>NZ_QEXM01000007.1 GCF_004127445.1 Streptomyces alfalfae
GCCCCGCCGCCGTGGCGTTGGCGAGAATGCGGGCCACGTCGGGGAGCTGGTTGATGAACGCCTCGATCCGCTTCTGCCGCTGCCAGTTGAGGAACGCGACCGCCCCCCAGACGGCGACGACGCCCGCGATCGGGCCGAAGAAGGGGGCGAGCGTCGCGGCGGCCATCGCCCAGAGCGCCACGACGACCGCCACGACGTAGGTGAAGAACTCCCCCGCCGTCAGGTCGAGCCCCGTCGAGGAGAGCCGCAGATGGATGGCGCGGCCGAGGCGCGTGCGGCGGAGCCTGCGGTCGACGGCGGCGAAGCGGCGGGCGCGGCCCGGCGGTCCGCCGTCCCCGCTGCCGGGGCCGAGCGCGAGGCGGTCCACCAGGGCCTCGCGCTGGGCGCGCCCGGAGGCGTAGGTGTGCACCCCGGCCACGGCGAGGGTGCCGGTGAGCAGTGTGGCGCCGAGTGCGAGCAGCGCGGGATCGTTCATCGGGCACCGCCCTGTGGGTGGCGGGAGCGGCCGGCGGTCATCCGGTCGCCTCCCTCGTGTTCATCGCGTCGACCGCCTCGGCCACGCCGAACGCCGGTGGCACCGGCTCGCCCGCCCCGTACAGCTTGTCGGCGACCTCCCGTGGCAGCGGCAGGTGTTCGAAGTAGCCGTGCACGACGCGGTCGGCGCCGATCGGGCGGGGCACGAAGCGGGTGACGGGGACGATGCGGAACTGCTGGCGGCCGTGCGAGACGAGCAGCACGATCTCGGCGATCGTGCGGGAGCCGTCGCTGTGGCGCGCGAGCTGGATGACGACGTCCACGGCCGAGTTGATCTGGTCCTTCAGCGCCTCGAAGGGGATCTGCACCTCCGACATGGAGCCGAGGGTCTGCAGGCGCATCAGGGCGTCCTCGGCCGTGTTCGCGTGGACGGTGGCGAGGGAGCCGTCGTGGCCGGTCGACATCGCCTGGAGCATGTCGAGGGTCTCGCCGCCGCGGACCTCGCCGACGATGATGCGGTCGGGGCGCATGCGCAGGCTGTTGCGTACGAGGTCGCGGATGGTGATCTGGCCCTTGCCCTCGACGTTCGCCGGGCGGGATTCGAGGCGGATCACATGGTCCTGCTGGAGCTGGAGCTCGGCGGAGTCCTCGATGGTGATGATGCGCTCGTGGGCCGGGATCAGCCCGGAGAGCGCGTTGAGGAGCGTCGTCTTGCCGGTGCCCGTGCCGCCGCTGACGATGAGGTTGAAGCGGGCGCGCACGAACGCGGCGAGCAGCATCAGCATGTGCTCGTCGAGCGAGCCGAGGCCGATCAGCTCGGTGAGCGTGTAGGCGCGCGGGAAGCGGCGGATGGTGAGGGTGGCGCCGGTGAGGGTCAGCGGCGGGATGATGACGTTGACGCGCTCGCCGGTGGGCAGGCGGGCGTCGACCATGGGGTTCGACTCGTCGACGCGGCGGTTGACCGTGGAGACGATGCGCTCGATCGTCTGCATGAGCTGGTCGTTGGAGGCGAAGCGGAGCGGGAGCTGTTCCACGCGGCCGTTGCGCTCGATGAAGACGGAGTCGGGGCCGTTGACCATGATCTCCGTGATGGACGCGTCGGCGAGGAGCGGTTCGAGCACGCCGAGGCCGAGCGCCTCGTCCACGACGCGCCGGATGAGCTGGGCGCGCTCGGAGGTGGAGAGCACGGGGCCCTCGCGGCTGATGATGTGGCCGAGTACACGCTCCAGGCGGACACGGCGGTCCGCCGCCGCGAGCGAGGACATCTCGGCGAGGTCGATCTCCTCCAGGAGTTTGGAGCGGTAGACCGCGACGAGACCGTCGTCGCGGCTCGGCTCGGTCTGGCGGGCGGGGGCCACGCGGTCGCGCAGGCTCATGACGTGCTCCGACCTCCCTCTCTGGTACGGGGCTTCACTGCCCGGCGTCCTCGTCGTTCGGCATCGTGGCCTCCTTGGTGACGCTCCAGCCCGCGTCGACGAACGGCAGCAGCGTCGGGACCTGCACCTCCACCGTGGCCGTCGTGGTGTCGCCGCCCTGGCTGACGCCGACGGAGGAGTCGAGGCCGCCGTCCATGGCCGCCGCGCCCGCCGCCTGCCCGGAGTCACCCTGCGAGGCGGCGCGGGCCGCCGCCCTGGCCCCGGAGCCCGCCTGGCCCGCGGCGTACCCGACCAGGCCGAGCTGGATCGCCGCCAGGCCCACGAGCAGCAGGACCGGCAGGAATCCCGCGAACTCCAGCATCGAGACGCCCCGGTCGTCCCAGCGACGACGGCGGCGGTCTCGGTCACGGAGGCCGCGGCCTCGGCGGCGGCCCGCGAAGATCCCGTCCGTTCTCATCCCGTCTCCCCCTCCTTCGCCGCGCCCGCCTCCGCGTGCACTTCCCATCCGGCGTCGAAGCCGGGGAAGAACACGGGCACCTGCACCGTGACGTCGGCCTTCCACGCCGCGCCCGCGTCCCCGCAGGAGATGGCCGCGTCCTGCCAGGCCGCGGGCAGGTGCTCCTTGCCCGCGGCGGCGCAGGCCCCGTCCGCCCCCGCCCCGGCGGCCCGCGCCGCCGTGTAGGCCCGCGCCGCCTCGTCCGCCGCGTTCCCGGCCAGGGAGTACGTGTAGCCGTACAGCGCGCACTGCCAGAGGATCGCCATGACCACGAGGATCAGCGGGAACATCGCGGCGAACTCCAGGGTGACCGCGCCCCGGTCGCCGTTCGCGGCCTTGCGGCGGAGGCTGAGGGCGCCGCGCCTGCCGCCGCCCTGGGCGCGGGGCTCCACGAGGCCGAGTTCGCCCGCGAGGCCCCAGAGCGCCTGCTTGACCGAGGAGCGGCTCTCCAGGTCCTGCATGCGGCCCGCGTCGACCACGGCCTGGAGTTCCTTGAAGGCGGCGGGGACGGTGGTGCGGGCCGTCCTGGTGCCGGTGACGCGTTCGACCAGGGAGGGCTGGATCTCGGTGCCCTTGCCGTGGCGGTTGACGACGGTGAGGGTCTCCTCGGCCTTGCGGATCTGGAGGCGGTCCCAGAGCCGCACCACGCGCTTGGCCGCGCGGACCGCCACGACGTCGGGGGTGACGAGGAGCAGGGCGTGGTCGGCGAGCTCGACGGCGGCGGCGCCGGCGGCGGTGACGTAGGCGCCGCAGTCGACGACCACGATGTCGTACCGGGCGCGCAGGGCGCCGAGGGTCTGGCGGGCGACCCGGTCGGTCACCTCCTCGCCCCGTTCGCCGTCGGCGGGGGCGAGGAGCAGGCCGAGGCCGCTCTCGTGGGTGTAGACGGCGTCCTGGAGGACGCGGGGCGTGATGTCGCTGATGGCGGCGAGGTCGGCGATGGAGCGCCGGAACTGCACGTCCAGGTACGAGGCGACGTCCCCGGACTGGAGGTCCAGGTCGACGAGGGCGGCCGTGCGCCCCGATGCCTGGGCGGCGAGGGCGAGCTGGACGGCGGTCACCGTCGCCCCCACGCCGCCCTTCGCGCCGCTGACCGTGACGATCGTGCCGGTGCCGGGCGCGCCGGCCGGGCCTCCGCCCCCGTACAGTTCGAGGTTTCCGCTGCCCAGGTGGCGCCGCATGCCCGTGGACCAGGCGGCGGCGGCCTGGACGCGTTCGGCGAGGGCGTCGTAGGCCAGGGGGAAGCCGACGATGCCGCGGGCGCCGGAGTCCATGGCGGCGGTCAGCAGTTCCGGGCTCGTGTCGGCGGTGATCAGGACGACACCGACGGCGGGGAAGCGCAGGACGAGGTCCCTGATGAGGTCGAGCGCGGGGGCGGGCCCGATGCGCTCGTGGACGAGGACGACCTCCGGCAGTTCGTCGACCGACTCGGCGGCGAGCCGGGCGAGGGTGTCGAGGAGGGCGGTGGAGTCGCCGACGGGCAGGGCCGGTTCGGCGTCGGGGAGCTGTCCGGTGAGCGTGGACAGCGCGCGGGCGGCCTCGATGTCCCCGACGGCGGGGAGGATCCGGGTGGCCATACGAGCCTCCTACTTGTCCTCGTCGAGGGTGTACGTCCGGTCGCGCGGCGGCACGGTGGCGTCGCCGCCCGCGCCGACCAGGGCGAGCCGGACGTGGGTCGCGAACGACTCGGCGTACGCGACGCGCTGCGCGTCCGCCGTGCCGAGGGCGAAGGTGATCGGCACGGCCTCGGTCGCCCTGCGGCGCGTCCGGTCGTCCTGGTTCGGTTCGAGCGGGGTCAGCTTGCCGACGTCGAGCACCTTGGCCCCCTCCACGATGACTTTGGACTGGTCCTTGGCCTTGTCGCTCTCGCCCTTGAAGGTGGCGTAGATGTTGACCTTCGCGCCCGGCGTGATCTTGCCGGCGACACCGGTCGCCGCGTCGATCATGATGGCGATCTCCTGCTGGCCCGGACCCAGTTCGGGGCGCCGGACGATCATGTCGGTCTGGAGCAGCGAGCCCTTGCGGAGCTGGGTGACGGCGATCTTGCCGCGGACCTCGCGGAGGTCGGTGACGGCGTTGTCCGACAGCCACCGCTCGGGCATCTCCACCTTCTCGAACTGGTCGGCGGTCAGCTCCTTGTAGGGCGCGACGTCGCTCTTGAGCTTGTACGCGGCGACCTCGGGGCCCACCTTGGAGTTCACGTCGCGGATCACCGAGAGCACGCCCGCGAACGCGCCGAGCGCGCACAGGACCGAAAGGACCAGCAGGATGACGCCGCGGCGCTGGCGTGAGTTCATGGGCCGGACTACCTCGATCGAGTGCGGTTGGCTACGGACGGTGAGCGTGGTGGCGCGTGTTCGGTCGTAGGTCGCGTACGGGGTACGAGGGCGGCGCGGCGGCTAGGTGACGCCTCGGGGCAGGGCGGTCGCGCCGCTCGGCGCGAGGGCGCGCCGCGGCGCCGGGTGGTCCGCCGCCGGCGGCAGCGGCGCCGCGCAGAACGCGCAGCGGTCGCCGATGAGTTCGAGCCCGCACCAGTGGCAGTCGTCGCGGCGGACGGACGACACCAGCTGGTAGAGGACGGAGATGTCCGGGATGGCCGCCGCGAACTCGACGAGCTTGCCGGTGGCCCACCAGCGCGCGGACTCCGCGGCCGGGCGCGCCTCGGTGACCCCCTGGCAGTGCCAGGCGGGGGCCAGGGTCTCGGTGACCCAGCCGGGCGCCAGCTGCCCCGGGGCGTACAGCATCCTCGTGGCGAATCCGGGCCCCTGCGGGGTCGCCCCGCCGCCCTCCGAGAGCTTGACCAGCTCGGGCCGCGGCGTGGCGAGGACGGCGAACCGCGCGCCCGGCAGCCAGGACTTGGCGTGCGACTGGAGGCTGACGGGGACACGGTCCAGCTTGGCGACCGAGCCGAGCAGGGCGCCCGCGTAGATGTAGTGGGACAGGAGCCGTGCCGCGGAGGCGAGGACCCCCGGGCTGAAGTCGCAGATCGAGAGCTGGCGGAGCTGGAGCGCGAGCACGGCGAGGCCGAGCGGCGGCAGGTCGGAGCGGACGACGGCGATGCGGTCGCTCTCCAGGACCGAGCGGACCGCGTGCAGCCGGTGGGTGACGGCGGCGGGCGCGGAGGCGGGGCAGAGGACGACCACGTAGCCGTGGTGCTCGATGAGCGTGTCCATCTCGGTGAGCGCCTGGTCCAGCGAGTACGTCCGCGGGTCCCGCACGGCGGACTGCAGGACCGCCGCCGAGGGGGTGTGCCGGTCGGGCGGGGGCAGCACCAGGTCGGGGCCGGTGACGGCTATGGCGGTCGGCAACGCGTACACCCCCGGTCCTCGTGCACTCCTGCCTCAGCACCATATCCACGTCATGGTCGACTCGACACCCAACTTCCCACTGTTCATGTGGAGGTGGGGGTTTTCGTTGGGTGCCGCCGGGCCTGCCGGGCCCTGCCGGGCCGCCCGGCGCTAGAAGAAGCTGCTCCAGTCCTGGTCGCTGATCTGCTTGACGCACAGCACCAGGAACAGCAGGCCCGCGGCGGCCAGCATGCCGTTGCTGAGCCAGCCGTTGCGCCACTCCCGCGGCGTGCGGTGCGAGTTCAGCAGCCAGACCAGGGTCAGCGCGAGGAACGGCATGAAGGCCGCGCCGAGGACGCCGTAGATGATGATGAGCCGGAACGGCTGCCCCTGGAAGAGCAGGATCATCGGCGGGAAGGTCAGCCAGAGCAGGTACGCGCGGAACGGCACCGATTTCTCGCGGGCGCCGGACGCCACCTCCTCGCCGGAGAGCGCCT
Organism: Streptomyces alfalfae; assembly: GCF_004127445.1. Taxonomy (GTDB): domain Bacteria; phylum Actinomycetota; class Actinomycetes; order Streptomycetales; family Streptomycetaceae; genus Streptomyces; species Streptomyces alfalfae. The sequence goes on from NZ_QEXM01000007.1 coordinate 6,131, forward strand.
CGCCGCCGGAGAGCGCCTCGTCGCCGGCGCCCACGCGCTCCTTGCGGTAGCGCTCGACGAAGTCGGCGAACATCAGGCTCACGCCGTGCCACACGCCGATCAGCGAGGTGAACGACGTGGCGAAGAAGCCGACCAGGAACAGCTTGGCGGTGGCGCCGCCGTACTCCTCCTCCAGGATGTCGGAGAGCTGTACGAGGCCCTTGTCCCCGCTCGCGATGGCGACGTTCGCGGAGTGCAGCAGTTCCGCGCCGACGAAGAGCATGGCGACGACGAAGACGCCGGTGGTGATGTACGCGACGCGGTTGTCCAGCCGCATCACCTTCATCCAGCCGGCATCGGTCCAGCCCTTGGCGTTGACCCAGTAGCCGTACGCGGCCAGGGTGATCGTGCCGCCCACGCCGCCGATCAGGCCCAGCGTGTTGAGGATCGAGTCCTCCTCGTCGGGCAGCACGGGCAGCAGGCCCGCGAAGGCGTCGCCCAGGTGCGGGGTGACGCGGACGGCGAGGTAGACGGTGACGACGAACATGATGCCGACGAGGACCGTCATGACCTTCTCGAAGACGGCGTACTTGTTGAACCACACGAAGACCAGGCCCACGACGCCGGTGAGGATGCCCCACCACTTGAGCTCCATGACGTCGGGGAAGAGCGCCTGGAGGGGCAGCCCCGACGACGACATGGCGGCCGCGCCGTACACGTATCCCCAGATGACCACGTAGACGACGAAGAACCACGTCGTCCAGCGGCCGAGGCTCGCCCAGCCGTCGAAGAGGGTGCGGCCGGTGGCCAGGTGCCAGCGCCCCGCGGCCTCGGCGAGCGAGATCTTCACGACGCAGCCGATGACGGCGGCCCACAGCAGGGTGTAGCCGAAGTTGCTGCCCGCGATCAGGGTCGCGACGAGATCGCCCGCGCCGACGCCCGTCGCCGCCACGACGATGCCCGGCCCGATGTACTTCCAGCTCGACTTGCGGGGCCGTGGTGCCGCGCCGCCCGTGGTGGTGCCACTGCCTGTCGTTTCAGCCATGCCGATCAAGAAAGCGCATCGGGGGGCGCGGCACAAGAGGTTGGCCAAAGACAGCATTGACCGGTCCATGCCATGCATCGACGATGGGGCGGCGCGATCCGCACCTCGTACGCCATCCCGTACGAGAACCCGTACGGGACCCCGCACGTCGCAGTGAGCACCCCCACCCCCCAGGAGACTTCATGCGACTCCGTACACGCTTGAGCGGCAGGAGATCGGCGGCCCTCGCGGCCCTGCTGGCCCTCGCCCTCGCGGCGCCCCTCTCCGCCAACGCCTCGCCGGGCGGCGCGGCCCCTCGTGACGCGGCGGTGGCCGCCGACGAGGAGACCCGCCAGTACGAGATACCCCTGGCCGACGACCGCGCCGCCCGCACCGCGCTGGCCCGCACGGGTGTCGCCATCGACGAGGTGGACGCCCGCGCGGTGGTCGTCTCCGCCGACGCCGCGGAGGCGGCCTCGCTCCGTAAGGCGGGCTACGAGCTGAAGGCGCTGCCCGGCCCGCCGAAGCGCACGAACGGCATGGCCGTGGAGCCCCAGGACTTCCCGAACGCCGACGCCCGCTACCACAACTACGCCGAGATGACGGCGGAGATCGACCAGCGCATCGCGGCCCACCCGACCCTGATGAGCAAGCGGGTCATCGGCAGGTCGTACTCGGGCAGGGACATCACCGCCATCAAGATCAGCGACAACGTCACGGCGGACGAGGCGGAACCGGAGGTCCTCTTCACCCACCACCAGCACGCCCGCGAGCACCTCACCGTCGAGATGGCGCTGTACCTGCTGCGCGAGCTCGGCGACGACTACGCCACGGACCCCCGGGTCAAGAAGATGGTCGACTCCCGGGAGATCTGGATCGTGCCGGACATGAACCCGGACGGCGGCGAGTACGACATCGCGACCGGCTCGTACCGCAGCTGGCGCAAGAACCGGCAGCCCAACAGCGGCTCGTCGAACGTCGGCACCGACCTCAACCGCAACTGGGCCTACCGCTGGGGCTGCTGCGGCGGCTCCTCGGGCTCGACGGGCTCGGATACCTACCGCGGCCGCGCCGGCGAGTCGGCCCCCGAGGTGAAGGTGGTCGCGGACTTCGTCCGCAGCCGCGTGGTCGGCGGCAAGCAGCAGATCAAGGCCTCCATCGACTTCCACACGTACAGCGAGCTGGTCCTGTGGCCCTACGGCTACACGTACGCCGACACGGGCCCCGGCCTCACCCAGGACGACCGCGACGCGCACGCGGCGATCGGCCGGAAGATGGCCGCGAGCAACGGGTACACGCCACAGCAGTCCAGCGACCTCTACATCACCGACGGGTCGATCAACGACTGGCTGTGGGGCAGCCAGAAGATCTTCAGCTACACCTTCGAGATGTACCCGTCGTCCGCCGGGGGCGGCGGCTTCTACCCGCCGGACGAGGTGATCGAGCGGGAGACCTCGCGCAACAGGGACGCGGTGCTGCAGCTTCTGGAGAACGCGGACTGCATGTACCGGTCGATCGGCAAGGAGGGGCAGTACTGCGCGGCGGCGGAGTGAGGTAGGGCGGCTCCGGTGGGCCGGGGGCTCTGCCTGGTCGCCGGGGCCGCCCGGCCAAAGCCGCTGCCCCCGACACCAAAGGGGGCACCCGGCCACCGCCGGATGCCCCACCACGTACCGCCTTCTCCAGCTCTTCTCCCCGCTACACGAAGACGCTCACCACCGCCGCCACCGCGAAGCCCGCCACGGAGAGGACCGATTCCAGGACCGTCCACGTCTTCAGCGTGTCCCGCTCCGAGATGCCGAAGTACTTCGCCACCATCCAGAAGCCGCCGTCGTTGACGTGCGAGGCGAAGATGGAGCCCGCCGAGATCGCCATGATGACCAGGGCGATGAACGCCTGGGAGTAGTCGCCCTCGGAGAGGAGCGGGGCCACGATGCCCGCCGTCGTGACGATCGCCACCGTCGCCGAGCCCTGCGCCACCCGCAGGACCAGGGACAGCAGGTACGCGAGGACGATGATCGGGAGGCCCACGTCCTGGAAGGTGTCCGAGAGGGCGCCCGCGACGCCGCTCGCCTTGAGGACCGCGCCGAAGATGCCGCCGGCGCCGACCACCAGCAGGATGTTGCCGACCGGCTTCAGCGACGACGTCGACACCGTCTCCAGGGACTTGCGGGACCAGCCGCGGCGGATGCCGAGCAGGTAGTACGCCATCAGGAGCGCGATCGTCAGGGCCACGAACGGGCTGCCGAAGAACTCGATCACCGAGCGGAAGGTCGAGGGGTCGAAGGCGATCGAGGAGAACGTCGCCAGGAGGATCAGGAACAGCGGCGTTCCGATGATCGTGAAGACCGTGCCCAGCGGCACCGGCTTCTCCCGGGGCTCGACGCCCGCCGCCCGCTGCTCGGCGACCACCGCCGACCTGGCCTCCTCGGCGGCCTCGACCATGTCCTGCGGCACGGGGACGAAGATGCGCTTGCCGACCCACGCGGAGAAGACCCAGGCGGCGAGCACCGCGGGGATGCCGCAGACGACGCCCATCAGGATGACCCAGCCGAGGTCCACGTGGAGCAGCCCCGCGGCGGCCACCGGCCCCGGGTGCGGGGGCAGGAAGGCGTGGGTCATCGACAGGCCCGCCAGCAGCGGGAGGCAGTAGAGCAGGATCGACTTGCCGCTGCGCTTGGCGGCGGCGTACACGATCGGCGCGAGGACGAAGATGCCGACGTCGAAGAAGACCGGGATGCCGAAGATGAGGCCCGTCAGGCCCATGGCCAGGGGCGCGCGCTTCTCGCCGAAGAGGCCGAGGAGGCGGGAGGCGAGAACCTCGGCCCCGCCGGAGACCTCCAGGATCGCGCCGAGCATCGTGCCGAGGCCGATGATGATCGCCACGTGGCCGAGGATGCCGCCCATGCCGGACTCGATGACCGAGACGGCGTCGGACTTCTGGACGGTACCGAAGAGTTCGGTGACGGAGAGACCGGCCGCGAGACCGACGACGATGGAGACCGCGAGCAGCGCCACGAAGGGCTGGAGCCTGATCTTGATGATCAGGAAGAGGAGAAGGACGATGCCGAGCGCGGCGACCGTCAGCAGGCCCGCTGTGCCGTCGATCAGGGTGAGTATGCCGCCGGTGTGCGGCGGCGCCTCGGTGGCGGCCGCGAGCACGGCGGTGTGGGACGGGGACATCTTTGACCTCGTAAGTGCATGGAGCTTTCGGGGCAGGGGGGATCGCGGCACGGCGCCTGGAGGGGAAGGGGGCGCCGTGCCGTGACGACGTACGGCTTGCGGGAGGAGATCGTGCTAGAGGCGCGTCAGCTCAGGACCGCGAGCGCGTCGATCTCGATGAGGAGGCCCTTGGGGAGCCCGACGTAGACCGTGGTGCGGGCCGAGGCGGGGGCCTTGAGGCCCTGCTCCTCGAAGTACGCGTTGTAGATCTCGTTCATCTCGGCGAAGTGGTCGACGTCCGTGAGGTAGACGCGCATCATCATCACGTCGTCCCAGGTGGCGCCGCCCTCTTCGAGGATCGCCTTGACGTTGGCGAACGTCTGGAGGGTCTGCTCGCGCAGGGTCGGGCCCGCGGGGGTGGGGGCCTTGCCCTCCTCGGCGGGGAGGAAGCCGACCTGACCGGCGACCTGAAGGATGTTGCCCTTCTTGACGCCGTGGGAGAACTTCGCGGGCGGGGTGGTGTGGGTGGCCGGGGTGAGGGCGGTCTTCTCGGTGCTCATGACGTGCTCAGGCTTCCTTCAGGGGTGACTTGCCGGAGTACTCCCGGCTGATGGCGTCCGCCGTGCGGCGCACCTGCGGGAGCAGTGTGAGGAGTTCCTCGGCGGTGACGACGACGTTCGGCGCGGAGACCGACATGGCGGCGACGACGCGCCCGTCCGCACCGCGGATGGGGGCCCCGATGCAGTTGATGGACTCCTCGTGGCCACCGAGGTCGGTGGCCCAGCCCTGTTCGCGCACGGCCGCCAGCTCCTTGAGGAACGCGGCGGCGTTGGGCGTCGAACGGGACGTGTAGGTGGGGTAGTCGAGCTTCTCCGCGATGGCGCGGCGCTCGGCCTCGGGAAAGTCGGCGAGCAGCAGCTTCGCCACGGCGGCGACGGTGATGGCCACCGGCTTGCCGATACGGGAGTACATCCGCACCGGGTAGCGGCTGTCGACCTTGTCGATGTAGAGGACTTCCTGCTCCTCGTAGACGGCGAGGTGGACCGTGTGGCCGCACCGCTCGTTGAGGGCGAGGAGGTGGGGGTGGGCGATCTCGCGCACGTCGAGGTTCTCGACGGCCTCCTGGGCGAGCGCGAAGAGGCGGGCGCCGAGGCGGTAGCGCTGGTCGGACTGGCGGAAGACCAGGCCGTGCTCGTGGAGGGTGCGCAGGAGCCTCAGAGCCGTGGACTTGTGGACGCCGAGCCGGTCGGCGACCTGTCCCAGGTCGGCGGGGCCCTCGGCGAGCAGCGGCAGGATCGACAGGGCGCGGTCGACGGTCTGGCTCATGGGGTACGTACCTCCTCCTCGGCCCCGCTGTCCTTGAGGACGTCCGCCGTCCAGCCGGGGCCGAGACGAAGTGTCTCCCAGGCGGAGTCGTCGAGGTCGGCGAGGCGGTCGGCGTGTGCGCGGGCGGGCGGCGTGGCGAGGTCGCCGGGGACGGTGAGCGCGGCGGCGGCCATGAGGTGGCCGTGCCGGAGCCGGTGCGCGGCGGGCAGTCCGCGCAGGGTGGCGGAGAGGAAACCGGCGGCGAAGGCGTCGCCGGCGCCGACGGGAGCCACGACGTCCACGGTCAGGGCGGCCTGGAAGACGGGGTCCTCGCCGTGCCGGTAGACGGTGGCGCCGCGGCTGCCCTGCTTGACGACGACGGTGGCGGGTTCGGGCAGGGCGGCGCGGACGGCGTCGGGGCCGCCGGTCACGCCCCAGGCCGCGGCGGCCTCGTCCTCGCCGACGAAGACGAGGTCGGCGCCGCGCGCGAGGTCGAGGAGGACGTCCGGGCCCGCCGCCGCGTCCTTCCACAGGCCGGGGCGGTGGTTGACGTCGAACGAGAGAAGCGGGGCGCGGCCGGGGCGCCGGGCGCAGAGGTGGCGTACGAGGTCCAGGCAGTCGGCGGAGAGCGCGGGGGTGATGCCCGACAGGTGCAGGACGCGGCCCGAGGTGAGCGCGGACTCGTCCACGGAGGCCGGGGACATGGCGGAGGCCGCCGAGCCGGCGCGGTAGTAGACGACCTCGTGGGCGTCGGTGTCGCGGTCGTCGGCGGTGCGGAAGTAGACGCCGGTGGGGCGGTGGGGGTCGCGGCCGACGGCGGAGGTGTCGACTCCGTAGCGGGCGATCGCCTCGACGAGGTGGTCGCCGAAGCCGTCGGCGCCGACGCGGCTGACCCAGCGGGTGGTGTGCCCGGCGGCGGCGAGCGCGCAGACGACGTTGGACTCGGCGCCTCCGATCCCGCGGTCGAAGGAGGGCACGTCGGCGAGGCGCCCGGGACGCGCGGGCAGGAAGGTGACCATGGACTCGCCGAGCGCCACGACGTCCACTGCTGCGCGGGCGGCCGTCTCCTCGACGGGCCGTGCGGCTGCCTGTGCGGTCACGATCTTCCAGCCCCTCAACCGACTCTCCGGATCCGTTGACCCGGCGTTGGCTCGGATGTTAGACAGCAGTAAGCGACATACGCAATGACTGTTGCACATAATGCAACGCACTCCTGGAGGAGGCGCCCATGGCCGCCGACAACGCCGTCGAACGTCCCGCCGACCCCTTGGCCGCGCTCGCGGACGAGCGGGTGGACCACCGCTTCAAGGGGCTGCCGCCGGACGCCGAAGGACTGACGGTCGGGGAGCTCGCGGCCCAGCGCAGGAACCTCTTCACGGGCGGCTTCACGACGCCCGTGCTCGCGCTCTCCGCCGAGCGCCTGGAGCACAACCTCGCGCTCATGGAGACGTACGCGGAGCGGCACGGCCTCGCCTTCGCGCCGCACGGCAAGACGTCGATGGCCCCGCAGCTCTTCCGGCGGCAGCTGGACCGCGGGGCGTGGGGCATCACGCTCGCGGTGCCCCACCAGGTGCGCGTGGCGCGGGCGTTCGGCGTCTCGCGCGTCTTCCTCGCCAACGAACTGGTCGACGCGGCGGCGCTGCGCTGGCTCGCCGGTGAACTCGGCGCCGACCCGGACTTCCGCTTCATCTGCTACGTCGACTCCGTACGCGGCGTCCGGGCGATGCACGCCGCGCTCAGCGGGGCCGGGGCGACGCGCCCGGTCGACGTCGTCGTCGAGCTCGCCGCGGGCGAGGGGGCGCGGACCGGGGTGCGGACCGAGGAGGAGTGCTTCGAGATCGCCGACGCCGTCGCGGCGGCGGACACGCTGCGGCTCGTGGGCGTCGCCGGGTACGAGGGCGAGGTGCCGAAGGCCTCGCCGAAGACGGTCACCGCCTGGCTGCGGCGACTCGTCGCCCTGCTCGTCGGCCTCGACGAGGCGGGGCGGTTCGCGGATCTGCCGGAGGTCGTGCTCAGCGCGGGCGGCAGCGCGTGGTTCGACGCGGTGGCGACGGTGTTCGAGGAGGTGCCCGCGCTGTCCGCGCCGGTGCTGAAGCTGCTGCGCTCGGGTGCGTACGTGTCGCATGACGACGGCCATTACCGCCACCTCACGCCCTTCAACCGCGTCCCGCAGGAGGGCGCGCTCGAACCGGCGTTCCGGCTGTGGGCGCAGGTGGTGTCCCGGCCCTCGCCGGAGCAGGCGTTCACCAACGCGGGCAAGCGGGACGCGGCCCATGACCTCGATCTGCCCGAGGCGCAGGTCGTACGGGGTGAGGGCGACGGGGGTGAGCGCGCCGCGACCGGGATCACGGTGACCGGGCTCTCCGATCAGCACGGGTGGCTCTCGACCTCTCCGGAGGCGGAGCTCGCCGTGGGCGACTGGGTCGGCATGGGGCTCTCGCATCCCTGCACGGCGTTCGACAAGTGGCAGCTGATTCCTCTGGTCGAGGCGGACGGGACGGTCACGGACTACGTCCGGACGTTCTTCTGACCCCTGGGCGCGCCGCCGCCTCGCCCGTGGCCCGGGGCATCCCCTGAGCCGCCGCTCCGCGGCGGATGCTTCCC
>NZ_QEXM01000045.1 GCF_004127445.1 Streptomyces alfalfae
CCCGCCCCGTCCCCGGCCGGGGGCGGCCGGGGACGGAGGGGCCTTCAGGGACACAAGGACTCCTTGCGAACTGGGTGTGTGGGACCGCTACTTGGCTTCCGCCGCAGCGGTCTCGGCCTTCTTCTGGAGGTCGCCGAGGACCTGCTTGGGGTCGTCGGAGACGGCCTTGCCGCCGGTCTTCTTCATCTCGGCGGAGACGACGTCCCAGGAGGTGTCGCCCAGCGGGTAGAACTTGGCCTTCGGCAGCACCTCGAAGAACGGCTCCAGGTCCTTGTGCTTGCCGTTGCCCTGCATCTGCTTCAGGACGTCCTGCGTGACGGGCATGAGGTTGTACATCTCGTCGAACGCCAGCATCTTCTTGGAGTACGTGAAGTCCAGGAACTTCTTCACGGCCTCCTTCTCGGCGCCGCCGTCCTTGAACGCCATCATCCAGTCGGCCACGCCGAGGGTGCTGTCGAGCGGGCCCGTCTTGCCGGGGATGGGGGCGACGCCGTAGTCGACCTTGCCGTCCTTGGCCATCTGGATCAGGCTCGGGTGGCCGTTGAGCATGCCGACCTTGCCCGCCGCGAAGTCCGCGAAGGCGGTCTTGCGGTCGGTGGAGGCGGGGTTGGCGTAGGTGAGGCCGGGCTCGACCAGGTTCTTCTTCAGCCACTCGAAGGTCTCGACGTTCTCGGCGCTGTCGAGGGTGTACTTGCCACTCTCGTCGGTGTAGCCGCCACCGTTGCCGAGCTCCCACATCAGCGTCTCGCCCTGGGTCTCCTCGGGGCCGAGGGGAAGGGCGTAGGGGGTGTCGGCGGCCTTCTTGGCCTTGATCTTCTTCGCGGCCGCGGCCAGCTCGTCCCAGGTCTTCGGCGGGGTCTTCACCCCGGCCTTCTTCAGCACGTCCTTGTTGTAGAACATCACGCGGCTGGAGGAGACCCACGGGATGCCGTACTCGGTGCCGTCAACCTCGCCGGCCTTGGCGAAGGTCGGGATGAGGTTGTCGCGCGTCTCGGCGGAGAGCACCTCGTCGGCCTTGTAGAGCAGGTCGTCGGCGACCTTGTCGGCGTAGCCGCCGGTCTGGAGGAGGTCCGGCTCGTCACCCGCCTGGATCATGTTCTTGACGGACTTGTCGATGTCGTTCCAGTTGATGACCTGGACGTCGACCTTGTAGCCCTTGTTGGCCTTCTCGAATTCCTTCTTGACCTCGTTCCAGTACACCTTGGAGGCGTTGGAGGCCTTGTCGCCGTAGTCGGCCGCGACGAGCTTGATCGTCTTGCCGTCGCCGTCGCCGCTGTCGCCGCCGCAGGCGGTGACACCGAGGGCCATGCAGAGCGTTGCCGCACCGGTGGCGATTATTCGATTCCTCATGCTGTTCAACCCTTCGACATCGGTGGCGACTTGAGCGCACACAACCGCGCTCTGCGGCGCCGTCGCGCCGACACTACTCACGTCACCATTCGCCACACAGGCCTAGACCACTATCGTGGCCAAGCTGAAATCACCTGGTGGCACGCTCACTTGAGGGCGCCGGCCGTGAGGCCGGCCTGCACCTGGCGCTGGAAGACCGCGTACACGACGAGCACCGGCAGCATGGCGATCGTCAGGCCCGCGAAGAGGGCGCCCCAGTCGCCTCGGTAGCCCTGCGAGACCGCGAGCGAGGCGAGCCCCTGGGGCAGCACGTAGTTCTGCTCCTCCTCGTTGTTGAGCAGCAGCGGAAGCAGGTACTGGTTCCACTGGCCGAGGAAGTTGAAGATGCCGATGCTGACCAGGCCCGGCTTGGCCATCGGCAGCATGATCTGGAAGAACGTCCGGGTGTGCGACGCCCCGTCGACCATCGCCGCCTCCTGCACGCCGGTCGGCAGCGTGCGGAAGAAGGAGGTCAGGAAGAAGGTGGTGAAGGGCAGCGAGTACGCGATGTACGCGATCATCAGGCCCGGCCGGGTGTCGAGGAGCCCGAAGTTCTCCATGACGGCGAAGAGCGGCACCAGGGCGAGGATGACGGGGAACATCATGCCGCCCGCGAACAGCATGAAGACGAGGCGGTTGCCGGGGAAGGTGAAGCGGGCGATCACATAGGCCGCCATCGAGCCGAGCAGCATCGTGCCGGTCAGCGAACCCGCCAGAATGATGAGGGAGTTGACGGTGTAGCGGCCGATGCTGGCCTTGTTCCAGGCGTTGCCGAAGTTCTCCCAGTGGAAGGAGGAGGGCCAGCCCATCGGATCGCTGAGGATCTCCGCCGAGGGGCGGAACGCGGTCAGCGCGACCCAGATCAGCGGCCCGGCGGCGAGGACGACCCACAGGACGAGGAAGGCGTGCGAGAAGACGTTGAGCGTGCCGCCCGACTCCTTCAGCTGCCCGCGGGGCTTCTCGGTGGCCTCGGGGCGGGGCGCGGCGGCGGTGGTCGTGGTCATGGTCAGTGGCTCCCGCGGTCTCAGTATTCGATCCGGTCGCGGTTCCCGGCCCGCATGACGATCAGCGAGAACGCCATGCTCAGGACGAGGAGGACGACACCGATGGACGTGGCGTAGCCGTACTGGCCGTCACGGAACCGTTCGTAGAGGAAGACCGGAGTCACCTTCAGGACGTGCGGGGGCACCATCACCAGGCAGATCGCGAAGGTGTCGAGCGCCTGGATGCCCATGTAGATCCAGCCGGTGCGCACGGTGTCCCAGATCAGCGGGAGCGTGACGCTGAAGAAGGTGCGGGTGCGGCCCGCCCCGTCGAGCAGCGCGGCCTCGTAGATGTCGCTCGGGATCGCCCCCATCGCCGCGGAGAACAGCACCACGTAGAAGCCGATGAAGCTCCAGCTGATGACGGTGAGCAGGGAGATGACGCCGAGGGTGCTGTCCCCGCCCAGCCAGGCGGGCCCCGTGACGCCCACCTTGTCCAGGCCGCCGTTGATCAGGCCGCTGTTGGTGTTGAAGACGCGCCCCCACACCACGGCGATGATGGCGACGGAGAGCACCTGCGGGAAGAAGTAGACGACCTTGTAGAAGGACGAGCCCGCGACGCCCGCGATGGCCTGCCCCCTGCGGTGCCGCCCGCCCGAGGTGATCATGTAGGCGAAGAACATGCCGAGTACGAGGGTGATGACCGGGGCGATGACGAGCAGGAGGGCGCTGACCTGAAGGGAGTCCCAGAAGCGGTCGTCGTTCCACATCTTCTGGTAGTTGTCGAACCCGACGAAGTTCGCGACGGGCCCGCCGGACCAGTCGGTGAACGAGTAGTAGATCGCCTGGAGGAAGGGCGAGACGACGAACAGCGCGTAGAACGCCAGCGGCACGGCCAGGAAGCCCACGATGAAGCGGTACTTGTCGAGCGTGCGGTAGCGCCGGTCGTAGCGGACCCGTGCGGGGGTGAAGCGGGGCGGCAGCAGGATCGCGGCGAGGAACAGCAGCCGGCCGGGTGCGCCCGGCGCGGGTCCTCGGTCCGCCCGCCCCTTCGAAGATGGGGTCTTGCCCACCTGGGTGTCGGTCTTCATGCTGCTCAGCCCCGCTCGCTCCGCCTCCTCGCCCGTCAGGCCTTCTTGACCTTGCTGATGTCGGGGTCCTTCAGGATTCGCTCGGACGCCTTCTGCATGATGTCCATGGCCTGCTTGGGGCCGATCTGGCCCTGCATGAACGTGTGCACCATGTTGTTGAAGTCCTCGCGGAACAGCTCGTTGTACCAGTCCATGAAGTGCGGGATGACGATGTTGTCACCGGCCGCCTTGATGGCCGCCTGGGCGCTCGCCGTGCCCGACGGCAGGTCCTCGCCGTCGATGGCGCCCTTCACCACGGGCATCGAGCCGACCTCCTTGAAGAGGTTCACGGCGGCCTTCTTGCTGTACATCATCCGCAGCCACTCCAGGCCGCCCTGTCGGTTCTCGGCCTTGGCGGGGACGATGAACGGCTCACCGGCCGGGGCGTAGAGCGTGCCGAAGGGCATCTTGTCGCCGGAGTCGAGCGAGGGGGTCGCCCCCACCGTCATGGCGAAGTCCTTGGGCGTGGTGTCCTTGGCCTCGTTCTCCACCCAGGAGCCGTTCGGCACGAAGACGCACTTGCCCTCCTTCGTCCAGGCGGTCTGCATCTCGGTGTGCGCCTGGTTGCCGTCGAAGCCGGTGAGCACGTACTTCTTGGCGACCAGTTCCTCCCAGGCCTCGAAGACGTCCTTGACGGCGTCGTGCTTCCAGGCGTTCGGCTCCAGGTAGTCCATGGCCTCGGTGACGTCGCGGCCGCCGCGCTGGGCGAACATCGCGTACATGCTGAAGAACATGTAGCGGGGGTGGCCGCCGGGGTAGCTCCAGCCGTGGATGCCCTTGGCCTTGGCCTTCTTGCAGACGGCGAGCATCTCGTCCCAGGTCTTGGGGTACGCGGAGTCGAGGCCGTCCTCCAGGAGCTTCTTGGAGTACCAGTTGCCGTACACCGTCAGGGCGATGTTGAGCTGGTAGCACTCCTTGCCGCCGAAGCGGCCCATCTGCTCGACGACCGGCACCAGGGTCTCGCGGACCGTGACGTCCGGGTCGTCCCAGGAGGGCGCGTCGAGGACCTCGCCGAGGTCGGCGACCTGCTTGTTGTGGACCAGCTTGCCGATGTTCATCTGCTCGGCGCCGGAGTTGTTGACGACGTCCGACGTGGGCTTGCCGCGGACGATCTTCGGCTGCACCTGGGTGGCGATCTTCTCCGTGGCCTTCTGGTCCGGCTTCGCCTTGGGGTACTTGTCGGCGTACATGTCGGTGACGAACTGCGCGTACTTGTCGCCGTAACCGCCGTTGAAGATGTAGACGGTCAGCCCCGCGTCCTCTTTCACGCCGAGCGGGTTCTTCTTGGTCTTCTTGCCCTTCTCGGCCTTGTTCTCCGAGCCGCCGCCGCTCGCGCAGGAGCTGAGCGCCCCGACGGCCGGCACCGCGAGCAGACCTGCGGCCGCCGCCCGCTTCATGACATCACGACGGTTGACGCTGGTGGCTCCCATGCTCAAGCCCTCGCCTTCTCCAGGACTCAGGCGGTGCACCGGACCCTCCCCGGCACCGCGGTGGTGTGGGACGCCGACAGGTATAGTCCACTCCCGCTCGACTGAGCAAGATCGAATACACGTTTGCTCCGCAGGTTTTCCGAGTTGAGACCTGCGACGTTTCCCTGGTCGAACCTCTCGCACATGGCCCGTGGAACGCGTGGACTTTCGCGCCGGTTTCCATGGACTTTCCCTCACATCACCCGAGTGGCCGGGCCGTCCGCGGGCCACGCGGGGCCCGACGCGCGCTTCGGGTCATGGCGCCGGCGGCCCGGGACGCCCGCTCTCCGCGAGCTCCCGCACCGCCCCGCTCCAGCCGTGTCCGCCGCGCCTCCGGCATCGTGGCCCGGAGCAGCGGGAGCAGCACGAGGGAGCGGGCGGCCCGGTCGAGCGCGTCGAACGCCGCGCGCGCCACCCGGTCCGCGGCGAGCGCCGCGGCTAGGTCGCCGGGGACGACGGCCGTCGCCTGGGAGGCGCACGCGCGGTCCCGGGCGGCCGTCCTCCCGGGCCCGCCGGACTCGGCAGGGCCGGGTTCCCGCATCCGGACCGCCGCCGCCAGCGCGGCGACCTTCTCGACGTCGACCCGCGACCACCGGCTCCTCGGCCGCCGCGGCCCGTGCCCCTGCGGGCAGTGCCGGTCGTCCAGGCCGCGACGCCGTCCGGAGATCCAGCCCCGGCACAGCCCGACGTCGACCGGCTCACCGTCCGTGGCCGACGCGATCCCCGACGCCTTCCCGGCGCCCCTGCCCCACACGCCCTCGCGACGGGCGTGGTGCTCGGCCGGCCGGTCCTCGAAGGCCGCCGCGTCCGCGAACGCGACGACTTCCACCCCGTCGAACTCTTCCCTGCGGCCCGGCCAGGCCGCTCCCGGACACGAAGTCGAGGACCCGGGACGGCGTAGCCGAGCACCGCGCGCCCCGCGGGAACGGAGCAGAGGAACGACGGCGGTCTCACCCTCGGCACTTGAGTTGCCGTCAACCACCTTGACACCTCTCCCCCCTTCACTCCCTACTAGACCTTGCGTAGCGATCGTGACAACGTTGTCCAACCCGCAAGGAGGGGCTCGGGGATGCCGCACCAGGCTCGCAGACCTCGATTCAGACACCAGCGTCCGGGGATTCCCGGGGCGCGCTCGGCAGCGGCCATCGGCACGCTGGCGCTGGCGCTCGTCGTGGCGGCGCAGGGGGCCGCCGTCGCCGGGCCCGAGAAACCACCCCGTACGGAAGCCGAGTTCGCCTCCTCCTTCGAAGAGGGCGAGGCGGTTCCGGACTGGCTGAACACCGTGGAGACCGGCGCCGACGGCAAGAAGAAGGCCGCCGGCGTCAACGGCGAGTTCAGCGCGGGACTGCCCGGCAGCGTCATGAACCACGTCACCGAAGTCCGGGCCAGCGGCGAGAACGCCGGCTCCGGCGAGGTGGCGGAGAACCTCATCGACGGCGAAGCGACGAGCAAATGGCTGACGTTCGACAAGGCCGGCTGGGTCGAGTTCGACCTGGACGAGCCCGCCAAGGCCGTGACGTACGCGCTGACGTCGGCCAACGACCACGCCGAGCGTGACCCCAAGGACTGGACCCTGAAGGGTTCCACCGACGGCGAGGACTGGAAGGTCCTCGACGAGCGCCAGGGCGAGGCGTTCGACGGCCGCCACAAGACGAAGAAGTACGACTTCGACAACGCGACGGCCTACTCCCACTTCCGGCTGGAGGTGACCAGGAACAACGGCGCGTCCGACGCCCTCCAGCTCGCCGACGTCCAGCTCTCCGTGGGCGGCTCCGAGGCTCCCGCCCCCGAGGACATGCTGAGCCTGGTGGACCGGGGCCCCAGCGGCTCCCCCACCGCCAAGGCGCGCGCCGGCTTCACCGGCAAGCACGCGCTGCGCTATGCGGGCAGCCACAAGGCGGACGGCCGCGGCTACTCGTACAACAAGGTCTTCGACGTGAACGTCCCCGTGAAGCGGGACACCCGGCTGGCGTACCGCGTCTTCCCCTCGATGGCCGAGGGCGACCTGGACTACGCCGCCACGAACGTGGCCGTGGACCTGGCCTTCACCGACGGCACCTACCTGAGCGACCTCAAGGCCGTCGACCAGCACGGCTTCGCGCTGACCCCGCGGGGCCAGGGCGCCGCCAAGGTGCTCTACGTCAACCAGTGGAACGATGTCGCCTCCCGCATCGGCGACGTCGCGCGCGGCAAGACGGTCGACCGCGTCCTGATCGCGTACGACGCCCCGAAGGGCCCCGCCAAGTTCCGCGGCTGGCTCGACGACGTGTCGCTCAAGCAGGTCGCGCCCACCGAGCCGAAGGCGCACCCCGCCGACTACGCCGACACCCGGCGCGGCACCAACTCCAGCGGCGGCTTCTCCCGCGGCAACAACATCCCGGCCACGGCGGTCCCGCACGGCTTCAACTTCTGGACGCCGGTCACCAACGCGGGCTCGCTGAGCTGGCTGTACGACTACGCGCGCGGCAACAACGACGACAACCTGCCGACGATGCAGGCGTTCAGCGCGAGCCACGAGCCGAGCCCGTGGATGGGCGACCGGCAGACGTTCCAGCTGATGCCCTCGGTCGACAAGGACACGCCGAACGCTTCGCGCACCAAGCGGGCTCTGCCCTTCCGCCACGAGAAGGAGACGGCGCGCCCGCACTACTACGGCGTGACGTTCGAGAACGGCCTGAAGGCCGAGATGGCGCCGACCGACCACGCGGCGATGATGAGGTTCACCTACCCCGGTGACGACGCGAGCGTGATCTTCGACAACGTCAACGACAAGGGCGGCCTCACCCTCGACAAGGAGAAGGGCGTCGTCACGGGCTACTCGGACGTGAAGTCCGGCCTGTCGACCGGCGCCACCCGCCTCTTCGTCTACGGCGTCTTCGACACCCCGGCCACGGCGGGCGGCAAACTGGAGGGTGGCGGTGGCGGCGACGTCACGGGCTACCTCCGCTTCGCGCCCGGCAAGGACCGCACGGTCACCCTGCGCCTGGCCACGTCCCTGATCAGCGTGGACCAGGCGAAGGACAACCTGGCCCAGGAGATACCCGCGGGCACCTCCTTCGAGCGGGTCAAGGACCGCGCGCAGAAGGCGTGGGACCGCATCCTCGGCAAGGTGGAGGTGGAGGGCGCGAGCGAGGGCCGGCGCACGACGCTGTACTCCTCCCTGTACCGCCTCTACCTCTACCCCAACTCCGGCTTCGAGAAGGTCAGGAGCGCCAAGGGCAGGGCGAAGCACCAGTACGCCTCGCCGTTCTCCCCCGCGACCGGCGAGAACACCCCGACCCGCACCGGCGCGAAGATCGTCGACGGCAAGCCGTACGTGAACAACGGCTTCTGGGACACCTACCGGACGACCTGGCCCGCGTACAGCCTGCTCTCCCCCAAGAAGGCGGGTGAGCTGGTCGACGGCTTCGTGCAGCACTACAAGGACGGCGGCTGGACCTCGCGCTGGTCGTCGCCGGGCGCCGCCGACCTGATGACGGGCACGTCGTCCGACGTGGCCTTCGCCGACGCGTACACCAAGGGCGTGAAGTTCGACGCGGAGGCCGCCTACGACGCGGCGCTGAAGAACGCGACGGTGGTGCCGCCCACGTCGGGCGTCGGCCGCAAGGGCATGAAGACCTCGCCGTTCCTCGGCTACACGCCCAGCGAGACCCACGAGGGCCTGTCCTGGGCCCTTGAGGGGTACCTCAACGACTACGGCATCGCGAAGATGGGCGCCGCCCTCTACAAGAAGACGGGCAAGAAGCACTACAAGGAGGAGTCGGAGTACTTCCTCGACCGCGCCCGCGACTACGTGAACCTCTTCGACGCGAAGGCGGCGGGAGCGGGCACCGCGCCCGGCTTCTTCCAGGGCAAGGACACCAAGGGCGTCTGGCGCGTCGACTCGGAGAAGTTCGACCCGCGCGTGTGGGGCCACGACTACACCGAGACCAACGCCTGGGGCTACGCCTTCACGGCCCCGCAGGACTCGCGCGGCCTGGCCAACCTGTACGGCGGCCGCAAGGGCCTGGCCGACAAGCTCGACACGTACTTCGCCACCCCTGAGACCGGCTCCGCCGAGTTCGCGGGCTCCTACGGAGGCGTCATCCACGAGATGACCGAGGCGCGCGACGTCCGCATGGGCATGTACGGCCACTCCAACCAGGTCGCCCACCACGCCGCGTACATGTACGACGCGGCCGGGCAGCCGCACAAGACGCAGGAGAAGGTCCGCGAGGTCCTCTCCCGCCTCTACACCGGCAGCGAGATCGGCCAGGGCTACCACGGCGACGAGGACAACGGCGAGCAGTCCGGCTGGTACCTCTTCTCCTCCCTCGGCTTCTACCCGCTGGTCATGGGCAGCGGCGAGTACGCCATCGGCTCCCCTCAGTTCACCAAGATGACCGTGCACCTGGACAACGGCCGCGACCTGGTGGTGAAGGCCCCGAAGAACAGCGCGAAGAACATCTACGTGCAGGGCCTGAAGGTCAACGGCAAGAAGTGGAACTCGACGGCGCTCCCGCACAAGGCGATCGCGCGCGGCGGCGTCCTGGAGTTCGACATGGGCCCGAAGCCGTCCGCGTGGGGCTCCGGCAAGAACGCCCAGCCGGCGTCGATCACCGAGGACGACAAGGCGCCGTCCCCGAGGAAGGACGCCCTCAAGGGCGCGGGTGCGCTCTTCGACGACACCTCGGCGACGGACGCCACGTCCTCCGCCCCGGTGGAGCTGCCGGTCGCCGGCAGGACGAAGGCGGTGCAGTACACGCTGACGTCGTCCACGGACAAGGCCGAGGCGCCCAAGGGCTGGGTGCTCCAGGGCTCCGCCGACGGCAAGAAGTGGCGGACGCTGGACAAGCGCTCGGGCGAATCCTTCGCCTGGGACCAGCAGACCCGGGCGTTCACGATCGACCGTCCGGGAACGTACGGGCACTACCGGCTGGTGCCGGACGGCTCCGCGACCCTGGCGGAGGTGGAGCTGCTCGGCTGACGGCGCGGGCGGCCCGGGGACAGGTGCGGTGAAACGCACCCGTTCCCGGGCCGCTGCGCGAGGTGTGCGGCGGGCCTTGCCGTGGCGGGGGCAGGCGCTTCGGCGTGGCCCGCGTGATCAGAGAGAAGCCGCCGCGACAGTCTCCGTGCGGGTCCCGAACTCGGCCCAGACGACCTTGCCGGGGTCGCGCTCCGTCACACCCCACTTGTCGGACAGAGCGGCCACGAGCAGCAGGCCCCGCCCCGACTCGTCCGCGTCCTCCGCGCCGCCGCCGCAGCGTGGCCACCCGCCGCCGCTGTCGTGCACCTCGACGCGGAGCACGCCACCGGTGCGGCTCAGGTGCAGCCGGAATCCACGGCCGGGCGGTACGCCGTGCAGCAGCGCGTTGGTCGCCAGCTCGCTCACGCAGAGCGTGATGTCGTCCGCACGTTCACCGTCGATCCCCCAGTCGACGAGGGCGCCGGCGGCGAAGGCGCGGGCCGCCGGTACGGACTGGCGCTCACGCCGGTAGAAGCGTTCACGCGGGGTCTGCGGGGTGGGGGGTGGAGTTTCGTGATTCACGCGACGACAGTCACACTCCGTGGCCATCGTGGAGCAGTACGTGAACCGGTACGGCTGAGCTGTACGGGTTCTCCGTGTGGGAGCACGGCTTCTGATGGGGAGTTGGACCGTATGAGCAGCCCAAGGAGACGGTCGCGCAGGAACGCGTCGGCGATGAAGATGGTTGGCGCGCTGCTCGCCGTCCACCGGGAGGCGGCCGGGTACACCCAGAGGGCGCTGGCCGAGCGGTTGCTCATCAGCGAGGAGCTGATCGCCTCCATCGAGCAGGGGCGGCGCCCGCTGAAGATGGACCTCGCGGTGCAGTTGGACGACTTCCTCGGGCCGAACCGGACGTTGCAGACGGCGGTCGAGCATATGCCGGAGGTGGATCTGGTTCCCCGGTGGGCCGAGGAGTACATGGATCTGGAGCGCGAGGCGCTCACGCTGTCCTGGTACGACAACCAGGTGCTACCTGGGCTGCTCCAAACCCCGGCCTACGCCCGGAACGTCTTCCGGAACGACGTACCGGCCCTGACTGAGGACGAGATCGAGCTTCGGGTGGCAGCCCGCATGGAGCGCCAAGAGGTCTTGCACCGGAGAGAGCCTCCGACGATCTGTTTCATCATCTCCGAGGTGACATGGATGGACCGTCTCGGTGGTGATGACGTGCACGTCGAGCAGCTACGTCACCTTATGGAGCTGGCCACCCTGCCAGGCGTGACACTGCAAGTAATGCCGGTCGGCCGTAGCTTCCACGCCGGGTTGTCCGGGCCCTTCATCCTGATCGAGACACCCGACCACCAGCGGCTCGGCTATACGGAAGCACAGCGAGGCAGTCAACTGATCGCCGACCCTGATGAGGTGTCCATTCTGGAGCGCAAGTGTGCGATGCTGCGAACTCAGGCCCTCAACCCCTATGAGACCAAAGGCCTGTTGGAAAATCTGCTAGGAGAGCAATGAGCGGCACCGCGCTTATGTGGTTCAAGTCGACCTACAGCGGCAGCGAAGGCGGCGAATGCCTCGAAGTCGCCTATGACTGGCGCAAGTCCAGCTACAGCAGTGAGCAAGGCGGCGCCTGCGTCGAAATCGCCGCCCACCCCACCGCCATCCACATCCGCGACTCCAAGAACCCGGACGGCCCGCACTTCACCGTCGCCCCGGACACCTGGACCGCGTTCCTGAAGCTCCCCTGACGCCACGTGAGGTACTACCTCTACGTCTCCGGAACCAAGCTGGACATGCTGTACGAGCAGATCCCGCCGAAGCTGCTGAAACGGCTCGCCGTCGAGGCGAAGGTCGACCTCAAGGTGCTCAGCGTCGCTGTCCAGTCGCCGCGTGCGGACGTGACCTCGTACGACAAGCTGGACCTCGTCGAGGCGTACCTGGAGCGGGAGTTCGACGTCAGCTGGATGACGGAGCCGAGGCCCTGGTTCCGGGGTGACCTGGAGCTGCGGGTCGCCGGTTACGGGTCTCCCGAGGGGCCGACGTTCATGACGGGGCGGGACGGCGACACCGTCATCGCGCTGATCGGTTCGGCGCACCACCTCCTCGGGCAGCGCACCGCGCCCGAGACGATCCAGGCCTCCTACTCGATGCTGCCGTCGCTGTTCAGGCTGCTGGACGACACCCCAGGGCGTGAGCATGGGCAGGACCCGGCACATGACGTCCTGGAGTTCGCCGAGTTGATGACGGAGCCGCCGGTCTACGGCGAGTTCCTCGCACGACGGCTGCTGCACGGCACGGCGACCGGACGGGACGGACGACAGGTGGACATCGTCGTAGGCACGCCGTTGTACGTGGCGATGGCGGACGAGGACACGCGACGGGAGGCGTGACGTGGAGCCGGACATCGTGCGGATGCGGCTGGAGCGTGACGTCGCGGGTCTGAGCGAGGTCATGCGGTCCGGCCCCTCCCCGCATTACGTGTGGGCCGTCGACCTGCTGCGGGAGATCGGCGGGCGGGAGGCGGCCGACGCCCTCCTCGACTGCGTGGACCGGCCGGACGCCTATCCGAAGTGGCTGCACCTGCACGCGCTGTCCGCCCTCGCGGAACTGCGGGACCGTCGCGCCCTGCCCCGGATCCTGAAGGACGCGCGGCGCGGCGGGCCGGAACATTCCGCGCGGGTGGCCCGGCTGTACGAGGATCTGGGCGCGATCGGCGGACCAGAGGCGGTGCGCGAACTCGTCCACCGCCTGGGCGACCCCGAGCCGCCACGCATGGTCGTGGAAGCGGTGGCCCGGCTGCGCCCGCCGGAGGCCGTGCCCGCGCTGCTGGGCGCGCTGTGGACGTTGCTGCTCCGCGACGAGATGTTCGCCGTGGAGACGCTGGGGGCGATGCGTGACCCTCGTACCGCACCCGCCTTGCTGTATCTGGCGGCGTCGGAAGGCAGCTCACCACGCCTGCGGAAGAGGGCCGTGCTGGCGCTCGCACAACTGCCCGAGGACTGCTGGCCGCCACCGGCCGGCCTGAACGCCGAGTTCATGCTGACGCGCGCGCTGCGCGACCCGGACGCGGCGACCGCACGCCCCGCGGCGGCGCTCCTGGCCAGGACCGACTACGGCATGGAGATACTGCGGGACCACGTCCACGGCGCCGCGCCGTGGAAACCGGCCGAGTACCGTACTCCGGTCTGCGCCGCCGTCACGGTCTGCGCGCACATCCAAGAACGCCCCGCACTCTTCGGCCAGGACGGCCGGGACGTACCGAACCTGGTCGCGCTGCTCGGCGAGCGGTCCGTACCGATGGTGCGCAGGGCGGCGGCATCGGCGCTCGGAGCCGTCGGGGGCAAGGCGGCGACCGAAGCGCTGCTCGCCGCGCTGGGTGGCGACCGTACCGGTGACACGGTCGCGCGGGCCCTGTCGGCGCTGCCCGCGCCGCCCGTACGGGAGTTGCTCGCGATGCTGGCGGACGACGCCCGCGAAGCCCGGCCGCGACGCCGGGGCGCCGCGATCGCGTTGGGGCTGCTGGAGTGCGCGGACGCGGCGCCGCTGCTCCTGGACGCGCTCGGACCGGAGAATTACAGGGACGTACGAGCGGCCGCCGCCGACGCGCTCGGCGACCTGCGGCATGAACCAGCCGTCGCACGCCTCTCGTCCCTCGCGGGCGACGACGAGGAGCCGGGCACGCTGCGCGCGCGGGCGGTGCACGCGCTGGGCCGCATCGGTGCGCCCGAGTCGCTGCCGGTACTGCTGACCGCCGTGCACGATCCGTCCGAGCCGGTGCGGGTGCAGGCGGCACAGGGCCTGGGCCGATTCCCCGTCCGGGAGGCGTCCGCCGCTCTCGGGAAGGTCGCCTCGACGGACGCGAGCCGTGACGTCGCGCAGTGCGCGGTGCGGGCGTTGGGCCGCATGGGCGCCCCGGCGGTGCCCGTCCTGGCCGCGTTGGCGGGGCAGTTCCGGCGGGACGTGGGGGAGGAACTGGTCACGGCGCTGGCCGAATGCCCGGGGGCCGAAGCGGTGGCAGGGCTGGCCGCGTTGGCGACCTCGCCGGAGGCCGCGGACGTCCGCCTGTCCGCGATCCGGGCCCTCGCCGACCGCCGCTCCCCCGACTGTGCCGCACCCCTGGCGTCGTTGCTCACCGCCGACCACACCCCCCGCATACACTTCAGCGCACTGCGCGGCCTCGCGGCGCTGGACACCGAGGAGGCCGACGCGCACGTCCTCACGTACTGCCGGACGAAGGGTCTCGCGAGCGCGGAAGCGCGTGCGGCACTGCGCGACGTCGCGGACCGCAGGCGCTGAGCGGGCTCCCGAGCCCCAGACCTCCCCAGGTGCGCCATCGCCCACCCATCGGCTACCGTGCCCCACGTGTCCGTGACCAAGTGACTCCAGGTGCCGCCACCCGCCCTCGCGCGGGTCCGTGGCACGGAAGCGTCCGTCTTCCTTCCAGCCCCGCCGCGTGAGAACTCGACGCCGGCCAGGGGCCCACCTGGAGTGCCCAACCCATGAACACCCACGTGCGCGACCACCGTCGCGCCCTCAGCCTCGCGCTGCTCTCCCTCCTCCAGTTCCTCATCGCCGTCGACGTGACCGTGGTCAACGTCGCGCTGCCCGCCATCGGCGCCCGCTTCGACGCGGGACCGGCGGCGCTGTCCTGGGTCGTCACCGGATACACCCTCGTCGGCGGCGGGCTCCTGCTGCTCGGCGGGCGGCTCACCGATCTGCTCGGGCGGCGGCGGATGTTCCTGCTCGGGGCCGCGCTCTTCGCCCTCGCCTCACTCGCCGCCGGTCTCGCGCCGAACCTGGAGACGCTGGTGGCCGCCCGCTTCGTCCAGGGCGCGGGCGAAGCGCTCGCCTCGCCGGCCGCCATGTCCCTGATCGCGCTCCTCTACCCGGAGCCCGCCGAGCGGGCCAAGGCCCTCGGCGTCTGGGGGGCCATCTCCGCGAGCGGCCTCGTGGTCGGCGTCCTGATGTCGGGCGCGATCGTCCAGTTCCTCGACTGGCGCTGGATCTTCGGCGTCAACGTGCCGCTCACGGCGGCGGTCCTCGCGCTGACACCGCTGCTCGTCCGCCCCGACGCGCCGCGTGCCCTGCCGTCAGGACGCCTGGACCTGCCCGGCGCCGCTCTGCTGGTGGCGGGGCCCCTGACCCTGGTCCACGGTGTGCTGCGCGGGTCCGTGGCCGCGGTGCTCGTCGGCGCGGCCCTGCTCGCCGCCTTCGTGCTCGTCGAGGCGCGGACACCGCGCCCGCTGGTTCCGCTCTCCTTCTTCACGCACCGCGCCCGTGCCGTGGCGAACGCGGCGACGGTGCCGCTCAGCGCGGGCCTGTCCGGCACGTTCTTCCTGGCCACGCTGTACCTGCAGGACGTCATCGGCCTCACGCCGCTCCAGGCGGGCCTGGCCTATCTGCCGTTCTGCGGGGCGCTCCTCGCCGCGATCGCGGTGGTGGCCCGTCTGATCGCCGCGCTCGGCACCACGAACACCGCCCTGCTCGGCCTGCTCCTGACGGCGGCGGGCCTCGGCTGGCTCGCCCGGCTGCCCGCCCACGGCGACCTGTGGACGGACGTGGTGCCCGGCATGCTGGGAGTGGCCGCCGGGATGGGCATCGGCCTGGTGGCGCTGCAGAACGCGGCGCTCACCGGGGTCACCGAGGACGACGCGGGCACCGCCGCCGGCGTACAGCGCTGCGTCGACCAGCTCGGCGGCTCGCTCGGGCTCGCGGTGCTCGTCGGCATGGCGCTCGGCGGCGGCGACCCCCAGGGCGCCGGGTTCCGGGCGGCGTTCGGGTGGGCGGCCCTCGGTGTGCTCGGCACGGCGGTGGGCGTGGCGGTGAGCGGGCGGCGGCGGAGGTAGCCGCCGGAAACGGCTCGACAGCGCGATGTCGCCGTGCTTAAGATCCCGGCGACATCGCGTGTCGGTCACCGGCTGGGTGAGGCATGGAGGTGTCGGGAGATGCCTGTTGGAGGCATTCCTTGTCAGTCGAGCTGAACCACACGATCGTCCACGCCCGGGACAACCGGGAGTCCGCGGAGTTCTTCACGGACCTGCTGGGCCTGGAGATCACGGGCGAATGGGGCCCGTTCGTCGCGGTGGCCCTGTCCAACGGAGTCACCCTGGACTTCGCCACCGTCCCCGCGGAACACCTCACGCCGCAGCACTACGCCTTCCTGGTCTCCGAGGCGGAGTTCGACGCCGCGTACGAGAAGATCACGGCCCGCGGCATCGAACACTGGGCCGACCCGCACCAGAAGCGGCCGGGTGAGATCAACCGCAACGACGGCGGCAAGGGGGTCTACTTCCTCGACCCGTCGCAGCACGCCATGGAACTGATCACGGTTCCGTACGGAGGCCGGCCCAACCCCTGAGAGCCGCCCCTCCAGGGGCATGGTCAGGGGCGCGGGGAACAGTGCGACAAGCCCCCGCCCGCAGCCGGAGGAACGACGAGGGCCGCACCCCGTACGAGACGGGGTGCGGCCCTCAACCGCTGTGCGCAGATCCCTACTTGCGGATCAGGCTGCGCAGCACGTACTGCATGATGCCGCCGTTGCGGTAGTAGTCGGCCTCACCGGGGGTGTCGATGCGGACGACCGCGTCGAACTCCACGCCCGTGTCGGTGGTGACCTTCACCGTGCGGGGGGTCGAGCCGTTGTTCAGCTCGGTCACACCGGAGAAGGAGAAGGTCTCCTCGCCCGTGAGGCCGAGGGACGAGGCGGTCATGCCCTCCGGGTACTGGAGCGGCAGGACGCCCATGCCGATGAGGTTCGAGCGGTGGATGCGCTCGTACGACTCGGCGATGACGGCCTTGACGCCGAGGAGCGCGGTGCCCTTGGCGGCCCAGTCGCGGGACGAGCCGGAGCCGTACTCCTTGCCCGCGAGGACGACCAGCGGGATGCCCTGGTCGATGTAGTTGCGCGAGGCGTCGTAGATGAACGAGACCGGCGCGTCCTCCTGCGTGAAGTCACGCGTGAAGCCGCCCTCGGTGCCCGGCGCGATCTGGTTGCGCAGGCGGATGTTCGCGAACGTGCCGCGGATCATGACCTCGTGGTTGCCTCGGCGCGAGCCGTAGGAGTTGAAGTCGCGGCGCTGCACGCCGTGCTCCGTGAGGTACTTGCCGGCCGGGGTGTCGGCCTTGATCGCACCGGCCGGGGAGATGTGGTCGGTGGTGACCGAGTCGCCCAGCTTGGCCAGGACGCGGGCGCCCTGGATGTCCTCGACGGGGGACGGCTCCTGCGCCATGCCCTCGAAGTACGGGGGCTTGCGGACGTAGGTCGACTCGGCGTCCCACTCGAAGGTGTCGCCGGTCGGGATCGAGAGCGCCTGCCACTGGGCGTCGCCCGCGAAGACGTCCTGGTAGGACTTGTTGAACATGTCCTCGCCGATGGCGTTCGCCACGACGTCGTTGACCTCGGCCTCGGAGGGCCAGATGTCCTTCAGGTGGACCGGGTTGCCGTCCTGGTCGACGCCGAGGGCCTCGGTGGTGATGTCGATCTTCATCGAGCCGGCCAGGGCGTACGCGACGACCAGCGGCGGGGACGCCAGGTAGTTCATCTTGACGTCGGGGTTGATGCGGCCCTCGAAGTTCCGGTTGCCGGAGAGGACCGACGTCACGGCCAGGTCGTGCTCGTTGACGGCCTTCGAGACCTCCTCGGGCAGCGGGCCCGAGTTGCCGATGCAGGTGGTGCAGCCGTAGCCGACGAGGTTGAAGCCGACCTTGTCGAGGTAGGGGGTCAGGCCCGCCTTGTCGAAGTAGTCGGTGACGACCTTCGAGCCCGGGGCGAGGGTGGTCTTGACCCACGGCTTGCGGGTCAGGCCCTTCTCGACGGCCTTCTTCGCGACGAGCGCGGCGGCGACCATCACGTACGGGTTCGAGGTGTTGGTGCAGGAGGTGATCGCGGCGACGGTGACGGCGCCGTGGTCCAGCTCGTACGTCGAGCCGTCGGGGGCGGTCACGAGGACCGGGTTCGACGGGACGCCGTCCGTGGTGGCCGGGGCGTCGGAGGCCGGGAAGGACTCCTTGCCCGCCTCGTCCACGGAGTCGACGTAGTTGCGGACGTCGCTCTTGAACTGCTCGGCGGCGTTGGCGAGGACGATGCGGTCCTGCGGGCGCTTCGGGCCGGCGATGGAGGGGACGACCGTGGAGAGGTCGAGCTCCAGCTTCTCGGAGAAGTCGGGCTCGGCGGCCGGGTCCAGCCAGAGGCCCTGCTCCTTGGCGTACGCCTCGACGAGCGCGACCTGCTGCTCGTCGCGGCCGGTCAGGCGCAGGTACTTCAGCGTCTCGTCGTCGATCGGGAAGATCGCGGCGGTGGAGCCGAACTCCGGCGACATGTTGCCGATGGTGGCGCGGTTCGCGAGGGAGGTGGCGGCGACGCCCTCACCGTAGAACTCGACGAACTTGCCGACGACGCCGTGCTTGCGCAGCATCTCGGTGATCGTGAGGACGAGGTCCGTGGCGGTGGTGCCCGGCTTCAGCTCACCGGTCAGCTTGAAGCCGACGACGCGCGGGATGAGCATGGAGACCGGCTGGCCCAGCATCGCGGCCTCGGCCTCGATGCCGCCGACGCCCCAGCCCAGGACGCCCAGGCCGTTGACCATCGTGGTGTGCGAGTCGGTGCCGACGAGGGTGTCGGGGTAGGCCTGGCCGCCTCGGACCATGACCGTGCGCGCCAGGTGCTCGATGTTGACCTGGTGGACGATGCCGGTGCCCGGGGGGACGACCTTGAACTCGTCGAAGGCGGTCTGGCCCC
The DNA here is from genome assembly GCF_004127445.1 of Streptomyces alfalfae. Classification (GTDB taxonomy): domain Bacteria; phylum Actinomycetota; class Actinomycetes; order Streptomycetales; family Streptomycetaceae; genus Streptomyces; species Streptomyces alfalfae. The sequence goes on from NZ_QEXM01000045.1 coordinate 18,660, forward strand.
AGCGCAGGAACTGGTAGCGCTCCTTGTTGCGGCCGTACTCCAGCTCCACGTTCTGGCCGAAGGCGTCCGCGGTGCCGAACTTGTCGGCGATGACGGAGTGGTCGATGACCAGCTCGGCCGGGGCCAGCGGGTTGATCTTCGCCGGGTCGCCGCCGAGCTCCTTGACGGCCTCACGCATGGTGGCGAGGTCCACCACGCAGGGCACGCCGGTGAAGTCCTGCATGATCACGCGGGCCGGCGTGAACTGGATCTCCTGCGACGGCTGCGCCTGGGAGTCCCAGTCGCCGAGCGCGCGGATGTGGTCGGCGGTGATGTTCGCGCCGTCCTCGGTACGGAGCAGGTTCTCAAGCAGCACCTTCAGGCTGTAGGGAAGGCGTGCGGAGCCCTCGACCTTGTCCAGCTTGAAGATCTCGTACGACTCGTCGCCCACGCGCAGCGTGCTGCGGGCGTCGAAGCTGTTCGCCGACACGACAGTCTCCTTCATTATTTCGCGCGTTCCGTCACATCCTGCCGCCACGACTCCTCGTCGATCCGCTAAGGTAAGGCTTAGTTAGGTAACCCTTACCGAGTGGCGGCTTCTGGTGCGCCTCGGCAGATATCTCGATGTCGAGATAACTCTAGTACATGACCCGTCCGCACGACGAGGCACGCCCGGGCGTTCCGTGGCGTTCCGTGGCGGCGGGGCCTCCGGAGCGGGCGCGGACCCGGCCCGGACGGACCGCGGAACCGGGCGCGGACCGGCTGCGGACCGGGCGTGGACCGGTGGCGAACCGGCGCGGACCGGTTGTGGACCGGCCGCGGGCCGACCGCGGACCGGCTGTCCGTCGCGGCCGAATCCTTTGCGGGGGCCTTCGCCTCTCACGGACGTACCGGCAGACGCCGGCGCGGGTACGGAGGCAGCCGTGGTCATCGGACCTTCGCGAGCAGGCCTCTTCCGCCCGAGCACATCGTGCGGGGTGTGGTGGGCGTCGGCGCGCCGGGCGGCTCGGCCGCCCTCGTCCCGGCGGCCGGACCGGTCGGCCCGACCCGGCGCCGCTGGGCCTGCTCGCCCTGCGCAGATGCCCGACGCGCTGGGCGGTCGGGCTGACGCGGACGCCCTCACGGGGCCGCCTCCGGCACTCCTGCGAGGGCGGCGCGTGCAGACCCACCACGGCCGGCGCGACGCGCGCCGCGGGGGCGGCGAAGGAGTCCCCACCCTGGCCGACCCCTGGCCGATATCCGTCCGTCGGGATGCGTCCGGTGGTCCGGCGGACGCACAGTGGGGCAGCGCGACGCGCGGTCGCCGGCCAGGGCGCGCGTCCGCCACCCGGGTGACGCGGGTGGCGGTCGGCGCCGGATGCGGGAAGACCTTCTGTGAGACCCCGGCACGGCCCCTGCGCGGGGGCGGGCATGGGGACGGCGGGCGCGGCCCCGGTACGGCCTCCCCGCACGAGGGCGGTGCGGCCTCCCCGTATGGCGGCGGGCGGTGCGGCCTCCCCGTATGGCGGCGGTGCGCCTCCCGCATGGCGACGGTGCGCCTCCCCGCACGAGGGCAGGCGCCTCCCCCGTGCGACTCACCCCGAATGGCTCACCCCAACGCGCGCGTCATCTCATATCTGAGATAACCTGCTGCACATGGCAGACGACTACCTCGTACGCATCGGCAAGCTCATCCGCGACGCCCGCCAGCACAGGGGCTGGACGCAGACGCAACTCGCCGACGCGCTCTCCACCAGCCAGAGCGCGGTGAACCGCATCGAGCGCGGCAACCAGAACATCAGCCTTGAGATGATCGCCCGTATCGGCGAGGCGCTCGACAGCGAGATCGTGTCGCTCGGCTACGCCGGGCCGATGCACCTGCGCGTGGTCGGCGGACGCCGGCTCTCCGGCTCCATCGACGTCAAGACGAGCAAGAACGCGTGCGTGGCGCTGCTCTGCGCCTCCCTGCTCAACAAGGGCCGCACCGTGCTGCGGCGCGTCGCCCGCATCGAGGAGGTGTACCGCCTCCTGGAGGTGCTCAACTCCATCGGGGTGCGCACCCGCTGGATCAACGCCGGCGTCGACCTGGAGATCGTGCCGCCCGCGAAGCTGGAGATGGACGCCATCGACGCGGAGGCCGCACGCCGCACCCGCTCGATCATCATGTTCCTCGGCCCGCTGCTGCACCGCATGGACCGTTTCAAGCTTCCGTACGCGGGCGGCTGCGACCTGGGCACCCGCACGGTCGAGCCGCACATGATCGCGCTGCGCCGGTTCGGCCTGGAGATCGCGGCGACCGAGGGGCTCTATCACGCCGAGGTCGCGCGCAACGTCGCCCCCGACCGGCCCATCGTCCTCACCGAACGCGGCGACACCGTCACGGAGAACGCGCTGCTCGCCGCCGCCCGCAGCAACGGCACCACGGTGATCCGCAACGCCTCGTCGAACTACATGGTCCAGGACCTGTGCTTCTTCCTGGAGGCGCTGGGCGTGCGGGTCGAGGGCATCGGCACGACGACGCTGACCGTGCACGGCGTCCCGACGATCGACGTCGACGTGGACTACTCCCCTTCCGAGGACCCGGTCGAGGCGATGAGCCTGCTGGCCGCGGCCGTCGTCACGGAGTCGAAGCTGACGGTCCGCCGGGTGCCGATCGAGTTCCTGGAGATCGAGCTGGCGGTCCTGGAGGAGATGGGCCTCGACCACGACCGCACGCCGGAGTACTTCGCCGACAACGGCCGTACGCGCCTGATCGACCTCACGGTCCGCCCCTCCAAGCTGGAGGCGCCGATCGACAAGATCCACCCGATGCCGTTCCCGGGCCTGAACATCGACAACGTCCCCTTCTTCGCGGCCATCGCGGCGGCGGCGCAGGGCAAGACGCTGATCCACGACTGGGTCTACGACAACCGCGCCATCTACCTCACCGACCTCAACCGCCTCGGCGGCCACCTCCAGCTCCTGGACCCCCACCGCGTCCTGGTGGAGGGCCCCACGCGCTGGCGAGCCGCGGAAATGATGTGCCCCCCGGCCCTGCGCCCGGCGGTGGTCGTCCTCCTGGCGATGATGGCGGCGGAGGGCACGTCGGTACTGCGCAACGTGTACGTGATCAACCGCGGGTACGAGGATCTGGCGGAGCGGTTGAACTCGGTGGGGGCACAGATCGAGACGTTCCGGGATATCTGAGCAGGGGGTGCCGTCGCCGCCCGCTCGGTCCGCTGAGAGCGGGCGGTGGCACCCGTACGCGGCCACGGGCGCGCCGAAGCCCTCGGCTCATGTGTCCAGGTGGTCGACGAAGATGCCGATCAGAATGCGGCCACCGAGGCGGGTATCGGGCAGACTGAAGTGGATCCGGTTGCGATGCCGCTCCTTCTTGCCGTGCCATTCACAGCGGTATGTCTCCCCCTCGTGGTCGACCTCTCGCTGCTTCATCGCCCGCGGCTTGGAACGCGTGTTGGGGCTCTCAGGAGAAAGGTCCAGGCCGAAGCGGCCCAGTTCCGCTTGCACTTGGTGCGGCTGTCCCTTGTGTCGTGCCAGAGCGTCGGCGAAATGGTCGTGCACCACGGACAGGACCTGTACGACCCAGTCGCGCATCTCAGCGTACGTGCCGTCGAATTTCCGGAAGGAGAGGGAGTCCGCGAAGGCCAGACGCGGAAAAGCCGTATGCCCATGGCCGAAGAACTCCGGCTCCGGCACCTCTTCCCGCGTGAACAGGGAGCGCCAGAACTCCGAGAGAGCTGATGCCTCGGCGAGGTGGAAGACCTCTTCGGTCACGGGCTCGCCCGTCGCAACGTCGACGGCTGACACCGGGAGCCAGCCGCGACGGTCGCCGTCAGGGAAGACGAGGCAGGTGATGTGCTGTCCCTGCCGCGCCCGCCACCAGGCGTAGCAAAGGGACCAGGCGATTTCCTGAGCTGATCCCGCCACCTCGACCTGCTCCGGCAGACCGGCCACGTCCGTGTCCCAGCTGGGACAGCGGTCCATGAGGCGGATCATTCTCAGGCGGGCGTCCCGACCGGCTCGCGGCGCCTCCCCCTCGTACAGGACGTCGTACAGCTCCCGGTCGTCGGCACACTCCACCTCCATCCATAACGGGGAGACGGCGACGGCATGCTGTTCGGACAAGTCCTCCAGCGCGTCGCCGAAATCCTCGAGCAGGTCGGTCAACCGCTCCTCCGTCAGTCCCCGGAAGTCGAAGGACGACTCGTCCACGACGATCCTGTACGGCTCACCGCCCCCTGCGCCTGGCACGTGCCAGCCTCCCCAAATCCTGCTCGATCTGGTCGAAGAAGCCCTTCGGCCATTCGGTCAGTTCGCCTCTCGCGGTGAACTCGATGGGCACGGAGCCGGCTTCCTCATCGCCGAAGTAGTGCACGATCGCGTCCTCGGGCCGCAGACTTCGCTCCTCGGCCACGGCCAGTCGGGTTCCGTTGAGGACGTGGTCGCTGTGTGTCTCCACGATCACCTGGGCTCCGGATCCGGCCACACGGGCCAGGAAGCGGCCCAGTTTGGATTGGCCGCCGGGGTGAAGATGTGCCTCCGGGTTTTCGACGATCAGCAGGTCCCCCGGGCCAGCGAGAAGACCGGCGACGATCACCGGCAAGGCATACGAGAATCCAAAGCCCATGTTGGTGGGGCGGATCGGTTCGCTCAGCAGGCCCGGCTCCTGGAACCGGATGGTGCTCGCCGTGATCCCGGGCGGCCACTGAGCGGTGATCTTGATGGGCCGGACGATATCGGAGGCCCAGGTCTCGGCTTGCGTACGCAGGGTGGTGACGTTGTGCGTGTCCTGGGTCGTCGGGTGGAGCAGTGGCTCACGCACCGCACGGGTCTCGTGCAGGGCCAGCACCTGAGCGGTGTACTCGCCTTGTACGCCCACTCCGATGAGATCGGGGTGCTCGGCGGAGACCCCCAGCTGATCACGCGGTCCGAGCCGCTCGGCACAGAGGTAGGTGAACGCCTTGCCCGGGCCGCACAGTTGCCGTGGCAGAGGTCCATCGGTGGCGGTGACCTCCAAGTAGAGGGCCTGCTCGTCGGGGACGCTGAAGTGGAGTGCACATGGCGTTCCGGTCCTGTCCTCCCCCACCTCGATCTCGATGGTGGAGTCGGGAGCATCCGGGTGCAGCACCTCGCTCGCCTCCCCCAGGGCCAGCCCGTAAGGCCCGTTGAGCCGTACCACCCTTTCGGCGGACGCATCGACGAGTTGGCGGGCCAGCAGCAGGCTCTGGAGGGTGGTGCTCTTGCCCGTGCCGTTCAGGCCGGTGAGAACGGTGAGGGGGCGCAGGACGAACGACGCGTCGGTGAAGCGCTTGAAGTGCCGGACGCGCAACGAGGTGATCACTTACCGGCCTCCGCGGCCCTGGCGGTGGCCTCGAAGCGGTACCTCACCCGGCGGACGTCACCTGTGGAGGAAGTGATGGCTTCCAGGTACCGGTAATCACGCGACATCAGCTGCCGCGCGGCAGCGACGATCGCCTCACGACGCTGTTCGAGGTCTGCGGCCTCGTATGCGGCGAGGGTGATCGACCAGGTCTCAAAGAGCGCCCGGTTGATCGGGTTCCGGCCGGTGGAGTACAGCGGCCATTTGCGGAATGCCTGCTCACCGAAGACCAGACGGGCGTTGACCATCGCTTTACGGAAGGCGGACATGAGCCCGTCGACTCGCGCGTCCGCCTCCCCCGCGCTGTCCAGAACGGTGGTGGTGCGCTGCAGGAAGGAGTCCATCGCGGCGTACTTCGCATAGCCCTCCGTGCCCATCAGCCAGAAGGCGGCGAAGCGCAAAGCCATCTCCCGGTCATTCATCCGGATGTGGCCGCCCATGCCATTGGTCGCCTCGTTGAATTCCGCCGTGAACGTCATCTCCCGCAGAATCCGCCGACTGCGGTCCTTGCTCATGCAGTGCCGGATCTCCTGTGCGTTCAGCGGTGTGCCGCCGGTGTTGATGCGCTTGAAGATGTCGTACATGACATCCGCAGGAGTCGTCGGGTCGATGACGTTGGTGACGATCTGGGTGTTGTAGATCCGCCGCTTCCATGGGGCGGGGAGATCCTCGAAGCGTTTCCCCTCCACCGCGCTCTGGAGGTATTCCAGCCCCTTCAGCGGAAATCCCTGTTTCTCGCCGCCCCGCACGAAGTCATGGATGGTCGAGAGGCGCTGGAGACCGTCGACGACGCGCATGAGCCCGTCGGTGTCCTCGGCGAAGTAGAAGGCGGGAAGAGGGATCTGCAGGAGCACGGATTCGATGAGCCGGGACTTCTGCACCGGTTTCCACACTCTCCCGCGCTGGAAGTCCGGCGCGAGTTCCAGCGACTCGTCCTCGATCATGTCCAGCACGTTGCGAAGCGAGAACTGCTTGGTGTTGACCCGGATCTGCTCCGGGTTCCACGGCCGGTCGATCTCCGGTGGCGCGTCCTCGGTCTCGATCTCCGCTTCGACATCGGTACCCGTGTCGAGGAAGTGCTCCTCCGTGATCTTCAGCGGCTCAGGGATGTCCGAGGTCGTCATGAGGTGATCGTAGCGGGACGCCAGGTGACGGACGTCTCCCACGAGGGAGTGCCGTCGCTGCAATGGCAGCAGAGGCGGTCGAGCTGCGTCTGTATGACACTTTCTGGATCAACGGTCTCTTGCGCACGGAGCACTACGCAACCACCGGAAGAGCGAGGTGGTGTGCGGCGTCCGTACCCCATCCGTACGGCCGCTCGACACCTCCTGCACTCCAACGAGTGGCGCCGCAACTCGCCCAACACGGGCGGGACTGGCTGGGGCCGGTGTGGGCGGAGTCGATCAGGTGAAGCCACGCTCCGGCGCGGCCCGGCCGACCGGTCCAACCCGCGCTCAGTCCAGTACCGCCACCCCGTCCACCTCCACCATCGCCTGCTCGTCCCAGAGCCGGACCGTGCCGATCACTGCCATCGCGGGGTAGTCGCGGCCCGCCAGGCGTTTCCAGATGGCGCCCAGTTCGCGGGCGTTGGCGCGGTAGTCGGCGACGTCCGTGGCGTAGACCGTGACGCGGGCGAGGTCGGCGGGGGTGCCGCCCGCGTGGCGCAGGGCGGTGAGGAGGTTGGTGAGGGCGCGTTCGAACTGCTCGGGCAGGGTCGTCCCGGTGACCTCGCCCTCGCTGTCCAGGGCGGTCTGCCCCGCGAGGAAGACGAGGCGTGAGCCCGTCGCCGTGACGGCGTGCGAGAAGCCGGTGGCGGGGGACAACTCGGCGGGGTTGACTCGGTTCAGGGACATGGGCAACTCCTACGTCAGCTACTGAAGCGGCATACAGCGGACTTTCCCAGGGGCACGGGGAACCGCGCGACCAGCCACGGCGCGCCCCCGGACGGCGACCCGCAGGCGGCGCTCCCGCCCCGGCGCGACCAGCCACGGCGCGTCCGCGGACGGCGACCCCACCTCTGCGCCACCGGCCACGACGCCCCCGCGGGCTGGAAAACCGGCAGCGCCGGCGGCCCTACGCATACAGCTCCTTCGCGATGATCCCCCGCTGCACCTCGCTCGCCCCCTCATAAATACGAGGCGCCCGCACCTCCCGGTACAGGTGCTCCAGGAGGTGGCCCCGTCGCAACGCGCGGGCCCCGTGCAGCTGGACGGCGGTGTCCACCACGTACTGGGCCGTCTCCGTGGCCAGCAGCTTCGCCATCGCGGCGCGGCGTGCGATGCCGGGGGCGCGCGGGCCCTCGGCGTCGTAGGCCGAGGCCGCCGCGTAGACCATCAGGCGCGCCGCCTCCGTCCGCGTGGCCATCTCGGCGACCTGGTGGGCCACCGACTGGAGGTCCGCCAGGGTCCCGCCGAACGCGTCCCGCCGCGCGGTGTGGGCGAGGGTCGCGTCCAGGGCCGCTGCCGCCATGCCCACGGCGAACGCGCCGACGCTGGGCCGGAAGCGGTTCAGGGTGGTCATCGCCACGCGGAAGCCGCGGTCCACCTCGCCGATGACGTCCTCGGGACCGACCCGCACGCCGTCGAAGTCGAGGGCGCCGATCGGGTGCGGGGAGAGCATGTCGAGGGCGGTGCCGGTCAGGCCCTCGCGGTCGGCGGGGACCAGGAAGGCCGTGACGCCGCGGGACCCGGCGTCCCGCGTCGTGCGGGCGAAGACGGTGTAGAAGTCGGCCTCGGGGGCGTTGGAGATCCAGCACTTCTCGCCGGTCAGTCGCCAGCCGGGCCCGTCCCGGTCCGCCGCGAGGGACAGCGCCGCCGCGTCCGAGCCCGCGCCGGGCTCGGAGAGCGCGAACGCGGCGATGGCGCGGCCCGCCGCCGCCTCGGACAGCCACCGCTCGCGCTGGGCGGCGGTGCCGTACGCGTGCACGGGGTGCGCGCCGAGGCCTTGCAGGGCGAGGGCGGTCTCGGCCTCGGTGCAGGCGTAGGCGAGGGATTCCCGCATCAGGCAGAGGCCGAGGGCGCCGCCGACGCCGGTCCCGGCCGTCCCCGGAGGCGCTCCGGGTTCGGGAAACAGCCGCCCCAACAGGCCCGCCTCCCCCAGCGCCGCCACCAGCGGCCGGTTCACCTGGCCGGGGTCGCCCTTCTCCGCCAGGGGGCGGAACCGGTCGGCGGCCAGGGCGCGCAACTCCGTACACCAGGTGGTTTGTGCCGGATCCAAGGAGAACGTCGGCATCCCGGGTCCCTTCTCTATCGCGCACCGTTGACTGTCGTCACCATCACGATACGCTCGTGGGGCGAGCCCACCACAGCGCCCGTCCGGCAGGCAAGGGGGCAGAGCCGCCATGGCAACGAACGGCATCCCAGGGCTGACACCATCCGGCCACGTCGACAGCTTCGCCCGGGATCACCTCCCCCCGCGTGAGCAGTGGCCCGCCCTCGTCCACGACCGCCCCGAGCTGCACTACCCCGACCGCCTCAACTGCGGGGCCGAACTGCTCGACCGGACCGTGGAGCGGCACGGCGCGGAGCGCCCCGCCTTCCGCGCCGCCTCCGGCGAGACCTGGACGTACGGCGAGCTGCGGGCCCGCGTCGACCGGATCGCCCACGTGCTCACCGAGGAGCTCGGCGTCCTGCCCGGCCGGCGCGTGCTGCTGCGGGGGCCCACCTCCCCCTGGCTCGCCGCCTGCTGGCTCGCGGTGATGAAGGCGGGCGCGGTCGCCGTGACCGTCCTCGCCCAGCAGCGCGCGCAGGAGCTGGCCACCATGTGCGAGATCGCCGAGGTGCGGCACGCGCTGTGCGACACACGGTCGGTCGACGACCTGATCAAGGCCGGGGTGCCCGGCCTGAACATCACCACGTACGGGGGTGAGGGGCCCGAGGATCTGCTCGTGCGCGCCGCCGGGCATCCCGAGCCGTACGACGCCGTCGACACGGCGGCCGACGACGTCGCGCTCATCGCGTTCACGTCGGGGACCACGGGCCGCCCCAAGGGCTGCATGCACTTCCACCGCGACGTGCTCGGCATCGCCGACACCTTCGCGCGGCACATACTGAAGCCGACCCCCGACGACGTGTTCGCCGGCAGTCCCCCGCTCGGCTTCACCTTCGGCCTCGGCGGACTCGTCATCTTCCCGCTGCGCTTCGGCGCCTCGTCCGTCCTTCTCGAACAGGCGGGCCCCCGGCAGCTCCTGCCGGCCATCGGACGGCACGGGATATCGGTGCTGTTCACCGCCCCGACCGCGTACCGCACGATGCTCGACGAAGTCGACGCGTACGACATCACGTCGCTGCGGCGGTGCGTGTCGGCGGGCGAGAACCTGCCCGCGGCCACCTGGCAGGCCTGGAACCGGCGCACCGGGCACCGCATCATCAACGGCATCGGCGCGACCGAGCTGCTGCACATCTTCATCTCCGCCGCCGACGAGGCGATACGGCCCGGCACCACGGGACGCCCCGTGCCCGGCTGGCACGCGCGCGTGGTCGACGCTTCCGGGACCCCGCTGCCGAACGGCGAGCCCGGGCTGCTCGCGGTGCGCGGCCCCGTCGGCTGCCGCTACCTCTCCGACGAACGCCAGCTCCAGTACGTGCGGCACGGCTGGAACATCACCGGCGACACCTACATACGCGACGACGACGGCTACTTCCGTTACGTCGCGCGCGCGGACGACATGATCATCTCCGCCGGGTACAACATCGCGGGCCCCGAGGTCGAGGAGGCCCTGCTGCGCCACCCCGACGTGGCGGAGACGGCGGTGGTCGGCCGCCCCGACGAGCTGCGCGGGCAGGTGGCCGTGGCGTACGTGGTCCCGCGCGCCGGGGCGAAGCCCGACGCGGACCGGCTGCGGGACTTCGTGAAGGCGGAACTCGTGCCCTACAAGTGCCCCCGGGAGATCGTCTTCCTGGACGCGCTGCCCCGGACCGCGACCGGCAAGCTGCAGCGCTTCCGGCTGCGGTCCCGGACAGCGGCCGGACCGGGGCCCGTAGAGTGATCACGTGTCCGAGCAGCACACTCCACGGTCCCTGATCGTCACCTTCTACGGCGCCTACGGCCGGGCCGCACCGGGCCCCGTGCCGGTCGCCGAGCTGGTGCGCCTCCTCGCGCCCGTCGGCGTCGACGCGCCCTCGGTGCGTTCGTCCGTCTCGCGGCTGAAGCGGCGCGGCCTGCTCGTGCCCGCGCGCACGGCGGCGGGCGCGGCGGGGTACGCGCTCTCGCCGGACGCCCGGCAGCTCCTGGAGGACGGCGACCGCCGCATCTACGGCACGGCCGCCGCCGGACGCGAGGGCGGCTGGGTCCTCGCGGTGTTCTCCGTGCCCGAGGCCGAGCGGCACAAGCGGCACGTGCTGCGCTCGCGCCTCGCGGGCCTGGGCTTCGGCACGGCGGCACCGGGCGTCTGGATCGCCCCCGCGCACCTCTACGAGGAGACCAGGCACACCCTGGAGCGCCTGCAACTGGCGGGTTACGTCGACCTGTTCCGCGGCGAGCACCTCGGCTACGCCCCGACCGCCGAGGCGGTGTCCCGCTGGTGGGACCTCGCCGCGCTGGCCAAGCAGCACGAGGCGTTCCTGGACCGCCATGAGCCGGTGCTCCGCTCCTGGGAGGCCCGCGAGGGCACCGCCCCGGAGCCCGAGGAGGCCTACCGCGACTACCTCCTCGCCCTCGACTCCTGGCGGCAGCTCCCCTACGCCGACCCCGGCCTCCCGGCGGAACTGCTCCCCGCCGACTGGCCCGGCGCCCGCTCGGCCGCGGTGTTCACCGCGCTGGACGACAGGCTCAGGGAGGCCGGGGCGCGCTTCGTCACGCCGGACGCCGGCTCTTGAGCGTCAACCGCGGCTTCGGGGCGTCGGTGCGGCCGGTCTGCGGGCGGCGGCTGCCCGCGCGGTACTGGACCGGCCAGGGGGCGCCCGGGCCCTCGTAACCCTGTTCGGCGGCGGCGTGCAGCGTCCAGTGGGGGTCGTAGAGGTGCGGGCGGGCCAGCGCGCACAGGTCGGCGCGGCCCGCGAGGAGCAGGGAGTTGACGTCGTCCCAGGAGGAGATGGCGCCGACCGTGAGGACCGGGATGCCCGTCTCGTTGCGGATGCGGTCGGCGTAGGGGGTCTGGTAGGAGCGGCCGTAGGCGGGGCGCTCGTCGGCGACGACCTGGCCGGTGGAGACGTCGATCGCGTCCGCGCCGTGGGCGGCGAAGGCACGGGCGATCTCCACGGCGTCCTGCGCGGTCGTGCCGCCGTCGGCCCAGTCGGTGGCGGAGATCCGGACCGTCATCGGCTTGTCGGCGGGCCATGCGTCGCGGACCGCGTCGAACACTTCGAGCGGGTAGCGGAGCCTCGCCTCCAGTGAGCCGCCGTAGGCGTCCGTGCGGTGGTTGGTCAGGGGGGAGAGGAAGCCGGAGAGCAGATAGCCGTGCGCGCAGTGCAGTTCGAGCAGGTCGAAGCCGGCCCGCTCGGCGCGCGCGGCCGCCGCGGCGAACTCCTCGCGGATCTCCGTCAGACCGGCCCTCGACAGCTCGTGCGGGGTCTGGCTGCCCGGTTTGTACGGGAGCGGGGACGCCGCCAGGAGCGGCCAGTTGCCGTCGGGCAGCGGGTCGTCGATGCCCTCCCACATCAGTTTCGTCGAGCCCTTGCGGCCCGAGTGGCCGAGCTGCACGCCGATGGCGGTCCCGGGGGCCCGCGCGTGCGCGAAGTCGGTGATCCGCCGCCAGGCGTCGGCCTGCTCGGCGGTGTAGAGCCCGGCGCAGCCCGGCGTGATGCGGCCGTGCTCGCTGACGCAGACCATCTCGGTCATGACGAGGCCCGCGCCGCCGAGCGCCCTGGCGCCCAGGTGAACGAGGTGGAAGTCGCCGGGGACGCCGTCGACGGCGGAGTACATGTCCATGGGCGAGACGACGACGCGGTTGCGCAGGGTCAGGCCGCGCAGCCGGAAGGGCGTGAACATCGGCGGGGTGCCCTCCGGGCAGCCGAACTCGCGCTCGACGGCCCGCGTGAACTCCGCGTCGCGCAGCCGGAGGTTGTCGTGGGTGACGCGGCGGCTGCGGGTCAGCAGGTTGAAGGCGAACTGCCGCGGCGGCTGGTCCAGGTGGTCGGCGATGCGCTCGAACCACTCCAGGCTCGCGCGGGCCGCGCGCTGCGTGGAGGCGACCACCGGGCGGCGCTCGGCCTCGTACGCCCGGAGCGCGGCGGGCAGGCCGGGCTGTTCCTGGAGGCAGGCGGCGAGCGCGAGGGCGTCCTCGACGGCGAGCTTGGTGCCGGAGCCGATGGAGAAGTGGGCGGTGTGCGCGGCGTCGCCGATCAGCACCGTGTTCCCGTGTGACCAGCGGGAGTTGACGACCGTGCGGAAGGTGGTCCAGGAGGAGTTGTTGCCGCGCAGGGGGCGGCCGCCGAGCGCGTCCGCGAAGATCTTGGCGCAGCGTTCGGTGGACTCGCGCTCGTCGAGCCCGTCGAAGCCGGCCGCCTCCCAGACCTCCTCGCGCATCTCGACGATGACGGTGGAGGCGTCGCGCGCGTAAGGGTAGCCGTGGAGCTGCATCACGCCGTGCTCGGTCTCGGCGATCTCGAAGCGGAACGCGTCGAAGGCGAAGTCGGCGGCCAGCCAGATGTACCGGCAGCGGTGCGTCGTGATCTCGGGGCCGAAGGCCTCGGCGTGCGCCTCGCGGGTGAGGCTGTGCACGCCGTCCGCCGCGACGACCAGGTCGTACGCCGTGGAGAGCTCGGCGGCGGGCGGCGCCTCGGCACGGAAGCGCAGCTCCACGCCGAGGTCGCGGCAGCGCTCGTGGAGGATCTGAAGGAGCCTGCGGCGGCCGAGCGCCGCGAAGCCGTGGCCCCCGGAGGTGTGCCGCCTCTCGCGGTGCACGATGTCGATGTCGTCCCAGCGCACGAACTCGGCCTGGAGCGCCGCGTGGACGGCCGGGTCGGCGTGCTCGATGCCGCCGAGCGTCTCGTCGGAGAGGACGACGCCGAAGCCGAAGGTGTCGTCCGGGGCGTTGCGCTCCCAGACGGTGACCTCGCGGGCGGGGTCGAGCCGCTTGAGCAGCGCGGCGGCGTAGAGACCGCCGGGGCCGCCGCCGATCACCGCGACGCGCCGCGCGGTGCTCATCGGCCCTGCCACTTCGGCGGGCGCTTCTCGGTGAACGCGGCGTGGAACTCCGCGTAGTCCTCGCCGTTCATGAGCAGGGCCTGGGTGGCCGCGTCCAGCTCCACGGAGGCGGCGAGCGGCATGTCCAGCTCCGCGGTGAGCAGGGCCTTGGTCTGGGCGTGGGCGAGGGCGGGGCCTTCGGCGAGGCGGCGGGCGAGGGCCTGGGCGGCCTCGGCGGCCCTGCCCTCCTCCGTCAGCTCGCTGATCAGGCCGATCCGCTCGGCCTCGGGGGCGCGCACCGGCTCGCCGAGCATGAGCAGCCGCGTGGCGTGGCCGAGGCCGACGACGCGGGGCAGCAGGTAGGCGGCGCCCATGTCGCCGCCGGAGAGGCCGACCCGGGTGAACAGGAAGGAGAACGTCGCCGAGGGGTCGGCGACCCGGAAGTCGGCGGCGAGGGCGAGCACGGCGCCCGCTCCTGCGGCCACGCCGTGCACACCGGCGACGACCGGGAAGGGGCACTCCCTGATCGCCCGCACGACCTGGCCGGTCATCCGGTTGAAGTCCAGGAGCTGCGCCGTGTCCATGGCGAGGGTGGCGCCGATGATCTCGTCGACGTCGCCGCCGGAGCAGAAGCCGCGCCCCTCGCCGCCGAGCACGAGCGCGCGGACGGACCGTTCGCGGGACAGCTCGGCGAGCAGATCGCGCAGGTCGGCGTAGGCGCCGAAGGTGAGCGCGTTCAGCCGGTCGGGGCGGGCGAGGGTGACCGTGGCGACCCCGTCGTCGACGGTGAGGCTCAGATGGCGCCAGTCGGGGGTGCGGGTCGCGGAGCCGGTGAAAGGACTCATGAGGTGCGGCCTCCTCGGCCTGGGGCTGGAGTTCGCTGCCTCACGAAGTTATCACCTGTCCGTGACCGTCGTCACGAGGGCGCGATATCCTGCTGGTCTCCGCCCGGCTCCCCGGACCGGACCCGGGGACCCGCGGACGCCCCACGGCCACCCCTGTCGACATAGCGCTTAAGATTCGTACGGTTGAACGCGGGACCGCCTGCCGCCCTGAACGGACCCACCTTGTACGAACCCCCCTTCCCCGCCTCCTGGCGCGTCGAGCTGCCGCACACGCCGGCGGCCGTACCGGTCGCGCGCGCCCTGGTCCGTACCGCGCTGACCGAGATCGCGTCGTCCGCCGACACCGACACCGCGGAGCTGCTCACCGCCGAGCTGGTCGCCAACGCCGTCGAGCACACCGCGGGCGAGGACCCGATAGAGCTGGTCATCGAGCTGCTGCCGACCGGCTGCCAGGTCGAGGTGCACGATTCGAGCCCGCTGCCGCCCGGCGACCTGACCGCGCCCTGCCCTCCCGGCCCGCCGGACCCCTGGCAGGAACACGGGCGCGGCCTGCTCCTGATCCGCACCCTCAGCTCCTCCTGCGGGCACCGCGCCACGGATTCCGGCAAGGCGGTGTGGTTCAGGCTGCCGGCCCGGGGCTGAACGGAGCGGGACGTGCTCAGGAGAGCGTCGCGACCAGGACCGCCTTGATCGTGTGCAGGCGGTTCTCGGCCTCGTCGAAGACGACCGAGTACGGCGACTCGAAGACCTCGTCGGTGACCTCCAGGGACGTGGTCCCGAACCGCTCGTGCAGCTCGCGGCCGACCTCGGTGCCCAGGTCGTGGAAGGCCGGCAGGCAGTGCAGGAACCGCACGTCCGCGTTGCCGGTGGCGCGCAGGACGTCCATCGTCACGGCGTAGGGGGCGAGGGCGGTGATGCGCTCCTCCCAGACCTCCTTGGGCTCCCCCATGGAGACCCAGACGTCGGTGGCGACGAAGTCGGCGCCCCTGACCCCCTCGTCGACCGCCTCGGTGAGCGTGACGCGGGCGCCGCTGGCCACGGCGAGCTCACGGGCCCGCGCGATGGTCTCCTCGGCGGGCCAGTAGGCGCGCGGGGCCACGATCCGGATGTCCATGCCGAGCAGGGCGCCGGTGATCAGGTAGGAGTTGCCCATGTTCATGCGGGCGTCGCCGAGGTAGGCGAAGGCGACCTCGCCGAGGGGCTTGGCCGTGTGCTCGGTCACCGTCAGGATGTCGGCGAGCATCTGGGTGGGGTGCCAGACGTCGGTCAGGCCGTTGTAGACGGGGACGCCCGCGTGGGCGGCGAGCGTCTCGACGGTCTCCTGGGCGTCCCCGCGGAACTCGATCGCGTCGAACATCCGGCCGAGCACCCGGGCGGTGTCCTTGGCGGACTCCTTGTTCCCGATGTGCGAGCCGGACTGGTCGATGTACGTCGTCGACGCGCCCTGGTCGGCGGCGGCGACCTCGAAGGCGCAGCGCGTCCTCGTGGAGCTCTTCTCGAAGATCAGCGCGATGTTCCTGCCGGTCAGCCGCCGCACCTCGGTCCCCGCCCGCTTCGCCGCCTTCAGCTCGGCGGCGAGGGCGACCAGGCCACGGAACTCGTCGGCGGTGAAGTCCAGCTCCTTGAGGAAGTGGCGGCCGGTGAGGTGGGTGGCCATGGTGATGCTCCTGGGGTGCGGATGGATGGACGGTGGAAACCATCGGAACCCTTGGAACTATATACGATCAACGGCAATTCTATGCAGCCACTGGCTACCCGGCATCCGCTCCCGCTCGGGTCAGGTCCCCGGTCCCCGGCCGCTCGTGGCCACGTCCCGGGCGCCGGCCGCCCGTGGGCCGGATCTCCGGCATCCGGCCGCTCGTGGGTCACATCCCCGGAACCCGGTCCCGCTCCACGGGACAGCTCATGCATCGCGGCCCGCCCCTGCCGCGCCCCAGCTCGCTGCCCAGGATCTCGATGACCTCGATGCCCTGCTTGCGCAGATACGTGTTGGTCGTCGCGTTCCTCTCGTACGCGACCACGACCCCCGGCTCCACCGCGAGGACGTTGCAGCCGTCGTCCCACTGCTCGCGCTCGGCGGCGTGCACGTCCTGGGTGGCCGTGAGCACCCGGATGGAGTCGAGGCCGAGCGCCGCCGCGATCGCCCGGTGCATGTGCTCCGGCGGATGGTCGGTGACCTTGAGCTCCCGGTCGCCGACGCCCGGCTCGATGGTGTACGAGCGGAGCATGCCGAGACCCGCGTACTGCGTGAAGGTGTCGCCGTCGACCATCGTCATGACCGTGTCGAGGTGCATGAAGGCGCGCCGCTTCGGCATGTCCAGGGCCACGATCGTCTGGGCCGAGCCCGCCGCGAAGAGCTTGTGCGCCAGCATCTCGACGGCCTGCGGGGTGGTGCGCTCGCTCATGCCGATGAGGACCGCGCCGCTGCCGATCACCAGGACGTCGCCGCCCTCGATGGTCGAGGGGTAGTCCGCCTGGCCCTGCGACCAGACGTTGAAGTCCTCGTCGCGGAAGAGCGGGTGGTGCCGGTAGATCGCCTCGAAGTGCACGGTCTCGCGCTGCCGGGCGGGCCAGCGCATCGCGTTGATGGAGACGCCGTCGTAGATCCATGCGGAGGTGTCGCGCGTGAAGAGGTGGTTGGGCAGCGGGCCGAGCAGGAAGTCGTCCAGGTCCATGCAGTGGAAGCGCACGGACGTCGGCTCGGCGTGGCGCTCCAGGAACTCGCGTTTGGTCATCCCGCCGACCAGCGCCTCCGCGAGGTCGACCGACGGCATCGTCTCGAACGCGGCCCGGAGGTGGTCCGTGGCCAGCGGGCCGTACTCCTTCTCGTCGAAGACGCGGTCGAGGACGAGGAGGCGCGCCGCGGGCACGTCGAGCGTCTCGCTGAGCAGGTCGCCGAAGAGGTGCACGGCGACGCCCCGGTCGCGCAGGACGTCCGCGAACCCGTCGTGCTCCTGGCGGGCCCTGCGCACCCACAGGACGTCGTCGAAGAGGAGCGCTTCCTTGTTGCTCGGCGTCAGCCGCTTGAGCTCCAGATCGGGGCGGTGCAGTATGACGCGGCGCAGCCGCCCGGCCTCGGAGTCGACATGGAATCCCATGGGGTCCATCCTTCCCCGGCTTGACGGCCTTCGCGCAGCCAATGTGCTACCTCGTGGCGGCTCCGGGCCACCGATTCGATGGCCCGGAGCCACGGGGGCCCAGAGGCGCGGGCCGGTCGCGGCCGGGGACCGCTCATGGCTGCCGACCGGTCGCGGCCGGAGGCCGGTCACAGCCGGGGGTCGACCGCCTCCGACTCCAGCGCCAGGACCGCGAACACCGCCTCGTGGACCCGCCACAGCGGCTCGCCTGCCGCCAGGCGGTCCAGGGCTTCGAGGCCCAGCGCGTACTCCCTGACGGCGAGCGAGCGCTTGTGGCCGAGGAAGCGCTCGCGCAGCTTCGCCAGGTTCTCCGGACGCGTGTACTCCGGTCCGTAGATGATCCGCAGGTACTCCCGGCCACGGCATTTGACACCGGGCTGCACCAGTCGCCCCTGACCGTCCCTGACCAGCGCGGCGATCGGCTTGACGACCATGCCCTCGCCGCCGCGGCTCGTCATCTCCAGCCACCAGTCGATGCCGGCGCCGACCGACGCCTCGTCGCCGGTGTCGACGTAGAGGCGGCGGGTGGTCTGCAGCAGGCCGGTGCCGTCGTGTTCGACCATGCGGTCGATCAGGGCGAGCTGTTCGTCGTGCGGGAGAGCGGCGAGGCTGCGGCCCCGCACGGCGAGGATCTGGAACGGCGCGAGGCGCACGCCCTCCAGGCCCTTCGTCGGCCAGCAGTAGCGCCGGTAGGCCTCGGTGAACGCGGCGGCGTCCGCAGCCCGCCCCCGCTGCCTCGCGAGGAGCGCCCCCGCGTCCACGCCACGCGCCGTCGCGGCCTCCAGGGCGGCCACCGCGCCGGGGAAGACGGCTCCCGAGGCGGCGCCCACGGCCGCGTACTGGGTGCGGAGCAGGCCCGACGCCTTCAGCGACCAGGGCATCAGCTCGGCGTCGAGGAGCAGCCAGTCGGTGTCGAGCTCCTCCCAGAGCCCCGCCTCGGTGACGGCGGCGCGCAGCCGGGCCAGGATCTCCTCGGTGACGGTGGGGTCACCGAAGAAGGGGCGGCCCGTGCGGGTGTAGAGCGAACCGGTCGGGGTCCGGCCGCCACCCGGCGCGGCCGGGGCGTCCCCGACACCGAAGCGCTCGCGGGCCACGCCCGCGTCCCGGCAGACCAGGGCCACCGCGCGTGAGCCCATGTGCTTCTCCTCGCACACGACACGCCCGACACCGTCCCGCGCGTACGAGGCGAAGGCCTCCGCCGGGTGCTCCAGATAGCCCTCGCGCCGCGAGGTCGCGGTGGGCGCCATCGTCGGCGGCAGATACGGCAGCAGGCGCGGGTCGACGGCGAAGCGGCTCATGACCTCGAGGGCCGCCGCCGCGTTCTCCCCGCGCACGCCGACGCGGAGCCCGGTCGGCGCCTCCCCCTCCCCTACGGGGCCGAGGGCGCGGGGAAGGGTCTCCACCACGCGGCGGCCGTGCACGTCGGCGAGGTCGAGCGGCCGTCCCTCGTGGCCGCCCGGCGCCTCCGCGCGCAGCGGCTTGGCCGGTTCGTACCAGACGCGCTCCGCGGGGACGTCGACCAGCTCGCGCTCCGGCCAGCGCAGCGCGGTCAGCCTGCCGCCGAACACAGCGCCGGTGTCCAGGCAGATCGTGTTGTTCAGCCAGGAGGCGGTGGGCACCGGGGTGTGGCCGTACACCACGGCGGCGCGGCCTCGGTAGTCCTCCGCCCACGGATAGCGCACGGGCAGGCCGAACTCGTCGGTCTCGCCGGTGGTGTCGCCGTACAGCGCGTGCGAGCGCACCCGGCCCGAGGTGCGCCCGTGGTACTTCTCGGGCAGGCCGGCATGGCAGACGACGAGCTTCCCGCCGTCCAGGACATAGTGCGAGACGAGGCCGTCCACGAACTCCCGCACCCGGGTGCGGAACTCCTCGCTCTCCCCCTCCAGCTGCTCGATGGTCTCGGCGAGGCCGTGGGTGCGCTGGACGCCCCGGCCCTTGAGGTAACGGCCGAGCTTGTTCTCGTGGTTCCCGGGCACGCACAGGGCGGTGCCCGCGCCGACCATGCCCATCACGCGGCGCAGCACGCCCGGGGTGTCCGGACCCCGGTCGACGAGGTCGCCGACGAACACGGCCGTGCGGCCCTCGGGGTGCGCGCCGTTCACGTAGCCGAGCTTGCCGAGCAGCAGCTCCAGTTCGGCGGCGCAGCCGTGGATGTCACCGATGATGTCGAAGGGGCCGGTGAGGTGGGTGAGGTCGTTGTACCGCTTCTCGGTGACGATCGAGGCGCCGTCGATCTCCTCGGCCCCGCGCAGGACGTGCACCTTCCGGAAACCCTCACGCTCCAGGTGCTTGAGGGAGCGCCGCAGTTCGCTCCGGTGGCGCTGGATGACCCGGCGCGGCATCCCCGCCCGGTCCTCGCGCGCCGCGTTGCGCGCCGCGCAGACCTCTTCGGGCACGTCGAGCACGATCGCGATCGGCAGGACGTCGTGCTCCCTGGCCAGCCGGATGAGCTGCTTGCGGCTCTCGCTCTGCACGTTGGTCGCGTCGACGACCGTGCGTCGCCCGGCGGCGAGGCGCTTGCCCGCGATGTAGTGCAGCACGTCGAAGGCGTCGCCGCTCGCGCTCTGGTCGTTCTCGTCGTCGGCGACGAGCCCGCGGCAGAAGTCGCTGGATATGACCTCGGTGGCCGTGAAGTGCCGACGCGCGAACGTGGACTTGCCCGATCCCGTGGCGCCGATCAGCACGACGAGGGACAGGTCGGTGACGGGGAGCCTCCGCCCGGGGCGGGGGGCCACGACGGCCTCCGGTTCGCTCGCGCGGTCGCGGCCTTCGCTGTGGTCCGTCATGCCGCCTTCACTCCCTTGACACCGTCGTCCTTGCCGCCGCGCACCCCGTCGGTGCGCGTGAAGACCGCCATCTGGGTCGGCGGGCCCACCTCGGGGTCGTCGTCGCCCACGGGGACGAACTCCACCCCGTACCCGTGCCGCACGGCGACCTCGGCCGCCCAGGCGCGGAACTCCCCGCGGGTCCATTCGAAGCGGTGGTCGCCGTGGCGGGTGTGGCCCGCGGGGAGGGTCTCCCAGCGGACGTTGTACTCGACGTTCGGCGTCGTCACCAGGACGGCGCGGGGCCGCGCGGAGCCGAACACCGCGTACTCCAGGGCCGGCAGGCGCTCCACGTCCACGTGCTCGATGACCTCGCTGAGCACCGCCGCGTCATACCCCTTGAGCCGCTTGTCCGTGTACGCGAGCGAGCCCTGGAGCAGTCTCACCCGCTCGGCCCGGCGCTCGCCCATGCGGTCCAGCTTCAGCCGGCGCGAGGCGAGCGTCAGCGCGCGCATCGACACGTCGACCCCGACGATCTCGGTGAACCGGACGTCCTTGAGCAGCGCCTGCACCAACTGGCCCTGACCACACCCGAGGTCGAGGACACGGCGGGCGTCGGCCTCGGTCAGCGCGGCGAGGATCGCCTCACGGCGGCGCACGGCGAGCGGCACCGGAGCCTCCTCCGTGTCGCTCCCCTCGTCGACGGCGTTGTCGATCTCCTCCACGTCGGAGTCGTCGGCCTCGGCGAGCCGCACCAGTTCGAGCCGTTCCGTCGCCGCGCGGGTCAGGGACCAGCGCCGCGAGAGGTAGCGGCTGGTGATGAGGGCCTGCTCCGGGTGGTTCGCGAGCCAGCCCTCACCGGCCCTGAGCAGCTTGTCGACCTCGTCGGCGGAGACCCAGTAGTGCTTGGCGTCGTCGAGGACGGGCAGCAGCACATACAGGTGCCGAAGGGCCTCGCCCACGGTCAGCGTGCCGTCCGGCACGTCGAGCACGAGGCGGACGTACCGCGAGTCGCCCCACTCGGGGAACCGCTCGTCCAGCGGGACGGGCTCCGCCGACACCGACCAGCCCAGCGGCTCGAAGAGACTCCGCACCAGCGTGACACCGCCTCGCGCGGGCAGCGCCGGCACCTCCACGCTCAGCGGCAGCCGCCGCCCGGCCAGCTCGGGCCGCGCCTTGCACACGTCACGCATCGCGCTGGAGAACACCGCGCTGAGCGCCACGGCCAGGAGCGAGGAGGCCGCGTACGGCCGGTCGTTCACGTACTGCGCGAGAGCCGCGTCGGGCGCACCGCCCCGCCCCTGTCCCTTGCCCTTCCCCTTGCCGCGCCGCACGAGCGCGATGGGGTCGACCTCCAGGAGCAGCGCGGCCGTGCACCGCTCGGCCGTCGCCTCGGGGTAGAGGACGTGCGCGGTGCCATAGGAGGTGGAGAACGCCTGCGCCTTGTCGGGATGCTTGTGCAGCAGGAACCCGAGGTCGGTCGCGGGGCGTTCGGGGGTGCCGGTGGTGGTGACGGTAAGGAACACGGTGAGTGGGCCTCGAAACGGGGTCTGAGCCGCGGTGCGCGGCGGACGTCCGGCGCGGCGCACCCAAGTGCCCCCGGACCAGTGCCCCTGGACCGGACGCCGATGAGCCGCGGCGGTGGAGGTGCGTGCCTGCCGTCGACCACGGCGGAACGCCTCTTCAACGTACAGCGATCATCACCGGCACACCCCGGAATTTCCCCTCGCCCGCGCCCGGACCATGCCGGTCGCCCATGCCGGTCATTCTTGTCCGGACCAGGCCGGTCGCCCGTACCTGGGCCATGCCCCGTCGGGGGCGTGCGCCCCCCGGCGGAAAACGCGGGAGGTGTGGTGGGCTCTTGTCCTCCGCGCGCACCGTGTGCGCTCCCCGTGAGACGTTCGGGCGGCCCGCACGATGGTGATACGCCAGTTGACAGTCCTACTCTCCCGCGTGTTCCCGCGCGCGGCATCGCAGAGGAGTGTGATCGTATGGCGTCGTTCGACACGGGGCGGCTGTGCGCGATCGTCAAGATCCTGGACAAGGCGAGCAGTCATCTCCGCCTGGCGGCCCGGGAGTGCGCGGTCCCGGGCGCCGCGAGCGCCGCGCCTGTCGCGACGTCCGTGCCCACCGCGCCTACCGCGAAAGCCGTAACCGCAGCGACCTCCGCGCCCGCGCAGGCAGCACCGGCCGCATCCACCGCACCGGCCGCCGACCAGGCGGCCTCGGCCATCGTGGCGCTCCTGCGTGTCTCGGAGCACGCGTCGAGCGGCGTACGGAGGGCGCTGGTGCACATCCGCAACGGCGAGGCGCAGCGGGCCAGGGACGAGCTGGCCACGGCACGCGTCGAGCCGTCCGGCGCCGCTCTCGTCCCCGCGGGCATCGCGCAGCCGCTGCCCCCGCGCGTGACCACCGCGCTGCACCTGATGCTGGGCATCACCGGCTTCTTCCCCTCCGAGACGGAACAGGTCCTCGCCAGGGCCGCCGTGCCACCGGCGGCCCGGCGGTACGCCGCCGTCCACTGACGCCGCGGGCGGGGCGCTGTGCGCCGGGGGTGGCCGCCGGGCGCTGGAGGGGCGCGTCCGGCGGCCACGTCTGTGGCCGCCCCTCGTGGGGCCCGATCCCGGGCCAGGGGCAGGGCCAGAGCCAGGGCCAGGCCTAGGACAGCTGTGACTGGACCTGGGAGGAGATGAGCTCCAGGTGGTCCAGGTCGGTCAGGTCCAGGCACTGGAGATAGATGCGGCTCGCGCCGATCGCCTCGTACCGCCCGATCTTGTCGACGACCTCGGCGGGCGAACCGGCCAGGCCGTTGGCCTTGAGCTCGTCCACCTCACGGCCGATCGCCGCCGCCCGCCGGGCCACCTCGGCGTCGTCCTTGCCGACGCAGGCGACGAGCGCGCTGGAGTACACCAGGTCGCCGCCCCTGCGCCCCGCCTCCTCCGCCGCCGCGCGGACCCGTCCGAACTGCCGCTCGCTGTCCTCCAGGGAGGCGAACGGGATGTTGAACTCGTCCGCGTACCGAGCGGCGAGGCGCGGGGTGCGCTGAGCCCCGTGGCCGCCGATCAGGACCGGCACCTTGCCCTGCGCGGGCTTGGGCAGGGCCGGGGAGTCGGTGAGCTGGTAGTGCTTGCCCTCGAACGTGAAGGTCTTGCCCTCCTCCGTCGCCCACAGGCCGGTGACGATCGCGAGCTGCTCCTCCAGGCGGGCGAACTTCTCCTTGGGGAAGGGGATGCCGTATGCCCGGTGCTCCTCCTCGAACCAGCCCGCGCCCAGCCCCAGTTCGACCCGGCCGCCCGACATCTGGTCGACCTGCGCCACCTGGATGGCCAGGACCCCCGGCAGCCGGAACGTGCCCGCCGTCATCAGCGTGCCCAGCCGGATCCGCTTGGTCTCCCGCGCCAGCCCGGCCAGCGTGATCCACGCGTCCGTGGGCCCCGGCAGACCGTCCGACGACCCCATGCGGAGATAGTGGTCGGAGCGGAAGAAGGCGTCGAAGCCGAGGTCCTCGGTGGCCTTGGCGACGGTGAGCAGGGTGTCGTAGGTCGCCCCTTGCTGGGGTTCCGTGAAAATTCGAAGATCCATGGCTCCATCCTGCCCGCTCGTGCGCCCCTCGGCCCTGCCGGTTCCGCCGGACGTCCGCCGCGCCGGTCGGGTGAGAACGGGGCGGCGCGGCGACCGGGACGCGCCTCGCCTGCCCGGTGGGCCGGCGCACCCGATCCGTCCGCCGGCGCGGCATCCGGCGCGGCGGGCCCCCACACACGCCGCCCCCGGTGCCCATATCCACACACTCCCCCGCCCCGCACCCGTATCCACACGCATGGCCGTCCCGCGCCCACGCCCGCCCGCGCGCCCATGCGACCCCGCGCGCCCCGCGCGCCCCCGCGCTCGCCGAGCCGCTCCGCCACCGCCCCACACCCGACGCCGCCCTCACGACGACCCCGCCGCCGAGCCGGCCTCGGGAAGGCGCTGTTCCCGCACCGCGAGTCTGCGCAGCATCTCGAGGACCCGGTCCCTGGACTCGTCGGCGGCGTCGATCGCCTCCATGCACTGCCAATAGCCCCCCTCCTCGGCGGCACCCATGGCTACGCCGACGAGCGCGATGCCGACATCCCCCAGAAGCCCGTCGAGTGCGAGCAGCGCCTCCTGGGTGTCGCCGATCCGCGACAACCGCGCCGCTCTTATGTCCTCGGTCCCGAGACCCGGGGCGTCGAGCATCGCGCAGGCCCTGCCGCCGACCTCGCTCAGGCCCAGCGCCTCGCCCCGTAACTCCACAGGCCCCGCGACGGCGAGGCGGCTGCCGATCGCCTGCGCGAGCGCCTGGGACTGCCAGACCTCCGCGACCACGCCGACCGGGTCCTCGCACCGCGCGAGGGCGCGCCGGTTCGCCTCGATGAGCCGCATCGCGTCCATGAGCCACCCCCATCCATCCCGCGCGCATTCGCCGCACGTCCCGCCCGAACTTCCGCGTCCACTACCCAGAGTGATACTCATCCGGGCGAAAAGCCAGGGGAGACCGGAAATCTGTGGACAACTCCGCGAGTTTGGACAAGTCGTTGACTCCGGAGAGTGACGAAAGTGTGCGGAGCGGTTCCGGCGAGGGGAGCTTTCAGGCTTCCGGAGCCGGAAACCGCCGCTCGTTCCTGTCGATCTTCGCGTCGAGCGCGGCCAGCGGATCGATCCCCAGGACCTCGCAGAACTGGAGCAGATAGGCGAGGACGTCGGCGACCTCGTCCGCCACCCGGTGCGCCGAGTCGGGGCTCGCCATCACGCGCGCCGACTCCTCCGGCGTCAACCACTGGAAGATCTCCACCAGTTCCGAGGCCTCCACGCTCAGCGCGGCGGCCAGGTTCTTCGGGGTGTGGTAGCGCCCCCAGTCACGGGCCGCCGCGAACTCGGCAAGCCTCCGCTGCAGCCCGGCGACATCACGCCGCGCCGCGCGCTCTCCCTCGTGTTCCTCTGTCACGGCTCAAGGTCTACCACCGAGGCGTCGGTGACACGGCCCGCGGTCACGCCGTCCCCCACCGCCCCGACCAGGCGGATGTGGCCCCGTGCGCAGGTCCGCGCCGCCAGTTCGCCGAGCGCGCGGAACTGCCGCGCGTCCAGGCGGTGGTCGAGTCCGTCGGCGAGGACCGTGAGGGTCTGGCAGGCCTGCGGCACCTCGGCCGCCGGGTCGACGGCGAGGACTCCGGGACCGGTGAGCAGGACCAACGCCAGGGCGAGGTAGCGCAGCTCGCCGTCGCCGAGGCGCGCGAGCGGGGTGCGCACGCCGTCCCCGCGGTCGACGTAGGCGGCGACCGCGCCGTCCTCCGCCTCCTCGGCGACGACGTCGGCGACCCGCCCCGCGAAGCCGTCGCGCACGGCCGAGACGAGCGCCGCGTGCCGCACCGCGCACTCGGCCCGGGTGCGCCACAGCACCTCGGCGAGGTTGTCGCAGCCGCCGAGGAGACGGCCCGAGCCGACGCGTCCGGCGGGCACCGGGGCGCGCATCCGGCCGGGCCGCGGGTCGCAGGCGAACGCCGAGCGCAGGGCGACCACGACCTGTTCGGCGGCGGCGAGCACCAGCCGCTGCCCTTTGGTCGAGCCGGCCACGCGCAGCGGTACGAGCGCCGTGCCGAGCCGGTCGTCCGGCATCGGGGCCCGCGTCACGGGGGCCGTGCCCGCGGTGTGCCAGGCCGCCTGGACCACCGGCCGCTCCGGGTCACGCAGCGCGGTCTCCAGGAGGACGAGGCCGTCACGGGTCAGCCGCTCGCCCACGACGCGGAGTTCGGGCTCGGCCTGGACGGCGAGGTCGAGGCGGACGGTGCCCGCGGGCCCGTCGACCGAGCAGCCGATGTGGAAGCCGCGCCGCCGCTGGGTGTCGGCGCGGGCGCGCTCCGGCACGCAGGCCACGGGGTCGTCGAAGACCTCGGCCAGTTCGGCTCCCGCGCCGAGCCGCGCGAGGGCCTCGTACGCGCGCAGGGCGCTGGACTTGCCGCTGCCGCTGGGGCCCCTGACGAGGGTCAGCGGGCCGAGCGGGATGACCGCGCCCCGGTGCCCGGCGAAGGCGGAGAGACGCAGCTCGACCACGTGCGGCCGGTCTCCGCCGGTCGGCGGCCAAGGGGCCGCCACCGTAGGCGAGCCCGTCACATGAACCCCACCAGGGGACTCCGCCGGGCCCCCACCGAGTGAGCCCGAGGGAACCCCACCGGGTGAGTCCGGAGGGACCCCACCGGGCATGCCCGGAAGGACCCCACCGAGTGAGCCCGGAGAGGCCCCACCGGATGAGCCCGAGGGAACCCCACCGGGCATGCCCGGAAAAGCCCCGCCCCGTGAGTCCGAGGGAACACCGGGCGCGCCCGGAAGATCCCCGCCAGGTGAGCCGGTCGTACGAACACCGTCATATGAGCCCGTCATGCCCGGAAGGTAGGCGGCGGCCGGTGCGGCGAACCGTTCCGCCCGTGCGACCTTCCTACGATCGGGCCAATACCCGGCCAAGATCCCACGCGCCGGGGGGCCACGGGCTAAGGCGGCCCGTTGTCATACCCCCGTGCGATCCTGGGCGGGTGAATCTGGAGGACCTCAGACAGCTGCGCCGGGCCCGCGACGTGATGGACCGCGACTACGCCGAGCCCCTGGACGTCCCCGCCCTGGCCCGCGTGGCCCTGATGTCCCCCGGCCACTTCTCGCGCAGCTTCCGCGCCGCGTACGGAGAGACCCCGTACAGCTATCTCATGACCCGGCGCGTCGAGCGGGCCAAGGCGCTGCTGCGGCGCGGCGATCTCAGCGTGACGGACGTCTGTTTCGAGGTGGGGTGTACGTCGCTCGGGTCGTTCAGCACGCGCTTCACCGAGCTGGTGGGCGAGAGCCCGAGCGCCTACCGGGCCCGGTCGCACGGGCCGGGCGAGCCGATCCCCGCGTGCGTGGCGAAGTTCCTCCTGAGACCGGTCAGGAATGGAGAAGCGAAAGCCCCGGGCCGCCCGTAGCTTCTACGGCATGGACATCAAGCTCTCGCAGTGTTTCATCGCCGTCGACGACCACGACAAGGCGATCGCCTTCTACCGTGACGCCCTCGGCCTGGAGGTGCGCAACGACGTCTCGTACGAGGGGCTTCGGTGGGTGACCGTCGGTTCGCCCACGCAGCCGGGCGTGGAGATCGTGCTCGAACCGCCGGCCGCCGACCCCGCCACCTCGCCCGCCGACAGGCAGGTGATGGCGGAGCTGCTCGCCAAGGGGCTGCTGCGCGGTGTGATCTTCTCCACCGACGATGTCGACGCCACGTTCGAACGCGTCCGGGCCGCGGGCGGCGAGGTGCTCCAGGAGCCGGTCGACCAGCCCTACGGCGTCCGTGACTGCGCCTTCCGCGACCCGGCCGGCAACATGCTGCGCTTCAACCAGCCGCGCCGCGGATAAATCCCTTCCAGACCCGGCTGAAGCCCGTCCGGGCCGGCCCTCCCTAGGGCTGGGCGACCGCTTCCACCAGCCCCTGCACCTCCGTGCCGGGCGGCGCGAGGAGGAAGACGTTCTTGTCGACCCGGTGCATGCCGCAGCCGAGGCCGAGGACCACGCCGCTGCTGAAGTCCAGTACGCGCTTGGCCACTTCGGTCTCGGCTCCGGTGAGGTCGAGGAGGACCGGGATCTGCGCCATGACCGTCTCGGCCACCTCGCGGGCGTCGGAGAAGACGTTGACCCGCATCACCACGAAGCGCCGCCGCGCCTCGGTCTCCGCTTCGGGCATCGCCCGGTGCCCTGGCCACGAAGGCCACTCGTTGCGGCTGCGCAGCGGTACGACCTGGGCGAGCCCTTCCCACTGTTCATCGGTGACGTCGTGGCGCTGACTGTTACTCACTGACCCACCCCGTCCTGGCTCGCACGTGAAATCTGCACCGGGCAATTCTTACGCCAAGTCACCCGTTCAGCCCAACACCGACACGAACGACCCGCCGCCGAGCGGGCCGGGCGAGGCGTGCCAGGTCAGGCGGCCCGTGCCCGCCCGGACCCGCCGACCGGACACAGCGCCGCGTACTCCAGCGGAGCCGACGGGTCGATCGACACGTCCAGCGGCGCGGGCTCCGCCCCGGCGCGCACCAGCAGGTCGCCGACCGCCGCGATCATCGCGCCGTTGTCGGTGCAGAGCCGCGGCGGCGGCACCCGCAGCGTGACGCCGGCGGCGCGGCACCGCTCCTCGGCCAGGGAGCGTACCCGGGAGTTGGCCGCGACGCCGCCGACGACGACCAGCGTGCCCACGCCGTGCTCCCGGCAGGCCGCGACCGCCTTGCGGGTCAGCACGTCGGCAACGGCCTCCTGGAGCGCCGCCGCCCCGTCGGCCACCGGCAGCACACGCCCCGCGTGGCTCTGCGCCCAGCGTGCGGCGGCCGTCTTCAGGCCGGAGAAGGAGAAGGCGTACGCGGGGTCGCGCGCGCCGGTGAGGGGGCGCGGGAAGGCGACGGCGCGCGCGTCCCCGTCGCGTGCGGCCCGGTCGATCGCGGGGCCGCCGGGGTAGGGCAGCCCGAAGATCCGCGCGGCCTTGTCGAAGCACTCGCCCGCGGCGTCGTCGAGGGTGTCGCCGAGGTGCGCGATCGGGTCGCGCGCGAGGTCCCGCACGAGCAGGAGGGACGTATGGCCGCCGGAGACGATCAGGACCATGCAGGGGTCGGGCAGCGGGCCGTGTTCGAGGGTGTCGGCGGCGACGTGTCCGGCGAGGTGGTGCACGCCGTACAGCGGCACGCCGAGCGCGTACGCGAGGCTCTTGGCCCCGGCGAGGCCGACCTGGAGGGCTCCGGAGAGGCCGGGGCCCGTGGTGACCGCGACGGCTCCGATGTCGGACATCCGCAGGCCCGCATCGTCCAGGGCGCGGCGCACCACGGGGGTGAGCGCGTGGACGTGGGCGCGGGCGGCGATCTCCGGGACGACGCCGCCGTAACGGGCGTGCTCGTCCATGCTGGAGGCGACGGCGTGGCCGAGGAGGCGTCCCTCGCGGACGAGGCCCGCGCCCGTCTCGTCGCAGGACGACTCGATGCCGAGCACCACGGGGGATTTCACAGCGCGGGGGCCCTTCCGACCGGGCGCCGCCGGGCGCGAACGCCCCGCACGGCTTGTTGCAAGTAATGTGCAATAAGGGTACGCCTCCTGGTCAGCAGTAGAGTGCGGGGCGCGCAGTCCCCTTCCCGAACCCCGAGGTATCCGAGTTGAGCCCCGCACCTCCCGCCTCCCCCGAAGGCATACCGGCCGTCACCGTCGTCGGGATCGGGGCCGACGGCTGGGACGGCCTCGCCGCGGCGTCGCGCGCGGCCCTGTCCGGCGCCGAGGTCCTGATCGGCGGCCCGCGCCAGCTCGACCTGCTGCCTGCCGCCCACTGCCCCGGCGAACGCGTCGCCTGGCCCACGCCGCTGCGCCCCGCCGTGCCCGCCCTGCTCGCCGCCCACGCGGGACGCCGGATCGCCGTCCTGGCCAGCGGCGACCCCATGTTCTACGGCATCGGCCGCGCCCTGACCGAGGAACTGGGCCCCGGGGCCCTGCGCGTCCTGCCCCACCCCTCCTCCGTCTCCCTCGCCTGCGCGCGCCTCGGCTGGCCGGTCGAGGACACGGAGGTCGTGACGCTGGTGGGCCGCCCGGCCGCGCGACTGGCCGCCGCGCTGCACGAAGGCCGCTGCCTGCTCGTCCTGAGCGCGGACGCCGGGACCCCGGCGGAGGTCGCCGCCCTGCTGCGCGACCGCGGCTTCGGCCCGAGCAGGCTGCGCGTCCTGGAACAGCTGGGCTCCGAGCACGAGACGTCGTACGAGGACACGGCCGACGCCTGGCCCCACCCGCCCGGCGCCCCGCTGAACGTCCTGGCGGTCGAGTGCCACCGAAGCCCGGCGGCCTTGCGGCTCGGCGCCGTGCCGGGGCTGCCCGACGCGGCGTACGAGAGCGACGGCCAGCTCACGAAGCGGTACGTGCGCGCCGCCACCCTCGCGGCCCTCGCGCCCGCCCCCGGCGAACTCCTGTGGGACGTGGGCGGCGGCGCCGGGTCGATCGCGGTGGAGTGGATGCGGGCGCACCCCTCCTGCCGCGCGGTCACGGTCGAGAAGAACGCCGTGCGCGCCGAGCGGATCGGACGCAACGCCGAGCGGCTCGGCGTCCCGGGTCTGCGGGTCGTCACCGGCGCGGCCCCCGCGGCCCTGGCCGGACTCCCGGCGCCCGACGCCGTGTTCATCGGCGGCGGCCTCACCGCACCGGGCCTGCTCGACGCCTGCTGGGCGGCGCTGCCGGCCGGCGGACGCCTCGTCGCCAACACCGTCACGCTGGAGTCGGAGGCGCTGCTCGCCGAGCGCTGCCGGCGGCACGGCGGCGAGTTGGTGCGGCTCGCCGTCGCGCAGGCCGTCCCCGTCGGCGGCTTCACCGGGTGGCGCCAGGCCATGCCGGTCACCCAGTGGTCCGTCACCAAGCCCGGAGAGTCCGGGGAGTCTGGAGAACAACAACGATGACCGTGTACTTCATCGGCGCGGGCCCCGGCGCCGCCGACCTGATCACGGTGCGCGGCGCCCGGACGCTCGCGGCCTGCCGGGTCTGCCTGTACGCGGGCAGCCTCGTGCCGCGCGAACTCCTCGCCGAGTGCCCCGAGGGCGCCCGCCTGGTGGACACCGCGCAGCTCGACCTGGACCAGATCACCGCCGAACTGGTGCGCGCGCACGAGGCGGGTCTCGACGTGGCGCGGCTGCACTCGGGCGACCCCTCCGTGTTCAGCGCGGTCGCCGAGCAGATGCGGCGCCTCGACGCGGCGGGCGTGCCGTACGAGGTGGTGCCCGGCGTCCCCGCGTTCGCCGCGGCGGCGGCGGCGCTCAAGCGGGAGCTGACGGTGCCGACCGTCGGCCAGACGGTGATCCTCACGCGCGTCGCCCAGCGCGCCACGGCCATGCCGGAGGGCGAGGACCTGGCCACGCTGGGCCGCAGTGGCGCGCTGCTGGTGCTGCACCTCGCCGCGGGCTACGTGGACCGTGTCGTCGAGGAACTCCTGCCCCACTACGGCGCAAAGTGCCCGGCGGCGGTGGTCGCCCTGGCCAGCCGCCCCGACGAAGTGATCCTCCGGGGCACGCTGGCGGACATCGCGGACCAGGTGAAGGCGGCGGGCATCGTCCGGACGGCGGTCATCATGGTGGGCCGCACGTTGGGCGCCTCGCAGTTCCGTGACAGCCATCTGTACTCGGCGGAGCGCGAGCGGCACGTCTGCTAGGCGGGGCTGCTCCGGCCCACCACCGTGCCCGCCCTGTCGATGCAGATGACGTCCACCGTGACCGGGGCGCCGCGGAGGACGCGCAGGGCCTCGTCGCGGGCCTTGGCCGCCACCAGGTCGCCCAGGGGGATGGCCGCCGCCTCGCAGAGGCGCAGGGCCTCCAGGCCCGTGTTGGCCGCCGCCACCTGAGCGGCCAGGGGCTTCGACGCCCCGCCGCGCAGCGCCAGTTCCGCGAGGAAGCCCTTGTCCACCTGGGAGCGGGCCGAGTGGAGGTCCAGGTGGCCCGCCGCCAGTTTGGAGAGTTTGGCGAAGCCGCCGCAGATGGTGAGGCGGTCGACGGGGTGGCGGCGCACGTACTTCAGGACCGCGCCCGCGAAGTCGCCCATGTCCAGGAGCGCGTCCTCCGGCAGGCCGTGTTCCCGCACGACCGTCTTCTCCGAGGTCGAACCGGTGCAGCCCGCCACGTGCGTGCGCCCGGCCGCCCGTGCCACGTCGACGCCGCGCCGGATGGAGTCGATCCACGCCGAGCAGGAGTACGGCACGACGACGCCGGTCGTGCCGAGGATCGACAGGCCGCCGAGGATGCCGAGCCGGGGGTTCCACGTGGAGCGGGCGATCTCCTCGCCGTGGTCGAC
The DNA here is from genome assembly GCF_004127445.1 of Streptomyces alfalfae. Lineage (GTDB taxonomy): Bacteria > Actinomycetota > Actinomycetes > Streptomycetales > Streptomycetaceae > Streptomyces > Streptomyces alfalfae. Next base: position 50,632 of record NZ_QEXM01000045.1, read on the forward strand.
GGAGATGGTGATCTCCACGTCCGGTTCCGTGCCCGCGCTCCGCGCCACCAGCGCCACGTGGTCCCGCATCAGCTGCCGCGGCACCGGGTTGATCGCCGGTTCGCCCACGTCCAGGGGCAGGCCGGGGCGGGTGACCGTGCCGACGCCGGGGCCCGCCCTGAACACCACGCCCGAGCCGGGCGGCAGCCTCCGTACCGTCGACCGCACCAGCGCCCCGTGCGTGACGTCCGGGTCGTCGCCCGCGTCCTTGACGACGCCCGCCATGGCGAACGCGTCGCCGCGCTCCTCCGCGGCGAGCGCGAAGGCGGGCGTCTGGCCCTTGGGCAGCGTGATGGTCACCGGGTCGGGGAAGTCGCCGGTCAGGAGCGCCGTGTACGCGGCCGTGGTGGCCGCCGTCGCACAGGCGCCGGTCGTCCAGCCGGACCGCAGACCGGTGTGCTTGAGTTGGGCGCTGCGACCGCCCTCTGCCTCACTCATGAAGGAAACCGGACTCCGTGCACGTATTGATCCTTGGGGGAACGACTGAGGGACGCCGTCTCGCCGAGCTGCTGGTGAGCGCGGCGGGGACGCGGGTGACCAGCTCCCTCGCGGGGCGCGTCGCGGCGCCCCGGCTGCCGCCCGGCGAGGTCCGCGTCGGCGGCTTCGGCGGGGCCGAGGGGCTCGCGGCATGGCTGCGCGAGCACCGCGTGGACGCGCTCATCGACGCCACCCATCCTTTCGCGGGGACGATCTCGTTCAACGCGGCGGCGGCCGCCGCCTCGGCCCATGTTCCCCTGCTCGCTCTGCGCAGGCCCGGCTGGGTGGCGTCCCCGGGCGACGACTGGCACCCGGTCGGCTCCCTGGAGCAGGCGGCACGCGTCCTGCCCGCGCTGGGCGAGCGGGTCTTCCTGACCACCGGGCGCATGGGGCTCGCCGCCTTCGCCGGGGATCCGGATCTCGACCGCCTCTGGTTCCTCGTGCGGTCCGTGGACGCGCCGGAGCCGCCGTGCCCCGCCCGTATGGAGGTGCTCCTGGAGCGGGGCCCGTTCACGCTCGACGGGGAGCGCGGGCTGCTGCGCCGCCACCGGATCGACGTCGTCGTGACGAAGGACAGCGGCGGCGCGGCGACCGCCCCGAAGCTGGCCGCCGCGCGCGAGGCGGGGATTCCCGTGGTGGTCGTGGAGCGCCCCCCGGCGCCGGAGGGCGTACCGGTGGCGTCCACGCCCGAGGAGGCGGCGGCCTGGGTGGGCACCGACCTCGCCCCGTGAGGGGCGCGGGGAACCGCGCGACGAGCCGCGGAGCGCCCGCGGGCACACAGGGGACCCCTTAGTCCCCGCCCCCGGCTTCGGGGTACCTCCGCGGCGTCCAGACGATCTGGTCTCCCCCGGCCCGCCGCACCCACCGCGTCTGGGACGACCCCACGATGAGCAGCGTGCGCATGTCGACCTCGGCCGGGTCGAGATCCCCGAGCCGCACCACCCGCACGCTCTCCTCGGGGCCGCCGACGTCCCGTCCGAGGACGACCGGCGTGTCCGGCGCCCGGTGTTCGAGCAGCAGCTCCCGCGCCTTGCCCACCTGCCAGGTCCGGCTGCGCGAGCCGGGGTTGTAGAGGGCGAGGACCAGGTCCGCCGCGGCGGCCGAGGCCAGGCGGGAGGCGATGACCTCCCAGGGCTTGAGGCGGTCGGAGAGCGAGATGGTGGCGTAGTCGTGGCCGAGGGGGGCGCCCGCGCGGGCGGCGGCCGCGTTGGCGGCGGTCACCCCCGGCAGCACCCGTACCGGAAGGTCCGCGTACGCGTCCTGCGAGGCGGCCTCCAGGACGGCCGTGGCCATCGCGAAGACGCCCGGGTCACCGCCGGAGACGACGGCCACGCGCCGCCCGCGCCGCGCGAGGTCGAGGGCGAACTCGGCGCGCTCGGACTCCACACGGTTGTCGGAGCCGTGCCGCCGCTGGCCCGGACGGTGCGGCACGCGGTCCACGTACGTGGTGTAGCCGACCAGGTCGTCGGCGGCGGCGAGCGCGCCGCGCGTCTCGGGGGTCAGCCAGAGCGGTCCCGCGGGGCCCGTGCCGACCACGACGACCTCGCCGCGGGTCTCGGGGGCCGGCTCCGGCGCGGGGCCGCCGGTGAGCGGGGCCACGCGGCTGGGGAGCACGGCCACGGAGAAGTACGGCACCGACTCCGGGTCCACCTCGGCGAGGCGTCCCGTGCGCTCGCCCTCCATGGTGGCGCGCTCCACGTAACGGGCCTCGTCCAGGCGGCCCGCGCGCTCCAGGGCGTCGCGCACCTTGCCGAAGGTGCGGCCGAGCTTCATCACGACCGCCGAGTCCGTCGCCGCGAGGCGCGCCGCCAGTTCCTCCTCGGGGAGGGTGCCGGGCAGGACCGTGAGGACCTCCTCGGCTTCGACGAGGGGTTCGCCGAGCCGGGCCGCCGCCGCGCTGACCGAGGTGACGCCGGGGATGACCTCGGTGTCGTAGCGGTGGGCGAGGCGCTTGTGCATGTGCTGGTAGGAGCCGTAGAAGAGCGGGTCGCCCTCGGCGAGGACGGCGACCGTGCGCCCGGCGTCCAGATGCGCGGCGAGGCGGCCCGCGGCCTCCTCGTAGAACTCGTCGAGGGCGCCGCGGTAGCCGCCGGGGTGGTCGGTGGTCTCCGTGGTGACGGGGTAGACCAGCGGCTCCTCGATGTGGTCGTCCCGCAGGTGCTTCGCCGCGATGGAGCGGGCGATGGAACGGCCGTGCCGAGCGGAGTGGTACGCGACGACGTCGGCGGCGGCGATGACCTCGACGGCCCGCACGGTCATCAGGGAGGGGTCGCCGGGGCCGAGCCCGACCCCGTACAGCTTCCCCGGCGCGATCCCGAGGGCCCCCTGAGCGGTGGTCCCCTGCGTGGTCTCGGTGTTCACTCCGCCTCGCTCGCAATCGCGTTGATCGCCGCCGCGGCCATCGCGCTGCCGCCGCGACGCCCCCGTACGACCAGGTATTCCAGGCCCGAGGAGTGCTCGGCGAGCGCGTCCTTGGACTCGGCGGCGCCGACGAAGCCGACCGGTATGCCGAGCACGGCGGCCGGGCGGGGCGCGCCCGCCTCGATCATCTCCAGGAGGCGGAAGAGGGCGGTGGGCGCGTTGCCGATGGCGACGACGGAGCCTTCGAGGCGGTCGCGCCAGAGTTCCAGGGCGGCGGCGCTGCGGGTGGTGGCGAGCTGGGCGGCGAGGTCCGGCACCGCCGGGTCGGCGAGGGTGCAGACCACCTCGTTGTCGGCGGGCAGCCGCTTGCGCGTGACGCCGCTCGCGACCATGTTCGCGTCGCACAGGATCGGGGCGCCGTCGCGCAGCGCCTTACGGGCGTCGGCGATCACGCGCGGGCTGAAGGCGAGGTCGCGGACGAGGTCGACCATGCCGCAGGCGTGGATCATCCGGACCGCGACCTGGCTGACGTCGGCGGGCAGCCCCGCGAGGTCCGCCTCCGCGCGGATGGTGGCAAAGGACTCGCGGTAGATCGCCGCGCCGTCCTTCTCGTAGTCGAACACTGTGCTCTCGCTCATTTCGTGGCCGTTGGTGTGGTTGCCGAAGTCGTACGTGCCGTGCTGACCGCCTCGGTGAGGGTGCCGCCCCGCACGGGTGTCCCGTGCCCGCCGGAGGTGCGCACCGTCACCTCGTACCGCCCGTCACCGGTGGCGAGGACGTCGACCCAGTCGCCGCGCGGGTGCCCGCAGCGCCGCTCGCAGCCGGACCAGTGCACGGGCAGCCCGCCGAGGCCGGGCACGGCGTCCGCGCGGACGTCGGCGAGGGACTTGGCGCAGCCGGGCCGTCCCGTGCAGGCGCCGACGCCGAGCCAGGGCGACGCGGGGTCGGTGAGGAACCCGGCGCCGGCCAGCGCGGCGAGGCGGTCCCGCGCCGCGCCCGCGTCGGCGAAGCCGGGGAGCACGAAGCCGCGCCACGGGGTGACCCGCAGCTCGTCGGCGGGCAGCGGGAGCAGGGCCCGCCACTGGGCGGCGGTGACGCGGCCGAGGGGGGCGCTGACGGCGACCGCGCGGCCGGTCACGCCGGGGGGGTGCGGGGTGGCGCGGGGCGCGGTCGACGGCTCGGCGGGCGTGGCCGCGACACCGGCCTCTTCCAGCGCCGCGGCCAGGTCGACGCGCCGCCCATCGGGCAGCTCCCGCACCCGCCAGGCCCCGTTGCCCGCCTCGCGGGCCGCCGCGAGGAACGCCCCGGCCGCGGCGAGGGCGGCTCGCGGGGCGTCCGCGGCGGCCACGCGCAGGGCGGGGCCCCCGGCGCGCACCACCGCCGTCCCGTCCGATTCTGCGATCAAGGTCACATCGCCGCCGAGACCGGCCATGTCCCCGCGCCCGTCGTCGAGGGCGAACAGGAAGCGCCCGGACAGCGCGGCCGTCCACTCCCGCGCGCAGAGGAGTCCGTCCAGCTCACGGGCCCACAACTGGACGTCGGCGCGGCCGAGTCCGTCGAGTCCGGCGAGCGGGGACGCCACGATGTTCCGTATGCGTTCATGGCGCCCGGAGGGCAGCAGTCCGGCGTCCGTGAGGAGCGCGGCCAGGGCGGAGACGCAGCCGTCGGCGAGGCCGCGCAGCTCGACGTTGCCGCGCGAGGTGACGCTGAGGGCGCCGTCGGCGAGCCGTTCCGCCGCGTCGGCCAGGACCGCTGCCTGATGTCCCGTCAAGAGCCCTGCGGGCAGCCGGAGTCGGACCAGCGCGCCGTCGTCGGCGAGATGCGGTCGCAGGGCTCCGGGACAGGCGTCGCCCCGGTCACGTATGAGGGATTCGCCCTTGTTCGTGGAGGTTGCTCGGGTGGGCGGCATGGCGGCGAGCATACCCACGCGCCCGGGCGCGGTCGCCTCCCGAAGTGGACCGCGGGGACAGGTGGCCGCCCACTTCGGGGCGGGCAGGACTTACTATGCAGTCGGCGGGCCGCCAGGTCCGCCGACGCCAGCGACGGCGTGGGCCCGACAGGGGCCCGAGGGAGGAAGCCCGGTGCGATTCCGGCGCGGTCCCGCCACTGTGAGCCCCATCCAGGTGGGGTGAGCCAGGAACTCCTGCCGTCCATACGACCACCCGGGGCGCGGACACCCCGAGGAAGGCCTGCGCCCGCATGCTTCTGCTGCTGTCGACCTCCGACACCGACCTGCTCAGCGCCCGCGCGGCGGGGGGTCCCGTCGACTACCGGTTCGCCAACCCCTCCCGCCTCGACCTCGCCGAGCTGCCCGCCCTGCTCGACGGCGCCGACCTGGTCGTCGTACGCCTCCTCGGCGGCGTCCGCGCCTGGCAGGACGGCCTCGACCAGCTCACCGCCAGCGGTCTGCCGGTGGTCGTACTCACCGGTGAGCAGGCGCCCGACGCCCAGCTCATGGCCTCCTCCACCGTGCCGGTCGGCATCGCCGCCGAGGCGCACGCCTACCTGGCGCACGGCGGCCCCGCCAACCTGGAGCAGCTGGCCCGCTTCCTCTCCGACACGGTGCTGCTCACCGGCCACGGCTTCGAGCCGCCGGCGCCCGCGCCGTCCTGGGGCCCCCTGGAGCGCGCCGCGCGCGACGTCGCGGGCCCGACCGTGGCGGTGCTCTACTACCGCGCCCACCACATGAGCGGCAACACCGCGTTCGTGGACGCCCTGTGCGGCGCGATCGAGGACGCGGGCGCCCGCCCGCTGCCGCTGTACGTGGCCTCGCTGCGCGCCCCGGAGCCGGAGCTGATCGAGGAGCTGCGCGCGGCGGACGCCATCGTGACGACGGTCCTCGCGGCGGGCGGCACCAAGCCCGCCGAGGCCTCCGCGGGCGGTGACGACGAGTCGTGGGACGCGGGCGCGCTGACCGGCCTCGACGTGCCGATCCTCCAGGCGCTCTGCCTGACCGGGTCGCGCTCGGCCTGGGAGGAGAACGACGAGGGCGTCTCGCCGCTCGACGCCGCCAGCCAGATCGCGGTGCCGGAGTTCGACGGGCGGCTCATCACCGTGCCGTTCTCGTTCAAGGAGATCGACGAGGACGGGCTCCCGGCGTACGTCGCGGACGCCGAGCGCGCCGCCCGCGTCGCCGGCATCGCCGTACGCCACGCGCGGCTGCGGCACATCCCGGCCGCCGACAAGCGCCTGGCCCTGGTCCTGTCCGCGTACCCGACCAAGCACTCGCGGATCGGCAACGCGGTGGGCCTCGACACCCCCGCGTCCGCCGTCGCGCTGCTCCGCAGGCTCATCGACGAGGGCTACGACTTCGGGCCCGCCGAGGAGATCCCCGGCCTGGTCTCCGGCGACGGCGACGAGCTGATCCGGGCGCTGATCGACGCGGGCGGCCACGACCAGGACTGGCTCACCGACGAGCAGCTCGCCGCCAACCCCGTCCGCATCCCGGCCGCCGCCTACAAGCGCTGGTACGCGACGCTGCCGCAGGAGCTGCGGGAGTCCGTGGAGGAGCACTGGGGGCCGCCGCCCGGCGAGATGTTCCTGGACCGCTCCCGCGTGGCGGACGGCGGCGACCCCGAGGGCGACATCGTGCTCGCCGCCCTGCGCCGCGGGAACCTGCTGATCCTCATCCAGCCGCCGCGCGGCTTCGGCCAGAACCCGATCGCGATCTACCACGACCCGGATCTGCCGCCCTCGCACCACTACCTGGCGGCCTACCGCTGGATCGCCGCGTCCGCCGACGACGGCGGCTTCGGCGCCGACGCAATGGTCCACCTCGGCAAGCACGGCAACCTGGAGTGGCTGCCGGGCAAGAACGCGGGCCTCTCCGCGGCCTGCGGCCCCGACGCCGCGCTCGGCGACCTCCCCCTCGTCTACCCCTTCCTGGTCAACGACCCGGGCGAGGGCACCCAGGCCAAGCGGCGCGTGCACGCCACGCTCATCGACCACCTGGTGCCGCCGATGGACCGCGCCGACTCCTACGGCGACATCGCGCGCCTGGAGCAGCTGCTCGACGAGTACGCGCAGATCAGCTCCATGGACCCGGCGAAGCTGCCCGCGATCCGCGCGCAGATCTGGACGCTCATCCAGGCCGCGAAGCTCGACCACGACCTGGGCCTGGAGGACCGCCCGGACGACGACGGCTTCGACGACTTCCTGCTGCACGTCGACGGCTGGCTCTGCGAGATCAAGGACATGCAGATCCGCGACGGTCTGCACGTCCTCGGCTCCGCCCCGGCGGGCGCCGCCCGCGTCAACCTCGTCCTCGCGATCCTGCGCGCCCGCCAGATCTGGGGCGGCGCCTCCGCCCTGCCGGGTCTGCGCGAGGCGCTGGGTCTCGACGAGTCGGCGGCGACGCGCGCGAGCGCGGACGAGGCCGAGGAGAAGGCCCGTGCGCTCGTCCAGGCGATGGACGACGCCGACTGGGACCTCTCCGCCGTCCCCGCCGACCAGAGTGAGCAGGTCAGGGCCATCCTGGAGTTCGCGGCCCGCGAGGTCGTGCCGCGCCTGGCGGCCACCACCGCCGAGCTGGACCACTCCGTGCACGCCCTGAACGGCGGCTTCGTCCCGGCCGGCCCCTCCGGCTCCCCGCTGCGCGGCCTGGTCAACGTCCTGCCGACCGGCCGCAACTTCTACTCGGTCGACCCGAAGGCCGTCCCGTCCCGCCTCGCGTGGGAGACGGGCCAGGCCCTCGCCGACTCCCTCATCGAGCGCTACCGCACGGACAACGGCGACTACCCCACCTCCGTGGGCCTGTCCCTGTGGGGCACGAGTGCCATGCGCACGGCGGGCGACGACGTCGCCGAGGCCATGGCGCTGCTCGGCGTCCGCCCGGTCTGGGACGACGCCTCACGCCGCGTCACCGGCCTCGAAGCCATCCCGTACGAGGAACTGGGCCGGCCCCGCATCGACGTGACGCTGCGCATCTCGGGCTTCTTCCGCGACGCGTTCCCGCACACGATCGGCCTGCTCGACGACGCGGTGCGGCTCGCCGCGTCCCTGGAGGAGCCCGCCGAGCAGAACCACGTGCGCGCCCACGCCCAGGCCGACCTGGCCGAGCACGGGGACGAGCGCCGGGCCACCACCCGCATCTTCGGCTCGCGCCCCGGCACCTACGGCGCGGGGCTGCTCCAGCTCATCGACTCCCGCGACTGGCGCACGGACGCGGACCTCGCCGAGGTGTACACGGTGTGGGGCGGCTACGCCTACGGCCGCGGGCTCGAAGGCCGCCCGGCGCGCGCCGAGATGGAGACCGCGTACAAGCGCATCGCGGTGGCCGCGAAGAACACCGACACGCGCGAGCACGACATCGCCGACTCGGACGACTACTTCCAGTACCACGGCGGCATGGTCGCGACCGTGCGCGCGCTGCGGGGCACGGCTCCCGAGGCGTACATCGGGGACTCCACGCGCCCCGAGACGGTCCGCACGCGCACGCTGGTGGAGGAGACCTCACGGGTGTTCCGCGCCCGCGTGGTCAACCCGAAGTGGATCGAGGCGATGCGCCGCCACGGCTACAAGGGCGCCTTCGAGCTCGCCGCGACGGTGGACTACCTGTTCGGCTACGACGCCACGACGGGGGTCGTGGCCGACTGGATGTACGACAAGCTCACCGAGACGTACGTCCTCGACCCCACCAACCGGCAGTTCCTCCAGGAGGCCAACCCCTGGGCGCTGCACGGCATCGCCGAACGCCTCCTGGAGGCGGAGTCGCGCGGCATGTGGGCCAAGCCGGACCCGGCGGTGCTCGAAGCGCTGCGGCAGGCCTACCTGGAGACCGAGGGGAACCTGGAGGACGAGGGCTGAGCCCCGCCGTCACCGACGGGGGCCGCCCAGCCAGGCGAGGGCGGCCGTCGTCAGGGCCGTGACGCCCGTGGTGATCGTCGGTTCGATCAGCGGGGCGAAGAACGGCGAGTGGTTGGAGGGGATGTCCCGCTCGAAGGTGCCCGCCCGCTGCGCGGCGATCACCTTCGCGGGGTCGGCGCCGCCCAGCAGCCAGTAGCAGAGCGGGACTTCGGGCTCCGCCGAGGTGGCGAAGTGTCCGACGTCCTCGCTGCCGGTCACCTGGCCGGGGTCCATGACCCGCTCCGCGCCGATGACCGCGCCGACCGCCGCCATCGTCCTGTCGACGGCGTGCGCGTCGTTGACGACGACGGGGAAGGTGTCGATCTCCGTGATCTCGGGCTCCCGCTCCGCGCCGGCCGTGGCCGCCTCGCCCTTGATGATCCGCTCGACGGCGGCGAGGACGCGGGTGCGGACCTCGGGCGTGTAGGTGCGGATGTTGAGCTGGAGTTCGGCCTCGTCGGGGATGACGTTGTGCTTGGCGCCCGCCCGCAGCACGCCGACGGTGACGACGGCGGTCTCACCGCCCGCCACCTCGCGGGACACCACCGTCTGGAGCCGCATCACGGTGGACGCGGCCATCACCACCGGGTCGACGGTCGCCTCCGGGCGCGAGCCGTGGCCGCCCTTGCCGAACATCCGCACCCGCAGGGCGTCGGTCGCCGCGAAGGCGGGACCCGCGTGCGCGCCGACCATGCCCGCGGGCAGCGGGGCGACATGCTGGCCGAGGACGACGTCGGGCGTGCCGAACCGCTCGTAGAACCGGTCGGCAACCATCACCCGGGCGCCCTGCCCCGCCTCCTCGGCGGGCTGGAACACGGCGACGACCCGCCCCGACCAGGCGTCGCGGGAGTCCGCGAGCAGCTTCAGCGCGCCGAGCAGACAGGTGACGTGCATGTCGTGGCCGCAGGCGTGCATGACGCCCTCGGTGCGGGAGGCGTACGGCAGGCCGGTGGCCTCGGTCACCGGGAGCGCGTCCATGTCGGCGCGGAGCAGCACGGCCGGGCCCTCGCCGTTCGCCAGCACGGCCACGACACCGGTACGGCCCACGCCGGTGGTGACCTCGTACCCGTACGAGGCGGCGCGGCGGGCGGCCTCCGCGGCGGTGCGGTGCTCCTCGAAGGACGGCTCGGGGTGGGCGTGCAGGTGGCGGTAGAGGTCGGCGAGGTCGCCCTGGAGGGCGTCGAGTCCGGCAAGGGCGGCGGGGGCCGCGGGGGTGCGGTCGCGGGCGGGGTCGTCGGACATGGCGCGCTCCTCGTTGTCTCGCTGCGGTGCGGGCCACTGTACGGACGAACGGGCCTTGGATGTACGCACCACTCGGTGGGCCGGTCAGTGGCTAGGGTGGGGCCACGGCCCCGCCGGGCGCGCCCCAGGAAGGAAGCCCATGACCGAGCGTAGGATCCCCTCCCCCGCCGACCCGGACGCGGCGGACGCCGCCCTCGTCTCGCAGCCCATCGGGTACTGGAGCGGCGCGGTGCACAGGGCCGTCACCCGGCGCATCCGGGACGCGATGGCCCGCATGGACGTGACGCAGCCGCAGTGGTGGACGCTCAACCGCGTCGCCGCCGATCCCGGACCCACACGCGAGACGGTCGCCGCCCAGCTCGCGGAGGTCGCGGACGGCCCGTACGAGATCCCGCGCGTCGTCGACCAACTCCTGCACCGCGGCTGGCTCCTGGTGGACCCCGAGCAGCGGCTGTTCGTGACGGACGAGGGCCGTGAGGCGATGGGGCGCGTCACCGGACTCGTCACGTCGCTGCGGGCGGAGGTGCACGACGGCGTCAGCGATGAGGACTACGTGACCACGCTCAGGGTGCTGCGCACGATGCTCGGCAATCTGGACGGCGGGAAGCAGCGGGCCTGAGCCGGATCGCCGTGGCGGGGCGGCGGGACGGCCCCGTCCCGCCGCCCCGCTCGCTACGCCCCGGGCGTACGGGCCGTCAGTCGCAGGCGCAGCCGGCGTGGCTGGTAGACGGTGGCCAGCGGGACGGGGCGCACGTCGACGCCCGGTTCGCAGGTGACCCGCCAGGTGCTGAGGATGGTGGCGAGCGCGAGGGTGGCCTCGGTGCGGGCGTAGAGGTCGCCGATGCACTTGCGGGCGCCGGTGCCGAAGGCCATGAAGGACTGCCGGGCCTGCGGTGTCACCCGGTCGGGCAGCCAGCGGTCGGGGTCGAACCGCCGCTCGTGGGGGAAAGATCCGGCGTCGAGGGCCACGGCCGCCGGGCTGAACACCACGGTGGAACCGGCGGGCAGCCGCAGCCCCGCCACGTCGAGGTCGGTGGCGGTCAGCCGGGTGAAGAGCCAGGCCGGCGGGTAGAGCCGCAGGGTCTCGGTGATGATGCGGTCGGTGAGCTGGAGCCGGGCCACGTCGTCGAACTCCGGGGCTCTGCCGCCCAGGACCTCGTCGATCTCCGCGTACAGCGCCTTCTCGATCCGCGGGTACTTGGAGAGCAGGTAGAAGATCCAGGTGAGGGTGGCGGCGACGGTCTCCGTGCCGGCCGCCATCACGGTGATGACCTGGTCGTGGATCTCCTTGTCGCCGAGCCTGCCGCCGTCCTCGTCGCGCGAGTCGAGGAGGGCGGAGAGCAGGTCGTCGTGGTCGGCGCCGTCGCGGCGGTAGTCGTCGATCAGCGTCTGGGTGGTGCGGTGCAGGTAGTCCAGGTTGGCGCGGTAGCGCCGGTTGCCCGGACTGGGCATCCTGCGCACCGCCGCGGGCAGGAACATCTGCCGGAACAGTCCCTTGAGCACGGCGTCGAAGGCGCGCTCCACGCTGTCGGCCAGCTCCTTGCTGACCGGCGTCGAGTACAGCGTGCGGCCCACGGTGCGCAGGGCCATGCCGTACATCTCGGGAAAGGCGTCGACCACCGCGCCGTCGCTCCAGCGCTCGGCGGTGGTCTCGATCTCGGCGTGCATCGCGGACGCGTACCGCTTGAGCTGGGGGCGGGTGAACGCCGACTGCATCAGCCTTCTCTGCCGGCGGTGGTCGGCGTAGGGGCAGGTGACCAGGCCGTTGCCCGCGATGTCACGGGCCCTGTCGTAGAAGATGCCGCCCTTGTCGTACTCGTTGTCGCTGGTCAGGACCTGGCGGAGCAGGGCCGGATGGGTCGGCACATGGGCCTCGGTGGGGCCCAGGCGTATCTTCACCAGGTCGCCGTGGCGGGACAGCGACGACATGAACTGCAGCGGGCGGCGCATCATCTGCCAGGCGTGCCCGACGAGGGGCGCCGCTCCGGGCGCCGTGCCCGCGACGAAGGTCTGCTGCTCGGGCTGGGCGGTCTGCTGGGCCATGGGTTCTCCTCGGTTTCCCTCGGCGGGTTCGGTGCGGGGGTGGCGGGTCCGTCAGCGGGCGCTGCCGAGCTCTTCGAGGAACCCCTGGCGGCCGGCGGCCAGCGCGAACTCGGCGTCGTAGCGCCCGGATGAGCGGTGCCAGTCGTACGAGCCGCGGATGACGGGGCGCACCGCGTCCAGGCGGTAGCGTTCGACGGCCTCGCGCTCGTCGGCGGTGAGGGAGAAGGCGTCGCAGACCTTGGGCAGGATGCTCTCCAGGAGCAGGAACTCCTCCAGGCGTACGCCGACCTCGTCCTGCATGTGCGCGATGCTGCGGCTCCTGGTCCAGCCGTGCTCGCGCATCAGGATGAACACCATGTTGTTCAGCTCGCCGCGCGCCTCCTCCTTCTCCAGGGAGGCGATGTCGTTGAGCATGAGGTTGACGTCGACGGCGATCCGCAGCATCGCCGACATGACGGCCCCGTCGAAGACGCGGTGCGGCACCTCGAAGTGCCCGGTGGCCTCGGCGAGGTCGATGGTGGGCTGCACGCCTATCGTGTGGCGGCGCATGGCGAGGTACTCCCGGGCGGAACCGCAGGGCGTCTCGTCGAGGCGGCCGTGCGCCTCGTCGACGTAGCCCTGGAAGTAGTGGCGCCAGTGCTGGGCGCTGCGGGTGCACCACTCCTTCGACATCCCCTGGCAGGTGCGCCGCCAGACGTCGGCGAAGCCGTGCGCGATGAGGGGCGCGGAGGCGGGCAGCGGTCCGTCGAGCGCGGCGGCGACGGCGTCGGTGAGCTGCCTCGCCTGCTCGGGGTCCTCGCCGCGCGGACCGTCGAAGAGGTCGTCGAAGAGGAAGAACCAGGACATCAGGTCGACGCCGAGGTCGAGGTCGGCGCCGGTGGTGGAGGGGTAGAAGCGGGAGGCGAGGTCGGCGTAGCCGCCCTTGCGGTGGCGTTCGGCGGCGGCCTCGCTGCTGATGAGGCCGAAGGAGCGGGGCCACTCGATGTGTGCGGCCTCGGCCCGCGCGTGGTCGGGGCTGCGGCGGCCGGGCAGGGGGATGGAGAAGTCGACGTCCTGGGGCATGGGGAGACTCCCTGGGCAGTGGAACAGGGCGCGAGCGGGCGCCCGAACGGGGGTGGGGGCACGCACCGGGGCGACGCTGCCCGCGGTGCGCGGCGTACGCGGACGTGGGGTGGGCGGAGGCGGTGCACGCGGGGACACGCGGCTACGGGGGCAGGTCCGGGCTCAGCCCTCGCGGTCGACGACGAAACGGCCGAGCGCGAGGAGTTCGTCCCGTGCTCCGGCGTCCAGGTCGACGCCGCGCAGCGCGGCCTCGGCCAGGGCCATGCGCCGGGCGGCCTCGGCCAGCGCCCAGTCACGGCCGCCGGCGCCCTCGACCAGGGCGGCCGCCCGGCGCAGTTCCTCCTCGCCGGGTTCGCCGCGGGTGGCGAGCCAGGCGGCGAGTTCGGCGCTGAGCGGGCCGTCCTGGTGCAGGGCGTGGCTCACCGGCAGGGTCTTCTTGCGGGAGCGCAGGTCGGAGTGGGCCGACTTGCCGGTGACGGCGGGGTCCCCCCAGATCCCGAGTACGTCGTCGACGAGCTGGAAGGCGATGCCGACGTGGTCGCCGTAGAGCGCGAGGGCGTCCACCGTCGCCTCGGGCGCCCCGGCGAGGACGGCGCCGATCGCCGCGCTCGCCGACAGCAGGGCGCCGGTCTTGCCCGCGGCCATGTCGAGGCACTCCTCGACCGTGACGTGGCCGCGCTGTTCGAAGGACAGGTCCTGGACCTGGCCGCGAATCAGGTGCCGGGTGGTGCGCGCGAGCAGCCGGGCGGCGGGCGCCGCCGTCGGCAGCCCGGTGTCGAGCAGCACCTCCTGGGCGAGGGCGAGCATCGCGTCGCCGGTCAGGATGGCGCTGGAGGGGCCCCACAGCTTCCACACCGTGCGCCGGTGGCGGCGCTCCTCGTCGCCGTCCATCAGGTCGTCGTGCACCAGGGAGAAGTTGTGCACCAGCTCCACGGCGACGGCGCCGGGCAGGGCGACCTCCGGCGGCGCGCCGACCGCCTCCGCGGAGAGCAGGGCGAGCGCCGGGCGTACGGCCTTGCCCGCGTCGGCGCTGGTGGGCGCGCCGCCGGCGGTGATCCACCCGAAGTGGTAGGCCGCCTGGTGGCGTGAGCGGTGGTCGAGCCGGTCGACGGCGGCGCGCAGCGCCGGGGTGATCGTGACGCGGCTGTGGCTGAGGCAGGCGGGAGCGGTGCTCATGCGGCGGCCTCCGCTCGCCAGGGGGCGGTCGGGTCGTCGAAGATGCTGACGACCTGGCGCATGACGCGCCGTTCGGCCGGGTCGAAGGCCCGCTTGGCGTGGACGGTGCCGAGCTGGTCCCACATGACGATGTCCCCGGGCCGCCAGGTGTGGGCGTAGGTGTGCCGGGGGGTGCCCGCGTGCGCGAGGAGCTTGTCGAGCAGTTCGCGGCCGGCGTCGGGGGCGAGGTCCACGATCCGCTCGGTGTTCAGGGTGCTGACGTAGACCGAGCGGCGGCCGGTGCGCGGGTTGCGGGCGACCAGCGGGTGGACGGTGGAGGTGCCGTCCTCGGCCCTGATCCGACGGGGGTCCTCGCCGAGGGACACCTCGCCCTGGAGTTCCTCCTCGATGGTCTCCTCGTAGCCGGTGCGCAGGGCGTGGCGGACCCGGTAGGAGTGCAGACGCCGGCGCTCCTCGGCGGGCAGGGACTCGTACAGGGCGTACATGTCGGTGAAGAGGGTCTCGCCGCCGCCGGAGGGCGGCACTTCGACGGCTTCGAGGAAGCCGACCTGGGAGACGCGGGGGCGGAAGGAGTAGTCGGTGTGCCAGCCCATCCACCCGGCGTCGCCGACGCCGATCTTGCGGCCGTCCTCCACCAGGTTGGAGACGATCAGGATCTCATTGTGGTCGGGGTGGGCGCCGCTGGTCAGGCCGGTCTTCGGGATATGCCCGAAGCGGCGGCCGAAGGCCAGGAACTCCTCGTAGGTCGGGGTCTCGTGGCCGCGGAAGACCAGGACGAGGTGCGCGTCGAGCGCCGCCCAGATCTCGTTCGCCTGTGCCTCGTCCATGTCGCCCGAGACATGGGCGCCGTCCACGACGGCGCCGAGAGCGGCGCCGGGTATCGGCGTGACGTCCATGGTCCTTGCCGCCTTTCGCAGAGGGGTGGGATGGTCAGCGCAGGTCGAGTCCGGCGAGGTCGCCCGCCTCGCGCCAGCGTCGGAGGATGTTCACGAACTCCACGGAGCCGCCGCCGTAGCTGGAGTTGAGCAGCGGCAGTCCGCCCGGGTCGCCCTCGTTGTTGTAGAGGCCGGGCGTGCAGTTCTCCAGGAAGTCCAGGTCGCTGCTGGCGAGGCGGAGGATCTCCTCCACCCACTCCTTCTCGCCGGCCTCGGAGGCCTCGACGACCCGGTGGCCGCGCTCCTCGACGCACTTGACGATGTGCGCGAGGTGCCGGGTCTGCTCGCCCAGCATGTAGGCGATGTTGACGTGCCTCCCCGCCTGGACCTTGGACAGGATGAAGCAGTTGGGGAAGCCGTTCACCTGGAGCCCGTGCAGGGTGCGCGCCCCGTCCGCCCACTTCTCCGACAGCCGCGTGCCGCCGCGGCCGACGATGTCGTAGCCGGCGCGCTCGGTGTACGGGACGGCGAACTCGTGCTCGTAGCCGGTGGCGAAGATCAGGCAGTCGACCGGGTACTCGCGGCCGTTGGCGACCACCCCGGCGGGGGTGAGCCGTTCCACGCCCTGCCCCTGGGTGTCGACGAGGGTCACGTTGGGCCGGTTGAAGGTCTGGAGGTAGCCGTCGTGGAAGCAGGGCCGCTTGCAGTACACGCGGTAGTACGGCTTGAGGGCGGCGGCGGTCGCGGGGTCGGTGACGACGCTGTCGATGCGGGCCCGCAGCTCCTCCATCTTGAGGAAGTCCGCCCGCTCGGCCGCGAGCGCCCGCTCTTTCGGGTCTCCCCCGGTGTCGCCGGTGGGCAGGATCGCGGCGGCGAGCTTGGCCGTGGTCTGGGTCCAGCGGTCCTGGACCAGGTCCTCGTCCTGCGGGATGCCGGAGGTCAGTGCGTGGAAGTTCTCCATGCGGCGCTGCTGCCAGCCCGGTTCCAGGCTCTCCGCCCAGCCGGGCGGGGTGGGCCGGTTGCCGCGGACGTCGACCGTGGCGGGGGTGCGCTGGAAGAGGACGAGTTCCTTGGCCCACTCGGCGAGGTGCGGGGCGAGCTGGATGGTCGTCGAGCCGGTGCCGATGACGCCGACCCGCTTGTCCCTCAGCCCGGTCAGGCCGCCGGTGCTGTCGCCGCCGGTGTAGTCGAAGTCCCAGCGGCTGGCGTGGAAGGAGTGCCCGGCGAACGCGTCGAGGCCCGGCAGTCCGGGGAGTTTGGGGCGGTGCATCAGGCCGATCGACATGGCCACGTAGCGGGCGCGGATCACATCGCCCCGGTCGGTGCTCACCAGCCACCTCGCGGCGGCCTCGTCCCAGCGCAGCTCCGTGACGGTGGTCTGGAAGAGGGCGTCGCGGTAGAGGTCGTACTCGCGGGCGATCCGCTGGAGGTGGGCGAAGATCTCGGGTCCTGTGGAGTACTTCTCGGTGGGTATCGTGCCGGTCTCTTCGAGCAGCGGCATGTAGATGTAGCTCTCGACGTCGCACCGGACGCCGGGGAAGCGGTTCCAGTACCAGGTGCCGCCCACGTCGCCGGCCTCGTCGATCAGCCGGATGCGGTCGAGGCCTGTCTCCTTGCGCAGGTTGGCGCCGGTCAGCAGGCCGCCGATGCCGGCGCCGACGACGGCGACGTCCACCTCGTCGGTGAGCGGTTCGCGCTCCCGCCGCTCGGTGTAGGGGTCGCGCGCGTAGTGGCTGAAGTCGCCGCGCGCGAACTGGTAGGTGCGGCCGGCGCCGCGCTTGTCGCGTTCCTGCCGGTACTTCTCCCGTATCGCCGCCAGGTCGATGGGTGGTGCTTCTTCGGTCGGCGCCTCTTCGGTCGGTGCATCTTCGGTCAGTGCTTCGTCGCTCCGGTCGTCGCCTTCGGTGCGGGCCACAGCTCCTCCTCGGGGGAAGGGGGCGAAAGGGAAACATGACGCCATACGTCATCGAACTGATCGCGCAGCCGCTGCGGCGCGTCGGAGTTGCTGAAGAGGTAGAAGCGGTCGGAGCCGAGGGCGTCCACCACGACGCCGGCGACGGCCTCGGCGCTCACCGAGGTGTCGCCGCCCGCGCCGCGCGGCGCGGTCAGGCCCTGGACCATGGGGGTGTCGACCCGGCCGGGGCACAGCACCGACACCCGGATGCCGGTGTCCGCCAGGTCGGCGCGGAGGCTGCGGGCGACCGCGAGGTCGGCGTGTTTGGACGCGGCGTAGGCGGCACTGCCCGCACCGACGACGAAGGCGGACATCGAGGCGGTGTGGACCAGGTGGGCGGGCCGGCCGCGGGCGAGGAGCCGCGGCACGAAGGCGCGCGCCACCAGCACGTGCGCCCAGTGGTTCACCTCGAAGACCTCCCGCATCCGCTCCAGCGGCGCCTCCCACAGGGGCTGTCCCACGGGGCCGAGGACGCCCGCGTTGTTGCACACCACGTCGATGTCGCCGAGCACGTCGAACGCGGTGTCCGCGAGCCGTTCGACGGCGTCCGGGTCGGTCAGGTCGGCGGTCACCGCGGTGACCTGGCCGCCCTGGGCCGTGAGTTCGGCGGCACGGCGGCGCAGCGCGCCGCCCTCGACGTCCGCCATGATCACGCTGGCGCCGGCGCGTGCGAGGCGCGCGCTGAGGGCGAGGCCGATGCCGCTGGCCGCGCCGGTCACGACGGCCGTCTGGGTCTGCGAGTGCACGTGGCTGTCTCCGCTTCTGCGCACGGGCACGCCGACGAAGCGGCGCGCCGTCGCCCACGAGAAGGTCTGGATCGGATCGCGCCGTTCGCGGGGCGCGGGCGTTACCGGGGGTCGGGGAGCTTCAGGCTGATCACGAGAACGGTCACCGAGCAGCATGCGAGGAGCGCGAGGACGCCCACGGCCGCCGACACCGTCGACTGCCAGTCGGCCAGGGAGAGATAGACGGTCCCGCCGACGGTCGCGCCGAGCGCGGTCGCCATCTGCTGGCTGGTCACCAGCACACCGCTGCCCATGCCGGCCTGCGCGGGCGGTACGTCGGCGAGGATCATCCGGAACAGCGTGGGACCGGTCAGCGCCGCGCCCACGCCGTAGAGGCCGATCCCCACGAGGACGAGCGTCAGGGAGGGGTGCGGCCAGCCCAGCCGGATCACCAGCGCGAGCAGCAGCAGGCCCGCGCCTTGGACGAAGGCGCCCAGGGTGACGATCCGGGCGCCGAGGGCCGCCGCGATCCTCGGGGTGAACAGCGTCACCGCGAAGAACGCCACGGCGAACGGCGCGAGGCCCCCGCCGGATTCGAGCCCGTCGAAGCCGAAGTGCCCCTGCGCGACGAGTGCGTAGACGAACAGGAAGGCGCCGAAGCCCGCCGAGAACGGCACCATCGCCGCCAGGCCCCTGCGCATCCCCTGGTGGGAGAGCACCGACGGGGACAGCAGCGGTGAGCCGCCCCGCGCCTCGAGTCCGCGCTCGACCCGCGCCAGCGCCACCGCGCCCGCCGCCGCGACCAGCAGCAGCGACCACAGCCACGGCGGCCACCCCAGCTCGGGGCCCGCCACGACCAGGGCGAGGACGCAGACCATGGTGAGGCCGAACAGGGCGGTGCCCCGGGGGTCGAAGGACGGCTTCGCGTCGGCCTTCGTCGCGGGGACGCGCCGGACGGCGAGCAGTGCGGCCACCCCGATGGGCACGTTGATCGCGAAGACCGCCCGCCAGCCGATCCCGGCGATGTCCAGCGAGACGAGGAGCCCGCCGAGGATCTGTCCGATGACCATACCGAGGGCGGCGGTCGCGCCGTACATGCCGATGGCGCGGGCGCGCGCCTGACCCTCGGTGGCCGCCTGGATCGTGGCGAGCACCTGCGGCACGAGCATGGCGGCGGCGGCGCCTTGGAGCAGCCGGGCCGCGACGAGGAACTCGATGGTCGGCGCGAGTCCGCAGAGCGCCGAGGTGAGGGTGAACGCCGCGAGCCCGTAGGCGTACAGGCGCTGCCGGCCGAAGGCGTCACCGAGACGTCCGCCGAGCACGAGGCCGAGGGCGTAGGTGAGGCCGTAGCCGGACACCACCAGTTCGAGTGCGGCGGGGCCGCCGTGGAGGTCGTCACTGATCGGGTTCAGCGCCACGTTGACGATGGAGGCGTCCACGATGGACAGGGCGTATCCGGTGAGCACCACCACGAGGGCGATGCCGCTGAGCCCCGTGGCGGCCGGCCGGGGGCCGGCCGGGGGCTCGGGTGCCGCGGTGGGTCCCTGCGGAGAGGGGAGACCCTCGCGTTGTGTCATGCGCTGCCTACCCGGGCGTGTGTGGGGGACGGTGGGGACTGGTTCGGGGGTGGGAAGGTCATTCGATGGTGGTGGGCGTACCGGTGATCTTCGACAGGATTCCCTTGGAGGCGTCCTTCGCGGACTCCGGCCAGGGCGTCAGGGAGTTGAACCCGCGGTGCGAGGTGGCGGGCTGGACGCGGGTGTCCATCGACATCCGCATGGCGGCCGGGTCCGCGGAGACGTTCGGGATGGACTTGTGGCACATGTAGGCGTGGAAGAGGAGCACGTCCCCCGGTTCCATGGGCGAGAACAGCAGGCGCTCGTCCGCGCCGAACTCCTCGGCGGGGATACCGCGTACGGGGTGGCCGAAGCGGCGGAAGTTCTCGGTGACGACGTGCTCGCGCGGGCCCTTCTTGTGGCTGCCGTCGGCGAGGGCGACGCCGCCCGTCCCGGGGGTCGTCGGGAGCAGCGGTATCCAGGCGGTGCGGAAGTCCTTGTTCGGCCCTATGTAGAAGCCGTCCTGGTGCAGGGGCGTCAGGAAGTGCGGTTCCTCCGAGCCCGCGGCGCCCGCGGCGGAGGGGTAATAGCGGATCGTCGTCGACTTGAAGACGAAGACGGGCTCGCCGAAGGCCTTCTCCCAGACCTTGAGGGTGGAGGGGTGGTTCCACAGGTCGTCGTACTTGACGTAGTCGTGCATCGCCACCTCGTCGACCGCCTCGAAGGATTCGATGGTGAGGGTCTCCAGCGTGGTGCCGGGAGCGGCGTGGCCGAGGGCGATCAGGCCTTCGAGCATCTGCTCGGCGGCGGTCCGCACGAGGTCGCGGTCGAGGACGCCGCGCAGATAGAGGTAGCCGTGCTCGTCGTAGAACCGGTCGAGGGCCTCACGGTCGTCGATGAGGGGCGTGCAGTCGGCGTAGTCGCTGAAAGTGTCCGTCATGATCCTTGTCCTCGTGGTGTCCGCGCGGGGGAAGGAGGAGTTCGATGCGGAGGTTCCTGCTGGGGGCGGGCCGCCGGCGGCCGGCGGACGCCGCTCAGAACGTCACGGGGATCTCGTCGAAGCCGCCGGTGATGCGGTGCTCCTGCCAGCGCAGGGACTCCTCGGGGACGGCGAGCCGCAGTTCGGGCAGCCTGCGGAACAGCCGCTCGAAGACGGCCGTCAGCTCGATGCGGGCCAGGGTGCGGCCGATGCAGAGGCGGGCGCCGTGCCCGAAGGCCAGGTTCGACCTGGGCCTGTCCCGGGTCAGGTCGAGCACGTCCGGGTCGGGGTAGGCCCGGCCGTCGATGTTGGCCGCGCCGATGGCCAGTTTCACCGCGTCCCCGGCCCGGATCACGGTGTCGCCCACGGTGATGTCGCTGTGGGCGTAGCGGGGTATCAGCGCGTTGGAGCCCTTGCCGCCGACGCCGAGGCGCAGGATCTCCTCGACCGCGGCGGGCGCGAGTCCCGGGTCCTCGACGAGTTGCGCGCGCTGGGCCGGGTTGCGGAACAGCAGCAGGGTGCCCAGGTCGATGCGGACGATGGTGGTCTCGTAGCCGAACAGCAGGACGGCGGCGCCCAGTTGGACGATCTCCTCGTCGGACAGGGCGCCGTCCTTGGCGGAGATCAGCTCGGAGAGGATGTCG
Organism: Streptomyces alfalfae; assembly: GCF_004127445.1. Taxonomy (GTDB): domain Bacteria; phylum Actinomycetota; class Actinomycetes; order Streptomycetales; family Streptomycetaceae; genus Streptomyces; species Streptomyces alfalfae. The sequence goes on from NZ_QEXM01000045.1 coordinate 71,609, forward strand.
TCGCCCGGCTCGGTCCGCTTGCGGGCCACCAGTTCCCTCAGATAGTCGACGACCTTCTTGAAGGTGTTCGCCGAGTGCTGGTCGTCGCTGTGGTCGAAGGTGCCTCTCGCGTACTGCCCGAACCGCTCCCGGTCGTCCAGCGGCACGCCGAGCAGGTCGCAGACCACCATGGTCGGCAGCGGGAACGACAGGGCGCGGTGCAGGTCGACGGGCGGGGCGCTCACGGCCAACTGGTCGAGCAGTTCGTCCACATGGCGCTCGATGCGGGTCTGCATCCGGCGCATGCGGCGCGTGGAGAACAAGGGGACGAGCAGGGCGCGCATCTGGGCGTGCCGGGCGGGCTCGGTCGCGCAGTCGTCCCCGGCCATCAGGGCGACCATGAAGCCCCTGGCGGCGCTGTTGGCCGACTGCTCGGGGTCGGGGTTGCTGAGGCGGAGGCGGGGGTCGGCGAGCAGTGTCCTGACCTCGTCGTACCGGGTGACCAGCCAGGCGTCCTCACCGGCGGTCCGCACCCTGGCGATCGGCCCTTCCCGCTGCAGTGCCCGCATCTGCGGCGCGATGCCCATGATGGACGGGTTGTCGAAGGGTAACCTCGGAAGTTCCGTCACGTGTCCATGCTCATTTCCCCGAGGCCTTTCGGCATTCCTCTGAAAGCGCCCCGGATCGACAGCGGCGGGAAATTCTGCGTCAGTGTCTGCTCTTCACCGTCTTCACCGCGACGGGAGCGCGCGGCTTGGGCGGGGCCGGTTCATGGGGAGGCCACGATGCCGAGGTCCGTGCTCCGTGCGGTGCCGATACGCGTGGGCATGGATGCGTTCCTCGCTCTGCGCTACTGACGTGGGCCGACGCGCCATTGCGCCATGGAGGTCCGGAACGGCCCGCATACCGCCGCGAGGCGCCGACCTCGAATGCATCAACGAGACTATATAAGTGTGCGCTATTTTTCTAGGGTGACCACTTCGCAGACCAACAGCCCGCCGGACCACTTGGACGTGGGCGCCCTGATCACGGCGATCGAGAACTTCAACCGCTTCTACATCCGCCTGCCGGCGCTGCAGACGCTGTCGTTCACGACGCTTTCGGTGCTCGACACCCTGACCTCCCGCGGCCCGACGCGGCTCACCAAACTGGCCAGGACCGAGCAGATCAGCCAGCCGGGCCTCACCCAACTGGTCACGCGTCTCGAACAGGACGGGCTCGTGGAACGCCGTCCCGACCCGACGGACGGACGCGCCGTCCTCGTCCACATCACGGAGGCGGGCCGCCAGGTCGGCACGTCGCGCCTGGAGGACCGCATCCGGCGCCTGGGCCCGCTCGTCGCCCAGTTGTCGCCCGCGGACCAGCGGGCGATCACGAAGGCGCTGCCGGCGCTCTCCCGCCTCGCTCAACTCGGCAACGAGGAGGGCGAGGACCGGCCGTGACGGATCGGCCCGACGCCCCGCGAGGGCGCGAGCCGGACCCGTCGACGACCGGTCCCACGACGGGCCTCAGAGCGAGGAGCCGACCTTCAGGGCGAGGTCGATGAGGCGGTTGGAGTAGCCCCACTCGTTGTCGTACCAGCCGACGACCTTGACCTGCGGGCCCATCACGCGGGTGAGCCCGGCGTCGTAGACGCAGGAGGCCGGGTCCGTGACGATGTCGGAGCTGACGATGGGCGCCTCGGTGTAGGAGAGCAGCCCCTTGTACGCGCCGTCGGCGGCCTTCGCGTACGCCTCGTTGATCTCCTCGACCGTGGTGCGGCGGCTCGTGGTGACCGTCAGGTCGGTGACCGAGCCGGTCGGCACGGGGACCCGCAGCGCGAATGCGTCGAGGCGGCCCTGGAGTTCGGGCAGGACGAGGCCGATGGCCTTGGCGGCTCCACTGGACGTCGGCACCACGTTGACGGCGGCCGAGCGCGCGCGGCGCAGGTCCTTGTGCGGGGCGTCCTGGAGGTTCTGGTCCTGGGTGTAGGCGTGGACCGTGGTCATCATCCCGTACTCGATGCCGACCGTGTCGTGCAGCACCTTGGCCAGGACGCCCAGGCAGTTGGTGGTGCAGGAGGCGTTGGAGATGATCGTGTGGCGCTCGGGGTCGTAGATGTCGTCGTTGACACCCAGGACGATGGTGACGTCCTCGTCGCTCGCGGGGGCGGCGATGATCACCTTCTTGGCGCCGCCGTCGATGTGCGCGCGGGCCTTCTCGGCCTTGGTGAAGATGCCCGTGGACTCGATGACCACGTCCACCCCCAGGTCGCCCCAGGGGAGTTTCGCGGGGTCGCGCTCGGCGAGGACCTTGACCTCGCGGTCGCCGACCCGGATGGCGCCGGGCTCGGCGGTGACCTCTTCGGGGAAACGGCCGAGAACCGAATCGTAGGTCAGGAGGTGGGCCATGGTCGGAACGTCGCCCAGGTCGTTGACCGCGACGATCTCCAGGTCCGCGTTCCTGGCGGCAACCGCCCGGAAGACGTTCCTCCCGATGCGGCCGAAGCCGTTGATACCTACACGAACAGTCATGCGTTCCTCTCACAGCGTTTGAGGCTCGACAGTCGGGGAGAGGGTGGCCGCGCAGGACGCGCCAGCCGTGCCGGCCACCCGAAACACCATAAGCAACTTGTGTAAGTTATCAATACATCGCCACTTCGCAAGCTATAGGCTCCCCGGCGTGCGCGCCTCCGGAAACCATCTGAATGTGACTCAGTTCATCGCCGTCGTCGAGGAGTTCAACCGTTTCTATATCCGGCTGCCACGTCGGGGTAACCACACCTTCAGCACGCTGTCGGTGCTCGACGCCCTCGCCCGCGAGGGCAGCCCGAAACGGCTGGTCGACCTGATCGCGAGCGAACAGCTCAGCCGCCCGGGGCTCACCCAGCTCGTCCAGCGCCTGGAGAGCGACGGCCTCGTGGAACGCGGGAGCGACCCGCGCGACGGCCGCGCCGTCCTCGTCCACCTCACCGAGAAGGGCCGCGGCGTCGGCACGTCACGGCACCGGGAACGGGTCGCGCAGCTCACCCCGCTCATCGCACGGCTCACCCCCGAGGAGCGCGGCGCGATCACCGGGGCACTGCCCGCCCTGCGGCGCCTCGCACGGCTGGGAAGGGACACACGGGGCTGACCGGGGCCCGGCGTCAGCCGACCCGTCGCAGCGCCTTCTCCCTGCGTTCGGCCACGGCCGATCCGGACTCCCGCCGGGCCATGCGCCGCAGCACGACGGGGGCGAGGACGAGACCGGCGATCGCCCACCCCGTCAGGACTCCGACGGTCTCCAGATGCCGCCAGGACTCGCCGATCTCGACGGTGACCGCGCTCTCCGGGAGCAGCGCGGAGCGCATGCCGAGTCCGAGCCAGTAGACGGGGAAGGCCTGTGCGGTCCACTGCGCCCACTCCGGCATGGAGGTGACCGGGCAGAAGATGCCGGAGGTCCCGATCAGGGCGAGGACCGGAAGGGTGAGCAGCCCCCTGGCCGCGGGCGCTGCTGAACACCGACCCCAGGACCGCGCCGATCGGCAGCGTGGCCACCAGGCCGAGCGCGAGCACCCAGCCCAGCGTGAGCCAGGAGCCGAGGCTGCCGACCGTGAGGCCGGGAACGACGAAGAGGCCGGGCACGAGGAAGATCGCCAGGTCGACGACGACACCGCCCGCCACCGAGACGATCTTGCCGATCAGATAGGCCGGCATGCCGTTCGGGATCGCCTTGGCGCGGAGGAGGGTGCCGTCCTCCCGCTCCGTGGCGAGGAGTTGGCTCATGGACACCATGGCCATCGCGGCGTTCATGCCGAGGATGCCGGGCAGCACCAGGGTGCCCAGGGCGAATCCGGTGCCGCCGAAGGACACGTCCCGCAGGAAGAAGGTCACGCCCAGCATCAGCACGGGCCAGAAGAAGTGGCTGAACAGGTCCGAGCCGTTGGTGAACGACTGACGCAGCTCGATCAGGCCGCGGGACCAGCCGGCGCGGAGGGCCGTTCAGAACGCGTATCTGATCCGCAGCCACGGCGTCCGCTCGGCGAGCAGGTCCTGGAGGCGGGCCAGGGAGCGCTGTTTGACGTCGATGGCGTACCGGACGTTGAGCGCGCCGTTCTGTGAGCGCTTGGTCTCCTGGAGGTCCGGCTGCCACAGCAGTTCCTCGGCGCGGGGGTGCCAGCCCAGGTTGACGTCGTGCAGGCCCTGGTTGTGGGTGAGCATGATGATCTCGGCCGCCGCCTGTTCCTTCACACGGGTGGGCAGCACGTCGTCGAGGTGGTCGAGGAGGTCGGCCCAGTCCCGCTCCCACCCGGGCCGCAGCACGACCGGCGAGAGGTTGAAGTGGACCTCGTATCCGGCGTCGAGGAAGTCGGCCGCCGCGGCGATCCGCTCCGGCACCGGGCTGGTCCGGATGTCCAGGAGCCTGGCGTCGTCGGGCGGCATGACGGAGAAGCGGACGCGCGTCCGGCCCTGCGGGTCGAGCGCGAGCAGGTCGGGGTTGACGAACTTGGTCGCGAAGGACGCCTTCGCCGTCGGCAGGGACCGGAACGCGGCGATGAAGTCCGCGGTGTTGTCGCAGACCAGGTCGTCGACGGAGCAGTCGCCGTTCTCGCCGAAGTCGTAGACCCAGGCCAGAGGGTCGCACTGGTTGGGCGTGGTCTTGGGCCCCTGCGCCCGGACGTGCCGCCGGACGTGGGCCAGGATCGCCTCGATGTTGGTGAACAGCGTGATGGGGTTGGCGAAGCCCTTGCGGCGCGGGACGTAGCAGTAGGCGCAGGACATCGCGCAGCCGTTGGAGGTGCCGGGGGCGATCCAGTCGGCGGATCTGCCGTTCACGCGGGTGGTGAGCTTGTGCTTGACCCCGAGGACGAGCGTCTCGGTCTTGATGCGGACCCACCGCCCGATGTTCCCGTCGTTGCCGTGCAGGGACGGGATGCGCCAGTGCCCCGGGACCTCGACCACGCGCACGTCGTCCGGCAGCCGGGCCATGATCTGCCGGCCGCGCGGGGAGTCGAGGGCGGCGGGCTCGGCGTAGACCTCGCGCACGTCGAGCATCCGCCGCGCCTCGGGGCTGTCCCGGAAGGACCGGTGCGGCGCCGCGGGCGGGGCGGGGTCCTCCCAGTCGAAGAGCGACTGCTGCTCGGGGCCGCGTCTCCCCGGGGGTTCCTCGGGCATGTCGATCACCTGCCGGTGGCGGTCGTCGCCGCGCTACTCCTCCTCGAAGTCCTCACGGCTGACGCCCGCCTCCTCCATCGCTTCCCGGATGGTGCGGCCGGAGGCGCCCTCCTGGCGCGACCGCGCCTCGTCGGTGTCGTTGACGACCTCGTCGGTCGACGTGGTCTTCGGCCGGTTCTCCTCGGGCGTGGTCATGATGGTCCTTTCCGGTGGTCAGAGGTGTGCACGTCCGGTGTCGGACATTCCGGGACACCGCGGCACGCGCCCCAGGTAACCGGTCACGCGCGTCACAAACATCCCCCCGCCCCACGCCACCCACGGGCCCCGCATGAAACCACGCTCGCCGGGCACACGTACGGCACAAAAGAACCTCTTGAAGGGACCCGTGGCCGTGTCGCAGCCGGAAGCCCGCTGTGTGAGAACCCTGCTCGCCCGGTACGCCGAGGCGCGTATCGCGCTCGCCGAGAAGCCGGACCCCGCACGACGCCGGCGACTGGCGGACGTCGTACGAGACCTCTGCGAGGCCACGGGCGCCCGGACGGCCACCGAGGCGATCGCGGCGGCCGACGACATGCTCGCCGCGGCGCAGCGCCCCACGCCCCGTCCTTCCCGCACTCCTTCCCGCACCGAGGACGGTCTCGTCGCGGCCTGAGCGGCCCGGTGGCCCGGTGGCCCGGGGAGATCCAGGTTCCCGTGGACGGCGGCGTGCGCCCGCCGGTGGCCGAGCATGCCGGCGGGCGCGTGGATCACCGCGTGCGCCGATACGAGCCAGCCTTCCTCGCGGCTCTCCTCGTCCGGCTCAAGGGAAGGCCCGGGGGGACGGCGCGGGTGAGGACAGCAGCAGGAGACCGGCGGCGACCGGCGTGGTTCCGGGGCGGTTTCGAGGTCCGCGCCGGACGCCGGTCCCGCCCGGTCGCGGTACGAGCGCGAGGTCGACGGCGCCCACCGGCCGGGCCGCCCTGAGCGAGCAGGGCGTAGAGCGCGCGGATGCCGTGTTCCCTGGCCCGCAGGGCGAGAACCGGCCACTGGCGCGTCGCGTCCGCCACGTCGACGTCGTCGGCCACCACCGGCCCGTCCCCGTGCGGGGCCTGGACGCACGGCCCCTCCCCCAGGCTGACCCGGAGCGATTCGGCCGGACCGTCGGCACACCCGGACCGTCGGCACACCCGCCCCGTCGGCACGCCTGGACCGTCGGCACGCCCGGACTGTCGGCACACCCGGACCGAGGCCTACGCGCGCGTCCTCGCCCTCCTCGCGCTGGACGAGCGCCCGCATCTGCTCACCGCTTGGTCGCGTCCCGTCCCGCACGGCCCGTGGGGCTACCCGCCGGTGGTCCACACGGCGGCGGGCCTCATCGCCGCGAAGAGTACGACCTCACCCCCGACGACGCCCTCGCCCGGCTGCGGGCGCACGCCTTCGGCCACGACCGGGCCCTGCTGCGCGCGGCCCGGGACGTCATTGACGACCAGTGCCGGCCTGGGCCCTGGTGACCGCTCCCGACCCGGTGGCCGACGGCCCGCATGGATGGCCGGACGCAGGGCACACGGAGGGGGCACGACACAATCCAGCGCCGCCGCTCCAGCGACCGGCCCGGGCCAGGGGCCCGCCCACGCACCGGAAGAACTTGACGATCGGAGCCGTAATGATTGTTCTTGGCGCCATTCTGCTCATCATCGGCCTGCTGGCAGGCATCTCACTGCTGACGACCATCGGCGGAGTGCTCGTCGTGGTCGGCGCGGTGCTGTGGATACTCGGCACGACCGGGCGCGCCGTGGGCGGCCGCAAGCACTATTTCTAGGGGCGTCCGGCTCCCTCCACGCGACGACCGAGGTGCGTCCCCGTTCACGGGGGCGCACCTTTGCCGTGGGCCCGGTGCGGCCCGTGGCGGTGCGCCGCACGGCGGCGGTCACCGGTCTTTCGACCCGGCCTCAAGGGTTGAGCACAAATTCACCACATCCTCTCTCCATACCGGCCCCGATGGTCTAGATTGACCGTGCTTCAGCTGTTCGGGCACGAGGCGACCAACATTGATCTATAGGTCCGGCGCTGCGGGCAGCCAGCATTCATGTCCCCGCGCCAGACGTGGGGGTGATCGGTTTTGGGGCCCGAGGGGGGTCTTGGGTGCGGGGGCGCCCTGGGTCCCGACGGGTCTTCCACGTACCTCGCCGGTCTGGCAGGGCATGCGATTCCGCTGCCGCCAGGGCGAGTTGTTCCCAGAGCGCTCACACGACCAGAACGTCATGCGCCGAAGGCGGGGGCCTTCCGCGCGGAGTGAACGGTGCGGCACGACGGGGGGCATGGCCTCCCGAGGGGAGGAACAGCGCGGGGGGCGGGGGCCTCCCGGGGGGGAGGGGCAGTGTTAGGCGTACACGTCGAACCACTGGGGACCTGGGGGGTTCTGTGCGGCAGGGGGGATTAGTCAGCCCGTTTCCGTCGGCGCGCGGGCGTCTGGCGGACGGGACGATCAACCGGCCCGCGATCGACTGGGAGCAGCGGTACCGCCGTACCGTGATCACCAGCGATGCCATGACCACCGCCTTCGTGGTGGCGTCCATCGGCATCTTCTTCGGTGCCAGGGACGCGGCCAACTGGCACGAGAAGTGGGGCATCCTCGCCTTCGGCACCGAGGTGCTCATCCTGGGGGCGCTCGCGGTGAGCCGCGCGTGGGCCCCGGCCGTACTGGGTCAGGGAGCCGAGGAGTTCCGCCGGCTCGGGCGCTCGCTGTTCGCGGCGGTCGTCGTGCTGGCGCTCGGCGGGATAGCCCTCACCTCGCGCAACATCAAACTCTGGATCTTCGTCGCGGTCCCCGCGATCGCGCTCGTCACCATGACGGCGCGGTATCTCCTCCGCCTGTGGCTGCACAAGCAGCGCAAGGAGGGGCAGTGCCTGAGACCGGTGCTCGCCGCCGGGAGCGTGGCCACCGTGCAGGACCTGATCGCGCGGGCCCGCAAGTTCCCGCACCTCGGCTGGCGCGTGGACGCGGTCTGCACGACGGACGGACTCGGGCCCGACGGTGACCAACTGGACGGGGTGCCGGTCGTCGGCCGCCTGGCGGACGTCGCCAACCACGTCCGCCGCGACGGCTACCGCGTCGTCGCGATCACCCCCGACCCGCACTGGTCACCGGACCGGCTGCAGCGTCTCGCCTGGAACCTCGAGGGCAGTGACGCCGAGATGGTCGTGGCGCCCGTCCTGATGGAGGTCGCGGGTCCGCGGCTGCACGTCGACGCGGTGCTCGGGATTCCGCTGCTGCGGGTCAGCATGCCGACCTTCACCGGGGGCCGGCGGGCGGTCAAGGGAGTCGTCGACCGGCTGGGCGCCGCGCTCCTGCTGCTGCTGTTGGCGCCGCTGATGGTGCTCGTCGCGCTGCTGGTGCTGGCGGACAGCCGGGGCGGGGCGCTGTACCGCCAGCGCCGGGTCGGCAAGGACGGCCGCGAGTTCACCATCTACAAGTTCCGCACCATGGTCGCCGGGGCCCACGGGGCGCGGGCCGAGCTCGCCGACCGCAACGAGGGCGCGGGCCTGCTGTTCAAGCTCCGCCGGGATCCGCGGGTGACCCGGGTCGGAGCGGTGCTGCGCCGGTACTCGCTGGACGAACTGCCGCAGTTGTTCAACGTGCTCACCGGGTCGATGTCGCTCGTCGGCCCGCGGCCCCCGCTGCCGGAGGAGTCCGCGGCGTACGGGCCGGACATCCGGCGCCGTCTCCTGGTCAAGCCGGGTCTCACCGGCCTGTGGCAGATCAGCGGACGCAGCGACCTGCCGTGGGAGGAGGCGGTCCGGCTCGACCTGCGGTACGTGGAGGACTGGTCGCTCGCCCTGGACACCGTGATCTTGTGGAAGACGCTGCGTGCGGTGATCCATGGGCAGGGGGCCTACTGATGTGCGGGGGTCGGCATCCGGCCGGCGCACGGATCGCGGGCCGACAGGGCCCGCCTTGGGGGGACGGGTCATGAGAGTCAGTGTTTTCGGGCTCGGCTACGTGGGCTGCGTGTCGGCCGCGTGCCTGGCCGGCATGGGGCACGAGGTCGTCGGGGTCGACGTGAACCAGGTGAAGGTCGACCTGGTCAACGACGGCAAGGCCCCGGTGGTCGAGGAACGGATCGGTGAGCTGATCGCCGACGTCGTGCGGACCGGGGCGTTGCGCGCCACCGGCGACGTCCGCGAGGCGATCACGGACAGTGAGGTGTCGCTGGTCTGCGTGGGCACGCCGTCGGAGCCCAACGGCAGCCTGTGCACCACGTATCTGGAGCGGGTCACCGAGGAGATCGGCGCCGCGCTGGCGGAGCGGGGCGGGCGGCACACCGTCGTGTTCCGCAGCACCATGCTCCCCGGCACCTGTCTGAACCTGCTGGTGCCGATCCTGGAGAAGTCCGTCGGCGGCACGGCCGGGGTGGACTTCGGGGTGGCGGTCAACCCGGAGTTCCTGCGCGAGGGCACGAGCGTGCGGGACTTCTTCGACCCGCCCAAGACCGTCATCGGCGAACTCGACGCGGCGAGCGGTGACGTGGTGGCCGCGCTCTACGGCGACCTGCCCGGCGAGGTGTTCCGGGTGCCGGTGCCGACGGCCGAGGCGATCAAGTACGCGGACAACGCCTTCCACGGCCTCAAGATCGGCTTCGCGAACGAGCTGGGCGCGGTGTGCCAGGCGCTCGGGGTGGACTCCCACCAGGTGATCGACGTCTTCCTGGCCGACCGCAAGCTCAACATCAGCCCCGCCTACCTGCGTCCCGGCTTCGCCTTCGGCGGCTCCTGCCTGCCCAAGGACCTGCGCAGCCTCGTCCACGCGGCGCAGCGGGCCGACGTCTCCGTACCGATCCTCTCCCATGTGCTGCCCTCCAACTCCGCACATCTGCAGCGCGCGGTGGAGCTGGTGGAGCGCACCGGCAAGCGCCGGGCGGGCCTGTTCGGCCTCTCCTTCAAGCCCGGCACCGACGACCTCCGCGAGAGCCCGCTCGTCGAGCTGGCGGAGCGGCTCCACGGCAAGGGGTACGACCTGCGGATCTACGACGCCAACGTCAGCCTCTCGCGGCTGCTCGGCGCGAACCGCGAGTACATCGAGACCCGGCTGCCGCACCTCGCGCACCTCCTCGCGGACTCCGTGGAGGAAGTGCTCGAACACGCCGATGTGTGCCTGGTGGGGACCAGGGACCCGGCCGTCCTTTCGGCGCTGCCCCATGGCGAGGGCCCGGTCATCGTCGATCTCATCCACCTTCCCGACGCCGACGCGCGCCGGACCGAACCGGGGTACGTGGGCCTTGCTTGGTGACACATCGTTGAGTGACGGGACCGGTGGCGGCCGGCGGGGCCGGCGCGCGCTGATCCTGGTGGAGAACCTGTCGGTGCCGTTCGACCGGCGGGTGTGGCAGGAGTGCACGACGCTGCGCGACGCGGGCTGGGAGGTGCACGTCATATGCCCGCAGGGCAGCAAGCGGGACACGGAGCCGGAAGCGGTGATCGACGGGGTGGCCGTCCACCGCTACCCGTTGCGCGCGGCCACCGGTGGCCCCGCCGGCTATCTGCGGGAGTACGGCTCGGCGCTGTGGCACACGGCCCGGCTGGTCCGCCGGGTCGGCCCGGTCCACGTGGTCCACGCCTGCAACCCGCCCGACCTGCTGTTCCTGCCGGCACGGTGGCTGACGCGGCGCGGCGCGCGGTTCGTCTTCGACCAGCACGACCTGGTGCCCGAGCTGTACCTCTCCCGGTTCGACCGCGGCGAGGACCTGCTCTACCGCGGGGTGCGCGCCCTGGAGAGGCTGACCTACCGGGCCGCGGACATCGTGCTCGCCACGAACGAGAGCTACCGGGACGTCGCGGTGCGCCGCGGCGGCAAACGGCCGGAGGACGTCTTCGTGGTGCGCAGCGCGCCCGCGACCGATCGGTTCCGACCCGTGCCGCCCGAACCGGAGTTGAAGCGGGGCAAGCCCCATCTTCTGTGCTATCTCGGCGTCATGGGCCCCCAGGACGGCGTCGACTACGCCTTGCGGGCCCTGGCGAAGCTGCGCGACGAGCTCGGGCGGACCGACTGGCACGCGGTGTTCGTCGGCGGCGGCGACGCCTTCGACGCGATGGCAGAGCTTTCCCGGCGGCTCGGGCTCGACGGGCAGGTGGAGTTCACCGGGCGCGTTCCCGACGCCGACCTGGTGCGCCACCTGTCCACCGCGGACGTGTGCCTCTCCCCCGACCCGCGCAATCCGCTCAACGACGTGTCGACCATGAACAAGGTCCTCGAATACATGGCGATGGGCCGGCCGATCGTCTCGTTCGACCTGAAGGAGGCGCGGGTCTCCGCGGGTGACGCCGCCGTCTACGCGCCCGCCAACGACGAGTCCGCGTTCGCCGGGCTCATCGCGCGGCTCATGGACGATCCGGAGAAGCGGGCCCAGATGGGCAAGACCGGCCAGGAGCGGATCACCGGGCGGCTCTCGTGGGAGAACTCGCAGGCGTCGCTGCTCGCCGCCTACGACGCCGCCTGCCGTGGCCGCACCCCGGCGCCGGCGCGCGGGCCGGCCCGCGCGAGGAAGAGGCCGCGTCGTTGAGTGAGGACACGATACGCCTGGTCACGATCGGGCGGATCCTGCGCCGGCGTTGGCGGCTGCTCGCCGCCCTCGCCGTGGTGGGCGCACTCGTGGGCTACGGCGCCTCGGTGCTGTTCCCGCCCCGCTACACGGCGTCGGCGTCCGTCCTGCTGCCGGGGCAGTGGGAGGAGCGCGAGCTGCTGACCCAGGTGGACATCGCGACCAGTTCGGCGGTGGTCGACCGCGCGGCCGCCAAGCTCGGCCGGGGCGACGCGGGCGGTGACCTGCGGGAGCGGGTGAGCGCCAAGGCCGCCGACGGGAACATCATCAGGATATCCGGCACGGCCGACACCCCGCGGGGCGCGCAGCGGCTCGCCGACCGCATGGCCGGGGAGTTCATCGCGTTCGCCGCGCGGATCACGGGCGGCGACGACACCGGCCCCGAGGCGGCCACGGGGCCCGAGGCGCTGCGCGAGAAGGTCACCGAGACCAACCGCCGCATCTCCGACCTGGCCGACGCCGCCGACCCGGGGCGGACCGTGGAGAGCGTGCAGGCCCGGACCTCGCTGGAGAAGCTCCGCACCGCGCTGGAGGAGGCCATGAAGAAGCTGGAGGAGGCCGACCCGGCGTCCGACAAGGCCGGCATGGTCGTCATGGGCCCGGCGGTCAGACCCACCGGCGAGGCGCCGCCCACGCGGGTGCAGCTCATCGCCGGCGGGGCGCTGCTGTTCTTCCTGCTCGCGGTCGTCGGCCATCTCACCGCCGCGCGGATGAACCGCAGGCCGCGCACCGAGGCGGAGATCGCCGCGGCGCTCGGCTCGACGCTCATCGGCACGGTCGACGTGCCGGCCGAACCGGGTGCGCGGCGGCCGGAGGGCCAGGGCCTCCTGGCCCGGACCCGCCGGTTCCTCGGGCTCGGCACCCGGTGGGACATGCCCGCCCCGCAGGCGTCGGGCGACGAGGCCGGCCGACGCATCCGCTACCGGCGGGTGTGCGCCCGCCTCCGGGAGCGGCTTCCGGCGCCCCGGCGGCTGCTGGTCGTCGTGCCGGAGGACGACGAGACCGCCCGCCGGGCCGCCGGGCGGCTCGTCACCGAGGCCGAGAGCGGCCCGTCCGCGGGCGGAGGAGATCCCCTGCTGCGGGTGGTGGAGGTGCCGGCGTCCCAGCCGGTGGTGCCGGACCGCGACACCGAGTCGGGCGCCCTGGTCGTGCTCAGCCCGGGCAGCCGGACCCCGGAGGAGCTGGCGGGCATCGCCGAGGCCTGTGCGGACGGCGGGCACGAGGTCGTCGGCGTCGTCCTCGCCGACGCGGTCCGGGTCCGTCCCGCGCGGGACGCCGGTCGTCCCGCTCCCGCCGAGGGCGCCGCTCCGGCGCTCGCGGCCCCCGGCCACGGGACGGGAGGTTCGGGGTGACGACGAGCACGGCCACGGAGCCGTCGGAAGCCGCACCGCTGCTGAACCTCCAGGCGCTGGTGGTGGCGGTGCGCAGACGCCGCCGCCTGTGGTGCTGCCTGGCGCTGCTGGGGATGCTGGCCGGCGTCGCGGTGGCGGTCGCGCTGCCGCCGCCACCGACCGCGATGACGAAGGTGCTCGTCACGCACCCGGAGGACCAGCCCAACGACACCGGCACGCTGATCCGCACCGACGTCGAGCTGTTGGGGACCACGCGCATCGCCGCCAAGGCTCTGCGGGCCCTGGACTCCCCCGAGAGGCCGGAGGACTTCATCGAGGACTACCGGGGCACCGGCCTGACCAACAACGTGCTGCGGATCGATGTGACGGGTGACAGCGACGCGCAGGCGGTGGCCCGGGCCGGGGCCCTGGCCGACGCGTTCGTCGCCGACCATGTGCGGCGGATGCGGGAGACCGCGAAGGCCGAGGCCAAGGCCCTGCTCGAACAACGCGACCGGATGCGGGACGAACTCACCGACGTCAACGAGGCGATCGGCGACCGGACGCCGGAGGGCGACCCGGAGGCGTCGGCGGCCATCGAGTCGCTCTTCGCCCGCCGCGCCGAGCTGAACTCGCGGATCGCCGACTTCGACCAGCGGGCCGCCGAGGCGCGTACGGGCACGCCCAAGCTCATCGCCGGCACCCAGATCGTGGACGCGCCGCGCGTGGTGCCGCACTCGCTGCCCAGGACGGTCGCCGTCAACGCGGCGATCGGGCTCGTCCTCGGCCTCGTCGTCGGGCTCGCGCTGGCCGCGGTCGGCGCGGTCGTGGCGGACCGCCCGGTGCTGCGCCGGGAGATCGCGGCGAACCTCGGCGCGTCGGTCGTCGCGGAGCTGCGCCGCACGCCGCGGCTGTCGGTCCCGCGGTGGCGGAGCCGCCGGACCAGGGCGGCGCGGGCACGGCTCACCACGACCCTGGCCCGTGCCGTGCGGGGCTCCGCGGAATCGGTGTCGCTCCTCGAACTGGGCTGCGCGCGCGATACGAGCGCGCTCGCCCTGGACGTCGCGAGGACGCTGGCGGCGGACGGCCCCGTGGCCGTCGTCGACGGTCTGCCCGGCCGGGAGCTGTCCGGCGGCCGGCGGCACCCCGACGACCCGTCCGTGGTCAGCGGCGAGCGTGCTGCGGCCCTCGGGCGTCAGGTGCGCAGGATCGGCGTGGGCTCGGTCGCACCCGGCACGGCGTGGACCGACCTCCAGCACCTCGGCGGTGAGACCGTGCTCGTCGTGCGGGCCGGGCACGGCAGCGCCGCGTGGCTGCACACCGTGGCACGGCAACTCGCCGACCAGCGCATACCGGTGATCGGGGTGGTGCTGATCGACCCCGATCCGCGCGACAGGACCGACGGCACGCTGTGGGACGGGCTCCACACCGCCCTGCGCGGCCACCACGAACGGCCGGCCCGGCGAAGCGACGGGGGCGCCTCCCCCGCCGTCGGCGCCGTGGGGGAAGGCCGGCTCCGGACGGAACGGCCGTTGCTGCCGGCCGCACGGGTCCCGGACAGCGACCAGGAGGTGCGGTAGACATGTGTGGCATCGCGGGCACGTTTCGATGGCCGGACGGGAAGGCCGTCACCGACCGGCTCACCGAGGTCCTGGCCCACCGCGGCCCTGACGGGGCCGGCCGGTACAGCCACTCCGCGGGCGACGGCGAGGTGCACCTCGGGCACCGCCGGCTCGCCATCATCGACCTGTCGGAGACCGGCGCCCAGCCGATGGTCTCCGACGGCCTCGCCCTCACGTACAACGGCGAGCTGTACAACGCGCCCGATCTGCGCGCCGAGCTGACGGCGGCCGGGGTGCGCTTCCGCGGCACCTCCGACACCGAGGTGCTCCTCGAAGCCTGGCGGCGCTGGGGCACGGACTGCCTGCCGCGGCTGCGCGGCATGTTCGCCTTCGCGGTCTTCGACGAGCGGACCGGTGAACTGGTCCTCGCCCGCGACCAGCTCGGCATCAAGCCGCTGTTCCTGCTCCGGCGCGGCACGGGCCTGATGTTCGCCTCCGAGCTCAAGGCGCTCGCCACGGTGAACGGCGGGTCGCTCCAGGTCGACGAGGCGGCGATGGTGGCCTCGCTGCTGTACTACTGGGTGCCGGACTCGCGCTGCGCGTTCCGCGAGGCGGAGAAGCTGCCGCCGGGGAGCTGGCTGCGGTGCGGGCCGGACGGCCGGGTGGAGCGCGGCCGGTACTGGAACCTGCGGGACGTCGCCGCGGAGGGGCGGGAGCGGGCGCTCGCCGGTGAGCTTCCGGACGTGGCCGCCATCGTCGAGGAGTCGAACCGGCGGCACCTGCTCTCCGACGTCCCCGTGGCGACCTTCCTCTCCGGTGGTCTCGACTCCAGCTATCTGACCGCGCTCGCGGCCCGCCACCGGCCGGGGATCTCCGCGTACACGATCGGGTTCCGCGCCGAGGACGCCAAGTTCGAGGCGATGCCGGACGACCTGCGCTACGCGCGGCAGGTGGCCGAGCGGTTCGGCGTCGACCTGCACGAGATCGAGATCGCACCGAACGTGCTCGACCTGCTGCCGAAGATGACGTACCACCTGGACGAGCCGATCGGTGATCCCGCCGCGATCAACACGTTCCTGATCTGCTCGGCCGCCCGGGAGGCCGGGGTCAAGGTGATGCTCTCGGGGATGGGCGCCGACGAGTTGTTCGCCGGGTACCGCAAGCACCTGGCCAACCTGCTCGCGCTGCGCTACCAGCGCGTCCCGCGGCCCCTGCGGCACGGCCTGGCACGGGCGGTGGACCGGCTGCCGGTCGCCTCGTCGCGCCGGGGCTACCGGTCGGTGCGCTTCGCCAAGCGGTTCCTCTCCTTCGCCGACCTGCCGGAGGAGACCGCCTTCCGGCGCAGCTACACCATGTACGACCGGGAAGAACTGCTCGGCCTGGTCAGTCCCGACCTGGCGGGGACGGTCGACGACGTGCTGACCGAGCACGCGGACGTCTACGAGGACAACGCACTCGACGACTTCGTCAACCGCATGTGCCTCGGCGACTCCCGGATGTTCCTGCCGGGCCTGAACCTCGCCTACACCGACCGCTCCAGCATGGCCGCGTCGACCGAGGTGCGGGTGCCGTACGTGGACGTCGAGGTGGTCAAGGCGGCGTTCACCGTGCCCGGCGACCGCAAGATCGTCGGACGGCAGGGCAAGGCCGCCCTGAAGGAGGCGGCCGGTTCGGTCCTGCCGCCGGAGATCGTGTACCGGCCCAAGGGCCTGTTCAGCGCCCCGCTGCGCGCCTGGATGAGCCGGGACCTCGCGCCGCTGGTGCGCGAGGTGGTGAACGACGGCGAGCTGGTCCGCTCCGGGCTGCTGCGCCGCGAGGCGCTGGCCCGGCTCGTCGCCGAGGACGCCGCCGGGCAGCGGGACTTCTCCAAGCACCTATGGCATGTGCTGACCCTCGAGTACTGGTACCGCGGCGCGACCTCCGGCTCCGGCCGGGGCGAAGCGGCCTGACAGCGTAGAAACAAGAGGAGCTCGGGTGAAACAGGTTGTGCAGAACTACAAGAGCGGCGAACTCGCGCTGCTCGACGTGCCCGTGCCGGGGTGCAAGCAGGGCGGTGTGCTGGTCCGCAGCGCCTACTCGCTGATCTCCACCGGGACCGAGCTCATGAAGGTGTCCGAGGCCGGCATGTCGATGGTGGGCAAGGCCCGCTCCCGGCCCGACCAGGTCGCCAAGGTCATGCAGAGCGTGGCCACGAACGGGGTGCCCGCCACCTACCGCAAGGTGATGGGCAAGCTCGACTCCTACACGCCCCTCGGCTACTCGCTGTGCGGCGTGGTCGAGCAGGTCGGCCCCGGCGTCGACGACGTGGCGGTCGGCGACCTGGTGGCGTGCGCCGGCAACGAGCACGCGCTGCACGCCGAGCTGAACTGGGTGCCGAAGAACCTCTACGCCCCGGTGCCCGACGGCCTCGCGCCCCGGCACGCGGCCTTCGGCACCGTCGGGTCGATCGCGATGCAGGGCGTCCGCCGCGGCGAACCGCAGCTCGGCGACGTGGCGCTGGTCATCGGCCTCGGCCTCATCGGGCAGTTGGTGGTGCAGCTCCTCGCGGCCTCCGGCGTCCGCGTCGTCGGCGCCGACCCCGACCCGGCGCGCTGCGAGCTCGCCGAGCGGCTGGGCGCCGCGGCCTGCGGCGATCCCGCGTCCCCGGCCGTGGAGAGCGCCGTCGCCGAACTCACCGGCGGCCACGGCGTGGACCAGGTGTACCTGGCCGCCGGCGGCGGCAGCAACCAGCCCGTCGAGCTGGCCGCCCACCTGAGCAGGGACCGCGGCCGGGTCGTCGACATCGGCAAGTGCAGCCTGGACCTGCCGTGGAACGCGTACTACGAGAAGGAACTCGACGTACGGTTCTCCCGCAGTTACGGACCCGGGCGCTACGACCCGGAGTACGAACTCCAGGGCCGGGACTACCCGATCGGCTACGTGCGCTGGACCGAGCGCCGCAACCTGGCGTGCTTCCTCGACCTCGTCGCCCGCGGCAGCGTCGACGTGGAGCCGCTGATCTCCCACATCGCCGACTTCGACGACGCCGTCGACACCTACCAGCGGCTCAAGGACGGCGACCTGAAGGCCGTGGCCGTGCTGTTCCGCTACCCCGGCCGTCCGGAGCCCGCCGCCGAGGCGGAGGCCCCGGCGGTGGCCGTGCCCGCGGTGCGCCGCGAGGGCGGAGGGGCCGGCCCGGCGCGGGCGGCGCGGGGGCCGGTGCGGGTCGCGTTCGTCGGCGCGGGCAACTACGCGACGTCGATGCTGCTGCCGCACCTGGCGGAGCGCGACGGCGTCGAGCTGTCCACGGTCGTCACCACGACGGCGCTGTCCGCGGCCAACGCGAAGCGGAAGTTCGGCTTCGCAGCGGCGACCACCGACCTCGACGCCGTGCTCGGCGACAAGTCCGTCGACGCGGTGTTCGTGGTCACCCGGCACAGCTCGCACGCCGAACTGACCCGCAAGGCGCTGCTCGCCGGCAAGGCCGTGTTCGTGGAGAAGCCGCTGGCGCTCACCGAGGACGAGCTGACCGATGTGCTCGCGGTGGTGGAGGAGTCCGGCAACGACCGGCTGCAGGTGGGCTTCAACCGCCGCTTCGCGCCGCTCCTGCGGGAGGCGCGGACCCGGTTCGGCGCCAGGACCGGCCCGGCGAGCGTCCGCTACCTGGTCAACGCGGGACGGCTCGCACACGGCAGCTGGTACCTCCGGCAGGGCACCGAGGGTTCGCGGTTCGCGGGTGAGGGCGGGCACTTCATCGACACGGTGAGCTGGCTGCTCGCGGCCGACCCGGTCTCGGTGTACGCGACCGCGACGCCCGGCAACGAGGACCTGCAGATCGTGCTGCGCTACCCGGACGGTTCCACCGCCACCCTCAGCTACGTCACCACGGGCCCCGCCGGGTTCCCCAAGGAGACTCTGGACATGGTCGCGGACGGCCACGCCCTGCGGCTCGACGACTTCGTCCGCGCCACGGTGTACGACGGCGGGCGCAAGCGGTGGGTCAGCTCGCGGCTGCCCAAGGCCAGGGACAAGGGGCAGTCCGCCGAACTGGCGTCGTTCGTCAAGGCCGTGCGGACCGGCGGGCCGATGCCGGTGCCGCTGGAGTCCCTCGTCGCCACCACGGCGGCCACCCTCGCCGTGCGGACCGCCCTGGTCAGCGGGGCGCCGGTGACCCTGGCGGGGCCGCGATGACCATGAGCGCGGGCTGGTACCTGCGGCGGCTCGCCCGGATGGGACCGCGGGAGGTCGGCGGCCGGGTGGGCGACACGGTGCGCAGGCGCCGCTGGCGGTCGGCGCGGCTGCCCTGCCCGCGCGTGACCGGCGCCCGGTTCACCGCGGTCCTGCCCGAGGGGGCGCTCGCCTCGGTGCCGCCGGACGCCGTGAAGCGCCTGGTCGCCGAGGCGGACCGGCTGATGGCCGGGCACGCCGAGTTCTTCGGGGTGCGCCGCGACGACCTGACCGACCCCGACTGGTGGCACGACCCGAAGACCGGCCGCAGGGCCCCCTGGGGCTACGCCTTCGACGTGCCGTACCGGAACGAGGACGCGGTCGGGGACATCAAGCAGATCTGGGAGCCGTCCCGGCACCAGTACCTCACCGTGCTCGCCGCCGCCTACGCGGTCACCGGGCACGAGCGGTACGCCGAGCGGGTGGCCGAGCACCTGCGGTCGTGGTGGGCGGCCAACCCTCCGCTGCGCGGCGTGCACTGGATCAGCGGCATCGAGCTGGGCATCCGGCTGCTCTCCTGGGTGTGGGTCCGCCGGCTGCTCGACGGCTGGTCCGGCGCGGCCGGTCTCTTCGAGGACAATCCGGTGGCGCTCCGGCAGATCTGGCACCACCAGCGCTGGCTGGCCGCCTTCCCCAGCCGGGGTTCCTCGGCGAACAACCACGTCATCGCGGAGGCCGCCGGTCAGGCCGCCGCGGCCTGCGCGTTCGGGTGGTTCCCCGACTCGGAGCGCTGGCGCGACGACGCGCTGCGCTCCCTCGAACGGCACCTGCGGAGCAACACCTTCGGCTCCGGTCTCAACCGCGAACTGGCCACCGAGTACCACGGACTCGTCCTGGAGCTCGGTCTGGCCGCGGTCGCCGAGGCGGACGCCGCCGGGGTGCCGGTGCCCGGGGCCGTGCGGCTCGTGCTGCTCCGGATGACGGACGCCCTCGCGGCCGTCGTGGACAACCGGTTGCGGCCGCCGCGCCAGGGGGACGCCGACGACGGGCACGGCCTGGTCGTGGACGGCGCGGGCACCGACCGGTGGGGTTCGCTGCTCGCCACCGGGGACGCCGTGTTCGGGCGGCTCGACTGGTGGCCCGCGGTGACCGGCGCCGATGTGCGCACCCCGCTCCTGGCCTCGCTCATCCGCCCGTACCCGGGGAAGGGGAGCACGCGGGCCGTGACGCGCCCGGCGCGCCGGCCGGTGCACTTCCCCGACGCGGGCATGTCCGTCCTGCGCGGCCCCGGGGAGATCTGGTGCCGCTGCGACGGCGGTCCGCACGGCTTCCTCTCCATCGCCGCGCACGCACACGCCGACGCGCTCTCCGTGGAGGTGCGGCACGACGGGGTCGACGTGCTCGCCGACCCGGGGACGTTCTGCTACCACGGGCAGCCCCAGTGGCGGCAGTACTTCCGCTCGACCCTCGGCCACAACACCCTGCAACTGGACGGCGCCGACCAGTCCGTCTCGGGCGGCCCCTTCCTGTGGACCCGGCACGCCCGCAGCCGCGTCCTGGTCGCGGACACCTCCGATCCGAAGGTGGCCCGCTGGTGCGCCGAACACGACGGCTACCAGCGCTCCACGCACCGCCGCCGGGTGGAACTAAGGGCGGATAGCCGCGAGTTACGCGTTGTCGACGAGGTGCGCGGCCCCAGCCGGGCGGCACGTCTGGCCTTCCACCTCGGTCCCGCGGTCACCGCGGACCTGGTGGGCAGCCGGGCGGTGCTGACCTGGACCCGGGACGGCGAGGACCGCTCGGCGGTGCTCGACCTGCCCGGGGAGCTGACCTGGCGGGCCCATCGCGGGGAGACCGATCCGCCGCTGGGCTGGTACTCCCCCGGCTTCGGGCGCAAGGAACCCGCCACGACGCTGGTCGGCACGGGCTTCGCCGACGGCGTGACGGGGTTCACCACCGTACTCAGGTTCCGCGGCTAGGAGAGGGGGACGCGTGGGGTTCATGTGGCGGCGCCTGGCCGCGCCGGCGGCACCGCTGGCGCTGGTCCTGCTGGCGAGCGGCTGTACGGGCACGTCGGACCGCCCGGCGGAGCCGATCGGCGAGCCCTCCGCGTCCGGGGCGCGTTCCACGGCGGTGGCCCGGGTGTGCGCCGAGCCGGCGGCCGGTCCCGCCAAGCCGCCGAAGGGCGCGGTGACGGTCGACCCCGCGGTGGTCGGCGACCTGGCGGCGAAGACCAGGAGCCATCCGCCGAACACCACGTTCTGGCTGCGGCCGGGCAAGCACCGCCTCAAGCCCGAGCGCTACGCCCAGGTCATGACCAAGAAGGGCAACCGCTACGTCGGGGCGCCGGGCGCGGTGCTCGACGGCCGGAAGAAGAACCAGTACGCGTTCAGCGGCACCGCACCCGGCGTCACCATCCGCCATCTGACCGTCCAGCGTTTCGTCGCGCCCCACAACGAGGGCGTGGTCAACCACGACATGGCCGACGGATGGGTGATCGAGCACGCGAAGATCCAGTACAACTCCGGCGCCGGGCTGATGGCCGGCGCCCGCCAGGAGGTGCGCGCCAACTGCCTGCGCGAGAACGGCCAGTACGGGATGAACGCGTACAAGACCGGTGACTCCATCGAGGGCCTGGTCGTCGAGGACAACGAGATCGTCGGCAACAACACCGACGACTGGGAGCGGCGGCAGCGGGGCTGCGGCTGCACGGGAGGCGTCAAGTTCTGGGCCGTCGACGGCGCGGAGATCCGCGGCAACTGGGTGCACGACAACCGCGGGGCCGGGCTGTGGGCGGACAACAACAACAACGACTTCCGCATCGAGGACAACGTCCTCGAAAGCAACGACGGCGCCGCGCTCATGTACGAGACCAGCTACAACGCGGTCATCCGGAACAACACGATCCGGCGGAACAACTGGGTCGAGGGCCGCAAGTACGCCGGGCGCGGCGACGACTTCCCGTACGCGACGATCTACATCTCC
The DNA here is from genome assembly GCF_004127445.1 of Streptomyces alfalfae. GTDB lineage: Bacteria > Actinomycetota > Actinomycetes > Streptomycetales > Streptomycetaceae > Streptomyces > Streptomyces alfalfae. Next base: position 93,319 of record NZ_QEXM01000045.1, read on the forward strand.
GAGGCGGGCGGTGAGCCGCGGGTCCGGGCCCGCACGGACAAGATCGAGATCTACCGGAACGTGCTGGAGGACAACTGGTCCGGGATCACCCTGTGGGAGAACGCCGACCGGTTCTGCAACAGCCCGGCCAACACCTCCACCGGCTACTGCACGTTGCTGGTGAAGGACACCGACCGCTGCGCACGGCCGGGGATCGCCAAGGCGCCCCTCTACTCCGACTGCCGGTGGAAGACCCAGCGGGTGGACATCCACGACAACCGCTTCACGCTCGACCCGTCCGTCGTCACGTGCTCGGCGGAGTGCGGCCGCATGGCGGTGCTCGCCAACTACGGCACCTACCCGAAGTGGTCGCCGTACAAGGGCAAGCGGGTGGCCGAGGCGATCACCCATGAGCAGGGAAACCGCTGGCACGACAACGTCTACCGCGGGCCGTGGAGCTTCGTCGCCGTCGACACGAGCCGGAAGCTCGACTCCGGGCAGTGGCAGGACGCGCCGTACCGGCAGGACGCGGGCAGCACCTTCGAGGCGCGGGCCGGTGGTCGCGATGGGTGAAGCCCCGATGGGTGAGGACCCGATGCGCGGGGCGCCGCGGGACCGGCCGGTTCCGCGGCCCGCCCGCACGCCCAGGGCCGTAGCGGTCGTCTGGGCGCTGCTCGGCCTCAACACGCTCGGCTCCGCCGGGGCGAAGACCATCGTCACCATCCCCCGCTCCCTGATCCAGATGGTCACCATGGGCGCGCTCGTCGCCGCGTTCACGCTGGCGCTCGCGCTCAACCTCCGGCTGCGCGTGCGCCCCAGCGCCTTCGTGTTCCTGCTGACCCTGCTGCTCGTGCCGAGCGTGATCTCCAGCGCGAACCTGGAGGTCGGGTTCGGCGCGCTGTTCCGCTGCGCCCGCCTGGCCCTGTTCGTCGCCACGCTGTGGCTGCTCAGCCGCTGGTGGGACGGCAGCCTGACGTTCGTCAGGCACCACATCCGGATGTACTTCGCGGTCCTCGGGTCGGTGGCCGCCGGCCTCGTCATCTCGCCGGGCACGGCCATGCCCGAGTACTACGGCGGACGCCTCGTCGGCGCGCTGTGGCCGCTCACCCCGCCGCAGATCGGCCAGTACGCCGCCGTCATCATCGGGCTCACCGTGCTGCTGGTGCTCGGCCGCCGCGCCGACGGGGCCGGCGCGGCGGTCGTCATCGTGCCCTCGGTCGTGCTGCTCGCGCTGACCCACACCCGTACGGCGACGCTGGGCCTGCTCATCGGGCTGACGCTGGCGATCGGCTCGCTCGTCCTGACCAGCGCGGCGGCCCGCCGGTTCTTCACCTGGACGGTGCTGTGCGCCGTGGTGGCCGCCGCGGCGTTCAGCTCCGCGCTCCAGGCGTGGTACCTGCGCGGGCAGAGCCAGGAGAACCTCTCCAGCCTCACCGGCCGGGCCAAGGTCTGGGACGCCCTGCTCGCGGAGCCCAGGACGACGGCGGAGCAGTTGTTCGGAACGGGCCTCGGCGACAAGTCGTTCGGCGGGCTGCCGATCGACAACAGCTGGCTGGCCGTCTACCAGGAGCAGGGGCTGGTCGGCGCCGCCGTCGTGGCGGCGTTCGTCGTCGTGCTCGCCGGCGTCGCGCTGCTGCGCCCGCCGTCGCTGCAGCGGGCCTGCGCGATCTTCCTGATCAGCTACTGCGGGATCTCCTCGTACACCGAGGCCGGACTCGGCGACGCCTCGCCGTACCTGCTGCACCTGGCCCTGGCCGCCACCCTGCTCGCGGCGCCCGCCGCGGCGCCCCGCCCGCCGGCGCCCCCGGCCCCTCGACGACGTGTCCCGAGCTGGGCCCGGGACCGGAAGGTGAACTGACCATGCACGTCCTCGTGGTGCACAACCGCTACTCATCGGCGCAGCCGAGCGGCGAGAACCGGGTCGTCGACGAAGAGGTGGCCCTGCTGCGCGCGGCAGGCCACCGGGTCGAGGTGTTCGAGCGGCGCAGCGACGACATCGCCGCGCGGTCCCTGCTCGCCAAGGCCGCGGTGCCGCTCCTGGTGCCGTGGAACCCGGCGGTCCGCAGGGAGCTCACCGCCCGGCTCCGCGCCGAGCGGCCCGACGTGGTGCACGTCCACAACGTCTTCCCGCTCCTGTCCCCGGCGGTGCTCGCGGCCTGCGCCGACGCCGGTGTGCCCGTCGTCGCCACGCTGCACAACTACACCCAGGTCTGCCCGCCCGGCACGCTGCACCGCGACGGCGGCCGCTGCACCGAGTGCGTCGGGTCGAAGGCGTCGCTGCCCGCCGTCCGGCACGGCTGCTACCGCGACTCCCGGCTCGCGACGGTGCCGCTCGCGGTCAGCCTGACGGTCAACCGGCGGCGCTGGTGGTCCGGGGTGGAGCGGTTCTTCTGCATCTCCGCGGCGCAGCGCGACGTGCTGGTGCGGTCGGGCATGCCGCCCGAGCGGCTGATGGTGAAGCACAACTTCGTGCCCGACGCGGGCCCTCGCCGGACGGGCCCCGGCGAGCATCTGCTCTTCCTCGGCCGGCTCGCGGAGGCCAAGGGCGTGCGGCTGCTCATGACGGCGTGGGACGAGATCGCCGCGCGGGGCGGCGTGGGCGTGCCGCTCGCGCTCGTCGGCGCGGGGCCGCTGGAGCGGGAGGTGGCGGCCTGGGCGGCGGGCCGGGACGACGTGCGCCACCTCGGCCTGTACGACCCGGCGCGGTGCCGGCAGGCCGTCGCGCGGTCGGTCGCCATGGTGGCTCCGTCGATGGCGATGGAGACGTTCGGCCTGGTGGTCGCGGAGGCGATGGCGGCGGGGGTGCCGTCCGTCGCCGCCGGTCACGGCGCCTTCGTCGAGCTCGTCGAGGACGGCGTGAGCGGGCTGCTGCACCGGCCGGGCGATGCCGCCTCGCTGGCGTCCCGGATACGCCGGATCACGGGCGACCCGGCCCGCAACCAGGAGATGGGCCAGGCGGCCCGGCGCCGCTACGAGCAGGGCTTCAGCCCGGCCGTCGGTCTCGAACGCCTGGTGGAGGGATACCGCACCGCGATCGCGGGTCGGTCAGCACTGGCTCGCGGCGGGGACACGCGCGCGAGCAGGGGGGATGGGGACAGCAGATGACTCAATGCCGACTCTGCGGCTCGCACGCGATGGCGAGCGTCGTGGACCTTGGGGCGACGCCCCCGTGCGAGAGCTTTCTCGCCGCGGACCAGCTGGACGAGCCGGAGCCCGCGTACCCGCTGCACCTGCGGGTCTGCACGGACTGCTGGCTGGCGCAGATCCCGCCGCTGATCACGCCGGAGGAGACGTTCGAGGAGTACGCGTACTTCTCCTCGTTCTCGACCTCCTGGGTGGAGCACGCGCGCACGTACGTCGACGACGCCGTGCGGCGGGTGGGGCTCGGCCCCGGCTCCTTCGTGGCCGAGGTCGCGAGCAACGACGGGTACCTGCTGCGACACGTGGTGGACCGGGGCATCCGCTGCCTGGGCATCGAGCCGTCGGTGAACGTCGGCGCGGCGGCCCGGGAAGCGGGCGTGCCCACGCTCACGGAGTTCCTGAGCCCGGCGACCGGCGCGGCCGTCCGTGCCGAGCACGGCCCGGCGGACCTGGTCGTGGCCAACAACGTGTACGCGCACATCCCCGACGTGATCGGGTTCACCCAGGGGCTGCGCGCCCTGGTGGCCGACGACGGCTGGGTCTCCATCGAGGTGCAGCACCTGCTGACCCTGATCGAGCAGAACCAGTACGACACGATCTACCACGAGCACTTCCAGTACTACACGGTCGCGTCCGCGATCCGGGCGCTCGCCGCCGGCGGACTCGCCCTCGCGGACGTGGAGCTGCTGCCCACGCACGGCGGCTCCATCCGGCTGTGGGCGCGGCCCGCCGAGGCGGCCGGTGAGCCGACCCGGGCGGTGGCCGACGTGCTGGCCAGGGAGAAGGCCGCCGGGCTCCAGGAGCTGTCCGGTTACACCGAGTTCTCCGCCCGGGTCGCCAAGGTGCGCAGGGACCTGTTGAAGTTCCTCGTCGAGGCCGCCGAGCGCGGGGAGACGGTCGTCGGGTACGGCGCCCCCGGCAAGGGCAACACCCTGCTCAACCACTGCGGCATCCGGCCCGACCTGCTCGCGTACACGGTCGACCGCAACCCCTACAAGCACGGCAGGTTCACCCCGGGCACCCGCGTCCCGGTCCTGCCGCCCGAGCGGATAGCCGAGGACAAGCCGGACTACGTCCTGGTCCTGCCGTGGAACCTGCGGGCCGAACTGGTCGAGCAGCTGTCGTACGTGCACGAGTGGGGCGGCCGTCTCGTCTTTCCCATCCCGGAACTCAGCGTCGTCGAGGACGCGTCTTCGGAAGAGGTCACAGCATGAAGGTCGTTCTGTTCTGCGGCGGCTACGGGATGCGGATGCGCAGCGGCGCCGCGGACGACGTGCCCAAGCCCATGGCGATGGTCGGCCCGCGCCCGCTGATCTGGCACGTCATGCGCTACTACGCGCACTTCGGGCACAAGGAGTTCATCCTGTGCCTCGGTTACGGCGCCCACCACATCAAGGACTTCTTCCTCAACTACGAGGAGACGACGTCCAACGACTTCGTGCTGCGCGGCGGCAGGACCGAGCTCCTGACCACCGACATCTCGGACTGGACGATCACCTTCGCCCAGACCGGCATCGAGTCGCCGATCGGCGAGCGGCTCCGCCGGGTGCGCCACCACCTGGACGGCGACGAGATGTTCCTCGCCAACTACGCCGACGTGCTCACCGACGCCCCGCTGCCGGAGATGATCGACAAGTTCTCCCGGCGCGACGCCGGCGCGTCGATGATGGTCGTGCCGCCGCAGTCCTCGTTCCACTGCGTGGAGCTGGGCGACGACGGCCTGGTGGGCGGCATCACCGCGGTGAGCGAACTGCCGCTGTGGGAGAACGGCGGCTACTTCGTGCTCCGCCAGGAGGTCTTCGACCACATACCGGAGAACGGTGACCTGGTCGCCGACGGCTGCGCCCGGCTCGCCAAGGCTGGCCGCCTGGTGGCGCACCAGCACCGCGGTTTCTGGAAGCCGACCGACACGGTGAAGGAGCGGGCCGCGCTCGACGCCGCCTACACCCGGGGCGACCGCCCCTGGGCCGTGTGGGAGCGGGACACCGCCGGGGTGGACGCGTGATCCGGCTTTCCACCCGGCCCCTGGAGCGGATCGTCGCCGTGGGCGCGCACTGCGACGACATCGCCATCGGCGCGGGCGGCACGCTCCTCGCCATGTGCGCGGCGCGGCCGGGCCTCCGCGTCGACGCGCTGGTGCTCACCGGCGGCGGCAGCGAGCGGGAGCAGGAGGAGCAGGCCGCGCTCGCCGCCTTCTGCCCGGGCGCCGATCTGCGGCTCACCGTGCTGAAGCTGTCGGACGGCCGGCTGCCCGCGCAGTGGGACGAGGCGAAGGCCGCGGTCGAGGAGCTGCGCGGGCAGAGCGACCCCGACCTCGTGCTCGCCCCGCGCACCGACGACGCCCACCAGGACCACCGCGGCCTGGCCGCGCTCATGACCACCGCGTTCCGCGACCACCTCGTACTGGGCTACGAGATCGTCAAGTGGGACGGCGACCTCGGCCGCATGGCCGCGTACCAGCCGCTGTCGCCGGAGACCGCCGAGGAGAAGGTGCGGCTCCTCCAGGAGCACTACCCCTCGCAGCGGCACCGGCCCTGGTACGACCGGGAGGCCTTCCTCGGTCTCGCCCGCATCCGCGGCATCGAATGCCACGCGCGTTACGCCGAGGCGTTCGCCGTCACCAAACTCACTCTCGACCTGGGGGAATGAACCTTGCGCGTACTGCTCACCGGACACCAGGGCTATCTGGGCACCGTGATGGCCCCGGTCCTCGCGGCCGCCGGGCACGAGGTCGTCGGTCTCGACGCCGGCCTGTTCGCCGACTGCGTCCTCGGCCCCTCCCCAAGCTCTTCGAGCAGGGGATATTCCGTGCCCGCGGACCCGCCGGGACACCGGGTGGACCTGCGCGACGTCACCGCCGAACACGTGGCCGGGGTGGACGCCGTGATCCACCTGGCGGCCCTGTCCAACGACCCGCTGGGGTCGCTGGCGCCGGAACTCACCTACGACATCAACCACCACGCGTCCGTACGCCTCGCCCGGCTGGCCCGCGACGCGGGGGTGCGGCGCTTCCTGTACGCGTCCACCTGCTCGGTGTACGGCGCCGCCGGCGGGGGCGGCCTGGTGGGCGAGGACGCGCCGCTGCGCCCCGTCACGCCGTACGCGGAGTCCAAGGTGCGGGTGGAGGACGACCTGCACGAGCTGGCGGACGGCGACTTCAGCCCGGTCTACATGCGCAACGCCACCGCCTTCGGCCACTCGCCCCGGCTGCGCGCCGACATCGTGCTGAACAACCTGGTGGGCCACGCCCTCCTGTCCGGCGAGGTGCTCGTGATGTCCGACGGCACGCCCTGGCGCCCGCTGGTGCACGCCGCCGACATCGCGCGCGCCTTCACCGCCGCGCTCGACGCGCCGCGGGAGGCGGTGCACGACCGGGCGTTCAACATCGGCAGCGAGACCAACAACGTCACGGTCGCCGAGATCGCCGAGCAGGTCGCGGAGGCGGTGTCCGGCTCCAAGGTGGTGATCACCGGGGAGACGGGGGCCGACCCGCGGTCCTACCGGGTGGACTTCTCCCGGTTCCGCGCCGCGATCGAGGGCTTCGACTGCGAGTGGACGGTGAAGCGGGGCGCGCTCGAACTCGCCGACGCCTACCGGACGCACGGGCTGACCAAGGAGGACTTCGAGCAGCGCTTCACCCGCCTCGCCGTGCTGCGCGCGGCCTCCGAGGCGGGCGCCGTCGACGACACCCTGCGGTGGCGCCGGTGACCACGACGGGCGAGCGGATGCACGCGCTGGTGGAGCGGCTGTACCCGCTGTGCCGGAGCATCACCGGGGACGGCGTGCGCGCCACCCTGGAGATCGTCGACGAGTACGTGCCGCTCCAGGTGCACGAGGTGCCGACCGGGACGCAGGTCCTCGACTGGACGGTGCCGCAGGAGTGGAACATCCGGGACGCGTACATCGCCGACGCGTCGGGCCACCGCGTCGTCGACTTCGCCGCGTCCAGCCTGCACGTGCTCGGCTACAGCGTGCCGGTGTCGGCGACCATGCCGCTGGCCGAACTCCGCGCGCATCTGCACACCCTGCCGGACCACCCGTCCTGGGTGCCGTACCGCACCAGCTACTACCGGCCGGAGTGGGGGTTCTGCCTGGCCCAGGAGACCCTGGACGCGCTGCCGGACGGCGAGTACGAGGTGCGGGTCGACTCCACCCTCGCCGACGGCCACCTCACCTACGCCGAGCACGTCGTCCCCGGGCAGGTCCCCGACGAGGTGATCGTCTCCTGTCACGTCTGCCACCCGTCGCTGGCCAACGACAACCTGGCCGGCATCGCGGTGGCAACGTTCCTCGCGCGGGCGCTGGCGGAGCGCACGCCGTATTACACCTACCGGTTCATCTTCGCGCCCGGCACCATCGGGGCGATCACCTGGCTGGCCAGGAACAGGGAGCGGGTGGACCGGGTCAAGCACGGCCTGGTGCTGGCCTGCGCGGGCGACCGGGGGCACCTCACGTACAAGCGGAGCAGGCGCGGTGACGCGGAGATCGACCGGGTGATGCGACACGTGCTCCGCACCTCCGAACGCCCGCACGACGTCATTGAGTTCACCCCGTACGGGTACGACGAGCGGCAGTACTGCTCGCCCGGGTTCGACCTCGGCGTGGGCTCGCTCAGCCGGACGCCGTACGCCGGCTACCCCGAGTACCACACCTCGGCGGACGATCCCGGCTTCGTCTCCCCGGAGGCGATGGAGGACACGCTCGCCGTCTGCCGCGAGGCGTTCGCCGTGCTCGACCGCAACCGGCGGTACGTCAACCTCAGCCCGTACGGCGAACCGCAGTTGGGCCGGCGCGGTCTGTACGACGCGCTCGGTGGCCGCAGTGACACCCAGCAGGCCCAGATGGCCATGCTCTGGGTGCTCAGCCTCTCCGACGGCGAGCACGGCCTGCTGGACGTCGCCGAGCGGTCCGGGCTGCCGTTCGACACCGTCGCCGCCGCGGCCGACGCCCTGCGCGACGCCGGGCTGATCAAGGCGTGACACGGATGACCACCGGGGGGAAGCAGACGACGGCGCCGGCCGGCTCCGCCAAGCGGGCCCTGGCCGGCCGGCTGTCCTGGGGGCTCGCGGACCAGGCGGCCTCCAGCCTGTCCAACTTCGCGGTGGGCGTCTACGTGGCCCGGTCGCTCGGGGTGACCGCGTTCGGCGTGTTCAGCCTGGCCTGGGTGACGTACGGCCTGGTGCTGAACGTCTCCCGCGGCCTCGGCACCGACCCGCTCATGGTGCGCTTCAGCGGTGTGCCGGAGGCGTCGTGGCGCGGGGCGGCGGCCCGCGCGTCGGGCACCGCGCTCGGCGTCGGCGCCGCCCTCGGCGCGGTGTCCGTGGTGGCCGGGCTGGGTCTCGGCGGCCGAGCGGGGCTCGCGTTCGCCTGCCTCGGCGTCGTCCTGCCGGGGCTGCTGCTCCAGGACGCCTGGCGGTTCGCGTTCTTCGCCGCGGGGACCGGGCGCAAGGCGTTCGTCAACGACGTCGTGTGGGGCGTCGCGCTCGTCCCCGCCCTGGTCGTCGCGGCCCGCGTCGGCAGCGTGGCCGCCTTCGTGCTCGCCTGGGGCGGCTCCGCCGCGGTGGCCGCCGCGTACGGCTGCTTCCAGTCCGGCATCCGGCCCCGGGCGAGCGGGGCGCGCGTGTGGCTCCGCGACCACCGCGACCTCGGCTCCCGGTACCTGGTGGAGAACGTCAGCAACAGCGGCGCCGCCCAACTGCGGGCCTACGGGCTCGGCGCGATCGTCGGGGTCGGCGCGGTGGGGGTGATCCGGGGCGCCGAACTGCTGCTCGGCCCGTTCATGGCCGTGCTGATGGGCCTCTCCCTGGTCACCGTCGCGGAGGCGGCCCGGGTGCTGCGGCGCGACCCGCACCGCCTCGGCAGGTTCTGCCTCCTGCTCGGCGGCGCGCAGGCCGCCGCCGCACTGCTCTGGGGCACGGCCCTGCTGCTCGTGCCCGACCGGCTCGGCGAGCTGGTGCTCGGCGGCGTCTGGAGCGCCGCCGCCGAGCTCATCGTTCCGGTCACGCTCGGCGTCGCGGGCGCGGGCCTCGGCACCGGCGCGGCGGCCGGGCTCCGCGCGCTCGGCGCGGCCGGCCGCAGCCTGCGCAGCCAGCTGTTCGCCTCCGTCTGCTACGTCGGCGGCGGGCTCGGCGGCGCGGCCGCGGCCGGCACGGTCGGCTCGGCCTGGGGCGTGGCCGCGGCGACCGTGTGCGGCTCGGCCGTGTGGTGGCTGCACCTGTGGTCCGCCCTGCGCGAGCGCCCCCGAAACCCCGTCAGTGAAGAAGGGACATCATGACCGCCCACCCCCGGTTGAGCATCGGCCTGCCCGTGTACAACGGCGAGGAGTACCTCGCCGAGTCGCTCGACGCCCTCCTCGGCCAGACGTACACGGACTTCGAGCTGGTCATCACCGACAACGCCTCGACCGACGGAACACAGGAGATCTGCCGCGCGTACGCCGCGCGCGACGCGCGCGTCCGCTACCTCCGGCTGTCCCGGAACATCGGCGCCGCGCCCAACCACAACTACGTGTTCACGCAGTGCCGCGGTGAGCTGTTCAAGTGGGCCTCGCACGACGACCTGTACGCCCGCGACCTGCTGCGGCGCTGCGTCGACGCGCTGGACGAACGGCCCGACGTGATCCTCGCCCACGCCGACCAGGCGGTCATCGACGCCGACGGCAAGGTGAAGGTCCCCTACGAGTACACGCTCGCCACCGACTCGCCGCGCGCGCCCGAACGCTTCCGCAGCATGCTCTTCGAGCCCGGCGGCGACGACTTCTACGGGGTGATGCGGGCCGACGTGCTGCGCCGGGTGAAGCCGCACGGCAGCTACCACCACGCGGACCGCACGTTCGTCGCCGAGATCGGCCTGCACGGGCCCTTCCACCAGGTGCCCGAGCTGCTGTACTTCCGCCGCGACCACCCCACGCGCGCCGAGCGGGCCAACCCTTCCAAGCGCTCCCGCTGCGTCAACCTGGACCCGCGCAGGGCGGGCCCGCTGCACCCCACGCCCCGGCTGCTCGCCGAGTACGTCGGGGGCTTCGTGTCGGCGGTGCGGCGGGCGCCGCTGTCCTCCGCCGACCGGCGCGCGTGCTACGGCCACCTGGCCATGTGGATGGCGAGCCGGGCCCGGCCCGGCGCCGGCGAGCGCGTCGAGGACCGCGCCCCGGCGGACCCGGCCCTGCTCACCGTCTCCCTCGACGACCTCGTCGCCGGCCGCGCGGACCGCCACGGGAGGCAGCCGTGACCGCCGCCCGCGTGGGGGTGTTCGGGCTGCTCGGCTCCGGCAACCTCGGCAACGACGGGTCGCTCGAAGCCGTCCTCGGCTACCTCCGCGCCGCGCACCCGGAGGCGTCCGTGGACGCGCTGTGCGGCGGCCCCGAGGCCGTCACGGCCCGCTACCGGATACCCGCGACGCGGCTGCACTGGTACCGCGGCGAGTACCGCACGGCGTCGCGCGCGGGCTCGATCGCGGGCAAGGGCCTCGGCAAAGTCGTCGACGCCTTCCGCACCGCCGCCTGGGTGCGCCGGCACGACGTGGTGATCGTGCCGGGCATGGGCGTCCTCGAAGCCACGCTGCCGCTGCGGCCGTGGGGCTTCCCGTACGCGCTGTTCCTTCTCTGCGCCTCCGGCCGCCTCTTCGGCACGCGGGTCGCGCTGGTCGGCGTGGGCGCCGCCCCGATCGAGAACCGGCCGACCCGGACCCTGGTGCGCTGGTCGGCGCGGCTCGCCGCCTACCGCTCGTACCGGGACACCCTGTCCCGCGACGCGATGCGGGAGATGGGCGTGGACACCGCGCGGGACGAGGTCTACCCGGACCTCGCGTTCGCCCTGCCGGCGCCGGCGGCGGGCGGGCCCCGGGACGCGGAGGGGGCGCCGGAGGGGCCGGGCGCGGTCTGCGTCGGCGTCATGGCCTTCCACGGCGGCAACGCCGATCGCGCCCGCGCCGAGGAGATCCACGCGCGCTACCTCGAAGGGACGACCCGCTTCGTACGGGCGCTGGCGGCGGACGGCAGGCCGGTCCGGCTCGTCACCGGCGACGGCGTCGACCGGGAGGTGGTCGACGCGATCCTCGACGCGGTGAGGTCGCCGCTGGTCACCGCCGCCGACGCGACGTCGCTCGCGGACCTGATGACGGAGATGGCGGCCGCCGACACCGTGGTGGCGACCCGGTACCACAACCTCGTCTGCGCGCTGAAGGCCGGCACACCGACGCTGGCCCTCAGCTACGCGGCCAAGAGCGACGCGCTCATGGCGGGCATGGGCCTCGGCGCCTACTGCCACCCGGCACGCGAGGTCGACGCCGACCGCCTCCTCGCGCAGTTCCGGTCGCTGGAGGCGCGATCGGCGGAGCTGCGGCGCACCCTCACGGAGCGGAACGCGACCGCCGCCCGTCGCCTCGCCGACCAGTTCACCGCCTTGACCGAGGCGCTGCTCCCGCCGCCCGCCACCGCCCACGCGCATGCCCCCCACACCGACACCACCCACGCCCTGCGGGAGACCTCATGAAGGCGACCGAAGTCCCGGCGATCGCCGGCGCCCACCTCTTCGAGCCGACGCCGTACGCCGACGAACGCGGCTTCTTCTGCCGCACGTTCGACGCCGACGTGGTCCGCTCGGTGGGCCTCGACCCGCACGCCTTCCTCCAGGACAGCGTGTCCCGCTCCGCCCGTGGCGTGCTGCGCGGCATGCACCTGCGCTCGGGAGCGGGCGAGGCCAAGCTGGTGCGGTGCTCGTACGGGAAGATCTTCGACGTCGTCGTGGACCTGCGGCCCGACTCGCCGACGTACCTGGGCCGGGCCTACTACGAACTGTCCGACGAGACCCAGACGACCCTGTACATCCCCGCGGGCTGCGCGCACGGATTCCAGGCGCTGACCGAGACCGCCGACACCTCGTACCGGATCGACCGCCCGCACGATCCCGCCGAGGACGTCACGATCGCCTTCGACGACCCCGAACTGGCCATCCCCTGGCCACTTCCGGTCACCCTGATGTCCCAGCGGGACCGGGAGGCCCCGAGCCTCGCCGAGGCCCTGAAGCGCGCGGAGAGGTGAACGACGTGACCACGCACGACGAAGAGGGCGCCGGAGCGTTCCCGCTGCCCCGGTCGCGCCAGGCGAACGAACGGCTGCACGCCATGGTCCCCGGCGGCGCGCACACCTACGCCAAGGGCGAGGACCAGTACCCCGAGGACCTGGCCCCGGTCATCAGCCACGGGCGCGGCGCCCACGTGTGGGACGTCGACGGCAACCGCTATCTGGAGTACGGCTCCGGCCTGCGGTCGGTCAGCCTCGGCCACGCCCACCCGCGCGTCACCGAGGCGGTGCGCCGTGAACTCGGCCGCGGCGGCAACTTCGTTCGGCCGTCCATCGTGGAGGTCGACGCGGCGGAACGCTTCCTGGCCACCGTGCCGACCGCCGAGATGGTCAAGTTCGCGAAGAACGGCTCCGACGCCACCACCGCCGCGGTGCGCCTGGCCCGCGCCGTCACGGGGCGTCCGCGGGTGGCCCTCTGCGGTGACCACCCGTTCTTCTCCGTGGACGACTGGTTCATCGGCACCACGCCGATGTCCGCCGGCATCCCGGCGGCGACCACCGACCTCACGGTGTCCTTCCCGTACGGAGACCTGGCCGCCACGGAGGAACTGCTCACCCGACACAAGGGCGAGGTCGCCTGCCTGCTCCTGGAACCCGCCACCCACACCGAGCCTCCGCCCGGCTACCTCGCCGGCCTGCGCGAACTGGCCGACCTGCACGGCTGCCTCCTGGTCTTCGACGAGATGATCACCGGCCTGCGCTGGTCCGAGGCGGGCGCCCAGGGCCTGTACGGCGTCGTCCCCGACCTCTCGACGTTCGGCAAGGCGCTGGGCAACGGCTTCGCCGTCTCCGCGCTCGCCGGGCGCCGGGAGGTGATGGAGCGGGGCGGGCTGCGCCACTCCCACGACCGGGTGTTCCTGCTGTCCACCACGCACGGCGCGGAGACGCACTCCCTGGCCGCCGCGATGGCCGTGCTCGACACCTACGTCGAGGAGGGCGTCACGGCCCGGCTGCACGCGCTGGGCGAGCGGTTGGCGGCCGGGGTGCGCGACGTCGCGGCGGGCATGGGCGTCGGTGACCACCTCGTCGTGCGTGGCCGGGCCAGCAACCTGGTCTTCGCCACGCTGGACGAGCACCACCGGCCGTCGCAGGAGTACCGCACGCTGTTCCTGCGCCGCCTCATCGCGGGCGGGGTGCTGGCCCCGTCGTTCGTGGTGAGCAGCGCGCTCACCGAGGCCGACATCGACCGCACCGTGGAGGTGGTGGCTCAGGCGTGCGCGGTGTACCGCAAGGCACTGGACGCGGCCGACCCCACGCCCTGGCTGGGCGGCCGACCGGTGAAGCCGGTCTTCCGGCGTATGGCGTGACCGCTCACGAACACGGGGACGTCGAACAAGAGGTGACGGACGGTCAGCGCCGCGCCTGCCGGTGACCGGCGCCGGCCACCCGCCGCTCCGCCCGGTCAGTGGTGCGATCGGCGGTGCGGTCGACCAGCCACGCGGTCACCGGCACCACCGCCAGCGCGGCGCACAGGCCGCCGAGCGCGTCGGTCGGGTAGTGCGCGCTCAGGGCGACCTGCGCCCAGCCCATGGCGGCGCCGGCGACCAGCGCGGCGGTCAGCACGAGTGACACACCGGCCGCCCTGCCGAGGCCGAGCCGGCCGGTCACGAGCAGCGCCACCACGAGGGCGTACGCGGTGAGGAAGGCGGTGTGCCCGCTGGGGTAGGAGAGGTTGTCCGCGCCGTGGATGGTGCGCCCCACCAGGGGCTTGATGAGCATCGTCGCCCCCACGGCCACGCAGACGGCGGCGCCGACGAACACCGCGGCGCGGAGCCACCGCAGCAGCAGGCACCCCGTCACGGCGGCCAGGACCAGCACCGCCGCTCCGGCGGGCTCTCCCAGGAAGTCCGTGGCCAGCGCGGCGTACCGCCACGGCGGCCGCACACTGTCCGCCGTCGGCTGGACGAACCACCGGTCCACCGTGCCCGACTGGCTGTGCCCGGCGTACATGACGCCGAGCACGACGACCACCAGGGCGGCGAGGGCCGCGACCGACCCGAGCCACGGGCGCAGCGACGACGGCAGCACCGGGGACGCCGGCCGCCCGGTCACGGGCCCACCGCGCCCGGCCGCCCCGCGCCGACACGGGCCGCCCGGCAGTTGCGACACACGTCCCCCACTCACTCTCCCCCGGCCCCTGTCCGCGCCAGCCTACTCACTGCCGCCCGACGTGTTCCATGCCCGGCGTTCCCGGCCCCGGGGGTCGTCGACCTGGGTCCAGTCGGCGCCGATCCGCATGGTGGCCCGGCGTCCGGAGTCGTACCGGTCCCACCCGGGATCGCCCGTCGCGGCGAACCGTGTCCACGTCTCGTGCACGCGCGTCGCGAGACCGGCGGACGGGTGGTCGGGGCCGAGCAGGGCGTGGGACCCGTGCAACCGGGGCAGCCGCGTGAGATCGAAGACGAAGGGCAGCTCCACCGTGTGCGTGGCGCCGAGTTCCCCGTCGAGGGCGTGCGAGCGCCACGCGAACTCGTAGCGGTAGGTGCCGCCCCCTGGCCGGTCGGCGTGGGCGAGGGCGTCGGAGTGCGCGTCGGCGAGGGCCCGGCTGCCCGCGCCGAACAGGGCGTCGCCCATGATGGCGGACCGCAGCTCTCCGTGGGTGGCCCGCGGCCGGGACTCGCGGTACGTGTCCACGAGCCGTGCCGGATCGGGGTGCGCACGTGCCGCGACGGCTTCGACGTCCGCACGGGTCGAGGTGGCGTAGGCGTCCACGGGGACGAGGTAGAGGTTCCCCTCCTCCGCGTTGGTCCCGACGAGCAGGTCGACGTCGGCGCCGAGGCCCGCGGCGACGGCTTCGGCGGGCTGGGTGTCGAGGACCAGGCTGAAGGGGCTGAGCCCGAGCAGCGGATCGCGGTGCGCGGCCGTCCGCAGGTCCGTGCCGGCGAGCGCGGAGGCCGTCGCCACCAGACGGTCGTCCGGGATGCGCGCGAAGGCGTCGACGTGCGGCTCGATGCCCAGGTGCAGGGCCGCCGCTCCGGTGACGCGGGCGGCCTGCTCGGTCGTGAACGCGCCGAGCCCGCTGCCGCTCTGGACGATCGCCCGGCGGAACAGCCCCGCTCCCTCGGGAGCGGCCAGGACGCCCCCGACGACGGTGGCTCCCGCCGACTGGCCGAAGAGGGTGACGTTGTGCGGGTCGCCGCCGAAGGCGGCGATGTTGTCCCGCACCCAGCGCAGCGCGGCCACGACGTCGAGCAGCCCTCGGTTGGCGGGCGCACCGGGTATGTCGAGGAACCCGGCTATCCCCAGGCGGTAGTTGAGGGTGACGAGGACGACACCGTCGCGGGCGAAGGCGGAGCCGTCGTACAGCGCGGACCGCGTCGACCCCGCGACGAACCCGCCGCCGTGGACGAACACCATGACGGGCAGACCGCCGCCGCCCGCGTCGGCGGGCGCCCAGACGTTGACCGTGAGGTAGTCGTCGCCGCGGCTCCAACCCTCGCCGAAGTAGGGGGACATGTCGACGCGGCCGAGTCCGCGCGCGGGCTGCGGGGCGTTGGGCCCCGGCGCGGTGGCGTCCCGTACGCCGTCCCAGGGCTCGTGCGGGAGCGGCGGGGCGAACCGGCCGGCGCCGCGGGGCGGGGCGGCGTAAGGGATGCCGAAGAAGGTGTCGATGCCACCGCGGCGCAGACCGCAGACGGCTCCGCGCGTGGTGGTGACGCGGGTGTGCTGCTTCACTGGAGTGCCTTTCCGCGGGTCTCAGCCCTGTTCGGCGTACGGGGAGAAGGGCGCCCAGCCCTTCACGGCGAACCTGCTGCCGTCGCGCGTCACCTCTGCGGCGCCGTGGCCGCCCAGGTGCGCGGGGATGACGAGGGCGTTGTCGTCCGCCGCCCGGCCCAGCACCTCGCGGCGGGTGGCGCGCGCCCGCGCGGGGTCCTCGCAGAAGCAGCTGTTGGAGTCCGGTTCGAGGATCTGCACGGGGCTGTGCAGCAGGTCGCCGACGAAGACCGCGCGGTCCGTCCCGGAGATGAGGGTGAGGACGGAGGAGCCGGGGGTGTGCCCCGGGGCGGGTTCCAGTCGCAGTCCGGCGTCGATCTGGTGGCCGCCCTCCCACAGCAGTGTCCGGCCTGCCCGGTGCACCGGCAGGACGCTGTCCTCGAACACGTTCTGGTTGCCGCGGCCGAGCACGCTCTCGTGGCCGTTCTCCGGGTTCCAGAAGTCGAAGTCGTCCTTCGGCATCAGGTAGGTGGCGTGGGGAAAGGTGGGGACCCAGGCGCGCCCGTCGAGGCGGGTGTTCCAGCCGACGTGGTCGACGTGGAGATGGGTGTTGATCACGATGTCCACGTCCTCGGGCCGGACCCCGGCGCGGGCGAGGCCGTCGAGGAACCCGGTGTCCATCCGGTTCCACACGGGGGCGTACGGGCGCTCCTTGTGGTTGCCCACGCCGGTGTCGACGAGGATGGTCCGCCCCTCGCTGCGCAGCACCCAGGTCTGGATCGCGGAGTTGACGATCCGGGAGCCGCCGTCGAGGAAGTCCGGCACGAGCATGGCCCGTTGTTCTTCCCAGGTCTCCGCGGGGCTGTCGGGGAAGAAGGTCTCGGGGGTCATGTCGACGGGCCCGAAGTACTCCCGGACGCGGGTGAGGGTGACGTTTCCCAGGGTGATGGTGTCCACGGCGGGGCTCTCGTGCGTCTGCGCATCGGGGGCGGGTACGGCTCCGGGTGCGGGTGCGGGTGCGGGTGCGGGTGCGGCTGCGGCTCGGGATACGAGTGTGCCGGTAGTCGCGGTCGCGGGTACCGGGGGGAATGGTTCGGCGCTCATGCCCCTCATGTCAGCGGGGTCGCGGCGGCCGTGCCAGACCGGCTCGTGCCTATCCCTGGGCGGGTCAGGCTCCGGGCGGGCGGGGCCCACATACTGGGCGACATGAGCGGACAGCGAGAACTCGGGAACTTCCTGCAGACCCGGCGTGCTCAGCTGCGCCCCGAGGACGTCGGGCTCCGGGACCACGGGGACCGGCGCCGCGTGCCGGGCCTGCGCCGGGAGGAACTGGCGCTGCTGGCCGGCGTGAGCGCCTCGTACTACACACGCCTGGAACAGGGCCAGTCCTTGGGCGCGTCACCGGAGGTCCTCGACGCCATCGGCAGGGCGCTGCACCTGGACGTGGCCGAGCAGCGCCACCTCCACGACCTGGCGGGCGGCGTGAAGCGGCGCACGGCCGCCGCGCACCCGCCCGCCGAACACGTCGACGCGGCGACGATCAATCTCCTGGAGGCCGTCGGCGACGTTCCCGCCCTGGTCAGCGGGCGACGCGGTGACGTCCTTGCCTGGAACCGGATGGGCCACGCCCTGTTCGCCTCCCACATCGCCCCGACCGCGCCGTCGGACCCCCGCGACCGCCCCAACCTGGCCCGCCTGATCTTCCTGGACCCGCACACCCGCGCGCTGTACGCCGACTGGCGGACCAAGGCGAGGGCGGTCGTCGAGAACCTCCGCATGACGGCCGGCCGCCACCCCGACGACCCGCTGCTCACCTCGCTGGTCGGCGAACTGACGATGAGGAGCCCGGAGTTCGCGGCCCTGTGGGCGGACCACGGGGTCCGCCCCTGCGACTCCGCGGCACACGAGATGCGCCACCCCCTGGTCGGCGCCCTCACGGTGACCCAACAGAGCCTGCGCCCCCCACAGGACGAGGACCACCACATCGTCCTGGCCGTCACCGAACCGGCCTCTCCGTCACGGGCGGCCCTGGACCTGCTCGCCCAGGCGGTCGCTCCGTCGGCGGGCCGGGGGTGAAACTGCCGCGCGGCCGCCTCTGCTGAGCGCTGCGGCCCGGCCCGACTCCGGGGGTCACGGGTGGCGTCAATGGCGCAGCCGACGCATGCCGCGCCTCCAGGGCGAAGGCGCTGTCAGCGTCCGCGGGGACCCGAGGAGCGTCCTCGGATTCCGTCCAGGAGGTACACGGTGCGGCGGTCGCAGTCGTCCCGGGGGCGGCCGCGTGCCGTGCTTGAGGGGGAGGGCGCTGTCGACGACGAGTGCGTGGAGGTCGCGGACCGCGGTGAGGCAGTGCGCGATCCGCTCGCCGCCGTCGATGGTCCGAGCGGGGTCGATGACGGCGAACAGCCCACTCGCCACGGCCTTCTCGATGGCGGCCTCGATGAGGCCGATCCGTCCGCCGTACCGGTTGAAGATCGTGTCCGTGCTCATCCCTGCCTTGGGACCCCCTCCAGCGGCACCGCCGAGACCTGCCCCTGGAAGGCGCCGGTCTCGGCAGAGCGGATCTGCTCGGAATCGCGCCTGGCTCCGGCACGCAACGGGGATTCCGCGGGCACCGCACGGCCATGCCCCCACCGTCTCTCCGTCGGCCCGCCGCCGTAGCCTGACTCGCCAGGTCGGGCATCAGGGGAAGACCGCCCGCCGCTCATCGCCTCCGCGCCGGACGGCCCCGGCCCGTCGCCCGAGGCGGACAGCCGGACCCTGCGCCCAACGCCCCGTCACTGCGGTCAAGGGAAACAGCCGCGGAAATACCGCCCCCGGCCGACTGGGACCTGCCCGGCTGGGAACCCGGTCGGTTCCGAGGGGCAGCGTCATGACCGGCCAACGCTGAAGGCGGCACCTTTCCGGCCAGCATCCGCGGCCGTCTCCGGAGCTCACTGGGCGGCGGCCCCGAGCCGCCTGCCCGCCTAGCAGAGAGTTGCACTGTCATGACTAGTGGCACGGTCCGCACTCCGCGCTCCGGGAGTTCCGGCAGCGACTTCGCCCGGCTGTCGAGGAAGATCGCGGACGCCGGGCTGCTGGGGCGCCGCCCCGGCTACTACACGTTCCGGACCATCGCGGTGGCCGGGCTCTACGCCGCCGGAGGGATCGCCTTCGCACTCGTCGGCCGCTCATGGTGGACGTTGGCGGTCGCCGCCTTCCTGGCCGTCGTCTTCGGACAAGTGGCCCTGCTCGCCCATGACGTGGCCCACCGCCAGGTGTTCCGCCGACGCCGGGCCAGCGAAGTGACCGGACGGATCGCCGCTACGGGCATCGGGATGGGGTACGGCTGGTGGCAGGACAAGCACACCCGTCACCACGCCAACCCCAACAACGAGGACCTCGACCCCGACGTCGCCCCCGACCTGCTGGTCTGGTCCCAGGACCAGGCCCGCGCCGCCACCGGGCTCCCCCGCGTGCTCGGCCGCTGGCAGGCGTTCCTGTTCTTTCCCCTCCTCACGCTGGAGGGCCTCAACCTGCACGTATCGAGCGGGAGGGCGGTCGCCGACCGCTCGCTCAAGCACCGTGCCCTCGACGGCACGCTGTTGTCCGCGCACTGCGTGGCGTACCTGACCGCCCTCTTCTGGGTCCTGCCGCCCGGCATGGCGATCGCCTTCCTCGCCGTCCACCAGGGCTTGTTCGGCCTCTACCTAGGCTCCCTCTTCGCGCCCAACCACAAGGGCATGCCGATCCTGAAGGGCGACGACCGCCCGGACTACCTCCGCCGCCAAGTACTCACCTCGCGCAACGTGAACGGCGGGTGGTTGACCGACATCGCCCTGGGCGGCCTGAACCACCAGATCGAACACCACCTCTTCCCCAGCATGCCCAGCCCGAACCTGCGCAAGGCACGGATCCTCGTGCGACGCTACTGCGAGGAACTGGGCGTGGAATACCTGGAGGCCGGCCTGATCGCCTCCTACCGACAGGCGCTCACCAGCCTCCATCAGGCAGGAGCCCCCCTCCGGCACGATCCCGCCCCCACCTAGGAACTCCCGGGCGACCGCACCTGCTCGCCATCGA
The DNA here is from genome assembly GCF_004127445.1 of Streptomyces alfalfae. GTDB lineage: Bacteria > Actinomycetota > Actinomycetes > Streptomycetales > Streptomycetaceae > Streptomyces > Streptomyces alfalfae. The sequence goes on from NZ_QEXM01000045.1 coordinate 113,231, forward strand.
GCGGTCAGCTCACAGCATCCGCTCCGCGACGGCCGGGGCGTCGTACGGCGGCCTCGGACCGGGGCGGACGAAGTGGAGCAGGAAACCGGAGCCGGTGATCTCGCTCATACGCAGCAGGGAGCGCGGAGGGCGGTGCAGGCGCATGAGTGCTCCCGAACGCCCGGTGAGCTGCGCCAACTCCAGCAAGAGGTTGAGCCCGCTGACGTCACAGAAGGTGACTGCGGAGAGGTCGACGTCGACAGTGCGGGTGTGGTCGCCGAGACACTGGACGAGAACGCCGCGCACCTGCGGGATCGTGGTCAGGTCGATCTCCCCGGAGAGGGCGATCAGAGCGTGCGGGTCACGGTTCCGACGGGGGACGTCCGGCAGTGGAGGGGGCATGGCTCCTCGATCTGAAGAATCCGTTCGAAGATGCCGCGCGGCAGAGAGGACCGGCCGCCGTCACGGCTGGGTACGTGCGCTCACACCCGCTGACGGACCTTGGCGTCCCGCACCGGCCTCTGGTGGGTGAGCCGTCGCGGACGCAGCAGCCCACCTCCGCCGTTGCGGTGGTTCCGGCGTGCCCCGCCGCCGCACGTCCCGACGGCCCGGCGCCCGCCCCGTACCAGGGCGTCTGCGCCGGAAGCGGACAGCGGTCCCCGGAAGGGCCGTAGCGGAGGCGGCACCACGGTCGCGGTGTTCCCGGGTTCGTGCCGATGGACGCGGAACGCGTCCGCGACCGCCGGAAGCGCGATCACCGGCACGAGGACACCCACGGCCCCGGCACTCTCCTCGACCGGTCCACCGGCGCGGCGGCGACCGTTCGGCCCGGTGCGCGAGCAGCCGGAGCCGAGGCCTCGCGTGCGCCTCCGGACTCCCGGGCCGCTGCCCTGACCCGGTCGTCGTCGGTGGCCGGCCGTGGGGCGTTCGCCATCAGCCGGCTCGCGGAGTCGCTGCGCCGCCGGTCGCTCGCGGCGGCCATCAGCCACGCCGCCCGAGCGGGCTCCGTCCCCGGGGGAACGACCAGCAGGTTCCAGCGTCCCACATGGTACGAGAGCAGCAGCAGCTCGTGCGGGTCCTGCTCGGCCCGGAACCAACCCACCTTCACCACGTGCCCGGTGACAGGGACCTTGCGCGGTACGACCGGCCACTGGGCGGGGTTCACCGTGATCCGGGTGATCCGCCCCCACAGCGGATCGAGCACGGCCGCCAGCGCGGGCAGTTCGGCGTGGAGGTCACGCGAGCGCGGCCACCAGGCGCCGTCCAGCAGCGCCGGCGCGGAGCCGACTGGGGCGAGAGCAAGACGCGGACGTGATGAGGTCGGCCGGCCTTCTGATGTCGTCGGGCGGGAGATGGTCACAGTCATGACGCGGACCCTGCCCCGGACCCGTCGCAACCGGCCCGGCGTATTCGATCGCCGAAAACGACACAGGTACGGATGCCGGTGCCCCAGAGATTCTCGGTACTCCCCACCGTACTCCCCGTACCCCCGGAGGGATACGGTCGGCGGCACCCTCCCCGGCCCTCCGGGAGCCTCCCCGCGCCTTGTTCCCGGACCACCCGGTCCGAGCAGCCGCGTCGGGGGCCGGGTCGGGTGATGCGGGTGACTAGAGTGATCGGCGCTCCGGTCCCTATCGCAACCAGTCGCACAGTGAGGTCTCCATGGAGTCCCAGGAAGCACCCTCGGTCGGATGTGCCGAGGTGCACGTCGTCGCCGCGTCGCCCGAAGCCGCACGGCGGGTGGCGGAAGTCCTCCGTCGTTGCTTCACCGCCACCGAACAGCGCAGTTATCCGGCGGACGGCGGGGGCGGGACCCGTCTCGAACTCACCGTGGACACCACCCGCGCGGCAGAGCCCGCCCGTTCGTGGCTGGAGTCCAGCCGGTGGACCGGACACGTCGGCCAGGAGCCCAGGCGGGACTGATCGTCCGCCCACCGGCGCACGGACCCGAGGTGCGGGATCGGCATGCTCGAATCGATCCACGTGGACCCCGGCACCGACGCCTCAGCCACGGACACGGGGGAGGGGACGGGATGGCCTGGGGGACGCTCGCGGGCGGCAGATCCCTATGACGCGGGTGCGCGCGAACGGCTCCCCTGCCGTGAGGCCGGCACGCAGCGACGCATGTGGGGACACGCTGATCAGCATCGACCGGCATCGCGGTCGTCCGCCCGAGGGCCCCGCGCACGGCTGTGTGCCCGTAGCCGTCGACGCAGCGGTCCGTGTCGCCCGCACACCGACTGCGGACGACACTCAGGTTCATCCCCCGGGAGCAGTCCGTCGTGCCCATGACGGGGAAGAGGCATCGGTGAGGTCGGCGCCCGTGTCGGCGTCCCGCCCGGTTTTGTCCACGCCTTGCCAGTCCAGGCACATGACAGTCGCGTCGTCCTCCAGGTGCCCCTGGTTGGCGTCGACGACTGCCGCGACGAGGGTGCGGGTGGCTTCGCGAGGATGCAGGGCACGGGTACGGACGATCAGTGCCCGCAGATCGACGCTGCCGGCTCTGCGTTCCAGCATGCCGTCCGTCAGCATCACCAGCCGGTCGCCCGGCCGCAGATTCAGCGCCTGCACCCGGTAGGTATGGGGCACCTGGAAGCCGAACGGCAGATCGATCTGCGGAGTGATCTCCCGTACCTTGCCATCGCGTACCACCAACGGCCAGGGGTGCCCGGCGTTGATGAACTCCGTCCCGCCATCGACCAGGCTGATGCGCAGCATTTGTCCGGTGACGTAGCTCTGGCTGTGTTCACGCATGGCCCGGTCGGCCTGGCGGGCCTGCTCGGCAAGGTCGGCGCCCGCTCGCCGGGCCCGGCGCAGAGCACCCACGACGAGGGTGGCCAGGAGCGCTGCGCCGACGTCGTGGCCCATGGCGTCGGTGACGGAGAGCTGGACCGCGTCCCGGTCGATCGTGTAGTCGAAGGTGTCCCCTCCGACGTGGTCGGCCGGTTCCAGTGCCCCGGCAACCGCGAATTGCGCCGCCTCGCACGCCAGCGACGCCGGCAGCAGCCGATGCTGAATCTCCGCCGCCAGGCTCAGCGGAGTGGTGCGGCGACCCCACTGATAGACGTCGGTGAAGGACCGGTTCGCGATGACGATGTAGGCCAGGGCGTGCGCGCTTTCGCCGATCTCCCGCATCACCTCGACGCTTGGTGCCGCGGGCAGGAACAATTCGAGAAGTCCCATGGCATCGCCGCGGTTGGTCACCGGGGCGACCACGCGCACCCGCCCGTTCTCACCCGTATCTTCCACGCGCGGCTGCTGGGTGCGGATCACGTCGTCGTACAGGGTGCCCCGCAGCGTGATGCGCCGGGCGGGCTCGTCGGTCTCGACGCTTCCCGCGGCCCCCAGCCGAACGACCGAACCACCGGTGAAATCGGTGATCAGGAACGACACCGACACAGCCCCGAGGTGCTCACTGAGCATCCGCGCGACCACGTCAAGAGACTCCACTGGTGCGGCGGCCTCCGCCGCCGCCAGCACCCCTGCCAGGCTCACCGCCCTGCCATCGGCAGCCCCCGCGGAAAGGCTCGTCGGCCTGCCGTCGCTGCCCGGTTCGATTCCGCTCACGCCGACTCCCTGATGCAAGATGGCCGCCGAGGCCCGACCAGAGAGCTGCAAGGCCCGTTCCGGGTGGGGTGCCGACTCCCTTATTCCACCACGGCCGCCACAGTGCCCGCGGGAGAGCGTTCCAACAGGCGGGTCGATGAGTACACGGGCATGAGCCCGGGACGTGGCCCGGCCCCGAGAACTCGCCGTGCGGGGGGACGAAGACCAGACGGCGGCGAGCGGGCAGTCCGGCCCCAAGCGTGACCATGGTGGGCTCGTCGGTGCTGGTGTTCACGTGGACAGCCTCCAGCGGCCGATCTCTTGGCCGCCTGATCCGCCCGAGACCCACGTCCGGCACGTGCGTGCAGACGGCGTCGGGCCGTGCTATCGGTCCCGCAACGCCGTGAGGGCCGCGGCACGACGAGTTCCGGTGACCGCGTCGGCCGGGCCGGTCTCGTCGATGCTGTCGAGGTCGGCCTCGGTCGTCGCCAGGCCGCTCACGCCAGCCGGCTCAGGGCCGCCGACACCAGCGTTCGGACGCCGGGGACGAGGACCGACGGGTCGGGGGCGAACAGGGGGCTGTGGTTTCCCGGTACATTGCCGAACTTCTCGGCCCGGTCCGTTCCGGGGGCCGCCCCCCACACCGTGGGTGGGGTCGACGTCACGTACCAGTAGTCGTAGGGCACGCCCTCGGGCGCGAGGAGGGAGAAGTCCTCGCTGCCCATCGCCGGGCCGAAGTCGAACACCGTGTCCGCCCCGAACAGCTCGCGGTGCACGCCGGCGATCTCGCCGTCGAGGACGGCGTCGTTGACGGTGTTCGGGTACCCGGACCGGACCGTGACCTCCGGTGGGGCCGGGCAGCCGGCGGTCCGGCACTCGCCCGTGACGATGCGGCGGACGGCTCCGATGACGCGGTCCCGCACATGGGCGTCCTGAGTACGCAGGTTCAGGGAGAGCCGGGCCTCGGCGGGGATGATGTTGTGCTTCGTACCGGCATGGAACTGTCCCACCGTCAGGACCACCGAGTGTGCCGCCGCCACCTCGCGGGACACCACGGTCTGCAGGCGCGTGACGATGTAGGCGGCCGTCACCACCGGGTCGGTCGTCGACTCGGGACGAGAACCGTGACCGCCGACGCCGTGCACGACGACGTCGATGTCGTCGGAGGCCGACATGGTGAGACCCGGCGTGTGCGGATAGAAACCGGCGAGGCCGGGCGCGACGTGCTGGCCCAGCACCACGTCGGGAGGAGGGAAGCGGGTGTGCAGCCCGTCGGCGACCATGGCCACCGCCCCGCCGCCGGACTCCTCGGCGGGCTGCCCGACGACGACGAGTGTGCCCGACCATGCACCGCGGGCCGCGGCCAGCGTGTCCGCGGCTCCCGCGAGCCACGTGACGTGCAGATCGTGGCCGCAGGCATGCATCACGCCGTCGACGGTGGAGGCGTACTCGAGGCCGGTGGCCTCCCGCACCGGCAGTGCGTCCATGTCTCCGCGCAGCCACACGGTCGGGCCGTCACCATGGGCGAGGACGCCGACCACTCCGGTGCCGCCGACGCCTTCCGTCACGGCGTAGCCGGCCGCGCGCAGCCTCGAGGCGAGTTTCGCGGCTGTGCGATGCTCCTGGAAGGCGAGCTCCGGGTGGCGGTGGAGATCCTGGTAGAAGTCCTCCAAGGGGGCGGGCCGCAGGTCGGCGGTGATCTCCTGTGTGAGGCGGGCGACGGCGGTCGGTTCGCTCATGCCGCTTCCTCCTTCTTGTCGAATGTCGGCACGCTCGCCAGGAGACGGCGCGTATAGGGGTGTCGCGGGGACCGGTAGACGTCCCGCACCGGGCCCTGCTCCACCAGTTCGCCCTGACACAGGACAGCGACCTCGTCACTGACGTGGCGGACGACGGCCAGATCATGGGATATGAAGACCATCGTGAGGGTCAGGGAACGCCGCAGTTCCTCCAGGAGGTTGAGCACCTCGGCCTGTACGGAGGCGTCCAGCGCCGAGGTGATCTCGTCGGCGACCAGGACCTCCGGCCCCACGGCGAGAGCGCGGGCCACCGCGATGCGCTGGCGCTGGCCACCGGAGAACTCGTGCGGGTACCTCCCGGCCGCGGAGCCGTCCAGCGCAACGGTCTCCAGCCACCGTTCAACCGTCACCGCGTGCTTCCTGGCGTCGGCCCGCACGGGGTCGACGGCCTCGGCGATGGCCTCACCGGCCGTCATGCACGGGTTGAGTGAGGCGTACGGGTCCTGGGAGACGAGCTGCACACGACGGCGCACCGCGCCGAGCTCCCTCCGCCTGAGACCGGTGAGGTCCTCGCCGTCGAGGAGGATCCGGCCCGCCCGGGCCGGGTGGACGCCGACGATCGCCTTGGCGATCGTCGACTTCCCGGAGCCGGACTCGCCGACCAGGCCGAGGGTCTGCCCGGCCCGGACCCCGGTGGACACGCCGCGCAGCACCGTTCTCGCGCGCCTGCCGTGGCCGAAGGCGACGGTCAGTTCCTCGACGGCCAGCTTATGAGGGGATGAGATCATTCGGCCTGTACCTCCTGGCGTACGGCATGGCAGGCCACGTCGTCGATCAGACGCGGTCGTTCGGTCGCGCAGATCGTGTCGAGCACCACGGGACACCTGGCGGCGAAGGCGCAGCCGGACGGCCTGGCGGCGGGCGCCGGCGGACGGCCCGGGATCGTGGCGAGCGGTGCGCGGTCCCCCGTGCCGGTGTCCCGCAGCCGCGGGCTCGCAGCCAGCAGGGCCCGCGTGTACGGATGCCGGACGCGGCCCGCCCGCAGGTCGGCCGCGGAGAGCTCCTCGACGACCCGTCCCGCGTACATCACCACGATCCGGTGGCACACCGTGCCCACGACACCGATGTCGTGGGAGATGAGGAGCACGCTCGTACCGCGCCGACGGTTGATGTCCTTCAGGACGTCGAGGACCTCGGCCTGGACGGTCACGTCGAGGGCGGTGGTCGGTTCGTCGGCGACGATCAGCCGCGGCCCGGGCAGGAGGGCGGAGGCGATCATCGCGCGCTGCCGCATGCCGCCGGACAGCTCGTGCGGATACTGCTTCATGACCCGGGCGGGTTCCTTGATCCGTACCCGCTCCAGCGCCTCGATCGCCCGCCGGTCCGCCTCGGCCCCGCGCACGCCTTGGTGCACGCGGAGTGTTTCGGAGAGCTGACCGCTCATCCGCAGCGCGGGATTGAAGGAGGACGACGGGTCCTGGAAGACGACGCCGATCTCGGTCGCCAGACGCTTGGGGTCGGTTCCGGGGGCGGCCAGATCGAGGTCGTCCAGGGTCAGTTCCGCCGCGTGGGCGGCCAGCCCCTCCGGCAGGAGCCGGGCCACGCTCATCGCCGTCAACGACTTGCCGGAGCCGGACTCGCCCACGAGGCCGACGATTTCGCCGGGCATGACGTGGAAGGAGACGTCGTCGACGAGACGGGTACCGTCCGGCAGGACGACGGCCAGGCCGTCCACCGTCACCAGGGCTTCCCCGGGGGCCCGGTGCGAGGGCGCGGTGACGACGGGACGAGCCGCTGCGACCTTCGCCCTCCCCGCCCGGGGGTCGAGCGCTGCGGCGAGACCATCGCCGACGAAGCCCGCGAGGACTCCGGTGACGGTGATGGCCACCGCCGGGCCGATCGCCTCGGCGGGGTTGGTGTGGAGGGACGCCAGGCCGGAGTTGAGGAGCGAGCCCCAGTCGTAGTCCGGCGTCTGCACGCCGACCCCCAGGAAGGAGAGGCCGGACAGTGCGACGAGCACGTTCGCGAAGGCCACCGACAGGAGTACCAGCAGCGGCCCCGCGACGTTCGGCAGGAGGTGCCGGACGAGCACGCGGTACGGCGGTACGCCCATCAGTCGCGCCTGCGTCACGAAGTCGCGCTGTGCCACGGAGGCCGCCATGTTCGCCGTGAGCCGGGCGAAGGCGGGGGCACCGCCCAGGCCTATCGCCAGGACGGAGGCGGTGGGACCGGTGCCGAGGACGGTGGCGATCACCAGCGCCAGAATGAGCGCCGGATAGGAGATCATCACGTCGATCAGGCGCAGGCCCAGCTCGCGGACACGCCTGCCGGACACCCAGACGCCGGCGCCGAGCAGGATGCCGGTGACCGCGGCGATCGCGGTCGCGGCGAGGGTCATCTCCAAGGTGAGGCGGGTGGCGACCAGGGTCCGGGCCAGCACGTCGCGGCCGAGCGCGTCGGTGCCCAGCCAGTGCTCGGAACTCGCGTGCGCGCGAGCGGCGCCGCTCAGCGCGGTCGCCTCCTCCTCCGCGAGAAACGGCGCGACGATGCCGAGGAGGGTGATCAGTCCGAGGCCGGTGAGGGCTGTGACCAGGGGCGTGTTCCACCGTATGCGTCGCATCAGTGACCTCCCTTTCCGGCCAGGGTGCGGGGGTCGAGCAGCGCGAGTACGACGTCGACGAGCAGGTTGAGCAGGGCGGCGAGCAGCCCCAGGATCAGGACGCAGCCCTGGATGACGGGATAGTCGCGGACGAGGAGCGCCTCGACGACGCGTTGGCCGATGCCCGGCCAGGCGAAGACGGACTCGACGACGACCGTGCCGCCGAGCAGCCCGGCGAGGATCAGCCCGCCGAGGGTGAGCGTGGCGGTCAGCAGATTGGGCAGGGCGTGACGTGCGTACAGGCGCAGGGGAGGCAGGCGGCGGCCTCGCGCGGTGCGCATGTAGTCCTGGGCGAGGACGTGTTCGGCCTCCCTGCGCACGATGCGGGCCATGACGCAGGTGGCCGGCAGCACCAGGGCGGCGACCGGGAGCACCATCGACGAGACGGTCTCGGCACCCGCCGCCGGGAGCCAGCCCAGCTCGATGGCGAAGCCGAGGACGAGGAGGGTGCCGATGATGTACTCGGGTGTGGCACCGACCGTTCCGGTGACGAAGGTGAACGAACCGTCGGTGCGGCGGCTGCCGCGTGCCGCGACGGCGAGTCCGATCGGCACGGCGAGCACCAGTACCACCAGGACGGAGAGGAGTGCGATCTCGGTGGTGAAAGGCAGGCGGTCGCCGATGATCTCGGCGACGGGCTCCTGCGTCTGGAAGGAAGTACCCATGTGGCCCCGGAGGAGACCACCCGTGTACGTGCCGAAGCGTGTCAGCAGCGGCTGGTCGAGGCCGAGGTCGTGACGGGCCCGCTCCACGTCGACGGGCGTCGCTTCGGCGCCGGCGACCACGCGCGCCGGGTCGCCGGGGATGAGCTGCACCATCAGGAACGTGCCGGCGACGAGCGTGATCGCGACGGCGATGAGCCCGGCAAGACGCCGGACGAGAAGGGTGCCCCAGGGGCCGAGCGGTGTCGACCACCCGGTCTCCGCGGTCGTCCGCCGGGCCGTTGTCGCCGCCATCAGCCGGTGATCCGGAGCGTGGAGAGGGTCAGGGAGCCGCTGGGTGTCGCGAAGGAGATGGCCTTGCGGGTGACGTAGTGCACGTCGACCGTGGCCAGCGGGATCACGTCGTTGGCTTCGAGCAGCGCCTCCTGGGCCTTCTGCCAGGCGGCGCACTTGGCATTGCGGTCCGTGGTGGAGGTGGCGGCGACATAGTTCTCCGCGTACGCCGCGTTCTTCACCGCGCCGTAGTTGAGACCGCCCTCGGCCGGTTCCGGACCAAGGAAATAGGTGCCGCCGCGCGCGAGGGTGCCGGTGATCAGCGGGAAGACGGTGACGTCCCAGTCGCCCCGGTTGGCGGTGACGTCGGTGGCCCAGGTGGCGTTGTCGGCGTTGGTCAGCTTCACCTCGGCGCCGGCGGCGCGCAGGGCCTCGGCGACGTAGGAGTTGCCGGCGCCGCCGGCGACCGCGTTGGAGCCCTCCAGTCTGATCGGGACGCCCTTCAGGACCTGCTTCGCCGCAGCCGTGTCCGTCCTGGTCACCAGGGAGTCGTCGGTGGAGACGCAGGCCGCCTTGTCATCGACGTACGAGATGAGGGGCCGTCCGGTGCCGCCGAAGACGTTGTTGTACGCGTCCACGTCGACCGCCTGCGCGATCGCCTTGCGGACCTTCGGGTCGGCGCCCGGGCGCCCAGGACGCTGGTTGAATCCGATGTGGTTGCGGATGAGCGGCGTGGACCTGACCGTGAACGTGTCGTTGCCCGTGAACCGCGTGGCGTCCGTGCCCGTGAGGGGGGCCAGGTCGAGTGCGCCGGTCTGGAGCTGGTTGGCGAGGGTCGACTCGTTCTTCGAGATCTGGAAGCGCAGGCGGTCGGCCGGCTTCCCCGCGGGCATCGAGGCGAACCGCGGATACGCCTCGAAGCCCTTGCGCAGCCGCAGCTCGTACGAGGCCCCGCGCTGCGCCGTCGCCATCTCGTAGGGTCCGGTGGCCGCGCCCTTGACGGCGCCCTGAGCGAGCGCGGCGGCGCCCGCGTCGAGGCCGGCCTCGCAGACGATCCCTGCGCCGGTGCCGGACAGGCCGGCGAGGACCTCACCCCACGGGGAAGCGGTGGTGACGGTGACGGTGCCGGTTTCGTCGTCGCCGGTGATCGTGGTCCTGTCTCCCGCGTTCGCCGCGCCGAAGGTGAGCAGGGCACCGGCCGAGGTCGCACGGTAGCGCTTCAGGGACGCGACGACCTGCGAGGCGGTGAGTGCCGATCCGTCGGAGCAGGTCAGCCCCTTCTTCAGGGTCAGAGTGGTCTTCGTCGGCGTGGACGTCCAGGTGTCGGCGAGACCGGGGACGAAGGTACCGCCGTCGTCCTGTCCGATCAGCGGCTGGTACAGCAGCGACGTGATGACGTAGTCCGTCGCGCTCGCGCCCTTCGCCGGGTCGAACGACGTGACGTCGGAGGTGAAACCGATCTTGACGGTGCCCCCGCTCTCGTCTCCGCTCGATGAGGGGCCTCCGGCCGGGCCGGTGGTGCAGGCGGAGGCCAGGAGGGATGTGGCGGCGACCGTGACGGCGCCGGAGAGGAACCGCGGACGAGGCATGGAGGTCTCCCCAGGGCTGAGGACTGAGAGCGGGGTGGTGCTGCGGTGTGTTGCGGCATACAGAACAGGCCACTTCCCGACCGGCCCCGCAATTGCAAGAATCCACAACGGAAAGGTGATCGCATGCATGGATTCGCAGGCCCTCTCGGCCTGAAGGCGGGCGCCACCCCGCCCCGCGGAACACTCGATGAACTCGATCTCGCCCTCGTCAACGCCCTGCAGATGGCGCCTCGCGCCCCCTGGGCGCAGCTGGCCCGCCCGCTCGGCGTGGACGCCGCGACGCTCTCCCGGCGCTGGTCCCGGCTACGGGACTCCGGCGAGGCATGGGTCACCTGCTACGCGGCGCCTTCCCAAGTCACTTACGGCGCCCTCGCTCTGGTAGAGGTGTCGTGCGTACCGCAGGCCAGGGAAGCCCTTGCCGAGCAGCTCGCCCGACATCCGCAGGCGATGAGCGTGGAACTGGTGGCGGGATCGTGCGACCTGCTCCTGACAGTGGCCGCGGCGACCATGTCGTTGATGAGCGGGTACGTTCTCGCCCTCGGCCGTATCGAGACGGTGATCGCCACACGAACCCACTTGGTGCAGCGCGTGCACAGGGACGCCAGCGAGTGGCGGATGGACTCCCTCTCCCGGGATCAGCGACGAGACCTGGCGGAGACCGAGGACGGCGGCGCTCGTACCGCCGTGGCCACGCTCACGCCCGAGGACCGCGTCCTGCTGCTCGCCCTCACCGAGGACGGCCGCCGCTCCGTCACCTCGATCGCCGCCGAACTGGGCCGTCCGGAGTCGACGGTGCGACGGTCGCTGCACTCTCTGCTCCAAGGCGGCAGAGCGGTGCTGCGCTGCGACGCCGCCCACCTGTACGCGGGTTGGCGCAGCTCGGCGACGCTCTGGATGGCCGTGCCGCCCGCCCAGCTCCTGGCCGCGGGCGACGAGTTGAGCCGCCTGCGGAGCACTCGTATGGCGGCGTCGGTGTCCGCCGAGGCCAACCTGCTGAGCGTCGTATGGCTGCACGCCCTGGACGACCTCGCGCGCTACGAGGTCCAGGCCGCCGCCAGGATCACCTCCGTACGCGTGCTCAACCGGGCCGTGAACCTGCGCTGGGTCAAGCGCATGGGTCGCCTGCTCGGTGACGACGGCCGTAGCACCGGCTGTGTCCCGGTCGACCCGTGGCACCCGATCGCCTGAGTCACCGGCCCGCCGCAACCGCCCCCTTCCCGGGGGTACCGCCCGAATCGCTCCTTCCCGGGCCCGCGGCGGCGCTTTCCGGCACACGGCCCCCGGTGCAGGCGGATTCATGCAATCCGCAGGCCGTACGGGACCGGTCCCCGAGGCTGATGCCACCGCCGGACGACAGCCGACCCGACTCAGCCTCCGCGCGGGAAGGAGGCCACGCCATGCCCAGCGACACGCCCGGCGACGATGACCTCGTCAAGGTCGAAGCGCTGGTCAACGCCTTCACCGACACGCGGTCGGCCCCACCCACCCCTAACCAGCCCACCGTCGAGAGGCAGCTCCTGTGAACGCCCCCGCACCCGATCTGCTCTGGCCGGCATACGACCAGCCGGGCACCCTGACGACGATCGAGTCCATCGCGCTCGAGGACCGCGACCTGCCCGGTTCCACGTACGACGTACTGGCGCGCGCCGCCGCGTTGTGGCCCGACCGGCCGGCTCTCACCATGCTGCCCAGCGCGGAGCGGTGGACGCGCGGTGAGACCGTGTCCTTCGAGCAACTGCGCGATCAAGTACACCGCATCGCCAACCTCTTCCACCGACACGGCGTCCGCCGTACCACCGCCGTGGGCCTGCTCACCCCCAACGCCGGCCTGCTGCCCGCCACCCTCCTGGCCGCCCAGCTCGCGGGTTGCGCGGCGCCGGTCAATCCGGCGCTCGCCGCCGAGCAGGCCGAACGGCTGCTCCGTCTGGGCGGGGCAAGGGTCCTGGTCGCGGCCGGACCCGAACTCGACGCCGACGCATGGCGGACGGCCCGCACCGCGGCGGCATCGCTCCGCTGCACAGCGCTGTTCGCCCTGCGCCCCGTCGGCGCACCCGATCCCGCGCCCGAACTGGAACGGGTCGAGGGGGTCCACGTCGCCTATCTGCACGTCGAGGCGGCTGCCCAACCGGCAGAGCTCGATCCTGGCGTGGCGCCTCCCCAAGCCGGTGACCTGGCCGCGTACTTCCACACCGGCGGCACCACCGGCGCCCCCAAGCTGGCCGCGCACACCCACGCCAACGAGGTGACCGACGCCTGGATGATCGCGGCCAACAGCGTGTTGGACTCCGATTCCGTGCTCTTCTCCGGGCTGCCGCTGTTCCACGTCAATGCCTTGGTCGTCACCCTGCTGGCACCGCTGTTCCGCGGTCAGCACAGTGTGTGGACGGGGCCACTCGGCTACCGTGAACCGGCGCTGTTCGCGGTCTTCTGGAAGATCGTCGAGCATTTCCGGATCGCCACCATGTCCGCGGTCCCGACCGTCTACGCGGGCCTCGCCCGGGTGCCGCTCGACGCGGACATCACCTCGCTGCGCTTCGCGATCGTCGGCGCGTCCCCTCTGCCGCCGGCGGTACGTGCGGCGTTCGAGCTCCACACCGGCGTCCCTCTCTGTCAGGGGTACGGACTCACCGAGGCAACCTGCGGCAGCGCTCGCAGCTTCCTGCACGAACATCAGCGCCCGGAGGCCGCGGGCCAGCGCATGCCCTACCAGCAGGTGAAGACGGTACGGATCGACAGCGACGGCGACTGGCACGACCTCCCGCAGGGGGAACCGGGCGTTCTCGCCATCAGTGGCCCCACCGTCTTCCCCGGCTACGTCGTGGGCCACGACGACACCGGACCGCGCCTGGACACCCTCGGCAGTGTGCGCGACGGCTGGCTCAACACCGGCGACCTCGCGCGCGTGGATGCCGACGGATTCATCCACCTGCTCGGCCGCGCGAAGGATCTGATCATCCGCGGCGGCCACAACATAGACCCCGCCGTCGTCGAGGACGCCCTCCTCGCCCACCCGGCCGTCACCGGCGCAAGCGCCGTCGGACGCCCCGACCCCCACTCCGGCGAGGTCCCCGTCGCCTACGTCACCATCAGGCCCGGCACGACCGGCATCGGGCCCGACGAGTTGATCGCCTTCGCCGCACGGCACGTGCCCGAGCGAGCCGCGGCCCCCAAGGACGTCATCGTTCTGCCGGCGCTGCCTCTGACCGACATCGGCAAACCTTCCAAGGTCCCTCTGCGCCTCGACTCCACGCGGCGCGCGATCTCCACGGCCCTGGCCGGCCTCGGCGTCGCCGATGAGCAGATCCGATGTGAACTGGCGGATGGCAGCCCCATGGTTTCCCTGCCTCCCGTCGCCGACCCCGGCCAACGCCGCCGAATCACCACCCGACTCGCCCCGTACGACGTGAAGTGGGCGTTCACCGACCTCGGCAGCTCGTGAGACCTCCTGCCGTCACCTCCCCACCCGGGAGGCCACGCCGTCACTGCGGAGATACGCTCGTCAGCCCTCGGCGGCCTCGGCTCCGGAGCCCCCTGGCGACCCGAGATGCTCCGGACGAGCGTCACAGCAGCGTCAGGATTCCCGGAAAAGCGCGCCGTCGAAGCCGCCGTATCTCAAGAATCCGCAGGTCGGACAACCTATAGGGCTTGACCCAGTCTCTCGACCCGCTCCACGGGGAGAAACAGGTCAAGCCATCCACCCGGACCACGGAACCCCAGGTCAGGCTCCCTTTTCCGCAGGCTCCAGAATCGCCACGCACTCCACATGGTGGGTCATGGGAAAGATGTCGGCCTGGGAGAGTCTCGGAAAAGCCCAGTTCAGAGCCCCTTTTATGGCTCGCGGTACCGCGTGCTGGCGCCCAGAGCGTCAAACGAGCGTCATGACCAACAGTCCATTCCTCCTCCTCGGGACGGAACAGGTTGCCACGAGTAGCGCCCCCCCCCCAGCACGAGCCCTCGGATCATTGATCGCCAGGGCACTGGTGGACTACCACCTCGCGAGGGCAAGGACACCGGCATCGTCACCCCCTACGGGATCCAGGCGGAGGCGACGTTGGAAGCCTTGCGGGACGCGAAGAGCGACGGCCGCCCGCTCACGAAGATGGACACGGCCCACCGCATCCAGGGGTCCCGCAAAACGGCGCGGCCGGCGACCGGTAGGTCTTGCCCTGGGGACAGCGGGCACCGCCTGCCGCCGGGACAACCAGTACGGGGGGCGCTAGGGAATGCGCGAGTCCGCAGTGCACGCCCGCCAACCAACTGCTGCATGAGAGGCGATACGCAGCTGCGATCCGCAAGGGTTCGCGGATACGTAGTGGGCGAGCGTCAAGCAGGCGGGTTGGATCAGGGCCGATGCGCGGCGCAGCCTAGTGGCGGTACAGATTGGCTACTCCGCTGCGCAGCCATACATCGTATTCCTGAGTCCGGTGGACTCCAACGATCCGATCCAGATGCTCCTCGAACGCCAGCTCGACCGAGCCCAGCCCCGTATAGGAGCGCATCAGGGGTCCGTCTGCGCGCGGAGCAAGGTGCACGCACCCGATCCCGGGATTCCGCGCATTGCTTGCCCGGGACAGAGCAGCTTCGGAGAAACCACCCGCGGCGTAGAGCACTCCGCGGTCACAGCCGACGTCGAGCAGTTTGCCAACGAACTCGTCAATGGTCCCGATGCTTACCGGCCGCTTGTATCGCTTGGCTTCGATGGCAATCGTGATGTCTTGGCCGACAACCTGCCCGCTCACCAAGGCGTCGAGTTGTCGCGTGGCTCCGCTGACCAAGCCGGCCACGTGGGCGTCCGGTTCGACAGTGGCGCCTGAATCGAGGCTCTCGACGAGCTCGGCGACTTCTTGCTCGAAGTGCTGCCACGGCTCCTGCTTCTTCCCTCGAACCTGACCGCTCTGGCTCCCCGCTCCCTGTCGAATCACCGCCGCATGTTAGCCCGATCTTCGCCACCCTTCTGAGGAGTTGCCCTACTCAGGCCATTTTGAGGCTGCCCCTGCACCCTCGCAACGGACCGCGCGGCGCTCGACGCCGCGACCAAGGTGTTCAGTCCGAGCAGGGCCTCGGAGTATCGCCTCGTGGCTCTGCGGCTGCTCGGCGATTCGAGCAGGGGCGGCAACTACTGAACTGCAACGGGCAGCCCGCCCACGCCGACGGGCGACCCACGGCACCGGGACCGGCCTGCGCATCACCCGGTCGCCACTGGCCTGCCACGACAAGGCGTTCGACGACCTCACAGACCTGCCACATTCGCGATCAAGCCAAGATCCGTAGCCTCGGCGAACGCGCCATGGCATCCTCAAGTCTCGGCGGCTCCTGAAGAAAGTCCGCTGCAGCACCACCCGGATCACAGCCGCTGTCCGTGCCCTCGTTGCCCGCGAACTCGCCACCTGATCAGGATGGGAAGGGCTCCTTGCGGCGATGGCTGGTCGGCACGGTTACGGTCCGCTCGCAGGATGCTCGTAGGCTTGTATGCCATGACGACGCGGATAGCGGGGGATCAGGTGCTCAATCCGTGGACCCTCACGACCAGGAACGCACCGTACGCGGTCCCCGAAGACCTGCCGCACTTGCAAGCCCTCGCCGACACCCAAGTCCACCCCTCGCACGCGCCGTACCGGCTCAACCTGACACTCCCGCCGGAACCGTTCATCGGCCTCCACGACGCGCCCTTGGTCATGCTGCTGGCCAACCCAGGTGTGAGCGACGCAGACCCGGCCGCCTACGCCCGGCCCGGCGTGACCGAGCGAACCCTGCAACACATCGCAAACGCCGGCGGAACCCCCAACCACTTCCTGACGCACCCGGACAAGGACCATCCAGGACTCCAGTGGTGGTCCCGGACCCTGAACGGCCTGACGAAGCAGGGGCACAGTCACGACGAACTCGCCCGGCAGATCCTTGCCGTGCAGTTCCACGGCTACCATTCGCAATCGTGGCGGCCGATCCCGTACACACTGCCCTCCCAGTCCTTCGCCTTCTACCTGGTGCGCCGCGCCATGTCCCGTGACGCGGTGATCGTCCTCGGGCGCATCGCGGCCACCTGGAAGATCGCCGTGCCGGAGCTGGCGTCGTATCCGAATGTGGTGACGCCGAAACAAAACCGGAGCGTGCGGATCAGCCGGGGCAACTTCAGCCCTGAGAACTTCGAGCGGATCGAGCGAGCCCTCAAGAGCTGAGCGCGCACCGCGGTGCGGTGCGGTGCGCGCTCAGGGGGAGGGGCGGTCAAAGGTTGGCACGCGCTTCGGCCAGCTTCACGTCCGCCGCACGCATCTCCCCGCATGCCTGCGGGTGCTTCTGATCCATCTCCTCAAGCCGTACCGGCGACTTGGACAGAGCCGTGGTCGCCTTCAGGTCCAGTTCGGCGTCGAACTCGTAGGGCTTTTGCGAACCGATCGGCGCCGGTCGCGGTGACGACTTCACATGCGCCATCGCCGCGATCTTTCCTTCGACCCCGCCGAAGTAGATCCACAGCCGGTCGCCGTCCCTCATCTGCTTCAGCGGCTTCCCGAGCCACCACTCGGTCGGACCGGAGTCTTCGCGCGCCAGCCTCGCGACCCGCGCTGGGGTGGAGGGGCCGTTCTCGATCGTGTCGCGCTCCGGGACCAGGCAGTACAGCCAGTCCCGAGGGCCGACGACCTGGTAGACAGCGCGTCCGCCTCGGTTCGGAATCTTTTCCAGCACCTCCTGCTCGGCCAGCGCCCGCAGCAATGCGCGGGCCCGCTTGTCATCGGTCTCCCAGCCGTAGCTGTTCATGGTGGCGACGACGCGGGCCGTGTCCCACTCTCCCTCCTCGCTGGTCACCCGGCTCTCCAGCACCTCCACCTGGGTCAGCCGTGTCTGAGTGCGTGGCCGGCCGTGCCGTTCCAGCAGGTCGTACAGCTTCGCCGCGCCCATGCTCGCGGCGATGCCGAGCGCGCTCCGGTCCACGGTGCCACTTTCGTCGACCGCCACGATGGCCCTCTCCCGCCAATCCTCCAGGCCCTCCAGCAACCTGGTCACGGCTTCGATGTCCCGCCACAGGTCATGAGGCGCGGCCTGCTCCGACAGCAGCACCTTGTCTTGCAGTGCGGCGCGCACCACTCGGGCGAGCTGGTCGGAGGAGATGACGACGCTCTCCTGGCTTCCGTCGTCACCGAAATTAAAGTCAACCCGCGTCGCCATGGCGACTCCTCTTCTCTGGATTGGAGAGGAGGTTACATTCCGCTTCTGTCGGCGCGCCACCGCTTCGACAGCACTGGGCAGTTGGGCAACCCGAAGCGACCGGTCAGGTCGCGGGCGCGGCCCGGCGCGAGGCCATCGAGGTCCTGGCCGCCCGCACCCCGACCCTGGCCGAGGCCACGAAGACCGCCACAGCCAAGGCATGCGTCACCCTGAACGGCACACTGCTGCCCATCGACAAGATCACCGTCGACACCCCTACTACTCAGGCAAACACAAACGGCACGGCATGAACGTTCAGGTCCTCACATTAGGCGGACTGCTGTGGGTCTCCCCGGCCCTACCCGGCTCCCCCAAGACCTGACCGCTGCCCGCTAGCGCGGGATCGTCGACGCACCCGCCGCCGCGGGAGTGAAGTGCTGGGCGGACAAGGCGTACCAAGGCGCCGGACGGCACATCCGAGTCCCCTTCCGGGGCCGTCGGCTCAAGCGCTGGGAGCGACGGCGCAACAGCAGCCACGCCAAGATCCGGGGCGTCGGCGAGCAGGCCACGGCCGTCTTGAAGGGCTGGCGCCTCCTGCGGAAGCTCCGCTGCGGCACCAACCGGAGCACCGACTTCGTGAAGGCCGCCCTCGTCCTTCACTATGCCTCAACGTGAGGTTAGGAAAGGCTCACTGGCATTCCCAAGCACTTCTGTGGCAGGCTTCCGCGTGCCAGCAACGGGGTCTCGCTCGTAGCCAGATCACCAGCTGCGCTTCAGCCAAGGAGTCTGCGGACGCACCCGGACCACCGGCTTGTCTCTCACCTCATCTTTCACGTAGTAGGCACGAGCCTGCGGCGGTGTTCCCTGCCGTGCTCGCGCTCGATGCCCGCGCGCACCACTCGGAGGCTCAGCCATGCCGGCACGTTCCGCACCGTCGCATCTCTTCTTCCTGATCCAGCCCAAGGGCAACGGCGCCATCCTGTTCAGCATGCGGGGGACACCCCGCGGACCGGAGCTCTCGAAGATCGGGACGTTCGAGGATCGCGACGAATCCCAGCTGCTCACCCTCACGCTCAATGCGGCTCTCCAGGGAGGAACAGGCGCCCTCGCGGAGGTTCACCGGTGTTCGGCTTCCCTGCCTGGCCCCCTCAGGAGGGCAATCACTGACATCGCGAGGGAGATCAAGGACGCAAATGGTGACGCCCCACGGGCCGAGGCTGCGCGCAGAACCGCGCGGGCCGTTATGGAGAGTCTGGGACAGCGCAACGCGGCCGCGTTCTCGCTTTTCAGCGCTACCGACTGCGGGAGCTGCCCGAACTGCGGCTGCACTGTGGACGAGGACTGCGCAAAGTGCGCTGTCTGCGACTCGTCCCCCCGGGGGCGCGGCTGCGAGGACTGCAGTGGCGTTGGTGTAACGCCCAGGACCGCATTCGTTCTCCATCGGCAGCTGAAAGACCTTGCGGACAAGACGTACCTCGCCGCTTATGACCCCGACTTTTGGGAGTACAGCGTTCCGGTCAGCGCTGGGGCCCAGTCGAACTGGTTTTTGCTTCACTGCGCTCGCGCCTACGACGACCTCGCGGCCGATCTGCTCGCCGGTGGCATCCCGGAACCACGCTGCCTTGCCGAGAGCGTGCTGTTCGGCCATGCCGTGAACAGCATCGGCGGGTTCAGTATCGAATCCGTCTGCGCGGACGAGGTCTACCAAACTCTTCCGGCCTCTCGGTTCGACTATGACTGGGAGTTCCTCGCTAATGAGAGCGGGCTGCTCAACGTCAGCGACAGGGCGCGCGACGTCCTGGAAGCAGACGTGGCCGAAGACGACCTGTGGGACGAGTGGTTCAAGCCTTACACCGACGTCGAGCCCCGGGGCACGACCCACGGGTTCCGCTGCTGACGTTCGCCCGGACCCGAGCCATGGCCGGGACGGGCGTCCAGTCCGCTCGACTGAACGCCCGTCCACGGGGTCCGGCTCGCCTGCTCCGTGGTGCCCTTGGCCGCCGGGATCGGGCAGGTCTCGCGACTCCAGCCACATAGCGAATCGAACAGGTGACCCAACGCGCGGGATCACGGTACTTGCCCAGGCCGCAAGACGGTTCCATCTGGCCTCGATGGTGCCGCCGCAGGATCTTCGCTAGCTGATGGGAGGAGAGGGCCGGAGACATGGTCCGCGAACTCGGCCGCGCATCGTCCACGAGCGATCAGCCTCCTGTAACCCGCACCTACAACGGCCAGGCCCGCTGGGTGGCTACGTGGCCTTCGACCTATGCCGCCAAACGGCATGCTCCAGCCCGCCTTTGTCGTGCCCGAGAAGCGCTGCGGCTTCCTCATACACGGCGCGCAACTGGTCGTATGGGAGGTCCGGAACACCCGCATCCACGGCGAAGGCACGCAGATGTACGTCAACGGCGACGTGCGAACGGCCAACGAGATTGCCTATGTAGTCGATGCTCTTCGGCCCCACTCCCTTCACCGTGCGCAGAGCGGCGCGATTGGCCTGATGATCGAGCCAGGCGTGAAGGTCCTCGCGGGTATCGACCCCGTCGGTAGCGAGGAGGTCGGTGATGGCGTGAGCCGTCGCGACCTTCTGTGCGTGGTTGAACTTCATGGCCACGGCGAGGTCTTCCGTGACGAGCCGGCGCTGGAATCCGCGGACTGTTCTTGCATCAGCCCAGCTCAGTTGCAAATGGAGGAGCCGCGGTCGGAGAGTCCTCTCGTAGTTGCACCGTGGCTGGAAGCTGACGTCGCAGATGACAGCACCCATGTGGGACCATCCGCCGGGCTGGAGAAACGGTCCGCTGCCAAGGGAATGTCGAACGTGGTCGGCGAGCCGTTGGGCAGGGCTGGATGCGAGCATGGGTCAAGGATGGCGCTGCCGTTTGGCAAGCTGGTGGGAAAGTCCAAAACTCTCGAATGTATGGAGCAGCCGTTCCCTTGGGCAGCTCCCTCGATGATGGGAAGGCTGGCCATCTCGGCTACCGGGTCTCCGTCGAGACCGGGGCGAGTCGGAATAGGCACTGGGCCGTGTTGAACTCGATCACCTCGGCGATAAAGCGGAACTTGTCGCCAACGGCAACGGTGGCAGGGACCTCCTTGCCGGTCAGGTGGAGGTTGCCGGTGTTGACGTCCTCGTACTTGAAGTTCGGGCCGTCCGTCGTCTGCCGCCCCTTGTCGCCCGGGCCGAGAAGGAAGTCGTAGCGGGTCTGGTCATCCGCGTGGGCCGCCATGTGCCTGATTGACCCGTCGAAGGCGACCGTCTGCCCCTCGTGCTTGGTTGCGAAGTTCACGTTCGCTTCGCCACACGGATCCGCCTTCAACAACGTTGCGAACTCGGGACTGTTCTGCGCCGTGATCACCTCAGCGGTGGTCGGCTCGTTTGCGGGCGGCGTAGCGGAAGGCTCCTCGCTGGCGGCCGGCGACTTGGCTGACGCGCCCTTCTCCTCGTCGTCGTCGCCGAGCGCAACGCCCGTGCCGATGATGGCGGCCAAGACCACGAGGGCGGCAGCCCCCGCCCCGATCAGACGCCAAGGCAGTGGCCTCTTCGGCCGACGGAAGTTGAGGGTGGTGCGAAGTCTTCCTGGGAGCTGCTCCACGAGCTCCCATCCGTCCTTACGCATCTTCGAGATCACCAAACCGTCGGTGCCCCGAACCGTCTGCACGACCTTGTACTCGTACCTGATCTCATCGGCCATGCGGCTCTCCGCCCCCCTGAAGCGAACTGGTCATACCAACTGGGCGCGAGCATAGATGACTCCGCGAGAGACGAACGTCGCCTTCGGCCCTTGTTCTCCTGCTCGACCGGGTCGTTCGCTGCCGCCCCAGGGCAGCGCGTCTCGGTTGCGGATGCAGGACATCAAGACGATGTCGAACAGCAATTCCGGGCAGACCTGTCCTGTGGAGGATCAGCGGGGCTTTACACCAGACGTCGTCGGCCGTGGTCAGGTTCGACCTTGGCACCACTCGTTTGAGGAGCCAACGCACCTCGGTCGCCGCCCTCCCCCTTTACCTTGACAATCCCATCTGCACCCTCGAGTGGAGCCGGAGTGGTGAAGTACGCAGTGTCTGCACCGCAGGCCGACTTGCTGCGCGAGCTCGCGGCAGTCTCCGATGCAGTGCACGTTCCACCCGGCCGTACACAGGTCGCCTGGGCGCTGGAGCAACGGGGGCTGATCAAGAGGACCTGGCGCGGCAGTGGTCACGTCGCCGTGGTGACTGCGGACGGCCGCTACTACCTCAAGCACGGCAAGCATCCCCGGCAGGTCCAGGCGGAGAAGGAGCGGCTGGCGGGTGACAGTGCTCAAGCTGCGCTCGCCCCAGCCGGCGGGGCTGAACTGGTCTCCCGTCTGCAATCGGCATCAGGGACGATCACGGTTGCTGATCCTGCGCCTCGGACCCGGGGGCGGTGGCGGGCCGCCTATTACGACGCACTCCACCACGGACACGTCCCGGAAGGTCACAAGGTGCGGTGGAACGGTCGCCAACGTGGCGACTGTCTCTTCACCCTGGTCAACGAAGAGGCCGAGAAGGCTGCACAGCCTCCTCCGGTGCCGAGCATCGACGTACCGGAAGTTCTGGATCGACCTCACCCTCTCGTCCGTGCGACGCGTAAAGCCATGGGCCGCTCCCAGGGCACGGTCGACACCCGCGGCAGAGCGGAGGCCATCCCCTTGCATGTGTCGCGTCCGCTTGCCGACCGCGCCCTACGGATCATGCACGCGCTGCTGACCGAAGCCGAGAACCGCGGCTACACAGCTGAGCCTCAAACCGACCTCCAACGTGGCGAAGCCCTGCACACACTGGCGATCGTGATCCGGGGCCGAGCCTTTCCCGTCCTCCTCACGGAACGGACGACCAAAGTCCCTCACGAACCGACTCCGAAGGAGGTACGCCAAAAGGAGCGCAATCCCTGGATCCGGCTCCCCAAGTACGACGAGGAGTTCAACGGACGCCTCGCCCTCGGTGCACCCGCCAAGAGCCGGTACCAGCACTCGTATGCGCACAGCGACGGGGCGCGCTGGACGCTGGAGTCGCGCCTGGGTCTCTTCCTGCAGGACCTCGAACATCTCGCTGCTGAAGGCGAACGCCGGGACCGGGAGCAGGAACTCCTCGAAGCCGAGCGGCGGCGCCGGTGGTACGCGGCTATCGCACAGGCGCGTGAGCAGCAGATCGATCAGCAGCGTGCGAAGGTGCTCGCCGAACAGATGAGTGCTTGGAATCAGGCTGTCGAGATCCGCGCCTTCTGCCAGGCAGCCCGTGCTCGAGCTAGCAATGCTCCGATTCCGGCCGGCGAGGCGGAATGGCTGCAGTGGGCGGAGGCGTATGCCGCACGGCTCGACCCGCTGCCCCGCGCGCTTGTTGCTCCGCCGGATCCCCCGGCCAGGCGGGAGGTTCTGCGCGAGCTCACAAAGGCCGATGTCTACGCCTATCCGTGGCCGTTCGACGCTGATGGCCGCTGGGTGCTCCCCCAGGAACAGCCGGCCGACTCGAACTCGTGATCGTGACCGCGTTCTGCTCGCAACCGGCTTCGCCCCTGTCCAAGCAGGACAGGGGCGAAGGAACGTTTATGCGGCGATCGTGAGCGGGGTTTCCATCCGCTCCCAGGCCCCGAGGACGGCCTTGTGCGCGTCCGGCTGCAGGTGGGCATAGCGCTGGGTGGTCTGGAAGCTCTCGTGGCCGAGGAGGTGCTGGACCTCGTAGAGGGAGACCCCTTTCTGCACCAGCCATGAGGCGCAGGTGTGGCGCATAGAGTGGGGCGGATAGTGCGGGACGAGCTGCTGCTCCCCGTCGTCATCGAAGTAGTGAGCGTTTTCGATGGCTGGCCACCAGGTCTGTCGGCGCCAGTTACCGTCATCGAGGAGCCGTCCGGCCCTGCCCTTGGTGACGGTGGTGAAGACCACGGCGTCCCGGTCGAGCCGGTAGATGTGACGTTCGACTGCTTCCAGGACATGGGCCGGGAGCGGGACCTCCCGGCGGCTCCTGGAGCTCTTGGGATACTCCTTGATGCCCCTCTTGGTGTTGACCTCGACCACGAAGAGGCGCGAGCGGCGCTGGTCGATGCGGTGACGGTGAAGGCCGGAGAGTTCGCCCCAACGCAGTCCGGTGTAGACGCCCAGCAGGCACATCGTCTTCCAGGGGGCGGGAAGCTCGTCGAGGATGCTCTGCGCCTGGTCGGTCGTGAACCACTGCGGCGGTTTGACGGCGATCTGGGGCAGGTCGATGCGGCGGCACGGGCTCAACGCGATCACATCGTCATCCACGGCCGCGCGCATGATGGACGAGGTCAGGTTGTACGCCCGCTTGATCGCGGCAGCGCCCACGCCCTTCTCCACCAGGGAGCGGATCCAGCTCTGGACGTCCATGCGAGTAACGGCCCGCATCTCCCAGTCCGCCCAGTGGGGCATGACGTGGTTTTTGATGGTGGAGGCGTCGCCGCGCAAAGTGTGGGGCTCAACGATGCGGGCGTCCCACCACCTGTCGTGCCACTCACGGAACGTGATCTCGCCGGCCCGCGGGTCGCGCATGCCTCCGCGGGCGGACTGTGTCTCCATCTCGATGCCCCAGGCGCGGGCCTGCGCCTTGAGGGGGAACGACTCGCTGTACCGGTCTCCTGCCCGGTTGCGTACGGTCGCCTGCCAGTTGCCGGACTTCAACTTGCGCAGGTACAGGTTCTACTCCTCGTTCGACGACGGGGCCGCCATGATCGGGCTCAGCGGCGCGTTGTCGGCATGACAACGGCGCGACGGCTGAGGAACTCGTCAAGGCTGGCTGCGGGGACCCGCACACGGGAGCGGCCTGGCCCGGTGCGGAGGTCGACGACAGACAGGTCGCCGGCTGCGATGAAGCGATAGACGGTTCGACGGTCGACGTCCAGGGCGGCGGCGACGCTGGGTATGGACAGCAGGCGTGCGGACATAGCGGGGCCTCGAAATACTGGGGAAGGACTGGGCGCCCGACGAGACGGCCATCAGCGCGTCGGCCGGTGTAAGGGGCGGCCAAGTAACCCTGTCGGGGGGTGAAACGCGTGGGAGAGCCTCGGCCGAACGGAGGTCGATCACACGGCGGCTTCATCGCGCTCAGGAGTTCATACCAAGAGGGCGGTTGTGCCCCACGCGCCCCGCGCTCTGGACCTCGGCCAGAGCGCGGGGCGAAATTCACGACTTCGGTGATTCTGGAAGACCCGTGACGTCCACCAAGCGGTCCCAGTCGATCTCGGCGTCTTCCACACGAAAGCAGTGGGGGTAACGCAGGGCCAGCCAACTCGGAGTCACACCGGCCAACTCAGCAACCTCGAAGGGTGAGATGCCCATCCCGAGCCACTTCACCAGGCAGGACTCCCGGAGAATGGAGATGGGCTCCCCCAGGCGCCACGAGTACCGCTCGTCCCGTGACAGAACGGCCTCTTGGGCCTGCTCCCATACCTGCTGGTACACAGGAGTCGAGGCTGTACGTCCGCGCAGGTCGGGAAACAGGAGATCGTTCTCCCGCAGGTTGGCCTCGCTTATCCATGCGCGCAGAAACTCGACGGACTGCGAGCGGAGGGGGACCTCCCTCGCTTTCCCGCTGTAGCGGACGGTCAGCTTACCCAGACTACGCTCCGGGAGCACCACGTCGCTCGCTCGCAGCTCACGGGCTTCGCCCGGGCGCAGAGCCTGTTCGGCCACCACACGCATGAAGGGGTACACCGAACGTTCAACACCCTCCCTTCCACGCACCCACTCAAGCAGCGCTCGAACCTGCTCCTCGGAATACAGCCACTCTTCTTCCATGACTTCGACCGACATACTTTTTGAACTCCTTACGGGAACGACGGAACACACCCGCCAGATCAGCGGGTAGTTCAATGGTCTGGAGAAACGCCGGTTTGGCTAACCGGCGATCGTCGGCTATGTTGCGCCCGACTCGGTACTCCCGACGCCCTGGCGCACACACGTGAAAGCAGCGCGTAGCCGCGCTGCTGCGGACTGTTCTAGGTTTGCTTGCTTCGGCGCGTCATTCCAGTCAATTGCGCCCTCAACGTGTCTGCCGTCGGCGAATCAGCACAATCAAGCACCGCGTTGGGGTACTGCACCAGCGCCGGGCAGTGAGGAGCCAGGGACAGAGCAGGCGCCTTCTAAGCGCCTGCTCTATCACTCTGAGCGGGACCTCGCCCTGCCTCAGCAGGCAAACGCCTCACCGTCGAGGGAATCGGCATGCCAGGCTCCGAGCTGAGGTCCAGCGCGCGCCTCCGACAGCTCCCCCTTGGCTGCGCGCCAGAGTCCGAGAACCCAAGGAAGACAGCCGATGTCCGTGGAGTTCTTCGTCGAACCTCACCCCGGCTAGAGCGCGACTCTCACCGGACGGCTGCGCACCCATTTGAGGGTTTTCGATCTCGACTACCGCTACCGCCAGTTGGACGCCACACACATCGCGGCCACGAACCACGACCTCAAGACCACTCCCATTAGGGACGTATCCCACTGGCTCTACAACAAAACAGAGGGCGGGCGATTCCAACACCATGGGAAGCGCTCTGTATCGGGGCCTTGCCGCCGACAAGTGGTACGTCAACGGATGGCACACCCCGCAGGTGGAAGGCTGAGGCGAGCTGACGCCAGCAAGCAACTTGGGTAGACGGTATGACGACTCTGGTCCGCAGCTCAAACACACGCTGAACTGCGGACCATGGCTTATGCCGCAGCTCTATACGCGGCGGAGACCTCTACTGCTCGAACCCGAGCTACGGCGTCAAGGCGTCCCGCCGGCCCACGGACAGATTGGACGTCCCCGTCGCAGACGAATCGCTATTCGCCGACAGCGGCTACAACCACGACGTCTACCGCGACCAGGTTCCTGCCCGAGGCATCGTTCCAGCCATCGCTCGACGCAGACCCCTGCACGGTGCTGGCCTGGATATCTACCGGTGGGTGCTCGAGCGCATCCGGGCCGCAACGCCGTTCCAACCGGCCCGTGGCGTTACGCCGTTCCAACCGCTCCCGCGGCATCCTCACTCTCGTCGAGCTCATCGCTCTCGATCTCCACATCCTCGACCTGGACCACCTGATCACTGCTGGAGTCAGACAGCTCCAGACCGAGCCAGCCCTTGAGTCGCGTGTAGGCCAGACGCAGGAGAACGTCAGCACGCTGATCCATGAACATCGGATTCCACTCGTCCTCACGCTGACCCAGTGCCCGCAGGTGCGGGAGGTAGCGCGACAGGGACGCTAGATCTTCAGTCGTCTGCGCGAACGTGAAGCCAGAACTGTTGAGGATGGTCTTGGCATCGTCGGCCGTCGAGGCACCGAGTGCCGCATACAGGACCTTCTTCTCGGTCCAAGGCCGCGAGCTGAGGGACGTGTTGGCAGCGCCCGGTGCCAGGACCAGATTGCCCAGCTTGTGGACGGTCTCCTTCTCGCTGTAGAACTCCTCATCCCACCCACTCGTGGCCTGCTGTGGTGCGATGTGTTCGATCGTGAGGTGCTTCTCGTCATCCCAACCGTCTGCGGTGAAGCATGACGCGACCCCCGCCTTGCCTTGGATGATCAGACCCGGATTCTCCGGATCTTCAATTGTGTCGTGATACGCAGCCAGTAGAAGGAAACGCGTCAGCGGACGGGCAATTTTGTAGAGCGGCAGCGCGGAAGCATCTGCCAGGAACGAGGGCAAGTTTGGGATGGCGCCGTGCTTAGAGTGCGACAAGCGCGCCGCAAGTTCCTTCTTCAGCGCCTCGGCGTCGACGATCGGATCAGCCTTCGATGCACCGGGCACTGCCCACTGGCGAGCGAGCGGTCCCATGCCCGTGAGCGAGTCCACCCCGGCCATGACCGCACGGTACTGGCTGTCGATGTTGCCCGTGCCGCGGCGGGTTGCTCGCCAGAAGACCGTGAAGGCAGTGATTGCCTTGATCGCCTTCTCGAACTCGGCGATGCGCTTTTCCCTCGCTTCCCCTTCGTCCGCGTGGACAGCCTCGGAGTAAAAGCGCACGAGCGGCGCGATGGCAATGGTGTGGTTGAGTGAATTGAGAAAGGACAGACACAACTTTACGGTGTCCGTCATGGCGGTCGCTTCTAGCCCGGGTAGCGCGCGAGAAGAGTTGTTCGCGGGCTCCCAGGCATTCCCGACAAAGGCCGCAGTGTCGCATAGGTGGCGCAAGTACGCGCTTCGATCACCGGCCGAGTCCTTGTGGCGCTCAAAGGTATCGCGCATGTAGACCCGCTGATCCGGGAGGCGCTTGGAGAGCTTCTCGCCAGTCTCTGCCAACGCGAAAGTGACCAGCAGGTCTCGAGTTGCGTTCTGAAGCTTGTCTCCGACGTCGAAGCGGTCCAGGTAGCCCTGAACCGCCTTCATGTACGCGTGTGCGTCCGAGTCCTGGTAGTCCTGAATCTTCTCTGCCATCACCACCCGAGGGAGGAAGGTCTCGAAGGCAGTCAGAGGCTCGCCCGTGGTATTCAACGACTCGAAGATCGTGAAGGCGTAGTCCTCGTCCTTGCCTTGCACGACCGTCAGAGCAATACGGTTCAAGCCATAGGCGGCAAACATGACGAGTCGCATCAGCTCAGCTTCGGGCTCGTCTTGCAACTCCCCCAACCAGGCGCAGAGCTCGGGGTCGAGTTCGTGGTTGAAGAGCGCACGCTGGAACTCGATGTTGGTAGCAAGGGTTGCTAGAGGCGGCAGATCCTCCAGCTCCTCGATGGACTTTCGCTGCGACAGCTTGGTCAACCCCATACGGATCTCGTTGTACCTCTTGATGAGATCGCCTTCGCCTTCACCCGCGTTCTGTCGCGCCGTCGGCCTGAAGTCGGTCGGCCTAGAAGTTGCCGGCTCACTATCGGCTAGCAATGAGTACTGGTAGATAAGGTTGGCGATCGGCGACTCATACTTCTTGAGCTTCTCGTCCCTGGCCCACTGATCCACGAAGGCTCGGATGAGGCGCGGGTAGATCGGCGGCTTGATTCCGTAGTTTTTTCGCTCGTAGAACGCTGCCGCGAGCATCTGCAGCATGTCGCTCGTTTCCGAGTAAAGGTGAGTCCGAGCACTGTCGGTCGGATCCGGCGTCTTGCCCTTGAAGACCTTCCATGCACGCTGACGAATGAGGTTGTGCAGGCCGACCAGCAGGATTAGAAGGCTCGACAAACGCTGTTGCCCATCGATCACGGTAAGAACTTTGGCCGGGACCTCGGACTTGACGATGGGCTTCACCGTGACATGGTTGACATCATGGATGGTGATGACGGTCCCCAAGAAGGTGAAGCTGTCCGGCGCCTTACTGAGATTCTTGAGGCCATGCAGTGTGTCGTCGAGCAATTTCTCGACCTTGTCCTTGCCCCAGCCGTACGGACGCTGGTAGGGCGGCAGGTAAAGGCCCAGGCCGTTGTCAGAAAGCAGCTCGCGAACACTCTTGCTCTGCGCCTCGAATATTTCCTTGGCCTGCGTTGGCATGCGTTGCCCCTCTTTGTTCAGCAGGTTCGTTCAGATCAGATGCGGCATCACCTGGGGAGGTACCTGCCAACCTGCATTTCGACTCAACGATCATGTAATTGATTCGCGAAGCGGGATGACAGTACAGAGAAAACAGATTGAGCCCTCGAACTCGGCACGCTGATCAAGGACGTGCGCGACGCAACTGAGAAGTCACCTGATCTCGGGCAGCTCCAGCTGCCTGCGCACTGATACAAAGAAATATGGAGCCCCCTGACTGGACTAACTGAGGAACCGAGAAGCTGACATCCGTGCCGCATCAAAGATCCGCGAGTTTCCATACGCTCGGTTTCTCTCCGTCACGGTTCCACGCCTGTGGGTGAGCCGTCCCTCATGGTGGCATATGAGTGGTCGACAGAGGTAGCAGGAGCGGCATGCGCCCATCATGCCCCACATGTGACGTTGCGTCACGCCATCGCGAAGTACCTCGACTTGTCGTGGGCGAGTGCGCTGCGCTCCTTCACGAGGTCTGAGACAGAGTCTGGGCAAGGCCACAACCGCAAACGAGACGAGCTCGATCGGAAGTCGGGAAAGCAACAGCGGCCCCAGATCGTGCTGCTGGGGCCGCTGTGTGTGTGGTTTCGCGTCAGAGGTGGCAGACGGAGCAGCCGGCCTCGTCATCGTCGGAGTCGAGAGCGTCGGAGAGAACTTCCAGCAAGGGGCGGTTGGGCTTGATGCGCTTGGCCGCGCGCTCAAGGGCCGCCTGGTGCTTGGCCTCGATCTCGTCCTTGCGCTCTATGAGCTCCGGAAGAGACTCGCCCTGTGACCAGGTGTAGTTGCGGCCCTTCATGGCGGTGTGCCGGTATCGGACCTTGTCCTCGTACTCCACGGCCTTGGCGTACAGGTCGGGGTGGCGTTCCTTGAGGCCGACCCACTCGTGCTTGCGCTGGAAGAAGCAGAAGTAACATCCCGAGCGAGTGCGCCACTCGTAGTAGCCGGGCAGGCCGATGCCTGCCTCGTCGAGGATGCGCATGACGCCTTCCTTGTCGATGCCTTCCTCTCGGAAGGGGAAGACGGCATCGATGTTCGGCTTGGTGCTGACGTAGCCGATGCGGTTCTCGTCGGCCCGGATGGCGACGTAGGAGATGACCTTGTCGTCGCCGACCCAGTCTTCCAGGGGCTTGATCTTGAGGTTCTTGGTGCACCAGCGCATCTGGGGGCTGGGCAGGGTGCCCTGGTAGACCTCCATCCAGTGGTCGAAGTCGCGGTCGGCGTTCAGTCGCACGATGGACTTGCCGAGGGCGGCCTCAAGCCGGTTGAGGTACTCGTAGGTTTCCGGGAGTTCGGCGCCGGTGTCGCAGAAGAAGTACTCCATCTCCGGGACTCGGTTGCGCATGTAGACGGCGAGCGCTGAGGAGTCCTTGCCGCCGGAGATTCCGAGAACGTGCCGGACCTTCTGGGTGTCGGCTCCGTCGGTCATCCCTGTGCCTTCCTTTCACTCGCCGCTGTCGCGGCATCGGTCACGCGCTGGGCGAGGGCCGCGAGCAGGATCCTCGCTCCGTCCGGTCCGAGAGCCTTTTCGGCCTGCTTCAGGACGTCGGCCGCGAGGCTGTTGGCCTCGGTGCGGGCCTGTTCCGGCACGTAGATCAGGGTGCGTTGTTCCACGCCGGCGCTGTCAGTCAAGGTCAACAACTGCGCGTCGAGTTTCTCTTCCCGCCCTCGGGCGTCGTTCCCGGCGTGGTGCAGGTGCCCGACTCGGTCGAGGGCCGCAGCCATCGACCGGGCCTTCTGCGGGAAGACCTTGGCCTCGTGGTCGTCCCAGTCACCGAGGGCCGAGTTGGTCAGGCGTACGACGATGGGCTCGAGCCAGTCGTCGTCCTCAAGGCTGTCGCTGAGGACGAAGTCGACAAAGCCGCGCAGTTCCGGAGTCAGTACCGCGCCGGCGAAGCCGCGAAGCCGGGCAGCGAGTTGTGCGCGCAGCCCCGGCAGTTCGGCCGGCAGGCGGAACTCCTGGGCGAGGACACTGACTACTTCGGCCCGCAGCTTGCTGTCGATGGCCACGAGTTCGTCGGCCGCCGCGGTGAGTCGTTCGACGTAGGTGTTCGCCGCTTCCGCGTTGGCGCGGGTGCGGGCCGGGATCTCGGGCAGGCCGAGCGCCTTCGGCAGCGCATGGAAGATCAGATCGTCGGGATCCAGGGCACTGGCGATCGTGGTGCGCACGGTGCGGGCGTCGGCGGAGATGTTCTTGGTGGTGCGGGCGTACTTGTGCAGGTCGGCCACACGCACGATCAGGGCGCTGGCTACGGAGAGGAGGTCGGGGTTGCGCAGGGCCTTGGAGCGCGGGGCCTCCACGCCGAGCGAGACCATCAGCTTCTTGATGATGCTGCCGCGCTGGCCGTCTCCGGCTGGCGTGTACTTCACCGAGAAGCGTGCCGGGCCCTTGACGAGTCGCTCGACCACGTCGATGGTCAGCCGGGGAAGGTAGGTGCCTTCTTCGAACAGGGCGATGTCGTGGCGGCGGATGACCAGGGCGGGGATCAGGAAGACCGGGATCACGCCGGCCTTGAGTCCGAACGGTGGGCTCATCAGGACACGGATGATCTCTTCGATGCTGACCCGCTCGGTGGCACTGGTCAGTACTTCGTTGAGGGCGTTCCAGGCGGGCTGGGCGTGCTCGTGTCCCTCGCCGGGCGGGGAGAAGCCGTACGGGAGCAGGCTCTCTTGCTGGCTCTCGGCCTGGGCTACCCCGTTTTCGCGGTGCAGGCCGAGGTAGGCCAGGACACCGCTGTAGATGGCCCGTTCGGCCTTGTACCCGATGAGGCCGAGGTTCTCCTCGCCCGAGGCGGAGAGCATGGCCGTCAGCAGTACGCCGCGGGCCTGGGCGGCCTGGCTGGTCAGGACGTGGCGGCCGAGCATCTCGTTGCGGATGTGCGGGGTGTGCGGGTACACCGACTCGCAGGCGAGGGACACCAAGCCGCTCAGGCTGCGGGCCGTCAGGCCGGATGCAGCGGGTTCTTCGCCGGGGGCGATTCCGGTGTGCCACAGGCTCCAGGACGCTTCGGAGGACGGTGGGTAGAAGGCGTCCTGCAGGAGCTCCAGCAGCTCGGCCTCGGCCTGCACGAGCCGCTCGATGACTTCCCGCCGGGCGACGTGGTCGATGTCCTGCTCGGTGCTGAGTTCCTTCAGCGCGACGAGGTAGGTGGCCGTGCTGAGTACCACGTCGGGGTTGGGGGTGGTGCCGACGAGTACCGGCAGGGGCGAGTGGACAGTGGGCCGGTCAGCGTCGGTGCCGAGGTGGAAGACGACGAGGCCGTCGGCAGGCTCCTTCAGCTCGTCCGGGGCGGCGACGGACTTGGTCTCCGGGCCGCTGACCGCGGTGTAGAACACACGCATCATGCCGGTGACCTGGCTGTGGCGGCCGGCCACGAATGCCTGCGGGACGAGGCTGCCGAGCCGGTTGATGACCGAGGCATCATCGAAACGGCTGATAATTTCCTTGAGCCGGCCGTCGATGTCGACGTCCGTGCCCTGCCAGACCCGGTATTCACCGCTGAACTCGCGGTGGACCACAAAGCCCCGGCTGACGAGGTCGGCGAGCCGCTCTTCGAGCGCCGTGAAAGCGGCGGGGTCGGCCACGTCGGTGGGGTCGTGAAGCGCGAAGTGAATCATCGGCGCGGTGGCGCTGAGCGCCCCGTCGGAGTCGATCAGGTTGAGGACGCCGATAGTCTTCAGCACGTCCTGGTCGGCATCCGCGAGGCCGTTGGCGTCCCGGATACGCGAGTCGACCTCGATCCACCGGCTCGCGTTGGCGGAGGCGAGCAGGGTGGTGCGCCCGGAGTTGAGGAAGTAATCCCACAGCTGCGGCAGTCGCACCGTGCTGGCGTGCTCCGCCTCCCGGTTGCTGTGCCGTGCCAGCGAGTGGTGGACGGTGTTGGGCTCGCCGCTGTTGAGGAAGCCCGACAGGCTGCGGTCGTGCTGGCCGATCTGAGCGGCAAGGATCGGCGCGGCCAGGGCCGTGATCGGGTGCAGCGGGTAGAGGTCCGCGAAGTGGGCGGGGCCGAGTTCGGCCAGAACACCGAGCCCGTGCTGTGTCCAGATGTCCGCGGACGCCTCGGCCGACGCGGCGATCAGGGCCTGCCCCGCCGAGTTGACAGCCGAGCGGTCGAGGCGGCGGCGCAGCAGGTGCAGGGAGTCGCCGTGGTGGGGGACGAAGGTGATGTCTTCGAAACGCCCCTGGATCTTGGCCCATTCGCGGGTCTTGAGTTCGCTGGACCGTGAGGCGTAGTCCATGAACGACAGGTGCTGCAAGGTCATCAGGTAGACGGGCAGCCCGTTGGGGCCAGCCGCCTTCTCGGCGAGTTCCTGCAGCAGGAACAGGTCGTGCTGGGCGTCAGCGAACTCGTTGTGACCGGCGAGGTGTTCCAGCGTCTTGCCGAACTCGTCGATGACGAGGAGCAGAGGCTGCTGACCGTCTGCGGTCAGAGCCGTGACGGCGCCGAGAATCTCCTTGGCCCCGGCGCGGTCCGGGTCGGCGCACACCTGCAGGGCGGCGGCGATGGCCTTCGGGACACGCTTACCCCAGCGTCGCGCCGCCGCGGTGTGCAGGGCGCGGGAGAGCGTGGCGACGACGGGTTCGCGGCGCGCGGTGGCCACGCCGCCGAGAAATCCCTCGGGGGCGATGGCGTCGCGTGCGGCGGCAAGGCGTTGGGCGAGAGCGGGGCTGGCCTCTTCGAGGATGTGCTCGGCCTCGCTGCGCCGCTTGGCATCCCGCCCCAGCAGAGCGTCGATGATGTTGGACAGAGTGGACTTGCCGGAGCCGTAGGGGCCGGTGAACGACCACGCGCGGGTACGGCGTTGGTCGGCGAGGGCGCTCGCGATGCGCTCCAGAACATCGACGGCCCGGGCGCCGACGTAGGGGTCGTGCAGGGCGTCCTCGACATCGCGCTCGAGGTTGGTCGAGCGCATCTGGGAGCCGACAAGTTCGATGCCGGCGGGGAACTGCGGGGCGGAGCTCGCCGGGCTGCTCGGGGTCCGCGTGGGGGTTGCGGTGGTCACGCGGTCTCCTCAGCAAAGAGCATCTCGGTGGTGTCGGCCGCCTCGGTGGCGTCCGTGGCCTTCGTGGCGAGTTCCTTCTGCTCGGCCTTGGCGAGCTCGGGAAACTTGGCAGCCCACTCCCCGCGGGTGGGGAAGCCTGGACGGCGGGTGACGAAGTCGTACTGCTCGTCCAGCACTTCCCAGGCCAGCTCGAAGGGGTCGGCCGTGAAGGCGAGGCTGCGCTGTCCCACGGCCTCGGTCAGGTTGAGCTGCGGGTGGTCCGCGGCGATCTTCTGCAGCGCCACGACGATCTCGTTCTCCCGAACACGGAAAGCGCGCCCAGGGGAGCCCGGCTCGTTGGCGAGGCGGGCCACGGAGATCGAGTTGGCCTGGCGGGAGAACTTGGCAGCGTAGTCCAGGCAGGCGTAGGCCAGGACCCGGGCGGGCAGCGAGGTGCGGTGCCCGCTGGTGAACTGCCACTCGGGCTTGCCGCGCGTCCCGACGAAGGTGAGCAGGTCAAGGTCACGGAAGGGGCAGGCGAGCAGGTCCTCGTAGCTGCCCGGCGAGCCGGCCTTCTCCGGGGCGCTGCGCGCATACATCTTGGTGATGCAGTCGATGTCCCGGACGATCGACGCCTCTTCCGGGCTCTTGTCGTAGGAGAAGTTCACATGCCGGGTGACCACCTGCGTCATGTCCGCGGTCGTAAACCGGGAGAACGGCGCCAGGTGGAAGGCCGTGTACCAGGCCGGCGCGTGGCTCTTGGCCCCGGGGCGGGAAGAGA
The DNA here is from genome assembly GCF_004127445.1 of Streptomyces alfalfae. Lineage (GTDB taxonomy): Bacteria > Actinomycetota > Actinomycetes > Streptomycetales > Streptomycetaceae > Streptomyces > Streptomyces alfalfae. The sequence continues at coordinate 148,027 of NZ_QEXM01000045.1, forward strand.
CCAGCCACCAGTGCAGCAGCCACAGGCTGCCGTTCTCCTCCAGATACGGGTCCGCTCCGTCCTCGTCGAGGAGCCAGCGGGCCTCCCAGGTGGGATAGGAGAACTTGGCCTGTGTGCGCTGCGCGGGCGAGTGCTCGCGGGTCAGCTTGAACGCACGCGACCAGTAGCGCATGGCGTTGACCATGTTCTTGCCCACGCCGAACAACACCGGCGCGTCGTCCGCGAGAAACGCACCCTGGTCGCGTTTGACCTGCATGTACGCCTTGTGCAGCCAGCCGAAGCGGGGCGCGAACGTTTCGTGTCGCGCGAAGGCAAAATGGGCGGCTTCCCCAAGCCGGCTGTCTGACATTCGGGACCTCTCTGTGTCCAATGCGATGGCTCTAACGAAGTGGTAAACGGGATAACGGTCAGCTAGGACCGTGGGCTTCGGCCAGCGCGGCACGAACCTGCGTCGCGGCGCGTTTGACGGCGTGTGCGGCGTTCTCGATCTCGGCATTCGTGGTGGCGTAGCCCAGCGAGAAGCGGATCGTGCTGTCGGCGTCGTCCCGGGATAGGCCCATCGCCAGGAGCACGTGGCTCGGCGTCGGAGCACCGGAGGCGCACGCGCTGCCCTCCGAGGCAGCGACCTCGGGCATGGCCGCCAGGACCGCATCCGCCGGCAGGCCCGGGAAGGTGATGCTCGTCACGCCCGGCAGGCGCTGATCGCGTCGGCCGTTGATACGGCAGCCCGGCAGGGCACCGGTCACGAGGCTTTCGAGGCGGTCGCGCAGGGCCGCGATCCGCTCGGCCTCCTCACCGACACCGCGGCGCGCGGCGTCGGCCGCTGCCCCCATGCCGATAATCCCTGCCACGTTCAACGTGCCTGCCCGCCAGCCCCGCTCCTGTCCGCCGCCCACGAGGAGTGGTCGGTGCGGGAGTGGAGACCCGCGCCGTACATACAGGGCGCCGGCTCCCTGCGGGCCGCCGAACTTGTGGGCTGACAGCGACAAGAGGTCGACGTCGAGTTCAGCAACGCCCACGGGGAGGCGGCCGATGATCTGCGTGGCGTCCGTATGGACGAGTGCACCGGCTTCATGGGCCGCCTTGGCCGCGACGCGGAGATCGGTGAGGACCCCGGTCTCGTTGTTCGCCGCCATCAGGGAGACCACACCCCCACGGCGTGCCGGGAAAACCTGATCCAGGGCGCCGAGATCCACCAGGCCGTCGGCGCCGACCGGGAGCAGCACAAGATCCTCGGGGCTCTCGGCGGTGACCGCGCGGGCTGTCTCTAGGACAGCCGGGTGCTCAACAGGGCTGGTGACCAGGGGATTTCCGGCGGTGAACGCGGCGCGGAGGGCCAGATTGTTCGCCTCGGTCGCCCCGGATGTGAAGATGATCTCGCCGGGCGAGCAGCCAAGGAGGTCGGCTAGCTGCCGACGGGCGACATCGACCCGATGAGCCGCCTGCCGCCCCGGTTGATGCATGCTTGAGGCGTTTCCAACCGACTTCATGGCCTCAAGGACGGCTGCAAGAGCCTCAGGCCGGATCGGAGCGGTGGCATTGTAATCAAGGTAGGACATATCCGGCCCATTCAGCCCGTTCATCATCAGCCACCCCGCCTCGCTCGTGTCACACACCAATGTACTGCTGGTGGAAACCATCCCCTGCATCCGGGGTTCCACCAGGAGCACGCCGTGATCCTAGCCGCGAGCCGAGATCCACTCCTCGAATCACTCGAACGCGCGGTGTCGTGGACCGCCTACCGAACGAATGTTCTATTCAGGGTGCTGTGCGCGCAAGTCGTGCACATCAAGATCCTCATTCTGGCCCGACGAGTCGGCTAGCGGGGGTCAAATGCCCTTCCTGGCTGGGCTTTTCGTCTGATGGTGCACCTGTTGTTAGTGGCCCCGTTTAGGGTGGTCCGCACGCTGCAGCGTTGTAACGACGCACGTTGGGGCGGTGCTTGGGGTGCTCGAACTGGGGGTGGAAGTTGATGACGACAGCTGTTCCGGCCACGGACGCGTGCGGGCTGGAGCCTGCGGGGCAGGTGAGGCAGTGACGACGTGGTCACCGGGGATGTCTTTCAAGGCGCTCCTCGCGGATGCGCCGATGGCGTACATCCGGGGGCATGTCGGCGAGCGGCTGTGCGCTCTGCTCGATCTGATCGAGGGAGGTGCAGCGGGAGACGACCGTCTTCGGGCCGTTGCCCCGATCACCATCGACGCCGCGCGTCTGGTCGCCGACGAGGCTGAGCGCTCCGCTCTGATCGCCCTGGTTCCGGGGCCCAAGCGGGCGGAGCTGGCGCAGCGCCTGGGCTCCGTGGGCGACGAGCAGCCGCCGCTGGACTACTTGCAGAGCCTGAAGTGGACGGCGGACGAGCGGCGAGAACTGCTGGAATTTTTCGGTTTCACGATCGACCGGGTACCGTCCCTTCCTCCGGCGTTCAAGCAGGAGTCGGCTCCCGAGTACGGCTTGTTCCCGCATCAGCGTCACGCGGCGGCCCGGGTCAAGGAACTGCTGTATGACGGGCCGCGGCGGACGGTGCTGCATCTTCCGACAGGCGTGGGCAAGACCCGCACGGGCATGAGCCTGATCTGCGATCACCTGCGGCAGCACGAGCCCACCGTGGTGGTGTGGCTGGCCCACGGGCAGGAGCTGCTGGAGCAGGCCGCCGCCGAGTTCGAGCGCGCCTGGACGAAGGTCGGCGACCGCCCGCTCCCCGTGCTGCGGGTATGGGGCAACACTCCCGCAAACCTTGCGGAGATGACCGACGGGCTGGTCGTTCTCGGGCTGGAAAAGGCCGTCTCGGCAGCCAAGTCGGACCCGCAGTTTCTGGCCACCCTCGCGGCACGCAGCACGCTGACGGTCTTCGACGAGGCTCACCAGATCATCGCCCCCACCTTCCAGAGGGTCGTCGACGAGCTGACGATCCGTCACGATGCGAGCCTGCTCGGGCTGACCGCCACTCCGGGACGCACGTGGGCGGACATCTCCAAGGACGAGGAACTTTCCGATTACTTCTCCCGGCAGAAGGTCATGCTGGAGGTCGAGGGCTACACCAACCCGGTGACGGCCCTGATCGAGCAGGGCTACCTGGCCAAGCCGCTGATGCGGACGGTGGCCTCCGAGGCGGGCATGCAACTGTCTGCCCAGGACCAGCAGCTCCTTGCGCGGTCGTTCGACATCCCGGCCAGCATGATGGCCGAGCTCGCGGGCGACGAGCAGTGGAACCTCAAGATCGTTCAGACGATCACGGAGCTGCTTCAGCAGCAGCACCGGCGCATCCTGGTGTTCGCCGCTTCCGTGGACCACTGCAGGCTCATCGCGGCCGTGCTGTCCGCTGCCGGCTTCGATGCCGAGTTCGTGACGGGCGAGTCCTCCCCTCGGCATCGCAGCCAGGTCATCTCGCGGTTCAAGGGGTCCGGCCGGCGCCCCATGGTGCTGTGCAACTTCGGCGTCCTGACGACAGGCTTCGACGCACCGGCGGCCAGCGCGGCAGTGATCGCCCGTCCGACCAAGTCCCTCGTGCTGTACAGCCAGATGGTCGGCCGTGTCATCCGCGGCCCGAAGGCTGGCGGCACTGACACCTGCGAAATCGTCACGGTCGTGAACCCAGAGCTTCCCGGGTTCGGAGACGTGGCAGAAGCATTCACCAACTGGGAAGACGTATGGGAGACAGCGTGACCAACGACGGCAGCAACTACCGGATCGTCAGTCCTAAGCTGACCGTCAAGGCCATGCGGGACAGCGGCTACAAGAACACCGCCTATGCCCTCGCCGAACTGATCGACAACAGCATCGATGCCAAGGCCACCCTCGTGGAGGTCTTCGCCTGCGAGAACCCCGTGCAGGTCGGCTCCCGGACCAGCCACCGCGTGGAGACCATCGCGGTCCTCGATAACGGCCACGGCATGGAATCGCCGCAGCTGCGGCGCGCTCTGAAGTACGGCGACGGGGACGGGGCGGACCCGGGCCGCATCGGCCGTTTCGGCATGGGCCTGCCCAACTCGAGCATGTCCCAGTGCACCCGGCTCGACGTCTGGTCCTGGACCAACGGTGCGGGCAACGCCATGTGGACCTACCTCAGCCTCGAAGAGATCGAGAAGGGGGAAATCGACGACGTCCCCGAGCCTGAACACTCCCCGCTGCCGGACTACTGGCGAGACCTGAGCGAGGGCCTCGGGGACACCGGCACACTCGTCGTCTGGACCAACCTGGACAAGGTCAACTGGTACGGAGCCGCAGCCACGCTGAAGAACACCGCCGGCCTGATCGGCCGGGTCTACCGGCACTACCTCCAGGACGGACGCGTCGACATCCGGATGGCCCCCGTCCGGGAGGGCAAGGTCGTTGACGGCGAGTACCACGCCGTGCCCAACGACCCTCTGTACCTGATGGCGCCGACTTCCACCGACAAGCCGTTCTCGGACAAGCCGATGTTCATGCCCTTCTCCATGGGCAGTGAGTCAGAGCCCGGCGTGACGCAATTTCCCGTGGTCCATGAGGGCAAGAGGCACTACATCACCGTCCGGGCCTCTATCGCCCGACCGGAGGCCCGCCGTGCCGACGTCGAAGGCCATCCGTGGCCGGATGGAATCAGCCGTACGACGGACTCCGGCATCCTTCCGTGGGGCAAGCATGCTCGGCGCAACGTCGGCATCTCGCTGGTGCGCCAGGGCAGGGAGCTGGACCTCGACGCATCATGGGCCAATCAAGAGACGGCCGAACGATGGTGGGGCATCGAGGTCGAGTTCCCGCCGGACCTCGATGCCATCTTCGGCGTGACGAACAACAAGCAGAGCGCCACGGTCTTCTCGTCTCTGTCCCACTTCGACTGGAAGGCCCACGCGGAGGCCGGCGAGTCCTTCAAGGGGTTCAAGGAGCGCCTTGCCGAGCTCGGCGATCCGCGCCTTCCCCTCATCGACCTGGTGCTGTACCTGGAAGAAAAGCTCCTCCCGGCTATGCGGCGCCAGCTGAAGCAGCAGACGATCGGGACCCGCAAGAGCAAAAAGCGGCACGATGAGGACGCTGCATCCAAGGCCACGGATGCCGTCAAGCGACGCAGCGAGGAGGGCTACACCGGCAAGACCGACGAGCTGGAAGAGGGGACGACCACCGAGGCCAAGCGGCAGGAACAGGTAGCGGCCCTCACCCAGCGGCATCACCTCGACGAGGACACCGCCCAGTCCATGGTCGATGAGGCCCTGGAGAAGGATCTGCGTGCGCGGTGGATCTCTAGCTTCCAGGACACCTCCGCCTTCTTCAGCATCGACCTCATGGCCGGCATGCTGCAGGTGATCTTCAACGAGAAACACCCGTTGCACGCCCAGCTCATCGCAGTCCTCGAAGACATCCCCGAGGACGCCGACGCGAACGACCTGCGCGACCGACTCAACCGTGCCGCGGAGACCTTCAAGCTGCTGCTCTTCTCCTGGGCCCGGATGGAGGACGAGACCTACCCCGACAACCTCCGCGAGCGGATCGCGGACGCGCGCCGCGAATGGGGCCGGTACGCCCGCGACTTCGTGGACGGAAAGGCCGGCGGCGCGTGACCGAGCCCGGCCACATCTGGCGGCAGATCGAAGAACTGATGGCGGGCGCCCACGGGCAGGTGACCCTCGTGGCGCCCTTCATCAAGCGAGAGGTTCTGGCGGCCACCTTGTCCGCCCTCCCAGCCACCGTTGAGGACATCGAGTGCATCACACGCTGGGTCCCTGAGGAGGTGGCGGCAGGGGTGTCCGATCCCGAGATCATCGAGCTCGCCGAGGAGGACAAGCGGCTGCGCATCGCACTGTGCCCGAGCTTGCACGCCAAGCTCTACCTCACCGGCGAGCGCTGCCTGATCGGGTCCGCCAACCTGACAGGGAAAGCCACCGGGCGCGTCCCCAACGCCAACATCGAGATCCTGGTGGAGGCACCCGCGGCCCATCCGGAAGTCGTCCGGGTGCTCACCGAGATCGAGGCCCGCGCGGTCGAAGTGACGCCCCACATGGCCGACCTGGTGAGAAGGCAGGCCGACCTACTGAAGGAACACCGTCCGACCGCCTCCGACCAGCCCCGAGAGGAAGCCCTGCAGGGCTGGTACCCGGTGACACGGCGCCCGGAGGCTATCTACCCGTACTACTGCGGGAGAGCACAGTTCGGGCGGTCTGTCGAAACGGCCATCCTCCGGGACCTCGCGCTTCTCGGCATGCCCGCAGGCTTGTCCGAGACGGAGTTCTCGGACGTGATCGAAGGCCGCCTGCGGAAAATCCCTGCTCTTCAGGCGCTCGTGGCTGGAGACCGCCTGAGCAACGTGGAGTTGCAGCATGCGCTGCAGGAGCAGACAGGCATGACGGACGAACAGGCCAGAAGGACCACCGAGACCATCGCGGCGTGGCTTCGGTACTTCGGCCGCTTCTACACCGACGTCGGGACATGGGAAATTCGCCACGGACAGGAGTTGTCCTAACCCCCGTGGCGATCGCGCCGGCCTTGAACCGAGGCCGGCCTCCCGCCCGGGCAACGTGCTTGCGGGGCGGCGCCGTCCACGGCCTCCGGCCTGATGCACTGGGGTGCCTGCCGGCACGCATAGGATCTCTGCGGACAGCCTGGTGAGGAGCACCCATCTGGCGGTCACTCGGCAGGAACGTCGGTGTGGGGAAGGTATGCATGTCTCAAGCGCGGGTCCCGTACCTGCTCGGGCACGCCGAGATCGCCTCCCTCTTCAGCGTCGAGCGCCAGACGTCACAGAAATGGCGTACGGAAGGCACGCTCCCAGCGCCCGACCTGCTCGCGTCCGGCAACCCGTACTGGCTGCTGGCGACGGTGCTTCACATCCACGGTGACGGCGACCGTCAGGTCGATCAGCAACAACTGACGGATTACAGGGCCAGCATCCCTCACGGCTATGACGTGCAGGACAAGGAGCAACTGCCCGTCATCCTCGGCATCCAGGAAGCAGGCCGCGTCCTCGGTCAGGACGCACAGGCAGTCTCCCGTTGGCGTAACCGGCGGAGGATCGCCGAGGCCGACCTAGTCCTCTCCGGTTCCCCGCTCTGGCTCCTGGAGACCATCCTGGCCGACGCACCACAACGGCAGCGGACCATCGACCAGGCCGAGGTCGCCAAGCTCCGTGCAGGGCAGCGCGGCTCCCAGAAACCTCGCGGGCGCAGAACCAGACCCCCTGCCGTATCCCCGCCGCAGAAGCCTCTGCCCGGCGCACAGACATTCACTGCTGCCGACCAGGCCGCCGCAGCCGAGTTCCTCACATCGGTCCTGGCCGGCGGCTACTCCGTCACCATCACGCCTCAGCGCTAGTTCACCTCTCCGGGCACAACCTCCGGCGCGCAAGCGCCCCACGCCAGCACACCCTGTTCGCCGACAGCTGTGAGAGGAACACTTGATTTGCGCAGATCACATCCATACTGTCTCTCACATGTCGATCTTGCAGCAGACCCCAGGAGCCCATCACGCCGAGCCAACCGACCCCACTCCGCGAGCCAGTTCCAGCGGGCTCAACCGGCACCCCATGAAGGTCATCTCCTACGGCGGCGGCGTCCAGAGCACGGCCCTGCTCGTACTGGCCGCTCGCAAAGAGATCGACTTCCGCACCTTCCTCTTCGCCAACGTCGGCGACGACAGCGAGCATCCTGCGACGCTGGCCTACGTTCGCGAGATCGCCATCCCGTACGCCGCCCGCGCCGGGATTGAGGTACATGAGCTCAAGCGCCGCCGTCGGGACGGAACCACCGAAACGCTGATGCAGCGGCTGAACCGGCCAGACACGCGGTCGATCCCCATCCCGGTCCGCATGGCCAACGGCGCTCCGGGCCGACGCAACTGCACGGCGGACTTCAAGATCAAGGTGGTCGGGCGGTGGCTCCGGGAGCACGGCGCCACTGCGGATCATCCAGCGGCGGTTGGCATCGGCATATCCCTCGATGAAATCCATCGCGCCAACCGCCGACGAAGTGAGTCCCACGAGCTCATCGAGTACCCGCTTCTCGACCTCGGGCTCCGCAGGGACGACTGCGAGCGCATCATCGCCGAGGCCGGCCTGCTGGTACCACCCAAGAGCTCCTGCTTCTTCCGCCCCTTCCGCACCGTCAACGCCTGGCGCCACCAGCGTCGCCACGAGCCCGAATTGTTCGCTCAGTCGGTCCGGCTGGAGGAGACGATCAACCGCCGACGGGCGGCGCTCGGCCGGGATGACGTCTATCTCACGAGGTACGGGATCCCACTCGCTCAAGCCATTCCCGACGGGAGCCCGTGGGAAGACGAAGCCGAGGGTGACGGGGCATGCGACTCCGGCTGGTGCATGACCTGATACCTATCGAGCAAGCCACGACGGGTGGGCCAGAAGCCATTGGCGTCGGGCCCACCCGTCGTCTGCCTCTAGGCTGCCGATGTGGACACACAGGGGTCCTGCAGGTGGTGGAATCAGAGCTCGGGTGGCTCGCCGGGCTTGAGGTGGAGAACGGCGAGGTACTCGCTGTAGGGCATTTCTTCGTCCACCCATCGGCTGCCGCCTGCGGAGTCGGGAATCCACATGCCATCGAGAAGGTACTTGTCGTCGAAGACGGCGACTCGGTCCTCCTTCACCGCTGCCGCCATCAGCAGCTGCATCCCCAGCAGCAGCACCGTCGAGGCTTCCTTGGCCGCACAGACCTCGGCGTGTCCGGTGGGAAAGACCCTTCCGTCATCGTCACTTCCAGGCTCGGGGATGGCGGCGCGGCCCCGGACGGTCATCTCGTGCAGGACAGTCGCCTGGGCCACCGCTGCCGCCACCGAGGCGCCAGCGCCCGGCAAGCCGTCCGAGAAATGCGTCCTCAAACGGTCGGCGACCGCATGCGCATGCACCGGCCATGCGTCGGCGTGGTGTTGCAACTGATGCTCAGCGGCCTCCACCGCCAGATCAGGCTCCGCGGCGTCCGGGTACAGCAGCCGGACGAATCCTTCGAGTGCTGCGCGCAGGTAGCCGAGGCGAACCCGGTGCTGCTGCCACTCCTCCATCATCTCCGTCCAGACGGCGTCGAAGTCGAGGCCCGCCGAGCACATGCCGCCGTCGTCGTACGACATATCGAACGTCACCACGCGCAGGCCCTGGGTGAGGCGCAGCCACTTGTAGGCCGTGTCCCAGCCATTCTGCGCCCCGGGCACTCCCGTGACGGCGGAGGCGTGTTCCACCCAGTCGGTGAGTACACGGACATGGTCCTCGGGGTCGGACAGCGCGAGGTTGGACAGCGTTCGGTATGAGGGCAGGCAGGGGCCCTCCACCCGGGGTCATGGGGGAGCGCGACACACGACACTGACAATCACCCTGGCACCGAGAGCCGGGGAGAAGCTCAAGTGCCGGTGGTACGCCGCACGAGCCGGTGGCCTCGCAACTCCCGCTCGCAGCGAAGAAGTTCGCGTTCCCAGCCCTCTTCCGTGCCGATCAGGTGCGGGCTCTCGTAGAGGCCGGCGCGCACCTCGGCGGCCGTGAGCCTCCGGTACTTGGGTGCGTCGGGATCGTCCTCGGCAAGGAATTCGTGCTTACGGTGAAGGAGGGGACGGTTGGTGGAGTCTGCGTACGAGGTGTAGGAGGACTTGAGGGTCTTCAGGTCGACGGCGTACGAGGCCGCGATACGCGGGTGGGGGTCTGTGTCGAACTTGGGGTAGTCGAGCCAGCTGACGCCACGGCCCTGGTGGCGGAGCTTAACGACGGACCACTCGCCAGGCCGGCCGGCAGCGATGCTCGCGCACTGCTCGTACAGGCGCAGCACAGCCGGGATCCTGTGGAGCGCGCGGCGGTGAACGTACAGGGCGGTCGCAGTGAACTTGCCGGCGATTGATCCGTTCATCGCCCGTCGGATGTATGCATCGTCGCGCAGCTTGAACAGCAGCCGATCCGCTCGCTGGCACGCCTCGGTGTACGACGGAAAGAAGGCACGGATGTCCAGTTGAACCGGCAGTGGCAGGCTACTTACCGGACCTCGGCCGTGAAACAGCTCTAGCGCGAGGAACTGCAGCGTGTCGAGGGCTCCACGCTCGGCACTTCGTTCGACCTTCACGGGGTCGGCTTCCTGCTCGGCAAGGCGTTTGAGTTCAGTGGGGCGCAGGTGGACAAGGAGGCTGATGATGGGCTGCGGCATTTCCTCCAACTGAGGCATCCTGCCGCGCTGTTCGAAATGAGCGACGACTGAGCTGATCGCCGAGGCGGTGTCCTCGGACGCCAGCCACCCCCCGTCAGGAGCGACCTGTCGGGCGAGATAACTCAAGCGCGCCGCATCGTCCTTGAACGCGTAAACAATGCCGGGCGCCGCCGACACGCAGCGGACGCCGGTGGCCTCCTCGACGTAGTCGCGCAGCTCGCCAGCGGCGTACAGGCGCTGGAAGGTGCGGCGCTGCGTGAGAATTCCGTCACCGTACTCCACGCCTTTGATCTGATTGCGCTCCCACCTCAACCGCGCGGACACGACCAGCACCGATTTAGCAAGGCCCCAGGCTCGTAGGAGCGTCTCGCGCCGTTCGGCGGGATTCTCAATGACGTTCAGGACATAGGTGAGAAGGACCACCTCGGCTGGCTCACGCCGCCCGTCCGGAAAGTGGACCGGGTCCCACCCCGCAGCATCGAGGCCGAGGTGCTGCAGTGCCCGTACATCGCCGCCACGTCCGCACCCGTAGTCCAGTACTCCCGCGGCGACCTCCAGCTGGAGGTCGCCGACGGCGCGACGAGCCGGCAGCGAAAGGCCGACTCGGCCGATCGCAGTCTGATGCCTATGGCTGCTCCACAGCTGCTGTGTCATCGGCGCTCCCTCATTCCACGGACAGGCCAGCATGCGACAGCATGGAACCTAACGTGACGCCCGATCCGGTGACCCGACTTGCGCAGAGCCGCACCTACCAAGATCCCTACGGAACCGGCTGGACGATATCTACATATCGCCGCAAAACTTGCGGATTGCGTCGCAGGCGCTGCTCGATCTCTGCTCTTCCCCACCAACCAGTGAAGTAGTCTCCACGCTGCGCTATTTCGTCCAGCAGATCGATGGTTGCTACTGCTGGCTGACTTGAGGCGGCAAGGAAATATCCCTCGGCTCGGTACATGAATAGCGTGTCCAAGATGCCGCCACCCAGATCAGATCGGCCAACGCTGCGCTTGCGGGCCTTGCACTGGATGATAACGCGACGTTCTCTAGCCGCCGCCTCGCCTTCCACGACTGCCGCACCGGCTGTGCGTGGCGTGACCCAAGTCGCAACGATATCTCGGCCACCATCGCGTTCACGCGAAGCGCCGATCGCCCGGACCTCACGTACACCCGGTTCACACTCGAGCAAGTCGTAGATCAGTCGCTCGAACCTTCCGCCGTCTATCTCCTCGGACCAGGTGAACTCGCTGGGTGGGGCAAGTCTCTCCTGTTCGATGCGATTCCTCTCGAGAACCAGAGAGCGCTCTCGAGCAAATCCGGAAACTCCACTCTCACAGCGAAGCGACACAGCCCGATTTCCGCTGGATAGGACAACACTACCCTCCAGGGGAATAATAGTCGCACTGACGGCTGGATTTTTGCTTCCAATCAATATCCCATCCAGCCCAAGAATACGATCTGCAATTTGGAGATTTTCCCGAGAAACATAATGATGGAAATGCTTGCCGGCATACAGGAATCCGTTGATCCCTTCAATCTCTTCGCTCGGATCGACGCGCACCGCATTTAGGAAATGGGCAACTTCCGCAGACTCGACCACTGCGACCGCCCCGTCGTGAGTCCGGTAGTAGAGCCAGCCAGTGCTATCCCTCTGAAAAAATATATCCTCTTCCGAAGCCTCCGCCTGCAACTGTTCAGCCACACCCCTGGCCCAGATGTGGTCAGTTTTGCGATTCGGGTCATAACCGTCATCCATAGGCGAGGATTGCTGAGGATGCCAAAGAGCGGTTGCCCTATGGGCTAGACGTTCAAACAAGGCTAGATGCCCGAACAGATCTTCCGCAGAACCAAGCCCCGCATCATCCGGAGGCAACAGGTAGCCTGCCCCTTGCTCCGGAACAAGGTAACGGCCGGAGAGCTCACCCGGAATCATCGTGGCTGGATGCTCAATGTCGATCAACATCGCAGAAAAGGCGCCCGTGTGCCGAAAAACAGAAGCCGCCAGCAACGAGTAAACGTCGTGCAGGTCAGTCCGATCTCCGCTGAAGATTCGGGAGGCGCTGCAGTGCAGGGATGTGAAGACGTCTCCGCCGGGTGTCTGCTCAAAGATCAGCGACAGAGGAGAACAAAGCAGACCTACCTGCAACCAACCGGGACGTTCCTGGACCTCGAACCCAATTTCGTCCGCCCCCAGCAAGGACTCCTTGATTCTCTCGAGCACCGCGTGCGTCTCCCTTCCCCATGGATGCACTTCGCATCCGATAGGAGGTGAGTCTATGAGCTCTTTCAGTGCTTTCGCTCCAAAGTGAGGAGGGCCGCCGCAATTGACGACCTTCCCTGCGGGCTGCACCGGACTCGTCGGAAGACGTGCTAAGACACGCGGGGGCGAGGGTCAGGTCCACGAGCGTGCGGACCGGACCGTCTGTGCACAGCAACGGGTCGCACAGCTCGAACAGGGCATCGCCGCGCGAAAGCCAGCAGGAGTACAACTCGGCCCAGAATGCCGTCTCCGCTGCGAACGCGTCCCGTTGAACCCTATGCTCAACCCGTCCACGATCTGGCCTCCACGCGGCGCGCCGACCTCTCCTCGCAGGATCAGGCCCCGGCCTCACAGACACTCCGTGAACAGGGGAAACCCTGAACAAATTCGATCCCTTCGACGGTGGACCAAGAACGTCAAGATCAGCTCCGAGCCGTGCTCCACACGGTGGTCCTCGCGCCCCCGATGTCAGTGCGGCGGGATACCGTCCTCATCACGCTGAGGTGAGGGGAGAACCATGGCGAGGAGCGGCCGGGCCGAGCAGCTGCGCGAGTACGGCCGGTCCGTGCTGGAGGGAGCCCGGTCGGAGCAAGTCCTGCGCATGGCACGGCAAGTGAACGCCGTGTCGTACACGAGCGCGCGGGGGTACGCGGGCCGCTCGCTCTTCGAGTTGCTGCAGAACGGCTACGACGCGCATCCAAGGGACCGCCGTGACGGACGGGTCCACGTCCTGCTGGACGAGGCGGAGGGCGATTGGGGAACGTTGTACGTCGCCAACGGCGGCACACCCTTCACCTGGCGGAACGTCGAACGGATCTGCGAGATCGCGCAGAGCTCGAAGGAGGTCGGCGAGGGCATCGGCAACAAGGGCGTCGGGTTTCGCAGCATCCTGTTGATCAGCGACGCGCCCGAAATCTACAGCGCGGACCCCGACAGCCCGCTCGGCCCGGAACTGGACGGGTATTGCTTCCGCTTCGCGCAGAGGGCCGACGTGGAGGAGTTCCTCGCCGGTGAGGACAGCGCCCACGAAGTGGCCGCCACGTATCCGCCGCTCCAGGCACCCCTGCCGCTGATCGATGTGCCCGCAACATGCCGGCAGTTCGCCGCCCAGGGGTATGTGACCGTCGTCCGGCTGCCCCTGCTGAGCGAGGCCGCCCGGGCCGAGGTCCGGCTGCGGATGCGCGAGCTCGCGGGGGCGAAGGTACCCGTAATGCTGTTCCTCGACCGGCTCGCCGGCCTGACGCTGGAACGGCGGGCCACCGGTGGCGAGGCGGACGATCCGGACGGCGACCACGAGGCGCACGAGCGGCACGAGCTTTCCCGCTCCGAGGAGCCCTTCGCGGTGGCGCGGGACGGCGCTGGGCACGAGATTCCAGTCTCCTTTGTGACCGTGCGGCTGGGCCCGTCCGACACCTTTCTCCTGGCCCGGGGCACCGTCGAGAAGGAACGGCTGAACAACACGCTCGCCGAGGCCGTCAATGCCAGGCTGCTCGACGACACGTGGCAGGAGTGGAAGCGGTCCGCTGTCGTTGAGGTCGCGCTCCCGCTGCCCGCCCCACGGCGACCGCGACGCGGGCAGATCTACACCTTCCTGCCGATGGACGAGGACCAGACCGCGCCGTTCCCGGGGCACATGAACGCCCCATTCTTCACCGACTTCGACCGCACCGGGCTCCCCTTCGACAACCCCCTCAACGTGCTACTGCTCGACGCGGTCGCCGAAACCTGTCTGGCGACCGCCGCGGTACTGCGTAACGTGCCCGATCCGTCCATGCGGCAGCTAGCCGTAGACCTGGTGAGCTGGGAAAGCGAGAAGGGCTCGCCGGGGCGGCTCCGCGCGGCGGCCCTGCGCGTGCACGCGAGCGAACTCGCCGACGTGCCGCTCGTGCCCGTCCTCGCCGTGGACGGCGCCCCGCCCGAGGCGGCTTGGGCTCCACCCCGGGACGTGGCCCTGTGGCCGGACCTCGACCTGACCGTCCTCACGGCACACCACGCGCACAAGGCCGGGATCGTGGTGGCGGACCCCGAGACCGGCGGCGACCGGCTGAAACGGCTGGCCACCCTGTGCAAAGCCCTCGGGTGCCCTTGGGAGCCGGGCCCGGAGATCCTCGCCGAGTACGTGGAACGGATCGCCCGGGGCCTTCCCCTTCCCGGGCCCGGTGAATCCCCCGATCAGTGGAGCGCGCTGTACGAGGACCTGGCCGCCCTCTTCGCGGACAACGGGCACGTCCTGCACGGCAGGCAGTTGCTGCTCGCGGAGGACTGCACACGGCAGCACACCAACCGTCCCCCCGGCAAGACAGGTACGGGCACGAGCACACGGGCACGGGACAAGCCGGGCGGTCAGGGAGCCCGCCGCGAGGCGTTCTTCCAGCCGGTGCGAACGGAGACGGACCAGACCGAAGCCCCCTCGGTTCCCGCCCCGCTCCGCAAGCGGTTGTTCTACCTGCACCCGGGGCTGGTCTGGAAGGACCGCGGCGAGCACATGCGCGGGCGCAGCGCCCGTGCCTTCCTCGTGGAGGAAGGGCTCGTCCTGCCGTACGACACAAAGGGCTTGCTGGACCACGTACGGCAGGCACTCGGCGCAAGCACCGATCTACGGCTGCGGCTCCAGACCCTGCGGTTCGTCTTCCGGCTGTGGCAGCCGCGTCGTTCGCTGGGCGGGATGGAGATCTCCTCGCTCGGACTGTACGTACCGTCGGCGGACGGCCAGCTGATCAAGGCGAGCGACGCCGTCTTCGGCCGGGGCTGGGGCCGCGCGTCCGCCGGTGATGATCTGGCGGCGGTGGTCGCCGCCGGGCAGGACGTGTCGAGGAGCCTCAAGGCGATCGCCGGGCGCCTCCTCGCCGCGCCCGAGGAGTTCGCCAAGCGGAGCGAGACCGAGGAGTGGCGGGCGTTCCTGCTGGAGGCCGGGGTGGCCGACGGACTGGTCCCGGTCAGGTCCCCCGACGCCTTGGGCTGGGTAGAGCAAGGCCAGGAGCTCAGCGCTCGGCGGCTGGTCCGCATGGCGAAGGTGTCTGCCAAGGTGCAGGAGCAATGGGAGCCGTACGTCCACTGGCCCGGTGTCTACTACCCTCGGACGCCGTACCGGGGAACCCCCGCCTGGCGGCTCCCCGGCCAGGACGTCGTCGGACGCCTCGGGCAAGAGGCCCGGCTAGCGTACGCACGGCTTGTCCTGCATGGCCTGGCCAGCTGGGAGGACGCGAGGTTCGCCAGTCTCTGGACCAGTGCCGGCAGCCAGAGTTCCCCGGACAGGGAACGGGTCCCGACCCCGCTCGGCGCCTTCGTCCGGGAGCAACCGTGGCTCCCAGTGCGGGGCGGCGACCGGGCCGTCCGGTTCGTCCGGCCGGCCGATGCCTGGCACTGCCCGCCCGGACTGGAGGAGGAGCCCTCGTACGCGCCGACCGTCGACCATCGGCTGCGCCCCCTTCTGGAACGCGGGAAGGCGGGCGACCGCCTACGGGAAATGCGGCTGCCGGCCTGGGACGACCCCCGGGACAGCGCCCGCCTCATCGCCGCGCTGGGACGGCTTGCGGCGGAGGGCGCGCTGGGGGCCGAGGACCGGCCCGCCGCGCAGCGCGCCAACGAACGCGCCTGGAGGCACCTCGTACGGCGTCCCCGTCCCGAACTGCCCAAGGGCGCCAGTCTGCTGGCTGAGTCCGGGGACCGGCTGATCAGCGTACCGCTGTCCGCCCTGGACGGCGGGGAGAGGGATGACGACGGTGATGCCCGGACCGTGCTCTACGTCAGCGGTGAACGTGACAGTCTGACGGCCCTGCTGGTACGGGAGATGGCGCGCCCCCTCCTCATCCTTCCCGGTGCCGCGACGGAGGCCGCCGCGCTGCTGGCGGCCGGACACCCCGCCGGCGTCCGGCACACCGACGACCTGAAGTTCACGGTGACCGTGGACGGCGCACAGGTGAATGCCGCTGCCATGGGAGAGCCACTGGTCCAGCAGTTGCCCTGGCTCACACTGGCCGTGGGCGTTCTCTGCGACCACCTGGCGCGCGGCCCCCGGGCGAGCGAGGCCGAACTGAGCGAACTGACGTCCCTGGTCCGGGGCATACGGCTGCACCGATACCGCTATTGGGACATCGAGCTCGACGGCCGGCCCGTGACGTTGCCGGGCCGCCTCGGCGGAGTGCTACCACTACCCGACCCGAAGCATCCGCTGGTACTCGCCCCGGCAGGCGAGCCGGGCTGGCCGGAGACCGCCCGCCTCGTGGTGGCCGTCACCGAGCTGCTGGGACGGCGGGAGTTCGGCGACCGGCTGCGTCTCGCCGCCCACCAGCTCGCCTCCCGCCACGCCGACCTGCTCGACCTGGGCCACGAGGACCTCGCCGACGCCCTGGAAGTCACGGTCCGCCAGGTCAAGGAGACGAGCCGCCGGATCGACGGCGCCATCGGCGCGGTCCTGGAACGCTGCTGGCCCTTTCTCGTCCACCTGCTCGGCACGGAGACGGCGAACTCGCTGATCCTGCCGCCGCCCGGTGACACCCGGGAGTTCCAGGCCCACCTCGAGGAGTACGCCGCCGAGCTCCCGGTCCCCGTGCCCGACTTCATCGCAAGAGCCCGCGCGGCCCGCGGCACGGACGAGCTGCGGCGCGACCTGGGCATCGGATTCGCCGAGCTGAACGGCACCCTGCGCGCGATGAGCCTGGATGCGGTCAGCCACGCCAATGAGCATGAGGAAGCGCTCCGCACCTACCTCGACCTGCGCAGGAGGAAGCTCGTCAACCGGCTGCGCTGGGCGTTGCTTAAGAATTTCGACGCCCGTCGCCCGATGCCCGACTGGCCCTCGGTCCGGGCCCTGGACTGGATCACTGCACCGGAGACATGGGCGTACACCGTGGACACGGCCGATACGGGGATGCTGGAGGCACACGTGGAGGAGCAGCTGGCGCTGCGCCTGGGCCGCCCGGCGCCGTTGCCCCAGTCGGGCGAACGCCTGCCCGCCCCCGACCAGGTACGCGGAGCGAACCTTCGCACGATCATCGGCCTGGCCACCGAACTCGCTGTCCTGGTCAGGGCGGCCGGACACCCGTTGCCGGCGGCCCTGACCGCAGCCGAGCCCGCCGAGGAGGTCACCGCGCGGCTTGAGGCCGTGGGCGCGCTGGACTTCCGACCCCTGTCCCCCACCGACGTCGTCGGCTGGCTAGCGGCCCTCGGCCAGTGGCCCGACGGGATGGCGGTGTCGACGGATCCCGTACAGCACGGGCTGTCCGGGGCCGACCTGGACCGGGTGCGCAACGCAGCGGAACACGAGCGCCGCGAACGGGAGCGCAAACGGCGGTCGATCTCCGTCGGCGGCCGCGTCTTCGACGTGCTCTCAGGCGACTTCACCGCCCTCACCCGCGAACTCGACCGGGTCCTGCAGGACGGCTCGGCGCCAGCTATCACCGCCGCCGGACCGCTCCGCTTCACCGACCCCCGCCCCCAAACTGGGCGCACCCAGGCCACCGGTCGCACCCGCGGGTGGCGGTACGGGGGCGGCACGGACAGTGGGCTGACCACGGCCCAGCGGGAGGCCATCGGGTACGTGGGCGAGTGGTACGCGTACCAGTGGCTGTGCGCTCGTTACCCGGACAGCATGGACGAAACCTGCTGGGTGTCGGGCAACCGCCGCAAAGCCTTCCCCGGCCCGTCCGGCGACGACGGCCTCGGCTTCGACTTCCAGGTCGGCTCCGGCAGCCGGCCCTACCTGTACGAGGTGAAGGCGACCGGGGGCGAAGGCGGCCGCTTCGAGCTGGGAGAAAGCGAGGTCCGCGCGGCCCGCCAGCACGCCGGCAACGACCGCTGGCGCCTCCTGGTGGTCACCCACGCCCTCACCCCGCACAAGATGGCCATCCAGATGCTCCCCAACCCCTACGGAAAGCGAGGCCGCGGCCGCTACCGCGAGGAGGGCGGGGCACTGCGGTTCTCGTACCTGCTGTGACCTTGACGTTCAACTCCAACCCGAGTTGAACGTCAAGTTCAACGAGCCCGTGCATGGTTGACGGAAAGGGTGGCTCCTGCCCGCGGGACCTGTCTAGGACTTTCCTGCCACTCCCGGTCGGATCAGCCAGTACGAGCGGGAAACAACGGAAAGGCCATTCATGCAGGTCAACGACCTGCGACGCCCAGGCATCGCAGGTCATGCCGTTGGCTGGTCTCTTCCGGGACATCTGATCAGCACGACTCAGTAGGTCTGCGCTCAGCGTCGCCTGCCCTCGACGCCCCATCGATGCTCGCCACCTCGACAGGGTCTGACCTGCCCGACAAGGCACCTGACACCCCATCAGTACGAGCGTCAAATGAGCGTCACGAGCGTCATTTCAGCGTCAAGGTTTCGCCCGTAACGCCCACACCGCACATAATACGCACACACAAAACCGCAGGTCAGGAGCCCTTCGCGGCCGGTTCGAGGATGGCGACGCACTCCACATGGTGCGTCATCGGAAACAGGTCGAACGCCCGCAACGTCCGCACCCGGTACCCGCCCTCCCGGAAGTACCCCAGGTCACGGGCCAGGGCCGCCGGGTCGCAGGCCACGTAGGCGATGCGGCGGGCGCCCAGGCCCGACAGGTGTCGCACCGTCTGCTTGCCCGCGCCCGCGCGCGGGGGGTCCAGGACGATCAGGTCCGCTTCGGTGATGCCCGTGCGCGGGAGGACCGATTCGACCTTGCCCTGCTCGATGCGGACCCGGTCGAACGCGGCCAGGTTGTGGCGGGCGTCCTCCACCGCTCGCTTGCCGGACTCGATGCCGAGGACCGCGCCCTTGTCGCCGACACGGTCGGCCAGCGCGCCCGCGAAGAGGCCGACGCCGCAGTAGAGGTCCAGGGCCGTGTCGCCCTTGCGGGGCGTGAGGCCCTGCATCACGGCGAGCATCAGCGTCTCCGCCGCCTTCGGGTGGACCTGCCAGAAGCCGCCGCTGCCCACGCGGTACGTGCGGCCGTCGGCGCGTTCGCGGACGAAGGGACGGCCGTGGACGCGGTGCGTTCCGCCGTCCTTCTCGCCGATCCTCATCACCGACACCGGCTTGTCCAGCTCCACGATCGGCAGGCGCGCGCCCGGCTTCGGGGCCAGGATCACCTGGCGGTCCTGGGAGCCCGTCGCCGCGATCGCCTCGATCGACGCCATGCCCGACCAGTCCCGCTGCTCGATGCCGAGCTCCGAGACGCCCTCGGCCGCGATCATGCAGTGCTCGATCGGCTCGACCTCGTGCGAGCGGTGGCGGCGCAGGCCGGCGTTGCCGTCCTCGTCCACCGCGTACTGCACCCGCGTACGCCAGGACGGGACCTCGCCGGGCGGCAGCTTGTCGCCCTCCGCCGGCATGACCGTGCCGTCCCAGCCGGCCTCCTCGGGGGTCAGGCCCGCGAGGCGCTGCAACTGCTCCGCGATGACCTCGCCCTTGAGGCGGCGCTGCGCGCCCGGCTTCGCGTGCTGCCAGTCGCAGCCGCCGCAGCGGCCGGGGCCGGCGTAGGGGCAGGGGGCCTCGACCCGGTCCTTCGAGGGCTCCAGCACGGTCACGGCGTCCGCGCGGAGGAAACGGGCCCCCTCCTCGCCCTCCGTGACGCGGGCGATGACCCGCTCCCCCGGCAGCGTGTGCCGTACGAAGAGGACCTGGCCCTCCTCGGTACGGGCGATGCAGTGGCCGCCGTGCGCGACGGGGCCGACCTCCACCTCGTACTCCCGGCCGATCAGCGACTCGGCCGGAGGCCGCGCGTCCTCCGCGTTCCCCGCCTGCGATTTCTTCGGTTCTGCCTGCATGGCGGGTGGCTCCACAACGTCAAAAGGGGTACGGCCGGACAACAGCCCACCAGTCTACGTGGGCGCCGCCCGGCCGCTCGCCATAAGCCCTGCCTAAGCGACGACCACACCGTGCCGGAGCCGTGCCCAGGGCACACCCCGGGCCTCAGCCCTTCTTGCTGCTCGGCTCCTTCGTCCGCCTCGGCTTCTCCACCGGGCCCCGCCGCACCGCGCCCGGCGCGTTCCACTCCGAACGCCTGCGGGCCCGCTTCTTCGCGGCCTCGGAGGAGTCGAGCTGGTAGGGGACGGACGTCACCATGACGCCGGGGGTGAACAGGAGGCGGCCCTTCAGGCGCAGCGCGCTCTGGTTGTGCAGCAGGTGCTCGTACCAGTGGCCCACCACGTACTCGGGGATCACCACGCTGACCACGTCGCGCGGGCTCTCGCGGCGCAGGTTCTTGACGTACTCGATGATCGGCCGGGTGATCTCGCGGTACGGCGAGTCGAGGACCTTCAGCGGGACCGTGATGCCGCGCCGCTCCCACTCCTCCTTGAGGGCCTTGGTCTCCGCCGGGTCGACGTTGATGCTCAGCGCCTCAAGGGTGTTCGAGCGCATCAGCTTCGCGTACGCGAGGGCCCGCAGCGTCGGGCGGTGGATCTTGGAGACGAGGACGATCGAGTGGACCCGGGAGGGGCGCATGCTGTCGTCGTCCGGGGTCTCCGGGGCGGCGATCTCCTCGGCCACGCGGTCGTAGTGGCGGCGGATCGCGGTCATCGTCACGTAGAAGATGCACATGCCGAGCAGCGCCACCCAGGCGCCGTGCGTGAACTTGGTGACGAGTACGACGACCAGGACGAGGCCCGTGAAGAACGCGCCGAAGGTGTTGATCGCGCGGGAGCGGATCATGTGGCGGCGCTTGTTCGGGTCCTTCTCGCTCGCCAGGTGGCGGTTCCAGTGCCGGACCATGCCGATCTGGCTGAGGGTGAAGGAGACGAAGACGCCGACGATGTAGAGCTGGATGAGACGGGTCGAGTCCGCGCCGTAGATGACGACCAGCAGGGCCGCGGCGCCTGCCAGGAGCACGATGCCGTTGGAGAAGGCGAGGCGGTCGCCGCGGGTGTGGAGCTGGCGGGGCAGGTAGCGGTCCTGCGCGAGGATCGAGCCGAGCAGCGGGAAGCCGTTGTACGCGGTGTTGGCCGCGAGGAAGAGGACCAGCGCGGTGGCGGCGGCGAGGATCATGAACAGAAGGCTGCCGTGGCCGAAGACCGCCTCGGCGACCTGGGAGATCACCGGGTCCTGGACGTAGTCGGCGCCGACCGGCACGCCGTCGTGGAAGAGGTCCTTGCCCGGGTACTCGGCCATGCGGACCTTGGTCACCATGGCGAGCGCGATGATGCCGCAGAACATGGTGACGGCCAGGGCGCCCATCAGCGTCAGGGTGCTCGCCGCGTTCCTGCTCTTCGGCTTGCGGAAGGCCGGGACGCCGTTGCTGATCGCCTCGACGCCGGTGAGCGCGGCGCAGCCGGAGGAGAAGGCGCGCAGGAGCAGGAAGACCAGCGCGAAGCCCGCGAGGCCCTGGTGCTCGGGCTTGATCTCGTAGTCGGCGGTGGGGGCCCGCATGGTGTCGTCGAGGACGAGGCCCCGGAAGGCGCCCCACGCGATCATGAGGAAGACGCCGGTCACGAAGACGTAGGTCGGGATGGCGAAGAGCTTGCCCGACTCCTTCACGCCGCGCAGGTTCATCACCGTGAGGAGCAGGATCACGGCGACGGCGCAGAGCACCTTGTGCTCGACCACGAAGGGGATCGCCGAGCCGAGGTTCTCGATGCCCGAGGAGATCGAGACGGCGACGGTCAGGACGTAGTCGACGAGCAGGGCGCTGGCGACGGTGAGTCCGGCCTTGGGGCCGAGGTTGGTGGTGGCGACCTCGTAGTCGCCACCACCGCTCGGGTAGGCGTGCACGTTCTGTCTGTACGACGCGACGACGGTGAACATCAGGACGACGACCGCGACGGCGATCCACGGGCTGAAGTGGTACGCCGAGACACCCGCGATGGAGAGGACGAGAAGGACCTCTCCCGGCGCGTAGGCGACGGAGGAGAGCGGGTCGGATGCGAAGACGGGGAGTGCGATGCGCTTCGGCAGGAGCGTTTCTCCGAGCCGGTCACTGCGCAGTGCGCGCCCGATGAGGATCCGTTTGGGCACGTCGGTCAGTTTGGACACGCAGAGGATCGTAAGCGGTCGCACCGGTGGCCGCCCACCCACCACCCCCATCTGCTCGGGTTGTCCGCTCCATGCGATCCTGCGCCGCTACAGCCGCGCCTGCGGACGCTCCTCGGCATGCCCCGGGAAAGCCTGCCCGGCGGCGCACCCGCCGCCCTCCGATCCGTGCCCGTCCCCCGCGTCCGCGTCCCCGGCGTCCCCGGCCGCCGCGTACCCCCGCACGACGCGCTCCTCGGCGCGGCGGACCGCTCGGGACGGCCACCATGTGGCGCGGCCGAGGAGCAGCAGCGCGGAGGGCAGGATCATGACGCGGATCACGAAGGCGTCGAGGA
This sequence comes from Streptomyces alfalfae, assembly GCF_004127445.1. Classification (GTDB taxonomy): domain Bacteria; phylum Actinomycetota; class Actinomycetes; order Streptomycetales; family Streptomycetaceae; genus Streptomyces; species Streptomyces alfalfae. Next base: position 170,662 of record NZ_QEXM01000045.1, read on the forward strand.
GGACGGCCGCCGCGAGGACGAAGCCCATCTGCTTCATCTCCAGGATGTGCAGCATCACGAAGCTCGCGAAGACCGTGACCATGACGATCGCGGCGCTCGTGACGACCTTGGCGGAGGACGCGATGCCGTCGAGGACCGCCTGCCGGGTGGGCACGCCGTTCAGGGCGGCCTCGCGGATGCGGCTGACCACGAAGACCTGGTAGTCCATCGAGAGCCCGAAGAGGATCACGAAGAGGAACAGCGGCACGCGGGAGGAGATCCCGCCGAGGGAGACGAAGGAGAGCAGTTCCTCGGCCCAGTCGCCCTGGAAGACGAGGACGAGCAGTCCGAGCGCGGAGGCGGCGGAGAGCAGGTTGAGCCCGACGCCGAGCAGTCCGAGGACGACCGAGCGGAAGGCGTACACCGTCATGGCGAACGTCATCAGGAGCAGGAAGCCGAGGACCAGCGGCAGCTTCCGGTTCTGGTGCTCGACGTAGTCGGTGCCGCGCGGCACCTCGCCGGTGACGGCGGTCTCGACGTCACCGGGCAGCTTGCCGACGGTCGCGGGCAGGTGGGCGTCGCGGAGGTGGGCGAGGGAGGTGACGGCCTTCTCCGAGTACGTCGGGTGCGGCGCGTCGAGCTCCAGTGCCGTGGTCCTCCGGTCCGCCGAGGAGCGGAGGAGCGGGCGGCCGGGGACGTGGTCGGAGAACAGCGGGTCCGCCTGCGCCCTGCGGTCGAGGGCGCGCAGGGCCTCCTTCACCTCGCCGGCCCGCGAGGCCTCGGCGCGCACCACGACCTGGTGGCGTACGCGCTGCTCGGGGAAGGCTTCGAGCAGCCGGTCGTACCCCCGCATCGCGGGGATGTCGCGCGAGAAGCTGTCGCGGGCGGGGTCCTTGAGCTTCATGTCCAGCGCGGGCAGCGCAAGGCCGAGCAGGACGAGGACCGACAGGCCGAGCGTGAGCGCGGGCCGCTTGCGCGCGGGCATGAGCAGCGCCTTCCAGAGCCGCCCCGGCTCGTCCTGCGCGTACGGGCGGACGGGCTTGCCCCGCGCCAGGCGCTTGGCGGCGCGGCGCTCGGCGCGCCCGCCGAGCTTGACCAGCAGCGCGGGCAGCACCGTCACGGAGCTGACCACGGCCACGGCGACGACCAGGATGGTGCCGGTCGCGAGTGAGTCGAAGATGACGTCACCGGCCAGGTAGAGCGCGGCGGTGGAGACCATCACCGCGAGCCCGGAGACCACGATGGCGCGGCCCGCCGTCGACGCCGCGGCCTCGACGAGCGCCTCGGAGGTCAGGCTGCCGCCCGCGCGGGCCCGCTCCTCGCGCTCGCGCTTGAGGTAGAAGAGCGTGTAGTCGACGCCGACGGCCATGCCGATGAGCAGGATCATGTTCATCCCGACCCCGGTGTCGGGCAGCAGGTGCGAGGCCAGCATCGCCAGGCCCATGGTCGCCATGATCGAGGTGACGGCGAGCAGCAGCGGTACGCCGACCATGACCACCGAGCCGAAGACCACGGCGAGCGTGATGAGCGTGACGGGCAGGGTGATCGCCTCGGAGAAGGCGAGGTCCTTGCCGCGCTGGTCGTTGACGCCCTTGCTGACGGAGCCCGATCCGGTCTCCTCGATGACGAGGTCCGGGTGGGCCTTTCGGATCCGCTCGGTGACGTCCTGGAGCGGGACGACGTTCTTCTTGGCGTCCTGGTCGGGGCCGTGCAGCTCCACCTGGACGCGCAGGACCCGCCCGTCGGCGGAGCGCACGGGCGGCGCCACCGAAGCGACCTCGGGCAGGGCCCGCATCCGCGCGGTGACGTCCTCGACCGCGGCGTCGGCCGCCGCCCCTCCCGGCCGCTGCGACGCCGTACGGGCGCGGATCAGCACCTGCTCGGTGGGCCGCAGCTGGACGCCGCCCTCGGCCGCCAGGGCCTCGGCGCGGCCGGCCTCGCCGACCCGGTAGTCCTCCGTGGTGGCGCTGTTCATCCCCGCGGCGATCCCGCCGCCGAGGCACAGCGCCACGAAGAGCAGCCAGCCGATGACCGCCCGCCACGGGTGCAGCGCGCTCCAACGGGCCACGCGCACCGTGACCGATCTCTTGCCCATGCCTGTCCCCCACCCTTCACCCGACCCCACCTTCAGGGCCTTCATGTGTAAGCGGAGACTGACAGGTGAAGGTTCGAGGCGTCAACTGTCATGTGTGAGGTTTGACAGCCGATCCCGTCATGCGTAAGCCTTGGCTGACAGGTTTCGGTACCAGCACGAGGGCGGGCCGTGGACAGCGCCATGGACAGCGAGGAGCTACTGGCCTTTCTCGCCGCGGTCGGCCACGCCCAGCGCATCAGGATCATCGGCGAGCTCGCCTCCGGCCAGCTGTACGTCAGCGAGCTGGCCCGGCGCCTCGGGGTGTCCCGCCCCCTGCTCTACATGCACCTGGAGCGCATGGAGAAGGCCGGCCTCGTCGTCGGCCGCCTGGAGCTCTCCGACGACGGCAAGGCACTCAAGTACTTCGAACTCGCCCCGTTCGACGTGCGGTTGAACGTGGATACGATCAGCGCCGCCGTCCGGCAGGTCCGGCCCGACCCGTCCGATGGGACGGGCGACGACGAACCGCACTCAGCAAAGGGGACGCCCTAGTGGACGACGTGATCATTCCCGTCGCATTTTTCCTGATACTCGCCGGCGCGATCGTCGCCGTCGCCTACTTCCAGTCGCAGCGCAACCGCGAGCGCGACCGGCAGTACGCCGAGGCCATGCACGAGTACCGCGAGGCCGTCGAACGTGCCAGGTCGGAGCAGGAGGCGGTCCGTCTCCAGCTGGCCGAGCTCAGCCACCGGCTGCAGAACGTCGAGGGGCTGCTGCGCAGCGTGGACTGAGCCCCGTCCGCCCCCTCCGGCAGGTGCACGGGGGTGCCGTCCGCGGACCGCGCGTGTGTAGCTTGGGCTCCGGTCTGAGACGCTTTTACCGTTCAGCCAGAGCACAGAGTATTGACACAGCCGGAAGGACGGTCGTGCACATCGTCATCATGGGCTGCGGGAGAGTCGGTTCCGCTCTCGCGCAGACCCTGGAACAACAGGGGCATACGGTCGCCGTGGTCGACCAGGACCCCACGGCCTTCCGCCGCCTGGGCTCCGGCTTCGGCGGACGCCGCGTCACCGGCGTCGGCTTCGACCAGGACACCCTGCGCGAGGCCGGCATCGAGGAGGCGGGCGCCTTCGCCGCCGTCAGCAGCGGCGACAACTCGAACATCATCGCCGCGCGCGTCGCCCGCGAGATGTTCGGCATCGAGAACGTCGCGGCCCGCATCTACGACCCGCGCCGCGCCGAGGTCTACCAGCGCCTCGGCATCCCCACGGTCGCCACGGTCCGCTGGACCGCCGACCAGATGCTGCGCAGGCTGCTCCCCTCCGGGGCCGAGCCGCTCTGGCGCGACCCCACCGGCGGTGTGCAGCTCGCCGAGGTGCACACGTCCCCGTCCTGGATCGGGCAGAAGATCAGCCGGCTCCAGGAGGACACCGGCGTGCGCGTGGCCTTCCTCACCCGGCTGGGCGAGGCGGTCCTGCCGACCTCGCAGACGGTCCTGCAGGAGGGCGACCTGGTGCACGTGATGATGCGTACCGACCAGGTCGACAAGGTCGAAGCGGCGTTCGCCGAAGGCCCCGAGGAGGGCGGTCACTGATGAGGGTCGCCATTGCCGGAGCCGGCGCGGTGGGCCGCTCCATCGCCGGTGAGCTCCTGGAGAACGGCCACGAGGTCCTTCTCATCGACAAGGCGCCGACGGCCATCTCCGTCGAGCGCGTCCCGCAGGCCGAGTGGCTGCTCGCCGACGCCTGTGAGATCACCTCCCTCGACGAGGCCGCGCTCCAGCGCTGCAACGTGGTGATCGCCGCGACCGGTGACGACAAGGTCAACCTCGTCGTCTCCCTGCTCGCCAAGACCGAGTACGGCGTCCCGCGGGTCGTGGCCCGCGTGAACAACCCCAAGAACGAGTGGCTCTTCAACGAGTCCTGGGGCGTCGACGTCGCGGTCTCCACGCCGCGCCTGATGTCCGCGCTCGTGGAGGAGGCCGTCAGCGTCGGCGACCTCGTCCGGCTGCTCCGCTTCAGCCACGGCGACGCGAACCTCGTCGAGCTGACGCTGCCGCCGGAGTCGGCCCTCGCGGGCACGCAGGTCGGCGACGTGCAGTGGCCCGAGGACACCTCGCTCGTCACGATCATCCGCGGTACGCGCGTCCTCGCGCCCACCGCGGACGACTCCCTGGAGGCGGGCGACGAGCTCCTCTTCGTCGCGGCCCAGGCCCGCGAGGAGCAGCTCGAGGACCTGCTCTCCGTGCGCCGCGAGGACGCCGTGGGCTAGCCGCCCCGGCCGGTACGCGGATGGGGGCGCCCGGTGGTCACCAGGCGCCCCCTCTCGTACGTCTGCCGCGGGCGCGTCGCGCGGCTGCCCGCGCCCTTACGGGGCCCGGCGCTCCGCCTTGCGCTCCTCCTCCGCCTTCTCGGCGGCCTCCATCTCGGCGAAGACGTCGATCGGCGGCGGGGCCTTGGCCAGGAAGACCCAGGTGAGGTAGACCGCGAGCAGGAACGGCGGGATCTTCAGGGCGACCAGGACCCAGCCGAACTGCGTCGTGTCGCCCCACCAGTACAGCGGGAAGAGGACCGCGCACTTGGCGAGCAGGATCAGGCCCCAGGCATAGCTGGCCTTCGCGTACGCCTTCTTGCGGCCGGGGTTGCGGGTGCGCCAGGAGAGGTTCTCCTTGAAGACCGGGCCGAGGATGAGGCCGATCAGCGGCACGCCGGCCATGGTCGTGATGATGTAGGCCAGGGCGAGGCCCAGGGTGTAGAGCATGCCCGGCAGGTAGAAGTCCTTGGCGTTGCCCGTCATCATCGCGAAGACCACACCGAAGGCGACGCCGAAGACGCCGCTGAAGGCGTGCTTGACGGTGCCCTTCATGGCCAGACGGGCCACCACGAGCACCACGGACACCGCGAGGGCCGCGATGGCCGACATGTGAAGGTCCTTGTTGACCGTGAAGATGGTCACGAAGAGCAGGCCGGGGACGACCGTCTCCACCATGCCCCGCACGCCGCCGAAGGCCTCGAAGAGCGCTGCTTCGGTCACCGTCCTGGAATCCGCGGCCCGGTCGTCGTTCTCCTGGTCCTTCGGCTTGTCGTCGAGGGACGTCACCGGCTACTCCCGTCCGAGCGGTCTGAGTTCGTACTTGGGGTTGAACAGCACCCGGCGGCCCCGGCTCATCGAGATCCGGCCCGATGCGATCAGCTTGCGCCCCGGCTCTATTCCCACGATGGAGCGCCTGCCGAGCCACACCACGTCCAGCGCCGCCGAGCCGTCGAACAGCTCGGCCTCCAGCGCGGGGACCCCGGCACGTGGCCGCAGGGTGACCGTGCGCAAGGTACCAGTAACGGTGACGATCTGGCGGTCGTGACAGTCGCCGATGCGCACACAGCCCGCGGTCTCGGCGTCCTCCCGCAGCTCCTCCGACTCCAGATCCTCCTGGGAGGAGGACAGCCGGTCGAGCATGCGCCGGAATCGGCCTGCCGGCTTTTCGGAACCTGGGGCAGCACTCATACAGAAAGCGTACCGGGGGGCGCCGACACCGGGTGCGGCGGTGCGCTCATCTGTGCTCATGCCCGCTCGGTCACTTCTCGAACCGGTAGCCCATCCCCGGTTCGGTGATGAAGTGGCGCGGGTGCGCCGGGTCTGCCTCCAGCTTGCGCCGGAGCTGTGCCATGTAGACGCGGAGGTAGTTGGTCTCCGTACCGTACGAGGGGCCCCATACCTCCTGGAGCAGCTGCTTCTGGCTGACCAGGCGGCCGGTGTTGCGCACCAGGACCTCCAGGAGGTGCCATTCCGTGGGGGTCAGGCGGACGTCACGGCCGTGCCTGTTGACCTTCTTGGCGGCCAGGTCGACGGAGAAGTCCTCGGTGTCCACGAGCACGTCGTCCTCGCCGGGCCCGGTGGGCTCGGCCCTGCGGACGGCGGCGCGGAGGCGGGCCAGCAGCTCGTCCATGCCGAACGGCTTGGTCACGTAGTCGTCGGCGCCCGCGTCCAGCGCCTCGACCTTCTCGTCGGAGCTGTGCCGCGCGGAGAGGACCAGGATCGGCACCCGGGTCCAGCCGCGCAGGCCCCTGATGACCTCGACGCCGTCCATGTCGGGCAGACCGAGGTCGAGCACGACCACGTCGGGGTGGCGGGCGGCGGCCACCTGGAGCGCCGTCGCCCCGTCGGGGGCCGAGTCCACCTCGTACTTGCGCGCCTTCAGGTTGATCACGAGCGCGCGGACGATCTGCGGCTCGTCGTCGACCACGAGCACCCGGGTCATGCCGGCCTGCCTTTCGTACTGACGGTTCGGGGTCACGAGGTGACCCGCGCGGAGAGATCGGGGCGGACGGGTGGCGGGCCGGCCGCCGCCCGCAGCGTGAGGACCATGGTCAGGCCGCCGCCGGGGGTGTCCTCGGCGGTGAGGGTGCCGCCCATGGCCTCGGCGAAGCCGCGGGCGACGGCCAGGCCGAGGCCCACGCCGGACCCGCGCGGGGCGTCGCCGTAACGCTGGAAGGGGGCGAAGATGCGGTCCTTCGCGGTATCGGGGACCCCGGGGCCCCGGTCCACCACGCGGACCTCCACGCGCTCGCCGAGGGCGCTGGCGGACACCTTGACCGGCTGCCCGGCGGGAGCGTACTTGACGGCGTTCTCGACGACGTTGGCGACCGCCCGCTCCAGGAGCCCCTTGTCGACGGCCACCATCGGCAGCGTCTCGGGGACGTCCAGCTCGGCGCTGCCGTCCGGGACGCCGCCGAGCGCCATGGGGACGACCTCGTCGAGATCGATCTCCCTGATCAGCGGGGTCACGGTGCCGGTCTGCAGACGGGACATGTCGAGCAGGTTGCCCACCAGGTGCTCCAGCCGGTCGGCGCCGTCCTCGATGCCCGCGAGCAGCTCGGCCTCGTCCTCGTCGGACCACTCGACGTCGTCGGAGCGGAGCGAGGACACGGCGGCCTTGATCCCCGCGAGAGGCGTACGCAGGTCATGGCTGACGGCGGCGAGCAGCGCGGTGCGGATGCGGTTGCCCTCGGCGAGGGCGCGGGCCCGGTCGGCCTCGGACTGCAGGCGCTGGCGGTCGAGGACGACGGCCGCCTGCGCGGCGAACGCGGCGAGGACGCGGCGGTCGGCGGCGGGCAGGACCCGCCCGGTCAGGGCGAGCGCCATGTGGTCGCCGACCGGCACCTCCACGTCGGCGTCCTCCGGGCGTGCCGAGGGGCGGCCGTCGCCCGCGCTGCCCGCACAGGTCCAGGGGTCGGTGTCGCCCGCCCGCTCCAGGAGTGCCACGGAGTCCATGGCGAACGTCTCGCGGACCCGCTCCAGGAGGGCGTCCAGGCTGGTCTCGCCGCGCAGGACGCTGCCCGCGAGGAAGGACAGTATCTCCGACTCGGCGCGCAGCCTGGCCGCCTGGTGGGTGCGCCGGGCGGCCAGGTCGACGACGGAGGCGACCGACACGGCGACGCCCACGAAGACGGCGATGGCGACGATGTTCTTGTTGTCGGAGACCGTCCACAGGTGCACCGGCTGGGTGAAGTAGTAGTTCAGGAGCAGCGATCCCGCCGCCGCCGACGCGAGGGCCGGGAAGAGCCCGCCGAGCAGTGCGGAGGCCACCGTCAGCGTCAGGAACAGCAGCATGTCGTTGGCGAGGCCCAGGTCGGCGTCGACATGGGTGAGCAGCAGCGTCAGGAGCACCGGCCCCGCGACGCCCACCAGCCAGCCCCAGATGATCCGGGCCCTGCCGAGGAGGCCGCCGCGGGCGACGGGCAGACCGCGGCCCTTGGCGACCTCGCCGTGCGTGACGATGTGCACGTCGAGGTCGGGCCCGGAGTCGCGGGCGACGGTGGCGCCGACGCCGGGCCCGAAGACGTACTGCCAGGTCTTGCGGCGCGAGGAGCCGAGGACGATCTGGGTGGCGTTGACGCCGCGCGCGAAGTCGAGCAGCGCGGACGGTATGTCGTCGCCTATGACGTGGTGGAAGGTGCCGCCCAGGTCCTCGACCAGGGTGCGCTGGACGGTGAGCTCCTTGGGCGAGGCCGCCGTCAGGCCGTCGCTGCGGGCTATGTAGACGGCGAGGATCTCGCTGCCCGAGCCCTTGGCGGCCATCCGGGAGGCGCGCCTGATCAGCGTGCGGCCCTCGGGGCCGCCGGTCAGCCCGACGACGATGCGCTCGCGGGCCTGCCAGGTGGAGCGGATGTTGTGCTCGCCCCGGTACTGCTGGAGGTACTCGTCGACGCGGTCGGCGACCCAGAGCAGCGCCAGCTCGCGCAGGGCCGTCAGGTTGCCGGGCCTGAAGTAGTTCGAGAGGGAGGCGTCGATCCGGTCCGGCTTGTAGATGTTGCCGTGCGCCATGCGGCGGCGCAGCGCCTGGGGCGACATGTCGACCAGCTCGATCTGGTCGGCGCGGCGCACCACCTCGTCCGGCACGGTCTCGCGCTGGCGCACACCGGTGATCGACTCGACGACGTCGCCGAGGGACTCCAGGTGCTGGATGTTGACGGTGGACACGACGTCGATGCCGGCGGCGAGCAGTTCCTCCACGTCCTGCCAGCGCTTGGCGTTGCGCGAGCCGGGGACGTTGGTGTGGGCGAGCTCGTCGACCAGGGCGACGGCGGGGGCGCGCTCCAGGACGGCGTCGACGTCCATCTCGGTGAAGGCGGTCCCGCGGTGTTCGAGGCGGCGGCGGGCGATCTCCTCCAGGCCGTGCAGCATCACCTCGGTGCGCGGCCGGTCGTGGTGCTCCACGACGCCGACCACGCAGTCGGTGCCCCGCTCCACGCGGCGGTGCGCCTCGGAGAGCATGGCGTACGTCTTGCCGACGCCCGGTGCCGCGCCGAGGTATATCCGAAGCTTGCCGCGTGCCATGGCCTCATTGTCTTCCTGGAACCGCTGTGTGCGCAGGGCCGACCCTACGGCCACCGATCCCGACAATGCGGACGAAGGGCCACCGGAAGGCCACCCTTGACACAACCCTGATACGCCCCGCGCCCGCCGCGTGCGGTGGCGCGGGACGGGGCGGCTCAGGGCCGGACGATCGTGCCGTCGCGCAGTTCGAGGACCCGGTCGGCGAGGTCGAGCAGGGCCGCGTCATGCGTGGCGACCAGGGCCGTGACGCCCTGGGCGCGCACCACCGCGCGCAGCAGCTCCATCACGGCGTGGCCGGTCTCGGCGTCGAGCTGCCCGGTGGGTTCGTCGGCGATCAGCAGGGCGGGCTCGTTGGCGAGGGCCCGTGCGATCGCCACGCGCTGCTGCTGGCCTCCGGAGAGTTCGCCGGGCCGCTGGGCGGCGTGGTCCGCGAGGCCGACGAGGGCGAGCAGCAGGGCGACGCGTTCCTCACGCGCGCGTGGGTCGGTCCTGCGCAGCCGCAGGGGGACGCCGACGTTCTCGGCCGCGGTGAGTACGGGGATGAGGCCGAAGGACTGGAACACGAACCCGACGCGGTCCCTGCGCAGCTCCAGGAGGCCGCTCTCCCCCAGCCCGGCGAGCTCCACGCCGTCGACGGCGACCTTGCCGCGGTCGGGGGTGTCGAGCCCGCCGACCAGGTTGAGCAGCGTCGTCTTGCCGGACCCCGAGCGGCCCTTGAGGGCCACGAGTTCGCCGCGCGGCACCGTGAGGGTGACGCCGCGCAGCGCGTGCACGGCGGCGGCGCCGCTGCCGTAGGTCCGGTGGAGGTCCTCGACGACGACCATGGCCTCTGCCATCCGCGGCTCACCCCCCGGTCGGCCGGGCGCCAGTATCACCGGCCCGGGCCCGGCCGGCAAGGCCCTGTCCGGCCCGGGTCGCCCGCGCGCGTCAGGGGCTTCCGGGCGAGGGAGGCGGCGTGGGCGGCCGGGCGCTCGTCCGTGGGAGCGTGCCCGGCCAGATCCCCACGTGGTCGGTCTCCGCGGTGAGCCGCACGCGCCCCCGCAACCCGTACCGCTCCACGAAGTCGCCCGGCAGCTGCAGGCGACCCGCCCGGTCGAGGACGGTGAACTCCTCGCCCCCGCCGCCCTCTCCCCGCAGCGTCTCCGTGGAGGTGCGCCCGTCGCGCATACGGACCGTGCGGCGCACCTGCCCGGAGACGAGGGGGTCATGGGTGACGACGAGGACGGTGGCGCCGAGTTCCTCGTTCGCGCGGCGGAGGGCCGCGAAGACCTCCTCGCCGCCGGCGGTGTCGAGTTCACCGGTCGGCTCGTCGGCGAGCAGGACGCGCGGGGAGTTCGCGGTGGCGACCGCGACGGCGACGCGCTGCTGCTCGCCCCCGGACAGCTCGCCGGGCCGCCGGTCGCGGCAGTGGGCGATGCCGAGCACGCCGAGCAGTTCGGCGGCCCTCTCGCGCCGGGCACGACGCGGCACGCGCGCGTACCGCATGGGCAGCGCCACGTTCTCCAGGGCGGTCAGATAGGGCAGCAGGTTCCGCGCGGTCTGCTGCCACACGAAGCCGACGGTCCGCCTCCGGTACGCCAGGCGCTCCCTGCGCCCCATGGCGAGCAGATCGTGCCCGGCGACCCTCGCACGGCCGGCGGTCGGCAGGTCGAGCCCGGAGAGGATCGACAGGAGCGTGGACTTCCCCGACCCCGAGGCGCCGACCAGGGCGAGGCACTCACCCTCCGCCACCACGAGGTCGAGCCCTTGCAGCGCCTGCACCTCGACCCCGTCGGTCCGGTAGACCCGCACGAGGTTGTCGCAGACGACGAGCCCCTCCTCACCCGCGGGACGGCTCCGGGCACGCGCCCTCTCCTCCAGACCGGCCAGCTCGTTCACGGCGTCGTCAGTCATCACTTCTCCCGAGCCGCAGGACGGCGCCCAGTCGTCGCCGGCGCCCGATCCGGCTCTCCACGGCGACCGCCGCGGCGACCAGGACGCAGATCCCCGCACCGAGGGCGGCGACGAAGAACACATCGACGTGCCGCTCCGGCACGACGGGCCCGCCGGTGAACTCCCGCAGGTCGACCACGGGCCCCAGCAGCGAGGGCAGGGCGAGCCCGAGCACGACACCGCCCACGACGGCCGCGCACACCAGGGGCAGCAGTTGCAGCAGATGCAGCGCGGAGGCGGCACGTCCGCCGAGCCCGAGCGTCCGCAGGTACGAGGCGACGCGGCCGCGCGAAGGAGCCGACAGCGACAGGTCGATGACCAGGGCGAGCAGCGCGAGGACGACGGCGAGGGCGGTGCAGCCGGTGTGGGCGGCGGCCACGGCGGCGACGAGCCCGTCCTCCGCCGCCTCGGCTCGCTCCTCGGCGAGGGCGCGCAGCTCCCCGGTGGCCGCTCCCGGGGCCGCGCGCGGCACGAGGGACCGCAGCTCGGCGGTGTCGAGCCGGTCCCCGAAGAGCAGCAGCGCGGTCTCCTCGAAGTCGGAGGCGGCGAACCCCTCCAGGTCACCGGAGTCGGCGAGCAGCAGATGCTGCCGGGCCCCGGTGGCGCGGCGCACGGGGCCGAGGGCGGGGTCACGGGCCACGTCGTCGGGCAGCGCCCCCACGATCCGTATCCGCTGCTCCTTGCCGTGCCGGGTGAAGGTCAGCAGCTCCCCGGCCCGCCCGTCGGAGGCCAGCACGCGGATGTCGCCGCCCTCGCCGCCCCCGTCGAGTCCGGCGTCGGCCAGCGCGCGGGCGGCGGCGGAACCCGCGCCCGCGTCCCGCAGCGCGCCCGCGTCCACCCCGACCAGGCTGGAGACGCCGTACCGCCCGCCGTCGGTCCCGCTCAGGGGGTCGACCCGCAGCTGCCGCACCGCGACCGTCTCGCGCACCCCACGCGCGCGTGCCAGCCGCTCGGCCATGGCGGGGTCGCGCCCGGCCCCGAGGAACGACGCGTCGGCGCCGACCTGCCAGGCGGCGGCCGCCCGCCGCCCCTCCAGCAAGGTCCCCGACACGAGCCCGCCGAAGACGGCTCCGGCGAGCGTCACCACGAGGACGAGCAGCGCGAGCCCGCGCGCGGGAGCCTCCTTGGCCGCGCGGGACAGCGCCACGAGCGGCACGACGCCCCGCCCGGCGGCCGACCACCGCGCCGCGGCCCGCACCGGCCAGGGATAACACCGCACCAGCAGGACCACGGTGGCGACGCCGAGCAGCGCGGGGACGGCGGCGACCAGCGGATCGGGGCCCGCGCTCCCCTCGGTCCCGCGCGCCCGCAACGCGAACACGCCCCCCACCGCGAGCAGCAGCACCACGGCCTCGCCGACCAGCCGCCGCCCCGCGCTCCGCGCGCGCCCCCGCAGCAGGGCCCCGTCCCGCAAGGCCGCCCACGTCAGCAGGGGCAGCGGCGCCGAACACAGCAGGGCGACGGCGAGCCCGCCCTGGTACGAGGGGGGAACCGCCGTCACCGCGCCGGCGAGGGCGCAGCCGCCGCCGAACCCGGCCAGGACGGCGGGCGCGCTCCACAGGGCACGCCGCGCGGCGACGCCGCCGGCCGACGCGCCGCGCGCCTGCCGCAGCCGGTCCCCCGCGAGCGCCCGCCGCACCACCGACAGGGAGGTCACGACGAGGGCGGTGAACCCCACCGCGAGCAGCGAGGCCCAGGCGAACGAGATCACGACACGGGCCTGGTCCCACCGCCGGGAGAACTCCTCCATGGTGTCCGGCAGCGCGGTGGCGGTCTCCAGCTCGGTGGCCGGATGGTTCCCGAGAACGCACACCTTGCCCCCGTACGCCCCCTCGGCGCCGCAGAACGCCCGGCGCGCGGACGGCGGGTAGCGGGCCATGATCCGCTGGAACTCCCGCCGCCCCTCCTCGCCCACGAACCGGTCGGCGGTCTCGCCGCCGGGCGTCAGCCGCATGTTCCAGTCGACGGTCAGCTCGACACCCGCCTGCCGCTGCAGCACCTCGACACCACGGGGAGCGATCAACGCCCCGGCGTTCGCGGCGTCCTTCGCGCGCAGGGGGCGCACCAGCAGGGGCCGTTCCTTCCACAGCCGGCGCTCGCCGTCGGCGCGGAAGACCCCCACGACCCGCGCCTCCACGTCGACGTTCTTCAGGGCCCCGTCCCCGAGCCGGAACCGCTGTCCGACCCGCAGCCCGAGCGCGTCACGCGTCCGGGTGGACACCGCGAGCTCCACCGCGTTCCCCCGCCCCCGGGGCGCGCGCCCGGCGACGTATCCGGCGGGCCTCGGAGCGTCGGAGGCGTACACCAGGGAGAGATCGACCGTGCCCGCCGCGGCAATGCCGCCCCGCACGGTGGGCAGCACGATCCGCGTGGAGTCGTGCACGAGCCCGCCGTCCAGGGACTTGGGGGAGGCGTTCTCCACGGCCGTCCCATACCGTCCGAGGACGTCCCCGAAGTCCTCGTCCGCGCTTCCCGCCCGGGGGTCCTCCGGATCGAACCGCGCGCTGTGCACGATCCCCGGCGCGGCCCGCTGGACCCGCTCGAACCGCTCTCGCAGGGCCTCGCCCCCGAGCCGGTCGAGAGCCCCGCCCCCGCCGGCGCCGATCGCCACGAGCACGGCGACCAGCAGGGCGAGGCCCACGGCGAGAGGCGCGTCCCGCGCCCACTCACGCATGACGACGCCCCGGACGTCCGTGCGTGTCCGCCGGACCTCGTACGCCGCGCGGCCTCGCGGCGCCCCGCACCGTGCGGGATTCCGGGGGCCCGCCCACGCGGCTCATCCCGCCTCCCCCGCCCGCAGCACCCGCGCCAGGTCCACCCGTGCCAGCACCCGTCCGGCCACGGCCACCACCCCGCAGATCACCCCCGCCGTGATCAGCCCCGTGATCCCCACCCGGCCCCACGGCACCTCCACCACCAGCGAGGGAAAGACCGGACGCCCTCCGGCGTCCACCGTCACCACCGGCATGACCAGGGCCGCGAGGCCTGCTCCGAGCAGGGTGCCCAGGGCCGCCGCGACCCCGGCGAGCCCGAGCTGCTCCACCCACAGGCAGGCCGCCAGCTCCCGCCGCCGCACCCCCAGCGCCCGCAGCAGGGCGAACTCCCGCTCCCTGGCCCGCGCCGAGACCACCGTGTGCAGGGCGAACGCGATGACCGCGAAGGCCGGGGCGAGGACGAGGCACAGCGTCAGCGCGCCCCGCGCCCCCCGCCGCAGCGGGTCGGCGGCCAGGGCGTCCCGCGCCCGCGGCACGTCGACGGCCCGCCCGAGCCGCGGCTCCGCCCGCACGGCTTCGAGCGCCGGGCGCGCGTCGGCCCCCCGCACCCCCACCCACCAGGCGCCGTCGGCCCCGGGCAGCGCCCCGCCGAACGCCCACTGCGCCGCCATCCACCGGGAGTCCGCGAGCAACCGCGGCCGGTCGCGCGGCTCCCCCGGCACCCCCGCGATCCGCCCGACGACGCGGACCCGCGCGCTCCCGCCCGTACTGCGCCGCACCGTCACCGTGTCACCGACCCGCACGGCGCCCGAACTCAGCAGCAGGTCGTCCGCGAGGACGGGCGCGGCGGGCCGCCCCTTCGCGCGGTCGGTGCCGAGCCGCACACCCCACGTCGGGTAGGTGAGCCGCCCGTCGGGTCCCCGCAGCACGGCGTCGATGAGCGTGCCGGCCGCGGCCCTGTCCCGGCAGAGCACGGGTCCTGGCGCGTCCCCTTCCGCGCCCCGCCTGCCCGCAGGCCGCCGCTCCACCCCGGGGCACCCGGCCACGGCCCGGTCGGGCGCGTCGGCCCGCAGGTCACGCCACCGCGCGGGTGTCCGCAGCCCCGGCACCCGGTCGACGGTGACCCGGTAGGTGCGCCGGACACGCTCACCGACCATGCTCAGCTCGACCTGGAGCACCCGCAGCGACGCCCCGCGCACCGCGACCCGCAGCGGCACGACCCTGGCCCCGCCCTCCTCGATCCGCACGGAACTCGACCGCGCGAGCCCGTCGGCGTCCTCGTAGAAGACGGTGAGCCGTACGGGCACCACGTCCCCGCGGCCGGTGGCGGACATCCGCACCCGCAGGGGCACCTCCCGCTCGGCGCCGCCTTGCGGCAACCGCACCGGCAGCCCGTGGTCCGGAACTCCCCGCCCCAGCCGCCGCATCAGCTCCGCCACGGGCGCGTCCGCGAGGTCGCCGCGGAGCGACGGCGCCGGACCCCGCCGCGTGTTGACGGCCGTGACGGCCACCGCGTCCTGTCCGACGTAGCCCTCGGAGGTGATCACGGGCGTGACGGCCTCGGCCCCCGGCAGCGCCTCGTACCGCGCGCGCCGCTCCCCGGCCGGTATCCCCTCGCCCGGTTCGACGCGCAGGTCGGCGCCGGCCCGGAAGGCCGCTTGGTCCCGGTCGCCCCGGTCGAGGATGGTCAGCGCCGTGCTGCTGAGCGCCGCGACGGCGAGGGCGAGCGTCACGACGAGCGCGGGACCCGCGTGCCGGGCCGCGCGCCGTCCGATCTGCCAGCCGCCGAGCGGCAGGGCGAGGCCGCTGCTCCGCCGCGCGAGGGGGTCGACGACACGGGCGAGGAGCGGCAGGAACCGCAGGGCGAGCAGCGCCGCCGCCACGGTCATCGCGACGGGGGTGAGCACGAGGACGGGGTCGACTCCGTCGCCGCCGGTCACGGGCGACCGGTACTGGCGCAGTTGCAGCCAGCCGAGGACGGCGACCGCGGCGAGCGCCAGGTCCGCCCCGAGCCGCTGCGCGCCCGCGAACCGCGCGACCCGCTGCCGCAGCCGCGCCACCGCCCGCCGGTCGCGCACCGTCCGGGCCGTCGGCAGCAGCACCGCGACGCCGTGCGCGAGGAGGGCGGCCGTCGCCGCGGCCCACCCGAGGCCGGTGGTCGCCGTCCCCGGCACCTCGCCCTCGACGAGCCCGGCCGCCGCGAGCCCCCGCAGGAGCGGCCCCGCGAGGAACGGCGCGGCCACGGCGGCGGGCACGGCGGCGCAGGCCCACAGGGCCGCCGTGGCGAGGAGGAGCCGCCGGACGCCCGCCCCGCGTGCGGCGAGCAACGCCAGTTCGGCGCGCCGGTGTTCGGCGAGCTGCCGCGCGGTGAGGACGAGCGCGGCCACGGCGAGGGCGGCGAGGAGCGTCGCGGGGACGTAGAGGCCGGCGCGGGCCACGGCGATCGGCGTGGTGAGCCGGTCGAGTGCCCTGCGCAGCCCCGCGGAGACGGTGAGGTCCTTGCCGTCGACGCGGTCGGCCCCGCCGCCCGCGTCGCGTCCGGCGAGGACCGAGAGCGCGGCGTCGCTGCCCGCGAACCGCCCGGCCCGCTCGCGCAGCGCCCCGATGTCCCCGAGCCGCAGCCCGTCCGCGTCGGGCGCCCCGAGCCACAGCGCCGTCGCGTCCCCGGCGAGGCCCGGCTGCCCGGCGAACGCCCGGCGCGGCACCACGGCGATCGTGCCGGGCACGCCGAACGTGCTGCTCAGCGAGGACCACACGGCGGGCGCCCGCTCCTTCGCCGCGTAGAGACCGACGACGCTCAGCCGTACGAGCCGCTCGTCCGCTCCCCGCACGGTGAGCGCGTCCCCCGGCCGTACGGCGAGTTCGGCGGCGGCCATCTCGGTCAGCGCGGTCTCGACGGCCCCCGCACGCGGGCGCGGCCACCGCCCCGCCACGAGCGAGGCGTGCCGCCGTACGCCTTCGGGGGCGACGACGGAGAGCGTGGCGTCCTGGCGCGGGCGGCCCGCGGCCTCGGTGACGGCGAGTTCGTCGTTGCGGGCGGCGGGGGCGCGCAGGGCCGCCCAGGTGTGCTGGGGCACGTCGCCGTAGGTACGGGCGAGGGCGGCGCGGGCGGCCCGGTCGAGGTCACGGACGGCGCCCCGGCGGTAGGGTCCCGCGATCTCCACGACGGCGTCCCGGTCGGCGGCGAGCCGCCGCTGCACCGCGCCCTCGACGGACTTCTCGGCGAGGGCCGCGAGGGCGGCGAGCACGGTGGCCGCGAGCAGCACCGCGAGCCCGGCGGCCCCCAGGACAAGCCCGTGACGCCGGCTCCCCCGCACTTCGGCGGGCGCCCCTCGTCCCCTCACCGTCACGGTCTCCCCCCCGGTGACCGGCACAGTATGGGCGGATACGTGTGCGGCCCGCAACGGTCCGGACACACCGGATCGTCACGGGCCACAAGGGAGGTGGACCGGTCTTCGGCCTCCGCGTGGCGGAAGCGCGAGGCGAGGGGTCAGCGCACCTCGGTGATCTCGGGGCCGCGCTGGAGCTGGCCCATGCCGCCGGAGAAGCGGGAGCCCTCCTGCTGCTCCTCCTTGACTCCCTCGGCGACCATCTGCGCGTCGTCGGGCAGCTTCAGGACGATCGGGTCGCGCGGCGCCATCGGGCCCTCGCCGCGCACGACGACGGTGTCCCGGAAGATCTGCTCGAGGAGCCCGGCGGCCTGCGGCTGCACCGCGCCCTGCCCGGAGATCACGCCGCGCAGGAACCAGCGCGGGCCGTCGACACCGATGAAGCGCACGACCTGCACGCCGCCCGTGCCGTCCGGCAGCTGCACCGGGACCTGGGCGCGCAGCTCCCAGCCGAGGGGGCCCTCGACCTCGTCGATGACACCGCCCTGCTGCGTGATGCCGGTGGCGATCTCCTCGCGGACCTCGCCCCAGATGCCCTCCTTCTTCGGGGCGGCGAAGCCCTGGAGCTGGATGGCGCTGTCCTGGAGCACGACGGTGGCCGCGACGATCGCGTCGCCCGCGACCTCCACCCGCAGCTCCATGCCCTCGACCCCCGGCACGAAGAGACCGCCCAGGTCCACGCGGCCCTCGCCGGGCTCACGGACCTCGGAGACGTCCCAGGGACCGTCGGGGCGGGGCTCGGGTTCGAGCCTCACGCGCGTGCGCGCGGCGTCGGCCGAGTCGTCGGCCACGCTGTCGACGACCTGCTCGTCCGCGCCCGCCGCGTCCTCGGCGGCACTGTCCTTCTTGCGACGTCCGAACACGTCACTGTCCTTCCCGGTCGGATACGACCGATGCGTATCGATTCCCACCCGTTGGTTCGCCCGCGCTCCCGCGCGGACCCACGCCCGTACGCTCGCCCGGGCCGGCGTCCACGGCGGCATGGCCGCCGGTGGACCCGAAGCCCCCCTCGGCCCGTGCCGACACGGGAAGCTCCGCCACCTCCTGGAAGCGCACCTTCTCGACCCGCTGGACCACCAGTTGGGCAATCCGGTCGAAGCGCTCGAACCGCACGCTGTCGCGCGGGTCGAGATTCACCACGATCACCTTGATCTCTCCACGGTACCCGGCATCCACCGTCCCCGGGGCATTCACCAGAGCGACACCACAGCGTGCGGCGAGCCCGGAACGGGGGTGCACGAAGGCCGCGTACCCCTCCGGGAGCGCGATCGACACGCCGGTGGGCAGGACGGCCCGCTCGCCGGGCGCGAGTTCGCAGGACTCGGTCGTCCGCAGATCGGCGCCGGCGTCACCGGGCCGCGCGTACGCGGGCAGCGGGACCTCGGGGTCGACGCGCCGGATGAGCACGTCCAGCTCGCTCGGGCCGTCGTGGGGGGCAGGGGACGTCACGGGTTCACCTCGAAGGCACGGGAGCGCCGGATCTGGTCCGGGTCGTTCATGGCCGCCCGGATCTCCTCCTGGCGGCCGTTGTCGATGAAGTGGTCGACCTTCACCTCGATGAAGAGGGCGTCGGCGCGGACCGCCACGGGCCCGTCGGGGCCGCCGATCCGGCCGGTGGCGGTCGAGTAGATCTTCCGGCCCGCGACGGCGGTGACCTCGGCCTCCAGGAACAGCACGGTGCCCAGCGGCACGGGCCGTACGAAGTCGGTCTCCAGGCGGCCGGTCACGGCGATCACCCGCAGCAGCCAGTTCAGCGAGCCGAGCGTCTCGTCGAGCGCGGTGGCGAGGATGCCGCCGTGGGCGAGCCCCGGGGCGCCCTGGTGCGCCTCGCGCACGGTGAACTCGGCGGTGATCGCCACGCCCTCCCCGGCGCGCGCCGCCAGGTGCAGTCCGTGCTCCTGCCCTCCCCCACAGCCGAAACAGTGTTCGTAGTGGGCCCCGATCAGCTCACCGGGGGCGGGCGCGTCAGGGTGGCGTACGGGCGCTATGGCCTCGGCCGGGGGCTTCAGAGCTGCAGATGTACCACTCACAGGCGCAGACCTTACCTCCGCGTCAGCCGGTCGGCGCACCGTGCCAAGCTTGGTCGCATGCAGCCTTACGAAGAACGCCTGACCGCCCCCCGCTCCTGGTGGCTCGCCTCGGTCCTGGTGGGTGTCGCGATGGCCCTGATCATGCTGCCGTTCGGCACGCTGCCGCTCCTCGGCGGCCTGGTCGGCGGGACGGCCGTGGCAGCGGTCGTCACCAGCGCGTACGGCTCGGTGCGGGTCCGCGTGGTGGCGGGCTCGCTGGTCGCGGGGGACGCGAAGATCCCGGTGTCGGCGCTGGGCGACGCGGAGGTGCTGAAGGGCGAGGAGACACGCGCCTGGCGCACGTACAAGGCCGATCCGCGCGCCTTCATGCTGCTGCGCGCGTACATCCCGACGGCCCTGCGCGTGAACATCACCGACCCGGAGGACCCGACGCCGTACGCCTACATCTCCACGAGGCACCCGGAGGCCCTGGCACAGGCGCTGGATTCGGTGAGGAACAACGCCGCGTAGGGAGCGCCCGGCGAGGGCGCGGGGAACCACGCGATCGGCCGTCAGGCTCTGGGTTGCCCGGGGAACTCCCCGGGCGGCAACGCGTTCGCGGGGGCTTCGAGAGGGGGCAGCTCCCGCAGGGAGTCCCATGGCACCTGGGTCTTCCGCAGGTCCTCGCGGACCCGCGCCGCCAGCTTCTTGGTGTCCCGGCGGTTCATGACCGCCCCGACGGCGGCGCCCACCATGAAGGGCATGAGGTTCGGCAGGTTCCGGACCATCCGCTTCATGATCTGCTGGCGCAGCTCGCGCTTGACCTGCCCGCCCAGTGCCGCGTTGAGCGTCGACGGCTTGCCCACGTCGACACCGCGCTCCTCCGTCCACGCGGTCAGATAGGCCGTGCTGCGCTGGGCGAGGGTGCCCTCGGGGCGTCGCCCGTAGACCTCGTGCAGCTCGGCGATCAGCTTCAGTTCGATGGCGGCGACGCCGGTGATCTCCGCCGCGAGTTCGGCGGGCATCGCGGGCGGCACGGGAAGCATCGCCGCCGCGCCGACTCCCGCGCCCACGGTGGACGAGGCGTTGGCCGCACCGGCGATCAGTTTGTCCGCGAGCTGTTCGGGGCCGAGGCCCGGGAACTGCTTGCGGAGGGTCGCCAGGTCGCGGACCGGGACCCGGGGGGCGATGTCGATGACGCGGTCGGCGAGATAGCCGATGCCGGCCTTGGCGCCGCGACCGCCCTTGCGCACGCCTTCTCTCATCCCGCCCGTGACGGCGGCAACACGGCCCTTGGCCCCGGCTCTCCGGGCGACCTCGGTTCCCTTGTCGTCCGCCGTCCGGTCCGGCACCGAGGTGAGGGCGTCCGCCGGTTCGAGCGAGGCTGATCCTGTGGGGGAAGAGCCTCGCCCGTCGTCACGCACGCCGTCGCCCGTGGCGCCGGCTTCGTCCGCTCCACGCCTGCGGAAGCGGCGCTTCCTGGACGGGGTCGAGCCAGTCATTGGCCGACCCCGCCTCAGTCGCAGTCGCGGCAGATCGGCTGGCCGTTCTTCTCGCGGGCCAGCTGGCTGCGGTGGTGGACCAGGAAGCAGCTCATGCAGGTGAACTCGTCCTGCTGCTTCGGGAGCACGCGCACGGCGAGCTCCTCGTTGGAAAGGTCCGCGCCGGGCAGTTCGAGGCCTTCGGCGGCCTCGAATTCGTCGACGTCGACGGCCGAGGTCGACTTGTCGTTCCGCCGCGCCTTCAGTTCCTCGATGCTGTCCTCGTTGACATCATCGTCGGTCTTGCGTGGGGTGTCGTAGTCCGTTGCCATTGTCGCTCTCCCCCTCTGGGTGTCTGCGGTGTCTCAGCGCACGTAACGCGTGAGGAGCCGGACTTGTGCCCGACCCGAGGCGGAGATTTTGCCTCACATCAAGGTCTGTTACTCAATCGACACCCAACCGCACCCCTGAAGGGGCGATGGGTTGGATGGCGATGGGGACCGTACACGGTCCGAATGTCGCACTTCACGGGTGCCACCCCGTGTACTTCCCGTGATCAGGACCCCCGAAAACCCGGATTTTCCCGGCTTTCCGGGGACTTTCGTGATCACGGAGAGTAGATGACGGAAAAATCGTCCCTGTGATCGATCACACACGGATTCCCTGGGAACGGGTCCCGAAAATTCCGCGCAAAGCGAACAAGCGCTCGCGTCCGCGGCACCTCCTCAGATGGGCAGGGTGACGCGCATCACGAGCCCTCCCCCTTCGCGCGGCTCCGCGATGATACGGCCCCCGTGGGCCCGCGCGACCGACCGGGCGATCGACAGGCCGAGCCCGACGCCCTTGTCGCTGCCCGTGCGCTCGGTCCGCAGCCGCCGGAACGGCTCGAAGAGGTTGTCGATCTCGTACGCGGGCACCACGGGTCCCGTGTTGGAGACCACCAGGACCGCCTGGCCGTGCTGGGCCTCCGTGGTGACCTCGACCCAGCCGCCCTCCTCGTTGCCCGGCACGTTGTACCTGACGGCGTTCTGGACGAGGTTCAGGGCGATGCGCTCCAGGAGGACGCCGTTGCCCTGGACCACGGCCGCGCCGCGCTCACCCCGTATCTCCACGCCCTTGGCGTCCGCCTCGGCCAGCACCTGGTCGACGGCGCGGTCGGCGACCTCGGCGAGGTCCACCGGCTTGCGCTCGACGATCTGGTTGTCGCTGCGGGCGAGCAGCAGCAGGCCCTCCACGAGCTGCTCGCTGCGCTCGTTGGTGGCGAGCAGCGTCTTGCCGAGCTGGTGGAGCTCGGGCGGCGCCCCGGGATCGGAGAGGTGCACCTCGAGCAGCGTTCGGTTGATCGCGAGGGGCGTGCGCAACTCGTGCGAGGCGTTGCCCACGAAGCGCTGCTGGGCGGTGAAGGCCCGCTCGAGGCGGTCCAGCATCTCGTCGAAGGTGTCCGAGAGCTCCTTCAGCTCGTCGTCCGGGCCGTCGAGCTCGATGCGCCGCGACAGGTCCGTGCCGGCCACCCTGCGGGCGGTACGGGTGATGCGGCCGAGCGGCGAGAGCACGCGGCCCGCCATCGCGTACCCGAACGCGAAGGCGATCACGGCCAGGCCGAGGAGCGCGAGCAGCGAACGGCTCAGGAGGTTGTCGAGCGCGTGCTGGCGCTGTTCGTTCACGCACGCGCCCATGGCCCGGTTGAGGTCGTCGGCGCTGGGGTTCGGGGGCAGGTTGCAGACCGTGCTGGCCACCCGGCCCTCGACGATCTTGAACGGCAGCTCACTGCCCACGTTCAGCGCCTGCGCGGCGAGCAGGTAGATGATCGAGAGCAGCAGGATGCCCGCGATCAGGAACATCCCGCCGTACAGCAATGTGAGGCGTATACGGATCGTGGGCCGCAACCACGGGAAGGGCGGTTCGACCTTCCTCGGGTCCCACGTGGGCTTCGGTGGCGCTGTCGGTGGCGCCGGGGTCGAGGCCACCGGGGGTCAGATCCGGTAACCCGAGCCGGGGACCGTCACGATGACGGCGGGCTCACCGAGCTTGCGGCGCAGGGTCATGACGGTCACCCGGACGACGTTCGTGAACGGGTCGGTGTTCTCGTCCCAGGCCTTCTCCAGGAGCTGTTCCGCGGAGACGACCGCCCCCTCGCTGCGCAGCAGCACCTCAAGGACGGCGAACTCCTTCGGGGCGAGCTGGATCTCCCTGCCCTCGCGGAACACCTCGCGGCGGTTGGGGTCGAGCTTGATCCCGGCGCGCTCCAGGACGGGCGGCAGCGGCACGCTGGTCCGCCGGCCGAGGGCACGCACGCGTGCCGTCAGCTCGCTGAACGCGAAGGGCTTGGGCAGATAGTCGTCGGCGCCGATCTCCAGGCCCTCGACGCGGTCGCTGACGTCGCCCGACGCGGTGAGCATCAGGACGCGGGTCGGCATGCCGAGCTCGACGATCTTGCGGCAGACGTCGTCCCCGTGCACGAGCGGGAGGTCCCGGTCGAGCACGACGACGTCGTAGTCGTTGACGCCGATGCGCTCCAGGGCGGCCGCCCCGTCGTACACGACGTCGACGGCCATGGCCTCCCGGCGCAGTCCGGTGGCCACCGCATCGGCGAGCAGTTGCTCGTCCTCGACGACGAGTACGCGCACGTCGCTGTCCTTCCTCTGTGCCCCTGCGGGCAGGTCTGTCTGGGGGGTAGGGCTCCATCCTGCCCCTTTCGGCCATAAACCGGCTGTAAGGCGGCCTGGGCCCCCGTAGGGGCGGGATTTTCTCGGGCGGCCGAGGTTTCTGCGGGGCCGTGCGGGGGGAGGACGGGCTTACACCCGCGATCACGCTTTGTCAGTGGCGTGCCACCAACCGCTTACTCCAGGGCGGCGAGAGACGTGATCGCCCCTTCTTGAGGGCACACCCCCGTGCCATCGACCCACGACCCAGCCGAGGGGGCGCAACCATGGACGCATTCACCGCAGGTCTTCTGCAGCGCATAAAGGCCACGGAGTCCGACCTCACGATGGCCCGTGAGACGGGAGACGACTTCCTTGCCGAGGTCGAGCAGGCGGAGCTGGAAGATCTCCACCGCCTGGCCGCCGAGCACGGCGTCGAGGTAAACGCTCTGCACGCCTGACCCACCGCGCGAGAGGCCCCGGCACCTGTGGACGAGGTGCCGGGGCTTTCGCGTTCCCGCCCGCGGGCCACCGGCGGGGCCGGGACCGCCGATGGGGCCCGGGTCAGTCGTGCCAGGCGCCGAGGTCCTCCAAGAGGCCCTGGAGCGCCTGGAAGAGGCCCGGCGGGGCCGCGACGGCCAGCTCGCCCGAGAGGCGCTCTCCGGGGCGGCCACCGGTCAGCGCGCCCGCTTCCCGGGCGATGAGGTCGCCCGCGGCGAAGTCCCAGGGGTTGAGCCCCCGCTCGTAGTACGCGTCGAGGCGGCCCGCCGCGACGTCGCACAGGTCGATCGCGGCCGAACCCCCGCGCCGGATGTCCCGCACCCGCGGGATGAGCTGCCGGGCCACTTCGGCCTGCTGGGCACGACGCTCGGCCACATACCCGAAGCCGGTGCCGACCAGGGCCTGCTCGAACGGCGGCGCGGGGCGCACGCGCGTGGGCTCGTCGTTGAGGAAGGCGCCCTCGCCGAGGACCGCGCGGCCGGTCTCCCCGCGCATCGGGGCGTGCACGACGCCGACGAGGGTCTCGCCGTCCTTGCGGGCGGCGACGGAGACCGACCAATCGGGGCGGCCGTACAGGTAGTTGACCGTGCCGTCGATCGGGTCGATCACCCACTGCACGCCGCTGCTGCCCTCGGAGCTGGCGCCCTCCTCGCCGAGCACGCCGTCGTCGGGCCTGCGCTCGGCGAGGAAGTCGGTGATCAGCTTCTCGGACGCGAGGTCCATCTCGGTGACGACGTCGACGGCGCTGCTCTTGGTGGCGGCCACTCCGAGGTCGGCGGGGCGGCCGTCGCGCAGGAAGGCCCCGGCCCGGTGCGCGGCCTCCAGGGCGACGTCGAGCAGTTCGGCCTTGAGCGCCTTCAGCGGGTCCGTCATGGTGCTCCTCGTGCTCTGCGGGCTCTGGTTCACGCGTACGGGCTGTCGGCGCCGGCCGCCGCGGGCTTGGGGGCACGGGCCGGGCAGCAGCCCACCGGGCACACGTCGTGGCTCGCGCCGAGGGCCCCGAGGGCGCAGGGCGCGACCGCCGTGCCGCTCTCGCGCGCGGCGCGCTCCATGACCAGCTCCCTGACCGCCGCGGCGAACCGCGGGTCGGCGCCGACCGTCGCCGAGCGGCGCACCGGGAGGCCGAGCTCCGCCGCCTTGGCCTCGGCCTCGGTGTCGAGGTCGTACAGGACCTCCATGTGGTCCGAGACGAAGCCGATGGGGGCCATGACGACGGCGGGGGCCCCGGCGCGGTGCCGCTCCTCCAGGTGGTCGCAGATGTCGGGCTCCAGCCACGGGATGTGCGGGGCGCCGCTGCGCGACTGGTAGACGAGCTGCCAGGGGTGGTCGACGCCGGTCTCCTCACGGACCGCGTCGGCGATCAGCCGGGCCACGTCCAGGTGCTCCTTGACGTACGCCCCGCCGTCCCCGTGCTGCTCGACCGGGCCGGAGGTGTCGGCCGCGGAGTCGGGGATGGAGTGCGTCGTGAAGGCCAGGTGCGCGCCGTCCCGTACGTCATCGGGCAGCTCGGCGAGGGACTTCAGGACGCCGTCGATCATGGGGCGCACGAAGCCGGGGTGGTTGAAGTAGTGCCGCAGCTTGTCGACGCGCGGCGCCTCCAGTCCCTCGGCCTTTAGGGCGGCCAGGGACTCCGCGAGGTTCTCGCGGTACTGGCGACAGCCCGAGTACGAGGCGTACGCGCTGGTGGCCAGGACCAGGATGCGGCGGCGGCCGTCCCGGATCATCTCGCGCAGGGTGTCGGTGAGGTAGGGCGCCCAGTTGCGGTTGCCCCAGTAGACCGGCAGGTCGAGGCCGTGCTCCGCGAAGTCCTCGCGCAGGGCGTCGAGCAGGGCGCGGTTCTGTTCGTTGATCGGGCTGACCCCGCCGAACAGGAAGTAGTGCTGCCCCACCTCCTTGAGCCGCTCCTTGGGGATGCCGCGACCACGCGTCACGTTCTCCAGGAACGGGACCACGTCGTCGGGGCCTTCTGGACCGCCGAACGAGAGCAGCAGCAGGGCGTCGTAGGGAGTGGGGTCAAGCGCATCGGACATACCGCCGATCCTGCCACCCGCCACTGACAGCCGAGGAAAGGGGCTCGCCGACCGGCCGGAACCCGAGCCGCGCGCCCGGGATTTCCAGGTGCGGCGCCGCCACGACCGCCCGGGGCTGCGGTGCGACGCCGCCACGCGAGGGGATTCCGGTGCGACGCCGCCACGCGCCCGGGGCCGCGGTGCGGCTCCGACCACGGGCGGCCTCGCCGGCCGCCCGGGAATTCCGGTGCGGCCCCCGCCCGGGGAGCCGTAAGCTGTATGGGCCACCTTTACGCCTTACCGGAGCCCCTCCCCCGCGGGGAGCCGCTCCGGCGCCTCAGCGGAGTCCACGTGCCCAGCCCCTACCGCGCCATCTTCGCCGCCCCCGGCACGAAGGCCTTCTCCACCGCCGGGTTCCTCGGCCGCATGCCGCTGTCGATGATGGGCATCGGCATCGTGACCATGGTGTCGCAGCTGACCGGGCGGTACGGCCTCGCGGGCGCGCTCTCGGCGACCGTCGCGCTGTCCGCCGCCGCGATCGGCCCGCAGATCTCGCGCCTGGTGGACCGGCACGGCCAGCGCCGGGTGCTCCGCCCCGCGACGCTGGTCTCCCTGGCGGCGGTCAGCGGGCTGCTGCTCTGCGCCACGTTCGAGGCCCCCGACTGGACGCTGTTCCTCTTCGCCGCGCTGGTCGGCTGCGTGCCGAGCGTCGGCTCGATGATCAGGGCGCGCTGGGCCGTGCTCTACCGCGACACCCCGCAGCTGCACACCGCGTACTCCTTCGAGTCGGTGGTGGACGAGGTCTGCTTCATCTTCGGGCCGATCATCTCGATCGGTCTCTCCACGGTGTGGTTCCCCGAGGCGGGTCCGCTGCTCGCCGGGGCCTTCCTCGCCGTGGGCGTCTTCTGGCTGACGGCCCAGCGGGAGACCGAGCCCGTCCCGCACCCGCGCGAACACCACACCAGCGGCTCGGCGCTGCGCTCCGGCGGGCTCCAGGTGCTCGTGGCCACGTTCGTCGCGACCGGCGCGATCTTCGGGGCGATCGACGTGGTCACCGTGGCCTTCGCGGAGGACGAGGGGCACAAGTCCATGGCGAGCCTGGTGCTCGCCGTCTACGCGCTCGGCTCCTGCCTCGCCGGCGCCGTCTACGGCCTGCTGCACTTCAAGGGCGCCCCGGCCCCCAGGTGGCTGCTGGGCGTCTGCGCGATGGCCGTGAGTATGATCCCGCTTCAACTGGTCGGGAACCTGCTGTTCCTGGCCGTGGCGCTGTTCGTGGCGGGCCTCTCCATCGCGCCGACGATGATCACGACGATGGCCCTCGTCGAGCAGCACGTACCACGCGCGAAACTGACCGAGGGCATGACCTGGGTGAGCACCGGACTCGCGGTCGGCGTCGCGCTCGGCTCCTCCGCGGCCGGCTGGGTGATCGACGCCGCGGGCCCGGACGCCGGGTACGCGGTCCCGGGCGTCTCCGGAGCCGCCGCGGTCGTCGTCGGGTTCTTGGGGTATCGCCGGCTGAAGCGGCCGGTTCCGCAACGGAGGGGGACCCATGAGCACGGGCACGGGCAGCGCGAAGAGCACAGCGACGTGGCGTAACTGGGCGGGCACCGTCACCTCGCGGCCGGCCAGGGAGGCCACGCCCGCCTCGGTGGACGAGCTGGCCGACGCGCTGCGCAGGGCCAAGGAGGACGGTCTCCGGGCGAAGCCCGTGGGCTCGGGGCACTCCTTCACCGCGGTCGCCGCGACCGACGGCCTCCTCATACGCCCGGACCTGCTCACCGGCATCCGCCGGATCGACCGGGAGGGCGGCACGGTCACCGTGGAGGCGGGCACCCCGCTGAAGCGGCTGAACACGGCCCTCGCGCGCGAGGGCCTGTCCCTGACCAACATGGGCGACATCATGGAGCAGACGGTCTCCGGGGCCGTGAGCACCGGCACGCACGGCACGGGCCGGGACTCGGCGTCCATCGCCGCCCAGATCACCGCCCTCGAACTGGTGACCGCCGACGGCACGGTCCTCACCTGCTCCGCGGAGGAGAACCCCGACGTCTTCGCCGCCGCCCGCGTCGGGCTCGGCGCCCTCGGCGTCATCACCGCGATCACCTTCGCCGTGGAGCCCGTCTTCTACCTCACCGCCCGTGAGGAACCGATGACCTTCGACCGGGTCACCGCCGACTTCGACGCGCTCTTCACGGAGAACGAGCACTTCGAGTTCTACTGGTTCCCGCACACCGGCAACTGCAACACCAAGCGCAACAACCGTGGCCCCGGCCCCGCCGCCCCGCCCGGCCGGATCAGCGCCTTCGTGGAGGACGAACTCCTCTCCAACGGCCTCTTCCAGGTGGTCAACACCATCGGCCGGGCCGTGCCCGCGACCATCCCCGGCATCGCCAAGGTCTCCAGCAAGGCGCTCTCCGCGCGGACGTACACGGACATCCCGTACAAGGTGTTCACGAGTCCGCGCCGGGTGCGCTTCACGGAGATGGAGTACGCCGTGCCGCGCGAGGCCCTGGTGGAGACCCTGCGCGAGCTGAAGGCCATGGTGGACCGCTCACGGCTGCGGATCAGCTTCCCCGTGGAGGTCCGCACGGCGCCCGCGGACGACATCGCGCTCTCCACGGCCGCGGGCCGGGAGAGCGCGTACATCGCCGTCCACATGTACAAGGGCACGCCGTACCAGGCCTACTTCACGGCCGCCGAGTGGATCCTCACCGCCCACGAGGGGCGGCCGCACTGGGGCAAGCTGCACACCCGCGACGCGGCGTACCTCGCCGGGGTGTACCCCCGCTTCGGCGAGTTCACGGCCCTGCGCGACCGCCTCGACCCCGACCGCATGTTCGGCAACGACTACCTGCGGCGGGTCCTCGGCGACTGACCCGTCTACGGGCTCGGCGTCGCGCCCTCCCGCGCGTCGCCGCCGGCGCCCGTGCCGGTGCCGGTGGACGGGGTGGGCGTCGGGGCCGTGCTCGGCGTCGGGTCCGTACCGGAGTCGCCGCTGCCCGAGCCCGTGTCCTCGTCCTCACCGGAGTCGCTGGAGTCGCCGGTGTCGCCGGAGCCCTTGCCCGGGTCCTTGGAGGCGGAGCCCGAGTCGGCGCCGTCGCCCGTGGCGGGCGTCTGGCCGCCGCCTTCCTCCGGGTCCCGCGTCGCGCCGTCCTCCTGCGGGGAGCTCTCGCCCGTCCCCGGGGTGCCGCCGTCCGAGGGCTGCCCCGTCGGCTCGTCGGCGGGCGCGGACGGCTCCTTCGGAGAGGTGTGGTTGTTCCGCGTGAGGTTGCTGATGGTGGTGCCGTCGCCGCCGCTGAAGTCCTTGCCCGAGACCAGCTCGTACGTGGTGATGCCGGCCATGGAGACGCCGAACACCACGGCCGCCGCGATCAGCGGCCGCTTCCAGCTGCGGACCCGCGCGCGGTGCGTCGTCCCCTCGGTGAACTCGTCGGGCGGCAGCGGCGGCATGGCGGCCGTCCCGGGAGCCGCCGTCCCCGGGGCCCCCGGCTGCGCGCCGGCGCGCAGCACGCGCGTGGCGTCGTCCGCCGGCAACGCGCGCGTGGCGTCGACGGAGGCGAGGAGCCGGGTCCGCTCGGCGTCGGCGTCCGCCGCGGCGATCGAGGGCAGGACCGTCGTGGGGTCCGCGTCACCGGGGAGCGGCAGGACCGTCGTGGGGTCCGCGTCGCCGGGCACGGGCAGGGCCGTCGTCGCGCCGGCCCCGGGGACGGGCAGCGCCGTGGTCTCGTCGGCGCCGGTGCCGGCGTCTGTGCCGGCTTCGGTGTCCCGGGGCCTGCCCCACGTCGTGGTCACGGGCCCGGTGGCGGCGGGGCGCGCGGCTGTCTGGAACGTCACAGGAGTAGCGGACGTCACATCCGCACCGGCTGTCGCGGACGTACCGGAGATCTTGGACGTCTCCGGTGGCTTGAAAGTGTCGGGCACCGACGAGGTCCGGGCCACGGGAACCTGCTGCGCCCTGGGCTTGGCCTGGACGGCCACGACCCGTATCTGTTCACCCGTCCGCTTGAAGAAGTGCTGGAAAATGGTGCCGCCACAGGTCGCCACGCCGCTCACGACGCCGGCGCCGAGGATCGTCCCGTAGACACCGAGGTTCGAGGCGAGCTTCGCCGCCACGACCGCGGCTATGGCACTGCCCGCCACCTGCGGCACGCTGAGATCGAGGCGCCGCTTGCCCTCCGGCTCCTCCTGGTCCTTCGACTCCTTGCCGGAATCCGGCTTTTCTCGCATCTCCGCCCCTTGCCTGCCTTCCTCGCTTTTCTCGACCGACTGCACGAGAAAGGGACGTATGGGCGAAGTGATTAGTTCCGTTTCGGGCGATTCCGTGAAGTGCGCCACGCATGTGTACGAACGCGGGAACGGGGAAGGCGTTCAACTCCCTTCCCCTGCGAGAAGTTCGGCGGCGCGGCGGTCCACCCGCGTGGCCCGAATGGAGTACTGTTGCGAGCCCTGGGTCCGGTCTCCCGCCAGGGTGCCCGGGGCCTCCAAGGACCGCCGGGTGGGGGACTCGCTGCACAGGGTGACGAACGTCGTCACTTAGCGTTGCGAAAGGGTAACCGTGACATAACGGCGCTCCAGGGCCCATGCCCGACACGCCGGGCAACTCGGCAAGGTTGTGGCAGGCTGCACCCGGGCAGGCCACACTCGACTAGCGGAAGCAGCGACGCACGTGACGTCGGCAGGCACCACCCGGGAGGTTCCCATGCCCGAACTGCGTGTCGTGGCCGTCAGCAACGACGGCACACGGCTGGTGCTGAAAGCTGCGGACAGCACGGAGTACACGCTTCCGATCGACGAACGGTTGCGCGCGGCCGTCCGCGGTGACCGGCCCCGACTCGGTCAGATCGAGATCGAGGTGGAGAGCCACCTCCGCCCCCGCGACATCCAGGCGCGTATACGTGCCGGCGCCAGCGCGGAGGAAGTGGCCCAGTTCGCCGGCATCCCCGTCGACCGCGTCCGCCGCTTCGAGGGCCCCGTCCTCGCGGAGCGCGCCTTCATGGCCGAGCGAGCCCGGAAGACGCCCGTCCGCCGCCCCGGCGAGAACACCGGACCCCAGCTCGGCGAGGCCGTCCAGGAGCGGCTGCTGCTGCGCGGCGCCGACAAGGACACCGTCCAGTGGGACTCCTGGCGCCGCGACGACGGCACCTGGGAGGTCCTGCTCGTCTACCGCGTCGCGACCGAACCGCACTCCGCGAGCTGGACGTACGACCCGCCCCGGCGGCTCGTCCAGGCCGTGGACGACGAGGCGCGCTCGCTGATCGGCGAGACCGACGACATCGCGGCGCCCGAGCCCAGCTTCCCGTTCGTGCCGCGTATCGCCCGGCTGCCCAGGGACCGTCCCCTCGACAGGCCGCTCGACCGTGCCCTCGACCGGCAGATCGACCGCCCGGGCATGCCTCCGGCCCCCGTCGAGCCGCCGGAGGAGGGCCTCGGCGCGGGCTCGGCGGTGGCCGAGCAGGAGCGCGACTCGCTGACCAGCCTCCTGGAGGCGGTGCCGAGCTTCCGCGGTGACATGGTCGTGCCCGAGCGCCCCTCGGTCGCCTCCGCGGCGGAGCTGCCGCCCGTACCCGTGCAGGACGAGCCCGAGCAGGAGGCCGACGCCGAGGAGCCCCCCGCGGCGGCCGGCGCCGGGGCGGCCTACGCGGACGTGCTGATGCCGCGCGCGGTGGCCAGCCACCGTGACCGTCTCGTCGGCTCCACGGACCGTCAGGCCGAGGCCGACGGCGTGCGTCCCGGTCGCCGCGCGGCGGTGCCGAGCTGGGACGAGATCGTCTTCGGCACGCGCCGCAAGAAGCAGGAGTAGCAGGTCGTACGCCGGCTGCCCCGCACCGTGAGGGCGCGGGGCAGCGGCGCGTGCGCCCGAACCGCTACCGCGGGTCCGCGCCCGTGGCGACGGGACGCGACCCGTCCGCGGACCACTCCGACCACGAGCCGACGTACAGGGCCGCCGGGATGCCGGCCACCGCGAGGGCCAGCACCTCGTGGGCGCCGGAGACGCCGGAGCCGCAGTAGACGCCGACCTCCGTGCCGCCGTCCGCGCCGAGCGACCTGAAGCGGTCGGCCAGCTCGGCGGCCGGCTTGAAGCGGCCGTCCGCCTCGACGTTCTCCGTGGTCGGCGCCGAGACCGCGCCCGGGATGTGGCCCGCCACCTTGTCGATCGGCTCGACCTCGCCGCGGTAGCGCTCGGCCGCGCGGGCGTCGAGGAGCAGCCCCGAACGGGCGAGGGCCGCCGCGGAATCCGCGTCCAGGTGGTCCGTGCTGTTCGGGGCGGGTTCGAAGGAGCCCTCGGCCGGCGCCTTGCCCGCGCCCTGCTCCAGGGGCCCTGTCCACAGGGCGATGCCGCCGTCCAGGACGCGGACCGAGGTGTGTCCCGTCCAGCGCAGCATCCACCACAGACGTGCCGCCGCCCAGTTCTGGCCACCGTCGTACACCACCACGTCCCGGTCGGCGGAGACCCCCGCCGCCCTCATCACCGCGCCGAAACGGTCCACGTCCGGCAGCGGGTGCCTGCCGCCCGGACCGGGAGGTCCCGCCAGGTCGGCGTCCAGGTCGACGAAGACGGCCGAGGGGATGTGCCCCTCCTCGTACGCGGAGCGCATCGAGCCCTGGTGCTGCCAGCGGACGTCGAGGAGGACCGGCGGATTCTCGCCTTCCAGGTCGCTCGCGAGTTCGGTTGCGGAGATGATGACGTTCATGGGCCCATCCTTGCGCATGGGGTGGCCGCGCGGCCAAGGTCCGGCTAGCCTGCTCGGCCGGGCCCGGCCCGGACACGGGGCGTACGGAACCTGGTACTCCCCGTACCGGAGGCGGACACTGACCCGACATGCCGCGGCAGCGGATCGACGGCCGCGGAACGGCATCCTTCGGCGGGAGGCCGGGAGCGGCGGGCCGGGGCGGGAACCCGTCGGCGCGGCGCGGCCGGAGCGCGAAGCGCTACAGGTGGTGCGAGCATCTGCACGGTGCGCGGGCGTGTGTGAAGGGCCCGCGCGCTCGGAAGCGAAGACGAAGCGGCCATGACGAAGGCCGAGGAGAAGGTGACGATGACCGAGGCACGGGCGTCCGCCGGACGGCGTGACGGCGCGGGAGCCGGTCCGAGCACACCCGGCACACCCTGCTGGGTGAGCCTGATGGCGCACGGCCTGGAAGCGACCCAGGAGTTCTACGGAGCGCTTTTCGGCTGGGAGTTCCGGCCGGGGCCCGAACAGCTCGGCCCCTACGTGCGGGCGCTGCTCGACGGCCACGAGGTGGCCGGCATCGGCCAGCTTCCGCCCGGCCGTCAGCTCCCCATCGCCTGGACGCCGTATCTGGCGACGGACGACGCGGACGCGACGGCCGAGGCGGTGCGCCACTGCGGCGGCACGGTGGGCGTCGGCCCCATCACGGCGGGCAGGGCGGGGCGGATGGCCGTGGCGCTCGATCCCACGGGCGCGGTGTTCGGGCTCTGGCAGGCCGCCCGGCACCTGGGCTCCGCGGTGGTCGGCGAACCGGGGGCGCCCGCCTGGTACGAGCTGGTGACCCGGGAGACCTCCGGCGTCTTCCCGTTCTACCGCAACGTCTTCGGCTTCACCGAGGAGGCCGTCGTCTCGGCCGACTTCGACTATCTGCGGCTGTGCGTCGACGGCCGTCCGGTGGCGTCCATGCACGGCGTGGGCGACGCGCTGCCCCGTGACACGGGCCCTCACTGGATGACGTACTTCGAGGTCGCCGACGCCGACGAGGCGGCGGACCGGGTCGTCGAGCTCGGCGGCCACGTGGTCCGGCCCGCGTGGGACGACGCCTACGGGCGGATGGTGACGGTGGCCGACCCGGAGGGCGCGGTCTTCACCGTCGTACGCTCCGACCGCGAGGGCTGACGCGGACTCTCGGAGAGCAAAGGCTCTCTCAGATGCGGAGGGCGGCGGTGTCCACCGGCAGGACGTCGGGCGAGAGGGCGCCCGCGCGTGCGGTCGCCGCCGTCGTCCTGCGCTGGTGGTGACGGCGGCACAGGACCTCGTAACCGACCTCGTCGGGCGACTGGTTGACGTCGCCGACGACGACCTGGGCGCCCTCGACGACCATTTCGCCGCCTATGGTGCGGGCGTTGTGCGTCGCGCGGGCTCCGCACCAGCACAGGGCCTCGACCTGGAGCACCTCGACGCGGTCGGCGAGCTCCACCAGGCGCTGCGAGCCGGGGAAGAGCTTGGAGCGGAAGTCCGTGGTGATGCCGAAGGCGAAGACGTCGAGTCCGAGATCGTCGACGACGCGGGCCAGCTGGTCGATCTGGTCCGGGGCGAGGAACTGCGCCTCGTCGGCGATCACGTAGTCCGCGCGTCCGCCGCGCGAGAGGTGGTCCACGAGGTGGGCGTAGAAGTCGAAGTCGTCCGCGGCCTCGATCGCGTCGGTGACCAGGCCCAGCCGGGAGGACAGCTTGCCCTCGCCCGCGCGGTCGTCCCGCGTGAAGATCATTCCCTGGAGTCCGCGGGCCGAGCGGTTGTGCTCGATCTGCAGAGCCAGTGTGCTCTTTCCGCAGTCCATCGTTCCGGAGAAGAACACCAGCTCGGGCATGGGAGGTCGCGGACCTTTCGAGGTGTGCGGAGTGGGGGCTTCAGGAGCGTACTTCGAGGAGGGGGACGAACTGCTCGACGGGGGTCATGGAGCCGTGCATGCCGACCAGTGCCGACTCGTTCGGCTCGCGTCGTGAGGCGATGATCGCGGCGTCGTCGTACGCGGCGGCGACGACGTCACCGATGCGCTCGTACACACGTTGATCAATGTGTGGACCAAACCAGCCCGCGTTGATCGCCTCGTCACGGGAGGCGACCCAGAACTGCTCGCCGAGGACCTCGCGCCACACCGCCAGGACGTCGTTCTGCGCCCCGGGCACCGCGTAGACGTGCCGGGCGCGGCCCTCGCCGCCGAGGTGGGCGACGCCCGCGCGCAGCTCCCA
This sequence comes from Streptomyces alfalfae, assembly GCF_004127445.1. Taxonomy (GTDB): domain Bacteria; phylum Actinomycetota; class Actinomycetes; order Streptomycetales; family Streptomycetaceae; genus Streptomyces; species Streptomyces alfalfae. The sequence goes on from NZ_QEXM01000045.1 coordinate 205,149, forward strand.
GTCCTCGTCGAAGTCGATGCGGGAGCGCTCGTCGAAGGGGATGTCGAGCATGCCGTGGTCGGCGGTGACGTACAGGGCGCTGCGCGGCGGAAGCTGCTCCGCGAGGCGCTGGGCGAGCCGGTCGACGTACATGAGCTGGCCGCGCCAGTCGTCGGAGTCCACACCGAACCGGTGGCCCTTGCCGTCGACCTCCGCGTAGTACGTGTAGACCAGGGACCGGTCCCCCGCCGCCAGCTGCTGGGCGGCGAGGTCCATGCGGTCCTCGCCGGAGAGCTTGCCGCGGAAGGTGCCGCCGCTGAGGGCGATCTTCGTGAGCGGGGTGTGCTCGAAGCCGGGGGCGGAGACCTGGGCGGTGTGCACCCCCGCCTCGTGGGCCTGCTGGAAGACGGTGGGGTACGGCTGCCACGCGTGCGGGTCGGTCCACGGGTTCCAGCGGAGCTGGTTCATCAGCTCGCCGGTGGCGGGATCGCGGACGGTGTAGCCGGGCAGGCCGTGCACGCCCGGCGGCAGCCCCGTGCCGACCGAGGCGAGCGACGTCGCCGTGGTGGCGGGGAAACCGGCGGTGATCGGCTGTCCCGTGCCGCCGCGCGAGCCGGCGAGCAGCGAGCTGAGGAAGGGGGCCTCCGCGGGGTGCGCCTTGAGCTGCTCCCAGCCGAGGCCGTCGATCAGGAAGACGCAGTTGCGGTCGGCGGGGGCGATCTCGGCGATGGCCGGCGCGTGGCCCGGCACGCCCTGGTGGGCGACGAGCGTGGGCAGCAGGTCGGCGAGCGATCCCGAGCCGTACGCGGGCACGGGGGCGGTGTCGAGGGCGAGCGGCTCCACGTCGTCCCAGGCGGGCAGCGACATCAGCGGGCGGTCTCCGCGGTGGCCTCGGACAGGGCCTGGGCGAAGGCGAGCGTCTGGCGCACGGCGTCGGGGCCGTCACCGGCCTCGCTGACGCGCAGGCTGAGGTCGTCGGCGGTGGAGCTGCCGGTGTACCCGTGGTCGGCCTCGCAGTTGGGGTCGCCGCAGGCCGCGGGCTCCAGGTCGATGCGGGAGACCGCGCCCCAGCCGATGGTCAGGACGACCTCGCGGGGCGGGGTGCCGGGCACGTACTTCTCGGGGTTGGCGACGACGCGGCTGAGGACGACCGAGGAGATCCGGCCGATCTTGACCGACTCCGTGGAGGTCGTCGCGTACGGCGTCGGGGACGTGCCGTCCGCCGCCTGCTCGTCGGTGTGGCTCACGATGAAGCGGGTGCCGGTCAGCACGAGGACCGTGACGTGCCTGCGCACTTCGTTGGCGTCGAACGTCGTCTCCTGGTGGACCAGGTACGACCCGATGGCCTCGCCGCCGATGGCGGCCTCCACGGCCTCGGCCACGAGGGCCGGGTAGTAGCCGCTGCGCTCGATCGCCGCGCGCAGCCCCTGGGTCGTCGTACCGGTCTTTGCCATGCCGTCCATCCTACGGCCCGGCGAGGGGCCCATGAGCCCCCGTGGGGCGGCCCGGCGCCGGGAAGCGCCCTCAGTAGCCGGGGAGCGTCCGCGGGCCCAGGTCGTCACGGGCGGGCGGCGGTGCGAGCCGGACCGACGCGCCGAGCACGGAGAGTCCGCGCGGGGCCACGACCACGGGCTCCAGGGAGACGCCGACCACTTCCGGGTGGTCGTCGACGAGGCGGGAGACCCGCTGGAGCAGTTCCTGCAGCGCGGGGGTGTCGACGGGGGCCGAGCCGCGCCAGCCGAAGAGGAGCGGGGCGGTCCTGATCGACCTGACCAAGGAGGCCGCCTCGCGGTCGGTGACCGGGATCAGCCGGTGCGCGGTGTCGCCGAGCAGTTCGGAGGCGGCGCCCGCGAGGCCGAAGGAGAGCACCGCTCCGGCCGCCGGATCGATGACGGCGCGCACGACGGTGTCGACGCCGCGCGGCACCATCTTCTGGACGACGGGCCGCAGCTCGGCCGGCTTTCCGAACAGGTCGATCAACTCTTGATAGGCCCGTCGCAGTTGCTCCTCGTCGGCGAGGTCGAGCCGCACCCCGCCGAGGTCGGCACGGTGGCGCAGATGCGGGGCGGTGGTCTTCAGGGCCACGGGGTAGCCGAGCCAGCGCGCGGCCTCCACGGCCTCGTCGGGGCCCGGAGCGGACAGCGCCTCGCGTACGGGGACGCCGTACCGCCCGAGCAGTTCGTGGGCGTCGGCGGCGGCGAGGGTCAGGCCGCGACGGTCCTCCCCGCGCGCCAGCAGCTCCGCGATGCGGTCGGCGGTCCCGCTCTCGTCGATGTCGTCGTACTCGTGCACCTTGCCGGGTTCGGCCGCCTCGCGGCGCCACTGGGCGTACCTGACGGCCTCGGCGAGGGCGCGGACGGCGCGCTCGGCTGCGGGGTAGGCGGGGATGCGGTGGGAGCGCGCCTCGTCTGCGGCCTCCTCGGCGCCCTCGGCGTCCGGGGCGGCGTCGGCCGCCGGGGCGGGCGCGGGGTCCTCGGTCCCGCCCGCGGCGGGCGCGGCAGGGGCGTCGGGCCGGGTCCTCGCCGCGGCGGCCAGGGCCTCGGCGAGGCCGCCGAGCTCCACGTGGACCACGGCCACGGGCTTCGCCGGGCATCCCGCGGCGGCGGCACGCAGCTCGCCGGCCAGCGTCTCGGGGTCGGCGGCGACCTTGTCCTCGCGCACCCAGGGGATCGCGTTGACGATCACCGCGTCGCACCCGTCGTCCGACAGGGCCTCGGCGAGCGCGGCCCGGAAGTCGGCGGGGGTGGCCCCCGTGGTCAGGTCGCGCGGCGGCAGCGGGCGCAGCCCGTCGGCGACGCAGGCGTCGTACGTGAGCAGCCCCAGCGACTCGGAGTTGCCGAGGATGCCCACCCGCGGCCCCGAGGGCAGCGGCTGCCCGGCGAGCAGCAGCCCGGCGTCGACCATCTCCGTGACGGTGTCCACGCGGATGACGCCCGCCTGGCGGAGCAGGGCCGACACCGTGGCGTGCGGCAGCCGCGTGGCCTGCACCGCGTGCCCGGTGGGCGCGATTCCGCTGTGCCGGGCGCCCTGGACCACGACGAGCGGCTTGGCGGTCGCGGCCCTGCGGGCGAGGCGGGTGAACTTGCGCGGGTTGCCGATCGTCTCCAGGTACATCAGCGCGACGTCGGTGTCCGGGTCCTCGTACCAGTACTGGAGGACGTCGTTCCCCGAGACGTCGGCCCGGTTGCCGGAGCCGATGAACGTGGACAGGCCCGCGCCCCTGCGGTGCAGTCCGGAGAGCAGCGCGATGCCGATCGCCCCCGACTGGGTGAACAGACCGATGCGACCGCGCGCGGGCGACTGCGGGGCGAGCGAGGCGTTGAGCCGCGCCCGGGGGGAGGTGTTGATGACGCCGAAGGCGTTCGGGCCGACGATGCGCATTCCGTGCGAACGTGCCTGGCGCACCAGTTCGCGCTGCCGCTCGCGCCCCTCGGCGCCGCTCTCCGCGTACCCGGCGGAGAGCACCACGAGCCCCTGCACCCCGTGCTCGCCGCAGTCGGCGACGACCTGCGGCACACGGTCGGCGGGCACGGTGACCACGGCGAGGTCGACGGGCTCGGCCACGGAGGTCACGGAGCGGTGCGCGGGCACGCCCTCGATGCGAGCGCCCTCGTCGAAGGCGCTGTTCACCGCGTACAGGCGCCCGGCGAACCCGGCGTCGCGGAGGTTGCTCAGGACGCTGCGTCCGACGCCGCCGGGGGTCCGCCCCACGCCGATCACCGCGACCGAGCCCGGCGTCAGCAGGCGCTGCACGGACCGGCCCTCGGCACGCTGCTCGCGGGCGCGCTGCACGGCGAGCGAGCGGTCGGTCGGCTCAAGGCCGAACTCCAGGCGCACGACGCCGTCCTCGAAGCTGCGCTTCTGCTGGTAGCCCGCGTCCGTGAAGACCTTGATCATCTTGGTGTTGGCGGGCAGGACCTCGGCCGCGAAGCGCCGGATGCCGCGCTCCCTGGCGACCGCCGCGATGTGTTCGAGGAGCGTGGAGGCCACACCCCTGCCCTGGTGGGCGTCCTGCACGAGGAAGGCGACCTCGGCCTCGTCGGCGGGGGCGCTGGCGGCCATGCCCCGCTCGTCGATGCGGTCGTACCGCACGGTGGCGATGAACTCGCCGCCCACCGTCGCCGCCAGACCCACGCGGTCGACCTGGTCGTGGTGGGTGAAGCGGTGCACGTCCTTGGCGGAGAGGCGGGGGTAGGGCGCGAAGAACCGGTAGTACTTCGACTCGTCCGAGACCTGTTCGTAGAAGCTGACCAGGCGGTCCGCGTCCTCGGCCGTGATGGGCCTGATCCGGGCGGTGCCTCCGTCGCGCAGCACCACATCGGCTTCCCAGTGCGCGGGGTAGTCGTGCCGCTCCTGCTGATCCGACTGATCCGACGGGGTCTGCATGGTGCCAGGGTACGGGTCGCGGGGCCGCTCGGACCTTGGCAGGCTGAGAGCCCGGCGACCGCGGGACAGCCCGTCGGATGACCAGGGCGTACGGTCGGCAGAGCACCCGTGTCGACATGAGACACTGGTCTAGACAACTTGGAAACACCTGGAAGGGCAGCAACACATGGCTGAGCGCCGCGTCAACGTCGGCTGGGCCGAGGGCCTCCACGCCCGACCCGCCTCCATCTTCGTCCGCGCGGCCACGGCCGCCGGCGTCCCCGTGACGATCGCCAAGGCCGACGGCAACCCGGTCAACGCCGGCTCGATGCTCGCGGTGCTCGGCCTCGGCGCCCAGGGCGGCGAGGAGATCACCCTCGCCTCCGACGCCGAGGGCGCGGACGCCGCCCTCGACCGTCTGGCCAAGCTCGTCGCCGAGGGCCTTGAGGAGCTCCCGGAGACGGTCTGACCCGAGCAGCACCGACCGGAGGGCCCACCCTGACACGGGGTGGGCCCTTCGGCGTTGGGCTCACGCGGCGCGTGGGGCGCCTTGGCGCGCGCACAGCGCACCGCCTGCCTCTCCGGCCCCTCCACGCCCCTCTCTGTTGGTCATACGGCGAAAGCCCCGGCTCTTTCGTGAGCCGGGGCTTTCGGTACGACGTGGGTCGCGTCGGTCAGACGTTGACGCCGTGCGCGCGGAGGTAGGCGACGGGGTCGATGTCCGAGCCGTACTCCGCGCCCGTGCGGGCCTCGAAGTGCAGGTGCGGGCCGCTGGAGTTGCCCGTGGAGCCTGCGAGGCCTATCTGCTGGCCCGGGGTGACCGTCTGGCCGACGGTGACGCCGAGGGAGGACAGGTGGCCGTACTGGGTGTACGTGCCGTCGTTCATCTTGATGACGACGTTGTTGCCGTAGGCGCCGCCCCAGCCCGCCTCGACGACGGTGCCGGAGCCGACCGCGTGGACCGGGGTGCCGGAAGCGGCGTGGAAGTCGACGCCGGTGTGGCTGCCGGAGGACCACATGGCCCCGCCGGTCTGGTAGCCCGTGGAGACGTAGGAGCCGGAGATCGGGGAGACGTAGGTGTTCAGGCGCTTGCGCTCGGCCTCGCGGGCGGCGCGCTCCTTCTGCTCGCGCTCCTTCTTGGCCTTCGCCTTGGCCTCGGCCTCGGCCTTGCGCTTCTCCTCGGCGGCCCTCTTCTTGGCGGCCTCTTCGGCCTTCTTGGCCGCGGCGGCGGCGTCGGCGGCCTGCTGCTGGGCGGCGGCCTGCGCGTCGACGCTCGCGGCGAGCGAGTCACCGACGGAGATGGCCTGGGTGAGCCCGGTGTGTTCGATGGGCGCGTCGTCAGCGGCGGCGAGCGCGGGGGCCGCCAGGCCTCCGATGACACCGGTGGTGGTGAGCGCGGCGACGCCCGCGGCATTCGCCGTGGTGCGCGTGAGGCGGCTCGGACGACGGTGCTTCCCGGTGGCACGGGTGAACGCCATGAAGCGGCTGATCCTTTCCTTCCCTCTCGCCTACCGGGTTAGCTGACGGGTTCGGAGCAGGAAGGTCTCCTACGAGTCCCTCGCCCTGCGGCAAGGTTCCCGATTCACCCCAAGGGACGTGTGGGTCCCCGGCTCCCCTGGCTCGCGCCGTACGGGGACTCGGCGATGACTGCCCGGTGCCGCGGCTGCGGCGTACTGCGTGACGGACAGCCGGACCGACGCTAAACGTGTCGTCTTTCGAACGACAAACAGAACGCCTCTTTTGTAGCGCACGCCACACGGCAGACAGGCAACCTCCGTAGTAATTCGGACATATGAGGACCCCGGCGACCGAAACGGCCACCGGGGTCCTGATATGTCCTGACTCCGCTCAGCCGGAGACGACGCTCACGTCACCGATGCCGAGGGCCCTGACGGGCTCCTCGATGCGCGCGGCGTCGCCCACGAGGATCGTCACCAGGTGGTCCTCCGGGAAGGCGCTCACGACCGCCGCGGTGGCCTCCACGGTGCCGGTGGCGGCCAACTGCCGGTAGAGCCGGGCCTGGTAGTCGTCCGGGAGGTTCTGCTCGACCTGGTCGGCGAGCGTGGCCGCCACGGAGGCCGCCATCTCGTACTTGAGCGGGGCGACGCCCACCAGGTTCTGCACCGCCACGTCGCGCTCGGCGTCGGTCAGGCCTTCCGCGGCGAGCGTGCGCAGCACGTTCCAGAGGTCTTCGAGCGCGGGGCCCGTGGACTCCGTGTCGACCGATCCGCTGATGGCGAGCATCGCGGCGCCCGAGCCGTCCGGGGCGGAGCGCAGCACCTGGCCGAAGGCGCGCACTCCGTAGGTGTAGCCCTTCTCCTCCCGCAGGACGCGGTCGAGACGGGAGGTGAGGGTGCCGCCGAGGCAGTACGTGCCGAGGACCTGGGCCGGCCAGACGCGGTCGTGCCGGTCCGGGCCGATGCGGCCGATCAGGAGCTGCGTCTGCACGGCTCCGGGGCGGTCGACGATGACCACGCGGCCGGTGTCGTCGGCGGTGATGGCCGGTACGGGGCGCGGCTCCGCCGTGCTGCCCGTCCAGGTGCCGACGGTGTCCGCGAGCATCGCGTCCAGATCGACGCCCCGCAGGTCGCCGACGATCACCAGGGTGGCCGTCGCCGGGCGGACGTGCTTCTCGTAGAAGGCGCGCACCGCCGCCGAGTCGATGGCGGTGACCGTCTCCTCGGTGCCCTGGCGCGGGCGCGACATGCGCGAGCTCGCCGGGAAGAGCTGCCTGGAGAGCTCCTTGGCGGCCCGGCGCGCCGGGTTGGCCGCCTCGTGCGGGATCTCGTCGAGGCGGTTGCGCACGAGGCGCTCGATCTCGCTGTCCGCGAAGGCGGGGGCGCGCAGGGCGTCGGAGAGCAGTCCGAGCGCCTTCGGCAGGCGCGAGACGGGCACTTCGAGGGAGACGCGGACACCGGGGTGGTCGGCGTGCGCGTCCATGGTGGCGCCGCAGCGGTCGAGCTCGGCGGCGAACTCCTCCGCGGAGTGCTTGTCCGTGCCCTCGTTGAAGGCCCTCGCCATGATCGTGGCGACGCCGTCGAGGCCCTGCGGCTCGGCCTCAAGCGGAGCCTCCAGGTGGACCTCCACCGCGACGACCTGCTGGCCGGGGCGGTTGCAACGCAGCACGGTGAGGCCGTTGGGCAGGGCACCGCGCTCGGGGGCGGGGAAGGCCCACGGCTTGGCCGTGCCGGGCTGTGGCTGCGGGTGGAACTGCATGGTCGCGGCCTCGGTCACTTCGCCGCCTCCTCGTCCTGTTCGGTCTCGCCGGCGGCGGTCTCTTCGGTACCGTCGGCGGCCGTCTCCCGGGCCCCTCCGGCGGCCACGGGCTCGTACACGAGCACCGCGCGGTTGTCGGGCCGCAGGCGGGCCTTGGCGACCTCCTGGACCTCCTCGGCGGTGACGTCGAGGACGCGCCCGACGGCGGTGAGGGCGAGCTGCGGGTCACCGAAGAGGACGGCGTACCTGCACAGTTCGTCCGCGCGTCCCGCGACCGTGCCGAGCCGGTCGAGCCACTCGCGCTCCAGCTGCGCCTGGGCGCGCTCCATCTCCTCCGGAGTGGGGCCCTCCGCGGCGAAGCGGGCCAGCTCCTCGTCGACGGCGGCCTCGATCACCGGGACCTCGACGTCGCCGGAGGTCTTCACGTCGAGCCAGCCGAGCGAGGGCGCGCCGGCGAGCCGCAGCAGGCCGAACCCGGCGGCGACGGCGGTGCGGTCACGGCGCACGAGCCGGTTGTAGAGCCGCGACGACTCGCCGCTGCCCAGGACGGTCAGCGCCAGGTCGGCCGCGTCGCACGCGCGCGTGCCGTCCTCCGGGAGGCGGTAGGCGGCCATCAGGGCGCGGGCGGGGACCTCCTCCTCGACGACCTCGCGGAGCTCCTTGCCGATGCGCTCGGGAAGGGAGCCGTCGCGCGGGGGCTGCTTGCCGTCGTGCGAGGGGATGGAGCCGAAGTACTTCTCGACCCAGGCGAGCGTCTGCTCCGGATCGATGTCGCCGACGACCGAGAGCACGGCGTTGTTCGGCGCGTAGTACGTGCGGAAGAACTGGCGCGCGTCCTCCAGGGTGGCCGCGTCCAGGTCGGCCATGGAGCCGATCGGCGTGTGGTGGTACGGGTGGCCCTCCGGGTACGAGAGGGCGGTCAGCTTCTCGAAGGCGGTGCCGTAGGGCACGTTGTCGTAGCGCTGGCGGCGCTCGTTCTTGACGACGTCCCGCTGGTTCTCCATGGACTCCTCGTCGAGCGCGGAGAGCAGCGAGCCCATCCGGTCGGCCTCGAGCCACAGGGCCAGCTCCAGCTGGTGGGCGGGCATCGTCTCGAAGTAGTTCGTGCGCTCGAAGCTCGTCGTGCCGTTGAGCGAGCCGCCGGCGCCCTGGACCAGTTCGAAGTGGCCGTTGTTCGACACCTGCTTCGAGCCCTGGAACATGAGGTGCTCAAAAAGGTGAGCGAGGCCTGTGCGTCCCTTGACCTCGTGGCGCGAGCCGACGTCGTACCAGAGGCACACCGCGGCGACCGGGGTCAGGTGGTCCTCGGAGAGCACCACGCGCAGGCCGTTGGCCAGCCGGTGCTCGGTCGCTGTCAGGCCGCCGGAGCCGGGCTCGGCTGTGGCCGTGTGACCCATGGGCATGTACGTCCCTTCGATCGCTGAATCTGCAGAATTGCTGCGAGTCCCGCCACTGTATGCAGCGTGCCGACACCTCACGAAGTTCCCGGTCCGCTCACGGCGTAGTCGCCTTTCGACGCCACCGGCGCACGGGTCGTGGTCGGCGTTGTCAGTGGGACGGTCCACAATGGTCGGCGTCAGAACCCGCACTTGCTTGGTGAAGGAGCCGCAGCAGCGATGGCCCGCCGCAGCACGAAGACCCCGCCGCCCGACGACTCGTTCGAGGAGCGGATCCTCGACATCGACGTCGTCGACGAGATGCAGGGCTCCTTCCTCGAGTACGCGTATTCGGTCATCTACTCCCGCGCCCTGCCGGACGCCCGCGACGGCATGAAGCCGGTGCACCGCAGGATCGTCTATCAGATGAACGAGATGGGCCTGCGCCCCGACCGCGGCTATGTGAAGTGTGCCCGTGTCGTCGGCGAGGTCATGGGTAAATTGCACCCCCATGGCGACGCGTCGATCTATGACGCCCTGGTGCGCATGGCCCAGCCCTTCTCGATGCGCCTGCCCTTGGTGGACGGCCACGGCAACTTCGGGTCCCTGGGGAACGACGACCCGCCGGCCGCCATGCGGTACACCGAGTGCCGGATGGCCGACGCCACGTCCCTGATGACGGAGTCGATCGACGAGGACACGGTCGACTTCGAGCCGAACTACGACGGTCAGGAGATGGAGCCGTCCGCCCTCCCGGCGGCGTATCCGAACCTCCTGGTCAACGGCGCTTCGGGCATCGCGGTCGGCATGGCGACGAACATGCCCCCGCACAACCTCGGCGAGGTCATCGCCGCCGCACGGCACCTGATCAGGCACCCGGGGGCCGACCTCGACACCCTGATGAAGTACGTGCCGGGCCCCGACCTGCCCACCGGCGGCAAGATCGTCGGCCTGACCGGCATCAGGGACGCGTACGAGAAGGGCCGCGGCAGCTTCAAGATCCGCGCCACGGCCACCGTGGAGAACGTGACGGCGCGCCGCAAGGGCCTCGTCGTCACCGAACTGCCCTTCAGCGTGGGGCCCGAGAAGGTCATCTCCAAGATCAAGGACCTGGTCGGCTCGAAGAAGCTCCAGGGCATCGCCGACGTCAAGGACCTCACCGACCGCTCGCACGGCCTGCGTCTGGTCATCGAGATCAAGAACGGCTTCGTCCCGGAGGCCGTCCTCGAGCAGCTGTACAAACTGACGCCGATGGAGGAGTCCTTCGGCATCAACAACGTGGCGCTGGTCGACGGCCAGCCCCTCACCCTCGGCCTCAAGGAACTCCTCGAGGTCTATCTCGACCACCGCTTCAACGTGGTGCGCCGGCGCAGCGAGTTCCGCCGCGGCAAGAAGCGCGACCGCCTGCACCTGGTCGAGGGCCTCCTCGTCGCGCTCCTGGACATCGACGAGGTCATCCGTCTCATCCGCTCCAGCGAGAACTCCGCGCAGGCCAAGGAGCGCCTGATCGAGCGCTTCTCGCTGAGCGACATCCAGACGCAGTACATCCTGGACACGCCGCTGCGCCGCCTGACCAAGTTCGACCGCATCGAGCTGGAGTCCGAGCGCGACAAGCTGAACGGCGAGATCGACGAGCTGACCGGAATCCTCGACTCGGACGCGGAGCTCCGCAAGCTGGTCTCGTCCGAACTGGCTGCGGTCGCCAAGAAGTTCGGCACCGACCGGCGCACGGTGCTCCTGCAGTCGGCGGGCTCCCCCGCCGCCACGGTCTCCCTCCAGGTCGCCGACGACCCCTGCCGCGTGCTCCTGTCGTCCACGGGCCTGCTGGCCCGCACGGCCAACGGCGACCCCTTCGGCGAGGACGGCACCAAGCGCGTCAAGCACGACGTGATCGTCTCCGCGGTGCCCGCCACCGCGCGCGGCGAGGTCGGCGCGGTCACGTCCGCGGGACGTCTCCTGCGCCTCTCCGTGGTGGACCTCCCGCAGCTCCCGGAGACGATGAGCGCGCCCAACCTCTCCGGCGGCGCGCCCGTCTCCGAGCTGCTCCCCCTGGAGAAGGACGAGAAGCTCATCTGCCTGATGACCCTCGACGAGTCGTCCCCGGGACTGGCCCTCGGCACCGAGCAGGGCGTGGTCAAGCGGGTGGTGCCCGACTATCCCTCGAACAAGGAGGAGCTCGAGGTCATCACCCTCAAGGACGGTGACCGGATCGTCGGCGCGGCCGAGCTGCGCACGGGCGAGGAGGACCTGGTCTTCATCACGGACGACGCCCAGCTCCTGCGCTACCAGGCCTCCCACGTCCGTCCCCAGGGCCGCCCCGCGGGCGGCATGACGGGCGTGAAGCTGGCCGCCGGGGCGAAGGTCATCTCCTTCACGGCGGTCGACCCGGCGGTGGACGCGGTCGTCTTCACGGTGGCGGGATCGCGCGGCACGCTCGACGACTCCGTCCAGACCACGGCCAAGCTGACGCCGTTCGACCAGTATCCGCGCAAGGGCCGCGCGACGGGCGGTGTGCGCGTCCAGCGGTTCCTGAAGGGCGAGGACTGCCTGAGCTTCGCCTGGGCGGGCCCGACGCCCCCGCAGGCGGCACAGCGCAACGGCACGCCGGCCACGCTGCCGGAGATCGACCCGCGCCGCGACGGCTCGGGCGTCTCGCTGGCGAAGCCGGTGGCGGCGGTCGCCGGGCCGGCATAGCCGGTGGCGGCGGTGGCCGACCGGTGTGGCCGCGCTACGCCTCCGGGTCGGCCTCCGCCGTCTCCTCGTCCTCCTGCACGTAGCGCAGCACGCCCCACATGCCCTGCTCGTCAGCGGTGTGCGGGGCGTCCGCGCGACAGGCGTCGAGGCCCTTCTCCAGACCTGCCACGTCGATTCCCGACCCGATGAGCACGAGCTGGGTCAGCCGCGGCTCGTCCGGGGCCCAGGGCTCCGGGTAGAACCGCAGGAACCGCCCGACGGCGTGCACGGCGTACCGGTTCCGCGGGTCGGAGGCGCCGAAGTCCACGTGGCCCTTGATGCGGTAGAGCCCCTCGGGCCTGCTGTCGAGCAGGGCCATGAGGCGACGCGGGTCAAGAGGCGCCTCCGAGGCGAAGGACAGGCTCTCGTAGGCGGAGTGCAGGTGAGGGGCGTGCCCGGAGCACCCGCCTTCGGCGCGCTCGCCCGGGAGGACGACCGCGTCGCCGTCCTGGGCGACGCTCGCGCCGTCGGCCCGGTCGGCGGTCGCGTCGTCGTCCCGCAGATCGTCGAAGGAGAGCTGCCCGACCCGCTCCCCCACGGGCGCACGGTCGAAGAACAGCTCCACGTCGACGCGCCCGTACGAGGCGGCGACGACGGCCGCGCGCCCGGCGAGACCACGGACGACGTCGAGTAGGCGCTCGCGCTCGGCCCCCGGCACCCGGTCGGTCTTGTTGACGACGACGAGATCGGCGATGCCCAGGTGCCGGTCCACCTCGGGGTGCCGCTCCCGCGTCGCGTCGAACTCCGCGGCGTCGACGACCTCGACGAGCCCCCCGTAGACGATGTGCGGGTTCTCGCTGGCGAGCACCATCTTGACCAGCTCCTGCGGCTCGGCGAGCCCGCTGGCCTCGATGACGATGACGTCGATCCCGGCGGCGGGCCCGGCCAGCCGCTCCAGATACTCGTCGAGTTCGCTCGCGTCCACGGCACAGCACAAGCACCCGTTGCCGAGGGAGACGGTGGAGTCACCGAGCTGCCCGGCGACCGACATGGCGTCGATCTCGATCGATCCGAAGTCGTTGACGATCGCCCCGATACGGGTGCCGCCACTGCGGTGCAGCAGATGGTTGAGCAGGGTGGTCTTGCCGGATCCGAGGAACCCGGCGAGGACGACGACGGGAATCTGCCGCTTGTTCACAACCGTGGGCCCCTCGCACCGACACTCGTACGGACGTCAATGAATTCCGTACGACGAATAAGACGAAGCCAGGATATGCGCGGCGCGCGAGTCACATGGATGCGCGTGGAAAAGCGGCGTCACGTGCGCGTGGAGATGCCTCGAAGTGAACGATTGTTAGCGGCGCTCGCGGGGCACACATTGGGCACGGCGTCGGGATGTGCGACCACCGCTTCCTTCCGTGCGCCTCCTCTCCGCCTCCCCCGTCGATCAGAGCCGCTCGGCACCCTGGGAGGCGGCAAGCGCACGCCCATCGCTCGCCGGTCCGCTCCCTGTCGACCCGCACCCCGACGACCGGCGGACGGTCGCCTAAATCGGGGGTTGACATGCTCACTATAAGAATCGCCGCCGGAAGCCTCCGGCCCGCCGTGGCGGCCGGGTTCGGCCTCGTGGCGGGAGCCATCGGCGCTCTGACCGCGCAGCGCCACATCATTGACGCGCTGCGCCTTCGGCTCGAACAACTGGAACAGGCCGCACACAACCAGCACGACGCCAACCTGGCCGTGCAACAGCGGCTCCACTGGGAACTCCTGAGCAAAGCCATGGACGACGAGGACCTGGCCGAAGTCCTGAACACCTACGAAGAGGACGTCACTCCGCAGCGACACCGCCAGTACCTCTTCGCCAACGCCCTGTACACGAATCTGTTGTTCTACCACCGTGTCGGCAATATCGACCGCGATGAGTTCTTCGGATTCGTGCGCGGAATCTTCCAGAACCCGATCGTCCGGGAGTACTGGAACGCGGGCAGGCACCATCGGGCCACCATCGCGAACGGTTCGGACGAGGCCGAGCTCGGACATCTGGTGGACGACCTGTTGAGGCAACTGGAGGAGGCCGACATCGACGAGTGGTGGGTCATCGGCGAGCCGCCGAGCAGAGAGACCTGAGAGGGAAAGCCGCAGTTCGCAGTGGTCCCGCGAGACTGCGGCACGCTCCCCCGCCCCGTCCCGCCACCGGCGCCCCTCCCTCTCCGCGCAGCCCTCGTCACACCCTTCCGGGACATCACGCGGACGGGTGAGAAACCAGGAGTGGCATCGATCGTTCACTTAATGCCAACTTGGGCCGCTGACTGCGCGGACCGCGCAGGAAATCGCCCCACCCAAACCGACGCTCCACGCCGCCGGTCGAGGCTTGCCCACAAGGACGCCCGGTCAGTCTCAGTGTCAGTGCGTCAGCTTGAGACCAGAGGGAAAACAGTGAGCCACATCATCCGTCGGATCGGCGCTTCTCCCCGCGCGCGAGGCAGCGTGTCCGGACAGAACTGCCCGGATATCTTCGAACTGTCCGACGGAAGCTTCGCGGTGATCGGAACAGACGCCACCGCGAAACTCGATGCCGAACTCCCTCCGGACGCCTCCCGGGGAAACTACGAGCGCATCGTCATCGTCACGAGGGAGACACTCGTGCGCGCCAAGGCCGACATCCCCGACAGCTGACTCCGAGGCGCCACGGAACGGAACGCGCGCGGCGACATGAGTCCTAGGTCGCCGACGCCGGCGGCACCGCGACCGGCGGCTCCACCCCCGCGTACCGCGCCGCCGGGCGGATGATCTTCGGGTCACGCGCCTGCTCGAGGATGTTGGCCCCCCATCCCACCACCCGCGCGCAAGCGAACGTCGGCGTGAACATCTCCCGGGGCAGTCCGCACAGCTCCATGACCACGCCCGCGTAGAACTCCACGTTCGTGTGCAACTCCCGCCCGGGCTTCAGTTCGGCGAGGATCGCCTCCACCCGGCGCTCGACCTCCACGGCGAACTCCACCAGGTCACCGCCGAACTGTCGCGCGATCCCCCGCAGCATGCGCGAACGCGGGTCCTCCGTGCGGTAGACGGGGTGACCGAAGCCCATGATGCGGTCGCCCGCGAGGACCCGTTCGCGGATCCAGCCGTCGATGCGGTCGGCGGTGCCGATCGCGTCGAGGGTGTCGAGAGCACGGCTCGGCGCACCGCCGTGCAAGGGCCCGGACAGCGCGCCGACCGCGCCCACCAGGCAGGCCGCCACGTCCGCGCCGGTAGAGGTGATGACGCGGGCCGTGAACGTTGACGCGTTGAAGCCGTGATCAATGGTCGAGATCAAGTACTGCTCGATCGCCCGCGCACGGGCCGCGTCCGGCTCGCGACCGGTGAGCATGTAGAGGTAGTTGGCCGCGTACGACAGGTCCTCGTGCGGTTCGACGGGCTCAAGGCCCTGGCCGAGCCGGTACAGCGCGGTGAGCAGGGTCGGCACGACCGCCGCGGCGGCCAGGGCGTCCGCGCGGCGGCGGTCGTCGTCGATGTCGTACACCGGCCGGAGCCCCTTCGACGCCCCGAAGAGCGACAGGGCGGTGCGCAAGCCGGAGAGCGGTCCGGAGAGCACGCCGGCGCGGGCGATGGCGGGCAACGCCTCGCGCACCTCGGCCGGGAGGTGCCGCAGCGACGCGGTGCGCCCGGCGAAGGCCGCGCTCTGCTCGGCGTCCGGCAGCTCGCCGTGGAACATCAGGTGCCACACGTCCTCGAAGCTGCGCTTCTGCGCGAGTTCGACGGCCGAGTACTGGCGGTAGTGGTAGAAGCCCTCGTATCCCCGCACGTCCCCGAGTGCGGTCTCGGTGACGACGACGCCCGCCAGCCCTCGTGGGACCTCGACGGGCTCGGCGGGGACAGCGGCGGAGCCATTGATCGGCATGTTCTTCCTCGACTCTCTCCCTGAACTTGATTCGACTGTCCATGCTTGACTCAATACGTGTCAATATTGATTTAATCAATATGTCAATCCATATATCGTGGGTACGGATACGGTGACGCCCATGACGGAGCAAGGAACCGCGCCCGAGGGTCGGCGGCTCAGTACGAAAGAGGCCGCCGAGCTGCTCGGCGTGAAGCCCGAGACCGTGTACGCGTACGTGAGCCGGGGCCAGCTCAGCAGCCGCCGGGGCCCGGGAGCGCGAGGCAGCACGTTCGACCCCGGAGAGGTCGAGGCGCTGGCCCGCAGGAACCGACGGTCGCCCGCGGCGCCGGCCACGGGCGACCAACTCTCCGTACGCACCCGCATCACGCTCATCGACGACGACCGCTACTACTACCGCGGGGTCGACGCCGTACAGCTGGCGCTGGACCACTCCTACGAAGAGGTCGCCGAGTGGCTGTGGACCGGCGTCCTGCGCCCGGACATCCGGTTCACCGCCCCCGCGGAGACGGTCTTGGCGGCGCGCAGGGCCGTCGACGCGCTGCCCGAGCACAGCGGACCGACCGACCGGCTGCGCGTGGCGGCCATCTCCGCCGCAGCCGCCGACCCGCTCCGCTTCGACCTCGCCGAAGAGGCGGTCATCGGCACGGGACGCACATTGATCCCGACCCTCGTCGCCGCGCTCCCACCGGTCCCGTCGAGCCACCACGACGACGGCCCGCTGGCCCGGCGCCTGTGGGCACGGTTGACCGGCATCAAGCCCGACGAGGTCTCGCTGCACATCCTCGACACCGCCCTCGCCCTGCTCGTCGACCACGACCTCGCGGCGTCGACCCTCGCCGTCCGCGTCGCCGCCTCGGCACGCGCCCACCCGTACGCGGCCGTGTCGGCGGGGCTCGGCGTCCTTGAGGGGCCCCTGCACGGCGCGGCCAGCGGCATGGTCCACCGCATGCTCCTCGACGTGCTCGACCGGGGCAGCGCGGCGCCCGTCGTGGCGGCCGAACTCCGCGCGGGCCGCCGCGTACCCGGCCTCGGCCACCGCCTCTACACCGGCGAGGACCCGCGCGCGCAGGCGTTGTTCGCCCTCCTGGAGAACAGGCCCGAGGCGGCGCCCGCGCTCGCCGCGGCACACGACGTCGTGGCCACCACCGCCCGGCACACCGATCTGCGGGCCAACATCGACCTCGCCCTCGCCGTCCTCACCGCCTCCTCCGGGATGCCGGCCGAGGCGGGCGAGACGATCTTCGCGGTGGCCCGTACGGCGGGCTGGATCGCGCACGCCATGGAGGAGTACGACGAACGCCCCCTGCGCATGCGCCCGAGCGGCCAGTACGTGGGGCTGCGCCCGCCCCAGGCCATGCCCGCCTCGGACGGGGCGCGAAAGGTCTGAAGGGACCCGCGCGTTAGGCTCGCCCGCGTGAGTACCTGCGCGACCACCTCCCGAGAACTGGACGAGCCTCTCGCGGGCACCGCCGCCACCGCCAGGACATGGCTCCTGGTCGAGCAGACCGGCCCTTGGGGCGCCAAGGCGCTGACGAGCAGCCACCTCGACCCCGGGCTCGGGCGGGCCCTGGAGACGGCCGCGCAGGGCACCGGTGTCCGCGTCGCGCTCATCCGCCGCCCCGGCCACCACGCCGACACCCGGACAGCGGCCCGGCACCAGGTGTACGTGGCCCACACCGCCCCCGGCCGCACCTGGTTGCGCTCCTGCGTGACGAACGACCCGCGGCGGCTGCTCGACCTCGACTTCGCCGCCCTCGGCGCGGGCGACCACGGCGGCTTCGGCACCCCGCACACGGGCTCCCCGCTGGCCCTCGTCTGCACCAACGGCAAGCGGGACCGCTGCTGCGCCCTGCTCGGCAGGCCGCTCGCCGGGCAGCTGGCCGCCGCGGGTGAAGAGGGTGTCTGGGAGACCACTCACCTGGGCGGCCACCGCTTCGCGCCCACGGTGCTCGTGCTCCCT
Organism: Streptomyces alfalfae; assembly: GCF_004127445.1. Classification (GTDB taxonomy): domain Bacteria; phylum Actinomycetota; class Actinomycetes; order Streptomycetales; family Streptomycetaceae; genus Streptomyces; species Streptomyces alfalfae. Next base: position 222,622 of record NZ_QEXM01000045.1, read on the forward strand.
TACGGCTACGCCTACGGAAGGACCGAGGCGCACACCGTCAAGGAGATCCTCGCGGCGGCGCGCGCGGGTCGCGTGGTCCTCCAGGGCTGCCGGGGCAGCTCCGCCTGGGACCGGCCCGGACAGGCGGCCGAGCTCGCGGTGCGCGCGGCGACGGGTGAGGACGCCGCCGGAGCCCTGGACATCGTCGGCACCCAGGAGGCGGACGGGCACTGGGAGGTGACCGTCGCGCACACCGACGGCCGCCGCTGGCAGGTCACGGTGGCGAGCGGCGCCTCACAGCCGCCCCGCCCGGAAAGCTGCGGCGCAGCCCTCAAGACACCGGCGCGGATGGACGTGGTGGCAGTCACAGCGCTCGCGGACAGGGTTTCCGAGGCGCCGGGCGGGCCCCCGGGGGCAGCGGGCCCCTAGCGCCTCCCGAACCGGCGGCCACGGACCACGGGCCACCGCCCCGCCGGATGCCGCGGCCCCGTACACGAGATCCCCGCCACACTCCCTTCGGAGGAGCCCGCTCACGGCCGTACCGTTCGTACACATGAGCCCGACCCCGCGCGCGCGACGCCTCCGCCTCGGTCTGCCGAGACGCGTGTTCTCGCAGGTGCTGCTGATGCAGCTGGCCATCGCCGCCGGTGTCGCGGTGCTGGCCACCGGGCTGTTCCTCGCGCCGCTCGGCGACCAGCTGGACGACCAGGCGATGCGCCGCGCGCTCGCCATCGCGCAGACGACAGCGGCGCACCCGGGGATCGCCGAGGACCTCCGGTCCTCGCGCCCCTCTGCCGACGGTCCCGTCCAGACGGCGGCCGACCGGATCCGCACGGCCAGCGGCGCCGAGTACGTCGTCATCATGAACAAGGAAGGCGTGCGCTGGTCGCACACCGACCACGGCCAGATCGGCAAGGTCGTCTCGACGGACCCCAGCGACGCGCTGGCGGGCCGCGATGTCATGGAGATCGACGACGGCACCCTGGGCCGCTCGGCGCGCGGCAAGGTACCTCTGCGGGATGACGCCGGGAACATCGTGGGCGCGGTGTCCGTGGGCATCGAGTACGACAGCGTGCGGGCCATCCTGGTCCACTCCATCCCGGAACTGCTCGCCTACGCGGGCGGCGCCCTCGCCGTCGGAGCCATCGCCGCGTACCTGATATCGCGACGGGTCCAGCGACAGACCCGCGACCTGGCCTTCTCCGATATCTCCGCCCTGCTGGCGGAACGCGAGGCCATGCTGCACGGCATCCGCGAAGGGGTCGTGGCCCTGGACCGCGGCGGCCGTATCCGGCTGCTCAACGACGAGGCGCAGCGGCTCCTCGGCCTCGGGGCGGAGGCGATCGGGCGGCCGCTGGACGAGGCCTTGGGCGCCGGGCGCACCACCGACGTGCTGTCCGGCCGGGTGAGCGGCACCGACCTGCTGACCGTCCGCGGCCAGCGCGTCCTGGTCGCCAACCGGATGCCCACCGACGACGGAGGCGCCGTCGCCACCCTGCGCGACCGCACGGAACTGGAGCAGCTCGGCCGTGAGCTCGACTCCACCCGAGGCCTCATCGACGCCCTGCGCGCCCAGGACCACGAGCACGCCAACCGCATGCACACGCTGCTGGGGCTGCTCGAACTGGAGATGTACGAGGAGGCCGCGGAGTTCGTGGGCGAGGTGGCCGGCGCCCATCGGGTGACCGCCGAGCAGATTACGGAGAAGATCCGCGATCCGCTGCTCGCGGCGCTCCTGGTCGGCAAGGCCACGGTGGCGGCGGAGCGGGGCGTCACGCTGTCCGTACCGTCGGACACGGCGCTGCCGGACCGGCTCGTCGACCCGGGCGGCCTCGTCACGATCGTCGGCAACCTCGTCGACAACGCGCTCGACGCCGCCGCGGGCGCCGGCCACGCACGCGTGGAGGTCGCTCTGCGCGCCGAGAACCGTGCCGTCGTCCTCAGAGTGCGTGACACCGGCCCCGGGGTGCCCGCCGAGCGGCGCGAGACGATCTTCACCGAGGGCTGGACCACCAAGGAGCCGCCCGCGCACGGCAAGCGCGGCATCGGTCTCGCCCTGGTGCGCAGGCTCGCGGAGCGGCAGGGCGGCAGCGCGCGGGTCGGCGAGGGGCCCGAGGGCGGTGCGGAGTTCACCGTGGTCCTGCCCGAAGCGCTCACGGAGCCCGCGTTCGCCGCCGTCGAGGAGGCGCGATGATCGAGGTCCTGGTCGTGGACGACGACGTCCGGGTCGCGGACGTCAACGCCGCCTACGTCGCGAAGATCCCCGGTTTCCACGTCGCGGCGAAGGCCCACAGCGCCGCCGAGGCGCTGCGCCTGATCGAGGACGTCCCCGTGGACCTGGTGCTCCTCGACCACTACCTGCCCGACGAGACGGGCCTGGCCGTCGTACGACGGCTGCGTGAGCGCGGGCACCAGACCGACGTGATCATGGTGACGGCGGCGCGCGACGTGGCCACGGTCCAGGCGGCGATGCGGCACGGCGCACTCCAGTACCTGGTCAAGCCGTTCTCCTACGCGGGTCTGCGCGCCAAGCTCGACGCGTACGCGACGCTGCGCCGCACGCTGGACGGCGGGGGCGAGGCCGAGCAGTCCGAGGTCGACAGGATCTTCGGCGCCCTGTCGGCGACGCCTGCGCCGGAGCTGCCCAAGGGCCACTCCCCCACCACGGCGGAGCTCGTGCGCCGGGCCCTGATGGCTGCTGAGGGCCCGCTCTCGGCCGCGGAGCTGGCGGACCTCACCCGGCTGAGCCGGCAGACGGCACAGCGCTACCTGAAGCTCCTGGAGCGCACGGGCCGGGTCAGGCTGAGTCTCAAGTACGGTGACACGGGCCGCCCCGAGCACCGCTACGAGTGGGCGGCGAGCGGCTAGCACCCGGCTCACGGGGGAATCGTTACGCCGCTCCGGCCCCCGTCAGCGAGCGCACCTCCGTCTCCGCGTGCTTGGCTTCGTCCGCCGGTTCGCGCGAGGTCACCGTGCCGAACCAGCCCGCGAGGAATCCCAGCGGGATGGAGACCAGGCCGGGGTTCTCCAAGGGGAAGTACTGGAAGTCCACGCCCGGGAAGAGCGATCCCGGCTCCCCGGAGACCACGGGTGAGAGCACGACGAGCACGAGCGCGGGCAGCAGCCCTCCGTACACCGACCACACCGCGCCCCGCGTGGTGAAGTTACGCCAGAACAGCGCGTACAGCAGCGCGGGCAGGTTGGCGGAGGCCGCCACCGCGAAGGCCAGCCCGACGAGGAAGGCGACGTTGAGATCGCGGGCCAGCAGCCCCAGCCCGATCGCGACCACGCCGATCCCGGCCGCGGCGGTACGCGCCACCGCCACCTCACCGCGCGGCGTGCGGTCGCGCCGCCGCAAGGACGCGTACAGGTCATGGGCCACCGACGCCGACGAGGCCAGGGTGACCCCGGCGACCACGGCGAGGATCGCGGCGAAGGCGACGGCGGCGACGATCGCGAACAGCACCGTGCCCCCGGTGGAATCCGCGCCGCCGCCCAGATCCAGCGCCAGCAGCGGAACCGCCGTGTTGCCCGCGGCGTTCGACCCGCGGACCGTGTCGGAGCCCACGATCGCGGCCGCGCCGAGGCCGAGCACGATCGTCATCAGATAGAAGCTGCCGATGAGGCCGATGGACCAGACGACCGAGCGGCGGGCGGCCCGCGCGGTCGGCACGGTGAAGAAGCGGGACAGGATGTGCGGCAGCCCGGCCGTGCCCAACACCAGCGCGAGTCCGAGGCTGATGAAGTCCAGCCGCGCCGTCCAGTCCCCGCCGTACTTCAGGCCGGGCGCGAGGAACCGCTCCCCCTGCCCACTGCGGTCGGCGGCGGACCGCAGCAGTTGGTCGAAGTCCCCGTGAAAGCGCATCAGCACCAGCACGGTCAGCGCGAGGGCGCCGCCCATCAGCAGTACTGCCTTGACGATCTGAATCCAGGTGGTGGCCCGCATCCCCCCGAACGACACATAGATCACCATGAGCGCGCCGACGCCGACCACCGTCCAGGCCTGGGCCGCCCCGCTCGTCCCACCGAGCAGCAGCGCCACCAGTGAACCGGCTCCCACCATCTGCGCCACCAGATAGAGAACGGACACGGTCACCGAGGAAGTTCCCGCCGCGATCCGCACCGGGCGCTCCCTCATCCGCGCGGCGACGACGTCGGCCAGGGTGAACCGCCCGCAGTTGCGGACCAGTTCGGCCACCAGGAACAGCACGACGAGCCAGGCGACGAGAAATCCCACGGAGTACAGCATTCCGTCGTACCCGAACAGGGCGATCAGACCGGAGATGCCGAGGAACGACGCGGCCGACATGTAGTCACCGGCGATGGCGAAACCGTTCTCCATGGGGGTGAACAGGCGTCCCCCCGCATAGAACTCCTCGGCCGAACCCCGTCGGCCCCGGCTCACCCACGTCGTGATCGCGAGCGTGACGGCCACGAAGGCGCCGAACAGCAGCAGCGCGAGCGTCTGGTGGTCACCGGTCATCGCTCGACCTCCGGTTCCCGGCTACGCGACCCGCTCGGCGCGTCCCGGCCGGCGGCGCGCTCCGGGGCCCCATCCCTGCTCCGGCCCCTGTCCCGCTCCCGCTTCTGCTCCAGCACCGTCCACCGGAGGTCGAGCGCGGCCCGGTCCCTGCGCAGCCGCGCGTGCCTGGCGTACGCCCACGTCAGCAGGAACGTGGTGAGGAACTGCCCGAGTCCCGCCAGCATCGCCACGTTCACGGCTCCGGCGACGGGGTGTGCCATCAGCCCGGGAGCCGCCGTCGCGGTCACGACGTACGCCACGTACCAGGTGAAGAAGGCGGCGGCCCCTGGGATGACGAACCTGCGGTACCGCCTGCGCACCTCCTGGAAGGCGGCACTGCGCTGCACTTCGAGGTAGATGTCCGCGGGGCCCGTGCCCGGCTTCCGGGCGAAACCCGGCGGCATGACGCCGGCGGCCGCCGCGCCGGCGCCCTCCAGTTCCGCCCAGCCGGAGGCGAGCGCGTCATGCCAGGGGTCTCTCGGGCCGCTGACGCGGCCACTGCCCCCACTGCCCCGGCCCGTCCCGGCGTCGGGCACGTCGTGCTTCTCCACCGAACTCTCCTTGCCCGCGGCCCGGTTCGACCGCGTGCCCAAGAATGGACAGAACGGGAAGATCCCTGACTCTTCTCTCCGACCTCTTCACCCCATCAGGTGATACGTCACCTTGTGTGCGTATCACCTGGAGGTTCGCCGATTGGTGTCCGGACGCGGCCGGAGCCGGGTGCTCCACCCGTGGGTGGGGCACCCGGCTCCGGCCGGGAAAGATGCCGCTAGGCGTCGATGCGCGAGCGGTCCAGCGTCGCCGCCGAGCTGGTGATGAACTCCTTGCGGGGCGCGACGTCGTTGCCCATCAGCAGGTCGAAGACCTGCTCGGCGGAGTCCAGGTCGGAGATGTTGATCCGGCGCAGGGTGCGGAAGCGCGGGTCCATCGTGGTCTCGGCGAGCTGGTCGGCGTCCATCTCGCCCAGGCCCTTGTAGCGCTGGATGGAGTCCTTGTAGCGCACGTTCTTGCGCTGCAGTTCCAGCAGCGTCTCGCGCAGCTCCCGGTCGGAGTACGTGTACACGTACTTGTCCTGGCCCTTCTTGGGCTGGCTCAGCTCGATCCGGTGCAGCGGCGGCACCGCGGCGAACACACGGCCCGCCTCTACCATGGGCCGCATGTAGCGCTGGAAGAGCGTCAGCAGCAGGATCCGGATGTGCGCGCCGTCGACGTCGGCGTCGACCAGCAGGATGATCTTCCCGTAGCGGGCCGCGTCGATGTCGAAGGTACGCCCCGACCCTGCTCCTATGACCTGGATGATCGCGCCGCACTCGGCGTTCTTGAGCATGTCCGTGACGGACGCCTTCTGCACGTTCAGGATCTTGCCGCGGATCGGCAGCAGTGCCTGGAACTCGGAGTTCCGCGCCAGCTTGGCCGTGCCGAGCGCGGAGTCGCCCTCCACGATGAAGAGCTCGCTGCGCTCCACGTCGTCGCTGCGGCAGTCCGCGAGCTTCGCCGGCAGCGAGGAGGACTCCAGAGCCGTCTTGCGGCGCTGGGCGTCCTTGTGCTGGCGGGCGGCGATACGGGTGCGCGCCGCGGCCACGGCTTTGTCCATCACGGCCCTGGCCTGCGCCTTCGCGTCCCGCTTGGTGGACGTCAGGAACGCCTTGAGCTCCTTGGCGATGACGTTCGCCACGATGCGGTTGGCGGCCGAGGTGCCGAGGACCTCCTTGGTCTGCCCCTCGAACTGCGGCTCGGCCAGGCGGACCGTGACCACGGCGGTCAGGCCCTCCAGGGCATCGTCCTTGACGATGTCGTCCTCGGCCACCCGCAGCACCTTCTGGCTGCGCATCGCCTCGTTCAGCGTCTTGGTCAGTGAACGCTCGAAGCCACTCACATGGGTGCCGCCCTTGGGGGTGGCGATGATGTTCACGAACGACCGGATCGTCGAGTCGTAGCCGGTGCCCCAGCGCAACGCCACGTCCACGCCCAGTTCACGGGTGACCTCGGTGGGGGTCATCTGGCCGTGGTCGTCCAGGACCGGCACCGTCTCCTTGAAGGCGCCCTGGCCGGAGAACCGCAGGACGTCGCAGACCGCCTTGTCCTTGGCCAGGTACTCACAGAACTCGCTGATGCCGCCGTCGAAGCGGAAGGACTCCTCGCCCTTCGAGCCGCCCTCGCCCAGGCCGAACTCGTCGCGCACGACGATCGTCAGCCCCGGCACCAGGAAGGCGGTCTGCCGGGCCCGCTGGTGGAGGTTCTCCAGCGACAGCTTGGCGTCCTTCAGGAAGATCTGCCGGTCCGCCCAGTAGCGCACGCGCGTGCCGGTGCGCGCCTTGGGGATCTTCTTGACCTTGGTGAGCTTCGCCGACGGGTCGAAGGGGGCCTCGGGGCCCGACTTCGCGAAGGCGCCGGGGACGCCCCGCCGGAAGCTGATCGCGTGCGTGTGCCCGGCGCGGTCCACCTCGACGTCGAGGCGCGCGGAGAGCGCGTTCACCACGGAGGCGCCCACGCCGTGCAGGCCGCCGGAGGCCGCGTACGAGCCACCGCCGAACTTGCCGCCCGCGTGCAGCTTGGTCATGACGACCTCGACGCCGGAGAGGCCGGTTTTGGGCTCGACATCCACCGGGATGCCGCGGCCGTTGTCGCGCACCTCCACGGAGGCGTCGTCGTGGAGGATGACCTCGATGTGGTCGCAGTAACCGCCGAGGGCCTCGTCGACGGAGTTGTCGATGATCTCCCACAGGCAGTGCATCAGGCCACGGCTGTCCGTGGACCCGATGTACATGCCAGGGCGCTTGCGGACGGCCTCGAGCCCCTCCAGGACGAGGAGATGCCGCGCGGTGTAGTTGGAACCGTCCCGGTCTGCTCCGGTCAGCAACGCTGTGGACGGCACGGACGTTTCGGCGGTCACGCGGTTCGCTCCTCGCTGAATTTCAAAGGGGGTCCTTTGGGGTAAGGACTCGGCTTCGGTTGCCCGTCAGAGGGTACCGAGGCCTGGTAGAGCCGTTGTCACGCCACCCTCGGCTCGACTCAGACTAGTCCAGCCTCGCATACGTGTTCGATCGCTCGATGGAGTGAAGCGCACGTCACGTTCCCTTCCAGGCATGAACCATTTAGGCTCCGGGCACGTCCTCAATGAACAACCGGCAAGCCAGCCGGGAGGACCCGACCTGACAGACAGCGCGAAACCGTAAGACTCGTAAGAGACGCAATACGGCACATTCGCCGCCAACCGGCAACGGACAACCTCTCGGAAGAAATTTTCGAGGAAAAGCCACGAGCGGGAACGTTTTCGGCCTGGTTGGATGTTGACCCTGGTACGACAGCTCGTCGAGCTAGAGAAGAGGCGACGTGACTACTGTTCTGACCCCCGCGAGCCCCCTGACGGCCGCTGATCGCTGCGACCGCTGCGGCGCCCAGGCATACCTGCGCGTTGTCCTGTTGAGCGGCGGTGAACTGCTCTTCTGCGCCCACCACGGTCGCAAGTTCGAGCCGGAACTCAAGAAGATCGCCGCTGAGATACAGGATGAGACGGAGCGCCTGACCGCCGTTCCGGAGACCACATCCGAAGAGGAACGCTGACACCTCGCAACCACGACGAGCCAGCTCCGGCACACCAGGCCGGTGAACGGGCGGCGGCCCCTGCCACATGCAGGGACCGCCGCCCGCTCTTGTCACAGGGGCCTCTGAGGCCCTTCTCGGCCCTCCTGTGCCGCCCAGCCCCCTCTCCCCGGGCGGTTTCTCGTGTCAGCCACGGATCCGCAGGATCTTGGCGACGTCCGAGGCCCGCGTGTAGACGCCCGGGCGCCCCGGGCGGCCGCATCCACTCCCCCAGGACACCAGGCCGATGAGCCGGCCCTGGGCGACGAGCGGCCCGCCGCTGTCGCCCTGGCAGGCGTCCTTCCCGCCCTGCCGTTCACCGGCGCACACCATGGTCGCGGCCAGGTACTTGCCGTCGGCACTGCCCGGGTACGCCTCCTCGCACACCGTGTCGGCGAGGACATGCACGTGCGCCGCATGGAGCGAGTTCGCGTACTGGCCGCCTCCCGTCGTGTCCCCCCAGCCGTAGACGGCGGCGATCGTCCCCGCCCGGTAGGCGGCGTCGCCCCGGCCCGCCACGGGGATCACGTACGACTCCGGCAGCGGTTTCGCCAGGGTCAGCAGGGCCGCGTCGCCGGAGTTGGTCGAGCTGTTGTACTCCGGGTTGGTCCTGACGTTGCTCACGGTGATCTCGTCGCCCTCGGACGTCCGCAGATCGTTGCGTCCCGCGATGACCTTCAGGTCCCGTACCTCGCTGAGCGGCACGCCGAGCACGCCCGAGTCCACGCAGTGGGCCGCCGTGAGGACCGTGGTCCTGCTGACCACGGCTCCACCGCAGAACTGCCCCGATCGGGTGCCCCCGAACCGGTCACGGCTGGCGATCGCCACCACCCAGGGGTGTTCGGACACCTGGACCGGGCCGCCCCCGATGACCACGCTGTCGGCCACCGCGGACCCTGGGGCGGCCAACGGCAGCACAGCGGCTCCGGCTGCCAGGGCCACTGCCCCCGTCCATGCTCGGGCGATGTGACGACGCATGTGATCTCCTCACTCTCGGCTCCAACGCCTACCCAGAGTCATCCAGAGTCACAGAGAGCGCACCCGCGCGCGAAAGGCCCGAACCTTCGGAAAAGGGTTCGGGCCTTTCGGTCGCGGTGACTGTCGTCGTCTAGTCCAGGTAGTCCCGCAGGACCTGCGAACGCGACGGGTGACGGAGCTTCGACATCGTCTTCGACTCGATCTGACGGATGCGCTCACGCGTCACTCCGTAGACCTTGCCGATCTCGTCGAGGGTCTTCGGCTGGCCGTCCGTGAGACCGAAGCGCATCGAGACCACGCCCGCCTCACGCTCGGACAGGGTGTCCAGGACGGAGTGCAGCTGCTCCTGGAGGAGCGTGAAGCTGACCGCGTCGGCCGGAACGACCGCTTCGGAGTCCTCGATGAGGTCACCGAACTCGCTGTCGCCGTCCTCACCCAGAGGGGTGTGGAGGGAGATCGGCTCACGGCCGTACTTCTGGACCTCGATGACCTTCTCCGGGGTCATGTCGAGTTCCTTGGCCAACTCCTCCGGAGTGGGCTCGCGGCCCAGGTCCTGGAGCATCTGGCGCTGGACACGGGCCAGCTTGTTGATGACCTCGACCATGTGCACCGGGATACGGATGGTGCGGGCCTGGTCGGCCATGGCGCGGGTGATCGCCTGACGGATCCACCAGGTGGCGTACGTGGAGAACTTGTAGCCCTTGGTGTAGTCGAACTTCTCGACCGCGCGGATCAGACCGAGGTTGCCCTCCTGGATCAGGTCCAGGAAGAGCATGCCGCGGCCGGTGTAGCGCTTGGCCAGGGAGACCACCAGGCGGAGGTTGGCCTCCAGGAGGTGGTTCTTGGCGCGGCGGCCGTCCTCGGCGATGATCTCCAGCTCGCGCTTGAGCTTCGGGGCGAGCTTGTCGGCGTTGGCCAGCTTGTCCTCGGCGAACAGGCCGGCCTCGATGCGCTTGGCGAGCTCGACCTCCTGCTCGGCGTTGAGGAGGGGGACCTTGCCGATCTGCTTCAGGTAGTCCTTGACCGGGTCGGCGGTGGCGCCGGCGGCGGCGACCTGCTGGGCCGGCGCGTCGTCCTCGTCCTCGTCGGAGAGGACGAAGCCCTGGGCGCCTTCCTCGGCCGGCTCGCCCTCGCCGGGCTTGCCGGCGGCGGGTGCCTCGTCGGTCGCCTCGTCGTCCAGGAGTTCGTCGGCGTCCTTCTTGGACGTGGTCTTCTTGGCCGCCGTCTTCTTGGCGGTGGTCTTCTTCGCGACGGCCTTCTTGGCCGTCGTCTTCTTGGCTGCGACCTTCTTCACGGGCGCGTCGTCGGCGTCATCCGCGGTCGGCGCCTCAGTGGCGGCGGTGGCGGTGGGCTTCGCCGTGACGGTCTTGGCCGCGACCGTCCTGGTCGCGGTGCGCTTGGCCGGGCTCTTCGCTGCGACGCTCTTGCGGGGGCGCTTGGGCTCCGCGGCACTGACCATCAGCGTCACACCCTCTTCCTCGAGGATCTGGTTGAGGCTGCGCAGAACGTTCTTCCACTGGGTGGCCGGAATCTGGTCAGCTTCGAAGGCACGACGCACGTCATCGCCGGCGATCTGCCCATCAGCCTTTCCCCGCTCGATGAGCGCCATGACAGAGACGGATTCGGCGATCTCCGGCGGGAGCGTACGGGATGTGCTGGCCGACACGAACAACCTCTCGGAACGTTGGAAAACGGCTTCCGGCCCCGTCCATTGTGGACCGGAGCCGACGACCGGCGGCAGGGGATTGGGCCGACGGCGCGGGCGGGGGCCGGGGAGCTGCACAGCGTCACGAACGACGGCTGTATTCCCTCCTCGGCTATCACCTCTTAGGTCATCGCGCTGTTCCTTGGAGCGTTACGCCCAATCCACGTGGCCCGAGTCACACCCCGTAAGTGATCAAAACTGCCCATATGCGGCCAGAAGCTACTTATACGCATGCACGAATGATCCCCCGATGCCCCACGAAGCAATCCTCGCGATCTCGCCGCCGGACCCCGCTGAGCTCATGGGAGCCCGCGGCGATCCGGCGACGCCTGCCACGCGGAACCGGCACCACCCAGAGGTGACGGAGCGCTACGGCGAGGCGTGCGCACGACGGCGGCGTGAGGACGCGGTCAGTGCTCGCGAGGGGCGGGTACGACGCGCTCCACCTCCGGGTGGACGGTGAGGAGCTGCCGCATGGCGGCCTCGGCGCCAGCTCCGTCGCCCGCGGCGAGGGCGTCGACGACGCGGGAGTGGTGCACCAGAGAGCTCTCGCTGGGGCGGTCGCAGCCGGAGCCCGGGCCGCCCGAGACCTGCAGGGCCGCCGAGACGATGCCGGACAGGTGCTCGAGCATGCGGTTGCCCGCCACCTGAATGAGCAGCGAGTGGAACTCCGCGTCGGCACGGGAGAAGGTGAGCATGTCACCCTGTGTCAAGGCGTGGCCCATGATCTCGACCATGTCGGCGAGGCGCTGCTGCACCTCCTCGCGGCCGTGCCCCGCGGCGAGGCGGGCGGCGAGCGGCTCGATCATCCAGCGGAGCTCACCGAGCTCGCGACGCTGGTCGTCGCGCTGCGGCCCGAAGGCGCGCCACTCGATGATGTCCGGGTCCAGGAGATTCCAGTCACTGACGGGACGCACGCGCGTGCCGACATTGGGGCGGGCGCTGACCAGGCCCTTGGCCTCCAGCACACGCAGTGACTCACGGACGACGGTGCGGGAGACCTCGAAGCGCTGACCGATCTCTTCGGGGACGAGTGGACGGTCGGCGCCGAGATCACCGGAAACGATCATCTGGCCGAGCTGCTGGACGAGTTGGCCGTGCAGCCCGCGGCCGCGGCTGCCCGCAGCGCGCCGGCCCACACGCCCCAGGTCCTGGTCGGGGCCGTCCCACACGGGAGGGATCACGCGGTCCCGGCCATGGGACTCCGCGTAGGGGTAGCGGTCGAGGTCGCCCGGGCCTGCGAGACCGGAGTCGGCGGGGCGGGCGGTGGACATCATGGTGTGCGCAAGGGTACTCACGGATCAGTTGTCGGCGTGGCCCCCAACTCCCTTGAGGTCTTTGGTGAAAAGCACACGAAAGGGTGATCGCTTACCCTGCCGCAATTGACGCCTTATCGGAAAGAAATGAGCGTCGTACGGGGAGTTGCGCGCAGGCCCCGCGACGGAGGGCGCCGGATGGTCATCATCTGACCCTGCCGCGCACCGTGGTGAGCAGATATGCGCAGAGCAGGGTGGTCAACGACAACATCAGTGCAGTACCCACAGGTTGAGCGAGCATGCGCACACCGGCCGCCAGAATCCGTTCGCTGCCGAAGGGCCACTGCACCAGCGCGAGATCACGCAGCCGTCCCGGAAAACCCGCCGCCGATCGCACTGCAGGCCCATCAACGGCTTTCTGTACGACCGGCACCACGAGGATCGGCACCGCGAGCACCGCGGCGAGCCCGGCGGTGGTGGAACGGAAGACTCCGGCAGCGAGAACCCCTGCCCACGCACACCCGGTCAGCAACGCCACCCAACTCGCGCACAACACAAGCCAATCACCGGGAACTCCGACGAGCTCCTCTCCGTATACAAGGTGAAGCAGCGCCGCATCCGCACCCACCGCGAGCGCGCCGAGCAGCAGCGCCGTGGCGGCGGCGACGAGCAATTTGGCGGCGAGCAGGCTCAGACGCCGCGGGACGGTCCCCCGGTCCGCGGCGAGAGCGGGGTAGCGGAACTCGTCACCGAAGGCGAGCGCGCCCAGGAGCCCGGCGCCCAGGGCCGCGGGCGGCAGCGGAAGCGCGTTCGGCCAGGCCGCCAGCAGTCGGGGCTGCGGGGTGTGCCCGACCCGCGCCACGACAAGGCTGATCACGGCGGAGGCGGCGAGGACGGCTGCCAGGGTGAGGTAACCGGTGCCGACACCGGCGAGGCGCCGCAGCTCGTAGCGCAGGGGCCACAGGGGGGTGCGGCCTGGGCGGACGGCGATGGGGGGTGGCAGGGCGGAGGCGGGGGTGGGAGGGGGCGGGGCGGGGGGATGGGGCCCACCGGTGCGCGGGGCGGTGCTGTCGTCCTGCGGCAGCGGAGCCCTGTCGGCGTCCCTGAGTGGTACGAGGCGGATCGCTGCCGTCTCGGCGCGAGAAGGCTCTGCCTCGCCTTCTTCGGTCAGCGCTGGGGCCGCTGCGTCGGGTTCGGTCTGCGCTGCGGCGGCTGCCTCGGGTTCCGCCTGCGCTGTAGTCGTTGTGTCGAGGGGCTGCTGCGGCGTGTCTCCGTTCCGGCTCGGGGTGTCGATGTCGGCTTGGGCGGGCGGGCTTCCCTCGAGCTGTGCCAGGGGTGCGTGGCCTGTCGTGGCCGATTGCGCCTGAGCGTCCTCCTTGGCGCGGGTGGTCGGTGGCTGCGGCTGAGGCTGCGGCTCGTCACGGGTCTGAGCAGGCGGCGCAGGCAGGCCGACCCTGGCTTGAGCCGGCCCGTGCACGCCTGCCGGGCGGCACTCTCCGGAGGCGGTGAGGGCGACGGCGAGGGCGGGCTCGGCGGACAGCTTCGGCTGTGTCGGTGGGCCGGGAGGCGCTGACGGTCCCGCGTCGCCCAGTTCGTCGGCGAGTTGGTGGACGAGGATGCCGTGCCGATACGCGGTCTCGCCCACTTCGGCACAGTTGCTGCCGTAGACGGAGAGCCTGTTGCCCTCTTCTCTGACCACCTCGACGGGTTTTCTTGCCGCTCGGGCCTCCTTGGTGAGGAGCGCCCCGAGGCGAGCCGCATGGGGGGTGAGGACGACGACGCGGGGGCGGAGCCGGGTCCGTGCGAAGTCCGTGGCCTCCTGGTCCGCGATGAGCCGCCCCTCGTCGAGGGTGACGACACGGTCGGCGGTTCGCGCCGCTTCCTTGGGGTCGTCGGTGGTGAACAGGACCGTGCCGCCCTGATCGGCGTGGGCACGCAGGATCTCGTGCAACCAGGCGCTCTCCCGGGCCGAGAGTCCCTCGGCCGGGCCGTCGAGCACGAGGGCGTGCGGGTCGGCGAGCAGTGCGCAGGCCAGGCCGAGGCGCCGGTCCATGCCGCTCGAAAGAGTGCCGAGATGCTGGTCCCGGAGGCTGACGAGGCCGACGGCCTCAAGGACGTCGTCGGCACGCGTGATGGGCACCGCGACAGCGGCACAGAGCATCCGCAGGTGGTTGCGGACCGAACGCGCGGGATGGCCCGGGACCTCGCCCAGGAGGACGCCGACCTCGCGTGAGGGCTGGGCGATACGGTGCAGCGGGCGTCCTCTGAAGTACGTCACGCCGCGGCCCTGTTGTAGTTCGAGCATGAGCCGCAGCGCCGTGGTCTTGCCGGCGGCCTCGGCGCCGAGCAGCGCCGTGACACGGCCGGTGCGCGCCTCGAAGGACACGTCGTCGACGGCGGGCGGGAGCTCCTGGCGGGCGTTGCTGGTCAGTCCGATGGCCTGGATCATCGCTTCTCTCGCAGGATGTGCGACCGCTCGACAGCCGGGGCCCGTCCACCGGATCAGGGGGACGAACCCCGTGGGTACTCCAGCAAGATAACGCGACATATACGGCTTTTCGGGCAGGGTGACTGTTGCTGGTGTCCCCCGAGTGACGCGGAAGGCAAATCGGCGGGCCGTCCATCGGCCGACGGTGAACGTCGGCGTCAGACCTCGGGGCGCAGCATCGGCGGGTTGAGGAGCGTCGCGCCGCCGGCGCGGAAGAGCTGGGCGGGCCGACCGCCCTGCCTGGTCGTGGTACCTCCGGTCGGCACCAGGAAGCCCGGGGTGCCGGTGACCTTGCGGTGGAAGTTGCGGGGGTCGAGGACGACGCCCCACACCGCCTCGTACACCCGTCGCAGCTCGCCGACGGTGAACTCCGGCGGGCAGAACGCCGTGGCCAGCGAGGAGTACTCGATCTTGGATCTCGCACGCTCGACCCCGTCCGCGAGGATCTGCCCATGGTCGAACGCCAGAGGTGCCGACGGCTCCCCCTCACGTCCGTACCCGCCCTTGTCGAGCAGGCTCTCCACGGGCGCCCAGCGGGCACTGTGCGCGTCGCCGCCCGCGCGGGGTGCCGGCAGATCGGGGGCGAGGGCGAGGTGGGCGACGCTGACGACGCGCATCCGTGGGTCGCGCTCGGGGTCGCCGTACGTGGCGAGTTGCTCGAGATGCGCTCCGTTCGCCTGGGCGGGGCCGGCGGGGTCATGGGCGCAGAGGCCCGTCTCCTCGCTCAGTTCACGTGCCGCCGCGGACGACAGGTCCTCGTCGGGACGGACGAATCCGCCGGGGAGTGCCCAACGCCCCTGGAAGGGCTGTTCACCGCGTCGCACGGCCAGCGCGCAGAGTGCGTGACGGCGCACGGTCAGCACGACCAGGTCGACGGTGACGGCGAAGGGCGGGAAGGCCGACGGGTCGTAGGGCGACATGCCGCGATCATAGTCGTCTGCCTGACGATAAACATCTCCTTCGCTCACTGCTTCCCGGCCTGTTTCCCGGCATCGCGATGCCGCCGCCCGGCCGCTCCTCACCGGCCCTCTGGGATATCGGCACCAGGTCAGACCCCCAGCTGCAGTGCGTCGTCCGCTTCCTCGACCATGGCCAGCCCCAGTCGGTTCACCCGTACGGAGAAGGGAGCTCCGGCCACGCACAGCGATGCGAGGCTCAGCTCTCCCAGCGGCGTGCCGCCGGTGGGCCGCAGCGTCACTGTGCCCGCCGGTGCGTCAGGCCTGATGCCGACGAGCGCCGTGAGAACGTGCACCCCCGCTGCCGCGGCGGTGGCCGAGGGGCGGCAGGCGGACGGGTGCGGGAGCGGAGCCGCGCCTTCGGTCCGCTGCTCCCCCGCGAACATCTCGGGGAGTCGGTGGTTGAAGCTCTCGGCCGCCGACAGCATGCCTCGCAGCAGTGAACTCGCCTGCTTTTCATGGCCCGACACCGCGAGCCCCGCGACGGCGACTGCCGTCTCCTGTACATGGACCACCCCGCTTCGGTGCCCGAACGGGTTGTACGCGACCTCCTTCGTGCCCAGGCTGCGCAGTCCCCACCCGGAGTCCATGGACGGGCCGCCGAGCAGTCGCGCCAGTCGTTTGGTCTGTGCGTCATCGAGCAGGCCGGGTGCGAGCGCTCCCGCCCCGAGCAGGCCAGTGTCCAGGAGGTGCGCCGCTCCGCCGGTGAGGTGCGGGAGGAGGCGCCCGTCGGGCAATCGCGCCAAGGCCGGCCGACCGCCCGCCCTGTCGTCCATCCAGAACTCCGCACGGAACGTGGACCGGAGCCGCTGAGCCCACTGACGCAGCTCGGCAGCGCCTTCGCGGCCGTGTGCGTCGAGCAGGTCCGCGCCGAGAAGTGCGGCCCGATGGGCGTGAGCCTGGGTGGTGCAGCGCACCGTTCCGTCCGACTGTGCGTCCGCGAGGAACGCCCCGTCGCCCACTGCGGTGCGCAGCCACCGCAGGCACCCCTGCGCGGTGGGAAGCAGCTCCTCCACCTCTTTGCTCGGCAGTCCCCAGCGCCATGCCTCCGCGAGCAGAGCCGGGAAGAGCAGGGTCGCCTCGGTTCCCGTGCAGCCGGGCGGCAGGTGCGGTCCTGCGTCGCGCAACGGGCCTGGGATCATTCCTGACCGCGGACCCGGCCCGGTGAGCTGGCCACGTGCCAGGGTGCGCAGTGTGCCCGCGGCCAGCCTGGTCCCGAGCGGTAGCGTCATGCGGGCCGCGGTCAACGCCTCGGCCGGCGCGAGTCCGCAGCGCCACGGGGCACCGGCAGCCGCGTACACGTCCGCGGGGTGTTCGCGGTCCCGCAGCAGCAGTGCCCGCAGGTCCTCGACGGATCGGTCGAGCAGTGGCCGCACCCTGGCGTCGTCGCAGACGGCCCGCGCCGCCGCGAGGGGACGCGTCGTGCCGTGCCTTGCCGTGCGAACCGGTCCCGCGCCGATGGGACGCACCCGCAACTCCAAGCTCCACGAAGCGTTCGGCGGCAGGTCCACCTCCCAGCGCAGCATCCCCGCGGAGGCCAGCGCGTCGGCAGGTGCCGGGTTGGCCGTGACCAGGCAGTCGCCCGACGTGGACGACCACCGCATACCGGAGGCATGGACGTCGGCCGGCAACTCCGGCCCGGCTCTGCCGGACGCGACCGCGCCGAGTTCGGCCATATCCGTGCCGAGCGCGACCTCGACGGGCAGTCGCAGGGGGCGCGGGGCCGAGCTGTGCAGGGTGATCCGTTCCGTGCCGTCGGCGTGCCGGACACGCTCGACGACGATCTCCGGATCGGGGCCGCCGCTGGTCGGCAGGCGCAGCGTCGCCATGAAGCGGGCGCTGTCCGCCGTGACCATACGGGCCTGGACCGGAACCGGTTCGCGGCCGGCCACGCGCATCTGGCAGCGGGACAGTATCCGCCGTCCCGCGCGGTAGAAGCCCTGCAGTCCTCGGCCGGTCAACTGCCCCTCCTCGGACGAGATCGCGAAGGCGGGCAGGGCCACGCAGACGAGGGACGTGTGTGCGGGCGGCAGTTCGACGGAAACGACGGGGCCGGCTGGGCGCCGCGACACCGGGGCCGGTGGGCCGGACGGACGAGCCGTGGTCGGCGCGACCCGCTCGGGCCCCTCTCTGTCGGATACGGGAGACGGGGCGGAAGGGGGCATAGGGCGACTTCTTCGGCGTTGGCTGCGTGGCCCGGGTAGGTCGGGGGCGATTCCGCGGCGTGCAACGGCCACTGGTACCGCCACTCAGGTGAACGGGCCTGACCCGCCGCGAGTCACGCCCGCGTGGTACGAAGCCGACCACACGGAGCCACCTTCTTATGGCCGCCAGTGGGCACCACAGGCGTGCCGGCCAGGTGACCCACCAGGGAGACCGGGCGCTCATCGGTTGTTCCTGGCACCGCGCCTGACCGTGCGCCACCGGCTCTGCGGCGCCGCGCCGGGGCCGGTGGAGGGGTGGGCGTCGCCGGCGGGACGGGCGCCACGAGCTGGGTGGGCAGTGCCGGAGGGGTGGGCACCACCGAGGGGATGGGCATCGCCGGAGGGGCGGGCAGAGCTTGAGGGGCGAGGGTCTTCGGAGAGCCAGGGGGCGCCTCCGACTGGTGCGCTGCCGGTCGTTCCCGCTGAGCGCGGCGGCCGACGGCGCCGGCGGCGCCGAGGGGTGCCACTGGTGGTGCCAGCATCAGCCGATTCGCCCACCATCGCTTCATCCACCAGCCTCGAAGTCCGTTGGGAGGCTGAGGTTTCAGGGGTGTCGCCCTGGTCCTTCCTCCGCAAGCAGCGTCGGACGGACTCCGGGTCCATGCCATCGTTGCAGGCGTGGTGCAGAAGCTGGGCGAACATGTACTCCGGGTCGACAGACAGGGCCATGTCCAGGGCCTCCTGCCCCTCCACGAGGTCACCTAGGGACCAGGCCACCCAACCTGCCAGGGCCAAGGGCGCCGCCGCGTGCTCCGCGTACGGGCCGACGCAGCGGCGGGCCAACGCCCTCCAGAGCCGCAGGGCCGCGGGGGCCGCAGCGCCCTCCATCCAGGCCGCGGCGCGATCGCGCGTCGTCCGCACTTGGAGGCCGATGATGAGTGCGGCGGCCTCGTCGTGTGCGATGAGCCGGTCGTCCCTGCCGTCCGCTGCGGGCGTGTCGGACATCGGCGGCGCGTCGGTCAACCGCGCCATGATGCGGCGAGCCAGGTCGAGCGTCTCCTCGGCGGTGTCGTGCCCCTCCTCGTTCAGAATCCTGGGAACCAGCGTGAGGCTCGCGGCGTCGAGCGCGCGCTCCTGCTCCACTGCGCCACCGGTCGTCCACGGCGTGAGCCGGCCCCTGATTCCGCTTTGCGTGGCATCCACTCGGACTCCCATGTAGGTCGATGCGGCGGCCAGCACGGAGGTGCCTGGCCTGAGCAGGGGGATGCCTTCCGGCGGGCAGCAGCGGGTGTCCGGGCAGCAGTAGGTCCAGAAGCGGCCGTCCGAGATGCACACGACTTCGAACACCGGCACCTCCAGGTCGCCGCAGGACGTGCGCAGCAGCTGCGCGAGCGGTCGCAGGCGCTCCATGACCCGTTGTCCGGAATCTCCGGCGCGGGGCTCGCGGCAGAGGAAGGCGACGATGCCGTCGGGGCGGTCGCCGCGTCGCTCGCAGCCGCCCACCAGACACCGGGCCAGCTGATCGGCGACGCAGGGCCAATCCTCCGAACGCTCGGGGATACCGAGCCGCGCGCGGCCACCGAACCGCCCGCGCTCCCCGTGCAAGGCGATGAGCACGATGCTCTCCTCGGGCTTGAAGCCGAGCAGATACGGCAGAGCATCCGCCAGCTCGGCCGGGGTCCGCAGGGTGACCATGGGTTCCTCGAGCGGGTCACTGGTGTGTGTCTGGGTGTCGAGTGCGATCGGGTCGTCCACTCGATTCGTCTCCTCGGGCACGGTGGGCTCATCCGGCCTCGTCGGCTCGTCGGGCTCGACCGGGCCGGCTGCTTCGCTGTGATTCGTCATGTGCCGACTGTGCCGCGGAAGTTGAGACTCCGGTTAACCCTGTGGATAACCCTGGACAGGGGCACGCCAAGGGTTATCCACAGCCTCACCCGGATGTCAGAGCCGTCGTGTTGCATAGGGGCATGGCAGGCGACACCACCGCCATCACCGCTCGCCGATCGGCTGCATGCACCACCGGTTCATGTCCGCGTCGGCCCATGTCCGCAGCAGTTCACGTCCGCGCCGCACGTCCCGCTTTCGACGCCCAACTTCGCGTCTGCGCCCTCATCCACATCCCACCTAGCCGCATGGCGCCTGCTCCGCGCCAGGCAACGCCCAACACCCGTCGGCATGCCATACCCGCACACGTCCGAGAGAGAGGCGATCCGCCCCTAGACCGTCGTTGATTAGGTTAGGCTTAGCTAAGAATGACCAGTTGGAACCAGCGCTACGTCGGCGCACTTCCGACGGGGGGTTCGCCCGTCATCGAACCGTGTCACCGAACCCTTGCCCAGGATCACGGCTCGCCTTGCGGGGCGGGTCACGGCAGCAGATTGGGCTCAGGCATGGCACACGTCGGGCGGCCTGAGAGGGATGGCGCACACCGAGCAGCCCGCGCGGCCTGCGGCACGACGGCCGGCATACGGCGGGCCACGGACAGCACGCAGGCAATACACGGCGTCACGAAATACCGCGAGACATCACGAGAGAAGACGGAGACCATGACCGAACGGGCCGCGACAGCCGAACCAAGCGATCATGTCGATGCCGGTACCGACGTGGACGCCGGGGCGGACGCCGGCGCCAACGCTGACGGAAAGAGCTTCCGTCAGCTGGTGTCACACCCGGACTCGACTCTCGCCACCACCGGGGTGCCTTTCCGACAGGGCAGCGCGCCCCTCCGGCCGGAGGAACTGCAAGGCAGCACGGTCGTCGTCAAGTTCGGCGGTCACGCCATGGTGGACGAGGCATTGCAGCAGTCATTCGCCAAGGACATCGTGGATCTGTGGCACGCGGGCCTGCGTCCGGTCGTCGTGCACGGCGGCGGGCCGCAGATCAACGCGATGCTCGACCGGCTCGACATGGAGACCCGTTTCGAAGCGGGTCTGCGAGTGACCACGCCCGAGGCCATGGAGGTCGTGCGGATGGTCCTGACCGGGCGAGTACAGAGGGACCTGGTCGGACACATCAACGCTCACGGGCCCTTCGCCGTAGGTATGACCGGGGAGGATGCTCACACCATGACGGCGGTGCGGAGAGCCGCCTGGGTGGACGGCAGGCCCGTCGACATCGGCCTCGTCGGGGACATCGTGGACGTCAATCCCGGCATGGTGCGCACGCTCCTGGAGCAGGGCCACATACCGGTGGTCTCCCCCGTGGCTCGCGGTGAGGACGGGCAGGTCTACAACGTCAACGCCGATCTCGCCGCATCGGCCCTGGCCGTGGCGCTCGGTGCGGAGCGGTTGGTCATGCTCACCGATGTCGAGGGGCTGTACGCGGACTGGCCGCACAGCACCGACGTCATCGAGCACCTGACGGCCGATGCGCTGGACGCGATGCTGCCGGAGTTGGCCAGCGGGATGCTGCCCAAGATGGAGGGGTGCCTACGAGCGGTCCGCGGAGGCGTACGCAAGGCCCATGTACTGGATGGGCGTGTGCCGCATGCGGTGCTGCGGGGCGTTCTCGACGAGAGCAGCCCCGGCACCACCGTGGTCCCCGACCCCCTGGTCGGCACCGCCTCGCTCATAGGCAATGCCCCTGCCGGCGCCAACGACATCACCGCCAACGCCTGACGCACCGCCGGGCGGCCCCGATCCGCCAGAGCAATGCTTGCGTCACGCCGACACGCCGTCATGCCGTCATGCCGTCACGGCATCTCGCGTCACAACGCCCGCGCGAAGACCTGGGCGTTGCGGCGAGGGTCGAGTGACTTGGCCCAGGACGGTGGGCCCAGCCGCTCGGATGTGGGGGTGAAGCCGTGGCGGACGAAGACGTTGCCGTCGCCCGTCGTGGCAGTGAACAGGACGTCGAGAGACTGGGCCCGCGCCATGTGCACCGCGGCGTGCAGGAGTTGGGTGCCTACGCCGTGGCCCTGCCGGTGGCCGGCCACGCAGAAGTTGTAGAGGACGCCGGCCAGCCCGCGGTTCTCAGCGAGACCGCGCGCGGGCCCGCCGGACGACGGGCCGGATGCAGGGCCGGGGACGGAGCCCAGCAAAGGGCCGGATGCGAACCCGGCTACAGAGCTGGGCGCGGAGCCGGATGCAGAGCCCAGCGCGAGGCTGGATGCAGAGTCGGGGGCGGGGCCGCTGGCGTGGATGCTCAAACCCACGCAGCCTTCGAGTTCGCCGTCGGGGGCTTGCAGCACGAGGAAGTCGGCCGCCCTCGCGGCGTAGAGCGAGGCGGGTCGGGCGCGCAGTGCTCCCGAGCGCGCGAAGGGCTCGGACAGGGCAGTGAGCGCGGGGGCGTCCGCCTCGCGGGCCGAACGTACGAAGGACGGTGGGGCGGGGCGCGGCGTAGCCGTGATCAAGGCGTTCCTTCCTCGGTTCCACGAGCGGACTCAAGGAAGGTTAGCCTTGCCTAATTTCAGAGCTCAAATGAGGGTCCCTATGTGACCGCAAGGGGGGAGTAAGGATGCGTCTTCTTCGTTTTCTACGGTTGTCGGCCGTCCAGGTACGTGGCCACCACCTCGATGTCTCCGATGCGGGAGACCTCCACGGAGCGGGGGTCGTCGGCGAGTACGGTCAGGTCGGCTCGTTTGCCGGGGGTGAGGGTGCCGAGGTTGCGCTCCCAGTGGCAGGCGTGCGCGCCGGCGACCGTATAGGCGTACAAGGCCTCGTCCACCGTGATGGCCTCGGCCGGGCCGATCACCTGGCCGGACTCAGAGGTGCGCTCGACCATGAACTGGACGGCACGCAAGGGGGAGCCGTCCGCGACCGGGCGGTCGGAGCTGCCGACGAGCGGGACGCCGTGGTCCAGGAAAGCCTTGCCGCGGTAGAGCCATGGCGCTCGCGCCTCGCCCATGATCGCGGCATAGTCGTCGCCGAAGTAGCGCAGGAAGTTGGGCTGGACGACCGCGCTGAGGCCGAGCTGCGCGAAGCGGGGCAGTTGGTCGGGCCGGATCAGGCCCGCGTGTTCGATGCGGTGCCGGGCGCCGGGGCGGGGCCGGAGGCGTTGGGCCCGTTCCAGGGCGTCCAGGGCGATGTCGGCCGCGCGGTCACCGATCGCGTGGACGGCGAGTTGCCATCCGGCGAGGTGTCCGTCCACGATCGTGTTCGCGAGCGTGTCCGGATCGTCCTGCAACTGGCCCGTGTGGCCCAGCCCTTCGTAGGGGCCGCTGAGCGCCGCGGTCCGAGCCATCATGCCGCCGTCGGTGTAGATCTTCAGGGCGCCGACGGAGAGGCGGTCGTCGCCGAAGCCGGAGCGGAGGCCGAGGTCGAGGGCGCGTGGGATGCCGTCGGCCGCGTGTGCGGCGACCGGGTGCAGGCGGTCCGCGGAGACCATGAGCTGCGTCCGCAGCGGGAGCAGGCCCTGCTCGCGGGCGAGCTGATAGGCACCCAGTTCGACCGGGCTGTGGCCGAAGAGGGTGCCGCCAATGCCTGCCTCGGCACAGGCGGTGATGCCCTCGGAGAGACAGGTGCGGGCGGCGCGCCCGATCGCCTCCGCCAACTCCTGCTGGGAGTACGGCAACCGCAGCGCGCGGGCGGCGCCCATGGCGCCCTCGGCGAGGAAGCCGTTCTCGTGCGGGAGGTCGGCGGGGAGGAGATCGAGGACGGCGGAGTTGACGACGCAACCGTGGCCGGAGTCGTGCAGGATGTACACCTTGTGCCCGTGGCCGACCTGGTCCAGTTCGGCGGCGGTCAGGTGACGGCCGAGGGCCCGTTGGTCGTAGCCGACGAGGTCCAGCCAGGCACCGGCAGACGTCTGTGCGGCGGCGGCCTCCTCCACGACGGCGAGCACGTCGTCCACGCGCGTGTGGCCGGCGATGCTCAAAGTGCTCTCCTTGAGCCCGGTCCAGGCCAGGTGTACATGGGCGTCGATGAACCCGGGCAGCACGGTCGCGCCCTGGAGGTCGATCACCTCGCGCGCGGGCAGCGAGGTCACGGCCTCGTCGAGCCCCGCGATGCGGCCACGCCAGATGCCCAGGTCATGCGCTACGGGGTGGTCCGGGTCCATGGTGAGGAAGCGGGCGTTCGTCAGTCTGGTGCAGAGCATCAACGGGGTGCCTCCGACGTTTTGACCGGCCCTGGGGCCGATGGCCGACCCTCGGGTTGGTGTGTCGCTGATGGCGTCGGCCGTCTCGCGCCGAGGCCCGCCCATGTCGGGCCTCCGAGTGCCGAGCCCCGCCCGTGCCGGGCCTCCGAGTGCCGGGCCCCGCCATGTCGGGCCTCCGAGTGCAGGGCCTCCCCGCCACCGGGCTGGCTCACGCCGGGCTCCCCCTTACGGGCCCCGCCTGTGCAGAGCCGCCCCCAGCGCCGGGCCTCTCTGCCGCCGGATCGGACCGCACCGCGCCTCCCGTCACCGAACCGGCCCGGACAGCACCGCACGGGCTCCCCGCCATCGGACTGGCCCGATCCGGGCCACCTCGCGCAGGACTGGCCCACATCAGGCCCCCTATATCGAACGACCTGCCCGCGCCGGGCCCCACCGAGTCAGCCACCATCCGCGCCGCGTCAGCCCCCATGCGCGCCGAGCCAGGCCCAGCCTGGACCGGCCTCCGCCCGCAAGCAGGCCGTGTTCACGGGAAGCCACCGCCGATGGCACCCACCCCCGGCCGAGCTGTTCACCGGGGGAGCCGAAGGTCAGAGAGCCGAGGATCAGAAGACCGAGGGTCAGAGAGCCAGGGCGTCACGGAGGCCCGGGAAGCAGGCAGCCGGGGGCAGGGAGGGGGCTCAGGCGTCCATGGATGCCGCGAGGGAGCGGGGACGCAGGTCCGTCCAGTTGGTTTCGACGTACTCGATGCACGCATCCCTGGTGTTTTCCTCGAAGGCGACCGTCCAGCCTCCGGGCACCTCGGCGAAGGACGGCCAGATCGAGTGCTGCCCCTCGTCGTTCACCAGGACCAGGAAACGGCCTTCGGGGTCATCAAAGGGGTTGGTGCTCATGTGTCGGTTCCTCCTCGGCCCGACGGGCTCCGTGGCCGCGCCGGGCTTGTGCTTGCGCTTGTGCGTCTGCTGGCGTGTGCGTGCCCAGCTTCCCCTGCAGGGTGACCATGGCCGAACTCGCCCGCAGAGGCAAGCCGTTGTTCACCGACATACGCTCGGCGTCGTCGGCGCGCGGTTTACGTATTAGGTTAGGCTCGCCTAATTACGGCGAGCTTAGCCTCTCCCCTTCCCCTCTCACAAGGAGACGTTCATGTGCCCCGCCTCGGAGCCCGCCTTCGCCGACTTCGGGTTGCCCGGCGCCCCCGGTAGCGAGGAGTTCTGGGCGGCCGCGCGTACACCCGCCTCGGTCCCCGCGTCCGGCGGCGACGGCGACTGGAGGACCCTCTTCCTGTGGCGTCAGCAGACCACGTCAACCGCACAAAATGCCACAAGCGCCCCTATGTCCACGCCCGTGTCCGCGCCCGCGTCCCCGCCCCTGATCGACTTCGAGAGCTGGGCGGAGGCCACCGCGCTGCGGCAGTGGGGCACGACGGACTGCTGGTACGCCGAAGTGCGCATGCCCGCGCGGCTTCGTGTGACCTATCGGTTCCTGGTCGACGGTGAGGCGTACGCCGATCCGTTCAACCCGGTGGGCGCCGGCGGTGACCGGTCCATCGCTGCCACGCCCGACGCCCCCGCCCAGCCGCACTGGCCCGCTGTCGGCCCCGACGACATCCTGCCCGTGCCGCGCGCCCGGATCCGCTGGGCGAGTGAACGGCTCGGCGGCCGGCGCACCGTGCGTGTGCATCCGGTGGGTGGCGGCGGGCCCGTGGTGCTGCTGCTCGACGGGGACGACTGGCTGTATCTCCACCCGGCCATGACCGCGTTCGACGCGGCCTTCGCGGCCGGTGAGATGCCGCCCGTCACGCTGGTGTTCCTGCCGAGCAAGGACCGGGAGGCGGAGTTCGGCTGCCGGCCCGAGCTGTGGGAGGCGGTGCGGGACGAACTGCTGCCGCTGGTGGCGGAGTCCGGGATATCCGCCGACCCGAGTCGGCTCGTGGCCGCCGGGCAGAGCCTCGGCGGGCTGAGCGCGATGTACGCGGCGGTGGAGTTCCCGGAGCTGGTCTCCCGCGTCGCCTGCCAGTCCGGGTCGTTCTGGTGGTCGCCCGAGGCCATGGAGCTGGCCGACCCCCTGGGTGGCCGGGCCGGAGGTGCCGTCGCCGCGCGTCTGGCGGCGGGGGACCGCGACCTGTCGGGCCTGCGCATCGCCTTCGACCTGGGAGAACACGAGAGCCGCATGCTCGCCCACTGCGAAAGGACCGAGGATCTGGTGCGGCGGGCCGGCGCCACCGTGCGCGTCTCGCGGTCCGCCTCCGGCCACGACCGCGCCGGCTGGCGTCACGCCTTGCTGAGGGACGTCGCCTGGGCCCTCGGCTGAGAGGAGGCCCGCCCGCAGGCCCGCTCAGCTGACACAGCACCGTCCCCGAGGCGACGCCCGGCGAGCTCCCCTGCCCGAGCCCTCCCCTCGCCGGGCTCCACGGGACCCCCGCCGGACCCCTCTCCGTCGGCGGGGCCGCTCAACCAAGCCCTGGCGGATCCGCGACGGACCCCAAAGGACCCCGCGGTCGCCGGCTCCCTCAGCGAGCCACCGCCGCGCAGTACTCCTCGTCCGTGGCGAGGAGGTTGCGGTGGGTGTCCTCCGCGGTGATGACGCCGTCGTCCAGGACGAGCACCCGGTCCGCGGCGTCGAGCAGCGCGGGGCTGCTGGTGAGCACCAGGGTCGTCCGTCCCCTCCGCAGCTTCGCGACGTTGCGTGCGATGAGCTGTTCGGTGACGGCGTCGACGGCCGTGGTCGGGTCGTGCAGGACGAGGACGTCGGTGTCGGCGGCGAGGGCGCGGGCCAGGGAGAGCCGTTGGCGCTGGCCGCCGGAGAGGTTCGCCCCACGGTCGCGGACACCGTGGTCGAGGCCTTCGCGGTGGAGTGCGACGACGTCGGTCAGCATGGACGCCTCGACGGCCTCGGGGACCATGCCGCTGGTGCCGGAGGGATCGATGTTGCTGCGGAGTGTGCCCGCGAAGATCTCCCCGTCGTAGGGGTTCACGAGCAGGTGCTCGCGGACCGCCTCGACCGAGAGGGCCGGGAGTTCCTGGCCGCTGACCCGTACGACGCCCTCGTACGACTCCGGTGGTACGCGCAGGGCGAGGACCGAGGCGAGGTCGGCCGCCGCCCGCGGCTGGTAGACGGCGATGGCCACGAACTCGCCCGCGGCCACCGTGAACCGCAGCTTGCGCAGGGTCCCGTACGCGACGCCGTCGACGTCGAGGTCTCCGCCCGCGGCCGGGCGCGCCTCCCCCGGCGTCGCCACCGGGGGCGCGGACAGGACCAGTTCCATCCGCTCGGCCGAGGCGCGCGCGATCATCACGTACTTGGGCATCTCGGAGAACATCTTGAGCGGCTCGATGATGAACTGCGCGAGGCCCACGGCCATGACGAGCTCGCCGATGGTGATCTGGCCCTCGAAGGCGAGCCAGCCCGCCGTCAGGGTCACCGCGGCGGCGAGCACCGCGTTGAGGGCGAGGGCGGTGCCCGCGTAGACGCCGTTGACCTTGGCGACGGTGATCGACTGGTGCTTCGCCTCGGCGCTGACCTTGCGGTAGGAGCGGAAGGCCGCGTGGTTGCCGCCGAAGCCGTGCAGCGGGCGCAGGCCGGTGATCAGGTCGGCGACCTTGGCTCCGGCCCGTGCCACGCGGGCCTGCTGCTCCTTCGTGCTCGCGCCTATCCGCCGGGACATCACGCTGAGGATGGACAGGATCGCGACGGTTCCCACGATCACCAGCGCGCCGAGCCGCAGGTCCGCGAGGCCGAGCGCGACCGCCGCGACGACCACCGCGACGAGCGAGCTGACCAGCAGCGGCACGACTTCGATGATGTCGGCGGTCTGGTCGGCGTCCTCGGTGGCGATGGTGAGGATCTCGCCGGACTTGAGGTCGACGTCCCTGGCGACCGGCTGGAGGCCGCAGGCCGCGACCTGGACGCGCCAGCGGTGCGCCTCGGTCGTGTTGGCCTTCTGGAGGATGCGCATGCCGAACCGCCACGACAGCGAGACCGTCGTGATGATCAGGGCGAGCGCGCCGATCGACACGGCGAGCGCGCCGAGGCTCCGCTCGCCCTGCATCGTGTGTTCCACGATCAGGCCGAGGGCGATGGGGAAGGCGGTCTCGCCGGCCTGGTAGAGGCCCATGAGGACGGTGCCCCAGAGCATGGCGGCACGGTTCCGGCGCAGGGCGGTGCGCAGGATGCCGGAGCCCGCGCGGGGCCGCCGCGTGTCAGTTGTCTTCGTCATCGGGGTGACGGGTGTCTGCGTGGTCATCGAGATGGCGGGCAATCGCTTCCGGGGTTCGCAGGGTGAACAGGTCTCGGATGGTGACCACTGGACCGTACTCGCGTCGGAGCAGCCCGATCAGCCGTACGGCGAGCATCGAGTGGCCGCCGAGGGCCACGAAGTCACTCACCGCGCTGACCTCGTCGTCGTCCAGGTCAAGGGCTTCGGCGAAGAACTCGCAGACCAGCTCTTCCGTCTCGGTCTCCGGGCCGCGCTCGGCGGCCGTGGTCAGCGCGCCGAGCGGTTTGGCCTCGGGCAGGGCCTTGGTGTCGGCCTTTCCGTTCACGGTCAGCGGGATGCCGTCGACCTGGGCGTAGTGCGTCGGGCGCAGGAAGTCGGGGAGTCCCGCGCCCACCTCGGCGGCGACCGCCGCGAGGTCGGAGCCACCGGCACCACCAGAGCCACCAGAGCCACCAGAGCCACCAGAGCCAGGCGACAGTACGAGATAGGCGGCGAGCCGGTACGCCCCGTCGACCTGTGGATCGGGCTGGGCGACGGCCGCGACGAACCGCACGGCCGGGTGCGCCGCGAACGCGGCCTCGACCTCGCCCAGTTCGACCCGGTGGCCCCGGATCTTGACCTGCTGGTCGGTGCGGCCCAGGTACATCAGGTTGCCGTCGGGCCGCCGGACCACGAGGTCGCCGGTGCGGTACATCCGCTCGCCCGGCGCGCCGAACGGGCAGGCCACGAAGCGGTGCGCGGTCTGGGCGGGCTGCCCGAGGTAGCCGCGGGCGATGCCGATGCCCGCCACGTACAGCTCACCGGGCACGCCGTCCGGCAGGGGGCGCAGCCAGGGGTCGAGCACGTACGCGTCGGTGTTGTCGATCGCCACGCCCACCACCGGGTCCTGGCACTCGAAGGTGCCGACGCCGAGGGTGTTGATGGTGTATTCGGTGGGACCGTAGAGGTTGTAGCCGACCGTTCCCTCGGTCTCGGCGAGGCGCCGCCACAGCGTCGGGGTGACGGCCTCGCCGCCGAGCAGGACGAGCGCGGGCCGCCGGGCGGGGTTGTCGAGCAGGCCCTCGGCGACCAGCTGCTGGGCGTAGGTCGGGGTCACGTTGATGACGTCGATGCCGTGTTCGAGGCAGTACTCGACCAGGCGGGGCGCGTCGCGGCGCAGTTCCTCGTCGCAGATGTGCACCTCGTGCCCGTCGGCGAGCCAGAGCAGCTCCTCCCACGACATGTCGAAGGCGAACGACACGGTGTGGGCGATCCGGAAGACCCGGTTCTGGTGCTCGGCGAGGACCGGCTCGAAGATCCGCCGCTGGTGGTTGACCAGCATGTTCGTGAGGCCCGCGTACTCGGTCACGACGCCCTTGGGCTTTCCGGTCGAGCCGGAGGTGTAGATCGTGTACGCGGGGTGCCGCAGCCGGTCGGGGTCGTCCGGCGCGAACGTCACATACGGCTCGGCGTCCGGCAGCGGCCGGTCCAGCTCGATCAGCTCGTACGTCCGGACCGGGCCGCCCGCCCCACCGGAAGCACCCGCTCCGACGACGCCGCCCGCCCCGCCGGAATCGCCTACTCCGGCGACACCGCCCGCGAGCCGGGGGGCGACCCCGCTCACCGTGAGGATCACCTCCGGCCGGGCGTCCGCGACGATCGCCGCGATCCGCTCGTCCGGGTGGTCGAGCTCCAGCGGCACGTACGCGGCGCCGACCCGCAGCACGGCGAAGAGCGCCACGATCGAGTCGAGCGAGCGCGGGACCGCGAGGCCCACGGTCGTCTCGGGGCCGATGCCGCGCCCCGCGAGCACGCCCGCCACCGCCCGGCTGCGGTCGCGCAGCTCGGCGAAGGTCATGGTCGAGCCCTGCGCGACGAGCGCGGTCCGCCCGGGATCGCGGTCCGCCGCCAGGTCGAACCGGTCGACGACGGTGTCGGTGCCGACGTCCGTGCGCTCGCCGGGCTCCGGCCGCGGGGCGAGCCCCTTCAGCGCGCCGACCGGGCCGGCCGCCGAGGCGAGGTCGTCGAGTACGCGCAGGTAGTCGTCGAGGAGCCGCCGGGCGCTCGCGGTGTCGCCGTGGCGGTGCTCCAGCTTGACCGTGAGCCGCTCACCGGGGGTGACGACCCAGGTGTACGGGTAGTGCGTGGAGTCGTCGGCCTTGACGGACGTGATGCCGTGCCGGGCGTTCATCGCGGCGAACGCGTCCATGTCCAGGAAGTTCTGGAGGACGAACAGGTTGTCGAAGAGCGTGTCGTGCCCGCTGGCCCGCTGGATCTCGCCGAGGCCCAGGTGCTCGTGCTCCATCGCCTCGACCCTGGCGCTCTGCACGGCCGACAGATAGGCGCCGACCGGGTCGTGGGGCCGGGCCCGCGTCCACATGGGCACGGTGTTGAGGAGCACGCCGACGACGTCGGAGAGCCCCTCGCCCTCGCGGCCGGAGACCGTCACGCCGAACACGGCGTCAGCACGTCCGGTGCGGGCGCCGAGCAGCAGGCCGAAGGCGCCGGTCAGCACGGAGTTGAGCGTGACGCCGTGTGTCCTCGCCGCGTCCCGCAGCAGGTCCGACTGCTCCGCGGAGAGCGTGTGGACGAGCGCGTCCGGCAGTTCGTCCGAGAGGGCCGGCGTGGGTCCGGCGAGCAGCGTCGGGCCGGGGAGCCCCGCCAGGTGCTCCGCCCAGAAGCGCTCCGACGCGGCGGAGTCCTTGGCCGCGAGCGTGCGGGCGTACTCCTCGAAGCCCGGTGTGGCCGGGGAGGCGTCGAGCGGTTCGCCCGCGACGACGGCCTCGTAGGCGTCGAAGAGGTCCCGCAGCACGATTTCGCGGGACCAGCCGTCCCAGAGCAGCAGGTGGTAGCTGAGCAGCAGGCCGTCGCGCCCTTCGGGCATGCGCACCACGGTCAGCCGGATCAGCGGCGGCTCGGCCGGGTCGAAGCCCGTGTCGCGGTCCCTGGCGCGCAGGGCGTCGATCTCCGCTTCGGTCGTCAGCGACAGCGTGCGGACGTCGACGCGGCGGCCCGCCTTGAGGAGCTGTACGGGGTTGCCGTCGTCGTCCGTCGCGAAGCCGGCGCCCACGACGGGGTGGCGGGCGATGACGTGCGCCATCGCTTCGGCCAGCGCGTCGGTGTCGAGGCGCCGGTCGAAGGTGAACCAGCTCTGCGCGACGTAGTGTCCCGCCGCGCCCGCGAGCTGGGCCTGGAAGAACAGGCCGCGCTGGAGCGGGGTGACCGGGGCCGTGCGCTCGGCCGTCTCGGCGGCGTCCGCGATGTGTTCGAGGGCGTTCAGCCAGTGCTCGACGATCTCGTCGGGCACGCCGTCGGCGAGCGTGAACTCGGCGTGCAGACTGCCGGTCGCCTCGTCGGTCCAGGCGTTGACCTCGACGGCGTACGGGCTGTGCTGGTCGCCGCCGGTGATGCGGGGCGCGTCGGACTCGCTGCCGCGGCCGAGGTAGTTGAACAGCACCTGCGGCTGGGCGGTGAGCAGCGGGGCCGTCTGCGGGTTGAGGTACCTGAGCTGGCCGTACGTCACGTGGCCGCGCTCGTCCGGCTGGCGTTCGGCGACCTCGCGGGCCGCCGCGACGGGGTCGGTGTGCGGGGTGAGCCGCACGGGCGCGATGGCGGTGAACCAGCCGACCGTGCGGGTGTAGTCATGGTGGTCGAGGGCCGGGACCCTGCCGTGCCGTTCCAGGTCGACGGCGAGATCGGTGGGCGCGTCCTGTATGTGGGTCAGCGCGG
This sequence comes from Streptomyces alfalfae, assembly GCF_004127445.1. Classification (GTDB taxonomy): domain Bacteria; phylum Actinomycetota; class Actinomycetes; order Streptomycetales; family Streptomycetaceae; genus Streptomyces; species Streptomyces alfalfae. Next base: position 254,189 of record NZ_QEXM01000045.1, read on the forward strand.
TCCGCAGCGCGCCGCACAGCAGCTCGGTGAGTTCGACGCCGAGCGCGGCGGGCGCGGTGCGCGTCACGCGGTCGCTGACCTCGGGCGCGAGCACGGCCGTGGTCTCGCGCAGCGCCCCCGGCGCGGGTGAGGGCAGCGGCGCGGGCGCGCCGAGCGTGCTGATCCACTCGCCGAGGCCCTCGGTGGCCTGCGTGGACCGCACCGCGAGCGCTTCGGCGTACTCGGCGTACGGCGTGGTCGGCGGTGCCAGGTCGGCGCCGCGCAGGGCGGTGGCGAGGTCGTCGAGCAGGATCAGCCAGGAGACCGCGTCGACGGCGAGGTGGTGGGCGGTGACCACCAGGGTCCGGCTCGCCTCCAGCCACGAGAACGCGACGACGTCCCCGGCCTTGGGGTCGAGCCGCCCGGCCGCCTCGTTCGCGGCGGCGGTCACGTCGGCGTCGGCGGACGTCACGTCGGCGTCGGCGGCCCGCGCAAGAGCGCCGGCCGTCGCAAGGGCGTCTACGGACGTCACACCCGACTCGGCGGCCGTCACGCCCCCGCCCGTTGCCGTTGCCACCCGTACGACCGTGACCCCGTCGGCGGGTTCCGTGCGGGCGGACCACACACCGTGCTCGGCGCGCAGCCGCAGCCGGAGTGCCGGATGGGCGGCCACGACGGCGTCCGCGGCGCGCACGGCGTCGGCGTACCCGGCGCCTTCGGGGGCCCGCACCGCCCTGGCCTGGGCGAACCGGTCGAGCGTGCCGCCGAGTTCGCGCTGGCGCAGCATGATGGGCGTCGGCGTCAGGGGGCCGTCCTCGCGGTGGCGGACGGCGGCGGGCGTCTCGGGCGCGGGCGCACTCGTCGCCAGGCGTTCGGCGAGCGCGCGCGGCGTCCGGCACAGGAACACGTCCCGTGGCGCGATCGGCAGGCCGAGCGCCCTGGCCCGGTTGATCACGCTGATGGCGACGATGCTGTCACCGCCGGCCGCGAAGAAGTCGGTGTCGGCGTCGACCGAGGCGCCGGGCAGGGCCTCGGCGAAGACCCCGACGAGCGCGGCGAGCGCGGACTCCCCCACGGCGGGCGCGGTGGCTCCGGCGGCGCCCGAAGCACCGGTCGGCGAGACGGCGCCGTGCGGAAGGTCGTGCTCCGCGGCCCGCGCGACCAGCGCCTTGCGGTCCAGCTTGCCGTTGACCGTCAACGGCAGCGCGTCGATGGGCAGGACCCGCCCCGGCACCATGTGCGCCGGCAGCTTCGCGGCCAGCGCGGCGGTGAGGTCGCCGGGCGTCCGGCCCACGACATGGGCGACCAGGTGGTCGCCGCTGTCCGCCACGGTGACGGCCACGTCGACCACACCGTCGAGCTCGCGTACCGCGGACTCCACCTCGCCGAGTTCGATGCGGAAGCCCTTGAGCTGCACCTGGTCGTCGGCGCGCCCCGCGAACTCCAGCTCGCCGTCGAGCGTGCGGCGGGCCAGGTCGCCCGTGTGGTACATCCGCGATCCGTCGCCCGCGAAGGGGTCCGCCACGAAGCGGCCCGCCGTGAGTCCCGGCCGGCCCAGGTAGCCGAGGGCCACCTGGTCGCCCGCGACGTAGATGGCGCCGACCCGCCCCGGCGGCACCGGCCGCAGCCGGTCGTCGAGCAGGTAGGTGACCAGGCCGGGGATCGGGCCGCCGATGGGGCTGACGTCGTCGCCGTGCGCGAAGTCGTCGTCGGTGAGCACCCGGTGGGTGACGTGGACGGTGGTCTCGGTGATGCCGTACATGTTGACCAGCTCGGGCGAGGCGGCGCCGTGCCGCTCGACCCAGCCGCGCAGCCGTCCGAGGTCGAGCGCCTCGCCGCCGAAGATGATGCGGCGCAGGGAGGTGGCCGGGCCGTCCGCGTGCCGGTCGGCCTCGGTGAACCGGTAGAACGCCGACGGGGTCTGGTTGAGCACCGTCACCCCGCGCTCGCGGACGAGGCGGTGGAAGTCCACGGGCGAGCGGGTGAGTCCGTACTCCGGCACGAGCAGTTCGCCGCCGTGCGCCAGGGCGCCCCACAGCTCCCAGACCGCGAAGTCGAAGGAGAAAGAGTGGAACTGCACCCACACGTCGGACGGCCCGAACCCCATGTCGGGCCGCGTGTTGGCGAGCAGGGTCACCACGCTGGAGTGCGGCACGGCGACGCCCTTGGGTCGCCCGGTCGATCCGGAGGTGTAGATCACGTAGGCGGGGTCGTGCCACGTGGCGTCGGGTCCGGCCGTCTCGTCGGCGGCCTCGGGCAACTCCTCGCCGCGCACGAGCACGCGCGCCGCGACGCCCGCCTTCGCCAGAAGCCCGGTGAAACGGTCCTGCTGCTCGCGTTCGACGAGCACGACCTGCGGGGCGGCGTCGCCGAGGATGTACTCCAGGCGCTCGTCGGGGTAGGCGAGGTCCAGCGGCACGTACGCGCCGCCCGCCGTGACGACGGCGACCATGGCGACGACCTGTTCGAGCGAGCGGGGCACGGCGACGGCTACCCGCCGGCCGGGGCCGACCCCGGCCGCGCGCAGCACCGACGCCAGGGCGGCGGCGTCGGCCGCCAGTTCGCCGTACGTCAACGACCGCGTGGTCCCGTCCAGAGCGCACTGCGTGACGGCCGTGGCGGCCGGATCGCGGCGCGCGGCGGCGGCGAACAGCGCGCCCAGGGTCGTGCGGGTGACGGGTTCGGGGCGCCGGGCGTCCTCGGGCGCCACCTCGGTGACCAGGGCATCCTGCCGGGTGAGCAGGCCGGTGAGGGTCGCGGCGAACGTCCGCAGGATCTCCTGCGCGCTCGGCTCGCGGAGCAGTTCACCGTCGTAGATGAGGTTGAAGCGCGGCCGTCCTTCGGCGGTCCGCTCCACGACGAGGGTCAGCGGGTAGTGCGGGGCCCCTTCGTTGACGATGGCGGTGACGGCCAGGTCGGCGTCGGGCGTGCGCAGGTCGGCCACGTCGGCGGCGACGTCGAACACCACCAGGGTGTCGAAGAGGTTGCCCGCGCCGGCCTGCCGGCCGATGCGCGCCAGCGAGACGTGCTGGTGCGGGAGGACCGCGCTCTGGTGCGCGCGCACCGAGGCGAGCAGGTCGCGTGCGGTGGTGCCGGCGCTCCAGCGGGCGCGCACGGGGACGGTGTTGATGAACAGGCCGACCATGTCGCCGATGCCGGGGACGTCCGCGTCGCGGCCGGACACGGTGGAGCCGAAGACCACGTCCGTGCCGCGCAGAATGCCGCCGAGCGTCACCGCCCAGGCGCTGTGCACGGCGACGCTGAGGGGCACACCGGCGGCGCGCACGGCCGCGTCGACGTCGTCGGCGGGCACCACGGCGGTGTCGGCGAACCGGTCGGAGGGCGTGTGGCCCTCGGCGACCAGCGAGGGGCCCGGCAGCCCGGCCAGTTCCTCGGCCCAGACCCGGTCGCTCTCCTCGTCGTCGCGTCCGGCGAGCCATGCCACGTAGTCGGGGAAGCCCCGGAGCGCGTACACACTGCCCGGCGCGTGGTACTCGGCGAGGAGCGCGCGGAGCATCGGCGGCACCGACCAGCCGTCGGCGATGATGTGGTGCACGGTCTGCACCAGGACGTTCCTGCCCGCGCCCGCGCGGATCAGCGTGTACCGCATCAGCGGCCCGGTGGCCAGGTCGAACCCGGCGCGGCGGTCGCTCTCGGCGTACGCCCGTATCTCGTCGTCGGTGATGCCGGGGCGGTCCAGCGTGGTGAAGGGCGCCTGGACGCCGCTGTCGAGCACGGAGACGACGCGGCCGTCGGCCAGCGCCACGAAGCGGGCGGCCAGGTTGGGATAGAGGGTCAGCAGCCGGGTGGCCGCGGTGGCGAGCCGGTCGGCGTCCACCTCGCCGTCGGGCGTGTCGAGCGTGAGGAGCTGCTGCTCGACGTAGGCGCCCGCCGATTCGTCGTCGAAGACGGAGTGGAAGTACAGGCCTTCCTGGAGCGGGGTCAGCGGCAGGATGTCCCGCAGCGCGGGTCCGTCGAAGGCGTCGACGTCGGCCTGGGTGAGGGGGACGAGGGGGAAGTCGCTCGGGGTGTGGCCGCCCTGGTCGAGGGCGGCGAGGGCGGCGAGGGTCTCGCGGAAGTAGTCGCCGAGGACCGTGATGTCGTCGTCGGTGAACATGCCGTCGGGCCAGGAGACGGTGGTGACGAGCTCGTACTCGCCGCCGTCCGCGCCGGGTTCGGCGATGGCGTTGAACTCCAGGGCGCGCGGCAGCCGCATCCTCGGGTCGCGCTTCTCGCCCAGCTGGCCGGTCGGCCCGGTGAGCTGCCACTCCCCCGAGGCGCCCGCGTCGAAGCGGCCCAGGTAGTTGAAGAGCACCTGCGGCGCGGACGTGTCGGTCGCGGTGCCGTGCAGGTACCGCAGGGCGCCGTAGGACAGGCCGTTGGCGGGCACGCGGGCGAGGTCTTCCTTGACCGCCTTGAGCGCGGCGGCCAGGTAGGCGGGCGCGCGGAAGTCGTCCGCCGCGCCGGGGTCCACGGTCACGGGGAACAGCGTGGTGAACCAGCCGACGGTGCGGGAGAGTTCCGGTTCGAAGCCCGCGGCGTCGGCCACGAACCGCCCCTCGCGGCCGTGCCCCTCCAGCTCGATGTGCGCGAACGTCTGGTCCTGGCCGAGGTCGCGGCGCCACCGGGCGAGGGTGACGGCCAGCGCGGTCAGCAGGACGTCGTTGACGCCCGCGTGGAACTTCGCGGGCACCTCGCCGAGGAGCGCCGCGGTGATCTCGGGGCCGACGGACACGGTACGCAGCCGCTCCCGCGCCACGGTGTCCGCCTCGGTCAGCCGGCGCCTGCCCAGCGGCTCGTCCGTGCCCGGCAGGGGGCGCAGCCAGTGGTCGCGGTCCGCGTCGAACGCGGCGCGTTCCAGGAGCTGCGTCCAGCGCCGGAACGAGGTGGTGACCTGCGGCAGTTCGATCGGTTCGCCCGCGGTGACCTGCCGCCACGCCGTGGCCAGGTCGTCCATCAGGACCCGCCAGGAGACACCGTCGATGACCACGTGGTGGACGACGACGACCAGTTCGCGGGAGGCGCGGCGCCAGACGGCGCGCAGCATCACGCCGCCCTCCGGGTCCAGCCCCTCGGTGGCGAGCGCGACACACTCGTCCAGCGGCAGGCCGCTCTCCTGCCAGCTCGCCGTGGCCCGTTCCGCGGACGGGATGACGAAGCTCCAGCGGTCTCCGCGGACCAGCTCGGCGCGGAGCATGTCGTGGCGGCGGACCACCGCGGCGAGGATGTCGTCGAGGGCGTCCGCCGTGAGGTCCGCGGGGGTGTTCAGGACCACCGACTGCACGAAGCCGTCGATCGCGTCCGTGGTCTCGCCGAGCCACTGCACGATGGGCGATCCGCTGACCGGGCCTGTCGCGACGTCGCCGTGGTCGATGGTGGTGACGTCCTCGCGGCTCGCCACCGCCGCGAGGGCGCCGACGACGCCGTGGGTGAAGATCTGTCGTGCGGTGACGTGGAGACCGGCCTCGCGCAACGCGCTGAGCAGCGAGATCGCCAGGATGCTGTCGCCGCCGAGGGCGAAGAAGTCCTGGTCGACGCCGACTTCTTCGAGCTGGAGGAGGTCCGCGACCACGGCGCAGACCACGCGTTCGTTGTCGGTGGCCGGGGGCTTGAGCGCGGCCGTCCCGGCGACCGGCTCGGGCAGGGCGCGGCGGTCAACCTTGCCGTTCGCGGTGAGCGGGAACTCCGGGACGACGACGACGTGGGCGGGCACCATGTACTCGACCATGTGCTCGGCGGCCCATGCCTTGACCGTGTCCGCCCGCAGGTCCTCGCTGCCGGCGGCGGGGATCACGTAGCCCACGAGGTAGGTGCCGCCGGCCGCGTTCTTCTTGGCGACGACGCAGGTGTGCCGCACTTCGGGGTGCTCGGCGAGGCCGACCTCGACGTCCTCGATCTCCAGGCGCATGCCGCGGATCTTGATCTGGTTGTCGGCGCGGCCGAGGAAGTCCAGGGAGCCGTCCGGGGCGAACCGGGCGAGGTCGCCGGTGCGGTAGAGCCGGGAGCCGTCGTCGGCGAAGGGGTTGGCCACGAACCGGGAGGCGGTCAGGCCGGGCGCGTTGACGTATCCGCGGCCGAGCAGGAGGCCGCCCACGTACAGCTCGCCGCCGACGCCGACCGGGACCGGGCGCAGTTCGTCGTCGAGTACGTAGAGCTGCGTGTTGGGGTTGGCCCTGCCGATCGAGGTCGACAGGCGTTCGGCGGTGCCCCGGTAGATGACGTGGGAGACGCCGATGGTCGTCTCGGCCGGGCCGTAGCCGTGGTACATCGGTATGTCGAGGCGGGAGCGGAAGCGGTCGTACAGCTCCGAGGTCAGCACCTCGCCGCCGCACCACACGTGCCGCAGGCTGTCGAGTGCCCCGGAGTCGCCGGCCATCTCCAGGAGCACGTCGAGCATCGACGAGACGAGGTAGGTGAACGTGACGCGCTGCTCGGCGATGACGCTGAGCAGGTGGTGCGGGTCGCGCTCGCCGCCGGGCCGCAGGACCACGAGCCTGCCGCCGCTGACCAGGGGCAGGAAGATCTCGTTGATGGAGATGTCGAAGGAGAGCGGCGCCTTGAACAGCGAGGCGTCGTCGTGGCCGAAGCCGAGGATCTCGTCGACCTGCCAGAGCAGGCGCTCGCTGATCGCCTTGTGGCGGATCATGGCGCCCTTGGGGCGTCCGGTCGAGCCCGAGGTGAAGATGACGTAGGCGAGGGAGTCGCCGGGGGTGGTGATCCCGGGCGCCTCGGCGGGCCGGTCGCCGAAGCGCCAGGCGTCGAGGTCGACGGCCACGGCTTCCGGTTCGTCGCCGTCGTGCTCGCCGGAGGCGTTGAGCTGGAGGACGACGCGGGCGTCCTCGATGACGACGGCGCGGCGGGCGGTGGGCCACTGCGGGTCGAGCGGCACGAAGGCGCAGCCGGCCTGGAGGACGCCGAGGAGCCCGATCACCATGTCGGCACAGCGGCCGAGGGAGATGCCGACGACCTGTTCGGCGGTGAGGCCGCGCGCGAGCAGGTGGTGGGCGAGCTGGGCCGAGTGCTCGGCGGCCTGGCGGTACGTCAGGGACCGGTGCTCGTCGACGATGGCGATGGCGTCGGGCCTGGTCCTCGCCTGCTCGCGGAACATCTCGACGATGGTCGGGCGGTCCCGCTCGGCGTCGGTGTCGTTCCACCGGGCGAGGGCCGCGAGGCGGTCGGCGGGGCCGAAGGGGCCGATGGTGCCGAGGGGCCTGTCGGGGAAGTCGGCGAGGTCGTCGAGGGCGAGCTGCGCGTCGGCGAGGTCGACGCCTTCGGGGACGCCGATGCTCAGGCCGTCCGCCGCGACCGGCCAGTCGGCGCTCGTGGCGCCGCCGTTGTCGGCCCAGGCGAGGACGTCGGCGAAGAGTGTGCCCGGGGCGAGGTCGATGCCCTCGGGCGACAGGCCCGTCGCCCAGTACGACAGACCGATGGCGCACGCTTCGGCGATGGCCCGGTCGGAGTGGTCACCGGTCCGCCGGCGCACCGCCGCCAGACGCTCGGGGGCAAGCAGTACGAGGCGAGCGCTCGGTTCGGTCATCGAAGACTCAGCGTCCTTCCACAGCATAGAAGTTAGGCTAGCCTAACTTAGGATCACCTAACACCCCTGGTGAGAGCGTGTTCGACCACACCTCACCAGACCGACCACACCTCGCAGGCCCGGCCGCCCCCCCGATCGGCTCCGCCTGCCAGGCTCGGCGGTCCTGAACGGTCAGGCCGGCCACCGCTGGGCTCCGCCCGCCGGGCCCGGCCGGCCGTCCCGCTTCGCTAGCTGCCCTCGCGCCAGGCCCGCCACAGCCGGGCGTACCTGCCGCCCAGGGCCACGAGGTCGTCGTGCGTGCCCTGCTCCACCACGCGGCCCGCGTCGAGGACGGCGATCCGGTCCGCCGCCATCGCCTGCGTCAGACGGTGGGCCACGAACAGCGTGGTCCGTCCCACGCACGCGGCGAGCACCGCCCGTTCGAGCTCGGCGGCGCCCTCGCTGCCCGCCTCTGCGGTCGACTCGTCGAGCACCACCACCGGCGCCCGGCCGAGCACCAGCCTGGCCAGGGCGATCTGGGCGACCTTGGCGACGTCCAGGCGTTCGCCGCCCTCGCCGACCATGGTGTCCAGGCCCTCGGGCAGCGCCTCGACCCAGTCCCCGGCGCCGACCGTGCGCAGGGCGTCCATCAGTTCGGCGTCGGTCGCGTCCGGCGCGGCGAGGCGCAGGTCGTCCGCGAGCGGCCCCGAGAACACGTGCGTCTCCTGGGTCAGGATGCTCACCAGGCCCCGCGCGGCGGCCTCGTCCAGCTCCGCCAGGTCCTGCGACCCGATGCGCACGGAACCGGCCTGCGGGGTGCCGATGCCCGCGATCAGCGCGGCGAGGGTCGACTTCCCGGCCCCCGTGGCGCCGACCAGGGCGAGCGACCCGCCCGCGGGGATCGTCAGGTCGACGTCCGTGAGCACCGGCTCATCGGTGTCCGGGTAACTGAACGTCAGCCCCTCGACCGTGACCGGGTACGCCACGGCCTTCGCGGGCTCCACGGACGCGTCGCCCACGAGGCGGCCGTCCGCGGACTCGCCGAGCACGCCGACGAGCCGGGTCAGGCTGGCGCCCGACTTCTGCGCCTCGTCGAAGGTGAACATGATGGCGCCCAGCGGCGTGAACAGCCGGTGGAACATCAGCGGCGCCGCCGACACCTCGCCCAGCGTGGCCGCGTCCGCCTCCAACAGGGCGTATCCCGCCACGAGGATGAGGACGAGGCCGATGAACTCGGCGCGGTTCTCCCGGCCGACGAACCGCCCGAAGAACCGGAACACCTCGACCCCGAGGTCCCGCACCCGCCAGGACTCCTGGGTGACCTTCTCGCGGAAGGAATCCTCCAGGCGGTACGCCCGGACGGTGTCGATCCCGTCCAGGCCGCTGATCAGCGCCTGCGCCCGGTCCGCCTGGGCCACCCGCTGCTTGCGGTAGAGGGGGGCGGAGCGGGGCAGGTACCAGCGCAGGGCAAGACCGTACGCGGGCAGCGCGGCGGCGCCCGCCAGACCGAGCCGCCAGTCCAGGCCGAACATGCCGACCGTGGCGATGGCGACGAGCACCCCGGCGGAGAACACCGTGGGGATGGCCGTGCGGATGCCCTTGGACAGGACGGCCACGTCGTCGCCGACCCGGGAGAGCACGTCCCCCCGGCCGACCTGCTCGATCCGCGCGCTCGGCATCCCGAGCACCGCGCGGACCGCGCCTTCGCGCAGCCGTGCGAGCAGATCCGCGCCGAGGCGTCCGATCAGATACGTCGACACCGCGGTGGCCGCCGCGCCGAGCAGCGCGGCGGAGACCAGCAGGACGGCGATCGTGACCAGGACCGAGCGTGAGTCGCCCTCGACCACCGCGTCGACCACCCGGCCGAGCAGCAGCACGGGGAGCACCTGGAGCGCCGCCCCGGCCACCGTGGTGAGCACCGTGGCCGATGACAGCCATGGCATCCGCCGGCAGTGCGCGCCGACCCAGCGGGCCGCCTCGCCCCCGCCCGCCGTGCGCAGGGTCGCCGGGGCGGGGCGTGTGTCCGTGCTGCTCACACTCAGTCGACCGACTTCACGAGCTCGTCGATGGCGTACGGCAGGGAGAGCGCGGTGCTCTGGGACATGGCGGCGCCGACCGCCGGGCCCTCACTGTCGAGCAGGTAGGAGACCTTGTTCTTCTTCACCGCGTCCAGGTTGGCGAAGAGCTTGTCCTTCTTGATCGCCTTCGTGTCCGCGGCGTCGTTGATGACGATGACGCGGTCGACGTCGATCAGGTCCATGCGCTCGGGCGAGAGTTCGGTGGAGAACTTGCCGCCGGCGACCTTGTCGACCTTCGTCTGGTACGTGAAGCCCATGCCCGTCAGGAGCCGGCCGCGCACGTCGGTGGAGGTGAACGGGTTCACGGAGTCCTTGTACCAGGACAGCGCCACGGCGGTCTGGCCCGCGAACTCCGGGTGCGACTTCTTGGCCGCGGCGAGCTTGTCCTCGATGCCCTCGACGAGCTTCTTGCCCTCGTCCTCCTTGCCGAGCGCCTTGGCGATGTGGACGGTGTTGTCCTGCCAGGGGGCGCTGAACAGCTCCTTCTCGCCCTTGGTGCGGCCGACCGTCGGAGCGATCTTGGAGAGCTTGTCGTAGGCGGCCTTGTCGATCTCGGAGTAGACCGCGACGATCAGATCGGGCCGCAGGGCGGCGATCTTCTCGTAGTTGGGCCCCGAGTCGCCGTTGGCCATGACGACCTCGGGCTTGGTGTCGCCCCACTTGTCCTTCACCCAGGGCCACTGGGTGTTGATGTCGGGGGACTTGCCCGCGGGGTTCGGGTACTGGTCGGTCATGCCGACCGGCTTGGTGCCGAGCGCGAGGACGGCCTGGTCGTCCGTGTAGCCCACGGTGACGACCCGCTTGGGCGCCTCGGTGACCTTCGTGGTCCCGAACGCGTGCTCGACGCTGACGGGGAAGGAGCCGCCCGCGGCGGCGGCCGGCGCGCCGTCGCTCTCCTTGTCCGCCGAATCGGAACCGCACCCGGCGAGAAGTCCCACGCCGAGAGCCGCGGCGGACACGGTCGCCGCCAGTCGCCGCCACGGCTTCGTGAGCGTCGTTCGATCGAGGAGCATCCGGAATCCCTTGCTTTCGCGCTGACCGCTGCGCCCTGTGTAAGGGCAGCCAACCTTAACCCGTCGTTATGAGGTTAGCCTAGCCTTACTGCCCCATCGCACGGGCGGGCCGGTCGAGTTGTGCGCCGCGAACCGTCACGCATCGCCCGGTGACGGTTCCGGACGGCGTCGCAGGGCCGTCGTGATGGGTGTCGAGGGTCAGTCAAGTCGCACGTGCGTACGGCCGATCGGCACGATGAGGGGCCGGTCGCCCACCGGGTCGTCGACCACCCTGGCGCGCAGCCCGAACGCCTCTTCCAGCAGTTCAGCGGTGATCACGTCGCGCGGGTGCCCCTGCGCCAGGATCGCCCCGTCGCGCATCACGACGAGGTTGTCGCTGTAGCGCGTGGCGAGGTTGAGGTCGTGCAGGACCATGACGACCGTGCGGCCCGACTCGTGCAGATCGTCGACCAGGTCGAGCACGTCGATGGCGTGCGCCAGGTCCAGATAGGTCGTCGGCTCGTCGAGGAGCAGCAGGTCGGTGCCCTGGGCCAGGGTCATCGATATCCAGACGCGCTGGCGCTGGCCGCCGGAGAGCGAGTCGACGGGACGGTCCGCGAGGTCGGCGACCCCGGTCATGGCCAGGGCCTTCTCCACCACGTCCGCGTCGTCCGACGACCACTGGCGCAGCCAGCTCTGGTGCGGGTGGCGGCCCCTGGCGACCAGGTCGGCCACCGTGAGCCCGTCCGGCGCCACCGGGGCCTGCGGCAGCAGCCCGAGCTTCTTGGCGACGGTACGGGTCTTGAGCCTGCCGATGTCCTCCCCGTCCAGGACGACCGTGCCCGCGGTCGGTTTGAGCAGCCTCGTCAGCGTGCGCAACAGGGTCGACTTGCCGCAGCCGTTGGGCCCGATGATCGTGGTGATCACTCCGGGCGGGATCTTCACGTCGAGGCCGTCGATGACGGTCCGGCCGCCGTATCCGACCGTGACGTCCTCGGCCGCGAGCCGTGCGGCGCCGGCGGCCCCGTCGGCGACTGCGGGTCCGGCGTCGATGATGTACTGAGCGGCCACGAGCCCCCCTGCATTAGGTATGGCTGTATTAGGTATGGCTAACCTTCGCATTATCTATCGGAGGTTAGCCCGCACCAACAGGTAGACGAGGAACGGACCGCCGATCGCGGCGGTCACCACGCCGACCGGCAGCGTGATCGGCAGGGCCGTGCGCGCGGTCAGGTCGGCGCCGATCAGGAGCAGCGCCCCGACCAGGCCCGAGGCCGCCAAGGGCGGGGTGGGGCACCGCGCCAGACGCATCGCCACCTGCGGGGCGACCAGCGCGACGAAGGGGACGGGGCCCGCCGCGCTCACCGCGACGGCGGCCAGGAGGACGGCGCAGAGCAGCAGGACCGCCCGCACACGTGAGTACCGCACGCCGAGCCCCGCGGCGACGTCGTCGCCCAGGTGCAGGGGCTTGAACTGGAACGCGACGGCCATGACGACCACCAGGAGGGCGAGCGAGCACCAGAGCGCCACCCACACCTCGTCCCACGACCGGTTGTCCAGCGAGCCGACAAGCCAGGCCTGCGCGCGGGCCACGTCGCGGACGTCGGCCGTGACGAGGAGCCAGGTCGTGATCGCCTCCATCACGGCGCTCACCGAGATGCCGATGAGGATGAGCCGGAAGCCGTCGATCCCGCGCCGCCAGGCCATGAAGTACACCAGCAGACCCGTGCCGAGACCGCCCGCGAGCGCTGCCGCGGAGAGCCCGACGGAGCTGACGACCGCGGCGGCGGCCCCGCCCGACACCGTCACGAGGCAGACCGCGACCGCGCTCGCGCCGCCGGTGATGCCGAGGATGTCCGGGCTGGCCAGCGGATTCCGGGCGATGGACTGCGTGAGCGCCCCGGACACGCCGAGGGCGACGCCGACGACGAGTCCGGCCATGGCCCGCGGCATCCGCAGGTCCATGATGACGAACTCGTCGACCTGCTCGCCCCTGCCGACGATCGTGGCCATCACCCGGGAGAGGCCGATGGGGAAGTCGCCGATGCTGATGGAGAGGCAGAACACCAGGAAGGTCGCCACCGCGAGGAGCAGCGTGACGAGGACGACGTAGGGCCGCCAGACGAACGAGACCCCGCCGAACCGCACACCCGGCGTCACCGATGGCTTCACGCCCGTGCCGTTCACGCCCGTACCGCTCACATCCGACCCGCTCACGCCCGCACCGTCCGCACTCGACCCGTTCACGTCCGGCCCGCTCACGCGTGCCCGTGTCCCGCTCATGCGCTCGTGAACTTTCCGCGCCAGACCAGGACCGCGAAGAACGGGGCGCCGACGAGGGCGACGACGACTCCGGCCTCCAGTTCGCCGGGGCGCACCACCAGGCGGCCCACGATGTCGCAGACCAGCAGGACGAAGGCGCCGAGCAGCCCCGCGTACGGCACGAGCCAGCGGTAGTCGGGCCCCGTCAGATAGCGGGCGACGTGGGCCACCATGAGCCCGACGAAGGCGATCGGGCCGCATGCCGCGGTGGCCGCACCGGCGAGCAGGGTGATGGCGACGATGCCGACGGTCCGGCTCAGCGCGATGTTCACGCCGAGCCCGCGCGCCACGTCCTCGCCCAGGTTGAGCAGGTTGAGGGCGGGCAGCGTGGTGAGGGCGAGGACGAGCCCCACGGCGATGAACCCGGTCACCGGCCAGATGACGTCGAACTTGACGCCGGCCACGGACCCCGCGTTCCAGAACCGCAGCGCGTTGAGCGACTTCTGGTCCGAGAGCGCGACCGCGGTGGTCATCGCCGCGAGGAACACGGTGATGCCCTGCCCGGCGAGCGCGAGCGTGAGCGGGTTGCCCGCCCCGCGCCCGATGCTGGCGAGGCCGAACACGACGACCCCGGCGACCGCCGCCCCCAGGAAGGCGAACCACACGTACTCGAAGGGGCTGGAGAACCCGAAGACCGCGGTCACGAACACGACGGCGAACGACGCCCCCGCGTTCACCCCGAGCAGCCCCGTGTCCGCGATGGGGTTGCGTGTGTAGCCCTGGATCAGCGCGCCGCCGACCCCGAGGGCGATGCCCGCCACGATCGCCAGGACCGTCCGGGGCACGCGCACGGTCTCCACGATGAGCCTGATCTCGGTGAGCCGCCGGTCGGCCTCCGGTTCGGCGAAGAGCCCGTGCCACACCTCACCGGGGGTCAGCGCACGCGCGCCGACGGCCAGTGACGCCGCCGCCGCGACGACGAGGAGCACGGCGAGCACGCCGAGCCCCACAACCCGCCGTCGCTGGGCCCCCGTTGTCCCCGCGGCCCTGGCCGCGGGGCGCTCCACCGAAGTCGTGCTCATGACGACGTACGTTATCGGGTGGTGTTGCCGGTGCCGTCGGCGACCGCCGTGGCCCCGTCGGAGGCGGGCGCGGCGCGCCGGTCGAGCACCGAGTCGAGTATCTCGCCGACCCGGATCGCGATGTTGGAGAGCAGGGACGAGGTGATGCCGTGCGTGTGCTCGGTGCCGCCCTGGAGGTAGATGCCGCAGCTCAGCCCGGGGTCGGTGGTGACGCGGTAGTCGCGCTCGACGCGGACGCGGCCCGCCTCGTCGCGCAGGCAGCGCTCGGCGACCTCGCCGAGCAGGCCGAGCGGGTCGGCGGGGCTGTAGCCGGTGGCGCAGACCACGACGTCGGCGTCGAGGTGGGTCTCCTCGCCCGTGACGAGGGACGTCACGGTGGCGCGGACCGAGTCGTCCGTCTCCTTGACCTCGGAGAGCCGGGAGACGTTGAGGAAGCGCAGCCGCTCGGTGCCGAGGACCTTCTCCTGGTACATCTGCCGGTAGAGGTCGTCGATCAGGTCGATGTCCACCACGGAGTAGTTGGTGTTCCCGTGGTAGTCCATCAGCCGGCTCTTGACGCCCTCCGGAGCGGCGTAGTACTCGTCGACCGCTCCCGGGTCGAAGATCCGGTTGGCGAAGCTGCTGTCGTCGGCGGGGCTGTAGCCGTAGCGCGAGAAGACGGCGCAGATCTCGGCCTCGGGGAAGCGGCGGTGCAGGTAGGCCACGTTCTCCGCGGCGCTCTGCCCGGCGCCCACGACGACGAACCGCGAGGGGTTCGTGCCCTCGATCTCGCCGACCTTGGTGAGCAGTTCGGAGTTGTGCCAGACGCGGTCGCCGCGGTCGACGCCCTCGGGCACGAGGGGGCGCAGACCGGTGCCGATGACCAGGTTGCGGGCGCGGTGGACCGCGAGCCCCTCCCCCGACCGGACCGTCACGTCGAGGAACTCCACGGCCCCGTCGCGGACGTGCGGCGTGACACCGACGACCTCGTGGCCGTAGGAGACCATGTCGTCGACCTTGGCCGCGGCCCATTCGAGGTAGTCGTGGAACTCCACCCGCAGCGGGAAGAGGTTCTTGTGGTTGATGAAGTCGGTCAGCCGCCCCTTGGCCTTCAGGTAGCAGAGGAAGCTGAACTCGCTCGTGGGGTTCCGCTGCGTCACCAGGTCCTTGAGGAAGGACACCTGCATGGTCGCGTCGTCGATGAGCATGCCGCGGTGCCAGCCGAAGCTCGACTGCTGCTCGAAGAAGTGAGCGGTGACCGCCTCCTGCCTGCCGACGCGGGCGTTGTGCTCGTTGAGCGCGATCGCCATGGCCACATTGGACGGTCCGAAACCGATGCCGATGAGGTCGTGGACCAGTGGTGCGTCGCCAGGAAGAACCTGTGACATGTCTCTCCCAATCGTGCGGGGAAGCCGCCTGTCAGGCGTGGGGAAGGTGCGCGGAAGGGGGCACACCGACGACGCGGAGCCCCCAACTTAGGTGAGCCTAAGCTAATCGCATCGACCTGTCGATAGGCAAAGCGGGCAACCGCCCGCGACGCCCCGCCAACTGAAGCGCGGTGTCCGCTTATTGCAAGCTAAGGTAAGCCTTGCTTAACTTGCTACTGGCCAAATCCCTGCTCTGAGGAGGAACCCCGATGCGGGTCGTCATGTTCGGTTACCAGACCTGGGGCCACCGCACCCTGCAAGCCCTGCTGGAGTCCGAGCACGACGTGGTCCTTGTCGTGACGCACCCCAAGAGCGAGCACGCGTACGAGAAGATCTGGAGCGACTCCGTCGCCGACCTGGCCGAGGAGCACGGCGTCCCGGTGCTGATCCGCAACCGGCCCGACGACGAGGAGCTGTTCGCGCGCCTCAAGGAGGCCGACCCGGACATCATCGTCGCCAACAACTGGCGCACGTGGATTCCCCCGCGCATCTTCGGCCTCCCGCGCCGCGGCACGCTGAACGTCCACGACTCGCTGCTGCCGAAGTACGCGGGCTTCTCCCCGATCATCTGGGCGATGATCAACGGCGAGCCCGAAGTCGGCGTGACCGCGCACATGATGGACGACGAGCTGGACGCCGGTGACATCGTCCGGCAGGAGGCCGTCCCGGTCGGCCCGACGGACACCGCGACCGACCTCTTCCACAAGACGGTCGACCTGATCGCCCCCGTCACCATCGGCGCGCTCGACCTCATCGCGTCCGGGCAGACGGAGTTCACCAAGCAGGACCGCTCCCAGGCCAGCTTCTTCCACAAGCGGGCCGAGGAGGACATCCGCATCGACTGGACCTGGCCCGCCGAGGACCTGGAGCGCCTGGTCCGCGCCCAGTCCGCGCCGTACCCGAGCGCGTTCGCCTTCCACAAGGGCAAGCGGCTCGAAGTCGTCTCCGCGGTGGTCTCCGAGGGCCGCTACGGCGGCACGCCGGGCCGCATCTTCTACCGCGAGGGCGAGGGCGTGGTCATCGTCGCCGGAGCCGACGCCCGCACCGGCCGCAACCACGGCCTGGCCATCACGCGCGTACGGACCGAGGACGGCCGGGAACTGCCCGCCACGGAGTACTTCACCTCCATGGGCGGCTACCTGACCAGCCGCCCCTGACAAGAGCCTGTGCCATAAAGCGGCCCCTCCCCCGCGGCGGCGGACCCTCCGGGCATCACCCCGCCGCCGCGAGCACCAGCGGAAGGACCTGGTCGGCGCCCGCTCTGCGCAGCAGGCGGGCGGCGACCGCCAGGGTCCAGCCGGAGTCCGTGCTGTCGTCCACGAGCAGCACCGGCCCCGGCGCCGCCGCAAGCGCGCCCGCCAGCTCGTCGGAGACGGCGAACGCTCCGGACAGCGCTCGCAGACGCTGCGCGGAGTTGCTGCGGCGGGCGGCGTGCGCGCCGTCCGCCCCGGTGTACGTCAGCGTGCCGAGGAAGGGCAGGCGGCCGATGGACGCGATGCCCTGGGCGAGCGAACCGACCAGCCGCGGCCGGGCCAGCGACGGCACGGCGACCACACCCACCGGCCGCGCCGGGGCGTCGTCGGCGCCCGACGCCCAGCCCCCCGCCGAGCGCGCCCAGTCGGCGAGGACGTCCACCGCGGCGCGCAGGACGTCGTCGGGGACGGGGCCGTCGGGCGCGGTCTCGGCGAGCAGCGGCCGCAGGCGGTTGCCCCAGCCGATGTCCGAGAGCCGTCCGATGGCGCGTCCGGCGGAGCACTGCTCCTTCGCCGGGATGCGCCCCTTGAGGTCGACGCCGAGGGCGGGCATGCCCGTCGGCCACATCCGGCGCGGCTCGATCTCCACGCCCGGACGGTCCAGCTCCTTGGCCGCGCCCGTCAGCATCTCGGCGGAGACGGCCGAATCCGCCCACGGCCCCGCGCAGTTGTCGCAGCGCCCGCAGGGGACCGCCCCCTCGTCGTCGAGCTGCCGGCGCAGGAACTCCATGCGGCACCGGTCCGTGCTCACGTAGTCCCGCATCGCCTGCTGCTCGGCCGCCCGCTGCTTCGCCACCCAGGCATAGCGCTCGGCGTCGTACGTCCACTCGGCGCCCGTGGCCGTCCAGCCGCCCTTGACCCGCTTGACCGCGCCGTCGACGTCGAGGACCTTCAGCATGGTCTCCAGGCGGGTGCGTCTGAGGTCGACCGACGCTTCGAGGGCCGGCACCGACAGCGGGCGGCCCGCGTCCGCGAGGGCCGCGAGGGTCTGCCGCACCTGCGCCTCCGGCGGGAAGGCCGTGTCGGCGAAGTAGCGCCAGATGGCCTCGTCCTCCTTGCCGGGCAGCAGCAGGACGTCGGCGTGCTCGACGCCACGGCCCGCGCGCCCGACCTGCTGGTAGTACGCGATCGGCGAGGACGGCGAACCGAGGTGGACCACGAAGCCCAGGTCCGGCTTGTCGAAGCCCATGCCGAGCGCGGACGTCGCGACCAGCGCCTTGACGCGGTTCTCCTGGAGGTCGGTCTCGGCCTGCAGCCGGTCGGCGTTCTCCGTACGTCCCGTGTACGAGGCCACGTCGAAGCCGCGCTGCCGCAGGAAGGCGGTGGCCTCCTCGGCCGCGGCGACCGTGAGCGCGTAGATGATCCCGGAGCCCCGCAGCTCCGGCAGGTGCTCAGCCAGCCAGGCCAGGCGGTGCGCGGCGTCCGGCAGCCGGACCACGCCGAGCCGCAGGCTCTCCCGCTCCAGCGTGCCGCGCAGCACGAGGGCCTCGCCCGCGCCGGTGCCGAGCTGCTCGGCGACGTCGGCGGTCACCCGTGCGTTCGCCGTCGCGGTGGTGGCGAGCACCGGGACGCCCTCGGACAGCTCGGCGAGCATCGCGCGCAGCCTGCGGTAGTCGGGGCGGAAGTCGTGGCCCCAGTCGGAGATGCAGTGCGCCTCGTCGACCACGAGGAGGCCGGTCGTCGCCGCCAGCTCGGGCAGCACCTGCTCGCGGAAGTCCACGGAATTCAGCCGCTCGGGGCTGACCAGGAGGACGTCCGTCTCGCCGCGCTCCACCTCTCCGTAGATGGTCCCCCACTCCTCGGGGTTGGCGGAGTTGATGGTGCGGGCCTGGATTCCCGCCCGTGCCGCCGCCTCGACCTGGTTGCGCATGAGCGCGAGCAGCGGCGAGATGATCACCGTGGGGCCCGCGCCGCGGCGGCGCAGCAGGGCGGTCGCGACGAAGTACACCGCCGACTTCCCCCAGCCGGTGCGCTGCACCACCAGAGCGCGTCTGCGTTCCTTCACCAGCGCGGCCACGGCCTGCCACTGGTCCTCGCGCAGCCGCGCCGCACCGCTCGGGTCGCCGACGAGATCGGCGAGGATGGCATCGGCTTCGGCGCGGAGTTCCGGATCGTCCATGCCCCCATGCAACCCGATGCCACTGACAATCGGCCACTTCACCGCCGCGTGCGGGGAACGCCGGGCCCCTGTACACAACCGCGGCAAGCGTCGAGGACCGCGAAGCGGGGAAGGATATACACGACGCATCGTCCGATACCGGCGTGCGGCCCCGATTGTTCATTGCCGCGAGCCGGTGCGGCGGGAAGAATCGGGACAGCTCCCCGCGCGGCCCGCGACCCGCCGAAGCCATGTCGCGGCGCGCTCCCGCAGTACCACCCCGCCCTTTGCGCGGGCGCAGCCGAAGGGAGGACCGTGACCTTCGGATTCGCCTCGTTCGAGGAGACGTACAGGGCCGAGGAGAAGCACAGGGCCGAGGGCGGGCACTGGAGCGAGGAGACATCCGGGGCCCGTGAAAGCCGTGAGGCGGCCGAGCGGCTCGACGCCCGGCCGCCGTCCGCCCCTGCCGAGATGCCCGTGGACTCCGCGCACCGGCTGGCCCGGATGCTCGCACCCGAGGAGTGGGCCGCCGCGGGGATCCCGCTGCTGCGCAATCCGCGCGACGTCGTCAGGGGGCTGCACTTCCGGCACCGGCCGGGACCCGCGACGGCGGTCGTGGCCGTGCTCGACGCCGACGAACGGCTCTGCGCGAGCGCCTCGTTCACCCGGCGCACGGCGGCGACGGACGGCTGGGTCTTCCGCAACGCCCTGCTGTCGCAGCTGCGCCGGATCATCCCGCACGATCTGCGGAGGCGCGCCCCGGTGCGCACGGCCGTGCTGCTCTACTGCCGTGAAGGCGACGCGCGTTGGACCCCCGAGGACGGGGCCTGGATGTGGGGTCTGCGGGACGCCTGCACGCTGCACGGACTGCGCTGCGGGGCCTACATCACGCTGACCCGCGGCGGCTGGCAGGTGTTCGGCGAGGGGCGCGGCGGTCGCCGCCCCAGCGCCGGCTCCCGGCCCGATCCCCTGACCGGCGGCGATCCCCCGGCGAACCGCACCGGAGGCGCGGCCTCGGAGGTGCTCCGCCGGGCGGCGGCACGCTGAGGGGACGCCGGAGCGCACGGGCACGGCAAGGCCGCGCCGAACGGCACGTGATCACGTACCGGTCAGCGCGGACTCCGCAGCGGACCGCGACGGCCCGGCTCGGGCGTCAGACGCCCGCGCCCAGCACCGAGTTGATCCGCTGCGGGTCCCCGCACACGATCAGCAGGGCGCCCGCCCGGGTGACGGCCTCGGGGAGCGCGGCGAGCGCGCTCTCCTCGCCGCCGTTGACCGCGACGACGACCACGGGCCTGGCCGCGGCACGGCCGAGGGCGGCGGCGTCGGCGTAGAAGACGTCGTCGCCCGCGTCGTGCTGGGCCCAGTAGGCGGCCTCGCCGAAGGACAGCTCGTGCGTGGCCCACGGGTGCGGGTCGCCGGTGGTGACCACCAGGACGTCGCCGGGCGCGCGCCCGGTGTCCAGGAGCAGGTCGACCGCCTCTTCGGCCGCGTCGAGCGCACCCTCGGCCGAGGCCGGGATGAGCTGGATCTGCGGGACCGGAGCGGCGGCGCCGTCGGCGGGGGCCGGACGGCTCGCGGCGGGGGCGGGGACTGCCGGGGCGGCGGGCCCTGGCTTGGGGGCCGCGGCGTGCGGCGTGCGCTGCGCCGGCGGCATCGGCCGGGCAGGACCCGGACGGCCGGGGCGCGGCGGCGCGACGGGACGCGGACCGGGTACGGGGCGGGGGGTCGGCGCGGTGCGGCCGCTGGCCGGCGTGGCGCGGGGACCCTGGGCACTCTCGTGAATCTGAGGCTCCTCGGGCAGGAGAGGCATGAAGTGTTGTCTATCAAACGCCGCTGCGAATCGCGTCGGCGGGTGGCACAAAAGTGCGGGCGGAAGCGCCGGAAAAGCGTCAGAACTCAAAGCCGAGCTGACCCTCGATTTCCGGAACATTTCCGTCCGCCCAGCTGCGGGCCTTCTTGAGGTGCCGCCACTGGGGCAGCGCATCAAGATACGCCCACGTAAGCCGGTGGTACGGGGTGGGCCCCCGCTCCGCCAGCGCGGCCCTGTGCACCGGCGACGGATAGCCGGCATTGGCCGCGAAACCGAAGTCTGCATGGTCGATGCCCAGTTCGGCCATCATTTTGTCGCGCCGGACCTTGGCGATCACCGAAGCCGCGGCGACGGCCACACAGGACTGGTCCCCCTTGATCACCGTACGGACCCGCCAAGGAGTTCCGAGGTAGTCGTGCTTGCCGTCGAGGATGACCGCGTCCGGACGGACCGGCAGCCCCTCCAGAGCGCGCACCGCGGCGAGCCGAAGCGCCGCCGTCATCCCCATCTCGTCGATCTCCTCGTGCGAGGCGTGCCCCAGGGCGTGCGAGGTGACCCAGCCCTCCAGCTCCTCGGCGAGCGCGGTGCGCCGCTTGGGGCTGATCAGCTTGGAGTCGGTGAGGCCCTCGGGCGGCCTGCGCAGTCCCGTGATCGCCGCGCAGACGGTGACCGGTCCTGCCCACGCGCCGCGCCCGACTTCGTCGACACCGGCGACGATCTTCGCTCCGGTGGTGGCGCGCAGGGAGCGCTCGACGGTGTGGGTGGGTGCTTCGTACGGCATGGCGCCAAACAGCGTACGCCGCCCCGGAGCCACCCGCGACACCCGGCTCCCCCCAGCCCCCACCGGGAGCCCGCCGCGAGGCCGCCCGGGGCCCCTCGGAGGCCGCCGGAACCCCGGTCGGCGGGAGCCGCGGGGGCCCGGCCTCCCGGGGCTCAGCGGCGCAGCAGCGGCACCATCACCTGGTCGATCAGGCCCTCGAACTCCTCGTCCGTCCATTCGCTGCCGCACACCTTGGAGCGGTACATGAGCATGGCGGGAATGACGTCGCAGACATAGTCGTCCGTGCCGCCGGAACGCACCTCTCCGCGCTCGATGCCCCGCCGTATGACTTCCTTGATCAATCGCACGCTCGGATTCACGACGCCTTCGGAGATCACGTCATGGAAGCGCTCGGCCGTCACCGTGTCGCATTCGTGAAGCACCGCACGCAGCGCGAATCCGGGGCGTGAGTACATCGCGTCCCGTATCCGTTTGCACAGCTCCAGAAGGTCCTCTCGGACGCTGCCGAGCCCGGGGACCTCGTCCAGCCGGGGCAGCCCCACGCGCAGGGCGTGCACGACCAGGTCCTCCTTGGACGGCCAGCGGCGGTAGACCGCCGCCTTGCCGGTCTGCGCGGCCGTGGCCACGCCCTCCATCGTCAGGCCGCTCCAGCCGACCGTGCTGAGCTGCTCCAGGGCGGCCTCCAGGATCGCCTGCTCCAGGACAGGCCCCCGGCGCCGTGGGGAAGCCGCCCGAGCGGGGGCGGCGGTCCAGCGCGAAGTAGCCATGGGTCTTCTTTCCCTCGGACGTCCATCGGACGAAAAAGCTTGCGGGGCGACGTGATCGGACCCAGTGAACGCTTGCGTTCACTGTAAGGGAGTCACTACCTTCGTTCGGGACAGTGAACGGGACCGTTCACTAAAGCACTTGCGGGGGATCTTGGTGACTACCTCTCAACTGACGCAGGAACACAAGCCGGACAAGGCCCGCCGGGAGGGCCACCCCGGCATCGCCCTCACCGTCATCGCGGCCT
Organism: Streptomyces alfalfae; assembly: GCF_004127445.1. Classification (GTDB taxonomy): domain Bacteria; phylum Actinomycetota; class Actinomycetes; order Streptomycetales; family Streptomycetaceae; genus Streptomyces; species Streptomyces alfalfae. The sequence continues at coordinate 276,461 of NZ_QEXM01000045.1, forward strand.
GCCAACTCATGGTGGTCCTGGACGCGACGATTGTGAACATCGCGTTGCCCCACATCCAGGGGGCACTCAACTTCTCGACGACCGACCTGACATGGGTCGTCAGCGCCTACACCCTCACCTTCGGCGGCCTCCTCCTGCTCGGCGGCCGCGCCGGGGACATCCTGGGACGTCGCCGCGTCTTCATGGCCGGCATCCTCCTGTTCACCGCCGCCTCGCTGCTCGGCGGCTTCGCGCAGGAGCCCTGGCAACTGCTCGCCGCGCGGGCCCTGCAGGGCGTCGGCGGCGCGATAGCCTCGCCCACCTCGCTGGCCCTCATCACGACGACCTTCCCCGAAGGACCGGAGCGGAACCGCGCGTTCGGCGTCTTCGCCGCCGTCTCCGCGGGTGGCGGCGCGATCGGGCTCCTCGCGGGCGGCATGCTCACCGAGTGGCTCGACTGGCGCTGGGTCCTGTTCGTGAACGTGCCCATCGGCCTCCTGATCACCGTCCTCACCCCGCTCTACATCAACGAGTCCGAGCGTCACCCCGGCCGCTTCGACCTGCCGGGCGCGCTCACCTCGACGGCCGGCATGGCCTCGCTGGTCTACGGCTTCATCCGGTCCGCGGAGGAGGGCTGGCGCGACGGGCTCACCGTGGCGTCGTTCGTGGCCGCGGTGGTCCTCCTGTCGGCCTTCGCGTTCATCGAGAGCCGCGCCAAGGAGCCGATCACCCCGCTCCGCATGTTCGCCGACCGCAACCGCTCCGGCACGTACGTGATCATGCTCAGCCTCGCGGCGGCGATGTTCGGGATGTTCTTCTTCATCGTGCTGTTCGTGCAGAACGTCCTGAACTACACACCGATCGAGGCGGGCCTCGCCTTCCTGCCCGTCACGGCCGTGATCGCGCTCGGCGCGGGTCTGTCGCAGAAGTTCCTGCCGGTGCTCGGCCCGAAGCCGTTCATGGTGACGGGTTCGGTCATCGTCGCCCTCGGACTCGGCTGGCAGACCCTGCTCAGTCCCGACAGTTCGTACGCGGGCGGAGTGCTCGGCCCGATGCTGCTCTTCGGGTTCGGCATGGGTCTGAACTTCGTGACCCTGACACTGACCGCGGTCTCCGGAGTCGCCCCCCACGAGGCCGGCGCGGCGTCCGGGCTGCTCAACGCCACGCAGCAGGTCGGCGGCTCCCTCGGCCTCTCCATCCTCACCACGGTGTTCGGCACGGCCAGCAGGAACGAGGCAGAGGACCAGGTGGCCGACTTCATGGCCCACGCGTCCCCGGAGCAGAAGGCCGAGTTCGCCAAGACGCACGAGCTGCCCGCGCCCTGGGGTCACGACGTGCTCTCCGAGGGGATCTCGACGGCCTTCATACCCGCGGTCGCGATGGCCGTGCTCGCCCTGGTCACCGCGGTGCTCGTGATCCGCGTACGCAAGAGCGACCTGGACGCGCTCTCCGGCACCGCGAGCGCGGCGGGACCGGTGGGCGGCTGACCGCACCGCGGAGCCCATCGCCGCCGCACCGGTTCCCGCGGACGCCGGGCCGCCACGCCACCAGGCGGCCCGGCGCCATCCGCGTCACGGGACCGAGCCGTACGGGGTGGACGGCGGGTCGGTCCGCGTCCGCCCGCAGGCGAGGGGGTCCGCCGAGGGCGGCCGGTCCTCGATGACCCGCCGGGCCCTGGCCTCCCCCAGGCTCATGGCGTACCAGGGCGGGCGCTCGGCCCCGAGGCCGTCGGCGATGTCCGCGAGGGCGCAGGAGCGCTGCGGCTCGGGCAGCTCGTCGAGGGCGGGCACCGCGTCCGCCGAGAGCTGCCGCGCGTAGTCGAGGTCGAACTTGCCGGTCTTCTCGTGCCGCTGCACGTTGCGCTCCGCGATCAGCGCGTCCGGCGAGAGCAGCCCGAAGGCGAGGACACCGGCGGCGGCGCTCGCGGCCACGGCGCGCGGCAGCCACCGGGCGCCCCAGACCCCCGCCGCCATGATGAACAGGATGATCACGCCGAGCCACAGCTCCACGGCGACGACCGACAGCCGCAGCCTGGTCAGCCCGTATTCCTCCACGTACATGTCCATCCTGCGCACCGCGGACGCCACCACGACGAGCGTCAGCGCGCAGAGCACGCCGAGCACCGAGCGCACCAGCGTGCGGTCCCTGGCTCCGCCGCGCGGGGCCCAGCGCAGCGCGAACACGATGACGACCAGGGTGAGGACCGTGGCGAGCAGGAGCTGCCAGAAGCCCTGCCGCGCGTAGGCGGAGTGCGAGAGTCCGGTCTGGTCGAGGACGGCGTCGTGGCCGCCGAAGAGGACCGCGAGCTGGACGGCGTTGAACGCCGTGAACAGGACGTCGAGCACGATGAGCGGCAACGCCCACTCCACGCGGCTCCTGGGCCGCCCGGGGCGCACCACGAGGCGGTCCCAGCGGACCGGGGATGCCGCCGTGTGCGCGGCGGCGAGCGCGCCGGTCATCCCGAAGATCAGCAGCAGGACGCGCCACGGGCCCTCCGCCACGGAGGCGTCCGGCATCAGGTCGCCCAGCAGACCGGCGAAGGCGGCGTCCGCGCCGGCGAACAGCGCGCCGAAGACCAGGAGCAGCACGGCGGTCACCGCGAGCGCCCGCAGCGTGGGACCGGCGCCGCGCGCGCTGCTGAACTGCCGGCGCGCCCCGCGCCAGCCCCAGCCGAGGCCCTTCACGACGCCGTCGAACAGCCCCAGGGGGCTCAGCAGGACGCCGAGCCAGGTCCGCGGGCCGTGCAGCGCGAACGAGCCGAGCGCGATCGCGGAGACCACCGCGAGGAACGACGGCCATCCCGCGTCCCGCAGGGCGGGCACGATCAGCAGGGCGAGCCCGCCGGCCGCCCAGGTCAGCGACCACGCGCGTGGCCTGCGCCCGGTCGGCCGAGCGGCGTAGTAGGCGGCCAGCGCGGCCGGGACGGCGACGATCAACAGATTGAGCGCGAGGCCGTCCCCCAGGAGCAGCATGCTCAGCACGCCGGTGGCGAGCACGGCGTAGAGCGTGGCCGCGCTCACGGGACGGGGCGGCTCGGACCGCAGATCGGCGAGGAGGGGGACGCCGGCACCCGCGCGACCCGCCGAAGCGGCCGATCGCCGGGCGGCGCTGCCTTGTGCTCTGGAGGGGGCGTGGAGACGGGGCGATGCCTGGGGCCTGGCCTGGGGTCCGGCCTCGGTCGGGGCCTTTGGCGGCTGGTGCCGGGGGCCGGCCTGGGGGGGCTGCCCCTGGGGCCCGGCTTGGGGAGACTGCCCCGGGGGCCCGGCTTGGGGAGACTGCCCCGGGGGCCCGGCTTGGGGAGACTGCCCCGGGGGCCCGGCTTGGGGAGACTGCCCCGGGGGCCCGGCTTGGGGTGGCCGTTCCTGGGGCCCCGCCTCGGGAGGCTGTCCCTGGGGCCCGGCCTGGGGAGGCTGTTCCTGGGGCCCGGCCTGGGGAGGCTGTTCCTGGGGCCCGGCCTGGGGAGGCTGTTCCTGGGGCCCGGCTGGGAGAGGCTGTTCCTGGGGCCCGGCTTGGAGAGGCTGTCCCGGGGGCGCGGCTAGGGGTGGCCGTTCCTGGGGCTTCGTGTCGCGCGGCTCGGCGGTCATGGGGGCGCCGCCTGCGGGCGCGTCACCAGCGGCAGGCGCATCACCACCAGCTGGCGCGTCACCAGTGGCAGGCACATCACCACCAGCTGGCGCGTCATCCCCGGCTGGCACGTCACCCCCGGGCACCGAATCACCCCCGGGGGCCGAGTCAGCCCCGGACGCCGCATCGCCCGCAGCGGCCGGATCACCCCCGGCCGGCCCACTGCCGCCCGACGCCTCGTGGCCGCCCGGCAGGGCAGCACCACCCGGCGCTGCCCCGCCCCCCTGCGGCCCGTCGCCTCGGGGCGGCATCTCACCACCCGGCGGTCTGCCGCTCCCCGGCGGTCTCTCACCCCCCGGCGGCCCGCCGTCCGCGGCCGGCGTTCCGGCGTCTGCTGGTGGCGTGTTGTCGGACACGGGACCCCCTCCCGACCGGTGCGCCCGGCGCAGCGCGCGGCGGCGCCGGAGAGCCGCGGGGCTGCCGGGGACCGGCATCTCGTTCAGTGCGCGCCGGCAAGATCAACGGGCGGCGCGCACCACAGTAGCCGCGCGCCCGCCGCACGCCCCCTGTCCGCCCCCACCTGTGTCACGACCGTGACGGCCACCCTGCGACGGCAGCCACACCACGACGACAGCCGGACCAGCGGCTGGACGCATCGGGGAGCGCTACGAACGGCCCCGCGCGGTCACGGGGACCCAGCCGGGCAGTTCCTCCGTGCGCTCCACCCACTCCCGCGGCGGCGCCCCGTCCTCGCCGGAAGCGACTACTCCGCCCACGATGGCGCAGGTCGTGTCCATGTCGCCGCCCACCTGGGCGGTGTCCCAGATCGCACGCTCGTACGCCCCGAGACCACGGGCCGCCGACCAGAGCGCGAACGGCACCGTGTCATGAGCCGTCGTACGGCGCCCACATCCCAGTACCGCCGCGACCGTGCCCGCGTCGCCGTAGTCGAGCATGTCCCGCGCCCTGCGCAGCCCCGCTCCCACGGCGCTGCGCGGCACCAGGGCGATGACTCCGTCGAGGAGGTCCTTCGGCGTGGGCGGCCCGGCGGGAGCGGCGACGAGCGCCGCCGCCGCGGCCACCGCCATGGCTCCGACCACGGCCTCCCGGTGCTGGTGCGTGGGGTAGGCGGAGATCTCCGCCTGGTGCGTCGCCTGCTCGGGGTCGTCCGCGTACCAGGCGCCGAGGGGCGCGATCCGCATCGCGGCGCCGTTGCCCCAGGAGCCCTGCCCCTTGAAGAGCGCCGAGGCCAGCTCCCGCCAGTCCCCGCCCTCGCGGACCAGCCGCAGCAGACGGTTGACGGCCGGGCCGTAGCCGCGGTCGAAGTCGTGGTGCTCGGCGAACGACAGGGCGAGGGCGTCCTGGTCGATCCGCCGGTGCTCGATCAGGACGGCCAGGACGGAGCAGGCCATCTCGGTGTCGTCGGTCCACTGCCAGGGAGCGTCCGGCAGCTGTCGCTTCTTGAGCAGCGGGTAGTGCGCGGGCACGAAGAACTGAGAACCCAGCGCGTCCCCCACCGCCAGTCCGCGCAGGCTGGCGAGAGCACGCTCCGTGCGCCGTTCGAAGGAGGAGTCAGCGGTCATCGCTCAGCCACTCTAATTCGTCGTCAACGGATCCAGCACCATCCGAACGCTCCACCGGGTCATCCGGTGACGCCGTACGGCTCCGGCTCACGCCAGCGTTCGAACGGCCGGTCGAGCGCGTACTTGCCGTCCTCACCGAGCACCAGCATCCTCATCTCGCCGTTCCCGGGGTTCGACAGCGACTCGAACTCCGCCACCGACCAGTGGAACCAGCGCATGCAGAACAGCCGCATGGTGAGCCCGTGCGTGACGAGGAGAACGTTCGGCGGATGGTCGGGGGCCTCGAAGCTCCGGTAGAGGCTCTCCAGGAACGCCCCCACCCTGTCGTACACGTCCGCGCCCGACTCACCCTGCGCGAAACGGTAGAAGAAGTGCCCGTACGCGTCCCGGTAGGCCTTCTGCAGGCGCACGTCGTCCCGGTCCTGCCAGTTGCCCCAGTCCTGCTCCCGCAGCCGCGGCTCCTCCCGCACGCGTACGAGTTCGGGGTCGAGCCGGAACGCCTGGAGCGTCTCGTGCGTGCGCCGGTACGGCGAGACGTACACGCTCACCCGCTCCCGGCCGATCACGTCATGGAGGCGTTTTCCGGTGTCCGCCGCCTGGGACCACCCCGCCTCCGTGAGGGCCAGGGCGTGATCGGGTTCGCGCTCGTACACGGTGTCGTCGGCGTTCCCCGCCGACTCGCCGTGCCGGACCAGGATGATGCGCCGCGGGCGTGCCATGCGGAAACCCTAGATCGGCCCGGTGCCCGGTGACTCGACCGGGTGCCCCTACGGACGCCATCCGGCGTATCCGGGCCTCTCGGACGCGGTGCCCACGCGCGCGTGGCGGGTCATACCGTCCAGGACGGTTCGAGGTCGACGACGTCCCCCGCGAGCGCGGCGACGTCCGCCTCCGTCTGGGCCCGCAGCGAGAGCCGCTCCACCCGCTCGACGCGGTACTTCCCGCGCTCGGCGGCGGACTGCCACATGGAGAGCACCAGGAACTCATGGCCGGGAGCCTCGCCGAAGAGCCCGCGCAGCATGCCCGGCGAGCCGGCCATCGCCGGGTTCCAGATCTTCTGCTGCATCAGGGCGAAGTGCTCCACCCGCTCCTCATGGACGCGGCAGTGGGCCACGCGCACCACGTCGGCGTCCGTGAAACGCGGTTCGAACCCGGTCTTCACGTCGAAACGGTGGTCGAACAGCTTGGCCCGCACACCCGTGTACGTGCCCCCCTGCGCGGCCGCGAGCCGGTCGTGGGAGCGGGCCATGAAGGAGTCGTAGAAGGCACGGCTCTCCCAGAAGGCGAAGACGTGCGCGACGCCCGGCCGCCCCCTGCTCCACCCCCCGCCCTGCCCCCGGAACCCCGGCTCCCCCAGAAGCCCCGCCCACTTCCGCTGCCCGCGCTCGAACCCTCGACGGTCGACCACAGTGCAGCGAATCCACTTGACCAGCACCGCGCCATCGTACGGCGCGGAACGCGACCGGGGTCATGCTCCGGCGTAGTGCGTCCTGATCAGCCCGGCGATGTCGGCGGAGTCCAGTTCGACACCGAACTCCCGCACGAGAACGTCCGGCAATTCGCTCACGGGGACGGCTCGTTCGGACACGGAGCCGTCCGCGCGGGTCACCGTCAACTGGTCCCCCACGAGCCTGCGGCGCGTCTCGGAGGCCGCCCGCTGCACCACAGGGCGGCGGATGAACGACGACTTCGGGTGGGTGGAGGTGTAGTGGTTCATCACCACGTAGTCGACGGGCAGACGCGGCTCCAAGGTGTACGCGTACAGGTCGGACCAGCCGTCGGGCCGCCATGTGCGCAGCACCAGTACGCCGTCCCGCTCGCCGTGGAGCCGAAAACGCCACTCCCCTTGGCGCGCCTCGGCGCCCTCGCGCAGGGGGAACGGTTCGAGCAGCCCGTCGCCCCCGAAACCCACGTCGCACTGCCAGGCCTCGCCGTCGACCCGCACGGCGAGCAGCATGTGCGTCACCGCGCGCGTGGACGACGCCCCGGCACGCACGCGTGCCCCGAGTCCGGTGACGTCGAAGCCGATGCGTTCGAGCGCCGCGGCGAAGAGGAGGTTCTGTTCGTAGCAGTAGCCGCCGCGCCTCCGGCGGACCATCTTGTCCTGCAGAGCCGCCAGGTCCAGGGGGACCGGCCGGCCGAGCATCATCTCCAGGTTCTCGAAGGGGATCGCCGCCACGTGCGCGCGATGCAGCGCCCGCAGGGTGTCGAGATCCGGCTTCGTCCCTGCCGTGTGCCCGAGTCTCGCCAGGTAGGCGTCGATGTCGAGCTCTTCCCCGTGCCATGTCATACGTCCATGATCTCCGCCCGTGCGCGGAACTCCGAACTCCGTCCCTCGCGGCCGAGTTGCGCGCTTCTGACCAGCGACGCTACGACGTTGTCAGTCACACGCCGTAGCGTGTGTTCCGATCAGATCCTGGCGGGACGGCAGCGTCCAGGTCACGAGGAGGGGCGGGTCACGTGAGCGGTATCAGCAAGGGGATCAAGAAGGTCGAGGTCGGTCTCAAATGGGACCCGAGCCCGGCGGGAGAGCCGCCCCACGACCTCGACATCATCGCGGCGACGTATGAGGCGGACGCTCCGTACGGAGCCCCCGTGTACCTGGTGCACTTCGACAGCCGTTCGCCCGACGGCACGATCCACCTCAACCGCGACAGCCGCACGGGCCAGGGCTTCGGCTACGACGAGGTCATGGTGCTCGAACTGGACCGCCTCGCGGCCCGTTATGCCCGCGTCGTGGTGGGCGTGACCATACAGCAGCAGGAGGGGGGCAAGGTCCTCGGCGACATCCCCAACACCTCGGTCCGCATCCGTGAGGGCCACGCATCCCTGGCGGACAGCGACCTGTCCGCCGTCTCGGGCAGCACGGCGGCGACCGTCGCCGAGTTCGTCAGGGACGAGTCCGGCGCGTGGTCGTTCCGCGAGCTCATCCGCGGCTTCGACGCCGACCCGGCGTCCTTCGCGTCCCTGATGGGTGCCGAGCACTGACGAGGCGGCGGAACCGAGACCTCGGTTCCGCCGCCCCGACCGCCGCTCACTCAGCGGCGGTCCACGTCATCAGCTGCAGCCGCTGGTGGAGCCGCAGCCCTCGCAGATGTAGCAGGAGCCCGCCCGCTGCATCTTCGTGCCGCAGGAGAAGCACAGCGGGGCGTCGGCCTGGATGCCCAGCTGCATCTCGACGAGCTCGGCGCTGGTGTGCGCCTGCTGCGGGGCGGCCTTGGCGGACTCGGCCTCGGCCTTCGGCGTGGCGACCGCCTTCAGCGACTCGGACTGCCGCGGAGCCGACTGCGCGAGCGTCTCGACCTCGATCTCCGACTCGTCGAGGGACGGTTCGTACGAACCGGTCTCCAGGTGACGCTGGCGCTCCTCGGCGGAGTGGATGCCGAGCGCGGAGCGGGTCTCGAAGGGCAGGAAGTCCAGCGCCAGGCGGCGGAAGATGTAGTCGACGATCGACTGCGCCATCCGCACGTCCGGGTCGTCCGTCATGCCGGCCGGCTCGAAGCGCATGTTCGTGAACTTCGAGACGTACGTCTCCAGCGGCACGCCGTACTGCAGGCCGACCGAGACGGCGATGGAGAAGGCGTCCATCATGCCCGCGAGGGTCGAACCCTGCTTGGACATCTTCAGGAAGACCTCACCGAGACCGTCGTCCGGGTAGGAGTTGGCGGTCATGTAGCCCTCGGCGCCGCCGACCGTGAAGGAGGTGGTGATGCCGGGACGGCCCTTCGGGAGACGCTTGCGGACCGGGCGGTACTCGACCACCTTCTCGACCGCGGCACGGATCGTGTCCTCGGTCTTCTCGGTGATCTCGGCCTTCTCCTCCTCCTTCTTCTTGGCGGAGAGGGGCTGGCCGACCTTGCAGTTGTCGCGGTAGATGGCGAGCGCCTTGACGCCCAGCTTCCACGCCTCGAAGTAGACCTCTTCGACGTCCTCGACGGTGGCGGTCTCGGGGAGGTTGACCGTCTTGGAGAGGGCGCCCGAGATCCACGGCTGGATCGCGGCCATCATGCGGACGTGGCCCATCGCGGAGATGGAGCGCTCGCCCATGGCGCAGTCGAAGACCTCGTAGTGCTCGGTCTTCAGGCCGGGGGCGTCGATCACGTTGCCGTTCTCGGCGATGTGGGCGACGATCGCCTCGATCTGCTCCTCCTGGTAACCCAGGCGGCGCAGGGCCTGCGGCACCGTGCCGTTGACGATCTGCATCGAGCCGCCGCCGACGAGCTTCTTGAACTTCACCAGGGCGAGGTCGGGCTCGAGGCCCGTGGTGTCGCAGGACATCGCGAGACCGATGGTGCCGGTCGGGGCGATGACGGACGCCTGCGAGTTGCGGAAGCCGTTCTTCTCGCCGAGGCGGATCACGTCCTGCCAGGCCTCCGTGGCGGCGGCCCAGATCGGGGAGTCCAGGTCGTCCATGCGGACAGCCGAGGCGTTGGCGTCGGCGTGCTGCTTCATGACGCGCTTGTGCGGCGTGGCGTTCTTGGCGTAGCCGTCGTAGGGACCGACGACCGCGGCCAGCTCGGCGGAGCGCTTGTACGACGTACCCGTCATCAGGGAGGTGATGGCGCCGGCGAGGGCGCGGCCGCCGTCGGAGTCGTAGGCGTGACCGGTGGCCATCAGGAGGGCGCCGAGGTTGGCGTAGCCGATGCCCAGCTGACGGAAGGCGCGGGTGTTCTCGCCGATCTTCTGCGTCGGGAAGTCCGCGAAGCAGATCGAGATGTCCATCGCGGTGATGACCAGCTCGACGACCTGGGAGAAGCGCTCGGAGTCGAAGGACTGGTTGCCCTTGCCGTCGTCCTTCAGGAACTTCATCAGGTTCAGCGAGGCGAGGTTGCAGGACGTGTTGTCCAGGTGCATGTACTCGCTGCACGGGTTCGAGCCGTTGATGCGGCCGGACTCCGGGCAGGTGTGCCAGGCGTTGATGGTGTCGTCGTACTGGATGCCCGGGTCGGCGCAGGCCCAGGCGGCCTCGGCCATCTTGCGGAAGAGCGACTTGGCGTCGACCTCCTCGATGACCTCGCCCGTCATGCGGGAGGTGAGGCCGAACTTGCCGCCGTCCTCGACCGCCTTCATGAACGTGTCGTTCACGCGGACGGAGTTGTTGGCGTTCTGGTACTGGACGGACGTGATGTCGTCGCCGCCCAGGTCCATGTCGAAGCCCGCGTCGCGCAGGGCGCGGATCTTCTCCTCTTCCTTCACCTTGGTCTCGATGAAGCCCTCGATGTCGGGGTGGTCGACGTCGAGGATGACCATCTTGGCCGCGCGGCGCGTGGCGCCGCCGGACTTGATGGTTCCCGCGGAGGCGTCGGCGCCGCGCATGAAGGAGACGGGACCCGAGGCGTTGCCGCCGGAGGACAGCAGCTCCTTGGAGGAGCGGATGCGGGAGAGGTTCAGGCCGGCGCCGGAGCCGCCCTTGAAGATCATGCCCTCTTCCTTGTACCAGTCGAGGATCGACTCCATGGAGTCGTCGACGGACAGGATGAAGCAGGCGGAGACCTGCTGCGGCTGGGGCGTGCCGACGTTGAACCAGACCGGGGAGTTGAAGCTGAAGATCTGGTGCAGGAGGGCGTAGGCCAGCTCGTGCTCGAAGATCTCGGCGTCGGCCGGCGAGGCGAAGTAGCTGTGGTCCTCCCCGGCCTTGCGGTAGGTCTTCACGATGCGGTCGATCAGCTGCTTGAGGCCGGTCTCGCGCTGCGGGGTGCCGACGGCCCCGCGGAAGTACTTGCTGGTGACGATGTTGACCGCGTTCACCGACCAGAAGTCGGGGAACTCGACGCCACGCTGCTCGAAGTTGATCGAGCCGTCGCGCCAGTTGGTCATGACGACGTCACGGCGCTCCCAGGCCACCTCGTCATACGGGTGCACGCCGGGGGTCGTGTGGATGCGCTCGATGCGCAGACCCTTGCTGGCCTTGGACCCCTTGGCGCGGGAACCTCGTGCCGGGCCGCTCGTCGTCTCGGTCATGCCGCCTCCCTGTTTCAGGCTAAAACGCCCTGAAGTGCCACGTTCTTCCCATGGCACGGATGTGTGTCTGATGTCGCGGGCACCACGAAGGGCACCCTCGACAGGTCTGTGTTGCCGCCTTCGGCCGATCAGTCGGCGGCGGTGGCGGGCACGGGGACTTCGACAGTCCCTCCGGGCCCGCGATCATTCACGACGCGCTCTCCACCCGCGTCGCACGGCTCCGCGTCGAGCCGCTGTTCCCTCAGCTCCCCGATGGCGGCTTCGAAGTCCTCGAGGGAGTCGAAGGCGCGGTACACGGACGCGAAACGCAGATAGGCGACGAGGTCCAGCTCCTGCAGCGGGCCCAGTATGGCCAGGCCGACATCATGAGTGGTGAGCTCCGCGCTGCCGGTGGCACGCACCGCCTCTTCGACCCGCTGGCCGAGCAGGGCGAGCGCGTCCTCGGTCACGGGCCGCCCCTGGCACGCCTTGCGAACGCCGTTGATGACCTTCGTACGGCTGAAGGGCTCGGTCACTCCGCTGCGCTTGACCACCATCAGTGAGCACGTCTCCACGGTCGTGAAACGACGGGAGCAGTCGGGGCACTGGCGGCGCCTGCGGATCGACGTGCCGTCGTCGGTGGTGCGACTGTCGACGACACGGCTGTCGGGGTGCCTGCAGAAGGGGCAGTGCATGGAACTTCCAACCCTCCTTCATGGCACGACTCGTACGCCTCGGAGGAGCTCATGAGCCCCTCGAAGCAGCCCCCAGCATAGGCGATCCCAGGAGTCCCGAAAGACCGGGGACCACTACTTCTGGGCTGCGGATGCAAACTAACCACTACATGTGGGGTTCGGCCACATCTTCCGCCCCTAGCGTGTCGTACCGGCCGGACGGTCGGCGGACGCCGGGAAGCCCCGGACGCGGCACTCGCGGCAGGGGCCCGGTGCGGGGTTGACGGGGCTCCGGATGGCAGTATGGGAGCCCTGCGGAGGGGCTCGCGACCACAGCGGTGAAGCGTACCGTAATGAACCGAATTGCCCTTCGGCCCGAACGTCGGCTATACACCCGGACGCATGATCACGGCAGGTAATCGCCGATTTTTCACTCGAACGTGTGTTTGGCGCAACCTTTCGAAAGCTACTACCGTTGGCTAGCTAGGGAGAGAACATCTCGAGAGGGGCCGACCGAAGTGACCACCACCGCAGACAGCGCCACCATCACTGCCCAGAGCCGACTCGAGCCGGTGCATGCCATGAATGACGCAGTTACGAACCAGGAGGGGCCCACGCCCGCTCGCTCCCTGCCGGGCCGACCTCCAGGCATCCGCGCGGACAGCTCGGGTCTCACCGACAGGCAGCGCAGGGTCATCGAGGTCATCAGGGACTCCGTGCAGCGGCGGGGCTACCCACCGTCGATGCGGGAGATCGGGCAGGCCGTCGGCCTCTCCAGCACCTCCTCGGTCGCCCATCAGCTGATGGCCCTGGAGCGCAAGGGCTTCCTGCGCCGCGACCCCCACCGCCCCCGGGCGTACGAGGTGCGCGGCTCCGACCAGCCGAGCAGCCAGCCCACCGACACCACCGGCAAGCCGGCCGCTTCGTATGTCCCGCTGGTCGGCCGCATCGCCGCCGGTGGCCCGATCCTCGCCGAGGAGTCGGTGGAGGACGTCTTCCCCCTCCCCCGGCAGCTGGTCGGTGACGGCGAGCTCTTCGTGCTCAAGGTCGTCGGTGACTCGATGATCGAGGCCGCGATCTGCGACGGCGACTGGGTCACCGTGCGCCGCCAGCCCGTCGCGGAGAATGGCGACATCGTGGCGGCCATGCTTGACGGCGAAGCCACGGTGAAGCGCTTCAAGCGCGAGGACGGCCACGTGTGGCTGCTCCCGCACAACTCCGCGTACCAGCCGATTCCCGGCGACGAGGCCACCATCCTCGGCAAGGTCGTGGCGGTGCTGCGGCGGGTGTGAGCCTCCGCCTTTGACCGGGCCCCGGAACCAACTGCGCCGGTTCCGGGGCCCTGCTGCGTCCGGGTGAGCCCCCGTGGCCAGTGAGCCCCCGTGGGCCCAGCACGCCTCGCGGGGCCCGGGAGCTACGCCTCGTCCGCCTTCGCCGCGGCGTCGATCGCAGCCAGGGAGCGGCGCACCTGATTGCGGTCGGTCGTGTACCAGAAGTCGGGCAGCGAGGCCCGCAGATAGCTGCCGTACCGCGCGGTCGCCAGACGGGGGTCCAGAACGGCGACCACCCCGCGGTCCCCCGTCGCCCGTACGAGGCGGCCGGCGCCCTGGGCCATCAGCAGCGCCGCATGGGTGGCCGCGACCGCCATGAAGCCGTTGCCCCCGGCCTCGTCGACCGCCTTCTGGCGGGCGCTCATCAGCGGGTCGTCCGGCCGCGGGAACGGGATCTTGTCCATGACGACGAGCTGGCAGCTCGGGCCCGGCACGTCCACGCCCTGCCACAGCGAGAGCGTCCCGAAGAGACAGGTCCGCGCGTCCGCGGCGAAGCCCTTGATCAGCTCGCCGAGCGTCTCCTCGCCCTGCAGCAGGATGGGCATGTCCAGGCGGCCCCGCAGCTCCTCCGCGGCGCTCTGCGCGGCCCGCATGGAGGAGAAGAGGCCGAGCGTGCGCCCACCGGACGCCTCGATCAGCTCGGTCAGCTCATCGAGCATGTCGTCGCGGGTTCCCTCGCGCCCCGGACGGGCCAGGTGCTTCGCCACGTAGAGGATGCCCTGCTTGCCGTAGTCGAAGGGGGAGCCGACGTCCAGGCCCTTCCACACGGGGGCGTCCTCGGCCTCGGCGCCCTCCGGGGCCAGGCCCAGCGACGCGCCCACGCCGTTGAAGTCGCCGCCGAGCTTGAGCGTGGCCGACGTCAGGGTCACCGAGCGGTCGCTGAACAGCTTCTCCCGCAGGAGGCCGGACACGGACATCGGGGCCACCCGCAGCGAGGCGCCGAAGCGGTCGTGTCGCTCGTACCAGACGACGTCCCACTCGGAACCGTTGGTGATCCGCTCCGCCACGTCGTGGATCGACTCCACCGAGGCGAGCGCCTGCTTGCGGACGGCGTCCTCGTCCTGGACGGACTTGTCCCGGGTGGAGCCGAGCGCCGTGATCACCGTGCGGGCGGCGTCCCGCAGCGCCATCAGGGCATAGCCGAGGTCCTCGGGGATCTCCTCCAGGCGGCCGGGAAGGGCGAGCTCCATCAGGCGCTCGAAGCCCTCGGAGGCGGTCTGGAGCTGATCGGCCGCCTTTTCGTTCACGAGCTTGGCCGCGCGCCGCACCGCCCGGTTGACCTGCCCCGGCGTGAGCTCGCCCGTGGCGACACCGGTGACCCGGGACACCAGCTCATGGGCCTCGTCCACGATCAGCACCTCGTGCTGCGGCAGGACGGGGGCGCCCTCGATGGCGTCGATCGCGAGCAGCGCGTGGTTCGTGACGACGACGTCGGAGAGCTTGGCGCGCTCGCGGGCCGCCTCCGCGAAGCACTCCGCTCCATAGGCGCACTTCGAGGCGCCCAGGCACTCCCGCGAGGAGACCGATACCTGGGCCCAGGCCCGGTCGGACACACCGGGGGTGAGGTCGTCGCGGTCACCGGTCTCGGTCTCGTCGGCCCAGTCCCGCATCCTCAGCAGGTCCTGGCCCAGCTTGCTGGTGGGTGCGGCCGCCTCGAACTGGTCGAAGAGGCCCTCCTCCTCGTCCTGCGGCACGCCTTCGTGCAGGCGGTGCAGGCACAGGTAGTTCGAGCGGCCCTTGAGCATCGCGAACTGCGGGCGGCGGCGCAGCAGCGGGTGCAGCGCGTCCACCGTGCGCGGCAGGTCCCGCTCCACGAGCTGCCGCTGCAGGGCGAGCGTGGCCGTGGCGACCACCACCCGCTCCCCGTGCGCCAGGGCGGGCACCAGGTAGCCCAGGGACTTGCCCGTGCCGGTGCCGGCCTGGACCAGCAGATGGGAGCCGTCGTCGATCGCGGCGGCCACGGTCTCGGCCATGGCCACCTGGCCGGGCCGCTCCGTGCCGCCGACGGCGGCGACGGCGGCGTGCAGGAGCTCGGGGAGGGAGGGCTTCGTCATAGCGCGACCACCCTACGGTGCCCCACTGACAATCCCGCGATCACGGCTGGTGCAGGGGGTTGGGCACCGTTCCGTGGACGGCGGCGTGCGGGCGCTGCGGACGGTCGCGGTAACCGTCGAGATGGAGGCGGTTCCGGTTGAGGCACAGCCGCTCGATACGCGGTGTGAGCAGGTCGAACATCGTGTACCGCTCCTTGAGCTCCGGGGCGCGCGCCTGGTGCCGCAGGATCTCGGCGCGCACGGCCTGCCAGAAGGCGGCCTCGCTGACGCCCAGGTGTTCCTCGCTCAGCGGCGCGAGATAGCGGAAGACCCCCACGAAGAGCCCGGAGTGGATGAACTGGGTGAGGAACGCGGGCGGCTCGGTCAGCAGGACCTCGCGCACGTCGTCGGGCATCGAGTCCTGCTCGGGCAGCGGCACGGAACTCACGTTGACGTCGTCCACGAAGTCCTTCACGGCGAGCCGGACGGGCACGTCCCTGTGGTCGAAGACGACGATGGCGTTCTCCCCGTGCGGCGAGAAGACGGTGCCGTAGCGGTACAGGAAGTGCAGCAGCGGGGGCAGCAGCGCGGCGAACAGCCGGCGCAGCCAGACCGTGGGGGTCAACCCCGAGCGTTCGACGAGTTCCGCCACGAAGGCCCGGCCCTCGGGGTCGGTGTGCAGGAGGGAGGCGAGCGTACGCGCGCGTTCGCCGGGGGCGAGGTATCGCGTGATCGGTTCGCGCCAGATGGCGCCGAGCAGCTCTCTGTACTGGTACGGAACCTCCGGCAGCCCGTCGTAGACCGGGTGCTCGACGGCGACGGACGCCACCTCGCCGAGGAGGATCACCCGGCACTCGTCGCGCAGGAAGGGGTCGGCGTCGCGCAGGGAGTGCATCCACGCCGTGACGGCGGGTGCCGCGATCGTGCGTTCGGTGGGGAGGCCTCGCCACACCAGGGTGTTCAGGACCGACAGCGGCAGTTTCACGGAGTGGCGGTCCGGCCGGGAGGTGTTCAGGAACGTGCGGATGGACTGCTGCGGCAGGCGCAGGTCGCCGTCGCTACCCAGCGGGACGATGGCGTCGGCGGCGACGGAGGGGGCGAAGAGCGGCAGCACGGTCTCGTCCCACTGCCAGGGGTGCACCGGGAGGTACAGGTAGTCACCGGGATCGAGTCCACGCGCGCGGAGTAAGTCCTCGAACGTCTCCCGGGTGGCGGCGCTGAGCTCGCGGGCGTAGAGCTGCTGGGCGGTGTCCAGGCCGGTGACGCCCCGGTAGACGGCGAGGTCGGTGCGGACCGCTATCCAGGGAAGCGCGGTGGGACGGCGTGCCTCGGGAGCCCAGCGGTCGGTGTCACTCGCCGAGAATCCGATGCGCCCCTTGTTGAGGATCAACCAGGGGTGTCCGGTCTGGTGCCCCTCGAGTTCCGCGTACCCGAGGTCGGCGAGCCGCGCCGCGGAGAGCGCGGTGTGATCTATCCGGGTGTCGGAGCAGAGCGTGAAGCTGAGCTCGCGGACGAGGTGGCCGAGTGTGGCGCCGTCCAGCCCCAGTGTGCGGCGGGCCAGCACGAGGAACCGGATCGGGTCGTTGAAGGGGCGTGCTTCGCCGTCCCCCTCGGCCAGGGCGAGGCTGCCCGGGTCCACGTACCAGCTCCCGTACGAGCCGCGGCGGGCCCGGAAGGAGAGCCAGCCGCCGCGGTCCGCGCCGATCATCGCGCGAGCCTCCGGCGATGCGGTGACCCCGGCCTGTGTCCCCGCTTGGACCTGGGTGTCCGCATGGGCCTGAGTGTCCGCATGGGCTTGGGTGTCCGCTTTGGCCGCCGCGGTGAGTTCGTCCGCCCCGGCGGGGTCGATGCGGAGGCGGTAGGAGGAGACACCGTGGCTCGCGCCGGGGGCCGACCCGCCCTCCTCGACCGGCACAGGACATATGGTCCCCTCGCCCGGGAGGGGAAGCACGGGCTCCTCGACCGGCTCGGGCCGGATGATCTCCTCGTACGCGAACTCACCGATCATCTTCGCCAGCAGTCGGCGGCCGGCCCTCTGCCATCTGCCCCGGGTCAGCTCGGGTGGGTCGTACAGCGCCGCGGCGGGGCCGGACATCGGGCTGTCGGACGGATTCGGCACGGGAACTCCTACGAGAGGGAACCGGATCGGGTCGAGCGGAGTTGCACTAAACGTGACCGGGCCGTAGCACTGCGCGCAGGGCCCGGTCGGTGATCATCAGGGCCGCCCGCTTGTCGGGGAGATCCACTTCGGCGGAGAAGCGGAAGCCGGCGCTGAGGAAGGCTGAGACGGAGGGGGTGTTGCGCAGGTCGGGTTCCGCCACGACGCGTGCGCAGGCGGGGCGGTGTTCGAAGACCAGATCCACGACGGCTCTGAGCAGTGAGGTGCCGAGGCCCTGGCCGCGGTGGGCGACACCACCGATGAGGAGGTGGACCCCGGTGTCGTGCGGGCGTGCGGGGTAGTGGCGTGCCAGCGGGTCGAGGTCCGCCCGGTAGATCTCCCAGTAGCTCATCGGTGTGCCGTCGAGGACGCCGAGACAGGGGACACTGCGCCCGTCTCCGTCGAGCTGGGGACGCAGATGGGCCTCGGTCACGGCCTCGGGGCCCGCGAGTTCCCAGAAGGCCGAGACGGCGGGGTCGTTCATCCACCGGCTGATCAGCGGCAGATCGCGTTCGAGGCGGACGGGTACGAGCTGGAAGACACCGACGGCCGAGGTGGTCGGGCCCCAGTCGGCGACACGGTCGAGGAGGTCGTCCACCGCGAGGATGCCGGCGCCGGTGTCGGCCGGCAGCGAGGTCAGCTCTTCGGGCAGGCGCAGATCGAGGGTGTCCGCGCCATCGGCGGCGGCCGCTGCGGATCCGACTCCCGCGTCGGTGCTCGCATCGGGAGGAGGCACGGCATCGCTCCTGTCAGAAGAAGTACGGCATGGCTCTCAGGAATGCGGCGGGTGGAGGGGATTGGTGATGGTGACGTAGACGGACTGCGTGTCGACGGGGCCGACGAGCTCGTCGAGTCCGTGCAGCCGGGTCAGGAGGTTGGCCTTGCACCGCAGCACGGGTGAGTCGAGCAGCGTCGCGGGCAAGGAGGTGCACAGGCTGTCGGGCCCCGAGGCGACGTCGCCGAGGAAGCGGCGGAAGGCGGCGAGCAACAGGCGCTCGTCGGCGAGGCGTTCGGCGCCGAAGGCTCCGATGAGGCCGAGGACGTTGTTGATGCCGAGGTAGTAGGCGAACCGCTCGTCCGTCACCCCGTCGGAGACGAAGGTGTCGCTGTGCCGGCCGATGCCGGGAAGCCGCTTCTCCAGTTCGGCGCGCCGGGACTCGCGGAAGTAGTAGCCCTGGTTGTCGCGGTAGCGGCCGCCCACGGGCCAGCCGTCGGGGTCGAGCAGGATGATCGTGTTCTGCTGGTGGGCCTCCAGGGCGACGCCCGCCTCGCTGTCCAGCCAGAGCACGGGGCGGACGACGGTCTTGAGGTAGCGCAGGAACCACTCGGCGGCGACGGCGCCGCGTGGCCGGCCCGTCTGCCCGGCGAGCCTGGTGACGATCTCGGCGAGCCGCGAGCGCATCGGCTGGTGGTCGTGGTCCACGTGCCGACCGGAGGGCCGGGGCGAGACGAGCCCGGCCACGCAGGTGGCGTCGTCGCCGGGGCCGAAGGGATTGTGCCGGATCATGACGTCGAGTCCGGGGACGGGTGCGCCGTCCGGTCCCGTTGCGGCGAGCCACGCGGGGTCGCGGATCACGTCGAAGCCGGGGTGGACCGCCTGCCACTGCTCGGCCAGACCGGTGCGGAGCAGACGGTGGACCTCGACGCCGCGGTGGAGTTCCTTGCGGAGGTTCTCGCGCCGGGAGTTGGTGATGCGCAGGCCCAGCGAGAGCTTGAGCATGGCGGGCGCGTCGGAGCGGTAGAGGGTGCGCACGGAGGAGGTGGGGTGCCAGGGGCCGCCGTGCGGTCCGAGGTCCTGGAGCAGTCCGGCGTCGAGGAGTTCCGCGGCGGCGGGGCGGTGCCGCAGCTCGCGGATCTGCCAGGGGTGGACGGGCAGGGCCGCGCGGCCGTCCGGCAGTGGCAGTCCCGGGCCCGCGAGCCGTGCGGTGAGCTGGGCGGCGGGGACGGTGCGGCCCCGCTCGGTCCAGGCCGAGTCCGAGGCGAGCACGGACGGGTCGACGGCGAGCCAGTGCAGGGCGAAGGCGCCGCGCGATTCCGGTGAGTACAGACGGTTCTCGGTGTCGGACAGACCCTCGCGGCTCTTGGGGGTCGGATGGAGGGGGTGCCCGAGGAGCAGGGACTGTTCCGCGGTGAGGAAGAGGTCGGGCTCATCGCCCGGGTTGCCGCGGCGGTAGGCGATGAACTGGGCGGTACGCCGCACGGAGTCGGCGACCCGGCCGACCAGGTCGGCACCGTCGGTCTCCGCGGCCTCCGGGGTCGCGGAGGCCGCGGGCTTGTCGGCGGTGGTGGCTGAGAGGCCAGCTGCGGCCGCGGCTGCGGGGCCGGTTGTGGCCGCGGGGTCAGCTGCGGCCGTGGCTGCTGTGGCTGCGGAGTCGGTTGTGGCTGCGGAGCCAGCCGTGGCCGAGGCGTCATCCGTGGCCGAAGGACCAGCCGCAGGCGAGAGGCCAGCCGTGGCCGAGAGGCCGGCCACGGCCGTGGAATCCTCCGCCCTCGCGGCTGCCGCCTCCCGGCGAGCCGTCTCGCGGCCCAGCAGCGCGGCGACGGTCACCGCGTCGACGGGAGGGGCGCCGACCGGGCCGTCCTCCAGGTGCGGCAGGCCGAAACGGTGCCAGCCGGTGGCCGACCAGTAGTGCACGGGGACGAGCAGGGCCGTGCCGCTCGCGGCGAGCGGCACGCGCAGGGTGCCGCGCTCGGGTGCGGGGAGGCCGTTCTCCCGCACCCAGCAGCGCAGCAGGTTCTCCACGGCCGCGGCCTGCGCGGCGACGTGCGGGGAGGGGTGCTCCAGCAGGTCGGCCGAGGCGCCGTGCAGGTGCTCGGCCGCTTCGCCGCCGCCCATCTGCCGGGGGACCGAACCGGACTCCGCCACCCGCGAGGACGGAGTGCCGCACGCGATGGGGGCCTGGGGGTGGGAGCGGCCTTCGGAAGCGGGAGTGGCATTCACAGGGGGTTCCTTGGGAAGTGGGTCGAACTCCAGGGGCGACGGGGCCGAGAGGGACCCGGGCTCATGGCAGCCGGAACGGCCCGGGCCCCTCTCGGCTATCCGTGGTCGTGGCGTGCCACGGCGGCCAGCGCGTCGGCGAGGCGATCGAGGACCGCTGTCGCCTGTTCGTCCGTGATGGTCAGCGGGGGGAGCAGCCGTACGACGCTGGAGTGACGGCCGCCCAGCTCGACGATGAGCCCACGCCGCAGGCACTCGCGCTGCACAGCGGCGGCCAGCTCCGGCGCCGGTGGGCGGGGCCGGGCGACGGGCGGGAGTCCGTCGATGCCTTCGACGCGCGAGCCGTGCTCGATCTCGGCCTCGGCCGTGCCCTCGGGCAGTCCGCGGTCGCACCGCGCGTCCACCAGCTCGACGCCGATCATCAGCCCCCGGCCGCGGACCTCGCCCACGCAGGGGTGGTCGACGGCCAGTGTCCGCAGCTGGGCCAGCATGCGGGCGCCGAGGGTGGCAGCGCGTTCGGCGAGGCCGTGTTCCCGTACGTACGCGAGGGTCGCCGCGCCGGCGGCCATGGCGAGCTGGTTGCCGCGGAACGTGCCCGCGTGGGCGCCGGGCGGCCAGAGGTCCAGGTCGTCGCGGTAGACCACGACGGCCAGCGGCAGGCTGCCGCCGATCGCCTTCGAGAGCACCATCACGTCCGGCACGATGCCGCTGTGCTCGACGGCCCAGAACGCTCCGGTGCGCCCGACCCCCGTCTGCACCTCGTCCACGATCAGCGGGATGTCGCGCGCGGCGGTGATCTCGCGCATGCGGCGCAGCCAGCCGTCCGGCGCGGGCAGGACGCCGCCCTCGCCCTGGACCGGTTCGAGGATCATGCCCGCGGGCGCGGGGACGCCCGACTTGGTGTCGTCGAGGAGGTTCTCGGTCCAGCGTGCGGACAGTTCCGCGCCACCCGCCCCGCCGAGGCCGAACGGGCAGCGGTAGTCCTGTGGGTAGGGCAGGCGGGTGACGCGGACGCTCGGCGCGGCGCCGGACACCTCCAGCGCTCCGGCCGTCATCCCGTGGTAGGCGCCGGTGAAGGCCAGCATGCTGTCGCGGCCCGTGGCCGCGCGGACCAGTTTCAGCGCCGCCTCCACCGCGTCCGTCCCCGCGGGGCCGCAGAACTGGATGCGGGCGCGCTCGGCGAGGCCGGGCGGCAGCGTGCGGAACAGTTCGCTGGTGAAGTCGTCCTTGACGGGCGTCGCCAGGTCGAGGACGTGCAGCGGCGCCCCGGAGTCGAGGACCTGCCTGATCGCTTCGAGCACCACGGGGTGGTTGTGTCCGAGGGCCAGGGTCCCGGCGCCCGAGAGGCAGTCGAGGTAGCGGCGGCCGTCGGCGCCTTCGATGGTCATGCCGCGCGCCCGCACCGGCACGATCGGCAGGGCGCGCGCGTAGGTCCGCGCGGCCGATTCCCGCGCGGACTGCCGTCGTAGGATGCCTTCCTGCCCGCCTTCTTGATGAGACGGAGCCATCGGCTGCGGTGAGGACGGCGGTGCGAAGGGTGCTCTCGGTCCGGGAGGTGCGTGCGTTCCGGAAGTCGCTCGCGCTCCGGAGGGGGCTTGCGTTCCGGAGGATGCTGCGGACGCCGCCGCGGGCGCAGGCTCGATCACGGCCACGACTGTTGGTCCTCCCGCTGGGGACGAGCGCGTCCCGGCCGGGCGGCTCCGGGGAGCCCCCAAGTGGCCGGACGGGCAGACGACTTGGCAGGGGGATGAACGCAGGCTGCGGCTCCCCCGTACGTAACAACGACGGTGACCCCGGTCGGGGCACGGGGGTAATCGGAAGATCTTGCCGTTGCGGAACCGTTGCCCTCCTGTCGGCAGTCCCCCAAGTCACCGGCATAGTGTGGGGGCCGTTCATCGGCCAAAGGCACGTGACGATTCCCGGCCAAAGGGGGCGTTCGCGCCGGCGGGACGGGTGCCCGCACCCCCCGATGACCAGCACTTCCGTACTGATTTACGAGGCCCAGGGGGAAACTCTCGATGCGACCCATACGTCCGCTCCTCACCGCACGGAACGGGAGGAGCACGCGCCACCGCACCTCCCCCGTCGCGGCCGCTGTGGCGCTCGGCGCGGCGCTCGTGCTGACCGCCACGGCCTGTGGTCCCACCGAGGACAACGCCGGCGGCGACTCGTCGTCGTCGCAGGCCGACGGCAGCAACGGCGACAAGTTCGAGATTCCGGCCGATCTCAAGGACAAGCTCAAAGAGCACGGCATCGACCTGGACAAGTGGGAAGCCGGCGGCTGGAAGAACTTCGACAAGGACAAGTGGCTGCGCGAGGCCGGTGAGTTCGTCAACCCGATCATCGAGGACCTCTGGGACCCCGACCGGATGCGGGACGCCGACAAGAACCCGGACCGGGGCGTCGACGACAACGACATCTCCGGTGACCAGGGCGTCACCGACCCGACGCCCGAGCCCGTGGAAGCGGCCGCGGTGAAGACGCCGTACCACGACCGGTCCCCCGCCTCGGGCAAGCTCTTCTTCGACGGCCCCGACGGTTCGATGGTCTGCTCCGCGACCGTGGTGAAGGACCCGGCCAACCCCGGCAAGTCCAACATGGTGTGGACCGCGGGCCACTGCGTGCACGCGGGCGCCAAGGGCGGCTGGTACCGCAACATGATCTTCGTCCCCTCGTACAACAACAGCGGCAAGTCCGCCGCGGAGCTGCAGAACGCGCCCAAGGAAGAGGTCGCCCCGTACGGCGTCTGGTGGGGCGACTGGGCACAGACCTCCGACCAGTGGATCGAGCGCGGCGGCCCGACGGGCGGTGCCGGCGCTCCCCATGACTTCGCGGTCATGCACGTGAAGCCCGAGAAGGGCAGCGAGGGCAAGTCGCTGGAGGAGACCGTCGGTTCGGCCCTCCCCGTGGACTTCGACGCCCCGGCCGTGCCGCAGGTCAAGTCCCTGACGGCCACCGGTTACCCGGCGGCGCCGCCCTTCGACGGCCAGAAGCTGTTCCAGTGCGCCGACAAGCCCGGACGGCTCTCGCTCAGCAAGTCCGAGCCGACGATGTACCGCGTCGGCTGCACCATGACCGGCGGTTCCTCCGGTGGCGGCTGGGTCGCGCCCGGTCAGGACGGTAAGCCGGCCCTGGTGTCGAACACCTCCATCGGCCCGGTGACGGCGGGCTGGCTGGCCGGGCCGCGCCTCGGCAAGGAGGCCGAGGGCATCTACGAAGCGGTCAGCAAGAAGTTCGCCGACCAGTAGTCACCGCGGAGCGACCGCCGACCGCCGCCGAGCGGCCAGTAAGTCACCCGGAGCGACCGCCGACCCGCCGCGAGTGGTCGGCGACCGCTCCGGGGAACCGCTTGCCGCTCACTCGCCGTACGGCGGCGGGTTCGCCGGAAACCTTCACGACCCCGCCGCTGTTCGTCCCCCACCTCACAGGCATAGTGAGGTGTTGCGTCGTCCGGGGCACCTCGGGCCGACATATGACACGTACATGGCAATCACACGTTCCATACGGGGGTACCTGCACCATGCGTTCCACTCGTGCGCCGTTCGCGCGCAGCCGTGGACGGCGCGTCGCGCTCGCCGCCACCGGGCTCGCCGCGACCCTGGCGCTCACCGCCACGGCCTGCGGCCCGAGCGAGGACACGGCCGGTGGCTCGTCGAGCGCCGCCGAATCCGACGGGTCCGGCTCCGACTCCAAGCTGCCGGACAGGCTCGCCGACAAGCTCAAGAAGCACGGCATCGACCCGGACCAGTGGGAGAACGGCGGCTGGAAGAACTTCGACAAGGACAAGTGGCTGCGCGAGGCGAGTGACTTCGTCAACCCGGTCATCAAGGACCTGTGGAAGCCCGAGCGGATGAAGGACGCGAAGGACCCGAACAAGACGATCGCGTCGAAGGACGCGGCCGCCGACCAGGGTGCCACCGATCCGGAGCCGACGCCGGTCCGGGCCAAGCCCGAGAAGACGCCGTACCACGAGCACGCCGCGCCGGTCGGCAAGATCTTCTTCGACTCCCCCGAAGGCTCGATGGTCTGCTCGGGCACCGTCGTGAAGGACCCGCGCAACCCCGGCAGGTCCAACCTGGTGTGGACCGCCGGCCACTGCGTGCACGCGGGCAAGAACGGTGGCTGGTACCGCAACATCGCCTTCGTGCCCTCATACAACGACCTCGGCAAGTCCGAGGCCGAGCTGGGCGACGCGGCCCCGCAGGAGATCGCCCCCTACGGCCAGTACTGGGCCGACTGGGTCTCGACCTCCAACGAGTGGATCAACGAGGGCGGCCCGACGGGCGGCGCCGGCGCGACGCACGACTACGCCGTGATGCACGTGAAGCCGGAGCAGGGCGGCAAGTCCCTGGAGGAGACCGTCGGCAACGCGCTCGATGTCGACTTCTCGACCCCGGCCACGCAGAGCGTCGGCTCGATGGGCGCCTGGGGCTACCCTGCCGCTCCGCCCTACAACGGCCTCATGATGCACAAGTGCGTGGACAAGCCCGGTCGTCTCTCGCTGTCGCCGTCCCTGCCGACGATGTACCGCATCGGCTGCACCATGACCGGCGGTTCCTCCGGCGGCGGCTGGTTCCGCATGGTGAACGGCAAGACGCGGCTCGTCTCGAACACCTCGATCGGCCCGGCCGAGAACACCTGGCTCGCGGGCCCGCAGCTCGGCAAGGGCGCCGAGCAGGTCTACGACATGATGAGCGAGAAGTACGGCTCCCGGTAGCCGCCCCTCGTGCCCGTCACACCTGATACGGCTTGATACGGCGAAGGCCCGCCCCTGCGAGAGGGGCGGGCCTTCGTCATGTCCGGCTGGTGCGGGGTGCGCTCAGTGCGCGGCCGGAACATACGGATTGAGCTCCGCGGCGAGTTCCTCGTGCACCCGCGCCTTGAGCAGCGTGCCCTCGCCGGTGTGCTCCTCGGAGAGCACCTCGCCCTCGGCGTGCGCCCGCGAGACGAGCTGGCCGTGGGTGTACGGAACGAGGGCCTCGATCTCGACCTCGGGCCGCGGCAGCTCGACGTCGACGAGCGCGAGGAGCTCGTCGATGCCGGCGCCGGTGCGCGCGGAGACCGCGATCGCGTGCTTCTCATTGCGCAGGAGCCGCTGGAGGACCAGCGGGTCCGCCGCGTCCGCCTTGTTGATCACCACGATCTCGGGCACTTCGGTGGCGCCCACGTCGCGGATGACCTCGCGCACGGCGGCGAGCTGCTCCTCCGGCACCGGGTGCGAACCGTCCACCACGTGCAGGATGAGGTCGGAGTCGGCGACCTCCTCCATCGTGGAGCGGAACGCCTCGACGAGGTGGTGCGGCAGATGCCGCACGAACCCGACGGTGTCGGCCAGGGTGTAGAGCCTGCCGCCCGGCGTTTCCGCCCGGCGCACGGTCGGGTCGAGGGTGGCGAACAGCGCGTTCTCCACCAGGACGCCCGCGCCCGTGAGGCGGTTGAGCAGCGAGGACTTGCCGGCGTTGGTGTAACCGGCGATGGCGACCGAGGGCACCTTGTTGCGCCGGCGCTCCTGGCGCTTGATGTCGCGGCCGGTCTTCATCTCCGCGATCTCCCGGCGCATCTTCGCCATCTTCTCGCGGATGCGCCGCCGGTCGGTCTCGATCTTGGTCTCACCGGGACCACGCGTGGCCATGCCGCCACCGCCGCCGCCACCCATCTGCCGGGAGAGCGACTGGCCCCAGCCGCGGAGCCTCGGCAGCATGTACTGCATCTGTGCCAGGGCGACCTGCGCCTTGCCCTCTCGGGACTTGGCGTGCTGGGCGAAGATGTCGAGGATCAGGGCGGTCCTGTCGACCACCTTGACCTTGACGACGTCTTCGAGGTGGATGAGCTGGCCGGGGCTCAGCTCACCGTCGCAGACGACGGTGTCGGCGCCGGTCTCGAGCACGATGTCCCGCAGTTCGAGGGCCTTGCCGGAGCCGATGTACGTCGCCGGGTCCGGCTTGTCGCGGCGCTGCACCACGCCGTCGAGCACGAGTGCGCCCGCGGTCTCCGCGAGAGCGGCCAGCTCGGCGAGGGAGTTCTCCGCGTCGTCCACGGTTCCGGAGGTCCACACTCCGACGAGGACCACGCGCTCCAGGCGGAGCTGGCGGTACTCGACCTCGGTGACGTCCTCGAGCTCGGTGGAGAGGCCCGCGACACGGCGCAGGGCCGCGCGCTCGGAGCGGTCGAGCTGGTCGCCGTCACGCTCTCCGTCGATCTCGTGGCTCCAGGCGACGTCCTCTTCCATCAGGGCATCGGCCCGAAGACCTTCGGGGTAGTTCTGCGCGAAGCTCTGTACGTCCTGGGAAGGGGAAGAAGAGGAGGTCATTGGATCCTTACGTCGATTCGTCGATACGCCGGTGAAGTGCGGACGGATCGCGGGACCCGTCGCAGTCGACAACGCCCGAGGCGGCCCGGACATTCCCGAGGCCGGGCCTGGCGGACCCTGAGATACCCCCGAGGGGATGTCCCTGAGCCCGGACCGGCCCGCCGCGCCGTCGACCTGAAGATGGTTGCACGGCACGGCCCGTCTCGTCATCCGGGTTATTCTCCGGCCCGACCGGCTACTTCCCGCGCACGGGCGCCTTACGCCAGTCCGGGTGCCCC
The DNA here is from genome assembly GCF_004127445.1 of Streptomyces alfalfae. Classification (GTDB taxonomy): domain Bacteria; phylum Actinomycetota; class Actinomycetes; order Streptomycetales; family Streptomycetaceae; genus Streptomyces; species Streptomyces alfalfae. The sequence goes on from NZ_QEXM01000045.1 coordinate 303,249, forward strand.
GGCATGGGCGGCGTCTTCTCCCCGTACAGCCAGGCGTCGAAGAATCCGCCCAGGTCACGCCCCGCGTTCCGGGAGGCGAGCCGCACGAAGTCGGCGGTCGTCGCGGTGCCGTCGCGGTGGGCGCGGACCCACTGGCGCTCCAGGCGCTCGAAGGCCTCGTGCCCGATCTCCTGGCGCAGCGCGTAGAGCACCAGGGCGCTGCCGTCGTAGACCACGGGCCGGAACAGGCTGATCTTCTTGCCGGGGGCGGGCCTCTTCGGCCGCGCGGGCGGCCCGCCCTCGGCACGCCAGCCGTCCGATTTGCGGTAGGCCTCGCGCATGCGGTCCGCCAGGGACCGCCGTGTCCTCTCCTCGGTGAACAGCGCCTCGTACCAGGTGGCGTGGCCCTCGTTGAGCCAGAGGTCGGACCAGGTCCGCGGGCTCACGCTGTCGCCGAACCACTGGTGCGCCAGCTCGTGCACCATGAGCGCGTCGACGCTCCACTCGGGGATGTGGGGCAGGGTGAAGAGCTGCTGCTCGAAGAGGGACAGCGTCTGCGTCTCCAGCTCGAAGCCGGTCTTCGCCGGGGCGACGAGGACCCCGTAGGCCTCGAAGGGGTACCGCCCGACCTTCTTCTCCATCCATGCGATCTGGCCGGGCGTCTTCTTCAGCCAGCGCTCCAGGGCCTTGCGGTCCTTGGTGGGGACGACGTCGCGTACGGGCAGGCCGTGCGGGCCCTTGCGGTGCAGCACGGTGGACCGGCCGATCGACACCTGGGCCAGTTCGGTCGCCATGGGGTGGTGGGTGCGGTAGGCCCAGGTCGTGGCGGAGCCGTTGTGGCGGGGCTCGGCCGCCGGGAGGCCGTTGGCGACGGCGGTGAGCCCCTTGGGGGCGGTGATCCGGAAGGTGAACATCGCCTTGTCGGCGGGGTGGTCGTTGCAGGGGAAGACCAGGTGGGCGGCGTCGGCCTGGTTGGCCATGGCGAGCCCGTCGGCGGTGCGGAGCCAGCCGCCCTGGGATTTCCCGCCGGAGACCGGGTCGCTGGTGTGCCGAACGGTGATCCGCAGCCGCTCGCCGGGCCCGACCGGCTCGGCCGGCGTGAGGACCAGGTCCTCGCCGCTGCTCGCGAAGCGGACGGCCTCGCCGTTGACCTCGGCGGAGCGGACCTCGCCGTGCGTGAAGTCCAGGTTCACGCGCTCAAGGGGCTGGGTGACACGGGCGTCGATCTTGGTGACGGCTTCCAGTGGCTCGCGGTTGTCACCGCGGTAGGTGAAGGCGATGTCGTACGACGTCACGTCGTACCCGGGGTTGCCCAGGTGCGGGAAGAGCGGGTCGCCGATGCCGAGCGGGGTGGCCGGCGAGGGGACGCCCGCCGCGACGAGGGCGGCGGAGACGGTCGCGGTGACGAGGGCGGCGGCGACTCGGGGTGTACGGAGGGCCTTCGGCCGTGCGGCCGTGGTCCGGGCAGTGAGCAGCATGGACTTACCGCTATCAGCGTGCGCGCCCCCGGCGGGTGGTGGCGCGCGCCCGGCCACCCGAACGAGTCACCGACCGGACCCGCGCGCGGGTCCGCCGCCAGGGCCGGGCCACGAGGCGCCGACCGCTTCAGTGGGCCGCTGCCGCCGGATGCTGGGCGCGGCTCACGTCGTACACCCCCGGCACCGCGCGCATCGCCCGCATCAGCCCCGGGAGGTGCCCGGCGTCCGGCAGTTGCAGCGTGTAGGTGTGCCGCACGCGCTGCTGGGTCGGCGGCTCCACGGTGGCGGAGACGATCGCCACCCCCTCCAGGGCGATCGCTTCGGTGAGGTCGGCGAGCAGATGCGCACGGCCGAACGATTCGGCAGTCAGCGTGACACGGCACTCGGCGGTGTCCACCCAGCGCACGCCGACCTCCGCGCGCCCCACTTCTTTCATGCGCTCCACCGAGGGGCATTCGACGCGGTGGACGGTCACGGCTCCCCCGCGTACGGCGAAGGCGGTGATGGCGTCGGGCGGCACCGGCGTACAGCATCCGGCGAGGCGCACGCTGGCGCCCTCGCGGTCCACCACGGCGTTGGCCGCGGGGCGCGGGATCTCGGCGGCTTCCGGGCGCGGGGCGGCGACCGGCGCCTTCCTGGTCTGTCCGGAGGGCGCGGGGGCGGGCGCCGGATGCGTGCTCAGCCAGCGGCGGATGGCGATCCGCGCGGCGGGCGTGCGGGCGTGGTCGAGCCAGTCGCGGGACGGCCCCGAGGCGGTGTCCTGCCCCATGAGCAGCTGCACGGTGTCGCCGTCGCGCAGGACCGTGCTGAGCGTCGCGAGGCGGCCGTTGACCCGGGCGCCGATGCAGGCGTGCGCGTCCTCGCCGTACTGGGCGTAGGCGGCGTCCACGCAGCTGGCGCCCGCGGGCAGGCCGAGTGTGCCGCCGTCGGGACGGAACACGGCGATCTCGCGGTCCTGGGCGAGGTCCTCGCGCAGCGTCGACCAGAAGGTGTCGGAGTCGGGCGCCGCCCGCTGCCAGTCGAGGAGCCGGGAGAGCCAGCCGGGCCGGGTCGGGTCCACGCGCTCGTCGTCGGCGCCTTCGGCCGACTCCTCCGTGGGCGAGGCATAGGGATGGCGCAGGGCGACGACGCCCGCCTCGGCGACCTGGTGCATCTGGTGTGTGCGGATGAGGACTTCGGCGACCTCTCCGTCCGGGCGGGCCACGGCGGTGTGGAGCGACTGGTAGAGGTTGAATTTCGGTACGGCGATGAAGTCCTTGAACTCCGACACGACCGGCGTGAAGCAGGTGTGCAGCTCCCCGAGGACTCCGTAGCAGTCGGCGTCCTCGGTCACGAGGACGAGGAGGCGGCCGTAGTCCGACGCGCGCAGTTCGCCGCGTTTTCGGTGCACGCGGTGGACGGAGACGAAGTGCCGCGGCCTGATGAGGACCTCGGCCGCGATGCCCGCGTCGCGCAGCACACCGCGCACCTCGCCCGCGATGTCGCCGAGGGAGTCGGCCTCCGCCTCGGCGTTGGCCGTGATCATGGCCTTCACCTCGGCGTACTCCTCCGGGTGGAGGATCGCGAAGACGAGGTCCTCCAGCTCGGTCTTGAGTGCCTGGACCCCCAGGCGCTCCGCGAGCGGAATGAGCACGTCCCTGGTCACCTTGGCGATGCGGACCTGCTTCTCGGGGCGCATCACACCGAGCGTGCGCATGTTGTGCAGCCGGTCGGCCAGCTTGATCGACATGACGCGTACGTCGTTGCCGGTGGCGACCAGCATCTTGCGGAAGGTCTCCGGCTCGGCGGCGGCTCCGTAGTCCACCTTCTCCAGCTTCGTGACGCCGTCCACGAGATAGCACACGTCGTCGCCGAACTCGGCGCGCACCTGGTCGAGGGTCACCTCCGTGTCCTCGACGGTGTCGTGCAGCAAGGACGCGGTCAGGGTCGTGATCTCCGCGCCCAGCTGGGCCAGGATCAGCGTGACGGCGAGAGGGTGTGTGATGTACGGCTCACCGCTCTTGCGCATCTGGCCCCGGTGCGAGGACTCCGCGAGGACGTAGGCGCGGCGCAGCGGCTCCAGGTCCGCGTCCGGATAGTGGGCCCGGTGGGCCTCCGCCACATGGCCGATGGCGTCGGGCAGACGGTCCCGGGTGGTGGAGCCCAGGAGGGCCGCCCTGCCGAGCCTGCGCAGGTCGAGACGGGCCCGGCCGCGCCTGCGCTGGGCCCCGGGCGTCACGGGGCCGGGCGTGGCTGGGTTCGTGGCCTCCGCACTCATGGGCACCTCCGGCTGCGTCGACCGGCGGTCGGCGGATGCTGGCGTACTCCGTCCGGGCCGGTGCTTGATGCTACCGAGCCCATCACGCGGCGCCGACCGCCTCTCGCCGAGCGTGAAACGGATCACCCATTCGAGCGACAGTTCACGCGGTTGCTGTTTCGAGCCATTCGGACATGATCTCGCCTTCCGCGAGGATCACGGCGGGACCGGTCATCTCGATCTCGCCGTCGGGCCGCTCGGTGATCACCACACGGCCGCCGGGCAGGTCGACCGTGTATGTGACCGGGGCGCCCGTCACGGCCGGGTCCGCGCCGTCCCTGCGGGCGGCCGCCACGGCCACGGCGCACGCGCCCGTGCCGCACGAGCGGGTCTCGCCCACGCCGCGCTCGTGCACGCGCATGGCGACGTGGCGCGGGGCGCGCTCCACGACGAACTCCACGTTCACCCCGTCCGGGTAGGCGGAGGCGGGGCTGAAGGGCGGCGGGTCGTACAGGTTGCCCGCGTCGGCGAGGTCGTCGACGAAGGCGACGGCGTGCGGATTGCCCATGTTCACGTTGCGCGCGGGCCACTGGTGGTCCCCGACCGAGACCGTGACGTCGCCGCCGGGGAGCAGGGCCTTGCCCATGCCGACGGTGATCTCACCGCCGGACGCGGCCTTGGCGATGTGCACGGTCTTGACGCCGCCGCGCGTGGCCACCGCCAGATCACCCTCGCCGACGTGCCCCGCGTGCTGGAGGTACCGCGCGAAGACCCGCACCCCGTTGCCGCACATCTCGGCGACCGAGCCGTCGCCGTTGCGGTAGTCCATGAACCATGCGGCCCGGTCGGCGAGGTGACGCGCCTCCGGGTGGGCGGCGGACCGGACGACGTGCAGGAGACCGTCGCCGCCGATGCCCGCGCGCCGGTCGCACAGGGCGGTGACGGCGGCCGGGGACAGCTCGACGGCGTTGTCCGGGTCCGGGATGATCACGAAGTCGTTCTCGGTCCCGTGGCCCTTGAGGAAGGCGATCCGCGTGCTCATTCCTCGATCGTACGGGGTGGGTACGACACCGCGGCGGGGCGGTGGGCCGCTGCCGACTCAGCGGAGGCGGGCCACGCGCCAGACGGCGAGGACGGCCGCGCCGACGAAGAGCAGGGCGTACGCGGAGACGACCCGCCAGTCCGGGCGGCGGCCCGAGCCGCGCTCGGGCAGGCCCGGCAGCGTGTAACCCACCCGGCGGGCGGCCATCATGCCCCAGCCCGCCGCGCAGCAGCTCAGGAGCAGCCCGAGCATGGCGACCACGGCACCGCCGTCGCCGAACTCGAAGGCCAGCGGGAAGGCGAACATCAGGGAACCGACCGCGGCGAGGATCACGATGGGCGCGAGCTGCCAGATGCGCAGCCGGCGCTGCGGACGCAGCTCGACCTCGACCTCGGCCTCCGCGGACATCTCGTCCGCGCCGGGGCCGTCGTCCGTCACGCCGCCGGGAACCTCGTCGGGCCCGTCGGGGCTCAGCTGCTCTCCGCCGTCATGTGCGGTGTCACGAGGGCCGGCCTCCATCGCCACGCGCCCTCCCACTTCGGACTCCACCGGTCGATCGATGGTCGATGATGGCACGCCGCCAGGGGGCCGGATGACCGCCGGAGCGTCCCGATGCCATCACGTGATCAGGCTGTGACCGGTCGTTCGATCAGCGCCATCGCGTGTCCGGGAAGTCGGCCGCGATCGGCCGCGGCGCCGCTCAGCCAGTGCACCCGCGGGTCCCTCCGGAACCACGAGTCCTGGCGCCGCGCGAAGCGTTTGGTGGCGCGCACGGTCTCGGCGCGCGCCTCGTCCTCGGTGCACTCTCCGGCGAGCGCCGCGAGCACCTGCTGGTAGCCCAGCGCCCGCGACGCCGTACGTCCCTCGCGCAGGCCCTGTCCGGCCAGCGTGCGCACCTCGTCGACCAGGCCGGCCTCCCACATGCGGTCCACGCGCGTGGCGATGCGTTCGTCGAGTTCGGGGCGGGCCACGTCCACGCCGATCTGCACCGTGTCGTACACCGAGTCGTGGCCCGGGAGGTTGGCGGTGAAGGGCTTGCCCGTGATCTCGATGACCTCGAGGGCGCGCACGATCCGGCGGCCGTTGCTGGGCAGGATCGCGCGGCCCGCTCCCGGGTCGGCGGCGGCCAGCCGGGCGTGCAGCGCTCCGGGGCCGCGCAGGGTCAGCTCCTCCTCCAGCCTGGCCCGCACCTCGGGATCCGTGCCGGGGAACTCCAGGTGGTCGACGGCGCCGCGTACGTAGAGCCCCGAACCGCCGACCAGGATCGGCCAGCGGCCCGCGGCCAGCAGGCGGTCGATCTCCGCGCGGGCCAGCTTCTGGTACTCGGCGACGCTCGCCGCCTCCGTCACGTCCCAGATGTCGAGGAGGTGGTGGGGGACCCCGCCGCGCTCCTCGGGCGTCAGCTTGGCGGTGCCGATGTCCATCCCCCGGTAGAGCTGCATGGAGTCGGCGTTGACCACTTCCCCGCCGAGACGTTGGGCGAGGAAAACGCCCAGATCGGACTTTCCTGCCGCGGTGGGACCGACGACGGCGATGACCCGCGGGGCGGGAGCTGCACTACTCACCGCCCCAGTCTCGCAAACCGTGCGACCACTTCCCGAACGAGTTGCGTGACGGCACGGCTTCGGGGTCGTTGCCTGTTGCGAGGTTCCAGCCGCCGGTTTCGAGGACCGATGGCCCGGGCGAAGCAATGGGACGCTCCGGGCGGCAGGGGATTTCGCCCACACGAGTAACGTATGGAGTAGATATGGGCGTATTTGCACGTTTCCGTCGGAAGGGCCAGGGCGGCGACGAGGAGTCAACCACCGGAGCGGCCGCTGCCGCGCCTGCGGCCGAGCCGGAGGTCACGGAAGCCGCTTCCGCCGAGGCACCGCCCTCTTCCGGGGAGCCCGGGGAGCCCGGGGAGCCCGGGGCCAAGCCTGCCGGGGGGCCGGAAGAGCGCGCCGGGGACGCCGACGCCGCTGAGAGGGCCACGGAGGCCACCGCGGCCTCGGAGCCCGCCGAGGCGGACACGGAGGACCCCGCGGACGGCGTGGACATCCCGAAGCAGCAGTCGGCCGACGAGGCGGCCGACAACGAGGCGGACGAGGGCGCCGCCCGCAAGTAGCGCCGTCGGCAAAGGCGCGGACATGGGCTTCGCGGAGACCGGGCACGGGCACGGGGAAGGTGAGGGAAGCCGCCCACCGCCTCGCCGTGCCGGACGACGGCCAGGGCGCCGGTGGCATCGCGACATCACTCTCTCCGGCCTCCTGAAGGGCCCCGCCGACTGCCCTGGAACGTTGCCCTCTCCTCCCGCAGGGCCCCGCCGGTCGGCCCCTGAGCACATCGGCGAACGGCCGCGAAGCGTCTCGCTTCGCGGCCGTCGTCGTTGCTCGGCGCGTGCCGGGGCCGCGCGCACCGCTTCCCAGGGCCGGTCCCAGCGGCCCCTACGACCAGGCGGCCACCAGGTACCCCACCCCGTAAGGCGCGTCTTCGTGGAGCAGCTCTCCGCTCGGCGTCGCGCTCTCGGCGGCGCCGGCGAGGACCTGCCATGGGGCGCGGCCCGCCGCCTTCAGTTCGCGCGCGAGGTTCTCGTCGAGCGCTCGCAGAGCCGCCACGTCGGCCGTGGCGAGGGCCCGCGCGATCTCCGCGTCGAAGCCCGCCGCCCGCTCGTCGAGGTAGCCGGGGGCCTTCACGGTGCGGCACGCGCTGGCGTCGCCCATCACCAGGAGGGCGACGCGGTCCGCCCGTGCGGCGAGCTCCCGCCCGGTCTGGACGCACCGCTCGGCCGTGAGTGTTTCTCCCACGCCGAGGCCCTCCACCGGGGCGGCCGACCATCCCGTACGCCCGAGCAGCCAGCCGGCCACGGCGAGGGACGGAGGCAGCTCGCGGTCCGGGGCGGATGCTTCCGGGCCCGGGCCCAGGCTCACGTCCAGGTCCACCCCGAAGTCACGGAACGAGCCGCGCGCGCCCTGCGGATGCGGGCCGTCGCCCTCCGGCCCCGCGGGGCCGACGACGACCAGGAGGTCGGGCCGGGCGGCGGCGAGGACCCCGATGGCGTCCGTGCACGCCGAGCGCGCCGAGTCCAGTTCATGGGCGGCGCCCGACGCGACCTCGGGAACGAGCAACGGCGGGCAGGGGCAGACGGCTGCGGCGACAAGCATGATCCGCAGCGTAACGCCCCTCCCCGCACGCGCGCGTGGAGGCGGACCCGTGACCGGAACCCCCCGGCCGACGGGTCACCGGTCCCGGATCACCGCACCCGGATCAGTCGCAGCCGCAGCCACTGCCGGCGGCGGCCGGCAGCGGCGCGGGGACGCCGATCTTCGGCAGGCCCAGCATGACGCCGGCGGGCTTCGCGGCGGCCTCGGTGTTGCGCTTCTGCCAGGCGTCGCCCGCGCGCGTGGGGCGGACGTCCAGCGCGGCGCCCTCGGCGAGCAGGTGGTGCGGCGCGGCGTAGGTGATCTCGACCGTCACGACGTCGCCGGGGCGGACCTCGGTGTCCGGCTTGGTGAAGTGCACCAGGCGGTTGTCGGGGGCGCGGCCGGAGAGGCGATGCGTGGTGCCGTCCTTGCGGCCCTCGCCCTCGGCGACCATCAGCTCCAGGGTGCGGCCGACCTGCTTCTTGTTCTCCTCCCAGGAGATCTCCTCCTGGAGGGCCACCAGACGCTCGTAGCGCGACTGGACGACCTCCTTGGGGATCTGCCCCTCCATGGTGGCCGCCGGGGTCCCGGGGCGCTTGGAGTACTGGAAGGTGAAGGCGTTGGCGAAGCGGGCCTCGCGGACCACGTGCATGGTCTGCTCGAAGTCCTCCTCGGTCTCGCCGGGGAAGCCCACGATGATGTCGGTGGAGATCGCCGCGTCCGGCATGGCGGCGCGGACCTTCTCGATGATCCCGAGGAAGCGCTCCTGGCGGTAGGAGCGGCGCATCGCCTTCAGGACGGGGTCCGAACCCGACTGGAGGGGCATGTGGAGCTGCGGCATCACGTTCGGCGTCTCGGCCATGGCAGCGATGACGTCGTCGGTGAAGTCGCGCGGGTGCGGCGAGGTGAAGCGCACGCGCTCCAGGCCGTCGATCTTCCCGCAGGCCCGCAGGAGCTTGCTGAAGGCCTCGCGGTCGCCGATGTCGGAGCCGTACGCGTTCACGTTCTGCCCGAGGAGCGTGATCTCGGAGACGCCTTCGCCGACGAGGGCCTCGATCTCCGCGAGGATGTCGCCGGTCCTGCGGTCCTTCTCCTTGCCGCGCAGGGCGGGGACGATGCAGAAGGTGCACGTGTTGTTGCAGCCGACGGAGATGGAGACCCACGCGGCGTACGCGCTCTCACGGCGCGTGGGCAGCGTCGAGGGGAACGCCTCCAGGGACTCGGCGATCTCGACCTGCGCCTCTTCCTGGACGCGGGCGCGCTCCAGGAGCACCGGCAGTTTGCCGATGTTGTGCGTGCCGAAGACCACGTCGACCCAGGGCGCCTTCTTGACGATGGTGTCGCGGTCCTTCTGGGCGAGGCAGCCGCCGACGGCGATCTGCATCCCCGGACGCTTGGTCTTCATCGGGGCCAGGCGGCCGAGATTGCCGTACAGGCGGTTGTCGGCGTTCTCGCGCACGGCGCACGTGTTGAAGACGACGACGTCGGCGTCGCCGTCGGCCCCTTCCGGCGCACGCTCGTAACCGGCGTCCTCCAGGAGGCCGGAGAGCCGCTCGGAGTCATGGACGTTCATCTGGCACCCGTAGGTGCGCACCTCGTAAGTCTTCGCGCTCATCTCGCCCCCCAGGGTACGGGGTCGCCACGCGCGCGTGGCCGGGGATCGCGACCGGAGTGGCCGAGGGCGCCCGCGAGAAGGGGCCCGGTGTGACCCCGCCCCTGGTCACCGGGGTGAGCGGGCTGGCAGGATCTCGCGCATGCTCCAGGCGCTCCCCCACATCGGCAGACGACGCGCGCTGCAGGCCTCCGCCGCGGCGCTGGTGGTGTTCGGGCTGCTCCTGTGGTGGCTGCTTCCCGTGCGCGAGGACTCGCCGAGCGGCCGGATGCGGTTCAGTACGGGCGTGCAGAACGGCGTGTACGAGAAGTACGGCAAGCTGCTGCGCACCGCGGTCTCCCAGGACATGCCCGATGTGGACGTCGAACTCCGCAACAGCCAGGGTTCGCAGCAGAACATCGAGCGGGTGGCGACGGGCAAGGCCGACTACACCATCGCGGCAGCCGACGCCGTCGAGAAGTACCGCCTCGACGAAGCCCCCGGCGCCGATCGCCTGCGCGGTTGCGCGCGCCTCTACGACGACTACGTCCAGCTCGTGGTGGACCGCTCGTCCGACATCCACTCCGTGGCGGACCTGCGGGGCAAGCGCGTGGCGGTGGGCCAGGGCCGCTCGGGCGTGCGGCTGATAGCGGACAGGGTGCTCGACGCCGCGGGGCTCGACCCGGCCACGGACATCGAGCCGGTGTCCGCGGGCATCGACACCATGCCCGAGCTGCTGGAGCGGAACAAGATCGACGCCTTCTTCTGGTCGGGCGGGCTGCCGACGGTCTCCGTGGGCCGGCTCTCGGAGCGGATGGGCGTCCGGCTGGTCGAGCTCGGTCACCTCGTCGACAAGCTGCACAAGCAGGGCGGCGCCTCCCGCTACTACCGCGCCGCCACCATGCCGGCCGACGCCTACCCCTTCGCCCAGCAGGGCTCCGCCGTGCCCACCCTGGCGGTGGCGAACCTCCTGGTCACCACGGACCGGGCCGACGACGACCTCACCTCCGGTCTGACCCGGACCATCATCGACAGCCGCGACCACATCGGCGACAAGGTGCACGCGGCGCAGCTCGTGGATCTGCGCACGGCCCTCTTCACGGACCCCCTGCCGCTCCACGAGGGGGCCCGCGAGTACTACCGCTCCGTCAAGCCCTGAGACGCCGAGAGGGCCGTCAGGAGCCCGTGGCGGGCTCGCTGCGGGGCAGGCCGACGGTCACCTTCAAACCGTGCGGTTCATTGCGCTCGTAGTCGATGGTGCCGCCGCCCGCCGCGAGCAGGGCCCGGGAGATGGACAGGCCGAGGCCGGAGCCCTTGACGTTCTGGTGGCGGTTGCTGCGCCAGAAGCGGTCGCCCACGCGCGCGAGTTCGTCCTCGGTCAGGCCGGGTCCCTCGTCGCCGACCACGACGGTCGTCGTCCCGTTGCTCGACTCGACGGTCACCTGGACCGACCCGCCCTCGGGCGTGAACTTCAGGGCGTTGTCGATCACCGCGTCCAGTGCGCTGGAGAGCGCGACCGGGTCGGCCCAGGCGGTGGTGGCGGGGCATGCGCCCTTCAGCCGCACACCCCGCTCGTCGGCGAGCGGCCGCCAGGACGCGACCCGCTCGGCCGTCAGGGCGCCGACGTCGGTGAGGCGCAGGTCGGGCGCGGCGTGCTCGGCGAGCGCCAGGTCGAGCAGGTCGTCCAGGACCTGGGCCAGGCGCTTGCCCTCGGTGCGGACCGAGGCGATCTCCTCGTTGCCCTCGGGCAGTTCGAGGGCGAGCAGTTCGATGCGCAGCAGCAGGGCGGAGAGCGGGTTGCGCAGTTGGTGCGAGGCGTCGGCGACGAAGGCGCGCTGCTGTTCGAGCACGTCCTGGACGTGGTCGGCCATCTCGTTGAACGAGTGGGCGAGGCGTCTGAGTTCCGGCGGTCCGCCCGTGGCGGCGACACGTGACTTGAGCCGTCCCGTCGCGATGTCGTGCGTGGTGGCGTCGAGGACGCGCACCGGCCGCAGCACCCAGCCGGTGAGCCGCAGGGCCGCGCCGACCGCCAGGAGCATGGCCGCCGACTCGCCCGCGCCGATGAGCAGCCAGCCGTACAGCGTCTTGGAGCGCATGCGGCCCGTCGGCGAGTCCGTGACGACGACGGCGACGACGTCCCCGTCCCTGATCACCGGGGACGCGACGGCGAGGCGACCGCGCTGCCAGGGCCACACCTGCCCGGGGTCGTGGCTGCCGCGGGAGCGCAGCGCCTCCTGGAAGGCCTCGCGGACCTCGCCCTCGGCGGGCAGGTACCAGGAGGCCGGGGCGCTGGCCATGGGGCCGTCGTCGCGGTAGAAGACGCCCGCCCTGATCCCGTAGACCTCGTAGTAGTCGTCGAGTTCCTTCTGCAGCGTCTCGCGGCGCTCGTCGGTGGCGCCACGCACGCGTGAGCCGACCGAGGGGCGTTCGGTGACGAACTGGGCGAGCGAGGCGAAGCGCGCCGTGTCGTCGATGCGGTCGACGACCACCTTCTGCTGCTGCGCCGCGGCGACGCTGAGGGCGAGCGGGAAACCGAGCGCGAGCAGGACGCCCGCCATGAGGACGATCAGCAGCGGGAGGAGACGGGAGCGCACCTGTGCCCGCTCCGGCTACGTGGCCGGGGCGACGAGCCGGTAGCCGACGCCGCGCACCGTCTCGATCAGGGCCGGCATGTGCAGCTTGGAGCGCAGGGAGGCGACGTGCACCTCCAGCGTGCGGCCGGTGCCTTCCCAGCTGGTGCGCCAGACCTCGCTGATGATCTGCTCGCGGCGGAACACCACTCCGGGGCGCTGGGCGAGGAGGGCGAGCAGGTCGAACTCCTTGCGGGTCAGCTGGATGACCGAGCCGTCCACGCTGACCTGGCGGGTGGGGAGTTCGATGTGCACGGGGCCGAGCTTCAGCTTGCTGTCGCCGCCGGTCTCCGTGGCGCCGCCGGGGGCGGGCCGCCGGATGACCGCGTGGATACGGGCGATGAGCTCCCCCGTGTCGTACGGCTTCACCACGTAATCGTCGGCCCCGAGGTTGAGGCCGTGTATGCGCGAGCGTACGTCCGAGCGGGCCGTCACCATGATCACCGGGGTCGAGCCGCGCTTGCGGATCTTTCCGCAGACCTCGTAGCCGTCCTGGTCGGGCAGGCCCAGGTCGAGGAGCACCACTCCGAAGGGAGGCGCCTCCGCGGGCAGGAGGGCCTGCAGGGCCTCCTCGCCGTTGCGGGCGTGCACGACGTCGAAGCCGTGCCGGGCCAGGATCGCGGACAGGGCGGCGGCCACGTGGTCGTCGTCCTCCACGAGAAGCAGTCGCATACGGGCCCCCTCCAGTTCATCCGTCGTTCCACCATGGCCGGTAATCGCGCGTGCGCACCAAGGCATCCACGCCGATCCATCAGGACCGCGTCAAGAGGGATCGGGTCACGGACACGTTCCGTTATCGAGCCGGTACGCACGCCCGGGACCCTCTTCACACGGTGTGTCCGGTTGCGGCCGGATCGTTATGCTCAATTTCCCCTCAGATGTAATGACGCTGGTCGCACTGGGTTATTACTGTCCTCCCAACCGAGGAGGATGGAGCAACAAGCCGTGACCGAAGTATCGGTGACCAAGGACGCCATACCGCCCGGGGCGGACGACCTGGTCGTGCTGAAGAACGTCAACAAGCACTTCGGCGCTTTGCACGTCCTCCAGGACATCGACCTGACCATCGCCCGTGGCGAGGTCGTCGTGGTGATCGGCCCCTCCGGCTCCGGAAAGTCGACCCTGTGCCGCGCCATCAACCGCCTGGAGACGATCGACTCGGGAGACATCTCGATCGACGGCAAGCCGCTGCCCCAGGAGGGCAAGGAGCTGGCCCGGCTCCGTGCGGACGTGGGCATGGTCTTCCAGTCGTTCAACCTCTTCGCGCACAAGACCGTGCTGGAGAACGTGACGCTGGGCCAGACCAAGGTGCGCAAGACCGGCAAGGCGGAGGCCGAGGAGAAGGCGCGCCGCCTGCTGGACCGCGTGGGCGTCGCCGCCCAGGCCGACAAGTACCCCGCGCAGCTCTCCGGCGGCCAGCAGCAGCGCGTGGCCATCGCCCGCGCGCTGGCGATGGACCCCAAGGTGATGCTCTTCGACGAGCCCACGTCGGCGCTCGACCCGGAGATGATCAACGAGGTCCTCGAGGTCATGCAGCAGCTCGCCCGCGACGGCATGACGATGATCGTCGTCACCCACGAGATGGGCTTCGCGCGCTCCGCCGCCAACCGTGTCGTCTTCATGGCGGACGGGCGGATCGTCGAAGAGGCCGTGCCGGACCAGTTCTTCAGCAACCCGCGCAGCGACCGGGCGAAGGACTTCCTGTCGAAGATCCTCAAGCACTGACGCTTACGGCACCCCATTGGCCACCGCGTCCACTCACCACCAGCCGAAGCAAAGGATGTTCACCATGAAGTTCCGCAAGACCGCAGCCGCCGCTGCCGTTGTCGCCGCTCTGTCGCTGACCGCCACGGCCTGTGGTGGCGAGGAGGGCACGGCCGGCGACAAGCCGAAGGACCCGACCGGCGGCAAGAACGCGCCCAAGCTCCCCACGTACGACGTGAAGTCGGGCGTCAAGGTCGACTCGGCGGTGCTGAAGAAGGCCCAGAAGGCCGGCAAGATCGTCATCGGCGCCAAGGACGACCAGCCGTACCTGGGCTTCAAGGACAGCGCCGGCAAGCGCTCCGGCTTCGACATCGAGATCGCCAAGATGGTCGCGGCCGACCTCGGCTTCAAGCCCGACCAGATCGAGTTCAAGACGATCGACTCCGGCGTCCGCGAGACCACCATCTCCAAGGGCGACGTCGACCTGTACGTCGGTACGTACACGATCAACGACGAGCGCAAGAAGCAGGTCGGTTTCGCCGGTCCGTACCTCGTCGCGGGCGCCGACCTCCTCGTCCGTGAGGATGAGAAGGACATCACCGGTCCCGACTCGGTCAAGGGCAAGAAGGTCTGCTCGATCGTCGGCTCCACTCCGCTGCAGGAGATCAAGAAGTCGAAGTACGGCGCCGAGACCGTCGAGCTCGCCAAGTACTCCGAGTGCGTGCAGCAGCTCATCAACAAGGAGGTCGACGCCGTCACCACGGACGACGCCATCCTCAAGGGCTACGCCGCGCAGCAGCCGAAGGCCCTGAAGGTCGTCGGCAAGCCCTTCACCAAGGAGCCGTACGGCATCGGCATGAGCAAGAACGACAAGGCTCTGCGTGACGCCGTGGCGGACGCCGTCGAGGCGCACCAGAAGAACGGTGACTACAAGAAGGCGTACGACGCGACGCTCGGCCTCTCGGGTTCGGAGTTCACCGAGCCGCCGGCCCTCGAGCGCTACTGAGCACCGACCTTCCGTTCCACTCCCCGGCAGTGAGTCGACCGGCTCCCCGTGCGCATCGCGGTGCGTACGGGGGCCGGCGCCCCCTGCCCGACCACTGCCGCCCACGAGGACATCCCCGTGAATGTACTGCTCGACCATCTGGCGGAATTCCGCGAGGGTTTCATAGGCACGGTCTGGCTGACCGTGGCCAGCAGCGTGCTCGCGCTGCTCCTCGGCGTCGTGCTCGCCGGTTTCCGCGTCTCGCCGGTCCCGCCGCTGCGGTTCTTCGGCGCCGCCTGGGTCACCCTGTTCCGGAACACGCCACTGACGCTGCTCTTCCTGACCATCTGGTTCGCGGTGCCGCAGGTCTTCGACTTCGGCTTCGACCCGTGGACCAAGGCGCTGATCGTGCTCAGCGTCTACACCTCGTCGTTCGTCTGCGAGGCCGTGCGGTCCGGCATCAACACCGTGCCGCTCGGGCAGGCGGAGGCCGCCCGCTCGATCGGCATGACGTTCTTCCAGACCCTCGGCTCGATCGTGCTGCCCCAGGCGGTGCGCACCGTACTGCCGCCGCTGAGCAGCATCTTCATCGCGCTGACGAAGAACTCCGCCATCGCGGGAGCGTTCAGCGTGACGGAACTCTTCGGGTGGCAGAAGGTCCTCAGTGACCAGGGCTTCGCCATCGCGTGGCTGTTCCTGTGGGTGGCGCTCGGCTACCTCGTGATCACGTTCACCATCAGCGGACTCTTCCGGCTGCTCGAGCGGAGCCTGGAGGTCGCACGATGAGCTCCAGCGTTCTCTACGACGCTCCGGGTCCCAAGGCCCGGATGCGCAACCGCATCTACTCCGTCATCGGCACGGCCGCGATCATCGGCCTCGCCGTCGTCGTAGTCATGCGGCTCGCCGACCGGGGCCACTTCGAGTCCGAGGTCTGGAACACCTTCAACTACTCCAACGTCCGGGAGACCATCCGCGACGGCATCCTGACGACGCTGAAGGTCTTCGCGCTCGCCGGCGTGCTGTCCCTGGTGCTCGGTGTGCTGCTCGCGGTCGCCCGCGCGTCGGACCACCGTCCGGTCCGCTGGCTGGCCACCGGGTTCATCGAGCTGTTCCGCGCCATCCCGCTGCTGATCACGATCTACGCCCTCTGGGTGCTCTTCCTGACCTACAAGGGCGACCTGGGCGCCATCGGCGAGAACAACGGCTTCTGGGCCCTCGTCCTCGGTCTCGCCGTCTACAACGGCGCGGTGCAGGCCGAGGTGCTGCGCGCGGGCTTCAACGCCGTCCCGCGCGGACAGGTCGAGGCCGCCTACGCCCTGGGACTGCGCAAGTCCCAGGTGATGACGATGCTGCTGCTGCCGCAGGCCGTCAGGTCGATGCTGCCGACGATCATCAGCCAGCTGGTGGTCACGCTGAAGGACACCTCCCTCGGCTACATCATCACGTACTCGGAGCTGCTGTACGCGGGCCGGCAGCTGGCCAACACCACCCTGGTGAACGGCCAGTACATCTACGTCCCGGTGATCATGGTCGTCGGCACGATCTACGTGGCGATGTGTCTGGCCCTCTCCGCCCTCGCCACCTGGATCGAGAAGCGCGGACGGCGCACCAAGACCGGCATCGCGGTGGCCGCCGCCGCCGAGCCCGCCGAGGCGCCCGGCGTCCTCGACCCGGCCGCGGTGCCCGCTCCGGCCGCCGCCGCGGGTGAGACCGGTGACGCGCCCTTGGCCGCGCCGGCGCGTGAGGCCGAAGGCCCCAAGGCAGCGGAAGGCCCCAAGGGACCGGAGGGCGACACCGGCGAGCCGCGCGGTGACTCCGACGGACCGGTGGGCAAATCGAACTGATGCGCCGTAGGCGCAGGTGAGTGTGGGGGGCGGCCCTTGGGCCGCCCCCTTCGTCCGTCCGGGCCCGACCGCCCCCGCCGGCACCCGCCACGCTGCCGCTTCCCGGTGCACACCATTGCCATCGTCACTTGACGCAAGCAGCGGCAATGGGTTGCATACGTTCTGTGATCGTGCACCGGGCTCCAACTGTCAGTTCCAGTACGTACGTCCAGCGCGTCCGGGCAGCCCGGAACCTCGGAGCCCGTCGGGCCGGAGGGTGCGCGCCGTGGACCCGGTGATCGTCGTCGGCGCGGGCCCCGTAGGGCTCGCGCTCGCCCTGGCGCTCGCCCGCCACTCGGTGCCCACCGTCGTCCTGGACGAAGGGCCCGGCAAGGACGACCAGCGCCTCGCCCGCACGGCCGTCCTGCGCGAGGACACCGCCGCCTTCGTGGAACGCCTCGCGGGCCACTCGCTGGGCGGCCTCGAACTGGGTGCGCGCTGGACGCGCTGGCGCTCCGTACGACGCAAACAGGTGACGCGCGAAATCTCGTTCGACGACGAGATGCCCGCCCCCCTGCATCTGCCCCAGCACGTCCTCACCGGGGCGCTGCGCGAGGCCATCGCCGGTGAGCGGCTCATCACGGTCGCGGTGGACAGCAAGCTCGACTCCTTGGAGCAGGACGCCTCCGGAGTGACCGCCCACACGCGCGGACCCAAGGCCACCTGGTGGCGCGGCAGCTATCTGGCGGGCTGCGACGGGTCCCGCTCGACGGTGCGCAAACTGCTCGACATCCGCTTCCCGGGGCGCACGGCGGTGGAGCGACACGCCGTGGCGGCGCTGCGCACGGAACTTCCGTGGCCGGGCGAGGCGTTGTTGCATCGGATGCCTCCGTGGCGCGGCGGGGGCCCGGAAGTGACGGGCCGCCCGCTCGCTGAGGGGGTGTGGCGGCTCGACTGGCTGCTTCCGCCGCGCGGCGACCTCGTGACCCCCGAGGCCCTCGTGCAGCGCATCCGCGCGACCCTCGCGGGCTGGTGCGGAGGCGCCACACCGCCGTACGAACTCCTCGACACGGGCGTGCACACCGTCCACCACCGCCTGGCCCGGCGGTGGCGGGTCGGCCGTGCCTTCCTCGCCGGTGACGCCGCGCATCTGCTCGGCGCGCTCGGCACCCAGGGGCTCGACGAGGGGCTGCGGGACGCGGACAACCTCGCGTGGAAACTGGCCGTGGCCTGGCACCACGGGGCCCACGACACACTGCTCGACAGCTATCAGGCCGAGCGGCGGGCCCGCGTGACCGCGCGGCTGCGCGCCGCCGACCAGTCGCTGCCGGTGCTGCGCGGCGGCAAGGGCCTGCGCTCGTTGGTGCCGGGGGCCGCGCGCGGTCACGACGCGCTGCTCACGGACGGCCACGTGGGGCGCGGTCCGCTCGGCGCGCCCGCGTCGTACGCGGATTCCCCGCTGGCGCCCCCGCCCTCCGAGTCCGAGATCGTGGTGGCCACCGAGCCGGGCATGCCGGTGACCGACGTGCGGGTGACAGCGCCCGACGGCACCTTCGTCCAGCTGCGGGAGCGACTCGGGCTCGGCCGCCTGCTCGTCGTTCTCGTCGCCCCCGGCACCGGGGTGTGGGAGCGCCGCCACTGGATGTCCGCCGGCCTCATGCCGAGGCTCGCCGCCGCGGTCACGGCACTGCCTCACCGCGCCGAGCTGCTGGTGGCGGAGAGCTATCCCGGGGCGCCAGCGCACGCGGTCCTGCTCGTACGCCCCGACGGCCACCTGGTGACCGCCCTGGCCGGGGTACGCCCGGCCGAGCTGTACGCGGCCGCGCAGGCAGCGGTGGGCGGGACGACACCTGCGGCTCGGGAGACGCCCGACTCCAAGGGCACGGGGGGCGAGACGCCCGGCGGGGCGGAGCGTCGGGACCTGGCGGGGCGGGGTGACCGGGGCGAGCGAGCCGAACGGGGTGGGGGTGAGCGGTCGGGCTCGGCGGAGCCTTCTGGGGCGGCCGAGCCGACCGGGGCGGAGGAGCGGTCCGGTCCCGGAGACCCGTCCGGCTCGGCGGGGCCGCCCGGGGCCGGGGAGCGGTCGGACTCGGCGGGGCAGGCCGGCCGTGGGGAGCCATCCGGCTCGGCGGGGAAGCCCGACTCCGGGGAGCCGGAGAATGCGGCGGGGGCGGTGCGGCGGGCCGAGTGAGGGGGCGTGCGGGAGAGCGCCGCGGGCGGCGGGCAGCGCGGGGCGGTGCGGACAGCGCGGCGTGCGGAGTGCGCCTGCGGGCGGCGGGCACCGCGGCGTGCGGCTTGCGCTGCGGGCGGAGTGCGCTGCGGGCGGCGGGCAGCGCGGCGTGTGGCGGTCAGTGCACGGGTGCCACGGACAGCTCGGCGTGCGGGAGTGCGCTGCGGGAGCGTGGCGGACAGCGCGGCGTGCCGGAGCGCGCCGCAGAAGCATGGCGGACAGTGCAGGGGTGAGGCGGACAGCGCGGGAGCGCGACAAGCCGTGCTGAAGCGCGGACCGACCGGATGCTGGGCGGGAGTTGACCGCTCTCCCCCTCCATGGTCTACTCCGCACCGTGACCGACACCGATGTGCGCCTGTGGCGGAGGGTCCATATGGACCTCGTCCGCTATGCGGGCTGCGTGTGTCATCCGTCCCTCTGACTTCGCCACTTGCTCCCGCGCGCTGAGCCCCGCCTTCCGGTCGGCTCGCGCGCCCCTCAGCGAACCTTCAGGACGGTATCCGTGTCTTCCTCCGCACCCTCCTCCGCCGTGCCCGCGTCCGCGCGCTCGGCCGGCCCCACCTCCGCCGAACTCCTCGACTTCGTCCGCCGCACCGCCGCCGACACCGCACTCATCACCTCCCTGCCGCTCGACCCGGAGGGCCGCACCTGGGTGCGTCTCGACGGCCCCGGCGGCAGCGAGGCCTGGCTGATCGGCTGGCCGCCGGGCACCGGGACCGGTTGGCACGACCACGCCGAGTCGGTCGGCGCCTTCCTCACTGCGGCGGGCGCCCTCAAGGAGAACTCCCTCGCCGCCCGGCTGCCCACCGACGGCTGGAAGACCCTGGAGCTCTCGGACGGCGTCGACCGGGCACGGCTGCTCACGGCCGGCGAGGGCCGCGCCTTCGGCCGCAACCACGTGCACGAAGTGCTGAACGAGTCCCCGTCCGAGCACGCCGTGTCCGTGCACGCCTACTACCCTCCCCTGCCGCGCATCCGCCGCTACAGCCGCACCGGCGACGTCCTCCGCCTGGAGTCCGTGGAGCGTCCGGAGGACTGGCAGTGAGCGGGCGGCCGACCGGTATCGACGAGCTGCTCGAACGCGTACGGCTCGACCTGGACCGCGTGACCCCGCACGAGGCGTACGAGATCGGCGGGTCCGGCGGCCTCCTCGTCGACATCCGTTACGCGGCCCTGCGGGAGCGCGACGGGCTGATCCCCGGGGCGCTGGTCGTCGAACGCAATGAACTGGAGTGGCGTCTCGATCCCCAGGGCAGCCACCGGGCCCCCGAGGCCACCGGCCACGACCTGCGCACCGTCGTGATCTGCAACGAGGGGTACGCGTCGAGCCTCGCGGCGGCCTCACTGCGGCAGCTGGGACTGCGGTACGCGACCGACCTCGACGGTGGTTTCCAGGCCTGGCGCGCGGCAGGGCTCCCGGTCACGGTGTGAAGCGGCTCCCGGTCACGGTGTGAACACCCGGGTGGGCGCCCCTCGGTAAGGGGCGCCCACCATTGCGTACCGCCTCTTACGCCCCGGCCCCCTACTCCTTGGCCGTCGCCACGCTGACCGGGAGCGGCCTGAGCGCGGCGCGGCCCGGCAGGGCGGTGGCGGTCAGGGCCAGGAGGCCGGCCACGGCGACCACGGAGACGTAGACCAGCGGGGCCACCGTCGGCGCCGCGCTGCCGGTCAGGCCCACGCTGAAGGCGGTCAGGACGGCCAGCGCCACCCCACTGCCGAGTGCCGTGCCGATGAACAGGACGGCCAACGCCTCGGTGCGCAGCATGCGCAGCACCTGCCGCCGCGTGGCGCCCGCGAGCCGCAGCATCGCGAACTCCCGGACACGCTCGGAGACCGACATCGCGAGGGTGTTGACCACCGCGATTGCGGTGAAGGCGAGGACGAGACCCATGGCCAAGTGGTTCACCTCGGCGTTGGCCCGCTGACGCTTGGCCTCCAGGCCGTCGAACGCCTCCGGAGCGAGAAATTCGAGCCCGGATGCCGGGAACTTCCCGACCTCGGCCGCGAGTTGTTCCTTCGTACGGTCGCTCTTGATGAGGACCGTGGCGGCGAGCGGGTTGTCGACGTGGCGGGCGACTCGGTGGTGCGCCATGGTCACGTCGCCGAACCCGAGCCCGCGTGCGTACACAGCACGGACGGTCAGCGCAGCCTTCGTCCCGTCCCCGAGGGTGAGTTCGAGCGTGCTGCCGGGCCGCAGTCCGAGCTGGTCGGCGGCGAGTTCGCTGACGGCCGCGCTGTTGCCGTCGAAGCCCTTCAGGGTTCCGGCGGTGACGTCCGGGTCCCAGGTCCGGGTGAGCCCTGCCGGGGTGACACCCTGCGCGGGATATTTGTCGAGCCCCACGCGGACGGTGGTGCGGACCACCTCCGTGACGGCCTCGACGCCCTCGGCCCTGCGCAACTGCCGCGCGGCCCGCTCCGGGACGCCGGGGCCCTGCGCGGCGAGCACCCAGTCCGCACGGATGCCGTCGCGGGCCTGGGCCCGGGCAGCGTCACCGAGGGTGGGCTGGACGAAGAGGACGGTGCAGGTCATGCCGGTGAGGAGGGCGAGAGGGGTGACGGCGGCGGCCATCCGGGCCGCGTTGCCGCGAAGGTTGGCGTGCGCGAGCTTGCCACCGGGGCCGGAGAGCCGGAGCGGCCCGCGCAGGAGGGCGGCCGCCGCGCGGACGACGAGCGGGCCGAGCGCGGCGATGGCGCAGGCGAGGACCACTACGGCGAGGAACGTCACCGGCGTGGAGGCGGCTTCGGTACGCAGCTTGCTCAGCACGGCGATCAGGACGATGCCGCCGATGAGCAGGGCGAGACCGGCGACGAGACGGCTCCGGCCGAGCCGGGTGCGCTCGACGCGCGCTTCGGTCAGGGCCTCGGCGGGGCGGATGCGGGCGATCCTGCGCCCGGCGATGCGTGCCGCGGCCAGGGCGCCGAGCAGAGTGACGCCGACGGCGACGAGGGGCGGGAAAGCGCTGAGGGCACGTTCGAGGGTGGCGGGCACGGCGCCCCTGTCCACGAGCCGTCCGTGCAGCCAGCCGCCGAGCGGAATCCCGGCAAGAGCGCCGATGCCACCCGCCACGGCGCCGATGAGCAGCGCTTCACGCCCGAGGAGCCTGCGGATCTGCTGCGGCGTCGCGGCGACGGCACGTAGCAGGGCCAGTTCACGGTGGCGCTGCTGGACGGAGAGCGTGAAGGTGCCGACCACCACGAGGACGGCGACGAGCAAGGACGTGCCTCCCATGGCGCCGCCCATGCTGACGAGTTTGACGCGGGCGCCCGCCGCGTCGAGGAATTCGACCGGTCCCCGGTCGTCGCCCGCACTGACCTGCGCGGTCGTCCCTTCGAGCGCTTCCTCGACGGACTTCTCGAGGTCGGCGACGCTGGTGCCCTCGTTCGGCACGACACCGAAGGCGGTGACCTTGCCCGAGTGCGCCGCGAGCCGCTCGGCCTCTCCGGAGGAGAAGAAGAGCGAGGTCTGGTGGTCGAGCGGGCCGTGCTCGGGGGCGGCGACACCGGTGATGCGGTAGCTGCGGGGGCTCTGTGTCGACTGGACCGTGAGACGGTCGCCGGGCGTCAGCCCGGCGCGCTCGGCGAGGTGCCGGTCGATGACGAGATCGTCGGCATGGCGCGGCGCGCGTCCCTCGACGAGCCGGAAGGGCGTGAGCGCGGCGGACTCCCAGGCGTGTCCATACGAGGGCCGGTCCGCGTCGCTTCCGTCGCCGGACGTCCCGCGTTGGATCAAGGGCTGGGCAAGGAAGGTCAGTTCGGGCACGATCGCGCCGACCCCCGGAGCCTCCTTGAGGCGGTTGCCGATGTCTTGTGACGACAGCCACGCGCGTTCGGCGATCGGTTTCGCCTTGTGCTTGACCTTGGTCTTGCCCTTCTTGTGCTTGACCGTGGTCTGGTGGACGTTCTGGTCGGCGGAGACGATCACCGGCGCAGCGGCGTAACGCTCGGTCCGCACAGTGCCGCGCAGCCCGGTCTCCAGGAGCGTGCCGCAGGCGGTGATGAGCGCGGCGGCGCACATCAAGGCGAGGAACGCGCCCAGGAATCCACCCTTCCGGTCCCGGACCGTCTGCAGGGCGTAGCGCAGCATCATGGGGTGTCCGTCTCTTTGCTGTTGTCGCGGGGCGCGGGGAAGGCCAGGAAGCGCGTGAGCACGGTGCGCGCGTCGGCAGGGGTGTCGCGGTCGGGCCGCTTGTAGCGGTTGAGCAGCGCGATGTACTCCTCGAAGAACTCATGGAGTTCGGCGAGGTTCAGCCGGACCGTGCCCCGAGAGAACGGGAACGCGTCGGCCCACTCATCGGGCCCAGCCCCGCTGTCCCGCCGCGCCTGCTCGAAGAGGTCCAGGTCGGCCGCGTACGACTGGCGGTTGAGCTCGTCGATGACGAGCCGCGTCTCAGGGCTCTGCCGACTGGGCGGCGGAAAGCGCCGATCGCCGGGGACGGCCCGCCACCAGCGCTCGCGGCCATGGCCCGGCCCAGGGGCCGATCCTCCGGGACCGCCGTCGCGTGTCTCCTCGACGAAACCGTAGCGGGCGAGTTCACGCAGGTGGTAGCTGGTGGCTCCGGTGTTGAGGCCGAGGGCCCTGGCGAGTGTCGCCGAGGTCGCCGGGCCGTGCACGATGAGGTGCTGCAACACCTGCTGCCGCCGCGGCTGCGCGAGCGCTTTCAGGACGCGGAGATCGCTCAGCTCCTCGGGGGCCGGGGCCGGAGGAGAAGGCGGGGCCGGAGGAGAAGGCAGGGCCGAAGCCGGAGAAGGGGCCGAGGCCGTGTCGGCGGCGGTCCGCTCGACCGCGTCACCGGAGGTCCGCGCCTGCTCGGATGTGCCGGGTTCCTGTGCCATACGTACACAGTCGCCTGTGCACAGGGCCCTGTGCACTGCGGTGGTCCCGCGTCTCCGCAGGGGGGTTAACCCCACCCCGCGGAGCGCGGGCCGGGATACGAGGATCGCTGGGCGTGCCGCCCCACCCCCGTCGGGGCGGCACGCTCAGAACGCCTCGTGCCCCAGGTCTTCCGTGTCCTCGCCCTCTTCCTCCAGGGCCTGCCGCACCACCCTGAGCGCCATGCCCTCGCCATAGCCCTTGCGGGCCAGCATGCCCGCGAGGCGGCGCAGGCGCTTGTCCCGGTCGAGGCCGCGCGTGGAGCGGAGCTTGCGGGCGACGAGCTCGCGCGCCGTCGCCTCCTCCTGCTCCGAGTCGAGCTGTCCCACGGCCTCGTCGATGAGCGCGGACTCCACGCCCTTGGTCCGCAGCTCCCGCGCGAGCGCCCGTCGGGCCAGGCCCCGGCCGTGGTGCCGGGACTCCACCCAGGCGTCCGCGAAGGCGCTGTCGTTGATCAGGCCGACCTCCTCGAAGCGGGAGAGCACTTCCTCCGCCACCTCGTCGGGGATCTCCCGCTTGCGCAGCGCGTCGGCGAGCTGCTTGCGCGTGCGCGGGGTACCGGTGAGCAGGCGCAGACAGATCGCCCTCGCCCGCTCAGCCGGGTCCCCCGCCGGCGGCTCCCCCTTCTCGGCCCTCGACGAGGAAGGGGGGCCGCTGTCCTGGTGCTCACCGAAGCCGCCGCGCCGCCGCCGGCGCCCGCCGCTCCGTCCGGCACCCTCCCGGGTGCCGGACCCGTCGCCGTCACGGCCGTCGCGCTCCGGCTCCACACCGTCCCCGTGGCCCCGCCCCGGGGCCCCGGGGCGGCTTTCGGAGGCGGTGTGGTCCGCCCAGTCGGTTCGTCGCGTCACGGCCTAGCTCTTGGCCGCCGCGGTCTTGGACTTGGTGGCCTTGGCCGCCGGCGCGGGCACCGTCTTGGCCGCGTCGTCGGCCGGGGCCGCACCTGCCGCGTCCGCGCTCGGCTCGTCGCTCGGCGCCTCGGGCTTCACGCCGACGCCCAGCTTCTCCTTGATCTTCTTCTCGATCTCGTTGGCGAGGTCGGGGTTGTCCTTCAGGAAGTTGCGGGCGTTCTCCTTGCCCTGGCCGAGCTGGTCGCCCTCGTACGTGTACCAGGCGCCCGCCTTGCGGACGAAGCCGTGCTCGACGCCCATGTCGATCAGGCCGCCCTCGCGGCTGATGCCCTGGCCGTAGAGGATGTCGAACTCGGCCTGCTTGAAGGGCGGCGCGACCTTGTTCTTGACGACCTTGACGCGGGTGCGGTTGCCCACCGCGTCCGTGCCGTCCTTCAAGGTCTCGATGCGGCGGATGTCCATGCGCACCGAGGCGTAGAACTTCAGCGCCCGGCCACCGGTCGTGGTCTCCGGGGAGCCGAACATGACGCCGATCTTCTCGCGGAGCTGGTTGATGAAGATCGCGGTGGTCTTGGACTGGTTGAGCGCGCTGGTGATCTTCCGGAGCGCCTGGCTCATCAGGCGGGCCTGGAGACCCACGTGCGAGTCACCCATCTCGCCCTCGATCTCCGCGCGCGGCACCAGGGCGGCGACGGAGTCGATGACGATGAGGTCGAGGGCGCCGGAGCGGACCAGCATGTCGACGATCTCGAGGGCCTGCTCGCCGTTGTCCGGCTGGGACAGGATGAGGTTGTCGATGTCGACGCCGAGCTTCTTCGCGTACTCCGGGTCGAGGGCGTGCTCCGCGTCCACGAACGCCACCGCGCCGCCCGCCCGCTGGGCGTTGGCCACCGCGTGCAGGGTGAGGGTCGTCTTACCGGAGGACTCCGGGCCGTACACCTCCACCACGCGGCCGCGCGGGATGCCGCCGACGCCGAGCGCGACGTCGAGCGCGGTCGACCCGGTGGGGATGACCTCGATGGGCTCGTTCGGCCGCTCGCCCATGCGCATCACTGCGCCCTTGCCGAATTGCCGTTCAATCTGTGCGAGAGCGGCGTCGAGCGCCTTCTCGCGGTCGGTTCCTGCCATGGGTTCCACCCGATTTGCTTGAGTCGATCGCTTCACGTCAAAGACGCTAACGCCTGCCACTGACAATCCGCCCCGACGCCCGTCCAGCCTGTGGATAACTCAAGGCCATCCCTCATCGAAATCCTCCGGAGCCCGCCGGGGCTCCCCCTGCGCTCCTGCGGAGAACCACCGTCGGACACCCCATAAGAATAGATGTTCGATTTTAGTGTCAAGCGTGGCACGCCGCCCCTCACGCGAAGGGCGGCCCGCCCGCACAGCGGGTCCTACCGCCGCTCGTCCGGCTCCGGCCGTGTCTCGGCCTCCGCCGCCGCCCCCGGATGGTTCGGCCCCCGCAGGGCGCGTCGCGCGCGCTCGACGAGGGGCGGCCCGCCCCGCCGCCGGTGCCCGTGCACCCGGGGGTCGTCCGTCACGTCGTACCTCTTCACGTACGCCCCGAGGAAGGCCTGCAGGGTCGCGACGGCCGGGATGGCGACGAGCGCGCCCACCGCGCCGAGGAGCGCCGTCCCCGCGATGACCGAGCCGAACGCGACCGCCGGGTGGATGTCCACGCTCTTGGCGGTGAGCTTGGGCTGCAGCAGATAGTTCTCGAACTGCTGATAGAGCACGACGAAGATCAGCACCCAGAGCGCGTACCAGGGGTCGACCGTGAAGGCGATCAGCATCGGCAGGGCGCCCGCCAGATACGTGCCGATCGTGGGGATGAACTGGGAGACCAGACCCACCCACACGGCGAGCACGGGCGCGTAGGGCACGTCGAGCGCCTGGAGCAGGATGTAGTGCGCGATCCCGGAGATCAGCGCCATCAGCCCGCGGGAGTAGAGGTAGCCACCGGTCTTGTCGACCGCGATCTCCCAGGCGCGCAGCACCTCGGCCTGCTTGGCCGGCGGCAGCACCGAGCACAGCGCGCGCCGCAGCCGAGGCCCGTCGGCCGCGAAGTAGAACGAGAACAGCAGGATCGTCAGGAGTTGGAACAGCCCGCCGAGGACCTGCGCGGAGACGTCGAGGACGCCGCTGGCGCTGTTCTGCACGTACTTACGCAGCCAGTCGGAGTGCACCAGGCTGTCCTGGACCTCGACGCGGGAGAGGTCCGTGTGGAACGTCTGGTTGATCCAGCTGATGACCTTGTCGAGGTAGTCGGGGAAGTCCTCCACCATGTCCACGATCTGGCTGGCCAGCATCGAGCCCATCAAGGTGATGAAGCCCGCGCCCGCGATCACGACGCCCAGGAAGACGAGGAACGTCGCGAAGCCCCTGCGCAGCCCGCGGGCCGCCATCCAGCTCACCGCGGGCTCGACCGCGAGCGCCAGGAAGAACGCGATCAATACGTTGATCAACAACCCGGTGAGCTGGTGGAAGGCCCAGCTGCCCAGCTGGAAGCAGGCGACGAGCGCGAGGGCGAGCACCATGGCACGGGGCAGCCAGCGCGGCATCCGGGCGCCCGGCCCCGCCTCGGCCCCCGGGGGCCGAGAGGGCGGCGTCGTGCCGGGGGAAGCGTTGTCCTTGGTGACCTGCGCGGTCTCATCTGTGGCTGCCACGGGGTCAGTCTCGCCCACGCCGTGGGCGATCGGACGCCGCCCCCGCACCTTGGTACGGGCTCACGCGCGCGTGGCGCCCCTCCACGGTCCGGAAGTGTCCGTGATCATCGCTTGTCAGAGGGTACGTCCACGGCCGTGCAGACGGCACGCCAGACGTCCTTCGCGTCCCACCCCGCGTCCAGCGCCTCGTGGACCGTACGGCCGCCGAGCTCCGCCATCACGTGGTCGCGCGCGAAGGAATCGGCGTATCCCGCTCCGAAGTGATCCGCCATCCGCTGCCAGAAGACCGTCAACCGCATGCCTCCAGTATCCCGCTCTGGGAGTGCAGCCCGGCCCAGGGGGCTCACCGAGAACGCTTTCCGCCCTACGGTCGGTCCATGGCTGAAACCGGAGCATCCCCCGACCCAGTGCCACACCCCGACACGGCGCTCCCCCCGGTCGCCCGGGCCGAGCACTTCGTCTGGCTCACCGCGCGCGTCCTGGAGCAGCGGCGGTTCGCACACCACTTCGCCGCGGGGGTGTCCGGCGGCGACGGCCGGCAGACCGCGGATGCCGTGGAAGCCGCTCTGACCGCGTACGGCACCCCGGACGGGGGGTTCGGCCACGGGCTCGAACCCGATCTGCGCGGCCCCGTCAGCCAGCCGCTGCACGCCGGGCACGCGCTGCGTGTCCTGGACTCGATCGGGCGCTGCGGCGGGCAGCGGGCGGACCGCGTGTGCCGCTACCTCACCTCGGTGTCGACGCCCGAGGGCGCGCTTCCTGCGATCCATCCCAGCCAGCGCGGCTACCCCTCGGCGCCGTTCGTGCCCGTCGTCGACGACCCGCCCGGCGAGCTGCTCGCCACCGGGCCCGTGGTGGGCCTGCTGCACCGCAACGACGTGTGGCACGCCTGGCTCTTCAGGGCGACGGACTTCTGCTGGGCGGCCGTCGAGTCGCTGGAGAAGACCCATCCCTACGAGGTCCAGGCCGCCGTGGCCTTCCTGGACGGCGTACCCGACCGTCCGCGCGCGCGTGCGGCCGCCGACCGCCTCGGGCGTCTCGTACGGGAGCAGCGGCTGGCGGCGCTCGACCCGTCCGACCTCGACGCGTACCCGGTCGCGGCGGGGTACGCGCCGGGTGAGCACCACTTCGCGCACGACTTCGCACGGACTCCCGAATCGCTGGCACGCGCGTGGTTCACGGACGACGAGATGCGGAGCTCGCTGGACTTCCTGGAGCGGGAGCAGCAGGAGGACGGCGGTTGGCCCGTCCGGTGGCGGCAGTGGGCGCCGGGCCCGGCTCTGGAATCCCGCCCGATCGTGACCATCGAGGCCCTGCTCACGCTGCGGGCCCACGGGCGGGACATCGGCTGACGGAGCGTTCCGGCGACGGCGGACGCAGAACTCGGCGGCAGTCGCGAAGCCCCGCCACGCGGAGCCCGCCGTCGGCGGCCGAATCGCGCAGGTCAGCGCCGTTGTCAGTGGCGGGGTGCACGATGGGGGGCATGGTCAGCTCTGCGTCCGGCGCCGACGGCGCCCTCGACGGTTTCTCCCCCGCGACCCGCGGTTGGTTCACGGGGGCCTTCTCCGCGCCCACGTCCGCCCAGGCCGGCGCGTGGAAGGCCATCGGCGAGGGTTCCGACGTGCTGGTCGTCGCGCCCACAGGCTCCGGCAAGACCCTGGCCGCGTTCCTGGCCGCGCTCGACCGGCTCGCCTCGGTCCCGCCTCCCGCGGACCCCAAGAAGCGCTGCCGCGTCCTGTACGTCTCCCCCCTCAAGGCGCTCGCGGTCGACGTGGAGCGCAATCTGCGCAGCCCGCTGACCGGTATCCGCCAGGAGTCCGTGCGCCTCGGCCTGCCCGAGCCCGAGGTGCGGGTGGGCATCCGGTCGGGCGACACCCCGGCCGCCGAGCGCCGGGCCCTGTCGACCCGCCCGCCGGACATCCTGATCACGACGCCCGAATCGCTCTTCCTGATGCTCACATCGGCCACGCGGGAAGCGCTCACCGGCATCGAGACGATCATCCTCGACGAGGTGCACGCGGTGGCGGGCACCAAGCGCGGCGCCCATCTCGCGCTGTCTCTGGAGCGGCTCGACGAGCTGCTGCCGAAGCCCGCGCGCCGCATCGGCCTGTCGGCGACGGTTCGGCCGGTGGACGAGGTGGCCCGCTATCTCTCCCCCAAGCGCAAGGTGGAGATCGTCCAGCCGCCCTCGGGCAAGGAGTTCGACCTCTCCGTGGTCGTCCCCGTCGAGGACCTGGGCGAGCTGGGCGGCTCGCCGGCCGCCGACGCGGGAGACGGCACGGGAGGGAGCGGGCAGGCGGAGCGCCCGTCGATCTGGCCGCATGTCGAGGAGCGCATCACCGACCTCGTCCAGGCACACCGTTCGACGATCGTCTTCGCCAACTCCCGCCGCCTGGCCGAGCGCCTGTGCAACCGCCTCAACGAAATCGCGTATGAGAGGGCGACCGGCGAGGCACTCCCCGAGGACCACTCCCCCGCGGAGCTGATGGCCGAGGCCGGCGCGGCCAAGGGCGCCCCGCCCGTCCTCGCCCGCGCGCACCACGGCTCGGTCTCCAAGGAGCAGCGCTCGCAGGTCGAGGAGGACCTGAAGGCGGGCAGGCTGCCGGCCGTGGTCGCCACCTCCAGCCTGGAGCTCGGCATCGACATGGGCGCGGTCGACCTGGTCGTCCAGGTGGAGTCGCCGCCGTCGGTCGCCTCCGGACTGCAGCGCGTGGGCCGGGCGGGCCATCAGGTGGGCGCGGTCTCCACCGGCGTCGTCTTCCCGAAGTACCGGGGCGACCTCGTGCAGGCCGCCGTCGTCACGGAGCGGATGCGGACCGGTTCCATCGAGTCGCTGCGCGTTCCGGCGAACCCCCTGGACGTGCTCGCGCAGCAGCTGGTGGCGATGGTGGCGCTCGACACCTGGCAGGTCGACGACCTCCTCGCCGTCGTGCGCAGGTCGGCGTCGTTCGCCTCACTGCCGGAGTCCGCGTTCACGGCCGTCCTCGACATGCTCGCGGGCCGCTACCCCTCCGACGCCTTCGCGGAGCTGCGGCCGCGCGTGGTGTGGGACCGCGTCGCGGGCACCGTCACCGGGCGGCCGGGCGCGCAGCGCCTGGCGGTCACCTCCGGAGGCACCATCCCCGACCGCGGCCTCTTCGGCGTCTTCCTCGCCGGCTCCGACCCGAAGAAGGGCGGCGGCCGTGTCGGAGAGCTCGACGAGGAGATGGTGTACGAGTCCCGGGTGGGCGACGTCTTCACGCTCGGCACCAGCTCCTGGCGCATCGAGGACATCACCCGGGACCGTGTCCTGGTCTCCCCCGCGCCCGGCGTCCCCGGCCGGCTGCCCTTCTGGAAGGGCGACCAGCTCGGCCGCCCGCTGGAGCTGGGGCGCGCGCTGGGCGCCTTCCTCAGAGAGGTCGGCGCCCTCTCCCAGGAGGACGCGCGCGTGCGGCTGCTCGCCGCGGGACTCGACGACTGGGCCGCCGACAACGTCCTGGCCTACCTCGCCGAGCAGCGCGAGGCCTGCGGGCACATCCCGGACGACCGCACGATCGTCGTCGAGCGGTTCCGGGACGAGCTGGGTGACTGGCGGGTCGTCGTGCACTCCCCCTTCGGCGCCCAGGTGCACGCCCCGTGGGCCCTCGCCCTGGCCGCCCGCCTCACCGAGCGGTACGGCATGGACGCGCAGGTCATGCACGCCGACGACGGCATCGTGCTGCGGCTGCCCGACGCCGACCTGATGAGCCTCGACCTGCTCGACCAGGACCCCTCCGCGCCCCTCGTCGAGTACGACGCGGAGAAGGCTCCGATCGGCGCGGGCGATGTCACCTTCGACAAGGGCGAGGTCAACCAGATCGTCACCGATCAGGTCGGCGGGTCCGCCCTGTTCGCCTCGCGCTTCCGTGAGTGCGCCGCCCGCGCGCTGCTGCTGCCGCGCCGCAGCCCGGGCAAGCGCACGCCCCTGTGGCAGCAGCGGCAGCGGGCCGCACAGTTGCTCGAGGTGGCGAGCGAGTTCGGCTCCTTCCCGATCGTCCTCGAAGCGGTCAGGGAATGCCTCCAGGACGTCTTCGACGTACCGGGCCTCACGGAACTGATGGGCGACATCGAGTCCCGCAGTGTCCGCCTCGTCGAGGTCACCACGCCGGAGCCCTCCCCCTTCGCCCGATCGCTCCTCTTCGGCTACGTGGCGCAGTTCCTGTACGAGGGCGACTCCCCCCTCGCCGAGCGGCGCGCGGCGGCCCTCTCCCTCGACTCCCACCTGCTGGCCGAGCTCCTCGGCCAGGCGGAGCTGCGCGAACTCCTGGACGCGGACGTCCTCGCGGAACTGGAGCAGGAGCTCCAGTGGCGTACGGAGGACCGCCGGATCAAGGACTCCGAGGGCGTGGCCGACCTGCTGCGGCTCCTCGGCCCCCTCACCACGGCCGAGCTGGTGGAGCGCGGGGCCGAGCCGGAGTGGGCGCAGGAGCTGGCCTCCGCCCGCCGGGCCATCCGGGTCCGGCTCGCCGGGGCCGACCACTGGGCGGCGATCGAGGACGCGGGCCGGCTGCGTGACGCCCTCGGCACGGCCCTGCCCGTGGGCGTCCCCGAAGCGTTCACCGAGCCGGTCAAGGACCCGCTCGGGGACCTGCTCGCCCGTTTCGCGCGCACGCACGGCCCGTTCACGACCGCGACCGCCGCCGCCCGCTTCGGCCTCGGAGCCGCGGTCACGGAGGGCGCGCTGCAACGCCTCGCGGCGAACGGCCGCGTCGTCCAGGGAGAGTTCCACCCGGCGGGCATCGGCCAGGAGTGGTGCGACGCCACGGTCCTGCGCCGGTTGCGCCGCCGTTCCCTGGCGGCCCTGCGACACGAACTGGAGCCGGTCCCGCCCCCGGCGCTCGCCCAGTTCCTGCCCCAGTGGCAGCACCTGAGCGGGCACGGCCTGCGCGGCATCGACGGGCTCGTCCGGGCCATCGAGCAGTTGCAGGGCGCCACGGTGCCCGCCTCCGCGCTCGAGAAGCTGGTGCTGCCGTCACGCGTCGCGGGGTACCACGCGGCCATGCTCGACGAACTGACCACGGCCGGCGAGGTCGTCTGGGCCGGTGCGGGGTCGCTGCCGGGCAAGGACGGATGGGTCTCGCTCTATCTGGCCGACGCGGCGCCGCTGCTCCTGCCGCCGCCGCATCCGCTGGAGCTCACCGCCCTGCACCAGTCCGTCCTCGACACCCTCTCCGGGGGGTACGGCCTCTTCTTCCGCCAGATCGCCGACCAGGTCCGCGCCACCACGCATCCGGAGGCGTCCGACCCCCAACTGGCCGACACGATCTGGGAGCTGGCCTGGTCGGGACGGCTCACGAACGACACGCTCACGCCGATGCGCTCCCTGCTCGGTTCGGGCCGCACCGCGGGCGCCACCGCTCACCGCGCCAAGCGCAACGTCCCCCGCGGGCGCTACGGCAGCCTCACCGCCGCAGCCCGTTCCGGGGGCGTCGGAGCCACCCGAGCGGTTTCGCGCTCGGGGCCGCCGACCGTGGCGGGGCGCTGGTCGCTGCTGCCCCCGCGCGAGCCCGACCCGACACTGCGCGCGCACGCCCTGGCCCGCACCCTCCTCGACCGGCACGGCGTGGTCACGCGGGGTGCGGTGGCGGCCGAGGGAGTCGAGGGCGGTTTCTCCGCCACGTATCGCGTCCTGTCCGCCTTCGAGGACAGCGGGCAGGCCCGGCGGGGTTATGTGGTGGAGGGACTCGGCGCCGCCCAGTTCGCGATGGACGGCGCGGTGGACCGCCTGCGCGCCACGGCGAACTCCCGCGAGAGCGCGGACGGCACCCGCCCCTCCGACGCCCGGTCAGCCGTGGTCCTCGCCGCCGCCGACCCGGCCAACGCGTACGGGGCCGCCCTCCCCTGGCCCGAGCCTCCGACGGGTTCGAGCCACAAGCCCGGCCGCAAGGCGGGGTCCTTGGTGGTCCTGGTCGACGGCGACCTGACCCTCTACATGGAGCGCGGCGGCAAGACCCTCCTGGCCTGGCCCGCCTCCCCCGAGGACCCGGTCGCCATGGACCCCCGCCTGCAGGCCGCCGCCGAGGCCCTGGCATCGGCCGCCCGAGCGGGCGCCCTCGGCACGGTCACGGTGGAGCGGGTCAACGCCGAGGCCGCCCTGACGTCCCCCTTCGCCGCCCTCCTGGAGGGGGCGGGCTTCCATGCCACACCCCGGGGGCTGCGGCTGCGGGCGTAGGGCCGACCCGCGGGGTGCGCCCACCACGGCCAAAGCCCCACCGGGGCGGTGCGCCCACCAGGGCCCAGGCCCCCACCTGGTGGGCGCACCTACGGCGGCCAAAGCCCCATCCGGGGGCAATGCGCCCCACCACGGCCAAGGCCCCACCCGTGGGGCAGTGCGCACACCACGGCCGTCGCCTGCCATCGGGAGCGGTGCGCCGGCACCGAGGCCTGCAACCCGGGGGCAGTGGGCCACCGCCGATGCCCTTACCGGGGGGCAGTGCGCCACCGCCGAGGCCAACCGCCGGGGGCGGCGCGCCACCGTCGACGCCTACCACCAGAGCCGGTGCACCATCACGCGGCCCCCGCCACCCGAAAGCGGTGCGCCACCGCAGCCGCTTCCGAGAATCCGAAGCCTCGCGCGCCCGTGCGACCACGCAGCCGCCCCCAGGGCCCGGAAGCCTCGCGCGCCCGAGCGACCACCGCAGCCGCCCCCACGACCACCGCAGCCCCAGCCGGGCCCGGCCACAGCCCAGCCACAGCCCCGACCCCAACCCCAGCCACAGGCCCGGCCCGGCCCGACCCCAAGGCCCCGCCGCCCCCGCCATGCCACCCTTGAACCATGCCCGAAGGAGATACCGTCTACATGGCAGCCAAGCGGCTGCACGCCGCCCTCGCCGGGCATGCCATCACGCGGTCCGACCTCCGCGTGCCCAAGCTCGCGACCGTCGACCTCACCGGACGCACCGTCCTGGACGTGACGCCGCGCGGCAAGCACCTGCTGACCCGTATCGAGGGCGGGCTGACCCTGCACTCCCACCTCCGCATGGACGGCTCCTGGCGGATCTTCGCGGCGGGTGAGCGCTGGAACGGCGGTCCGGCGTACCAGATCCGGGCCATCCTCGGCACCGCCGAGCACACCGCCGTCGGCTACCGCCTGCCCGTACTCGAACTGCTCCGCACCGCCGACGAGGAGAAGGCCGTGGGCCACCTGGGGCCCGACCTCCTCGGCCCTGACTGGGACCCCGAGCTGGCTCTCGCCAACCTTCTGGCGGACCCCGCCCGCGCCCTCGGCGAGGCGGTGCTCGACCAGCGGATCCTCGCGGGCGTGGGCAACGTGTTCAAGTGCGAGCTCTGCTTCCTCCTGGGGGTCACCCCGTGGACCACCGTGGGCGAGCTGACGGAGGAGACCGCGCGGCACGTCCCCGCCCTGTCGAAGAAGCTCCTCGAAGCGAACCGCGACCAGCCGAGCCGCACCACCACCGGCCGCGCGCGCCCCGGCCACCGCCTCTACGTCTACGGCCGCGCCCGCCGCCCCTGCCTGCGATGCGGGACGCCCATCCGCCTGGCCGAGCAGGGCGACGGCTCCCGCAGCCGCCCTACGTACTGGTGCCCCATTTGCCAGCGGGGCCCGGCTCCGGGAAGAACCGTCGGCGCCAGTAGTTGACGACCCGTCAGATCCGGTCGTACCGTCCCGTCATGGCCGTCAAGGCGTACGACCTCACCGGACGCACCGCATTCGTCACCGGCGCGGCCAGCGGGATCGGCCGGGCCTCGGCCCTGCTCCTCGCGGAGGCGGGCGCCACCGTCCACTGCGCCGACCGCGACCCGGACGGGCTCCATGAGACCGTCACGCTCATCAAGGCGGCGGGCGGTTCCGCACACGCCCACCAGCTCGACGTCTCGGACAAGGCCCAAGTCGACCGTGCCGTCGCGAGCGCCGCGGCGGGCTCACCCCGGGGCGGGCTCGACATCATGGCGGCCATCGCCGGCGTCATGCACAGCAGCCCGGTCCTCGAAACCCGCGCCGAGGACCTCGACCGGGTGCTCGACATCAACTTCAAGGGCGTCCTGTACGCCTGCCAGGCAGCGGCCCGCTCCATGATCGAAGCCGCCGTCCGCAGCCCCGCCGAGGCCCCCGGAGCCGAAGCCACCCCCCGCAGCCCCGCCGAGGCCGCCGGGCCCGAAACCGACACCCCCCGAAGCACCCCCGCCGCCCCCGCTGGACCTGCTACCCCCGCCGGCCCCAGCATCATCACCATGGCGTCCGGAGCCGTGGACACCGGCGCTCCCGGCCTGCTCTGCTACGGCGCGGCCAAGGCGGCGGTGGTCCAGCTGACCAGGACCCTGGCCACGGAAGTCGGCCCGCACGGCATCCGCGTCAACGCCGTGGCTCCGGGCTGGGTCCGCACCCCCATGACCGGCCGCCACGACCGCGAAGGCGGCGCGAGCACCGAGGAGATCATGAAACGCATGGCCCCACTGGGCCGTGTGGGGGAACCCGAGGACATCGCGCACGCGGTGCTGTACCTGGCGTCCGACGCCTCATCCTTCACGACCGGCCAGATCCTCCGCCCCAATGGCGGCGTCGCCATGCCGTGGTGATCCATCCCGTGGCGACCCATGCCGTGGTTCGTGCCGTGGTTCGTGCCGTGATGATTCACGTCGCGGCGAGCCACCCCCAGGTGAATCCGGCCCCCCGCTCCCCCCGAGCCCCCGCTCACGCCGCCGCCTCCAGGCCCGTGCCCCCACGGCCTGGCCCTCCGGCACGCAGTGGACCGGCAGCATGCTCAGTCCCCATCCCCCGGCGGCGACCGCTCCCTCCAGGGCGCCCGCGTCGGGGGCGAAGGCGAGGCGCAGCACGCCCCACCACCACAGCGCGCCGAACCCCAGGGCGGGCACCCAACGTATCGCCCGCCACGCGACGGTCCCGCTCACGGATATCACGGCTGCCACCTCCCGCTCGGCGCGAGACCGACGCTAGCCCCCGGGACCATCCCTCGCGAGGGCGTGCCGCCACCCTCACCCGCCGGGGGCGCACCACCGGCCTCGTGTTCACGACGGCGCACCGCCGGTGTCACCGGACCGGTGGCGGCCACCCCGTGCCGGCGGCGGCGCGCCCATTCGCGGGCCTCAGCTGTTCTCGGCCTGGAACATCCAGTGGTGCTTCTCCAGGTCCGCCGTGATGGAGATGAAGATGTCCTGCGTGACCGGGTCGGGCTTGTCCGTCCTCTCGACCCGCTCGCGGAAGCGGGTGATCACCGCGCCGAGGGCGTCCACGAGCACCCCGATGGCGTCCGAGTCCTTGACCCAGCCCTCGGGGGTCTTGCCGATGCCGCTGCTCTGCGCGACCGTCGCGGCCCGCCCGTCGGGCGAGATGCCTAGGGTCGAGGCGCGCTCCGCCACTGTGTCGGAGTGCTGCCGGGCGGTGTCCACGACCTCGTCGAGCTGCAGGTGCACCGAGCGGAAGCGCGGACCGACCACGTTCCAGTGGACCTGCTTGGCCACCAGGGAGAGGTCCACCAGGTCCACCAGCGCGCCCTGCAGCGCCTCCGCGACCGTCTTCTGATCGGCGTCGGACAGCGGGCTCTTGGTGACGTACATCTGTCTCCTCCAACTCATCAGCGATCGAGAACATCAACGATCGAGAGAAACCGTCACAACCATGGCATAAGTACGCCAATTCGGCTGATCGAGGTATCTCCTATCCGCTCAGGAGAAATCCACACGGGACCTTCGCCCTCCTGTGCCCCCTTTTCCGCGAGAAGGACGTCTGGGGGGCCGGAGAAGGCCGTAGGGGGCAAAGAAAAAGGCCCCGACCGGGTACCCGGTCAGGGCCTTCACACGCACGTGCGCTCGGCATCATGCCGCGACGACGTCCACCGCCTCGGCGGGCGCCTTGATCGTCACCCGTTCCGGTGGCACACCGGCCACGGAGACGGAATTGAGCATCGGGCGAACCGGCGCGCGCACCGGTTCCGCCGCAGCAGACTCAGCCAGCTCGGCGAGCGACAGTTCGTCGCTCACTTCACGCATGAGCTCGGACATCCGTACGTCAAGCGCGTCGCAGATCGCGGAAAGCAGCTCGGAGGAAGCCTCCTTCTGCCCCCGCTCCACCTCGGAGAGATAGCCGAGCGAGACTCGGGCGGACGAGGAGACTTCGCGCAGAGTACGGCCCTGGCGCTGGCGCTGCCGACGCAGCACGTCACCCAGCAGGCGACGGAGCAGAATCATCGGTGGCTCCCTCCTCGGACCGCGTAGCCGCATCCTTCACGCCCCACCGTACCGCCTTGCGCGGCGGCCGTGCGGGGAGCGATGTCGTGTTCACTCAGGGCTGCAAACATCAATTCCCCCCGTTCTGTTCCGTATCCTGTGCCCGCCCGTTCCCGGCTCGTTCGCCCGAGAGCCGCTGGAGAAGCAGCTTGAGCACGCTCCGTACACTCTCCCTACGGATTTCCGCCCGGTCCCCGTTCAACCGCAGGGCGGCGACATTCCCGTCGGGTCCGCCAAGGGCGTAACCGCCCGCTGCCGTGTTTCCCGATCCGCCTACGGCCTGATCCGGCCGTGCAGCGATCACTTCCGGTCGCGTTTGCTCGCCATCTGCGACGGCTCCGGGCCCGGCGACCGCCACGAAGACGGTTCCGACGGGCTGTCCGTCCTGGGGATCGGGCCCCGCGACACCGGTGGTGGCGATCCCCCAGTCGGCCCCGAGGACCCCGCGCACGCCCTCGGCCATCTGCCGCGCGACCTCCGCGTCCACGGCTCCGCGCTGGTCCAGCAGCGTGCCGTCGACGCCCAGGACGTCCCGCTTCAGCTCCGTGGCGTACGCCGTCACGGACCCCCGGAAGACCTTGGAGGCGCCAGGAACCCCGGTGAGCTCGGCCGCCACCAGACCCCCGGTGAGCGATTCGGCGACGGCCAGCGTCTCACCGCGTACGGCGAGAAGCCGCACCAGCTCGCGCGCGGCGTCCGCGAGGCCCTTGGCCCCAGGAGTCCCGGAGAGCCCAGAGGCCCCATAAGTCCCCGGCATCACTTCGCGGCCCTCCGGCCGGGCTCCGCCGACGACGCCGCCAGGCGTTCCTGGGCCTTGCCCTGCCTGCGCAGGACGATCGCCTGCTTCACATAGTCGAGGCCGGTCACGACGGTCAGCACCACCGCGACGCCCATGACCCAGAACCGCAGCGTCGCGAGCGGCCCGGTCAGCGCCAGGACGTACATCCCGACGGCCGTGCCCTGCGCCAGCGTCTTCATCTTGCCGCCGCGGCTGGCCGGGATCACGCCGTAGCGGATCACCCAGAAGCGCAGCAGCGTGATGCCCAGCTCACGGCCGAGGATCACCCCGGTGACCCACCAGGGCAGGTCGCCCAGCCAGGACAGGCAGATCAGCGCGGCGCCCATGATCGCCTTGTCGGCGATCGGGTCGGCGATCTTCCCGAAGTCCGTGACCAGGTTGTACGTCCGTGCCAGATGGCCGTCGAAGAGATCCGTGATCATGGCGACGGCGAAGGCGGCCCAGGCGAACGAGCGCCAGGCCGGGTCGTACCCGCCGTTGCCGAGGAGCAGCATCACGAAGCCGGGCACGAGCAGCAGCCTGATCATGGTGAGCAGGTTGGCCACGTTCCAGAGGCTGGCCTGGTTGACGGCCGCGGCGCCCAGCTTCCCGCCCCGCACCGGCGTGGCGCCCGCGGCGCCCCGGGCGCCGGAGCCGCCTGACGCGGATGCCGGGAGCCGGGTCATCTGCCGGCCTCCCCGAGACACTCGGCCACCAAATCCACGCCCTCCGTGCCGACGACCTTCGCCACGACCATACGGCCGACCTGGAGGCCCGCCCCGCCGTCGGCGGTCGCGGCGCCGGTCAGGCGGATCTGGCCGTCCGTCTCCGGGGCCTGGTGAGCGGCCCTGCCGAGGGGCCCCTCCTCCTCGTCGAGGGATTCGACCAGGACCTCCACGCTCTCCCCGAGCCGCTCCTCCGCGCGCTGCGAGGTGAGGTCCTCGGCCAGCCGCGCGATGTGCGCGAGCCGCTCGTCGACGATGTCCTGCGGCAGCTTCTCGGTGTACGTGGCCGCTTCGGTGCCCTCCTCGTCGGAGTACCCGAAGACGCCGATGGCGTCCAGCCGCGCACCGGTGAGGAAACGCTCCAGCTCGGCGAGGTCGCCCTCGCTCTCGCCGGGGAAGCCGACGATGAAGTTGGACCGGACGCCGGCCTGCGGCGCCTTGCCGCGGATCGTCTCCAGGAGCTCAAGGAAGCGGTCGGTGTCCCCGAAGCGCCGCATGGCGCGCAGCACGCCGGGGGCGGAGTGCTGGAAGGAGAGGTCGAAGTAGGGGGCGACCTTCTCCGTGGAGGTGAGCACGTCGATGAGGCCGGGCCGCATCTCGGCGGGCTGGAGGTAGCTGACGCGGACCCGCTCGATGCCGTCGACGGCCGCGAGCTCGGGCAGGAGCGTCTCCAGGAGCCGGATGTCGCCGAGGTCCTTGCCGTACGAGGTGTTGTTCTCGGAGACGAGCATGACCTCCTTGACGCCCTGCTCGGCGAGCCAGCGGGTCTCGCCGAGGACGTCGGAGGGCCGCCGCGAGATGAACGAGCCGCGGAAGGACGGGATGGCGCAGAAGGAGCACCGCCGGTCGCAGCCGGAGGCCAGCTTCACGGAGGCGACGGGGTTGGAGCCGAGCCGGCGGCGCAGCGGCGCGCGCGGCCCGGAGGCGGGCGCGACACCCTCGGGCAGGTCCTTGGGCGCGGCGGTGTCCGCATGGCCGGGAAGCGCGACGTCGGCCTTGGCGAGCTGGCGCTCGGCAGGGCTGATCGGCAGGAGTTTGCGCCGGTCACGCGGGGTGTGGGCCTCGACACTGCCGCCGCTCAGAATGGTCTGGAGTCGGTTGGAGATGTCGGAGTAGTCGTCGAATCCGAGCACGCCGTCGGCCTCGGGCAGCGCGTCGGCGAGCTCCTTGCCGTACCGCTCGGCCATGCAGCCGACCGCGACGACGGCCTGGGTCTTGCCGTGGCCCTTGAGGTCGTTGGCTTCGAGCAGGGCGTCTACGGAGTCCTTCTTGGCGGCTTCGACGAAGCCGCAGGTGTTGACGACGGCGACGTCCGCGTCCTCGGCGTCCTCGACGAGCTGCCAGCCATCCGCCTCCAAGCGGCCTGCGAGCTCCTCCGAGTCCACCTCGTTACGGGCGCAGCCAAGGGTGACAAGGGCGACGGTGCGGCGTTCGGGCATGCCTTCAAGACTACTTCGTCCCCGCCTCGGCACCCGCCGCCAGGGTTACCGGGCGGTCGGCCCCCGGTCGGCGCCGCTTCACCCGGCCGTCACCGCGCTCCGTGCGACAGCGCAGGTCACGGCCCGCGAAGGGGTCGGTCAGCCGACCTCGGGGTCGCCCTTGGTGTACGTGAGGCGCTCCACCTGGCCGGGCTCGAATTCGTTGTCGACCTGCTTGCCGTTCACGTACAGCTCGATCGCGCCCGCGTCGCCCAGGATGAGGTCGATCTTCTGCTTGTCCTGGAACGTCTTGGCCTGGCCCTGTTCCAGCACGCCGTCGAAGAGGGTGCGGCCGTTGTGGTCCTTGGCGGAGATCCAGCTCCGGCCGTCCGCGGCGGTGACCTTGACCGTGACCTTGTCGCGGGGGACGCCGGCGATGGCGCTGTCCGAGGGGTCGGGCTTGGGGTCGGCGGGCTTGTTCGGCTTGGGCTTCTCGGCCGCCTTGCTGGTGGCGGGCGCGGCGCCCTCGGCCATCGACCTGGTGCCGTTCCCCTCGCCGTCGCCGCCGCCGTTGAACGCGGTGAAGCCGACGAAGCCGACCACCGCGACGATCGCGGCGACCATGGCCGCGGTCCAGTTCGGCCTGCGCGGTTCGGAACGGATGCGCTCGGCCTCGAACAGGGGCGCCGCCGGGGTGGGCGCGGGCGGGTGGCCGCCGTGCCCGGCGTCGTACCGGGCGATCAGCGGGGCGGGATCGAGGCCGACGGCGCGCGCCAGCGCCCTGATGTGGCCGCGGGCGTACACATCGCCGCCGCACCGGGAGAAGTCGTCCAGTTCGATCGCCTGCACGATCGGGACGCGCACCCGGGTGGACGCGCTGACCGCGTCCACGGTCAGCCCGGCCTTGATACGGGCCTGGCGCAGGACGTGGCCGATGGAGGGCTCGTCGGCCCGGCGGTCTGGGCGGTCGAGGCGGTCGTCGTCTGAAGGTCGGGCGTCTTCAGGGGAGTTGCCGATGGACACGGGGGCGCCTTTCGAGCGTGTAGCCACCTGCCGGAGGTTCAGTTTACGGGGGCCGGGAAAGGGTGGGGCAACCGGACGGACGGACTTTGTACGCCATCAGAATGGCCTGACATACCGATGGTGCGACATCCTGCTCTTCTCTCCCTCAACTTGACGTGTGTCGAAGGGAAACGGTTGCCCGCCACACCCTTACGGGTGAGCCTCGCCGCGGATCACGGCGAGCACGCCGTCGAGTTCGTCGGGTTTCACGAGAACGTCACGCGCCTTGGAGCCCTCGCTCGGGCCCACGATGCTGCGCGACTCCATGAGGTCCATCAGCCGCCCGGCCTTGGCGAAACCGACGCGCAGCTTGCGCTGGAGCATCGACGTGGACCCGAACTGGGTGGAGACCACCAGCTCAGCGGCCTGACAGAGCAGGTCGAGGTCATCGCCGATGTCCTCGTCGATCTCCTTCTTCTGCTTGGTGCCGACGGTCACGTCGTCGCGGAAGACGGGCGCCATCTGGTCCTTGCAGTGCTGCACCACCGCGTGGATCTCGTCCTCGGTGACGAAGGCTCCCTGCATACGGGTGGGCTTGTTCGCCCCCATGGGCAGGAACAGGCCGTCGCCCTTGCCGATCAGCTTCTCCGCGCCCGGCTGGTCGAGGATGACGCGGCTGTCGGCGAGCGAGGAGGTCGCGAAGGCGAGGCGCGAGGGCACGTTCGCCTTGATCAGACCGGTCACGACGTCCACCGAGGGCCGCTGCGTGGCGAGCACCAGGTGGATGCCGGCCGCGCGCGCGAGCTGGGTGATGCGGACGATGGAGTCCTCGACGTCGCGCGGGGCGACCATCATGAGGTCGGCGAGCTCGTCGACGATCACCAGCAGATACGGGTAGGCCTGCAGCTCGCGCTCGCTGCCCTCCGGCGTCTTGAGCTTGCCCTCGCGCACCGCCTGGTTGAAGTCGTCGATGTGGCGGTAGCCGAAGGCCGCGAGGTCGTCGTAGCGCAGGTCCATCTCGCGCACGACCCACTGAAGCGCCTCCGCGGCCTTCTTCGGGTTGGTGATGATGGGCGTGATCAGGTGCGGGATGCCCTCGTACGCGGTGAGCTCGACGCGCTTGGGGTCGACCAGGACCATCCGCACGTCCTCGGGGGTCGCCCGCATCATGATCGAGGTGATCAGGCAGTTGATGCACGAGGACTTGCCGGAGCCGGTGGCGCCGGCGACCAGGATGTGCGGCATCTTCGCCATGTTCGCCATGACGAAGCCGCCCTCGACGTCCTTGCCGAGCGCGACCAGCATGGGGTGGTCGTCCTCGGCGGCGTCGGCGAGGCGCAGCACGTCGCCCACGTTGACCATCTCGCGGTCGGAGTTCGGGATCTCGATGCCGACCGCGGACTTGCCGGGGATGGGCGAGATGATCCGCACGTCAGGAGAGGCGACGGCGTAGGCGATGTTCTTGGCGAGCGCCGTGATCTTCTCGACCTTCACGGCGGGGCCGAGCTCGATCTCGTAGCGCGTGACCGTCGGCCCCCGGGTGAAGCCGGTGACCCGCGCGTCGACCTTGAACTCCGTAAAGACGTTCGACAGCGAGCTCACGACCGCGTCGTTGGCGGCGCTGCGGGACTTGCCGGGGCCGCCGCGCTCCAGCAGGTCGAGCGCGGGCAGCGCGTACGTGATGTCCCCGGCGAGCTGGAGCTGCTCGGCGCGCGACGGCAGCTCGCGGGGGGTCTCGGGCGCGGACTTGGTGAGGTCGGGGACGGCTCCCCCGGACTCCTCCGGCGCGTTCTGCGGCTTCTTCTTCAGCTTGCCGGGCACCGGGGCGTCCGCGTCGCGCGCCGGGGACTGCGTGGCGCGCGCGCTCGGCACGGGAGCCGTGCGCTCCCGCTCGTCGGGCTGCGCGGGCTCCTCCCGCCGGTCCTCGCGCTCCCCGGAGACGCCCTGCGTGAGGTCCGCGACCAGGGGCGAGGGCGGCATCCCGTGCAGCACGGCGCCGTCCAGCGAGGCAGCCGCCGCCGCGGCCACGTCCACGGCGTCCATCGGCCGGTTCATGTCGGGCTGTACAGGGGCCCTGCGCGGCCTGCGGCGCTTGGTGAGCGCCTCTTCCTCGGCCTGGTCGGGGGCGTACGCGTCGTGCGCCGGAGCGCGGCGCCGTGAGGAGCGCGCGGGCAGCGCCTCGCGCCACTGCTCCTCGTAGCGCTCGTCGTCGTACAGCCCGGCCTCGGGCTCCGGCTGGATCACGCCGAGCCGCACCCCGAGCGTCCGCAGCCGGTCCGGGATGGCGTTGACCGGCGTCGCCGTGACGACGAGCAGGCCGAAGACGGTCAGGAGCACCAGGAGCGGCACCGCGAGGATCTCGCCCATGGTGAAGATCAGGGGCGTGGCGGAGCCCCAGCCGATCAGGCCGCCCGCGTCCCTTATCGCCTGCATGCCGGAGCTGCGGGCCGGCGAGCCGCACGCGATGTGGACCTGCCCGAGGACGCCGATGACCAGGGCGGAGAGACCGATCACGATGCGGCCGTTGGCCTCGGGCTTCTCCGGGTGGCGGATGAGCCGTACGGCGATGGCGCCGACCAGCAGCGGCACGAGCAGGTCGAGGCGGCCGAAGGCGCCGGTCACCAGGATCTCCACGAGGTCGCCGACCGGGCCCCGCAGGTTCGACCAGGTGCCCGCGGCGACGATCAGCGCGACGCCGAGCAGCAGCAGCGCGAGGCCGTCCTTGCGGTGGGCGGGGTCGAGCCCCTTGGCGCCACGCCCTATGCCGCGGAACATCGCCCCGACCGCGTGCGCGATGCCGAGCCAGACGGCGCGCGCCATGCGGTACACGCCGTTCGTGGGGCTGGGTGCCGCCGGCTTGGGCGCGGGCTTCTTCGCGACGGCCTTCTTCGCCGGCGTCTTCTTCGCGGCCGCCTTCCTGGCCGGCGGCTTGGCGGCGGGCCTCTTCGCCGAAGCCTTCGTCGGCGCGGCCGCCTTCTTCGCGGGCGTCTTCTTGGCTGCGGGCTGACGTGAGGCCATGGGGGTGAGGTTACCTTTGTCGACCTCTGCGGACACGTGTGCCCACTGCTTCACCCGTCCGTGTCGCCCTGCGGCGGCGGAGAACTGACGGGAACTCACCGGCCCCATGGGGCGACGTGCCGCCTCAGTTCTGCGAGGGGACCGAGGGGGCTCCGCTGTCCGTGCCCGGCTCCAGGGCGTCAAGGGCGCGGCGCAGGCCGGTCA
Organism: Streptomyces alfalfae; assembly: GCF_004127445.1. GTDB lineage: Bacteria > Actinomycetota > Actinomycetes > Streptomycetales > Streptomycetaceae > Streptomyces > Streptomyces alfalfae. The sequence goes on from NZ_QEXM01000045.1 coordinate 347,819, forward strand.
GTTTGCGTTCGAGATGGGCGGCGGTGGCCACCGCCGCCGCGTCCGCCGACTCGTCGTCGAGCTGCTTGGAGAGCGCCTCGGCCTGCTCCTCGACGGCCGCGAGCCGCGCCGAAAGCTCGGCGGGCTCCTTCGCGTCGCCCGCGGGCTTGGCGCCGCCTTCGAGCTGGAGGCGCAGCAGCGCCGCTTGCTCGCGCAGTTGACAGTTCTTCATGTACAGCTCGACGAAGACCGAGACCTTCGCGCGCAGCACCCACGGGTCGAACGGCTTGGAGATGTAGTCCACCGCTCCCGCCGCGTAACCGCGGAAGGTGTGGTGCGGTCCGTGGTTGATGGCGGTGAGGAAGATGATCGGGATGTCCCGGGTCCGCTCCCGCCGCTTGATGTGCGCCGCGGTTTCGAAACCGTCCATTCCTGGCATCTGCACGTCCAGCAGGATGACGGCGAAGTCATCCGTCAGCAGTGCTTTGAGCGCTTCCTCCCCGCTCGATGCCCGCACCAGTGTCTGATCGAGCGCAGAGAGGATGGCCTCCAGCGCCAGCAGATTCTCCGGCCGGTCATCGACCAGGAGGATCTTGGCCTTCTGCACCATGGCCCGCCCTCCTCGCCCCGGCGAAACACCGGGTGCCGCCCCAGAGGACGACTCCCTTGCGTCGCCCGTCCTTGTGCCGGTCATCGTAGCCGCACCCCGCCTGTCGCCACACCCTGTCACCGCGATGTCACTGTGTACGTAGCAGAAACGCGGTGGGAGACCAGAAGGTTCCCCGAATACCGCCGTTCTACACGACCTCGGCCACACTCTGTCAGCAACTCCGCGTGACGAAGCCGGTTCTCGGTCATTGCCCGCGCATCCACTGCTCCATCACCGACAACAGGTGATCGGGATCGACAGGCTTCGTGACGTAGTCGGACGCTCCGGAGTCGATCGCCTTCTCCCGGTCGCCCTTCATCGCCTTCGCGGTGAGCGCGATGATCGGGAGCCCGGCGAACTGCGGCATCCTGCGGATCGCCGTCGTCGTCGCGTACCCGTCCATCTCCGGCATCATGATGTCCATCAGGACGACCGTGACGTCGTCGTGCTGTTCGAGGACCTCGATGCCCTCGCGGCCGTTCTCCGCGTACAGCACCGACAGGCCGTGCTGCTCCAGGACGCTGGTGAGCGCGAAGACGTTGCGGATGTCGTCGTCGACGATCAGCACCTTCTCGCCGCCGAAGTGGAAGCCAGGCCTCCCCGCGGCCGTCTCCTGACTCACCGCGGGCCACGGCTCCTGCGACCGCTGCTCCGCCGCGGCGCCCCCGGACGGCTGGCCCTGCGGCGCCGGCTGCGGCTCCACGGCCGGCGCGGGCCGCCTGCGCCGCCGGAAGAGCGAAGCGGGCGGTGCGGGCGCCTCGCGCCGCGGCCCGACCCCCTCGGCCTGAGCGGTGGCCTCGGCCCCCGCGCCCTCCTCCAGGGCGGGCAGCTCCCGCGTGGCGGGCGCGGGAGCGAGCTGGGCGTAGCCCTGCGGAGGCAGTTCGCTGGGGTGCAGGGGCAAATACAGCGTGAAGGTCGAGCCGCGGCCCGGTTCGCTCTGTGCGTAGATCTCGCCGCCGAGCAGCCGCGCGATCTCCCGGCTGATGGACAGGCCGAGCCCCGTGCCGCCGTACTTCCGGCTGGTCGTGCCGTCGGCCTGCTTGAACGCCTCGAAGATCACGCGCATCTTGCTGGCCGCGATGCCGATGCCGGTGTCCGTCACCGAGAAGGCGATCAGGTCGGCCCCCGCGTCCCGCAGCGAGCCGGCTTCGAGAAGCTGCTCCCTGATGGCGTCGGGCACGTCGCGGTTGGCGTGCCTGATGACCAGTTCGACGCCTCCGGAGTCGGTGAACTTCACCGCGTTGGACAGGAGGTTGCGCAGCACCTGGAGCAGCCGCTGCTCGTCGGTGTGCAGGGTCGCCGACAGCTCCGGGGACACCCGTACGGAGAAGTCGAGCCCCTTCTCCGCGGTCAGCGGCCGGAAAGTGGCCTCTACGTAGTCGACGAGTTGGACCAGGGCGATGCGCGTCGGGGAGACGTCCATCTTGCCCGCCTCGACCTTCGACAGGTCGAGGATGTCGTTGATGAGCTGCAGCAGGTCCGACCCCGCTCCATGGATGGTCTCGGCGAACTCCACCTGCTTCGGGGTCAGGTTCGAGTCCGCGTTGTCGGCGAGCAACTTGGCGAGGATCAGCAGGGAGTTGAGCGGCGTGCGCAGCTCGTGCGACATGTTCGCCAGGAACTCCGACTTGTAGCGCATCGAGACCGCGAGCTGCTCGGCGCGCTCCTCCAGGACCTGCCGCGCCTCCTCGATCTCGGTGTTCTTGACCTCGATGTCGCGGTTCTGCCGGGCCAACAGCTCGGCCTTCTCCTCCAGTTCCGCGTTGGAGTCCTGGAGTGCCTTCTGCCGGCTCTCCAACTCCGCCGACCGCTCCCGCAGTTGCTCGGTCAGCTCCTGCGACTGCTTGAGCAGCACCTCGGTCTTGGTGTTGACGCTGATGGTGTTGACGCTCGTCGCGATCATCTCGGCGATCTGGCTGAGGAAGTCCTTCTGGATCTGCGTGAAGGGCTGGAACGCGGCCAGCTCGATCACACCGAGGACCGTTCCCTCGAAGAGCACGGGCAACACGATGACCTGGGCGGGCGGCGCCTCGCCGAGGCCGGAGGCGATCCGCAGATAGCCCGACGGCGCGTTCTCCACGAGGATCGTGCGCCGCTCCTTGGCGGCCGTGCCGATGAGGGTCTCGCCGGGCCGGAACGACGTCGGCATGGACCCCATGGAGTAGCCGTAGCTGCCCAGCATGCGCAGCTCGTACGCGTCCTCCTGGTCGGCCCCGAGGTCCTTGGCGTCGTCCGTGGGCATCGCCAGGAAGAACGCGCCGTGCTGCGCGGAGACCACGGGCGTCAGCTCGCTCATGATCAGCGAGGCGACGTCCTCCAGGTCGCGGCGGCCCTGCATCAGGCCGGAGATCCGCGCCAGGTTGCCCTTGAGCCAGTCCTGTTCCTTGTTGGCGAGAGTGGTGTCGCGAAGGTTCGCGATCATGGTGTTGATGTTGTCCTGGAGGACCTGGATCTCGCCCGCCGCGTCGACCTCGATCTTCAGGTTGAGGTCGCCGCGGGTCACCGCGGTGGCGACCTTGGCGATGGCCCGCACCTGACGCGTGAGGTTCCCGGCCATCTCGTTCACCGACTCGGTGAGGTCGCGCCACGTGCCGTCGACGTCACGCACGCGTGCCTGCCCGCCGAGCTGCCCCTCGGTGCCCACCTCGCGGGCGACCCTGGTGACCTGCTCCGCGAAGGACGAGAGCTGGTCGACCATCGTGTTGATGGTGGTCTTGAGCTCCAGGATCTCGCCGCGGGCGTCGATGTCGATCTTCTTGGTCAGGTCGCCCTTGGCGATCGCGGTGGTGACCATCGCGATGTTGCGGACCTGTCCGGTGAGGTTGGAGGCCATGCCGTTCACGGACTCCGTCAGGTCCTTCCACGTACCCGACACGCCCGGGACGCGCGCCTGGCCGCCGAGGATGCCGTCCGTGCCCACCTCGCGGGCCACGCGGGTGACCTCGTCCGCGAAGGAACTCAGGGTCGTCACCATGGTGTTGACGGTGTCGGCGAGCTGCGCGACCTCGCCGCGCGCCTCGACCGTGACCTTCTTGGTGAGGTCGCCGTTGGCGACCGCCGCCGACACCTGGGAGATGTTCCGCACCTGGCCGGTCAGGTTGTTCGCCATCAGGTTGACGTTGTCACTGAGGTCCTTCCAGGTGCCCGTCACACCCGGCACCCTGGCCTGACCGCCCAGGATGCCCTCCGTGCCCACCTCGCGGGCCACGCGGTTCACCTGCTCGGCGAAGTTCGAGAGCTGGTCGACCATGGTGTTCACGGTCGTCACGAGCTCCAGGATCTCGCCCTTGGCGTCGACCGTGATCTTCTTGGACAGGTCGCCCATGGCGACGGCCGTGGTGACCTCGGCGATGTTCCGCACCTGGAGGGTGAGGTTGTTCGCCATGCCGTTCACGGACTGCGTGAGGTCCTTCCAGGTGCCCGAGACGCCCTGGACCTCGGCCTGGCCGCCGAGGATGCCGTCCGTGCCCACCTCGCGGGAGACCCGCGTGACCTGCTCGGCGAAGGCGGACAGCTGGTCGACCATCGTGTTCAGGGTGTTCTTCAGCTCCAGGATCTCGCCCCGGGCGTCCACGTCGATCTTCTGGGAGAGGTCGCCGCGCGCCACCGCCGTCGCGACCTGCGCGATGTTGCGCACCTGGGCGGTGAGGTTGCCCGCCATGCCGTTCACGGAGTCCGTCAGGTCGCGCCACACGCCCGCCACGCCGGGCACCTGCGCCTGACCGCCGAGACGCCCCTCCGTGCCCACCTCGCGGGCCACCCGCGTCACCTGGTCGGCGAAGGCGGACAGCTGGTCGACCATCGTGTTGATGGTGTTCTTCAGCTCCAGGATCTCGCCCCGGGCGTCGACCTCGATCTTCTGGGACAGGTCGCCGCGGGCCACCGCCGTGGTGACCTGGGCGATCTGCCGCACCTGCGACGTCAGGTTCCCCGCCATGAAGTTGACGGAGTCGGTGAGGTCCTTCCAGGTGCCGCTGACGCCGTCCACACGCGCCTGCCCGCCGAGTCGGCCCTCGGTGCCCACGTCCCGCGCCATCCGCGTGACCTGGTCGGCGAAGGACGAGAGCTGGTCCACCATGGTGTTCACGGTGTTCTTCAGCTGGAGCATCTCGCCGGACACGTCGACGGTGACCTTCTGCGACAGGTCGCCGTTCGCGACCGCCGTCGTCACCTGCGCGATGTTGCGGACCTGGCCCGTGAGGTTGCGGAAGGCGGTGTTCACCGAATCGGTGAGGTCCTTCCACGTACCGGCCGCGCCCTGCACCTGCGCCTGGCCGCCGAGCTCGCCCTCGACGCCGATCTCCCGCGCCACGCGCGTCACTTCGGAACCGAAGGCGGAGAGCTGGTCCACCATCGTGTTCACGGTGTTCTTCAGTTCGAGCATCTCGCCCGCGACGTCGACGGTGACCTTCTGCGACAGATCGCCGTTCGCCACCGCCGTCGTCACCTGGGCGATGTCGCGGACCTGCGTGGTGAGGTTGCGGAAGACCGTGTTGACGGAGTCGGTGAGGTCCTTCCAGGTGCCCGCCGCGCCCGGCACGTTCGCCTGCCCGCCGAGCTGCCCCTCCGCACCCACTTCGTTGGCCACGCGCGTGACCTCGTCCGCGAAGGTCCGCAGCGTCTCGGTCATCTGGTTGATCGTCTCGGCGAGCTGCGCGACCTCGCCGCGCGCGGACACCGTGACCTTCTGGGACAGGTCACCGTTCGCGACCGCCGTCGTGACCTGCGCGATCCCTCGGACCTGGGCCGTGAGATTGCCGGCCATGAGGTTCACCGAATCGGTGAGGTCCTTCCACACGCCCGCCACACCCGGCACCTGCGCCTGGCCGCCGAGCTCGCCCTCCGTGCCCACCTCGCGGGCCACGCGCGTCACCTCGGACGAGAACGAGGAGAGCTGGTCCACCATCGTGTTGACGGTGTTCTTCAGCTCCAGCATCTCACCCGCGACGTGAACCGTGACCTTCCGGGACAGATCACCCTTCGCCACGGCCGTCGTCACGAGCGCGATGTCGCGCACCTGTGCGGTGAGGCGGTATGCCATCGTGTTGACGGAGTCCGTCAGGTCCTTCCACGAACCCGACATGCCCCGCACCTTGGCCTGCCCGCCGAGCTTGCCCTCCGTACCGACCTCACTGGCCACACGCGTGACCTCGTCGGTGAAGGTGGAGAGCTGGTCGACGAGGTTGTTGACCGTACGCCCGACCTTCAGGAACTCGCCCCGCAGCGGATGCCCGTTCCCGTCGTTGCCCGGCGCCCGCAGCTCCATGCGCTGCTCCAGGTCACCGTCCGCCACCGCGGACAGGACACGGCCGACCTCGGAGACCGGGCGTACGAGATCGTCGACCAGGGCGTTCGACGCGTCGATGGCGGTCGCCCACGAGCCCTCGCTCGCTCCGCTCTCCAGCCGTTCCGTGAGTTTTCCCTCACGTCCGACCATGCGCCGCACCCGCGAGATCTCACCCGTCAGGTGCAGATTCCGGTCCGCCACCTCGTTGAAGACCGCGGCGATCTCTGACATGACGTCGTCGCCCGAGACCGTGAGCCGCTTGCGGAAGTTGCCGTCCCGCATCGCCACCAGGGCCGCGAGCAGCCTGTTCAGAGCCGCCGCGTCCACGGAAGCCTGTGCCCCCTTGCGCGGTTTGCGCTGTTTGTTCAGGGACTGTCCGTCTTTCGCGCGCGTGTCAGTGCCCCGCGTCGCTGCGCCAGACTCCACTGTGTCCCTCCCGCAAGGGTCGACCTACTGCTTGAGCTGCTCGGGCTGCCTCCATGAAGCCTGCCCAGTGTTTCACCATGGCCGAACCAGGCCATAACAGTTCGGCAGCTTCGCACACCGTCCGCACACCCTCCGGGCGGAAACACTGGCGACCGGCATCAGCATGGACGGCGAAGGTAAGTAACCTTGCATCCGGCTGTCCAACCACCCCGGTCCTGCCCGGCCTGGGCGGTGGTACACGAACAAGCGGGCATCGGAGGGGCGGCCGCACCATGAGTTCGGGAGAACTGGGCGTCGATACTCGTACGAGGAGTGCTGTGATCACCGCGCGTGCGGCTGCGACTTTCGACCCCGTCGGACGCTCCGTCGCGACGGCGCGCTCCTTCGTCCGCGACACCCTGCAGGGCTGGGGCTTCACCGACATCGTCGACGACGCCGTCGTCCTCACCAGCGAGCTGGTCACCAACGCCGTCGTGCACGCGGGCACCGCGGCCGACGTCCTGTGCCTGCGCACCGAGGACGCCGCGCGCATCGAGGTCTCCGACCGCTATCCGGAGCGCGAGATCCCGCTCCAGCAGTCCTCCCTGAGCATGGGCAGCCCCGACCGCGAGGGCGGCCGCGGCCTCCAGCTCTGCGCCGCCCTCGCCACCCGCTGGGGCGTCGAGTACACCCCCACGCACAAGCAGGTCTGGTTCCAACTCGACCTCCCCCACCGCCGCGTGGGCACCCGCACAGCGGGCCCCGCGCTCCCCGCCGAGCTGCTCCCCGTCGCCGACGGCAGGGTCCGCGTCGCCGTCATCCAGATCGACAGCGCCGGCGCGGTCTCCGCCTGGAACGAGGACGCCGAGGAACTCTTCGGATACGCCGCCGACAAGATCCTCGGCAAGCCGCTGAACGACCTCGCGGCCTGGCCGCACACCCCCGGCACCAGCACCGGCATCGCCGAGGCCCTGCAGCTCTCACGCTGGGAGGGCAGCTACGGCATCCGCGGCTCCCACGGCCGCGTGATCCCCGTCTACGCCTCCCACCTGCGGGTCCGCGACACCGACGGCGAACCGTCCACGGTCTGCCTCCTCGTACGGGACGACGAGCGAGCCGTGCTGCAGACGCCGATGCGCGGCGCGGCCCCCGAACAGGCCACCCTCAGCGAGCCGAACGCCACGGACCCCTTCGAGGTCTTCATCGGCTCCCCCGCCCCCGACGACCTCGACGGCCTGCTCCAGCGCACCGTCGAGCGCGCCCGCGACATGCTCGACGGCGACGCCGCCTTCCTCCTCCTCGCCACCGACGACGAGACGGAGCTGGAGGTCCGCGCTTCCACGGGCCTGCCGTCGGCCACCCAGCGCTTCGCCCGCGTCCCCGTCGAAGCGGGCCCGGGACGCTACGGCTCGGCCCGCATGCCGGCCGTCCACGAGGACCTCACGGTGGTCCCCGGAGCCGTCCCGCTCCTCAGCGGCACGGGCATGCGCTCCGTCGTCACCGTCCCCCTCAAGGTCGAGGGCCGCCTCACCGGCTCCCTCGGCGTCGCCGCCGAGTCCCCCGACCGGTACTCGAACGAAGAGGCGCTGCGCCTGCAGTTCGCCGCCGACCGCATCGCCCTTGCCGTGGAGTCCGCGCGCCTCGGCGAACTCGAACGGCTCCGCCGCGGCTCGCTGTCCTTCCTGGTCGAGGCCTCCGACCTGCTCGCGGGCACCCTGGACCGCGACCAGACGCTGGCCCTCATGGCCCAGATGACGGTCCCGACGCTCGCCACCTGGTGCGCCGTCTACACCATCGCCGACCAGTCGGCCGAGCCCTACCTCTCGTACGTCCTGCACGAGGACGAGGATCGCATCGACGGCCTCAAGGCCCTCCTGTCCAAGATCGCCCCGCCCGACCCGGTCCCCACGCCCGGAGCCCGCATCTGGGCGGCCCCCTCCGAGGCCGCGCACCAGGCAGCGCTCCGCACCTCCATGCGCAGCCTCGGCCTCGGCGAACCCATGACCGTGGGCTCCGGCATCGGCACCACCCTCTCCACGGCGTCCGCGGTGGGCGGCGAGACGGTCGTGCTGCCGCTGGTGGCCCGCAACCGCGTCATCGGCATGCTCACGCTCGGTAAGCCCTCGGACGAGCACTTCCGCCAGGAGATCCTGGAATTGGCCGAAGATCTCTCCCGCCGGGCCGCCCTCGCCCTCGACAACGCCCGCCTGTACTCCGAGCGCACCGCCATCAGCCAGTCCCTCCAGCGCAGCCTGCTGCCGCCCGGCCTCCCGCAGGTCCCGGGCGTCGAGGTCGACGTCATCTACCGCGCGGCCGGCGAGGGCAACGAAGTCGGCGGCGACTTCTACGACCTCTTCCCGATCCGCGACGGCGCCTACGGCTTCGCGATCGGCGACGTCTGCGGCACGGGCCCGGAGGCCGCCGCCGTCACGGGCCTGGCCCGGCACGCGCTGCGCCTGCTCGCCCGCGAGGGCTTCGGCGGCCCCGCGGTCCTGGAGCGCCTGAACGCCGCGATCCTCGACGAGGGAGCCCGCAGCCGCTTCCTGACGCTCCTGTACGGCGAGCTGTGGCCCCAGGAGGACGGCTCGGCGGTCCTGAAGGTCGTCTGCGCCGGCCACCCACTGCCCCTCCGTCTGCGCCAGGACGGCACGGTCGAGCCGTACGCGGAACCGCAGCCGCTGCTCGGCGTCATGGAGGACCTCGAACTGTACGAGCAGACGATGACGCTCGACCCCGGCGACGTCCTGCTCTGCGTCACCGACGGCGTCACCGAGCGCCGCGAGGGCACCCGCATGCTCGGCGACGACGGCCTCGCCGACGTCCTCACGACCTGCACGGGCCTCACGGCCGGCGCGGTGGCGGCCCGCATCATGCGCGCGGTGGAGCGCTTCGCCTCCGACGCCCCGTCCGACGACATGGCGATCCTCGCGATGCGCGTCCCCGGCCTCCAGAAGGACTGACCGCGCCGGGGCGCCTCCGGGTGCCCCGGCCCCGGCCGCATCCGCCCCCGAACGCACTGAAGGCCTCCGCCCAACAGGGCGGAGGCCTTCATGATCTGAGCCCCCAAGCGGAATCGAACCGCTGACCTTCTCCTTACCATGGAGACGCTCTACCGACTGAGCTATAGGGGCCTGCTGCGCTCCGGGGGTTTTCCCCTCGGCAACGGAATAGATCATACCTGAATTCCGCGGCCGTTCGAACCGCCCATTCCTCTGGACCGCCCACGGCTTCACTGCCACTCTGCGCGCATGCCGTCCCTACGCCGCACGCGCTTCGCACCCCCTCTCGCCGCAGCAACGGCCCTGCTTCTGCCCCTGGTGGCCTGCGGTTCGTCGAAGGACCCCTCGGACAAGCGACCGGGCCCCACGAAGAAGCCGACGGCCACTGTCACGCCCCGCCCCGGCGACCAGAAGGTCACACTCGTCTGGAAAGGCGAGAAGCGCGTCTACCGGGTCCACACCCCGCCCGGATACACCCGCGCCGGCAGACTCCCCCTCGTGATCGCCATGCACCCCTATCCGGCCGACGGCGAAGCCATGGCGGAGATCAGCGGCCTCAACGCCAAGGCCGACAAGGAGAACTTCCTCGTCGCCTACCCCGACGGCCTCAACCGCGGCTTCAACGCCCTGATCTGCTGCGGCACCGAGGACGACGTCGGCTTCATCCGTGCGATCACCGAGACGCTGACCGGAAGCTGGAAAGCCGATCCCGCGCGCGTCTACGCCACCGGCATCTCCAACGGCGGCGACATGGCGTACAAGCTGGCCGTGGAACTCCCCGGCACCTTCGCGGCCATCTCCCCGGTGAGCGGCGGCTATCTGGGCACGGACGCGGAGAAGAAGTCCTATGTGCCGAGGACACCGGTATCGGTGCTGACCTTCATCGGCGGCCTGGACGAGCACTATGCCGGAATGGACGCGGGCATCAACGCCTGGCAGAAACGCCTGTCCTGCGAGCCGGACGACCGGCAGCTGCTCAAGAAGAACCGCATCAGGAAGACGGCGGCCACATGCCGGGACGGCTCTGAAGTGGTCGTCTACCGGCTGCCGAAGATGGGCCACTCCTGGCCGAACGGCGCGGGCGGCGACATGTCCGACCCGACGGCCGGCGTCAACGCCACTGACGTGATGTGGCGCTTCTTCGAGAAGCACACCCTGGACTCATCGGAGTCACCGTCATAAGGGTGTGCGCCGCCCTCAGAAGGCGGGCTGCAGCAGACCGCCGAGGGCATTGCACGCGGAGACGACACGCTGCAGGTCCCGGCGCGACATCGAGGCGTCGACCGGCAGCGCCAGCGTCTCGTCCGCGGCCCGCTCGGTCTGCGGCAGGCACACGTCCCGCCGGAACTGCGGCAGCCGGTGCACCGGAGTCTTCACCGGCACCCAGCAGTTGACGCCCCTGGCACGCACGGCACGCGCGAAGGCGTCGCGGTCGGGCCGCCCGTTCCCCGGCACGCGCACGACGTACTGCTGATAGCTGTGGTCCGCGCCGCCCTCGGGCGTCATGACCCCGCTGAGCCGTCCGCTGAGGTAGGCGGCATGCGCCCGCCGCCGAGCGAGCCCGTCGGTCACACCCTCCGACTCGTTCCGCTCCAGCACCAGCAGGCCGTGGCGTTCTCCTACGTCACGCAGTCGTCGCACGTCGGCCTGGTTCCCGAAGCGGTGCTCGACGATGACGGCGGCCGTGCGCGGGCTCACGACGTCGGCGACGGCATCAGGGGCGAGGCAGTACGACGCGGGGTCTATGTCGGCGAAGACCGGCATCGCTCCCGCGAGGACCACGTCTTCGGCGGTCTCGGCGTCGCCGTACGCGGACACGACGACCTCGTCACCGGCACCGATGCCGGCGGCGCGCAACATCCCAACAGTCCTCATGTCTCCGGATGTTGGCCGCGCAACGTGAACGGCAAGTGACGCAAAACAAAAAAGAGCTGGTCCCTGAACCGAAGTTCAGGGACCAGCTCTTCATCAAGATTAGTTCGGCGGCGTCCTACTCTCCCACAGGGTCCCCCCTGCAGTACCATCGGCGCTATGAGGCTTAGCTTCCGGGTTCGGAATGTAACCGGGCGTTTCCCTCATGCTATGACCACCGAAACACTATGAAACTGTCAACCGCACCACGCTCTGTGACAAACGCGGGGTTGTTCGTGGTTTCAGAACCAACACAGTGGACGCGAGCAACTGAGGACAAGCCCTCGGCCTATTAGTACCAGTCACCTCCACCCGTTACCGGGCTTCCAGATCTGGCCTATCAACCCAGTCGTCTACTGGGAGCCTTAACCCCTCAAAGGGGGTGGGAATACTCATCTCGAAGCAGGCTTCCCGCTTAGATGCTTTCAGCGGTTATCCTTTCCGAACGTAGCCAACCAGCCATGCCCTTGGCAGGACAACTGGCACACCAGAGGTTCGTCCGTCCCGGTCCTCTCGTACTAGGGACAGCCCTTCTCAATATTCCTACGCGCACAGAGGATAGGGACCGAACTGTCTCACGACGTTCTAAACCCAGCTCGCGTACCGCTTTAATGGGCGAACAGCCCAACCCTTGGGACCGACTCCAGCCCCAGGATGCGACGAGCCGACATCGAGGTGCCAAACCATCCCGTCGATATGGACTCTTGGGGAAGATCAGCCTGTTATCCCCGGGGTACCTTTTATCCGTTGAGCGACGGCGCTTCCACAAGCCACCGCCGGATCACTAGTCCCGACTTTCGTCCCTGCTCGACCCGTCGGTCTCACAGTCAAGCTCCCTTGTGCACTTACACTCAACACCTGATTACCAACCAGGCTGAGGGAACCTTTGGGCGCCTCCGTTACTCTTTGGGAGGCAACCGCCCCAGTTAAACTACCCATCAGACACTGTCCCTGATCCGGATCACGGACCGAGGTTAGACATCCAGCACGACCAGAGTGGTATTTCAACGACGACTCCACGAACACTGGCGTGCCCGCTTCACAGTCTCCCACCTATCCTACACAAGCCGAACCGAACACCAATATCAAACTGTAGTAAAGGTCCCGGGGTCTTTCCGTCCTTCTGCGCGAAACGAGCATCTTTACTCGTAGTGCAATTTCACCGGGCCTATGGTTGAGACAGTCGAGAAGTCGTTACGCCATTCGTGCAGGTCGGAACTTACCCGACAAGGAATTTCGCTACCTTAGGATGGTTATAGTTACCACCGCCGTTTACTGGCGCTTAAGTTCTCAGCTTCGCACGCCCGAAAGCGCACTAACCGGTCCCCTTAACGTTCCAGCACCGGGCAGGCGTCAGTCCGTATACATCGCCTTACGGCTTCGCACGGACCTGTGTTTTTAGTAAACAGTCGCTTCTCGCTGGTCTCTGCGGCCACCCCCAGCTCAGAGTGCAAGACTCATCACCAGTGATGGCCCCCCTTCTCCCGAAGTTACGGGGGCATTTTGCCGAGTTCCTTAACCATAGTTCACCCGAACGCCTCGGTATTCTCTACCTGACCACCTGAGTCGGTTTAGGGTACGGGCCGCCATGAAACTCGCTAGAGGCTTTTCTCGACAGCATAGGATCATCCACTTCACCACAATCGGCTCGGCATCAGGTCTCA
>NZ_QEXM01000047.1 GCF_004127445.1 Streptomyces alfalfae
CCCGCCAGGCGGCCGTGGCCCGCGCCGTCGCGGCCCGCCCCGCTCCCACCGTCCGGCGGCGCGGACATGCGCCCCGTGTCGACGTATTCCTGGAGCAGCCGCTCGGCCCCCGCCGCGTCGAGGCGCCGCCTCGGGTCCCGCTCCAGCAGGCCGCTGACGACGGGGAGGAGCGGGGCCGCGCGCTCCGGCGGCCGGATCTCCTCGTATATGACGGCGTGCAGGACACCGCCGATCGAGTCCCTGCGGAAGGGCGACTCGCCCGCGAGCGCGGTGACCAGCAGCGCGCCGAGCGACCAGAGGTCGGAGGCGGGGCCGGTCCGCTCCCCCGCGATGCGCTCCGGCGCGGTGTACTCCGGCGAGCCGACGAACGACCCCACTTCCGTCAGCGTCGTCGCCCCGCTGACCTGCGCGATCCCGAAGTCGGTGAGCACCACACGGCCGCCGGCCCGCTCCACGAGCACATTGGCGGGCTTCAGGTCGCGGTGCAGGATGCCCGCCTCGTGTGCGGTGCTCAGGGCGCCGAGCAGGTCAATGCCCATCCTGGCGACGGTCTGCGCGTCGAGCGGCCCGGTCCGGCCGATCTGCCGGGCCAGCGATCCGCCCTCGATCAGCTCCATGACGATGTAGGGCTGCTCGGCGTGCTCGACGACGTCGTGGACGACGACGATGTGCGGGTGCCGCAACTGGGCGACCGCACGGGCCTCGCGCAGGGTGCGCTCGCGCTGCTGGGCGGCCTCGGTGTCGGACAGCGTCTCGTCCCTGTCCAGTTCCTTGACGGCGACCTGACGGCCCAGCAGCAGGTCCGTGGCGCGCCACACCGTTCCCATGCCGCCCCGGCCGAGCCGCGCGTCGAGGCGGTAACGGCCCGCGATCACCCGGGCGTTGCCCTCGTCCCCCACGGCGTCGGCGTCCCCGCCGCCGGCTCTGCCCGCGCCGGCGCCGGCCGCGCCGGCGTGGTCTCCCAGGCTCCCCATGCGGCCATCATGCCCCACACGTGTACGAAGGAAATGGGTCTCCGCGCCGGGCGGCTGGTTCCGGCCGCAGCCACCGGGCGTCCCTCTGGCACACCGGAGCACCCGGGGCCGCGTCAGCGCTCCCGCCAGCCCCGGAGCATCGAGTCGAACTGCTGCCGGGTCTTGTCCCAGCCCTCGGCGGGGGCCGAGAGGTAGAGGGCGTACTCGACGCCGTCCTTGCTGATGTAAATCTGTTCGATGGCCCGCCGGGGGCCTCTGGTGGTGTCGTTCGCCCCGGCGGTCCAGCTGAACTCCCAGAGGGCTCCGTGCCGGCTGCGGAACGTGTTCGCGTCCAGATGCAGCCGCCGGTAGTCCTGGTACTTCCGCAGGCCCTTCTCCAGGTCCAGTTGATGCGTGTACGGGGAGTCGAAGTCCGGGCTCTTGTCGACGCCGATCCGCAGGAAGCGGCGTCCGCCGTCCGGCGTGTAGTCCACCTGGCTGCCGTTCGCCTGGCGCTTCCAGCCCTTGGGCAGCATGAGGCTGAAGCCGTCGGGGTCGTTCACGCGCACCCAGTCGGCGGGTATGCCGCGCGCGGGCTCCCCCGCCTCCTCGCTCGCGCTCTGCCCCTGGCCGCCGCCGTCGCCGGTGAGGTGCAGGAAGCCGAGGACCCCGCCGCCGCCGAGCAGCGCGGCCGCGACCACGAGGGCGGCGACGGCGAGCCCGCGGCGGCGCGGCGCGGCCGGAGCCGCCGCGGGGCCCCGGCCGTGGACGTCGTGGCCGCCGCCGGACCCCTGGACGGCCGTGACGGGCCCCGCCCCGTGCGAAGTCGCCGCGCCGTGCGGGGCCGTCGAGCCGTACGGGGTGGTCCGGCCGTACGAGGCAGCCGGATGCGCACGAGCGGGGTGCACCTGGGTCGGCACGTACGCCTGCGCCTCGGTCGGCCGCCGTCCCTCCGCGGCCTCGGCCAGCATCGACTCGGCCTCCTCTGCGGTCGGCCTGGCCGCCGGGTCCTTGCGCAGGAGCGCCTCGATGACGGGGGCCAGCGGGCCCGCGTGCGCGGGCGGTGACGGCTCCTCGGTGACCACGGCCTGCATGGTGCCGAGCGGCGACGTGCGCCGGAACGGCGAGGTGCCCTCGACCGCCGTGTACAGCGTGGCCCCGAGCGCCCACAGGTCCGAGGCCGGTCCCGGGTTGGCGCCGCTGACCCGCTCGGGCGCGAGGTAGTCGACGGAACCGACGACCTCGCCGGTGCGCGTGATCGTCGAGTCGCCTTCGATCGCGGCGATCCCGAAGTCGGTGAGCAGGATGCGGCGGTCGTCGGCGAGCAGGACGTTGCCGGGCTTGACGTCGCGGTGCAGCACCCCTGCGGTGTGCGCGGCCCGCAGTGCCTTCAGGGTCCACAGGCCGATCCGGGCGGCCTCGACCGGGTCGACGCGGCCCCGGTCCTTGACGGCGTCCGCGAGCGAACAGCCCTCGACCAGTTCCATCACGATCCAGGGACGGTCGTCGTACTGGATGACGTCATGGACGGTGACGACGGCGGGGTGGTTGATCCTGGCCGCCGCCCGCGCCTCCGTCTGCGTGCGCGCGAAGAGGACCGCGCGGTCGGCCTCCTGCACGAACTGCGCGGCCGTCAGTTCCTTGACGGCGACGGTACGGTGCAGCACCTCGTCCTGCGCGCGCCACACCCGTCCCATGCCACCGCGGCCAATGGACTCACCGAGACGGTAGCGGCCCGCGAGGAGCAGGCCCTGGCTCTGATTCACGTTCCCCCGCAATGGTATTGACAGGGCCAGGTTAAGGAGCGGGCCGCGTGCAGGGAACCGCAGGGGGGTCGCGGAGACCTCAATGTGACGCTTGCCGCTGATGTCCTGACGGGGCAGATCTGCCCCTCCCGGTGTGGCCGGGCAGTCTTCTGAGGGCCCGTCGGAGAGCCAACCGGAGACTTGGTAACCGGAGGGTCAACCGGAGACGTGGTAAGTGGTGGACGCCTGTTCGTAGAGCCGCGTCACCTCGTCGCGCTCGGCCTCCGGACCGCGCACCTGCACCACGTGGTACTTGCCTCCGACGACCATCGCGAGATTGCGTACGTACAGCTCGCGGCCCGCGTCGTCCTGCCAGGTGAACTGCCCCTCGGCCATGGCACGGCCGCCCACGTCGATGCGCCGCATCCCGCTGGAGGTGGCCCAGGAGGAGTCGCGGAACGGCTGCAGTTCCCGCTCGTGCTCGCGCTGGTACTTCATGGGGTCGCGGCCGTAGCCGTCGGTCGTGTCGCGGCCCGGCACCACGAGGAGCTCGAAGTCGCCGTGGGTGTAACGGACCTGCCCGCGGCCGTTCTTCGGCTGCCGGTCCCAGCCGCGCGCGACGGCCACGCGGAAGCCCTCGGTGTCCTTGCGCAGGGTGAACCCCTGCGCCACCTCGGGCCCGGTGGTCTGCGGCTGCTGCGAACCGCGGTTCTTGCCGGACGTGTCCTCGCCCTTGCCCTTGTCCCCGCCCTCACCGGGCTTCTCCTCGTGGCTGGGGTCGGGGTTCGGCGGCGCCGCCGAACCGGCCTCGCCCGCGGCCCCGGCCCGGTCGCCCGAGCCGCCCTCGTCGTTCTTGGGCATGAACAGCATGGCGTACGCGATCGCCGCCACGAGGCCGATCAGGATGGCGAGCAGCAGCAGCCGCCCCAGCGAACGCGGGCGCGCCGGGCCGCGCTCCCGCGACGCGGGCGCGGCCTCGCGCGGGGGCGGGGTCCCCCGCAGGTTCTGCGGCTCGCGCGGCGGCGCGGACGCCCGCACGGCCTTGCCCTTGCCGCGCTTGTGCCGGCCGTGCCCACCGGTGGTGGCGGGCGCGGACGCCCGGCGCTTGCGCACGACCTCGCCGCGGCGGCGCACGATGGGCAGCCGCCCCGCGTCGTACGGCGGCACCGGCACGACGTGCGCCCCCGCCTCCGGCTCCGGCGCGGACCGCACCAGCGAGCGGAGCCAGCCGCCGACCTCCTCGAAGTCCAGGCGCTCGGTGGGGTCCTGACGCAGCAGCGACTCCACGACGGGCCGCAGCGGCCCGCACTCCTCGGCGAAGGCGGGCGGTTCCGCGCACACCATCTGCACCAGCTCGGCGGTGCTGTCCTCGGGGTAGGGCGCGTGGCCCTGCACGGCCCGGAAGAGGAGCGCGCCCAGGGCCCACAGGTCGGTGGCCGGTCCGATCGGCGCGGCGAGCTGCCAGTTCTCGTGCACGGGGCCCGCCTGCTCGGGCGCCCACCGCTCGGTGACGGCGCCCACCACGACCATGCGGGCATGCCGCGCCCGCTCGGCGTCCAGAGCGCTCCCCGGCCCCCGCCGCGCCTCCCCGCCGTCTCCCCACTCACCGAAGCCGCCGGCGCCGGCGCCGACAGGGGTTGGGGTCGGGGTGGCTTCCGGGGCGGGGGGCGTGGACCCGGCGCGCGGGGCGAACGGCGTGCCGGAGCCTCGCGGGGCAGCGTGCGGGGCGTCGGTCGCGGGTGCGCCGCCGAGGTCGCGGGACCCCGTGTAGGGGCCGCCCTCGCGGGTGCGCGGCGCCGGAGTGCCCGTGCGGGCCGCCGGGACGCCGCCGCGGGGCGCCGCGCCGTGCCACGGCTTCGTCTCGGCCACTCCGTAGGGGTCCGTGATCCGTCCGGGCGGCCCGGGCTCCGCCTCGCGCCCCGAGGGTCCGGCCGCCCTGCCCGGCCCGCTCTCGCCGCCGCTCCGCGGCTGCGGCACCCCGCGCCCGCCGCCCTCCTCGTCGCCGACGCGCGCCGCGGCCCTCGTGCCCGCCCGGTACGCCGCGATGGCCGACCCCGCATGCGCGGTCCGCGCGTCGCTCCACGCCGCCCCCGCGGTGTCCGCCACCTCGACGGCACGCCGCACCGCGGAATCCGCGAAGCCCGCCGCAGGCGCCGGTTCGAGCGCCTCGTCCCCCGGTTCGTCCTCACGGTCGCCGTCGAGGCCCGGCTCGAAGGCCCCTTCGTACGCGGACACGCCCTCGTATAGGGACACGTCCTCGTACGCCGACACGTTCCCGACGGAGCCCGCCGAACCGGCCGCCTCTCCGGCCTCCACCGGCCGCGGGTCGTACCCGCACAAGGCTTCCTCGGCCGCTCCCGCCGCCAGGCCGGTCAGCATCACGCGGCCGTCGTCGCAGATGAGCACCGTGCGGGCAGTGATGTTGCGGTGGACCCAGCCGTGTGCGTGCAGCACGCGCAGCGCCGCGAGGACGTCCGCGGCGACCTCGGCCGCCCGGTACGGGCTCAGCGGCCGGTCGGCGAGGAGCGCCGCCAGCGGCCTCGCCGACACCAGTTCGCTCACTATCCACAGCGAGCCGCCCTCGGCGAACACGTCGAAGACCTGGTCGAGCCGCGGGTGATCGGGTATCTGCGCGGCGGTCTGCGCCGCCTCCATGGCGCGCCGCACCGCCGGGTCCGTGGGCCTGCGCGTCGTCCGCGCCGAGGCCCGCCGCATGCCGCCGGAGGCACCTGGCCGGGGCGCGAACCCTTCGGGCAGGTCGTCCTCGTCGAGGACCTCCGCCTCGACGACCTCGGGCAACGGGACCTGCCTGACCAGGACTTCCTGCCCGCTGTACGTGTCAAAGGCACGCGACTCGGCCAGTTCGTACTCGTCCGTGGGCGGTAACGGCAGGCGGTAGCGGTCGGCGAGCACCCGACCCGCGTAGTCGTCCACGATGCCTTCCCCGTCCGCCCGGTGGTCAATTCCGTTCGTCTTGCGGCTCATTGCGGCTTGTCACGCCTCTATTGCGGCTGCGCAGGGTCCGCAAGCATTCACGATACGTGCCCTACCCGCACCGCAATGAGGCGATTCGAGATCTCGGCGCCGAAATCTCGCGCCGGAGCCCGCGGGCCGGGTCCCCCCACCGGCCGAGCCGGCCCGGCACCGCGAGCGGTCCGGGCCGGGGCCGTGCGCGCCCTGGTTCAGGACTTCGGCTGGAACGTCCGCGTGAACGTCTTCCATGCGGAACGCCGCTGGTCACCGCCCCAGTCGTCGGCCTTGGCCGTGTACATCAATCCGTATCCGAGGCCGCTGTTGACGACGAAGCCGCGATCCACGGAGCGGTACTTGGTCCCGCCGTCCACGTAGGTGAACTCCCAGTCGGCGGTGTTCCAGCCGCGGAAGTCCACCTTCTCGATGCGAATCCGGTCGTACTGCGACCGGACCATGTAGTTCTCCTGGTTCTTCCAGTCGCTCACCGGGTTGTCCTTGGGCGTCGTCGTCCATCCGACGAGCAGCTTCTGCCCGTCGGGGCCGCTGAACCGCGCGCCCGCGCGGCTCGTGGTCTGGAACTTCCACCCCTTCGGCAGCCCGATCTTGAAGCCCTGGTCGTGCTTGTACGTCGACGCGGCGCCGTCCTCGGGCTTCTTCTCCTCGTCCTTGCCCGGATCGTGGCCCTGGCCCTCGTCGGCGTCCTCGCCCTTGCCCGGGTCCTCGGTCCTGCCCTCGCCCTGGGCCTGGTCCTCGCCGTCGCCCGAACCGGCGCCCTTGTCCGAGCCCTTGCCGTCCTTGCCGTTGTCGTCCCCGGCGGTCGCCCCGCTGGACGCGGCCTTGTCGCCGCCCTTGTTGTCCTCGCCGGAGCCGCTGTCGTCGCCGGAGAGCGCGAAGGCGAGCACCGTGCCGAGCACCGCGAGCACGGCCACCACGCTCACTATCACCAGCGTCCGCCGCGGCACCACGTCGGTGAGCGACGCCTTGGGCGGCACCCTCGGGGCACCCCTCGGCGGCGTCCCGAGGGGCGGCGCCGAGGCCGTGCCGGGCGCGCTCCCGGCGCCCGCGCCGACCCCACCGCTGCCCGTGCCGCCGGCCGTCGCCGCGCCCGCGCCGGTCGCCGCGCCGGGCGTGGTCGCCTTGCGGACCGACCGGAAGGCGTCCTTCAGCCGGTCGGCGGCCTCCTCGGCCTTGCTCCCGACACCGGCGGCCGCACCCGCGCCCGCGGCGGCGCCCGCCTTCTTCGCGGGCCTGGCCTGACCGCCCGGCTTCGACTGCTTGGCCGGCTTCTTCGGGAGCGGCGGCAGCGGCACCACCTTCGTCGCCTCGACCGGCTCCGGCTCCGCCGCGGCCTCCGGAGCGTGGATGACGTCCCGCAGGAGCGCCCGCGCCCCCGCGTCGTCGAGCCGCTGGGCGGGGTCCTTGGCGAGCAGGCCGTAGATGACCTTCTCCAGGGCGGGGCCGGCGTTCGTGGGCCGCTCCACGTCCTCGGTCATCACCGCGGTGAGGGTCGCGATGGCCGAACCCTTGTCGTAGGGCGGCACGCCCTCCACCGCGGCGTACAGCAGGCCGCCCAGTGACCAGAGGTCGGCCGCCGGGCCCGGCTTGTGGCCGCGGGCGCGCTCGGGCGAGATGTACGAGGGTGCGCCGACGAGCATGCCCGTGGACGTGATGGACGGGTCACCCTCGACCTGCGCGATGCCGAAGTCCGTGAGGACCACCCGGCCGTCCTCGGCGATCAGCACGTTCGACGGCTTCACGTCGCGGTGCAGGATGCCCTCGCGGTGCGCGGAGCGCAGCACGTCGAGCACGGCGAGGCCGACCTCGGCCGCCCGCCTCGGCGTGAGCAGTCCGTCCTCGCGGATGACCTCGGCGAGGGACTTGCCCTCCACCAGCTCCATCACGATCCAGGGCCGGTCGTCCTCGTCCACGACGTCGTAGACCGTCACGGCGCTGGTGTTGCGGATCCGCGCGATGGCCTTCGCCTCACGCAGCGTGCGCGTGATGAGCCGCCGCTTCTCCTCCTCGTCGATGCTCGAGGGGAACCGCAGCTCCTTCACCGCGACCGTACGGCCCAGCGTCTCGTCCTTGGCGCGCCACACCGTGCCCATGCCGCCGCGGCCGAGCACCTCTCCCAGCCGGTACCGGCCGGCGAGGAGACGTTCGCTCTTGTCCCGACGGGCCTCACCCGTCTGCTCCGCGTCCGACATGCGTCCCCTCTGCTGCTACCGCTGCTACCCGCGCAACCCGCCCTGACAGAGCCTTCATTGTCCCCTACTCGGGGACCACTCGACGCCCAGGGTCCACCGTTGCGCATGACGGCCCGCGCTCGGGGCGGGACCACCGTGCCCATACCGGGCCCCGGACCGGCCAACCCCCGTACGGGGGGCCTGATCTGCCGGTCCGTCGGCCCCGCCGACTCTCGGCGCGGGCCACGGAGGCCACTCTTCCGCTGCTCATCGGCCGAGGCAAGGCCCAATCCCCGGCCCTGTGCCCGACAGCCGACGGCTTCCGGCGCGGCGGGCCCTCACGACCGGTCACGCCCCGGCCGAAGCGGCCGCCACCGCGGCCCCTCGCGACACCCGACGCCTCGTCAGATAACGGGCGGACGAGGACAAGCGGGTCAACTCAGCGGCACGATGTCCGGCGCCCCCAGCCTCGCGGCGTCCGCCGTCAGGTCGTCGGGCTGGCGCTGCGACTCCCGCTCGGCCTCCACCCGCTTCTCGTAGTGCTGGACCTCCCGCTCGATCTGGTCCTTGTCCCAGCCGAGGACGGGCGCCATCAGCTCGGCGCACTCCCGGGCGCTGCGCGTGCCCCGGTCGAACGTCTCGATGGAGATGCGCGTCCGGCGCGTCAGCACGTCGTCCAGGTGCCGGGCGCCCTCGTGCGACGCGGCGTAGACGACCTCGGCCCGCAGATAGTCCTCGGCCGCCTGGAGCGGCGCGCCCAGGGCGGGGTCGGCGGTGACCAGTTCGAGCACTTCCTCGGCCAGCGCGCCGTACCGGTTCAACAGGTGTTCCACGCGCACCACATGAAGGCCCGTCCGGGCGGCGATCCTCGCCCGGGCGTTCCACAGCGCGCGGTACCCCTCGGCGCCCACGAGCGGGATGTCCTCCGTGACGCAGTCGGCGACGCGCTGGTCGAGGCCGTGCACGGCCTCGTCGACGGCGTCCTTGGCCATCACGCGGTACGTCGTGTACTTGCCGCCCGCGATGACCACGAGGCCCGGCGCGGGGTGGGCGACGGTGTGCTCCCTGGAGAGCTTGCTCGTGGCGTCGGACTCGCCGGCGAGCAGGGGCCTGAGCCCCGCGTACACCCCCTGGACGTCGTCGCGGGAGAGCGGCCGCGCGAGCACGGAGTTCACGTGCTCCAGGAGATAGTCGATGTCGGCGCTGGAGGCGGCCGGGTGCGCCTTGTCGAGGTCCCAGTCGGTGTCGGTCGTGCCCACGATCCAGTGCCGGCCCCACGGGATGACGAAGAGGACGCTCTTCTCGGTCCGCAGGATGAGGCCCGTCGTGGAGTTGATCCGGTCCTTCGGCACGACCAAATGGATGCCCTTGGACGCCCTGACGTGGAACTGGCCCCGCTCGCCGACCATGGCTTGCGTGTCGTCCGTCCAGACACCGGTGGCGTTCACCACCTGCTTGGCGCGGATCTCGTACTCCCCGCCGCCCTCGACGTCCTGCACCCGGGCGCCGACCACGCGCTCGCCCTCGCGCAGGAAGCCGGTGACCTTGGCGCGGTTGGCGACCTTCGCGCCGTACGCCGAAGCGGTGCGCACCAGGGTGGCGACATAGCGGGCGTCGTCCATCTGGGCGTCGTAGTACTGCATCGCGCCGACCAGGGCGTCCTTCTTCAGGCACGGGGCCACGCGCAGGGCGTGGCGGCGCGTCAGGTGGCGGTGCACGGGCAGGCCGCGGCCGTGGCCGCGCGACATCGACATGGCGTCGTACAACGCGACGCCCGATCCCGCGTACAACCTCTCCCAGCCCTTGTGCCGCAAGGGGTAGAGGAACGGCACCGGCTTCACCAGGTGCGGGGCGAGGCGCTCCAGGAGCAGTCCGCGCTCCTTCAGGGCCTCGCGCACCAGCGCGAAGTCGAGCATCTCCAGATAGCGGAGCCCGCCGTGGATCAGCTTGCTCGATCTGCTGGACGTGCCCGACGCCCAGTCCCTCGCCTCGACGAGGCCGGTGGACAGGCCCCGGGTCACCGCGTCCAGAGCCGTGCCGGCACCGACCACGCCTGCGCCGACGACCAGGACGTCCAGCTCCCGGTCGGCCATTCCCGCGAGTGACTCGGCACGCTCGGCCGGGCCCAGTGTCGCTGTCCTCACCGCTGCCTCCCGTTGCGATCGGGTGTGGTCGGACTCACATCATGCCCAGATTTCCGCCGCGCCCGCTGATCTCGCCCGCAGCCTGTGGACAACACTCCGGAGTCCGGCACGGCGCAATACCGCAAAACGGTCATATTTACTCCTAGTCTGACATTGCGCTCGCCTCTCTTGTCCACAGGGCTTGCGCGCTCGTACCGCTCCGGCTATTGGGAGGACGGCCCACCGCCATGCCCGCAGATCTCGCCGTCATCGGTCTCGGCCACCTCGGCCTGCCCCTCGCCCAGACCGCCGTCGCACGCGGCATCGCGACCATCGGCTACGACCCCGCCCGCGCCACCGACCTGGCGGGCGGCCGCCTGCCCAGCGACGGCACCGAGGGCATCCTCACCGCCGCCGACGTCCGCCGGATGCTCGCGAGGGGCTTCAGGCCGACCACCGACCCCGCCCAGCTCGGCCGCGTGCGCACCGCCGTCATCTGCGCCCCCGCTCCGCCCGCCGCCGACCGCTCGCTCGACCTGAGCCAGGTCGCCGAGGCCGCCCGGGCGCTCGCCGCCCGGCTGCGCCCCCACACCACCGTGATCGTGGAGTCCCCCGCGTACCCCGGCACGACCGAGGAATACGTCCGTCCGATCCTCGAATCCGGCTCCGGGCTGCGCGCCGGGCGCGACTTCCACCTGGCGTACTCCCCCGGCCGCCTCGACCCCGGCAACCGCGACCACGGCTACGCCGGCACCCCCAAGGTCATCGGCGGCATCACCCCGGCCTGCACCGAGTCGGCGGCGGCCTTCTACGGCCGGCTCACCGACAAGGTCGTACGCGCGCGTGGCCCCCGCGAGGCCGAGACCGTGCACCTTCTGGAGACCAACTACCGGCACGTGAACATGGCCCTGGTCAACGAGATGGCGGTGCTCTGCCACGACATGGGCATCGATTTGTGGGACGTCATCCGCTGCGCCGAGACCAAGCCGTTCGGCTTCCACGCCTTCCGCCCCGGCCCCGGCGTCGGCGGCCACGGCGTCCCCATGGACATCCCCGGGCCCGCCCGCGGCGCCCGCCCCCTGCGCATGGTCGAACTGGCCCAGCAGGTCAACGACCGCATGCCCCAGTACGTCATCCAGCGCTCCGCCACGCTCCTGAACGAGCACGGCAAGTCCGCCCGCGGCGCGCGCGTGCTCCTGCTCGGCGTCACCTACAAGCCCGACCTCGCCGACCAGCAGGGCGCCCCCGCCCAGGAGGTGGCCACCCGCCTCATGGAGCTCGGGGCGGCCGTCAGCTACCACGACCCCTACGTGCCGAGCTGGCAGGTCCTCGGGCACCCCGTCCCGCGCGCGGACTCCCTCTACGAGGCGGCGGCCGACGCCGACCTCACGATCCTCCTCCAGCACCACCGCACGTACGACCTCCAGGGCCTCGCCGTGAAGGCCCAGCTCCTGCTGGACACCAGGGGCGCGACCCCGGCGGGCGCGGCGCACCGGCTCTGAGGACGCGGAAGGGCCCCGGCACACCCGTGCCGGGGCCCTTCGAAGTGTGTCCGCGTCAGCGCTTGTGCTGCGAGTCCGCGACCGTCACCTCGACGCGCTGGAACTCCTTGAGCTCGCTGTAACCCGTCGTCGCCATGGCGCGGCGCAGCGCCCCGAAGAAGTTCATCGAACCGTCCGGGATGTGCGAGGGACCGGTCAGGATCTCCTCGGTCGTGCCGACCGTGCCGAGGTCCACCTTCTTGCCGCGCGGCACGTCCTCGTGGACGGCCTCCATGCCCCAGTGGTGGCCCTTGCCGGGCGCGTCCGTGGCGCGGGCCAGCGGGGAGCCCACCATCACGGAGTCGGCGCCGCACGCGATGGCCTTGGGCAGGTCGCCGGACCAGCCCACGCCGCCGTCGGCGATGACGTGCACGTACCGGCCGCCGGACTCATCCATGTAGTCGCGGCGGGCGGCCGCGACGTCGGCGACGGCCGTGGCCATCGGCACCTGGATGCCCAGGACGTTGCGCGTGGTGTGCGCGGCGCCGCCGCCGAAGCCCACCAGGACGCCCGCGGCGCCGGTGCGCATCAGGTGCAGGGCGGCCGTGTAGGTGGCGCAGCCGCCGACGATGACCGGCACGTCGAGCTCGTAGATGAACTGCTTCAGGTTCAGCGGCTCGGCGGCTCCGGAGACGTGCTCGGCGGAGACCGTCGTACCGCGGATGACGAAGATGTCGACCCCGGCGTCCACGACGGCCTTGGAGAACTCGGCGGTGCGCTGCGGGGAGAGCGCGGCGGCGGTGACCACACCGGAGTCGCGCACCTCCTTGATGCGCTGCCCGATGAGGTCGGCCTGGATCGGCGCGGAGTAGATCTCCTGGAGGCGCCGGGTGGCGGTCTCCGAGTCCAGCTCGGCGATCTCGTCCAGCAGCGGCTGCGGGTCCTCGTACCGCGTCCAGAGGCCTTCGAGGTTCAGGACGCCGAGGCCGCCGAGCTCACCGATGCGGATGGCGGTCCGCGGGGAGACCACCGAGTCCATGGGGGCGGCCAGGAAGGGCAGCTCGAAGCGGTAGGCATCGATCTGCCACGCGATCGAGACCTCCTTCGGGTCGCGGGTGCGCCGGCTCGGTACGACGGCGATGTCGTCGAAGGCGTACGCGCGGCGGCCGCGCTTGCCGCGCCCGATCTCGATCTCAGTCACGTTGTGGGGCCTTTCCCTCTTGGTCTGCCTGTCCAGTATCCCCGACACACACCGCAGGGGCGGCCCCGGTGACCCGGGACCGCCCCTTCACGCGTGCGTGCGGCCTGGCGGCTACTTCGTACGGCTGTAGTTCGGCGCCTCGACCGTCATCTGGATGTCGTGCGGGTGGCTCTCCTTGAGGCCCGCGGACGTGATGCGGACGAAGCGGCCCTTGCTCTCCATCTCGTCGATGCTCGCCGCGCCGACGTAGCCCATCGTCTGGCGCAGTCCGCCGACGAGCTGGTGCAGGACGTTGGCCAGCGGGCCGCGGTAGGGCACCTGGCCCTCGATGCCCTCGGGCACGAGCTTGTCGTCGGAGGCGACCTCGGCCTGGAAGTAGCGGTCCTTGGAGTAGGACCTGCCCTGGCCGCGGGACTGCATGGCGCCGAGCGAGCCCATGCCGCGGTACGACTTGAACTGCTTGCCGTTGATGAACATCAGCTCACCCGGCGACTCCTCGCAGCCCGCGAGGAGCGAGCCGAGCATCACCGTGTCGGCGCCGGCGGCGAGCGCCTTGCCGATGTCACCGGAGTACTGCAGGCCGCCGTCGCCGATGACCGGCACGCCGGCCGCGCGGGCCGCGACCGCCGCTTCGTAGATCGCGGTGACCTGCGGGACGCCGATGCCGGCGACCACGCGGGTGGTGCAGATCGAGCCCGGTCCGACGCCGACCTTGACGCCGTCGACGCCGGCGTCGATCAGGGCCTGCGCGCCGTCGCGGGTGGCGACGTTGCCGCCGATCACGTCGACGCCCACGCTCGACTTGATCTTCGACATCCAGCTCAGGGCGTTGCTGTTGTGGCCGTGGGAGGTGTCGACGATCAGGAAGTCGACTCCGGCTCCGGCCAGCGCCTGGGCGCGCTCCAGCGCCTCGGGGCTGGCGCCGACGGCGGCGCCGACGAGCAGCCGGCCCTCGGCGTCCTTGGCCGCGTTCGGGTACTGCTCGGCCTTCTTGAAGTCCTTGACGGTGATGAGGCCCTTGAGCCGCCCCGCGTCGTCGACCAGCGGCAGCTTCTCGATCTTGTGGCGGCGCAGCAGCTCCATGGCGTCCACGCCGGAGATGCCGACCTTGCCCGTGACCAGCGGCATGGGCGTCATGACCTCGCGGACCTGCCGGCTGCGGTCGTTCTCGAAGGCCATGTCGCGGTTGGTGACGATGCCGAGCAGCTTGCCCGCCGCGTCGGTCACCGGGACGCCGCTGATGCGGAACTTCGCGCAGAGGGCGTCGGCCTCGGCGAGCGTCGCGTCGGGGTGCACCGTGATCGGGTCGGTGACCATGCCGGACTCGGACCGCTTCACGAGGTCGACCTGGTTGACCTGGTCCTCGATGGAGAGGTTGCGGTGCAGGACGCCGACACCGCCCTGGCGGGCCATGGCGATCGCCATGCGGGCCTCGGTGACCTTGTCCATCGCCGCGGAGAGCAGCGGGATGTTCACCCGGACGTTCCTGGAGATGCGGGACGAGGTGTCGACCGCGTTGGGGAGCACTTCCGACGCGCCCGGCAGCAGCAGCACGTCGTCGTAGGTCAGCCCGAGTGTCGCGAATTTCTCGGGCACTCCGTCGACGTTTGCAGTCATGACACCTTCCCCAAATGGCCTTGATCGGTGCGGATGTCCATGCTAACGGCCGTGGAGGGTGTCTCATTCCACGAGCAAGATCATCGAGCGGCTTCGTGCGTTCGTACGGCCCGGGGGGTGGGCGAGGTCACTGCTCGGCGAGCGCCCGCAGCCGGCTCAGCGCGCGGTGCTGGGCCACCCGGACGGCCCCCGGCGACATCCCCAGCATCTGCCCGGTCTCCTCGGCGGTGAGCCCGACGGCGATCCTGAGCAGCAGCAGCTCGCGCTGGTTGTCCGGGAGGTTGGCGAGGAGCTTCTTGGCCCACTCCGCGTCACTGCTGAGCAGCGCGCGCTCCTCCGGGCCGAGCGAGTCGTCGGGCCGCTCGGGCATCTCGTCCGAGGGCACGGCGGTCGACCCGGGATGGCGCATGGCCGCGCGCTGCAGGTCGGCCACCTTGTGCGCCGCGATCGCGAAGACGAACGCCTCGAAGGGGCGCCCGGTGTCCTTGTAGCGCGGCAGGGCGAGCAGGACCGCGACGCAGACCTCCTGCGCCAGGTCCTCCACGAAGTGGCGCGCGTCACCCGGCAGCCGGGACAGCCGGGTGCGGCAGTAGCGCAGCGCGAGGGGGTGGACGTGCGCGAGGAGATCGTGCGTGGCCTGCTCGTCCCCCTCGACGGCGCGGAGGACGAGGGCACCGATCACCGTCGTCTTGTCTTCGCGCATCGGTCCATGGTGCCTTGACGGCGTCGGATCCGCGGCACCGCGTCCGTAGTTGTGCACTGAAGCGTTATGAGCAGGTGCGCCGGAACTCATCCTCCGCGCCCTCCCCTCCCGCTCGATCGACTCGTCCCCGAGGAACTCCACACCTCAAGGATGCGGCATCCGCCGCGAAGCGACGGCAACCGAGACCGCGACGCCCTGCCGCGGGCACCCGTCACCCCGCCCACCGGGCGGCGGGCGGGGAGCGCCGTGCCCCCGCGGCGGCACATTCAGCGGACCAGGCCCCAGCGGAATCCGAGCGCCACGGCGTGGGCGCGGTCGGAGGCGCCGAGCTTCTTGAACAGCCGCCTGGCGTGCGTCTTCACGGTGTCCTCGGAGAGGAACAGCTCACGCCCGATCTCCGCGTTCGACCGGCCGTGGCTCATGCCCTCCAGGACCTGGATCTCACGCGCCGTGAGCGTGGGCGCGGCGCCCATCTCGGCCGAACGCAGTCTGCGCGGGGCGAGCCGCCACGTCGGGTCGGCGAGCGCCTGCGTGACGGTCGCCCGCAGTTCGGCGCGCGAGGCGTCCTTGTGCAGATAGCCGCGGGCGCCGGCGGCGACCGCGAGCGCGACCCCGTCCAGATCCTCGGCCACGGTGAGCATGATGATGCGCGCACCGGGGTCGGCGGACAGCAGCCGCCGGACGGTCTCGACGCCGCCCAGGCCGGGCATGCGCACGTCCATCAGAATCAGGTCCGAGCGGTCGGCGCCCCAGCGGCGGAGGACTTCCTCGCCGTTGGCCGCTGTCGTCACACGCTCGACGCCGGGCACGGTCGCGACCGCGCGGCGGAGCGCCTCTCGGGCAAGCGGGGAGTCGTCGCACACGAGGACGGATGTCATGACTGTCCTCCGCGGCTCTCACAGCTGCTGCGCGTCACCTTGAGCCTCCAGGCTGGTACTTATTCGTCACCTGTGCGGTTGACGCTCTCGGACACCTGCCCGAGCGCTTCTTCTTTCAACCGCCTCGCACTCTCAACGACGGTCACCCGAAAGAGTTACGGGGCTGTCAGCCATCTTCGGCACTCTACGTGAGGGCGCGGATACGGCGGAGAGGACGCGGCAGACCCACGAGCTTTCCTCACAGAGGCTGCCCCATTTAGCGCCTTTTCTTCCCTTTTTGCGGTGTCTGAGGCTAGATTCCTAATGAGTCATATTTTCATCTCCTTAGATCGTAGATGTACGGTCGTGGGCACCGTATCCCGTCAGAACGGCTTCAAGGGGACCAGCAATGGCAGACTTCTCCCGCCTTCCCGGACCGAACGCGGATCTGTGGGACTGGCAGCTCCTCGCGGCCTGTCGCGGGGTCGACAGCTCGCTCTTCTTCCACCCGGAGGGTGAGCGGGGCGCGGCGCGCAGCGCCCGAGAGAACTCCGCCAAGGAGGTCTGCATGCGGTGCCCGGTCCGCGCCGAGTGCGCCGCGCACGCGCTGGCGGTCCGCGAGCCGTACGGCGTGTGGGGCGGCCTCACGGAGGACGAGCGCGAGGAGCTGATGGGGCGCGCGAGGAACCGCCTCGTCACCGCGTCCTCGACGACGGCTTCGGCGTCCGCCGCGACGGCGTCGTCGTCGCACCACTGAAGGAACGTTTTTCCCGGTAGGCCGGTGTCACGGACGGACCGGTTACGGACAGTTACCGGGGCCGACCGGGCAGTGTCAGCGGGCAGCGGCCCGCGCGAGGTGGTCGAGGGTGGCCGCGACGGCCGGCACCTGCGCCAGGTCCGGCAGCGTGAGCGCGACGATCTCCCGCCGCACCGGCGGCTCCACCGTCACCGTACGGACCCCTCTCGGGCGTACGGACTCGATCGCCAGCTCGGGCAGGACCGCCACCCCGAGGCCGGCGCCGACCAGGCCGATCACCGCCGGATAGTCATCCGTGGCGAAGTCGATCCGGGGCACGAAGCCCGCACCCTCGCAGACGTCCACGAGCTGCCTGCGGCAGCGCGGGCACCCCGCGATCCAGGGCTCGTCGGCGAACTCGCCGATGGTGACCGACTCCGCCTCGGCCAGCGGATGCCCCTCGGGCACGAGGCCGACGAGCCGGTCCGCGAGCACCGGCCGCACCACCAGGTCGTCCCAGTCCTCGGCGGGCGCGCCCGCCCTCGTGTCGTCGGGCGTCGCGCGCCGCGCCTCGTAGCGGAAGGCGAGGGCCACGTCGCAGTCGCCCTCGCGCAGCATCTCCACCGAGCGCGGCGGCTCGGCCTCCACGAGGGAGACGCGGGTGCCGGGGTGCTCCGCGCGCAGCGCCGCGAGGGCGCCGGGGACCAGCGTCGAACTGCCGCTGGGGAACGACACGAGCCGGACGCGTCCCGCGCGCAGGCCCGCGATGGCGGCGACCTCCTCCTCGGCCGCGGTGAGCCCGGCGAGGATGCCCGTGGCGTGCCGGACCAGGGCCTCGCCCGCCTGGGTGAGGCGCATCTCGCGACCGGTGCGGATCAGCAGCGGCGTGCCGGCCGAGGCTTCGAGGGCCTTCATCTGCTGGCTCACGGCGGGCTGGGTGCAGCCCAGCTCGCGGGCGGCGGCCGAGAAGGAGCCGGTGGTGGCGACGGCGCGCAGCACGCGGAGATGACGGGCCTCGATCATGGTTCGAGCATAAGCGACGCTTGGACGGAAGGTGAAATATCACGTCGCCGCTTTGAGGCGGGTCGCCTAATCTGCCTGACCATGAAGCTTCTCTCCGTGAACATCGGGCGCCGCGCCGCCGTCGCGTACACCTCGGCGCCCTCCGGTCTCACCGGCATCGACAAGCGTCCCGTGGCCGAGCCGGTGCACGTGACGGCGCCGGGCCCCGGGGGCGGCAGCGGCCTCGCGGGCGACGAGATCGCCGACCCGCGCCACCACGGCGGGGACGACCAGGCGGTGTACGCCTACGCGCGCGAGGACCTCGACGCCTGGGAGCGCGAACTCGGGCGGCCGCTGGCCGACGGCGTCTTCGGCGAGAACCTCACGACGGCCGGCGTCGACGTGAACGGCGCGCGGATAGGCGAGCGCTGGCGGATCGGCGGCGGCCCGCTCCTGGAGGTGACGAGCGGGCGCGTCCCCTGCCGGACGTTCCAGGGGCACCTGGGCGAGACGGGCTGGATGAAGCGGTTCACCCGGCAGGGCGTCACGGGCGCCTATCTGCGGGTGCTCGAACCGGGGATGATCCGGGCCGGCGACCCGGTCGAGGTGGTGCACAGGCCGGAGCACGGCATCACCGCCGCGCTCCAGTTCCGCGCCGTCACCACCGAGCGGGAACTGCTGCCGAGGCTGCTCGAAGCGGGCGACGCCCTGCACGCCGGGGCCGCGGAGAAGGCCCGCGTCTACGTGGCGCGGCACGGGTCCGGGGTTTCCTGACCCGAGCCGCCCCGCCCGCGCGACGCGCCCGCCGCCGGATCTCACTAGCCTTGGGCCATGACTACGGCTCTGATTACGGGATCGACCGCCGGCATCGGCGCCGCCTTCGCGCGTCGCCTCGCCGGTGACGGGCACAACCTCGTCCTCGTGGCGCGCGACACCAAGCGGCTGCGGGAGCAGGCGACCGAGCTGCACGACCGGCACGGCATCGAGGCCGAGGTGCTCACCGCCGACCTCTCGACGGACGGCGGCATCGAGGCCGTGGAGAAGCGCCTCGCCCGCCGCAGGGACCCGGTGGACCTGCTGGTCAACAACGCCGGGTTCGGCAACAAGGGCCGCTATCTGGAGGTGCCCGTCGCCGACGAGCTGACGATGCTCAAGGTGCACTGCGAGGCGGTGCTCCGGCTGACGTCGGCGGCGACGGAGACCATGCGCGAGCGCGGCCGGGGCGGGGTGGTGAACGTCGCGTCGGTGGCGGCGTTCCTGCCGCGCGGGACGTACGGGGCCTCGAAGGCGTGGGTGGTGCAGTTCACCCAGGGCGCGGCGAAGGACCTCGCGGGTTCGGGGGTCCGGCTGATGGCGCTCTGCCCCGGCTTCGTCCGTACGGAGTTCCACGAGCGGGCCGGGATGGGCACGGACAACATCCCCAAGTGGATGTGGCTCGACCCCGACAAGGTCGTGGCGGCGGCCTTGGCGGATCTCGCGCGGGGCAGGACCTTGTCCATTCCCGATCCCCGGTACAAGGCACTCATGGGGGTGGCGAAGCTGGCGCCTCGCCCTCTGCTGAGCGGGGTCACGTCCCGTACGGGGCGGAAGTACGGGCCCCAGTAGGGCTGCCTCCCTCTCGCGGGGCGCGTCTGCCGGGTTCTCGCCGTTCCCGGCCGCGGCTCGTGGTCCGTCCTCGCGCGGTTCCCCGCGCCCGACGAAGAACCGGCGAAAGGGCTGAGGCCCGGCTCCCCCGTCAGGGGAAGCCGGGCCTCAGTCACGGTTCGAGCGAGCGCAGCGCCTCAGTGGGAGTGGCCGTGCCCGTGGCCGTGGCCGGCGTCGGCCTCTTCCTCGGCCGGCTTCTCGACGACCAGGGTCTCGGTCGTGAGGAGCAGCGACGCGATGGACGCGGCGTTCTCCAGGGCGGAGCGGGTGACCTTGACCGGGTCGATGACGCCGGCCTTGACCAGGTCGCCGTACTCGCCGGTCGCGGCGTTGAAGCCGAAGCCCTTGTCGAGCTCGGCGACCTTGGAGGTGATGACGTAACCCTCCAGGCCGGCGTTCTCGGCGATCCAGCGCAGCGGCTCGACGGCGGCGCGGCGGACGACGGCGACACCGGTGGCCTCGTCGCCCTCCTTGCCGAGGTTGCCCTCGAGGACCTTGACGGCGTGGACGAGGGAGGAGCCACCACCGGAGACGATGCCCTCCTCGACCGCGGCGCGGGTCGCGGAGATGGCGTCCTCCAGACGGTGCTTCTTCTCCTTCAGCTCCACCTCGGTGGCGGCGCCGACCTTGATGACGCACACGCCGCCGGCCAGCTTCGCGAGGCGCTCCTGGAGCTTCTCGCGGTCCCAGTCGGAGTCCGTGGCCTCGATCTCGGCCTTGATCTGGGCGACGCGGCCCTCGACGTCGGCCTTGTTGCCGCCGCCGTCGACGATCGTGGTGTCGTCCTTGGTGACGGTGACGCGGCGGGCGGTGCCGAGCACGTCGAGACCGACCTGGTCGATCTTGAGGCCGACCTCTTCGGCGATGACGGTGGCACCGGTGAGGGTGGCCATGTCGCCGAGCATCGCCTTGCGGCGGTCGCCGAAGCCGGGGGCCTTCACCGCGACGGCGTTGAAGGTGCCGCGGATCTTGTTGACGACCAGCGTCGACAGGGCCTCGCCCTCGACGTCCTCGGCGATGATGAGGAGCGGCTTCGAGGAGTTGGCCTGGATGACCTTCTCCAGCAGCGGCAGGAGGTCCTGGATGGAGGAGATCTTGCCCTGGTGGATCAGGATGTACGGGTCGTCGAGGACGGCCTCCATACGCTCCTGGTCGGACACCATGTACGGGGACAGGTAGCCCTTGTCGAAGGCCATGCCCTCGGTGAAGTCCAGTTCGAGACCGAAGGTGTTGGACTCCTCGACGGTGATGACACCGTCCTTGCCGACCTTGTCCATCGCCTCGGCGATGAGCTCGCCGACCTGCGGGTCCTGGGCCGACAGACCGGCGACGGCCGCGATGTCGGCCTTGTCGTCGATCGGGCGGGCGGTGGCGAGGAGCTCCTCGGAGACGGCCGCGACGGCGGCGTCGATGCCCTTCTTCAGGGCGGCCGGGGAGGCGCCGGCGGCGACGTTGCGCAGGCCTTCCTTGACCAGGGCCTGGGCGAGCACGGTGGCGGTGGTGGTGCCGTCACCCGCGATGTCGTTGGTCTTGGTCGCCACCTCCTTCACGAGCTGGGCGCCGAGGTTCTCGTACGGGTCCTCGACCTCGACCTCACGGGCGATGGTCACGCCGTCGTTGGTGATGGTCGGGGCGCCGAACTTCTTGTCGATGACGACGTTGCGGCCGCGGGGGCCGATCGTCACCTTGACCGTGTCGGCAAGCTTGTTGACGCCGCGCTCAAGGGCGCGACGGGCGTCCTCGTCGAACTTCAGGATCTTCGCCATGGGAGCGGTTCAGCCCTCTCGAAACTCAGGTGAACGAGCCGCGCCCCTCGCCGCCCGGCAATCAGCGGGGTGACCAGGGGCGCAGCTCAAAGCAAAAATTTGCTTCAGGGGTGAATTACTTCTCGACGATCGCGAGCACGTCGCGAGCCGAGAGGACGAGGTACTCCTCGCCGTTGTACTTCACCTCGGTGCCGCCGTACTTGCTGTACAGCACGATGTCGCCGGTCTTCACGTCGAGCGGCAGGCGCTCGCCGTTCTCGAACCGGCCCGGGCCCACGGCCAGGACGACGCCCTCCTGGGGCTTCTCCTTCGCGGTGTCCGGAATGACCAGGCCAGAGGCGGTGGTCTGCTCGGCATCGAGCGGCTGGACCACAATGCGGTCCTCAAGCGGCTTGATGGCAACCTTGGAGCTGGCGGTCGTCACGATCCGGTCTCCCCCTTCGGAGATCTCACGGGGTCAAGTCTGAGGTGTGGCGACCAGGTGGATCCGTCGTCGCGGGTGCCGGACCTGC
Organism: Streptomyces alfalfae; assembly: GCF_004127445.1. Classification (GTDB taxonomy): domain Bacteria; phylum Actinomycetota; class Actinomycetes; order Streptomycetales; family Streptomycetaceae; genus Streptomyces; species Streptomyces alfalfae. Next base: position 21,500 of record NZ_QEXM01000047.1, read on the forward strand.
CCGTCGCTGTTGGCACTCTCCAACGGGGAGTGCCAGAAGTGAGACTAGGACGGCGATTAGCACTCGGTCAAGCGGAGTGCCAATCGGCGGCGTCGGGCTTTCACGGTTCGCCGGTCGCCGCCGGCCCCGGCGGGCTCGGCACGGGCGTGTCCTGGCAACGGTTTCCGGCGCCTGTCGGTTCCTGCCGCGCCGTCTCCGCGGCGCGGGACCGCCCGGTCACCCGTGGCCCGGCGGCGGGAGCCGTGTCCGCCCTTCCCCGAGCTCTCAGCTCCGTTCGAGCAGGGGAGACCCCGACCGCCGCATGGGACGCCCGCCCGCAGCGAGGCTCCCCCGGCGAGCGCCTCGGCACCTTCTCCGCCGCCTTTCTGCCCAGGCGTTCGATCGGGTCCACCGATTCCGCGCACCCCGTGAGCAGTGCGGGCGCGAGCAGGGCGCCGAGGAGGGCTCCGGCCAGGAGACGGCGCCGCGCCCGCGCCCGGGGGGTCATAGGTAGTCCTCCAGCCGGGCCACCGCGTAGCCCCGGTCCGTGACCGTCTTCATGACCTCGCGGACCATGTCCGGCATGGAGCCCTTCCAGTCCTCGCGGCCCCGGAAGTGGGTGAGGATGATGTCACCGGGATGGAGGTCCTTGTCCCACTCGCGCCACTCCATGTGGTCGGCGAAGGCCTCGGACGCCCACAGGGGCACGGCCTTGATGCCGCAGGACTTGGCGGCGCGGAGCGTGTCCCGGTTGTAGTTGCCGTAGGGCGGACGGAAGAGTTCGGGGCGCTTGCCGTACTTCTCCTCGATGACGTCCTGCATGCCGCAGATCTCCCGGCGCTGGGCCTCGTAGGAGAGGCCGGGCAGGTAGGGGTGGTGGAGGGTGTGGTTGTTCAGGGCGACCCCCCGGTCCTGCATCTTCCTGAAGTACCCGTAGTCCTTCTTGACCAGGTAGTCGCTGAGGAAGGCCGTGTAGGGGATCTTCAGGTCGCTCATCATCCGCAGCAGCGCCGGGTCCTTCTCGTCCCCGTCGTCGATGGTCAGGAAGACGACCTTCTGCCGGGTCGGGACGGTGGTGAAGACCGGCGGCAGCTTGGACTGCCCCGCCACCTCGAAGCCGTCGCGGGTCGTGATGCGCGGCTTGGTCCGCGGCGGCTCGGGAGCCTGCAGCGGCGGATCGGCGAGACCCCAGCGCCTGGCCGCGGCGGCCCGCGCGGCCTGGGCGCTCTCCAGCCGGTGGGCGTAGAGGTCGAGGGCGTCGGCGGCCGGGGCCTGGAGCGCCCGGCGGCCCCCGGCGCCGGGCGCGCCGCCTCTGCCGTCCCCGGAGGCGCACCCCGAGGCGATCGCCGCGACGGCGAGCACGGCCACCGCCGCGCACAGCTGGCTCTTCCGCCTGACAGCGGAATATTCCTTTTGTCGTACTAGTTGCATGGCGCCGGATCCTCGCAGCTCAACGCCCTGCCGAGGGGCCGACACCGCCGCCCCGCCCCGCACCGTCCACCGACTGGCCCACAATGGGGCGGGTGAACGACCCGAACACGCCGAGTACCCACGACGCCGGCCCCGGCGACCCCCTCGCCGCCTTCGCGGCCCTCCTCACCGAGGAGGGCAGGGCCCTGCTCGACGAGGTGCGGGACGTCGAGCCCGCGCGGGAACTCGCGGCGGCCACCCGGCTGCGCCGCGAGCACCCCGCCGCCCTCGTCTCCGCGGCGCTGGCCCAGGCCCGCCTGCGGCAGCGCGCCACGGCGAAGTTCGACGTCCGGGACGCGGCCCGGATGTTCTTCACGCCGGACGGCTTCGAGCAGTCCACCCGCACCTCCGTCGCCACCTACCGCGCCGAGTGCTTCGCGGCGCTCGGCGTGCGCTCCCTCGCCGACCTGTGCTGCGGCATCGGCGGCGACGCCATCGCGCTGGCGCGGGCCGGGATCTCCGTCCTCGCCGTCGACCGTTCCCCGCTGACCTGCGCGGTCGCGCGCGCCAACGCCGAGGCCCTCGGTCTCGCCGAGCTGATCGAGGTCCGCGAGGCGGACGTCACCGAGGTCGACACCACCGGGTACGACGCGGTGTTCGTGGACCCGGCCCGCCGGGGCGGACGCGGCCGGATCTTCGACCCCGAGGCGTACTCACCGCCGCTCTCCTGGGCCGTCGAGGCGGCCCGCAAGGCCCCGCGCGCGGCGCTGAAGATCGCCCCGGGCGTCCCGCACGAGGCGGTCCCCGACGAGGCCATGGCGGAGTGGATCTCCGACCGGGGCGACGTGAAGGAGGCCGTGCTCTGGTTCGGCGACGACGTGACGCCGGGGACCCGGCGGGCGACGCTGCTGCCCACGGGCGCCTGGATCGACGCCTCGCCCGCCGCCGCGCTCCCCGACCCCGCCGTACGGCCCGTCGGGCGCTACCTCTACGAGCCCGACGGCGCCGTCATCCGCTCCCATCTGGTCGCCGAGGTGGCCGAGCAGGTCGCGGGCGGCCTCATCGACGAGACCATCGCCTACGTCACCTCCGACGAGCTGCACGCCACCGACTACGCCACCGCGTACGAGATCACCGACCAGCTCCCCTTCAACGTGAAGAGGCTCAAGGCGCTGCTGCGGGAGCGCGAGGTCGGCGTCCTCACCGTGAAGAAGCGCGGCTCGGCGGTGGAGCCGGAGGAGCTGCGGCGCAAGGTGAAGCCGCAGGGGCGGAACTCCGCGACCGTCTTCCTCACCCGGGTGGCGGGCGCCCCGACCATGCTGATCGGACGCCCGGCGGCCGTCTGAGAGCCCGCGCGACCCGTTTCAGCAGCCGGCCGCCCGCGCCAGGAGCAGCGCGCGTTCGCGGCCGTTGCGCGTGAGCGAGGCCGCCCGTTCGAACTCCGCGCGGGCGTCCGCCGCCCTGCCGAGCCGTGCCAGGAGGTCGCCGCGCACGCTGGGCAGCAGGTGGTAGCCGCGCAGGGCCGGTTCGGCGGCGAGCGCGTCGACCAGGGCGAGACCCGCGGCGGGCCCCTCCGCCATGGAGACCGCGACGGCCCGGTTCAGCTCCACGACCGGGGAGGGCGCGCGGGCGGCGAGCAGGCCGTACAGGGCGGCGATCTGCCGCCAGTCGGTCTCCTCATAGGTGTGCGCGTGGGCGTGGCAGGCGGCGATGGCGGCCTGGAGCGCGTACGGGCCGAGGGACCGCCCCGAGGCCGTGGCCTGCGCGCGGGCCAGGGCGGCGTAGCCGCGCCGGACCAGCATCTGGTTCCAGCGGGCCCGGCTCTGGTCCTTGAGCAGCACCGGCTCGCCGGAGGGCCCCGTGCGCGCCGCCGCGCGGGAGGCCTGAAGCTCCAGCAGAGCGGCCAGGCCGTGCACCTCGGACTCCTTCGGCATGAGCCCGGCGAGGACCCTGGCGAGCCGCAGGGCGTCCTCGCAGAGGCCGGGGCGCAGCCAGTCGTCGCCCGCCGTGGCCGCGTACCCCTCGTTGAAGATCAGGTAGATGACTTCGAGGACCGAGCCGACCCGGGCCTCCCTGTCGGGCCCGTACGGGACCTCGAAGGCCACCGCCTTGGCGGCGAGGGTCCGCTTGGCGCGCACGATCCGCTGCGCCACCGTCGGCTCCGGGGCGAGCACCGCGCGGGCGATCTCCCCGGTGGTCAGGCCGCCGAGCAGGCGCAGGGTGAGCGCCACGCGGGCCTCGGCGGAGAGCACCGGGTGGCAGGCGGTGAAGACCAGGCGGAGCAGGTCGTCGTCGATGTCGTCGGGGTCGGCGGGCTCGTCGCGGTGGGGCGGCGCCGACGCCAGGTCTCGGCCCATTTCGGCCAGCTTGTCCGTGTAGCGCTCGCGGCGGCGCACGAGGTCGATGGCGCGGCGCTTCGCGATGGTCATGAGCCAGGCGCCCGGGTTGTCGGGGACGCCCTGCTCCGGCCACTGTTCGAGGGCGGCCACCAGGGCGTCCTGCGCCAGTTCTTCGGCGATGCCGACATCTCGCACGATCCGGGCGACCCCCGCGATGACGCGGGGGGCCTCCATGCGGAAGACGGTCTCGATGGCGCGGCGGGGATGCTCCGGCGAAGGGCTCACGGCCGTCCATCAGAGCACCCCGGCGCGATCATGGCAAAGGTCCCCGCGGGCCTGCCCGCGAGGCACCGGGCCCGTCAGCCCGCTTCGATCTCCCGCACCTCCGCGGTGATCGTCCAGTACTCCTCGTGCGTCTTGAGGAACCGCTTCGTCCACTCGATCGCCTCGGCCTTGTCCTTGGCCTGGATGATCGAGTAGCCGCCGATGACCTCCTTGGTCTCGGTGAACGGGCCGTCGGTGACGGACAGCTCCCCCTGGTCCCAGGTCACCCGGCTGCCCTCGGCGACCGGCTTGAGGCCGGCCGTGTCGAGCATGACGCCGGCCTTGGTGATCTCTTCGAGGAGCGCGCCCATGCGCTCCTGGAGCTCGGGGCTCGGACCGCCCTCGGGCGCGTTCTTCTCGTCGACGCGGATCATCGTCAGAAAGCGCGGCATGGTGGTCTCCCCACAGGTGGCGGCGAGGTCTTCTCCTCGCCTCTCACCCTGGCGTCGAACGGGGGACGCCCGAATCGACACCGCCGCGGAATCATTCTCGGAAGATTTCTCCGCGACGTCCGCGCGGGCCGTGTCACGCTCCCCCGCATGCCCTTCGACCACAACGACCACTACCACCGCCTGCTCCTGCGGAAGCTGCCGCCGCACGGCCGCACCGCCCTCGACATCGGCTGCGGCACGGGCCGCTTCGCGCGCCTCCTGGCGGCGCGCGGCTACGAGGTCGACGCCCTCGACCCCGCCCCGGACGTCATCGCCGCGGCGCGGGCGGCCGGCGGCGGCCCGCGCTTCCGCACGGCCGACGTGACGGAGGAGGACCTGCCCGAGGGCCGCTACGACGTCATCACCTGCCTGGCCAGCCTGCACCACATGCCGTTCGGCACGGTCACGCGCCTGCGCGCCGCCCTCGCCCCCGGCGGCGCCCTGCTCGTCCTCGGCTGCTACGCGGGGACGACGTGGTGGGACCTGGCCGCGGCGCCCGCCAACGCCGTGGCGCGGGTGGCGGTGTACGCGGGCGAGCGCCTGCGCGGCGCGCACGAGCCGCCGCTCGCGCCGCCCGTACGGCAGCCGGACATGACGCTCCCGCGGATCCGCGCCGAGGCCGCGCGGCTCCTGCCCGGCAGCGGTGTGCGGCAGCTGCTGTTCTGGCGGTACCTGCTGACGTATCAGCGAGACGGTTCGCAGCGGGACGATGCTCAGCGGGGCTGAGCGTCGGCCGACTCGAACCGCCAGCGGTGCACCGCCCGCGTCACGAGGTCCGGCGGGGGCTCCGGCAGCTCCGGCAGGTCGGCGTCGTAGGCCGCGTCCCACCAGGTGATGACGAGCACGCGGTCCTGCGGCGCCCTGAAGTGCTCCCGGCGCACCGGCTCACCCGGCAGCTCCCGCGCCCTGGCCCACGCGAGCAGGTCCCCGCCGCGGCCCTCGGCGGCGCGGGCCTCCCACATCAGCGCGACGGTCACGGGTACAGGTTCTCCTTGCTGACCTCGTGCACGTGGTCGTGGTCGTGGCTGTGCCCCGGCACGTGCGGCTCCGTGACCGGCAGCGACGAGTCCGCCGACAGGTCCCAGGAGGACGCCGCGCGGTTGCGCGCCACCATCTCCGCGCCGAGTGCGGCGACCATCGCGCCGTTGTCCGTGCACAGCTTGGGGCGCGGCACGCGCAGCCGGATGCCGGCCTTCTCGCACCGCTCCTGGGCGAGGGCGCGCAGGCGCGAGTTGGCGGCCACGCCGCCGCCGATCATGAGGTGGTCGACGCCCTCGTCCTTGCAGGCGCGTACGGCCTTGCGGGTCAGCACGTCGACGACGGCCTCCTGGAAGGACGCCGAGACGTCCCGCACCGGCACGTCCTCGCCCGCGGCCCGCTTCGCCTCGATCCAGCGGGCGACGGACGTCTTGAGCCCCGAGAAGGAGAAGTCGTACGGGGCGTCGCGCGGCCCGGTGAGCCCGCGCGGGAAGGCGATGGCCTCGGGGTCGCCCTCGCGCGCGTACCGGTCGATGACGGGGCCGCCGGGGAAGCCGAGGTCGAGCACCCGGGCGATCTTGTCGAAGGCCTCGCCCGCCGCGTCGTCGATGGTCGAGCCGAGCGGGCGCACGTCGGAGGTGATGTCCTCGGAGAGCAGCAGCGAGGAGTGGCCGCCGGAGACCAGGAGGGCCATGGTCGGCTCGGGCAGCGGCCCGTGCTCCAGCTGGTCCACGCAGATGTGCGAGGCGAGGTGGTTCACGCCGTACAGCGGCTTGTCGAGGGCGTACGCGTACGCCTTCGCGGCGGAGACGCCGACGAGGAGCGCGCCGGCGAGACCGGGGCCCGCGGTGACCGCGATGCCGTCGAGGTCCTTGGCGCTGACCCCGGCGTCCTTCAGGGCGCGCCGGATGGTCGGCGCCATGGCCTCCAGGTGCGCGCGGGAGGCGACCTCGGGCACGACGCCGCCGAAGCGGGCGTGCTCGTCCACGCTGGAGGCGACGGCGTCGGCGAGCAGGGTGGTGCCGCGGACGATGCCGACGCCGGTCTCGTCGCAGGAGGTCTCGATGCCGAGGACGAGGGGTTCGTCGCGCGAGTCAGCCATGAATCTCGGTTCCTTGTACGCCGGTTGCGGTGGTGGAGGGGTCGGTGCGGCGCATCACCAGGGCGTCCACGTTGCCGGGCTGGTAGTAGCCGCGCCGGAAGCCGATGGGCTCGAAGCCGAAGCGTTCGTAGAGCTTCTGGGCCCGGGTGTTGTCGACCCGCACCTCCAGCATCACCTCGGCGCACTCGAACGCGGTGGCGGCCTGGAGCAGGTCGGTGAGCAGGCGGGCGCCGAGGCCGGTGCCCCAGTGGTCGCGGGCGACGGCGATCGTCTGGACGTCGGCGAGGTCTCCGGAGGCGGCGAGCCCCGCGTATCCGACGAGGCGGTCGCCGTCCATGGCGACCACGTAGCGCCGGGTGGCGTGCGGGCCGCGGGCGTGGGCCAGCTCGGACCAGAACATCCCGCGCGACCAGGCGTCGTCCGGGAACAGCTCCTTCTCCAGGGCGAACACCGGGTCGATGTCCCACCAGCGCATCTCGCGCAGCACGGCTTGGGCGGTCACCTGGGTCACTTGGGGGTGACCACCTTGTAGTTCTTGGGCACCTGCGCGTCGGGGCGGCGCAGATACAGCGGCCGGGGCTCCAGCAGCTCCTCGCCGGCCGCGAGCCGCTCGGCCGCCAGGGCGGCGAGGGAGGCCGCCGAGACGTGCTCGGGGCCGCGGGCGTCGGGGAAGGCGTCGGGGTAGAGCAGCGCGCCCGCGCCGACCGCGGGCAGGCCCTCGACCTCGGCGGCGATGTCGGCGGGGCGGTCGACGGCAGGTTCACCCGTACGCGTGCGTGCGTCGTCGTAGCGCGCCCAGTACACCTCCTTGCGGCGGGCGTCGGTGGCGACCACGAAGGGGCCGCCGTCGATGCCGGAGGCGTACGCGAGGCCGTCCAGGGTGCACACGCCGTGCACCGGGACGCCGAGCGCGAGGCCGAAGGTGTCGGCGGTCATCAGGCCGACGCGGAGGCCGGTGTAGGGGCCGGGGCCCACGCCGACGACGACGCCGGTCACGGCGTCGAGCCGGAGCCCGGCGTCGGCGAGCACGCGGTCGACGGCCGGAAGCAGCAGTTCCCCGTGGCGGCGGGCGTCGACCTGGCTCGACTCCGAGACGACTCGGGAGCCGTCGTGGAGGGCGACGGTGACGGCGGGCGTTGCGGTATCCAGAGCGAGCAAGAGCACGCGAACAGCCTACGGCTCCGGCGCACGTCGCACGGCCGCCCCGGGATGTGCGGCGCCTGCTGCTACCGTCACCACGTAGCCGGAGGCAGTACGAAAAGGTGGGTGGCGCAAGGTGTCAAGGAGCAGCTCGGGATTCGTGGCCGGGCTCACCGCCGCCGCGCTCGCAGCGGTCGGTTTCCTCGCCTATCAGGCCTCGGCCAGCGCGCCCGACACCCTGGCCAAGCCCCCCGCCAAGTCCCCCGCCGCCTCCGCCTCGGGCTCCCCCAAGGAGAAGTCCCGCCCGGCGGAGGTGCCGCAGCGGTCCGGTGACGGGGAGCGGGTCGTGTACTCCCTGGGCGCCGACCGCGTCTGGCTGGTCGAGGGCTCCGGCAAGGTGCGCACCACGTACGAGGTGACGCCGGGCTCGGTCGACCCGGCCCCGGGCACCTACACCGTCGGCTCCCGCACCGGCTCGGTCACCGGCACGGACGGCGTGGCGATCGAGCACGTCGTGCGGTTCACGAACACCGACGGGGTGACGATCGGCTTCAGCGCGGCGGTCGACGGGGCCACGCCGAAGGCCGACCCCGCGAAGAAGACCGGCGGCATCCGTCAGTCGCGCGAGAACGGCAACGCGATGTGGAAGTTCGCCGGCATCAGCAAGAAGGTCGTCGTCGTTCCGTAGCGACTCCCCCCGTGGCGGCCGGGGACGCGGGCGGCGTGGACACCGCGCTCGCCGCCGCGCACGAGGCCAGCAGGTCGCTCATCGAGAGGCCCCCGGGGCGCACGGCGCCCACGGGCAGCCCCCGCGGCCGGGGCCGCGGTTCTACGTCACGTTCTGAAGCCGACATGGATGCCTCCTGGGGGCTTCGGGCAGACGTGGTTAGGTAGACCTAACCAGTTCCGTCACCCATGTGACCACGCCCGGCCCGCGCAGCGCAACAGTTTCCCGACGCCTTGTCGGAAACTCCGGCCGGGCGGCGGTCACGCGGAGAGCGCGGCCAGGTCCGCCTCGGTCCAGCGGGCGCCGAGGCCCCGGAGGGTCACCTCGCGGACCTCGTCCGCCGTGTCGCCCACCGCGCGGTCGATGACGACGTGCAGACGGTCGTCCGACAGCTCCTCGACCTTGCCGTCGCCCCACTCCACGACGATCACCGAGTCGGGGAGCGACACGTCGAGGTCCAGGTCCTCCATCTCGTCGAGGCCGCCGCCCAGGCGGTACGCGTCGACGTGCACCAGCGCGGGCCCCGCGCCGAGCGGCGGATGGACGCGGGCGATGACGAAGGTCGGCGAGGTGACGGCGCCGCGCACGCCGAGGCCCTCGCCGAGGCCTCGGGTCAGCGTCGTCTTTCCGGCGCCGAGCTCACCGGTGAGCATGACGAGGTCGCCGGGGCGCAGGATCTTGGCCAGGCGGCGGCCCAACTCGCCCATCTGTTCCGGGGAGTTGACCGTGATCGCGGCGGTGTTGGCGGGGGCCTGGTGGTGCGGTGCTTCCATGGCCTCCACGGTAGCGGCTGGAAGACCCCCGGCCCCGCCGCGTCACCGGTCGGACGTGCCCGTACCGGCCGCCGCGCGGCCCGCGCCCGCCCTGGCGATCAGCTCCACGAGGCGGTCCGTGACCAGCTCGGGGTGTTCCAGCATGACGAGGTGACCCGCGTCCGGCACGAGGACGAGCTCGGCGTCGGGCAGCAGCGCGGCGATCGCCTCGCTGTGCCCGCTCGGCGTGACCAGGTCCTCCGTCCCGGCCAGCACGAGCACCGGCAGCTCCGCGAAGTGCTCGAGCGCCTCGGCCTTGTCGTGCTCGGCGAAGGCCGGGTAGAACTCCGCGACCACGTCGATCGGCGTCGCCTCGATCATCCGCTCCGCGAACCGCGCGATGGCGGGGTCCACGTCCTTCCGCGAGAACGAGTACCGCTTGATGACGCCCGCGAAGAGGTCCGCGGTGGCCCGCCGCCCGCGCTCGACGAGATCGGCCTGCGAGCCGAGGGTCCGCAGCAGCCCCGGAAGGACGCGGCGCACCGCGTTCATCCCGGCCACGGGAAGGCCGAAGTTCACCTCGCCGAGCCGCCCCGACGACGTGCCGACGAGGGCGACGCCGACGACGCGCTCCCGGATCAGCTCCGGGAACTGGTCGGCGAGCGCCATGGTCGTCATGCCGCCCATGGAGTGCCCCACCAGGACGAGCGGCCCCTCGGGCGCCGCCGCGTCGATGACGGCCTTCAAATCACGCCCGAGCTGGTCGATGGAGACCGGCACGGCCCGCTCGACCTGGTCGACGCCGCGCCCCGAGCGGGCGTGGCTGCGCTGGTCCCAGTAGACGGCGCGGACGACACCGCGCAGGGCGGCGCGCTGGAAGTGCCAGGAGTCCTGGTTCAGGCAGTAGCCGTGGCTGAAGACGACGGTGACGGGCTCCGGGGCCCGGCGTCCGCGCCCGCGGAGACGGCGTGCGCGGGCGCCCCGGCCGCCGCCCCCGGCCGCCGCGTCGGCCTCCTCCGTCCCGATGTCCTCGACCTCGTACGAGAGCTCGGTGCCGTCATCGGCGTACGCCGTGCCCGGCATGCCCCGCAGTGAGCCGTAGGGGCCGGCGGCGTCGAGCGCGAGACGTGCCTTCTTGCGCATCCCGCGGCCGACGGTGAGCCGTTCTATGGCCACGCCCGCCGCCGCGCCCGCGGCGATGACGCCTATCGCGGTACCCGCGACCCCGGCGCGCCGCCAGCTCCCCGCCGCGGCGACGGCCTCCACCGCCGCGTCCGCCGCGGCAGCCCCCGTGCTGCTCTCGCTCACGTGCCGCTCCTCGTCAGTGGTCGAACCGCTCGTTCACATCTCTCCCGGCTGAGTCCGCTCATTCACGAAGACGCGGGGGACGCGGGAGCCGACGCGGGTGACGATCTCGTACGCGATGGTGCCCGCCGCGCGCGCCCAGTCCTCGGCGGTCGGCTCCCCCCGGTCACCGGGCCCGAACAGCACCGCCTCCGCGCCGGCCGGCGGCTCATCGCCGCCGAGGTCGACCACGAACTGGTCCATGGCCACGCGGCCCGCGACCGTCCGCCACTTGCCGGCGACGAGGACGGGGCCGGTGCCCGAGGCGTGCCGCGGGATGCCGTCGCCGTACCCGGCGGGGACGAGGCCGAGGGTGGTCTCGCCGGAGGTGACGTAGTGGTGGCCGTAGCTGACGCCGAGACCGGCGGGGACATGCTTGACCAGGGCGAGCGAGGCGCTGAGGGTCATCACGGGCCGCAGCCCGAAGTCCGCGGGCGTGCCCACCTCCGGGCTCGGCGAGATGCCGTACATCGCGATGCCGGGCCGCACGAGGTCGAAGTGGGTCTCCGGGAGCGTGAGCGTCCCCGGGGAGTTCGCGATGTGCCGGACCTCGGGGCGCACGCCCTGCCCCTCGGCGTACGCCACCATCTCCCGGAAGACGGTGAGCTGCGCGGCGATCGAGGGGTGTCCGGGCTCGTCGGCGCACGCGAAGTGCGACCAGAGGCCGGTGACCCGCACCAGCCCTTCGGCCTCGGCGCGCAGGGCCGCCGCGACCAGCTCCGGCCAGTCGGCGGGCGTGCAGCCGTTGCGGCCGAGGCCCGTGTCGGCCTTGAGCTGGACACGGGCGGTGCGCCCCGCCTCGCGGGCGGCGGCCGTCACCTCGGTGAGCGCCCACATCCCGCTGACCGACATGTCGAGGTCGGCCTCGACGCCCTCGCGCCAGGGCCCGCCCGGCGTCCACAGCCAGCACATCAGCCGCCCCTCGACGCCTGCGGCGCGCAGGGCCAGGGCCTCCTCGGGGGTCGCGGTCCCGACCCAGGTGGCGCCCGCCTCCAGGGCGGCCCTCGCACAGGGCACCATTCCGTGTCCGTACGCGTCGGCCTTGACCACGGCCATGAACGCGGCGTCCGGCGCGTGGGCACGCAGCGAGCGCACGTTGGCGCGGAGGGCGGCGAGGTCGATCTCGGCGCGGACACGGTGGGCGGCTGTCTCGTTCATCGCCCACCAGTGTCTCAGAGCCCGCCGTCCGCCCCTCTCCGTGGCGGTCCGCGGCCACCCGGCGGCGGACTCCCCCTCCAGGGCCGCGACGCCGGGCAGATCCGCACGACAGGCTCGCTTAGCCCCGCACGTCCCGCCAGGCCGCCGGAACGGCCTCCGCGACGTCCTGCGCGGCCACCGGAGCGCCGTCCGCCGCGTGGCGCGCGGCCAGGCCGTGCAGATAGGCGGCGACCGACCCCGCGTCACGCGCCGCGAGCCCGGCGGCCAGCAGGGACCCGGCGAGGCCCGACAGCACGTCGCCGCTGCCCGCGGTGGCGAGCCACGCGGTGCCCGTGGGGTTGACGCGGACGGGCCCCTCGGCGTCGGCGACCAGGGTGGTCGACCCCTTGAGCAGCACGGTCGCGTCGTAGCGCGCCGCCAGCTCCCGTACGGCGGCGAGCCGCGCCGACTCCACCCGCGCACGGTCGACGCCGAGGAGCGCGGCGGCCTCGCCCGCGTGCGGGGTGAGCAGCGTGGGCGCGCGCCGCGCACGGACCCGGCGCTCGTCGGCGAGCCGCAGGCCGTCGGCGTCGATCAGGACGGGGACGTCGGCGTCGAGCACGTCGAGGAGCCGGTCCTCGTCGTCGCCGAGCCCGGGGCCCACGGCCCAGGCCTGCACCCGCCCGGCCTTCGACGGCGGCCCCGCGGACACCAGGGCCTCGGGGAACCTGGCGATGACGGCGTCGGCGGCGGGCCCGGCGTACCGCACGGCGCCCGCGCCGCCGTGCAGCGCCCCGGCGACGCACAGCACGGCCGCCCCGGGGTAGCGGGCCGACCCGGCGACGACGCCCACCACGCCCCGGCGGTACTTGTCGCTCTCCCCGGCCGGCACGGGCAGCAGCCGGGCCACGTCGGCGTACTGGAGGGCCTCCAGCGCCCGCCGCTCCGGCGGCAGGTCGAGGCCGATGTCCACGAGCCGCACGGCTCCGGCGTACGCGCGCCCCGGGTCGACCAGCAGCCCCGGCTTGTACGCCCCGAAGGTCACCGTCACATCGGCGCGCACCGCCTCACCGCGCACCTCACCGGTGTCGGCGTCCACACCGCTCGGCAGGTCGACGGCGACGACGGTGGCCGTCCGCGCCGCCGCCACCAGGTGCGCAGCGCGCTCGCGCAGCCCGCCCCGGCCGCCGATGCCCACGATGCCGTCGACGACGAGCCGCGCGCCGGCGACCGCGTCCTCGGCCCGGCCGTCGCGCTCGTCGACGCCGTCCACGACACGGCCCCCCGCGGCGCGCAGCGCGGCCAGGCCGCCGGGGTGCGCCCGGTCCGGCGCCAGCAGCACCGCCGTGACGCCCGCGCCCCTGCGGGCCAGCCTGGCCCCCGCGTACAGCGCGTCACCGCCGTTGTCACCGCTGCCCACCAGCAGCGTGACCCGGCTGCCGTACACCCGGCCGAGCAGCCGGGCGCACTCGGCGGCGAGCGCCGCCGCCGCCCGCCGCATCAAGGCGCCCTCGGGTCCGCGGGCCATGGCCGCCCGCTCCGCCGCCCGCACCTCCGCCACACCGAAAGCACTTCGCATGGCCCCCAGTCTCCTCCCTCCCGCGGCGCCCCGCCCGGAGCCGCGGGCCGCTACGCCTCCGCCACCACCACCGCCGAGGCCACCCCCGCGTCATGGCTCAGCGACACGTGCCAGGCGCGGACGCCCAGCTCGGCGGCGCGCGCCGCCACCGTCCCGCTCACCCGGAGCCGCGGCTGCCCGGTGTCCTCCACGTACACCTCGGCGTCGGTCCAGCGGAGGCCTCCGGGTGCCCCCAGGGCCTTGGCCAATGCCTCCTTCGCCGCGAAGCGGGCCGCGAGCGAGGCCACGCCCCGCCGCTCCCCGCTCGGCAGCAGCAGCTCTCCGGGGACGAAGAGCCGCTCGGCCATCCCGGGCGTGCGCCGCAGCGCCGCACCGAACCGCTCGATCTCCGCCACGTCGATGCCAACCCCGATAATCACCGGATCAGCGTGACACACCCCACCCCGCCCGCCGCGCGCGCAGCCGTGACAATGAACTGTGATCTCTTCGGTCTCCGCGCCAATGAAGGCGCCGCGGAGCGCCCACCGGCACAAGCCGGAGGCGACTCCCTACGTCGACCTCACCCGCAGCGAGTGGAGCGCGCTGCGGGAGAAGACGCCGCTCCCCCTCACGGCGGCGGAGGTGGAGAAGCTCAGAGGCCTCGGCGACGTCATCGACCTGGACGAGGTCCGCGACATCTACCTCCCGCTCTCCCGCCTCCTGAACCTCTACGTGGGCGCCACCGACGGTCTGCGCGGCGCCCTGAACACCTTCCTCGGCGAGAAGGGCTCGCAGTCGGGCACGCCCTTCGTCATAGGGGTCGCGGGCTCCGTGGCGGTCGGCAAGTCGACCGTCGCCCGCCTCCTCCAGGCGCTGCTCTCCCGCTGGCCGGAACACCCCCGCGTGGAGCTGGTGACGACCGACGGCTTCCTGCTCCCCACCAAGGAGCTCGAAGCGCGCGGCCTGATGTCCCGCAAGGGCTTCCCCGAGTCCTACGACCGCCGCGCCCTCACCCGCTTCGTCGCCGACATCAAGGCCGGCAAGGAGGAGGTGACGGCGCCCGTCTACTCCCACCTGATCTACGACATCGTGCCCGGCAAGCGCCTCACCGTCCGCCGCCCCGACATCCTCATCGTCGAGGGCCTGAACGTCCTCCAGCCCGCGCTTCCGGGCAGCGACGGCCGCACCCGCGTGGGCCTCGCCGACTACTTCGACTTCAGCGTGTACGTCGACGCCCGCACGGAGGACATCGAGCGCTGGTATCTCAACCGGTTCAAGAAGCTGCGCCTGACGGCCTTCCAGAACCCGTCCTCGTACTTCCGCAAGTACACCCAGGTTTCCGAGGAGGAGGCCCTCGACTACGCCCGCACCACCTGGCGCACGATCAACAAGGTCAACCTCGTCGAGAACGTGGCCCCCACCCGCGGCCGGGCCGCCCTCGTCGTGCGCAAGGGCCCCGACCACAAGGTGCAGCGCCTGAGCCTGCGCAAGCTCTGACCCTTCACCGCTAGCCTGCGGGCCATGCTGCACCTTCGCCTGATCACCCCCGCCGACACCACCGACGAAGCGGTGCGCCTGATCGAGAGGACGACGGGGACCGCCCACTTGGCCGTGGTCCCCGGCGCCGCCCGCGCCCCCCGGGGGGACGTCGTCATGTGCGACGTCGCCCGCGAGGCGGCGGACGGGCTGCTCGACGACCTGCGCGCGCTCGGCCTGGACAGGACGGGCTCGATCGCGGTCGAGAACATCGACCTCTCCCTCTCCGAGCGCGCCGACAGGGCGGAGCAGGACGCGCCGGGAGAGGCCGCCGACGCGGTGCTGTGGGAGCAGCTCACCGACGCGACCCACGAGGAGTCGACGCTCTCGGCCACGTACGTCGCGTTCATCACCCTCGCCACGATGATCGCGGCCTGCGGTGTCGTCCTCGACAACGCGATCCTGATCGTCGGCGCGATGGCCGTCGGCCCCGAGTTCGGCCCGCTCGCGGGGTTCTGCACGGCCCTCGTCCGCCGTGCTCCCCGGCTGGCCCTGCGCGCGCTGATCGCGCTGCTCGTGGGGTTCGCGGCGGCGATGGCGGCGACCGTCGGGTTCAGCTACTTCATGGACGCGATGAACCTCTTCAGCGACGACGCCCTGCGGGCGGAGCGCCCGAACACGAACTTCATCTACCGCCCCGACTGGTTCTCGTTCGTGGTGGCGGTCCTCGCGGGCGCGGCGGGCACCCTCTCCCTGACCTCGGCTAAGTCGGGCGCCCTGGTCGGCGTGGCGATCTCCGTGACGACGGTCCCCGCGGCGGCGAACGCCGCGGTCGCCTTCAGCTACGCCGAGTACAAGCAGGCCTGGGGCTCCACCGAGCAGCTGCTGCTGAACCTGCTCGGCATCGTCCTCGCGGGTACGGCGACGCTGCTGGTCCAGAAGGCGCTCTGGGCCGGGCAGCGGCGCCGTGCCGCGAAGGCGGAGCGGGGTTAACCGAGCGCCGACTTCACCACGTCGGCGAGACGGCTCGCCACGGACCGCGCCTGCTCGATGTCGGCGGCCTCGACCATGACCCGCACCAGCGGCTCCGTCCCCGAGGGACGCAGCAGCACCCGGCCGGTCGAGCCCAGCTCGCGCTCGGCCTCGGTGACGGCCGCCGACAGCTCGGCCGAGGTCTTCACGCGGGACTTGTCGACGTCCGGCACGTTGATGAGGACCTGCGGGAGCCGCTTCATGACCCCGGCGAGGTCGGCGAGCGTACGCCCCGTCTCGGCGACACGCGCCGCGAGGAGCAGCCCGGTCAGCGTGCCGTCGCCCGTGGTGGCGTGGTCGAGGACGATGACGTGCCCGGACTGCTCGCCGCCGAGGGCGTAGCCGTGCTCCTTCATCGACTCGAGGACGTACCGGTCGCCGACGGCGGTCTGCACGAGCGCGAGCCCCTGCTCCTCCATGGCGAGCTTGAAGCCGAGGTTCGACATGACGGTGGCGACAACGGTGTCGCCGCGCAGCGTGCCGTGCTCCCGCATGGCGAGGGCCAGCACCGCGAGGATCTGGTCGCCGTCGACCTCCTCGCCCGCGCCGTCCACGGCGAGGCAGCGGTCGGCGTCCCCGTCGTGGGCGATGCCGAAGTCGGCGCCGTGCTCGACGACGGCGGCCTTGAGCAGGTCGAGGTGGGTCGAGCCGCAGCCGTCGTTGATGTTGAGGCCGTCCGGCTGGGCGCCGATCGTGATGACGTCGGCGCCGGCGCGGGCGAACGCCTCCGGCGAGACGCGGGCGGCGGCGCCGTGCGCCTCGTCCAGGACGATCTTCAGCCCGTCGAGGCGGTTGGGCAGCACCCCGAGGAGGTGCGCGATGTACTGGTCGAGCCCCTGGTCGTAGGAGCTGACCCGGCCGACGCCGGAGCCGGTGGGCCGCTGCCAGGGAGCGCCGGTGCGGTGCTCCTCGTAGACCGACTCGATGCGGTCCTCCAGCTCGTCGGCGAGCTTGTGGCCGCCGCGGGCGAAGAACTTGATGCCGTTGTCCGGCATGGCGTTGTGGCTGGCGGAGAGCATCACGCCGAGGTCCGCGCCGAGAGCGCCGGTGAGGTGCGCCACCGCGGGGGTCGGCAGCACGCCGACGCGCAGGACGTCCACGCCCGCGCTCGCGAGGCCCGCGACCACCGCGGCCTCCAGGAACTCCCCGGACGCGCGCGGGTCCCGCCCGACCACGGCCTTCGGCCGGTGGCCCTCGAAGGTGCCCGCCTCGGCCAGTACGTGCGCCGCCGCCACGGAGAGTCCGAGCGCGAGCTCGGCCGTCAGATCCGCGTTGGCGACACCACGCACGCCGTCCGTGCCGAAGAGTCGTCCCACTGCTGTCCTCCGAACGTTCCAAAAGCTTTCGGAAATGCTCCGAACTTGTCCCCCGCTGTCTGCCCCCTGTTCACAAGAGGGTGCCAGGGACCAAGCGGTTCCTGATAGACGAACGCCCCGGCAGCACAGTCTGTGCCGCCGGGGCGAACGAAGCAGTACAAGCAGGCAGCGATTAGCGCTTGCTGTACTGCGGAGCCTTACGGGCCTTCTTGAGACCGGCCTTCTTGCGCTCGACCGCACGGTCGTCGCGCTTGAGGAAGCCGGCCTTCTTGAGGGCGCCGCGGTTGTTGTCGACGTCGGCCTCGTTCAGCGCACGGGCGACACCGAGACGGAGCGCACCGGCCTGGCCGGAGACGCCGCCACCCGCGATGCGGGCGATGACGTCGTAGCGGTCGTCGAGCTCGAGCACCTTGAAGGGCTCGTTGACTTCCTGCTGGTGGACCTTGTTCGGGAAGTAGTCCTCGAGCGTCCGCCCGTTGATCTTCCACTTGCCGGTGCCCGGGACGATCCGGACGCGGGCGATGGCGTTCTTGCGACGGCCCAGGCCGGCGGCCGGCTGCGGGTCGCCGAAGCGCGCGGCGTTCGACTCGGAGGTGTACTCGCCCTCGACGGGCGCCTCGGACTCGGTGGTGTACTGCTCGACGTCGGCGATCTCGGTCTCTTCGACCGGCTGCTCAACGGTGGTCTCGGCCACGATTCTCCTCAGATTTCTTTTCGTCTTTGGGGGTGGCCGGAACTACTGCGCGACCTGGGTGATCTCGAACGGGACCGGCTGCTGAGCGCCGTGCGGGTGCTGGTCGCCCGCGTAGACCTTCAGCTTCGAGAGCATCTGACGGCCCAGGGTGTTCTTGGGGAGCATGCCCTTGACGGCCTTCTCAACGGCCTTCTCGGGGCTCTTGGCGAGCAGCTCGTCGTAACGGACGGAACGCAGACCACCCGGGTAGCCGGAGTGGCGGTACGCCATCTTCTGGGTCTTCTTGTTGCCGGAGAGGTGCACCTTCTCGGCGTTGATGATGATGACGAAGTCACCGGTGTCAACGTGAGGGGCGTAGATCGGCTTGTGCTTGCCACGCAGAAGGGTGGCAGCGGTGGTCGCCAGACGGCCCAGGACGATGTCCCGGGCGTCGATGACGTGCCACTGGCGGGTCACATCGCCGGGCTTGGGGCTGTACGTACGCACGGTGTCGTAGCCTTCGCTTCTTCAGAGGTGGGGTCCTGACATGGCCACCACGGACGATGTACGACAGCCCTGGCGGACCTCGGTGACGCAACCGAGTCCTGCCGCTGGTCATCGGCCCGGTGGACCGGTGTAAGGGCCCCTCACGTGAGAATGAGAAAGCCAATACACATAACGAACTCGCAGAATACCCGCGCTGGCCCGTACGGGTCAAAACGCGGGCCTGGAGACCGGCGAACCGGCTCCACCGACATGGGCGGCCTGTGAGACACCAGGATAACCGGCCCGCGCGCCTGCCCCCCGAGTCCGGCCGCGGACCACCTGTCCGGCCCCGGCCGAGCGGTCCGCCTCAGCCGCCGGGCGCCGCGGTCTCCGCGTCGGCCCGCCGCCCGCCGGCCGCCACGCCCTGCGGCGCCCCGCGCTCCCCCGCGACCCCGCCCACCAGGCAGTTCCCGCCCAGCGTGCCCGCTAGGAGACAGAGCGTCGCCGCGTCCTTGAAGGCCCGCCGGGTCCCCGGCTCCAGCCACGGCCAGGCGAACCCCGGGACCTGCGGCACGAGCGCCAGCCAGAACCACGGGGTGCGCCCCGGCGCCCCCGGCGTGAGCACCCCGGCGAGCAGCAGCGGCAGGACGACCAGCAGGTAGTGGTCGTAGGAGGGGCGGGAGACGAGAAAGGCCGAAAGCATGAGCATGGTGGCGCACTCCGCCACCCGCGCGGGCCCCTCGTCCCCTCTCCCCCACCGCCGCCAGGCACACCACACCCCGGCCGCGGCGGCGCCGCCCGCGAGCAGCGTCGCCAGGGACTGCGGCGCCCCGAGCCGCCCGAGCACCGCGGCCGGCGAGGCCTCGTAGAGCCGTACGAAGGCGTCGTCGCCGCGCAGCAGGAAGGGCAGCGTCCGGGTGAAGAACCCGGCGGGGTCCGGCATCGTCAGCGCGGCCCCGAGCGAGGCCGCCACGGGCAGCCCGACCACCGCGGCGAGCCCCCGCCACCGCCGGGCGAAGACGAAGAGCAGCGCGACGGGCACCAGCAGGGGCTTCACGGCCACGGCGGCGCCGATCACCAGACCGGCGGCGGTCCAGCGGCCCCGGGACGCGAGCAGCGCGCCGAGCGGCAGGGCCGCCGCCGACGCCACCGTCCAGTTGCCCAGCTCCACGAGGTGCCCGAAGGGGGCGAAGCCGAGCGCGAGCCCGAGCAGCCCGTACGCCGCGAACCGGCTGCGCCAGGAGACCCCGTACAGCCGCAGCGCGCACGCCCACCCGGCGACGAGCCCTGCGGTGACGCCCGCCGGGACCAGGAAGCGTGCCGCGGCGGTCGGCAGCAGGGCCTGCGGCACGGCGGCGAGCACGGCCCCCGGCAGATAGAGGAAGTGCCGGTCGGCGTAGGGCGAGCGCCCGTGCAGCCAGGCCTCGGCGGCCCGCACCACGATGGCGTTGTCCATGCCCCCGTCCGGCGCGCGCAGCCCGACCCGGACGACCGCGGCGAGCAGCACCGCCCCGAGCACCGCGAGGACGTGCCACTCGGCAGGCCGCGACATCCACCCCGTAACCGCCGTTTTGCCCGTTTCCATGCGGCTCAGGCTAGGCCGCGAACCCCCCGCGACCCCGGCTCAACATCCGTGACGGCCCGTCTAAGATGCGGCCCATGAGCTTTGGGCAAGGGGGACCTCAGTGGAGTCCGGGCGGCACGGGCGGCCCCGGGGGCGGACCCACACCCGACTGGGCGGCGCTCGCCGAAGCCTCCGAGGCGCGCACCCGGCGGCGCAAATGGCTGATGATCGGCGGCGGCGCGTTCGCCACGATCGCCATCGCGGCGGGGGTGGCCGTCGCCGTCGTCTCCGCCAACAGCGACGACGCCTCCGCGTCGAACAAACCGGCGAGCGAGCTCCCCGCCACGGCCGAGATCCCCGGCGCGAGCAAGGACCCAGGCCCCTCCTTCGAGGCGACCACGCCGCCGCCCCCGCCGGACCCGAAGGACTTCATCTCCAGCGCCGAGAAGGACAAGGCGCCGCTCACCGCCGAGGGCCTCTTCCCCGGCAAGACGTTCACCTCGGGCGAGACCGTCTACAAGAAGGGCGCGACCGACAGCGCCAAGAGCTGCGCCTCGGTCACCCAGCCCGCCCTCGGCGCGATCCTCACCAAGAACGACTGCACCCGCCTGATCCGCGCCAGCTACGTCAAGGACGGCATCGCGGTCACGGTCGGCGTCGCCGTCTTCGACACCACGGCCAAGGCCGAGAAGGTCAAGGACCAGGTCGAGAAGGGCCTGGTCACCGCGCTGCCCGGCAAGGGCGTGCCGGGCTTCTGCCAGACCGGCGTCTGCCGCGGCACGTACAACGCCTACGGCCGCTACGCGTACTTCACCACCACCGGCTACACCAGCGGCAAGGACGTCACCACCGGCGACCGCAAGGCCTACGGCGTCGGCGACACCATGGCCCGCTTCGCCTTCCAGCGCATTCACGCGCGGGGCGAGGCCCAGGCGTCGGCCGCGGCGACCGGTCCCGAGTAGTCCGGCCGCCGGGCCCTTCGCGGTTCCGGCCGCTCAGCAGCAGCCGGCGCCGGGCAGCGTCCGCTTGTTGCGCGCCTCCTTGTTGCGCGCGGCGAGCAGCTCGTCGGCGGGGTAGCCGACCTCTTCGAGGGTGAGCCCGTGGGGCCGCACGACGTGCACGGCGGAGTCCCGCACCCCGGCCGCGAGCACCTTGCCCGGCCACTCCACGGGCCGGTGCCCGTCGCCCACGAACAGCATGGCGCCCACCAGGGAGCGCACCATGTTGTGGCAGAAGGCGTCGGCCCGCACGGTGGCTTCGAGGATGCCGTCGTCCCGCCGCACCCACCGCAGCTCCTGGAGCGTGCGGATGGTCGTCGCGCCCTCACGCCGCTTGCAGTACGCCGCGAAGTCGTGCTCGCCGATCAGCCGCTCGGCGGCGGCGTTCATGGCGTCGAGGTCGAGCTCCCAGTCGTGCCACAGCACATGGCCGCGCAGCAGCGGGTCGACGCCGCCCGGGTGGTCGGTCACGCGGTAGGCGTACCGCCGCCACACGGCCGAGAACCGCGCGTTGAACCCGGCGGGCGCCTCGGCGACCCTCCAGATCCGCACGTCGTGCGGCAGCCGCCCGGCGAGCCTGCGCAGGAGCTTGTCCCGGTGCTCGGCCCACACGTCCTCCGGCAGGTCGACGTGGGCGACCTGCCCGCGCGCGTGCACCCCGCTGTCGGTCCGGCCCGCCACGGTCAGCTCGTACGTCTCCTGGGACCGCGTCACGGTCCGCAGGGCGGCCTCGATCTCCCCCTGGACGGTCCGCTGCCCCTGCCGCTGCTTGGCCCAGCCGGAGAAGTCCTTGCCGTCGTACGAAAGGTCAAGACGTACCCGGACGAACCCGGGCTCTGCTTCGTCACTCACTCCTGGATCCTCTCAGGCAACGAAAAGCGGGCCCGCCCCTGGCAAGGGACGGACCCGCATCGCCCCGAAGGGGCGCGGGGAACTGCGCGACCGGCCGCGAAGCCCGCAGCCGAACGCACAGCCCCCGGCAGAACGCTTACGCGTCCTTCGACTCCTCGGCCGGAGCCTCGTCGGCCTTGGCCGTGTCGACCTTGGCGTCGGTGGCCTCGGCGTCCTTGGCGGCGCGCTTCGTGGCGGCCTCGGCCTCACCGGTGGCCTCCTGGGCCACGGTCAGGGCCTCGACCAGCTCGATGACCGCCATGGGCGCGTTGTCGCCGCGACGGTTGCCGATCTTGGTGATGCGCGTGTAACCACCGGGGCGGTTCTCGTAGCGCGGGCCGATCTCCGTGAAGAGCGTGTGCACGATGCTCTTGTCGGTGATGACGGACAGCACCTGGCGGCGGTTGTGAAGGTCGCCCTTCTTCGCCTTGGTGACCAGACGCTCCGCGTACGGACGCAGGCGACGGGCCTTCGCCTCGGTCGTGGTGATGCGGCCGTGCTCGAAGAGCTGCTTGGCGAGGTTCGCCAGCAGAAGCTTCTCGTGCGCGGCGCTGCCGCCCAGACGGGCACCCTTGGTGGGCTTCGGCATGGTGTTTCTCCTAGTGATCTGCCCCGGCCGTATCAGGTACCGAGGTCAGTGGCACCCGCGCCCCGTCAGGGGCGCGGGGAACTGCGCGATCTACCACAACGATCCCGCAGCCAAATTCAAACCGCTGGTCCCGAGCTCTTAGTACTGCTCGGTCTCGACGAAGCCCGCGTCGGCATCGTCATCCGCGCCGAAGGCGTCGGCGGCGGCGGTCGGGTCGAAGCCGGGAGGCGAGTCCTTCAGCGCGAGACCCATGCCGTTGAGCTTCATCTTGACCTCGTCGATCGACTTCGCACCGAAGTTGCGGATGTCGAGCAGGTCCGCCTCGGAGCGGGCGACGAGCTCACCCACGGAGTGGATGCCCTCACGCTTGAGGCAGTTGTACGACCGAACGGTGAGCTCCAGCTCCTCGATCGGCAGCGCCAGGTCGGCGGCGAGGGCGGCGTCCGTCGGGGACGGGCCCATGTCGATGCCCTCGGCGTCGATGTTGAGCTCGCGCGCCAGACCGAACAGCTCGACCAGGGTCTTGCCTGCGGACGCCATGGCGTCGCGCGGGCGCATGGCCTGCTTGGTCTCGACGTCGACGATCAGCTTGTCGAAGTCGGTGCGCTGCTCGACACGGGTCGCCTCGACCTTGTACGTGACCTTGAGCACCGGCGAGTAGATCGAGTCGACCGGGATACGGCCGATCTCCTGGCCGACCTGCTTGTTCTGCACGGCGGAGACGTAGCCGCGACCGCGCTCGACGGTCAGCTCCATCTCCAGCTTGCCCTTGCCGTTGAGCGTGGCGAGGACGAGGTCGGGGTTGTGCACCTCGACACCGGCCGGCGGGGCGATGTCGGCGGCGGTGACCAGACCCGGGCCCTGCTTGCGCAGGTACATCACGACCGGCTCGTCGTGCTCCGAGGAGACGACCAGCTGCTTGATGTTGAGGATGAGGTCGGTGACGTCCTCCTTGACGCCCGGCACGGTGGTGAACTCGTGCAGGACGCCGTCGATGCGGATGCTGGTGACAGCAGCGCCGGGGATCGACGACAGGAGGGTGCGGCGGAGGGAGTTGCCGAGGGTGTAGCCGAAGCCCGGCTCCAGCGGCTCGATCACGAACCGGGAGCGGAATTCGTCGACGACCTCTTCGGTCAACGAGGGACGCTGAGCGATCAGCATGAAATGTTCCTTCAGTCAGGGGCACCCACTATTTGATGCCCTGCCCGGGGCCAGGCCCCATGGTGTTACGCATTCAAGGGTACGGGCGGCACGGACTCGAAGAGCCGTACCGCCCGGAACCTCGGATCAAGCGACGTGCGTCAGACGCGGCGGCGCTTGGGCGGACGGCAGCCGTTGTGCGGCGTGGGCGTCACGTCCTGGATCGAGCCGACCTCAAGGCCGGTCGCCTGGAGCGAACGGATGGCGGTCTCACGACCGGAACCCGGGCCCTTGACGAAGACGTCGACCTTGCGCATGCCGTGCTCCTGCGCGCGACGGGCAGCCGACTCGGCGGCCATCTGCGCGGCGAACGGCGTGGACTTGCGCGAGCCCTTGAAGCCGACGTGGCCGGCGGAGGCCCACGAGATCACGTTGCCGGTCGGGTCCGTGATGGACACGATCGTGTTGTTGAACGTGCTCTTGATGTGAGCGTGCCCGTGGGCGACGTTCTTCTTTTCCTTGCGGCGCACCTTCTTGGCAGCGCCCTGACGACCCTTGGGGGGCATCTATAACTCCTACGGGAGGTGGTCGGTCCTGCAGCGTCAGCTGTCGATAGACCGCTGAGCGAGGACTACTTCTTGCCCGGCTTCTTCTTACCGGCGATGGCGCGACGCGGGCCCTTGCGGGTGCGGGCGTTCGTGCTGGTGCGCTGACCACGGACGGGCAGGCCACGACGGTGACGCAGGCCCTGGTAGCAGCCGATCTCGACCTTGCGGCGGATGTCGGCCTGGATCTCGCGACGGAGGTCACCCTCGGTCTTGATGTTGGCGTCCACGTACTCGCGGATCTTGACGAGGTCTTCCTCGGTCAGGTCGCGGACGCGGGTGTTGCGGTCCACCTCGGTGGCGTCCAGCGTCTGCTGGGCCAGCGTGCGGCCGATGCCGAACACGTAGGTGAGGGCGACCTCGATGCGCTTTTCGCGCGGGAGGTCAACGCCTTCAACGCGTGCCATTCATGGCTCCTGTTGATTCTTCGGAGGTCTTCGGCAGAACCACTCCCAGTGGCCGTACTAGGTACCGGCTGGGTCCCCGGCCTCCGACCGGGGGTGTCGCCCTCCATTACCGATGGATCTGAAGAGGGACGTGCTCTGCGTATTGATTACGTGCGTCGCGCGAAACTCTGCGAACTGCAGTCGTGCGTCAGCCCTGGCGCTGCTTGTGGCGCGGGTTGTCGCAGATGATCATGACCCGGCCGTGACGGCGGATCACCCTGCACTTGTCGCAGATCTTCTTGACGCTCGGCTTGACCTTCATTGGGTGAGGTTCTCCGGGTCAGTGCCTCCACCCCGCGCGAACGGGGTGCGGGCAAGATCTACTTGTACCGGTAGACGATCCGGCCACGCGTCAGGTCGTACGGAGACAGCTCCACCACGACCCGGTCGTCAGGGAGGATGCGGATGTAGTGCATGCGCATCTTGCCGCTGATGTGTGCCAGGACCTGGTGGCCGTTCTGGAGCTCCACCTTGAACATGGCGTTCGGAAGAGACTCGACGACAGTGCCTTCGATCTCGATGGCACCTTGCTTCTTGGCCACGCTTCGCCCTTCGAATCGACTACCTTGATCGGCCTCGCACTGGCGCGTCCCCGGATGGAGACACACGGATGCACGAGAGCCGACGCGTCAGTCTACGTCAGCGCACTCGGAAAGACGAATCGAGAAAGTCTGCCCCACGACGAAGATCCTTAAGCAAGGGGGTCACCGAGCGCGCGGGCTTCAGGCCAGCGGGTCCGGCGCCGCGGTGACGCCGTACTCCGCCAGCTTCGCCTTGCCGCAGTCCGGGGCCGTGAGGACCAGGGGGCCCTGCTCCGTGAGGGCGACCGAGTGCTCCCAGTGGGAGGACCAGGTGCCGTCGGTCGTGATGACCGTCCAGTCGTCCTCCAGGACCTCCGTGCGGGGGGTGCCGAGGGAGACCATGGGCTCGATCGCGAGGCAGAGGCCGGGGACCAGCTTGGGGCCCTTGCCGCGGCGGCGCTCGACGTAGTTCAGGAGGTGCGGGTCCATGTGCATCTCGGTGCCGATGCCGTGGCCGCCGTAGTCCTCGACGATGCCGTACTTGCCGCCGCCCGGCTTCGGCTGCCGGCGGATGTACGTCTCGATGGCCCGGGAGATGTCGACGAGCCGGTTGCCCTGCTTCATGGCCGCGATGCCGGCCCACATCGACTCCTCGGTCACCCGGGAGAGCTCGACCAGCTCCGGGGCGTGACCGGAGCCGACGAAGGCGGTGTACGCGGCGTCGCCGTGCCAGCCGTCGACGATGGCGCCGGCGTCGATGGAGATGACGTCCCCGTCCTTCAGGACGGTCTTGTCGTCCGGGATGCCGTGCACGACGACCTCGTTGACCGAGGTGCAGATCGTCGCGGGGAAGCCGCCGTACCCGAGGAAGTTGGACTTCGCCCCGTGCTCGGCGATGACCTTGCGGGCGACGTCGTCCAGGTCCTTCGTGGTCGCGCCGGGCACCACGGCCTCACGGGTCGCGGCGTGGACGGCGGCGACGACAAGGCCCGCCTCACGCATCTTCGCGATCTGCTCGGGGGTCTTGATCTGCACCATGGGGCTTCCGCTCTCCGTCATCCGTCCAACAACCGGCCACGTACACGAACCGACTACGTACACAACACTACGGCCGCGGTCCCCCGAGGGGCACCGCGGCCGAAACAGCGTACTGAACTACTTGTCGCCCTTGAGGGCGTCCATCGCACGCTTGGTGACCTCGTCCACCTTGCCGAGCGCCGAGATCGTCACGACCAGACCCTGGGCCCGGTAGTAGTCGATGATCGGCTCGGTCTGCGTGTGGTAGACCTCCAGACGCTTGCGGACGGTGTCCTCGCTGTCGTCGCCACGCTGGTACAGCTCACCGCCGCAGACGTCGCAGACACCTTCCCGCTTCGGCGGCGAGTACGTCACGTGGAAGACGTGGCTGGACTCGTTGCGGCAGACGCGACGGCCGGCGATCCGCTTGACGACCTCGTCCTCCGGGACCTCCAGGTCCAGGACGGCGTCGAGCTTCACGTCGTCGGCCTTCAGGGCCTCGTCCAGGGACTCCGCCTGCGACACGTTCCGCGGGAAGCCGTCGAGCAGGAAGCCGTTCACGGCGTCCGACTGCGCCATGCGGTCCTTCGCCATGCCGATCGTCACCTCGTCGGGCACCAGGTTCCCGGCGTCCATGTACGCCTTGGCCTGCTTGCCCAGCTCCGTGCCCTGGCTGATGTTGGCACGGAAGAGGTCGCCCGTGGAGATGTGCGGGATCGACAGGTTCTTGGCGAGGAACGCGGCCTGCGTTCCCTTGCCCGCACCGGGCGGCCCGACGAGGACGATTCGCATCAGCGGAGGAACCCTTCGTAATTGCGCTGCTGGAGCTGGCTCTCGATCTGCTTCACGGTTTCCAGACCCACACCCACGATGATGAGGATGCTCGTCCCGCCGAACGGGAAGTTCTGGTTTGCCCCGAAGCCCACCAACGCCATCGTCGGCACAAGAGCGATCAGGCCCAGATACAGCGAACCCGGCCACGTGATCCGGTTGAGTACGTAACTCAGATACTCAGCGGTAGGACGGCCAGCCCGGATGCCCGGGATGAAGCCACCATACTTCTTCATGTTGTCGGCGACTTCCTCGGGGTTGAAGGAGATCGCGACGTAGAAGAAGGCGAAGAAGACGATCAGGATGAAGTACGTGGCGATATAGATCGGGTGGTCACCCGTGGTCAGATTCGCCTCGATCCACTGCTTCCATCCGGAATTGCCACCCGCGAACTGTGCCACGAGAGCCGGGATGTACAGCAGCGAGGAGGCAAAGATCACAGGGATGATGCCCGCCTGGTTCACCTTCAGCGGGATGTACGTCGACGTCCCGCCGTAGGACCTGCGGCCGATCATGCGCTTCGCGTACTGGACCGGGATGCGCCGCTGCGCCTGCTCGACGAAGACCACCAGGCCGACCATGAAGAGGCCGACCGCGATGACGGTGCCGAACTCGATCCAGCCGTCCGCCAGGTCGCCCTGCTCCTTGATGGCCCACAGGGCGCTCGGGAACGTGGCGGCGATCGAGATGAACATCAGGATCGACATGCCGTTGCCGATGCCGCGGTCGGTGATGAGCTCACCGAGCCACATGACGCACGCCGTGCCCGCGGTCATCGTGATCACCATCGTGATGGTGACGAAGATCGACTGGTCGGGGACGATCTCACTGGCGACGGGGCAGCCCTGGAAGAGCGTGCCGGTGCGGGCCGTGGCCACCAGGCCGGTGCCCTGAAGGATCGCGAGCGCGATGGTCAGATAGCGCGTGTACTGCGTGATCTTCGCCGTACCGGCCTGACCCTCCTTCTTGAGGGCCTCGAGCCGCGGGATCACCACGGTCAGCAGCTGCAGGATGATGCTCGCGGTGATGTACGGCATGATGCCGAGCGCGAAGATCGTGATCTGCAGCAGCGCGCCACCGCTGAACATGTTGACGAGACCGAACAGACCCTGGTTCTGACTCTGGTTGTCGATACAGGCCTGGACGTTCTTGTAGCTGACACCGGGGATCGGCACGTGCGTACCCAGCCGGTAGATCACGATGATGCCGAGCGTGAAGAGCAGCTTCTTGCGCAGGTCGGGCGTCTTGAACGCCCGGGCGAACGCGGTGAGCACGGTGCCTCCTGCGACCCCCGCGCGCGTGCGCCAGAGGTGGTGGTCTTGAGGTTCGACGAATACGTATCAGTCAACAAAACCGTGCGGGCAGACCGCACGGAGCTTAGACAGTGCACGCCACCTTACCGGCGACCGTGCCCCCCTTGGAACGACCAACCGGGGATGCCCCTTTTGTGGGGCATCCCCGGATGGGAATCGCTCATGTCATCGACACGTCTGGATGAATCAGACGAGCTCGGTGACGGTACCGCCCGCGGCGGTGATCTTCTCCTTGGCGGAGCCGGAGACGGCGTCGACCGTCACCTGCAGCGCCACGGTGAGCTCACCCTGGCCGAGCACCTTGACGAGGCTGTTCTTGCGAACGGCGCCCTTGGCGACGAGACCCTCGACGGTGACCTCGCCACCCTCCGGGTACAGCGCGCTCAGCTTGTCGAGGTTCACGACCTGGAACTCGGTCTTGAACGGGTTCTTGAAGCCCTTGAGCTTCGGGAGACGCATGTGGAGGGGCATCTGGCCACCCTCGAAGCGCTCCGGAACCTGGTAACGGGCCTTGGTGCCCTTGGTACCACGACCAGCGGTCTTACCCTTGGACGCCTCACCACGACCCACACGGGTCTTGGC
The DNA here is from genome assembly GCF_004127445.1 of Streptomyces alfalfae. Taxonomy (GTDB): domain Bacteria; phylum Actinomycetota; class Actinomycetes; order Streptomycetales; family Streptomycetaceae; genus Streptomyces; species Streptomyces alfalfae. Next base: position 50,201 of record NZ_QEXM01000047.1, read on the forward strand.
GGTCTTGGCGCCCGGGGCGGGCCGGAGGTTGTGGACCTTCAGCGGGTTCTGCTCCGCCATGTCAGTCGACCTCCTCAACCGTCACGAGGTGGCGGACGGTGTGCACCATTCCGCGGAACTCGGGGCGGTCCTCCTTGACGACCTGCGTGTTGATGCCCTTGAGACCAAGGGAGCGCAGGGTGTCGCGGTGGTTCTGCTTGCTGCCGATGTACGACTTCGTCTGCGTGATCTTGAGCTGCGCCATTACGCACCAGCCCCGGCACGCGCACGAAGCAGGGCCGCGGGGGCGACGTCCTCGAGGGGCAGACCGCGGCGGGCCGCGATCTCCTCGGGACGCTGCAGACCCTTGAGGGCCGCCACGGTCGCGTGCACGATGTTGATCGCGTTGTCGGAGCCCAGGGACTTCGACAGGATGTCGTGCACGCCGGCGCACTCGAGCACGGCACGCACCGGGCCACCGGCGATAACACCGGTACCGGGGGAAGCAGGCTTGAGCAGGACGACGCCCGCGGCCTTCTCGCCCTGGATCGGGTGCGGGATGGTGCCCTGGATACGGGGGACCTTGAAGAAGTGCTTCTTGGCCTCCTCAACACCCTTGGCGATGGCGGCCGGCACCTCCTTGGCCTTGCCGTAACCGACACCCACGGTGCCGTCACCGTCGCCCACCACGACCAGCGCGGTGAAGCTGAAGCGACGACCACCCTTCACAACCTTGGCGACACGGTTGATCGCGACGACGCGCTCAACGTATGCGGTCTTCTCGGCGGCAGCGCCACCGTCGCGACCCTTCCGGTCCCGCCGCTCGCCGCCACCGGCACCGCCACCGCGGCGCTGGGGTCCAGCCATTGGAATTACCTCTCTCTGTTTCCGCTAGCTACGCAGCATCGAATAGTCACTGCGCGAACGGGCAGGACTCAGAACTTGAGTCCGGCTTCGCGGGCGGCGTCCGCCAGGGCGGCGATGCGCCCGGCGTACTGGTTACCACCACGGTCGAACACGACAGTCTCGACGCCGGCGGCCTTGGCGCGCTCGGCGACCAGGGCGCCGACCGACTTGGCGGCCGTGGACTTGTCGCCCTCGGCACCGCGGATCGAGGCGTCCAGGGTCGACGCCGACGCAAGGGTGTGACCCTTGATGTCGTCGATGACCTGGGCCACGATGTGGCGGTTCGAGCGCGTCACGACCAGGCGCGGACGCTCAGCCGTACCCGAGATGTGCTTACGGATGCGGATGTGACGACGCTTGATGGCAGCACGCTTGTAAGCGTCGCCCTTAGCAATCTTGACACCGTATGCCATGGCTTACTTACCCGCCTTTCCGACCTTGCGGCGGATGACTTCGCCTTCGTACTTGACGCCCTTGGCCTTGTACGGGTCGGGCTTGCGCAGCTTGCGGATGTTGGCCGCAACCTCGCCGACCTTCTGCTTGTCGATGCCCTCGACCGAGAACTTGGTCGCCGATTCGACCTTGAAGGAGATGCCCTCGGGCGCCTCGATCAGGATCGGGTGGCTGTAGCCGAGCGAGAACTCCAGGTTGGAGCCCTTCGCCAGGACGCGGTAACCGACACCGCTGATTTCGAGCTTCTTCACGTAACCCTGGGTCACGCCGGTGATCATGTTCGCCACCAGCGTGCGGGACAGGCCGTGGAGGGCCTTGTTCTGACGCTCGTCGTTCGGGCGGGTGACGTTCAGAACGCCGTCCTCACCCTTAGCGATCTCGATCGGCGCGACGATGGTGTGGCTCAGGGTGCCCTTGGGACCCTTGACCGCGACCGTCTGGCCGTCGATGGTGACGTCCACGCCGGCGGGAACCGTGATGGGGAGCTTGCCAATACGCGACATTAGCTATTCCTCCGTTCCCGACTACCAGACGTAGGCGAGGACTTCCCCACCTACGCCCTTCTTGCCTGCCTGCTGGCCGGTCAGGAGACCGTGCGACGTGGAGATGATCGCCACGCCGAGGCCGCCGAGGACCTTCGGCAGGTTGGTGGACTTCGCGTAAACCCGGAGACCGGGCTTGGAGATCCGCTTGATGCCCGCGATGGAGCGCTCACGGTTCGGGCCGAACTTCAGCTCGAGAACGAGGTTCTTGCCGACCTCGGCGTCCTCGACCTTCCAGCCCGTGATGAAGCCCTCCTGCTGGAGGATCTCCGCGATGTGAGACTTGATCTTGCTGTGCGGCATCGCCACGGTGTCGTGGTACGCCGAGTTCGCGTTACGCAGACGAGTCAGCATGTCCGCGATCGGATCAGTCATGGTCATGAATTGGCCTTCGGCCTCTCTCGCCGGGGTTTCCTATCTGCGCCATCCCTCTCCCCACTCAGAGGCGGGACGGGTGCGGCGCGGGGACCTACGGCGTAGTAAGTCGGTCAGGGCGGCAGACGCCCAACCCTCCTAGCCTAAGCCATGGAGGGGCGGGCCTCTGCCGACCCTTTACTTACCGAGAGATCCAGGAGTCCTGAAAACCCTTGAAGGGCAGGACTACCAGGAGCTCTTGGTCACGCCCGGCAGCTCGCCACGGTGAGCCATCTCACGAAGGCACACGCGGCAGAGACCGAACTTGCGGTAGACGGAGTGCGGACGGCCGCAGCGCTGGCAGCGGGTGTACGCACGCACACCGAACTTGGGCTTACGAGCAGCCTTGGCAATCAGAGCCTTCTTCGCCATCTCGCTTACGCCTCCTTGAACGGGAAGCCGAGGTGACGAAGGAGCGCACGGCCCTCAGCGTCGTTGGTCGCCGTGGTCACCACGGTGATGTCCATACCCCGGACGCGGTCGATCTTGTCCTGGTCGATCTCGTGGAACATGACCTGCTCCGTGAGACCGAAGGTGTAGTTGCCACGGCCGTCGAACTGCTTGGGGGACAGACCGCGGAAGTCGCGGATGCGCGGCAGCGCGAGCGACAGGGTGCGGTCCAGGAACTCCCACATGCGGTCGCCACGGAGCGTGACGTGGCAGCCGATCGGCTGACCCTCGCGCAGCTTGAACTGCGCGATGGACTTCCGGGCCTTCGTCACGGCCGGCTTCTGGCCGGTGATCGTGGTGAGGTCGCGGATGGCGCCGTCGATCAGCTTCGAGTCACGGGCAGCGTCGCCGACACCCATGTTGACCACGATCTTGACGAGGCCGGGGATCTGCATGACGTTCTCGTACGAGAACTCCTCACGCAGCTTGCCCGCGATCTCCTCGCGGTACTTCGTCTTGAGACGCGGAGTGGTGGTGGTCGTCATCAGATGTCCTCACCCGTCCGCTTGGCAACGCGGATCTTGTTGCCCTCGTCGTCGAAGCGGTAACCGACGCGCGTGACGACCTTGTTGCCGTCCTTCTCCACGACCAGCTGGACGTTGGAGACGTGGACGGGGGCCTCGGTGGTCACGATGCCGCCGGCCTGCGAGCCGCTGGCGGTCGGGCCGGCCTTCGTGTGCTTCTTGACCCGGTTGACACCCTCGACCAGGACGCGCTCGTCGCGCGGGTAAGCGGCAATGACCTTGCCCTGCTTGCCCTTGTCCTTACCGGTGATGACCTGGACCAGGTCGCCCTTCTTGATCTTCATGCTTACAGCACCTCCGGCGCGAGCGAGATGATCTTCATGAACTTCTTCTCGCGCAGCTCACGGCCCACGGGGCCGAAGATACGGGTGCCGCGAGGGTCGCCGTCGTTCTTCAGAATGACGGCGGCGTTCTCGTCGAAGCGGATGTACGAGCCGTCCGGACGGCGGCGCTCCTTGACGGTGCGAACGATGACCGCCTTGACGACGTCACCCTTCTTCACGTTGCCACCGGGGATCGCGTCCTTGACGGTGGCGACGATGACGTCACCGATGCCCGCGTAGCGGCGACCCGAGCCACCGAGAACACGGATGGTGAGAATTTCCTTCGCACCCGTGTTGTCGGCGACGCGCAGTCGCGACTCCTGCTGGATCACGTCTATCTCCTGATTGTCTGCCGGTTCCCCCGGGGCAGTTCAGCGAACTGCCCCGGGAGCCTGGCGGAACGAACTCCGAGGGGGGTGCCCCTCGGAGAATTACTTGGCCTTCTCGAGGATCTCGACGATGCGCCAGCGCTTGGTGGCGGACAGCGGACGCGTCTCCATCAGGAGGACGCGGTCGCCGACGCCGGCAGCGTTCTGCTCGTCGTGCGCCTTGAGCTTGTTCGTACGGCGGATGACCTTGCCGTACAGCGCGTGCTTGACGCGGTCCTCGACGGCGACGACGACGGTCTTGTCCATCTTGTCGCTGACGACCAGGCCCTCACGGGTCTTGCGGAAGCCGCGGGTCTCAGTCTTCTCAGTCACGTTGCTCTCGCTCATCAGGCGCTCTCCACCGTCTCGATGCCCAGCTCGCGCTCACGCATCAGGGTGTAGATCCGCGCGATGTCCTTACGGACGGCCTTGAGCCGGCCGTGGTTCTCGAGCTGACCCGTCGCCGCCTGGAAGCGGAGGTTGAACAGCTCTTCCTTGGCCTCGCGAAGCTTGTTGACAAGCTCCTCGTTGCCCAGCTCGCGCAGCTCGGACGCCTTGGTACCGGCCGACATCACGACTCACCTGCCTCGCGCCGGACGATGCGGCACTTCATCGGAAGCTTGTGAGCAGCGCGGGTGAGCGCCTCACGAGCAATCTTCTCGTTCGGGTAGGACAGCTCGAACATCACCCGACCGGGCTTGACGTTCGCGATCCACCACTCGGGAGAACCCTTACCGGAACCCATGCGGGTCTCGGCGGGCTTCTTGGTGAGCGGACGGTCCGGGTAGATGTTGATCCAGACCTTGCCGCCACGCTTGATGTGGCGGGTCATCGCGATACGAGCCGCCTCGATCTGGCGGTTGGTCACGTACGCCGGAGTGAGGGCCTGAATGCCGTACTCGCCGAACGCAACCTGCGTACCACCCTTGGACATACCGCTGCGCTTCGGGTGGTGCTGCTTGCGGTGCTTGACCCTACGGGGGATCAGCATTTCGGTCAGGCCTCCGTTCCGGTGCTCTCAGCAGCCGGAGCAGCGGCGGGCGCCTCGGCCTTGGGGGCCTCGGCGGCCGGAGCCGACTGCTGCGGCTTGCGACCGCGACCGCCACGCTCGCCACCGCGGCCACCACGGGCCGGGCGGTCGTTGCCACCACGGGCCGGGCGGTTGCCGGCGCGGGCAGCGGCGTTCTCGGCGCGAACCTCGGCGATGTTCTTGACGTCGCCCTTGTAGATCCAGACCTTCACGCCGATGCGGCCGAAGGTCGTCTTGGCCTCGAAGAAGCCGTAGTCGACGTTGGCGCGGAGCGTGTGCAGGGGCACGCGGCCCTCGCGGTAGAACTCCGAGCGCGACATCTCGGCGCCGCCGAGACGGCCACCACACTGGATCTTGATGCCCTTGGCGCCCGCCTTCATCGCCGACTGCATGCTCTTACGCATGGCGCGACGGAAGGAGACGCGGGAGGACAGCTGCTCCGCCACGGCCTGGGCCACGAGCTGAGCGTCGACCTCGGGGTTCTTGACCTCGAGGATGTTCAGCTGGACCTGCTTGCCCGTGAGCTTCTCGAGGTCACCGCGGATGCGGTCGGCCTCGGCGCCACGGCGGCCGATGACGATGCCGGGACGGGCGGTGTGGATGTCCACACGCACGCGGTCACGGGTGCGCTCGATCTCCACCTTCGAGATGCCGGCGCGCTCCATGCCGGACGTCATCATCCGACGGATGGCGACGTCTTCCTTGACGTAGTCCTTGTACAGCTTGTCGGCGTACCAACGCGACTTGAAGTCGGTCGTGACACCGAGCCGGAACCCGTGCGGGTTTACCTTCTGGCCCATTACCGGGTTCCTTCCTTGCTGCTGACGACCACGGTGATGTGGCTGGTCCGCTTACGGATCCGGTAGGCACGGCCCTGGGCACGCGGACGGAACCGCTTCAGGGTCGGGCCCTCATCCACGTACGCCTCGCTGATGACCAGCGAAGAGGCGTCAGAGTGGTCGTAGTTGTGCGCGGCGTTGGCAATGGCGCTGTCCAGCACCTTGCCGACCGGCACGCTCGCGGCCTGCGGGGCGAAACGCAGGACCGCCTGAGCCTCCGTGGCATCCATGCCACGGATGAGGTCCACCACGCGGCGGGCCTTCATGGGCGTGACGCGGATGTACCGCGCCTGGGCCCTGGCTTCCATGGTTGTCCCTTCGGTGTTAGTCATAGTCGTTCCACCCCGCGCTAGCGGCGCTTCGACTTCCGGTCGTCCTTGACGTGGCCGCGGAAGGTGCGAGTCGGCGAGAACTCGCCGAGCTTGTGGCCGACCATCGACTCGGTGACGAACACCGGGATGTGGGTCTTGCCGTTGTGCACCGCGATCGTGTGACCCAGCATGCTGGGGACGATCATCGAGCGACGGGACCAGGTCTTGATGACGTTCTTGGTGCCGGCTTCGTTCTGGGCGTCCACCTTCTTTACGAGGTGGTCGTCGACGAAGGGCCCCTTCTTGAGACTGCGCGGCATCTAAACCCGCTCCTAGCGCTTCTTGTTCGACTTGCGGCGGCGGACGATGTACTTGTTGCTCGCCTTGTTGCGATCACGAGTACGACCCTCCTTCTGGCCCCACGGCGAGACCGGGTGGCGACCACCGGAGGTCTTGCCCTCACCACCACCGTGCGGGTGGTCGACCGGGTTCATCACGACACCACGCACGGTCGGGCGGACGCCCTTCCAGCGCATACGGCCGGCCTTGCCCCAGTTGATGTTCGACTGCTCGGCGTTGCCGACCTCGCCGATGGTGGCGCGGCAGCGGACGTCGACCAGGCGGATCTCACCGGACGGCATGCGAAGGTGCGCCATGGCGCCTTCCTTCGCGAGCAGCTGCACGGAGGCACCCGCGGAGCGGGCGAACTTCGCGCCGCCGCCGGGCCGCAGCTCGATGGCGTGGATGGTCGTACCGACCGGGATGTTGCGCAGCGCCATGTTGTTGCCGGGCTTGATGTCGGCGCCGGGGCCGCTCTCAATCCGGTCACCCTGCTGCGTGCCGCGCGGGGCGAGGATGTAGCGCTTCTCGCCGTCCGCGTAGTGCAGCAGCGCGATGCGCGCGGTGCGGTTGGGGTCGTACTCGATGTGCGCGACCTTGGCCGGCACGCCGTCCTTGTCGTGGCGACGGAAGTCGATGACGCGGTAGGCGCGCTTGTGTCCGCCACCCTGGTGGCGAACGGTGATCCGACCGGCGTTGTTACGGCCGCCCTTGCTGTGCAGCGGGCGAACCAGCGACTTCTCCGGCGTGGACCGCGTTACCTCGACGAAGTCGGCTACGGAGGAGCCACGGCGGCCCGGCGTAGTCGGCTTGTACTTGCGGATTCCCATTTCTCAGTCCTCGTCCGATATTCGGACCAGGGCGCTCCGTTAGGAGGCCTGGCCGAAGATGTCGATACGGTCGCCCTCAGCAAGGGTCACGATGGCGCGCTTGGTGTCGGCACGCTTGCCGAAACCGGTGCGCGTACGCTTCCGCTTGCCCTGACGGTTGATCGTGTTGACGCCGGTGACCTTGACCGAGAAGACCGCTTCGACGGCCTGCTTGATCTGGGTCTTGTTGGCGCCCGGAGCCACGATGAACGTGTACTTGCCCTCGTCGAGCAGCGCGTACGACTTCTCGGAGACGACCGGCTTGACGAGGACGTCGCGCGGGTCCGAGAAGGACTTGCTCAGCGGGGTGGGCTCAACGGCGATCTTGCCCTCGGTCGCGATGCGCTTCGCCTTGGCGACACGCGCGGCCTTGGCGGCCTTCGCAGCCTTGGACGCGATGCTCTGGTGACGAATAGCCATCAGGCTTCGCTCCCTTCGGTCTCATTGGCCTTGGGGCCAGACACGAAGGACTCGAAGGCGGCCTTGGTGAAGACCACGTCGTCCGAGACGAGCACGTCGTACGTGTTCAGCTGGCCCGGCTCCAGGATGTGCACCTGGGGCAGGTTGCGGGCGGAGAGCAGCGAGGCCTCGTCCGAGCGCTCGATGACCAGGAGCACGTTCTTGCGCTCACTGACCTTGCCGAGCAGGCTCTTGGCGGCCTTCGTGGAGATCTCGCCCTCGACCACGCCGGTGACGACGTGGATGCGGGAGTTGCGCGCCCGGTCGGTGAGGGCGTGACGCAGGGCGGCAGCCTTCATCTTCTTCGGGGTGCGCTGGGAGTAGTCACGCGGCACGGGGCCGTGGACGACGCCACCGCCGGCGAACTGCGGCGCACGGGTCGAACCCTGGCGCGCGCGGCCGGTGCCCTTCTGGCGGTAAGGCTTCTTGCCACCACCACGGACTTCACCGCGGGTCTTGGTCTTGTGCGTGCCCTGACGGGCCGCGGCCAGCTGCGCGACGACGACCTGGTGGATCAGCGGAATGCTGATCTTCTCGACGTCGAAGATCTCCGCGGGGAGCTCGACCGTCCCGGTCTTGTCGCCTGCCGGCGAAAGGATGTCAATGGTGCTCATGGGTTACCTCAGGCCCCCTTGGCCGCGGTACGGACCAGGACGAGGCCGCCGTTCGGACCGGGGACCGCGCCCTTGATGAGCAGCAGACCCTTCTCCGCGTCAACGGCGTGGACGGTCAGGTTCTGGGTGGTGACCCGCTCGTTGCCCATGCGACCCGCCATGCGCATGCCCTTGAAGACACGGCCGGGAGTGGCACAGCCACCGATGGAACCGGGCTTGCGGTGCACGCGGTGGGCACCGTGGGAGGCCTTGCCGCCGTGGAAGTTGTGACGCTTCATCACACCGGCGAAGCCCTTGCCCTTGCTCTTGCCGGTGACGTCGACCTTGATACCGGCCTCGAACGTCTCGGCAGTCAGCTCCTGGCCGAGGGTGTACTCGCTGGCGCCAGCGGTACGGATCTCGACGAGGTGGCGACGGGGGGTCACGTCGGCCTTGGCGAAGTGGCCCTTGAGGGGCTTGTTCACCTTGCGCGGGTCGATCTCGCCGAAGGCGATCTGGACCGACTCGTAGCCGTCGCTGTCATTCGTACGGACCTGGGTAACGACGCAGGGCCCGGCCTTGACCACGGTCACCGGGACGACACGGTTGTTCTCGTCCCAGACCTGGGTCATGCCGAGCTTCTCGCCCAGGATGCCCTTGATCTGCTTGGTCATCTTCTTCGCGCCCTTCAGAGCTTGATCTCGATGTCAACGCCGGCCGGAAGGTCCAGGCGCATCAGCGAGTCAACGGTCTTGGGCGTCGGGTCGAGGATGTCGATCAGGCGCTTGTGCGTGCGCATCTCGAAGTGCTCGCGCGAGTCCTTGTACTTGTGCGGCGACTTGATGACGCAGTACACGTTCTTCTCAGTGGGCAGCGGCACCGGGCCCGCGACCGACGCACCAGTGCGAGTCACCGTCTCGACGATCTTCTTCGCCGAGGAGTCGATGACCTCGTGGTCGTAGGCCTTGAGCCGGATGCGGATCTTCTGTCCCGCCATGGCTACTTAGTAGTCCTTTGTCTCGAACGCTCTGGCTCCCGCTAGGCCCTTTTTTCTACTTCCTCCGACCCACGCGGTCGGGCGTGTCGCAGTCCCGCTCACACAGTTCTCCCGAAGGAGAATCCCTGCTAGGGGCTGCGGCCCTGATGACCGCGGGTCCGGGGGAAGAAACCCACCGGGCGCCTGGCTGAACCACCGCGCTGCGCTTCCCGAAAGATTCCCGTACGTCCGCCGAAGCGCTGCCTACGGACCCTGTGGGGCCCTTCGGCAGATAAGGCGACGAGTACTGTGGGACTCGCTTCCGGTCCTCCCGGCGGGAGGCGCGCAGCATCGGCACTCAACCGAGCAACCATGACAGTCTGCCATACGGGGCATGCCCGGTGCCAATCGAGCCGTAGAGCGTACCCGGTGGGTGACGGAGATCAAACCCGGGGCGGGGCCGCCACGAGGCCGTCGGGCAGGGTGAACCGTGACCGACGGCCGCCCGACGAGACGGAAAGCACCATGCCGAGCGAAGCACCCGCGCCGGGACCGCGCTTTGTCCCCCGCCGCCCCATCAACCCCCGATTCGCGGACGACATGGCGTCCTCGCGGGTCAGCGGCCCGGCGCAGTACGCCTCCGAGACCGCGCGCCCGGTCCGGTACCTCGCCCTGGCCGACGAGCGCGGCGTGGTCACCACGTACGTGTGGGCGTGCGACGAGGACGACGCCGCGGGGTGGATCGTCCGCGGGGACGCCGGGACGCGGGCCCGCGACGACACCCGCTGGATGCTGGCCCTGCGCGAGGGCAAGGCGCGGGGGGTGGCGCCCACGGTGGTCCTGGCAGAGCTGGCCGCCTCACCGGCGGCGGCGCCGGGGTCGCTGACGACGGCTCCGAGCCTGGCGGGCCTGTACGGCCTGGCGGACCTGCCGCCGCGCGCCCCTCGGTGGCGGTCGGCGCACGGAGCCCTGCTGGGCCTGGCCCTGGGCGACGCGATGGGCCACCCCCTGTCGTCCCTCTCCCTGGACCGCATCGGGGAGGTCTACGGCGCCTGGGAGTCGATGGAGCTGCCGCTGTCCGCCGACGGCGCCGTCCGTGTCTCCGACCAGACGCAGCTGTCGCTGGCGGTCGGCGAGGCGCTCGCGGGGGTGGCGGTCCCGGCCCGGCTCCCGGAGGCGGAGGCACGCCGGGCCCTGACGACGCGCGGCGCGCTCCCGGCCCCGCCGTGGCTGACCCCGCCGGCGGTGACGACGGCCCTGCGCACGCACCTGGTCCGCTGGCGGTACGCCCCGGACAACGACCGCTCCCCCGGCCGTACGACGCTGAACGCCTGCGAGGCCCTGGCGTCCCCGGTCCCCTGGCAGGAGGCGACGGCAGCCGGGTCGAAGGGCTGCGCGGCGGTGGTGCGGGCGGCCGTGGTGGGCCTGACGCCGTACCTGTCGGACGACCAGCGCTCGGGCATCGCCCAACTCCAGGCGGCGCTCACGCACGGCCACCCCACCGCCCTGGCGGCGAGCGACCTGGCGGCACACGCGGTGCACCTGCTGAGGCACCGCTGCTCCCCCGCCGACCTCCTGCCGGAGCTGCGCGCCCACGCGGAGGCGTCCCGCCACACGTACCGCGCGGACTGGCTGGGCGATCTGGCTACCCGGGCCGACGCCGCGTCGTTCACCGCGATGGGCTGGGACGAGTGCGTGGCGGCGCTGGACGCGGCGGAGACCGCCCTGCACAGCGGAGCGGAGCCCGGCAGGGCGGTGGGCGCGGCATGGACCTCCGACGACGTCCTGGGCGGCGCGCTGTACGCCTACCTGTCCACGGACGCCCACCCCCGCTACGCCCTGCGCCGCGCCTGCCACACCTCGGGCCCCTCGGCGGCGACGGCGGCCCTGGCGGGCACGCTGGCGGGGGCCCACCGGGGACCGTCGGGGTGGCCGCCGGAGTGGGTGGCGGCGGTGGAGTACGGGGACCGGCTGGGGGCGCTGGCCGGGGCGTGGGACCGGGACTGAGCGGCGGGGCCGCGCCGCTGGCCGCGCTGAGCCGCGCTCTGTGCTGGCGGTCGCCGACGCTCCCGCTCACGGGCCCCGGAATCAGCTCCCGGCGGCGTAGGTCAGGAACTCCGCCCACGCCGTGTCACCTACGGTGAGGCGGGGCCCCTGGATGACCTTGGAGTCACGGACGTGGACAGCGCTGGGGGCGTGGGCCACCTCGACGCAGTCGGGCTCGTTGCTGTTGCTGCTGTAGCTGCTCTTGAACCAGGCCGGTTCAGACGAGTCTCCGACGGAAGTCTTGCGGATCATGTCTCTCCCAGAACCTGCTCGATGAAGGCCTTCGACTCCCCTGGCGCGAGAGCCTGAGCCCGGATGATGCCACACCGCAGTTCGATGATGCGGAGCTGCTTCAGTTCGGAGACAGGGCGGCTGCCGAACTCACCCTCGGACCGGCCGACCGCTGTACCGTCCCGGAACTTCAGCACCTGCATCTCACCGCTCATGCCCGCGTGATCTTCACGGGCCGTCGGCATCACCTGGATCTCGACAGCCCTCAACTCCGCGAGCTCCAGCAGCCGTTCAAGCTGCCGTCGCAACACAAGCTTGCCCCCGACCGGGCGCCGCAGCGTCACCTCCTCCTGTACGAAGTTGAGCGCCGGGGCAGGCTTCCGCTCGAAGACCGACTGCCTGGCCAGTCGCGCGGCGACGAGTTGCTCCATGCGCTCCTGCTCCAGCGCCGGGCGGCGCATCGCGAACAACGCCCGCGCGTACTCCCGCGTCTGCAACAACCCGTGCAGGTTGTGATTGCCGTAAGCGGTCAGCTCAACTGCCTGCGCCTCCATCCGCGCCAGATCCCGAACCCTCTTCGGATACCTGGCCTCCGCCACGTCCCCCTTCATCGCCGCGACGGAGCCCCCCGCCCCCAGCACCTCATCCGCCTTGTCCAGGTACTCGGCCCGAGGAATCCGCGTCCCGCCCTCGACCTTGTAGACGAGTCCTTCCCCGTACCCCATGGCCGCAGCGAACTCGGCGGCGCGCATGCCGGCGGCCTCCCGCCGGGCCCGCAGCTGCCGCCCGACGAACGCGACGATCGCCGCGCCCTGCTCGTCCTCCGGGTCGACCTCCCAGCCGGGCTCCTCCGGCTCCCGCTCACCCTCCGCCGCCGTCGACCGTTCCACGCGACCGCCTCCCGCCTCGTCGAGCCTCCGCTACGTACGGTCAACGCCGTACGCACCCGGTTCGGCTCGCTGTACAGCCGGTACAGCGCTGGACAGAGCCCGTACAGTCACCGTACGCAGCGGCGATGTCACTGAGCAGCGTAGAAGGAAGGGGCCACGCTGAGTAGCGTGAACCGAGAAGCCGCCGAACTGGCCCGCACCACACGTCACTTCCATGTCCTGCTCTCCCCCACGCCCCGCGGGGCCCGCCTCGCGCGCCTCCTCGCGACCGAGCAGTTGCGCTCCTGGGGGCTGCCCCTGGACCCGGCCCGCCAGATCGTCGCGGAGCTGTCCGCCAACGCCGCCGCGCACGGCCGTGTCCCCGGCCGTGACTTCCGGCTGGGCCTCTACGCGACAGCCCGCGTACTCCGCGTCGAGGTCACGGACACCTGCCCCGAACGCCTTCCCTCGCCCCGGCGTCCCGAGGCGGCGTCGGAGTCGGGGCGGGGTCTGCTCCTGGTGGAAGCGCTGGCCCACCGCTGGGGCGTGGCAGAGGGCCCGTACCCCCGGAAGACCGTCTGGGCGGAGCTGAGCCTCGCGGCGCCGGAACGCGATTCCCCGTGCTCCGGTGGCGGTGGCGCCTAACCCCTGGACAACCGGGAGGGAAAGAAGCGCCAACGGCCGTCGCGCATATGCCACGACGCCGCACCTCCGGACATACGACGGCCCCCGCCGGGACTGGCATCCCATAGGGCGAGGGCCTGACCACCAAGGAAGAAGACAGCTTCCCGGTGGACACCCGAAACCCGAGCGCGCCCACGCGCGCC
>NZ_QEXM01000051.1 GCF_004127445.1 Streptomyces alfalfae
CCCCCCGCCGGTCCGACCGGCGGGCGCCCCCGTCAACGTATGGGCGAAGAGTCCCTGATCAGACCTGTCCGGCCTTCTCCAGCGCGGTGCAGCAGGTGTCGACGAGCAGGCGCGTCACGACGTACGGGTCGACGTTCGCGTTCGGGCGGCGGTCCTCGATGTAGCCCTTCTGCTCCACCTCGACCTGCCACGGGATGCGGACCGAGGCGCCGCGGTCGGAGACGCCGTACTTGTACTCGTCCCAGGGCGCGGTCTCGTGCAGTCCGGTGAGGCGGTCGTCGATGCCGGCGCCGTAGTTCTTGACGTGGTCCAGCGGCTTGGAGCCCTCGCCGAGGGACTCGCAGGCGGTGATGATCGGCGCGTAGCCCTCGCGCATCGCCTTGGTGGAGAAGTTGGTGTGCGCGCCCGCGCCGTTCCAGTCGCCCTTCACCGGCTTGGGGGCGAGCGTCGCGGAGACCTTGAAGTCCTCGGCGGTGCGGTAGAGCAGCCAGCGGGCGATCCAGAGCTGGTCGGAGACCTCCAGCGGGGCGAGTGGGCCGACCTGGAACTCCCACTGGCCCGGCATGACCTCGGCGTTGATGCCGGAGATGCCGAGGCCGGCCTTGAGGCAGTTGTCCAGGTGGGCCTCGACGACGTCACGGCCGAAGATCTCGTCCGAGCCGACGCCGCAGTAGTAGCCGCCCTGCGCGGCGGGGAAGCCCCCGACGGGGAAGCCGAGCGGGCGGTCGCCCTCGAAGAAGGTGTACTCCTGCTCGATGCCGAAGATCGGCTCCTGCCCGGCGAAGCGGGCCGCGACCTCGGCCAGCTCGGCACGGGTGTTGGACTCGTGCGGCGTCATGTCCGTGTTGAGGACCTCGCACAGGACGAGGACGTCGCCCGCGCCGCCGCGGATCGGGTCGGGGCAGGTGAAGACCGGCTTGAGGACGCGGTCGGAGGCGTGACCCTTGGCCTGGTTCGTGCTGGACCCGTCGAAGCCCCAGAGCGGGAGCTCGGCGCCCTTCGCCTCGTCCGCCAGGATCTTCGTCTTGGAACGGAGCTTGGCGGTCGGGGCGGTGCCGTCGATCCAGATGTACTCAGCCTTGAAGGTCACGGGGGCCTCATCCTCATAACGCTCGGTACGGCGCAGAACGTGCGGGCGCTGCGGTGCCGTGGTGATGCCCAGCAGACTGGCAACCGGCGATTTCCCGACCGTTGCCCTCGTGTGAACCCCGTGTTACCTGGAGGGAGTGTGTCCGGGCTCACGCACCGCCACCGCACCGGCAAGACCACTGCCCGCGGCCGGCGCTCAGCGGGACAGCGCGTCCCGCACCGCCTCCTCGCTGCGGGCCACGACCGCCGTGCCGTCGTCCGCCGTGATGATGGGGCGCTGGATGAGCTTCGGGTGCCCGGCGAGCGCGGTGATCCAGCGGTCGCGGGCCGAGGCGTCGCGCGGCCAGGCCCCACGGTCGGAGAGACCGAGTTCCTTCGCGTCCTGCTCCTGGGTACGCGTGATGTCCCAGGGTTCGAGCCCAAGGCGGTCGAGGACGGCACGGATCTCGTCCTCGGTCGGCACGTCGTCGAGGTAGCGGCGCACGGTGTAGTCGGCGTCCTCCGCGTCGAGCACGGACAGGGCGCTCCGGCACTTCGAACAGGCGGGGTTGATCCAGATCTCCATGCCGCACACGCTACCCGCGACCCACCCGCCCCAGGGCCTCGGGCACGCCCCTGTTCGAATACCTCAAAGCCCTTCTGGCCAGGGGTGATTGTCAGTGCTCGGCGGTAGAATCACCGTAGTGTTCGAGGGCGCCGACGGGGGGCCCTGATCGCGACAGGAGGATGCCTGTGCCCGCTGCCGCACTGCAGACGAAGTCCGTGTCCCAACCCGTCCTCATCGACCTGCCGTACGCACCACTCCAGAAGAGGGCACTGCCCGCGGGGCGCCCGCGCGAGTGGTACGTCAACCACAACCGCCGCCTCAAGGCCATGCGCCTCGCGATAGCGCTGCTCGACTCGGGCGTCTATCTGCCGAACCAGGCGAAGAACAGCACGATCCGGCGCATGGCGGAGGACGTCGGCATCCACCCGCCGTCCGACATCACGTGCCACATGGTGCGCGCGCTGATGCGGTACAGCCGCTGAACGGGCGGGGGCGTACGGGGCGTCGGCCCCGTACGCCCCCGCGCTGTCCGCTCGGTCACTGGTCCGCGGGCCGTATAGGGGCCGGACCCGATGTGAACGGCACATGAACGGCATGATTCGGACGTTCTCGCGGGCGCGGGCGGGCATCCGCCGCGCCCTCCTGGGCGGTTGACCATACGATCGGCCATGCTGTGGCCATGACACCGCGGGAACCTGCCGGCGAGCCGCCGCTCCTGACGACCGTCGAGCTGCCGGACGGCGCCCGCGTCCCCGTGCGCGCCCTGCGCGCCCCGGAACCGGAGCGCTTCCTGCCGTCCGGTTCCGCACCGGCGCCGGGGCCGCCGCCGGCTCCCGCGCTGCTCATCCTGCCCGCCATGGGCACCCCCGCCCGCTTCTACCGCCGCTTCGCGGGCCACCTGCACGACGAGGGCCTGACGGTGCTCACCGCCGACCTGCGCGGCCAGGGCGAGGCGACGCCGCTCACCACCGACCCCGACGCCCTCGGCCACGGCTACCGCGAGCTCGTCGAGGAGGACCTGCCCGCCGTCCTCGCCGCGATCCGCGCCGAGCTGGGCCCCGAGCCGCCGCTGTACCTCCTCGGCCACAGCCTGGGCGGCCAGCTCGCCCTGCTGTACGCCGCTGCGGGCCGCGGCCCCCGGGTGGACGGGGTGGCGCTCGTGGCCACGGGTTCCGTCCACTTCCGCGCGTACGGCCCCCTGCGCGGCCCCGCCCTCCTCCTCGGCGAACTGCTGATCGCCGGGGTGTCGACGGTGCTCGGCCGCTGGCCGGGGTCCCGGCTCGGCTTCGGCGGCGATCAGCCCAAGGGCGTCATGCGCGACTGGGCGCGGCAAGGGCGCACCGGCCGGTACGCCCCCAAGGGCGCCACGCTCGACTACGAAGCGGCCCTGGCCGCCCTCGGGCTGCCCGTGCTCGCCGTCTCCGTGGAGCACGACACCCTCGCCCCCGCCACCGCCCTGGACCACCTCCTGGGCAAGGCCCCCCGGGCCCGGCTCACCCGGACCCACTACACGGAACGGGAGGCGGGCGCCCGCCTGGACCACTTCGCCTGGACCAGGGCGAGCGCACAGCTGGCCAAACACATCACAGCGTGGGCAACCGAACACCGCCCCCCAGACTAGGAACACCCCGCCCCCACCAAGGCCCGGCCAAGGACCGCGAGGAGCGGCGCGAGACCCCCCACGCCCCGCAGACGACCACCCCGCCGGGCCCACCCCAAGGGGCGCGGGGAACGGTGCGAGAACCCCCCACGGCCGGCAGCCAACCAGAACCACCGGGCCCACCCCAAGGGGCGCGGGGAACGGCGCGAGAACCCCCCACGGCCGGCAGCCAACCAGAACCACCGGGCCCACCCCAAGGGGCGCGGGGAACGGCGCGAGAAACCCCCACGACCCGCAGAAAACAACCCGCCAGGCCCCCGCCAAGGCCCGCGGGGAACGGCGCGAGAACCCCCGCCCCGCGGACGACGAACCGCCAGGCCCCCGGCCAGCCCCCGCCACATAATGGAGACATGGCCCCCAGCGAGTTCGTGACGACCGTGCCAAGACTGAACGGCATGGTCATCTCGGCGACCGGCTACCGCACGACGGGCCGGCGCCCGGCCCTGCACCGAGGCCTCCCGTCCCCGTACCTGACGGTGATCTTCTCCCTGGACGGTCCCATCACGACGGGCCGCACCCCGGACCAGGCCACCGGCCCGGACGCCATCCGTACCGACATCGTCGTCGGCGGCCTCCACCAGAGCCCCGCCCACGTCGTCCAGCCCGAGCACGAGGCCGGCATCCAGCTCGCCGTCCACCCCCTCGCCGCCCGCGCCCTCCTCGGCCTGCCCGCATCCGCGCTCACCGGCGAGCTGGTCGTCCACGGCACGGACGTGTTCGGCGAACGCGCCGCCGACCTCCGGGAACGGCTCTGCGGCCTCGACCGCTGGGAGGACCGCTTCGCCGCCCTGTCCGCCTACCTGCGCGGCCGGGCCGCCGACGCCAGGGCGGCCGGTTCCGTACGCCCGGAGGTCGCCGAGGCCTGGGCCTGGCTGGCGAGGCACCGCGGCGCGGGCACCCTCGGCGGCCTCTCCCGGCACGTGGCGCTCAGCGAACGCCGCCTGACCTCGCTGTTCCGCGCCGAGACGGGCCTGACCCCGAAGCAGGTGGCGCGCCTGACACGGTTCCAGCACGCCAAGTCCGCCGTGGTCCGCGCGGTCGCGACGGGCGCCCCGCAGGACCTGGCCCGCGTCGCGGCCGACTGCGGCTACTACGACCACTCCCACCTCGTACGGGACTTCCGGCAGTACACCGGAGTCAGCCCCACCCGCTGGCTGGCCGAGGAGTGCCGGAATATCCAAGCCGGGGCGCACGGCGGGGACGGAGAGTAAGAGACATGGACACCACACAAGGCACCACACAAACCCCCGCGCCAGGCGCCACCCCCGCCCCCACCATCTGGCCCACCCTCCAGGCGGAAGACGCCCTCGCCCTGATCGACTTCTTCGTCGACACCGTCGGCTTCCTGCGCACCGCCGTGTACGAGGACGGCGACCGCGTCGCCCACGCCCAGCTGGACTGGCCCGAGGGCGGCGGCATCATGCTCGGCTCGTACGACCCGGAGGCGGCCGGCGGCACGTGCGGCACGCCGGGGACCTCCGGCGCGTACGTCGTCACCGACCAGGTGGACGCCCTGTACGGCCGCCTGACCGCGGCCGGCGTGAAGATCATCTCGGGGATCGAGGACAAGCCGTACGGCAGTCGGGAGTTCGGCATCGCCGATCCCGAGGGCAACCGCTGGTTCTTCGGCACCTACCGGGGGGAGCCGAGGCCCCCGGAGACGCCCTGAGCCCGCGTGATAACTTGCGCAAGCCAGTCAAACCCACACCTGGGCCAGGGAATCCGGTGCGAATCCGGAACTGACGCGCAGCGGTGAGGGGGACGGGCGGGGCACACGGCCACTGGGCGTCCACGGACGCCCGGGAAGGCGCTCCGTCCGGCCGATCCCGAGTCCGAAGACCTGCTGGCGCCTCTGCCCGCACACCGGGCGGCAGAGGTCGTGACGCAGACCAGGCTCCGCGTATGAGCCGTGAGACTCAAGGGATCACGTGTCCTCCACAGCCCGCATACGTACCTTCGCCCTGTGCTGCGCGGGAGTGCTCGCGCTGACCGCGTGCGGCGGCCCCGCCGAGGAGGGGACGGCGGGGACGGCGAAGAACGGCTACCCCGTGACCGTCGCCTCCTGCGGAGAGAAGACCGAGGTGGAGGCCCCGCCGCGGCGGGCCGTCTCGCTGGACCAGGGCTCCACGGAGATCCTGCTCTCCCTCGGCCTCGCCGACCGCATGGTGGGCACGGGCACCTGGACCGACCCGGTCCTGAAGCACCTCGCGAAGGACAACGCCAAGGTGGAGCGGCTCGCCGACCGCTACCCCGCCATGGAGAAGGTCCTCTCCAAGGAGCCCGACTTCGTCAGCGCCTCCTTCCTCTACACCGTCGGCAAGGGCGGCGTCGCCGACCGCGCCAAGTTCACCGACCTCGGCGTCCCCGTCTACGTCTCGCCCAGCGACTGCGCGGGCAAGGACAACGACGCTGGCGGCGACGGCAAGCGCGTGAAGACCCTCACCATGGACACGGTCTACGCCGAGGTGCGCGACCTGGCGAAGGTGTTCGGGGTCGAGAAGCGCGGCGAGAAGCTGATCGCCGGTCTGAAGGCCCGGGTCACGAAGGCCACCGAGGACATCGACGCCTCCGACACCTCGCTCCTCTACTGGTTCGCCAACTCCGACGCCCCCTACATGGCGGGCTGCTGCGGAGCCCCCGGGATCATCACGCGCGAGCTGGACGCCGAGAACGTCTTCGACGACACCCGCGAGGAGTGGCCCCAGATCAACTGGGAGACCGTCGCCGACCGCGACCCCGACGTCCTCGTCATCGGCGACCTGACCCGCAAGTCGCAGTCGGCGGAGTCCGCCGCGGCGAAGATCAGGTTCCTGGAGTCCAACCCGGCGACCAGGAACCTGACCGCCGTCAAGAAGAAGCGGTACGTGCTGCTGAGCGGCCAGGCGATGAACCCCACGATCCGTACGGTCGACGGCATCGAGCAGGTGGCCGCCGGGCTGCGGAAGTTCGGGCTCGCCAAGTGACGTCCGCCGCTCCCGTGGCGCGGGACGAGCCGCGCCGGGGCCCGCTGCGTGGGGGCCCGTTGCGCCGAGGACTGCTGCGGCCGGGCCTCCTGTGGCCGGCCGGAGCCGCCGCGCTCGTGCTCTCCGTGGCGGCGTCCGTCACCATCGGCCCCGCCGACATCTCCGTACCCGACGTGTGGTCGGCGGTGGCCGCACACCTCGGCTGGGGGGAGGAGCGGCTCACCCCGATCAGGGACGGCATCGTCTGGAACCTGCGCATGCCGCGCACCCTGCTCGCCGCGGTCTGCGGCGCGGGCCTCGCGGTCTGCGGCGCGGTCATGCAGTCCCTGCTCCGCAACCCGCTCGCCGACCCCTTCGTGCTCGGGGTCTCCTCCGGGGCGTCCACGGGCGCGGTGGCGGTCGTGGTCCTCGGCGTCGGCGGGGGAGCGCTGTCGATCTCGGCGGGCGCCTTCGTGGGGGCGCTCTGCTCCTTCGCCCTCGTCCTGCTCCTGAGCCACACCCTCGGCGGCTCGACCGACCGGGTCGTGCTGTCCGGCGTGGCCGCCATGCAGCTCTTCTCCGCGCTGACGTCGTTCGTCATCCTCACCGCGGGGGACGCCGAGACCACGCGCGGCGTGCTGTTCTGGCTCCTCGGCTCGCTCAGCGGGGCGGGCTGGACGGACGTGTGGATGTGCGGCGCGGTGCTCGCGCTCGGCCTGCTGATCTGCCTGGGTCACGCCCGCACCCTCGACGCCTTCGCGTTCGGCCAGGAGGCGGCGGCGACCCTGGGCGTACGGGTGGCCCGCACCCGCCTCGTCCTGCTCTGCGTGACGGCGCTGCTGACGGCGGCCCTCGTCAGCTCGGCGGGCGCCATCGGCTTCGTCGGCCTGGTCCTGCCGCACGCGGCCCGCGCGATCGTGGGGTCGGGCCACGCCCGCCTCCTCCCGGTCACGGCGCTGACGGGGGCGGTGTTCCTGGTCTGGGTGGACACGCTGGCCCGCACGGCGCTCGACCCCCAGGAGGTGCCGGTGGGCGTGGTGACGTCACTGATCGGGGTGCCGGCGTTCGTGGCGGTGCTCTACCGGACGCGGAGGGTGTCATGACGGTGACGGCCGCCGCCGCGGGCGGTGGCCTGCGCGCCGAACGCGTGGCCCGCGAGGCGGGGGGCCGCCTGGTGGTCGACGGCGTCAGCCTGGCCCCGCCGCCCGGCGCCACGGTCGGCCTCCTCGGCCCCAACGGCTCGGGCAAGTCCACGCTGCTGCGCATCCTCGCCGGGGTCCTCGCCCCGGCCTCGGGCGTGGTGACCCTGGACGGCCACCCCCTGCGGGACACCCCGCGCCGCACGGTGGCGCAACGCATCGCGGTGGTGGAGCAGCACGCCACGACCCAGGTCGATCTGACCGTACGCGACGTGGTGCGCCTGGGGCGCATCCCGCACCGCCGCGCCTGGTCGTCCCCGTCGCCCGACGACGAACGGGCGGTGACGGAGGCCCTGACCCGCACCGGCCTCGCCGACCGGGCGGCCCAGTCCTGGCACACCCTCTCCGGCGGCGAACGCCAGCGCGTCCAGATCGCCCGCGCCCTGGCCCAGGAGCCCCGCGAACTCCTCCTGGACGAGCCGACGAACCACCTGGACATCCAGCACCAGCTCGACCTGCTCACGCTGGTCGCCGAACTCCCCGTGACCAGCGTGATCGCCCTGCACGACCTCAACCTGGCGGCGATGTTCTGCGACCATCTGCTGATCCTGAAGGACGGCACGGCACACGCGGCGGGCACGCCGGCGGAGGTCGTCACGGAGGAGCTGATCGCGGAGGTCTACGGGGTACGCGCGGTGGTGACCCCGGGGGAGACCGGCGCCCCCTCGGTCCGCTTCCTGCGGTCCACCCGCCCCCCGGGGCCGGGCCAGAGGCGCACAACTGGACCTTAACGCGCGAGTGTCGGCCCCCGTACCCTCCCCGGAAGACGCACGAGGACCCGTACGGAGAAGGCGAGAAACGATGCCGGAAGCAACACCGGAAGCTGCACCGGAAGCGGCGGCGGAGGCACGGGCGAGGCCGGCGGTATCGGTGATCGCCCACGTGAGCGACACGCACATAGACACGAGCCCCGAGGACGCGGGCCGCAGCGAGGCCCGCACGCGAGCGGTCATGGACTACCTGAACGGCCTCCCGTACGACCTGGACGCGATCCTGGTCACCGGCGACATAGCGGACCACGGAACCCCGTCCGAGTACGAGGCGGCCCGCAAGCTCCTCGCCACCCGCCACCCCCTGCTGACCTGCCCCGGCAACCACGACGTGCGCCCCGCGTACCGCGAACACCTGCTGGGCGAGCCCCCGAGCCCGGCTCCCGTCAACCAGTCCCACGTGACGGACCGCTTCCTCCTGGCCCTGTGCGACACGTCGGTCCCCGGCAAGCCCCACGGCACGCTGGAGGAAGAGACGCTGAGCTGGCTGTCGGACACGCTCACCCGAGCTCCCGACGTGCCGGCGCTGATCGCCTTCCACCACCCGCCGGTCCCGCTGCACACGCCGTACGTGGACGAGATCCGCCAGTTCGACGAGGCACGCCTGGCGGAGCTGACCGCCCGCCACCCGAACGTGACGGCGTTCCTGGCAGGCCACGCGCACACCTCGGCGGCGACGACGTTCGCGTCCCGCCCCCTCCTGGTGGCCCCGGGAGTGATCTCAACCCTCCGCCTCCCCTGGGAACCCCGGACCCACGCCTCCCACCACGTCCACAGGGACCTGCCACCGGCGGTGGCGTTCCACGTCCTGGACGAGGGGGGCCGCCTGACGACGCACTACCGCACGGTCCCGCTCCCCTCGCCGTGAGCGGAAGCGACGACCGCTGTGCCCACCGACGTGACCGTGCGCCCGGCCCGGCCCGCCGACGCGCCTGCTCTGGCCGCTCTGCGCCGGGCCTTCCAGCACGAGGACGACGAGGGGCGGCGACCATCGACACCGGCCCGGCCACTGGAAGAGGCAGAGCAGTGGACGCACGACAGGCTCGGTGGCGACCGCTGGTCGGCGTGGGTCGCGGAGGCCGGAGGTGAGATCTGCGGCCACGTCTTCCTCTGCCCGGTCGAGAGGATGCCGGACCCGTACGGCGGGAGCGCCCCGATCGGCTACGTGACGAACTTCTACGTCACGCCGTCGCAACGGAGGAGAGGAGTCGGCGCCAGACTCCTTGAGGCCCTGCGGGAGCACTACCGCGACGCCGGCTTCGAGACGTTGATCGCCTGGCCGTCCGAGCGCAGCAGCCCCCTCTGGCGCCGCGCGGGCTTCCAGCCTCCGGATGAACTCCTGGAACTGCCGCTCGACCCGTGAAGGCTTGGGGACATGAAGGCATGAAGGCATCGAGCGTCTGCCTCCAGCAGGCCTTGGCAGGCCCTGCTGGAGGCAGACGCTCAGGACTTCCTAGAGGTCGAAGTACAGCTCGAACTCGTGCGGGTGCGGCCGCAGCTGGATCGGGGCGATCTCGTTCGTGCGCTTGTAGTCGATCCACGTCTCGATCAGGTCGGACGTGAAGACGCCGCCCGCCTGGAGGTACTCGTTGTCCGCCTCCAGGGCGTCGAGGACCGCCGGGAGGGACGTCGGGACCTGGGGGACGCTCGCGTGCTCCTCGGGGGCCAGCTCGTAGAGGTCCTTGTCGATCGGCTCGGCCGGCTCGATCTTGTTCTTCACGCCGTCCAGGCCCGCGAGGAGCAGGGCCGAGAACGCCAGGTACGGGTTCGAGGACGGGTCCGGCGCGCGGAACTCGACGCGCTTGGCCTTCGGGTTCGAGCCCGTGATCGGGATGCGCATGGCCGCGGAGCGGTTGCGCTGCGAGTAGACCAGGTTGACCGGGGCCTCGAAGCCGGGGACCAGGCGGTGGTAGGAGTTCACCGTCGGGTTGGTGAAGGCGAGCAGCGACGGGGCGTGCTTGAGGATGCCGCCGATGTAGTAGCGCGCGGTGTCCGAGAGGCCCGCGTAGCCCTGCTCGTCGTAGAAGAGCGGGTCGCCGCCGGACCACAGGGACTGGTGGACGTGCATGCCCGAGCCGTTGTCACCGAAGATCGGCTTCGGCATGAAGGTGGCGGTCTTGTTGTTCTGCCACGCGACGTTCTTCACGATGTACTTGAAGAGCATCAGGTCGTCGGCCGCGGCGAGCAGCGTGTTGAACTTGTAGTTGATCTCCGCCTGGCCCGCCGTGCCCACCTCGTGGTGCTGGCGCTCGACCTGGAGGCCCTGCCGGTCCAGTTCGAGGGAGATCTCGGCGCGCAGGTCGGCGAAGTGGTCGACCGGCGGGGCCGGGAAGTAGCCGCCCTTGTAGCGGACCTTGTAGCCGCGGTTGTTCTCGACGGCCCCGGTGTTCCAGGCGCCCGCCTCGGAGTCGATCTCGTAGAGGGAGCGGTTGGCGGAGGTCTCGAAGCGGACCGAGTCGAAGACGTAGAACTCCGCCTCGGGGCCGAAGTACGCGGTGTCGGCGATGCCGGTGGAGGCCAGGTACGCCTCGGCCTTCTTGGCCACGTTCCGCGGGTCACGGCTGTACTGCTCGCCGGTGATCGGGTCGTGGATGAAGAAGTTGATGTTCACCGTCTTGTCGCGGCGGAAGGGGTCCAGGCGAGCCGTCGACAGGTCGGCGCGCAGCGCCATGTCGGACTCGTGGATGGCCTGGAAGCCGCGGATCGACGAACCGTCGAAGGCCAGCTCCTCCTCCGGGTCGAACGCCGCCGCCGGGATCGTGAAGTGCTGCATGACACCGGGCAGGTCGCAGAACCGGACGTCGATGAACTTGACGTCCTCGTCCGCGATGTACTTCTTCGCGTCGTCGGCGTTCTGGAACAACATCCAACTCCTCCTACTCCCGCCCGGGGCGGGACGGGGTTGCAGCTCACTGTGCGGCCGGTGCGGTGGCACACGCTGGGACCCGACCATAAGGACGGGGGATTTCTCAAGCGTGACCCATTTGTTTCGCCGAAGTTAACCGGCCCGGGGGCACCGGCCCGCGGGGGACTCCCTCCTCGCCTACCCCGCCCGGTCCCGTTCGCACGTGCGCGCAGTACCGTGGACGGGTGGACAACAGGCAAGTAATCGGATCGTGGCTGTCCGGCCCGCGCGCCGCCGCGGAGGACGCCGGTGTCGACTTCGGGTACCGGGGACAGCAGCTCGGGCTGCCGGAGGAGGGGCCGGGCTCGATCGCGCGCCCCGGCCGCCGTATCGGCGCCATCGCCGTGGACTGGGGCCTGTGCATGGTGATCGCATACGGTCTGTTCGCCCGCGGCGACCAGCAGGCCATGGGCAACTGGGCGCTCGGCATCCTCTTCGTCATGAGCGTCCTCACCGTCGGCACGGTCGGCTGCACGCCGGGCAAGGCCCTCTTCCGGCTGCGCGTGGTCGCCGAGGGCGGCGGGCGGCTCGGCGTCGGCCGCGTCCTGGTCCGCTGCGTCCTGCTCTGCATCGCCGTCCCGGCCCTCATCTGGGACCGCGACGGCCGCGGCCTGCACGACCGCCTCGCCCGCGCCGTGCAGATCCGGATCTGAGGAGCGCGCCGCGCAGCGCGCCGCGCACGGTGACCGCCGCGTACGCCGCGGCACGATGCCTACGGCGAAGGCCCCGGAACCTGGACGGTTCCGGGGCCTTCGCCGTAGGGACGCTCGGGGAGAAGCCGGGGCTACTTCATCTTCGGGCCGCCGCGAGGCATCCGCATGCCCTTCGGCATCGGACCCTTCGGGAGCGGCATGTTCGACATCAGGTCGCCCATGGCGCGCAGCCGGTCGTTGGTGGCCGTCACCTGCGGGCCGGTGAGCACGCGCGGCAGCTTCAGGAGCGTCGTGCGCAGCTTCTTGAGGGAGACCGTGTCCTCGGTGGTGCCGACGATGACGTCGTGCACCGGCACGTCCGCCACGATGCGGGCCATCTTCTTCTTCTCGGAGGCCAGCAGGCCCTTCACCCGGTTCGGGTTGCCCTCGGCCACCAGGACGATGCCGGCCTTGCCGACGGTGCGGTGCACCACGTCCTGGCTGCGGTTCATCGCGACCGCGGGGGTCGTCGTCCAGCCGCGGCCGATCTTGTCGAGCACCGCGGCCGCCGCACCGGGCTGGCCCTCCATCTGCCCGAAGGCGGCACGCTCGGCCCTGCGTCCGAAGACGATCGCCATCGCGAGGAAGGCGAGCAGGAAGCCGAGAATGCCCAGATAGACCGGGTGACCGATCAAGAAGCCGATCGCGAGGAAGACACCAAAGGTGACGATTCCCACAGCCGCGATGATCAGGCCGATTTTCGAGTCGGCCCGACGGGTCATCTTGTAGGTCAGAGCGATCTGCTTGAGTCGCCCTGGCTCCGCGGCCGCATCCGCCGCGGTGGATTCCTTCCTCGCCATGCTCTTGAGTCTACGTGCCCCCGGAAGCGACTACGACGTGCGGGTTGCCACGGTCTCCCCGGACCTACGACGTGCGGGTCGCCACGCTCTCCTCGAACACGCGCAGCGCCTCGACCCGGTCCTTGGCGCGGCGACGGTCCTCGAGCACGGAAGTCCAGGCGTTGCGGCGTGCCGTGCGCTGCCCGCCGCTCATGAGGAGCGACTCGACGGCGCGCAGGGCGACGGAGACGGACGGGATGGCGGTGGCGCGTACGGGCGCGGCCTGCATGGTGGGGCCCTCCTGGGAAGCGACTCGGGTGAGGAGCGGCTGTGGGTAAGGATGTACGTGCGGTGATACCAGGGTCACTGTTTGGTGTTACCAGGGCGTGACCGACCGGTCAAACGCCGATGAAACCTTGATGCGGCGCCCAAAAACGACGACGCGGTCCATACGCGTCCGCGACCTGCGGAATCGTACGAACCGCGTCGTTGCGGCTTCTACCAGTCGGTAGCTTCTTGTGCGGCGATTCACACGATGCCCGCGCGCCCGGCACGTGCCGGGGTCACCGGGCCGGCGGCGCGCCGCCGACCGGAGAGCACCCGCGTCAGACGGCCGCGACCGTGCCGCGCTGCTCCATCGCCATCTGGTACAGCCGTCCCGCGCGGTACGAGGAGCGGACCAGCGGGCCCGACATGACGCCCGAGAAGCCGATCTCCTCGGCCTCCTCCTTCAGCTCCACGAACTCCTGCGGCTTGGCCCAGCGCTCCACGGGGTGGTGGCGCACCGAGGGGCGCAGGTACTGCGTGATCGTGATGAGCTCGCAGCCCGCCTCGTGCAGCCGGTGCAGCGCGTCGCTGATCTCCTCGCGCTCCTCGCCCATGCCGAGGATGAGGTTGGACTTCGTGACGAGGCCCGCCTCACGCGCGCGGGTGATGACCTCCAGCGAGCGCTCGAAGCGGAAGCCGGGGCGGATGCGCTTGAAGATGCGGGGCACCGTCTCGACGTTGTGCGCGAGCACCTCGGGGCGCGAGGAGAAGACCTCGGCCAGCTGCTCGGGCACGGCGTTGAAGTCGGGGATGAGGAGCTCGACCTTGGTCTGCCCCGCCTCGCGCTCCGCCGTCATGGCGTGGATCTGGCGCACGGTCTCCGCGTACAGCCAGGCGCCGCCGTCCTCCAGGTCGTCGCGGGCGACGCCGGTGATGGTGGCGTAGTTCAGGTCCATCGTGACGACGGACTCGCCGACGCGGCGCGGCTCGTCGCGGTCGAGGGCCTGCGGCTTGCCGGTGTCGATCTGGCAGAAGTCGCAGCGCCGGGTGCACTGGTCACCGCCGATGAGGAACGTGGCCTCGCGGTCTTCCCAGCACTCGTAGATGTTCGGACAGCCCGCCTCCTGGCAGACCGTGTGCAGGCCCTCGCTCTTCACGAGCTTCTGCAGGGCGTTGTACTCGGGGCCCATTTTCGCCCGGGTCTTGATCCACTCGGGCTTGCGCTCGATGGGGGTCTGGCTGTTCCGGACCTCCAGGCGCAGCATCTTGCGTCCGTCGGGTGCGACTGCGGACACATCGGCTCCCTGTAGCTTCGATTCTTCGGCGCACACCAGGGTACGCCCGTGATGTCGTTGGGCTTACTTCTGGCCAACCTCTGGCCAAGGGGGTCCATTCCCCCGAGTCCGGTACCGCTACGCGGAGGCCTTCTCGGGCATCGGCGCCGCCGCGGGCTCCGCCTGCTTCTCGATCAGCCGCGGCTTGAGTTCCGCGTTCTCCAGGACGTCGCGCAGATGGCGCTCGGCCACGGGAAGGACGTCGGCGATGGTGAGGTCACGGCCGAGCTCGTACGCCAGCGACGTGACGCCCGCGTCGCGGATGCCGCACGGGATGATCCGGTCGAACCAGGTGTTGTCCGGGTTCACGTTGAGCGAGAAGCCGTGCATCGTGACGCCCTTGGCGACGCGGATGCCGATGGCGGCGACCTTGCGGTCCTCGCGGCGCTGGCCCGCGTTGGACGGCGCGTACTCCGGGCCGTTGAACCGGGCGTCGAACTCCTCGTCCGTCAGCCGCGGGTCGAAGTCGAGGGAGAGGCCGCCGAGCGCGGGACGCCGCTCCACCGGGTCGCCGAGGACCCAGACGCCGCTGCGTCCCTCGACGCGGCTGGTCTCCAGGCCGAACTCCGCACACGTACGGATAAGTGCCTCTTCAAGACGCCGCACATGTGCTACGACGTCGACGGGGCGCGGCAGCTTCTGGATCGGGTAGCCCACGAGCTGGCCGGGTCCGTGCCAGGTGATCTTGCCGCCGCGGTCCACGTCGACGACGGGCGTGCCGTCCAGCGGGCGCTCGCTGTCCTCGGTGCGGCGGCCCGCGGTGTAGACCGGCGGGTGCTCGACGAGCAGGCAGGTGTCCGGGACCTCGTCGGCGAAGCGGGCGGCGTGTACGCGGCGCTGCTCGTCCCAGGCCTCCCGGTACTCCACGGCGTCAGGGCCGAAGCCCATGCGGACGAACCGAAACTCACTCACGGCAGGTGCCTCCCTGAACGTTCACCGTGCACATATCGCGCCCCTGCCACTGTACGGGCCCCCTCCTCCGACAACTCCGGCCCGGGTTCCTCACACGATCGGATGAATGGGGGGCGAACGTGCCGAAAGGGGCGGTGAAGGCCGTTACATTCGCGCCGTTCACGGAGCCGTAAGGGCTGCTCCAGGCAGGCCCGGAAGGCAGGAGACCGCACAGCCGATGACGGAACGACCTCCGCAGCGCACCCCCAACCGCCAGCTCTCCGCACTGATCGCGGAAGCCGGGTTCTCCCATGCGGGCCTCGCGCGCCGCGTCGATCAGCTCGGCCTCGAACACGGCCTCGATCTGCGGTACGACAAGACGTCGGTGACCCGGTGGCTGCGCGGGCAGCAGCCCAGAGGCACCACGCCCGCCCTGATCGCCGAGGTCTTCACCCGGCGCCTCGGGCGCCGCCTCACCGCGCAGGACCTCGGCCTCGACGCCTGCGCCCCGGTCTACGCGGGCCTGGAGTTCGCCGCCACGCCCGAGGAGGCCGTCGACATCGTCGGCGGACTCTGGCGCAAGGACTCCGGGAGCCACGCGGAGCTACGGAAGATCGCCTTCACCCCGGCCGGGCTCGTCGTGCCGAGCCGCGACTGGCTGATCGGCAGGGCCGACGAGCGGGTGGGCCGCGGCGAGCCCGCCCACGCGCGCGTGCCCCAGCAGGGCCGCCCCGCCGTGCCACGCCAGCGCAGGGAGTCCGACCGCGGGCCGGGACAGCGGGTGACCAGCGGTGACATCGCGGCCCTGCGCTCCGTCGGCGAACTCTTCCGCACGCTCGACGACGCGTACGGCGGCGGGCACGCCCGGCAGGCGCTCGTGCGCTACCTGGAGCACGAGGCCGAGCCCATGCTGCGCGGCACCTACGGCGAACAGGCCGGACGGCGCCTCTTCGCGGCGGTGGCCGATCTGACCCGCCTCGCGGGCTGGACCTCGTACGACATCGCGGCGCACGGTCTGGCCCAGCGGTACTACGTCCAGGCGCTGCGGCTCGCGCAGGCGGCCGGCGACCGGGCCTACGGCTCCTACGTGCTGGTCACCATGAGCCGCCAGGCCGTCTACCTCGGGCACGGACGGGAGGCCGTCCAGCTCGCGCGCGTCGCCCAGCAGGGCATCGGCTCCTCCGCGCCGCCCACCGTGCAGGCCCTGCTGTACGCCGCCGAGGCGCGCGGCCACGGGGTGCTCGGCGAGGTGCGGGCCTGCACGAACTCCCTGACCCGGGCCGAACGGTCCCTGGGGGCGGCCAGGCCGGGCGACGAGGTGCCGCACTGGGCCCGCTTCTTCGACGAGGCCCAGCTCGCCGACGACCTCGGGCACAGCTACCGCGACCTCCAGCAGTACCGCGCCGCCGCCCAGCACGCCGAGCGCTCCCTGCAACTGCGCGCCCCCGCCCTCGCGCGCAGCCGCCTGTTCTGCCGGGTGGTGCTCGCCACCGCCCGGCTCGGCCTCGGCGACCTGGAACAGGCCTGCCTGCTGGGCGCGGAGGCCGCCCAGGCCGCCGGGGATATGCGGTCCGCCCGGGCGCACGAGTACGTACGCGACTTCGAGCGCCGCCTTGAGCCCTACCGGGACGCGACGCCCGTACGGGGATACCGCGACAAGATCACGGCGGTCTTCGGCTAGCTCCCGGACGTGCCCCCGGACGCGGCGCGGGCGGAAGCCCCCGCCGTGGGGGCGCGGGGGCTTCCTGGGAAGTGGCCGAGGGGCGGAGGGATCAGGCGGCGAAGGGCAGGGGCTCCCGGGCGTCGCCGTCCGCCGGGGTGATGCCGAAGTCCCTGAGCGCCGCGTGGGCCGCGCGGCGCCCCGAGTGCAGGGCGCCCTGGACCGTGCTGGTGTCCCGGTGGTCCCCGCAGACGTAGAGCCCGCCGAGCAGCCGCACCGGGCGGCGCGGGTCGTGCGGGGGCGGCATCGCCGGCACGGCCTCGCGGGTGTGGTGGAGGGCGAGCAGCTCCCAGCGGTCGGTCGGGGCGCCGTAGAGCGCGGCGAGGTGGGTGCGCACGGCCCGCTCGTCCGGTGGCGGTCCGAGCACCGTGGAGGAGACCAGGACCCGGCCCGCGGGCGCGCGGGACGGGTCGACCTGGCTGACGACCGCCGTGTGGGCGACCGGGCCCGCGCGGTCGGCGTCGAGGAGCAGCCCGGCATCCTCCATCGGCGGCTCGGGCGCCGTGTGGTGGAACACCGTCACCTCGTGGAAGGACGGCACGCGCAGCCCGGGGAGCAGTTCCGCGGCGGCGCGGGCGTCGGTGGCGAGCAGCACGGCCCGGCAGTCGACCGTGCCGTGCCCGGCGGTGGTGACGGAGGTCGTGGAGACCGAGGTGACCCGGACGCCGGTGTGCACCGTGCCGGGCGGCAGCGCCGCGGCGAGCAGTTCGGGCAGTGCCTCGGCGCCGCCCTCGGTTAGACAGAGCCGGCCGCGCGCGTAGGCGTGCAGGGCGAGGTCCGCGCACCGGCTGGACGTGATGAGACCGGGGTCGCAGAGCAGCGCCGAGAGCAGCGGGCGCAGGAAGCCGTCGACGGTGCGCGAGGGCAGCCCGCGGGCGGCGAGGGCCTTGCGGGCGGGGAGTTCGGGGCGGCCGAGCAGCCGCTCGACGGGGGTCGCCCCGATGCGGGCGAGCGCGACGCCGAGCCGTGCCTGGTCGAGCGGGCCGCCGAGGGGCGCCGGGCGCGAGGCGGGCCTCGGGGCGGGCTTCACGGCCCGCGGCACGAGGGGGGCGCTCGCGAGGGCGCGCGCCGCCGTGAGTGCGCCTCTCGCGCTCCGTCCGGGCACGGGCTCCGCCGCCCGGTGGTGGCGGCCGTCGCTGTGCACCAGGATGCCGGGGGCGAACGGGCGCAGCACGAGCGCGTCCAGCCCCGGCGTGCGGCGCAGCTCCGGGTAGGAGGTGGTCAGCAACTGCCCGATCCTGTCGAGCCGGAAGCCGTCGACCTTCTCGGTCGCCATCCTGCCGCCGACGCAAGGCGCGGCCTCCAGGACTACGGTCTTCACTCCGGCGCTGGTCAGCCGATGCGCGGCCGAGAGCCCCGCGGCCCCGGCCCCCACGATGACGACGTCCGCATGGTGCGCAGGCTCTAGCACGTGCCCCTCCCAGAGGTCGCGCGGGCTGGTGGGGATCTGATGCCCCCCACAGGGCTCCCGAACACAGGGGTTCGGATCAAGCGTAGGAGCGCCCGCACGCCGGTCCAGTCGCGCACGGACCGGGCACGGTCGCACGCGGGTCGCACGCCCCGGCGGACCGCCCGACGCCGTCCGCCCCCCGGCTACGCCAGCGCCGCCCGCAGCGTCTCCTCGATGCCCGGATACGTGAACGCGAAGCCCGACTCCAGGAGGCGGGCCGGCCGGACGCGCTGGCTGCCCAGCACGTCGCCCGCCATCTCGCCGAGCGCCACGCGCAGCGCGGGAGCGGGCGCGGGAAGGAGCGTGGGGCGGCGCAGCACCCGGCCCATCGCGGCGGTGATCTCGCCGTTGGTCAGCGGCTCGGGGGCGGTGAGGTTGACCGGGCCCGACAGGGTCTCGGTGGCGAGGAGATGCCGCAGGGCGGCCACCTCGTCGTGCAGGGAGATGTAGCTCCAGTACTGCCTGCCGTTGCCCAGACGCCCGCCGAGGCCCGCCTTGAAGAGCGGGAAGAGACGCGCCCAGGCGCCGCCCTGGCGGGCCACGACCAGGCCGTTGCGGGCGATGACCGTACGGATGCCCGCCTCCCGCACGGCCGCCGTGGCCTCCTCCCACTCCACGCAGAGGGCCGGCAGGAACCCCGTGCCGGCGGGGGCGGTCTCGTCCACCGCACGCGTGCCGGTGTCCCCGTAGTAGCCGATCGCCCCGGCGTTGAGGAACACCCGGGGCGGTTCGTCGAGCGAGGCCGCCGCCGCGGCGAGCGCGGAGGTGCCGAGGACCCTGCTGTCGCGCAGCTCCCGCTTGTAGGCCGCCGTCCACCGGTGGTCGCCGATCCCGGCGCCCGCGAGGTTGACGATCGCCGTGCAGCCCGCGAGCCCCGCCGTGTCGACGCGGCCGCCCGCGGGGTCCCAGCGCACCTCGCCGGGGCCGCGGGGCGCTCTGCGCACCAGGCGGACCACCTCGTGGCCGTCCGCGGTGAGGGAGCGGGTGAGCGCCGTGCCGATGAGACCGGAGGCGCCGGAGACGGCGACGCGGGACCGTGTGGTTTCCATGGCTCCATCCTGTCCGAAAAGCCCGGAAGGAACCCGGCAGGGCGGGCGCGCAGGGTACGGACGGCACCGACGGCGAAAGGAACCCGGCACGGGGGAGACGGGAAGGGGACAGGTCGGATGACCGCGGGTGGGGCGCGGCGCGACCGCCGTACAGTGGCGCCATGCCGGAGTTGCACATACGCACCGCCCTGCTCGACGACGACGCCGCCCTCGCCCGCCTCGACCGGGCCGCCTGGTCCCCGCTGCACGCGGTCCTGCCCCGCCCGGAGCCGCCCTACGACCCCTTCTTCAACGACCGTTTCGGCCCCCACGACCATCTCGTGGCCGAACTCGACGGGCAGCTCGTCGGCTACGTGAAGCTCGGCCTGCCCACGCCGCTGTTCTCCAACGCGCACGTCCGCCAGATCCAGGGCTTCCTGGTCGCCGAGGAGGCGCGCGGCCGGGGCGTCGGCCGGCGCATGATGCGCGCCACCCTGGACGAGGCACGCAGGCAGCGCGCCCGGCGCATCACCCTGCGCGTCCTCGGGCACAACACGCCGGCCCGCAGGCTCTACGAGTCGGAGGGCTTCGTGATCGAGGGCGTGCTGCCCGGCGAATTCCTGCTCGAAGGCGAGTACGTCGACGACGTCCTCATGGGCCGCTCCCTCTGACCGCTCCTGCCGAACGCTCCCTCCGGCTCCTTCCTCCGGCCGCGCGGGACACCCGACGGACCGGCCCGGCGTGCGGTGCCCCGGCGCGCGTAGGAGCGTGTAGGGATGATCAGGGCTGCGGCGAGACGGCGCGACGCGGACCAGCGCGACTGGCTGCTGCGCGGCACGCCGCCCCCGCCCTGGGTGCGGTGGCCGCCGCCGCTGCTCCTCGCGGCGGTCGTCCTCATCCAGACGCTCACGCCGCAGACGCCGGACCTGATCTTCCTGGTCGCCGCCGTCACACCGCTCGCCGCCCTGTCCTACGGGCCCACCGCCACCGCCCTGCTCGGCGGCCTCGTCCTGCTGCTGCTCACCCTGCCCGGCCTGGGGCTCGGCCACCCGGGCAGCGGCGACCAGCTGACGATCACCTTCATCGCCCTGCTCAGCGTGCTCTTCGCCTGGGTCCGGGGCCGCCGCGAACGCCAGCTCGTCATGGTCAGCACGGTCGCCGAGGCGGCCCAGCTCGCGGTGCTCCCGCCGCTGCCCGACCGCGTCGGCCGGGTGCGGTGCGCGGGCCTGTACCAGGCGGCGCAGCGCGAGTCCCTGGTCGGCGGCGACTTCTTCGACGTACGTGTCTCGGCGCACGGCGTACGCGCCCTGGTCGGCGACGTCCAGGGCCACGGGCTCGCCGCCGTCGGCACGGTCGCCGCGCTGCTCGGCGCCTTCCGCGAGGCGGTCATCGACATGGCCGAGCTGGAGGGCGTCGCCGCCCGCCTCGACCGCAGGCTCGTCGTCGACTCGGCGGACGAGGAGCACACCGAGCTGTTCGCGACGGCAGTGTTCCTGGAGTTCCCCGACGGCTCCGACGTCGTCCACGTCCTCTCGTGCGGCCACCCGGCCCCGCTGCTCCTGCGCGGGCCCGACGTCACCGAACTGTCGGTGGCGTCGGGGCCGCCGCTCGGCCTCGGCATCGCGGGGACCGCCCCGCCCGAACGGCTGACGGTGCCGCTGTTCCCCGGCGACCGGCTGCTGGCCCTGACCGACGGCGTCTGCGAGGCCAGGGACGCGACCGGCGCCTTCTACCCGCTCCTCGAACGGCTCTCCGCCATGATCGAGGCGGACCCTGCGGTCGTCGACGACCCGCCCGCGCTCACGGAACAGGTCTGGTCGGACGTCCTGCGGCACGCGGGGGCCGTACGGGACGACGTGACGATGATGGTGTTCGCGCCCGAGAGGCGGTAGCAGCCCGCGGGGACGGGGCCGCGGGGCCGGGATGAGGGTGTGGGGGCGGGGGGCGTCACTCGGACATGAAGCGGTCCCACAGCTTCGGGTAGTGCCGCGCCATCACCGCGTCGTCCTCGAAGTCGATCGGGGCGCCCGAAGGCTCAGGTGGTGC
The DNA here is from genome assembly GCF_004127445.1 of Streptomyces alfalfae. Classification (GTDB taxonomy): domain Bacteria; phylum Actinomycetota; class Actinomycetes; order Streptomycetales; family Streptomycetaceae; genus Streptomyces; species Streptomyces alfalfae. The sequence continues at coordinate 21,320 of NZ_QEXM01000051.1, forward strand.
GGGCTGGATGCCGAGATCGGGGGCGACGAGGCCGGTGAGCTGCTCGTACGCCTCGTCGGCGGCGTAGCCGAGCTCCTCGCCGTCGCCGTCGAGGTCCTCGTCGAAGTCGTCCAGGAGGTCGGCCAAGTCGTCCGGGTCGTGCACCGCGCCCTCGTAGACCGCCCGGCCCTGGCCGATCAGCCAGCAGCGGAAGTAGTCGAAGGCGTCGTCGCTCGCGCCGCCGAGCAGCACCCAGGCGGCGCCCCACAGATCCCAGCGGTAGGCGCGGTTGTAGCGGGCCTCGAAGTGACGGGCGAAGTCGAGCACGGCGTCCGGGTCGGAACCCACCAGACGCTCGACGAGCAGCTCCGCGTGGTCCTCGGGGTCGCCGCCGGCGGCCTCGCGGGTACTGTCCACGATCTCCCAGAACTCCGTCTCGTCCATCACGCGTCCAGCATCGGCCCTGGGGGGTGCGGGCGCACGCGGAGTACGGCGGAATGCGGCTGTCTCGTTATGCGTGCACATGCCCTGGGAAAAACCGACAGGAGGTGTCGGCTTTTGGTGGAAGCGTCAAGGACATGGAGACAACACGACCCCTGACCGGAAAGACCGCCCTCGTGGCGGGCGCCACCCGCGGCGCGGGACGCGCGATGGCCGTGGAGCTCGGCCGCGCCGGAGCGACCGTGTACGTGACGGGAAGGACCACCCGTGAGCACGTCAGCGAGGTGGGACGGGACAAGGAGACCATCGAGGGGACCGCGGAACGCGTGGACGAGGCGGGCGGCGAGGGCATCGCCGTACCGACCGACCACCTGGAACCGGAACAGGTCCGGGCGCTGGTGGAACGCATCGACCGCGAACGGGGCCGCCTGGACATCCTCGTCAACGACCTCTGGGGCGGCGACACCTTCGTCGAGTGGGACAAGAAGATGTGGGAGCACGACCTCGGCAACGGGCTGCGGGTCCTGCGCCTCGGGGTCGAGTCCCACATCATCACCAGCCGGTACGCGCTGCCGCTGCTGATCAGGAACCGCGGCGGCCTGGTCGTCGAGGTCACCGACGGCACCGAGGAGTACAACCGGCGCTACCGCAAGCCCTTCTACTACGACCTCGCCAAGGCCGCCCCGCTGCGGATGGCGCGCGGGCTCGCCGAGGAACTGGCGGAGTACGGCTGCACGGCCGTCTGCCTGACCCCCGGCTGGCTGCGCTCCGAAGCCATGCTCGACACGTACTTCAAGGTCTCCGAGGAGAACTGGCGTGCGGGGTGCGAGCAGGATCCGCACTTCGCGATCTCGGAGACGCCGACGTTCATCGGGCGCGCCCTCGCCGCGCTGGCCGCCGACCCGGACGTGGCGCGCTGGAACGGCGCCTCGCTCTCCAGCGGCGGGCTCGCCAAGGAGTACGGGTTCACGGACGTCGACGGCTCGGCGCCGGACGCGTGGCGGTACCTCCTGGAGGTCGACCAGGAGAGCCCGGAGGCGGATGTCACGGGGTACCGGTGAGTGGCGAGCGGTGAGAGGGGGGTTTCGGTCCGCGAGGGGCACGGGGGGTCCGCTCAGCCCTGCCGGTACAGCTCGGCCGAGCGGGCCGCCGCGGACGCGAACCGTTCGCGCAGGGCGGCGGGTTCCACCACCTCCGCCTCCGGGCCGAGCGCCATGAGCTGGGTGTAGGCCACGTCCTCGTTCTCGACGGGCAGGGTGACCGTCACCCGGCCCGTCGCGTCCGGGGCGCCCGCCGACGCCATCGCCTCGTCCACGACCGAGCGGTCCATGGCGTACGGGAGCTGCCGCACGCCCGCCTCCGTGAGCCGCACGACGGCCTCGGAGCGCAGGATCGCCCGCGCGAACTCGGCCGCCCGCTCCTCCCAGAAGGCCGGCAGGTCGAACCCCTCGTCGCGTACGAAGCGTTCGGCGCCGGAGATGAGGCCGGTGAACCTGTCGACGCGGTAGACGCGGTGCGTGCCGTGGTCGGGCACGCGGGCGCAGAGGTACCAGACACCCGCCTTGAGCACCAGGCCGTACGGTTCCAACTCCCGCTCCACCTCGGTCTCCTGGCGCAGGTAGCGGGCGGTCACCCGGCGGTCGTCCCACACCGCGTCGGCGATGACCGGCAGCAGCCGGGGGGCGGGGATCTCCTTGAACCAGCCGGGGGCGTCCAGATGGAAGCGTTGCGCGGCGCTTCGCGGGGCGTCCTTGAGGGACGGCATGAGCGCGGCCGAGACCTTCAGGCGGGCCGCCGAGGCGGCGTCCTCCAGGCCCATCTCACGCAGGGCGCCCGGGACCCCGGAGAGGAACAGGGCCTCCGCCTCGCTGCGGCCGAGGCCGGTCAGGCGGGTGCGGTAGCCGCCGATGAGGCGGTAGCCGCCGGTGCGGCCCCGGTCGGCGTAGACGGGGACGCCGGCCTCCGAGAGGGCCTGGGCGTCGCGGGTGATGGTCCGCTCGGAGACTTCCAGCTCCGTGGCCAGCTCGGCGGCGGTCATGGAGGGCCTTGCCTGGAGGAGCAGCACCATTTTGATGAGGCGGGCAGCGCGCATGCCCCCATGATGCCGCCGGTCCCCCCACTGCGGGGGGCTCGCACTTCCCGGGCCGCGGGGTTGCTCCCGCTCCGCGGGGCCTCGCTTCCCGGGCCGTCGGCCCGCGGCTCCGGTCGCCCCCGATCGGCCTGCCTGGACGGCTCCGGGCAGCCGGTCGTTGTCTGCGGGTGCGTTCGCCTTCGTGCCGCCGCTTCGCGGCGAGCGTCTCCCACCCGCCCGCCCGTTGCTCTGTGGTGTGGCCTCTGGGTAACCCGGTCGTTGTCTGCGGGTGCGTTCGCCCTCGTGCCGCCGCTTCGCGGCGTAGCTCTCCCGCCCGCCCGCCCGTTGCCCCGCAGTGGGCCTCCACCCCCTCCGCCCGTTCGTTCGGGCCCGGATGCGGGGTGAACGGGTGGGTGGGGAGCATCCGCCGCGAAGCGGCGGGACAGTGCGCCGAGGCCGAGGGGGCACGGGTTCTCCGGGCGGAACAGCCGCCAGGCCGGTGGCGTCGCAGCCCCTCGCCAGGGCCAGAGGGGCGTGATGGACCCTGGGCGCTCACCCGTCCGTTCAGCCCCGGACGCGGGGTGCACGGGCGGCGGGGGTGGGGGACAGCCGCGCGACGCGGAGCCGCGCGGTGGCCGAACCGGACGCCCCGCCCCAGCGGGGGGAAAAAACCGCGAGCCCCCGCTCCGCGGCGGACGGAGCGGGGGCTGGGGAGAGCGGCCGGGGGTCGCGGGCTACAGCCCGTACTTCGCCCGAGCCTCCTTCACCGCGGACGCCGGCACCTCGCCGCGCCGCGCCAGCTGGGCCAGGGCCGCCACCACGATCGACTCCGCGTCGACGCCGAAGTGGCGCCGCGCCGCGTCACGCGTGTCGGAGAGGCCGAAGCCGTCCGCGCCGAGCGAGGAGTAGTCCTGCTCGACCCACTGGGCGATCTGGTCCGGGACCTGGCGCATGTAGTCGGAGACGGCGAGGACCGGGCCCTGCGCGCCTTCGAGGGCCTGGCGGACGTACGGCGTGCGCTCCTCGCCGCGCAGCAGTGCCTCGTCCGCCTCCAGGGCGTCGCGGCGCAGCTCGGTCCAGGAGGTGGCGGACCACACGTCCGCGGCCACGCCCCACTCCTCGGCCAGCATCTTCTGCGCGGCCAGGGTCCAGTGGATGGCCGTGCCGGAGCCGAGGAGCTGGACGCGCGCGGCGTCGGCGGCGGGGGACAGGCCCGCGGACTCCGCCGTGTTGAAGCGGTAGAGGCCGCGCACGATGCCCTCGTCGACTCCCGCGGGCTTCGCGGGCTGCGGCATGGGCTCGTTGTAGACGGTGAGGTAGTAGAAGACGTTCTGGTCCTCGCCCGGAGCCGCCTCGCCGTACATCCGGCGCAGACCGTCCTTGACGATCGCGGCGACCTCGTACGCGAACGCCGGGTCGTAGGAGAGCGCCGCCGGGTTCGTCGCGGCGATCACCGGCGAGTGGCCGTCGGCGTGCTGCAGGCCCTCGCCCGTCAGCGTCGTACGGCCGGCCGTGGCGCCGACGAGGAAGCCGCGGCCGAGCTGGTCGCCGAGCTGCCACATCTGGTCGGCGGTGCGCTGCCAGCCGAACATCGAGTAGAAGATGTAGAACGGGATCATCACTTCGCCGTGCGTCGCGTACGACGTCGACGCGGCGATGAAGTCCGCCATGGAACCGGCCTCGGTGATCCCCTCGTTGAGGATCTGGCCGTCCTTGGCCTCCTTGTAGTACATCAGCTGGTCGCGGTCGACCGGCTCGTACGTCTGGCCCTTCGGCGAGTAGATGCCGAGGGACGGGAAGAGGCTCTCCATGCCGAAGGTGCGCGCCTCGTCGGGGACGATCGGCACCCAGCGCTTGCCGGACTCCTTGTCGCGTACGAGGTCCTTGACCAGGCGTACGAACGCCATGGTCGTGGCGATCGACTGCGAGCCCGAGCCCTTGTCGAAGGACGCGAACGCCTTGTCGGCCGGGGCGGGCAGCGGGGCCAGCGGCTGCGTGCGGCGGGCCGGGGCCGGGCCGCCGAGGGCCGCGCGGCGCTCCTGGAGGTAGCGGACCTCGGGGGAGTCGGCGCCGGGGTGGCCGTAGGGCACCTGGCCGTCGACGAACGCGCTGTCCGGGATCGGCAGGCCGAGCAGGTCCCGCATGTCCTTGAACTCGTCCACCGACAGCTTCTTCATCTGGTGGTTGGCGTTCTTGGACGCGAAGCCCTTGCCGAGGGTGAAGCCCTTGACGGTCTGCGCGAGGATCACGGTCGGCGCGCCCTTGTGGGTGAGCGCCGCACGGTAGGCCGCGTAGACCTTGCGGGCCTCGTGGCCGCCGCGCGAGAGGTGGAAGCACTCGCTGATCTTGTCGTCGCTGAGCAGCTTGCCCAGCTCGACGAGCGAGGGCTCGGAGCCGAAGAAGTGCTCGCGGATGTAGGCGGCGTCGCGCGTCGCGTACGTCTGGAACTGCGCGTCCGGCACCTCGCGGAGGCGGCGGACCAGGGCGCCCGTGGTGTCGAGCCGGAACAGCTCGTCCCAGGCGTTGCCCCACAGGACCTTGATGACGTTCCAGCCGGCGCCGCGGAACTGGGCCTCCAGCTCCTGCACCACGCGGAAGTTGGCGCGGACCGGGCCGTCGAGGCGCTGCAGGTTGCAGTTGATGACGTAGGTGAGGTTGTCCAGACCCTCACGCGCGGCCAGTGCGAGGGCCGCCGTCGACTCGGGCTCGTCCATCTCGCCGTCACCGAGGAACGCCCACACGTGCGAGGCGGAGACGTCCTTGATGCCGCGGTTGGTGAGGTAGCGGTTGAAGCGCGCCTGGTAGATCGCCGACAGCGGGCCGAGGCCCATGGAGACCGTCGGGAACTCCCACAGCCAGGGCAGGCGGCGCGGGTGCGGGTAGGACGGCAGGCCGTTGCCGCCCGCCTCCTGCCGGAAGTTGTCGAGCTGCGTCTCGTTCAGACGGCCGTCGAGGAAGGCGCGGGCGTAGATGCCGGGGGAGGCGTGGCCCTGGATGTAGAGCTGGTCGCCGGAGCCGGGGGCGTCCTGGGCTTCCTTGCCCTTGAAGAAGTGGTTGAAGCCCGTCTCGTAGAGCCAGGCGGCGGAGGCGAAGGTGGCGATGTGGCCGCCGACGCCGTGCTTGGAGCCGCGGGTGACCATCGCGGCCGCGTTCCAGCGGTTCCACGCGGTGATCTTCCGCTCCATCTCCTCGTCACCGTCGACAGCCGGCTCCGCGGAGGTGGGGATGGTGTTGACGTAGTCCGTTTCGAGGAGCTTGGGCAGCGCCAGGCCCGCGCCCTCGGCACGCTCCAGCGTGCGGCGCATCAGGTACGCGGCACGGTGCGGCCCGGCCGCCTGGGTAACGGCGTCCAGGGAGGCCTGCCATTCGGCGGTCTCCTCGGGGTCGCGGTCCGGGAGCTGGTCGAGCTCGCTCGGCTGGATTGCGGAGGGGTCGGTCATTGCGCCGCCTTCCTGAGTCGGAGGGGGTCCCCTGTTCGGTAAGGGGTGGGGGTGCCGTGTCTGGCAGGACAGGGCGTGAGGCTCGGGTCAGAGCCCGTCGTCGACTGTAATCCCGTGATCGATGATCGATCAAAGCTTGAACGGCAAAATCTCTTCAGATGAAGAAAGTAGGCATTCGGTGCCATGAAAGTGGGCACCGGGTGCCTTCGATTTGAAGGATTCGCGCAGGTGGGAGCGCGTATGAGCGGCCTACGGGGATCATGAGCGGCCTGCGGGGGCCCCGGGCGCCCGGCGGAGTCGGAGATCAGGCGCGCGGCGCGCAGCCGAGGACGTGGGCCTTCACCAGCTCCGCGATGGCGGGATCGCGCTCCCGGAAGGCCGAGACCAGGGCCTCGTGCTCCTCCGCGTAGGACTGCTGGACCGTGCCGAGCCAGCGGATGGAGAGCGCGGTGAAGACCTCGATGCCGAGGCCCTCCCAGGTGTGCAGCAGCACCGAGTTGTTCGCCGCCCGCACCAGCTCGCGGTGGAAGGCGACCGTGTGCCGCACCTGTCCGGTGCCGTCGGCGGCGCGGTCGGCCTCGTACAGGGCCGCCACGTGCGGCTCCAGGGCCGAGCAGTCCTCGGCGAGGCGCTCGGCAGCCAGCTCGGCGGCGATCGCCTCCAGGCCCGCCCTGACCGGGTAGCTCTCCTCCAGGTCGGCCGCGGTCAGATTCCGCACCCGTACGCCCTTGTTGGGCGCGGACTCGATGAGCCGCAGCGTCTCCAGCTCGCGCAGCGCCTCGCGCACCGGGGTCTGCGAGACCTCCAGCTCCACGGCGATACGGCGCTCCACGATGCGCTCGCCCGGCTTCCAGCGCCCGCTGACGATCCCCTCCACGATGTGCTCGCGGATCTGGTCGCGCAGCGAGTGGACAACGGGCGCGGTCATGTGGGCTCCTCCGGCGGGGGCATCGGGACCCCAAGGGCGTGTGACCCCTAGACAATACGGCTGCGCCCCCGCCCGGAAGAGTCCGGACGGGGGCGTACGCGCTGATGAGACGAGTCTTACAACGCCTCGCGCGGCGGCGCTACAGGCCGAGTTCGACCTCGAACTCGCCGGCCTCCAGGATCGCCTTGACCGCGGTCAGGTAGCGGGCGGCGTCGGCGCCGTCCACCAGACGGTGGTCGTAGGAGAGCGACAGGTAGGTCATGTCACGCACCGCGATGGTCTCGCCGAGGTCGGGGTGGTTGATGACGACCGGGCGCTTGACGGTGGCGCCGATGCCGAGGATGGCGGCCTGGTTCGGCGGCACGATGACCGTGTCGAACAGGGCGCCGCGCGAACCGGTGTTGGAGATCGTGAAGGTGGCGCCGGACATGTCGTCCGGGGTGAGGCCACCGCCACGGGCCTTGCCGGCCAGCTCGGCGGTCTTCTTGGAGATGCCGGCGATGTTCAGGTCGCCCGCGCCCTTGATGACCGGCGTCATCAGCCCCTTCTCGGCGTCCACGGCGATGCCGATGTTCTCCGCGTCGAAGTAGGTGATGGTGCCTTCGTCGTCGTTGATCCGGGCGTTGATGACCGGGTGGGCCTTCAGCGCCTGGGCGGCGGCCTTGACGAAGAACGGCATCGGGGAGAGCTTGACGCCCTCACGGGCGGCGAAGGCGTCCTTGGCCTTGGCGCGCAGCTTCATCAGCTTGGTGATGTCGACCTCGACGACCGAGGTCAGCTGGGCCTGCGAGTGCAGGGCCTTCATCATGTTGTCGCCGATGACCTTGCGCATCCGGGTCATCTTGACGGTCTGACCGCGCAGCGGGGAGGCCTCCAGGGCCGGAGCCTTGGGCGCGGCCGGAGAGGCGGCGGCCGGGGCCGGAGCGGCCTTCTTGGCCTCGGCGGCGGCGATGACGTCCTGCTTGCGGATACGGCCGCCGACACCGGAACCGGTGACCTCGGAGAGGTTCACGCCGTTCTCGGAGGCCAGCTTGCGCACCAGCGGGGTGACGTAGGCGCCGTCGTCGGCCGGGGTGGCCTGGGCCGGGGCGGCGGGCGCGGCGGCAGCGGGCTGCGCCGGAGCCGGAGCCGCGGTCTGGGCCGGGGCCGCGGGCCGGGCCGGAGCCGGGGCGGCAGCGGCGGGCGCGGCCGGAGCGGCGGGGGCGGCAGCCGGAGCGGCGGGCTGGGCCGGGGCCGGAGCCTCCTGCTTCGGGGCCTCCTGCTGGGGGGCCTCCTGCTGCGCGGGGGCGGCCGGGGCCTCCTCCTTGGCCGGGGCCGGGGCGGCGCCGGGCGCGCCGATGACGGCGAGCTTGGCGCCGACCTCGGCGGACTCGTCCTCGGCCACGACGATCTCGAGCAGGACGCCCGCGACCGGCGAGGGGATCTCGGTGTCGACCTTGTCCGTCGAGACCTCAAGGAGGGGCTCGTCGGCCGCGACCTCCTCGCCGACCTCCTTCAGCCAGCGGGTGACGGTGCCCTCGGTGACGGACTCACCGAGCGCGGGCAGGGTGACCTCGGTGCCCTCGGCGGCGCCGCCGGACGGCGCGGGCGCCTCCTGCTGCGGGGCTTCCTGCTTGGGGGCCTCCTCCTGCGCGGGAGCGGCCGGGGCCTCCTCCTGCGCGGGGGCGGCCGGGGCCTCGGCCTGCGCCGGGGCGGCCGAGCCGCCCGCGTCGCCGGAACCGTCGTCGATGACGGCCAGCTCGGCGCCGACCTCGACGGTCTCGTCCTCGGCGACCTTGATCGAGGCCAGGATGCCCGCGGCCGGGGAGGGGATCTCGGTGTCGACCTTGTCGGTCGAGACCTCGAGCAGCGGCTCGTCGGCCTCGACGCGCTCGCCTTCGGCCTTCAGCCAACGGGTGACAGTGCCCTCGGTGACGCTCTCGCCGAGCGCCGGAAGGGATACGGAAACCGCCATGGTTTCAGTTGCTCCTTACAAAAGATTGGGGCCTCCCCCGCTCGAACCGTAGCCGAGAGCCCGGGGAAGGAAGTCTGGTCGTCGTCTCGTCGCGCCCGCTGACCGCAGGTCAGTCGTGGGAGTGCAGCGGCTTGCCCGCCAGGGCCAGGTGGGCCTCGCCGAGCGCCTCGTTCTGCGTGGGGTGGGCGTGGATGAGCTGGGCGACCTCGGCCGGCAGCGCTTCCCAGTTGTAGATCAGCTGCGCCTCGCCGACCTGCTCGCCCATGCGGTCGCCCACCATGTGGACGCCCACCACGGCACCGTCCTTGACCTGGACGAGCTTGATCTCGCCCGCGGTCTTGAGGATCTTGCTCTTGCCGTTGCCCGCGAGGTTGTACTTGAGGGCGACGACCTTGTCGGCGCCGTAGATCTCCTTGGCCTTGGCCTCGGTGATGCCGACGGAGGCGACCTCGGGGTGGCAGTACGTCACCCGGGGCACGCCGTCGTAGTCGACCGGGACGGGCTTGAGACCGGCCAGACGCTCCGCCACCAGCATGCCCTCGGCGAAGCCGACGTGCGCGAGCTGGAGGGTCGGGACCAGGTCACCCACGGCCGAGATGGTCGGGACGTTGGTCTGCATGTACTCGTCGACCAGGACGTAGCCGCGGTCCATGGCGACGCCCTGCTCCTCGTACCCGAGGCCCTGGGAGACCGGGCCGCGGCCGATGGCGACCAGGAGGACCTCGGCCTCGAAGGTCTTGCCGTCGGCGAGGGTCACGCGGACGCCGTCCTGCGTGTACTCGGCCTTCTCGAAGAACGTGCCGAGGTTGAACTTGATGCCGCGCTTGCGGAACGCGCGCTCAAGAAGCTTGGAGCTGTTCTCGTCCTCCACGGGCACGAGGTGCTTGAGGCCCTCGATGACCGTGACGTCGGCCCCGAAGGACTTCCACGCCGAGGCGAACTCGACGCCGATGACGCCGCCGCCCAGGATGATCGCGGACTTCGGCACCCGGTCCAGGGTCAGGCCGTGGTCCGAGGAGATGATGCGGTTGCCGTCGATCTCCAGGCCCGGGAGCGACTTCGGCACGGAGCCGGTCGCCAGCAGGACGTGGCGGCCCTGGACGCGCTGCCCGTTCACGTCCACGGAGGTCGGCGACGAGAGCTTGCCCTCGCCCTCGATGTACGTCACCTTGCGGGAGGCGACGAGCCCCTGCAGGCCCTTGTACAGGCCCGAGATCACGTCGTCCTTGTACTTGTGGACGGCCGCCATGTCGATGCCCTCGAAGGTGGCCTTCACGCCGAACTGGTCGGCCTCGCGCGCCTGGTCGGCGATCTCGCCGGCGTGCAGCAGCGCCTTCGTGGGGATGCAGCCGTTGTGCAGGCAGGTGCCGCCGAGCTTGTTCTTCTCGATCAGGGCGACGTCCAGGCCCAGCTGCGCTCCGCGCAGCGCCGCGGCGTAACCGCCGCTACCGCCGCCGAGGATCACTAGGTCGAAAACGGTGCTGGCGTCGTTCGCCACGTCACGTCCTCCATGCATGTGCGCCGTACGCCGGACCCCTTTTCGCGGGGGACGACCGGTCGGTCGGCTGGTATTCGGCCGCTCTTGTTTCGGCCCTGTGGTGGGGGCCCTGTCCTGCCGGGAACCCATCTTCGCACTTGTCGGCGCGGGACGGGACGCCGGGCCGGGCTGTGAGACACCCCACTGCCCCGTCGGCGGCCCCGTTCACACGGACGGACATGCGGATTTCGTCGAGGGCGAAATCGCGCGCGTGCGAAGAACGGGGCCCCGGACGACGCACGTCCGGGGCCCGCGTCGGGTGTGTCCCGCTCAGCCCAGGTCGCCCGCGGCGGTGCGCTCGGCGAGGCGGACCAGGGTGCGGACCGCGCTGCCGGTGCCGCCCTTGGGGGTGTAGCCGTACGGCGCGCCCTCGTGGAAGGCCGGGCCCGCGACGTCGAGGTGGGCCCAGACGATGCCCTCGCCCACGAACTCCTGGAGGAAGAGGCCCGCGACCAGGCCGCCGCCCATCCGGTCGCCGATGTTGGCGATGTCGGCGGTCGGCGAGTCCATGCCCTTGCGCAGGTCGGCGAGGAGCGGCATCGGCCACGACGCCTCGCCGACCTCCTCGGCGATCTCGTGGACCGACGTACGGAAGGCGTCGTCGTTGGACATGATGCCGAAGGTGCGGTTGCCGAGCGCCACCATCATGGCGCCGGTCAGGGTCGCCACGTCGACGATCGCGTCGGGCTGCTCCTCGGAGGCCTTGGCGATGGCGTCGGCGAGGACGAGCCGGCCCTCGGCGTCGGTGTTCAGGACCTCGACGGTCTTGCCGCTGTACATCCGCAGGACGTCGCCGGGGCGGGTCGCGGAGCCGGACGGCATGTTCTCGGCGAGCGCCAGCCAGCCGGTGACGTTCACCTCCAGGCCGAGGCGCGCGGCGGCGACCACGGCGGCGAAGACGGCCGCGGCGCCGGCCATGTCGCACTTCATGGTCTCGTTGTGGCCGGCGGGCTTCAGCGAGATGCCGCCCGAGTCGTACGTGATGCCCTTGCCGACGAAGGCGAGGTGCTTCTTGGCCTTGGAGTGGGTGTACGAGAGCTTCACCAGGCGCGGCGGGGCCTCCGAGCCCGCGCCGACGCCGAGGATGCCGCCGTAGCCGCCCTTGGTGAGCGCCTTCTCGTCGAGCACCTGGACCTTGATGCCGTGCTCCTTGGCGGCCGCGGTGGCGACGGCGGCGAAGGCCTCGGGGTCGAGGTCGTTCGGCGGGGTGTTGACGAGGTCACGGGCGCGGTTGAGCTCCTCGGCGACCGCGACGGCGCGCTCCAGCTCGGCCTTGTAGGCCTTGTCGCGCGGCTTGCCGCCGAGCAGGGCGATCTCGGCGAGCGGCGCCTTGGCGTCCTTGCCGTTCTTCTTGCCCTTGGTCTCGCCGGCGTCCTTGTACGCGGTGAAGGAGTAGGCGCCGAGCAGCGCGCCCTCCGCCAGGGCGCCGATGTCCTCGGCGTCCTCGACGGGCAGCGCGAACGCGGCCTTCTTCGAACCGGTCAGGGCGCGCGCGGCGACACCGGCGGCGCGGCGCAGGGCGTCGGCGCCGTACGTCTCGTCCTTCTCCGGGACCTCGCCGAGGCCGACCGCGACGACGACCGGCGCCTTGAAGCCGGAGGGGGCGGGCAGCTTCGTCACCTCGCCCTCGCCGCCCGTGGCGCCGAGGGTCTCCAGGACGGACGCGAGCTTGCCGTCGTACGCCTTGTCCACGGACTCGGCGCCGGGCGCGACGACCAGGGCCCCCTTGGAACCCGAGCCCTTGGCGACACCGACGACGATCGCGTCGGCACGCAGGCCGGGCGCGGCGGCGGTGCTGAGAGTCAGAGCAGTCACGGTGGTGAGGTCCTCTTTCGGTGAGTTTCGACGGGCTGTGGGGTGGTGAGCCCGTCGCGAGCCTACGCCCGTGAACGCTGCGGTGCGCATCACTGTGTGTATTCGGCACGCTGTCGGGCGCTCCGGAGCCCCGTCCGACGGGGCGTCAGCCGAGCGCGAGCACCACGAGGGCGGCCGTGGCGGCCGCCTCCGCGAGGCCGCCGAAGACGTCTCCGGTGACGCCGCCGAAGCGTCGTACGCAGTGGCGCAGGAGCAGTTCGGCGGCCAGCGCGGCGACGCCGACGGCGACCGCCGCCCGCGCGATGCCGTGCGGGCCCTCCAGCGCCCCGAGCGCCGCCGCCCCGCACACGACGGCCGCGGCCACGAGCAGCGCCGCGCCGCGCGGCACCACCCCGGCGACGGCGGCGCCGAGCCCCTCGGGGCGGGCCGGCGGCACCCCGGCGCGGGCGGCCAGGGTGAGGGCGAGGCGGGCCGCGGTGGCCGAGACGACGGCGGCGACGGCGCCGCGGGTCCACGACGCGTCGTAGAGCTGGAAGAGGACGGCGACCTGGGCGAGCAGCACCAGGAGCAGGGTGATGACGCCGAAGGGGCCGATGTCGGACTGCTTCATGATCCGCAGCGCGTCCTCGGCGGGCTTCGCGCTGCCGAGGCCGTCGGCGGTGTCCGCGAGTCCGTCGAGATGGAGGCCCCGGGTCAGGGCCGCGGGGGTGGCGGCGGTCGCGACGGCGGCCAGGAGCGGGCCGGAGCCGAGCGCCGTCAGGGCGCCGCCGACGCCCGCCGCGCAGAGGCCGACCACCAGGCCCGCGAGGGGAGCGCACTGCATGCCGCTGCGGGCGGCTTCGCGGTCCCAGCGGGTGACCTCGACGGGGAGCGCGGTGAGAGTGCCGAAGGCGAAGCGTATGCCGTCGGCGGGGGAGGTTCGTGACACCGGCGAAGGCTACCCCGATGGGTCCGCCCGGCCTGCGGGCCGCCCGACGGGGCCGGAGGATGGCCGTATGAGCGTCTGGTGGGCCGCGTGAGCGACTGGTGGTACCGGAACGTCGTCGAGCCGGGGAAGCTGCCGCTGCTGCTCGCGCTGGTCTCGTTCGTGGGGGCGTTCCTGGTCACCCGGACCGTCACGCGGCTCATCCGGGCGGGCAAGGGGCCGTTCCGGGACATCAGCACGGGCTCCGTGCACGTCCACCACGTCGTCCCCGGCGTCTTCCTGATGCTGGTCGGCGGGTTCTGGGCGGTGGGCGCGGGGCGGCACGGCGCCGGGTCCGCGTACGCCGCCGTGATCTTCGGCGTGGGCGCCGGGCTCGTGCTCGACGAGTTCGCGCTGATCCTCTACCTCGACGACGTGTACTGGAGCGAGCAGGGCCGCAAGAGCGTGGAGGTCGTCATGCTCACGGCCGCCCTGGTCCTGCTCGTCCTCACCGGCTTCTCACCGCTCGGCGTCGACGACCTGGCGCCCGACGAGCGGCACGACCGGGCCCTGCTGGCGCTGAACACCGGCGTGAACTGCGCCTTCGCGCTGATCGCGCTCCTCAAGGGCAAGCTGCGGACCGCCCTGATCGGCACGGTCGTCCCGCTCGTCGCGCTGATCGGCGCGGTCCGTCTCGCCCGGCCCGGGTCGGCGTGGGCGCGGCGGTTCTACCGCCGCCGGCACCGGGCACGCGCGCGTGCGGCGCTGCGGGCCTTCCGGCACGACCGCCGCTGGGCGGGCCCGCGCCGCAGGGTTCAGGACTGGATCGGCGGCTTCTCGCCCGACGCGGGGTCCCCGCCGGGCCCGGAGCGCCCGCCGCCGCGGCGCCGGTGACGCGGTGGGCGGAGCGCGCAGAGCACGAGGACGGCCGCGATCGCCGCCAGGTGCTCCTTGCCCGCGAGGTTGTCCTTGACGGCCAGCTCGACGCCCATCAGGGCGGTCACCAGGGCCGCCGTGACGTACGCCCCGTACCGCCAGCACACGTACACGGCGAGGCCGACGACGGCGGCCGAAGGACCGGTGTCCACGACGTGCGCGTCGGAGCCGGGGAGCCCGAGCGGGTGGCCGGGGCCGAGGGCGATGCCCACGCGCGCGTAGAGCGTGCCGGCGAGGGTGGCGGCGTACCCGACGAGGAGCGTGCGCCGGCGGCCGAGGCAGATCTCGGAGACGCCGAGGACGAGCAGGATCTGCACGAGGGCGCCCCACACCGGCAGGTCGAGCGCGGGCACGAAGAGGGAGAGCGGGGTGCGCAGGAGCGCGAGCCACAGCGGGTCCTCGGCGCGCACCGAGCCGATGTCCTGCACGAACTGGTAGCCCCAGGGCCGGTTCTGCGCGTACTGCAGGAGCGCGGTGAGGCAGACCGCGGTGAGGGTCAGGGGCACGGCCCGCAGGCGCCGGGCGGCGAGCGCGTCCCGGAGGGTGGAGACGAGCGGCCCCCACTCGGCGCGGGCGTAGCGGGCCAGGGCGTTCATCGTCTCGACTCCAGATGCGTGCGGTGCGGCCGCCACCGGGTTCACGGCTGCGCCCGGACGAGGGGGACCCCCCTCGCCGGCCCCGGCGCTTCGAGGAACCCCTCCGCGCGGGCGGCGGCGATGCCGATGCGCGGCAGGTCGCCGCTCTTCTCGAAGAGGAGGAAGCGGGGTTCCCAGATGGGCCGGTACTTGGCGTTGGCGCGGTACAGGGACTCGATCTGCCACCACCGCGAGAAGAAGCCGAGCAGCGACCGCCACAGGCGCAGGACCGGTCCCGCACCGAGCCGGGAACCACGTTCGAAGACGGATCTGAACATCGCGAAGTTGAGTGAGACCTGCGTGATCCCGATCTCCGGGGCGCGCTGGAGGAGTTCGATGACCATGAACTCCATCAGGCCGTTCCCGGAGTCCCTGGCGCGGCGCATCAGGTCCAGGGAGAGCCCGTGCGGCCCCCAGGGCACGAAGGAGAGCACCGCCCGCAGCACGCCGTCCGCGTCCGTGCACTCGACCATCACGCACCGCCCGTCGGCCGGGTCGCCGAGCCGTCCGAGCGCCATGGAGAAGCCGCGCTCGGTGGCGCCGTCACGCCAGTCGTCGGCGCGTTCGACGAGGTACGCCATCTCGTCGGCCGGGATGTCCTCGTGCCGCCGGACGCGCACCTGGTAGCCCGCGCGCCGCACGCGGTTGTACGCCTGCCGGACGGTGCGCATGGCCCGTCCCTCCAGGGTGAAGTGCTCCTGCGGGGCCCCGCCCCGCGCGGCCGTGCAGACGATCGCCTCGTCCCCCAGTTCGAGGGCGTCGAGGCCGTGCCGCGCGTAGACGGTGCCCGCCTCCTCGCTCGCGCCCATCACGGCGGGCAGCCAGCCGTGCTCGCGGGCCTCGGCGAGCCACGGCTCGATCGCGCCGGGCCAGGCCTCCGGATCGCCGATGGGGTCGCCCGAGGCCAGCGAGACGCCGCCGACGACGCGGTAGGCGACGGCCGCCTTGCCGGTCGGCGACCACACGACGCTCTTCTCGCGGCGCAGCGCGAAGTAGCCGAGGGAGTCGCGCTCGCCGTGCCGGGCCAGCAGGGCGCGCAGCCGCTCCTCGTCGTCCTCGGTGAGCGGGTCGACGGCCCGGCGGGAGCGGAACGCCGCGTACAGGACGGCGCAGAGCAGCAGGGTGCTCAGGATGTTGACGCAGACGTTGGCCCAGCCCGGCGTGGTGATGCCCGCGAAGCGCTCGTCGTCGGCGGCGAGCGAGACCAGGCGCATGGTGCCGTAGCGCCAGCGGTCGAGGAAGGACGAGCGGTGGCCGTCGTGCGCGCGGTTGGTGGCGGTGACGAGCAGCGTCGCGAGCAGCGAGGTCACCAGGAGCCCGCCGACCGCGACGACCGAGGCCAGCGCAGGGTTGGCGCGGTCGCCCTTCGCGTAGAACTCGCGGCGTCCGAGGAGCAGCGCGGCCACGAAGGCGGCGGTCAGGACGAGCGAGATCCAGTTCTGCGCGTGCGCCCGGATCTCGGGGAAGAGCATCGCGAAGGCGAAGAGCAGCAGGAAGAGGCCGCTGAGGACGAGGTTGAGGATCCACGCGGCGCGCTTGCGGCGCCGCATGGTGATCGCCAGGAACAGCGTGAACGCCCCGGAGGCGAAGCCCGCGGTCAGCAGGTACGGGGTGAAGTAGTTCTCCGTGTTGTGCTGCCGCAGGTCCTGCCCGAGGGAGACCCACACCGCGCTCAGGAAGTTGACGAACGTGACGGCGCGGAGGTACCAGACGGTGAAACCGGCGGCCCGGCGCTGTGTGACGGTGCGTGGCCGCCGCCCGGTGGCCGCCTGGTCATCTCCCATGCCGCTCATCTCCCATGAAACCCATGAAAAGGGATCATATGGGGCGAGAGCGGGACTCCTTGGACCTCCTGCCGCCGCTACGGGCGCGCCTGACGCCTACGGCCGGTCCGCGCCGGACGGCAGGCCCTCATCGGCGGCCGGGGCGTCCTCGGCCGGGTCGCCCTCCGACAGGCCCGCCTGCGCCGGGGCGTCCTCGGCCGGCTTCCGCTCGGGGAGCTCCGCCGACAGGGCCGCCGCGGCCCGCACCAGGGGCAGTGCGAGCAGGCCGCCGACGCCCTCGCCGACCTTGACGCCGTGGGCCAGGAGCGGTTCGAGCGCCATCCGGTCCAGCGCCTTGGCCTGGGCGGGCTCCCCGCTGTCGTGCCCCGCGAGCCACCAGTCCGGCGACCGGAAGGCGACCCGCTGGGCGACCAGCGCCGCCGCCGACGCCACGACGCCGTCGAGGATCACCGGCGTGCGCCGCACCGCGCACTGCAGCAGGAAGCCGGTCATCGCGGCCAGATCGGCGCCGCCCACCGCGGCGAGCAGTTCCAGCTGGTCGCCGAGGACGGGACGTGCCCGCCGCAGCGCGTCGCGCACCGCCGCGCACTTGCGCATCCACGCCAGGTCGTCGATGGCCTCGCCGCCCCGCCCGGTCACCACGGACGCGTCGGTGCCGCAGAGCGCGGCGATCAGCGTGGCCGCGGGCGTCGTGCCGCCCACGCTGATGTCCCCGAGGACGACCAGGTCGGTGCCGGAGTCGGCCTCCTCGTCGGCCACGGCCATGCCCGCCCGCACGGCCCGCTCGGCCTCCTCGGCAGTCAGCGCGTCCTCGACGTCGATACGCCCCGAACCGCGCCGCACCCGGTGGCCGGCGACCTCCTCGGGCAGCTCGGCGGGGTCGCAGTCCAGCGCCATGTCGACGACGCGGACCGGCACCTCTTGGCGGCGGGCGAGCACCGCCGCCGGGCTCTCGCCCGCGAGCACCGCGCGCACCAGGGCGGCGGCGCTCCCCGCGGGCCGCGCCGACACGCCGAGCTCCGCGACCCCGTGGTCGCCGGCGAAGAGGACCACGCGGGGCCGGTCGACGGTTTTGACCGGCACCGCGGACTGGGCCGCCGACAGCCACTCGCCCAGCTCGTCGAGGCGGCCGAGGGCGCCGGGCGGCAGCCCCTGGCGCTCCCTGCGCTCCTCGGCGTCGCGGCGCACCCCGCCGTCGGGGCGCTCGATCAGGTCGGTGAAGTCGTCGAGATTCAGCGAGCTCATTCGCCGAACAGTACCGGCAGGGCCGGTGCCGCCGCCCGAAAGGGCCCGGCGTCCGCACCCCTCGCGAACACGCGGCCGGCGGCCCCGCCCGACGCGCCGTCACGGCTCGTGACGCCACGGACGCGTGACGTCATTGCCCGGCCGCGACCCATCCCTTACGTTCCTTTTGTGCCGGATTGCCGTATCGCCATACGTCCGGTGCCGCCCACCCCAGGAGCCACGACCATGGACGTCGCCCCGACCGCCGCCGACCGGCGCTCCGCCTGCCTCGCCGCGCTCGCCCAGGGCCCCGGCCGGTTCCACGAGCCGCGCCGCGCCGACTGCCCCTGGTGCGGCTCCCCGCGGCTGCGGGTCCTGCTGCGCTCCACCGACCTGCTCCAGCGCAAGCCCGGCACCTTCACGCTCGACCAGTGCGCCGCCTGCGCGCACCTGTTCCAAAACCCCCGCCTGACCCCCGAGGGCCGGGACTTCTACCGCGGGGACCCGCACCTGTACGGCGCCCACCAGGGCCTCGGCGGCCCGCTCGCCGACCGGCTGCTCGGCACTCGCCCCGGCGACCGGCGCCACCTCGCCAGGGCCCTGGCCCTGCGCGCCCTCGACGAGCCCGAGTGCTGGCTCGACGTCGGCACCGGCGCCGCCCGCTTCCCCGACCTGGCCCGGCGCGTCCTGCCGTACACGGCCTTCGACGGCCTCGACCAGGGGCGCGGCGTCGAGGAGGCCGTACGGAGCGGCCGCGTCGAGGAGGGGCACCGGGGCAGCTTCCCCGCGCTCGCGCACCGCCTGGCGGGGCGCTACGACGCGGTGAGCATGTTCCACCACCTCGCGGGCAGCCCCGACCCCCGCGAGGAGCTGAAGGCCGCGCGGCTCGCCCTGCGTCCCGGCGGCCACCTGATGATCGAGGCCACCGACCCCGAGTGCCGCTTCGCGCGGCTCCTCGGCAAGTGGTGGCCCTGCTACGCCCAGCCACGGCACCTGCACCTCATGCCGCTCGCCGGCCTGCGCGCGGAGCTGACGAGGCTCGGCTTCACGGTGGTCGCCGTCGACCGCCGCACCCCCCACGTCCCGGCCGACCTGACCGGGGCCCTCGCGCTCGTCGTCAACGGCCGCCTGCCCCAGGGCGACGTCCCCTGGCGCGCCCGACCCGCGCCCCTGCTCCGGCGCGGGCTGCGGCGGGCCGGCTGGTGGGCCTCCGTGCCGCCGCTCGCCCTCGCCCACGCCCTGGACCGGCTCCTGTCGCCCCTGCTCACCCGCACCGGCTTCGGCAACGCCTACCGGGTCATCGCCCGCCGCGACGCGGGCTGAACGCCCGCGCCGCCACCCCGGCCGGATCAGCCGCGCAGCGGCGTCGCCAGACCCGCGACGACGAGCAGCACGTGCTCGCACTCGGCGGCGAACGCGGTGTTCAGCCGCCCCAGCTCGTCGCGGTAGCGGCGGCCCGACGCGGTCGCGGGGACGATGCCGGAGCCGACCTCGTTCGACACGGCGACCACCGTGCGCCGCGTGCCGCGCACCGCCGCCGCGAGGGCGGCGACCCGCCTCCGCAGCTCGCGCTCGCCGCCGCCGGACCACTCCGCGTCGTCCCACGCGCCGACCTCGTCCATGACGTGGGTCAGCCAGAGCGACAGGCAGTCGATGAGCAGGGGCGGCCCGTCCTGTTCGAGCAGCGGTCCGAGATCGCAGGTCTCCTCGGTCCGCCACGACGCGGGGCGCCGCTCGCGGTGCAGGCTCACCCGCTCCGCCCACTCGGCGTCGTCCCTCCTGGTCCCGCCCGTCGCCACGTACAGCACGTCGGGGAAGCTCTCCAGGCGCCGCTCGGCCTCCACCGACTTGCCCGAGCGGGCGCCGCCGAGCACGAGGGTGCGGCGCGGCACGTCCGGCACCTCCTCGTAGGCGCCGACGGCGAGTGTCGTCCCGTCCGGCACGGCCCGCGCGCCCGCCGCCGCGAGACGGCGCGTCAGCTCACGGCCCCGCGGCACGCCGTGGCCGATGTGCACGGCGACCACGTCGGTGGTCGGCCCCACCGCGCCCACCGCGCGCAGCCGGGCGATCCCGTCGGGCCGCCCGACCACGTCGGCGACGACCAGCTCGTACGGGGTGCGCCCGCCGTTCCCCTCGCCGAACCCGGCGGGCGCCCCGCCCGGCGGCAGATACAGCAGCCGCTGCCCGTCGGGCCCGGTCACCTCGTAGCCCGAGCCGGGCGCGTCCATCGCCACCGCGCGCACCCGGTGGCCGGTGAGCAGCGCGAGCTCCCTGCCGTCGGCGACCCGCCCCGGCTGGGGGAGACCCACGGGGACGTCGACGGCGGGCCCGTCGTGCGGGTGGGAGAGCAGGACCTGCCGGACCCCGCCGAGCGAGTGCCCCGCGCGGGCGGCGGCGAAGGCCGCGCCGGGGGTGAGGTCGAGCAGCAGGACGCCGTCCACGAGCAGCGCGGTGGCGGCCCGCGCCGCGCCGCCGAGCGAGGTCGCGCAGACCGCGCAGGAGCAGCCGGGGAGGGGCAGTCCTTCGGGGGCGCCGGTGCCGAGCAGAGTCAGTTCCACACGAAGATCCTCCCGCGTCGGGTCCCGGGCCGCGCGCCCGGCTAGGCTTCAGGCGGATTCGGGCGGTCCCCAGGCCGCCGAGGAACCTTCGGGAGGCTGACATGGCGGCATGGACGTGGCGGTTCGAGAAGGCGGACGGGACGGAGGTCCGGCCCGCGGTGCAGCCCGAGGAGTTCACCACACAGGGCGACGCCGAGTCCTGGGTCGGTGAGTACTGGAAGGCGCTCGCCGAGGGCGGCGCCGACCAGGTGACCCTCTTCGAGGACGCCACCAAGATCTACGGCCCGATGAGTCTGCACGCGGACGCGGCGGAGGCGTCCGAAGAGGCGCAGGCGTAACCGGCGGGAACGCGAGGGGCGGCGGCCGTGACCACGGCCGCCGCCCCTCGCGTTCCCGGGGACGTCAGTCCCGCACCCCGCACAGATGCAGCAGCGCCGCGACCCGGCGGTAGGGGTCGGTGCGCCCCGCGCGCTCCTCGGCGGTGAGCAGCGCGTCGAAGTCCCACTCCGCGGGCAGCGGCTCGCCGTCCCGCAGGGTGTCCGTGAAGACCCGCACGCCGTACCAGGCCTGGAGCGGCGCGGCGATCCCCGCCAGCGTCGCGGAGAGGGCGTCGAGCCGGTCGGCCCGCGCGTCGACGCCGATGCGGTTGCGGTACGTGTCGGAGTCGAAGGCGTCGATGGCGCCCTGCCAGTCCCCGCTGAGCCCCGGCCGCATGGCCAGCGCCTCCGCGTTCCGCACGAGCAGGGAGAGCAGCCCGCCGGGGGCCAGCATCCGGGCGAGCCCGGCGAGCAGGGCGTCGGGCTCCTCCACGTACATCAGGACGCCGTGGCAGAGCACGATGTCGAAGCTGCCCGGCAGGAAGTGCACACCGGTCTGGTGACCGTCACCCTGGACGATCCGCACCCGGCTCTGGATGCCCTCGGGCTCCCGGGAGAGCGCCTCGCGCGCGGCGGCGATCATCTCGGCGTCCTGCTCGACGCCCGTGACGTTGTGCCCGGCGCGGGCGAGCCGCAGGGCCTGCGTGCCCTGGCCCATCCCGACGTCGAGCACCCGCAGCCGCTGCCCCACGGGGTAGCGCGCGACGATCTGCTCGTCGAGCTGCCGGGCCACCAGCTCCTGACGTATGGCATTGCGCGGCCCGCCCAGGCCCTGCAGCCAGGCGGCGGCTTTGCCGGTGAATCCGCTCAGGGCCGCTCTCCGCGCTTGACCTGCGGCTTCGGCAGCCGCAGACGCCGCATCTGGAGGGTGCGCATCAGCGCGTAGGCGACCGCGCCCTTCTTGCTCTCGCCGGGGAAGCGCTCGTTCAGGCGCTTCTTCAGACGGAACGCGGTGGCGACCGAGTCGAGCACGATCAGCACGATCACGACGAGCCAGAGCAGCAGCGCGATGTTCTGCAGCTGGGGCACGCGGACCATGCTCAGGACGAGGATGATCACCGCGAGCGGCAGGAAGAACTCGGCGACGCAGAAGCGCGAGTCGACGAAGTCACGCGCGAACTTGCGCACGGGACCCTTGTCACGCGCGGGCAGGAACCGCTCGTCACCGCTGGCCAGCGCCTCGCGCTGCTTCGCCATCTGCGCACGGCGCTCGTCGCGCTGCCGCTTCGCCGCCTCCTTGCGCGTCGTCGGCGTATTGGTCACGCTGCGGCGCTGCGACTGCGCCATGGCGCGCTTGGGGGTGGGGCGGCCCTTGGGGGCCTGCGGGTCACGGGGCAACTTGGAGTCGGTCACCGGCGCCTGGGCGGCCGGGGCCTTCTCTTCCTTGGATCGGCTACGGAACACAAAATCCAAGGGTACGGGGTGCGACGGCATGGACCCCAGCGGGACGGGGAACGATCCGGCAACGCCGCGCGTCTTGATTTACGTGGCTATCGGGACGTAGCAGGCGGTATCCAGCCGCCTCGTGACCGTTACCAGGGGTGCACCTACTCCTTACGCCGGAGCGGCGCCGCACGCAGTCGTCCTTGGGGATGAGCGCATCCGCACGCGAACAGTGCGGTAATGGATGCAGGGCCCGTACTGTGGGTTCTGAGCAGTACCTGGAGCTGGAAGTCCGTCAGAAGGGGGCGCGCGAAGCCCATGAGCGGTGTCATGAAGCGTATGGGAATGATCTTCCGCGCGAAGGCGAACAAGGCCCTTGACCGGGCCGAGGACCCGCGCGAAACCCTCGATTACTCCTACCAGAAGCAGTTGGAGCTGCTGCAGAAGGTGCGCCGCGGAGTCGCCGACGTGGCGACCTCCCGCAAGCGCCTCGAACTGCAGCTCGCCCAGCTCAACAAGCAGTCCTCCACCCTTGAGGACCAGGGCCGCAAGGCCCTCGCCCTCGGCCGCGAGGACCTGGCCCGCGAGGCGCTCTCGCGCAGGGCCGCGCTCCAGCAGCAGGTCACCGACCTGGAGACGCAGCACCAGACGCTCCAGGGCGAGGAGGAGAAGCTCACCCTCGCGGCCCAGCGCCTCCAGGCCAAGGTCGACGCCTTCCGCACGAAGAAGGAGACGATCAAGGCGACCTACACCGCGGCCCAGGCGCAGACCCGCATCGGCGAGGCCTTCTCCGGCATCTCCGAGGAGATGGGCGACGTCGGCATGGCGATCCAGCGCGCCGAGGACAAGACCGCGCAGCTCCAGGCGCGGGCCGGCGCGATCGACGAACTGCTCGCCTCCGGCGCCCTCGACGACTCCTCCGGGCTCGCCAAGGACGACATCCAGTCCGAGCTGGATCGCCTCTCCGGTGGTACTGATGTAGAGCTGGAACTGCAGCGCATGAAGGCGGAGCTGGCCGGGGGCTCCTCCAGTGGCCAGCAGGCCATCGAGGGCGGCGTCGGCCAGGCGGGCGCCCAGCAGCAGCCGCAGGACACCCCTCACCGCTTCGACAAGCAGTAGCCCCGGCGGGAACCCGCAGGCATCGCTCACGTCCGAGGAGGACGACATGATCGTACGGATCATGGGGGAGGGGCAGGTGAAGCTGGCCGACAGCCACTTCGCCGAACTGAACAAGCTGGACGACGAGCTGCTCGAAGAGATGGAGAGCGGCGACGGCCCCGGCTTCCGTGCCACACTGCTCGCGCTCCTGGACAAGGTCCGGGAGCTCGGCACGCCCCTCCCCGACGACGCGCTCGAACCCTCGGAGCTGATCCTCCCGGCGCCGGACGCCACGCTGGACGAGGTCAGGGACATGCTCTCGGACGACGGCCTGATCCCCGGCTGAGCTCCGGCCGGGAGACAGCGGGGCCGCGGGGCCGTGCCGGACCGCCGCTCCGCCGCGCGGGCGCCGCCGGCCACGACGGACCGCCTCGACGGGCCCGACGGACCGCCGCGACCGGCCCGCGGAGAAGAACACACAGAAGAGCGGGACGTGACCACGCTAGGAAAAGGCCGTTGCTGGGCGAGGACCCACCCGCTCGCGGTGGACGCGACGCTCGCCACGGTCGTCCTCGTCTGCATGGTCGTCGGCTCCTTCGCCGAGCCCTACGGAGAACACGGCCCCACCTGGGGCACCCGCACCCCTGCGCTCCCGAGCCTGCTGCTGATGGCGCTCGGCGCCCTCGCCCTGTGCTTCCGGCGCCGCGCCCCCTGGACCGTCCTCGGCGCCACCTGCGCCGCCTCCCTCACGGAACTGCTCACCGGCGAGCCGCGGGCCCCCGTCGTGATGTGCGCGGTCATCGCCCTGTTCACCGTCGCCGCCACCACCGACCGCTCCACCACCTGGCGGATCGGCCTGGTCACGATGACGGGCCTGACCGGCGTCGCGATGCTGTCCGGCTCCCTGCCCTGGTACGCCCAGGAGAACCTCGGCATCTTCGCCTGGACCGGCATGGCCGCCGCCGCGGGCGACGCGGTCCGCAGCCGCCGGGCCTTCGTCGACGCCATAAGGGAGCGGGCCGAGCGGGCGGAACGCACCCGGGAGGAGGAGGCACGTCGCCGCGTCGCCGAGGAGCGGCTGCGCATCGCCAGGGACCTGCACGACGTCGTCGCCCACCACATCGCCCTGGTCAACGTCCAGGCCGGGGTCGCCGCGCACGTCATGGACAAGCGGCCCGACCAGGCCAAGGAAGCCCTCTCCCACGTACGCGACGCCAGCCGCTCGGCGCTGAACGAACTCCGCGCCACCGTCGGCCTGCTGCGCCAGACCGGCGACCCCGAGGCGCCCACCGAACCGGCTCCCGGGCTGAACAGGCTGGAGGAGCTGGTGGACACCTTCCGGCACGCGGGCCTCCCCGTGGAGGTCGCGCTCGGCCAGGTCGGCCTCGACCTGCCCGCGGCCGTCGACCTCGCCGCGTTCCGCATCATCCAGGAAGCGCTCACCAACGTCCGCAAGCACGCGGGCCCCGGGGCCAAGGCCGAGGTCAGCGTGGTCCGCGTGGGCCCGAACGTGGAGGTCACCGTCATCGACGACGGCGGCCAGGGCGGCCAGGCCGGCGCCGAGCCGAACACCGACGGCGGCGGCCACGGCCTGCTCGGCATGCGCGAGCGCGTCACCGCGCTCGGCGGGAGCTGCACCGCGGGGCCCCGGTACGGAGGCGGCTTCCGCGTCCATGCGATCCTGCCGGTCATCACGGCAAAGGGAGGGACCGCGTGACGATCCGCGTACTGCTCGCCGACGACCAGGCGCTGCTGCGCAGCGCGTTCAAGGTGCTCGTCGACTCCGAACCCGACATGGAGGTGGTCGGCGAGGCGTCCGACGGCGCGGAGGCGGTGCGGCTCGCCAGGTCGGAGCGGGCCGATGTGGTCCTGATGGACATCCGCATGCCGGGCACCGACGGTCTCGCCGCCACCCGGGAGATCAGCGCCGACCCCGCCCTGACCCACGTACGCGTGGTGATGCTGACGACCTTCGAGGTCGACGAGTACGTGGTGCAGTCGCTGCGCGCCGGCGCCTCCGGGTTCCTCGGCAAGGGCGCGGAACCCGACGAACTCCTCGGCGCCATCCGCATCGCGGCGGCGGGCGAGGCGCTGCTCTCCCCGGTGGCCACCAAGGGGCTCATCGCCAAGTTCCTCGCGCAGGGCGAGGGCCCCGACGGTGACGAACCGGCGCGCGGCGGGCGGCTCGACGCGCTCACCAGCCGCGAGCGCGAGGTCCTCGTCCAGGTCGCGGGCGGCCACTCGAACGACGAGATCGCCGAGCGCCTGGAGGTCAGCCCGCTCACGGTGAAGACCCATGTGAACCGCGCGATGGCCAAACTGGGCGCCCGCGACCGCGCTCAACTCGTCGTCATCGCCTACGAGTCGGGGCTGGTACGTCCAAGGGTGGAGTGACGCCCGGGGCGCGTGTACTGCGTCCGCAGTACACGCGCCGCAAAGAACGGTCCTGGGAGTGAGGCATCGCGCCTCGCCCATGGCTGATGGTGTGAGGGGCGCGTAAACGCTTGCCGGAGGCACTCATCTCCGGCCGGCCGGCCCCAGGCCGCCGGTGCCCGCCCGCCCCCGCCGCTCATGCCACAGAGAGAGACCACCATGTCCTGGCTGTCCAGGTTCAGCCTGGCCCAACGGGCCCTGATCGGACTCGTGTCCATCATCGCCATCGTCTTCGGCGCGATAGCGATACCGCAGCTCAAGCAGCAACTGCTGCCCTCCATCGAACTGCCCATGGTGTCCGTGCTCGCCCCCTACCAGGGCGCGTCCCCCGATGTGGTCGAGAAGCAGGTCGTCGAACCGCTCGAGAACACCATCGACGCGGTCGACGGCATCACCGGCATCACCTCCACGGCGAGCGAGGGCAACGCCGTGATCATGGCCCAGTTCGACTACGGCAGCGGCTCCGAGCAGCTCGTCGCCGATGTCCAGCAGGCCGTGAACCGGGCCAGGGCCGAACTCCCCGACGACGTCGACCCGCAGGTCGTCGCGGGCTCCACCGACGACATCCCGACCGTCGTCCTCTCCGTCACCTCCGACAAGGACCAGCAGGCCCTCGCCGACCAGCTCGACCGGACCGTCGTGCCGGCCCTGAAGGACATCGACGGCGTCGGCCAGGTCACCGTCGACGGCGTGCGCGACCTCCAGGTCGACGTCACCCCCGACGACAAGAAGCTGGCCGGGGCGGGCCTCACCACGGGCGCCCTCGCCAAGGCCCTCCAGGCCGGCGGCGCCACCCTGCCCGCGGGCTCCTTCGACGAGGCGGGCAAGAACCGCACCGTCCAGGTCGGCGGCGGCTTCACCTCCCTGAAGCAGATCCGGGACCTGCGCGTCACCCCCGAGGCCGCGCCCGGCGACCGGCCCGGCAAGCCGGTGCGCCTCGGCGACGTCGCCTCCGTCGAGCAGAAGCCGGCCACCGCGACGTCCATCACGCGCACCAACGGCGAGCCCAGCCTCGCCGTCGCCGTCACCATGGACCAGGACGGCAGCGCCGTCGCCATCTCGGACGCCGTCAAGGACAAGCTGCCCGAGCTGCGCGAGGACCTCGGCTCCGGCGCCGAGCTGACCGTCGCCAGCGACCAGGGCCCGGCCGTCTCGAAGTCCATCGAGGGCCTGACCACCGAGGGCGCCCTCGGCCTGGTCTTCGCCGTCATCGTCATCCTGGTCTTCCTGGCGTCGATCCGCTCGACGCTGGTCACCGCGGTCTCCATCCCGCTCTCGGTGGTCCTCGCCCTGATCGTCCTGTGGACCCGCGACCTCTCGCTGAACATGCTCACGCTCGGCGCGCTGACCATCGCCATCGGCCGCGTCGTGGACGACTCGATCGTGGTCCTGGAGAACATCAAGCGCCACCTCGGCTACGGCGAGGAGCGCCAGGAGGCGATCCTCAAGGCCGTCCGCGAGGTCGCGGGCGCCGTCACGTCGTCGACGCTCACCACGGTCGCGGTGTTCCTGCCCATCGGCCTGGTCGGCGGCATGGTCGGCGAGCTGTTCGGCTCCTTCTCGCTCACGGTCACGGCGGCGCTCCTCGCCTCCCTGCTCGTCTCGCTGACGGTCGTGCCGGTCCTGTCGTACTGGTTCCTGCGCCCCCCCAAGGCGGTCCGCGGGGTCGACCCGGAGGAGGCCCGCCGCAAGGCCGAGGAGAAGGAGAGCCGCAGCAAGCTCCAGCGGATGTACGTGCCGGTCCTGCGCTTCGCGACCCGGCGCCGGTTCACCAGCCTCGTCATCGCGGTCGTCGTCCTCATCGGCACGTTCGCCATGGCCCCGCTGCTGAAGACGAACTTCTTCGACCAGGGCGAGCAGGAAGTCCTGACCATCAAGCAGGAGCTGAAGCCCGGCACCAGCCTCGCGGCGTCCGACGCGGCGGCGAAGAAGGTCGAGAAGACGCTCTCCGGCATCGACGAGATCAAGGACTACCAGGTCACGGTCGGCTCCTCCGGCTTCATGGCCGCCTTCGGCGGGAGCACCGACACCAACCAGGCCTCGTACACCCTGACGCTCAAGGACAAGGCGTCCTACGACACGACGCAGGACCGGGTCGAGGAGGAGCTCGGCAAGCTCTCCGGCATCGGCCGCACGTCCATCTCGGCCGGTGACGGCTTCGGCAGCCAGGACCTGAGCGTCGTGGTCAAGGCCGCCGACGCCGACGTGCTGCGCAAGGCGTCCGACCAGGTGCGCGACGAGGTCGCCACCCTCGACGACGTCACCGACGTCCAGAGCGACCTGTCGCAGAGCGTGCCGCGGATCTCGGTCAAGGGCAACGCCGAGGCCGCCGCCGCGGGCTTCGACGAGACCACCCTCGGCCAGGCCGTCGCCCAGGCGGTGCGGGGCACCACCAGCGGCAAGGCGACCCTCGACGACACCGAGCGCGACGTCGTCATCAAGGCGGCGAAGCCCGCGAAGACGCTCGCCGAGCTGAAGCGGCTGCCGCTCGGCCCCGGCGTGAAGCTCGGGGACATCGCCGAGGTCGAACTGGTCGACGGCCCCGTCTCCATGACCCGTATCGACGGGGCACGGGCCGCCACGATCACGGCGAAGCCGACGGGCGACAACACCGGCGCGGTCAGCGCGGACCTCACCAAGAAGCTCGACGCGCTGAAGCTCCCGGACGGGGCCACGGCCACGATCGGCGGCGTCTCCGAGGACCAGGAAGAGGCGTTCGCCAACCTCGCCCTCGCGATGCTGGCGGCGATCGCGATCGTCTTCATGCTGCTGGTCGCCACGTTCCGCTCGCTGGTCCAGCCGCTGATCCTGCTGGTCTCCATCCCGTTCGCGGCCACGGGCGCGATCGGCCTGCTGCTCGCCACCGGCACCCCGATGGGCGTGCCCGCGATGATCGGCATGCTGATGCTCATCGGCATCGTGGTCACCAACGCGATCGTGCTGATCGACCTGATCAACCAGTACCGCGCGCAGGGTCACGGCATCGTCGAGGCGGTCGTCGAGGGCGGCCGTCACCGGCTCCGCCCGATCCTCATGACGGCCCTCGCGACGATCTTCGCCCTGCTGCCGATGGCCCTCGGCATCACCGGCGAGGGCGGCTTCATCGCCAAGCCGCTGGCGGTCGTGGTGATCGGCGGCCTGATCACGTCGACGCTCCTGACGCTCCTCCTCGTCCCGACGCTGTACGCGATGGTGGAGCTGCGCAAGGAGCGCAGGCGCGACAAGCGCGCGGCGAAGCGGGCGAAGAAGGCGGGCGCCGAGCCCGAGAGCACGGACGCCTCCGACCCGGAGCCGGCCCAGGTCTGACCCGCCGGATCGACGGAAACGGGCGCCCCTCGAAGCGAGGGGCGCCCGTTTTCCGCACCCCGGAAGGGGCGGGGGAACTGCGCGACCGGCCACAGCGGACCCGCGGCCGAGGCGACGGGCACTGGCGCCGGTCAGGCCAGCGCGAGCATCCGCTCCAACGCCAGCTTCGCGAACTGCTCGGTCTCCCGGTCGACCTGGATCTGGTTGACGAGGGTGCCCTCGGCGAGGGACTCCAGCGTCCAGACCAGGTGCGGCAGGTCGATCCGGTTCATGGTCGAGCAGAAGCAGACCGTCTTGTCGAGGAAGACGATCTCCTTGTCCTCCGCGGCGAAACGATTCGCCAGGCGCCGTACGAGGTTCAGCTCGGTGCCGATGGCCCACTTGGAGCCGGCCGGCGCCGCCTCCAGCGTCTTGATGATGTGCTCCGTGGAGCCCACGTGATCGGCCGCGGCGACGACCTCGTGCTTGCACTCCGGATGCACCAGGACGTTCACGCCGGGGATGCGCGCCCGCACGTCCTCCACGCTCTCCAGGGAGAAGCGCCCGTGCACCGAGCAGTGCCCGCGCCACAGGATCATCTTGGCGTCGCGGAGCTGCTCGGCGCTGAGCCCGCCGTTCGGCTTGTGCGGGTTGTAGACCACGCAGTCGTCGAGCGAGAAGCCCATGTCGCGCACGGCGGTGTTGCGGCCCAGGTGCTGGTCGGGCAGGAAGAGGACCTTCTCGCCCTGCTCGAAGGCCCACTCGAGGGCGACCTTGGCGTTCGACGACGTGCAGATGGTGCCGCCGTGCTTGCCCGTGAACGCCTTGATGTCCGCGGAGGAGTTCATGTACGAGACGGGGACGACCTGCTCGGCGATGCCCGCGTCGGTCAGCACGTCCCAGCACTCGGCGACCTGCTCGGCGGTGGCCATGTCGGCCATGGAGCAGCCGGCGGCCAGGTCGGGGAGGACGACCTTCTGGTCGTCCGTCGTCAGGATGTCCGCGGACTCGGCCATGAAGTGCACGCCGCAGAAGACGATGTACTCCGCGTCCGGCCGCGCCGCGGCGTCCCGCGCGAGCTTGAAGGAGTCACCGGTCACGTCGGCGAACTGGATGACCTCGTCGCGCTGGTAGTGGTGACCGAGCACGAAGACCTTCTCCCCGAGCTTCTCCTTGGCGGCGCGGGCGCGCTCCACCAGGCCGGGGTCGGAGGGGGACGGGAGGTCGCCCGGGCAGTCCACGCCGCGCTCGCTCTTGGGGTCGGCCTCGCGGCCGAGCAGCAGGAGGGCGAGCGGCGTGGGCTGAACATCGAGGTTCACGCGGTCCGCGGGGGACTGGGCGGTGGTCACGACACGCACCCTTTCTTCTCTGCAGACGAGAGTTTTCGTCTATTTGACGCTATCTATCATAACTGCTTCACGTCACTTTGACGATGGCCATAGTGTCGATGTGACGCATTCGCCGGTCCGTGAATCCGGGGTCCCACGGGGCCCGGTGTCCTCCAGCACGCCGTGTGCGAGCATGAAGGAGTAAGACGTAAGCGCTCGGCCCGGAATGAATCCGCGGCCCCGCCGGTTGCAACCGTCGGCAAGCAGTCTCCGTACAACCCGGGAGAGAAGCAGATGTCCGTATCGGACGAGACCACCACCGTGAGCGACGGCATCCTCCTGTCGGACGCCGCCGCGGCCAAGGTGAAGGGCCTCCTCGAGCAGGAGGGCCGCGACGACCTGGCGCTGCGCGTCGCCGTGCAGCCGGGCGGCTGCTCGGGCCTGCGCTACCAGCTGTTCTTCGACGAGCGCTCGCTCGACGGCGACGTCGTCAAGGACTTCGACGGCGTCAAGGTCGTCACCGACCGGATGAGCGCTCCCTACCTGGGCGGCGCCTCCATCGACTTCGTGGACACCATCGAGAAGCAGGGCTTCACGATCGACAACCCGAACGCCACGGGCTCCTGCGCCTGCGGTGACTCCTTCAGCTGACCCTGAAGGTGCGAGTACGCCGAAGGCGGCGGCCCCCCGAAACTTCGGGGGGCCGCCGCCTTCGTCCGTGCGGGCCCCGGCTACCGGCGCCGCACCGTGTCGCCGTCCGCGTCCACGACCTTCCGGTCGCCGAGCGGCTCGTCGAGCGTGACCGTCTCCTTGAGCTCCTCGGCCATCATCACGCAGACCTTGCCCTTCTCCTGCCGCTCCTCGGACACCGTGACCCGGACCCGGTCGCCGTCCTCGCTCGCGGACGCGGAGTACTCGCCGCACACGCCGCCCCAGAAGTGGACGGTCAGCGACGTGCCGTCCGCGGTGTAGGACGTGATGTCCGCCGGTCCCTCACCGCCGCGCTCCGGCTTCCCCGAGGGCTCGGGAGTGCCCGCGCGGGTGGGTGAGGTCAGGTGCTTCGGGGCGACGGCGGGGTGCGTCACCGTGAAGGAGTCGTCGGCGCCCCGCGGCCGCACCTCGAACAGCCAGGACGGCACGAGGGTCTGCTTGCCGCCCACGAAGTGCGTGGCCAGGCCGAACGTCGCGTCGCTGACCTCGATCGGCTGCGGCTTCGGCGGCGTCGGCGAGGGCACGCAGGGCGCCTGCTTCGTGCCGCCCTCGGTCTTCGTGCTGTCGTCGGCGTGCGGCGCCGGGGTCGCGCAGCCCGCGATCTTCCCGCCGCCGCCCCGGCCCTGGGAGTTCAGCAGGTCCAGCGTCTCCTTCGCCCCGATCGCCGGGTACTCGGCGCCCTTGACCGGCGCCTTCAGCCGGCCGCTGCCGCCGACCACTTCGCCGTCCGAGCCGACCTGGATGCCGGTCGACCAGCCGTACGTCGGCAGGCCGCCCACCTTCGGGTCGGCGTTCACCACGCGCACGGCGCCCATGAGCTGGCGGGCGTCCAGCTTGGCGTCGTCCTGGCCGAGCGCCTTCAGCACCGGCGCGGCGGCGTCCTTGGCGGTCCGCTCGCTCACCGCGTCGCCCAGCTCGCCGTCGGACGCGGTGGATCCGGACGAACAGGGCTTGCCCTTCGGGCAGTTGTCGGTGCCGCCCTCGCCGTGCCCGACGTACGTCCAGGTCCCCGGCGCCTGCTTGTTCACCTGGAGGGAGGGGCCCGAGCCGTCCCTGTCCCGCGTCACCTTCCAGACGCCGTCCCGCAGCACCGGCGCACCGCTCACGCCGAGCGCCTTCGCGAGGTGCGCCACCTCGGCGCGGGTGACCTCGCCGCGCGCGTGGTAGACGGGGGCGGAGCCGGGGCCCTCGGGCAGCTCGCCGGCCGCCTCGTACGTGGCGCCGTTCGGGTCGGGCTCGCCCGGCGCGATGCCGGGGCCGCCGCCGCTCTCCCTGCCGCTGTCCGTGTACCCGTCGAGGGCGAGCGGCGGAGGGTTGCCCTCGCCGCCCGCGGGCGCCCTGCCGCCGCGGCCGCCGCCGTCGGACGCGGTCGCCGCGAAGTAGGCGCCACCGCCGCCGACCAGCAGCACGGTGGCCGCGACCGAGGCGACGGCGAGGCGGGACCGCCGCCGTCCCCGATCGGCCGTCTCATGAACGGATGGCTCGGTGCTCACCGCATCGCTCCTTCGACTGCACTGCCGTCCCCGGAAACCCATGGGCGGGCTCCGTCGTATACCGGTTCCCCCGCGCGGGGGACGGCGATGGGACGCGGAGGGGGAGCGCACGGTTCCATGGGCCGCGCGCCCGGCCGGGACCAGTCTCGCTCAGTCCCCGTACACCGACATCCCGTCGATCAGCCGGGCGGACGCGGGCGGCACGTCGACGCCGTGGATCAGGGAGGGCGGCACGGGCGCGCTCACGGCCGCGGCGGGCACCGCCCAGTGCGGGGCCATGCGGGCGCAGTCGCCCCGCAGCGTCTCCATGCTCTCCGGCCGCTCCGCCTCCCCGGTGAGCCGGGCGGGGCGCTTCAGGGCGGAATTCTTCGTGACTAGGGGCATAACGGAACCGTATGCATCACATCACTCAGGAAAAAAGACCTACTATCGGGTAGTTTTGCCACTTCAGAGACGGTGGGTGGACCCGATAGCGTGAACCGTCAACCCGCCTCTCCTCCACAGGAGCGTCCAGCCGTGCGTATCGCAGTCACCGGCTCCATCGCCACCGACCACCTGATGACCTTCCCCGGCCGCTTCGCCGACCAGCTGGTCGCCGATCAGCTGCACACGGTCTCCCTCTCCTTCCTGGTCGACGCCCTCGACGTGCGCAGGGGAGGCGTCGCGGCCAACATCAGCTTCGGCATGGGCCAGCTCGGCACGCGGCCGATCCTGGTCGGCGCCGCGGGCTCCGACTTCGACGAGTACCGCGCCTGGCTCGACCGGCACGGTGTGGACACCGCGTCGGTCCGGATCTCCGAGACCCTGCACACCGCCCGCTTCGTGTGCACCACGGACGCCGACCACAACCAGATCGGCTCCTTCTACACGGGCGCGATGAGCGAGGCCCGCCTGATCGAGCTGAAGACGGTGGCCGACCGCGTCGGCGGCCTCGACCTCGTCTCGATCGGCGCCGACGACCCCGAGGCGATGCTCCGCCACACCGAGGAGTGCCGCACCCGCGCGATCCCCTTCGCCGCCGACTTCTCGCAGCAGATCGCCCGCATGGAGGGCGAGGAGATCCGCACCCTCCTCGACGGCGCCACGTACCTCTTCTGCAACGAGTACGAGAAGGGGCTCATCGAGTCCAAGACCGGCTGGACCGACGCCGAGATCCTCTCCCGGGTCGGCCACCGCGTGACGACCCTCGGCGCGAACGGCGTGCGCATCGAGTCCGTGGGCCAGGACACGATCGAGGTCGGCGTCCCCGAGGAGAAGGCGAAGGTCGAGCCGACCGGCGTCGGCGACGCGTTCCGCGCGGGCTTCCTCTCCGGCCTGGCCTGGGGCGTCTCCCACGAGCGCGCCGCGCAGGTGGGCTGCATGCTGGCCACCCTGGTCATCGAGACCGTCGGCACCCAGGAGTACGAGCTGCGGCGCACCGACTTCATGGACCGCTTCACCAAGGCGTACGGCGACGAGGCCGCCGCCGAGGTCCGCACCCACCTCGGCTGACCGGACCCACCCCGTCACGAGCTCCGGCGGACCACATGGGCACGGCCGTGGTCCGCCGGCCGCTCACCCACGTACTCCTGCCCCCGCATCTCGCACCAGGCGGGGATGTCGAGCCGCGCCGCCTCGTCGTCCGCGAGCACGGTCACCGTGCCGCCGACCGGGACGTCCCCGATCACCTTCGCCAGCTCGATGACGGGCAGGGGGCACCGCTTGCCGAGCGCGTCCACCACGAGCGAGGCCCCTTCCGCGCCGGCCGTCGGGCCGGCCGGGGCCCCCAGCTTCTCGCGCACCCCGGCCACGACGCCGGGCAGCGCGCCGAGGAAGCGCTCCACCTCGGCGGCCTCCGTGCCGGCCGGCAGCGAGACACGGACATTGCCCTCGCTCAGCACGCCCATCGCCCTCAGCACATGGCTCGGGGTCAGTGTGGAACTGGTGCACGACGAGCCGGACGACACCGAGAAGCCCACCGCGTCCAGCTCGTGCAGCAGCGTCTCCCCGTCGACATAGAGACACGAGAAGGTGACGACGTGCGGCAGCCGCCGCACCGGATCGCCCACCACCTCCACGTCCGGCACGAGGGCGGGCACCCGCTCCCTGATCCGCTCCGTCAGCTCCCGCAGGCGCGCCCGCTCCGCGTCGGCCTCGGCCCGCACCGCCCGCAGCGAAGCGACGGCGGCGACGATCGCGGGGATGTTCTCGAACCCGGCGGCCCGCCCGGACTCCCGCTCGTCGGCGGGCCCCTGGGCCGCGAACCGCACGCCCTTGCGCACGGCGAGCAGCCCGACCCCCGCGGGACCGCCCCACTTGTGGGCACTGCCCGTGAGCAGCGACCAGCCCCCGTCCACCCGGCCCCAGGCCAGCGACTGCGCGGCGTCCACCAGGAGGGGCACCCCGGCGGCGCGGCAGACCTCGGCCACCTCGGCCACCGGCTGCTCGGTGCCGACCTCGTGGTTGGCGGACTGGAGGCAGGCCAGGGCCGTGTCCTCGCGCAGTGCCTCGGCGTACCCCTCGGGGGAGACCGCGCCGCCCCGGTCCACGCCGACCTCGGTCACCGTCCCGCCGGCGGCCTCGTGGACCTCGGCCGAATGGAGTACCGACGAGTGTTCGACCGCCGACACGACCAGGTGACCTCCGGCGCGGCGGCGCCCGGCGAGCGCGCCCGCGATCCCGGCGTGCACGGCCCGGGTGCCGGAGGAGGTGAAGACCAACTCGTCGGGCCTGCACCCCACGGCGTCGGCCGCCGCCTCGCGCGCGGCGTCGAGCAGCAGCCGGGCCCGCCGCCCCTCCCGGTAGAGCCGGGCGGGATCGGCCCACCCCTCGTCGAGCGAGGCGTGCAGCGCCTGCCGGGCGACGGGATGGAGGGGCGCGGAGGAAGCGGCATCGAAGTAGGACACGGGGCAACGCTAGAACAGGGGCGCGCCCTGGAGGGGCGCGGCACCGTGACATGTGCGGCTCCGCCGCGTGGGCGCGGCCGGCCACCGCGGACCCGCGCGCGGACGGCGAGGTTCCACCGACCCGGCAGGCGCTCAGGGGCGCGCCCGACCCCCCGTCAGAAGGCGGCCCCGGGCCCAGCCCCCACCCTTCGGAGTGACCCGCGGCGCGTTAGGCACCCTCCCCGCGCGACCCCAAATAGCGTCCAGTAGGGTTTGGTCCGCATAAACATCCAAACCCCTGCCCGCCGCAGGGCGGCGACCGACCAGCGTGAAGGCCGCAGCCGACAACGCGGGCGAGACTCTCGGGAAGGCGCTACGTGAGTCCCAACGGCTCCGACCGCTCGTCGCGGCGCCCGATGCGGCGGAAGCTGCCGCAGGTGCTGACTGCGGGCCTGATCCTGGCGACCGCCACAGGTTGCACATACAAGGATTTCCCCCGCCTTGGAATGCCCACCCCGGTAACGGAGGAGGCTCCGCGGATTCTCTCCCTCTGGCAGGGCTCGTGGGCGGCAGCGCTCGCCACGGGCGTGCTGGTCTGGGGCCTGATCCTGTGGAGCGTCATCTTCCACCGGCGCAGCCGCACGAAGGTGGAAGTACCTCTGCAGACCCGGTACAACATGCCCATCGAGGCGCTGTACACGGTCGTCCCCCTCATCATCGTCTCCGTGCTCTTCTACTTCACGGCACGGGACGAGTCGAAGCTCCTCAAGCTCGAGGACAAGCCGGCCCACACGATCAACGTGGTCGGCTTCCAGTGGAGCTGGGGCTTCAACTACGTCGAGGACGTCAAGGGTTCCGACAAGGAGGACGCGAAGACCTCCAAGGACCTCGACGCCATTCCGAAGCGGTTCCGCGACGACTTCCCGGCCGGTGCCGGTGGCGTCTACGACGTCGGCACGCCCGGCGAGCGGAACCCTCAGAACGGCAACCCCGGCCCCACCCTGTGGCTGCCCAAGGGTGAGAAGGTCCGCTTCGTCCTGACCTCGCGTGACGTCATCCACTCCTTCTGGGTGGTGCCGTTCCTCATGAAGCAGGACGTGATCCCGGGCCACACCAACGCCTTCGAGGTGACTCCCAACAAGGAGGGCACCTTCATGGGCAAGTGCGCCGAGCTCTGCGGCGTCGACCACTCCCGGATGCTCTTCAACGTCAAGGTCGTCTCTCCCGAGCGCTACCAGAAGCATCTGGAAGAGCTCGCGAAGAAGAACCAGACCGGTTACATCCCGGCCGGCATCGAGCAGACGGGCCACGAGAAGAACCGGGAGACGAACAACCTGTGAGCATCCTCAACGAACCCCAGGGTGCCGCGGCAGCAGCAACGGACTCGTACGAGAACGAGCTGCCGGTCAGGCGCAAGCAGCCGGGAAACGTCGTCATCAAGTGGCTGACCACCACTGACCACAAGACGATCGGCACGCTCTATCTGGTCACGTCGTTCGCGTTCTTCTGCATCGGCGGAGTGATGGCGCTCTTCATGCGCGCCGAACTCGCCCGCCCGGGTACGCAGATCATGTCGAACGAGCAGTTCAACCAGGCGTTCACGATGCACGGCACGATCATGCTGCTGATGTTCGCGACGCCGCTGTTCGCCGGTTTCGCGAACTGGATCATGCCGCTCCAGATCGGCGCGCCGGACGTCGCCTTCCCGCGACTGAACATGTTCGCGTACTGGCTGTACCTCTTCGGCTCGCTCATCGCGGTCGGCGGTTTCCTCACGCCGAACGGTGCGGCCGACTTCGGCTGGTTCGCCTACAGCCCGCTCTCGGACGCGGTCCGTTCGCCGGGCATCGGCGCCGACATGTGGATCATGGGTCTGGCCTTCTCCGGCTTCGGCACGATCCTCGGCTCGGTCAACTTCATCACCACGATCATCTGCATGCGCGCGCCGGGCATGACCATGTTCCGCATGCCGATCTTCGTGTGGAACGTGCTGCTCACGGCCGTCCTCGTGCTGCTGGCCTTCCCGGTCCTGGCCGCCGCGCTGTTCGCCCTGGAGGCGGACCGCAAATTCGGCGCCCATATCTTTGACGCGGCAAATGGCGGCGCATTGCTGTGGCAACACCTCTTCTGGTTCTTCGGCCATCCAGAGGTGTACATCATCGCCTTGCCGTTCTTCGGCATCATTTCCGAGGTCATCCCGGTCTTCTCCCGCAAGCCGATGTTCGGCTACATGGGCCTGATCGGCGCGACCATCGCCATCGCGGGTCTCTCCGTGACGGTGTGGGCGCACCACATGTACGTGACCGGTGGCGTACTACTGCCGTTCTTCTCCTTCATGACGTTCCTCATCGCCGTGCCGACAGGCGTGAAGTTCTTCAACTGGATCGGAACGATGTGGAAGGGGTCACTGAGTTTCGAGACCCCGATGCTGTGGGCGGTCGGCTTCCTGATCACCTTCACCTTCGGTGGCCTGACGGGCGTCATCCTCGCCTCGCCCCCGATGGACTTCCACGTCTCCGACTCGTACTTCGTGGTGGCGCACTTCCACTACGTGGTGTTCGGCACCGTCGTCTTCGCCATGTTCTCCGGCTTCCACTTCTGGTGGCCGAAGTTCACCGGCAAGATGCTCGACGAGCGGCTCGGCAAGATCACCTTCTGGACGCTGTTCGTGGGCTTCCACGGCACGTTCCTGGTGCAGCACTGGCTCGGCGCCGAGGGCATGCCGCGTCGTTACGCGGACTACCTCGCCGCGGACGGCTTCACCGCGCTGAACACGATCTCGACGATCTGCTCGTTCCTGCTCGGTCTGTCGATACTGCCGTTCTTCTACAACATCTGGAAGACGGCCAAGTACGGCAAGAAGATCACGGTCGACGACCCGTGGGGCTACGGCCGTTCGCTGGAGTGGGCGACGTCCTGCCCGCCGCCGCGGCACAACTTCGTCACCCTGCCGCGCATCCGCAGTGAATCGCCGGCCTTCGACCTGCACCACCCGGACATCGCGGCCCTCGGCCAGATCGAGAACGACGGGCAGAAGGACACCGCGCTGTTCGGCGGCGACAAGGAGGCCGCGAAGTGAAGATCCAGGGCAAGATGTTCATCTGGCTGAGCGTCTTCGTCCTCGCCATGGCGATCGTCTATGGCGTGTGGTCGAAGGAGCCGGCCGGTACCACGGCGCTCTTCCTGGCCTTCGGCCTGTGCATCATGATCGGCTACTACCTGGCCTTCACGGCCCGGCGGGTCGACGCCTCCGCACAGGACAACAAGGAGGCCGACGTCGCGGACGAGGCCGGCGAGGTGGGCTTCTTCAGCCCGCACAGCTGGCAGCCGCTCTCGCTGGCCGTCGGTGGCGCGCTCGCCTTCATGAGCATCGCCATCGGCTGGTGGCTGATGTACTTCTCCGCCCCGCTCCTGCTCATCGGGCTCTGGGGCTGGGTCTTCGAGTACTACCGCGGCGAGAACCAGACCCAGTGAGTCTGTAGTTCACGAAGCGCACGAGAGGCCCGGACACTCCTTCTGGAGGGTCCGGGCCTCTCCGCGTACCGCAGCAACCGTGTCCCCCGTACGGGGCACTTCGGCGCGCCGTACGGGGTGAATGTCCATACCGTGTGCTTATGAGCCAGTCACCGCGTATTCGTACGATATCGAGCTGCACCCTGCTGGTGGCCGCCCTCGGTGCGGGCGTCACGGCATGCGGCGGCTCCGACGGCCATCCGCTCTCGGCGCAGCCGTACGACGCGGCCGGCCAGATAGCCGTCAATGCCCCGGCGGGCAGCCAGAAGGCCGACCCGGACAAGCCCCTCGAGATCACCGCCCAGGGCGACGAGGCGCGCATCACCGACGTGACCGCCACCGACGCCGCGGGCCGGCGCCTGGCGGGCGAACTCTCCGTCGACGGCGCCCGATGGCACAGCACGGCGCCCCTCGCGGCCGGCGCCCAGTACACGGTGCGGGTGAGCACCGAGGACGAGGACGGCGCGCCCGGCCGCAAGGTCATGACCTTCGGCACCCGAACGGCCCCCGCGAAGAAGCAGCTGAAGGTCGAGCTCGGCCCCGGGGACGGCACCTACGGCGTCGGACAGCCCGTCACGGCCTCGCTCAGCGCCCCGGTGAAGGGCAAGAAGGCCCGCGCGGTCGTGGAGCGGGCCCTGAAGGTCAGGTCCATACCCGCGACGGAGGGCTCCTGGTACTGGGTGGACAGCGAGACGCTGCACTACCGCCCCAAGGAGTACTGGCCCGCCCACGCCACCGTCAGCGTCTCCAGCAGCCTCGGGGGCATCAAGGTCGGCGACCGGCTGTGGGGCGCCGAGACCAAGCCGCTGAGGTTCACCACGGGGGACCGGGTCGAGGCCGTGACGGACGCCGCGTCCCACACGATGACGGTCTACCGCAACGGCGAGGAGATCAGGTCGATACCGGTGACCACCGGCAAGCCCGGCTACTCCACGCGCAACGGCGTCAAGGTCGTGCTCGGCAAGGAGTACTTCGTACGCATGCGCGGCACCAGCATCGGCATCCCCGAGGGCACCGCCGACTCGTACAACCTGCCCGTGTACTACGCCACCCGGCTGACCGACACGGGGGAATACGTGCACGCCGCGCCCTGGTCCGTGGGCTCCCAGGGCTCCGCCAACGTCAGCCACGGCTGCGTGGGGATGAGCACCGGCAACGCCGCCTGGTTCTTCGAGACCGTGCGGCAGGGCGACATCACCCGGACCATCAACAGCTTCGGCGAGGACATGCCGGTCTTCGGCAACGGCCTGGGCGACTGGAACATGGGCTGGAAGAAGTGGCGGCAGGGCAGCGCGCTCCTCCCCGGCGGCAAGGACGGCCCCGCGGCCGTCGAGGCGGCCCGGCTGCGGCCGGCGGTCTAGCGGCCCCGCAGAACAGCACAGAGAGCCGCGCGGACAGCGCGCAGGGCCCCGCGCCGGGACGCGGGGCCCTGTCGGGCGTACGGGGCGGGACGGGGCCGGTTCAGGAGCGCACGGCCAGGCGGCTGCGCAGCAGGGCGGCCAGCGCGTCCGCGAACTCCACCGGCTCGACGGGCAGGGTCACCGCGGCCTCCGCCCGGCTCCAGGTGGCCAGCCAGGCGTCCTGGGGGCGCCCCATGAGCAGCAGCACCGGCGGGGCCCGGAAGATCTCGTCCTTGATCTGGCGGCACACGCCCATGCCGCCCGCGGGCTTCGCCTCGCCGTCCAGCACGCAGACGTCCACGCCGCCCGCGTCCAGCCGCTTGAGGACCGCGGGCAGCGTCGCGCACTCGATGAACTCGACCTCGGGGACGTCGGTGGCGGGCCTGCGCCCGGTGGCCAGGCGGACCTGCTCGCGGGTGCTCGCGTTGTCGCTGTAGACCAGCACCGTGGCGGTCGGCTGCATTGTTCCTCCAGTACGTCGAGCAGTCCTGAGCTGAGCTGTGCCGTCATGGGATCGGGAACCGATGCGCGGATGCTACTCCTCCCGACACCCCGTCAACACCGGTTCGGAAGGGCCCGTGATGGGCCATACGGGCAGGACACACCCCACAGACACTCCGAACGGCACCCCCCGGGGTGAGGGCGGGATAAGCGACCGACATAATGTCGGTCGTGGCGACAGCAACGACAGTAGATACCGGGCACGCGCACCCGCCGGTCAATCGACCGAACCTCACCAGCGTCGGAACCATCATCTGGCTGAGTTCCGAGCTGATGTTCTTCGCGGCCCTCTTCGCGATGTACTTCACCCTGCGATCGGTGACAGGTCCTGATCACTGGAAGGAAATGGCCTCGGCCCTTAACTTCCCGTTCTCGGCGACGAACACCACCATCCTGGTGCTCTCCTCCCTCACGTGTCAGCTAGGCGTGTTCGCCGCTGAGCGTGGCGATGTGAAGAAGCTCAGGATGTGGTTCATCGTCACCTTCATCATGGGTGCGATCTTCATCGGCGGTCAGGTGTACGAGTACACCGAGCTGGTCAAGCACGAGGGCCTCTCGCTCTCGTCCGACCCGTACGGCTCGGTCTTCTACCTGACCACCGGCTTCCACGGACTGCACGTGACAGGCGGCCTGATCGCCTTCCTGCTGGTCCTGGGCCGCACGTACGCGGCCAGGAGGTTCACCCATGAACAGGCGACCGCAGCCATCGTCGTGTCCTATTACTGGCACTTCGTCGATGTGGTCTGGATCGGCCTCTTCGCCACGATCTACATGATCAAGTAATCGGCGGGGGTCGCTCACGCGACGTACCGACACTTTCCAGCATCGACGCAGAAGATCCTGACACCGGGGTAATCCGTGAAAAAGCTCTCCGCACGACGACGCCATCCGCTGGCGGCGGTCGTCGTCCTACTCCTCGCGCTGGCGGCCACCGGGGGGCTGTACGCCGCGTTCGCGCCGGCGGACAAGGCGCAGGCCGACGACACCGCCCAGTCCCTCGCCATCGACGAGGGCAAGAAGCTCTACGCCGTGGGCTGCTCCAGCTGCCACGGAACCGGCGGTCAGGGCTCCTCCGACGGTCCGAGCCTGGTCGGCGTGGGCGCCGCGGCGGTCGACTTCCAGGTCGGCACCGGGCGTATGCCGCTCCAGCAGCAGGGCGCCCAGGCGCCCAAGAAGAAGGTCATCTACAACCAGGCCCAGATCGACCAGCTCGCGGCGTACATCTCGTCGCTCGGCGCCGGTCCCTCGGTCCCGACCGAGAAGCAGTACAGCCCGGACGGGGCGGACATCGCCAAGGGTGGCGAGCTGTTCCGCACCAACTGCGCCCAGTGCCACAACTTCACCGGTAAGGGTGGCGCGCTCACACACGGCAAGTACGCGCCGTCGCTCGAGGATGTCTCCCCGAAGCACATCTACGAGGCCATGCAGACCGGCCCGCAGAACATGCCGTCCTTCCCCGACACGACCATGCCGGAGAAGGAGAAGAAGGACATCATCGCGTACCTCGACGCGGTCAACGGCGAGAAGACCGAGAGCCCTGGCGGTCTTGAGCTCGGTGGTCTGGGTCCGGTCAGTGAAGGCCTCTTCGGCTGGATCTTCGGTCTCGGCTCGCTGATCGCGGTCGCCGTGTGGGTC
The DNA here is from genome assembly GCF_004127445.1 of Streptomyces alfalfae. Lineage (GTDB taxonomy): Bacteria > Actinomycetota > Actinomycetes > Streptomycetales > Streptomycetaceae > Streptomyces > Streptomyces alfalfae. The sequence continues at coordinate 63,547 of NZ_QEXM01000051.1, forward strand.
GCCGCTCGGACCGCAAAGGCCAAGAAGTCATGAGTAGCCAAGAGATTCCAGAAGAGAAGAACCTGCCGACCGAGCAGGAGACCGAGCACGGCTCGGTAGCGGTCGCGGACGAGAACCCGTTCGCCGACCCGGGCCTTCCGCCGCACGAGCACCGCATCCAGGACATCGACGAGCGGGCCGCGAAGCGCTCCGAGCGTGCGATCGCGTTCATGTTCACGCTGTCCATGCTGGCCACCGTCGGCTTCATCGCCTCGTTCGTGGCCATCCCGGCGGACAAGAGCATCTACGTCTGGCCGATCGGGCACATCAGCGGTCTCAACTTCGCCCTGGGCCTGACCCTGGGTGTGGCGCTGTTCTGCATCGGCGCGGGCGCGGTCCACTGGGCCCGCACCCTGATGTCCGACGTGGAGGTCGCCGACGACCGGCACCCCATCGAGGCCGAGCCCGAGGTCAGGGCCAAGGTCATGGCCGACTTCAGGGCCGGTGCCCAGGAGTCGCAGTTCGGACGGCGCAAGCTGATCCGCAACACGATGTTCGGCGCCCTGGCCCTGGTCCCGCTCTCCGGTGTCGTCCTCCTGCGCGACCTCGGTCCGCTGCCCGAGGACAAGCTCCGGCACACCAAGTGGGCCAAGGGCAAGAAGCTCGTCAACATGAACACGCACGAGCCGCTGCGTCCCTCGGACGTGCAGGTCGGGTCGCTGACGTTCGCCATGCCCGACGGCATGTCGGAGCACGACCACGACTTCCAGGTCCAGATCGCCAAGGCCGCCCTGATGATCGTCCGGATCCAGCCGGAGAACATCAAGGACAAGCGCGAGCTGGAGTGGTCGCACGAGGGCATCGTCGCGTACTCCAAGATCTGCACCCACGTGGGCTGCCCGATCTCCCTGTACGAGCAGCAGACGCACCACGTCCTCTGCCCGTGCCACCAGTCCACCTTCGACCTCTCCGACGGTGCCCGAGTCATCTTCGGCCCGGCCGGTCACGCTCTGCCGCAGCTGCGCATCGGTGTGAACGAGGAGGGCTACCTCGAAGCGCTCGGCGACTTCGAAGAGCCCGTCGGTCCTGCCTTCTGGGAGCGCGGATGAGCACCAACCCCACCAACGACGCGCACGGCGCGAGCAACTCCGGCAAGAAGGCACCCGCCGGCGAGCGGGTGGCCGACTGGGCCGACGGCCGTCTGGGGATCTACTCCCTGGCCAAGGCCAACATGCGCAAGATCTTTCCGGACCACTGGTCCTTCATGCTCGGCGAGATCTGCATGTACAGCTTCATCATCATCATCCTCACGGGTGTGTACCTGACGCTGTTCTTCCACCCGTCGATGAACGAGGTGGAGTACACCGGCAGCTACGTCCCGCTGCAGGGACAGCTGATGTCCGAGGCGTTCAACTCGACCATGCACATCTCCTTCGATGTGCGCGGTGGTCTGCTGATCCGGCAGATCCACCACTGGGCGGCGCTGATCTTCCTCGCCGGCATGTTCGTGCACATGATGCGCGTGTTCTTCACGGGCGCCTTCCGCAAGCCGCGTGAGGTCAACTGGCTGTTCGGCTTCCTGCTGTTCGTCCTCGGCATGTTCACCGGCTTCACCGGTTACTCGCTCCCGGACGACCTGCTCTCCGGCACCGGTGTCCGCTTCATGCAGGGCGCGATCCTGTCCGTCCCGGTCGTCGGCACGTACTTGTCGATGTTCCTGTTCGGCGGGGAGTTCCCCGGCGGCGACTTCGTGGCGCGCTTCTACTCGGTGCACATCCTGCTGCTGCCGGGCATCATGCTGGGCCTGATGGTGGCGCACCTGATCCTGGTCTTCTACCACAAGCACACGCAGTTCGCGGGCCCCGGCAAGAGCAACAAGAACGTCGTCGGCATGCCGCTGCTGCCCGTGTACATGGCGAAGGCCGGAGGCTTCTTCTTCCTGGTCTTCGGCGTCATCGCGGTCATCTCGGCGATCGCCTCGATCAACCCGATCTGGGCCATCGGCCCGTACCGCCCGGACCAGGTGTCCACCGGTGCGCAGCCCGACTGGTACATGGGCTTCTCCGAGGGTCTGATCCGTGTCATGCCGGGCTGGGAGATCAACCTCTGGGGCCACACGCTCGTCCTGGGCGTGTTCATCCCGCTGATGATCGTCTTCCCGCTGATCCTGGTCGTCATCGCGGTCTACCCGTTCATCGAGGCCTGGGTCACCGGTGACAAGCGCGAGCACCACATCCTGGACCGTCCGCGCAACGCCCCGACGCGCACCGCGTTCGGTGTCGCCTGGATCACCTGGTACCTGATCTGCCTGATCGGTGGTGGAAACGACCTCTGGGCCACGCACTTCCACCTGTCGATCAACGCGATCACCTGGTTCGTGCGCATCGCCTTCTTCGTCGGCCCGGTCATCGCGTTCATCGTCACCAAGCGGATCTGCCTGGGTCTGCAGCGGCGCGACAGGGACAAGGTGCTGCACGGCCGCGAGTCGGGCATCATCAAGCGCCTGCCGCACGGTGAGTTCATCGAGATCCACGAGCCGCTCGGCAAGGACCAGCTGCACACCCTCACGGCGCACGAGCAGTACAAGCCGGTCGAGATCGGCCCGACGGTCGACGAGAACGGTGTCGAGCGCAAGGTGACCGGTTCGCAGAAGCTGAGGGCCAAGCTCTCCAAGGGCTACTACGGGGAGGACAGCCAGATCCCCAAGCCCACCGCCGAGGAGTACAAGGAGATCACGAGCGGCCACGGCCACCACTGATCGACCGAAGCTCCACGAGCTGTAGACCACAAGGGTCGCCACGGCAAGAGCCCCGTCCATTGCATGGACGGGGCTCTTTGCCGTCCCCGGGGCTGGATAGGGTGGTCCCACCCCCGGTGTGACGGGGCGACTACTTCCCTCGGACTGAAACCCAGGAGCGGCTATGAGCGCTGTGACCCCCGCAGGAGGCACCACCGCGGCGGACCGTTCCTGGCCCGACGTGCTGAACGGACTGCTCGACGGGCGCGACCAGAGCGCCGACGACACGGCCTGGGCCATGGACCGCATCATGCGCGGCGAGGCCACCGACGCGCAGATCGCGGGCTTCGTCGTGGCGCTGCGGGCCAAGGGCGAGACGGTGGACGAGATCTCCGGTCTCGTGCGCGCCATGTACGAGCACGCCAACGTGATCGAGGTGCCGGGCGAGACGGTCGACATCGTCGGCACGGGCGGCGACGGCGCCAAGACGGTGAACATCTCCACGATGTCGGCGATCGTGATCGCCGGCACCGGCGCGAAGGTCGTCAAGCACGGCAACCGCGCCGCGTCCTCGGCCAGCGGCGCCTCCGACGTCCTGGAGAAGCTGGGCGTCAACCTCCAGCTCACCCCCGATCGAGTCGTCGAGGTCGCGGAGGAGGCGGGCATCACCTTCTGCTTCGCGGTGAAGTTCCACCCGGCGCTGCGGCACGCCGGCGCCGCGCGCAGCCAGCTCGGCATCAGGACCGTCTTCAACCTCCTCGGCCCGCTCACCAACCCGGCCAGGGTGCGCGCCCAGGCGGTCGGCGTCGCCGACGCGCGGATGGCGCCCGTGGTCGCCGGCGTCTTCGCCGAGCGCGGGAACTCCTCGCTCGTCTTCCGGGGCGACGACGGCCTGGACGAGCTGACGACGACGTCCACCTCCCGCGTCTGGGTGGTGCGCGACGGAGCGGTCCGCGAGGAGGCCTTCGACCCGCGTGACGTCGGCGTCGACCTGGTGCCCGTGGAGGCGCTGCGCGGCGCCGACGCCTCGTACAACGCGGAGGTCGCCCGGCGGCTGCTCGACGGCGAGAGCGGCCCGGTGCGCGACGCGGTGCTCCTCAACTCGGCGGCGGCCCTGGTGGCCCTCGCGCAGGGGGAGGGCAGCCTCGACGAGCAGATCCGCGCCGGGATGGCGAGGGCGGCCGAGTCGATCGACTCCGGGGCGGCGAAGCGGGCCCTGGAGCGGTGGGTGACCGCCAGCAACCGCTGAGCGGACCCGGCGGTGTGACGCGGGGCGCGGTCCGGATATTGGACCGCGCCTTGCGCACGGAAGATCGTGTGGCAGGATGCTGCACAGGTCATGAGTGACAGCGACTACGGCCCCGGCCCGCTGTCCGGCAACCCTCCGTCCGTGGCGGGGTGCCCCGGGTGAAGACCAGGCCGTACGCAGCAAGGCGTATGGCAAGCGCGGACCCCTGGACATCGTCGGATGTCACAGCCCTGGGGTCCTGGTCCTCAAGGGAGCAGTCTCGTGAGCAAGCGAATGCGATAGGGCCTCGGGCCCCGTTCGCCGTACCCCCTCCGCCCGGCCCAGAGCGCCGCGCGTCGAGGCAACACCCGTACGCGGAACCGCTGTTCCGCCGCCGCACGGGATCTTACGCAGCTGTTCCACCATGCCCGCAGGGAGACTTCGCCATGTCCGCACGGACCGCCACCGCCCAGACCACCCCCGCCGACCCCTGCTGCGAGGCGCCGCTGCCGGTGCTCGGCGGCGACGTCACCGTGCCGCTCGTGACCGGCGGCGAGGTCACGTACGCCGCCCTCGACTACGCGGCGAGCGCCCCGGCGCTCCAGCGGGTCTGGGACGACGTGGCCGCGTACGCGCCCTACTACGGCAGCGTGCACCGCGGCGCCGGATACCTCTCGCAGCTCTCCACCGACCTCTTCGAGAACTCCCGGGCGACCGTCGCCGCGTTCCTCGACTGCCGCGAGGGCGACCAGGTCGTCTTCACCCGGTCCACCACCGACTCGCTGAACCTGCTCGCCGCCGCGCTGCCCGCCGGCTGCGAGGTCTTCGTCTTCGAGACCGAGCACCACGCCTCGCTGCTGCCGTGGCGGGACGCCCGGGTCACCTACCTCGACGCGCCGCGCACGCCCGACGAGGCCGTGCGGACCCTGGAGCGCGCCCTCGCCGACCGCGACCCTTCCCCGAGCTCTCGGCTTCGTTCGAGCGGGGGAGGCCCCAACGGGCCCGCCCTGGTCTGCGTGACCGGCGCCTCCAACGTCACCGGTGAGCTGTGGCCGGTGCGGGAGCTGGCCGCCGTCGCCCACGCGCACGGCGCCCGCATCGTCCTGGATGCCGCGCAGCTCGCCCCCCACCACCCCGTCTCCGTACGGGAGCTGGACGCCGACTGGGTCGCGTTCTCCGGGCACAAACTGTACGCGCCCTTCGGTTCCGGCGTGCTCGCGGGCCGCTCCGACTGGCTGCGGGAGGCCGAGCCCTACCTCGCGGGCGGCGGCGCCTCGCGGAAGGTGACGCGGCGCCCCAGGGAAGCGGGCGGCGGCGTGGACGTGGAGTGGCACGACACCGCCGCCCGCCACGAGGCCGGTTCGCCCAACGTCATCGGCGTCTACGCCATCGCCTCCGCCTGCAAGGCGCTCACCGAGGCGGGCTTCGAGTCGCTGGTGGCCAGGGAGCGGCGCCTGATCGCCGCGGTGCGCGAAGGGCTCGCCGAGGTGCCCGCCGTGCGGGTGCTCTCCCTCTTCGGCGACGACGCGCCGCGCGTGGGCGTCATCTCCTTCGTCGTGGACGGCTGGAACAGCTCGCACTTCGCCGCGGCGCTCTCCGCCGAGTACGGCATCGGCGTACGGGACGGCCTGTTCTGCGCCCACCCGCTGGTGCGCACCCTGCTCGGCAGCGACGCCGACGAGCCCGGCGAGTGCGGCGCCCCCGAGGCCGCGCCCGGCGAGAAGTCGCTGAACGCGATCCGCGTCAGCTTCGGCGCCGGCACCCCCGACGAGCACGTCGAGCGTTTCGTACGGGCCGTCAAGGAGCTGGTGGCGGACGGCGCCCGGTGGAACTACCGCACCGAGGACGGCCGCTGCGTGCCGGACACCGGCGTCGCCGCCTGACCCGTCAGGGACGTCCGGCCCACCCCCGCGGGCGTCAGGCGCGACCCGAGCAGGATCATGCGCAGGGCCCGTTCGGTGGCGTCGGTGAGGAACTCGCCGCCTCTGCCGAGCGCCTCGGTCAGGGTGACCGGGGCGGGCAGGATCGCGCTGTAGGCGTCGACGCCCACCGCCCGCACCTGGTGGGCGCCCTGACCGATCGTGCCCGCGAGGACCAGGACCGGGCGGCCCGAGCGCTTGGCGCGGCGGGCCACCTCGGCCGGGATCTTGCCGCGCGGCGTCTGGTGGTCGAGGGCGCCCTCCGCCGTGACGACCAGGTCGGCGCGGGCCAGGCGGGCGTCCAGGTCGATCCGGCCGAGCAGCACGTCGAAGCGGGGCAGCAGCCGCGCGCCGAGGGCGGCGAGACCCGCCCCGAGGCCGCCGGACGCGCCGGTGCCCGCGCCCTCGAAGAGGTCGGTCGCGGCGCGGAGGTCACGGGTGAGGACGTGCGCCCAGTGTTCGAGGGCGGCGGCGAGCTGTTCGACCTGCGTGGGGGTCGCGCCCTTCTGGGGGCCGAAGACGCGGGCGACGCCGCGCTCGCCGCAGAGCACGTTGAAGGGGTTGCACGCCACGCGGATGTCGGTGTCCGCGAGGCGGGGGTCCAGGCCGCTCGCGTCGATCCGGCTCAGCCGCGCCAGCTCCCGGCCGCCGCGCGGCAGCTCCCAGCCGTCGGTGTCGAGGAGGCGGGCCCCCAGGGCCTGCAGGGCGCCCGCGCCGCCGTCGGAGGTGCCCGAGTCGCCGCAGCCGACGAGGACGCGGCGGGCGCCCGCGTCGAGGGCGGCGCGGATCAGCTCGCCGACGCCGTACGTCGTGGTGGCGCCAGGGTCGCGCAGATCGCGCGGGACCAGGGAGAGCCCGGCGACGGCCGCCATCTCGACGACGGCCGTGCCGTCGCGGAGCAGCGCGAAGTGCGTGCCGATCCGCTGGCCCACGGGCCCGGTGGCGGGCAGCGCGACGAGCCGGCCGCCGTCGGCGGACGCCAGGGCGCGGGCGGTGCCCTCGCCGCCGTCCACCAGCGGGATCAGGTCGGTCTCCGCGTGCGGGACGACACGGCGTACGCCCGCGGCGATGGCCTCGGCCGCGGCCCCCGCGGAGAGGGACTCCTTGAAGCCGCTGGGAGCGATGGCGAAACGGTTCAGCATGAGATCTCCTGTGCGGGCGGGTTCAGCGGACGGGGACGCCGAGCAGCGGCCAGAGCGTGACGGCGAAGAGCAGGACGAGCGCGGCGGTCAGCGGGGCCAGGACCGCGGAGAGGCGCAGCAGGTCGCGCGGGGTGTAGGTGGGGGTGCCCGGGATGTCGGCGAACAGGGTGACCGGCTTGGCCGAGGCGGGCAGCGTGTGGCAGAACCCCGCCGCCGCCGTCGAGGCCAGGGCCGCGGCGACCGGATTGACTCCGGCGCCGGCCGCCGCGGCGACGACCAGCGGGACCAGGACGGACGAACGGGCCGAGCGGGACTGCAGGACCAGGTGCGCCGCCGTGCTCACACAGACGACCACGGCCAGGAACAGCCACGGGGGCACATCCAGCGGCAGGCCGCCGACCAGCCACGTCGCCGCTCCCGAGTCGGCCAGGGCGACGCCCATCGCCATCGTCGCCGCCATGAAGAGCAGCAGCGCCCAGGGCACCGTCTTCAGGGCGTCCTTGAGGCGCACGGTGCCGAGGGCGGGGGAGGCGGCCACGACGGCGCCGATCAGCGCGACGACGGCGGGCGGCACCCGGTGCAGGGGCTCGCCGCACCAGAGCGCGACGACCGTGGCGAGCAGCAGGGCGCAGCGCGTCTCGGCGGGCTCCCAGGGGCCCGAGACCGGCCGCTCGCTGTGGGCCTGGAGCTGTTCGACGGTGATGCGCACCGGGCCCCTGCGGTCCGCGCGCCGCGTGGTCGTCAGCAGCACGGCCTCGGCGGCCAGATGGGACGAGGCGACGGCGAGCGGCAGACCGAGCAGCAGCCACTGCGTGAAGCCGATGCGGTCACCGGTGGCCTCCCAGAGCACCGACACGGTGATCAGGTGGGCGCCCGCGCCGATCAGCGTCGCGACCGCGGAGAGCAGGATCACGGTGGGGAAGAGCAGCGCGAGCATCACGACCAGGCGCCTTCGGTCGGCGAGGACCTTGGCCAGGGCGAGGAAGACGGGCAGCGCGAGCGCGGCGCGCCCGGAGGTGGCGGGCACCGCGAAGGCCGTCACGACCAGCGCGGCGGTCGTCAGATGGGTCAGCTGCCGTACGCTGCGCGCCCCGCTGACCAGGAAGGTCGCCGCCCGCCCCGCGAGCCCGCTGCGCGCCACGGCGGCGGCGAGCACGAAGGCGCAGATCAGCAGCCACACCGTCTCGTCCCCGAGGGTGCCGAAGAGGGTGTCGCTGCTGATCACGCCGGTCGCGGTCAGGGCGAGGCCCGCGCCGAGCGCGATGTAGGTGTCGTCGATCGGCGTGCCGATCCAGGCGCAGGTCGCGAGGGCGAAGACGGCGAGCGTGAGGCGGGCGTCGATGCCGAGCCCCGGGAAGTTGCCGGGGACCGCGAGCAGCGCGCAGACGCTGAGCGCGACGCACAGCGTGACGGCTCGGAGGGGAGTCAGGGTCACGTGTCCAGCGTGGTGCGGCGCCGTGAGCCCTCAATGAGCCGAGCATGAAGGAAATTTCACCGGCCCGGCGGTGCGCCCGTCCTCATCCGGCGTCCGGCAGGCGGTAGCCCATCCCGCGCACCGTCTCCAGCCGCTCCGCGCCCAGCTTCTTGCGCAGCGCGCGCACGTACACGTCCACGATGTTGGAGCCGGGGTCGAAGTCGTACCCCCAGACGTGGGAGAGGATCTGCTCGCGTGAGAGCACCTGCCCCGGATGGCGCAGGAACAGCTCCAGGAGGACGAACTCACGGGCCGTCAGGTCCACCGTGCGCTCGCCCGAACGCGCCCTGCGGGTGCGCAGGTCCAGGGTCAGATCGCCGCTGCGCAGCACCGTGACCTCCGGCGCCCACGCCGCCGTGCGCAGGCGCAGCCGCACCCGGGCGAGCAGTTCCTCGAAGCGGAACGGCTTGGTCATCCAGTCGTCGGCGCCGCCCTCCAGGCCCGCGACGGTGTCCCGCACCGAGTCGCGGGCGGTCAGCACGATGACGGGCGTGGCCACCCGGGCCTCGCGCAGCTGCCGCAGGACCGTGAAACCGTCCTTGCCCGGCAGCCCGATGTCCAGGACGACCAGGTCGAAGCCGCCGGTCAGGGCGTAGTCGTAAGCACTCTCGCCGTCGCCGACCACCGTGGTGGTGAAGCCGTTGGCGCGCAGGCCCTTCTCGACGAAGGAGGCGATGCGCTCCTCGTCCTCGACGATCAGTACGCGGTTCATGGGCGGGCCGCCCCTTCCTGCTGTGGCCGCACGAGGACGAAGGTGGCGCCGCCGCCGTCCGTGGGGCGCAGTTCGACGCGCCCGCCGTGGCCCTCGGCGATGGCCTTGACGATGGCGAGGCCGAGCCCCGCCCCGGTGGAGCGGGAGCCGCGCCGCGCGGTGCCGCGGCGGAACCGCTCGAAGATCACCGCCGCGTCCTGCGGCTGCACCCCGGGGCCGCTGTCCGCGACGTACAGCTCGATGTCCCCGTCGCGCAGCCGCGAGCCGATGCCGACGCGCTGGCCGGGGACGGTGTGCTGGACGGCGTTCTGGGCGAGCTGGACCATCGCCTGCGTGATGCGCTGGGCGTCGAGCCTGGCCTCGGTGTCGGCGACCTCGGCGAGGTGCCAGTCGCGCTCGCCGAGCGCCCTGGCCTTGACGAAGACGTCCGCGGTCAGCTCGGCGAGCTGGACGGGCCCGGGGGTGACGAAGTCGGGCCGCTCGGCCTTGGCGAGCAGCAGCAGGTCCTCCACCATGCGGCTCATCCGGTCGAGCTCCTCGGTGACGATGCGGACCGTCTCCTCGCGCTCGGCGGCGTTGTCGGTGGCGGTGTCCATCAGCTCCAGGTGGCCGCGGACAATGGTGATGGGGGTGCGCAGCTCGTGGCCCGCGTCGTCGACGAACTCCCGCTGGGCGGCGAAGGCCCGCTCCAGGCGGTCCAGCATGCCGTTGAAGGTCTCGGCGAGCGCCGCCACGTCGTCGTGGCCCTGCACCGGGATGCGCTGGGTGAGGTCCTGCTCGGTGAGCTGCGCGGCGGTGGCCCGCACCAGCCTGACCGGTTTGAGGATGCGCCCGGCGACGACCCAGCCGATGCCCGTCGTCATCAGGAGCGCGACCCCGGAGATGGCGAGCAGCATGGTGAACACGCTGTCGGCCTTGGCGCGTTCCCCCGCCGGGTGGAAGGCGACCACGAAGGCCGCCTCCGGGTGCCCGGGACCCGCCTCGATCACCGCCTTGGCCCAGCGGACCTCGCCGCCCGGCCGGTCCAGCGTGCCGGTGGCGTCGGGGGAGTCGAAGACCGCCTTCAGCGAGGCGGGGTCGCCGGCGAGCGGGTGGTCGATCCGCGGCTCCCTGGACTGTTCCTTCTTGGCGGGGCCCCGGCCCTGGCGGCCGATCAGGCCGAGCAGTTCCTCGTCGGGGTCGGCGTACTGCCGGGAGAGGAACAGCCGCAGCAGCGGTTCGGGGTCGGTGAACCGCTCGCCCGTGTGCGGGTCGACGCCCTCCTTCACGAAGTTGGTGAACTCCCCGGTCTCCTGCGCGAGGAGCCGGCCGACGCGGTGGTCGACGTCGCGCAGCAGCACCGAGCGCGTGGTGGCGGCCACCGCGGTCAGCGCGACGGCCATCACCACGAGCAGCCACAGCAGGATGCGGACCCGGGCGGATATCCGGCGGCGCGGGGGCTCAGCCGTCGTCACCGGGGCCGTCGTCGTCGCTGTCGCCCCGGCCCGCGTCGTCGTCCGCGTCGTCGTCGTTGTCATCGCCCGGTGATCTGTCGTCGCCCGGGGTGTTCCCGCCGACCGGCGGCGGGGGCACCGTCTCGTCGCTCGGGGTGGGCCGGGCGCTGGTGGGAGTGGCGGAGGGGGAGTCGCTGCGCAGTTCGACCTTGGGCGGAGCCTTGGGTGGCGTGGGGCTGTCCGTCAGCAGGTAGCTCGTCGCGGCGATGCCGAGCGGTATCGCCACGACGGCTGCCAGGGCCGCCATGCGGTGGGAGAAGACCATGCCCGCGATCCTGCACGACGTGCCGCCGCGTCCTGATGAGCCGCGGATGAGGAAACCTTCATGAACCGCTCGGCGCGCGCTCCCCGGGCCCGGCGGCCCCTGACCCTAGGAGTCGAGGCCGATCGCGAACGCCGCCTCCAGGTCGTGCTGGGAGTACGTGCGGAACGCCACGTGCGTGTCCGTCCCCTCGACGCCGGGGATCTTGCTGATCCGGCCGGGGATGACGTCCGCGAGGTCGTCGTGGCGCGGCACCCGCACCATCGCGATCAGGTCGTAGGTCCCGGTGACGGAGAAGACCTCGCTGACGGAGTCGAGCGCGGCGATCGACTCGGCGATCTCCGGGATCCGGTCCACGCTGGTCTTGATGAGCACGATCGCGGTGATCACGGCTGGCTGTCTCCCTCGATGGCCGGTGCGGTGCCTTTCACCTTAGCCCTCCGCGAGGACCACACCCATGCGGAGAGGAACCCCAGCGAGAAGCCCACCAGGTGCGCGAGGTACGCCACCCCCGTGCCCTGGCCGTCCCGCCCCGCCGCCAGCCACTGCAGGGCCACCCAGAACGGCAGCACCAGCCAGGCGGGGAAACGCAGCGGCAGGAAGAAGAGGAACGGATAGATGCTGGTGACGCGCGCCTTCGGGAAGAGGAAGAGGAAGGCCCCGAGGACGGCGGAGATCGCCCCGGAGGCCCCGACGAGCGTCTGCTGGGAGTCCGCGTGCGCCGCCGCGTACGAGAGCAGCGCCAGATAGCCGCAGCCGACGTAGAAGAGCGCGTACGTGAGGTGTCCCATGCGCTCCTCCACCATCGCCCCGAAGACGAAGAGGAAGAGCATGTTGCCGAGCAGATGGATCCAGCTCCCGTGCACGAACAGGGCCGTGAACGGGCCGAGCGCGGCGCTCGGCACGCCGCCGAAGAGCTCGGTGGGCACCACCCCCCACCGCTCGAAGTAGGCCTGCTGCGCGCCGAGCAGTTCGTTGCCGCGGCCGTAGCCGGGGTTCAGCCCGGAGACCGGGGAGATCAGGAAGACCAGGCAGCAGGCGGCGATCAGTCCGTACGTCACCGGGGCGGACCGCTCGCCGAAGAGCCGGCTCGCCCGCGTACTCCATGCGTTGATCATGAACAGAGCATGACGTAACGGGCGCTACCCGCACAGACCGCCATGCCGGGGTGGACACCGCCGCGCGGTGCCCCTTACAGGCCTTAAGGTTGCGGGCAATACGCACCACGGAAACCCGGACGAGTGCCACGCCACCGAGGAAAGCGATCAGCCACGATGACGGTTCCCCTGCCGACCGCCACTACCCGGTGGCGCTGCAAGCTGTGCGGCAACCTCACGCGTTTCGACGTGACCCGTAGCTCGAAGGTCGTCGAGTATGTGCATCTCGACCTCGCGGGGGAGTCGAACGTGGAGGAACGCGAGGTGGTCAGTGAGACCATCGAGTCGGTCCGCTGCCGCTGGTGCAACGCGGTGGATCAGGTGGAACTGGTGGACAGGCCGGGCACCGACTCCTGAGAGGGAGCGGGGCCCGCACGGCAAGTGGGGTGACGGATGGTGCAGAGCGCGGGCGGGGAGCCGGACGACGGCACCGCTGAGGTGCTCGACCGCCCCTTGCCGGACGGCGTGCGCCGGCGCGTCGTCCGACTCGTCTCGGACGCCTTCGGCGGCCTGACCCTGGCCGAGCTCCCCGCCCAGCTCCGGCAGTACGCCCGCTTCACGCCCACCCGGCGCGCGAAGTTCGCGGGCAACGCCATGGCGGCCGCCCTGGAGAGCGAGGCCCTGTTCCGCCAGCGCATCGGCGAACGGCTCAGGGAGTCCCAGGCCGAGCTGGCGGGCGCCCTGGACGCGGGCGCCCCGCCCCCGGCCGCCGACCCCCTGGACGTGGCGGCGGCGGCCTATGTGCTGCGCCCCGCGGGCTGGGTGAAGCTGGTGACCGCGGCGGGCGAGGAGGCCCAGCGGGCCGACGCCGAGCGCGCGGACGACGAGACCAGGGCCGAGCTGGAGCGGCTGCGCGAGGAGCTGGCCGCGGCCCGCGGCCAGACCAGGGCCGAGACCGAGCGGCTGCGCGCCGAGCTGGAAGCGGCGCGCAGGGAAGCCGAGTCCCTGCACCGCAAGCTGCGCGGGGCGCTCAGCGACGTCAAGCGCGGCGAGGCGGCGCTGCGCAAGGCCGCCGCTCGGACGGAGGCCGTCCGCGCCGAGAGCCAGGCCCAGGTGTCCGCCGCCGAGAGCGAGACCCGGCGGCTCAAGGCGCGGCTCGGCGAGACCGAGGCCGCCCTCGAGGCCAGCCGCAAGGCGGCGCGCGAGGGGCGCAGCGTCGAGGACATGCGGGTGCGGCTGCTGCTCGACACGGTGCTCGACGCGGCCCAGGGGCTCCGGCGCGAACTGGCCCTGCCGCCCGTCTCCGTACGCCCCGCGGAGACCGTGGACGCCGTCGAGCCGGGGCGGATGTCGCCCAAGGACATCGCGGCCCGCGCCCTCTCCGAGAGCGACCCCGCGGTCATCGACCAGCTCCTCGCGCTGCCGCAGGCGCACCTGGTCGTCGACGGCTACAACGTCACCAAGACCGGCTATCCGACCATGCCGCTGGAGAAGCAGCGGCTGCGCCTGCTCGGCTCGCTCTCGCAGCTCGCCCTGCAGTCGGGCGCCGAGGTCACCTGCGTCTTCGACGGGGCGGAGCTGGCCGCTCCCGTGCTGCTCGCGCCGCCGCGCGGGGTCAGGGTGCTCTTCTCCAAGCCGGGGGTGACCGCCGACGAGCTGATCCGTCAGCTCGTGCGCGCGGAGCCGCCGGGCAGGCCCGTGGTCGTCGTCTCGACCGACCGCGAGGTGGCCGACGGGATCGCCAAGGCCGGTGCGCGGCCGGTGGCTTCGGCGGTGCTCCTGAAGCGGCTCTCGCGGGGCTGAGCCGCGCACGGCCGGACCGCGGCTTTCGCGGGACTAAAGGGGCTTCACGCAACTCCTGTGCTGTATGCCCGAATTGACGGCCCATGGGCGCGACGTAGTGTCAGAAGATCATCACGGGCTGTGCGCCATCGGTAAAATATGCGCCTCGCGAACGATTTTCCGCCCCGGTAATTTGAACTGATCACAGGAAGGTCACTAGGGTCTCGCCTCGAACCCTCGCTTAGTTGATCACCCATTCGGGGTGACGGCGATGGTGCCCGCCCACCGGGTCTCGGTAGGCGGCTGGAGGAAGAAGGAGCCGCCCGCGTGGCGTCCCACCGTCGTCCCAAGCAGCCGAGCCGCACCCGCGTGACCGTGCTCACCGCGACCGCCGCCGCTGCCGTGGCCCTCACCTCGCAGGGCGCCGCCCAGGCCGCGCCGAAGCCGAGCAAGGACGAGGTCAAGTCCAAGGTCGACAAGCTCTACGAGGACGCGGAGCGGGCCACCGACAAGTACAACGGGGCCAAGGAGAAGCAGGAGAAGCTGGAGAAGCAGATCGGCGCTCTCCAGGACAAGGTCGCCGACGGCCAGGAGGAGCTCAACGAGCTGCGGGACGGCCTCGGTTCGATGGCCAGCGCGCAGTACCGCTCCGGCGGCATCGACCCCTCCCTGCAGCTCTTCCTCTCCTCCGACCCGGACGACTACCTCGACAAGGCGTCCACGCTCGACCAGCTCAGCAGCCAGCAGGTCGACTCGCTCAAGAAGATCCAGAAGAAGCAGCGGGACCTCGCGCAGAAGCGCAAGGAGGCCTCGGGCAAGCTCGACGACCTCGCGGACACCCGCGAGGAGCTCGGCAAGAAGAAGCAGGAAGTCCAGGGCAAGCTCGGCGAGGCCCAGAAGCTCCTCAACACCCTGACCGCCAAGGAGAAGGCGGACCTGGCGGAGAAGGAGCAGAAGCGCGCGAGCCGCGCCGCCGACCAGCGCGCCGACCTCGGCGACGAGGCCCCCGCCTCCGGCCGTGGCGCCGCGGCCCTGAGCGCCGCCGCGACGCAGATCGGCAAGCCGTACGTCTCCGGCGGCACCGGCCCCAACTCCTACGACTGCTCCGGGCTCACCCAGTGGGCGTTCGCGCAGGCCGGCGTCTCCATCACGCGGACCACGTACACCCAGCAGAACGACGGCACGAGGATCGGCCGCGGCGAGCTGAAGCCCGGCGACCTGGTCTTCTTCAACAACCTCGCGCACGTCGGCTTCTACGCCGGCAACGGCCAGGTCCTGCACGCCCCGAAGCCGGGCGCCAACGTCCGCTACGAGTCGATGTCCTACCTCGGCACCTTCCAGTTCGGCGTCCGCGTCTGAACCACGGAGCCCCGCTCCGCCCCGCCCGGCGCCAACGGCCCGCCGATCCGCCCGAACGGGCGAATTACGGCACCCCCCGCTGACCCCCGCGCCCCGCTGATGACCTGCGTCTGAAGCGGGGCGCAGGCGTTTGGGCACCCATCCGGGACGTTGGTCCCGTGCTGGTCGCACGGCTACTGTCGGCGCGCATTCCCCCGGAGAGCGGGGGTCCTCCAGCGGAAGGGAGAGCGGCGCCCAGTGGGGTCCCACCGTCGTCCCGCACGACCCGGCACCGACCGGAGCACGCGTGTCACCGTCCTCTCGGCGGCAGCGGCCACCGCTGCCGCCGCCCTGGCCGCCGCACCCGCGGGCGCGGCGCCCCAGCTCAGGCCCGAAAGGCCCGCCGACACCCGGGCCGAGATCGACCGGCTCTACGAGGAGGCCGAGCGGGCCACCGAGGCGTACAACGACGCCGACGAGCGCACGGACAAGCTGCGGGCGCAGGTGAAGCGGGCCAAGGAGAGCGTCGCCCGCGGCCAGGAGCGGATCAACGGAATGCGCGGCGAGCTCGGCGCGCTGGCCCAGGCGCAGTACCGCGAGGGCGGCATCGACCCCGCACTGCTGCTCATGCTCTCCTCCGACCCCGACGGCTACCTCGACCGCGCCGCCGTCCTGGACCGCGTCACCTTCCGCCAGGCCGGGGAACTCACCGACCTCCAGAAGGCCCAGCGCGGCCTCGCCCGCGAGCGCGCCGAGGCCGGACGCGCGCTGGCCGAGCTGGAGAAGAGCCGCGCCGTCGTCGCCCGCCACAAGCGCACCGTCGAGCACAAGCTCGCCACGGCGAGACGGCTGCTCAACTCGCTCACCGGCAAGGAGCGCCGGGCCTACGACAGGGCCTCGCGCGGCGGCGACCGCGCGGGGCTCCCCGCGCCCGCCGGGGCGGTGTCCTCGCGCGCGGCGGCCGCCCTGGCCGCCGCCAGGTCCGCGGTCGGCCGCCCGTACGTGTGGGGCGCCAACGGGCCCTCCGGCTTCGACTGCTCGGGCCTCACGCAGTGGTCGTACGCCCAGGCCGGGGTCGGGCTGCCGCGCACCTCGCAGGCGCAGCGGCACGCCGGACGGCAGGTCTCCCTCTCCGAGGTGCGGCCCGGTGACCTCGTCGCCTACCGCGACGATGCGAGCCACATCGGGATGTACGTCGGCGACGGCCAGGTGGTGCACGCCCCCTACCCGGGCGCGCCCGTCCGCTACGACCCGGTCGGCATGATGCCGGTCTCCTCCGTGACCCGTATCTGACCGGCCGCCTGCCGGGCAGGCCCGTACGATCGGGAAGGTGGCTGGTCACGGGCGTGGGTCGGGGGCGGTGGCGCTGTGCGTCGCGCTCTGCCTCGCCGTGCTCGCGGGCTGCGGCGGAGACCCGGTCCCCGACTCCGCGGCGGGCGACGTGCGCAGGCTCCTGGAGCGCCGGGCACACGCCGTCCTGGAACGGGACGAGAAGGCGTACGAGCGCACCGAGCGGGGCGCGGCGGGCGGGCGCGCCCCCACGGACCTCTTCGCCAACGTCCGCGACGTGCCGCTCGACGCGTGGGAGTACCGCCTGACCGGCCTCGACCGCTCGGGCGCGAGGGCCACCGCGCGCGCCGAGCTCAGCTACCGCGTCAAGGGCTACGACCGCGCCCCGCGCACCGCGGAGCGCACGCTCGCCCTGGAGCGGCACGACGGGCGGTGGTACGTGACGTCGGAGCGGCCCGCGAGGAAGGCGGGCCAGCAGCTCTGGGACCAGGGCCCGGTGCGGGCCGAGCGGGGCAGGCACAGCCTCGTCCTCGGGGTCGGGCAGAGCGCGGCGGACCGGCGCGCCTACCGCGACCTCGCCGACCGTGCGGTGCCCGCGGTGGACGAGGCGTGGCGGGAGAAGTGGCCCGGCAAGGTCGTCGTCCTCGTTCCCCGCACGCTGGACGGCATGGCGGGCCTTTTGGGGGCGCCGGCCGCCGGGTACCGGGGGATAGCGGCGGTCACCACCGGAGAGGTCGGCGGCTCGGGGCGCGCCCCCGCCGACCGCGTCATCGTCAACCCCGAGGCGTACGGCGTCCTCGGCGACTTCGGCAAACAGGTCGTCATGACCCACGAGACCGTCCACGTGGCGACCCGCTCCCGCACCTCGCGCGCCACCCCGCTCTGGCTCTCCGAGGGCTTCGCGGACTGGGTGGGCTACCGCGGCACGGGACGCACGGCGGCGCGGGCCGCGCCCGAACTGCGGCGCGCGGTGCGGGACGGGCGGCTGCCCGCCGGGCTCCCCGACGACGCGGACTTCGGCTTCGGCGGCCGTGCCGAACGGCTGGCCGAGGCCTACGAGGGCTCGTGGCTGGCCTGCCGCATGATCGCCGAGCAGTGGGGCGAGCGGGAACTGGGGGAGTTCTACCGCGCGGTGGGGGCCCACGACGAGCGGACCGGCGCGGTCGCGGACGCGCTGCGGGACGTGCTGGACACCACGCCGGCCGAGTTCACGGCGCGCTGGCGCACGTATCTCCGCTCCGAGCTGCGCTGACCGTCCCCCGCACCGGTTCACCGGCGCAGCGGCGCCACAGGCTCCGGCAGGCGAGCACGGCCGCCGCGACCAGCAGGCCGTTGCGTACGAGGAGCAGGGCCACGCCCAGCGGATCGCCGGCCACCACGTGCGAGAACCAGACGGGGAACTCCAGGAACGTCACGAGCGTGGCGACGAGGACGAGCCGCACCGGGAGCTCCATGCCGCTCGTGCGGAACGCCAGGCAGACGGCGCCGACCCCGACCAGCCACAGCATGTACTGCGGGCTGATCACCCGGCTCGTGGCGGTGAAGAGCAGCACGGCCACGAAGGCCGCGTCCGCGAGCGTGCCCGCGGGCCACGGCCGGGCGCGGGCGCGCAGCCGCCAGAGCAGGAGCCAGCCGAAGGCGGCCAGGGTCAGTGCCTGCGCCGCCGTGCTGACCAGCGGGACGTAGGGGCCGAGGAACTCCACCGAGCCGTAGTTGAGCTGGACCTCGCCCCGCCAGCCGAGGTGGCGCCCCACGTGGAAGGCGAGGGCGCCGAGCGACTCCACCTCGGTGCCCCGGTCGCGCTGGAAGGTGAGGAAGGCGAGCGCTCCCGGCATCGCCACCACGGACACCAGCGTCACGCCGAGCACCGTGACCGAGGCCGCCGTCCACGACCGCCGGGCGGCCCGGCCGCGCGGGACGCCCACGAGCAGCAGCAGGGGCCACACCTTCAGGAGCGCGCCGAGCCCCGCGAGCGCTCCCAGCGTGCGCGGATGCCTGGCCCCGGCGAGCAGCGCGGCGACCGCGACGGCGGTCACGAGGATGTCGTAGCGGGCGTAGGCGGTCGGCCCGAGCAGCGGCACCCCCGCCGTCCACACCACGAGGCCGCGCGGCGACCTGCCGGGCCGCAGCCCCGCGCACAGGAGCAGCCCCGAGACGGCGGCGTCGGCGAGGAAGGCCAGGACGAAGAAGGCCGAGGCGTAGTCGAGGAAGGGCAGCAGGGCGGGGGAGAGGACCGCGAGGGCGGCGCCGGGCGGGTACTGCCAGGTGACGTCGTCGAGGGGGAAGGTGCCGGTGCGCAGGATCTCGTACCAGCCCTGGTAGATGACCGAGACGTCGCTGGTCACGTCGGGCCCGGGGGCGGTGAGCACACGGAAGACGCAGAGCAGCAGCACGGCCCTGGTGAGGACCCAGAAGATCAGGATGCGCGCCATATATGCGCCTCGCCCCTTCTGCCTGTTCTGCGTATCCGTCCGCCGGGGTCATGATGCAGGGTGGGCCGGGGGGAGGGCGAAGAGGCGGGGCCGTGTGCCCCTTCGGTACTGTCGGGCGCGATGCACAAGACCCTGATCGTCACGAACGACTTCCCGCCCAGGCCCGGTGGCATCCAGGCGTTCCTGCACAACATGGCGCTGCGCCTGGACCCCGAGCGGATCGTCGTCTACGCCTCCACCTGGAAGCGGGGCCGCGAGGGCGCGGAGGCCACCGCCGCCTTCGACGCCGAACAGCCCTTCCGGGTCGTCCGCGACCCCACGACGATGCTGCTGCCGACCCCGCGGGTCACCCGGCGCGCGGTCTCGCTGCTGCGGGAGCACGGGTGCACGTCGGTGTGGTTCGGCGCGGCGGCGCCGCTGGGGCTCATGGGTTCCGCGCTACGGAAGGCGGGCGCCACGCGGCTGGTGGCCACCACGCACGGCCACGAGGCCGGCTGGGCGCAGCTGCCCGCCTCGCGGCAACTGCTCCGCCGGATCGGCGAGTCGACGGACACGGTCACCTACCTCGGCGAGTACACCCGGTCGCGCATCGCCGCCGCGCTGACGCCCGCCGCGGCGGGGCGGATGGCGCAACTGCCGCCCGGCGTCGACGAGAAGACCTTCCACCCCGGTTCGGGGGGCGACGCGGTGCGGGCGCGGCTCGGTCTGACGGAGCGACCCGTCGTCGTCTGCGTCTCGCGGCTCGTGCCGCGCAAGGGACAGGACACGTTGATCCTGGCCATGCCGCGGATTCTGGCCCGGGAGCCCGAGGCGGTGCTCCTGGTGGTGGGAGGCGGGCCCTATGAGCAGGACCTCCGCAAGCTGGCGGCCACGACCGGCGTCGCGGACTCCGTCCGCTTCACCGGGGCGGTCCCGTGGTCGGAACTCCCCGCCCACTACGGCGCGGGCGACGTCTTCGCCATGCCGTGCCGGACGCGGCGGGGCGGCCTGGACGTGGAGGGCCTGGGCATCGTCTACCTGGAGGCGTCCGCCACGGGGCTGCCCGTCGTCGCGGGCGACTCCGGCGGGGCGCCCGACGCCGTCCTCGACGGCGAGACGGGCTGGGTCGTCCGGGGCGGCGCCCCGGAGGAGGCGGCGGACCGGATCGTCACGCTGCTCGGCGACGCGGAGCTGCGGTCCCGCATGGGCTCGCGGGGGCGCGCCTGGGTGGAGGAACGCTGGCGCTGGGACCTCTTGGCAGAGAGACTGCGGGACCTGCTGTAGGCCTGCTGGTCTCCTGCCGGGGGCTCGTAGGCGGCTGCGTGCCGTCGTGGGCTCGTCGCGCGGTTCCCCGCGCCCCTGAGCAGCGCCCCGTCAGGGGCGCGGGGGAACTGCGCGGGCAACCACCACGAGACCGAGAGCCGCCGAGAAGCCGGGCCCCCGCGGCGAGTGGGCGCGGGGACCGTCCACGCTACCCGTGGTAAATCGCCTCGATCTCGTCCGCGTAGTCCTTCGCGACGACGTTCCGCTTCAGCTTCAGGGACGGCGTCAGATGCCCCGACTCCTCCGTGAACTGCGAGGAGAGGACCCGGAACTTCCGGACGGACTCCGCCTTGGAGACCGCCGCGTTGCCGTCGTCCACCGCGCTCTGGATCGCCGCGAGGAGATCCGCGTCGTCGCGGAGGGAGGCCGCGGAGGACCCCGCGGGCTTCCCGTGCTCCGCGGCCCACCGGCCGAGGAACTCGTCGTCGACGGTGACGAGCGCGCCCACGAAGGGCCGCCCGTCGCCCACGACCATGCACTCGGCGACGAGCGCGTGCGCGCGGATGCGGTCCTCGATCACCGCGGGGGCGACGTTCTTGCCGCCCGCCGTGACGATGATCTCCTTCTTGCGCCCGGTGATCCGCAGATACCCGTCCTCGTCGAGCGTGCCGATGTCACCCGTGTGGAACCAGCCGTCGGCGAGCGCCTCCTCCGTGGCGCCCTCGTTGTTCCAGTACCCCGAGAACAGGTGCTCGCCGTGGAGCAGGACCTCGCCGTCGTCCGCTATCCGCACGACGGAGCCCGGCAGCGGCTGCCCGACCGTGCCGATCTTCTGCCGGTCCCACGGGTTGAAGGCGGTGGCCGCACAGGACTCGGTGAGGCCGTAGCCCTCCAGGACGGTGAAGCCGATGCCGCGGAAGAAGTGGCCGAGGCGCTCGCCGAGCGGGGCGCCGCCGGAGATCGCGTACTCGCCGCGTCCGCCGAGGACCGCGCGCAGCTTGCTGAAGACCAGCTTGTCGAAGACCAGGTGCTTGATCTTCAGACCGATGGACGGGCCCGCCGCGGTGTCCAGCGCGCGGCTGTACGCGATCGCCGTGTCCGCCGCCTTGTCGAAGATCTTGCCCTTGCCGTCGGCCTGCGCCTTGGCGCGCGCCGAGTTGTAGACCTTCTCGAAGACGCGCGGCACGCCGAGGATCATGGTCGGCCGGAAGGAGGCCAGCTCGTCCGTGAGGTTCTTGACGTCGGGCGCGTGGCCCAGCTTGATCGGCGCCATCAGCGCGGCGACCTCGACCAGGCGCCCGAAGACGTGCGCCACCGGCAGGAAGAGCAGGACCGAGCACTCGCCCGTGCGGAACAGCGGCTTCAGGCGCTCCACCACGTTGCCGCACTCCGCGAAGAAGCTGCGGTGGGTGAGCACGCAGCCCTTGGGGCGGCCCGTGGTGCCGGAGGTGTAGACGATGGTGGCCGGGTCGTCGGCCCCGGCGGCGGCGCAGCGCTCGTCGACGGCCGCGTCCGTCACGTCGGCGCCCGCGCGCCGCAGCTCCTCCACCCCGCCCGCGTCGATCTGCCAGACGCTGTCCAGGGCCGGCAGCGCCTCGCGCACGGACTCGACGGCGGCGGCGTGCGCGTCCAGCTCGACGACGCAGGCCACGGCGCCCGAGTCACCGAGGATCCACTGGATCTGCTCGGCCGAGCTGGTCTCGTAGACCGGCACGGTCACCGCGCCCGCGCTCCAGATGGCGAAGTCGAGGAGGGTCCACTCGTAGCGCGTGCGGGACATCAGGCCGACGCGGTCGCCCGCGCGCACCCCGGAGGCGATGAGGCCCTTGGCGGTGGCGCGGACCTCGGCGAGGAAGGTCTTGGCGTCGACGTCCTGCCAGCGTCCGTCGACCTTGCGGCCGATGACGGCGACATCCGGATGCTGCGCGGCATTTCTGCGGACGATATCGGTCAGATTGCCGTCCGCAGGGACCTCGTACAGGGCCGGAAGGCTGAACTCGCGCAAGACTGCTGCTCCTACATAGGGCACCGGCGCCACGACGTCGTGCTGCGACGGTGCGGTCCAAGATCGGGCAGGTGCTCAGTCGAAGTGGGGGGCCGAGCACTACTGGACTGCCCGGACGTTACCCATGGGTATGGCTTGTCCGGTAGGGGGGCGGCCTCAGATGTTCGGTGCGTCACACGCCGTCGTGGTCTGCGTCGCACAGTACGCCACCGGCTTCCCGACTCGGAAGTAACCGCAGGTCCGACCGTGTGACCGGGGCCTCTATCCTCCGCCGCGCGGCCGACTTAGGGTGATCGGCATGCCAGCTTTCCGGGTCAACGTGGTCAGTGACGTGCACGGCAACGCGAAGGCCCTCGCCCGCGCGGGCGAGGGCGCCGACGCGCTGGTCTGCCTCGGCGACCTCGTGCTCTTCCTCGACTACGCCGACCACTCGCGCGGCATCTTCCCCGACCTCTTCGGCGCGGAGAACGCCTCCCGGCTGGTGGAGCTGCGCACCGCCCGCCGCTTCGAGGAGGCCAGGGAGCTGGGCAGGCGGCTCTGGGCGGGCGTCGACCGCCGCCCGGCGATCGAGCGGGCGGTCCGCAGGCAGTACGCCGAGCTGTTCGCCGCCTTCCCCGCCCCGACGTACGCCACATACGGGAACGTCGACATGCCGGACCTGTGGCCGGAGTACGCCGGCCCCGGCACCACCGTCCTGGACGGCGAGCGGATCGAGATCGGCGGCCGCGTCTTCGGCTTCGTCGGCGGCGGCCTGCGCACCCCGATGCGGACGCCCTACGAGATCAGCGACGAGGAGTACGCCGCCAAGGTCGAGGCGGTCGGCGAGGTCGACGTCCTGTGCACCCACATCCCGCCGGACCTGCCCGAACTCCTGTACGACACCGTGGCGCGCCGCTTCGAGCGCGGCAGCCGGGCGCTGCTCGACGCGATCCGCAGGACCCGGCCGCGGTACGCGCTCTTCGGCCACGTCCACCAGCCGCTGGTCCGGCGCATGCGCGTCGGCGCCACGGAGTGCGTGAACGTCGGGCACTTCGCCGGGTCCGGCAGGCCCTGGGCCCTGGAGTGGTGAGCGCGGGGCGCGCGGTAGCCTTCACGCGGTAGACCACCTCGGACACCCCCTTGTACCGGACCGCATCTGGAGGAGCCACGGCCATGGCCGAACACACCAGCTCGAGCATCACGATCGAGGCGGCGCCGGCCGAGGTCATGGGGGTGATCGCCGACTTCGAGCGGTACCCCGACTGGACGGGCGAGGTGAAGGAGGCCGAGGTCCTGGCCACCGACGAGCAGGGCCGCGCCAAGGAGGTCCGCCTCGTCATGGACGCGGGCGCGATCAAGGACGACCAGACGCTCGGCTACACCTGGACCGGCGACGACGAGGTGAGCTGGACCCTCGTCAAGTCGCAGATGCTGCGCTCCCTCGACGGCTCCTACCTCCTGAAGCCCGCCGGTTCCGGCACGCAGGTCACCTACCGGCTGACCGTGGACGTCAAGATCCCCATGCTCGGCATGATCAAGCGCAAGGCCGAGAAGGTCATCATCGACCGGGCCCTCGCGGGCCTGAAGAAGAGGGTGGAGTCCGGGAAGTAGGCCCGCGAGGCCTGCCGTCCCGGGCGGCCGGAGGGGCTGAGTCCGCCGGTCCGCCCTGACGTACCGTTCACTCCTATGCGCACCCTTCTCGTCACCGGTCCCGGCGGCTCAGGGCGGACCACCGTCGCCGCCGCCGCCGCGCTCGCCTCGGCGCGGGCCGGGCAGCGGGTCCTCGTGGTCTCCGCCGACCGCGGGGACACGCTCGGGACGGTCCTCGGCGGGCCGGACGCGCACCCCGGGCTCACCGCGTGGCGCCTCGCCCCCGACGAGCGCTTCCGGGACGACCTGCTGGCCGTGCAGGAACGCGCCGCCTCCGCCTTCGAGCTGCTCGGCGCCGAGCGGATCGACGGCGAGGAGCTGACCCCGCTGCCCGGCAGCGAGGAGCTGGCCCTGCTGCGCGCCCTGCGCGACGCCGCGCGCGCCGACGCCTACGACACCGTGGTCGTCGACCTGCCGCCCGCCCCCGAGGCCCTCGCCGTCCTCGCCCTGCCGGAGCAGCTCCGCCGCTACCTGCGCAAGCTGCTGCCCCCCGAGCGGCAGGCTGCCCGCGCCCTGCGCCCCGTGCTCGGCCGCCTCGCGGGCGTCCCCATGCCCGCGGCCTGGCTGTATGAGACCGCCGCCCGCTGGGAGAGTGAACTCGCCGCCGCCCAGGCCGTGATCGAGGACCCCGCCACCACCGTCCGCCTGGTCGCGGAGCCGGGGCCCGCGGGAGCCGACGCCGTCGCGCGGAGCGCCACCGGGCTCGCCCTGCACGGGCTGCGCACCGACCTCGTCCTCGCCAACCGGGTCCTTCCCGACGCCTCCGCCGACACCTGGCTCGCCGCCCTCCGCGCCCAGCAGGACAAGACGCTGGCCGAGTGGGAGACCACGTACGACCTCGTGCGCCGGGTCCGCCACCTCGGGCACGACCCGCGCGGCGCCGACGACCTCGCCGCGCTCGGCGTGCCCGCGCCGGCCGAGCCCCCCGCCCCCGCCGAGTGGCCCGTCACCCGCACCACCGCCGACGACGGCGGCGACACCTACGTCTGGCACATCCCCCTGCCCGGGGCCGTGCGCGAGGAGCTCGGCCTGGTCCGGCGCGGCGACAGCCTCGTCGTCACCGCGGGCCCCTTCCGCCGCGTCCTGGCCCTCCCGTCCGCGCTGCGCCGCTGCGCCGTCGCGGGCGCCGGGCTGCGCGAGGGCGAGCTGCGGGTGCGCTTCACGCCGGACCCGGACCTGTGGCCGCGCGGACGGTGAACGGGCTACGGCCATTCGGGTAACGTCGAGTGGTATGAGCGATGCCACGGAGCGCGAAGCCCCCGAAGTCGACGCCGACGCCTGGGCGAAGGCGTGCGCCGAGGACCTGGCGGCGGAGAAGGCCCGCCGCCGCGAGCGGCACGGACAGCCGCCCGGCTCGGCCGCCGAGGAACTGCGCAAGCTGGTCGACGCCGTCTCGGAGAAGCTCTCCGGGCTCCAGGCGCCGCTGCTCGGCGCGGTCGCCCAGGGAGCCGTCGAGCAGACCCTGAAGCAGGTCGTCAGGGAGGCCAAGGCCGCCGTCGAACCGGTCATCGAGCGCAACCCCGACGTCTTCGACCACCTCGCCGCGGCCGGCTCCGAGCTGCTCGCCGCCTACCGCTCGGCGGCCGGAAGCCAGGAGAGCCGCTGGACCCGCGGCGGCGCGGACGGGGCCGACGACCCGGCGCGCGGCGGGGACCGCGGCGACGAGAGCCCGTCAGCGGGTGAACACATCGATCTGGACTGACCCCCCTCGGGTACGGTGGGCCGTAGCGGGGCTCGATCGAACTGAGGGATTCATGGGACTCACCATCGGCGTCGACATCGGCGGCACCAAGATCGCGGCCGGAGTGGTCGACGAGGAAGGCAACATCCTCTCGACCTTCAAGGTGCCGACCCCTGGTACTTCCGAGGCCATCGTCGACGCGATCGCCTCCGCCGTGGAGGGCGCGCGGGCCGGTCACGAGATCGTCGGCGTCGGCATCGGCGCCGCCGGGTACGTCAACCGCCAGCGCTCCACGGTCTACTTCGCGCCCAACATCGACTGGCGGCAGGAGCCGCTCAAGGACGAGGTCGAGAAGCGCGTCAGCCTGCCGGTCGTCGTGGAGAACGACGCCAACGCCGCCGCCTGGGGCGAGTACAAGTTCGGCGGCGGCAAGGGCCACCGCAACGTCATCTGCATCACGCTCGGCACCGGCCTCGGCGGCGGCATCATCATCGGCAACAAGCTGCGCCGCGGCCACTTCGGTGTGGCCGCCGAGTTCGGCCACATCCGCATGGTCCCGGACGGCCTGCTCTGCGGCTGCGGCAGCCAGGGCTGCTGGGAGCAGTACGCGTCGGGCCGCGCCCTCGTGCGCTACGCCCGCCAGCGCGCCAACGCCACGCCCGAGCGCGCCGAGTACCTCCTGTCGCTCGGCGACGGCAGCCCCGAGGGCATCGAGGGCAAGCACATCTCGATGGCCGCGCGGCAGGGCGACGCGGTCGCCATCGACTCCTACCGCGAGCTGGCCCGCTGGGCGGGCGCCGGCCTCGCCGACCTGGCGTCGCTGTTCGACCCGTCCGCGTTCATCGTCGGCGGCGGCCTCTCGGACGAGGGCGACCTCGTCCTCGACCCGATCCGCAAGTCCTTCAAGCGCTGGCTCGTCGGGGCCGCCTGGCGTCCGCAGGCCGAGGTCATCGCCGCCCGGCTCGGCAACAAGGCGGGCCTGGTGGGCGCCGCCGACCTGGCGCGGGAGCCCGACCCCGTGATGTGAGACCCGGTTCATCCGACCGTGCCCGCCGTGCCCCGCGAGGGAGCGGCGGGCGCTGTCGTATCTTGATCGCCATGTCGACGAGTCCGCTGGCCGCGCTCCCCAACTCCCGCACCGAAGAGGACGGTTCGGCCGTCATCCGGGTGCTCAGCTACAACATCCGCTCGATGCGGGACGACACCGACGCGCTCGCCCGTGTGATCGCCGCCTGCGCCCCCGACCTCGTCCTGGTGCAGGAGGCGCCCCGGTTCTTCCGCTGGCGCAAGAAGCTCGCCCGCCTCGCGCGCGCCGCCGACCTGGTGATCCTCTCGGGCGGCGGCACGGCGGCGGGCCCCGCGCTGCTCTGCTCGCTGCGGGCCACCGTCGAGCGGACCGAGGACGTCCTGCTCCCGCTCACCCCCGGCCTGCACCGGCGCGGCTTCGCCACCGCCGTCGTCCGCTTCGGGGACGCGCGGCTCGGCGTGCTGAGCTGCCACCTGAGCCTGCAGGGCGAGGAGCGGTACGCGCAGGGCGGGCTGCTGCTCGACCGGCTCGCCGGGATGGGCGTGGACCACGCGGTCGCGGGCGGCGACCTCAACGAGCGGCCGCGGGGCCGGACCTTCCGCAGGCTCACCGAGACGCTCCAGGACTGCTGGGCCACCAGTCCCTGGGGCGGCGAGCACACCTCCACGCCCGGCGACCCCCATCAGCGCATCGACGCCATCCTCGCCACCCCGGGCGTCGAGGTGCTCGGCTGCGGGGTGCCGGCGGGGCTGCCGGGCGTGACGGAGGCGGATCTGCGGGCGGCGACGGACCACCTCCCGGTCCTGGCCGCCCTCAGAGTCCCTCCGGCCCCCGTTTCCCCCGGTCGGTAGGGCCTGGCGCCCAGGGGTGCGGGGGAGGGGTCAGACGACCGCGCCGCGTCCCGGGTCGTCGTCCTCCTCGTCGCCCGCGTTCATCCGCATGACGAGGGTGGCGAAGCCGCCGAGGAAGCCGCCGATGCCCAGCGTGGTCAGCCACCACGTCATCTGCCAGCCGAAGAGCACGGCGAGCAGGATGAGCAGCGGGCCGCCGAGCACCGCGACCCAGGCGAACTTGGCCGTCACGTCGGCCTCGGGCAGCGGCGGCGGCTCCGGCGGCACGAAGTGGCCCTCGTCGTCCGCGTCGAAGTCGTCCTCGGAGGGCTCGGGGGCCGTGTGGTCCCGGGGGCCGCCGACGCCGGGGGCGAAGGAGACGGAGCTGCCGAGCGGCTTGTCGGCGCCCGGCTCGGCCGTGGGCTCCGCCTTGGCGCGGGGGTCGGGCTTCACGCCCGGCTCCGCGGGGTCCTTGCCGGGGCCGGGCCGCACGGGCGCCGGGCCGTTCGACTCCGACTCCAGGAGGGCCAGGTCCTCCACGGACTTGAAGGGCTTGGCGCCGGGCGGGTCGGCGGGCTCCTCGCCGTACCCCGCGACGATCGCCTGCCAGGCGGCCTCCTCGTCGATCGGGACCCCGCCGTCCAGCGGGGCCTTGCCGTCGAGCGGTGTCTTGCCGTCGAGCGGTGTCTTGCCGTCCGGCGGCGTCTTGCCGTCCGGCGGCGTCTTGCCGTCTGGCGACGCCCCGTCGCGGGGCGGTCTGCTCTCCTCGGGCTCCTCGCGGCTCTTCTCGCGGTCAGCCTCGTGCTCAGCCACCGGTGGCCGTCCCTTCCTTGCCGACGCTGGGGGCGAGCCGGCTGACGAAAGCATGACTCGCCTCGAAGATCCGGTCCGCGTCATGGTCCAACGTCGCCACGTGGTAGCTCTGTTCCAGCAGGATCTCCGTGACGTCCGTGGACGAGACACGGCCGAGGACGCGCGCGGAGTCGGCGGCGGGCACCACGTGGTCCCTGGGGCTGTGGAGCAGCAGCAAGGGCTGGGTCACCTGCGGCAGTTCGCCGTCGACGAGGCGGAAGAACGCGCGCAGGGAGTGCGCGGCGTGCAGCGGGACCCGGTCGTAGCCGATCTCGACCGAGCCCTCCTTGGCGATGTCGCTGGCGATGCCCTTCGTGGTCCGCACGAGATGCCGGACGACCGGCAGCGCGTACGGCGCGAGGCCGTGCAGTTTGTTCGCCGGGTTGACCAGGACCAGGCCCGCGACCGCGTCGCCGTGCTTCGCGGCCAGGCGCAGCGACAGCGTGCCGCCCATGGAGAGGCCGAAGACGAAGACGCGCTCGCACCGCTCCAGGAGGCCGCGCAGCTCGCGGTCGACCTCGGCGTACCAGTCCTGCCAGCCGGTGATCCGCAGGTCCTCCCAGCGGGTGCCGTGTCCGGGCAGGAGCGGCAGCGAGACGGTCAGGCCGCGCTCCGCCAGGAACTGTGCCCAGGGGCGCAGCGACTGCGGGGATCCGGTGAAGCCGTGGCAGAGCAGGACGCCGACCTCGCCGCCTTCGTGGCGGTACGGCTCGGCTCCGGGGAGGACCGGCACCTTCGGTCTCCTTCATGAACGTGAGATGGGGGAGTACTTCACCGTACGCGACCGGGCTGACACCGGCCAGGGTCGTCGGGCCCATTGACCGCACACCGGGTTAAGGTCTGATCCACAGAAACAGGAGGCACTCGGTTTGATCTACGGCGCAATGAAGGTTGCCATCGGAGGGCCGCTGAAGCTCGGCTTCAGGCCCTGGGTGGAGGGCCTTGAGAACGTCCCCGCCGAGGGGCCCGCCATCCTGGCGAGCAACCACCTCTCGTTCTCGGACTCCTTCTTCCTCCCCGCGGTCCTCGACCGCAAGGTCACCTTCATCGCCAAGGCGGAGTACTTCACCTCGCCCGGAGTGAAGGGCAAGCTCACCGCCGCCTTCTTCAAGGGCGTCGGCCAGCTCCCCGTGGACCGCTCCGGCGGGCGCGGCGCGGGCGAGGCGGCCATCAAGAGCGGCATCGAGGTCCTGGAGCGCGGCGAGCTCTTCGGCATCTACCCCGAGGGCACGCGCTCGCCGGACGGACGCCTCTACCGCGGCAAGCCCGGCGGCCTCGCGCGCGTGGCGCTCGCCACCGGGGCGCCCGTGCTCCCCGTGGCGATGATCGACACCGAGAAGATCCAGCCGCCGGGCAAGGTGATGCCGAAGCTGATGCGGCCCGGCATCCGCATCGGAGAGCCGCTGGACTTCCGGCGCTACCAGGGCATGGAGCACGACCGCTTCGTGCTGCGGGCGCTGACCGACGAGGTCATGTACGAGATCATGAAGCTCTCGGGCCAGGAGTACGTGGACATGTACGCGACGGCCGCCAAGCGCCAGATCTCCGAGGCCGCGAAGGCCGCGAGGGCGAGCGAGAAGTCGGCGGAGAAGGAACGGCCGGCCTCCTAGCCGCGTCCGTTCAGGGGGTGGGACCCGGCGGGTGCCCGGCGGCCGGCACGACGGGCCGGGCACGGCCCGGCGGGGACGGAGCGTGGGGGGGACGGGACGTGGCACGTCGCGAGAAGGTCATGAGGATGTCGGTCGAGCAGCCGCTCTGGCGCGCGCTCACCGGCTACCGCGTGCTGACGATGCTGTACGCGATCGGGCTCTTCTGGACGGCGCACGAGGAGCTCGAACACCCCTGGGTGGCCATCTCCTACTTCGCGGTGCTCGCCGGCTGGACGCTCGGCACGCTGCCCCGCGTCGCGAACGCCGCGAGCTGCACCCGGCGCTTCCTCGTCTGCGACCTGACCGTCGCCCTCGTCGGCATCCTGCTGACGCCGCTCGCCGACTCGCAGGAGCGGATCGTCAACGGCGGCCCGACGCTGCCCTCGATATGGACCGCCGGCGCCGTCCTGGCGTACGCCATCAAGGGCGGCTGGCGCTGGGCGGCCTTCGCGTCGCTGCTCGTGGGCGTCGCCAACGTGGTGCAGCGCGGGGCGTTCAGCCGCGACACGGTCCACAACGTCGTCCTCGTCTGCATCGCCTCCATCGCCATCGGCTACGTGGTGGAGGTGGCCCGCGCCTCCGAGCGCACCCTCGCCCGCGCCCTGGAGATCGAGGCGGCGACCCGCGAGCGCGAACGGCTCGCCCGCGACATCCACGACAGCGTCCTGCAGGTCCTCGCCATGGTGCAGCGGCGCGGCACGGCCATCGGCGGTGAGGCGGCGGAGCTCGGGCGGCTGGCGGGCGAGCAGGAGGTGGCGCTGCGCAGCCTGGTCGCGGGCGGCCTGGTGCCCGCCTCACACGCCTCGGAGGACGCCTCGCGGGGCGCCCTGGTCCGCGCTGTCGAGGTGCCGGACGAGGAGCCGGACGACGCGGCGCCCCGCGATCTGCGCCCGCTGCTCGCCGTGCACGCGGGGTCACGGGTGACGCTCTCCGAGCCGGGCGCTCCGGTGCCGCTCCCGCCGCACGCGGCCGGGGAACTCGCGGCAGCCGTCGGCGCCGCGCTGGACAATGTGCGCGGCCACGCGGGGCCCGGCGCGCACGCCTGGATCCTGATCGAGGACGAGCCGGACGCGGTGATCGTCACCGTCCGGGACGACGGCCCCGGCATCCCCGAGGGCCGTCTCGCGGAGGCCGAGGGGGAGGGCCGCCTCGGCGTCGCCCAGTCGATCCGCGGGCGGCTGCGGGACATCGGGGGCACGGCCGAGCTGATCTCGGTGCCCGGCCAGGGCACGGAAGTGGAAATGAGGGTCCCGCGCTGAGCGGCGCGGGACGGCACGGAACACGGGGGAAGGCGACAGACGCGATGAACGAACAGCGACAGCGGCAGCTGCGGGAACCGGCCACGGACGGCACGGACGGCACGGACGGCACGGACGCCACGGACGCCACGGACGCCACGGGCGGCACGCCGGGGACGGAGGGCGGCGACGGGGCGGCCCGCATCAGGGTCATGGTCGTCGACGACCATCCGATGTGGCGGGACGCGGTCGCCCGCGACCTGACGGAGGCGGGCCTCGACGTGGTCGCCACGGCGGGCGACGGCGAGCAGGCGGTGCGCCGGGCCCGGGCCGCGGCCCCCGACGTCCTGGTCCTCGACCTGAACCTGCCGCTCAAGCCGGGCGTCCAGGTCTGCAAGGAGCTGGTCGGGTCCCACCCCGCGCTGCGCGTCCTGGTGCTCTCCGCGAGCGGCGAGCACGCCGACGTCCTGGAGGCGGTCAAGTCCGGCGCCACCGGCTACCTGCTGAAGTCGGCGTCCACAAAGGAGCTGACCGACGCCGTGCGGCGCACGGCCGTCGGCGACGCGGTCTTCACGCCCGGCCTCGCCGGACTCGTCCTCGGCGAGTACCGCAGGCTGGCCACCGAGCCCGCCGCGGGCACCCCCGAGGACCCGAAGGCGCCGCGGCTCACCGACCGCGAGACGGAGGTCCTGCGCCTGGTCGCCAAGGGCCTGAGCTACAAGCAGATCGCCGAACGCCTCGTCATCTCGCACCGCACCGTGCAGAACCACGTCCAGAACACCCTGGGCAAGCTCCAGCTCCACAACAGGGTGGAGCTCGTGCGCTACGCGATCGAGCGGGGCATCGACAAGGCCGACGACGCATGACCCCTCGTACGAGTGAATGCCCGTGATCAACTCCTCTGTCCCGAAAGGGAATTGACCGTCCGCACTGTCCCGGAGTGACCTGGATCACCATTAGCGTGACCCGCGTCAGGTCACTGCGGCGAAGGGACGGTCCCATGGGGGCCAAGAAAATCGGAGTACTGACCGGAGGCGGCGACTGCCCCGGGCTCAACGCCGTCATCCGGGGCGTCGTCCGCAAGGGCGTGCAGGAGTACGGCTACGACTTCGTCGGCTTCCGGGACGGCTGGCGCGGCCCGCTGGAGGGCGACACCGTCCGGCTCGACATCCCCGCGGTCCGCGGCATCCTGCCGCGCGGCGGCACCATCCTCGGCTCCTCGCGCACCAACCCCCTCAAGGAGGAGCACGGGGTGCGCCGCATCAAGGACACCCTCGCCAAGGAGGAGGTCGACTCCCTCATCGCGATCGGCGGCGAGGACACCCTCGGCGTCGCCGCGCGCCTCACCGACGAGTACGGCGTCCCGGTCGTCGGCGTCCCCAAGACCATCGACAACGACCTCTCCGCCACCGACTACACCTTCGGCTTCGACACGGCCGTCGGCATCGCCACCGAGGCGATCGACCGGCTGCACACCACCGCCGAGTCGCACATGCGCGTCCTCGTCGTCGAGGTCATGGGCCGGCACGCCGGCTGGATCGCGCTGCACTCGGGCCTCGCGGGCGGCGCGAACGTCATCCTCATCCCCGAGCAGCGCTTCGACCTGGAGCAGGTCTGCGCCTGGGTGACCTCGCGCTTCAAGGCCTCGTACGCCCCCATCGTCGTCGTCGCCGAAGGGGCGATGCCGAAGGACGGCGAGATGGTCCTCAAGGACGGCACGCAGGACTCCTTCGGGCATGTGCGGCTCTCCGGGGTCGGCGAGTGGCTGGCCAAGGAGATCGAGGGCCGCACCGGCAAGGAGGCGCGGACCACGGTCCTCGGGCACGTGCAGCGCGGCGGCACGCCCAGCGCCTTCGACCGCTGGCTCGCCACCCGCTTCGGACTGCACGCCATCGACGCCGTACGGGACGGCGACTTCGGCAAGATGGTCGCCCTGCGCGGCACGGACATCGTCCGCGTCCCGATCGCCGAGGCCACGGCGAAGCTGAAGACGGTGGACCCGGCGCTCTACGGGGAAGTCGGCGTCTTCTTCGGCTGAGCGCCCCGAACGCGGCGACCGGCCCCGGGACGGCACCCGTTCAAGGTGCCGTCCCGGCAGGCGGTACCTAGACTCGCGCCATGGAGATCCTCGCGTTCGGCGTGCAGTCCGACGAGAAGCCGCTGATCGAGAAGGCCTTCCAGGGGCGCCACGACATCCGCTGCCTCGACGTCTTCCTCACCGAGGACACCGCCCCCATCGCCGCGGGCCACGAGGTCATCTCCTCCAGCGTCAACGCGACGCTGGACAAGCGGGTCCTGCAGATCCTCGCCGACGGCGGCACGCGGATGATCGCCCAGCGCTCCACCGGGTTCAACAACATCGACCTGCGGGTCGCCGAGCGCCTCGGCCTGACCGTCGCCCGCGTGTCGTACTACTCCCCGTACTCCGTGGCCGAGTTCGCCTGGACCCTCGCGATGGCCGTCAACCGCCGCATCGTCCGCGCGAGCAACCGCACCCGCGACTTCGACTTCCGCCTCGACGGCCTGATGGGCCGCGACCTGCGCGGACGCACCGTCGGCGTGCTCGGCACCGGCAAGATCGGCGAGGCGTTCGCCCGGATCGCGCACGGCTTCGGCATGCGGCTGCTCGGCTGGGACGCCCGCGAGAACCCCGCCTGCCGGGAGCTGGGCATGCAGTACGTCGAGCGGGAGCGGCTCTTCGCCGAGGCCGACCTGATCAGCCTGCACGTCCCGCTGCTCCCCTCCACCCAGCACCTCATCGGCGCGGCGGCGCTGCGGATGATGAAGGACGACGCGATCCTCGTGAACTCCAGCCGCGGCGGCCTGGTCGACACCGAGGCCCTGGTCGCGGAGTTGCGGGCCGGCCGCTTCACGGGGGTGGGCCTCGACGTCTACGAGGCGGAGGCGGGCCTGTTCTTCCTCGACAAGTCCCTGGACACGGTCACCGACGACACCCTGGCCCGTCTGATGACGTTCCCGAACGTGGTGGTCACCTCGCACCAGGCGTACTACACCGAGGACGCGGTGGGCCAGATCGTCGACACCACCCTGCGCAACGTCCAGGACTACGTGGCGGGCCGCCGCAACGAGAACGTCCTGGTCCCGGCGGCCCCCACGGACGGGTAGCGGAGCCCTACACGAGCACCCCGGCCAGCAGCTCCCGCACGATCGCCGTCCCGCGCAGCGTGAGCACCGACTCCGGGTGGAACTGCACCCCGGCGAAGCCCGGACCGCGCAGGGCGTGCACCTCGCCGGTCGCCGCGTCCCTGCCGACCTCCACGCCGTGGGCCGCCAGCTCGGCGGCGGCCTCGTCGTCGCAGCGCGCCACGTAGCTGTTGTAGAAGCCGACGGTCTCGGTCCGCCCGAAGAGGTCGACCGGGGTCTGCGCGCCCTGGTACGGCACCTCCTTGCGGACGATGTCCAGGCCCAGCTCGGCGGCGAGCAGTTCGTGCCCCAGGCAGACGCCGAGAATCCCGTGCCGGTGATCGCGCACCACCTCGGCGGTCAGCGCGCGCAGGAACCGCATCTTGGGGTCGGCGGCGTCCGAGGGGTCACCCGGACCCGGGCCGAGGACGACGGGCCCCTCGTGCGCGCGGACCGTCTCGCGCAGGCCCGGCTCGTCATAGCGCCGCACCGTGACCGTCAGGCCCGATGAGCGCAGCAGGTGCGCGAGCATCGCCGTGAAGGTGTCCTCGCCGTCGACCACGAGCGCGTGCCCGGTCAGCGCGTCGCCGCGCTCCTGCATCCGCAGCCAGAACGGCGCGAGGCGCTCCCGCCGCCCGTCGAGGGCCGCCCGAACGCGCGGGTCGTCGGCGAGGGCGGGCCGCACCGCCTCGTCGCGGGGCCGCCCCGGCCGCACCCCGAGCGCCGCGAGCACGCCCGCGGCCTTGGCGTGCGTCTCCGCGACCTCGCCCGCCGGGTCGGAGCCGCGCACCAGCGTCGCGCCGACCGGCACCCGGAGTCGGCCCCGGGGGGAGATGTCGGCGGTGCGGATCAGGATGGGCGAGTCCAGGGTCTGGGCGCCGCCCGCGTCCCTGCCGAGGAGGGCGAGGGCGCCCGCGTAGTAGCCGCGGCCGACGCCGTCCCGCCCGACGGGCTCGTAGCGCTCGATGACCCGGCAGGCGTTCTGCACCGGCGAGCCGGTGACGGTCGCCGCGAACATCGTCTCCTTCAGGACCTCGCGCACGTCGAGCGTGGACTTGCCGCGCAGCTCGTACTCCGTGTGGGCGAGGTGCGCCATCTCCTTCAGGCGCGGCCCGACGACGACGCCGCCCATGTCGCCGACGGTGCACATCATCTTGAGCTCCTCGTCGACGACCATCGACAGCTCCTCGATCTCCTTGCCGTCGGCGAGGAAGGCGAGCAGGTCCTCGGGGGTCGGTCCGCCCGCGGGGTAGCGGTAGGTGCCGCTGATGGGGTTCATGACGACCGTCCCGCCGGACATCCGCACATGCACCTCGGGGCTCGCGCCGACGAGCGTCCGGTCCCCGGTGTGCACGACGTACGTCCAGTAGGCGCCGCGCTCGCCCACCAGGAGCCGCCGGAAGAGCGCGAGGGCGTCCGCACGGCCGAACCCGGGGATCTCGCCCTCGTACGTCCGGCGGATGACGAAGTTGGCCCCCTCGCCCCGGCCGATCTCGTCCTTCAGGACGCGGCCCACGATGTCCGCGTACGCGGTGTCGTCGACGTCGAAGGCCCCGCCCTCGACCCGCACCTCGTGCGCGGGCAGCGCGGAAAGGGCCTCCGCGAGGGGCAGCTCGCAGGTCTCCTCGGGGGTGAGCACGGTCAGCGGCGTGCCGTCGTCGCGGACGTCGAAGCCGCGCTCCCTGATCTGGCGGAAGGGCACGAGCGCGAGGCCCTCGGGGATGTCGGCGAGCCGTTCGTACGTGCCCGTCGGGCCGATCAGGACCTCGACCGTGTCGTGGTCGCGGCCGGGCGTGCGGCGGCGGAGCAGGGCGAACGGGCGGTCGTCGGTCAGCAGGTCGGTGAGCTGCATGGGTTCTGTTCCTTCTCACTCGGAGAGGAACGGCCCGCTTCCGGTGAGCTCCGGAGAACACTGAAGGCCGCCCCTCGGGCGGCCTTCGCGACAGTGGGTACGCGCAGTCAGTGGGCCGCCGGATGAGCCGGCCACCACCAGTTTCGCGTCGTCGTCTGCGCGTGCATGTCCCGCACCCTAGCGCATCGTCACCGCGTCATCAGCGCGTCCAGGGCTTCGTCCAGATATGCGCCGAGCCCGTCGCCCTCCGGCACCACGGACGGCACCGCGTGACCGAGCTGGACGTGCCCGAGGTAGACGCTGTACGCGAGCAGCCCGCGCCGCGCGGCCTCCGCCGGGGGGAAGCCGAGGCCGGCGAAGAGTTCGCCCACGTAGGCGACCCGGCGCTCGGTGACGCGCCGCAGGGCCTCGGTGACCTGGGGGTGCGAGGCGGTCGCGAGGAGGGCGACCTCCAGGGAGTCGGAGGTGGCCGACCCGATGGCCCCGGCGAAGAGCAGACGGACGCGCTCGCGGGGGTCGGGCTCGGCCTCGACCTCCTGGATCGCCTTCTCGGTGTGGATCTCCGCCCAGCGGCCGAGTGCGGCCTCGACGAGCGCGTCACGGTTGGCGAAGTGCCAGTAGAAGCTGCCCTTGGTGGTGCCGAGCCGGACGGCCAGGGGTTCCACGGCGACGGCGGCGAGACCGCCCTCGCCGATCGCGGTCAGGGCGGCGTCCGCCCAGTCCTCGGCGGTCAGCCGGGGCTTCGCCGCGGGCTTCTTCTGCTGCCGTTGCACCATGGCCATACGGTACCGTATGGTCGACCATACGTCAGCGTATGGAGGTACGTGATGGGGATGGTGCGCGACGAGCACGAGCGCGTGATCGAGGCTCCGGCGGAGGTGGTCGGCGCCCTGCTCGACCGGCTCTCCGCCGAGGACGATCCGCTCTTCCCGACGCCGGCCTGGCAGGCGATGACCTTCGACCGCCCGCTCGGCGTGGGCGCGACCGGCGGCCACGGCCCCGTCCGCTACGGCGTCACGGAGTACGAGCCGGGCAGCCGCGTCCGGTTCGCCTTCACCCCGCCGGGCAACGGCTTCCACGAGATGTCCGTCGAGCCGGCGGGGGAGGGCCGCTGCCGCGTCCGCCACGTCCTGGAGAGCGCACCGCGCGGCGGGGACCGCCTGCTGTGGCCCGCCGTCGTCCGGCCGCTGCACGGGACGGTCGTCGAAGAGGTCTTCGACAACATCGAGCGGGCGGCGACGGGCGGCTGCGCCCGCCCCGTCCGCTGGTCGCTCCGGGTGCGGCTGTGCCACCGGCTCCTGTGGGACCGCCCGGAGACGGTCGCGGTGCCGGAGGCCGCCCGTCTGCTCCGCGCCGCCGTCGACCGCCCCGGCTACGAGGACGCCTACCGCATGCCGCTGCTCCCGGGGCAGCCGCGCGACCCGGAGGCCTGGACCGGCATCCTGCGCGACGCCTTCCCCGTCATCGCCCGGGAGGGGGACGAGCTGCTCCTGGAGGTCCAGGTCCGGGGGCTGACGGCGCGCGCCTCGATCCTGGTGGACGGACGGCACGTCACGCTGAGCTCCACCGTGCGCACCGACACGCTGGGCGGCAGGATCTACTGGGGCGTGGTCAAGCGCCTCCACCCGTTCATGGCGCGCACCATGCTGCGCCGCACGCACCGTCGGCTCGCTCTGGCGGCGCCGTCCGCCGGTGAACGGGAGCTGGAGCGTCGGCGCACGCCTGTGTCGGGTCCGTCTCACTTGGTGAGCGGGTGAATGGACGGGGGACGTCACCCCGTAATGTTGTGGGGGTGACCGTAACGGCTAAGACCACCGCAACCGGTGGCAACACCTGGCGAAACCTGCCCGCGGCGCAGCAGCCCGAGTACCCCGATGCCGAGGCTCTGCGCGATGTGATCGCGGACCTCGAGTCGTATCCGCCGCTCGTCTTCGCGGGCGAGTGCGACCAGCTGCGCGCCCGACTGGCCTCCGTCGCCAAGGGAGAGGCGTTCCTGCTCCAGGGCGGCGACTGCGCCGAGGCCTTCGACGCCGTGTCGGCCGACCACATCCGCAACAAGCTGAAGACCCTGCTCCAGATGGGCGCCGTCCTCACGTACGCGGCGTCCGTGCCCGTCGTGAAGGTGGGCCGCATCGCGGGGCAGTACTCCAAGCCGCGCTCCAAGCCCACCGAGACCCGCGACGGCGTGACGCTGCCGACCTACCGCGGCGACTCCGTCAACGGCTTCGACTTCACCGAAGAGGCCCGGATCCCGGACCCCGAGCGCCTGAAGCGGATGTACCACGCCTCCGCCTCCACGCTGAACCTGGTGCGCGCCTTCACCACCGGCGGTTACGCCGACCTGCGCCAGGTCCACGCCTGGAACCAGGACTTCGTGAAGTCGTCCCCCTCCGGCCAGCGCTACGAACAGCTCGCCCGCGAGATCGACAACGCACTGCACTTCATGCGGGCCTGCGGCACCGACCCGGAGGAGTTCAAGACCGTCGAGTTCTACGCCTCCCACGAGGCGCTGCTGCTCGACTACGAGGGCGCGCTCACCCGTGTCGACTCCCGCACCGGCCGGCTGTACGACACCTCCGGCCACATGGTCTGGATCGGTGAGCGCACCCGCCAGCTGGACGGCGCGCACATCGAGTTCGCCTCCCGGGTGCGCAACCCCGTCGGCATCAAGCTCGGCCCGACGACGACGCCGGAGGAGGCGCTGTCGTACATCGAG
Organism: Streptomyces alfalfae; assembly: GCF_004127445.1. Taxonomy (GTDB): domain Bacteria; phylum Actinomycetota; class Actinomycetes; order Streptomycetales; family Streptomycetaceae; genus Streptomyces; species Streptomyces alfalfae. The sequence goes on from NZ_QEXM01000051.1 coordinate 102,297, forward strand.
CGCCTCGACCCCGACCGTGAGCCCGGCCGGCTGACCTTCATCGTCCGCATGGGCGCCGACAAGGTCCGCGACAAGCTGCCGGAGCTGGTCGAGAAGGTCACCGCGTCCGGCGCGACCGTCGCCTGGATCACCGACCCGATGCACGGCAACACCTACGAGGCCGCGTCCGGCCACAAGACGCGCCGCTTCGACGACGTGCTCGACGAGGTCAAGGGCTTCTTCGAGGTCCACAAGGCCCTCGGCACCCACCCGGGCGGCATCCACGTCGAGCTCACGGGCGACGACGTCACCGAGTGCGTGGGCGGCGGCGACGAGATCTTCGTCGACGACCTGCACCAGCGCTACGAGACGGCCTGCGACCCGCGGCTCAACCGCAGCCAGTCGCTCGACCTGGCGTTCCTGGTCGCGGAGATGTACCGCGACCAGTAGGTATTCCCGTCATGCGCGGCGGTGGGGCACGGATCGATGTGATCCGTGCCCCACCGGCGTATCGGGGCTTTTGTGGACCCGGGGACATGGGTAAGGTTAGGTTAGCCTCACCGATCAATCGGGACGGCGCCGCCGATGAGTCCTGTCCGGGAGGTGAACCGCGTGTACGTCTGCAACTGCTTCGGGGTCACCGAGGCGCAGGTGAAGCAGCACGCCGCGGACGGCGCCTGCACGCCCCGCCAGATAGCCTCCGCCTGCAAGGCGGGCACGGACTGCGGTTCGTGCGTACGGAGCATCCAGGCGCTCCTCGGCCGGGGCGCGTGCCCCCGCAGGGAGCTGGCCGACCAGGGCGAGCCGGTCCTCTCGGCGCTGGACGAGGCGGCCTAGCCCGCCTGCGCCCGCGCTCTCAGCTCTCCGGCTGCTCGACGAGCTGCGCGATGTAGAGCGCCTCTCCCAGCTTCTCCACCAGTTCGAGCTGCGTGTCGAGATAGTCGATGTGGTGCTCCTCGTCGGCGAGGATCGACTCGAAGATGTTCGCGGACGTGATGTCGCCCTTGGCGCGCATCACCTCGATGCCGCGCTTGAGGCGGTCGATCGCCTCGACCTCGACCTGGCGGTCCGCCTGGAACATCTCGGTCACCGTCTGGCCCACACGAACGTGGAAGAGCCGCTGGTAGTTGGGCAGACCGTCGAGGAAGAGAATCCGGTCGGTCAGCACCTCCGCGTGCTTCATCTCGTCGAAGGACTCGGACCGGGTGTACTTGGCGAGCTTCGTCCAGCCGAAGTTCTCCTGCATCTTGGCGTGCAGAAAGTACTGGTTGATCGCCGTGAGTTCGGCGGTCAGCTGCTCGTTGAGAAATTCGATGACCTCGGGGTCGCCCTGCATCGCAGAGGCTCCTTCCACGCGGGTACTGGGCAGGTAGCGGGCATCTTTGCACCGGCGTTCGGAAGCCGTCCAGTAAGTGCAGGCTTAGTAGGAGTTGCCCGAATCCGTATCTGTCGGGCTTCGTATGGTCACGTCCACCGCTTCCGGTCTGTCAGGATGGAGGCATGGGTCAGCCGGCGGAACGCGCATCTGGAGAGGCAGCGGAGCCGGAGCTTCCGCCGGGTCAGCGGCTGCAGCGTGGCTGGCCGGTCACGCACTACGGCCCGGTGCCGAAGTTCCGCCCCGAGCGCTGGGAGTTCAGGGTCTTCGGGGCCACCGCCGACGGCGAGAAGCACTGCTGGACGCACGAGGAGTTCTCCGCCCTGCCGTACGAGACGGTGGTCGGCGATCTGCACTGCGTCACGAAGTTCAGCATGCTGGGCGCCGAATGGGGCGGAGTGCCGGCCCGCACGATCCTGGAGCTCGCGCCGCCCGCCGCCGACGCCACCCACGTCATGGTCTGGGCGGAGTACGGCTTCAGCTCCAACCTCCGGATGGCCGACTTCGCCTCCGAGCGCACGATCTTCGCCACGCACAAGGGCGGCGAGCTGCTCACCGCGGAGCACGGGTTCCCGCTGCGGCTCGTCGTGCCCCAGCTGTACGCCTGGAAGGGCCCGAAGTGGGTCCGCGGCGTCGAGTACATGACCGCCGACCGCCGCGGCTTCTGGGAGGAGCGCGGCTACCACAACGTCGGCGACCCCTGGCGCGAGCAGCGCTACTCCTACCAGGAGGAGCCCGGGGACGGCCCCGAGCTCTGATCCCCCGGCCGCTACAGGGTCCTGAGCCCCTGGAGCCGCGCCACGTCCGCCGCGTGCCCCTCCTTGCCCCCGGGCGTCTCGATGACCAGGGGCACGCCCTCCGTGGCGGGGTGGAGCATGAGCTCGCGGAAGGGCTCCTCGCCGATGTGGCCGGTGCCGATGTTCTCGTGGCGGTCCTTGTGGGCGCCCGCGACGTCCTTGGAGTCGTTGGCGTGCACGAGCTTCAGGCGGCCCTCGCCGACCGTGTCCACGAGGAGGTCGAGGGTCTGCTTCATGCCGCTCGGCCCCGTCAGGTCGTGGCCCGCGGCGAATATGTGGCACGTGTCCAGGCAGACGCCCAGCTTCGGATGGGCGTCGAGCGCCTCGAAGTAGGGGCCGAAGTCCCAGGTGCGGGAGCAGAGCGAGGCGCCCTGGCCCGCGGTCGACTCCAGGAGCAGGAACGGGTCGTCGTCGTGCGTCAGCTCGTCGAGCAGCGGCAGCATGCGCTCGCGCACCTGCGCGAGGGCGACCGCGCGGTCCCTGCCGCCGGTCGCCGAGCCGGTGTGCACGACCACGCCGAGCGCCCCGATGGCGCGGGCCCGCCGCAGCGAGTGGCGCAGGGAGTCCACGGACTTCTCCACGGTCGCCTCGGTGTGCGAGCCGAAGTTGATCAGGTAGGGCGCGTGCACGTACGCGGGGATGCCCTCGGCGGCGCAGGCCTCGCGGAACGCCTCGTCCTGCTGCGGGTTGCCGACCGGCGTCGCCCAGCCGCGCGGATTGGCGACGAACACCTGGACGGCCTCCGCGCCGATCTCACGGGCGTACGAGAGCCCCACGGAGGCCAGACCTCCGGCCACGGGGACATGGCCCCCGACGGGGTTGCGGGACACGGCACGGGGGGACTGGTCACTGCTCACGCAGTCAAGGGTGACATGCCCCCGCCCCACCCCCGACCACCCCTCACACCGCACCCGAGGACGCGCAAACGGCCGAGCCGCCTGACGCGGCGCGCGACGGCTGCCGTCAGGGGCGCGGGGAAATGCGCGACCAGCCCCCACCACCCGCAGACCGGACGAGCGCCGCCTCCCCGGACACGGGACGGGAAGGCCGCCGCAGGCGAGAAAGAACCGCCAGGCCAGAGGCCGGCAACCTCACCGGATGGTGATCGTGATGGACGCCCCCTTGGGCGCCTTGTCCCCACCGTCCACCGACTGCTCCTTCACCGTGTCACCGAAGATGCCGAGCAGCCCCCGGTTTTCGTCCACCTCGAACCCGGCCGCCTCCAGCTCCTCCGTGGCCTCGCCGATCTTCATACCGGTCACGTCGGGCACCTCGATCATCTCGGGGCCCTTGGAGAGCGTCAGCGTGACCGTGTCGCCCTCGGCGAGCGACGTGTCCGGAGCGGGCGACTGCTTGACGACCCCGCCCTTGTCCACGTCGGAGGAGTGCACCCGGCCCGGCAGGATCTTGACCTTGAGCCCGTCCTCCGCCAGGTCCTCCCTGGCGTCGTCGAGGGAGGACCCCGCCACGTCCGGGACCTTGATCTCCTCGCCCTTGCTGACGACCAGGGCGACGGCGGAGTCCGCCTTGCGGGTGAAACCGGCCCGCGGGTCCGTGCTCACCACGGAGCCCTTCTCGATCTCGTCGCTGAAGACCTTCTTGACCATGCCCGGCGCGAGCCCGGCGTTCTTCAGCTCCTGCCTGGCCCTGTTCAGCGGCAGGTCCTTGACGTCCGGCACCTTCACCGTCTCCGGGCCCCGCGAGACGGTCAGCGTCACCTGGCCGTTCTGCCGGATGCGCTCTCCCACCCCGGGGTCGGTGGCCATGACCGTGCCGCGCTTGTCCGTGTCGCTGAACTCCCGCTCGACGCCCTTCACGTCGAGACCGGCCTCCTCGAGGCGCTGCTTCGCCTGCGCCTCGGTCTTCGTCAGCAGCGGCGGGACCTCCGTGAACTGCCCGGAGTTGATGTACCAGACGCCCGCCCCGAGGCCGAGGACCAGCAGGACGGCGGCCACTGCCGCGACCGTGCGGCGCCGCGGGTCGAGCCGCAGCCGCGAGGTTCGCGCGGGCGCGGGCGGCCCGGGCGGCGGCGTGGCCAGGACGCTGGTGCGGTTCAGCGGGGCCTGCGGGTCGGCCGCATCGGCATCGGCGGGCAGCGGAAGCCGCACGGAACGCGCGGCGCGCGGGATCACGCTGGTGCGGTCATCGGCGTTGTCGTGCGCGGTCGCGTGGGCCTGCGGCGGCACCGCGTCGAGCTGCTGCTCGCTGAGGCCGGTGCGCGCCTGCCGGAGCTGGGCGAGGAGCGCCACCGCGTCATACGGGCGTACGTCCGGGGTGCGGGCGGTCGCGGAGGCGACCAGCTCGTCCAGCTCGACCGGGAGGCCGGGCACGGCCGCCGACGGGGGCGGCACGTCTTCGTTGAGGTGCTGGTAGAGCACCTGGGCGGGGGTGTCCCCGGAGTGCGGTTTGGCGCCGGTGAGCATCTCGTAGAGCAGGACGCCGCACGCGTACACGTCCACGCGCGTGTCGGCCGTGCCGTGCTCGATCTGCTCGGGCGCCATGTACGAGACGGTGCCGAGGACGGTGCCCGTGGTGTTCGTGACGGTGTCCACCGCGCGGACGAGACCGAAGTCGGCGACCTTGACCCGGCCGTCGTCCCCTATGAGGACGTTCTCCGGCTTCATGTCGCGGTGCACGAAACCGGCCCGGTGCGCGGAGCCGAGCGCGGCGAGCACCGGCTCCAGGATGTCGAGCGCGGCCCGCGGCTGGAGCGCACCGCGCTCGCGCAGGACGTCCCGCAGGGTGCAGCCCGCGACGTACTCCATCGCCAGATAGACGTACGAACCGTCGGCGCCCTGGTCGAAGACGCCCACCACGTTCGGATGGGAGAGGCGGGCGACCGACTTCGCCTCACGGATGAAGCGCTCCACGAAGGAGGCGTCGGCCGCCAGCGTGGGGTGCATCACCTTGAGCGCGAGCACCCGGTCGAGGCGGGTGTCCACGGCCCGGTAGACCGTGGCCATCCCGCCGACCGCGATACGGCCGTCGATGCGGTAACGGCTGTCGAGCAGCTGCCCGACGAGCGGGTCCTGAAGGGTCGTGTCCACGGGGCGAGTCTACGAGCAGCCACCGACACCCCGGCCGGGGCGGGCACACTGGCGGCGGTACTGAAGCCGAGCTGTGACAGGCGACGGAGCCGGCCCGTTCGCGTCCGCGGTCGCGTCGCGGTCGCTCGCGCGGTTCCCGTGGCCCTAGCGGGGCTCCCCGAACGCGGGCCGCTCCGGATCGAGCCTCGCCATGCCCTCCACGGGCGACGACGCCTCCGCGAAGTGCCGCCGCGGAATCCGCCCGGCCCGGTGCGCGAGGCGCCCTGCCTCGACGCCGTGCCGCATGGCCTCCGCCATCAGGACCGGCTCCTGCGCCCGCGTCACGGCCGAGGCGAGCATCACGCCCGCGCACCCCAGCTCCATGGCGAGCGTCGCGTCGGACGCGGTGCCCGCGCCCGCGTCGAGGATCACCGGCACGCGCGCGTGCTCGACGATGAGCTGGAAGTTGTGCGGGTTGCGGATGCCGAGCCCGGACCCGATCGGGGAGCCGAGCGGCATGATCGCCGCGCACCCCACGTCCTGGAGCCGGCGCGCGAGCACCGGGTCGTCGTTCGTGTACGGCAGGACGGTGAAACCGTCGTCGACCAGGATCTCGGCGGCGTCCAGGAGCTCGATGGGGTCGGGCAGCAGCGTCCGCTCGTCCGCGATCACCTCCAGCTTCACCAGGTCCGTGCCGAGCGCCTCACGGGCCAGGCGGGCGGTCAGCACGGCCTCACCGGCGGTGAAGCAGCCCGCCGTGTTCGGCAGGACGCGGATGCCGAGCCGGTCGAGCACGGACAGCACGGAGCCCTGCACGCCCGGGTCGAGGCGGCGCATCGCGACGGTGGTCAGCTCCGTGCCCGAGGCGACCAGGGAGCGCTCCAGGACATCGAGGCTCGGCGCCCCGCCCGTGCCCATGATCAGGCGCGAGGAGAGCGTGAGCCCGCCGATGACGAAGGGGTCGTCAGCCATGGTCAGCCTCCCTGGACGGCGGTGAGCACCTCGACGCGGTCACCGGCGGCGAGCGCCGTGCTCGACCACCGCGCGCGGGGGACGACGGTTTCGTTGAGGGCGGCGGCGACACCGGAGTGCGCGGTGGTCAGGGTGGCGACGAGCGCGTCGAGGGTGGTGCCCGACGGCACGTCGCGCACCTCCCCGTTGACGGAAACGGCGAAGGGCGTACTCATGCGGGTTGCTCCGTGAACGACTGCGTGGGGAGGGCGGGGAAGGGCGCGGCGGGCCCGGCGAAGCGGCGCGGGGTGAACGGCCGCGCCTCCTCGGGCAGCTCACCGGTGGTCAGGGCCTGCGCCATGACGTCACCGGTGACCGGCGTCAAAAGGACGCCGTTGCGGTAGTGCCCGGTGGCCAGCTGGAGCCCCGGCAGGCGCGTCGGGCCGAGCATCGGCGCGTTGTCGGGGGAGCCGGGACGCAGACCCGCGCGGGTCTCGGTGAGCGGCAGCTCGGTGATGCCGGGCACCAGCTCGTGGGCGTCCCGCAGCAGCTCGTACACGCCGCCCGCGGTGACCGTGGTGTCCCAGCCCAGCTCCTCGCTAGTGGCGCCGACGACCAGCTCGCCGTCCTCGCGCGGTACGAGGTAGACGTGGCTGCCGCGCACCACCGCGCGCACCGTGCGGCTCAGGAACGGCGCGTACGGCTTCGGCACCGTCAGGCGGATCACCTGCCCCTTCACCGGCCGCACGGGCGGCAGCACGGCCTCGGGCACGCCCGCGAGGCGTCCGCTGAGGCTGCCCGCCGCGAGGACGGTCTGGCCCGCGTGCAGCGCGGCGCCGTCCGCGAGGACCACCCCGCGGGCCCGGTCGCCCGCCACGTCCAGGCGCTCGGCCCAGGCGCGGCGGAAGAGCACGCCCGCCCGCTCGCAGGCGGTCAGCAGGGCAGCGGTGAGCCTTCTCGGGTCGATCTGGTGGTCGCCGTCGACCCGCAGCCCGCCGCGCACGCCGGGTGCCAGCATCGGCTCAAGGCGTCGGCACTCACGGCCGCTCAGCCACTCCGACTCCAGGCCCGACCGGCTCTGCAGGGCGTGCAGCTCCCGCAGGTGCGCGCGGTCGTCGGAGTCCAGGGCGACGGCCAGCGTGCCACAGGTGCGGTAGCCGAGGCCGCGGCCGCTCGCCTCGGTCAGCTCGGCGGCGAAGTCGGGGTAGCGGCGCGCGGAGGCGAGATTGAGGCCCAGCAGGGCCTGCTCGCCGTGGTGCAGCTCGGTGACGGCGGCCAGCATGCCCGCGGCGACCTGCGCCGCGCCGCCGCCGGGCTCGGGGTCGACGACCGTGACGGCGAGCCCGCGCTGCGCGGCCCGCCAGGCCGTGACCAGGCCGATGATGCCGCCGCCCACGACGAGTACGTCCGCCGGGCGCGGTGATCCCTCGGATGGTGTCGGTGGATGCATGGGCGTCCAGCCCCTCCCTTCGCCGGCATGACCCGGATCAGGTTCGTACGGTCGGAGGCCGTCCAGCCTCCCTCTCAGCCCGGTGCGCCCGGGCTCCCGCGAGTGCTCTGCACCGGCCACCCTAGCCCGTCGCCCGGCGTGACAGTAGGGGAGCTGTCCGGACATGGGCGGTGACGGTGTGTCAGAGATCTCCCCGCCCGCCTCTGAAGGCGGCCTTGCCCGCCGTCCTACAGTGATCGGGTGACTGAGCAGCGGAGGCAGGCAGAGCGGCACGTCGTCATCGTCGGGGCGGGGATGGCGGGCGTGCAGACCGCCGTCGCCCTGCGTGAACAGGGGCACGCGGGCCCGGTCACCCTCGTGGGGGCGGAGACGCACCAGCCCTACGACAGGCCGCCGCTGTCCAAGGCGGTGCTGCTCGGCAAGGCGGAGGGCTCCGCCTTCGACATCGACTTCAAGGCCCTCGGCATCGGACTGCGCCTCGGCACCGAGGTCACCGGGGTGCGCCTCGCCGAGCGCGAACTGGACACCGCGGCGGGCCCCGTCCCGTACGACGTGCTGGTCCTCGCCTCCGGCGCCGAACCGGTCCGGCTGCCGGGCACGGAGGGCGTCCCCGGGGTGCACCTCCTGCGCACCCTGGACGACGCCGAGCGGCTGCGCCCCGTCCTCGCCGAGCAGCACGACGTCGTGGTCGTGGGGGCGGGCTGGATCGGCGCCGAGTTCGCCACGGCCGCGCGGGAGGCGGGCTGCTCCGTCACCGTCGTGGAGGCCGCGGGCCGCCCCCTCGCGGGCGCGCTGCCCGCCGACGTCGCCGCCCCCATGGCCGCCTGGTACGCGCACTCCGGGGCCGAGCTGCGCACCCACGCGCGCGTGGAGCGCGTCGAGCCGGGCGCCGTGGTCCTCTCCGACGGCGCCCGGCTGCCCGCGGGCGCCGTCGTCGTCGGCATCGGGGCGCGGCCCGCCACGCGCTGGCTCGCCGGCTCCGGCATCGAGCTCGGCGCCCACGGCGAGGTCGTCGCCGACGACCACCTGCGCTCCTCGGCGCCCGACGTCTACGCGGTCGGCGACTGCTCCTCGTTCCCCTCCGGCAGGTACGGCGAGCGCCTCCTGGTCCACCACTGGGACAACGCCCTCCAGGGTCCGCGCACGGTCGCGGCGAACATCCTCGGGGACACCCCCGTGGCGTACGACCCGGTGCCGTATTTCTGGTCGGAGCAGTTCGGCCGCTTCGTCCAGTACGCGGGCCACCACGCGGAGGGCGACGAACTGGTCTGGCGCGGCGACCCGGCCGGCGTGGCCTGGTCGGTCTGCTGGCTCAGGGACGGCGCCCTCGCGGCGGTCCTCGCGGTGGGCCGCCCGAGGGACCTGGCGCAGGGCCGCAAACTGATCGAGGCGGGCACGCGACTGGATCCCGCCCTGGTGACGGACCCCTCGGTCCCGCTCAAGAAGGCGGCCCTGTAGCACGACCGTGAGGCGCGCCCCCGGAAGGGGCGCGGGGCCCGGCCGCGCCCGAGGCGACGCCCTCCGGCCCGGAGATACCCTGGGACCGTGACCGAGATTGACGCAAAGACCGACGCACTCGTCCCCGCCTGGCTCCACCTTCCCGACATCGCGGAGATGCTCGACGTCGAGGTGACCCGCGTGCGGCAGCTGGTCAAGGAGGGCCAGCTGATCGCCGTGCGCCGCGGTGAGAACCGCGCGCTCCAGGTGCCTGCCGCCTTCATCGACGGCGACAAGGTCGTCAAGGGCCTGGCCGGCACCCTGACGCTCCTGCGGGACGACGGTTTCTCCGACGAGGAGATGCTGGAGTGGCTCTTCACGCCCGACCCCTCCCTGCCCGGCACCCCCGCGCAGGCCCTGAGCGAGAATCGCGGCACGGAGGTGAAGCGCCGCGCCCAGGCGCTCGCCGTCTGAGCAGGCGCCAAGCCGGCTGAACGAACACACCGTCCGGGGCGCGGACCGCACTCCACGCCGCCCGCGCCCCGCACCGAACCCCGGGGGGACCTCTCCATGCCCGCAGACAAGCGCGCCCAGCTCGCCGACGCCCGGCTCTACCTGTGCGTGGACGCCCGCAGGCGCCAGGGAGACCTCCCCGAGTTCCTCGACGCCGTCCTCGCGGGCGGCGTCGACATCGTGCAGCTCCGCGACAAGGGCATGGAGGCCGCCGAGGAGCTGGAGCACCTCCGGGTCTTCGCCGACGCCGCCCGCCGGCACGGCAAGCTCCTCGCCGTCAACGACCGCGCGGACGTCGCGCACGCCATCGGCGCCGACGTGCTGCACCTGGGCCAGGGCGACCTGCCCGTCCCCGCGGCCCGCGCCATCCTCGGCGGCGGTGACGACGTGCTGATCGGCCGCTCCACGCACGCCGAGTCCGAGGCCGCCGCGGCGGCCGTGCAGGACGGCGTCGACTACTTCTGCACCGGTCCCTGCTGGCCCACCCCCACCAAGCCGGGCCGCCACGCCCCCGGCCTCGACCTGGTCAGGCACACGGCCTCGCTCGGCACGGACCGCCCCTGGTTCGCCATCGGCGGCATCGACGCGGGCAACCTCGACCAGGTGCTCGAAGCGGGCGCCCGCCGCGTCGTCGTCGTCCGGGCGATCACCGAGGCCGACGACCCGGGAGCCGCCGCCGCGGAGTTCGCGAAGCGGCTGCGCACGGCCGTCTGAGCAGCGTGGTCCGCCGGTCCGCGGCCCCCGGCGGGCCGCCCCGGCCGCGGCTGTCCGGTCCGTGGACAAGAAACCGGCAAAACAGGCTATTTTCCAAGGTCCGGTTGGGTGACCGCCGAGGCCTGGCTAACCTGCCCGTATGGCCCTAGGCACTGCTTCCACCAGGACAGACCGCGCGCGCACCGTGCGCGACATGCTCGCGACCGGCAAGACGACGTACTCGTTCGAGTTCTCCGCGCCGAAGACCCCGAAGGGCGAGCGGAATCTGTGGAACGCGCTGCGCCGGGTCGAGGCGGTCGCCCCGGACTTCGTCTCCGTCACCTACGGGGCGGGTGGCTCCACGCGCACCGGCACGGTCAAGGAGACCCAGCAGATCGTCGCCGACACCACCCTGACGCCGGTCGCGCACCTGACCGCCGTCGACCACTCGGTGGCCGAACTGCGCAACATCATCGGGCAGTACGCGGACGCCGGCATCCGGAACATGCTCGCGGTCCGCGGCGACCCGCCGGGCGACCCGCTCGGCGACTGGGTCGCGCACCCCGAGGGCCTCACCTACGCCGCCGAACTGGTCGAGCTCATCAAGGAGTCCGGCGACTTCTGCGTGGGCGTCGCGGCGTTCCCCGCGATGCACCCGCGCTCGACCGACTGGGAGAGCGACACCCGGCACTTCATCGACAAGTGCCGGGCCGGCGCGGACTACGCGATCACGCAGATGTTCTTCGACCCCGAGGAGTACCTGCGGCTGCGCGACCGCGTCGAGGCCGCAGGCTGCGACACGCCGGTCATCCCCGAGATGATGCCCGTCACCAACGTCCGCCAGCTCGACCGGCTGCCCCAGCTCAGCAACGCCGTTTTCCCAGCCGAGCTGAAAGAGAGGATCCTCGCGGTCAAAGACGATCCCGCCGCTGTACGCTCCATTGGCATCGAGTTCGCGACGGAGTTCTGCGCGCGGTTGCTGGCCGAAGGTGTCCCGGGACTGCACTTCATCACGCTCAACAACTCCACGGCGACGCTGGAAATCTACGAGAATCTGGGCCTGCACCGACGGGCCTGAGCGGCCCTACCCCCGTGCCCACGGGCGGCGGCCGTAGGGGAGAGGGGCGTAATGGGCTGGACGGTCCTCTACATCGCGTTCGGTTGCGTCGCGCTGTGGCTGCTCGGAGAGGTGCTGCTGCAGTACAAGGCCAGGCTGCGGTGGCGGCTCCTGGCTTTCGTGGGCTTCCTCTGCGTGGTCATCGGCGTGCTGCTGCCGTCGGTATGGGTCATCGGGCTCGGCGCCATCGCCTTCGCCACCGGCCAGACGTACGTGACGCTGTCGTTCCGCAAGGGCTTCTCCACCGGCTGGGCGCTCGGCGGCAGGCCCGGCCCGAGCAAGCGCCGCAAGGCGTCCGGCAAGCAGGCGACCGTGCAGGAGCCGACGCTCCAGGTCTCCGACCTGGAGTACGAGCAGCCCGCCGAGCAGCCGTTCGAGCCGGTCCCGCCGCCGCCCGCGCACGACCCGGGGGTCTACGAACCGCAGCCGCTGCCCGACGACACCGGGCAGTACGGCGTCTACGACGAGGCGGCGCACCCCCCGCAGGCCGCGGGCGAGACCCACCCGAGCGAGCACCACGGCTACGACACCGCGGCCTTCGCGGGCTATGACCAGCAGGGCTACGCGTACGACGAGAACGCCCAGCAGCAGTACGCGGCGTACTCCGACCCCTACATCGGCGGCCAGGGTTACGACACCGGCCAGGGCTACGACCCCTACGCGGGCCAGCAGCAGTACGCCCCGTACGGCGGCGACACCTATGGCGGGCTCGGCGACGTCTACAACGACACCCCGCCCGGCGGCGTCTGGGTGCCCCAGCAGCGCACCACCGACGCGCAGTACGGCGGGGAGCTCCCGCAGGAGCAGCCCTATCCGTACGGACACGGCGAGGGGTACGACGGGCCGGGCCCCCACCCGGACCACAACGAACAGCAGTACCGCTACTGACGCCGCGGCCGGGCGGCGTCCCTCACCGGGGGCGTCGCCCGGCTCACTGCGAGCCGCGGAACCCCGGCCCCTCGACGATCAGCCCGGCGACCAGCGCCCCCGACATGCCCGCGTGGGGCAGACCGCCGCCCGGATGCGACCAGCCGCCGACCGCGAAGAGCCCCGGCAGCCGCGTGGTGTTGGCCGGGTGCAGGAACCCGCCGCCGGCCGCCGCGAGGGCCGGAGCGGGCACCGCGCCGCCGTCGGACCCCGTCGCCTCGGCCACGTCCGCCGGCGTGCGCACCTCGTGCCACAGGAGCCGGTCCCGCAGGCCGGGGACGGCGGCCTCGGCGTGGTCGATGAGACGCTCCGCCTCGGCCGGGGTGATCTCCAGATGCGCCGGCGCCGTCACCGTGAGGGTCACCGCCTCGTGCGCGTCGTCCGGCACGAGGCCCGGGTCGTCGGGGCGCAGCACCGTGACGGTGGGGGCGGCGGCGAGGCCGGGACGCTCCCCGAAGAGGCGGTCGAGCTCGGCCCCGCGGTCCGCCGCGTGCACCACCGTGCGGTGCGGGGCGGACCCGGGGCGGCCCCCGGACAGGGCCAGCAGGACCGTCAGGCGGCTCGGGGTCCCCGAGCGGCCCGGCACGTCGCCCCGCGCCCGCAGGTCCACGCCGCCGGGCGCCAGGCGGTCCAGCGCGGTGGACGCGACGCCCGCGACCACGAAGTCCGCCTCCCGCGCCGTGCCGTCCGCCAGCTCGACGCCCGCCGCGCGGCCGTCCTTCTCCACGATCCGTGTCACCGCCGCGCCGAACACGAACTCGACCCGCCGGGCCACGCACCGCTCGTACAGCGCACGGGCCAGCGCGCGCATGCCGCCCCGCACCGCCCAGACGCCGAAGGTCTGCTCCATGTACGGCAGGACGGCCGCGCTCGCCGGGGTCGTGCGCGGGTCGAGGCCGTGCGCCAGGGCGAAGTGTTCGAGCAGCGCCACGAGCCGCGGGTCGCCGCCCAGTTCCAGAGCGCCGATCTCGGCGAGCGTGGCCGCGCTGCGGTCGCGGCGCAGCAGCCGCTTGTGGACCACGGCGGGATACGGCTCGCGCTCGCCGAGCACCTGCCAGTCCTCGAAGAGGGGCTCCTCAAGGAGCGGGCGGCGGGCGCGGTCCCAGGTCTCCCGCGCGCGGTTCATGAACGCCGCCCAGCGGGCGCCCGAACCGTCGCCGAGCGCCTTGTCCAGGGCCTCGCCGATGCCCGCGCGCGAGGCGTTCGGCAGGTCGGTCACGGTGCCGTCCGCGAAGACGTGCCGCACGGCGGGCTCGACCTGCGTGAGCTCGACGCACTGCTCCAGGGGTTCCTTGCCGGTCTTGACGAACACGTCGCGGTAGACCGCGGGGAGCGGGAGCAGTCCCGGCCCCGTGTCGAAGGCGAAGCCGTCCCGCTCGAAGCGGCCGAGCGCGCCGCCGTATGTCTCCCCGCGTTCACACACCACCACCCGGTGGCCCGCGACGGCGAGCCGGGCGGCGGCCGTCATCGCGCCCATCCCGGCGCCGATCACCACAATCCGTGCCATGCCAGGGACTTTATCGGCCGCCACTGACAGCGCCGCCGGAGCCCCGTGACGCCGTGATCAGCCCGGCGGCGGTCCCGCCCGGCCCGCGAGCCGCTTCTCCTCGCGCCGCTGCGCCCTGCGCCGCAGGAACCTGCGGATGCGGGACACGAGGAAGAACAGGAGGAAGAGGCCGAGCAGCAGGAGCACGCCCGCGATGACGGCGGCGGCCTCCGGGTAGAACATCGCGAAGGAGACGACCCCGCCGACCCCGAGGTCCTCCGCGACGCTCAGCGCGACGTTGCTGAACGGCTCCGGCGAGGTGTTGACCGCCATCCGCGTCCCCGCCTTCACCGCGTGGCTGGCGAGCGCGGTCGAGCCGCCGACCGCCCCCGCGGCCAGATCGGGGAGCGAACCGCTCTGGCCCGCGAGCAGCGCCCCGACCACGGCTCCGGAGACCGGCCGGATCACGGTGTGCACGGAGTCCCACGCCGAGTCGACGTAGGGGATCTTGTCGGCGACGGCCTCGCAGAGGAACAGCGCTCCGGCGACGATCAGGACGTCCGTCCGCTGGAGCGCCTCCGGGACCTCGTCACTGACGCCGGTCGCGCCGAAGACGCCGAGCAGCAGGACAACGGCGTACGCGTTGATCCCGCTCGCCCAGCCGCTGGTGAACACCAGGGGGAGTACGGACACGGACGTGATCGTAACCAGTCGCGGGCCGGCCGGTCTGGGGGTGCGCGCGCACGCGTGAGTATCCGTACCTAGGAGAAGAGATGAGTACGCGTGCGGATGGGCCCCCACCTGCAAAGACGGAAGAGTGAGGGCCACGGAGAAGGGCGTGGCGCCGGTACCGCCGACACGGGGCGGCGGAACGGCGCCGCACCCTTGGCCGCTCCTCCCGCCGCGAGGCGGGGGCGAGGCACGGGGGTGACTCGGGGGACGACCACACGGGGGTCGCACGGGGGTCACGGGGGATGTGAGAGGCGCCGGTCCGGCGCCGCCTGGAGAACAGGTGGCGACGGACCGGCGCTGTCATTCCGCGCCGCTCTCCGCCGGCGCGCCGTCCCCCTCCGCCCCCCGCGCGGTCATCCGGCGGGACCACGGCGCGTGCCGCTACGCGCGCGTGCCGCTCACCCGGCCCTGGAGCAGCCGGGACAGCGCCGCGTGCACGTCGTCCAGCGAGCGCTCGGGCTGGAAGGCCTGCCAGTCCAGGGCCGCGACCAGCACCATGCCGACGAGCGCGGCGGCCGTCAGCGGGACATCGATCTCCTCGCTCAGCTCGCCGTTCCCCACGCCCGCCCGCAGCACGTCCTCGACGACCGCGACCGCCCGCTGCCTGACCACCATGAGGGTGGACTGCCAGGCCCGGTTGGTCCGCCAGAGCTCGGCCACGTACAGCTGTGTGAAGGCCGGGTAGCGGTCGATGAAGACCAGGCCCGCCCTGATCATCGCGTCCAGGGCGTCGACCTTGCTGCCGCCCGCCCTGTCCGTGCCGTCGGCCGCCTCCTTCAGGGAGGCGGTCAGCAGGCCGACACCGTGCCGCAGAAGCTCTTCGAAGAGGACGGATTTGCTCGCGAAGTTGTAGTAGACGGTGCCCTTCGCGACCCCCGCACGCTCGGCGATCTCGTCGACGGTCGTCGCGGAGAAGCCCTGTTCCGCGATGAGGGTGACGGCGGCCTCGTAGAGCTTCTGCCGGGTGGCCTCTCGCCTGCTGCCGGCTGTGCTGCTGTCCATGGCCCCGATTCTCACAGGTCGGCCCGCCCCCGCGGCGCCGGCTCCGGGCGCACCCGGCCCAGGCCTGACCACCCCCCGCCCGCAGGGGTGAAATGCCAGGTCAGGGCCGATTGTCAGTGGGGTACTCCACTATGGGCACATACGGCCACCGTGCCGTCACACGACGACAGGAGGTTCGTCATGGCCAGCTCTTCCGCAGCAGCCGCACGCCGGCACCGCGCCGGCGGGGCCGCTTCCTCACTGACCGGCCCGGCGAGCGATGTCCACCCCGTCCTGCGCCGCGCGACCGCCCCGCCCGCCGCCCTCGATCTGCTCGCCCAGGCCCGTGCCGGGATCGAAGAGGCGGCCCGCCTCGACGCCCCGAACGAGCGCTATGCCACCGCCCACCTCGCCGCCCTGCGCACCGCGGCCGCCGTCCTCGCCGCGCGCGGCCGCCCCGAGACGACCCCGCGCCGCAGGCAGCGCATCCGAAGCGCCTGGGAAGTCCTGCCCGAGATAGCACCCGAACTGACCGAGTGGAGCGCCCTCTTCGCCTCCGGCGCCGCCCGCAGGGCCCGCGCCGAGGCCGGCATCCGGGGCGCCGCCACCGCCCGCGCCGCCGACGACCTGCTGCGGGACGTGGCGATGTTCCTGCGTCTGGTCGAGCGGATGCTGGTCCTCCAGCCCGTGCTGCCCCAACCGAGGCAGGAGCCGCCGGAGGCGGGAGAGGGGCCGCCCGACGCGAGCTGACCGGGCGTCCCGTGGTGCGGGACGGGTGACCGGGCACCGGGCGGCAGGCAATAGGGTGGGGTTTGTTCTCACCCCACGCGCCGAGGAGTCAACTGCCGTGTCGGACCCGATGCGCCCGCCCGTCTCCCACCACCACCCGCAGACGGCGTCGTTGCGCTCCGACCCCTCCCGTCCCCGCGCCTCTCTCCGCACCGCCGTGGTCTGGGACGTCCTGAAGGACGCCCTCGACCGCCGCGTCAAGGTCACGGGCCGGGAGTCGCGCTCCGAGCTGGACGTGCTCGACACCGGGGGCGGCAGCGGCAACTTCGCGGTGCCCGTCGCCCGCCTCGGGCACCGGGTCACGGTCGTCGACCCCAGCCCGAACGCGCTCTTCGCGCTGGAGCGCCGGGCCGCCGAGGCCGGCGTCGCCGACCGGGTGCGCGGCGTCCAGGGCGATGTGCTCGGCCTCTTCGACGTGGTCGGACGCGGCGGCTTCGACGCCGTCCTGTGCCACGGCGTCCTGGAGTACGTGGACGACCCGGCCGAGGGCGTGCGCCTCGCCGTCGACGCGCTGCGCCCCGGCGGCATCCTCAGCCTGCTCGGCGCCGGACTCGGCGGCGCCGTGCTGGCGCGCGCCCTCGCGGGCCACTTCACGGAGGCGCGGACGGCTCTCGCCGACCCGGCGGGCCGCTGGGGCGAGGGCGACCCCGTGCCGCGCCGCTTCACCGCCGAGCAGCTCACCGCGCTCGTCGAGGCCGCGGGCGTCCGCGTCGACGCGGTGCACGGCGTCCGGGTCTTCGCCGACCTGGTGCCCGGCGTCCTCGTGGACACCGAGCCCGGGGCCATGGAAGCCCTCCTCCAGCTGGAGGCCGCGGCGGCCGAGCTGCCCGCCTTCCACTCCGTGGCCACGCAGCTGCATGTGCTCGGCGAGGTCCGTGAGGCGGCCGGAGTCTGAGGGTGCGCCGGTGGCCGCCCCCGCTGATCAGCGGCGCAGCGGCACATGGAGTACGCCACAGGCCCCCCGAACGGGCTACCGGAGCCGTATGATCGAGGGATACCGGCCTGCATGACAGTCCGGCGGCTGGGGAATGCACGCTTCAGCGAGCCGGAGGGGCACGAAGGTCCGGTTTGGCGAAGTTGGCGCAGAGGGGCGGGTTTCACGGGGGCGATTCCCTGCCTATCCTGAAGGGGACCCCCGGTCGCCCCGGCGACTGCACGATGAGGAGGACTCCGTGCCGCTCTCGGAGCACGAGCAGCGCATGCTCGAGCAGATGGAGCGAGCGCTGTACGCCGAAGATCCCAAGTTCGCGACAGCGCTTGAGGGAAGCGGGCTGCGTACGTACACCCGGAAGCGGGTCTACCAAGCGGTCGTGGGCTTCCTGGTGGGCATCGCCCTTCTCATGGCCGGAATGGTCGCCCAGCAGATCTGGATCAGCGTGGTGGGGTTCCTCGTCATGCTGGGCTGCGCGGTCCTCGCCGTCACGGGTTGGCGCAAGGCCCCGAAACCCGGTGAGCAGGGTCAGGGCGCGGCCACCGCGCAGGGCGGGCCACAGGCCCGACGGCAGACACGGCAGCGCCGCTCCGTCATGGACCGTATCGAACAGCGCTGGCAGCGCCGCCGCGACGAGCAGGGCGGCCAGTGAGCCGGACCGGGCCGGACCGGGTCCGGCCCGCCGAGATGTGATGTGTGAGGGGTGACCGCCACCGGGCGGTCACCCCTCACACGTATGTATGGACACGCATAGGTATGGCCACGGACGCGCGGGGCCTCGCGTGGATGGCCACGCATGCGCGGGCCCTCGCGTGCGCGGCGGCCGGGCCCCTCGCCGGGGCCCGGCCCTCAGCCCCTCTGCTGGGCCCGGCGAGGCAGCTTGTCCGTCAGCGACGTCCACCGCTTGGTGATCCGCCCGCTCCACCGCTCGGTCAAGGCCGACCAGCATTCCGAGGCAGCCCACACCACCCGAGCGGTCGAACGCGGGGCCAGCGTCGCCCGCAGCCGGACGGCACGGGTCGCCGAGGCGCGCAACCCCTGCCGTATCCGCCGCACGTCGTCGGAGAGCCCCGACACGGGCTGCGGGACGGGGGCGTAGAGCACCTGCTCCACCGCGGTCGCCAGCCGGTGCGCGGCCGCCGCGGACTCCGCCGACAGCCTGCCGACGCGGACGATCCGGGCGGCGGCCTTGCGGGGCGTGAGGGAGTCGTCCGGCAGGATGCCGTGGTCCCAGGCCGTGTCCGTCACCTCCAGCCAGGCGGCGAGGGTCCGGGCCGCCGCGGCCTCCGGCGTGGGACCGGCGCCCCCGCGGGCCCGGACACCCGGACCCGGAGCGTGCGGCCCGGCCGCCAGCCGCACCGACTGCACCCGCGTCCGCCACAGCAGCGGCGACAGGAACGCGAACAGCAGGAGCAGCCCGGCCACCGAGAGCGCCACGATCCTGCCCACGGGCGGCCCGTCGTCGCCCGAACCGGCCGCGGCCTCCGGAACGGCGCCGGCGCAGCCGCCCTGCCGCGCCTGGTCGCGCGAGCAGCTCTCCGACGCCGAGGGCGCGGCCGAAGGCTCGTCCGAGGCCGAGGGCTCCGGGGTGTCGGGGTCGCTCGTGTCGTCGGGGGCGACGTCGGAGCGGGTGTACTCCGGCACCGAGCCGCGGTTGGGCGTGGGCTCGAAGCGGGTCCAGCCCACGCCCTCGAAGTACAGCTCGGGCCAGGCGTGCGCGTCCCGCAGCCCCACCGACATGGTGCCGTCGGCCTGCGCGGAGCCCGGCGTGAAGCCCACCGCGACGCGGGCCGGGATGCCGAGCGTCCGCGCCATGGAGGCCATCGCGAAGGAGAAGTGGACGCAGAAGCCCTCCTTCTGCTCCAGGAACCTCCGGATCGCCGAAGGACCACTGCCCGCCCTGACCTGCGTGTTGTACGTGAAGCCACCGTCGGAGGCGAAGTAGTCCTGGAGCTTGACCGCCTGCTCGTACGGGTTCGCGGCGCCCTTGGTGACCTGGCGGGCCCGGTCCGCGACCATCCCCGGCAGGGAGTCGGGGACCTCGGTGAACTCCTCCCGCAGCTCCTCGGGCGGCGCGGAGGCGTTCGCGAGCTGCTGGGCCGTGGGCTCCACGACCAGGCTCGTGACCTGGTACTTCGCGCCCCGTGTGGTCTGGCCCCGGTCGCCGACGAGGGCGCGGCCCACGGGCTCGTACCGCCAGCGGCCGTCGATCCGCACACGGCTGGCGGGGAAGGGCATGGGCAGCCAGTTCTGCGCGTACCCGTCGGAGGCCGAGATGCTGGTGTCGACCTCGCTCCTGCGCACGTCGGCGTTGAGCCCCTGGGGGGTCGGCAGGGGCGAGGGCACGTCCTCGATCTGCCGCACGGTCGTCTTCCAGGTCGTGCCGTCGAACTTGTCGAGCGAGACGATGCGCAGATACTGGTCGTTGGTCTGCTCGGCGTTCGTGCGGTACGAGATGACCTCGCGGTCCTCCGGCTGGTTCAGGCTGTCCTGGAGCGCGACCAGCGGGTTCACGGCGGAGATCGTCCCGCCGCCGCCCGGGCCGCCGCCACCGGGGCCGCCCTCACCGCCCAGCAGGCCGCCGTCGAGGGAGGGCAGCGCGAGCGGCACCACCAGGGCGATGCCGAGGGCCAGGGCGCCGATGCGCCGTCCGGTGCGGACCGGGGCGATCGCCCCGGTGCTGCTCTCCAGGCCCCCGGAGACGCGCCCCGGGGCCCGCGCCGCGCCGCCGAACACTCGGCCCCACTGCGAGAGCCTGTCGCGGCCCTCCGCGAGCAGGAGCAGCAGATATCCGGAGGCGGCCAGCAGGAACCACAGCCAGCCGGCGCCGTCGCCGGAGAGGCCCGCCGCCACCGAGTACAGCGCGAGCAGTGGGAGCCCGGCCGGAGCCGCCGTGCGGAAGGTCACCGCGAGGGCGTCCACCGCGAGGCCTATCACCAGGACGCCGCCGACCAGCATCAGCCGGATGCCGTCGCTGAGCGGCGCCGGGATCGCGTACCGGCCGACGTCGGCGCCGCCCGCCTCCAGGAGCAGCCCGAAGTGGCGGAACACCTCGGGCCCCGGCAGGAACCCCGCGACGGCCTGCGGGCGCGCGAAGACCAGGGTGAGCAGCAGCAGCGTCACCAGTGCCTGCACGGCCACGGTGAGCGGCCTGGCCAGCGGCGCCCGCCGGGCCAGCGCGCCCACCCCGCTCTGCAGCGCCAGCAGGAACGCCGCCTGCAGGAACCACGTCGCGGGCTCGACGAGCGGCAGCAGCGCGCTCGACGCCATCAGCGTGGCCGCCGTGGCGCAGAGCGCGAGCCGCGCGCGTCCACTCATGACCGTCCCCCCACTGTCGTACGTACGCTCTGCGCGGCCGGGCCCGTCATGCCCAGCCCCCGGTGGTCGTGCCCGTGGCGGGCGCGGGGCCCGTGCTGGTGCGGGCGTGGTCGGCCTGGCGCCACAGGTCGGCCAGGCTCGCGCCGGGCGGCACGGAAAGGGCCGTCCAGCCCGCCTCGCGCAGCATCCGCACGCGCGCGTCACCGGCGTCGGAGGAGCTGCTGCCCGGGCCCTGCGCCCAGGCCGCGCCGTCCAGGACGAAGGCGACCGCGGAGCCGCTGCGCCGACGCATCTTGGCGACCACCGCCGCCTGCTCCTCGTCGAGATCGCCGAGGAAGGCGACGAGGAGGCCTTCGTTGCCCCCGCGCAGGACGTCGTAGGCGCGGGAGAGTCCGGCGCCGTCGGAGTGGTCGATCACCGCGAGGGTGTCCATCATCAGCCCGGCCGCGTCCGCCGACTCCTGGCCGGTGCCCGCGAAGCCGTCCGAGCCCTCGCCGGGCACCGAGGTCCCGGTGTCGGTGAGCAGCCGGACGGAGAAGCCGCGCTCCAGCATGTGCACCAGCGTGGACGCGGTGCCCGACACCGCCCACTCGAAGGCGGAGTCGGGGCCCGCGCCCCGGAAGCCGGCGCCCCGGGTGTCCAGGAGCACCGTGCAGCGGGCGCGCTGCGGCTGCTCCTCGCGGCGGACCATCAGCTCGCCGTAGCGCGCGGTGGAGCGCCAGTGCACCCGGCGCAGGTCGTCGCCGTGGCGGTACCCGCGCGGGATGACGTCGTCCTCGCCGGCGAGGGCCAGCGAGCGGTTGCGCCCGTCGCCGTACCCCTTGGCCTCGCCGGTGAGCCGCACCGGGGGCAGCGCCTCCACACGCGGGATGACGGTGAGGGTGTCGTACGTCGAGAAGGACCGCGTCAGTTCGCACATCCCGAACGGGTCGGACAGGCGCAGTTGCAGCGGGCCGAGCGGATAGCGTCCGCGCAGGTCGGAGCGGACGCGGTAGGACACCTCGCGGCGGCCGCCCGCCTCGACGCGGTCGAGCACGAACCGGGGCCGGGGGCCGAGGACGTACGGCACGCGGTCCTGGAGCATCAGGAGCCCGGTGGGCAGCCGGGAGACGTTGTCCATCCGCAGGTGGACGCGGGCCTCGGAGCCTGCGGGCACGCGCGCGGGGGAGAGCCTGCGGCTGCCCGCGACGCGGTAGCGGGTGCGGAAGAGGACGACGGCGCAGACCAGCGGCAGCACGGCGAGCAGCAGCCCGACCCGCAGCAGGTCGCTCTGGCCGAGGACATAGGCGCAGATGGCGGCGGCGACACCGGCCGCGAGGAAGGAGCGCCCGCGCGTGGTCAGACCCGCGAGAGCCGTGCGCAGCCCGCCCTTGTCGTCGTCGGCGGGGCCGTCGGGCCGCCCCCCGGCGGCCATCAGAGCCTCCGGGCGCCGGGCGGCTGCTGGTCGAAGTAGCCGCCGGGGGCGGGCTGGGCGGCGGCGGGGACCGGGGTGTGCCGAAGGATCTCCAGGACGACCTGCTCGGCCGTGCGCCGGTTCAACTGGGCCTGGGCCGTGGGCAGCAGGCGGTGCGCGAGGACCGCGACGGCCAGCGCCTGCACGTCGTCGGGGAGGGCGAACTCCCGGCCGCTGAGGGCGGCGGAGGCCTTGGCGGCGCGCAGCAGGTGCAGCGTCGCGCGCGGGGAGGCCCCGAGTCTCAGGTCCGGGTGGCTGCGGGTCGCCGCGACCAGGTCCACCGCGTATCTGCGCACGGTGTCGGCGACATGGACGGTGCGGACGGCGTCGATGAGCTTGACGATCTCGTGGGCGTGCGCCACCGGCTGGAGGTCGTCGAGGGGGGAGACGCCGCCGTGGACGTCGAGCATCCGCAGCTCGGCCTCCGGGCCCGGATAACCGATGGAGACGCGGGCCATGAAGCGGTCGCGCTGCGCCTCCGGCAGGGGGTAGGTGCCCTCCATCTCCACCGGGTTCTGGGTGGCGACCACCATGAACGGACTGGGCAGTTCGTAGGTCTGCCCGTCGATGGTGACCTGGCGCTCCTCCATGGACTCGAGGAGCGCCGACTGGGTCTTCGGCGAGGCGCGGTTGATCTCGTCGCCGATCACGATCTGCGCGAAGATCGCGCCGGGCTTGAACTCGAAGTCCCTGCGCTGCTGGTCGAAGATGGACACACCCGTGATGTCCGAGGGCAGCAGATCCGGCGTGAACTGGATCCGCCGCACCGAGCAGTCGATGGACCGCGCGAGCGCCTTGGCCAGCATGGTCTTGCCGACGCCCGGCACGTCCTCGATGAGCAGGTGCCCCTCGGCGAGCAGCACGGTCAGCGAAAGCCGTACGACCTCCGGCTTGCCCTCGATCACACCCTCCACCGATCCGCGGACGCGCTCCGCGGTGGTGGTCAGATCAGTGAGGCTCGCTCGATCGTCATAGGTCGTCACCCGGCCCTCCTCGGCCCTTCCCCACGCTCTCAAGGAGCAGGGATTACCCCATTTCCGGGCCGCTCGTCGCGCGCGGCCCGGTCCACCCCGAATTCACCGGCGCCACGCGTGATGGTTCCGCGTGGCGCCACCCCCGCATTGTTGTTTGGCATACGGGGTCGTGTCACTCGCCTGTGGATAAGTCGCGCCGATTTGTCGGGTCTTACGACTCTTTGTCGGTCACGCGCGGTGTCACGCGGGGGCGACCTCGCGCAGGAGGCCCGTCTTCACGTCGAACACGAAACCGCGTACGTCGTCGGTGTGGAGCAGGAAGGGCGAGGTCTGCACGCGGCGGATGGACTGCCGGACGTCCTGGTCGACGTCGCGGAACGACTCCACCGCCCAGGCGGGACGCTGCCCGACCTCCATCTCCAGGTCGTGCCGGAACTCCTCGGTGAGGGATTCGAGGCCGCAGGTGGTGTGGTGGATCAGGGCCACGCTGCGGGTGCCGAGGGCGCGCTGGCTGATGGTGAGCGAGCGGATGACGTCGTCGGTGACGACGCCGCCCGCGTTGCGGATGGTGTGGCAGTCGCCCAGTTCGAGGCCGAGCGCCTCGTGCAGGTCCAGGCGCGCGTCCATGCAGGCGACGACGGCGACCCGCAGGACGGGGCGGGCGTCCATGCCGGGGTCGGTGAAGTCGGCGGCGTACCTCTTGTTGGCTTCGACCAGGCGGTCGGTGACCGTGCCGACGGCTATGTCGCCGTGCGGCTCTGCGGGAGTGGGGCCCGAGGGAGATGCGGAAGTCGACATGGAGATGACGTTAGTCCGCACTGATCCTCCCGGGGCCTCGTGAGAAGGGACAAAGAATGCCAAAGACTCTTGTTGTGAGGTAAAGCACAGGAGTGCCGCGAGGGCCGTCGATCAAGTGATGATCAGGTATTTTCTCCCTTTCCTCCCCTTCATCGGCGCGGTACGCGACGCGCATCCCGGTTGATTGACCGCGAGACACGGTGGACTAAAGTGACGCGAAGCGGGAGACGCGACCTGCTCCCTGCTGGACCGCACATCCCGGGGGTTTCCCGAAACCCCCACGTGCGCGGCGCGTACGTACGGCTCGGCCTCCTCCCGCTCCGGTCGGCTGACGCCACTTCCCCGGCGCCGGCAGGCCATTCCCCTTCACGGAGCGGGCGGGGACCCGGCAGTGCGTGACGACGCCGCGCCGGACCTGAGAGGGCCCCTTGACCGAGAACAGCCGACACGTCCCGGTGATGCTCCAGCGGTGCCTGGACATGTTGGCCCCCGCGCTCGCCGAACCGGGCGCGGTCGTCGTCGACTGCACCCTCGGCCTCGGCGGCCACAGCGAGGCCCTGCTCTCCACCTTCCCCGCCGCCCGCCTCATCGCCCTGGACCGCGACAAGGAGGCCCTGCGCCTCTCCGGTGAGCGGCTCGCCCCCTTCGGCGACCGGGCCACCCTCGTGCACGCCGTCTACGACGAACTGCCCGAGGTGCTCGACCGTCTCGGCGTCCCGCGCGTGCAGGGCGTCCTGTTCGACCTCGGCGTCTCCTCCATGCAACTCGACGAGGCCGACCGCGGGTTCGCGTACGCCCAGGACGCGCCCCTGGACATGCGCATGGACCAGACGACCGGCATGAGCGCCGCCGAGGTCCTCAACACCTACGCCCCCGGCGAACTGGTGCGGATCCTGCGCGCCTACGGCGAGGAGAAGCAGGCCAAGCGGATCGTGAGCGCCGTCGTGCGCGAGCGCGAGAAGGAGCCGTTCACCAACAGCGCCCGCCTCGTCGAACTGATCCGCGACGCCCTGCCGCAGGCCGCCAAGCGCACCGGCGGCAACCCCGCCAAGCGCACCTTCCAGGCCCTGCGCATCGAGGTCAACGGCGAGTTGAGCGTCCTGGAGCGGGCCGTCCCCGCGGCCGTGAAGGCGCTCGCCGTCGGCGGCCGCATCGCCGTCCTGTCGTACCACTCGCTCGAAGACCGGCTGGTCAAACAGGTGTTCGCGGCGGGCGCGGCGAACACCGCCCCCGCCGGCCTGCCCGTGGTCCCCGAGCGCTACCAGCCGCGGCTCAAGCTCCTGACCCGCGGCGCCGAACTGCCCACAGAGGAAGAGGTCGCGGAGAACCGCAGGGCCGCGCCCGCCCGGCTGCGCGGCGCCCAGCGCGTGCGCGAAGACGTCGGGTGAGCCGCAAGGCCCGCACGAGGCGCGCCGGGCCGTAAGGCCAGGCCCCATGAAGCAGAGTCCGCGAGGAGGCTCCATGAGCAAGAAACCCGAGCTGCGGGGGAGGGCCGCCCGCCTCGCGCGACTGCTGCCGCAGGGCCCGGCCGCCCAGGCCGCGCGGGCCCCCTTCGTCCTCCTCGTCGTGCTCCTCCTCGGCGGCGGCCTGATCGTGCTGCTCATCCTGAACTCCTCGCTCAACGAAGGCTCCTTCCAGCTCAGCGAGATGAGGAAGCGGACCAAGGACCTCACGGAGGAGGAGCAGCAGCTCAAGCGCGAGGTGGACGGCTTCGCGGCCCCCGAGGCCCTCCAGCGCCGCGCCGACGAGCTCGGCATGGTCCCCGGCGGCGACCCCGCCTTCCTCGACCCCGACGGAACCGTGCGCGGCGCGCCCGGCGCCGCCGCCGGCCCACCCGCGCCCCGCCCGCAGGGAGCGGCGGCCCCGGTCGCCACCGCACCGGCCCCGCCCGCCCCGCGGCCGGCCGCCCTCCCGGCGCCCCCGCCCACGACGCCCCCCGGCAGGTGATGACAAGTGTCCGACAGGGAACCCCCGCGGCGTCGCGTGCCAGGACCCGCCAAGCCCGTGCGCCCCGCCGCGTCCCGCCGCCCGGCGTCCGGCAAGCGGCCCGCGCCGGGCAAGCGCCCCGCCGCGCGCCGCCCCGCGGGCAAGGGCAGGGCCCGCACCATCCGCCTCGGCAGCCCGCGGCCCCGGCTGCGCATGGTCAGCCTCGGCCTGACCCTGGTGATGCTCGCCTTCGTCGTACGGCTGCTCCAGGTGCAGGCCGTCGACGCCGACGCGTACGCGGCCAAGGCCGAGAAGAACCGCTATTTCACCCACACCCTGACGCCCGAGCGCGGGCGCATCACCGACCGCGCCGGCGTGGAACTCGCCGCCAGCGTGGACGCGTACGACATCACGGCCGACCCCTCGCTGTTCACGCCGAAGGAGGCCGGGACCAAGGACGCGCCCGAGCAGGCGGCCGCGCTCCTGGCGCCCATCCTCGGCATGGACGCGGGCAAGATCACCGCGAAGCTGAAGACCCCCGACACGCGCTACGTCCTGCTGGCCCGCCGCCAGACCCCCCAGGTGTGGAAGCAGATCAAGGACCTGCGCGGGGCGCTCGCCGAGAAGGCCACCGCCGACCCCGGCTCGCCGAACGTGCTGGCGGGCGTCCTCGCGGACCCCAGCAGCAAGCGGGTCTACCCCAACGACGAGCTGGCCGCCGGGATACTGGGCTGGGTCAACGCCGAGGGCAAGGGCGCGGGCGGCCTCGAACAGAAGCTCAACAAGGAGCTCGCAGGCGAGGCGGGCAAGGTCCGCTACGCCCAGTCCGGTGGCCGGCGCGTGCCGACCGCGGGCTCCACGGAGACGCCCGCCGTGCCCGGCTCCGACGTCGAGCTCACCATCGACCGCGACATCCAGTGGGCCGCGCAGAACGCCATCAGCCAGCAGGTCGAGAAGTCCGGGGCCGACCGCGGCTACGTGATAGTGCAGGACACGCGGACCGGCGAGGTCCTCGCGATGGCCAACGCGCCCGGCTTCGACCCCAACGACCTCTCGCGGGCCGACGGGGCCGCCCTCGGCAACGCCGCGCTCCAGGACGCCTTCGAGCCCGGCTCCACCGCCAAGGTCATGTCGATGGCCGCGGTCCTCGAGGAGAACGCGGCCACGCCCGGCACCCATGTGACCGTGCCCAACCGGCTGCACCGCGGCGACCGCCTCTTCCAGGACGACATCGACCACCCCACCTGGCACCTCACGCTCAACGGCGTGCTCGCCAAGTCCTCCAACATCGGCACCATCCTCGCCACCGGAGAACTGGGCAAGACGCAGAAGAAGGCCAACGAGGTCCTCCACTCCTATCTGCACAAGTTCGGCATCGGCAGGGAGACCGGCCTCGGCTTCCCCGGCGAGACGTCCGGCATCTTCGCGCCCGCCGACAAGTGGTCGACGTCGCAGCAGTACACGATCCCGTTCGGCCAGGGCTTCTCGATCAACGCCATGCAGGCGACCTCGGTCTACTCGACCATCGCCAACAACGGCGTACGCGTGCAGCCCACGCTCGTGCGCGGCACGAAGGGCCCCGACGGCCGCTTCACCCCCGCGCCGAAGCCGAAGAAGACCCGCGTGGTGAGCGCCACGACCGCCAAGACCCTGGCGCGGATGCTGGAGTCGGTGGTCGACGACGAGGAGGGCACCGGCAACAAGGCCCGCATCCCCGGCTACCGCGTCGCGGGCAAGACGGGCACGGCCAACCGGGTCGACCCCGTGACCGGCCGCTACAAGGGGTACACCTCGTCGTTCGCCGGCTTCGCGCCGGCCGACAAGCCGCGCGTCACCGTCTACTGCGCCATCCAGAACGCCACCCGGGGCAGCTACTTCGGCGGCCAGATCTGCGGCCCCATCCACAAGAAAGTCATGGAGTTCGCCCTCAAGACGCTCCAAGTCCCGCCCACCGGCAAGGGCCCGGCCCGCCTGCCGGTGACCTTCTGAAGCCGCGGACCGCCCCCGCGGACCCAACCCGCAGACCGACCAGGAACCGCCCGTGACAACGATCACTCCCGCTTCCGGGAACCAGCCCCCGCCACACCGCCCGCTTCGCCTGGCGGGGGGTGCGCCCGGTACGCTCACCGCCGTGCCACACGCTGATCAGTCCCCAAACATCCAGAAGGGCGCTCCCGTGACCTACCCGGGACCGCCGCGGCCTGAGCAGGTCTCCGCGGCCTCACTGACGGAGCTCGCGGGCCATCTGGGCGTCGACGTCCAGGGCGACGCGGAGATCACGGGCATCACGCACGACTCCCGCGCGGTGCGCCCCGGTGACGTCTACGCCGCGCTGCCCGGCGCTCGCATGCACGGAGCCGACTTCGTCGCGCAGGCCGCCGACCTCGGCGCCGCGGCCATCCTCACCGACCCGACGGGCGCCGAACGCGCCGCGGCGACCGGTCTGCCGGTCCTCGTCGTCGACAGCCCCCGCGCCGTCATGGGCGAGCTGGCGGCCACGGTCTACGGGCGCCCGGGCCGCGACCTCCTCCAGATCGGCATCACCGGCACGTCCGGCAAGACCACGACCGCGTACCTCATCGAGGGCGGCCTCAAGGGCGTGCGGTCGACCGGGCTCATCGGCACGGTGGAGACGCGCATCGGGGACGAGCGCATCAAGTCGGAGCGCACGACCCCCGAAGCCACCGACCTCCAGGCGCTGTTCGCGGTGATGCGCGAGCGCGGCGTCGAGGCCGTCGCGATGGAGGTCTCCAGCCACGCGCTGGTGCTCGGGCGGGTGGACGGCTGCGTCTTCGACGTCGCCGTCTTCAACAACCTCAGCCCGGAGCACATGGAGTTCCACTCCGACATGGAGGACTACTTCCAGGCCAAGGCGCAGCTCTTCACCGAGCGGCGCTCGCGCCTC
Source organism: Streptomyces alfalfae (assembly GCF_004127445.1). Taxonomy (GTDB): domain Bacteria; phylum Actinomycetota; class Actinomycetes; order Streptomycetales; family Streptomycetaceae; genus Streptomyces; species Streptomyces alfalfae. Next base: position 130,855 of record NZ_QEXM01000051.1, read on the forward strand.
GGCGTGGTCAACTTCGACGACGAGTACGGGCGCCGGCTCATCACCGAGTCGGAGGTGCCCGTCACCACGTTCTCCGCCGAGGGCCACCCCGACGCCGACTGGCGCGCCGAGGACGTCGAGGTCGGACCGCTGGACTCCACGTTCGTCGCGGTCGGCCCCAAGGGCGAGCGGATCACCGCCAAGTCGCCGCTCGCGGGCCCCTTCAACGTCGCCAACACCCTCGCCGCGATCGTCTCGCTGGCCGTCGCGGGCATCGACCCGCAGCAGGCCGCCGACGGCGTCGCCGCGGTGCCGGGCGTCCCCGGCCGCCTGGAGCGCGTCGACGCGGGCCAGCCCTACCTCGCCGTCGTCGACTACGCCCACAAGACGGACGCCGTCGAATCGGTCCTGCGCGCGCTGCGCAAGGTCACCGAGGGCAAGCTGCACATCGTGCTCGGCTGCGGCGGCGACCGCGACAAGACCAAGCGGATGCCGATGGGCGCGGCCGCGGCCCGCCTCGCCGACACCGCCGTGCTCACCTCCGACAATCCCCGTGGCGAGGACCCCCTCGCGATCCTCGCCACGATGCTCGCCGGCGCCGCCGACGTGCCGGCCCACGAGCGCGGCGACGTCGCCGTCTTCGAGGACCGGGCCGCCGCGATCCGCGCGGCAGTGGTCCGCGCACGGCCGGGCGACACCGTGCTCGTCGCGGGCAAGGGCCACGAGCAGGGACAGGACATCGCCGGGGTGGTGCGTCCCTTCGACGACCGCCTCGTGCTTCGCGAAGCCATCGAGCAAACCCAGGGATGAAGTTGTGATCGCCCTCTCCCTCGCCGAGATCGCCACCGTCGTCGGCGGGCAGACGTACGACATACCGGATCCGGCCATCATGGTGACCGGACCGGTCGTCCGTGACTCCCGCGAAGTGGCGCCCGGCAGCCTCTTCGTCGCCTTCGTCGGCGAGCGCGTCGACGGCCACGACTACGCGGCCGACGTGGTCGCCGCGGGCGCGGTCGCCGTACTGGCTTCCCGCCCGGTCGGCGTGCCCGCCATCGTCGTGGACGATGTGCAGGCCGCGCTCGGCGCCCTCGCCCGCCACGTGGTGAAGCGGCTCGGCGCGACCCTCGTGGCGCTGACGGGCTCCGTCGGCAAGACCAGCTCCAAGGACCTGCTCGCGCAGGTGCTCCGGCGCAAGGCGCCCACGGTCTTCACGCCGGGATCGCTCAACAACGAGATCGGCCTGCCGCTGACCGCGCTGAGCGCCACCGACGAGACGCGCTTCCTCGTCCTGGAGATGGGGGCGCGCGGAATCGGCCATATCCGCTACCTCGCGGAACTGACGCCACCGAAGATCGGCCTCGTCCTGAACGTCGGGACCGCCCACATCGGCGAGTTCGGCGGCCGCGAGCAGATCGCGATCGCGAAGGGCGAGCTGGTCGAGGCGCTGCCCGAGGACGGGGCCGCCGTCCTCAACGCCGACGACCCGCTGGTGCGCGCCATGGCCTCGCGCACGAAGGCCCGGGTGATCCTCTTCGGAGAGGCCGACGACGCCGACGTACGTGCCGAGAATGTCCGGCTCACGGGCAACGGACAGCCTTCTTTTACGCTGCACACACCCTCCGGGTGCAGCGACGTGACCTTGCGGCTGTACGGTGAGCACCACGTGTCGAACGCGCTTGCCGCGGCCGCCGTCGCCCATGAGCTGGGCATGTCCGTGGAAGAGATCGCCCTCGCGCTCTCCGAGGCGGGCACGCTGTCCCGCTGGCGGATGGAGGTCACCGAGCGCCCGGACGGTGTGACGGTCGTCAACGACGCCTACAACGCGAACCCCGAGTCCATGCGAGCGGCGCTGCGCGCGCTCGCGGCCATGGGCAAGGGACGTCGTACGTGGGCGGTGCTCGGTCACATGGCCGAGCTCGGGGACGAGGGTCTCGCCGAGCACGACGCGGTCGGACGCCTTGCCGTCCGGCTCAACGTGAGCAAGCTCGTGGCAGTCGGGGGCAGGGAAGCGTCCTGGCTCCAACTGGGCGCATACAACGAGGGTTCGTGGGGTGAGGAGTCGGTGCACGTGTCCGACGCACAGGCGGCGATCGACCTGTTGCGCAGCGAGCTGCGCCCAGGAGACGTCGTGCTGGTGAAGGCGTCCAGGTCGGTCGGTCTCGAGAAGGTCGCCACGGCGCTGCTCGACGACGCCGCAGGGTCTTCTGAGGGGCAGGTCTCCGGCCGATGAGGCAGATCCTCTTCGCGGGTGTGATCGGGCTCTTCCTGACCCTGGTCGGAACCCCGCTGCTGATCAAGCTGCTCGCCCGCAAGGGCTACGGCCAGTTCATCCGGGACGACGGCCCGCGCGAGCACCACAGCAAGCGCGGCACGCCGACCATGGGTGGTATCGCCTTCATCCTGGCCACGCTCATCGCGTACTTCCTCACGAAGATCATCACCGGCACGGAGACGACGCTCTCCGGCCTCCTGGTGCTCTTCCTGATGGCCGGCATGGGCCTCGTGGGCTTCCTCGACGACTACATCAAGATCGTCAAGCAGCGCTCGCTCGGTCTGCGCGCCAAGGCGAAGATGGCCGGTCAGCTCATCGTGGGCATCGGCTTCGCCGTGCTCGCGCTCAACTGGCCGGACAACCGCAACCAGACCCCGGCCTCCACCAAGCTGTCGTTCGTCACGGACTTCGGCTGGTCGATCGGCCCGGTCCTGTTCGTGGTCTGGGCGCTGTTCATGATCCTCGCGATGTCGAACGGCGTGAACCTCACCGACGGTCTGGACGGCCTCGCCACCGGCGCCTCGGTGATGGTGTTCGGCGCGTACACCTTCATCGGTGTCTGGCAGTACCAGGAGTCCTGCGCCAACGCCACGACGCTGACCAACCCCCAGGCGTGTTTCGAGGTCAGGGACCCGCTCGACCTCGCGGTCGTGGCCTCCGCGCTGATGGGCGCCTGCTTCGGCTTCCTGTGGTGGAACACCTCGCCCGCCAAGATCTTCATGGGTGACACCGGTTCGCTCGCCCTCGGCGGCGCGCTCGCCGGCCTCGCGATCTGCTCCCGCACGGAGCTGCTGCTCGCGCTCCTCGGCGGCCTCTTCGTGATGATCACCATGTCGGTGGTCATCCAGGTCGGCTCGTTCAAGCTGACCGGCAAGCGCGTCTTCCGCATGGCGCCACTGCAGCACCACTTCGAACTCAAGGGGTGGTCCGAGGTCCTTGTCGTGGTCCGCTTCTGGATCATCCAGGGCATGTGCGTGATCGTCGGCCTCGGACTCTTCTACGCGGGATGGGCAGCCGAAAAGTGACCACTGGGTCCGACTGGCAGGGCAAGAACATCACCGTCGCCGGCCTCGGCGTGAGCGGCGTCAGCGCCGCCCGCGCCCTGGCCGGCCTCGGCGCGTCGGTGACCGTCGTGGACGGCGGCTCGTCGGCGGGGCACGAGGAGCGCGCCACCGCGCTGCGGGCCGACGGCATCTCCGTACGCCTGGGGGACGCGGCGACGCTGCCGCCCGGCACCGACCTGGTGGTGACCTCTCCGGGGTGGCCGCCGTCGGCGCCGCTCTTCGCGGCGGCGGCCGAGGCGGGCGTGGACGTCGTCGGCGACGTCGAGATCGCCTGGCGGCTGCGCGGCCCCGACGCCGCGCCCTGGCTCGCCGTCACGGGCACCAACGGCAAGACGACGACCACGCAGATGCTCGCCTCGATCCTGGAGGCGGAGGGCCTGCGCACGGCCGCCGTCGGCAACATCGGCACCCCGATCGTGGACGTGGTCCTGGAGGGCGACGACGCGTACGACGTGCTCGCCGTCGAGCTGTCCTCCTACCAGCTCCACTGGGCGCCCTCCCTGCGGGCCCACTCCGCGGCCGTCCTGAACCTCGCCCCCGACCACCTCGACTGGCACGGCTCCATGGAGGCCTACGCGGCCGACAAGGGCCGCGTCTACGAGGGCAACCAGGTGGCCTGCGTCTACAACGCCTACGCCACCGGCAAGCCGTCGACGGAGGACCTGGTCCGCGGGGCCGACGTCGAAGAGGGCTGCCGCGCCATCGGTTTCACGCTGAACGCGCCCGCCCCCTCGCAACTCGGCGTCGTGGACGGCATCCTCGTCGACCGCGCGTTCGTACCGGACCGCCAGAAGCAGGCCCAGGAGCTCGCCGAGATCTCCGACGTGCGCCCGCCCGCGCCGCACAACATCGCCAACGCCCTGGCCGCGGCGGCGCTCGCGCGCGCCTTCGGCGTGCGGGCCACGGCCGTCCGCGACGGGCTGCGCGCCTTCCGCCCCGACGCCCACCGGATCGAGCACGTCGCCGACGTGGCGGGCGTCGCCTACGTGGACGACTCCAAGGCCACCAACACCCACGCGGCCCAGGCCTCGTTGGCGGCGTACGAGCCGATCGTCTGGATCGCCGGCGGCCTCGCCAAGGGCGCCACCTTCGACGAGCTTGTCGAAGGCGCCGCCAAGCGGCTGCGCGGGGTCGTCCTGATCGGCGCCGACCGGGCGCTCATCCGCGAAGCCCTCGCGCGACACGCCCCCGAGGTCCCTGTCGTCGACCTCGACCGGACCGACACTGGGGCGATGTCCGAGGCGGTACGGCGGGCGGCGGAGCTCGCCGAGCCCGGGGACACCGTCCTGATGGCCCCGGCCTGCGCGTCGATGGACATGTTCACCAACTACAACAAGCGTGGGGAGGCGTTCGCGGACGCGGTCCGCGAACTCGGCTCCACGCGCGCCTGACCGGGTCCGAAGGTCCGGCGGGCGCCGGGCACATCCTTGGGAGGGAACGTGGCCAGGTCTTCCGTGCGGGTCGCCAAACGACCGGCTCCCGTACGCGCCAGAGGCGCCTCCCACCCGCCGGGCGAGAGCGGGCCGCGGCGGCTCGTCACCAGGCTCCGGCGGGCCTGGGACCGGCCGTTGACCGCGTATTACCTGATCTTCGGCAGCAGCCTGCTGATCACCGTGCTCGGTCTGGTGATGGTCTACTCGGCCTCGATGATCCAGGCGCTGCAGCTCGACCTGCCCGCGTCGTACTTCTTCCGCAAGCAGTTCGTGGCCGCCGTGCTCGGCACCGGACTGCTGCTCGTCGCGATGCGGATGCCCGTCAAGCTGCACAGGGCGCTGGCCTATCCGATACTCGCGGTGTCCGTCTTCCTGATGGTGCTCGTCCAGGTCCCCGGGATAGGGCGCAGCGTCAACGGCAACCAGAACTGGATCTACCTGGGCGGCCCCTTCCAGCTCCAGCCCAGCGAGTTCGGCAAGCTCGCCCTGGTCCTGTGGGGCGCCGATCTGCTGGCACGGAAATACGACAAACGGCTCCTGACGCAGTGGAAACACATGCTGGTGCCGCTCGTCCCGGTCGCCTTCATGCTGCTCGGCCTCATCATGCTCGGCGGCGACATGGGAACCGCGATCATTCTCACGGCGATCCTCTTCGGCCTGCTCTGGCTGGCGGGCGCGCCCACCCGGCTCTTCGCCGGCGTGCTCGGCGTCGCCGTGCTCCTCGGTGTGATCCTCATCAAGACGAGCCCCAACCGCATGGCCAGACTCGCCTGCATCGGCGCCACGGACCCCGGCCCCTCGGACCAGTGCTGGCAGGCCGTGCACGGCATCTACGCCCTGGCCTCCGGCGGATTCTTCGGTTCCGGTCTCGGCGCGAGTGTGGAAAAATGGGGTCAACTGCCGGAACCGCACACCGACTTCATCTTCGCCATCACCGGGGAGGAACTCGGCCTGGCGGGGACGCTGTCGGTGCTCGCCCTCTTCGCGGCTCTAGGCTATGCGGGTATCCGCGTGGCCGGACGCACGGAGGACCCCTTCGTCAGGTATGCCGCGGGAGGCGTGACCACCTGGATCACGGCGCAGGCCGTGATCAACGTAGGTGCGGTGCTCGGTCTGCTGCCGATCGCCGGTGTCCCGCTCCCGCTGTTCTCCTACGGGGGTTCGGCGCTGCTGCCGACCATGTTCGCCGTCGGGCTCCTCATCGCTTTCGCGCGATCGGACCCCGCTGCGAAGGCGGCCCTGGCCATGCGGCAACCTCGGGTGAGATGGAACACGATGCGACGGCGCGTCAAGGCGCGTTCGTCCGGAGAGCGGTGAATTTCGGTGCATGTCGTACTCGCCGGCGGGGGGACCGCCGGCCACATCGAGCCCGCGCTCGCCCTCGCGGACGCCCTGCGGAGGCAGGACCCCACCGTGGGCATCACGGCCCTGGGCACGGAGCGTGGACTCGAGACCCGACTCGTACCCGAGCGGGGCTACGAACTGGCGCTGATCCCGGCCGTACCCCTGCCGCGCAAGCCCACCCCTGAACTGATCACCGTCCCGGGACGGCTGCGCGGCACCATCAAGGCGGCCGAGCAGATCCTGGAGCGCACGAAGGCCGACTGCGTCGTGGGCTTCGGGGGCTACGTGGCCCTGCCGGGCTACCTGGCGGCCAAGCGGACCGGCACGCCCATCGTCGTGCACGAGGCCAACGCGCGGCCCGGCCTGGCCAACAAGATCGGTTCGCGGTACGCCCACGGGGTGGCCGTCGCCACCCCCGACAGCAAGCTGCGCAACTCCCGCTACATCGGCATCCCGCTGCGCCACACCATCGCCACGCTCGACCGGGCCCGGGTCCGCCCGGAGGCGCGCGCCGCCTTCGGCCTCGACCCCAACCTGCCGACCCTGCTCGTCTCGGGCGGCTCCCAGGGCGCCCGGCGGCTCAACGAGGTCGTCCAGCAGGTCGCGCCGGTGCTCCAGCGCGCCGGCATCCAGATCCTGCACGCGGTCGGCCCGAAGAACGAACTGCCGCAGGTGCAGCAGATGCCGGGGATGCCCCCCTACATCCCGGTACCGTACGTGGACCGGATGGACCTCGCGTACGCCGCGGCCGACATGATGCTCTGCCGCGCGGGCGCGATGACCGTCGCCGAACTCTCCGCCGTCGGGCTCCCGGCCGCCTACGTCCCGCTGCCCATCGGCAACGGCGAACAGCGGCTGAACGCCCAGCCGGTGGTCAAGGCGGGCGGCGGACTGCTCGTCGACGACGCGGAACTGACGCCCGAGTGGGTGCAGGGCAACGTCCTGCCCGTACTGGCCGACCCGCACCGGCTGTACGAGATGTCCCGCGCCGCCTCCGAGTTCGGCCGCAGGGACGCCGACGAACTGCTCGTCGGCATGGTGTACGAGGCGATTGCGTCACGCCGCAACGCGTGAGAAGGCAGGGGACCGTGGCCGGACCGACCACCGCCGAACGGCAGCAGAAGAAGTCCGGCCCGCCCCGCCCGCCGCGCGCCCGCCGCCTCCTCGTGGTCCTGTTCCTCGTCGCCCTCCTCGCGACCGGCGTCCTCTGGGTGCTCTACGGTTCGCCGTGGCTGCGCCTGGAGCGGGTGGAGGTCTCGGGCACCGAGGTGCTGACGCCGCGGCAGGTCCTCGACGCGGCGGACGCCCCCGTCGACGCCCCGCTGATTTCGGTCGACACGAGCGCTCTTGAAGAGCGGATCCGTTCGGAATTGCCCCGAATCGACTCGGTTGACGTCAGTCGGACATGGCCGCACGAAATCGGCCTCGAAGTGACGGAGCGCAAGCCGGTTCTCCTCCTCGAAAAGGGACGAAAGTTCATCGAAGTGGACGCCAAGGGGGTGCGATTCGCCACGGTCGAGCGCGCGCCCAAGGGCATCCCGAAGCTGGAATGGGCGCTCGACCGCGAGAGCGGGGCGGCGAGCCTGCGCCGGTTCGGCGCCGACCGGCTGCTGCGCGAGGCGGTCGAGGTCGCGGGCGACCTGCCGGAATCCGTCGCCCGCGACACGCGCACCGTCAAGGTCCGTTCGTACGACTCCATCTCGCTGGAGTTGAGCGGCGACCGCGTCGTCGAGTGGGGCAGCGGTGAGAAGGGGCGCGCGAAAGCCGCCACGCTCGTGGCGCTGATGAAAGCGACGCCGAAGGCCCGGCACTTCGATGTGAGTGTCCCCACCGCCCCTGCATCGGCAGCGAGTTGACGGCCGTCATCGCAGGCCAGCACCCTGATTCGGCAGCGCTACGGCTGATCACATAGGGTGAAAAGAAAAACGGGAGGTTCGGCGTGTTCGTTGAACGTGCGCCACTTGTCGACTTAGTGTCCTGTTCGGAAGAGTCCAGGGAACAGGCACACTGGTAACCCTAAACTTCAGCGTTAGGGTTCGGGTCGGCGTTCGGACCGTCCCATTCGGCATCAGTCGTCGCATCGCCCCAGAGCGAAACGGCGACACGTAACTCGAGGCGAGAGGCCTTCGACGTGGCAGCACCGCAGAACTACCTCGCAGTCATCAAAGTCATCGGTGTCGGCGGCGGTGGTGTCAATGCCATCAACCGGATGATCGAGGTCGGTCTCAAGGGCGTCGAGTTCATCGCCATCAACACCGACGCGCAAGCCCTGTTGATGAGCGACGCCGACGTCAAGCTCGACGTAGGCCGTGAACTCACGCGCGGACTCGGCGCCGGCGCCAACCCGGCCGTCGGCCGCAAGGCCGCCGAGGACCACCGCGAGGAGATCGAGGAGGTCCTCAAGGGGGCCGACATGGTCTTCGTCACCGCCGGTGAAGGCGGCGGCACCGGCACGGGCGGCGCACCCGTCGTCGCCAACATCGCGCGCTCGCTCGGCGCCCTCACCATCGGCGTGGTCACCCGGCCCTTCACCTTCGAGGGCCGCCGCCGCGCCAACCAGGCCGAGGACGGCATCGCGGAGCTGCGCGAAGAGGTCGACACCCTCATCGTCATCCCCAACGACCGGCTGCTCTCCATCTCGGACCGGCAGGTCTCCGTCCTCGACGCCTTCAAGTCGGCGGACCAGGTCCTGCTCTCCGGTGTCCAGGGCATCACCGACCTCATCACCACGCCCGGCCTGATCAACCTCGACTTCGCCGACGTCAAGTCGGTCATGTCCGAGGCCGGTTCGGCGCTCATGGGCATCGGCTCGGCCCGCGGCGACGACCGCGCGGTGGCCGCCGCGGAGATGGCGATCTCCTCGCCGCTCCTGGAGGCCTCCATCGACGGCGCGCGCGGCGTGCTGCTCTCCATCTCCGGCGGCTCCGACCTCGGTCTGTTCGAGATCAACGAGGCGGCCCAGCTGGTCAGCGAGGCAGCGCACCCCGAGGCCAACATCATCTTCGGCGCGGTCATCGACGACGCGCTCGGCGACGAGGTCCGGGTCACCGTCATCGCGGCCGGGTTCGACGGCGGGCAGCCGCCGTCCAAGCGGGACACCGTTCTCGGCTCGGCCTCCGGTCCCGCCAAGCGGGAGGAGCCGGCGCCGCCCGCGGCCGCTCCCGCCAGGCCCGCCGAACCATCCCGTCCGGCCTTCGGCGGCCTCGGCAGCGTCACCCCGCGCGACGAGCCGTCCGCCCCGGAGCCCGTGGAGACGGCGCCGTCCGCTGACACCCCGTCCGCGCCGGTGGCGCCGCCGCAGGTGCCGCCGGCCCGTCCCTACCAGGACAGCCAGGCCGAAGAGCTGGACGTCCCGGACTTCCTGAAGTGATACCGGACTTCACGAAGTGATAAGCGAGCACAGCACCACGAACGGCGCGCACTTCGCCTTCACCGACCGGTGGGGCGGGGTGAGCGCCGTTCCGTACGAGGAGCTCAATCTCGGCGGCGCGGTCGGCGACGACCCGGAGGCGGTACGCGCCAACCGCGCACTCGCCGCCACGTCCCTCGGCATCGAAGCCGGTCACGTGGTCTGGATGAACCAGGTGCACGGCCGTGACGTCGCCGTGGTCGACGGGCCCTGGGGAGACGACGCCGAGATCCCGGCCGTCGACGCGGTGGTCACCGCCCGCAGGGGCCTCGCCCTCGCCGTGCTGACCGCCGACTGCACGCCCGTCCTGCTCGCCGACCCGGTGGCGGGGGTGGCCGCGGCGGCGCACGCCGGGCGGCCCGGCATGGTGGCGGGCGTCGTTCCCGCCGCCGTCGAGGCGATGGTGGAGCTCGGCGCGGACCCGGCCCGCGTGGTCGCCCGCACCGGGCCCGCCGTCTGCGGGCGTTGCTACGAAGTCCCGGGAGCGATGCGCGCCGACGTCGCCGCCGTCGAGCCCGCGGCGTACGCCGAGACGAGTTGGGGCACGCCGGCGGTCGACGTGACCGCGGGGGTGCACGCCCAGCTCGAACGGCTCGGGGTGCACGACCGGGGGCGCTCCCCGGCGTGCACGCTGGAATCCGGTGACCACTTCTCGTACCGCCGCGACCGCACGACCGGTCGTCTGGCGGGCTATGTCTGGCTGGACTGATAGGGCATGACGGACCGTAGAAGCGAACTCGCGGCGAATCTGGCGCAGGTCGAGGAGCGCATCGCCGCGGCGTGCGCCGCGGCAGGCCGCGAGCGCGAGGAAGTGACCCTGATCGTGGTCACGAAGACCTACCCCGCGAGTGATGTGCGCATCCTCTCGGAACTGGGCGTGCGCCATGTCGCGGAGAACCGCGACCAGGACGCGGCGCCCAAGGCCGCGCAGTGCGCGGACCTGCCACTCACCTGGCACTTCGTGGGCCAGTTGCAGACCAATAAGGTACGTTCTGTGGTCGGTTATGCCGATCTGGTGCAGTCCGTTGACCGCCTCAAGCTGGTCACTGCCCTCTCGGCGGCCGCTGTTCGCGCGGAGCGTGAGATCGGCTGCCTGATCCAGGTGGCGCTCGACGCCGAGGAGCACGGCCGCGGTGAGCGCGGGGGCGTCGGGGCCGGTGGCATCGAGGAGTTGGCCGCGGCCGTGGCCGGTGCGCCGGGGCTGCGTCTCGACGGTCTGATGACCGTCGCGCCGCTCACCGGGCCCTACGCCGGGCGGCAGCAGGCGGCGTTCGAGCGGCTGGGGGAATTGGCAACCGTCATGCGCGCGACTCATCCGGCTGCGAACATGGTGTCGGCAGGGATGAGTGCGGACCTCGAACAGGCCGTAGCGGCGGGAGCGACACATGTACGCGTCGGTACGGCGGTACTCGGAGTCCGACCCGGGCTCGGGTAACGTCGCCAAGAAGTCGGACCACAGCAGAAAATATGGTCATTCCCGCTGATCCGGCGGGGATACCTCGTGGATCGCGGGCAGTTGGTGACGACAGCCGATCCACCACAGAGCGGAGGACTCAGAGCATGGCCGGCGCGATGCGCAAGATGGCGGTCTACCTCGGCCTCGTGGAGGACGATGGGTACGACGGTCCGGGGTTCGACCCCGATGACGAGTTCGAGCCCGAGCCGGAGCCCGAGCGGGAGCGCAGGCGGCACGACCCGCCGCGTCAGCCGCATCAGCCCCAACGGGACGAATCGGTACGAGTGGTGCAGCCCCCCGCCCCTCGTGAACCGGCGGCCCATTCCACTTCACTCGCCGCGGAATCGGGACGTCCGGCACGAATCGCCCCCGTGGCATCCATCACACCTGAACGCCAGAGCCTGGAGAAGAACGCACCGGTGATCATGCCCAAGGTCGTGTCCGAGCGGGAGCCCTACCGCATCACCACGCTGCACCCTCGGACGTACAACGAGGCCCGTACCATCGGGGAACACTTCCGCGAGGGCACTCCGGTGATCATGAACTTGACCGAGATGGACGACACGGACGCGAAGCGACTTGTCGACTTTGCCGCCGGTCTCGTCTTCGGTCTCCATGGCAGCATTGAACGCGTGACGCAGAAGGTGTTCCTGTTGTCGCCTGCTAACGTCGATGTAACGGCGGAGGACAAGGCTCGCATCGCAGAGGGCGGGTTCTTCAACCAGAGCTGAGGCACAGTGGTCCCAGTGGTTGCCGCAGACGCAGTACCGGAACGACGAAGCACGAGTTGGCAGGGGAGAGGGAAACGCGGACATGAGCGTGTTCTTGCAGGTGCTCTACATCGCGCTGATGTGCTTCCTCATCGTGCTGATCTTCCGGTTGGTCATGGACTACGTCTTCCAGTTCGCCCGCTCATGGCAACCCGGTAAGGCGATGGTGGTCGTTCTGGAGGCCACCTACACTGTCACTGATCCACCGCTCAAGCTTCTGCGGCGGTTCATTCCGCCGCTGCGTCTCGGGGGCGTGGCGCTCGACCTGTCCTTCTTCGTACTGATGATCATCGTCTACATCCTGATCTCCGTCGTGAGGCAGCTGTGAGCTCGATGTCAGCTACGTTCTTGCCGAATGCCGACGACTACGTTGAGGTGAAGAGATGCCGTTGACCCCCGAGGACGTGCGGAACAAGCAGTTCACGACCGTCCGCCTCCGAGAAGGCTATGACGAGGACGAGGTCGATGCCTTCCTCGACGAGGTCGAAGCCGAACTGACCCGCCTGCTCCGCGAGAACGAGGACCTGCGCGCCAAGCTGGCCGCGGCCACCCGTGCCGCCGCTCAGAACCAGCAGCAGGGCGGAATGCGCAAGGGTCCCGACGGGCCGCCGCAGGACCAGCGAGGTCCCGCCGGCGCCCCGGTGCCCGCCGCTATATCGGGTCCGCAGCCGGTCCCGCCGCAGCAGCAGATGGGTGGCCCCATGGGCGGCCCGCCTCAGCTGCCCGGCGGCGCACCGCAGCTGCCCGCAGGTCCGAGCGGTCACGGCCCCCAGGGCGGTCCGCAGGGTCCCGGTCCGATGGGCCAGGGTCCGATGGGTGGCCCCATGGGTGGTCCCATGGGCGGCCACGGTGGTCCTCCGCAGATGCCGCAGCCCGGTCAGGGCCCCGGTGGCGACAGCGCCGCCCGGGTGCTCTCCCTGGCGCAGCAGACCGCCGACCAGGCGATCGCGGAGGCCCGCTCCGAGGCCAACAAGATCGTCGGCGAGGCGCGCTCGCGTGCCGAGGGTCTCGAGCGTGACGCCCGTGCCAAGGCCGACGCCCTGGAGCGGGACGCGCAGGAGAAGCACCGCGTCGCGATGGGCTCCCTGGAGTCCGCCCGCGCCACGCTGGAGCGCAAGGTCGAGGACCTGCGCGGCTTCGAGCGCGAGTACCGCACGCGTCTGAAGTCCTACCTGGAGTCGCAGCTCCGTCAGCTGGAGACCCAGGCCGACGACTCGCTGGCCCCGCCGCGCACTCCGGCCACCGCCTCGCTGCCGCCGTCCCCGGCGCCGTCGATGGCTCCGGCCGGCGCGGGTGCCCCGTCCTACGGCGGCAACCAGTCCATGGGCGGCAACCAGGGCGCCGGCGGCCCGTCGTACGGCGGCCAGCAGCAGATGTCCCCGGCGATGACCCAGCCGATGGCGCCGGTGCGGCCGCAGGGCCAGCAGCCGATGCAGCAGGCTCCGTCGCCGATGCGTGGCTTCCTCATCGACGAGGACGACAACTGACGGGCGATCCCACGCCGTAGAGGCGTCGGCAGCGTTCAGGGCCGGGCCCCCAGATCTCTGGGGGCCCGGCCCTTTTGCGCGTGCGGGCTGCCGGGCGCGGGCGGCTGCCCGGCGTCCCGGGCCGGCCACGCGACAGGCCCGGTCCCGCGGGACCGGGCCTGTCGTGCGAGCGCTTACGCCTTGCGGAGGCGGAAGGTCAGCTTCAGGGAGTCATCCGTGAACGGCTGTCCGAACGTCTCGTCCGCCTCGCCCTGGGCGAAGTCGGTCGCGAGGACCTCGTCCGCGATCAGCTCGGCGTGCTCGGACAGCGCCGTGAGCACCGCCGGGTCCGTCGAGGTCCAGCGCAGGGCGATGCGGTCCGCGACGTCGAGGCCGCTGTTCTTGCGGGCCTCCTGGATCAGGCGGATCGCGTCACGGGCCAGTCCCGCCCGGCGCAGCTCCTCGGTGATCTCCAGGTCGAGCGCGACCGTGGCCCCGGAGTCGGACGCCACGGACCAGCCCTCGCGCGGGGTCTCCGTGATGATCACCTCGTCCGGGGCGAGCGTCACCGTCTCGCCGTCGACCTCTACCGAGGCGGCGCCCTCGCGCAGCGCCAGGGAGAGCGCGGCGGCGTCGGCCTCGGCCACGGCCTTGGCGACCGCTTGGACGCCCTTGCCGAACCGCTTGCCGAGCGCCCGGAAGTTGGCCTTCGCGGTGGTGTCGACCAGGGAGCCGCCCACCTCGGAGAGCGACGCCAGGGAGGAGACGTTCAGCTCCTCGGTGATCTGGGCGCGCAGCTCCGGGCCCAGCGAGTCGAAGCCGGAGGCCGCCACCAGCGCGCGGGACAGCGGCTGGCGCGTCTTGACGCCCGACTCCGCACGCGTGGCACGGCCGAGCTCCACCAGGCGGCGCACGAGGACCATCTGCTTCGAGAGCTCCGGGTCGATCGCCGACAGGTCGGCCTCGGGCCAGGAGGACAGGTGGACCGACTCCGGCGCGTCCGGGGTGACCGGCACGACCAGGTCCTGCCAGACACGCTCGGTGATGAACGGTGTCAGCGGGGCCATCAGGCGCGTGACCGTCTCGACGACCTCGTGCAGGGTGCGCAGGGCCGCCTTGTCGCCCTGCCAGAAGCGGCGGCGCGAGCGGCGCACGTACCAGTTGGAGAGGTTGTCCACGAAGACGGACAGGAGCTTGCCCGCGCGCTGGGTGTCGTAGCCCTCAAGGGCCTGGGTGACCTGGTCGGTGAGCGCGTGCAGTTCGCTGAGCAGCCAGCGGTCCAGGAGCGGGCGGTCGGCGGGCGCCGGGTCGGCGTCGCCGGGGGCCCACTTCGACGTACGGGCGTACAGCGCCTGGAAGGCGACCGTGTTCCAGTACGTCAGGAGCGTCTTGCGGACGACCTCCTGGATGGTGCCGTGGCCCACGCGGCGGGCCGCCCACGGGGAGCCGCCGGCCGCCATGAACCAGCGGACCGCGTCGGCGCCGTGCTGGTCCATGAGCGGGATCGGCTGGAGGATGTTGCCCAGGTGCTTGGACATCTTGCGGCCGTCCTCGGCGAGGATGTGGCCGAGGCAGACCACGTTCTCGTAGGACGACTCGTCGAAGACCAGGGTGCCGACGGCCATCATCGTGTAGAACCAGCCGCGCGTCTGGTCGATGGCCTCGGAGATGAACTGCGCCGGGTACCGGCTCTCGAACAGCTCCTTGTTCTTGTACGGGTAGCCCCACTGGGCGAACGGCATCGAACCCGAGTCGTACCAGGCGTCGATGACCTCGGGCACGCGCGTGGCCGTCGATCCGCAGCCCTCCTGCGGGCAGGCGAAGGTGATCGCGTCGATGAACGGGCGGTGCGGGTCGAGTGCGGACTGGTCGGCGCCCGTCAGCTCGGTAAGCTCCGCGCGCGAGCCGACGCAGGTCAGGTGGGACTCCTCGCAGCGCCAGATGGGCAGCGGGGTGCCCCAGTAGCGGTTGCGGGACAGGGCCCAGTCGACGTTGTTGGTCAGCCAGTCGCCGAAGCGGCCGTGCTTGACCGAGTCGGGGAACCAGTTGGTCTTCTCGTTCTCCTCCAGGAGGCGGTCCTTGATGGCCGTGGTGCGGATGTACCAGGACGGCTGCGCGTAGTAGAGCAGGGCCGTGTGGCAGCGCCAGCAGTGCGGGTAGCTGTGCTCGTACGCGATGTGCTGGAAGAGCAGGCCGCGTTCGTCCAGGTCCTTGGTGAGCGCCTCGTCGGCCTTCTTGAAGAAGACGCCGCCCACGAGGGGGATGTCCTCCTCGAAGGTGCCGTCGGGACGCACCGGGTTGACGACGGGCAGACCGTACGACCGGCAGACCTTGAGGTCGTCCTCACCGAAGGCGGGGGACTGGTGGACCAGACCGGTGCCGTCCTCCGTCGTCACGTACTCGGCGTTCACGACGTAGTGCGCCGGAGCCGGGAACTCGACGAGGTCGAAGGGACGTTGGTAGGTCCAGCGCTCCATCTCGGCGCCGGTGAAGGTCTCGCCGGTCACCGTCCACTCCTCGCCGAGGGCCTTCTCGGCGAGCGGCTGGGCCACGACCAGCTTCTCCGTGCCATCCGTCGCGACGACGTACGTGACGTCGGGGTGCGCGGCGACGGCGGTGTTCGAGACCAGGGTCCAGGGGGTCGTCGTCCAGACCAGGAGGGCGGCTTCGCCCGCGAGGGGCCCGGAGGTGAGGGGGAAGCGGACGTAGACGGAAGGGTCCACGACCGTTTCGTAGCCCTGGGCCAGCTCGTGGTCGGACAGGCCCGTGCCGCAGCGCGGGCACCAGGGGGCGACGCGGTGGTCCTGGACGAGCAGGTCCTTGTCGAAGATCTCCTTCAGGGACCACCACACCGACTCGACGTACTCGGGGTCCATCGTGCGGTACGCGTCGTCGAGGTCGACCCAGTAGCCCATGCGGGTCGTCAGCTCGGCGAAGGCGTCGGTGTGCCGGGTCACGGACTCGCGGCACTTGGCGTTGAACGCGGCGATGCCGTACGCCTCGATGTCCTTCTTGCCGTTGAACCCGAGCTCCTTCTCGACCGCGAGCTCCACGGGGAGGCCGTGGCAGTCCCAGCCGGCCTTGCGGGCGACGTGATAGCCCCGCATGGTGCGGAAGCGCGGGAAGACGTCCTTGAAGACGCGGGCCTCGATGTGGTGGGCGCCCGGCATGCCGTTGGCGGTGGGCGGGCCCTCGTAGAACACCCACTCGGGGCGGCCCTCGGACTGGTCGAGGCTCTTGGCGAAGATCTTCTGCTCGCGCCAGAAGTCGAGCACGGCGTGCTCGAGGGCGGGCAGGTCGACCTGGGCGGGCACCTGGCGGTACTGCGGCGGCGTGTTCAACGAGTCCTCCGGCGGATGTGCTGCCTTCCGTCGGAGGGACGAGAGCCGTGTGCGCCTCGTGCGGCGCGCTCCCGCGGTACCACCCTCCTTGGCCCTCCGGCACGGGGTCCGTGCCGGTGAGCCCCCTCATTGGGGTCGCGAAACCGGGTCTACTGGCCTGACGCTGTGGCGCTTCGGCGTTCTTCCGGCGGCTCCGGGGTGATCTTCACGTCGCGCCGGCCCCCGGGCTCGCACCGTCCCCGGGTCGCTCATGGCTGCGTACGCCGCTACTCGTCCCCATCCACGCTTCTCGCTGCCGCCCAGTGTACGGCTCTCCGGGAGGCGTGGCCGACCGGTTTTCCGGAAGCCGTGCGGGGCGCGGGGGCCGTGGCGCCGGGTGACCCGAATGGCGACATGCGGGGCGAGGTGATCGCCGCGGGCGCCCGGCGGCGGATTACCCGCCGGAGAGCTGGGCACAACGCTTGCAGACTCGCCGCGCGGGAGCCGCGGGGCGGGCGGATCGGGCGGCGTGCCCCGTTGCCGCGGGCCTGGAGTCGATTTATCGTCCCAGCACGATTCGCGTGCAAGATCACAATATGTGAAGGGGCCGCGGCCATGGTGGCGAAGAAGACCGCCGTACAGCAGTCGGCGTCCGGCAGATCCACCGCGGGCGACGGGGCGCCGCGCGGGTCCGCGCACGGGGGTGCGGGCGAGAGGTCCGCGTCCGCCCCGGCCGAGGAGGCGGCGGCCGAGGAGACCCCCGCGAAGAAGACGGCCACCAAGGCGGCGGCGAAGAAGGCCCCGGCCAAGAAGGCGGCGGCCAAGGAGACCGCGGCGAAGAAGACGGCCGCCAAGAAGGTGGCGGCAAAGAAGACGGCCGCCAAGAAGACGGCCGCCAAGAAGGCCCCCGCCAAGAAGGCGGCGGCCAGGGAAGCGGGCGCCACGGCGGAGGCCGGGGAAGCGGAGGCCGAGGAGGCGGCGAGGGAAGCGGCCTGGGAAGCCGCCCTCCGCGAGGCGGGAAGCGGGGACGCCGACGGGAAGCCGGGCCCCGTGAAGAAGGCGGACGTCGAGAGGGGCGCCCCGGAGCCGGACACGGCCGGGCAGGGCGCGGGCAGGACACGTGAGGCCGGGCCGAGCCCGGAGAAGTCGGCCGCGTCCGCGGCCGAAGGTGCGGCTGAGGCCGCGGAGACGACGGGAGCCGCGACAGTGGTTGCGAAGAAGACTCCGGGCACGGCGACCGCGGCGAAGAAGCCGACGGCGGTCCCCAAGGCGCGTGCCGCCGCGGCGGAACCCGGCGAGCTCGCGGTCCGTCCGGGCGAGGACCCGTGGACCCCGGAAGAGGTCGAGGAGGCGCGCGCGGGGCTGCAGAGCGAGACCCTGCGGCTGACCAGCGAGATCGCGTCCTCGGAGACGGCGCTTGCGGGCCTGATGCGGGACTCGGGCGACGGGGCGGGCGACGACGAGGCGGACACCGGCACGAAGAACATCACGCGCGAGCACGAGATGGCGCTGGCCGCCAACGCGCGCGAGATGCTGGAGCAGACCGAGCGCGCCATGGAACGGCTCGACGCGGGCACGTACGGACTCTGCGAGAACTGCGGCAACCCCATCGGCAAGGCGCGCATGCAGGCCTTCCCGCGCGCGACCCTGTGCGTGGAGTGCAAGCAGAAGCAGGAACGGCGCTCCTGAGCGCGGCCTTGACGCCTGCGCCCGTACGCGTGTGCCGTACCCTCGTCCCCAGTCAGGTACCTAACGGTTGAGGGACTCACGTGGCAGAGGCGGAGCGCATCATCGGTACGCCGGACATCTCCGAGGCGTCCGGGCCCGAGCCGGAGCGGTCCGGCCCGGACGCGGACGAGACGGCGGCGGGCGCCTCCGGCGACGCCGAGGCCCGGGAGCCGGGCGAGGGCTCGGGCGAGGACCGCCCCGCGGCCAGGGGCAGGCGCAGGATCGCCGTGCTCTTCGCCGTGGCCGTCGTCGCGTACGCCCTCGACCTGATCAGCAAGATGATCGTGGTGGCGAAGCTGGAGCACCACGAGCCGATCGACGTCTTCGGCGAGTGGCTGCGCTTCAACGCCATCCGCAACGCGGGCGCGGCCTTCGGCTTCGGCGAGGCCTTCACGATCATCTTCACGTGCATCGCCGCGGGCGTCATCGTGGTGATCGCCCGGCTCGCCCGCAAGCTGTACAGCCTGCCCTGGGCGATCGCGCTCGGCCTGCTGCTCGGCGGGGCGCTCGGCAACCTCACCGACCGGATCTTCCGCTCACCCGGCGTGTTCGAGGGCGCGGTGGTGGACTTCATCGCCCCCAAGGGCTTCGCGGTGTTCAACCTCGCGGACTCGGCGATCGTCTGCGGCGGCATCCTGATCGTGCTGCTCTCCTTCCGCGGACTCGACCCGGACGGCACCGTCCACAAGGACTGACGGCGCCGTTCGCGAGGGCTGAGGCCCCCGGCGCGGCCCAGCGGCGGGCCCGCCGCCAAGGCCTGCGGTGCGGGAGTGCCGGTGGGCTCCTGCATACTCAATGGGTGAGCACGATTCCCGAGATCCGTACCCTGCCCGTGCCGGACGGCCTGGAGGGCGAGCGCGTAGACGCCGCCATCTCGCGCATGTTCGGTTTCTCCCGCACGAAGGCCGCCGAGCTCGCCGCGGCGGGGAAGGTCTCGGTCGACGGCTCGGTGGTCGGGAAGTCCGAGCGGGTGCACGGCGGCGCCTGGCTGGAAGTGGAGATGCCGCAGGCGGCCGCGCCGGTGCAGATCGTGGCCGAGCCCGTCGAGGGCATGGAGATCGTGCATGACGACGACGACATCGTCGTGATCGTCAAGCCGGTCGGCGTGGCCGCGCACCCGAGCCCCGGCTGGACCGGGACGACCGTGATCGGCGGCCTCGCCGCCGCGGGGTACCGCGTCTCGACCTCCGGCGCCGCCGAGCGCCAGGGCATCGTGCACCGCCTCGACGTGGGCACCTCCGGCCTGATGGTCGTCGCCAAGTCCGAGCGCGCGTACACGTCGCTGAAGCGCCAGTTCAAGGAGCGCACGGTCGACAAGCGGTACAACGCGCTGGTGCAGGGCCACCCCGACCCCATGAGCGGCACCATCGACGCCCCCATCGGCCGCCACCCGAACCACGACTACAAGTGGGCGGTCACGGCCGAGGGCAAGCCCTCCGTGACGCACTACGACCTCATCGAGGCCTTCCGCGCCGCCTCCCTGCTCGACATCAAGCTGGAGACGGGCCGCACCCACCAGATCCGCGTCCACATGTCGGCGCACCGCCACCCCTGCGTCGGCGACCTGACGTACGGCGCGGACCCCACGCTCGCCAAGCGGCTCGGCCTCACCCGCCAGTGGCTGCACGCCGTCCGGCTCGGCTTCGAGCACCCGGGCGACGGCCGGTGGGCCGAGTTCGAGAGCAGCTACCCCGACGACCTCCAGCAGGCCCTCGACCGGGTGCGGGCGGAGAGCTCGTGAGCGAGGTGACGGTCCGCGTCGCCGAGGGCCCCGACGACCTGGAGGCCTGCTTCGCGGTCCGCAAGGAGGTCTTCGTGGTCGAGCAGCAGGTCCCCCAGGACCTGGAGTACGACGCATACGACGCCGGCGCGGTCCACGTCCTCGCCGTGCGCGACGACGGCACGCCGCTCGGCACGGGCCGCCTCCTGACCGGCGCCGCCGCTGCCGCCAAGAACGGCGGGGAGCGCGGCATCGGGGCGCTCGGCCGGCTCGCGGTGCGCCGGACCGCGCGCGGGCTCGGCGTCGGCGCGCGGCTGGTCGCGGCCATCGAGGACGCGGCACGCGCGCGTGGCCTGACGGCGGTGGACCTGCACGCCCAGACCCACGCCCTGGGTTTCTACGAACGTCTGGGGTACGAGGTGTACGGCCCGGTCTTCCCCGACGCGGGCATCCCGCACCGGGCGATGCGCAAGCCGCTGGTCTAGGGGGCCGAGGCTCCCGAACGCGGGCCGTCGGCGCGTGGGGGGAAACGGGGGGCATTGATCCGGTTCGCGGGCGCCGCGTGGCAGGGTTGAGGTCCTGATCGTCCCTGTTACGAACCGCCGGAGGGCGCACCGTGGACCAGCTGGCGCTGCTGCTCATCTTGTTGCTGGGTGCCGTCGTCAGCGTGCCCCTCGGGGACCGGCTGGGGCTGCCCGCGCCGGTCCTGATGACGCTGGCGGGCATCGGCATGGCCCTGCTGCCGTTCGTGCCCAACGTGGAGATCCCGCCGGACTACATTCTGCCGCTGGTGCTGCCGCCGCTGCTCTACGCCGCCGTGCAGCGCACCTCCTGGCGGCAGTTCGCGGCCAACCGGAGGCCCATCTTCCTGCTCGCCGTGGCGCTGGTGTTCGTGACGACCGCCGTGGTCGCCGCGGTGGCCAGCGCCGTCGTGCCCGGCCTGCCGATCGCCGCGGCCGTCGCGCTCGGGGCGCTCGTCGCACCGCCCGACCCGGTCGCCGCGACCGCCGTGGCGGGCTCGCTCGGGCTGCCCCGCAGGCTCGTGTCGATCCTGGAGGGCGAGGGCCTCTTCAACGACGTGACGGCGATCGTCCTCTACCACGTGGCGATCGCGGCGGCGGTGAGCGGCACCTTCTCCTGGCCGTCCGCCGTGGGCCAGCTCGTGCTGTCCGCCGTGGTCGCCGTACTGGTGGGGCTCGTCCTCGGCTGGATCACCAACAAGGTCATGGGGCTGCTCGGCGACGCCACGCTGCAGACCGGGCTGTCCCTGCTCGTGCCGTTCGTCAGCTACGTCCTCGCCGAGGAACTGCTCGGCTCCGGTGTCCTCGCCGTCCTGACCACCGCGCTCTACCTCGCCGAGCACGCCGCCGACGCCGACGACGTGCTCGGCCGCATCACCGGCCAGACCTTCTGGCAGATCGTCGACACCCTGGTGACCGGCGCCGCCTTCGGCCTCATCGGCCTGGAACTGCACAACGTCTTCGGCGTCGCGAGCGGCCGTGAGTGGGAGATGGCCGGCTGGGGCGCGGCGATCGTGGGCGTCGTCGTCGGCGTACGGCTGCTGTGGCTGCTGCCCGCGACGTGGCTCGCCAAGCGGCTGCACAAACGCAGGGACATCGACGAGGAGATCCCGACGACCTGGCGCGAGACCGTCGTGATGTGGTGGGCCGGCATGCGCGGCGTGGCGTCCGTGGCCCTGGCGCTCGCCATTCCGCTCACGACGGACGACGGCGCTCCCTTCCCGGCCCGCGACGAGATCGTCTTCATCGCGTTCTGCGTCATCATGGCGACCCTCGTCGCGCAGGGCCTCACGCTTCCGCTGCTGGTCAAGAAGCTCGGGGTGCGCGCCGACGGCGACGTGGAGCGGGAGATCGAGCGTGACCTCGCGCTGCGCGCCGCCCGCGCCGCCAAGCGCCGCCTCAAGGAGATCGAGGAGGTCGAGGAGCTGCCCGAGGACGTCTCGGAGCGGCTGCAGCGCGGCGCCTTCGACATCGGGGCCAGGATCAGCCCCGACATAATCGACGACGAGCGGCGCGAGCGGTACGCCAAGCGCGCGGACCGCATCAAGGCCGTGCAGCGCATCCAGCGCGAGATGATGTCGGCCGCCCGCCACGAGGTCCTCGCGGCGCGCAGCGAGCCCGGCGCCGACCCCGAGGTCGTGGACCGGGTGCTGCACCACCTGGACGTGCGCAGTCTGCGCTGAGGCGTGGACCGCGGGCGGCGGGGGCGGTCAGCCGCGGCCCGTGCGCGGCGCCTGCTCGTAGAAGGAGCGCGGGCCGTGGCCGTTGTCGGAGGGCCTCGCGCCCGGTGACGGCTCGGCGAAGGCCGTGGTGACCCGCGGCAGCGCGTAGGGGTGGTGCGCGGTCAGCCACTGGATGAGCTGCTCGCGCACCGTGACCCGCACCGTCCAGATGTCGTCGGCGTCCTTCGCGGTGACGAGGGCGCGTACCTGCATCGTGGTCGGCGTGGTGTCCGTCACGGCGAGGCCCCAGTCGCGGCCGTCCCAGGCCGCGCAGTCCCGCAGGATGTCCCTGAGCTTCTCGCGCATCTGGTGGACCGGCGCCGAGTGGTCCAGGTGGAAGAAGACGGTGCCGGTCATCTGCGCGCCACCGCGCGACCAGTTCTCGAAGGGCTTCGAGGTGAAGTACGACACGGGCATCGTGATCCGGCGCTCGTCCCAGGTGCGCACGGCGAGGAAGGTCAGGGTGATCTCCTCGACGGTGCCCCACTCGCCGTCCACGACGACGGTGTCGCCTATGCGCACCATGTCGCCGAAGGCGATCTGCAGGCCGGCGAAGAGGTTGCCGAGGGTGGACTGGGCGGCGACACCGGCGACGATGCCGATGATGCCCGCCGAGGCGAGGAGCGAGGTGCCCGCCGCCTTCATCGCGGGGAAGGTCAGCAGCATCGCGCCGACGGCCACGGTCCCGACGATGGCCGCGACCACGCGCTGGATGAGTGTGACCTGCGTGCGCACCCGGCGGACCCGGGCGGGGTCGCGGTGGGCCGCCGCGTAACGGGCGTACGAGGACTCGACGACCGCGGCGGAGATGCGTATCACCAGCCAGGCGGCGGAGCCGATGAGGACGAGGGTCAGGATCTGGCCCACGGCCTTCGAGTTCTGCCGGGTGAGATCGGCCTGGTCGTAGGAGCCGCGCAGCAGGGCGGTGCACAGGGTGAGGTGGAGGGGCACGCGGCAGCGGCGCAGCAGCCCCCAGAGCGGGGTTTCGTGATGCCGTTCGTCGGCTCGGCGCAACAGCACGTCGGCCAGCCAGCCGACGACCACCGTGAGCACGACCGAGCCGCCGATCACGATCAACGGACGCAGTACGTTCTCCATGCCTTCGAGGGTAGGGGCACCGACGCGAAGCCTGGCCCGGGAGGGGGGTCGTCCCGGATGGCACGATGGCCTCATGAACATCATGCTTTTCCACTCGACGTACGGCCTGCGGCCCGCCGTGCACGAGGCCGCCGACCGGCTGCGCGCCGCGGGCCACGAGGTGTGGACCCCCGATCTGTTCGAGGGCCGCACGTTCGACGACGTCGAGACGGGAAGGGCGTACAGCGCGGAGGTCGGCAAGGACGAGCTCCTGAAGAGGGCGATCCTCGCCGCCGCGCCCTACTCCGAGCGCGGACTCGTCTACGCGGGCTTCTCCCTCGGCGCCGCGACCGCGCAGACCCTGGCGCTCGGGGACGCCAAAGCGCGCGGCCTGCTCCTGCTGCACGGCACCTCCGACATCGCGGAGAACGCCTCGGTGGACGACCTGCCGGTGCAGCTGCACGTGGCGGAGCCCGACCCGTTCGAGACCGACGACTGGCTGAGCGCCTGGTACCTGCGGATGGGCAGGGCCGGAGCCGACGTGGAGGTCTACCGCTACGCCGGCGCCGGGCACCTCTACACCGACCCCGGCCTGGACGACTACGACGCCCAGGCCGCGGAGGTGACGTGGCGCACGGCGCTCGGCTTCCTGGAGACGCTCTGACCGCTCCCCGGGAGCCTCAGCGCACCGGGGCGTGCACCCGCTCGACCTTCTGCGTGCCGCTGAGCGTGCGGTAGGAGCGGAGCCACGAGGACGTCGCGTCGGGGTCGGTGCGGTCGGAGAGGGCGTAGTAGTCCATCTGCGAGCGCTCGGCGGTGACGTCGAGGACCCCGTAGCCGTGCGAGTCCATGTCCAGCCACTTCACATGGCGGTTGGCGGCCTTGACGGCGGCCACGGCCACCAGCGAGACCGTGTGCGGGGCGACGCGCAGCATGTCGTCGACGTTGTCGGAGCTCACCGAGGTGACCACGAACTCCGTGGCGACCGAGGGCGACAGGGGGTACGTGGCGGCCTTCACCGGCACGTTGTTCGCCCACGCCATGTGGATGTCGCCGGTGAGGAAGACCGTGTCGCGGATGTCGTTGTCCCGCAGGTGGGAGATGAGTTCCTTGCGGTCGTCGGTGTAGCCGTCCCACTGGTCGACGTTGACGGCGATGCCCTCCTTGGGCAGGCCGAGCAGTTCCGCGAGCGGTTCGAGGAGGTGGGCCGGGAGCGAACCGAAGGCGACCGGCGAGATCATCACCGAGGTGCCGACCAGCTTCCAGGCGGCGTCGGACGAGGCGAGGCCCGCCTTCAGCCAGTCGAGCTGGGCGCGGCCCGTGATCGTGCGGTCCGGGGCGTCCACCTCGCCGCTGCCGGTGCCCGCCTGCTCGGAGCGGAAGGACCGCAGGTCGAGCAGGTGCAGGTCGGCGAGCTTGCCGTAGCGGACGCGGCGGTAGACGGTGCCCTCGGTGGAGGGGCGCACGGGCATCCACTCGAAGTACGCCTGCTTGGCCGCCGCCATGCGACGCTCCCAGGGGCCCTCGGTCTCCGGCGAGTGGTTCACGCCGCCCCCGGACCAGGCGTTGTCGGCGAACTCGTGGTCGTCCCACATCGCGATGACCGGGTGCGTGGCGTGCATGGCCCGCGCGTCGGGGTCGGTCTTGTGGGCGCCGTGCCGGGTGCGGTAGTCGGCGAGCGTGATGATCTCGTGCCGCGGCTCGTGCTGCCGTACGACGTTCTCGGCGGAGGGATACTCGCCGCTCTTGTACTCGTAGATGTAGTCCCCGAGGTGGAGGACCGCGTCGAGTTCGGTGCGGGCCGCGAGGTGGCGGTAGGCGGAGAAGTAGCCGGCCTCCCAGTTGGCGCAGGAGACCACGCCGAAGCGGACGCCCGGCGCGGCGGCGTCGTGCGCGGGGGTGGTGCGGGTGCGGCCGACGGGGGAGTGGACGTCCCCGGCGCCGTCCGCGCCGCTCACGGAGAACCGGAAGTAGTAGGTGGCCGCCTGGCGCAGGCCCCTCACATCGGCCTTGACCGTGTGGTCCGAGGCCGCCCGCGCGGTGGTGCTGCCGCGGCCGGCGACCCGGGTGAACCCCTTGTCCTCGGCTATCTCCCAGCGCACCGTGACGTCGGGCCCCTTGCCCGACCCCGGCACGGCGTCGGGGGTGGGCGTCACCCGGGTCCACAGCAGGACGCCGTCGGGCAGCGGGTCCCCGGAGGCTACCCCGTGGTGGAAGGCGGGCCCCGCCGCGGCCTGCGCGGGGACGGCGGCGGCGAGCGGGACGCCGAGCGCGGCGGTGGCGGCGGCGGCCTTGACGACGGTACGGCGGCTCGGGCGGTCGGGAGCCGGGGAGTTGAGCGACTGGTGAAGATCGTTTCGACTGGTCACGGGCGATCACCTTACGCAGCGGTAATCGCTCCGGGGGGGCGAACTCGACAAGTTCGCCCCCCTGATGCCACGCCCCTGACCGGGGACGCCCGGGCCGCTACTTCGTGACGCCCGCCTTCTTCAGGGCGGCCTTCCAGTCATCGGGGGTCTTCGGCGTCTCGATCACCTTGCCGTTGACCTTGATGGTCGGGGTGGACTCCACGCCCTTGGCCGACTGGAAGGAGTCGCTCATCTTCAGGGCCCAGGGGTCGAAGGTCCCCTTCTCGACGGCGCTCTTGAACTTCTTGTTGCCCTTGAGGGTGTCCACGGAGTTCGCCACCTTGATCAGGTAGTCGTCCTTCGCGAAGTCGTCGGTGGACTCCGAGGGGTGGAACTTCGACGAGTACAGGGCGGTCTTGTACTCCAGGAACGCCTCGGGGCTGACGTCCAGGGCGGCTCCCAGCGCGCTGAGGGCGTTCCTGGATCCCTCGCCCGAGAGGTTGTTGTCGAGGAACGTGCCGATGGTGAAGGACAGCTTGTAGTCGCCGTCCTTCATGCCCTTGTCGATCGCGGAGCCGATGGACTGCTCCATGGCGGCGCAGCCGGGGCAGCGCGGGTCCTCGTACAGGTGGACCGTGTTCTTGGTGTCGGACTCGCCGATGGTGACCGTGGTGCCGTCCTTGCCCGAGGAGTTCGCGGGGGTGACCACCTTCGCGTCGGCGGCCTCCTCCCACTTCGAGGGCGCGTTGGACTGCATGACCGCGTACCCGACGCCGCCGGCTATCGCGAGGACCGCGACGATCGAGACGCCGACGATCGTCGCCCGCTTGCGCTTCTCGCGCTTGCGCTCGGCTTCCTGCTGGGCGCGGATCCGCTCGCGGGCGGCGGACTTGGCGGCCTGGCTGTTGCGCTTGCTCATGATGTGCTTCTCCGTGTGGATGACTGCGTGGGGTGTGACGTGCTCAGGCGGTGAGGGCCCGGCACGGCGGTCCACGCCGCCCGACGAAGTGCACGAGCAGCCGCGTGCGCAAGGCGTGGGCCCGGCGCTCGGGGCGCGGCAGCCGCCGCAGGGGAGGCCGGGCGGTCGCCACCGGGGCGATCGCGAGCAGCAGCGGCCGGAACGTGGCCGCCGCGACGGCGCCGAGCAGCTGGCCGAGCGCCCGCTCGCCGCGCCGCAGCCAGGCCGCCGCGAGGAGGCCCACGCCGACGTGCGCCCCGAGGAGAAGCCAGGCGGCGCCCGGGTCGGCGTCGGCGATGAGGGCCGCGGCGCCGCCGTGCCCCTCGGCGGTCATTCGCGCCAGCGGCGTGCCGACGGGCGTACCGCCGCACAGCACGTCGAAGCCGACGGAGCGCAGGGGGCCCGCCACGGGGCCGCCCGCCTCGCCGTAGCAGACGTGCTGGCCCGCGGTGAACACCGTGTCCGCGGCCAGCTCCAGCGGGATCAGCAGGGCGGCGATCCGCCCGAAGCCCCGCTCGCGGCCCGCCAGCGCGTACGCGAGGACGAAGACGGCGGCGGCGATCGCCGCGACCGTCGTCAGCGGCAGAGGGACCCGGGAGAGCAGCACGTGGGACGCGGCGGAGAGCGTCACGGCGAGTGCCGTGAAGAGCGCCGCGCGCACGGCTCGTAGCTGGGTCCCGGATATGTCCATCGCGACAGGAGTGTGTCACGTGTTCCTGTAGGGGGTCCTTAAAGGGGGCCTATGAATTCCGCATGGGCCCCCGGGGCCGCCTCCGGAGGCCTACAGGCCCGGAATGCGGCCGTTGCGGAAGAGGTCGACGAAGATCTGGTGGTCGGACCGCGCCCGCGCGCCGTACGCGTGCGCGAAGTCCACCAGCAGGTCGCCGAAGCCCGCCTCGTCGGCCGCGATGGCGGCGTCGATGGCGCGCTCCGTGGAGAACGGCACCAGCTCGGAGTGCCCGCTCTCGTCGTCGGCGGCGGAGTGCATCGTGGCGGTGGCGCGGCCCAGGTCGGCGACGACGGACGCGATCTCCTCGATCTCGTCGATGTCGGACCAGTCCAGGTCCACCGCGTACGGCGAGACCTCGGCGACGAGCTGGCCCGCGCCGTCCAGCTCGGTCCAGCCGAGCCAGGGGTCGGCGTGCGCCTGGAGCGCGCGCTGCGAGATGACCGTGCGGTGCCCCTCGTGCTGGAAGTAGCCGCGGATCGCCGGGTCGGTGATGTGGCGCGAGACCGCCGGGGTCTGCGCCTGCTTGAGGTAGATCACCACGTCGTTCTCCAGGGCGTCGCTGTTGCCCTCCAGGAGGATGTTGTACGAGGGCAGGCCCGCGGAGCCGATGCCGATGCCGCGCCGGCCCACGACGTCCTTGACGCGGTAGGAGTCGGGGCGGGTCAGGGAGGACTCCGGCAGGGTCTCCAGATAGCCGTCGAAGGCGGCGAGCACCTTGTACCGCGTGGCGGCGTCGAGCTCGATGGAGCCGCCGCCCGCGGCGAAGCGGCGCTCGAAGTCGCGGATCTCGGTCATCGAGTCGAGCAGCCCGAAGCGGGTCAGGGAGCGGGCGTCGCGCAGGGCGTCCAGGAGGGGTCCCTGGGCGGTGTCCAGCGTGAAGGGCGGCACCTCGTCGCTCTTGGCGCCCGTGGCGAGGTCGTGGATGCGCTCGCGGTAGGCCGCGGCGTAGATCCGCACCAGGTCGGTGATCTGCTCGTCGCTGAGCGCCTTCGAGTAGCCGATCAGGGCCATGGAGGCGGCGAAGCGCTTGAGGTCCCAGGTGAAGGGGCCGACGTACGCCTCGTCGAAGTCGTTCACGTTGAAGATCAGGCGGCCCTGGGCGTCCATGTACGTGCCGAAGTTCTCGGCGTGCAGGTCGCCGTGGATCCACACCCGGCCCGTGCGGTCGTCGAGGTAGGGCCCGCCGTGCTGCTCGCGCTCCAGGTCGGCGTAGAACAGGGAGGCCGTGCCGCGGTAGAACGCGAAGGCGGAGGAGGCCATCTTCCGGAACTTGACCCGGAAAGCGGCGGGGTCCGCGGCAAGCAGCTCGCCGAACGCCGTGCCGAAGACGGCGAGGATCTCCTCGCCGCGCTGCTCAGCCGTGGGCTGCGGGACCGACATCGCTGGGTGCCTCCTGATACGGGGTGGTGACAAGGGGTGGGACGGGGCTACGGGACAGAACCTGTGGGCGGGGTGGACGTGCGTGCGGGGCGGAGATTTTTTTCACCCCCCGGGGGCGGTCCTCCCGCCCTTCCAACGCACGACCGTACTCCCGAGTGCCCGTCCGTTGTCGGCGCCCCGGATTAGACTTCGTCGCTGTCCCCCCAGACCGCCCGCAGGCTGTCTCCCACCCGTCGCCCGACCGCCACCCCTGACCGAGGCGCCGCTTCGCGCCGCAGCATTCCTTCGGAGGCCTTCCGCCGTGACCAAGCCGCCCTTCACGCACCTGCACGTGCACACCCAGTA
The DNA here is from genome assembly GCF_004127445.1 of Streptomyces alfalfae. Classification (GTDB taxonomy): domain Bacteria; phylum Actinomycetota; class Actinomycetes; order Streptomycetales; family Streptomycetaceae; genus Streptomyces; species Streptomyces alfalfae. The sequence goes on from NZ_QEXM01000051.1 coordinate 159,896, forward strand.
CTCGCTGCTTGACGGTGCCGCGCGGCTCAAGGACATGTTCAATGCGGCCAATGAAATGGGCATGACGCACATCGCCATGTCCGACCACGGCAACCTCCACGGGGCGTACGACTTCTTCCACTCCGCGCAGAAGGCCGGCGTGACGCCGATCATCGGCATCGAGGCCTATGTGGCGCCGGAGTCCCGCAGGAACAAGCGGAAGATCCAGTGGGGCCAGCCGCACCAGAAGCGCGACGACGTCTCCGGTTCGGGTGGTTACACCCACAAGACGATCTGGGCGGCGAACAAGACGGGGCTGCACAACCTCTTCCGGCTCTCCTCGGACGCCTATGCGGAGGGCTGGCTGCAGAAGTGGCCCCGCATGGACAAGGAGACGATCTCGCAGTGGTCGGAGGGGCTCATCGCCTCCACCGGCTGCCCCTCGGGCGAGCTCCAGACCAGGCTCCGCCTCGGCCAGTTCGACGAGGCGCTGAAGTCCGCCGCGGAGTACCAGGAGATCTTCGGCAAGGACCGGTATTTCCTGGAGCTGATGGACCACGGCATCGAGATCGAGCGCCGGGTCCGCGACGGCCTCCTGGAGATCGGCAAGAAGCTCGGCATCCCGCCCCTGGTGACGAACGACTCGCACTACACGTACGCGCACGAGTCGACCGCCCACGACGCCCTGCTCTGCATCCAGACCGGCAAGAACCTCTCCGACCCCGACCGCTTCCGCTTCGACGGCACGGGTTATTACCTCAAGTCGACGGACGAGATGTACGCCATCGACTCCTCCGACGCCTGGCAGGAGGGCTGCCGCAACACGCTCCTGGTGGCCGAGCAGATCGACACCACCGGCATGTTCGAGAAGCGCGACCTGATGCCGAAGTTCGACATCCCGGAGGGCTTCACCGAGGTCACCTGGTTCCAGGAGGAGGTCCGCCGCGGCATGGAGCGCCGCTACCCGGGCGGCGTCCCCGAGGACCGGCAGAAGCAGGCCGAGTACGAGATGGACATCATCATCCAGATGGGGTTCCCGGGGTACTTCCTGGTCGTCGCCGACTTCATCATGTGGGCGAAGAACAACGGCATCGCGGTCGGCCCCGGCCGAGGCTCCGCGGCCGGATCGATCGTCGCGTACGCCATGGGCATCACCGACCTCGACCCGATCACGCACGGACTGATCTTCGAGCGGTTCCTCAACCCCGAGCGCGTCTCCATGCCCGACGTCGACATCGACTTCGACGAGCGCAGGCGCGTCGAGGTGATCAGGTACGTGACCGAGAAGTACGGCGCCGACAAGGTCGCCATGATCGGCACGTACGGCAAGATCAAGGCGAAGAACGCCATCAAGGACTCCGCGCGCGTGCTCGGATACCCGTACGCGATGGGCGACCGCCTCACCAAGGCCATGCCCGCCGACGTCCTCGGCAAGGGCATCGACCTCTCCGGCATCACCGACCCCAAGCACCCGCGCTACAGCGAGGCGGGCGAGATCCGGGGGATGTACGAGAACGAGCCGGACGTGAAGAAGGTCATCGACACCGCCAAGGGCGTGGAGGGCCTGGTCCGGCAGATGGGCGTGCACGCGGCCGGCGTGATCATGTCCAGCGAGCCGATCGTCGACCACGCCCCGCTGTGGACGCGGCACACCGACGGCGTGACCATCACGCAGTGGGACTACCCCCAGTGCGAGTCGCTCGGCCTGCTCAAGATGGACTTCCTGGGCCTGCGCAACCTCACCATCATGGACGACGCCGTCAAGATGGTGCGCAACGACAAGGGCATCGACCTGGAGATGCTCTCGCTCCCGCTCGACGACCCCAAGACCTTCGAACTGCTCTGCCGCGGTGAGACGCTGGGCGTCTTCCAGTTCGACGGCGGCCCGATGCGCTCGCTGCTGCGCCAGATGCAGCCCGACAACTTCGAGGACATCTCCGCCGTATCGGCCCTGTACCGGCCGGGCCCGATGGGCATGAACTCGCACATCAACTACGCCGAGCGGAAGAACGGCCGCCAGGAGATCACGCCGATCCACCCGGAGCTCGAAGAGCCCCTGAAGGAGACGCTCGGCCTCACCTACGGCCTCATCGTGTACCAGGAGCAGGTGCAGAAGGCCGCCCAGATCGTCGCGGGCTACAGCCTCGGCGAAGCCGACATCCTGCGCCGCGTGATGGGCAAGAAGAAGCCCGAGGAGCTGGAGAAGAACTTCGTCCTCTTCCAGGCGGGCGCCAGGAAGAACGGCTACTCCGACGAGGCGATCCAGGCCCTGTGGGACGTCCTGGTCCCCTTCGCCGGATACGCGTTCAACAAGGCGCACTCCTCCGCGTACGGCCTGGTCACCTACTGGACCGCCTATCTGAAGGCGAACTACCCGGCCGAGTACATGGCCGCGCTGCTCACCTCGGTGAAGGACGACAAGGACAAGTCGGCCGTCTATCTGAACGAGTGCCGGCGCATGGGCATCAAGGTCCTCCCGCCGAACGTGAACGAGTCGGTGCACAACTTCGCCGCCCAGGGCGACGACGTGATCCTCTTCGGCCTGGAGGCCGTGCGCAACGTCGGCACGAACGTGGTCGAGTCGATCATCCGCTCGCGCAAGGCGAAGGGGAAGTTCACCTCCTTCCCCGACTACCTCGACAAGGTCGAGGCCACCGCCTGCAACAAGCGCACCACGGAGTCGCTGATCAAGGCGGGCGCCTTCGACACCATGGGGCACACCCGCAAGGGCCTCACCGCGCAGTACGAACCGATGATCGACAACGTGGTCGCGGTCAAGCGCAAGGAGGCCGAGGGGCAGTTCGACCTCTTCGGCGGCATGGGCGACGAGACCGGCGGCGACGAGCCGGGCTTCGGGCTCGACGTGGAGTTCTCCGAGGACGAGTGGGAGAAGACCTACCTGCTCGCCCAAGAGCGCGAGATGCTCGGCCTGTACGTCTCCGACCACCCGCTCTTCGGCCTGGAGCACGTGCTCTCCGACAAGGCGGACGCGGGCATCGGCCAGCTCACCGGCGGCGACTTCTCCGACGGCTCGGTCGTCACCATCGGCGGCATCATCTCCGGCCTCCAGCGCAAGATGACCAAGCAGGGCAACGCCTGGGCCATCGCCACCGTCGAGGACCTCGCGGGCTCCATCGAGTGCATGTTCTTCCCGGCCACCTACCAGCTGGTGTCGACGCAACTGGTCGAGGACGCCGTGGTGTTCGTCAAGGGGCGGCTCGACAAGCGCGAGGACGTGCCCCGCCTCGTCGCGATGGAGCTCCAGGTCCCCGACCTGTCGAACGCCGGCGCCAACGCGCCCGTGGTGATCACCATCCCGACGGTCAAGGTCAGCCCGCCGATGGTCACCCGCCTCGGCGAGGTCCTCAGCCACCACCGGGGCAACAGCGAGGTGCGCATCAAGCTGCAGGGCGCCCAGAAGACGACGGTCCTGCGCCTGGACCGGCACCGCGTGAAGCCCGACCCCGCGCTCTTCGGCGACCTGAAGGTGCTGCTCGGCCCGTCCTGCCTGGCGGGCTGACGGACGCCGCCGCGAGGCACGCGCGTGTGAACGTGACGAGGGGCGCACCCGAAAGCGGGTGCGCCCCTCACGCGTGCCTGTACGACCGTCAGTTGTGGCCGAAGCGACGCTGGTGCTTACGGGCAACATCAGCGGGGCTGCCCTGGGCCTGCGACTGGATGCGCGAGTCGGCTTCCATGGCAGACGTCTTGGCCTGCTCCGTGGCCCGCTCCGACGCCGAGGCGCGGTCCTGCTGGCTGCCCTGCTTGCGATTCTTGTTCTTGGCCATGGTGATCTTCCTCCTGAAGGGGATCTGGGGGCCATGACGCGTTCAGACTCGCATATGAGGACAATTGACGCATTTCAGAGAATTACCCTGCGTGATAAGGGGTGTCGGTGAGGGAACCGTGGACACGCCACGCCGAAGATCGAGTTCCGCCCGTTAACCTCCGCCGGGTCGGGCAGACTCGAAGGAGAACCCGACGCGGACCCGCACCCCTGATTCGTCGCCGTAACAGGGTGTGTTCGTGGGCCTTCGAGGGAACGTCCAGGAACCTCCGGGCACTTTTCAAAGGAACTTCCGGGAACGCCGGGGAATCTCCAGGGAAAGAGGGTGGATCGCGTGGACCGCTGCATCGTCCTGGTGGACGCCGGGTATCTGCTGGGCGCGGCCGCGAGTCTCCTCGCGGGAGAGCCCTCCAGATCCCGCATCACCGTCGATCACACCGCCCTGGTCCAGGGCCTGCGCGAGCGCGCGGAAGCCGACACCGAACGCCCGCTCCTGCGCATCTACTGGTTCGACGGGGCCCCCGACCGCGTGCCGCAGCCCGAACACCGGCGGCTGCGCGTCATGCCGCGCGTGACGGTCCGCCTCGGCGCCCTGACCCGCAGCGACGGACGCTGGGCGCAGAAGGGCGTGGACGCCGCCATGCACGCCGAGCTGACCGAGCTGGCCCGCAACCGCGCCTGCTCCGACGTCGTGCTCGTCACCGGTGACGGCGATCTGCTGCCCGGCATGATGGCCGCCAAGGAGCACGGCGTCGCCGTCCACCTCTGGGCCGTGCAGGCCGCCGACGGCGACTACAACCAGTCCGAGGACCTCGTCGCCGAGGCCGACGAGCGGCGCGTGCTCGACCGGGCCTGGATCACCAAGGCCGTCCGCCCCAAGGAACTGACCGGCGTCTGCGCGCCGCCGCCCGTGCCGCGCCCCGAGATCGCCGCCATCCTCTCCGCGCCGCTCCCGGAGTCCGCCCTCGCCGCCGCCGCGCAGCACACCGAGGAGGAGCCCCCCGCCGGACACACCCCCGAAGCCGGGGCCAACGGCCGGGGGACCGCCGAGCACCGCGGCCCCGCGGGCAAGGCCGTGCCCACCCCCAAGGACCTGGCGGCCCTGCGCGCCCCGGGCGTCCAGGCCCCGCAGCACCCGCCCAACGCGACGCTGCGCTGGTCCTCCGACAAGGGCTGGGTCGAGCGGCCCGGCGGCGCACCCGAGGGCCCCGAGGCCGCGGCCCTGCCGACCCTCGCCCAGCTCACGACGGCCGAGCAGCGCTGGGCCGACCGGGAGGAGGACATCACCACGGTCGGCGGCGACCCCTACGAGGTCGGACAGGTGTTCGCGCGGCGCTGGATGGCGCGCCTGCCCGAGCAGCACAACCTGCAGAAGCTCTCGGCGATGTACCCCCGCATCCCGCACCGCGTCGACGGCGAGCTCCTCCGGTACGCCGCGCGGTTCGGCCTGCTCGCCCACAAGGACGACCAGATCGACGAGCACGACCGGTACGCGATCCGGGCGGGATTCTGGCGGGAGGTCGACGCGCGCACGGCCGCCGAGCACGCCACCGCGGGGGACCGCGCAGGAGACTGATTCGGGGCGTACGGGACGCCCCGGGCGTCACCCGCGCCCGCGGACCCCGTAGTCTCGTCCTTCGTGAGTACGCGCCCGGCACCGGCTGTCCGACAGGAACGCCGCAAGGAACACGGCATCGACGCCGTCTGCGCGGTGCGCGACCTGGTCAAGACCTACCCCGCCGCCCGTGGCAGGCGCGGCAGGCCCGCGACCCCCGAGGTCCGCGCCACCGACGGCATCACCCTGACCGTGCGGCGCGGTGAGATCTTCGGGCTGCTCGGGCCCAACGGCGCCGGCAAGTCCACCCTCGTACGCCAGCTGACCGGCCTGATGCGGCCCGACAGCGGCGGCGTCGACATCCTCGGCCACGACATCGTGCGCCACCCCGAGCGGGCCGCGCGGCTCCTCGCCTACCTCGGGCAGGACTCCACCGCCCTCGACGAGCTGACCGTGTCCCTCGCCGTCGAGACGACCGGGCGGCTGCGCGGGCTCGACGTGCACCGGGCGCGGGCCGAGCGGGACGCCGTCCTCGACGAGCTGGGGCTCGCCCCGCTGGCCTCACGGCCCCTGAAGAAGCTCTCCGGAGGGCAGCGGCGGCTCGCCTGCTTCGCCACCGCGCTGGTGGGGGAGCGCCCACTGCTCGTCCTCGACGAGCCCACCACCGGGATGGACCCCGTGGCCCGGCGGGCCGTCTGGGCCGCCATCGACGCGCGGCGGGCCGAGCACGGGACGACCGTGGTGCTCGTCACGCACAACGTCATCGAGGCGGAGACCGTCCTGGACCGGGTCGCCGTGCTCGACGAGGGCAAGGTCATCGCCTGCGACACCCCGGCCGGGCTCAAGGAGCAGGTCGCGGACGAGGTGCGGGTGGAGCTGGTGTGGCGCGAGCGGGCCCCGCTCGACGTCCCGGAGGTCGCCGCGCTGCGGTCCTCCGCGGTGGAGTCGGGGCGGCGCTGGGCCCTGCGACTGGCGCCGGACGAGGCCCGTGCCGCCGTCGCGGCGGTCACCGGCGGGGCCGCGTTCGCCGCCCTCGACGACTTCACCCTGGCCACCCCCAGCCTGGAGGACGTGTACCTCGCCCTGGGCGGCAGCGGCCGGGGACTGGTGAAGGGGTGAGGGAGCCGGGTTGCCCGAGTCGATTCGTATGCGTACGGAGAGTACGGACAGTTACAGAGGGGTTCTGCGGTGAGTGCCGTTCCGCTTGATGCCGTGGTGCGGGAGGAAGGGCGTACCGAGGCCCGTCCCGCGGGCCCCGCGGCCCTCGGGCCGCCCGCCCGGCTGTTTCCCGCCCTCTCGGCCGTCTACCGGGCCCAGCTCTCGCGGGCCAGGGTCGCGCGGATCCCGCTGCTCTTCGTGGCGACGTTCCAGTCCGTCGGCATCATGATCCTGATGCGGGGCGTCGTGGACGGGGGCGGTGAGGCGCGGGCCGTGGTCGCGGGCTCCGCCGTGCTCGTCGTCGCGTTCGTCGCGCTCAACCTGCTCGCCCAGTACTTCGGCCGGCTCCGCGCCGACGGCGGCCTCGACCACTACGCGACGCTGCCCGTGCCGCCCGCCGCCGTGGTCCTGGGCGCCGCGGCCGCCTACGCCTCGTTCACCGTGCCCGGCACCATCGTCACGGCGATCGTGGGCTGCGGCCTCTTCGGGCTGCCGCTCACCCACCTCTGGGTGCTCATCGCGGTGATCCCGCTCGCCGGAGCCGCCCTCTCGGGGCTCGGCGCCGCTCTCGGGCTGCTCGCGCCCCGCCCCGAACTGGCCACGCTGCTCGGTCAGATGGGCATGTCCGCGGCGCTGCTGCTGGGCGTCCTGCCGGCAGACCGCATGCCGACGCTCCTGCAGTACGCGCGTGACCTGCTGCCCTCCACGTACGGCGTGGAGGCGTTCGCCAACACCTTCGGACCCGACCCCGACTGGGCCGTCGTCGCCCTGGACCTGGCGGTCTGCGCGGGCGTCGGTGTGGCCTCGCTCGCCGTCGCCACCTGGGCGTACCGCCGGGCGGCCGTCCGGTGACGCGCCGCACAGGTACTACTGGCACGATGTGTGGGTGACCGCACCGCTGACACCCCAACCCCCGCACGACCCCTGGCAGGCCCCCGCGCAGCCGTCGGGAGCCGCAGCTCCTTCCGGACACGAGGAGGACGGGCCCGGCATGAAGACGGAAGTGCGGCAGGCCGCGGTGATCGCGGCCGTGGTGGCCGTCAGCGGAGTGCTTCTCGGCCTCGCGTGGATGTGGCTGGCGCCGCGCGTGCCGCTCGTCTCCGACGGTGAGGCGGTGTATCTGAAGGACACCGAGGGCGAGCAGGCCATCGGGGTCGAGGGAACGTTCACCCTGCTCGCGCTCGGTTTCGGCGTCCTCAGCGGCGTCGTCGTCTTCCTGCTGCGCAGGCAGGGCGGGATACCCCTGGTCGCCGGTCTCGCGCTCGGCGGCCTGCTGGGCGCCCTGCTCGCGTGGCGGGCCGGGGTGTGGCTCGGCCCGGAGACGGACGTCGTGGCGCACGCCAGGGCCGTGGGCAAGGGCGTCGTCTTCGACGCCCCGCTCGAACTGAAGGCCAAGGGCACGCTCCTCGCCTGGCCGGTGGCCGCGCTCGCCGTGCACCTCGGCCTCACCGCGCTCTTCGGACCGCGCGACCCCGAGCCGTATCCGCCGGTGGACTTCTACGGGCAGCCCCTCGACGACGACAGCCGCCCGCGGGGACCGCGGGACTGAGCCTATGCGGGCCGCCTGCCGTGGTTGGCCCTGCGCTTCTTCGCCCGCCACTTCCGCATGCGCGTCTTCTTCGACATGCCCTCGGTGCTAGTCGCGCCCGGCGACCCTGTCGAGGGCGCTTTCACGTCGTACCCGGCGGGCGGCCCGGACCGGCCGTCAGGCGCGGCCGATCGGGGCCAGGACCGCGGCGGTGAGTTCCGCCAGGTCGCCCGGTGCCAGCTCGACCTCCAGGCCCCTGCGGCCCGCCGAGACGCAGATCGTGGGGTGCCGCGCGGCGGAGTCGTCGAGGACCGTGCGCAGCCTCTTGCGCTGGCCGAGCGGGGAGATGCCGCCGCGCACATAGCCCGTGGTCCGCTCGGCCGCCGCCGGGTCGGCCAGCACGGCGCGCTTGCCGGAGACCGCGGCGGCCAGCGCCTTCAGGTCGAGGGAGCCCGAGACGGGCACCACGGCCACGGTCAGCTCGCCGTCGACCTCGGCGACCAGCGTCTTGAAGACCCGCTCCGGACAGACGCCCATGGCCTCGGCGGCCTCCTCGCCGTACGAGGGGTGGGTCGGGTCGTGCTCGTAGGAGTGCACCGTGAAGGCGGCGCCGGCCGCGGTGAGGGCGACCGTCGCCGGGGTGCCGCCCGCGCCGCCCGTCTGCTTCTTCTGCTTCTTCGCCACAGTCTCGCGCCCTCTCGCGCCTCGCGAACGTCAGTTCAGGCTGGTGGTGCCGCGCGTCAGGTCCAGCGCGGGCAGGGACGGCAGATTGCGGATGATCGCCGTCTCCGAACGCAGCAGGGCCAGCTCGTCCCGCAGCCGCGCCGCGACGTCCGCCGCCTCCAGGAGCCGCTGCTTGGTGGGGGTGTCCAGCACGGTCGCCGCGGCGACCAGGTACGACACCACGGACGGCTCGTCCGGCAGCTCGGCGCCGGTGTTGGACAGCGAGCGCTCCCGCGCCCCGGCCAGGCGCTTCTGGTACGACCTGAAGGCGCGCAGGACGCCCTCGGCGAGCGGGCCCGCCTCCTCGCCGGGTTCCTCGGGCACCTCTTCGACCTCGGCGGTCAGGAAGGCCCCCGAGGCGTCGACCGAACGGATCCGGACGCGGGACGTGCCCGTGGCGAGGACCTCGAAGCCGCCGTCGTCCCGCTCCCTGATCGTCGTCGCGTCCGCGACGCAGCCCATGGTGTGGAAGGCCTTGGCGGGGTCGGGGCCGAAGCCCGCGGCGGGGCCGTGTTCGGGCACGGCCGTCTGGTCGGGGAGCCCTGGCGCGCTCGGCGCCACCTCCGAGCCGTCGCGGATGGCGACGACGGCGAACCGGCGCCCCTCCTCCTCGGGCGTCTTGAGCAGCTCGCGCATCATGGCGCGATATCGCTCCTCGAAGACGTTCAGCGGCAGCACGAGGCCGGGGAACAGCACCGAGTCGAGCGGAAACAGCGGAAGCCGGATGGTCACGACCGGCAAGCCTAATGGTCGTCGGAGCGTCCGCGTCCGCGCGGAGGGCGCAGCGGCGTCATCGACGCCACTTCGAGGCGCACGCCGTCGCGCAGTTCGAGGAACTGGCCCAGCGGGTCGTCGGAGAGCCGGTCCCAGGGAAAGGACGTGGCGTACGGGCCGACCAGGCGCAGCTGCTCCAGGGCGTCGTCCCAGCGCTCCAGGCGGACCAGGACGTAGGTGAGGAGGTTGCGGACCTCGGCGGGCCAGGGGTCCCCGGTGGCGTAGTCGCGGGAGAGGCCGATGGCGAGGTCGGCCGCCGCGTCCAGGCGCTCACGGGGCACCTTGCCCGTGGGACTGGTGAGGTAGGCGAAGGCGGCGCGGGCCGGCAGGACCTGTATCAGCGACCCCGGCAGCGCGTCGGCGGCGGCGCGCTCGGCGAAGTCGAAGCACTCGCTGTGCGAGCCGTACCAGGCGGCCGAGAGGTACTGCAGGGCCGAGGCGTGGCAGCCGTAGTGGTACGAGGAGCGGCGCACCGCGTGCGCCCAGAGCTGCTCGAAGACGGTGTGCGGGGCGTGGGTGCCGCGCGCGTGGTCCAGGGCGATCCGCCAGGGCACGGGGTCGCGCGGATCGGCCTCCGCGGCGGCGGTGATCAGCGGGCTCACCTCGCGCAGCAGTTCGGCCCGCGCCGGTGACTCCCAGCCGCGGACGACCGCGAGCTCGGCCTTGACGAGCAGCAGGTCGGGGTCGTGCGGGGAGGCGCGGAGCCAGTCGTCGAACCACTCGGGGCGGGAGCGGGCGAAGGCGGCGAGGCGGGTGGTGTAGCGGTCGCGGTTCTCCCACTCGGCGGCCTCGCGGGTCATGGCGAGCAGCTTGGCCGCGGGACCGTGGTCGCCGCGGCCGGCGGCCACGAGGGCCGGGGCGAGCCGCTCGTCGGGTACGTCGAGGAGCACCTCGTCGTCCGGCGGGAGACCGACGGCAAGGCGCGGGGTGTGCCGCACCATGCGGGCGGTGCGGATGAAGGCACGCAGCATCGTGCCCTCCTTTGCGCCTCAACCGGGGCCCGCTCGCGCGGCCCGCCGGTCACCTTCGTGGTTGCTCACATGTCTGCCTGCGCTGGGATGACGGTCCGGGGACGGCGAAGGTTGCCCGGGGGCGGATAACGGTTCAGCCGCGGGCGGGCGCGGTGGCGCCGGGCCGCGGCCCGGGGTTTCAGTTGCGCCGCAGGAGCCGGGTCGCGCCCGCCGCCACCGTCGTGGCCAGGACCCAGCCGAGCAGGATCAGCGCGGTGGAGAACCACTGCCAGCCGCCGTTGAGCTGCCAGTAGCTGTCCTGGCCGAGGTTGATGACGGGCAGCAGCAGGTCGAGGGAGAAGAGCGCGGGGTTCCAGTTCGGGTGCTCGCCCGGTTTGATGGCCGGGTGCTCGGCGTGCGAGAACGCGACCGCGCTGACCGCCCACAGCACGGCCATCCACACCGCGGCCCGGCCGGGCCGGTAGCCGTACGCGACCGTCCAGTCCTGCGCGTAACCCCACAGCTTCGCCGCCAGCGGCAGCGTCTCGCGGCGCCTGCGCTGCTTGGCCAGGAGCACCTCGCGGGCATCGGCGTCCTCGCCTCCGTTGCGCAGCACGGCGGCCAGTTTCTCGTACGGCTCGGGGTTGTACTCGGCGGTCGCCGCCGCCACCCAGGCCAGCCGCCGCTCCAGCGTGAAGCTGCCCTGCGGCACGAGGTTCTCGTAGCTGAAGCCGCCCATCTGGAGGCCGCCGGGGCCCGGCCAGCTCGTCGCCCGGTCGATGAGGTTGACGACCCTGGCGCCGGACAGCACGACCTTGCCGCGCTGCGGCGCCTCGCCGAGGAAGCGCAGCTCGGGCGTCTGGACGCGGCGCAGCGAGATCTCCTGGTCGTTCTGGAGGGCGAAGCGGGCCTGCGCGAAGTCGATGGCGTCGCCGAAGCGGCCGTCGTCGAGCCGGACGCCGCCCTCGCACTCGAAGCGCTGCACGCGCGTGCCGCGCGCCGGGGTGGTGCCGGAGGTCTGCGGGGGATTGCCGACGGCGGCCGGGGTGAGGTAGAGCGTGCGCTCGACGGTGAGCTGCGGGGCGTTGAGCGCGTACCGGCCGTACTGGTTGATCAGCCTGCTGCCGCGCAGGCTCAGCGAGACGCCGATCTTCGCGCCGCGCATGCTCAGCTCGCCGTGCGACTCCATCATCTCGGCCTGGAGGTCCTGGCCGACGGTGAGGCCGTCGCCGGTGATCGAGCGGCTGCGCCGGTCGCGGTAGACCACCGCCTGGTTGAGCAGCAGGTCGGTGCCGATCTGGGCGTCGGTGAGCCGGATGCCGTTGTGCACCCGGCAGCGCGGCAGGTGCAGATCGCCCTCGGTGTGCAGCCGGGCCGCCTCGATGCGCGGGATCGAGCAGTCGACGAGGCGCAGCGTGGCGAAGCGGGACTCCGGCAGAAGCACCTCCTTCTCGAAACGGCAGTGCTTCAGCTCGGTGTACGGGGCGACGGTGCCGCCCGCCAGGTCGAGGACGTCGGTGATCTGCACGCCCGCGAGCTTCAGCGAGGAGACCCGTCCCGCGAGGGCCGGCGGGCCGTCCAGGAGCAGCCAGCACACGATGCGCGCCCGCACGCTGCGCTCGGGCCCCCACGGGTGCCCGCCGTGCGGGTCGTCCGCCGCGGCGTCCCCCGACCGGAGGTCGTAGACGGTGCCGTTGCGGAAGGCCTGCCACATGCCGATCTCCGCGGCGGTCAGCCCGTCGGGCGGATCTCCGGCGCCGGCGTCGTCCACCACTGCTGTCGTCCTCCCCGTCCCCGCGGTGCACTGCTTCGTACACCTGTTTCATGCCCGCTGTGTGACCGGCTGAACGCTAGTGGTGAACACCGTCTTCCGGGGTCCATATCAGCCAGTGATACGGACGTCGGGCGCCGAAAGAAGGTCTGAGAGAATTGGCCATGTGATCTCTCGAATCGATCTGCGCGGCGACGCCCTCACGGAATTCCCGTCGGGGTCCGCCCTTCGCGCCCTGCTGCCCCGTGCCGACTTCGACGTCGCGGCCGCCCTGGAGAAGGTGCGGCCCATCTGCGAGGACGTGCATCATCGTGGCGACGCGGCGCTGATCGAGCTCGCGGAGAAATTCGACGGCGTCCGCCTGGACCAGGTCCGGGTGCCCGCCGCCGCGCTCACCGAGGCCCTGGCCGGTCTCGACCCCGTCGTGCGCGAGGCCCTGGAAGAGTCGATCCGCCGCGCCCGCGCCGTCCACCGCGAGCAGCGCCGCGCCCCGCACACCACGAAGGTCGTGCCCGGCGGCTCGGTCACCGAGAAGTGGGTGCCCGTCGAGCGCGTCGGGCTCTACGCCCCGGGCGGCCGGTCCGTCTACCCCTCCTCCGTGATCATGAACGCGGTGCCCGCGCAGGAGGCCGGCGTCGCGTCGATGGCGCTCGCCTCACCGCCGCAGGCCGACTTCGGCGGCCTGCCGCACCCGACGATCCTCGCCGCCTGCGCCCTCCTCGGCATCGACGAGGTGTACGCGGTCGGCGGCGCCCAGGCCGTCGCGATGTTCGCGTACGGCACCGAGACCTGCGCCCCCGCCAACATGGTGACCGGCCCCGGCAACATCTGGGTCGCCGCCGCCAAGCGCTACTTCACCGGCCGCATCGGCATCGACACCGAGGCCGGGCCGACCGAGATCGCGGTCCTCGCCGACGACACCGCCGACGCCGCGCACGTCGCCTCCGACCTGATCAGCCAGGCCGAGCACGACCCGCTCGCCGCCGCCGTGCTCGTCACCGACTCGCCCGCCCTCGCGGACGCGGTCGAGAAGGAGATCCAGCCGCAGGTCGCGGCCACCAAGCACGTCGAGGACCGCATCGTCCCCGCCCTCCGGGGCCGCCAGTCCGCGATCGTCCTGGTCGACGGCGTCGAGGAGGGCCTGCGGGTCGTCGACGCGTACGGCGCCGAGCACCTGGAGATCCAGACCGCCGACGCCGCCGCCGTCGCCGACCGCGTGAAGAACGCGGGCGCAATCTTCGTGGGCCCCTGGTCGCCCGTCTCCCTCGGCGACTACTGCGCGGGCTCCAACCACGTCCTGCCCACCGGCGGCTGCGCCTGCCACTCCTCGGGCCTTTCCGTGCAGTCCTTCCTGCGCGGCGTCCACATCGTCGACTACACCCGCGAGGCCCTCGCCGACGTCGCGCACCACGTCGTGACACTCGCCGAGGCCGAGGACCTCCCGGCGCACGGCGCGGCGATCAAGGCGAGGTTCGGCTGGAAGGTGCCGGGAGCCAAGTGACCAGGATCGACGACCTCCCCGTCCGCGACGAGCTGCGCGGCAAGTCCCCCTACGGCGCGCCCCAGCTCGACGTACCCGTACGCCTGAACACCAACGAGAACCCCTACCCGCTGCCCGAACCGCTCGTCGAGCGCATCGCCGAGCGGGTGCGCGAGGCCGCCCGCGACCTCAACCGCTACCCCGACAGGGACGCGGTCGAGCTGCGCACCGCCCTCGCGCGCTACCTCAGCGACACCGCGGGCCACGAGGTCGCCCTCGCCGACGTGTGGGCGGCCAACGGCTCCAACGAAGTCATCCAGCAGCTCCTGCAGACCTTCGGCGGGCCCGGCAGGACGGCCATCGGCTTCGAGCCCTCGTACTCGATGCACGGCCTGATCGCCCGCGGCACCGGCACCGGCTGGATCTCGGGCCCGCGCAACGACGACTTCACCATCGACGTCGAGGCCGCGAAGCGCGCGCTCGCCGAGCACCGGCCCGACGTCGTCTTCATCACCACGCCCAACAACCCCACGGGCACCGCGGTCCCCGCCGAGACGGTCCGCGCGCTGTACGACGCCGCGCAGGCCGCGAAGCCGTCCCTGGTCGTGGTCGACGAGGCCTACGTGGAGTTCAGCCACGGCGCCTCGCTGCTCCCGCTGATCGAGGGGCGGCAGAACCTCGTCGTCTCACGGACCATGTCCAAGGCCTTCGGCGCGGCCGGGCTGCGCCTCGGCTACCTCGCCGCCGACCCGGCGGTCGTCGACGCCGTACAGCTCGTGCGCCTGCCGTACCACCTCTCGGCCGTCACCCAGGCCACCGCGCTCGCCGCCCTCGAACACACCGACACGCTCCTGAAGTACGTGGAGCAGCTCAAGGCCGAGCGGGACCGCCTCGTCGCCGAACTGCGCGCGGCGGGGTACGAGGTGACCGAGTCCGACGCCAACTTCGTGCAGTTCGGACGGTTCGTGGGAGAGGGAGCCGCCCACGAGGTGTGGCGGAAGATCCTCGACCGGGGCGTCCTGGTCAGGGACAACGGCGTCCCCGGGTGGCTGCGGGTCACCGCGGGAACCCCCGACGAAAACGACGCGTTCCTCGATGCGGTACGCGAACTCAAGAAGGAGCGACACGCATGAGCCGCGTAGGACGGGTCGAACGCACCACGAAGGAGACGTCGGTCGTCGTCGAGATCGACCTCGACGGCACCGGAAAGGTCGACGTGTCGACCGGCGTCGGCTTCTACGACCACATGCTCGACCAGCTCGGCCGCCACGGCCTGTTCGACCTCACCGTCAAGACCGAGGGCGACCTGCACATCGACTCGCACCACACGATCGAGGACACCGCGCTCGCCATCGGCGCCGCCTTCAAGCAGGCCCTCGGCGACAAGGTGGGCATCTACCGCTTCGGCAACTGCACGGTCCCGCTCGACGAGTCCCTGGCCCAGGTGACCGTCGACCTCAGCGGCCGGCCGTACCTCGTGCACACCGAGCCGGAGAACATGGCGCCGATGATCGGCGCGTACGACACGACGATGACCCGGCACATCCTGGAGTCCTTCGTCGCGCAGGCGCAGATCGCCCTGCACGTCCACGTGCCTTACGGCCGCAACGCCCACCACATCGTGGAGTGCCAGTTCAAGGCCCTGGCCCGCGCCCTGCGGTACGCCTCGGAGCGAGACCCGCGCGCCGCCGGAATCCTCCCCTCCACGAAGGGCGCGCTGTAAAGCCATGACCGGCCTCAACACCATCCTCATCGTCGTCGGCCTCTTCCTGATCGGCGGCGTCATCTCCTTCGTCAAGCAGGGGATGCCCAAGAGCCTGATCACGCTGCTCTCCATCGGCGCCGTGATGTGCCTGGCGGCGGGCATCCTGCGGCTCGACTACTGGAACTGACGGGGGCGTACGAGACATGAGCACTCCCAAGAAGGTCGTCGTCTTCGACTACGGCTTCGGCAACATCCGCTCCGCCGAGCGCGCCCTTGCGCGCGCGGGCGCGGACGTCGAGATCACGCGCGACTACGACACGGCCATGGCCGCCGACGGCCTGCTCGTGCCCGGCGTCGGCGCCTTCGCCGCCTGCATGAAGGGCCTGAAGGAGGCGCGCGGCGACTGGATCGTCGGGCGCCGCCTCGCCGGCGGACGCCCGGTCATGGGCATCTGCGTGGGCATGCAGATCCTCTTCTCGCGCGGCATCGAGCACGGCGTCGAGACCGAGGGCCTCGACGAGTGGCCCGGCACGGTCGAGCCGCTGAAGGCCGACGTCGTCCCGCACATGGGCTGGAACACGGTCCAGGCGTCCGCGGGATCGACCCTGTTCCAGGGCCTCGACGACGACACCCGCTTCTACTTCGTGCACTCCTACGCGGTGCACGACTGGTCACTCGAAGTGGCGAACCCGGCGATGCGCGCCCCGCACGTCACCTGGTCCACGCACGGCGAGCCCTTCGTGGCGGCCGTCGAGAACGGCGCCCTGAGCGCCACCCAGTTCCACCCCGAGAAGTCCGGCGACGCCGGCGCCCAGCTCCTCACCAACTGGATCGGAACCCTGTGAGCATCCTCGAACTCCTTCCCGCCGTCGACGTCCGCGACGGCCAGGCCGTGCGCCTCGTCCACGGCGAGTCCGGCTCGGAGACCTCCTACGGCTCCCCGCTGGAGGCCGCCCTCGCCTGGCAGCGGTCGGGCGCCGAGTGGCTGCACCTGGTCGACCTGGACGCCGCGTTCGGCACCGGCGACAACCGCGCCCTGATCGCCGAGGTCGCGGCCGCCATGGACATCAAGGTGGAACTCTCCGGCGGCATCCGCGACGACGACACGCTCGCCGCCGCCCTCGCCACCGGCTGCACCCGTGTCAACCTCGGCACCGCCGCCCTGGAGACCCCCGAGTGGGTCGCCAAGGTCATCGCCGAGCACGGCGACAAGATCGCGGTCGGTCTCGACGTACGCGGCACCACCCTGCGCGGGCGCGGCTGGACCCGCGACGGCGGCGACCTCTACGAAACGCTGGAGCGCCTGAACTCCGAGGGCTGCGCGCGGTACGTGGTCACCGACATCGCCAAGGACGGCACCCTCCAGGGCCCGAACCTGGAGCTGCTGCGCACCGTGTGCGCGGCGACGGACCGCCCCGTGGTCGCCTCCGGCGGCGTCTCGTCCCTGGACGACCTGCGCGCCATCTCCGAGCTGGTCCCGCTCGGCGTCGAGGGCGCGATCGTCGGCAAGGCGCTGTACGCCAAGGCGTTCACGCTGGAAGAGGCGCTCGCCGCGGTGGCCTCCTCATGAGCGACGCCGTACGCCGGGTGAGCTCGGGCGGACCCTGGGAGGAGGCCATCGGCTACTCCCGCGCCGTCGAGCTGCCGAACGGCCTGGTCCTGGTCTCCGGCTGCACGTCCGTGGTGGACGGCGTCATCGACGCGGGCACTCCGTACGACCAGACCGTCAACTCCTTCACCGTGGCCTTCGACGCCCTGAAGAAGCTCGGCCTCGGCCGGGAGCACGTGGTCCGCACCCGCATGTACCTCACGCACGCGCGGGACGTCGACGAGGTGGGCCGCGCCCACAAGGAGCTGTTCGACGACGTCCGCCCGGCCGCGTCCATGCTCATCGTCTCCGGCTTCGTCGACCCCAGCCTGGTCGTCGAGGTCGAGGTGGAGGCCTACGGCCCGCGGGCAGGTGCGGCATGACCCTCGCCGTACGTGTCATCCCCTGCCTGGACGTGGACAACGGCCGCGTCGTCAAGGGCGTCAACTTCCAGAACCTGCGGGACGCGGGCGACCCCGTCGAGATGGCCAAGGTCTACGACGCCGAGGGCGCCGACGAGCTGACCTTCCTGGACATCACCGCGTCCTCCGGCAACCGCGAGACGACGTACGACGTGGTCCGCCGCACCGCCGAGCAGGTCTTCATCCCGCTCACGGTCGGCGGCGGCGTGCGCACCGCCGACGACGTCGACAAGCTGCTGCGGGCGGGCGCGGACAAGGTGGGCGTGAACACCGCGGCCATCGCGCGCCCCGACCTGATCCGCGAGATCGCGGAGCGCTTCGGCCGCCAGGTCCTCGTCCTGTCGGTGGACGCCCGCCGCACGCCGTCCGGCGGCTTCGAGGTCACGACCCACGGCGGCCGCGAGTCGGCGGGCGTCGACGCCGTGGAGTGGGCCCACCGGGCCGCGGAGCTGGGCGCCGGCGAGATCCTGCTGAACTCCATGGACGCCGACGGCACCAAGGACGGCTACGACCTGGAGATGATCGCCGCCGTCCGCGAGCACGTCACCGTCCCGGTCATCGCCTCCGGCGGCGCGGGCGCCCTGCCCCACTTCCCCCCGGCCGTCGAAGCGGGCGCCGACGCGGTCCTGGCCGCCTCGGTCTTCCACTTCGGCGACCTCCGCATCGGCGAGGTCAAGGAGACGCTGCGGGGGGCGGGACACGCGGTGCGCTAGCCCCTGCGACGGCCTGCCCCGGCCCCGGTCACCCGTGCGGTGGCCGGGGCTTCGCCGCAGTTCCTACAACCCCAGCTGCTTGGTCTCCTGGAGTGCGGCGATCGCCGATTTGTCGCCGTCCAGGTCCACCTCGGCCGCGCCCTGCCTGCCGTAGGCGAAGAGGAGCAGTTCGGAGGGCTCGCCCGTGACCGTCACCACCGGGGTGCCGCGGTGGGCCACCGCCGTGCGACCGTCGGGGCGGCGCAGGACCAGGCCCACCGGGGCCTTGCGGCCGATCAGGCGGGCCGTGCGTTCCAGGTTGGACCAGAGGGCGTCCGCGAAGACCGGGTCCAGCTCGCGCGGGACCCAGTCGGGGCGCGCGCGGCGCACGTCCTCGGTGTGGATGTAGAACTCGACGGCGTTCGAGGCCTCGTCGATCTGCTTGAGGGAGAAGGGCGAGAAACGCGGGGGCCCGGTCCTGATCAGCTGGATCAGTTCCTCGTACGGCTTCGCGGCGAACTCGGTCTGCACCCGTTCCAGGCGCCCGGCGAGCTGCTTGATCACCAGTCCGCCCGCGGCGTCCGCGCGGCGCTCGCGCACCACCACATGGGCCGCGAGGTCCCGGGTCCTCCAGCCCTCGCACAGCGTGGGGGCCTCCGGGCCCTCCGCCTCCAACAGGTCGGCGAGGAGAAGTCGTTCACGCTTCGCATGGGTCGACATACGCCCAAGCCTACGACCGCGCACCCGGTCCGGACAGTGGACGCGTGCCCGGCGGCCACCCCGCGCGCGGCACAATGGGCGCATGACCAGCGTTCCCCCGCCCAGCAGCGGCCTCGACCCGCGGATCGCCGCGCGACTCAAGCGCAGCGCCGACGGGCTCCTCCCCGCCATCGCCCAGCAGTACGACACCGGCGAGGTGCTGATGCTCGGCTGGATGGACGACGAGGCACTGCACCGCACCCTCACCACGGGACGCTGCACCTACTGGTCCCGCAGCCGCCAGGAGTACTGGGTCAAGGGCGACACCTCCGGGCACGTCCAGCACGTCAAGGAAGTCGCCCTCGACTGCGACGCGGACACCGTCCTCGTCCGGGTCGACCAGGTCGGCGCCGCCTGCCACACCGGCACGCGCACCTGCTTCGACTCCGACGTGCTCCCCCTGTCCGGCACCCCCGCGCCGGACGCGTCGGGCGACACGGCCGCAGGTCAGTAGGGTCTGCTGCCATGGACCTCGAGACCTTCCGCAAGCTGGCGTCCGACCGCCGAGTGATCCCCGTCAGCCGCAAACTCCTCGCGGACGGCGACACCCCCGTCGGGCTCTACCGCAAGCTCGCCGCCGAACGCCCCGGCACGTTCCTCCTCGAATCCGCCGAGAACGGCAGGTCCTGGTCCCGGTACTCCTTCGTCGGCGTCCGCAGCGCCGCCACCCTCACCGTCCGCGACGGCGCGGCCCACTGGCTCGGCACCCCGCCCGTCGGCGTCCCCACCAGCGGCGACCCGCTCGAAGCGCTGCGCGCCACCATCGCCATACTGCACACCCCACGCGACGTGGCGGGCGCCGCGGGGCTCCCGCCCTTCACCGGCGGCATGGTCGGCTACCTCGGCTACGACATCGTGCGCCGCCTGGAGAAGATCGGCCCCGGCGAGCGGGACGACCTGCGGCTCCCCGAGCTGACCATGCTGCTCACCAGCGACCTCGCCGTACTCGACCACTGGGACGGCTCCGTCCTGCTGATCGCCAACGCGATCAACCACAACGACCTCGACTCCGGTGTCGACGAGGCGTACGCCGACGCCGTCGCCCGCCTCGACGCCATGGAGGCCGACCTCTCCCGGCCCGTCGCCCAGCCCCCGGCGGCGCTGCCCGCCTCCGAGCTGCCCGAGTTCACCGCGCTCTGGGGCGGCGAGCAGTACCAGGAGGCCGTCGAGGACATCAAGGAGCGCATCCGCGCCGGCGAGGCCTTCCAGGTCGTGCCCTCGCAGCGCTTCGAGACCCCCTGCACGGCGAGCGCGCTCGACGTCTACCGAGTGCTGCGGGCCACCAACCCCTCGCCGTACATGTACCTCCTCCGCCTCGACGGCTTCGACGTGGTCGGATCGAGCCCCGAAGCCCTCGTCAAGGTCGAGGACGGGCGTGCCATGGTGCACCCCATCGCGGGCACCCGCCACCGCGGCGGCACCCCGCGGGAGGACCAGGCGCTCGCCGAGGAACTGCTCGCCGACCCCAAGGAGCGCGCCGAGCACCTGATGCTCGTCGACCTCGGCCGCAACGACCTGGGCCGGGTCTGCGAACCGGGCTCCGTCGAGGTCGTCGACTTCATGTCCATCGAGAAGTACTCCCACGTCATGCACATCGTCTCCACGGTCACCGGTCAGGTCGCCCAGGGCCGCACCGCCTTCGACGTGCTGACCGCCTGCTTCCCCGCGGGCACCCTCTCCGGCGCGCCCAAGCCCCGCGCCATGCAGATCATCGACGAGCTGGAGCCGTCCCGCCGCGGGCTCTACGGCGGCTGCGTCGGCTACCTCGACTTCGCCGGCGACTCCGACACCGCCATCGCCATCCGCACCGCCCTGCTCCGCGACGGCACGGCATACGTGCAGGCCGGAGCCGGTGTCGTCGCCGACTCCGACCCCGTGGCCGAGGACACCGAGTGCCGCAACAAGGCCGCCGCGGTGCTCCGCGCCATCCACACGGCGAACCGCCTGCGCGCCGCCGGAAGCGGTGAGGGATAGTGGACAGGTGACTTCCGCAGTGCCATCGCCCCGTACCGACGCGCCGCCCGCCGAGACCCCGGCCCAGCGCGGCAGCAGGCGCAGCATCGCCGCCGCGCTGCTGCTCGGCGCCGTCGGCGCGGCCCTCGCGCTCCTTGCGTCCCGCCGGGACTGGGCCCACGGGACCGCGTCGGTGGCGGGCGGCGCCCTTTCGCTGACCGCCAAGGGCAGCGACGTCACGGGCGTCCCCGCGGCCCTCGCGATAGTGGGCCTCGCCGCCCTCGTCGCGGTCTTCGCGGTCCGCCGCACCGGACGCGTCCTGGTCGCCCTGCTGCTCACGCTGAGCGGCGCGGGCGTCGTGGCCGCCGCCCTGCTCGGCGCGGACGACGCCTCGGCGCTCGACGAGAAGGCCGCCACGGCGTCCGGCGACGCCGCCACCACCATCGACGGCCTCTCCCACACCGGATGGCCGTACGCCGCAGCGGGCGCGGGCGTCCTGATCCTGGTCGCCGGACTCCTCGCGCTCACCTGCGGCCGGTCCTGGCCCGCGATGTCGGGGCGCTACGAACGCGACGGCTCCCCGCGCCCGCGCAAGGCGCGCGGCACCCCGGACCCGGAGCGGCCCGAGGAACTGTGGAAGGCCCTGGACCGCGGCGAGGATCCGACGCGCGAAGCGTGACCCCGAGCTCACGCCATACGCACGGGTACGGGACAATGTCGGCGAGCGTCCGACTCGCGGTGGGCTTCCCACCCATCACCACGCATACAGCAAATAGGAGCAAGTCATGGCGGGCAGCAGCCACGGACACGGACACACCCCGGCCGCCTGGACCGGTGTCATCATCGCCTTCATCGGTTTCTGCGTCGCGGGCGCCTTCATGGTGATGGCCAACGTGCCCGGGTTCTGGGTCGGCATGGCGATCATCGCGCTCGGCGGCATCGTGGGCGGCGCCATGCGCGCCGCGGGCATGGGCCAGAACAAGCGCCCGCAGCGCGAGGTCCGGCGCTCCGAGGCCTGAGCACGCACATGCCGAGAGGCGGTCCGGCGCTCGCCGGGGCCGCCTCTCGGCATGTCGGGGGCCGGGCGGCGGCCCCGCCCGCGGGGCAGAATGCACGGGTGACCGCCGAGACCGAGAGCGCGAGGGCCATGCCGGGGAGCGAGATGCCGGGAGGCGCCGTGCCAGGACCCCCCGGACGGCGCGAGCCCGGCGTCCTGGCCCGGCTGCTCGTCCCCGCCGGTGTGCTCGCCGCGGTCGCCGGGGCCTTCGCCTACGTCGGCGCCGTCGACCCGAACGAGCCCGGCCACTACCCCGCCTGCCCGCTGCTGCGCCTCACCGGCGTCTACTGCCCCGGCTGCGGGGGCCTGCGCAGCGCCCACGCCTTCGTCCACGGCGACCTCACCGCGGCCCTGGGCGCCAACGCCCTCGCCGTCGCCGGCTACGTCGTCTTCGCCGTGCTCTGGTCCTTCTGGGTGATTCGCGCGGTGCGCGGACGACCGCCGCGGATCGAGGCGGGCCCGGCGACGCTCTGGGGCCTCGGCGTCCTGATCGCGGTCTTCACCCTCGTACGGAACCTGCCGTTCGGCTCCTGGCTGCACCCCTGAAAAGCGCAGGCCGGACGGGTGAGGCGTGTCCAGGTCCTGGGACGGGCGTCAACCGGATGCTGGGGCTTCGTCCTCCTGCGGATACCATCGCAGTGACCAGCTTGAACGTCAGCTTCAACCGTCAGGGAAGGGGACCGCTCGCGTGAGTGTGCTCGACGAGATCATCGACGGAGTCCGTGCCGACCTCGCGGAGCGGCAGGCGCGCGTCAGCCTCGACGAGCTCAAGGAGCGCGCCGCCAAGGCTCCCGCGGCCAAGGACGGCGCCGCCGCCCTGCGCGGCGACGGCGTCAAGGTCATCTGCGAGGTGAAGCGCTCCAGCCCCTCCAAGGGCGCGCTCGCCGCGATCGCCGACCCCGCCGGGCTCGCCGCCGACTACGAGGCGGGCGGCGCCGCCGTCATCTCCGTGCTCACCGAGGAGCGCCGTTTCGGCGGCTCGCTCGCCGACCTGGAGGCCGTCCGCGCCAAGGTCGACATCCCCGTCCTGCGCAAGGACTTCATCGTCACCTCCTACCAGCTGTGGGAGGCCAGGGCGTACGGCGCCGACGTGGCGCTGCTCATCGTGGCCGCTCTTGAGCAGCCCGCGCTGGAGTCCCTCATCGAGCGCGCCGAGTCGATCGGCCTCACGCCGATCGTCGAGGTGCACGACGAGGAGGAGGCCGAGCGCGCCGTGGACGCGGGCGCCCGGGTCATCGGCGTCAACAACCGCGACCTCAAGACCCTCAAGGTCGACCGCTCCACCTTCGAGCGCATCGCGCCCGAGCTGCCGGACAGCGTCGTCAAGATCGCCGAGTCCGGTGTCCGCGGACCGCACGACCTGATCGCCTTCGCCAACGCGGGCGCCGACGCTGTGCTCGTGGGCGAGTCCCTGGTCACCGGGCGCGACCCGAGGTCCGCGGTCTCCGACCTCGTCGCGGCGGGCGCCCACCCGGCCCTCCGCCACGGACGGAGCTGACCCTCCCGATGCCGATCTCCGCCCGCCTCGCACCCGGCTGCCGCCCCCGCGGCTGCCGGGCGCCCGCGCGGCGCGTGCGGGGCAGGCGGGTGCGCTACCACATCGGCTCGGAGCCGGGCCAGATCCCCGGGATGCGATGGCGACGCGGCGCCCCGACCGCCGCAGCGAGCTGAGAAGCGCCCCCGCGAGGGGTGCGGGAAACCGCGCGACAGGCCCATGACGGGCCGCGGTCGCGCCAGAGCCACGACCAGCCGCGGCGCCAGGGCACACGCGCGAGA
Source organism: Streptomyces alfalfae (assembly GCF_004127445.1). Lineage (GTDB taxonomy): Bacteria > Actinomycetota > Actinomycetes > Streptomycetales > Streptomycetaceae > Streptomyces > Streptomyces alfalfae. Next base: position 183,553 of record NZ_QEXM01000051.1, read on the forward strand.
AACCGACATCAGCCCCAGCGAGGATCCGCCATGCCCAGCCAGTTCTTCATCCCGGACCCCGAGGGTCACGTGCCCAGCGCCGAAGGCTACTTCGGCGCGTTCGGCGGCAAGTTCATCCCGGAGGCCCTGGTGGCCGCCGTGGACGAGGTCGCCGTCGAGTACGACAAGGCCAAGAACGACCCCGCCTTCGCCGCCGAGCTGGACGACCTGCTCGTCCACTACACGGGACGGCCCAGCAGCCTCACCGAGGTCCCCCGCTTCGCGGAGCACGCCGGGGGCGCCCGGATCTTCCTCAAGCGCGAGGACCTCAACCACACCGGCTCGCACAAGATCAACAACGTGCTCGGCCAGGCCCTGCTCACCAAGCGCATGGGCAAGACCCGCGTCATCGCCGAGACCGGCGCGGGCCAGCACGGCGTCGCCACCGCCACCGCCTGCGCGCTCTTCGGCCTCGAATGCACCATCTACATGGGTGAGATCGACACCGAGCGCCAGGCCCTGAACGTGGCCCGGATGCGCATGCTCGGCGCCGAGGTCATCGCCGTGAAGTCCGGCAGCCGCACCCTCAAGGACGCCATCAACGAGGCGTTCCGCGACTGGGTCGCCAACGTCGACCGCACCCACTACCTCTTCGGGACCGTGGCCGGGCCGCACCCCTTCCCCGCCATGGTGCGCGACTTCCACCGCGTGATCGGCGTCGAGGCCAGGCGGCAGATCCTGGAGCGCGCCGGGCGGCTGCCCGACGCCGCCATCGCCTGTGTGGGCGGCGGCTCCAACGCCATCGGCCTCTTCCACGCGTTCATCCCGGACGCCGGCGTCCGCCTCGTCGGCTGCGAGCCCGCGGGGCACGGCGTCGAGACGGGCGAGCACGCGGCCACGCTGACCGCGGGCGAGCCGGGCATCCTGCACGGCTCCCGCAGCTACGTGCTCCAGGACGAGGAGGGCCAGATCACCGAGCCCTATTCGATCTCCGCGGGCCTGGACTACCCCGGCATCGGCCCCGAGCACGCCTACCTCAAGGACAGCGGGCGCGGCGAGTACCGGGCGGTCACCGACGACGCCGCCATGCAGGCGCTGCGGCTGCTCTCCAGGACCGAGGGCATCATCCCGGCCATCGAGAGCGCCCACGCGCTCGCCGGCGCCATCGAGGTCGGCACGGAGCTCGGCACGGACGGGCTGATCGTCGTCAACCTCTCCGGGCGCGGCGACAAGGACATGGACACGGCCGCACGCTACTTCGGCCTGTACGACACGGACGCCGCCGTCGAGGCGGACGCCGCGGCCACCGCGGAGATCGAGGGGGACGCCAAGTGAGCGGCAACATCCGGCTGTTGGACGACACCCTGGCCGCCGCGAAGGCCGAGGGACGCTCCGCGCTCATCGCCTATCTGCCCGCGGGGTTCCCGACGGTCGACGGCGGCATCGCGGCGGTCAAGGCGGTCTTCGACGGCGGCGCCGACGTGGTCGAGGTCGGGCTGCCGCACAGCGACCCGGTGCTCGACGGCCCGGTCATCCAGACCGCCGACGACATCGCCCTGCGCGGCGGCCTCAAGATCCGCGACGTGCTGCGCACGGTCCGCGAGGCATACGCGGCGACCGGCAAGCCGGTGCTGGTCATGACGTACTGGAACCCCATCGACCGCTACGGCGTGGAGCGCTTCACCGCCGAGCTCGCCGAGGCGGGCGGCGCCGGGTGCATCCTGCCCGACCTGCCCGTCCAGGAGTCCGCGCTGTGGCGCGAGCACGCGGCGAAGCACGGTCTCGCCACCGTCTTCGTCGTCGCGCCGAGCAGCAAGGACGAGCGGCTCGCCACGATCACGGCGGCGGGCTCCGGCTTCGTGTACGCGGCGTCGCTGATGGGCGTCACGGGCACCCGCGAGTCCGTCGGCGAGCAGGCGCAGGAACTGGTGCGGCGCACCAAGGCCACCACCGGTCTGCCGGTCTGCGTCGGCCTCGGCGTCTCCAACGCACGCCAGGCGGCGCAGGTCGCGGGCTTCGCCGACGGGGTGATCGTCGGCTCGGCCTTCGTGCGGCGGATGCTGGACGCCGAGGACGAGGCCGCCGGGCTCGCCGCCGTGCGCGCGCTCGCCGGTGAACTCGCCGACGGTGTCCGCGGCAAGGCATAGGGACCCGTGCAGGGGGCCCGACGCGGGCCCTCACTCGTACGGGTGGTCCTGGACCGGGGAGGCACGCTCGTGCCTCCCCGGTTCGTTGGCGGGGTGTGAGTGAGAAGAACCGTGACGGAAAGCGAACGGCCCGCGAGCGGGTGGCCGAGGAGCGAGAGCGGCAGAAGGCGCGCGACAAGCGGCGCCGGGCGCTGATCGTGGGTGCCGCGGTGGTCGGCGTCCTCGGCCTCGCCGCCGTGGTGGGCCTGCTCGCCGCCGGCTCCGGCGACGACAAGAGCGACACATCGGGTCCGGTGAGCGCCCCCAAGGGGGCGACGGGCAAGGACTCGCTGACGATCCCGCTGGGCAAGGAGAGCGCCAAGTCGACGCTCACCATCTGGGAGGACTTCCGCTGCCCGGCCTGCAAGGGCTTCGAGGACACCTACCGCTCGACGATCCACGAGCTGGCCGACCAGGGCCGGCTCAAGGTCGAGTACCACCTGGCCACGCTCATCGACGGGAACATGGGCGGCAGCGGCTCCCTCCGCGCGGCCAACGCCGCGGGCTGCGCCCAGGACGCCGGGAAGTTCACCGAGTACCACGACGTGCTCTTCAAGAACCAGCCCGCCGAGCCGGACGACGCCTTCGGGAAGAACGACAAGCTGATCGAGCTGGCCGGTCAGGTCGACGGCCTCGCCACGGACACGTTCAAGAAGTGCGTGAACGACGGCGAGCACGACAAGTGGGTCGCCAAGTCCCACCAGGCCTTCCAGGACGCGAAGCTCCAGGGTACGCCGACCGTGAAGCTCAACGGCAAGAGCATCTTCGGCGACCAGAGCAATCCGCTCACCCCGGCGAAGCTGCGGCAGATGGTGCTGGACGCCGACAAGTAGGTTCGTGGGGAGCGCCTGTTATGGACCCGTAGCCGGGCTGGTTCCCGCCCGCGCCGCCCGGCACGGTAGCGTCGGTCCTGCCATGGACCTTGCCTTTATCCCCAGTCCCTCGCGCGGTGTGGTCGAACTCGGCCCCATTCCGCTGCGTGGCTACGCGTTCTGCATCATCATCGGCGTCTTCGTGGCCGTCTGGCTCGGCAACAAGCGGTGGGTCGCTCGCGGAGGCCAGTCCGGCACCGTGGCCGACATCGCCGTGTGGGCCGTTCCGTTCGGCCTCGTCGGCGGGCGTCTCTACCACGTGATCACGGACTACCAGCTGTACTTCAGCGAGGGCCGCAACTGGGTGGACGCCTTCAAGATCTGGGAGGGCGGCCTCGGCATCTGGGGCGCGATCGCGCTCGGCGCGGTCGGCGCGTGGATCGGCTGCCGCAGGCGGGGCATCCCGCTGCCCGCCTGGGCCGACGCGCTGGCCCCCGGCATCGCCCTCGCCCAGGCCATCGGCCGCTGGGGCAACTGGTTCAACCAGGAGCTGTACGGCAAGGCCACGGACGTGCCCTGGGCGCTGAAGATCACGTCCGCGGAGGACGGCCGGGTCCCGGGCACCTACCACCCGACGTTCCTGTACGAGTCGCTGTGGTGCGTCGGCGTCGCCCTGCTCGTCATCTGGGCCGACCGCCGCTTCAAGCTCGGCCATGGGCGGGCGTTCGCGCTGTACGTGGCCTCGTACTGCGCCGGGCGCGGCTGGATCGAGTACATGCGGGTGGACGACGCCCACCATGTGCTCGGCGTGCGCCTGAACGTGTGGACCGCGATCGTGGTCTTCCTGCTCGCGGTGGTCTACCTGGTCCTCTCGGCCCGGAAGCGCCCCGGACGCGAGGAGATCGTCGAGCCTGCGGCCGTCGCAGCCGCCTCCGACGGGGCTAGCGACGACGCCGAGGGCGCCGCGAAGCCCGAGGACGGCGCGAAGCGTGACGGGGCCGCGAAGCTCGCCAAGGGCAAGGACGGCGGGGCGGAGCCGGCCTCGGCCCCGGGGGCGAAGGCGCCGAAGGCCTCGGAGCCGAAGTCGAAGCCCGAGTCGGCCGAGAAGAGCTGACGTCTGCTCGTCGTACGTCGACGGGGCCGCCGGATCGGTTGATCCGGCGGCCCCGTTTTCGTAGGGGAGGGGGAGCGGGATCTGACGGTTCGGCACCGCCGAGAAGGTGCGTCCGGCCCCTCGCCGTCGCGGCGGGAGCGTGCTGCGGCGGCGATTCACCGCGACGGCGGGAGGCCGTGGCGAGCGGTCGGTCGCCGGGGCCTTCGGGCAGGCTCACGCGTGGTCCGCTGGCCGGGGCCTTCGGGCAGGCTCACGAGGGCCGCTGTCCCGGGCCTCGGGCAGGCTCATGCTCGGGCGGCCAGGGACAGGACGCGTTGGGCGCCCTCCACCACCGCCTTGTCCACGAAGCGGCCGCCCGGCAGGGCCTGGGCGCCCTCCTCGACCGCCGCCGCTTCGATGATCTCTTCCGCCCGCTCGATCTCCACGGGCGTCGGCAGATAGGCCCGTTCGATCACCGGGAGCTGTCGGGGGTGGATCGCCGCGCGGCCGAGGAAGCCGAGCGAGCGGCCCCGGGCGCAGGACACGGCCAGGCCCGCCAGATCGCGGATGTCCGGGTGGACCGACTGGGCGGGCGGCGCGAGGCCCGCCGCGCGCGCCGCCACCACGACGCGGGAGCGGGCCCAGTCCAGGCCCGCGTCCTCCCGTACGCCCAGGTCAGCGTGGAGGTCGGCCTCGCCGAGGGAGATGCCGTGCAGGGCGGGGTGCGCGGAGGCGATGGCGAAGGCGTGTTCCAGGCCGAGCGCCGATTCGAGCAGGGCGTGCAGCGTGGGGGCGCCGCCGTCGGACGGCACGGCGCGGTCGGCGACCCGGACGACCTCGGCGCGCGAGGTCACCTTGGGCAGCCGCAGCCCCGCGAGGCCGGGGAGCGGGGCGATCGTGCGGAGGTCGGTCTCGGCGAAGGGACCGTCGAGGGCGTTCACCCGGACGTGGACGGGCACGTCGTGCGGCCGGGGTTCCGACAGGAGTTCGGCGGTCGCCGCGCGCGCGTACTCCTTGCGGTCGGGGGCGACCGCGTCCTCCAGGTCGACGATCACCACGTCGGCGCCCGCGTGCAGGGCCTTGGCCACCACGCCGGGCCGGTCCCCGGGGACGTACAGCCAGGTCAGGGGGTGCGGCGCGGTCACAGGGCGCCCTCCTTGCGCAGGGTGGAGATCTCTTCCGGGCACAAGCCGAGCTCGGTGAGGACGGCGTCGGTGTCCGCGCCGTGCGGGCGCCCCGCCCAGCCGATGCCGCCCGGGGTCTCGGAGAGCCGGAAGAGGACGTTCTGCATGCGCAACGGGCCCAGCTCCGGGTCGTCGACGGTGGTGATCGTGTCGAGGGCCGCGTACTGCGGGTCGGCCATGACGTCCCGCACGTCCTGGACGGGGGCGACCGCCGCCTCCGCCTGCTCGAAGGCGTCGATCACCTCGGCGCGGGTGTGCCGGGCGATCCAGGCGCCGACCGCCCCGTCGAGGACGTCCGCGTGGCGGGCCCGGCCCGCGCCCGTGCCGAACCACGGCTCGTCGATCAGTTCGGGGCGGCCGACCAGCCGCATCACGCGTTCGGCGATGGACTGCGCGGAGGTGGAGACCGCGACCCAGCCGCCGTCGGCGGTGCGGTAGGTGTTGCGGGGCGCGTTGTTGGTGGAGCGGTTGCCCGTGCGGGGCTGGACGTGGCCGAGCTGGTCGTACCAGAGCGGCTGCGGGCCGAGGACCGTGAGGATCGGCTCGATGATCGCCATGTCCACCACCTGGCCGCGCCCCGTGCGGTCGCGGGCGGCGAGCGCCGTCAGCACCGCGTACGCGGTCGCGAGCCCGGCGATGGAGTCGGCGAGGCCGAAGGGCGGCAGCGTGGGCGGCCCCTGCGGGTCGCCGGTGATCGCGGCGAAGCCGCTCATCGCCTCGGCGAGCGTGCCGAAGCCGGGGCGGCGGGCGTAGGGGCCGAACTGGCCGAAGCCGGTGACGCGGGCCAGGACGAGCCGGGGGTTGGCCGCGCTCAGCTCCTCCCACCCCAGGCCCCACTTCTCCAGGGTGCCGGGGCGGAAGTTCTCCACGATCACGTCGGCGGTGGCGGCGAGGCGCAGGAGCGTGTCCCGGCCGCCGGGCGTCGAGAGGTCCAGCGTCATCGTCCGCTTGTTGCGGCCGAGCAGCTTCCACCACAGGCCGACGCCGTCCTTCGACGGGCCGTGGCCGCGGGAGGGGTCGGGGCGCGTGGGGTGCTCGACCTTGACGACGTCCGCGCCGAAGTCACCGAGCATCGTGGCGGCGAGCGGCCCCGCGAAGAGGGTCGCGAGGTCCAGGACGCGCAGACCGCCGAGCGGCTTCGTCGGGGCCGGCTGCGCCATGAGGGGCTGCGTCACGCGGGGTTTCGTCATGAGGGGGAGCCCTTTGCCGCGCCGGACGTCCGGGCGTCGATCTCCTTGCGGTACGGCATCGAGGCCGAGGCGCCGGGACGCTGGACGGAGAGCGCCGCCGCCGCCGACGCCCAGCCGAGCGCGTCCGTCATCGGCCTGCCCTCGGCGAGCGCCACGGCCAGGGCCCCGGCGAAGGTGTCGCCCGCGCCGGTGGTGTCGACCGCCGTCGTCGTGCGGGCGGGGACCGTGACCGGTTCGGCGCCCCGCGCCGCGTACAGGCTGCCGCGTGCGCCGAGGGTGACGACGACCTCGGGGACGTGCGGGAGCAGCGAGAGCGCGGCGGCCCGTGGGTCGTCGGAGATGCCGGTGAGCGTGCGGACCTCGTGCTCGTTGGGCAGCAGCAGGTCGGTCGCCGCGAGGAGCGCTTCCGGCAGCGGTTGGGCGGGGGCCGGGGTGAGGATCGTGCGGACGCCGTGGGCGCGGGCGGTCCGCGCGGCGGCGAGCACCCCGTCGACCGGGATCTCCAGCTGGAGGAGCAGGGCGTCGGCGGTGGCGATCACGGCCTCGTCGCCCGCGGAGAGTTCGTCGACGGTGCCGTTGGCGCCGGGGATGACGACGATGGCGTTGCCGCCCTTGTCGTCGACGACGATGTGCGCGGTGCCCGACTGGGCGTCGACGGTGCGCAGCAGGTCCGTGTCGACGCCGGACTGGGCGAGGGCGCAGCGGATCTGGGTGCCGTAGGAGTCGGTGCCGACCGCCCCGATCATCGAGACGGTGGCGCCCGCGCGGGCCGCCGAGACGGCCTGGTTGACGCCCTTGCCGCCGGGGATCGTGCGGAACTCGCGGCCCGTCACGGTCTCACCGCGCTGCGGGGCCCTGTCGACGTAGGTGACGAGGTCCATGTTGGCGCTGCCGAGGACGGCGATGTGGGGGGTGTGCGTCATGGGCGGGGTGCCTCCGGGGCGGTGGGTGCGGTGAGCGCGGCGGTGAGGTCCGCGAGGGTGTCGAAGCCGATGCCGTCGAAGCCGGCGACGGAGGTGGCGAGCCGGTTCTTCAGGGGCGCCGTCCAGCGTTCGGGGAGCGCGTCCGGGTGTCCGGCGAGCAGCCCCGCGACCGAGCCCGCGGTCGCGCCGTTGGAGTCGGTGTCCCAGCCGCCGGAGACGGCCCGCGTGATGGAGCCGTGGAAGTCCCCGTCGGCGTGGGTGAGGGCGGCGGCGAGCAGGGCGGCGTTGGGGACCACGTGGACCCAGTGGTGGTGCCCGTGGGCGGCGTGCAGCAGATCCACCACGTCCTCGAAGTGCCGTGTGGTGGAGGCGAGTCGGATGCCGTCGCGCACCGCGCGGGCCAGGCGTGAGGGGGCCGGCACGGCGGCGAGACCCGCCCGCAGGCACTGGTGGACGTCGGTGTGTCCGCCGGCCGCCGCGGCGATGGTGGCTGCCGCGAACATCGCGCCGTACACGCCGTTCACCGTGTGGCTCAACCGCGCGTCGCGCCGTGCCTGTCGGGCGGCGGCCATGGGGTCGCCGGGGTTCGTCCAGCCGTGGACGTCGGCGCGGATCAGGGCGCCGATCCACTCGCGGAAGGGGTTGCGGTGCATGGCGGTGTGCGGCGGCTCGATGCCCTGGAGGAGGTTGCGGTACGCGACGCGCTCGGCGGTGAAGGTGCGGCCCGCGGGCAGCTCGTCCAGCCAGAGCCGCGCCACGTCCCCGGTGGTGAAGGACCGCCCATGGCGCTGGAGCAGGAGGAGGCCGAGGAGCGGGTAGTTCAGGTCGTCGTCCTCCGGCGTCCCGTCGATGTTCTCGGCGAGGGAGGTGGCCGCCGAGCGCCTGTTCCAGGGGTACGCGGCCATCAGCGCGGGCGGCACGCCCCGCTCGGTGAACCAGCTGGTCAGCGGCCAGTTTCCGGTCGCCGCGGCGAGCGCGCGGATGCCGTCGAGGGGCAGCTTCTCCACCGGCTTGCCGAGCACGCAGCCCGCGGCCCTGCCCAGCCAGGCGGCGTGCAGCCGGTCGCGCAGCCCGGGAGCGGCGGCCGCCGGGGTCCCGCGGTCCGCGGGCCCGGACTCCGGCGCTTCCGAGGCCTGCTCGCCGGCGGGGCGGGGCAGCGACGCCAGCTCGTCGAGCAGCCGTTCGGCCAGGGCCCGCAGCGGCGGCGGCGCGGGGACGGGGGAGGCGCCCGCCCGGTCCGGGGCCGGGTGGCCGCCCGCCGCGAGCCAGCGCTCGCGCACGGCGGAGGCGTCCCTGCCGTCCTCGTCGGCCTGGCGCAGCTCATGGCCGATCAGGTCCTCGGGCTGGACCCAGGTCACACGGTTCACGGGGCGGCCGCCAGCGCCGTGAAGGCCGCTTCGTGGGCGCGGCGGCGGCGTACGTCACGGGCGAAGATCTCCCGGGCGACCTCCGTGAGGGCGGCGGCGGGGGAGCGCAGGTCGACGCGGCTCGCCTCGGAGACCGCCGTGACCCACTCCGCGGGGACGGCGGCCTCGCCGTGCAGCGCGCCCACGAGGGCGCCGCTCATCGTCGCGATGGAGTCGCAGTCACGGCCGTAGTTGACCGAACCGAGGACCGTGCGGCGGTAGTCGGAGCCGCCGGCCAGGAGCATGCCGAGGGCGATGGGCAGCTCCTCGATGGAGTGCAGCCGGGAGGGGCGGCGGGCGCCGAGGGAGGGGGTGCGGTAGTCGGGGCCGACGGTGTCGAAGGGGGCGACGGCGGCGCGCAGGGGCCCGATGGCCGCCTCGGTGTCATGCCTGCGCACGGCCACGTCCGCGACCGCCTCGATCGCCGCGCGCGTGCCGTCCTTGGCCAGGGCCAGGCATGCCTCGACCACCGAGGCCGCCGTGGCGCCGGGCGCGCAGGCCGCGGCCACCGCCGCCGCGAAGACGCCCGCCGCCTCGCGGCCGTACGAGGACTGGTGGGCGCCCGCGACGTCCAGGGCCTCGGCGTAGGCGCGGGCGGGATCGGCGGCGTTGACCAGGCCGACGGGCGCCATGTACATCGCGGCCCCGCAGTTGACGATGTTGCCGGAACCGGCTTCGCGCGGGTCGACGTGCCCGTAGTGCAGGCGGGCGACGAGCCACTTCTCGGCGAGGAAGATCCGGTGCAGCGGGAGCGCCTCGGCCTCCAGCTCCGGGATCCAGCGCGGGGTCGTCATCAGGTCGGGCACCAGGTGGTCGGCGACCGCGTACGCGTCGAGGTGGTCGCGGACGGTGGCGTAGACCCGGATGAGGGCGTGCGTCATCAGGGTGTCGTCGGTGATGTGCCCGTCGCCCTTGTGGTACGGCGCGAGGGGCCGGGCCGTGCGCCACCGCTCGCCGTTCCAGGGGCCGACGATGCCGTCGACGCGACCGCCGTGCCGCGCGCCGATCTGCTCGGGGGAGTACCCCTCGACGGGCCCGCCGAGCGCGTCACCGACCGCCGCGCCGACGAGGCTGCCGGTGATGCGGTCGGCGAGGCCGTCGGGTGCGGGTGCGCCGGGTGCGGGGGAGCCAGAGGGCGGGGCGTCGGCCGTGAGCCGGCTAGATGTGGGCGTCATGTCGGGATTGTCCATCTGGAGCACCCGGTTCCGCGGCTGTCAGACGCCCGGCGAGTTCCACCAAATCGGTGCCGGCGAGGCGGGGCAGCGCGCACCCGGAGAGGGTCCGGCAGGCGTCGCGCCACGCCTCGGGGATCGCGGCCGCCGTGCCGAGCGCACCGGTCAGCGCCCCCGCCAGGGCGGGCGCCGAGTCGGCGACACGGGACAGGCACGCGGCGGCGGGCACCGCCTCGCGGATGCGGCCACGCGCGGCGGTGGCCAGGGCGAGGGCCACGGGCACCGTCTCGGCGGCGGCGATCCCGTAGCTGTAGACGTGGTCGACGATCTGGTGTTCGAGGAGCGGTACGAGGTCGAAGGCGCACGCGGCGTTCTGGGCGAGCTTCACCGCGTGCCGGGCGTTGCGGCCGATCTCCGTGTGCTCGGGGAGCCGGGCGAGCGCGGCGTCCACGGCGGCGGTCACGTCGGCGTCGCCGAGGGCCGCCGCGACGGCCGCGGCCATGGCGCGGGCGCCGTGGACGCCGTCACCGTCCTGGGTGTAGCGGGCGTCGAACTCCGCGAGGCCGGCGGCCCGTTCGGGGGCGCCGGGGTGGACCAGGGCGAGCACGCAGGCCCGTACGCAGGCGGCGTCGTCGAAGAAGTGCGGGTTGTCGTGGCCGGTGGCGGGCGGGCGCAGCCCCGCGGCGAGGTTGCCGAGGCCCGCGCGGACGGAGATGCGGGCGCGCAGCGGCAGGACGGCGGACTCCACCTCCGGGGCGAGGGCCGCCGCGTCGGCCACTTCGGCGGCCAGCGCCGACCAGGCGAGGTCGAGCGCCGCGCGGACCCGGCGGTCCGAGGGCGGCCCCTGGCCGAGCCCGTCGTCCGCCGCCCGCAGCAGGGACTCGGCGGTGAACGCCGCCCATTCGGCGTCGTCCGAGGGGCCGAGGCGCAGCGGCTCCGGGGGCTGGTTCAGGGCGATCGGGACGGGGAGCGTGGTGGTCGCGTTCCGCTCCGCGAAGGTGTCCAGCTCGCGGGTGAGCCGCCGGGTCCACTCGGGCATCCGGCTCGCCCGGTGCCGGGCGGCGGGCCACCCGGCGGCGTCACCCGCGGCAAGGCCGAGGAGCAGCCCTTCGGTGCGGGAACGGCTCCGGCCGGGACGGCTGCCGAGGCCGGGGGCGAGCCCGGTGGCGGAGACCGGCCGCGCGGCGGCCCTGTCCAGGGTCACGCCGCCTCCCCCTCGGGCACGAGCAGATCCGCCACGTCCAGCACGTGATGCCCCCGCATGGAGGGCAGGCAGCTCCCGCGGGCCGCCTCGACGGCGGACGCCCAGGCGGCGGGGATGGCCGAGACCCCGCACGTCGCCCCGGCCAGCGCCCCCGCCACGGCCCCGGTGGTGTCGGCGTCCCGCCCCATGTTCACCGCGGAGAGCACCGCGCACCGGAAGTCCCCGCGCGCCGCCGCGTACGCGCCGAAGGCGAGCCCCACCGCCTCCGGGGCGAGGTCGGTCCACGGATACCCCCCGACGACCACCGCCGAGCGGACCGCGCGCTCACCGAGGTGCGCCACGGCCACGGCCCGCCGAAGCGACCGCGAGGTCCAGCTGTCCTCGGGGACGGCGGAGAGCGCCGCCGCCACGACGCCGTCGACCGGGGCGCCGCCCATCGCCGCCGCGACCCCCGCGGCGACCGCCTGGCCGCCGTAGATGCCCTCGCCGTCATGGCTGACGGAGCCGTCGACGGCGATGAGCCGCGCCGCCTCCGCGGGGCGTCCCGCGGCGAAGACGCCGAAGGGCGCGGCCCGCATCGCGAGCCCGTCGCTCCAGGCGTGCCGGTGCTGGGCGGAGATGGGCGCGGCGAGCCCGCGCCGCAGGTTCTCCAGCGTGCCGCGCTCGGAGAAGCCCGCGCCCCGGAAGGGGACGTCCAGGTCGGCGATCCACTGGTGCCAGGCCGCCTCGACGTGGGCGACGGTCAGCGCGGACCCGTGCCGGGCCAGCAGCAGCCCCGAGAAGATCGCGTACTCGGTGTCGTCGGTGCCCGCCGGGTGCTCGGCGACGTAACCGGTGATGCGCCCCCAGCGGGCGCGGATCTCGGACGGTCTCATGTTCTCGGCGGGCGCGCCGAGCGCGTCACCGACCGCCAGGCCGAGGAGCGCGCCCCGTGCCCGCTCGCGGAGCTCGTCGGCGCCGCCCGGCGCCGGGACCGACGTGACGCATGCGCTGGATGCCATGCCGTGCCTCCCTGTCGCGCGGACGGACGGACCGCGCGTCCCTGCATGTCTGCCACGTCAGCCGTTCACCCGAGCACGAGCGGGCCCGGATCACCCCTTCGCCGTGCTCACGGCCCCGTCGCGAGCGGCGCTCCCAGGGCCCCGCCGAGGCGCGTTTTCGCAGGTAAGTACGGCCTTCCTTGCTGGCGGGAGATTTTTTTGGAGCGTACTTTCGACACCGTCCAGACATTGAGGGGGTCCATTCACCATGGCGATCATCGAGACCGAAGCGACGCTGCACGAGGCGCACCGCGACAACCACACGCACCGGGACGTGAACGGCGGCTGGCTGCGTCCCGCCGTCTTCGGCGCGATGGACGGGCTCGTGTCCAACCTGGCGCTGATGACCGGTGTCGCCGGCGGCTCCGTCGCCCATCAGACCATCGTCATCACCGGCCTCGCCGGGCTCGCCGCCGGCGCCTTCTCCATGGCGGCCGGCGAGTACACCTCCGTCGCCTCCCAGCGTGAGCTGGTCCAGGCCGAGCTGGACATCGAGCGCGCGGAGCTGCGCAAGCACCCCAAGGACGAGGAGAAGGAGCTCGCCGCGCTGTACGAGTCGCGCGGCGTCGAGCCGGGTCTGGCCCGCGAGGTCGCCCGGCAGCTCTCCGCGGACCCCGAGCAGGCCCTGGAGATCCACGCCCGCGAGGAGCTCGGCATCGACCCCGGGGACCTGCCGTCGCCCGCCGTGGCCGCGGTGTCCTCCTTCGGCGCCTTCGCGCTCGGCGCCCTGCTCCCCGTGCTGCCGTACCTGCTCGGCGCGACCGCCTTGTGGCCCGCCGTGCTGCTCGCGCTGATCGGGCTCTTCGCCTGCGGCGCCGTGGTCGCCAAGGTGACCGCGCGGTCCTGGTGGTTCAGCGGTCTGCGGCAGCTCGCGCTCGGCGGCGCGGCGGCCGGTGTGACGTACGCCCTGGGCACGCTGTTCGGTACGGCCGTAGGATGAGCGGACGCAGGGCTATGCGAGTTGTTGCATAAGTAACCGTCAATCGGCGGTTTCGACTCCGTGACCAGCGGGCATGAGCCGGTAGCGCTGCGGGCAATGAGGCCTGTGTCGCTCAGGGCCGCCGGCCATCGACCTGTCCGCCGAGCCCCCTCCGTACCGCCCCCACCTGCGAGGGCGGTGTCCACATGTTGGAATGACGTATCCGCTTTTCGAGAAGCGTTCCATCATGTAACCTGCACGAAATTTCGCCAGGGCCAAAGTCGTCCCTCGCCTCACGTACCCCCAGAGCCGGAGCGGCCTGGGAGGTCCCAGCCACGACGACGACGGGAGTGCCGATGCGTACCCACGCCTGGTCGCCCATGGATGGTCGCCCCGCCCCCCAGGGCATGTACGACCCCCGTAACGAACACGACGCCTGCGGTGTCGGGTTCGTGGCCACCCTCACCGGTGTTGCCAGCCATGAGCTGGTCGAACAGGCGCTGACGGTACTGCGCAACCTCGAGCACCGCGGCGCCACCGGCTCCGAGCCCGACTCCGGTGACGGCGCCGGCATCCTGCTCCAGGTCCCGGACGCGTTCCTCCGCGAAGTGGCCGGATTCGAACTTCCCGCCGCCGGCGCCTATGCGGTAGGCATCGCCTTCCTGCCCGTCGACACCGCGGGCACCGCCGACGCCGCCGTCTCACAGATCGAGACGATCGCCTCGGAGGAGGGCCTGACCGTCCTCGGCTGGCGCGAGGTCCCCGTCGCCCCCGAGCTGCTCGGCGCCACCGCCCGCTCGACGATGCCCGTCTTCCGGCAGGTCTTCGTGGCCGACGGCGAGAACACCGGCCTGGCTCTCGACCGCAAGGCGTTCGCGCTGCGCAAGCGCGCCGAGCGCGAGGCGGGGACCTACTTCCCCTCGCTCTCCGCCCGCACGATCGTCTACAAGGGCATGCTGACCACCGGCCAGCTGGAGCCGTTCTTCCCCGACCTGTCCGACCGCCGCTTCGCCACGGCCGTCGCGCTCGTCCACTCCCGCTTCTCGACGAACACGTTCCCGAGCTGGCCGCTCGCACACCCGTACCGCTTCGTCGCGCACAACGGTGAGATCAACACGGTCAAGGGCAACCGCAACTGGATGCGGGCCCGTGAGTCGCAGCTCGCCTCGGACCTCTTCGGCAGCGCGAACCTCGACCGCGTCTTCCCGATCTGCACCCCCGACGCCTCCGACTCGGCGTCCTTCGACGAGGTGCTGGAGCTGCTGCACCTGGGCGGGCGCTCGCTCCCGCACTCCGTCCTGATGATGATCCCCGAGGCCTGGGAGAACCACGCCTCGATGGACCCGGCACGGCGCGCCTTCTACCAGTACCACTCCACGATGATGGAGCCCTGGGACGGCCCCGCCTGCGTCACCTTCACCGACGGCACCCAGGTCGGCGCCGTCCTCGACCGCAACGGACTGCGCCCCGGCCGCTACTGGGTCACCGACGACGGCCTCGTCGTCCTCGGCTCCGAGGTCGGCGTCCTCGACATCGACCCCGCGAAGGTCGTCCGCAAGGGCCGCCTCCAGCCCGGCCGCATGTTCCTCGTCGACACCGCCGAGCACCGCATCGTCGAGGACGACGAGATCAAGGCGGGCCTCGCCGCCGAGAACCCGTACCAGGAGTGGCTGGAAGCCGGCGAGATCGAGCTGTCCGACCTGCCCGAGCGCGAGCACATCGTGCACACGCACGCCTCCGTCACGCGCCGCCAGCAGACCTTCGGCTACACCGAGGAAGAGCTGCGCGTCATCCTCGCCCCCATGGCCAAGACCGGCGGCGAGCCGCTCGGCTCCATGGGCACGGACACCCCGATCGCCGCCCTCTCCGAGCGCCCCCGGCTGATCTTCGACTACTTCACGCAGCTCTTCGCGCAGGTCACCAACCCGCCGCTGGACGCCATCCGTGAAGAGCTCGTCACCTCCCTGCACTCCTCGCTGGGTCCGCAGGGCAACCTGCTCGAACCGACCGCCGCGTCCTGTCGCAGCGTCACGCTGCCCTTCCCGGTGATCGACAACGACGAGCTGGCCAAGCTCATCCACATCAACGCCGACGGCGACATGCCCGGCATGACCGCCGCGACCCTCTCGGGCCTCTACCGCGTCGGCGACGGCGGCCGCGCCCTCGCCGCCCGCATCGACGAGATCTGCGCCGAGGCCGACGCCGCCATCGAGGCCGGCGCCCGCCTGATCGTGCTCTCCGACCGGCACTCCGACGCCGAGCACGCGCCGATCCCCTCGCTGCTGCTCACCTCGGCCGTCCACCACCACCTCATCCGCACCAAGCAGCGCACCCAGGTGGGCCTGCTCGTGGAGGCGGGCGACGTGCGCGAGGTCCACCACGTGGCCCTCCTCATCGGCTACGGCGCCGCGGCCGTCAACCCCTACCTGGCGATGGAGTCCGTCGAGGACCTCGTCCGCGCCGGCACCTTCCTGCAGGCCGACGAGAACGGCGGGGCCGAGCAGGCCATCCGCAACCTCATCCACGCCCTCGGCAAGGGCGTCCTGAAGGTCATGTCCAAGATGGGCATCTCCACCGTCGCCTCCTACCGCGGCGCCCAGGTCTTCGAGGCCGTCGGCCTGGAGCAGTCCTTCGTCGAGCGGTACTTCAGCGGCACGACGACGAAGATCGGCGGCGCCGGCCTCGACGTCATCGCCCAGGAGGTCGCCGCCCGGCACGCCAAGGCCTACCCGGCCTCCGGCGTCCCCTCGGCGCACCGCGCCCTGGACATCGGCGGCGAGTACCAGTGGCGCCGCGAGGGCGAACCGCACCTGTTCGACCCCGAGACGGTCTTCCGCCTCCAGCACTCCACGCGCAGCCGCCGCTATGACATCTTCAAGCAGTACACGGGCCGCGTGAACGAGCAGTCCGAGCGGCTGATGACCCTGCGCGGGCTCTTCGGCTTCAAGTCGAACCGCCCCTCGATCTCCATCGACGAGGTCGAGCCGGCTTCCGAGATCGTCAAGCGGTTCTCGACCGGCGCCATGTCGTACGGCTCGATCTCCCGCGAGGCGCACGAGACGCTCGCCATCGCCATGAACCAGCTCGGCGGCAAGTCCAACACCGGTGAGGGCGGCGAGGACGCCGAGCGCCTGTACGACCCGGCGCGCCGCTCCTCCATCAAGCAGGTCGCCTCCGGCCGCTTCGGCGTGACCAGCGAGTACCTCGTCAACGCCGACGACATCCAGATCAAGATGGCGCAGGGCGCGAAGCCCGGCGAGGGCGGCCAGCTGCCGGGCCACAAGGTCTACCCGTGGGTCGCCAAGACGCGTCACTCGACGCCCGGCGTCGGCCTCATCTCGCCGCCGCCGCACCACGACATCTACTCCATCGAGGACCTGGCCCAGCTGATCCACGACCTGAAGAACGCCAACCCGCAGGCCCGCATCCACGTGAAGCTGGTCTCCGAGGTCGGCGTCGGCACGGTCGCCGCGGGCGTCTCCAAGGCCCACGCGGACGTCGTCCTCATCTCCGGCCACGACGGCGGCACCGGCGCCTCCCCGCTGACCTCGCTCAAGCACGCGGGCGGCCCCTGGGAGCTGGGCCTCGCCGAGACCCAGCAGACCCTGCTGCTCAACGGCCTGCGCGACCGCATCGTCGTCCAGACGGACGGCCAGCTGAAGACCGGCCGCGACGTCATCATCGCCGCGCTCCTCGGCGCCGAGGAGTTCGGTTTCGCGACCGCGCCGCTCGTCGTCTCCGGCTGCGTCATGATGCGCGTCTGCCACCTGGACACCTGCCCCGTCGGCATCGCCACGCAGAACCCGGCGCTGCGCGAGCGCTTCTCCGGCAAGGCCGAGTACGTCGTCAACTTCTTCGAGTTCATCGCCGAAGAGGTCCGCGAGCTGCTCGCCGAGCTGGGCTTCCGCTCCATCGAGGAGGCCGTCGGCCACGCCGAGCTGCTCGACACCGAGAAGGCCGTCACGCACTGGAAGGCGCAGGGCCTCGACCTGGCGCCGCTCTTCCACGTGCCCGCCCTGCCCGCCGGCGCCGTGCGCCACCAGATCGCCGTCCAGGACCACGGCCTGGAGAAGGCCCTCGACAACGAGCTGATCAAGCTCTCCGCCGACGCGCTCGCGGCCTCCAGCGCCACCGACGCGCAGCCCGTCCGCGCCCAGGTCGCCATCCGCAACATCAACCGCACGGTCGGCACCATGCTCGGCCACGAGGTGACGAAGAAGTTCGGCGGCGCGGGCCTGCCCGACGACACCATCGACATCACGTTCACCGGTTCGGCCGGCCAGTCCTTCGGCGCGTTCGTGCCGCGCGGCGTCACGCTCCGCCTGGAGGGCGACGCCAACGACTACGTCGGCAAGGGCCTCTCCGGCGGCCGGATCATCGTCCGCCCGGACCGCGGCGCCGACCACCTCGCCGAGTACTCGACGATCGCCGGCAACACCATCGCGTACGGCGCGACGGGCGGCGAGCTGTTCCTGCGGGGCCGCACCGGCGAGCGCTTCTGCGTCCGCAACTCCGGAGCCACGGTGGTCTCCGAGGGCGTGGGCGACCACGGCTGCGAGTACATGACCGGCGGCCACGCCGTCGTCCTCGGCGAGACCGGGCGCAACTTCGCGGCCGGTATGTCCGGCGGCATCGCGTACGTCATCGACCTGGACCGCGACAACGTCAACGCCGGCAACCTCGCGGCCGTCGAGCCGCTCGACGAGTCCGACAAGCAGTGGCTGCACGACGTCGTGCGCCGCCACCAGGAGGAGACGGGCTCCACCGTCGCCGAGAAGCTGCTCGCCGAGTGGGACTCCGCCGTGGAGCGCTTCAGCAGGATCATCCCCAGCACGTACAAGGCAGTGCTCGCCGCCAAGGACGCCGCCGAGCGAGCCGGTCTCTCCGAGACCGAGATCACCGAGAAGATGATGGAGGCGGCGACCAATGGCTGATCCCAAGGGCTTTCTGAACCACGGCCGCGAGGTCGCGCGGACCCGCCCGGTCGGCGAGCGCGTCCAGGACTGGAACGAGGTCTACGTCCCCGGTTCGCTCCTGCCGATCATCTCCAAGCAGGCCTCGCGCTGCATGGACTGCGGCATCCCGTTCTGCCACAACGGCTGTCCGCTCGGGAACCTCATCCCGGAGTGGAACGACTACGCCTACCGCGAGGACTGGTCGGCCGCGCAGGAGCGCCTGCACGCCACGAACAACTTCCCGGAGTTCACCGGCCGCCTCTGCCCGGCCCCGTGCGAGTCGGCGTGCGTGCTCGGCATCAACCAGCCGCCCGTCACCATCAAGAACGTCGAGGTCTCGATCATCGACCAGGCGTGGGACCGCGGCGACGTCGCGCCCCAGGCCCCGGAGCGGCTCTCCGGCAAGACGGTCGCGGTCGTCGGCTCGGGCCCCGCGGGCCTGGCCGCCGCCCAGCAGCTCACCCGGGCCGGCCACACCGTCGCCGTGTACGAGCGCGCCGACCGCATCGGTGGCCTGCTGCGCTACGGCATCCCCGAGTTCAAGATGGAGAAGCGGCACATCAACCGCCGCATCGAGCAGATGCGCGCGGAGGGCACCAAGTTCCGCACCGGCGTGGAGATCGGCCGCGACATCGACGCGACGAAGCTGCGCAAGCGCTACGACGCCGTGGTCATCGCCGCGGGCGCGACCATCTCGCGCGACCTGCCGGTGCCCGGCCGCGACCTGAACGGCATCCACTTCGCCATGGAGTACCTGCCGCTCGCCAACAAGGTCCAGGAGGGCGACTTCGTGGCGCCCCCCATCACCGCCGAGGGCAAGCACGTCGTCGTCATCGGCGGCGGCGACACCGGCGCGGACTGCGTGGGCACGGCCCACCGCCAGGGCGCGGCCTCCGTGACCCAGCTGGAGATCATGCCGAAGCCGGGCGAGGACCGCGCCCCGCACCAGCCGTGGCCGACCTTCCCGATGCTGTACAAGGTCACCTCCGCGCACGAGGAGGGCGGTGAGCGGGTCTACTCCGTCAACACCACCCACTTCGAGGGGGACGAGGACGGCAACGTCCAGTTCCTGCACCTGGTCGAGGTGGAGTTCATCGAGGGCAGGCCGACCCCGAAGCCGGGCACGGAGCGCAAGATCCCCGCCCAGCTCGTCACCCTCGCGATGGGCTTCACCGGCACGGACCGGGAGAACGGCCTGGTGGACCAGTTTGCCCTGGAGCTCGACGAGCGCGGCAACATCGCACGCGACGGCGACTACCAGACGAACGTCCCCGGAGTCTTCGTCGCCGGCGACGCCGGCCGCGGCCAGTCGCTCATCGTCTGGGCGATCGCCGAGGGCCGTTCGGCGGCACGCGGAGTCGACCGCTTCCTCACCGGTGCGAGTGATCTTCCGGCGCCGATCCGTCCGACGGACCGAGCCCTGATGGTCTGACCCGTACGCCGTAATCGCGTACGACCCCTCAAGAACGTCCCGCACAACGGTGTGCGGAACTGACGCGGCGCCCGCTTTGTCCCCGACCGGACGGAGGCGGGCGTCGTGGCGTTCGCGGGGGGTTCCGGAGACCGGACCGCGCGACGCCTGCGTTGCGTGTGGCGCAATGGTATGAGCGTATGTTGCGTCACCCGCAACCCTCATTACGGTTCGGCCGCTTATCCCAATGGGTCTAGACCGCCTCGACCCCGTGTGACCACAATCGCTCCCACCAATCGAACCTGGAGGGGGCCGGCATGAAGCGACGTGTCATCGCGGCTGGTTGTATCGCCATGAGTATCGGACTGACCGCCACGGCGTGCGGCGGCGATGACGGCGGCGACGGCGGCAAGGCCACCGACGGCAAGGGCAAGACCCTGACCGTGTGGATCATGGAGGGGACCAACCCCGACGCCCGTCCGTTCTTCAAGGAGGCCGGCGACGCCTTCGAGAAGAAGACGGGCGCCAAGATCAAGGTCGAGTACCAGCAGTGGGCCACGGCCCAGAAGAAGTTCACGACCGCCATCGAGGGCGGCGCCGAACAGGTGCCCGACGTGGCGGAGGTCGGCACCACCTGGGTGCCGCAGTTCGCCGAGACCGACGCGCTCGTCGACGTCACCGACGACGTGAAGAAGTCCGGCCTCGGCGACGACCTCGTCGAGGGCCTGAAGGACGCGGGCACGCTCGACGGCAAGCAGTACGGCATGCCGTGGTACGCGGGCGTGCGCTCCGTCGTCTACCGCAAGGACCTCTTCGAGAAGCACGACCTGAAGCCCCCGACCACCTGGAAGGAGCTCCAGGCCACCGCCAAGACGCTCAAGGAGAAGGAGCCCGACAAGGTGGCCTTCCCCGTCGCGGGCGGCGCCGAGATGTTCGCGGCCCCCTTCGTCTGGGGCGCGGGCGGCGAGCTGGCCACCGAGTCCGGCGGCAAGTGGAAGTCGGGCATCAACTCGCCCGAGGCGCTCAAGGGCATCGAGTTCTACACGGGCCTCGCCACCAAGGACAAGGTCTCCCCGGCCAAGGTCAACACCTGGACCGAGAAGGAGGTCGGCGACGCCTGGAACAAGGGCGAGATCTCCATGGCCATCGGCGGCAACTGGACCCCGAAGGCCATCGTCGACGCCAACCCCGACCTCAAGGGCAAGCTCGGCGCGGTGCCGATCCCCGGCGAGAACGGCGGCATGAGCAAGTCCTTCCTCGGCGGCTCCTACCTGTCCACGTTCAACACGGACAAGAAGGAACTCGCCTGGGAGTTCGTGAAGATGCTCACCACCGGTGACTTCGCCGCCAAGTGGGCCGAGCAGACCAACTACTTCCCCGGCCAGAACTCCGAGCTGAAGAAGATCGCCGCGAAGAAGGACCCGCTGGTCGAGCCGTTCGCCAAGCAGATGCTCGAAGCCGGCGCCACGGTCCCCAAGACCAAGGCGTACGGCGAGATCCAGGCCTCCAAGGTCATCCCCGGCATGGTCCAGTCGATCCTGACCGGCAAGGCCTCCGTCAAGGAGGCCGCCGACAAGGCCGCCAAGGACATGGACGCGATCTTCGCCAAGGACAAGTGAGCGAGGTCGAGTTCGGCACAGTGAAGGACGCGACAGTCGTGACAGACACGCTCGTCGCCGGCGGGCCGGAGGAGACTCCGGCCCGCCGCGGCCCCCTGAAGCAGGACACCGGCGGAGCCGAAGCGGCCCGCCGCCGCAAGAACCTGATCAACCTCACCCGGCCCTGGCTCCTGCTCGCCCCCTCCCTGGTGGTCCTCGCGGGCCTGCTGCTCTGGCCGCTGATCCAGGTCGGCAAGCTCTCCCTCCAGGACTACGCCGTCAAGTTCGGCGGCGGCGTCGGCACCTACACCGGGTTCGACCACTACAGCGACCTGCTCTCCAGCAGCCTGCTGTGGAAGACCGTCCTGCCCAACACCGTCTTCTTCGCCCTCGCCTGCGTCGGCCTCACCGTCGCGCTCGGCACCCTCGTGGCGCTGCTGCTCAACCGCCTCGGCGCCACCTGGCGGCTGATCTGCTCCATCGCGATCCTCGCCGCCTGGGCCATGCCCGCGGTGACCGGCACGTACGTGTGGATCTGGCTCTTCCAGCCGCAGGACGGCATGGTCAGCCAGATCGCGGGCTCGATCGGCCTGATCGACCCCGAGACCACCAACTGGTTCACCGAACGCGGACCGTTCTACGCCATCGCCACCCTGAACGTCATCCACCACGGCTTCCCGTTCGTCGCCATCACCGTCCTCGCGGGCCTGATGACGATCCCCAAGGAGCTGTACGAGGCCGGGGAACTGGACGGCGCCAACGCCTGGCAGCGGTTCTGGAACATCACCGTGCCGACGATCAAGCCCGTCTTCCTCGTGGTGACCATCCTCTCCACCATCTGGGACTTCAAGGTCTTCACCCAGATCTACCTGCAACCCGGCGGCGACGGCTCCAACGAAGAGGTCTACAACCTCGGCGTCTTCTCCTACATCCAGGCCTTCGCCAAGAACGACTACGGCGCGGGCGCGGCGGCGGCCGTCCTGCTGACCCTGCTGCTCCTGCTCATCACGATCGTCTACATCCGCACGCTGTTCCGACAGGGGGAGGAGGACCTGTGACCACCGCCAAGCTCCAGGCCCGGCCGGCGCCCCGGCCCACGGCCGCATCGGGCCGCCGCACCTCACTCGCCTCACGCGTCGGACTGCCGGTGGCGGTCATCGCGCTGCTGGTCTTCACGCTCTTCCCCGTGTACTGGATGATCTCCACGGCACTCGACCCCAAGGCGATCAGCCGCGGCTCGGACGTGCTGCCGAGCGGCATCAGCTTCGAACACTTCACGTTCGTCTTCGAGAAGGGCAACTTCGGCACCTACCTGCTGAACTCCGCCCTCGTCGGCCTCGCCACGATTGTCGCCGCCGCGCTGCTCTCACTCTTCGCGGCCATCGCGGTGGCCCGGTTCAAGTTCCGCTTCCGCACCTCCGTGCTGATCATGATCCTGATCGTGCAGATGGTGCCGCTGGAGGCGCTCGTCATCCCGCTCTTCATCCAGATGCGGGACTACGAACTGCTCAACTCCCTGCTGGGCCTGAGCATCGTCTACATCGCGCTGTCCCTGCCCTTCGCGATCTGGACGCTGCGCGGCTTCGTCGCCACCATCCCCAAGGAGGTGGAGGAGGCCGCCTACATCGACGGCGCGTCCTGGTTCCGGATGTTCCGGTCGGTCCTTCTGCCGCTGGTCGGACCCGGACTGGTCGCCACGTCGATCTTCGCCTTCATCACGGCGTGGAACGAGTTCGTCTTCGCGTACACCTTCATGAAGGGCAGCGACAAGTACACCGCCGCCGTCGGCATCTACCAGTTCTTCGGGGAGAACTCGACGTCCTGGGGACCCGTCATGGCCAGCTCCACGCTGGTCACCGTGCCGGTGATGATCTTCTTCGTGATCGTCCACCGCAAGCTGGGCTCGGGCCTGGCGGCGGGCGCGGTCAAGGGCTGACACCGCCCCGGGTGTACGGGGTCAGAGCGCCCCGAACGTCTCCCCGTACACCTGCGCGCCGGGCCGCCGGGCGCGCTGTCCCCCTCCCCGCCGAGAAGGCACACGGCCGGGAAACGCGTACGCTCGGCCGCTGACGATCATGCGCGGCGGCGGCCGGGCGCGGGAGAGCGGAGCGGCACATGGGACCGGCGATCAGTCTGCGCAAGGTGGAGGAGTCCGCGCCCGCGCTGGTCAGCCTCTACAAGAGCGCCGGCGCCTCCCTGCGCGAGCACGGCCTGGACGGGGCGCGGGCCGCGGTCTACCTCGTCATCGACTACTCCGGCTCCATGCGGCCCTACTACCGGGACGGCAGCGTCCAGGCCCTGGCCGACCGCGTCCTCGGCCTCTCCGCGCACCTCGACGACGACGGCCGCGTGCCCACCGTCTTCTTCTCCACGGACGTCGACGCGGTGACCGACATCGCGCTCGACCGCCACCGCGGCCGCGTCGACGAGATCGTCGCCGGGCTCGGACACATGGGCAGGACCAGCTACCACCTGGCCATGGACGCCGTCATCGACCACTACCTGGACAGCGGCTCCACCGCCCCCGCCCTCGTGGTCTTCCAGACCGACGGCGGCCCCGTCAACAAGCTCGCCGCCGAGCGGTACCTGTGCAAGGCGGCGAAGCTCCCGCTGTTCTGGCAGTTCATCGGCTTCGGCGACCCGGAGAGCAAGCAGTTCGACTACCTCCGCAAGCTCGACGAGCTCGCCGTCCCCGCCAGGCGCCCGGTCGACAACGCGGGCTTCTTCCACGCGGGGGACGACCCGCGGGCGGTGCCGGACGAGAGGCTCTACGACCGCCTGGTGGGGGAGTTCCCCGCCTGGCTCGCGGCGGCGCGGACGAGCGGGATCGTGGCCTAGCAGGACCCGCCGGAAGAAGGCGGCCGACGACCGATGAGTTCCCCGGGCCCCCGCGGTCGAAGAACATGTGCAGAACACACGGCGCACGCCCGCCGCGGCCCCGCCCCGAGACCCGAGGAACCCCCGATGCGCACTCTCATCAGCACCGCCTTCATCTCCCTCGACGGCGTCGTCGAGGCCCCCGGCGGCGAGCCCGGCTACCGTAACTCCGGGTGGACCTTCAAGGACATGGAGTTCCTCCCCGAGGCCTTCGAGATCAAGGGCCGGGAGCAGAAGGAGGCAGCCGCGATGCTGCTCGGCCGCGTCAGCTACGAGTCCTTCAGCCCGGTCTGGCCCGACATGGAGGACTTCGCCGACTACAGGCCGATGCCGAAGTACGTCGTGTCCAGCACCCTCACCGAGGACGAGCTGGTGACGAACTGGGGCGAGACCACGATCCTGCGCACCCTCGACGACGTCGCCGCGCTGAAGGAGACCGAGGGCGGCCCGATCATCGTCCACGGCAGCGCCACCCTGAACCAGGGCCTCTCCGACGCCGGCCTTATCGACCGCTACCACCTGCTCGTCTTCCCGCTCCTGCTCGGCGCGGGCAAGCGACTGTTCAGCACGACGGACAAGGACACCCAGAAGCTGCGGCTCGTCGAGCACGAGGCCTACGCGAACGGCCTCCAGAAGAACGTCTTCGACGTCGTCCGCTAGGCGGCCGCACACCCCCGCGGACCACGGCCGCGGCGGCCGGGAACAACCGGCCGCCGCGGCATGTTAAAGTTATGTGTTGCAGTTTTGGTACCCATGAACTTTATGTGCGCCTGACGGGAATGCTCCGAGGGCGCATATTTGTTTTTTCCGGTTCTCTCCGGATGGGGTCAATGCAGCGCTGGAGTATCACAATTCGGTGATCCTCCATACTCTGCCCCTGTTGAGGAGATTGACATGGCAACCGGCACCGTTAAGTGGTTCAACTCGGAAAAGGGCTTCGGCTTCATCGAGCAGGACGGCGGCGGCCCCGACGTCTTCGCCCACTACTCCAACATCGCGTCCTCGGGCTTCCGTGAGCTCCTGGAGGGCCAGAAGGTCTCCTTCGACGTGACCCAGGGCCAGAAGGGCCTGCAGGCCGAGAACATCGTTCCTGCCTGATCGTCGCAGCGCGCGAACCTCAAAGCCGAGGCCCGCACCTTCGGGTGCGGGCCTCGGCTTGCGCTGTCATCGGGCCCGACGGGCCCAGAGCCGCACCGGCTCAGAGGTCCGGAAAGTCCAGCGACCAGGAAGGCATTACTGCATGAACCGCTCCGAAGGCCCGGCACGACCCGCACGCAAGCGACCCACCAACGCGGGCGGCAGGGGTCGGCCGAACGGACAGGCGAAGGGCGGCTCCGCGAGGAAGCCCGCGAGCCGTAAGCCCAAGCCCGCGCAGGGCGGCGAGTTCGCGCTGCCCGAGAGCCTCACGCCCGCACTGCCGGCCGTCGAGGCCTTCGCCGACCTGGACATGCCCGAGGCCCTCCTGAAGACGCTGGCCGCCCAGGGCGTCACGGCGCCCTTCCCGATCCAGGCCGCCACCCTCCCGAACTCCCTCGCGGGCCGCGACATCCTCGGCCGCGGGCGCACCGGATCCGGCAAGACCCTGGCCTTCGGCCT
This sequence comes from Streptomyces alfalfae, assembly GCF_004127445.1. GTDB lineage: Bacteria > Actinomycetota > Actinomycetes > Streptomycetales > Streptomycetaceae > Streptomyces > Streptomyces alfalfae. The sequence goes on from NZ_QEXM01000051.1 coordinate 209,098, forward strand.
CGCCCTCCTGGCCCGTACGGCGGGCCGGCGCGCCGAGTCGAAGTCGCCGCTCGCCATGGTCCTGGTCCCCACACGTGAGCTGGCCCAGCAGGTGACGGACGCGCTCACCCCGTACGCCACCTCGGTCAACCTCCGCCTCGCCACCGTCGTCGGCGGCCTGTCGATCAGCAAGCAGTCGAACACGCTGCGTCGCGGCGCCGAGGTCCTCGTGGCCACGCCGGGACGCCTCAAGGACCTGATCGAACGCGGCGACTGCGACCTGTCCCAGGTGCGCACGACGGTCCTCGACGAGGCCGACCAGATGGCCGACATGGGCTTCATGCCGCAGGTCACGGCCCTGCTCAAGCAGGTCGAGCAGGGCGGCCAGACCATGCTGTTCTCGGCGACGCTGGACAAGAACATCGACCGCCTGGTCCGGATGTTCCTCACCGACCCCGTGGTGCACTCCGTGGACCCCTCGGCGGGTGCGGTGACGACGATGGAGCACCACGTCCTCTACGTCGCCGACGAGACGGACAAGAAGGCCGTCGCCATGCGGATCGCCGCCCGCGAGGGTCGCGTGATCATGTTCCTGGACACCAAGCGCGCCGTGGACCGCTTCACCAAGCGGCTCCTCGCCAACGGCGTACGGGCCTCCGGCCTGCACGGCGGACGCTCGCAGCCGCAGCGCAACCGGACCCTCGACCAGTTCAAGACCGGCCAGGTCACGGCGCTCGTCGCCACCAACGTCGCGGCGCGCGGCATCCACGTCGACGACCTCGACCTGGTCGTCAACGTCGACCCGCCCACGGACCACAAGGACTACCTCCACCGCGGCGGGCGCACCGCGCGGGCCGGGGAGTCCGGCAGCGTCGTCACCCTCGTCCTCCCCGAGGAGAAGCGGGACATGACGCGGCTGATGTCCGACGCGGACATCCGTCCCCGGACGGCTCGGATCTCCTCCTCCGACGAGGAGCTCGTACGGATCACCGGGGCGCGGGAGCCTTCCGGGGTGCCGGTGGTCATCGAGGTCCCGCAGCCCGCGCAGCAGCCCGCCGGGCAGGGTTCGCGCCGACGCCGCCCCCGTGGCGGCGGCTCCGCCGGGGGCCCCTCCGGGCAGGGGCAGCGCCGGGTTCCCCGCCAGGGCGGCGGCCAGCCCCGCAGGGGCCGTCCGGCCGGGGGAGCGCAGGGGGGCCGCCGCAGCGCGGCGTAACGCTGCCGCTGTGCCTTGACCGCCGCCCCCCGGCCCCCCGCAGCCGTGCGCGCCCGGGGGCCGCGGGGCCCCTCGGCGCCCTGACCGTCTCCCCCCCGGCTCTCCCGCCGCGCCGGCTCCGCGGCGGGATTCCCCACCCGCCCGCCCGTGACCGGCGGCGGTGGCCTCCCCGTAGGGGCGGAAAGCCGGAAGCCGGTGGAAGCCAGCTGCCGGAAGCCGGAAGCCGGAAGCCGGAAGCCGGAAGCCGGAAGCCGGGGCGGGTGGCGGGAGCCGGGGCGGGAGCCGGAAGCCGGTGGAAGCCGGTGAAAGCCAGCTGCCGGAAGCCGGAACGGGTGGCGGGAGCCGGTGGAAGCCAGCTGCCGGAAGCCGGGACGGGCGGTGGTCGATGACGAGACCGGAGGGGACGTGTCGGTATGTCCGCCCGGAGCACAGCGGTCAGAGGTGCCCGAGCCGAAGCACGAGACGCCCGCGCCAAGTTAGCGAGGACGGACATACCGGCGCGGCCCCGCCCCCCGACGAACAAGCGCACCACCCCCAACCCGGCACCACCCCCCAACCCGGCACCGGCCCCGGCGGACGACCCCGGCCCCGTCGGCGGACCCACCGCACCCCCCGGTAAACCCCCGCAGCCCCGCCATAGCAGAATCGTCACACCACGCCCCCCCCCGAGACGCCCGAAGGACCCCCATGGCCCCGGAGCACCGCCGCGCCCCCGTCGCGCTGCCGCTGGTCGGAGACGGCCCCGCCGCGCTCCGCGCCGACTGCGCCAACTGCTTCGGGCTCTGCTGCGTCGCCCTCACCTTCGCCAGGTCCACGGACTTCGCCGTGGACAAGGCCGCAGGCCGGCCCTGCACCAACCTCCGCGAGGACTACCGCTGCGGAATCCACGGCGACCTCCGGAACAAGGGCTTCCAGGGCTGCACGGTCTACGACTGCTTCGGCGCGGGCCAGCACGTCTCGCAGCACACCTTCGACGGCAGGAGCTGGCGCGAGGACAAGGACGCCGCCCGCCAGATGTTCGAGGTCTTCCCGGTCATGCGGCAGCTCCACGAACTCCTCTGGTACCTGACGGACGCACTGAGCCGCCCCCGGACCGCCCCGATCACCGCGGAGCTGAAGCAGGCCCTGGCCGAGACGGAGCGCTTGGCCGCGGGCACCCCCCAGGCCGTGGCCGACGTGGACGTGGCCGCGCACCGCCAGGACGTCAACGTCCTCCTCCTGCGCACCAGCGAACTGGTCCGCAAGGGCAACACCGGCAAGAAGAAGCAGCGCAGAGGCGCCGATCTCGTCGGCGCCCGGCTCAGGTCCGCGGACCTCAAGGGCGCGGACCTCCGCGGCGCCTACCTGATCGGCGCCGACCTGCGCGACGCGGACCTGCGGGAGGCCGACCTCATCGGCGCCGACTTCCGGGACACGGATCTGCGCGGCGCGGACCTCACCGACGCGCTGTTCCTCACGCGGTCACAGGTGAACGCGGCCAGGGGCGACGCCCGCACGAAGCTGCCGAAGATCCTGGACCGCCCGAGCCACTGGACACAGGCCTAACCCCAGCCGCAGCACCAGCCCTGGAACCGGCCCCACCCCAGGAACCGGCCCCACTCCAGGAACAGGCCCCACCCCAGGAACCGGCCCCACCCCAGCTACCAACCCCACCCCCAGGCCGAAGGCCCGCCTACGTGTCACAGTCGAGCACGGCCCGGCACAACCCGCACCGCACCCGCACCCGCCCCTGAACCGGCACCCGTATCCGCTGCCGGCAGACCGGGCACGCGAACGCCACCCGAAGCGTCCCCGCCCCACCCCCGGAGAACGAGTACCCCCCGGCGGCCCCGGCCCCGGCGTCGGCCCCGGCCCCGGCCCCGGCCCCGGCCCCGGCGTCGGCGTCGGCCCCGCCCCCGCCCCCGAACCCCCCGCGCTCCACGGCGCACCGCCGGTCCTTGGCGTACCGCCGCTTCCCCGCCCACCCGGCCGCCGTCAGCGGAGGCTGCCGCTCGTCGCGGCGGGCCCGGGCCAGGCCCTTGGTGTACGCGGTGTAGGCCTGCGCGCTGGTGAACCACGTCTCCGGGGCCTCGCCGAAGGCCGAGGCCCGCTTGGCGAGGACGTATCCGTACTCCTCCGGCGTCAGATAGCCCAGCTTCTGCGAGGACGCGCCGTCCTCGCGGTAGGCATCGAGAAGCAGCCACCCGGCGCCCAGGTACGCGGCGGCGGTGTCGGTCAGGATCTCGTTGGCGCGGGTGCCGGGGAAGGTCAGGTCGAGGCGGTGCAGATACACGTGCATGACCTCGTGGGCGAGGGCCGCGCCGATGTCCCGCCGGTGGGTGCGGAAACGGTCGTTGAGCTCGACGAAGTACTCGGGCCCTGCGGCGAGTTCGACGGAGGCCGCGTGCCGCATCTCGCGGAAGCCGACGATCACGCGGGCGTCGGGCAGGCGCAGGTGCCGCACCATCTCGCGGGCCACGCGCTGCGCGCCCAGATGCAGGTCGTCCTGGTCGCTGAAGGCCACGTCGGCGGGGGCCACGCTGGTGTCGAAGGCGCGGATGGTGTCGTACGAAAGGCGTTTGTAGAGCGCGGTGATGGCGGCACGGACGGTCTCCAGATGGGGATAACCGTGCACGACAGGCCCACCGTCCGCCACGCCCCCACCCCCTGACGCCTACCCGCCCCCGACGCCTGCCCACCCCACTGTACGACCGCCCTCCGGCGCCCGGACCCGGCCGCGCACGACAAGCCGTGGCCGGAAACCGCCCCTTGTCCTGAGCGGACATCGATCTCCATAATCCGCAGCAACGCTTTTGGCGGGCTCATGCCACCCGCACGCACTCCGTGCGGTCGGCAGGGGCCCGCTCAGGCGTGTATCCCCCCACGAACCCCCCACGAAGGGAAGACAATTGAACACCAAGCTGCGTGGAGTGAAGAGAGCCGCCACCCTCGGCGCGATCGCTCTGGCCACCGTCAGCCTTCAGCCCCTGGCCGCTCAGGCGGCGCCGGACCCGGGCCCCCAGCCGGGTGAGCGCATCGTCGGCGGCACCCCCGCCGAGCAGGGCGAGTTCCCGTTCATGGTCCGTCTGTCGATGGGCTGTGGCGGCGCGCTGTACGCCCAGGACGTCGTCCTGACCGCCGCCCACTGCGTGGACGGCTCCGGCGACAACACCGGCATCACCGCCACCGGCGGTGTCGTGGACCTGGAGAGCCCCGACGCGATCAGCGTGAAGTCCACCAAGGTCCTCCAGGCCCCCGGCTACGACGGCAAGGGCAAGGACTGGGCGCTCGTCAAGCTCGCCAAGCCGATCGACCAGCCCACGCTGAAGATCGCCAAGGACACCCAGTACAACGAGGGCGACTTCACCGTCGCCGGCTGGGGCGCCGACAAGGAGGGCGGCCAGCAGCAGCGCCACCTCCTCAAGGCCACCGTCCCGTTCGTCAGCGACGCCGACTGCGAGGCCGCGTACGGCGAGGACCTGACGCCCGGTGAGGAGCTCTGCGCGGGCAAGCTCGCCGAGGGCGGCACGGACACCTGCCAGGGCGACTCGGGCGGCCCGATGTTCCGCAAGGACGAGGCCGGCGAGTACATCCAGGTCGGCATCGTGAGCTGGGGCAACGGCTGCGCGCGGCCGAAGTTCCCCGGCGTCTACACCGAGGTGTCGACCTTCGCTGCCGACATAGAGAAGGCCGCCGCGGAACTCTGAGTCCCGCCACGGCCGACGCTCCACAGCCTCACGCACGGGGCGCCCGCGAACCGCGGGCGCCCCGTCGCGCTGCCAGGACCGCCCCACGGACCCGTTAGTCCAACAGCTGCCCCTCCTTTGTCCATGGGCGTCCCCGCCGGACCCGCGCATCGTGTTCGGCACGAATCTCCGTCCGTCGAGGGGTGTCGCATGCTGCCGTCGAACAGGTCAGGGCCGAGCCGCAGAGCCGTGGTCGCCACGGGCGCGATGGCCGGGGTGGGCGCCGCCCTCGGGGCGGCCGGAAGCGCGTTCGGCGCGCCCGGCGCCGGCAAGCGCCCCGCGGGCGAGGTGGTCCTGCGCTCGGCGCGCCTCGACGTCCGTGTCGCGGGCGACTTCCCGCGCGTCGTCTCCTACACCGACCGCGCGAGCGGCGCCGTGCTGCACGGCCGGCCGGAGCCGCTGAGCACGGTGCTCATCGACGAGGCCGAGCGGACGCCGCAGGTCACCGCTGTGCCAGGCGGGGACCGCATCTCGTACGACATGGTCTTCGACGGCGGTACCCGGATCGGCGTGGAGATCGCGGTCAAGGGGTGGCAGGTCCACTGGCGGGTCACCCGGATCGCGGACACCGCGGCGCTGCGGGTCGGCACCCTGCGGATACCCGGGCTCGGCCTGCTCTCCGTACGCGACGACCAGCCCGGCGCCGCCCTGCTCGCCGCCAAGGTGCAGCTGGACAAGGCCAAGAGCGGCGACACGCTCGTCCGGCCGGGTAAGGACACGCCCGCCGAGGCGGCCGTCGGATGCGCCTACGCCGTCGTCGCGCACGACGGGCTCGGCGGAGCGGTCGAGACGAACACCGTCTACGACAAGCCCACCGGCGAGGCGGGCACCACCTGGGAGAACGGCCGGCTGTGGCGCGAGACGGTGCGAAACGGCGACCGGGTGGAGGTCAGGCTGAGCCCGGGGCAGTGGACGCACCGTGCCGCGACCGCGCCCGTCGACGCCACCGAACCCCTCCCGTACGCCACCGTCGTGATCACCGGCGACCGCAACGGCGACGGCAAGGTCGACTGGCAGGACGCCGCGATCGCCTTCCGCGACATCATGGTGACGCCGCTCGGCGCCGACGAACAGCATCTGCGGGTCGTCCCGCACATCCCGTTCAACTTCGCCTCCCAGGCCACCAACCCCTTCCTCGCCACCCTCGACAACGTCAAGCGCGTCCACCTGGCGACCGACGGCCTCGGCCAGTACACGCTCCTGAAGGGCTACCAGTCCGAGGGCCACGACTCCGCCCACCCCGACTACGCGGGCAACTACAACGAGCGCGCGGGCGGCCTCGACGACCTCAACACCCTGGTCCGCGAGGGCAAGAAGTGGAACAGCACCTTCGGCGTGCACGTCAACGCCACCGAGTCCTACCCCGTCGCGAACGCCTTCTCCGAGAAGCTCGTCGACAGACGCGACGAGCAGTGGGACTGGCTCGACCAGAGCTACCGCATCGACCAGCGCCGCGACCTCGTCTCCGGTGACATCGTGCGCCGCTTCGCCGATCTGCGCGCCCAGACCGACGACGGCCTGGACGCCCTGTACATCGACGTGTTCCGCGAGTCGGGCTGGACCTCCGACCGCCTCCAGCGCGCCCTGCGCGCACAGGGCTGGACCATCACCACGGAGTGGGGCCACGGCTTCGAACGCTCCGCGGTCTGGTCGCACTGGGCCACCGAGACCGACTACGGCGGCGACACCTCGCGCGGCATCAACTCCCGCCTGATCCGCTTCGTCCGCAACCACCAGAAGGACGTCTTCGCCGACAAGTGGCCCACCCTCCTCGGCGTCGCCCGCATGGGCAACTTCGAGGGCTGGGTCGGCAAGACCGACTGGCACGCGTTCTACGAGCTGATCTGGACCCACTCGCTGCCCGCCAAGTACCTCCAGGCGTACCCCGTCAAGACGTGGGGCGAGCACGAGATCACCTTCTTCGGCGCGGCGGGCTCCCGCGCACGCGGGACGACCGTCTCCGACGCCTCCGGCACGCGGCGCATCACCACGGACGGACACCTCGTCTACGAGGACGGCCGCTACCTGCTGCCCTGGGAGCCCCGCGAGGCCACCGATCCCGCCAAGCTGTACCACTACCACCCCACCGGCGGCAGCAGCGAATGGCGTCTTCCGCGCGGGTGGGCGAAGCGTTCCCGCGTCGCCCTGTACCGGCTCACCGACCAGGGCAGGGTCTTCGAGTCATACGTCTCCGTGGTGGGCGGCAAGGTCACCCTGGAGGCGGAGGCGAAGCAGCCCTACGTCCTCTACCGCGAGCGGGCCGCCGCCCTGCCCGACCCGCGCTGGGGCGAGGGCACCCCCCTGCACGACCCGGGCTTCCACTCCGGCTCCCTGAAGGGCTGGAAGGCCAGCGGGCCCGCCGCCGTGGAGCTCAGCGCGCTCGGCGACCCCGAGCTGGTCATCGGCGCGGGCGGCGCGGCCTCCGTCGGACAGCGGCTCGCCCGCCTCAAGGCCGGTACGTACGTCGCCTCCGTGCAGGTCGAGGTCGGCGAGAAGGCGGGGGAGCGGCGCAAGGCCTCCCTGGAGGTGCGCACCGCCGACGGCGTCACCGCCGCCAACTTCACCGAGACCTCCACCGCCGGCAACCACGTGGCCGCCGACCGCAAGCACGGCACCCGCTTCCAGCGCATGTCCACCCGCTTCACCGTCCCCCGGGGCGGCGGCGCCGCCGAGCTGACCCTGCGGGCCGAGGCGGGCCACGCGCGCGTGCGCTTCGACAACGTACGCGTCGTCCCCGCGCAGCCTGTGAGACCGCCCCGCGGCACCCTCGTCCACGAGGACTTCGAACACGTCCCGCAGGGCTGGGGCCCGTTCGTCAAGGGCGACGCCGGCGGCGCCACCGACCCGCGCACCCACATCGCCCAGCGCCACGCGCCCTACACCCAGCGCGGCTGGAACGGCAAGGAGATCGACGACGTCATCGACGGCGCCAACTCCCTGAAGTCACGCGGCGAGAACACCGGGCTCGTCTACCGCACCGTCCCGCACACCGTCCGCTTCACCCCGGGCAAGCGCTACCGCGTCTCCTTGCGCCACGAGAACGAGAAGGCCGGCCAGTACGCCTGGATCACCGCCGTCGACACCCCCGCCACCCGGGAACTCGACCGCAAGGACCTTCCCGTCGCGACGACGCCCACCACCCTCACCTACGAGTTCACCGCCCCCGACGACGGTGAGGCCTGGGTGGGCCTGCGCAAGACCGGCGACGACGGCACGGCGGAGTTCGTGCTCGACGCCTTCGAGGTACGGGAGGTCTGAGCGCCGCACCGGCCGCGCGCACCCGCCCGGTGCGCGCGGCCCTCACCGCGGCGCGACCCGCCCCCGCCTCACCGCAGCGCGACCCGCTCGCCGCCCTCCTCCAGCTCAAGGACCCACACCTCGTTCTCACCCTCCCGCAGCACCGGCCCCGGCACATACAGGGACCTCTGCGGGCCCACCGACCAGTAACGCCCCAGGTTGAAGCCGTTCACCCACACGAAGCCACGCGTGAAGCCCGGCAGCTCCAGCGCGGCGTCACCCGCGCCCCGCACGGACAGCGCACCCCGGTACAGGCCCGGACGCCCCCGCCCCTGACCACCCCCGGGGATCTCCCGCACCGCCGGCGCCACGTCGAACGCGTCGAGCCGCAGCCCCCGCGCCCGCACACCGTGCAGATACTGCCGCTCGTGCAGGACACCCCCCTCGATGCCCTTCGGCTCACCCAGGCGCGGCCCGTAGTTGACCCGCCCCAGGGACTCCACCCACAGCTCCACGCGCGCGTGCCCCGCGACCGGCACCCCGAGGACGGGCTCGTCCTCGGTCAGGACCCCCGCCCGCTCCCCGTCCACGTACACCACCGCCCGGTCGCGCAGCCCCCGCACCGACAGCGGACAGGGCCCGCGCGGACCGGGCACCGTCAGCGCGTACCGCACCAGGCCGCGGTCCACGTCCAGCTCCTCGAAGGTCGGCGGGACGGCGTGCTCCGCCTCCGGGGTCCCGAGACGGTCAAGGACCGCATCCAGCGGCGCCCAGTCGGCGAGCGCCGCCGAGACCGGGGCGCCGAGCACCGGCAGCGGTGCCGGCGGCTCGGGCAGGGGCCCCGGCGCATACCGTGCGAGGACGTCCCTGAACGCCTCGAACTTCGCCGTGGGGCGGCCGTGCTCGTCGATCGGCGCGTCATAGTCGTACGAGGTCACATCGGGCTCCAGAGCCCCGTCGTGCAGCGCGCCGCCCCCGCGGTTGGCGCCCGCCCAGCCCGCGAAGTTCGTGCCGCCGTGCGCCATGTACAGATTCACCGACGCCCCGCACTCCAGGATCTCCGCCAGCGCCGCCGCCGCGTCGCCCGCGTCCCGTACGACGTGCTCCGCCCCCCAGTGGTCGAACCAGCCGCACCAGAACTCCATGCACATCAGCGGCCCCGACGGGCGGTGCTCCCGCAGCTTCGCGAACGCCGCCCGCGCGCCCGAGCCGAAGTTGACCGTGGCGAGGACGCCGGGCAGCGAACCGCCGCTCAGCATGTGGTCCTCCGGGCCGTCCGAGGTGAACAGCGGCACCCGCACCCCCGCCGCCCGCAGCAGGTCGGCGAGGTGGGCCAGATACACCCGGTCCGAGCCGTAGCTGCCGTACTCGTTCTCGACCTGCACCATGATCACGGGCCCGCCGCCGGGGCCGCCGTGCTGCCGCGGCACGACCTCCCGCAGCAGCCGCCGGAACCAGCGCCCCACATGCCCCAGATACTCCTCGTCACGCGTCCGCGCACGCGCCCCCACCACACCCGTCAGCCAGTGCGGAAGCCCCCCGTTCTCCCACTCCGCGCAGATGTAGGGGCCCGGCCGCACGATCGCCCACAGGCCCGCCTCCCGCACCGCGTCCAGGAAACGGCCGAGGGCCTCCACGTCCCGGTAGTCACCCGGACCCGGCTCGTGCAGGTTCCACGGCACATAGGTCTCCACACAGTTCAGACCCAGCGCCCGCAGCATCGCCAGCCGGTGCCTCCACTGCTCCTCGTGCACCCGGAAGTAGTGCAGCGCGCCGGAGAGCAGCCGGACCGGCCGCCCGTCCAGCTCGAAACCGTCCGCGCCGACCCTGAAACCGTCCACCGTGTCCCCCTCGCTCCCAGCACGCCCACCCACGATCACCTCTGGCGGGCGGCGGGGTCCATGGACAAAGATCGGGTCCGGTTGGACGCAGCGAGCGGGTCGGAGGCCCGGCCCGCACCGGAAGGGGCACGGATGTACCACACGTGGATGCGGTATTTCACTCCCAGCCCGGCCCACCACCGGCTCGGTCTCGCCTGCCTCGGCGTGGGCCTCCAGCACGGACAGCTGCCGACCGTGGGCCCCCGCACCCTCGACCACCACGTCGCCGTCGTCATCAGCGCGGGCACCGGCTGGTTCCGCGGCCCCGACGGACGGCGTACGACGGTGACCGCACCCGCCCTCATCTGGCTCACCCCCGGCGTGCGCCACCACTACGGGCCCGACCCCGACACCGGCTGGGACGAGTGCTTCGTCGACTTCACCGGACCCGCCACCGCCACCTACACCGAACTCGGCTACATCGAGGCCGCCAGAGCCGTCGTACCCCTCTCCGACGCCGCGGGCCCCCGCGCCGCCGTCGGCCGCATCGCCCGCGCCGCCCGCCGCGGCAACCCCCTCCTCGAAGTCGAGACCGGAGCCGCCGTCCACGAACTCCTCGTCGCCCTGCGCCGCGCCCGCGCCGACATCGCGCCCGACGGCGACCCCGTGCTCCAGGCCCTCGCCCGCGACGCCTTCCAGCCCCTGTCCGTCGCCGAACACGCGGCCCGGCACGGCATGACCCCCGCCGAACTGCGCACCGCCGTACGCCGCGGCGCCGGATGCAGCCCCAAGGACTACCTCCTCGGCATCCGCCTCGGCCGCGCCAAGGAACTCCTCGCCGCCACCGAGCTGCCCGTCGCCGCCGTGGCCCGCCGCGTCGGCTACGACGACCCGGCGTACTTCTCCCGCCTTTTCACCCGCCGCGTCGGCGCCGCCCCCGTCCGCTTCCGCGAACAGCAGGGCAGGGCCGTACCCGGCGGCTGGTCCCAGCAGGTACCCGACCCCGACCACCCGCCGATTCTGCGCTCTTCCGCCGCGAGCGGCCCCCACACGGCAACGTAGGCTCGTGGCCCATGACCACCAGCCACACCAGTGACGGACACGGCGCGAACGCCCCCAGGAACGCGGACGCGCCCACGAACGCGGACGCCCCCGCGGACAACGGCGCCGGCGCCGCCGACGAGCAGGCCGTCCGCGCCGAGCTGTCCCGCCTGCGCGACAGCATCGACAACATCGACGCGGCCGTCGTCCACATGCTCGCCGAGCGCTTCAAGTGCACCCAGCAGGTCGGCCACCTCAAGGCCAACCACCACCTGCCGCCCGCCGACCCCGCCCGCGAGGCCCGCCAGATCGCCCGCCTGCGGGAACTCGCCGAGAACGCCAAGCTCGACCCGGCGTTCGCCGAGAAACTCCTCAACTTCATCATCGCCGAGGTGATCCGCCACCACGAGACGATCGCCAAGTCCTCTTAGGCCCGCCCAGCGCGCGGGCGCCGAGAACCGAGTCCTACGCCGATACCGGTGACATCGGGCAGCATGGGGCCATGCCCGTACTGACGCGCGACGAAGCGCAGACCCGTGCCCAGCTCATCGATGTCCACCGGTACACGGTCGAACTCGATCTGACCCGGGCGGCCGACCCCGCCTGCGAGACCTTCGCGTCACACACCGCCATCCGCTTCAGCGCCCGCGCGGACGGCGCGACCTTCGTCGAGCTGAAGCCCGCCACCCTGCGCTCCGCCACCCTCGACGGGCAGCCCCTCGACACCACCGCACTCGACGGCAACCGCCTCACCCTCGACGGCCTCACCCCCGGCGAACACGAGCTCCGCGTCGACGCCACCATGCGCTACTCGCACACCGGCGAAGGCATGCACCGCTTCACCGACCCCAGCGACGGCGAGACCTACCTCTACACCCAGCTGTTCATGGAAGACGTCCAGCGCGTCTTCGCCGCCTTCGACCAACCCGACCTGAAGGCCGTCTTCGAGGTGACCGTCACCGCTCCCGAGAGCTGGACCGTCCTCGCCAACGGCGTCACCGAACACCTCGGCGGCGGAAAGTGGCGGGCCGCACCCACCCCCCGCGTCTCCACCTACCTCGTCGCCGTCGCCGCGGGCCCCTGGCACTCCGTACGCACCGAACACCGCGGCCTGCCCTTCGGCCTCCACTGCCGCCGCTCACTCGCCCCCTTCCTGGAGGCCGACGCCGACGAGCTCCTCGACATCACCCGCGCCTGCTTCGACCGCTTCCACGACACATTCGACGAGCCCTACCCCTTCGACTCCTACGACCAGGCGTTCGTCCCCGAATTCAACGCCGGCGCCATGGAGAACCCCGGACTCGTCACCTTCCGCGACGAGTACGTCTTCCGCTCCGCCGTCACCGACACCGAACGCCGGAGCCGCGCCGTCACCATCGCCCACGAGATGGCCCACATGTGGTTCGGCGACCTCGTCACCCTGCGCTGGTGGGACGACATCTGGCTGAACGAGTCCTTCGCCGAGTACATGGGCTACCAGATCACCGCCGAAGCCACCCTCCCCCGAGCTCTCAACTCCGTTCGAGCAGGGGATACCCCATCCACCGACCCGTGGACCGACTTCGCCATCGCCCGCAAAGCCTGGGGCTACGACGCCGACCAGCGCCCCTCCACCCACCCCGTGGCCCCCGACCCCGACGCCGTGCCCGACACCGCGTCCGCGCTGCTCAACTTCGACGGCATCTCCTACGCCAAGGGCGCGAGCGCCCTGCGCCAGCTCGTCACCTGGCTCGGCGAGAAGGACTTCCTCGCCGGCATCAACACCCACTTCGCCCGCCACAAGTTCTCCAACGCCACCCTCGCCGACTTCATCGACTCCCTCGCCCACGCCACCGACCGCGACGTCCACTCCTGGGCCGCGGCATGGCTGCGCACGACCGGCGTCGACACCCTGACCTCCAAGGTCAACCACGCCGGACGCCAGTGGACCCTCGACATCGACCGCGACGGAGGCCGCACCGACGGCCGCCCCCACCGCGTCACCGTCGGCGTCTACGACCGCGACCTCGCGGGCGGCCCCGCACTCGTCCTGCGCGAGCGCTTCGAGACCGACGTGCCCGCCACCACCACCGTCGAACGCGACGGCGGCTGCCCCGCCCTCGTCGTCCCCAACGACCAGGACGTCACCTACGCCAAGATCCGCCTCGACGCGGCATCCCAGGAGACCGCCCTCGCGAGCCTCTCCCGGGTCCCCGACCCCCTCACCCGCGCCGTCCTGTGGAACAGCCTGCGCGACATGGTCCGCGACGGCGAACTCGCCCCCGCCCGCTACCTGAGGGCCGCCCAGACCCACCTCCCCGAGGAGAGCGACCTCGCCGTCGTCCAAGGCGTCCTCACCTTCGCCACCACCCACATCGCCGGCCGCTACACGGGCCCCGACGAACGGCCCGCCGCCCTCGCCACCCTCGGCGAACTCTGCCGCGACCTGATCCGCCGCACCGAGGACGGCTCCCACCCGGGCCTGCGCCTCACCGCCGTCCGCGGCGCCATCAACGTCGCCACCCAGCCCGCACCCCTGGAGGCCTGGCTCACCGAGGGCACCGTCCCCGGCGGCCCCGAACTCGACCCCGAACTGCGCTGGCACATCCTCGCCCGCCTCGCCGTCCTCGACGCCACCGACGAGGCCGCCATCACCGCCGAACTGGCCCGCGACCCCAGCGCCACCGGCCAGGAAGGCGCCGCACGCTGCCGCGCCGCACTGCCCGACGCCGCCGCCAAACAGGCCGCGTGGGAGGCCATGTTCGCCACCGACGACCTGTCCAACTACCTCCTCAAGGCCACCGCCCAGGGCTTCTGGCAGCCCGAACAGGCCGACTTCGTACGCGAGTACGTGCCGCGCTACTACGAGGACGCCGTTGCCGTGGCCGCCCGCCGCGGCCCCGCCATCGCCGCCGTCATCGGCGGCTTCGCCTTCCCCGCCCCGCTCGTCGACACCGAAACCCTCCGCCTCGGCGAACGCTGCCTGCGCGACACCGACCCCACCCCCGCCCTGCGCCGCAGACTCACCGACCAACTCGACGACCTCGCACGGGCCCTGCGCGTACGCGAGGGCGACGGCACGGCCTGACCCCGGACCGCCCGACGTAGGTCCCGCGGCCTACACCCCCTGGTCCCAACCGACGATCCGACACCCGGCAGGCCCGACCTAGGCTCGATCGAGAACCGGGCCGGGCCCGCCGCCCCGGCCCCTCCAGCCCAGAGGAGCCCCCATGATCGTCGTGACCGGAGCCACCGGGAACGTAGGCCGCGCCCTCGTCGACCGCCTCGGCGCCGAAGGCGCCCCCGTACGCGCCCTGACCCGCGACCCCCGGCGAGCCCGGCTCCACCCGGCCGCCACCGTCGCACGGCTCGACCTCGCCGACGAACACACCGCCCCCGACGACCTCACCACCGCACTCAAGGGCGCCACCCGGCTCTTCCTCCACCTGCGGGCCGCGGGCGACCACACCGCGGCACTCCTCCGAGCCGCCGCCGAGGCCGGAGTCACCCACGTCACCGTCCTGTCGTCCGGCATCATCCAAGAAGGCGCCGACACCAGCCACCCCATCCACGTCATGCACGCCGAACTCGAAGCCCACGTCCGGCACAGCGGCCTCGACCACACCCTCCTGCGGCCCAACGCCTTCGCCACCAACTCCCTGCAATGGGCACCCCAGACACACGTCGGCGACACCGTCCGCGGCCCCTTCGCCCAAGCCGCCACCGCCCCCATCCACGAGGCCGACATCGCCGAAGTCGCCGCCCGCACCCTCCTCGACGACACCCACCGGGGCGCCGTCCACCGCCTCACCGGGCCCCACGCCCTCACCACCGAACAGCAGATCCACGCCATCGGCACCGCACTCGGCAGGCCCCTGCGCTTCATCGACGTACCCCCCGAGGACATCGGCCCCGAGACGTTCCCGCACGTCCCGCCGCAGATGCTGCCCGCCCTCCTCGCCTCCTTCGCCGAAACCGTCGGCGTCGAACCCGAGATCACCACCACCGTCGAAACCGTCACCGGCCGCCCCGCCCGCACCTTCGACCAGTGGGCCCACGATCACAGGGACGACTTCCGCAAACCCTGACCCCACACCCTCCCGCCCGGCCCTAGCACCCCGCCGGGCGCCACCACGCGGCACCAGTACGCAAGTACCACTTTCGGGTTCCGTTCCCCGAAGTACCCGGGCAAACGGTGCGTGCGTTGTACAGGCTGGTCCCCCTGTACGCGCGCATCCGGAGGACACGCCCATGAGCACCCCGCCGCCCCTCGCCGGAGGCGCCCACGGCCCCGATGCCCTCCGGCCCCTGCTCGCCACCACCCTCGACGCCCTCTGCCAAGGCGCCACAGCCCGCCGGGGCCCCCTGCCCGCAGGGGGCCCCGCAGCCGTCACCGACCGCCTCCGCACCGCCGCCCTACCCCTCCTCCCCGAACACGGCGAAGGCGCCGAAACCGCCCTGCGCACCCTCGTCCACGCACTCGCCGAAGGCACCGCCGACCCCGCCGACCCCCTCTGCGCCGCCCACCTGCACTGCCCACCCCTCGCCGTCGCAGCCGCCGCCGACCTCGCCGCGTCCGCACTCAACCCCTCCATGGACTCCTGGGACCAGGCACCCGCCGCCTCCGCACTCGAAGCACTCCTCACCCGCACCCTCACCGCCCTGATCCACGAGAACGGCGACGCCCTCGTCACCACCGGCGGCACCGAGGCCAACCAGCTCGCCCTCCTCCTCGCCCGCGAGCACCCCACCACCCAAGACCCCCCACGCCTCCTCATCGGCGCCAACGCCCACCACAGCCTCGCCCGCGCCACCTGGCTCCTCGGCCTGCCCGCCCCCCACGTCATCCCCACCCCCACCGGCACCCTCGACCCCGCCGCCCTCGACGAAGCCCTCACCACCCTCGCCGACCGACCCGGCACCCCCCTCGTCGCCGCCACCGCCGGCACCACCGACGCCGGACTCATCGACCCCCTCGACGACATCGCCGACGTCTGCGCCACCCACACCGCCCGCCTCCACATCGACGCCGCCTACGGCGCGGGCCTCCTCTTCAGCGACGCACGCAAACACCTCGTCCACGGCATCCACCGCGCCGACACCGTCACCCTCGACCTGCACAAATTCGGCTGGCAACCCGCAGCCGCCGGCCTCCTCGCCGTACGCGAGCCCACCGACCTCACCGCACTCACCCACAGCGCCGACTACCTCAACGCCGACGACGACACCGAAGCAGGCCTGCCCGACCTCCTCGGCCGCTCCCTGCGCACCACCCGCCGCCCCGACATCCTCAAGATCGCCGTCACCCTCAAGGCCCTCGGCCGCCAAGGCCTCGGCGCCCTCGTCGACCACGTCTGCGACCGCGCCCACGAGCTCGCCGCCCTCATCGACAAGCACCCCCGCCTCGAACTCCACGCCACCCCCACCATCAGCACCGTCCTCTTCCGCCCCACCGACGCCGACGACCACGACATCGCCCGCCTCCGCAGACACCTCCTCGACCTCGGCGCCGCCGTCCTCGGCCGCGCCGACCTCGCAGGACAGCGCTGGCTCAAAGCAACCCTGCTCAACCCCCACACCCGCACCGAAGACCTCACCGAACTCCTCGCCCGCGTCGACCACCACCACCCGGCCCCCACCACCCCCCACCCCACGGAAGGAACCACCCGCCGATGACCGGCACGCCCGACCAGCCAGGACCCGAGCCGCTCACCACCCCCGAAGCCCCCCGCGACCTGGTCGGCATCGGCATCGGACCCTTCAACCTCTCCCTCGCCGCCCTCGCCCAGCCCCTCACCGGACTCGACACCGCCTTCTACGACCAGCGGCCCGCCTTCCACTGGCACCCCGGACTCCTCATCGAAGGCGCCACCCTCCAAGTCCCCTTCCTCGCCGACCTCGTCACCCTCGCCGACCCCGCCAACCCCTGGACCTTTCTCAACTACCTCAAGACCCGCGAACGCCTCTACCCCTTCTACTTCGCCGAGCGCTTCCACATCCAACGCGCCGAATACGACGCCTACTGCCGCTGGGTCAGCGAGAACCTCCCCGCACTCCACTTCCGCCACCACGTCGACGCCGTCCGCTGGAACCCCGAACACGCACTCTTCGAAGTCGACCACACCCGACTCGACACCCAAGGAGAAGCCGAAGCCCTCTGCCGCACCCACACCAAGAACATCGCCCTCGGCATCGGCACCGCCCCCCACATCCCCGAACCCCTCAAACCCCTCACCCAGGCGCCCGGCGTCCCCGTCATCCACTCCGCCGACTACCTCGACCACCGCGACACCCTCCTGAAGGCCGAACACATCACCGTCATCGGCTCCGGCCAGTCAGGCGCCGAGATCTTCCTCGACCTGCTCCGCGCCCGCCCCACCGGACACGAAAAACTCCACTGGCTCGCCCGTACCGAAGCCTTCGCACCCATGGAGTACTCCAAGCTCGGCCTCGAACACTTCACCCCCGACTACACCCGCTATTTCCACGCACTCCCCGAAGCCGTACGCGACGGCCTCACCCCCCGCCAATGGCAACTCCACAAAGGCATCGACGCCGACACCATCGCCGCCATCCACGACCAGCTCTACCAACGCACCCTCCACGGCGGCTGGCCCGACGCCGTCCTCACCCCCGGCGTCGCCGTACGCACCGCCGGACGCGTCGGCGCCACCCGCGTCGAACTCCACCTGGAACACCTCCAGCAAGGCACCCGCTCCCGCCTCACCACCGACGCCGTCATCCTCGCCACCGGCTACCACGAACGCCCCCTCGACCAACTCCTCGCCGGACTCGACCCCCACATCCGCAAGGACACCGCCGACCGCCCCCGTATCGACGAGCAGTACCGCCTCGACCTCGACCCCGCCATCACCCGCACCGGCAGCAACATCTACGTACAGAACGCCGAACGCCACAGCCACGGCGTCGGCGCCCCCGACCTCGGCCTCGCCGCCTGGCGCAGCGCCACCATCCTCAACACCCTCACCGGCGCCCACCCCTACCCACTGCCGGCCCGCACCGCCTTCACCAGCTTCGGCCTCCAGAGCCCCCACACCCCCGGCGCCACCACCGGACCCATCGGCGGACAACGCGGAAAACTCGTCCGCCTCAAAAGCTGAGACGACACCCCCGGCACCCTCGGACATTCCCTGCGAAAAAAAACGACCCACAACGAAATACCGCGCCACACAAGCCTGTTCAGCCCAGCATGACCACCCACACCAGCGCCACACCCACCACCGGCACCACCTGGACCGCGGCCTTCCGCTCCGCCGTCATCAGCCCCCACGAGAGCATCGACCTCTTCGAGATCCGCAGCTTCACCGCCCAGACCCTCCGCCAAGTCATCCGCCTCGACGGCGGCGGCACCGCCCTGCGCCTCCACCTCAGCAACCGCTACGGCCGACAACCCCTCCACATCGGCGGCGCCCACCTCGCCCGACGCACCACGGGCAGCACCATCGACCCCACCACCGACACCCCCCTCACCGTCGACGGCGCCCACGACTTCACCATCCCCGCCGGCGCCGACGTCACCACCGACCCCCTCCACCAGACCGTCACCGCGGGCGACGAATGGGCCCTCACCCTCTGGCTCCCCGACGACACGGGCCCCGCCACCTACTCCGCCGTCCCCCTGCGCACCGGCTACACCGTCCCCGGCAACGCCCTCACCGCACCCACCCTCGACGGCGCCGAAGACCTCCAGGAACTCGCCACCCGCCACTACATCAGCGGCGCCGACGTCCTCGCCCCCACCGGCACACCCGTCACCGTCGCCTTCGGCGACTCCTGGTTCGAAGGCGCCGGCACCACCCACGACACCGACAACCGCTTCCCCGACCTGCTCAACAACCGCCTCCGCGCCGCCGGACACCCCGGCTGGACCGTCAACACCGGCATCTCCGCCAACCGCCTGCTCACCGACGAAATCGGCGAACACGCCCTCGCCCGCCTCCAGCGCGACGCCCTCGACATCCCCGGCGCCACCCACGTGCTGATCCACTTCGGCCTCAACGACCTCGGCATCCCCGGCCAGGAGGCCTACCCCGACCCCGCCCCCATCCCCACCGCAGCCGACCTCATCACCGGCCTCACCACCCTCGCCGACCGCATCCACGCCGCCGGCCTCACCGCCATCACCACCACCGTCGGCCCCTACAAGGACACCGTCTACGAGGGCTACTCCACCCCCGAAGGCGTCGCCGTCGCCCGCGAGGTCAACGCCTGGATACGCGGCGCGGACAGCCCCTTCGACGCCTACGCCGACTTCGCCGCCGCCGTCGCGGACCCCGCCGACCCCGACCGGATCCACGACGACTACGACAGCGGCGACGGCCTCCACGTCAACGACGCCGGCGCCCAGGCACTCGCCGACACCGTCGACCTCGCCACCCTCAAGAACTGAGCGGCACGGACACCAGAAAACCGGCGCGAACACCAGAAAACCGGCGCGAACACCAGAAAACCGGCACGGACACTAGAACACCGGCGTACCGTCCCGGGTCAGCTTCCAGTCCACCGACGCGAACTGATCCGGGTCGATCGTCCCCTTCGCCTTCACCCAACCGATGATCGTGTTCCGGATCTCCTCCGAATTCGCCCACACCTGCTTGGCACCCGCGACATGCGGGAAGTTGCCCCCACCACTCGCCCGGTAGTTGTTCACCGCGAGCACGAACTCCGCCTTCGGATCGATCGCCGCACCCCGGAACGACAACCCCACGATCCGCGAACCCACCGGCTTCGCGATGTCGATCTCATACGACACACCGGACACCGCGTCGTAGTTGTAATCCGGAATGCCCTCCGCGTTCGTCAACGTCGCCGGATCCACCGGAGCATCCGCCGCCGTCCGCACGTAATACCTCGCCGAGAACTCCAGATACTCCTTCAGCTGCGCACCCGTCACCAACCGCGCCTCCAGCGTGTTCTCGAAGGGATACAGACCCGCCGCATCCCGGATGGTCACCTCACCCGCCGGGATACGCGCCGTACGCGAGAAACACGACGCCTGCGAAAGCACCGGCAGCGACGCATACGCCCCGCCCTTCAACGCCTCCGCCACCGTCTCCCGCTGCACCTCATTGATCAGATCAATGATCGGGACATCCTTGTACGGCCCCTCCGCCGTGCTCATCGCCGTCATCGACGTGCCGATGACCTGATTGACGTACGCCACGACCTTCTCGTGCTCATCGGCCAGCAACCGCGTGATCTTCTCGTCCTCCACTGCCGTGTTGGAGTTCCGGACCTGCGCCCCGACCCTCTCCACCGTCCAGCGGCCCTTCTCCCACACCAGGTCGAAGTCGAACAGCGTCAACCGCTGCCCCCACTTCAGCGGCTCCGAGAGCACCACCTTCTTGCCCGTCGCCTTGTTCTCCACGAAGTACTCGGGAATCTCCGTGTGCGCATGACCCACGAGAATCGCGTCGATACCCGCCACCTGCTCCGCCACCAGACCCGCCGCGTTCTCCACATACGGCAACTGATCCCCGTACGACGACGTACCACTCGACCCCGAGTGCGCCGACACGATCACCACATCCGCACCCATCGACCGCAGCCTCGGCACCCACTTCGCCGCCTGCTCCTCAAGACCCGGGAACGTCATCCTGCCCTGCACGTTCGCCTTGTCCCAGATCGCGATACCCGGATTCGTCAACCCCAGCACCGCCACCCGCACATCCCTCCCGTGCGGAGTCCGCAACCGCTTCATGACATACGGCGGAAAAGCCGGACGCAGCGTCTTCGCGTCCAACGCGTTGGCGCCCAGCAGCGGGAAATCACACTGCTCCTCGAACTTCCGGAGCACCGGGATACCATAATTGAACTCGTGATTCCCCAGCGCCGCCGCGTCATACCCGATGGCGTTCATCGCCTGCGCCATCGGATGCACCGGACCACGCCGCGCGGTGATCGGATCGACCTTCGCGTAGTAATACGAGAGCTGCGTCCCCTGGATCGTGTCACCTGCGTCGATGAGAAGAGTGTTCCGGCGGCCCTTCTCCTCGCGGACCTCATTCACCAACGTCGAGATCTTCGCCAGACCCACATCATTGTGGTCCTTGTCGTCGAACTCCTTGTCAGTGAAATAATCCCAGTTGAAGACATTGCCGTGCAGATCCGTCGTACCGAGGACGGTGAACGAATACCGCTTCTTCCGACGACCGCGCCCACCACGCCCGCCATACGCCTCCGCCGACGACGGAGCCGCCACCGCACCCGTCACAGCCAGACCCACACCCGACGCGGCAGACGTGCCCAGGAACTTCCTGCGGTTCAACGGCATCTCTCAGAACTCCTCGATCAGACCTCGGTAACGCGCGTAGATAACGCGCGTAGATTCTGGCCCCCACCACCACACCCGCAACAGACCCCACAGGTTGCGATCCGATGACTGTCAGAGGAACCCCACCACAGCTCAGCAGTGCCACAGTGGCCCCATGGACACGAACCCCGCCCCCACCCCCTACGGCACCCCCGACGCACCCCGCCTCGCCGTCCGGGGCGAAGCCCACCTCGAAGCCGACCCCGAAATCGCCCGCATCACCATCACCGTCCACGCCCGCGGCACCGACCGCCGCGACACCCTCGACGACCTCACCCGCCGCAACACCCACGCCCTCGACCTCATCAAGACCTACGGCGACGCCATCGAGAACATCGAAACCGGCGCCTTCTCCATCAGCCCCGAACTCACCCGACACGGTCGCGCCGAACGCGTCCGCGCCTACCGCGGCCGCGTCCACATCACCGCCGAACTCACCGACTTCACCGCACTCGGCGAACTCACCACCCGCCTCGCCGACCTCGAACTCACCCACGTCGAAGGCC
Organism: Streptomyces alfalfae; assembly: GCF_004127445.1. Lineage (GTDB taxonomy): Bacteria > Actinomycetota > Actinomycetes > Streptomycetales > Streptomycetaceae > Streptomyces > Streptomyces alfalfae. Next base: position 230,931 of record NZ_QEXM01000051.1, read on the forward strand.
CCTGGTGGGCCCTGCGCCCCGACTCACCCACCCACCGCCACGCACGCCAACAAGCCGTACGCGAAGCCGTCCAACGCGCCCGCGAATACGCCGAAGCCCTCGGCGCCTCACTCGCCGCCCTCGTCGAACTCGCCGACACCGGCGCCGACGACACCCCCGCCCACGGCTACGGAGCCCCCGCCGGCACCCTGCGCGCCGCCTACGCCGGAGCCGCCGACCACGCCACCGAAGCCACCCCCCTCGACCTCGAACCACAACGCCAGCACGTCTACGCCACCGTCAACGCACGCTTCACCATGACGCCACCCGCCCTCTGAAAGATGCTCATCGGAGCAACACCCCGCACACTTCAACACTTGTCAATTACCCTTCACGCAAAGGTTGTTGAGCAGTCACGTCCAACCAATTCCCTACCAACGGGTAAGCCCTAGGCTCACACCATGCGCCGAGCAAAAATCGTCAGCACCCTGGGACCCGCCACCGACTCGTACGACCAGATCAAGGCCCTGGTCGCAGCCGGAATGGACGTAGCACGCTTCAACCTCAGCCACGGCACCCACGCCGAACACGAGGAGCGCTACCAGCGCGTGCGCAAGGCCTCCGAAGAGAGCGGCCGCAGCGTCGGCGTCCTCGCCGACCTTCAAGGCCCGAAGATCCGCCTCGGCCGCTTCCACGAAGGCCCCGTACTCCTTGAACGCGGCGACGAATTCACCATCACCGTCGAACCCGACACCCAAGGCGACCGCCAACAGTGCGGCACCACCTACAGCGGCCTCGCCGAGGACGTCACCACCGGCGAACGCATCCTCGTCGACGACGGCAAAGTCACCCTCGAAGTCACCGCCGTCAACGGCCCCCGCGTCACCACCACCGTCATCGAAGGCGGCATGGTCTCCGACCACAAAGGCCTCAACCTCCCCGGCGTCGCCGTCTCCGTCCCCGCACTCTCCGACAAGGACCAAGAAGACCTCCGCTGGGCCCTGCGCACCGGCTGCGACATCATCGCCCTCTCCTTCGTCCGCAGCGGCCGCGACATCGAAGACGTCCACCGCATCATGGACGAAGAAGGCCGCCGCCTCCCCGTCATCGCCAAGGTCGAAAAACCCCAGGCCGTCGACAACATCGAGGACATCGTCGCCGCCTTCGACGGCATCATGGTCGCCCGAGGCGACCTCGGCGTCGAAATGCCCCTCGAACAAGTCCCCATCGTCCAGAAGCGCGCCATCAAACTCGCCAAGCGCAACGCCAAACCGGTCATCGTCGCCACCCAGATGCTCGACTCGATGATCGACAACTCCCGGCCCACCCGCGCCGAAGCCTCCGACGTCGCCAACGCCGTCATCGACGGCACCGACGCCGTCATGCTCTCCGGCGAGACCAGCGTCGGCAAATACCCCATCGAAACCGTCCGCACCATGGCCCGCATCGTCGAAGCCGCGGAAGAAGACATCCTCGCCAAGGGCCTCCCGCCCCTCACCGAACGCAGCAAACCCCGCACCCAGGGCGGCGCCGTCGCCCGAGCCGCCGCCGAAATGGGCGACTTCCTCGGCGCCAAGTTCCTCGTCGCCTTCACCCAGTCCGGCGACACCGTCCGCCGCCTCAGCCGCTACCGCTCACCCATCCCGCTCCTCGCCTTCACCCCGGACGCGGCGACCCGGGCGCAGCTCAACCTGACGTGGGGTGTGGAGACCCTGCTCGGCCCGCACGTCGACTCCACCGACGCGATGGTCGACCAGGTCGACGAACTCCTCCTGCGGAGCGGCCGCTGCGAGCGGGGCGACGTGGTCGTCATCACGGCCGGCTCCCCGCCGGGGGTCGCGGGCTCCACGAACCTGGTCCGGGTCCACCACATCGGCGAGGACGACAGCCCGCGGTAGCTCTCAGTGCTTGGGGCCGACGTGGGCGTCCATGAGGGCTACGGAGGCTTTGCGGGCCACGGAGATGTTGTACGGGTTGCCGTGGCGGGTGCAGTGCGTCCAGGTGATGCCGAGCTTGTCGAGGGTGTCGGTGTACAGCCCCCGGATGTCGTCGGAGACGTTGGTGAAGAAGTACCGCGGGTACTCGTAGCGCTTGCGCTCGCCCTGAACCATGCGGGTCGTCCGGTTCGTGACGCGGCAACCGTCGGAGTGGATCAGCCCCTGGACGAATTCCCACGGATGGGCGTCCACGATCTCCTGCTGCCAGGGCTCCAGGGAGATCTCGCGCGCGTGCTTCTTGCCGGGCCCGTGCTGGGGGAAGAGGCAGGGCCAGTGCTTGCTGTAACAAGTGACGTTCTGGCAGCCCTGTCGCTGGACGCGGAAGACTCGGTTGTCCGGGCGCAATATCTGCATGGCCTCGGCGCATGCGTCGATAAGTCCGGGCCAGGCGTCGGCGCACGTGACACGGAGGAAGTACACGCCGCGGCAGTGGTGGGTGATGCAGCCGTCACCGAGATACAGCCCCAGTAGGTAGGCGTAGGCCGCAGGGCTTGAGGGAAGCTCGGGTTCGATCAGGCATCGTGGGCATGGCGTGGCACGTGAGAGTGGTTCGACGCGCGCCTGCCAGGCCCGCATTGCCGCCCGCGAGACGCCAGTCTCTTTGCTGACGGAGTTCAGGCTGCGGCCTTCCTCGATCAGAGCCAGCACTCGCCTACGTGTGCGCATGTCGTACATGAGGTCGAGGCTGATCGCATACGACATCCCGGCGAGGGATAAAACAGATTGCGTACACGATCAAGTGAAGCTCAGCGAAGTTCGCGTGACCTTGGAAATGAAGGAAAAGTGCCCCAGGTGGGATTCGAACCCACACTGTCCGCTGTTTGAGAGCGGCCTCTCTGACCAGTTGGAGTACTGGGGCCTTAGAAAGGAAGGGTAGCCTAGCCCCCTTGCGTCACCACCTTATCGTAGCTAGGTAGGCTCTGGGGAGTAGCACCTTCCCGGCCCGCATCAAGGAGCCCCCGTGACCGCCCCCGAGTCGCCCCAGCCCGCAGACGACGTGTCCGACGACGACCAGTCGCACGTGCCGCCGCTGACGACCCGCGTCGTCATCGCCGAGGACGAGGCCCTGATCCGGCTCGACCTCAAAGAGATGCTCGAGGAAGAGGGCTACACCGTCGTAGGCGAGGCCGGTGACGGCGAGAAGGCCGTCGAGCTGGCCCGCGAGCACCGGCCGGACCTCGTGATCCTGGACGTGAAGATGCCCGTGATGGACGGCATCACCGCGGCGGAGAAGATCGCCGAGGAGTCCATCGCCCCGGTGCTCATGCTGACCGCGTTCTCGCAGCGCGACCTCGTCGAGCGGGCGAGGGACGCGGGTGCGATGGCGTACCTCGTGAAGCCGTTCAGCAAGAGTGACGTCGTCCCGGCGATCGAGATGGCCGTCTCGCGGTTCACGGAGCTGAAGACGCTGGAGAAGGAGGTCGCGGACCTCTCGCAGCGGCTGGAGACGCGGAAGCTGGTGGACCGCGCGAAGTCGATTCTGCAGACGGAGTACGGCCTGACGGAGCCGGCCGCGTTCCGGTGGATCCAGAAGACGTCGATGGACCGGCGCCTCTCGATGCAGCAGGTGGCGGAGGCGGTCATCGAGGACGCCGAGGAGAAGAAGGCGGCCAAGGGCTAGCCCGGACAGGCACGGTCGTACGGAGAGGCCCGCGTCCCCAGGCCAGGGGGTGCGGGCCTCTTCGTGTGCGCAAGCGCGCGGCGTGGGGTCAGTCCTCGCCGAGGTATGCCTTCCGCACGGATTCGTCGTGCAGGAGGTCGCCTCCCGTGCCGGAGAGGACGATCTTGCCGACTTCCATGACGTGGCCGTGGTCGGCGAGGGAGAGCGCGGCCTGGGCGTTCTGTTCGACGAGGAGGATCGTGGTGCCGCCGGCCTTGAGTTCGGCGATGGTGGCCATGATCTTCTGCATCATGATCGGCGAGAGGCCCATGGAGGGTTCGTCGAGCATGAGGAGTTTGGGCTGGGACATGAGGGCGCGGCCCATGGCGAGCATTTGTTGTTCGCCGCCGGAGAGGGTGCCTGCGGCTTGTTTGCGGCGTTCTCCGAGGATGGGGAAGAGGTCGTAGGCGCGCTGGATGTCTTTTTCGATGCCTGTTTTGTCGGTGCGGAGGTAGGCGCCGAGGCGGAGGTTGTTCTCGATGGTCATGCGGGGGAAGATGTGGCGGCCTTCGGGGGAGTGGGCGAGGCCGAGGGAGACGATTTGGTCGGCGCGGTATTTACGCAGGGTTTTTCCGTTGAATTTGATGCTGCCGCCCACGGGCTTGAGGAGGCCCGACAGGGTGCGGAGTGTCGTGGTTTTTCCTGCGCCGTTGGTGCCGATGAGGGTGACGACCTGGCCGGCTTCCACGGTGAAGGAGATGCCTTTGACGGCTTCGATCTTGCCGTAGGCGACGCGGAGGTCCTCGACTTCGAGGAGTGCGGTCATGACTTGTTCTCCTCGAAGGGCTCGCCGAGGTAGGCGGCGATGACGCGGTCGTCCTGCTGGACTGTTTCGCTGGATCCTTCGACGAGTTTTTCGCCTTGTACGAGGACGGCCACGCGGTCGCAGAGGTTGAAGATGAAGCGCATGTCGTGCTCGATGACGAGGACGGCGATTCCCATGTCGCGGATGGCGAAGACGAGTTCTTCGGTGGCGCGGGTTTCCTGGGGGTTCATGCCGGCGGTGGGTTCGTCGAGGAGCAGCAGTCCTGGTTCGCTGGCGAGGGCGCGTGCGATTTCCAGTTTGCGTTGTTCTCCGTAGGGGAGGTTGCGTGAGAGGTGTTCGGCTTTGTCTGCGAGTCCTACGAATTCGAGGAGTTCCATGGCGCGTGCTTTGGATGCGGCTTCTGCCTTGTGGAATCCGGGGCCGCGGAGGAGGGCTGACCAGAGGCCTTCTTTGGTGCGGGTGTGGCGTCCTACGAGGACGTTTTCGAGGACGGTCATGTTGGCGAAGAGGCGGATGTTCTGGAAGGTGCGGGCGATTCCTGCGGCGGTGACTTTGAAGGATTTTGCGGGGAGGATGTCGCCTTTGTAGCGGACTTCGCCTTCGGTGGGGATGTAGAGGCCGGTGAGGCAGTTGAAGAAGGTGGTTTTGCCGGCGCCGTTGGGTCCGATGAGTCCGACGATTTCGCCGCTGTTGACGGTGAGGTCGACGGAGCGTACGGCGGTGAGGCCGCCGAAGCGCATGGTGACGCCGCGGGCGTCGAGGACGGTTTGTCCGGCGGGGGCGGCCGGGGTCTGGCCTTGTTCGGTGGTGTTGGTGGTCATGGGTCAGGCCCCTGTCTTGCTGAGGACTGCGGGTGGCGGTGTCTCGCCGGGGGCGAGTTCGGCCTCGTGGAATTCGAGTTGGCGGCGTCGGTTGGGGATGAGGCCTTCGGGGCGGAATCGCATGAGGAGTGCGAGGGCGAGTCCGAAGGCGAAGAGCTGGTAGTCGCCGAGGAAGGCGAGTTTGTTGGGGATGAGGTAGAGGAGTGCGGCGCCGACGAGGGGCCCGCTGATGGTTCCCATGCCGCCGAGGACGACGGCGGCGAGGAGGAATGCGGAGTTGGGAGGGACGGTGTTGGCGAATTGGTATTGCTCGGGGGTGACGGTGTAGGTGACGTGGGCCTGGACGGTTCCGGCGAGTCCGGCGAGTGCGGCGCCGAGGGCGAAGGCGATGAGTTTGACGCGGAAGCCGTTGATGCCCATGGCGAGTGCGGCGGTTTCGTCTTCGCGGATGGCGACCCAGGCGCGTCCGATGCGTGAGTCTCCGCTGCGGCGGAAGACGAGGACGACGACGAGGGTGATGAGCAGCATCAGGAAGAAGTAGTTGGCGAATCGGCCGATGGTGAAGCCGGCGATGCTGTGTTCGATGCCGAAGTCGAAGCCGAGGATCTTGAGGTTGGGGATGGAGCTGATGCCGTTGGATCCGTTGGTGATGTCGGGTCCGGAGGCGCCGTCGGAGTTCATGGCGACGAGGCGGAAGATTTCGCCGAATCCGAGGGTGACGATGGCGAGGTAGTCGCCGCGCAGGCGGAGGGTGGGTGCGCCGATGAGGACGCCGAAGATGAGGGATGCGGCGGCGCCGACGAGGATGGCGGCCCAGAAGGGGAGGTGGATGTCGAAGGGGCTGCTGGGGGAGCCGGAGACCATGGAGGCGGCGTAGGCGCCGACGCCGAGGAAGGCGACGTATCCGAGGTCGAGGAGTCCGGCGAGTCCGACGACGATGTTCAGGCCGAGGGCGACGGTGGCGAAGATGAGGATGTAGACGCCGATGGTGGCGTATTGGTCGTCGCTTTGGGTGAAGGGGAATGCGGCGGCGGCGAGGAAGGCGCCGATGAGGGTGATGTTGCGGTGGCGTGCGGTGTAGACGGAGATCTGGGCGACGATTCCGGCTTTGGCGAGGGCGGCGAAGCCGAGGCCGACGGAGATGAGGAAGCCGATGAAGAGTTCGTCGTATTCGGTGCCGATGCCGTAGGTGAAGACGAGGAGGCCTGTGGCGAGGGCGGTGATGATGATGAGGATTTCGAGGTATGAGTTGAGTTTGCGTGGTGTGGGGGGTGTTTCGGCGGCGAAGGCGCCCTTGAGGACGGTCATGCCGTTGCGTGTGCGGTGTTTGAACTGTTCCCAGCTGGTGTCTTCGGGGTCGACGGGGTAGGTCCGGGGGCGTGGGTAGGGGAGTGCGAGGGCGCCGGTGAGGGCGGTGAGGGTGGCGATGGCGGTGATCCAGCCGCCGGGTTCGAGGTTGGCGAGTCCGCCGAGGTGGGTGCTGATGGCGAGGATGGTGTACCAGGCGGTGCCGAAGGCGGCGAGGGCGGCGTATTTGAGGGCGGCGTCGGCGTTGCCGGGGGTGATGGCTCGGATGCCTTTGATGTCGTAGGAGGCGAGTCCGAGGAGTGTGGTGAGGGCGCCGGTGATGAGGACGAGCCATTGGAGTCCGCCGGGGTAGCCGTAGACGGTGAGGTCGCCGGGGAACGCGGCGGTCCAGGTCCAGGCGAGGAAGGCGGAGATGATGGTGAGTGCGCCGCCGCCGGTGGCGAGGGCGCGGGCGGTGGTGGTGGGGATGGGGATGAGGCCGGTGGGCGGCTTCTCTTTGTGGGGGGCGTTGTCGTTCGTGGTGGTGTGTGTGTTCATGGTGGTCACGCCCTGTCCGCGACGCGCTCGCCGAGTAGGCCTTGGGGCCTGACGAGGAGGACGACGATGAGGAGTACGAACGCCCAGACGTCGGCCCAGGACTGGCCGCCGAGTTTGTCCATGCCGGGGATGTCGTTCATGTAGGCGGTGGCCATGGCTTCGGCGATGCCGAGGACGAGGCCGCCGATCATGGCGCCGTAGATGTTGCCGATGCCGCCGAGGACGGCGGCGGTGAAGGCTTTGAGGCCCCAGAGGAAGCCCATGCGGAAGTTGACTTCGCCGTAGCGGAAGCCGTAGGCGACGGCGGCGATGCCGGCGAAGGCGGCTCCGAGGGCGAAGGCGACGACGATGACGCGGTCGGTGTTGACGCCCATGAGTTTGGCGGTGTCGGGGTCTTGTGCGGTGGCTTGCATGCCGCGGCCGACGCGGGTTTTCATCACGAACCAGCCGAGGGCGAACATGCAGATCGGTGCGGCCACGACGAGGAAGAGGTCGCCGGGTTGGATGGTGACGCTGCCGATGTGGATGGAGTCGCCGGGGATCTCGGGGAAGGTGCGGGAGGATTTGGCGTTGGGGTACCAGGCCCAGACGGCTTGTTGCAGGGCGAGGGAGAGGCCGATGGCGGTGATGAGTGGGGCGAGTCGGGGGGCGCCGCGCAGGGGTCGGTAGGCGAAGCGTTCGGCTCCGACGGCGACGGTGGTGGAGACGATGACGGCGCCTATGATCATGAGGGGTATGGCCACCCACATGGTGGTGCCGCCGGGGAGCCAGAGCCAGACGGTGAGGGCGCCGAAGCCGCCGACCATGAAGATCTCGCCGTGGGCGAAGTTGATGAGCTGGACGATGCCGTAGACCATTGTGTAGCCGATGGCGATCAGGCCGTACATGGATCCCAGTAGCAGGCCGTTGACCAGCTGTTGCGGCAGTTCGTGCACCGCAGGTCCTCCGAGTCTTTCGAATGCGACGGATTGCGACACGCGTCGGATGTGACGCCGCGCGGGGCGCTGTCGGGCAGCGCCCCGCGCGGTTGTGTCGTGACTGCGGGTGGTGGGTCAGCCGGTGAAGGTGCCGGACTCGACGGGCTTCCAGCCCTTGGCGGGGTCGGCGGTGTCCTTGACCTGGTAGACGGTGAGTTGCTTGTTGGTGGCGTCGCCGTATTCGTCGAAGGAGACCTTGCCGGTGACGCCGTCGAAGGAGACGTCCTGCATGGCGTCGACGATCTTGGCGCGGGCGTCGGAGGGCAGTTTGCCGTCGTTGTCCTCGACGACCTTCTTGACGGCCTCGATGATCGCCCAGGCGGAGTCGTAGGAGTAGCCGCCGTAGGCCTCGTAGGCTTCCTTGTAGCCGGCTTCCTTGTAGTTCGCGATGAACTCCTTGGCGGAGGGAAGCTGTTCGACGGGCTGGCCGACGGAGGTGGCGTAGTCGCCCTTGCCGTCCTTGCCGGAGAGTTTGATGTAGTCGGCGCTGTAGATGCCGTCGCCGCCGACGAGGGGGATCTTGGCTCCGGCCTTCTTCATCTGCTTGCTGAGGGGGCCGGCCGCGGGGTATTCGCCGCCGTAGTAGACGACGTCGGCGTCGGAGTTGCGGATCTTGGTGGCGACGGCGCCGAAGTCCTTGGTGTCGGGGTTGACGTGTTCGGTGCCGGCGACCTTGCCGCCGAGCTTGGTGAACTCGTCCTTGAAGGTGGCGGCGAGGCCGGCGCCGTAGGTCTTCTTGTCGTCGATGACGAAGACCTTCTTCTTCTTGGCCTTGTTGTACAGGTACTGCGCGGCGAAGGGGCCCTGGATGGCGTCCGTGGTGGCGGTGCGGAAGTAGGCCTTGTAGGGGCGGGTCTTCTTGCCGCCGTTCCAGTCCGGGCCCTGGGTCATGGCCGGGTTGGTGTTGGCGGGGGAGACCTGGACGAGTTTGGCGTCGTCGAAGACCTTCTGCATGGACTCGCCGACGGAGGAGTTCAGGGGGCCGACGGCGCCGAGGATGTCCTTGTTGGCGACGAACTTGGTGGCGTTCGTCTGGCCGGAGGAGGGCTGGCCCTGGTCGTCGGCGGACTCCATCTTGAAGGTGATGCCGTCGACGTACTTCTTCTTGTTGGCCTGCTTGACGGCGAGGTCGACGGAGTTGCGGATGCCGAGGCCGAGTGCGGAGAGGTCACCGGTCAGTGGCGCGTCGACGCCGATGACGACTGTGGTGCCGCCGCCCCCGGCGTCGTCCTTGTCCTTGCTGTCGTCGCGCGAGCCACAGGCGGTGAGGGTGAGGGCCCCCGCGGTGAGTGCGGCGGTAATGGCTATGAGCGAACGTTGACGCACGATCAGTCCTTTCCCTGGCACGGCTGTCCCTTGTTGGGATGCCGAGTCGAGCGCGGAACCGAACTGACAGGAATCCGGTGGGCGCGGTGACTGGCCGTGACTCTAAGGGCGGCTTTGTGCCAGGTGGAGTGGTCGGACCAAGGCTGTGACGCTCTTGTTATGCCACGGAGTATTCCGGGCTGGAACGGGAGGGGTGGTTGGGGCTGAATCCAGCCTCATTCGTCCGTTCTCGACGTATCCGCATGCTGAGAACTCCCAGCGCAACTTGCAGGAGTGTCAGGGGGTTTGACTCATGACACCCGTGTTCGCGGGCATGCGGCGGTCAGTGCTCCGGAAAGATCGTTCGCGTATTCCGGACCGAGGATGTAACTGTGCTTCTCGTTTGCGCGCGCATTACGCAGTGTTACTTCCAGGAAAGGGAGTCCGGCATTCCGTGGCACTTCTCCGCATTCGCGAATGTGCATCGTGATGATCAACTTCCGGGGTTTTCCTGTTTTCACCGCGAATGGGGTGGGCGGTGATGCGGTCACGGAAAGGGCTGCCGAGGGCTGGGCGATGCGGCGGACGGTCGTGGGCGGAGCCGACCCCTGCCGGAAGATGACGGCGAAGGTGAGGTTCCGCTCCCCGGCGCGCGGCCGTGACATCTCGCCGGCGTATGCCACCGACACGCTCTGCGACGGCCAGGGCGGCAGCGGCTCGGGCGGCGGCTCCGGCCGCGTCAGGTACAGGGTCACTCCGGCGGCGGCGATGCCGGCCGCCGTGGCCGCGGTGAGGGCGGTGCGCAGGCGCCGGGCGCGGCGCGGGGAGAGTCGCCGCACCGGGGGTGCGGGGATGCTCTCGTGGTCGTAGGTGTCCTCGCCCGGTTCGACGGGGCCGATGGCGTTCACACCCAGGGCCCGCCGCTCGGTCCGCCGTCCTGGTGGCGCTCGGCGCAGCGCTCGCGTGCCTGCCGGTCGATCAGCTCGCGCCCGGCCGCCTCGGAGCCTGCCCCGCGCTCGGCGCGGGCGACGTCGAGGATGTCGCGCAGGATCGTGTACTGCCCGTTCGACAGGCCCATCGACTGGTAGTCGCCGTACGTGGAGTCGTGTGCCTCGTACAGCTGCCGGGCCCACTTGGTGATGATCGCGGTGCACAGCTCGGCGGGGGAGGTGGCGCGGGCCGAGGGTGCGGGGGCGGCTGTGGGGCCGGGGGCCGGCCCGGAACCGGCGCAGGCGGCCGTCGTGGGCGTGAGGGTGAGGAGGACGGTGAGGGCGAGCGCACAGAGCCGTGTCCGGTGCGTCATGCGATGACGCTAGACCGGGGTGCGCGCGCCGACAATGGTGTGCGCGGCTCGGGCATGGCCGCGTCGGACGGGCGTGCGGGGCTCGGCCGGGGGCCCGGCCGTTGTCCTCGGCGGTGTCGGGGAGCGGCCGGGCGGGGGCGGTGCGGCTAGTTGGGCGCGCCGCCCTCGGGGGCGTCCCGCAGCATGCAGGTCAGGCGGGCGCTGCAGACCCGCTTGTCGTGTTCGTCGGTGATGACGATCTCGTACGTGGCCGTGGAGCGGCCCCGGTGGACGGGGGTGGCCACGCCGGTGACGAGGCCGGAGCGGGCGCCGCGGTGGTGGGTGCAGTTCAGGTCCACGCCGACGGCGAGTTTGGTGATGCCGCCGTGGAGCATGGCGCCGACCGAGCCGAGGGTCTCGGCGAGGACGGCGGAGGCGCCGCCGTGCAGCAGGCCGTAGGGCTGGGTGTTGCCTTCGACGGGCATGGTGCCGACGACGCGCTCGGCGGAGGCCTCCAGGATCTGGACGCCCATGCGGGTGCCGAGGTGTCCCGCCGAGAACAGGGAGGGCAGGTCGACGCCGAGCGTGGCGTACTCGTCGATGACCTCCTGCGGGAACTTCACGCTGTTCTGCTCGCCCATGGGCCCGGCTCCGTCCGTTCGTCGTCGCACCTGTCGCTGAGCAAGCGCTCAGCCGTCACTGAGCGAACGCTCAGTCGACCGCCGATTGTTCCAGGCGTACGACGACGGACTTGCTGGCAGGGGTGTTGCTGGTGTCCGCGGTGGCGTCCAGCGGCACCAGGACGTTGGTCTCGGGGTAGTACGCGGCGGCGCAGCCCCTGGCCGTGGGGTAGTGGACGATCCGGAAGCCGGGCGCGCGGCGCTCTACGCCGTCGCGCCACTCGCTGACCAGGTCGGCGTAGGACCCGTCGGCGAAGCCGAGGGCGCGGGCGTCGTCGGGGTGGACGAGGACCACGCGGCGGCCGTTCCTGATGCCGCGGTAGCGGTCGTCGAGGCCGTAGATGGTGGTGTTGTACTGGTCGTGGGAGCGCAGGGTCTGCAGCAGCAGCCGTCCTTCGGGCACCGTCGGGCACTCGACGGGGGCGGCCGTGAAGTTGGCCTTGCCGGTGGCGGTGGGGAAGCGGCGCTCGTCGCGCGGGGCGTGCGGCAGGGCGAAGCCGCCGGGGGCCGCGACCTTGGTGTTGAAGTCCTCGAAGCCGGGGACCACGCGCGCGATGCGGTCGCGCACGGCGGCGTAGTCCTTCTCGAACTCCTCCCAGGGGGTGCGCGAGGCGCTGCCGAGGACGCGGCGGGCCAGGCGGCACACGATGGCGGGCTCGGAGAGGAGCGCCGGGCTCGCGGGCTGAAGGCGGCCGCGGGAGGCGTGCACCATGCCCATGGAGTCCTCGACGGTCACGAACTGCTCCGTGCCGCCCTGGACGTCGCGCTCGGTGCGGCCGAGGGTGGGCAGGATCAGGGCGCGGGCGCCGGTGACGACGTGCGAGCGGTTCAGCTTGGTGGAGACGTGGACGGTCAGGCGGGCCTTGCGCATGGCCGCCTCGGTCACCTCGGTGTCGGGGGAGGCCGCCACGAAGTTGCCGCCCATGGCGAAGAAGACCTTCGCCTCGCCGTCGCGCAGGGCGCGGATGGCGCGGACGACGTCGAGGCCGTGGTGGCGGGGCGGCGCGAAGCCGAACTCCTTCTCCAGGGCGTCGAGGAAGGCGGGCGCGGGCCGCTCGAAGATGCCCATGGTGCGATCGCCCTGGACGTTCGAGTGGCCGCGGACGGGGCAGACGCCGGCGCCGGGGCGGCCGATATTGCCGCGCAGCAGGAGGAAGTTGACGACCTCGCGGATGGTGGGCACGGAGTGCTTGTGCTGGGTCAGGCCCATCGCCCAGCACACGACGGTGCGCTCGGAGGCGAGGACCATGCGCAGGGCTTCCTCGACGCGGGCGCGCTCCAGGCCCGTGGCCTTCAGGGTGTCGTCCCAGTCGGCGTCCCGCGCGGCGGCGGCGAACTCCTCGTACCCGTGGGTGTGGGCGTCGATGAACTCCTTGTCGACCGCGCCCTCCGTCTCGAGGATGAGCTTGTTCAGGAGGCGGAAGAGGGCCTGGTCGCCGCCGATGCGGACCTGGAGGAAGAGGTCGGTCAGGGCGGTGCCCTTGAGCATGCCCTGCGGGGTCTGGGGGTTCTTGAAGCGCTCCAGGCCCGCCTCGGGCAGCGGATTGACGGTGATGATCCTCGCGCCGTTGTTCTTCGCCTTCTCCAGGGCGGACAGCATGCGCGGGTGGTTCGTGCCCGGGTTCTGCCCGGCGACGATGATCAGGTCCGACTGGTGGAGGTCGTCGAGGAGGACGCTGCCCTTGCCGACGCCGAGCGTCTCGGTCAGGGCGGAGCCGGACGACTCATGGCACATGTTCGAACAGTCGGGGAGGTTGTTCGTGCCGAACTCGCGGGCGAAGAGCTGATAGAGGAACGCCGCTTCGTTGCTGGTGCGGCCCGAGGTGTAGAAGACGGACTCGTCCGGGCCGTCCAGCGCGGTGAGCTCCTCGGCGACGATGTCGAAGGCGCGCTCCCACGAGACGGGCTCGTACCGCTCGGCGCCCTCCGCCAGGTACATCGGGTGGGTGAGGCGGCCCTGCTGGCCCAGCCAGTAACCACTGCGGGTGGCGAGGTCGGCCACCGGGTGCTCGGCGAAGAAGGCGGGCGTGACGCGGCGCAGCGTGGCCTCCTCGGCCACCGCCTTCGCGCCGTTCTCACAGAACTCCGCCTTGTGGCGGTGGTCCGGCTCGGGCCAGGCGCAGCCGGGGCAGTCGAAGCCGTCCTTCTGATTGACGCGGAGCAGGGTCAGGGCGGTGCGGCGCACGCCCATCTGCCGCTGCGCGATCTTCAGGGTGTGCCCGATGGCGGGAAGGCCGGCCGCGGCGTGCCGCGCCGGGGCGACCTGCGGCGCGTCCTGGACCGGATCGCCCTTGGGCGGCTTGCTTGCCATGGTCGGCTCCCCTTCGAGCACGGGTGTCGGCTGCGTCTGTCGATCCTGCCACGCGGCAGTGACATCGCGGGGTCCGGGTGCCGCGGAGTCCTGGACTGTCAGTGGGGCGTGGCAGGATCGGGGACGTGGCAGAAACAGCAGCGAAGAAGAAGTCCGAGACCGTGGCGACGAAGGCCGGCGAGGCGAGCGCCGGGCAGCGCCCGCGCCTGCTCCTCATGGACGGGCACTCCCTGGCCTACCGGGCGTTCTTCGCGCTGCCCGCGGAGAATTTCACGACGGCGACGGGCCAGCCGACGAACGCGATCTACGGCTTCGCGTCGATGCTGGCGAACACGCTGCGCGACGAGGCGCCCACGCACTTCGCGGTGGCGTTCGACGTCTCGCGCAAGACGTGGCGCTCCGAGGAGTTCTCGGACTACAAGGCGAACCGCTCCAAGACCCCGGACGAGTTCAAGGGGCAGGTGGAGCTGATCGGCGAGATGCTCGACGCGATGCACGCGGTGCGTTTCGCCGTCGACGGCTTCGAGGCGGACGACGTCATCGCGACGCTCGCCACGCAGGCGGAGGCGGCCGGCTTCGAGGTGCTGATCGTCACGGGTGACCGGGACTCCTTCCAGCTCATCTCCGACCACGTCACGGTGCTGTATCCCACGAAGGGCGTCTCGGAGCTGACCCGCTTCACCCCCGAGAAGGTCCAGGAGAAGTACGGCCTCACCCCCAGCCAGTACCCCGACTTCGCGGCGCTGCGCGGCGACCCGTCGGACAACCTCCCCGGCATCCCCGGCGTCGGCGAGAAGACCGCCGCGAAGTGGATCAATCAGTTCGGTTCCTTCGCCGAGCTGGTCGAGCGCGCCGACGAGGTCAAGGGCAAGGCCGGACAGAACTTCCGCGACCACCTGGAGGCGGTCAAGCTCAACCGCCGCCTGACCGAGATGGTCCGCGACGTCGAACTGCCCAGGACAGTCGCCGATTTGGAGCGCGCTCCGTACGACAGGACGGCGCTCGCCATGGTCCTGGACACCCTGGAGATCCGTAACCCCTCGCTGCGCGAGCGGCTCCTCGCGGTGGACCCGGGCGCCGAGGAGGCCGAGCAGACCCCGGCCGAGCCGGGCGTCGAGCTGGACGGCGCGGTGCTCGGCGCGGGCGAGCTCGCCCCGTGGCTCGCCGAGCACGGCAAGGCGGTCCTCGGCGTCGCCACGGTCGACACCTGGCAGCTCGGCTCGGGCACGGTCACCGAGGTGGCGCTCGCCGCCGCCGGGGGAGCGGCCGCCTGGTTCGACCCGGCCGCCCTGGACGAGGCGGACGAGAACGCCTTCGCGGCGTGGATCTCCGACCCGGCCAAGCCCAAGGTCATGCACAACGCCAAGTCGGTGATGCGGGTCTTTCCCGAGCACGGCTGGAGCGTGGCCGGCGTCACCATGGACACCGCGCTCGCCGCGTATCTCGTCAAGCCCGGTCGCCGCTCCTTCGCGCTGGACGCGCTCTCCCTGGAGTATCTGGGCCGTGAGCTCGCGCCCGCCTCCGCCGCCGACGGGCAGCTCGCCTTCGGCACGGAGGAGGACGACCGGGCCGAGGCCGACTCGCTGATGTCGCAGGCCCGCACCGTCCTCGACCTGGGCACCGCCTTCGGCGAGAAGCTGCGGGAGGTCCGCGCCAGCGAGCTGCTCGCTGACGTGGAGCTGCCGACGTCCGCGCTCCTGGCCCGGCTGGAGCGGCACGGCATCGCCGCCGACCGCGCGCACCTGGAGGCGATGGAGCAGCAGTTCGCCGGAGCCGTGCAGCAGGCGGTGAAGGAGGCGCACGCCGCGGCGGGCCACGAGTTCAACCTCGGCTCGCCCAAGCAGCTCCAGGAAGTCCTCTTCGGCGAGCTGAACCTGCCGAAGACGAAGAAGACCAAGACCGGGTACACCACGGACGCCGACGCCCTGGCCTGGCTGGCGGCCCAGACGGAGAACGAACTGCCCGTCATCATGCTCCGCCACCGCGAGCAGGCGAAGCTGCGGGTCACCGTCGAGGGCCTGATCAAGTCGATCGCCGCGGACGGCCGTATCCACACCACGTTCAACCAGACGGTCGCGGCCACGGGCCGCCTCTCCTCCACGGAGCCGAACCTCCAGAACATCCCCGTCCGCACGGACGAGGGCCGGGCGATCCGCCGCGGCTTCGTGGTCGGCGAGGGCTTCGAATCGCTGATGACCGCGGACTACAGCCAGATCGAGCTGCGCGTCATGGCGCACCTCTCCGAGGACGAGGGCCTCCTCGAGGCGTTCACCTCGGGCGAGGACCTGCACACCACGGTGGCCTCGCAGGTCTTCTCCGTCGAGCGCGACGCCGTCGACGCAGAGATGCGCCGCAAGATCAAGGCCATGTCCTACGGCCTGGCGTACGGCCTCTCCGCCTTCGGCCTCTCCCAGCAGCTGAACATCGACGCGGGCGAGGCGCGGGGTCTGATGGACACCTACTTCGAGCGGTTCGGCGGGGTGCGGGACTATCTGCGCCGCGCGGTCGACGAGGCCCGCGCCACGGGGTACACGGAGACGATGCTCGGCCGCCGCCGCTATCTCCCCGACCTCAACAGCGACAACCGCCAGCGCCGCGAGATGGCCGAGCGGATGGCGCTGAACGCCCCCATCCAGGGGACGGCGGCGGACATCGTCAAGATCGCCATGCTGAACGTGCACCGTGCGCTGACGGAGGCGAAGCTCGACTCCCGCATGCTGCTCCAGGTCCACGACGAAATCGTCCTGGAGATCGCCCCGGGCGAGCGTTCCCGGGTGGAGGAGCTGGTCCGCAGGGAGATGGCGGGAGCGGTGACGCTGCGGGCCCCGCTGGACGTCTCGGTGGGCGTCGGCCCGAACTGGGAATCCGCCGCGCACTAGCCCTCCCGGGCCGGGCAACGGCCCCACCCGAGGCTTCGCCCCTGGCCGAGTTCCACCCCTGCCCGGATTGGAGGCGCCCCGTCTGGGGGCGCGGGTGCGGTCGAGCACGGACTTGTGGGTCCCGGTGGTGTCTTCGCCGGGGGTGTCGGTGTGAGTGTCTGCGGGTGCGTCGTGGCGGGCCGCGCAGTTCCCCGCGCCCCTGGTGGGCGTGGTTGTTGCGCCTGCCCGGGGGTGGAGGTGCCCTGTTTTGGGGGCGCGGGGAACTGCGCGAGCAACCCGGGCGTGCTTGCGGTCGAGCACGGACCTGCGGGCCCCCGCAGAGTCCCCGCCGGGGGTGTCGGTGTGATGTGTCTGCGGGTGCGTCGTGGCGGGCCGCGCAGTTTCCCGCGCCCCTGGTGGGCGCGGTTGTTGCCCCTGCCCGGGGGTGGAGGTGCCCTGTTTTGGGGGCGCGGGGAACTGCGCGAGCAACCCGGGCGTGCTTGCGGTCGAGCACGGACCTGCGGGCCCCCGCAGAGTCCCCGCCGGGGGTGTCGGTGTGATGTGTCTGCGGGCGCGTCGTGGCGGGCCGCGCAGTTCCCCGCGCCCCCCAGGCGCGGCTTTGGCGAGGCGTGGCTCTGGTGGGCGGGGATCTCACTCGCGTGGGTGCTGCCCTCGCGCCCGGGAGGGGCGGCGGGGCAAGGATGGCGGGATGAGCCCACGCCGTAGGAGCCGCCCGCCGAAGCGCCGCCGTTCCGTGCTCGCCGCGGTACTCGCCACGGCCCTCCTCACCCCGGTGCCGGCGACCGCCGCCGATGCGGGCCGGTCGCGGGGCGCTGGTACGGCGACCGCCGCGGACGCGGGCCGGCCGCGGGGCACCGCCGCGGCAACCGCGGCGACAGACGCCGCCCTGTGCACCACCGACCGGGACCGCACCCTCGCCGGCCGGATGACCCAGGACATCAGGGCGGCGCTGGCCCACCGCAGGGGCTCCGTCTCGCTCGCCATGTACGACCCCCGCACCCACACCGTCTGCCGGCTGGCGAACCACCGCCGCTACGACGCGGCCAGCGTCGCCAAGGTCCTGATGATGGAGGCCACGCTGCGCCGGGCGCAGGAGCGGCGGCGGCCCCTCACCGCCTGGGAGCGGGCGAGGGTCCGCCCCATGATCACCCGCTCGGACAACGAGGCCGCCCGGCGGCTCTGGGCCGACCTCGGCCACGCCTACCTCAAGCGGTTCCTGCGCGTCGCGAAGACGACCCGCACCACCCCGGGCTCGTACGGCTACTGGGGGCTGACCGCCACCACGGCCGCCGACCAGCTGCGGCTGCTGGGCGCGCTCGCCGACGACCGGGGGGTCCTCACGGCACGCGCGCGTGCGTACGGGCTGCGGCAGATGGCCGCCGTACGGCGCGACCAGCGCTGGGGCGTCACCGCGGGGATGCCGCGCGGCCTGCGCGCCCACCTCAAGAACGGCTGGCTGCCGCGTGCCAGGCACGGCTGGCGGGTGCACAGCATCGGCACGTTCACCGGCGGCGGCCGCACGTACCGCATGGCGATCCTCTCCCACGGCAATCCCTCGATGGCGTACGGCGTGCGTACCGTGGAGCGGGTCGCGCAGGCGGTGCACCGCAACCTCCACCGGGGGCGCGCCGCAAGCCAGGACTTCACCCCGGAGAGCGAGATCAGCGAGGTTCCGGACGGCTCGGCTCCGGCGGAGAGGCCGGGCGGCGGCCCGTTGACGTAACAGCCCTGTCGCGACCGCCGGTCAACCGGTAAAAACCGGGCACGAACGGGTGCCTGGGCGCCGGAAGTTGTCGTAGTGTCGCCAGGGTCACCCCATCGGGGAGCACGCGCGCAGGAAGGCGAGCGTGTACGGAGGTGGGGTCGGCGCGCAACGGTCTGCGAAGGGGAGGGGTGGCTCGGTCATGGCGCCGGTATTCGGCAGGCGGCTGCGGAGGGGAGCGGTGACCAGTGCGGTCGCCGCGGCGGCGGTGGCGGCGCTCGCCGCGTCGCAGGCCCCGGGTGTGACGGTCCCGCGCGACGGGACGGCGGCGGGAGCCGCGGACTCGCCCACCCCGGCGGGTGACTCGGCGACCGGTGACTCGCCCTACTACACGGATCTGCCGCCCCTGCACAGCCCCGTGCCGCCGACCGGAGCCCCGCCGAACGGCGGTGACAAGGAGGCGGAGGCCGGCCTGCCCGCCACCGTCCTCGACGCGTACAAGAAGGCCGAGTCGGCGCTCGCCGAGTCCAAGCCCGGCTGCAACCTGCCCTGGCAGCTGCTCGCCGCGATAGGCAAGGTCGAGTCGGGCCAGGCCCGCGGCGGCCGCGTCGACGCCGACGGCACGACGCTCAAGCCGATCCTCGGCCCGCCCCTCAACGGCATCGGCTTCGCGAAGATCACCGACACCGACGACGGCGCGTACGACGGCGACACGGTCCACGACCGCGCGGTCGGCCCCATGCAGTTCATTCCGTCGACGTGGGCGTTCGCGGGCCGGGACGGCAACAACGACGGCGAGAAGGACCCCAACAACATCTACGACGCGGCGCTCGCGGCCGGCCACTACCTGTGCGCCAACGACCGCGACCTGTCCGTCGACGACGACCTGCACAAGGCGATCCTGAGCTACAACCGTTCCACGGAGTACCTCAACACCGTCCTGTCGTGGCTGGAGTACTACCGCAAGGGCACCCACGAGGTCCCGGACGGCAGGGGCGTCCTGCCGGACGACCGCAGCGACGAGAACGTCCCCGGCGCGAGCCCGACGCCGGTCCCCTCCACCCCGCCGTCGACCACCCCGAAACCGGGCGGGTCGGACAAGTCGGACAAGCCGAAGGGCCCCGCCAAGCCTGAGAAGCCGAAGGACCCGACCACGCCGGGCGGCGGCGGCACCGGTCCCACCAAGCCCCCGTCCGGCGGCGGTTCCGAGACCCCCGGCCCGACCCCCTCGCCCACCGAGCGGGTCGCCCGCCTGGAGAACGCGGGCACCGGCAAGCTCGCCGCGACGGCGGGCGACGCCTTCGCCGGGCGCGTCTCTGTGCGCACGGAGGCCACGTCGGGCGCGGCCGTCGGCAAGGTCAAGGTGAAGTTCCGGGTCGTCGGCGACACCGACACCCGCTTCGAAGGCGGTGTGCGCAGCGTCTACGTCACCACCAACGCCGCCGGCAAGGCCACCGCTCCCGCGCTGAGGGCGGGCGAGAAGGCGGGCGCGTTCACCGTGCGGGCCACGGTCGTGGGCCGGAAGCTGCCGGGCCTCGACTTCGCCGCCGAGGTCACCGCGCGCCGGGCCGACGCCCTGAAGAGGACCAGCGACAAGGACCTGATGTGCGAGCCCGGCAAGGAGTTCGCGGACCGGGTCGAGGTCAAGGCCACGTACAAGGGCGAGGCCGCCGACGGTGTCGCGGCCACCGCCACCCTCGTCAAGTCCGCGGCGGACGCGTCCGTCAACGACAAGGGCCCCTACTTCAAGGACGCGGACGGCAAGCCGGTGCGGGCCCTGAAGGGCCTGAAGACCGACGGCGACGGCCTGTTGAAGCTGCCGAGGCTGTACGCGGACGACGCGGCGGGCACGTACGTGCTCCGCATCGTCACCGAGGGCGGCGCCACGCTCACCGTCGAACTGAAGGTGGCGCAGGCGGCGGCTCCGGACGCCACGACCGCCCCGGACGCGACGACCGAGCCCGCCGCCTGACCCGGCCCCGCCAGCCGCGGGACACCCGCGAACCCGGACAGGACCGCCCCCGCGCCGACCACGGCGCGGGGGCGGTCCTGTCGCGTGCGACGTGTTCTCATCTCGCCGCCGCGTTGCTACGGTGCCGGACCTGACGCCCTATCAGTTCCGGTCCGGATTCCGCCGGGAGGCCCCGTATGCGTGCCCTCATCGCCGCCGTCATCGGCCTCGCGGCAGCGTTCGCCCTGGTCCTGGTCGTGACGGCGATCGGCGCCTCGCCGGGCGAGACATCGCCGGAGCCGCTGCTCACCACGGTGCCCGAGCACCCGTAGCCACCGCCCAGAGCCCCGTAGACGGAGGGAGGGCCGCCGCGATGCGCCGCAAGGCAGGCCTCGTTCTGCTCGCCTTCGCCGTGTTCTTCACGGCGATGTCCCCGCTCATGCGCTGGTACGCCTTCCCGCGCCTCGCGAAGATCCCGCCGGGCCAGTACCAGGACGCGGTCCTGGAGGCGAAGAACCCGACCCTGATCGACTACGCCACGATGACCGCCAAGAAGATCGACAAGGTGACCATCGTGCAGACCCTCAAGGGCAACGTGGAGGCCTCCGAGAAGATCGAGGAGAGCACCGACCGCGACGTCGTGGTCTGGGACGCCCTCAGCTACGTCGAGGACGACAAGGGCAGGCCGGTCTCCAAGATCCCCGAGCGCTACATCTTCGACGCCCACAGCCAGGAGCCGGTGCACGCCGCCGGGGAGTCCGTCGACGGGGACCCGGTCAGACGCCAGGGCCTGGAGTTCAAGTGGCCGTTCCTGACCGAGAAGCGGGACTACGAGTACTTCGACGCGCAGGCCCGCGTCACCAAGCCCATCCACTACAAGGGGACGCGGACCTTCCGGGGCATGGAGGTCTACTACTTCGAACAGACCATCCCCTGGACGAAGGTGCCCTTCCCCAAGGTGATGCCGGTCAAGGGCATCACCGCCGCGTCGCTCGCCGAGACCGGCACCACACGCTGGTACACCACCGTCCGCAAGTTCTGGGTCGAGCCGGCCACCGGAGCGCCCGTCTACGGCGAGGAGATCCAGAAGAACGAGCTGCGCGGCGGCACGCTCCTGGGCGACCGCGACAGGCTCACGGTCTTCGAGGGGCACGTGAAGATGCGCGATGACTACATCGAGAGCACGGTCGACCTCGTGAAGTCCCAGCGCGTCCTGGTGCTCCTGCTGACCTCGTACCTGCCTTGGGGCTGCCTCGGCCTCGGGCTGCTCCTGCTCGCCCTCTCGCTCTGGCTGGAGGCCCGCGGCCGAGGTCGCGGCGGCCCCGGACCGACGGCCTCCAGCGACCCCGAACCGGAACCGGCCACGGCCTAGCCGCCGGCGTCCCGCAGCGCCTGGCGGGCCTTGGTGTGCCGGGTAGGCGCGGCGGTCGCGGGGTCCTCGGGCCACGGGTGCTTCGGGTACCGGCCGCGCAGCTCGGCACGGACCGCGCGGTAGCCCTCGCGCCAGAACGAGGCGAGGTCCGCCGTGACGGCCGCCGGCCGCCCCGCGGGGGAGAGCAGATGGACCTGGACGGGCACGGCCCCGTCCGCGATCCGCGGCGTCTCCGCGAGCCCGAACATCTCCTGGAGCTTCACCGCCAGGACGGGCCGCTCGGGATCGGCGTAGTCGAGCCGCACCCGCGACCCGCTCGGCACCTCAAGGCGCTCCGGGGCCAGCTCGTCCAGGCGCGCGGCCCGGCCCCCGGCCCACGGCAGCAGCCGCTGGAGGCACTGCCCCGCGTCGATCCTGCCGAGATCGGAGCGACGCCGCGCCCGCGAGAGCTCGGGCTCCAGCCACTCGTCCACGCGCGCGTGGAGGGCGTCCTCCGACACGTCGGGCCAGGGCGCGCCGAGATGCCGGTGCAGGAACGCCAGCCGCTCCCGCAGCTCACGCGCGCCCCGGGACCACTTCAGCAGCTCGGTCCCTTCCTCCCGCAGACCGCTCAGCAGGCCTTCTCGTACGAGACGGGGGTCCGGGTCACGGAGCGGGCGGGCGCTCAGCTCCACCGCTCCGAGGTACTCGACGTGCCGCGCCACCAAGTCACCTCCGGACCAGGCCACCTCGTCCCCCGCCCGGTACAGCGCCGCGGCGGCGCTCCGTGCGACGTCCTCGTCGACGGCGGCGGCGAGCAGCACGCGCGCGTGGCCGGCGCCGACGGGACGGTCCGCGGCGGCCACGGCCAGCCAGGGGGCGTCGGTCAGCGCCGATCCCGGCCGCAGCTCGGCACGGGTGCCGTTGGCCATGAGATAGGCCCCGCCATCGACCCGCCGAGCCACCCGCTCGGGAAAGGCGAGCGCCGCCACGGTCCCCTCCACGGCTCCGCCCCCGAGGGAGTCCGCCCTCCCGCCGGCCTGCCGCCCGGCAGCCGTCAAGGCCCCCGTCAGCCGCCTCGTCTCCGCGCGCCACCGCCCCGCGTACCCGTCCCCGCCCCGCCGCGCCGCCCGCCACGCCGCGCCCAGGTCGTCCCCGTACTCCCGCGGCGGTTCCTCGCTCAGCAGGGCGACGATTTCCGCGGCCTCACGCGTGCCCACCAGGGGTGCCGCGTCGAGCAGGGCGCGGGCCAGGCGCGGATGCAGGCCCACCCGGGCCAGCCGCGTGCCGCGCTCCGTGACCCGCCCCGTCTCCGCGTCCACCGCTCCCACCGCCGTGAGCACGCCCCGCGCCGCCGCCATCGCGCCGCCGGGCGGTGGGTCGAGCAGGGCGAGCCCGGAGGCGTCCGGATCGCCCCAGCAGGCCGCCTGGAGGGCGAACGCGGAGAGGTCGGCCACCTTGATCTCCGGCGCGGGGAAACGCGGCAGACGCCCGTCCTCGGCCTCCGCCCAGCAGCGGTACACGGCGCCCGATGCCTCACGTCCCGCCCGGCCCGCGCGCTGCCGCCCCGCCGCCTGCGAGGCACGCACCGTCGCCAGGGCGCTCAGCCCGCGCGCGTGGTCCACGCGCGGCTCGCGCGCCAGCCCGGAGTCCACGACCACCCGCACCCCGGGCACCGTCAACGACGATTCGGCCACAGACGTGGCGAGCACGACCCGGCGGCCCGCCGACCCGGCGAGGACCGCGTCCTGCACCGCGGCGGGAGCCCGCCCGTGCACCTGGAGCACCTCCACGCCCAGACCGTCCAGCTGCCCGGCCACCCGCGCGATCTCGCCGACCCCGGGCAGGAAGCACAGGACGTCACCGTCCCGCTCGGCGAGGGCCCGCCGCACCACGGACGCCACATGCGTGAGCAGCGCGGGGTCGACCCGCATGCCGTGCGGCGGCCGCACGGGAGCCGCGGGCGGCGCCCAGACCACCTCCACGGGGTGGCTGACGCCCCGCGCCTCCACCACGGGCGCGTCCCCGAGGACCCGCGCCCAGCCCGCCGCGTCGGTCGTCGCCGACGCGGCCACGAGGCGCAGCTCGGGCCGGAGCGCGGCCCGTACGTCGACGAGGAAGGCCGCCACGGTGTCGGCGTCCAGATGCCGCTCGTGGCACTCGTCGATGATCACGGCGTCCACGCCGGCCAGTTCCTGGTCCCGCTGGAGCCGCTGGAGCAGGACACCGGTCGTGACGACCTCCACGCGCGTGTGCGGGCCCACGACGCGCTCCCCGCGCACGGTGTAGCCGACGCGGTCGCCCGCCTTCTCGCCGAGCAGCCAGGCCATGCGCCGCGCGGCGGCCCGTGCGGCGATCCGCCGCGGCTCGGCGACGACGACACGGCGTACTCCGGCACAGGCGTCGTCCGGCGGGCCGGCCAGGCCCGCGAGCGCCAGCGGCACCAGCGTCGTCTTGCCGGTGCCGGGCGGCGCGCAGAGCACGGCGCTGCCGGGGCCCTCCAGAGCGGCGCGGAGGGCGGGCAGCGCCTCGCGGACGGGCAGGTTCAGTGCGGCGGCGTCAGGGATCACCCGGTCAGTCTCGTACGCACACGTAGATGGCCGTACCCGGGATCAGGTTGCCGCGCAGCGGGGACCAGCCGCCCCACTCCTGGGTGTTCCAGGCGGGCCACTCCGGCTCGACGATGTCGACCAGGCGGAAGCCGCCCGCGACGATGTCCCGCACCCGGTCGCCGAGGGTCCTGTGGTGCTCCACGTAGACGGCGTTGCCCTCCTCGTCCTGCTCCACGTACGGAGTGCGGTCGAAGTACGAGGCCGCCACGGACAGGCCCTCGGGGCCCGGCTCGTCGGGGAAGGCCCAGCGGATGGGGTGCGTGGCGGAGAAGACGAACCGGCCGCCGGGCCGCAGCACGCGGTGCACGTCTTTGAGGACGAGCACCGGGTCGGCGACGAAGGGCAGCGCGCCGTAGGCGGAGCAGGCCAGGTCGAAGGAGCCGTCCCGGAAGGGCAGCACCCCCGCGTCGGCCTGCACCAGCGGCACCGAGCCGCCGATCCGCAGCGCGTGCTGGAGCTGGCGGTGGGAGAGGTCGAGGGCGACGGGCCTGGCGCCCTGGGAGAGCAGCCAGCGCGAGCACTGGGCGGCGCCGGCGCCGATCTCCAGGATGTCCTTGCCCTTCAGCTCCTCGGGCGGACCGAGGAGCTCCGCCTCTACTTCGTCGAGCCCCTCGGGGCCCCACACGAAGCGGTCGTCGCCGAGGAACGTGCCGTGCTCGACCTGGTAGTCGTCGGCGTTCCGGTCCCACCAGCCGCGGTTGGCGCGGCTGCTCTCGGTGACGTCGGCGGCACGGCGGGTGGCTTCGGGCTCGGGCGGTTCGGGCTCTTGGATGATCGGCTCCATCGTCGTAATCTTCGTCGGACCGTCGCGAGGGCGCGCCGTGCGGCCCGTGTGGCCTCATGTGACAGGTTTTGTGCCGGGTATGCGGCGATCCGCCCCGGGTGTGCGT
This sequence comes from Streptomyces alfalfae, assembly GCF_004127445.1. Lineage (GTDB taxonomy): Bacteria > Actinomycetota > Actinomycetes > Streptomycetales > Streptomycetaceae > Streptomyces > Streptomyces alfalfae. Next base: position 255,939 of record NZ_QEXM01000051.1, read on the forward strand.
CTTCGCGCATTGACCCTGCCCGGCTGCCCCCGTATGCTACAAGTTGCGCTGCGAGCCTGCGCTCCTCAGACATAGCAGGCTGCGCTCGCGTCTGTTGTATGTCCCCTCGGTTGTCGAGGCGCCTTCCGCTCGCCGGAAGTCGCGCTTCCTAGGCTGTCCGGCTTCTGCAGAGCGAAATCGGCTCCCGGCGTTGCAGTACCTACGACTTCAATGTCCGTACCGGAGCCCTAACCCACATGACGAGCAGCACCGAGACCACCGCCACCACCCCGCAGGTAGCGGTCAACGACATCGGTAACGAGGAAGCCTTCCTCGCCGCGATCGACGAGACGATCAAGTATTTCAACGACGGCGACATCGTCGACGGCGTCATCGTGAAGGTCGACCGGGACGAGGTCCTGCTCGACATCGGTTACAAGACCGAAGGCGTCATCCCGAGCCGCGAGCTCTCCATCAAGCACGACGTCGACCCGAACGAGGTCGTCGCCGTCGGTGACGAGATCGAGGCCCTGGTTCTCCAGAAGGAGGACAAGGAAGGCCGTCTGATCCTGTCCAAGAAGCGCGCTCAGTACGAGCGTGCCTGGGGCACGATCGAGAAGATCAAGGAAGAAGACGGCATCGTCACCGGTACCGTCATCGAGGTCGTCAAGGGTGGTCTCATCCTCGACATCGGCCTCCGTGGCTTCCTGCCGGCCTCCCTCGTCGAGATGCGCCGCGTCCGCGACCTCCAGCCCTACGTGGGCAAGGAGCTCGAGGCCAAGATCATCGAGCTGGACAAGAACCGCAACAACGTGGTCCTGTCCCGCCGTGCCTGGCTCGAGCAGACCCAGAGCGAGGTCCGCCAGACCTTCCTCACGACCCTGCAGAAGGGCCAGGTCCGCTCCGGCGTCGTTTCCTCGATCGTCAACTTCGGCGCGTTCGTGGACCTCGGCGGCGTCGACGGTCTCGTGCACGTCTCCGAGCTTTCCTGGAAGCACATCGACCACCCCTCCGAGGTTGTCGAGGTCGGCCAGGAAGTCACCGTCGAGGTTCTCGACGTGGACATGGACCGCGAGCGCGTCTCCCTGTCGCTCAAGGCGACGCAGGAAGACCCGTGGCAGCAGTTCGCCCGCACGCACCAGATCGGGCAGGTCGTTCCCGGTAAGGTCACCAAGCTCGTTCCGTTCGGTGCGTTCGTGCGCGTCGACGAGGGCATCGAGGGCCTGGTCCACATCTCCGAGCTGGCCGAGCGCCACGTGGAGATCCCGGAGCAGGTCGTCCAGGTCAACGACGAGATCTTCGTCAAGGTCATCGACATCGACCTCGAGCGTCGCCGGATCTCGCTGTCGCTGAAGCAGGCCAACGAGTCCTTCGGCGCCGACCCGTCGGCCGTCGAGTTCGACCCGACCCTGTACGGCATGGCCGCGTCCTACGACGACCAGGGCAACTACATCTACCCGGAGGGCTTCGACCCCGAGACCAACGACTGGCTCGAGGGCTACGAGACCCAGCGCGAGGCCTGGGAGACCCAGTACGCCGAGGCGCAGCAGCGCTTCGAGCAGCACCAGGCTCAGGTCATCAAGTCCCGCGAGGCCGACGCGCAGGCCGAGGCCGAGGGTGCGGCGGCTCCGGCCGGCGCCGCTCCGGCCGCCTCCGGTGGCGGCGGCGGTTCGTACTCCTCGGAGTCGGACGACAACTCCGGCGCCCTGGCTTCGGACGAGGCGCTCGCCGCGCTTCGCGAGAAGCTGGCCGGTGGCCAGAGCTGAGGCTCGCCCCTGGGCGTAGCTGAATAGCGCTGCGGGCCCGCGTTCCCCTTCGGGGGGATGCGGGCCCGTTTCGTGTGCCGGGGGCTGTGCGTGGGGGCCTCTCGGGTGCGGAGGCCTTCGGCCGGCGGTTGGTGGGGGGCTTGTCGCGCAGTTCCCCGCGCCCCCGAGGGCTCGTCCCTGCGGGACCTCGCCCACTCGGGGCGGCGCTCTCCTACGGTGTGACCGGGATGTTCGTCAGGCCCTTGCCGCCCGTCACCGTGTTGCTGGCGTGGACCGTCGTCTTGCAGCTTCCGCTGTGGTTCGTCACGTTGATGGCGAGTTGCTTGCCGCCCGTCGCGCCCGTCAGGGTGGACCTGTTGCCGCGGAAGACCGTGCCGCAGCCCCAGCCGGGCTGCTGGGAGTGGGTCTCGTAGCCGTTGTTCGTGGTGTTCTTGCCGGTGTTGTTCTCGATGACGTAGCCGTTGCCCTTCACGTCGATCCACGAGTCGTCGTAGTGGACGCCGGTCAGGCCCTCGCCGTCGAAGGTGTTGCCCGAGACCGTGCCGCCGGTGGTGCCCTCCTTGATGTCGACCGCCTCGCCGCCGACGCCGGGGCCGATCGTGTTGCCGAGGATCCGGACGTTGTCGCTCTTGTCGGACAGCGTGTTGGCGGTGCCCACGTAGACGCCCTCGCCCATGCCGCGGCCGTCGTTGCCCGTGTCGTAGACGCGTGAATTCCTGATCACGCCGTCGCGGCTCGACTTGCGGAAGTGGACGCCCTCCATGTCGAGGCCGTGCACCGTGACGCCGTCCAGGACGACGCCGCGGGCCGAGTCGATCATGATGCCCTTCTGGCCGCCGGTGACGGTGATGCCCTTGACCGTCCAGTAGGCGGCCCCGTTCAGGTGCAGGCCGTAGCCGCCGCCTGCCTTGAGCACCGCCTTCGACGAGCCGGTCAGCGTGATGCGGGAGCCGGCGCTCGCCGCCACCGAGGTCGTGAAGTTCCCGGAGTAGCTTCCCTCGGCCAGGTGGATCGTGTCGCCGGGGGAGGCGCCGGTGAGCGCCGCCTTGAGCTGGGCCGCGGTGGACACCTCGATGGTCCGCGCGGGTGCCGCGCCGGGGGCGGCGGTGGCGCTCACGGCCAGGCCGGCGGTGGCGGCCGTCGCGGTCAGCAGGGCGGTGAGCAGTGTGCGTCGGGTGCGCATGGGGGGTGCCTTCCCGTCCGGAGGGGGCGTTCCCGCACGGTTCTCGTACATGAACGCCGGGTGTCCACATGAACGTAGGGGCGGGACATGTCCGCGTCAAGGTCTGGACCAGAGGTGCGTGCGAGGCGTCCGGGGGTGAACTGGGCGGCGCTGTCGGGGTGTTCACGGGGCGGAATCGCGGGGCGGGCGGGAATGTGCGGGCCGGACGGCTTGTTCTTCTTCAGGAACACGAGGAGGAGCGGTCACAGTGCTTGATCCGCAGGGTTTGTACGCATGGGAGCCGAAGGGCCTGGCCGTCGTCGACATGGCGCTGGCCCAGGAATCGGCCGGTCTTGTCATGCTCTACCACTTCGACGGCTACATCGATGCGGGCGAAACCGGCGACCAGATCGTCGAGCGGCTGACGGACAGCCTTCCCGGGCAGGTGGTGGCGCGGTTCGACCACGACCGGCTCGTCGACTACCGCGCCCGCCGTCCGCTGCTCACCTTCCGGCGCGACCGCTGGACCGACTACGAGGTCCCGACGCTCGACGTCCGGCTGCTCCAGGACGCCACGGGGGCGCCCTTCCTGCTGCTCTCCGGCCCCGAGCCGGACATCGAGTGGGAGCGGTTCGCGGCGGCCGTCAAGGAGATCGTGGAGCGGCTCGGCGTCCGCCTCGCGGTGAACTTCCACGGCATCCCGATGGGCGTGCCGCACACCCGCCCCGTGGGCCTCACCCCGCACGGCAACCGCACCGACCTGGTGCCGGGCCACCGCAGCCCCTTCGACGAGGCGCAGGTGCCGGGGAGCGCGGCCTCCCTGGTGGAGTACCGCCTCCTGGAAGCGGGGCACGACGTGCTGGGCCTCGCCGCCCACGTCCCGCACTACATCGCCCGCTCCGCGTACCCGGACGCGGCGCTCACCGTCCTTGAGGCGATCACCGCCGCGACCGGCCTGGTGCTGCCCGGCGCCGCGCACGGACTGCGCACCGAGGCCCACCGCACCCAGACCGAGATCGACCGGCAGATCCAGGAGGGCGACGAGGAACTGGTCGCGCTCGTCCAGGGCCTTGAGCACCAGTACGACGCCGCCGCGGGGGCCCAGGACCGCGGCAACATGCTGGCCGAACCGGCCGACATCCCCTCCGCCGACGAGATCGGCCGCGAGTTCGAGCGCTTCCTCGCCGAGCGGGAGGGCGAGGCGTGACACCGGGGCCCTGGGGTCGGTTGCCGGCCCGGGGCCCCGAAGCCGGTGCCGGACCCAGGGTCTAGGCTTCCGGTCATGCTGAAGGTGGGCCTGACCGGTGGGATCGGCGCCGGCAAGAGTGAAGTCTCGCGGCTGCTGGCCGCGTCCGGAGCCGTCCTGATCGACGCCGACAAGATCGCGCGCGAGGTGGTCGAGCCGGGGACTCCCGGCCTCGCGGCCGTCGTCGAGGCCTTCGGCGAGGAGGTCCTCGCCCCCGACGGCTCCCTGGACCGGCCGCGCCTCGGCTCGGTCGTCTTTGCCGACGCCGAGAAGCTCTCCGTGCTCAACTCGATCGTGCACCCGCTCGTCGGCGCCCGCTCCGCCGAACTCGAACGCTCCGCCGCCGAGGACGCGGTGGTCGTCCATGACGTGCCGCTGCTCACCGAGAACGGCCTCGCGCCCCTCTACGACCTGGTGATCGTCGTCGACGCGAGCCCGCGGACGCAGCTCGACCGCCTGGTGCGGCTGCGCGGCATGAGCGAGGAGGACGCCCGCGCGCGGATGGCCGCGCAGGCCACCCGCGACAAGCGTCTGGAGATCGCGGACATCGTGATCGACAACGACGGGCCGCTCGACGGTCTCCGGGAGCGGGTGGCCGAGGTGTGGGCGGACCTCGTACGCAGGGCGCGTCCGTGACGTCGCGGGCGGTGTCCACGGAATGCCTGCCGTTGTGGCGGACGGTGTCCGAGGAATGCCTGCCGCTGTGGCGGACGGTGTCCGAGGAATAGATGCCGCTGCGGCGGGCGTTGGCGCGGGGGAGTGAGGGAAGGAGTCCGGCGTGCCCGACATCACCCCGGAAACGCATGTCATCGACTTCCGCGCGGCGGAGCAGCTCCTTGCCGCGCGCGATCCGCGCGGCGCGGTCAAGCTGCTGGACACGGTCATCGCCGCGCACCCCGAGAACACCGCGGCCAGGCTGCTGAGAGCGCGCGCCTTCTTCGCCTCCGCGCAACTGCGCGCCGCCGAGCTGGAGTTCAGCATCGTCCTGGAGCGGGAGCCGGACAACGCCTTCGCGCACTTCGCGCTGGCCCGCACCTATGAGCGCGGCGCGCAGCCCGAGCGGGCGCGCCGCCACTTCCGCCTCGCCGCGGCGCTCGACCCCCAGCCGGAGTACCTGGCGGCGGCCCGCTTCGACGACGAGGGCTGAGCCCGCTCCCGTCTGTCACCGCCGCACCGTCACGGGGCGTCTTCGGCCCATGCGGGCTAACGCGGGTCCGGCGGCTCGTACGGCGGGATGTCGCGGCCCGGCTGGAAGTGCGGGCCCTGGCGCAGCCGGTGCGCCACCCACGCCAGGTCGGCCGCGACGACGAGCAGCAGCACACCGCACGCCACCGCCCAGCCCGTGCGCCCGGTCAGGGCGAAGGCCGTGGTCCCGAAGGCGGCCCAGAGCAGTCCCCACACGCTGAACCACAGGCGCATGCGGAGCGGACTCCGCGCGGTCACCGGTTCACTGCCGGTACGGGGCGGGTGTGAGCTGTGGTGCGGGGTGCGGTGCCGGGTGTGGTGCTGGATTCGGTGCGTATGCGACATCGGCGTTCGTCTCCCTCCATTCCAGGATAGATAAGGAGGACGGGAACGCGCTGGACGCGCACAGAGCCGATGCGGGGCGGGTGCCGGACCAGTGCGCCACCCCGCCGCCCCGACGCTAGCCCTCCCCGCTGCCGAGCAGGCGTTCCAGTTCGCGGCGGTCGCGCTTCGTGGGGCGGCCGGCGCCCCGGTCGCGGATGCCCGCGGGGGCGGCGGCCACGCGCGGCGGGGGCGGCGGGGAGTTGTCGACGTAGCACTCCACGGCGACCGGGGCGCCGACGCGCTTGCGGATGAGGCGCTTGACGACGACGATCCGCTCCCGGTTGCCCGCCTGCCGCAGCCGCACCTCGTCGCCCACACGCAGGCCGTACGCGGGCTTGACGCGCTCCCCGTTGACCCGTACGTGGCCGCCCTTGCAGGCGGCGGCGCCCGCGGAGCGCGTCTTGGTGAGGCGGACCGACCAGATCCAGCTGTCCACGCGCACGGCGCCCTCGTCGGTCCGCGTGCTGCCCGGCGTGCGTTCCTGGCCGCCGCCCGAAGTCTCCGAAGCCATGCACCGACCATAGACCGCGTCCGGCGCCCGGCAGAACGGTTCGGGGCTACCGTGCCGAGCCTGCCGCGCTGACCTGAGCGTTCGCGGGTAGGCGTGGCCATGGTGGCGGTGTCCGCGTACGTACGGTGGAGGATATGGACGGCCTGAGCGAACTGGACCAGCGGATCATCGGCTGCCGCGCCTGCCCGCGCCTCGTCGCGTGGCGCGAGGAGGTGGCGCGCACCAAGCGGGCGGCCTTCGAGGACTGGACGTACTGGGGGCGCCCGGTGCCCGGCTTCGGTCCGCACGACGCCTCGCTCCTGATCGTCGGCCTCGCGCCCGCCGCGCACGGAGCGAACCGCACCGGACGGATGTTCACGGGCGACCGCTCGGGGGAGTTCCTCTACCCGGCGCTGTACGACGTCGGCCTCGCCTCGCGGCCCACCGCCGAGAGCGCCGACGACGGCCTGACGCTGTACGGCACCCGCATCACCTCGCCCGTGCACTGCGCCCCGCCCGCCAACAAGCCCACGACGGAGGAGCGCGACACGTGCCGCTCCTGGCTGGTGGGTGAGCTGAAGCTGCTCGCGCCCACGCTCAGGGCGGTCGTCGTGCTCGGCGGCTTCGGCTGGCAGGCGGCGCTGCCCGCCTTCGCGGCGGCGGACTGGCAGGTGCCGAAGCCGCGCCCCGCGTTCGGGCACGGGACACATGTGCGGCTCGCGGGCGGCCAGGGGCAGGAGCCGCTCGACGTCTTCGGCTGCTTCCACGTCAGCCAGCGCAACACGTTCACCGGACGCCTCACGCCCGGGATGCTGCGCGAGGTGCTGCGCTCGGCGGCCTTCGAAGCGGGTCTGCACCCGAACGGCCCAGCAGAGCAGGCCGTGCCGGGTGGCCGTTCCTAGCGTGAGGGCGTGGATGAGACGCGTGCGGCCGAGCCGCCTTCCCGTGCCTCCGGTGGTCCCCAGGCCGGGGCAGGCGCCGCGGCGACCGGCGCGCGGAAGCCCTCCGGCGCCGCCTACCGGAACCTGGCCGTCGCCACCATCGGCTTCACGCTCACCTTCTGGGCCTGGGACCTGGTGGCGCCGCTCGGCAGCGACTTCAGCGACCGGCTGGGCCTGAGCTCCTTCGAGCAGTCGCTCCTGGTCGCCGTCCCGGTGATCGTCGGCTCCCTCGGCCGCGTGCCGGTCGGCGCCCTGACCGACCGCTACGGCGCCCGGCTGATGTTCCCGCTCGTCTCGGCGCTCACGATCATCCCGGTGCTGCTGATCATCCCGGCCAGGAACAACTTCGGCGCGATGCTCGCGGTCGGCTTCCTGCTCGGCCTCGGCGGGACCACGTTCGCCATCGGCATCCCCCTGGTCAACTCCTGGTTCCCGCCGGCCCGCAGGGGCTTCGCGCTCGGCGTCTTCGGCATGGGCATGGGCGGCGTGGCGCTCTCCGGCTACTTCACGCCCCGCATCGCCGAACACGGCGACAACCTGCCGTACGTCATCGTGGCCATCGCGCTCGCGGTCTTCGCGGCGCTCGCCGCGCTGCTCATCAGGGACCGTCCCGACCGGCCCGTGCCCACCGAGCCCCTCGGCGCCCGCCTCGGGCAGGCGGGACGGCTGCAGGTCACCTGGGAGCTCTCCGCCCTCTACGCGATCGGCTTCGGCGGCATCGTCGCCTTCGGCGTGTACTTGCCCACCTATCTGAAGACCTGGTACGACCTCTCACCCACCGACGCGGGCACCAAAGCGGCCGGGTTCGCGCTGGTCACCGTCGTCTTCCGACCCATCGGCGGCTGGCTGTCGGACCGCTTCCACCCTGCCACGGTCACCACGGGCGCCCTCGCGCTGGTCGCGCTCTTCGCCGTCGTACAGGCCTTCGATCCCCGGCTGAACCCGGTGGGCACGATCTGCTTCCTGCTCATGGCGGCCGGTCTCGGCACCGCGAGCGGCAGCGTCTTCGCGCTCGTCTCCCAGGTCACCCCGCAGCCGAAGGTCGGCTCCGTCACCGGCATCGTGGGCGCGGTCGGCGGACTCGGCGGCTTCCTGCCGCCCCTGGTCATGGGCGCGATCTACAGCGCCAAGGACTCGTACTCCATCGGCTTCATGCTCCTCTCCGACCTGGCGCTCGCGGGCTGCGTGTACTCCTACGGGCGCATGAGAAATGCCCGCGCGGAGTGACGGAGGGCGCGTCTAGGCTGCGCCGATGGGCCTCTATCCGGACATCGAACCCTACGACCACGGCATGCTCGACGTCGGCGACGGCAACCGCGTGTACTGGGAGGTCTGCGGCAACCCGCTCGGCAAACCCGCCGTGGTGCTGCACGGCGGCCCCGGCTCCGGCTGCACCCCCTTCTTCCGCCGGTACTTCGACCCCGACGCCTACCGGATCGTCCTGCTCGACCAGCGGGGCAGCGGCCGTTCCACCCCGCACGCGAGCGACCCGGCCACTGACATGGGCGCCAACACCATGAAGCACCTCCTCGGCGACCTCGAACTGCTCCGGCGAGCGCTGCGGATCGAGAAGTGGCTGGTGTGGGGCGTCTCCTTCGGTTCCGTCCTCGGACTGCGGTACGCGCAGACGCACCCCGACCGGGTCTCGGAGCTGGTCCTCACGGGGCTCGCCACGGGCAGCCGCGCCGAGGTCGAGCTGCTCACGCGCGGGCTGGGGCGGATCTTCCCCGAGGCATGGCGGGCGTTCAGGGACGGCGTGCCGGCCGACGAGCGGGACGGGGATCTCGCCGCCGCCTACAACCGCCTGCTCGCCTCACCGGACGCGGCGGTACGGGCCGCCGCCGCGCGGGCCTGGACGGACTGGGAGACGGCGTTCGCACCGGCGCCGCCGAGGTCCATCGCACGCTACGAGGACGCGGACTTCCGGGCCGGTTTCGCACGGACCGTCACGCACTACTTCGCCCACGACCACTGGCTGGGCGGCGACGAGGTGGTCCTGCGGGACGCGCCCTCGCTGGCCGGCATCCCGGGCGTGGTCGTCCAGGGCAGCCTGGACTTCGGCAACCTCCTCGGCATCCCGTGGCGGCTGCGCGAGGCGTGGCCGGGCAGCGAGCTGATCCTCGTGGACGAGGCGGGGCACAACGCGGGGGCGCCCGGGATCGCCGACCGGCTGGCGGCGGCGACGGACCGGTTCAGGGAGTGACGCGGGCCCTGCCGGCGAGGTGAGCGCGGCTCCGGCGGAGGCGGGTCGGGAGTCGCGGGTCGGGGTGCGGGGCGCGGGGTGCGGGGGAGCAAACCCCGGGCGGGAGCGCGCACTTGGGCGCGAGGCGTCGGACGAGCGCCGCTGCCGTAGGAGTGATTCTCCGGGGTGAACTGCCGCCGTCCCGGCGGGGGAGCCGCCGCGGCAGGGGCGCGGCGACCGCACACTCCGGGGAACGCGCCGGGCAGGACCGGCGCCGAGCCAGTGGAGTCCCCGGTGCCAGAACAGCTCCCGAGCCGCCCCCGCCCCCCGCTCCGCCGGGGCAGGCGCCGCCTCCTCGCCCGCGTCCTCACGGCCGCTGCCCTCCTGCTCGCCGCGGCGGCGACCGGGCACGCGCACACCGACGGCGGGCCCGCGGCACGGGAGGGGGCCGGTGGCGGCGGGGCGGCACGAGGGGGCGCGGGCGCCTTCTGGGTCGAGCCCGACAGCGCCGCCGCCCGGCAGGCCGCCGTGTGGCGACGGCAGGGCAGGATGGACGACGCCCGCATGATCGAGCGCGTCGCCGCCCGCCCGCAGGCCGTCTGGCTGAACGAGGACGGGCCGGGCGCCACCGTGCGCGCCCAGGTGGAGGCGGCGTCGAAGCAGGGCCGCACCGCCGTCCTCGTCGCCTACTTCATCCCGCACCGCGACTGCGGGGCGTACTCCGCGGGCGGCGCCCGCGACGCCGCCCAGTACCGCGCATACATCGACGACTTCGCCGCCGGGCTCGGCGCCACGGGCGCGTACGTGATCGTCGAGCCGGACGCCGTCGCGCACATGGTGGCCGGCTGCAAGGGGGCCGCCGCCGGCGAACGGTACGAACTGCTCGCCCACGCGGTACGGACCCTGAAGCGCGTGCCGAACACCAAGGTGTACCTGGACGCGGGCAACGCGGGCTGGATCCCGGACGAGCGACGCCTGGTCGGCCCGCTGCGCGCCGCGGGGATCGCCGCGGCCGACGGCTTCGCGCTGAACGTCGCCAACCACTACACGGACGCGGCGAGCACCGCGTACGGCCACCGGCTCGTCCGGGCGCTCGACGGCGGCGGGCGTTTCGTCGTCGACAGCAGCCGCAACGGCAACGGCCCCTACGTCGGCGTGGACGCCTGGTGCAACCCGCCGGGCCGGGCGCTGGGCACCCCGCCCACCACGAGGACCGGCGACGCCTCGCTCGACGCCTACCTGTGGGTCAAGCGGCCCGGAGAGTCCGACGGAACCTGCCGCGGCGGGCCGAAGGCCGGGCAGTGGTGGCCCGAGTACGCCCTCGGCCTGGCGCGACGGGCCAAGGATCAGCCCCCGGGCGCCTGAGCGCCGGGCCGCCAGACGAAGCGGACGTCCGGCTCGCGCTCCTCGTTGCCGGAGCCGTCCGTACGCTCCGCCTCGGTGAAGCCATGGCGTGCGTAGAAGCGGTGCGCGGGGGCGTTGACCTGGAACGTCCAGAGCGAGAGGCCCTGCGGGCGGTGCTCCTTGGCCAGGGCCACGAACCGGTCGCCGATGCCGTGCCCGCGCCACTCGGGGGCGAGGTAGAGCTGGCTCAGCTCGTCGCCCTCCAGCACCATCATGCCGACGGGCTCGCCCGCGGCCTGTGCGAGCCAGGTCCCGCCGCGCGGCACCACGACGTACGTGAAGAAGTCCCGCACCTCGTCGTCGCTGTGGGCCCGCCGCACCGACGGCAGCGCGGCGTCGTAGGAGCGCAGATAGACGTCGGCGACGGCGGCGCCGTCGGACCCGGTGGCCGGGCGCAGCTCGACCGGGGCGATCACGCGCCGCCCTCGGCGTCCGGGCCGGCTCCGGCGCCCTCGGGGACGACGGCGGTGGCCGTGATCTCGACGAGCTGGCCCGGATAGCCGAGGCAGGTGGTGCCGAGCAGCGTCGAGGTGTGCGGGCCCGCGTGCAGGGCGGACGCGCGGACGACCGCCCAGGCCTCGCTGAGCGCCGAGACCTCGTCGCTCACCACGTACACCGTGCTGGCCACCACCTGCGACAGGTCGCTGCCCACCGCGCGCAGGGCCTCGTCGAGGTTGGCGATGACCTGCTCGGTCTGGCGGGTGACGTCTCCCTCACCGACGAGCCTGCCCGCCGGGTCGAGGGGGACGGAGCCCGCCATGAAGGCCAGCCGGGCGCCGGCCTCGACCACGGCGGCGTGCGCGTAGCCCGGGGGCGGGAAGAGGGTGGGGACGACCGTGCGTTCCGAAGGGGCCATGGGGGGATGATGCGGGGCCCCGGGGCGCCACCGCATCCGATTTTCGCCGCGCCCCGCCTCCACCGCTTCGGCGTCGGCGCCCGTTGTCAGTGGTCTGGCCTAGGGTGGCGAATGTCGGGTCAGGTGCGCGGGACCGGTGCTCTGAGCTGGGCTCTCGTGAGGTCGCGTGGATTCTCGGGGGAGGGCCCCGCCGGGTGCGCACCGGGAGAGGGAGCGAGGTGGTGGCGGTGACGGTGGAGGCGGCGACGGCCGGCCACGCCTCGGTCGTGCGATCCTGCGCGGCCGTCTTCCTCCCGGCGGAGGCGCCGAGGGAGGGGCGGATCGCGTTCTGGCGGGCGGACGGCGGGGACCTGCCGGGGAGCGGTGAGCCGGCGGACGGCTTCGGGCCGGGGGAGGCCTGGACCGGAGACCGGGGGGAGATCGTCGTCGCCCGCAGGCACGGCAAGGGGGCCCGCGCCCGCACGGTCCCCGCGCTGTTTCTGCCCGTGGCCGAGGCCGTGCCGCTGCTGCTGCGCGCCGCGCGCCCGCATCCCGCCGCGGCCTGCTGGGGCGCCGCCGCGCGGCACGCCCTGCATCTGGCCGCGCGCGGCAGGCTGCTGCCCGGTGTCACCACCGGCGATGTCGACGCCTGGCGGGCGGGACCGCTGGACGAGTCGGACGTGGCCCAGCTCAGGGCCATCGCCGCCGCCCTGCCCGCCGAGGCGCACGCCGTGCCGCTGCCGGGAGCCGGACCGCTGCTGCTGCCGGAGCAGTTCGCCCTGGTCAGGGCCTTCGTGGACGCGGTGGTCGACGCCCTGCCGCGGTCGCCCGCCGCCGCGCACGCCGTGGGCGCCCCCTTCGCCGCGCGCGAGCCGCAGCGGCTGCCGGGGGCGCGGGGCTGGGCGGCGGAGGTCGCGGCCGGGGTCGACGCCGGGGTGCGGGTGTCGCTGCGGCTCGACCTGCGGGCCCACGAGGTGTTCGACGGGGCGGACGCGGAGGGGCCGGACCAGGGCGGCGGCGAGGCGGACCGGGCGGCGGGCGCAGGGGTCTCCCGCGCGGCCGTGGCCAGCCCCGCCGCGGCCGTCGTGCAGGTGCACAGCCTCGCCGACCCCTCGCTCGTCACCGACGTGCCGCGGCTCTGGGCCGGCGCGGACCACTTCGGCCCCCGCGCCACCGTGGACACCCTGCTCGCCGTGCGGCGCGCGGCCCGCGTCTGGCCACCCCTGGCCCGCCTGCTCGAACGGCCCGTGCCCGACGTGCTGCCGCTCAGCGAGGAGGAGCTGTACGACCTCCTGGGCGCGGCGGCGGGCCGGCTCGGCGCGGCGGGCGTGACCGTCCACTGGCCGCGCGAGCTGACGCGCGGCCTCACCGCCACGGCTGTCGTCCGCCCCGCCCCCGGCACCGCCGCGGACAACTTCGACTTCTTCAAGACCGAGGAGCTCCTGGAGTTCCGCTGGCAGATAGCGCTCGGCGACCAGGCCGGCGAGCCGCTGACCGAGGCGGAGCTCGACCTTCTCGCCGAGGCGCACCGCCCGGTCGTCCGGCTCCGCGACCAGTGGGTGGTCGTCGACCCCGACCTCGTCCGCAAGGCGCGCAAGCGGGACCTCGGGCTGCTCGACCCGGTGGACGCGCTGTCCGTGGCGCTCACCGGCACGGCCGAGGTCGACGGCGAACAGGTGCCCGCCGTGCCCGTCGGCGCGCTGGCCGGGCTGCGCGAGCGCGTGACGGGCGACCTCGGCACGGTCGCCCAGCCCCCCGGCCTGCACGCGACGCTCCGCGACTACCAACTGCGGGGCCTCGCCTGGCTGGACCGCATGACCTCCCTCGGCCTCGGCGGCTGCCTCGCCGACGACATGGGCCTCGGCAAGACGGTCACGCTGATCGCCCTGCACCTCCACCGCGCGCACCCCGCGCCGACGCTGGTGGTCTGCCCCGCCTCGCTGCTCGGCAACTGGCAGCGGGAGATCGAGCGGTTCGCGCCGGGCGTGCCGGTGCGCCGCTTCCACGGCCAGGGCCGCACCCTCGCGGACCTGACCGGCGGCTTCGTCCTCACCACGTACGCCACGATGCGCACGAGCGCCGCCGACCTCGCCGCCAGGCCCTGGGGCCTGGTGGTCGCCGACGAGGCGCAGCACGTCAAGAATCCGCACGCGGCCACCGCGAAGGCGCTGCGCACCATCCCCTCCCCGGCCCGCGTCGCCCTCACCGGCACCCCCGTGGAGAACAACCTCTCCGAGCTGTGGGCCCTCCTCGACTGGACGACCCCGGGGCTGCTCGGCCCCCTCAAGGCGTTCCGCGCCCGGCACGCGCGCCTGGTGGAGGGCGGTGAGAACGCCGAGAACGACGAGGCGATGGTCCGCCTGGCCCGCCTGGTCCGGCCCTTCCTCCTCCGCCGCAAGAAGTCCGACCCGGGCATCGCCCCCGAGCTGCCGCCGAAAACGGAGACGGACCACCCGGTCACGCTCACCCGCGAACAGGCCTCGCTGTACGAGGCGGTGGTCCGCGAGACGCTGGCCCGCATCGAGGCGTCGAAGGGCATCGCGCGGCGCGGCCTCGTGATGAAGCTGCTGATGGCGCTGAAGCAGATCTGCAACCACCCGGCGCAGTATCTGAAGGACGGCGCGCTCAGCACCCGCTCGGGCCGCCCCCGCTCGGGCAAGCTGGAGCTGCTCGACGAACTCCTGGACACGATCCTCACCGAGTCGGAGAGCGCGGGGGCCGTGCTGATCTTCACGCAGTACGTGGAGATGGCGCGGCTCCTGGAGGCCCACCTCTCCACCAGGGGCGTCGGCACCCAGCTCCTGCACGGCGGCACGCCGGTCGCGCGGCGCGAGGAGATGGTGGACCGCTTCCAGTCGGGCGAGGTCCCGGTCTTCCTGCTGTCCCTGAAGGCGGCGGGCACGGGCCTGAACCTCACGCGCGCGGGCCACGTCATCCACTACGACCGCTGGTGGAACCCCGCGGTCGAGGAGCAGGCCACGGACCGCGCCTACCGCATCGGCCAGACCCGGCCCGTCCAGGTGCACCGCCTGATCACCGAGGGCACGGTGGAGGACCGCATCGCCGAACTGCTCGCCGCGAAGCAGGCGCTGGCGGACGCGGTGCTCGGCGACGGCGGCGAAGCCGCCCTCACGGAACTGTCCGACGCGGAGCTCGCGGACCTCGTCGCCCTGCGGAGGACGGCATGAGGCGCCGGGGCGGGCTCGGCTGGGCCAGCGGGATGAGCGAGACGAGCCGCATGGGCAGCGGCCGCGTCTTCCCCGCCCTGCCGCCGCACCCCGACCCCGAGGCGCCGTTCGCCGCGACCTGGTGGGGCAACGCCTGGATCGACGCGCTGGAGGCCGGCGCCCTCGACCAGGCCCGCCTGGCGCGCGGCCGGACGTACGCGCGTGGCGGCGCGGTCGACACGATCACCGTCGCCCCCGGCCGCATCGTGGCTTACGTCCACGGCAGCCGCCCCCGCCCCTACCGCGCGGAGATCCGCCTGCGCACGATGCTGCCCGAGCACTGGGACCGCTTCCTGGACGCGGTGACGGACGACCCCGCGCACATCGCCGCCCTCCTGGACAAGGACATGCCGCACGCCCTGGCCGACGCGGCGGACCGCGCGGACGTCCCCCTCCTGCCGGGCGCCCGCGAGCTGTCCCCCTCCTGCACCTGCCCCGACCGCGGCCACCCCTGCAAACACGCGGCGGCCCTGGCCTACCAGACGGCCCGCCTCCTGGACGCCGACCCCTTCGTCCTGCTGCTCCTGCGCGGCGGCGAGGAGCCCGACCTCCTGGACGAGCTGGCCCACCGCAACGCCCGTGCCTCGGCGGCGGAACAGACCGCCCCGGACGGCGCACCGTCGCCCGCCCCAGCCCCGGCAGCCCCCGCCGCCGTGCCTGCCGCGGCCCCCGCCGCCGCACCTGCGCAGACGCCGGAGCCCACCCCCACGCGCCCGCCCGAGCCCACGTCCCCCGCACCCACCGCCGGTCCGGCACCGGCGCTCCCGGGAGGCCCGGCGCTCCCGGGGGTCCTGGCCAGGGACGTCCTCGCCAAGGACGTCCGTCGTCCCCTGCCGCCCCCGCAGGCGCCCCCGGCGCACCCGGGTGAGCCGCCGGTCCTGCCGGCCATGCCGGGCGCCCCGGATCCGGCCTCCCTGGAATTCCTGATCACGGACGCGGCGACGCGGGCGCACGCGTTCCTCACCACCGGGGCGGACCCGTTCACGGCCGCGTCCCCCTGGCACGACGCGGTCCGCCTGGCGGCCTCGCACCCGGGGCTGACGGGCCGCAGGACCTTCAGCCGCCAGTTCGCCGAGCTGGCCCGCTCGGTGGGCCGCACCCCCGGCGACCTCTCCCGGGCGGCGGCGGCCTGGCGTCAGGGCGGCGAGGACGGCCTGGCGGTCCTCGAATCCCCCTGGGACCCCCCGGCCGGACCCTTCGACCGAGCGCGTGGCGCCCTCGCGTCGGCGGACCTTCCCCGCATGACGATCCACCGCAACCACCTCACGAACGCGGAGGGCGCCCTCCAGCTCCGCTTCGGCCGCGACGGCCGCTGGTATCCGTACCAGAGCGAGCCCGGAGCGGACGACTGGTGGCCGGAGGGAGAGGCGGACGAGGACGTGGTGGGCGCCCTGACAGCGGTTCTCGGCGGCTGACGGCCTGGCGGGCGGGGCCGCTCGCTCACGCCCCCAGATGGGCCAGTTCGGCGTCGCCCGCCGGATAGGGCCGCTCGGCGGGGAGCAGCTTCTCGGCCGCCGAGAGGTCTCCGGCGCGTACGAGGGCGTGGACGTCCCGCGCCAGGGCGGTGACGTCCGTGATGGAGACCGTCCACTCGTCCGCGTAGCGGCGGGAGGCGTCGCCCGCCAGGCCGAGCTGGAGCGAGCGGTGGGGCAGGGGATGGAGGCGGAGGTCCCGTTCGGGGTCCCACTGGACCCGGGCGGGGGCCTGGCGCAGGGCGCGCTTCCAGGCGGCTTCGTCGGGGTGGAGGCCGCGCGCGTAGTGCGAGAGGCAGGCGTTGCGCAGCGCCCAGTCGAAGCCCTCGCGGGTGATCTCGACGGCCAGCACGGTCTGCTGCCCCTCCTTCGTGGCCCAGCCGCTGCGGTACATCATCCAGAGGAAGGACGGTTTGATCCACGTCATGCGGTCCCGCTTCCAGGCGGCGGGGAAGCGGCCGTCGCGGGCCGCGGGAACGCCGAGCCCGGGGGCGTAGGCCTGGTAGACCGTGATCGTCGAGTCCGTGTGCAGGGCGCGGATCTGACGGCCCGGCGTGGGCGGCTCGGCGGACGGGGCGGCCGGGACGGCGGACGTGGCGGTGCTGTCGGCGTGCTGGGCTTTCATGGGGCCAGCGTGCTGGTGGCATGGCTGATTCGCCACTGAATTGTGGGCGGGGCGCGTTACGTTGGGGGTGCCGGGTGAGGCCGGTGGCGGTGGCGGAGGCGGCGGGAGCCGACGGCAGAGGGGGGAGTGCGCGGTGGGCGCGACGGACGGTTCCGACCAGGACGCGGCCTTCCTCGACCGGGTCGCCGACCGGCTCGCCGCCCTGCCCGGCGTCCTCGCCGTCACCCTCGGCGGCTCACGCGCCCAGGGCACGCACACGCCGGACAGCGACTGGGACTTCGCCGTGTACTACCGCGGGCCCGCGTTCGACCCCGCCGACCTGCGCGGCATCGGCTGGGAAGGGGAGGTCCACGGCATCGGCGACTGGGGTGGCGGCGTCTTCAACGGCGGCGCGTGGCTGACCGTGGAGGGACGCCGCGTCGACGTGCACTACCGCGATCTGGACGTGGTGGAGCATGAGCTCGCCGAAGCGGAGCAGGGCCGCTTCCGGTGGGAGCCGCTGATGTTCCACCTCGCCGGCATCCCCAGCTACCTGGTGCTGGCGGAGCTCGCCGTCAACGACGTGCTGCGGGGCGAACTGCCCCGCCCCGCCTACCCCGAGGCGCTCCGCCGCACCGCCCCCCGCGTCTGGCTGGAACGGGCCCGCACGACCCTCGGGTACGCCCGCGCCAACCACGCCCCGCGCGCCCGCCTCACCGAGGTCGCGGGCGCCGTCGCAACGGCCGCGGCACAGGCCGGGCAGGGGGTGCTCGCGGCACGCGGGGAGTGGGTGACCAATGAGAAGCGGCTCCTTGAGCGGGCCGGGCTGCGCGGCGTGGACGGGGTCCTGTCCTCGCTGGAGGCGGACCCCGACGCACTCGCCGCGGCGATCACCGAGACGGAGAGGCTGATCGACGCCGCGGTGAGCAGCGGGTAGCCACCGCGCGGCGGCACGTCGCGGCCTCGGAAGGGCGTCAGGCCGGATCTTCCCCCGCGCCGCCGAGCCGGTACGACCTGAACTCCCGCCATCCCTTGCCGGGACCGTCCGTCACGAGGAGGTCGACCGAAGACACGCGGCTGACCAGCGGGAGGTGCGGGGCGAGTTCGCACTCCAGGGCGTCGTAGGCCGCCTCGTAGGTGTCCGGGCCCTCGTGGTTCGCGAGGGTCAGATGGGGGGCCAGGGGCGGGTCGAAGATCCCGCGGTAGGGGACGGCCTCGGGCCAGCGGGCGGTGAGGGCCTCGGTGAGCGCGCGGAGGGGGGCTTCGGGGGCCGGGGGGAGGTAGAGGACCCCCGGATAGCGGCGGAACCGCGTGAACGTGAGCGTGAACGGGGCATGCGCCGCGAAGAGCCCCACCAACTCGGCGTGGACGGACCCCGCTCCCGGGCCGCCAAGCTTTGACCGGGAGCCACCGGATTCCGGCCGGGAGCCGTCGGTCCCCGTCGCCGAGCCGTCGGTCCCCGTCGCCGAGCCGTCGGCCCCTGCTCCCGAGCCGTCGGTCCCCGCCGCCGAGTCGTCGAACCGTGACTCCCCGAGGAACGGGTAGAGAACCGTGATGTGCGCCGGGAAACCGGCCCGCACCAGGTGATCCGCCTCCGGGACACGGATCGTCAGGACCGTGTCCCCGGGAAGATCGGGCCACCCGGCGTCCGCCGGCTCGCCACGAGCCTGCCCGCCACGCGCCCGCTCACCGGCCGTCCGTTCGCCGCGCGCCCGTTCACCGCTCGCCCCAGGGGCAGGTATCGGCGCCGTATCCGTCGTCCCCACGGCCCTCATGCCTCGCCCGAAACGTCCCGCTCGCACTGCGTCACCCGAAAGGGAGCCGTCGACCGGATCTCCCGCAGGGTCATCGTGTCACGCCCGTCTCGTCCGGCACGGTCGCACCCCGCCGTCGGCTATGCCACGTCCACCACGCCGTCTTCCCTGCGTCACCCGACTCCCCTACGTTTCCGCTGAGTTGGCCGCAGCGGTACGTGAGAGGACGGTGTACGGAATGGCGCGCAGGGGAGCCGTGGGGCTGGTGGCGGGGGCCGTGCTGGCATGGGGAGCGTGGAGCGGGGGCGTGGCTTCGGCCGCCGACGGCCCCGCACCGCGGGGGGAGGCCGCCCGTGCCGCCGCGGCCGCCTACTCCGCCACGACCGGCGTCGGCGTGCACAACGCGTACGAGAAGGCGAAGTACCCCTACTTCGCCGACGCCCTCGACTCCGGCGCCGCCATGCTGGAGCTGGACGTGTGGACCAACGCGTTCGGCAGCGGCTGGCGCGTCTCCCACAGCAATCCGCTGGGCAACGACAACAACTGCGAGAACGCGCGGAGCGCGGCCGAGCTGCGCACCAAGTCCCGCAACCAGAGCCTGGCCGGATGCCTGCGGGACATCCGCAGCTGGCACGACGCCCACCCGGGCCACCGGCCCGTCGTCCTCAAGGTGGAGCTGAAGGACGGGTTCCTCGGCACGCGCGGGCGCGGGCCCGCCGACCTCGACGCCCTGCTCACGAACGCGCTCGGTGACGCCGTCTACCGGCCGGGCCGGCTGGCCGCCGGACACGCCACCCTGGACGACGCCGTGCGCGCCGAGGGCTGGCCGGACCGCGCCGACCTGGCGGGGAAGTTCATCGTCGAGCTGATACCCGGCACCGTCGAGCAGGGCAACCCCGTGGACACCCTGTGGACCGACCGCGAGTACGCCACCCACCTGCGCGACCTCGCCGCGGCCGGCCGCCTCGGTGAGGCCGCCGCCTTCCCCGCCGTGCTCGGGGCCGAGGCGGGCGACCCGCGCGGACGGTACGCGGACGCGTCGATCCGGCCGTGGTTCGTGCTCTTCGACGGGGACGCGTCGACGTACGCGGGCGGCGCCATCGACACCCAGTGGTACGCCGACCGCCGCTATCTGGTCGTCATGACCGACGCGCACAACGTCGCGCCCGCCATCGACGGCACCCGGCCGACCGAGGCCCAGGCCGCCGAACGGGTCGCGCTGCTCGCACGGCGGCACGCCAGTGTCGTGTCGGCCGACTGGTATCCGCTGCCGGGCGTTCTCTCGACCGTCCTCCCGCGCGGCTGAGGACGACGGCGGCGGGGCCCGACCCCGCCGCCGTCGCCGGGCCCCGGATGCCCCGCTCGCACTACCGTGGAGAGATGACGCCGCCTCCCGCCGACCTCCTCATCACCGGTTGCACGGCCCTGACCCACGGCCCACGAGGGGAGATCGTCTTCGTCGACGACGCCGTCATCGCCGTACGCGACGGACGCATCGCCTCCCTCTCGTCGGAGGCAACAGGGAGCGAGACCGGGGGCGAGACCGGGTCC
This sequence comes from Streptomyces alfalfae, assembly GCF_004127445.1. Lineage (GTDB taxonomy): Bacteria > Actinomycetota > Actinomycetes > Streptomycetales > Streptomycetaceae > Streptomyces > Streptomyces alfalfae. The sequence continues at coordinate 276,121 of NZ_QEXM01000051.1, forward strand.
GGGAGCGAGACCGCGGCCCGCCCCGTCGCCGTCGAACACATCGACGGGCGCGGCTGCGCCGCCCTCCCCGGGCTCATCAACTGCCATACGCACACGCCGATGGTGGCCCTGCGCGGCCTCGCCGAGGACCTGCCGGCCCACGCCTGGTTCAACGACTGGATCTGGCCCGTCGAGAGCAATCTGACCGCACGCGTGATCGAGCTGGGGGCCCGGCTCGCCTGCGCCGAGATGATCCGCGGCGGCGTCACCACCTTCGCCGACCACTACTTCGCCATGGACACGGTGGCCGACGTCACGGCGGAGTGCGGCCTGCGCGCCCTCCTCGGCCAGGCCTACTTCACCTCGCAGGGGCCCGAGGGCAGGGCCGCCTCCCTCGACTTCGCGCTGCGGCGGCGCGGCACGGCCGGCGGACGCGTCACCACCTGCCTCGCCCCGCACGCCCCCTACACCGTCGACGACGCCGACCTCGCGGCCACCGCGGACCTCGCCCGGCAACACGGCCTGCCGGTCCACATCCACGCCGCCGAGAACCGCGAGCAGACCGACAACAGCCTGGCCCGGCACGGCCACACCCCGGTCGAGGTGCTGGCGCGGGCCGGGCTCCTCGACGAGGGCGTGGACCTCCTCATCGCGCACGCCACCGGCCTCGACACCGCCCGCGACCTGCCCGTGCTGCGCCGCGCCCGCGGACGCGTCGCCGTGGCGTCCGCGCCCCGCGGCTACCTGAAGTTCGGCTGGGACACGACCCCCGTACGGGCCCTGCGCGAGGCCGGGATCCCGGTCGGCCTGGCCACGGACGGCGCCGCGTCCAACAACACCCTCGACGTGTGGGAGTCCATGACGCTCACCGCCCTCACGCAGAAGCACACGGAGCGCGACCCCACCTGGCTCACCGCCCGCCAGGCCCTCGACCACGCCACACTGCAGAGCGCGTGCGCTGTCGGCCTCGGGCGGGAGGTGGGGAGCCTCGCCGAGGGGCTGCGGGCCGACATCATCCTCGTAGATCTGTCCGGTCCGCACACCCAGCCCGTCCACGATCTCGCCGCCACCCTCGTGCACAGCGCCCGCTCCTTCGACGTGCGCGACACGATCGTCGACGGCCGCGTGCTGATGCGCGACCGGGAACCGCTCACCGTCGATGTGCCGGGCGTCGTCCGCGAGTTGAACGCCCTGCTGCCCGCACTCGTCGACCGGAGCCATGGGAAGCGCATCCAGGAGTACGAGGGGTGAGGGGTCGGGTCGGGGCTCTGCCTAGGGTGGGACCATGGCGATCACCACGCGGCACGAGCCCGACCACCAGGACCCCGCCGACGGCCTCCTCGACGACCCGTACGGGGTGTACGCCCGGTTGCGGGAGACCGCGCCCGTGCACCGGATCGCGGGAACCGACGGGAACCCCGCCTGGCTGGTCACCCGTTATGACGACGTGCGCGAGGCCCTCGCGGACCCACTGCTCTCGCTCGACAAGAGCCATGCCACGCCCGGGAGTTACCGCGGCTTCGCGCTGCCGCCCGCGCTGGAGGCCAACCTCCTCAACATGGACCCGCCGGACCACACCCGCATCCGCGGCCTGGTCGGCAAGGCGTTCACCCGGCGCCGCGTCGAGCGGCTCCGCGCCCCCGTCCGGCGCACCGCCGACGCCCTGCTCGACGCCGTCGAACCGCTCGGCCGCGCCGACCTGATCACCGCGTACGCCGCCCCGCTGCCGATCACCGTCATCTGCGACCTCCTCGGGATCCCGGACGACGGCCGCCGCGACTTCCGGGAGTGGACCGACACACTGATCACACCCGACCCCGCGCACCCGGAGAAGACCGAACGGGCCGTCGGCTCGCTGCTCGGCTTCTTCACCGGCCTCCTCGCGGACAAACGGCGCGAGCCCGCCGACGACATCCTGTCCGACCTGATCGCGGTGCGCGACGCGGGCGACCGGCTCAGCGAGGACGAACTGATGTCCCTCGCCTTCCTGATCCTCTTCGCCGGGTACGAGAACACCGTCCAGCTCATCGGCAACGCCGTGCTCGCCCTCCTCGACCATCCCGAACACCTCGCCGCGCTGCGGGCCGACCCCGCGCGGCTGCCGGCCGCCGTGGAGGAGTTCCACCGCTACGACGGGCCCGCGCCGCTCGCCATCCGCCGCTTCCCGCTCCAGGACGTCACGATCGCCGGCGTCACCGTGCCCGCGGGCGAGACCGTGCTGCTCTGCCTCGCCGCCGCCAACCGCGACCCCGCGCGCTTCCCCGATCCCGACCGCTTCGACCCCGCCCGCGACGCCACCGGCCACGTCGCGCTCGGCCACGGCATCCACTACTGCCTCGGCGCGCCCCTGGCCCGCCTGGAGACCGAGACCGCGCTCGCCGCCCTCCTCGAACGCTTCCCGCGCCTCGCGCTCGGCGTGCCACGCGGCGAACTCCGCTGGCGTCCGTCCATGCGGACCAGGGGGCTCAGGGAACTCCCGGTCACTTTCTGAGGCTTCCCGGAACTCCTCCGGGACCTCTTCCCGAACTCTTCCGGAACTTCTTCGGGCGTGAGCGATGAGTTCCGCCGGCGCGGCCGGTCCACCCTTCGCTGAGGTACGCGCCCGAAGGGTGGAGGAGACGCATCATGGGACTTCCGGACATCGTCACGCGTGAGGAGTGGCTCGTCGCGCGTGAGGAGTTACTGGCCAAGGAGAAGGCGGCCACCCGCGCGCGAGACGCGCTCAACGCCGAGCGGCGCGGGCTGCCGATGGTGGAGGTCGACAAGGAGTACTACTTCGACGGCTCCGACGGAAAGGCCACGCTGCTCGACCTGTTCGACGGCCGTGACCAGCTCATCGTCTACCACTTCATGTTCGCGCCCGAGTGGGAGGCGGGCTGCCGGAGCTGCTCGGCCTTCCTCGACCAGATCGGGAACCTCTCGCATCTGCGGGCCCGCTCCACCAACTTCGTCGCCGTCTCCCGCGCGCCGTTCACCAGACTGCTCGCCTTCAAGGCCCGCATGGGCTGGACGGTGCCGTGGTTCTCGACCGACGGGGGCGACTTCAACCACGACTTCAAGGCCTCCTCCGACGAGGAGCCCCACGACGTGCCCGCGATCAACTGCTTCCTGCGGGACGGTGAGCGCGTCTTCCACACGTACGCCACGTTCGCCCGCGGGCTCGACGGCATCGCCTCCACCAGCAGCCTCCTCGACCTCACGGCGCTCGGCCGGCAGGAGGAGTGGGAGCGGCCACGCGGCCGGGCATCGGTGTTCGGTGCGCCGGCGGGCAGCGCGCGGGTGCGGTACCACGACGAGTACGAGGACTGATCCCACGGAGCCCCGGGGCTTCCGCCGGCCTCGGGAGAACCCTGGAACATGGCCCGACTCCGTTGCGGTTCGGTCACATCGCGAGCCCTACGGGGTGTCCCGCGCGTTCTACCCGGTACGAGAAGCGGCACCGAGACCTTCGGTCCGCACGACGGAACGGCACGGGGGACAGGAACCATGGTGAACGGACGTACGGTGTTGGAGCGGTTCCCGGCAGGCGGACCGCGCGGGTCGTGGCCCGCGGAGGAGTTCGCGCGGGCCCGCCGGGAGGAAGGGCAGCGCGCGGAGGTCGTGATGGACCTGGCGTCGGACGCCTTCCTGGTGGTCGTCAGCGAGCCGGAGGCCGCCGTGGCGGCATGACGCCGACCACGGACGGGCCTGTCCTCGCGCCGGGTGCGGCGTCCCTACAGGCAGGCCCGTGACCACCCGGGGGTCGTGCCCGTCTCGCCGCACAGCGCCAGATACAGAGGGATCGGCGGGGTGTAGGGGACGTCGCCCTCCGGGCGGTTGATCAGCACGGGACGGCGGCATCCCGCGTCCCTGACCACCGCACCCGCCGAGTAGGCGACCGGCGCGGGCCACTCCATGGCGACGTCGGAGTCCGCCGGCACGATCCACCACCAGCGCGGCCCGTCCTCGTACACGCATCCCACGCGTGGCAGACGGTCCATCAGCCGGGGGCCGAACCGTGCGGGCACCGCCACGGCGTCGCAGCCGAGCGGCTGGGTCATGCCCTCCGGCAGGTCAAGCCGGAGGTGCGCCGGCATCAGGGCTCCGGCGCGCTGTCTCTGCCGGGTAAGCCCGACCAGCGTGCCCAGGTTCAACGGTCGCACCGTACCCGCGCTCACACGCCTCCCGCCCGCGTCACTGCCACGCTCGACTCACCCGTTCTCGTGCTCACCGCCGACGTCGGTCTTCGTCGGCGCCTCGCGACCGGCCTACGTCCGCGCCGTCGCTTCCGCCACTCGTCGCAACTCCGCCCACACCGTCCGCCCGCTTCCGGGCCCCGCGTCGTGGACGCCCCACGCACTGCTCACCGCATCGACGAGAAGCAATCCCCTCCCGTGCTCCTCGTCCATCCCCCGATGCGCCGGGCGCGGGATGCCTGAACCGCACCCTTCGTCACGCACGGTTATTCGCAGTTTCTCCGACTCCGCGCACAGCTCGCAGATGATCCGCCGGCTCGCGGTGTGCACCACGGCATTGGTGACCAGTTCGGAGAGGATGAGAGCCGCCGCGTCGCAGGCGTCCTCGTCCCGTACGGCCCAGACGCCGAACTGCGCGCGCATCAGCCGTCTGGCCTGCGCGACGGAGCCCGGATGCGGGGCGAGCACGAAACTGACGCAGACCTCGGCGGCGCCCTCGGGCCGGGCCTCGGCGAGAACGCCAAGACGGCCTTGGGCGGCTTCGGTCACTAACGGCGCGGGCGGAGTCACGCCATCCACTATCGCCCCGTCCAGAACACCTTGGCAAGACCCACTCTGAAAAGTGCACAGTGGCGTGTTCCCCCGAGAGCGCGCATGGCACACTGCTCCCAACAGCTCGCGGTGCGGTGTGCGTCGGCACAGCGCGGAGTCAGGTGGAGGTAGAAGACGTGAGCGAACCGCGGTCCGCGCCGACCGTCGGACAGGTCGTTCTCGGTCGTCGCCTGCAAGACCTGCGCGAGGGCGCGGGGCTGAAGCGCGAGGAGGCCGCGAAGATCCTGCGCGTCGCCCCCGCCACCGTCCGCCGCATGGAGACGGCCGAGGTCGCGCTGAAGATCCCCTACCTCCAGCTGCTCCTCAAGGCCTACGGCGTCCCCGACGAAGAGGCCGAGGCCTTCGTGACGCTCGCCGAGGAGGCCAACAAGCCCGGCTGGTGGCAGCGGTTCCACGACATCCTGCCGGGCTGGTTCAGCATGTACGTCAGCCTGGAGGGCGCGGCCAGTCTCATCAGGTCCTACGAGCCGCACTTCGTGCCCGGCCTGCTCCAGACCGAGGAGTACGCCCGCGGCGTGATGCGGTCCGGGGCCATAGGGCAGACCCGGCCCGCCGACATCGAGCGGTACGTGGCGCTGCGCATGGAGCGCCAGTCGCTGCTGACCCGCGAGGACGCGCCCCGGCTCTGGGTGGTCATGGACGAGACCGCGCTGCGCAGGCCTGTGGGCGAGCCCGAGGTGATGCGCCGCCAGCTCGACCGGCTGCTCGAAGCCACCGACATGCCCCATGTCACGCTGCAGGTCGCGCCGTTCTCGGCGGGCCCGCACCCCGGAACGTACGGCCCGTTCGTGCTCTTCCGCTTCGCCATGGCGGAGCTGCCGGACATGGTCTACAGCGAGTACCTGACCGGCGCCGTCTACCTGGACGCGCGCACCGAGGTGGCCACTCACCTGGAGGTCATGGACCGCATGGCGGCGCAGGCCGCCACTGCACAACGCACGAAGGACTTCCTGCGGGACGTCCGCAAGGAGCTGTGACACATGGACCGACATCGAGCCGGAACGCGTCCCGCCGGTCCGCGTTCACCCGGAGCCCGCGACGACTCGCGCACCGAGAACCGCGGCGAGTCCCGCATCTACAACGGCATGCCCGCACGCGACCTCGGCAGCGACGGCTGGCACAAGCCGTGGAGCGGCGGCAACGGCGGCAACTGCCTCGAAGCCATGAAACTGGACGACGGCAGGGTCGCGGTGCGCCAGTCCGCCGACCCGGACGGTCCCGCGCTCATCTACACGCACGGTGAGATCAACGCGTTCATCCAGGGCGCCAAGGCGGGCGATGCCGACTTTCTGCTCTCCTGACCCCGCACTTTCTGCTTTTCTGATCCCGTCCCGCCGACCGCGTCACCTGTCGCGTCGCCGCGGCCGGGCGACCCCGCATCCTCTGTCCCCGCCCCCCTTTCGCCCCGTGGAGCTGCCGTGACCGACGCGTCGTACATCGACACCAGCAAGCCGCACCCCGCGCGGATGTACGACTGGTTCCTCGGCGGCAAGGACAACTACCCGGTGGACGAGGAGATGGGCCGCCAGCTCGTCGCCATGGACGGGCGCGTGCTGACCATGGCGCGCAACAACCGCGCGTTCATGCAGCGCGCCACGCGCTGGCTCGCGGGCGAAGGGGTGCGGCAGTTCCTCGACATCGGCACCGGCATACCGACCGAACCGAACCTCCACCAGATCGCCCAGGGGATCGCCCCCGAGGCGCGCGTCGTCTACTGCGACAACGACCCGATCGTCCTCGCCCACGCCGAGGCCCTGCTGCGCTCGACGCCCCAGGGCGTCACCGAGTACCTCCAGGCGGACTTCCGCGAGCCGGAGAGGATCCTCGAGGAGGCCTCCCGCATCCTGGACTTCGACAAGCCCGTCGCCCTGTCGCTCGTCGCGCTGCTGCACTTCATCTCGGACGAGGACGGCGCGTACGAACTCGTGGACCGCATGATGGGCGTCCTGCCCTCGGGCAGCCACCTCATGCTGTCGCACGGCACGGGCGACTTCACCCCGAAGACCGCCGAACAGGCCGGTGACCTGTACAAGTCGCGCGGCATGACGCTCGCCCTGCGCTCACGCGCGGAAGTGGCGCGCTTCTTCGAGGGGTACGAGCTGGTGGACCCCGGCGTCGCGATCATCGACCAGTGGAAGCCGGAGCTCGGCGAGCGGGTGACGGACCCGGCGGACGGGCCGGTCCCGGGTTACGGGGCGGTGGCCCGCAAGCCGTGAGCCGTGCGCCCTCGCCCCCGGTACGGGCGGGGCGGGGCTCAGGTCAGGGCCAGGATGATGGACGCCGTCGCGGCCAGTGAGGCCACGGTGCGGACGTGGTTCCACAGGGTCCACTCACGGACGTACGTACGCCAGTACGCGGCGCCCTCCTCGCTCTGCGGGTCGACCTTGGCCAGGGCGTCGTTGCGCGGGACGTTCGCCGCGACGGTCACCCCGAAACAGCCGACGAGATACAGCGCGCAGCCTATGAGCAGCCCGGCGGTGCCCTCGTCGGGCCAGAGCACGAACGTCACCACGGCGAGCACCAGGCACAGGCCCGCGGCCCCGAGGAACACGGCCATGAACCACGGGCCGACGGCGGTGACGTTGATCGCGTTCATCGCGGCGATGCCCTGGGCCGGGGGCAGCGCCGCCAGGCCCCTCATCACGAAGGTCGAGAACGCGGCGAAGGCTCCGGAGGCGAGACCGCAGGCCAGCGCCCCGAGCACGGCGAGGACGAAGTACGGTCCGTCGATCATGGCAACTCCCAAAGTCATGAGGGCCGTTACGAAAGAAGGGGCGGGCCGAGTGATCCTCCACGGCGGCCCGCGTCACGACAAGTCAATTGCGCGACGCCCGCTTCAGCCATACGTGACCCTCGCGGGGGCATACGCGTCCGTCTTCTGGCCGGGGCGCCATGGGCTCGGCGGGGCGTCTTGGGCTCGGCGGGGTGTCTTGGGCCGGGCAGGCCGCCTCGGACTCGGGTTCGGTGGGGTCTCGGGCTGGGCGGGCTCTCAGGCTTGGCTGGGCGTGTTTCGGGCTGGGCGGTGCCTCGGGCCAGGGGGGCGTCGGGCTCGGCGGGTTTCGGGTTGGGCGGGGCCTCGAACCAGGGGGCGCCGGGCTCGGCGGGGTCTCGGGCCGGGCGGGGCATCGGCTAGGCGGGTGCGCGGGGTCCTGCCGGGAGGCGGGCGTCAGGTCGGGGGATCGGTAGGGGCGGTCCGCCAGGTCCGTAGCGTCGCCTCCACCGCGGGGGCGATGCGGCGGCGGGCCTCGCCGCGCGGGACGCCGCTCATCAGCAGCCGGTCGTACGGCGTGGCCGTGTGCCGTACCGCCGCGATGACCGCCGCCGTCACCGCCGCCTGCGAGAGCGCCCGTCCCGCCGCGCTGCGCCCCACCCTGCCGCTGCCCCGCAACGACGCGTGGGCGGCCATCGTCCGGACCCGGTCCTCCGGACAGCCGGGGAAGAGCCGCCGAATCTCCTCCGCGAAGGCCGCGGTGAACCGCACGTCCTCCGCGGCCCGCCGCACCGCGTCCCTCGCCCGGCGGCGGGCCCTCGCCTCCGCGTCGGCGAGGCAGCGCTCCTCGGCGCGGGCGAGCGCGGCCTCCTCGACGAGGGCGCCCTGCCGTTCGTAACGGGCACGGCGGCGGTGGAAGCGGACGACCACCGCGGAGAGGCCGCTGTCCTCGCGGGCCCGCCGCGTGAGCGCCGTGTCGCCGCGCGGCAGATAGACGAGGTGCCCGAGGTCGGCGCAGTCCAGGCAGCGCGGCTCGCCGCCTTCGAGGGTGAGCAGCGGCAGCGGCCCTGAGCGGCACTCCGCGCAGTACCGTCGGGTCAGGGGCTGGAAGGCCACGAGGCCGGCAGGAGGGCTCGCCATACCCCTCTCCTTCCCCGAACCCCGCACCCGCCCGCGCCGCCGCGCCCGCACGCCGGGCGGCATCATGGGCCCGTGCGCCTCGAACCGATCACCTGGGAGCGGCTCGCCGACACCCTCGCCGACCGCCTGCTCGACCTGAAGCCCGCCGACGGCGGCCCGTGGCCGCGCGTCGCCGTGGACGGGGCGCCCGCGGCCGGGACCGGTGAACTCGCGCGGCGGGTGGGCGACGCGCTGCGCTTGCGCGGCAGGACCGCCCTCGTCGTCGCCACGGAGGGTTTCCTGCGGCCGGCCTCGCTGCGCTTCGAGTACGGCCACGAGGACGTCGACTCCTACCGCAGCGGCTGGTTCGACACCGGCGCGCTGTGGCGCGAGGTCTTCGGGCCGCTCGAACCGGGCGGGACGGGCCGGGTGCTGCCCGACCTCTGGGACCCGGCGACCGACCGCGCGACGCGCAGCCCGTATGCCCGGCTGCCGCCGGGCGGTGTGCTTCTGCTGCACGGCCCACTGCTGCTCGGTCACTGGTTCCCCTTCGATCTGACGGTCCACGTACGCCTCTCGCCGGGCGCCTTGCGGCGGCGCACTCCGGAAGCGGAACGCTGGACGCTGCCGGCCTTCGAGCGGTACGAGACGGAGACGGACCCCGCCGCCGCGGCAGACGTGGTGGTACGGGCGGACGACCCACGGCACCCGGCGTGGAACGGCTGACGCCGGCGAGCGAGCCGGAACGCGCCCCCCCGGCGGGCCGCCGGCTCCCTCCTACAGCCAGCCGTTGCGCCGGAAGCCTCGGTAGAGCGCGGTGCACACCGCCGCTATCATGCCCATCACCAGCGGATACCCGAACTGCCAGTGCAGCTCCGGCATATGGTCGAAGTTCATCCCGTACATGCCGCAGACCATCGTGGGCACCGCGACGACCGCCGCCCACGCGGTGATCTTCCGCATGTCCTCGTTCTGCGCGACGGTCACCTGGGCCAGGTGGGCCTGCAGGATCGAGTTCAGCAGCTCGTCGAAGGCGGCGATCTGTTCGGTGGCCCGCTTCAGGTGGTCGTCGACGTCCCGGAAGTACGCCTGTATCTCCGGGGCGATGATGCGCATGGGCTGGGTGGCGAGTGTCTGGAGCGGGCGGCCGAGGGGCACCACGGCGCGCTTCAGCTCCAGCAGTTCGCGCTTGAGCTGGTATATCCGGCCGGGGTCGACCCGTGCCCCGTCCGGGGCGAACACGTCCGACTCCACCTGGTCGATGTCCGCCTGGGCGGCGCTCGTGACCGCGAGATAGTCGTCCACGACCTGGTCCGCGACCGCGTGCAGGACGGCCGCGGGCCCTTGGGCGAGCTGCTCGGGAGCCGCCTCCAGGGCTTCGCGCAGCGGGCCGAGCGAGCCGTGGCTGCCGTGCCGGACCGTGATGACGAAGTCGCGGCCCACGAAGAGCATGATCTCGCCGGTGTCGACCACCTCGCTGGTGGCGGTCAACTCCGTGTGCTCCACATAGCAGACGGTCTTGAAGACGGCGAAGAGCGTGTGGTCGTACCGCTCCACCTTCGGACGCTGGTGCGCGTGGACGGCGTCCTCCACGGCGAGCGGATGGAGGTCGAAGAGGTCGGCGATGTCCGCGAACTCCTCTTCGGTGGGCTCGTGCAGCCCCAGCCAGACGAAGCCGTCGTCGGACTTGCGGATGCGCTCCACCGACTCGACGAGATCGCGTGCGGGGGGCTGGCGCACCCCTTCTCTGTATGTCACGCAGTTGACCACCGACGAACCGAGCGGGGACCGGGCGGGGTGGCTCAGATCGACGCGGGCGTCACGACGGCCGAGGCGTGCCACTCTCCGCAGACCGCGGACCTTCCGCAGGCTGCCGACCTTGCCCAGGCCTCCGACTTTCCGCAGGTTGCCGGCCATCGACATGTGGGGCTCCTAGCGCTGACGACGAGATGCCAGTCTGCCAGCCGACTCCGTTCTCCCGCTGAGCCCTGTGGGAACGGAATACTCCGCTCCAGATGTTCCTTCTCCCGGGCGGGACGCGGCAGCCGTCAATCCTTGCGCGGACCCAGGGAGTTGCCCCGCCCGGCCCCGGGCTAGGGTGACCGGCCATGACCACGAATGATCAAGGCGTTCCGTCTTTCGCCGTGCACATCCCGGACGCCGAGTTGACGGCCGAACCGCTCGACCCCGCCCAGATCGTCTCCGGCGCCCCGGAGGTGACCGGCAAGGTGCTGTGGGAGTCCGCCGACGGCAAGCAGGTGCGCGGCATCTGGCAGATCACGCCCGGCGTGGTCACCGACACCGAGGCCAACGAGCTCTTCGTGGTCGTCAGCGGCCGTGCCACCGTCGTGGTCGAGGGCGGCGCCACGCTGGAGCTCGGCCCCGGCGACGCCGCCGTGCTGCGCGAGGGTGACCGTACGACCTGGACCGTGCACGAGACGCTGCGCAAGGCCTACCACATCACGCTTCCCTGACCCTGCTGCCGGGGCCCTGCTGCCGGGCCCGTGCTGGTGGGCCCGCGCTGTCAGGCCCCTGTGGAGGCCCTCCGGAGCGTTCGGAGGCCTCAGCCCTTTCTGACCACCCTCCGGAGGACGGCCCCGCGGAGGGTGAGCGCGGCGAGCGGCAGCAGGACGAGGCCGCCGACGAGGTTGAGCCAGCCGTAGCCGGCCTTCGCCACGATCAGGCCCGCCATCGCCCCGCCGATGCCCGCCGCCGTGTTCATCGTCAGGTCGGACAGACCCTGCACGGCGGCCCTCGCGGGCTGCGGCACCGAGTCGGTGAGCAGCGCGGAGCCGGCCACCAGACCCGCTGACCAGCCGAGACCCAGCACGAAGAGCCCGGCAGCCGTCTGGGCGTGGCTCGGTCCCGCCGTGCCGGCGAGCAGCGCCGCGCAGCCCAGGAGCCCGACGGCGAGGCCGATGACGGAGAGGCGGCCGAACCGGTCGGCGAGCCAGCCGAGCACCGGCGAGAACGCGTACATGCCCGCGATGTGACCGCTGATGACCAGGCCGACCAGTTCCAGGCTCGCCCCGTGGTGACCGAGGTCCACCGGGGTCATCACCATGATCGAGACCATCACGGTGTGCGACGCGGCGACCGTCACCAGCGCGAGGCGGGCCATGGGCGACGCCTTCACCGCGGCCACACCGGCCCGCAGCGATCTGCTCCGCGGGTTCTCGTCCTCCCGCGGGGCCAGGGCGCGGGCCGTGAGCAGCGGGTCCGGCCGCAGCAGCACCGCCACCACCAGCGCGGCGACCGCGAAGATCCCCGCGGCGAAGAGGAAGGGCCCCGCCTGTTCGGGAACGGACGTGCCCTCGAAGAGCCTGCTCGTGGGCGCCGCGATGTTGGGACCGAGCACCGAGCCGATGGTGGTGGCCCAGATGACGTGCGAGATGGCGCGGCCACGCCGGTCCGGCTCGACGAGGTCGGCCGCGGCGAAACGGGCCTGCAGGTTCGCCGACGACCCCGCGCCGAAGGCCGCCATGCCGGCCAGCAGCAGCGGGAAGCTCCCGATCACCGAGGCGAGCACCACGAGCCCGGCTCCGACCGCGCCGATCACATAGGCGAGGACCAGGCCGGGCCGCCGCCCGCGGGCCGTCATCAGCGCGGCGAGCGGCAGCGAGAGCAGGGCCGTGCCGGCCACCGAAGCGGTGGGTGCGAGACCGGAGAACGCCTCCGAGCCGCTCACCTCGGTGGCGAGCACCGGGGCCAGCGCGATGCCGATGGGCACCCCGAGTCCGCCCAGTATCTGGCTGGCGATGAGCACGGCCGTCGTACGGCGGCGCAGCGCGGGCAGCGTCTCGGGTGTGGGTATGTCGGTGTCGGGGGCGTCGACGGGCCTAGTCACTGGCGCAGTGTGCCAGGAGGTTCATGCCCCGGAAACAGAATTAGCGGGCTCCCTGCCGCAGCCCGGCCCCGCCGAGTGGCCTTCGCCGCATCGCCGAGCCACGGCCTCCGCCCCTGACGACGGCCTCCGCCCCTGACGACGGCCTCCGCCCCAAGCCACGGCTCCCGCCCCTGGCGACGGCTTCCGCCCCGAGCCAAGGCCTCCGCACCTCAGAACAGCGGCTGCGGAAGCACTCCCTCCAGTGCGAGGAGCCGCCGTTTGGTCTCCAGGCCGCCGCCGAAGCCGCCTATGCCGCCGTCGCTCTCCACCACGCGGTGGCACGGCACCACGACCGGCAGCGGATTGGACCCCATGGCGATGCCGACGGCCTGGGCCGCGCCCGGGCTGCCCACCCGGTCGGCGAGGTCGCCATAGCCCACGACCGAGCCGTACGGCACGCCGGAGGCGAGCTCGCGCAGCACCTGGCGGTTGAAGCCGGAGCTCAGCGACCAGTCCAGCGGCAGTTCGAAGACCTGCCGCTCGCCGGAGAAGTACGCCGACAGCTGCCGTATCGCCTCGGTGAGCAGGGGGGAGTCCGGCGCGTGGACCGGCTCGGCGCCCAGTCGGGAACCGAGCCGGTCCAGGGTCCTGTCACGCACCGCGTCGGTGGCGTGGAAGGCCACGGTGACCAGCCCCTCGGCGGTCGCGGCCAGCAGCAGCGGCCCGATGTCGCTGCCGACGACGGCCCACACGAGCGGGCCCCGTCCCTGCATGTTGGCGTCCATGCGACCACCGTACGGCCGGCCACTGACATCGCCCGGCCGCCGGGGCGTGCCCCGTCACCGGCGACTACCGGGCGTCAGCCCTTGCGCACCGCCTTGCGCACGACGTCGGGCGTGTTCGTGATGATGCCGTCCACGCCGAAGCGCGCGGCACGCACCGCGTTCGGGGCGTCGTTGATCGTCCACGTGAAGATCTCCAGGCGCTTCTTGTGCGGCCCCTTGAGCGCGTGGATCGCCTTGACGTAGTCCGCCGAGATGGAGGTGTGGGTGGCGTTGATCTGGTCGGAGAACTTGGCGTAGCGGGGCAGGTCCGCGACGGCGGGCGTGCCGAGGAAGCCCGTCTTCACGTCGGGCCGCAGCTCATGCACGGTCTTCACGCTGTCGGCGCTGAAGCTCTGGATGACCAGCTTCTTCTTGACGTGCTGCTTGTCGAGCCAGCCCGTCTGACGCAGGACGCGCAGGCCCTGCTTCTCGATGCCCGGGTAGAGCTCGGGCTTCTTGAACTCGAAGACGAGGCTCTGCTTGTTGCGCGAGACCCGCTGCATGTACTGCTTCAGCGTCGGCACGCGCTGACCCGCGTACTTCGGGCTGAACCAGCTCCCCGCGTCCAGCTTGGCGATCTCCGCCGCCGTGAAGTCCGCGACCTTCCAGGGGGCCCGATCGGGGAACACCTGCTCGACGTTGGTCGTCCGCTTCAAGGTGGCGTCGTGCATGATCACGAGCTCGCCGTCCTTGGTCCGCTGGACGTCGTTCTCGACCCAGGTGAACCCCATGTCACGGGCCTTGTCTATCGCGGCGAAGGTGTTCTCGGGCGCGTAGGCGGACGCTCCCCGGTGGGCGACCACCAGCGGGGCGCCGGGCTTCGCGGCACTGGACGCCGCCGGAGTGCCGGCGGCTGCGGAGGTGGTGGGGAGGACCAGCGCACCGGCGCCCATGAGAGCGGCGACAGTGGTGGCGGCAGCGCGTGTGTACACAAGTACTCCTCGCGTCGTGAGATCGCGGACCGGTCGAGAGTGACAGTCAAGGGCCAACGGGAGACAGGTGCAGGATGGCCACAGGCTGAACGGAGGCATCCGGAGCAAGGGACCCCGCGCGCGGGTGACGTGATTCTTTGCCGGAAAATCGTTCGTGCGTTCCGGTGAGAGCCTTACTCTCTGCCTCAGCCGACGGCCTTTCAGATGGCCGAGGCAGGAGTGCACGGGGCGCGACGGGTCATGGGACGCAACAGGCGGAAGGGCTACCTCGCATGCAGGGCACGGTCGACGGGTTCAGCTACGGAGTCGTCACCCCGGTGGTGGCCTATGTCATGGCCTGCCTCGGAGGAGCGCTCGGGCTGCGCTGTACGACCAGATCGCTCCTCGTGGCGCACTCCTGGCGCCCCGGCTGGCTCGCCCTCGGATCGGCCGCCATCGGTTCCGGCATCTGGACCATGCACTTCGTCGCGATGATGGGTTTCACCGTCGAGGAGGCGCCCATCCGCTACGACAAGGCGCTGACCTTCGCGAGCCTGGCCGTCGCCATCGTCATGGTCGGCATCGGCATCTTCATCGTCGGCTACCGGGGCGCGACCGGGACCGCGCTCTTCACCGGCGGGACGATCACGGGCCTCGGGGTCGCCTCGATGCACTACCTGGGAATGGCCGGTATGCGTCTACGCGGGACGCTCGAGTACAACACCCTCACCGTCGCCGCGTCCGTCGTGATCGCCATGGTCGCCGCCACCGCGGCCCTCTGGGCGGCCGCGCAGGTCAAGGGATTCCTGTGGAGCCTCGGCGCGAGCCTCATCATGGGCCTCGCCGTCACCGGGATGCACTACACCGGCATGGCGGCCCTCAGCGTCCACCTGCACGGTTCGGACGCCCTGCCGGCCGGTGACTCCTCCGCCGAGATCCTCGCGCCGATGATGGTCGGACCGCTCGCCTTCCTGCTCCTCGCCGGTGTGATCGTGATGTTCGACCCGCTGATGGTCATGGGCGGGCAGCACGAGACCAGGGCTCTCGGCGGCAAAGGGGCCCGCGGGCCCTACCCGGTCCCGCGCTCGGGCGACCGGCACGTGCCGGCCCCCCGCCGCAGGCCCGGCTCCCGCTCCCCGCAGAACCGGTGAGGACACCGTCGGAAACCGGTGCGGGACGCCGCCGGGAACCGGTGAGCGGGCCGTCGCCGACCGGGTGATCCGGCCCGGTTGTCAGTGCGGGGTCGTACGGTGGATTCCATGCGGCCCGTATCCAAGATCGAACGCACGGTGGCACCTTTCGAGGTCGTCAGCCCGTACCAGCCCAGCGGCGACCAGCCGACGGCCATCGCCGACCTCGAGCGGCGCATCCGCGCAGGCGAGAAGGACGTGGTCCTCCTCGGCGCGACCGGCACCGGCAAGTCGGCCACCACCGCGTGGATGATCGAGAAGCTCCAGCGCCCCACCCTCGTGATGGCGCCGAACAAGACACTGGCCGCCCAGCTGGCGAACGAATTCCGCGAGCTCCTGCCGAACAACGCCGTCGAGTACTTCGTCTCGTACTACGACTACTACCAGCCCGAGGCGTACGTCCCCCAGTCGGACACCTACATCGAGAAGGACTCCTCGATCAACGAGGAGGTCGAGCGGCTGCGCCACTCCGCGACGAACTCCCTGCTGACCCGCCGTGACGTGGTCGTCGTCGCCTCCGTCTCCTGCATCTACGGCCTCGGCACCCCGCAGGAGTACGTGGACCGCATGGTGCCGCTGAAGGTCGGCGACGAGATCGACCGCGACCAGCTCCTGCGCCGCTTCGTCGACATCCAGTACACGCGCAACGACCTGGCCTTCACCCGCGGCACCTTCCGCGTCCGCGGCGACACCATCGAGATCTTCCCGGTCTACGAGGAGCTCGCCGTCCGCATCGAGATGTTCGGCGACGAGATCGAGGCGCTCTCCACCCTGCACCCGCTCACCGGCGAGGTCATCAGCGACGACGACCACCTCTACGTCTTCCCCGCCTCGCACTACGTGGCGGGCCCCGAGCGCCTGGAGAAGGCCGTCACCGGCATCGAGAAGGAGCTCACCGAGCGCCTCGCCGAGCTGGAGAAGCAGGGCAAGATGCTGGAGGCCCAGCGCCTGCGCATGCGCACCACGTACGACCTGGAGATGCTCCGCCAGATCGGCTCGTGCTCCGGCGTCGAGAACTACTCGATGCACTTCGACGACCGCGCGCCCGGCACGGCTCCGAACACGCTCCTTGACTACTTCCCCGAGGACTTCCTCCTCGTCCTGGACGAGTCGCACGTCACGGTCCCGCAGATCGGCGCGATGTACGAGGGCGACGCCTCCCGCAAGCGCACCCTCGTGGACCACGGCTTCCGGCTGCCCTCCGCCCTGGACAACCGCCCCCTGAAGTGGGAGGAGTTCCTCGGCCGCATCGGCCAGACCGTCTACCTCTCGGCGACCCCGGGCAAGTACGAGCTCTCGCGCGGCGACGGCTATGTCGAGCAGATCATCCGCCCCACCGGCCTCGTCGACCCCGAGGTCGTCGTCAAGCCCACCGAGGGTCAGATCGACGACCTCGTGCACGAGATCCGCACGCGCACCGAGAAGGACGAGCGCGTCCTGGTCACCACGCTGACCAAGAAGATGGCCGAGGACCTCACGGACTACTTCCTGGAGCTCGGCATCCAGGTCCGCTATCTGCACAGCGACGTCGACACGCTGCGCCGCGTGGAGCTCCTGCGCGAGCTGCGGGCCGGTGAGTACGACGTCCTGGTCGGCATCAACCTCCTGCGCGAGGGCCTCGACCTGCCCGAGGTGTCGCTGGTGGCGATCCTCGACGCCGACAAGGAGGGCTTCCTGCGCTCGGGGACCTCCCTGATCCAGACCATCGGCCGCGCGGCGCGCAACGTCTCGGGCCAGGTCCACATGTACGCCGACAAGATCACCCCGGCGATGGAGAAGGCCATCGACGAGACCAACCGCCGCCGGGAGAAGCAGATCGCGTACAACAAGGAGAAGGGCATCGACCCGCAGCCCCTCCGCAAGAAGATCAACGACATCGTGTCGCAGATCGCGCGCGAGGAGGTCGACACCGAGCAGTTGCTCGGCTCGGAGTACCGCAAGCCGAAGGCGGGCAAGGGCGCCAAGGCCCCGGTGCCCGCGCTCGGCGGCGACGCGGCGGCGGGCAAGGCCGCCGCACCCGGCAAGGGCAAGGCCAAGAAGGGCCAGACCGTCCCGACCGACCGCCCCGCGGCCGAGCTGGCGGAGCAGATCGAGGAGATGACCGCCCGTATGCGCGCGGCCGCCGCCGACCTGCAGTTCGAGATCGCCGCACGGCTGCGTGACGAGGTGTCGGAGATGAAGAAGGAGCTGCGGCAGATGAGGGAGGCCGGCCAGGCGTGAGGGCCCCCTCGGGGAAGCCGGGGGAGGCGTTTCCGGCGTACTGGCCGGTCTGTTGCAAGACCGCCACAAAGTACGGTCCGTGCTGCTGCTCCGCAGGTGGCGCTGCATAAGGTGCTGGGCAACCGCAGAAGGCGGTTGCCCAGGCAGTTCGAGAGGGGACAGCGCGTGACGGTCAACATGACCAAGGGTCAGGCCATCAGCCTGCAGAAGGACGACGGGGGCGCCCTGACCGCGGTGCGCATGGGACTCGGGTGGCAGGCGGCTCCGCGCCGGGGCCTGTTCGGCTCCCGGACGCGCGAGGTCGACCTGGACGCCTCGGCGGTGCTCTTCGCCGACAAGCAGCCGGTGGACGTCGTCTTCTTCCGCCACCTGGTCAGCGACGACGGCTCGGTGCGGCACACCGGTGACAACCTCGTCGGCGGGGTGGGCCAGGGCGGCGACGACGAGGCGATCCTCGTCGACCTCCAGCGGGTCCCCGTCCACATCGACCAGATCGTCTTCACGGTGAACTCCTTCACCGGCCAGACCTTCCAGGAGGTGCAGAACGCGTTCTGCCGCCTGGTCGACGAGACCAACGGCCAGGAGCTCGCGCGCTACACCCTCGACGGCGGCGGCCAGTACACCGCCCAGATCATGGCGAAGGTCCACCGGGCGGGCGCGGGCTGGCAGATGACGGCCATCGGCAATCCGGCCAACGGCCGCACCTTCCAGGACCTGATGCCGTCGATCCTGCCGCATCTGTAAGTACGTCAGCAGTCAGCAGTCAGCAGTCAGCACGTCAGCACGCAGCGCGGCGGTGCGGCAGCGCGTCCGCACGCCAGCGCGTCCGTACGCATGAGTCACGAGGCTCGACGGGGCCTTTGGGCCCTTCTGGGGGGAACGAAGCGATGGCGGCCGAGCTGGTGCGGGGGCAGAACCACCCGCTTCCCTGGACCCGTCTGGAGATCCGCGTCTCGGCGGGCGAGCCGGTCGTGGCGGGGGCCACGCTCGGCGACGACCGGGGCAAGGTCCGTGGGGTGGAGTGGGTGGCCCATCCGGGCTCGCCCGCCCTGCCGGGCCTCGAGGTCTCCCAGCAGGCGGCGGCCGAGCACCGCCTCGCCGTGGATCTCGGCGCCCTGCCGGACACCGTCCACCGGGTCAGTGTGCTGCTCGCGCTGCCCGTGGGCGTCGGGGGCCCCGTCAGCTTCCGCGCCCTCCCCGCACCCTTCGTCTCGGTCACCGGGCTCGACGGCGCGGAGGTCGCCGGCTACACCATCACCGACCTGGACACCGAGTCCGCCGTCGTCGCCCTGGAGCTCTACCGCCGCCAGGACGCCTGGAAGGTCAGAGCCGTCGGCCAGGGGTACGCGGGCGGACTCGCCGACCTGCTCACCGACCAGGGCCTGCCCGAGGCCCGCGAGCTGGCGGGCGCCATCGAGGACGCGGTGGCCAGGGGCCTCGCCCGTTCCGTGGCCACGCCACCGCCGCGCCCGGCCGACGGCACCCGGGTGCGCACGGCTCCGCACGGCCGGTCCGAGCGGTCCGCTCCGGCCGGACCGGCGGACGCCGCCCGCGACGCGGGCCCCCAGGAGCAGCCCGCCCCCGCCCCACGGCAGCCCGGCGGCCCCGTCGACTACACCCACCCCGGACGCCGCGCCTCCGCGCCCCCGCCGCCGCCACCCGTGGCGCCCGCGGCCCACCCCGGCCAGGCCCCGCGGCCCGTCGCGGGGGACGCCACCGGATGGTCGATGGAGGAGCGGCTCTACAACCAGGTGTGGGGCATGTTCGAAGACCTGGCCCGCACCACGGCGGCGTACCGCAGCGCCGTCGACTTCGCCGACTCCCGCATGGAGCAGGAGCTCGACAAGGTCCTCTCCGACCCGCGCAGCCGCATCGGCGGCCCCGGTGACGCCGCCCGCGACACCGCGCGGGCCAAGCACGCCGACCTGACCGGACAGGCCAGGGCCGCCCTCGACCGCGACCTCGCCCAGCTGGCCGCCGAGGCCGATGTCGTCGAGCCCGCCCTGCCCCCGGCGTTCGCGGCCTGGAGCAGCCCCGTCTGGCAGGCCTACCGCGCGCCCATGGAGATCCCGATGGCGCTCCGCCTCGGTGACCTCCACCTCCCCGAGCGCATCGACCTGCGCATCCCGATGCTGGTCAGGCTGCCGCTGGAGCGCGGTCTGTGGATCGACAGCGGCAAGGCCCTGACCAACACCTTCACCGACGCGGCCGAGCTGCGCAGGCTTGCCGTGGACACCGCGGTGGCGCACACCGCGCGGTTGCTCGCGGCCTATCCGGCGGGCGAGTTCTCGGTGCACGTGATCGACGCGGCGGGCTCGGCGGCCGCCGCGTTCGCCCCGCTGGTGTCGGCGGGCGTGCCGGCCCGGCCACCGGCCTCCGGGGCCGCCGGGGTCTCCGAGGTGCTTGCCCGGCTCACCCGGCGCGTGGACCTGGTCCAGATGGCGGTGCGCGGCGGAGCGGCCGACGCGCTGCCCCCGGACCTCGACGTCGCCGAGCAGCTCCTGATCGTCAACGACTTCCCGCACGGCTTCGACGACCGCGCGGTGACCCGGCTGCGCTATCTCGCCGACGAGGGCCCGGCCGTCGGCGTGCACCTCATGATGGTCGCCGACCGCGAGGACGCCGCCGAGTACGGCCCGCTGCTCGACCCACTGTGGCGGGCGCTGCTGCGCCTCACCCCGGTCCCGGACGACCACCTCGCCGACCCGTGGGTCGGTCACACCTGGACATACGATCCGCCGGTCTTCCCGCAGGGCAGTGACGTGCTGCGGCAGGTCCTCGACCGGGTCGCGGCGGCCCGGCGCAACGGCGGCCGCTGAGCCCGTGACCGGCGGCGGCTCCGTCACTCGTGGCGTTAAAGCGACTTTGGCTACCTCCTGAGCAGGCTTTTTGGTTTTCGTTTGCCATCGCCTTTACCAAACCTTGGTTTTTCCCGTACTCTGGAGGCCGCGGAGGGGAGTACTCCCGGCTGCGACGTACCCGTCAATACGGACCGCCATCGGTCCCGGGGCGTCGGCCCGACCCACGGCACGGACCGTGCGGGTGGAGGAGACCTCCGGCAGCGACGACGCTGATCAGTAGCCGTACGACGCCGGAGGCGCAGTGGACGTTTCAATGAACCTGTGGGTGCTGACCATTCTTGGTCTGTGTGCCCTGATCGCGGTCGACTTCTTCATCGGGCGCAAGCCCCATGACGTGTCGATCAAGGAAGCCGGAGCCTGGACGATCGTCTGGATCGTCCTCGCGGCGCTCTTCGGCCTCGGCCTGCTGGTAGCGGGCGAGAGCCAGGCGTCCGGCGAGTTCTTCGCGGGCTTCATCACCGAGAAGTCCCTGTCCGTGGACAACCTCTTCGTCTTCATCCTGATCATGGCGAAGTTCTCGGTGCCTACCCACCTCCAGCAGCGGGTGCTGCTGTTCGGTGTGCTGATAGCCCTGGTGCTGCGCGCGATATTCATCGCCGCCGGCGCCGCGGTGATCGCCAACTTCTCCTGGGTCTTCTACATCTTCGGCGCGTTCCTGATCTACACCGCCTGGAAGCTCATCCAGGAGGCCCGTGCCGACGAGGAGGAAGAGGACTGGGAGGAGAACCGCCTCCTGAAGTCGGTCGAGAAGAAGTTCGGCGTCTCGGACCGGTACGAGGGCACGAAGCTGTTCATCAAGAAGAACGGCAAGAAGATCATGACGCCCCTCATGGTCGTCATGCTCGCCATCGGCACCACCGACGTGCTCTTCGCGATGGACTCCATCCCCGCGATCTTCGGCCTCACCCAGGACCCGTACATCGTCTTCACGGCCAACGCCTTCGCCCTCATGGGTCTGCGGCAGCTCTACTTCCTCATCGGCGGACTGCTCAAGAAGCTGGTCCACCTGAGCTACGGCCTCTCGGTGATCCTCGGCTTCATCGGCGTGAAGCTCGTGCTGCACGCCCTGCACGAGTCCGGGGTGCACGTCCCCGAGATCTCCATCCCGCTCTCGCTCTCGGTGATCTGCGGTGTCCTGGTGATCACCACGATCACCAGCCTCATCGCCTCCAAGAAGCAGGCGGCGAACGCCGCCGAGGAGCAGGCGGCGGAGGAGCAGGCCGAGTCCACGACCGCCGGCAGCAAGTAGCGGCACCAAGTAGCGGCACCCAAGCGCCCGGGGCAGCATCGAGTCATGGTCACTCGGCTCCGGGCGCTCGGCGCGCAGTGGACGACCGTCGTCCCGCTCCTCGCGGTCGTGCTCCTCGTCCTCACCTGGGGCCGCGACCTGCCCGGCGTCGTCGTCGCCGTGGTGACGCTGGTCCTCGCGGGAGCGGTGCTCTCCGCCGTCCACCACGCCGAGGTGATCGCCCACCGCGTCGGTGAGCCCTTCGGCTCACTGGTCCTCGCCATCGCGGTGACCATCATCGAGGTGGCGCTGATCGTCACCCTCATGGCCGACGGCGGCGACAAGAGCTCCACCCTGGCCCGCGACACCGTCTTCGCCGCAGTGATGATCACCTGCAACGGCATCGTCGGGCTCTGCCTCCTGGTCGGCGCGCTCCGCCACCGCGTCGCCGTCTTCAACCCCGAGGGGACCGGCGCGGCCCTCGCGACCGTCGCCACCCTGGCCACGCTCTGCCTGGTCCTGCCCGCGTTCACCACCACCAAGCAGGGCCCGGAGTTCTCGACCAGCCAGCTCACCTTCGCCGCGATCGCCGCGCTCGTCCTGTACGGGCTGTTCGTCTCGACCCAGACCGTGCGGCACCGCGACTACTTCCTGCCGCTCACCAAGCGGGGCGAGGTCATCGACTCCGACAGCCACGCCGAGGGCCCGTCCTCCCGGGCGGCCCTCACGAGCCTCGGGCTGCTCGGCCTGGCGCTGATCGGCGTGGTGGGCCTCGCCAAGGGCGTCTCGCCGACGATCGAGTCCGGGGTGGAGAGCGCCGGCATGCCGCATGCCGTCGTCGGCGTGATCATCGCCCTGCTCGTCCTGCTCCCCGAGACGATCGCGGCCGTGCGCGCCACCCGCAGGGACCGCGTGCAGACCAGCCTGAACCTCGCCCTCGGCTCGGCGATGGCCAGCATCGGGCTGACCATCCCCGCCGTCGCGGTCGCCTCCGTATGGCTCTCGGGGCCGCTGGTGCTCGGCCTGAGCGCGACCCACATGATCCTGCTCGTCCTCACCGTGATCGTCGGCACGCTCACCGTCGTGCCGGGGCGGGCCACGCCGCTGCAGGGCGGCGTCCATCTGGTGCTGTTCGCCGCGTACCTGGAGCTGGCGATCACCCCGTAGGGGCGTGCGCGTCAGTAGGTGACCGTGACGCGCCGCGCGGGACCGTCGACCCGTACCGTGCCCCCGTAAGGGATCACCACCTGCGGGTCGGTGTGCCCGAGGTCCACGTCGAAGACCGCCATGGTCTCCGGCGCGTACGTCTCCAGCGCCCGCAGTACCGCCTCGCGCTGCTCACGCGCGTGTGCCGCCTTCGCCTCCGCGTCCAGCGGGCGGGCGAAGGACCAGGTCTTGGGGCGCCCCATGAGCAGCGCGGGGAAGCGGCGCAGCAGCCCGCGCTCGCCCATGGTGCGCAGAATGCGGAACACGTGTTCGGCGCTCATGAGTTCCTCGCTGGTCTCCAGGAACAGCACGCAGCCGTCGTACGCCGACGGATCCGGGGCGATCTCCCGGTCCGCCATCAGGTGCCAGGACAGGATCTCCAGCTCACCGCCCCAGGAGCGGCCCTCGACGACGCGCTCGGGACGGTGCCAGTGCCAGCCGCCGGCCGGTTCGGTGGGCGGCTCCCCGGCGAAGGACTCCGGGTCGTCCCAGGGCAGGTCGATGTCGCGGAAACGGTCGGCGGGGCGCAGCTCGTAGGGCCCGGAGGTGAAGAGCGCGGCGCGCAGGGAGTCGGCGGTCAGGGGCGCCATCGCGCCGGGGCGGCCGAGCTCGCACATGACGGACGAGCCGTGGTACCCGACCACGCCGCACTGCCAGAGGAAGGCGAGCAGGCTGGTGTTGTCGCTGTACCCGAAGAACGGCTTCGGATGGGCGCGGATCAACTCCCGGTCCAGGTACGGCAGCACGGTGATCTGGTCATCGCCTCCGATGCTCGCGATGACGGCCTTGACGGTCGGATCGGCGAACGCCGCGTGGATGTCGTCGGCCCGCTCCCGGGGCGTCGAGCCCATCTTCCGCGTCGCGGGGTACTCGACGGGGTCGAGGCCGAATTCCTCCTTGAGGCGTCGCAGGCCCAGCTCGTGGGGGAGCGGGAAGAGGCCGGGGAGACCGCTGGAGGGAGAGATCACGGCGACGCGATCGCCCGGGGAGGGCTTGGGCGGGTACACGGGTTCGACGGATTCGGAGATCATGGCGAGCAGCGTAGGGCTCCACCGGTGTCAGGAACACCCGGGTTCCGGTGCGCGGGAGGCGTGATAGACCTCCTGCATGACCCTCAGTACCCGCAGCCTCGCCACCGCGCCGATCATGGTCCTCAACGGTCCGAACCTGAACCTCCTCGGGCGCCGTCAGCCCGAGATCTACGGCACCGACACCCTCGCGGACGTCGAGGCCCTGTGCGCCGAGGCGGCCGCGGCGCACGGCGGCAGCGTGGACCTGCGGCAGAGCAACCACGAGGGCGAGCTGGTCGACTGGATCCACGAGGCGCGCGAGCACCACGCGGGGATCGTCATCAACCCGGCGGCCTACTCCCACACCTCGGTGGCGATCCTGGACGCGCTCAACACCTGCGACGGCCTGCCCGTGGTGGAGGTGCACATCTCCAACATCCACCAGCGGGAGGCCTTCCGGCACCACAGCTATGTGTCGCAGCGCGCCGACGGGGTCATCGCGGGCTGCGGTGTCCAGGGGTACGTGTTCGCGGTGCAGCGGGTGGCGGCGCTGGTCTCCGCGAAGGCGTGAGGCCCGCCTCCGGGGTCACCGGCGCCGCCTCGGCTCACCAGCCGCGGGCGCGCCACTCGCCGAGGTGCGGCCGCTCGGCGCCCAGGGTCGTGTCGCTGCCGTGGCCCGGGTAGACCCAGGTCTCGTCGGACAGCGTCCCGAAGATCTTCGTCTCGACGTCGCCGAGGAGGCTCGCGAAGGCCGCGGGGTCGTTCCGGGTGTTGCCGACGCCGCCGGGGAAGAGGCAGTCGCCGGTGAAGACGTGCGCGTGGCCGTGCGGGTCGTCGTAGACCAGCGCGATCGAGCCCGGCGTGTGGCCCACCAGGTGGCGGGCGGTGAGCTCGACCCGGCCCACACGGATCGTGTCGCCGTCGTCGACGGGGACGTCCGTCGGCACCGGGATGCCCTCGGCGTCCGCGCGGCCCGCGTACGTCCGCGCGCCGGTCGCCGCGACGACGGCGGCCAGCGCCTGCCAGTGGTCGCCGTGCTGGTGCGTGGTGACGACGGACGCGATGCCGTCGTCGCCGATGAGGGTCAGCAACGTCTCGGCGTCGTTCGCCGCGTCGATCAGGAGCTGCTCGCCGGTGGCCCGGCAGCGCAGCAGATAGGCGTTGTTGTCCATCGGCCCGACCGCGACCTTCGAGATCATGAGGTCCGGCAGCTCGTGCACATCCGCGGGTCCGCCGACCTTCACCGCTCCGCTGTACGTCATGTGCGTCACCCTATAGCGGCGGAAGGGAGGGCAGGAGGCCCCCTTCGGCCGTCAGGGCGGAGCCGTCACGGCGGCCGGCGAGCCAGCCGACCAGGTCCGGCGCGGCGCCCGAGACGGTGACCTCCGGTTCCCCCGCCCTGCCCGTGCTCCACGCGTGCGTGCCGTCCGTGACGCGGGTGGGCGGCACGTCGGAGTTCCCCGAGAAGCGCGCGGTGAGGAAGGCGGTCTCGCGCCGCACGAACTCCGTCGGCAGGTCTTCGAGCTCGTACCCGATGCCGAGGTCCACGTGGTGCAGCTCCACCTCCACCCAGCGGCGGAACGGGACCCGGGAGGCCGAGTCGGTGACGCCGTTGCGCAGGGTGATGGTGCGGGACCAGTCGGCGGGGAGCGCGGCCTGCGCCTCGAAGCGGGCCATGGACTCGCGGACGTCGTCGAGCTGCTCCGCGAGCGGCCGCGGGGCGTCGCGCTCGATGTCGCTGTCGCGCTGCCGCGCGCTCTCGTACATGGGCCGTTCGGCCAGGACGTTGACCAGGGCGTCCGCGTTCCGTGCCAGATGGGCGAGGACGTGGCCGCGGGTCCAGCCGGGGAGCCGTGACGGCTCGGCGATCGAATCGTTGTTCAGTTTCGACGCTGCGCTGAGCAGCCGGTCGGTCGCGTCACGTACAGACGCCAGGTCGCGCACATGATCAATCATGCGCCCGACGATAGCTGGGTCACACGTTCGGGTGAAGGCTCCTGGATACAGCGCTAATCGAATGTACGTGCTATATGGTCGAGGGCGGCATCGGGCATTCTTCACGGTCCCGGTTTGTTGTGTACGTGGAACCAGGGAAGCAGCCCGGCGTTGTCAGTGGCTCGCCCTACTCTGTGAAAGACGGGGTTCAGCCCCTGTCACTTCTCTCAAGAAAGGTGCGGACCGGCGTGGCCGACCGTCTCATCGTCCGTGGCGCGCGCGAGCACAATCTCAAGAACGTCTCGCTCGATCTCCCGCGTGACTCCCTCATCGTGTTCACCGGTCTCTCCGGGTCGGGCAAGTCCTCGCTCGCGTTCGACACGATCTTCGCCGAGGGCCAGCGGCGGTACGTCGAGTCCCTCTCCTCGTACGCCCGGCAGTTCCTCGGCCAGATGGACAAGCCCGACGTCGACTTCATCGAGGGTCTCTCCCCGGCGGTCTCCATCGACCAGAAGTCGACCTCGCGCAACCCGCGCTCGACGGTCGGCACCATCACCGAGGTCTACGACTACCTGCGCCTGCTCTTCGCGCGCGTCGGCAAGCCGCACTGCCCCGAGTGCGGCCGGCCGATCTCCCGGCAGTCGCCGCAGGCCATCGTCGACAAGGTCCTCGAACTGCCCGAGGGCAGCCGTTTCCAGGTGCTCTCGCCGCTGGTGCGCGAGCGCAAGGGCGAGTTCGTCGACCTCTTCGCCGACCTCCAGACGAAGGGCTACTCCCGCGCGCGCGTAGACGGCGAGACGATCCAGCTCTCCGAGCCGCCCACGCTGAAGAAGCAGGAGAAGCACACCATCGAGGTCGTCGTCGACCGCCTCACGGTGAAGGACTCCGCCAAGCGCCGCCTGACCGACTCCGTGGAGACCGCCCTCGGCCTCTCCTCGGGCATGGTCGTGCTCGACTTCGTCGACCTCCCCGAGGACGACCCCGAGCGCGAGCGCATGTACTCGGAGCACCTCTACTGCCCGTACGACGACCTGTCCTTCGAGGAGCTGGAGCCCCGCTCCTTCTCCTTCAACTCGCCCTTCGGCGCCTGCCCCGACTGCACCGGCATCGGCACGCGCATGGAGGTCGACCCCGAGCTGATCGTCCCGGACGAGGACAAGTCGCTCGACGAGGGCGCCATCCACCCCTGGTCGCACGGCCACACCAAGGACTACTTCGCCCGCCTGGTGAACGCGCTCTCCGACGCCCTCGGCTTCGCCACCGACATGCCCTGGGCCGGACTCCCGCAGCGCGCCAAGAAGGCCCTGCTCTACGGCCACAGGACCCAGATCGAGGTGCGCTACCGCAACAGGTACGGCCGCGAGCGGGTCTACACCACCGCCTTCGAAGGGGCCGTCCCCTTCGTCAAGCGCCGCCACAGCGAGGCCGAGAGCGACTCCAGCCGCGAGCGCTTCGAGGGCTACATGCGCGAGGTACCGTGCCCCACCTGTGAGGGCACGCGCCTCAAGCCGATCGTCCTCGCCGTCTCGGTCATGGGGAAGTCCATCGCCGAGGTCTCCGCGATGTCCATCAGCGACTGCGCGGACTTCCTGGCCGAGCTGAAGCTCAGCGCCCGCGACAAGAAGATCGCCGAGCGCGTCCTGAAGGAGGTCAACGAACGGCTCCGCTTCCTGGTCGACGTCGGCCTCGACTACCTCTCGCTGAACCGCGCCGCGGGCACCCTCTCCGGAGGCGAGGCCCAGCGCATCCGCCTGGCCACCCAGATCGGCTCCGGCCTCGTCGGCGTGCTCTACGTCCTCGACGAGCCGTCCATCGGCCTCCACCAGCGCGACAACCACCGGCTCATCGAGACCCTCGTACGCCTGCGCGACATGGGCAACACGCTCATCGTCGTCGAGCACGACGAGGACACGATCAAGGTGGCCGACTGGGTCGTCGACATCGGCCCCGGCGCGGGTGAGCACGGCGGCAAGGTCGTGCACAGCGGCTCCATGAAGGAGCTGCTCGCCAACGACAAGTCGGTCACCGGGCAGTACCTGTCGGGCAAGAAGGCCATCCCGGTGCCGGACGTGCGCCGCCCGACCGACCCCGGTCGGCAGCTCACGGTGCACGGCGCCCGGGAGAACAACCTCCAGGACATCGACGTCTCCTTCCCGCTCGGCGTCCTCACGGCCGTCACGGGCGTCTCGGGCTCCGGCAAGTCGACGCTGGTCAACGACATCCTCTACACCCACCTGGCCCGCGAGCTGAACGGCGCGAGGTCCGTCCCCGGCCGCCACACGCGCGTGGCGGGCGACGACCTCGTCGACAAGGTCGTGCACGTCGACCAGTCGCCCATCGGCCGCACCCCGCGGTCGAACCCGGCGACGTACACCGGCGTCTTCGACCACGTCCGCAGGCTCTTCGCGGAGACGACGGAGGCGAAGGTGCGGGGCTACCTCCCCGGCCGCTTCTCCTTCAACGTCAAGGGCGGACGCTGCGAGAACTGCTCCGGTGACGGCACCATCAAGATCGAGATGAACTTCCTGCCGGACGTCTACGTCCCGTGCGAGGTCTGCCACGGCGCGCGCTACAACCGCGAGACGCTGGACGTGCACTACAAGGGCAAGTCCATCGCCGAGGTCCTCGACATGCCGATCGAGGAGGCGCTCGACTTCTTCGAGGCCGTGCCCGCCATCGCCCGGCATCTGCGGACGCTCCACGAGGTCGGCCTCGGGTACGTCCGCCTCGGCCAGTCGGCGCCCACCCTCTCCGGTGGCGAGGCGCAGCGCGTGAAGCTCGCCTCCGAGCTGCAGAAGCGCTCGACGGGCCGTACGGTCTACGTCCTCGACGAGCCGACCACCGGTCTGCACTTCGAGGACATCAGCAAGCTGATCAAGGTCCTCTCCGGCCTGGTCGACAAGGGCAACACGGTCATCGTCATCGAGCACAACCTCGACGTCATCAAGACCGCGGACTGGGTCGTCGACATGGGTCCCGAGGGCGGCAGCGGCGGCGGCCTGGTCGTCGCCGAGGGCACGCCGGAGGAGGTGGCGGGGGTACCGGCCAGCCACACCGGCAAGTTCCTGCGCGAGATCATCTCGGCGGACCGCATCAGCGACGCCGTGCCCTCGCCGGGCCGCAAGCCCGCCGCGAAGGCGAAGAAGAGCCCCGCCAGGAAGGTGGCGGCCGCCGCGACGGCCACGGCCAAGAAGACGGCCACCGCCAGGACGGGCGCCGCCAAGAAGACGGCGGCCCCGAAGAAGACGGCGGCGACCGGCAAGAAGGCCGCCGCCCCGAAGAAGACGACGCGGGCCCGCAAGGCCTAGGGCCGAGAAAAGCGGCGCCCCGCTCCCACGGTGCACTCCGGGGAGCGGGGCGCTCCGCGTTCTCTCGTCCGGCGGCCCCGGCCGCGGTCGGCCGGGCCCTCTGCCGGTACGCATGGAACGTGAGGGCCCCCTGCGCGCCGGACGTGCGGGCCTCGTCACCACCGTGGTGCTCTCCCGCTCCGCCGTGCGGAACGCCGTCGACGGGCCCACCGCCCGTGCCCTCGCAGACGCCTTCCGCGCCGTGCGGAGCCTTCGACGCCGACTCCGGGGCCGCCGGCGCCGTGCACCGGGGCGAGGGCGGCGCCTGCCGGGCGGGCGCGGACCTCAAGGCCTTCGCCACCCCCGACGGGTCAGCCGAGCTCCCTCGCGTACGGTGGCTCCGCGCCGGCCCGTGAGCAGGTGATCGCCGCCGCGCGGGCCGCGAAGCGCAGGACGGCCTCCCAGCCCCCCGCGTCCAGCCCGCGCAGGGCGTCCGCCGAGAGCGCGTCCCGTTCCGCGAGGCCGTGCAGGAGCGCCGCGTTGACCGTGTCGCCCGCGCCGATCGTGTCCACCACGTCGACCCGCTCGCCGGGCACGCGCAGCTCCGAGCCGTCCCGGGTGTACAGGGAGAGGCCGTCGCCGCCGCGCGTGACGACCACGGCCGCAGGCCCGTGGGACAGCCACTCGTGCGGGGTGCCGCCCAGCCAGTCGGCGTCCTCCTGCGACAGCTTGAGCAGGGTGACCGAGGGCAGCCAGCTCGTGAAGCGCGCGCGGTAGGCGTCGGCGTCGGGGATGAGCGCGGCGCGCACATTGGGGTCGAGCGCGGTGAAGACCCCGCTCGCCGCCGCGCGCCGCAGCAGCTCCTCGTACGCGCTCGCGCCCGGTTCGAGGACCAGTGAGCAGGTGCCGAACGACATGGCCCGCACGCCGTCGGGGAGCCGCGCGGGGGCGGTGAACAGCCGGTCGGCCGTGCCCTCGACGTAGAAGGAGTACCCGGCGGAGCCGTCCTCGCCGATCGAGGCGACGGCGAGCGTCGTCGGCTCGGGGCCGCGCTGCACATACGCGAGTCCGACCCCGGCCGCCCGCAGCCCGTCGAGCAGCGCCTCGCCGAAGGTGTCCCGCGAGACGCGGGAGCAGAACGCCACGGGTGAGCCGAGGCGGCCGAGCGCCACCGCCGTGTTGTACGGGCCGCCGCCGAGGCGCGGCGCGAGGTCGGGCAGGGCGGCGCGGCCGTCGGGGGCGCGGCCCGCCTCTTGCGGCACGAGGTCGATCAGGGCCTCTCCGGCGACGACGATCACGGGCGGTTCCTTCCGGGCGCTGCCTTGGCTGGGCTCGGGCGGCGCGGCACGCGAGCCCGGCGTTGCGCACAGGCTAGGCGGTGCGCGGCCCCGCGACGGCAGGCGGGCAGCATTCGGTCACGCCCGCGCCCGACCCGGTCGCGGCCTCCCGCACCGGTATGGTCTGATCCGTCACCGATGCCCCTGACCAGTGGAGACGCCATGTCCGGCACGCCCCCCGCCCGCCGCACCGTGCTGCGGGCCGCCGCACTCGCCCCGGCCGTCGGGCTCGGGCTCACCGCCTGCTCGTCCGGTGAGGGCGGGTCGAATCGCTCGGCGCCGACCGCTCCGGTGGACCTGGGCGCGTCGGACGACGTGAAGGTGGGCGGCTCGAAGCTGTACACGGACCAGCGCGTGGTCGTCAGCCGGATCTCCGAGGACGAGTACAAGGCGTACAGCTCGATCTGCACGCACGCGCGGTGCCCGATCAACAAGCTGGAGGGGCACAAGCTGATCTGCCAGTGCCACGGCAGCCAGTTCGACGCCACCAACGGCAAGGTGCTGCACGAGCCCGCCGTCAGCCCGCTGCCCGAGCTGTCGGTGAAGGTGGAGAACGGCAAGCTCGTCGCGGGCCCGGAGGCCTAGCCTCCGCCGAACGCCCCAACTACTCCCAGTCCCAGGCGATTCCGAGCAGCCCCGCCCGCACCTGCGGTTCCACCAGGTGCACCGACCGGTGGCTGCCGCTCAGCGTCAGTTCCTGCCGGCCGCCGCGCGGGGCGGCGGCCGAGTGCTGGGTGAAGCGGTGGCAGCGTACGGGCAGGGCCCGGTCGTCGAAGCGGATCTGCAGCGCGTACTGCCCGCCCGCGAAGGGGAAGCCCCGGACGTACTCGGCGGCCGGGCCCGCCGTGCCGTCCTCGAAGCCGTAGCCGAACAGATGCGTGTCGCCCGCCCGCAGCCGCGTGTCGAAGAGCAGCTCCGTGACGAGGACGCCCGTGTCCTGGTGCCAGCGCACCCGGCCCGTGCGGCAGTTCTCCAGGGCGCGCACGCGCACCCGGTCGGGGGCGCAGCCCGGGTCGCCGTGGTAGATGGCCACGTAGCGGTCGACGCCGTCCCGGTGGGCGCGCACGATGTGCTGCGACTCCCGCCCCGTCATCTCGCGGTGCGCGCCGATCCGCACCCGCTCGTGGTGCCCGATGGTGTGCAGCCCGCCGTCCGAGGGGCAGCCCAGCTCGGTGAGGAGCGTGCGCAGCACGTCCGACGCCTCCACCAGGGAGCGGTACGAACGGGCGGCGGGCCGTTCCCCGTCCCCGCGCTCGGCCGGCCGGGCCAGCAGCCGGATCAGTGACTCCTCGGGGAGCTGGAGTATCTCCTCCAGGGCGCGTACGGCGCGCAGCGACTCGGCGCGCCGCGGCCGGCGGGCGCCCTGCTGCCAGTAGCTCAGGCTGGTCACCCCGACGGTGACGCCCTGCTGCGCCAGATGGTGCCGTACGCGCTGCAACGGCAGCCTGCGCGCGGCGATCGCGGCGCGCAGCGCGGTGTGGAAGGGGCCGGTGCGCAAGGCGGCCGCGAGGTCCGCCGGGTCGTCGTCCGGCGTCCGTGCCGTGTCCGTCGCGGACGCGCTCTCCGCGAGCCGTGTTCCCTGCCGCACACCGGGCTCCTTCTGTGAACGTTCACACCTGCCGCCCGGGCGTTCCCGCCGGTCGGAGCGGGCCAGCAGGTCGGTGTGAGGTCTGCGTTCACATCCGTTCGCCCGCCGTTCACGGCCCAGGTGATTCCGCATTGAAGCGTGTTGACCTGCACCGGACAACACTCGATGCTCAATCGCAGCGTCCGGACGCGCTCCTTTCGCACCTCACATCCCCACCGGGAGGAACGCGATGCGCCCACCCCACAGCAGGAGCAGCAGCGGCAGACGCAGGGGCAAGATCGCCCTCGCACTCGCCGCGGCGGCCCTGTTCACCGCCCCCACGGCCACCGCCACGGCAGCCCCCGCCCCGACCCCCGTCACTTCCGTCGCCCCCGCCGCGGGCCAGGCGCGCGGCACGACGGCCGCCGACTCGTCCGCCCTGGCCGCCCGGCGCCTGAACATCACCATGCAGGCGCAGCAGAAGAGCAACTGGTGCTGGGCCGCGGGCGGCAACACCATCGCGGCCTACCTGGGCCGCAACTACAGCCAGAACCAGTTCTGCAACGCGGCCTTCGGCCGGAGCCAGAACACCGAGTGCCCCAACAACCAGGCCACCCTCGGCAACGTGCAGACCGGCCTGCGCTGGGCGGGCGTCAACCCCGGCTCGTACGTCAGCGGCTGGCTCCGCTACGCGACCGTGCAGGCCGAGGTCGACGCGGGCCGCCCGGTCGAGACCCGCATCCAGTGGTCCAACGGCGGCGGCCACATGCACGTCGTCTACGGCTACGACGACGCCAACAGCTGGGTCTACTGGGGCGACCCCTGGCCCTCCAGCGACCGATACAACTGGGCGTCGCACGCCTGGTACGTCGACAACAACACCTTCTCCTGGACCCACTCGCTCTACCGGATCGGGGCGTGACCGCGATGACCCGCCACCTCCCCCGCCACCTGGGCAGGGCCGCGCTCGCCGGTTCGGCCGCCACGCTGCTGCTCGGCCTCGTGGCTCCCTCCGCCGTCGCCGACTCCGGCCCCGCCGCCCCCTCCGCGGCCTCCCGCGCCGCCGCGCACCGGGCCGCCGAGGCGCCCGGCACCCTCGACACGCTCTCCCGGTTCTTCGCCCGCGAAGGGGCGGTGAGCAGGGCCGCGGCCGACCCCCGGGTCGAGGGCAAGGCCGTGCCCGTCTACTACCTCTCCCCGGCGTTCGTCGCGGGTGAGAAGGGGGCGCCGGTCGCCCGCCTGGAGTTCCTCGCCAGCAAGGCGGTCTCCTCCGACGGCCAGGAGGCCTCCCTCTGGACCGTCGAGCGAGGCCGCTCGTGGCAGGTGGTGAACATCGCCACGGGGGACGACGAGACGCACTACGCGCGCGTGGGCGCACGGAAGCTCCCCGGAGGCACCGTCTTCCACGAGCCGCAGATCAACGCCTGGTACGTCCAGGGCGACGTGCGGGGCCACGCGCGCGTGCTGCCGCTCGACAAGGACGCGCGACGTGCCGTGGGCGCCGACGGCGCCTCGCTCGACGCCTACCGCGAGCGCGTCCACGAGGCGTACGGCGACAAGCTGCCCGGCTCGGCGTACGAGAAGTCGGGCAAGGCGGGCGGCTACGAGGAGAAGGCCGGCCGGGCGGAGAAGGCCGGCCGGGCGGACGGCCACGAGGGCGCCTCCGCGCCCTCCGGCGAGCCCATGGCGGCGGCCTCCTCGGTCGCCGGGGCCGGGGCGCTGCTTGCGCTCGGCCTCTCGGCCGCGGCGGTCCTGCGGCGCCGGCGGCGGCAGCGCGGCTGACGGGCCTCCGGCCGCCCCCGCCCGTGGCCCGGGGCGGCCGGACTGTCGGTGCCCGCAAGTAGGCTGTCCGTCATGGCCGACCCTTCCAGCTACCGCCCCAAGCCGGGACAGATCCCCGACGCCCCGGGGGTCTACAAATTCCGCGACGAGCACCGCCGGGTGATCTATGTCGGGAAGGCCAAGAGCCTGCGCCAGCGCCTGGCGAACTACTTCCAGGACCTGGCGGGCCTCCATCCGCGTACGCGCTCCATGGTCACGACGGCGGCCTCCGTCGAGTGGACCGTGGTCAACAACGAGGTCGAGGCGCTCCAACTGGAGTACTCCTGGATCAAGGAGTTCGACCCCCGGTTCAACGTCAAGTACCGCGACGACAAGAGCTACCCCTACCTCGCGGTGACGCTGAACGAACAGTTCCCGCGCGTGCAGGTGATGCGCGGCCACAAGAAGAAGGGCGTGCGGTACTTCGGCCCGTACAGCCACGCCTGGGCCATCCGTGACACCGTGGACCTGCTCCTGCGCGCCTTCCCGGTCCGCACGTGCTCCGCGGGGGTCTTCAAGAACGCCGCCCGCACCGGCCGCCCCTGCCTGCTCGGCTACATCGGCAAGTGCTCGGCGCCCTGCGTGGAGCGCGTCACCCCCGAGGCCCACAGGGAGCTTGCCGAAGACTTCTGCGACTTCATGGCGGGCCGCACCGGCACGTACATCCGCCGCCTGGAGCGGCAGATGGCGGACGCCGCGGAGGAGATGGAGTACGAGAAGGCGGCGCGGCTGCGCGACGACATAGAGGCGCTCAAGAAGGCGATGGAGAAGAGCGCCGTCGTCCTCGCCGACGCCACCGACGCCGACCTCATCGCCCTCGCCGAGGACGAGCTGGAGGCGGCCGTCCAGATCTTCCACGTCCGCGGCGGCCGGGTGCGCGGCCAGCGCGGCTGGGTCACCGACAAGGTGGAGGCGGTCACCAGCGGCGACCTCGTCGAACACGCCCTCCAGCAGCTCTACGGAGAGGAGAGCGGGGACACCGTGCCCAAGGAGGTGCTGGTCCCCGCCCTGCCCGACCCCGTGGAGCCGGTGCAGGCGTGGCTGACGGAGCGCCGCGGGGCCAACGTCTCGCTGCGCATCCCGCAGCGCGGCGACAAGAAGGCCCTGATGGAGACCGTCGCGAGGAACGCACAGCAGTCCCTCGTCCTGCACAAGACCAAGCGCGCCTCCGACCTCACCACCCGCTCCCGCGCCCTGGAGGAGATCGCCGCCGCCCTGGAGCTGGACAGCGCCCCCCTGCGCATCGAGTGCTACGACATCTCGCATCTCCAGGGCGACGACGTCGTGGCGTCGATGGTGGTCTTCGAGGACGGCCTCGCCAGGAAGAGCGAGTACCGCCGCTTCCAGATCAAGGGCTTCGAGGGGCAGGACGACGTCCGCTCCATGCACGAGGTGATCACCCGCCGCTTCCGGCGCTACCTCTCCGACAAGGAGCGGACGGGGGAGTGGTCCCCCGAGGACGCCGGGAGCGCCGGGGCCGCCGGAACCCCCGGGGCCGGCGAGGACGGCCCCCTGTCGGGCCTGACCGAGGAGGACGGGCGGCCCAAGCGGTTCGCGTATCCGCCGCAGCTCGTCGTGGTCGACGGCGGCCGGCCGCAGGTCGCCGCCGCCCAGCGGGCCCTCGACGAGCTGGGCATCGACGACATCGCGGTCTGCGGCCTCGCCAAGCGCCTGGAGGAGGTCTGGGTCCCTGACGAGGACGACCCGGTGATCCTGCCGCGCACCAGCGAGGGGCTCTATCTCCTGCAGCGCGTGCGCGACGAGGCGCACCGCTTCGCCATCACCTACCAGCGGACCAAGCGGGCCAAGCGCTTCAAGGCGGGGCCGCTGGACGAGGTGCGGGGCCTGGGCGACGCCCGCAAGCGGACGGTGATCAAGCACTTCGGCTCCGTGAAGCGGCTCCGCGCGGCGACGATCGACCAGATCTGCGAGGTCCCCGGGGTGGGCCGCAAGACCGCCGAGGCCATCGCGGTGGCCCTTGCCCAGGCGGCGCCCCCGGCCCCCGCGGTCAACATGACGACCGGCGAGATCCTGGAGGACGAGGAGCCCGCGATGAATGTCCCGGAGGACGAGGCGCCAGGGGAGATCATCCCGGAGGACGAGGCGCCCGCGGAGAACCCGGAGCTTCCCGCGGACGCCGCCAGGATGGCCGAGAATCAGGAGCTCCCCGCCGAGGGCATGCCCGGCGGGCACGAGAGCGTTGAAGACGGTGGGGAGCCCGTGACCACGGGTTCCCCGGAAGAACGACGGGGGCACACGACATGAGCGAGCACGACGAAGGTGGAGAGCAAGTGAGCGCGGGAACGCCCAACGCGGGAACGCCCATCGAGACGCCCGGAGTCCCCGAAGCGGCGATCCCCGAACTGG
Source organism: Streptomyces alfalfae (assembly GCF_004127445.1). Lineage (GTDB taxonomy): Bacteria > Actinomycetota > Actinomycetes > Streptomycetales > Streptomycetaceae > Streptomyces > Streptomyces alfalfae. Next base: position 312,306 of record NZ_QEXM01000051.1, read on the forward strand.
TGATCATCTCCGGCATGTCGGGCGCCGGACGCAGCACGGCCGCGAAGTGCCTGGAGGACCTCGGCTGGTTCGTCGTCGACAACCTGCCGCCCGCGCTGATCCCCACGATGGTGGAGCTCGGCGCCCGCTCCCAGGGCAACGTGGCCCGCATCGCGGTCGTCGTCGACGTACGCGGCAGGCGCTTCTTCGACAACCTGCGCGAATCCCTGGCCGAGCTGGAGTCCAAGAACGTCACGCGGCGCATCGTCTTCCTGGAGTCCTCCGACGACGCCCTGGTCCGCCGCTTCGAGTCGGTCCGCCGCCCGCACCCCCTCCAGGGCGACGGCCGCATCGTCGACGGCATCGCGGCCGAGCGCGACCTGCTGCGCGAGCTGCGCGGCGACGCCGACCTGGTCATCGACACCTCCAGCCTGAACGTGCACGAGCTGCGCGCCAAGATGGACGCCTCGTTCGCGGGCGAGGAGGAGCCCGAGCTGCGGGCCACCGTGATGTCCTTCGGCTTCAAGTACGGCCTGCCGGTCGACGCCGACCTGGTCGTGGACATGCGCTTCCTGCCCAACCCGCACTGGGTCCCGGAGCTGCGCCAGTACACCGGTCTGAACGAGGAGGTCGCGGCGTACGTCTTCAACCAGCCGGGCGCCAAGGAGTTCCTCGACAGGTACGCGGAGATGCTCCAGCTCATCGCCGCGGGCTACCGCCGCGAGGGCAAGCGGTATGTGACGATCGCGGTCGGCTGCACGGGCGGCAAGCACCGCTCCGTCGCCATGTCGGAGAAGCTCGCGGCGCGCCTGGCGTCCGAGGGCGTGGAGACCGTCATCGTCCACCGGGACATGGGGCGCGAGTGAAGCCGACCCGCCGGACCGTCCGCCTGAGCCGTCTGGGCCGCAAGCGGGGCACCCAGCCGAAGGTGGTCGCGCTCGGCGGGGGCATGGGCCTGTCCGCCTCGCTCGCCGCGCTGCGCCGCATCACCGGCGCCGGGGACCTCACCGCCGTCGTCACGGTCGCCGACGACGGCGGCTCCAGCGGCCGCCTCCGCGACGAACTGGGCGTGCTGCCCCCCGGCGACCTGCGCAAGGCGCTCGCCGCGCTCTGCGGCGACGACGACTGGGGCCAGACCTGGGCCCGCGTCATCCAGCACCGCTTCCAGTCCAAGGGCGACCTGCACGAACACGCGGTCGGAAATCTGCTGATCGTCGCCCTGTGGGAGCAGCTCGGCGACCACGTCCAGGCCCTGGACCTGGTGGGACGGCTGCTCGGCGCGCAGGGCCGGGTCCTGCCCATGTCGGCCGTGCCGCTGGAACTCCAGGCCCTGGTCAAGGGCCACGACCCGGCGCGCCCGGAGGCCGTGGACACCGTCCGCGGCCAGGCCACGGTGGCGCTGACCCCGGGCGAGGTCCAGTCCGTGCACGTGGTCCCGCACGACCCGCCGGCCGTCCCCGAGGCGGTCGCCGCCGTCCTCGACGCGGACTGGGTGGTGCTCGGCCCCGGCTCCTGGTTCTCCTCGGTGATCCCCCACCTCCTGGTGCCGGAACTGCTCGACGCGCTCACCGAGACGAAGGCCCGCAGGGTCCTCTCGCTCAACCTCGCGCCGCAACCGGGAGAAACCGATGGCTTCTCTCCGCAGCGTCATTTGGAGGTTTTGGCCCGACACGCCCCTAAACTCGCCCTGGACGTGGTGCTGGCCGACGAGGCCGCCGTGCCCGACCGTGAGTCACTCACCGATGCCGCGAAGCGGTTCGGCGCCACGGTCGAGCTGGCGCCGGTGGCCCGGCCCGACGGGACTCCCAGGCACGATCCGGAGCTCCTGGCAGCCGCGTACGACCGTATTTTTCGGATGCATGGAAGGATCGGCCCATGGCGATGACGGCAGCGGTGAAGGACGAGATCTCCCGGCTCCCCGTCACCCGGACCTGCTGCAGGAAGGCGGAAGTCTCGGCGATCCTGCGGTTCGCGGGCGGCCTCCACCTGGTGAGCGGCCGCATCGTGATCGAGGCGGAGCTGGACACCGCGATGGCGGCACGACGCCTGAAGCGGGACATCCTGGAGATCTTCGGGCACAGCTCGGAACTGATCGTGATGGCCCCCGGCGGCCTGCGGCGCGGCTCGCGTTACGTCGTCCGGGTGGTCGCGGGCGGCGATCAGCTCGCCCGCCAGACGGGCCTGGTGGACGGCCGCGGCCGGCCGATCCGGGGGCTGCCGCCGCAGGTGGTCTCGGGGGCCACCTGCGACGCCGAGGCGGCCTGGCGCGGGGCGTTCCTCGCGCACGGCTCGCTCACCGAGCCCGGCCGGTCCTCCTCCCTGGAGGTGACGTGCCCGGGCCCGGAGGCCGCCCTCGCCCTGGTCGGCGCCGCGCGCAGACTCCAGATCGCCGGCAAGGCGCGCGAGGTGCGGGGCGTGGACCGGGTCGTCGTGCGGGACGGGGACGCGATCGGCGCGCTGCTCACCCGCCTCGGGGCGCACGAGTCGGTGCTCGCCTGGGAGGAGCGGCGGATGCGGCGCGAGGTGCGCGCCACCGCCAACCGCCTGGCCAACTTCGACGACGCGAACCTGCGCCGCTCGGCCCGCGCGGCCGTCGCCGCGGGCGCCCGGGTGCAGCGCGCCCTGGAGATCCTCGCCGACGAGGTGCCGGAGCACCTGGCCGCCGCGGGCCGGCTGCGCATGGAGCACAAGCAGGCCTCCCTGGAGGAGCTGGGCGCGCTCGCCGACCCGCCGCTGACCAAGGACGCCGTGGCGGGCCGTATCCGCCGGCTGCTCGCGATGGCCGACAAGCGGGCCCAGGACCTGGGCATCCCGGGCACGGAGTCCAATCTGGCCGATGACCTCGCCGACAACATGGCCGTCTGAGCCGCCGCCGGCCTCCCGCGCCCCCATGTCACACCAGCCGCCGGCGCCCCTTGAGGGCGTCGGCGGCTTCCGTTTCCCGTGGCGCCCGCCTTCACCCGCTGTATTGACTTGATCATGCACTGTCACGAGCCTGGCATCCGGCACACCGGTGCCGGACAACCACAAGGGGGGCTCATGAGACGAAGAGCGAGCGCGAGATCGATCCTCGCGGCGAGCGCACTGCTCCTGGGCGGTCTCGCCGCCGCACCGCACGCCCGGGCGAGCGGACCCGCCGCGACCGCGGACGCCGGCGACCAGGCGGCCGTGAAGGTCTACCGGGCCGACGTCACCAAGCAGCAGATCCCCATCCTGATCGAAGCGGGCCAGGACGCTCATGAACTCGCCGGACAGGCCCCCGACAAGGGCACGGGACGCGTCGAGCTGTACCTGACCGAGGGCCAGGCCAAGGCCGTCGAACGCCAGGGCGTCGAACTCAGCGAGCACAAGGTCCCGGCGGCGGCCGAGAAGCGGATCGAGGCCGCGCGGGACGGCGTCTACCGCCCGTACAGCGGCAAGGGCGGCCTCAAGGAGGAGATTGTCAGGACCGGGCAGGCCAACCCCGGCATCACCAAGGTCGTCTCCATCGGCAAGACCGTCCGGGGCAAGGACATCCTCGCCCTGAAGCTCACCAAGGACGCCAGGAAGTCCAAGGACGGCTCCAAGCCGTCCACGCTCTACATGTCCAACCAGCACGCGCGCGAGTGGATCACCCCCGAGATGACCCGCCGCCTGATGCACCACTACCTGGACAACTACGGCAAGGACAAGCGCATCACCAAGCTCGTGGACTCCACCGAGCTGTGGTTCGTGCTCTCCGCCAACCCCGACGGATACGACTTCACGCACGCCGCCGAAGGCAACCGCCAGTGGCGCAAGAACCTGCGGGACATCGACGGCGACGGCAGGATCGCCCCCGGCGACGGCGTCGACCTCAACAGGAACTTCGCCTACAAGTGGGGCTACGACAACGAGGGCTCGTCCCCGGAGCCCTCCTCCGAGACCTACCGCGGCACGGGCCCGATGTCCGAGCCCGAGACCAAGGCGATCGACCGCTTCCAGAAGCGCATCGGCTTCACGTACGGGATCAACTACCACTCCGCGGCCCAGCTGCTCCTCTACGGAGTCGGCTGGCAGGTCGCCACGCCGACGCCGGACGACGTGCTCTACCGGGCGCTGAACGGCACCCCCGAGAAGCCCGCGGTCCCCGGCTACCACCCGCAGGTCTCCTCCGAGCTCTACACCACCAACGGCGAGGCCGACGGCCACGCGGGCAACATCAACGGCACCGCGATGTTCACACCGGAGATGTCCACCTGCCAGACCGCGTCGAACGCCGACCCCGGTGACGCCTGGAAGCCCGAGGACTGCGCCTCCATCTTCACCTTCCCCGACGACGAGAAGCTGATCCAGCAGGAGTTCGCCAAGAACGTCCCGTTCGCGCTCGCCGTCGCCGAGACGGCGCTCCACCCCGACCAGCCGGTCTCCGTCACCGACATCGAGGCCCCCGACTTCACCCCCGACTCCTTCACCACGTCCTACGCGCGCGGGGGCGACCAGGAGGTCGCCGTCACCGCCCGCAAGTCCGTGCGCCACAAGGAGCTGAACTACCGGATCAACGGCGGTCGCACCCACGACGAGGACCTGCGGGCCTGGAAGGGCGGCGAGACGTACGGCGGCGAGGACAACCTCTACTTCGACGAGTACCGCGCCGAGATCGAGGACGCGCGCGTCGGCGACGAGGTGGAGGTCTGGTTCACCGGCCGCACCAAGAAGGGCCGCACCCAGAGCGAGCACTTCACCTACACCGTCGCCGAACGCCCGAAGGCGAACACGCTCGTCGTCGCCGAGGAGGGCGCGAGCGCCACGCAGACGCGGAAGTACGTCGACGCGGTGCGGGACAGCGGCCGCTCGGCCGCCGTCTGGGACGTCGCGAAGCAGGGGGTCCCGCACCCGCTCGGCGTCCTGTCGCACTTCTCCGCCGTCGTCCACTACACCGGCGACCCCGTCCCCGGCGCGCCCACCCAGCTCGCCCTGCGCTCCTACCTCAACGAGGGCGGCAAGCTCATCGAGTCCGGTGAGCGCACCGGCGGCAACGTCGACCTGGGCGAAGCGCTCACCGACGACTTCGCGCAGTACTACCTGGGCGCGTACGAGCGGCTCTCCGCGCCCGGCGTGAGCGGCTTCGACGGCGCGGGCGCCCTCGCACGGGCGAAGACCCCGCTCGCCGCCGCCGAGGGCAACCCGCTCGACAGGGCGGGCCGCTTCACCGTCACCTCCGACAACCTGCCGGCCAAGAAGTTCCCGCGGTTCAGGAGCGCCGCCGCCGGCTCCTACCCCGGTCTGACCAACCCGTACGCCCCCTTCGAGGGCCAGGGCATGGCCTCCGCCGCCCACGCCGACCAGGACTACAAGCGGCTCACCCGCACCCTCGACCTGACCGGCGTGACGGCCGCCGACGCGCCGGAGCTGCGGTTCGCCCTCAACTGGAACCTGGAGAACGGGTACGACCACGGGGTGCTCGAAGCGCGCACCGCGGGCGGCGAGGACTGGACCACGCTGCCGGACAAGAACGGCAACTCCTCGGCCGCCGTGCCCGCCGAGTGCGGGGCCGGGTTCCTGCTCAACCTCCACCCGTTCCTGCGCCACTACCTGACCCAGGGCGCCGACGCCTGCACGGCCTCGGGGACCAGCGGGCAGTGGCACAGCTTCACCGGGTCCTCCAGCGGCTTCAAGCCCGTCGCCTTCGACCTGAGCGCCTACGCGGGCAAGAAGGTCGAGGTCTCCCTGAGCGCCGTCACCGACCCCTCGACCGGCGGTCGCGGCCTCTTCGCCGACAACGCCCGGCTGGTCGTCGGCGGCACCGCCACCGAGACGGAAGGATTCGAGTCCTCGCTCGGCTCCTGGACCGTCGCCCCGGCCCCGGCCGGGAGCCCCAATATCACAGGCGACTGGACGCGCAGCGGGGAGCTCTACCGGCCCCACGCGGCCGTCACAGCGCGTGACAGCGTGCTGCTCGGCTTCGGGTTCGAGCACGTCCCCGGAAAGGCCGAAAGGGCCGCTCTTATGGGCGCTGCCCTGGCACATCTGCGCGGCTGACGCTCCGTAATCGGGACCAAGGACCCGGTGGCCCGTACCCCTACTCGGGGGTACGGGCCTTCGTGTCGCCCGCGGGCCCTCTCGATGTCACCTCAGAGGCTTCTGAGAGGTAGGGTCGGAGGCGGTCGGGGACATCCCATACAACTCGCCGGCGTCTAAAACCGGCGTACCAACGAGGAGATCGGTTTCGTGACGATCCGCGTAGGCATCAACGGCTTTGGCCGCATCGGTCGCAACTACTTCCGCGCGCTGCTCCAGCAGGGTGCGGACATCGAAGTCGTGGCTGTCAACGACCTGGGTGACACCGCGACCACCGCGCACCTGCTCAAGTACGACACCATCCTGGGCCGCCTGAAGGCCGAGGTGTCGCACACCGAGGACACCATCACCGTCGACGGCCACACCATCAAGGTGCTGTCCGAGCGCAACCCCGCCGACATCCCGTGGGGCGAGCTCGGCGTCGACATCGTGATCGAGTCCACGGGCATCTTCACGAAGAAGGCGGACGCCGAGAAGCACATCGCCGGCGGCGCCAAGAAGGTCCTCATCTCGGCTCCGGCCAAGGACGAGGACATCACCATCGTGATGGGCGTCAACCAGGACAAGTACGACCCGGCGAACCACCACGTCATCTCCAACGCGTCCTGCACCACCAACTGCGTGGCGCCGATGGCGAAGGTTCTCGACGAGAACTTCGGCGTCGTCAAGGGCCTGATGACGACCATCCACGCGTACACCAACGACCAGCGCATCCTTGACTTCCCGCACAAGGACCTGCGTCGCGCGCGTGCCGCCGCCGAGAACATCATCCCCACCACGACGGGTGCCGCGAAGGCCACCGCCCTGGTCCTGCCGCAGCTCAAGGGCAAGCTCGACGGCGTCTCGATGCGCGTCCCGGTCCCGACCGGCTCCGCCACCGACCTGGTCGTCGAGGTCTCCCGCGAGGTCACCAAGGACGAGGTCAACGCCGCGTTCAAGAAGGCCGCCGAGGACGGCGACCTCAAGGGCATCCTGTACTACACCGAGGACCCGATCGTGTCCTCGGACATCGTCAGCGACCCGGCCTCCTGCACCTTCGACTCCCTGATGACCATGGTCCAGGAGGGTACGTCGGTGAAGATCCTCGGCTGGTACGACAACGAGTGGGGTTACTCCAACCGTCTGGTCGACCTCACGGTCTTCGTCGGCGGTCAGCTCTAACAGCCAGAGCAGGCACCCCGATGTGAGCACAGGGTTCGTCCCGCGCGATGATGCGCAGGACGGGCCCTGTTGCACGTCAGCCCTCCCAAGGAGTCCAGTAGTGAAGACGATCGACGCACTTCTCGCCGAAGGGGTCGAAGGCAAGCGGGTCTTCGTCCGCGCCGACCTCAACGTGCCGCTCGCCGACGGCACCATCACCGACGACGGCCGCATCCGCGCCGTCCTGCCGACGGTCAAGGCCCTCGCCGACGCGGGCGCCAAGGTCGTCGTGGCCTCGCACCTGGGCCGCCCCAAGGGCGCCCCGGACCCCGCCTTCTCGCTGCTGCCCGCCGCCGAGCGGCTCGGCGAACTCCTCGGCGCGCCGGTCGCCTTCGCTCAGGACACCGTCGGCCCGGCCGCGCACGACGCGGTGGACGGCCTCCAGCCCGGCCAGATCGCCGTCATCGAGAACCTCCGCTTCAACGCGGGCGAGACCGCCAAGGACGACGCCGAGCGCGGCGCGTTCGCCGACCGGCTCGCCGCCCTCGCCGACGTCTACGTGGGCGACGGCTTCGGCGCCGTGCACCGCAAGCACGCCTCCGTCTTCGACCTGCCGGCCCGCCTGCCGCACTACGCGGGCTACCTCATCGCCACCGAGGTCGGCGTCCTGAAGAAGCTCACCGACGACGTCAAGCGGCCCTACGCCGTGGCACTCGGCGGCGCCAAGGTCTCCGACAAGCTCGGCGTGATCGACCACCTCCTGGAGCGGGCCGACCGCATCCTCATCGGCGGCGGCATGGCGTACACCTTCCTCAAGGCCCAGGGCCACGAGGTCGGCATCTCCCTCCTCCAGGAGGACCAGATCCCGGCGGTGAAGGAGTACCTCAAGCGCGCTGAGGACAAGGGCGTCGAGTTCGTCCTCCCCGTCGACGTCCTGGTCTCGCCGGACTTCCCCGACCTGAAGACCAAGGCCCCGGCCAACCCCACCACGGTCGCCGCGGACGCCATCCCGGCCGACCAGGAGGGTCTCGACATCGGCCCCGAGACCCGTAAGCTCTACGCCTCGAAGCTCTCCGACGCGGCCACCGTCTTCTGGAACGGCCCGATGGGCGTCTTCGAGCACCCCGACTACGCCGAGGGCACCAAGGCGGTCGCCCAGGCGCTCCTCGACTCCCCGGCCTTCACGGTCGTCGGCGGTGGCGACAGCGCCGCCGCCGTGCGGACGCTGGGCTTCGACGAGAACGCATTCGGCCACATTTCCACCGGTGGCGGCGCCTCCCTCGAGTACCTCGAGGGCAAGACGCTCCCCGGCCTCGCGGCACTGGAGAACTGACACCTGATGACTACGCGCACCCCGCTGATGGCGGGCAACTGGAAGATGAACCTCAACCACCTCGAGGCCATCGCCCACGTGCAGAAGCTCGCCTTCGCCCTGGCGGACAAGGACTACGAGGCCTGCGAGGTCGCCGTTCTGCCGCCCTTCACCGACTTGCGGTCCGTGCAGACGCTGGTCGACGGCGACAAGCTCAAGATCAAGTACGGTGCCCAGGACATCTCGGCGCAGGACTCCGGCGCCTACACCGGTGAGATCTCGGGCCCGATGCTGGCCAAGCTGAAGTGCACCTACGTCGCCGTGGGCCACTCCGAGCGCCGCCAGTACCACAACGAGTCCGACGAGATCTGCAACGCCAAGGTCAAGGCCGCCTTCAAGCACGGCCTGACCCCGATCCTCTGCGTCGGCGAGGGCCTGGACATCCGCAAGGCCGGCCAGCAGGTCCAGTACACGCTGAACCAGCTCGACGGCGGCCTGAAGGACGTCCCCGCCGAGCAGGCCGAGACCATCGTCATCGCCTACGAGCCCGTCTGGGCGATCGGCACCGGCGAGGTCGCGACCCCCGAGGACGCGCAGGAGGTCTGCGGCGCGATCCGCGGCCGTCTCGCCGAGCTGTACTCGCAGGAGCTCGCCGACAAGGTGCGCATCCAGTACGGCGGCTCCGTCAAGGCGAAGAACGTCGCCGACATCATGGCGCAGGCCGACGTCGACGGCGCCCTGGTGGGCGGCGCGGCGCTGGACCCGGAGGAGTTCGTCAAGATCGTCCGCTTCGGCGAGCAGTGAGTATGCGGTAGCGGCATTACGTCGTACCCTTGCGGGGGCCGGGCGGCTTCGTAACGCGAGGCTCCGGCCCCCGTCGTCGACAGAGAGTCGATTCAGGGACACCGAGTCGATTCAGACCGAGGAAGTTGGTCCAGCCGTGGTTATGGGGTTCTCGATCGCCCTGATCGTCTTCAGCGCTCTGATGATGCTGCTGGTGCTGATGCACAAGGGCAAGGGCGGCGGTCTCTCCGACATGTTCGGTGGCGGCATGCAGTCCTCCGTCGGCGGCTCCTCCGTCGCCGAGCGCAACCTCGACCGCATCACCGTCGTGGTCGGTCTGCTGTGGTTCGCGTGCATTGTCGCGCTGGGTCTGCTGATGAAGGCGAACAACTGACGCCAGGCACTGCTCGCTTGTCCGGTGCACGCCCGCCCGCGCGGCTTATCATGGGGCTTGCGTCGGGGGTGGGGGTGTAACTCCGCACACTGGACGCGCGTTGGGCCTTACGTAAACTGAGGCGCCCGCAGCAGCACCATCACGCAGGGAGTTACGACCGTGGCAAGTGGCAACGCGATCCGAGGAAGTCGGGTCGGGGCGGGGCCGATGGGCGAGGCCGAGCGCGGTGAGTCCGCGCCGCGACTGCGCATCTCCTTCTGGTGCTCCAACGGACACGAGACGCAGCCCAGCTTCGCCAGCGACGCGCAGGTCCCCGACACCTGGGACTGTCCCCGCTGCGGCTTCCCGGCGGGCCAGGACCGGGACAACCCGCCGGACCCGCCGCGCACCGAGCCGTACAAGACGCATCTGGCGTATGTGCGTGAGCGGCGCAGCGACGCGGACGGCGAGGCGATCCTCGCGGAGGCGCTCGCCAAACTGCGGGGCGAGATCTGAGACTTGGCGGCCGGCCGGGCACCGAAGAGGTGTCCGGCCGGTTTCCTGTTTCGGTACGTGTGCGGACAGACGGCTTCAGATATCTCAAACCGCCCTCTGATCGATTAGGTTGGGGAATGCAGCGGGGCAAGATACGTACGCGGGTACGAGAGAAGGCTGAAGTCCGAGATGAACGCAGAAAGCCGCGCCAGGCTCAATCAGACGCCCGAGTGGACGGCGCTCGCCGCCCACCGCGAGCAGCTCGGGGAGGTGCAGCTGCGTGAGCTGTTCGCCGCCGATCCGGCGCGCGGCACGTCGTACACGCTCCAGGTCGGCGACCTGCACATCGACTACTCCAAGCACCTCGTCACCGACGAGACGCTGCGCCTGCTGCGCGAGCTGGCCGCCGCCACGGACGTCTTCGGGCTGCGGGACGCCATGTTCCGCGGCGAGAAGATCAACACCACCGAGGACCGCGCCGTGCTGCACACCGCGCTGCGCGCCCCGAGCGACACGGTCGTCCGCGTCGACGGCGAGAACGTGGTGCCCGAGGTGCACACCGTCCTCGACAAGATGAGCGCCTTCTCGGAGAAGATCCGCTCGGGGGAGTGGACCGGTCACACCGGCAAGCGCATCAAGAACGTCGTCAACGTCGGCATCGGCGGCTCCGACCTCGGCCCCGCGATGGCGTACGAGGCGCTGCGCTCCTTCACCGACCGCGGCCTCACCGTCCGCTTCGTGTCGAACGTGGACGGCGCCGACCTGCACGAGGCCGTGCGGGACCTGGACGCCGCCGAGACGCTCTTCATCATCGCCTCGAAGACGTTCACCACCATCGAGACGATCACCAACGCCACCTCCGCGCGCGAGTGGCTGCTCGGGGAGCTGAAGGCCTCGCCGGACGCCGTCGCCAAGCACTTCGTCGCCCTGTCGACCAACGCCGAGAAGGTCGCGGACTTCGGCATCGACACGAACAACATGTTCGAGTTCTGGGACTGGGTCGGCGGGCGCTACTCCTTCGACTCGGCGATCGGCCTGTCGCTGATGATCGCCATCGGCCCCGACCGCTTCCGCGAGATGCTCGACGGCTTCCACCTCGTCGACAAGCACTTCCGCGCGGCGCCCCCCGAGTCCAACGTGCCGCTCCTGCTCGGCCTCCTCGGCGTCTGGTACGGCAACTTCCACGACGCGCAGTCGCACGCGGTCCTGCCCTACTCGCACTACCTCTCCAAGTTCACCGCCTACCTCCAGCAGCTGGACATGGAGTCCAACGGCAAGTACGTCGGGCGGGACGGCGAGGAGGTCGACTGGCAGACGGGCCCGGTCGTCTGGGGCACCCCGGGCACCAACGGCCAGCATGCCTACTACCAGCTCATCCACCAGGGCACGAAGCTGATCCCGGCGGACTTCATCGGCTTCGCGCAGCCGGTCGCCGAGCTGGCCCCCGGCCTCGCCGCCCAGCACGACCTGCTGATGGCCAACTTCTTCGCGCAGACCCAGGCGCTGGCGTTCGGCAAGACGCCGGACGAGGTGCGCGCCGAGGGCGTGGCCGAGGAACTGGTCCCGCACAAGACGTTCAAGGGCAACCACCCGACCACGACGATCCTCGCCAAGGAGCTGACCCCCTCGGTCCTCGGCCAGCTCATCGCGCTCTACGAGCACAAGGTCTTCGTCCAGGGCGCCGTGTGGAACATCGACTCCTTCGACCAGTGGGGCGTCGAGCTCGGCAAGGTCCTCGCCAAGCGCGTCGAGCCCGCGCTGACCGAGGGCGCCGAGGTGCCGGACCTGGACGGCTCGACCACGGCTCTGGTCGCCAAGTACCGGGACCTGCGCGGCCGTTGAGCCCCACCGGTCGTTAATGGGATGCGGGCGTCCGGCCCGGCGGGTGACACTGCTTCAGCTCTGTCACCCGCCGGGAGGGACCCCGCATGGACCAGCTGCACGCCGCGCTCGCCGACCCCGAGAGACTGAGGTTGTACGCGCGCATCGTCCTGGACGACCTGCCGCCGCGGGAGGCGGACTCCGCCGCCGCCCGCAAGCACCTGGGCAGGCTCCTCGCCGCCGGGCTCGTGGAGCGGCGGCCGGACGGTTCACTGCGGGCCGACCCGGGCGTCTTCCGGCGGGTGCCCGGACCGGTGGACACCCACCCCGGCGTGCCGCGCCGACTGACCGGCTTCTTCTCGCACGGCCGACTGACCGCCATCCCCGTGCGCCCCGTGGTGCGCCACGAACTCCTGGTCCACCTCACGGACACCCTCTTCGACCCCGACCGCGTCTACAGCGAGGGCGAGGTCAACGACGCCTTCCGTACGGTGCACGACGACACCGCCGCACTGCGGAGGTACTGCGTCGTCGCCGGTCTCCTCGTCCGCGAACAGGACGGCAGCAGCTACCGCCGCGCCGCTCTCGCGCACGCGTAAGGGCCCCGCACCGACCGGTGCGGGGCCCTTCTCGTATGCCGGGGACGGCTAGGGCCTGTCCGGGAGCTTCGAGGCCGCCGCCTCGTCGAGGAGCCACAGGGTGTGGGAGCGGCCACGGGCGCCGGCCGCGGGGGCCCGCACCTCGTCGGCCCCCGACAGGGCGGTGGCCGCGGCCTCCGCCTTGTCCTCGCCCGCCGCGAGCAGCCACACCTCGCGCGCGGCCCGGATCGCCGGGAGCGTGAGCGAGACGCGGGTCGGCGGCGGCTTCGGCGCTCCGTGCACGCCGACGACCATGCGCTCCGTCTCCCGCACCGCCGGAAGCCCGGGGAAGAGGGAGGCGACGTGCGTGTCGGGGCCGACGCCGAGCATCAGGACGTCGAAGGTCGGCACCGAACCGTGGTCGTCCGGGCCCGCCGCGGCGGCGAGCTCCGCGGCGTAGACCTCGGCCGCGGCGTCCGCCTCGTAGGGGCCGTCCGACGCCGGCATCGGGTGCACCCGGGCCGGATCGAGCGGCACCGCGTCGAGCAGGGCCTCGCGCGCCTGGGTGTGATTGCGCTCCGGGTCGCCGTCGGGCAGGAACCGCTCGTCGCCCCACCACAGATCGAGCCGCGACCAGTCGACCGCGTCCCGCGCGGGGGACGAACCGAGGGCCGCGAGCAGGCCGTTGCCGTTGCGCCCGCCGGTGAGGACCACCGACGCGTGGCCCCTGGCGGACTGCGCGTCGACGATCGTCGTGATGAGGCGGGCCGCGGTGGCGGCGGCCATCAGCTCCTTGTCACGGTGGACGACGAGCCGCGGCGCCGCGGTCACTTGGCGGCCGCCTTCTTCGCGGCCGTCTTCTTGGCCGGCGCCTTCTTGGCATCGGCCGCCTCGTCGGCGCCCTTGCCCTGCTCGGCGTCCTTGTCCCGCCCCGTCTCCGTGACGGGCGCCGCCGGCTCGCCGAGGCGCTCCACGCCGTACTTCAGCGCGGAGGCGTAGGTGTCGTCCGGGTCGAGGCGCCGCAGCTCCTCGGCGATCAGCTCCGCCGTCTCGCGGCGCTTGAGCGCCACCGCGCGGTTGGGCTGGCCCTCGATGTGGAGCGTGGCGAGCGAGCCGTCGGCCCGGTCGAGCACGATGGGACCGCAGTCGGTCTCCATCCGCACCCCGGTCAGGCCGGGGCCCGGCGAGAGCGCGCGCTTCACGGGGACGTCGAGGCGGTCCGCCAGCCACATGGCCAGCAGTTCGCAGCTCGGGTTGAACTCCTCGCCGTCCACCTGCACCGACTGCACCTTGCAGGCGATCTGGTCCAGGGCGGCGGCCAGCATCGAGCGCCACGGCGTGATGCGGGTCCAGGACAGGTCCGTGTCGCCGGGGTGGTAGGCCGCGGCGCGCGAGGTCAGCTCGCCGATCGGGTCCTCGGCCGCGTAGGTGTCCGTGACGCGCCGCTGCGCCAGGGCGCCGAGCGGGTCGTTGGCGGGGTCGAGCGGTGCGTTCACCGGCCACCAGACGACCACGGGGGCGTCGGGCAGCAGCAGCGGGAGCACCACCGACTGGGCGTGGTCGATGACCTCGCCGTAGAGCCGCAGGACCACCGTCTCGCCGGTGCCCGCCTCGACGCCGACGCGGACCTCGGCGTCCAGGCGCGAGGTGGTGCGGTCCCGGGGCGAGCGCGCGGCGCGCTTGATGACCACGAGGGTCCGCGAGGGGTGCTCGCGGGACGCGTCGTTGGCCGCCTTCAGGGAGTCGTAGGCGTTCTCCTCGTCGGTGACGATGACGAGGGTCAGGACCATGCCGACGGCCGGCGTGCCGATCGCCCGGCGGCCCTTCACGAGCGCCTTGTTGATCTTGCTGGACGTGGTGTCCGTAAGGTCGATCTTCATGGCCGACGCCAGCTCCGTCCGTCTCGTGCGAGCATTTCGTCCGCCTCGGTCGGGCCCCAGGTGCCTGCCGGGTACTGCGCGGGCTTGCCGTGGCTGTCCCAGTACTCCTCGATCGGGTCGAGGATGTTCCAGGACAGCTCGACCTCCTCCGTGCGCGGGAAGAGGTTGGCGTCGCCGAGCAGGACGTCCAGGATCAGGCGCTCGTACGCCTCGGGGCTCGACTCGGTGAAGGACTCGCCGTAGGCGAAGTCCATCGACACGTCCCGGATCTCCATGGAGGTGCCGGGCACCTTGGAGCCGAAGCGGACCGTGATGCCCTCGTCGGGCTGAACGCGGATGACGATCGCGTTGTGCCCGAGCTCCTCGGTCGCCGTGTGGTCGAAGGGGGAGTGCGGCGCGCGCTGGAAGACGACCGCGATCTCGGTGACGCGGCGGCCGAGGCGCTTGCCGGTGCGCAGGTAGAAGGGGACGCCCGCCCAGCGGCGGTTGTCCACCTCCAGCTTGATGGCCGCGTAGGTGTCGGTCTTCGACTTGGGGTCGATGCCCTCTTCCTGGAGGTAGCCGACGGCCTTCTCGCCGCCCTGCCACCCGGCGGCGTACTGCCCGCGGACCGTGCTGCTGCCGAGGTCCTTGGGCAGCCGGACGGCGCCGAGGACCTTGGCCTTCTCGGCGACCAGGGCGTCCGCGTCGAAGGAGGCGGGCTCCTCCATGGCGGTCAGCGCCATGAGCTGGAGCAGGTGGTTCTGGATGACGTCGCGGGCGGCGCCGATGCCGTCGTAGTAGCCGGCGCGGCCGCCGATGCCGATGTCCTCGGCCATCGTGATCTGGATGTGGTCCACGTACGACCGGTTCCAGATCGGCTCGAACATCTGGTTGGCGAAGCGGAGCGCCAGGATGTTCTGGACGGTCTCCTTGCCGAGGTAGTGGTCGATCCGGAACACCTGGTCCGGGGCGAACACCTCGTGCACGATCGCGTTCAGCTCACGGGCCGAGGCCAGGTCGTGGCCGAACGGCTTCTCGATGACCGCGCGTCGCCAGGCGCCCTGCGGCGCGTCGGCGAGGTCGTGCTTCTTGAGCTGCTGGACGACCTGCGGGAAGAACTTCGGGGGCACCGAGAGGTAGAAGGCGAAGTTGCCGCCCGTGCCCTGTGCCTTGTCCAGCTCCTGGATCGTGGCCTTGAGCTGCTCGAACGCCTCGTCGTCGTCGAAGTTGCCCTGGACGAAGCGCATCCCCTGGATGAGCTGCTGCCAGACCTCCTCACGGAACGGCGTGCGCGAGTGCTGCTTGACCGCGTCGTGGACGACCTGGGCGAAGTCCTCGTCCTCCCAGTCGCGGCGGGCGAAGCCGATGAGCGAGAAGCCCGGCGGCAGCAGACCCCGGTTGGCGAGGTCGTAGACGGCGGGCATCAACTTTTTACGGGACAAATCGCCCGTGACGCCAAAAATGACCAGGCCCGACGGCCCCGCGATACGCGGGAGCCGTCGGTCTGCGGCGTCACGCAGCGGATTGCTGCTTGACAAAGTGGGTCAGCCCTTCGAAGGAGCGAGGCGCTTCAGCTCGGCCTCGGTCGACTTGAGCAGATCGGTCCAGGAGGCCTCGAACTTCTCGACGCCCTCGTCTTCCAGCAGCTGCACGACCTCGTCGTACGAGATGCCGAGCTTCTCCACCGCGGCGATCTCGGCGCGCGCCTGGTCGTAGGTGCCCGCGATGGTGTTGCCGGTGATGTTCCCGTGGTCGCCGGTGGCTTCCAGGGTCGCCTCCGGCATGGTGTTCACCGTGTTGGGCGCGACCAGCTCGTCGACGTACAGGGTGTCCTTGTACGCGGGGTCCTTGACGCCGGTCGAGGCCCACAGCGGGCGCTGCTTGTTGGCCTGCGCCTTGTCGAGCGCGGCCCAGCGGTCGGAGGAGAAGACCTCCTCGTACGCCTCGTAGGCCAGGCGGGCGTTGGCGAGCGCGGCCTTGCCCTTGAGGGCCTTGGCCTCGTCCGTGCCGATGCCGTCCAGGCGCTTGTCGATCTCGGTGTCCACGCGGGACACGAAGAAGGACGCCACCGAGTGGATCGTGGAGAGGTCCAGGCCGCGCTCCTTGGCCTTCTCCAGGCCCGCCAGGTACGCGTCCATGACCTTGCGGTAGCGCTCCAGCGAGAAGATCAGCGTGACGTTGACGCTGATGCCGAGGCCGATGACCTCGGTGATCGCCGGGATGCCCGCCTCGGTGGCCGGGATCTTGATGAGCGCGTTCGGCCGGTCCACCAGCCAGGCGAGCTGCTTGGCCTCGGCCGTCGTGGCCTTGGTGTTGTGCGCCAGGCGCGGGTCGACCTCGATCGACACGCGGCCGTCCTGGCCGCCCGTCGCGTCGAAGACGGGGCGCAGGATGTCGGCGGCGTCGCGGACATCCGCCGTCGTGATCATCCGGATGGCTTCCTCGACGGTGACCTCACGGGCCGCGAGGTCGGAGAGCTGCTGGTCGTAACCGTCGCCCTGCGAGATGGCCTTCTGGAAGATCGAGGGGTTGGTGGTGACGCCCACGACGTGCTGCTGGTCGATCAGCTCGGCGAGGTTGCCGGACGTGATCCGCTTGCGCGACAGGTCGTCCAGCCAGATCGCGACGCCTTCTTCGGAGAGGCGCTTGAGTGCGTCTGTCATGGAAATTACATCTCCTACTTGGTCGTATATGGGCGTCAGCGCTGAGCGGCGGCGATCGATTCCCGGGCCGCCTCGGCCACCTTGTCGGCGGTGAAGCCGAACTCGCGGAACAGCACCTTCGCGTCCGCCGACGCGCCGAAGTGCTCCAGCGAGACGATGCGGCCGGCGTCGCCGACGAAGCGGTGCCAGGTCAGGCCGATGCCGGCCTCGACCGCCACGCGCGCCTTCACCGAGGGCGGCAGCACGCTGTCGCGGTACTCCTGGTCCTGCTCGTCGAACCACTCGACCGACGGCATCGAGACGACGCGCGTCGGGACGCCCGCGGCCTGGAGCTGCTCGCGCGCCTCGACGGCGAGCTGCACCTCGGAGCCGGTGCCGATGAGGATGACCTCGGGCGAGCCGCCCTCGGCGTCGAACAGGACGTAGCCGCCCTTGGCGGCGTCCTCGTTGCGCTCGTACGTCGGCACGCCCTGACGGGTCAGCGCCAGGCCGTGCGGGGCGCCCACGCCGAACTCCTTGGTGTAGCGCCGCATGATCTCGCGCCAGGCGATGACGGTCTCGTTGGCGTCGGCCGGACGGACCACGTTCAGGCCCGGGATGGCGCGCAGCGAGGCCAGGTGCTCGACCGGCTGGTGCGTCGGGCCGTCCTCGCCGAGGCCGATGGAGTCGTGCGTCCACACGTACGTCACCGGCAGGTGCATCAGCGCGGACAGGCGGACGGCGTTGCGCATGTAGTCGGAGAACACCAGGAAGGTGCCGCCGTAGATGCGGGTGTTGCCGTGCAGCGCGATGCCGTTCATCTCCGCGGCCATGGAGTGCTCGCGGATGCCGAAGTGCACCGTGCGGCCGTAGGGGTCGGCGCCGGGCAGCGGGTTGCCGGTCGGGAGGAACGACGACGTCTTGTCGATCGTCGTGTTGTTCGAGCCCGCGAGGTCGGCGGAGCCGCCCCACAGCTCGGGGATGACCCCGCCGAGCGCCTGGAGGATCTTGCCGGAAGCGGCGCGCGTGGCGACCGCCTTGCCGGTCTCGAACTCCGGGAGCTTGTCCTCCCAGCCCTCGGGCAGCTCACCGGCGGCGATGCGGTCGAACTCGGCGGCGCGCGCGGCGTTGGCGGAGCGCCAGTCGGAGAAGGACTTCTCCCACTCCTTCTTGGCCTCGGCGCCGCGGTCGATGGCCTTGCGCGTGTGCGCGATGACCTCGTCGGAGACCTCGAAGGTCTGCTCCGGGTCGAAGCCCAGGACGCGCTTGGTGGCGGCCACCTCCTCGTCGCCGAGCGCCGAGCCGTGGGCGGCCTCGGTGTTCTGCGCGTTCGGGGCGGGCCAGGCGATGATCGAGCGCATCGCGATGAAGGAGGGACGCTCGGTCTCGACCTTGGCGGCCTGGATCGCGGCGTACAGGGCGGCCGGGTCGAGGTCGCCGTTCTCCTTGGGCTCCACGCGCTGGACGTGCCAGCCGTAGGCCTCGTAGCGCTTGACGGTGTCCTCGGAGACCGCGGTCTCCGTGTCGCCCTCGATCGAGATGTGGTTGTCGTCCCACAGCAGGATCAGGTTGCCGAGCTTCTGGTGCCCGGCCATGGACGACGCCTCCGCGGAGATGCCCTCCTGGAGGCAGCCGTCACCGGCGATGGCGTAGACGAAGTGGTCGAACGGGGAGGCGCCGGGGGCCGCCTCCGGGTCGAAAAGACCGCGCTCGTAGCGGGCGGCCATCGCCATGCCCACGGCGTTGGCGACGCCCTGGCCCAGCGGGCCCGTCGTCGTCTCCACGCCCGTCGTGTGCCCGTACTCCGGGTGGCCCGGGGTCTTCGAGCCCCAGGTGCGGAAGGCCTTGAGGTCGTCCAGCTCCAGGCCGAAGCCGGCCAGGTAGAGCTGGGTGTACAGGGTCAGGGACGAGTGGCCCGCGGAGAGGACGAACCGGTCGCGGCCGGTCCAGTCCGCGTCCGCCGGGTCGTGCCGCATCACCTTCTGGAAAAGGGTGTACGCGGCGGGCGCGAGGCTCATGGCCGTACCGGGATGGCCGTTGCCGACCTTCTGTACGGAATCCATGGCCAGGACGCGAGCGGTGTCAACGGCTCGCTCGTCCAGTTCGGTCCACTCGAGGTCTGTGGTGGTCGGCTTGGTGCTCACCCTGAGTCAGGGCTCCTCTCCACATGTCGAATGCCGGCGATGTCGATCTCACCGGCCGTAGTCGAGCCTACCGCTGCTAAGGCGTGCATTTTTTCGACTCATTCCAGACTGCCGGGACAACCGGGTATCCGCCTCCTGAAAGGAATAAGCGTCGATTCCCCATGTGAATACACAAGCGCTCATGTGACCGCTCAAAGGGTTCTCCGTATCGCTCATGTGTCCGCTCAAAGGACGGCCGATACCGCTCACACGGGTCCCCGCCGGACATCCCGTACCCAGGGCCCGTCGGTCAACACGACCCCACCCCCGCGAAGAGCGAGGTATGGGCAACGTCTAGAGTGGCGTGGTACGCGCGAGTCTTTACCGGATCTTCATGTCAGAAGCGCTGGTGGGCTCGCTGGGATGTCTCTGTCAGGGGTGTGCGTGACGGCCGTTGAATCCCGTCCAGCGGGGGTTTCCGGGACGGAACTTAGCCCGAGCCATCGGCCGTTCGGGGCCCGTGTCAAGGCGTTCGTGGCGTTGACCAAGCCACGGATCATCGAACTGCTGCTCATCACCACCGTTCCGGTGATGTTCCTGGCCGAGCAGGGTGTGCCCGACCTGTGGCTGGTCCTCGTGACCTGCGTGGGCGGCTACCTCTCGGCCGGCGGCGCGAACGCGCTGAACATGTACATCGACCGCGACATCGACGCCCTGATGGACCGGACGTCGCAGCGGCCGCTGGTCACCGGCATGGTGAGCCCGCGCGAGTGCCTCGTCTTCGGCATCACCCTCGGGGTGGTCTCGACGCTGCTCTTCGGCCTCGCCGTGAACTGGCTCTCCGCCTGGCTCTCGCTCGGCGCGCTGCTCTTCTACGTGGTCGTCTACACGATGATCCTCAAGCGGCGCACCTCGCAGAACATCGTCTGGGGCGGCATCGCGGGCTGTCTGCCGGTCCTCATCGGCTGGTCCTCGGTCACCAACTCCATGTCGTGGGCGCCGATCGTCCTGTTCCTGGTCATGTTCTTCTGGACGCCGCCGCACTACTGGCCGCTGTCCATGAAGGTGAAGGACGACTACGCGCGCGTGGGCGTGCCGATGCTGCCGGTCATCGCCTCGAACAAGGTGGTCGCCCGTCAGATCGTCCTCTACAGCTGGGTCATGGTCGCGGTCTCCCTGCTGCTCCAGCCCCTCGGCTACACCGGCTGGTTCTACACCGCGGTGGCGCTGGTGACCGGCGGCTGGTGGCTGTGGGAGGCGCACGGCCTGCAGAACCGCGCCAAGGCGGAGGCCACGGGCGGCAAGCTCAAGGAGATGCGGCTCTTCCACTGGTCCATCACCTATGTGTCGCTGCTCTTCGTGGCGGTGGCCGTGGACCCGTTCCTGCGCTGAGCCGCCGGCTCTTCCCTCGCTCTTCCCGACGGGCGGGGCGCGTGGTGTCGTACACCACGCGCCCCGCCCGTCGCGCGTTGATCTACCCGTCGGTAGCATCCTGCTCATGGCAGAGACCGAGCAGGTTGAGGACAGCAAGAAGGCGGCGAAGGCCGAGCGCCGGGCGGCCAAGCTCGCCAAGGAGATCGGCGCCTTCGCGCAGGCTCACGGCGGGGCCGAGGGGCAGCTCGCCTACATCGGGCACGAGGGCACCCGCATCGTCCTGGTCGGCGAGGACGGCGGCTGGGGCGACCTGGTGGCGCCGACGTACGCCGTCGCGCAGAGCGCCGTGGAGAAGGCCGGCATCACCGTCCACGAGGACTTCGACGGGGAGTTCGCCGCGAAGGTGGAGACCGGCCCCTACGAGTGGACGCGCATGGCGGGCATCCAGGTCGGCGGCCCGAAGAACAAGTGACGCGCACCCCGGACGGCCGAGCGCCCTGGAAGCCGCCGGGGCGGCCGAACGGCACCGGAACGGCCGACTCCGCCGCCGGGAGACCGTTTCGCTTCCCTGTTCGGCGCAGCGTGGCCGGATAAGGGCAACACCAGAGCCCGTGTCACCCGTTAGGACCGGTAGGAGCCAGGTCCATTCAGCGGGAGTCCGCGGGAGTCCGCATGATCGAAACGCCGTCCCTGGTGGACCAGTACTGCCATGGCGTCTTCCGTACGGAGCTGGGGCTCGGCACCTTCGAGACCCAGCTCGGCCGGGGCGGCGGGCCGCCCGCCCCCGGCACCACGTTCTTCGACACCCAGACGGGCTTCGCGGTGCGCCGCCTGTGCCCGCCGCTGCTCGGCCTCGACGCGCACTGCCCACCGGCCAGCTATCTCGCCCGCCGCCGCGACCTGGGCGTCCTGGAGTCGGGGCGGCGCCTGCTGCGCGGCAGCGGCATCACCACGTACCTCGTCGACACCGGGCTGCCCGGCGATCTGACGGGACCCGGTGAGATGGCCGCCGCCGGCGACGCCGAGGCCCGCGAGATCGTCCGCCTCGAACTCCTCGCCGAGCAGGTCGCGGACACCTCGGGCACCGCCGACGCCTTCCTCGCCAACCTCGCCGAGTCCGTGCACGCCGCGGCCGCGGGCGCCGTCGCGTTCACCTCGGTCGCGGGGGTGCGTCACCCGCTCGCCCTGACGCCGTGCCCGCCGGGTCCCGGCGAGGTGCGGGGCGCGGCGCGGCGGTGGCTCGGGGACCGCCCGGTGGGCGGGCGGCTCGCCGACCCCGTGCTGCTGCGGCATCTGCTCTGGGTCGCCGTGGCCTCGGGGCTGCCGCTCCAGCTGCACGCGGGGGCCGGGGACCCGCGGGCGCACTTCGGCGACTTCGCGCGGGCCACCGAGGGGCTCGGCACCGACCTCGTCCTGCTGCACGGCTATCCGTACCACCGCAGTGCCGCGCACCTCGCGGCGCTCTTCCCGCACGTCTACGCGGACCTCGGCCCCGCGCTCGTCCGCACGGGGGCGCGGGCGGCCGCGGTGCTTGCGGAGATCCTGGAACTCGCGCCCTTCGGCAAGCTGCTGTTCTCCAGCGGCGCGCACGGCCTGCCCGAGCTGCACGTGGTGGGGGCGCACCTGTTCCGGGAGGCGCTGGAGAGGGTCCTCGGGGCCTGGGTCGCGGAGGGCGCCTGGTCGCTCGCCGACGCCCGGCGGGTGGCGGGACTGCTCGCGGCGGGCAACGCCCGCCGCGTCTACGGGCTGCCGGAGGCCCCGGAGCCGTCAGACCGCCGAGAGCTGTGAGTCGTCCGCCCGCACGGGTGCGTCGCCGACCGCGGCCACCGGCCGCTCCCGCAGCGCGAGGAGCACGCGCATCACGGCGATCCACACCAGGCAGGAGCCGAACATGTGCAGGCCGACCAGGACCTCGGGCAGGTCGGTGAAGTACTGGACGTAGCCGATGGCGCCCTGCGCGAGGAGGACCAGGAACAGGTCGCGGGTGCGGGCCAGCGGGCCGGGCGGCGCGTCGACCGCCTTGAGGACGAACCAGAGGGCGAACGTCAGCGTCACCACGATCCAGGCGAGGACGGCGTGCAGCTTGGTGACGCCCTCCCAGTCCAGGCCGATCGGCGCCAGGTTCATCCGGGGCACGTCGCTGGAGTCACCGGCGTGCGGACCCGCGCCGGTCACGACCGTGCCCACCGCGATCAGCAGCGCCGAGGCCGCGACCAGGAACCACACGAGCTGCGCCACGGCCTTGCCGACCAGCGGGCGCGGCTCGCCGTCGCCCTCACGGGTACGCTGCCACATCGTGGCGGCGACCGCGATCAGGGCGGTGGAGAGCAGGAAGTGCGCGGCGACGGTGTAGGGGTTCAGACCGACGAGAACCACGATGCCGCCGAGCACCGCATTGCCCATGACCAGCCAGAACTGGGTCCAGCCCAGCCGGGTGAGGCTGCGCCGCACCGGCTTCTGGGAGCGGGCCGCGATGATCGCCCAGCCGACGGCCGCGCACAGCACGTACGCCAGCATGCGGTTGCCGAACTCGATGACCCCGTGGAACCCCATCTCGTGGGTGGCCGTCAGGGAGTCCTCCGTGCACTTGGGCCAGGTCGGGCAGCCGAGCCCCGAGCCGGTCAGGCGGACGGCGCCGCCCGTCACGACGATCACGACCGTCATGGCGAGCGAGAGGAAGGCCGCCCGCTGGACGGTCCGCTGGGTGGGCGTCCAGCGCTCGGCGATGTAGGCGAGCGGGTTCCGCACGGCTTGAGCGACGTCGGCTCGGGTCACGTTTGGCACGCGTCCCATCGTAGGGGGCCGCTTGTGCACGGCTTCACGAGGGTGCCCGCGAGTGCTGCGTCTGTGACGCGGCTTACGCCGTACCGGCGAAGGTCGCCTACTCCCAGCGGAAGAACTTCGCCGCCGCGCCGAGCCCGAGCACCGCCCACACCGCGAGGATGCCGAGGTCGGCCCACGGCAGGCCCGCGCCGTGCCGCAGGACGTCGCGCAGCCCGTCCGAGAGCGCCGCGATGGGCAGCAGCCCGAGCAGCGACTGGGCCGCGTCGGGGAACTTGTCGAGCGGCACGATGACGCCGCCGCCGACGAGCAGGAGCAGGAAGACGAGGTTCGCCGCTGCCAGCGTCGCCTCGGCCTTGAGGGTGCCCGCCATGAGCAGGCCGAGCCCGGAGAAGGCCGCGGTGCCGAGCACCAGGAGCAGGAGCACGGAGACGGGGTTGCCGTGCGGCGACCAGCCGAGCGCGAGGGCGATGACCGTGAGCAGCACGATCTGCAGGACCTCGGTCACCAGGACCGACAGGGTCTTCGCCGCCATCAGGCCCCAGCGGGGCAGCGGCGAGGCGCCGAGCCGCTTGAGCACGCCGTAGCGGCGCTCGAAGCCCGTGGCGATGGCCTGCCCGGTGAACGCGGTGGACATCACGGCGAGCGCGAGGATGCCGGGCGCGAGGAAGTCCACGGCCTCGCCCTCGCCCGTGTCGACGATGTCGACGGCGCTGAAGAGCACGAGCAGGAGCGTGGGGATGACGACGGTGAGGAGGAGCTGCTCGCCGTTGCGGAGCAGCATCTTCGTCTCCAGCGCCGCCTGGGCGGCGATCATGCGGGGGAGCGGGGCGGCGCCCGGCTTCGGTGTGTACGTACCGGCGGCGCTCATCCGCGCAGCTCCTTGCCCGTGAGTTCCAAGAAGACGTCTTCCAGGGTGTGGCGCTCGACCGAGATGCGGTCCGGCATGACCCCGTGCTGGGCGCACCAGGAGGTGACCGTGGCCAGGAGCTGCGGGTCGACGGTGCCGCTGACGCGGTAGGCGCCGGGCATCAGCTCGGCCGCCGTCGAGTCCGGCGGCAGCGCCTTCAGCAGCGAGGCGACGTCGAGGCCGGGGCGGCCGGTGAAGCGCAGGGTGTTCTCGGCGCCGCCGCGGCACAGCTCGTCGGGGCTGCCCTGGGCGATGACCTTGCCCGCGTCGATGATCGCGACGTCGTCGGCGAGCTCCTCGGCCTCGTCCATGTGGTGCGTGGTGAGGATGACGCCGACGCCGTCGCGGCGCAGGTCGCGTACGAGGTCCCAGGTGGCCCGGCGGGCCTGCGGGTCGAGGCCCGCGGTCGGCTCGTCGAGGAAGACCAGGTCGGGCCTGCCGACCACGGCCATGGCGAGCGCGAGGCGCTGCTGCTGGCCGCCGGACAGCCGCCGGTAGGTGGTGCGGCCGCAGCTCCCGAGGCCGAGGCGCTCGATGAGGTCGGTGACGTCCAGCGGCTCGGCGTGGAGCTTGGCGACGTGGCGCAGCATCTCGTCGGCGCGGGCGCCGGAGTAGACGCCGCCGGACTGGAGCATCACGCCGATGCGGGGCCGCAGCGCGCCGGCCTCGCGGACCGGGTCGAGGCCGAGGACGCGGACGGCGCCGGCGTCCGGCTTCCGGTAGCCCTCGCAGGTCTCGATGGTGGTGGTCTTGCCGGCGCCGTTGGGGCCGAGGACGGCGGTGATGCCCGCCCCGGCCGTCAGGTCGAGACCGTCGACCGCGGTCTTCGTTCCGTACCGCTTGACCAGACCCTGGATCTGGACGACGGGCTCGTTTCGCATGGTGGACCAGTCTAGGGACGCGGCGGCGCCCACGGGCGGGCGGGGCGACGAAGGGCCGGTCACCGGGGGTGCGACGGCGGTGCGCGGGGTTGCCGGGCGGGTCGCGCGCGCCCCGCCCGGATGATCGATCAGTGATCGTTTCCGCAGGTCAGCTTAGGTGAACCTAAGTGACGCAGCGCACCGGTCGGCGATCGAGGCACGGGTTGTCAGGCTCTGAGGAATTACGCAACAATGGCGTTGTGAAAAACGTTGGCGAGGCTCCGCAGGAGGAACTCGCGACCGGGGAGCGCTCCACGCGCAACCGCGTCGCGCGGTCCATCCTGGACCACGGCCCCTCCACCGTCGCCGACCTCGCGAAGCGCCTCGGCCTCACCCAGGCGGCCGTCCGCAGGCACCTCGACGCACTCGCCCATGAGAACGTCGTGGTCCCCCGCGAGCAGCGGGTCTACGGCGCGCGGACCCGCGGCAGGCCCGCCAAGGTCTTCGCCCTGACCGACTGCGGCCGCGACGCCTTCGACCAGTCGTACGACAAGCTGGCCGCGGACGCCCTGCGGTGGATCACCGAGCACCACGGCGAGGAAGCGGTCGTCGCGTTCGCCAAGGCGCGCATCGCGGCCCAGGCCGAGACGTACCGGAAGACGGTCGAGGCCGCGCCCGCCGAACGGCGCACCGAGGCTCTGGCGAAGGCGTTGACCGCCGACGGGTACGCTGCTACGGCGCGTAGCGCACCGGTCGGAGAGCAGCTCTGCCAGCACCACTGCCCGGTCGCCCATGTCGCCGAGCAGTTCCCGCAGCTGTGCGAGGCGGAGACGGAGATGTTCTCCGAGCTCCTTGGCACGCATGTGCAGCGCCTCGCCACCATCGCCCACGGGGACGGCGTCTGCACGACGTTCGTCCCGCGCGGCGGCGGCAGCGCCCCCGAGACAGCACAGACCACCCATTCAGCATCAGCACGCACGGCCGGGAGGAACCCCGCATGACGCTCCCCACGGAGACTGCCCACCCCGAACTCGAGGGTCTGGGCAACTACGAATACGGCTGGGCCGACTCCGACGTCGCCGGTGCCTCTGCCAAGCGCGGCATCAACGAGGACGTCGTCCGCGACATCTCGGCGAAGAAGAACGAGCCGGAGTGGATGACCAAGCTCCGTCTCAAGGGCCTGCGCCTCTTCGACAAGAAGCCCATGCCGAACTGGGGCTCGGACCTCTCCGGCATCGACTTCGACAACATCAAGTACTTCGTGCGCTCCACGGAGAAGCAGGCGGAGTCCTGGGAGGACCTGCCCGAGGACATCAAGAACACGTACGACAAGCTCGGCATCCCCGAGGCGGAGAAGCAGCGCCTCGTCGCCGGTGTCGCCGCGCAGTACGAGTCCGAGGTCGTCTACCACCAGATCCGCGAGGACCTGGAGGAGCAGGGCGTCATCTTCCTGGACACCGACACCGCGCTCAAGGAGCACCCGGAGCTCTTCAAGGAGTACTTCGGCACGGTCATCCCGGTCGGTGACAACAAGTTCGCGTCGCTGAACTCCGCCGTGTGGTCCGGCGGCTCGTTCATCTACGTCCCCAAGGGCGTGCACGTCGAGATCCCGCTCCAGGCCTACTTCCGCATCAACACGGAGAACATGGGCCAGTTCGAGCGGACGCTGATCATCGTCGACGAGGACGCCTACGTCCACTACGTCGAGGGCTGCACCGCGCCGATCTACAAGTCGGACTCGCTGCACTCCGCCGTCGTCGAGATCATCGTGAAGAAGGGCGGCCGCTGCCGCTACACGACGATCCAGAACTGGTCGAACAACGTCTACAACCTGGTCACCAAGCGCGCCGTGGCGTACGAGGGCGCGACCATGGAGTGGATCGACGGCAACATCGGCTCCAAGGTGACGATGAAGTACCCCGCCGTCTACCTCATGGGCGAGCACGCCAAGGGCGAGACCCTGTCGATCGCCTTCGCGGGCGAGGGCCAGCACCAGGACGCCGGCTCCAAGATGGTCCACATGGCGCCGAACACCTCCTCGAACATCGTCTCGAAGTCCGTGGCGCGCGGTGGCGGCCGTACGTCCTACCGCGGTCTCGTCGAGATCGGCGAGGGCGCCGCCGGATCGAAGTCGAACGTGCTCTGCGACGCGCTGCTCGTCGACACGATCTCCCGCTCCGACACCTACCCCTACGTCGACGTCCGCGAGGACGACGTCTCCATGGGTCACGAGGCGACGGTCTCCAAGGTCTCCGACGACCAGCTCTTCTACCTGATGAGCCGCGGCATGACGGAGTTCGAGGCCATGGCGATGATCGTGCGCGGCTTCGTCGAGCCGATCGCCAAGGAGCTGCCCATGGAGTACGCCCTGGAGCTCAACCGGCTGATCGAGCTGCAGATGGAGGGCTCGGTCGGTTAAGACCGCCCCCTTCGGCAGCCAGCAGACTTCTTACGCAGAGAGAGAGCACGACGACAGCCATGGCTGAGGCCCAGAACATCCCGGTGGGAAGCACCACCGCCGGATCGATCGCGGTGGCCGCCGAGTCCACCGTCGCCACCCGTATGAGCGCGCCCCCGTCCTTCGACGTGGACAGCTTCCCGGTGCCGCACGGCCGCGAGGAGGAGTGGCGGTTCACGCCGCTGGAGCGCCTGCGCGGACTGCACGACGGCACCGCCGTCGCCGACGGCGGCATCCGCGTCGAGGTGAGCGCCCCCGAGGGCGTCACCCAGGAGACCGTGGGCCGGGACGACGCGCGCGTCGGCAAGGCGGGCAAGCCCGTCGACCGCGTCGCCGCCCAGGCGTACTCGTCCTTCGAGAAGGCCTCGGTCGTGACCGTCCCCAAGGAGACGGTCCTCACCGAACCCATCCGCATCGCCGTGCACGGCGAGGGCGGCACCGCCTTCGCCCACCAGGTGATCGAGCTGGGCGCCTTCGCCGAGGCCCTGGTCGTCATCGACCACACCGGTGACGCCGTGCTCGCCGCCAACGTCGACTTCGTCATCGGCGACGGCGCCAAGCTGACCGTCGTCTCCGTCCAGGACTGGGACGACACGGCGGTGCACGTCGCCCAGCACAACGCGCTGGTCGGCCGCGACGCCTCCTTCAAGTCCGTGGTCGTCACCTTCGGCGGCGACCTGGTCCGCCTGCACCCGCGCGTGCAGTACGCGGGCACCGGCGGCGAGGCCGAGCTCCTCGGGCTCTACGTCACGGACGCGGGCCAGCACCAGGAGCACCGCCTCCTGGTCGACCACAACACCCCGCACTGCAAGTCCAACGTCGTCTACAAGGGCGCGCTCCAGGGCGACGACGCCCACGCCGTGTGGATCGGCGACGTCCTCATCGAGGCCGCCGCCGAGGGCACGGACACGTACGAGATGAACCGCAACCTGGTTCTGACCGACGGCGCCCGGGTCGACTCGGTGCCGAACCTCGAGATCGAGACCGGCGAGATCGTCGGCGCGGGCCACGCCTCGGCGACCGGCCGCTTCGATGACGAGCAGCTCTTCTACCTCCAGTCGCGCGGCATCCCGGAGGAAGAGGCCCGCCGCCTCGTCGTCCGCGGCTTCTTCGCCGAGCTGGTCCAGCAGATCGGCCTGCCGGACGTCGAGGAGCGCCTCATCGCCAAGATCGAAGAGGAGCTGGAGGCGACGGTCGCATGACCTTCGTACGCGCCTGCGGCCTGAGCGAGCTGTCCGAGGACACCCCCAAGCGGGTGGAACTCGACGGCACGCCGGTCTCGGTCGTCCACACCGAGGGCGAGGTGTTCGCGATCCACGACATCTGCTCGCACGCGAACGTCTCCCTCTCCGAGGGCGAGGTGGAGGACTGCCAGATCGAGTGCTGGCTGCACGGCTCCGCGTTCGACCTCCGCACCGGCAAGCCGTCCGGCCTCCCCGCGACGCGCCCTGTCCCCGTATACCCCGTAAAGATCGAAGGGGACGACGTGCTCGTCTCCCTCTCCCAGGAGTCCTGAGGCACCCATGGCAACGCTTGAAATCAAGGACCTGCACGTCACCGTCGAGGCCGACAACGCCACGAAGGAGATCCTCAAGGGCGTCGACCTGACCGTGAAGCAGGGCGAGACCCACGCCATCATGGGCCCGAACGGCTCCGGCAAGTCGACTCTCGCCTACTCCGTCGCGGGTCACCCCAAGTACACGATCACCCAGGGCAGCGTGACCCTCGACGGCGAGGACGTCCTGGAGATGTCCGTCGACGAGCGCGCCCGCGCCGGCATGTTCCTCGCCATGCAGTACCCGGTCGAGGTCCCCGGCGTCTCGGTCTCCAACTTCCTGCGTACGTCGGCGACGGCGATCCGCGGCGAGGCCCCGAAGCTGCGCACCTGGGTGAAGGAGGTCAAGTCCGCGATGGAGCAGCTCCAGATGGACCCGGCCTTCGCCGAGCGCAACGTGAACGAGGGCTTCTCCGGCGGTGAGAAGAAGCGTCACGAGATCCTCCAGATGGAGCTCCTCAAGCCGAAGATCGCGATCCTCGACGAGACGGACTCCGGCCTGGACGTCGACGCCCTGCGCCAGGTCTCGGACGGCGTCAACCGCGTCCGCGAGACCGGCGAGGTCGGCACCCTGCTGATCACGCACTACACGCGCATCCTGCGCTACATCAAGCCCGACTTCGTCCACGTCTTCGCCAACGGCCGCATCGCCGAGTCCGGCGGCGCCGAGCTCGCCGACAAGCTGGAGGCCGAGGGCTACGAGGCCTACACGAAGGGTGGCGCATCCGCGTGACAGTGGCCCACCAGGGGCTTTCCGGCCTCCTCGACACCGAGGCGATCCGCAAGGACTTCCCGATCCTGGATCGCACGATCCACGACGGCAAGAAGCTCGTGTACCTGGACAACGCGGCGACCTCGCAGACGCCGCGCCAGGTGCTCGACGTGCTCAACGAGTACTACGAGCAGCACAACGCCAACGTCCACCGCGGCGTGCACGTCCTCGCCGAGGAGGCCACGGCGCTGTATGAGGGCGCCCGCGACAAGGTCGCGGCGTTCATCAACGCGCCCAGCCGCGACGAGGTGATCTTCACCAAGAACGCCTCGGAGTCGCTCAACCTCGTGGCGAACATGCTCGGCTGGGCCGATGAGCCCTACCGCGTGGACCACGAGACCGAGATCGTCATCACGGAGATGGAGCACCACTCAAACATCGTGCCGTGGCAGCTGCTCTCGCAGCGCACGGGCGCGAAGCTGAAGTGGTTCGGCCTCACCGACGACGGCCGCCTCGACCTGTCGAACATCGACGAGGTCATCACGGAGAAGACGAAGATCGTCTCCTTCGTCCTCGTGTCGAACATCCTGGGCACCCACAACCCGGTCGAGGCCATCGTGCGCCGCGCCCAGGAAGTCGGCGCCCTGGTCCTGATCGACGCCTCGCAGGCCGCCCCGCACATGCCGCTGGACGTGCAGGCGCTGCAGGCCGACTTCGTGGCCTTCACCGGCCACAAGATGTGCGGCCCCACGGGCATCGGCGTCCTGTGGGGACGGCAGGAGCTCCTGGAGGACCTCCCGCCCTTCCTCGGCGGCGGCGAGATGATCGAGACCGTGTCGATGAACTCGTCGACGTACGCTCCCGCGCCGCACAAGTTCGAGGCCGGCACGCCGCCGGTCTCCCAGGCCGTGGGCCTGGGCGCGGCCGTGGACTACCTCTCGGCCATCGGCATGGACAAGATCGCCGCGCATGAGCACGCGATCACCGAGTACGCGGTCAAGCGCCTCCTGGAGGTCCCCGACCTCCGGATCATCGGCCCGACCACGGCCGAGGAGCGCGGCGCCGCGATCTCCTTCACGCTCGGTGACATCCACCCGCACGACGTGGGCCAGGTGCTCGACGAGGAAGGCATCGCGGTCCGCGTGGGACACCACTGCGCACGCCCCGTCTGCCTGCGGTACGGAATTCCTGCGACCACGCGAGCGTCGTTCTATCTGTACTCCACGCCCGGCGAGATCGACGCGCTCGTCGACGGCCTGGAGCACGTACGGAACTTCTTCGGCTGAGGGGCTGGCTGGGACGTGAAGCTTGATTCGATGTACCAGGAAGTCATCCTGGACCACTACAAACACCCGCACGGGCGTGGTCTGCGCGATGGCGACGCCGAGGTGCACCATGTCAATCCGACCTGCGGTGACGAGATCACCCTGCGCGTGAAGTACGACGGATCGACGATCGCCGACGTGTCGTACGAAGGGCAGGGCTGCTCCATCAGCCAGGCCAGCGCGTCCGTCCTGAACGACCTGCTGGTCGGCAAGGAGCTCGGCGAGGCGCGGAAGATCCAGGAAGTGTTCCTGGAGCTGATGCAGTCGAAGGGCAAGCTGGAGCCGGACGACGCGATGGAGGAGGTCCTGGAGGACGCCGTCGCGTTCGCCGGGGTCTCCAAGTACCCGGCCCGGGTGAAGTGCGCCCTGCTGAGCTGGATGGCCTGGAAGGACGCGACCGCCCAGGCGCTGGGCGAGACCGACGGGGCCGCAGAAAGGAAGACGGCATGAGCGAGAACGAGACCCTCACCACGAAGCCCGCTTCGGAGGAGGAGGTCCGCGAGGCGCTGTACGACGTCGTCGACCCCGAGCTGGGCATCGACGTCGTGAACCTCGGCCTGATCTACGGCGTGCACATCGACGACGCGAACATCGCGACGATCGACATGACGCTGACCTCGGCGGCCTGTCCGCTGACGGACGTCATCGAGGACCAGGCGAAGTCCGCCACGGAAGGCATCGTCAACGAGCTCCGGATCAACTGGGTCTGGATGCCGCCGTGGGGCCCGGACAAGATCACGGACGACGGCCGCGAGCAGCTTCGCGCGCTCGGGTTCAACGTCTGATCCCCCTGGCACATCGAAGCCCCCCGGACCTCGTCCGGGGGGCTTCGATGTTGTCCGCCGGGAGCCCGCCGGCACCGTTGTGTACGTCTGTACGCAACGATATGTACACTCGTACGCATGGGATACGCGCTGCTGGCCGCGGCGATCGCGGCGGAGGTGGCCGGGACCACGGCCATGAAGTACAGCGAGGGGTTCAGCAGACTGTGGCCGTCACTGATCACGGTCGTGGCGTATGTCCTCGCGTTCACGCTGCTCGCGCAGACGCTGAAGACGCTGTCCGTGGGCACGGCGTACGCGATCTGGGCGGGCATCGGGACGGCGGCGGTCGCCGCGATCGGCATGCTGTTCCTCGGTGAGTCGGCCGGCGCCCTCAAGCTCGTGGGCATCGCGCTCGTGATCGTGGGTGTCGTGGTGCTGAACCTGGGCGGGGGCCACTGATGCCCCGCCGCCACGACCCCGAGCGGCGGCAGCGGATCATCGACGCCGCGATCCGGGTGGTCGGCGCGAAGGGCATCGGCGGGCTCAGCCACCGCTCGGCCGCCGCCGAAGCCGACGTGCCGCTGGGCTCGACGACGTACCACTTCAAGACGCTCGACGAACTCCTCGTCGCCGCGCTCCGGCAGGCGAACGAGGGCTTCGCGAAGGCGGTGGCCGCGAGCGGCGCGTTCGAGGACCCGCGGGCCGAGCTGGCGGGAGAACTCGCCGCGATGCTCGGCGTATGGCTCGCGGGGGAGCGCACGGGGGTCGAGCTGGAGTACGAGCTCTACCTCGCCGCCCTGCGCAGACCCGCGCTGCGGCCGGTGGCGGCGGAGTGGTGCCAGGGCCTCACCGACCTCCTGACCGCCCGCACCGACCCGGTCACGGCCCGGGCGCTCGTCGCCCTCATGGACGGCATCTGCCTCCAGGTGCTCCTGACGGACACGCCGTACGACGAGGCCTACACCAGAGAAATGCTGAACCGCCTGGCGGCGGGGACCTCGTAAGGGCCCCGCCAGGGTCGCGGGAGCGGCGGGGGCAACCACGATGAACCTGTGGTGGGGTACGGGCGGGTGGCGGCCCCGTCAGGGGCGCGGGGAACGGCGCGGGCGACCATGGACGGCCTGCGGTGGGGTACGGGCGGGTGGCGGCCCCGTCAGGGGCGCGGGGAACGGCGCGAGCAACCACGGACGGCCTGCGGTGGGGCAGGGGCGGGTGGCCCGGTTAGGGGCGCGGGCAACAGCGGACGGCCTGCGGCTTCCGCACCGGCAGGCGGCCGTCAGGGGCGGCAGTGGCGAGGGGCCGCCAGGCCCCGGGCCAGCTTCGGCCCGGACCGTGAGACCGGTTAGCCCCCGCGCCCCCGCTCCGGTTAGGTTTCACCCATGACCGATACGACTGCTACTCGCACCACCGGCGCCGTCGCCGCAGGCCTTGCCACCGTCACCGCCGACGGCACCGTTCTCGACACCTGGTTCCCCGCGCCCGAGCTCGTCGCCGAGGCCGGCCCCGCCGGCAGCGAGCGGCTGACCGCCGAGCGCGCCGTCGAACTGCTCGGCGAGGGCGCCGCGAAGGCCGTCGGCCCCGACGCCCGCCGCGGCGTCGAGATCATCGCCGTACGTACGGTCATCGCGTCCCTGGACGACAAGCCCCTGGACGCCCACGACGTCTACCTGCGGCTGCACCTGCTCAGCCACCGCCTGGTCAAGCCGCACGGCGTGAACCTCGACGGGCAGTTCGGCTTCCTCGCCAACGTCGCCTGGACCTCGCTCGGCCCGGTCGCCGTGGACGACGTCGAGAAGGTGCGGCTCAACGCCCGCGCCGAGGGCCTGCACCTCGCCGTGACGTCGATCGACAAGTTCCCGCGCATGACGGATTACGTCACGCCGAAGGGCGTCCGCATCGCCGACGCCGACCGCGTCCGCCTCGGCGCGCACCTCGCCGAGGGCACCACGGTCATGCACGAGGGCTTCGTGAACTTCAACGCGGGCACCCTCGGCACCTCGATGATCGAGGGGCGCATCTCCGCGGGCGTCGTCATCGGCGACGGCTCCGACATCGGCGGCGGCGCCTCCACCATGGGCACGCTCTCCGGCGGCGGCAACGTCCGCATCGTCATCGGCGAGCGCTGCCTGATCGGCGCGGAGGCGGGCGTCGGCATCGCGCTCGGCGACGAGTGCGTCGTCGAGGCCGGCCTGTACGTCACCGCGGGCACCCGCGTGACGATGCCCGACGGCCAGATCGTCAAGGCCCGCGAGCTCTCCGGCGCCTCGAACATCCTCTTCCGCCGCAACTCGGTCACGGGCACGGTCGAGGCCCGCCCGAACAACGCGGTCTGGGGCGGCCTGAACGAGATCCTGCACAGCCACAACTGACGTCCACGGCCCGCCCCGGGGTTCTCCCCGGCGCGCGGGACCCGTCGCACCGGAGCGGTCGCCCCCAGGGGCGGCCGCTCCTTCGTGCGTCCGGTGGAGAATTTCCCCCGGCAGGCATAGCGGGGGGCGTCCGGACCCGTCCCTACTCGTGCGGGAGGGCAACAGGCCCACCAGGGAGCGAAGGTGACGATGGATGCCGAAGCGCAGAACAGCTTCCGGGAGTTCGTGGCGAGCCGGTCGCCGGCTCTGCTGAAGACCGCCGTGCTGCTGAGCGGCGGCGACCGGCACGCGGCGGAGGACCTGCTGCAGAACGCCCTCGTCAAGGCGGCGGGCCGGTGGCAGCGGATCGACGAGCCGGAGGCGTACGTACGGCGGATCCTGTACCGCCAGCAGGTGAGCCGGTGGCGGCTGAAGTGGCCCCGCCGTGAACTGGCCGTCGCCGAGCCGCCGGAGGGCGCGCAGGGCGAGGACGCCGCGTCCGCCGCCGAGTTGCGGATCGTGCTGCGCGGGGCGCTCGCCAAGCTCACCGCGCGCCAGCGGGCCGTGCTGGTCCTGCGCTACTTCGAGGACCTGCCGGAGGCGGAGGTGGCCCGGCTCCTCGGCTGCACCGTCGGCACCGTGCGCAGCACCACGCACCGCTCCCTCGCCCGGCTCAGGAGCCTCGCCCCCGAACTGGCGCGGCTGGACGGCCCGGACACCGGCGCCCGTCCGCACCCCACCGACCTCTCGCCCATGGAGGCATGACCATGAACGTGGAAGAGCTGGTGCGCGAGTCGCTGCGGGAGCAGGCCGAGCAGGGCGGGCCCGTGCCGGGGAACTTCGCCGACCGGGTGCTCGCCGCACGGCGGCGCCGCAGGAACCGTACGGTCGCGGGCGCCTCGCTCGTCGTCGCGGCGGCCACCGTCATGGCCGTGGCGGTGCCGGGCCTCGACGGGGATTCCGGGCGGCAGGAGACGCGGACCGCCAGTGAGCTGCGGGACGGCGACGTCGTCGCGCACCCCGGCCAGACGCCGCCGCGCGACCTGATCGCGGCGGGCGGCACGGCGCTCGCCGCCTACTACACCCAAAAGCGCGTCCCGCAGGGCAAGGGCGTCGAGATCAGCGCCCGTACCTACCGGCTGCTCGACCAGCGGACCGGCACCTACAAGAAGGACGCCCGGTGGTCCGTGCTGGCCGTCGCGCCGGGCATGCGCATGGCGGCCGTCCTCGAACGGGAGCTGCCCGCCCGGCGGATCGGGCTGCTCGACATGGTCACCGGCAAGGTCGAGCGGTGGATCGAGACGCCGCACGGGACCGGCGGCGTCGAGTTCTCGCCGGACGGCGAGAAGCTGGTCGCGACGACGTACGAGGAGAGCCCGGACCGGTTCGACATGGAGCACCCGATGACCGACGGCAAGACCACGGAGCCCGGCCCCGCCAACCCCAGCAGGACCGGTTTCTACGTGATCGACGTGGCGTCGGGCGACTCCGACTGGAACGCGGTGAAGGAGGAGTCCGACGAGGTCGGCCTGCCGAGCATCAACACCCGGCAGGACTTCGGCTTCAGCGAGGACGCCTCCTTGGTCTACTCGGGTCTCACCTCGGGGAAACACCCCATGCAGTACTACGACCTGAACGGGCGCGAGGTGAGCGCTCCCGCGAAGGAGAAGCACCGGCACTGGGTGAACGAGGCAGGGCTCTCGCCGAGCGGGAAACTACTGGACGGCGGCTTCGCCGGAGGGGCCAGGACCACGGCGTCCGCGATCCTCGACCCCCGGACCGGCAAGAGGGTCACCAAGGTGCCCGGCCAGATTCTCCTCGCCTGGGCCGACGACAAGCGGCTCATCGCCTGGGACATCGCGTCCGACGGCAACGAGTACCGCCAGCGCCTCGTCCTCGTCACCGTCGGGAGCAAGAAGACCGTCCCGCTCAGCGGCTACCGCACGGGCTCGCTGAAGTCGACCGGGCGCTGGCACCCGCTCTTCGCCGACCGGTAGGCGTCGAGCAGCACCTCGGCCACCGCGCGCGAGGCGGGCAGCAGCGGGGGGCGCACTGGGCCCGCCGGGAGGCCGAGTTCGGTGAGCAGGGCCTTCGCGGTGACCGTGCCGGGCAGGCCCGCGGCCATCATCAGCTCGATGAGCGGGGTGGCCGCGAGCTGGCCCCGGCGCGCGGCGGCCGTGTCGCCCGCGTCGTAGGCGTCGAGGACCGCGCGGACCTGTGCGGGGACGGCGTTGGCCACCGTGCTGACGCACCCCGCGCCGCCGACCGCGTACAGCGCCAGGCTGTACTCGTCGCAGCCCGCGTAGTAGGCCAGGTCCGTCCGGGCGATGACCTTCTGGCTGCCGAGGATGTCGTAGGCGCAGTCCTTCACACCGACGATGCGCGGATGGTCCGCGAGACCGAGGACCGTCTCGGGCTCGATGCGGGTGCCGGCGCGGCCGGGGATGTCGTACAGCAGGGCGGGCAGCCCGACGGCGTCCGCGACCGTGCGGAAGTGCGCCGCCACGGCGTCCTGCGGGGGCTTGCTGTAGTACGGCGTGACCACCAGCAGGCCGTGCGCGCCCGCCTTCTCGGCCGCCTCGGCCTCCTCCACGGTCCGCCGGGTGTCGTTGCTGCCGACGCCCGCCACGATCCGGGCGCGGTCGCCGACCGCCTCGGTCACCGCGCGGATCAGGGCGGACTTCTCGGCAGTGGTCGTGGTCGGCGCCTCGCCGGTCGTGCCGGACAGGACGAGGCCCTCGCAGCCCTCGGCCACCAGGTGCGCGGCCAGCCGCTGGGCGCCGTCGAGGTCGAGCGCGCCGTCCCGCGTGAAGGGCGTGATCATCGCGCAGAGCACGCGGCCGAAGGGGGCGGGGGCACGGGTGGTCACCAGGTTCATGCGGCAAGTCTCGGGGCGCCGACGGTGAAGCACTACTTAATTCTCCTACGAGGTGTTCCACAGCGTCGCTACGTGATGCGGTCCTTGCGGAGCGGCTGATTCACGACTGGACAGCGTGGGCACGGGTGCCAACTCGCCCCCGTATGGGCCACCATGGCCGGACAGTCGGTCCCTAGGAGGCGTCATGAGGCTCGGCAAGGCACTGGCCACCGGAATCGCCGAAGAGCGGCCACGGCCCTCGGGCGAGCACCTGCCCGAGGAGAACGAACCGGCACGCGAGGACGGGGCGGCGGCGCCCGCACCCGAGGCGGCGGCCCCTGAGCCCCGCCCCGCCGGGGTCGCGGCGGCCCGATGAGACTGCGGCTCCCCGAGGAACGCCCGAAGGAGCCGCCGACCGGATACAAGATCGCCCGCCCGGTGCTGTCCCACGACGGCACCCGGGCCGGGTTCACCGGCGTCTCCCTCGGCGTCGGCCTGCCGTACGGCGTGCTCGACGAGGCGCGCTGCGTCTACGGCAGACGGCACAAAGCCCCGCACCGCCGCTGCGACTGCGGCTTCCACTGCGTGCGCGACCGCTCCACCGCCGAGGCGCTGCTGTGCACCGCCGAGCACCGCGGCGCGGTGCTGCTCGACGTGCGCGTGCTCGGCGCCTACATCCGCTTCGAACAGGGCTTCCGGTACGCACGGCAGCGGGTGTGCCGCGCCACGGTGCCGCCGTGCGGCTGCGGAGCGGCGGCCCCGCTGCTCGCCGACGCGGGCTGGGGCAGGCCCGGTTGGCGGGTGGCCGAGGGCGTCTGCGGGCGGTGCGCGGGCGAGCGGCACACGGTGTCCGTCGCGGAGTTCGAACGGCTCGCGGGGGAGGGGCTGCGGATGGCCGCCGCGCCCGCACCCGCCGGCGTCGGCCCCTCGCGGGGGCCCGGGATGCCGCCGGGGCTCGGCGTGCCCGAGCTGGTGGCCGAGGCCGCCCTGTTGCAGGCCCGCCTCGACTGGTTCCAGTCGGAGCTGGCCCGGTTCACCGGCGAGCAGCGGGGGTAGCCCGGCGCGGCGCGGGTACCCGGGCCTCCCAGCCGGACCAGAAGGGAGGCGGCACCGTGACCGGGACCATGGACGAGCGGCCGGCGCACGAGCAGGCACAGCACTCGGTGGGAGAACTCATCGAGCGGGCCACCACACAGCTTTCGGACCTCGTGCGTCAGGAGATGCGGCTCGCCGGGCGGGAGATGGCGGAGAAGGGCAAACGCGCGGGGCGCGGCGGCGGGCTCCTCGGGGCCGCGGGCGCGGTCTCGTACATCGGGCTCATGGCGCTCGCGGCCACGGCCGTCGCGGCGCTCTCGCTCGCGCTGCCCGTATGGGCCTCCGCCCTGATCGTCACCGGCGTGCTCTTCGCCGTGGCCGGGGTGCTCGCGGTGATGGGGCGCGGCCAGCTGGCCCGTGCGGTTCCGCCCACGCCGCAGGAGGCCATGGACAGCGTCAAGGCGGACGTCGAGGAGATCAAGGAAAGGGCGCACCGATGACGAAGACGCCCGAGGACCCGGGGCAGACGGGTGCGAAGGGGCCGGACGAGTTGCGCCGGCAAATCGAGGAGACCCGCGGACAGCTCGGCGAGACCGTCGAGGAACTGGTCGCGAAGACGGATGTGAAGGCCCGCGCCCGGCACAGGGCCGAGGCGGTCAAGGGACAGGTACGAGGAACGGCGGCACAGGTGCGGGAGAAGGTCACGGAGCAGGCGGCGCGCGTCAAGGACAAGGCGTCGGACGAGAAGGGCCAGGCCGCCGAAGGCGCGGCCCTGGCCACGGGCAAGGCCGTCGAGAGCGCCGCTCAGGCCAGGGAGAAGGCCGTCGAGGGCGCCGCCCTGGCAAAGGAGAAGGCGGCGGAAGGCGCCGCGCGGGCGAAGGAGGCCGTGCTCGGGGTCAAGGCGCGGGCCGAGGAGCACCCCGCCGTGGCGCAGGCCGAGCAGAAGGTCGCCGAGACCGCGCGCCGGGTCCAGGAGAAGGCGCCCGAGCCGGTCAGGACCGCCGCGGACACCGTCGCCCGCACCGGAAGCCGCCACCCCGGAAAGTTCGCCGCGGCGGGCGCGGGGGTGCTGATCGTCTGGATGGCGCTGCGCCGCCGCGGGAAGGCGGGCCGCCGATGAGCAAGACCACCATGCTCTACAAGCCGCTCGGCATGGGCTTCGGCATGCTCGGCGGTCTGCTCGCGAGCGCCCTGTTCAACCGCACCTGGAAGGCGGTGGCGGGCCAGGACGACGCCCCCGACGCCCATGACGAGGACCGCGCCTGGGGCGAGATCCTGGCCGCGGCGGCCCTCCAGGGCGCCATCTTCGCCGTGGTCAAGGCCGCGGTGGACCGCGGCGGCGCGATCGGCGTGCGCCGCGTGACGGGCCGCTGGCCCGGCTGAGCGCGGGCGGCCGGGGCCAGGAGCCCCGCCGAGGCCGTCGGACGGCCGTGCCCCCGGGCGGGGGCGCGGCCGTCCCGCCGTGCGCGAGGCCGCGTTGACGGGGCCGGGTGGCCCGGAGGAAGCTCGGGCCATGAGTCTTGCGGCACCGCATCCCTACGCGCGCTACGTGGCGATCGGCGACAGCCAGACCGAGGGTGTCGGGGACGGTGACGAGACCCGGGGGTACCGGGGCTGGGCCGACCGGCTCGCCGAGATCCTGGCCGAGGGGCGGCCGGACCTCGGCTACGCCAACCTCGCCGTGCGCGGCCGGGTGACGGCGCGCATCAAGGCGGAGCAGCTCGGGCCCGCCCTCGCGCTCAAACCGGACCTGGTGACCGTCATGGCGGGCATGAACGACCTGGTGCGCCCCGGCTTCGACGCCGCGCGGATCGCCGCCGACATCGAGGAGATGTTCACCGAGCTGACCGGTGCGGGCGCGCGGGTGGCCACCGTGACCTTCCCCGACATCGGGCGCATCGTGCCCCTCGCACGCCGGGCGCTGCCCCGCGTCCTGGAGCTGAACGCGCGGATCAGGGCGGCCGCCGACCGGCACGGCGTCGTCGTGCTCGACACCTTCCCGCACCGCGTCACCACCGACCCCCGGCTCTGGAGCCGCGACCGCCTGCACGCGAGCCCGCTGGGCCACGCCCGTATCGCCGCCGGGATGGCGGACGCACTCGGCCTGCCGGGGCACGAGGGCTGGTGCGGCACGCTGTCGCCGCTGCCCCCGGCCTCCGTCCTCGGCGCGGTGACGGGCGAGGCCCGCTGGCTCGCGGGGTTCATGGGCCCGTGGCTGTGGCGGCGCCTGCGCGGCCGGTCCTCGGGGGACGGCAGGGAGCCCAAGCGCCCCGCCCTCGCGGAGGTCCGCGCACCGGACCACGAAAGGGCTTGACCTGAAGCGCACTTGAGGTCGGAACGTGGTGCGTACACGGCGCCGGTCCGCGAGGCCCGGCCCCCCTGCCCACCCGACCTACGGACGGACGACCGCCATGTCTGCGACCAGCGCACCCCAGACCCTGAGCACCGGCGCCCACCCCGACCCCGCCCGCGCCGACGTGGGCCTCACCTTCGTCAGCACCTGGAGCACCGGCTCGCCCGAGCGGCAGCGGGCCACACTGATCGCCATCGCGCGGGCCTGGGAGAGCCGCCCGTGGCCGCACCCCGGACTCCTGTCGTACAACGTGTACGCGGGCTCGGACGGCTCCACCGTCCTGCACTTCTCGCAGTGGCGGGACGAGGAGTCCTACCAGGAGTTCTTCGCACAGGCCGGGAACGGCAGGGACGCGCGCAACGGCGACATCGACGCGGCCGTGCCGGGCATCGAACGCCTCGGGCTCAACAAGACACGCCTGTACCGCAGCTGGACCGGTGGCGCCGGGGAGCGGCGCGAGCCCGGCGCGATCGTGATCGTGCAGGTCGACTTCGACGCCCCCGACACCGGCCGCGCACGCGCCTGGGCGGACGGCGTCCTCGCCGCCCTGAACAGCGATCCGGCCGAGAAAGGGGGGCTGCTCTCCGCCCACTTCCACATCAGCGCCGACGGCTCGCGCGTCGTCAACTACGCCGAGTGGGAGAGCGAAGAGGCCCACGTCGACGCGCTCGCCGCGGCGGGCGCGGGGATCGGCTCGCCGACGCCCGAGTGGCGCGAGGTGCGGGAGTTCCCCGGCGTCGTCCACGACGACGCGGTCGCGCGGTACCGGTTCGCCTACGGCTTCCTACCGCGCTGAGCGTAGTTTCCCCGGTCGCCCCGCCGCCGACCGCCACGCCCGCCTGGACAGGCCCCGACGGCGGCGGGACGGTGGAGACTCCACCCCAGGGAGTCGGCATGAGCGGCAGCGGAACCGGCAGGGCCGGCATCGGCAAGGAGTTCGAGATCGCCCGGGAGTTCGAGGTCGAGGGCTCCCCGGCGCAGGTCTGGGCCGCGCTCACCACCGGTGCCGGCGGCTGGCTCAGGCCCCTGCTCTACGAGCCGCGCGAGGGCGGCAGCGCCCCCTGCGGCGGGACCGTCGTCCGCTGGGACCCGCCCCACCGCCTGATCGCCCGCGTCGAGGACCCGGACGCCGTACCCGGCCAGAGCATGGACCAGCTCGACCACACCGTCGAGCCCCGCGACGGCGGCCGCCGCTCCTGGCTGCGCCATGTGCACAGCGGCGTCTTCACCGGGGACTGGGAGAGCCAGTACGAGAGCGCCCTCACGCACACCGACTTCCACCTGCACACCCTGGCCCAGTACCTGACGCACTTCATGGACCGCCAGGCCGTCTACTCCGGCCTCAGCGGCCCGCCCGGGTCACTCGCCCCCGACGCCTTCGTCCGCCTCACCCGGGCCCTCGGCATCCCCGACGACGCCACCGAAGGCGCCCGGGTCCGCGCCGAGGGGCCGGGCGAGGAGCTGAACTCCGTGATCGACTTCCGCAGCCGGCACTTCATCGGGCTGCGGACGGACGACACCCTGCACCGCTTCTACGGCCGCAACCACTTCGGCGCGCCCGTCGCGCTGAGCGTCCACGACTTCGGGCCGCACGCCGACGCCAAGCGCACCGAACTGGCCTGGCGGGACTGGCTCCACCACCTCTACGGCTGAACCGGCCCCGCCCGGAGCGGCCCTACGGGCGGAAGCGCAGCACCTGCGGGTCGTGGTCGCTGTTCTGCTCGGCGAACTCCGCGTTGATGTGCACGCTGTCGTAGGAGAAGCGGTTCCCCACGCCGGGACTGGTCAGGATCTGGTCGAGGACCTGCGAGTTGCCCTGGTAGACGTAGGAGTACCGCTCGCTCCTCGGCAGCGACGTGATGGCCGCGCGCAGCGCCCCGCCGTCGGTGAGGGCCTTGGTGGTGCCCGAGAACTCGAAGTCGTTGATGTCGCCGAGCACGACGACGTCCGCGTTCCGCTGCGCCTCGCGGATGTCCTTCACGAAGCCGTTCACCGCCTGGGCCTGGAGCAGCCGCTGCTCCTCCGACGAGCGCCGCGGCGGCTGGTGGTGCGAGGTGAGGCCCTCGTCGCCGCCCTTGGACGCGAAGTGGTTGGCGATCACGAAGACCGTCCGGCCGCGGAAGACGAACTCGCCGGCCAGCGGCTTGCGGCTGTTCTCCCACGCCGCGTTCCCCGGGTCGACACGGCCGGGGGAGCGGGTCAGCGCGGCCCGGCCCTTCACCCGTACGGCCTCGGTGGGCGTGGT
Organism: Streptomyces alfalfae; assembly: GCF_004127445.1. Taxonomy (GTDB): domain Bacteria; phylum Actinomycetota; class Actinomycetes; order Streptomycetales; family Streptomycetaceae; genus Streptomyces; species Streptomyces alfalfae. The sequence goes on from NZ_QEXM01000051.1 coordinate 355,030, forward strand.
CGCGTCGCCGCCGGGCCGCTCGGTGAAGGAGACCCGCTCGGGGTTGTAGAGGAAGACCTGGCGGATGTTGCCGCCGGGTTCGCCGCCGTCCTTGTTGTTCTCCGGGTCGATGGAGCGCCAGGCGTAGCGCGGCCCGCCCGCGGCGACGATCGCGTCCGTGAACTTCTTCAGGGTCGCCTCCGCCGACACCGTGCCGTCGTTCTTGGCGCCGTTGTCGTCCTGGATCTCCTCCAGGGCGACGATGTCGGGCGACGCGAGGTTGGCGACGACGGCCTCGGCGAGCGCGTCGAACTTCGCCTGCGGGTCGCCCGGGTCGAGGTTCTCGACGTTGTACGTGGCGACGGCCAGCTCGCCCTTGCCCTGCTCGCGCGTCCGCTCCCGCTCGAGCGCCCTGTCCTGGACGTCGCCCAGCTCACGGGCGGCCAGGGTGTAGCCGCCGTACTGGTTGTAGTCCAGCGGGCCCTCGGTCGTGCCGCGCAGGACGTCGCCCACGTCCGCCTTCGGGAAGGGCTGCTGGGAGACGGGGGCGAGCTGCTGGACCTGGAGCCGGCCGCCGTTCTGCGCGGAGTAGGAGCCGTAGACGGCGCCGCCGCGCCGGTTGGCGTTCTCGTGCGGCTTCACCGTCACCCACAGCTCGTTGTACGGGTCGGTCGCGCCGACCACGCGCGAGCTGCCGATCCTCACGTTCATGCCCTCCAGTGACTCGTACCGGTCGAGGGCGTACGCGCGGGGCCGCAGCGGCAGCGCGTCGATGCTGCCGTCCCGCGCCGGGTCACCGGCGGGCGCGTAGCGGTCGGGCACGGATGTGGCGGTGATCGCGACCGGCTCGGGCAGCGCGTTGCCGGAGGACTCCACCGTCACCGTCGGCTTGGTGAGCTGGGTGAGGGACTGGTTGCCCGAGCGGACGCCGCCGGGCACGTACTCCCCGACCGTCCCGGAGACCCGTACCGCGTCGCCCGGCCGCACCGCGGGCGCCGCCGAGCCGGTGAAGACGAAGATTCCCTCGCTGGTGGCCGCGTCGCCGTCCGCCGTGCCGTCGGGGGACTGGATCCAGAAGCCCTTGGAGCCGTAGCCGCGCACGCCGGTGACGACGCCGGCCACGTCGCCGACCTGCTGCCCCAGCAGGGGCGAGGTACGGGTGGCGCCCTGGATGTCATGGATGCGGACCTCGTCGGCGGAGGCCGCGGAGGAGCCGGCGACGAGCAGACCCGCCGCCAGGGCGGTGGCGACCACGGCGCCGACGGCGGCGGACCTCGGAAGGCGGGGCGTCGATATGTGAGACATCTCAGGACTCCGGATGAGGGTGTGGGAACGAAGCGGCGGCGCAGGCCCGAACGGGCGCTCTACGCGCGTCAATCTCTTGCCTGACCAGGGGAGTTGTCAAGGTTGTACGGGTGTACCCGTGCTGTGCGTTTCCTGACAGGGACATGAACCGGGCGGCATGGTGCCAAATCCGTCTAGGCTTGCGCACTGCAGAGCCCGTACCTCCGGAGGAGAACCAGCCGATGTCCGTAAGCCCCGCCACCCTGCCGCCGGTGCTGCTGCACTCCGAAGCGGAGCTCGCGCGGGCCGCGCTCGCCACCCCGCTGCTCTCCCGCGCCGTGCGGCTGGCCCGCTGGGCGGGTCCCGAGACCCGGGTCGGCGCGGGCGGCGAGCTCGTCGACGCGCAGCTCCCGGCCGCCGCCGCCGAGCTCGGCCTCGCGGCGGACGACCCGGACGCCGCCGCGTACGCCAGCGAGGCCTGGCGGGTCGCCGTGGACACCGGCCTGATCGACGTCACGGACGCCGAGGAGGAGGGCGGGGAGGGCACCGTCACCCAGGGCGAGGACCTCGCGGTGCTCTCCGGCGGCAGCCCGCAGGACGTCCTCGCCGTCTGGCTCGGCGCCCTGGACACCGTGTACGCGGACGCCACCGTGCCCGACATGGACAACCTCCTCGACGTCCTCGAGGAGAAGGGCGAGGTCGACTTCGCCGAGCTGGGCTGGGACCCGCAGGCCGAGGCCGACTTCCTCGACGGGGTCCTCGGCAACCTCTACCTCCTCACCGTGGGCGACTCCGCGGCCGGGGAGGGCCCGGTGCCGCTGCCCGCCCTCGCCGCCTCGATGATCGTCCCCGACGACATGGGAGAGCCCACGGACGACGTCCTGGAGCAGGTGTCGGACGCCATGATGAAGCTCGACGACCAGTTCCGGCTCTTCGAGCCGCTCGGCCTCGTCGAGTACCAGCCGGTGGACGAGGCCCTCATGGCCGAGATCGACGACGCCGAGGAGCCCGCGCCCGTCGCCGACGAGGACGTCACCCGCTACGGCATGGTCCGGCTCACCCCGCTCGGCCTGTACGGCGTCCGGGCCCGCATGCTGGAGGCCGGCGTCGACGCGCCCGCCGTCGGCGACCTCGCGGACAAGGGCGCCGACGCGCTCCTCGAAGGCGCCGCGGGCTTCCCGCAGGCCGCCGCGCAGGCGGAGATCGAGCAGTGGCTCACCCGGCACGAACCGCTGCCCGCCGCACGGGAGTTGCTCGCCGCGGCCCGCGGCGGCGACGAGAACGCGCCGCTGCGGCGGCTCCGCTGCCAGCAGGCCCTCTCCCTGGTCGGCGGCGAGGCCGAGCCCGCGCTGCGCGAGGTGCTCGACGACGCCGAGCTGGGCGGCCTCGCCCGGGTGTGGCTGACCGAGCGCGGCGCCGCGGACGTGCCCGCGCCCACGGAGGCGCTCATCTTCTGGCTGACCATCGACACCCTGGCCGCGCAGCTCGCCGCCGAGGGCAACTCCGACGAGCTCCAGGGCCTCGTCGAGGGCCTCGCGCAGCAGCACAGCGGCTTCTTCGCCACGGCGTGGCGCGTGGACCACCCCGCCACGGCGGACGTCCTGGAGGCGATGGGCCGCCTGCACCCGGACAAGAAGGTCGCCAAGGAGGCCCGCAAGGCGGCCTTCAAGGCCAGGTCGCAGCAGGGGCAGTAGCAGCGGACCGGGCGGGCCCCGCGGGACCCGCCCGGCGTCCGTTCCCACCGGGCCGGGGGCGTCAGCGGTGCGGGCCGGCTCCCCGCGCCGGACCACCTCTTCACCTCGGACGCAGGGCGAAGGTCCCAGGGGCGCGCCGCGGCGCCGCTCACAGGGCACTCGGCGGGCGACGAAGGTGACGGTCACGCCCTGGCCCGAGTGCTCGTCCCGCCCTGGTCGGACGCGGTGACATCGGCCGGCTGCTGCATGAGCCGGTTCTCACGGAGGCTGCGCGCATGACGCGCGTCCACTCGGCCCCCCCTCCCCGCCTGCGTGCCGCGGTTGCCCATACGCCGCCGTCTGTCGCCGGCTGCGCCGATCGCCGCCCCGCCCGGGTTCACGGAAGGAGGGCCTCAGCCGTCGTATGCCGTTCAACCGCCGTTCAGGAGGGGGCGCGACCGTTTCGGGACAGCAGCCAGGCCCTTCGCGCTTCGCGCCTGCCCCCAGGAGTAACCATGTCGCTCACCCGCAGGGATTTCGCCAGACGCTCCGCGATCACCGGAGCGGGGGTCGCCCTGGCCGGCAGCGTCGGAGCGCTGGCCACCGCGCCCGGCGCGCTCGCCGCCTCCGAGACCGAGGAGGCCGGCGCCGCGGGCGATGACGGGGCGGACGGCGCCCGCGGCCACGGGCGCCGCGGCCCCGGCTACGGGCCGCTCGTCCCCGACCCCGAGGGGCTGCTCGCGCTGCCCGCCGGGTTCTCGTACCGCGTGCTCACGCACAGCGGGCGCACCAAGCTGGAGAGCGGCGAGTTCACGCCGTCCAACCACGACGGCACGGCCGCCTTCCGCGGGCCGCGCGGCACCACCTACCTCGTCAACAACCACGAGCTGGGCGGCCCCCGCACCAAGTGGAAGCACCCCGTCCCGCTCACCGAGGGGCTCGTCTACGACCCGGCGGCGGCCGGCGGCTGCACGGTCGTCGAGGTCCGGCGCGACGGCCGCGTGGCCGAATGGGTGGGCATCGCGGGCACCGCCACGAACTGCGCGGGCGGCTCCACGCCCTGGGGCACCTGGCTGACCTGCGAGGAGACCGAGGACAAGGCCGGTCAGAACGGCATGACCAAGGACCACGGCTACGTCTTCGAGGTCGACCCCCAGGACGTGCGCGCCGGACGCCACCCCAAGCCGATCAAGGCCTTCGGCCGCTACGCGCACGAGGCCGTCGTCATCGACCCGAAGCGCGGCCACGCCTACCTCACCGAGGACGCCTCCGGTCCGAACGGCCTGTTCTACCGCTGGACGCCGCCGCACGGCTTCGAGCACGGCAGGGGCAAGCTGCGCGGCCTCGCCGACGACGCGGGTGTCCTGAAGGCGCCCAAGTGCTACGACTCCGGCGGCCGTTTCGTCGACGACCTCTCGCGGGCCACCAGGACCGGCACGGTGTACGGCGTGGACTGGGTGGAGGTGCCGGACCGCGACGCGCGGACCGTGCCCGTGCGCGAGCAGTTCGACGACGGCGACGTCACGCGCGCCCGCAAGCTCGAAGGCATGTGGTGGGGCGACGGCGGCGTCTACATCGTCTCCTCCTTCGCCCGCGGCGAGAGCCCCGTCCGGCACGACGGGCAGGTGTGGTTCTACCACCCCGGGCGTCGCACCCTCACCCTGAAGGTGCTGCTCGGCGTGAACCCCGACCCCGACAAGGACGGCGCCTTCGACGGCCCCGACAACATCACCGTCTCGCCGTACGGCGGTCTCGTCATCGCCGAGGACGGCGACGGCGTCCAGCACCTCTTCGGCGCGACCGAGCACGGACGCACGTACCCGATCGCGCGCAACGAGCTCAACGCGGGGACCGAGGACGACCCGTCGTACAGCGAGTTCACCGGCGTGACGTTCTCGCCCGACGGCAGGACGCTCTACGCCTGCATCCAGACGCCCGGCATCCTGCTGGCCATCACGGGCCCGTGGAAGCGGCAGCGGCGCTGAAGCGGCCGGAGGCCCGACCGCCGGCCGCCCGCTGACCGTGCGTGACGCACTGGTCGCGGCACGTCGACACCCCGGGTCGGAACGTCCACGTCGGTCCCCCTTCAGGGTGAATTTCGATACGGCTGGGCGTGGCGTTCCGGCTGCGGTTTGTGTGTCTGTTCCATACCGATGTGAGGGCGGTGTGAGGTCGGAGCATGGTGCGGCGGGTGTCCGGGGGCGCATACTGCGAACATGACGAGGCCCGCCGGCTCGCGCCGCCACCTGCCGAACAGTCCCTTCAACGTGCCCGCCCCGCCCGCCCCACCCGTAGAGCAGTTCGCCGTGGGAGACCGTGTGTCCCACGACCAGTACGGCCTCGGGAGGATCGTCGGCGTCGAGGGGGAGGAAGCGGTCGTCATCGACTTCGCAGGCCGCCAGGGACGGTTCCTGAGCCCCTATCCCAAGCTGGCCAAGCTCTGAATCCGCTGCATCACCCCTGACACGCCGAAGGGGCGG
>NZ_QEXM01000052.1 GCF_004127445.1 Streptomyces alfalfae
CCGCCCCTTCTCGTCCGCTCGCTCAGAGCGCCTGCGCCGCCGGCTTCACCATGCCGCGGACCGTGCGCGACTTCACGAACTGGCCCATCGCGGTCATTTCCCACTCGCCGCTGAACTGCTTGATCAGCTTCGCCATCATGACGCCCGTCTGTGCCTCGGCGTTGGTCAGGTCGAAGCGGACCAGCTCCTCGCCGGAGGCCGCGTCGATCAGACGGCAGTACGCCTTGGCGACCTCGGTGAACTTCTGGCCCGAGAACGAGTTCACCGTGAAGACCAGGCCCGTGACGTCCTGGGGGAGGCGGCCGAGGTCGACGACGATCACCTCGTCGTCACCACCGCCCTCGCCCGTGAGGTTGTCGCCGGAGTGCTTGATCGCGCCGTTCACGATCGACAGCTTGCCGAAGTAGCAGCTGTCGACGTGGTTGCGCTGCGGGCCGTACGCGATGACGGAGGCGTCGAGGTCGATGTCCTTGCCGCGGAACGCGGGCTCCCAGCCCAGGCCCATCTTGACCTGCGAGAGCAGCGGCTTGCCGCCCTTGACCAGGGACACCGTCTGGTTCTTCTGGAGGCTGACCCGCCCCTTGTCGAGGTTGATCTTCCCGGCGCCGGGCGCGGGCGCGGCCGGCGCGGCGGCCGGCGGGGGCGGGCCCTGCACTGGCCGGCCCACCGGCGGCGCCATGGGGGCCGCGGCGGGCGCCGGAGCCGGGGCGGGCGCCGGGGCGGCGGCGGGCGCGGGCTCCTCGACCGAGACGCCGAAGTCCGTCGCGATGCCGGCGAGGCCGTTGGAGTACCCCTGGCCGACGGCGCGGGCCTTCCACGCGCCGTTGCGGAGGTAGATCTCCACGATCACCAGGGCGGTCTCCGCGCCGAGCTGCGGCGGGGTGAACGTGGCGAGCACGGAGCCGCTGTCCGCGTCGCGGATGGTGGCGGTGGGCTCGATGCCCTGGAAGGACTGGCCCGCCGCGTCCGGGCTCGCGGTCACGACGATCTTCTCGATGCCGGGCGGCACGGACGCCGTGTCCACGGTGATCTTGTCGGGGGTGGAGCCGCCGCCCGACTGGTAGGTCACACCGGGGCCCGAGGGCTGGTTGAAGAAGATGAAGTCGTCGTCGGAGCGCACCTTGCCGTCGGCGGTGAGCAGCAGGCCCGATACGTCGAGCCGCACCGGGGCGGCGACGTCCACCGCCACGCGGGCGGCGGTCAGAGGGATGTTCGAGCCGGGGGTCATAGCTGTCATGCCAGGGGTAACGAATGACCCCGCTTTACCGTTCCCTTACCCGCGGCAGGTTTTTTTCACCGGCGGTTGCGCGGGTGGTTCCGGGCGGTCCGTTCGTTGCCGCGCTTGTAGTCGCCCGTCCAGCGGGCCATCACCAGCTGCGGGTCCTCGCCCTCGACCTCGGCGAGGAACCGCTCGGCACGGACGCCGCGCAGCGTCCCCGCGGGGCGGCCGCCGTGCGTGATCGTCACGCTGTCGTCGGGGCGTCGGACGTAGGTGAATCCCTGGGGTCGCGGCATGGCCGGGAGCGTAGACCCCGGCCATGCCCGCGCGACACCGGATTACGGCACGACGACGATCTTCCGCCCGACCCCGGAGGCGAACTGGTCGAGCGCCCGGGGGTAGTCGTCGAGCGGCACCCGGTCGCTGATGAACACCTCCGGGTCGAGGACACCCGCCGCGAACAGCTCCGCAGCCCGCTCGTAGCTGTGCAGGACCGCCATCGACCCGGTGATGGTGATCTCCTGGTTGTAGATGCGGTACGGGTCGATCTCCACGCGCGTGGCGTAGTCCGCGACACCGAACTGCAGGAACGTGCCCGCCTTCGCCACCCGGCCGAGGCCGTCCTGGATCGCGGCCGCGTTGCCCGTCGCGTCGATCACCACGTCCCAGCCCTCGGGCCGGTCGAGCTCGTCGGCCCCGGCCGCCGACGCCGAGACGCCGAGCCGCCGCGCCGTCGCCAGGCGCTCGGGGTTGAGGTCGACCACGTCGACGCTGGCCGCGCCGGTCCGCTTGGCCAGCTCCAGCATCATCAGGCCCATCGTGCCCGAGCCGTAGATCAGCACGTGCGAGGCGAGCTGCGAGCGCAGCACGTCGTAGCCGCGCACCGCGCACGACAGCGGCTCGATGAGGGCGGCGTCCTGGGTGCGCACGTGGTCGGGCAGGCGTACGCAGTTGGCGGCGGGCGCCTTGGCGTACTGGGCGGCGCCGCCCGCCGTGGTGACCCCGATCGCGGCCCAGCGCTCGCACATGTTGCCGCGTCCCACGCGGCAGAAGCGGCACTCGTGGCAGTGCAGCGAGGGGTCCACCGCGACGCGGTCGCCGACGGCGAGTTCCCGCACCTCACCGCCGAGGGCGACGACGGTGCCGGCGAACTCGTGGCCGGGCACCACGGGCAGGGTCGGGGCGAACTCGCCCTGGCGGATGTGCAGATCGGTGCCGCAGAGGCCGCACGCGGCGACCTCCACGACGACCTCGCGGGGGCCGGGCGTCGGGTCGGGCACCTCGCCGACGACGACTTTGCCCACCGACTCGACGATCGCGGCCTTCATTTCACAGCTCCCAACGAAAGGCCCTGGACCAGCTTGTCCTGGGCGGCGAACCCCGCGGCGAGCACCGGCAGGGAGATGACGAGCGACGCGGCGCACACCTTCGCCAGGAACAGGCCCTGGCTGGTGATGAAGCCGGTGAGGAAGACGGGCGCGGTCTGGGCGACGACGCCCGTCAGCACCCGCGCGAAGAGCAGTTCGTTCCAGCTGAAGATGAAGCAGATCAGCGAGGTCGCGGCGATGCCGGGCAGCGCGATGGGCGCCACCACGCGCGCGAGGATGGTGGGCAGCCGCGCCCCGTCGATCTGCGCGGCCTCGATGACGGCCTTCGGCACCTCGGCGAGGAAGGACTGCATCATCCAGACCGCGATCGGCAGGTTCATCGAGGTGTAGAGGATGACGAGCAGCCAGATGTTGTCGAGGAAGTCGGTGTTCTTGGCGAACAGGTAGATCGGCAGGAGGCCCGCCACGACCGGCAGCATCTTGGTGGAGAGGAAGAAGAACAGGATGTCCGTCCACTTCTTCACGGGCCTGATCGACAGGGCATACGCGGCGGGCAGGGCGAGGACGAGCACGAGCAGCGTCGAGGAGAGCGAGGCCACCGTGGAGTTGATGAGCGAGGGCCAGGGGCTCGCGCCGCCGCCCGTGCCGAAGAAGTCGCGGTAGCCGTCCAGGGTGAGCGAGGCGGCGAGCGAGGGCGGGTTGGTGGCGGCGTCCTCCTCCGAGTGGAAGGAGGTCAGCGCCATCCAGGCGATGGGCAGGAAGAACAGGATGCCGGCGAGCCAGGCGGCGAGGCCGACCAGGGACCCACGCGCGCGTGGACGGGCCTTCACGGCTTTCGCCGTGTCGGTGGATGCGGCCATCAGCGGGACGCCTCCTCACGGAACAGGGACGAGACGACCCGCAGGGCGAAGGTCGCGATGATGAGCGAGCCGATGACGACGAGCACGCCGGCCGCGGAGGCCAGGCCGTTCTCGTGCGCCTGGTAGAAGCTCTGGTAGACGGTGTAGGGCAGGTTGGCGGTGCCGAGGCCGCCCGAGGTGATGGTGAAGACGGCGTCGAAGTTCTGCACGATGTAGATCGAGCCGAGCAGCGCGCCCAGTTCCAGGTAGCGGCGCAGGTGCGGCAGGGTCAGATGGCGGAAGACCTGCCAGTCGCTCGCCCCGTCCATGCGGGCCGCCTCGATCAGCTCGCTGTCACGGCTCTGCAGCCCGGCGAGGATGATCAGCATCATGAAGGGCGTCCACTGCCACACCAGGGAGGCCTCGATGGCGAGCAGCGGGGTGTTGGAGATCCAGTCGGGCTGTGCCGCGGAGTCCCCGCCCACCCAGTGCAGCAGGCCGTTGAAGAGGCCGTACTCCGGGTTGTAGAGCACGTGCTTCCACAGCAGCGCGGCGGCCACGGGCACGAGCAGGAACGGCGCGATGAGCAGCGTGCGGACGAGCCCGCGCCCCGTGAACCTGCGGTCCAGGAGCAGGGCGAGGCCGAGGCCGATGACCAGGCTCGCGAGGACGACGGAGGCGGTGAGCAGGATCGTGGTCAGCACCGACTTGCGCAGGTCGGGGTCGGTGAGGACCTCGGTGTAGTTCTCGAACCCGGCGAAGCTGCGGGCGTCGGGGTAGAGGGCGTTCCAGTCGAAGAAGGAGATCACCAGGGTCGCCACGAAGGGCAGCTGGGTCACGGCGATCATGAAGATGAGGGCGGGGAGCAGGGGCGCCCTGGTGGCCCAGGCGCGCAGCCGGCCCGACGGGGGTGTCTTCGCGGTGGGCACGCGCGTGTGCCGCACGGTGGTGGTGCTCGCGGTGGCGGTCATCGGCCCTCGTACTCCTCGGAGATCTTCTCGGCGAGGTCCTGTGCCTTGTCCAGGGCCGAGGCGACGGACTGGCGTCCCGCGATGGCGGCGCTGATCTCCTGGGAGACCTTGGTGCCGAGGTCGGTGAACTCGGGGATGCCGACGAACTGGATGCCGGGCGCGGGCCGCGGCTGGACGCCGGGGTCGCGGGGCCTGGCGCCCTCGATGGCGGCCCGCGTGACGTCCTGGAAGGCGGCGGCCTCCTCGCGGTAGGCGGGGTTGGCGTAGGTCGAGGCGCGCTTGCCCGCGGGCACGTTCGACCAGCCGATCTTCTCGCCGACGAGCCGTTCGTACTCCTTGCCCGAGGCCCAGGAGATGAACTTCCACGCCTTGTCGGGGTTGCGGGAGGCCTTCTGCATGCCCCAGGCCCAGGTGTAGAGCCAGCCGGAGTTCCCGGTCTTCGCCACCGGGGCGGAGACGTAGCCGATCTTGCCCTTGACCGGCGACTTGGCGGATTCGAGCGATCCGGCGGCGGCCGTCGCGTCGTACCACATGGCGGTCTTGCCCTGGGTGAGGTTGTTGAGGCACTCGGCGTACCCGGACTGGGCGGCGCCCGACTGGCCGTGCTCGCGTACGAGGTCCACGTAGAAGCGGGTGGCCTTCTCGAACTCGGGGGAGTCCAGGCGGGCCTTCCAGTCCTTGTCGAACCAGGTGCCGCCGAAGGTGTTCACGACGGTGGTCAGGGGCGCCATCAGCTCGCCCCAGCCGGGCAGGCCGCGCAGGCAGATGCCCTTCATCCCCTTCTCCGCGCCGTCCGCCTTGGCGGCGAGGTCGGCGACCTGCTGCCAGGTGGGGCGCTCCGGCATTTTCAGGCCCGCCTTTGCGAAGACGTCCTTGCGGTACATCAGGAAGGACGACTCGCCGTAGAAGGGCTGCCCGTAGAGCTTGCCGTCCTCCCCGGTGAGGGACTGGCGCATCGGCGGCAGGATGTCCTTCTCGTCGTACGCGGTGTCCTTGCGCGCGTAGGAACCGACCTCGTGGAGCCAGCCGTTCTTGGCGTAGATGGGTATCTCGTAGTTGCTGAGGGTGGCGATGTCGTACTGGCCCGCCTGGTTGGCGAAGTCCTGGCTGATCTTGTCGCGGACGTCGTTCTCGGGCAGGACGGTGAAGTTCACCTTGATGCCCGTCTCCTTGGTGAAGTGGGCGGCGGTGAGCTTGCGCAACTCCACCATCTGCGGGTTGTTCACCATCAGGACGTTGAGGGAGTCGCCTGAACCGGTCCCGCCGGCGCCGGCCCAGCAGCCGGTGAGCAGTGGGGCGAGCAGCGTCCCTGCGGCGGCAGCGGCAAGCGCGCGCGGCCTCCGTCGGCTCCGGGTTCGCATGAGTGCTCCTGGACGTAGAGGGGTCATATCGGGGTGATCGGGGCGCGTCGGGGCGTGCGGGAGCCCAGGGCGGCCGTACGGGGTGGAGCGGGGGAGGGGAGGGGCGGCCGTCAGACGCGCAGGACCTGCGGTCCGAGGAGGGAGTAGCGGTGGGCTTCGGAGGCGGGCAGGCGGGTGCTGGTGACGATCGTCTCCAGCTCGCCGATGCCGGCGAACCGGCAGAAGCTCGTCGCCCCGAACTTGGTGTGCACGCCCGGGAACACGGTGCGCCGGGACGCCCTGATGGCCTGCGCCTTGACCTCGCTCACGGCGGGGTCGGGCGTCGTCAGGCCGTGCTCGCGGGAGATGCCGTTGGCGCCGATGTAGGCCAGATCGATGACGAAACCGGCCAGCATGCGCGTCGTCCAGTGGTCGACGGTGGCGAGGGTGCCGGGCCTGACCCGGCCGCCGAGCAGCAGCACGGTGATGTTCTCGGCCTCGGCGAGGACGCCCGCCGTGGCCAGGGACGCCGTGACCACGGTCAGCGGGCGCCCGCCCGCCACCTGGGGCAGGGCCTCGGCGATGAGCTGGGGGGTGAAGCCCTCGTCCACGAAGACGGTCTCGGCGTCCCCGAGCAGTTCGGCCGCGGCGGCGGCGATGCGCCGCTTCTCGGGGACGTGCATGGTCGTGCGGAAGGCGAGGGTGGTCTCGAACCCCGCGCTCTCCACGGGATAGGCGCCGCCGTGGGTGCGGCGGACCAGGCCGTGGTCCTCCAGGGCGCGCAGATCGCGGCGGACGGTCTCCTTCGCGACGCCGAGCCGGGCGGCGAGCTCCGTCACGTCGACGGAACCGGAAGCCCGGGCCGCGTTGACGATCCGCCGCTGACGCTCCTCCGCGGTCATCGGCGCCACCTGCTTCCCTCACGTCTCGCTGTGCCCGTTCGGGCCCTTGGGGGAAGTTCTACCGTGCCCGCACGGACGAGTGAAGGTGCCATCCGGGCGCGATGCTGCCCGTATGTGCCCGCATCATGCGGCGTTGGCCTGGGGTACGGGCGTCGTTCGTGCCCGACTCGGGGAGCGGGGGCGCCCGGTTGCCGCCCGACCGGGCGCGGGCGTTCCCCCGCCGCCTTCGATTCAGTGCGGCCAGAGCGGCGGGTTGGTGCAGAAGTGGCCGCCGATGTGGGCGTGGTCGGGGTTGGCGGGGTCCAGTTCGCCCTGCTCGGCGATGAGCTTCTCCGCGTACCGCTCGGAGTCGTCCCGGGGCGCGTAGCCGAGCGCGCGGGCGGAGGAGAGGTCCCACCACAGGCGGGTGTTGGCGGAGGAGCCGTAGACGACGGTGTGCCCGACGTCCTCGGCGGTGAGGGCCGCGTGGAAGAGGCGTGCGCCGTCGTCCGGGCTCATCCAGACCGAGAGCATCCGCACGCTGGTCGGCTCGGGGAAGCAGGAGCCGATGCGGACCGAGACCGTCTCGATGCCGTGCTTGTCCCAGTACAGCTGGGCGAGGTCCTCGCCGAAGGACTTGGAGAGGCCGTAGAAGGTGTCGGGGCGGCGCGGGGTGTCGAGCGGGATGAGCGGGTCGTCCCCCTGTGGGCGCGGCGTGAAGCCCACCGCGTGGTTGGAGGAGGCGAAGACGATCCGCCGCACACCCTCCTCGCGGGCCGCCTCGTAGAGGTTGTACGTCCCCTCGATGTTCGCCCGGAGGATCTTGTCGAACGTGGACTCCAGGGAGATGCCCGCGAAGTGCAGGACCGCGTCGACCCCGCGCACGGCCTCGCGCAGCGCCTTCCGGTCGGTCAGGTCGGCGGTGACCGCGTCGGGCTCGCCCTCGATGGCGCGCACGTCGAGCAGGCGCAGGTCGTGGCCGTGGGCCGGCAGCAGTTCGCGCATCAGGGTGCCGAGGCCCCCGGCGGCGCCGGTCAGCAGGACGGTGCGGGAAGCGGGCATGCGGGGTCTCCTCGTGCGGCCGTGCGCGGGCGGCGGGGCGGGGCCGGAGCGTACGCGTCCGCGACCCGGATTCGTGCGCATCCACGTACAGGATTCACAACCATGGACACGCTAGGGATCTCGGCGCGACTGCGTCAAGTGTCGCGCGGACGCGGCGAATCCGCTCCCGTGCGCGCGGCGGATCCGCTTGACCAGGGTCGAGAGGGCACCTTAGCGTGGTCGCGTTCAGGGATATGGACGCCAATCAGAAACGTGCACGCCTAGGGAGAGCCCGTGACGTCAGCCCCTCTCGCTTCCCGACTCCGCGTTCCCAGCGGGCCGTTGTTCTTCCCCGTCACCGCCTACGGACCCGACGGCTCCCTCGACCTGGAGACCTTCCGCACCCATGTCCGCGCGGGCGTCGACGCCGGGGCGGCGGCCGTCTTCGCCTGCTGCGGCACGGGCGAGTTCCACGCCCTGACCCCCGAGGAGTTCCACAGCTGCGTCGCCGCCGCCGTCGAGGAGACGGCGGGCCGGGTGCCGGTCGTCGCGGGCGCCGGGTACGGCACCGCCCTCGCCGTGCGGTACGCGCGCCTGGCCGAGGAGGCGGGCGCCGACGGACTGCTCGCCATGCCGCCCTACCTCGTGGTCGCCGGGCAGGAGGGGCTGATCCGGCACTACACCGAACTGGCCGCGGCCACCCCCCTGGACGTCATCGTCTACCAGCGCGACAACGCCGTCCTCACCCCGGAGACGGTCGTCGAACTCGCCCGTGCCGAAGGCGTCATCGGCTTCAAGGACGGCCTCGGCGACATGGACCTGATGCAGCGCACGGTCAGCGCCGTCCGCAGCGAGGCGCCGGGCGACTTCCTGTACTTCAACGGCCTGCCGACCGCCGAGCTGACCGCCCTCGCCTACCGCGGCATCGGCGTCAGCCTCTACTCCTCGGCCGTGTTCTGCTTCGCCCCCGACATCGCCCTCGCCTTCCACCGGGCGCTGGGCGCCGGGACCGCGGCGGGCGACGCCACCGTCAACCGCCTCGTCGACGGCTTCTACCGGCCCTTCGTCGAGCTGCGGGCCCTCGGCCGGGGCTACGCCGTCTCGCTCGTCAAGGCGGGTGTGCGGCTGAGCGGTCTCGACGTCGGCGGGGTGCGCCCGCCGCTGAACGAACCCGCCGCCGAACACGTCAAGCGCCTCGCCGAACTCATCGAGCGCGGCCGGGCGCTGCTCGGCGACGAACTGCCGGGCCAGGACGCCGGGAAGACGCGGCGGGGCAACGCGTGAAGGCCGCCGCGTTCCTCTACCCCTGGGACGTCGTCGGCGATCCCGACGCCCCCGCCCGCCTCACCGGCCTCGGCATCCGGCAGGTCACCCTCGCCGCCGCCTACCACTCCACGCGCGCGCTGACCCCGCGCCACCCCCGCCACCGCGTCGTCACGGCCGCGCACGCCGCCGTGCTGTACCCGCCGGGGGAGCGGTGGCGGGGGCGCGCCCTCCAGCCGTGCCAGGCCGGGGACTGGGCGCCCGGCGACGCCTACGGACAGGCGGCCGAAGCCCTGGCCGCCGCCGGAATCGACGTGCACAGCTGGGTCGTCCTCGCCCACAGCTCCCGCCTCGGCGACGACCACCCGGAGACCTCCGTGGTCAACGCCTACGGCGACCGCTACCCCTGGGCGCCCTGCATCGCGCGGACCGCCACGCGCGCGTACCTCGTCGACCTTGCCGCCGAAGCCGCCGCACGCCCCGGCGCGCACGGCGTCGAGCTGGAGTCGTGCGGCTGGTACGGCCTCGCGCATCTGCACGCCCACGACAAGACCGCGGGCGTCGGACTCGGCGAGGCGGGCCAGTACCTGATGTCCCTGTGCTTCTGCGGCTCCTGCCGCGCGGGATACGCGGGAGCGGGCCTCGACCCGGACGCCCTGGCGGCGGCCGTGCGGGACGCCATGGAGCCCGTCTGGCGGGGCGCCGGCGAGGACCCGGGCTGGGCCGGGGTCGAGAAGCTCCTCGGCGCCGACCGGGCGGCGGCCACGCGCGCGTGGCGCGACGAGGTGGCCCGCACGCTCCAGGAGGCGGCGGTCGCAGCGGTCCGCGCGGCGGCCCCGCCGGACTTCCAGGTCCTGCTGCACGCCGACCCCGTCCCGTACCACTGCGGGGCCAACGCGGGCGTCGACCCGGAGCACATCCTCGGGGTGGCGGACGGCGTGGTCGTGCCCTGCGGGGGCGGGCCGGAGCCGCTGACGCCCTTCAGGGGCCGCGGCGGGGGCGTCATCGCCGCCAACTTCCCCGTCGTCGCGGGCATGGGCGGCGACCCCGCCCGCCTCGCCGACGACGCGGCGCGGGCGGCCGAGCACGGCGCCACCGAACTCCGCCTCTACCACGCCGGTCTGGCCTCGGACGGCGACCTGGCGCTGGTCGCGGAAGCCCTGTCGCGCCTGGAGTGATCGCCGATACGATCCGCGCACCACAACCGTCGCTCCAGTACGACCAGGGGACAAGGGAGACAAGGTGCGCAACAAGGGGATATCCGCGCTGGCCTGTGCCGGACTGATGGCGGGCGCCGCCGTGCTCGGCGGCGCGGCGCCCGCCACCGCGCAAGCCGCGACGGCGGCGCGGGCGGCGGACACGGCGGCCGACACGGCGAAGGATACGCCGGCCGACATCAGGGCCCGGCTCGAGAAGCTGCCCGGCATGAAGGTCGTCTCCGTCACGGACCGGGAGGGCCACCCCCTCTACTCGCTGACGTACCGGCAGCCCGTCGACCACCGCAGGCCCCACGGCGCCACCTTCACCCAGCGCGCCACCCTCTGGCACAAGTCCACCGCCAAGCCGACCGTCCTCTACACCGGCGGCTACACCCTCGCGGGCGGCACCGCCTCCCTCACCAGACTGCTCGATGCCAACCAGGTCAGCGTCGAGCACCGCTACTTCGGCGAGTCCCGGCCCGAGGGCCCGGCGGGCGACGACTGGTCCAAGCTGACCGTCCAGCAGGAGGCCGCCGACGAGCACCGCCTGACCCGGGCCCTGCGCACCATCGAGAAGGGCAAGTGGCTGGGGACCGGGGCCAGCAAGGGCGGCATGACGGCCACCTACCACGAGCGCTTCCACCCCGGCGACCTGGACGCGGTCGTGGCCTTCGTCGCGCCCAACGACGCCGACAACCGCGACGACAGCGGCTACGAGCGCTTCTTCGCGACGGTCGGCACCCAGGAGTGCAGGGACGCCCTGAACGCCGTGCAGCGCGAGATGCTCGTACGCCGTGACACCCTCCTCCCCCGGTTCGAGAAGGAGGCGAAGGCCGAGGGCAGCACCTTCGACCAGACCCTCGGCACCACCGACCGCGCCTACGAGTTCGCGGTCCTCGACCAGGTGTGGAACTTCTGGCAGAGCGGCACCGCCGCCGCCTGCCCGACCGTGCCCGACGCGAAGAAGGCCACCGACGACGAGCTGTACGACTGGTCGAAGGGGCACGGCTTCAGCGTCTACCGCGACCAGGAGCTCGGCGTCAACGGCTCGGGGCCGTACTACCGCCAGGCCGCCACCCAGCTCGGCTGGGCCGACCTGCGGTTCAGCCACCTCAAGGACGTCCGCCGCCACCCGGACGTCTACCAGCCCAACTCGGTGCTGCCGAAGGCCATGCGCGGCACGTACAACAACAAGACCATCGCCGACGTCGACCGCTGGGTGAAGAAGCGCGGCCAGCGCATGATGTTCATCTACGGCCAGAACGACCCCTGGAGCGCCGAGCGCTTCACCCCCAGCCGCCACGACTCCTACCGCTACGAGGTGCCGGGCGCCAACCACGGCGCGTCGATCGCCAAGCTGCCCGAGCCGCAGCAGTCGAAGGCCATCGCGACGATCAAGCGGTGGGCCGGCGTGAAGTAGCCCTTCGGGCCGGGCGCAGCAGGGGCGCGGCGATCAGCAGCCGCGCCCCCGCGAGCAGCGGGAGGAGCACGCGGAGGTCGACGCTCTCCACCAACGCCGCCCCCGCCGCGATGCCGAGGGCGGTCGGCGCGAACATCAGCGTGCCGGCGGTCGCCGCCGCCCGGCCGAGCAGCGCGTCCGGGGTCTCCCGCTGCACGGCCGTGAGCCCCGCGATCAGCACGCAGGGCAGCCCGGCGCCGTTCGCGAGGCTGCCCGCGAGGACCGCCGTGTCGCTCGGCAGGGCGCTGAGCGCCAGACCCGCGCCGCTCAGCGCGACGCCCGCGCCGGCGAACCGCCGCTCGCCCAGGCGCCGCAGCAGGGCGCCCGAGGCCACGCCCACCGCGACGGACCCCGCGCCCTGCACGACGTAGAGCACCCCCGTGTGCGCGGGCGCGTGGCCGAGCCCTTCCACGATCGCGTACACCGCGGCGCCGCTCACCCCCGACGTCAGCATCGTCAGGCCGCCCGCCACGACGAGGGGCCGCAGCCGTGCGTTCCTCCACAGGTGCCGCGCCCCCTCGGCGGTCCTGGCCCGCAGCGGCGTGCGCTCGGGCGCAGGCATCGGCTCGCGGACCCGCAGCAGCGCGTACATCCCCGCGGCGAGCACGAACGTGACGGCGTCGAGGAGCGCCACCCGGGCCCCGCCGTACGCGGTGAACAACCCCGCGCCGACGAGCGGCGCCACCAGCTTCATGCCCTCGTTGGCCGCCATCCGCAGGCCGTTGAAGTCGCCCAGCAGCTCCTTGCCGACGGCCGCCGGGGCGAGGGCCGCCTCCGCCGCGTCCGTGACGACGCCGCACGCCCCGTGGACGAGGAGCACCGCGAAGAGGATCCACAGCCGTCCCGCGCCGTCCACGGCGAGCAGGGCCAGGAGCAGCGCGCCGAGCGCGAGGCAGACGGTCACGAGCAGCGGCCTGCGGCGCGTGCGGTCGGCGAGCGTGCCGAGCAGCGGGCCGAGGAGGGTGGGCGCCCAGAGGGCGAGCTGGCAGAGCGCGGCCAGGCCGTCGGAGCCGGTCAGCTCCTTGACCCAGATGCCGGAGACCAGCCCGAGCGCGGTGCTCCCGAAGCCGGACACCAGCACCGCGCCGAGGTAGAGCCCCGCGTTGCGGTCCCGCAGGACACGCCCGATCGTCGTCGATGTCATGCCTGGTGATGGTGGTTCTAAGGCCCCGGCGGCGGGATCGGGCGGATGCCCTGGCGGCGGGCGATGAGTCACGGGCGCGGGGCGGGTCTACCGGGGAGACGTACCGAGGCCGCCGCCTCAGAGGCGCGCGGCGCGTGGACATGTGGAGGCAGCACCATGACCGACGACACCTTCGACCTCGGCCCGCAGGCCCGCCTCGTGGCGCGCGTGGCCGAACGCGTCGGCGACGATCAGCTCGCGGCGCCGACGCCCTGCCCCGAGTTCGCCGTACGCAACCTGCTCGGGCATCTCATCGGCCTCACCCAGGCCTTCGAGCTGGCCGCCCGGAAGGACTTCCGGCCGGTTCTCGACCGCGACCCCGGCAGCGTCGTGCCCGACATCGGACCCGGCTGGCGCGGTGAGCTGCCGAAGTCCCTGGAGGCCCTCGTCGAGGCGTGGCGCGACCCGGCGGCCCGGCAGGGCATGACGCGCGCGGGCGGGGTCGACCTGCCGGGGGAGGTCGCGGCCCTCGTCGTCCTCGACGAACTGGTCGTGCACGGCTGGGACCTGGCGCGCGCCACGGGCCAGGAGTACGCGCCCGACGAGGCGAGCCTGGAGGGCGCGCGGGCGCTCCTCACGCCCGCCGACGGCGATGACGCGGAGAGCGGCCTGTTCGGGCGGCCGGTGCCCGTGCCGCGGGACGCGCCCCTGCTCGACCAGGTGATCGGGATGAGCGGCCGTGACCCGCGGTGGACCGCGGGCGGCTGAGGGGAGGCCGGGCGCCGGACGCGCGGAGCGAGCCGGAAGCAGAGTCTGCGTAGCGAGATAGGTTGCAATCCTGACTAGGTCGCCATACGGTCTAGGTAGCTCATACGCACAGGGGTCGGTGCGGCGCGCGGCACACGTGCGCGCGCCCCGCCGCCCCTTCGGGAAGGGGGACCCCATGACCATCTCGCCGGACTTCTCGGCCGCATCCACGGCCGTGACAGCCGCGCTCGCCGGCTACCTGCTGCTCGGCGAACCCTGGGCGGGCCGCAGGATGTACGGCTCGCTGGCCCGGCGCAGGCACACCGAACCCCGCGCCCTCGTCCGCTACTTCGGCTCCGTGCTCGCCCTGTGGTGGGCGTTCGCCGCCCTCGCCGTCGCCGCCCTGCTGCTCTCGCCGGGCGTGGGCGCCGCCGACCTCGGCCTCGCGACGCCGGACAGGTCAGCGGTCGTGATCACCGGCGTCCTCCTCGCCGCCGCGATCACCATGGCCTCGGCCCGCAACTTCCACGACCTCGCCCGGCAGGGCAAGAACGTGCCGGGACGCGCCTCCATCGAGGCGATGCTGCCGCGCACCCCGAAGGAGCGCCGGCTGGCGGTCGCCGTCGCCGTCACCGACGGCCTCTGCGCCGAGCTGGTCTACCGCGGCCTGCTGACCGCCTTCGGCGTCGGGGTCCTCGGCCTGGACGTCACCGTGGCCGCGGCCCTCTCCGTCGTCGTCTACGCCGTCGCCGGGTTCTACCAGGGCCGCCAGGGCGTCCTCGTCTTCGCCCTCTTCGGCGTGCTCTTCAGCGGCCTCTACCTCGCGACCGGCAGCCTGCTGCTCCCCGCCGCCGTGCACGTCCTCATCTCCGTACGCGATCTGACGCTGCCCGCGCCCGAGAGGCCGCTCGCCGCGGCCGCCGCCTGACCAGGACGGACCCTTCATGAGCGACCGCAGATCCAGCTGGTTCAAGGGCGTGCTCGATCTGCTCGTGCTCGCCGCCCTCACCGGCGGCGAGAGCTACGGCTACGAGATCGCCAAGCTCCTCGGCGGCGCCGGCTTCGGGCAGATCAAGGGCGGCACGCTCTACCCCGTCCTCAACCGCCTGGAGGAGGCGGGCCTGGTCGACGCGGAGTTCCGGGCCGCGGAGAAGGGGCCGGGGCGTCGCTACTACCGGCTCACCGAAGAGGGCCGCGCGACCCTCGGTGAGCAGGGCGGGCTCTGGCTCGCCTTCGACCATTCCGTACGTGAGGTCCTCGCCAGGGCGGGAGTGGAGGAACGATGAGCACGACCGACGCGGACGACCGCCACCGGCAGGACGGCTACCTCCTGGAGCTGGCCGAGCGGCTGCGGGCACACGGCCTGCCCGCCGACCGCGTCGAGGCGACCGTCATGGACCTCGGGGCGCACCTCGCGGAGTGCGGCGCGGGGGACGCGGAGGCCGAGTTCGGCCCCGCCGAGGAGTTCGCCCGGCAGCTGGTGCCCGACACGGGGGTGCGGGCACCGGCTGATCCGGGCGACGAGGTGGAGACGTGGCGCTGGACCGCCGACGCCTACGTCGACGAGGCGCTGTTGAACCGCTTCGGCGACGAGGGCTGGGAGGTGCAGCGCGTCGACGCCGTCGGGCGCTTCGTGAGCCACCGCGACGTGGCACAGCCGCAGCGCTGGGAGTACCGGCGCGAGCTGGTCACCCGCGGCCGCGCGGACGTCGACCTGCGCCTCGCTCCGGACGGCTGGGAAGCGTGCGGGGACTGGCTCGTCTACGCCTACTACAAGCGCCCCCGCGCGGCGAGCCTCGGGCCCGCGGCGCGGGTCGACTCCCCGCCGCCGGTGCCGGAGCGCTCCAGCTTCTTCAGCCGGAAGTTCTACGCGCTCCTCGCGGTGTTCGCCGCCGCGCTGGTCGTGGCGGGCGCGGTGGCGGCCGTGGGGGACGGTGACGCGTCCAGCGGCCTCGGTTTCGTGACCGGCGGCATCGTGGGCGCGGCGATCCCCGCGGCGGCGGCCTGGACGTACCAGCGGCGGCGGACCCGGCGGTCGTAGCGGGCAGCGCTGCGCGCCGCTTGCGGAGAAGTCCCGGCGCCACGCCGAGTGGTACGGCGTGGCGCCGGGACTTCTCCGCGACCGCCGGGGCCTACGACCTCAGCGCGGCCTGCATCATCGCCTTGGCGATCGGGGCGGCCAGGCCGTTGCCGCTCACTTCGTCGCGGGCCGCGCTGGACGATTCGATCATCACGGCCACCGCGACCTCCTTGCCGTCGTCGCTCTTCGCGTACGACGTGAACCAGGCGTACGGCGTCTTGCTGTTCCGCTCGCCGTGCTGGGCCGTGCCCGTCTTGCCGCCGACCGTCACGCCCGCGATCTGCGCGTTCGAGCCGGTGCCCTCCTCGACGACCGTCTCCATCGCCGACTGCAGGCCCTCCGCGGTGCCCTCGCCCATCACCCGCCGGCCGTCGCCGTCGCCGTACTTCTCCAGGACGTCGCCGCCCGAGTCGGTGATCTGCGAGACCATGTGCGGCGCGGCCAGCTCGCCGCCGTTGGCGATGGCCGCCGAGACCATCGCCATCTGCAGCGGTGTCGCCGTGACGTCGAACTGGCCGATGCCGGACAGACCCGTCTGCGCCTTGTCCATGCCCGACGGGTAGACGCTCTCGCCCGCGCGCACCGGGACGTCCAGCTTGTCCGCGTTGAAGCCCAGCTTCTCCGCCATCGCCCTCACCTTGTCCTGGCCGAGGTCCACGGCCATCTTCGCGAAGACGTTGTTGCAGGAGTACCGCAAGGCCGTGCGGATGTCCGCGTCCTCGCAGGGCGCCGCCTGGTTCTCGTTGCGCAGGACCGTCGCCGTGCCCGGCAGGGTGTACGGGTTCGGGCTGTCGGTCTTCGAGTCGACCGAGGAGTACAGGCCGTCCTCCAGGGCCGCCGCCGCGACGACCAGCTTGAACGTCGAACCGGGCGGCAGCGGCTGGCGCAGCGCGCGGTTCACCATCGGCTTCTCCTCGTCCGTCGTCAGCTCCTGCCACGCCGCGGAGTCCATGGAGCCGCTGATCCGCGACGGGTCGTACGACGGCGTGGAGACCATGCCGAGGACGCGGCCGGTCTTCGGGTCGACGGCGACCGCCGCGCCCTTCTTGTCGCCCAGCGCCTTGTACCCCGCCTTCTGCACCGAGGGGTCGATGGTCGTCACGACGTCGCCGGGGTCGGCGCGCTTGTTCGTGAGCGTGTCGAGCGGGTTCTTCAGGCGGTTGTCGGTGCCGTCGAGGA
The DNA here is from genome assembly GCF_004127445.1 of Streptomyces alfalfae. Lineage (GTDB taxonomy): Bacteria > Actinomycetota > Actinomycetes > Streptomycetales > Streptomycetaceae > Streptomyces > Streptomyces alfalfae. The sequence continues at coordinate 16,670 of NZ_QEXM01000052.1, forward strand.
CGTCCTTGTAGATGCCCTCCAGTTGCGTGGCGCCGTACACCTGGGAGCTGTAGCCCGTGACGGGGGCGTACAGGGCGCCGTCCTCGTACGTGCGTTTGTAGGCGAGGTCTCCTCCCTTCGTCCGCGCGGAGCCGGTGACGGCCTCACCGCCCACGATGATGTCGCCCAGCGGGTTCGCGTACTGCTCGATCACGTTCCGCCGGTTGTGCTTGTCGTCCGCGAGCGCCTTCGAGTCGTGGAACTGCACCCAGGTCGCCCGCAGGAGGAGGGCGAGCACGAGCAGCAGAGCGAAGACCGAGGCGTGCCTGATCGTCTTGTTCATCCCAGGGGATGACGAGCGGGGGGAGCCGGTTCGTTCCCTTCTGGTGGGCTTGTGACCGTTTTCTCAGGCAGTTCTCACATCGGGCAGCAGATCAGGCAGCAGATCCAGCAGGTCCGTCGTGCGTATGCGGTGCGGCCCCCGGCCCTCCGGCCCCCCGGCCCTCCGGCCCCCCGGCCCCCTGGCCCCCCGGGCCCCGGCCGCCGTCGGTCTTCGGGCGGCCATCCTCCGTCGTCAGGCCGCTTCCATGAAGCCCGACTCGTAGGCCGCGATCACCGCCTGCGTGCGGTCCCGTGCGCCCGTCTTGGCCAGCACCGAGGCCACGTGCGTCTTCACCGTGGCCGCGCCCACGCCCATCCGCCCGGCGATCTCCGCGTTGGTCAGGCCCGTCGCCATCCACCGCAGCACCTCGCTCTCCCGTGCGGTGAGCCGCGCGACCCAGGCGGGCGGCTCGGGCTCGGGGCGGCCGTGCTCGGCGGCCAGGGCGCGCACGGCTGCGGGGAAGAGGAGGGAGTCGCTGTGCGCGACGATGCGCACGGCCTGGACCAGGGAGTCCGCGTCCGCCCGCTTCAGGAGGAAACCGGCGGCTCCCGCGCGCAGCGCCTCGTAGACGTAGGAGTCGTTCTCGAACGTCGTCACGACGACGACGCGCGGCGGCTCCGGCATCGTGCGCAGAATCTGCTCCGTGGCGCGGATGCCGTCGACCTCCGGCATGCGGACGTCCATCAGGACCACGTCGGGCCGCAGCTCCCTGACGGCGGATACGGCCTCCGCGCCGGTCGCCGCCTCGCCGACGACCTCGATGCCGGGCTCGGCGGAGAGGATCGCGCGCAGCGCGGTGCGCACCATGCGCTCGTCGTCGGCGAGGACGACGCGGATGGCCGCGCGTCCGGGGCCCGTGCCTTCGGGCGTGGTCGTCATGCGTGTCCCTTCGGGGGCATAAGCGGGAGGCGTACGGTCAGCCGCCACACCCCGGCCGCGGGGCCCGCCTCCGCGGCGCCGCCGAGGAGGCGGGCCCGGTCGGCGATGCCGCGCAGTCCGTGGCCGCCGCCGGGGCGGGTGGCAGGGGAGTGGGCGGGCAGGGGGTTCTCGGCGGTGACGGTGAGGTCCGGGCCGGCCGGGGTGATGCGCAGGGTGACGCAGGAGTCGCCGCCGTGGCGCAGGGCGTTGCTCAGCGCCTCCTGGACGATGCGGTAGGCCTCGCGGGAGACGAGGGGCGGCAGGGCCGCGGGGTCCATGCCGACGGTGGCGCTCACGCGCAGGCCGCCCGCCCTGGTGCGGCGCAGCAGGCCGTCCAGATCTGCGGCGAGGCTGGGCGCGGGCGCCGTGGAGCGGGCGCCGTCGGCCTCCCTCAGCACCCCGAGGACGGCGTCCAGTTCGCCGACCGTGCGCCGCGTGGTGTCCTCGATGGCGGCCAGCGCCTCCCGCACGAACTCCGGGTCCTGGTCGAGGACACGGCGGGCCGCGGACGCCTGGAGCGTGACGGCGCTCAGGGCGTGGCCCACCGAGTCGTGCAGCTCGCGCGCCAGGCGGTTGCGCACCGCCAGGTCGGCGGCGCGCCGCTCGGCGTCGGCGAGCCGGTCGGCGGGCGTCGGGCCCAGCAGCCGGGGCGCCCAGTGCGCCAGGAGCCCGCCCGCCACCGCCGCGCACGCCGCGAGCGCCACCAGCGAGGCGACGCCGATGAGCGGGCTGAGCGCGAGCACCCAGGGCTCGCCGAAGGCCGCGGGCATCCCGAGGCGGCTGTCCCGCAGGGCCGAGAAGAACGGCAGCGCGATCAGCACGGCCGCGAACGGCGGCAGCGCCAGCGACATGCCGCTGATGACCCCGCCGAAACCCAGGTGCAGCGCGAACCACGCGGCGGTGCGCCCCCGGGCCGCCCGGGAGCGCGCGGGGCCTTCGGCGAGGGCGTCGTCCGGCACCCCGCACAGCGCCCGCACGGCGGCCACCGACATGGGCCGGGTCAGCGGGAACAGCGCGGTGACCGCGGCGAGCGGCAGCCCGACCGCGAACGAGCTGAGCTGGGCGGTGAGCGACCCGAGGACGTGGTCGTCGCCGATGAGCGGCCCGATGATCACGGAGCCCACGAAGACGTACGGCATGGCGAGCGCGCCGCCCAGGATGAGATGGATCCACCGGCGGCGCGCACGGCGTCCGAAGAGGGCGGTGCGGACGGCTCTCACGCCCCGTCCCCGGAGCCGGCGGCCGACGCGCGTGCCCGCTCGGCGAGGAACCGCGCCGCGACGACGGCCACCAGCGTCCCGATGATCACGTGCACAGCGTAGGTGAGGAACATCGTGCCGGTGGGCCGTCCCGTGGAGTCGCCCAGGGTCGTCAGCGCGCCGAACAGCAGCCAGCCGCCCCAGCAGCCCACCGCGCCCGAGCCCAGCCAGGCCAGGGCGAGCGGCACCTTGACCGGGAGCGCGGGCCGCCACCCGCAGGCCAGGAGCAGGCCGCCGGCCACGGCCACGGCGAGGTAGAGGGCGTTCAGCGCCTCCAGGACGGCGAAGTCGGTGCCGCGCTCCTCGATCCGTGCCGCGCTCAGGCCGGTGGTGGCGCCGGTGGCCCACAGCAGGTGCAGGGCGGCGGGGCAGAGCGCGAGCAGGGCGGCGGCGAGCGCCGTGGCGCGGCGGGCCCGGCCGTGGCCGCGCGGCAGGTCCCCCAGCCGGCCGCGCCACAGGTGGCCCCAGCGGTCCCTGGCGTAGAGGACGAAGAGGCAGCCGAGGGCGATGCCCTGCACGATGAAGCCGGTGTAGACCACGCCGAAGACCCACTCGTCGAGGAAGGGCTCGGCCGCGCCGCCGCCGTCCCCCGAGCCGCCGCCGAGGCCGCCGTCGAAGGCCCTGACCAGCTGGGTCAGCGGGAACCCCGCCATGATCGGCACGAGCAGGCCGGTCGCCGCCCACATCGGCGGCACGAGGAACCGGGCGGGCGTCCGCGTCCCCCAGGGCCGGGTGAGCAGCAGCACGAGGACGACGACGGCGCCGTCCATCAGGACGGTCAGCCCGTTCGCGAAGATCATCAGGGCCCGGTGGTCGAGCAGCGTGCTGCCCTCGGGGATGCCCGGCCGGCTCCCGGCGATCCAGGCCACCTTGAGGGAGAGGTACGGGACACAGGCGGCCAGCGCGGCGCACCGCAGGGCGCGGCGGAGGCGGCTGAGGGCGAACGGGGCCGGGGCGCGCCGCGGGGCGGTGGGCAGTGTCTGCGTCATGGCTCCACGCTCCCGCCCGCGGCCGGGCCCGCACCTCCTGCGCCCTGATGATCCGCATCGGCCGTGCGGCGGAGGGTCAGCCGCCGTCCAGGACGAGGACCACCTCGTCGATCTCCGCCCCGCGGGCCGCGGCGAACCCCCGGTCGCGCGCGCTCTCCCGGAAGCCGCACTTCTCCAGCACGCGCCGCGAGCCCACGTTGTCGGCCGCCGCGCGGGCGTACAGCGGGCGCTCGGGGATCAGTGCGAGCAACTCGCGCAGGGCGGCCGTGGCAAGGCCCCGGCCCCAGTACGCGCGGTCGATCCAGTACGTGACCTCGCGCTCGCCCGGCTCGCCGTACACCGCGGCGCTGCCCACCACGTCGCCGTCGGCGAGGACCGTGCGCACGTCGACGTCGGCGGAGCCCAGCATCTTCGTCCAGTGGGCGTCGAAGCGGTCCTTGTCCAGGGGGTCCTCGGGCGTGAACGCCGCCATGCGGCAGGACTCGGGATCGCTCATCTGCCGGAAGAAGACGGGCAGATCGCTGTCGTGGACCTCGCGCAGACACACATCCATGCGTCAGAGCCTACGAGTCGCCAGTGTCAGCCGGTCGCGCGCGTCGAACAGGGCGTCCTTGACCATCTGTTCATGGGCCGGGGTGAGCCGCGCCACCGGCACCGAGCAGCTGATCGCGTCACGCGCGGGCGTGCGGTACGGGATGGCGACGCCGAAGCAGCGCAGCCCCAGCGTGTTCTCCTCGCGGTCCACCGCGAAGCCCTGCTCGCGCACCGCGCGCAGCTCCTCGATGAGCTTCTCGCGGTCGGTGATGGTGTGCTCGGTGAGCGCCGGCAGCGTCTCCGGGAGCATCGTGCGGACCTGCTCGTCGGTGTGGGTGGCGAGCAGCGCCTTGCCGAGCGAGGTGGAGTGCGCGGGCAGCCTGCGGCCCACCCGCGTGAAGGGCCGCAGATAGTGCTGGGACTGGCGGGTGGCGAGGTACACGACGTTGGTGCCGTCGAGCCGCGCCAGGTGGATGGTCTCCGTGGTGTCGTCGGAGAGCCGGTCCAGGGTCGGCCTGGCCGCGGCCACCACCTCGTCGCCGTCGATGTAGGACGTGCCGACGAGCAGCGCGCGCACGCCGATGCCGTACCGCGTGCCGGTGGCGTCGGTCTCCACCCAGCCCAGCTCGACCAGGGTGCGCAGCAGCATGTAGAGGCTCGACTTCGGATAGCCCACGGCCTCCTGGACGGCCGCCAGGGAGTGCATGCCGGGGCGGCCCGCGAAGTATTCGAGCAATTCCACCGTGCGCACGGCGGACTTGACCTGCGCGCCGCCTCCGGTCTCGCCAGCCGACATCGCCCTTGACCCCTTAGTTCGCCGAGAAATAGTCTCCGAAGCCCCCGCTCATTCATCAGCAGAGACAGTGTTCAGCATATCGAACAGCCCGGGTGAGCGGCACCTCTTGCATGACCTCTTGCATTACCTCTGGAAAGGGAATCCACGGTGGCAGCAGCACCAGTCTGGAGTGTCGACCCCCGAACCGGGAAGCAGCGCGAGCAGGTTGCGGTGGAAGCCACGGCCGAGGAGGTCGGCCTGGCCGTCACCGCCGCTCGCGACGCAGCCCCCGCCCTGGCCGACCGCGCGGTGCGCACCGCCTTCCTGCGCACCGCCGCCGACCTCCTCCAGGAGGCCGGGGACCGGCTCGTGGAGGCCGCGGACGCGGAGACCGCGCTCGGCCCGGTCCGGCTCACCGGGGAACTCGCCCGCACCTGCTTCCAGTTGCGCGCCTTCGCGGACATCGTCGACGAGGGCGCCTTCCTCGGAGTCGTCATCGACCACCCCGACGGGTCGGCGACCCCGCCCATCCCCGACCTGCGCCGCTACAAGATCCCCCTCGGCGTCGTCGCCGTCTACTCCGCGTCCAACTTCCCCTTCGCCTTCTCCGTGCCCGGCGGCGACACCGCGAGCGCGCTCGCCGCGGGCTGCCCGGTCGTCGTCAAGGCCCACCCCGACCACCCCGGCACCTCCGAGCTGGTCGCCTCCGTGCTGCGCAGGGCCGCCGCCCGGCACGACATCCCCGAGGGCGTCGTCGGCCTGGTGCACGGCTTCGAGGCGGGCATCGAGCTGGTCAAGCACCCGCTGGTGGCCGGGGCCGGGTTCACCGGCTCCATCCGCGGCGGCCGGGCCCTCTTCGACGCGGCGGCGGCCCGGCCAGTGCCGATCCCCTTCCACGGCGAGCTGGGCTCCCTCAACCCCGTCGTCGTCACCGAGGCCGCCGCCGCCGAGCGCGGCGAGGAGATCGGCACCGGCCTCGCGGGCTCGATGACGCTCGGCGTCGGCCAGTTCTGCGTGAAGCCCGGCCTCGTCCTCGCCCCCGAGGGCGCGGGCGGCGACCGGCTCGTGAAGTCCCTGACCGATGCGGTCGGCGACACCGACGCCGGAGTGCTCCTGGACCACCGGATGCGGGACAACTTCGTCGCCGGGGTCCGCGAGCGCGCGGGCCTCGCGGACGTCGACTCCCCCGTCACGCCCGGCGCGGGCGGCGAGCACACCGTGAGCGCGGGCTTCTTCACCGTCCCCGCGGCACGGCTCGCCGCCGAGGGCGAGCACGACCTGCTCATCGAGGAGTGCTTCGGCCCCGTCACCGTCGTCGCGCGCTACAAGGACGCCGCGGAGATCACCGCCGTCCTCTCCCGCCTGCCCGGCAACCTCACCGCCACCGTGCAGCTCTCCTCCGACGAGGCGGCGGGCGTGAGCCCCCGCGGCACCGAACTCCTGGCCGAGGTCACGCCGCTCGCGGGCCGCGTCCTCGTCGACGGCTGGCCCACCGGCGTCGCCGTCGCCCCCGCCCAGCACCACGGAGGCCCCTACCCGGCCACCACGTCCACGTCGACCTCGGTGGGCGGCACCGCCATCGAGCGCTGGCTGCGCCCGGTCGCGTACCAGAACACCCCGGAGCCCCTGCTCCCGCCCGAGCTGCGCGACGACAACCCGCTGGGGCTGCCGCGGCGGGTCGACGGGACCCTGGAACACTGACGCCATGGACCTCGACCTCCCCCAGCTCCCCTTCTCCCTGCGCGGCTACGGCCCCGACGGCCACTGGTCCCACGAGGACGGGGTGCTCACCGGCTGGGCGGGCGCCCGGCAGGACCGCTTCGTGCCGCCGACCGGCGAGGCGCTCGACCCCGCCGCCGACGCGCCGCGCCTGCTGGGCGCGCCGGAAGGCGACTTCCAGCTGATCGCCCGCGTCACGGTCGGCTTCGCGGCGCCCTTCGACGCGGGCGTGCTCTATCTGCACGTCGGCGAGCGGGAGTGGGCCAAGCTCTGCCTGGAGCGCTCCCCGGACGAGCCGACGGTCTGCACCGTCGTGACGCGCGGCCACTCCGACGACGCCAACGCCTTCACCGTGGACGGCGCCAGCGCCTGGCTGCGCATCAGCCGCACGGGCTCGGCGTTCGCCTTCCACGCGTCGGCGGACGGCGAGCGGTGGACGTTCGTGCGGATCTTCTCGCTCGGCGACGAGGAGTCGGCGGGCGCCGCCCTCGTCGGCTTCATGGCGCAGTCGCCGGTGGGGGAGGGGTGCGTGGTGACGTACGACCACATCGAGTTCCGCCCGAACTGGCCGAAGGGCCTGCGCGACGGCTCGTAGGGGAATGCGCCGCTTCGCCCGTGTGTTGACGGCGGTGGCGGAGGGATCCCGCAGGGGACCCTCCGCGCCGACCGTCACGCACCCGCGTACCGCACGACCCGGAAAGAGCCACACATGCGCGTCGAGATCTGGAGCGACATCGCCTGCCCCTGGTGCTACGTGGGCAAGGCCCGCTTCGAGAAGGCGCTCGCCGCCTTCCCGCACCGCGACGCCGTGGAGGTCGTGCACCGGTCCTTCGAGCTGGACCCCGGCCGCGCCAAGGGCGACACCGGGCAGGTCCTTCCGATGCTCATGAACAAGTACGGCATGACCGAGGAGCAGGCCCGCGAGGGCGAGCGGCGCCTCGGGGAGAACGCCGCCGCCGAGGGCCTCGACTACCGCATCGAAGGCCGCGACCACGGCAGCACCTTCGACATGCACCGTGTGCTGCACCTCGCCAAGGAGCGGGGGCGCCAGGACGAGCTGATCGGTCTGCTCTACCGGGCGAACTTCGCCGAGGAGCGGTCCGTCTTCGCCGACGACGAGCGGCTCGTCGAGCTCGCCGCAGAGGCGGGCCTCGACGAGGCCGAGGTGCGCGCCGTCCTCGCCGACCCGGGCAGGTACGCCGACGACGTCCGCGCCGACGAGCGCGAGGCCGCCGAGCTGGGAGCGAACGGCGTGCCGTTCTTCGTGCTCGACCGCCGGTACGGCGTCTCCGGCGCCCAGCCCGCCGAGGTGTTCACCCAGGCCCTCGAGCAGGCGTGGGGCGGCCGTTCCCCGCTGACCACCCTCGCGGACGCCGGTGACGGCGAGGCGTGCGGTCCCGACGGATGCGCGGTTCCCGGGGCCTGACCGGGCACCCTAGGTTGATCCCATGACTTCCCTGGGGATCGACCACCACGTCAGCGCCGAGTTCGCGCCGGAGACGACCTTCCTCAACACCGCGGTCCGCGGCCTGCTGCCGCGCCGCGCCGCCGAGGCCGTACAGGCCCTGACGGCGGAACTCGTCTCCGGCGGGCGGAGCGGATCGGGCGACTTCGCCACGGTCGACCGGGCCCGCGCCTCCTTCGCGCGCCTCGTCGGCGTGGACCCCTCGCGCGTGGCGACGGGCGGCTCGGTCGCCGTGCACGTCGGCCTCATCGCGGCGTCCCTCCCCGCGGGCGCCGAAGTGCTCTTCCCCGAAGGCGACTTCTCCTCCCTGATCAACCCCTTCGTGCTGCGCGGCGACCTGAAGCCGCGGTTCGCGCCGCTGGACGAACTCGCCGACGCGATACGGCCGAAGACCGCGCTCGTGGCGTTCTCCACCGTGCAGTCCGCCGACGGGCGTACGGCGGACTGCGCGGCGATCCGCGAGGCCGCCGCCGCCCACGGCGCGCGCACCCTGGCCGACACCACGCAGTCGGCGGGCTGGCAGCCGCTCGACGCGGGCGCGTACGACTACTCCGTGACCGGCGCCTTCAAGTGGCTGCTCTGCCCGCGCGGCACGTCCTTCCTGACGGTCGGGGAGGCGGCGCAGGAGTCCCTGGCGCCGCTGCACGGCGGCTGGCTGGCCGCGGCCGACGCCTGGAACTCGACCTACGGCCCGATCGGCGAGGTCGTCGCCGACGCCCGCCGGTTCGACGAGCCGCCCGCCTTCCTCGCCCACCACGGGGCCGCGGCGGCGCTCTCCCTCATCGAGGAGATCGGCGTCGACGCCATCCACCGCCACGACCTGGCCCTCGCCGCCCGCTACCGCGCGGGCCTCGCCGGCCTCGGCCACGCGCCCGTGCCGGGTGCGTCGCCCATCGTCTCGGTGCCGGGGCTCGCCGACCGCGAGCCGGAGCTGGCCCGCGCGGGCGTCGTCGTCGCGGCGCGGGCGGGTCACCTGCGGGCCACGTTCCACCTCTACAACACCGAGGCGGACGTGGACCGGCTCCTGGACGTGCTGGCGGGCTGAGGAACGGAAATCGGCCCGGCGCCCACGAGGGGCGCCGGGCCGAGTCCCGGGTACGTCAGGCCGGGCGGACCCGGCCCCGGTCACCTCACCGGGGTGAAGTCCCGCGCGCCGATGAACTCGGGCCTGCGGACCGGCGCCGCGAACGGCTCCACCGCGGTGTTCTCCACGCTGTTGAAGACGATGAAGACGTTGGACCGCGGATAGGGGGTGATGTTGTCCCCCGAGCCGTGCATGGCGTTGCAGTCGAACCACGTGGCCGAGCCGGCCTCGCCCGTGAAGAGGCGGATGCCGTGGTCGGACGCGAGGTGGGTCAGCGTCTCGTTCGACGGGATGCCCGCGTCCTGCATCTGCAGCGACCGCTTGTAGTTGTCCTTCGGAGTGGCGCCCGCGCAGCCGAGGAACGTCTTGTGCGACCCCGGCATGATCATGAGACCGCCGTTGGTGTCGTGGTTCTTCGTCAGGGCGATCGACACCGACACGGTCCGCATGTTCGGCAGGCCGTCCTCCGCGTGCCAGGTCTCGAAGTCGGAGTGCCAGTAGAACCCGGAGGCCCCGAAGCCCGGCTTCACGTTGATCCGTGACTGGTGCACGTACACGTCGGACCCGAGGATCTGCCGGGCCCGGCCCACCACGCGCGGGTCGGCGGCCAGCTTGCCGAACAGCTCACTGATCTTGTGCACCTCGAACAGGGAGCGGATCTCCTGCGACCGCGGCTCGACGATGGAACGCTCGTCGGCGCGCATCGCCGGGTCGTTGACGAGCCGCTCCAGCTCGGCGTGGTAGACGCTCACTTCGTCCGGGGTGATCAGCTGGTCGATGGCCAGGAAACCGTCCCGCTCGAACCCCGCCAGATCCCCGGCCGAGATCGGCCCTTCGGCACCCGGCTCGGACCACACGACGGGGTCCTTGCGTTCGATGAGCACCTCTTCGGCGCCTCGGGTCGGGTACAGGTCTGTGGTGCGTTCGGGTGCGGTGGTCATGGTGTTGCCTGCCTCTCCTCTCGTACGGCCCTGTGCGGGATGTCAGCCGACCTCAGCCGACCTGCGCGCGGCTCTCAGGCCTCGTCCGGCTCCGTGAGCAGCGGGTACACGCCGTTCTCGTCGTGGTCCTCGCGACCCGTGACGGGCGGGTTGAAGACGCAGATGCAGTGGAAGTCCTCCTTGATCCGCATCGTGTGCTTCTCGTGCCCGTCGAGCAGATACATGGTCCCCGGCGTGATCGTGTACTTCTCACCGGTCGTGTCGTCGGTCAGCTCGGCCTCGCCCTTGGTGCAGACGACGGCCTCGATGTGGTTGGCGTACCACATCGACGTCTCGGTCCCCGCGTACAGGATGGTCTCGTGCACCGAGAAGCCCACCCGCTCCTTGGCGAGGACGATGCGCTTGCTCTCCCAGGTGCCGGACGCGGCCTTCACGTGCCGGTCGGTGCCTTCAATGTCCTTGAACGAACGGACGATCACGGTGTATCGGTTCCTTTTCTCTTACGGGGTGAGGGGCTCGGTCAGCCGCCGGGTCAGGCGGTCTCGCGTACCGCGCGGGCCAGCGTGCGCAGCCCCTCGTCCAGCTCTTCGGGGGTGATCGTCAGCGCCGGAAGCAGCTTGACGACCTCGCCCTCGGGGCCGGAGGTCTCGATGAGCAGGCCCAGTTCGAAGGCCCGCTTCGCCACGGCGCTCGCGCGGTCCTTGTCCAGGAACTCGATGCCCCAGACCAGGCCGCGGCCGCGGAACTCCTTGATGTCGGCGCGGTTCTCCTCGACGATCGAGGCGAGCACCTGCTCGACCTGCTCGCCGCGGGCGCGGGTCTGCTTCTCCATCGCGGAGCCGTCGGTCCAGTAGGCCTCAAGGGCGGCGGCGGCCGTCACGAACGCCGGGTTGTTGCCGCGGAACGTGCCGTTGTGCTCGCCCGGCTCCCACACGTCGAGCTCCGGCTTGAACAGGCAGAGCGACATGGGCAGGCCGTAGCCGCTGATGGACTTCGACACCGTCACGATGTCCGGCGTGATGCCCGCCTCCTCGAAGGAGAAGAACGCGCCGGTGCGGCCGCAGCCCATCTGGATGTCGTCGACGATCAGGAGCATGTCCCAGCGCTCGCACACATCGGCGAGCTTGCGCAGCCACTCGGCGCGGGCGACGTTGATGCCGCCCTCGCCCTGCACCGTCTCCACGATCACGGCGGCGGGCTGGTTGAGGCCGGAGCCCTGGTCCTCCAGGAGCCGCTCGAACCAGATGAAGTCCGGGGTCCGCCCGTCGAGGTAGTTGTCGAACGGCATCGGCGTGCCGTGCACCAGCGGGATGCCGGCGCCCGCCCGCTTGAAGGCGTTGCCGGTCACCGCGAGCGAACCGAGCGACATGCCGTGGAAGGCGTTCGTGAACGACACGATCGACTCGCGGCCCTTGACCTTGCGGGCCAGCTTCAGCGCCGACTCCACGGCGTTGGTGCCCGTCGGGCCCGGGAACATGACCTTGTAGGGAAGGTCGCGCGGGCGCAGGATGATGTTCTGGAACGACTCCAGGAAGGCGCGCTTGGCGGTCGTCGACATGTCGAGCCCGTGCGCGATGCCGTCGCGCTCCAGGTAGTCGATGAGCGCGCGTTTCAGGACCGGGTTGTTGTGGCCGTAGTTGAGCGAGCCGGCTCCGGCGAAGAAGTCGAGGTACTCGTGGCCGTCCTCGTCGAACATGCGGCTGCCCTGCGCGCGGTCGAAGACCGTAGGCCAACCGCGGCAGTAGCTGCGCACCTCCGACTCCAGGGTCTCGAAGACGCTCAGGTCGGGCTGGGTGATGGTCACAGCGGATCTCCTGGGAGATGGAAAGACGTGGGAGTGGGGGGTTGCGGACATGCGGGGGGAGCGAAACCGGTCAGCGGCCGACGGGCCCGATGCGGTAGAGCACTTCTGGCTCGTGCCCGTCATCGGGGAAAAGACCCGCGTCGAAGAGGATCTTCTGCTCGACCGCCGCGCCGTGGCGCCGCGCGTAGGAGAGGAACAGCCGCTCGGAAGCCGTGTTCCCCGGCGTGATGGTCGTCTCGACGGTGATCGGCGCACGTCCGGCGGTGACCTTCGCGGTCAGCCCGTCGAGCAGGGCGCCGGCCAGACCGCGACCGCGCTGTGCGTGATCGACGGCGACCTGCCAGACCAGCAGGGTGTCCGGGCGCTCGGGCCGGAAGTAGCCGGTGATGAAACCGACCGGCTCCCCGTCGGCGCCCCGGGCCACCACGGAGGTCGCCGCGAAGTCGCGGCACCACAGCAGGTAGCTGTACGAGGAGTTGAGATCGAGCACCTTGGAGTCGCGGGCGATCCGCCAGATCGCGGCGCCGTCGGCGACGGCGGGGCTGTCGATGCGCAACCCCTCGGGCATTTCCAGGAATTTCGCTTGCAGGTCGGTCGGTAGATCGGCTTGTGCAGCGGTCATGCGGATTGAATTTACCGAGCAATTTCTCGGATTGCATCGGGGAAAGGGGTTACACAAGCGCGCCCCATGTGTTATCACGCGGGGGTGCGCGCCCGCATGAAGACATGGGCTTTTGTCTTGATTTGACCGGGCCATAGCGGACAAAACGCACGCGATGTGGAGTACGTCACAGGGGTGCGGGCTCTGGCGGGCGCGTCCGGATTGCGGTGATTGGCGCTGTCGAAATCTTAGTGTTTAGGTCCCCGGGAAGCGGGCAGAAGAATACGGGAAGCTGTGCTGATAAAGAATTCATGAGAATGCGCGGCTGAATTGGCCGAGGGGGCGCGGAGGGTGCTGTAATAGAACACCCGATTCCGATTCCGGCCCCGCTTCTCGGGCGTCGCGGGCGCCGCGGGTGCGGGCGCCGCGGGCGCGGACCTCGTGATCGCGCTCCCGTTCCCGGCCGCGCCCGCGCCCCTGTCTCCGCCCGTGCCTTCGTGGACGCCCTCGCACATGTCAGGTCCCCGTCACGCCGTCGATGCGCTCCCTGATCAGATCCGCGTGGCCGTTGTGGCGCGCGTACTCCTCGATGAGGTGCACCAGGATCCAGCGCAGGCTGACCACGGCCTCGCCGCCGGTGACGACCCTCTGCTCGGGACCGAGCCGCCCCGTCTCGTCCAGGTCGCGCCCCGCGCAGATCTCCCGGCTCACCGCGACCTCGCGCTCCCACACCGCGAGCACCTCGGCGAACGTCCGCGACCCGTCCACGGCGAAGCCGCCGGGCGGCATCCCGTACAGCAGCGGGACGTCACGCCCGGCGAACACCCGCTGGATCCAGTTCCGCTCGACCTCGGCCAGGTGCTGCACCAGCCCGAACAGCGAGAGCGCGGAAGGCTTCACGCAGGCGCGCAGCGTCTGCTCGTCGTCCAGCCCCGCGCACTTCACGGCGAGGGTGTCGCGGTGCAGATCGAGCCAACCGGCCAGCATGGCCGGCTCGTCGGCGGTCAGCGGCGGGATACGGCGTCCGTCCGGCAGCGTGGTCATGCCTGGCACGCTGCCATGCGGGAGCGCCTCGGGGGAAGGGGGTCCCGAGGCTCTTCTGCCTTCGCCGCGCGGGCGGCGCGCCGGTCAGCTCCAGGCGTCCGTCACCGCGCGGCGGGCCCCCTCCAGGTCCACGGTGACACCGGCCTCGCCCAGGGCGGCGCCGAGCGCGGCCAGCGAGGCGTGGACGACACCGCGGGTGGCGTCGGGACCGTAGTGGTTGACCCGGATCATCTCCTGGGCGAGGGCGCCGCCCCCGGCGACCAGCGGAAGCACCGGGTCGGCGGCGAGCGCCGCGGCGACCAGGTCCGAGGCGTCGACGCCCTCGGGCGCGCGCAGCGTGGTGGCGACCGGAGCCGCGTCGGCGGCCTCGTGCACGTACGGCCGCAGACCGCCGCCGAGCGCGAGCGCGCCCGCGCGAGTCGCGGCGGCGGCGGTGGCGTGCCGCGCCATGAGGGCGTCGAGGCCCTCCGTCTCGATGCGCTCCACGCACGCTTCGAGCGCCAGCATCTCCAGCTGCGCGGGCGCGTGCAGCAGGGCCTTGCGCCCGGCGTCGATCCAGCGCTCCTTCCAGTCGAGGAGGGAGAGGTAGGAGCGGCGCGGCGCCCGCGGGTTGGCGGCGATCCGCTGCCAGGCCCGCTCGCTCACCGACACCGCCGAGACGCCGGCCGGGCCGCCCATCGCCTTCTGGGCGCCGATCACGCACAGGTCCACGCCCCACGCGTCCGGGAGCAGCGGCTCGGCGCCCACCGAGGCGACCGCGTCCAGCATGAACAGGGCCCCGTGCTCGCGCACGACCGCGCCGATCTCCGCGACGGGGTTGGTGTTGCCGGTGGCGGCCTCCGCGTGCACCAGCGAGACGAAGTCGATCTCGGGGCGCTCGGCGAGGGCCCGGCGCACCTGCTCGGCGGTGACGGCGGTGTGGAACGGCACGGCGAGGTCGACGACGTCCGCGCCGCAGTCCCGCAGCCAGTTCCCGAAGGTCTGCCCGTACGGTCCCGTGATCACGTTCAGCGCGGTCGTGCCCGGCCGCGCCGCGGAGCGGATGCACCCCTCCAGGGGCAGCAGGGCCTCGCCCTGCATGATCACGACATCCTGTCCGGTGCCGAGCAGCCGGGCCACCCGCGCCTCGATGGCGGCGAAGTGCTGGGCGCTCAGCGGCGCCAGGTCCAGAAAGGGGTGCGTCACAGTACTGCTCACGTCACTGCTCACTTCGCTCACGAGTTCGTCCGGCTGCGGTGCACGAGCCTACCGACCGCCGCATACGGCACGTTCCCGGCGTCCCGTCGCACGCCTTTCCCGCACCCCGCGCACCGCCTCCCCGGCACCCCGTACCGCCCGTCATCGCCGCCTCCTAAGCTGCTGCCATGAGTGATCACGCGGTGCTGCACGTGAAGGGGCGGGTGCTCGTCGGGCCCGAGGACGTACGGGACGAACTGTGGGTGGTCGGCGGCAGGGTGACGTACGACCGCCCGGTGACCCCGGCGACGGAGACGGCCACCGTCGAGGGGTGGGCCCTGCCCGGCCTGGTCGACGCGCACTGCCACGTGGGCCTGGACGCGCACGGCCCCGTGGACGCCGCCACCGCGGAGAAGCAGGCGCTGACCGACCGCGAGATCGGCGCGCTCCTCATCCGCGACGCGGGCTCCCCGTCGGACACCCGCTGGATCGACGACCGCGAGGACCTGCCGAAGATCATCCGCGCCGGCCGGCACATCGCGCGCACGCGCCGCTACATCCGCAACTACGCCCATGAGATCGAACCCGACGACCTCGTCGCATACGTCGCCCAGGAGGCGCGGCGCGGCGACGGCTGGGTCAAGCTCGTCGGCGACTGGATCGACCGCGAGGCGGGCGACCTGACCGCCTGCTGGCCGCGCGACGCGGTCGAGGCGGCCATCGCGGAGGCCCACCGGCTCGGCGCCCGCGTGACGGCCCACTGCTTCGCGGAGGACTCGCTGCGGGACCTGGTGGAGGCGGGCATCGACTGCGTCGAGCACGCGACGGGCCTCACGGAGGACACGATCCCGCTCTTCGCGGAGCGCGGCGTCGCGATCGTCCCCACGCTGGTGAACATCGCGACCTTCCCCGACCTGGCCGCGGGCGGCGAGAAGAAGTTCCCGCGCTGGTCGGCCCATATGCGCCGCCTTCACGACCGCCGCTACGACACGGTCCGCGCGGCCTACGACGCCGGCGTCCCCGTCTTCGCGGGCACCGACGCGGGCGGCTCCCTGGCCCACGGCCTGGTGGCCGCCGAGGTCGCCGAACTGACCCGCGCGGGCATCCCCCCGGTGGCCGCCCTCTCGGCCACGACCTGGGGCGCCCGCACCTGGCTCGGCCGCCCGGGCCTGACGGAGGGCGCCCCCGCCGACCTGGTGGTGTACGGGTCGGACCCCCGGCAGGACGTGGCGGTCCTGGCGACACCACGGAGGGTGATCCTGAACGGGAGGGTCGTGGCTTAGGGGGCGTGGTCCGGCGGGGCCTACGGGGACGAAGGGCTCGGAACGCCCGGCGCCCGGTCGAAGGCTCCGCCCTGTAGGAGCGGGACCGCGTCCGACGTGTCGGACTCGGCGGCCAGGGCCACGTCGCCCTCGTAGGCGCGGGCGGCCAGTTCCCGCCCCGAGGCGCACCCGGCCAGAGCGGCGCCGAGGCCCGGCGTCGACGTGAACGCCGCCACGGCCGCCCGCGCCTCGGGCGACAGCCCGCCGGGCGTGCCGAGCGCCGAGATCACCGCGCCCGCGCCCAGCAGATCCTCCAGGGCGGGCCGCAACCCGCCGTCCGGCCACCGCTCGCCCGCCGGGACCACGGCCAGCGGCTTCTCCGCCGAGCCGTAGCCGTGGAGGGCAGCCCAGCTCCCCACGGCCCGTGCGTTCCTCAGACACCCCGCCACCACGAGACAGCCGGCGTCCGCTGCCGCCGCGGCGATCGTCGAACCGTTCGGGGAGGGCAGCACCAGCCGGGCGGGCAGCCGTGCCGCGCGCAGGGCGGCGGGGGACAGGGACCACGGCGTCGTCGGCGTGGCCGCGCCCCGTCCCACCGCGAGCCCGGCGTCCCGCGCGCCCGCGAACGCCGCCGCGGTCTCGTCGCGCCAGCGGTACGGGAAGACGCGCGTACCGGCGTCCACCGCCACGGACACCGCCGTGGTGAACGACAGCACGTCCACCACGACCAGGCACGCGACGTCTCCGGCTGCGGTGAGCCGTCGCGCGCCGTCGAGTCCCCACTCGCAGCGCACGCCGTACGGGGACTGGGTGGACCAGTGGTCGCTGTGCGGGGGCATGGGGCTCCTGACGCGGGGGCCGGTTCCTGGGCGCGCGGTCGCGGCTCGGGCCGCGGTGACGCGTGCGAGCTTGCCACTCGGCCCGGCCCGGGGGGAGCCGGCTCGGCGGGGCTGTGTCCCTCCGCTGCGCTCGCGCCCCACGTCCCCTTCCGCCGCTTCGGCGCCAGCGGGTGAGTGGGGGTGCCCCTCACCGGCCACCGGCCTGCGGCGGAGGAACCCTCACGGGCGGTGGTAGTGGCTCTCGGGCCGGCCCTCCCAGGGCCGCCCCTGCCTCGCCGTGTCCGCCGCTCAGCCACGAGCCGGCGGGTTTCGGGCCCGCAGGGAAGACCCGCCCCGTCAGGGGCCGAGCGCCGCGGCGAGGGCGGGGACGAAGCGGGACGTGGTGGCGCGGTCGCGGACCGCGAGCCGTATCCAGCCGGGCCCCAGGCCAGGAAACGTGTCGCCGCGCCGCACCGCGAACCCCGCCCCCCGCAGCCGCTCCCGCACCGCCTCCGCCCCGGGCGCCCGTACGAGGACGAAGGGCCCCTCCGCGGGGCCCACCACCCGCACCCCGCGGGGCGCGAGCGAGGCGAGGCCCGCCAGCAGGTGGGCCCGGTCCGCGGCCACGCGGTGCGCCGCGTGCCCCGCCTCCGCCAGCGCCCGCGGCGTCACACACGCCTCCGCCGCCACGAGCGCCGGCGTGGACACCGGCCACAGCGGCTGCGCCTGCTCCAGCGTGGCGATCACGTCGGGGGAGGCGAGGACGTAGCCGATCCGCAGCCCCGCGAGGCCCCACGTCTTGGTGAGGCTGCGCAGCACCACGAGCCCGGGGACGTCGGTGCGGCCGGCGAGGGCCTCCCGCTCGCCCGGCACCGCGTCCATGAACGCCTCGTCGACCACGAGGACCCGCCCCGGTCGGGCCAGCGCGGTGACCGTGGCCGCCGGGTGGAGCACGGACGTGGGGTTGGTGGGGTTGCCGACGACCACCAGATCGGCCGCCTCCGGGACCCGCTCCACCGCCGCCGCGTCGAGACGGAACCCGTCCTCCTCCCGCAGCAGCACCCGCTCCACCTCGTGCCCCGCGTCCCGCAGCGCCGCCTCGGGCTCGGTGAACTGCGGATGCACGACCACGGGGTGACGCACCTTCAGCGCCCGCGCGAGCAGGACGAAGGCCTCCGCCGCGCCCGCGGTGAGCAGCACCCGGTCCGGGCTCAGACCGTGCCGCGCGGCCACCGCCTCGCGCGCGGCCCGCCCGTCCGGATAGGCCGCCAGACCGTCCAGCGAGGCGGCGATCTTCTCCTTCAGCCACGCGGGAGGCGTGTCGGACCGCACGTTGACCGCGAGGTCGGTGAGCCCGGCCCCGCCGTCCCGCACCTCCGCGTCCCCGTGGTGCCGCAGATCCGGCCCCGGCACGGGCTCCGGGTCGCCGTGCGCCACGGCGGCGGGCCGCTCCTCGTACGCGAGACGCGCCGGCCTGCGGACGATTGCGCACGTCGCCATCGGCGGGCGGCCCGCCGGCGCCGACTTCCGCTTGGGGACGATGAGCTCACCCCCGCCCCGCAGCGCCGCCGCCTCCGCCACGGACGGCGTGCCCACGGCGGCGCTGGACGCCGGGGACGGGTTCGGCACGGAGACCTCCGCGAGGTCCCGCGCCGCGTACGCCACCACCGGCACCCCGAGCTGCGCCGCCGCTCCGACGATCCCCGGCTCGGCCGCCTTCACGTCCACCGTCGCCAGCTCGGCGATCGACCGCTCGGCGAGACCGGCGGCGCGGACGGCGTCCCGGATCAGCCCGAGCACCTCCTCCTCCGGGGCGGCCTCACAGGCGCCGACACCCACGACGAGAACCTGGGCGTCATCCATGGAGGGGTCCTTTCGTACGAGGTGGTGGGGAGCAGGAAGGGAAACGTGGGGCAAACCGGGTGGCGGACGCGCGCCCGGCGGCGTCAATCCGCTAGCAAGGGCGCATGGCGGTGTTCGTGGCGCTCGGCGCCTTCCTCATGACCCTGGTGGGCGGCTGGACGGCCCAGCGGGTCACCGACCGGCGCCATCTCGTCCTCGGCCTCGCCGGCGGCCTGATGCTCGGCGTCGTCGGCCTCGACCTGCTGCCGGAGGCGCTGGAGGCCTCGGGCGGGCCGGTCTTCGGCGTACCGGCGGCCCTGCTCCTGTTCGTGGCCGGCTTCCTCGTCGCGCACCTGGTGGAACGGCTCCTCGCGGGCCGCCAGGCCGCCCACGGCGCGGGGGAGCACGAGGGCGGCAGGGTCCCCCAGGTGGGGCTCACGGCCGCCGCCGCGATGGTCGGGCACAGCGTCATGGACGGCATCGCGATCGGCGCGGCGTTCCAGGTCGGCGGCGGCATGGGCGTGGCCGTGGCACTGGCGGTGATCGCCCATGACTTCGCGGACGGCTTCAACACGTACACGATCACCAGCCTGTACGGCAACGCCCGCCGCAAGGCGCTCGCGATGCTCTTCGCGGACGCGGCGGCACCCGTGGTCGGCGCCGCGTCGACGCTGCTGTTCACCATCCCGGAGCGGCTGCTCGGCGGCTACCTCGGCTTCTTCGGCGGAGCCCTGCTCTACCTCGCCGCCGCCGAGATCCTGCCCGAGGCGCACCACGAGCACCCGGCGCGCTCGACGCTGCTGTGCACGGTGGCGGGGGCCGCGTTCATCTGGCTGGTGGTGGGTGTCGCGGGCTGAGCCGCGCCGCCGTACGGTCACCGTGCGCAGCTCTCGACGAAGCGCCGCGCGACGCCGGGCTCCGAGGCCCAGTGCGTGTGCAGATAACTGGCGTGCACGTGCCCCCGCACGAAACCCTCGACGCGGCGCTGCGGCGCGTGCAGGCCCCAGGCGGGCGACGCCCCCGCCCCGGGCTCGACCGCCGTGCGGTGGAACTCGTGCCCCCGCATCCGCGTGCCCGCGGCGGCGAGGACGCTGTCGGAGACGGCCACGGCCTCGCGGTAGCCGAGCGTCAGCCGCTCCGACATCCGCGCCTTCGCGTCGAGCACCCCGCACATGGGCTCTCCGTCCAGCTCACGGGTCAGGTACAGCAGCCCCGCGCACTCGGCGGCCACCGGCGCCCCGGAGAGCGCCAGTTCCGCCACGGCCTCGCGCAGCCGTTCGTTGGCCGACAGCTGGGGCGCGTACACCTCGGGGAAGCCGCCCCCGATGACGAGACCGGCGGTGCCCTCGGGCAGCCCCTCGTCATGGAGCGGGTCGAACGTCACGACCTCCGCCCCGGCGGCCGTGAGCAGCTCCGCGTGCTCGGCGTAGGAGAACGTGAAGGCGGCCCCGCCGGCGACGGCGACGCGGGGGGCAGGACCAGCCTGTGCGGCGACCGGGGACGAAGCCGGCGCAGCCGGTGATCGACCGAGCGCGGACGCGGGGTCCCACGCGGCCCCCGGCAGGGCCGGCGCACTGCGCGCGAGCGCCAGCAGCCCCTCCAGATCGCACCCCTCCCGCACCCGCGAAGCCAGCTCCGCGACCGACTCCACGGCCTCGGCGTGCCGCTCGGCCACCGGGACGAGCCCCAAGTGCCGCGAGGGCGCGCTCACTCGCGCCACGCGGCGCAGCACGCCGAGCACCGGCACACCCGACTCGTCCAGGGCCTCCCGGAGCAGCGCCTCGTGCCGGTCGGAGCCGACCTTGTTGAGGATGACGCCCGCGACCCGCACCTCCGGGTCCCACGAGGCGAAGCCGTGGACCAGCGCGGCCACCGAACGCGACTGCGACGAGGCGTCGACGACCAGGACGACCGGCGCCCGCAGCAGCTTCGCGACATGGGCCGTGGAGGCCAGTTCGCCCTGCCCGGCGGCCCCGTCGTACATCCCCATCACGCCCTCGACGACGGCCAGGTCGCACCCGGCCGCGCCGTGCGCGAACAGCGGCGCGACCAGGTCGGGCCCGCACAGGTACGCGTCGAGGTTGCGGCCGGGGCGGCCGGTCGCGAGCGCGTGGTAGCCGGGGTCGATGTAGTCGGGGCCGACCTTGTGCGGGGAGACGGCGAGCCCGGCCGCCGCGAACGCGGCCATCAGGCCCGTCGCGACGGTCGTCTTGCCGCTGCCGGACGACGGCGCCGCGATGACGAGGCGAGCTACCACTCGATGCCCCTCTGGCCCTTCTGGCCCGCGTCCATCGGGTGCTTGACCTTCGACATGTCGGTCACCAGGTCGGCGAAGTCGATCAGCTGCCGCGGCGCGTTGCGGCCGGTGATCACGACGTGCTGGGTGCCGGGACGGTCGCGCAGCACCTGGACGACCTCGTCGACGTCGATCCAGCCCCAGTGCATGGGATAGGCGAACTCGTCGAGCACGTACAGCTTGTACGTCTCGGCCGCGAGGTCCCGCTTGACCTGCTCCCAGCCCTCGCGGGCCTTGTCCTCGTTGGTCGGCTCGCCCTCGGCGGGGGCGCGCTGGATCCACGACCAGCCCTCGCCCATCTTGTGCCAGGCGACCGTGCCGCCCTCACCGGAGGCGCCGAGGACCTTCAGCGCGTTCTCCTCGCCGACCTTCCACTTCGCCGACTTCACGAACTGGAAGACACCGATCGGCCACCCCTGATTCCAGGCCCGCAGCGCGAGCCCGAACGCGGCCGTCGACTTCCCCTTGCCGATGCCCGTGTGGACGAAGACGAGCGGCCGGTTGCGGCGCTGCCGCGTGGTGAGTCCGTCGTCCGGTACGACACTCGGCTGTCCCTGCGGCATTACGCGGCCCTCCTGGAGTGGTGTGACTGTCCCTGCACGTCCTTGACGAGCCCGGCGATCGAGTCCGCCCGCAGCTCGTCGAGCGTCACGGCGGTCCCGCCGAGCTCGCCCGCCAACTGCCCCGCGAGGCCGAGCCGCACGTAGCCCGACTCGCAGTCGACGACCACCGAGGCCACGCCCTCCGCCGCGAAGAGACGGGCCGCGCGGCCCGCCTGCGCCACCGGTTCCACGCCGCCCGTGGCCCGCCCGTCGGTCACCACGACCAGCAGCGGACGCCGGGCCGCGTCCCGCAGCCGCTCCACGCGCAGCACGTCGTGCGCCTTGAGCAGCCCGGCGGCGAGCGGCGTGCGCCCGCCGGTCGGCAGCGTCTGGAGCCGCGCGGCGGCGGCGTCCACCGACGAGGTCGGCGGCAGCGCCACCTCGGCGGCCGAGCCGCGGAACGTCACGAGACCCACCTTGTCGCGCCGCTGGTAGGCGTCCAGGAGCAGGGAGAGCACCGCGCCCTTGACCGCGCTCATCCGCTGCCGGGCCGCCATCGACCCGGAGGCGTCCACGACGAAGAGCACCAGGTTGCCCTCGCGCCCCTCGCGCGTGGCCTGGCGCAGGTCGTCACGGCGTACGACGAGACCGGTGCCCGAACGCCCGCGCGCCCGCTGGTGCGGGGCGGCGGCCTGCACGGTCGCGGCCAGGTGCAGCTTGGTCAGCGAGCCCTGGGGCCGCCGCGAACCCGTCGTGCGCCCGTGCTCGGTGCGGGCCCGCGAACGCCGCCCGGCCGCGCCCTCACCGATGCCGGGGACGCTCAGCGCCTTCGTGCGGAACGGCTCGGCGGCGGGCACGGCCTGCTGCTCGCCGGGGCCGCCGGAGGCGGGTGCCTGCGGAGCCGGCGCGTCCTCCCGGTCGGAGCCCTCGCCCTGGTTCTGGGACGGCAGGCCGGGGGAGTCGGGGCCGCTGTCGGCCGGGGGCTGCCCGCCACCGCCGTCGGGACCGCCGCCGTCGGGACCGCCGTCGCCGTCCGGGGGCTCGG
This sequence comes from Streptomyces alfalfae, assembly GCF_004127445.1. Taxonomy (GTDB): domain Bacteria; phylum Actinomycetota; class Actinomycetes; order Streptomycetales; family Streptomycetaceae; genus Streptomyces; species Streptomyces alfalfae. The sequence goes on from NZ_QEXM01000052.1 coordinate 39,145, forward strand.
GGCCGTCGTCCTCGCGGGCCTCCTCCAGCGTCTCGTCGAGCTTGTCCTCGTCGAGGCCCGGGGCGTCGAAGGGGTTGCGGCGCCGCCGGTGCGGCAGCGCGAGCAGCGCGGCCTGCCGCACGTCCTCGCTCTCGACGTCCGTACGGCCCGCCCAGGCGGCCAGCGCGGTCGCCGTACGGGCCATCACGATGTCCGCGCGCATGCCGTCGACCTCGAACGCCGCGCAGGTCGCCGCGATCTGCCGCAGCGCGCCGTCGCCCAGGGTCACCTGGGGGAGCAGCGCCCGCGCCGCGACGACGCGTTCGCGCAGCGCGGCCTCGTCGTCGGCCCAGCGGCCGGCGAACGCCTCGGGGTCGTCGTCGTAGGCGAGGCGGCGGCGTACCACCTCCACGCGCTGGTCGGTCTCGCGGGAGGCGGCCACCTCGACGGTGAGCCCGAACCGGTCGAGGAGCTGCGGGCGCAGCTCGCCCTCCTCCGGGTTCATGGTGCCGACCAGCAGGAACCGCGCCGCGTGCCGCACGGAGACGCCCTCGCGCTCCACGTACGAGGCGCCCATCGCGGCGGCGTCGAGGAGGAGGTCGACCAGGTGGTCGTGGAGGAGGTTGACCTCGTCGACGTAGAGGATGCCGCGGTGCGCGTCGGCGAGGAGCCCCGGCTCGAAGGCCTTCACGCCCTCCGCGAGCGCCCGCTCGATGTCGAGCGCGCCGACGAGGCGGTCCTCGGACGCGCCGACCGGCAGCTCCACCATGCGCGCGGGACGCGCACTCGCGCCGCCCGACTCGTGCGGCCCGTCGGGGCAGTTGGGGTCCACAGCGGCCGGATCGCACGAGAACCGGCACCCGGCGACGACCGGCACCTCGGGCAGCAGCGCCGAAAGGGCGCGCACGGCCGTGGACTTGGCGGTGCCCTTCTCACCCCGTACGAGCACGCCGCCGACGGCGGGCGAGACGGCGTTCAGCAGCAGCGCGAGCCGCAGATCGTCCTGCCCGACGAGGGCGGTGAAGGGATACGGGGTACTCACGGGGCCTCCTTGACTGAGGTGACGGCGGTGACTTCGGGGGTGCTCACGGCGGCGCTCACGACGGTGGTCGCGGCGGCGCTCACGACGGCGCCCCCGGCGGAATGAACGGCAGCCCCGCGGGCGCCCCGTGCTCGATCAGGGCGAGGAGCGCGTCCGTGTCCGCGTGTTCTTCGATCAGGTCGCCGAGCAGGTCGAGCTGTTCCTCCCGCAGCGCGGCGAAGCTGGTGTCGGGCGCGGGGACGAAGCGGCGTCCGGCCGCACGCGCCACCTCGGCGAGGAAGCGGCGCCGGAAACCGTCGCTCTCCAGCGACCCGTGCCAGTGCGTGCCCCACACCTCCCCGACCCGGCAGCCGTCGAGGAACGCCTCGCCGCCGCCGACCTCGGCCACGCCGTGATGGATCTCGTACCCCTCGACCGGTTCCCCGAGGGCCTCGCCCACCGGACGGGCGAGCGTCTTCTCGCGGGCGAACCGCACCCGCACCGGCAGCAGTCCGAGCCCGTCCACGGAGCCCTCGCGCGACTCCACGTCGTCCTCGATGTGCTCGCCGAGCACCTGGAAGCCGCCGCAGATCCCCAGCACGGGGCGTCCCTCGGCGGCGCGCCGCGCCAGGGCGTCGGCGAGGCCGCGCTCCCGAAGCCACCGCAGGGCGCGCACGGTCCCGCGCGTGCCCGGCACGACCACGAGGTCGGCGTCGACCAGCTCCTCGGCCCGGTCCACGAACCGCACGACGACGCCGGGCTCGGCGGCCAGCGCGTCCACGTCCGTGAAGTTGGACATCAGCGGCACCGCGCACACGGCGACCCGCAGCACGTCGTCACCGACCGGCGGGGCCACCACGGACTCGCGGACCGCGCCGCGCAGCGAGACCCGCAGGCCGTCCTCCTCGTCGATGCCGAGCCCGTGCTGGAACGGCAGCACGCCGTACGTGCGCCGGCCGGTGAGGCCGAGCAGCATGTCGAGACCCGGTTCCAGGAGGGAGACGTCGCCGCGGAACTTGTTGACGAGGTACCCGGCGACCAGCTCCTGGTCGGCGGCGCTCAGCAGCGCCGTCGTCCCGAAGAACGACGCGAACACCCCGCCCCTGTCGATGTCCCCGACCACCAGGACGGGGAAGCGGGCGGCCCGCGCGATGCCCATGTTCACGATGTCGGTGCGCCGCAGGTTGATCTCGGCGGGACTGCCCGCGCCCTCACAGATCACGGCGTCATACGTGCCCCGCAGCTCCTCCAGGCATCCCACGACGGTGTCGAGCAGGGCGGCCTGGCGTCCCCCGTGGTAGCCGCGCGCGCTCATCTCGCCCACCGGCCTGCCCATCAGCACGACCTGGCTCGTGCGGTCGCCGCCGGGCTTGAGCAGCACCGGGTTCATCAGCGCGGTCGGCTCGACGCGGGCGGCCTGCGCCTGCATGGCCTGCGCCCGGCCGATCTCGGCGCCCTCGCGGGTGACGAAGGAGTTCAGGGACATGTTCTGCGCCTTGAAGGGCGCGACGGACACGCCCTTGCGGGTCAGCCACCGGCAGATGCCGGCGGTGACGACGCTCTTCCCGGCGTCCGACGTGGTCCCGGCGACGAGCAGTCCACCACTCATGAGGGGAGCCCCTTCCTCCTGCTGCCGACGGCACGCAGGCCCGCCCGTGCGGCGATCGAGACGCCGAGGGCCAGCAGGCCGACCCGGCGGGAGAGCCGCACGGCCCGTTCGATGTCGCCGCCCCCGACGGGGCGGCCGTGGGTGTTCAGGACCGGCCGGTGCTCGACGCGTCCCGCGTACGAGAGGGTCCCGCCGAGCCGTACCCCGAGCGCCCCGGCGAAGGAGGCCTCCACGGGCCCGGCGTTCGGGCTCGGATGCTTCGGGGCGTCGGCGCGCCACGCCCGTGCCGCCCCGCGCGGCGAGTCGCCCGCGAGGACGGCCAGGGCGGCGGTGAGCCGGGCGCCCGGCCAGCCGAAGACGTCGTCGAGGCGGGCGGATGCCCAGCCGTAGCGGCGGTAGCGGGGGGACTTGTGGCCCACCATGGCGTCCAGGGTGTTCACGGCGCGGAAGGCGACGAGCCCCGGCACCCCGCCGATCGCGCCCCAGACCAGCGCCCCCACCACGGCGTCGGAGGTGTTCTCGGCGACGGACTCCACCACGGCCCGCGCGATGCCGTCGGCGTCCAGGGCCTGGGGGTCGCGCCCGCACAGATGCGGCAGCCGCTCGCGGGCCGCCCCGATGTCGCCGTCCCGCAGGGCGTCGCCGATGACGCGCGCCTCCCGGCCGAGCGAGGTCCCGCCGATCACGGACCAGGTCGCGGCGGCGGTCAGCGCGAGGGAACCGGCGCGTGAACGGCGTACGAGGGCGGAGGCGAGGGCGGCGGCCCCGGCGGCGCCTCCGGCGCATACCGCGGTGTGCAGTGCGCCCCACCCGCGGTGGTCGCGCCACAGCACCCGCTCGACGGCGCCGGCGCCACGTCCGAACGCGGCGACCGGATGGCCGCGGCGGGGATCGCCGAGCAGCAGGTCACCGAGGAATCCGGCGGCGGCGCCGTACGCGAAGTCACGATCGCCGCGCATGGCAAATGTCCTCACTCAGGGTGTCCGCGCCCTGGTTCGACGTGATCGGCGGTGAGAGTTCCTGGCTCGCGGGGAAGTTCCCCCGCTGACAGTGGCGGGACCGCGCCGGATTCGCACCGGCTTCCTCTGCTGCCGCCGTAGTTGGCCCGGGCAGTCCACCACGCCCTGCGAACGCCCGTCAACTCGCCGTTGACCTGCGGCGGAGGAGTGTGTTGGGGCCCACATGCCGGAGCGGGGCCCGCACGCCTGGGGGCGGGCCCCGCTGCCGAGGCGGGGCGCTCACGCGAAAGAGGGGCGCGCGGCGTCCAGTACGCCGTGCGCCCCTCTCGGGCCCAGCCCGTCGTCAGACGACGATCAGGGAGATCCCGTACGCCACCGCCGCCGCGCAGAGCGCGAAGCAGGCGTACGCGCCGGTGCGGGCCAGGGCCGCGGAGCCGCCGCCCGAGGCGGAGGCCGTCTCCTGCTTGGAGAGGCCGATGATGCCGAGGGTGAAGAGGCCCACCAGGGCCACCGTGACCACGAGGCTGACTCCGAAGACGGAGCCGAGGGCTGCCCAGTCGATGTTCATGCTGATCCGTCCTTATACCGTCGCGGGCCTGGCGGGGTCCGCCATGGCGCCGGTCGTGGCGGTGGTCGGGCCCGCGATGGTGGCCTTGACCGGGTCGTCCGAAGAGGCGTCGAGGGTCGTCACCGGGCCCGCGGGCGGCGGGGTGACGGCGGCGATCGCGGTGGTCACGACGCCCACGGGCTCCGCGTTCGCGCGGTCGCCGTCGTGGCGGATCTCGTCGGCGGTGACATTGGTGTGGTCGACCGCGTTGCGCCGGGAGAGCACCCAGATGACGGCCGAGCCGGCGACCAGGAGCGTCGCGGTGGCCGCGATGCCCCAGGGGCCCTGCTGGGTGAGGAACTCGGCGCCCGCGCCGACCAGACCCGCGGCCGGCAGGGTCAGACCCCACGCGACGAACATGCGGGTGGCCGTGGACCAGCGGACCACGCCGCCCTTGCGGCCGAGGCCCGCGCCCATGACGGCGCCGGAGCAGGACTGGGTGGTGGAGAGCGAGAAGCCCAGGTGCGAGGAGGCGAGGATGACCGTCGCGGCGCTGGTCTGGGCGGCGAAGCCCTGCTGCGGCTGGAGGTCGGTGAGGCCCTTGCCCATCGTGCGGATGATGCGCCAGCCGCCCAGGTACGTGCCGAGGGCGATGGCCACACCGGCCGAGACGATGACCCACATCGGGGGGTTGGCGCCGGGGTTGAGGACACCGCCGGTGACCAGGGCGAGCGTGATGATGCCCATGGTCTTCTGCGCGTCGTTGGTGCCGTGCGCCAGCGAGACGAGGCCCGCGGAGGCGATCTGGCCCACGCGGTAGCCCTTGGCGGTGGCCCGGGTGTCGGTGCCGCGTCCGATCCGGTACGTCAGGCGCGTGGCCAGCATCGCGGCGAGGCCCGCCACGAGCGGCGCGGCGAGGGCCGGGATCAGGATCTTGGTGACGACGGTGCCGCCGTTGATCGACGACCAGCCCATCGACATGACCGCGGCGCCGATGAGGCCGCCGAAGAGCGCGTGGGAGGAACTGGAGGGCAGGCCCACCAGCCAGGTCAGCAGATTCCAGAGGATCGCGCCGACGAGCGCGGCGAATATGACCTCGGTCTTGAGGCCGTCCTCGTTGACGATGCCGCCGGAGATCGTCTTGGCGACCTCCACGGAGAGGAAGGCGCCGACGAGGTTGAGCACGGCGGACATGGCCACCGCCGTCTTGGGCTTGAGAGCGCCGGTCGAGATGGTCGTCGCCATCGCGTTGGCAGTGTCGTGGAAACCGTTCGTGAAATCGAACACGAGAGCGGTGACGATCACGATCCCGAGGAGAAGCGTGATGTGTTCCATTTACCCAGGCTTCTGTTGGACGTCAGTGGCAGTTGGAAGTTAGGCAACCCGGGTGAACGGAAGATGAACTCGGTCGGGCGGTGCGGTGACCCGAAGTGGAGTGCGTTCACTCCGCATCGAGCGGGCCTCCGTCCACGAGCGTACGGACGGACCGTACGGGCCTTGCAAATCGGGCGGAGTGTCGCCTTCCGCCATCCGGGCGCCCACCCCTGGGACAGGGCCGCCGAGGGCCCCGGAATCCGGTGAGGAGATCCTGGTCACCCCGAGTGCGACGGCGTCGCTCGCCGCCCCCGTCCGCAGGGGCGGACGAGGGGGTGCGGACCGGCGCGCGGACGCCCTTCAGCGCGCCCCGCCCGGCTGGCAGGATCGCCGCATGACCGAGCAGCGGCAGGACCCCGGAAACGGCACGGAGCGGAACGCCCCCGCGGCGGCCTCGGACGAGGCGCTCGCGGCGGCGTGGGAGGAGCTGGTGGAGACCGCCCGCAGGACCGTGCGGGACGGCCTCGTCGTCGGCACGTCGGGCAACGTCTCCGTCCGCGTCGGCGACACGGTCCTCATCACCCCGACCGGGGTCCCCTACGACCGGCTGGGCCCCGGGGACGCGGTCGGCGTCGACCTCGCGGGCCGGCAGGTCGTCGGAGACCTGGCGCCGACCAGCGAGCTGCCCATGCACCTGGCCGTCTACCGCTCCACCGACGCGCGGGCCGTCGTCCACACCCACGCCGTGCACGCCACGGCCGTCTCCCTGCTGCTGGACGAGGTGCCGCCGGTCCACTACGTGACGGGCCTCCTCGGCGGCCCGGTCCGCGTCGCCCCCTACGCCCTGTACGGCACCGAGGAACTGGCACACGCCATGCTGGACGCTCTGCGGGACCGCACCGGCTGCCTGCTGCGCAACCACGGCACGGTCACCCACGGGGCCTCCCTGGGCCAGGCCTACGACCGCACGGCCCAGCTGGAGTGGATGTGCCACCTCTGGCTCACCGCCTCCGCGGTCCCCGGACGCACGCCCGCGCTCCTGACCGAAGAACAGCTCGCGGAGGCACAGGAGCGGCTGCGGGGGTACGGGCAGCCGCGTTCCTGACGGCGCCGCCGCCCGGCGCGCCTGGCAGCGGCGCCGCCCGTCATTTCCCGACGGTGACGCCGCCCATCGCGGGCAGAAGGTCCCCATGGCACGAGCGATACGCATCTTCGGCCCCTGGTCCGCTCCCCGGCGCGGCGGGGAGCGGCTGCGCGGGCGTTCCGCCGCCGCGTCACCCCGTGGCCGCCGCCCACTGGCCCCCCGGCGCACCGGCCCGGACACTGGAGCGGTGCGTCCAGCCAAAGCGACGGCAGCGGCCGTCACCGCAGTCACCGCCGCCCTGGGGACGGCCGCAGCAGCCGCGATCGCTGCCGGCCGGTTCGCGAGCGACGCCGCCCTGCGCGCCCCGGCGGGCCGCCCCCTGCCGACGGAGCCCCGACTCACCGTGCACGCCACGACCCCGGACCGGGTCACGCTGACCCGCGCCCTCGCCAGCCGCCGCCCCGGCACCTACGGGCTGACCGGCGACGGCGCCCACGCCGTCGTCGGCCCCGTCCTGGAATCGGCGCCGCACAAGGCCGACACCGTCGTACGCCGCCTCCGGGCCGTCACCCGCGGCGCCCTGCACGCCGGGGCGAAGGTCAGGCTCACCCCGCAGGTCCACGTCGGCGACCCGCGCACCGCGCTCGGCATCGACCACCAGGACGTCGTGGTGCCCGGCGAGCTCGGCGGCCTGCCCGCCTGGTTCGTGCCCGGCAACCGCGACACCTGGGTCATCACCGTGCACGGCCTGGGCGCCACCCGCGAACACCCCATGGTCGTGCTCGACTTCCTGCGGCGGCTCGGCCTCCCCGTGCTCGACATCGCCTACCGGGGCGACCCGGGCGCGCCCCGCTCCCCGGACGGCCTCGGCCACCTCGGCGAGACCGAGTGGCGCGACGTGGACGCCGCCATCCGCTATGCCGTGCGCGGCGGCGCCCGCCACGTCGTCCTGCACGGCTGGTCCACCGGTGCCACCATGTGCCTGCGCGCCGCCACCCGCTCGGCCCTGCGCGAGCACGTCAGCGGCCTCGTCCTCGACTCCCCGGTGCTCGACTGGGAGGCCACCCTGCGCGCCCTCGCCTCGGCCCGGCGCACCCCCGGCCCGCTCCTCCCGCTCGCGGTGCGCGCGGCCCAGGGGCGCACCGGGCTCCGCGGCGAGCGCGCCCCGGCCGCCACCGACCCCGGCGAGCTGCGGGTGCCGACGCTCCTGGTGCACGGCCCCGACGACGTCGTCGCGCCCTGGGGCCCCTCCCGCCGGTTCGCCCAGCGGCGCCCGGACCTCATCACGACGCACACCGTGGACGGCGCGCCCCACGGAGCCATGTGGAACGCCGACCCCGCGGGCTACGAGGAGGCGCTGCGCCGCTTCCTCGTCCCCCTGATGTGACCCCTCGGCCACCGTGCCGAGGGGGCGGTCCCGGCCCCCGGCCACGGGGCCCAAGAGCCGCCGTCGCCATTCCGTTTGGGTTTTCGGACCGTCAACAGGAAGACTGCTCCCGTGACGTCCCGTACCCCGCGCGACTCCAGGCTCCGACTCGTCCGCGCCCCCTACCCGAGGGCCGACCGGAGAGGAGACGCCCAGCGCGACCCAGCGCGCCCCCTCTCCGCCGCCCCGGGCGCGGTGAGCCACCGACGCACGCGCCGCCCCGCGCCCCGGCCGCCCGAGGGCACGCCACCGCCGTCGGAACTGGCCCGCGGGGCACGCGCGGGCCTCGCCGACGCCGTCCGGATCGCCCGCTGGGCCGACGCGGCGCTGCGACCGGGCCCCGGCGGCGCCGCGCCCGACGGCAAGGGCGCCCTCTCGGACGCCACCGCCGAACGCGCCGCCGCCGAGCTGGGGCTGACCCCCGATCAGGTGCGCGCCGACTGGGACACCGCACGGCTCGCGGGCCTCATCGAGGTGCACGGCGACAGCGCCCGCCCCGGCTGGCGGCTGCGCGCCTGGAACCGCGACGACACCGCCGTCCTGCGCGGCTGGGTCGCCCTCTTCGACGCCTGGTCGCTGGCCCATCCCGCGCCCGCCGACCTGCCGCCCGCCGCGGTCGCCGAAGCCGTCGAGGCGATGCCGCAGCTGCTCTCCTTCCTCCAGCTCTCGGCGGGACCCGTCCCCGTGCCGCAGCTCCTGGACCTCCTGGAGCAGCGCGTCGACGAACTGCGCACCGAGCGCTGCGAGATCCCCTACGACCAGCCCGACCCCGCGGCCGACGAGGGCGCGGAGGCGGCCCCGCTGCCCGCCCTCCTCGACTGGGCCCTGCGCGGCCTCGCCGCCGTCGGCGCGCTGACCTACGCCGAGGGGCAGGCCACGCTCACCCCGCTCGGCAGCTGGGCGGTCTGGGTCAAGCTGGAGCAGATCTGCGTCGCCGCGCAGAGCCCCGCCGGGCACATCGAGCAGTCCGCCGAGGACATGCTGCGCGGCTGCGCGCGCCTGCGGCCCAACGCCGCACGCGCCGAATACCGCGCCTGGCTCGCCGCCCGCCCCGTCGGCAGCGCCGTCACCGACCTGCTCACCGCGGCCCGCGGCGAGGACGCCCTGCTGCGCGGCCTCGCCTTCGAGGCCCTGCGGGTGGTCGGCGCCCCGGCCGAGCCCGACGTCAGGGCCGCGGCCGACGAGGCGTCGCTGCGCCCGTACGCCCTGCTCTGGCTCGCCGAGCAGGAGGGCGCCGACCCCGAGGACGTCCACCTCGTCCTGAGCCGCGAGGAGTCCACCTGGCTCTGGATCGACACCGCGGCGGCCGTCGCGGACCACGGCGAGGCCCACCTGCTCGTGCGGCACCTGGAGTCGGCGGTCCAGCCCACGGTCCCCGCCCTGCTCGACGAGGTGCGCCGCGCGGGACACCCCCGCACGGTCCAGGTCCTCGTCGCGCTCGCCGCGGCGCACCCCGACCCGGCGCTGGCCAAGGCCGTCCGCCGCGCCGCCTTCCAGGTGCACACCGGCGGGGAGTGAGCCGGGGGCCCACGCCCGAACGGGCGACGGCGGCCACCCCGCCCGCCGTGTCGCCCCCGCGCCCCGCGGCCCACACGGAACCCGCCGCTACGCTCTGCGCCTGATCCGTGGCACAGGTACCGAAGGGGGCCCATGTCCGCTCCGCCGCTCGACGCGACCGGCCTGCCGCGCGAGAGCGAGGGGGCGTGGGGCCCGCAGCCGGCGTCCCGCCCCGCCCCGGCCCGCCGAGGCGCCCGCATCGCCCTGCCCGCGGCCCTCGCGCTGCTGGCCGTGCCGCTGATCACCGCCGCCCACCACTCGCGGCCTGCCCCCTACGGCGACCGCCTCACCGTCCACGCGCGCGTGGCCGGCGGCGGCTCCGCTGCGGCCACCGGACTGCGGACCAGGGGCAGCGCGGTGGAGGCGTACGACCGGGGGAGCGGCACGGTCCGCTGGACGTACACGAGGAAGGGGCGCACCCCCGTCACGCTGCTCGCCGCCCCGGGGCACGCCGTCGCGCTCTGGAGCGACGGCCTGGTCACCGACACCGCCCGCGACGGCGGCTCCGTGCGCTGGCACCGCGCCATCCCCGCGAGCGCCGCCTGGCTGCGCACCCCCGGGGCCCGGGGCGGCGCCGGAGTGCTGCGGCCCCTGGCCCCCGGCGCCCGCATGCTGGCCGTGGTCACCCCGCACCGCATCGCCGCGTACCGCGCCGCGGACGGGGACCTGCGCTGGGTGCTGCCCGCCCGCCCCGGCTGCGCCTTCGAGCCCGCCCGCTCGCTGCGGCGCGGCGGGGCCCTGCTGGTCGCCCAGCCCTGCACGGGCCCGGCCGCCTCGTGGACCTCCCAGGTCATCGCGGTGGACGACTACGGGAGGATCGTTCCGGGCCGCACCCCCCTCGGCAATGGGGAACCGCAGCGCGACGGCGTGCGGGACAGCGGCCGGGGCGGCGGCGTCGGGCGGCCAGAAAATTAGTTGCGTTGGGCCGTTAGAATGGCTGCCATGGCAGCTCCTCTCCTCAGTTGGACGGCGTAGACACCGGTCCCGACCACCCGCAGTCGTCCCTCTCGCCGTCCACCCTGTTCAGGAGTACCCCCGTGATCACCGCTTCCGGCATCGAGCTGCGCGCCGGCGCCCGCATCCTCATCGAGAACGCCACCTTCCGCATCGCGAAGGGCGACCGCATCGGCCTCGTCGGCCGCAATGGGGCGGGCAAGACCACCCTCACCAAGTGCCTCGCGGGCGAGGGCACCCCCGCGGGCGGCACCATCGCGCGCTCCGGAGAGGTCGGCTACCTCCCGCAGGACCCCCGCACCGGCGACCTCGACGTGCTCGCCCGCGACCGCATCCTCTCCGCGCGCGGCCTCGACACCCTGATCCGCAAGATGCGCGAGAACGAACAGCGCATCGCCAACGGCCAGGGCTCCACCCGCGAGAAGGCCCTCAAGCAGTACGAGCGCCAGGAGACGGAGTTCCTCACCAAGGGCGGTTACGCCGCCGAGGCCGAGGCCGCCACCATCGCCGCCGCGCTCAACCTCCCCGACCGCGTGCTCGGCCAGCCCCTGCACACGCTCTCCGGCGGTCAGCGCCGCCGCATCGAGCTGGCCCGCATCCTCTTCTCGGACGCCGACACGCTCCTCCTCGACGAGCCGACCAACCACCTCGACGCCGACTCGATCGTCTGGCTCCGCGACTACCTCAAGACGTACCGCGGCGGCTTCATCGTGATCTCCCACGACGTCGACCTCGTCGAGACGGTCGTCAACAAGGTCTTCTACCTGGACGCCAACCGCTCCGCGATCGACGTCTACAACATGGGCTGGAAGCTCTACCAGCAGCAGCGCGAGTCCGACGAGAAGCGCCGCAAGCGCGAGCGGCAGAACGCCGAGAAGAAGGCCGCCGCCCTGCACTCGCAGGCCGACAAGATGCGCGCGAAGGCCACCAAGACCGTCGCCGCGCAGAACATGGCGCGCCGCGCCGACAAGCTCCTCGCGGGCCTGGAAGAGGTCCGCCAGAGCGACAAGGTCGCCAAGCTCCGCTTCCCCGAGCCCTCGCCGTGCGGCAAGACGCCGCTCATGGCCGAGGGCCTGTCGAAGTCATACGGCTCGCTGGAGATCTTCACCGACGTCGACCTCGCGATCGACAAGGGCTCGCGGGTCGTCATCCTCGGGCTCAACGGCGCGGGCAAGACGACCCTGCTCAGGTTGCTCGGCGGCGCCGAGAAGCCCGACACGGGCCAGGTCATCGAGGGCCACGGCCTCAAGCTCGGCTATTACGCGCAGGAGCACGAGACGCTGGACCCCGAGCGCACGGTCCTGGAGAACATGCGCTCGGCCGCCCCCGACCTCGACCTCGTCGAGGTGCGCAAGACGCTGGGCTCGTTCCTCTTCTCCGGGGACGACGTCGACAAGCCCGCCGGGGTGCTCTCCGGCGGCGAGAAGACCCGGCTCGCGCTCGCGACCCTGGTCGTCTCCTCGGCCAACGTCCTGCTCCTCGACGAGCCCACCAACAACCTCGACCCGGCGAGCCGCGAGGAGATCCTCGGCGCGCTGCGCACCTACAAGGGAGCGGTCGTCCTCGTCACCCACGACGAGGGCGCGGTGGAGGCCCTCCAGCCGGAGCGGATCATCCTGCTGCCGGACGGTGTGGAGGACCTGTGGGGCCAGGACTACGCGGACCTGGTCGCCCTCGCCTGAGTCCGGCCGCCCGCGGGGTGCCCACCGCCCGGTCCGCGCACCGCGGCGGCGTCCACTCGGCGTGATCGAACCGCTGATCCACTGCGTATGGATCATTCGGCCGATCCGTGATCCCTCATCTGTGTGAGCTGTCCTCGTACCGAGGTGTGTCCTACACGGATTTTGCGGGCCCCCGGTGGGATGGGGAAGGCGCCGGCTTCGGAAGCCCCTGACCTGCTCGTTCTCCGTGGCGCCGGATCTCGTACGGAAAATCCCGCGTGTGGAATCGTTAATTCCACTCGTGGTGGACGCATCCGGAACGAGGAACCTCGCCGTACTGACCTTGCCGAATGGGTGGCCAGGAAGCCCGCGAGGGGTGATCATGAGAAGTCCAGAGCGCACTTCCCATGAGGAGGCACGGGTGGCCGAGACTCTGAAGAAGGGCAGCCGGGTTACCGGCGCCGCGCGCGACAAGCTCGCGGCAGACCTGAAGAAGAAGTACGACGGCGGTGCGAGCATCCGGGCGTTGGCCGAAGAGACCGGCCGCTCGTACGGGTTTGTGCACCGGATGTTGAGCGAGTCCGGCGTCACGCTGCGGGGACGCGGCGGGGCGACGCGAGGCAAGAAGGCCGCCGCCGGCTGATCGCGGCGGCGCGCTGCTCCATGGTCCGATGGTGGCCACCCGGCCGATCACGTGATCGACCGGGTGGTTACTGTGCAGTCACTTACGGGCGCTCACCCGCGCCCGGCCCGACCGCACCCCACCGGAGGCACCCATGGCTTCGACCGACAGCGAGCTCGCACCGGTTCTCGACAAGGACGGCGTACGCCTCACCATCGACGAGGCCGTCGCCACGGTGACGCTGACCAACCCGGCCAAGCGAAACGCCCAATCTCCCGCGCTGTGGAGGGCGTTGGCCGAGGCCGGTCAGCTGCTGCCGGGCAGCGTCCGTGTCGTGGTGCTGCGCGGAGAGGGCAAGTCCTTCTCCGCGGGCCTCGACCGGCAGGCGTTCACGCCGGAGGGCTTCGACGGCGAGCCGTCCTTCATCGACCTGGCACGCGGCGACGACGGCGTCCTCGACGCCACGATCGCCGAATACCAGGAGGCGTTCACCTGGTGGCGGCGGAGCGACATCGTGTCCATCGCCGCCGTCCAGGGGCATGCCATCGGCGCCGGCTTCCAGCTCGCGCTCGCCTGTGACCTGCGGATCGCGGCCGACGACGTGCAGTTCGCCATGCGCGAGACCAGCCTGGGCCTCGTTCCCGACCTCACCGGCACGCATCCGCTGGTGGGCCTCGTCGGCTACGCCCGCGCCCTGGAGATCTGCGCCACCGGGCGCTTCGTCCACGCGGACGAGGCCGAGCGGGTGGGCCTCGCCAACCTCGTCGTGCCCGCGGACCAGCTCGGCGCCGCCGCGAACGACCTCGCCGCCGCGCTCGTCGCCGCGCCGCGCGACGCCGTCATCGAGACCAAGGCACTGCTCCAGGGCGCCACGGACCGCACCTACGAGGAGCAGCGCGTGGCCGAGCGCGCCGCGCAGGGCCGCAGGCTCCGCGACCTCGCGGGCCTCGGCGACTGAGCCTGCCGCAGCCCGGCCGGGCTCACTCTGCGCCGGTGACCAGCACCGCCACCGAGGGGTGGTCCGGCAGGGCCGCCGCCACCGCCGCGCGGACCGCCAGCGCCACGTCGAGGGCGCGGTGGCCGCCGCCGGTGGCCAGCTCCACGCGCGCGTGACGGCGCGGCAGCGCGTTGGCCGCGGGGCGCTCCTCCAGGTGCACGGCCGGGCCCAGCGCGCGGGTCAGCCGGGACACCCCGGGCACGGCCAGCGCGGCCCGTGCGGCACGCGCCGCGTCGCTCGAGTCCTCGGCCGCGGTCGCCCCCTCGTCCGGCTCCTGCCGTGCGCCGGCCGGGGCCTTCCGCGTCACCCGTTCGGCGTCACGCGCGTCGTCGAGCAGCGCCGTCACGCGCAGGTCCACCTCCGGGGCCACCAGGCCGAGCCGGTCCGCCGCCGCGCGGAGCGCCGCGCGCAGCCGGTCGGCCGCCGCGGGCAGCGGCGCGGTCGCCACGGCCGCGAAGTCCGCCGTGATCCGCAGCGGCCCCGGCGGCAGCGCGCTCGGCGGGGGCGGCACGACCGGCGCCCGCGTGTCCTCCGGATCGGCCGGGGCGATGCGCAGTGTGCCCAGGCGTACGCCGCTCACGTCGCGCGCCGCCGCGCGCAACGCGCCGTCCGCCGCCGCCTCCGTCACCCATGTGCCGTCTTCCGGGCCGCCGAGCGGCAGCACCCTGCCGAGCCCGAGCTGCCGTCGTACCGCCTGGGGCCAACCGTCACCCGTCATGTTCCCCAGCCTGCCGCATCCCCGGAGCGCAGCCGCGCAACCGGACTTAATGTGGCGGAAGAAGACAGATCCCCTTTCGGAACGGACGGGACGGCGATGACCGACATCGGACAGCGGAAGACGTCTCAGACACTGCGGCAGGACTCCGCGACGGAAGCTTCGGCGCGGGGCCAGACCGGGCGCGCGAGTGGCGGCGGCGCCCCCGGGGGCCGCGGCAAGACCACCATCGCGGACGGCGTCGTCGAGAAGATCGCCGGGCTCGCCGCGCGTGACGTCGAGGGCGTGCACGCGATGGGCGGCGGCCTCGCGCGGACCTTCGGCGCCGTGCGCGACCGGGTGCCCGGCGGCACGAAATCCGTCTCGCGCGGCGTGAAGGCCGAGGTCGGCGAGGTGCAGACCGCGCTCGACCTGGAGATCGTCGTCGAGTACGGCGTCTCGATCGCCGACGTCGCCCGCGACGTGCGCGAGAACGTGGTCGCCGCCGTGGAGCGCATGACCGGTCTCGAGGTCGTCGAGGTCAACATCGCCGTGAGCGACGTGAAACTCCCCGACGAGGAGGACGAGGAGCCCGAGGGCCGCCTCCAGTAGCACCGGCGAAGGCGCAGCCGCGTCCCGAGGACGAGCGCAGGACAGGGAGCGCACGATGAGGAGCGCACGATGAGCATGGCCGTGATCGGCATGGTGGCAGGGATGGCGCTCGGCTTCGCCGGATACTTCGGTGGATTCGGGGCGTTCCTGCTGGTGGCAGCCTTGGGAGCCGTCGGCTTCGTGGCCGGGCGGTTCCTGGAGGGGGACCTGGAACCCGGCGACTTCTTCCGCGGCCGCGGCGACCGGCGGCGGTGAGCGGTGGCGGCACAGGTCGCTCCGGGGGAGCGCGGCGCCACCCGGATCGCCGACCGGGTCGTCGCGAAGATCGCCGCGCAGGCGGCGCGTGAGGCCGTGGACGAGGTGCCGGACGGCGGCTCACCGCCGCACGCCACGGTCGCCGTGCACCAGGACACCGCCCGCGTCCGCGTCAGCCTCGAACTGGACTACCCCTGCGACATCGGCGGACGCTGCGGCGAGGTGCGCCGCCACGTCGCCGAGCGCGTGAAGGCGCTGGCGGGCATGGACGTGCCCGAAGTGGCGGTCCAGGTGGAACGGCTGCACTCGGCGCGGGTCCGCGCCACGGCACAGGGGAGGACACGATGAGGGAGGCCGAGGGGGGCGACGGCGCCCGGCCGCTGCCGCCCGCCGAAGAGGCCCGCTCCGAAGGGACGGGGCCCGAGGAGACAGCGCCCGATCAGACCGGGCCCGAGGGGACTCGACCCCGGGGAGAGCCGGACCGGGCCGATTCCGCCGCCGGCCACGGGCCGCCGCCCACGTTCGCCGAGGACGGCCGCGGGGCCGGACGGTTCTGGTCCCGCCGCCGGGTGCCCGCCGCCCTGCTCGCCGTACTGGTCCTCGCCGGCACGGGACTGCTCCTGTACGACGTCGTCGCCGTACGGGCCGACCACTCCGCGATGCACTGGCGGCGCGAGCTGGCCAGGGAGCTGGGGGAGCGTCCCCTCGACGACACCGCGGTCCTGGTCGGGGCGGGCGTGGCCGCGGCTCTCGGCCTCTGGCTGCTCGTGCTCGCCGCGACCCCGGGGCAGCGCAAGCTCCTGCCGATGCGGCGCACCGACTCCGACGTGCGCGCGGGGCTGGAGCGGACCGCCGCCGCCATGATGCTGCGCGACCGCGCGATGGACGTGCCGGGCGTGCAGTCGGTACGGGTCCGCGTGCGGCGCTCCAAGGTGCGCGTGCGGGCCGTCTCGCACTTCCGCGACCCCGACGACGTACGCGACGACCTGGACACCGCACTGGCCGGCGGCGTCGACGACCTCGGGCTGGCCCGCCCGCCCGGCGTCCTCGTGCGCGTCACCCGGCCCGGCAGGAAGGGGTGAACACCATGCCGCGCACGGTCAACCGCGTGCTCCTGGCCCTGGCGGGGCTCGTCCTGCTCGTCCTCGGCGGCTCGGTGCTCGCCGTGGGGCTCGGCGCGCCGCCGCCCTCCTGGTGGATCCACGACGGCCGGCACGACGTGCTGCTCAGCGACGGCGACCGGACCCGATGGCGGGACGCCGGATGGTTCTGGCCGGTGGTCATCGCCGTCCTGGCGCTGCTCGTGCTGCTCACGCTGTGGTGGCTCTCGGCCCAGCTCCGCAGGCGCCGCCTCGCGGAGGTCCTGGTGGAGACCGGCGACGGCGAGGGCGCTGTGGTGCGCGGGCGCGCCCTGGAGAGCGTCATGGCCGGCGAGGCCGAGGCGCAGGACGGCGTCGAGCGGGCCCGGGTCGCGCTGACCGGGCGGCGCGGTACGCCGAGGGCGCGCGCGGAGCTCGCCCTGGAACCCCGCGCCGCGCCCGCCGACGCGCTGCACCGCTTCGGCGCCGAAGCCCTCGCCCACGCCCGTGAGTCGGCGGGCCTCGCGAGCCTGCCCGCCACGGTCCGGCTGCGCGGCGTCAAGCACCGCGCCCGGCGTGTGAGCTGACGGACGGGGCGCGCGGGGCCGCGACGCTAGAAGCCGCTGCGGGCCCCGCCGTCCACCGGCACCATGATCCCGGTCAGGTACGAGGCCGCGGGGGAGAGCAGGAAGGCGGCCGTGCGGCCGAACTCCTCCGGGGTGCCGTAGCGGCGCAGCGGGATGCCCGCCTCGTTGGCGGCGCGGGTCGCCTCCGGGTCCGGCGAGAGACCGTCGAGCTGGCGCATGCGGTCGGTGGCGATGCGGCCGGGGAGCACGCCGACGACGCGGATGCCGCGCGGGCCGAGCTCGTCCGCGAGGGACTTGGCGAACCCGGCGAGGCCGGGACGCAGGCCGTTGGAGATCGTCAGGCCCGCGATCGGCTCGTAGACCGACCCCGAGAGGACGAAGCCGATGACGCCGCCCTCGCCCAGCTCGGCGGCGGCGGCGCGGGCGAGCCGCACGGCGCCGAGGAAGACCGCCTCGAAGGCGGTCTGCCACTGCTCGTCGGTGTTGTCGGCGACGAAGCCGGGCGCGGGCCCGCCGACGCTGATCAGCACGCCGTCGAAGCCGCCGAAGTGCTCGCGCGCCGCCGCGATCAGGCGGCCCGGGGCGGCCGGATCGGCGTTGTCGGCGGCGACGCCCACCGCGTTCGCGCCCAGTTCGGCGGCGGCCTCCGCGACGGTCTTCTCCTCGCGCCCGGTGATGACGACCTTCGCGCCGTCCGCGACGAGCCGGCGCGCGGTGGCGTTGCCGAGGCCGCGGGTGGCGCCGGTGACGACGTAGACACGGTTTTCCAGTCCAAGATCCATGCGCCTAGTCTCGCGCGTCCGCCCCGTAGAGCGCGAGGGCGGTGTTCACCAGGCCGATGTGGCTGAACGCCTGCGGGTAGTTGCCGAGCTGGCGGTCGCTCACCGGGTCGTACTCCTCGGCGAGCAGCCCCACGTCGTTGCAGAGCCCCACCAGGCGTTCGAACAGTTCGCGCGCCTCCTTCGTGCGTCCCGTCATGTGCAGGGCGTCCGCCAGCCAGAAGGAGCAGACGAGGAAGGTGCCCTCCTCGCCGGGCAGGCCGTCGACCGTGTTCCCGGCCGAGGTGTAGCGCAGCATCAGGCCGTGGTGGTCGAGCTCGGCGCGGACCGCGTCGACGGTGCCGATGACGCGCGGGTCGTCGGGGGGCAGGAAACCCGTACGCGGGATGAGCAGCAGCGAGGCGTCCAGTTCGGTGGAGCCGTAGTACTGGGTGAAGGTGTTGCGCTCGGCGTCGTAGCCGCGCTCGCAGACCTCGCGGTGGATCTCGTCGCGCAGCTCGCGCCAGCACTCGATGTCGCCGCGCAGGTCCGGCTGCTCCTCCAGGGTGCGCACCGCGCGGTCGGCGGCGACCCACGCCATCACCTTGGAGTGCACGAAGTGGCGGTCGGGGCCCCGCATCTCCCACAGGCCCTTGTCCGGCGCACGCCAGTTCTCGCGCAGGAACTGCAGGAGGCTGAGCTGGAGGTTCCACGCGTGCGGACGGCTGTGCAGGCCCGCCTTCCGCGCGAGGTACAGGGAGTCGGCGACCTCGCCGTACACGTCGAGCTGGAGCTGGTCCACGGCCCCGTTGCCGACGTGCACCGGGCGGGAGCCCTCGTAGCCCGGCAGCCAGTCGACCTCGTACTCGGGCAGCCGGCGCTCACCGGCGAGGCCGTACACGATCTGCAGGTCGTCGGCGTTGCCCGCGACGGCGCGGAGCAGCCAGTCGCGCCAGGCCTCGGCCTCCTCCAGGAAGCCGGCCGCGACCAGGGCGTTCAGCGTGAGGGTGGAGTCGCGCAGCCAGCAGTAGCGGTAGTCCCAGTTCCGTACGCCGCCGATCTCCTCGGGCAGGGACGTCGTGGGGGCGGCGACGATGCCGCCGGTGGGCGCGTAGGTGAGGGCCTTGAGGGTGATGAGGGAGCGGATGACGGTGTCGCGGTGCGGTCCCTCGTAGTGGCAGCGGGCGGTCCAGGCGCGCCAGTCCACGAGGCTGTGCTCCAGCGCTTCGTAGGGGTCGACCAGCGCGGGGCGCGGCTCGTGGGAGGGGTGCCAGGTGAGGACGAACGCCACCTTCTCGCCCTCCTCGACGGTGAACTCGGAGTGGGTGCCGTAGGCGTGGCCCCAGGTGTGCACGGCGGGCTCGCTGCGCAGCCAGATCGAGTCGGGGCCCGCGACGGCGACGCGGTGGCCGTCCACCTGGCGCATCCAGGGCACGACCGATCCGTAGTCGAAGCGGAGCCGGAGCGTGCTGCGGACGGTGACGCGGCCGCTGAGTCCCTCGACGATGCGGACGACGTCGGGGGCGCGGTCACGCTGCGGCATGAAGTCCGTCACGCGGACGGAGCCGTCCTCGGTGTCCCACTCGGAGTCGAGGACGAGGGAGTCGGGCCGGTAGGCGCGGCGGGTGCAGGCGTTCGCGTCCTTCGGGGCGATGCGCCAGTGGCCGTTCTCCTCGTCGCCGAGCAGGGCGGCGAAGCAGGCGGCGGAGTCGAATCGGGGCAGACACAGCCAGTCCAGCGAGCCGTCACTGCCGATGAGGGCGGCGGTCTGGAGGTCGCCGATGAGCGCGAGGTCTTCGATGGGGCGAGGCACGCAGAACGCGTTCCCGTGAGTCGGCTCCGCCAATCGGCGGGCCGGGACAATCGGCTCCGACCTGCGGCTCTCGGGTCCCCGGAGAGCGGGCTTCTGGTGGCGTGGGCCGCTTCCCCGCGCCGTGGGCTCAGACGGCCGCGGGCGTCGGCTCCTGCTCGGGGGCCGCCGCTGCGGCGGCGCGGTCGCGGCGCTCCCTGCGGACCAGGACGACCCAGCCCACCGGGACACCGGCGGCGAACAGCCACCACTGGACCGCGTACGCCATGTGCGGGCCGATGCTGCCGTGGTCGGGCTCGTCGATCAGCTCGGGGGTGTCGCCCGCGGGCTCGGGCGAGGTCTGCTCGACGTATCCGCCGAGGACCTCCTTGCCGAGGCTGTGGGCCTGCTGGCCGCTGCTGATCAGCATGATCTGACGGTCCGGCAGGCCGCGGACGTCCTTGATGCCGCTCTCCGCGGACGTCTCGTCGGCCATCAAGCGGCCGGTGACGACGGTCCTGCCCCTGGGCGGCGCGGGGATCTTCGGGAAGGCGGTCTGCGGGCCGTCGGCGGGGATCCAGCCGCGGTTGACGAGCAGCACCTTGCCGTCGTCGAGGACGAAGGGGGTCAGGACGTGGAAGCCGACCTTGTCGTCGGAGTTCGTGCGGCGCCGCACGACGACCTCGTGCTCCGTGTCGAACCTGCCCTCGGCGCTCACCCTGCGGTACAGATCCGCCTTGGGCACCTCGTGCCCGGGGGAAGTGATCTTCTCGGCCTGGACCGGGTCGGCGCTCAGCGCCTTGGAGACCCGCTGGTTCTGCGCGACGCGGTGCTCGTGCCGGTGCAACTGCCAGAAGCCCAGCTCGACCATCACGGGGATGAGAACGAGGGCGATGAGGGTGAGGATCACCCACTGCCGGGACAACAGGAAGCGGTACACCCCACGACCGTACAACTCGGTCATGGGGTGTCCGGAAGTGGGGTCGGGATGGGACGGGGAGGGAGCCGGTGGGGCGGGGTGGAGCCGGAGCGCCGCGCGGATGGGCCCGGGTCAGACCTTGTCGATGATGCCCACCCGGCCCTCCGCGCGTGAGCAGTGGGCGCCGCAGTACCAGTGCCCGTCGACCTCGACGCCCTGGCCGATGATCCGGCACCGGCAGTGCTCGCAGATGGGCGCCATGCGGTGGATGGCGCAGGAGAAGCAGTCGAAGACGTGCACCGCGCCCTGCGCGTGCACTTCAAAGGACATGCCGTAGTCGTTTCCGCAGACCTCGCAACGTGCCATGCGCCACAGCGTGGGACGCGACGGCGGTGCGGGGCGAGCCGTCGGCGGGCGAGTCGCCCGCCAATCACCCGTCTGACGGTCGCCGCGCCACCGGCCCGCCCGTCACCCGTCCGAGGCGGGCGCCACGTCCGGGAGGAGCTGGCCGAAGGCGGCCTCGTCGATCACCGGGGTGCCGAACGCGCGCGCCTTGACGGTCTTGGAGGTGCCCGAGTCCGGATCGTTCGTGACGAGCAGGCTGGTGAGGCGCGACACGCTCGTGGCGATGTGCAGGCCCGCCTCGACGGCCCGGTCCTCAAGGAGATCGCGCTCGATGGAGGTGTCCCCGGAGAAGGCGATCCGCATGCCCTGCTTGAGTGGTTTGCCCGGTTCGTAACGCCCCGGGTTCGGGTACGGGCACGGCGGGCGCTTGCGCGAGGGGCGCCAACTCGTGGGCCGGTACGCGGCGGCGGGCGCGGACCCCGTCGACTGGCGCACGACACGGGGCGGGCCGTCGGACCACTCGGTGAGCGGACGGCACTCCAGGAGCGGCAGCCGGACATTGCCGCCGGCGGCCGCGAGCAGGCTCGGACGGAACGCCTCGGCGAGGACGCGGGCGTCGTCGAGCGCGTTGTGCGCGTGGCGCTGCTCGACGCCGAAGTGCGCGGCCAGCGACTCCAGCTTGTGGTTGGGCAGCGGGAGCGCGAGCTCCTTGGAGAGCGCGATGGTGCACAGCCGCTGCCGCACCGGGGCGGTGCGCTCCGCGCGCGCGTACTCTCTGGCGATCATCGACCAGTCGAAGACGGCGTTGTGCGCGACCAGGACGCGGCCGTCGAGGCGGCTCGCGAACTCCTCGGCGATGTCCGTGAACAGCGGCGCGTCCGCGAGCACCTCGGTGGTGAGACCGTGGATCCAGACGGGGCCCGGGTCACGCTGGGGGTTCACCAGGGTGTACCAGTGGTCCTCGATCTCGCCCCGGGCGTCCACGCGGTAGACGGCGGCCGACACTATGCGGTCGTCGCGGGCCAGGCCGGTGGTCTCGACGTCGACGACCGCGTACCCCGTTGGATACGCGGCCGGCCAGGGGGCGGCGGACGCTGCGGTCGTGCGGTCTTCGAGCATGGTCCATGAGGATACGGGCCGCGACTGACAGTCAGCTCCCCGGTCCGAGGAGCCCGGCCACCAGAGCCGTGACGGAGGCGGTGAACAGCGCCTCCGGATCGAGCGGTGCGGCGAGGGCGCGGGCGAGCGCGCCGTCCCGCTCCGCCGCCTCCGCCGTCCACGGCTCCTCCTCCGCGGGGCGTTGGACGGGGGCGCGTTCACGGTTGCGCTCGACCAGAAGGAGCTGGACGGCGACGGGGTGGCCGCCGAGGTCGTCTTCCCCGACGCGGACGCCGTGGACAGCCGGACGGCCGCGCCCTTCGGCGTGGGCCTCAGCCTCTCCGGCGACCAGGACCCCGAACTCGGCATGGCGGGCGCGCGGGCGCACGACCGCTGGCTCGCCGACTTCGTGTCCGAGCACCCCGAACGGCACTGCTACGTCGCGCTGTTGCCGGTCACCGGCGAGGCCGACCGGGTCGTCGCCGAGATCCACCGCGCCAAGGAGTCGGGGCTCGGGGCGCTGATGATCCCCGCCATGTGGGTCGACAAGGCGCCCTACCACGACCGGCGCTATGACCCGGTATGGGCGGCGGCGGCCGAGTGCGCGATGCCCGTCCTCACGCACTCGGGGGCCGTGCCCCGCCACGAGTACGGCGACCACCTCGGGATCTACGTATCCGAAGTGACGTGGTGGCCCGGGCGGCCCCTGTCGTTCCTGCTCTGGTCGGGCGTCTTCGAGCGCCACCCGGGGCTGCGGCTCGTCCTCACCGAGCAGGGCTCCGGATGGATACCGGGGGTGCTCGACATGCTGGACTACTGCCACGCGCGGCTGGTGGCGGCGGCCAGGAGCGGGGGAACCGCGGAGACGGCGGAGTCGAAGTTCGGCGCGGGCCTCGCCGAGGCCATGGGCAAGGGCCCCTCCGAGGTGTGGCGGGACAACTGCTTCGTGGGCGCCAGCTTCATGCGCCCGCACGAGGCGGCCCTGCGTGACCGCATCGGCCTGGACAAGATCATGTGGGGCGGCGACTACCCGCACGACGAGGGCACCCACCCGTACTCCCGCGAGGGGCTGCGCACCGCCTACGCGGGCCTGCCCAGGGACGAGATCGCCGCCATGGTCGGCGGCAACGCGGCCCGCGTCTACGGCTTCGACCTGGAGCGGCTCGAAACGATCGCCGCGCGCGGGGCCC
Organism: Streptomyces alfalfae; assembly: GCF_004127445.1. Classification (GTDB taxonomy): domain Bacteria; phylum Actinomycetota; class Actinomycetes; order Streptomycetales; family Streptomycetaceae; genus Streptomyces; species Streptomyces alfalfae. The sequence continues at coordinate 62,201 of NZ_QEXM01000052.1, forward strand.
CGCGGTGAGCGAACTGGACGAACCCCTGAAGGAGCCCCCGGCCGACGCGACGAGCCCGGTCTTCGCGGCGGGCGGGGCGGTGCGGGTCCGGTGAACCGGTAGCCGTCCGGTGCCCGGGACCACTGTCGGCGCCCTATGGGATCCTGGCCCGTGTCACGCTCGGAAGGGGAGACACGGGCCATGGGGGAGAGCAAGCAGGCGCTGGTCATCGCCGTGCCGAGGTATGAACTGGAGGAAGAGTTCGCCGACTTGACGGCCGCGGTCGACCGGGACGCGGAGCTCATCGGCGCCGCGCTGCGCTCCTCCGGGTACAGCGTCGAGGTCCTCGGGCTCACATCCGACAGACCCGCGCAGCGCTCCCGGATCCGCAGCGCGATCAGCCGGATCTGCTGCACCGCTCCCGAGGACGGCACCGTCCTCGTCCACTTCACCGGACACGGCCTCTCGGTCGGCGGCGCCGACCACCTGGTGCCGGCGGACGCCCAGTTGAGCTGGGCCACCGACCCGCCCGAGGTCGCGCTCGACAGCCTCATCGACCTCGACCTCGCGTCGCTGCTCCAGGGGTGCAGGGCCGGGACGGTGCTGCTCACCGTCGACGCCTGCCGCGACCCCGCCGACCCGGACGGCGGCTCGCACGGCGGCCGGGCGACGAGCTTCCCCGCGGGACACGACCGCGTGGCCGTGCTCTTCGGCTGCGGACCGGGCCAGACCTGCGGGTCCGACGACGAGGCGGGCAGCCACTTCACGCGCGCGCTCGCCGAGGCCCTGGACGCCGACACCTCACCGCGGACCGTGGCCGAAGTCATCGAGTACACGACGGCGCGCACGACGGAGCTGGCCCGCGCCGCGAGACACCGGCAGACCCCCACCCCGCACTACGCGCCGAGCGGCCCCGCCGCCATCGCCTCGGCAACGCTCTGCTCGGGGCGCACGCGCCAGGAGGCGTGGAAGGCAGCGGTCCGCGACCCCGAGCTGTGGGCCGCCGTCCGCTGCGACGCGGCCCGCAGGGCCTGTGTCCAGGAGGCGCTGGTCGCGCTCACCGAGGAGTGCGCGCGGTGGTACGGCTCCGCGTCGGCAGGGGTCCAGGACCCCTGGGCGGACGACGACTATCCCGTACGGGTCCTGACCAGGGGCCTCAGACCGCTGCTCGCCCCCTCGCAGACCCAGGGCGGGCCGCTCATCGACGCGGGCGAGTTCGCCGTCCTCGCGGCGGCCCCCTTCGTGCGGGAGGCGCTGCACGCCCTCGGCGTCAAGGCGGCCATCGGCGCCGATGCCTTCCGGCTCGATCCCGCGGTGGACGACGTCGAGACGCAGACGGACCGCGTGGACCTGGAGCACACCTTCGCCGCCCACGCGCTCATCTGGCGCAAGGGACGCGAACTGGCGGGCCGCGGACGCACCGAGGAGGCGCGGGCCGTGGCCGCCTGGCTGATGCACCGGCACGTCCGCGGCAGGGAGGAGTTGTGGGACGAGGCGTATGCCGCGCAGCTCCTCACCCCCCTCGCCACGGCCCTCATCGGGGACGCGGCGCCCGCCCGGCGCGTCGGCGAGCTCACCGACGAACTGGTCCGCGTCTGCCGTCAGACCGGAGTCGTGCCCGCCCGGTCCTACGACGAAGAGCGCGAGGCCCCCTTCCGGCTCAGCGAACTCGTCTGCCCGGGGCCGGATGGGACCGGTGAGGTCACCGAGAGCTGGCGCCCGAGGGAGCTGTCCTGGCTGACCGCCGTCTCCGGACTGCTCGGCGGTGATCTCAGGGACCTGCCGGGGGTCCTCGTCGACAACATCGGTGTCACCGACGGGCTGCGGCCCCGCCAGGCCGTCGAGAGCGTCGCCGAGCTGCGCTGGGTCCGGGACCGCTTCACCAGGGCCGTCGACCTCGACCTCCAGTGCCCGCACCCCGCCGTCCACGCGGGCCTCGAGGCGCTCACCGGCTGGACGGACGACGCGGTGCTGCGCATCAGGGAGCACGTGGGCCCCGCCGCCCCTGACGGCCTCCTCGCCCACCTGCCGGAGCGCGTCACGTGCCGCAGGCTGCGCCCCCAGTACGACCCCCGCACCAAGGGCGACACCTATGGAGTGCCCCTCATGCGCTTCGGCCTCGCCGAGGACGAGATGCGCGAACTCCTGATGGGCACCCAGCTCTACGGCGACAAGAACCTCGCCCTGCGCGAGCTGTACCAGAACGCCCTGGACGCCTGCCGCTACCGCGAGGCCCGCCTGCGCTACGGCGAGGCGGCCAAGGGCATCGCGTACACCTGGCAGGGGGAGATCGTCTTCCGCCAGGGCAGGGACGCCGACGGACGCCCGTACGTGGAGTGCGAGGACAACGGCGTCGGCATGGGGCGCGACACGCTGCGGGGCACGTTCTCGCGCGCGGGGCGGCGCTTCGAGCAGTCCCGCGAGTACCGCAGGGAACAGGCGCGCTGGCGCCGGGCCGACGAGAACCTGCGGATCTTCCCGAACAGCCGCTTCGGTGTCGGCGTCTTCAGCTACTTCATGCTGGCCGACGAGATCAGCATCTCCACGCGGGTGACGGACCAGTACGGCCGCGCGGAGTCGGGCCGCGGCCTGCGGGTCGACATCGCGTCGAGCGGCAGTCTCTTCCGCATCGGTGACCGCGACGAGGCACAGCCCTCGGGCGGGACCTGCGTCCGGCTCTACCTTCAGGACGACCACGCGGTCGACGTGGCGAAGGAGCTGGGCGCCCTGGTGTGGCGGTCCGACTTCTCGATGCGGGTCGAGCGGGACGGGAAGGCCGTCCGGTCCTGGAAGAAGGACACGCTCTACTACCAGGGGGACGCCTCGCGGGCGGTGCGGGCCGGTCGGGACGTGTGGTGGGTGCCGGGGGCGGGGCGGCTGCTGGCGGACGGAGTGCTGGTGGGGGAGCGGCCGGAGAAGCCGTGGCGGTATGGAGGGGAGGACGCGGAATCTCAGCTTCCGATGTGGACGGCGGGTCTCCCCGAGAAGCGCTTCGCCGACCATCCGAAGGGCTTTCCGTTCGGCTGCGTGATGGACCTGCGGGGAACCCGCGCTCCGGAGATCAGCACCAGCAGGACCAAGGTGTTCTCCTACGACCAGGCCTGGGTGGCCCGGCAGATCGTGACCGCCTGCGCCACTTTCGAACCGCCCGAGTGGCTCACCCTGGAGTGGCTCTGGGACTTCGGTTCATGGCTGCCGGACGGAGCCGCCCTGCTGACCGAACGGCTGCTGGCGAGGGACGCGCGGCTCACGAGCGGGCTGACGTGGGAGCGGACCGCGGCCATCCCCTTCCGCCGCGTCGGGTACTTCCCCGGGGACCCGGAACTCGTGTCGGAGCGACACGGCTGGAGAAGGGGCGGCTACCAGAGGGACACGGCGTTCAGCGCCTGGCGGTCGGCCGTCCTGCGTTCCGTCTCGCTCAAACTCCGGGACGGCAGCACGGAACTGCCTCTCCCGGACACGACGGAGGGCTACCCCGCCCCGCAGGCGTGGGAAGCGCGGATCGATCCCCGGGCGAGGGGCACGGCCTTTGTGCTGCGGGCCGCGCTCTTCGCCCAGGAGGAGAGCCGTACCGTCGGGCGGCTCCTCGGGATGGTCAGGCGCCATGCCATCTCAGGCGTCGAAGTGCCCGAGGTCCCCGACCCGGACACGGCCGCCGCGACGGAACTCGACGCCCTCGACCGCCGGTTGCTGCTGGGTGACGATGACCATGGCGGCCTGCTCACCTACTGGGCGCCCGGTACGGAGAACTGGCTCGGCCCGCTCGTGGTGCTGAGCGTCTTCTCGCAGCGGACCGGGCTCCCGGTGGGCGAGGCGCTGGCCCGCGCGCGCAGGCTCGCGGCCAATGGGCTGCGCCTGCGGGTGCCCGAGGCCGTCAGCGAGATTCCGGCGGATCTGGTGGCCGGGGCGGAGGATCTGCGGGTGCTGTCCTGGCATCCGCACTTCGCGAGTGGAGAGGGGCGGCCCGGATGGGGAGAGCGTCCCTCCGACACCGCTTACGCGGCGATGCTCGGCCACTACGCCTGGCTGGGTCTGCCGCACGTGCCACCGCTGCCCGAACCGGCCGGAGCGGAACAACGGGAGGACGTCCCGGCGGTGGGCGAGGAGCTTCGGGCCGAGTTCAACAGCACCTTCGACTCACTGGTGCAGTACGACTCGTACCTGCCCCTCGGGGAGCTCGCGATCGCTTCCGAGAAGCTGTCCCTCACCTTCGCCGACGTGCTGGAGCGCTTCGCTCCCGTCCTCGCGGAGCGCCGCGTGCGCGCGCCCGCCCTCGGAGAACTGGCGGACCACGTCTCCAGCCGGCTCGAACGAGAGCTGCTGCGCACCCCCGACCGTGTGGCGCTCATGCGGGAGGCGCTGGTGGATCCGGCGCCCCTGCTCGACACCGCGCGTGCTGTGCAGGCCGTACAGGCCGACACCGAACAGGTGAAGCGGACACTTGAGTGGCTGGCGGCCCGAGGGCTCGTACAGGAGTCGGCTCCTGCCTTCGTCGACGAATGGCGGCGCCTGACCCCGATCGACCTCGCCCTGCTGCCCGACGACGGATTCGGGGGGCGGCGCATGCTCGCCCTCGACGACGAGAGCCGGTTCTTCAGCGCGCAGGTCGGGTTCGACGCCCCCTACGGTCTGCTCGCCGCGGCCTCGGCGGGTGTGTCGCTGGGGACGGCCTTCGAGCGGCTCACCGCCCTGGGGCCCGTGACGGGACACGAGGTGTCGTTGCCGCTGCCGCTCGCGGCGGACCTCGCCGACGTGCGGCCCACCGAAGCCGATGTGCACGCCTGCTGCGTGATGGGGAAGGAGGGAGCGGTCTGGCATCCGGCCCCCTGGATCACCGTCCTCATTCAGCACGCGCGCGACGAGGCCAACACCCTGGGCGAAAGCCTGGCCGCTCTGGCCCGTTACGCCCCCCTCGGCGCCCCGTGGACCGAGATCACCGACGGCAGTTCGGGCTGGCGCGACCACCGGCCCACCGCCCACGACACGGCGATGTTCGAACCCGACCTGCTCGGCGGTCGCCCCGTCACCGCCCTCGACCTCCTCCGCGTCGCCGGGCGCTTCGGCCGGCCCCTGGACCGGTCCTGGGACCACGTCGCCCTGTACCGCCCCCTCGGGGTGCGGGTGACCGTGGACCGGCCGCGGTCGGACGCCGTGCCCGTCTGGCAGGACCTCATCCTGCTCACCGAGCGGTACACCGGCCGCGCCCCCGCTCTCACCGGGCAGGTGACGGCCGACCGCATCGCCGTCGCGGCACGCGAAGTGGAGAAGCCCACCCGCTGGGTGCGGGACCGGTACGCCCTGTACGCCCCGCTGTTCGGCCTGACGCTCCCGCCCGACTGCCCGGCCGAGCCCGCCCCGACGCCGCACGCACACCCGTACCGCCCGGAAGCCGGCTGACCCCTTCACGGAGAACTGCGCACCCATGCCCGCACACGACCCGACCACGTTCCAGGAAACCGAAGTCCACCCCACCGCCCCCTTCACCGTGCACCGCTCCGACGACGGCCGCTGGTACACCGTCACCGGTGACTGCCCCGCCTGCCACGGCCGGACCGTCTTCCGGGTCGCCCACGGCGTGCTCGGTCCGCTCAAGGGCCGTTGGCGCAGGCGGGACGCCGAGCCGGAGCCGCTCACCGGGGCCATCCCGGTCTACTGCCAGTGCGGCTATCCGCACCCCGAGCGCCCGCCGGAGTCGCCGGACGCCGGGTGCGGGGCCTTCTGGGACGTGCCCGTGCCGCCGGCCACGCCACCGGGTGGCGCCCCGTGACCGACCTCGCCAAGAAGCGGGCCGCGCAGCTCGGTCAGCAGCTCCAGGCCGACCAGTTGGGCGCCGTACGACGGCAGGCCGAGGGCTGGCGCAACGGTCTCGCCGGCCTGACCGGCCTGGTCGGAGCCGTTTTCGTGCTGAAGGGCCGGGAGAGCGTCGCGGGTATGCCCGACGTCTGGCGGTGGACCACGGCGGCACTCCTGGCCGCCGCCTTCCTGCTGCTCCTCTCCGGCGCGCTGAAGGCCGTTCGCGCCGCGCACGGGCAGGTCGGCGAGCACACCTGGCTCAGCGGCGATCGGCTCTTCGCGGCGGTCCTCGACGAGGTCGAACGCACGCAGGACGCGCTGGCATCGGCCCGGCGGCGCTCCGTGACGGGACTCTGCGCGATCGTCGCCGCGCTCGCCGTGAGCTGGGTCGTGCCGGTCGGCGCCGACGAGGGCAAGAAGGCCGACGAGCCCGCCCCGGGCGTGCCGCGCGTGCTCGTGACGACGCAGAAGGGTACGCACTGCGGGCGGCTCGTGGTGGGTGACGGCGGCGGAGTGACCATCGAGCGGAGCAAGGGCCCGGGGAAAAAGGACTCGGGGAGGGGTCCGGGACGGCTGCGGATACCGGCAGCGGAAGTCATCTCCGTGACACCGGTCGGGCGCTGTTGACGAAGGAAGAGCGTTTGAGGCGGGACCTTTGGCGGAGATCGCCAACATCCGCTCCCGTACCGGCGGTAATACTTGTCGGTAACAACCCCTAGTCGCGGGCCACCGGCCGTTCTACGGTGCACGCATGTCCCCGAACCTGCCCGATGTCGTGCTGTGGTCCATCCCGGCCTTCGTGCTGCTCACCGTCGTCGAGATCGTGAGCCACCGGATCCATCCCGACGAGGACGCCGCGGGGTACGAGACCAAGGACGCCGCCACCAGCGTCACCATGGGGCTCGGCAGCCTCGCCTTCGACTTCCTGTGGAAGATCCCGATCGTCGCCGTCTACTCCGGGGTGTACGCGCTGACGCCGCTGCGCGTGCCCGTGCTGTGGTGGACGGTCCCGCTGATGCTGCTCGCCCAGGACTTCTTCTACTACTGGTCGCACCGGGGCCACCACGTGATCCGCGTCCTGTGGGCCTGCCACGTGGTGCACCACTCCAGCCGCAAGTTCAACCTCACCACCGCGCTGCGCCAGCCCTGGACCAGTCTCACCGTGTGGCCGTTCTACCTGCCGCTCGTCGCCTGCGGCGTCCACCCGGCGGCGCTGGCCTTCTGCTCGTCGGTCAACCTCGTCTACCAGTTCTGGATCCACACCGAGCGCGTCGGCAAGCTGCCGCGCCCCGTCGAGTACGTCTTCAACACGCCCTCCCACCACCGCGTGCACCACGCCTCGCAGGGCGGCTACCTGGACCGCAACTTCGGCGGCATCCTGATCGTCTGGGACCGCGTGTTCGGCTCCTGGGTCGCCGAGACCGAACGGCCCGTGTACGGCCTGACGAAGAACATCGAGACGTACAACCCGCTGCGTGTCGCCACCCACGAGTACGCCGCCATCGCCAGGGACCTGCGGGCCGCCGCCAGTTGGCGCGAGCGCGCCGGACGGGTCTTCCGCGGCCCCGGCTGGCAGCCCGAGCCCCCGAAGACGCCTGAGCCCCCGAAGACGCCTGAGCCCCCGAAGGCATCCCGGGCCCCGGAGACACCGCCGGACCCGGCCCCCGCCGCTGCCGCCCCGGCCACCGAGGCCCCCATGCCGGAGCGGGCGGCGTGACGGGACGCCGGCGGCCCTCGCCGCGGTTGCTCGCGGGCGCCTTCGGACTCGCCGCGCTCGGCGACCTATGCGCGCTCCTCGCGGGCTCCGAGACCGCCCACGCCGTCTTCAAGCCCCTGCTCATGCCGCTCCTCGCCGCGTACGTGCTGACGCGGCGCGGACCGCGGCTGCTGCTCGCCGCGCTGCTCTTCGGCTGGAGCGGCGACACCCTGCTGCTCCTCGACACCGACGCCACCTTCCTCGCCGGGATGGGGTCCTTCGCCGTCGGGCACGTCTGCTACCTCGCCCTCTTCAGGAGGCACGGCAGCGCGAACGGCGCCTCACGCGCGCGTGGGGCCGTCATCGTCGCCGCGTACGCCCTCGCGCTCGTCGTCACCGTGGCGCTGCTCTGGCCCGACCTGCCCGCCGACATGCGGGGCCCCGTCGCGGGCTACAGCCTGCTGCTCACCGCCATGGCCCTCGGCGCCACCACGCTGGGCCCGGTGGCGGCGGCCGGCGGTGCGCTGTTCCTGCTGTCGGACACGCTGATCGCGACCGGCGTCGCCGCGTGGCCGCAGCTGCCGCGCCCCGACTTCGCGATCATGCTCACCTATCTCGCGGCGCAGGCGCTGCTGGCCCGGGGCGTCCTCGCGGCTCACCAGCGGATCGGCACCGGCACCGCCGTGAGCAGCGCGGACAGCGCCACGACGACGCCGAGCGCGATCACCTCGCCCCGCGCGGGCGCATAGGCCGACGCCCGGTCATCCGAGCGGCGCAGCCGGTGCCGGGCGAGGACCGCGAGCACGGCGACGACGGCCACCAGGAGCACCTTGGCGAGCAGCGCCCTGCCGTAGGCCGTCTCGGTGAGCTGGTCGGCGACCGTGCTCGGCGGCATCCTGCGCAGCGTGCTGAGCGTCCCGGTCACCGTGATCGCGGCGAACAGGACGGCGGCCACGCGCGCGTAGAGGCCGAGTACGGCGACGCCCGCCTCCGGATGGGTCACCCGCCAGCGCCGCAGGAGCCGCAGGACGGCGAGCAGACCGCCGGCCCACAGCGCCCCGCACGTCAGGTGCACCAGCGTGAGCCCGCTGCCGACCAGCGGGGAGTCCTCCACCGGCGGGTGGGCCCGCAGCGCCTCGGCGGCGACGATCGCGGCCAGCGGGAGCGCGGCCGTCCACGGGCGTCGGGTGAGGGCGCACAGGGCCGCCGCGATGAAGGCGTTGACCTCCACCAGGGCGAGCCTGCCGTCCCGGGTGTCGTAGAGACGCCCGATGTCCAGGTCGGCCGGCTCCTGCGGGACGAGGTTGCCGTTCGCCACGATGGCGGCGAGCCCCAGCGCAGCGACGCACCCGGCCCACGCCGCGTACGGGGCCCACGCGCGCGGCAGCCCGTCCTGCGGCGCCCCCGGGACACGCCGGGCGAGCCGTCCCGCGAACACCTCACCCGTCTGCACGCACAGCGCGGCGAAGAGGACCGTCCGCAGGAACGTGATCACGCCCGTGCCCGGCGCCTGCGCCTCGCCCGTGCCCCGCAGCGCGGCCGACGGGCCGAGCAGCGGGATCAGCGCGGCGAGGGCCACCAGGACGAGCACGGCGACGGCGCGCCCCACGGGCGGCCGGCGGCGCGGCGCGCGGTGCGGGAGGGGGACGTGGACGGCCGGTATGCCAGTGGCGGTGGCCTCGCCCCCGGGCTCGGCGGTCGGTTCTGTCGGGCTCACCACAAGATCTTCACCAGGCGGACACCGGCGGGCAAGTCCTGGGGTACAAGCGGTGCAATACCGTTCCGATCGGGCGCCCGCGCTCGGCCCCGCGCGGCGGTGGCGGCGGCCCGCGAGGCGGTGACGACAGCAGAGGGGGCCGGGCGGTCGCGCCGCCCGGCCCCCTCGTCACACGGGTGCGACTACCTGCGCACGGCGTCCAGCGCGTCGGTCATCCCCACGCCGTAGAAGCCGTTCCTGTTCTTGCCGCCCTCGCAGACCGCGTCGACCTTGCCGTCGGCGTCGATGTCGTACGGGTCGGTGCACGCGATCGCGTCGGCCTGGCGGCTCAGCAGCGCCTTGATGCGGGCCGGCGAGGCGTGCGGGTGCGTCGACTTCAGCAGGGCCACGACGCCCGCGGCGTGCGGGGAGGCCATCGACGTGCCACCCTTGTAGCCGTACCTGCCGCCCGGCAGGGTCGACAGGATCCTGCCGTCCACGGCCGGCGGGTTCGGCGCCTGGTACTTCGTGGAGTCGCCGCCGGGGGCCGTGACGTCGATGACGCCCTGGCCGTAGTTGGAGTACGACGCCTTGATGCCCTTGGCGCCGGTGGCCGAGACCGTCACGACGCCGGGGAGCTGCGACGGCAGGTCGAAGCAGTCCTCGGTCTTGATGGTCCGCGGCACCGGAGTGGTGTCGTCCGGGCTGGAGTCGTCCAGGATCTCCTCCTGGGCGAGGTCGGTCCTGGCGTTGCCGGCCGCCGCGACGTTCACGGCGCCCTTGCGCTCCGCGTACCTGGTGGCCCTGCCCACGGCGTCGACCAGTGCCTTCTGGTCGGGGTCCGTTGTGCAGTTGAACAGCCACGGGTCGGTGTAGTAGCTGCTGTTGGTGACGTCGACGCCGTGGTCGGCCGCCCACATGAAGCCGCACACGACGGCCTCCGTGTAGTACATGCCGGTCGCGGGCTCGGCCACCTTCAGGCTCGCCACCTTCACGCCGGGCGCCACGCCCGTGATGCCGGTGCCGTTCTTCGCGGCGGCGATGGTACCCGCCACGTGCATGCCGTGGTCGCTCTCCCCGGCCACCGGACGCCAGGCGTCGCCCTTCTGGACGGGCACGCCGCCCAGGCAGCTCGCCGACGCCCGGCGGTCGAAGTTGGGCGCGATGTCGGGGTGCGTGTCGTCGACCCCGGAGTCGAGCACGCCGACCGTGACGTGGCGGCTGCCCAGCGAGATCTTGTGCGCCTTGTCCGCCTTCATGGCGGGCAGGTCCCACTGGAGCGGTTCCATCTCGTCCTGGCCCGCCGACGCCTTGCCCGCGGCGGCCTTGGCCTCCGCGGCCGTCAGCGGACGCTCGGACTCCAGGGCGTTGTCGGCCTGCGCGAAGAGCGGGGCGGTGCGGGTCGCGCCCGCCGACGTCACGCCGCGCGCCTCGCGGATCGTCTTCGCGAAGTCCGGGTTCGCCGAGTGCGCGACGATGACGCCGATCCTGTCGTACGCGATGACGACCTTGCCGCCCGCCTTGGCGATGGCCCGCCCGGCGAACGTGGCGGATCCCTTGCCGGGACGGACGTTGACCACGTAGCTCATCGACTCCGCCTCGGCGGAGGCCGTGGCCGCCGAGGCCGGGGCGTCCGGCAGCGCGGCGGGCCGCGCGGAGGCGGTGCCCGGCAGGAAGGCGACGGCGGAGGCCACCGCCAGGCCGAGGGGCAGGGCGATCGCCTTGCGCGAGCGCGGCAGGGCGGCGGTCTTGCCGTGGGACTCGTTCACGTTCTCTTCCCCCGTCACTTCTTCTTCACGGCGTCGAGCGCGTCGACCAGGCCGGCGCCGTAGAAGCCGTTCTTGTCCTTGCCGCCGCTCTCGCAGACCGCGTCGGCGTCGCCGTCACCGTCCGGGTCGTAGGGCGTGTCCGGGCACTCCAGGCGGTCGGCCTGGGACTTGAGCAGCCGCTGCAGCTCGGCGGGGCCCGCCTTGGGATGCGTGGACTTCAGCAGCGCGGCGACGCCCGAGGCGTGCGGGGCGGCCATCGACGTGCCGCGCAGCCAGCCGTACCCGCCGCCCGGCATCGTGGAGAGGATGTTGCCGTTCTTCAACGGGGTGTCGGTCGGCAACTGGTACTTGTCACCGCCGGGGGCCGTCACGTCGACGACGCCCTTGCCGTAACTGGAGTACGACGACTTCAGGTTCCGCACGCCCGTCGCGCTGGTGGTGACGACGCCCGGGAGCTGGGTGGGCACGTCGAGACACTCGCTCGGGTCGATCGTGCGGGTCACCGGGGTGGAGTCGTCGGGGCTCGAGTCGTCCACGATCGCGTCGGAGGCGAGGTCGTGGTTGGAGTTGCCCGCGGAGGCGACGTTGAGGGTGCCCTTCCGCTGGGCGTACAGCTGGGCGCGGTTGACCGCGTCGAGGATCGCCTTCTGGTCCGGGTCGTCCTTGCAGTTGTACAGCCACGGGTCCACGTAGTAGCTGTTGTTGGTGATCTCGACGCCGTGCTCGGCGGCGAACACGAAGGCGCAGACCACGTTCTCGGGGTAGAACAGCTCGTCGACCGGGTCGGCCACCTTGATGCCCGCGATCTTCACGCCGGGCGCCACGCCCGCCACGCCGACGCCGTTGCGCGCGGCGCCGATCTCACCGGCCACGTGGGTGCCGTGGTAGTGGTCCTTGTTCGCCGGGCGCCAGGCCCCGGCGGAGGTGTCCGCCTTGCCGCCGACGCAACTCGCGGACTGCGAGGCGGAGAAGTTCGGGGCGAGGTCGGGGTGGGTGTCGTCGACGCCGGTGTCGATCACGGCGACGGTCACCTTCCTGCTGCCCGGGTTGATCTTCGCCGCCTTGTCGGCGCCGATCGCCCGCAGGTCCCACTGGTCGGCCTCCATCGGCTCGGCGCCCGGGGCGGCGCTCCGCGCCAAGGCCTTGGCGTCGGCCTCGGAGAGAGGCCGCGCCTTGCCGTCGTCGGTGGTGCCCGCCGCCCGCAGCGGCGCCGTGTGCGTGGCGCCGGCCGATCGGACGCCGCGCACCTCGCGTATCCGCTCGCCGAAAGAGGAGTCGGAGGAGTGCGCGACGATGACGCCGATCTTCTCGTGCGTGACGACGACGGAACCGCCGGCCCTGGCTATCGCGCGCTTCACGTACGCGATGGTCTTGCGGTCCGTGCGCGTGTTGACGACGTACGCGAAGACGGGGGCGTCCTTCGCGGGCTTCGCCGACACGGCGGCCGGGACGTCGTCCGGGGCCGCCGAGGCGGCGGCGGGCACGAAGCCCACCGAGGCGACGAGTGCGGCGCCGAGGGGCACGATCAGCGCCGCGCGACGTCTGGAACGCAGATGAGCCATGGGGTCTCCACATCATCCGGAGAGGGTCCGCACGCGGAATCGCATACGGAAACTGCCCGAACACAGATGGCGCTCGGGCAGGTACATGACGGGTCGTTCAGGGTGAAGCTAACCCCGAAACTCCCAGGCCAGCAATGCCCTGTTGAAGAAACCGGCGAGTTCGACCACGTCGCCCACGGTGTGAAGACGTTGAGCAGACAACAGAAGCAACATCAACCCCCTGTCGGATCACGTCCCATGGCCTTAGCATCGCCAACCGTGGCTCACGTGACCCGCGTCACGCCGAAATGTGAGACGCCCACAAGCCGATGGAAGAAATGACCGTCCCCACCGCACCCGCACCACGAGGAGACTCCGTGGCCACCGACGCACCGCCCCCTTCGAAGGGTGGCGCAGGAAACGATCCCGCTCCCCACGCGCCCTCCACGGAGGAGTTCGTCCAGGTGCAGGAGAGCGCGGAGTTCGGTGAACTGCGCCGCTCGCACCGCTCGTTCGCCTTCCCGCTCACCATCGCCTTCATCGCCTGGTACCTCGTGTACGTCCTGCTCTCCAACTACGCGGGCGACTTCATGGGCACCAAGCTCTTCGGCAACATCAACGTCGCCCTGGTGCTCGGCCTCGGGCAGTTCCTGACCACCTTCCTCATCGCCTGGTTCTACTCGCGGCACGCCGCGGCGAAGCTCGACCCCAAGGCCGAGGCGATCAAGTCCCGCATGGAGAACCGCATGGAGACCCGCACGGAGGGCGACGCATGAGCCCCGCGCACACCGCCGCCATCGAACTCGCGGCGGCGTCCGACGCCTCCGAGCACCGGACACTGATCATCAGCCTCTTCGCGGCCTTCGTCGTCGCGACGCTGTTCATCACCGTCTGGGCGGGCCGGCAGACCAAGAACGCCGCCGACTTCTACGCGGGCGGACGCCAGTTCACCGGCTTCCAGAACGGCCTGGCCATCTCCGGCGACTACATGTCCGCCGCGTCCTTCCTCGGCATCGCGGGCGCCATCGCCCTCTTCGGCTACGACGGCTTCCTGTACTCCATCGGCTTCCTGGTCGCCTGGCTGGTCGCGCTGCTCCTGGTCGCCGAGCCGCTGCGCAACTCCGGGCGCTACACGATGGGCGACGTCCTCGCGTACCGCATGCGCCAGCGCCCGGTCCGCACGGCCGCCGGCACCTCCACCATCGTCGTGTCGATCTTCTACCTGCTCGCGCAGATGGCGGGCGCGGGCGTCCTGGTCTCGCTGCTGCTCGGCATCACCTCCGACGCGGGCAAGATCCTCATCGTCGCCCTCGTCGGCGTCCTGATGATCGTCTACGTCACCATCGGCGGCATGAAGGGCACCACCTGGGTGCAGATGGTCAAGGCCGTGCTGCTCATCGCGGGCACGATCCTCATCACCTTCCTGATCCTGCTGAAGTTCAACTTCAACGTCTCCGACCTGCTCGGCACCGCCGCCTCCAACAGCGGCAAGGGCTCGGCGTTCCTGGAGCCCGGCCTCAAGTACGGCGTGACGGCCACCTCCAAGCTCGACTTCCTCTCGCTCGGCATCGCCCTGGTCCTCGGCACCGCGGGCCTCCCGCACATCCTGATCCGCTTCTACACCGTGCCCACGGCCAAGGCCGCCCGTAAGTCCGTGAACTGGGCGATCGGCATCATCGGCGCCTTCTACCTGATGACCATCGTGCTCGGCTTCGGCGCCGCGGCCCTGCTCAAGCCCGACGACATCACCGCGTCCAACAAGGCGGGCAACACGGCGGCGCCGCTCGCCGCCCTGGAGATCGGCGGCGGCGGAGACTCCACCGGCGGCGCGATCCTGCTCGCGGTGATCTCCGCGGTCGCCTTCGCCACGATCCTCGCGGTCGTCGCGGGCCTGACGCTGGCCTCCTCCTCGTCCTTCGCCCACGACATCTACGCGAACGTCATCCGCAAGGGCAAGGCCACCGAGAAGGAGGAGATGAAGGCGGCACGCTGGTCGACCGTCTTCATCGGTGTCGTCTCCATCGCGCTCGGCGCGCTCGCCCGCGACCTGAACGTCGCGGGCCTCGTCGCCCTCGCCTTCGCGGTCGCCGCCTCCGCGAACCTGCCGACGATCCTGTACAGCCTCTTCTGGAAGCGGTTCACCACCCAGGGGGCGCTCTGGTCCATCTACGGCGGCCTGATCGCGGCCGTCGGCCTCGTGCTGTTCTCGCCGGTCGTCTCGGGCAAGCCGAGTTCGATGTTCCCCGACGCGAACTTCGACTTCTTCCCGCTGGAGAACCCGGGCCTGATCTCCATCCCGCTCGGCTTCCTCCTCGGCTGGCTCGGCTCGATCCTCACCAAGGAGAAGCCCGACGAGGGCAAGTACGCCGAGCTGGAGGTCAAGTCCCTCACCGGCGTCGGAGCACACTGACGGCATTCCTCGGACGGCCCCGCCGACCGGGTTTCGTTCACACGGTCGTCACGGCCGCGTCGTAGAGTCCTACGACGCGGCCGCACCGTTCCTCGTGGCAAATGGCCCATGGTGTTGTCAGAGGTGTCGCGTAAGGTCGGAACCAGTGGACCCAACAGCATCCAACCGCCGGGGAGGGGGCCGAAGTGCTGATCGACACCTATGGCCGTGTAGCCACTGACCTGCGCGTATCACTGACGGACCGCTGCAATCTGCGTTGTACGTACTGCATGCCGGAAGAGGGCCTGCAGTGGCTCGCCAAGCCCGACCTGCTCACGGACGACGAGATCGTCCGCCTCGTGCGCGTCGCCGTCACCCGGCTCGGCGTCACCGAGGTCCGCTTCACCGGCGGCGAGCCGCTCCTGCGCCCCGGCCTCGTCGGCATCGTCGAGCGCTGCGCCCGGCTCGAACCCCGCCCCCGCATGTCCCTCACGACGAACGGCATCGGCCTCAAGCGCACCGCGGCGGCCCTGAAGGCGGCGGGCCTCGACCGGGTCAACGTCTCGCTCGACACGCTCCGCCCCGACGTCTTCAAGACCCTCACCCGCCGTGACCGCCACAAGGACGTCCTCGAAGGACTCCGGGCGGCCCGCGACGCCGGCCTCACCCCGGTCAAGGTCAACACCGTCCTGATGCCGGGGCTGAACGAGGACGAGGCCCCCGACCTCCTCGCCTGGGCCGTGGAGAACGACTACGAACTGCGGTTCATCGAGCAGATGCCCCTGGACGCCCAGCACGGCTGGAAGCGCGACGGCATGATCACCGCCGGGGACATCCTGCAGTCCCTGCGCACCCGCTTCGAGCTGACGGAAGAGGGCTCGGGGGAGCGCGGCTCCGCGCCCGCCGAGCGCTGGATCGTGGACGGCGGACCGCACCGCGTCGGCGTCATCGCCTCGGTGACCCGCCCCTTCTGCTCGGCCTGCGACCGCACCCGGCTCACGGCCGACGGACAGGTGCGCACCTGCCTCTTCGCCACCGAGGAGACCGACCTGCGCGGAGCCCTGCGCGCCGCCCCCGAGGACAGCGCGGACGGCTCCGACGAGGAGATCGCCCGCATCTGGAAGCGCGCGATGTGGGGCAAGAAGGCGGGTTCGGGCCTGGACGACCCCTCGTTCCTCCAGCCGGACCGCCCGATGTCGGCCATCGGCGGCTAGTCCTGCCGGGCTTCCCACTCCGTCAGGAGCACGACGTCCTTGAGCATGCCGCGTACACCGAGGAACTGGGAGAGGTGCTCGCGGTGGTCGTCGCACGCGAGCCACGTCTTGCGCCGGTCCGGCGTATGGATCTTCGGGTTGTTCCACGCGAGGACCCAGACCGCGTCGGAGCGGCAGCCCTTGGCGGAACAGATCGGCTTCTCGTCACTCACAGTCGCGTCCAAGGGTCCAGAACAAGGCGACGCCGAGCAGCCACGGGGGGAGCTGCCCGGCGTCGGTCTGTCGCTCCGACGGGGGATGCGGAGCGCGTACGAAGTATGTCACGGGGGAGCCGGTGACTGGCACCGGAACTGCATGATTGATCTGAGCTTTTCCTGAGCTTGGCGCAACGTCGACGGTCAGGCTTTCTCGCGCTCCGCGCCCCGCCGCTGGTCGTACGCGGGCCCCACGGGATCTTCCGGGACGGATTCCGCGGCCCCGGCGGCGGCGGGCGACGCCAGCATTGGCCGAGAAGGAGCGGGTACGAACGTCGACGGGAGCGCGGGGTTGCTCTCCCGCCCCGCGTTGGCGATGACCACGGAGATGTACGGCAGCAGAACGCCGAGGACCAGCGCGACGACGGCCACATGGCGCTCGACGTTCCAGAGCGCGGCCGCGGCGACGACGGACACGGTCCGTACCGACATCGAGATCACATACCGGCGCTGCCGGCCCCGCACGTCCTCCGCGAGGCCCTGCCGGGCCCCCGTGATCCGGAAGACCTGGCCACCGCTCTGCTTCCGCATCACGTTCCACCACCCTGTCCGCTGTGCCGGACTCTCCCCGGTATCTGCCCCGGTCCGGCCCACTCCACGTTACGCCTGGGCCGCGCGACCCACGAGACCGGGGCGGCCCCGGCCCGTGCGAACGCTGCGCCGTGCCACGTATGGAGCCGCCCGACATGCGCCGTACGGGGTACGGGCCGACACTGGCCGTAATGCTCACGTAGAGCCGTACAAGGAGGCAGCTATGGGCTGGTTGTGGGCGATCATCGTGGGATTCGTGCTGGGGTTGATTGCCAAGGCGATCCTGCCCGGCAAGCAGCACAGTCCGATCTGGCTCACCACGGTGTTCGGCATCATCGGAGCCGTCCTGGGCAACTGGCTCGCCACCCAGTTCGGCATCAACGAGACCAAGGGCATCGACTGGGGCCGCCACGCGCTGCAACTTGTCGCGGCACTCGTCGTCGTCGGCATCGGCGACGCGATCTACAAGTCGATCCGGGGCAACAGACGAACCGCTTGACCGCGCCTCTCATGCCGAAGGCCCGGGCCCCCGTACGGGGAACCGGGCCTTCGGCGCGTGCGGGATCAGCGGCGGATCAGCCCGTCACCTCGACCGCGGCCAGGTTCTTCTTGCCGCGGCGCAGCACGAGCCAGCGCCCGTGCAGCAGGTCGTCGGCGGCCGGCACGGCGTCCTCGGCGGCGACCTTGACGTTGTTCACGTAGGCGCCGCCTTCCTTGACCGTGCGCCGGGCGGCGGACTTGCTCGCCACCAGGCCGACCTCGGCGAGCAGGTCCACGACCGGGCCCAGCTCGGCGACCTCGACGCGCGGCAGCTCGGAGAGGGCCGCGGCCAGCGTCGCCTCGTCGAGACCGGTGAGCTCGCCCTGGCCGAAGAGGGCCTTGGACGCGGCGATGACCGCGGCGCACTGGTCGGCGCCGTGCACCAGCGTCGTCAGCTCCTCGGCGAGCGCGCGCTGGGCGGCGCGCGCCTGCGGACGCTCCTCGGTCTGCTTCTCGATCTCCTCCAGCTCCTCGCGGCTCTTGAAGGAGAGGATGCGCATGTAGGTGGAGATGTCCCGGTCGTCCACGTTCAGCCAGAACTGGTAGAACGCGTACGGCGTCGTCATCGCCGGGTCGAGCCAGACGGCGCCGCTCTCGGACTTGCCGAACTTGGTGCCGTCCGCCTTCACCATCAGCGGCGTGGCCATCGCGTGCACGGTGGCGTCCGGCTCCAGGCGGTGGATCAGGTCGATGCCCGCCGTGAGGTTGCCCCACTGGTCGCTGCCGCCCTGCTGGAGGGTGCAGCCGTAGCGCCGGTAGAGCTCCAGGAAGTCCATGCCCTGGAGGAGCTGGTAGCTGAACTCGGTGTACGAGATGCCCTCCTGCGACTCCAGGCGCCGGGCGACGGAGTCCTTGGTGAGCATCTTGTTGACGCGGAAGTGCTTGCCGATGTCCCGCAGGAACTCGATCGCGGACAGGCCCGCGGTCCAGTCGAGGTTGTTGACCATGACCGCGGCGTTCTCGCCCTCGAAGGAGAGGAACGGCTCGATCTGCGTCCGCAGCCTGGCCACCCAGTTCGCGACCGTCTCCGGGTCGTTCAGGGTGCGCTCGGCGGTCGGCCGCGGGTCGCCGATCTGCCCCGTGGCGCCGCCGACCAGGGCCAGCGGGCGGTGGCCCGCCTGCTGGAGCCTGCGGACGGTGAGGACCTGCACGAGGTGTCCGACGTGCAGGCTCGCCGCGGTCGGGTCGAAGCCGCAATAGAACGTGACGGGACCGTCCGCGAGCGCCTTGCGCAGTGCGTCCTCATCGGTGGACAGGGAGAAAAGCCCCCGCCACTTCAGCTCGTCGACGATGTCCGTCACGGGTCTCGTGTCTCCTTGGCTGTACTGGTCCATGTACTGATGGGCTGCACGGAGGTGCAGCCTCCGAGGTTATACGCCCTGGCTGACCGAACTCATATTGAAATCCGGGACGCGGAGCGCGGGCATCGCGGCCCGGGTGAAGTAGTCGCCCCACTCGCGCGGCAGCGTCCTCTCCGTACGGCCCGCCTCCGACGCCCTGCCGAGCACGTCGACCGGCGACTCGTTGAAGCGGAAGTTGTTCACCTCGCCCACGACCTCGCCGTTCTCGACGAGGTAGACGCCGTCGCGGGTCAGGCCCGTCAGGAGCAGCGTGGCGGGGTCCACCTCGCGGATGTACCAGAGGCAGGTGAGCAGCAGCCCGCGGCCGGTGGCCGCGACCATCTCCTCCAGGGAGCGGTCCCCGCCCCCGTCGAGGACGAGGTTGTCGACCGCCGGCGTCACCGGCAGACCGGTCAGGGCCGCGCTGTGCCTGCTGGTGACCAGGTGCGCGAGGTCACCGCCGCGGACCCACTCGGTGGGGCCGAGCGGCAGCCCGTTGTCGAACACGGAGGAGTCGTCGCCCGAGGAGTGCGCGAGCACGAAGGGAGCCGACTCCAGGCCCGGCTCGCGCGGGTCGCTGCGCAGCGTCAGCGGCAGCCCGGCGACGCGCTCGCCCAGGCGCGTGGCGCCCCCGGGCTTGGAGAAGACCGTGCGGCCCTCCGCGGCGTCCCGCGCCGACGACGACCAGAACTGGTAGATCAGCAGGTCGGCCACCGCGGTCGGAGGCAGCAGCGTCTCGTACCGCCCGGCCGGCAGGTCGACGCGGCGCCGCGCCCAGGCCAGGCGCCGCGCCAGCTCCGCGTCGAGGGCGGCGGGGTCGACGTCGGTGAAGTCACGCGTGGCCCGCCCCGCCCACGCCGACTTCGTGCGGTCGGGCGACTTGGCGTTGAGTTCGAGGGTGCCGTTGGGCTGGTCGTGCCGCAGGCGCAGGCCCGTGGAAGTGCCGAGGTAGCTCGACACGTACTCGTGGTTCGCGAAGCCGTACAGCTTCCGCCCGCCCGCGCGCGCCCTCGCGAAGGCCTCGCCGAGCGCCGGGGCGAAGTCGGCGAAGACCGCGGACGAGGTCTCGGCCGGGGCGTCGGTGAAGTCGGGGGAGGGCGCGACGCCGGTCACCAGCGGCTGCGCGTCCTCGGCGGGGCCGGCTCCGCGGGCGGCCTCCTCGGCCGCGCGGACCAGCGGCTCCAGGTCGTCCGCGGTGACCGCCGAGCGCGAGACGACTCCGGAGGCGGTGCCCTCCTTGCCGTCCACGGTGGCGATGACGGTGAGGGTGCGGCCGCGGGTGACGCCGTTGGTGGTGAGGGCGTTGCCCGCCCAGCGCAGGTTCGCCGTCGACTCCTCGTCGGCGATCACGACGCAGCCGTCGGCGGTGGACAGGTCCAGGGCCCGCTCGACGATCTCGTGCGGCTTGGTGGCACTGCGGCTCATCGACCTGCCTCCTGCGTGGTGTTCAGAATGTTGACGCCCCGGAACAGGGCGGAGGGGCAGCCGTGCGAGACCGCGGCGACCTGCCCCGGCTGGGCCTTCCCGCAGTTGAAGGCGCCGCCGAGGACGTACGTCCGGGGGCCGCCGACCGCGGCCATGGAGCCCCAGAAGTCGGTGGTCGTCGCCTGGTAGGCCACGTCGCGGAGCTGTCCGGCGAGCCGCCCGTTCTCGATCTTGTAGAAGCGCTGGCCGGTGAACTGGAAGTTGTGACGCTGCATGTCGATCGACCACGACCGGTCGCCGACCACGTAGATCCCGCGGTCGACGCCCGCGATCAGGTCCTCGGTGGAGAGCCCGCCGGGATCGGGCCGGAGCGAGACGTTCGCCATGCGCTGCACCGGCACGTGGCCGGGGGAGTCGGCGTACGCGCAGCCGTTGGACCGCTCGAAGCCGGTGAGCCGCGCGATGCGCCGGTCGAGCTGGTAGCCGACCAGGGTGCCGTCCTTGACCAGGTCCCAGGACTGCCCGGCGACGCCCTCGTCGTCGTATCCGATGGTCGCGAGGCCGTGCTCGGCGGTCCGGTCGCCCGTCACGTTCATCAGCGACGAGCCGTAGGCGAGCGTGCCGAGCTGGTCGAAGGTGGCGAAGGAGGTGCCCGCGTACGCCGCCTCGTAGCCGAGGGCGCGGTCGAGTTCGGTGGCGTGGCCGATGGACTCGTGGATCGTCAGCCAGAGGTTGGACGGGTCCACGACGAGGTCGTAGGCGCCCGCCCGGACGCTGGGCGCCCGCATTTTTTCCGCCAATTGCTCCGGGATGCGCTCCAGCTCGCCCTGCCAGTCCCAGCCGGTCCCGGTCAGGTACTCCCAGCCCCGCCCGACCGGCGGCGCCAGGGTGCGCATGGAATCGAACTCGCCGCTCGACTCGTCGACGGCGACCGCGGTGAGCTGCGGGTGCAGCCTGACGCGCTGCTGCGTGGTCACGGTGCCCGCCGTGTCCGCGTAGAACTTGTTCTCGTGCACGGTGAGCAGCGAGGCGTCGACGTGCGCGACCCCGGCGGCGGCGAGCAGCCGCGCGCTCCAGTCGGCGAGCAGCCCCGCCTTCTCCTCGTCCGGCACCGAGAAGGGATCGATCTCGTACGAGGAGACCCACGTCTTGTCGGCGTGCACGGGCTCGTCGGCGAGCTCCACGCGCTCCTTCGAACCGGCGGCCCTGATCACCTGGGCGCTCAGCTTCGCCATCGCCACGGCCTGCGAGGCGACTCTGGCCGCCGCGTCCATCGTGAGGTCGACGCCGGAGGCGAAACCCCAGGTCCCGCCGTGCACCACCCGCACCGCGTACCCCAGGTCCGTGGTGTCCGAGGTGCCGGACGGCTTGGCGTCGCGCAGCCGCCAGGAGGCGCCGCGGACCCGCTCCAGGCGGAAGTCCGCGTGGTCCGCGCCGAGCGCACGCGCGCGGGCGAGCGCGGCGTCGGCGAGAGCCCGCAGCGGTAGCGCCGTGAAGGCTTCGTCGATGGAATGAGGCACGGAGGTCTCCCTGCTGTCGGCTCCGGTCGGATCTGATGATGGCGTGCGGGACGGCCCCACGGCCACACTTTTCTGTAGGGACCCCACAGGGAGTCCTCTGAGCCACTGTCGGTCGCCGATTCTCTGTATCGCGGGAGGTACCGATAGGTTTCCGAGGTACCAGACCGCTATCGAAAGGGTGATCCGTTGAGCCGCTCGGTTCTCGTCACCGGAGGAAACCGGGGCATCGGCCTCGCCATCGCCCGCGCTTTCGCCGACGCCGGCGACAAGGTCGCGATCACCTTCCGCTCGGGTGAGCCGCCGAAGGAACTCACCGACGCGGGGGTCCTCGCCGTCAGGTGCGACATCACCGACGCCGAACAGGTGGAGCAGGCCTACAAGGAGATCGAGGACAAGCACGGGAACGTCGAGGTCCTGGTCGCCAACGCGGGCATCACCAAGGACCAGCTCCTGATGCGCATGACCGAGGAGGACTTCACGTCCGTTCTCGACACCAACCTCACCGGCACCTTCCGCGTCGTCAAGCGCGCCAACCGCGGCATGCTGCGGGCCAGGAAGGGCCGCGTCGTCCTGATCTCCTCCGTGGTGGGCCTGATGGGCGGCCCGGGACAGGCCAACTACGCCGCCTCCAAGGCCGGTCTGGTCGGCTTCGCGCGTTCGCTCGCCCGCGAGCTCGGATCGCGCAACCTCACCTTCAACGTCGTCGCACCCGGTTTTGTCGACACCGACATGACCAAGGTGCTCACGGAGGAGCAGCGCAAGGGCATCGTCGCCCAGGTGCCGCTCGGCCGTTACGCGCAGCCCGAGGAGATCGCCGCCGCGGTGACGTTCCTCGCGTCCGACGACGCCTCGTACATCACTGGAGCCGTCATCCCCGTTGACGGCGGATTGGGCATGGGTCACTGATCACCATGAGCGGAATTCTCGACGGCAAGCGCATCCTCGTCACCGGCGTGCTGACGGAGGCGTCCATCGCCTTCCACGCGGCCAAGGTCGCCCAGGAGCAGGGCGCCGAGGTCATCCTGACCGCCTTCCCGCGGCCCACGCTGACCGAGCGCATCGCCAAGAAGCTGCCCAAGCCCGCCAAGGTCATCGAGCTCGACGTGACCAATCAGGAGCACCTCGACCGCCTCGCGGGCGTCGTGAAGGAGGAGCTGGGCGGCCTCGACGGCATCGTCCACTCCATCGGCTTCGCGCCGCAGGGTGCCTTCAACTTCCTGGAGGCCACCTTCGAGGACGTCTCGACGGCCATGCACGTCTCCGCGTTCTCCCTGAAGTCGCTCACCATGGCGTGCCGCCCGCTCTTCGAGGACGGCGCCTCGGTCGTCGGCCTCACCTTCGACGCGCAGTACGCCTGGCCGAAGTACGACTGGATGGGCCCGGCCAAGGCCGCCCTGGAGGCCACCAGCCGCTACCTCGCCCGCGACCTGGGCAAGGAGAACATCCGCTGCAACCTGATCTCCGCCGGCCCGCTCGGCTCCATGGCGGCCAAGTCCATCCCGGGCTTCGGTGAGCTCGCGGACGTCTGGAACAGCCGTTCCCCGCTGAACTGGGACATGGCCGACCCGGAGCCCGCGGGCCGCGGCGTCGTCGCCCTGCTCTCGGACTTCTTCCCGAAGACCACCGGCGAGATCATCCACGTCGACGGCGGCGTCCACATGATGGGTGCCTGACCAGCCCTCTTCCGTACGTGGCGAGGCCCCGTCCCGCGCTCGGCGCCGGGGCGGGGCCTCACCCGTTCGGACCACCGGCCGGGCGGCGGCGGGGCGGCGCCGCGCATGGTGGAGTGTGCGTCTTCCCGGTGCGGTGCTCGCCGCTCTCGCCCTGCTGGTCGCCGTGCCCTCGGGCGCCGCGTCCCTCGCCGCGGGCGGCCACGGGACCGGCCGGGACGCCGCCCACGCGCGCGTGCAGAAGCCGCGGCCCTTCGGCTCGGAGTGCCGCACCGGGATCAGCGGCTCCAACGTCGTCGCGTACTGCCACAACCCCTACCCCGAGACCGACCACGTGCGCCTGCACGTGGAGTGCGACCGGTGGTGGGACATCGACGTCGACGGCGCCCCGGTCGCGGCGGGCCCCGCCGAGACGGTGCGGCTGACCGGGCGGTGCTGGAAAGAGGTCCGCTCGGCCTGGGTCAGCCACGCGAAGTGACGCCGCGCCGGTCAGCGGCTGCCGCCCGCCCGGCGGTGAGCCGGTCAGCGGCTGCCGCCCACCCCCGGTGAGCAGGTCAGACCGTGTCGCCCGCCTCGGAGAGCCGGTCGGGGCGGCACATGAAGGGGTAGCTCGCCGCCTCCCTGCCCGCGGCCTCCGCGTCACCGGCCCGGATCGCGTCGACGAGACGGGTGTGGTCCATGTGCGACTTCGGGCGGAGCTCCTTGCCGATGTCGTCCCGCAGCCAGTCCCGCATGACCTCGCCCAGGTCCGCGTAGAGAACCGTCATGACGTCGTTGTGCGACGCGGCCACCACGGCCGTGTGGAACGCCGCGTCGGCCGACACGAACGCCTCCGCGTCCCCCGAGGCCCAGGCGTCCTCGCGCCGCACCAGGGCGGCGTCCAGCTGCTGGAGGTCGCGGTCGGTGCGGCGCCGCGCGGCGAGCTCGGCGGCGCTCGACTCCAGCGCGATCCGCAGCTCGGCGACGTGCCGGGGATCGGCGTCGGCGAACCTGCGGTGCATCACCCCCGCCAGCTCACTCGCCGCCACGACGAAGGTGCCCGAGCCCTGCCGGATGTCGAGCATGCCGTTGTGCGCGAGGGCGCGCACCGCCTCCCTGACCGTGTTCCTCGCCACGCCCAGCTGCTCCACCAGCTCGGACTCGGTGGGAATGCGGGAGCCGACCGGCCACTCGCCCGAGGAGATCTGCTTGCGCAGCTCGGCGATGACCTGTTCGGAGAGAGCCGAGCGGCGAGGAGTGGTCAGCGGCATGACGGTCCTTCGTAGGGGGGCGGGTTGCCGGAGCCGGGCCGCGGGGCGCCGGGCCGGGGATCGGGGACTCAGTGTGACGCGATCGGATTGGACAGCCAATCATCCCATGATTCTATGATGGCCCCATGGCTACCGAGGAAACCGGCACGATGACAAAGGCAGCGACAGTGAAGCGCACCGACACGGCGGCGGGTCAGGAGAAACAGGCCCCCACGCGCGCGTGGGCGACGCGGCTGATCACCGTCGGCATCGTCCTCGCGGCCCTCAACCTCCGCCCGGCCATCACCAGCCTCGGCGCACTCCTCGAAGAGGTGCGCGACGGACTCGGCATGAGCGGCACCCTCGCCGGACTGCTCACCTCCGTGCCGCCGCTCTGCTTCGCGGTCTTCGGCGTGATGGCGCCCCGCTTCGCCCGGCGCTTCGGGCCCAGCGCGGTCGTCTGCGTGGGCATGGTCGCCATCGCCGCGGGCCTGGTCATACGCCCCTTCGTCGGCGGCACGGCCGGCTTCCTGGCCGCCACCGCGCTCGCCCTCATGGGCATCGCCGTGAGCAACGTCCTGATGCCGGTGATCGTCAAGCGCTGGTTCCCCGACCGGGTCGGCTCGATGACCGGCCTGTACTCGATGGCGCTCGCGCTCGGCACCTCCCTCGCCGCGGCCCTGACGGTCCCGGTGACCGACGCCCTCGGCGGGCGCTGGCAGACCGGGCTCGCCGTCTGGGCGGTGCTCGCCGTCGTCGCCGTCGTGCCGTGGATACCGCTGGTCCGCGACCGGGGCACGGCCTCCGCCGCCCCCGAGCACGTCAGCGCCACCGTCCGCCAGGAGGACGCCGGACTGCGCATCACCCACAGCCGCACCGCCTGGGCGCTCGCCGTCTTCTTCGGGCTCCAGGCCACGGCCGCGTACATCACGATGGGCTGGATGCCGCAGATCTTCCGTGACGCGGGCGTCCCCGCGGGCGAGGCCGGCGTCCTGCTCGCCGTCACCATGGCGATGGGCGTGCCGCTGGCGTTCGTCATCCCGCGCGTGGCCATCCGGCTCCCCAACCAGGGTCCCGTCGTGATGGTCCTCGGCGCCTGCGGCCTCACCGGATACGCGGGCCTCTACCTCGCCCCCGCGGGCGGCGCGTGGGCCTGGGCACTGCTGCTCGGCATCTCCAACTGCGCCTTCCCGCTCGCCCTCACCATGGTGGGCATGCGGGCCAAGAGCAGCGTGGGCGTGGCCAAGCTGTCCGCCTTCGCGCAGAGCACCGGCTATCTGATCTCGATCCCGGGACCGCTCCTCGTCGGCGTCCTCTACCAGCACAGCGGCGGCTGGGGCCTGCCCATCGCGCTGATGGCGGGCCTGATGGTGCCGCAGATCGTCGTCGGCACGCTCGCGGGCCGCAACCGCACGGTCGAGGAAGAGGTGGCCGCCAAGGCGGCGAAGGCCTGACCCCGACGGCGGCCCCGGGGCAAAGGGTGCGAGACTGGCCGTATGCCCGTCCTTGACCCGAACCCCCAGAACGGCCAGAAGAAGCTGCTCGTCGTGCTCGGCGCGATGCTGGCCATCACCGTGATCATCGGCATCGTCGCCTCCATCGCCTCGCCGTGAGCCGGCCGCGGACGCGGCGCTCCGGCGGGGCATGGTGGGGCTAGCACCCCCATCCCCTAGGGGGCCAGTGTCAGGGTCAAGTGGGTGGGACACCTGATGGGTTCAGGGCCGCCGATCGCCTAGTTTCGAGGTGTGGCCGCGACGACGCGGCACGCGGACCCGAGGACCACGGAGGCGGCATGTCGGCCCGTTCGCACACCCGGCGCGACCCGGCGGAGTCGTCCGGCGTCGAGATCCAGCTCCCCTGGTGGGCCATCGCCCTGCCCGCCGTGGCCTTCGCGGCCCTCCTGCTGCTGATATTGAACCCGGTGGACGCGCACGCCGCCGGCAGCGAGCCCGTCGTCACCCATCTCCTGGAGCGCGTCCAGGAGACGGTGCAGCGCATGGCCCTGTGACCCGGGTCCGTCCGCCCGGGTCAGCCACACCGCGGCACCCCGCCAACTACCCGCGCCCCGTGGCGCGTTTCATGCGAAGCTGGGACGCATGAGCGTCGCAGAACCCCGCAGGATTGTCCTCTTCCGGCATGCGAAGGCCGACTGGCCCCAGGTGGCCGATCACGAGCGGCCGCTCGCTGATCGAGGCCGCAGGGACGCCCCCGTCGCCGGACGCAAGCTGGCCGACAGCGGCATCGCCTTCGACCTGGCCCTCTGTTCCACCGCGGCCCGGACCCGCGAGACCTGGAAGCTCGCCGTCCAGGAGCTGCCGCAGCGGCCGAAGACCGTCTACGAGGACCGGCTGTACGAGGCCTCTCCCGGCGAGCTGATCGCCGTGCTCAACGAAACCCCCGACGACGTGCGGAACCTCGTCCTCGTCGGTCACAACCCCGGAGTGCAGGGGCTGACCGACGTCCTCGCCGGGGACACCGAGGGCGATGTGCGGCAGCGGCTCGACCGCCGGGGCTTCCCGACCGCGACCTTCGCCGTCCTGACCTACTCCGGTTCCTGGAAAGCCCTGGAGCCGGGCGTCGCCACGCTCGTCGACTACTGGGCGCCCTCCGAGTAGCCCGCCGCTCCCGGCCCCCGTCCCGCACGCCCCGTCCGCACGTCCACGTCCCGCACGCCCGCGTCCCGTACGCGACAGGGCCCCGCGCCGCAGTGGCGCGGGACCGTGGGCTTGCGGGGGCCGGGGTCAGTCCGTGTCCGTGTGCGTCTCCGCCGCCTCGACCTCTTCGCGGGTGATGCCGAGGAGATAGAGGACGGTGTCGAGGAACGGCACGTTCACCGCGGTGTGCGCGGCCTCGCGGACCACGGGCTTGGCGTTGAAGGCGACGCCGAGGCCGGCCGCGTTCAGCATGTCGAGGTCGTTCGCGCCGTCCCCGATCGCGACGGTCTGCTCCAGCGGGACGCCGGCCTCCGCGGCGAAGCGGCGCAGCAGCCGTGCCTTGCCCGCGCGGTCCACGATCTCTCCGGTCACCCTGCCGGTGAGCCTGCCGTCGACGATCTCCAGGGTGTTGGCCTGGGCGAAGTCGAGTCCGAGTCGCTCCCGCAGATCGTCGGTGACCTGGGTGAAGCCGCCGGAGACGACCCCCACTTGGTAACCGAGGCGCTTGAGGGTGCGGATGAGGGTGCGGGCGCCCGGGGTCAGCCTGACCTCGGAGCGGACCTTGTCGACGACCGACGCGTCGAGGCCCGCGAGCAGCTTCACGCGCGCGTGCAGCGACTGCTCGAAGTCCAGCTCGCCGCGCATCGCCGCCGCGGTCACCTCGGCGACCTCGTTCTCGCACCCGGCGTGGGCGGCGAACAGTTCGATGACCTCGTCCTGGATGAGCGTCGAGTCGACGTCCATCACGACCAGGCGCTGCGCACGGCGGTGCAGACCCGCGGCGACGACCGCGACGTCCACGCCGAGCTTCGCGGCCTCTATGGCCAGGGCGGTGCGCAGGGGTTCGGTCTCCGTGCCGGACACCGCGAACTCCACCGCGGTCACCGGGTACTTGGCGAGCCGGAAGATGCGGTCGATGTTGCCGCCGGTCGCCGTGATGCTGGCGGCGATGGACGCCGTCGACTCCGAGGTCAGGGGGTGGCCGAGGACGGTGACGTGCGAGCGTCCGAGGCCGCGCGGCAGGTTGTCGCCGATGCCCGAGATGATCTCGGCCTGCATCTTCATGGACTCCGCCCAGCTGTGGACGGTGGCGCGCAGGTCCCCCTCCATGCCGGTGGGCGGCTGGGTCACGAGCGCGCACAGCACTATGCGGCCGCGGGTGACGACCTGCTCGATGTCGACCACGTCGACGGAGTAGGCGGCGAGGGTGTCGAAGAGGCCGGCGGTGAGACCGGGACGGTCCTTGCCGAAGATCTTGACGAGGAGCGTCGGGACGTCTGCGGGCTGGGGGGGCTGCGAAGCACTCATGGTGCCGCTTACGGTAGCGGCCGCTCTCTTCGGTCCGCCCGCCGGTCCGAACCTCGGACACGTGACCGCTCCCGGGAGCCAGGCCCCGGGCCGCGTCCGCCGGGTGCCCGTTCTTCTCGGTCCGTGGTGGGTGGCCCGTCCTCGGGGCGTTCCCCGTGCCCCTGACGGGGCTCGTATATGTGGCCTCCTGACCGCTCCTGGGAGTGGGACCCCGGGCCGGGGCCGTCCGGGGTGTCCGTTTCTCTCGGCCCGCGTGCGGGGGCCCGTCCTGGTACCAGTTCCCCGTGCCCCTGACTGGGCTCGTCAGCGCGGCCTCCTCATCGCTCCCGGGAGCCAGGCCCCGGGCCGGGTCCGCCCGGGGTGTCCATTTTTCTCGGCCTGCGGTCGGTGGCCCGTCCTCGGGGCGTTTCGTGTGGGCCTGACGGGGCGCGTATGTGCGGTCTCCTTACTGCTCCCGGGAGCCAGCCCCCGGGCCGCGTCCGCCCGGGGTGTCCGTTTTTCTCGACCTGCATGCGGTGGCCCGTCCTGGCGTCGTTCCCGTGCGCCGGACAGGGCGCGTCAGCGCGCCCTTCTCACGGCTCTCGTGAGAAGGGCTCCGGGCCGGGTGCGCCCGGGGTGTCCGTCTTTCTCGGTCCGCGGTCGGTGGCCCGTCCTGGCGTCTTTCCGCGTGCCCCGGGCGGGGCGCGTCAGCGCGGCCTCCTGACCACTCCCGGGAGCGGGACCCCGGGCCGCGTCCGCCCGAGGCGTCCGCTTTTCTCGGCCCGTGTGCGGTGGCCCGTCCTCGCGCCGTTCTCCACGCCCCGGACGGGGCTCGTATGTGCGGCCCCCTCACTGCTCCCGGAAGCCAAACCCCGGGCCGCGTCCGCTCAGGGCGTCCGTCTTTCTCGGCCCGCGTGCGGTGGCCCGACCTCGCGCCGTTTCCCGTGCCCCTGACGGGGCTCGTCAGCGGGGCCTCCTCGGTGGTGGGCCCTGTTTCGGAGGCGGCGGCGGTGGAGGAGGAGGCGGTGGCGGGGGCCAGTCGCCGGAGCGGGGGCGGGGGCGGGGAGCTGAGCGGGGCGGTGGGGCCACTGGGCCGGCCACCGTTTCCGCGCCGTAGACGTCCCGGGAGGGAGGCTGCCCGTCCGGCCGTGCCGCCGGACGCAGGTACGGGTTCGTGTCGGGGTTCGGGGGGCGATGCGGAGCGTGGGGGGTGTACGGACCCGGCGCGCTCGCCGAGGCGGAGGCGGAGGCGGAGGCGGCGGAGGCGGAGGCGTTCTCGCGTGGCGCCGGCGTCGGCGGGAGCGCGAACGGGGACGCCCGGCCGCCCGCCGCGCCCGCGGCCACCGCGAGGACCGCCCCGAGGACCCCCGCCCCGAGGCCCCAGGCCGGCCCCAGCAGCGCGGCCGGCCCGATCCGGCCGTGCAGCTCCACCCCGGCCCCGAACGCGTCGAAGCCCAGCACGGAGAGCGAGGCGTCGGCGGACACCCCGGTCAGCCACACCATGAGCGGAAGCGCCGCCGCCGTGACGACCCCGAGCCGCACCCCGCACCGCCCCGCGAACCCCAGGGCGTCCGCGCCGCGTACCGGAGTCCGCACCGCGGTGAGCACCCCCGCGAACAGCATCATCAGCCCCGCGGCGACAGCCAGCAGCCAGACCCGCCCGTCGATGTCGGCGAGCCGCCCCAGCGTGAGCGCCTTGTCGGAGGAACCGCCGAGCAGATCGTCCACCGGATCCGGCAGGAACCGCGTGAGCGCACCCGTGGCATGGCCGTCGAACGGCACGAAGAGCCCCACCGGCACCCCCACCCACACACCGTTCGACGCCCCCAGCAGCGCGGCGCCGGCGATCCGCTGCGGATGGTCGTCGCCGATCATGGCGTACGCCGCCGCGGCCAGACCCGCCACGACCGCCATCAGGACCACCGTGACCAGCGCGGACACCGCGGGCCGCACCACCCGGTGCAGAGCGTCGAGGCCGTGTGGCAGCGGTGTACGGCGCGAGGCGAGCAGGGCGATCAGCAGGACGGCGGCCACCCAGCCCGCCCCGCCGAGCAGCGTCGCCGCCGTGTCGACGGTGAACCCGACCGACGCCTTCGCCTCCGCCAGGTCCCCGAGCCGATCGGGCAGCAGCCCGCCGACGCCGCCGGGCAGCTTGTCGGCGATGCCGTCCGGCAGCTCGTCCAGCCCCTTCTCGATCCCTGCCTCGATCCCCCCGCCGACGCCGAGCCGCTCCCCGTCGATCGTGACGACGTCGTGCCCCACGTAGGCGAGACCGCCGAGCATCGCCACGAAGAGGGCGAGCACCGCGCCAGCGCGGGCGGCCAGTTCGGCCGGCGGCAGGAACGCCCCGGCGCCCCGCAGCGAGCGCAGGAAGAAGTGGGCGAGGAGCAGCGCACCGGCGAGGCCGACGCCGAGTGGCGCGATGTCGATGGCGGTGGTCGCCTCCGCCCCCTCCAGGCCGAACGCCGAGACGTCTCCGGACGGCGTGACCGAACCGCCCGCTCCCAGGGCCACCGTCGCCGCCGTCATCGGTCCGAGGGAACCCACCTCGTCTGCGTCGAGCAGGCGCAGCGCGAGCGCGGCGGTTCCGGCCATGCCGATCAGCGCCCAGCTCACCGCGGCGATCGCGGACAGCAGTACGTCGCCCCACCGCACGCCCCGGGCGACACCCCTGTCTTCACCGGCCTGCATCAAGGACCCCCCGAACCGCGGTGCGTGAACCGTCGGCCGCGTTCAGGGGAGTGGGCGGAACACCCTCCCCGCGCATGATCCGTATGCGCTGATTGCGACTGATGGTCGCTGATGGGTGCTTACTACTCTCCGGGGCGGTTTCTGCCCCGTCAACGGGGTGTCCCGAAAGGCGCCTACGCAGTCTTCACAAGGCCCGACTTTCGGTCAGAGCCCTCCGCCTGAAATAGTTCCTCCCGATGTTCGACATCCCTAGACTCCCCACATGGGGGCTAGCTCGGGGGACAACTCAGTGGGGCATGGAGTGCCGGAACTCGTACTGGAATTGAATGGAAGGACCTGGACGCTCGATCCGTCCAGGTCGTACTCTCTCGGACGCGATCCGCAGGGGGACATCTCGCTCGACGACGCCAGGGTCTCCTGGCGTCACGCCACGATCACCTGGAGCGGGCGCAGTTGGGTCATTGAGGACCACGGCAGCACCAATGGCACCTTCGTACAGGGCCGGCGGATCCACCAGATGGAAATCGGCCCTGGTTCGGCCGTGAACCTCGGGAACGCGAACGACGGGCCGCGGCTGAATCTGTCCGGTGGCGCCGAGGCCGCGGCGGTCTCCGCACCGCAGCAGCAGCAGCACGGCGCGCCGCAGCAGCAGGCACAGCAGGAGGCCCCGGGCTGGGCGGCGCAGCAGGCCCCGCATCAGCAGCAGGCCCCGCACCAGCAGGCCCCGCACCAGCCGCAGCAGCA
The DNA here is from genome assembly GCF_004127445.1 of Streptomyces alfalfae. GTDB lineage: Bacteria > Actinomycetota > Actinomycetes > Streptomycetales > Streptomycetaceae > Streptomyces > Streptomyces alfalfae. The sequence goes on from NZ_QEXM01000052.1 coordinate 94,163, forward strand.
CGGCTGGCAGCAACCGCCGCAGCACCAGCAACCCCCTCAGCAGCACCAGGCGCAGCAGCAGCAGCACCAGCAGCCGCACGTGCCGCAGCAGCAGGGCGGCCCGTCGGAGCAGTACGCGCAGAAGACCCCCGGAACCGGCGGCGCCGCGGGGGCCCCGCCGGTCCACGGCGACCGCAGCCCGACGACGTTCCACCAGCTCGCGCTCGGCCGCAAGATGCGCATCGGCCGTGCCCTGGAGAACGAACTGGTCGTCTCCGACCTCCAGGTCTCGCGCCATCACGCCGAGTTCACGGCGACGCCGGACGGCCGCTTCGAGCTCCACGACCTCGGGTCGCACAACGGCACGTACGTCAACGGCCAGCCGATCGCGAAGTCCTCGACGGTCCTCATCGGCCCGAACGACATCGTCGGCGTCGGCCACTCGACCTTCCGCCTCGTCGACGGACAGCTCGAGGAGTTCGTCGACACCGGTGACGTCTCCTTCTCGGCCCGCCACCTCACGGTCACGGTCGACGGCGGCAAGCAGATCCTCAAGGACGTCTCCTTCGGCGTCCCGGAGAAATCGCTCATCGCGGTCATCGGACCCTCGGGTTCCGGCAAGTCCACCCTGCTCAAGGCGCTCACCGGCTACCGGCCCGCCAACCAGGGCGACGTCCTCTACGACAACCGGAACCTCTACAAGCAGTTCGCCGAGCTGCGTCAGCGCATCGGTCTGGTCCCGCAGGACGACATCCTGCACAAGGAGCTGACCGTCAAGAAGGCCCTCAAGTACGCGGCCAAGCTGCGCTTCCCGGCCGACACCACGGAGGCGGAGCGCGAGTCCCGCATCGACGAGGTGCTGCGCGAGCTCAAGCTGGACATCCACAAGGAGAAGAAGGTCACCTCCCTCTCCGGTGGCCAGCGCAAGCGCGTCTCGGTCGCCCTGGAGCTGCTCACCAAGCCGTCGCTGATCTTCCTGGACGAGCCGACCTCCGGCCTCGACCCGGGCATGGACCGCGACGTCATGCAGCTCCTGCGCGGCCTCGCCGACGACGGCCGCACGGTCCTCGTCGTCACGCACTCGGTCGCCGAACTGGCGATCTGCGACAAGCTCCTCGTCATGGCGCCGGGCGGTTCGGTGGCGTACTTCGGCCCGCCGGAGGAAGCGCTGAACTTCTTCGGCTACAAGACCTGGGCCGACGTCTTCTCCGCCTTCGAGGAGTACCGCGACTACGACTGGGCGGGCCGCTGGAAGGGCTCGCAGCACTACCAGATGTATGCCGCGGACATCGACGCCGTCGCCGCGCAGTCCGTGCCGATGCCGCCGCCGCAGGCGGTCAAGCCGCCGAAGCCGCAGGGCTGGGGCTCCCAGTTGTGGACCCTGATCCGCCGCTATGTCTCGGTGATCGCCTCCGACAAGGGCTTCATGGGCCTGATGGTGATCCTGCCCGCGGTCCTCGGCATCGTCAGCGTCGTCATCCCGGCCGACTTCGGGCTCGCACCGCCGAAACCGCCGGCCAAGTTCAACGGCGACGCGGGCACGATCATGCTGATCCTCGCTGTCGGCATGTGCTTCTCGGGCGCCGCCAACTCCGTACGAGAGCTGATCAAGGAACGGGTCATCTACGAACGGGAGCGGGCCACCGGCCTGTCCCGCTCGGCGTACCTGATGTCCAAGGTCATCGTCCTCGGCGTCATCACGGCCGTCCAGGGCGTCATCATCTGCGCCATCGGCTTCGCCCCGCGCGAACTGCCGGAGGAGGGGCTGATCATGCCCCCGGCCGCGGAGATCTGCGTGACGATCATCGCGCTCGGCTTCACGTCGATGATGTTCGGCCTGGTCATCTCCTCGCTGGTGAAGACCTCCGAGAAGACCATGCCGCTCCTGGTGATGTTCGCGATCGTCCAGGTCGTCTTCACCGGCGTCCTCTTCCAGGTGTACGGCTCGCCCGGCCTGGAGCAGTTCGCCTGGCTGATGCCGTCCCGCTGGGCCATCGCGGGCGCCGGCGCCACGCTCGACCTCGCGCACCTGATGCCGCCGTGGGACCCGAAGAACCCCACCGACCTGGACCCGCTGTGGGAGCACTCGGCCGGGCAGTGGGGCGTGAACCTCACCGTCCTGCTCGCGCTGGGCATCATCTGCGGCTTCGCGGTCGCGCGCCTGCTGCGCCGCCACGAGCCGGAGGTCATGCGCAAGTGAGCGCGTCCCGGCGTACGCGAACGTGGCGTACGCGCGGGTGGCACACGAGAAGGGCGGCACCCCGCGCGGGGTGCCGCCCTTCGGCGTCTTGAGAACCTCATCTTCGGCTGAAGAGGTCCAGTGATCAGGCGATCAAGGCTCAGTAGGCGCCGTTCACGTTGTCCATCGAGCCGTAGCGGTCGGCGGCGTAGTTGGCCGCGGCCGTGATGTTGGCGACCGGGTCGTAGATGTTCGTGGACGTGCCCTCGACGTGGTAGGCGTCGAACGTCGGCTTGATGACCTGGAGCAGGCCGATCGACGGGGTGCCGTTGATGGCGTTGATGTCCCAGCCGTTCACGGCCTGCGGGTTGCCGGAGGACTCGCGGATGATGTTGCGGTGCAGGCCCTCGTAGGAACCGGGGATGCCCTTGGACTTCATGATGTCCAGGGACTGGCGGATCCAGCCGTCCAGGTTGTTGGCGTAGGCGGGCTTGCGGGCGGCGGAGCGGCTGGCGGCGGCAGCGGCGTTGCGCTCGTCCTCGGCCTTCTTCTTCGCGGCGGCCTCGTCGGCGGCCTTCTTCTCGTCGGCCGCCTTCTTGTCGGCTGCGGCCTTCGCGGCGGCGGCCTTGGCCTGCTCGTCGGCGTGCGTCAGCTGCTTGGCCACGTTGGCGTGGACCGCGGCCTGCGCGTCGGTGGAGACGGCGAAGGAGGCGGGGGCGGCGCCGGCCGCCTGGGCCTCACCGGCGTCGGAGTTGCCGGGCACGAGGGAGAACGCGAGGGCGGCGGCGCCGATCGCGGCGACGCCGGCGATCGAGAGCTTCTGGTTCTTGGTCACGGCGTTTCGACCGGGGCCGGGGAGATGGTGCTGGGACATGCGAGTTGGACCTCTTCGGATAGCGGAGGTCGCTCTGGTCCGGCGGGGACATGTTGCTGCTCCGGCACAAACGCCGCGGTGCGAGGACCGCGGCGCCGAGCGACGGGAGCAATTGTTAGCGGCGGCAAAATTGCGTGGCAAAGGTGTGACGTACGAACCCGGGTAGTGGATCACGGTGGCCGTCGATGCTTCTCTCCGCGTGCACATCCCCGCACATTAAGGGCTTGTTGCCGTACATAAACGGATATTTGGTGCACTTCGCTCGCAACTAGCCACGTTCGTACGTGACGTGCACCCTATGTGCGGGCTCACATCAAGCAGGTAGCGGTCTCACTGCACGTTGCCCTTGCAATGCTCTCGGTCAGTGTTCTCCGACCGGAGTATGAGGTGCACGTCGCCGAACTCGTGCCAGAGGTAGAGACGGCGTACCGCCTCGGCGTATCCGCGCTCGATCGCCGCTCGCCCCGCCACCGCCTCCAGCATCAGCAGGTGCGAGGCCTCCGGCTCGTGCAGCCCCGTGAGCAGCCCGTCCACCACGCGCACACCCCGCTCCGGCGTCACCACGAGCTCGGTCCGCCCGCTCGCCGCCCGCACGACGCCGTCGGCCCCCGCCGCGGACTCCACGGCCCGCACGGCCGTCGTGCCGACCGCGATCACCCGGCCGCCGCCCGCCCGCGCGGCGTTGATCAGCGCGGCGGAGGTCCCCGGCACCTCGAAGGGCTCCGGGTACGGCGGCTCGTGCGCCTCCTGCGAGGCCACCCCGGTGTGCAGCGTGACCGGCGCGAACTGCACGCCCCTGCTCACCAGCTCCGCCACCATCGCCGCCGTGAACGGCCGCCCCGCGCTCGGCATCTCCGCGCTCCCCGCCCCGTCCGCCGACGGCAGCGCGAACACGGTCTGATGGGCGGCGAGCGGCTGGTCCCTGTCCGTGTAGCGGTAACGGATGGGCCGCCCGTGCCGCCGCAGCAGCGCGGGCACGTCACCCGCGACCCGCACCCACCACAACCGCCGGCTCTCCGCCGCCAGCGGCTCCTCCCAGACGAGGGACACGCTGCCCGGGAACCGCACGGTCGCCCCCGCGGGACCACCGGCACGCGCGCGTGTCGTGCCCCTCCCGTCCGGGTCCCGCAGCTCCACCGCCCACCGGCCGTCCGCACCCCGCGTCGAGAAATGCACCACCACGCGTGCGTGCCCGAGCCGCCCGTCCACGGCCGCCGGCAGCGTCCGCGAGGTGTTGACGACGAGGAGATCCCCGGCCCGCAGCAGCGCGGGCAGCTCCCGGAACGCGTGGTGCGAGACCTCCGTGCCACGCGACAGGAGCAGCCGCACGGAGTCCCTGCCGAGACCGGGCCCCCGCTGCTCGGCGGGCACCCGCGCGTGCAGGCCCTCCGGCACGCGCGGCCACGCCCCGACGACGCTCATCGGACACCCGCCAGAAGCTCGGACGCGACGAGGCGACCACTGGCGGGGCGCTCCGCGATCAGCCGCAGGAACGCGGGCACCACGCTCCGCGGCAGCGGCCTGCCCGAGACGTCGTCCAGCGGCGCCGCCGCCCGGTACAGATCCGTCCGCAGGTCACCCGGGTCCACCGCCCACACCCTGACGCCGGGCTCCTCCACCGCGAGGACTGCGGAGAGCTGGTCGAGAGCGGCCTTGGAGGCCCCGTACCCGCCCCACGTCCCGTACGCCTCGACGGCCGCGTCGGAGCTGACGTTCAGCACCGCTCCCGCCGACTCCCGCAGCAGCGGCAGGGCCTCCTGGACCAGCCCCAGGGGCGCCACCACGTTCGTCTCCAGAGCCGCCCGCAGCCCGTCGAGCGCCAGCCCGTCCAGCCGTACGAGCGGCTCCGCGCCCAGCGCGCTGGCGTTGTTCACCAGGAGACCGAGACCACCGAGCCGCCGCGCCGCGGCCACCAGCTCCGCCCGGTGCCCCGCGTCGGTGACGTCCCCCGGCAGCGCCTCCACGCGCGTGCCGTACGAGCGCAGCTCATCGGCCGCCTCGTCGAGCACCGAGGCGGTCCTCGCGTCGAGCACGAGATCCCAGCCGTTCCCCGCGAGCCCCGCGCCCAGCGCGCGCCCCAGCCCCTTGGAGGCCCCCGTGATGATCGCTACCGGCATGACACCCGTCCCCTCACAGTCCGCGCCCGGCAACCCGGACGCCCAGCAGATGCCCTCACCGTAGGAACGCCGACCACGCCCGCACCTCGTGCGCGGGACGCAACAGAGCAGGGCCATTCGTCCTGGTCCCGGCCCCGCGACCTAGGCCGTCCGCCCTAGCCGAGGGCCCCCACAGGGCCGATACGCGCTGTCACACCCCGCCGGTACGGTGTGGCCATGAGTCAAGGACCCAGGTCGGGGCTGAACGCGGTGAGCTCCGCGCTGCTCGCCATGAGCAGGCATCTGGAGGTGCGCGACGTCCTCAAGACCATCGTCGCCTCCGCCCGCGAGCTGCTCGACGCCGAGTACGCCGCGCTCGGGGTCCCCGACGACCACGGCGGCTTCGCCCAGTTCGTCGTGGACGGCGTCAGCGACGAGCAGTGGAAGGCCATCGGCCCGCTGCCCCGGCAGCACGGCATCCTCGCCGCCATGCTCCAGAAGGCCGAGCCCGAGCGCCTCGCCGACGTGCGCGAGGACCCGCGCTTCGAGGGCTGGCCCGACGCCCACCCGGACATGTCCGACTTCCTCGGCCTCCCGATCCGGTACGGCGACGAGACGCTCGGCGCGCTCTTCCTCGCCAACAAGCGCTGCCCCAGGATCGAGGGCCGGTGCGGCTTCACCGCGGACGACGAGGAACTCCTCGGCATCCTCGCGCAGCACGCCGCGATCGCCCTGACCAACGCCCGCCTGTACGAACGCAGCCGCGAGCTGACCATCGCCGAGGAGCGCTCGCGCCTGGCGCACGAGCTGCACGACGCCGTCAGCCAGAAGCTCTTCTCGCTGCGCCTGACCGCCCAGGCCGCCGCCGCCCTGGTGGACCGCGACCCGTCCCGCGCCAAGGGCGAGCTCCAGCAGGTCGCGGCGCTCGCCGCCGAGGCCGCCGACGAGCTGCGGGCCGCCGTCGTGGAGCTGCGCCCCGCCGCCCTCGACGAGGACGGCCTGGTGGCCACCCTGCGCACGCACAGCCAGGTGCTGCACCGCGCGCACTCCGCGCGGGTCACCTTCGACAGCAACGGCGTACGGGCCCTGCCGGCCGCCCAGGAGGAAGCCATGCTGCGGGTCGCCCAGGAGGCCCTGCACAACGCCCTGCGCCACTCGGGGGCCGCGTCCGTCGCGGTGACCCTGGACAAGCGGGGCGCGGGAGCCGTCCTGCGCGTCACCGACGACGGCAAGGGCTTCGACCCACAGGTCATACGGCGCGCGGGACGGCACCTGGGCCTGGTCTCCATGCGTGACCGCGCGAGCGGGGTCGGCGGACGGCTGACCGTGGATTCGGCGCCCGGCAAGGGCACGACGATCGAGATGGAGGTCCCCGGTGGCTGACGCGGCGGACGAGGCGAGGACGGGTATCCGGGTGCTGCTGGTCGACGACCACCAGGTGGTCCGCCGGGGGCTGCGGACGTTCCTGGAGGTCCAGGACGACATCGAGGTCGTGGGGGAGGCCTCGGACGGCGCCGAGGGCGTGGCGCTGGCCGAGGAGCTGAAGCCGGACGTCGTCCTGATGGACGTGAAGATGCCCGGCATGGACGGCGTCGAGGCGCTGCGCAGGCTCCGCGAGCTGGCCAACCCCGCGCGCGTGCTCATCGTCACCAGCTTCACCGAGCAGCGCACGGTGGTCCCCGCGCTGCGCGCGGGCGCCGCGGGGTACGTCTACAAGGACGTGGACCCCGACGCCCTCGCGGGAGCCATCCGCTCGGTGCACGCCGGACACGTCCTGCTGCAGCCCGAGGTGGCGGGCGCCCTGCTCTCCCAGGAGGAGGCGAACGGCGGCCAGGGCAGAGGCGGCTCACTGACCGAGCGCGAGCGGGAGGTCCTCGGCCTGATCGCCGACGGCCGCTCCAACCGCGAGATCGCACGCGCCCTGGTCCTCTCCGAGAAGACCGTCAAGACACATGTGTCGAACATCCTGATGAAGCTGGACCTCGCCGACCGCACCCAGGCCGCCCTGTGGGCCGTGCGGCACGGTGTGGCCGGCTGAGTCCGCAGGTCGCAGCCGGTGACTCGGGGCGGCGTCGGTGGTTGCACCGCGGGATGAGATTCATACCGTCGTGTGGCTGTCCCCCAAATGGCGCAACTCGAACGCCGGCCGGGCGTTCTCCAGTGCGTGCTGCGGCGGCCGGCCGCAGCCCTCGTCCAGGAGGAGCCCGAAGTGAAGAACCTGAAGAAGGCCGCTGTCGTCACGATGATGGCGGGCGGCCTGATCGCGGCCGGCGCCGGCATGGCCTCCGCGACCCCCGGCGGCGCCGAGGCCGACGGCGTCGCCACGAACAGCCCGGGTGTCGGCAGCGGCAACGTGCTCCAGGTGCCGGTCCACATCCCGGTGAACCTCTGCGGCAACACCGTCACGGTCATCGGCGCCCTGAACCCCGCGTTCGGGAACGCCTGCGTCAACGTCTGACCCGGACCCGCGCCGTCACCTCTTCGACCCCCGCAGCCGGGCGTCGACCCATGCCAGCAGGAGGAGCACCACCCATGAACAGCATCGCCAAGAAGGCCGCCCTGGCCGTCGCCGCCGCCGGAATCGCCGCGGGCGCCTCGGCCGGATCCGCCTTCGCGGCCTCGGGCGCCGAGGCCGACGGCGCGGCCACGAACTCCCCGGGCGTCGGCTCGGGCAACCTGGTCCAGGCCCCGGTCCACGTGCCGGTCAACATCACCGGCAACAGCGTCAACGTCATCGGCGTCCTCAACCCGGCCTTCGGCAACGCCACCGTGAACCGCTGAGGCGGCACCCGAAGCGGGCCCCGCGGACCACACCGGTCCGCGGGGCCCGCGGCGCGACGGCCCCTGCCGTGGGCCGGGCTTCAGGCCCCGCCCCGCTCCCGTTCCTCGACGTACGCGTTGTACGCGGCCACCTGGGCCCGCCGGGCCGTCCGCTCCACCGGACGCAGCGCCTGCCCCCGGGCGGCCATCTCCGAGGCGCTCACGGCGCCGCCGTGCCCGTTCTCGTACGCCAGGGACACCAGGAGCCCGACCCGCTGCGCCAGCTCGAGGACCCGCACCGCGCGCGGCGGGTACCCGGGAGCCAGCACCTCGCGGCCCCGCTCCGCCCGCGCCCGGTACGCGTCGAGCGCCGCCTCGGCCACCGGGCCCGAACCCGCCACGTCGAGCCGCGAGAGCACCTCCGTCGCCTCCCGCAGCGCCTCGGCCAGCTCGCGCTCCGCCTCGCCGAGCGACGGCACGTCGGCCGGCGGAGCCTCGCGCACGGGCAGGCAGTGCCAGACGACCTCCACGTGGACATCGCCCTCGGGCCCCGCCTCGTACACCTCGGGCACGAGGCCGTACGGAGCGCCGAACCCGACCACGGCCTCCTCCGCCTCCAGCGCCCGGGCGTTGAACGCGGGCGGCCCGCTGAGCCCCAGCGGATGGCCGGCCGTCGGCAGCGCCACCCGCAGGCCCGTCACGCCGAGCGCGCGCAGACGGCCCATGGCGAGCGTCAGACCGACCGGGGCCGCCTCGCCGGGCAGCCCCTCGACCCGGTGCACCGCGTCCTCGCCGACCATGGCGAGCACTGCGTCATCCGGGGAAACAAGTCCGGCCAAAAGGGCGTTTCCCCATGCGGCCAGGCGTCCTGAGCGTGGTTCCGAGAGCATGCACACAGCCTAAGGACCGGCCTCACGACAGGAACGCCCGGCCGGTGGCGTAGGTTTTATCCGGGGGCCGCGTTGAATGGCGCGAGCGACGACCGAGACTGCAATGGGAGACAGCGCGCTCATGAGCGATGTACTGGAGCTTGAGGACGTATCTGTGGTCCGCGAGGGCCGGGCTCTGGTGGACCAGGTCTCCTGGTCGGTCAAGGAGGGGGAGCGCTGGGTCATCCTCGGCCCGAACGGCGCGGGCAAGACCACCCTGCTGAACGTCGCGTCGAGCTACCTCTTCCCGAGCACCGGCAGCGCCACCGTCCTCGGCGAGACCCTCGGCAGGCCGGGCACCGACGTCTTCGAGCTGCGCCCGCGCATCGGCGTCGCCGGCATCGCGATGGCCGAGAAGCTGCCCAAGGGCCAGACCGTCCTCCAGACGGTGCTCACGGCGGCCTACGGCATGACCGCCGGCTGGCACGAGGACTACGAGGAGATGGACGAGCTGCGCGCCCGCGCCTTCCTCGACCGCCTCGGCATGAGCGACTACCTCGACCGCAGGTTCGGCACCCTCTCCGAGGGCGAGCGCAAGCGCACCCTGATCGCCCGCGCCCTGATGACCGACCCCGAGCTGCTGCTCCTCGACGAGCCCGCCGCCGGCCTCGACCTCGGCGGCCGCGAAGACCTCGTACGCCGCCTCGGCCGCCTCGCGCGCGACCCGATCGCCCCCTCGATGATCATGGTCACGCACCACGTCGAGGAGATCGCCCCCGGCTTCACCCACGTCCTGATGATCCGTCAGGGCAAGGTGCTCGCCGCGGGACCGCTGGAGCTGGAGCTCACCTCCCGCAACCTCTCGCTCTGCTTCGGCCTCCCGCTCGTCGTCGAGCAGCGCGACGACCGCTGGACCGCCACCGGCCTGCCGCTCGGCTGACGCACGGCCGGGACCCGGCTGATCGGCGCCCTGTCCCGAACGGGACCAGCGGTCCTACGATGACCACGTGGACATCGACGCATGGGTGTGGTGGCTCATCGGAGCCGCCGCACTCGGAATCCCGCTCGTACTGACCGCGATGCCGGAGCTCGGCATGCTCGCCGTGGGCGCCGTCGCGGCCGCCGTGACCGCGGGCCTCGGCGGCGACACGGTCCTCCAGGTCCTGGTCTTCGCCGCGGTCTCGGTCGCACTCATCGCCGTCGTACGCCCCGTCGCGGCCAGGCACCGGGCCCAGCGGCCCGAACTGGCCACCGGGGTCGAGGCGTTGAAGGGCAGATCGGCCGTCGTGCTGGAACGGGTCGACGCCGGCGGCGGCCGCATCAAGCTCGCGGGCGAGATCTGGTCGGCCCGCTCGCTCGACGCCGGCCTCGCCTTCGAGGCGGGCCAGGAGGTGGACGTCGTCGAGATCGACGGGGCGACGGCCGTCGTCATGTGAATCCCGCACGGGCCGCGCGGAGGTCTGACAGACTCGACCCGCAAGATCTTTATCGGGAACGCCGAGGCATGAAGGGTACGGGGAGCCACGATGCAACCCATCATCATCGTCCTGATCATTCTGGTGGTGCTGGTCTTCATCGCCCTGATCAAGACCATCCAGGTCATCCCGCAGGCGAGCGCCGCCATCGTCGAGCGCTTCGGCCGCTACACGCGCACGCTGAACGCGGGACTCAACATCGTCGTCCCGTTCATCGACTCGATCCGCAACCGCATCGACCTGCGTGAACAGGTCGTCCCCTTCCCGCCCCAGCCGGTGATCACCCAGGACAACCTGGTGGTCAACATCGACACGGTCATCTACTACCAGGTGACCGACGCGCGGGCCGCGACCTACGAGGTCGCCAGCTACATCCAGGCGATCGAGCAGCTCACCGTCACCACCCTGCGCAACATCATCGGTGGCATGGACCTGGAGCGGACCCTCACCTCCCGCGAGGAGATCAACGCGGCCCTGCGCGGAGTCCTCGACGAGGCCACCGGCAAGTGGGGCATCCGCGTCAACCGCGTCGAGCTCAAGGCGATCGAGCCGCCGACCTCCATCCAGGACTCGATGGAGAAGCAGATGCGCGCCGACCGCGACAAGCGCGCCGCGATCCTCCAGGCCGAAGGTGTCCGGCAGTCGGAGATCCTGCGCGCCGAGGGCGAGAAGCAGTCCGCGATCCTGCGCGCCGAAGGTGAGGCCAAGGCCGCCGCCCTGCGCGCCGAGGGCGAGGCCCAGGCGATCCGTACGGTCTTCGAGTCCATCCACGCCGGAGACCCGGACCAGAAGCTGCTCTCCTACCAGTACCTCCAGATGCTGCCGAAGATCGCCGAGGGCGACGCCAACAAGCTCTGGATCGTGCCCAGCGAGATCGGCGACGCCCTCAAGGGACTGGGCGGCGCGCTCGGCAACTTCGGCCCGATGGGCGGCGGCCCGTCCGCCCCGTCCGGCAAGGAGCGCCGCGAGCAGCCGCCGATCGACTGACGGCCCCGTAAGGGGCCCGGCGACAGGGGTCTACGCCGCGGGGACGGGCTGCGCCGCCGGCTGTGCCAGCCAGTGCGGCAGCGAAGCCAGCTCGTCCCTGCCGAGCGCCAGGAGCATCGCGTCCGCGGGAGTCGGCTCGAACGGCTGCCGCAGCAGCGGCATTCCGGCCTCCTCGGGCGTCCGGTTGGCCTTGCGGTGATTGTCCATGGCACACGAGGCCACCGTGTTCAGCCAGGAGTCGGCGCCGCCCTGCGACCGCGGCAGCACATGGTCCACCGTCGTCGCGCGCCTGCCGCAGTACGCGCACCGGTGCTGGTCCCTGACCAGGACGCCCCGCCTCGACCACGGAGCCTGTCTTCGGAACGGCACCCGCACGTACCTGCACAGCCTGATCACCCGCGGCACCGGTATGTCGACCGCCGCCGCGCGCACGCGCAGTCCGGGGTGGGCGTGTTCGACCACGGCCTTGTCCTGGAGCACCAGAACGACGGCCCGGTTGAGCGTCACCGTCGAGAGCGGCTCGAAGCTCGCGTTCAGCACCAGCGTGTCCCGCATCAACCTGCCCACCTCCCGTATGCACCGGCCCACCCCGTGGCGGGCTTGGATCAACTCTGGCCGGGCACGCCGAGATGGACAACGCAATAAAAAATGCCCGTCCCCGATCACTTCCATGACCGGAGACGGGCGAACAGGCGATGAACGCTCAGTTCACTTCGGGTGGCTCAGCCCTCGGCGGGCGCGGCGTACTCGGCGACGAGCTGCGCACGCGCGAGCGTGTGGAACCGCAGGTTGAAGCCGACCGCCGCGGGCGGGGTGTCCGCGTCGGGACCCAGCTTCTCCTCGTCCACCGCGTACACGGTGAACACGTAACGGTGCGCCGGGTCGCCGGGAGGCGGCGCCGCGCCCCCGAACTCCTTCGACCCGTAGTCGTTGCGCGCCTGCACCGCACCAGCGGGCAGCCCTTCGAACGTGCCGCTGCCCGCACCGGCCGGCAGCTCGGTGACCGAGGCCGGGATGTCGAAGACGGTCCAGTGCCAGAATCCGCTGCCCGTGGGGGCGTCCGGGTCGAAGCACGTCACGGCGAAGCTCTTGGTCTCGGGCGGGAAGCCCTCCCACCGCAGGTGCGGCGAGGTGTTGCCCGCCGCGTGGACCTGAGCGTCCTTAAGGACCGCCCCCGGTGCGACGTCCTCACTCACGACCGTGAACGACGGCACGGGCGGGTGGAAGTCATGGGGAAGCGGCGGCCTCTTCGGCTCGGTCACGTGAGCACCTCCTGGTCGATTGCTGTGCCCCCGAGCCTAGAACCAGTTGCGCTTGGAGCCGACCTGCGACAGCCACTCGTTCAGGTAGGCGGGCCAGTCCGTGCCCTGGAAGTCGTTCAGACCCACCTTGAACGAACGGAAGGAGTCACTGCTCTCGCTGAACAGTCCCGGCTTCTTGTCCATCTCCAGGACGACGTCCATCTCGCGGTCGTCGGCGACGAAGCTCAGCTCCACCTGGTTCAGCCCGCGGTACTGCTGCGGCGGGAAGAACTCGATCTCCTGGTAGAACGGCAGCTTCTGCCGCGTGCCGCGGATGTGGCCGCGCTCCATGTCGGCGCTCTTGAAGCGGAAGCCGAGCTGGATGAAGGCGTCGAGGATGGCCTGCTGCGCCGGCAGCGGATGCACGCTGATCGGGTCCAGGTCCGAGGAGTCCACGGCCCGCGCGATCTCCAGCTCCGTGGTCACACCGATGTTCATGCCGCGCAGTTCCTGCCCGTCGATGCAGGTGACGGGCGTCTCCCAGGGGATCTCCAGGCCGAACGGCACGGCGTGCACCTGGCCGGCCTGCAGCGTGAAGGCCCCGCCGAGCCGCAGCTTGGTGAACTCGATGTCCTGCTTCGTCTCCTGGTCCTGGCCCTCGACCTCGACCCGCGCCTGGAGCCCCACGGAAAGCCCCTCGATCTGCTGGTCGACGGATCCGCCCTGGATCCGCACCTCACCCTGGACCACGCCGCCCGGGACCACGTTGGCCTCGGTCAGCACGGTCTCCACGGAGGCGCCGCCGGCTCCCAGACTCGCGAGCAGCTTCTTGAACCCCATGACTCTCCTCCCCCAGGCCGCCGCCTGTGGTTCGTCTCGACTTGATTCCTTGATCGGTACATACGCCGGGAGCCCACGCGTGGTTCCGCGCACTCACCCCGGCGACCGGGCGGCCCGAAGGCCATCCGCGTACGGCGCCGAGTGCATTACGCTCGGATGGCATGTTCGCGGAGCCTGACCGTACGCCCTTGACCCGAGACTTCTTCGACCGCCCTGTGCTGGAGGTCGCCCCCGATCTGCTGGGACGCGTCCTCGTGCGCGACTCGGAGCACGGGCCGATCGAACTCCGCCTGACGGAGGTGGAGGCGTACGCGGGAGAGGCGGACCCCGGCTCCCACGCGTATCGCGGCAAGACCGCCCGCAACGGCGTGATGTTCGGCCCGCCGGGCCATGTGTACGTCTACTTCACGTACGGCATGTGGCACTGCATGAACCTGGTGTGCGGCCCGGAGGGCATGGCGAGCGCGGTGCTCCTGCGCGCCGGCGAGATCACCGAAGGCGTGGAGCTGGCCCGCAAACGTCGACTCTCGGCCCGAAACGACAAGGAACTGGCCAAAGGCCCGGCCCGCCTCGCCACGGCACTCGACGTGGACCGGAGCCTCGACGGCGCCGACCTCTGCGGCGACCCGAGCAGCCCCTTCTCGATCCTCACCGGAACGCCGGTCGAAGCCGCCCAGGTCAGCGAGGGCCCGCGGACCGGAGTAGGAGGGGAGGGGGCCGTGCATCCCTACCGCTTCTGGACGACCGACGACCCGACGGTCAGCCCGTACCGAGCCCATGTGCCGCGCCGCCGCCGAACTTGACGCACCCTTGGGGCCTCCGTAATGTAGTCCGAGCCGCTTGACCCGGTGACGGCAGTCTGCCGACAGCCGGAAGCGGCCAACCACTATTTATGACTTCCCTCAGTGAGGGCCTATTCGGCGTTTCCGCATGCCGAATGTGGAACTCACGGACTCGATCGGCCTCGATTATGAGTCACGGAGGGAATCCGCTAACGTAGTGGACACGCCGAAAGGCAGCCGAAAGGCAAAGGCCCTCCAACGGCCACCGGAAATGAAATCCGAACCGGGAACGGAACGGAAAACGGATCTGGTAGGGTTGGAAACACGAAATACCGAAGGGAAGCGCCCGGAGGAAAGCCCGCAAGGGTGAGTACAAAGGAAGCGTCCGTTCCTTGAGAACTCAACAGCGTGCCAAAAGTCAACGCCAGATATGTTGATACCCCGACTCACTTCGGTGAGTTGAGGTTCCTTTGAAAAAGTCCTGTACGGCATGACCGTGCAGGCAGCACAGCGAGGACGCTGTGAACCGGGGGGATTATTCCTCTCCCTGGTTCCGCTCTCGTGGTGTTCATCCCGGTAACGGGAAAACATTCACGGAGAGTTTGATCCTGGCTCAGGACGAACGCTGGCGGCGTGCTTAACACATGCAAGTCGAACGATGAAGCCCTTCGGGGTGGATTAGTGGCGAACGGGTGAGTAACACGTGGGCAATCTGCCCTTCACTCTGGGACAAGCCCTGGAAACGGGGTCTAATACCGGATAACACTCTCTCTCGCATGGGAGAGGGTTGAAAGCTCCGGCGGTGAAGGATGAGCCCGCGGCCTATCAGCTAGTTGGTGAGGTAGAAGCTCACCAAGGCGACGACGGGTAGCCGGCCTGAGAGGGCGACCGGCCACACTGGGACTGAGACACGGCCCAGACTCCTACGGGAGGCAGCAGTGGGGAATATTGCACAATGGGCGAAAGCCTGATGCAGCGACGCCGCGTGAGGGATGACGGCCTTCGGGTTGTAAACCTCTTTCAGCAGGGAAGAAGCGAAAGTGACGGTACCTGCAGAAGAAGCGCCGGCTAACTACGTGCCAGCAGCCGCGGTAATACGTAGGGCGCAAGCGTTGTCCGGAATTATTGGGCGTAAAGAGCTCGTAGGCGGCTTGTCACGTCGGTTGTGAAAGCCCGGGGCTTAACCCCGGGTCTGCAGTCGATACGGGCAGGCTAGAGTTCGGTAGGGGAGATCGGAATTCCTGGTGTAGCGGTGAAATGCGCAGATATCAGGAGGAACACCGGTGGCGAAGGCGGATCTCTGGGCCGATACTGACGCTGAGGAGCGAAAGCGTGGGGAGCGAACAGGATTAGATACCCTGGTAGTCCACGCCGTAAACGGTGGGAACTAGGTGTGGGCGACATTCCACGTCGTCCGTGCCGCAGCTAACGCATTAAGTTCCCCGCCTGGGGAGTACGGCCGCAAGGCTAAAACTCAAAGGAATTGACGGGGGCCCGCACAAGCGGCGGAGCATGTGGCTTAATTCGACGCAACGCGAAGAACCTTACCAAGGCTTGACATACACCGGAAAGCATCAGAGATGGTGCCCCCCTTGTGGTCGGTGTACAGGTGGTGCATGGCTGTCGTCAGCTCGTGTCGTGAGATGTTGGGTTAAGTCCCGCAACGAGCGCAACCCTTGTCCCGTGTTGCCAGCAAGCCCCTTCGGGGGTGTTGGGGACTCACGGGAGACCGCCGGGGTCAACTCGGAGGAAGGTGGGGACGACGTCAAGTCATCATGCCCCTTATGTCTTGGGCTGCACACGTGCTACAATGGCCGGTACAATGAGCTGCGATACCGCGAGGTGGAGCGAATCTCAAAAAGCCGGTCTCAGTTCGGATTGGGGTCTGCAACTCGACCCCATGAAGTCGGAGTCGCTAGTAATCGCAGATCAGCATTGCTGCGGTGAATACGTTCCCGGGCCTTGTACACACCGCCCGTCACGTCACGAAAGTCGGTAACACCCGAAGCCGGTGGCCCAACCCCTTGTGGGAGGGAGCTGTCGAAGGTGGGACTGGCGATTGGGACGAAGTCGTAACAAGGTAGCCGTACCGGAAGGTGCGGCTGGATCACCTCCTTTCTAAGGAGCACTTCTAGGCTGCTTCGGCAGTCCAGGGGCCAGTTCATCAGCGAACGTCTGATGCTGGTTGCTCATGGGTGGAACGTTGACTACTCGGCCTGGTTTCCGGGTCGGAGGCTGCAAGTACTGCTCGTCAGAGCGTGGAAAGCA
>NZ_QEXM01000054.1 GCF_004127445.1 Streptomyces alfalfae
GATGGGTAGGGGAGCGTCGTGTGCCGGGTGAAGCTGCGCCGGAAGGCAGTGGTGGACGGTTCACGAGTGAGAATGCAGGCATGAGTAGCGATACATACGTGAGAAACGTGTGCGCCGATTGACTAAGGGTTCCTGGGTCAAGCTGATCTGCCCAGGGTAAGTCGGGACCTAAGGCGAGGCCGACAGGCGTAGTCGATGGATAACCGGTTGATATTCCGGTACCCGCTGTGAAGCGTCAAACATCGAATCAGGCGATGCTAAGTCCGTGAAGCCGTCCCGATCTCTTCGGAGTTGAGGGAAGTGGTGGAGCCGACGGACCAGACTTGTAGTAGGTGAGTGATGGGGTGACGCAGGAAGGTAGTCCAGCCCGGGCGGTGGTTGTCCCGGGGTAAGGGTGTAGCCCGTCATCTAGGCAAATCCGGATGACATGTGGGTGAGACCTGATGCCGAGCCGATTGTGGTGAAGTGGATGATCCTATGCTGTCGAGAAAAGCCTCTAGCGAGTTTCATGGCGGCCCGTACCCTAAACCGACTCAGGTGGTCAGGTAGAGAATACCGAGGCGTTCGGGTGAACTATGGTTAAGGAACTCGGCAAAATGCCCCCGTAACTTCGGGAGAAGGGGGGCCATCACTGGTGATGAGTCTTGCACTCTGAGCTGGGGGTGGCCGCAGAGACCAGCGAGAAGCGACTGTTTACTAAAAACACAGGTCCGTGCGAAGCCGTAAGGCGATGTATACGGACTGACGCCTGCCCGGTGCTGGAACGTTAAGGGGACCGGTTAGTGCGCTTTCGGGCGTGCGAAGCTGAGAACTTAAGCGCCAGTAAACGGCGGTGGTAACTATAACCATCCTAAGGTAGCGAAATTCCTTGTCGGGTAAGTTCCGACCTGCACGAATGGCGTAACGACTTCTCGACTGTCTCAACCATAGGCCCGGTGAAATTGCACTACGAGTAAAGATGCTCGTTTCGCGCAGAAGGACGGAAAGACCCCGGGACCTTTACTACAGTTTGATATTGGTGTTCGGTTCGGCTTGTGTAGGATAGGTGGGAGACTGTGAAGCGGGCACGCCAGTGTTCGTGGAGTCGTCGTTGAAATACCACTCTGGTCGTGCTGGATGTCTAACCTCGGTCCGTGATCCGGATCAGGGACAGTGTCTGATGGGTAGTTTAACTGGGGCGGTTGCCTCCCAAAGAGTAACGGAGGCGCCCAAAGGTTCCCTCAGCCTGGTTGGTAATCAGGTGTTGAGTGTAAGTGCACAAGGGAGCTTGACTGTGAGACCGACGGGTCGAGCAGGGACGAAAGTCGGGACTAGTGATCCGGCGGTGGCTTGTGGAAGCGCCGTCGCTCAACGGATAAAAGGTACCCCGGGGATAACAGGCTGATCTTCCCCAAGAGTCCATATCGACGGGATGGTTTGGCACCTCGATGTCGGCTCGTCGCATCCTGGGGCTGGAGTCGGTCCCAAGGGTTGGGCTGTTCGCCCATTAAAGCGGTACGCGAGCTGGGTTTAGAACGTCGTGAGACAGTTCGGTCCCTATCCTCTGTGCGCGTAGGAATATTGAGAAGGGCTGTCCCTAGTACGAGAGGACCGGGACGGACGAACCTCTGGTGTGCCAGTTGTCCTGCCAAGGGCATGGCTGGTTGGCTACGTTCGGAAAGGATAACCGCTGAAAGCATCTAAGCGGGAAGCCTGCTTCGAGATGAGTATTCCCACCCCCTTTGAGGGGTTAAGGCTCCCAGTAGACGACTGGGTTGATAGGCCAGATCTGGAAGCCCGGTAACGGGTGGAGGTGACTGGTACTAATAGGCCGAGGGCTTGTCCTCAGTTGCTCGCGTCCACTGTGTTGGTTCTGAAAC
>NZ_QEXM01000056.1 GCF_004127445.1 Streptomyces alfalfae
GGCTGCGCACCGTTCTCCGCCGCGACCTCGGCGAGGCGCCGCAGGGCCGCCTCGTGCGCCTCCGGGGCGGGCAGGGGGCCCCTCCCCTCCCTCCCCCACCCCTCCCGCCCTCGCCCCACCCGCCTCTCCTGCCCTGCCTGCCCGTCCTGGGCGGCTTCGAAATAGCGGCCGTACAGTGCGCCCGTCGCCGGGTCGATCCCCGAACCCGCGGCGTTCGCCACAACCAGCGCCGCCACCGTGATGCCCGATTCCAGGCGCACGCTCGCGCTGCCGACCCCGCCCTTGACGCGTCCGACCACGGCTCCCGTGCCCGCGCCGACGTTGCCCTGCTCGACCGGGGTGAAGGGCCCGGTCCGCGCCGCCGCCTCCACCGCGGCCCGGCCTGCCGCCGCGTCCGGACGTGCCCCGAAGTCGCCGCCCCTGCCGAGGTCGAAGACGCAGGCGGCCGGGACGACGGGCACGACGTGGCGGGGGCCGGGCCCGACCCGCACTCCCCGGCCGTGCTCCTCCAGCCACGCCATCACACCGGCTGCGGCGTCCAGGCCGTACGCGCTGCCGCCGGTGAGGACGACCGCCTCGACGCGCTGTACCAGGTTGCGCGGGTCGAGGGCGTCCGTCTCGCGGGTGCCGGGGCCACCTCCGCGGACGTCCACGGCGGCGACCGCACCGCCTTCCGGCGCCAGCACGACGGTGGTTCCGGTCAGTTGTCCGTCGCCGAGGAGGGTGGCGTGACCGACCCGCAGGCCGGCTATGTCGGTCAGGGAGTCAGAAACCATACGGGTGTGCGTATCACGAGCGGCGGCGCACGCGGGCGGTGAGCGTCACTCCCGTCACGACCGTCACCGCCGCCACGATCCCCGCCACGAGCACCGCCCAACGCCCCGCGAACGTGCTCGCCAGCGTCGCGAGGGCCGCCAGTGGCAGCACCAGTTGCTGAGCGAGGCCCACCTTGAAGTAACGGGAGTGCAGCGCCCACACCGTGAGCAGATACAGCGTCGCGGGGACCGTCACCGCGGCCGACGCGGCGATCTCCGAGATGTGGGCCTTGCCCAGGGCCTGCTCGACCGCCACCTCGATCCCGGCGCCGATCGCGGCGGCCGAGCCGAGGATCACGTAGTGGCCGTAACCCCACAGGAACGCCTGGCGGTTGCCGCGCAGCCGACCGTGGATGGGCACGACGAAGTAGATCCACCAGGCCGCGAAGACGATGAGCAGCCCGCCCGCCGCGATGGGCAGCAGTTCGTCCAGGGCGTCGTACTCCTCGATGCCCGTCTTCACCGCGACCGTCGCCGCCGCGATCGTCTCCCCGAGCACGATGATCGTGAACAGGCCGTACCGCTCCGAGATGTGATGCGGGTGCCACGCCGTGCGGTACGCCCGCTCCGCGATCACCGGCACGCACATCTCCGCGACGGCCATCGCGAGGAACAGCCACCCGCGCCCGCCCTCCGGCAGGAACAGCAGTCCCGACCAGCCGATCTGGCAGATCAGCACGCCGGCCGCGTACCGCAGGGCCGTGGTGCGTTCGGGTCCCGACGCCGCCCTCGCCACGCGCAGCCACTGGGTGGTGAGCGCGACCCGCATGATCAAGTACCCCAGCCAGACCAGCAGGAAGTCGTGCTCCTCGAAGGCTTTGGAGACACCGGCCGCGAAGACGAGCACGCCGGCGATCTGGACCAGCGTGACCACGCGGTAGAGGACGTCGTCGTTGTCGTACGCCGACGCGAACCACGAGAAGTTGACCCACGCCCAGAACAGCGCGAAGAAGAGCATCGCGTAATTGATGACGCCCTGGCCCGCGTGGCCCTCGGCCACCGCGTGCACCAGCTCGGCGCCGGCCTGGGCGACCGCCACGACGAAACAGAGGTCGAAGAACAGCTCCAGCGGGGTCGCGGCACGGTGCTCCTCGTCGCGACCCCGGGCCCGGAGCGGCCGTAGGGGCGGAGGGGCACCGGGCGGGGCGTAAGAGGAGGAAGTGGACATCATGCGCCCACCTCAGCAGAAGCCGGACGCCGTGCCGCGCCACGCCGCCGAGCACCACGGCCGGGCCACCCGGGCGACGCACACCGCCCGAGTGGGCCCCGGGGGCCGGGAGAGCGTTCCGCTGCTCACCCCGGATGCCGTGGGCCGCGGGAGCGTCGCGCCGGTGCTCGGGCTGGGCGGCGGGGGCAGGGCCGGCGTCGCGCCGGTGCTCCGCCCGGTCGACGTACCCTGGAGGCATGAGTGCCGCCCCCGATTCCCAGCCGCGCGACCCGGCGGACCCGACGGACCCGAAGAACCGGACGGAACCGAGCGGCCGGACGAAGGCGGGGAAGCCGCAGAAGCCCGCGAACGCTCTGGTCTTCGACGATCCGCTGTCGCAGCAGTCCTCGGACGACACGGACAGCGGGTGGGGCGAGCGGCCGTCGGCCGGCGGCGACAGCGCCGCCGACCTGGCGCGGTTCCTCGACGAGAAGCCGCCCCACCACATCTGAGCCCGCGCTACGGCAGGCCGGGCCGCCCGTCGGGCCGCTCGTCCGACGGTCCTCCGGAGCCCGAGGCGCGCTGCGCCACCAGGGCGTCGCGGATCTCCTTGAGGACCTCCAGCTCGGTGACCTCCATGACCTCCTTGGTGCCCTCTTTCTCGGCCTTCCTCGCGGCCATCCGCGCGAGGTACTTGGCCATGGGGAGCACCATCAGGAAGTACACGACGGCGGCGGTGATCAGGAAGCTCAGGACCGCGCTGAGCACGGAACCCCACATGATCGGGACGCCGCTCGTGACCTCTCCCGCCGCGTTCGTCTCGCAGGGAGCCTTCAGGCACGAGCTGTAGTGGTCGAGATTCTTCGTCCCGAAGGCGCCGACCAGCGGGTTGATGACACCCTTGACCACCGAGTTCACGATGTTGGTGAACGCGGCGCCGATGACCACCGCGACCGCCAGGTCGACCACATTGCCGCGCATCAGGAAGGCCTTGAAGCCCTCCCAGACGCCCGGTTCCTTCTTCTCGCTCACCACAGGGCCTTTCGTTGCGTGTGCGGATGGCAAAACAGCCAGCTCCGCAACCTACGTCAGGCCGACGCCTCGGCCAATTCGCTCTCACGAACGAGCGACGCGACCGGGTTCCCGTGCGATGGTGAAGGGCGGCGCTCATCGCAGGGTCACCGCCAGGCGGGCGCTCGCTCCGGCCGCGGCCAGGCGTGCGGCCGTGTCGCGCGGCACGGACAGGACCACCAACGCGCCCGCCTCCGAGGCCGCTTCGCCCTGCTCGGGTACCTCGGTCACGCGCGCTCCGGCGGCCACCACTCGCGGCTTCGCGTCCCCCGCGGGCGACGCGGCGGCGGCGATGACGTCGACGCGGTCGCCGGGGC
Organism: Streptomyces alfalfae; assembly: GCF_004127445.1. Classification (GTDB taxonomy): domain Bacteria; phylum Actinomycetota; class Actinomycetes; order Streptomycetales; family Streptomycetaceae; genus Streptomyces; species Streptomyces alfalfae. Next base: position 3,351 of record NZ_QEXM01000056.1, read on the forward strand.
GCAGCAGCCGCACGGCTTCGGCGTCCGCGATCCGCACGGGAGCCGTCACCTGCTCCGGGGCACCCCGCGGGGGCTCCGGCGAGGCGGCGGCCGACGCGGTCCGGTCCGGCGGCCGGTCCGTGTCCGGCGGGCCCGTGGTCGCCAGGGCGGCGGCGGTCACCGCGAGCCCCAGGGCCAAGGCGCGCCGGCGGTGGCGCAGCAGCCGGCGCAGCCGCGGGTGGCCGCCGCGCACCCGGACGGGCGCGAAGTGGGGGATCGGGATGCCCTCCGTGAGCTGGCTCGGGGAGGGGGCATGGGCCTGGGGGGAAACGCGGGTCACGACGACCACCGCCTGGTGTGAGGACGACGAGCTGGACTTGCGCTCCCACGATCCACGGCCGAGCCGATTTCCGCTGAGGCCGGTGCACTACTGCCGGGTTGTGGACAATTCCCTCACCGGAAGGTGGTCTTCCGCCCAGTCGGCCACGCCGGGCCCGACCCTCACCGGGCCGGGCTGGACCCCAGCTGCCCAGCCGCACAGCTGACGCAGCCGCCCAGTCGACACCGCCCCCCCAGCCCCTCAGCCCACGCGCCTCCGCATCACGGCAGCCGAAGCCCCGTATCCGCACCGCCCAGCGCCCCAGCGCACAGGCACTCCCGCTCTGCCATCCCCGGCAGCGCCGCCACCGCGTCGAAGAGCACGTCCCGTAGGCGGTCCACGTTCGCCGCGAAGACCCGCAGGACCTCCTCGTGCGAGACGCCCTCGCCGGTCTCCGCGCCCGCGTCCAGGTCGGTGACCAGGGTCAATGACGTGTAGCAGAGCTCCAGCTCCCGGGCGAGCGCCGCCTCCGGGTGTCCGGTCATGCCCACCACCGACCAGCCCTGCGCGGCGTGCCAGCGGGACTCCGCCCGGGTGGAGAAGCGGGGACCCTCGACCACCACGAGCGTTCCGCCGTCGACCGCCTCCCAGGCACGGCCACGAGCGGCCTTCAGGGCGGCGGCGCGTCCCGCCGGGCAGTACGGATCGGCGAGGGAGACGTGCACGACATGGGGCACGGCGCCGTCCGGCAGCGGCAGCCCGTCGAAGTAGGTCTGGGCCCGTGCCTTCGTGCGGTCCACCAGCTGGTCCGGCACGAGCAGCGTCCCCGGCCCGTACTCGGCGCGCAGTCCGCCGACCGCGCACGGTCCGAGCACCTGGCGTACGCCCACCGAGCGCAGGGCCCAGAGGTTGGCGCGGTAGTTGATGCGGTGCGGCGGCAGATGGTGGCCGCGACCGTGCCGGGGCAGGAAGGCGACCCGCCGCCCGCCGATTTCACCGAGGAAGAGGGAGTCGCTGGGGGCGCCGTAGGGGGTGTCGACGTGGACCTCGGTCACGTCGTTGAGGAAGGAGTAGAAACCGGAGCCGCCGATCACGCCTATGTCGGCCCGCTTCGCGTTCGCCGTGTTCGCCATGGCCGCACAGTAGCGGCGCCGTCCGCCGGCGCGGGCGCACAGGAGCGGGGTCGGACACACCGATGACCCCACCGTCGATGGACGGCAGGGTCACGGAGAAGCCGAAAGGCGCAGCCCCAAGTCGGAACCCCGAGGCCAAGCCGGAACCCCGAAGCGAAGCCCGGGGCCGAGAGCCGAAGCCGAGAGACCGGAAGCCGAAGCCCCGAAGTCGAGCAGCCGGATGCCCGCAGCCCGAAGCCGAGAGGTCGGAGCCGAGGAGCCGAAGCCAAGGGATCGGAGCCGGAAACCACCGGGGCCGAGGCCCCGAAGCCGAGGGGCCGGAAGCCGCAACCCCGAAGCCGAGAGGCGAGGAGCCCGAAGCCGCAGCCCCGAAGGCCGAGGAGTCGAAGCCAAGGGATCGGAGCCGGAAACCGCCGGAGCCGAGGAGCCGAAGCCCCGAATGCCGAGGCCCCGAAGCCAAGAGACCGGAAGCCGCAAACCGGGGAGCGAAGCCTTCAGAAACCCCGGAGCCCAGCCCCCCAGAAACCCCTAAGCCGCCGAGCTCGACGCCGAAGAAGAGCCGGCCGTCGACGAGCCCGCGGACGACTTCGAGTCCGAGGAGGACGACGAGCCGGAGCCGGAGGACGAGGACGACGACTTCGCGTCGGAGGACGTCTTCGTGGTCGTCGACGGCGTGCTGCTCGACGAGGAGCCGCGGCTGTCGTTGCGGTAGAAGCCGGAACCCTTGAAGACGATGCCGACCGCCGAGAACACCTTCTTGAGGCGTCCGTCGCAGTTCGGGCATACGGTCAGGGCGTCATCGGTGAACTTCTGCACCGCCTCGAGGCCCTCGCCGCACTCGGTGCACTGGTACTGGTACGTCGGCACTTGCTTCCTCCTGGCACTCTCACTCGATGAGTGCTAACGACGGTCCATAGTGACGTATTCCGCGAGATCAGTCCACCGCGACCGGCACGCGGTGACCGACGCCACGCGCGACCGTGTGTCCCGGGGCCTTGGGGACGAGCCGCGAGCGGAGCGTCACGAGGACCGCGAGGGCCAGGGCCGTGCCGCCGAGGGGGACCAGGAATCCGGCGCCGTCCCAGAGGCGGTCCTCCAGCTGGCCGGCGACCGTGACGGCCGCCGCCTGGCCGAGAGCGACCGCGCCGGTCAGCCAGGTGAAGGCCTCCGTGCGGCCGGTCGGCGCGACCAGCTTGTCGACCAGGGTGTAGCCGGTGATCAGGGCGGGCGCGATGCAGACGCCGACCAGGAGGCCGAGTCCGGCGAGGAGCAGCGTGGACTGCGCGGCCCACAGGCCCGAGGCCATCAGGGTGAGCGCGGCATACGCCACGAGGAGGCGGCGCTGCGGGGAGACCTTCCAGGCGATGGCGCCGCAGACGACGCCGGAGAGCATGTTGCCGGCGGCGAAGGTGCCGTACAGGACGCCGTTGAGGCCGGGCTCGCCGATGGACTCGGAGTACGCGGCGAGCGAGACCTGCATGCCGCCGAAGACGGCGCCGATGCCGAGGAAGGTGGCGATGAGGACCCGCACACCGGGAATCCGCAGCGCGGAGACGTGCTCCACGCGTGCGTGGTCGTCGTCGTGCGCGGACGGCTTGGGCTGAGTGCCCTTCTGCGCGGCGAAGAGGAGGCCGCCGACGAGGGTGAGCCCGGCCTCGGTGAGCAGGCCGGCGGAGGGGGTGATGCCGGTGCACAGCGCGGTCGCGAGGAGCGGGCCGAGGACGAAGGTCAGCTCGTCGGTGACGGACTCGAAGGCCGCCGCGGTGGTGGCGAGGGGAGAGCCCTGGAGCTTGACGCCCCAGCGGGCCCGCACCATGGGGCCGATCTGCGGTGTCGAGGCGCCCGCGGGCACGGCGGCCACGAAGAGGGCCCACAGGGGCGCGTCGGAGAGCGCGAGGACCGTCAGGGTGACGACGGACGCGGAGTGCACGAGGACGCCGGGCACCAGCACGGCGCGCTGGCCGAACCGGTCGGCGAGCTTGCCGCTGAAGGGGGCGAACAGCGCCATGGAGACACCGGTGACGGCCGAGACGGCGCCCGCGGCGCCGTAGGAGCCGGTGGTGTGCTGGACCAGGAGCACGATGGAGATGGTCAGCATCGCGAACGGCTGGCGCGCCGCGAAGCCGGGGAGCAGGAACGTCCAGGCGCGAGGGGTGCGCAGGAGCTGTCCGTAGCCCGGGCGGGTGTCGGTGACCGTGGATGCCACGGCCCGTGCCTTTCTGCCGCCTGGTAGCGCCCGTGCGGGGGCGCCGAGAGCTGTCCTCTTGCGCGGAACTGCGGTAGATGCCGGGCTCCACCGCGAGGGGCGCCCCGGCCGCCATACGGTCGCGCCAGCTCTGCTTCAGGCAGAGTTGGTTCGATCAGATTGGTTCGGTACAGGTGCCTTTATTGTACAGGCAAGGGCCTCGCCAGCCCCTGTCTTCACAGCCGGTGAGACCCTCGCCACCTACGATTGGTGCGTTTCTCCGTCGGTTCCCAGCCAACTGGCCAGCTTGCCGCCGCGGCTGATCGCGCGCAGCCGCTTCTCGGCCGCGTCCCGCACCGGGTCCGTCGCCACGACCAGCAGTTCGTCGTCCCGGCGCAGGACGGTCGTCGGCAGCGGCACGAACGATTCGCCTCCGCGCACCACCAGGGTGACCGCGGAGCCGGCGGGCAGCCGCAGCTCACCGACCTCGACGCCGTGCAGGCGGGAGTCCTCGGGGATCTCCACGGACAGCAGATGGCCGCGCAGCCGCTCCAGGGGCGCCGATTCGATGCCGAGGTCGGCCGCCGCGGAGCCGCCGCCGATGCGCAGCTTCCTGGCGAGCCAGGGCAGCGTGGGGCCCTGGATGAGGGTGTAGACGACGACCAGGACGAAGACGATGTTGAAGATCCGCTGGCTGTCCTGGACGCCGTTCACCATCGGGATCGTCGCCAGGATGATGGGCACCGCGCCGCGCAGTCCCGCCCAGGACAGCAGTGCCTTCTCCTGCCAGGGCAGCCGGAAGGGCAGCATGCCGAGGACGACTCCCAGGGGCCGCGCCACGACGGTGAGGACCAGGCCGATGAGGACCGCGTGCCAGGTGTCGTCGAGCAGGTCGTGCGGGGTGACCAGCAGGCCGAGCAGGACGAACATGCCGATCTGGGCGAGCCAGCCGAGCCCTTCGGCGAAGCCGCGGGTGGCGGGCCAGTGCGGGAGCCGGGCGTTGCCGAGGACCATCGAGGCGAGGTAGACGGCGAGGAAGCCGCTGCCGTGCGCCATGGCGCCCGCGGCGTAGGCGGCGACGGCGATGGCCATGACGGCGATGGGGTAGAGGCCGGAGGCCGGCAGCGCCACGTGGCGCAGGCCGTAGGCGCCGAGCCAGCCGACCGCGATGCCGAGTGCGGCGCCGATCGCCAGTTCCAGGGCGATCTCGCCGAGCAGGACGTACCAGTGGTCCACCGGGCCGGCCGTGGAGAACGCCACCACGAGGATCACGACGGGGGCGTCGTTGAATCCGGACTCCGCTTCCAGGACGCCGGTGATCCGGGAGGGGAGGGGCACCTTCCGCAGCACCGAGAAGACCGCCGCGGCGTCCGTGGAGGAGACCACGGCGCCGATGATCAGCGCCTGCCGCCACTCCAGGCCCACCAGGTAGTGGGCGCCGGCCGCCGTGACGCCGACGCTCACCGCGACGCCGACCGTCGAGAGCACGGCGGCGGCGGCCAGGGAGGGCCTGACCTCTTTCCACTTCGTCCCGAGGCCGCCCTCGGCGAGGATCACGACCAGGGCGGCGTAGCCGATGACCTGCGTCAGCTCGGCGTTGTCGAAGTGGACGTCGCCGATGCCGTCCTGGCCCATGGCGACGCCGATGCCCAGGTACAGCAGCAGGCTGGGGAGCCCACTGCGCGACGAGATGCGGACCGCCGCCACCGCGACGAGCAGGACGAGCGAGCAGATGAGCAGGAGCTGGTTGAGGTGGTGGACAGTCAGGGGCCGTTCCTTCCTCCGTGCGCGCACAGGACTCCTTGCGCGCCAAGTACTTCGTTACCTTACCTAATTGTTAACGCTTCCTTGATGCCTTCGAACGTATTTACGATCTTCTGGCGTCCGGTTCCTGACTCCGCGTCCGAGCCCGCGACGCCCTGCGCCTATGGTTGCTCCAGCGCTCCTGGAGCCGCCCAGTCGACAGCACAGCCCGCCCTGCCGCTCGCGTAAGGACAGCAAGGACAGCGATGCCCTCCAACACCAACGCCTCTTCCGGTCATAAGTCCGGCAAGAAGAAGGGGCGCCGAGCCCGACTCGTCGTGATCGTCCTGGTCCTGGCCATCGTCGGAGGCATCGGCTTCGGCGCGTACTGGAGCATCAGCACCGTGCGCGCCTCCTTCCCGCAGACCAAGGGAACGATCAAGCTCGACGGCCTCTCCCGGAACGTCGAGGTGAAGCGCGACGGGAACGGCATCCCGCAGATCTACGCCGATTCCGACGCGGACCTCTTCATGGCCCAGGGCTACGTCCAGGCGCAGGACCGCTTCTGGGAGATGGACGTACGCCGTCATATGACCTCCGGGCGGCTCTCCGAGATGTTCGGCAAGAGCCAGGTCAAGACCGATGAGTTCCTGCGCACGCTCGGCTGGCACCGGGTGGCGAAGAAGGAGTACGACACCAAGCTCTCCCCGGAGACGAAGAAGTACCTCCAGGCCTACGCCAAGGGAGTCAACGCCTACCTCGAAGGCAAGGACGGCAAGGACATCTCCGTCGAGTACGCGGCGCTCGGCTTCACCAACGACTACAAGCCGCAGAAGTGGACCCCGGTCGACTCCGTGGCCTGGCTCAAGGCGATGGCCTGGGACCTGCGCGGCAACATGCAGGACGAGATCGACCGCTCCCTGATGACGAGCCGCCTCGGCCCCTCGCAGATCAAGGACCTGTACCCGGAGTACCCGTACAAGCGGAACAAGCCGATCGTCCGCGAGGGCGCCTACGACAGCGTCACCGAGAAGTACGACGCCGAGGGCATGCCCACGGACACGCAGACCGGCACGGGCGGCACGGGCGGCGCCGCGGGCACCGGCCTCGCCGGGGGCGCCCAGGCGCCCGACGGGATGCAGTCGCAGCTCTCGGGGCTCTCCGACGCCCTGGACGAGGTCCCCGCGATCCTCGGCCCCAACGGCAACGGCATCGGCTCGAACTCCTGGGTCGTCTCCGGCAGCCACACCATCACCGGCAAGCCGCTCCTGGCCAACGACCCGCACCTGGCGCCGCAGCTGCCCTCCGTCTGGTACCAGATGGGCCTGCACTGCCGCTCGGTCTCGGACACGTGCCAGTACGACGTCTCCGGCTACACCTTCTCCGGCATGCCGGGCGTGGTCATCGGCCACAACAACGACATCGCCTGGGGCATGACGAACCTCGGGGCCGACGTCACCGACCTGTACCTGGAGAAGTTCACCGGGGACGGCTACCAGTTCGACGGCAAGGTGCTGCCCTTCACCACGCGCGAGGAGACCATCAAGGTCGCCGGCGGCAAGGACAAGAAGATCACGGTCCGCGGGACCAACAACGGCCCGCTCATCTCCGACCGCGACGACGAGCTGGTCAAGGTCGGCAAGAAGGCCGGCGTCGACACCGCGGCGCCCGACCGGGGCGACGGCTACGGAGTGGCGCTGCGCTGGACCGCGCTGACCCCCGGCAAGTCCATGGACGCCGTCTTCGACCTCAACAAGGCGAAGAACTTCACCGAGTTCCGCAAGGCGGCCTCCTCCTTCGAGGTGCCCTCGCAGAACCTGATCTACGCCGACACCAAGGGCAACATCGGCTACCAGGCGCCCGGCAAGATCCCGACCCGCGGCAAGGGCGACGGTTCGCTCCCCGCGCCGGGCTGGGACGCCGACTACCGCTGGGACGGCTACATCCCCCAGGACGCGCTGCCCTACGAGTACAACCCCGAGCGCGGCTACATCGTCACCGCCAACCAGGCCGTGATCGACGACAGCGACAAGGCGAAGTACCCGTACAAGCTCACCTCGGACTGGGGCTACGGAGCACGCAGCCAGCGGATCGACGACCTCATCCAGTCGAAGATCAAGAACGGCGGCAAGATCTCCACCGAGGACATGCGCCTCATGCAGACGGACAACAGCAGCGAGATCGCCAAGCTGCTCGTGCCCAAGCTGCTGAAGATCGACATCAAGGACAAGTACGTCCGCGAGGCGCAGAAGCTTCTGGAGGGCTGGGACTACACCCAGGACGCCGACTCGGCGGCCGCCGCTTACTTCAACTCGGTCTGGCGCAACATCCTCAAGCTGGCCATCGGCAACAAGCTCCCCAAGGAGCTGCGCGTCAAGGGCCAGTGCCTGAACGTCGAACCGGCCGGCAACACCCGGCCCGCCGACGAGGGCAAGCGGGTGCGCGAGTGCGGTGAGCGTGACGCCGACTCGGCCCAGCCGGACGGCGGCGACCGCTACTACGAGGTGATCCGCAAGATCATCGACGATGAGACCAACAGCTGGTGGAGGTCGCCGGCGACCCGCACCGACAAGGAGACCAAGAACCGCGACCAGCTGTTCGAGCGGGCTCTCCACGACGCGCGCTGGGACCTGACGGCCAAGCTCGGCAAGGACATCGACACCTGGAGCTGGGGCCGGCTGCACCGCCTCACGCTGAAGAACCAGACGCTCGGCACCGAAGGCCCCGGCTGGCTGCAGTTCGTGCTGAACCGCGGCCCCTGGAACCTCGGTGGCGGCGAGGCGGCGGTCAACGCCACCGGCTGGAACGCGGCGGGCGGCTACGGCGTCGTCTGGGTGCCCTCGATGCGCATGGTGGTGAACCTCAAGGACCTCGACAAGTCCAAGTGGATCAACCTCACCGGGGCCTCGGGACACGCGTACAACGCGCACTACGACGACCAGACCGACAAGTGGGCCAAGGGCGAACTCCTCCCGTGGGCGCACTCCCGGCAGGCCGTCGAGAAGAGCACGAGCGACAAACTGGTGCTCCGCCCCTGACCGGGCGCACCGGGCGGTGAAGCACCGCATCTGCCGAGAAGGGCCCTCCACGCGCGCGTGGAGGGCCCTTCGGGTGTCCGGGCTGTCCGGGGGGCGCGGGGGCCCTCACCGGAAGCGGCGCACCCCCGAGGGCGTCACCGCGGCGTGCACGGGGCGGTCGTGGGTCTCCCCGGGGATGTGCGCGACGACCTCGGAGTCGTACAGGAGCACCACGAGGGCGGGATCGGTGGCCGCGCGCTCCAGCCGGGCCAGGACGCGGTCGTACGAGCCGCCGCCGCGCCCCAGCCGGGTGCCGTCGTGGTCCACCGCGAGGCCGGGCAGCAGCACCGCGTCCGCCTCCAGGACGGCGTCGGGGCCGAGCCGCCGCCCCGCGGGCTCCAGGAGCGGCATCTTGCCCTGGTGCGCGACGCCGACCAGGGAGTCCTCGCCGTCGTAGACGGCCCAGTCCAGGTCGTTGTCCGGGAGGAGCACCGGCAGCAGTACGCGCGTCCCGCGCGCGTGCAGGGCGTCGAGCAGGACACGCGTGCCGGGCTCGCGGCCCACGGACACATACGCCGCGACCGTCCCGGCCGTCGCGAGCTCGGGGAGCTCCAGCGCGTGCCCGGCGAGAACCGCGGCCGCCTTCCGCGCGTCATCCTCCGTCAACCCCCGCCTCACCGCGAGGAAGTCCCTGCGCAACCCGCGCTTGGTTGGCTGGTCGACGGTGCCGCCCTGACCGCCGGCGTCGGTTCCGTTCATGGGAAACTCACAAACCCTTCTCAGTGATCGTATATGCCGCCGAAGTATCTGGAACCACAGATTCCGCACATACTGACCGGATATGGTGGCGCCATGACTGAGTCTCACCCCCCTCGCGCCAGGATCACCAAGGCGGTCATCCCGGCGGCCGGTCTCGGCACGCGTTTCCTGCCCGCCACCAAGGCGACTCCCAAGGAGATGCTTCCGGTCGTCGACAAGCCGGCGATCCAGTACGTGGTCGAGGAGGCCGTGTCCGCGGGCCTCGATGACGTCCTCATGGTGACGGGCCGCAACAAGCGCCCCCTGGAGGACCACTTCGACCGCAACTACGAACTGGAGTCCGCCCTGCTGAAGAAGGGCGACGAGGACAGGCTGTCCCGGGTCCAGGAGTCCAGCGACCTCGCGACCATGCACTATGTGCGCCAGGGCGACCCCAAGGGGCTCGGTCACGCGGTCCTGTGCGCCGCCCCGCACGTCGGTGACGAAGCGTTCGCCGTGCTCCTCGGCGACGACCTCATCGACCCGCGCGACCCCCTGCTGGCCCGCATGGTGGAGATCCAGGAGCGGCACGGCGGCAGCGTCATCGCCCTCATGGAGGTGGCCCCCGAGCAGATCCACCTCTACGGCTGCGCGGCCGTCGAGGCCACCGGGGAGGGCGACGTCGTCAAGGTCACCGACCTGGTCGAGAAGCCCGACGTCGCCGACGCCCCCAGCACCTACGCGATCATCGGCCGCTACGTCCTCGACCCCCACGTCTTCGGCGTCCTGCGCGAGACCGAGCCGGGCCGCGGCGGCGAGATCCAGCTCACCGACGCCCTCCAGCAGCTCGCCGCCGACGAGAAGGTGGGCGGCCCCGTGCACGGCGTGGTCTTCGAGGGCCGCCGCTATGACACCGGTGACCGGGGCGACTATCTGCGTGCCATTGTCAGACTCGCGTGCGAACGTGAAGATCTGGGGCCGGACTTCAAGGCCTGGCTTCGCAGTTACGTCACCG
>NZ_QEXM01000008.1 GCF_004127445.1 Streptomyces alfalfae
CCCCGCCACAAACCACGCAAAGAGGAGCCGCACCATGGACCTGGTGATCCGCGACGCACGCGTCATAGACGGCACCGGAGGTGCCTCCTACCGCGCCGACATCGCCGTACACGAGGGCAGGATCGCCGAGATCCGCAGAGAGGGAGAGGGCCCCCGCCCCACGGGGCTCTGCACCCTGGACGCCGAGGGCCTCGCCCTGTCCCCCGGTTTCATCGACATGCACGCGCACAGCGACCTGGCCCTGCTCCGCGACCCGGAGCACACCGCGAAGGCCGCCCAGGGCGTGACCCTGGAGGTCATCGGCCAGGACGGCCTCAGCTACGCCCCGGTGGACGACCGCACGCTCGCCCAGGTCCGCCAGGCCATCACCGGCTGGAACGGCGACGGCGGCGACATCGACTTCACGTGGCGCACGGTCGGCGGCTACCTGGCCGCCCTGGACGGGGCCCACGGCGGCCAGGGCATCGCGGTGAACGCCGCGTACCTCATCCCGCAGGGCACCGTGCGGATGTACGCCCTCGGCTGGGACGACCGCCCGGCCACGCCCGCCGAGCTGGACCGCATGAAGCAGCTCGTCGCCGAGGGGATGCGGGAGGGCGCCGTCGGCATGTCGTCGGGGCTCACCTACACCCCCGGCATGTACGCCGACGACTCCGAACTGGCCGAGCTGTGCAAGGTCGTGGCCGAACACGGCGGCTACTACTGCCCGCACCACCGCAGTTACGGCGCCGGCGCCCTCCAGGCGTACGAGGAGATGGTGAACCTCACGCGGACCGCGCACTGCCCGCTGCACCTCGCCCACGCCACCATGAACTTCGGCGTGAACAAGGGCAAGGCGCCCGACCTGCTCGCCCTCCTCGACGACGCCCTCGCGCGAGGGGCGGACATCACGCTCGACACCTACCCCTACACCCCGGGCTGCACGACTCTCGTCGCGATGCTGCCGAGCTGGGCGAGCGAGGGCGGCCCCGAGGCGATCCTCGGCCGCCTCCGGGACGACGCGACCGCCGAGAAGATCCGCCACCACATGGAGGTCGTCGGCGCGGACGGCTGTCACGGCGTGCCCATCGAGTGGGACACGATCGAGATCTCCGGTGTCTCCGACCCCGGGCTCACCGCGTTCGTCGGCAGGACGGTCAAGGAGTCCGCGGACCTGCGCGGCGAGGCACCCTGGGTCACCGCCCGCAGGCTCCTCGTCGACGACCGGCTGGGCTCGACGATCCTCCAGCACGTCGGCCACGAGGAGAACGTCCGGGCGATCATGCGCCACCCGGTGCACACCGGCGGCAGCGACGGCATCCTCCAGGGCACGAAGCCGCACCCGCGGGCGTACGGGACGTTCCCGCAGTACCTCGGGCGCTACGCGCGCGAGCTCGGCGTGATGTCCCTGGAGGAGACCGTCGCGCACCTCACGTCGCGCCCCGCCGCCCGGCTGCGGCTCGCCGACCGGGGTGTGGTCCGCGAGGGCTACCGGGCCGACCTGGTCCTCTTCGACCCGGAGACGGTCGCCGCGGGCTCCACCTTCGACGCGCCCCGCACGCTCCCCACCGGCATTCCGCACGTCCTGATCGACGGCAGGTTCGTGATGCGGGACGGCCTGCGCACCGACGTCCTCGCGGGACGCGCCGTGCGCAGGACACCCTGAGCGGCCGTACGCGGGACACCCTGAACGAAGGCCCGCGCCACGGCGGGCCCTGCCGGCGTCAGGCGGCCTTGCCGTGCGGGCCGGCCGCGGTCCCGCCCTGGCCGCCGCCCTGCGCACGGGCGGCGTAGGCACGGCGCGCGCGGCCGTCGCGGGGGCGTCGGCCACGGCCGGACGAGCCACCGCGTCCCGCGTCCGCCCTCGGCGGCGCGGGGATGGTCACCGGGGTGCCCGAGGGCGCCTTGGCGCCGGTCACGCGCGTCAGTTCGGCGTCGCCGGAGCGCACCTGCGCGGTCTGCGGGGTGATGCCCGCGGCGGCGAGGAGGCGGCTCATGTCCCGGCGCTGCGCCGAGGTCACCAGGGTGACGACGCTGCCCGAACCACCGGCGCGGGCGGTGCGGCCACCTCGGTGCAGATAGTCCTTGTGGTCGGCGGGCGGGTCCACGTTGACGACGAGGTCGAGGTCGTCGACGTGGATGCCGCGGGCCGCGACGTTGGTGGCGACGAGCGCCGTGACCTGGCCGGACTTGAACTGGGCCAGAGTGCGCGTGCGTTGGGGCTGAGACTTGCCGCCGTGCAGCGCCGCCGCCCGCACCCCGCTGCTGAGCAGGTGCGTGGTGAGCCGGTCGACCGCGTGCTTGGTGTCCAGGAAGAGGATCACCCGTCCGTCGCGGGCCGCGATCTCCGTGGTGGTGGCGTACTTGTCGGCGCCGTGCACGTGCAGCACGTGGTGCTCCATCGTGGTGACCGCGCCCGCCGAGGGGTCCACGGAGTGGACGACCGGGTCGCTGAGGTAGCGGCGCACCAGGAGGTCGACGTTGCGGTCGAGGGTGGCCGAGAACAGCATCCGCTGCCCGTCGGGGCGCACCTGGTCGAGGAGTTCGGTGACCTGCGGCAGGAAGCCCATGTCGGCCATCTGGTCGGCCTCGTCGAGGACGGTGACGGCGACCTGGTCGAGGTGGCAGTCCCGGCGCTCGATGAGGTCCTTGAGCCGGCCCGGCGTCGCGACGACGACCTCGGCCCCGGCCCGCAGCGCGCTCGCCTGCCGCCCGATCGACATGCCGCCGACCACGGTCGCCATGCGCAGCCGCACCGTCTTGGCGTACGGGGTGAGCGCGTCGGTGACCTGCTGCGCCAGCTCCCTGGTGGGTACGAGGATCAGGGCGAGGGGCCGGCGCGGTTCGGCGCGCAGCCCGGCCGTCCTGGCGAGCACCGCGAGGCCGAAGGCGAGGGTCTTGCCCGATCCGGTGCGCCCGCGGCCGAGGACGTCACGGCCCGCGAGGGAGTTGGGCAGCGTGGCCGCCTGGATCGGGAAGGGCTCGGTGACGCCGAGGCGCGTGAGGGTGGCCGTCAGGCCGTCGGGGAGGCCGAGCGCCGCGAAGTCCTCGACGGGCGGCAGGGCCGGGGTGACGGTCACGGGGAGCGCGAACTCTCCCTGGGGGGCGGCGGGGCGGCGGCCCGATCCCCTGGGGTGCGGACGTCCGCCCGAGCGGGCCCCGCCCGAGCGAGTGCCGCCGAAGCTTCGGTGGCCGCCGTTCGACTGTCGGCCATCCGTGCGAGATGAGCGGTTCATGGTGAACCTTCCTCGATGCGGCGCGTATCGAGGAATTCTTGACGGCACGGAACGGTGCCGAGAATTGCAGGAACGGGCCGGAACAAATTAAACATGAATTCGGCCGCGAATTTACTGGGACCGGCCGGTCTTGAATCGTTGGATCGCGGGGCGTGCCGGGCGTTTTCACCGGGGCGCCGGGGCGCGATCACCGGGGCGCGCGGCCCCGGAAAAACAACGGGCTGGGGCCCGCACCCAAGGTGCGGGCCCCAGCCTCGAAGTACGCGTGAGCGTCAGGCAGGCAGGATGTTCTCGGCCTGCGGGCCCTTCTGGCCCTGCGTGACGTCGAAGGTCACCTTCTGGCCCTCCTGCAGCTCACGGAAGCCCTGGGTGGCGATGTTCGAGTAGTGGGCGAAGACGTCGGCGCCGCCACCCTCCTGCTCGATGAAGCCGAAGCCCTTTTCCGAGTTGAACCACTTCACGGTGCCGTTAGCCATGTCATATCTCCTTCGGGGCAGTGCCCGTGGAGTCCACACTGTGCGAACTCCGCGTCGCCGCGATGATTACCCCGTCCGGACAGACCGGCAATACAAAGTGCCCCGCCGACACAGAAAGTCGACTGAGCACTTGAAGTCTCTGGGAACCACAACTGCAACTGAAAATGACACTAGCACGCCCACCGCGAAGACGCATGACTTTTCATATCGCTCTGCCGGTCGGCAGATAAACCCTCATGGCGCATCAGGCGAAATTCTGCATCTGCCGGAACAGATATGCGCCCGCGGGGCTCAGGAGGACGGCATCTCCTCGGCCTGCCGGGCGGGACCGCCCAGCTCCTCGTTGCGGCGCAGCGCATCGTCCAGCTGGTCCTCCAGGAGGACGATGCGGCAGGCGGCCTCGATCGGCGTGCCCTGGTCGACGAGCTCGCGGGCGCGCGCGGCGACGCGGAGCTGCTGGCGGGAGTAGCGGCGGTGACCGCCGTCGGACCGCAGCGGGGTGACGAGGCCGGCCTCGCCGACCGCCCGGAGGAAACCGGGCGTGGCGCCGATCATCTCGGCCGCGCGGCCCATCGTGTAGGCGGGGTAGTCGTCGTCATCGAACCGGTCGGGGCCATGCGTGAGGGTCTCTGAGGGCATTTGCACCTTTTCCTGAACGCGTCGAGGGGCCTGGTGCCGTACGGCACCAGGCCCCGAGGGGTTTCAACACCATCTACCGGCTATGTGCGCCGGTTGTCTGTTTCCGCACGGCCGTCCGAGGGGACGGGGGTGCGGGGATCGCGTATGCGTGACCGGGGACCACCTTCCAATCCGGGGCCTGCGGTACCCGAGCGGCTTCGAACCTCGCCCGGGCGATCCTGATGGCGTCAACTCCTCTCATCTCTCTTCACTGACAGTCCTGACATCGACTGTCGTCGGCTACACAAGGAACTCTAGCCACGACACCCACGCATGTCTACCGTAACCACGGTAGATTTTCGCAGCCGGAGGAGCAGGGATCTGGTCACCCGCGACGCCCGGCTCCTCGGTAGGCTCATCGGTCATGTCGAAGCCTGACGAACTGCTCGTCGACATCGCCTCTCTGGTGGAGTCCGAGCACAGCAATCAGATGTCCCTCACCGTGGTCGTGGCCGGCGCCGTCATCACCGGACGCCTCGCTCCAGAAGCCCTGTGGCGGCGGCGTGTCGCCGAAGTCCTGAAGGACTCGGACCGGCTCGGCCCGTTCGCCTCCGTCTTCGCGGCGGACGGCGCGGACTCCGGTCCGCCGCCCGAGCGCAAGCACCCCACCCACCTCCACTTCCACCTGGCGCGCATCCTCCAGGGCACCCTCGGCCTCCCCGAAACGGGCGGGATGTACCGCATCCCGCTGGAGGACGTGAGCGCCTGGAGCGTCGGAGACCTCAGCTACTCGGAGAACTGAACCAGCGCATCCCGACGAGCCCCGACTCAGGGCGGCCCGACCGGCCTCCCTGAGTCGGGGCTTGTCAATTTTCCTCCTCCGAGCTATATAAAAAAGCGAAGGGCATCGCACCCAGTTTCTGAGGAAGGGAGTGACCCGTGATGCTCATGCGCACCGACCCGTTCCGCGAGATCGACCGCCTCGCCCAGCAGGTCTTCACCAGCGCCCGGCCGGCCGGGATGCAGATGGACGCCTACCGCGAGGGTGACGACTTCGTCGTCCACTTCGACCTGCCGGGCATCGACCCGGAGTCGATCGACCTCGACGTGGAGCGCCACGTGCTGAACGTCAGGGCCGAGCGCCGCTCCCCCGCCCCCGAGGGCGCGGAGATGATCGCGGCCGAGCGCCCCACCGGCACCTTCAGCCGCCAGCTGTTCCTCGGCGACACCCTGGACACCGAGCGCATCGACGCCTCGTACGAGGCGGGCGTCCTGACGCTCCGCATCCCGGTGGCCGAGCAGGCCAAGCCCCGCAAGATCCAGATCAGCGGCAGCGGCGGCGGGCGCAGGCAGATCAGCGGTTGACGCGGGTCCGCACACACGGAAGTCCACGACGGAAGTCCACGACTGAACAGAACTGAACGGAGGAGAACGGCGCGATGAGATGGAGCGAGCTCATCGAGGCGGTGCGGCGGAGCGGGCAGTACCCGACCGCCGAGGAGGCCGAGCGGGTGGCGGGCGTCGTCCTGTCCGCCCTCGGCGGCCAGGTCACCGGCGAGGAACGCGTCGACCTGGCGCGCCGGCTGCCCCCGGAGGCGGCCCGGCTGATCGCGGACCAGGTGCCCGAGGTGCGGCCGCACACGGCGCCGGAGTTCGTGGAGAGCGTGGCGCGGCGGCTCGAAGGCGCCACGCCCGCCACCGCCCGGTGGGACGTCAGCTCCGTCCTCGCCGTGCTGGCCGACGCGGTCGGCGACGAGCTCGTCGACCGCCTGCTCGGCCTGCTGCCGTCCGGCTACGCCCTGCTGTTCGGCAGGGCCGAGCTGGCGCCGGCGGCCTGAGCCGCCGGGCCGCGGGCGCGGTGCGGCCCCCGGGACCGGGGGCCGCACCGCGCCCGCGGCGCGTTCAGCGGACCCCGGACGGCTTCGGCAGCTCGCAGCCCGCGCGGCTCAGGTCGATCTTGTTGCCCGCGCCGACGCAGGGGACGATCTTGTAGGTCTGCTGGGCGTAGTTGATGCCCCTGCGGACGGTGACCCGGCCGCTCTCGTCGACCTCGCAGGGGTTGCCGTCCGTGCACCGGCCGCCGTCCTCGTTGCCGGTGTTGTTGACGGCGACGACCTTGCCGGTCTGGTCGTCGATCACAGGGGAGCCCGACGTGCCGCCGACCGTCCGGCAGGCGGAGGTGTACCGGACCGAGTCCTTCCAGGTCCAGTCGCCCTCCTTCAGGCGGTACGCGAAGCCGTCGATGCCGCACTTGTAGAGCTTCTTCCAGTACCCCGAGGCGACGGTGATGGCGCGGCCCTGGGCGGGGCGCTGCCCGTCCAGCTCCAGGGCCGTGATGCCGTACCTGCTCTCCACGTCCGCGTAGGTGCTGGTGAGCCGGTAGAGCGACATGTCCGTGTCGGTCATGGTGGCGTAGGCGATCCTGTCGGCCCGGAGGGTGCCGAGCCTGCCGCCCGCGCCGTCGAGCAGCGTGAAGCTGCGCGTGGAGGGCCGGTCGACGACGACCTCGCCCGGAGCGGGGAAGCCGCTCTCCACGCAGTGCCCGTTGGACAGGACGAGCGCGCGGTCGCCGGGCTGGGAGCCGGGTACGCGGACGACGGAGCCGGAGCAGTTGCTGAGCGCCACCGTCCCCGCGAGATCGGCGGCCCTGATCCGTGCGGGCGGTTCGTCGCTCACGGCAGCGGCCGGCGCCGCCGTCGCCCCCAGGAGCAGGGCGGCGAAGCACGTGCCGACGAGAGGCTTGATCATGTGGGGTCCCCTCAGCTGACTGTGTGGCCGGAGGTCCTCCGGCTTTGTCATGCGCATTGTTGAGGAAGCGCCGCACCCGGACAAGGGCGCGGTGGGCCGAAGAGAGGCGCGGCCGGGGCATTCCGCTCCCCCGCGGGCCGGAACACCCCGTAAGCTCGCGCGCATGCAGGTCATCCAGTCGACGAAGCTCGCCAACGTCTGTTACGAGATCCGGGGCCCCGTGCTCGAGGAAGCGATGCGGCTGGAATCGGCAGGCCACCGCATCCTGAAGCTCAACACCGGCAACCCCGCCGCCTTCGGCTTCGAGTGCCCGCCCGAGATCCTGGAGGACATCCTCCGCAACGTCGGCGACGCGCATGGCTACGGCGACGCGAAGGGCCTTCTCGCGGCCCGCCGCGCGGTCGTCATGCACAACCAGACGCTCGGCATCGAGACCGACGTGGAGCACGTCTTCATCGGCAACGGCGTCTCCGAGCTGATCGTGATGGCCATGCAGGGCCTGCTCGACGACGGCGACGAGGTCCTCGTGCCGGCGCCGGACTACCCCCTGTGGACCGCGGCCGTCTCGCTGTCCGGCGGCACCGCCGTGCACTACCGCTGCGACGAGCAGGCCGACTGGATGCCGGACCTCGCCGACATCGAGCGCAAGGTGACCGACCGCACCAAGGCGATCGTGATCATCAACCCGAACAACCCGACCGGCGCCGTCTACAGCGAGGAGATGCTGCGCGGCCTCACCGACATCGCGCGCCGCCACAACCTGCTGGTCTGCTCCGACGAGATCTACGACAAGATCCTCTACGACGGGGCCACGCACACGCCGACCGCCGCCGTCGCCCCCGACCTGCTGACCCTCACCTTCAACGGCATGTCCAAGGCATATCGGGTCGCGGGGTACCGCGTCGGCTGGATGGCCGTCTCCGGGCCCAAGGCGCACGCCTCCTCGTACATCGAGGGCCTGACGATCCTCGCCAACATGCGCCTGTGCGCGAACATGCCGGGCCAGCACGGTGTCGTCGCCGCGCTGAGCGGGCGGCAGACGATCAACGATCTCGTGCTGCCGGGCGGCCGGCTCCTGGAACAGCGCGACACGGCGTACGACCTGCTGACGCAGATCCCCGGCGTGAGCTGCGTGAAGCCCAAGGGGTCGCTGTACCTCTTCCCGCGGCTCGACCCGAAGGTGTTCAAGATCAAGGACGACCGGCAGATGGTCCTCGACCTGCTGCGGGCCGAGAAGATCATGGTGGTGCACGGCACGGGCTTCAACTGGCCCGAGCCCGACCACTTCCGCGTCGTGACCCTGCCGACGGCGACCGACCTGGCGGAGGCGGTCAGGCGGATCGGCACCTTCCTGGACGGCTACAGCCAGCCCTGAGCCGGGCGACCGGACCGCCCTGAGCCACGCGGCCGGACCGCCCCGGCGCCGGTCGAACCGGACCCCACTCAACTTTAGACAGAATCCAAGCTAAGATGTCTCCAAGACAGCTTGGAGGCCATCTCATGTACGAGCCGATCCGCACCAAGTCGGTCCACTCGATGGCCGACGACGCGGGCTTCCCCCACCGCTCCCGCGAGGAGGAGCTGGACATCCAGCTCGCCGGGCACCTCGCCGCGCTGCTCGCCGTCACCGACGAGCTGCGCGCCCTCGCCCCCGACGCCGGCCTGGACGCCGCCGCCGACCGCCTCGCGGCGCAGGTGGCCCGCCTCCGCGGCGGAGCGCGCCCCCCGCGCGCCTCGGTGGCGGCCGCCATCCGCCCCCACGGCTCGACGCGTGGGAGGGACCCCCAACCGCATGTCGCCGCCCTGCACCAGCGCGCCCACGCCCTCGCGGGCCGCGCCCTGGTCGTGGCGGCCTCGCGCGCCGACACCGCGGCGGCCATCCTGGCCGCCGAGCGCATGGACGCCCACGCGGACGCCACGCGCCTGGTCGGCGCCTCCTGAACGGCCCCGGTCCGCGGCCGGTGAGGCCGCGGACCGGGTGCCACTCACGCGGGCGGGAGCGTCAGCCGAGGCGCTTCACCAGGGCGTGGTACTCGTCCCACAGCTCCTTGGGCGTGTGGTCGCCGAAGGTGTTGAGGTGCTCGGGGACCAGGGAGGCCTCCTCGCGCCAGACCTCCTTGTCGACCGTGAGCAGGAACTCCAGGTCGGCCTTGTCCAGGTCGAGCCCCTCGGTGTCCAGCGCGTCGACCGTCGGCAGGACGCCGATCGGGGTCTCGACGCCCTCGGCCCTGCCGTCGAGGCGGTCCACGATCCACTTCAGCACGCGGCTGTTCTCGCCGAAGCCGGGCCAGACGAACTTGCCGGCCTCGTTCTTCCGGAACCAGTTCACGTAGTAGATCTTCGGCAGCTCGGACTGGTCCTTGTCCTTGCCGACCTTGATCCAGTGGGCCATGTAGTCGCCCATGTTGTAGCCGCAGAACGGCAGCATCGCGAACGGGTCGCGGCGCAGCTCGCCGACCTTGCCCTCCGCCGCGGCGGTCTTCTCGCTCGCCACGTTCGCGCCGAGGAAGACGCCGTGCTGCCAGTCGAAGGACTCGGTCACCAGCGGCACGGCGCTCGCGCGGCGGCCGCCGAAGAGGATCGCCGAGATCGGCACGCCCCTGGGGTCCTCCCACTCGGGCGCGATGATCGGGCACTGCGAGGCGGGCGTGGTGAAGCGGGCGTTGGGGTGGGCCGCCGGGACGCCGGACTCGGGCGTCCAGTCGTTGCCCTTCCAGTCCGTCAGGTGCGCCGGGGTCTCCTCCGTCATGCCCTCCCACCAGACGTCGCCGTCGTCGGTGAGCGCGACGTTGGTGAAGACGGAGTTGCCCCAGAGCGTCTTCATGGCGTTGGCGTTGGTGTGCTCTCCGGTGCCGGGCGCGACGCCGAAGAAACCGGCCTCGGGGTTGATCGCGTAGAGGCGGCCGTCCTCGCCGAACCGCATCCAGGCGATGTCGTCGCCGATGGTCTCCACGGTCCAGCCGGAGATCGTCGGCTCCAGCATGGCGAGGTTCGTCTTGCCGCAGGCGGACGGGAAGGCGGCCGCGACGTACTTGCTCTCGCCCTGCGGGGGCGTGAGCTTCAGGATCAGCATGTGCTCGGCGAGCCAGCCCTCGTCGCGCGCCATGACGGAGGCGATGCGCAGGGCGTAGCACTTCTTGCCGAGCAGGGCGTTGCCGCCGTAGCCGGATCCGTAGGACCAGATCTCGCGGTCCTCGGGGAAGTGCGAGATGTACTTCGTGGAGTTGCAGGGCCACGGGACGTCGGCCTGCCCGTCCTCCAGCGGCGCGCCGAGGGTGTGGACGGCCTTGACGAAGAAGCCGTCGTCGCCCAGTTCGTCCAGGACCGCCTGGCCCATGCGGGTCATGGTGCGCATGGACACGGCGACGTACGCCGAGTCGGTGATCTCGACGCCGATCGCGGACAGCGGCGAGCCCACCGGGCCCATGCAGAAGGGCACGACGTACATCGTGCGGCCCTTCATCGACCCGCGGAAGACTCCGCCCCTGCCGTCGCGCCCGGTGAAGATCTCCCGCATCTCGGCGGGGTCCTTCCAGTGGTTGGTCGGGCCCGCGTCCTGCTCCTTCTTCGAGCAGATGAAGGTGCGGTCCTCGACGCGCGCGACGTCGGTCGGGTCGGAGGCCGCGTAGTAGGAGTTCGGCCGCTTGACGGGGTCGAGCTTCTTGAACGTGCCCTTGGCCACGAGCTCCTCGCACAGGCGCTCGTACTCGGCCTCGGAGCCGTCACACCAGACCACCCTGTCCGGCTGTGTCAGTTCGGCGATCTCGTCGACCCAGGAGGCGAGCTCCCGGTGGCCGGTCGGGACGGTGTTGGTCGGGAGGGTGCTGGGAGCCGCGATGTCGCGCGCCACGATTGCTCCTAATCGAGGGGGTTTTGAGGATGTATGCCCCGTGGGGGCTGCGACCCGGACGCTTCACGTGGAAATTCCCTCTGGCGCTCATCCGGTGCCGACCGCACTCATATGATCATCCGGCGATGGTGCGCATCTGTCCAGAGGGCTTCACACCTGAGCGACGTGAGCATCGCCACTTGTACGGGTTCGGGGGTGAGGGCGGCGATTCGGGCGGGACGGCGGAGCACGTGCGATTGATGTCCGACTTACAGGCCCGTGGGTACGATTCCGCCATGACCGCTCCCGTCCCCGAAGCGATTCCGGAAGCCACCGGCGCCGCCTCGCCCGGTTCGCCCACCGTGCCCCTGCCGCTCCCCCCGAAGCCGAAGATGCGCGGCTGGCTGCACGCCGGCATGTTCCCCGCGGTGCTCGTCGCCGGGCTGGCGCTCACAGCCCTCGCCGACTCCACCCGGGGCCGCATCGCCTGCGGCGTCTTCGCCCTGACGGCCTGTCTGCTCTTCGGTGTCAGCGCGCTCTACCACCGGGGCGACTGGGGCCCGCGGGCCGACGGCGTCCTGCGCAGACTCGACCACTCCAACATCTTCCTGATCATCGCGGGCACCTACACCCCGCTGACGATGCTGCTGCTCCCCGACGCCAAGGGGCGGTGGCTGCTCTGGGGCATCTGGGGCGCCGCCGTCGCGGGCATCGCCTTCCGCGTCTTCTGGGTGGGCGCGCCCCGCTGGCTCTACACCCCGTGCTACATCGCGATGGGCTGGGCCGCCGTCTTCTTCCTGCCGGACTTCATGCACAAGGGCGGCGTGGCCGTCCTCGTCCTGGTGGTCGTCGGCGGGCTGCTCTACAGCGTGGGCGGCGTGATCTACGGCATCAAGCGCCCCAACCCCTCCCCCCGCTTCTTCGGCTTCCACGAGGTCTTCCACTCACTGACCCTGGCGGCCTTCGCCGTGCACTACATCGGCATCTCCCTGGTGGCCTACCAGCACGGCTGATCCCCCTCCCCCTCCACGAGTCCAGTGGCCGCGGCTTCCCAGCCGCGGCCACTTCTCGTGCGCCCGGACACCCCGGCGCCCGCGTCTCCGGCCCGCAGTTATTGACAGTCACCCTCTTTTGAGAGCTACTCTCATTTCATGACCGCTGTCACTGGCACGCCTGCCGCCGCGCGGCAGAACCCCCGCCGCTGGTGGGCGCTGGGCGCCCTGGTCGCGAGCATGCTCGTGCTCGGTTTCGACATGACGATCCTCAACGTCGCGCTGCCGACCATGGCGGGACAGCTCGACGCCGACACCGGTGAACAGCAGGGGATGGCGGACGCGTACGTCGTCGTCTTCGCCGCGCTGATGCTCCCCGCCGGGCTCCTCGGCGACCGGTTCGGGCGGCGCCGGATGCTGATGACCGGGCTCGGCGTCTTCCTGGCCGGCTCCGTCCTCGGCGCCCTCGCCCACGACGTCTCCCTCGTCGTCGCGGCCCGCGCCGTCATGGGCCTCGGCGGCGCCCTCGTCATGCCGCTCGCCCTCGCCGTGCTGCCGGCGCTCTTCGGCCCGGGCGAGCGGACCAAGGCGGTCGGCGTCGTCTCCGCCGCCGCCGCGCTCGGCGCGCCGCTCGGGCCCGTCGTCGGCGGCTGGCTCCTCGACCACTTCTGGTGGGGCTCGATCTTCCTGATCAACGTGCCCATGGCCGCGATCGGCCTCACCGCCTGCGCCTTCCTGCTCCCCGAGACCCGCGACCCGTCGTCGCCCGCGGTCGACGTCCTCTCCACCGCCCTGACCGCCGCCGGTCTCGGCGCGCTGGTCCACGCCGTCATCGAGGCGCCCGCCCGCGGCTGGGGCGACCCGCTGGTGCTCGGCACGTCCGCCGGCGCCGCCCTGCTGCTCACCGCGCTCGTCCTGCGCGAGCGGCGGATGACGCGCCCCATGCTCGACCTGGCGCTCCTGCGCGACCGCGGCTTCTGCCTGCACACCCTCGCGGCGACGCTCGTGATGTTCGTCCTGTCCGGCCTGATGTTCGTGCTGCCCCCGTACCTCCAGGCCGTCGAGGGCAACGACGCCTTCGGCGCCGGCATGCGCATCCTGCCGATGATGGGCGGCCTGATCGTCGCCGCGAAGGGCGCGGAGCCCGTCGTACGCCGCTTCGGGGCGCGCGCGGTGATCAGCGGCGGGCTCGTGGTGCTCGCCTTCGCCGCGATCCTCGGCAGCCGCACGGACCTGCACAGCGGCTACGGGTTCACCGCGCTGTGGCTCTCGGTGGCCGGCCTCGGCTTCGGCTTCGCGATCGTCCCCGCCATGGACGCGGCGCTCGGCGCGCTGCCCGTCGAGCGGGCGGGCTCCGGCACCGGCCTGCTGATGACCGTGCGTCAGGTGGGCGGCGCCCTCGGGATCGCGCTGCTCGGCTCGCTCCTCGCCTCGGCGTACACCCGCGGTCTCGACACCGGCGGCCTGCCCGGCGCTCCCGCCGACGCCGCCGGGGAGTCCGTGATCGCCGCCCACGCCGTCGCCGAACGCCTCGGCTCCGCGCGCCTCGCCGCGTCCGCCGACGCCGCGTACGTCCACGGCATGGGCCTCGTCCTGCTCGTCAGCGGTGTCGCCGCCCTGGTCGCCGCGCTGCTCGTCGCGGCGCTGCTGCCCCGCTCCGGTGACGGCCCCGCGCCGCGCCCGGCCATGGGCACGGCCGAGGACGATGCCCGACAATGAACGCCATGACGGCCGCACGCACCCCCCGCCCCGCCTCCGCCCCGCGACCGGGGCTGCGCGAGCGGAAGAAGCTCAAGACCCGCCTGGCCATCCGGGAGGCGACCTACCGGCTGATCCGGGAGCAGGGGTACGACGCGACGACCGTCGAGCAGATCGCCGAGGCGGCGGAGGTCTCCCCCTCCACGGTCTTCCGCTACTTCACGACCAAGGAGGACATCGTCCTCACCGACGAGTTCGACCCGGTCCTCGAACGCGAGCTGCGGCAGCGGCCCGCCGACGAGCCGATCGTGGAGTCGCTGCGGCGGGTGCTGCGCCACGCCGTGGCCTTCGGCTTCGCGGACGAACCCGAGGAGGCCATCCTGCGGACGCGGCTCATGATCGAGGTCCCCGCCGTGCGTTCGCGGATGCTGGAGAGCATGTCGGTGACCGGCGGCATCCTCTGCCGGGTCATCGCGGAACGCACCGGCAAGGACCCGGGCGACCTGGAGGTGCGGACCTTCGCCATGGGGCTGATCGGCGCGCTCACCGAGACCACGGCGTACTGGGCCGAGCACGGCCACAAGGAGGACCTCGCCGAGCTCGTGGACCGCACGCTCACCGTCCTGACGACCGGATTCTCGGGGGCGTCAGGACCGGGGTCCATGCCATCCTGACCGCATGAACGGTCCGGAGATCAGCGTCAGTTTCGCCCCCGAGCTGGGGTTGTTCGTCCCGCACGAGCGCAGGGGCGGGCCCAGCACCGTCGTCACCGACGGGGCGTCCACCCTCGGGCACGTCGTCGAGTCCCTCGGGGTGCCGCTCACCGAGGTCGGCGCGCTCGTGGTGGACGGCCGCGAGACCGCCACCGGGCACGTGCCCGCCGCGGGCGAGACCGTCACCGTACGGGCGGTGCCGCGCCCCCAGCGGGTGCCGGGCGCCCCGCTCCGCTTCCTCCTCGACGTCCATCTGGGCACGCTGGCCCGGCGGTTGCGGCTCCTCGGCGTCGACGCGGCGTACGAGAGCACGGACATCGGCGACCCGGCCCTCGCCGCGCGCTCCGCGGCCGAGCGGCGGGTGCTGCTGAGCCGCGACCGGGGGCTCCTGCGCCGCCGCGAGCTGTGGGCGGGCGCGTACGTCTACAGCGACCGCCCCGACGACCAGCTCCGCGACGTCCTCGGCCGCTTCGCGCCGCCGCTGCGGCCGTGGACGCGCTGCACCGCCTGCAACGGCACGCTGCGCGACGCGGCCAAGGAGGACGTCGCGGACCTCATCGAGGGCGGGACGCGGGGCGCCTACGAGGTCTTCGCCCAGTGCGAGGCGTGCGCCCGCGTGTACTGGCGGGGCGCCCACCACGACCGCCTGGCGGCGATGGTCGCCGCCGCCCTGGAGGAGTTCGGCGAGGCGGTGCGCTGACCGCCCCGCCGGCTGCGGTCAGGACAGCTTCGACGCCAGCTCGCCCGGGACGGTCGTGGGCGCGTCGCAGACGAAGGACCGGCAGACGTAGGCGGCCGGGAGCCCGTCGACGAGGCCACGGTCGGCCAGCAGCGGAAGCTCCGCCGAGCCGGGAGGCCCCGCGGCGACGACCGCCCCCGGCGCCCCGCCGAGAAGGGCCGTCCGGTGCAGGTCCCCGAGGACCTCACCCACGACGGCGACTTCGAGCGGCCCCGAGACGGCGGCCTCGGCCACCGCGAGGCCGTGCCCGATGAACCGCGGCACCCGGGGCCCGAGCGCCTTGACGACGCCCAGCGCCCGCTCCGCGGCGAGCCGGTGCGGCGAGGCCCCGGTATGGGCCGCGTACGACAGGAGCGCCCCGGCGGCGGCGGTCCAGCCGGACGGCGCCGCGTTGTCCGTGGGGTCCTGCGGGCGGCGGATGAGCTGCTCCGCGTCCGCCGCGGTGTCGTACAGCGCGCCGCTGTCCGGATCGATGAACTGCGCGAGCACATGGTCGAGCAGGAACCCGGCGAACTCCAGCCACACCCCCTCGCCCGTCACGGACGCCAGCGTGAGGAACCCCTCGGCGACGTCGGCGTAGTCCTCCAGGACCCCGGCGTTGGACCCGGCCCGCCCGTCCTTGGAGGTGCGGACGAGCCGCGCCCGCGGGTCCATGTGCAGCCGTACGAGCAGGTCGCCCGCGCCCACGGCGGCGGAGACGAGGTCCGGCCGGTCGAAGTACGCGCCGACCTCCGCGAGCGCGGCCACGGCCAGGCCGTTCCACGCGGCGACGACCTTGTCGTCCCGTCCCGGCGCGGGCCGCTCCGCGCGCGCCGCGAGGAGCCGCTCCCTCACGGAGGCGAGGCGGGAGGCGTCCGCGAGGGGGCCCTCGACGCGGGGGAGCCGCAGCACGGAGGCGCCCTTCTCGAAGGTGCCCTCCTCGGTCACGCCGTAGGCCGCCATGGCCAGCTCCGCGTCGGCGTCCCCGAGCACGTCACGGAGCTGTCCCGGCGTCCAGACGTAGTACGCGCCCTCCACGTGCTCGCCGGTGGCCGGGTCCTCGCTGTCGGCGTCGAGCGCGGAGGCGAAGCCGCCCTCGTTGGTGCGCAGTTCACGGACCATGAAGTCCGCGGTCTCCAGGGCGACGCGCCGCGCGAGGTCGGAGCCGGTGGCCCGCCACAGATGGGCGTAGGCGCGGCACAGGAGCGCGTTGTCGTACAGCATCTTCTCGAAGTGCGGCACGATCCACTCGCGGTCGACGGAGTAGCGCGCGAAGCCGCCGCCGAGCTGGTCGTAGATGCCGCCGCGGGCCATCCGCTCACAGGTCTCCGCGGCCATCTGGAGCGCGCCCTCGGCTCCCGTGCGGGCGTAGTGGCGCAGCAGGAACTCGATGACCATGGACGGCGGGAACTTGGGCGCGCCGCCGAAGCCGCCGTGGGCCTGGTCGTAGTCGCGGGTCAGGCCGAGCAGCGCCTGCGCCAGCTCGTCCTCGCCGGGCCGCTCGCCGGAGCCGTGGGTGAGCTGCCGCTCCCCGAGATCGCGCACGATCTTCCCGGCGACCTCGTCGACCTCGCCGCGCCGGTCCGTCCACGCCCGGTGCACCCCGTCGAGCACCTGTGTGAAGGAGGGCATGCCGTGCCGGGGCTCGGGCGGGAAGTACGTGCCGAAGTAGAAGGGCTCGGCGTCGGCGGTGAGGAAGACGGTCATGGGCCAGCCGCCGTGGCCCGTCGCGGCCTGCACGGCCTCCATGTAGACGGCGTCGACGTCGGGCCGTTCCTCGCGGTCGACCTTGATGTTCACGAACTTCTCGTTCATGAGCGCGGCCGTCGCCTCGTCCTCGAAGGACTCGTGGGCCATGACGTGGCACCAGTGGCACGCGGAGTATCCGACCGACAGCAGGACGGGCACGTCACGCTCCCGCGCTTCCTCGAAAGCCTCCGGCGTCCAGGGCCACCAGTCGACGGGATTGTCGGCATGCTGAAGCAGATAAGGCGAGGTCACACCAGCCAACCGGTTCATACGACCCAGCCTCTCACAGCGTCTGCCACGACCGGTGAAACACTGGCGAGCCGCCTCACTCGGCCGCACGGCACTTGTGCGCCATCACATGGCCGGCGGGCGGCTCCTTCCCTCCCGAGTCGGGCAGACCGGCACCTGGAAACCGTAGGCTTGGCGTATCAGCGCCGGACCTGCCGAGGCTCCTCGAAGGAGGTACACCATGACCGCCGAGATGGTGGCGCCCGCGTGGATGCACTCGCAGATCAGCGCGGAACAGTACGACTCCTGGTCCGAGGAGCAGTGCTCCGGCATCGAGATCGTGGACGGGATGGTCGTCGTGAGCCCGAGCGCCTCCAAGCGCCACAGCCGGCTGGCCCGCATCCTGGCCAACGCCTTGGACGCAGCCGCGGGCCCGGACTGGAACGCGGACACGGACTTCGACGTCCGCCTGCAGGACGTTCCGCTCACCAACCGCCGTCCGGACGTCATCGTCCACCGGTCGGAGACCATCGACCTCACGCCCACCCGCCCCGAGCACGTACTCCTGGTCGTCGAGGTCGTGTCGCCCGGCTCGGAGACCACCGACCGGATCGTGAAGGTCGACCAGTACGCCAAGGCCGGCATCCCCTTCTACTGGCGCGTCGAGCAGGCGGCCACCGGGGTCCCGATCGTGTACACGTACGTCCTCGACCCCGCCACGATGACCTACAGGGACGGCGAGATGTTCACGGGCGCGGTGGAAGCCACCGCGCCCTTTTCCGTCACCGTCGATCTCGGGGTCCTGTAGGGAACGGCGACGCCACCGGTTGTCCGGCCGAACGGGGACGCCCCCGACGTTCCCCGTCTCGTCGACCGCACCGCCGATCAGGTGGCGCCGACCGGTGTCTCCTCCTCGTTCACGTCGTACGTGCCGAGGTGGCGGTTGAAGGCGACCCAGGCGATGGAGGTGGCGAGGCCGCACCCGGCGATGACCAGGGCGGCGGTGGGGCTGAGGAACTGGGAGACGGTGCCGCCCACGATCGCGCCGACGGGCTCGAAGCCCAGCGTCGTGAAGCGCATCGCGGAGGTGACCTGGCCGATCATGTGCGCGGGCGTCACCATCTGCTTGATCGTCTCGCTCATGACCAGGTTCACGACGATGGCGAAGCTCCACAGGAACATTCCGGCGGCCACGGACAGGAACTGCGGGAGGGAGGAGTCCAGCAGCTCCGAGCCGGGGACGAGGAAGGCTCCCACGGTGGGCACGACCAGGGACAGGACGTAGAGCAGCCGGGTGCGCACCTTGCTCATGAACGAGGAAGCGGCGGTCGCGGACAGCACGCCGCCGAGTCCGCCCGCCGCGCTCGCGAGGCCGACCAGGAGGGGGCTGAAGCCCAACTCCTTGACCACGTAGAAGGTGTAGACGGCGAAGAACATCGCGGTGAAGAAGTTGAAGTGGGCCGCGGAGACGATCACCGGCCGCAGGACGGGGTGGGAGAAGGCCCAGGTGAAGCCGGACAGGGCGCCCTTGACCGACTCCTGCTCGGCGCCCGCCTCCCCGGCGTCCTCCTTTTCGGCCTCCACGGAGTCCTCCTGGCCCGGGTCCCCCTGACGGGTGTCCCCCTGACCGGTGCCCGCTTGACCGGCGTCCGCCCGTGAGGCGCCCGCCGTGCCCTTCTTCCCGCCGCCCCCCGACCTGAGCAGCAGGACCGTGCTCGCGACGTAGCTGCACAGGTCGGCGAGCAGGGCGAGCGGCGCCCCCAGCGCCTGGACCAGGATTCCGCCGAGGCCCGGTCCCGCGACCTCGCTGACCGCGGTGCTGCCCTCCATATACGAATTGATCTTGGGGAGTTGGCGGCGGTCGAACGTCATCACCACGTGCGAGGACAGGGCGGAGTCGTACAGCAGGGTGAGGGCCCCCACCAGGAAGACGGCGACGAAGAGCACCGGGATGCTCAGCATGTCCAGCGCGTACGCCACCGGGATGAGACCGATCAGGAGCAGGCGCAGGACGTTCGCCGTCACCATGACCGACCTGCGCGGGTAGCGGTCGGCGGTCATGCCGACCCAGAGTCCGAGGAGCAGCACGGCCAGCGACTCGGCACTGCCGAGCAGCCCCATCTCGAACGCGGAGGCGTCGAGGGTGTCCAGTGCGAGCAGCGGGATGATGACCACGCTGGCCTGGGTGCCGAACAGGGACACCGTCTGGGCGGTCCACAGGTTTCTGAAACTGCTGTCTTTGAGCACGTCGGACTCCTGGCGGCACGCCGGTAGTTCTGATGAGAGCGATGGTGGACGTCACCGCACGGCTCCGCCTGTGCCGGCCGGAACCGTGCGGGGGCCAACAGCAGTCCGCCGGAGGCTGGTTCAGGCGCTGCGTTGTCCGGGGAAGACGCTACTTGGCCGTGCCGAAGTGGACGGCGATGGAGTAGCGCACCCAGGACTGCGAGCGGATGCGGCAGACGCTGTGGTGGTATCCGGGGTTGATGCGCAGCATCGCCAGGCGCCCCTGCTCGGGCTGCGTGGTCAGGGCCGCGCCGCTGGGCGCCTCGACCACGAGCTCGCCGCCGTCGCCCGCGGTCCACCCCGGCGAGAGGAAGAAGACGAGGCCGAAGCGCCGGTCGTCGAAGGTGTCGGAGTGGCGGCGCAGATAGTGGCCGGCCTCGTACTTGGCGATGTCGGCCGAGCGGAAGGAGACGGGCTCGCCGAAGGCCGACGAGAACGCGTCGGCCACCTTGGGGCTCTTCACCGCGGAGATGAAGGCGCGGATGCCCAGGGCGGACTGCGGGACGTCGCGCAGACAGCCGCTGCGCGAGAAGCGCCGCTCGGGGGCGGTCGCGGTGAACTCGTCGGCGTCGGCCGGCTTCACGTCGTCATCGGGGGTGAGCAGCCAGTGCTCCGTGGCCCAGGTCGGCAGCGAGGCCAGCTCGGCGACGAGGGGTTCCGTCATGTCCGGGGACAGCAGGGGCAGGCTGGTGGCCGGGGCGTCACTGCCCGGCCGCAGCAGGCCGAGCGATTCCGCCACGCGGGCCGTGGTCAGCAGCTCGATCATCCTGCCGTGGAAGGCGATCGCGGCGTCCCTGCTCATGTGGTCGATGACGGACGTGGTCCGCGCCGAGTCCTGCATCTTGCCTCTCCTTCAGATCGATGGGGCCGTGCAGAGGGATCAGCGGGCCCTGGTCACCCGGTTCTCGTCCCACACCGGTTCCGGTGTCTCCACCACCTCGCCGTCGGAGCGGAAGAGGAGGTATCGGTTGAAGGAGCTCGCGAGCCAGCGGTCGTGGGTGACCACGACGACCGTGCCGTTGAACTCCTCGATGGCCTGCTGCAGGGCCTCGGCCGAGACCAGGTCGAGGTTGTCCGTGGGCTCGTCGAGCAGCAGCAGCGTCGCGCCGCCGAGTTCGAGGAGGAGGATCTGGAAGCGGGCCTGCTGCCCTCCGGAGAGCGTCTCGAAGCGCTGGTCCGCCGAGCCCGCGAGCTCGTAGCGCGAGAGCATGCCGGCGGCGGCCCCGCGGTCGAGGCCCTCGCGGATGCCTTCGCCGCGGCCCATGATCTCGACGAGGGTCTTGCCCATCCACTCCGGATGCTGGTGGGTCTGCGTGAAGAAGCCGGGTACGACGCGTGCGCCGAGCCGCCAGGAGCCCGTGTGGTCCACGTCGAGCCCGGCGAGCAGCTTCAGCAGGTGGCTCTTGCCGGAGCCGTTCGACCCCAGGACCGCGACCCGGTCGCCCAGGAAGATCTCCAGGTCGAACGGCTTCATGAGTCCGGACAGTTCGAGCTTCTCGCACGTGATGACGCGGGTTCCGGTGCGGCCTCCCGTGAGGCGGGGCACGACCCGCTGCTCCCGGGGCAGCTCGGGCGGGCGGCCGGCTTCCTCGTACTTGCGCAGCCGGGTCTGGGCGGCGCGGTAGCGGGGGGCCATGGCGGCGCTGATCTTCGCCTGTTCGCCGAGGGTGTGCACCAGTTCCTTGAGCCGCTCGTGCTCCTCGTCCCACCGGCGGTGCAGCTCGGCCAGCCGTTCGCGCCGGGCCTGGCGGGCCTCCTTCCAGCCGGTGAAGGAGCCGCCGTGCACCCAGGTGCTGCGGCCTTCCAGAGCGACGACCTTCGTGGCCACGTTGCCCAGCAGGGCCCGGTCGTGGCTGACCAGCAGCACCGCCTTGTCGGTGGTGCGCAGTTGCTCCTCCAGCCACCGCTTGCCCGGGACGTCCAGGTAGTTGTCCGGCTCGTCGAGGATGAGCACCTGCTCGCGCCCGCGCAGCAGCGCTTCGAGGACGAGGCGCTTCTGCTCGCCGCCGGAGAGGGTGTTGACGTCGCGGAAGCGGGCGCGGTCGAAGGGCATGCCGAGTGCCGCGGTGGTCACCACGTCCCAGAGCACCTCGATCTCGTAACCGCCGGCCTCGCCCCAGGTGCCCAGCGCCTCGGCGTACCGCATCTGGGTGGCCTCGTCGTCGCGCTCCATCAGTTCCAGTTCGAGGGCGTCGATGTCGGCGGCGGCCGCGGCGATCCGCTCGGGGGCGGCGGCCAGCAGCAGGTCGCGCACGGTCGAGTCGTCCCGTACCGAGCCGATGAACTGGGGCATCATCGCCAGGCCGCCCTGGACGTTGACCGTGCCGGCGCGCGGCTTGAGCCGCTTTCCCGCGACGTTGACCAGGGTGCTCTTCCCCGCGCCGTTGTGGCCGATCAGCGCGGCGACCTCCCCCGCGCCCACGGTGAAGCTGACGTCTCCGAACAGTGTCCGCCCGTCGGCGAGATTGCACTGAACACCGTTGAATTCAAGGAATCCCATGTAGTGAGCTTCGTTCTCTCGGCTTTGGAAAATGCGCTGCGTACGGACGCGGAGGATAACGCTCCAGATCTCGGCGATCCAGCCCAAAGAGCCCACTGCCCCTGCCCGGCGCTCCTTCGGTCCTCCCGCACAATCCCCCTCGCAGTACACACCAAAGGCGTTCACGCGCTTCCCCGATCCTGCCTGGCCAGATCGACGAGCACAAGAGAAGAAATATCCAGATTGGGGGCATTTGGCAAGGTTTAAGCGGAAAAACAAAAAAGCCTTTGGAACGATGCTTGACAAGGACCTACCCGAATGGTGAAGCTTTTGGCGTCAGAGCAATTCAGTTCCGAAGCACATGAGGAGCGACGATGAACGAGAACGTTACTGAGTCCGCAATTCAGGTTGCCACGCAGGAGCAGGATGACATCTTCTTCATCGAGGAGATGGACGTGGCCGACGCCGCTACGGTGATGGTTCACCGCTGCTGACAATGTGAGCGGGAGTGCGGCCCCCGTGGCAGGGGGCCGCACTCCCGCTCCTTGCATCCCTGAGTGGTATCCGACCCTGCTTCGAGGATGTGTCGCGCGCTATGCGTGTATGGCTGAATCCCGCCTGGCAATTGACGTTCGCCGACGGCAGGGCGACGTTCCAGGGCGAGAAGAAGAAATACGTCCTCGACGACCGCGGGGGCACCGTGAGCCGCCTCGCGGAAGCCCTGGAAGGCGGCTGCGACGACGAAGCCATCGAAGCGCTGACGCGCCGCGACCCCGACTGCGGCGGCCTCATGAGAGCCCTGCGCACCCGCGGACTGCTGATCGAGTCGCCCACGGGACCGGCCGGCGACGACAGTGTCCACGCCCGGCAGTGGGGGCACCTGGCCCTGCACGCGCACCGCCCCGACGAGGCACAACGCCGTATCTGCGACGCAACGGTCATGGTCATGGGCGTGGGGGGCACCGGCAGCGTGGTCCTCCAGCACCTCATCGGAGCCGGCGTCGGACGCTTCGTGCTCGTCGACTCCGACAGCGTGCAGCTGAACAACCTGAACCGCCAGTTCATCTTCCCGCGCGCGGCCGTGGGCGAACCCAAGCTGGCGGCAGCCCGCGCCTATGCGAGCGACCGGGCGCCGGACGCCGAAATCGAGCTGGTCGACCGGTTCGTCGGCACGCCCGCAGAAATCGATGAAGTTTTCGACGCGCATCCGGACATCGATGCCCTCGCCGTGTGCATAGACCAGCCGATAGGCAGCATCTCCGATGCGGTGACCGAATCCGCCTGGGCTCGAAATGTACCGTCGATATTCGGCGGCGTAGGCATGCAGCGCGGATTCTACGGACCACTCTTCGCCCCGGGGAGATCGACCGTGACCCCGAAAGATTTCGCCTATGCGGAGAGCGCGGGATCAGATGCGGCGAATGATTCGGGGAGCCTCCGGAGTACGCGCTATTCATTCGGCCCGAACAACACCGTCATCGGCGCCTGGATGGCCGCCGCGATAATTCACCACCTCGCGGACATCACCGGACTCGTCGAATACGACGTACGGAAAATCATCGACTTCGAAACCGGCCGCGTCACCGACCAGGCCCGATAAGCGGACACCCGGCGCGCACCGCACTGAAGGCCCGTGGGCCGCACCTCGCGGTAATGGGCGCCGGTTCACGCCACCGACGCTACGGTATTGCGCCAAAGGGGAAGCGGCATGTCCAAGCCGATCCGAGTGGAAACGGACCTCGTTCCGTCGGGCCTCTACGGCGCGTCGGACGACTGGACCGGCCTGACCATCACGCGGCAACTGGCCGGCCCGCTCTTCGTGGAAGGCCCCGGCCGCACCCTGCGGCCGGGCCTCCTGCACCACGCCCGGCGCCTGGACGAGAAACGCTGGAGCCTCGCCCCGCGGCCCGACGCGCGGTGGTCCGACGGCCGGCCGATCCACGCGCGCGACATCGCCCGGCACATCGCGGCGGTCGCCCGGCAGGCCGGACCCTTCGCCTGGCTCGTGTCGCTCATCGAGCAGATCAGGCCCACCGAAGCCGACCGGCTGCTGCTGACCACCCGCCGCCCCGTCGGCAACCTGCCCGCGCTCCTCGCCAACCCCGTCTTCGGCCCCCGGCACGGCGACCCGGCCGTGAGCAGCGGGGCGTACACCATGGCCGAAGGGCCGGCCGGGGAGATCCGGCTGCGGGCCACCGGCCCCTGGCCCGACGTCACCTACGTCCTGTCCTGCGACGCCGAGCACGGACAGCGCCTCTTCGACCGGAACGCCGTCGACGTCACCTGCCCGACGACGTTCCCCGTCTCCCGGTGGGCCCACCGCGCCGACTACCCGGAGCTCCAGGTCGACGACCTCGACATCGCCGTCGCCCTGCTGCCGCCGGACAGCATGGCCGCGCGGCGCAAGCACGCCGTCGCGGCCGCCATCGACCGCCGGGAGCTGTCCCGCAGGCTGCACGGCGCGCTCGGCCCGCTCGACTCCTTCACCGGCCTGTGGGAACCCGGCCGTGCCATCGCACCGGCCCGCGCGGGGCACGGACTGTTCCCCGCGGCCGGGCGCGCCCCCGCCCGCCTGGTCTTCCCCGACTTCTCACCCAACCGGGAGACGGCACACATCCTGGCCGAGCAGATCGCCGACAACACCGGGCTCGTCCTGCGGCCCGAGGCCATCGACTACCGGGCCTATCTCACCGAGCTGCACACCACGCACCGCGAGGACTTCCGCCTGGTGCTCCTGGCCTCGCCCTGGCCCGACCCGGCCGCCCTCCTGCTCCCCTTCACCCGCCGCCCGGCGGACCGGCTCCCCGGCGGACCCGCGTCCGGGTTCGCGGACCTCGTGCACCGCGCCCTGGCCGCGGACGACCTCCGCGACCGGCTCGCACTCTGCGCGCGGGCCGAGGAGATCCTGCTGGCGACCGGCGAGGTCTGCCTGTTCGGACGGCTCAGGTCGGCCGCGCGGCTGCGCGTGAAGAACTACGTCAGCCCGCCGTCCGGCTGGGCGGACCTATCGGTGTGCGAACTCCCTCACGACTGAGGACGGACGATGCCAAAGATCAATTACCTCAAGGTCAACGAGCGGTACTGGGACTCCAACAGCGAGCTCTACCACGACGCCCACCCCGAGCACTTCGACGCCGAGCGGCACCCGTCCTGGGGCATCTGGCACCTTCCGGAGAGCGATCTCAAGATCTTCACCGACGACCTCCCGGCCGGCTCCCGGATCATCGACCTCGGCTGCGGCATCGGGCACGACACCACCGGCTTCGCCCGCGCCGGGTACGAGGCCTACGGCGTCGAACTCTCCTCCGGCCAGCTCTCCCGCAGCCTCGACGACGGAGCCGCGGGCTTCGTCCAGGCCGCGGCGGAGCGCCTGCCGTTCCGTCCGGGCGTCTTCGACGCGGCGTTCTGCGACCACGGCGCCTTCGACTTCTCCCCGCCCGAACGCCTGCTGAGGGAAGCCCACCGGGTGCTCCGCCCCGGCGGCGTCCTCGGCCTGTGCACCTACTCGCCGCTCCTGCAGATGTGCTTCGACCAGAGAAGCGGCGCGGTCGGCGAACGCCTCGCGAACCCCTACGGCGAGGCCCGCATGAAGTACGGCGGCGACGTGGTCGTCTTCCACTCCACCTACGCGCAGTGGATCGACATGTTCCGGGAGTGCGGATTCACCATCGAACGGCTGGTGGAACCCACCGCCCCCGTCGGCGGCGCCACCTACTTCAAGGAAGCCCTCGACCGGGACTGGGCGGAGAAGTGGCCGGCGGAAGTGGTGTGGAAGGTGCGCAAGGCCTGAGCCCGAGGCTTTGGCGGCCGGCCGGACCGCGTCGGCTCCCTCGCGTATGCGCCCCGTACGCACGACACTTGTGACCGCCGGGGACCGTCGTACTCAAGGGGGAACCATATGCGGGACAGCCATCGGGCCGAGGCCGAGCGGCTGTTGGCACGGGCCGTGGAGGAGGAGGTGCGGCGTTCGGGCGGGCGCGTCGACGGGAGCGTGCTGCTCTCGCGGTCGCGCGGCGCCCTGGACGCCATGGCGCAGACGGCCGCCGAGGAGTACGAGACGTACACGCGCGCGCTGGACGAGTCGGACACGGGACGGCTCACCTTCGGCCAGCGGTACGCCCGCGAGGGCGCGGGAACCCCGCTGCTCGTCGCGGTGGTCGCCGCCGTCGCGGCCGGCGTCTCCGACCTCTCCTTCGGCACGAGCGCCGGTACGGCACTCGGCACCGGGGTGGTCGTGGCCGTCGCGGGCGCCGCCGCCACGGTGCTGAAGGTGACGGCGTCCCACGTCCCCGCGGCGAGCCGCCGCGCCGGGGCGCTCAACCAGCCGGGCGGGCCCGAACAGCTCAGGCTGCAGTGGCTGACCGCCCTCGAGGTGCGGGGCATCCGGCCCTTCCTCGACCAGCAGCGCGTCCTCGCCGCCTCCACGAGCGGCAGGGCGGCGAAGAAGCCCGCGCCGCAGCTGCGCGGCACGGACAAGAGCGCGGCGGCGCGCAGGCGCTCCGTGCTCCAGCAGTCCTTCGAGCAACTGCCCGAGAACGAGGGGCCGTTCGCCGGGCGCAGGGCGGAGCTGGGGCGGATCGCCCAGTGGGTGCACGCGGCGCGGGCCAGCACCGACACCCGGCCCACGGTCGTCGTCCTGCACGGCGCGCCGGGCTCCGGCCGGTCCTCGCTCGCCGTGCGGGCGGCGCACGATCTGCGGGACCAGTTCCGCGGGGCGTGCGTGGTCGACCTGCGCGGCGACAACCCGCAGGAGACGCCGCTCTCCACACGGGACGCGCTGCTGCATCTGCTGAACCGCCTGGGCGCTCCCCGC
Organism: Streptomyces alfalfae; assembly: GCF_004127445.1. GTDB lineage: Bacteria > Actinomycetota > Actinomycetes > Streptomycetales > Streptomycetaceae > Streptomyces > Streptomyces alfalfae. Next base: position 26,563 of record NZ_QEXM01000008.1, read on the forward strand.
GAGCAGTTGCTGTTCCGCGAGCGGTCCTCGCAGGAACAGCAGGTCAAGCGGCTCAGCGAGCTGTACCACCAGTATCTGACGGGCGTCGCGGTGACGATCATCCTCGATGACGCGGGCGACGCGGAGCAGATCCGCACCCTGATCCCGGAGCGCTCGGACAGCCTGGTCCTCGTCACCGCGCGGGAGCCCGTCGAGTTCCCCGCCGACCTGACCGCGTGGGTGCACTCGCTGCCCGTGCGGGAGCTGGACGAGGCGGGCGCCGAGCAGCTGCTGCGGGAGTCGGCCGAGGACCCGTCGGGCCCCTACGACGCCGACTCCGCGGACGCGGTCCGCGAACTGTGCGGCGGCCTGCCGCTGGCCCTGCGCGCCGCCGGTTCCTCCCTCGGCCCCCGTACGCCCCGGCAGCTCGCCTCGGACCTCGCGGCCTACGGCCCCGTGGAGAAGATCGGCCCCGTCGAGCGCGTCCTGTGGCTGCGCTACAACGACCAGACCGAGTCCGCCCGGCGCCTGCTTCGGCGCCTCGCGCTCGCCGGGCGCGCCTCGCTCGGTCCCTCCGCCGCCGCGGCGCTGCTCGGCACGGACGAGCAGGAGGCGGCCCGGCTGCTCACCGCGCTCGGCCGGGCGGGCCTCGTCGACCGGCTGCGCGGTGGCCGCCACCGCCTGCACGACCTGGTGCGCTCCTTCGCGCAGAGCCGCCTCCTCGACGAGGAGGAGCCCGCCGAGCGCACGGCCGCGCAGGAACGGCTCATCGCCAGTTACGGCGAGCTGGCCGACACCGTGATCCGCCTGGTCGACGGCAAGACGTCCACCCGCGCCGACCAGTTCGGGCAGCACGGCTTCGCCTCGCTCGACGCGGCGCTGCGCTGGCTGGACGACGAGTCGACGTTCATCACGGCGGCCCTGCGCAACGCCGAGGGCGTCGACCAGCGGGCCGTCCTGAACCTCCTGGGCGCCCTGTGCGACTACTGCCTGCTCCGCGGCGACCTGTACCGCCTCGGTGAGATCCAGGAGCTGACGCAGGCCATCGACCAGGGGCTGCTCGGCCGCAGCGTGCAGTGGCGCACCGGCATCGCGGCCCGCCAGCTCGGCGAGCTCGATCAGTCCCGTACGACGCTGAACTCCGTCGTCGACCTGTACTTCGAGGCCAACCAGGACGCCGCCGCGGCCCGCGCGCTCGGCTCGCTCGGCATCACGCTGCACCATCAGGGCAATCTCACCGAGGCCGCGGCCCGCCTCACCGAGGCCCTGAACCTCCAGGAGGCCGACGATCTCGCGGGCGACCGCGCCTGGACGCTGCACGCGCTCGCGGCGGTGGAGCGGGACCGCGCCCACCTCGCGCACGCCCTGGACATGCTGGGGACGGCGCTGCGGCTGCACCGCGAGAGCGGCTCGGTGCACGGCGAGGCGTGGACGCACTTCCAGCTCGGCCAGCTCTGCCTGCGCATGGGCGACGTGCCGCGCGCGGAGACCGAGCTGCGCGACGCCCTGGACCGCTACAGCCGCACGCGTGACGCGCGCGGCGAGGCCTGGGCGCTCACCCAGCTCGCGCGGGCCCGCCTGGTGGACGGCGATCCCTCGCCCGCGGTGGACGGCCTGCGCCAGGCGGTGTCCCGGCACCGCGACAACGAGGACGCGCGCGGCGAGGCCTGGTCCCTGTACTACCTCGGCCAGGCCCTGGAGGAGACCGGCGACCTCGACCAGGCGGTGCGGGACCTGGAGCGGGCGCGCACGATGTTCTCCCGGATGCGGGACGTGTACGGCCTGGCGTGCGCCCGGCACCACTCCGCGCGCGTCACCCGGGACCAGCGCGCCGCGCAGACCGGTTCCCTGCGCAACTCCGGCTTCGCCCGTCAGCTCCTGGTCGACGCCCGCGCCGACTTCCAGCGGATCGGCGTGGCGCACGGCGAGGCCTGGACGTGCCTGGAGCTGGTGGTCGTGGACGCGGGCAACAGCCGTACGCAGCAGGCGCTCGGTCTCTGCGACGAGGCGGTCGCGCTGTTCTCCTCGTACGGCGACCGCCGGGGCGAGGACTGGGCCCGCTTCCTGCGCTGCACGCTGCTGCCGTACGCGTCCCCGGGCGGCTGGGAGATCGGCACGGCGGTCGCCCAGGAGGAGCTGGCCCAGCTCGGCCGTGCCGGCCATCCGACGCGCGACGGCAAGCTGACCGAGTACATCCAGGCGTACGGGCTTCTCCTGGAGCGGGGCGCGGGCCTGGAGGCGGGCTGGCAGGCGTGGCGCCTGGGCATGGTCCCGAGCCGGCACGCCCGCGAGATCATGGGTGTGGACATGCCACAGCCGGGCTGACGGCACGGGGCGGCCGGCCCGGTCGGTCCGGTCAGCCCGGAGGACCATCACCTGGCCGGCCGCCCGGCCGGCCAGGGAGGCGGCTACTTCGCGGTGCCGCCCGGCTTCTTCGGGGACGCGCCGTCGCCGCCCGCCGCGGCGCCGACCGGCTCGTCCTTCTCCGCCTTCCGCGCCGGGTCCTGCTCGGGCTCCTTGAAGTCGACCTTGCCCATGTGGCGGTTCATCGACTTCATGAGGCCCCAGACGGCGAGGGCCATCACGGCGAAGACGATGAACCCGAGGACGCCGGGCGTCACCTTGTCGTCGTCGACCTCCTTGGCAAGAGGGACGAGATGCGTCATTGCCAGATGTACGTTCACGCTAGGCATTGTCGCGGATGCCCGCAAAGAGGTCGTCCTCGGGGAGGGAAGTATCGACGAGCGACTTCGCGAGCTCGTACTCCTCCGTGGGCCAGACCTCCCGCTGGAGCTCCAGCGGCACCCGGAACCAGCCGCCCTCGGGGTCGATCTGCGTGGCGTGCGCGATCAGTGCGCGGTCGCGGATCTCGTAGAACTCACCGCACGGGACGTGCGTGGTCAGCGTGCGCTCGACCCGCTCGAACTCGTCCCAGCGCTTGAGCCAGTCCCCGTACGGCGACTCCAGGCCGCGGTCGAGCATCGCCTGGTGCAGGGCCTCGGTGCGCGGACGGTTGAAGCCCTGGTTGTAGTAGAGCTTCTGCGGCTGGAAGGCCGGCCCGAACTCGCTCTCCGGGTACTTCTCGGCGTCCGCCGCCCCCTCGAACGCCACCATGCTGATCTTGTGGGTCATGATGTGGTCGGGGTGCGGATACCCGCCGTTCTCGTCGTACGTCGTGATGACCTGCGGACGGAAGGAGCGGATCTGCCGCACCAGCTCGCCGGCGGCCTTGTCGACGTCCTCCAGGGCGAAGCAGCCCTCGGGCAGCGGCGGCAGCGGGTCGCCCTCGGGCAGCCCGGAGTCGACGAAGCCGAGCCACTCCTGCTTGACGCCGAGGATCTCGCGCGCCTCGTCCATCTCCTTCTTGCGCACCTCGTGGATGTGCTCCTGGATGTAGGCGTCACCCTGGAGCTTGGGGTTGAGGATGTCGCCGCGCTCTCCACCCGTGCACGTCACGACGAGCACGTCCACCCCCTCGGACACGTACTTGGCCATGGTGGCCGCGCCCTTGCTCGACTCGTCGTCGGGGTGGGCGTGCACGGCCATCAGTCGCAGCTGCTCAGTCAAGACTCGATCCTCAAGATATTGGGCGCCCTCGTGAATCCGGCGCTTCAGCCGGCTTCTATAGTGACGGAACCGGGGGGCGGAAAATTCCGGCATCCCCTGTTCCTGGAGGACGATCATGGCGGCGGCGGGCTCGAAGCTCCCCGACGGACTTCCCGGCGGCCATCGGGAAGACGTCCCCGCGGGCAGGTACGGCCGCTCCCGCACCGCGGACGAGGCCGCCGACCGCAAGCTGAGGATCGTGGGCTCCGTGCTCGGCGTGCTCCTGCTCGGCGTGGTCGGCTGGTTCGGCTACGACTACATCAACGGCACGAAGCTGAGCGCCGAGGTCATCAAGTTCGACGTCGTCTCGGCCGAGTCCGTCGAGGCCCACCTCGAAGTGCGCAAGGACGCCGGGGCCAAGGGGTACTGCACCCTGCGCTCGCAGGCCGAGTCCGGCGCCGAGGTCGGCCGCGCGGACTTCCGCTTCGACCAGCGGACCGACCGGATCGACCAGGTCGTCACCCTCCGCACGACGGAGAAGGCCACCAGCGTCGAGCTGCTCGGCTGCCACGCCGACTGACGTAGCGGCTTTACGGCCCCCACCAGCGACGACGTAAGTCCGATGGCTTATGTCCTCCCTCTGGCGCGCCTGAATTGTTAGGCTCGTGGTTTCGCCCACCCGAGAAGGAACATCCTTCTGGGTAGGGCGATGCTTTGTATTCCCAGTACCTACGAGGAGCACCTGTGACCCAGACCAGCGAGAACGTCACCTGGCTGACCCAGGAGGCGTACAACCAGCTCAAGGCCGAGCTGGAGTACCTGTCTGGTCCCGCGCGCACCGAGATCGCGGCGAAGATCGCGGCAGCGCGTGAGGAGGGCGACCTGCGCGAGAACGGCGGGTACCACGCGGCCAAGGAGGAGCAGGGCAAGCAGGAGCTCCGCGTCCGCCAGCTGACCCAGCTCCTGGAGACCGCGAAGGTCGGTGAGGCTCCGGCCGCCGATGGCGTGGTGGCTCCGGGCATGGTCGTGACCATCGCGTTCGACGGCGACGAGGACGACACGGTGACCTTCCTGCTCGCCTCCCGTGAGTACGCCAGCGACGAGATCGAGACGTACTCCCCGCAGTCCCCGCTGGGCACCGGCGTGAACGGCAAGAAGGTCGGCGAGAACGCGGAGTACGAACTGCCGAACGGCAAGTTCGCCTCCGTCAAAATCCTTGAGGCCAAGCCGTACCAGGCCTGATCGAGGCGCCTTCGACACATGCGGACATGACAGGGCCCCCGGCGACCACGCGCGCCGGGGGCCCTGTCATGTCCCGTGCCGGAAGAGGCCCCTATCGAGCCGCCCGGTCGCTCAGGCCGCTCAGGCCGTCGCCGAGCGGTACTTGCGCACGGCCAGCGTGCGGAAGAGCACGATGATCACGACGGAGTAGATCACCGAGGCCCAGACCGGGTGCTGCATGGGCCAGGCCGACGAGGTCGAGACACCGGGGTTGCCGAACAGCTCGCGGCAGGCCTGGACGGTCGCGCTGAACGGGTTCCAGTCGGCGACGTGCCGCAGCCAGGGCGTCATCTGGGTGGAGTCCACGAACGCGTTCGAGATGAACGTGACGGGGAAGAGCCAGATCAGCCCGCCCGACGTGGCCGCCTCCGGGGTGCGGACCGACAGGCCGATGAGCGCGCCGACCCAGGTGAAGGCGTACCCCAGCAGGAGCAGCAGGCCGAAGGCGGCCAGGGCCTTGGCGAAGCCCTCGTGGACGCGCCAGCCGACGATCAGCGCCACGATCGCGAGCACCAGCAGGGTCAGCGCGGTCTGCACGAGGTCGGCGATGGTGCGGCCGGTGAGGACCGCGCCGCGCGCCATGGGCAGCGAGCGGAAGCGGTCGATGAGGCCCTTGTGCATGTCGTCGGCGATGCCCGCGCCCGCGCCCGCCGTGGCGAAGGTGACGGTCTGGGCGAAGATGCCCGCCATCAGGAAGTTCTTGTAGACGTCCGCGCTCGCGGTGTCGCCGATCTTCATCGAACCGCCGAAGACGTACGTGAAGAGGATCACGAACATCACGGGCTGGACGAGACCGAAGAGGATCATCTCGGGGATCCGGGTCATGCGGATGAGGTTCCGCTTGGCGACGACCAGGGAGTCCCTGATGGACTGGCCGATGCCGCCCGCGGGCCTGGGGCCCGCGCCGCGCACGGCGTCGGTGACGGTGCTCACTTGCCGGCCTCCTTGCCGTGCCTGGACTTCGTACGGGTCTGGGCGTCCGTGCCCTCCGCGCCCTCCGCGCCGCCCTCGTCCGTCAGCTCGGCGGCGTGGCCGGTGAGGGAGATGAAGACGTCGTCGAGGGTCGGGCGGCGCAGCCCGATGTCGTCGATCTCGATGCCCCTGGCATCCAGCTCGCGGATGACCTCGGCGAGCAGCTTGGCGCCGCCGGTGACGGGCACGGTCAGCTTGCGCGTGTGCTCGGCGACGGCGACCTCGCCCTTGCCGAAGCCGCGCAGGACCTCCGAGGCGGTCGGGATGTGCTCGCGCTCGTGCACCACGACCTCGACGCGCTCGCCGCCGGTCCTGGCCTTGAGCTGGTCGGAGGTGCCGCGGGCGATGACGCGGCCGTGGTCGATGACGCAGATGTCGTGCGCGAGGTGGTCGGCCTCCTCCAGATACTGCGTCGTGAGCAGCAGCGTCGTGCCGCCCGCGACGAGCTCCTGGATGACCTCCCACAGCTGCTGGCGGTTGCGCGGGTCGAGCCCGGTGGTGGGCTCGTCCATGAACATGACCGGCGGCGACACGACGAGCGCCGCCGCGAGGTCCAGGCGGCGGCGCATGCCTCCGGAGTACGTCTTGGAGGGGCGGTCGGCGGCGTCCAGCAGATTGAACCGGTCGAGCAGCTCGGCCGCCCTGGCCTTCGCCTCCTTGGCCCGCATCTGGTAGAGCTGGCCGACCATCTGGAGGTTCTCCCGGCCGGTCAGATACTCGTCGACGGCGGCGAACTGGCCGGAGAGGCCGATGGAACGGCGCACTTCGTTGGGGTGCTTGAGCACGTCGATGCCCGCGACGACGGCTTTGCCGCTGTCCGGTGTGAGCAGTGTCGTCAGGCAGCGGACCGCCGTGGTCTTCCCGGCGCCGTTCGGCCCGAGGAGGCCGAGCACCGTGCCTTCAGGGACATCCAGATCGACGCCGTCCAGAGCCCTTACGTCGCCGAAGGTCTTGACCAGGCCTTCGGCGTAAATGGCTCCTGGCATGAGAGCCCTCCCCGTGATGTGGGTGACTTCCTATGGAAAAAGACTAGGTTCGCCGGGCATCCGGCGCCCGGGAACTCGTGATGCGCAGCACACAGTAACGCGATACATCGCGTTCGCGCTCCTTTTTTCCACAACTCGTCCGCAGGGGGTTTCCAGCAAGGCCTCGGCCCGGTCAGGCGATGACCGTGTAGCCCGCCGCCCGCAGCGCCGACACCACCTCGGCACGGTGCTCCGGCCCCTTCGTCTCCAGGTGCAGCTCGACCTCCGCCTCGGTGAGGCCGAGGCGCGGATCGGTGCGTACGTGGCTGACGTCCAGGAGGTTGGCGTCCACCTCCGACACCACGCCCAGGAGGGTGGCCAGGGCGCCGGGGCGGTCCGTCAGGCGCAGCCGCAGCGAGAGGTAGCGGCCCGCCGCCGCCATGCCCTGACGCAGGATGCGCTGCATGAGCAAGGGGTCCACGTTGCCGCCGGAGAGCAGCGCGACCACCGGGCCCTCGAACGCCTCGGGGCGGCTGAGCAGGGCCGCGACCGGGCTGGCGCCCGCCGGCTCGACGACCATCTTGGCCCGCTCCAGGCAGAGCAGCAGAGCGGCGGAGAGCTCGTCCTCGCTGACCGTGACGACGTCGTCCACCAGGTCGGCGACCAGGCGGAACGGTACGTCGCCGGGGCGGCCGACCTTGATGCCGTCGGCCATCGTCGCCTGGCCCGCGATCGACACCGGGCGCCCGGCGGCGAGCGAGGGCGGGTAGGCCGCGGAACCCGCCGCCTGCACGCCGACCACCCGCACGTCCGGCCGCACCGCCTTGACCGCCACCGCGACGCCCGCCGCGAGACCGCCGCCCCCGACGCCCACCACGAGCGTGCGCGCCTCGGGGTACTGCTCCAGGATCTCCAGGCCGACCGTGCCCTGGCCCGCGATGATGTCGGGGTGGTCGAAGGGGTGGATGAAGACCGCGCCCGTCTCGTGCGCGTACTCCTGCGCCGCGGCCAGCGTCTCCTCGACGACCTGGCCGTGCAGCCGCACCTCGGCGCCGTACTCCCGGGTCGCCGCGACCTTCGGCAGCGGCGCGCCCGCCGGCATGAACACCGTGGAGCGCACACCGAGCAGCGAGGAGGCCAGCGCCACCCCCTGCGCGTGATTGCCCGCGCTCGCGGCCACCACGCCGGCCGCGCGCTCCTCCGGCAGCAGGCCCGCGATCCGCACATACGCCCCGCGCAGCTTGAACGAGCCGGTCCGCTGGAGGTTCTCGCACTTCAGGTGCACCGGGGCGCCGACCAGGTGCGACAGGTGCCTGCTGCCCTCCATCGCGGTCACGCGCGCCACGCCGGACAACATCTTCCGCGCGCCGCGCACGTCGTCGAGGGTCACGGTCGGAAAGGGGGCAGGCGTGCGAAAGCTCATGGGCGCAAGTCTTGCAGCCGACGGCTCCGCGCCTCCGTGACGACCACGGGCCGAGACCGTTTGCCGCGTAGGTTTGCGCAGCGCAGGTACGGTCCGCGCCGTGGCCGCGTACCCTGTCCCCCAACCCACCGCCCTCGCATGAAGTGAGCCCCCGGCCATGCCCACAACTCCGGACATGACGACCGCCAGTGAACCCGGCCTCCTCGACAGCCTGCAGCACCAAGTGGCCGTCTTCGCCCGCCGGGCCGAACAGACCCGCCTCGGCGGCGTAGGCCAGGTCCGCAACTCCATGGACCGAGCCGCGTACCTGCTGCTCAACCGCCTCGACAAGGAAGGCCCCATGGGCGTCAAGGCGCTCGCCGCGAGCATGGGCATCGACTCGTCGACCGTCACCCGGCAGGTCGCCCCGCTGGTGGACACCGGGCTCGTGAAGCGCACCTCGCACCCCGAGGACGGCCGGGCCGTGGTCCTCCAGCTCTCGCCGCGCGGCCAGACCAGGCTGGAGGAGGTCCGCTCCTCGCGGCGCGAGCTGATGGCCGAACTGACGCAGGACTGGGCCCCGGAGGAGCGCGAGAGCTTCTGCGCGCTCCTCACACGCTTCAATTCCGCCCTCTCGGCGCGACAGACGTCACAGACGGCGCCCGGCGGAGAGGTTCCGGCCACTCCGGAGTCTTGACCCCGGACCCGCGTTGGGCCTCATATGAGACCGGGATCCCCCTTCCTTCCGGCCGGGAGGCGTGGTGCGAGAACGGCAGGCGTTCCAGGACGCCCGCCGTGCCCGGGAGTTCGAGGCGTTCGTCGCGGGCGCGGCAGGGCGGCTCCTCCATGCCGCCACCCTGCTCACGGCGGAGCTCCCGGACGACAACCCACGCGCGCGTGCCCTGCTCACCGACGCCCTCGCCCACACGTACGCGACGTGGGACCGGCTGCGCGGCGAGGACCCGTACGACCGCGCCAGGCAGCAGGTCGCCGTCCGCTTCGCGCGCGGCGCCTGGCGGCGTCACCGCGGGCACGGCGGGGTCCTCGAACGGCTGAATCCCCAGGAGCGGCTGATCCTCGTCCTGCGGATGTACGAGGGCGTGGCCGAGGAGCAGACGGCGGCGCTCCTCGCCCTGCCCACGGAGCGCGTCCAGGTGATCTGCGCCCGCGCCATGGCACGGGTCCTGCACCCGCCGCGCGGTCCCGCGCCCCCGCGCGCCCTCAGCGGGACGGCGCCGTCATGAGCCAGTACGAGCGCAGGGAGGTCGCCGTCCGGCGGCTCCTGGAGGGCGTCCCGCCGTCCGTGCCGCCGGAGCTGTGCGAGGAGGCCCTCCGGCGCGGCGGGCGCAGGCTGCGGCGGCGCAGGGCGGTGCGCGGGCTGCTGTGGCTCGCGCTGTTCGCCGCCGTCGTCGCGTTCTCCGTGTGGGCCTCCGTCGCGCAGCCGTGGGTGGAGCCGCCCGCGGAGACGACTCCACCCCTCACGCGCTGGTAGCGGACGGGGCCGTCGGGCTCACGAGCCGAGAGCCTGCTGGAGGTCGGCGAGCAGGTCGTCCGCGGACTCGATGCCCACGGAGAGGCGCACCAGGTCGGCGGGGACCTCGAGGGCCGAGCCCGCGACCGAGGCGTGCGTCATGCGGCCCGGGTGCTCGATCAGGGACTCGACGCCGCCCAGGGACTCGCCCAGGGTGAACAGCTTGGCGCGGTTGCAGACCTCCACGGCCGCCTCCTCGCCGCCCGCGACGCGGAACGACACCATCCCGCCGAACGCCTTCATCTGCTTGGCGGCGATCTCGTGGCCGGGGTGCTCGGGAAGGCCCGGGTACAGGACGTGCGTCACGCGTGCGTGCCGGGACAGCATCTCCGTCACCCGGGTGGCGTTCTCGCTGTGCCGGTCCATGCGCACCGCGAGGGTCTTGATGCCGCGCAGCACCAGCCAGGCGTCGAAGGGCCCGGCGACGGCGCCCATCGCGTTCTGGTGGTAGGCCAGCTCCTCGCCGAGCGCCGCGTCGCTGACGACGAGCGCGCCGCCGACGACGTCCGAGTGGCCGCCCATGTACTTCGTCATGGAGTGCACGACGACGTCCGCGCCGAGCGCGAGGGGCTGCTGGAGGTAGGGGCTGGCGAAGGTGTTGTCGACGACCAGGCGCACCCCGGCCTCGCGGGCGACCTGCGCGAGCGCCGCGATGTCGGTGATGCCGAGCAGCGGGTTGGAGGGGGTCTCCACCCAGATCGCCTTGGTCCGGTCGGTCAGTGCGGCCCGCACCGACGCCGGGTCCGAGGTGTCGGCCACCGACCAGTCGACGCCCCAGCGCGAGACGACCTTGTCGAAGAGCCGGAACGTGCCGCCGTACGCGTCATTGGGGATGACGACGTGGTCACCGGGGCCCAGCAGCGTACGGAGCAGGCAGTCCTCGGCCGCCAGTCCCGACGCGAAGGCGAGCCCGCGACGGCCGCCCTCCAGCGCGGCCAGGTTCTCCTCCAGGGCGGTCCGCGTCGGGTTCGCGCTGCGGCTGTACTCATAGCCGCCGCGCAGTCCGCCCACGCCGTCCTGCTTGTAGGTCGAGACCTGGTAGATGGGCGGGACGACGGCGCCGGTGAGGGGGTCGGCGGTGTTCCCGGCGTGGATGGCCACGGTCTCGAAATTCTGCCTGCTGTACGAGTCACTCATGCGGCCTGAGCGTAGTGCGCCGCGGGGGCCTTCCGCCCGAGTCGGTCCGGGTACGTCCCCACAGGTTGGCCAATTGTGGGACGCGTCTGGTTCGCTTGGTCCATGGAGATTCTCTGGGTCCTGATGGCAGTGATCATGATCGGCGCGGTCCTCGGACCCGTCCTGCTGCGCAGGCGCGGTGGAATCCGGCAGGTCGCCCCCGGCTCGCCGGACGCCGCGGACCCGGCGGACTACGGCTTCCTGCGCCAGGAGGAGCTGGACATCCGCATGCCGGGCCCGGACGCCGACCTCCTCGAAGTGCTCGACCTGGTCCAGCGCACGCAGGAGTGGAAGGCCGCCGCGCAGCTCCTCGCGGGCACGGAGACGCACGGCGAGCTGCGCTGGCAGCGCGTGCAGGCCTTCGCGGGCGCGGCCTCCCTGGAGCTGCGGCAGCGGCCCGGCGGGGTGAGCGACAGCCCCGGCGGGCAGTGGCTGCGCGTCTGGCGGGCGGAGGCCCCCAAGGACGCGGGCGGCGCCGCCGTGCACGCGGAGTTCCTGGTCCAGCAGGCGTGGCGCACCTCCACGCAGGGGACCGACGAGTTCCGGATCATCCTGGAGGAGGCGAAGGAGGCGTGCGCGCAGGCGGCGCTGCTGGCCCCCGGCGACCCCATTCCGTACATCATCGAGCTGTCCATCGCCCGGGGCCTCGCGTACCCCCGCGAGGAGTTCGAGCAGCTGTGGCTGAAGATCCTGGACCGCGCGCCCGCGCACATGGGGGCGCACCTGGCGGCGCTGCACTACTGGTGCGAGAAGTGGCACGGTTCCCGTGACCTCGCCCAGAGCTTCGCCGAGGCGGCCGCGTCCCGGGCGCCCAGAGCCTCCCTGCTCGCCGCGCTCCCCCTCTTCGCGGTGTACGAGCACCTCCCCGAGGTCAACCTCGTCCGCGGGTTCTACGAGAGCGAGGTCGTCACCAAGGCCATCGAGGGCGCCCTCTTCGCGGTGCACGCGGCGCGCCCCGACGACCCGATGCTGGCGCACGTCCGCCACCTGCTCGTCTTCTTCCTGGTCCGCTGCGAGCGCTGGGGCGAGGCCATGAGCCAGCTCGTCCACGTGGACGGCCACGTCGGCGCCCTGCCCTGGACCCTCTCCGCCGACCCCGCGTCGGACTACGCGATCTACCGCGCCCTGGCCGTCGCGGGGTACGAGGCGAACGGTGGCAGCCCGGCGACCCTGCCGCACTGAGGCGCGGG
>NZ_QEXM01000015.1 GCF_004127445.1 Streptomyces alfalfae
CCCCGGGCCCCTTCCGCATGCCCCGACCCTTCCGCCCACCCGGCCCATTCGCGTCCTCGGCGGTCCTAGGTCGAAGGGCTGATCAACTGCGCGGCGCTCCTGCTGTTAGCCTGCACTTGCATATAGGTTGCAATAAGCGGATGCACTCAGCAGAGCAGCAGTCGGAGGGCTCGCACCATGGCCATTTACACGCTTCCTGAACTCCCGTACGACTACGCGGCGCTCGAGCCGGTGATCAACCCGCAGATCATCGAGCTGCACCACGACAAGCACCACGCGGCGTACGTGAAGGGCGCGAACGACACCCTGGAACAGCTGGAGGAGGCGCGCGACAAGGAGACGTGGGGCGCCATCAACGGCCTGGAGAAGAACCTGGCCTTCCACCTCTCCGGCCACATCCTGCACAGCATCTACTGGCACAACATGAACAGCCCCAAGGACGGTGGCGGCGGCGAGCCGCTGGCCGCCGACGGGGTGGGCGAGCTCGCGGACGCGATCACCGAGTCGTTCGGCTCCTTCGCCAAGTTCAAGGCCCAGCTCACCAAGGCCTCGGCGACCACGCAGGGCTCCGGCTGGGGCGTCCTCGCCTACGAGCCGCTCAGCGGCCGCCTCATCGTCGAGCAGGTCTACGACCACCAGGGCAACGTCGGCCAGGGCTCCACGCCGATCCTGGTCTTCGACGCCTGGGAGCACGCCTTCTACCTGCAGTACAAGAACCAGAAGGTCGACTTCATCGAGGCCATGTGGCAGGTCGTCAACTGGCAGGACGTGGCCAAGCGCTACGAGGCCGCCAAGCAGCGGGTGAACAGCCTCCTGCTCGCCCCGTGAGAACGTCCCGCCTCGTGATCGTCTTCTCAACTTTCGCCGGGGCGGGCGGATGAGGGAAAGGCCCCCGTGAGGACGTGACTCACGGGGGCCTTTCGGTCGCCGGGGTTCCGCGGGAACGTGTCGGCATGGTGGACGAGAAGCACTGCCCCACATGCCGACAACTGCACCTGTTCCGCAGGGTCACTCCGGCCGAGGAGGTGCACATCGCCCGGGAAGTGGGTGTCGCGGAGGCCCGCGGCTTCTGGCGCTGCACGAACCCGGGCTGCCTCTGGGTCCAGCCGTACCACGTGCAAAAGCGGGGCTTCGAGCTGCCGAAGGAGACCTTCGGCTAGGGCCGGGGCGCCCCTACGGGAGGCGGCCGGTCAGTCGAAGATCGGGCCCTGCGTCCGGGTGCGCTTGATCTCGTAGAAGCCCGGCGTCGACGCCACGAGCAGCGTGCCGTCCCAGAGCTTGGCGGCGGCCTCGCCCTTGGGGGCGGGGGTGACCACGGGGCCGAAGAAGGCGACCTGCTCGCCGTCGGCGCCGGGGACCGCGATCACCGGCGTGCCGACCTCCTGGCCCACCTTGTCGATGCCCTCCTTGTGGGAGGCGCGCAGCTCGGTGTCGTAGGCGTCGGAATCCATGTGCTCGACGAGGTCGGCGGGCAGACCCACGTCCTTCAGGGCGCCGGCGACCGCCTCGCGGGTGGGGCCCTCGCCGCGGTTGTGGAAGCGCGTGCCGAGCGCGGTGTACAGCTCCCCGACGATCTCGTCGCCGTGCTTCTGCTGGGCGGCGATGACGACGCGGACCGGGCCCCAGGCCTTGGTCTCCAGCATTTCCCGGTATTCCTCGGGCAGCTCGTCGATCTTGTCCTCGTTCAGGACGGCGAGGCTCATCACGTGCCAGCGGACCTGGACGTCGCGGACCTTCTCCACCTCCAGCATCCAGCGGGACGTCATCCACGCCCAGGGGCACAGGGGGTCGAACCAGAAGTCGACAGGGGTCTTGCCGGTGTTCTCGGACATGTCTCTCCCTAGGGAATGTGTTCGGCGCCTGGGCAGGGGAACGTCGGGGGCGCACCGGGGCATTCCCGGATGTCGGCCGCCGACGGCACATGCGAGGATCTAGACATTCGTACGAGTCATGCGGCATGCGCGTCATGTGGCATGCGCGTCACGCAACCAAGCGAGTCACGAAGGAGTGCCGCCCGTGCCCGGTGAGAATCTGTCCCGCGACGAGGCCCATGAGAGGGCCGCGCTGCTGTCCGTCGATGGCTACGAGGTCTTCCTCGACCTGCGTTCGGCGGTCGGCGAGAGCGGTCAGGAGCCGCGCACGTTCCGGTCGGTGACCACGATCCGCTTCCGCGCCGAGCCGGGCGCCGCGAGCTTCGCGGACCTCATCGCGCCGAGCGTCACGGCCCTCTCGCTCAACGGCAGGGACCTCGACCCCGCCGAGGTCTTCGACGGCACCAGGATCGCGCTCGAAGACCTGGCCGAGGAGAACGAACTGGTGGTGGACGCGCAGTGCGCCTACAGCCGCACCGGCGAGGGCATGCACCGCTTCGTCGACCCGGAGGACGGCGAGGTCTACCTCTACACCCAGTACGAACCGGCGGACTCCCGCCGTGTCTACGCCAACTTCGAGCAGCCGGACCTGAAGGCTCCCTACCGCTTCCAGGTGCAGGCCCCCGAGGGCTGGACGGTGTGGTCCAACGGCGTGGGTGAGCTGTCCGACGGCGTCTGGAGGTTCGCCGAGACCAAGCCGATCTCGACGTACATCACGACGGTCGTGGCGGGCCCCTACCACCACGTCGAGGACCGGTACGAGCGCGTCCTCGCCGACGGCACGCGCCTGGAGATCCCGCTCGGCGCGATGTGCCGCAAGGGCCTCGCCCCGCACTTCGACGCCGACGACGTCTTCCTGGTGACGAAGCAGGGCCTGGACTTCTTCCACGACAACTTCGACTACCCCTACCCCTTCGGGAAGTACGACCAGGCCTTCGTGCCGGAGTACAACCTGGGCGCGATGGAGAACCCGGGCCTCGTGACGTTCCGCGAGGAGTTCATCTTCCGCGGCAAGGTCACCCAGGCGTCGTACGAGCGCCGGGCCAACGTCATCCTCCACGAGATGGCGCACATGTGGTTCGGCGACCTGGTCACCATGCGGTGGTGGGACGACCTGTGGCTCAAGGAGTCCTTCGCCGACTTCATGGGCTCCTTCTCCATGGTCGAGGCGACGCGCTTCACCAACGGCTGGATCACCTTCGCCAACAACCGCAAGGCCTGGGCCTACCGCGCCGACCAGCTCCCCTCCACCCACCCGGTCACGGCCGACATCCGCGACCTGGAGGACGCCAAGCTCAACTTCGACGGGATCACGTACGCCAAGGGCGCCTCGGTGCTCAAGCAGCTCGTGGCGTACGTCGGGCGGGACGCGTTCCTGGAGGGCGCCCGCCGCTACTTCAAGCGCCACGCGTACGGCAACACGGTCCTCGGCGACCTGCTCTCCGTCCTGGAGGAGACCTCGGGGCGCGACATGGCCGCCTGGTCGCGGTCCTGGCTGCAGACCGCGGGCGTCAACTCCCTGACCCCGCAGGTCATCCTGAACGCGGAGGGCCGCGTCACCGAGCTGTCCGTGCTCCAGGAGGCCGCCGAGTCCCACCCCGAGCTGCGCCCGCACCGCGTGGCGGTGGGCCTCTACCGCAGGGCCGCCGGCGGCGCCCTGGAGCGGTACGCCCGCGCGGAGGTCGACGTCGAGGGCCCGCGCACGGTCGTGGCCGAGCTGGCCGGTGAGCAGGCTCCCGAGCTGGTCCTGGTCAACGACGACGACCTGACCTACTGCAAGATCCGCTTCGACGAGAACTCCCTCGTCACGCTGCGCGAGCACCTCGGCGACATCACCGACCCGCTCGCCCGCGCCCTGTGCTGGTCCGCCCTGTGGAGTCTGACGCGGGACGCGCTCATGCCCGCGCGGGACTTCATCGGGCTCGTGCTGCGCTTCGCGGGCCGGGAGAGCGACATCGGCGTCCTGCAGATGCTGCACGCGTGGACCAACTCCGCCCTCACGCACTACGCCGCGCCCGAGTGGCGCGAGGAGGGCTCCCGGTCCCTCGCCGAAGGGGCGCTGCGGGAACTGCGGATCGCCGAGCCCGGCAGCCAGCACCAGCTGACGTGGGCCCGCTTCCTCGCCGCGGTGGCGTCCTCCCCGGCCGACCTCCAGCTGCTCCAGGGCCTGCTCGACGGCACGGCCAAGATCGACGGCCTGGACATCGACCAGGAGATGCGCTGGGCGCTGCTCGCCCCGCTGGCCGCGCACGGCGCCGCCGACGAGGAGGTCCTCGCGGCGGAGCTGGCCCGCGACGACACCGCCTCCGGCAAGCGGCACCAGGTGCGGTGCCTGGCCGCCCGTCCCTCGGCGGCCGTCAAGGCACAGGCGTGGGCCTCCGTGGTGGAGTCGAGCGCCCTGTCGAACGCGCTGGTCGAGGCGACGATCTCCGGGTTCTCGCAGCCGTCGCAGCGGGAGCTCACCGCGCCGTACGTCGCGAAGTACTTCGACGCGATCGAGCGGGTGTGGGCGGAGCGGTCCATCCAGATCGGCATGGACGTGGTGCGGGGCCTGTTCCCCCACCTCCAGTCCGACGAGGCGACGCTGGCGGCGGCGGACGCCTGGCTCAGCGCGCACGAGGCCGCGGCCCCGGCCCTGCGCCGCCTGGTCCTGGAGGCCCGCGACGACCTCGCCCGCTCCCTGCGGGCCCAGGCCTGCGACGCGTCCTAGGCCGCGTCCGGCCCCGTCCCCGGGCGTCCCGCGTCTCCAGCGCGGGGTCACCCGGGGGCGGCCCGGGGAGCCTCGGGACCCCTGGACACCTGTCCTAACCGAGGGACCACGCGCAGGTGAATCGCGGTGCCGGGAGTTTTCTCCGCGGGCCCGGGGGCCAGAGATCATCGGTGGTCGAACGCCCGTGCTTTAGGGCAGAGTTGTCCGGGTTTGACGACGGACGTGTAACAGCGGTTAGGGAGCCGCCCCGGAAAGGGAACGACCCGGGCATGAACCACGAAACCCCGCTCTCCCCCCTCCCCCTCCAGCACCTCACGGACGCCCGCCCCCGCGTCATGAGCGCCGCCCAGCTCCGCACGCACGGCGTCTCCACCGCCGACGCCGGCGCGCACTGCCTCCCCGGCGGCCCCTGGCGGCAACTCCTGCCCGGCGTGTGGCTCCTGCACCCGGGCCCGCCGACCAGCGAGGAACGGCTGCACGGCGCCCTGTTGTACGCGGGGCGCCCACCGGTCCGCCAGGCGAAAGCCGTGCCCGCGCAGCCCGGCGCGGGCGAGCCCCACGCTTCGTACGCCGACGCGATGGTCACCGGCCTCGCCGCCCTCGCCCTGCACCGCTTCACCTCCGCTCCCCCGCTGCTCTCGCTCGACCGCGTCGACATCCTGGTGCCCCGCACGCGCCGCCTGCGGTCCGTGGGCTTCGCCCGGCTCGTGCGCAGCGCCGCGATGCCGACCACCCAGCAGATCGCCGGGTTCCCGGTGGCGCCGGTGCCGCGCGCCCTCGCCGACGCGGTGGCCCAGCTCGTCGACGCGGGCGCCGTGCGCCGGCTGCTCACCGAGGCGGTGCGCGGCGGCCACTGCGAACCGGTGGCCGTGGTCCGCGAGTTGCGCAACGCCCGGCTGCTGTCCCTGCCGCACGTCGTGGACGCCGTCGACTCGCTGCTCGCCGAGGGGCGCGCCATCGCCGAGGACCGGCTGTACCGCATGGTCGCCGAGCACGGCCTGCCCGCGCCCCTGTGGAACGTGGACCTCCGGCTTCCGGGCGGCCCGCGGCTCGGCAGCGTCGACGCCTACTGGCCCGACCAGGCCGTCGCCGTGGAGCTGGACACCCGCGCGCCCCGGCAGGGCCTGCGGCACGACGACGACGCCCTGTGGTCGGCGTACGCACGCAAGCGCGAGCACCTGGAGCGGCTCGGCATCACGGTCGTCCACCTCACCGGGCAGAAGCTCAGGGACGCCCTCGACCAGCAGGCCACGGTCGTCCGTACCGCCCTGATGGCGTCGCACGACCGGGACCCGGCGGCGTATGTCGTGGTGCTCCCCCGTTAGCGGCCCGTGCTACCGGTCGCCGCAGAACTCGGCGTCGACGACGGCCCCCGCGTCTCCGCCAGGGCCGTTGAAGTTGAGCGCCAGCGCATGGCGGCCGTCCGCCGTCGCCACGGCCAGGGACGACGAGCCGTGGATACCGCCGTCATGCCCCCACACCACCGTGCCGCAGGAGGTGGGGAAGGGTGCGATGCCGAGCCCGTAGCGCCCTTCGGGCCGGTTCGCGTCCCTCGGCACGGTGGTCTTCATCTCCGCGAGCTGCTTCTTCGGCAGGAGCTTTCCGCGCAGCAGGGCCGAGTAGAAGCGGTTCAGGTCGGCCGAGTCGGAGATCATCTCCCCCGCCGCCCCCGCCACGGACGGGTTGAGCCGTGTCACGTCGTGGTTCTTGGCGCCCGGCTCGTCGGACAGCCGGGTGTAGGCCCTGGAGCTGGGCTTCGGCAGGTCCGGCCGGACACCGGGGACACTGGTGCCGCGCAGCCCGAGCGGCTCGATGACGCGCTCCTTGATCTGCTCCGCGTAGGGCGTGCCCGTGACCTTCTCGATGATCATCGCAGCGATGACGTAATTGGTGTTGGAGTACTTCCAGCCCTTGCCGGGAGCGAAGTCCGGCTCGTGGCGCATGGCGAGGGCGACCTGCTGCTCCGGGGTCCAGGTGTCGTAGCGGTGGGCGAGGAACGCCTCGCCGAAGACTCTCCGCTGGAACCACGGGTCGGCCGTCACGTTGTAGATGCCGCTGGTGTGGTTCAGGAGCTGGCGCACGGTGATCCGGTCACCGTCGTGACCGTGCCCCTCCACGACCCCGGGCAGCCAGCGCCCCACCGTGTCGTCGAGGTCGAGCGCGCCCTCCGCCTCCAGTTGCAGCACGACCGTGGCCACGAACGTCTTGGTGACGCTGCCGATCCGGTAGTGGTCCTGGCTGCCGCGCGGGCGCTGCCGGGTCAGGTCGCCGAGTCCCGCCGCGGAGTCCCAATCGCCGTGCCGGTCCCTGACCTGCACGGTCACGCCCGGGGCGTCCGCGTCGAGCGCGGCCTCCATCGCGCGCTGCGTCGCCCGGTGCCGGTCGCCGCCGCCCTGCCCGCCCCCGGGCCCCGCCGCGAGTGCCGGCGCCGCGAGCACCCCCGCCGCCACCGTCACGGCTGCCGCTGCCGCCACTGACGTCCATGTCCTGCGCACGGTCATGTGCCGTCCCTCCCGTTGTCTGATCATCGGCCCGAAGGACCCGCGGGCTCCCGGCGAGGTTGAGCGGGGCACGAGGGTTGAGCCGAAATCAGCCCTTCCGCAGGATCAGCTCCGTGTTCCTGTCGCCCGCCTCCCCGCCGAGCGCGGGCTTCGCGCCGGGGGCGTTGAAGGACAGTTCGCGGTACAGCGCGGCCAGGCCGGTCTGGGAGAGGTCGGCGAAGTCCGTGCGGTGCGGGGCCGCGGACTCGATGAGCGTGGTGAACAGGGAGACCGTGCCGTCGTGGTTGTCGGTCAGCTCCACCACCCGCGCGAGCTGCGGGAAGTCGATGTGCGACGCGGTGGAGACCTCCCAGAAGGAGCCGTGGGCGGTCCGGTGCGGGGTGATCGCGTTCTTGTGGCTGTGCCCGTTGACCCAGGCGAGGACCGAACGGTGCCGGCCGAGCAGCGAGACGATCTCGTCGCCGCCGTGCCGCGCCTCGGCGGGCCGCGACGGGTCCTGGCGGAGGTTGCGCATGGTCCGGCTGGTGTGGTGGCTGAAGACGACGACGTACGAAGGGCCGCCGGCCCGCCGCTCGTTGGCCGCCAGCTCACGCTCCAGCCAGCGCAGCTGCCGGGTGCCCAGGGAGCCCTCGTAGTGCCCGGCCGGGTCGGTGCTGTCCAGGCTGATGCCGAGCACGTCGTCGCTGACGCGGAAGGAGTAGTACTGGGTGTCCGCCGCCAGGTTCTCCTCGGTGTAGCCGTGGCCGACGGGGCCCGCGCCCCGGTGGGCGGGGTCCAGATGCGCCCTGACGTACTCGGCCGGGGTGAAGGGCGCACGTGACGCGTCCGGCGTGACCGAACGCATGCGCCGCGCCTCGGACTCCAGCAGCTCCTTGAACCGGGCCCCCTTGGGATCGCGCCCCTTCTTCACCGCCTTCCACAGGGCGGCGCCCCGCGTCTCGTCGAGGGACATCAGTTTCTTGCCGCCGACGGCGAAGTCGGTGAGGTACGGGTCCCTGGGCGCCCAGCAGCCGCCGGGCAGCGCGTCGTGGTTGCCGACGGTGGAGTACCAGGGCAGGGCGAGGCCCGGGCTGTTGACCGCGCGGATCGCCGCGTCGAGGAAGCCGTGCAGCCGCGGGAAGCCGAGGCTCTTGTCGGCGTCGCGCAGGGCGTCGTCGGGGTGCCAGTACAGCGGGAGGCCGCTGGCCTGCACGCCCTCGTAGCGGCGCGGGTCGCCGGTGTTGGGGGTGATGCGGCCGCCGCTCATGACCTTGAGGTACCAGTCGAGTTCGGCGCGGGAGTTGTTGTCGGTGTTGTCGCCGGTCGTCACGACGCAGTGCAGGGGGCCGCCGGTGGCGGGCGCGCCGCGCAGGGCGTTGACGCGTTCGACCAGGGAGACGGCCCCGGCCACCGAGAGGGACTCGTGCGGCCGCCACGCGCTCGCGGTCTGCGCCCGCAGGTACTCGTACCGCAGCGGGTGCTGTACGTCGACCAGGTGCAGGTCGGTGAACTGCACGAACGCGGCGAGCGCGGTCCTCCGCTCCTCGCGCCCCGCCTTGGCCGCCGCGAGGTCCCCGCGCACGACGCGACGCCAGGCGGGCCCGTCGCCGAGCCGCCGGTAGCCGGAAGAGCCGCGCGGGGCGGCGACGGTGAGCAGGGTGGTGCCGCCCTTGTAGGGCGCGAGGGGCGCGGCGGGCGCCTGCCGTGAGCGCGCCACGGCGGTGCGGCCCAGGGGCGCCGCGTTGCCGGAGTCCGCGCCGGGGCCGAGGGTGTGGCCGATGCCCGCGGAGAGCGCGACGGCTCCGGTGGCGGCGAGGAGGGCGCGGCGGTCGATGCCGGCGGCTGCGGTGGCGACGGTGCGTGTGCGCGGCATGGCGCGGTCTCCCCGGGTGCGAACGCGTCGGCAGTGGTCGCGAGGGCCCCGGGACCGTTTCGGACCCGCGGATTCCTCACTCGTACTGGATCGTTGGCAGCGGGGATGGCCTGCGCGTGAACGAGACGGCAACACGCCGCACCGATCACCGTACGTGGATCACCGGGCACCCTACGCGGTCACGCACCTCTCCACGGCTGGAAGGGAAGCGGTCACTCCGCGTTCACCTCGCGGGGAAGCGGAGGCTCAGGGCGCGGGGTCGGCGGGCCGGCCGCGCCCGGCGGCGGGGCGGTCGCGCCAGAGGCCGAGGCCGATGTCGACGAGCCCCACGCGGTCGAGGCCGGGGACGGACTCCAGGGGGTGCCAGGCCGCGAGGTCGGTGGAGCCGTTGGTCTCGTGGCGCAGCTCGCCGCCGGTGACGCGGCCCTCGTACACGATGCGCAGCCCGTGGAAGTCGGCGACGGCGCCGAGTCTGCGGGGGTAGCGGCGGCGCAGGCTGTCGACGCCGAGGAGGGTCACGGGCTCCACCACGTAGCCCGTCTCCTCGTCCGCCTCGCGGATGACCGTGTCGTAGGGGTCCTCGCCGTGGTCCATGCCGCCGCCCGGCAGCGTCCAGCGTCTGCTGCCGTCGCCCGCGACCCAGCGGGCGAGGAGGATATGCCCGTTCCGCACGCATACGGCGTAGGCCGCCACCCGGAGTTCTTTCTGCACGGGTTGACGCTAGACGCTTCGCTGTGAGTTGACCCCTGGTCCGTGGGTTCGCGTGGCCGGCCGCGAGGTCCCCCGCGTGCCGCCGAAGCATCGCCGGGGGCCCGGCCCCCGGGTCAAGTCCCGCTATAGGCCCCCTTGTCCACGATGGCGTATGGCGGAATTGCGTCACGCACTGATCACAGCTCGGACAACTCTCCCCAAACACCTGTCACTTAAGTAAAGCTGAGCGGTCATCCGACCCCGGATTTCGGACCCGTCCGAAAATCGGCGGCCGGATCACCCTCTCCCGACCTTCACGTACAGGGATGCCGATGCCCAGATCCAGTTCCAGCGCCAGACGCGCGCCCCGTCTCGCGATAGCCGTCGGTCTCACCGCCGCGCTGTGCGCGACCGGGGCCGTGCCCCTCGCCTTCGCGGCGGACGAGACCCCCGTGCCCGCCCCCAAGTCGACGGACGGCAAGCTCGGCGCCGCCGACGCCGACCTGCTCGCCGACGCCAAGGCGGAGGGCGAGAAGACCGTCACCATGATGGTCGCCACCGCGCCCGGCGCCACCGAGCGGGTCGCCGACCAGCTCGACGGCGTCAAGGGCGGCTCGGTCGGCCGCACCTACGACAAGCTCGGCTACGTCCGCGCGACCGTGCCGACCGGCAAGGCCGACGCGGCGATCAAGTCCGCGGCCAAGCTGTCGTCCGTGCACGCCATCGACCTGCGGCACGAGATCGAGCTGGACGACCCGACCCCGGCCGCCGACCGCGCCAAGGGCGCGGAGCGCGGCGCGCGCGGCACGTACGCGGGCCCGGACAAGAAGACCCCGGCGGACAACCCGTACAACCCCTCCGCCGAGACCGGCGCCGTGGACTTCGTGAAGAAGCACCGCAAGGCCGACGGCCGGGGCGTCACCATCGGCATCCTCGACTCCGGCGTCGACCTCGGTCACCCGGCGCTCAAGAAGACGACCACCGGCGAGCGCAAGATCACCGACTGGGTGACGGCGACCGACCCGATCGTCGACGCGGACAGCACCTGGCGCCGCATGACCAACCCGGTCAGCGGCCCCACCTTCACCTGGGACAGCGAGACGTGGAAGGCCCCGGCGGGCTCCTTCCAGGTCAACCGCTTCCGCGAGTCGGCCACCACCGGCGGCGACGCCAAGGGCGACATCAACCGCGACGGCGACACCACCGACAGCTGGGGCGTGCTGTACGACCCGGCGGCCGGCACGGTCCGCGTCGACCTGAACGACAACAACGACTTCACCGACGACGAACCGATGAAGCCGTACAAGGACGGCCACCAGGTCGCCTACTTCGGAAAGGACGACCCGGCGACCGACGTCGTCGAGCGTGTCCCGTTCGTCGTCGAGATCCGCAAGGACGTGCCGACGGACCCGTACGGCGGCGACTGGGTCGGCAAGAAGGCCGACTTCGTCAACATCGGCGTCATCGAGTCCGAGCACGGCACGCACGTCGCGGGCATCACCGCGGCGAACGGCCTGTTCGGCGGCAAGATGAACGGCGCCGCCCCCGGCGCCAAGCTCGTCTCGTCCCGCGCCTGCACCTGGACCGGCGGCTGCACCAACGTCGCGCTCACCGAGGGCATGATCGATCTCGTCACCGAGCGCGGCGTCGACATCGTCAACATGTCGATCGGCGGCCTTCCGGCGCTGAACGACGGCAACAACGCGCGCGCCGAGCTGTACACGCGCCTCATCGACACCTACGGCGTGCAGCTGGTGATCTCCGCGGGCAACTCCGGCCCCGGCGCCAACACCATCGGCGACCCGTCCCTGGCCGACAAGGTCATCTCGGTCGGCGCCTCCATCTCCAAGGAGACCTGGGCCGCCAACTACGGCTCCCAGGTGGAGAAGAAGTACGCGATGATGCCCTTCTCCTCGCGCGGCCCGCGTGAGGACGGCGGCTTCACGCCGATCATCTCCGCCCCCGGTTCGGCCATCAACACCACCCAGACCTGGCTGCCGGGCTCCCCGGTCGCCGAGGCGGGCTACAAGCTGCCGGCCGGCTACTCCATGCTGCAGGGCACGTCGATGGCGTCCCCGCAGGCCGCGGGCGCCTCGGCGCTCCTGCTCTCCGCCGCCAAGCGCGAGAAGATCGACCTGACCCCGGCGAAGCTGCGCACCGCGCTCACCTCGACCGCGGACCGCATCCGCGGCGAGCAGGCGTACGCCCAGGGCACCGGCCTGATCGACGTCGTCGACGCCTGGGAGGCCATCGAGGACGACGCCACGGCGCACACGTACACGGTGAAGGCCCCGGTCGACACCGCCCTGGAGCAGGAGCTGAAGAAGCCCGGCACCGGCGTCTACGACCGTGAGGGCGGCCTGAAGACCGGCCGGAAGCGGACGTACGACGTCACGATCACCCGCACCTCCGGCCCCGACCGCGGCGTCCGCCACGAGCTGGAGCTGGAGAACAACCACGAGGGCACGTTCAAGCTGCTCGGCGACGACGACGTCACGCTGCCGCTGAACAAGCCGGTCACCGTCAAGGTCCAGGCGAAGGCGAAGTCGGCCGGTCTGCACAGCGCGATCCTGACCGTCGACGACGAGCGCACCGAGGGCATCGACCACCAGATCATGTCGGCGGTCGTCGTCTCGGCGCCGCTCGCGAAGCCGTCGTACACGTTCTCGGCCAAGGGCTCGACGCAGCGCAACAGCCCCACGTCGTACTTCGTGACCGTGCCGAAGGGCGCCAAGTCCCTCGAAGTCGCCCTCGGCGGCCTGAAGGGCAAGAGCCAGACGCGCTTCATCG
The DNA here is from genome assembly GCF_004127445.1 of Streptomyces alfalfae. Lineage (GTDB taxonomy): Bacteria > Actinomycetota > Actinomycetes > Streptomycetales > Streptomycetaceae > Streptomyces > Streptomyces alfalfae. The sequence continues at coordinate 12,415 of NZ_QEXM01000015.1, forward strand.
CGATCCACCCCTACGGCGTCCCGGTCGACTCCACCTCGTCGATCGTCTGCTACCCCAACTACGAGAACCCGGCCAACACCTGCCGCGCGGACCTGCGTTCGTACGCCGAGCCGCAGGCGGGCGTCTGGGAGATCGAGGTCGAGTCGCGCCGCACGTCGCCGCTGCTCGACAACCCCTACGAGCTGAAGGTCGCCGCCCTCGGCGTCGACTTCGACCCGGCCGTGCAGACGCTTCCCGAGGCCAAGGTCGGCACCCCGGCGCCGGTCACCTGGAAGGCGAAGAACAACTTCGCCGCGGTCGACGGCCACCTGAAGGGCGGCTCCCTCGGCTCGGCCAAGTCGGCCCGCCCGAGCATCGCCCAGGGCGCCGTCCAGACGTCCACGGTCGTCGTGCCCGCGGGCGCCGAGCGGCTCGACGTCGTCATCGGCTCCCCCGCGGACATCGCCGCCGACCTGGACCTGACGCTCAAGAAGGACGGCGCGGTCGTCGGTTCCTCGGCGGAGGGCGATTCGGAGGAGTCCGTCTCGCTGACGAAGCCGGCCGCCGGTACGTACACGATCGAGGTGACGGGCTACTCGGTGCCGTCCGGCACGACCGCGTACGACTACCGTGACGTCTTCTTCTCGGGCGCCCTCGGCAGCGTCACCGTCGACGAGGCCCAGCAGACCAAGCTCGGCAACGGCGAATCGGCGCAGGTCGAGGCCAAGGTCGAGGCGAAGGCCCCGGCCGCCGAGGGCCGCGAGCTCTTCGGCGAGGTGTCGCTCGTGAACGCCCGCGGCACGGCGGCGGGCAGCGGCAGCGTGAAGATCGAGAAGGTCACGCCGTAACGGTGTGACCGGACGGGTGCGACCGGCAGCCTTGACCGGGCGCGCATGGTCGGGCAGGTCCGACCAGCAGCCCTGGCCGGGCACGCATGGCCGGGCAGTTCCGACCGGCAGTTCTGGCCGGGCACGCCTGGTCGGGTGCGCATGGTCGGGCAGGTCCGACCGGCAACCCTGACCGGGCACGCATGGCCGGGCAGGTCCGACCAGCAGCTCTGGTCGGCAGCGCCTGGCCGGGCAGTTCCGACCGGCAGTTCTGGCCGGGCACGCCTGGTCGGGTGCGCATGGCCGGGCGCGCATGGCCGGGCAGGTCCGACCAGCAGCTCTGGTCGGGCAGCGCCTGGCCGGGCACGCCTGGTCCGTGATTGTGGAGAAGTCCCGCTGGAATGCCGCCTTCGCGCGGATTTCGGCGGGACTTTTCCGCGTCCCCGCGTGGAGTCAGCCCCCACCCCCGCAGCTGAGCCTCTTCGCAGCCGGGAGGGCCTGCAGGATCAGCGTGCGGAGGCGGGCGCGTTCCTTGCCCACCGCCCAGTCGGACGGTTCGGCGGACCCCTTGCCGAACGCGACCAGGACGCGGTCGCCCGCCTTCAGGCGGGGGTCCGCCTCGCGGTCGAGCGGAAACCTGACCGTGCCGCTGCCCGACTCCGGCTTGATGTGGCGCGTCACGTCGACCGTGACCCGGTCCTGCGAGCCGCCCGGCAGCGGGTCGACCGCCGTGACCGTGCCTTCCACGATCAGCCGCGCGCACGCCACCAGGCCCCCGGCGCCGGGGGAGGCGTCCGCGCCGCCGTCCGGTTCGCCCTTCGCCTCGGACGCCACGCTCGCCCCGCTGTCCTTGTCGGCGGTGCCCTGCCCGGCGTCCACCGCCAGCCACCCGAGCCCGCCGGCCAGGGCGGCGGCCACCGTGGCGGCGACCGCGCCGAGCGCCACGCCGGCGCGGCGGCGGGCCGTGCGCGGGGGCCGCAGCGGTACGGCCGTCCGCCGCGACGGGCCCGCGGCCAGGGCGTCGCCCACCACGGCGAGCCGCTCCCGCAGCACGGCGACGTCCGCGAGGGCCGCCGCGTGCTCGGCGGCGAAGCCGGGGTCGCTCCTGGCCTCGTCGGGGACGGGCTCGTCCGTGATCGCGGACATCAGCGCGTCGCAGTCCCGCTCCTCCTCTTCCGGCACCGTCACACCACCTCCCCTTCGTACAGCCGCGCCCGCAGGAGCCGCACCGCCGTGTGCAGCCTGCTCTTGACCGTGCCCTCGGGGACACCCAGCTCGTCGGCGATCGCCCGCACCGGCAGGTCGGCGTAGAAGCGGAGCACCACGACCTGCCGCTGGGCGGCGGGCAGCGCGCCGAGGCCCTGCGCCACGGCCAGCGACAGGGCCCGCGCCTCGGCGCCGTCCTCGTCCGTCGCCTCCCGCCACAGCACGGCGAGGCGCTCGCCGAGCCGCTCCTGTCTGCGCCGGGCCCGGTGCCAGTCCATGGCCAGGTTGGAGGCCACGACCGCCGCCCACGCGGAGACGTCACGCGGCGCCTCGCGCCCGTCCGCGGCCCGCTCAAGGAGCTTCAGCCGCACCTGCTGGACGCCGTCGGGGAGGTCGGCGTACGGCACGCCGCCGAGGGCGAGCACCGCCCGCACCCGGTCCACCTGCGCCGGAGCGAGCGGGTCCGGGCCGCGCGGGTCCGCCCCTGCCGCCCCCTGCGTCTTCGGCGCGCGGCGCGCCTTTCCGCGCAGCAATGTGCGCCTCCCCTCCCCGCGTTTCCCCTACGACGCGCGGGACGCCGGGAACGTTCGGCGAGCCGCCGGGGGATGTTCACCGGGCCGACCGGGAAATGTGGCGTCCCGCACCTCGGACAATGGATTGGACAACGCGGCACTGGAGAGACGCATCATGGAGCCACCCCGCACCAGACCGGCCGAGGTCACGAGGCCGCACGCACAAACGGAGGAAGTCCCTGTGAAGGTCGGAATCGTCGGAGCCACCGGTCAGGTCGGCACGGTCATGCGCAAGATCCTCGCCGAGCGGAAGTTCCCGGCCGACGAGCTGCGCCTGTTCGCCTCGGCCCGCAGCGCCGGGACGGTCATCGACGGTGTGACCGTGGAGGACGCCTCCACGGCCGACTACACGGACCTGGACATCGTGCTGTTCTCGGCCGGCGGCGCCACGTCCAAGGCCCTCGCCGAGAAGGTCGCCTCCCAGGGCGCCGTCGTGATCGACAACTCCTCCGCCTGGCGCCGGCACCCCGAGGTCCCCCTCGTCGTCTCCGAGGTGAACCCGCACGCGATCAAGGACCGCCCCAAGGGCATCATCGCCAACCCGAACTGCACGACGATGGCCGCGATGCCCGTCCTGAAGCCGCTGCACGCCGAAGCCGGCCTCGAAGCGCTGGTCGTCGCCACCTACCAGGCGGTGTCCGGTTCCGGCCTCGCCGGGGTGGAGGAGCTGTTCCAGCAGGTCAAGAAGGTCGGCGACGCCGCCCCCGACCTCACGCACGACGGCTCGTCGGTCGAGTTCCCCGAGCCGGACAAGTACGTCGCGCCGATCGCGTACAACGTCCTGCCGATGGCCGGTTCCGTCGTCGACGACGGTCTGAACGAGACGGACGAGGAGCAGAAGCTCCGCCACGAGTCCCGCAAGATCCTGGAGATCCCGGAGCTGAAGGTCTCGGGCACGTGCGTGCGCGTCCCCGTCTTCACCGGCCACTCCCTCCAGGTCAACGCCCGCTTCGCGCGTCCGCTGAGCCCGGAGCGCGCCACCGAGCTCCTTGAGGCCGCCGAGGGCGTCGTCGTCACGGAGGTGCCGACGCCGCTGGTCGCCGCGGGCAAGGACGACTCCTTCGTGGGCCGTATCCGCAACGACGAGACCGTCGAGAACGGCCTGGCCTTCTTCATCTCCGACGACAACCTCCGCAAGGGCGCGGCGCTGAACGCCGTCCAGATCGCGGAGCTCGTCGCGGCGGAGCTCAAGGGCTGACGCACGTCCCGCGCGTAGGGGGGCGGTCACCGTTCGTCGGTGGCCGCCCCTGCCGCTACCCCTGTGGCTCTGCCGTGGACGCGTCGGCGGGGGTGTCCCGCGCGTGGGCCACGGCGATCAGGGCGAGCGCCGAGAGCCCGCCGCCGAGCCACAGGACGGCGCCGGCTCCGCCGCCGTCCGCGACCCGGCCGCCCGCGAAGGCGCCGAGCGCGATCGCCACGTTGAAGACGCCCGCGAAGAGCGCGGACGCGGCCTCGCGGGCGTGCGGGGCGGCGGCCATCACCCAGTTCTGGGCGGAGACCGAGACCCCGCCGTACGCCAGGCCCCAGGCGATGAGCAGCACCCCGGACGCGGCGAGCGAGCCGCCCGCCGGGACCAGCAGGAGCACCACCGCGCCGAGCCCCGCGCTGATGGCGAGCAGCGCCCTGCGCGGATCGCGGGCCGCGACGGCTCCGCCCGCGAAGTTCCCGACGATGCCGGCGGTCCCGTAGGCGAGGAGCAGCCCGCTGACGAGGCCCGCGCCGATGCCGGGCAGCCGTTCGAGGACGGGCCGCACGTAGGTGTACGCGGCGAAGTGCCCGGTCACGAGCAGTGTGACCGCGATCAGCCCGGCGCGCAGCCGCCTCACCCGCAGCAGACCGGCGAACGCGCCGAGCCGCACCCCCTCGCCCGCGGGGAGCCGGGGCAGCAGCACGGCGAGCAGCGCCGCCACGCCCAGCGCGAGCACGGCGAGGGCCGCGAACCCCCAGCGCCAGCCGGCCAGCTCACCGAGGAGCGTCCCCGCGGGCACGCCGAGCACGGAGGCGACGGCGATGCCGCTGAAGATCACCGCGGTGGCGCGCCCGGCGCCCTCCGCGCGGACCAGACGCACCCCGAGCCCCGCGGCGACGGCCCACACCCCGCCGATGCACACGCCGACCAGGACACGCGCCGCGAGGAGCACGCCGAAGCCGGGGGCGAGCGCGGACGCCAGGTTGGCGGCGGCGAGCAGGACGAGCAGGACGCACAGGACCGTACGCCGGTCGGCGCGGCGCACCGCGACGGGCAGCAGCGGGGCGGCGAGCGCCGCGACCACCCCGGGCAGGGTGACGGCCAGCCCGGCGTTGCCGTCGGAGACGCCGAGCCCGGAGCCGATGGAGGTGAGGAGGCCCACGGGCAGCATCTCCGTGGTGACGACGGAGAAGGTGGCGGCGGCGACGGCGAGCACGGCGAGGCGTCCGCGCTCGGGCTGCCCGCCCCGCACGGGCGACCGGCCCGTCCCGCTCGGCCTGATCCGCTTGCCCGCCCTGGTCCGCTTGCCCGGCCTGCTCTGCTTGTTCGGTGTGTGGTGTGTGCTCTGCGGCATGCCATCCACCCTGTGACGAGCCCGCGGGGGGAACAACGCCGCAGATCTCATCCTTGTATGAGCCGGAGTCATCGATGCGGCGGCACGAATGGAGGCGTTCCATGGGGGCGGTGGAGCGTGGCCTGGAGATCCGCGAACTGGAGTGCTTCCTGGTGCTCGCCGAGGAGTTGCACTTCGGCAGGACGGGCGAGCGCCTGTACGTCTCGCAGAGCCGCGTCAGCCAGCTCCTTGCCGCGCTGGAGCAGCGGATCGGCGCCCGGCTCGTCGAGCGCACGAGCCGCCGGGTCGCGCTGACCCCGCTGGGCACGCGGTTCCTCGCCGAACTCCGTCCCGCCTACGAGGACCTGTCGTCGACGGTCGAACGGGCGAGGGCGGCGGCGCGGGGCGTGGAGGGCACGCTGCGGATCGGTTTCCAGGGGACGGCGGACACCCGTCTGATGGCGGCGATAGCGGCGTTCCAGGAACGCCACCCGGCCTGCACGACCCAGATCCTGGAGATCCCGTTCGCCGACCCCTTCGGCGCGGTGCGGCGCGGTGAGGTGGACACGGCGATCGTGCTGCTGCCGGTGGCGGAGACGGAGCTGGTGCTCGGGCCGGTCTTCTCCCGCGAGCGCCAGACGGTGGCGGTGTCGGTACGGCACCCCTACGCGCGGCGGGAGTCGGTGACGGCCGCGGAGCTGAAGGAGACCCCGCTGATCGCGGCCACGGCCCCGGCCCCCGCGTACTGGCGTGCGGCCCACGCCCCCTCGGACGTGCCCGCACCGGAGGTCCGCACGCTCCAGGAGGGTCTGACGCTGGTGGCGGCGGGCCGGGGCGCGATGCTGCTGTGCCGGCCGACGGCGGAGTACCACGGCCGCAAGGACGTCGTCTTCGTACCGGTCGACGGCCTGCCGGACTCCGTCCTCGGGATGGTGTGGCACCGGGACGGGGAGACGGCGCGGGTACGGGAGTTCGCCCACGCCCTGCGGACGTGCTGATCAGTCCCCTCGGCGCACCTCGTACTGGAAGCAGCCGTACTCCACGGCCCGCACGTGGACGAGGGCGACCGCCGGGTCGGCGAAGGCCTCGCCGAAAGCGGCGTCGAGGTCGTCCGCCGCGGCCTCGGTGATCTCCAGCAGCCGCCCGCCGACGATCCGGCCGCGGGCGTCGTACCGCCGCAGCACCCGCAGCGTCCCGGCCCTGGAGAACGGGTACCCCTCCCGCCCCTCCTCGGGCCCCGCGCACGGTTCGGCGTGGATGAAGACGGGCCCCTGCTCGTCGTAGGCCCCGGGCGCCGCCCCGCTCCCCGCGGCCCAGCGCCGCAACGGCGCGTACGACACGAGCGCGACGCGCTCACCGGGGGCGACCCGCCGCAGGCAGCAGCGCAGGGGACTCCCGCCCTCGTGATCGACGTACGGAACGCATTCCCGCCCGGCGTCATCACACCGCCGCAGCTCGGCGAGGGTTCCGGGGTCGATGGGGCGAGGCGTGTAAGCGGTACTCATGGGTCGAGCCTCGCGCGGGAAGGGCCGGGAGGCTGGCGGTTTTCGGACGGGGAACTCGGGCCGCAAACACGTCAGAGCCCGCCCGGCGACGGGCCGAGCCAAGACACCGGGCGCGACGCGCAGCCAGGCGCTCCGAGCCCACCCGACGGTCAAGGACGAGCGCGGCGCACGGCCAGGAAACTGAAGCCTGCCCCCGACGATCGAGCACGAGCGCGGCGCTCAGCCAGGACCTGAAGCCCGTCCGGCGATTGAGGACGAGCCAGGCGCAGCCGGCGACGGGCCGAGCCAAGACGCCGGGCGCGACGCGCAGCCAGGCGCTCTGAGCCTGTCCGGCGATTGAGGACGAGCGCGGCGCAGCCCGCGACGGGCCGAGCCAAGACGCCGAGCCAAGACGCCGGGGCCGAGCCCGGCTACGGCCGCCCGTCCGGCATGGGCGGACGAAGCCCCCGCTCGGCCGAGCCAGGAGCACCCCGCCGCCCCGAAGGCCGCGGCAGGGACCGCCCCAAGGCCCAGGGGCCAGACCTCGCCGCGAGGACCACCGCGTTGGCCGCCTCCCCCCGCACGTCCTCGTAGTGCCGCAGCCCCGCCTCCCGGTCGGCCCCCGCGTACGCCAGGCACTGCGCGAGCGCCCGCGCGTCGAGCACCGCCTGGGAGCCGCTCTCGGAGCCCACGGGGTACGAGGGGCACATGGGGTGCGCCGCGTCCCCGAGCAGCGTCACGGGCCCCCGCCCCCACCGGGCCAGCGGGTCCCGGTCCACCATCGGGCACTCCAGGATCTGCCGGGTCCCCGCGATCAGCGCGGGCACGTCGAGATCCGCCATCCGCCACCCGGCGAAGTGCGGCAGGACGTCCGAGAGCCGCCCGGAGCGATTCCAGTCGGCGGGCCCGGCGACGGCCTGGTGGTGCGCGGGCGGGAACCGCACCTCCGCCACCCAGCTCAGCAGCGCCCGCCCCCGCTCCCGCGCCTGCCGCGACACCGGGTGGACGACGAACTTCGCGGTGTCGTCGGCCGCCATCGCGATCGTCTGCCCGCCCAGCACCGGAAGCCACTCCGTGATCCCGCGCCACATCCGCACGCCGCTCCACAGCGGCGGCCCCTCCCCGGGGTGCAGCGTGGCCCGTACCGCGGAGTGCAGCCCGTCCGCCCCCACGAGGGCCCGCACCCCCACCCCGTACTCCCGGCCCCGCTCCATGTCCCGCAGGATGACGCGCAGCCCGGCCCCCTCGCGCTCGGCGAGTCGGACGAAGGCGGTCCCCGTCCGCACGGCGTGGTCGCCGAGCCGGTCGCGGACGGCGTCCAGGAGCATGAGCTGAAGGGCCCCGCGGTGCAGCGAGTACCGCGGCCAGGGGTGCCCGAGCGCGAGGCCGCACGGCTCGCCCCCGACCCGCTCGCCGTGCCGGTCGAAGTGGACCGCGGCCTCGGGCGCCACCGCGGTCGCCGCGAGCCCGCCGCCGAGGCCGAGCTGCGTCAACTCGCCCACCGCGTACGGCAGCAGGTCGACCCCCACGCCGACGGGCCGCAGTTCGTCGACCGGGTCCACCACGCGTACGCCGATGCCCGCCGCGTGCAGGCTCAGCGCGGCCGTGAGCCCGCCGATGCCCGCTCCCGCCACCAGTACGTCGATCATGGCCGCCGCCCCCTGTGGTCCCGGTGGTCCCCTGCGGACGCGCGGAGCGTAGCGGGAGCGGCGGCACGAGAACAATGGGCCGGGCGGCCAGGCGAACCCGCATGGAAGGATGGCCGGAAACACCACAAGTGCACCCGCTCGTACCCAGGGGTCCGCACCAGCGAGATCCCACCCGTCGTACCCGAGGAGATGACCGCGTGCCCGGCACCAATCTGACCCGCGAAGAGGCGCAGCAGCGGGCGAAGCTGCTCACCGTTGACTCGTACGAGATCGACCTCGATCTCTCCGGAGCGCAGGGTGGGGGTGCCTCCCCCTCGGCCGAAGGCGAGAGCGGGGGAGGCACCTACCGGTCCGTGACCACGGTGCGCTTCGACTCCGCGGAGGCGGGCGCGGAGACCTTCATCGACCTGGTGGCCCCCGCGGTCCACGAGGTCGTCCTGAACGGTCACGCCCTCGACGTGGCCGCGGTGTTCCGCGACTCGCGCATCGCGCTGCGGCACCTCAAGGCGGGCCGCAACGAGCTGCGGGTCGTCGCCGACTGCGAGTACACCAACACCGGCGAGGGCCTGCACCGCTTCGTCGACCCGGTCGACGGGCAGGCGTACCTCTACACGCAGTTCGAGGTGCCCGACGCCCGCCGCGTCTTCGCCTCCTTCGAGCAGCCGGACCTGAAGGCCACCTTCCGGTTCACCGTGAAGGCGCCCGCGGGCTGGACGGTGATCTCCAACTCGCCGACGCCCGAGCCCAAGGACGACGTCTGGCACTTCGAGCCGACGCCGCGCATCTCCTCGTACATCACCGCCCTGATCGCCGGCCCGTACCACGCGGTGCACTCCTCGTACGAGGGTCCGAACGGCCAGTCGGTGCCGCTCGGCATCTACTGCCGGCCCTCGCTCGCCGAGTTCCTCGACGCGGACGCGATCTTCGAGGTGACACGGCAGGGCTTCGACTGGTTCCAGGAGAAGTTCGACTACGCCTACCCGTTCGCCAAGTACGACCAGCTGTTCGTGCCGGAGTTCAACGCGGGCGCCATGGAGAACGCGGGCGCGGTCACAATCCGCGACCAGTACGTGTTCCGCTCGAAGGTGACGGACGCGGCGTACGAGACGCGCGCGGAGACGATCCTGCACGAGCTGGCCCACATGTGGTTCGGCGACCTCGTGACGATGGAGTGGTGGAACGACCTCTGGCTGAACGAGTCGTTCGCCACGTACACGTCCATCGCCTGCCAGGCGTACGCGGAAGGATCGCGCTGGCCGCACTCCTGGACGACGTTCGCCAACTCCATGAAGACGTGGGCGTACCGCCAGGACCAGCTTCCGTCGACGCACCCGATCATGGCGGACATCCGCGACCTGGACGACGTGCTCGTCAACTTCGACGGCATCACGTACGCCAAGGGCGCGTCGGTGCTCAAGCAGCTCGTCGCCTACGTCGGGATGGACGAGTTCTTCCGGGGCGTGCAGAAGTACTTCAAGGCGCACGCGTTCGGCAACACGCGCCTGTCCGACCTGCTCGGCGCCCTGGAGGAGACCAGCGGGCGCGACCTGAAGACCTGGTCGAAGAAGTGGCTGGAGACCGCGGGCATCAACGTGCTGCGCCCGGTCGTCGACGTCGACACCTCCGGCGTCATCACGTCCTTCGCCGTCAAGCAGGAGGCACCCGCGCTGCCCGCGGGCGCCAAGGGCGAGCCGACGCTGCGGCCGCACCGGATCGCGATCGGCCTGTACGACCTGGACGAGGCGTCCGGCAAGCTGCTGCGCACGGACCGCGTCGAGCTGGACGTGGACGGCGAGCTGACGGCCGTGGACGCGCTGGTCGGCAAGCGCCGCCCGGCGGTGATCCTGCTGAACGACGACGACCTCTCGTACGCGAAGGTGCGCCTGGACGCCGAGTCGCTGGCGTTCGTCACGGACCACATCGGTGACTTCGAGGCGTCGCTGCCGCGGGCGCTGTGCTGGGCGTCGGCGTGGGACATGACGCGCGACGCGGAGCTGCCGACGCGCGACTACCTCGCGCTGGTCCTCTCCGGCATCGGCAAGGAGTCCGACATCGGCGTCGTGCAGTCGCTGCACCGGCAGGTGAAGCTGGCGCTCGACCTGTACGCGGCGCCCGCGGGCCGCGACGCCGCGCTGGCCCGCTGGACCGAGGAGACCCTCTCCCACCTGCGCGCGGCGGAGCCCGGCGGCGACCACCAGCTCGCGTGGGCGCGGGCCTTCGCGGCGACGGCGCGTACGGACGCGGACCTGGCGCTCCTCGAAGGCCTGCTGGCCGGTACGGAGTCGATCGACGGCCTGGCCGTGGACACCGAGCTGCGCTGGGCGTTCGTGAACCGCCTCGCGGCGACGGGGCGGCTCGACGAGGCCGGCATCGCGGCGGAGCTGGAGCGGGACAAGACGGCCGCGGGCGAGCGTCACGCGGCGTCCGCCAGGGCCGCGCTGCCGACCCCGGAGGCCAAGGCCGCGGCCTGGGTGTCGGTCGTCGAGTCCGACACGCTGCCCAACGCCATCCAGGAGGCGGTGATCGGCGGCTTCGTCCAGACGGACCAGCGGGAGCTGCTCGCGCCGTACGCGGAGAAGTACTTCGCCGCGGTCAAGGGGGCGTGGGACTCGCGCTCCCACGAGATGGCGCAGCAGATCGCCATCGGGCTCTACCCCGCGCTCCAGGTGTCGCGGGCGACGCTGGACGCCACCGACGCGTGGCTCGCCTCGGAGAACCCCTCCGCGGCCCTGCGCCGCCTGATCACCGAGGCCCGCGCGGGCGTCGAGCGCGCGCTGCGGGCGCAGTCGGTGGACTGAGGTCGCCCTCCGGCCGGGCGGGGAAGCGGTGCCCTCCGGCCGGGCGGGGCTTCCCCCCCTGACCCGGCGTGGCCTGGCCTCCCCGGCTGGGCGGGCTTGGTCCCTCGGGCCGGGGCCTGGCCTCTCCCTGGCCGGGGGGGCGGGCGGTGCCTGGTCCCCCGGTTCAGCCGTGCCGCCTGGCTATGCCTCGCCGAAGACCTTTCCCACCCACCCGTCCGTTACCCGGGGTTTCGGACGGGCGGGGGGTGCTTCGGGGTTTCGGGCGGGCAGGTGGGAGACATCCGCGCGAAGCGCGGGACAGGACAGGAACGGCCCGCAGACGACGACACGGCAACCCGCCCACCGCAGGGTCCCGGGCGCGCGGGAGAGCCCGAAGCCGCGGGCGCCGCGGCTGAGGCCCCCGAGAGCCGCCCCCGCTAAGGGGCAACCGCCGCGCCGGCGGTGCGAAGCTCCGCCAGGACCCGGGCGACGGCCACCCCGCCCGCGGCCCCCTTCCGCACCGCGGCGACCACATGCCGCCGAGGGCGGTCCGCGGAGAGCCCCCGCATCACCACCCCGTCACGCCGCACCGCCGCCATCCGCGGCACCAGGGCCACCCCCATCCCCGCCTCGACCATGGCGAGAATCGCCGTCCAGCCGGAAGCGGAATGCGCCTGCTCGGGAGTGAACCCGGCCCCCTCGCACGCCGCCCGCGTGATCTCGGACCACGGCCCGCTGCCCCCGAAGATCCACGGCTCCCCCGCCAGGTCGGCGAGGCGCAGCCCCTCGGCCGCCGCCAGCGCATGGTCGACGGGCAGCGCCACGTCCAGCGGGTCGGCGACCAGCGACTCCCGGGTGAAGCGCGTGTCGGCGTCGGACGGTGCGGGCGCCTGCACCGCGAGGGACAGCGCCACGTCGACCTCCCCCGCGGCAAGGAGCTCGTACGCCTCGGCCGCCTCGGCCTCCCGTACCCGTACCGAGATGCCCGGCGCCGCCGACCGCAGCGCCCGCACCGCGGGGACGACGAGCGCGGGCACGGCGGTGGAGAAGGCCCCGACCCGCACCTCCCCCGCTTCGCCGTGCGCGTACGCGGCCAACTCCGCGTCGGCCCGCTCCAGTTGCGCGAAGACCGCTTCGGCGTGCCGCAGCACGAGGTGCGCGGCGTCGGTCAGCCTGACCCGGCGTCCATGGGCTTCGAGGAGCGGCACACCGAGCTGCTTGGCGAGGTTGGACAGCTGCTGCGAGACCGCGGACGGCGTCATCCGCAGCGCCCCGGCGGTCGCCGTGACGGTGCCCCGCTCGCTCAACGTCCGCAAAATCTGCAGCTTCTTGATGTCCCACTCGCTCATGGGGTCAACGTACCGACTGGAGGAAGGGGCCGTTCCCACCGGACGCCGGCCCTACGTGGTGCGGGCCGAGCCGAGCACGACCCCACCGAGGATCAGGCCCATGCAGAGCACCTGGAGCCACCCCATGGACTCGCCGAGGAGCGCGTAGGAGAGCAGGGCGACACAGACGGGCTGGAGGTAGTAGACGACGCCGGCGCGGGCCGCGCCGATGATCGAGATGGCCCTGTTCCAGGCGAAGAAGGCCACCGCCGAGGAGACCACGCCCACGTACAAGAGCGGGGAGACGGTGGCGACGGTCGGCTCGAAGCCGCCCTGGACGGCGTAACTGGCCACGAACACCGGCAGCAGCATCAGCGCGCCGAGCACGAACGTCGACAGGAGGAAGGGCAGCCCGCCGATCTCCGGGGGCCTGCGCCGGAGGAGCACGCTGTAGGAGCCGAAGGCGAGCGCGCCCGCGATGGTCCACAGGTCACCGGCGGCGAAGTCCATGGCGAGGGAGCCCTTGCTGACGAGGAGCAGGACGCCCGCGCAGGCGACGGACATGCCGGTCACGCGGCGCGCCCCGAGCCTGGTCCCGCCGGCGCGTTCGTACACGGCCATCAGGACGGGCGAGGCGGCCATGATCATGCCCATGTTGCCCGCGGTGGTGGTCGTCCCCGCCTGGTTCACCAGGGTGTTGTAGACGGTGACGCCCAGCAGGGCGGAGAGCAGCAGGAACCGCAGGTGCCCGCGGAGGAGCCGCCGTTGCCGCCAGGTCTCCCGCAGCGCGAAGGGCGCCACGGCCGCGATGGCGATGATCCAGCGCCAGAACGCGTGCTGGATGGGCGGCACGGTGTCGTGCAGCGCCCGGGAGGTGACGAAGCTGCCCGACCAGACGACCGTGGCGAGGACCGCGAGGCCGATCCCGGCGCCGATGGGGCGGGCGGCGCTCGCTCCCGCGGCCTGAGCGGCGCCGTGCGGGGTCCGGTCGAGGAGTGTCACGTGGTATCCCTTGCCTGCCTTCCCCGCGCGGGGCGGCGGGGATGTCGAGTGCGGTACGGGACTACCGTGACAGCAGGACACTCATCAGGTCCATCGAAACTTTACGACGCTTCCATTAAGGCGTGACGAACGGTTGGGCCGAGCGCCCGACCCCGACCCCCACCCGGCGCCCTGCACGCCCCTTCACCCCGGCACCCCGCACGCCCCTTCACCCGTCGCCCCTCACGCCCCACTCCCCCAGCGCCACCTCGACGGCCCCCGCGTCCGCCTCCTCCGCGGCCCACGCCACGTGACCGTCGGGCCGGACGAGGAGCGTCGTACGGCGGGCGCTCGACCAGTGGGCCGGGACCGCCCTGCCCGTCTCGAACGCCACGTCCCGCGGCGCGATGAGCACGAACTCACCCGCGCGCAGCAGCTCATGGAGCCGCCCAGCGGCGAGCGTGACATCCGGTACGCGACGCCCGACCAGGCGGTGAGCGCCCCTCGGGGCCGGATACGAGATGCCGACACCGGTGATCCGGCCGACCGCCCTGGTTCGCACGGGGCCCACCCGGCTGACGACGGCGGCGAACAGGCCGCGCGCCGCCCGCGTCCACGGCCGCTTGGCCATGGCGAACCTGACGAGGCCGCCGCTGCTGCGGAGGACCGCCTTGCCCACCGGGTGCCGCTCGGCCTCGTAGGTGTCGAGCAGGCCCTGCGGCGCCCGCCCCTCGACGGCGGCGACCAGCTTCCAGCTCAGGTTCGCGGCGTCCTGGAGGCCGGTGTTCATGCCCTGGCCGCCCGCCGGGGAGTGGACGTGCGCGGCGTCCCCGGCGAGGAAGACCCGGCCCACGCGGTACGCGGGCGCCTGCCGCTCGTCGCTGTGGAAGCGGGACATCCAGCGGGCGTCGTGCATCCCGAAGTCGCGCCCGAGGGCCTGCCGGACGATCCCCCTGACCTCGTCGAGGTCGAGCGGTTCGCTGTCGGGGACGTTCCGCGAGCGGTCCCAGCCGATGACGCGGTGGTAGCCGTCGGCGAAGGGGGCGATGAAGGCGAAGGCGTCGCCCGCGGTGTCGACGGTCAGCAGGGCCGGCGGCCGCTCGGTGAGCCTGACGTCGGCGAGGACCAGCGAGCGGATGACGGACCTGCCGGGGAAGGGCAGGCCGACCGCCTCGCGGACACCGCTGCGCAGCCCGTCGGCGCCGACGGCGTAGGCGGCGGTGAGGGTCTGCGTCGCACCGTCGGGGCCGCGCACGTCGAGCCGTACGCCGTGCGCGTCCTGGGTGAGCCCGACGAGCTCGGTCTCGTACGCGAAACGCACCCCGGCCTTCACCGCGCGGCGCTCAAGGACCTTCTCGACCTCGTACTGCGGCAGGACGAGGACGTGCCGGAAGCGGGAACGCAGCTGGCTGAGGTCGAGCGTGAGGCGGTCGAAGAGGCGCAGTTCGCCGAGCGGTTCCCCGACGGCCTCCAGTTCGTCGGCGATCCCCCGCGCGTCGAACTGCTCCAGGGTGCGGGCGTGCACGACCAGCGCGCGGGAGAGGTTGCTGATGCCGTGCGCGCGCTTCTCCACGAGGGTGACGGCGACGCCCGCCGCGGCCAGGTCACCGGCGAGCAGCAGACCGGTGGGGCCCGCGCCCACCACGACGACGCCCTTGCCCACGTCCACGCCGCCGATGCCGCCGATGCTGCTGCTGTCGCCCGTGCCGCCGATGCCGTTCATGGCTGCCTCCTGATGCCAACGTTTGTTGGTCAACGCCTGTTGGCAACGTAAGTCCGGCGGCTCTGGACTGTCAACACATGTTGGCCTACGTTTGTTGGCATGACCGGAAAAGCCCCTGCCGCCCCCTCGGCCGACGCCTCCCCCCGCCGCTCCGACACCACCCGCGCCTGCATCCTCGCGGCGGCCCGCGAGCGGTTCGCCGCGGACGGGTACGAGCGCGCGACGATCCGCGCCATCGCCAGGGACGCGCGCATCGATCCGTCGATGGTGATGCGCTACTACGGCAACAAGGAGGGCCTCTTCGCCGCCGCCACCTCCGCCGACCTGCGGATGCCGGACTTCACGCGGGTGCCGCGCGAGGACGTCGGGCGGGTCCTCGTGACGCACTTCCTCGACATGTGGGAGGACGGGGGCGTGCTCACCGCGCTCCTCCGGGTGGCGCTCACCAACCAGCCGGGCGCCGAGCGCATGCGGACGATCTTCGAGGAGCAGCTGCTGCCGGTCGCGCGCGCGGTCTGCCCCGATCCGGCGGAGGCTCCGACGCGGGCGGGGCTCTGCGCCGCGCAGGTCCTCGGCCTGGCGCTGACCCGGTACGTCCTGCGGTTCCCGCCGTCGGTGGCGCTGACGCGCGAGGAGGTCACGCGGTGGCTCGCGCCGACGCTCCAGCGCTATCTGACGGCCGAGCGGCCGTAGCCCGCCCCCCGGCACGCCCGTCCGTGTCAGCCGCCGCCACGGGACGGACGCGGAGCGCGCCGAGGGCGCCCCTCACCGGTGACGTACGCGGGGCACGCGTACGTACGTCGGTCAGGGGCGCCCTCGGCGCGGAAGTCGTGGCGGCGGGCGGGACCGGGCCCCGCGGCGCGCGTCAGCCCTGCTTGTGCTGCTTGCGGGACTTGTCGCCGACCATCACGAGGCCCGCGATGACCAGGAACAGCACGATGGGGGCCACGACGTAGAGGCCGAGCGTGTCGATGACGCTCAGGCCGGGGCCCGGGTCGTCGCCGTCGTCCCGCATGTCCGCGAGCGCGGGGGACGACATGAGCAGCATCATCAGCGTCGTGCCGGAAGCCAGGGCGCCGGCGCGCAGAGCGTTCTTCTTGTCCACGGTGCCAACGTAGCGAACTCCTAAACGGGGTGCGCGCCCGGGGGTGCCGTACGGGCCCTCGTGTCGTCGCGGGCGGCCTCGCGGAACACCGCGAGGAGCGCGTGCAGCCGCGGGGAGGCCGCCAGCTCCTCCAGGCTGACGGGGCGTCCGGTGGCGTCGGCGATCGGCAGCCGCCAGTTGGGATACTCGTCCCAGGTGCCCGGCAGGTTCTGCGGGCGGCGGTCGCCGACGGCGTCCGGCAGCCAGATGCCGACCATGCGGGCCGGGGTGGCGAGCAGGAAGCGGTGCACGGCGCGGATCTCGTCCTCCTCGCAGCCCACGCCGCCCGGCAGCATGCCGAGCCGGGAGAGCAGCCCCAGCCACTCGCGGACGTCGGCGGCGGCCTCGCCCTGCTCCTCGGCCAGGGGGCGGGTCAGCAGGCCGAGGTCGTGGCGCAGTTGGACGTGCTCGCCGGTGAGGCGGGCGGCGGTCGGGGGCAGATCGTGCGTGGTGGCGGTGGCGACGCAGTCGGCGCGCCACTCCTCGGCGGGCAGTGGCCGGCCCGTGCCCTGCCAGTCCCGCTCGAACCAGAGCACGGAGGTGCCGAGGACGCCGTGCTCGCGCAGGGTGTCGCGGACCCCCGGCTCGACGGTCCCGAGGTCCTCGCCGATGACGACGGCGTCCGCGCGGGCGGCCTCCAGGGCGAGCACCGCGAGCATGGCCTCCGCGTCGTAGTGCACGTACGTCCCCTGGGTGGGGTCGTGGCCCTCGGGGACCCACCAGAGCCGGAACAGGCCCATGACGTGGTCGATCCGCAGCGCGCCAGCGTGCCGCAGGAGGCCGCGGAGCAGGGCGCGGTACGGGGCGTAGCCCGACTCGGCGAGGCGGTCGGGGCGCCAGGGCGGCAGGCCCCAGTCCTGGCCGCGCGCGTTGAACGCGTCCGGCGGCGCGCCGACCGACATGCGCTGGGCGAAATGCCGCTGCTGGGCCCAGGCGTCGGCCCCGCCGGGGTGCACGCCGACCGCCAGGTCGTGCACCAGGCCGATGTCCATGCCCGCCTCGCGGGCGGTGCGCTGGGCGGTGGCCAGTTGTTCGTCGGTGAGCCAGGCGAGGCGGCAGTGGAAGTCGACGCGGTCCAGGAGCTCGCGGCGCGCGCGGGTGGTGGCGGCCGACGCCGGGTCGCGGAGCTCGGCGGGCCAGGTGTGCCAGTCGGGGCCGTGGGTCTCGGCGAGGGCGTACCAGGTGGCGTGGTCTTCGAGGGCCGGGCCCTGCTCGGCGAGGAAGGCGCTGTAGGCGGCGCAGCGGCCGGGGCCGACGGGGACGTCGGCGAGCAGTTCGAGCGCTTCGCGCTTGAGGGCCCAGACCGCGTCGCGGTCGATCGACTCGCCCCGCCCGAGGACCCCTTCGCGCAGCCCTTCGGCCCGGCGGCACAGCTCCTCGGCCCGCTTCCGGGCCTCGCCCCGCAGCTCCGTGAACTCCGGGACGGCCTCGACGCGCAGGTGCACCGGGTCGGGGAAGCGACGGGAGGAGGGGCGGTACGGAGAGGGGTCGCCGCCCGGCCCTTTTGGCGGGCTCGGCACGGCGGCGTGCAGCGGATTGACCTGGAGGAAGCCGACGTCCAGGGCGCGGCCCGACCAGGCGGCGAGCTCGGCCAGGTCACCGAGGTCGCCCATGCCCCAGGAGCGGTGGGACAGCAGGGAGTAGAGCTGGACCAGGAGGCCGTGCGTGCGGCGCCGCGGGGTCTTGATCCGGCGGGGGGCGGCGATGAGGTGCGCCCGTGCCTCGCGCCCGTCGGGGCTCCGTACGTGGAGGGTGTGCACGCCCGGCGGCAGCGGCGGGCCCGCGTCGGAGCCTGCCACCCACGTGTGGGTCCCGCCCTGCTCCGCCTCGACCCGCACGCGTGTGCCGTGCGGCAGCTCCGCGAGCAGGGGGGCGGCGGACGGGGCGCCGTCCGTCCAGGTCACCACGGTCGGCGGGAGCAGACGCGCGGACAGCTCCGCCTCGCGCGCGGCGAGGGCGGCGGAGACCGCGTCGGGAGTGCTCGCGTCCACGCCGAGGGCGGCGAGGGCCGCGACCACCGCCGTGTCGGCGGCGGGGACCGTGCGGCCCGGGGACGGGGAGTAGGAGGTGGCCACGCCGTACGAGGCGGCCAGCCGGGGTAGGGCCATCAGACCCCCATGTAGTCCAGGCCCGAGGCCATACCGGTGGAGGTGGGCTCGCTGGTGAGGGGGGCGGCGTCGGCGAGGGGCGGCTCGCTGGTGAGCGGCGCGGCGTCGGCGAGCGGGGGCTCGCTGGTCAGGGGCGGCTCGAAGCAGCCGCAGGAGCAGGATCCGTCGAGGCCCGAGTCGGGTCCGGAGAGCTGCGCCGGGTCCGGTCCGGTCGCCTTGGCCCAGTCGGGGCCCGACGACTGCCGGGGCACCTGTCCGGAGACCGGCCCGGGCACCTGTTTGGAGAGGGCGTCGAGGAGGAGGTTGGCGGAAGCGGCCACGTGTGAGCTCCTTGTCAGGGGGCAGGTCACGGCAGCCCTACCCAATACGTGGGGCCGCAGACGTATACGTTGTATCAACGTGACGCTGGTCACGTCAGGTTCCCGGCGCGGGAGTTGTTTTTCCCGCGCCCCGGCTCACTCCGGAAGATCAAGCTCCGAGGCTGCTCCAGCCGGGAAAATGTGCGCCGTCCGGAGGAGGCGGTTCAGGGCCCTGCTGTGCTGCCGCCTCGGCCCGCGTTACAGCGGCCGGGCCCGTGTTCGCGTGGGTTCCGCGAAGAATCACTCCTGTCACACCTCCTCCCGTTGACACCTCGGCCGCCGCAGTGGTGGGCTCACTGCCACATGTGACGTCAGGGGCCACAGGGGCCATGGGAAACAGGGGAGCGGCCGTGCAGTTGCGGCGCAGGAAGGGCGCGGCCGCCATCGCGGTCGCCGTCATCGCGGGCGCCCTCGGCGGAGCCCCGGGCGCCCTCGCGGCACCGGGGACACCCGGCGCCCCCGCCACCTCCCCGGACACCGTCGGCGGTGAGCGCGAGGCGGCGCCACAGCCGCCGCCCGTCTGGCCGCGCCCCCAGACGATGGACGCCGCGGGGAGGGCCGTCACCGTGGGGGACGACGTGGTCCTCGTGACCGCCGCCGGCGACGGCGCCCGAAGCGGGCGCGCGGACTCCGACCCGTACGCCCTGAAGGCCCTCCGTGAGCTGCTGCGCGACGCCGGCGTCCAGCGCGTCACCGAGGTCCGCGACGGTGACCCGCTGCCCGCGGGCAGCACCCTCGTCGTGCGGGCGGGCGGCTCCGGCGCCGACCGGGCCCTGCGCGCGCTCGGCGCCCGCGAACGGGCCGACCTGCCGTCCGGCGGCTACCGCCTGGCCGTCGGCCGCGTCGACGGACGGGACACCGTCGCCCTCGAAGGAACCGGCGACGACGGCCTCTTCCACGGCGTGCAGACCCTGCGCCAGCTCGTCTCGGCCAAGACCCGCACGATTCCGGGCGTCCGGGTGCGGGACTGGCCGGGCACGGCCGTGCGCGGCCTGACCGAGGGCTTCTACGGCACCCCGTGGACCCGCGGCCAGCGCCTCGCCCAGCTCGACTTCCTCGGCCGCACCAAGCAGAACCGCTACCTCTACGCCCCCGGCGACGACCTCTACCGCCAGGCCCGCTGGCGCGAGCCCTACCCGGCCGGGCAGCGCGCCGGCTTCCGCGCCCTCGCCGAGCGGGCGAAGGCCAACCACGTCACGCTCGCCTGGGCCGTCGCCCCCGGCCAGGCCATGTGCATGTCCTCCGACCGGGACGTCAAGGACCTCACCCGCAAGCTGGACGCGATGTGGGCGCTCGGAGTGCGCGCCTTCCAGCTCCAGTTCCAGGACGTCAGCTACAGCGAGTGGCACTGCGAGCGGGACGCCGAGACGTTCGGCAGGGGCCCCAGGGCCGCCGCGAAGGCGCAGGCCCGGGTGGCCAACGCCGTGGCCGCGCACCTCGCCGAGCGCCACCCCGGCGCGGAGCCGCTCTCCCTGATGCCGACCGAGTACTTCCAGAAGGGCACGACGGAGTACCGCGCGGCCCTCTCGGACGACCTCGACACCCGCGTCCAGGTGGCGTGGACGGGCGTGGGCGTGGTCCCCAAGACCATCACCGGGCGCGAACTCGCGGGCGCCAGGGACGCCTTCGGCCCGCACCCGCTGGTCACGATGGACAACTACCCCGTCAACGACTTCGCGCAGGACCGCATCTTCCTCGGCCCCTACACCGGCCGTGAGCCCGCCGTCGCCACCGGTTCGGCCGCCCTCCTCGGCAACGCCATGGAGCAGCCGTCGGCCTCCCGCATCCCGCTGTTCACCGCCGCCGACTACGCCTGGAACCCCCGCGCCTACCGCCCCCACGAGTCCTGGCTCGCCGCCATCGACGACCTGGCGGGCGGCGACCCCGAGGCGCGGGGCGCGCTGCGGGCCCTCGCGGGCAACGACGCGTCCTCCGTGCTCGGCGCCGACGAGTCCGCGTATCTGCGCCCCCTCATGCGGGACCTGTGGCAGGCCCGCACGACGACGGACCGGAAACGGATCGAGGACTCGGCGACGGCGCTGCGCAAGGCGTTCGGCGTCATGCGTGAGGCCCCGCGCCGCCTCGCCGACAGCCCCCTCGACGACGAGATCAGACCCTGGATCGAGAAGCTCGGCGCGTACGGCGAAGCCGGTGAGGCCGCCGTCGACATGCTGCGCGCCCAGTCCGCCGGCGACGGGGCCGCCGCCTGGCGCGCCTCCCGCAGACTGACGGAGCTGCGCGAGGAGCTGAAGGACGAACGGGTGACCGTCGGCGAAGGCGTGCTCGACCCGTTCCTGGCACGGGCCCAGAAGGCGTACGCGGCCTGGGCGGGCACCGACAGCGACCGGGCTTCGGACCACGCGACGGCCCGGTTCGGCCGTACGCACACGCTGGCCGCCGTGACGGCGCTGACCGACCCAGGGACCGAGGGCACCGTCGAGGCGCATGTGCCGGGCGAGGGCTGGCAGCGGATCGGCACGCTCTCGGCGAGCGGCTTCACCGAGGTCGACCTCGCGGGCGCCGCGAAGGGACGCGGCAAGGGTGCGGAGGGCGGCAACGGCGGCGGCAAGGGCGGAGCCGCCGGTGCCGGGGGCAGGGCGTTGCGCGCCGACGCCGTGCGCACCACGCTCACCGACGGCACGGTCCGCCATCTCGTCCCCTGGTACGCCGACGCCCCCGAGGCCCGTCTCTCGCTGGAGCGCGCCGAGGCGGACGCGGAGATCGGCGGCGGTTCCCGGCGCGTCACGGCCCGGCTGCTCCCCCAGCGCCCCGGCGACATACGCGGCAGACTCACGGCCGAGGCCCCGAAGGGCATCCGGGTGCGGATGCCCGAGGAGTCCACGCTGCCGCGCGGCACGCGGGTCGACGTGCCGGTCGACATCACGGTCCTGCCGGGCACGCGCGCGGGGACGTACGACATCCCGCTGACGTTCGGCGACGAGACCCGCACGGTCTCCGTGCGCGCCTACCCGCGTACGGCGGGACCGGACGTGGCGCGCGAGGGGCGCGCGACGTCGTCGGGCGACGAGACGAAGGACTTCCCCGCGTCGGCCGCCAACGACGGCGACCCGAGGACCCGCTGGTCCTCACCGGTCGAGGACGGCGCCTGGTGGCAGGTCGAGCTGACGGAACCGGTCAGGCTCGGCCAGGTCGTGCTGCGCTGGCAGGACGCCTACGCCGCCGGGTACCGCGTCCAGACGTCCGCCGACGGCAAGACCTGGCGGACGGCCGCGACGGTGCGGGACGGCAAGGGCGGGCGCGAGGCGATCCGCATGGACGCGCGTGACACGCGTTACCTCCGTGTCCAGGGCGACGAGCGCGCCACGCGGTTCGGCTACTCCCTCTGGTCGGTGGAGGCGTACGCGGTGGCGGAGGAGTAGGCGGTGGGGTGCGCGCGCCGGACCCTCGGCATGCGCACCCCCCCGCGCCCTTCTACGACGAAGGCCCGGATCGTTTGCTAGGCGGAAATGCCATCGATCCGAGCCATCGCGTCGTCCGCGCCGAACGGCTGCAAGTAGGGCAGCCAGCGCGGATCCCTGTGCCCGGTCCCGATGATGCGCCACGCGAGGCCCGAGGGCGGGGCGGGCTTGTGCCGCAGCCGCCAGCCGAGCTCCATGAGGTGCCGGTCGGCCTTGACGTGGTTGCAGCGGCGGCACGAGGCCACCACGTTGTCCCAGGCGTGCCGGCCGCCCCGGCTCTTGGGGATGACGTGGTCGACGCTGGTTGCGACGCCACCGCAGTACATGCACCGGCCGCCGTCGCGGGCGAACAGCGCCCGCCTGGTCAGCGGAACGGGGCCGCGGTAGGGAACCCGTACGAACCGCTTGAGGCGGACCACGCTGGGTGCGGGGACGGTGCGTGTGGCACTGTGCATGAAGGCGCCGGATTCCTCGAGGCAGAGAGCCTTGTTCTCCAGGACGAGGACGAGCGCGCGGCGGAGCGGTACGACGCCGAGAGGCTCGTACGACGCGTTGAGGACCAGGACATGCGGCACGGATGCCTCCTTGTACGCCGGCGGCGCGTGGCTCGCGCCGGGACGATCTGCTGCCAGTCTCCCCTCATGCCTGGTCGAAGCGCCACCATGTGCCGGTAACGGCCTTGAAGTGTTTTCGACCACAGGTCGTCCGGCGACGATGCGTCACTTCCTTCCTTCCCAGGTGAGCACCGTCTCTCCCTCCACCCTCCTTCGAACATCACAACGATCCACACACAATGCCCCGTTAGTGTGGTGGGTCTGCCCGGTTCCCCCGGTACATCGTCGATCACCGCTGATCGCTCTCTCGTTCGCCGGGCAGGCCGCGATACCTGGAGGTACCTGCCGTGCTCTTGTCCGTCCTTTCGGCAGCCGGAGCGGACCCGGACGACACGTCGTCGCCGAAGCCACCCACCTTCGAGGACGCCCAGGAGAGCGCCACGAACGCGGCGAGCTGGGTCGAGCAGAACTGGTCCGCGTGGCTCGGCATCGGCCTGCGCATCGTGCTCATCGTGGCGATAGCCGTCACCCTGCGCATCCTGGTCCGCCGGGCGATCACCAAGCTGATCGACCGCATGAACCGCACGGCGCAGGCCGTGGACGGGACGGCTCTCGGCGGTCTCCTGGTCAACGTGGAGCGCCGCCGTCAGCGCTCGCAGGCCATAGGTTCCGTGCTGCGCTCGGTGGCGTCGTTCCTGATCCTCGGCACCGCCGCGCTGATGGTGCTCGGCACCTTCGAGATCAACCTCGCGCCGCTGCTCGCCTCCGCGGGTGTCGCGGGCGTCGCGATCGGCTTCGGCGCGCGGAACCTCGTCACGGACTTCCTCTCCGGCGTCTTCATGATCCTGGAGGACCAGTACGGCGTGGGCGACTCGATCGACGCCGGTGTCGCCTCCGGCGAGGTGATCGAGGTCGGCCTGCGCGTGACGAAGCTGCGGGGCGACAACGGCGAGATCTGGTACGTCCGCAACGGCGAGGTCAAGCGCATCGGTAACCTCTCCCAGGGCTGGTCCACGGCCGGCGTCGACGTGACGGTCCGTCCGGACGAGGACCTGGACAAGGTCAAGTCCACGCTGGCCCAGGTCGGCGAGACCATGGCGAAGGACGAGCCGTGGAACGAGCGGCTGTGGGGCCCGGTGGAGATCCTGGGCCTGGACAGCGTGCTGCTCGACTCGATGGTGGTCCGCGTCTCGGCGAAGACGATGCCGGGCCAGTCGCTGGGTGTGGAGCGGGAGCTGCGGTGGCGCGTCAAGCGCGCCTTCGACGCGGCGGGCATCCGCATCGTGGGCGGCCTGCCGGTGCCCCCGCCGGGGGATGCGCCCGACCCCTCGGCGGGCATGGCGCCCCCGTCCGCGTACGCCTCGACGACGTCCCCGCAGTCCCTGGCGACGGCGCCCATCACGCCGCCGCCGAACTTGTCGAAGTAACGCCAGCCTCGGGGCTCCGCCCGGCCGGGAGCTCCGCCGGGCCGGGAGCCTTGCCAGGTCACCGGGGCCGCCCGGTTCTCCGGGAGTGTGGCGGTTCCGCCCCGCCAGTAAAGGGCGCTCCTTCGTCGCGTCGGCTGCGCCGATGTCCCTTCGGGCCACCCTTGACTGCCGGCGCTCCACCGCAGGGGTTTTGCCGGCCGGGCGGCCGGGGTGGGGCGGCGGGGCCGGGTGGGTTGGGGGTGCGGTTTTCCTGCCGGGTGCGGACTGGTTCTTCTGGTGCGGACGTCAGGGGGCACGGGGGCCTGCCGGTCCGGCGGCTCAGGTGGGATGGGCCGTGCGGTTTTCCCGCCGGGTGCGGACCAGTCCTTCTGGTGCGGACGTCAGGGGGCACGGGGGCCTGCCGGTCCAGTGGGACAGGTGGGATGGGCCGTGCGGTTTTCCTGCCGGGTGCTGACCAGTCCTTCTGGCGCGGACGTCACGGGGGCGGGCCTCCGACTCGCCCGTGCGCGGGTTCGCTGGTCCTCCGGTTCGCCGGTCATCACATTCGCCGGTACGGGGGCCTCGGGCTCGGAGGCTCGGATGCGCGGCATCTCGGACCATGCGGCGTCGGGGGCGATGCTGGTCATTGCCGTGCACTGCACTGCACCGTACGCAGTGTGTGCAGTGCAGTGCATGGTGCGTGCATGCGTGCGTGCATGCGTGCGTGCATGCGTGCGTGCATGCGTGCGGTGCAGGAAAGCCCGCTGTCGGGGTCAGGCGTCTGCTTCTGACCTGCTGTTTCTCTGGCGGTAGTGGGGGCCCTTCTGCGATCCCCTATCCGTCACGTCCGGGGTGGGCGGTGTGCCCTCAGTGCGGGGGCTGGGGCACCTCCTTTGGTGGCTTTCCGAGGTTGTGGTGTCGGGCTCCGGAGGGCTGGGCTGGGCTGGCGTTGGTGTTGTGGCGTGCGGCGGTGGTGTGGGCGGGACCTACTTTGCTGATGGCGCACTCTCTGCCGCGTGCGCCCCCTGTTGGGCGAAACACAACTTGCGCAAAGTTGGTGCCGCCACCCCGCCCTCCTGTCCCGGTGCGGTGGGTGATCGTCTCACTCGCCGGCACACCGCCCCGACCCGGACCCGGGTCCGGATACAACAGCCGGCACGCGTGCCCCATGCAGGCCCGACCCCGGCCGACCCGCCTGCCAGGCCGAGCACGTTCCTTACCTGCCGCCCATATGAACCGGTCCGCAGTCGGCCGCGACTACCAACCGAATCGAAGCGCCGGCCGGCTCTTTCCGTTCCAGGGCGGGAGGACCAACCCCGCCCCCACGTGCCCCAGACCCACCACCGCCATCGCCACCGCCACCACCGCCATCGCCACCGCCACCACCGCCACCGCCACCGCCACCGCAGAGGGCATCCGCCCGTCCGCCGGGCTGAGCGCTGCCCCTGTCCCGCGCCCCGTATGGACCGGCCAGCACCCGGCCGCGAGGCCCGACACCGCCACCGAAGCCCGTCCGCCAATCCGCCCGGCCGAGCGCTGCCCCTCACCCGAGCCCCGTATGGACCGGTCCGCACCCGGCCGCGAGGCCCGACACCGCCACCGGAGCCCAGCCGATCCACCCGGCCGCGCGCCCATCAACATCGCCGAGGCTGCGACGAACCAGTCCGCACCCGGCAGCGACAGCCGATGACCCACCCAGCCGGACCGCCGGACCGGCAGCAACCCGCCACCCCCTGACGCCCGCACCAGAAGGACTAGTCCGCACCCGGCAGGGAAACCGCACCCCCAACCCACCAGACCCCGACTCCCCACCCCGGCCGCCCGGCCGGCAAAACCCCTGCGGTGGAGCGCCGGCAGTCAAGGGTGGCCCGAAGGGACATCGGCGCAGCCGACGCGACGAAGGAGCGCCCTTTACTGACGGGGCGGAACCGCCACACTCCCGGAGAACCGGGCGGCCCCGGCAAGCACGCAACGCCCCCGGCCGCGGCCGAAGCCCGGGACGCACCCCGCGCAACGCCACACCCCCGCAGGTAACGACTTGGTTGCCGCAGAGCCTCCTTCCCTTGACGGCATATTCACGCCAGGCCTACCGTCCACACCGGTTGGACAGTTCGGAAAGTTTCCTAACAGTTAAGCGGCGGCAGCCGACTGGCACAGGCAGGTGGCGTCATGGCAGCAGGCAGCACCCCCGGGGCTCCGGGCACCCCGGGCACCCCCGGCACGCCGCGCGTCCTGCGGGCCATGAACGACCGGGCCGTGCTGGACCTCCTCGTGGCGCACGGACCACTCACCCGTACCCGCATCGGCGAGCTGACCGGGCTGTCCAAGCCGACGACCTCCCAGCTCCTCGGGCGGCTCGAAGCGGCCGGACTCGTGCACACCACCGGCAGCCAGAGCGGGCGCCCGGGGCCCAACGCCCTGCTGTACGAGGTCCACCCCGGCGCGGGCCACGTCGCCGCCCTGTCCGCCGACCCCACCGGCATCACCGCCCTCGTCGCCGACATCACCGGCACGGTCCTCGGCAGGGAGCGCGTGGAGGCCGACGCCGTGGCCGAGGACGTGCGCCACCGCACCGCCCAGCTCGTCGCCGAGGCAGTCGACGGCGCCCTGCGGCAGGCGGGGCTCGGCCACGACGACCTGCGGGCGGCCGTCATCGGCACCCCCGGCGCCATCGACCCGCACACCGGCCAGCTCCGCTACGCCCCGCACCTGCCCGGCTGGCACTCCCGCACCCTGCGCGACGACCTCGCCGCGGTCCTCGGGACCCCCGTCGCCATCGAGAACGACGTCAATCTCGCCGCGGTCGCCGAGCAGTACGAAGGCGCCGCCCAGGACCACGACAACTACGTGCTGGCCTGGCTCGACGAGGGCGTGGGCGCCGCCATCGTGCTCGGCGGCACGCTGCTGCGCGGCGCGACCGGCGGCGCGGGCGAGATCGGCTACATGCCGCTGCCGGGCGCTCCCCTGGCACGCGGCGGCCCGGAGGCGACCTGCGGGCCCGACGGCGGCGGCGGCTTCCAGAGCCTCGTCTCCGCACCCGTGGTCCGCGAGCTCGGCGGCCCCGGCGCCTCCCTGGAGGACGCCCTCGCCGACGACGCCGTCCTCACCGAGGTGGCCCGCCGCATCGCCACCGGCATCGCGGCGGTCGTCGCCGTCGTCGACCCCGAACTCGTCGTCATCTCCGGCTCCGTGGCCCAGGCCGGCGGCGACAAGCTGCGCGCACGGGTGGAGGAGGAGCTGACCGGCCTCGCCCTGCCGCGCCCCCAGGTCGGCGTCAGCGAACTCGACGGCGACCCCATCCTCACCGGCGCCCTCCGCGAGGCCCTCACCCAGGCCCGCGACCAGGTCTTCGACACGGCCTGACCCCACACCCGGCACCCGCACGCACGCCGAAGCAGAGCACACCAGAGCACAGCACCGCCCCGCCCCCTCCCCGTACTCCGTAAAGGAAGTCCGCCATGCCGCGATGGCGCATACCCGCGGCGCTCGCCGCAGCCGGGCTCATGCTCGCCGGCTGCGCCAACCCGAGCGTCGGCAGCGCGAACGACGACCCGACCAAGCCGGTCACCCTGAAGTTCTGGCACGGCTGGGCGACGCCCGGCGAGGTGAAGGCCGTCGACGACAGCATCGCCCGCTTCGAGAAGCTGCACCCGAACATCGACGTCAAGGCCACCGGCAACGTCTCGGACGCCACCATCAACCAGGCCCTGCGCGCGGGCGGCGACAAGGCTCCGGACGTGGTGTCGTCCTTCACCACCAACAACGTGGGGCAGTACTGCGACTCCGGGATGTGGGCGGACCTCGACCCGTTCATGGAGAAGACCGGGCTCGACAAGCGCAAGACGTTCCCCAAGGCCCTGCTCGACTACACCAGTTACCGCGGCAACCAGTGCGCCCTGCCCCTGCTCGCCGACGCCTTCGGCATGTACTACAACAAGGACGCCTACGAGAAGGCGGGCATCGAGCGGCCGCCGCGCACCATGTCGGAGTTCGAGGAGGTCAGCAAGAAGCTGACCGTCCGCAGCGGCAGGAACTCGTACAAGCAGGTCGGGTACATGCCCAACTTCCGCTTCTACCAGAACAGCCCCGACCGGCTCTTCGCCCAGTGGGGGCCCCGGTACTTCGACGCGAAGGGCGACTCACGGCTGGCCGAGGAGCCCGCCACGTACGACTTCTTCAAGACCGCGCGGAGGCTCGCGCGGGCGCAGGGCGGCTTCGACGATCTCGAACGGTTCCGGCTCACCTTCGGTGACGAGATGTCCAGCCAGAACGCCTTCCTGACCCAGAAGGTCGCCATGCATCTGGACGGTGAGTGGCGCGGGCTGATGCTCAAGGACGCCAAGGCGGACTTCGAGTGGGGCGTGGCCCCGCTGCCCGTCCCCGACGACCGGGCGGAGACGTACGGGCGCGGCTTCATCACGGGCACCGTCGCGGGGATCGCGCACAGCAGCAAGCACCAGAACGCCGCCTGGGAGCTGGTGCGGTTCCTGACCGCCGACACCCGGCAGGTCGTGAGCTTCGCGAACGCCATCCACAACGTGCCCTCCACGTTCGCCGCGCTCAAGTCGCCGGACCTGGACGCCGACCCGACCTTCCGGACCTTCTTCGACATCCTCCGGAACAAGCACAGCAAGGCCCTGCCGCCCTCCGTGAACGGCGGCGCGTACGTCGTCTCGCTGGGTGACTTCGCCTACTCCGTGGAGGCCGGGCGCGTGGGTGACCTGCGTGAGGGCCTGAAGAAGCTCGACGAGCAGATCGATGCCGACACCCTCCAGTCGAAGAGCTGAAGAGCTTAAGGACCCCGCCATGGCACTGACCCTCTCCAACCCCGCGCGCCGCAGACTGCGCACGCTCGGGTTCCTCTCCCCCTGGCTCGTCGGCTTCAGCGTCTTCTTCGCGTATCCGCTGATCGCCACCGTCTACTTCTCGTTCATGCACTACAACCAGATCAAGGAGCCCACCTTCGTGGGGCTGCGGAACTGGACGTACGTGTTCGAGCAGATGCCCCTGTTCGGCCCGGCCCTGTGGAACACGCTCTGGCTGGTCGTGGTCATGGTGGCCGTGCGGGTGGTCTTCGGGCTGTCGCTCGGACTGCTGATCACGAAGATCAAGACGGGGGCCGGGTTCTTCCGCACCGCCTTCTACCTGCCGTATCTCGCGCCTCCGGTCGCCGCCACCGTCGCCTTCGTCTTCCTGCTCAACCCGGGCACGGGGCCGGTGAACGAGGTCCTGGAGGCCGTCGGGATCTCGGGGCCCAACTGGTTCAACGACCCGGACACCGCCAAGCCCTCGCTCGTCATGCTCTCCCTGTGGGGCATCGGCGACCTGATGGTCATCTTCATGGCCGCCCTGCTCGACGTGCCCAAGGAGCAGTACGAGGCCGCCGACCTGGACGGCGCGGGGGCGTGGGCCAAGTTCCGCTACGTCACGTGGCCCGCGATCACGCCGATCGTGATGTTCGCGGTGGTCACGGGTGTCGTGCAGACCATGCAGTACTACACGCAGGCCCTGGTCGCAGGAAAGGTCGCCTCCGGCGTCAACATCGGCCCCGGCTCCGTCATCCAGCCCGGTTACCCCGACCACTCGACCCTCACGGTCCCCCAGCTCGTCTACCAGCTGGGCTTCCAGAACTTCAACACCGGTGCCGCGTGCGTGCTCTCGCTCGTGCTCTTCGCCATCGCCATGGCCGTGACCCTGCTCCTGATGCGCAAGCGCTCCGGACTGCTCTCGGCGGAGGACTGAGGATTCCCCATGACGACCACGACTCTCGGCGCGCCCGCCGCGCCCGCCCCCGCTCCGCCGCAGCCGCACGGCCCCGCCGCCGCCCGCGCCCGCCGCAAGCGCGTCCTGCACTGGATCGCCGTGCACAGTGTCGCGATCGCCGTCGCGCTGCTGTTCGTCCTGCCGTTCGTCTTCGTCTTCCTGACGTCGGTGATGAGCGACTCGCAGGCCATGAGCGGCGACCTGTGGCCCGACTCCTGGCACTGGTCGAACTACAAGACGGTGTTCGAGACGCCGGGCTTCCTGGACTGGTGGCGCAACTCGCTGCTCTACGCGGGGCTCGGCACCCTCTTCACGGTCTGCTCGGCCATCCCCGTGGCGTACGCGCTCGCCAAGTTCCGCTTCCGGGGCCGGCGCACCGCGATGCTGCTGGTCATCTCGACGATGATGCTGCCGCCGCAGGTCATCGTGATCCCCATGTACCTGGTCTGGGCCCAGCAGTTCCACCTGTCGGGCACGCTGTGGCCGCTGATCATCCCCATGGCGTTCGGCGACGCGTACTCGATCTTCCTGCTGCGGCAGTTCCTCCTCACCATCCCCAAGGAGTACATCGAGTCGGCCAAGGTGGACGGCTGCGGTGAGTTCCGCACCATGGTCAAGATCGTCGTGCCGATGGCGAAGCCGGGCATCGCCGCGATCGCGCTCTTCCAGTTCTTCTACTGCTGGAACGACTACTTCGGGCCGCAGATCTACGCGGCCCAGAACCCCGGCGCGTGGACACTGAGCTACGGACTTGAGTCGTTCAAGAGCGCCCACAGCGTCAACTGGAACATGACGATGGCCGCGACCCTGCTCGTCATGGCGCCCGTCATCGTCATCTTCTTCTTCGCACAAAAGGCCTTCGTCGAAGGCGTCACCCTCACCGGAGTAAAGGGCTGAGAACCGATATGAAGCTCGCAGTGGTCGGCGGAGGGTCGACCTACACACCCGAACTCATCGACGGATTCGCGCGGTTGAGGGACACCCTGCCGATCGAGGAGCTGGTCCTCGTCGACCCCGCCGCCGACCGGCTCGAACTGGTGGGCGGCCTGGCGCGGCGCATCTTCGCCAAGCAGGGCCACCCCGGCCGCATCGTCACCACCTCCGACGTGGACGCGGGCGTCGCGGACGCCGACGCCGTGCTGCTCCAGCTCCGCGTCGGCGGACAGGCGGCCCGCAACCAGGACGAGACGTGGCCGCTGGAGTGCGGCTGCGTCGGCCAGGAGACCACCGGCGCGGGCGGCCTGGCCAAGGCGCTGCGGACGGTCCCCGTCGTCCTGGACATCGCCGAGCGCGTACGCCGGACCAACCCGGACGCCTGGATCATCGACTTCACCAACCCCGTGGGCATCGTCACGCGCGCGTTGCTCCAGGCCGGGCACAAGGCGGTCGGCCTGTGCAACGTGGCGATCGGCTTCCAGCGGAAGTTCGCCAAGCTGCTCGACGTCACGCCGGGCGAGGTGCACCTCGACCACGTGGGGCTCAACCACCTGACGTGGGAGACCGGCGTGCGTCTCGGGGGCCCCGGCGGTGACGACGTGCTCCCCAAGCTGCTCGCCGAGCACGGGGACGCGGTCGCCGAGGACCTGCGGATGCCGCGCGAGATCGTCGACCGGCTCGGCGTCGTCCCCTCGTACTACCTGCGCTACTACTACCAGCACGACGCGGTGGTCGAGGAGCTGCGGACCAAGCCGTCGCGCGCCGCCGAGGTGGCCGAGATGGAGCGGCAGCTCCTGGAGATGTACGGCGATCCTGCGCTCGACGAGAAGCCGGCGCTGCTCGGCAAGCGCGGCGGCGCCTTCTACTCCGAGGCGGCCGTGGACCTCGCGGCCTCGCTGCTCGGCAACGGCGGCAGCCCCCACCAGGTGGTCAACACCGTCAACAACGGCACGCTGCCGTTCCTGCCCGACGACGCGGTGATCGAGGTGCAGGCCGCGGTGGACGCCACGGGCGCCACGCCGCTCGCGGCGCCGGCGCTCGACCCGCTGTACACGGGGCTGATCGCCAACGTCACGGCCTACGAGGAGCTCGCCCTGAAGGCCGCGCTGCACGGCGGCCGCGACCGCGTCTTCACGGCGCTGCTCGCCCATCCGCTGGTCGGGCAGTACGCGTACGCCGAGCGGCTCACCGACAGCCTGCTCGCGCACAACCGGGAGCACCTGGCGTGGGCGTAGGCACGAGCGTGCTCGCGATCGACGCGGGCAACAGCAAGACCGACGTCGCGGTGGTCGCGGCCGACGGCGAGGTCGTCGGCGCGGCGCGCGGCGGCGGGTTCCAGCCGCCGCAGGTCGGCGTGGAGACCGCGGTGGACGTCCTCGCGGAGGCGGTGGCGCGGGCGTTCGCCGAGGCGGGCGTGGACTCCGTGGGCCATGTCTCGGCCTGTCTCGCCAACGCCGATCTGCCCGTGGAGGAGCGCGAGCTCGCGGACGCGCTGCGGAGGCGGGCCTGGGGCCCCTCCGTCGACGTGCGCAACGACACCTTCGCCATCCTGCGCGCCGGGCTCCTCGAGGACGCCGAGCCGCGGGGCGTCGCCGTGGTGTGCGGGGCGGGCATCAACTGTGTCGGCATGCTGCCCGACGGGCGCACGGCGCGCTTCCCCGCGATCGGCCGGCTCTCCGGCGACTGGGGCGGGGGCGGCGGCCTCGCCGAGGAGGCGCTGTGGCACGCGGCGCGGGCCGAGGACGGCCGCGGGGAGGCGACCGCGCTGCGCGAGACGCTGCCCGCGCACTTCGGCCTGGATTCGATGTACGCGCTGATCGAGGCGCTGCACCTGGGCCGCATCCCGGCGGTGCGGCGGCACGAGCTGACGCCGGTGCTCTTCGCGACCGCGGCGGCGGGCGACGGCGTGGCGCGCTCGCTGGTGGACCGGATGGCCGACGAGGTCGTCGCCATGTCGGCCGTGGCGCTTGAGCGCCTGGGGCTGCTCGCCGAGGAGGCTCCGGTCCTGCTGGGCGGCAGCGTCCTGGCGGCGCGTCATCCGCAACTGGACAACCGCATCGCGGCGTTGCTCGCCGAGCGGGCGCCGAAGGCGGAGCCGCGGGTGGTCGTGGCGCGGCCGGTGCTGGGCGCCGCGCTGCTCGGCCTGGACCAGGTGGGGGCTCCGACCGGGGTGCACGCGCGCGTGCGGGAGCAGTACGAGAGCGACGCCTGAGCGCCCCGCCAGGAGCCTCCCCTCCCGGGCCGCGCCGGGCTCAACGCCCGTCGCGGCCCGGCGTGTTCGACACCGCCGCCCCTCCCGTCCGCTCGCCCCGTTCGAGGGAAAAGGGAACCGAACACCTTCGAATGTCGTGTTCCAGAGCAGGGATCCGAACAAGATCGAGTCAAGGCCTGTGCGGATGTCAGTCCCTGCGGCAATACTTGCGGCCGTGGACTTCTTCCCGTGCCGCCGCGCCGGGCCGGAGCCGCAGTCCGATGACCAAGGGGGAGGTCGAGGTCGAGGTGTCACATCCGCCGAACGGCAGCGCGGTGCCGCCGGACCCTCCGGCGCGGGCCGGGACTCCCGGTCAGGCCGGAGTGCCGGGGCCGTCCGCGCCGACGCCGCCCGCCGCCCCGCCGCAGCCGCCCCCGGGTGTCCCGCCCGCCCGCAGGTCTCCCACCGCACAGGCCGCCGCTCAGCCCGCCGCTCAGCCCGCCGCCAAGCGGCGCACCGCCTGGGCCGAGGGCACTGACCGGCTGCGCGCCGCGGCGACCACCGAGCCGGGCAGGCTGCGGATCATCGGCGCCGTCCTCGCCGCGCTCGTCATCGGGTTCGGCGCGGTCACCACCTGGCAGATGACGGACCGCTCGGCTGCCGCGCACGACGTGCTGTACCGCAGCCAGCCGCTGAGCGACGACGCCGCCGCCATCTACCGCTCGCTGGCCGACGCCAACACCGCGGCGTCCAGCGGCTTCCTCGCCGGCGGCCAGGAGCCCGCCGCCGTCCGCGACCGGTACGAGCGGGACATCGAGCGGGCCTCGGAGAAGCTCGCCAAGGCCGCGTCGAACGCGGGCTCGACCTCGTCGTCGGCCGCCGCCGTCGGCAAGCTGAACGAACTGCTCCCGGAGTACACGGGCCTCATCGAGCGCGCCCGCGCCAACAACCGCCAGGGCCTGCCCCTGGGCGGCGCCTATCTGCGGTACGCGAACGACAAGATGCAGACGCAGATGCTCCCGGCCGCCGAGAAGCTGTACAAGGCGGAGAACGCCCGCCTGTCCTCGGACTACGCCAAGGCCGAGCCGTATCCGTGGTTCGCCATCGCCCTCGGCGTCGCCGCGCTCGCCGCCCTCGCGTGGACGCAGCGCCGCAACTACCGCCGTACGAACCGGGTGTTCAACCCCGGCCTGCTCGCGGCGACGGCCGCCGGCACGGTCGTCCTGCTCTGGCTCGTCATCGGGCACACGTTCGCACGCTCCGGGCTCAACGAGTCGTACGACGACGGCGTGCGCTCCCTGAACGTCCTCAACGACGCCCGCATCGGCTCCCTGAAGGCCCGGGGCAACGAGAACCTCACACTGGTGAGCCGGGGCGCGGAGACCACCGAGGTGAAGGGCGAGAGCAAGGACAAGTTCGACGTCTCCTACCGCGCGCTGATGAAGCGGCTCGGCGACAAGGACAGCGGCCTCCTCGGCGAGGCCGTCGCCCTCGCCGACGGCGACCCGGGCGGCGAGAACCCGGTGCTGGACGCCGCGGAGAACGTGGGCGTCTGGAAGGAACGTCACGAGGTGGCCCGCGAGAGCGACGACTCCGGTGACTACCAGGGAGCGCTCAACAAGGTCATCGGCGCCAAGGGCGCGACCGGCGAGTGCTTCGACAACGTGGACGCGGCCCTGGACCGGGCGCTGGCGCACGAGCGGCGGGAGTTCGAGCAGGCGGCCGAGGACGGCAGGGGCGCCATGCGCGGGCTGCCCGTCGGCGCCGCGGTTCTCGCGGTGCTCGGCGCGGGGGGCGCCGTGCTCGGCATCGGCCGCAGGCTCTCGGAGTACCGATGAGCGGGCCGGGGACGGACACGGGGCCGGGGCCCGGGACGCGGCCAGGATCGGCGGCAGGGGCGGAAGGGAGCGCACGGACGATGCGGACACCACGCGGCAGGTCCTGGCCGAGCGGCGGGCGCCTGGCGGGCCTCGGCGCGCTGGGCCTCACCGCCGCCCTCGCGGCGACCCTCGTGGCCCTGCCCCCCGGTGACGACGGCGGCGGGACCGGCGCGGCCCGGGGCGGCGACACCGTCCCGGTGGCGGCGCCCGCGCGGGCCGAGGCCGACAACTGCGACGACCAGAGCCTGCCCCCGTCGGACGAGGACGGCCCGACGATCGAGGAGATCAAGAACCGCAAGGTCAAGAAGCTCGTCGTCGGCGTCGACCAGAACAGCTTCCGCTGGGGCTACCGCGACCCGAACAAGAAGGGCGGCCAACTGGAGGGCTTCGACATCGATCTCGCGCGGAAGATCGCCGAGGAGATCTTCGACGACCGCGACGCGGTCGTCTTCCGCGCCATCCCGACGAACGAGCGCATCCCGGCGATCAAGGACGGCCGGGTCGACATGGTGGTGCGCACCATGACCGTCAACTGCGAGCGCCTGAAGGACGTCGACTTCTCCAGCGGGTATTTCAAGACCGGCCAGCAGGTGCTCGCGCCCAGGAAGTCCGACATCACGGGCTACAACGGGTCGCTCAAGGGCAAGAAGGTCTGCTCGGCCGCGGGCTCCATCGCCGAGGACGAACTCAAGAAGCAGAGCTACGGTGCCGACATCTCCACCACGGTGCCGAACCAGCTCGACTGCCTGGTGCGGCTGCAACTGGGCGAGGTGGACGCGGTGGTGACCGACAGCGCGCTCGCCGCGGGCCAGGCGGCGCAGGACCCGGCGGTGGAGCTGAAGGGCGAGAAGCCGTTCACCACCGAGTACTACGGGGTGGCGATGAAGAAGGGCGCGGACGACCTGGTCCGCCGGGTCAACAAGGTCCTCGCCGACTACCGCGCGGACAAGGACGGCTGGAAGAAGTCCTACGACGAATGGCTCAGGGGCCCCATCGGCGAGAACGCGTCACCGCCGAAGGCGGACTACCGCGACTGAGGGAACGCGGACGTTATGCCCCAGGGCGTACAACTGGTGTGGGAAGACCGAAGAGTGGTGTGAGAAGACCGAAGAGTCACGGCCAC
The DNA here is from genome assembly GCF_004127445.1 of Streptomyces alfalfae. Lineage (GTDB taxonomy): Bacteria > Actinomycetota > Actinomycetes > Streptomycetales > Streptomycetaceae > Streptomyces > Streptomyces alfalfae. The sequence continues at coordinate 48,346 of NZ_QEXM01000015.1, forward strand.
GCAGAGCGGAGAGGTGATCGATGAGCGTCACGGAGCCCCCCGGTCCACTGATGGACCGGGACGAGGTGGACCGTGCGCTGGCGCGCCTCGACGCCGAGCACGAGGCGATCGAGACCTCGCTCCTCGCCCTGCAGGACCACGCCGGGCGCCGCCTCCTGGAGGGCGCGAAGCTGACCGGCGTCACCGAGGAGCGGTGGGCGGCCGCCGAGAACCGGATCACGCTGCTCTGGGCCTACTTCGACGCGTACGCGGGCGCCCTCCGGGCGGCGCGCGAGCTGCGCGCCCGCCGCCGCTGGCCCGGCCGCGAGGACCTGGCGGAGCTCACGGAGCTGCTGCGCGGCCGGTCCGTGACGGTGGCGGGCGGCTCCGCGTCCGGCGCCTCGCCGTCGCTCACCGGCGGCCCCGCCAAGCTGACCGAGCGCTTCACGCTCGAAGAGCTGGTCGCCCGGATGAACGACCTGTACGCGCACTCGCTCGACGTGGTGGTGGCCGCCGACGCCGTCTGGTCGGCGCTGCCCGCCCGCATCGACCTGCTCGCCGCCGAGCTGGCCCGCACCCGCCAGCTCGCGCACTCCGTGGGCGTGCGCCCGGGTGAGCACCCCTCGGGCGACGACCTGGAGCGCATCACGCGCAGCCTGACCGCCCTGCGCGAGCAGGTGATCAGCGACCCGCTCGCGTTCTGGCAGCGCGCCGAGGGCAGTTCGGCGCCGGGCGGCGGCCGTGCGCACACCGACCGCTACGACCGCGAGGCGCGCGCCCTGGAGGAGGTGCGCCGCGAGATCGAGGCGGTGCTCACCGTCCGCCAGGACGCGGAGGCCAGGCTCGGCCGGCTGCGCGACGTGCTGTCCCGCGCCGACCGCACCCTGGCGGAGGCGAGGAACGCCAGGGGCGAGGTCCTCGCGAAGATCGCCGCCTCCGAGGTGCCCGCGGTCAGCGGCCCGCCGACCGCGCTCCAGGAGCAGCTGGCGCTGGCGTCGGACTACCGCAGGAACGCCCAGTGGCACCGCCTTTCGCCGCTCCTCGAATCGCTGGAGGAGAAGGCCGAGGAGGAGCTGGTGCGGGCCCGTGAGTCGCTGACGGCCGTCACGGCGCCGCTCGCGGTCCGCGCGGAGCTGCGGGGCCGCCTCGACGCGTACAAGGCGAAGGTGGCGCGGCACGGCCACGCCGAGGACCCGCTCCTGATCGAGCGGTACGACGCGGCCCGCCGGATGCTGTGGAGCGCGCCCTGCGACCTGCGCGTGGCCGAGGAGGCGGTGCTGCGCTACCAGCGGGCCGCCGCCGAGTTGTTCGCCCCCAGGGTCCCGCAGCAGGGCGGGACCGCCGACCGCAGGGAGGAAGCGTGAGCCAGCGGCAGTGCCAGCGGCCCGGATGCGCGGGGTCGTACGAGGACATGGGCGGCGGCGAGCTGTACTGCGACACGTGCGGTCTCGCGCCCGTGGTCTCGCCGACCGGCATGGTCGGGTCGTCGCCGACCGGCATCACGGGCGGCGGCAAGGGCTCGCGGGGCTCCGGCAGCGGCTCGGGCTCCCGCTCCTCCTCCCGCTCGTCCCGTTCCGCCCGTTCGCAGTCCTCCCGCAGGTCGGTGTCGGGGCGGCTCTCGCGCTCCGTCTCCGGCCGTTCGACGTCCCGTTCGGTCTCGGTGCGCAGCTCGGGCTCGGCGGCCCCGTCCTCGGGGCGCGGGCGGCTCGGCGTCGGCCTGGTCGCGGTGCCGGACGTGCCGCGTCCCGACCCGCGCGGCGCGGTGCAGGAGAATCCGGAGGTGCCCGAGCGGAAGCGGTTCTGCTCGCGCTCGGACTGCGGGGCGCCGGTGGGGCGGGCGCGGGGTGACAGGCCGGGGCGGACCGAGGGGTTCTGCACCAAGTGCGGCCACCCGTACTCCTTCGTGCCGAAGCTGAACCCCGGTGACATCGTGCACGGGCAGTACGAGGTCGTGGGCTGCCTGGCGCACGGCGGCCTGGGCTGGGTGTATCTCGCGATAGACCGCGCGGTGTCCGACCGCTGGGTGGTGCTGAAGGGCCTGCTCGACACGGGCGACCAGGACGCGATGGCCGCCGCGATCTCCGAGCGGCGCTTCCTCGCCGAGATCGAGCACGCCAACATCGTCCGCATCTACAACTTCGTCGAGCACCTGGACCAGCGCACCGGCTCCATGGACGGGTACATCGTCATGGAGTACGTCGGCGGCAAGTCCCTGAAGGAGATCGCCAACAGCCGCCGTTCGGCGGACGGCAGGCGGGACCCGCTGCCGGTCGAGCAGGCGTGCGCGTACGGCATCGAGGCCCTTGAGGCCCTCGGCCATCTGCACAGCCGCAATCTCCTGTACTGCGACTTCAAGGTGGACAACGCCATCCAGACCGAGGGCCAGCTCAAGGTCATCGACATGGGCGCGGTCCGCAGGATGGACGACGACGAGTCCGCGATCTACGGCACGGTCGGCTACCAGGCCCCCGAGGTGGCGGAGGTCGGGCCCTCGGTGGCCTCCGACCTGTACACGGTCGCGCGGACGCTCGCCGTCCTGACCTTCGACTTCCAGGGCTACACGAACGTCTTCGCGGACTCCCTGCCCGACCCCGACAACATCGAGGTCTTCCGCGCCTATGAGTCCTTCTACCGGCTCCTGGTGCGCGCCACCGACCCGGACCCGGCCCGCCGCTTCGCCTCGGCGCAGGAGATGGCCGAGCAGCTCACGGGCGTCCTGCGGGAGGTCGTCGCACTCCAGACGGGCAAGCCTCGCCCGTCCCTGTCCACGCTGTTCGGGCCCGAGGTGAAGGTCCCGGACACCGACCTGTTCGCGGAGCTCTCGGGCGACGTGTCGCGGCTCGGGGTGCGCCCGGCCGTCCCCGAGGTCGGCAGCGGCCACCGGGCGCTGCCGCCCGCGCCCCCGACGTCCACGCTCGTGCGCCCGCTGGACGCGGTCGCGACGGCGCTGGCCCTGCCGGTGCCGCACGTCGACCCGGGCGATCCGAACGCGGGTTTCCTCGCCGGGCTCCTGGCGTCCGCGCCCGCGGAGCTGATCACCGCGCTCGGAGCGGCGCCCGCCGACTCGGTGGAGCTGCGGCTGCGGGGTCTGCGGGCCCGGCTCGCCATGGGCGAACTGGCGTCCGCCTCCCAGGCCCTGGTCGACCTGGAGCGGCAGCATCCGGACGACTGGCGGGTGGTCTGGTACCGGGGCGTGGCGGCCCTGGCCACCGGCGACTTCGAGAACGCGGCGCTCTCCTTCGACGCGGTCTACGACGCGTTCCCCGGCGAGCCCGCGCCGAAGCTGGCCCTCGGCGTCTCCGCGGAGGTCCTCGGCCAGCTCGACAACGCCGCCGAGTACTACCGCCTGGTGTGGACCACCGACCCGAGCTACGTGAGCGCCGCGTTCGGCCTGGCGCGGGTGCGGCTCGCCGCCGGTGACCGGACCGGCGCCGTGCACACCCTGGAGTCGGTGCCGGAGTCCTCGATCCACTACACCGCGGCCCGCGTCGCCGCGGTGCGGGCGCGGCTCCGCCGGCGCCTGGACGGACCGGCCACACCGCCCGACGCCGCCTTCCTGGACGACCTGACGGCCGCCGCGGGCCAGATCGAGGCCCTGTCCGGCTTCGGTCTCGACGCGGTGCGCAGGGAGCGCCTGTCGACCGAGGTTCTGGGGACGGCGCTCGACTGGGTACTCTCCGGTAGGCACTCTGGTCACGTTTCCGCGCCGCCGGCCACCGGCTCGCGGACCGCACTGCTCGGCAGTGAACTGGACGAGCGCGGTCTCCGGTTCGGACTGGAGCGTTCGTACCGGACACTGGCCCGGCTCGCACAGGGTGGCGAGGAGAGGATCGAACTGGTGGAGCGGGCCAACCGTTTCCGCCCCCGGACGTGGGTGTGAGTGATGTCGCAGATGCCCCAACTGTCTGCCTGTCCCAGTTGCGAGGAGCCGCTGGAATCGGGTGACCTGTTCTGTGGAGCGTGCGGGTACGACCTGTCGGCGGTGCCGGCCCGTCCCGCCGCCTCCCCCAACGGGTCGGCCGGTTTCCCCGCCCCGGAGGAGCCCTGGCCCGCCGCCCCCGAGGTGGACAGCTCCGACACCCCGGCGCCCACGCACCTGCCCACCGACCTGCCGGGCACGGACTCGGCGGGCGGCGAGCTGAGGGAGCCCGACGAGTACCCGCTGCCCGCGCCGGCCGCCGCCCCGCCGCTCCCCGCCGAGGCCCCCGCGATCCCCGCCGACGTCACCGATCCGCGCACGGCCGTGCCCGACCCCGCCCCGGCCGCGGGCGACAAGGTCTGCGTGGCCTGCCGCTCGGGGCGCGTCGACGCCGACGGGTACTGCGAGAACTGCGGGCACGCCCAGCCGCGCGAGCGCGACCACATGGAGCAGGAGCTCGACACCGTCGCCGCGGTCAGCGACCGCGGGCTCCGCCACCACCGCAACGAGGACGCGTTCGCGATCTCGGCGGCGGCCCTGCCCGACGGCTCGTCAGCCGTCGTCGCCATCGTCTGCGACGGCGTCTCCTCCGCGACCCGCCCCGACGAGGCCTCGCTCGCCGCGTCCCGCGCCGCCAACGAGACGCTCCAGGAGGCGCTCCCCCGCGGCACGCACCCGCAGCAGGCCATGCACGACGCCATCCTCTCGGCGGCCGACGCGGTCAACGCCCTGGCGGCCGAGCCCACTTCGGCCCGCGAGCACAGCCCCCACCAGAACGCGCCCGCCTGCACCCTGGTCGGGGCCGTCGTCGCCGCCGGGCTGCTCGTCGTCGGCTGGGTCGGCGACAGCCGCGCCTACTGGGTCCCCGACGACCGCGAGGGCCCCACCGTCCGCCTCACCGAGGACGACTCGTGGGCCGCGCAGATGGTCGCGGCGGGCCTGATGAACGAGGCCGAGGCGTACGCCGACGAGCGCGCGCACGCCATCACGGGCTGGCTCGGCGCCGACGCCTACGAACTGGAGCCGCACACCGCTTCCTTCAAGCCCGACCGCCCGGGTGTGGTGGTGGTGTGCACGGACGGACTGTGGAACTACGCCGAGGCCGTCGAGGAGATGGCCCGGGCCGTGCCCGCCGACGCCGCGGACCGGCCGCTGCACAGCGCCCAGGTCCTGGTCGGCCACGCGCTGGACGGCGGGGGCCACGACAACGTAACAGTGGCCGTCGTCCCGTTCCCCTTCGTGCCGCGAGGGGCAGGATCGGCCTAGCACCGACGCGGGCGCCGCGCGCCGCCGGCGCGCACGCCGCCCGCACGTGAACCGGCCGGGGGAGGCCGGGAACCCATGAGGATCTGAGGGGGAGCAGCATCCATGGCCATTTTCTCGAAATCGAACGTGCCGCAGTTCTCGGTCGACGTCTACCAGAACGAGTTCCTGCCGGAGGGCGGCCGCGAGGTCAACGCCATCGCCACGGTCAGTTCGACCGGCGGCGGCACGATCGGCGCGGCCGTCGGCGCGCCGCACCTGTACTCCGCGGGGCAGAGCCCGGACGCCGCAGTGGCGATCATGGTCGACTGCTCGGGTTCCATGGACTACCCGCCGACGAAGATGCGGGGCGCGCGGGACGCCACGGCCGCGGCGATCGACGCCCTGCGCGACGGCGTGCGCTTCGCGGTGATCGGCGGCACCCATGTCGCCACGGAGGTCTACCCCGGCAACGGCCGCCTCGCGGTGGCGGACGCGGCCACCCGCGGGCAGGCCAAGCAGGCGCTGCGCAGGCTGAGCGCGGGCGGCGGCACGGCGATCGGCGCCTGGCTGCGCCTGGCCGACCGCGTCCTCGCCTCCGCCGACGTCACGATCCGGCACGGCATCCTCCTCACCGACGGCCGCAACGAACACGAGTCGCCGGAGGACCTCAAGGCCGCGCTCGACTCCTGTGCGGGCCGCTTCACCTGCGACGCCCGCGGTGTCGGCACGGACTGGGAGGTGAAAGAGGTCACAGGGATCGCCTCCGCGCTGCTCGGCACCGCCGACATCGTCGCCGACCCGGCCGGGCTCGCCGCCGACTTCACCTCGATGATGGAGGCGGCCATGGGCAAGGAGGTCGCCGACGTCAGCCTGCGCCTGTGGACGCCGGTGGGCGTGGAGATCAAGTTCGTCAAGCAGGTGGCGCCCACGGTCGAGGAGCTGACCGACCGCCGTACGGAGGCGGGACCGCGGGCCGGGGACTACCCCACCGGGTCCTGGGGCGACGAGTCCCGCGACTACCACATCTGTGTACAGGTGCCCGGCGCCGGCCTCGGCCAGGAGATGCTCGCGGCCCGCGTCTCCCTGGTCGTGCCGCAGGGCGACGGGAGCGCGCAGACGCTGTCGCAGGGCCTGGTGCGGGCGGTGTGGACGGACGACATGGCGGCGTCCACCAGCATCAATCCGCAGGTCGCGCACTACACGGGCCAGGCCGAGCTGGCCCAGGTGATCCAGCAGGGGCTCGACGCCCGCAAAGCGGGCGATCTCGACGGTGCGACCGCGAAGCTCGGCCGGGCCGTCCAGCTCGCCGCCGCCTCCGGCAACGCGGATACGGCGAAACTGCTTTCCAAGGTGGTGGACGTCGTGGACGCGGCGGAAGGTACTGTTCGATTGAAACCGAAGGTCGCCGAGGCCGACGAGATGACACTCGAGACCCGGTCGACGAAGACGGTTCGCGTGAAGAAGCAGTAGCTTCGCGTAGAACACCACACGTACGGCCCTCGGGCCGGAGAAGGAGAGGGGGAAGCGCCGACATGCCGACCTGCCCGAACGGACACCAGTCGGGTTCCGATGACTGGTGCGAGGTCTGCGGTCACCGCATGGCCGGTGCCGTACCGCCGCCTCCCCCGCCGCCGCCCGCGGCCGGATACGGCTATCCTCCGCCGCCGCCCGGCCAGGACCCGAACTTCTCGCGGCCCGCGCCCGGGCGCCCGCATCCGGCCGCCGTGCCGGACCCGGGCCCCGAGGCGGAGCTGTGCCCGCAGTGCCGCACGCCCCGCGAGGCGAACGCGCCGTTCTGCGAGGAGTGCCGGTGGAACTTCCTGACGAACACCGCCACGTCGTACACCCCGGCCGCGCCGAACCCGCCGCTGCCGGCCACGCACGGCGGGCCCGGTATGCCGCCGCCGCACCCGGGCCGGCCGTTCCAGCAGCCTGGTCCCGGTGGCCCTGGCCCCGGTCCCGGTAATCCCGGCCCCGGCGGCCCCGGCGGTCCCGGTAACCCTGGCCCCGGCGGCCCCGGTGGTCCCGGTGGGCCTTCCGGTCACCCGGGGCAGGACTCGTACGAGTACCAGGGCTCGCGCCCCTCGCAGATGAACCGTCCCGCCGAGCCGATCCCGCCCTTCGGGAACGGCAACGGCGGGCAGCCCGGCCCGTCCGGTCCGCAGGGCCCCGGCGCCCCGCAGGCGTTCCAGCAGCCGGGTCCGCCCGCGCCGCCCGCGCCCGCGTTCCCGCAGCAGAGCGGTGCGCCGCAGGGCCCGCCCCCGCCGCCGCCCGGCTCCGGAGGGCCGTCCTTCGGCGGTGGCGGTGATGACGACTGGGTGATCTCCCCGCCGTCGTCGTCCGCCGCGGCGCCTCCGGCCCCGGCCGAGCCGTTCCGGCAGGGCCCGCCGCAGCAGGAGCAGTCCCCCTCGAGGCCGCCCCAGCAGCAGGAGCCCTTCCGGCGCCAGGACGTGTTCCAGAACCCGGCGTCGCAGCAGGGCCCGCCCCCGCAGCAGGCGCCGCAGCAGCAGGGCTCGCCGCAGGGCCCGCCGCCACAGGGCCCGCCGCAGCAGCAGGACCCTTTCCCGCAGGGGCCTCCGCAGCAGCAGGCGCCGCAGGGACCGGGCACGTGGACGGCGACCATCGGTCCCGACCGCGAGTACTTCATGGCGATGATGCAGCGCAGCGGCCCCGAGGCCTCGGGGCTGAACCTGCCCGCGTACTCGCCGGAGCAGCAGCGCCCGCTGGCCGGCAACCAGCTCACCATCGGCCGCCGCCGCCACTCCACGGGCGACACCCCGGACATCGACCTGTCGGTGCCGCCGGAGGACCCGGGCGTCTCGCACCAGCACGCGATCCTGGTCCAGCAGCCGGACGGGAGCTGGGCGGTCGTCGACCAGAACTCCACGAACGGCACGACGGTCAACGACGGCGAGGAGCCCATCCAGCCGTTCGTCCCCGTCCCGCTCCAGGACGGCGACCGCGTGCACGTGGGCGCCTGGACCACCATCACGGTCCGCCGCGACTGACCCGTACGCGGACCGTCACAGCGGCCAGACGTACGGCCCTTCGGGGTCGTCGAGCCAGGCCCACTCGTACGGTCCGCGCACGGTCACCCCGAAGCGCTCGCGCACCGGCCGCCGCTCGCGCTGCCACAGCGCGAGCGCCTCGTGCGGGTCGAGGCTGCCCGCGGTCAGCTCAAGCAGGAACCGGAAGAGTTCGTTCTGCAGGGCTTCGCGCGGCAGTCCGCCGATGCGCCGCTCATAGGGGTCGCGCACGTCACCGCCGCGCAGCGGCACGAAATAGGCGGGCGTGTGCAGGAAGCGCCCCTCGGCGTGGTCGGCGTCCCGGACGGTCAGCGCGATCAGGCCGGTGGCCAGCGGCGCGAGGACGCGGGCGCCGGGGCGGCACTGGGCGAGCCAGGCACGCGGCACCGAGCTGAGGGTGCAGGTGGCGATGATCCGGTCGTACGGCGCGCGCTCCCGGCACCCCGCGGCCCCGTCACCGGTCACCACGACCGGGCGGAAGCCGGCGGCCGCCAGGTGCCGGCGCGCGGACTCGGTGATCTCCGGGTCCAGGTCGACGGTGGTGACGTGGGCGTCGCCGAGCCGGTGGGCGAGCAGCGCGGCGTTGTAGCCGGTGCCCGCGCCGATCTCCAGGACGTCGCAGTCGGCCCCGTCCCGCACGTCCAGCCACGCCAGCATCTTCGCCATCAGGGACGGCTGGCTGCTGGAGGAGATCAGCTCTCCGTCGCGTACGCGGGTGGCGAGCGGGGCGTCGGCGTAGGCCCCGCTCAGCCAGCGGTCCCGGCGCCCGGGGTCCGGGTCCTCGCACCACAGCCGTTCGTACCCGCCAGGCGCCCCGAGGTAGTAGTACGGCACGAACAGGTGCCGCGGCACGGCCTCGAACGACGCCCGCCACGCGGGGTCCTCCGCCCAGGCCCCGCTCGCCTCGATCTCGCGCACGAGGGAGGCCCTGGCGTCGGCGGCACGTGCGGGATCCGGTTCCATACATCCACTGTGCTGCGCCGGAGCCCCCGATGCGAGCGGCCGGACGGCGGCGATCCGGGACCGGCAGCGGGGCGGTCCTAGGCCTTCCGTACTCGGCCGCCCCGTCTGAGACCATGGACAGCGTGAAAGAGATCCCACACGGCACGGTCCAGGAGCAGACCTACTACGAGCAGGTCGGCGGCGAGGAGACCTTCCGGCGCCTGGTGCACCTCTTCTACCAGGGGGTCGCGGAGGACCCGCTCCTCCGGCCGATGTACCCCGAAGAAGACCTCGGTCCCGCCGAGGAGCGCCTCGCGCTCTTCCTGATGCAGTACTGGGGCGGCCCGCGCACCTACAGCGACAACCGCGGCCACCCGCGCCTGCGCATGCGGCACGCCCCGTTCACCGTCGACCGGGCGGCGCACGACGCGTGGCTGAAGCACATGCGGACGGCCGTCGACCAGCTCGGCCTCTCCGAGGAGCACGAGCGGACGCTGTGGAACTACCTGACGTACGCGGCGGCGTCCATGGTCAACTCCGAGGGCTGAGAGGGGCGTCGACGTCCTCGACGCCCCGGCGTGGCCCGGACGGACTCAGGCGGGTGTGACGGAGAGCCCCGGCGCACCCGCCCGGCGTACGGCGACGGAGCCGTAGGCCGTACGCAGCCGGAGCCACGCCCCCGAGGACAGCAGCGTCAGCGCGTCGCCCCGCAGGAAGCCGAGCGACTGCGCGGCGTGCGCGGCCCGCACGGGCAGGCCCGTGCCGCCGATGGTCCTGGACCAGATCTCCCGGCCCACCCGGTCCAGCTCGGCGCGGACCCGCCGCTCGGCGGGCAACTCCTCGACGCGCGTACGGAATTCGGTGACGGCGACCCGGACCAGGTCCCGCACCGCCTCCGGGGCCGGAAGCCCCGGTTCCGGCCGCCAGCCGCCGCGGGGCGGAAGGACGCCCGCCCAGGGCGGTCCGGTGACGGCCCCCGGCACGGCGGCTTCGCCCGCCGCGCGGACCGACTGCGCGGCCCCGCCCACGGACTCCAGGAACTCTCCCGCCGAGACGGTGACGTCGAGGACGGTGTCGAGCCCCTGTTCGTACGGCTCGGCGAGCCGTGCCGTACGGATCGCGAGCACCTCGAACGACGGCGGCCGCCCGAACACGGCGAGCGTGTCCCCGGCGGCCTGCAGCCGCACGGCGGCCGCCTTGTCGTAGTGGATCAGCCGGGCCAGGAAGGCGGCGAGGTCCGCCGCCTCCCCGGCATCGGCGAAGTGGAGCCGCTGGGTCATGCGGCGAGCGCCCCCGAGCCGCTGTCGGAACCGTCGTCCACGTACATCTGGAGGAACGACTTCTCCTCGGCGGTGATCCGCCGGGGCCGCTGCGCCTCCAGGTCGAAGGGCACGACCACGGTCGAGGCCCGCACATACACCTGTTCCGCGTCCTTGATCTCGTACGCGATGGTCAGCGACGCCGCGCCCAACTTCGTCACCCACGACTCGACGGTGACCGGCTCGTGCCGGTGCACCAGCGGCCGTACGTAGTCGATCTCGTGGCGGGCCACGACGGACCCGCCGGAGAACGACGGCGACCCGTCACCGGGCGCGAGCCGGAACATGAAGTCGATCCGCGCCTCTTCCAGATACCGCAGGAAGACGACGTTGTTGACGTGCCCGAAGGCGTCCATGTCCGACCAGCGCAGCGGGCACTGGTATACGTGTCGAGCCACAGCCGCCTCAGCCTCGCGTGAGCTTCTTGTAGGTGGCGCGGTGCGGACGGGCCGCGTCCGGACCGAGGCGCTCGATCTTGTTCTTCTCGTACGACTCGAAGTTGCCCTCGAACCAGTACCACTTGGAGTCACCCTCGTAGGCGAGGATGTGCGTGGCGACCCGGTCGAGGAACCAGCGGTCGTGGGAGATGACCACGGCCGCGCCCGGGAACTCCAGGAGCGCGTTCTCCAGGGACGACAGGGTCTCGACGTCCAGGTCGTTCGTCGGCTCGTCGAGGAGGAGCAGGTTGCCGCCCTCCTTGAGGGTCAGCGCCAGGTTCAGGCGGTTGCGCTCACCACCGGAGAGCACCCCGGCCGGCTTCTGCTGGTCCGGCCCCTTGAAGCCGAAGGCGGAGACGTACGCCCGCGAGGGCATCTCGACCTGGCCGACGTTGATGTAGTCCAGCTCGTCCGAGACGACGGCCCACAGCGTCTTCTTGGGGTCGATGTTGGCGCGGCCCTGGTCGACGTACGACACCTTGACCGTGTCGCCGACCTTGATCTTGCCGGAGTCCGGCTGCTCCAGGCCCTGGATCATCTTGAACAGCGTGGTCTTGCCCGCGCCGTTCGGACCGATGATGCCCACGATGCCGTTGCGCGGCAGCGAGAAGCTGAGGTCGTCGACCAGGACCTTGTCGCCGAAGGCCTTCGAGAGGTTCTCGACCTCGACGACGATCGAGCCCAGACGCGGGCCCGGCGGGATCTGGATCTCCTCGAAGTCCAGCTTCCGCATCTTGTCCGCCTCGGCGGCCATCTCCTCGTAGCGCGCCAGACGCGCCTTGGACTTGGCCTGACGCCCCTTGGCGTTCGACCGCACCCACTCCAGCTCTTCCTTCAGGCGCTTGGCGCGCTTGGCGTCCTTCTGGCCCTCGACCTTGAGACGCGCGGCCTTCTTCTCCAGGTACGTGGAGTAGTTGCCCTCGTAGGGGTGGGCGCGGCCGCGGTCGAGCTCGAGGATCCACTGCGCGACGTTGTCCAGGAAGTACCGGTCGTGGGTGACCGCCACGACGGCGCCGGAGTACTGGGAGAGGTGCTGCTCCAGCCAGTTCACCGACTCGGCGTCGAGGTGGTTGGTGGGCTCGTCGAGGAGGAGCAGGTCGGGCGCCTCGATGAGGAGCTTGCAGAGCGCGACGCGGCGCTTCTCACCTCCGGAGAGGGTGGTGACGGGCCAGTCGCCGGGCGGGCAGCCGAGCGCGTCCATGGCCTGTTCGAGCTGCGCGTCGAGGTCCCAGGCGTTGGCGTGGTCCAGGTCCTCCTGGAGCTTGCCCATCTCCTCCATCAGCGCGTCGGAGTAGTCGGTCGCCATCAGCTCGGCGACCTCGTTGAAGCGCTTGAGCTTGCCCATGATCTCGGCGGCGCCGTCCTGCACGTTCTCCAGGACGGTCTTCGACTCGTCGAGCTGCGGCTCCTGCATGAGGATGCCGACGCTGAACCCGGGCGAGAGGAACGCGTCACCGTTGGACGGCTGCTCGAGGCCGGCCATGATCTTGAGCACCGTGGACTTGCCGGCGCCGTTGGGGCCCACGACACCGATCTTCGCGCCAGGAAGGAAGCTCAAGGTGACGTCGTCGAGGATCACCTTGTCGCCGTGCGCCTTGCGCGTCTTGCGCATGGTGTAGATGTACTCAGCCAAGAGAAACCGTCCGGCAATCAGTGAGTGGGCAGATACACCCCATCTTGCCTGACGGCCGGCCCCCGGAGGAAACCGGATAGGGCTCCGCCCGGGGGCCGCACTTCCGTACGGTGTGCGTGGGGCTACTGTGCGTCTACTTTTCGGTGGAACCCTGTGCGGGCGTCCCGGCCGGGTCCTTCTTCTTGCGGAGGAGGAACACCACCGCTCCGCCGAGGACGACGAAGGCCACCGCGACGCCGATCATCAGCGGCGTGTCGCCGGAGCTGCCGGTCTCGGCCAGGTCGCCGCCGCCCATGCCCGTGGTGCCGCCCGCCGACGCGGGGCGCGGCTCGTTGGCCGGGTGGGCCTTGGTGTCGATCGCGGCGCCCTCGGTCCTGCAGTCGAGCATGCCCGTGAAGCGCTTCTCGAAGCCGCTGGGGCCCTGGATCGTGAAGTCGTACGCCTGGTCCTCCTGGAGCGGGATCGTCACGGTCTGCGACGTGCCCGCTTCGATCGTGTGCTCGGCCTCCATGAGGTGGAAGGTGAAGGGCTGGTCGCCCTTGTTGCTCGCCGTGATGTCCACGCCGCTCTTGGCGCAGTTCTTCACCGCCGACAGCGCGGGTATCGCGCCCTCGGTGGCCCAGTCGGCCGTCGCCGAGGCCGACACGGTCGACTCGCTGGAGCCGGCGAGGATCTGCGTCTGGCTCCGGGACTCGGAGGTGAACGCCCGGCCGACCGGCACGGTGGTCGACGCCTGGACGGAGAGCGCGGCCGTGCCGTCCGGGGCGTCCTTCGGCACCTCGAAGTAGAGCCGGGTGCCGTTGCCCGCGGACTTCACGGGCTTGCCGTCCTTGCCGACGATCTTCACCCCGCTCGTCACGGAGTCCGCGGGCGGCGTCACGGTCACCGCCTCCGCGTCGGTCCGCACGGTGACGGGGCCGAGCCGCTCCCCCGGGTGACCGGACACGGCGGGCGGTTCGAGAGTGAGCGAGGCCCTCGGCTCGGCGCTGTGGCGCGCGCTCCGCTCCAGGTGATCGGCGAGCTTCTCGGCCTGCGGGTCGACGGCCTCGACCTCGGTCCGGTCCGAGTACCGCCAGATGGCCACCTGGGTGCCCGCCGCGGCGGTCTGCTCGGTGAGGGACTTCGCGCCGGCCTTCTCGGCGAGCGCCGCGAGGTCGTTCACCTGGGGGTAGGAGTGCTGCAGGATCCAGCGGATCTTCCCCGCGTCACGGTTGCCCTGCAACGAGGTGCCGCTCCAGGGGGTCTCCTGGTAACTGGCGTCCTTGCGCGTGGGGTTGTGGAGGTCCACGGAGTAGGTCTGCAGGGTGCCGCCGTCCTCGACGGGCATCTCGAAGAGGCCCGCGGGCACCCGCTGGGAGCTGCCGTTCTCACGGATGACGGCCTGGTCATAGGTCTGCAGTCCGCCCAGCGTGGCGGTCGCCCCGCCCCGGTGCTGCGGCGCCCCTTCCGCCGCGGCCGGTCCTGCGGTGACCAGCGCGCCCGTGGCGACGAGCCCGGACGCCGCGGCCACCGCGGCGAGGCGGGCGACGCCTCTGCCCCGTATGACGCCGTGTGCGGCACTGCCGAAGGCGCTACGTATGGACCGCGCAGAAAACACTGAATTCCCCTCCGTGCGGGACCCGTTCAGAACGAGGGGGGTGGTCCCGCCAGCAGATTGAAAGAGACAGGAACTCCTGCCACCTGCGTGGCCTCTCCTGCCAACTGCCCCGTGAGTTACGTTCGGCATCCTAAGTAAAGGGCCCACCGCACCCCCCGGTCATACCGTCCGATGGCCGATCCGACTCGGAATCGTTATCGCAACACCCTTTCCGAGCTGGGCTTATCGACAAATCAATGGCAAGCAAATGCCGATAAGCCGCACATCGGCCGCCGACTGACGGTTCGTCGGCTGGGGGTCGGTCCGTCGGCCGACGGTTCGTTGGCCGACGGGCCGTCGGATCGCGGTCCGTCGGATGGCGGTCACCCCACGGGTCACCCCACCGGCTCCGACTCCGGCTGCTCGCGTGCCGACGCGGCTTGTGTCAGCGACCCGTCGCCCTTGAGCACCCGCCGGAACGCCGCGGTGCCGCGCGACAGGTCATGGCCGATGGTCTGCGCGTCGATGTCGGCCGACGTCCAGTGCTGGCCGCCGCGTTCCTCGTCGCGCACCTTCAACCGGCCCTGCACGATGACCGGTTCGTCGACCGCGAGCGAGGCCTGCACGTTCGCGCCGAGCGTGCGCCTGGCCCACACCGTGAAGAAGTTCGTGTGCCCGTCGTTCCAGGTGTTCTTCACCGCGTCGAAGTGCCGCGCCGTCACCGCCAGCCGGAACCGCGCCACCGGTCCCGACGGCAACTCCCTGTACACCGGCGTCGTCGCCACGTTCCCCACCACCGTGACCGTCGTCTCGTTCATCGCGCTCTCCCCGTGCGTCCGCTGCTGCCTCCGCCGCGCCTTCCGCGGCTGCGTTCTCAGACTGCACCGGCCGGGCCGATCCCGCTGGGGCCTGTGGGCTACCCACTGGTTGTGGAAAACTGCGTCACCCTTGCGGGGCTCCGGCCGGCAGAGGCCACCTTGCGGGCTCCCCGGCCGGCTGCCGCCCGGAGGTCACCACAGGGGCGCCCGCGCCCCCGTCACCCGCACGTACTGCTCCCGCACCTCCCGGTAGCGCAGCAGCTCCGCCGCCACCGGGTCGAGGACCCGGGCCCGGCCGCACCCGGCGGCCGCCTCCCGTAGCCGCCGTTCCGCCTCGCGCCCGAACCGTCTGGCGGGTCCGCGTGCCGCGAGGCGGCTCGTCCACTCCACGCAGGGGCCGCCCAGGATGCCGGTCAGCATCAGGAGCACCGGGACGCCCAGGTTCGGCGTGGCGATGCCGATGACCTGGGCCAGGAGCCAGAGGCCGCCGATCACCTGGAGCAGGCTCATCGCCGCCTGGGCGAGCACCGCGGCGGGCCACCAGTTGGGCCTCGGCGGCCGTCCCGAGGGCACGCCCGCCCGTACCGCGAGGAGGTCGAGCGTCTCGGGCAGCCCCTCGGCGCCGCGCACCGCGGCCTCGCGCACGGCCTGTCCCCAGGGCTGGGGCAGCCCTGCCGCCGCCTCGTCGGCCACCGCGCGCACCGCGTGCTCCACGCGCTGGCGAGCCGTCACCTCCTCGTCCACGGGGCCCGGCGCGAGGGGCGCGGTCGAGCCCTCGGCCGAGCGCCGCGCCTCGTACCAGCGCCACAGGTGCAGCCAGGGGTCACCGCACGCCTTGACCGCGTTCCTGCACCAGGCCCGTTCGGCGGCCTCGCCCGCGGTGGCGGCGCCCACGGCCTCGGCGAGGCGGTCGGTGAACTCCTCGCGCGCCTCCTCGCTGAGCCCGATGCGCCCCCGGTTGCGGCCCGTGGACGCCCCGGCCACGTACACCGGACGCAGTCGTTCCGCGGCGGCGTCCAGGTCGGCGGCGATGCGCCGGGCCGCCGCGGACCGCGCCCGGGTGAACTGGCTCAGCGACTCGCGCAGTTCCTCCATGCCCTGGCCGGTGAGCGCGGAGAGCGCGAGGACCGTGGCGCCCGGTTCGCCGTGCTCGCCGAGCGCGAGGCCGTCCTCGTCGAGGAGCCGGCGCAGGTCGTCGAGGACCTGGTCGGCGGCGTCGCCGGGCAGCCGGTCGATCTGGTTGAGCACCACGAACATGACCTCGGCGTGCCCTGCCATGGGCCGCAGATAGCGCTCGTGGAGCATCGCGTCGGCGTACTTCTCCGGGTCGACGACCCAGATGACGGCGTCGACGAGCCCCAGGATGCGGTCGACGTGCTCGCGGTGCTCGACGGCCGCCGAGTCATGGTCCGGCAGGTCGATCAGCACGAGGCCCTTGAGCTCGTCCGCGCCGGGCCCCTGGAGCGGGCGGCGGCGCAGCCGTCCGGGGATGCCGAGCCGGTCGAGGAGGCCCGCCGCGCCGTCCGTCCAGCTGCACCCGAGGGGCGCGGCGGTCGTCGGCCTGCGTACGCCCGTGTCGGAGATCATCACGCCGGCGAGGGCGTTGAAGAGCGTCGACTTGCCGCTGCCGGTGGCGCCCGCGATGGCGACGACCGTGTGCCGTCCCGACAGTTCGCGCCGGGCGGCGGACTCGTCGAGGACACGGCCCGCCTCGGCGAGAGTGTCGGCGTCGAGGCGGGTGCGGGAGAGCCCGACCAGTTCCCGCAGCGCGTCGAGCCGGTCGCACAGCGGTCCCTCGTACGAGGCGGGGGGCTGCCGGGAGGGGGCGTACGCGCGTACCGCGGTCTCCGCGAGCCGCTGCTGCCGTCCCTCGGCGACACGCCGGGCGATGAGGCCGTCGTCCCAGGCCTCCTCGGGGCCTTCGGCGAACCGGTCGGGGCTCCCGGAACGCTCGCCCCGCTCGTCGTGCTCGGTGTGATCAGTGACGGCGGTCATCGCGTCACCTCTCCTTCTGCAGTACGGACAGGGCGGCGATCAGCGCCGCCTGGGGTTCGGGGTGCACCGCGAGGGCGTCCAGGGGGGCGAGCCGGCGCTCCCGCTCGATGGCGAGGACCCGGTCCAGGTAGCCGATGAGCAGGTGCGCGCCCCGGTCGCGCAGCCGCACCGCGGTCTGGGCGCCGATCCGCTCGGCGAGCACTTCACCGGCCACGCGCGCGCGGTGGCCGCCGAGGAGGGCGGTGGCGAGCAGCGCGGCGATGGTCTCGGGGTCGGGGAGCGCGTTCCTCTCCACGCTCTGGAGGACGCGGACCTCGTCCTCGGCGTACTCCTCGAGGACGCGTCGCCATCTGCGGACGGCCATTCCGATGCGGTGCTCGGCGTTCTCCATCGACGGGTCGCGGTCGGCGAGGCCGGGGGCGCCCGCGGCGGGCTCGCGCCGCCAGGCCTCGTCGACGCGCTCGTCGGCGGCGGTCACCGCGCAGAGCAGGAGTGCCTCCAGGCTCTCGCAGATGGCGTCGAGCAGTTCGTCCGCCCGGCAGTCCAGAGGGTAGCTGCGCCACCGCTTCAGGGCGCCTCCCGCGAGCACGGCCCCGGCCCGCAACCGGCCACGCACGCGTGCGTGCTCGGCGTCGTACGCCTCGTCCACGGCGGAGGTGAGCCGCAGCGCGGCGGCGTGCTGGGCGGCCACCGCGCCGGCGAGTTCGGGCATGCGGGTGTCGAGCGAGGCGAGTACCCCGTTCGCCGTACGGGTGAGGGCCCGCGCGCGGGCCTCGGGGTCCTGTACCCGGTGCGTGAGCCAGGCGCGCAGGGGCGCGACGGCGGTGGCGGGCAGGAGTCCGCCGCCGCCCGCGGACTCGGGCAGCTCGGGCACGGTGAAGCGCGGCACGTCGCCGAGGCCCGCCTTCGTCAGGAGCGCCGCGTACTGCCGTGACACCTCGGTCACGACCTGGTGGGGCACGCGGTCCAGGACGGTGACGAGGGTGGCGTCGTACTCCTTGGCGGTGCGGAGCAGGTGCCAGGGCACCGCGTCGGCGTAGCGGGACGCGGTGGTCACCAGGACCCAGACGTCGGCGGCGGAGAGCAGCTCCGCCGCCAGTACGCGGTTGTTCGCGAGGAGGGAGTCGATGTCGGGCGCGTCGAGCAGGGCCAGTCCGCGCGGCAGGCTGGGCGCCGTCTCGATGCGCAGGGCGCGCTCGTCCTCGGCCGCGAGGGCCAGTACGGCGTCGTCCTCGTCGTCCTCCTCACGGTTCTCGCCGTTCACGCCGTTCACGCCGGGGTCCATGGGGTCGCGCTGCGGCACCCACACGCGCGTGAGGTCGGGCAGGACGCGCATCCCGGCGAACCAGAGGTGGTCGTCCGGATGGCAGACGAGCACCGGTGTACGCGTCGTGGGCCGCAGCACGCCCGCCTCGCTGACCCGCCGTCCGACCAGGGAGTTCACCAGTGTGGACTTGCCGGCGCCGGTGGAACCGCCGATGACGGCGAGCAGGGGGGCTTCGGGTGCCTTGAGCCGGGGCACCAGATAGTCGTCGAGCTGTGCGAGCAGCTCGTCACGGTTGGCACGCGCGCGTGGCGCCCCCGCCAGGGGGAGCGGAAAGCGTGCGGCGGCGACACGCTCGCGCAGGGCGGAGAGTGCGTCAAGCAATTGAGGCCGTACGTCCAAGGTCACCACATGCGAAGAATGCCCAATTTTATCGGGTTTCTGAAGCATATGGCCCGCTCTGCGCGCCGATCGAACACGGGTGACGGAAGGGGCGGCCGGGGCGCAGGCATAACGAGTGCACAACACCCGTGGCGCGAGACGCCAAAAGCGATGCGAGATTCGCACCTGCCTGCGATTATCAGGACCGCTTCACTGAACCTCCACATCGTGGCGCGGAGGCGGAGCACCAGGGACACGGACTCGAAACCCCTATCCTTGTCCCCGGCAAGGTCACGGATGCCCCCCACATCCATCCCCTTCGCCACCCGGCCACACCAGGCCCCCGTAGCTCAGTGGATAGAGCAGGCGCCTTCTAAGCGCTTGGCCGCAGGTTCGAGTCCTGCCGGGGGCGCAAACCGCCTCTCACCCGCGGTGACGTCGGCCTCTCGTGCTTCGTCCGGGGCCCCGCGTCACTTCTTGACCGGCGGGCACGTGCCCGTGTTCTCGCCGATGGAGTTGATCTCGGCGTTCGGGCGCGCGTCGCCGGCGTAGTCGAGCTGGTCCGTGCACTTCGTGCCGGGGTCCTTCGGCGTGCCCGACGCCTCGCCGGACTTCTGGACCGGCGGGCAGGTGCCGGACTCCTCGCCGATGGAGTTGATCTCGGCGTTGGAGCGCGCGTCCCCCACGTAGTCGCGCTGGTCCGTGCACTTCGTCTCGGACGGCTTCGTGTCGGACGGCGCCTTCTGGACCGGCGGGCACGTGCCGGTGTTCTCGCCGATGGAGTTGATCTCGGCGTTGGAGCGCGCGTCGCCCGCGTAGTCGCGCTGGTCCGTGCACTTCGTGTCGGACTCGGCGGACGTGCCCGAGGACTTGCCCTCCGCGGCGTCGGACTTCGACGGGTTCTTCGCCGCCGACGACGAGCTGCTCGCAGAGGAGGAGGACGTGTCGGCGCCGCCGTCGTTGCCACATGCCGTCAGGGCCAGGCCGAGGGCCACTGCCGTCATGGTCAGTACCGAGATCTTCCGAGTGCGCATGCTGTTGCCTCTGTCCTCTGCGTGGGGCTCTCGCTCGTGGGGAGCGGGCGGTGGGTGAGAGCCGGGCGGAAGTGCGTCCGCCGGCTCACCCGTGTTGCTTTCTGTCCTCCCAGATGGCGGAAATGATCACTCCCGTTGCGCCTTGATCGTGTTCAAGACACGTTCGTGACATGACAGTGGCTGGGCCGTGAAGTCCGGCGCCGGACGGGCCGCGTCCCGGGAGTTTCCGTCAGCGGCGGGCGCCGATACGGTGACCGGGTGATGTCGATCAAGAAGTTCCAAGTCACCTTCGACTGCGCCGAACCCGAGCGCCTCGCGCGCTTCTGGTGCGAGGTGCTCGGGTACGTCGCGCCGCCGCCCCCGGAGGGGTTCGCCACGTGGGACGACTTCAACAGCTCGCAGCCGCCCGAGCAGCGGGACGCGTGGTTCGCCTGCAGTGATCCCTCCGGTGCGGGCCCGCGGCTGTTCTTCCAGCGCGTCCCCGAGGGCAAGTCCGCCAAGAACCGGGTGCATCTCGACGTACGGGTCGGCACCGGGCTCGTGG
The DNA here is from genome assembly GCF_004127445.1 of Streptomyces alfalfae. Taxonomy (GTDB): domain Bacteria; phylum Actinomycetota; class Actinomycetes; order Streptomycetales; family Streptomycetaceae; genus Streptomyces; species Streptomyces alfalfae. The sequence goes on from NZ_QEXM01000015.1 coordinate 68,458, forward strand.
GGGACGAACGTCTCGCCGCGCTCGAGGCCGAGTGCGCGCGGCTGGTCGCACTCGGCGCGGTTCACGTGCGCACGCTGTACGCCGATGACGAGAACGAGTCGTGCATCCCGATGCTGGACATCGAGGGGAACGAGTTCTGCATTGACTGAGCCCGCGCCGCCCGCTCCCCGCCCGTAGGGCTCGTCTCGCCGCCCCTGGAGCTCGTCTCGTCGCCGCCAGAGCCCCTCTCACCGTCCGTAGAGCTCCTCGATCTCCCGCGCGTACGCCTCCGTCACCGCATGGCGCTTGATCTTCAGGGAGGGGGTCAGGAGGCCGTTGGCCTCGGTGAAGTCGCCGTCGACGATGGCGAAGGCGCGGATGGACTCCGCCCGCGAGACCGCCGCGTTCGCGTGGTCCACCGCCTTCTGGATCTCCGCCCGCACCTCCGGGTCCCGCGCGAGTTCCGCCGGCGGGGTGTCGCTCGGACGCTTGCGGACCGTCAGCCAGTGGGCGACCGCCTCCGGGTCCAGCGTGACGAGCGCGGCCACGTGCGAACGGTTGTCGCCCACCACGATGCACTGGCCCACCAGGGCCCGGCTGCGCAGACGGTCCTCCAGGACCGCGGGCGAGACGTTCTTGCCGCCCGACGTGACGATGATGTCCTTCTTGCGGCCGGTGATCATGAGGTAGCCGTCGTCGTCCAGGACGCCGATGTCCCCGGTGGCGAACCACGCGTCGCGCAGCACGGCGTCCGTCGCCTCCGGGTTGTTCCAGTAGGCGGTGAAGACCGTGTCGCCCTTGATCAGCACCTCGCCGTCGTCCGCGATGCGCACGGCCGTGCCCGGCACCGGAAGGCCGACCGTGCCGGGGCGCGGCCCCAGCGGTGGTGTGACGGTGGCCGCCGCCGAGGTCTCGGTGAGGCCGTAGCCCTCGTAGATGACAATTCCTGCGGCGTAGAAGAAGAGGTTCAGGTCGCGGTCGAGGGGCGAGCCGCCGCTGATGGCGTAGCGCAGCCGGCCCCCGACCTCCTTGCGGATACGGCGGTAGACGAGGAGTTCGTACAGCGCCCAGCCGAGCCGGAGGCCGAGGGACGGGCCCGGCGCGTCCCTGGACAGGAGCCTGTGCAGCTGCGCCTCGCCGAACCGCACCGCCACCCGTTCCGCCCGGTCGAAGGACGCGCCCCGGCCGATCTTCTCCGCCGTCGCGCGCCCCGTGTCGTGGATCTTCTCGAAGAGGTACGGCACGCCGACCACGAACGTGGGCCGGAAAGCGCGCAGCTCCGGGCGGAGTTCGTCCGGCCTGACGCTCGGACAGTGGCCCAGCTCTATGCGGGCCAGCAGGCAGGCGATCTGGATCGAGCGGCCCAGGATGTGCGCCAGCGGCAGGAAGAGGAGCGTGGAGGCCACCTGGCCGGTGATCTCCTTGAAGACGGGGTGCAGCAGTTCGACCGTGTTGGCGGCCTCCGCGTGCAGGTTGCCGTGGGTGAGGACGCAGCCCTTGGGGCGGCCCGTGGTCCCGGAGGTGTAGCAGAGCGTCGCCACGGAGTCCGCCGTCAGCGCGTCGCGACGCTTCGCCACCTCCTCGTCGGGAATCCCCCGGCCCGCCTCCGTCAGTTCCGTCATCGCGCCGCCGTCGAGGCAGCGGACGCGTGGCGGGGCGTCGAGGGCGGCGCAGGCCTCCTCCGCCGTGACCGCGTTCTCCCTGGTCTCCGCGATGAGCACGGCGGCGCCCGAGTCGCGGACGATCCACTCGATCTGCTCCGCCGACGACGTGGCGTAGACCGGCACGGTCACTCCGCCCGCCGCCCATATCGCGAAGTCGACGACCGCCCACTCGTAGCGCGTACGCGACATCAGCGCGACCCTGCCGCCCGGTTCGAGGCCCGTCGCCACCAGGCCGTTCGCCACCTCGGTCACCTCGCGCGCGAAGGCCGCCGCCGTCACCGGATGCCACTGGCCGCCCAGTTTGCGGCGGAGCACCACGGCGTCCGGCGCCTCGAACGCGTTGGTGAACGGGATGTCGGCGACGCTGCCCGTCGTCGCACCGGTCGCCAGGGCCGGGACGCGGACCTCGCGTACGGCGCCGTCCCCGTCCCTGACCAGCTCCGCCTTCGCGCGCTCGGCGAGACCGCCGTGCCGCTGTGCCCTGCGCAGATCCTTGCGTACGCCCATGACGGCTCCCGATATGCGGTTCTTCGACTCCCGGCGGGCCCCGGGTACTTACTCAAGGGTCAACTTACTCACCCGTAAGGAAAGTTCAATGGGTCCGGTCGGTGCCGGTTCAATGGGCCGGGGCAGGTTCAACAGCAGGTTGACCTTCGAGTGAGGAGATGGCCGTGACAGACGGCGTCCGCAAGATCGCTGGGCTCGACTTCGCGAGCGTCACCCCCGAGGAGTTCGCCCGCCTCGTGAAGAAGCTCTCCGACAAGGAGATCGCCGCGATCGCCCGTGACGGCGCACTGCGCCCCCGCGTCCTGCGCGAGGTCTTCGGCCGCGTGGAGCGGCAGTTCAGGCCGGACGCGGCCGGCTCGCTCAAGGCGCTGATCCGCTGGCGGATCACGGGCAGCGGTGACAACGAGGACGCCGTGTACGAGACGGCGATAGCCGACGGCGCCTGCGCCGTTCGCGAGGGGCGCTCGGACGCCGATCCGCGCCTCACGCTCGTCCTCGCCGACCCCGAGTTCCTGAAGCTGGTCTCCGGGAACGTCGGGCCCGTCAAGCTCTTCATGCTCCGCAAGGTCAAGATCGTGGGGGACGTCGCGCTCGCCGCCTGCCTCACCCGGTACTTCGACATACCGAAGGCGTAGGCGACCGACCGAAGGCGCGGGCGGACTCCCCCGGCCTCCGCTCCCCCGGCCCCGGCCCCGGCCCCCGGCCCCGTCGACTCAAGCCGCGACTGACCTGCGCCGATGTAGCGTGCATGACGTCTACGTACTCCTCCGGTGTCCGTCCAGCGCGGTTCGCCGCCGAGCGCCCCGGGGATGCGGGGCGCTCGCGGTGGCGTGGGGTCGCGCGCGTCGGGCTCTGCCTGCTGCCCGCCCTCGTCGTCGCCGTCGCCGGGTTCCAGCGGCGGTGGATGTCGGACGACGGGCACATCTACGTGCGTACCGTCCGGCAGGTCCTCGCCGGCAACGGGCCCGTCTTCAACGCCGGGGAGCGCGCCGAGTCGTCCACCGGGACCCTGTGGCAGTGGCTGCTCGTGGTGGCCGGTGCGCCCGGCGCCGACATCGCCGCGTCGGCCGTGTACGGCGGGCTGCTGCTCACCGCCGCCGGCTTCGCGCTCGCCGGTCTCGCGGCGCTCCGGCTGCACGGCGGGGCCCGCCTGCTGCTGCCCTGCGGGGCGCTGGTGCCGCTCGCGCTGCCGCCCGTGTGGGACTTCGCCACCTCCGGCCTGGAGACCGGCCTCGCCACCTGCTGGATCGCCGGGGCCTGGCTCGCGCTCGTCGCGCGGCCCCGGTCCCTGGTGACGTGCGCCGTGCTCGGCCTCGGGCCGCTCGTGCGGCCCGACCTGGCGCTGGTGTCCGCGGTCTTCCTCGCGGGACAGTGGGTGATCGCGCGCCCCTCGTGGCGGGGCGTGTGCGCGGGCGCGGGGGCCGCGGGGGCGCTCCCCGTCGCGTACGAGGTCTTCCGCATGGGGTACTACGGGCATCTGATGCCGCTGCCCGGCGTCACCAAGGAGGCGTCCCGGAGCCTGTGGGGACGGGGCCTCGACTACCTCCGGGACTTCGCCGGGCCCTACGTCCTGTGGCTGCCGCTGCTGATCATCGTCGCGGCGGCGCTGACCTACCTTCCGGCGCACGGGCGAGGTCCCGCCGTCCGGTTGCCCGTGCGCGGGCGGGGGCCCGCCGTCCGCCTCTCGGCGCGCGGGCGGGGGGCCATCGCCCGGCTGGCCGCCGCCCGCGCCGGGCAGCTCGTGCCGGTGGCCGCGCCGCTGGCCGCGGGCGCCCTGTGCTGGCTGTACGTCATCAAGGTGGGCGGCGACTTCATGCACGGGCGAATGTTCCTGCCGGGGCTGTTCCTGATGCTGCTGCCCGTCTTCCTCGTGCCCCTCACGCGCGCGTGGACGATCGCGGCGGCCGGGGTCGCGATCTGGGCCGTGGCCTGCGCGGCGCTCCTGCGGGTGCCCTACGAGGGGCGGATCGGCCCGCAGGGGATCGCGGACGAACGCGGCGTGTACGTCCGCCAGAACGCCGCGGCCCATCCCGTGCGCCACGACTTCGCCGGGCAGCCGGGCAACATGGCGTACGCCCGGCTGGTCCGCGAGAGCGCGCGGCGGGGCGATCTCACCGGCGAGCGCGCGCTGCTCCTCGCCCACACCGCCGTGCCGGCCGCGCGGCCCGGTGTGACGGGCGTCTACAACACCCTCGGCTTCAGCGGCACCGTCATCCCCCTCTCCGGCGCGGCGCTCGACCCGATCGGGCTCGCCTATCCCCTCGCCGCCCACTCCGAGAGCTTCGACGGCCGCGTGGGCCACGACAAGCGGCTCCCCGACGAGTGGATCGTCGCCGAGCGCGGCGTGCCCGGCGCGCTGCCCCCGGGGATGGACCCCGCCCGCGTCGACGCCGCCCGGCGGGCCCTGCGCTGCGGGCCGTTCGCGGAGCTGCGGGCGGCCACGCGGGCGCCGATGACGGCGGGGCGGTTCTGGCGGAATCTGACGGGGGCCGTGGAGCGCACGTCCTTCCGGTTCTCCAACGATCCGGTGCGCGCGGAACGGCAGGCGTGCGGGCCGCGGGGCTGACCGAAGGCCACCCGGCCGCGGAGACACCCCTGCCGAGGGAGTGCTCCGCAGGCGTTCCGCATGGCTTGCACGGGTCTTGTGCTGTGCGCGATTGCGTCTGATGCTGATGGTTCTTGTTGCCTTCCGTTCGGAGTTGCCGCATGAGCGAACACCGTCCGAGCCGCCGCTCCCTCCTCGTCACCGGTACCGCGCTGGCGGGCTGGGCCGCCTTCGCCGCGCAGAAACAGGCCTTCGCCGCGCACGGGAGAGCCACCGGTGCGGCCGCCGCCCCGGCCGCCGCACCCGGAGCCGCGCAGAAGCCCGAGTGGAACGCCAACCCCCGCGTCTTCCAGGTCAACAGGGAACCCGCCCGCGCCCGCCTCGTCCCGTATGCCTCCACCGCCGACGCCCTGCGCGGCGAGCTGACGAAGTCGCCCTACTACCGCTCGCTGAACGGGCGGTGGGCCTTCCACTGGGCCGAGAACCCGGAGAAGCGGCCGGCCGGCTTCGAGGCCGACGACTACGACGTGAGCGGCTGGGACCGGATCACCGTCCCGTCGAACTGGGAGATCGAGGGCTACCCGCACCCGATCTACCTGAACATCACGTATCCGTGGGAGGGCTACGACAAGCCCGACTTCCCCGACGTGCCGCGGGGCTTCAACCCCGTCGGCTCCTACCGCCGCGCCTTCACCGTGCCGCGCGACTGGCGCGGGCGCCGCACGCTGCTCTCCTTCCAGGGCGTGAAGTCCGCCTTCTTCGTCTGGGTCAACGGCGAGAAGGTCGGCTACAGCGAGGACAGCTACACCCCCGCCGAGTTCGACGTCACCGAGCACCTGCGCTCCGGCGCCAACTCCCTGGCGGTGGAGGTCTACCGCTGGTCCGACGGGAGCTGGCTCGAGGACCAGGACATGATCGACCTGTCCGGGATCTTCCGTGACGTGTACGTGTACTCCGTGCCGCAAGCGCACGTGCAGGACCTGGAGGTGCGGACCGACCTCGACGGGGCGTTCCGCGACGCCGTGCTGTCGGTCGCCGTCACCGTGCGGGACCGGGGCGGCGAGCGGCGCGCCAAGGAGCGGGCGCACCGGGTCGACGCCGTGCTGCACGACGCCCGGGGCCGGGTCGTGCCGGGCGGGCGGTTGCGCGGCGACGCCGTGCCCGGCGAACCCCTGCGCCTCACGGCCGACGTCAAGAGGCCCGCGCTCTGGTCGGCCGAGCAGCCGCACCTGTACACCCTCGTCGTCACCCTGCGGGACGACTCCGGCAGGGCCGTCGACGTGCAGCGGACCCGCGTCGGCTTCCGGCAGGTGGACTTCGGCCCCGGCAAGCTGACGGTCAACGGCCGCCCCGTGATGTTCCGCGGCACCAACCGGCACGAGTCCCACCCCGACCACGGGCAGGCGGTCCCGGAGTCCGTGATGCTCCAGGACGTGCTGCTGATGAAGCGGCACAACATCAACGCCGTACGCACCTCGCACTACCCGAACCACCCGCGCTGGCTGGAGCTCTGCGACGAGTACGGCCTCTACGTCATCGACGAGACCAACCTGGAGACGCACGGGGTGCGCGACCGGCTCCCCGGCTCGCTGCCCGAATGGACGGACAACTGCGTGGACCGCGTCCGGTCCATGGTCGAGCGGGACAAGAACCACCCGAGCGTCGTGATCTGGTCGCTCGGCAACGAGGCGGGGCAGGGCGGCAACTTCGAGGCCATGGCCGACTGGGTGCGCGCCCGCGACGCCTCACGGCCCGTGCACTACGAGGGCATGAACTCCGTCGCCGACGTGCACAGCGAGATGTACACCAAGCCGGCGGGCGTCGAGAAGTACGGCAGGTCGGGGGAGCCCAAGCCGTTCATGCTCTGCGAGTACTGCCACTCCATGGGCAACAGCAGCGGCAACCTCCCCGAGTACTGGGAGATCTTCGAGAAGTACCCGAACCTGCACGGCGCGTTCGTCTGGGACTGGTGCGACCAGAACATCCGGCTCCCCATACCAGGCGACCGCAAGCGCACCTACCTCTCCTACGGCGAGGACTGGAAGCCGGGCTACCCCACCGACGGCAACTTCTGCGGCAACGGACTCGTCGCCTCCACCCGTGCGCTCCACCCGGGCATCATGGAGATCAAGAAGGTGTACCAGCCGGTCGCCTTCGCCGCGGACGACCTCGCCGCCGGGTCGGTCCGCGTCACCAACAAGCACCTCTTCACCGCGCTTGACGCCTACGAGCTGCGCTGGGCCGTCACGCGGGACGGCGAGGAGATCCAGCACGGGACCCTGGCCGCGCCTGACGTGGCGCCCGGCGCCTCCGGCACGGTCCGCGTCCCGTACGACGAGCCCGCGCGCCCGGAGCCCGGAGCCGAGTACTGGCTGAACGTCGCCCTCGTGCTGCGGAAGAAGGCCAACTGGGCGCCGGCGGGGCACACCGTGGCGGTGGAGCAGTTCGCCCTGGACCCGCACGCGCCCGCCCCCGCCGATCCGGCCCCCGGCACGCTCCCCCGCCTCGACCTGCACGAGGACGACAAGGAGGTGCGGGTCACCGGGCGCGCACTGGAGCTGGTGCTCTCCAAGGCCACGGGGACCCTCTCCTCGTACAAGGTCAAGGGGCGGCTGCTGCTCGCGGGCGGGCCCGTGCCGCATCTGTGGCGTGCGCCGACCGACAACGACATCGGCCGCAAGTACCCGCAGCAGGCCGCGACCTGGCGCGAGGCGGGCGCCAAGGCGAAGATCACCGGGGTCGAGACGGCGCAGCCCGCGCCCGGCGAGATCACCGTCGAGGTGCGCGCCACGCTGCCGACCGCGCCGAAGGCGTCCGCCTGGCGCACCGTGTTCACCGTCCGCGGCGACGGCGAGGTGCGGGTCCGGCACACCCTGGAGGCCGCCGACGGGCTGCCCGACCTGCCGGTGGTGGGGGCGCTGCTCACGCTGCCGAAGGGGTTCGAGCGCCTGGACTGGCTCGGGCGCGGGCCGCACGAAAACTACCAGGACCGCAAGTCCGGGGCCCTGATCGGCCGCTACCGCTCGACCGTCGACGAGCAGGTCGCTCCCTACCTGCGGCCCCAGGAGACCGGCAACAAGACCGACGTACGCCGCGTCACGCTCACCGACCGCTCCGGCGACGGCCTCGACGTCCGCGCCGACCCGGCGGAAGGGGAGCCGTTCCTGGAGTTCAGCGCCCTGCACCACACCCCCGCCGACCTGGAGGGACCGGCCCACCCGCACGAGGTGACGCGCCGGGCGGAGACCTCTCTGGCCGTCAACCACCGCCAGATGGGCGTGGGCGGCAACGACTCCTGGGGAGCGCCCCCGGAGGAGAAGTACCTGCTCCACGCGGGCCGCACGTACACGTACGCCTACCGCCTGCGCCCGGCCGGCCCCCGCTAGGAGGGGCAGCCGGGCCCCGCAAGGGGCGCGGGGAACTGCGCGCCCGGCCACGAAGGACCGGCGGGCGGAGGCGGGCAGAGGCGGACGGGGACGGACGGCGGAGGACGGAGGCGGGCGGAGGTTGACCGGATGCGGTCACCCGGCTCCGCCGGTGAGCCGGACAGCCCGGTCCACGGCGTCGGCCAGACCCCGCACCTGCTCGCCCCCGCCCGGCAACGCGTCCGCGCGCCGCGCCAGCTCGGCCAGCGACGGCGCCCCCGGCAGCGGGGCGGCGCCCCCGGCCGAGCTGTGCGCACCGCCCCCGCGAGCCCGCAGCGCGTCCGCGAAGTACGCGGCGACGGCGGCCGTTCGAAGGCCGCCGTCCGCCCGCCACAGCGTCCCCTCCAGGTCGGCCGCCCTGACCCGCCCGGACGCCTCGCGCGGGGCCCGGCTCTCCGGATCGAGCCAGCGCACGCGCGCCGTGGCGAGATGCCCCTCGGCCCCCGGCTTCGCGCGGACCGCGTACAGCGCGGTCACCGTGTGGCCGGGGCCGATCTCGCCGCCGTCCACGGAGTCGTCGCGGAAGTCCTCGTCGGCGACCGCGCGGTTCTCGTAGCCGATGAGGCGGAACCGCTCCACGGTCTCCGGGTCGAAGGCGACCTGCGCCTTCGCGTCCCTGGCCCGCAGCTCGACATGGGCGGGCAGCTGCTCGCAGAAGACCTCGCGGGCCTCCTCCGGGTCCGACACGTACGTGGTGTGGCCGTCGCCCTTGTCGGCGAGCCGCTCCATCAGGGCGTCGCCGTACTCGCTGCCGACCCCGACCCCGAAGAGGGTGATGCCGTGCTCGCGGCGGGCGTCGGAGATGCGGTCGAGGATGCCGTCGGCGCTGGTCTCGCCCGTGTTGGCGAGGGCGTCGGAGAGCAGCACGACGCGGTTGGTCGCGCCGCGCTCCTTGCCCGCCACGGCGGTGGCGTAGCCGGTGGTGATGCCCGCTTCGAGGTTGGTGGACTGCGTGGGCTCAAGGCCGCTGATCGCCGTGTGGACGCGGCTCCGGCCGGCCCCGGTGTCGCCGAGGCGGGTCATCGGCAGGACCGTCTCGGCGGTGTCGCTGAAGGTGACGAGGGCGACGGAGTCGTCGGGGCGCAGCCGGTCGGTCATGATGCCGAGCGACTCCTTGACGAGGTCGAGGCGGCCGGGCTCCGCCATGGACCCGGAGACGTCGATGACGAAGGTCAGGGCGGCGGGCGGTCGTGCGGACTCCCCGTCATCGCCCCTGGTGGTGAGGCCGACGCGCAGCAGGGACCAGCCGTCGTCCCCGGCGCGGGCGCCGTCCACGCTGACCGAGAAGCCGTCGCCGTCGGGCCGGGGGTAGTCCTGGCGGAAGCTGTTGACGAACTCCTCGGGGCGGACCGTCGCCGGGTCGGGCAGGCGTCCCTCGGCGAGGGTGCGGCGCGCGTAGCCGTACGAGGCGGTGTCGACGTCGAGGGCGAAGGTGGAGAGGTGGTCGGGCGCGGCCGGGGGGTCGTCCCGGCCGCCGGGGGTGGCCGCGTCGCCCTTGCCGCCTTCGGGCGAGTCGGGGGCCGGGGCGGGGAGGGGTGCGGCGCCGTCGGCCCGCTGCCTGCCCTTCCCGTCGGCCGCGCGGTCGATCCCGGCGGAGCCGCCGCTGTTGCAGCCGGTCAGCAGGAGCCCGCCCGCCAGCGCCACGGCGAGCAGCCCGTGCCGTGTCTTCCGGTTCCGCATCTGTCCCCCTCGCGTCGTCGGTCTTCCTGACTGTGACGCGGAAGGCCCTTCGGACGATCGGCACGGGAGATTGCGGATGGGTCTCGATGCGGCCACGGCCGGCCCGGCGGGGGGCTCACGCCGCCGCCACGCCACCCGCTACGACACCACGTCCTTCCGCGCGAACCCCCGGAAGGCCAGCGCGAACAGCACCAGCGCGTACGTCACCGACACCGCCGAGCCCTGGATCATGCCGCCCCACTCGGGCGTCGGCTGGAAGGCGTCGGCCCAGGCGAACTGCCAGTGGGCGGGGAGGAAGTCCCGCCAGTGGCCGAGAGCCGTGACGGCGTCGAGGACGTTGCCGACGATGGTCAGGCCGACCGCGCCGCCGACCGCGCCCAACGGCGCGTCGGTCCGCGTGGACAGCCAGAACGCGAGCCCCGCGGTGACCAGTTGGGAGACGAAGATGAACGCGACGGCCACCAGCAGGCGCCGCACCGCCGTGCCCGCGGGCAGCGCGCCGCCGGTCGGTATCTCCAGCGGCCCCCAGCCGTACGCCGCCGTGCCGATCGCCAGCGCGACCAGCGGCAGCAGGATCATCGCGGCGGCGCTGAGGCCGAGCGCGACGGCGAGCTTGGACCACAGCAGCCGGGACCGCGGCACGGGCGCCGCGAGGAGATAGCGCAGGGACGACCAGCTCGCCTCGGAGGCGACCGTGTCCCCGCAGAACAGCGCCACGGGGATCACGAGGAGGAAGCCCGCCGAGACGAACAGCGCGGTCGCCGTGAAGTTCGCGCCGGACGACGTGGCGGTGTCCATCAGCGTCACCCGTCCGCTGCGGGACTCGGGCGAGCCGCCCGCGACGGCGAAGGCGATGACGAGCACCACGGGCAGGAGCGCCATGACGGCGCCCATGACGAGGGTGCGGCGCCGCTTGAGCTGGCGGACCGCCTCGACCCGCAGGGGCAGGGTGCGGCCCGCGCGGTAGCCGGGGGCCGTGGCGCGCTCCGGGGGTGCGGTGGCGGTCATGCGGCGCCTCCTCCGATCAGGGTCAGGAACGCGTCTTCCAGGCGGCGGTGCGGGCCCATGGACTCCACGGGCACCTCCAGGCGCACCAGTTCGGGCAGGAGCCGCGCGGCGGCGCCCGCCTCGGTGCCGTCGAGCCGCACGAGCAGGCCGTCGTCCGCGCGGACCGCCGAGGCGACGCCGGGCAGGGCGGCGACCTTCTCGACGAGCGGGTCGGAGACGTCCTGCGCGAGGCCGACCAGGAGCGTGTCCCCCGAGCCGACGATCTCGGTGACGGGTCCGGCCTGGACGAGGCGGCCGCGGTCCATGACGACGAGGTGCGTGCAGGACTGCTCGACCTCGGCGAGGAGGTGGCTGGAGACGATGACGGTGCGCCCGCCGCGCGCGTACCGGATCATGACCTCGCGCATCTCGCGGATCTGCGGCGGGTCGAGGCCGTTGGTCGGCTCGTCGAGGATCAGCAGGTCGGGCAGGCCGAGCATGGCCTGGGCGATGGCCAGGCGCTGCCGCATGCCCTGGGAGTACGTCCGCACGGCGCGGGCCAGCGCGGTGCCGAGCCCGGCGATCTCGAGGGCCTCGTCCAGGTGGGCGTCCTCGGCGGGGCGCCCGGTGGCCTTCCAGTACAGCTCCAGGTTCTCCCGGCCCGAGAGGTGCGGCAGGAAGCCGGCGCCCTCGACGAAGGCGCCGACCCGGGAGAGGACCGGCGCGCCCGGCCTGATCGCCTGCCCGAAGACGCGGATCTCGCCCGCGTCGGGCCGGATCAGGCCCATGAGCATGCGCAGGGTCGTCGTCTTGCCCGCGCCGTTCGGTCCGAGGAGGCCGAGGACCTGGCCCTTCTCGACGCGGAAGGAGACGTCCCGCACGGCGTACCGGTCGCTGGACTTCGCGTACCGCTTGCTCAGGTCCGTGATCTGCAGCGGCACCTCGGCGAGGTCCGGGTCGGGTGCGGGCGCCGTCGTGCGGCGCCGCCCGGTGACCAGGAGGGCGAGGGTGAGCACGGCTCCGGCGACGGGCAGCCACCACACCCAGGCGGGCATCGGCGCGGCGGCGGTCCGCACGCCGGCCGCCGTCGGCGCCTCCAGGTCGCCCTTGAGCGAGACGGTGTACTCGGCGGGCTCGGCGGGCGAGGCGTATCCGAGGTCGGTGGAGGCGAGCACGAGGCGCAGGCGGTGGCCCTTGCGCGCCTCGTGGTCGACGGCGGGCAGCCGCAGCGTGACGTCCTTGCCGGCCCTGGCGCCCTCGACCCGTATCGGCGCGACCAGTTGGGAGGGCAGGACGCGCTGCTTGCCGCCGGGTCCGACGTCGTAGACCTTCGCGAAGAGCACGGCGTCCTCGCTGGAGGACTTCACGTGCACGCGCGCGGTCGGGGCCCCGGTGATCCGGAGGTCTTCCCGCAGCGGCTCCGAGTCGAACTTCGCGTACTGCCCGGGGACGTCGAGGGAGACGCCGACGCCGAGCGAGGACATCTGGCTGAGGTTGCCCGCGCCGAGGCCCGGCAGGCCGGAGATGGCGGGCGGGTTGGCGCCCGCGGGGTTGTCGAAGGTCTGCTCGCGGCCGCCGAGCGGCACGGCGCGCGGGTCGCTCTCCAGGCCCGGGTAGCGGTCGGAGCTCGCGCCGCGCTGCTTCGCCGCCCCGTCGGTGGAGTCCATGCCCCCGGTGCGGGTGACGCGGAACGCGGGGCCGGTGTCGGCGCCCTCGTCGTCCTTCAGATAGCGGTCGAACCACGAGGTGACGCGCTGCTCGACGCGCCCGCGCTCGCGGTCGCCCCCGTCGTGGCCGCCCGCGATCCAGTCCACCTTCACGGGCGCGTGGTTGGCGCGGATCGCGTGGGCGATGGCGTCGCCCTGGCCGAGCGGGAAGAGGGAGTCGGTCTGCCCCTGGGCGAGCAGCGTCGGCACCTTGATGCGGTCGCCGACGGCGGCCGGGCTGCGCTCGGTGAGCAGCTTCCGCGCCGCGTCGTCCGGCTTCCCGGCGACCGCGACCCGTTCGTACATGTCGCACAGCCGCTTCTCGAAGCGGTCGCAGCCGCCCCCGGCGTTGATGAACGTGCCCGCCCAGAGCTTCTTGAAGACGCCGCCGGGGAAGAGGGCGTCCGCGAGGTTCCAGTACGTGATCTGGGGGGCGATCGCGTCCACCCGCTCGTCGTGCCCGGCCGCGAGCAGCGACACCGCTCCTCCGTACGAGGAACCGGTGACGCCCACGCGCGGGTCGCCGTCCCCGTCGAGCCGCACCTCGGGCCGCTTCGCCAGCCAGTCGATCATCTTCGAGACGTCGGCGACCTCACCCCGGGGGTCGTTCAGGCCGATCTTGCCGGTGGACCTGCCGAAGCCGCGGGCCGACCAGGTCAGGACCGCGTACCCCTCCTGGGCCAGCTTCTCCGCCTGCTCCCGCACGTCGTTCTTGCTGCCGCCGAAGCCGTGGCCGATGAGGACCGCGGGGCGCTTGTGCCCGGGGTCGCCCGCCGTGAAGTACGAGGTGTCGATCCGCGCGCCGTCGGCGTCGAGCGTGCCGTCGGTCCTGTGCACCGCCGGTCCCTCGTCCGAGGCGACGGCCGTCCAGGTGCCGGCGCCCGCGAGCAGCACGACGCCGGCCGCGGCGGCTGCCAGCCGGCGCGGCCGGCCCCTGGTGCGCCCGGGCCCGCTCGCGGGCCCCGTCCCTCGTCCGGGCCAGGGCAGTCGTAGATCCATGACGTCAACCGTACGGGCGAGCACCGACGACCGGGGCAGCCGCCGGACTGAACTGCGTGACCTCCCGGGGGAGTAGGCTTCGCGCCCGGCGTACCGCCGCCGCGGTACGCGTGGCCGCGGGGTGTCAGGGGTGAATAGAGTCTGCACCCATGACATCCCCGTCCGCATCCGTGACCTCCCGCGATTCCCTCGCCATCGGCCAGCGCTCACTCGGTGACCCCTCCGTCCGTTTCCCGCTGTGGCCGCCGCTCACCGCCGGTTGCCCGGTGACCAGCACGGAGAACGTCTCGTACCCCGTAGAGGTGGACTACGCCTACGACGAGGTTCCGGCCGGCCTCTTCACCGGCGCGGCCGGGCAGCCGCGCGGCCACGACCGGTGGGCCCCGCTCCTGCCGCCGCTGCGCGCGCCGGGGCTCGGGGAGGGCGGCACGCCCCTCGTCCCCCTCGGCGACGGCCTCTGGATCAAGGACGAGTCCCGCAATCCGACCTGGAGCCACAAGGACCGCATCAACCGCGTCACGGTCAGCGCCGCCGTCGGCGCGGGCGCGGAGGGCGTCGTCGTCGCCTCGTCGGGCAACCACGGCGCCTCGGCCGCGGCGTACGCGGCACGGGCGGGCCTGCGGTGCGTCGTGATCGGCTCGACGGAGACACCGCCCGCGGTGGAGGCGTTCCTGCGGGCGTACGGAGCCGTGGTGCTGTCCGTGCCCGTGGACGCGCGGTGGCCGCTGCTGCGCAGGATCGTCGAGCGGTTCGGCTACCACCCCGTCAGCAACGTGACGCCCACGCACACCGGGCACGCGTTCGGACCCGAGGGGTACAAGACCCTGGCCTACGAGATCTTCACGGAGCTCGGCGTGCCGGGGGCCGTGTTCCTGCCCACGGGGTACGGGGAACTGCTCTTCGGCGTCTGGAAGGGCTTCGCGGAGCTGGTCGCCCTCGGGCTCGCCGACCGGGTGCCGCGCCTCTACTCCTGCGAGCCGGCCGCCGGCGGGCCGCTCGCCGCCGCGCTGCGGGACGGGGTGCCCGCCACCCGGGTCCCCGTCGGAGAGACCGCCGCCTACGCGATCGGCTCACCGGTCGGCGGCTACCGGGGGGTCGTGGCGGTGCGGGAGAGCGGGGGCGCGGCCCTGCTGGTCTCCGACGCGGAGATGGCGGCGGCGCGCGCGGAGCTGGCCGGGTCGGGCCTGTGGGCCGAGCTGTCCGCCGCCGCGGGGCTCGCGGGGTACCGGCAGCTCGGCCCCGCGGTCGAGGGGCCCGTGGTCTGCGTGTCCACGTCCAGCGGCTTCAAGGACCGCGACCTGCTGGCCGGGGGCCGCTCCACCGAGGTCGACCCGGAGGACTGGGCGGAGGTGGAGCGACGGGTCGGCGCGACGGCCTGATCCACGAAGGCGCCCTCCGGCCGCCCTGGTCCGGGCGCCGGGCCCTACTCCTCCGGCACGCTCACCAGCCACCGGGTCTCCCGCCGGGGCCGCAGGTAGAGCACGAAGTACAGCGTGGCCGCCACGACGATCCCCCCGGTCCACCCGAGGTAGGACAACTCCTGCCGGCTGAGCACGTAGGCGAGGACCGCGATGAGCACCACGGGGACCGCGGGCCACAGCGGCATCCGCCAGGCCGAGCGGTGGCCGTGTCCGCCCCGCCGCGCGAGCAGCGCGGCCACCGCCACCAGCAGGTACATGCCGGTCACGGAGACCCCGGTCACCCCGTACAGGGTGTCGAGGTTGACGAAGCAGAGCAGGGCGCCCGGGACGCCCACGAGGAGCGTGGCCACCCAGGGCGCGCCCGAGGCGCCGAGCTTCGACAGGGCCTTGTTCACCGGTGCGGGCCAGGCCTTGTCGCGGGCCGAGGCGAAGAGGACGCGGGAGTTCTGGATGACCATGACGATGCCCGCGTTGATGATCGCGAGGGCCACGCAGAGGCTGACGAACGTGCCGACGGCCGAGTTGGACCAGGCCGTCACCATGGCGCTGATGTCGCCCTCGGTGAGGGCCGTCAGGCTCTTCGCGCCCATGGTGATCGCGATGACCGGCACCAGGATGATGACGGAGGAGATGGCGAGGGTGGCGAGGACGGTGCGCGCGACGTTGCGGCGCGGGTTCTCCAGCTCCTCGGAGAGGTACACGGCCGTCGAGAAGCCCTGCGTGACGAAGAGGGCGATCGCGAGGCCCGAGACGATCAGCATGGCCGTGACGGTGTCGACGCCGCCGGGACCGGAGCCCGCGACCGAGAGGTCCACCAGGCTGCCCGCGCCCCGCTCGGCGTGCGCGAAGCCGAGGACGGCGACGACGCCCGCGGCGATGACCTCCAGGACGAGGAAGATGCCGGTGATCCAGGCGTTGGCGCGCAGGTCGAGCAGGCCCGCGAGGGTGGCGAGGATCATGACGCCCGCGCCCGCGTAGGCCGGATCGAGGTCGAGGACCGGCGCCAGGTAGTCGGCGGTGCCCATGGCGATCACGGGCGGCACGATCATCACGACGAGCAGGGACAGGACGAAGACCAGCCAGCCGGCCAGGCGTCCCGCCATCGTGGAGACCATCGCGTACTCGCCGCCGGCGCTGGGGATGAGCGTGCCCAGCTCGGAGTAGCAGAACGCCACGCCGACGCAGAGCAGCGAGCCGATGGCGATGGTGAGCGCGGTCGCGGTGCCGAGCGAGGAGAAGAGGTCGGGGACGACCACGAAGAGCGTGGAGGCGGGTGTCACGCAGGACAGCGTGAGGAGGGTGCCTCCCACGACGCCGATGGAGCGCTTGAGCTTCTGGGGATCACCCGGCACGGCCACCGGCGCCGGAGGGGCGTCGGCCGCGGAAGCGGGCGTGGGCGGGCGAAGCGTATCGGTCATACAGCGCGGTTCCGATCGACTCGTGCGGCAGATGCTGCGGCGGGAGCCCTATCGCCTCCGAAGGCAGTCGAGCGTCTTCCAGTGGCTCCCGGCGCGTCATCGAACCCCGGCGATAACCGGAACGTCAACGGTCATTTACCTACGGAATCCGCAGCGTCACACCGACCCAAGTCGCCTGGCTTTCCCAAGAGTTTGCGCCAGTGGGTGGCAATGAGTAGCCATCCGGCAATGTTGACCTTGCCTTCGCAGGCATATCCATGCAGACACCTTCGCTGCCCGGATTGCACCGTGTGCACGGGAACCGCAAAGACAGCGTTAAAAAATATGGGCGGCCGTCCGGAATCCGGACGGCCGCCCTCTACGCGTGGTGACGCGCCGGTGACTCAGTGGTTGCGCGGGAAGCCCAGGTCGACCCCGGCCGGCGCGTCCGACGGGTCGGGCCAGCGCGTGGTGACGACCTTGCCGCGCGTGTAGAAGTGCGTGCCGTCGTTGCCGTAGATGTGGTGGTCCCCGAAGAGGGAGTCCTTCCAGCCGCCGAAGGAGTGGTAGCCCACCGGCACCGGGATCGGCACGTTCACGCCGACCATGCCCGCCTCGATCTCCAGCTGGAAGCGGCGGGCCGCGCCGCCGTCACGGGTGAAGATCGCGGTGCCGTTGCCGAACGGCGAGGCGTTCATGAGGGCGACGCCCTCCTCGTACGTGTCGACGCGCAGCACGCACAGGACCGGGCCGAAGATCTCGTCCCGGTAGGCCTTGGCGGTCGTGGGGACGCGGTCGAGCAGGGAGAGGCCGATCCAGTGGCCGTTCTCGTGGCCCTCGACCGTGTATCCGGTGCCGTCGAGGACGACCTCGCAGCCCTCGGCCGCGGCGCCCGCGACGTACGAGGCGACCTTGTCGCGGTGGGCGGCGGTGATCAGCGGGCCCATCTCGGACGCGGGGTCGTTGCCCGGACCGATCTTGATCTTCTCGGCGCGCTCCTTGATCTTGGCGACCAGCTCGTCCGCGATCGAGCCGACCGCGACGACGGCCGAGATGGCCATGCAGCGCTCGCCGGCGGAGCCGTAGGCGGCCGAGACGGCGGCGTCGGCCGCCGCGTCCAGGTCCGCGTCGGGCAGGACCAGCATGTGGTTCTTGGCGCCGCCGAGCGCCTGCACGCGCTTGCCGTTGGCGGAGGCGGTGGCGTGGATGTGGCGGGCGATGGGCGTGGAGCCCACGAAGGAGACGGCCGCCACGTCCGGGTGTTCGAGGAGGCGGTCGACGGCCACCTTGTCGCCGTGCACGACGTTGAAGACGCCGTCGGGGAGACCGGCCTCGGCGAGCAGTTCCGCGATCTTCATCGACGCGGAGGGGTCCTTCTCGCTCGGCTTGAGCACGAAGGTGTTGCCGCACGCGATGGCCAGCGGGAACATCCACATCGGCACCATGGCCGGGAAGTTGAACGGCGTGATGCCCGCGACGACGCCCAGCGGCTGGCGGATGGACGCCACGTCCACGCGCGAGGCGACCTCCGTGGACAGCTCGCCCTTGAGCTGCACGGTGATGCCGCAGGCCAGGTCGACGATCTCCAGGCCGCGGGCGACCTCGCCGAGCGCGTCGGAGTGCACCTTGCCGTGCTCGGCGACGATCAGCTCGGCGATCGCGTCGCGGTTGGCGTCGAGCAGCGCGCGGAACGCGAAGAGCACGGCGGTGCGCTTGGCGAGCGAGGAGGCGCCCCAGGTCGTGAAGGCCTCGCGGGCCGCCGCGACCGCCGCGTCCACCTCGTCGGCGCTCGCGTAGGCGACCTGCGTCGTGACGACGCCGGTCGCCGGGTCGGTGACCGGGCCGAACGTACCCGAGGCCCCCTCGACGGCCTTCCCGCCGATCCAGTGATTGACCGTCTTCGTCATGACAAGCATCCCTACTCTCACAGGTGGCGGCGCCGGGCTGCGACGTGCCGGTCGTACTCTTCCCTGGCCTTGACCGCGGACGCCCGGGTCGCCGTCTCGGCCACGGGCACATCCCACCACGCCTGTGCGGGGGGCGGGCCCGACACTGTGTCTGCCGTTTCCGTCTCCACATAGACACATGTGGGACGGTCTGCCCCGCGCGCCTCGCGCAGCGCCTCCCGCAGCTCACGGACGGTCTTCGCGCGCAGGACGCGCATGCCGAGCGAGGCGGCGTTCGCGGCCAGGTCGACCGGCAGCGGCGCCCCGGTGTACCCGCCGTCGTCCGCCCGGAAGCGGTAGGCCGTCCCGAAGCGCTCGCCGCCCACCGAGGCCGAGAGCCCGCCGATCGAGGCATAGCCGTGGTTCTGCAGGATGACGACCTTGACCGGGATGCCCTCCTGGACGGCCGTGACGATCTCGGTCGGGTTCATCAGATACGTGCCGTCGCCGACCAGCGCCCACACCGGCCGCCCCGGCGCCGCGAGCGCCACGCCGATCGACGCCGGGATCTCATAGCCCATGCAGGAGTAGCCGTACTCGACGTGGTACTGCCGCGCCGACCGGGTCCGCCAGAGTTTGTGCAGGTCGCCGGGGAGCGACCCGGCGGCGTTGATGACAATGTCGTCCTCGGTCACCACCTCGTCGAGCACCCCGAGCACCTGCGTCTGGCTGGGGCGCACGTCCGGCTCGTCCGTCGCATAGGCGGCGTCGACGCGCTGCTCCCAGCGCGCCTTGTCACCGCGGTAGTCGAGGGTGAAGGAGGGCTCGACGCGGTGCCCCTCCAGTTCCGCGGTGAGCGCTTCGAGCCCGGCGCGCGCGTCGGCGATCAGGGTGGCGCCCGCCATCTTGTGCCCGTCGAAGGGCGCGATGTTCAGGTTCAGGAAGCGCACCCCCGGCGCCTCGAAGAGGGTGCCCGAGGCCGTGGTGAAGTCGCTGTAGCGGGTGCCGACGCCGATCACCAGGTCGGCGGCGCGGGCCAGTTCGTTCGCGGGCGCGGTGCCGGTGTGCCCGATGCCGCCGACGTCCGCCGGGTGGTCGAAGCGCAGCGAGCCCTTGCCCGCCTGGGTGGAGGCCACGGGGATTCCGGTGGCGTCCGCGAGGCGGGCGAGGGCGTCCTCGGCGGCGCTGTGGTGGACGCCGCCGCCCGCCACGATCAGGGGCCGCCGCGCCGCGCGCACCAGGCCGGCGGCCGCGGCCAGCTCCCGCGGGTCGGGGGCCTGCCTGCGGACGGTCCACACCCGCTCGGCGAAGAACTCCTCCGGCCAGTCGTACGCCTCCGCCTGCACGTCCTGCGGCAGCGCGAGCGTGACGGCGCCGGTGTCGGCGGGGTCGGTGAGCACCCGCATCGCGGCGAGGGCGGCCGGGACCAGGGCCTCGGGGCGGGTCACGCGGTCGAAGTACCGTGAGACGGGGCGCAGGCAGTCGTTGACGGAGACGTCGCCCGCGTAGGGCACTTCGAGCTGCTGGAGCACCGGGTCGGCGGGCCGGGCGGCGAAGGTGTCGCCGGGCAGGAGGAGCACCGGCAGGCGGTTGACGGTGGCGAGGGCCGCGCCGGTGACGAGGTTGGTGGCGCCGGGCCCGATGGACGTGGTGACGGCGTGGGTGGCGAGCCGGCCGGACTGGCGGGCATAGCCCACGGCGGCGTGCACCATCGCCTGTTCGTTGCGGCCCTGGTGGAAGGGCATCTCCTCGGCGTGCTCCACGAGCGCCTGGCCGATCCCCGCCACGTTGCCGTGCCCGAAGATGCCCCAGGTCGCGCCGATGAGCCGCCGCCGGGTGCCGTCCCGCTCGGTGTGCTGCCGGGACAGGAAGCGCACGAGCGCCTGCGCGGTGGTCAGCCGGATGCTGCCCGCCGGGGTCGTCGTCATCGGTATCCCTCCGTGTGGTCGGGGTGGAAGCAGATCCTCCACTCCCTCTCGTCGCCGGGTCCGGCCATCACGTTCAGGTAGTACATCCGGTGCCCCGGCTGGGCGACGGACGGGCCGTGCCAGCCGTCGGGCACCAGCACCGCGTCGCCGGTGCGGACCTCGGCGAGAACGTCGGCGCCACCCGCGCGGGAGGGGAAGACCCGCTGATAGCCGAAGCCCTCCCGGCCCCCGCTCGCCTCGATCTCGAAGTAGTAGATCTCCTCGAGCTCGGCCTCGACGCCCGGACGGTGCTCGTCGTGCTTGTGGGGCGGGTACGAGGACCAGTTGCCGCCGGGCGTGATCACCTCGACCGCGATGAGGCGGTCGCAGTCGAAGGCGTCCGCGGACGCGAAGTTCCTGACCTCGCGGGCGCAGGCGCCGCTGCCGCGGCTCTCGACGGGTACCTCCGGCGCGGAGCCGTAGCGGGCGGGGAGTCGACGCTCGCACTTCGCTCCTGCCAGGGCGAAGCGGCCTCCCGCGCCGGAGGCGATCTGGATCCGGGCCTCGCGGGGCACGTAAGCGAAGTCGGAGACTCCGCTGAACACGCTCTCCCGGCCCAGGAGTTCGATGATCCCGCCTTCCGTGTGCACCGTACAGCCGCCGGTCAGCGGCAGCACGATCCATTCACTCTCACCGGTGGCGAAGTCGTGCGATCCACCGGGCGGAATCTCGACGACGCGCAGCGCTGAGTAGGCCCAACCCGCCGTCTTCGGGTCGATGGCGAGGGCGTACGGACCATCGCTCGCACTCCCTTTCGGTACGTACGTCATAGGGGCCTCCCGAGCCACTTCCGTCCGTCAGAGCAGTCCTACGGCGGTGTCGACCGCCCCCGCCACATCGCCGTCCGGCGGATAGAGCAGCGCCCTGCCGACGACGAGCCCCTGCACGGTGGGCAGCCGCAGCGCGCCGCGCCACTTCTCGAAGGCGGCGTCCGCGTCCCCGGCGCCGTGCCCCACGTCGCCGCCGAGCAGCACCGCCGGCAGGGTCGACGTCTCCATGACCCGGGCCATGTCGTCGGGGTTCTCCGTGACGGGGACCTTCAGCCAGGTGTACGCGGAGGAGCCCCCGAGCCCGGAGGCGATGGCGATGGCCCGCGACACGGCCTCGGCGCTCAGGTCGTTGCGGACCGGCCCCGGTCCCTCCCGTCGACTGAGGAACGGCTCGACGAACACCGGAAGTTCCCGCTCCGCCATCGCGTCGACCGTGCGCGCGGCGGAGTGCAGGGTGCGCAGCGACCCCGGGTCGTCGTAGTCGACGCGGAGCAGCAGCTTGCCCGCGTCGAAACCGAGTCGCGCCAGGTCCTCCGGGCGGTACCCGGTGAACCGGTCGTCCATCTCGAAGGCGGCTCCCGCGAGCCCGCCGCGGTTCATCGACCCCATGACGACCTTGCCGTCGAGCGCGCCGAGCAGCAGCAGGTCGTCCAGGATGTCGGCGGTGGCGAGCACCCCGTCGACCCCGGGCCGGGACAGGGCCAGGCAGAGCCGCGCGAGCAGGTCGCCGCGGTGGGCCATGGCGAGCGGATCGCCTCCGGCGGCGAGGGACCCCCGGGCGGGATGATCGGCGGCGACGATCATCAGGCGCCCGCTCCCCCCGACCAGCGGCCGCCGCCCCCGCCGAGCAGCGGCCTCGGCGACGGCTTCGGGGCGCCGGGCCCGCGTGCGCGCGAGACCCCCGACATCGACGGAGCCCAGCCTCTTCGCCACAGGAGAAACAGCGGCCATGTCCAACCCCTCCGCCACAGGAGAGACGGCGGTCATGCCCAGCCCCTCCGGCGTTTGAGGAGCGGGGTCCGGGGCGGAGCCCCGAGGACGGCCGCCACGAGCGGCGGTCACAGGACACCCCCGGCATCCAGAACCGAGGCGACCTCGCCGGGAAAAGGCATGGCGGAGGAGCACTCGAGCCGGGACGCCACGATCGCCCCCGCGGCATTGGCGTACCGCATGACCCGCTCCAACTCCCAGCCGCTGAGCAGCCCGTGGCACACCGCCCCGCCGAACGCGTCCCCGGCGCCCAGACCGTTCAGCACCGTCACGGGCAGCGGCGGCACCTCGGCGACGTCACCGGCCCGGTTCATCGCGAGCACCCCCTCGGGGCCCTGCTTGACCACGGCGAGTTCGACCCCGGCGTCGAGCAGCGCCCGCGCCGCGGCGGCCGGTTCCCGGCACCCCGTGGCGATCTCGACCTCGTCGGTGTTGCCGACGGCGACCGTGGCGTGCGCGAGGGCGGCGGTGTAGTGCGGCCGGGCCTCGGCGGGGTCGCCCCAGAACATGGGCCGCCAGTCAAGGTCGAACACCGTGGTCCCCGCGGTCCGCGCGCCGAGCGCCGCCAGCGTGGCCGATCTGCTGGGCTCCGCGCACAGCCCCGTACCCGTCATCCAGAAGATCCGGGCGGCGGCGATGGCGTCGAGGTCCAGCTCGCTCTCGCACATCTCCAGGTCGGGCGCCTTGGGCAGCCGGTAGAAGTACAGCGGGAAGTCGTCCGGCGGGAAGACCTCGCAGAACGTCACGGGTGTCGGCAGCCCGGGGACGGCTCTCACCCAGCGGTCGTCGACGCCGAACTCCCGCAGCGCCCGGTGCAGATACGCCCCGAAGGGGTCCTCGCCCGTGCGCGTGACGACGGCGACGCGGCGGCCCAGTCGCGCCGCGGCCACCGCGACGTTGCTCGCGGAGCCGCCGAGGAACTTCCCGAACGAGGTGACCTCGTCGAGCGGCACCCCCGTCTGCAGCGGATAGAGGTCCACCCCGATCCGGCCCATGGTGATGACGTCGTACGGATCACTCACCCTGTGCGTCCCTTCGCCGGGCCGGTCGGTCGTGTGCCCCCAGGTCTAATCCCGCTCACGGAGCCCTGTCAACATTTTGTCCTTACATTCGGACCACTCCTTGACACTGTTCCGAAGCCGCCTGGAGGCTGGCCGACATGACGACGCTGTCTCGCATCCGGATCGGTTCGGCGCCCGACTCGTGGGGCGTGTGGTTTCCCGAGGACCCGCGCCAGGTCCCCTGGCGCCGCTTCCTCGACGAGGTCGCCGCTTCCGGGTACGAGTGGATCGAGCTCGGCCCGTACGGCTATCTGCCCACCGACCCGGCCGTCCTGGCCGAGGAGACGGGCCGCCGCGGCCTCAAGGTGTCGGCGGGCACGGTCTTCACGGGCCTGCACCACGGCCCCGCGGTCTGGGAGAAGACGTGGGCGCACGTCGCGGACAACGCCGCCCTCGCCCGGGCGATGGGCGCGGGGCACCTCGTCGTCATCCCCTCCTTCTGGCGCGACGACAAGACCGGCACGGTCCTGGAGGACCGCGTCCTGACGCCCGGACAATGGCGCGAACTGACCACCCAGACCGAGCGCCTGGCCCACGAGGTCCGCGAGCGCTACGGCCTGCGCGTCGTGGTCCACCCGCACGCGGACACGCACATCGACACCGAGGAGAACGTCACCCGCTTCCTGGACGCCACCGACCCGGACCTCGTCTCGCTCTGCCTGGACACCGGCCACTACGCGTACTGCGGCGGCGACAGCGTCAAGCTCATCGAGACCTACGGCGAGCGCGTCGGCTACCTCCACCTCAAGCAGGTCGACCCCGAGATCCTGGCCGGCGTGCGCGCCGAGGAGGTGCCGTTCGGGCCCGCCGTGGCCCGCGGAGTGATGTGCGAGCCGCCCGCCGGGGTGCCCGCCCTCGAACCCGTGCTCGCCGCGGCCCAGAAGCTCGGCGTCGAGCTGTTCGCGATCGTGGAGCAGGACATGTACCCCTGCCCGCCGGACAAGCCCCTGCCGATCGCCCGCCGCACCCGCGCCTTCCTCCGCTCCTGCGGCGCGTAAGGGACGACGCTCCTGCGGGCGCATCGGCCGACGCCCCTCCGGCACGTAAACGCGGACCGGCCCACGGGCCTTGCGTCACTTCTGCCACAAAGATCCCTTTCCTGTCACACATGTCTCGCATGTGCGAGACATGTGTGACAGGCGGTCAACAACCACGCACTCCCGGTAACAGGGCGCCATTCGCCGGGCAGAGGCTGAGTGATCGCCGCGCGCCGCGCCCGGTTCCCCCGTCGGCCACACCCGGCCGCCCCGGACGCGCGCAGGGAGGTGTCGCCATGACCGACCGCAGGCTCTGGTCGTACAAGGAGATCGCCGCGCACATCAAGGTGCAGCCCGACACCGTGCGCTCCTACCGGAAGCACGGACTGCTGCCCGACCCCGACCACGTGGAGGGCGGCAAGCCCTACTGGTACGCGGACACGGTCCGCGCCTGGGTCGCCGCCCGCCCCCGCAACAGAGGACGCAGAGACTGAAGCCCCCCTGCCGTGCGGCGTCCCCGTCTCGTTGAGAAGTACCCCCTAGGGGTATAGTCTTCGGAGTGTGAGGAGGCCCCCGGGACTGCGGGGTCCCCCTTGGCACGTTACGCCGCACACGTACACGCATCCCGAGGAGAACGACATGAGCGCCCAGACCGAGCTCCCGCAGGCCGCGTCCGAGACGACCGGCTCCTGCTGCTCCCCCAGCGGTTCCTGCCACGGCGGCGGAGACGCCGCCGCGGAGACGCCGCAGGGCGCCGTCACCACGGTGTACGAGGTGACGGGGATGACCTGTGGGCACTGCGAAGGCGCCGTCAGCTCCGAGATCTCGGAGATCGCGGGCGTCGGCTCCGTCGAGGCCGTGGCCGCCACGGGTCTCGTGACCGTGGTCTCCGCCGCCCCGCTGGACGAGGAAGCGGTCCGCGCCGCGGTGGACGAGGCGGGGTACGAGCTCGTCGGCGTCAAGGCCTGACCAGGACCCGACCGAACCCCGTCTGACCGGCCCCCCGCCGGGAACCCGGGCCCTGCGGTGTCACCCCGACACCACAGGGCCCGCGGCCGTCCCCGCACCGAAGAAGCAGGACGAGAGAGCCATGTCCGAAGTCCCCGCGGCGTCCGCGACCCCCGACGCCTCCCATGCCTCCGCAGCCTCACAGGCCCCCGACGTCTCCGCGGTCGAGCTCGCCGTCGGCGGGATGACCTGTGCGTCCTGCTCGTCCCGCATCGAGAAGAAGCTGAACCGCATGGAGGGCGTGACCGCCTCGGTCAACCTCGCGACGGAGAAAGCTCGGGTCGAGTACGCCGAAGGGGTCACGGTCGCCGACCTGATCGCCCTGGTCGAGAAGCTGGGCTACTCGGCGGAGGAGATCGTTCCGCCGCCGCCGGAGCCGGACCGGGAGTCCGAGCCGTCGTCCGGTCACGCCCCGCCGCCGACCACCGCGGACATCACCGAGCCCGACACGCTGCGCCGGCGCCTCGTCGTCTCCGCGCTGCTCTCCCTGCCCGTCGTGCTGCTCGCGATGATCCCCGCCCTCCAGTTCGACAACTGGCAGTGGCTCTCGCTGACCCTCGCCGCGCCGGTCGTCGTCTGGGGCGGCCTGCCCTTCCACCGCGCGGCGGCCACCAACCTCCGGCACGGCGCGGCGACCATGGACACGCTCGTCTCCATCGGCACGCTCGCCGCCTTCGGCTGGTCCCTGTGGGCGCTGTTCGTCGGGGACGCCGGGATGCCGGGGATGCGGCACGGCTTCGCGTTCACGGCAGAGCCGGGGGACGGCGCGTCGACGATCTACCTCGAAGTCGCCGCGGGCGTCGTCACCTTCATCCTCCTCGGCCGCTGGCTGGAGGCCCGCTCCAAGCGGAAGGCGGGCGCGGCCCTGCGCGCCCTGCTCGAACTGGGCGCCAAGGACGTGACGGTCCTGCGGTCCGGCTCCGAGGAGCGCGTCCCGGTCGGCCGCCTGACCGTCGGCGACCGTTTCCTCGTACGGCCCGGCGAGACGGTCGCCACCGACGGCACCGTCGTCGACGGCGCGTCGGCGGTCGACGCCTCGATGCTGACCGGCGAGTCCGTGCCGGTCGACGTGGGCGTGGGCGACGCCGTCACGGGCGCGACGGTGAACACCTCGGGCCGCCTCGTCGTCCGCGCCACCCGCGTCGGCTCCGACACCCAGCTCGCCCGGATCGCGCGGCTCGTGGAGGACGCCCAGACCGGCAAGGCCCGGGTGCAGCGCCTCGCCGACCGGATCGCCGGGGTCTTCGTGCCGGTGGTCCTGCTCATCGCGGCCGGCACGCTCGCGGGCTGGCTGGGCGCCACGGGTGACGTGACCACCGCCTTCACCGCCGCCGTCGCCGTCCTGATCATCGCCTGCCCCTGCGCGCTGGGCCTCGCCACCCCGACCGCCCTCATGGTCGGCACCGGGCGCGGCGCCCAGCTCGGCATCCTGATCAAGGGTCCCGAGGTCCTGGAGTCCACGCGCCGCGTCGACACCGTCGTCCTGGACAAGACCGGCACCGTCACCACGGGCCGCATGGAACTGGAGGACGTGTACGCCGCGGGGGACACGGACGAGAAGCAGCTCCTGCGTCTGACCGGCGCGCTGGAGCACGCCTCCGAGCACCCGGTGGCCCGCGCCCTCGCGGCGGGCGCGGCCGGCCGGCTCGGCCTCGGCGCCGGGGAACTGCCCGCCCCCGAGCGCTTCGAGAACGTCCCCGGGCTCGGGGTGCGGGGCGCCGTGGACGGTCACGAGGTCCTCGCGGGGCGGGAGCGGCTCCTCGCGGAGGCCGGGGTGACGGGCCTGGAGGCGCTGACGGCCGCCGGGGAGCGGGCGCGGGCCGCCGGGCGCACGGCCGTGCTCGTCGCCTGGGACGGGGCCGCGCGCGGTGTGCTCACCGTCGCCGACGCCGTGCGGGAGACCAGCGCGGAGGCGGTGCGCGAGCTGCGCGCGCTGGGTCTGGAACCGGTGCTGCTCACCGGCGACAACAAGGCGGTGGCCGACGCGGTGGCCGAGCGGGTGGGCATCGCGCCGGAAGCGGTGTACGCGGAGGTGCTGCCGCAGGACAAGGTGGACGTCGTGACGCGGCTGCGGGGCGAGGGCCGGGTGGTGGCGATGGTCGGCGACGGGGTGAACGACGCGGCGGCGCTGGCCGCCGCCGATCTGGGGCTCGCGATGGGCACGGGCACGGACGCGGCGATCGAGGCGAGTGATCTGACGCTGGCGCGCGGGGACCTGCGGGTCGCGGCGGACGCCATCCGGCTCGCCAGGAAGACCCTCGCCACGATCAAGGGCAATCTGTTCTGGGCCTTCGGCTACAACGTCGCCGCGCTGCCGCTCGCCGCGGCCGGGCTTCTCAATCCGATGATCGCGGGGGCCGCGATGGCCTTCTCTTCGGTGTTCGTCGTCACCAACAGCCTGCGCCTGCGGACTTTTTCATGATCCATCGCAGATTCTCATGACCCCTTCACATGTCCGTTTCCGCACCTTCACACCCTTGGGCGCATCTACATTTCACGCTTTGCCGACAGACAGGACATATGCAAGAGACGCAGATCACATTGATCTGAACGTAACCATCTTGGGGGGTCGCGAGTCTAATGGGACGATGCCAGAAGATGTCTTGGGGGACGTCTTCCGACATCGGAGGACATCTTGGGGGATGTTCTCGGAGTGTGTTGTTGGCCGGGGCACGTGCGTCGGGGAGCTTTGAGCGGCCCTCCCGTCAGTACGCGTCCCGGCGGACCGCAGGGCCCACCGAACGCCCGGCCGGATCCCGTGGGGGGAATCCGCACCGGGAAAAAGGGAAGCGCCCCGACCGTCGACCCGTGGGGGGATCGACGGCGGGGCGCTTTCCGCTTGTGCGGACGCCTCAGAGCCGGGATGTGCCGGTCAGCGGCCCTCGACCGGAACGAAGTCGCGCAGGACCTCACCGGTGTAGATCTGGCGCGGACGGCCGATGCGCGATCCGGGCTCCTTGATCATCTCGTGCCACTGGGCGATCCAGCCCGGCAGGCGGCCGAGGGCGAAGAGGACCGTGAACATCTCGGTCGGGAAGCCCATGGCGCGGTAGATGAGGCCCGTGTAGAAGTCCACGTTGGGGTAGAGCTTGCGCTCGACGAAGTAGTCGTCGGCCAGCGCGTGCTCCTCCAGCTTCAGCGCGATGTCGAGCAGCTCGTCGGACTTGCCGAGCGCCGAGAGGACGTCGTGCGCCGCCGCCTTGATGATCTTCGCCCGGGGGTCGAAGTTCTTGTAGACGCGGTGCCCGAAGCCCATGAGCTTCACGCCGTCTTCCTTGTTCTTCACCTTGCGGATGAAGGTGTCGACGTCGCCGCCGGTGGCCTGGATGCCTTCCAGCATCTCCAGGACCGACTGGTTGGCGCCGCCGTGCAGCGGGCCCCACAGGGCCGAGATGCCGGCCGAGATCGAGGCGAACATGTTCGCCTGCGAGGAGCCGACCAGGCGCACGGTGGAGGTCGAGCAGTTCTGCTCGTGGTCCGCGTGCAGGATGAGCAGCTTGTCGAGCGCGGAGACCACGACCGGGTCCAGCTCGTACTCGGCGGCGGGCACCGAGAAGGTCATGCGCAGGAAGTTCTCGACGTAGCCGAGGTCGTTGCGCGGGTAGACGACCGGGTGGCCCTGCGACTTCTTGTACGCGTAGGCGGCGATCGTCGGAAGCTTGGCGAGCAGGCGGATCGTCGAGAGGTGGCGCTGCTTCTCGTCGAACGGGTTGTGGCTGTCCTGGTAGAACGTCGACAGCGCGCTGACCACGGACGACAGCATGGCCATCGGGTGGGCGTCTCGCGGGAAGCCGTCGTAGAACCGCTTGACGTCCTCGTGCAGCAGGGTGTGCTGCGTGATCTCGTTCTTGAACGAGGCCAGCTCGTCGACC
The DNA here is from genome assembly GCF_004127445.1 of Streptomyces alfalfae. Lineage (GTDB taxonomy): Bacteria > Actinomycetota > Actinomycetes > Streptomycetales > Streptomycetaceae > Streptomyces > Streptomyces alfalfae. Next base: position 97,299 of record NZ_QEXM01000015.1, read on the forward strand.
TTCGGCAGTTCGCCGTTGATCAGCAGGTACGCCACCTCGGTGAAGGTGGAGCGCTCGGCCAGCTGCTCGATCGGGTAGCCGCGGTACCGGAGGATGCCCTGTTCGCCGTCGAGATAGGTGATGGCGGATTTATAGGCGGCGGTGTTGCCATAGCCGCTGTCCAGGGTCACCAGACCGGTCTGGGCGCGGAGCTTCCCGATGTCGAAGCCCTTGTCGCCGACGGTCGAATCGATCACCGGGTAGGTGTACTCGCCATCGCCGTACCGCAGTACTACAGCGTTGTTACCGTTCTCGCTCACGTCATCCCTCACCGACGTTGTGCCTCTTCTTCGAGGTGCCCTGACTGTCTCTACCATCCCCCATTTGGCCCTGGAGAGTGCACTCGGGGTCGACCATTGGGCCTATTGACGGCACTCAGTGCCGCCAACCTGCTCATCCTGCCCCCTTCGCCCCGGTTGCGAAAGTGCTGTGTGACGTTTCCGACTCGTTTGATCGATCAAATCATCCCTGAGCCGGGAACCGGCGGCCCGCGAGCCGGAAATCCAGGGCCGTGCAGCGCCTGCCCGCAGAGACCGTGCGCACGGCCTGTCCAAGAGCCTTGCGCGATCCGACGAGGACGACCAGCCTTTTCGCGCGTGTCACCGCGGTGTAGAGCAGATTGCGCTGGAGCATCATCCACGCGCCCGTGGTGACGGGGATCACCACCGCCGGATACTCGCTGCCCTGGGAGCGGTGGATCGTGACCGCGTAAGCGTGCGCCAGCTCGTCCAGCTCGTCGAAGTCGTACGGAACCTCCTCATCCTCGTCGGTCAGGACGGTGAGCCGCTGCTCGTCCGGGTCGAGGGCGGTGACGACGCCCACCGTGCCGTTGAAGACGCCGTTGCGCCCCTTCTCGTAGTTGTTGCGGATCTGGGTGACCTTGTCGCCGACGCGGAAGACCCGGCCGCCGAACCGCTTCTCGGGCAGGCCGGGGCGGGCGGGCGTGACGGCCTGCTGGAGGAGGCCGTTGAGGGCGCCCGCGCCCGCGGGGCCCCGGTGCATGGGCGCGAGGACCTGGACGTCCCTGCGGGGGTCGAGGCCGAACTTGCGCGGGATGCGGTGCGCGGCGACGTCCACCGTGACGCGGCCCGCGTCCTCGGTCTCCTCCTCGACGAAGAGGAAGAAGTCCTTCAGGCCCTGGGTGAGCGGCGGCACCCCGGAGTTGATGCGGTGGGCGTTGGTGACGACGCCGGACTCCTGCGCCTGGCGGAAGATCCGGGTCAGCCGGACGGCGGGCACGGGGCTGCCGTCGGCGAGCATGTCCCGCAGGACCTCGCCGGCGCCGACGCTCGGGAGCTGGTCGACGTCGCCCACGAAGAGCAGGTGCGCGCCGGGCGGCACGGCCTTGACCAGCTTGTTGGCGAGGAGCAGATCGAGCATCGAGGCCTCGTCGACCACGACCAGATCGGCGTCGAGCGGACGCTCCTTGTCATACGCCGCGTCTCCCCCGGGCCGCAGTTCCAGCAGGCGGTGCACGGTGGAGGCCTCCGCGCCCGTCAGCTCGGCGAGGCGCTTGGCGGCGCGTCCGGTGGGGGCGGCGAGGACGACCTTGGCCTTCTTGGCGCGGGCCAGCTCGACGACGGAACGGACCGTGAAGGACTTGCCGCAGCCGGGCCCGCCGGTCAGGACGGCCACCTTCCGCGTCAGCGCGAGCCGCACGGCCTCCTGCTGCTCGGGGGCGAGCTGGGCGCCCGTGCGCTTCGCGAGCCACGCCAGAGCCCTGTCCCAGTCGACGTCGCGGAAGGCGGGCATGCGGTCGTCCGGCGTCTTGAGCAGCCGCAGGAGCTGGGCGGCGAGGGAGAGTTCGGCGCGGTGGAAGGGGACGAGATAGACGGCGGTGACGTCGTCGCCGCCGTCCGGGGCCGGGAGCGTCTCGCGCACGACGCCCTCCTCTTCCCGCGCGAGATCGGCCAGGCAGTCGATGACGAGGCCGGTGTCGACCTGGAGGAGCTTCACCGCGTCGGCGATGAGGCGCTCCTCCGGGAGGTAGCAGTTGCCCTGGTCGGTCGATTGCGAAAGGGCGTACTGAAGGCCCGCCTTGACGCGGTCGGGACTGTCGTGCGGGATGCCGACCGCCTGGGCGATGCGGTCGGCGGTCAGGAAGCCGATGCCCCAGACGTCGGCCGCGAGGCGGTACGGCTCGTTCCTCACCACGGAGATGGAGGCGTCGCCGTACTTCTTGTAGATCCGCACGGCGATGGAGGTGGAGACGCCCACTCCCTGGAGGAAGACCATGACCTCCTTGATGGCCTTCTGCTCCTCCCAGGCGGCGGCGATCATCCTGGTCCGCTTGGGGCCGAGGCCCGGCACCTCCACGAGCCGCTTCGGCTCGGTCTCGATGACGTCGAGGGTGTCGACGCCGAAGTGGGTGGTGATGCGGTCGGCCATGACGGGGCCGATGCCCTTGATGAGCCCGGAGCCCAGATAGCGGCGGATGCCCTGGATGGTGGCGGGCAGCACCGTCGTGTAGTTCTCCACGGTGAACTGCTTGCCGTACTGCGGGTGGGAGCCCCAGCGGCCCTGCATCCGCAGGGATTCGCCGACCTGCGCGCCGAGCAGCGAGCCGACGACGGTCAGCAGGTCTCCCCCGCCGCGCCCGGTGTCGACGCGCGCCACGGTGTAACCCGTCTCCTCGTTGGCATACGTGATGCGTTCGAGGACCCCCTCTAGCACCGCGGCGGCCGCTGCTGGACTCGACATGGTCCGACGCTACAGCCCGGCACTGACAGGCGGCACGCCGCCCGGGCCCCGCAGGCGCCCGGTCGCCGGAACTCCGAAGGGACCCGGTCCGTCGACCGGGCCCCTTCGCTCCCTCCCCCGAATGCCAGAAATTCCGTGTCCCCCCGGATCCCCCCAGATCCCCCCTGGAAGTCCTGACGCAAAGTACGACACGGTTCGTGGCCGGAGGGTTGCACGCCGTCGCGGAGGAATGTTTTCGGCTCACGCGTGCGTGCGGAAGCGTTCGGCCGTCTCCCGCAGCACTTCGCCGCCGTCCCGCTCCCACAGCGCCTCGTTGAAGATCTCGACCTCGATCGGGCCGTCGTACCCGGCGGCGTCCACCAGGTCGCGGAAGGCCCTGAAGTCGACGCATCCGTCGCCCAGTTGCCCGCGGCCGAGCAGGACGCCCGCGGGCAGCGGAGTGATCCAGTCCGCGAGCTGGAAGGCGTGCAGGCGCCCGCCCGCGCCCGCCCGCGCGATCTGCGCGGGCGCCTGGTCGTCCCACCAGACGTGGTACGTGTCCACGACCACGCCCACCTGCCGCGCCGGAAAGCGTTCCGCGAGGTCGAGCGCCTGGCCGAGGGTGGAGACGACGCAGCGGTCCGAGGCGAACATCGGGTGCAGCGGCTCGATGGCGAGGCGCACGCTCCGCTCCTCGGCATAGGGGCCGAGGAGCGCGAGGCCGTCCGCGATGCGCTCCCGGGCCCCCGCGAGGTCCTTGCTGCCGGGCGGCAGTCCGCCGGAGACCAGGACCAGCGTGTCGGCGCCGAGCGCCGCGGCCTCGTCGATCGCCGCGCGGTTGTCGTCGAGGGCACGCGCGCGTGCCGCCCCCGCGGTGTCCGTGAGGAAGCCGCCCCGGCACAGGCTGGTGACCGCGAGGCCCGACTCGCGCATGAGCCGGGCGGCGCGCTCGACCCCGTACGCCTGGACGGGTGCGCGCCAGAGGCCGACCGAGGTGACGCCCTCCTTCGCGCAGCCCTCGGCCAGTTCGGGCAGGGACCACTGCTTGATGGTCTCCTGGTTGACGCTGAGCCGGGACAGGGGCGGGGCGGCGCTCATCGCGGTACTCCGTGGACGGTCAGCAGGGCCCGCATGCGGGCGGCGGCGAGGGACGGGTCGGGGAACAGGCCGAGTCCGTCGGCGAGTTCGTAGGCGCGGGCCAGGTGCGGCAGGGAGCGGGCCGACTGGAGGCCGCCCACCATGGAGAAGTGTGTCTGGTGCCCGGCCAGCCAGGCGAGGAGCACCACGCCGGTCTTGTAGTAGCGGGTGGGCGCCTGGAACAGGTGGCGCGACAGCTCGACGGTGGGGTCGAGGAGCCCGCGGAAGGCCGTCACGTCCCCCGTGTCGAGCATCCGCACCGCCTCGGCGGCCAGCGGCCCCAGCGGGTCGAAGATGCCCAGCAGGGCGTGGCTGAAGCCGTGGTCGTCGCCCGCGATCAGTTCGGGGTAGTGGAAGTCGTCGCCGGTGTAGCAGCGCACGCCCCGCGGCAGGCGGCGGCGCAGGGCGACCTCGCGCCCGGCGTCGAGGAGCGAGACCTTGATGCCGTCGACCTTGTCGGGGTGGGCGGCGATGACCGCGAGGAACGTCTCCGTCGCGGCGTCCAGGTCCGCCGAGCCCCAGTAGCCCTCAAGGGCCGGGTCGAACATGGGACCGAGCCAGTGCAGGATCACCGGCTCGCTCGCCTGGCGCAGGAGGTGGCCGTACGTCTCCAGGTAGTCGTCCGGTGAGGCGGCCGCCGCCGCGAGGGCCCGCGAGGCCATCAGGATCACCTGGGCGCCGGCCTCCTCGACGAGGGCGAGCTGCTCCTCGTACGCCCGGACGACCTGCGGGAGCGTGGCGGGCACGGTCAGCTGGTCGGTGCCGACGCCGCAGGCGATGCGGCCGCCGGCCGCCTTCGCCTCCCCGGCCGAGCGGCGGATCAGCTCGGCCGCCCCCTGCCAGTCCAGGCCCATGCCGCGCTGGGCGGTGTCCATGGCCTCCGCGACGCCGAGGCCGTGCGACCAGAGGTGGCGGCGGAAGGCGAGCGTGGCATCCCAGTCGACGGCGGCGGGGCCGTCCGGGGAGACGTCGGCGAACGGGTCGGCGACGACGTGGGCGGCGGAGAAGACGGTGCGCGAGGTGAGCGGCGGGCCGCCCGCCGTCAACCGCGCCGGCTCGGCGCGCGGGGTGTACGCGCGCGTGCCGCCGCCCGCGACGGGGAGCAGGAGGGTGGTCACAGCGCGATCTCCGGCACGTCGACGCGGCGGCCCTCGGCCGAGGACTTCAGGCCCAGCTCGGCGAGCTGCACGCCGCGCGCGCCCGCGAGGAGGTCCCAGCGGTAGGGGGCGTCGGCGTAGACGTGCTTGAGGAACAGCTCCCACTGGGCCTTGAAGCCGTTGTCGAACTCGCCGTTGTCGGGCACCTCCTGCCACTGGTCGCGGAAGGAGTGGGTGGCGGGCAGGTCGGGGTTCCAGACGGGCTTCGGCGTGGCGCTGCGGTGCTGCACGCGGCAGTTGCGCAGGCCCGCGACGGCGGAGCCCTCGGTGCCGTCGACCTGGAACTCGACCAGTTCGTCGCGGTTGACGCGCACCGCCCAGGAGGAGTTGATCTGCGCGACGACGCCGCCGTCCAGCTCGAAGACGCCGTACGCGGCGTCGTCGGCGGTGGCGTCGTAGGGCTTGTCCCGCTCGTCCCAGCGCTGCGGGACGTGCGTGGCGGTGAGCGCCTGGACGGTGCGCACGCGGCCGAACAGCTCGTGCAGGACGTACTCCCAGTGCGGGAACATGTCGACGACGATGCCGCCGCCGTCCTGCGCGCGGTAGTTCCACGACGGGCGCTGGGCGGGCTGCCAGTCCCCTTCGAAGACCCAGTAGCCGAACTCGCCGCGCACCGACAGGACGCGGCCGAAGAAGCCGCCGTCGATGAGCCGCTTCAGTTTGAGCAGCCCCGGCAGGAAGAGCTTGTCCTGGACGACGCCGTGCTTGACGCCGGCCTCCTCGGCCAGGCGGGCGAGGTCCAGGGCCCCGGCGAGGCCGGTGGCGGACGGCTTCTCGGTGTAGACGTGCTTGCCCGCGGCGATGGCCCGCTTGAGGGCGTCCTCGCGGGCGGAGGTGACCTGCGCGTCGAAGTAGATGTCGACGGACGGGTCGGCGAGGACGGCGTCGAGGTCGGTGGAGAAGTGCTCCAGGCCGTACTGCCCGGCCAGGGCGCGCAGCGCGTCCTCCCTGCGGCCGACCAGGACCGGCTCCGGCCACAGCACCGCGCCCTCGCCGATGTCGAGGCCGCCCTGTTCGCGGAGGGCCAGGATCGAGCGGACCAGGTGCTGGCGGTGGCCCATGCGTCCCGTGACGCCGTTCATGGCGATCCGCACCGTCTTGCGTGTCACGAAAGTCCCTCCGTAAGGGCGGCGTGGTGAGCGCTCGCGGCAGGCAGCCGCCAGGAGACGGCCGTCACTCGGCGGCCGACGACCGACCACCGTAGTAAGCGCTTTCTATCTAGACAGAAGCTAGCCTGCCGCACAAGGTTCGGACAAGGGCTTCGGGCCACGGCAGTGACCAAAGGACGACGAGATGACCGTGACCCTGGCGGACGTGGCGGCCCGCGCGCAGGTCTCCCCCGCCACCGTCTCCCGCGTGCTGAACGGCAACTACCCGGTGGCGGCGGCCACCCGCGAGCGCGTCCTGCGCGCGGTCGACGACCTCGACTACGTCTTGAACGGCCCCGCGAGCGCCCTCGCCGCGGCCACGTCCGACCTGGTCGGCATCCTGGTCAACGACATCGCGGACCCCTTCTTCGGGATCATGGCGAGCGCGGTGCAGTCCGAGATCGGCGGCCCCGGCGGGCGCGCGGGCGGCGAGCGGCTGGCCGTGGTCTGCAACACCGGCGGCTCCCCCGAGCGCGAGTTGACCTACCTCACGCTCCTCCAGCGCCAGCGCGCCGCCGCCGTGGTCCTCACCGGCGGCGCGGTCGAGGACGCGGAGCACGCCGCCGCGGTGGCGGGAAAGCTGCGGCGCCTCGCGGACGCGGGCTCACGGGTGGTGCTCTGCGGCAGGCCGCCCGCCCCCGGCACCGACGCCGTGGCGCTCACCTTCGACAACCGCGGCGGCGGCCGGCGGATCACCGAGCACCTCATCTCCCTCGGCCACCGCCGCATCGGCTATATCGCGGGCCCGCAGGAACGCACCACCACCCGCCACCGCCTGGAGGGCCACCGGGAAGCGCTGGCCGCACACGGCGTCGAGGACGACCCGGCGCTCACCGTCCACGGCCGCTACGACCGCCGCTCCGGCCACGACGGCACCGTCGAACTCCTGCGCCGCGACCCCTCCCTGACCGCCGTGGTCGCCGCCAACGACACGGTGGCGATCGGCGCCTGCGCGGCGCTGCGCGGCGCGGGGCTGCGCATCCCGGACGACGTCTCCGTGGCGGGCTTCGACGATCTGCCGTTCAGCGGGGACGCCGTCCCCGCGCTGACGACCGTCCGCCTCCCGCTGTACGAGGCGGGCGCCCGGGCGGGCCGCGTCGCCATGGGCAAGGAGGAGCCGCCGCCGGGCGACGTGGCGACGGTGCGCGGCGAGCTGGTGGTCCGGAAGTCGACGGGGGTTCCTCGGTAGCGCCGCGGAGAAGTCCCGCCCGAATCACCCCCGTCACCCCATGGCGGCGCCGGGACTTTCCCGCGACCCCCCGATGCCCAGCCGCCGCGCCAGCCGGCCCAGCTCCGCCATCGCCTCCGTGATCTGCGCGGGGGGTACGGCGGCGTAGCCCAGGACCAGGCCCGGGGCGTGGGGGCGCTGGGCGTGCCAGGACAGCGGGTGGACCTTGACGCCGCGGTGCAGGGCCGCAGCGGCCAGGGCCGTGTCCGCCTCGGCGCCCGTGGCCGGGGGCGTGTCCGCGTGCTCGTCCGTTTCCGTTGCCGCGCCCGTGGCCGTCGCGTCGGGCCACGTCAGCGTCAGGTGCAGGCCCGCCGCCGCGCCGTGCGCCGTCGCCCCGGGCAGGTGGGTGCGGATGCCCTCGATCATCGCGTCCCTGCGGCGGCGGTGGTGGCCGCGGATCAGGCGCAGGTGGCGTTCCAGCGCGCCGCTCTCCATCAGGTGGGCCAGGGCCGCCTGCGGGAGCGCGGCGTTGCCGAGGTCGGCCAGGCGCCTGGCGTCCACGAGGGCGGGGCGGTACCTGGCCGGGGCGAGCAGCCAGCCGATGCGCAGAGCGGGGGCGAGGAGCTTGGAGATGCTGCCGGTGTAGCAGACGTGGTCGGGGAGCTGGGCGCGGAGGGCGGGGACGGCCGGGCGGTCGTAGCGGTGTTCGGCGTCGTAGTCGTCCTCGATGATCAGGCCGCCCTCGCGGGCCCACCCCAGCAGCGCGCGGCGGCGCTCGCCGCCGAGCACGACGCCGGTGGGGAACTGGTGGGCGGGTGTGAGCAGGACGGCGGCGGCGCCGGTGGCGCGCAGGGCGTCGACGCGGACGCCCTGCGCGTCGACCGGGACCGGAGGGGTGGGCAGCGGGTGCAGGTGCTGGCGGACGCCCAGGGAGCCCGGGTCCTCCACGGCCACACGGTCGACGCCCTCCGCGTGCAGCACGTCGACCAGGAGCCGCAGCGCCTGGGCCGTGCCGTTGACGATCATCACGTCGTCGGGGTCGGCGTTGATCCCGCGGTTGCGGGAGAGCCAGCGCGCGACGGCGGCGCGCAGGGCCGGGGTGCCGCGCGGGTCCCCGTATCCGAAGGCGGAGGGGGTCAGCTCCGCGAGGGCGGCGCGTTCGGCGCGCAGCCAGGCCGTGCGGGGAAAGGCCGCGAGGTCGGGCCGGCCGGGGGTGAGGTCGATGCGGGCGGGGGCGGCGCGCAGGGCCTCGAAGACGCCCAGGCCGGTGGGTGCGGTGAAGAGCCGGCCGGCCGGGGCGGCGGGCGGCTCGGGGGTCGCCGCCGGGGCGGGCGCGGGGCGGTGCGGCACGGCGAGGACGACGGTCCCGCCGCGCCCCCGGCCCGCCACGTGGCCGTCCTCGCCGAGCCGCCGGTAGGCCTCGGTCACCACGCCGCGCGAGAGGCGGAGTTCCTCGGCGAGGGTGCGGGTGGCGGGCAGGCGGCTGCCGGTGGCCAGCCGCCCGTCCGCGATGGCGGAGCGGATCTCCCGCGCCAGCCAGTTCGCGAGCCCGCCCTTGGGGGCGGTACGGGGGTCCAGCTGGAGGAAGTCGGACGTGGCCGACACCGCGGGCGTCGCGGAGGCCGTGTGCCGGTCGGCGGGCCGCCTGCGGGGCGGCGGATGCGGGCCCGGCTCCTCGGGCTCCGGGGCCGTTATGGTCCTGTCCGTGGGAGATCCTTTGGACCTGTTCATGGAGCCATTGTGGCGACAGGGTCGGGGCATGGAATTCTTCCTCACCTCCCTCGTCGTCTGCGTGACGCCCGGCACCGGGGCGCTGTTCACGATCGCGGCGGGTCTGTCGCGGGGCGCCCGGGCCGCCGTCATCGCGTCCGTCGGCTGCACGCTGGGCGTCGTCCCGCACCTGGTCGCGGCGGTCACGGGCCTCGCGGCGCTGCTCAACGCCAGCGCGGTCGCGTTCGAGACCCTGAAGTACCTCGGCGTGGCCTATCTGCTCTCCATGGCGTGGAGCACGCTGCGGGACAAGAGCGACCTGACCGCCGAGCGGGAGCCGGAGCCGCGGTCGGCGGGCCGCACGATCCTGACGGCCGTGCTGATCAACGTCCTCAATCCGAAGCTGACCCTGTTCTTCTTCGCGTTCCTGCCGCAGTTCGTGACCCCCGGCGAGCCGTACGCCCTGCTGCGCATGACCGAACTCGGCGCCTACTTCATGCTGATGACGTTCGTGGTCTTCCTGGCCTACGGGCGCTTCGCCGCGGCCATGCGCCACCACGTCATCGCCCGGCCCCGGGTCGTCGGCTGGATGCGCCGCACGTTCGCCGCGGCCTTCGCGGCGCTGGGCGCGCGCCTGGCGTTCCTCTGAACGGCGGCAGCGGGCTTCCGCCGACGCGCGGCCCGGCTTACTGTTGACTCAGTCAAAGCCAGGTCGGGTGATCTCATGACGAAACCGCTGGAGAAGACCGCTCAGGCGCCGTCGGCCGTGGGCGCGCCCATCCAGGAGATGCGGGCCTTCAACCGCTTCTACACCAACCTCATCGGCGCCCTCGACTACAGCCGCCATCTGTACGTGCCGTACACGCTCACCGAGTCGCGCGTCCTGTACGAGCTGGCGCACTCGCCCCACACCGACGCGGCCGACCTGCGGGTCGCGCTCTCCCTCGACGCGGGCTACCTGAGCCGGCTGCTCGCCAAGTTCGAGCGGGACGGCCTCGTGGAGCGGACGCCGTCCGCACCCGATCCGCGACGGCAGCGGATCACGCTGACCGCGCGGGGGCGCGACGCCGCCGACCTGCTCGACGAGCGGTCGCGGGAGGCCGTCGGCTCGCTCGTCGCCGAGGTGCCGGCCGCCGACCGGGCCCGCCTCACGGCGGCCATGCGCACCGTGCGGAGCATCCTCGAACGCACCGGCCGGCGGCGCGCGGGCGTGCGGCTCCGGGAGTCGCGGGCGGGCGACCTCGGATGGATCGTGCAGCGCCACGGCGAGCTGTACGCCGCCGAGCACGGGTGGAACACCGCGTACGAAGGGCTGGTCGCCCGCATCGTCGCGGACTTCACCCAGGACCACGACCCGCGCCTGGAGCGGGTGTGGATCGCCGAGCTGGACGGACGCCCGGTGGGGAGCGTGATGTGCGTGCGCGACGGGGAGCCCGGCACGGCACGGCTGCGCCTCCTGCTGGTCGAGCCGGACGCGCGCGGCCTCGGGATCGGGGACGAGCTCGTGAGCGCCTGCGTCGGCTTCGCGCGCGAGGCGGGGTACCGGGACATGGTGCTCTGGACCGTCGACGTGCTCGCCGCCGCCCGCGTGATCTACCGGCGCCACGGCTTCGTCCTCGCCGGGGAGAAGCCGCACCGCGCCTTCGGCGCCGACCTCGTCGGACAGGACTGGCGGCTGTCCCTCGGCGACAGGCCCGCCTGAGCGGCGGAGGGCGTGACCGGGCCCACCCGCCGCCTACTGTCGGGACCATGAAACTCGCCTTCTCCACCCTCGGCGTGCCCGGCCTGCCGGTCGCCGACGTGCTGCGGCTCGCCACCGACCACGGCTACCAGGGCGTCGAGCTGCGCGCGCACCCCGAGGAGCCCGTGCACCCCGGGCTCGGCCTCGTCGAGCGGGCGGACGTCGCCGCCGAGTTCACGGCGGCCGGCGTGGACATCCTCGGCGTCGCCGGGTACGCGCGCGTGGCCGCGCCCGGCGACGACGGACCGGTCCTCGACGAGGTGCGCTCCCTCGTCGCCCTCGCCCGTGACGTCGGCGCCCCCTTCGTCCGCGTCTTCCCCGGCGGCGACGCCGGGCAGAGCGCCGAAGAGGCCGACGCGACGGCCGCGAGGCGGCTCGGCGCCGCCGCGGGGCACGCCGCCGACGCCGGTGTGCGCATCCTCCTCGAGACCCATGACTCGCACCGCACGGGAGCGGACGCCACCCGGGTCCTCGGCACGGTCGGGCACCGCGGGGTCGGCGCGCTGTGGGACGTCATGCACACCCTGCTCGGCGGCGAGTCCGTCGCCGACAGCTTCGCCGCCCTCTCCCCCTACCTCGGCTACGTCCAGGTCAAGGACGTCGCGTCCCCGCACGACACGACCCCGCTGGCCCTGGGCGCCGGCACGCTGCCGCTCGCCGAGACCGTGGCGCTGCTCAGCGCGGAGGGCTGGGACGGCTGGCTGTGCTGGGAGTACGAGAAGCGCTGGTACGAGGGCGCGGCGCCCCTGCCGCGACTGCTCGGCCCGGGGCGGGAGTATCTGTCGCGCCTGCTGAGCCGCTCGGCCTGACGCCGCCGGAGCCGGCGAACGAGGTGAGCGCCACGCCGCCCACCAGCAGGGCCGCCGCGCACCAGCGCAGGCCGCTCACCGGCTCGCCGAGGACGAGGGCCGCCGACGACATGCCGAAGACCGGCACGAGGAGCGAGAACGGGGCGACCGTGGACGCGGGGTAGCGGCGCAGCAGGAACCCCCAGGCGCCGAACCCGAAGACGGTCGTGACCCAGGCGACGTAGGCGATGATGCCCGCGCCCGACCAGTCGAGGGAGCGCAGGGCCTCCGCGTCCCGCCCGGGTCCCTCGAAGAGGAGGGAGAGGCCGAGCAGCGGCAGGACGGGGACGGTGCTCACCCACACCATGAAGTTCAGCGAGTCCGACGGCGACGCCTTGCGGGTCAGGACGTTGGAGACGCCCCAGCACGCCGCCGCGCCGATGACCACCGCGAAGGCGGTGAGCGGCCCGGTCTCCCCCTCGTCGACGGCCGCGACGCCGATCCCGGCGAGGGCGACGGCCATGCCGATGACCCGTACGCGTCCGGGCCTTTCGCTCAGCGCCACGGCGGCGAAGAGGGCGGTGAAGACGGCCTGGATCTGGAGGACGAGCGAGGAGAGCCCGGCGGGCATCCCGGCGTCCATGCCGACGAAGAGCAGCCCGAACTTGGCCACGCCGAGGGTGAGTCCCACCCCCACGATCCACTTCCACGCGACCTTGGGGCGCCCCACGAAGAAGACGGCGGGCAGGGCCGCGGCGAGGAAGCGCAGGGCGGAGAAGAGCAGCGGCGGGAAGTGGTCGAGCCCCACTTCGATGACGACGAAGTTGACGCCCCACAGGGCGGCGACGAGGACGGCCAGGCAGACATGTACGGGTCGCATGCGTCGAGGATCACCTGGCCGGACCGTGTAGCACCAGCACGGATCTCTGCATGGTTGGATGAAGCAACGCTTACGTATGAGGTGTCGTTCGGGCCGATGCGAGAGCTGACGTTCGAGCCGATGTGTGGAGGGCCCATGCTCGATCTCGCCAGGCTGCGCGCGCTGCACGCCGTCTCCGTGCACGGGACGGTGGGCGCGGCGGCCACCGCGCTCGGCTACACCCCGTCGGCGGTCTCCCAGCAGATCGCGAAGCTGGAGCGGGAGACGCGGACCACGCTCCTCGAACGGCGCGGCCGGGGGGTCGCGCTCACCGACGAGGCGCTGCGTCTCGTCGAGACGGCGGGGCAGTTGATGTCCCTCGTCGAGCGGGCGGAGACCGATCTGGAGGAGCGGCGCGGGGTGCCCGCGGGGCGGCTGGCCATCGCCGCGTTCGCCTCGGCGGCGCGGGGGCTCATGCCGCGGGTCCTCGCGGACCTCGCGGAGCGGCATCCGGCGCTCGACGCGCGGATGTCGGAGGTGGACCCGCATCTCTCCGTGGACCTGGTGGCCAAGGGGGCGGTCGACCTGGCGGTGGCCCACGACTGGGACATCGCTCCGCTGCCGGCGCCGCCGGGGGTGGAGCAGGCCGTCATCGGCGACGACCTGTGCGACCTCGTCGTGCCGGTCGGGCACCGGCTCGCGGGCCGTCCCGCGGTGCGGCGGGAGGAGCTGCGGGGCGAGCGCTGGATCGCGCAGCCGCCGGGGCTCGTCTGTCACGACTGGCTCGTGCGGACGCTCCGGGAGGCGGGCTGCGAGCCCGACATCGCCCATACGGCGGAGGAGAACCCCACGCTGGTGGCCCTCGTCGCCGCGGGGCTCGGCATCGCCCTGATCCCCCGCCTCGGCCGCGGACCGCTGCCGGAAGGGGCGGTCACGGCCCGCCTCGACCCGCTGCCGGTGCGGCGGCTGTACGCGCTCTGGCGCACCGGGGCCGCACGCCGGCCCGCCATCACCGCGACGGTCCACTCCCTGCGGTCCCACTGGACCCCGTAGCCCCTGGGAGCACCGGGGCACGACAGGGCGCGCCCCGCACCACTTCGCGGAAACCGGGAACCCGCGCCGGGCCCCGGCCGTCCAACCGGCACACTGCCGGTGAGTCTCCGCAGGGCGGTGTCGGCATCGCTGCTGGCTGCGAACGCTGACCACCCTCTCCGCCGCCCGCGGCCGGCAGCCCGCCGTCACCGGCGCGCCCCCTTCCACACAGCGCCGGTGACGGCCCCTCACGCCCGGCCGGCCCTTGACCGGCAGAAATCTTCGGGATATCCGTAGCTCCTGAAAGTTTCCTTCGGCCCGCAGGAGCGCCCGTGCCCCAGCCCGACGACCACACGCTCCGCGCCCTCATCGCGAAGATGAGCCTGGAGGAGAAGGTCGGCCAGCTCTTCGTGATGCATGTGTACGGGCACACGGCCACCGCCCCCGACCAGCGGGACGTCGAGACCAACCGCAAGGAGCTCGGCGTCGACGACGCGGCCGCCCTGATCGCGCGCTACCACCTCGGCGGCATCATCTACTTCGGCTGGGCCCACAACACCCGCACCCCGCACCAGATCGCCGCCCTCTCCCGGGGCATCCAGCAGGCGGCGGCGCGAGCGCTGCCCTCGGGCATCCCCGTACTGATCTCCGTGGACCAGGAGCACGGGGCCGTGGCCCGCGTCGGCGCCCCGGCGACGCTCCTGCCCGGCGCGATGGCGCTGGGGGCGTCCGGTTCGCACGAGCACGCCCGCGAGGCGGCCCGGATCGCGGGCGTCGAGCTGCGCGCCCTCGGCATCCGCCAGGACCACGCCCCGGACGCCGACGTGAACGTCAACCCGGCCAACCCAGTCATCGGCGTCCGCTCCTTCGGCTCCGACCCGGAGGCGGTCGCCGGCTTCGTGACGGCGCAGATCGAGGGCTACCGGAGCGCGGGCGTGGCGACCGCGGCCAAGCACTTCCCCGGGCACGGCGACACGACGGACGACAGCCACACCGAGCTGCCGCGCATCGACCACACCCGTGAGGAGTGGGAGAGGTACGACGCGCCGCCCTTCCGCGCGGCGGTCGCCGCGGGCGTGGACTCCGTGATGACGGCCCACATCGTGGTGCCCGCCCTCGACCCGTCGGGCGACCCGGCGACGCTCTCGCACCCGATCGTGACGGGCGTCCTGCGCGAGGAGCTGGGCTATGACGGCGTGGTCGCCACGGACTCGCTGGCGATGCGGGGCGTGCGGACGAAGTACGGCGACGGCCGTGTGGCGGTGCTGGCGCTCAAGGCGGGCGTGGACCAGCTCCTCAACCCGCCGCAGCCGCAGGTCGCGTGGGACGCGGTGCTCCAGGCGGTCGCCGACGGCGAGCTGAGCGAGGACCGCGTCGACGCGTCCGTGCTGCGCGTCCTGCGCATGAAGGCCGGGGTCGGCCTCATCACCGAGGACGGCACGGCGGCACCGGACCTCATGGCCGAGACGGAGCCCGCCGTGGGCGGCGCCGCGCACCTGGCGGCGGCCGACCGCATCGCGGAGGCCACGACGACGCTGCTGAGCAACGACGACGCCACGCTGCCGCTGTCGCCCCGCACGCACCGCGACGTCCTGGTGGTCGGCGCCGACCCGCGTTCGCCCTCGGGCACGACGGGCCCGCCCACGTCCGTCCTCGCGGACACCCTGACCGGCCTCGGCTTCACCGCCACCGCCCTGTCGACGGGCGCCTCGCCGGACGCGGCGCTGATCGAGAAGGCGGTGGCCGCCGCGGAGGGCGTGGACGCGGTCCTGGTGGCGACGTACAACGTCGCGACCCACGCGGCCACGGCCCGGGACCACACCCAGGCCGCGAACGCCGCGCTGTTCGCGGCGCTGCCCACCGGGGAGGCGGGCGCGCCGGACGGCCAGGCCGCCCTGGTGGCCGCGCTCAAGGCGACCGGCGTGCCCGTCGTCGCCCTCGCGATCCGCAACCCCTACGACGTGGCCCGGCTCCCCCACGTCGACGCGGCGCTCGCCTCGTACTCCTGGACCGATGTCGAACTGCGCGCCGCCGCCCGGGTGATCGCGGGCCGCGTCACGCCGCGCGGGCGGCTTCCGGTGCCGGTGCGGCGGGCGGACGACCCGGCGCAGGTGCTGTACCCGGTCGGCCACGGGCTGACGTACTGACGCCTACGCCGGTCCGCGGGCGCCGCACCGCCGATCGCCGCAAAGCCCCCTCCACGCCTGGCCCGCCCCCGCTCCCCCGCGTCACGCTGGAGCGCACGTATCGGGGGGAACGCCATGCTTGCCTGCCACGCCGAGCCGCGCGCGGCCATGGGGACGCGCTGCGCGCTGCTGCTCGCCGCGGCGGCGGCCCTGCTGACGGGCTGCCAGGCGTCCGGCGGGGCGGAGGGCTCGGACGCCCGCACGTCGGTGGCCTCGCGCCCCTCGGGCCACGGCGAGGTGTTCCTCGCCGTCGACGAGTGCAGTTCCCGGGGGCGCACGGGGTTCTCGGAGGTGCCGTGCACCAGCGAGCGGGCGGCGGCGCGCGTGCTCGCGCGGCACCACGGCGAGGCGGGGCAGGGCCCCTCCTGTCCGGCGCGCACCGACTTCGTGCTGCACATCAGCGAGAGCAGGCCCGCCAAGGACGAGGACGGCGACGGGGCGGTGCCCCGGGGCCACGCCTGCATGCGCAACCTCGAACCGCCGCACCCCGGTGACCCCGGGGGCGGCGGCGGTCCCAGGACCGTCGTGGGTGACTGCGTCTACTCCGCGGGGCGGCGCGAGGTCCGGGAGACCGCCTGCGACGGCAGCGGCGAGCGCACCCCCGAGTACCGGGTGGCCTCGGCGGTGCGGAGCCGTGCCCGGTGCGGTCCCGCGACCGCGCTGTACGTCACCCTCGGCGGGTCCCGGCCCGTCGGATGCGCCGAGCCGGTCAGGGCCGCAACGTCATCTCCTTCTTGACGTCCCCGCGGTCGAGCCGCGCGTCGTACTCGGCCAGCGGCTTCGACGTGGCGGTCGAGACACCCGCCCACGCCTTGATCCGCTGCGTGGCCTTCGCCTTCTGGGCCGGGACGAGCTGCGCGACCGTCGCCCCGTGGTTCGCGCCGGGGGCCGTGAAGACGTACGAGTCGTGCTTGGCGCCCCGCGCGGGACGGAACCGCTCGGCGCCGTACGGGTCGTACTCGCCGTAGACGTACATCATCCGGTGCGCGTGATGCCGCACCCAGCGGTCGACGTCCCGCATCGCGCCCGGCCGGAACGTCATCGGGATGTCACGGGGCACGAAGTTCCGCGGCGGCTGGTAGCCGTAGCGGCTCAAGTCGCCGAGCCAGGGCTGGCTGATGGTGGGCGAGCCGAGTTCCGTGCCCGCCTGGTAGTAGTACGGCGTGTACGGTTCCAGGCCCTGGTCGGTGTAGGAGGACCAGCCGCCCACGGCGTCGACGTAGTCGAAGAGGTCCTGGTCGGACACGGTGGCGGCGTCCGGGATCTCGCCGCAGGCGGTCGCCGCCGGCTGGTACTGCCAGAAGCCCCACGTCAGGTCGAGGACGACCGCCTCGAAGGCCTTGTCCAGGGAGCCGACGGTCCTGAAGGTGCGGTTCTCCGCGGCGGCGAGGGCCGCGAGCTTCTTCGACAGCGGCTCCCTGCGCTCCAGCGCCTCGCGCTGCACGGCCTGGATGCGCTCGCGGCACTCCTCGGTGCCGACGTTCGCCAGGAACGCGTCGTACGCCGAGTCCTCCTTGTCCACCACGTCGTTGGGCGCGACGTAGGAGACGACGCCGGCCATGTCGCGGGGGTAGAAGCGCTCGTAGTACGTCGCCGTCATGCCGCCCTTGGAGATGCCCGTGGCCAGCCACTTCTTGCCGTAGATCGGCTTCAGCGCCCGGTAGACGCGGTGCTGGTCGGTGGCGGCCTGCCAGATGTCGAGCTTGGACCAGTCGGCCGGGTCGGGGCGCGAGGGCGAGAAGAAGCGGTACTCCATGGAGATCTGGTTGCCGTCGACGATCTGCGTGGGCTCACGGCGGCTGGGGTTCGTGGAGACGCTGTAGCCGCTGGTGTAGTAGACCGTGGGGCGGCCGGTGTCCTTGTGCAGGACCGTCAGGCGCTGCTTGAACGTGCCCTTGGAGGGGCGGCGGTGGTCCACCGGCTGGGTGTAGTTCAGGACGAAGAAGCGGTAGCCGGGGTACGGCTTCTCCTCGATGAGGCTCATGCCGGGTATGGCGAGCAGTCGGTCCTTGATGTCCGGTTCGGCGGTGGTGGGCCGCTCGCCGGTGGTGGTCCGGTCGGCGGCGGTGGCCGCCCCGGACGTCGCTCCGGCCGCGCCCACCGTGCCTATCAGCACGACGAGTGACACCAGCCATCTGAGCGCCTTGCGCATGCACCCTCCCCTGTCGACACAGCAGTGCCCCGGAACCTAACGGAGCGACTGGGCCCGCACCAGAGGCCGTCAGGCGCGGCTCACGCGCCGCGGAGGATGCGACAGGTGCGTCAAAGGTCTCAGGTGGGTCGGATGTGTCAGGTGCGTCAGGTGCGTCAGGAGCGGACGCGGCGCGGTCAGCAGAGAATCCACCCCGAGGTGACGCCCCGCCCGCTGATCTTCCCCGTCACGCGCACGCAGCGGTGCCCCGCGTGGACCGTCACCGGGCCAGCGCGGTGGGTGAAGCGCCCCTTGTCCCGCACGGCACGGCTGCCGCGCGCCTGCACGCTCACGGACATGCTCTTGCGGACGCCGGGACGCTTGGCGATCAGTACGACACAGACGTAGCCGCGGGTCTTGAAGACCTCGACCCGGCCCTTGCTGAAGGGCAGGACCCGCACCTTGTGCCCCGCGCAGACGCCGGAGACGGCGTGCGCCGGCCCCGCGCCGGGACCCACGAGGGCCAGCAGGAGCGAGGCGGCGAGCCCGGCTGCGCCGAGCGTCAGCCGCCGGCGTATGTGACCCCGGCCGCGACCACTGCTCACGGTGTTCCCTCCCGCCACTGCGGCATCAACGTACTGATGTACGGACGCAGCCCACCGTCCCGCGGTTGCGGCTTCCCCCGGCTTTTCTCGGCCCGCCCCCCGGCCCGCTCAGGCCGCCTCCACCGGCTCCCCCACGAACGTGCGCCACAGCCGCGCGTACCGCCCGTCGAGCGCGAGCAGTTCCTCGTGCGTGCCGTCCTCCGCGACGCGTCCGTGGTCCATCACGACGACGCGGTCCGCGCGGGCGGCCGTGGTGAGGCGGTGGGCGACGACCAGGGTGGTGCGCTTGCCGGCGATGCGGTCGGTGGCCTGGTTGACCTGCGCCTCCGTGGCGAGGTCGAGCGCGGCGGTCGCCTCGTCGAGGAGCAGGATGTCGGGGTCGACGAGCTCGGCGCGGGCGAGCGCGATGAGCTGCCGCTGCCCGGCGGAGAGGTTGCGTCCGCGCTCGGTGACCTCGTGGAGGTAGCCGCCGTCCAGGGTGGCGATCATCTCGTGCGCGCCGACCGCGCGGGCGGCGGCCTCGACCTGGGCGTCGGTGGCGTCGGGACGCCCGTAGGCGATGGCGTCGCGGACCGTGCCCGCGAAGAGGTAGGCCTCCTGCGGGACGACGCCGAGGCGGTGGCGGTACGAGGTGAGGTCGAGGGAGCGCAGGTCGGCGCCGTCGACCGTGACCCGACCGCCCGTCGGGTCGTAGAACCGGGCGACCAGCTTGACCAGCGTGGACTTGCCCGCGCCGGTCTCGCCGACGAACGCGACGGTCTGGCCGGCGGGTATCCGCAGGTTCACGTCGCTCAGGGCCTCCTCCTCGCCGGTGTAGGCGAAGCGCACGTCCTCGAAGGCGATGTCGCCGCGCAGGGCGCTCACCTCCGCGGGTTCGTCGGCGGCCCGGGTCGAGGTCGGCTCCTGGAGCAGCTCCTGGATGCGGCCGAGCGAGACGGTGGCCTGCTGGTACCCGTCGAAGACCTGGGAGAGCTGCTGCACGGGCGCGAAGAACAGGTCGATGTAGAGCAGGTAGGCGACGAGCGCGCCGGTCGTCAGCGTGCCCGCCTCCACCCGGCCCGCGCCCACGACCAGGACGGCGACGACGGCGACGGACGACAGGAACTGCACGAACGGGAAGTACACCGAGATCAGCCACTGGCCCCGGATGCGGGCCTGGCGGTAGCTGTCGCTGTTCTCCGCGAACCGCTCGGCGCCGGAGCGCTCGCGCCGGAAGGCCTGCACGATGCGCAGCCCCGCCACGGACTCCTGGAGGTCGGCGTTGACGACGGAGACCCGCTCGCGCGCCAGTTCGTACGCCTTCACGCTGGACTTGCGGAAGAAGTACGTGCCGACGACGAGCAGCGGCAGCGTCGCGAAGACGACGAGGGCGAGCTCCACGTCGATGACGAGCAGGGCGACCATGATGCCGAAGAAGGTGACGACGGAGACGAACGCGGTGACGAGCCCGGTCTGCAGGAACGTGGACAGCGCGTCCACGTCCGTGGTCATCCGGGTCATGATGCGCCCGGTCAGCTCCCGCTCGTAGTAGTCGAGCCCGAGGCGCTGGAGCTGCGCGAAGATCTTCAGCCGCAGCGAGTACAGGACCCGCTCGCCGGTGCGCCCCGTCATCCGCATCTCGCCGGTCTGCGCCGTCCACTGCACGGCGACGGCGGCCAGCGCCAGGCCGGAGGCGGCCCAGACGGCGCCCAGCGCGAGCTGGTTGACGCCCTCGTCGATGCCGTGCCGGATCAGGACGGGCAGCAGCAGCCCCATGCCCGCGTCGACGGCGACGAGCAGCAGGCTGAACAGCAGGGGGAGGCCGAACCCGGCGAGCAGCCTGCGCAGCCCGTAGGACTCCTCGGGGGTGACGGCCCGCGCCTCGTCGATGCCGGGCTTGTCGTCGGCCGGGGGCAGCGCGTCGACCTGGGCGAGCAGCTCGGGCGTGGACGGCATCCCGGACAGCGCGGTGTCCTTGGGCTCCCGGTCGCCGGTCCACAGGGCGGGGGTGATGCCGCGCTCGGCGTCGAACTCGGCGTCCAGCTCGGCGCGTAGGGAGGTGTCCTCGGGCACGTCGACGGGGAGCGCGTGGCCGGGCGAGACGCCGCCCAGCTCGTCGGGGTCGGTGAGCAGGCGCCGGTAGAGGGGCGAGCGCTCCTCCAGCTCCTCGTGGGTGCCGATGTCGGCGAGGCGTCCGCCGTCGAGGACGGCGATGCGGTCGGCGAGGTTCAGGGTGGAGCGGCGGTGGGCTATGAGGAGGGTGGTGCGCCCGGCCATGACGCCGCGCAGGGCCTCGTGGATCTCGTGTTCGACGCGGGCGTCGACGGCGGAGGTGGCGTCGTCCAGGACGAGGAGGCGGGGGTCGGTGAGGATGGCGCGGGCGAGCGCGATGCGCTGGCGCTGGCCGCCGGAGAGCGTGAGCCCCTGCTCGCCGACCTTGGTGTCGTAGCCCTCGGGCAGCTCGGAGATGAACCCGTCGGCCTGGGCGGCCCGCGCCGCGGCCTCGATCTGCTCGCGGGTGGCCCCGGGGTGGCCGTAGGCGATGTTGGCGCCGACGGTGTCGGAGAAGAGGAAGGAGTCCTCGGGCACGAGCCCGATGGCGGCGCGCAGGGAGTCCAGGGTCAGCTCGCGCACGTCGTGGCCGCCGATGAGGACGGCGCCGTGCGTCACGTCGTAGAAGCGCGGCAGCAGCAGCGAGACGGTCGATTTGCCGCTGCCGGAGGAGCCGACGACGGCGAGGGTCTCGCCGGGGGCGATCTCGAAGGACAGCCCGTCGAGGACGGGCCTGTCGTCCTCGTAGGCGAAGCCGACCTCGTCGAACTCCACGGTGGCGGGCGCGTCGGCGGGCAGCTCCTTGGCGCCGTCGCTCATGCTCGGCTCGGTGTCGATCAGTTCGAGGACGCGCTCGACGCCCGCGCGGGCCTGCTGGCCGACGGTGAGGACCATGGCGAGCATCCGCACGGGTCCGACGAGCTGCGCGAGGTAGGTGGAGAAGGCGACGAACGTGCCGAGCGTGATCTCCCCGCGCACGGCGAGCCAGCCGCCGAGGGCCAGCATGGCGACCTGCCCGAGCATGGGCACGGCCTGGAGGGCGGGGGTGTAGCGCGAGTTCAGCTTGATGGTCCGCAGCCGTCCCGCGAAGAGCTTGCGCCCGACCTCCCGCAGCTTTCCGGTCTCCTGCTCCTCCTGCCCGAAACCCTTCACCACGCGTACGCCGCTGACGGAGCCGTCGACCACTCCGGCGACGGCGGCGGCCTGGGCCTGCGCGTACCAGGTGGCGGGGTGCAGGCGGGAGCGGGAGCGGCGGGCGATGAACCAGAGGGCGGGGGCGACGGCGAGGGCGACGAGGGTGAGCGGCAGGGAGAGCCACGCCATGATCACGAGGGAGATCACGAAGAGCAGGATGTTGCCGATGGTCATCGGCAGCATGAAGAGCAGGCCCTGGATGAGCTGGAGGTCGCTGGTGGCGCGGCCGACGACCTGCCCGGTGGACAGCTCGTCCTGCCGCCGCCCGTCGAGCTTCGTGATCGTCCCGTACATCTCGGTGCGCAGGTCGTGCTGGACGTCGAGGGCGAGCCGTCCGCCGTAGTAGCGGCGGATGTAGGTGGCTATGTAGACGAGGACGGCGGCACCGATGAGCGCCCCCGCCCACGGTCCCATGGACCTGCCGCCGCCCTGGCCGTCCTGCCCGATGACGTCGTCGATGATCACCTTGGTGATCAGCGGTACGAGGGCCATCACGGCCATGCCGGCGAGCGAGGAGCCGAGCGCGAGCACGACGTCCTTCGGGTACCGCCACGCGTACCCGGTGAGCCTCCTGGCCCAGCTCTTCGCCCCCGGACCGCCCACGCCGCCCCGTTCCTCCGTCACGTGCTGCCTCCCGTAGACCTGACCTGCCGAGAGGCCCAACGCGGCGGGCGGCGGATTTCATCCCGCCGCAACGAAGTGGGGGCGGAAAGGCGCGGGCTTTCGGTCAGCTTCCGTGGCTCGCGGGGACGTGCCGCCGTGCTGCGGACGCCAGGTCCTTGTGGATGACTCGGGCCACGCCCTGGATCGTGGCGACGCCGTAGTCCATGGTCGTGTTGCCGTGGGTGAGCACGGACAGCGTGTAGTCGTGGCCGCCGCCGTGGAACGCGCCGATGCTGTGCACGCGCCAGCCGTGCGTCGACCGCTTGAGCCAGCCGTTCTTGACGTGCTTCGAGACGCCGGACGGCGCGCCTGCGGGGGTGCCCCAGCGCTGCGCGGGGACGACCTCGCCCATCAGTTCCAGAACGTACGAGCGGGAGGGGCCGGTCAGCACGGTGTTCTCGCCGGTGACCAGGGCGAGGAGCCGCTGCTCGTCCGTGGCGTTGATACGGGTGAGCCCCCAGGAGCCGCCGGCGCCGGGCACGGTGCCGCTCATCCCGGCGGCCCGCAGGAAACCCTTCACCCCGGCCGCACCGCCGAGCTGCCGCCACAGGGTGCTGGTGGCCGCGTTGTCGGACTTGGTGATCATGGCGGTGGCGAGGCTCTTCTCCCGGGCCGACAGTGCCCGCCCGGACTTCTGGGCGTCCCACAGGAGCGCGGCGAGGACGGTCACCTTGACGACGCTGGCCGAGTCGAACGAGCTGTGCCCGCGCAGGGAGCAGGCGGTGTGCGTGGTCCGGTCGTGGAACCCGACCGCCACGGTGCCCTTGCGGTTCTTGAGCGCGGCGGTGATGTGTTTCCTCAGCTCGGGGGCGAGCCCGGCCCGGGCGGAGGTGCAGGTCACCTTCGGTGCGGCGACGGCCGCGGCGGGGGCGGCGGCCGTGACCGCACCGAACGGCACGAGGACGGCCGCGGCGAGGCTCGCGGAGAGCACGCGGGCGCGCCTGGACATCGAGAGCACGCGGGCGCGCCCGGCTATCCCGGATGCCGGGTGAGTCATGGATGGTTCCCGTTCCCTTGGGGGTCCGTGGACGCTATCCGAAAGGCGCCCCTGCCAGAAAACGGCCTCCACCGGCTACGCCTCGCGCTCCTCCCCGAAATCGCCGCCGTTCCGGGCCCCGGGGAGACGGTCCCCTCGGCTGCGTGCGATACGACTCACATCCCGCAGCGACTCGGCGAGGCGAGCGGCCAGGTAGCGGAGCTGCGGCGCGGTGGCCGTCGGGTCACCAGCCAGGTCACCGGCGTGCGCGAGGATCTGGTCGGCCATGCCGAGCTGGACGGATTCGACGCGGTCGGCGACGCGGGAGACGTGACCGGTTCCGTCACCGACGAGGTAACAGGGGCGGCCGTCGGAGGTGGACCAGGGAAGAAGCCGGGGCCGGGTGGCCGCCCCCGTGTCGTGGCTGTGGTGGATCACGCGACCACCTCGACACCGCGGGTGGTGACGTGCGGGAACGGCCTGCGGGGCACGGGGCGGCGCGCTCCCTCGGACAGCCGGTGCCGCCCGGCGGCGGGCCACGGCAGCCGCGGCAGCGGCTCGATGGGACGGCGGCGCAGGGGGTGCGGCATGGCGTCAACTCCGGTTGTGGCGGGGAGCTACGCACAGACACCGCTGCGTAGCGATGCGCTCACACAGTGCGACAGGCCGGTCTAGGCTCGCCAGAGGGTCGGATGTGCCAAGGCATCTGTCACACGGGAGTTGACGATGAGCAACATCTATGGGGACTGGTTGCGGGCCCAACGTGAGGCGGCGGGCCTGACGCAGCAGGAGCTGGCCACGGCGACCGTCATGACGCGTTCGCACATCGCGCACATCGAGGCGGGCCGCCGGCTCCCCTCCAAGGAGGACGCGCGACGCCTGGACAAGGCGCTGAACACGGGGAACGTACTGAGCAGCTTTCTGCCGGATGACGATACGGCGGTGGCGGAGTACTTCCAGTCGGCGCTGCAACTCGAACAACAGGCGACGATGATCAGGGAGTTCGCCCTGTCGTTCGTCCCCGGCATCCTCCAGACGGAGGGGTACGCGCGTGCGGTTCTGGGCACGTCGTTCCCTCCTGTGAGTGAAGAGGAATGTGACAGGCGCCTTGTCACACGCCTGGAGCGCGCGAAGATCCTCGCGGACCCGGTGACGCCCGTAGTGTGGGTGCTGCTTGATGAGGCGGTGCTGCACCGGGTCGTTGGTGGCCCCCGCGTGATGGCGGAGCAGATCGACCATCTCGTATGCCTCGCCGAAAGCCGTCGCATCCAGGTGCACGTGGTGCCGTTCACGTTGGGGCTCCACCCTCTCTTGAACAACATGCTCACGCTGATGTGGTTCGAGGACCAACCGCCTATGGCGTACGGGGAGGGCCTATACATGGGGAGGATTCACGACAGCCCGTCCGTAGTCCAGGAACTGCAACACCGCTACGATTTCGCATTGGCCAACGCGCTCCCCCGTAGCGAGACATTGACTCTTCTCCGGGCAACAGCAAAGGGATACCTAGACCATGACTGAGCGAACCATCCCGAACGCGGCAGCGCTGACCGGCTGGCGGAAGTCCTCCTACAGCAACGACCAAGCCGGCAGCTGCGTCGAGGTCCAGGACGGCCACCCGACAGGCGTCCCCGTCCGCGACTCCAAAACCCCCAACGGCCCGGCCCTGCTCTTCCCGTCCCCGGACTGGTCGGCATTCGTCACGGCGCTGAAGGCCGGACGCCTGGCCCCGTGAGCCGCGCCCGGACGTGGCAAGAAAGCTCCGGTGACACGCCGTAAAAACCGGGGTGTCACCGGAACTCTTCCGCAGCCCGCCCCTCAGAGATGCGTCGGCTCGAACATCCGCAGGACCGCCGGGAGCACCACCACCGACGGGCCCGGCTCGGCCAAGGCCTTCGCCAGGTCGGCCCGCAGCGTCTCCGGCGATGACCGTACGCCCGGGACCCCGAAGGACTCCGCGAGGGCGACGAAGTCGGGCCGCGTCAGTTCCGTCGCCGTCGCCTCGCCGAACGCGTCCGACATGTACTCCCGCAGGATGCCGTAGCCCCCGTCGTCGACGATCAGCCAGGTCACCGGCAGGTCGTACTGCCTGGCCGTGGCCAGCTCGGCTATCGAGTACATCGCGCCGCCGTCGCCCGAGACCGCCAGGACCGGGTGGGAGGGGTCGGCGATCGCCGCGCCGAGGGCGGCGGGGAAGCCGTAGCCCAGGCCGCCCGCGCCCTGCGCCGAGTGCATGGTGTTCGGGCGCCGCGCGTCGAAGGCGGACCAGGCCCAGTAGGCGAGGATCGTCATGTCCCAGAAGGAGGGCGACGCGTCGGGCAGGGCCGCCCGGACGGAGGCCAGGACCTCCTGCTCCAGCGTGAGGTCCTGTGCCGCGATCCGCTCGCGGACCTTCGCCAGGACCGTCGTGACCCGCTCGGGCGCCCGGGGGTCCTCCCTCGGCGCCTCGATCGTCTCCAGGAGCGCGGAGAGCGCGAGCCGCGCGTCCGCGTGGATGCCGAGCGCCGGGTGGTTGGACTCCAGCTTGCCCGCGTCGGCCTCGATCTGGACGACCCGGCCGCGCGGCGTGAACGTGTGGTAGTTCGACGACAGTTCGCCGAGCCCGGAGCCGACCACCAGCAGGACGTCCGCGTCCTCCAGGAAGTCCGTCATGTGGCGGTCCTCCAGCCAGGACTGGAGGGACAGCGGATGCTCCCAGGGGAAGGCGCCCTTGCCGCCGAACGTCGTGATCACGGGGGCGTCCACCAGCTCCGCCAGGGCGAGGAGCTTGCCGGAGGCGTCCGCGCGCACGACGCCGCCGCCCGCGATGATCGCCGGGCGCTCGGCCCGGGACAGCAGGTCGGCGGCGACGGCGGTCAGCTCGGGGCGCGGCACGACCTCGTCGGGCGTGGCGTCCATGGCGGTGACCACCGGCAGCGACGTCGGGGCGAGCAGCACGTCCTGCGGGATCTCCACCCAGACCGGGCCGTGCGGTGCCGTCAGCGCCGACTCCCAGGCCGCCGCGATCGCGGAGGGGATCTGCGAGGGCGTCCGGACCGTGTGGACGGACTTCACGACGTCCCGGAAGGACGCCTGCTGGTCGCGCAGCTCGTGGAGGTACCCGTGGCGTCCGCCGCCGAGCCCCGCCACCGGGACCTGGCTGCCGATCGCCAGCACGGGCGAGGAGCCCGCCGCCGCCTCCTGGAGCGCGGCCAGCGACATGAGCGCGCCGGGCCCGGTGGAGAGCAGCAGCGGGGCCACCTCACCGGTGATCCTGCCGTACGCGTCCGCCGCGAACCCCGTGTTGTTCTCGACGCGCAGCCCCACGTACGACAGCGAGGAGCGGCGCAGGGCGTCGAACATGCCGAGCGCGTGCTGGCCCGGCAGTCCGAAGACGGTGGTCGCGCCGAGCCCGGACAGGGTCTCCACGACGAGGTCGCCGCCGTTGCGCCCCGGGGGCGGGTTCAGCGCGGCCTCGGTCTGGGCGGCCGTGGGCCGGAGGACTGCGTCGTGGTCGTGGCTCACCGCTCGCTCACCGCCTGACGGGGCACGCGGGCCTCGGCGATCTGGCGGGACATGATCGTCGTCAGTTCGTACGCCGTGTGGGAGGCGGCGACCGCGGTGATCTCCGCGTGGTCGTAGGCCGGGGCGACCTCCACGACGTCGGCGGAGACGAGGTTGCAGGAGGCCAGGCCGCGCAGGATCTCCAGGAGCTCGCGGGAGGTCATGCCGCCGGCCTCGGGGGTGCCGGTGCCGGGGGCGTGGGCCGGGTCGAGGCAGTCGATGTCGATCGAGATGTACAGCGGGCGGTCGCCGATGCGCTGGCGGAGCTGGTCGGCGACCTCGTCGGCGCCGCGGCGGTAGATGTCCGCCGAGGTGACGATGCCGAAGCCCATCTTCTCGTCGTCGGTGAGGTCCTGCTTGCCGTACAGCGGGCCGCGGGTGCCGACGTGGGAGAGCGCCTCGGTGTCGAGGATGCCCTCCTCGACGGCCCTGCGGAACGGCGTGCCGTGCGTGTACTCCGCGCCGAAGTAGGTGTCCCAGGTGTCCAGGTGGGCGTCGAAGTGCAGCAGGGCGACCGGACCGTGCTTCTTGGCGACCGAGCGGAGCAGCGGCAGGGCGATGGTGTGGTCGCCGCCGAGGGTCATCATGCGGGCGCCGGAACCGAGCAGGTCGTCGGCGGCGGCCTCGATCGTCTCCACCGCTTCGTTGATGTTGAACGGGTTGGCGGCTATGTCACCCGCGTCGGCGACCTGGGCGAGCGCGAAGGGCGAGGCGTCCTGCGCGGGGTTGTAGGGACGCAGGAGGCGGGAGGCCTCGCGGATCGCGTTGCCGCCGAAGCGGGCTCCCGGGCGGTAGGAGACGCCGGTGTCGAAGGGCACGCCGACCACCGCGACGTCCGTCTTGCCGCCGACCTCGTCGAGGCGGGGCAGCCGCGCGTACGTCGCCGGACCCGCGTACCGGGGGATGCGGGACGAGTCGACGGGTCCGCGGGGGGTCGTCGGGGTCTCGGCGCTGCTCATGGTCGGTTTCCTCCTGCTGGTGCGAGTACTGCGTTTCAAGTGTCGCGCGGCCCACTGACAATCGGGTCCGGCATCGGGCCGGCGCCGGGTCGGGCATCGGGCCGCGCGAGGATCAGGGCCCTCTAGACGGTCACCGGAACGTCCGCCTCCGGCTCCGCGCCCCGGCCGGCCAGGCGTTCGCGCCAGGCGGCGAGGACCGCGGCGTCGGTGGGCCTGGTGGCGAGGGAGACGGCGACGTACACGGCGAGGGAGATCAACAGCCCGTAGTAGACGGGCTCGTTGGCGAGGATGCCGTAGCCCCACATGAGGCCGATGACGGACAGGCCGCCGGCGACCACGGCCGCGAGGGCGCCCGCCGCCGTGCCGCGCCGCCACAGCAGCCCGCCGAGGATCGGCACGAGCAGGCCGCCGACGAGCAGGTTGTAGGCGACGGTCAGGGCCTCGACGACGTCGTTGAGCGCGATGGCGATGAGGATCACGGCGACGCCCATGGCGAGGATGAAGGCGCGGTTGCCCTTCACCTCGTCGTGCGCCTCCTCGCCGGAGCCGGCCTTCACGACGCCCCGCAGCCGCGACCAGATGTCGTTGTTGGCGACGGTCGCGCAGGCGATCAGGGCGCCGGACGACGTCGACATCACGGCGGCGAGCGCGGCGGCGAGGACGAGGCCGCGCACACCGACGGGGAGTTCGTCCTTGACGATGGTCGCGAACGCGGCGTCGGCGCTCGGCAGCTTGGGGTACATCACCTTGGCGGCCGTGCCGATGACGGCGCCCGCGATGGCGTAGACCAGGCAGTACGTGCCGGCGACGGTGCCTCCGTAGCGGGCGACCCTGTCGCTGCGGGCGGTGAAGACGCGCTGCCAGATGTCCTGCCCGATGAGCATCCCGAAGGTGTAGATCAGCACGTACGTGAAGATCGTCTCGCCGCCGACGCCCAGCGGGTCGAAGTACTCGGTCGGCAGCTTCGCCTTCATCTCGCCGAAGCCGCCCGCCTTGACGACGGCGATGGGCAGCAGCAGGAGGAGCACGCCGATGGTCTTCACCACGAACTGCACCATGTCGGTGAGCGTGATGGACCACATGCCGCCGAGCGTGGAGTACGCGACGACGATCGAGCCGCCGAGGACGATCGCCAGGGTGCGGTTCAGGTCGAACAGGACGTCGAAGATCGTGGCGTACGCGATGGTCGAGGTGACCGCGAGCATCAGCGTGTACGCCCACATGACCACTCCGGAGATGACGCCCGCGCGCCCTCCGTAGCGCAGGTCGAGCATCTCGGAGACGGTGTACACCTTCAGGCGCGCGATGCGGGCCGAGAAGAACACGCTCAGCGCGAGCAGCCCCAGGCCGATGGTGAAGACCATCCAGGCGCCGGAGAGGCCGTACTGGTAGCCGAGGCCCACGCCGCCGATGGTGGAGGCGCCGCCGAGGACGATGGCGGCCATCGTGCCGGAGTACATCCACGGCCCGAGGCGCCGGCCCGCGACCAGGAACTCGGACTTGGACTTGGCGCGGCGCATGCCCCACCAGCCCATGGCCAGCATCCCGGCGAGATAGACGACGATCACTGTGTAGTCGACGGCCATAGGGGGGCCTCCTTCGCGCACCTCGGTGGCGTGTCGTGCAGATGGGGGTGATGACCGGCCGCGGGGACATCCGCCCGTACCCGCGGCCTGCGGTCGGCACGACCTTAAGTGGCCGGAAAGCAACGCTGAAGTGTACGTTTCCTCCACTTTCCACGATCGATACGGATGGAACGTCCACCATGGCCGATCCCTCGGCGCACGCCGCCCCGCCGGGCCCCGCCGCTCCCCCGACCCCGCCGGTCCCCCTCGCCGCCCTGCTGGCCCGCGACGACCTGGGGCTGCGGCAGATCGCCGGCCCGGACGCGCGGGCGGCGGCCACGGCCGTGCAGTGGGTGCACACCTCGGAGATGACGGACCCCTACCCGTACCTGCTCGGGGGCGAGCTGCTCCTGACGGCGGGCGTCCACATCACCGACCCGGCGGCCCCCGACGGCTCCTTCGACGGCTATGTGTCCCGCATCGTCGCCGCGGGCGGCGCGGCCCTCGGCTTCGGCGTCGCGCCGGTCCACGACACCGTGCCGCACGCCCTGGCGGAGGCCTGCGAGCGCCTCGGGCTGCCGCTCGTGGAGGTGCCGCCGCGCACCACGTTCAGCGGTGTCGCGCGCGCCGTGTGGAGCCTGATGGCCGAGGCCGGACATGCCGAGCTGCGCCGGGTCACCCAGGCGCAGCAGGGTCTCGCCACGGCGGCGGCGCGCCCCGACCCGGTCCCCGCGGTCCTGCGACGGCTCGCGGCCGGGCTCGGCGGCCTCGCCGTGCTGTACGGGCCCGACGGCGTCGAGCTCCAGGCGGCGGGGCAGGCGCCGGAGGCCGCGCACGAGGCGCTGCGGGAGCTGACCGGGGTCGTGCGGCGGGGCGCTCCGGCGGCCCCCGCGTCCGCCGCCGAGACGGCCGGGGGCGTCCACCTCGCCGCCTACGCGCTCGGGGGCGGCCGCGGTTTCGCCCTCGGCACGGCCACGGAGCGCCGCGAGCCCGGGGACCACACGATCGCCGGGGCGGCGGTCGTCCTGCTCTCGCTGCTCACCGGGGAGCACCAGGGGGCGTCGGAGGCCTCGCGCTCGGCGGCCCTGGTACGGCTGCTGCTCGGCGAGACCGCCGGGGACGTCGCACCGCTCCTCGGGGGCGAGCACTGGCACGTGGTGCACGCGCGCGTGACGCACGCCGGAGGCGCGCGGCCCACCTCCCTCGCCGCGTCCGCGCTCGCCGCGGCGCTCGGCACCGCCCTCGTCGACCCGGGCGGCCCCGACGGGGCGGTGCGCCTCCTCGTCCCCGCCGTCTCCGCCGACCGCGAGTTCGCGCCCGCCGACGGCTGGGTGCTCGGTGTCTCCGCGGCGGCCCCGCCCGGCGGGCTCGACGCCGCCGACGCCCAGGCGGCCCGCGCCCTGCGCCGCGCGGAGGCCACCCGCAGGCCCCTCGTGCGCCACCACGCGAACGGCGTCGCCGCCCTGGTCGCGCCCGCCGAGGCCGACGCCCACGCGCGCGTGCTGCTCGCCCCGCTCACCGGCCACGAGGCCCTGCTCGTGACCCTGCGCACCTGGCTCTCCCTGCACGGCAACTGGGACCGCACGGCGGTGGCGTTGGCGGTGCACAGGAACACGGTCCGGCAACGGATCAGCCGCTGCGCGCTCCTCCTGGAGGCGGACCTGGACGACCCCGACGTACGCATGGAGCTGTGGTTCGCGCTGAACCGGGCCCTGTGAGCGGCACGCGCGGCCCCGCCGCGGGGCGCGCGCCCGGCGTCCGGGCTTCGGGACGCACCCCGCGAGGCGTCTGACCGGCGGCACAATGGGGGGCATGCCGATACCCAGCCGTGCCGCGCTCATAGAGCATCTCGTCCGCACCCGCATCGCGGGAGACGTCGCCACCCCCCGTGACAACAACCTCAGCCACTACCGCAGGCTCGCGAACGGCGACCGCCACTACTGGCTCGGTCTGGAACTCGGCGACCGCTGGACCGACGAGCAGGACGTCCTCGCGGTGATGGCCGAGCGCTGCGGCGTCGTCGACGACCCGGAGCACCGGCACGGCCAGGACACCATCGACCCGGAGCTGACCGTCGCCGCCCTGGAGCGCATGGCCGCCCGCCTTCGCAAGGCCGCCGAGGCCAAGGAGAGCGTCCTGTTCGCCACCGGGCACCCCGGCGGCCTGCTCGACGTGCACCGCGCCACGGCCGCCGCCCTGCGCGCGGCGGGCTGCGAGATCGTGGTGATCCCCGAGGGCCTCATGGCCGACGAGGGCATGGTCTTCCAGTTCGCGGACGTCGCGGTCCTCGAACGCGGCGCGACGCTGTGGCACACGCACTCCCCCGAGCCGATGAACGCGATCCTGGACGGCCTGGAGCGCGAGGGCCGCCCGCAGCCCGGCCTGGTCGTCGCCGACCACGGCTGGGCGGGCCGGGCGGGCCAGCGCGGCCTGGACTCCGTCGGCTACGCGGACTGCAACGACCCGGCGCTCTTCATCGGCGAGGCCGAGGGCACGGTGCAGGTCACGGTCCCGCTGGACGACCACGTGACGAGTCCTCGGCACTACGACCCGATGACGGCCTACCTGCTCGACGCGGCGGGGCTCTCCGGCGGCTCCTGAGCCGGGCCCGGCGTCGGGTCCAAGTACACCCGCCGGATCGCGGGGAACCGCTCCCGGACGCGGCGGGCCATGGCGTCGCAGGCCCGCTCGACGTCCGCCGCCGAGTACATGTCCCGGAAGTCGACCTTGGCGGCGACCAGGGCCTCGTCGGGGCCCTGGAGCAGCGTGGTCAGCTCGATGACGTCCACGACGTGCGGGTCGGCGAGGAGTTCGGCGCGGACCGCGGACCGCATCTCCCGGGGCAGCGGCCGCCCGATGAGCAGGTCGGAGTTGGCGCGGCCGAGGACCCGGGCCACGTACACGAGCAGGACACCGATGCAGAGCGAGGCGACGCCGTCCCAGACGCCGGACCCGGTGAGCTGCCCGGCGAGCAGGCCGGCCGCGGCGAGCAGGAGGCCCGCGAGCGCCGCGGAGTCCTCCATGACGACGGCCTTGACCGCCGTGTCAGGGGTGCGGCGCAGATACCTCTTGAGTCGTACACCGAGCCGGTCGGCCTCACCGCGCGCCTGTTTGAGGCCGGTCCGCAGCGAGTAGCCCTCGAGGACGAAGGCGACGGCGAGCACGATGTACGAGATGAGCGGGTCGCCCGGGTCCTCGCGGTGCGTCAGGGTGTGGACGCCGTCGTAGATCGCGAAGACGCCGCCGCCCACGAACGTGGCGACGGAGGCGAGCAGCGCCCAGATGTAGCGGGCGCCTCCGTAGCCGAGCGGATGCTCCTCGTCGGCGGGTCTGTCGCTCGCCTTCAGGGAGACCAGCAGCATCAGCTCGGTGACGGTGTCGGCGACGGAGTGCGCCGCTTCGGAGAGCATGGCGCTGGAGCCGCTGATGACGCCCGCGACGGCCTTGGCCAGCGCGATCCCGAGGTTGGCGACGGCGGCGACGACGACCGTGGTGGTGCTCTCGCCGCCCTGTGACTCCCGCGCCGGTTGATCACTCATGTATCGGACGGTATGTCCGATCACCGGGGAACGCGAACCACGCCCTCCTGGATGACCGTCACGGCGAGCCGTCCGTCCTGCGTCCAGATCCGCGCCTGGCCGAGCCCGCGCCCGCCGGAGGCGGTCGGCGACTCCTGGTCGTACAGGAGCCATTCGTCGGCGCGGAAGGGGCGGTGGAACCACATGGCGTGGTCCAGGGACGCGCCGACGACGTCGCCGACCGCCCAGCCGCCCCGGCCGTGCGCGAGCAGGACGGAGTCGAGCAGCGTCATGTCGGAGACGTACGTGGCGAGGCAGACGTGCAGCAGGGAGTCGTCCGCGAGCTTGCCGTTGGCGCGGAACCACACCTGGGAGCGCGGCTCGCGCGGCTGTCCGACGGTGCCCCAGGGCGGCACGTCGGCGTAGCGCAGGTCGACGGCGGCGCGGGCCTCGACGAGCCGTTCGGCGACGTGTGCGGGCAGATGGCGCGGCAGCGTCTCCGCGGCCGTGGGCAGCGTCTCCGGGTCCGGCGCGTCCGGCATCTCCGCCTGGTGCTCCAGGCCGTCCTCGTACGTCTGGAAGGACGCGGAGAGGTGGAAGATCGGCTGCCCGTGCTGGACGGCGACGACGCGGCGCGTGGTGAAGGAGCGGCCGTCGCGGATGCGGTCGACGGTGTAGACGATGGGCGCGCCGGGGTCCCCGGGGCGCAGGAAGTACGCGTGCAGGGAGTGGGCGTTCGGGGTCTCCCCCACACGAGCGGAGCCGAGACCTTGGGGAAGGTCGCCCCGGACCGTGCGTCCCGCGGCCACCAGGGCCTGTGCGGCGACCTGGCCGCCGAAGACGCGGGGCACGAGCGCCGAGCGGCTCACGCCCCGGAAGATGTCCTCCTCGATCTGCTCCAGGTCGAGCAGATCGAGGAGGGCTTCAAGTGCCTGGTTCATGAAGGTAGTTCTACAGGGGCGTCTCTCGGAGTGGGTTCCGCGGTCCCTACAGGCCCATGTTCTTGGCGATGATCATCTTCATGACCTCGCTGGTGCCGCCGTAGATGCGGTTGACGCGGTTGTCCGCGTACAGGCGGGCGATGGGGTACTCGTTCATGAAGCCGTAGCCGCCGTGCAGCTGGAGGCACTTGTCGATGACGCGGTGGGCGACCTCGGTGGTGAACAGCTTCGCGGAGGCCGCCTCCGCGGCGGTCAGCTCGCCCGCGTCGAGCGCCTCCAGGGCGCGGTCGACGACGGCCTCGGCGGCGTCCACCTCGGCCTGGCAGGCGGCCAGCTCGAACTTGGTGTTCTGGAAGGAGGCGACCGTCTTGCCGAAGACCGTGCGGTCCTGGACGTACTCCTTGGCGAATCCGACGGCGGCCTTGGCCTGCGCGTAGGCGCCGTAGGCGATGCCCCAGCGCTCGGAGGGCAGGTTGCTTCCGAGGTAGGAGAAGCCCTTGTTCTCCTCGCCCAGGAGGTCCTCGACGGGCACCTTGACATCGACGAACGCCAGCTCGGCGGTGTCGGAGGTCTTCAGGCCGAGCTTGTCGAGCTTGCGGCCGATGGAGTAGCCCTCGGACTTGGTGTCGACGGCGAAGAGGGAGATGCCGAAGCGGCGGTCCTCGGCCGTGGGCGCGGAGGTGCGGGCGCAGACGATCACGCGGTCGGCGTGGACGCCGCCGGTGATGAAGGTCTTGGAGCCGTTGAGGACGTAGTGCGTGCCGTCCTCGGAGAGCTTGGCGGTGGTCTTCATGCCCGCGAGGTCGGAGCCGGTGCCCGGCTCGGTCATCGCCAGGGCCCACATCTCCTCGGCGGAGACGAACTTCTCCAGGTAGCGCTTCTTCTGCTCGTCGGTGGCGAGCATCTTGATGTACGGCAGGGCGAGCAGCACGTGGACGCCGGAGCCGCCGAAGGTGACGCCCGCGCGGGCGGTCTCCTCGTACTGGATGGCCTCGAACTTGTGGGTGTCCAGGCCGGCGCCGCCGAACTCCTCGGGGACGTTGATGCCGAAGAGGCCCAGCTCGGCGAGCTTGTAGTAGAACTCGCGCGGCACCTGACCCGCGGCGAACCACTCGTCGTGCACGGGGACGACCTCGGCCTCGATGAAGGCGCGCAGGGTCTCCCGGAACGCCTCGTGGTCCTCATTGAAAACGGTACGGCGCACGGAATGCTCCCTCTGCCTGCATCTGCCGACAACGACTAAGCGCTTGCTCAGAGGCAGGTTACCCGGCGGTCACCAGAGCGTCCAGAGACGCACGTCACTCGGCGGCGGCCTCGAACGCGCCGCGCGCCAGGCGGTGCAGCAGCCCCGCCATCGCCTCCCGGCTCGGCAGCGCGTCGCGGCGGCTCAGGTGCGGCGTGGAGTTCAGCAGCCCGAAGACGGCGTGCACGGAGACCCGGGCCGTGTTCTCCGCGAGGTCCGGATAGACCTTGCGCACCACATCGACCCAGATCTCCACGTACTGCCGCTGGAGCTGGCGGACCAGCTTGCGGTCGCTGTCGCGCAGCCGGTCCAGCTCGCGGTCGTGCAGCGTGATCAGGGAGCGGTCGTCGAGGGCGAAGTCGATGTGCCCGTCGATCAGGGCGTCCAGGACCCGCCCCGGGGAGCCGTCCGTGTCGCTCACGCACCGCCTGCCGCCCGTCAGGAGCTGCCCGCTGATGCCGACCAGCAGCTCGGCGAGCATCGCGTCCTTGCCCGCGAAGTGCCGGTAGAGGCCGGGACCGCTGATGCCGACGGCGGCGCCTATCTCGTCGACGCCGACGCCGTGGAAGCCGCGCTCGGCGAAGAGCCGGGCGGCCTCCTTGAGGATCTGCTCGCGACGGGTGGGGGCGTCGGTTCTCGTGGCCATGGAATTGATTCTAGACAGGCCGGTTAGCGCTCGTTAACCTATGACGAAGGCGTTAACGCTCATTAACCGGGCAAGGGGGCTCGACTGATGCGGCAGGCACCAGTGCTGACGAGTGCGGCTGATCCCGCGTCGGAGGCATGGCGGGCGAACGAGGCGGCGCACACCGCCCTCGTCGACGAACTGCGGGCGAGGCTCGCTGCGGCCAGGCTCGGCGGCGGCGAGCGGGCGCGGGCCCGCCATGTGGCGCGCGGCAAGCTGCTGCCGAGGGACCGCGTGGACACGCTCCTCGACCCGGGCTCGCCCTTCCTGGAGCTGGCGCCGCTGGCGGCCGAGGGCCTGTACGGCGGGGACGCCCCGGCGGCCGGCGTCATCGCGGGGATCGGCCGGGTCTCGGGCCGCGAATGCGTGATCGTCGCCAACGACGCCACCGTCAAGGGCGGCACGTATTACCCCATGACGGTCAAGAAGCACCTGCGCGCCCAGGAAGTGGCCCTGGAGAACCGCCTCCCCTGCCTCTATCTGGTCGACTCGGGCGGCGCGTTCCTGCCCATGCAGGACGACGTCTTCCCCGACCGCGAGCACTTCGGCCGCATCTTCTACAACCAGGCGCGGATGTCGGGCGCCGGCATCCCGCAGATCGCCGCGGTCCTCGGCTCCTGCACGGCGGGCGGCGCGTATGTCCCGGCGATGAGCGACGAGGCGGTCATCGTGCGCGACCAGGGCACGATCTTCCTCGGCGGACCACCGCTGGTGAAGGCGGCCACCGGCGAGGTCGTGACGGCCGAGGAGCTGGGCGGCGGCGAGGTCCACTCGCGCACCTCCGGCGTGACCGACCACCTCGCCGAGGACGACGCGCACGCCCTGCGGATCGTGCGCACCATCGTCTCCACCCTCCCCGAGCGCGGCGAGCTGCCCTGGCCGGTGCGGCCGGTGGAGGAGCCCAAGGTCGACCCCCTCGGGCTGTACGGCGCGGTGCCGACGGACTCCCGCACGCCCTATGACGTCCGCGAGGTCATCGCACGCGTCGTCGACGGGTCCCGCTTCGCCGAGTTCAAGGCGGAGTACGGCACGACGCTGGTCACGGGCTTCGCGCACATCCACGGCCACCCGGTCGGCATCGTCGCGAACAACGGCATCCTGTTCTCCGAATCCGCCCAGAAGGGCGCCCACTTCATCGAGCTGTGCGACCAGCGCGGCATCCCCCTGGTCTTCCTGCAGAACATCTCGGGCTTCATGGTCGGCAAGGACTATGAAGCGGGCGGCATCGCCAAGCACGGCGCGAAGATGGTGACGGCCGTGGCGTGCACGCGCGTGCCGAAGCTGACGGTCGTGGTCGGCGGTTCGTACGGCGCGGGCAACTACTCCATGTGCGGCCGGGCCTACAGCCCCCGCTTCCTGTGGATGTGGCCGAACGCCAAGATCTCCGTGATGGGCGGCGAGCAGGCCGCGTCCGTCCTCGCCACGGTCAAGCGCGACCAGCTGGAGGCCCGCGGCGAGCAGTGGCCGGCCGAGGACGAGGAGGCCTTCAAGGACCCGATCCGCGCGCAGTACGACGAGCAGGGCAACGCGTACTACGCCACGGCCAGGCTCTGGGACGACGGCGTGATCGACCCCCTGGAGACCCGGCAGGTCCTCGGCCTCGCCCTGACCGCGTGCGCCGGAGCGCCGCTGGGCGAGCCCGGCTTCGGCGTCTTCCGGATGTGAGGGGCGGACGATGAGCGACTTCCGGCCGGGGACCAGCGCGGTCCCACGAGGCACCACCCCGGGGAGAGGGAACATGTTCGACACGGTCCTCGTCGCCAACCGCGGCGAGATCGCGGTCCGCGTCATCCGGACCCTGCGCACGCTCGGCGTCCGCTCGGTCGCCGTCTTCAGCGACGCGGACGCGGACGCCCGCCATGTGCGCGAGGCCGACACGGCCGTCCGCATCGGCCCGCCACCGGCGACCGAGAGCTATCTCTCGATCGAGCGCATCCTCGCCGCGGCGGCGGCTTCCGGCGCCCAGGCGGTGCACCCGGGCTATGGCTTCCTCGCGGAGAACGCCGCGTTCGCGCAGGCGTGCGCCGACGCGGGACTCGCCTTCATCGGCCCGCCCGCCTCCGCCATCGAGCTGATGGGCGACAAGATCCGCGCCAAGGAGACGGTGAAGGCCGCCGGCGTGCCCGTCGTCCCCGGCTCGTCCGGCAGCGGCCTGACCGACGCGGAGCTGGCCGGGGCGGCACGCGAGATCGGCGCCCCCGTGCTGCTCAAGCCGAGCGCGGGCGGCGGCGGCAAGGGCATGCGCCTGGTGCGGGACGAGACCCTGCTCGCCGAGGAGATCGCGGCGGCCCGGCGCGAGGCCCGCGCCTCCTTCGGCGACGACACGCTGCTCGTGGAGCGGTGGATCGACCGCCCCCGGCACATCGAGATCCAGGTCCTCGCGGACGGCCGGGGGAACGTGATCCACCTCGGCGAGCGCGAGTGCTCGCTCCAGCGCCGCCACCAGAAGATCATCGAGGAGGCGCCCAGCGTCCTCCTGGACGAGGCCACGCGCGCGGCGATGGGCGAGGCGGCGGTCCAGGCCGCCCGCTCCTGCGGGTACGCGGGCGCGGGCACGGTGGAGTTCATCGTCCCGGGCAAGGACCCCTCCTCGTACTACTTCATGGAGATGAACACCCGCCTCCAGGTGGAGCACCCCGTCACCGAGCTGGTCACCGGGCTCGACCTGGTGGAGTGGCAGCTGCGGGTGGCGGCCGGCGAGGAACTGCCCTTCACGCAGGACGACATCACCCTCGCCGGGCACGCCGTCGAGGCCCGCCTCTGCGCCGAGGACCCGGCCCGCGGCTTCCTGCCCTCGGGCGGCACGGTGCTGTCCCTGCGCGAACCGCGGGGCGAGGGCGTGCGCACCGACTCGGGCCTGAGCGAGGGCACCGAGGTCGGCAGCCTCTACGACCCGATGCTCTCCAAGGTCATCGCCTACGGCCCCGACCGCGCCACGGCCCTGCGCAAGCTGCGCGCCGCCCTCGCGGAGACGGTCACCCTGGGCGTCCCGACCAACGCGGGCTTCCTGCGCAGGCTCCTCGCCCACCCCGCTGTGGTGGCGGGCGACCTCGACACCGGCCTCGTCGAGCGCGAGGCGGACTCGCTGGTCCCGCAGGACGTGCCCGCCGAGGTGTACGAGGCGGCGGCCGCCGTGCGCGAGGCGGCGCTCGCACCCTCGGGGGACGGCTGGACGGACCCCTTCTCGGTGCCCAGCGGCTGGCGCCTCGGCGGCACCCCGAAGCCCGTCGCCCACTGGCTGCACGTGGCCGGCCAGGACCCCGTGGAGCACCGGCTCGGCAGCGGCGTCCGTGCCGTCACGGCCGACCGCGTCTCGGTCACCGTGGACGGCACCCGGCACACGTTCCACCGCGCGGGCGACTGGCTCGGCCGGGACGGGGACGCCTGGCAGGTGCGGGACCACGATCCCGTCGAGGCGAGCCTGACCGGCGCCGCGCACGCGGGGGCCGACGCGCTCACCGCCCCCATGCCGGGCACCGTCACGGTGGTGAAGGTGGCCGCCGGTGACCGGGTGAGCGCGGGCCAGAGCCTTCTGGTGGTCGAGGCGATGAAGATGGAGCACGTCATCTCCGCCCCGCACGCGGGCACCGTCACCGAGCTGGACGTCACCCCGGGGGCGACGGTCGCCATGGACCAGGTGCTGGCCGTGGTGGACCCGGACGAGACGCCCGACACCGCCGAGGAGACGCCGTGACCGACACCGGACTGCCCATGACCGTCCCGGCCGCCGGGCTGCCGGCCCGGGTCCGCGTCCACGAGGTCGGCGCCCGCGACGGCCTGCAGAACGAGAAGGCGGTCGTCCCCACGGAGGTCAAGGCGGAGTTCGTCCACCGCCTGGCCGCCGCGGGCCTGACCACCGTCGAGGCGACCAGCTTCGTGCACCCCACGTGGGTGCCCCAACTGGCCGACGCGGAGCAGTTGTTCCCCCTCCTCGGCGACCTCGAAGGCGTTCGCCTGCCGGTCCTCGTGCCGAACGAACGCGGCCTCGACCGCGCCATGGCCCTCGGCGCCGACCGCGTGGCCGTCTTCGCCAGCGCCACCGAGTCCTTCGCCAAGGCCAACCTCAACCGCACGGTGGACGAGGCCCTCGCGATGTTCGCCCCGGTGGTCTCCCGCGCCAAGGAGCGGGACATGCACGTCCGCGGCTATCTCTCGATGTGCTTCGGCGACCCCTGGGAGGGCCCGGTCGAGGTCGGCCGGGTCGTCCGGGTCTGCCGTGCCCTGCTCGACCTGGGCTGCGACGAGCTGAGCCTCGGCGACACCATCGGCGTGGCCACGCCGGGCCATGTCACCGCCCTGCTCACCGCCCTGACCGGGGCGGGGGTGGCCGTGGACCGTGTCGGCGTCCACTTCCACGACACGTACGGCCAGGCGCTCGCCAACACCCTGGCGGCCCTGCAGCACGGCGTGACCACGGTGGACGCCTCCGCCGGCGGCCTCGGCGGCTGCCCGTACGCGAAGAGCGCCACCGGAAACCTCGCCACCGAGGACCTCGTCTGGATGCTGCACGGACTCGGCATCGAGACCGGGGTCGACCTCGGCCGCCTCAGCGCCACGAGCGCCTGGATGGCCGACCGGCTGGGCCGACCGAGCCCGTCCCGCACCGTCCGCGCCCTGACCCACCAGGAGCAGTGAGTAAACGATGGACCACCGCCTGAGCCCCGAGCTCGAAGAACTCCGCCGCACCGTCGAGGCGTTCGCCCACGACGTCGTCGCCCCCAAGATCGGCGACTTCTACGAACGGCACGAGTTCCCCTACGAGATCGTCCGCGAGATGGGCCGCATGGGCCTGTTCGGCCTGCCCTTCCCCGAGGAGTACGGCGGGATGGGCGGCGACTACTTCGCCCTCGGCATCGCCCTGGAGGAGCTGGCCCGCGTCGACTCCTCCGTGGCGATCACCCTGGAGGCGGGCGTCTCGCTCGGCGCCATGCCGCTGCACCTGTTCGGCACGGAGGAGCAGAAGCGCCAGTGGCTGCCGCGCCTGTGCTCCGGCGAGATCCTCGGCGCCTTCGGCCTCACCGAGCCGGACGGCGGCTCGGACGCGGGCGGCACCCGCACCACGGCCGTGCGCGACGGCGACGACTGGGTGATCAACGGCTCGAAGTGCTTCATCACCAACTCCGGCACGGACATCACGGGCCTGGTCACGGTCACCGCCGTCACGGGGCGCAAGCCGGACGGCCGGCCGCTGATCTCCTCGATCATCGTGCCGTCGGGGACACCGGGCTTCACGGTCGCCGCGCCGTACTCCAAGGTCGGGTGGAACGCCTCGGACACCCGTGAGCTGTCCTTCTCCGACGTCCGCGTCCCCGCGGCGAACCTGCTGGGCGAGGAGGGCCGGGGGTACGCGCAGTTCCTGCGCATCCTCGACGAGGGCCGCGTCGCGATCTCCGCGCTCGCCACCGGGCTCGCCCAGGGCTGCGTGGACGAGTCCGTGAAGTACGCCCATGAGCGGCACGCCTTCGGCAAGCCGATCGGGTCGAACCAGGCGATCCAGTTCAAGCTCGCGGACATGGAGATGCGGGCGCACATGGCCCGCGTCGGGTGGTATGACGCGGCTTCGCGCATGGTGGCCGGGGAGCCGTTCAAGAAGGAGGCCGCGATCGCCAAGCTGTACTCCTCGACGGTGGCGGTGGACAACGCCCGCGAGGCCACGCAGATCCACGGCGGCTACGGCTTCATGAACGAGTACCCCGTGGCCAGGATGTGGCGGGACTCCAAGATCCTGGAGATCGGCGAGGGCACCAGCGAGGTGCAGCGGATGCTGATCGCCAGGGAGCTGGGTTTCGCCGGCTGAGCACCGGCAGGGCGAGACGGCGCGGCGCCGGCGGGGCCCGGCGGGGCGGGGCGGCGGGATGTGACGCGGAGGCCTGGGGGCGTGCGATGTGACGCGCGAAACGCGGGGCGCTGGACCGAGTGAGCTTAGGCTAGCCTAAGCTTCACTTCCGGCCAGTGGCTCCGCCACCGCACCGTCACGAAAGCAGAGACCCATGTCCAAGGCCCGTCCCTCCCGACTGCCCGCCCCGTCCCGCCGCGGCATTCTCGCCGCCGGCGGCGCCCTCGGCCTCACCGCCGTCCTGGCGGCCTGCGGCGACGAGAAGAAGGACGGCGGCAAGACCGGGGGCGGCGTGGGCGAGAGCGGCCCCTGGAGCTTCAAGGACGACCGCGGCACGACGGCGAAGCGCGACGCGACGCCGAAGAGCATCGTGGCGTTCACGGGCGTCGCCGCGGCCCTGTTCGACTACGGCATCGAGGTCAAGGGCGTCTTCGGCCCGACGAAGACCAAGGACGGCAAGGCCGACGTCCAGGCCGGCGACATGGACGTCGACAAGCTGACGGTCCTCGGCAACGAATGGGGCCGCTTCAGCGTCGAGAAGTACGCGAGCCTCGCCCCCGACCTGCTCATCTCCACGATGTTCGACGACCAGGGCACCCTCTGGTACGTCCCGGAGGAGAGCAAGGACAAGATCCTCAAGCTGGCCCCCAGCGTCGGCATCAGCGTCTACGACCGCCAGCTGACCCACCCCCTCCAGCGCATCCAGGCCCTCGCCGAGTCGCTGGGCGCGGACGTGACGTCGGACAAGGTCGTCAAGGCGAAGAAGCGCTTCGAGAAGGCGTCCGAGCGGCTGCGCACGGTGGCCAAGGCGCACAAGGACATCAAGGTCCTCGTCGGCTCCGCGAGCCCGGAGCTGTTCTACGTCTCGGGGACGAACCTCTCCGTCGACCTGGAGTACTTCAAGTCCCTCGGCGTGAACTTCATCGAGCCGCCCGAGAAGGCCAAGAAGGAGTCCGGCGGCTGGTTCGAGAACCTGAGCTGGGAGAACGTCGACAAGTACGACGCGGACCTCATCATGATGGACAACCGCACCTCGGCGATCCAGCCGGCCGACCTCGACAAGTCCAAGCCGACCTGGAAGAAGCTGCCCGCGGTCAAGGCCGGGCAGGTCATCTCGCGCGTCACCGAGCCCATCTTCTCGTACGGCAAGTGCGCGCCGATCCTCGAGGACCTCGCGGACGCGATCGAGAAGGCGAAGAAGCTGAAGTAGCCCCCCACGGCCGCGGGGCTCCCGAGACGGTCCTCGGGAGCCCCGCTTCTGGCCGTCGCGGCCCCGCGTGCGGCATAACGGCCCGTCACGCGCGCCTACTTGGCGGGCCAGGGCACCTGCGGCGACTCGTAGTAGCCGATGCCCAGGGCGTCCCAGCGGGGCGCCTGCGCGGCGAGCCGCGTCTTGTACGCGT
The DNA here is from genome assembly GCF_004127445.1 of Streptomyces alfalfae. Classification (GTDB taxonomy): domain Bacteria; phylum Actinomycetota; class Actinomycetes; order Streptomycetales; family Streptomycetaceae; genus Streptomyces; species Streptomyces alfalfae. The sequence continues at coordinate 140,236 of NZ_QEXM01000015.1, forward strand.
CCCAGTCGTGCGTGGCCGCGGGCGACCAGCCGAGCTCGGCGATCCCGGGAAGCCGCGGGAACGCCATGTGGTCCAGGTGCGCGGAGGTCGACAGGGTCTCCGTCCACAGCGGCGCCTCGACACCCATGACCGCGTCCGCGGGCGCGCCCTGGAGGTAGGCGCCCGGGTCCCAGTCGTAGGACCGCCGCACCTCGACGAGACCGGCCCAGGACAGGCCGAGCGGGGTGTCCTTGGTGTACTTGTGGTCGAGGTAGGAGCGGTCGGCCGGCGAGAGGACCAGCTTGGTGCCGTTCTTCGCGGCGTTCACGACCTGCTCGCGCTCGGCGGCACCCGTCCTGTCGTAACCCCAGTACTGGGCGACGGCGCCCTTCGCGGGCCGGGCGCCGGCCAGCTGGTGCCAGCCCATCACCTTCTTGCCGTACTTGGCGACCACCGGCTGCACCTTGTCCATGAACGCGACGAAGTCCTCGTGGCTGGTGGAGTGCGCCTCGTCGCCGCCGATGTGCAGGTACTCGCCCGGCGTCATGGCGGCCAGCTCACGGATCACGTCGTCCACGAAGTCGTACGTGACGTCCTTCTTCACGCACAGCGAGCTGAAGCCGACCGCGGTGCCGGTGTAGAGCGGCGGGGCCACGCCGTCGCAGTTCAGCTCGGCGTACGAGGCGAGCGCGGCGTTGGTGTGCCCCGGCATGTCGATCTCGGGCACGACCTCCATGTACCGCGAGGCGGCGTAGGCCACGATCTCCTTGTACTGGGCCTTCGTGTAGTAGCCGCCCTCGCCGCCGCCGACCTGGGTGGAGCCGCCGTGGGTCGCGAGGCGCGGCCAGGAGTCGATGGCGATGCGCCAGCCCTGGTCGTCGCTGAGGTGCAGGTGCAGCTTGTTCATCTTGTACAGGGACGCCTGGTCGATGTAGCGCTTGACCTGGTCGACGGTGAAGAAGTGCCGTGAGACGTCGAGCATCGTGGAGCGGTAGCCATAGCGCGGCATGTCCTTGATGGTGCCGCCCGCGATCCGCCAGGGTCCGCGCTGCTTCGACTTCTTCTCCACAGCGGCGGGCAGTTGCTGGCGGACCGTCTGGACGCCGTGGAAGAGGCCGGCGCCGGACCAGGAGGTGATGGTGAGGGAGCCGCGCTCGGAGATGACGCGGTACCCCTCGTTGCCGAGGACCTTGTTCGCCGGTTCGGCGCTGATGCGCAGCCGGATGCCGTCGCTCCCCTCTCCGCTGGTGACGGGCAGCTTGTAGCCGGTGGAGGGCCGCAGCACCCGGGCGAGGTACTCGCCGACGCGGCGCTCGTCGGGGTTGCCGTCGCCGACGCGGATGCGCGTCTTGGCGGTGATCTGGTACCCGGCGCCGCCCGCCTCCGCCTTCAGGGGAGCGGGCACCACCTCACCGAGCGGGGTGACGGAGGGCCGGGTCGCCTCGGGGGCGGGGGCGGCGGCGAAGGAGGAGATCCCGGCGGCCGCCACGAGCAGCAGCGAGCCGAGGATGCGAGTCGATCTGTGCGTTCTCACCAGCGGGTCCCTTCGACGAAGTGTCAGTGAAGGTGGCGCAACTGTGGTGCATCGCAATCGAACGGTCCCCATTGGTAGCCCCGGGTCCACCAGGGGTCAAGGGGTTTAGACCATTTGTCCAAGAGGTCGATGCGAGAATCCCGGCATGGCGGAAATCATCCAGCGCGACGGGACCTGGACCTTCGACGGAGAGGTGCTGCGCCTTGTGCCCGGCCACGACAAGAGCGTCTCGCTGCTGCGCAAGACCCTCGGTGAACTGACCGTGCCGCTGGAGGCGTTGGCGGGCATAGCCTTCGAGCAGGGCAAGAAGGCGGGACGGCTGCGGCTGTGCCTGCGGAACGGCGCCGACCCGCTGCTCCAGGCGACGGGCGGCCAGCTGACGGACGCCTCGGACCCGTACCAGCTCGCCGTCGAGCCGAACCGCCACGGGGTCGCGGAGTACCTGGTCGACGAGGTGCGCAACGCCCATCTGCTCGAACAGGTGCCGACCGCACCCTGCGAGTCCTATCTCCTCCCGGGGCCGCCCGTGCCGCTGTCGGTCTCGGCGGGCGACGGCACCGCGAGCTTCGACGGGGAGCACGTGCGCCTGGAGTGGAACTGGAAGACCGAGGAGGCGAAGGCCGCGGTCGGCACCAGGTCCCTGGCGCTCCCCGACATCGTGGCGGTGGAGTGGCAGGCCGCGGTCGGCCTGGAGAACGGCTGCCTCCGTTTCACCGTGCGCAACGCCCCGACCAAGGCCCCGCCGAAGTACGACCCGAACGCGATCGAGCTCTGGGGCTTCAAGAAGGACCCGCTGATGGCCCTGGTCGCCGCCGCGGTCCAGGCCCGCCTCCCGCACCCGCTGGCCCCCGCTCCCCCGGCCGCGGCCCAGGACACCCCGCCCGCCGTCGCCAAGACGCTCGCCCCCGCGCCGCCCGCCGACGACCACGACGCCCTGCTGCGGCGCCTGCGGGAGCTGGGCGAGCTGCACCGGTCAGGGATCTTGACCGACGAGGAGTTCACCACGGCCAAGCAGGCCGTCCTGCGCCGCATGTAGGGCTGCCGAGCAGACCGTCCCGCGCCGGATGGGGGCCACCCCTGGCCCGTCCGCAAGCCGCCTTCGTCCATCCGGCGGCCCACCCAACGGCCCATTCCGGCGCGTGCGTGCCCGATTCCGGGCAGGATTCTTGCGAAAGCGGTGGAGATCCCCCAGGATCATCGAATGCACGACGACCTGGTGGACCACCTCACCCGCAGCACCCCGCTCCAGCGGGGTGAAGCACTGCGGGTCATCCAGGACGTGCTCGCCTACTTCGACGAGACGACCGAAGAGTTCGTCCGTCGCCGCCACCGCGAGCTGCAGGGTCAGGGCCTGCTGAACGCGGCGATCTTCGAACAGATCTCGGCGGATCTCGGATATCGCGCGGTCGCGCCGCCCGAGCTCACGCTCCGGCAGTTGCGCCGCATCATCTACGGCTAGGACACCCTCCATGTGCGGAATCGTCGGATACATCGGCAAGCGTGACGTCGCCCCGCTCCTCCTCGAAGGCCTGCAGCGCCTTGAGTACCGCGGCTACGACTCCGCGGGCATCGCCGTCACCGGCCCCAAGGCCTCCGGCCTGAAGACGGTGAAGGCCAAGGGCCGCGTGCGTGACCTGGAGGCCCGGGTCCCGTCCCGCTTCAAGGGCACGACCGGCATCGCCCACACCCGCTGGGCCACCCACGGCGCCCCCTCCGACGAGAACGCCCACCCTCACCTGTCCCAGGACGAGAAGGTCGCCGTCGTCCACAACGGCATCATCGACAACGCCTCCGAGCTGCGGGCCAAGCTGACCGCCGACGGCGTCGAGTTCCTCTCCGAGACCGACACCGAGGTCCTCACCCACCTCATCGCCCGCTCCCAGGCGGACACCCTCGAGGAGAAAGTGCGCGAGGCGCTGCGCCACATCGAGGGCACGTACGGCATCGCCGTCCTGCACGCCGACTTCAACGACCGCATCGTCGTCGCGCGCAACGGCTCCCCGGTCGTCCTCGGCATCGGCGAGAAGGAGATGTTCGTCGCCTCCGACGTCGCCGCGCTCGTCTCCCACACCCGCCAGGTCGTCACCCTCGACGACGGCGAGATGGCCACCATCAAGGCCGACGACTACCGCACGTACACCACCGAGGGCTCGCGCACGACCGCCTCGCCGACCACCGTGGAGTGGGAGGCCGAGTCGTACGACATGGGCGGCCACGACACGTACATGCACAAGGAGATCTTCGAGCAGCCCGACGCGGTCGACCGCGTGCTGCGCGGCCGCATCGACGACCGCTTCTCCACCGTGCACCTCGGCGGCCTCAACCTCGACGCGCACGACGCCCGCAAGGTGCGCCGCGTCAAGATCCTCGGCTGCGGCACCTCGTACCACGCGGGCATGATCGGCGCCCAGATGATCGAGGAGCTGGCCCGCATCCCCGCCGACGCGGAGCCGGCGAGCGAGTTCCGCTACCGCAACGCGGTCGTGGACCCCGACACCCTCTACGTCGCCGTCTCGCAGTCCGGCGAGACCTACGACGTCCTCGCCGCCGTCCAGGAGCTGAAGCGCAAGGGCGCCCGCGTCCTCGGCGTGGTCAACGTCGTCGGCTCCGCCATCGCCCGCGAGGCGGACGCGGGCGTGTACGTCCACGCGGGCCCGGAGGTCTGCGTCGTCTCCACCAAGTGCTTCACCAACACGACCGTCGCCTTCGCCCTGCTCGCCCTGCACCTGGGCCGCATCCGCGACCTCTCGGCCGCCGACGGCAAGCGGATCATCGAGGGCCTGCGCATGCTGCCGGGACAGATCGCGGAGATCCTCAAGCGCGAGGACGAGATCAAGAAGATCGCCAAGAGCTACGCCGACGCCCGCTCGATGCTCTTCATCGGTCGTGTGCGCGGCTACCCCGTGGCCCGCGAGGCCTCCCTCAAGCTCAAGGAGGTCTCCTACATCCACGCCGAGGCCTACCCCGCCTCGGAGCTGAAGCACGGCCCGCTCGCGCTCATCGAGCCCGCGCTGCCCACCGTCGCGATCGTCCCCGACGACGACCTCCTGGAGAAGAACCGCGCCGCGCTGGAGGAGATCAAGGCCCGCAGCGGCAAGATCCTCGCGGTCGCGCACCAGGAGCAGGAGAAGGCCGACGAGACCATCGTCGTGCCGAAGAACGAGAACGAGCTGGACCCGATCCTGATGGGCATCCCGCTGCAACTCCTCGCCTACCACACGGCGTTGGCGCTCGGCCGGGACATCGACAAGCCGCGCAACCTGGCGAAGTCCGTCACCGTGGAGTAGTCGGGCCCGTGAACGAATGAACGGCTCCCCGCGCGTGCCACCAGCACGCGGGGAGCCGTTCCTCAAGGGTCGGGGTCGCCCATTACCCCGACCCGCGCCCGCATCGACCGGTAGCCGTCACCCCCGGCCGGCAGGGCGGTGTGCCGGCGACCTTTATGTACCCTTCACGGGCGCGCCCAGCACCTCTACGCGCAAGTAGATTTATCTGCCCTGAAGCAGCCTGTCCCCCGCCGGCGGCCCGCCGCTACGGGATGACGATGACCGGCCGCTGCGCGCGCCGCGCGAGACGGCCCGCGACGGAGCCGAAGATGCGCCCGACGACACCGTGCGTGGAGCCGACGACGATCGCGTCCGCGCTGTACTCGTGGCCGACCTCTTCCAGCTCGTGGCAGATGTCGCCGCCGCGCTCGACGAGGATCCACGGCACCTCGGCGAGGTAGTCCGCGCAGGCCAGTTCGAGACCGAGCACTTCGGTGCGGTGGTCGGGCACGTCCACGAAGACCGGGGGCTCGCACCCCGCCCACACCGTGGTGGGCAGCCGGTTGGCGACGTGGACGATGATCAGACCCGAGCCCGAGCGGTGGGCCATCCCGATCGCGTAGGCGAGGGCCCGCTCACTGGAGGTCGAGCCGTCGAAGCCGACGACGACACCGTGCCGGAAGGCGGGATCGCAGGAGTGACGTGGTTCTTCCGCCGCCTGGGGGGTCGCTGTGGGATCGGCGACCTGCCGCTTGCGGTCCGCGGGTTCGGGGAATTCGTGACCGGCCATGGGTGTCTCGGCGAAGGAGTCCTCTGTGGGAGGGTCGGCTTTTCGGTTGGCGCGTGAGGATCAAGGACTGGAAGGTAGTCCGGGAATCATCTTCCCAAGCCCATACCCCCAAGGGTACGGCGACACTCCTTTCCTGCCCAGAGCCTGCGAAGGGCCTGCCAGGACCCCCGCCGGGCCGTGCACAGGGCCTCCCCGGCGTTCACCGGAGCATGCATGAGCCTCGCCCGTATGGCAATGGTTGCTGCCTCGTACAGGCGGTTTGCCCACCCGTCCGGCGTCCGCCGGATGGCTCGCCAGTGACCGCCCGCCCGGCCGCGCGTTGTACCCCTGTCCCGCCACCGCCACAGGGAGCACGCCGTGCCCGGATCATCGACCGCGTCCCCACTCCCCTCCCGCGCGCCGTCTTCACCCGAGCAAGCCCCGGCGCGCGGAACGCGCGCCCGGCGGCCACGCGACGCGCCGCATCAGGAGTCGGCGAGCGAGGTGGTCCGCTGGGCCGCGTTCAGCTGCGTCCTGGTTCCCGTCGTCCTCGTGGGGTACGGGATCTCGCTGGCGGGGGCGGGCGGCGCCGCGCTCGGTCTCGCGGCCGTCACCGGAGTCTGCCGGGTGCTGCTCAGGCAGTCCGAGCGGTGCGCCGCGCGACTGCTTGCAGAACAGAACACCGCACACCGCGGACGGCACGGCAGGACGGCTTCAGGAGCGCACCGGGGCATGCGTCACGGCATCGGCCACCCCCCGGTCGACTGACGTATTCGCACACACGATCCCGTAGCTTTTCAGCCAACTTCCGGGGGCTCAGCATTTCTTGCGGGAAGGGGCCTCCAACCCCCGGTTGACCAGGGCTGAAAGGCCCTCCGAACGCTTGCGCACCCTACGGGGACCGGCCATGGAGCGAAGGCGTACTTCCCAGCGCGGCCCCCGAGTGCAACGCTTCGTGATCGAATGCTTCACGCCAAGTTGCCATGTCGACATTCCGCCGGGTGCTGAACTGGTCACCCCGGCGGCACGGGACACAGTAGATTCGATCTTGACTGTATTACGGCGGGGGACTGGTGGAGGACCGAGGGGAAACGTGCAGCAGCGACAGGCCAAGCAAGCACGTCAAGAACAGGGAGCCGCGACGACCGAGGGGGGTTTAGCAGCATGAGTCACGACTCCACTGCCGCGCCGGAGACCACGGCTCGGAAGCTGTCCGGGCGTCGCCGCCGGGAGATCGTAGCGGTGCTGCTCTTCAGCGGTGGACCCATCTTCGAGAGTTCCATACCGCTCTCCGTATTCGGCATCGACCGGCAGGACGCAGGCGTGCCCCGCTACCGGCTGCTCGTGTGCGCCGGCGAGGAGGGACCGCTGCGGACCACCGGCGGGCTCGAACTCACCGCGCCGCACGGCCTGGAGGCGATCGGCCGGGCGGGCACCGTCGTCGTGCCGGCCTGGCGGTCGATCACGTCGCCGCCACCGCCGGAGGCACTCGACGCGCTGCGCCGCGCGCACGAGGAGGGCGCCCGCATCGTCGGGCTCTGCACCGGCGCGTTCGTGCTCGCCGCCGCGGGGCTGCTCGACGGCCGCCCGGCGACCACCCACTGGATGTACGCGCCGACGCTCGCCAAGCGCTACCCGTCCGTGCACGTGGACCCGCGCGAACTGTTCGTCGACGACGGGGACGTCCTGACGAGCGCCGGCACCGCGGCCGGAATCGATCTCTGTCTGCACATCGTGCGCACGGACCACGGCAACGAGGCGGCGGGCGCGCTCGCCCGCAGGCTCGTGGTGCCGCCGCGCAGGGCCGGCGGTCAGGAGCGCTATCTCGACAGGTCTTTACCCGAGGAGATCGGCGCCGACCCGCTGGCCGAAGTCGTCGCCTGGGCCCTGGAGCACCTCCACGAGCAGTTCGACGTGGAGACGCTGGCCGCGCGCGCGTACATGAGCAGGCGCACCTTCGACCGCAGGTTCCGCTCGCTCACCGGGAGCGCTCCCCTGCAGTGGCTGATCACCCAGCGGGTGCTCCAGGCCCAGCGGCTCCTGGAGACCTCCGACTACTCCGTCGACGAGGTCGCGGGCCGCTGCGGCTTCCGCTCGCCGGTGGCGCTGCGGGGCCACTTCCGGCGCCAGCTGGGCTCGTCTCCCGCCGCCTACCGGGCCGCCTACCGGGCCCGCAGGCCGCAGGGCGAGCGGGCGCTGGAGGCCGCCGCGACCGCGGCCGCCCAGGCCGTGCCGACGCTGGTCGAGGCGGGCCCCGTGCCCTCCCAGACCCGGCGCACGGCCGCCGCGAGCGCGCTCGGCCCCTCGGCCTCGGTGCCCACCGAGACCGGCAAGCCGAACGCGGACGTCTACGCCGCCGGTCGTGCGCCACTGCCCGGCCAGAGGAGTGCGCCGTAGGGTAAGACGCATGAACGATCGCATGGTGTGGATCGACTGCGAGATGACCGGGCTCTCGTTGACGGACGACGCACTTATCGAGGTGGCCGCACTGGTCACCGACTCGGAACTGAACGTGCTCGGCGAAGGGGTGGACATCGTGATCCGCCCGCCGGACGCGGCGCTGGAGACCATGCCCGAGGTGGTGCGCACCATGCACACCGCCTCGGGGCTCCTCGACGAGCTGGCCGGCGGCACCACGCTGGCCGACGCCGAGGAGCAGGTCCTCACGTACGTACGTGAGCACGTCAAGGAGCCGCGGAAGGCTCCGCTGTGCGGAAATTCGGTCGGCACCGACCGCGGCTTCCTCGCGCGGGACATGCGGACCCTGGAGGAGTACCTCCACTACCGCATCGTCGACGTCTCCTCCATCAAGGAGCTGGCCCGGCGCTGGTACCCCCGGGCGTACTTCAACAGCCCGGACAAGAACGGCAACCACCGGGCGCTCGCCGACATCCGCGAGTCCATCGCCGAGCTCCGCTACTACCGCGAGGCGGTCTTCGTCCCGCAGCCGGGACCGGACTCGGACACGGCGAAGTCGATCGCGGCGAAGCACGTCCTGTCCGCGGAGTAGCCTCCGCGCAAGCCCTGTGTACGGGGTCCGCGAAACGTGTGCGCGAGCACCCCTTCGGACCCTGTACACTTTTTCTCGGCCGGTCGGAAGAGCGACAGAAGACCGGACATGGTGGGTGTAGCTCAGTTGGTAGAGCACCTGGTTGTGGTCCAGGTGGCCGCGGGTTCAAGTCCCGTCACTCACCCTGAATGATCAAGGCCCGACCTGCGAAAGCAGGCCGGGCCTTCTTCATGCCCGGAATCGTGGCCAAACCGTGGCCACACAACCCCTGCCGGACAGCCCTACCCTCCTCCCATGGCGAGCATCAGGAAGCGCGAGAAGAAGGACGGCTCCGCGACCTACCAAGTCCGCTGGCTCCAAGGCGGGCGCGGGGGGTCCTGGGAAGACGAGAAGTTCGGTGACGAGGACAGCGCCGACCAGTTCCGGAAGCTGGTCGAGGCACACGGCAACCAGTGGCCCCACGGCTGGGTCAAGGGCCGCGGCTTCGTCGAGCCGGAGACACACCCCGACGACCACCCCTTCGGCAGCTACGCCCACGCCTACGTGGACGCGCTCAACACGGTGGACGACCGGACCAAGCACGATTACAAGCGGGACATCGAGCGGCACTTCCTCGGGGTCAAGCACACCGACGCCGCCGGCATCGAGCGGCGCCTCGGCGGCCTCGTGCATACCGCGGCCGACGGCGTCGAGCACCCGCCGACGATCTGCAACATCACGCAGGCCGACGTGAACGAGTGGGTGCGCCGCCAGCGGCACGCCGTCACAGCCCCTGACGACCCCGAGAACGTCCTCCGGGCCAAGGCCAGCGCCAAGAGCGTCGCGAACCGGCATGGGCTGCTCTACTGCGTCTTCCAGGCCGCCGTCGAGGCCGAGCCGCCCTTGCGCGAGACGAACCCGTGCAAGAAGACGGGCCTGCCCCGCCAGGACGAGGGCAGCGACGAGGAGATGGTGTTCCTGGAGCACGAGGAGTACGCCCGCATCAGCATCGAGCTCCGGGCCTTCGACCCCGACGCGGCCGACCTCGCCGACTTCCTCGTCGGCACCGGCATGCGGTGGGGCGAGGCGACCGCCCTGCAGACCCGTGACATCAACTGGACCACCGGGAAGGTCAACGTCCAGCGCGCCTGGAAGAGGCAGGACGACAACACCTTCGAGATCGGGCCGCCGAAGACGCGGAAGGCGCGGCGCCTGGTGAAGCTGAACGAGGACCAGCTGGCGATGCTGCGCCGCCACGTGGCCGGCCGGGGCCCGGAGGACTGGGTGTTCCGGGGCGGGCAGGGCAAGGCGTGGCGGCACAGCAACTTCTACCACCGCAAGTGGGAGCGCGCGCTGAACGAAGCGATCAAGAAGGGGCTCGGGAAGCGGCCGCGCATCCACGATCTCCGGCATACGCACGTGGCGTGGCTGATCGCGGACAACATCAACCCGGCGGCGATTCAGGCGCGGCTGGGGCATGAGTCGATCACGACGACGATCGACCGGTACGGGCATCTGCTGAACAACCTGGACGACGAGATCAGCGCCGCAGTCACCAACGCGATGCGTGTGGTTGCGCCTCGCGAAGGGCTGCGGCCTGTCCGTTCTGCGTGATCAGTGGCAGGGCTGGGGCCGTGTGCCCCAGTTCTGGCTCCACCGGCCGCTGCCGACGACGTGGATGAGGTAGGCGCGCATCTCTTCGAAGCACTGCTCCGTCATGGCGCCCTTGCGAACGAGCCAGACGAAACGTCCCTGCGATTCGTCTGGCCTCACAGCCGCCCCGTCGGGGAGGTCGTTACGCCATTCCATGTCGAAGACGGATTCGTTCGCGTGCTCCGACGCGGCTGGGCACTGCTGGGCGGATGGTTCCTCGCGCCAGTTCTGTTGCCAGCTGCCGCTCCGCACGATCGAGCGGATGTGCCTGACGAGCTCGGTGAGGCACTGCTCCGTCATGGCTCCCGTGGCTACGAGGTAGCCGAATTTGCCATTTCGTTCAGCAGGGAAGATGGCCCTGCCGTTGGGGAGTTCGGGTACGAACTCCATGTCGAACTCCGCTGCGGGTTTCACTTCCGCCTGCAGCTCCACGCCGCTGTCGTATGCCACTGACGTGCCCCCTTGCATGGCACATCCACACCTCGACGCGGGCATGCGTCGAGGGCGCGGATGAATCGATCCGATCCGACACGCCCCCCAGGCGGATCACCGACTGTGCCATACCGATCAGGTTGTGACCAGAGGACTTCAAGAGGTAACTGATAGTGATATTCACCGGTGAGGTTGGGTACTACCTCTGCGCCTCATCGCCGTCGCGACGCAGCATGATGTCTGCCATCTGGTCGAGCTTGTCGAGCTCTCGCTCGCTGAACTCCTCGATCCGTGCGATGAACAACCGGTGCTTGGCGCCGCCGCCCCACCGCTCCGACACGTACCCGAAGAACTGCGCCGACGCCGCGCGCTGAAGCGCTACGAGCGGCACATCCAGGGCCGCCTGAAGCCCGCGGAGCTGCGCCTCCGTCGGAGGCTTCACGCCCCGGTTGTTGATGAGGTTGTCGAGGGTTCCGCGCTTGTACTGCGGGCCGGCGTCCGGGTTCTCCGGGTCGACGGTGGCATCGGCGATGGTGCGCACGCCCTTGCCGAGCTCCGCCATCCGGTCCCGGACGAGATCCGACAGGTCGGCTCGCTCGGCCTGTTCGACCGTCTCCTCCGCTGACATCTTCCTCGTCTCCGCGCGGGCGCTGTGGGGCGTGGTGTCCACGTGTCTCCTGTGTCGACTATGGCATATGCCCTGGTCAGCAGATGACTCCCACTGGGTCGACAGCCACAGTGTCCAGGTTCTTGGGCGCTAGACGCCACCCCGCGCGAGCACCTTGACCAAAAAACCACCGCACAGTCACGACCAAATATCTGGACACGGCGTCCAGGTTCTGCCATGCTCTTGCTGTCCAACTTTTTGGCCACAACGTCCAAGGAGGTGAACCAGTGGCGTCCGAACCCCGATACGAGCTCGTCCGCCCCGAGGTTCTCCGCGCTCTCATGGAACGCACAGCGACCGGAGCAAGCATCAGCGGTCGCGAACTCGCCGCCGTGGTCGGCGTCCCGTCGAGCACGATTAACGCGCTGCTCACCGGCGTCACTCAGTCACAGCCCGAGAGCATCGCCCGCGGCATCTGCGAGGCGATCGGCATCGACCTTCTGTGCCTCTGGGCCCCGCGCCGCCGTTCGGCCCGCACCCCTCACGTCGAGCCCAAGCAACTGGTCGCCGCGTGAGCCGCCGATACACCTATCCGGAAGCTGCGGCCGAGCTTCGCGTCCCGGAAACCTGGCTGCGCCGCCATATCAAGAGCCTGCCGCACAGCAAGAAGGGCCGGAAGGTCACCTTCTCCGATGCAGACCTCGACCGCATCGACGCCCTGACGCATTACGAGCCGACGACGGGCCCTCTGGCCATCGTCCCCGCGCCGTCATCGGCGCCGACCGCTCACCCGCTGGCCGCCCTGCGCCCGCTGCCCTCGCGCGGCACGGCCGTACGGACTGGCTGACCCGACTTCGCGCCGAAGGGCCGCTCCGACTTCCCGGCCTGAGCGACCCCCCGACTACGGCGCCCCACCAATGCAGAAAGAGAGGCCCCGATGGCCACTGAGACTACCGACTCAATGACCAAGGTCGAACAGGCCCTGGCCAGGACCGACGAGGCCGCGGCCCGTCTCCGCGCTGTCGCCACCCGCTTGGTCACCGAGCACGGCGGCACGCTGCCGCAGCTTCTCGCAGTTCGCCTCGAAGCGTCCACGAACCGGACGTTCGTCGGGCTGCAGGCACACACGGAGGCCGAGAGCCGCCAGTGGGCGCAGGCGCTCGGAGTCACGCTGGAGACGTCGGACAGCACCCCGGACGAGCACGGCTTCTACAGGCACTTCAGCGCGGAGTTCTCCGTCGACGACGTAATGGTTCGAATTTCGTCGGCGGAATGGTTTCCGGCGGCGCGTGCCGCTGAGGCGGTGTCGGCGTGAGCGCCCCGCTGGTGGTGAACACCGCAGACGGTACGTGCTGGACGCTGCGTGCGACGACGCGTGACGGTGGGGCGTTGTACGCGCCGGAGGGCGTGTGCGAGTGCCCGCGGTTCGTGATGGCGACGCTGCCGGAGCTCGCGGAGCACGGGATCGTCGGGTCGGCGGACGCCCTGCCCGCACCGGTCGGCCCGCTGATGCCGCCGTTCCCGCCCGCGCCGGAGAGCTTCGAGGAGAAGCTGCGGCAGGACGTGGCGCGTCTCCAGGGTCTGTTCGCTGAGGCTGTGGCGGACCGGCATCGGGCCGAGCGTGAGCGGGACGAGATCCGTGAGCGGGTGGCGGAGCCCTACGGCTGCGCGCACTGCGGTGACGCCGAGCGGCACCACGGTAAGCAGTACCTGTCCGGCATGGGCCTGCATGGCTGGGTGCGTCCGTCTGATGTGCAGGTCAAGGAGCGGATGCTCGCTCGGCGTGCGGTGTGCGCGGATGTGAGGGGTCTGCGGGCGTACGGGGCTCGGATGCAGCGGGTGAATGCGGGGCTGCGGGCTCGGGTCGCCGCGCTGGAGGCGCAGCGGCAGGCCGATCACGCGACCTGGCAGCACGACCTCCGTACGGCGCGGGGCGAGCGGGATGCCCTGACCGCGCGCATTGGCGAGCTGGAGGCGGAGCGGCACTCGACGAACGAAGCGCTCGACGACGCGGTGCAGGCGCTGCGGGCTGGGGAGACGGAGCGGTCGGCGGACAAGCTGACGCGGCTCCTCGCGCCGACGCCGACCCTCCACGAGGACGAGCCCTCCGAGGCGTGCGCGCCCCGCACCGAGCGGTCGTACTGGGTCGACATCGCAGACGCGCTCAACGCGGCCGAGTCGGTCGGCCTGTCTGTCGGCATCGACCTGGACGGCACGCTCACCGACCGCACCGGGTGGTCCGTCATCTGGGATCGGGCCGCCACACAGTGGGTCGTCGCCGGGTACGAGGACGAGGCCGCTGACGCGGGCGAGACGGGCGGTGCGCGATGAACCACATCCGCCTGATCTGGCACCGCCTCTTCCGCCGCCCCACCATCACCGGCCCCTACCGGCTGTACATCCGCCGCACCCCCGCCGGAGCCATGCTCGACGTCGAGCACTACCTCGACGCCGTCCTCATCACGATCGCCGACAACCCCGACCTCCTCGACCTCCTTCTCCAGATGGCCGACGACCGGGGAGCCGCGCGCGGGCACGACGGCTGGGAGCCCGAGCAGCTCCTCGCCGAGCGGCTGAAGGACGCGCTCGGCTACGAGCTGCCGCTACTCGGTCCCGCGGTGCTGCGGCTGGCGGACCGGCTGCGCGCGGTGGCTCCGCCGCCGGCGGTCGTGGTGCCGGGCCAGCGTGAGGCAGGTGCGGCGTGAAGAAGCCCGCGAAGATCAACGGCCGCCTGACCATCACCGGGCCCGTCAACCCGCACTGGACTCAGGCGGACTACGCGGACGAGACCGCTGCCATGCGGTCCGAGGTCTGGCCCGCCGTGCAGAAGTTCCTCGCCGAGAACTACCCCGGCTACAGCGCGGCGTTCACGGCCGACGACATCACGCTGTGCACGCACTGCCGCTCGGAGTTCGAGGCGCTGACCGCCGACGAGGCGGCCGACGAGTCGACCCGGCAGGACGAGCACAGCGTCGAGGGCGAGCCGGTGTGCTGCTACGCGGCGATCGCCGAGTTCCGCGCTGAGCGTGGGATTCCGGCGCTGGCGGAGACGGGTGGTGCGTCGTGACCGCTCGCCACGTCATTGAGCAGGCGCTCCGGGCGTACTACGTCGACAGCGCCGAGCCGAACGCGATCGCCCGTGACCTGCTCGCTCAGTACGACGCCGAGCGGGATGAGGAGAAGGCCACCGCCACACCGGCGGCGACGGCCACTCCCAGGCCCGCGCCGGACTCCTCCCGCGAGCGGCGCCTGGAGCAGCTACTCGACGCGATCCGCACCCACGGCGGCAAGTGGACCACCCGCCAGGTGCAGGAGACCCGACGGCGCAAAGGCGAGGCCCCTCAGCGCGGGACCGCCCGCCGCGACCTCGCCGAGCTCGCCCGCCGAGGCCACCTCGTCGAGCACGGCCCGGCCGACGGCCGCTACTACCTCCTCGCGACTCGGAAGGACGGCCGCCGTGCCTGACCAGATGACCCGTCGTGCCTGGCTCCTGATCGCCATACAGGGCGAGCCCGGCCCGATCTCGACCGGCCGCGCCGAGCAGCTCCTCGCCGCCACCGGCTGGAGCTGCCACCGCAACACCGCGAGGAAGGACCTGCGAGCACTCGCCGCCCGTGGGGCCCTCCGGCCGGTGGACGCCGACGGCCGCCGCACCTACACGCCCACGACCATCGGAGAGGACGGCCGCTCATGAGCCGCCACACCCGCGTCGACCACGCCAAAGCCGCCGCGCGCCTCATGCAGGCGCCCGGCCAGTGGCTGCCGGTCGGTGAGTACCGGAACTCTTTCACCGCGTCGACCACCGCCTCCATGATCCGCCGACCGGGACAGACGAATCCGTCCGGCCGCCACTACCAGCCGGCCGGGGCCTACGACGCCCGCATCGTCCTCACTGACGACGGCGCACGTATCGAGGCCCGATACCGCGGGGCGGACCTGGCTCCCCTTGTCCCGGCACGGCCTCGGGGTGGGCGGCAGGTGCGCCCGTCGTCGGACGCCGAGCGGGTCCTCGGCCAGATCGAGCGCGGCGAGGTCCGTGCCGGGGCTGACGCTGCCCGTGAGATCGCCGCCCGTGCGGAGGCCGCGTACGGCGACGTGTGGAAGCCCAACACCGTCCGCGGCCTGCCCACCGCCCAGGCCAGCACCACCGCGGAGGTCGAGGCCGCATGACGAACACGACGACGGTCGGGGCTTCGGCCCCGGCCGCCGGCCGCCGCGTCACACCCACCGGCCGCCTCATCCTCCCCGCCGACGCCGACCGCGCCGACTGGCTCACCGCACGCCGCAGTGGACTCGGCTCCAGCGACGTCGCCGCGATCCTCGGCATCTCGAAGTACGGCAACGCCCTGTCCGTCTACCACGACAAGACCGGCGGCCTGCCGCTGGAGAGCGACGACTCCGAACCCGCCCTTTGGGGCCGCGCGTTCGAGGAGACCGTCGCCCGCGAGTGGGCCCGCCGCAACCGCAGCGTCGTCCGCCGCGTCGGCCTCGTCCAGAACACCGAACGCCCCTGGCAGATGTGCACCCTCGACCGCCGTGTCCTGGAGTGCCCCCTCGCCGACGGCCGCGAGAAGTGCGCGGTCGAGATCAAGTGCCGCGACAAGATGAAGGCCTCCGCCTTCCGCGCCGGCGTCGCGGACGACGTCCTCGTTCAGACCCTGTGGCAGGCCGACACCTGTGGCTTCGACCACGTCCACGCCGCCGTGCTGATCGGCGGCAACGACTACCGGCAGTACGTGATCCGCGTCGCCGACCACGCCCAGCTCGTCGCTGACCTCCGCGCCGCTGGCGAACTCGCCTGGCAGCAGATCACCGACCGGCGCCCGCCGGTGCTCGCCGCGGACGCGGACCCCGACGTCCTCCTCGACCTGTACGACCGCCTCCACCCCAACCGGGCCGGGGCCGTCGACATCACCCGCGACATCGACACCCAGGACGCGGTGGCCGACTACCTCGACGCCCACACCGACTACGTGGCAGCCGAGAAGCGGAAGAAGGCGGCGAAGGCCCGCATCCTCGCCGGCCTCGGCAGCGCCGAGCAGGCCACCGTCCTCGACCGGGTCCACGTGTCGCTGGACGAGCGCTCGAAGCAGTGGACCGACACCGCCCGCCTCGCCGAGCGCTGGCCCGACGCGTACGCGGACTGCGTCGAGGACCGCACCTACCGCCAGATCAGCATTCCCCGCGCTGTCCGTGAGGAGCACAACGCATGACCACGATCGCTGAGCGGGCCGCCGCTGCCGCGGGCCGCACCGAGCCCGCCTCGGGCCCGGCCGAGGACGCGCCGCCCGTCGAGGACTTCACCCCGGCGCCGGACCCGATGGCCGACTACGAACCCGGGGACGACGACCCTGAGCAGGTGCCCGTCGGAGTTGCGTGGCTCCGCGTCCGCCGCGAGATCCGCGCCATCGCCAAGGGCGAGAAGTACGACTCGTTCGGCACGAAGTTCAACTTCCGCGGGGTCGACACCGTCGTCAACGTCTTCGGGCCCGTGACGCTGAAGCACGGCGTCAACGTCATGTCGTCCAAGGTCGAGGCCTCCTACGGGGAGAAGTCGACCAAGAGCGGCGGCAAGATGCGGGAGTGCTCCGTCCTCGTCACCTGGACGGTCATGGGGCCGATGGGTGACACGCTCACCCTCCAGACGATGGGGGAGGCCCTCGACACCGCTGACAAGTCGACGACGAAGGCGCAGTCCGTCGCGCTCCGCACGCTGCTTCTCGGCTTCGGGCTCACCCCGACTCACGACCAGGACCCGGACGCCGACCGAGTCGAACGCGGCAACGATGCTCCGGCCCGATCCGCAGAGTCGTACCGCGACGAGATCCTCGACAAGAAGACGTCGCCCGGCCGGTTGCAGCAGATCAGCTACGAGCTGGCCAACCAGCGGATGCTCAACAGCCAGGTCACGAACGAGATTGGCGAGCAGGAGACCCTTGACGCGCTCGGCCGCCGCATCTACGGCGAGCGCACCGGCGGTGGCCAGTGAGCGCCTTCGCCGACGTCCGCAAGACCGCCTGGGACACCGAGACCACGGGCCCGAACCCGCTCGAAGACCGGATCGTCTCCGCCGCCTTCATCGTCCGCGCCCCCGGAGCCGAGGACCTCGTCTTCACGTGGCTGATCAACCCCGGCATCCCGATCCCCGCCGAAGCAACCGCCGTGCACGGTATCGACGACGCCAAGGTGCAGGGCGAGGGCCGCGAGCCCAAGGAAGCGCTGGAGGAGCTCGCCTCCTACCTGGCCCACGCCATCAACCAGGGCATGCCGGTGATCGCGTTCAACCACAGTTTCGACTGGTCGATCCTGCACTACGACCTCCTCCGCAACGGCCTGCCGACCATGGCCGAACGCGTCGGCCCCGGCCCGTTGCCCCTCATCGACCCGCACGTCATCGACAAGGAGCTCTTCAAGTACGTCCGCGGGCAGGGCAACCGGAAGCTGGGGCCCACGGCCGAGCGGTACAACGTCGCCCTCAACGACTGGCACACCGCGGACGCGGATGCTCTCGCGGCGCTGCTGATCGCTGAGGAACAGTTCGTCCGGTTCGCTCGCGAGCTCGGCCATCTGGGGCCGGAGCAGTTGTTCGCGGCGCAGCAGCGATGGCGGGCAGGGCAGCAGGCGAGCTTGCAGGACTGGTTCCGGAAGAAGGCGACGCCGGAGCAGGGCGGCGACCCGAACAAGGTGATCGACGGCTCCTGGCCGCTCATCCCGGCGCAGCGCACGGGCGGTGACGCCTGATGTGGGGCAAGCGAAAGCGGCGCATCACCGAACTGGAGGCCCACGTCCGCCAGCTCGTCGACGAACGCGACGAAGCCCGCACCGCGTCCGCCGCACACCTCGCCGCAGCCGTCCGCACCGCCGGCCGCAACACCATCCTCGCCGAGCGCAACGAGCAGCTCACCGCGACCGAGCACAGCCACGACGCGGACATGGAAATTCAGGCTGACCGCATCGAGCGGCTCCTGAAGGCGTGTGTCCGCTACCGCGCCGAGCTCGCTACCGCGGCCCGCGACATCGCGCGTCTGCAAGACCGCCTCGACGACTGCCTCGGCCTCACGGCCCCGGAGGTCGAGGCGGGTGCGGGCTGGCAGAAGCGCCGCCAGGACCTGACCGACAGGAGCGTCGTATGAGCCCCCTCGCCGCGGTCCGCCGCCTTCTGCACAGCCTCGACCACCACCAGCCCGCCACCCCGCTGGCCGACGCCGAACTCCTCGATGAGCAGGCCCTCGCCGCGGCGCTCGCGGACGGCGACGTCGAGGCCAACGACTGGGCGCACTGCCCCACCGAGGGGCGCACACGCTTCCACGCCATCCACACCGACGGCAGCCGCACCTGCTGGACGTGCCGCACGACCACGGGGAGCGAGCAGTGAAGGGCCAGGTAGACATCGACGCCGTCGCGGCCGTCTGTGCCGGACGGAACACGCCCGCCCAGGTCGAGGCCGTCGCGCGGCTCGTCGACCAGCGCGCCCAGGACGACGCCGACCGAGAGCACCTCCTCGACGTCCTCGGCCTCACCACCTCTCGGAGGGAGACCCCCGATGCCTGACCTGACCGACGCCCAACTCGACCAGCTCATCACCGACATTGGGCTGAAGGACCCCCACCGCGGGCAGCCCATCGCCCCCTGCGGCACCCAGTCCGCCTACACCCGGCACGTCAGGAACGGCGAGCCCATCGACGACGCGTGCCGCAAGGCGAACACCGAGGCCAAGCGCAGTAAAGGCACCCCGACGCCGAGCAGGCGCAAGCCCATCGCTCACGGAACGCTCGCAGGGTACCGACAGCACAAGTACCGCGGAGAGTCGGCGTGCGCCGAGTGCCTGGAAGGGCACCGCCTGTATGTCCGTGACCGTGACCGGAAGCTCGCGGCGGCTCGTTGGGCCAGGGGCGGTGCCCGGTGACTGCCCCGACCCTTTTCGACACCGAGGTGCCGGCCGCCACCACCGCGGCCGGGCCCCGGCCCCTCAACATTCCCACCGTGTACGGCCTCGACCTCTCCCTCACCTCCACCGGCATCAGCGACGGCGCCACTGCCGACGCCCTCATCCCCGGCAGCCGGACCGGACACGACCGCCTCGAATTCCACCGCCGCACCATCCGCGCCTGCATCCCCGACGACACCAGCCTCGTCGTCATCGAGGGCGTCGCCATGTCAGTCGGCTACCGACCCGGCGTCGAGGAGATGACCTACCTCCGCGGCCTCATCCGCCATGACCTGTGGCGCCGCCGCATCCCCTTCGCTATCTGCCCGCCGCAGCACCGAATCATCTACGCCTGCGGCGTCGCCAACCCCGCGAAGGACCACCCGGCCAGCCGACGCAAGACCATCGCCAAGGGCATGGTCCGCGACGCCGTCATCGAGCGGTACGGCGTGCCGTGCGAGGGCCGCGGCCGCTACGACCAGGCCGACGCGACGATCCTCGCCGCGATGGGCCTGCACTGGCTCGGTTACCCGCTCGTGGTCATGCCGGACACGCACCGGCGGGCGCTGAACGGCGTGACGTGGCCGGAGAACCTTCCGGCGGTGGCCCGATGATCCGCCGCACCCCCTACCGGCGCGCCACCCCCGACACGTCCACCGGCAACAACTGGGCGCTCCTGGGCATCTGCGCCCGCCCCGACTACACCAAGCGAGCTGACGAGCTGTGGTGGGCCCCCACCAGCAAGCGCGGCGCGCTCGCCGAGGCCATCCGCCTCTGCCACGAGTGCCCCGTCCGCAAGGCCTGCCTCGACGAGGCCATGCGCATCGAAGGCAGCGCCCACAAGGAACGACGCCACGGCATCCGCGGCGGCCTCCAGCCAACCCAGCGCCGCCGCCTCTACGAGGAGCTGGAGCGGCGACGCAAGGCGGCCGCATGAACGGCGTGGCCAGCCTTCTCACCATCGACACCGGCCAGGGCTACGAGGACCGCGAGACCGGACAGATCCGCTACACCCGGCCGCCCCGCGCTCGCTACGAGTGCCACGAATGCGGCACCACAGAGGGCCCCGTAGCCGGTTCCGTCCGAGTCCGCGAGTTCGTCGCCAACGTCCGCACAGACCACCGAGCCCGCTGCTCGGCCCGCACCACAACCCAGCAAGGAGCGCACACCGCATGACCGACATCAAGTTCGACAGCAAGGTCCTCGAAGACGTCAAGGACGCCCTCGCCCCGCACACCACCGACATGTTCACGCAGCGCAAGGGCCGGTGGATGGCCGTCGTCGAGCTCGCCCACGTCGAGCGCGTCGAGCCCGGCCCCGACGAGGACAAGTTCCCATCCGTCAAGGTCCGCATCGTCGCCATCGAGGTCGCCGACAACGACTTCGCCGACGAGCGGCTCCGCGAACTCCAGCGCGGCCTGTACCGGCTGCGCACCAAGGGCGGCACCCTCGACGGCGAGCTCGACCCCGACGTCCAGAACGCCCGCGACGTCCTGAAGCACGGCTCGGGGCTCCTCGTCGGCAGCGACGCGTGATGGCCGCCCGGCCGCGGGACAGCGCTCCTTCCCCCGCAAGGCGCTGCCCCGCGTGCCGGGCCCCCACCCTCCGCCAGCTCGTCGGCAACCGCGCGGCCCTCACCGTCACCGCCGACCTCACGCCCCTCACCCCCGAGCAGCAGAACGCCGTCCGCGAGCCCAACCGCCTCATCTGGTGCCTGCGCACCAACCAGCTCGGCATCCGCCGCCTCGTCTGGCTCGACGCCTGGCACCCGCCCGACTGCCCCCACGACCACGTCACCGACCACATCTGTCCCCCCGACCCCACCACCTTGTTCTGAGGAGCCACGTGAACAACGTCCGCCCCCTGCCGCGCGACCAGGCGGACGACGACGCCCTCACCCGGACATCACCCCACGATGCCGAGGCCGAGAACCTCGTCGGCGGCGTCATCATGCACGACCGCACCGCCTACCTCGAATGCGCCCAAGTCCTCGACCGCGACGACATCTACCAGCCCTCCATCCGCCTCATCTGGGACGTCGTCGGCGGCCTCGTCGCCGAGAACCACCAGCTCCACCCCGTCATCGTCCGCGCCGAGATCGAGAAGCAGGGACGGCTCCGCGAAGTCGACGGCGGCACCCTCATCGACCGCCTCGGCACCGACTACATCCCCGGCCCCATGGCGCAGGCCTTCGCCGAGCGCATCGCCGACAAGGCCCGCGTCCGCCGCCACGACGAACACGCCACCCGCATCCGCATCGAGATCGCCCGCGGCGCCACCGGCGAGGAACTCGACAAGCTCACCGACGACCACCACCAACGCGAACAGCTCCGCGCCAGCACCGGCCACGGCCCCAGCCACCTCGCCAGCGCGCTCCTGGACTGGGACCCGTTCTTCGGCACGGATTTCGGCGCGGTGCAGCTCCTGCCCGGCCGCCTCCTGGCTCCCGGCCAGCAGATCACCATCGTCGGCGACGGCAAGGCCGGCAAGAGTCTCTTCGTCCAGGAGTGGCTGTGGCGCATGGCCACCGGCCAACCGTTCCTCGACGACCGCCCGCAGACGCCCGTCCCGCTCCTGTACGTGGACGCCGAGAACGGCCACCAGGACATCCAGGAACGATTCCTCTCCTACGGCGCGGGCCCCGGACGCATGGGCCTCATGTCCTACGCCAGCTTCCCGCCCATCCGCCCCCTCGACACCGCAGGCGGCGGCGCGGACCTCCTCGCCATGGTCGCCGAGTGTGAAGCCCAACTCGTCTGCCTCGACACCGTCTCCCGCTTCATCAGCGGCCCCGAGAACGACTCCGACACCTGGCTCGCCCTCTACCGCCACACCCTCCTCCCACTCAAGCGGCAGGGCATCGCCTCCGTCCGCCTGGACCACATGGGCAAGGACCACGAGCGCGGCGCCCGCGGCTCCTCCGCCAAGACCCAAGACGTCGACCATGTCTGGGAGCTCCGCGCGCAGGGCGGCGGCACCGTCGTCCTCAAGCGCACCCACACCCGCACCGGCATCGGCCCCGACAACTTCGTCCTGCTGCGGCAGTCGCAGCGCGACGGTGACCGATACCGGCCCGGCTGCACCCGCCACGTCCTCATGACCTACGACACCGAGACCCACACCGATCACGCTGTCCCCGGCACGGTGGAGCACATCGTCGCCGCCCTCGACCGCGCAGGCGTCCCGAACGACACGGGCAACCGGGCTGTCCGCCAGAAGCTCGCCGAGCTCCAGGTCCCCGGCTCCAACGACAAGATCGCGGAAGCCGTCCGGCACCGGAAAGCCCGGTCCAATAAGTCCGGTATCGACGTTTCCGGAAAGCGTTCCGCAGGCCGTTCCGACCCACGTTTCCCGGAAACGTTTCCCGGAACGCTCCCCGGAACCGAAGAAACCCCAGGTCAGACGTTTCCCGGAACGCCCGCGGAAACGTCAGGAACGCCCCCCGTTCCGACCGTTCCCCCCTCGAAGAGGGGGAACGGAGAGGGAACGCCGGAACCAGCAGCCCCAGCAAAACCCCTCTGCACCATCTGCGACCGCCCCATGAACACCGACTGGGCCAACCGCGGATACGACACACACCTCGGCTGCGACCCCACCACCGGCAGCCACCCCGACATGCCACACGACGCCGCCTGAGCAAAGGAGAACCCCATGGGCTACTACCACTCCGCCTACTTCGCCTACGGCATCCACATCCCCGTGGACAACCAAGCCGCCGCCTGGGCAGAGAGCGAGCGCCTCGACAAGGAACTGAAGAAGCACAAGCAGCGCTGCCCCGACGTCGGCCACCTCTCCGCCGGCGACTACGACCACGACCGTCTCTTCCTCGTCACCAAGTCCGACGAGATCCCCCTCGGCCAGTACGGCCGCGCCAGCACCACTACCCCCGAGCAGCGCGCGAACTGGAACCTCCAACTCGCCAACGCCGTACACGCCCTCGGCTACAGCGACATCCCCGACCTCGAAGCCCCCGGATGGCTCTGCATCCCCGACCTGTCCTGAGCGCGCGCATCCGGTTAGAGCCAGCCACGCGCGACCACACAAACGATCAACACCGCGCGACCAGCCCAACAGAACCCGAGACCAACGGAGATCACCCCATGACCGACACCCCGACACGCGGCCTCACCATCAAACAACCGTGGGCCTTCGCCATCGCTGAGGGCTTCAAGACCACCGAGAACCGCACCCGGCGCACCAACTACCGCGGCACCCTGCTCATCCACGCCGGCCGCGGAGTCGATGACTCCGTGTCGATCGTTCGCCACAGCCGAGACGCGGCGATCCGGCTTGACGAGCTCGGTGGGCGCTCGAACTTCTGGGACGCCCGCACCTACCTCCCGAGCAGCATCGCCCCGCCCCCGCCTACGTCCCTCGCCCTGTGCGCGGTCATCGCCACGGCGCGGCTCGCCGACTGCCACGAGGCGGCCGACGGCTGCTGCCCCCCGTGGGGCCTCCCGGGTCAGTGGCACTGGGAGCTGGCCGATATCAGGCCACTCGACCGAGCGGTGGCGAAGTCGGGCGCGCTCGGCTTTTGGAAGCCGGATGCCGTGCTGCTCGACGCGATGCGGCCGGCCTGCCGGAAGTGCCGGACTCCGTTCGACCCCGCCGACCACCGGTTCGACGGCCGCGCGCAGTACCGCGACACCCCGTACTGCCGCAGCTGCACCGACTTCTGCCAGGACACCGAGATCGCCGACCACCGCTGCGTCATCTGCGCCTGACCACGAAAGGCCCCGTCATGGACACCTGCGAGGACTGCAACGGCTCCCGCTGCACCGAATGCCGGGAGCACTACTGCTGCGACGCCTGCCCCTGCGGGCTCTCCCACACCTGCAAGTGCGGCTGCGACGCGTACGAGCGCCGCGCGATGGCCAACTGACCACCGCCCGACCCCACACCACCAGGAGCAGCACATGCCCGACCACCTCACCGAGCAGCAGCTCACCGACATCGAAACCCGCGCCAACGCCG
The DNA here is from genome assembly GCF_004127445.1 of Streptomyces alfalfae. Taxonomy (GTDB): domain Bacteria; phylum Actinomycetota; class Actinomycetes; order Streptomycetales; family Streptomycetaceae; genus Streptomyces; species Streptomyces alfalfae. The sequence goes on from NZ_QEXM01000015.1 coordinate 164,366, forward strand.
CCACCAAGGGCCCGTGGGGCTTCTACGACGGCGACACCTACGCCGACGTGGCCGCCGACCTCCAGATGACCAGCCGTGCCTCGTACTCGTACCGCCAGAAGATCGCGCAGCTTGAGGACGAGAACTACTGGGACGACCCGGACCACGAGGAGTACGACGAGCAGCGGGCCCCCGAGCAGATGGCAGCGAACGCCGCGTTCATCGCCCACGCCCGCGAGGACGTGCCCACGCTGGTCGTCGAGGTCCGCCGCCTGCGCGACGAGCTCGCCGAGGAGAAGGCCAGCCACAACCCGCGGCTGCGCTGCCTGATCGTCAAGACCGCGAAGGACCGCGACCAGTACGTCGGCTGGTCGACCATCGCCGACGGCCCCACCGGCGTGTGGTCCCGCCAGACCGCCCTCGCCTACGGCTTCCCGCCCTCCCGCCTGAACCGCGCCGACCTGAACGGCAGCAGTGACCTCTCCTGCGGCGACGGCCACTGGGACGACAAGGGCTGGGTCGCCGACCAACGCGGCTGGCTGCGCCGGGACCGGATCGGCGAGTACGCCGTCGAGTACCTGCATGGCGATCGGCAGGCGGCCTACGCCTTGCTGGAGCCGTTCGACGACGAGCCCGCCGGCCAGTGAGCAGCAGGACGCCCGCCCGTGTTGGAGCCACGGGCGGGCGCACCACCCAGCACACCACACCCCACCTGGAGATGACCATGACCGAGACGCCGTACACCGACGCCGACCTCCGCGCCGAAGCCGCCCGCCAGCACGCCACGCTTGCCGAGGACCCCGACTTCATGGGCGTCGGCGAGCAGATGGGAGACGCCTGGGTGCCCTCTGTCGAGACGACCGAGGACGGCAGCGCCCGCACCTGGAAGGACCTCCTCGTCACTCCGGATGAGACCGGAGACGACGAGGACTACACCGCGTTCGGTGAAGCGCAGCAGAAGATCCACGACCTGATCACGGGCGCGGCCGACGTGTCCGAGTGGGCCGTCAACCTCGGCGCCGACGGCCTGGAACCCCTGCCCGAACAGCTCAGCGCCCAGACCGATAACGGCCCCTGGTTCCGCCTGCACTTCGCCGTACGGCCCGACATGCCCGACGACATGCGCCGGGCCCTCGTCGAAGGCGTCGGCAGCGAGATCGCCAAGCACCTCTGACTCCGATGCCGGCCGCCGCGGCCCGAACCTGCGGCGGCCGGCCCCGGCCAGTCCACCACGACCACCCCGGAGACCACCATGACCACACCGCCCGCCGACCACATCACGCTCACCCGCGACCAGCTGGCCGCGCTCCTCGCCCACCACGCCGACGTCATCGCCGCCCGCTGGCGTGAGTCACCCGGCCGCAGTGCCTGGGTAGCCGCGTCCGCCCTGGACAGTCACGCCGCTGATCTGACCGCCAGCGAGGAGACGCCCGCGGTCGCCGAGTTGCTCGACTCGATGCTCTCCTTCGAGGCCGAGCACCGTGCCGCGCCGTCTGCGCCCGCCGACCGGGACCTCCGCAGCCTCCGACGGGTCGTCGACCGTCTCGCTGCCCACGCCCGAGGATTCCAGGACGTGCTGGACGAGTCCGATCGTGGCCCGTGGGGGCAAACCGTCGGCGCGGACATCAGCGAGTTGCAGGAGGCCGTGACCGCCCTGCCCGCGCTCGTCGACCGGGCCAGCGCGGATGCTGCCGAGCTTGCCGAACTAGACCGCGAGGGAGCCGAGCTGGTCTGCGTGGACCAGTGCGGCAGCTGTGACGCCTGCGGCATGGAGCCGTTCGGAACACCCGCCGAGGGCTGGCGTGAAGCCGCGCGCTTCCTGCGCCGGACGCCCCGCGACTCCGCCGACTTCCTCGGTGCGGTCCGAGGAGCCCGCCTCATTGAGGCCGAGCTGCGCCGCCTGGCCGACGATGCGCAGCAGACCGGCGGTCAGTCGTGACCCGCCGCTGCACGCGCGGGCACTTCATCCCCGCCACCGCCGAGACCACTGCCTGCCACTGCACGCTCCGGCCCCGCCGCCCGCGCCACCGCAGGTACTACTTCGGCTCCGACCTGTGGGGCCAGAACCTCGCCGCCCGCCGGAAGGTCATCCGCACCGTCACGCTCACCGGGAGCTACCTGTGACGACGCTCTGCCTCACCCGCGCCCACATCCTGGTCATCGCCGGATACGCCCGCGGCCACGACCGCGCCCGCATCGGCCGCGACCTCCACCTCGCACCCGGCACCGTCGCCCAGCGCCTACGCCGGGCAGCCCGCTCCGTCGGCATCCACGCCGGCGACCTCGCCCCGCAGCTCGTCCACTACGCCTACCAGCACGGCTACCTCGACGGCCTCCGCCCCGAACGCCGATGGCCCGTCGGGGTGCTGCCGCCGCGCCAGGCCGCCACCCTCGACGCGATCACCCGCGGTCTGTCCCTCGACGAAACCGCCGCCGAGATGGGCCTCTCCGCCCACACCGTCGCCACCCACCGGCAGAGCCTGTACGCGCTCCTCGGGGCCCGCACCACCGCGCATGCTGTCGCCCGCGCCTGGCAGCTCGGCCTCTTCGAGGGAGGGCCGTCGTGATCCTCGTCGTCGCCTACGTCCTCCTCGTCATCACCACCACCGGCATCCCCCTCGCTCACTGGCTCTACCTCCCACCCCTGCGGCCACGTCGAGCCCGACTCAGCCCACACCGAAAGGACACCTGACATGGGATGGAACAGCGCAAGCCGCATCTTCGACCCCGTCGCCACCGCGCTCCAGAAGGCCAACGCCGACGACAACACGAAGCGGACAGTACTCAGCGGCCTCATCCGCGAACTGCAAGACGGCGACTGGGACACCGAAGACGAGTCCCTGGAGGACTTCCTCGACGACCCCGCCATCGTCTCCGCCTTCGCCGATCGCAATGTCCACCTGAGCGACAGGCGATGCTGCGCACGCGAACTGGACGCGAACCCCCGCCAGGTCCTGCTCGCCATGCGTAACGAGGACGTGAGCGAAGAGGCCATGGTCGAGGCGCTCGATGCGTACGCCAGCCACCTCGCCCGCACGCTCCGCGCGTGCAAGGACGAGGTGCGCCTGTCGACGCTCTCCAGGCCGGACATCGTGGCGTGGGCCGCGGACGTGATCGACCCGCAGGGGCATGTGTGAGCACCTACGCGCGCGCCATGACCGCCATGTACACCGCCGCCGCCCTCGTCCTCGCCTACAGCGCCGTCCAAGAAGCCCGGCACGGCCTGCCCTGGGTCGCCATCTCGTGTACGGCCGGAGCCGTCATGGCCGTCACCGCCGCCATCCGCGAAACCGACATCGACCACCAGCTCCGTGCTGTGGCCGTCCAAGTCGAGCGCGCCGTCCGACCGCCCTACGACCCCGTCGAAGGCATCGTCCGCGTCACACTCGCCAGCGCATGCTGCGAGACCTGGTGGACATCCATCGGCACCGACCACGAGGGCACCTGCCGCAACGCACCGAGGAGCAGCGCCGCATGAGACACACCGCCGACACGATCACCGACGACGACCTCGACGCCCTGTACGCGCGCGCCGACCGGGCCGAGGCCGCCATCGCCCGGGTGCGCGGCGTCGCCACCCAGCTCGAAGAGTTCGCCGAGAACGCCCTCCGAGTCGATGACCAGAAGCTGTACAGGACCATCGCCAGCGATCTCCGCGCCAAGGTCGACGACGTGCCCGGCCCGGCAGCGACCGAAGCGACCGAGCCCGCCGAGCAGCACTGAGCACAACGAAGGGGCGCGCCCTCGTCCGCCATGACAGCGGGCACGCCCCCAGGTGCGATCACCGTACCGCGCCCCACGCACCACAGGAGCACCCACGATGACCACCACCGCCAACCTCTCCACCGTCATCCTCCACTGGCCCGACCTCACCGAAGCCCTCGGAGCCCGCAGCACCCCCACCTGGCCCCCCGCCGGCCGCATGAGCGACCACCTCCGCGCCCTCGACCAAGCCGACGCCGAACTCCTGGAAGCCGAACGCCACCGGTCCCTCGCCCTGCGCATCTTGGAGCGGGACCCCGCACAGCTCGGCGAGCGGCCCATCCCGATCCGCCTGCCGATCCACGAGACCATGCGCATCGTCCGCGCCCTCCTGCTGGATTGCGCCGACGCAATCGCCGAGAGCGTGCAGCGGCGCCCGATCGCGCCCCCGGCACCGCGCCGTGCCGCGTACGCCCGCACCCGGGCCGAGCGTCTCGCCTGGGACGACCATGCCCGTCGCGTGCAGGCCGCCCAGGATGATGCTGCGGACCCGCGGCGCTGGCGGTGGACCGGCATCCGCCCCGACGCCCCGTACACCGCGCTCTGGCTCCTCGGCAGGGTCCAGGGCGCACCGGGCCCGTTCCGGCCGCTCAGCGAGGTCGACGCCGAGCACATCGCGGGCGTCGCGCACACGGCGGCCTGGCACGTCGAGCAGGCCCTCGACGTCGGCGAGCGGACGGCCGCCCTCGCGATCCCGTGCCCGACGTGCGGCGGGCAGGTCTCCTTGCACGGTGGGGCGGGCGCGTCCCCGGTAGCGCGCTGCACTGGGTGCGGGCAGGTCTGGACGTACAGCCAAGAGATCGCGGCCTAGACGATCTCCTCTTGTGGGAGTACCGTGCTGAACAACCCGCGCCGGTACGCCGAGCACACGTGTGCTCCCACAGAGAAGGACCGTCGCGATGATTCCTCTTCCCCCTGCGCGAGCCGCCCGCCTCTTCGCGGACATCGAAGCACAGCAGAGGCAGTTCCCTTCCGAGCAGCACCTCGTGCCGCTGCCGCACTGCCCGGTTTGCGCAACCCGGCCCTACGAGATCACGCACTGGGCGGAAGGCCGCACACTGACGTTCAGCACCTGCGGTCACATCTTCAGTCTCAGCCGTGAGGCACTCGTCGCCGGTCTCGTGGCGCGGCGCACAGCCTGACGGACGGACCGGGCAGCACGCAGCCCGCCGTTCCCTACATGGCGCGGCGGGCCTTTCGCTTGCGTGCCGTCGCGGACAGCAGGACGAGCGCTTACCGCGTAGAGACGACCTCGGTGCCGGACTGTCCGCAGGCTGCGCACTCGAAAGGCACGACGTCCTGCCGTCGTCCATCGTCGGTGGTGCGCTGTGTGCCCAACCCCCATGTCACCTGATCCGGGTCCTCGGACTTGCACCTCGGACATGGCCACCAGCGTGATCCCGTAACGTCCATGACAGCTCCCTATGCAGCCTCGTACTGGTGCGCGCGCTCGCCCCGCCACGTGAGCCAAGACGGATCGTCGAGCAGCGCCTCCGCGTCGGGCAGTCCCGCCCGGCGCAGGAACTCCACCACGTCGTGATCGGAGTGGGCAAGGCCTAGGATCTTCCCGCCCGCAGTGACCCGCCGACCGCCGGAGCCGAGCGGCGGGTGAACGACTATAGGTGTGCTCGCCATAGCTCGATGGTGCGCCGGGCTGGTCACTCCAGCACGCCGAGCGCGTTGTCCGGCCGACAGTGCGGGCACGCGTCGACCTGCTCGTACAGCGCCTGCCGCGCCTGCTCGCGGGGTATGCCGCGGGAGCGTTTGCCCGCCATGTGGCAGCCGCCGGCATGGACGTACACCGCGGCCCGCCCGTCGAGGCCCTGCTCGATCGTCCAGTCCGGGGCCGGCGGCCGGGCCTGCTCGCCGCGGTGTTGCTCGGTCTGGCGCCGTTCCTCGTCGGCGATCCATGTGCGGGTGCGCTCCAGGTCGCCGAGCTGTACGCGTTCGAGGAAGCGCAGCAGGTCGAGGCGGGTAAGCGGAGCGCGGTCGTTCACATGTTCGAGTCTAGCGAGCGGTGGGCGCGCTGCCGACGGCTAGTCGACGGGGTCCTCGTCACCGTGCCGGACGGCCTTCTTCGCCGCCATCTCGACCTCGTGCCGCGCCTGCCCGGTCGCCGCGGCGTGCGCGGTGACGGCGGCCTGGAACGCCTCGGCCGCGTCGGCCCACCTGCGCCACTGCACGCGGTACTCCTCGTCGGCGAGTCCGGCGAGCTGTGCGCGCGCCTCTTCGGCGAAACGTTCCAGCTTGATCAGGTCATCGGAGATGTCAGCCACGGCGGGATCTTAGAGCGGGCGGCACGAAGCCCCCGCCTCGACCCGCGAGGCAGGGGCCCGGATTCGCGCGGCTACGGCCGCCATTCCTCGCGGCACCCGGACCGGTCCGCGTAGGGCAGCGCGAGCAGGCGCAGCGTGGTACACGGGTACCGCTCGCCTACGCACTCGGCGCAGAAGGGATCGTCGACCTCGCCGAGTACTCGATCCGGGCGCTCCCGGTAGTCCACGGCATGCAGCGCCACGAGCTGCCGCTTGACGTCGATCTCGCGCAGCACCCGCGCCGGATCATGCGCGGCTACGTGGAGGCAGTCCTCACGGGCGCGGTACGAATCGGTGTACGCGACCGGCCAGTGCTGTCCGTCATCACCCACCACACCCTCATCGCGGACCCGCCACGGGCCCGGCGTCGCCGCCTCCGCGATCCGCTCGTCCGCGTCGAGTTGCTCGCCGTACCACTGCACGAGCTCATCCACCGCTACGCCTCCTCCTGCTCGACCCGCGGCCGGTCCTTCCCCGACCCCTTGTAGCCGCGCAGCAGATCCTGAACGGTGCTCGGCTTCACTCCCAGCCGCTTCGCGATCCCCCGGACCGACTCCCCCTCGGCCTTCATCTGGTTCGCCAGCTCGGCCCTTTCCGCGGTCCACCGAGCGGCCCGCTCGCGTGTCGCTGCCGTGATCTGGACCTGCGCGCGTGACCGCGCTTCCGGGTCGGCGATGCGTTCTACGGCGTCAAGCGCGTCGAGCACTCGCTCCACCTCCTCATCGTCTGCCACGCCCGCACCTTCCTGATTCGGCGGGCCTTCACCAGACGTCTGCATGGTGACCGCACGACTGGTGTATGGTCACCGTACAGCACCGGGTGAGAGCCCGCGCTGAGCAACAAGTAAGCCCCGGCCCGGAGTTGCAGCTCCACGGTGGGCCGGGGCGGACCCACCCACAACGCGAGAAGGAGCAGGTCCGCCATGGAGCGTACCGATCAGTCCACCCCGCAGCCCAGCCCCACGGCCGAGCCCCGCACCCTCGATGACCTCGTCGCCACCGTCATCTGCCCGGCCTGCCGTGTCCCTGTAGGCGCCCGCTGCGTCACCCGCGCTGGCAAGCCCGCCCGCGAGTCGCACGGCCGCCGGGTCGAGGCGTTGGAGCAGGCCGTCGGCATCACGCAACACCGCGCCGCAGTTCGAAGCCAGAAGCCGGAAGCCTGGTGGTCGAACGGCGTCGACCGCGACGCTGAGGCGGCCCTGCTCTCGGCCTACGCCGCCCGCACCCTGCCCCGTCCGGCGGTGACCGCATGAGCGAGCCCGTCGACACCGACCCCCAGGCCGACGCCACTGAACTCCTCAACCGCGCCGCCGAGGACTACGCCGCCGCGCAGGCCCACCGCGAGGAGCTGTCCCACGAGGACCGCGTGCACGGGAACGAGGCCGTCTGATGGGCCTCTTCCGCCGCCGCGAGCAGCCCACCCGCGACTACCCCACCGCCGCGACCAGCGTCACGGGCGACGCCGGGCGCTTCCGCCGCCACAAGACCAGCGGCGCCCGCCGCGCCGACCGCCAGGGCCAGGCGTGGGAAGACCGCGACCGCGCCCAAGACCGCCGAGGCGGCTGGTACCGCTCCGCCCGCTGACCCGCCCCGACCGCCGGGCCCCGCGCCCAACCCCCGGCCGCGGGGCCCGGCCCTCACACCCCCACCGGAGACGCCACCGTGACACCGGACCAGCTCACCACGTGGGCGGTCGCCAACCCCTGGCCGGCCGCCATCCTGGCCACGGCCACACTCGCCACCACCGCCCTCACCACGTGGGGAGGCATACTCGCCATCCGCGCGGTGCGCTTCCCGCCCGCGGCCGTACTCGTCGCCGCCGCCGGGGCCCTCGTCTGCACCACGTACTCCGCCGACGCGAGCTGGCGGTTCGCCGAGCACCACCTCGACATGACGGCCCTCACCGAGCGCCTGGTGATGTTCGCCGCCGCCGAGCTCGCCCTCCTCGCCTGCGCCGTCATGGCCCGCGCCAACAAGAAGGCCACCACCACCGACGATCAGGCGGGCACACCGGGCGTGCCCGGCGTCCTCATGTGGGTCATCACCGGCGTCCTCGTCATCCCCTGCTACGCCGAGAGCGGCCCCATCGGCGGCACCGTCCGCGCCGTCATCGGCCCCGTCATGGCCGGCCTGCTCTGGCACCTCGCCATGGGACTGGAGATCCGCGTCGTCCGCCCCGAGGCCCTGTCCACCGGGCTGCCCGCGATGATCGGCCGGGAGCTCCGCGAGCGGCTGCTATCCCGCCTGGGCATGGCCACGCGGAACCGTACCGCGGAGCAGATCACCCGCGACCGGGCGACCGCGCGCGCCGTACGTCTCGGCGCGCGCCGCTGGCTCGGCCCGTGGGGCAGGGCCCGGCTCGCCGCCGCCCTCGCCCGCTCCGGCGCGGCGACCAACGGCGAGCAGCGTCACACGCTGATGCAGCAGCTCGCCGGGCGGCGCAGCGCGGGAGAGCTGCGGACCGTACCCGTCGTCTCCCCGTGGGTACAGCCGCCCGTACCCGAGGCGTACCCGCGTACCCCGCTCGGCGTGACCGGCGAGCAGCTGCGGCGCATGGACCCGATCGAGGCGATCCGCTGCGTGCACCGCGCGCACCCGGCCGCCGGACCCGCCGAGCTGGCCACGCTGTGCACCGAGTACGGCGTACCCGTCACCGAGGCGCAGGCCGGTCTCGCCCTGCGCGCGGGCCAGTGGGGAGCGGGCCCGGTCATCGACCCGTCCGCCCCCGATCGGCCCGAGCTGAGCCCCGTACCCGAGCCCGTACCCGACGCCGTACCCGCGCCCTCACCTGCCGGGACGCTCGACCTCGACCTCGCGGACATGCCCGAGGTACACCCCGAGGTACGCGCACCCGAACCCGTACTCGCCGCCGACCGCACCCGCACCCAGGTACACGCCCGCGTACCCGACGAGCCGGTGCACGAGCCGAGCGAGGACCCCCTCGCGTTCATCCAGCGTCGGGCCCGAGGGGAGCACGAGAGCGCCTCGCGCGCGCCCGGCAGCACGGCCGTACCTGCGGAACTCCTCGCTCGCGCCCGCGTACTCGACGCCGAGTACAGGCGTACCCACGACGGCCGCCCCATCTCAATCCGCGCCCTGAAAGCCGGGCTCCGCGTCGGCCAGCCACGCGCCGAGCAGGTACGCGACGCCCTTGCCGAGAGGACCACGTCATGACCGCCGTCGGAGGGCTGATCCTCGCCCTCGTCTGCCTCGCCACCGTCGGCCTCGCCGCAGGCATCGGCATCGCCACCCTCGACGGCCGCGAGCCCTCATGGCTCGTCGCGATCGTCCGCGCGGCAGCGGTCGGCATCGCCGCGGCCTGCTTCCTCCTCGCCGCCCTCCACCAGCTCGCCGAGGCCCTCTCATGACCAGCAAACGACCGATCACCCCGACCCGGATCATCCCCGCGGGCCAGCCGCTCCCGGGTCCCCCTCCTCCCGCACCGCCTCCGCGCCCCCCGGTCGGGCCCCCGCCCCCGCCTTGGCCCACGCCGCGGCCTGCCGCACCGCCTCCACCCCCGCCGCCCGCGCCGGTCGACGTCCACGTGCACGTCACCGTCGAGCCGTGGACCCCGGTCGAGCCGGAGCCCGAACCCCGCTGGTACCAGCGCATCCGCATCGCCTACAACGCCGCGTGCGCCCTGATCGGCCTCATCATCTGCGGGCCGTGGGCATGGGTCCTGGACTCCATCCGCGACGAGCAGGGCCTCGCCGGCGCCTGGGTCATGGCCCTCATCCCCCTCGTCGTCCTGGGGTTCCTCGACAACGCCCGCCGCATTGAGGCCGAGGCCGCGCACCCCGACCTGTGGGCCCCGAAATGGCGCGCCGCCCTGGCCCGCGTCCTGCTGTGGGCCGCCATCCTCGCCACCGCCCTCACCCTGCCCATCGCCACCACCGTCTACTGGATGACCGGAGTGCACGCGCCATGAACCAGTTCACCACCGGCACGATCACGACCGCGGGTTTCGCCCTCGCGCTCGGCCTCCTCGGCGCCGAACTCTGGCAGTGGTGGAAGGGCGGGGGCGGAGGGGGCGGGGGCGGCGGCAAGAAGGGCGCCCCGGCCGCAGCGACCGGCCCCTCCCGCGACCCCAAAGCCTTGATCCCGCTTGCGTTCGGCATCGTCTTCGGCATCCTCATGATCGGCTGCCCTGCAGGGTTCCTCGGCCAGCTCGGCGGCATCCTCCGCTGGGGCGGCAACGGCGGCGGCGGGTTCGCCATGAGCTTCCTCACCGGGCAGGACGGCACCGCCTTCGCGCAGGCCGCCGCGCCTCGGCTGGACGGCTACGGCGCCGTCCTGGTCACCGCCTTGACCATCTCCTTGTGGCTCGTGCGCAAGAAGGTGCCCAAGCTGCCCAAGGGCAAGTGGATGAAGGGCGTGTTCATCGGGGTCATGCTGTGCATCAGCACCGGCACCGCCGCGATCGTCGCGCAAACCGTCATCGGCGGCGCCAACGACGCAGGCCGACAACTCTTCGACGTCGTGAGGACTGCAGACGTCGGGACGCTGGCATGAGCGCCCCCACCACCGTGCAGTGGCTGCGCGCCGCCGCCGGACGCATCTGCATCGGATCGCAGCGCCTGGCCGTGCACCTCTCCCGCCGCCTCGTCGCCCGCGCGCGAGCCCTGTACGCGCGCATCCGGGGCTGGCTCAGCTCGTCGAGCGGCCTCTCGCGGTGGCTGAAGGTAGCCCTCTTGGTGCTCGCGTACATGCTGCTCCGCAAGATCGTCTTGGGCGTCGCGGGCGGCATCTACCGGCGCATCGAGTCCGGCGCCTGGTCGTGGATGCTGTGGCCCGCCGCACTGCTGTGGCTCATCGCCGCCTACCGGGCTGGGCACCCCAACTGGAAGCCGAAGGCGCCCGCCGCCGCCGCGGCCGCCGAGGAGCCCGAGCCGGAGGCCGAGCAGCCGCCGACCTCCGCGACGAGCACCACCGAGCAGCCCCCGGCCGGGCCGCCGCCTGTCTCGTCCGTCGCGCTCGTCGCCGCGGTCCGAGACGTCGGCACCCCGCACGCCCAGCTACGCCCTCTCGCCGAGCACCTCGGTACGACCACCGACGCGGTGCGCGCCGCCGCCGCCGGGCTGGGGTGGCCTGTCAAGGACGTGCGCATGGCCGGGCGTTCGGCGTCGGCGGGGCTGCGCTGGGACGAGGCCCCGTCCCTGCCCCCTCTCGACCCCTCTCCCGGTGTCGTCGGTGCAGGTCAGCGCGCCGACGACAACGACGACGACAGACGCGAGGAGGGGGCCGGAGAGGGGTTGCGTGTCAAGGCCATCGGGCACGGCGGGGCGATCGTCTACGACCCCGCCGAGACCATCCGCCACCACAAGACCCACCACTGACCCCGAAGCGGTAACACTCTGAAGAGAGGCCCCGCCGTGCACCCCCGTCACGGCGGGGCTTCGCCGGTTCCCGCCCGCGCCGACGCCCCATCTCGCTACGATCCGCACCTCACACACGCCCTGGGGGAACCATGCGCCACACCACCGTCACGCTGCTCACCACCTGCCTGCTGCTCGCCGCGGCCACGGTCAGCTGCTCAAAGTCCGCAGACGAGAACGCCAGGGACTGCGCCACGGCGCTCACAAAGCGGACCGGCGGCGACTCCGCGGACACGCCCACCGTCAGCGAGGCGGAGAAGCGGACCGACGCTCTCGACGACACGCTCGCCGGCATGGTCCGTGCGGGGCACGCAAGCCTGGCCAAGGACGCAGCCGACGCTGTGGAGAAGAAGTCCAAGAAGGGCCAGAGCCGACCGGAGGCGTGCGAGCCGCTCGCGGAAGACGACTACAAGGCGCTGCTCATGGCCAAAGCCATCGACGGCCTCGGCTGGACGGACAAGGACGGGAAGTTCGACAAGAACAAGATGCTCGATGGCATCTCGAAATACGAGTAGTTGCGATCCCGACGATCACGCCCCACAATGGGCCCCACGTCCGGCGTGCCCGGACACAACAGCCCCGCCACAGCGCGGGGCTTCCGCATATCCCCACCCACACGACACGGCATGATGGCCCCCCTCAGCACAGACACCCCTGGGGGGACCATGAACCACCGCACCACCGCCGCACTACTGCTCTCGGCAGCTCTCGCCCTCACCGCCTGCTCATCCGGCGACGACAAAGCCGACAGCGAACCGCAGACCAAGCCGAGCCCCACTGCTCCCGAACTGACGCAGAAGCAGAAGGACGAAGCCGCACGATCAGCCGGCCTGCCACCGAAGCCCGACGCCGCCGAGCAGGCCAAGCTCATCCGGGCCCTCCAGGCCGCCGCCCCGGACGTCGTCCGCTACGAGGACAAGGCCGTCGACGCCTCACGCAACCAGTGCATGGCGATCAATGGCAAGGCGAAGCGCCTCGACTGGCTCGCGTCTCAGCGCTTCACGTACAAGGACGTCACGACGACGGAAGAGCAGGGCGCGAAGATCAACGAAGCGCTCAAGGCGACGGGTTTCTGCAAGGGCTGATCCGTACGACGAGCCCGGCTGCAACGTACTGCGGCCGGGCTTTCGCATGCCAGGAGGCTCACCCCCATGCCTGCAGCCAAGCCATTCCGCCTGAAGCTCGCCGACGGACGCACCTACGAGGGCGCCAAGTTCGCTGACGGCTTCGTCGTCGTCCACCACCCAGACCATCCGAACATCTGCACCGTCGCCATCAGTCTCGACGCCCTCACCGCCGACCAGCCCGAAGGGCACTGGCTCCACGGTGCCACGGCCAGCTGGTACCGCTGACCCGACCGGATCGGAGGCTCACCCATGTCCGAACTCACCACAGCCCAGCGCCTCGCCGCCTACCGCAAGGAACTCGACAGCGAGGGCATCCCCATCGGCCTGACCGACGACCTCGTACGCGACGCCGCCCACCACCTCCACCGAGAGGACGACGGGCCCACCCTCGCAACCGATCTGGAGGACGACGACACCCCATGCGCGGGCGTCACGCACGTGCGCCTCGTCCCCCACCTCGACCGAGACGCCATGACCCAAGTCGTACGCGACATGCACGAGCGAGCCCACGCCCTCCGGGACCCCCTCCCCCTCGTAGCCCCCTACCGGTACCCCTACCAGGGGTAGCCCCCATGCCCACCGCCCCACCCACCCGATGCACCGACCCCGAGTGCCACGAGTACGCCACGACCAAGGGCCGATGCGACGCACACCAGCGCACACCATGGGCAGGACGAGACGACAAGGCAGCCAGATACGGGATCAGCTCAGGACGATGGGCCACCCTCAAGCGCAAGGTCACCGCACGCGATCACGGATGCTGCTACCGATGCGGAGCCGACCAAGGCGACACAGGACCCGACGACGACCCGTTCGTCCTCGACCACGTCATCCCCATCAGCGAAGGCGGCTCGCCCACCGACCTCGACAACCTCGGCCTCCTCTGCCCCTCGTGCGACACGATCAAGAGCCGGGCCGAGGCACTCCGAGGAGCCGACCGAGCCCGCGTACGACGTGCAGGACTCACGGGACACCCCTCATGACCGCCGCACACGGCCCACGACGCCCCTCCGGACACCCCTGGGGGCCCAGAAGACCCCCCACACGGCCGTCAGGGAGCACCAAAATCCGACCTGCACGACGCGAATTTGGGCTCTCCAGAGACCAAAAAACGGGGTCTGAACAGCGAAATTTCACCTCCGGCGACCCCTCCGACGGGCCACTCCCCCCTCTGGGGGGTAGGGGAGTCGAAATCGCTGGCCAAGATCACAGAGGGCCCGGCGCGGTCAACTCGGCGCACGCCATCTCAGAACGCTGATAGGGGGTCCCGGCCATGGGGAGGACCGCTCAGCCCGCCGCCCTCAAGTTGATCAAGGGGCGCGGCAACGGCAAGGACAGTGGCGGCCGGCCGGTGAACGCTGGCCCGGCCTTCAAGCGGCTGCCACCGGAGCCGCCGGAGTGGCTGAGTGACGAGGCGGCCGCGGAGTGGGCGCGGGTGCTGCCGGAGTTGGCCCGGCTGGACCTGGTGAAGGAAGGCGACCGCTCGGCGCTGGCGGCGTACTGCGAGGCGTGGGCGACGTTTCGGGACGCGACGGAGACGGTGCAGCGCGAGGGTCTGACGATCCAGGCGGCGCAGGGCACGCTCGCACACCCCGCGGTGGCGATCGCCCGGAACGCGGGGAAGGAGGTCCGCGCCTGGGCGGCACACTTCGGCCTGACCCCGAGCACGGAGCAGGCCCTGGCGAGAGGGGCCGACGATGGCAACGAGGACGAGAACCCGTTCGCCTGAGCCGACTCCCCGGGCCCTCCTCGACGACGCTGAGCTGGAGCGGCTGAAGCTCAGCCCTGAGATTGCCTGGTACCTGGCCGAGCGGGGTATCCCGCTGCCGGACTGTCCGCCGCTGATCCAGACACCTTCGCCTGGTGAGGCGCCCGGCGCGGTGTTCGATCCCGAGCGCGTGGACAAGGTCATCAGCGCGTTCTCGAAGCTGCGGCACACGCAGGGGCAGTGGGCGGGCCGGCCGCTGGTGCCGGACCCCTGGCAGGTCGCGTACGTGCTGGCGCCCATCTTCGGCTGGGTGTACTGGGAGGCGGACGCTGACGCGTACGTCCGTGTGGTTCGCGAGCTGTACGTGGACGTGCCTCGCAAGAACGGCAAGTCCACCCTCTCCGGCGGCATCGCGATCTACATGACGGCGGCCGACGGCGAGCAGGGCGCGCAGGTCGTCGCGGCGGCCACCAGCACGCGGCAGGCCGGGTTCGTGTTCCAACCGATCCGGCAGCTCGCCGAGCGCGCGCCTGCTCTGAAGGGGCACGTCAAGCCGCTCCGCGGGAAGATCCTGCACCCGAAGAGCGGCTCGTACTTCGAGGTCGTCTCGTCGGTGGCGGATGCCCAGCATGGTGCGAACCTGCACGCGGCGATCATCGACGAGCTGCACGTCCACAAGGACCCGGAGTTGGTCGAGACGATCGAGACCGGCACCGGTTCCCGGACGCAGCCCCTCATGGTCATCATCACGACGGCGGACTCCGGGAAGCGGGAGTCGATCTACGACCGGAAGCGTGGCCGGGTCGAGCAGCTCGCGCGGCGGGTGTTCACGGCGCCGACTGTCTACGGCGTGGTTTGGGCAGCGGAGAAGGAAGATGACCCGCATGCCGAGTCGACGTGGGCGAAGGCGAATCCGGGGTACGGCGTCTCCCCCACGAGGGCGTACATGCGGGCGCGGTCGGATGAAGCGAAGCAGTCTCCGGCCGACCTGGCGAAGTTCCAGCGGCTGCATCTCGGGCTGAGGACGAAGCAGGAGACGCGGTTCATCACGCTGCCGGACTGGGACACGAACGCCGGCCTGGTCGACGAGCAGCGGCTTGTCGGGCGGGAGACGTGGGGCGGTCTGGACCTTGCCAGCACGAGCGACCTGTGCGCGCTGTGCTGGCTCTTCCCCGATGACCGGGACGGGGCCGGGGACGGCGCGGTCGACGCCATCTGGCGGTTCTGGACTCCGGAGGAGAACTTGGCGGCGCTGGACAAGCGCACTGCCGGACACGCCTCCGTCTGGGTGCGCGAGGGCTGGCTGACGCTCACTCCCGGCAACGTCGCGGACTACGAGTGGATCGTCGAGCAGGTACGGAAGGACCGCGACACCTTCAAGGTCAAGTCCCTGGGGTACGACCCGTGGAATGCCTCTCAGCTCACCACGATGCTCACGGCCGAGCGGGCGCCGCTGGTCAAGGTGCGGCAGGGCTACTTGACGATGAACCCCGCGATGAAGGCCGTGCAGCGGCTGGTGAGGGCGGGCACGGCGGAGGCACCGATGCTGCGGCACGGCGGCAATCCGGTGACCAGGTGGTGCGTGGACAACTTGGCTGTGGCGATGGACCCCGCGGGCAACGTGAAGCCCGACAAGGCGTCGAGCGGCGACAAGATCGATGGCGTGTCGGCACTGGCCACAGCGATGTCGGAGCTGCTCGCGCGGCCGAGGAAGAAGCGGTCGGCCTACTCGGGCGACGAAGAAATCATGGTCGTGTGACGCGGCCGGACTTGGGAGGTCGCGGTGTTCGCGTGGCGGCGTACGGCGGTCCGTAAGCGGGTCGTGGTCAACCAGAAGGAGCGGGCGTTCCGCGGGGTGCTGTGGGCGCAGCGGGGGCCGCTGTTGGTGCTGCGGGACGCGGAGTTGCTGGAGGCCGGGCGGGAGCCGCAGCGGGTGGACGGCGAGGTCGTCATCGAGCGGTCGCAGGTTGAGTTCACGCAGGTGCTCGCGAGCGGGGGTGGCTGACGGTGGCGTTCGTCGTCTCCTCCGGGCAGCTCGCGACGACCGGCGCCGGAGTGATGCCCGGGTACGCGGCGCTGCCCGCGCCGGCCGCGCCGTGGGAGTACGCCACGATCTGGCGTACTCAGCCCCAGGTGCGCACGGTCGTGGGGTTCCTCGCCCGGAACATCGCGCAGCTCGGCATCCACGTCTTCCGCCGTATCTCGGACACCGACAGGGAGCGGCTGGCGGATCATCCGCTGGCTCAGCTGCTCGGCGCTCCTCTGCCGCGGCTGACGTCGTACCGGCTCGTCGAGAGGCTCGTGTCTGATGTGGCGACCTACGACAACGCGTACCTGATCAAGTTGCGGTTGGACGGGGTGCTGCGGCTGCTGCCCGTGCCGCCGTCGCTGATCCGCCCGTACGGCGGGAACTGGATCGCCCCGGAGTACTACGAGACTGCGGGCGGCCGGGACTTCCCCGTCGAGGACGTGGTGCACATCCACGGCTACCAGCCCGAGACGCTCACCCACGGCTGCTCGCCGATGGAGGCGCTGCGGGATCTCCTGCTGGAGGAACGGGAGTCAGCGAAGCAGCGCGCGGCGATGTGGAAGAGCGGCGCGCGGATGACGGGTGTGATCACGCGCCCTCCCGATGCCGAGTGGAACGCGGATGAGCGCCGCAGGTTCAGGGAGATGTGGCGGACGTTCGCGCAGGGTGGCGGCGCCGAGGGCGGCACGGCGATCCTCGAAGACGGCATGCAGTACAACCCGGTGTCGATCAATCCGCAGCAGGCGCAGTACGTCGAGGCGCGGAAGCTGACGCGGGAGGAGGTCGCGGCGGCGTTCTTCATCCCCCCGCCGCTGGTCGGCATCCTCGACCACGCCACCTTCAGCAACATCAGGGAACAGCACCAGCATCTGTACCAGGACACGCTCGGGCCGTGGCTGGTGATGTTGGAGCAGGAGATCGCGGCGCAGATCCTGCCCGACCTGCCCGGTGACAACAGCGGCGTGTATGCGGAGTTCAACATCCAGGCGAAGATGCGCGGCTCCTTCGAGGAGCAGGCTGCGGCGGCGAGCACGGCGACGGGCGGGCCCTGGATGACGCGCAACGAGATCCGGGCGAGGAACAATCTGCCTGCGGTCGAGGGCGGCGACGAGCTGATCACGCCGATGAACGTGACGGCTGGCGGGCTCGCTTCGCCTCGGGACACCGCGCCGGAGCCGGGCGACGTCGCCAAGGCTCGGCGCCGTCGGGCCGGGCGGAAGAGCGCTCGGCCCGACGAGCTCGGCGACGCGGACGAGGAGCGTGACGCCCTGGCGGCCGCGCTCGTGGTGTTCACTGAGCGGCAGGCGGACCGGCTGCTGTCCGCCGTCGGCGCGAAGGCTGACGGCATGCCGGACCTGCTGGAGGCATGGGCACAGGGCAGCGAGGACCGTCTCGCTCAGCTCTCCGCTCTGCTCGCGGAGCACGGCTACCGGCTGGCGCAGGTCGGGGCGTGGGAGGTCCTCGACGAGTACAACCCGGATGCTGAGGGCTGGTCGCCGGAGGTGATGCTGGCCTGGTGCCTTGCGGCGGCTGAGGCGCACGCCGAGCTGCACGAGGAGGCGGGGCGTACCGCTGTGGCCGAGGTGCAGGCGGCCGGTGGCGAGGACTGGCGTGAGCAGCTCGGCTCGGCGGCCTCGGCTTGGGCCACGGCGGCCGCGGTACGGGCGGCCACAGCCGCCACGGAGTTGCGCTCGTTCGGCGGGCACGATGCGGCGTCCGCGTCGGGCCTGGTGCGTAAGACGTGGCGTACCGGCTCGAAGCCGCGACCAGAGCACAAGCGGATGGACGGCGAGACCGTCGCGCTCGGCGAGACCTTCTCGAACGGGCTGCGCTGGCCGGGCGACTCCTACGGCGACGCCAAGGACAACGCGAACTGCAATTGCGACCTGACCTACGCCTACGGCGAGGAGTGATCATGCGTACGAAGGACTTCGCCGCCCGCGTGAAGGCGGCCGGCCCTGACGATGGCCTGGCGGTCGGGCAGTTCACGGCCCTGGTGTCCGTGTTCGACAACGAGGACAGCGTGGGCGATGTGGTCCGCGCGGGTGCATTCACGGAGACGCTGGCGGCATGGGCGGCGAAGGGCGACAGCATCCCCGTCATCTGGAGCCATGCGTGGGGTGATCCGTTCGCGCATATCGGCCACGTGGTCAAGGCGACGGAGACGCTCGCCGGTCTGGAGGTCACGGGGCAGATCGACGACCTGGAGGAGAACCCCACGGCCGCGCAGGTGTCGCGGCTGCTGAAGGGCCGCAGGGTCACGCAGTTCAGCTTCGCGTACGACGTCGACGAGGAGGCGTACGTCCGCGACGACAACCACAAGTACGGCGGCTACTGGGAACTCAGGAAGCTCAGCCTGCACGAGGTTGGGCCCTGCCTGGTGGGCGCGAACCAGGAAACCGAGCTCCTCGCGGCGAAGGCCTCCGGCCTCGTACGCGGGGTCAAGGCGGGACGAGTCCTGTCGGCGCAGAACGTCGACAAGCTCACGTCCGCCTACGAGTCGATCGGCGAGGTACTCCAGAGTGCCGACCCGGAGAAGAACCGCAAGACCAGCGAGCAGCCCGGCCGCCCGGGCGCCCCGGCCGCCGGCGGCAACGAGCCGTCCGCCGCCGAGGACGCCCCGCCCGCCAAGGGACAGCCCGCTTCCGATGACGACCTCGACGCTCGCGTCGCGGCCGCCGTCGCCAAGGCTCTCGCCGCGCGCGAGAGCAGCACGACCGACAACCCCAGCAGTACCGAGGACGAGACCACGCCGGGCCCCCGCGAAGCCGCGTCGGAAGACGACGCTGCCGCCAAGGCCGGTGCCGCCTCTGCCCGTCTGCGCACCGACCTCCAGCTCCTGGAGCTGGAGGCCTCGCTCACGGACTGAGGAGATACCCCATGCCCATCCTGACGATGGAAGACCTCGCCGGGCAGATGAAGCACCACCTCACTGAGGCGCGTGCCATCGCCAAGAAGGCCGAGGATGAGGACGGCCGTCCCTTCACTGAGGAGGAGTCGACGGCCCTTCGCGAGCACATGGCCAAGGCCACCGAGGCGAAGGCCGAGATCGAGAAGCGCAAGGGGAACGACGAGCTGCGTAGGGCGCTCGCGGACCTCGGCGACGACATCGCCCTGAACGCCAAGACCGACAACGACGGCAAGCGGCGCACCGCGTCCGGGTTCGAGCTGCCGGACCGCAAGACCATCGGCGAGGCCTTCGTCGACTCCCCGGAGTACAAGGCCCTCGTCGAGCAGGCACCGAACGGCACCTTCGGGCAGAAGCAGCGCGTGCAGTCCGGCATGGCCGGGTTCAAGAGCCTGGTCACCGGCGGCTCCGACACCTCCGCAGGCGCGTGGGTCACCAACGACCAGATCGGCCTTCAGGTCGGACTCGACGCGTTCCAGCGCCCCCTGCGGCTGCGCGACGTCGTCACGTCCGGCACGACCACCTCGGACACGGTCGAGTACGTGCGCGTCACCTCCGTGACGAACGCCGCCGCACCCGTGGCCGAGGCCACCACCGCGGCAGCACCAACCGCGCCCGGCAGTGCCGGTGCGCTCGTCAACGCTGCGGGCGGCGGCTACAAGCCGGAGAGTGCACTCGCCGCGGCGAAGGTGACGACGCCGGTGAAGACCATCGCGCACTGGATTCCGATCACGAAGCGCGCACTGTCTGATGCCGCGCAGGTCCGCACCCTCATCGACGCCTTCCTTCGGTACGGCCTGGAGGAGGAGCTCGAAGACCAGATGATCGGCGGTGACGGCACCGGCGAGAACTTCGAGGGCCTCGGCAACGTGTCCGGCGTGCAGGCGCAGGCCTGGGACACCAACGAGTTCACGACCCTGCGCAAGGCCAAGACCAAGGTGAGGACTGTCGGGCGCAGCATCGCCAACGCCTACCTCCTCAACCCGGCCGACCTGGAGACGCTCGACCTCAAGCAGGACAACGAGGCGCGGTACTACTTCGGCGGCCCGAGCGGGGTCGGCACCGCACAAACCCTGTGGGGGCTTCCCATCATCGAGACCGAAGCAGTGCCCGCAGGTACGGCGTACGTCGGGGACTTCCGCAAGTCCATCCTGTGGGACCGGGAGCAGGCCACCATCCAGATGACCGACTCCCACCTGGACTTCTTCATCCGCAACCTCGTGGCGATCCTCGCGGAGATGAGGGCGGCCTTCGGCGTCGTGCAGCCGAACGCCTTCGTCGAGGTCGACCTCACCGCCTGAGAGGAGGTAGTCCCATGGCGTACCTGAACCCCAGCGCGGGCGCGGTCCGCGAGGGCAAGCAGGCCGCAGCATCGGCGAACGCCGCGGCGATGACGACCACTGTCGCGGCCGGCGCCAATCCGACGAAGGCGGAGTTCGACAAGGTCGTCACCGACCTGGGCGTGCTGCGCACGGCGCACAACGACCTGCTCGCGAAGCTCCGGGCGGCCGGGCTGCTGGCCCCCTGATGTTGTTCACGCGACAAACCGCAAGAGGGCAGTGTCCGTGCGGCGCGCAGCACGCGGCGTGCGGCCCGCCCTCTGGCGTGGTCCCGGTCGATGAGCGAATGGAGGTGGCCGTCGTGGGCGGCCCGCTGAAGAAGTACCGCGTGACCTCGGCGTCCGGCGTCGAGAGCGTGGTCAAGTACAACGCTGCCGATGCCGAGCGGCTCGGTCTGACCGACGCCGACCTCGCGCCTGAGCGCCAGGCCGCGTCCGACGTGCAGCTGCCCGACGACGAGCCGCAGGCGAAGGCCCGCAGTGGCTCGCGGAACAAGGCGCGCACCAGCGCGAGGAGCAAGGCGGCCGACGGTGGCGGGGCCTGAGCCGCTGCTCCTGGCCGAGCCCGCGCAGCTGGACAAGTTCCTCAAGGTCGGCGTGGACGATCCGCAGCTCTTGGCTGCGCTGCACGCCGCGAGCAACCGCTTCCGCGGTCACGTCCGGCACCCGGTCACGCGGGTCACGGGCGATGTGGAGCAGCACGACGGGGACGGTACGAACGTGCTGCACCTGCGGGCCGCGCCGGTCGTCACGGTCACGCTGGTGGAGGTGGACGGCGTCGCGGTCACCGACTACAAGGCGCTGCGCCGATCCGGGGTGCTGAAGCGCACCGCCGGGTGCTGGCCGGCGGACGCCGAGATCGACGTCACGTACGACCACGGTCTCGCGGTCGTCCCGGCGGAGATCGCCGAGGTCGTCGTCGACCAGGCCCGCGTCATCTACCGCGTGGACCCGGCGATCGCACAGGTGTCGACGGGCAGCGACAGCGTGACGTTCGCCGCCACGGCGGCGGTGGGCGTGACCTCGCAGTGGTCGGAGGTCGTGGCCGCGTACCGGCTGAACCGGGGCGATGGCTCGTGATCAGCAACCCGCTGTACCGGGACACGGTCACCGTGATCCGCATGGTCCGGGGCGAGGACGACCGCGGCAACGAGACGTGGACCCCGACTCCGGTCGACGTCTCGGGCTGCAACGTCCAGCCCATGTCTTCCACCGAGGTCATCGAGGGCAAGGCGCAGACCATCACCCGGTGGCGGCTCGCTGGCCCAGCCGATCTCGGATTGACCGCGCACGACCGCGTGCAGTTCGAGGGCCGCACCTTCGAGGTCGACGGCGACCCCGGGGTGCACCGCTCGTTCGGCGGGGTCCTCGACCACACCGAGGCGATCCTGATGGAGGTGAAGGGCTGATGGCCAGACAGGTCAGGTTCGAGCCGGACCCGCGCGGGATCGGCGAGGTGATGCGCTCCGCGCAGGTACGGCGGGCCCTGCGAGAGACGGCTGACGCCATCGAGCCGCGCGCGAAGACGCTGGCGCGCGCTGAGGTGTCCGACGAGTTCGCGGAGGCGATCTACGTGGAGGAGGACACCCGGCCCCGCGGCCGGCCGACCGCCCGCGTCATCGCCGACCGCGAGGACGGCGAGAGCGTCGAGTGGGGCGACAACGCCCAGGAGCGCAGGCGAATCCTGGGACGAGCTGCGCAGGTCGGCCCGATCCTCCAGGACGGCGGGTGATCAGCCGTGCCCGACATCGAGTACGCGGCGACGCTGTGGCTGCGGGCCCGGCACCCGGGGGTGCGGGTGGTCAACGAGCTGCCGTCCACCCTGGAGCAGGGGCTGCCGCTGCTGCTCGTCGCCGTCGTGCCCGGCGGCGGCGATGACGGCGTTTCCGGCACGGCGGTGCTCGACGTGCAGACTTTCGCGGGGACCCGCACCGCCATGTGGCAGCTGGCGGACGCCGTGCACGAGTCGGTGCTCGCGATGCGCGGTCAGCACGCCGGGGGCCTGGCCATCGACGACGTCGAGACCAGCCTCCTGCCCGGTCACGTGACCTACAACAACCCGGCCGTCAGACGGACGGTCGCCTCATACCGGCTCACCCGCCGCGCGCCGGTCCGCGCCTGACCGCGCACCCATCCACCGCCCCGCCGCCTGAGCGCGCGGGGCTTCGTCATGAAAGGGAGGCGCGGTATGCCCGCGGCGAACTTCGATCAGATGGCGGCGCTTCGCACGTCGCTGATCCGCAAGGCCCTGACCTACGCCATCTTCGCGGCGGACGCCGACGCGCCCGCCCTGACCGAGGCCTTCGACACCGAGGGCGTCCTGCAGGAACTCCCCACGGGCTACCTGCCGGTGGGCTACACCGACTCCGATGGCGTGACCTTCTCCGGTGACCTCGGCATGTCGGACGTGGAGTCCGGGCAGTCTGCGAGCCCGACCCGCTCGGACGTCGAGACGGACACCCAGACCGCGGAGTGGACGCCGCAGGAGACCAACGCGGCCGCGGTGTGCCTGTACGAGAACCTGCCTCTCGACCACTTCCCGACCATCGGCACCGCGGCCTGGTCGTGGTCCCGGCCGGCCTCCCCGCCCACGCTGTACCGGCGGCTCGTCTTCATCGCCCGTGACCTCAACAAGGTCACCGGCCAGCCGATCTACATCGTCAAGCACATGCCGTCCGCGCTGCGTACGGACCGCGATGACGAGCAGTGGACCCGCACCGAGGCGATCACCCGCAAGGTCACGTACCAGGGGTACATCGACGAGGTCGTCGGCACGGACGTGCGGACGTGGATCGACGGGCCCGGCTGGCGGGATCTGAAGCCGCTGTCCAACGAGGTGCAGTCCGTCGCGATCACGGGCGGGCCGACGGGCGGAACGTACACGCTCACGTACTCCGGGCAGACCACGGCGGGCATCGCGTACAACGCGACCGCCACGGCCGTGCGTACCGCGCTGGCTGCGCTGTCGAACATCGGCTCCGGCAACGTGGCGTGCGCGGGCGGCCCGCACCCGGACACCCCGGTCACGGTCACGTTCCAGGGGGCGCTGGCAGGGGCGGACGTGGCGCAGATGACCGCCAGCAGCGCCGGTTTGACCGGTGGCACCAGCCCGACC
Source organism: Streptomyces alfalfae (assembly GCF_004127445.1). Lineage (GTDB taxonomy): Bacteria > Actinomycetota > Actinomycetes > Streptomycetales > Streptomycetaceae > Streptomyces > Streptomyces alfalfae. The sequence continues at coordinate 188,022 of NZ_QEXM01000015.1, forward strand.
GTGGCTGTCACCACCACCACGCCCGGCGGGGCGTGATCCCTCGGTACGGGCGCGGGGCGGCGGCTTGGGTGAGCCCTGCCGTCCCGCGCCTCACGGCTCACCCACGGCTCACCAGAACAGGAACACGATCATGAGCAAGCCCAACAAGAAGCGGTACGTCCTGGAGACCGTCAAGGCGCAGTACGCCGAGGCAGTCGGCGGCGAAGAGGTCGAGTTCGAGGGGCCGGGCGGAGAGGTCTACTCGATGCCGCACCCGCTCTTCGCTCCCTCGGAGTGGACCAAGGCGGTGGACGACGCCGAGGACGACGAGGAGATGGCCCGCGCGATGCTCGGCGACGAGCAGTTCGAGCGGTACACAGCGGCCGGCGGTCGGCCCGGTGACGTGAACTTCATCCGTCTGGCGGCGATGGAGGACATGAAGGGCGCGCTCAAGGGCGGGCGCCCTACACGGTCCTCGACGTCCTCGGGCGGCACCCAGAAGCGGTAGAGGCCGACCTCCACCGCTACCCCGGCTTCGGCCGTGACGGGCCGCTGGCCGCCTACTTCCGAGGCGAGATCACCCTGCGGAAGCTGCGGGTGCTGGTGGAGGGACTGCCTGCGGACGGGGCGCTCGGCCGGGCGGTCAGCGGCAGCGTGTGGCGGCTGTCGGACTACCGGGACGCCGACATGGTGGACGCGCTGGAGCGGATCTTCACCGCGCTCTACAACGCCCACCGCGGCGAGAAGGCACCCGTCATGCCGTGGCCGGAGCCGGTGCCGCGGCCCGGTGATCCGTCGCCGGAGGCCAAGGCCAAGGCGCAGGCGAAGGAAGCGCGGGCGGCGCGCGAGGGCTACGAGGACATCGTCTCCCAGGTGGCGCCTGGCCGGATCTGAGATCGACAACTGAAGAGGGGCGGCGGTCATGGCGCGTGCCGGTGCGGTGTGGGTGGACGTCCTGCCTAACATGAGCCGTTTCAGCCGGGAGCTGGGGCGGCAGGTCTCCGAGCCCGTCGTGACCGCCTCCCGCCAGGCAGGCGCCGACGGCGGGGAAGCCGCGGCGAGCGGCATGGCCGACGCCCTCAAGACGAAGGCCGCGGCGGTCGGACTCGCCGCCGGGGCCGCGCTCACCGCCGGACTGATGACCGGGCTGGAGGCGGAGAAGGCCACCAGCAAGCTGCAGGCGCAGCTCAACCTGACCGCCGGAGAGGCGAAGAAGGCAGGCAAGGTCGCCGGGCAGCTCTACGCGGACGCGGTGACGGAGTCGGTCGAGGAGGGTGCCGAGGCGGTCAAGGTCGTCATGGGCGCGGGCCTGGTCGACTCCAAGGCGTCCACGGGCGAGATCCGCAAAATCGCCACGGCGGCGAGTGACCTGGCCACGCTCTTCGACCAGGACATCACCATGGCGGCGAAGGCCGCAGGGTCGATGATGCGGAACGGCCTGGTCAAGGACGGGCAGCAGGCGTTCGACGTGATGACCGCCGGGTTCCAGAAGCTCGGGCCCAAGGCGGAGGACCTCGCGGAGACGTTCAACGAGTACTCGCCGTTCATGAAGCAGCTCGGCCTCGACGCCAAGACGTCCTTGGGGATCATGAACCAGGGGCTCGACGCCGGCGCCTGGGACACCGACAAGATCGGTGACGCGATGAAGGAGTTCTTCCTTCGCGGCACCGACGGCTCCGATGGTGTCGCCGACGCCTTCAAGGCGCTCGGGCTGAACGCGAGCTCGACAGCCGAGGACATCGCGGCTGGCGGACCGCGAGCGAAGAAGGCGTTCGACGTCGTCCTCGACTCGCTGCGGGAGATGCCCAAGAGCGCGCAGCGCGCCCAGATCGTGGCGACGCTGTTCGGTGGGCCTGGTGAGGATCTGGGCGCCTCTCTGTTTGCGCTCGATGTCGACAAGGCGGGCAAGAGCCTGGGGAACCTGTCGGGCTCGGCGAAGCGCGCAGGCGATGACCTGCGTAACAACACCGCGACGCAGTTCGAGCAGTTCAAGCGGCAGGCGCTGATGGGCCTGGCGGACGTCGTGATGACGGACGTGATGCCTGCGATGCGGGCGGCGGCGCCGGTGGTGGCGTCGATGCTGGCCCCCGTCAAGGCGTTGTGGGGCTGGCTCCAAGCGGACCCCGCGCGGATGCAGGCCACTGTCGCCGCGCTGCTCGCGGTCGGCGGCGCGATCGCGGCGTTCAAGATCGCTACTGCGGTGACCGGCGGCGTGATGTCCATGGTGGGCGGCATCCGTGCGGCGGGCCCTGCGGCGCGTGCTGCGGGAGCCAACATCAGGTTCGCGGCGTTCGCGGTGCGCTACTACACGGTGATCGGCGCGCAGTCCGCCGCGCAGGCCATCCGCACGGGCGCGGCGTGGGCGGCCGGTGCTGTGCGCGCGTCGGGCGCGTGGGCGGCCGCGCGCGGGCGGGCGGTCGGTTCGTTCATCGCCACGCAGGCCTCCGCTGCGGCGACGGCGACGCGGACGGCTGCAACGTGGACGGCGTCGGCGATCCGGTCCGGTATGGGCTGGGCTGCGGCCCGGGCCCGCGCGGTCGGTTCTTTCGCGGCTACTGCGGCGTCGGCGACGGTGAACGCGGCTCGCACGGCGAGCGCGTGGGTGGCCGCACAGGCGCGGTCGCTGGCGGCGACGGTGCGGGCGACGGCTGCTCTGGTGGCGCAGCGAACGGCGATGGTCGCCGGTGCGGTAGCAACTCGTGCGATGGCGGCCGGGCAGTGGCTGCTGAACGCGGCCATGCGCGCGAACCCGATCGGGCTCATCATCACGGCCTTGATCGCGCTCGGCGTGGGCCTGGTGCTGCTGTACAAGAAGAGCACCACCTTCCGGGTGATCGTGCAGGGCGCGATGCGCGGCGTCATGGTCGCGGTGCGGGCGCTTGGCTCGGCCGGTATGTGGCTGTGGCGGACCGCGCTGCTGCCCGCGTTCCGCGGCGTGATGGCGGCCGGGCGGGCACTGCGCTCGACGCTCACGGGCGCAACGTCCGGGGCCCGGTCGGCGCTGCGGGATCTGGGTGCTGCGGGAACCTGGCTGTGGCGTAACGCGCTGGCGCCGGCGTTCCGTGGGATCGGCGCGGTGGCAAGCTGGCTGTACTCCAAGGGGATCAAGCCGCCGATCGATGCGGTCAAGCGGGCTGCCCGCGGCATGTCGACGGCGTTTGAGGTGGCCAAGCGGGCGATCGGGATCGCGTTCGGCAAGATCCGTGACCTTGCGAAGAGCCCCGTGCGGTTCATCGTGAACACGATCTACAACTCGGGCATCCGGTCGATCTGGAACAAGGTCGCCGGTCTGGTGAGCCTCAGCAAGCTGCCGGAGGTCAAGGGCTTCGCGGCGGGCGGCCACACCGGCCCGGGCGGCAAGTACACCCCGGCCGGCGTGGTGCATGCCGGGGAGTTCGTGACACGGCAGTCCTCGACCCGACGTATCGAGCGCCGGCACCCGGGCGCGCTGGACTACATGAACCGCACCGGCCGCCTGCCCGGGTTCTGGGACGGCGGCTGGGTCGGGGATGCCGCCGGGTGGGCCGGAGGGAAGATCAAGTCCGGGGCGAAGGCCGTGAAGGACTTCGCGGTGGATACCGCGGACCTGTTCACCGACCCCAAGAAGATCTGGGACAAGCTCGCCGCGCCGATCCTGGGCAAGCTCAAGGGCTTGACGCAGCACCCGTTCGCGAAGGGTGTCGCGAAGCTCCCGGTGAAGATGGCGACCGGGCTGAAGGACAAGCTCGTCGACTCCGCGAAGGACATGTTCAGCCTCGGTGGGGGCGGCGGGGATGTCGGCGGGTCCGGCGTGAAGCGCTGGTCCAAGGTCGTCCTGACCGCCCTGAAGATGGTGGGCCAGCCTGCTTCGCTGCTGCCCGTCGTATTGCGGAGGATGAACCAGGAGAGCGGCGGCAACCCGCGCGCGATCAACAACTGGGACATCAACGCCAAGAACGGCGACCCGTCTCGCGGCCTCATGCAGACGATCATGAGCACGTTCCTGGCCTACGCCGGGAAGCTCAAGGGCCGCGGCATCTACGACCCGCTCGCCAACATCTACGCGAGCATGAGGTACGCGCTCGACCGGTACGGCTCCCTCGCGGCCGCCTACAACCGGCCCGGCGGCTACGCCTCGGGCGGTCGGCCGAAGCGCGGCGAGATCGCGTGGGTAGGCGAGCGCGGGCCCGAGCTGGTGCGTTTCGGGTCGGCGAACAGCCAGGTCTTCGACCACCGCACCTCGATGCGGATGGCCGCGGGCGCGTGCGCGCGCGGCTTCGCCAAGGGAACATCCAGTGCGAAGGCCAGGCGAGAGCTGCCCGGGGACCTGAAGGCATGGACGAAGGCCCTGTCCGGGAGCGCGTCGCAGATCAAATCGGCGGCGAAGTCGCTGTCCACCGACCTGAAGGCGGCTGGTGGCGCGGGCAAGCGGCTGGCGAAGTCCACCGACGCCACAGCGAAGAAGCTGACCGGGCTCGCGGCGAAGCGGGACGCGGTCCGCAAGAAGATGGAGGCGGCGAACTCCTACATCGGCGAGCAGAAGACCGCGGCATCGGACTACACCGCGATCTCTCAGCTCGGCGAGTCGACGTCCGTGGCGGACGTGATCAGCGGTCTGAAGACACGGCAGACCACAGCGTCTGGGTTCCAGAAGTCGATCTCGGCGCTGAAGAAGAAGGGGCTGAACAACACCTACCTCCGGCAACTGATCGGTATGGGCCCGGAGTCCGGGCTCGCCGGTGTGCTGGCGTCGGCCGGCGCAGGGCAGATCTCCGCGCTGAACAGCCTGGCAAAGTCGGGGGCGAAACTCAGCGACTCCTACGGGCGCAGCATGGGCGACTACCTGTACGACGCGGGGTCGAAGGCGGGCAAGGGCATCCTCGCCGGGTTGAAGGCGCAGGAGAAGCAGCTCCAGGCGGAGATGGACAAGCTCGGACGCGGCATGGTCAAGGCGATCAAGAAGTCGCTGAAGATCAAGAGTCCATCGCGGCGCACGCGGGACGAGGTCGGCCAGCCGGTCGGCGCCGGTGTCGTTGAGGGCGTGGCCGACATGCTGCCCGCCGTGCAGGCCGAGGCCGACCGCCTGGCCGCCGCGGCGGTCCCGACGCGGCCCGTCGTTCCGGTGTCCGCGTCGCTCGGTGCCGCGGCCCGGCCCGGCGGTGCGAGCGGGCTCGACGGGCGGCCGCTGTACCTCGTCGTCGAGGACGGCACGGTGCTCCGCGCATACGTGGACGACCGGGTCGACGGGGCGCTCACACAGGTACGGGCCCGAGGCCGCGCGGGCGTGAAGGGCTGACCAGGAAGGGGGCACTCGGGTGCCGATGATCGTGCTGCCGGGGGCACCCCCGGTCACCGTCCCGGACCGCGTCACGTCGCCGGATGGCTGGCTGGCGGCGATCGTGGACGAGCCATGGGCGGGGGTAGTGCTGTCCGTCGACTACACGGCGGGCAGCAGCCCCCTGTCCACGGCCGCGAGCGTACGGCGCGTGCGGATCGTCCGGACGGGTCCGGACGGTGTGCAGGTCGCGGTGCGCGGTGCCGCGCCCGGCTGGGCGGTGGAAGGTGTCGGGACGGCGTACGACCATGAAGCGCCGCTCGGGGTGCCGGTGATGTACTCGGCGCAGCCCGAGTACGCGGACGGCACCCTCGGTCCCGTCTCCTCCCTGGCGGTGGAGGTCCCGGCTCCGGCGGTGGGCGCGGTCCGGGACCTGTGGCTGAAGAGTCTGGACGAGCCGGGCCTCTCCGCGCGGGTGCACATCACCACGTGGGGGGCGCGCGAGTCGGCTGCCCGGCAGGACGTCGCGGCACGGGCGGGTAGCCCGTTCGCGATGGTCGGCTATGACGCGCACGCCGCGGCCACGGTGCAGGTGGTCGTGGACGTGCCGCCCGAGCAGGTCGAGCAGGTGCGGCGACTCATGGACGCCGGCGTGCTGCTGGCGCAGACTCGGCCCGGCTATCAGCAGCCCGACAGCTTCTTCGTCCCGGGCGACTGGACAGAGGACACGACCGGCAAGCTCGGCTCGACAGGCGGGTACGCGGTCGGCTTCACGATCGCGCCGATCGAGCGGCCGGACCCGGAGGGTCAGCCGATGCGGTTGCCGGGCTGGTCGTGGGACACGGTCGCCGCCTCGTTCGAGTCGTGGACGGCGGTGGCGTCGAGCTACAGCTCGTGGGCGGCCCTGGCGACGAACGGCAGGGCGTGATGCAGGCGCTGCCTCCCACGCTGCTGCGGGCCCTGACCGGTGCGGTGCGGCGCCGCCCGGTCGGCGAGTGGTCCAACGACGGCGGGGTCACGTGGGTGCCGCTGGCGGTGGGCGCGGCGGACGTGAAGCCCGACAGGACGGCCGAGTGCCGGTGGTCGGCGACGGTGGAGCTTCTCGACCCGCCGGTCGGCGCGACGGGGATCAACACGGTCGCCACACAGGTGCGGCTCTTCGAGGAGCTGACGGCCTCCCGCGCCGACCCCTACCGGGTGCCTGCGGGCCGGTACGTGGTCGACAGCACGAAGCGGACTCTGCGGGGGCGCGGCCTGAGCGCCGAGCTGCTCGGCGTGGAGGACATCGTGCGCGGCGCCGCGCTGCCGGTGGCCCGCACGGTGGAGACCGACACCGCCGAGGCGATCGCCCAGACGCTGATCACCGAGGCTGTGCCGTGGGCGGCCGTGGCCTGGCGGGACGGGGTCAAGGCGGGCACGAAGATCCCTTCGTTCGTCATCGACGAGGACCGGTGGCAGGGCCTGTCGGGCGGCGCTGACCAGGCCGGGGTGTCCACGGGCATCGCGCCCGCCCTCGGCGCCGAGGTCTACGCGGACGCGCGCGGGGTGTTCACCTTCGCCCCGGTGCCAACGCTCGCCGACCCGGCGGTGTGGACGCTGCCGTACGGCCAGGGCCTGATCGAACCGGAGGCCGCGCAGAGCAGCGAGGGCCTGGTGAACGTGTGGGTGGTCTCTGGCGAGGAGGCGGCCGGAGAGGGTGGCTCGGCGGCCGCGCCGGTGGGCCCGGTGTACGTGTGGGACGACGACCCGATGAGCCTGACCTACGCGGGCCCGGACCCGATCCGTGATCCGCTCGCCCCGCAGCGCGAGGGCTTGGTGTGGGTGCGGCCCCGGGTCGAGCGGTACACCTCTCCGCTCATCACCTCCGAGGAGCAGGCCTACACCGCGGGGCGGGCCAAGCTCGCCGACAGCCTGCGCGTGCAGAGCACCTTGACGTTCACCGCGTACGCGCACCCCGGGATCGAGCCCGGCGACGTCGTGCGCGTCGAGGTCGAGCCCGGCCTGTGGGAGACGCACTTGATCGATGCCTGCCCGCGCACACTCGGCGCCGCGTCGATGTCCTGCCAGACGCGCACCTCGGCGAGGAGGATCTGATGGGCGTACGTGAAGACCTCGGCATCGACCTCGCGGCTGGGCCACCGGCTCGGCCGACGACCGTGCTGTGCCGGGTCGTTGACGTCACCGACGAGGGCGGCGTCAACATCATGTATCAGGGCGCGCTCTTGTTGGACGTGGCGTGCTCGACGGCGTACCGCGGCCGCCAGGCCGGCGACCTCGTGCACGTCCGTCCCGGGGTGAAGCCGCTGGTGCTGTACGCCGTGGGCGACGACCCGGGCGCGGCCACGGACTCCTCGGTGCGCGACATCGCACGGGAGATCGCCGTGGACGAGGACGCCGTCACCGCCGCGACGTGGGGCACGGGCGGGCCGTCGGGGTCTGGCTGGCAGACGGTGAACACGCTGTACGTGCGCAAGGACGCCGACGGCAAGGCGCAGCTCTACATGCAGCTCAGCTCGATCTCCGACACCTCGCCGGTGGACCCCGGCCGGGCCCCGAAGTCGAAGGTGATCAGTCCGACCGACAGCGGAAGTTGGCGCGGCGGCCGGCCGGACGAGTACGCCTCGGCTCCGACGCAAGGCGACTGGACGGGGCGCGGCAACAGGCGCGGCGGCTGGTTCTACGGCACGGCGATCGCCGCGGCGTGCATGGGCCGCACGGTGTCCGGGATGAAGGTCAGCTTCACGCGGAAGCGTGGCTCCGGCGTGAACGGCAAGGTCCCGATGAACCTGTACCTCCACAGCCACACGGCACCGCCGTCCGGCCAGCTCAACCTGGGCTCGGGCCCGGAGGATGGGCTGCTGCGCCTGTCGGTGGGCGCGAAGGGCACGGCGTCGCTGCCCGCGTCTTGGCGGTCCGCGCTTGCGTCCGGCAGCGCGCGGGGGCTGGCCATCTACGCCTCGGGCCGCTCGGAGTACGCCAGCTTCACCGGCGGCAAGATCACCATTTCGTTCTCGGCCTGAGAGGGGGCGCCCGCGTGGCGACCATCGGATACGCAGATCTGCCCGTCCCCGGAGGCGGCGACGGCCCGGACGGGGCCGCGGCCCTGGCAGCGCTCGCCGAGGCCCTCGACCCGCACCTCGTGCAGCACGTCGCCAACCTCGCCGAACGCAACTCGACGATGTCCGACGCTCCGACGGGCATGCTCGTCATCGCCGCCGACGGCACCACGTGGGCCAAGACCGCCAGCGGGTGGGCGACGCTGTATGAGCCGCTCCAGCCGTGGCAGTCCACCATCAGCCTGAAGTCCGGGTTCGAGGAGGGCATCGTCGACCTCGGCGTGCGCCTGACCGACGGCGGCAAACACGTGTGGCTCAAGGGCCGCATCCAACGCACCGACGGCCAGCTGATCTACGACGCGAACGCCGTGAACCTCGGCTCCGTCCCGAGCAGCCTGACCCCGGCAGAGCTGCGGACCTTCGACGGCACCTGCTCCATGGGCGGCGCCACGACCGACGCCACGGGCCGCCTGGAGATCCTCAACACCGGCGTCACCAGCGCCTACGGCGTCGCCGGAGACATCCTCTGGTGGTACCAGGGCACCGACGGCACCGCGTGGGTGGACATCTCCGGCGACTACTGGCTCGACTGAAAGGAGCGGCACGGAGATGGCGCTGTACACCTACGGCGGGACCCCGGCCGACGTGCTCACCGACCCGGCGGGCAACGTAGTGCCGGACTACCCGGTCATCGTGCGGGCGGCCGGGACCGGCGAGCAGATCACCGCGCTCCTGGAGGAGGACGGGACGACACCGATCGCCCAGCTCCGCACGAACGCGACGGGCAGCTCGGCGCCCGGACGCATCCGCCCCTTCAAGATCGACGGCGTGACGGCAATCGAGTACGAGTACAACGCGCCCGACGGGCAGGCGGTGCGCTGGTACCAGGGCGCCCGCGAGGCAGCATCGGGAGCGCTCGACCAGATCGAGAGCAAGCTCGACAAGGCGGGTGGCACCCTCACGGGCAAGGCCCAGTGGGGCATGCCGAACAGCAGCGACGTCATCCTCGGCGGCTTCAAGACCGGCGACGGCTTCGACCGCTTCCGGGTGGCGGCCGACGGATCGATGCAGTGGGGCCCGGGTGACGGTTCGCGGGACACCTTCCTCTCTCGCTCGGCCGCAGGCGTCTTGGAGACCCCCGGAACGCTCCAGGCCGGGCAGGTCTCCCTCACCGGCATGCGCATCTACAACCCGCGCATCTTCGGCACCGGCGGCGCCGCGCTCCAGGCCGCCTTGAACGCCGCGCGGGACGCGGGCGGCGGCTGGATCATCGTGCCGTCGGGCACCTGGGACGCCTCCACCCTGCCCCTGCGCATCTACGGCAACACCAGGCTGACGCTCATGGAGGGCGCGACGATCCGGCGCGCGGGCGCGGGCACAATGCTCCTCAACGGCGACGCGGGCCAGGCCCTCGGCGGCTACACGGGGCACGGCAACATCATCATCGAGGGCGGCGTCTGGGACGCGCGGGCGACCGCCTACCCAACGTCGGCGATGTGCATGAGCATCGGCCACGCCGAGAACATCGTCATCCGCGACACCCTGATCAAGGACGTCTGCGGCTACCACGGCATCGAACTGAACGCCGTCCGCCACGGCGTCATCCGCAACGTCCGCGGCCACGGCTACCTCGACCCCGGCGACCGCCCCTTCAGCGAATTCATCCAGCCCGACCTCGCCAAGGGCAGCGCCTACTTCGGTGGGTTCGGGCCTTATGACGACACCCCGTGCACTGACCTGCTCATCGAGGGCTGCGCGACCGGCCCGTCCGGCACTGCAGGCACCATCGCTTGGCCGCGCGCCATCGGCTCCCACAGCGCCTCACCGGGGAAGCCGCACCGGGACATCCGCATCCGCGACCTGTACGCCGAGGCCTGCTCTCAGTTCGCGATCGGCGCGTACACGTGGGAGTCCGCCGTCATCTCCGGCGTGCAGCTGCGCAACTGCGGCGGCGGCGTCAACGTGCGCACCCTCGACAGCAGCAAGTCCTCCCACCGCACCCCGGCCGGCGGCGGCTCCCCGACCATCGCAGGCTCGCAGCCGCTCGCGGGGATCGTCATCGACGACGTGACGATGACCGGCGGCGGCGCCTACGGGGCCGCGGTCGAGCTGATCGGCGAGGACACCGGCTACGTGCAGGATGTCGCAGTCGGCCGCGTCACCGTGCGCGGCGTGGGGCAGCAGGCCGTACGGATGGAGCGGGTCGAGGACTACGCGCTCGCCGGCGTCATCGCTCACACCACCGGCGCCACCGCCATCAGCACCTTGGGCACCCGCCGGGGACTGATGGACGACCTGGACGTCAACGGGAGCGGTGGTGCCGGCGTGACCGTCGATTCCCGGTCGACCCCCGCGGCGACGGCCACGGATGTCACGATCTCGAACTGCCGCGTCACCGGTGCGGCCGCGAACGGGCTGCACGTGTGGGACGGGGCCGACGTCGTCCTGGACGACTGCGAGGTCTACGACCTGACCGGGTACGGGGTGCAGATCTCCACCAACACCGCCCGTCCGGTGATCCGGAACGTGCGGACGCGCGGCACGACCTTGGCCGGGATCAACATTACGAGCTCGGTCACTGACGTCACCCGCCACGGCAACAGCGGCACCGTGGCGGACGCCTCGACGACGAGCACCAGGAGCAGCCCGTTCGACTCCGGGTTCGGTGCTCTGGAGGACGCGATGCGGCCCGCGGGCCGCTACGAGACGACGTCGAGGCTGCGGTGCGGGGCGACGACTACGGCGATGGTCTCCGGGACGCTGTACCTGGTGCCGATCTGGCTGCCCAAGGGCGCGGTGGTCTCGAACATCAGCTTCATGAACGGGGCCACGGCGGCCGCCTCGCCGACGAACTGGTGGTTCAGCCTGCACAACTCGGCCCGGGTGGCGCTCGCCCGCACGGCAGACCAGACCACCACGGCGTGGGCGGCGAACACGGTCAAGACGCTGGCCATCGCGCAGACCACGGCGGGCAGTGCCTCGTCGTACACGACGACGTACGAGGGTCTGCACTACCTCGGCATCATGATCAAAGCCACGACGCTGCCGAACCTCGTCGGCGAGGGCTCCATGAGCACCGGCGCCGGCGCGTCCCCGGGTTGGGGCGACACCAACACCGGCATGTCGACCCCGCCGACCGTCACCGCGGGTGCGTTCACCGCCGCGGCTTTCGGCGGCAACGTGGGCCTTCTCGCCTACGGCTACGCCGCCTGACCCCTCGCTCACCCGCACGCCCCGCGCCTCTCCGGCCCGGGGTTTCTTCATGTCTGGAGACCTGCATGGCCACACCGCCGAGCGCAGCAAGATTCGCCGCCCTGCTCCGCGCCGAGGGTCTGACCGTCGTCGAGGTCGGCGACTGGGAGGACCACAACCGAAACCACAAGGGTCCCTGGGGGCCCGTCCACGGGGTGATGGTCCATCACACCGTGACCGATGCTGCCCGGCACGACACGGTCGGCATCTGCCGCAAGGGCTACAGCACCCTGCCCGGGCCGCTGTGCCACGGCGTCATCACCAAGGACGGCCGTGTTCACCTCGTCGGGTACGGCCGCGCCAACCACGCCGGGAATGGCGATGACGACGTGCTGCGCGCGGTCATCGCCGAGCGGGCGACGCTGCCGCCGGACAACGAGGCGAACACCGACGGCAACCGGCACTTCTACGGCTTCGAGTGCGAGAACCGCGGCGACGGCAAGGACCCGTGGCCCGAGGAGCAGCTGCTCGCGATCGAGAAGGTGTCGGCGGCGATCTGCCGGTATCACGGCTGGTCCGAGCGCTCGGTGATCGGGCACCTGGAGTGGCAGCCGGGGAAGGTCGATCCGCGCGGCTTCACCATGGCATCGATGCGGGCCCGCATCCACGCCCGCCTCGCTCCGAGCAAGACGTACACCGTGGCCCGCGGCGACACCCTCTGGTCGATCGCCGCGACCAAGCTCGGCGACGGCTCCCGCTACGCGGAGATCAAGACCCTGAACGGCCTTCGGTCCGACGCGCTCCGCGTCGGCCAGAAGCTGAAGCTCCCCAAGAAGTGAGGCGACGGTGATCCTGAACCTCACCCCGCATCCGATCCGCCTGTACGCGCACGAGCGGGAGGACGGCATCGACGACCTCGAACCGCACCTGCTGGAGGTCATCGAGCCCGAGGCCACGCCCGCTCGGCTCGCCACCATCGAGTTGGGCGGGGGCTTCACCTTCGAGATGGTCGAGTTCGGGCACGCCCAGAACCTGCCGCCCAAGCGCGACGGGCATCAGTACATCGTCTCCCTCGTCGTCGCCCTGGCCGTCGCCGACCGGCGCAGCGACCTGCTCGTCCCGTACCGCGAGGTTCGCAACGCCTCCGGCACCATCATCGGCTGCCGCTCGCTCGCGCAGCCTGTCTGAAAGAGGTACTGCCCATGAACACTGGCGCTTTCTGGAAGGCCACTGCGGAGCGCGCGGTGCGCACCGCCGCGCAGTCCTCCCTCGCCCTCATGGCCGGGGACGGCATCGGCATCCTGGACGTGGACTGGGGTGAGGTCGCCTCCGTCGGCGGCCTCGCCGCGGTGGCCGCCGTGCTGACCGCGATCGTCACCAGCGGCGGCCCCGTCGGGCCCGGCCTCACCGAGACCGTCGCCACACCGGACACCCCGCGCCGGCCGACGAGCATCTGATGCGCCCGGCGGCCCGACGGCTCCGTAAGCGGCTGGGCCGCCGCGGCACGGCGCTCGCCATCCTCGGCCCCGCGAAGATCTGCTTCGGCCTGGGCTACGCCCTGCAGCCCGGCCCGAACCCCGCCGGCCTCGGCCTGCTCACCCGCTTCGCGGACATCCGCTGCTGGTCGTCGGTCTGGATCATCTGCGGACTCGTGACGTTCACGTGCGCCTGGCTCCGGATCGGGAGGGACGGGCTGGGCTTCTTCGCCGCCCTGATCCCGCCGTTCGTGTGGGGCTCGGCGTACCTGTGGGGCGGCCTCACCGGCGAGTACCCGCGCGGCCTCGCCATCGCCGCCTGGTACGGCCTCGGCCACGTCGCGCTGATCCTGTTCCTGGCGACCCTGCCGGAGCACTCCGTCCCCCACCCTGCGCGACGGGAGCGTGGTAGATGACCGGCACATGGGGCGTCGCCGCAGGCATCATCGGCTCCATCCTCGGCGCCGCCGCACTCCTCGGCAGCGGCCTCTTCGCCGCACGGGCCACACGGGCAGCAGCCCGGACCACCGCCGAGGCAACCCGCGCCCAGGCGCAGGCCGCAGCCGAGCCCGCCCAACGGGCGGCTGATCTGGCTTCATTCCGCGAGATCAGAGACGAGATGAAGCTCAAGATCGAACGGCAGAACGCGCGCATCGACGGACTGGGCAGTCTGGTGCTCGCCTACTCCTGGACTGTCGACCGGCTCATCCACCGAATGCGAGACGGTGGCGTCACTCCCGACCCCGGCGACATACACGACCAGGTCCGCGAGCACATGCGAACCGGAGCATGAACTGGCCCCCACTGCCTTCGGGCGGTGGGGGCCCTTTCGTCGTGCTCAGCACGGTGATTGCTGGCCAGAGCCCTCACATAGAAATGGTCCCGCCCCATACCCTGACAGTGACGAGCTGTTCAGAGAGGGGCGAGACCGTGCCATCTGATGCTACCCCGGACCCTTACGCCGACCCGCTGCGCTTCGGCCAACGGGCACAAATTCTGCGCGAGCGACGCGGCATGACGCGCGCTCAGCTCGCCGACCTAGTCGGGGTCTCCCCACACACGCTGAGGAAGATCGAGAACGGTCAGATGAAGGCACCCGGCCTCGGCATGGTGATGCGCATCGCCGAGGCGCTCCGGGTCCGCGACCTCTCCGAGCTGACAGGGCACCCCGACATGCACGTCGACCTCTTCATCGGCCCCGGACACCCCCGCCTCGGCGCGGTGAAGGCCGCGATCGACAGCTTCCCTCTGTCGTCCAGCGCCGAGCCGCCGCCAGTGGAGCACCTGGAGGCCCGGCTGCACGCCGCGTGGAAGGCGCGCCACCGGGCACCGAACCACCGCGAGGTCATCGGCAAGCTGCTGCCCGACCTGATCCGGGACGCGCAGCTGCTCGTGAAGCACGCCGACACCGGCAGCGACCGCCGCACGGCGCAAGGCCTCCTCGCCCAGACGTACAGCCTGAGCCAGTTCTTCATCGCCTATCAGCCCGACAGCTCTCTGCTGTGGCGCGTCGCTGAGCGCGGCATGATCGCAGCCCAGGAGTCCGAGGACCCGCACACGATCGGCGTCGCGGCCTGGCTCATGGCGCAGGCCCACCGCGACAGCGGGCCCCGGCACTTCGACGCGGCAGACGCCGTCAATCTGGAAGCGGTCCGGTTCCTCGACCCGCTGCTGCCGGACGCCTCGGACGATGTCCTCGCCATCGCCGGAGCCCTCCAGTTCGAGCTCGGGTACACCGCGGCCCGGAGGCGAGAGACCGGTGCCGCGTGGCGGCACTGGGACGAGGCAGACAAGACGGCCAAGAAGCTGCCGCTGGACTACTACCACCCGGTGACGTCCTTCTCCCGCGCCATCATGGGCGCTCACGCCGTCACCATCGCCGTCGAGCTGCACCAGGGCGGCGAGTCCGTCCGCCAAGCGGCGAAGGCCGACGAGACCGTCATCAAGTCCAGGCCTCGGCGGGCGAGGCACCGCATCGAGGAGGCGCGGGGATTCCAGCTCGACGGACAGCCTGACGTCGCGATCGCCACGCTGGAGAAGGCTCACCGCTCGGCGCCCGAGACGATCGCCTACAACGGGTACGCCCGCGGAATCATCCTCGAGGAGGTCGAGTCCAAGCAGGCGCAGCGCCGGCGCCGCGCCGCCGAGCTGGCGGTGAATGTGGGCCTGCTGTCCGCCTGACCGGGGTGACCGTATTCCGGTCATCGGGCTGGTCACGCCGCCCCTACCGTCGTCATCAGACCTGATCGACGCTGATGACGGCAGGGGCACACCGATGCATACCGAGGCGACCACAGCCCTCTCCGAGTGGCTGGCACGTGCTCAGGACGGGCCCGACCACGCGCGGGCCGAGTGGAAGACGAGCGGGGTCGCTCTGCTCCCGCTCGGCCGCCGCTTCGACGCCGTGCGCATGCCCGAGCCTCTCGTCCACGCTGCTCTCGATACCCAGTTCCTCACGGAGGCCGCCGAGGGCCTGGCCCGCCGCCTCCTTGGTCCGGTGATCTACGACGGCCGGACCATGGGCGGTACCTACTACGCCCTCATGCAGCCCTACGCCGCACGCTACTGGCCTCACGACGACAAGGCGCCGTGGCTGGGGCTCGGCACCTACCTCGGCGTGCCACGCCTCGATCGCACGGAGCCGCCGGGCACGCATTGGGTGGTACCCCCGCAGGCCGTGGGGCGCTTGTGCCCGGTGGCCCTGGTAGGCCAGCTGGTAGCCGCTGGCTGGTACGCCATGCAGGCGGGTGGTGCCTGATGTTCAGTGGGGAAGGGGCCTCCGGCCAACTCGCCTCGCGGCTCCGCGCGCACCTGCTCGGCTGTACTGCCTGCGCAACCGCAGACTGCGAGGAAGGCGCACGGCTGCGGCACGCCTTCCGGGCCATACAGACCCTGCTGCGGCCGCCCGAACCCACCATCGAGAACCTGCGCCGAGGAGTCCAGAGATGAGCGAGGGCGTCAGGTTCTGCTGGCACTGCGATGAGCCGATCACCAAGGAGTGGCCCGGCAAGGAGATCGCCGGACACTCGCCCTCGGCGGGCGGCGCTCAGATCACGGTGCACGTGAAGTGCCCGAGGATGCCGGCCTACGTGCGCCGCACCCCTCGATAAGCCCCCGGCCGTGTCCCTGGGGAGGAGCGCGGTCGGGACCGGGCGGCCCGCCCGATGGCACTCAGGGAGCGGGCCGCCCATCTCACGCAGCGAAGAGAAGGAGCCTCCATGTCGAGCGACGACGAACCGCCACCCCGATGCGGCAGGTGCGGCCACACCGTTCGTGAAGGTGAAACCTACGAAGACCGCATGTGGCTGAGCAACTCACTGGGCCCGTACCCCGGCGTCGCGCATACGCCGATCTGTCCTGTCGACATTCCGCGTGCGAAGGTGCCGTGCCCTCCCTGCCTGGCCCAGCGGCTGGTGGGCATCGTCACGGCCCCGCATCTCTGCCATGGGAGCACCTGGCTTGAGGTCCACGAGGGGCGTCTGACCCCTACGGCCACGCGGCAGTGTCCGTGTCCGTGCCGTCGAAGGCCGAAGGAGAGCGAGGCCCTGCGGCGAGCCCGGGTGGAGGCCCGCGGCCTGTCGGCCCCCGCCCATAAACTGGCCGAGCCGCCACGAGAGGAATGATCACAAATGCACCCCGCCGCATTCCAGGACTACGCCGTCGACCTGCTGAAAAACACCCCTGACGTGCAACGCGTCCAGTCCCTGAACGAGGCCGGAGACACCAAGCACCCGTACGGCCTGGCTGTGACGGTCGCGGGTCGCGAGGTTCGGTGGCAGCTGATCGGGCAGCTCGCCGAGGGCGCCAAGCACGAACCGCCCACCGCGGCCGTGCAGGGTTCCCCCGCCCCGTTCGAGGCTGCGCCGGTGACGGCCGCACCGGATGCATGGCTCGCGGGTGTGATCGGCGCGGCCGAGTCTCCCGAGATCGCGACGCTCGACGTGTGGTCGACGCGGGAGGGCGGCGACGGCCAGCACGGCGTGACGATCACCTGGCACAACGGCGAGAAGACTTTCGTCCGCAAGCTCTGACCCTCCCCGCAGGCCCCGGCCGAGCGGCGGAGTGCACCACACCAGTCAGCACCATCCCACCACCCAAGGGAGAACTGATCATGTGTGAACGTGAACGTCAGCCAGGCCGCTTCGATCCCGGGCAGTGCGCGGGCGTCTGTCAGCAGTGCGGCACCTACTCCGGCGTCGAGCCGGGCGAGCCGATGCCTCCGCACCAGCCACAGGGCGGTGGCCGAGAGATGTGTCCGGGGAGCGGCACGCCCGCCGGATGACTCCCTGAGCGGGGCTCGCCGATGGCGGGCCCCGCTCCGTCAAACCAGGTCGCGGAGCGGGACGTCGAGGGCGTCGGCGATACGGACGAGGGTGTCCAGCAGGGGCGAAGCGTGCCCCTGCTCGATCCGGTTGATCGCCTGACGGTCGAGGCCGGCCCGTTCGCCGAGGACCTCCTGCGTGAAGTTCGCGTGGAGGCGTGCGGCCCGGATGCGCTCGCCGACAGCCCGGCGGGCGGCGAGGACGCGGGGCGAGGGCGGAGCGGGCGGCACCCGCTCAACGCTCGCGCGATCATGATCGACTGTCTGTATCGTCGACCGTACATTTTTGGATCATCTGAGTCGCCGCACCGCAAGAGCCGATTGATACAAACACTCGTTCGAGTGATTGCAGTGATTTTCCATTGCATAGAGCAGTTATTTACTTACGATCTAACGAGAGACACCGTCGGACACCCGAGCCCCTGACCCCGGCAGCGCGCGTTCGGACGGCACGACTGGCCTCGACCCTTTAGCCCCCCAGGCGAGGGGAGAGGTCAGCGGCGCCCCTGCCCTATGGCGGGGGCGCCGTTCGTTGTGGACGTCGGTAAGGGCGGTCTGCACTCACCTGCGGTAGGGCCGGTTCGCTCGCCCTCTCGCCGTTTGGCCGTGGCCACACCGAGCCGCATTCCTGGCCGCCCATCGACACTGAGCGACATCGAACAGCACCGATATGCCCCGGTTTTCAGCATCACCGCAGGTCACAGATGGGTCAAAAAACTGGTTCAAGTCCCGTCACTCACCCTGAAGGAAAGGGCCCCGGTTCGAGAGAACCGGGGCCCTTTCCGCGTTGTGCGCTTCCTCGCGGGCGCGAACGCCCCCGGGAGGGTCCGGCGCCCCCGGGAGAGTCCGGGAGCGATCAGGAAGAGGCCCGCTCCACCAGCCGCGTCGGGAGGACGAGCTGACGCCGCTCCAGGCGGCGGGCGGCGAACGGACGGCTGTCCGCGATCTCGGCGAGCAGCAGGTCGATCATGGCCCGGCCCATCTCCTCGATGGGCTGGCGCACGCTGGTCAGCGGCGGGTCCATGTGACGGGCGATCGCCGAGTCGTCGAAGCCGACAAGTGCCACGTCGTCGGGTATGCGGCGGCCCGCCTCCCGCAGCGCCTGCCGGGCGCCCGCGGCCATCACGTCGGAGCCCGCGAAGACCGCGTCGAGGCCGGGGCGGGTTTCGAGCAGCTCCCGCATGGCGCGCCGGCCGCCCTCCTCGGTGAAGTCGCCCGGCACGATCATCCGCTCGTCCACCGGGCGGCCCGCGTCCCGCAGCGCGGCGCGGTAGCCGTCGAGGCGGCGCTGGGCGCCGTACACGTCGAGGCGGCCGGTGATCGTGGCTATGGACGTGCGCCCGCGGGAGAGCAGGTGCTCCACGGCCGAGCACGCCCCGGCGAAGTTGTCGGAGTCGACCGAGGGCAGCGGCTCGTCGGCCGACCTGCGGCCGCTGATCACGGCGGGGATCTCCAGCTGGGAGAGCAGGTCGGGCAGCGGGTCGTCGGCGTGCACGGAGACCAGGAGCACCCCGTCGACCCGGTGGGCCGCCAGGTACTGGGCCAGGCGCTGGCGCCGCTGGTCGCTGCCCGCGAAGATCAGCAGGAGCTGCATCTCGGTCTCGCTGAGCTCGGCGCCGACCCCGCGCAGGACGTCGGAGAAGTACGGCTCGGCGAAGAAGCGGGTCTCGGGCTCGGGCACGACCAGGGCGATGGCGTCCGTGCGGTTGGCGGCCAGGGCGCGGGCGGCGGTGTTCGGGACGTACCCCAGCTCGGCCACCGCGGCCTCCACGGCGGTACGGGTCGCCTCGCTGACCCGCGGCGAGCCGTTGATCACGCGGGAGACCGTGCCCCGGCCGACCCCGGCCCGCGCGGCGACCTCTTCCAGGGTGGGCCGTCCGCCGCTGCGCCCGCGCGCTGGGTGAGCTGCCATTGTCCGCCTCCCGTCACCATTCCCCCGGCCAGGAATGTAACAGCCGGACCTCCGCCGGGCCGCCGCGCCGGAACCGCGCGCTTCCCGGTAACGGCCCGATAACCGAACGCAGATCTCTGCGTCCGGTCCCTTGACACCCCCGTCCGGAGCCACGAGTCTTCAACTCATCACTTGTGGGAGCGCTCCCACACTACCTGACACGTACACAACCCGCACGTTCCCCGCCCGAGCCGCAGCGTGAACCAACGGGCCCAGCAGAGCAGTTGGCCGGGGGGTCGGCACGTCAGGCAACAGGAGGACGTAATGCGCAGCAATTTCCGCCGGTCCCGGCGGCTGGTGACCTACGCGGCCGTGACCGCGCTGGCCACGAGCCTGCTGGCCGCTTGTTCCAGTGATGACGAAGGCGGTTCCGCGGGCAGCGACGGCAAGATCACGCTGAACGTGGGCACGTTCGGCGTGCTGGGCCTGAAGCAGGCCGGGCTCTACGACGAGTACGAGAAGTCGCACCCGAACATCACGATCAAAGAGAACGTGATCGAGCGGAACGACGCCTATTACCCGAAGCTGCTCACCCAGCTCCAGTCCGGCGCCGGCGTCAACGACGTGGCGGCCATCGAGGTCAGCAACATCACCGAGGTCGTCAAGACCCAGGGCGCCAAGTTCGAGGACCTGGGCAAGGCCGAGGGCGTCGAGAAGTCGACGTACCTCGACTGGAAGTGGAAGCAGGCCACGACCGAGGACGGCAAGACGATCGGCCTCGGCGTCGACATCGGCCCGACCGCGCTCTGCTACCGCAAGGACCTCTTCGAGAAGGCCGGGCTCCCCACCGACCGCGAGGAGCTCGCGAAGGAGTGGGCCGGCGACTGGGACAAGTACGTCGCGCTCGGCGAGAAGTACATGAAGAAGGCGCCCAAGGACACCAAGTTCGTGGACTCCGCCTCCAGCGTCTACAACGCCGTCTTCGCCGGTGCGAAGGAGCGGTACTACGACAAGAGCGGCAAGGAGATCTACGAGGACAGCCAGGGCCGCAAGGACGCCTGGGACGCTGCGATGAAGGTCGCCCAGGGCGACATGTCCGCCAAGCTCAAGCAGTTCGACCCGACGTGGGACCAGGGCTTCGCCAACGCCAAGTTCGCCACCGTGGCCTGCCCCGCCTGGATGGCCGGGTACATCCAGGAGAAGACGGGCCCGGAGGGCAAGGGCCAGTGGGACATGGCCAAGGCCCCGACGGACGGCAACTGGGGCGGCTCGTTCCTCGGGGTGCCGAGCGCGGGCAAGCACAAGAAGGAGGCGACCGAGCTCGCCGTCTGGCTGACCCAGCCCGAGCAGCTCGCGAAGGTCTTCGCCAAGCAGGCCAGCTTCCCCTCGACCCCTTCGGCGTATGACTCGCTGAAGCCGTCGGCCGCCACGAAGGCGTACTTCAGCGACGCCCCGATCACCGAGATCTTCGCCGGCATCGCGAAGAACACCCCCTCGGCCGTCTACGGCATCAAGGACGCCCAGATCGGCCAGTCCATCACGGACATCGGTGTGCTCCAGGTGGAGCAGCAGGGCAAGTCTCCCGAGGAGGGCTGGGAGGCGGCCCAGAAGGAGATCAAGGATGTTCTGGGACAGTGACCCCCATGTCCGAGACCGCTGAGTACGCCGAGACCGCGTCCCCCGACAAGGGGGGCGCGGCCCCGGCCGCGACCGGGAGCACGTCCTCCCGCACGCCGTCCCCCTGGCGCAGTCGCCTGTACCGCTGGGACATCAAGGCGTCGCCCTACGTCTTCGTCGCGCCGTTCTTCCTCTTCTTCGGCGCCTTCGGCCTCTTCCCGCTGCTCTACACGGGCTGGGCCTCGCTGCACCGCCTGGAGCTGACCAACCTCGACGACAGCACCTGGCTGGGCCTGGAGAACTACACCAACCTGCTGCAGAGCGACTACTTCTGGAACGCGCTCGGCAACACCTTCACCATCGGTGTCATCTCCACCGTCCCCCAGCTCGCCGTCGCGCTCGGCATCGCGCACCTGCTCAACTACAAGCTGCGCGGCTCCACGCTGTGGCGCGTGGCGATGCTCGCCCCGTACGCCACGTCGGTGGCGAGCGCCTCGCTGGTCTTCACACTGCTGTTCGCGTGGGACGGCGGCATGGTCAACTGGCTGATCGGGTCGGTGGGCTTCGACCCCGTCAACTGGCGCGAGTCGTCCTGGGGTTCGCAGTTCGCCGTGTCGTCCATCGTCATCTGGCGGTGGACCGGCTACAACGCGCTGATCTACCTGGCGGCCATGCAGGCCGTGCCGCACGACCTGTACGAGTCGGCCTCGCTGGACGGCGCCTCGCGCTGGCAGCAGTTCCGGCACGTGACGATCCCGATGCTGCGGCCGACGATCCTGTTCACCGTGGTCGTCTCCACCATCGGGGCCACCCAGCTGTTCGGCGAGCCGCTCCTGTTCGGCGGCACGGCCGGGTCCAAGGGCGGCGCCGACCACCAGTTCCAGACGCTGGGGCTCTATCTGTACGACCAGGGCTGGATCAACGGCCACCTGGGGCGGGCCTCGGCGGTCGCCTGGCTGATGCTCGCGATCCTGCTGATCATCGCCGCGGTCAACATGCTGATCGCCCGACGTATGAGGAAGGACCGATGAAGGCCCGCACGGTGGACCCGAAGGCGGACCGCCCCGAGGCCCCGCCGACCGACCGCGCCCCGGCCCCGAAGGGCAGGAGCACGGTGCGCCCGCTCGGCCAGAAGGCCGGCCGGACGATGCACGCGGGCCCGCTGACGTATCTCATCCTGGCGGTGTTCACGGCCGTCTCGCTCGCGCCGCTGATCTGGACGGCGATCGCGGCCTCGCGCACCAGCGGGCGGCTCGCGCAGACGCCGCCTCCCCTGTGGTTCGGCGGCAACCTCTTCAAGAACCTGGAGCGGGCCTGGACCGAGGCGAGCCTGGGCGACGCCATGCTGAACACCACGATCGTGGCGGGCAGCATCACCATCGGCACCGTCCTGTTCTCCACGATCGCCGGTTTCGCCTTCGCCAAGCTGAAGTTCCGGTTCAGCGGGGCGCTGCTCCTGCTGACCATCGGCACGATGATGGTGCCGCCGCAGCTCAGCGTCGTGCCGCTGTACCTGTGGGTCGCGGACCTGCAGTGGACCAACCAGCTCCAGGCGGTGATCCTGCCGACGTTCGTGAGCGCCTTCGGGGTGTTCTTCATGCGGCAGTACCTGCTGCAGGCGCTGCCCGGCGAGCTGATCGAGGCGGCCCGGATGGACGGGGCGAGCAGCCTGCGGATCATCTGGCACGTGGTGTTCCCCGCGGCGCGGCCCGCGATGGCCGTGCTGGGACTGCTGACGTTCGTCATGGCCTGGAACGACTTCCTGTGGCCGATCATCGCGCTCAACCAGTCGAACCCGACGGTGCAGGTGGCGCTCAACTCCCTCGGCACGGGCTACATCCCCGACCGGGCGGTCATCATGGCGGGCGCCCTGCTGGGCACGCTGCCGCTGCTGCTCGCGTTCATCCTGTTCGGCAAGCAGATCGTGAGCGGGATCATGCAGGGCGCCGTGAAGGGCTGACCCTCCGGGAGCCCGCGCCGGGCTCCCGGAGGCTCCCTCCCCCGCCCTCTGCCTCCCTCTCTCCTCACTCTTCCCCCTACGTTTCATGGGAGCGCTTCCATGCCTGAACCCATTACCTTTCCGAACGGCTTCCTCTGGGGCTCCGCCACCTCCGCGTACCAGATCGAGGGCGCCGTGCGCGAGGACGGCCGTACGCCGTCCATCTGGGACACCTTCAGCCACACGCCGGGCCGCACCGACGGCGGTGACACCGGTGACGTCGCCGTCGACCATTACCACCGCTACCGCGACGACGTCGCGCTCATGGCCGACCTGGGCCTCGGCGCCTACCGCTTCTCCGTCTCCTGGTCACGCGTGCAGCCCACCGGGCGCGGCCCCGCCGTCCAGCGCGGCCTCGACTTCTACCGCCGCCTGGTCGACGAACTGCTCGCCAAGGGCATCGAACCCGCCGTGACCCTCTACCACTGGGACCTGCCGCAGGAGCTCGAGGACGCCGGGGGCTGGCCGGTGCGGGAGACCGCGTACCGGTTCGCGGAGTACGCGACGATCGTCGGCGAGGCCCTCGGCGACCGCGTCGAATCCTGGATCACGCTGAACGAGCCGTGGTGCAGCGCCTTCCTCGGCTACGGCTCCGGCGTCCACGCCCCCGGCCGCACCGAGCCCGCGGCCACCCTGCACGCCGCCCACCACCTCAACCTGGCGCACGGCCTCGGCACGCAGGCCCTGCGCGCCGCCCTGCCGGCCCGCGCCCGCGTCGCGGTGAGCCTCAACTCCTCCGTGGTCAGGGCGGCCTCCGAGACGCCGGGGGACCTCGACGCGCGGCGCCGCATCGACAACCTGGCCAACGGTGTCTTCCACGGGCCGATGCTGCACGGCGCCTACCCCGAGGACCTGTTCGCGGACACGGCACGGATCACCGACTGGTCCTGCGTGCAGGACGGCGACCTGGCGGTCATCCACCAGCCGATGGACGCGCTCGGCCTGAACTACTACACCCCGTCCCTGGTGTCGGCCGCCGAGGCGGGTGCGGGGTCCGCGCGCAACGACGGGCACGGCGCCAGCGACCACTCTCCGTGGCCCGGCGCCGAGGACGTCGTCTTCCAGCAGACGCCCGGGGAGCGCACCGCGATGGGCTGGACCATCGACCCGACCGGGCTGCACGAGCTGATCATGCGGTACACCCGCGAGGCGCCGGGCCTGCCGCTCTACATCACCGAGAACGGCGCGGCCTACGACGACAAGCCCGACCCGGAGGGCCGCGTCCACGACCCCGAGCGCATCGCGTACCTGCACGGCCACCTGGCCGCGGTCCGCCGGGCCATCACGGACGGGGCCGACGTCCGCGGCTACTACCTCTGGTCGCTCCTGGACAACTTCGAGTGGTCCTACGGCTACAGCAAGCGCTTCGGCGCGGTCTACGTCGACTACGAGACGCAGGCCCGCATCCCGAAGTCGAGCGCCCAGTGGTACGCGAGGGTCGCCCGCGCGGGCGCGCTGCCGGAGCTCGCGCTCGACTGAGCCGTTTCGAGGGGGGACGGGGGGAAGGGGGAAGGGGGCGGTGCCCCGGCCGCGTGGGGGAAGTTCCGGCCGGGGCACCTGGCTGTGGCGGTGGGCGTGGCAGTGGTCGTGGATGTGCTGTGACCCTGGCAGTGGTCGTGGATGTGGTTGTGGTCGTGGCTGCTGGGGCGGAGGCTATTGGTAGGCCGCGAAAGCCTTGGTGAAGTCCAGCGGCTGCTGGGCGATGGACGAGCACGTGGGGCGGACGGTGTCCGACTCGCCGTCCGCACAGGCCTTGTCACGGGTCGACGACCACATGGACAGCCGGCCGATGTCCTTCGACCGGGCGAACTCCACGAGCCGGGTGGCGTCGTCGGGCCGGAAGACCTCGGTGACGACGTCGTTGACGCCGATCATCGGGGTGACCGCGACGGCCTTCCACGCGGCCTCGTCCGAGAGGCCGAGGGCGGACTTGAGCTGCTTCTGCGTGGCGGTGGCGGCCTGGATGGCGTACTCGCCCATGTCACCGCTGTAGGCGGGCCCGTAGTCCATGGCCATGATGTTCACGGCGGAGACGTCGACGCCGTTCTTCTTCGCGTCGGTGACGAGGCCGACGCCGGGCCGGGTGAGGCCCTCGGGCATGACCGGCAGCGTGAACGAGACGTCCAGGCCGGGGTGGGCCTTCTGCAGCGCGGCTATCGCCTGGGCGCGACGGGTGTTGGCGGCGGTGTCCGGCAGGGCGGCGCCCTCGACGTCGAAGTCGACCTTGGTCAGCTCGTACGCGTCGACGACCTCGCCGTACGCCTCGGCGAGGGCGTCGGCGCTGTCGCACGTGAGGCCCAGCTCGGAGCCGGCCGCGCCGCCGAAGGAGACGCGGACGTCGCCGCCCTTCGCACGCAGGGCCTCGATCTGCGCGGCCACCTTGTCGTCACCGAGGCCGGTGGCGCCGCCCCACAGGGGCTCGCAGCCGCCGCCGGAGGTGATGAAGGCGAGGGTGAACTCCTTGACGCCGGTCTTCTCGGCGGTGTCGAGGAGGTCGTAGGCGGGGGCGAGCGAGGTGTCCACGTACGGGGCGAATCTGGCGGGGGCCTCGGCGGTGGGCTTCCCCGCGGGCTTCTCGGCGGGCTTCTCGGTGGGGGCCTTGGTGGCGAGGGCCGTGCCGGGGAGGAGGAAGGCGCCGCCGCCGACGAGAGAGACGGCGACGAGCCCGCCGACGACCTTGGACCGGGTGCTCAGCGTGCGCCGGCGCGTGCTGCTCATGGCGTGCCTGCCTTAGTTGTACGGGGGTGGGGGTGATCCGCACGCTAGCCTCGCGGGGCGCGACATAACGGGCCTACGGGGCTCGGGGGTTGATCTTTATGGGTGGCTTAAGGGCCGCATCGGCACGGCTTAAGCCACCCTGCGGGGGGCCGCTCTCCTTGGGCCTCGGGGGAGCTTTCCCTGTCCCGCGCTGCGGCGCGGGGGCTCTCCCTGTCCCGTGCTGCGGCGCGGGGGGCTTTCCCTGTCCCGTGCTGCGGCGCGGGGGGCTTTCCCTGTCCCGTGCTGCGGCGCGGGGGGGCTGTTCCCTGTCCCGCGCTGCGGCGCGGGGGGCTTTCCCTGTCCCGTGCTGCGGCGCGGGGGGGGCTGTTCCCTGTCCCGCGCTGCGCGCGGCCATCTCCCACCCACCCGCCCGCTCTGCACGGCGCGTCGCCTCGCCTGTCCCGCGCTTCGCGCGGATCTCTCCCACCCACCCGCCCGTTCTGCACGGCTGCGCGTGGATGGGTGGGGGTGGGGAGCGCAGCTCAGCCGGGCGAGTGGGCGGGCGGGGGGTGTGGCCGGGCGGGCCGATGGGTGGGAGGGGGTAGCCGTGTGAACCGACGGAGGGGAAGGGACACCGCCCGGGTGAGCCGGCAGGCGGAACGCATGTAGCCGGGATGAGCCGACGGGGGGAAGGGTGTACCCGGGATGAGCCGGTGGGAGAAGGGATGCAGCTGGGGTGAGCCGGTGGGAGAAGAGACGCAGTTGGGGAAGCCGGTGGACGGAAAGGGCGTGACCAGGCGAGCCGATCACGGAAGGGCGCGACCGGCCGAGCCGAACACGGAAGAGTGTGACCAGGCGAGCCAATCACGGAAGGGCGCGACCGGCCGAGCCGAACACGGAAGAGTGTGACCAGGCGAGCCAATCACGAGAGGGCGTAACCGGCCGAGCCGAACACGGAAGAGTGTGACCAGGCGAGCCAATCACGGAAGGGCGCGACCGGCCGAGCCGAACACGGAAGAGTGTGACCAGGCGAGCCAATCACGGAAGGGTGTGGCCGGGGCGAGCGGGTGGGTGGGTGGGTGGGAAAGGTTCTTGCGGGGCATCGCATGGCCGCGCAAGGCAGCCCCCGGGAGCAGTCGTCACCGCGAGGAGAGCCGGCGCCGGACCGCCCCCCGGTGCCCCCGGCGGCTCCCCGCCCCCCGGGGAGACCCCCTCTGCAGCCAGAGGCGGACCTCCGCGCCGCCGAGCACCGAGCGGCCCACCCGCACGTCCCCGCCCGTCGACTCCGCGAGCCTCCGCACGATGTCGAGGCCGAGCCCCGTGGACCCGTCCGCCCCCGACCCGGCGCCCCGCGCCAGCGCGGCCTCGGGGTCGGCGATGCCCTCCCCCGCGTCGGAGACCAGCACGATCACCGCGTCCTCGGCGCTGTGGACGTCCACCGAGAAGCCCGTGCCCTCGCCCGTGTGCCGGAAGACGTTGCCGAGCAACGCGTCCATCGCGGCGGCCAGTTCGGCGCGGGGCACCGGGATGCGCACGGGCCGCTCCACCCCGGCCACCCGCGCCTCCCGTCCCTCGTCCTCCGCCAGCGCCGACCAGAACGCCATGCGGTCCCTGATCACCTCGGCGGCGTCGCATCCCGCCCCGGCCCCGACCACCGCCGTCTGCGGCTTCGCGTCCCGCGCGGTGCGGATGATCGTGTCGACCTCGCGCTCCAGCGTCTCGACCGCCGTGCGGGTCTGCTCCGCCGCGGGCCCGTCACCGAGGGAGGCCGCGTTCAGCCGCAGGACGGTGAGCGGCGTGCGCAGCCGGTGCGAGAGGTCCGCCGCCAGTTCCCGCTCGTTGGCCAGGAGCCGCACCACCTGGTCGGCCATGGAGTTGAAGGCCACCGCCGCGAGGCGCAGTTCCTTGGGCCCCTCCTCGGGCACCCGCGCCCCCAGCTCCCCCTCCCCGAGGTCGCGCGCGGCGCCCACGAGCCGCTTGGCGGGCTGGACCATCCGTACGCCGAGCCGGTCCGCGACCGCCACCGAACCGATGACGAGCGCGCCGCCGACGCCCGCGAGCACCAGCCACGCCGTGGTCACCCCATTGCTGACCTCAGCCTCGGGCACGTAGATCTCCACGACCGCGGTGCCGGAGCTGAGGGCGGTCGGCTGGAGGACCACGAAGCCGCCGGGCACCTCCGCGGTCCTGGCTCGGCCGTCCTTCCGGGTGGCCTCGACGGCGCGCGCCCCGGCCCTCGGGTCGCCGACCTCGAAGGCGCCGGTGTCGCCGACGGCCGGCACGTGGACGGCCATCCGTCCGTCGCCGCCCGTCTCGGACGTGGCGACGGCCCGGCTCAGTTCCGCGCGGTCGGTGGTGATGGAGAGCGTGGGGGCCATGCCCGCCGCGTGCCGTTCGGCGTTGGACAGGGCACGGTCACGGGCCATCTCCTCGACGACGAGGCCGAGCGGCACCGCGAAGGCCACCACGACCATCGTGGTGACGGCCAGGCACACCTTGACGAGCGCCCACCTCACCGCGGCGGCCCGGCCAGCGGCGGCTCCAGCTTCACGCCGACCCCGCGCAAGGTGTGCAGATAGCGCGGGGCGGCGGCCGTCTCGCCCAGCTTCCGCCGCAGCCAGGAGAGGTGGACGTCGATGGTCTGGTCGTCGCCGTAGCTCTGCTGCCACACCTCGGCGAGCAGTTCCCTGCGCGGTACGACGACGCCGGGCCGCCCGGCGAGGAAGGCCAGCAGGTCGAACTCGCGCCGGGTCAGGTCGAGCCGCGCCCCGTCCAGTTCGGCCCGGCGGCGCAGCGGGTCGATGGCGAGCCCGCCGACCCGGAGAACGTTGTCAGCGGGCGCCTCGCCCGCCGTGGCGCGGGAGCGGCGCAGCACGGCGGTCATGCGCGCCGACAGGTGTTCGACGGAGAACGGCTTGGTGAGGTAGTCGTCGGCGCCGTCGTTCAGGAGCCGTACGATCTCGGCCTCGTCGTCCCTGGCGGTGGCGATGATCACGGGCACGTCGGTGATGCCGCGCAGCATCTTCAGCGCCTCCGCCCCGTCGAGGTCGGGCAGGCCGAGATCGAGGATCACCACGTCGAAGCGGTGGTGGGCGACTTCCCGCAGCGCCTCCAGGGCGGTGCCGACGCTGCGCACGGTGTGCGTCGCCTCGGTCAGGTGCCGGATCAGGGCGGAGCGTACGAACTGGTCGTCCTCGACGACGAGCACACTGGACATGGGCGGCACCGTACGCCATACGGAGGAACGCGGTCCTCTCCCGGCGGCCACGCGCTCCCGGGCCCGGGAGCGGGCCGCCCCGCGGGACGCGGGCCCGTGACGTGGTGCAGTATGGCCCGCGATGCGCAGAGGACTCGTACACACCGTCGCGTGGTCGCTCGCCACCGGCGCGGCGGTCACGCTCTCCTGGTGGGGCGTCCACACGGTGCTCGCGGGGACCGTCTACGACCCGCCCCGCGCCCTGCCGTTGGCGGACGGCGGCGGGACGGAGCCGCTGTCCTCCTCGACGCACCGCGCCGACCCCCGTCCCGTCGACGAGCCGGACGAGGCGGGGAGACCGGACGGGGCCGGGCGAGCGGAGAAGACCGCAGGGCCGCCCGCTCCGTCGAAGACCCGCGCGAAGGCCGCCGCCGCGCCGCGCCCCACCCGTACCGGCGAGGGCTCGGGCGGTGGCACGGGCTCCGTGCGGAGTTACGGCACCGACGGCGGCCGGGTCGTCCTCGACCTCGGCGAGGAGTCCGCGACGCTGGTCTCGGCGACCCCGGCGGCGGGCTGGTCGGTGCGGACGTGGACGCAGCAGAAGTGGCTCCGCGTGGACTTCACTGACGGCGCGGCCACGGTCTCGGTGTTCTGCACCTGGCACGACTCCGCGCCGCGCGTGGAGACCGTCGGGCCCTGACGGCGGCCGTGGCTCAGCGGAAGACCGAGGGTGGCGGCGCGGGCGAGGCGACCGCGCGGGCGTCCGTCACGGCGGCCGCTCCCCCGCTGAAGTCCCGTAGCGCGCGCCCGTGTTCGACCCGGGCCGGGTGCGGATCGCTCGCGCTGCGCCGGGTCAGCTCCGCCACGGGCAGCGCCTGGTCCCCGGCGAGCAGCACGGCGTTGCCGAACCGCTTGCCGCGCAGCACGGTGGGGTCGGCGACGAGCGCGAGTTCGGAGAAGAGCGCGGCGGCGGTGGCGAGCTGGCCGCGCAGATGTGTCAGGGGCGGCCCGTCGGCGAGGTTGGCGGCGTAGAACCCGCCGGGGCGCAGCACCCTGCGCACGTCGGTGAGGAATTCCGTGCTGGTGAGGTGCGCGGGGGTGCGGGCGCCGCTGAAGACGTCGGCGATGACGAGGTCCGCCCAGCCGTCGGGGATCTTCGCGAGGCCTTCGCGGGCGTCGGCGCCGCGCACCCGTATGCGGGCTCCCTGGTCGAGCGGCAGCTCGCGGCGGACGAGCGCGATGAGGGCGGTGTCGCGCTCGACGACCTGCTGGGTGGAGCGGGGGCGGGTCGCCGCTATGTAGCGGGCGAGGGTGAAGGCGCCACCGCCCAGGTGCAGGGCCTGTATCGGTTTGCCGGGGGGCGCGACGAGGTCCGCGACGTGGCCGAGCCTGCGCTGGTACTCGAAGTCGAGGTGCGCGGGGTCGTCGAGGTCCACGTGGGACTGCGGGGCGCCGTCCACGAGCAGCGTCCACGCGCGCGGCCTGTCCCGGTCCGGCAGCAGCTCGGCGAGCCCTCCGTCCACTTGCTCGACGACCGCGTCGGACTCTTCGCGTGACCGCCTGTTCCTTGCCATCGGACCATTATCGGCGCCCGGGGCCGCGCGGGCCCGGCGAGGGGGCGAGGCCGCCCGGGGGCCGGTGTCAGCGGCAGTTGTCGGCGGCCTCGATCGTGCGGGCCGCCTGGCCGAGCGCGGCGCGCAGCACGGCGGGGTCCGTGACGGGGTCGGTCTCCTCGCCCGGCGGCAGGAGCCAGCCGGTGCCCGCGACCGGCGGCTCGGGGACGGCGGGCCCGGGGTCGGGCTCCGCGCCCGGGGCCGTGCCGCGGCCGAAGGTCTGCGTGCAGGCACTGCCGGGCAGGTCCCAGCCGTCGGCCGTACCGGGCGGGACCAGGAAGCCGAGGGTGTCGCAGCCGCCGTCGTGCAGGACGGGGCCGATGGTGTCGCCCGCCCCGCGGCGCAGGATGTCCACCGCTTCGAGTCCTTGCCGCGCCGGGACGGTGACCAGGTCGCAGCACGCGTCGTCGCACACGGCCCCGCCCGGTGGCGGAGCGCTGCCGTCGTGCGTGGGCCGGTGCCGGGCCGTCGTCAGTGACGCCGGCGCCGCGCCGCTCTCCGTACGGGAGTCGCTGTTCTCCATGCCGATCTCCAACAAGGGGACCCTCCTCGCGAGTGCGGGAGCTGTGCGGTCTCCCTCTCCACATGGTTCAACGCCGGCCGGCGTCAACAGGCACTGCGGCACGCCGCCGCAAAGGATGGCAGTTCATGGCAGATCGTGGGTGAGATGACCGGTTTGTAGGCGAACTCCGCGTGTCGGCGCCCGCACAGCCGGTACGTTCGTGCTCCGCCGGAACAGGGGCGCCCCGCG
The DNA here is from genome assembly GCF_004127445.1 of Streptomyces alfalfae. Lineage (GTDB taxonomy): Bacteria > Actinomycetota > Actinomycetes > Streptomycetales > Streptomycetaceae > Streptomyces > Streptomyces alfalfae. The sequence goes on from NZ_QEXM01000015.1 coordinate 219,063, forward strand.
AGATCCCGCGTGCGGGTGTGACCGCTGTGCGCGAGCAGGTGCGCGGTCCGGCACGACCGCACGAGAGGGTCCGGCCATGGCGACCTCACCGATGGCATCGTCAACTCAGTCCCGGCGTCCGAACCTTGTCTTCCGGCGGCTGCGCGGGCAGCGCTCGCCCGGTGAGTTCGCGGCGGCGGTGCGACGGGCCGCCCGTGAGATCGGCGAGCGCGTGAGTTGCGACGCGCGCTACATCGGGCGGGTGGAAGCCGGTGAGATCCGCTGCCCCAACTACGCCTACGAGCGCGTGTTCCTGCACATGTTCCCGGGCCGGAGCCTGACCGACCTGGGGTTCGCGCCCCGCTCGCTGGTGCGCGGCAGAGGCGCGCGCCCCGGCCCCGGCGCGCCCCCGCCGCCGCCCTCCGCCGGCTCCTCCCCCGAGCCCACGCCGACCCGCACCAGGAGCCACCCGAGCACCACCGGCACCACACGACCGAACCTCACGAACCACCCGCACACCCCGATCCACTTGTACGAGTCCCATCCGTCCGGGTCCGACCCCAGCGCCTGCGATCCGTACGCGATCCAGACTCCAGAGGAGAGCGACGTGCGACGTCGCGCATTCATGACCGGCTCGACGGCCGCCGTGGCCGCCGCGTCCCTCGGCTCCGCCGGGCTCGTCCTCGGCGGATCGGCCGAGGCCTCCGTCCGGCGCGGCCACCGGGCGGGGGACGCCGAGGCGAGCGCGGTCGAGGACGCCGTGCGCCGCATCCGGCTGCTCGACGACCGGCACGGCGCCGACGGCCTGTACCGCAGGGCCGCCGCGCCGCTGCGGACCGCCTACGCCCTGCTCGACGCGGGCGCCGCCCGGCAGTCCACGGCCGACCGGCTGCACGCGGGCGCGGGCGAGCTCGCCATCTCGGTGGGATGGCTGGCGCACGACTCGGGCCGCTTCGACGACGCCCGTTCGTACTACTCCGAGGCCCTCGCGACCGCCCGCGTCGCCGACGACGCCGCCCTGGAGGCGCACGCCTTCTGCAACACCGCCTTCCTCGCCCGTGACACGGGACGGCCCCGCGAGGCGGTCAGGGCGGCCCAGGCGGCCACCCGCGCCGCCCGGCGGCTCGGCTCCCCGCGGCTGCTGTCGCTCCTCGCGCTGCGCGAGGCCGGGGGCTGGGCGGGGCTCGGCGACCGCGCGGGCTGCGAGCACTCGCTGACCCGCGCGCACGCCCTCTTCGACCGCGGCGCCTCGCCCGAGGACCCGGAGTGGATGAGCTTCTACGGCGAGGCCGAGCTGAACGGCCTCGAAGCGCAGTGCTGGTCGGCTCTCGGCGACTGGTCGCGGGCCGCCACGCACGCGCGGCGCGCCGCGGTCACCGCGGCGTCCGAGACCCCGCAGTTCACCAGGAACATCGCGCTGTACACCGCCGAGCTGGCCGACGACCTGGCGCGCGCCGGGCGGCCGGACGAGGCGGCGACGGCGGGGCTGCGGGCGCTGTCGTTCCTCGACGAGGTGCAGTCCTCGCGCGTGCAGTCGATGCTCGCCACGACGGCACGGGTGCTGCTGCCGCACCGCAGGGCCTCGGGGGTCGGCGGCTTCCTGGAACGGCACGCCGCGCTGCCGCGGGCCGTGTAGGAGGTCCGTTCCGCGCGGAGTGCCGTCCGCCGCTACGCCAGGTGGCCCGTCTCGTTCCACGATTCGATGGCGGGCTCTCCGTAGGCCCAGCCGAGGACCGAGAGCGACGTGGGGTTGAGGCGGATGCGGGACGCGAACGCGATGTCCTCGCCGAGCCAGCGCGCGCCGATGACCCGCAGGATGTGGCCGTGCGCGAAGACCAGGACGTCGCGGTCGGCGCTCCTGGCCCACTCGACCACCTCGTCCGCGCGCGCGGAGACCTGGGCCAGCGTCTCGCCCCTCGGGACGCCGTCGCGCCAGATGAACCAGCCGGGGCGGACGGCCTGGATGTCGGCCGGGGTCATGCCGTCGTAGGAGCCGTAGTCGAACTCCATGAGCGCGTCCCAGGTGCGGGCGCGGTCCCCGAAGCCGGCGATCTCGCAGGTCTCCCGCGCCCGGGACAGCGGGCTGGTGCGCACCTCGACGTCGGGCAGGCCGTCGTAGGGGGCCCGGTGCAGCCGCTCGCCCAGGAGCTTCGCGCCCCGGCGGCCCTCGTCGAGGAGCGGGACGTCCGTCCTGCCGGTGTGCTTCCCGGACAGCGACCATTCCGTCTGTCCGTGCCGGGCCAGCAGGATGCGCGGTGCCATGGGGGCTCTCCAACTCGTACGCGGCCTCGGGCGCGAACTCCGAGGGACTTTTACAGCTTTTTACGGACAGGTGGGCGCCCGTTCTCTCCATCATCACCCACCCGTGCCAGGACCCACGCCCGGGTCGGCAACCCGGCGGGCGATCTCTGCGTCTTGGACGAGCGGGGGACGCCGCGGCGTCCCCCGCGCAGCCCGTAAGGTGATGCGGCGCCCAACGCCGGGTGACCCGAACGGCGAGCGCCGAGTGAACAGAGATGATGGGGGACCGACCGGATGCTGCCGAAGACCGAGGCGCCAGGCACGGGCGGCCCGTCCGGACAGCGGTTGCGCTGGTGGACGGAGCTGCCGCTGATCGTGCTGGTGTACGCCGCGTACTCGGCGGGACGGCTGGTCGTCCGAGGTGATGTCGCCGCCGCCGTCGACCACGGCATCGGCATCCTGGAGGCGGAGCAGTTCCTGCGGCTGAACGCCGAGAGCCCGCTGAACCGTCTCTTCACCTCGCAGGCGTGGATCGGCGTCCCCGCCGACTTCTGGTACGCCTCCCTGCACTACCTGGTGACGCCGGCCGTCCTCGTCTGGCTCTTCCGCAGCCGCGCGGTCCACTATCGTGCCGCACGCGCGTGGCTGATGATCTCCACGATGATCGGCCTCGTCGGCTTCACGCTCCTGCCGACGTGCCCGCCCCGGCTGCTGGACGCGAGCCACGGCTTCGTCGACACCATGGCGCAGTACAGCGGCTACGGCTGGTGGGGCGGCGAGGCGAGCGCGCCGCGCGGGCTCGGCGGCATGACCAACCAGTACGCGGCGATGCCCAGCCTGCACGTGGGGTGGGCGCTGTGGTGCGGCGTGATGCTGTGGCGGCACGGCCGCACACCGCTGGCGCGGGTCGCCGGCGTGGCCTACCCGCTGATCACCACGATCGTCGTGATGGGCACCGCCAACCACTACTTCCTCGACGCGGTCGCGGGCGCCGCCGTGATGGGCGTCGGACTGCTCCTGGTGCGGCCCGTGCGGCGGCTCAGCGACCCTGTGATGGCCACGTTGCGGGCGCGCTTCATCCGCTCCGACGGCGTCCCGTCCGCCACCGAGTCCTCGATTGTCGGTGCCGGGTGCCAGACTTCGGTGGGTGAGCGACTTCCCCGACAGCGCAAGCAGAGCGTCGACCTCGGCGCCGAGCCGAGTGCCGGCCCCGCCGAGGCGGAGGACGGCGCTCCGGCAGCGGCTCGCTGAGCTGCGCGGCCCCGACGTCCCCGCACGGCCCCTGGACGCCAGGGCACTCGCCGCGCTGGCGGCCAACCCCGGGTGCAGCAGGCGCTCGCTGCTCGACGGCGCGGGCGTGGACAAGACGGTCCTCGCCCAGTCGCTCGGCGCGCCCTCCGGCTTCGGGCAGTCCCAGTTCGCGTTCATGCGCGGCAATGCCTTCGAGGCGCGGGTCAAGGCCGACGGCGGCGCGGAGCTGCTCCGGCTGACGCACCGGTTCCTGGGCGGCGGGCCCGAGCCCGTGCCGGGCGGGAGCGCCGTCCCCGACCTGGCCGCGGCGGGCCCCGAGGGCCGCGCCGCGCGCACGGCGCTCGCCCTGCGGGAGGCCACGGCGTCCGACGGCTGGACGCTCCTCGACCACCCCATGCTGGCCCTCGACGTGGCCGGGACGCCCGCCTTCCTGGAGCCGGACGCGGTCGTCGTCCACCCCGACGGGGGCTGGACGGTCGTGGAGATCAAGTCCTTCCCGATGATCGACGGCTCGGCGGACGCGGCGAAGGTGGGCGCGGCGGCCCGCCAGTCCGCGGTGTACGCGCTGGCTCTCGAACAGGTGGCCGCGCGGATCGAACCGGCGCCGGAGATCCACCACCACGTCCTTCTCGTCTGCCCCAAGGACTTCTCCAACCTGCCCACGGCATCCGCGATCGACGTCCGCAAGCAGCTCTCGGTGACCCGGCGCCAGCTCGCCCGCCTCACGCGCGTCGAGGACATCGCGGCGGAGCTGCCCGAGGGCACGACGTTCGACGTGCGCCGCCCCGCCGCCGAGCTGACCGCGGCGGTCGAGGCGGTCCCCGCGGCGTATGCCCCCGAGTGCCTGTCCGCGTGCGAGCTGGCCTTCCACTGCCGGGCGCGGGCCCGTGAGCAGGGCGAGGTGACGGCGCTCGGCCGCTCCATCCGGGGCGAGCTCGGCGGCCTGACCTCCATCGACGACGTCCTGTCGGCGGCCTCCGGCGCCACGGGCGACCCGGACGACCCGGCGGTGGCGACCCTGCGCAGAGCGGCGGAACTGCGGGCCGAGGCCCTGGCCGGAGAGGCGGCGGCATGTCACTGACCCACGGGTACGCCCAGCCCCGAACGGCCCCCGACGCGGCATGTGCCCCGGGCAGCCCGGCGGCCACCGCGCCCTGCCGAACGCCCGGACCACGCGCCGAGGCCCTGGCCGGAGAGGCGGCGGCATGTCACTGATCGACGGTCTGGCCCGGCTCGAAGCGGTTTCCACGGGGCGGGCGCAGCCGCGGGCCACCGCGCGTCACCGGCATCTGTCCCAGCGCCCCCTCGTCCTCGTGCCGCTCACCACCGCCGGCGAGGCGGGCGCGCCGCTCGGCGCCCTCGTGGGCACCGAGCGGACCTCGCCGCGGCTCCTCGTCGTGCCCCAGCCGCGCGACCGCGACCTGCGCTTCGCGTTCCTGTCGGAGCTCGCCGAGATCGTCCTGCCGTACGTCGACTCGTTCGCCGGGGACGTCGAGGCGGCCGAGCGCAGCGAGACGGACCCCGAGACCAGCAAGCGCGTCAAGGTCGAGGTCGAGCTCTGCGCGGACGCCCCGCAGCTCATCGTCCCGAGCCGGGCGGGCATCGAGTTCGTGCGGCTGCTCGGCCGCTCCATGCGCTTTCGCCGCACCGCCGAGCAGGACCCCGACGCGCCCTATCCGGCGCCGCCCCGCGTCCCCCTCCTCGGCCGCTGGCTGACGCACTTCGGGGAGCGGGCCCGCGTCCCCGGCTCGTCGCTGCTGCTCGCCATGACCGAGCTGCTCTCCCGGCACTGGGCCACCGGCCAGTCCAGCCTGGAGGACCAGCACCTGGGCGCCCTGCTCGCCTGGATCGAGGCCCCGGAGGGCACGTCGGGCGCCGAGGCCGCCTTCCGCGCGGAGCTGGCGCGGGACGAGGCCGGCCAGCTGCTGTGCCCGCCCGCGGGCCCGGCCACGGACCCGGCGTTCGACAACACCCTGCTCGCCCCGGCCATGGAGCGCTATGACCGCGCCCGCAGCGCCCTGGCCGCCGCCGAGGACGGCGTCGCGGCGGACGTCGGGCTCGCCGCGCTCACGGCGGCGGAGCAGGAGATCCACGCCCTGATCGACAGCAGGACCCGCCCCACCTGGGACGCCGTGTGGCGCGGCCTCGACGCCCTGTGCACGCTCCCCGTGGCGGCGCACGACGCCGACCGGTGGACGCGCGACCGCTGGTCGTTCACGGGCCACCGGGACCGGGTCGTCGCGGGCGAGCCGCCGCAGCCGCGCGTCGACGACGCGGTCACCGCGGCGAACAAACTGGCCACGCGCGAGCGCGAGCAGTCCCGCCTCGAAGCCCAGGAGGCGCTCGACGACCCCCTGGTGATGGCGGGCCGCCGGCTCGCGGGCGAGGCCTTCGCGGGCGAGGTGACGGAGGTCGTCATGGCGTACAGCGAGGCCAAGAGCCCACGGCCGCGCCCGCTGGTCACCGTGCGCACCGACGACCGCCCGCACCTCGGCGAGCGCACGAAGGTGTACCGCGCGCTGGGCGGCAAGCCGCAGACCGCCGAGTTCGTGGCGTACGAGGGTGAGGGCGTCGTCGTGCTGCGTCTGACCGACAAGATGGGCCGCGGCAAGGAGCCCGACCCCGGCTCGGTGCCCGAGAAGGGCGACCGGATCTGCTGGACGCTCTTCGAGCACGAGCAGCGCGGCGGCCCCAAGCTGCCGGACCCCGAGGAGACCCCGTGGACCCACGGCGGCCCGCCGGCGGAGACCGCGGAGCGCCCCGATCCGGTGACCGCGGAGGACACCCTGTGACGTACGCGGCCCATGACGTGCGCGGCGACGGACGTGACCCACGCGGAGAAGACCCTGTGACGCACGCGGAGGAGACCCAGTGATGCAGCTCGCCCCGCCCGCGGGCGGCGCCTTCGATCCCGGCGCCGAGGCCGCGCGCGCCACGGAGGCGATCCTCCACGACACGCTGCACGGCACGCACCGCGGTGTCGTGGTCGACTCGCCGCCGGGCGCGGGAAAGTCGACGCTGGTGGTCCGCGCGGCCCGGGAACTGGCCGCCGCCGGCCGCCCGCTGATGGTGATCGCCCAGACGAACGCGCAGGTGGACGACCTCGTCCTGCGGCTCGCCGAGAAGGACCCGAAGCTGCCGGTGGGCCGTCTGCACAGCAGCGACCCCGACCCGTACGACAAGGCGCTCGACGACCTGCCGAACGTCCGCAAGTCGACCAAGGCCGGTGATCTCGCGGGGCTCGACGTCGTCATCTCCACGGCCGCGAAGTGGGCGCACGTCAAGGTCGACCAGCTCGACGCGCCGTGGGGGCACGCGATCGTCGACGAGGCGTACCAGATGCGGTCGGACGCGCTGCTCGCCGTGGCGGGGCTCTTCGAGAGGGCGCTGTTCGTGGGCGACCCGGGGCAGCTCGACCCGTTCTCGATCGTGGGCGCCGAGCAGTGGGCCGGCCTGGCGTACGACCCTTCGGCGTCCGCCGTGACGACGCTGCTCGCCCACAACCCCGAGCTGCCGCAGCACCGCCTCCCGGTCTCCTGGCGGCTGCCCGCGTCGGCGGCGCCGCTGGTCTCGGGCGCGTTCTATCCGTACACGCCCTTCCGCAGCGGCACGGACCACGGCGACCGCGCGCTGCGCTTCGCGGTGGCGTCGGACGGTTCGGCCGCGGACCGGGTGATCGACGAGGCGGCCGAGGCGGGCTGGGGCCTGCTCGAACTGCCCGCGCGGAACACCCCGCGCACGGACCCCGAGGCCGTCGGCGCGCTGGCCCGAGTGGTGCGGCGGCTCCTCGACCGGGGCGGCGCGGCCACGTCGGAGCGCGGCCCGGGGCCCGCCCCGCTCACGGCCGACCGCATCGCCGTCGGCACGGCCCACCGCGACCAGGCGGCGGCGGTCCGGGCGGCCCTCGCGGACCTCGGCGTCCGGGACGTCACGGTCGACACGGCGAACCGGCTCCAGGGCCGGGAGTACGACGTGACGGTCGTCCTGCATCCGCTCTCCGGCCGCCCCGACGCCACGGCGTTCCACCTGGAGACGGGCCGCCTGTGCGTCCTGACCTCCCGCCACCGCCATGCCTGCATCGTGGTCTGCCGCGCGGGCGTGGACACCCTCCTGGACGACCACCCCTCGACGGAACCGGTCCAGCTCGGCGTCACGGTGAAGTTCCCTGACGGCTGGGAGGCGAACCACGCGGTGCTCGCGCGGCTCGCGGAGCACCGCGTGCGGTGGTCCGGGTGAGGCGCGTGGGCCGGGTGAGGCGCGGCGGGGCGGGCCCCGTGGCCCACTTGTGCGGCAGGGGACAATGGGAGATGGCCTGAACGCCGCACGGACGGCGCGCACCGTACGAGGAGGATCCACCATGGCGGAGCCCGAGCGGCCCCGGACCGAACAGCGCATGCGCCCCGCGCCCCTGCTCTTCGAGCCCGCGGAGGCGGTGGCCGACACCGAGCACTTCTTCGACCTGGAGTCGATCGAGGACCCCCGGCGGCTGCTCGACCGCGCGACGGAGCTGACCCACGCGTTCCGCGCCGCGACGGACCGGTCCGTGGAGTTCCAGGCCATGGCGGCGGCCCAGCTCGCCGATCCCCGCCGCTTCGACCGGATGACGACCGCGCTGATCGCGGAGCGGGCGCAGTGGACGGAGGACTACGCCAAGAAGATGGTGGAGTTCGGCCGCGACCTGCTGCGCGGGGACGCCGAGAAGCAGGCCTAGCCACAGCCCCTACGGCCCCGCGGCGCGCCCCGCGCCCGGCCCGCAGCGCCGTGCGGCGCCCCGCAGCGCCGCGCCCCGTAGCGAACATATGTCCGGCATATGTCGCGAGGGCAAGGTACCGCACCGCGTCCGCCGCTGTCCCCGGTTCCGGCAACTCTGTGAAACGGGACGCTCACCAGGAGTAGACGTACCGGCATGAGCGCCCGCACCCCCTCACCCACGCACACCGCCCCCTCCCCCCTCGGCCCCGCCCACGACGCGGCCTGTGACGTCACCGCGGAGGGCGCCGCCTGGCTGGCCTCCGCCGAGACGTATCCGCGCAGCGCGCTCGCCCACTGGCGGGCCAGGCCCGACGCCCCCGCCGTCCTGCCGTGCGGCTCCGCCTTCGACGTCGTCAGCGTCCCCGCCGTCTTCGGCCGGCGCATGCTGGACCGCTTATGGGACGAGGGGCCGGGCTCGGGGCCGGTGGCCGTGCACCGCGGCCGGACGCTGCTGTTCGCCGCGCCCCGCACCGCCCAGCGCCTGCCCTCGCTCCTCGGCTGGGAGGAGTGGGGCGCCCGCGTCCCTTCCGTGCTCTGCCACGGCACGGGCGACGCGATCACCGTGCCCCCGCTCACGGCCCCCGCCGACGCCGCGCCCGACCACCCGGAAACCCGCTGGCTGGTGGCCCCCGGCACCCGTCACCCGTGGCTGCCGGGCCCCGAGGTGCTGCTCTGGGCCTGCGTGCGCGCGGCTCGCGGAGCGGGCACGGCGGTCCATGTCGGCGCGGTCCGGGCGACGCCTCCGGCGGCGCGCATATCGATTTTTCCCGGCGGCGACCATGATGCTAAGGTCTACGACGTCAGCAGGCGCCGCTAGCTCAGTTGGTTAGAGCAGCTGACTCTTAATCAGCGGGTCCGGGGTTCGAGTCCCTGGCGGCGCACAGACAGTGGGAAGCCCCTCGCGCAAGCGGGGGGCTTCTCGCATGCCCGGGACCGGGCCGACCCGCCCGCCTCCCGGCGGCCGTCGCCTCACTCCCCCGCCTCACTCCCCGCCGACACCTTCACCGTCCAGGCGCCCGCGGCCGTCCGCGCCTCCACCTCCACGCGCACGTCCTCCCCGGGCACCGAGAAGCTCTCCCCCGTGCGCACCGGGGCGTCCGCGAGCTGGGGGTAGACCGAGTCGCCCCAGCAGGACTTCGTCTCGGGGTGGGCGTCGACGACCTTGACGGGGCCGCTGCCGGAGGCCGTCTCGTTCCGCACCTCGTACACGAGCACGCCCTCCGTGCACGTCGCGTGGTCGTTGCCCGTCCGGCTGCGGGCCTCAAGGGCCAGGGCCGAGCCCCGGCCGGTGCGGATCACCGCGAGCCGGGTGCCGCCGAGGGCGTCGCGCACCGGGTCGGCCGACAGGGGCTCCAGGGTCAGCCGCTCGACGCCCGAGGTGACGCAGTGCACCTGGTGGGGTTCGAGCCAGCCCAGCTTCCACTTGTGCCAGCCGAAGAGGTCCGGCGCCAGGCCGAACTGGCTGCCCATGACGTCCCAGTCCCCCACATGGGTGTCCCAGTCGCCCTCGCCGTCGGTCGGGCGGTGGTAGAGGTCGGGCAGGTCGAAGACGTGGCCGGTCTCGTGGGCCAGGACGTTCCGGTCCGGCGGGTGGCGTTCGAAGACGGTGACGATGCGCCGGATGTCGACGCCGTCGGCCCGCATCGGCCGGTCGAAGTTCACGACCTTCGTGGCGTCGGAGTCGACGCCGGGCGCGTCCGGGTCGGCGACGAAGTAGACGACGTCGAAGCGGGAGAAGTCCACGTGCGGATCGGCGGCGGCCAGCGCGTCGCGCAGATAGACGGCCCTGCGCTGGGCGTCCCAGTCACGCCGTATGGCGTACTCCGTGGAGGTCCGCGGCATCTCCACCCACTCGCGCCCCGGATGCGGGCGCAGCCTGAACTTGCCGTACGAGGCCTGTTCGAAGAACTGGCTGGTGGCGGGGAAGTGGTCGGCGGTCAGCTCCCGCGGCGTCGTCAGCGGCGGCGAGTCGGGGAAGGAGAGGAAGACCATGACCGCGTCCAGGGTCCTGGCCGGGCGCGGATAGCCGCTGTTCCAGGTGTCGAGCCCCTCGGAGTGGTGGGCGGCGGTGCGGCGCAGGGCGCAGGGGCCCGCGACGGGCTCGGCGATCGCGGGCCCCGCGACCAGTGAGGTGGCGGCCAGGGCGGTCAGCGAGGTGAGGATCGCGGTGGTGCTGCGCAACCGGGGATTTCCCCCTCCACGAGTGAGTCCCCAAGAGGGGAGCTGACGCGGCACGTCGACCTCCGGGTGCGGAATGCGGGACACCCCACCCACCTTGTGGCGTTTTTATGCTCAACGCCCTGTTTGCCTGGCCCTTCCGGGTGACCGTCGGACAGAGGGCGACACCCCGAGCGCTCACAGAACGTCACAAGTGATCGGCCGACGGAGAATCCGGGCCACGACCGAGCAGAAACGATCTGTCACGGAGAGCGGAACGCGCTCGGGGCGGCGGAACCGCTGGCTGGCGTCTCCGGTCGGCCTCTATGATCGGCACACTTTCCTGCGCGGGCCCGTCCCCCACATGGGCCCCGTCGACCGAATGACGCCCGACGAGACCTGTTCGAGAACGACTGCACTGCGGGAGCAAGCGGTGAACGGAACGTCCGAAGGGCCCGCCCCCATGACCGCCACACCGTCCGCCGGGTGCGCCCACGCCGTGACGGAACGTGGCGAACCGGAGCGCGCCGACTACCGCGGCGCCTTCGCGCACGCCCCTCTCCCCCTCGCCGTGGTCGACGGCGAGGGGCTCGTGGTCGACGCCAACCAGGCCTTCGCCGCCCTCGTCGGCGCACCCCCCGACGAGCTGGCCGGGCGCGTCGCCGCCGACCTGGTCGACCTCGCGTCCGACGCCCGCACCTGGCACACGTACCGCGAGGTGCTGCGCGGCCGGCAGGCCGACCTGCGCTGCACCCGGCGTCTGAAACACCCCGACGGGCACTCCCTCTGGGCGCGGATCACGGTCTCGCCGATGCCGGGGTCCGCCGACCGGGGCGGCGGCGGGACCGTGCTGCTCGCCGCCGCCGACATCAGCGCGCGCCGCGAGCTCCAGGCCAGGCTGCGCCATGTGCAGATGCACGACCCGGTGACCCGGCTGCCCAACCGCAACCTGTTCTTCGAACGCCTCGCCGCCGCGCTCGAAGCGGGCGCGTACGACGATTCGAGCACCGGCCGGGTGGGCCTGTGCTACCTGGACCTCGACGGGTTCAAGGCGGTCAACGACACCCTCGGCCACCGGATCGGCGACCGGCTGCTCGCCGCCGTCGCGGAGCGGCTCACGCGCTGCGCCGACCTGGCCGGTCACGGCAGGACCGCGCCGCCGCTGGTGGCGCGGCTCGGCGGGGACGAGTTCGCGCTGCTCGTGGAGGAGTCCACGGGCACCGAGGAGCTCGCGGGCCTCGCCGAGGCGACGCTGGAGGCGCTGCGGGAGCCGTTCGACCTGTCGGGGCAGCGGCTCTCCGTCTCGGCGTCCATCGGCGTGGTGGAGCGGCGGGCCTCCGGCACCACCGCCACGGGGCTGATGCAGGCCGCCGACACCACGCTGTACTGGGCGAAGACGGACGGCAAGGACCGCTGGACGCTCTTCGACCCCGAGCGCAACGCCCACCGGATGACCCGCCAGACGCTCTCCAGCTCACTCAGGCCCGCCGTCGACCGGGGCGAGTTCGTCCTGGACTACCAGCCGCTGGTGGGCTTCGACGACGAGGACGTGCGCGGAGTCGAGGCGCTGGTGCGGTGGCAGCACCCGCAGTTCGGTCTTCTGACGCCGAATCGGTTCATCAGCCTCGCCGAGGAGGACGGGTCGATCGTGCAGCTCGGGTGCTGGGTGCTGCGCACGGCCTGCCGTCAGGCGCGCCGCTGGCAGCTCGCCCATCCCGAGCGCGAGCCGGTCTTCGTCAGCGTCAACGTGGCGGTGCGTCAGGTGTGGGACTCCGACCTCGTCGCGGACGTCGCCGGCATCCTCGCCGAGACCGGGCTCCCGCCGCGGCTGCTGCAACTGGAGCTGACCGAGTCCGCCGTCATGGGCTCGACGGGCCGTCCGCTCCAGGCCCTGAAGGCGCTCAGCGAGATGGGCGTGCGCATCGCCATCGACGACTTCGGCACGGGCTACTCGAACCTGGCGTACCTGAGCAGGCTGCCCGTCTCCGCCCTCAAGCTGGACGGCTCCTTCGTACGGGGCTTCCAGTACGAGGAGGGGGAGACGCAGGGCAACCCCGCCGACGCGGTCATCGTCGAGGCGATGGTGCAGTTGGCCCACCGCCTGGGCCTGACGGTGACCGCCGAGTGCGTGGAGACGGCGGCGCAGGCGACGCGGCTGCGGCGCATCGGCTGCGACACCGGCCAGGGCTGGCTCTACTCCCGGCCGGTCGCGGCGGATCGTATCTCCGTGCTGCTCGGCGAGGTGAACCCCGGCCCTGAGAGCCCAAAAGAGCCCGGGGTCAGGCCTTCGGCAGGCCGTACGCGTCCGCGATGAGGTCGTACGAGCGCAGTCGGGCCTCGCCGCTGTGGGCGTTGCCCGTGATCATCAGCTCGTCGGCGCCGGTGCGCTTGGCGAGGTCGTCGAGGCCGGTGCGGACCTGGTCGGCGGTGCCGTGGATGACGTTGGCGTTCCAGCTCTCCACGAAGTCGCGCTCCATCTCGCTGAACGCGTACGCCTCCGCCTCCTCCGGGGTGGGGACGAGGCCGGGGCGGCCCGTGCGCAGGCGGACCATGTTCAGGGCGGCGGCGAGGACCTGGCGGCGGGCCTCGTTCTCGTCGTCGGTCGCGAGCGCGGAGACGCCGATGAGGGCGTACGGGGCGTCGAGGACCGCGGAGGGCTTGAACGACTCGCGGTAGAGGTCGAGCGCCGGGATCGTGTTCTGCGCGGAGAAGTGGTGCGCGAAGGCGAACGGCAGGCCGAGGACGCCGGCGAGGCGGGCGCTGAACCCGGAGGAGCCGAGCAGCCACAGCGGCGGCCGGTGCGGGGACTGGACGCCGCCGGGCGAGGTCGCCTGGACGGGGCCCGGCACCGCGTGGATGCGGCGGTAGGGGTGGCCGTCGGGGAAGTCGTCGTCGAGGAAGCGCGTCAGCTCGGCGAGCTGCTGCGGGAACTCGTCGGCGCCTTCGTTCAGCCGCTCCGAGCGGCGCAGGGCGGCGGCCGTGGCGCCGTCGGTGCCGGGGGCGCGGCCGAGCCCGAGGTCGACGCGGCCCGGGGCCATGGCCTCCAGGGTGCCGAACTGCTCGGCGATGACGAGCGGGGCGTGGTTGGGCAGCATGACGCCGCCGGAGCCGAGCCGGATGCGGTCGGTGTGGGCGGCGAGGTGGGCGAGGATCACCGCGGGGGACGAGGAGGCGACGCCGGGCATGGAGTGGTGCTCGGCGACCCAGTAGCGGTGGTAGCCGCGGGCCTCGGTCAGCTTGGCGATCTCGACGCTGGTGCGGAGCGCGTCGGTGGCGGTGCGGCCCGCGCCGACGGTGACGAGGTCCAGGACGGACAGGGGGACGGGCGCGGTGCCGTGCCGCTCGCCGCGGATGCCTTCGTCGGTCGGGTCCACTGTCACTGGGGGCCTCCTGCACTGCGTGCGAGCTCGGGTGTTCGGGGTACGGGTGGGCCAACAGGAGGCTCACTCCGTTTATTCCCCTCCCGCGCGGCGCGTCTCCTCGCTACCGTGACCGCCATGGCTGATCCGCTGAAGACCCTGGTCGACGGAGTAGAGGTCGAGGTGCCCAACACCATCCCGGACATCCGCGCCGCCCTGCCCGAGGGGCGGCGCGCGGAGTTCGACCGGGCCATCAACGCGGCGGGTGTCGACGAGATCCACGCCGTGATGCGGCACTGGATGCTGGAGGCGGTGCCCGACCCCGACGCCGAGGCGCGCCTCGCCCGGCTGGCCTCCGACGAGGCGGAGCGGCGCGGCGCCGAGGGCCCGGAGGAGCGGGACGCCGCCGAAAGCGCCGCGGGCACGGAGGGGCGGGGCGCCGAGGGGCCCGAGGGGCGGGGGTCCCGTTGAGCCCTCGCCACCGCCGCGTCCACCGCGTCACCTACGCGCCGCCCGCCGACGACACCCTCACCAAGATGGGCGACGCCGAGGCGTTCCGCGCCGCGCTCGTGCGGACCCTGGGCCGCGACCCGTACGGCTACGGCTCCACGCCCGTACGGGACGACCCCGACCGCAGGGAGGCCACGGTCAGGGGCGCCATCGTCCTCTACTACGTCTCCGCCTCGGTCCACACGCTGACCGTGGTGCGGCTGATCCTCAGCCCGTGACCGGTCAGGCCTGCACCGGCGGCTCCTTCGTGAACAGGGCGCCGAGCGCCGGGGCGTTGACCCGTCGCCCGGCGAGCCGCAGGGCCTCCCAGACCGTGACCTGGTTCGCGGTCAGCACCGGCTTGCCGAGGGCCGCCTCCAGCTCGCGGACGTGGGCCGCCGTGTGCAGCGCGGTGTCCGGCAGCAGCACCGCCGCGGCGTCCGGGTGGTCGCCCGCGCGGGCCAGCGCCATGACCTCCTCGCGGCCCCAGGCGCCGACCTCCGCGGCGGTGATGACGCCGCTGCCCCGCACCGAGACGACCTCCGTGCCCGCGGACTCCAGGAACGCCGAGAAGTGCGCGGCCACGTCCTCCGGGTACGTGGCCGCGACCGCGACGCGGGCCGCGCCCAGCTCCCGCACGGCGTGGGCGAAGGCGAACGACGTCGACGAGGCCGGCAGGCCCGCCGCGAGCGCCAGGTCCCGCACCTGCTCGTGGGCGCCGTCCCAGCCGAAGACGAAGCTGCCGCTGGTGCACGCCCAGACCACCGCCTCCGCGCCGGTGAGCCGCAGCTCCTCCACGCCCGCGGCGAGCCGCGCGGCCGAGCCCATCTCCAGGAGCGCGTCGACGCGGTGGGCGTCCTCGCCGATGTCCGTGTGGACGACCTGCAGCCGGACGTCGCTGCCGAGCGTCTGCTCCATGCGCGGGTAGTCGTCCTCGGCCGAGTGCCCCGGGTAGAGAAATCCGAGTGCCGTCACGTCCAGCCTCCTCCTTCTGCGGGTGGAACTTCGGGCAGGCCCCGCGGCGGCGGGGCCAGCGGCCTCGCGCCCGGCCGCGCCCCCGGGTCGATGAGCGCCTGGTAGGGACCTACCGCACGCGTACCCAGCCGGCGCAGGGCGGACCACATCGTCACCTGGTTCGCCGAGATCACCGGCACCCGCAGCTCCGCCTCCAGCTGCGGGATGACGTCGTACGTGGGGAGGTTCGTGCAGCTGATGAAGAGGGCGTCGGCGTTGTCCCGCACCGCCTGACGCGCCATCTCGGCCACGTCCCGGTAGGAGACCTTCCAGATGTGCCGGGTCAGACCGAGGTAGGCGCGGGCCGTGACCGAGACGCCGGACTCGGCCAGGTACTCCTCGAGGACCTCGGTCACCGACCAGGTGTAGGGCGTGACCAGGGCGACGCGCCGCGCGCCCAGCTCGCCGAGCGCCTCGATGAGCGCGCCCGACGTGGTCACGGAGGCGACCGCGCCCTCGCAGGTCATGGCCGCGCACATCGCGCGCTCGCCCGCGATGCCGCCGACGAAACTGCCCGACGTGCAGGCGTACGCGAGCACCTCGGGTTCCGCCGCGCTCAGCGCGCGGACCGCGTCAGCGAGCGTCTCGTGCTCGCTCACCAGGCGTGCCAGGTCGAGGCTGACCTCGACCGGCACGTACGGGGTCCGGGTCAGATGGAGGGAGACCTCGTCCGGGACCCAGCGCCAGAGTTCGCGGTCGAGGACGAAGTCGAAAGGGGCTACGACGCCCACACCGCGCTGTGGGTGCGGGCCACCGAGGAAAGAGACGTCCATGAGCAGGCCCCAAGTTCTCACGTGGTGTCAGGGACCGGCCGAGGGCCGGGAGGAGCGGGGAGCCGGCGACGCGCCGGGACGTCGGGACGGGGAACTCCGCACGGCCGGCCGCACGGACGGAGGGTGCGGGCGCGGGCACGGAGAGTACTCGGTTCCCGGAGTGCCGTTGCGCCAGTGCCTCTGTTGACGAAGGTAGGTTCGGGTGCCAGCGTGGTCAATCCGCACATCTCAGACGGCTGAGCCGTACCTCTCCAGGGAAGCGGCGCCCCTTTGCGAAACGGTTTCCCCTCGATGTCCGAACCGTCATCCTCCTCCCGGCCGGAGACGACCCTCCTGGTCCTCGGCGCCACGCCTCCCACCCCGCCGCCCCGCCTCGGCGCCCTCACGGGACGGGCCCGCGTGCTGCACGCGGACGAGACCACCCTGGCGGCCCGACTGCCGCTCGCGGACGCCCTGTTGGTGTGGGACTTCGCCTCGGACGCGGTGCGCCGCGCCTGGCCGGGCGAGGGCCCGAGGCCGCGCTGGGTGCATACCGCGAGCGCCGGCGTCGACCACCTCATGTGTCCTGAACTCGCCGCGTCGGACACGGTGGTGACGAACGCCCGCGGCGTCTTCGACCAGCCGATCGCGGAGTACGTCGCCGCGCTCGTCCTCGCCATGGCCAAGGACCTGCCGCGCACTCTCGGACTCCAGCGGGAGCGCTCCTGGCGCCACCGCGAGAGCGGCCGGGTCGCGGGCACGCGCGCGTGCGTGGTGGGCTCGGGGCCCATCGGCCGGGCCGTCGCCGGGACGCTGAAGGCGCTCGGGATCACCGTCGCGCTGGTGGGCCGCGCCGCGCGCCCCGGCGTGCACGGGGCCGCCGAGCTCGACCGGCTGCTCACCCGCGCCGACTGGGTGGTCTGCGCGGCCCCGCTCACCGACGAGACGCGCGGCATGTTCGACGCGCGGCGCTTCGGCCTCATGCAGCCGTCGGCCCGCTTCGTCAACATCGGGCGCGGCCCGCTCGTCGTCGAGGCCGACCTGGTGGCCGCCCTGTCGAAGCGGTGGATCGCGGGCGCGGCCCTGGACGTCTTCGAGCACGAGCCGCTGCCCGCCGACAGCCCCCTGTGGACCACACCCGGGCTGATCGTCTCCCCGCACATGAGCGGGGACACGGTCGGCTGGCGCGATGAGCTGGGCGCCCAGTTCATGGAGCTGTACGAGGACTGGGCGGCGGGAAGGCCGCTGCGGAACGTGGTCGACAAGGAACGCGGGTACGTCCCGGGGCACTGAACGCGACGCCCCCGGCCGCCCGGCACCGCCCGACTCATCGCTGAGGAGCGCGCATGACCCAGCTCACGGAGCTCACCGCCGTACAACTCGTCGACGGCTACCGGAAGGGTGAATTCAGCCCGGTCGACGCGGTCCGTGCCGCGCTGCGGCGGGCCGAGGAGACACAGCCGTCCCTGAACGCCTTCGTGCGGATCGAGGCGGAGCAGGCCCTCGCGCAGGCGGAGCTGAGCGCGTCGCGGTGGCGGCGCGGGGAGCCGCTGGGCCTGGTGGACGGCGTGCCGGTGTCGGTGAAGGACCTCCTGCTGATGCGCGGCGGGCCGACCCTGCGCGGCTCGAAGACCATCGGCGCGGACCGGTCCTGGGACGAGGACGCCCCCTCGGTGGCGCGGCTGCGGGAGCACGGCGCGGTGTTCGTGGGCCGCACGACGACCCCCGAGTTCGGCTGGAAGGGCGTCACGGACAGCCCGTTGAGCGGCGTCACCCGCAATCCGTACGACACCTCCCGCACCTCCGGCGGCTCCAGCGGGGGCAGCGCGGTGGCGGTGGCGGCCGGCGCGGGCCCGCTGTCGCTCGGCACGGACGGCGGCGGCTCGGTGCGCATCCCGGCGGCGTTCTGCGGCATCTTCGCGCTCAAGCCGACCTACGGCCGGGTGCCGCTGTACCCGGCGAGCCCGTTCGGCACGCTGGCCCACGTGGGGCCGATGACCAGGGACGCGGCGGACGCGGCGCTGATGATGGACGTCATCGCGGCGCCCGACGCCCGCGACTGGTCGCAGCTCGGCCCGGCGCACGAGAGCTTCCGCGCGGGCCTGGACGCGGGCGTGCGCGGGCTGCGCGTCGCCTACTCCCCCTCGCTCGGCGGTCAGGTCGCCGTGCGGCCCGCGGTGGCGGCGGCCGTACGCCGCGCGGTGGAGTCGCTCGCGGCGCAGGGGGCGTACGTGGAGGAGGCGGACCCCGACTTCCCTGAGCCGGTGGCCGCCTTCGAGACCCTGTGGTTCAGCGGCGCGGCCCGGGTCGTGCAGCACATGCCCCCGGCGCGGCGCGAGCTGCTCGACCCGGGGCTGCGGGAGGTCTGCGGGCAGGGGGCGCGGTACAGCGCCCTCGACTACCTCGCGGCGGTCGACGTCCGCATGGACCTCGGGCGGCGCATGGGCCTGTTCCACGCGACGTACGACCTGCTGGTCACGCCGACGCTGCCGATCACCGCCTTCGCCGCGGGCATGGAGGCGCCGCGCGGGGCGGGGTACCGGCGCTGGACGGGGTGGACCCCGTTCACGTACCCCTTCAACCTCACGCAGCAGCCCGCGGCGACCGTGCCCTGCGGGACCGACGCGGACGGCCTGCCCGTGGGGGTCCAGATCGTGGCCGCGCGGCACGCCGACGCGCTGGTGCTGCGTGCCGCGCAGGCCTTGTACTCGGCGGGGGCCGGGGGGATCGCGCCGCCGGCCCCGAGCCCCCGCTAGAGACGCCGGAAGGTCAGCGTCTCCCCCTGCGCACCCGCCCGCCACAGGTCGTTGCAGGCCTCCGCCATGCGGTCGAGGCCCTCGACGATCCGGCCCCAGACGATGCCGGGGACCCAGCCGACGTCGCCGTTCAGGAGCAGGTTGTTCCGTTCGTAGAAGAGGGCGAGGTCGACGACGGTGGCGCCGGCCCGGACGTCGGCCTCCGGTTCGTATCCGTACGCCTGCGTCCCCAATTCCGTACCCGAAAAGGAGAAATAACAGAGATCTCCCGGAATGGGGGTGACTGTGGGGTTTTCCAGGGGCGGTTCGCGGTCCGCGAATGCCGGGAAAAGGGCGTAGATCTCGTTGCGCGCGTATTTCGC
This sequence comes from Streptomyces alfalfae, assembly GCF_004127445.1. Classification (GTDB taxonomy): domain Bacteria; phylum Actinomycetota; class Actinomycetes; order Streptomycetales; family Streptomycetaceae; genus Streptomyces; species Streptomyces alfalfae. The sequence continues at coordinate 238,175 of NZ_QEXM01000015.1, forward strand.
GTGATAGACGTCCGAACCGAGCGGAAGCGCTTCCCACACCGCCGCGCAGGTCACCGGAGCCCGGTCGTCGAGCAGCTTCGCCGTGCAGTGAACTCCCCGCTTCGCGAGGGAGACTTCGATGAATCGCTCTGCCATGTGTCCCATGCTCCTCTCTGGAGTCAAGACCACAACGATTGCATCATGGGCCGAAATTGAGCGGCATATTCCGCGTCGGGTCGGGTAGCCGCGCGCCCATGGCTCCACCACTTGGGAACAACGAGGGATCGATAGGCAGAGCGGTCCGCCGCCGCGCCCTGCTCAGCGGAGCGGGAGGGGCGGCGCTCGCCGCGTTCGGCGTCTCGGCGTGCAGCCGGGTGCCAGAGGAAGGGAAGGTTGAGGGGGGCGATCTGCTGGACCGGCTGCGCGACGGCGGCACGGTCAGGATCGGGGTCGCGGGCGAGGTCCCGTTCGGCTACATCGACGAGAACGGCGAGGTCACCGGTGAGGCGCCGGAGATCGCCAAGGTCATCTTCCCGCGCCTCGGCGTGCCCAAGGTCAAGGCGGTGCCCACCAAGTTCGGCGCCCTGATCCCCGGCCTCACACAGGCACGGCAGTTCGACGTGGTCTCGGCGGGCATGTACATCAACCCGACGCGCTGCGAGCAGGTCCTCTTCTCCGACCCCGACTACCTGATGCTCGACTCCTTCATCGTCGAGAAGGGGAACCCGCACGGCATCAAGACGTACGAGGACATCGCGGAGAAGGGCCTGAAACTGGCGAGCGGCACCGCCTACGCGGAGATCGACTACGCCAAGGCCGCCGGCGTGAAGGACGTGCTGGTCCTGCCCGACCAGGTGGCCGGGCTCGACGCCGTGGCGCAGGGCCGGGTGGACGCCTTCGCCGGCACCAACGTCACCGTGCGCACCGTGGTCAAGGGCAGCGCGCGCGCCGAGGCGACGGAGCCCTTCCAGCCGGAGGTCGACGGCAAGCCCGCCTACGGCGCGGGCGGCTTCGCCTTCCGGCTCTCCGAGAAGAACCTGCGCGACGCCTTCAACAAGGAGCTGCACAAGCTCAAGGAGAGCGGTGAGCTCCTGCGCATCGTCAAGCCGTTCGGCTTCACCGAGGACGAGATGACGGATCTGACCCTCGAGAAGCTGTGTCCGCCTGCGAAGGGCGCCTCCTCATGATGTCGTCGGAGTTCTTCCAGAACTGGTTCCTTCCCGGGATCTGGGTCACCATTCAGGTGACCTTCTTCAGTGCGGCCCTCGCCTTCGTGATCGCCTTCCCGATCGGCGTGCTGCGCACGTCCCGCGTCTGGATCGTGCGGTTCCTCGCCGGGGCCTACTTCGAGATCTTCCGCAGCACGTCGTCGCTGGTCTTCATGTTCTGGATCGCGTTCACCGTGCCGCCGGTCTTCCACATCAGTTTCCAGCCGATGTTCGCGGGCGTGCTGGCCCTCGGCATCACCTACGGGGCGTACGCGTCGGAGATCGTCCGCGGCGCGCTCGCCGCGGTGCCGGCGGCGCAGCGCGAGGCGGGCATCGCCCTGAACTTCACCCCGGCGCAGCGGCTGCGCCGCATCGAGCTGCCGCAGGCCTGGCCGGAGATGCTTCCGCCGTTCAACAACCTGCTGATCGAGCTGCTCAAGGGCACGTCCCTGGTGTCGCTCATCGCGGTGGCCGACATGACCTTCGCGGGTGACCTGCTGCGGCTCGTCACGAACGAGAGCGCGCCGATCTACACCCTGCTGCTCGGCCTGTACTTCGTGCTCGCGTTCCTCCTCACGCGCGGCATGCGGCTCCTGGAGCGGCACGCCAAGAAGCGCGTCGGGCAGACGCCGGAGAAGACGAGCCTGTTCGGCGGGATGCGCTCCCGGTCGTCGATCGACGCCGTGACCGGCACGGGGGGTGCCAAGTGAACTGGAACTGGTCGCATGTCGACGACTTCATGCCGCTCTTCTGGGACGGCGTGGAGCTCACGCTCAAGGCGCTGCTGTTCGGCACCCTGATCGCCTTCTCGCTGGGTCTGGTCTGGGCGATCGCCCAGCGCTCGGAGAAGAAGTGGATCCGGTGGCCGGTCACGGTGGTGACCGAGTTCATCAGGAACACCCCGCTGCTGGTGCAGCTGTTCTTCCTGTTCTACGTGGTGCCGGAGTGGGGCCCGTCGATGTCCCCGCTCACCACGGGCGTCGTCGGCCTCGGGCTGCACTACTCGACGTACACCTCGGAGGTGTACCGGGCGGGCATCGAGGGCGTGCCGGCCGGCCAGTGGGAGGCGGCGACCGCGCTCAGCCTCTCCAAGCGCCGGACCTGGACGTCGGTGATCCTGCCGCAGGCCGTGCGCCGGGTGATCCCCGCGCTCGGCAACTACGTGATCGTCATGCTGAAGGAGTCACCGCAGATGGCCGCCATCGGCGCGCTCGACATGCTGGGCCAGGCCCAGGGCTACAGCCAGGCGACCTTCACCTACGAGGCGATCAGCGTCGTCGGCGTCGCCTTCATCGTCATCGCCTACCCGGCCTCTCTTCTTCTGCGAGCTTTGGAGCGTCGTCTTGTCCGCTGACAACAGCACTTCCCAGGAAATCCCCAACCCGGCCGTCGACGGCAGCGAGCTGATCCGCTTCGACAAGGTCGTCAAGCGGTACGGCTCCAACACCGTCCTCGACCAGCTCGACTTCTCCGTCGCCTCCGGCAAGCACGTGACGCTGATCGGCCCGTCCGGTTCCGGCAAGACCACGATCCTGCGCCTGCTCATGACGCTGGTGAGGCCGGACGAGGGCACGATCAGGGTGGGCGGCCAGTACCTGACCCACGAGGAGAAGAACGGCAGACTCGTCCCCGCGGGCGAGAAGCACGTGCGCGAGGTCCGCAAGAACATCGGGATGGTCTTCCAGCAGTTCAACCTCTTCCCGAACATGAAGGTCCTGCGCAACCTCATGGAGGCGCCGGTCACCGTCCTCGGGCTCTCCAAGGACGAGGCCGAGCAGCGCGCCCGCGAGCTGCTCGACCTGGTCGGCCTCGGCGACCGCTGCGACGCCTACCCGACGCAGCTCTCCGGCGGCCAGCAGCAGCGGGTGGCCATCGCGCGCGCCCTGGCGATGCGCCCGCAGGTGCTGCTCCTGGACGAGGTGACGTCCGCGCTCGACCCCGAGCTGGTGGCGGGCGTCCTGGACGTGCTCCGCGACATCGCGCACACCACGGACATCACGATGCTCTGCGTGACCCACGAGATGAACTTCGCACGGGACATCTCGGACCAAGTGCTGATGTTCGACTCCGGCCACGTGATCGAGTCCGGAACGCCGGAGAAGATCTTCACCGAGCCCGAGCACGAGCGCACCCGCGAGTTCCTCGGCGCGGTGCTGTGACCGGCACACGCCCCTGAGAGGCATCGGCCGCCGCCCCGGGACCGGGGCATGACCGCGGCACATGCCGGCGTGGCGCGTTCCTGCTGACGGAGCCGGAGCGCGCCACGAATCTCGGCAACGGGCGCTCCCCCCGGCGGCCTTGCCGACTATCGTGGGAGCAGCTCGACTGTCCGGATCCGTTCCACGCTGGGGGAAGCCGTGGCGTTGAAGCACCAGGCGACCGCGCCGTACGACTCCGTCCAGAGCGCCCTGCGCGTGCTCGACATAGTCGCCCGGCACGACACCGGCGTGACCACCGTGGAACTCGCCCGCGAGACCCGTCTTCCCGCCACCCGCCTCGCGCCCCTGCTTCGCATGCTGCGCCGGGAGGGGTATGTCGAGCAGCTCACCGACAGCCCGGTCGGCGCCTATGTGACCGGGGAGACCCTCAACCGCCTGGCCGCGGCCGGCCACCACGAGCAGGCGCTGCGCGCGAAGCTCCAGAGCGTCCTGGACGGCCTGCGCGACTCCATCGGCGCCGCCGTCTACCTCAGCCGCTACGTGGACGGCGAGGTCGAGGTCACCGACTTCGCGGCGGGCCCACGCACCCCCGCGGTCAACGAATGGGTGGACTTCCGCTCCTCCGCCCACGCCAGCGCCATCGGCAAGAGCCTGCTCACCCAGCTCGACGTGGACGGCCGCCGCGACCACCTCGCCCGCCACCGGATGGCCCGCCTCACCTCCCGGACGATCACGAACGAACGGGCCCTGCTCAACCGCCTGGCCGCCCAGCCCGCCACGGTCCCCGTCCTCGACCTCCAGGAGTACGCGGTCGGCACCGTCTGCGCCGCCGTCCCGATCACGGCGGGCTCCACGGCCGGCTGCCTCGCCCTGTCCCTGCCGGTCGAGCAGGCCCACCGGCTGCGCGACGCCGCGGACACCCTGAACCGCGGGGCGGCGCCGCTGCTGCTCTCGCTCGCGCTCTAGCCGCGCGGGCGGGTGTCCGGAGCACCCCCTCGGACCAGGTACTATTGATGAGTCAGCAGGCGCCGCTAGCTCAGTTGGTTAGAGCAGCTGACTCTTAATCAGCGGGTCCGGGGTTCGAGTCCCTGGCGGCGCACTTGCGAATGCCGAAAGGGCGTTCCCGGTCTTCCGGGGACGCCCTTTCGCGTAGGCGCGCCCTTCCGGCCGCGGAGGGTGCGGTTTTCCGCACCCTCACTCAACGGCAACCCCCATACCGCTGATGACCTGCGGTTTCTAGCGTGGAATCCATGGACCTCACGACTCTCGCCCTCCCCCAGGAACCCGCCGGCGGCATCGCGGGCTGGGCCTCCGACCTGGTGGACGTCATGGGCGGCCCCGGCGCCGGGCTCGCCATCGCCCTGGAGAACCTCTTCCCGCCGCTGCCCAGCGAGGTGATCCTGCCGCTGACCGGCTTCGCCGCGGGGCAGGGGGTGATCAGCCTGTTCTCCGCCCTCTTCTGGACGACGCTCGGCTCGGTCGTCGGCGCGGCGGCCCTGTACGGGATCGGCGTGCTGTTCGGGCGCGAGCGCATGCACGCCCTGTGGGGGAAGCTGCCGCTGGTCAAGCGGGAGGACCTGGAGCGCACCGAGGCGTGGTTCGCGCGGCACGGCACCAAGGCCGTCTTCCTCGGCCGGATGGTGCCGATCTTCCGCAGCCTGATCTCCGTGCCCGCCGGGGTGGAGCGCATGCGGCTGCCGGTCTTCCTCGCCCTGACCACCGCGGGCAGCCTGATCTGGAACTCGGTGCTCGTCATGGCCGGGTACTGGCTGGGCGACCAGTGGGACGTGGTCGAGACCTATGTCGGGCTGCTCTCCAAGGCCGTGCTCGTCCTGGTCGTCCTCGCCCTCGCCGCCTACATCGCCGTACGCGTGCGCTCGCGGAAGCGGGCGGGCGACGCTCCCCGGCACCGCCGCGCCGGGTAGGTGCCGCTAGTGTCGGACGACGTGAGGGAACCCGTGGCCGCCCCGTTCTTGCTCAGGGTCCTCGGTGTGCTCATCGGCTGCCTCACGGCCCTGCTCGGACTGGTCTACTTCGCCGTCGCCGGGACCGCCGCCGGCCCCTTCCTGCTCTGGCCGCGCACCCGCCCCCGCGCCCACGCGCTCCTCGCGTCGGGCGCCCGCAGGCTCACCGCCCTGGAGCGCGGGCGCCGCTCCGTGTTCTTCCACGACACGTTCCCCGTGCACCGCGCCTCCGACCAGCAGATCCTGCGCTACCTCGCCGTCCGCACGTACTCCGGGCTGCTCTGCGGTGTCGTCGTCGCCATGGTCGACTTCGGCGCGATCCTCGCGGGGATCTTCGCGGTGTCGGTCGTCCGCACCTCGATGAGCTGGGTGGACCTGCTCAGCCAGTTCGTCCTCGGCGGCACCCTGCTCTTCCTCGCCGTCCAGGGGCTGCGCGCCCTCACCGACCAGGACGCCCGCCTCGCCCGCGACTGCTTCGGCCCCTCCGAGCGCGAGCTGCTCCAGCGGCGTATCGACGAGCTGGCCACCAGCAGGGCCGCCGTGGTCCGGGCGGTCGACGTGGAGCGGCGCCGGGTCGAGCGCGATCTGCACGACGGCGTCCAGCAGCGGCTCGTCGCCCTCGCCATGCTGCTCGGCAGGGCCCGCCGCGGGCGCACCCCCGAGCGGGCCGACGCGCTCCTGGCGCAGGCCCACAAGGAGGCCCAGGAAGTCCTGACCGAGCTGCGCGAGGTGGCCTGGCGGGTCTACCCCACGGCCCTGGACAGCCTCGGTCTGCACGAGGCGCTCGGCGGGGTGTCGGAGCGGTGCGCGCTCCCGGTCCGCATGGAGTACGACGTGCCGGGCCCGCTGCCGTCCGCCGTCGAGACCGCCGCGTACTTCGTCGTGTCGGAGGCGGTGACCAACGCCGCCAAGCACTCGTCGGCCGAGGAGGTCTCCGTCCGCGTGCGGCAGCGGGGCGCCGTCCTGACCGTCCGCGTCCGCGACACCGGCCGCGGGGGCGCCGACGCCGGGGGCAGTGGTCTGACCGGGCTGCGCAGCCGGGTCGCCGCGCTCGACGGCGCCCTGGACGTCGACAGCCCCCTCGGGGGACCCACCACCATCACCGCGGAGCTGCCGTGCGCGTAATCCTGGCCGAGGACTCGACCCTGCTGCGGGAGGGCCTGGTGCGGCTGCTCGCCGAGGAGGGCCACGAGGTCCTCGCCGCCGTGGGCGACGCGGACGCCCTGCTGCACGCGGTGGAGCGGGACGTCCCCGACGTCGTCGTCACCGACATCCGCATGCCGCCCGACCACACCGACGGCGGGCTGCGCGCCGCCGTCCGCATCCGCGAGGAGCGGCCCGAGGTGGGCGTGCTCGTCCTCTCCCAGTACGTCGAGCGCAACTACGCGGCCCAACTGCTCACCTCCAGCGCCGAGCGGGTCGGCTACCTCCTCAAGGACCGGGTCGCGCAGGTCGAGGAGTTCCTGGACGCGCTCGAACGGGTCCACGCGGGCGGCGCCGCCATCGACCCCGAGGTCGTACGGCAGTTGCTCATCCGCACCACGCACAGCGACCCGCTGACCCGGCTGACCCCGCGCGAACGCACCGTCCTCGAAGCGCTCGCCGAGGGGCACACCAACGCGGCCATCGCGGAGAAGCTGCACATCTCGCTGAGCGCGGTCGAGAAGAACCTCAACGCGATCTTCGACAAGCTGGGCCTCTCCCGCACGACCGGCTACAGCCGCCGGGTCCTCGCGGTGCTGCGGTACCTGGAGTCGTAGGCCCCGCATATCCCTCGCACCGGTGAGGACGCCGCCGTGCGGGCGCGGTGATACTGGCACGGCTTCCCGCTCCGAGGAGCCGCCGTATGCCCGCGCTCTCCCGTTGGCCCGCCGCCCGGCTTCGCGCCGCCCACCCCTACGTGGTCGACTCGGCGCTCGCGGCCGCCGTGCTGTTCGCCGTGTCCCTGCAGTTCCTCTTCCCCGAGGAGGGCGGGGACGCCCTGTCCGCGCAGGGCTTCCTGCTCGGCGCGGGGACGGCCGTGCCGCTGGTGTGGCGGCGCCGCGCGCCCTTCCTCGTCGCGTGCGTCAGCACCTTCTTCACGCCCGCCATGGCCCTCCACCACCGGCCCCCGCCCGACGTCACCTACGGCGGGCTCGTCGTGCTGTACACCATGGCCGCGCTCGGCCGGCCCTGGCAGCGGCGCCTGATGCTCACGGGGTGGCTGATCGGCACGACGGTCACCATGGCGTTCCACGAGCGCGCGGAACCCTATGAGTACCCCTTCCACCTGCTGATCCTCGTCAGCGCGTACGTCCTGGGGTCCCTCGGCCGCGTCCAGCGCGCGTACACCGCCGCCGTGGAGGACCGGGCCCGGCGTCTGGAGCGGGAGCGGGCGAGCGAGACCGCGCGGGCCGTGGCCCTCGAACGCGCCACCATCGCCCGGGACATGCACGACATCCTCGCCCACGCGGTGAGCCTCATGGTGGTGCAGGCGGAGGCCGGGCCCGTGGTGGTGCGCAGCGATCCGCCGCGCGCCGAGGCCGCCTTCGACGCGATCGCCGCCGCGGGCCGCGACGCCATGGTGCAGCTGCGCCGCATCCTGGGCGTGCTCAAGGAGGAGCGGGCCCCGGGCGACCGCGGCCCGCAGCCCACGCTCGACGCGCTGCCCGAGCTGGTGGCCCGGGTCGGGCGCGCCGGCCCCGAGGTCCGCCTGACGACGCACGGGCCGCCGCGCCCCCTGTCGCCGGACGCCGAGGTCGCGGCGTACCGCATCGTGCAGGAGGCGCTGACGAACGCGGTGAAGCACGCGCGGGCGAGCCGGGTGCGCGTGGAACTGGCGTGGCACGACGCGGAGTTGCGGCTCACCGTCACCGACGACGGCCGCGGCGGCGACCCGTCGGGCGACGGCCGGGGCGGGCACGGGCTCATCGGCGTGCACGAGCGGGCGGGCGCCTGCGGCGGGCGTGCGGAGACCGGACCCGGCCCCGACGGCGGATTCCGTGTCGCGGCGCGGCTGCCCACGGCATCCTGGGGGGATGAGTATCCGGGTGGTGGTCGCCGACGACCAGGAACTGGTGCGCAGCGGCTTCTCGATGATCCTGGCGGCCCAGCCGGACATCGAGGTGATCGCGGAGGCCGGTGACGGTGCGGAGGCGGTCGCCGCGGTGCGCCTGCACGCCCCCGACGTGCTCCTGCTCGACATCCGCATGCCCGGGATGGACGGCATCGAGGCGGCCCGCCGGGTCTGCGGCTCCTCCGGCTGCCGGGTGATCATGCTGACGACCTTCGACCTCGACGAGTACGTGTACGAGGCGCTGTACGCGGGGGCCAGCGGCTTCCTGCTCAAGGACGTCCGCAGGGACGACCTGGTGCACGCCGTGCGGGTCGTCGCCGCCGGTGACTCGCTGCTCGCGCCCGCGGTGACGCGGCGCCTGGTCGCGGACATCGTGGGCCGCCGCCGCACCGCGCGGGCCACGGACGGCGCGCCGCCCGCCGAACGGCTCGCCGCGCTCACGGCCCGCGAGGAGGAGACGCTGCGGCTGCTGGCCCGCGGCCTGACCAACGCGGAGATCGCGGCGGCCTTCGTGGTGAGCGAGCACACGGTGAAGACCCATGTCAGCAACGTCCTGTCGAAGCTGGCGCTGCGGGACCGGGTGCAGGCGGTGATCTGCGCGTACGAGACGGGTCTCGTGGTCGCCGGGGAGAACGGGGAGAGCTGAGCCCGCGCGGAGGCGGACCGCGGGCCGGCCCGGCTCCCTCCGGCGGGTGAGGGCGTCCCCCGGGGGAGGGAGGCCGCAGGACCGCTCCGGGCGGCGATCCGCGGCCGGCGCTCCGGCACGACTCTGGGACGCGTGCCCACACGCCTTCCCGCAGCCGTCAAGGAGCCCTCATGCTCGCCACCCTCGCCCGGACGGCGACCCGCCGCCCGCTGACCGTCATCGCCCTCTGGGTCGGCCTGCTCGTCCTCGGCCTCGGCCTCGGCGCCCGGGTCTTCGGGGACCTGACGTCGACCGTGGAGGACGTTCCGGGAAGTGAGTCCGTGGTCACGGACGACCTCCTCGACGCACTCGACCCGGCCGGCGCGTCCTTCACCGCGGTCGTCTCCGGCGGCGGCCCGGTCGACCGGCCGGGGCTGCGCGCCGAGGTGGCCGCCGCCGTCACCGGGGTGCGCGCCCTGCCCGGCGTCGCCGAGGTCCCCGACCCCTACGCCACGCGCGGCCTGGTCGCCGACGACTCCCGGGCGCTGCTGATCCCGGTGACGCTCAAGGGCGGCCTGGACGACGACGCGGAGGAGGACGCGGTCGGCGACGCGGCGGACGTCATCCGGGACCTCGACGGCGCCGACGTCGCGGTGAGCGGCGGACCGCTGCTGGGCGAGCAGCTGGGGACGCGGGCCCAGGAGGACGTGGCCAGGGCGGAGCTGATCACCCTGCCCGCGGTCCTGCTGGCGCTGCTGCTGATCTTCGGGGGGCTGCGCGCGGCGGGGCTCCCTCTGCTCGTCACGGTCAGCGGGGTCGCCGGGGCGTTCCTCATCCTGTTCGGCTTCAGCCTGCTCACGGACATCTCGGTGTACGCCGTGCAGATCGTCACCATGCTGGGGCTCGGGCTCGCCGTGGACTACGCGCTGCTCATGGTGGTCCGCTTCCGCGAGGAGCGCTCGCGCGGCGCGGCCGTGGCGGAGGCCGTCCACGCCACGGTGGCCCGCGCCGGCCGCACGGTCCTCTTCTCCGGCCTGACGGTGGCCATCAGCCTGTCGGGTCTGATCTGGTTCCCCAGCCCGTTCCTGCGCAGCATGGGCCTGGCCGCGGGGGCCGTGGTGGTCGTGGACATGCTGGCGGCGCTGACGCTGCTTCCCGCGCTGCTCGCGCGGTTCGGCGGGAAGATCGCCGCCCCCGCGCCGACCGCGCGCGCCGCACGCGGAGGCGCCTTCTTCGCGCGGCTCGCGCGGTTCTCCGTGGCCCGTCCCCTCGCCGTCCTCGCGCTCGTCGTCACCGCGCTGGCCGCCCTCGCCGTGCCCGCTCTCGGGATGCGGATCAGCATCGGTGACGCCCGGCAGCTGCCGCACGGCACCGAGGCCCGGCAGCTCTACGACACCGTGCGCGCGCACTATCCGGCCGCGGTCGACACCAGCCCCGTGGAGGTCCTGATCAGGCCGGGCGCCGAGGCCGACTGCGAGCGCCGGATACGGGCCCTGCCGGGTGTCGCGGCGACCGAGCGGCAGCGGCTCTCCGACGGCACGGTCCTCCTCGAACTCACCCCGAGGGGCCCCTCCGACGGCCCCACCGCCACCCGGCTCGTCGAGCGCGTCCGCGATCTGCGGGGCGGCGAACCCGTCCGGGTCACCGGGAACGCCGCCCGCCTCGTCGACTTCCGCGCCATGCTCGCCGAGCGCGCCCCCTGGGCCGTGCTGACCGTCGTCGTGGGCCTGTTCGCCCTCCTCTTCGCCTTCACCGGCTCGGTGCTGATCCCGCTGCGCACCCTCGCCACCACCCTGCTCAGCCTCGCCGCCGCGCTCGGCGTCGTCACCTGGGTGTTCCAGCACGGGCACGGGGCCTCGCTGCTCGGCGGCGAGGGGCTGGGATCGCTGAGTCTGACGGCGCCGCCGCTGATCATCGCCATCGCCTTCGGGCTCGCCATGGACTACGAGCTGTTCATCCTCTCCCGGATGCGGGAGAGCTGGACGGAGACCGGGGACCACCGCACCGCCGTCGTCGAGGGGCTGCGCCGCTCCGGGCGCGTGGTGAGCTGCGCGGCGCTGCTGCTCGCCCTCGTCTTCGCCGGGTTCATGACGGGCGGCTTCTCACCGATCCTGCAGATCGGGCTCGGGCTGACCCTGGCCGTCCTCATCGACGCCACCGTGGTCCGGATGCTCCTCGTGCCGGCGACGATGGCCCTGCTCGGCCGCCGCGCCTGGTGGGCGCCGGGTCCGCTACGGCGGCTGCACGAGCGGCACGGCGTGCGGGAGTCGGCGCCGGCGGAGGCGGCTATGCCAGGACGACCCCGTCCATGAGCAGCGCCGCCACGAGCCCCGCGGCCAGCAGCCAGGAGCCGAGCCTGGTCCGGCCGCGGCGGCTCAGTTCGATCACCACGCCGCAGAGGATGAGCAGCAGTCCGTAGACCCCGACGACCAGGACCGACGACCGGCTCGCCAGGCGCAGCGCGAGGACGGCCGCCGCCGCGGCCATGAGCAGCGAGGCCGCGGCGATACGGGCGCGCCGGGCGCGGGCGGCGGGGGTGGGGCCGGGCGGCGCGGCGTCCTCCGGCGCGTCCTCGTCGTCGTACGGAAGTTCGGTCTGGTCGGACGTGCTCATGGGGCAGGAGCGTAATCGCTCACGCGAACGGCCAGGGGGCGCGTGTCCGTTCGGCGCCGTTCCCTCACCCGGCGGCCCGGCGCGGGCGCTCTCACCCGCGCAGATACGCCAGGACCGCGAGCACCCTGCGGTGGGTGCCGTCCCCCTGCGGCAGGTCGAGCTTGGCGAGGATGTTGCCGATGTGCTTGCCCACGGCGGCCTCGGAGACGACGAGCCCGGCGGCTATCGCCGCGTTCGACTTGCCCTCGGCGACCAGGCCGAGCACCTCGCGCTCGCGCGGGGTGAGCTGGGCCAGCGGGTCGCGTCGGCGCCGCAGCAACTGCCGTACGACCTCCGGGTCGACGACCGTCCCGCCGTCGGCCACCCGCGTCAGTCCCTCGACGAACTGCTCGACCTGGCCGACGCGGTCCTTGAGCAGATAGCCGACGCCCGTGCCGTCCCCCGTGTCCAGGAGCTCCGCCGCGTACGTCCGCTGCACGTACTGGCTCAGCACGAGCACCGGCAGCGCCGGCCGCTCCGTCCTGAGCGCGACCGCCGCGCGCAGTCCCTCGTCCTGGAACCCGGGCGGCATCCGCACGTCGGTCACCACGATGTCCGGGTCGTACGCCGACACGGCGTCCCGCAGCGCCTCCGCGTCGCCGACCGCCGCCACCGTCTCGTGCCCGAAGCGGCCGAGCACGCCGATGAGTCCTTCCCGCAACAGCACGCTGTCCTCGGCGAGTACGACTCTCAGGCTTCGGCTCGGCACGGGATCTCCACGGACAGGACGGTCGGGCCGCCGGGCGGGCTGGTGACCGTCAGTGTGCCATCGAGTACGGCGAGGCGGTCGGCGAGTCCGGTGAGGCCCGTGCCGTGCGCGGGGTCGGCGCCGCCGCGGCCGTCGTCGCGCACGTCGATGCGGAGGACTTCGCCGGTGTGGACGGCGGTGACACGGGCGCTGTCCGCGCCGCTGTGCTTGCCGACGTTGGCCAGCGCCTCGCGGACCGCGAAGTACCCGGCGGACTCGACGGCTTCGGGCAGCCGGGGCAGCTCGGTCCCGGCCGTGTCCACGGGCACCGGGGAGCGGTCCGCCGCGTCCTCGATGGCGGTGGCGAGGCCGTAGTCGGTGAGGACCTGCGGGTGGATGCCGCGGATCAGCTCGCGCAGCTCGGTCAGGACCCGGCCCGCCTCGTCGTGGGCGGTGGCGAGCCGTTCGGCGAGCGGGGTGCCGGGTTCGGCGTCGAGCCGCGCGAGCCCTAGGCCCATGGTCAGCGCGACGAGGCGTTGCTGGGCCCCGTCGTGCAGGTCACGCTCGATGCGGCGTCGCTCCGCCTCGAAGGCGTCGACCAGCCGGGCCCGTGAGCGGGTGACCTCGGCGAGGCTGGCGGCGAGTTCCGTGTCGCGGGGGGCCAGCAGGAGCCGGGCGAACGCGGCCCGCGCCGCGGCGTACGCGCCCAGCGGGTAGGCGAGCGCCAGCAGGGCGACGAGGCCGAGCAGGGCGGTGCCGCAGGCCGCCGGGTAGGACTCCACGAGCCACAGCTTCGCGGGGCGGACGCCGTGGGCGGGGCCGCCGGCGGCCGCCAGGTGGGCGGGGGCGATGAGCAGCAGCGCGGGGAGGGCGACCGCGCAGGCCAGGACGGCGAGGTCCAGCGGCCACAGGACGAGGGCGAGCAGCACGGCGTAGGCGAGCTCTCGCCAGGTGGCCTGCTCCGTGACGCGGAGCCGGAACCAGGCGTTGATGCCGGGGGTGTCGGGGGTGCGGTGCGGGCTGGGGGCCGGGGCGGGGTCGACCATCCGGAGCCGGCGGCGCTCCAGGGCGGCGAGGGGCACCCCGCAGAAGGCGAGCGCGCCGAGCAGGGGGATGCCGACGAGCACAAGGGTGAGTGCGGCGCCGACGGCCGTGAGGGCGACCCCGACGAGCAGCACGGCGGCGCCGAGGAGGGCCCCGCCCGCCAGGTACCCGGCGCCGCGCCACGGGGCGCCGCTCACCAGATATCCGCGCGGTCGAAGCCGCCCCCAGACGTGGTCTCTTGGCATGGCCCTACGGTAGGCGGCCCTGCCGGGGGGCGTCCCGCGTCGGTACGCGCGGGCGTCGCACACGCCGCGTGCGAGGGGAAGGCACGACGTGCGCGGCGCCCGCGCGAGCTGTCCGGCGCAGGGGGCGCCTAGAAGCGGACGTCGGAGCAGGCGTAGAACGCGTTGGCCGTGTCCGCGACCGTCCAGACCGCGACGATCACGTGGTGACCGCTGCGCCCGCCGGGGATGTTGCCGCTGTGCGAGAGGGTCGCGGGCGGCTGCTGGCTGTTGTACGGGACGGTGAGGAACGGCGTGGTGTCCAGGGCCGCCCTGGTCACCGGCTTGCTCTCGTCCCAGCCCTGCTTGGTGATGAAGTACTTGAAGTCCGTGGTGCGGTGGCGCGCGGTGAACTGCCAGCGGAAGGTGTAGTTCTGCCCGCCGCTGACCTGGGTGGTCGGCCAGGCGCTGCCGTTCGGCGCCTTGGGCGAGTCGAGCTGGCTGAAGCCGCCCACGCCCGCCGAGCAGATCTTGCCGTCGGCGGGACCCGCGGCCGGGAAGCCCTTGAGTCCCTCGACGCTCTGCGGTTCCCACTGGATGTTCCCGCAGTTCTTGACCACGCCCTTGGCGCAGTTGATCTGCCGGCTGGCCGGCAGGTCCGTGTAGCCGTGGCTGCTGGCGCCGCCGGCGGAGAGCGCGAACGCGCCCACCGTGCCGAGGCCCACCAACGCCGCGTACATCTTCTTGTTACGCATGTGCCGCTCCTGACCGAACGTGGGGAGTTCCGGGGGACGTTCCGTGGGACGTGCGCGCGCTGCGGTCTAGACCAAGTTCAGATTATGGCCGGTAGTTGAACATGTCCATACCAATGACAGGTCTGATCCGTCCCACGGAAACGCCCCGTCCGCATCAGCGCGGACGGGGCGGCCGGGGCGGCGTCGCCGAGGGGCGGCGCCAGGCAGCGGCGCGGCGCCACCGGAAGCGGCGGTCGGGGCGGGCGCCTACTTCTGCTCTCCGCGGCCCGTGCAGAACGCCACCGTCAGGTCCTTGACCAGGGCCTTGCGTTCGCCTTCGTCGAGCACGAGACCGCGGGTGGCGAGCCGCGTCACGGTGTCCTCGACCGAGTCGACCACCGAGGTCAGCACGGAGTCGCGGTGCCGGGCGTCGAGCGCGGCGACCCTGCGGCGCCGCATCGCGTCCGCCACCTCGGGCGCGTACTCGATACGGGTCGGCTGCGCCGAGAAGATCTGCACGCCGACCGCGTCGGTGTCGGCCGCGAGCGCCCGGGTCAGCGTGGAGCCGACCGCGTCGGCGTCCCGCAGGGTCTGGCCGTCCTCCTGGAAGGCGTCGGCGGGCAGCCGTGAGAGGACCCGGGCGGTGGTGGCCTCCACGCACTCCCGCAGGTACTGCTCGTGGTCCGCGACCGAGAGCGTCGCCCGCGCGGGGTCCCTGACCCGCCACACCACGAGGACGACGACGCGCAGCGCGACCCCGCAGCGGTCCACCACCGGCATCGGCTCACTCCGCCAGTGCCGCAGACGCACGTCCACGCGGCGGCGGAGCAGCAGGGGGTTCACCCAGAGGAGGCCGGTGCGGCGGACGGTGCCGCGGTAGCGGCCGAAGAGGCTGAGCACCCAGGCGCCGCCGGCCCTCCCCCGCGCCAGGCCGCCGAAGCCGAAGAGGCCGAGCGCCCCGGAGCCCGCGAGCGAGGCCCACTGCCTGGCCCCGAGTCCGGCGCCCGCGCCCCCGGGCAGCCCCGTCACACGCAGCACGGGGTCGGGCAGGACCCCGGCCCACCACAGCGAGAGCCCGCACCCGGCGACGCCGGCGCAACCGCCGAGCACTCCGGCGAGGCCGGGCAGCACGCGGCCCCGCCGCTCGACGACCGCCACGTCGACCTCGGGCACGGTCCGCGCGATCGGCGCCGCGGGGGCGGCCCCGGGGTGCCGCGCGGTCCGGGGGTGCTCACCGTCTCTCCGCCCGCGCCGTCCCACGGCGGCCGGCGGGGAGGCGCCCGCCGCGCCGGCGGCCTCCGCGGCGTCCCGGAAGAGAAGGTGCAGCGGGATCTCGGTGGTCGCCTCACTGTGGATCACCCGCACGCCTTGCGGTCTCGGGGGGTGCGGGGCGTGGGTGACCTGGGTGACAGGCAGGTTCTGCGTGACAGGCGGGACGTGCGCGGCAGCCGGGACGTGATCGGCAGGCTGTGCCTGGGCGACAGACGGGACGTGCGCGGCAGCCGGGACGTGATCGGCAGGCTGTGCCTGGGCGACAGACGGGACGTGAGCGGTAGGCAGGGCCTGGGTGACAGACGGGACGTGATCGGCAGGCAGGGCCGGTGCGGCGGGCGGGACCGTCGCGTGTGCGGCTCGCGGGGGCCGTCCCTCCGCGGCGGGGTCCGGGACCAGGCCCTCGGGGGCCTCGACCGCCGGGGACTGGGACTGTGAAGCCGCCGTCGCGCTCATCCGTGCCTCCGCCTCATACGTGCCTCGATCTCATCCACCCCACCGGCCACGGCCCACCCGGATTCCGGAGCCGCCCGCGATTGATCAGCGCTGGACCTCGACGAAGACTGCTCGCGCATCCGCACGTGCGCCAGTGTCGCAACTCAGGACAAATGTCGCATGTCGACGGCCCGAATGACGGAAGGGACCGCCCGGCGCCCCCGGCCGCGTCCATGGTTCGGGGCACCCCCGCGCATCCGGTAGAGTTCTCCAGGTCAGCAGGCGCCGCTAGCTCAGTTGGTTAGAGCAGCTGACTCTTAATCAGCGGGTCCGGGGTTCGAGTCCCTGGCGGCGCACAGACAGCGAAGGCCCTCCGTTCACACGGAGGGCCTTCGTCGTAGGCGCGGCGAGCCGATCCACCGCCGCGGACGAGCCGCCCCCCGTACGCCTACCGCTACGGTTGCGCCATGGCGCGCGACATCCAGGAGCGGATCAAGAAGCTCATCATCGATTCCAGGCTGCCCTCCGGGGCCTCGCTGCCCACCGAGCCGGAGCTGATGGAGCGCCTCGGGGTCAGCAGGAACTCCGTACGGGAGGCGCTCAAGGCGCTCCAGGCGATGGGCATCGTGGAGATCCGCCATGGCTTCGGCACCTATGTCGGCCCCATGTCGGTCGCCCCGATGATCGAAGGCCTCGCCTTCCGCACGGTCGCGGGCCACTACCGCGGCGAGGACAGCCTGCTCCAGCTCCTGGAGCTGCGCGAAGCCGTCGAGACCGGCCTGATCGCGCGCCTCGCGGGCCGGGTCCCGGAGGCCGACCTCGCCGAACTCGACGCCCTGGTGGCGCGCATGGAGGCCGAGGCCGCCGGCGCGGAGGGCGGCGTGCGCGCCGAGACCGACCGCGCTTTTCACGCCACGCTCTACCGCGGGCTGGGAAACCTGCTGCTCGGTGAGGTCCTGGAGGCGTTCTGGGACGCCTTCCACAAGGTCCGCACGGATCTGGTGGACGTGCCGCAGGACCCGAAGGTCACCTGCCGGCAGCACCGGGAGATCCTGGAGGCCGTCCGCTCGGGGGACGCCCTGCGGGCGGAACAGGCCATAAGGGAGCACTTCGGCAACATCCGCACCCGCCTGGGCACACCTGTCCCAGCAGAGCACTCACATCGCTCGTATGACCGGTAAACCCCTTGTATCGCTCTTGCGATCATGCCTTGGGGCGTAGAACCCTGTTCGAGAGCCACTGGCTTTCATGAGGCGGACGATTCGGGGCGCTCGGGGGCTCGCCGGTCCGCGCGACAAGGCAGGGATGGGGGTCCCGTTCGTGTCGCGATGCCTAGGGGGGCATCATGCAACCGGAAGGTTGTCGTTCCATGTCTAAGGGGACGGTGGCCTGCCACTGATGCGTCGATGGGGGTCGGAGGGGACCCGCGTCGGCGGAAGGACCAACGAACGCGCGGGGGACCGCGTGCGGGGGGATGACTCATGACGTCGACGCCGACGGGCGCGCGGCAGAACGACCCGTCAGAAACGACCCAGCTCAGGACCGTCTCACAGCGGACGGGCGGGTTCCGGAGAATCAAGAGAACCCTGCCGCGGTACGACTACGAGCACTACAGCCGGCTCGCCGGGCCGCTGACCCGTCCCGACCCGAGCAAGCCGTACAAGGTGAAGTACCGCTCGCTGCTCTCGCAGGAGCCGCACAAGATACGGGCCGCGCTGATGCTGGGCGCGGCCCCGCTGCTCTCGCTGGTCCTGCTGGGCTGGCTGCTGCAGCCCGAGCACTGGACGAAGCGCGACTACGTGGCCAACGACTGGCTGCCGGTGCTCGACGTCGTCATGCTCATATCGATCGGCCTGATCGAGTTCTTCCGCTGCATGAACGTCCTCTCCAACGCGCACGCGACGCTCGTCGCCCGCGACCCGATACCCGTGGTGCCCGAGACCGGCACCCGAGTCGCCTTCCTCACCTCCTTCGTGCCCGGCAAGGAGCCGATCGGGATGGTGACGAAGACCCTTGAGGCCGCGGTCAAGATCCGGCACCGCGGCACGATGCACGTCTGGCTCCTCGACGAGGGTGACGACCCGGAGGTCAAGGAGGTCTGCCGGCGGCTCGGCGTGCACCACTTCTCCCGCAAGGGCGTGGCGAAGTGGAACATGACGAAGGGCCCGCACCGTGCCAAGACCAAGCACGGCAACTACAACGCCTGGCTCGACGCGCACGGCGACGACTACGACTACTTCGCCTCCGTCGACACCGACCACATCCCGATGCCGAACTACCTGGAGCGGATGCTCGGGTTCTTCCGCGACGAGAACGTCGGCTTCGTCATCGGCCCCCAGGTGTACGGCAACTACGACAACTTCGTCACCAAGGCCGCCGAGTCGCAGCAGTTCCTCTTCCACGCGCTGATCCAGCGGGCGGGCAACGCCTACGGCGCCCCGATGTTCGTCGGCACCTCCAACGCGGTGCGCATCAAGGCCCTGAAGCAGATCGGCGGCCTGTACGACTCGATCACCGAGGACATGGCGACGGGCTTCGAGATCCACCGCGCCACCAACCCGGCGACCGGCAAGAAGTGGAAGTCGGTCTACACCCCCGACGTCCTCGCGGTCGGTGAGGGCCCCAACGCCTGGACGGACTTCTTCACCCAGCAGCTGCGCTGGTCGCGGGGGACGTACGAGACGATCCTCAAGCAGTTCTGGAAGGCGCCGTTCTCGCTGCCGCCCGGCCGCCTCTTCAACTACACGATGATGGTCATCTTCTACCCGATGTCCGCCATGAACTGGATCCTGGCCGCGCTGAGCTGCGCGCTGTTCCTGGGCCTCGGCGCGTCCGGCGTGAACATCGACCCGACCATCTGGCTGATGCTGTACGGCAACGCCTCGGCGCTGCAGATCGGCCTCTACATCTGGAACCGGCGGCACAACGTCTCCCCGCACGAGCCCGAGGGCTCCGGCGGTGTGGCGGGCATGGTGATGTCGGCCCTCTCGGCGCCGATCTACGCGCGCTCACTCCTCGACGCGGCCCTGCGCCGCAAGAGCAAGTTCGTGGTGACCCCCAAGGGCGATTCGGCGAGCCCGGACACGCTGTCCGGGACCTTCCGCATCCACCTGTTCTTCATTCTGGTCTTCGGCGCCTCGATGGCCGCCTCCTTCGTGTACGGGCACGCGCACCCCGCGATGATCACCTGGGCCACGTTCGCCCTCCTGATCACGGCGGCGCCGATCTTCGCGTGGCGCTGGGGCATGCGGCAGGAGAAGAAGAAGCGCAAGGCCGGCGCCGGAGCGGGCCCTGCGGGGCCGCCGTCCGGGTCGGGTCCGGCCGCCGCTCTGCCGCGCGACGCCACGGCGCCCCTGCCCCAGGCCCAGCAGCCGGCCCCCGCGGGCGGACGGCACGCCGCCCCGCACGCGCCCCAGCAGAAGCCGACCTGGGCATCGCACGACCAGACCATGCAGATTTCCCTTGGGGGACGTAAGAAATGACAGACCGTTCCAGCCGCCGCCGTGCCCGCCGCATCGCGATAGGCGCGGCGGTCGTCGTCGCGCTGGCAGGCATGAACGGCCCGTGGCTGTGGCGCGTGGGCTCGGAGAAGTACCACGACTACAAGATCAACCAGCCGGAGTACAAGGCGGACAACGGCCACTGGGAGATCGTGGACTTCCCCGAGGAGTACCGGCAGAACACGATCCACGCGGCCCTGCTGCACACCGGCAAGGTGCTGCTCGTCGCGGGGTCGGGCAACAACCAGAAGAACTTCGACGCGAAGAAGTTCGACACCCGGCTCTGGGACCCGGTCAAGGGGACTGTCAAGAAGATCCCGACGCCCACCGACCTGTTCTGCACCGGCCACACCCAGCTCGGCAACGGCAACCTGCTCATCGCGGGCGGCACGCAGCGCTACGAGAAGCTGAAGGGCGACATCACCAAGGCCGGCGGTCTGATGATCGTCCACAACGAGGACCCGGACGAGCCGAAGACGATCCCTGCGGGGACGAAGTTCACCGGCAAGAAGAACGGCAAGACCTTCGTCTCCGCGGACAACATCCTCGTCGAGAAGGCGAAGAAGGTCTTCGACAAGCAGACCGGCAGGTTCCTGCGGACCGAGCCCGGCCTCGGCCGGGTCTACGTCGAGGCGGCCAAGAGCGGCGCCAAGTACGAGACGGGCACCCAGGACAACTACCGCGTCCAGGGCCTGAAGGGCTCCGACACCCGCAACGTCTACGGCATGGCGCAGAAGCTCGCCCTGGACAAGAAGGACTTCCAGGGGATCAAGGACACCTTCGAGTTCGACCCGGTGGCCGAGCGGTACATCAAGGTCGACCCGATGAACGAGGCGCGCTGGTACCCCACGCTGACCACGCTCAGCGACGGCAAGGTCCTCTCCACCTCCGGCCTGGACGAGATCGGCCAGCTCGTCCCCGGCAAGAACGAGGTGTACGACCCGAAGACCAAGAAGTGGAGGTACACCAAGGGCATCCGGCAGTTCCCGACCTACCCGGCGATCTTCCAGATGACCGACGGCAAGCTCTTCTACTCCGGGTCGAACGCGGGCTACGGCCCCGACGACGTCGGCCGCAAGCCCGGCATCTGGGACCTGGAGACCAACAAGTGGAAGGGCATCCCGGGCCTGAGCGACCCCGAGTTGATGGAGACCTCGGGCACGGTGGAGCTGCCGCCCGCCCAGGACCAGAAGTACATGGTGGTCGGCGGCGGCGGTGTCGGCGAGTCCAAGGAGTCGAGCGACAAGACCCGGATCGTCGACCTGAAGGCGGACGACCCCAGGTTCGTGGACGGCCCCGAGTTGGAGAAGGGCACGCGCTACCCGCAGATATCGACGCTGCCGGACGACACCGTGCTGATCTCCGGCGGTTCCGAGGACTACCGCGGGCGCAGCGACTCCAACATCCACCAGGCCCGCATCTACGACGCCGGGACCGGCGAGATGCGGCGGGTCGCCGACCCGGAGGTGGGCCGCAACTACCACTCGGGGTCGATCCTGCTGCCCGACGGGCGCGTGATGTTCTTCGGCTCCGACTCGCTCTACGCCGACAAGGCCAACACGAAGCCCGGCGTGTTCGAGCAGCGCATCGAGATCTACACGCCGCCGTACCTGTACCACGGCTCGCGGCCCACGCTGGGCAAGGGCCCGAGGAACATCGAGCGGGGCGGCAGCGGGACCTTCCCGACGAAGCACTCCTCCGCCATCAAGTCGGCGCGGCTCATCAAGCCGAGCGCCTCCACGCACGTCACGGACATCGACCAGACGTCGATCGCGCTCGACCTGAAGAAGTCGCCCGGCAAGGTCACGGTCACCGTCCCGAAGAACCGCAGCCTGGTGGAGACCGGCTGGTACATGCTCTTCGTCACGGACGACCAGGGCACGCCGAGCAAGGCCCAGTGGGTCCACGTGCCGTAGACAACGCCCCCCGGGGGGGCGCGCGCTCGGCCCGCGAAAAGCCGCAGACGCCTCCGCGTGGATCTCCGGCAGAGGCGTCTGCGGCTCTTGCGTGGTCGCTCGCGCGGTTCCCCGCGCCCCTAGTCGGCGGCCTTGGCCAGGCCCAGTGCGTACTCGGGCCACCACTCGCCTGCCTTCGGCCCGCCCCTGCACGTGCCGTCGGACTCACCGGGCCGCTTGACCCACAGGTACGCGTCGATGAGCGGGTCGGAGGTCTTCGTCGTGGGCACCTCACCCAGCGCGCGGCCCGGCGGGTTGCACCAGGGGTCCTTGCCCTTGGTGTAGGGGCCGTTGCCGTTGCGCGCCGTGTCGATGACGAACGGCTTCCCGCCGATCTTCGCCGACAGCTTCTTGCCGAACTCGGCGCTCGCCCCGGTCGTCTGGAAGTTGGAGACGTTCACCGAGAAGCCGTCGGCCTGCTCGACGCCCGACCACTTCAGGGGCTCCCAGAGCGAGTCCGGGTTCTTCCAGCCCGCGTTGCCCGCGTCCAGGTACACCTTGGTGTTCTTCAGGGACTTGAGCTTGCCGATGGCGCCCTTGAGGAGGTCGTAGCGCTCCTCGTGGAACTGCTCCGGCGTGCAGTTGTCGACCATGTGGAGCACGGCGTCCGGCTCCAGGATGACGGTGGCCCTGCGGTCGCCGATGCCCTTGGCCACCTGGTCGATGAAGGCCCGGTAGGCGTTGCCGTCGGCCGCGCCGCCACCGGAGTACTGGCCGCAGTCGCGGTGCGGGATGTTGTAGAGGACGAGCAGGGCGTCACGATCGGCCTCGGCCGCGGCCTCGGTGAAGCCGCGGGCCTGCTCCTCCGCGTTCTCCGGGACGATCCACTCGGCGACGGGCTGCTCGGCGATCTTCCTTATCAGCGCGGCGTCTTCCTTCTTGCCGTCCTTCTCGTAGGCGGCGACCTGCTTGGCCGCGTTCCCCTCCGGGTTGACCCAGTACGGGTCCTTGCCCTTGGGCTGCTGTTCGACCGGCGCGCCCGAGGCGCTGCCCGGGTCGTCGTCGGAGGAGGAGCACGCGGAAAGAAGCAGCGCGGCCCCCACCAGCGCCGCTCCCGTCCTCACCCCCCTGGCCGCGAAAACGCGTCCGCGGCCGGTGCCTTTGCGGTACATCCACTCCCCCTTGGGTGCACTGTCGGTGACTCAATCCTGACATACGCCTCCCCTGCCCACGAGGCCCGTCCGTCCGGCGTGAGGCCCTGTGGAAGAGCTGTTACCGAGGACGCCGGCAACGGGTGCCACCTGCGGTGATACCGGAGTGACGGAGGGTGCGAGCGGGCCGCCGCCCCCGGCGAGGACGGCCTAGCGGCGCACCCCCGTCAGGTACGCCGAGACGATCACGTTGGCCGTGTACGTGTGGGCGGCCCTGTCGAAGGCGCCGCCGCAGGTGATCAGGCGCAGCTCCGCGCGGTCCTCCTCGCGGGGGCCGTAGGCCCGCGCCGCGTCGAAGCGTTCGCGGGTGACGACCTCGACGTCGTCGACCGTGAACTCCGCGGTCGTGCCGTCGTCGCGGGCCACCCTGATCTTCTGTCCCGGGCGCACCGCGCTGAGGTCGTAGAAGACCGCGGGCCTGGTCCTCGTGTCGACGTGGCCGACGAAGAGGGCCACGCCGGGGGTGCCGGGGCGGGTGCCGCCGCCGTACCAGCCGACGGTGTCGGCCTCCTCGAAGGGCGGCGGGTCGATGGCGCCGTCGGGGTCGAGGCCGCGGGCGCTCACCGGGGCCTCGATGCCGAGGGCCGGCACGTCGACGCGGTGCGGCCGGGCCGGGGCCAGCGGCGCGTGGCCGCGCGGCAGTTCGACGCCGAGGGGGCGGCCGACCGCCGCCACGTCGCCCGTGGCGGGTGCGACGAGGCCGCCGCCCAGCGCGGAGAGGCCGCTGCCGCCCAAGCCGAGGCCCGCGAGGAGCACCGCCCAGGCGACCCCGGTGAGGAGGCGCCCGCGCCCGGCTGGGGGTGCGTCACCGGACATGGTCACGTCCGCCCGTCACTCGGGGCGGCGCCGTCGGACGCTGCGGAAGGCCACGGCGACGGCCGCCGCACCGGCGAGGACCAGGCCGACCACGGCGTGCCGGGCGCCGGGCCCCGCCTCCGAGGCGTCGTCCGCGTCGTCGGAGGTGTGCGCCGTGATCCTGCCGGCGCCGCCGCCCCCGGCCTTGGCCGGGGCCTTTGGCGCCGGGTCGTGGTCCGCCACGCCGACCTTGCCCACGCCCTGGTGCGGGTGGCCGTCGCAGATGACGGTCAGTTCGAACGTGCCCGTCAGGCCCTGTCTGATCCTGGCGCCGCCGGTCAGCGTCCGGGAGCCGTCGCCGGGCCCGGTGAGCGCGGCGTCCTCCTCGAAGGCCCCGGACCCCGCCGACCCCGTCGTGCCCTCGCACCCCGAGACGCTCACCTCCACGGTGGCGCCGGGCGCGGCGCTCGCCGGGGCCACCTCGGCCCGTACGGAGTCCTGGTCGTGGGCCCGGGCCGCGCCGCCCGGCAGCACCATGGCCAGGGCCACGGCCGCGGGGGCGGCGCGCAGAGCTATGGGACCTATGCACATCGTGAACCTCCTGCTCCGAGGTTCACGCGCGGTGCGCGCCACCGCCCACCGGTGTGTGGCAAACGGGTCGTGCCCGGCCGCGTTCCTAGATCCGGTCGACGAGGTCGGCGATGGAGTCCACGACGGTGGAGGGCCGGAAGGGGTACTGGTCGATGCCGTCGCGGGACGTCAGTCCGGTGAGGACGAGGAACGTCTCCATCCCGGCCTCGAGCCCGGCCAGGACGTCGGTGTCCATGCGGTCGCCGATCATGGCGCTGGTCTCGGAGTGCGCGCCGATGGCGTTGAGCCCGGTGCGCATCATCAGGGGGTTCGGCTTGCCGGCGAAGTACGGCTTCTTGCCGGTCGCCTTGGTGATCAGCGCGGCGACGGCGCCCGTGGCGGGCAGCGGCCCCTCGGTGGAGGGCCCGGTCTCGTCGGGGTTGGTGCAGATGAAGCGGGCCCCGCCGTTGATGAGGCGCACGGCCTTGGTCATGGCCTCGAAGGAGTAGGTGCGGGTCTCGCCGAGGACCACGTAGTCGGGGTCGTGGTCGGTCAGGACGTACCCGATGTCGTGCAGCGCGGTGGTCAGGCCCGCCTCGCCGATGACGTAGGCGGTGCCGCCGGGGCGCTGGTCCTCCAGGAACTTCGCGGTGGCGAGCGCGGAGGTCCAGATGTTCTCCACGGGCACGTCGAGGCCCATGCGGTTCAGCCGGGCCTGGAGGTCGCGCGCGGTGTAGATGGAGTTGTTGGTGAGCACGAGGAAGGGCCTGCCGGACTCACGCAGCTTCTTGATGAAGGCGTCGGCACCCGGGATCGGGACGCCCTCGTGGATCAGCACGCCGTCCATGTCCGTGAGCCACGATTCGATGGGCTTGCGCTCTGCCATGGGGTGCACTCCTGCGGTCTGCGAGGTCTGAGGGGCGCCGGGACAGCGCTGTGCCGACGCCCCCAGCCTAAACAGGAAGCGGTGATCTTGACCCCGCCGATCTCGTTCGGACTCCGGCGGGCTCCCGCCCGGTCAGCTTCCCGTCGCCGACTTCCAGTCCTCCACGTACGAGGTGAGGTTCTCGGAGATGTCCGTCCAGTCCGGCTCGAAGACCTCGACGCCCTCGATGATCCGGTCGAGGGCGATCGCGTCGGCGTCGGTGGCCTTGACGTCCTTGCGGGCCGCGAAGCCGCCGCCGACCGAGCTGACCTGGGCCTGCGCCTCACGGCTGAGGAGGTGGTCCAGGAACTTCTTCGCGTTCGCGTTGTGGGGGGCCTTGGTGACCAGGCCCGCCGCGTACGGCAGCGCGAACGTCGTCGGCTTGCCGCCCTCCTTGGCGGGGAACCAGATGCGGAGGTTGGGCATGTCCTTGGACTGCGCGTAGTTCATCTGGACATCGCCGTTGGCGGCGAGCAGTTCGCCCTTGTCGACCTTCGGCGCGAGCTTGCCCGTGGAGGCGGACGGGCCGACGTTGTTGCTCTGGAGCTTCTTCAGGTACGCCATCGCCGGCTTCGTGCCGCCGAAGTCGTGCATGGCCTTGATGAGCACGGCCGTCCCGTCGCCCGCGACGCCGGGCGTGGAGTACTGCACCTTGTTCTTGTACGTGTCCTCGGTGAGGTCCTCCCAGGTCTTGGGGGCCTTGCCGCCCGGCAGTTCCTTCTTGTTGTGGATGAAGCCGAAGTAGTTGTTCACGACGGCGGTCCACTTGCCGCCGGCGCCCTTGGCGGAGCCGTCGACCTCCTCGGAGCCCTCGGGCTCGTAGGACTGGAGGAGGCCCTTGTCGTCGGCCTGCTGGATGAAGGGCGGCAGCGTGATCAGGACGTCGGCCTGGGTGTTGGACTTCTCGCGGACGGCGCGCTGCACCATCTCCCCCGAGCCGCCCTCGACGTATTTCACCTTGATCCCGGTCTTCTTCTCGAAGTCCTTGAAGACCTGGTCGTACCAGCCGTCGCCGTTCTCGCCCCTGAGGCCGTCGGCGCTGTAGACGGTGACGACCTTGTCGTCGGACGCGGCCGAACCGCTGCCGCACGCGGTGAGCGATCCTGCGAGCACGAGGGCGCCGGTGACGGCGGCGAGCGTTCTGGTCTGCGGGGCACGGGACATGACGTGGGGTACTCCTTGCGGGCGAGCGGGCGGATGAGGGGCGGGTCAGCGGTAGGAGGCGCGGGTGCGGACGCGGGAGACGGCGAGGAGCACCAGCAGGGTCGCCGCCATCAGGACGACGGCGACGGCGGCTCCGGTGAACGTCGAGCCGCGGTCGGTGGCCGCGTAGATCCGCACCGGGAGCGGCGTCCAGTCGGGCGGGTAGAGCATCATCGTGGCGCTCAGCTCGCCCATGGAGAGCGCGAAGCAGAGCCCGGCGGCCGCGCTCAGGGAGGGCAGCAGCAGCGGCAGCTTCACCTTCCACAGGACGTACGAGGGCCTGGCGCCGAGCGAGGCGGCGGCCTGTTCGTACGCCGGGTCGAGCCGCGCGAGGGCGGCCGAGACCGACTGGTGGGCGAAGGCGGTGACGAGGACGGCGTGGGCGAGGACGACGATCCACCGGGTGCCGTTGAGGAGCATCGGCGGTTCGCTGAACGCGACGAGGACCGCGAGCCCGACGACGACCGAGGGCACCGCGACCGGCAGCACGAAGAGCGTGTCGAGCACCCTCCCGGCGAACCGGGACCACCGGGG
The DNA here is from genome assembly GCF_004127445.1 of Streptomyces alfalfae. Classification (GTDB taxonomy): domain Bacteria; phylum Actinomycetota; class Actinomycetes; order Streptomycetales; family Streptomycetaceae; genus Streptomyces; species Streptomyces alfalfae. Next base: position 264,844 of record NZ_QEXM01000015.1, read on the forward strand.
GCCCTGCTTCAGCGAGGCGGCGGCGAGCGCGGCCCAGGTCCCGGCGGCGAGCGCGAGGAGGCTCGCGGTGACGGCGGTGACCAGGCTGGTGGTGAGGGCCTGGAGGGATTCCCCGCGGGTGGCCGCCGCGTAGTGCCCGGTGGTGAGGCCGGAGGGGAAGGCTCCCGACCAGTGGGCGGAGAAGGAGGCCGCGAGGATCACCAGGAGCGGCAGCGCGAAGAGGGGCAGGAAGAGGACGGCGAAGAGGGCCCAGGCGGCCCACCTGCCGCCGCGGCTATGCACCAGCACGGCGGCTCACCACCCGGTAGAGGCCGTAGAGGCCGACGGAGATCGCGATGTTGACGACGGCGACGACGCAGGCCGCCGGGTAGTCGGATTCCAGGATCGCCTTGCCGTAGACGAGCGTCGGCAGGGTGGTGACGCCCTTGGCGCCGGTGAAGAGCACGATGCCGAACTCGTTCAGGCACATGACGAGGACGAGGCTGCCGCCGGCGGCGAGCGCGGGCAGCGCCTCGGGCAGGATGACGCGGCGCACGATCCTGGCGGGCTTCGCGCCGAGGCTGGAGGCCACTTCGAGCTGGGCCGTGTCGAGCTGCGAGAACGCGGCGAGCAGCGGGCGCAGCACGAACGGCGTGAAGTACGTGATCTCCGCGAGGAGCACGCCCCACGGCGTCGTCAGGAACTGGAAGGGCCCCTCGGCGGCCCCCGTCGCGTCGGTCCAGATGCCGTTGGCCATGCCCTTGGCGCCGTAGACGAAGAGCAGGGCGAGGGTGATGAGGAAGGACGGGAAGGAGAGGAAGACGTCGATGAACCGGGAGACGGCCCTAGCGCCGGGGAACGGCACGAAGGCGATGACCAGCGCGAGCGCGAACCCGAGCACCAGGCATCCGACGGTCGACCCGAGCGCCAGCCACACGGTGGTGACGAGGGCCTCCCGGAAGGCCTCGGAGGCGAAGACGTCCGCGTAGGGCTTGAGGGAGGTCCCCCCGGTGTCCGGCCGCACGGACTGCTGCACGACGAGGGCGAGCGGATAGAGGAAGACGAGCCCGAGCACGGCGACGGGCGGCAGGGCCCACACCCAGCGGGGCACGGCACGGGGCAGCCGCGCGGGGGCCGCGGCGAGCGTGGCGCTAGCCATCGGCGGCCACCCCCGCCCTCCTGGACGCGGCCGCGCCCTCGGACACGGCCGCGGTGAGCAGGACCGCGTCCTCCGGGGCGAAGTGCACGGTGACCTGGTCGCCGATGCCGGGCGGGGTGCGCAGTTCGCGGACGTCCGCCTTGATCCGCTCCCCGGCCACGTCGACGTACAGCCGGTGCGTGGCGCCCCGCCACTGGACCTCGCTGACCCGGCCGGTGAGCGCGTTGGGCCCGTCGCCGAGGCCCACGAGGTGCGGGCGGACGCACAGCGTGGCGGTCGCGCCGGGCGCGACGCCGCCCGTGTCGACCTTCAGCTCGGCCCCGCCGAGCAAGGCGGCGCCCGCGCCCGCGGTGACCGGCAGGAGGTTCGCGTTGCCGACGAACGAGGCCGTGAACTCCGTGCGGGGCGTCCGGTAGAGCTCCTGCGGGGTGCCGCAGTCCTGGAGCCTGGCCCGGTCCATGACGGCGATGCGGTCCGCCAGGGTCAGCGCCTCGACCTGGTCGTGGGTGACGTACAGGATGGAGACGTCCGGCAGTTCCCTGTGCAGCCGGGCGAGTTCGGCGAGCATGCCCGAGCGGAGCTGTGCGTCGAGCGCGGACAGCGGCTCGTCGAGGAGGAGCACCCCGGGCCTGATGGCCAGGGCCCGCGCGATGGCGACGCGCTGCTGCTGGCCGCCGGACAGCTCGCGCGGGTACCGCTCCGCGTAGGCGCCCATGCCCGTCATCTCCAGGGCCTCGGCGACCCGCCCGGGGATCTCGGCCTTGGCGGCCTTCTGGGCCCGCAGGCCGAAGGCCACGTTGTCCTTGACCCGCAGGTGCGGGAAGAGCGCGTACTGCTGGACGACCATGCCGATGCCCCGCCGGTGCGGCGGCAGCCCGGTGACGTCGGTCCCGCCGATGAACACCCGCCCCGACGCGGGCCGCACGAACCCCGCGACGGCCCGCAGCGCGGTCGTCTTGCCGGACCCGGAGGGCCCGAGCAGGGCCATGACCTCGCCGGGTTCGACGGTCAGGTCCAGCGCGTGGAGGACGGTGTTGCCGTCGTAGGCGACGGAGACCCGGTCGAAGCGGATGCCGCTGCCGCTCATGTCCGCTCCCGGGCGAGCGGGGCGGGGGACCCGGGTGCGGCGGGCGACGCCAGCAGCGCGGGCAGTCCGGCGACCGAGGACAGGACGTGGGTGGCGCCGTGTTCCCGCAGCGCGGCCTCGCCGTGGGCGCCGGTCAGCACGCCCGCGACGACACCGGCCCCGGCCCGCACGCCGCTCGTCATGTCGTACGCGGTGTCGCCCACGACGGCGACCTCCCGCACGTCCGCGACGGCCCCGGTCCGCAGGAAGGCGCTGAGCACCATGTCCGGGTAGGGCCGGCCGCGACCGCCCGCGTCGGCGGGGCAGAGGGTCAGCTCGACGAGGTCGCGCCAGCCGAGCGCGTCCAGGATGGCGTCCTGCGTGACGCGGGCGAAGCCGGTGGTCAGGACCACCGTCAGCCCGGCGGCCCGCAACGCCTCGACGGCTTCCCGCGCCCCGGGGACCGGGGCGATCCGGCCGCCGTCGACCAGCTCTCCGTACGCCTTCTCGAACGCGGTGTTGGCCCGCCGTGCGAGCGCCTCCTCGCCGAACAGGTGCCGGAACACGGAGATCTTGGACTCGCCCATCGTGGCGCGTACGTAGTCCAGCATCTCGGCGTGGTCCGCGGAGCCCGGCTCGACGCCGAGCTCTCCGGCGGCGGCGGAGAAGGCCTGCTCGACGAGCCCCCCGTCGGCGACGGTCGTCCCGGCCATGTCGAGCACGACGAGCCCGACGCGCCGCTGGTCCGGCGTCACCCCGGTCACGTTCGTGGTCGCCTGCGTGGGCGCCTGTGCGCTCATCTCCCTGGTCACCTTCCTCACCAGCCCAACTCGTCCGCGGTCCGCTCGGCGATGGCCGGCGAGCAGGTCATGCCGCGCCCGCCGGGCCCGGTGACCAGCCACACCCCCGCGCGCACCTCCTGGCGGTGGACGACACGGCTGGTGTCGACGCACTGCGCGTACACCCCGGCCCAGCGCCGCCTGATCTTCGGCAGCGGGCGTCCGAGGAAGCCCTCGACGACCTTGGTGAGGTGGTCGTAGGGGTCTTCGAGGGTGTCGAAGGCGAAGGGGTGCTCGTACTCGTGGGTGTCGCCGATGGTCAGGCCGCCGTCGGCGCGCTGCACCATCAGGAGCTGCATCTTGTGCGCGGCGGCGGTCGGCGTCTGCGCCTGCTCGGCGTTGAGCACGTCGAGCGCGGGCGAGGCGTACGCCGGGTAGTACCGGAAGCTGTCCGCGTCCGCCACGGACGTCGTGAGCTTCTCGCCGAGCGGTTCGGTCTGCATCATCTGCAGCCGGACGCGGCGCACGGGCAGGTCGGGCCCCGCCAGTTCGCGCACGAGGCCGCCGAGCCAGGCGCCGGTGGCGAGGACGACGACGTCACCGCCGTGCACCTCCCCGTGGTCGTCCCGTACCGCGCCCGCGCCGACGACCTCGCGGACCTCGCGGTCGGGCAGGAACGTGTAGCCGGGCGACGCCAGCAGCGCCTCCCGCAGCCGGAGCTGGGCGGTGCGGGGCTCCACGGCGGCGTCCCGCTCGCACCACAGGGCGGCGAGGAAGTCGCCGCGCAGGGCCGGGTTGAGGGCGCGCGCCTCGTCGGCGGTGAGCAGCTTGTAGCCGCGGGCCGCCGCGTCGGGCCTGGCGAGCGCGGCCTCGGCGACCGCGCGTTCACGCTCGTCGCGTACGAGGGTCAGCGACCCGTTGGCCCGGAAGCCGATGCCCGGCACGCGCTCGCCGATGCCCTCCCACAGCTCGCGGGCGCGCAGCGCGGTGTCGAGCTCCTCGCCGCCCGCGCGCCCGCTCACCCATATCTGTCCGAAGTTGCGCAGGGAGGCCCCCCGGGCCTCGCTCTCGCGCTCGATCTGTACGACCTCGTGGCCGCGTTCCACTGCGTGCCAGGCGTGCATGGTTCCCACCACGCCGGCTCCTACGACGATGACTCTCACGGCGGCAACGCTCCTGCCGCCGGGTGGCACGGACGGGACCGCGCGGCAACGGGACGGTTAACGGGTCATCAAGCTTGGACTAGACCCGTTATGCTTCCGTTATCTCTAAGGTGACGTGAGCCGTGCCGGTGCGGCTCCGCGCGCTAACCGCTGCCCTCGGCGAGCCGTGTGGTGAAGGAGAACCGGTCGCCCCGGTACAGGGTGCGGACCCGCTCCAGGGGGCGGCCCGCCGTGTCGCGGGAGAGCCGGTGGATGAGCAGCATGGGCAGCGCGGGGGGCGTTCCGATGAGCAGGGCCTCGCGCGGCGTGGCGAGGACCGTCTCGATCCGTTCGTCGGCGTCGCCGAAGGCGATGCCGAGCCCGTCGCGGAGGTAGTCGTAGAAGGACGAGTCCGGTGCGAAGTCGGCGTCGAGGCGGGGCACGCGGGCCACGGAGACGTAGGTGCTCTCCAGGCCGACCCGTTCCTCGTCCGCGAGCAGCACGCGCTCCATGTGCCAGGCCGGTTCGCCGGGCGCGGCCCCGATCTCGGCGGCGAGCGCGGGCGGGCACGGGAAGCGGTCGAGCGAGATGAGGGCACGGCCCGGCGTCCGCCCCTGCCGCCGCACGCCCTCGGTGTAGCTCGCGAGCGACAGCGGCTGCTCCAGCTTGGGCCCGGCGGCGACCGTGCCGCGCCCCTGCCTGCGCAGCCGCCCTTCCAGGAGCAGTTCGCGCAGCGCCTGGCGCACGGTCTCCCGCGCCACCTCGTACCGCAGGGCCAGATCCCGCTCGGCGGGCAGCGCCTGGCCCTCGCCCAACTCGTCCACGAGGGCGGAGATCCTGGCCTTGACGGCGTAGTACTTCGGGATGCGCCCGTGCTCGGGGATGCCGGAGCGGATGGGCGCGCCCGGCGCGTGGCCGAGCGGGTGGGCGGGGTTCAGTTGATCCACCCGGGGATGTTCGCAGACGTACGTGAACAGCGGGTCAGCGGTTTCCGCCGGCCGTCCCGCCGCGGTGGCGGCGGGCGCCCGCGATGAGGGCGGCGCCGCCCAGGACGAGGATGCCGGCGGCGCCGCCGAGGGCGATCAGGAACCGCTCGCCGGTCTGCGCGAGCTGGTCGGCGGAGAGGATCGCGGGGGCGTCGGGCTCGATGTCGAAGGTGTACGGGTTGGACTCGCCGACCCAGTCGCCGTCGTTCTTCTTGCGCTGGACGAGGGCGGCGGTGGCCGTGACGCCCCCGGCGGGGGCGTCGCCGGTGAAGCCCATGCGCACCTTGGCCGTGACGGTCTCGCCGGACTTGACCGTGAAGCCGCCGAACCCGTGGTCGAAGACGCCGACGTTCTCTCTCTGGTCGGTCCTGTGGAACGCCACGGGGTGCCAGCGGGAGCCGTCGTGGAATTCGAGCCGGATGTGCTCGGGGCGCAGCGAACGCTCCTCGCCGACCAGGACGACGAGGGGGTGGACGCGGTCGCAGGGCTCGCCGGTGGCGTTGGTGAGGGCGACCGACCACTCCTGTTCGCCGCCGCCCGGCCGGTAGGTGCGGGGGCCCTCGGGGATGCGGGCGTCGATGGGGAAGTCCGCGCGGTCGGCCGGGGCGCAGCTGGGTTCGTACCCGGCGAGCGGGCCGGGGCGCGCGGGCGCCGGGGCCACGACCGTGCTCTCCCCCGCTCGGGCGGGCGCGCCGAGGACGGCGACGGCGAGGCTGAGGGCGAGGGCGAGGGCGACGGCGGTGGCCACGCCGGAGGCGGGGGAAGTGCACAGGCGCATGTGTGACCTTTGCGGGACGGACCGCCGAGCGCATCCCGTCGGATGTACGGAAAACGGCACCGCGGACGACGTTCGTACGGGCCACCGCCGACCCGGCGGGACACGGCCGGGGCCTTGCGGTGACGGGGGTGCCCCCCTCCCGGAACATGCCCCGCCGGGCCCCCCGCGCCGCGCCCGCCCATCGCTTTGCCCCCGATCGGCCGCCGCCCGACCGCAGGAATGGGGGGCGGGTGACCGCGGGGTGGCGGGGCCGGGTGGGGTGACCCCGGGGAGGGGCGACTCCCAGGGCTGGGCTGCAAAGGCAAGGCGGCCCGGGCAGGGTGGCCGGAGCCCGGCAGGGCCGCCGGAGCTGGGCTTGGCAGCCGAAGCCAGGCGGGGCTGGGGGGAGTCAGGCTTGGCCGCCGAAGCCGGGCGTACCGCCGGAGCTGGGCGTGCCGCCGGAGCCGGGCTTGCCCGCCGGAGCCAGGCGGAGCTGCCGGAGCCAGGGGGCCGCCGAAGCCAGGCAGGGCTGCCGGAGCCAGGCCTGGCAGCCGAAGCCAGGCGTAGCCGCCGAAGCCGCTCCGGAGCCGCGCCCCTCAGTCGCCGAGTGTGCCGAACGGCTGCGGCGCTCGGCCGAAGAGAGGGGCGAGGATCAGTTGGGCCGCGCCCTCCGCCACCGCGCGTTCGCCGCCGGGGGCCGGCGCGACGGAGACCTCCGCTCCGCCGCCGCGCCGGACCCGCTCGGCCACGACGGCGCCCACCCCCCGTACGAAGAGGTCCCCCGCGGCGAACACCGTGCGTCCGCCGAGCAGGACGCGGTCGATGTCGAGCAGCCCGACCAGGTTCCCCGCGGCCGTGCCGAGCACCCGCGCGGCCTCGGCGAGGTCGCCCGCCGCGACGGCCGCGAGGCAGAGCGCCTCGACGCAGCCCCGGTCCCCGCACGCGCAGGGCGGCCCGTCGAGCCGCAGCACCTGGTGGCCGAACTCCCCCGCCCCGGTACGGGCCCCCCGGTGCAGGGAGCCGCCGAGCACGAGTCCCGCGCCGAGCCCGGTGCCCAGATGCAGATACGCGAACGATTCCGCCGCGCCCGCCAGGGCCATCCCGAGCGCGGCGGCGTTGGTGTCCTTGTCCACGGCCACCGGCAGCCCGAGCCGCGCCGCGAGCGCGTCCCGCAGCGGGAACCCGTCCCACGCCGGGAACCCCGTCACCCGCCGCAGCACCCCGCGGGCATGGTCGAGCGGACCGGGCAGCGCGACCCCGACCCCCGGCGGGACCATGCCCCGCGGCCCGGCCCCCAGCAGCCCCCGCACCGCCCCCGCCGCCGCGTCGACCACGGCGTCCGCGCCCTCGGCGAAGGCCAGCGGGGCACGGCGTTCGGCCACCACCGCCCCGGTGAGGTCGACGAGGACCGCCGTCAGCGCGTCGCGGTCCAGGTGCAGGCCGACCGCGTGGCCGGCCTCCGGCACCAGGCGCAGCACGGTGCGCGGCTTGCCGCCCGTCGAGGCGCGCCGCCCCGCCTCCGCGGCCAGCCCCTCGGCCCGCAGCCGCGCGGTGATCTTGCTGACCGCCTGCGGGGTGAGCCCCGTGCGTTCGGCGAGTTCGAGGCGGCTGATGCCCGCCTCCCCCGCCGAGCGCAGCAGGTCGAGCACGAGCGCGGCGTTGTGGCCACGCAGCGCCGGCAGGTTCACCCCGCCCACGTTCCCGTCCCCCTTTCCGCGCTCGTTCCCGCGCCCGTTTCCGTTCCCGTACGACGTCACGAGGCCATTGTCCCGCGCGCTTGCACTTTGGCAACACCGTTGCTTAAGTGGAGGACATGACTGGCACAGGTGCTATGACCGGCACAGGCTCCGAAACCCCCGCGAGCGGACCGCCCGGCCCGGGCCCCGAGGGCGCCCTCCGCGTCGGCCTCATCGGGTACGGCCTCGCGGGCTCCGTCTTCCACGCCCCGCTGATCGCCGCCACCGAGGGCCTCGCGCTCGACACGGTCGTGACGTCGAACCCCGACCGGCAGGCGCAGGCCCGCGCCGAGTTCGGCGACGACCTGCGCCTCGCGGCCTCGCCCGACGAGCTGTGGGACCGCGCGGACCGGCTCGACCTGATCGTCGTGGCGTCGCCGAACAAGACGCACGTGGCGCTCGCCACCGCCGCCCTCAAGGCCGGCCTGCCGGTCGTCGTCGACAAGCCGCTCGCGGGCACGGCCGCCGAGGCACGCGAGCTGGCCTCCCTCGCCGACGAGCGCGGACTGCTCCTGTCCGTCTTCCAGAACCGCCGCTGGGACAACGACTTCCGTACGCTGCGCGAACTGCTCGCCGACGCCGCCCTCGGCGACGTATGGCGCTTCGAGTCCCGCTTCGAGCGCTGGCGCCCGCGCCCCAAGGGCGGCTGGCGCGAGTCCGGCGACCCGGAGGAGATCGGCGGTCTCCTCTACGACCTGGGCAGCCACGTCGTGGACCAGGCCCTGACGCTGTTCGGCCCGGCGGTGAGCGTGTACGCCGAGGCGGACGTGCGCCGCCCCGGCGCCGAGGCGGACGACGACACGTTCATCGCGGTGACGCACGCCGGCGGCGTCCGCTCCCACCTGTACGTGAGCGCCACCACGGCCCAGCTCGGCCCGCGCTTCCGCGTCCTCGGCTCCCGGGCCGGCTACGTGAAGTACGGCCTCGACCCGCAGGAGGCCGCCCTGCGCGAGGGCCGCCGCCCGGCCCCGGGAGCCCCCTGGGGCGTCGAGCCCGAGTCGATGTGGGGCACGGTCGGCTCCGGCGAGTCCCCGGCGACCGGCGGCGGACGCCCGCTGCCGACGCTGCCCGGCGACTACCCCGCGTACTACGCGGCGGTCGCCGCCGCCCTGCGCGGCGCCGGCGAGAACCCGGTGACCGCGCACGAGGCCGCCGCCGCCCTCGACGTCCTGGAGGCGGCCCGCCGCTCGGCCCGCGACGGTGTGACGGTGACGCTGTGACCACGCCCTCCTCGAACGACGCGCTGATCGGTGAGCTGGAGGCCCAGGAGGCCCGCCTGGTCCTCCCCCGCTTCACGCACGACGACGCGTGGGCCCTCGGCTCGCTCCTGGTGGAACTGGCCCGCGAGCGCGCCGCCCCGGTGGCGATCGACATCACCCGCGGCGGCCAGCAGCTCTTCCACGCGGCGCTCCCCGGCTCGACCCCGGACAACGACGCGTGGCTCGCCCGCAAGCGCCGCGTCGTCGAGCGCTACGGCTGCTCGTCGTACCTGGTCGGCTCCCGCTTCCGCGCCAAGGGCACGACGTTCGAGGCCTCCTCCCGCCTGGACCCCGACGTGTACGCGGCCCACGGCGGCGCGTTCCCCGTCGCGGTGGACGGCGCGGGCGTGATCGGCGTCGTGGCGGTCTCGGGGCTGCCGCAGGTGGAGGACCACGCGCTGGTAGTCGAGGCGCTGGAGCGGTTCCGCACCGCGTGAGCCGGGCCGCCGGGGCGGATGGCGGGTGCCGGGGCCGGGTGGATCCGGCCGGTGAGCGCGGCGGGCGGCGGCGAGCCGCCCGCCGCCCCGGCGGGACTACGCGTCCTTCAGCTCCTGCCGCTGCCGCCCAAGACCCTCGATCTCCAGCTCCACCACGTCGCCCGCCCGCAGGTACGGCTTCGGCTCGGGGCGGCCCATCGCGACGCCCGCGGGCGTGCCGGTGTTGATGACGTCACCGGGATACAGGGTCATGAACTGGCTGACGTAGCGCACGACCTCCGCCACCGGGAAGATCTGGTCGGCGGTCGTGCCGTCCTGCTTCAGGTCGCCGTTGACCCAGAGTTTCAGCGACAGCGCCTGCGGGTCGGGGACCTCGTCGGCGGTGACCAGCCAGGGGCCCAGCGGATTGAACGTCTCGCAGTTCTTGCCCTTGTCCCAGGTGCCGCCGCGCTCGATCTGGAACTCCCGCTCCGACACGTCGTGCGCCACCGCGTACCCCGCCACGTGGGCCAGCGCGGCCTCGTGCGACTCCAGATAGCGGGCCGTACGTCCGATGACCACGGCCAGTTCGACCTCCCAGTCGGTCTTCTCCGAGCGGCGCGGCACCAGCACCGTGTCGTCAGGGCCGACCACCGTATCCGCCGCCTTGAAGAAGACGACGGGCTCGGCGGGCGGCTCGGCGCCGGTCTCACGGGCGTGGTCGTGGTAGTTCAGGCCGATGCACACGACCTTGCCCACGCGCGCCACCGGCGGCCCGACCCGGAGCCCCTGCGCATCGAGAACCGGCAGGTCACCGGCGTCGGCGGCGGCCCTGATCCGGTCCAGCGCCGCCGTGTCGGCGAGCACGCCCCCGTCGATGTCGGCGACGACCCCCGACAGGTCCCGCAGGGTTCCTTCGGCGTCGAGCAGCGCGGGGCGCTCCGCTCCGGCCGTGCCGACTCGCAGCAGCTTCATCGTCTGACTCCCTTGGTCGAGCGTGACCTACGTGATCACGTGGCCAGGCCGATGGGGTGCGGCCATCGGAGGTTTGGTCGATCGTCCAAGGTCGGCGTCCGCTCCGCAATACCCCGTTCACGTACTGGACCTTTACGGCCCGGTAGCCACGGTCCGGACGGCGGCTCGGTAGCCACGACCAGGACGGCGGCTCGGGCGGCGGTCCGGACGGCGGCTCACGCAGCGGCCCGGGAGCGCTCAGACACCCGTGGCCAGGGCCGCCGCGCCCGCGGGAACGTCGCGGTACAGGAACGCCCGCTCCACCGCGCTCCAGGTCGTGCTCGTCACCACGTACAGGGCGGCGGCCAGCGGCACCACGGCCACGGTGATCAGTGTCATGAACGACATCAGCGGCATCACCTTCATCATGGCCCCCATGCCCGGCACCTGCGGGTCCCCGTTCCCCCCGGCCTGCGGCGTGGCCGCCATCTGCTGCTTGGTTCGCCGGTAGTTGAAGGTCGCCACGGCCGCGACGACCGCGAACAGGGCGAGGTACACGAGCCCCTGCGCCCCGAGGACCCCGCCCTCGCCCAGCGCGTCGGTCCACCGGTCGCCCAGCGGCGCGGCGAAGAGGGTGTGGCCGAGCAGCGCGTTCGCCTCGCCGCCGATGCTCGAACTGGAGAAGAGGTGGTAGAGCAGGAAGAACGCCGGCAGCTGGAGGAGGCTCGGCAGGCACCCGGACAGCGGCGAGACCTTCTCCTTCGCGTGCAGTTCGAGGATGGCCTTCTGCATCCGGTCCGGGTTCTTGGCGTGCTTCTCGCGCAACTCCGCGATCTGCGGCGAGAGCTTGGCGCGCGCCTTCTGGCCACGGGCCGCCGCACGCGACAACGGGTGTACGAGGAGCCGTACGCAGGCGGTGAAGAGCACGATCGCGGCGGCGGTCGCCGAGCCGTGGAAGAGCGGTTCGACGGCGTCGGCGATGTGCTCGACCAGCTCGGCGAACACGGACATGAAAGAGGAGAAGAGGTCGGACATGGAGAAGCCCTCCGGGGATCTCGTCGTGCCGGGAGTGTCGATCGCCTGAGTGGCGATCGGCTGAGTGGCGATCGGCTGAGTGGTGATCAGCTCGGCATGACGACCCGCGAGGGGCTGGCGCTCTACGGGAGGTGGCGTTCCCCTACGCGGCCGTCAGGAGGGGACGGCCGGGTGCTCGGGGGCGCCTGCGGCCCCTGGCGTCGGGGTCGCGCTGGGGCAGGAACGCGGTACGCCGCTCCCGGTCCCTGATGGCCGTGCGCACCCTGGTGCGGGGCACGGCGGGCGCGCAGCGCGCGGCGATCACGGAGCAGACCGCGAGCGCGGCGCCGGCGGCGGCGGTCGCGGCGAGCGCGACGGCGGCCGTGAGGCTGCCGGTGTCGACGAGGACGACCTCGACGAGGAGGAACAGGAGAAGCAGGGCGGGGCGCAGGGCGGCTCTCACACCGCGGAACAGCTCGCGCATCGTCACTTCCCCCCTCTCCGTCTCTGTCTCCGCCGCACGGCCGCTGGGCCGTGCGGCAGTCTTATATGCGTACTGCCGTTGTGTCGTACTGCCGTTATACAGGATGGACGTCACCGGCCTGAAGGAGCTGGCCGGGGGCCGAGGGACCGACCGGGGGGCCGAGGAGCCGACCGGGGCCGACGAACCGGCGGGCGGCAGGTGGCGGGCTCCGTCAGGTCAGGGCCCGGCGGCTGCCCGCACGCCCCGCTCGCCCTCACCGTCCGCACCATCCGCGCCGTCCTCGCCCTCCGCCCCCAGCGGATCACGCGCGAGGACCTCGGCGTCGGGCCGCTCGTCACGCCGCCCGGCGGGTCCCGCGTACGACACCCCGAGGGCCACGGCCAGGTTCACGGCGAGCGCGACGATCCCGGCGTTCACACCGAACACGGGATCGTGGTCGCTGAAGACCAGCGCGCAGACGATCCCGACGCCCACGACGAGCCCGCTCACCGCCCCCGCGAGGGTCAGCTTCCGCCAGACGAGGCCGATGAGCAGCATGGGGACGAGCTGGGCCATGCCCTCGTAGGAGATGAGGGAGAGCCGCACGAGGGTGTTGGGCGCCGCGTAGGTGAGGACGAGGGCGAGCGCGCCCGCGACGACGACCACGGCCTGCGAGGCCAGCTTCTGCCGCCGCGGCCCGCGCCACCGGGGCAGCAGGGACAGCACGCTGCTCCCCCACATCGTCCCGATGACCAGCATGAACACCGCCATCGGCACGATGGAGGAGAGCGCGGCGGCGACCCCGATGACGCCGACGCCCCACGCGGGCAGCGAGTCGACGACCAGCTTGAACAGCGCGAGGTTGGACTCCGCGCCGACGAGCCCCGGAACGACGAAGAGCGCGGCCATGCCGAGGAGCATGGGGACGAAGAGGAGCACGTTGTAGGCGGGCAGCCAGATGGCGTTGCGCCGCAGCCCGTCGGCGCTGCGGGCGCCCAGGTACCCGGCGACGGTGGTGGGGAAGATGACGACCGTCAGGGCGTTGAGCAGCGAGGTCGTGGCGAACCACGCCTCCCCGTACCGGCTGCCGCCGCTCCCCGGCAGCGTCAGCCAGTCGCTCTTCTCCCGAACCACCCGGTCGAGGAAGTCCCCGTAGCCGTCGAAGTAGTGGAGGGGCACGTAGACGACGAGGAAGGCGAGGGTCCCGATGACGAGTACGTCCTTGAGGACGGAGACCCAGGCGCTCCCGCGCAGCCCGCTCACCACCACGAAACCGGTGGTGACGGCGAAGCCGATGAAGTAGGCCCAGTTCAGGCTGATGGCGCCGTAGGAGATGGTGGAGACGACGACGCCCATGCCGGTGATCTGCAGCTGGATGTAGGGCAGCAGGAAGACCGTGACCAGCAGCGCGACACCGGCGCCGAGCCACGGCCGCCCGTACCGGTGGGCGACCATGTCCGAGATGCTGACGAGCCCGTGCCGCCTGGCGTAGGCCCACAGCATGGGCCCGACGACGTAGCCGACGGCGTACCCGCAACTCATGTACGCGACGACGTACAGCACGGGCGCCCCGTAGTTGTACCCCCAGCCCGCGGCCCCCAGATAGCTGAAGCTGGTGTACCCCTCCCCCGCCATCAGCACCCAGATGAACACGGCCCCGAGGCTGCGCCCGCCCACGGACCACTCGGCGAGCCCGCCCTGCTTGCCGCGCCCGCGGACGGCGGCGAGCCCGAGGGCGACGGCGCCGGCCATGAAGACGGCGAAGATGGTGGTGGCGACGGCTCCGTCACTCATGACCGGCTCCCCGGCCGCCCACCCTCGATCCGCCGGTCACCGCGGTGGGCGAGCCAGACGCACAGGGGCGTGAGCAGCGTGGCCACGAGCAGCCAGAAGAAGAGGAACGGCACCCCGAACACGACCGGCCGCACACGATTGACGAGCGGGAGCACGCCCAGATACAGCACGAAGGGGACGAGCAGCCACAGGAGGTGGGGGCGGCGGGGGGAACGTCTGACGATCACGGAAGCCGAGCCTATCGGGGTGGGTGGTCGTGGGGCGGTGGGCGGGGCGCGCCCCGGGCGGGCCTGCGGCCAGAACCCGCCCCCCCGCCCGCCTGCCCGCGTGCAGGCCGAACCCGCAGGGCCCTCCTGCAAGAGGCCCGCTCGGCAGTACCGTGTCCCGTATGCGCCCCGAGAAGCCTGCTGCCGCCGACCACGTCGACACCGACCACATCGCCGAAGCCGCGCGCCTGGAGCGCACGGCCGGCATGTACCCGGAGGACACCGAGCACCTCCTCATCCAGGCCGCGGCCCACCTCGAACTGGCCGGCGCCCGCGACGAGGCGACCACGCTCTACGACCGCCTGCTGTCGCCCACCGCCCCGCGGCCCGCTGCCGCCCCGCTCCTGATCCGCGCCCTGAAGGCGTCGAACCTCTGGGAGTACGGGCACGAGGCGGAGGCCCGCGCGATCATCGCCGGGGTCCGCGCGGCGGCCCCGAGGGACCCGGCGCCGTGGGTGATCGTGGCGGAGTCACTGGAACAGCACGACGAGCTGGAACAGGCGCACGAGACGTTCACGGAGGCGGCCACGCTGCTGGTCCCCGCCGAGACGCAGGACCCCCCGTACACGACGCACCCGCTCCTCTTCGGCCGCCACCGCGTACGCCGCCTGCTCGGCGCGGAGCACGACGCGTGGGACGCGCTGGCGGACCGGGTCTCCACGGCCCAGGTCCCGCTGGACGAACTGCACGACCCGAAGCGGGTGTGGTCCCTCGGCTCGGAGAACCCGGCGGAGCTGCGCGCGGAGATCGCCCGCATCCAGGCCGAGCTGGGCTCCTACCGCCAGGCCCTGTCCCGCCCCTTCCCGGTGGCGATCCTGCGCTGGCCGGCGGACGAACTGACGGAACTCCTGGCGGCGTACCCCGCCCTGGCCTCGGAGTACCCCTCGCACGAGGCACACCTGGCGACCATAGAGTCCTCGCTGCGCGAACTCGCCGCCTCGGGCACCCCGAACCTCGGCGTCGTGACGGGCACGGTCCCCTCCTACGAGGCCTTCGCGGCCTCGGAGGGCACACCCCCGGACCAGCCGGACCTGCTCCCCCAGTACGCCACGACACTCGCCGCCCGCGGCCGGGCAACCTCCTGGCCCCCGGAGGCCGGTGGGCAGTGCTGGTGCGGGTCCGGGGTGGCTTATGGGGGGTGCCACGGGGTGCGGTAGCGGCTCCCACCAGCCGGCACCGGTATCTGACTGCCAATTCCCGCTGTGAACACCCATGGCAACGCTCCCCCTCTGAGGGGTGGCTACGTGTAACTCCGCAGCAGGTTCGCCGGCTTAATTAAGGCGTCACCACGAACACGCATACGATATCGCGCATGCGAACTCCCACGTGGGCCGAGGATGAACTCGTATTGGCGGGCGCGCTCGTAGTAAGGAACGGCTGGCATGAGTTACGGACTGAGGACCCTGCGGTTCAAGAACTGTCCGAGCTGCTTCGGTCGCTGCCCATCCACCCTGCGGAGGCAAGGTCCCTCCGCGGTTTCAGATCGGCTGGCAGCGTTAGCCGCAAAACCAGTGATTTCGCGGCCAACCACCCCGCGTACAACGGCAAGGGCACCAAGTGCGGTGAGCCCACACGACTGATGATCAGGGCCTTCATCGACCGCGAGCAGGAGATGCTCGACGCCGCCGACGCGATCGAAGAGGGCATCGCCTCGGGCCAGCTGCAGCTCATCCCGCCGCAGCCGGATGAAGACGATGACACAGGCGTCACCGCGGTGGAGGGCCGACTGCTCGTCCGGCGGGCTCTCGCCCGCGAGCGTGACCCGAAACTTCGCCGCCTGAAGATCAAGCAGGCTCGGCAAGGCGGCAGACCCCTGCGGTGTGAAGTCTGCGACTTCGACTTCGCGCAGGCCTACGGGCCGCTGGGCGAGGGATACATCGAAGTGCACCACGTCACCCCCCTCCACGCGTCGGGGACTCGGAGCACGAGGCTCGATGACCTTGCCTGTCTGTGTGCGAACTGTCATCGCATGTGCCACAAGAACCGCCCCGGAGAATCCTGGCGCACACCCGATGCGCTGAGGGCTCTGATGCATACATCCGCTCCCGGCAGCGCTCAGGCCGCATCGACCACTGCTTCATAGCGCGCCTGCGCATCGTCGAGCACCTCGTCCGGGTCGAGCCCTCGCTGGGCGAGCCAGTGCAACAGGTCAACGATCATGTCGGCGGCCGACGCCTCCAGGACTACGCGCGCCGACGGCGCCGCCATTCCCGAGCCGGCCAGTTGCTGATACGCCTCCAGCACCGCCGCCGCCCGCCGGCCCCGCGGGCACTGCAGGGGCCCCAGCGAGAGTTCGCACCACACCGCTTTGCCTGAGACCGTCAGCAGAGCGCCCCAGTCCAGACTCATGGCAGCGAGCAGATGCAGCCCGCGGCCGCACTCTTCGTCACAACCGGCAGAGCCCATAACCGGCGCGAGACTGCTCTTGTCATGCAGCTCCAGTCGGACGCGGTCCGCTTTCGCCTCCATGACGAGCGTCGCAGCCGTCCCCTGCCCTACGTGCTTGATGATGTTCGTCGCCAACTCGGTCACGGCCAGCTCGGCCTCCTCTGCGACAACGGCAGCACCCCATCTCCGCAGCGCGCCCCGGACAGCGTTCCGCAGCTTTCCGACTTCTTCCGGTTCGGCACAGAACGGCAGCACGCAGCGCTGACCCAGTGCAGATTCCTCGTAGACCGCCATGACGTCACTCCCTCCCGGATCACACAGGTGCGCACCATACGCAGCCGCCCAAACACCGTGTGTGATCGATTCAGGGGTGAGTATGGCATCGAGAAGTCTCGCTGTGTAACTTCTCACGAGAATCGATCGAGTGATTCCCATGGCTCCAACGAGTGGGCTGCGTAGCCTCATTGCGGCCAGCGTGCAGATCGCCCGCGGCAGCATGGAGGTATCCGACGTGTCTGCGAGGCCCACCACCCGCCGACGCCAACTGGGCGCGACGCTGCGCAAACTCCGCGCCCGCAATGGACTGACCCTGGAAGAAGCCGGATTGCGCGTCGGCGTCTCGAAGGCGACCGTCAGCCGGTACGAGACCCGTGAAGGTCCCGTCAAGTGGCTGGTCGTGGAAGCACTTTGCCGCGCCTACGACGCAACCGAAGCCGAGCGCAACGCCCTGATCTCCCTGGCCAAGGACGTGAAGCAGCAGGGTTGGTGGAGGTCCTTCTCGGACTCCATCCCGGAGAGCATGAACCTCTTGCTGACTCTGGAGGATGAAGCCACCCGGGAAGAGCACTTTTCCTGTGTCTACGTGCCAGGGCTGTTGCAGACCCGCAGCTACACCTCCGCCGTACAGCAGGCGAACGAGATAGAGCGCACCCCCGAAGACATCGAGCGGCTGGTCGACATCCGCATGAAGCGCCAAGACGTTCTCAGAAGGCCAACCCCGTTGCGCCTCTGGGCCATCCTCGACGAATCCGTTATCCGGCGGGTCGTCGGCTCACCCGCGGTGATGCGGGAGCAACTCGACCACCTGCTGCGAGCCAACGAATCGCCTCACATCACGCTGCAGGTGCTCCCCTTCTCCCGTGGCGCCCACACCGCTGCCCTCGGCAGCTTCGTCGTCTTCTGTGGCCGTGAATCCACCCTGGACGTCGTCTACGTCGATCTGCACGTCGGCTCGGTGTTCATGGAGAAGGACGAGGAACTGGACAGATACCGGCTGGCGTTCGACTATCTCCGCGCACAGGCACTGGACATGGCCGCGTCGTCGGCCCTGATCGAGCGAGTTCGCGAGGAGATGGCATGAGTACCAGCCCTGCAGCCGACGGCAGCCCCGCATGGTTCAAGTCGTCGTACAGCGGCGGCAACGAGACCGAATGCGTCGAGGTGGCCGTCACCGGCGACGATGTCCTCATACGTGACTCGAAGCGGCCAGGGGCCGCTCTGGTCGCCGTACAGGCCGAAACGTGGGTCGGCTTCCTGGAGACTCTGCGGCACGGGAGGTAGGCCGCTCCAGGCGGGTCGCCGACGAGCCACTGGATACCCGGCGAGCATAGGGTCAGCGTGTCGTGACGACGCCTCTGACCAGCCACGGCTATCGAGGAGAGCCCCATGCCCCACGCCCCCGAACACCCCCAAGACCGCGAGTTCCTCGACTTGGCCATCGAGAACTCCCGTCGCTCCCTCCTCCCCGGCAGCACCGCCAAGCCCTTCGGGGCCGTCGTCGTCGTGGGCGGGGAAGTCGTGGGGGAGGGGGTGAATTCCGTTGTCGCCATGAACGATCCGACCGCCCATGCCGAGGTCATGGCCTTGCGGGACGCGGGGCGGCGGCTCGGGCGGATCTCCATGGGGGACGCCGTGCTGTATGCCAGCAGCGAGCCGTGTCCCATGTGCCTCGTCGCCTGTTACTGGGCCGGTATTCCGCGCGTCGTGTACGGGGCCACCACGCGTGACGCCGCCGCCAACGGGCACGAGGACCTGCGGTTCTACCGCGACATCGCCCTGCCGAGCGCCGAGCGGCGGATGCTCGACGAGGTGGCCGTCGAAGGGGCGCCGCGCTCGGCCGCGGTGGAGGTCCTCGCCGCCTGGGCCGCCGCGCAGCCCGGCCCCGTCGAGCCGAAACTCTGAGCCCGCCCCCCCCCCGGCCACCACCCCGTTCCACCCCGTCCCGCCCCGCCCCCGATCGCCCCGCGTTAACCTCTCACCAGAGGACATCACGGACGTATCCACGAGAGGCGGACCCACCATGGCGAGGATTCCCGGAGCAGTCGTGGCCGCGGGCGGTCTGGTCGGCGGGTACGCCACCGCCCGGTTCACCAAGAAGCGGCCCCTCGGCGGAGCCGTGCTGGCCGCCGCCGGGGTCGCCGCCGCCCGGCAGTGGCGGGAGAGCGCGGGGAACAAGACGGCCGCCGCGCTCAGCGCCGCATACCTCGCCGGGTTCGGAGGCTCCCATCCGCTCGCCAAGAAGGTCGGCGCCTGGCCCGCCGTCCTCGGGGTCGCCGGCGGCGTCGCGCTCGCCTCCTGGGCCCTCGCCGACCGACGCCAAGGCTGAGCCCCGGGCCCGGCCACGGCCCGATAAGCGCCAGGTCCGAGCCTCACCCCGGTCGGAGCCCCGGCCGGAGCCAGGACGCCCCGCTCTGCGGAGGCTACGGACGGCCGCCCCGGAACGTCGCCCGGTACGCCCCCGGCGCCACCCCGACCCCCAGCGCGAAGTGCTGCCGCAGCGAGGCGCCCGTGCCGAAGCCCGCCTCCGCCGCGACGCGGTCCACCGTGTGGTCCGTCTCCTCCAGGAGCTGCCGCGCCCGGTCCAGCCGGCGCTGGGTCAGCCACTGCATCGGCGCCAGGCCGGTCTCCTCGCGGAAGCGGCGGCTGAACGTCCGCACGCTCATCGACTCCACCTCCGCCAGCGCGGCCAGCGTCAGCGGGTCGGCCAGGTGCTTCAGCGCGTAGGCGCGGGCGCGGCCCGTCGACGCCAGCCCCGGTTCCGCCAGCGGGCGGCGGATGTACTGGGCCTGGCCGCCCTCCCGGTGCGGGGGCACCACCGTGCGGCGGGCCACGTCCGCCGCCACCGCCGCGCCGTGGTCCTCGCGGATCATGTGCAGGCAGAGGTCGATGCCCGCCGCCTCGCCCGCCGACGTCAGCACGTCGCCCTCGTCCACGTACAGGACGTCCGCGTCCACCGTGGTCAGCGGGAACGCCCTGGCGAAGCGGTCCGCCGACATCCAGTGCGTCGTCGCCCTTCGGCCGTCCAGGAGGCCGGCCGCCGCGAGGACGAAGGAACCCGTGCAGATCGATGCCACCCGGGCGGCGGAGCGCAGGGCGCGCGTCACCTCCGCGTCCAGGCCGCCCGGTGCCAGCGCCTCGTCGCTCTCGTGCGAGGCCGGGACGATCACCGTGTCCGCCGCCGCCACCGCGTCCAGGCCGTGCTCGGCGTAGACCGGGAAGTCCGCGTCCGTGCGCACCATGCCGGGGCGGGGCGCGCACGTGCGTACGGAGTACAGGGGCCGACCGTCGGCCGAACGCGCCGTGCCGAGGAGTTGGTGCACCAGGCCCAGCTCCATCGGCAGCACGCCGTCCCGGATCAGGACCGCAACCGGGTAGGGGGACGCCGGCGACCTCCCGCCGCCGTCGTCGGCCGAGCCCGCTGCCACGCCCGTCATGCCCACCACGTCCGCCATGGCCAGATCCTTGCACATCGCGGCCATCCGGCCAGTCGTGGGCGCCCCGGGCCTCCGCGCACGCTCTTGTCCATGGACATGGAGATCACCCTCGTCAGGCCCTCGCGGCGTCCCTGGCGCGTCGCCTCCGGGGCCGCTCTCGCCATCGTCGTCGCCGGGAGCTTCAGTACCCTCGCCGGGCTGCTCGTCGGGCCGTTGCACGAGGATCTGGGCTGGTCACGGTCGTCCGTCGGGCTCGGGTCGCTCGTCAACATGGTCGTCTACGGGGCCACCGCCCCCTTCGCCGCGGCGCTGATGGACCGGCTCGGGATGCGGCGCGTGGCCACGGGGGCGCTGCTGCTCGTGGGGGCGGGGGCGGCGCTCACCACCACGATGACCTCGCCCTGGCAGTTCGTGCTGTATTGGGGGGTGCTCGTCGGGCTCGGCACCGGGGCCACCGCCGCCACGTTCGCCGCCACCGTCGGCGAGCGCTGGTTCACCGCGCGGCGCGGCCTCGTGACCGGGATGCTCACGGCGGCCGGCGTGATCGGACAGTTCGCTTTCCTGCCCCTGCTCTCGTGGATCGTCGAGTCGTACGAGTGGCGTGTCGCCGCCTACGTGCTCACCGGCGCCGCCACGCTGGCCTGCCCGGCGGTCTGGGCCTCCGTCCGCGACCCCGAAGCCGCGGCGGGCCCGAAGGCCGTGGAGTCCCGGGCCCTCGCCGTCCTCGGCCGGGCCGCCCGCACCGCGCCCTTCTGGCTGCTGGCCGGGACCTTCGCGGTCTGCGGGGCGTCCACGAACGGCGTGCTGTGGACGCACTTCGCGCCCGCCGCGCACGACCACGGGATGCCGGTGACCGTCGCCGCCTCGCTGCTCTCGGTCATCGGGCTCTGCAACGTCGCGGGGACCGTGGGGTCCGGCTGGGCCACCGACCGGTTCGACGCGCGGCGGCTGCTCACCGCGTACTACGCCCTGCGCGCGCTCTGCCTCTTCGCGCTGCCGCTGCTCCTCGCGGCCACGGTCGACGTGCCGCTCCTCGCGTTCGCCGTGCTGTTCGGGCTGCTCGACGTGGCGACCGTGCCGCCGACCGTCGCCCTGTGCCGGGCGCACTTCGGCGCCGACGCCCCCGTCGTCTTCGGGTGGGTCAGCACCGCGCACCAGGTGGGGGCCGGTGCGGTGGCGTTCGCCGGAGGGCTCGCGCGGGACGCGTTCGGTTCGTACGACGTGATGTGGGTGGGGGTGGGGGTGCTGTGTGTCGCCGCCTCGCTCGTCGTCCTGGTGGTGCGGGGGGTTCCGGAGTGCCGGACGGCCGTGTGAGGGCGCCTGTCACTCCACTGTGGAGAGCGGCTTCGCGATGTCCTCCAGTGAGCGGCGTTCCGCATTGACCGCCAGGGCCGCCGCCACCAGGCCCGCCGCGCACATCAGGCCCGCGCCGATCTGGAAGGCGAGGACCGTGTCGCCGACGACGCCCGACTCGGTCAGCTTCGCGAAGATCAGCGGGCCGCTGATGCCGCCTGCCGCGGTGCCGATCGCGTAGAAGAAGGCGATGGCCATGGCGCGGGTCTCCATGGGGAAGATCTCGGAGACCGTGAGGTAGGCGCTGCTCGCGCCCGCCGAGGCGAAGAACAGGACGACGCACCAGCAGGCCGTCAGGGTCGCCGCGCTCAGCGAGCCCCGGTCGAAGAGCCAGGCCGTGGCGAAGAGCAGGATGCCGGAGAGGAGGTACGTGGAGGAGATCATGATGCGGCGGCCCACCGTGTCGAAGAGCTTGCCGAGGAAGAGCGGGCCCAGGAAGTTACCGGCCGCGATGACGGCGAAGTAGTAGCCCGTGCTGCCCGAGGGCGTGTCGTAGAACTTGGTGAGGATCGCGCCGAAGCCGAAGGTGATGGCGTTGTAGAGGAACGCCTGGCCGACGAAGAGGGACAGGCCGAGCACCGCGCGCTTGGGGTAGTCGCGGAAGACCGTCCTGGCGATCAGGCCGAAGCCGATGCTCTTGCGCTGGTGGATGGTGATCTCCTGGCCGGGGGGTGGCAGGCGTTCGCCCTTCTCCTTCTCGATCTCCCGCTCCACCGACGTGACCAGGGCGTCCGCCTCCTCGCCCCGGCCGTGGATGAACTGCCAGCGCGGGCTCTCCGGGACGTGGCGGCGGACGAGGAGGATCGCCAGGCCGAGGACGACGCCGAGGGCGAAGGTGAGCCGCCAGCCGAGGTCCTTGGGGAAGATGCTGGTGTTCAGCATGACGACGGAGAGCAGGGAGCCGCCGATCGCGCCCAGCCAGTAGCTGCCGTTGATGATCAGGTCCACGCGGCCGCGGTACTTGGACGGGATGAGTTCGTCGATGGCGGAGTTGATGGCCGCGTACTCGCCGCCGATGCCGAAACCGGTGAGGAACCGGAAGACGAAGAACCACCAGGCGTCGAACGAGAGCGCGGTGAGCGCGGTGGCGGCGAGGTACACCGCGAGGGTGACCATGAAGAGCTTTTTTCGGCCGAACTTGTCCGTGAGGCGGCCGAAGAAGAGGGCGCCCGCGCAGGCCCCCGCCACATAGAGGGCTGCCGCGATGCCGGTGACCTGGGCGGAGCTGATCGCGAGGCCGCTGCCCTCCTCGGAGAGGCGGCTCGCGATGTTGCCGACGGTGGTCACTTCCAGGCCGTCCAGGATCCAGACGGTGCCGAGGCCGATGACGATCATCCAGTGCCAGCGCGACCAGGGCAGCCGGTCCAGACGGGCGGGCACGGCCGTGGTGACGGTGCCGGTGCCGCCCCGGTTCGGCGGCGGTGCGGGCGTGGACGACGCGGTCATGGCGGGCGGCTCCTTCCGCTGCTCCCACGTCGCCGGCCCACGGCTCGGCGGGGTCCGGGCGACGGCTCTCTCGTCGTCGGGAGAACGTCTCCAGAGTGCCCGGTGAACGCCCTCTCACGCGCGTCGGAGCCCGCCGGGCGGCCCCCCGGCCCCGCCTACGCCCCGGCGAGCCGCGACACCGTGTAGATCGCCAGGCCCGCCAGTGAGCCGACCACCGTGCCGTTGATCCGGATGAACTGCAGGTCGCGGCCGATGTGCGCCTCGATCTTCTTCGAGGTGTGCTCCGCGTCCCAGCCCGCCACCGTGTCGGTGATGAGCGAGGTGATCTCGTCGCGGTACGTCGTCACCACGTACACCGCGGCGCCCTCGACCCAGCCGTCGACCTTCCGCTGGAGCCGCCCGTCCTCGGCCATCCGCGCGCCGAGCGAGAGCAGCGAAGCCCGCACCCGCAGGCGCAGCTCGCTGCGCTCGTCCTCGGCGGCTGCCACGATCATCGCGCGCACGGACGACCAGGCCGAGGCGATCAGGTCCTGCACCTCGCCGCGCGCCAGGATCTCCCGCTTGAGACGCTCCACGCGGGCGCGGGTGTCGGAGTCGGACTGCAGGTCCGCGGCGAAGTCGGCGAGGAAGCGGTCGACGGCGCCGCGCGCGGGGTGCTCGGGCATGTCCCGCATCTCGGTGACGAAGCGCAGCAGTTCCTTGTAGACCCGCTCGCCGACCCGCTTGTCGACGAACCGCGGGGTCCAGCCGGGCGCGCCGCCCTGGACGGCGTCCATCACGGATTCGCCGTGCTCGACCAGCCAGTCGTGCGCCCGTACGCAGACCAGGTCCACGACCCGCTTGTGGCCGCCGTCCGCGACGACCTTCTCCAGCATCCTGCCGACGCTCGGCGCGATCTCCCGCGCGTCGGCGCGGCGCGTGATGGCCTCGCCGACGACCGCCTGCACGTCGGAGTCGCGCAGCACGGTGAGGGCGCCCCGCAGCGCCGTCGCCAGTTCGGCGGTGACGCGGTCGGCGTGCGCGGGCTCGGCGAGCCAGGCGCCGAGGCGGCCCCCGATGCCGACGGCGTGCAGGCGGGTGCGCACGACGTCACCGGAGAGGAAGTTCTCCCCGACGAAATCCCCGAGCGAGGCGCCCAGTTGGTCCTTCTTGTTCGGGATGATCGCGGTGTGCGGGATGGGCAGGCCGAGCGGGTGCCTGAAGAGGGCGCTCACCGCGAACCAGTCGGCGAGCGCGCCGACCATGCCCGCCTCGGCCGCCGCCGCGACATACCCCGCCCAGGCGCCGGCGCCGGAGTGCTGCGCCCACTTCGCCAGGACGTAGACCACCGCGACGAAAACGAGCAGGCCGGTGGCCGTCATCTTCATGCGGCGCACCCCGCGCCGCTTCTCCTCGTCGGCGGCGCTATAGGTGAAGCCGCCCCGGGTCGCAAAACCGCCCGGACCCGTTGCGCCGGCGGAGCGAGTGGGCCGCCCGCCGTCCCCCCTGTCCGGTTCCGTCGCTTCCTCCGCCTTTGTGCGGTTCACTCACACCACCCGACCCGTCCGCCTCGTCCTCATCCGCATTGTCTCCGCGTCATGTGTTCTTCGTCCCTTCCTGACCTACTCCTGGAACGAACGACAAGTTCCCGGCGTCTGGTAATGCGGAGGGGGGCACCGTCGGCCGCCTCACGGCCCATGCCGCATCATGGGGTGATCACACCGGAGCCTCGGGGCTCCCCCTGCCCGAGGAGAAAGATCCCGCATGACCAAGCGACACGGTTATGCCCTTCTCGCCGCGGTCCTCGCGGTCATAGTGGTGGTCTCCGCCGCCATATACGTCGGTGTCACGGGCGCCGGCGACGACTCGCGGGACACCATCAACGCCGGTGGACGCCACCCGCGCAACTCCGCCGCACCCGCCTCTTCGGGCACCTGGGTCGGCTCCTGGTCCGCCTCCCCCGCCGGCGCCGAACCGCGCACCGAACGGAAGGGTTTCGCGGGCCGCTCCATCCGCAACGTCGTGCACACCAGCGTCGGCGGGGCCAGCGCCCGCATCACCCTCTCCAACCTGTACGGGGCCACGCCGCTCAGCATCACGCACGCCTCCATCGCGGTGGCCTCCGCCACGAACGACCCGGCCGCCGCGGCCGGCACGCTGCGCCGCCTGACCTTCAACGGCAACACCTCGGTGATCATCCCGCCGGGCGCCCAGGTGATGAGCGACGCGGCCAGGCTCCGCGTCCCGCACGACAGCGACCTCCTCGTCACCACGTACTCCCCCACCCCTTCGGGCCCGGTCACCTACCACCCCCACGCACGCCAGATCAGCTACGTGGCGGACGGCGACCACACCGAGGACCCGAACGCCGACGCGTACACCGAGCAGAGCCCGTTCTGGCGCTACCTCACCGCGGTGGACGTGCTGAGCAACGAGGCCGACGGCACCGTCGTCGTCCTCGGCGACTCCATCACCGACGGCATCTCCTCCACGATGGGCGCCAACCGCCGCTGGACCGACGTCCTCGCCGACCGCATGCGCGACGAGCCGGGCGCACCCCGCTACGGCGTGGTCAACCAGGGCATCAGCGGCAACCGCGTCCTCTCCGACGGCAACGGACAGCCCGCCGTGAACCCCAGCGGCCTCTCCCGCTTCGACCGCGACGTCCTCGACCGCACGGGCGTCAAGGCCGTCGTCATCGCCCTCGGGGTCAACGACATCCTGCGCAACCCGCACCAGAACGACCCCGACCGCATCGTCGGGGGCCTGCGCGAGCTGACCCGCCAGGCGCACACCCGCGGCCTGCGCGTCGTCGGCGCGACGCTGATGCCCTTCGGCGGCCACCGGGGGTACGAGCCGGGCCTCGAAGCGGTCCGGCAGTCGGTGAACGAGCAGATCCGCTCCGGCGAGGTCTTCGACGACTTCGTCGACTTCGACCGCGCCCTGCGCGACCCGTACGACCCGCGCAGCCTGCGCGCCCAGTACGACTCCGGCGACCACCTGCACCCGTCCGACGCGGGCTACCGCAAGATGGCGCAGACGTTCGACCTCGCGCACCTGAAGGGCTCGGCCGCGGCGGAGCTGTAACCCGCGCCGCCGCCGGGCCCCTCCCGGCGGCGGACCTCAGTCGCGCTCCCTGCGGCGCTCCCGCTGCCTCCGGTGCTCGTCCAGGATGTCCTCGTGTCCGCGCATCTGGAGCTCATGGCGCTCCTCGTGCTCGACGCGGTGCTGCTCGGAGCGCTCCCAGTGCGCCGCGCGGCGCCGCTCACGGCGTTCGAGACGCTCCAGGCGGCGCTCCTCCTTGATCCGCAGCTTCTCGGCCCTGCGCAGCTTCCGCTCGACGCCGACGCCGCCCATCAGCGCGTACCCCTTGACGACCACGCGCGGCGAGCCCGGGGTGCCGAGGCCGGTCGCCTCGTCGTCCACGCCGCCCATGATGCCGAAGCCCTTGACGGTGACGTTCAGTTCGGGCGGCACGATGACCTGCAGACCGCCCATGATCGTGAAGCAGCGGATCTCCACGTCGCGGTCGGCGAAGTACGCCTCCCGCAGGTCGATCTCACCGCCGCCCCACATCGCGAACGCCGTGAACTGCCGCCCGATCGTCCAGCCGCCCTTGCGGCTGAACCCGCTCCAGAGCGCGAAGCCGCCGGTCGAGGTGGGTTCGCCGTCGACCATCCGCCGCGCCCAGTCGACCCCGGCCGGGTCGTCGTCGCCCACCTGCCGCTTCACCATCGACACCTTGGCCCCGTGCGAGGGCAGATCACTGGTGATCGGCTCCAGCTCGCCGTACGTACGGGCCTTGTACGTGGCGTCGAGCCGCTCCTCGAACTCCGTCATGTCCAGACGGCCCTCGGCCATCGCGTCCCTGAGTTGCTCGGCGACCCGCTCGCGGTCGGCGTCGGAGGCCCGCAGATCGGGCAGTCGGGGCCCTGCGGGCTCGTGGGGTGTCCCCCCGGACGATGCAGCGTCACTCATGGTGTGCAGCCTACGAGTTCGTCTTCTCCGCGTACATCTTGGCGATGACCGCTTCGATGTCCGGCTCCCTGACCGACAGATCGGCCAGCGGGTACTCCGCCGCGATCCGCGCGACGAGCGGAGCCGCCGACTCCGCGGCGGGGAACGCGAGCCACTGCCGCGGCCCCTCCACCCTCACCACCCGCGCCGAACCGGCGTCGATCGGCGGAAGCTCCCGCTCCAGGTCCACTACGAGGGTGCGCTCGCTCTCCCCCACCTCGTGCAGCCCGGCGAGCGCGCCGTCGTACATCAGGCGCCCGTGGTCGATGACCATCACCCGGCGGCACAGCTGCTCGATGTCGGTGAGGTCGTGTGTGGTGAGCAGGACCGTCGTGCCGGACTCGGCGTTCAGGTCCCGCAGGAACCCCCGCACCTTCGCCTTGCTGACGACGTCGAGGCCGATCGTCGGCTCGTCCAGGTAGAGCACCTCCGGGTCGTGCAGGAGCGCCGCCGCGATGTCGCCGCGCATCCGCTGCCCAAGCGAGAGCTGCCGCACGGGGACGTCGAGGAGGGCGCCGAGTTCGAGGAGTTCCACGCACCGGTCGAGGTTCTCGCGGAAGCGGGCGTCGGGGATGCGGTACATGCGGTGCATCAGGCGGTAGGAGTCGATCAGCGGCAGGTCCCACCAGAGCGTGGTGCGCTGCCCGAAGACCACGCCGATCCGGCGGGCGAGGCGGGTCCGCTCGCGGGAGGGATCGATCCCGGCGACGCGCAGCCGCCCGCCGCTCGGGGTGAGGATGCCGGTCAGCATCTTGATCGTCGTCGACTTCCCGGCGCCGTTCGGCCCGATGTAGCCGACCATCTCCCCGCGCGGCACCGTGAACGAGATCCCGTCGACGGCCCGCACCTGCCGCCGCTCGCGCCGCAGGAACCCCGTCTTCTTGCGGACGTCGAAGACCTTCTCGACGCCGTCGAGAACGATCAGGTTCTCCGGCCCTGCTGTCTCTGCCACCGCGGTTCAGCTCCCTGTGCTGCGATACGAACGAAGACCCGAGCGCCACACCAGACCCGCGAGCCCCAGACAGGCCGCGGCCACCGCCGGCGGCGTGAAAGCCACCCACTCCGGCAGGTCCAGCGGATAGGGCCGCCCCAGGACGTACAGCGCGGGCAGCCAGTTCACGAAGGCCAGCGGCAGGATGAAGGTGACGCCGCGCACCAGGTCCTTGGCGAAGACGGTCGGCGGGTACTGGAGCAGCGTGGTGCCCCCGTAGGTGAAGGCGTTCTGCACCTCGGCCGCGTCCTGCGCGAGGAACTGGAAGGCGCCGCCCGCCACGAACAGGGCCGCGAAGATGGCGGCGCCGCAGAGCAGCATCAGCGGGACCATCGCCGCCTTCAGCGGCGTCCAGTCGACGTCCGCGGCCACGAGCGCGTACACGAGGACGAGCGAGCCCTGCGTCAGGCGCCCGATCCTGTGCAGCCCGAAGCGGTCGGCGGCGACCTGGGCGATGACCGGGGCGGGCCGCACCAGCAGCGTGTCCAGCGTGCCGTCGCGCACCCGCCTGCCGAGCCGGTCCATCGAGCCCATGGCGAGGTCCGCGAAGCCGAACGCCGTGCACGAGACCCCGTACAGGAAGGCGATCTCGGACAGGGAGTAGCCGCCGAGCCGGTCCACCTGGGAGAACATCAGCAGGATCGCCGCGAAGTCGAAGGCGGTCACCGCGAAGTTGCCGAACGCGGTCATCGCGAAGGACACGCGGTAGGCCATCAGGGAGCGGATCCACATGGCGGAGATCAGCAGATAGGCCCGCAGCCCCTCACGCAGCCGCGACGGCTCCGACGCCCGCGAGGTCTCAGCCACCCTGGACCACCACCCGGCGCGTCGCGACCGCCTGGAGCAGCCGTCCGGCCGCGAACAGCGCCACCGCCCAGCCGAGCTGGAAGGCGTACGTGCCGAGCAGGTCCGCGCCGCCGACCGTGCCGAGGAAGACGTCGGCGGGGAGCTGGAGCAGCGCCGACCAGGGCAGCGCGCGGGCGATCTCGCCGAGCACCCCGGGGAAGACGTTCAGCGGCAGCAGCATCCCGGAGAAGAAGGTGCCCGCCAGCATCGCCACCTGCGTCACGCCCGCCCCGTCCATCAGCCAGAACGCGGAGAGCGCCACCAGGAAGCGGATCGCGAAGCTGACCAGGACGCCGAGCGCGACCGCCACCGCGAACGCCAGCCAGCGCAGCGGCTCCGTGGGCAGCGCCAGGTCGAAGACCAGCGCGCCGACGGCCATCGGCGCCACACCGCGCCCGAGGAGCTGGAACAGGCCCCGGCCCGCGTCGGTCGCCAGCCACCACGCCTGGAGGTCGGCGGGGCGGTACAGGTCGACGGCGATGTCGCCGGTGCGGATGCGCTCGATCAGCTCCGCCTCGAAGCCGCCGCCCATCAGCGCCATCACCGTGAGCAGCGCCTGCCCCAGCCACACGTACGTGACCGCCTGCGCCTGGTCGTATCCGCCGAGCCCCGGCCGCTCGTCCCAGAGCGCGATGTAGGTGTACGCCAGGATCAGCCCGAAGACCGTGTTGGTGAACACCCCCGCCGCCGTGGCGATCCGATACGTGGCGTATCTGCGGAAGGCCGATTGCGCGACGGCGGCGTACAAACGGAACCGTCCTGTACGCACGTGCATCCCTTCCACCGTGAGCCTCGCCCCGAAACGGAGCAAAGCCCAGGATCGTAGTGTGGGGGAGACCACGCGTGCCAGGCATTTTCGGGTACCAGGGCGCGTGCCTTGGTCACCGGCGGGTGTGACGGCAGTGTGCAATGGGGTGTACGAGGCGTACTGGACGTACGACGCTAACCGGGAGTTCCGCGAGACATGAGCGACGAGCCGCAGCGGCAGGGCCCTGATGAGGGGCGCCAGGGCTGGGCGCCCAGGGAGCCCGAGGACAGGCCGTCGGGCGCCCCCGAGGGCACGGCGGCCGGCGGGGGCGGCGCGGCCGGCGGTGACGGGGCGGGGGCCGGGCACACCGCGGAGTCCGTCCGGGCCGACGGCGGCGGCGAGGGCGGTGGCAAGACCGGCGGCAAGGGCAAGGAACCCAAGCGGCCCAAGCGCAAGGGCTGGCGGCGGATCTTCCCCACCTGGCGCATGGTCCTCGGCGGCTTCATCCTCGTCGTCCTGCTGGTCGTGGGCGCCTTCATGACCGGCTACTTCCTGGTGGAGATCCCCCCGGCCAACGCCGCCGCCACCAAGCAGAGCAACGTCTACCTCTACGCCGACGGCACCGAGATCGCCCGCGACGGCAAGGTCAACCGCGAGAACGTGCAGCTCAAGCAGGTCCCGCTGACCGTCCAGCACGCCGTGCTCGCCGCCGAGGACCGCGACTTCCACAGCGAGTCCGCCGTCGACCCCAAGGCGATGATCCGCGCGGCCTTCAACACCGTCACCGGCAAGGGCAAGCAGTCCGGCTCCACGATCACCCAGCAGTACGTGAAGAACTACTACCTCGGCCAGGAGCAGACGGTCACCCGCAAGGCCAAGGAGTTCTTCATCGCGATCAAGCTGGACCGCGAGGTGAGCAAGGACGACATCCTCTCCGGCTACCTCAACACCAGCTACTTCGGCCGCAACGCCTACGGCATCCAGGCCGCGGCCCAGGCGTACTACGGCAAGGACGTGAAGAAGCTCACCACCGCCGAGGGCGCCTACCTCGCCACGCTCCTCAACTCCCCCAACGCCTACGACGTCGCCACCCACCCCGAGAACAAGCCGCGCGCGACCGGGCGCTGGAACTACGTCCTCGACGGCATGGTCGAGCAGGGCTGGCTCGGCAGGTCCGAGCGGGCGGGCATGAAGTTCCCGATGCCCGACGAGGCCAAGGGCACCGCGGGCCTGTCCGGGCAGCGCGGCTACGTGGTCAAGGCCGTCGAGGACTACCTCACCGACAACAGGATCATCGACGAGGACCGGCTCGCCAAGGGCGGCTACCGCATCACCACGACCCTCCAGAAGGACCGCCAGGACGCCTTCAAGAAGGCCGTGGAGGACCAGGTGATGTCCAAGGTCGACAAGGACGCCCGCAAGGTCGACCGCAACGTCCGCGCGGGCGGCGCCTCCATCGACCCGGCCACCGGCAAGGTCGTCGCGATGTACGGCGGCATCGACTACACCAAGCAGTACGTCAACAACGCCACGCGCCGCGACTACCAGGTCGGCTCCACGTTCAAGCCGTTCGTCTTCACCTCCGCGGTGGAGAACGGCTCGGTCACCCAGGACGGCCTCCCCATCACGCCCAACACCGTCTACGACGGCACGAACAAGCGTCCGGTGCAGGGTTGGAGCGGCGGCGCGTACGCCCCCGAGAACGAGGACCAGGTCTCCTACGGCCGGACCACCGTCCGCGAGGCCACCGACAAGTCCGTGAACTCGGTGTACGCGCAGATGGCCGTCGACGTCGGCTCCGAGAAGGTCAAGGACACCGCGATCGCCCTCGGCGTCCCGAAGAACACCCCCGACCTCACGGCCTCCCCCTCCATCGCGCTCGGCCCGTCCACCGCGAGCGTCCTGGACATGACCGAGGCGTACGCGACCCTCGCCAACCACGGCAAGCACGGCACGTACACGATCGTCGAGGAGATCGCCAAGGACGGCGAGCGGATCGAGCTGCCGGACCAGGACGCCACCGAGCAGGCCGTGTCCCGCGAGGCCGCCGACACCACCACCTCCATCCTGCAGAGCGTCGTCGAGGGCGGCACCGGCACCGCCGCGCAGGGCGCGGGCCGCCCCGCCGCGGGGAAGACGGGCACCGCCGAGAACGACACGGCGGCCTGGTTCGCGGGCTACACGCCCGACCTCGCCACCGTCGTCGCCGTCATGGGCCAGAACCCCGACACGGGCGCGCACACCCCGCTGTACGGGGCGCTCGGCGAGGCCCGCATCAACGGCGGCGGCTACCCGGCCCGCATCTGGGCGCAGTTCACGAAGGACGCCCTGGAGGGCGAGCCGGTCAAGGACTTCGACCTGATCGTCGAGGAGGGCGCGGACCAGCCGCCGCCGCCCGACCCGACGGCCACGGGCGACACCGAGGAGCCGGACACCGACGGCGGCGCCACCGGCGGGGGCCCCACGGACGGCGGCGCCACCGACGGCGGCCAGGGCGACGGCGGCGTCACCGACGGCGGGCCGACCGACGGCGGTCCCACGGACGGGGGCCCCACGGACGGCGGCCAGACCGGTGATCCGACGGGCGGCCAGACGGACGGCGGCCCGTCGACGACCGGCGGCCAGACCGACGGCGGCACGGCCGACGGGGGCGCCGCACAGGGCGGGCCGGCCAACGGCGGCAGCACGGGCCCCGGGGAAACGGCCTCCGACGGCGGCGCGACGGACGGGGACGTCATCGGAGGCCTGGACCCTTGAGGCCCTTCACACCTTGAGGCCATCAGACCTTGAGGCCCGCGAGCCCTTGCGACCTTGAGGCCTCAGTGGCCCGAGGTCGCCTTCAGGCCGACCACGGCGACGAGCAGCAGGCAGACGAAGAAGATCCGGGCGGCGGTGACGGGCTCACCGAGCACCACCATGCCGAGCACCGCCGCACCGGCCGCGCCGATGCCGACCCACACGCCGTACGCCGTGCCGATGGGCAGCGACTTCGCCGCGTACGACAGCAGCACCATGCTGGCGACGATGCCCGCGCCGGTGCCGAGGCTCGGCCAGAGCCGGGTGAATCCCTCGGTGTACTTCATCCCGATCGACCAGCCCACTTCGAGCAGACCGGCGATGATCAACAGAACCCAGGCCATGACGGCACCTCCGACGAGTACGGACGCCGTGCGGCGTCCACTGATGGGGGTGCGTCGTCTTTGCGTAACCCGGTACGGCGCGTCTCGTCGGGTGTCCCCACGGTAGCAAACGGCACGTCGGAGGGGCCGGTGACGATGGTCACCGGCCCCTCCGACGAAAGGCCTGCCGTCCGGGCGCGCCTCTACAGATAGAGCCCGGTGGTGTCCTCGGACCCCTCGAACCGGTCCGCGGCGACGGCGTGCAGATCGCGCTCGCGCATCAGGACGTAGGCCACGCCCCGCACCTCGACCTCGGCGCGGTCCTCCGGGTCGTACAGGACGCGGTCGCCCGGTTCGACCGTGCGGACGTTCTGCCCGACCGCGACCACCTCGGCCCACGCGAGCCGCCGGCCCACGGCCGCCGTCGCGGGAATCAGGATGCCGCCGCCGGAACGGCGCTCGCCCTCGCTGGTGTCCTGCCGCACGAGCACGCGGTCGTGCAGCATGCGGATGGGCAGCTTGTCGTCGTGGTGGGTCTTTGCGCTCACGCCCCGAACCTACCTGCCCCGGCGGCCCCTGTGGTCCCCGGGTACCGGGAGATCAGCTGCTGCGGCGCCGGGAGCTCACGACGAGGAGCCCCACGAGGCCCACGGCCACCAGGGCCACCGGGACGATCCGCTCGATGCGGGGCGAGCCGTCCGGTGAGACGAGCTGGCCCCGCACGTCGGAGACGAATCGGTTCGCCCCCACGTACGCCCGGCCGAGTGAGTTGTCCACGCTCGCCGCGACCTTCGCCTTCGCGTCACCGACGATCGTCTTCGGGTGGACACGCACCCCGATCTCGTCGAGCGTATCGGCGAGCTGGTCGCGCCGGCGCTTGATGTCCGCCTCGATCTGCGCAGGGGTCCTGGCATCCGACACCGCGCTGCCTCCGTGGGT
This sequence comes from Streptomyces alfalfae, assembly GCF_004127445.1. Lineage (GTDB taxonomy): Bacteria > Actinomycetota > Actinomycetes > Streptomycetales > Streptomycetaceae > Streptomyces > Streptomyces alfalfae. The sequence continues at coordinate 298,153 of NZ_QEXM01000015.1, forward strand.
CGTATCGGTCGTTACGGTCGTTTCGCTCGTGTTCGAGAAACGATGAACGTCTGACCCACAGTCTGTCAGCTCCGGGCCCACCGCACCCCACGGCACCCCTATTACGCTCGACTCCGTTCACCACACCTGTTGCGAAGCACCCCGTTGCGAAACACCCCCGCGAGGAGACCGAAGATGAGCGAGCGACTCCAGCCCGGCGACACCGCCCCCGCCTTCACCCTGCCCGACGCCGACGGCAAGGACGTCTCCCTGGCGGACCACAAGGGCCGCAAGGTCATCGTCTACTTCTACCCGGCCGCGCTCACCCCCGGCTGCACCAAGCAGGCCTGCGACTTCACCGACAACCTCGACGCGCTGGCCGCCGCGGGCTACGACGTCATCGGCGTGTCGCCCGACAAGCCGGAGAAGCTCGCGAAGTTCCGCGAGAAGGAGAACCTCAAGGTCACGCTGGTCGGCGACCCCTCCAAGGAGACCCTTGAGGCGTACGGCGCCTTCGGCGAGAAGAAGCTGTACGGCAAGACGGTGACCGGCGTCATCCGCTCCACCGTGGTCGTCGACGAACAGGGCAAGGTCGAGCACGCGTTCTACAACGTGAAGGCGACCGGCCACGTGGCGAAGATCATCAGGGACCTCGGCGTGTGAGCCGCCGGGCGCGGGCGCCCCGTATACCCGCCGGACTGTGACAAACGCCCCCCTCACGGGGGGCGTCCGTTTGCGTCGGCGATGTTCGAGCAAGTGATCCACGGGGGAGCTTGTCCGAAGAACGAAAGGAACCACTCCATGGCGGCCCACGAAGCGACCGAGGCCGATCACGAAGCGGTCAGACGTCATCGCACGCTGTTCCGGGCCGTGAAACGCCGCAGGAACCCGCCGCTCCGGCGCACCGACATCACGGTCACGGACGAAGCCGCGGTCAAGCGGGCGGTCAAAGCGGCCTCGCTCGGCAACGCCATGGAATGGTTCGACTTCGGCATCTACAGCTATCTGGCCGTCACCATCGGCCACGTGTTCTTCCCGTCCGGAAACGACACGGTCCAGCTGATCTCGTCCTTCGCGACCTTCGCGGTCTCGTTCCTCGTGCGCCCCATCGGCGGCATGGTCTTCGGGCCGATGGGCGACAAGATCGGCCGCAAGAAGGTCCTCGCCCTGACCATGATCATGATGGCCATCGGCACCCTCGCCATCGGTCTGATCCCGTCCTACGCCACCATCGGCTTCTGGGCCCCGGTCCTGCTGATCTTCTTCCGCCTGGTGCAGGGCTTCTCGACGGGCGGCGAGTACGGCGGCGCCTCCACCTTCATCGCCGAGTACGCCCCCGACAAGCGGCGCGGCTACTTCGGCAGCTTCCTCGAACTCGGCACCCTCGCCGGCTACACCGGCGCGGCCGGCCTGGTCCTGATCCTCAACTCCGCGCTCGGCCCCGACACCATGGAGTCCTGGGGCTGGCGCGTCCCGTTCCTGGTGGCGGGCCCGCTCGGCCTCGTCGGCCTCTACCTGCGGCTGAAGCTCGACGAGACGCCCGCGTTCCAGAAGATGGAGGACCAGAGCTTCCACGCCGCCTCCGAGGGCGCGTCCACCGTGGAGACCACGGCCAAGGGCGACCTCAAGAAGATCTTCAGCCAGTACTGGCCGACGCTGATCCTCTGCGTCGCGCTGGTCGGCGCGTACAACATCACGGACTACATGCTGCTGTCGTACATGCCGACGTACCTCTCGGACGAGCTCGGCTACGACGACTCGCACGGGCTGCTGATCCTCATCGGCACCATGATCGTCCTGATGCTGATCATCAGCCAGGTGGGCAAGCTGTCGGACCGGTTCGGCCGCAAGCCGCTGCTCATGACGGGCATGGTGAGCTTCCTGGTCGTCTCCATCCCGGCGTTCCTGCTCATCAAGCAGGGCAGCCTGCTCGCGGTCTCCGCGGGCATGCTCCTCCTCGGCCTCTCCCTGGTCTGCCTCCTCGGCACCATGTCGGCGACGCTCCCGGCCCTCTTCCCCACCTCGGTCCGCTACGGCTCCCTCTCCGTCGGCTACAACCTCTCCGCCTCCCTCTTCGGCGGCACGGCCCCGCTGGTGATAACGTCGCTGATCAGCGTCACGGGGACGGACATGGTCCCGGCCTACTACTCGATGGCGGCGGCGCTCGTCGGCATCATCGCGGTGGCCTGCATGAAGGAGACGGCCCAGCAGCCGCTGTCGGGGTCGCCGCCGTCGGTGGGGACGAAGGAGGAGGCGGCGGAAATGGTCGAGGCCCAGTCCCCGTCCCCCAAGTTCTGACCCCACTCCCCTCCTTCAGGCCCCTCCCTCTGCGGCCCGCCTCTCTCTCTCTCCCCCCCCC
>NZ_QEXM01000016.1 GCF_004127445.1 Streptomyces alfalfae
CCCCCCCCCGCGGCCCGCCCCTCTTGCTCCGGCAAGCGGGGCGGGCCGCTCCGCATATCGGGCGTGACGGTCCGATTGTCGGGTCGTTACTCCGTTTAGGCCGCGAACGCGTGGCCGGGACGGAGGGGAACGATGCCGGTCAGTCCGTACACCAAGGAGCGCCTGGAGGAGGCCGCCGGCTCGTCGCGGACGATGTCCGAGGCGCTGCGCAAGCTGGGGGTGGATCCGCGGACCACGACGCGCCGCTACGTGCGCGAGCGCATGCGGAGGCTGGGAGTGGACACGTCGCACTTCCAGAGGGAGGGGACGCGGTGGACCATCGAAGCCCTCGAAGCCGCGGTGGCCGCGTCGACGAGCGTGAACGGCGTATTGCCGTATCTCGGTATCGAGCTCGTGGGAGGCCACCACACGAACATCACCCGCCGCATCAAGGCCCTCGGGATCGACACGTCGCACTTCGCACGGCCCTCACCCACCGGAGGCACCGCGCGGGGCAACCGTCGCAGACGCACGCCCGCGGAAGTCCTGGCCCCGGATTCGCCCCGTCGCATGCCCAGCGGTCTGCTCAAGCGAGCCATGACCGAACTGGGAGTGCGGGAGCAATGCGCGTGGTGCGGAACCGGGCCGCTGTGGCGAGGGCGTCCCCTGCCGCTGGAGGTCGATCACATCAGCGGCGACTGGCGCGACAACCGGATCGAGAACCTGCGGCTGCTGTGCCCCAACTGCCATGCGACCACGGACACCTACCGCGGCCGCGGCAAGGGGCGGCGGTCATGAGCGAGCCGCTCCGCTACACACGGGAACTCCTGTCGGAAGCCGCGGAGAACTGCGAGACCATCGGGGAGGTCATCGCCTTCGTCGGAGCACGCCCCTACCGCGATCTCCGCCGCCACCTGTTCAAGCGCTTCGATGACCACGGCATCGATGTCACCCACATTCCGCGCGCCCGCAGCGGGCCTCGCCCCAGGCCCACGCCGGACGAGGTCGGAAGAGCGGTGGCCGAGAGTACGTCGATCGCTGGGGCGCTGCGCGCCCTGGGGCGGCCGGAGAACAGCCGATCGCGCGCTCTGCTGCGGCAGTGGATCCAGGTAGACGGGTCCAGCACCGCCCATTTCCTCGGCCAGGCCCACCAGCGGGGCAGACCCGGGCCCACCCCCGTCAAGGCCGCCGCCGACATCCTCGTCAGGCACGACGGGCCGCATCGCACGAGAACCGCCCTGCTGCGCCGAGCGCTGCGCGAGGTCGGCGTACCCGAACTCTGTGCCGAGTGCGGAACCCCGCCCGAATGGCGCGGGCGGGCCATGACGCTGGAGGTGGACCACGTCAACGGTGACCGGCACGACGACCGGCGCGAGAATCTGCGCCTGCTGTGCCCCAACTGCCACGCGACCACGGACACCTGGTGCCGGGGCGGCCGCAGGGCTCTGTAGGGCGTCACGTGCGACATCACCTCACGTTCCGCCGTCGCCGCGTTGCCTATACGATGCTGGCAGCTCTGGCGGCCGTTGCTGAATGGTATAAGCGGAGGTTTTAGGTGCCTCTGGGCGGAAGCCCATGTGGGTTCGAATCCCATCGGCCGCACCAACCTTGCAAACGAAGGCTTGGATCTCGCCTCGCGGGACCCAAGCCTTCGCCGTAGGTACGAGCCTCAGCCCAGCAGTTCGCGCACCACCGGCGCCAGCGCCCGGAACGCCTCCCCGCGATGGCTGATCGCGTTCTTCTCCGCGGCCGAGAGCTCCGCGCACGTGCGGGTCTCGCCGTCCGGCTGGAGGATCGGGTCGTAGCCGAAGCCGCCGGAGCCCGCAGGGGCCGTGCGGAGGGTGCCGCGGAGCCGGCCCTCGACGACGCGTTCCGTGCCGTCGGGCAGGGCGAGGGCCGCCGCGCAGGCGAAGTGGGCCGCGCGGTGCGGGGCCGCGATGTCGCCGAGCTGGGCGAGGAGCAGCTCCAGGTTCGCGGCGTCGTCGCCGTGGCGGCCGGCCCAGCGGGCGGAGAAGATGCCGGGGGCCCCGCCGAGGACGTCCACGCAGAGCCCGGAGTCGTCGGCGACGGCGGGCAGCCCGGTGGCCCGGGCGAGGGCGTGCGCCTTGAGCAGGGCGTTCTCGGCGAAGGTGACGCCGGTTTCCTTGACGTCGGGAATCTCGGGATAGGCGTCGGCGCCGACGAGTTCGTGCGGGAGCCCCGCGTCGGCGAGGATCGCCCGCAGTTCGGTGATCTTGCCGGCGTTACGGGTGGCGAGGATGAGGCGGGTCATGGCGTCCAGTATCCCCACCACCCGGCCGCGGGCGCGGCCCCGCTACGGCGTGCAGACCTTCGTCAGCTCCCCCGCCGCGTCCGTGACGGGGCTGACGTCCGGTGTGGAGTCGCCGTTCTCGATGGCCTCGCGGACGTTGTCGACGGCCTTGTCGAGGTCGTCGACGGCCTTGTCGACGTCGGTGTCGTCGGTCTTCTCACCGATCTTGTCGAGGTTCTTGCCGATGTCGTCGAGGGCGCGGTCGGCCTCGGCGGGGTTGTCGGCCGCGTTCTCGGCGGCCTGCTGCAGGTCGGTGACGCTGTCGGCGATCACGTCCGCGGTCTGGACGCAGTCCATGGCCTTCGAGACGGCGTCGCAGCCGACGAGGCCGACGCCGGCCGGGACGACGATGAGAGCTGTGGCGACAGCGGTGGCGATACGGCGGTGGCGCGCGGCCATGGTTCGGTCCCTCCCCAGGGTACGGACGAGCGCACGGTTCTGCCCGTGCGCCCGTACTCGTAAGAACGTGCTGCGAGGGGGTATTGGTTGCCTCGCGCGGCCGACGTCGTCCCCCATCGCCTGCCGGTGCGGCTAGAGCGTGGCCTCCAGGGCCGCGCGCTGGTGGGCGGCGAGGTCGTCGCAGCCGGCGACGGCGAGGTCGAGGAGCGCGTTCAGTTCCTTGCGGTCGAAGGGCTCGGCCTCGGCGGTGCCCTGGACCTCGACGAAGCGGCCGTCGCCGGTGCAGACGACGTTCATGTCGGTGTCGGCGCGGACGTCTTCCTCGTAGCAGAGGTCGAGGAGCGGTTCGCCGCCGACGATGCCGACGGAGACGGCGCTGACGGTGCCGGTGAGGGGCTTGCGGCCGGGCTTGACGAGCTTCTTGCCCTGGGCCCAGGTGACGGCGTCGGCGAGGGCGACGTAGGCGCCGGTGATGGCGGCGGTGCGGGTGCCGCCGTCGGCCTGGAGGACGTCGCAGTCGAGGACGATGGTGTTCTCGCCGAGGGCCTTGTAGTCGATGACGGCGCGCAGGGATCTGCCGATGAGGCGGCTGATCTCGTGGGTGCGGCCGCCGATCTTGCCGCGGACGGCCTCGCGGTCGCCGCGGGTGTTGGTGGAGCGGGGCAGCATCGAGTATTCGGCGGTGACCCAGCCCTCGCCGCTGCCCTTGCGCCAGCGGGGGACGCCTTCGGTGACGGAGGCGGTGCAGAAGACCTTGGTGTCGCCGAAGGAGACGAGGACGGAGCCCTCGGCGTGCTTGCTCCAGCCGCGTTCGATGGTGATCGGGCGGAGTTGTTCGGGGGTGCGGCCGTCGATTCGAGACATGGCGTTGAGCCTAGCCTTTCAGCGGTCTGCGGGGTGCCGCCCGCCGTGGCTTCGCCCCTGGCCCCCCGGGGGCCCTCGCCGCCCCTCGCCCCCTCTTGCCGCCGGCCCTTGTCGCTGCCCTTGGTGGCGGTTGTCTCTTGCCGCCGTTCCTCGTTGCTGCCCTGGTGGCGGCTTCCTCTTGCCGCCGGCCCCCGTTGCTGCCCTGGTGGCGGCTTCCTCTGCGGTCGGCCCTCGTTGCTGCCCTGGTGGCGGCTTCCTCTTGCCGCCGGCCCTTGTTGCTGCCCCTGATCGCGCTGCGCGCTCGTCCTCAATCGCCGGACGGGCTCCATCATCGCGCTCCGCGCTCGTCCTCAAACGCCGGACGGGCTCCAATTCGGCCGCGGCCCGCGCGCGCCCCACACACCGGACCGGCTCGATCCCCCTGCCCACACCCGTCCTCACGCACCGGACCGGCCCGATTCCCCTCGCCCCTCGCACTCATCCCCACACACCGGACCGGCTCGATCACCAACTCGACCCGCACCCGTCCTCGCACACCGGACCGGCTCGATCCCCGCCGCGCCCGCACTCATCCCCGTACCCACCAGACCGGCCCGGCCCCACCCCTGCCCACGCTCACCCCCACACACCAAACCAGCCCCACCCCCGCTGCGCCCCCGGACTGGCTTGTCCCGTCCCCCTCGCGCGCTCGCGCGGAAGGCCCCCGCCGCGGCTTGCGGCGAGGGCCTTTCGGCGTGGGAGGGGTCAGGCGGTCACATCATGTCTTCGATGTCCGCGGCGATCGGGTCGGCGTCGGTGCCGATGACGACCTGGATCGCGGTGCCCATCTTGACGACGCCGTGGGCGCCGGCGGCCTTCAGGGCGGCGTCGTCGACCAGGCCGGGGTCCTTGACCTCGGTGCGGAGGCGGGTGATGCAGCCCTCGACCTCTTCGATGTTGTCGATGCCGCCGAGCCCGGCAACGATCTTCTCAGCCTTGGTGGCCATGGTGTTTCTCCCTGAGTTGCTTGTGGCGCGGGTCCGGGGTTCGCCCGGGAGCGCAGCCAGAGGACGCGGCCTCGACGCACCGTAGGTCCGCGTCGTCACGGTAACGCACGGTTGGACCATCTTCGCGGGCGGTTGCGGCAGTCGTGCCCAATGATGACGGTCATGGTGTCGGCCCGTTCCGGGGTCGGCACACCCACCGTGCCGTGACTGGTCTACACCAGTTTTCCACGACCGCCGACGACCGCCAAACCTGGCCCGTCCGGGAGGACGCCGATGAGTTCCGACGCCACCGCGGCGCCACGGAAGAAGTGGTGGAACGGCCTGTTCCAGGGCCTGCAGAAGATGGGGCGGAGCCTTCAGCTGCCCATCGCCGTCCTGCCGGCCGCCGGCATCCTCAACCGGCTCGGCCAGCCGGACGTCTTCGGCGACGACGGTCTGGGCTGGACGAACGTCGCCAAGGTCTTCGCCGCGGCGGGCGGCTCGCTCCTCGACTCCTCGCTCGGGCTGCCGCTGCTGTTCTGCATCGGCGTCGCGATCGGCATGGCGAAGAAGTCGGACGGCTCGACGGCGCTGGCGGCCGTCACCGGTTTCCTCGTCTACTTCGCGGTGCTCCGCGCCTTCCCCGACGACTGCCCCGAAGACACGACGTTCGGCGGCGCCGGGATGTGGGGCGGGGTCTGCGTCGCGGAGGACGGCACGGTCGCGCAGGCCGCGTACCAGAATCCGGGGGTCTTCGGCGGCATCGTGATGGGGCTGCTCGCGGCCTGGTTCTGGCAGCGCTACCACCGCGTGAAGCTGGTGGACTGGCTCGGCTTCTTCAACGGCCGCCGCCTCGTGCCGATCATCATGGCGTTCGTCGGCCTGGTCTTCGCCGGGCTCTGCGTCTGGATCTGGCCGCCGATCGGTGACGCGCTGACCAGCTTCTCCAAGTGGCTGGTGGATCTGGGGTGGCTGGGCTCGGGCATCTTCGGCGTCGCCAACCGCGCGCTGCTGACGGTCGGACTGCACCAGTTCCTCAATACGTTCGTGTGGTTCCAGTTCGGGGACTACACGAAGCCGGACGGCACGGTCGTGCACGGTGACATCAACCGTTTCCTCGCGGGCGACCCGACGGCGGGGCAGTTCACCTCGGGGTTCTTCCCGATCATGATGTTCGCGCTGCCCGCCGCGGCCCTCGCGATCACGCACTGCGCGCGCCCGGAGCGGCGCAAGGTGGTCGGCGGCATGATGCTCTCGGTGGGCCTGACGTCGTTCGTCACGGGGATCACCGAGCCGATCGAGTACTCGTTCCTCTTCATCGCCCCCCTCTTGTACGCGATCCACGCGGTGCTGACCGGCGTCTCGATGGCGGTGACGTGGGCGCTGGGCGTGAAGGACGGTTTCAGCTTCTCGGCGGGGCTGATCGACTACGTCATCAACTGGAGCCTGGCGACGAAGCCCTGGTTGATCATCCCGATCGGGCTCTGCTTCGCGGTCGTCTACTACTTCCTCTTCCGGCTGGTCATCACCAAGTTCGACCTGCACACGCCGGGCCGCGAACCGGAGGAGGAGTCGGAGGCGGAGGACAGGGCGCAGACCAAGGCCTGATCCGGCGTCCGGGCCCCGCCTTTGCCCTGGCCACCCCTGGCTACTCGGGCCGGCGCCCGACGGGGCATGACACCATGGGGCAGAGGCTTCCCCGCCGTAAGCGGAAGGTCCTCGGACTTCGGGTCCGAGGACCTTTCGTCTGCCATGTCGGGATATGGCCGACCCCACAGGAATCGCGGGTTCCTTACGTCACCTTCACCGTGCTACAACAGGTCTACACCAGTGAGTGGTGTAGACCACGGCGTGCTGTCCACCCCCAACTGTCCCCGACAGCGCCCGCACATGGAGGAAGTCATGAGTACGGCCACCGCCAAGGCGGCGCCCGCGAAGAAGCGGGGCTCCGGCCTGTTCCAGGGCCTGCAGAAGGTGGGCCGCAGCCTGCAGCTGCCCATCGCCGTTTTGCCCGCCGCCGGCATCATGGTCAGGCTCGGGCAGGACGATGTCTTCGGCAAGGACGGCCTCGGCTGGGACAAGGTCGCCGCGGTCTTCAACAACGCCGGCGGCGCGATCACCGGCTCCCTGCCGATCCTCTTCTGCATCGGCGTGGCCATCGGCTTCGCCAAGAAGTCGGACGGCTCCACCGCGCTCGCGGCCGTCGTCGGCTTCCTCGTCTACAGCAAGGTGCTGGAGGCCTTCCCGGTCACCGAAGCGGTGGTCAAGAAGGGCGAGGACGCTCCGGCGGTCTTCAACAACCCCGGTGTCCTCGGCGGCATCATCATGGGTCTGCTCGCCGCGGTGCTGTGGCAGAAGTACCACCGCACCAAGCTGGTCGACTGGCTCGGCTTCTTCAACGGCCGCCGCCTCGTGCCGATCATCATGGCCTTCGTCGGCATCATCGTCGGTGTCTTCTTCGGCCTCGTCTGGGAGCCCATCGGCCACGGCATCGAGAACTTCGCCGAGTGGATGACCGGCCTCGGCGCCGGCGGCTCCGCGCTCTTCGGCGGCATCAACCGCGCGCTGATCCCGATCGGCATGCACCAGTTCGTCAACACCATCGCCTGGTTCCAGCTCGGTTCGTTCAACGACGGCGGCGACGTCGTCCACGGTGACATCGCCCGCTTCCTCGCCGGTGACCCGTCCGCCGGTATGTACATGTCGGGCTTCTTCCCGATCATGATGTTCGGTCTCCCGGCCGCCGCGATAGCCATCGCGCACTGCGCACGCCCCGAGCGCCGCAAGGTCGTGATGGGCATGATGGTCTCGCTGGCGCTGACCTCGTTCGTCACCGGTGTGACCGAGCCGATCGAGTTCACCTTCATGTTCATCGCCCCGGTCCTGTACGTGCTGCACATCGTGCTCACGGCCATCTCCATGGCGGTGACCTGGGCGCTCGGAGTGCACGCCGGCTTCAACTTCTCGGCCGGCTTCATCGACTACGCGCTCAACTGGAGCCTGGCGACCAAGCCATGGCTGATCATCCCGATCGGCCTGGTCTTCGCGGCGCTGTACTACTTCGTCTTCCGGTTCGCGATCCTCAAGTTCAACCTCACCACCCCGGGCCGCGAGCCCGAGGAGGAGATCGAGGACCTCACGAAGGCGTAGCCCTCACCGCGTCACCTCGCACCGCAGGGGGAAGGCCCCGGAACCGGCTCGGTTCCGGGGCCTTCCCCCTGCGTCGTGCCGGGCGTCGTGCAGGTCCCGTACGGGTCAGATCTCGTACGTCGCACCCGGCGCCGCCAGGGCCACCGGCCCGGCGTACGCCGTTCGGGCGTCCGCCAGGTTGACCTGGGGGTCCGTCCATGGGGGGATGTGGGTCAGCACGAGGCGGCCCGCACCGGCGCGAGTGGCGCACTCGCCTGCCTCGCGGCCGTTCAGGTGCAGGTCCGGGATGTTCTCCTTGCCGTCCGTGAACGCCGCCTCGCAGAGGAAGAGGTCGGTGCCCGCGGCCAGGTCGTCCAGCGCGCCGCAGGTGCCGGTGTCCCCGGAGTACGTGAGGGACCTGCCGCCGTGCTCGACGCGGATCGCGTACGCCTCCACGGGGTGCCGCACCTTCTCGGTGCGCACCGAGAACGGGCCGATGTCGAACGAGGCGGGCTTGACCGTGTGGAAGTCGAAGACCTCGCTCATCGAGGACGCGGAGGGCGTGTCGGCGTACGCGGTGGTGAGCCTCTGCTCGGTGCCCTCGGGACCGTAGACCGGGATGGGGGCGCAGCGTCCGCCCTCGTGCCGGTAGTAGCGGGCCACGAAGTACGCGCACATGTCGATGCAGTGATCGGCGTGCAGATGGCTGAGGAAGATCGCGTCGAGGTCGTAGAGACCGACGTGGCGCTGCAGCTCGCCGAGGGCGCCGTTGCCCATGTCGAGCAGCAACCGGAAGCCGTCGGCCTCGACGAGGTAGCTCGAACAGGCCGAGTCCGCGGACGGAAACGACCCCGAGCAGCCGACGACGGTGAGCTTCATGAAGCTGGGACCTCCGCGCTGGCGTGGACTGACAAGGGAGCTGTGGACCGACAAGGGGAGCCGGGGGGTGCGGTCCGTCGAGCGTAAGGCGCAAAAGGCCTGGTCGCTCCTCCGCCGTGGGCCGTTGTGGGCGAACTCACCTGCGGTGTCACCGGTTCGGGGGGCGTACGGACGCAGTGGGGCGGCGTGAAGCGTGTGACCGGGGGTGTTGTCGGCCGGGTTGGTGTATGCGCAGGTGACCGGGGGTGGCGGGCGGTGCGGTGAGCGCGCCGGTACCGTCGGTGCCATGGACACGTCTTGGTGGCTCGCGCTGGCGGCCGTGGTGGTGCTCGCCGTGGTCGCCACGGTGGTGGACGGCTGGGGGCGCGGGGCCCGGAAGCGGAGTGCCCGGCCGCCGGGTCCTTCCCGGCCTCCGCGGGGGCCGCGGGGGCGGTTGCCCGCGCCGCGGCCGGCGGAGATCTGGTGGGCGCGGGTGCCGTACGAGGACGGGCCGGGGGCGAAGGACCGGCCCTGTCTGGTGCTCTCGGTCCGCGGTCAGCGGGCGCGCGTCGCGAAGATCACCAGCCGGTACCACGAGGAGCGGGCGGGGGTGGTTCCGCTGCCGCCGGGTTCGGTGGGCGACGCGCAGGGCCGCGCGAGCTTCCTGGAGACCGACGAGCTGCGCGACGTACCGCTGTGGGACTTCCGGCGCAGGGTCGGCACGGTGGACCCGGCGCTGTGGGACCAGGTCAAGTACCTGGCCAGGTGACGACGGCACCGGACGCACCGAAACATGCAACTGTTTCGGCCCGTCCCTCCGGCATTCACGCCAGAACCGGGCCGAGCCAAGCCCAGCCCGCCCGGCGTCCACGTCAAAACCGGACGAACCAAGACGTCCCAGCCCGCCCGGCGTCCACGCCAAAACCGGGCGGAGCCAACAGTTCAGCCCGTCCGGCGTTGGAGGACGAACCGGCGGAGCCGGTGATACGACCGCCGGTCAGCACCGGCACCGGAAGCGCCGACCGCCGGAAGCGTGCCCCCGTCCCCCCGGGCGGTCAAGCCCACAGCTGGCCCTGGAGCGTCTCGATGGCCGCCTCGGTCGTCGGCGCGGTGTAGACGCCGGTCGAGAGGTACTTCCAGCCGCCGTCGGCGACGACGAAGACGATGTCCGCCGCCTCCCCCGCCTTGACGGCCTTCCGGCCGACGCCGATCGCGGCGTGCAGGGCCGCGCCGGTGGAGACGCCCGCGAAGATGCCCTCTTGCTGGAGGAGTTCGCGAGTGCGGGTGACCGCGTCGGCCGAGCCGACGGAGAACCGGGTGGTGAGGACCGAGGCGTCGTACAGCTCGGGGACGAAGCCCTCGTCGAGGTTGCGCAGGCCGTAGACGAGGTCGTCGTAGCGCGGCTCGGCGGCGACGATCTTGATGTCGGGGTTCTGCTCGCGCAGGTACCTGCCGACGCCCATGAGGGTGCCGGTGGTGCCGAGACCCGCGACGAAGTGGGTGATGGAGGGGAGGTCGGCGAAGATCTCCGGGCCCGTCGTGGAGTAGTGGGCGCCCGCGTTGTCCGGGTTGCCGTACTGGTAGAGCATCACCCAGTCCGGATGCTCGGCCGACAGCTCCTTGGCCACGCGGACCGCGGTGTTGGAGCCGCCCGCCGCGGGGGACGAGATGATCTCGGCTCCCCACATGGCGAGCAGGTCGCGCCGCTCCTGGGAGGTGTTCTCCGGCATGACGCACACGATGCGGTAGCCCTTGAGCTTGGCCGCCATGGCGAGCGAGATGCCGGTGTTGCCGGAGGTCGGCTCCAGGATCGTGCAGCCGGGCGTCAACCGGCCTTCCTTCTCGGCCTGTTCGACCATGTGCAGGGCCGGCCGGTCCTTGATGGAGCCGGTCGGGTTGCGGTCCTCCAGCTTGGCCCAGATGCGGACGTCCGCCGAGGGCGAGAGCCGCGGCAGGCGTACGAGCGGCGTGTTGCCGACCGCGGCGAGCGGGGAGTCGTAGCGAGGCATCCCTGATCGGGCCTAGACCATGCCGCCGGCGACGGCCGGCAGGATCGTGACGCTGTCGCCGTCGGCGAGCTTCGTGGAGATGCCGTCGAGGAAGCGGACGTCCTCGTCATTGAGGTACACGTTCACGAAGCGCCGGAGCTTGCCGTCGTCGACGATGCGCGCGGCGATGCCCTCGTGCCGGGAGTCGAGGTCGGTGAGGAGCTCGGCGAGGGTGTCGCCGCTGCCCTGCACGGCCTTCTCGCCGTCGGTGTAGGTGCGGAGGATGGTCGGGATGCGGACCTCGATGGCCATGCTGAGGGCTCCTGTCGGGAGTCGAGAGGCGGGGAGTCGAGAAGCGGAGATTCGAGGAGTTCGGGGTGGCGGGCGCGCGTGCGGCGCCGGCCGGGGGTGCCGCGCGCGGTGCGGGCGTGCGGCGGCGCGGCCCCCGGGGCCGTGCGGCGGAACGGTTCAGCCGGAACAGATGGCGCTGGCGAGGCGGCACAGGTCGACGTGCAGCCGCGCCACGAGCAGCAGGGCGCTCGGCGTCTCTTCGCTCACGTCATGGGGAACCATGCGGTCATCGTATCGATTCCCGGTCCGGGTCCTGGAATGTGATCTCGTATCGCGGACGGTCGGTGTTCAGCATGCGGGCGCGCGCCACCCGGGAGGGGCTCTGCGGCGGGCTCAGTACGCCTCGACCACCCGCACCTCTTCCTCCGTGATCTCGCCGTCCACGATGCGGTACGAGCGGAACTGGAAGGGGCCCGCGTCGTCGGTGTCCGCGGTGGAGACGAGGACGTAGTGGGCGCCGGGCTCGTTGGCGTACGTGACGTCGGTGCGGGAGGGGTACGCCTCGGTCGCGGTGTGCGAGTGGTAGACGATCACCGGCTCCTCGTCCCGGTCGTCCATCTCGCGGTACAGCTTGAGCAGGTCGCCCGAGTCGAACTCGTAGAACGTGGGCGAGCGCGCCGCGTTCAGCATCGGGATGAACCGCTCGGGTCGGCCGGCGCCCGCCGGGCCCGCGACGACGCCGCATGCCTCGTCGGGGTGGTCCTGGCGCGCGTGCGCGACGATCTGGTCGTGGAGGGCCTGGGTGATGGTCAGCATGGGAGCCAGGATAAGCAGAGGGCCCGAACCGTACCGGAGTGTGGTACGGCCGGGCCCACATGCTGGACAACAGCCTCTGTGACCAGGCCTTTCGCGGCCAGGTCGGTCACGACCAGGTCAGGCAGGACCAGGTCGGCCGGGGTCAGTCCTTGGTGACGGGACCGCCGTCGGAGGAGGCGGCCACGCCGGTCTTGCGCTTGTTGAACGCGGCGGCCTGCGGGTTGCGCTTCTTGAGGACCAGGTAGGAGACGCCGAGGATCGCGGCCCAGAACGGGGCGGCGTACAGCGAGATCCGCGCGTCCTTGTCGATGCCCATCATCACGATGACCATGCCGATGAAGAGCAGCGCGAACCAGCTCGTGTACGGGGCTCCGGGCGCCTTGAAGGTGGACTGCGGCAGCTCGCCGCGGTCGGCCTTGCGGCGGTAGCGGATCTGGCTGCACAGGATCATGATCCAGGCCCACATGCCGGAGATGGTCGCGAAGGAGACGACATAGTTGAACGCCTCGCCCGGCCACTGGTAGTTGATCCAGACGCCGACCAGCATGAAGGCGGCCGAGGCCGTGGTGCCGATCAGCGGCAGGCCGTTCTTCGTGAGCCTGGTGAAGAACTTCGGGCCCTGGCCGTTGAGCGCCAGGTCGCGCAGCATGCGGCCGGTGGAGTACATGCCGGAGTTGCAGGAGGAGAGCGCGGCGGTGAGGACCACGAAGTTCACGATCGCGGCGCCGACGCCGAGGCCCATCTTCTCGAAGGCGGCGACGAACGGCGAGACGCCGGGCTGGAAGTGCGTCCACGGGACGACCGACAGGATCATGATCAGCGCGCCGACGTAGAAGACGGCGATGCGCCACGGCACGGTGTTGATGGCCTTGGGCAGGACGGTCTTCGGGTCCTTGGACTCGCCGGCGGTGACGCCGACCAGCTCGACGGCGAGGAAGGCGAACATCACGATCTGCAGCGTCATCAGCGTGGAGCCGATGCCGTTGGGGAAGAAGCCGCCCTGGTTCCACAGGTGGGCGACGGTCGCGGTGTCACCGGCGTCGGAGAAGCCGATGGTGAGGATGCCGACACAGATCAGGATCATGCCGATGATGGCGGTGACCTTGACCATCGAGAACCAGAACTCCAGCTCGCCGAAGAGCTTCACGGAGATGAGGTTCGCGCCGTACAGGATGACGGTGAAGACCAGCGCGTAGGCCCATTGCGGGAACGAGTCGTGGGTCCAGTACTGCATGTACTGGGCCGCCGCGGTGACTTCCGTGATGCCGGTGACGACCCAGAAGAGCCAGTACGTCCAGCCGGTCACGAATCCGAAGAACGGACCAATGAACTCGCGCGCGTACTCCGCGAAGGAGCCCGACACGGCGCGGTACATGAGGAGCTCGCCGAGCGCCCGCATGATGAAGAAGATGACGAGGCCCGCGATGGCGTACGCCAGGATGAGGCTGGGGCCCGCCTTGTGGATGGCCTTGCCCGCGCCGAGGAAGAGGCCGGTGCCGATGGCGCCGCCGATGGCGATCATCTGGATCTGCCGGGCGCCCAGACCGCGCTGGTAGCCCTCGCCCTCGCCGGAGGAGCCCTGGACGACACCATTGCCGCCGTGCTCGTCGTGATGCTCTTCGACCTGCACTGAGGTCATGGTGACGCCTTTCTCCATGCTGATCCGCGCCGCTTCCTGCGGTGTGCCGCGGATCAGGTCCTGATCCCCCCGGATATGGATGGAGTGCTACCGACGGTCTGCCGGCCCGAGCGCCCCCGGCGACATGGGTGGCGTCGCCGAGCGGTCGTGAAGATTTATCACGGTGGCAACAGTGAGGGAATGAGCCACTTGTGGCACACACCACAAGGAAAAGCGGACAAGATGCCACACATGCGGGTGAAAGTGGGCAACGACTTGACGCGATCGTTATCCGGATTTGAGCATCCGATGAGCGAACGGCCCGCCGCGTGAACAGAAGCTGTCCACTACAACAACTTTTGCTGCATTCTGCACCGAACTCGCGTCGGACCTAGTTCATCAACGTCCCGACCAGCGTCTCCTGCAATCCGCCCAGCCAGAGGTAGGCCATCACCATCGGCTTGCGCGGGTCGGAGTCGGGCAGCCGGTACAGCAACTCGGCGTCGTCCTCGTCGGCGACTTCCAGCCGCGTGCCGATCGCGAGCCGGAGGTCGTTGAGGGCTCCGAGCCAGTTCCGGGACTCCTCGACCGTCAGTTTCAGGACAGTTTCGCCCTCGCCCGCCGACATCGCCGCGTCGAGCGAACGGATCACGACGAGGGCGTCGTCCCGCTTCTTCGCCCGCAGGTCGTTCTCCGTGAAGCGGCGGAACTCGGACGAATAGGCGCGCAGCTCGTCCTCGTCCCCGGCCTCGCTGCCGGGCCCGCCGTACGCGTCGGGCAGCAGGCGCCGCATCACCGGATCGGCCGGCGGCTCACTCGGGCCCTCCGCGAACAGCTCGGCGAGGGGGTCGTCCGACGGCTCGCCGCCCGGCCCGGGGCCGATCAGCTCCAGGAGCTGCACGGCGAGGGAGCGGATGATCGAGATCTCGACCTCGTCGAGCGCGACGGCCGCGCCGCCCCCGGGGATCGGTTCGAAGTGTCCTGGCATCAGATGCGTCGCTGCTTCCGGTCCGTCCGCCGCCGACGGGTCCGCCCGTCCGCGGTCCCCGCCCTCACGGCCCTCACTTGCGGTCCTGCTGGAGCGTGGCCCACAGGCCGTACCCGTGCATGGCCTGCACGTCGCGCTCCATCTCCTCGCGCGTGCCGCTGGAGACGACCGCCCGGCCCTTGTGGTGCACGTCCATCATCAATTTGTCGGCCTTGTCCTTCGAGTACCCGAAATAGGTCTGGAAGACGTACGACACGTAGCTCATCAGATTGACCGGGTCGTTGTGCACGAGCGTGATCCAGGGAACGTCCGGCTCGGGGGCGACGTGCGCCTCTTCGTCCGATTCCGGGCGGGTGATCTCTGCGGGAGCCGTACTCACATGGCCCATGCTGCCACCCCGGAGGGCCCCTCGCACAAACGGGCCCGGGAAATCGTCAAAGTGACGAGATGCGGGTAGCATCCTTCGTATGAACACAGCGGACCTAGGGCTGCCGGTGGATGTTCCGTCGACGGCGCTCTTCACGGACCAGTACGAGCTGACGATGCTGCAGGCCGCGCTGAAGGCGGGCACCGGCGACCGGCGCTCGGTCTTCGAGGTCTTCACCCGCAGGCTGCCCGAGGGGCGGCGCTACGGCGTGGTGGCCGGAACGGGCCGGGTGCTCGACGCCGTCGAGAACTTCCGCTTCGACGCCGGCGTGCTGGGCTTCCTGCGCGAGCGGAACATCGTCGACGAGACGACGCTCGCCTGGCTCGCCGACTACCGCTTCACCGGCGACATCTGGGGCTACCCCGAGGGCGAGGTCTACTTCCCCGGCTCGCCGATCCTGCGGGTCGAGGGGTCCTTCGCGGAGTGCGTGCTCCTGGAGACCGTGATCCTCTCCATCCTCAACCACGACTCGGCGATCGCCGCCGCCGCCTCGCGGATGTCCTCCGCCGCCGGCGACCGCCCGCTGATCGAGATGGGCGCCCGCCGCACCCACGAGCTGGCCGCCGTCGCCGCCTCCCGCGCCGCCTACGTCGGCGGCTTCGCGACCACCTCCGACCTGGCCGCCGGGTTCCGCTACGGCATCCCGACCGTCGGCACCAGCGCCCACGCCTTCACCCTGCTGCACGACAACGAACGGGACGCCTTCCGGGCCCAGGTCGACTCGCTCGGCCGCGGCACCACCCTGCTCGTGGACACCTACGACGTGACCGAGGCCGTCCGGATGGCCGTCGAGGTCGCGGGGCCCGAGCTCGGCGCCGTGCGCATCGACTCCGGGGACCTGCTCCTCGTCGCCCACCGGGTGCGCCAGCAGCTCGACGACCTCGGGGCGACGGAGACGAAGATCGTCGTGACGTCCGACCTCGACGAGTACGCCATCGCCTCGCTCGCGGCGGCGCCCGTGGACGCGTACGGCGTGGGCACGCAGCTCGTCACGGGCTCCGGGCACCCCACGGCCTCGATGGTCTACAAACTGGTGGCCCGCGCGCACTCGGCGGAGCCCGGGGCCCCGCTCGAACCGGTGGCGAAGAAGTCGCTGGGCGCCAAGAGCTCCATGGGTGGCCGGAAGTGGGCGGCGCGGCGCGAGGACGCGTACGGCGTGGCCGAGGCCGAGGTGATCGGCACCGGAGCCGTGCCGGACGGGCTCGTCGAGCACCAGCTCCAGGTCGAGCTGGTCAAGGGCGGTGAGGTGCTCGCCCGTGAGCCGCTGGACGCGGTCCGCGACCGGCACGCCGCCGCGCGCGCCCGGCTGCCCCTGTCGGCGACGCAGCTCTCGCGGGGCGAGGCGGTCATTCCCACCGAGTACGTCTGAGTCCCTCTTCCCGCAGGGCACACGCAGTCTCTACGCTCGTAGTCTCTCCAGCAGAAGGAATCCGCCATGCGCCGCGCGCTGATCGTCGTAGACGTCCAGAACGACTTCTGTGAGGGCGGCAGCCTCGCGGTCGCCGGTGGCGCCGACGTGGCCGCCGCCATCACGGAGCTGATCGGGCAGGCCCCGGCCTGCTACCGGCACGTGGTGGCCACGCGGGACCACCACGTCGACCCGGGGGCGCACTTCTCCGACCACCCCGACTACGTGGACTCCTGGCCGCCGCACTGCGTGGCGGGCACGGAGGGCGTCGGGTTCCACCCGAACTTCGCTCCCGCCGTCGCCTCCGGCGCCATCGACGCCGTCTTCGACAAGGGGGCGCACTCCGCCGCCTACAGCGGGTTCGAGGGGGTCGACGAGAACGGCCTGTCCCTGGCGGAGTGGCTGCGGTCGCGGGAGATCACCGAGGTGGACGTGGTGGGCGTCGCCACGGACCACTGCGTGCGGGCCACCGCGCTCGACGCGGCCCGGGAGGGGTTCGGGACCACCGTGCTGCTCGACCTGACCGCGGGGGTCGCTCCCGCGACCACGGAAGCGGCTCTGGTCGAGCTCCGCTCCGCGGGGGTCGAGCTCACGGGCAAGCCCGTCGTGTGACCGCCTCGGGGCCCGGCCCGGTCCGGCGCTTGAGCGCCCGCACCGGATGCCACAGCTCCCGCGCGTCGTCCGGGGCCGTGCGCCATATGAGGCCGTCCGGGTGGTGCAGGACCGCCGTGACCTCGTCCGGGGTCGGGGGCGCCGCGTTGCCCCGGAGGTAGACCGCCCGCAGGCCGAGGTTGCGGACCCGGGTGAGGGCCCTGGCGCGGTTGACGGCGTGGACGATCACCCGGACCGCGCCGCCGCGCGGCGCGGGTCCCGGCAGGGTCAGCGCCACCACCACGCTGCCGTTCGGCAGCTTGCAGAAACCTCCTGCGGACATCCCCGGTCACACCCCTGTCAATAAGAGAACCACACGACGCACCTAAACACGATCGGCCGCCGCCCGCTAGAGGGCGACGGCCGATCATGGTTTGACCTGCGGAAACGCTACTTACTTCGTGGAGGGGCCGACCTGGACCGTGATCGTCGAGCCGTCCTTGGGCTGCTCGAGGATCTTGATCCGGGTGTTGGTGTCAGTGACCTTGACACTTCCCGTGGGGTTCTCCTTGTACCAGTAGGTGCCCTTGTGGTCGTCGAAGACCGAGACACCCTTGCGCTTCAGGAGCTTCAGCGGCACGTCCGCGTTGTGGAGCGTGAACGAGTCGGTGCTGTACTTGCTGAACGGCGCGTCGTACGGCTGGATCTTGTTGCGGAGGAGCGTGCCGTCCTTCCACTTCATCGGCTTGGCGTGGGCGTCCACCGGAAGGATCAGACCCTGGCCCGGGTGGGCGCTGGTGTTGTTGTCCTTCTGCGAGGTGTCCCACTGCCAGACCATCAGACCGGTCTGGTACGGGTAGTGCTCGACCCAGTCCGGACGGGACTTGGAGAAGCCGAAGTTGTACGGGCCGACCTCAAGGGTCTTGTCGTACGACACGTACTGGCGGTTCTCGGCCAGGTAGTACTGGTCGTACTTCTTGGTGAAGGACTCGCCGATGCGCGAGAAGCCCTTCGACGTCCAGCCGTTGTCGTCGCCCTCGGCGCCGTCCTCGAAGACCTTCGCGCCGTCCGCGGTGACCGCCAGGGCGTCGGCCGCGAAGCCCTTGCCGCCCGCGCCGCCGTCGGTGGCGTAGCGGAAGCGGATGTCGATCTTCTTGCCGGCGTAGCCGTCGAGCGGGAAGGCCAGCTTCTTGTACGCGCCCGAGACACCGGTCAGCGCGGGCTTGTCACCGGCGTCGCGGGTGATCGGCTTGCCGTCGGCGGTGCCGTCCACCGGCGTCCAGTTGGCGCCGTTGTCCGTCGAGACCTCGGTGTAGAGGTAGTCGTAGTTGGCCTCGATGTCCCACCAGCCCTGGAGCGACAGCTCGGCCTTGGACTTGCCGGTGAGGTCGACGGAGCGCGTCAGGGTGTTCTTGAGGTCGTCGCCCTGGTCGCTCCACCACTGCTTGGAGCCCTCGGCGGGCTTCACGACGGTGGTCTTGACGGACTTCTTCGGCAGGTCGACGACGAGCGCCTGGCGGTGCCGGGTGTTGTACGCGGAGACGCCCAGCTTGTGCTCGGACTCCGTCGCGGCCTTCGCCTTGGCGTAGTCGAGCCAGCCCAGCTGGAACTTGTCCCAGGCGGTCATGTCGCCCGGCATGTCACCGATGGCGTCCTTGCCGGTGCCGAGCCAGGAACCGGCCGACATCAGCGACCAGAAGCCGACCGAGTTCTCCCCCTTGCCCGAGGTGTCGTACAGGTCGGGCAGGCCGAGGTCGTGGCCGTACTCGTGGGCGAAGACGCCGAGGCCGCCGTTCTCCGGCTGCATCGTGTAGTCGCCGACCCAGATGCCGGTGTCGCCGATCTGCGTGCCGCCGGCCTTGTTGTTGCCGGGGCCGGTCTTGCCCGCGTCGTTGCCGTAGGCGTACCAGCGGTGCGCCCACAGGGCGTTCTCGCCCTCGGCGCCGCCGCCGGCCGACTCGTCCTCGCCCGCGTGGACGATCTGGAAGTGGTCGATGTAGCCGTCGGACTCGTTGAAGTCGCCGTCGTTGTCGAAGTCGTAGCGGTCCCAGAGGTCGTACTTGGCCAGGTCCGCCTTGATCTGCGCGTCCGTGCGGCCCTGGGCCTTCTGGTCCTTGGCCCAGGCGCTCACGCCGTCCTTGACCGCGTCCCAGACGTTCGGGCAGTTGGTGTCGCCGCAGTAGTTCGAGCCGTAGCGGGCCTCGTTGTAGTCGACCTTGACCCAGTCGGAGACCTCGCCGTCGACCGAGTAGCGGCCGGAGGAGGTCTTCTCGTAGTAGGTCTTCAGCGAGTGCTTCTGCTTGCCCTTCTTGTCCTTGCCCTCACCGAAGTACAGGTCCTGGAAGTGGGCGCGGTCGTAGTCCTTCTGCCAGGCCGTGCTGTTGTCCTTCTTGCGGTCCGGCTTGGCTATCTTGTTGTGCAGCGGGCCGGGCTTGCCGCCGTACTTCTTGACCGGCGCCTCGGGGCCCTCGGGGCCGTCCGGGTCGTACATGGTCGTGTCGTCGACCTTGTCCCCGAACTCGACGAGGATCGTGAAGATCTTGTCGGTCTTCTCGCGGCCCAGCTCGACGTACTTCTTGTCGTCGAGCTTGACGACCTGGGAGCCGCCCCGCTTCTGCACCTTGGCGTCGCCCGCGACGACCTGCTGGAGGGCCGCCTTGCGCTGCTGCGCCTGCTGCTTGCTGAACGGACCTTCGAGGTCGTGGTCGACGTGCGCCTTCGGGCGCGCAGGGTCCTGCCGGTCGACGGCGGGCGCCCCGGAGGGGCTCCCGTCCCCCGGTGCGGCCGTGGCCGTGCTCGCCGAGTAGGTGGCGGCGGCAGCGGCCACCGCCACGGCCACCGCCGCGGCTCTGAACGTCCGTGTTCTCGTTGTCACTTGATCTGGTTCCTCCCCACGCGCCCGCGCGAATGGCGGACCGAAATCCCGGTCGGAGGAGGTCCGCGCGCGATGTACGCGTCACAAGTGACGACATTCGACCGGAAGTACGGGAGAAAAGACAGACCTTGACTTGAACAGGCCAAGTGCACTATGCAGTCCCGCGCATCCGGTATGCGGACAGGACGCGCCCCCCACGGGCAAGGCCAACGGGCGCGCCCGCCCGTCCACTTGGTGGACGCCATGAACCCGTGCGCCCCCCATGCTCCGGCACCGTGGGTTAGGTCACGCTTACCGCCCGTTCCCGTAGGGCATGCAGCGTCATAGAGTCAATCGACGGTGCGTCACAGCGCGCGGCGGCACATCCCAAGTCGCCACCGTCGGGCCCCCTTTGATTCGTGTACAGCCGTACCCACATCCACCTTCACCCCCGTGGTCAAAAGCCTGGGGGACCCCTGCCGAGGACGGATCACGTCATGCCTCGTCCCATGCCACGTCCGACCACCGCACAGATCGCCTACGGATCGCTGACCGTCGTCTTCTCCACCCTCGCCATGCTGCTGCTGTCCCGGACCGACTCGGGCGCCGGTGTCGCGGTGATAGCCCTGGCCGCGCTCGGCCTCGGCCTGCTGGTGGCGATGACGGTCCCGCAGCCCCGGCCGGTGGCGCCCGCCGTGCGCACCGTGCCCGCGGCCTCCCCCGCCGAGCGGCGCGCCCCCGTGCTCGCCGAGTCCGTACGCGAACCGGCGGGCCCGTAGTCCACGGACCCGCCGGCGGGGGACGCCACCGCATGAGCAGAGCTACGTGCTGACCACCACCGTCTTCGCGGCCTTGTCGTGCAGGCCCTGCTTGTAGGGCTTGTCGAAGAAGCTCCAGCCGCCGCAGATCGCCGTCCAGATGCACGCACAGCAGAAGGCGAACGGCAGCCAGAGCACCGCTGCCCTGGCCAGCGCCGTCTGCATGCTCGGGGTCGCGCCGTCGTTGAGGTTCGCGACGCGCATCCCGAGCCACTTCTTGCCGAGCGTCTGCCCGGTCCTGGAGATCATGAAGGTGTCGTAGGCGATGTAGAGCACGGCGGCCAGCAGCGACTGGCCGAACGAGCGGCCCGAGTTCACCTCGTCCGGGTCGATGTCGTACTCGGACGTGCCGAACGCCCAGGACAGCAGGCCCACGACGATGCCCACCAGAATCATGTCGATGATGCGGGCGAGCACACGCTTTCCGCTGTCGGCCAGGGGCGGCATCCCGGCGAGGGGGTCCTGGCCGCCGTAGCCTCCCGGCCCTCCGCCGTAGGGCCCACCGTCGCCCGGCCCCGGAGGGACGCCCCCGTAAGGCGCGCCGCCGCCCGGCGGCGGGGTGTCGTAGGGGGAACCGCCGCCGGACGGTGGCGGCGTGTCGTACGGGGAGCCGCCGCCGGGCGGTGGCTGGCGCGGCGGCTGTTTCCTGAACGGGTCGCTGTCGTCGCCCGGTGGCGGCGGGTACTGCGGCGGTTCGGTGCTCATGGCCCGAGTCGACCGCCTCGGCCCCCGCTCCGCATCCGGCGAGCGGCTGACCGGGTTACCCGCCGTTCCACGTGGGGTCCGGCCGCGATCGGCGTATCCGCTCCCCGTACGGACGGCGTGCGGCCGACGGGGGCCCGCCCCGAGGTCAGCCCGCCACGAACGTTCCTGCCGCCTTGTCGTGCCAGCACTGCCGCCACGGGCGGTCGAAGAGGCACCACAGGACACCGACGACGCCGATGACCAGGACGCCCGGCACGCTGTACACCAGCCAGCGCCGCAGCGCCGCCCGGAGGGTCGGCGTCTCGTGCTCCTCGATGTCCCGCACCTCGATCCCGCACACCTTCTTGCCCAGGGTGCGGCCCCACTTGGCGGTGGGCAGCGCCTCGTACACGACGCCGAAGAGCAGCAGCACGGCGAGGACGATGCCGAGGTGGCCCGCGGTGGTGCCGTCGAGCAGCCAGACCGTGGTCTTCTCCCCCGACAGCTTCGCCGCGTCGATCTTGCCGTCGATGTGGTCCGCCGCGTCGGCGCCGAGCGGCAGCGCCGCCGCTCCGGTGACCGCGGCGAGGACGGCGGTGTCGATGAGCCGCGCCGCGAAGCGCCTGCCGAGCCCGGCGGGCCGTGCCGACGCCTGGGCCCGTGCCGCCGCGAGGAACGGGTCCTCGGTCACCGGCTTCCACGGCAGGACCGGCTGCGCCTCGCCCGGGGCGGCGGGGCCCGAACCGGCGAGCTGGTGCACCTGCTGCGCCCACGAGGCCGACCCGCCGCCGGGCCCCGAGGTGACGGGCGCCGGGGCGCCGCCCTGCTGCGGGACGTGCGGCTGCGGCGCGGCGGGAGCCTGCTGCGAGGCCGCGGCCTGGGGCGGCACGGAGGCCTGCGGAGCCGACGCCTGCGGGGCGGCCGCCTGGGGCGGCACGGAGGCCTGCGGGGGCGTCGGCTGCGGCGGCGTCGCGGGCGCGCCCCGCTCTGCCCCGCCGTGGCCGCCGGCGCGGATCGCCATGGTGCCCTCGGCGCCCGGCGAAGCGGCGGGCGTGGACCCGGCGGCCGGCCGCGCCGGTCCCGACGGGCGGCGGAACGTCACTGTGCCCTCGCCGGTGGGCGGCTGCGCGGAACCGGGCGCGGCGTCGCCCGGCTTGACGGCGCGGAGGGTGACGGTCCCCGGGTTGCTCCCGTCCTCGCCCGGCTCCGGCTGCCCGGCGGGCTCCGGGGGCTTCGCCGTCCCGGCGCGCGGCGCGGGCTCGCTCGGCACACGCGGGTCGGGCTGCCCCGGGGCGCCCCACGCGACGCGGCGCTCCTGCTCCGCGCCGAGGCCGTCCTGCCGGGTGGCGTCGGCCTGCCAGGCGGTCGCGGGCTCGGGGCGCGCGCCGTGCCGTCCGGCCTCGGGGTCCTGCTGGGCGGGCCGTTCGGCGGGGGCCGCCGGGGGCTCCTCGTCGAAGAAGTGCGGGCCCGTCTCCTCGACGGGGTGCGCGACCGCGGCCGTCGCGCCGGGCGGGACCGGCAGGGGCTCACCGTCGGACGGCGCGGGACGGCTCGTACCGGGCACCCAGGCGGCACCGTTCCAGTACCGGACATATCCGGGAATGGACGGGTCGGGGTAGTAGCCTTCGCGGGGCCTGTCGTCGCCTGGGGCCGGAGTAGGGGCGCTCATGTCCGTCGTCCCGTATCTGTTCGGGGGTCTGTTGAGAGGTCCACATCTATCAGACCTCCGTATCCCCACGGGCGGCTCCCGTCCTACGGATCACCTTCCGGGCACGCTCCCCACACGACCCCCACGGGCTCCGCACGCCCCGCGCCACCGCCTCCTCACGCCCGTCCGGAGAAAAAATCCGCGTACTCGCGTAACGCTTCGGCGATCTGGCGCTCTCCACTCGTACGGGTCCGTTCCAGGACCCCGTACCGCGAAAGGAAGCGCACCGACATGCACTCCGTGGTGGAACGCGAACTCGAACTCAAACTGGTCGTGTCACCGGGGCAGGCCGTGCCCGTCCCGGCCCGGCTCACCTACCGCACCGACGATCCCTACGCCGTCCACATCGTCTTCCACATCGGTTCCGAGTGCCCGGTGCGCTGGACGTTCGCCCGCGAGCTGCTCGTGGAGGGGGTGTTCAGGACGTGCGGCCACGGTGACGTGCGGGTATGGCCCTCGAAGGTGGACGGGCGCGGGGTCGTCATGATGGCGTTGACCTCGCCCGACGGCGAAGCCCTCCTGGAGGCTCCGGCGTCCGCCGTGTCCGCCTGGCTGGAGCGCACCCTGCGGGTGGTCCCCCCGGGTTCTGAGGGCGAGCGGCTCGGTATCGACAGCGGCCTCACCGAGCTGCTCGCTCCCACTTCGGGCCGCGCGGACGAGCGGTGGCCGCGGGAGCCGTGGCCCTCGGACGAGTCCACGGACGGGTGAATCTGTCCCGCCGTCACGGGGGCGGCGGGGCACGTCCTCAGAACAGCTTGCCGGGGTTGAGGAGCGAGTGGGGGTCGAAGGCCGCCTTGACGGCGCGCTGCATCTCCACTCCCACCGGGCCGATCTCGCGCGCCAGCCATTCCTTCTTCAGCACCCCGATGCCGTGTTCGCCGGTGATCGTGCCGCCGAGTTCCAGGCCGAGGGCCATGATCTCGTCGAAGGACTCGCGGGCGCGCCTGCCCTCGTCGGGGTCGGCCACGTCGAAGCAGACGGTGGGGTGGGTGTTGCCGTCGCCCGCGTGCGCGCAGACCCCGATGGTCAGGCCGTACTTCTCGCCGATGCGTTCGACGCCGTCGAGCATCTCGGCGAGCTTCGAGCGCGGCACGCACACGTCGTCGATCATCGTGGTGCCCTTGACGGCTTCGAGTGCGGTGAGCGCGAGCCGCCGCGCCTGGAGCAGCAGTTCCGACTCGGCGGCGTCCTCCGCGGGGACGACCTGGGTGGCGCCCGCGGCCTCGCAGAGCGCGCCGACGGCGGCGAGGTCGGCCGCGGGGTCGGGGGTGTCGAAGGCGGCGAGCAGGAGCGCCTCGGTGGTCTCGGGCAGGCCCATGTGGGCCAGGTCGTTGACGGCCTTGACGGTCGTGCGGTCCATGAGTTCGAGCAGGGAGGGGACGTGACCGCCCTCCATGATCGCGCAGATGGCGTCGCAGGCGGCCCTCGACGAGCCGAACTCGGCGGCGAGGACGAGCTGTTGCGGCGGCTGCGGCTTCAGGGCGAGGACGGCGCGGACGACGATGCCGAGGCTGCCCTCGGAGCCGACGAAGAGGCGCGTGAGGTCGTAGCCGGCGACGCCCTTGGCGGTACGCCGTCCGGTGCTCATGAGCCGTCCGTCGGCGAGGACGACGTCGAGCCCGAGGACGTACTCGGCCGTGACCCCGTACTTCACGCAGCACAGGCCGCCGGACGCGGTGCCGATGTTCCCGCCGATGGTGCACGTCTCCCAGCTGGAGGGGTCCGGCGGGTAGTGGAGGCCGTACTCGGCGACGGCTCGGGAGAGCGTGGCGTTGACGACGCCCGGTTCGACCACCGCGGTCCGGTCGACGGGGCTGATCTCCAGGATGCGGTCCATCTTGACGAGGGACAGCACGATGCAGCCGTCCGAGGCGTTGGCGGCGCCCGACAGGCCCGTCCGGGCGCCCTGGGGCACCACGGGGACGCGCAGTTCGGTGGCGGTGCGCATGACGTGCTGCACCTGTCCGACGGTGCGCGGCAGCACCACGGCGGCGGGCACGCCCGCCTCGCAGAAGCTCGCCATGTCGTGGGAGTACGCGGACGTGACGTCCGGGTCCGTGAGGACGGCCTCGGCGGGCAGGCCCTCCTGGAGGAGTGCGACGAGGTTGCGGCTCATGATCACAGCCTCGCACCCGGGGCCATCGGTGTGAACCCGTGTGCGACGCCGATCCACGTGCCGGGGTGTGCTCTTCGTATTGACGCACAGTGACGTCATGAAGCTCTCGATGAAGCAGGTGCTCGTCGCCTCCGTCGCGGGGAGTCTCGTGCTCGGCGGCGTCCTGGTGCTCTCGTCGTCCGGCGGCGACGATCCGGTCCGGCCCGCGCTCGGCCCCTCGGGGCGCGCGATGGCGGCCGTCGGCGCGGGCAGGCCCGCCGCGCTGCCGGATCTGGCGGCGCTGATCCGGGAGCGCGAGGCGCATCTGCGGGCGCACCCCCGTGACGGGCACTCCTGGGCGGTGCTCGGCTCGGCCTATGTGGCGCGGGGTGAGCGGACCGCCGACTTCCGGTACTACCCGAAGGCCGAGAAGGCGCTGCGGACCTCGCTGGAGGCCGGGCCCGAGCGCAATCCGGAGGCGCTGACGGGCCTCGCCACGCTCGCCAACGCCCGCCACGACTTCCGTGCCGCGCGCACCTTCGGCGAGCGGGCGGCGCGGCAGGCGCCGAAGCGGTGGACGGTGTACCCGGCGCTGATCGACGCCTACAGCGGCCTGGGTGACGTCAAGGCCGCCGACAAGGCCCTGGACAAGCTGAAGGCGCTGGGTCCGCGCTCCGCCGTCAAGGTGCGCGCCGGGTGGTTCTACCGCGACCGCGGCTGGCGCGAGGACGCGAACTCCGCCCTCTCCTCGGCCATGGCGCTCGCCGACACCCCGGCGGAGCGGGCGGCGGCCGCCTACCGCCTCGGGCAGACGGCGTGGGAGCGGGGCGAGCCGCGGGTGGCCCTGCGGTACTACAAGGCCGCGCTCGCCGCCGACGCCGACCACCATCCCTCGCTGGCGGGTGAGGGGCGCGCGCTCGCGGCGCTCGGCCGTACCTCGCAGGCGCTGCGGGCCTACCGCTCGGCGCTCGCCCGGCAGCCGCTGCCCGAGTACGCCCTGGAGCTCGGGGAGCTGTACGAGTCGCTGAAGCTGCGGCCCGCGGCGCGGGCGCAGTACGCCGACCTGCGGAAGCGGGTGCGGGAGGTGAGCACGGGCGGCGTCAACGAGCAGCGCGTCCTCGGCCTCTACGAGGCGGACCACGGGGACGCGGACATCGCAGTGCAGCGGCTCACGGCGGAGTACGCGGTGCACCCCAACCCGGAGACGGCGGACGCGCTCGGCTGGGCGCTGCACCGTTCCGGGGACGACAAGGCGGGCCTGAAGTACGTCACCAAGGCGATCAAGAAGGGCCCGCGCAGCGCCCTCTTCACCTACCACCGGGGCGAGATCGAGCGGGAGCTCGGCAAGGAGGGGGCGGCCCGCCGCCACCTCCGCGAGGCGCTGCTGATCAACCCCTACTTCTCGCCGCTGGCCGCGCCGGCCGCGCGGGCCGCGCTGAAGGACCTCGGCGAGCCGGCGCCGGGCGGGCCCGAGCAGGTCTACGCCCCGCCCGGCGAGAAGCCCGACCCCCTGCCGAAGCCGAAGCCGTCCAAGCGCCGGGCGGCCCCGGACGACTCCGCCTGACGCGGGGCCCTGCTGCCGGGCCGGTGTCAGGGGGCGGGCGGGCCCCACGGGGCTTCGAGTGCCGCGCGCAGGGCGTCGGCGAGGTCCTTGCCGATGCGCTCGGCGAGGCGTTCCTCCAGCCGGGCGAGGACGTCGTGGGCGGTGCGGTGCGCGCTCCGGCCCGCCGGGGTGCGCCTGATGAGCCGCTGCCTGGCGGAGGCGGGGTCGGGGACCTGCTCCAGGAGTCCGGCGGCGACGAGGCCGTGCACCGCCTGGTGCGCGGTCTGCCGGGTGACGGCCATGCGGCGCGCCAGCTCGGAGACCGTGGTGCCCTCGTCGTCGAGCACGGCGAAGAGCTGCGCCTGCGTGGGCGACACGGGGGCGGAGCCGCCGGCCTCCATGGCGGCGAGCAGGCCTTCGTCGAACCAGCGGCGGGCGTCGCCGAGGAGCTGGGGGAGGTTGCGGCGGGTGGGCGGCATGGTTCCTCGCTGACTGCTGCTGCGCCGGTGGTTGCCCGATCGGGCCCTCGAATGTCAGGCTACCTGACGTTCGTCGATCGAGGAGCAGTCATGACCATCGAGTACGCCACCCGCCACCGCGCCGCGTCCCGCATCCCCGCGGAGCCCGGGAGGCCCTACTTCATCGAGAAGGGCGAGGGCGACCGCGCCCATCTGTTCGGCGACCTCGTCACGGTCTACGCGGGCGGCGAGCAGACGGAGAACACCTTCAACTTCTTCACCGTCGAGGGCCCCAAGGGCGACCTCATCCCCGCCCATGTGCACGCCGACACCCACGAGGTCTTCTACGTCACCCAGGGCGCGGTCCGGCTCTTCGTCGAGGACACCGAGGGCGTCCAGCAGGAGAAGCTGCTCACCCCCGGCGACTTCGGCTTCGTGCCGAAGAACTGCCGCCACGCCTACCGCATGGAGCGCCACCACAGCCAGGTCGTCGGCGTCGCCGCGGGGCCCGGCGGCACCTTCGAGCGGTTCTTCGAGAACCTCGGCGCCCCCACGGAGCAGCACGGCCTGCCGCGGCGCCCGCTCGTCCCGGAGCCCGCCAAGTTCGCGAGCGTCCCCGAGCAGTACGACGTGAGCTTCCTGCCCGACCACCGGTGGCGCACCCGGTGACCCGGCGGACAGGCGGGGAATCCGCGCCTGCCCGCCGGACGTGCGGCGGCGCCTACAGGTTGCCGCGGCGCTCCTGCTCCCGCTCGATCGCTTCGAACAGGGCCTTGAAGTTGCCCTTGCCGAAGCCCATCGAGCCGTGCCGCTCGATCATCTCGAAGAAGACGGTCGGCCGGTCCTGCACGGGCTTGGTGAAGATCTGGAGCAGGTAGCCGTCCTCGTCGCGGTCGACGAGGATCTTCAGCTCGCGCAGGGTCTCCACGGGCACGCGGGTCTCACCGGCCCACTCGCCGAGCGTGTCGTAGTACGAGTCGGGGGTGTCGAGGAACTGGACACCGGCCGCGCGCATCGTGCGCACGGACTCCACGATGTCGTTCGTGGCGAGCGCGATGTGCTGGACGCCGGCGCCGCCGTAGAACTCCAGGTACTCGTCGATCTGCGACTTCTTCTTGGCGATGGCCGGCTCGTTGATCGGGAACTTCACCTTCAGCGTCCCGTCGGCCACGACCTTCGACATCAGCGCGCTGTACTCGGTCGCGATGTCGTCGCCCACGAACTCCTTCATGTTCGTGAAGCCCATGACCTTGTTGTAGAAGCCGACCCACTCGTTCATCTTGCCGAGCTCGACGTTGCCGACGCAGTGGTCGATCGCCTGGAAGGTCCGCTTGGCCGGGGGCTCGACGATCGGCTTGGCGGAGACGAAGCCGGGCAGGTACGGGCCGTCGTAGTCGCCGCGCTGCACCAGCGTGTGGCGGGTCTTGCCGTACGTGGCGATGGCAGCGAGGACGACCGTGCCGTTGTCGTCCTTCACCTCGTAGGGCTCGGTGATCCCGCGCGCGCCGTGCTCCACGGCGTAGGCGTACGCGGCACGCGCGTCCGGCACCTCGATGGCCAGGTCGACGACGCCGTCGCCGTGCTCGGCCACGTGCGAGGAGAGGAAGTGGCCCCAGTCGCTGGAAGGCTTGATGACGGAGGTGAGGACGAAGCGGGCGCCGCCGTTCGTCAGCACGTAACTGGCGGTCTCGCGGCTGCCGTTCTCCGGTCCGGAGTAGGCCACGAGCTTCATGCCGAAGGCGGTGGAGTAGTAGTGCGCGGCCTGCTTGGCGTTGCCGACGGCGAAGATGACCGCGTCCATTCCCCTGACCGGGAAGGGATCGGCCTCGCGGGCGGTCACGGGGGTGGTGTGGGTGGTGGTCTCAGTCATGGCCCGAGGCTCCCGCCGATCCACAAGGTGCGCAATAGTTCGCGTTTTCAGTGGTCAAACTGTCCAGTGCAAGGCCAGGATGGCCGGGCTATCTGTACATGATGACCACCACGGAGGCCCCATGGCGATCGATCATCTGGACGGCAGGCTCATCGTGCTCCTCGCCCGCGAGCCCCGGATCGGGGTCCTGGAGGCCTCGCGCAGGCTCGGCGTCGCGCGCGGCACGGTGCAGGCGCGCATGGACCGCCTCCAGTCCCACGGGGTCATCCGGGGTTTCGGTCCCGAGGTCGACCCCGCGGCCCTCGGCTACCCGGTCACGGCCTTCGCGACGCTGGAGATCAAGCAGGGCCAGGGGGCGGACGTGCGCGCCCATCTGGCGGGCGTCGCCGAGGTCCTCGAACTGCACACCATCACGGGCCACGGCGACATGCTCTGCCGTCTCGTGGCCCGGTCCAACGCCGATCTCCAGCGGGTGATCGACCGGGTCGTGGGCTTCGAGGGCATCGTCCGCGCCTCCACGGCGATCGTCATGGAGAACCCCGTCCCGCTGCGGATCATCCCTCTGGTGGAGCAGGCGTCCGAGGATCATCCATGAGTTACAAAGAAACCGTTGCAACGGAGTCTTTGCAACTCTAGGCTGACGTCATGACGGAACAGCCGGAGCCCCGGAAGATCCACACGCTCAGCCCTCGCTCCCTGCGGGGGCTCGCCCATCCCCTGCGGGTACGGCTGCTCGCCTCCCTGCGGCTCGACGGCCCCGCGACCGCGTCCCAACTGGCCGAGCGCCTGGGCGAGTCGAGCGGCGCCACCAGCTACCACCTGCGCCAGCTCGCCGCGCACGGCTTCGTCGAGGACGACCCCGAGCGCGGCAAGGGACGCGAACGCTGGTGGCGCTCGAGCCACCAGGGCACGTACTTCGACGAGTCGCTGCGCCACGACCCCGACCCGGCCGTCCGCGGCGCCGCCGACCTCTACCTCCACGAGCACGCGACGCTGCACGCCCAGGAGCTGTCCACCTGGCTCGGCACGATGGCCGAGTGGCCGAAGGAGTGGACCGAGAGCGCGGACATGAGCGACTACACCCTGCGGCTGACGCCGGAGCTCACCGCCGAGCTGAACCAGAAGCTGGAGGCGCTCATCGAGAGCTACCGCCCGCTGGCGGTGGACGCGGACACCCCGAATTCCGCCAGGGTCCGGATGCACACGCACATCTTCCCGACCCGTTCCGCCGAGTGAGAGGACCCCGCCATGCACCCCGACATACACCTGCTGCTGCACCACGCCCGCTCCGCCGAGCTGCGAGGAGCGGCGCCGTTACGGACACGGCGCCCCCGGCTCCGTACGCGGCTGGGCTGGGCCATGGTCGAAGTGGGGCTCCGGCTGGTCAGCAGCTCGGGACGGCGCCGCCCTTCTTCAGGGCTCGCAGTGCGTCGACCGTCCCCTTCAGCGTGGTGACGGGGATGAGCCGCAGGCCCTTCGGCTTCTCGGCCTCCGCGTCCGCGCACTCGGCCTTCGGGACCAGGAAGACCGTGGCCCCGTCGCGGTGGGCCGCCTGGGTCTTCAGGGCCACGCCGCCGACCGGGCCGACCTTGCCGGACGCGGTGATCGTGCCGGTGCCCGCGATGTCGCGGCCGCCCGTCAGGTCGCCGCCGCTGCCGTCGCCGTCCAGCTTGTCGATGATGCCGAGCGACAGGAACAGGCCCGCGCTGGGCCCGCCGATCTTGCCGAGGTCGGCCTCGACCTTCGCCTTGCCGGCGTCGTCCACGCCCTCCGCCCGGAGGTGGGCGAGCGCCGCCTTCGTGGCGTCGTCCTGCGACTTCCTCATGTCGCCGAGGTTGTGCTCCTCGACTTCCTTCACGTTGTCCCCGGTCGGGTAGACCGAGTCCTTCGGCATCACCGCGCGGTCCGTGCGGAACCATCCGTCGAGCACGTCACCGAGCCGCACGTCCATCTGCGGGCCCGTGGCGACGATCGTCGTCATCCGCAGCGAGCCCTCGGTCTTCCGGGTGGGCACCCCGGTGATGGTGAGCACCGGCTTCCCCTCGTGTTTCCCGAGGACGTCCGCCGTCCCGCCCGGCTGGGCCACGGCGAACGGCAACGGCGCGAGCCCCGCGACAGCGAGCAGAGCCACCACGGGCAACGCGCAGACGGCGAGGGCCTGGGGGCGCGTGAGACGAGAGAGGGAGAACGACACGGAATCAATCTAACGCGCCACCCCCACGCCCTATGGAGCCCGCCCACCACACTCATGAAGCCCGCCCGGCGAAGACCAAGCCCGCCCGGCAATAGCAAAGCCGTCCGGCGCTTGAGGACGAGCCAGGCGCAACCGGCGAAGACCAAGCCCGCCCGGCGCTTGAGAACGAGCCAGCCGCAACCGGCGAAGATCGAGCCCGTCCGGCGCTTGAGGACGAGCTCGGCGCAGCCGGCGATGGACCGAGCCAAGAGGAACCGCTCAAACCGCGCGGTCAGCGCAACGCGTCGGCGACCTCGCGCGCCGCGTCCACCACCCGCGGCCCCACCCGCTCCGGCACGGAGTCCGCCAGCATCACCACGCCCACGCTGCCCTCTATGCCCGTCACCCCGACCAGCGGCGCCGCGGCCCCGCTCGCGCCGGCTTCGAGTTCGCCGTGGGTGAGCGCGTACCCGGGGTCGGTGACCAGGTTCTGCCGGGCGGCGAGGATGGCGCGCCCGGCGGCGCCCCGGTCGAGGGGGTGGCGGAACCCCGTGCGGTAGGCGACGTGGTAGTCCGTCCACGTCGGCTCGACCACGGCGACCGCCAGGGCCTCGGAGCCGTCCACGAGGGTCAGATGGGCCGTCGCCCCTATGTCCTCCGCGAGCGAGCGCAACGCGGGCAGCGCGGCCTCGCGCACCAGCGGGTGCACCTGGCGGCCGAGCCTGAGCACGCCGAGCCCGACGCGGGCGCGGCCGCCGAGGTCACGCCGGACGAGGGCATGCTGTTCGAGCGTGGCGAGCAGGCGGTACACCACGGTGCGGTTCACACCGAGCTTGTTGGAAAGCTCGGTGACCGTGAGCCCATGGTCGGTGTCGGCCAGCAGCTTGAGGACGCGCAGTCCTCTGTCGAGCGTCTGGGAAGTCTCCGCGGTCACGACGCCCACTCCTTAAGTGAGGGACGGCGGCCTCCTTACGCGGCGGTTGCGCCGCCGGTCCCGTGGGCGACGCGCGTCAGAGGCCGCCGGTCGGAACTCCGGCTGCGCTCCGCGGCGGCGCTGCCACGGGGCGTGTGCGTAGCCGGGACATTAGCGAGGCCGTCCCGCTCAGCGGAAGACTCCGTCCAGAATCCGGGCACGGGTACGCCCTGAGCGCCCCCCATTGCCCCGTTACGCGGGGGGAGCAACAAAAACCTCGTACGCCACACGCGTCACTTCATGCGCGTGGCCCACTCCTGCACTTTCTCGATGCGCTGCCGCAGCTGCCCCGCCGTGGCCTCCGCGCTCGGCGGCCCGCCGCAGGTGCGCCGCAGCTCCGTGTGGATCACGCCGTGCGGCTTGCCGCTCTGGTGCACGTACGCGCCGACCATCGTGTTCAGCTGCTTCCGCAGCCCGAGGAGTTCCTTGTGGGAGACCACCGGGCGCCGCTCGGCGGGCAGTTCGAGGAGGTCGGCCTCCTCGTCCGGCTTCTTCCTGCTGTGCGCGATCTGCCGGGCCTGCCGCTTCTGGAGCAGCATCTGCACCTGGTCGGGTTCGAGGAGCCCGGGGATGCCCAGGTAGTCCTGCTCCTCCTCGCTGCCCGGGTGCGCCTGCATGCCGAACTCGGCGCCGTCGAAGAGGACCCGGTCGAAGACGGCCTCGGACTCCAGGGCCTCGAAGGAGAACTGCTCCTGCTCCCCGGTGTCCTCGTCCTCCTGCTTGTTCGCCTCGTCCATCTCCTTCTCGGACTCGGCGTAGGGGTCCTCCTCCCCCTCCTTCTTCGGCTTGTCGAGCGCGTGGTCGCGCTCGACCTCCATCTCGTTGGCGAAGGTGAGCAGGTCGGGGACGGTCGGCAGGAAGACGGACGCCGTCTCGCCGCGCCGCCTGGACCGCACGAAACGGCCGACGGCCTGTGCGAAGAAGAGCGGCGTGGAGATGGTCGTGGCGTACACGCCGACCGCGAGGCGCGGCACGTCGACGCCCTCGGACACCATGCGGACGGCGACCATCCACCGGTCGTCGCCCTCACTGAAGTCGTCGATGCGCTTGGAGGCGCCCGCGTCGTCGGACAGGACGACGGTCGCCTTCGTGCCCGTGATCTCCCGGATCAGTTTGGCGTAGGCGCGCGCGGAGTCCTGGTCGGAGGCGATGACGAGGCCGCCCGCGTCCGGGATGGCCTTCCTGACCTCGCTGAGCCGCTTGTCGGCGGCCTTGAGGACGTTCGGCATCCAGTCGCCGCGCGGGTCGAGGGCGGTGCGCCAGGCCTGCGACACGGCGTCCTTGGTCATCGGCTCGCCGAGCCGCGCGGCGATCTCGTCACCGGCCTTGGTGCGCCACCGCATGTTGCCGGAGTACGAGAGGAAGATGACGGGCCGCACGACGCCGTCGCCGAGGGCGCTCCCGTAGCCGTAGGTGTAGTCGGCGGAGGAGCGCCGGATGCCGTCGTTCCCCTCCTCGTACGTGACGAAGGGGATCGGGTTGGTGTCGGACCGGAACGGCGTGCCGGTCAGCGCCAGGCGCCGCGTCGCCGGCTCGAACGCCTCCAGGCACGCCTCACCCCAGGACTTGCTGTCGCCCGCGTGGTGGATCTCGTCGAGGATCACGAGCGTCTTGCGCTGCTCGGAGCGGTTGCGGTGCAGCATCGGCCGCACGCCGACACCGGCGTACGTGACGGCGACGCCGTGGTACTCCTTGCTGAGCGGGCCCGCGCTGTACTCCGGGTCCAGTTTGATGCCGATGCGGGCGGCGGCCTCCGCCCACTGCTTCTTCAGGTGCTCGGTGGGCGCGACCACGGTGACCTGCTGCACGACATGGTGGTGCAGCAGCCAGGACGCGAGGGTGAGCGCGAACGTCGTCTTGCCGGCGCCGGGGGTGGCGACGGCGAGGAAGTCTCGCGGCTGCTCCTGGAGGTACCGCTCCATCGCCCCCTGCTGCCAGGCACGCAGCTTGTTGGCGGTGCCCCAGGGGGCGCGGCCGGGGAAGGCGGGCGAGAGGTGGTGGGAGGAGTTGGCGGCGGCGCTGGTGGTAGTCACGGTCTCCGGGTTTTGACTTCTCGGGTACGTACGACAACCGGGCCACCCTACCGGTGCGGGCCTGACGCCCCGCCGCTCCGACGACGCCCGTCGGCCAGGGTGCGACAGGGGTCACACCGCACCGCCGGGCCGCCGTGCCGGAGCGTCACACGAGGTCTCTCAGGGTGTCCGCTCGCGCAGCCGCGTGCCCACCCAGGCGCCCACCAGGGCGACCGCCGCCATCGGCAGGAAGACCGCCACGAACGCGGCCGGGTGCGAGCCCGTGACCCCGTCGGCGCCGTGGCCCGCGCCGACCGTGCCGCCGCCGAGCGCGGCGAAGGCCGCACCGCCCGCTGCCAGCAGGAGGACGTTCGAGAGGCCGTCGGAGATCTGGAGGGCCGCCGAGTTCGCGCCGGCGTCCTTCGGGGGCGAGAGCTTGAGCAGCAGCACGCTCGTGGACGCGATGACCATGCCCATGCCGAAGCAGCCGAAGCCCCACGCGACGGCGACCACCCACACCGGCACGGCCTCGACGAGGACGGTCGGCGCGGCGAGGATCGAGGCGGCCACGAGGATCATGCCGGTGACCATGAGCCGTGCCCGGTAGGGCTCCACGCGGGGCCGCGACTGCACGTACGAGCCGAGCGCCCAGGTCGCCCCGCCCACGGCGAGCGAGAGTCCGGCCAGGGTCGGGCTGAGCCCGCGCTGCGTGACGAGCATCAGCGGGACGAAGGACTCGGCGGCGATGAACGACCCGGCGGCGATCCCGCGCAGCAGCACCACGGACGGCAGCCCCCGGGCCGCCCGGTAGGTGCCGCGCGGCAGCAGCCCGAGCACGGCGGGCACGAGGACGACCGCCCCGAGGACGGCGGGCACCACCGAGAGCCAGTGCAGGTCCTGGGCCGCGTACTGGAGGAGCGCCGCGCCCAGCGAGATGCCGAGCGCGAGGCGGATGCGCCGCCGGTCGAAGGGGACCACGGGCGCCTGCGGGTCGAGGGGGCCCGACGCGGTCCGCCGGATCGCGGGCAGCGCGAGGGCGAGCGGCGCGACGACGAGGACGGGGATGCCGACGAAGACCCAGCGCCATCCGAGGTGTTCCGTGACGGTCCCCGCGATCAGGGGCCCGACCACGGACGGCACGACCCAGCTCGCCGCGAACGCCGCCATGATCGCCGGCCGCAGACGCTCGGGATAGGCGCGGCTGACCACCACGTACAGCGCGACGATGACGAGGCCGCCGCCGAGCCCCTGCACGGCGCGGCCCGCGATGAACATCCACATCACCCCGGCGGTCCCGCTCAGCAGCAGCCCCGCCGCGAACATCGAGATCCCGGCGGCGAGCGGCCCCAGCGGTCCGCTCCGGTCGGCCCACTGCCCGCTGAACACCATGCCGAAGAGGCTGGTGGTGAAGTACCCGGAGAACGCGAAGGCGTACAGCGAGACGCCGTCCAGCTCGCGGGCCGCCACCGGCATCGCCGTCCCGACGGCGGTCGCCTCGAAGGCGATGAGGAGGACGACGGAGACGATGCCGATGCTCAGCGCGCGGTAGGGCGCGCGGAGCACGCCGCCGGCGTCTCCTGGGCTCGGCGGGGCCGTGGGTTCGGCGGTGACGGGGGTGTCGGGGGCGGTGTCGGTCATGGACGCCAGCGTAAGTGGCGTCCATGCCGTTCACCCCTGTCCGGGGCGGGGACCTCGGGGGTCCTTTGGTCCTAGGTCGGCCCCAGGTCCCTCAGTCGCGAGAGGCGTACGTGAGGAAGTCGGACCAGGCGTTGGGGGTGAGGGTGACGCAGGGCCCGTCGGCGGCCTTGGAGTCCCGGACGTGGATGGTCCGGGGGGTGGCGGCTATCTCTACGCAGTCCCCGGACTCGTTGCTGCTGCTGTGGCTCCTCTTCTGCCAGCCCTGAGCCACCTCGACGCAGTCGCTGGGATCACTGCTGCTGTAGCTGCTCTTCCGCCACTCCAAGGCGACCTCGACGCAGCTATCACCTTCGCTGCCGCTGCTGTAGCTGCTCTTGAACCAGCTCAGTTCGGATACGTCCCCGGCGTGGGCCTTGCGGATCATGTTTCCCCCAGCAATTCCTCGATGAAGGCCAGCGACTCCGGCGGTGAAAGGGCCTGGGATCGGATGATGCCATACCGCAATTCAAGGACTCGGAGCTGCTTCAGCTCTGACACCGGGCGACCGCTGAACGCTCCCTCGGAGCGCCCTACAGCTGTACCGTCCCCGAACTTCAGCACTTCGATGCAGCCGTCCACTCCGGCGTGCTGCTCGCAACTTATGGGCATCACCTGGATCTCGATGTTACGTAGCTGGCTGACCTCCAGCAGGCGTTCGAGCTGCTGACGCAAGACCTGCCTTCCCCCGAGGGGGCGCCGGAGCGTCACCTCCTCCTGGATGAAGCTGAACTCAGGAGCTGGAGATCGCTTGAAGATCGACTGCCGAGCCATGCGCGCGGCCACCACACGCTCCACCTCGTCCTGCGAGTATGCGGGCCTCCGCATCCCGAACAGGGCCCGGGCATAGCCCTCGGTCTGCAACAGGCCGTGCACGGAGTGGTTGTTGTACAGGTGCAACTCGACCGCCCGCTCCTCCAGCTTCGCCAGTTCCCGCACCCGCTTCGGGTACCGCGCCTCCCGCATAGGCTTCTTCAGCGCCGAGACGAAACCCCCCGCCCCCACCACCTCATCCACCTTGTCCAGATACTCCGGCCGGGGAATCCGCGCCCCCCGCTCGATCTTCCGGACCAGGTCCTCCCCGTAGCCGATCAGTTCCGCGAACTCCGCGACCCGGAGGCCGGCCACTTCCCTCCGCAGTCTGAGCTGCTGGCCGACCATCTCCACGGCCGAGCTGATCTCGTCCTCGGGGTCGACGTCCCACCCGGGCTCGTCCACGCCGTCGCTGCTCTCCACGCGCCACCTCCACCGTCCCGTCCCGGTCCAACGCGCTCACGTACCCGAACGGCTACCGGTACAGCGCGGACAGGTCAGGACAAGCGCCGGACAAACGCGGTACGCCCACCACGCACCGCTGTCCACCGTACGCACGGGAGGCCACTCTGAGTGACGTGAACCAAGAAACCACCCGGGCTCAAACCCTGGCCCCTGCCCACCAGTTCACGGTCCTCCTCTCCGCGACACGAAGAGGCGCGAGGTTGGCCCGGCTCCTCGCGAGGGAACAACTGCGCAGTTGGGAACGGACGAGCGAGGACGCCGAGCTCATCGTCGCCGAGCTGGCGAACAACGCCGTCCAGCACGGCCACGTGCCCGGCAGAAGCTTCCGGCTGGTGCTCGCGGTCGACGAGAAGAACACGCTCCGTATCGAGGTGACGGACGCCCGCGCCGACCGGAGCCCGCCGCTGCACCCCCGGCGCCCCTCCCCCGAGGCCGAGTCCGGCAGGGGCCTGCTGCTCGTCGAGGCGCTCGCCGACCGCTGGGGCGCGGACCTGGGCCCGCTGCCCCTCACCCCCTGCAAGACGGTCTGGGCGGAGCTCGACGCGCCGCGCGGCACGTAGCTCAGCCCATGGTGCGGGCCCCGTCCAGGGACTCGCGGATGATGTCGGCGTGCCCCGCGTGCTGCGCGGTCTCGCCGATGATGTGCAGCAGGGTCCGGCGCGCCGTCCACGAGCCGCCGGGCTCCCACCAGGGAGCCTCCGGCAGAGGGTGGGACACGTCCAGGTGGGGCAGGCCGCTCACCACCTCGTCCGTGCGGGCGGCGACCGCCTCGTACGCGTCGAGGACGCCCGCGAGCGTCTCGCCGGGCTGCATGCGGAACTCCTCGGCCCGCTGGGCCCAGTCCTCGTCGGTCATGTCGGTGAACGAGGGCAGAGCCGACAGGCCGTCCCGGATGAAAGCGGTCCACGCCCGCTCGACCGAGGTGACGTGCTTGATGATGCCGCCCACGCACAGTTCGCTCGCCGTCGTCCGCAGCCCCGCCTGCTCGTCGGTGAGGTCGCGGGCGGTACGGCGCAGCATGGTCCGGTGGTGAGCCAGTGCTTCCAGCAGGTCGGCACATTCGCCGGTGACCGTCGGCTGGTCGAGGTTCGCGGTGTCGGGCATGGTGGCCGCCTTCCGTTGGTGCTGCTCCTTCGGACACCCAGCACGTTAGAAGCCAACTAGGCCAAGGCCTGGCCTAGTTGGCGGCGGGCATGCGACAGCGGGTGCAGCTCTCCCCGGGGGACGCCTGCGGTTCGGACCGTGAGGTCTTAGTCGCGCTGGTCAGTCGTACGTCAGCCCGCCCGCTCATAGGTGAGGACGGTCTTCGGGTGGTTGCCGATCTTGCGTAGGCGCAGCGGGCCGTCCGAGGACTTCACGTCGAAGTCGTACTTGAGCTCGTCCAGCGGGCAGTTGACGGTCCTGGTGCCCTGTTCGAGCTTGAAGTTGCTCATGGACAGGTCGTGCTGGTTGCTGCCGGTGACAATGGCGCTGCCCTTGCACCGCGGGCCGGTGCGGGTCTCGATGACCACGCGTGCCCATCTGCCCGGCTCGACCTGGTGGATGCTCAGCTGCTGGCTGCCGTCCGTGGCTCGCCACCGGCCCACGAACCAGGGGTGGATGGGCTTGTACTCCGTGGCCGCCTTGGCGAATCCGGAGCCTTTGCGCCAGGTCAGCGTGGTGGTTCCCCAGAAACTGCGATCGACGAAGTCCACTCGGGCGCCACCGTCGCGGATGCGGGCCTTCGGCCAGACCATGTTGTTCTTGGTCGGGTCGGTGGTCCAGGAGGAGAGGTCCCCGGTGGCGACGGCCGCGATCACCTCTTGCGGTTCTTCGCCGTCCCTGCAGTACTTGCCGAAGCCGGCCGCGAGCCACACGGTGTCCCGGTACGCCTTCGCCCTGATGCCCTGGCACGGTTCGGCGCCGGTCTCATAGACCGTCTTCCGGGCGGACCAGGCCTCGTCAGAGGCGTGGCGATGCTGTGCCTCCAGGCCGCGGCGAGTGAAGCGGAGGGACACCTGCCGGCCGTCGGACAGTTCGAGGACGGTGTGGTCGTCGTCGTCCTCGACGACCCGTGAATCAGGCTTGTCCTCCGGTTCGCGGTGGGACTTCGTGTGCTTCGCGGTGCTGCCGGACGGTCCCCCGACCGATTGCTCGGCGCAGCCGCCGGCGGCTGCGCCGAGCATCAGCACCGCTACCGCCCACGCCGCTGCGCTCCTCGTTCTCATGCCGTGTCTGCTCCCCTGCACGCCGTGCCGCGATGCCCGGGCCGGTGGGTGGCACGAACTCGGCGATGCTAGTCGGTGGGCGGCCCGCCCCGCTCGGCCCCCCGGCACGGTGCGGCCCCGGCGGTTCCGTCACTCGTCGAAGACGGCGGCGACCGCACCCGGGTCCGGGCCGCCGCCTCCCGCGCCCCCGCTCCCCGATCAACGACCCCATCGGCGTCGCCTCCCCCCAGCCACACGGCAGAGACCCGGCCACGCCGCCATCACCCACCACCACGATCTTCCGGCTCGAACCATCCGGGGGCCGTCCCCGGAAGAGAGCCGCACCCTGCGACAGCCGTCTTTCGTGAACGGCGCGTGGCAGTCCCGTTGCGGCACGCGGTGATCTCTTGAGGGGCCCGCCGGACCGCCGATACGTTCAAGGTGTCAGGTCGGCGGAGGGTGGATGTCGACGACATGGCCGTGTGCCCGAGTGG
Organism: Streptomyces alfalfae; assembly: GCF_004127445.1. GTDB lineage: Bacteria > Actinomycetota > Actinomycetes > Streptomycetales > Streptomycetaceae > Streptomyces > Streptomyces alfalfae. Next base: position 39,453 of record NZ_QEXM01000016.1, read on the forward strand.
CTGAGGGGCTGGACTGCAAATCCAGTGACGCGGGTTCGATTCCCGCCACGGCCTCTGGAAGGGGCGGGATCAGCTCACCCGGGCCGCTTCCCGCCCCGCGAGGATCGCGTCGACCGTCTCCTCCACCGACATCTCCGAACTGTCCAGCCACAGGCCGATCCGGGGCGTGGTCTCGCGCATGCCGGTGTCGAGGTCCTCGACCGTCCACGCGCCGTAGCCGGTCTTGCCGCGGCCCGCCTCCCGGGCGGCGACCACGTCGGGGCGCGGGGCGAGCACGACGACGTACAGGGGGCGGGTGCAGATCAGGTCCGCGTACGTCTTCAGCTCCTCGCCGAGGATGACGTCCTGGACGACGGCCGTGAAACCGGCGTCCGCGTACGCGTCGGCCGTCGACGCCGAGAGGCGGTAGCGGAGGCGGAGTTGGGCCTCGGCCTCGGCTCCCGCGCCCGGCTCGTACTCCAGGCCGCCGGAGACGATCATCCGCCGGTAGACGTCACCCCGCACGTGCGCGGCCTTCGGCAGCCGCTCGGCGAGCGCCTGCGCCACCGTGGACTTGCCGGAGGCCATGATGCCGGTGACGACGACGACACCGGACAGGTCGGCCGGGGCGGAGATGGGGTCAGAGGGGGTCATGGAAGCCATGGGGGCCATGGTGCCACCGGCCCGCCCGGCCGGGCCTCCCGTTATCCGGACCCGGCCGCGCGGGGACGCCGCTACTGCGCCACCGCCGCCTGCGGCCGGATCGGGAGGCGGTTGACCGGGCGGCCCGTCGCGGCCCGGACCGCCGAGGCGATGGCCGCAGGGGACGTCACGACAGGGACCGCGCTCGCCGCCTTCGCACCGAAGGGAGCGACGACGTCCCGCTCCTCCACCAGCTTCACGATGCGGATGTCCGGGGTGTCCAGGGCGGTGGGCAGGGCGTAACCGGTCAGGTCGGGGTGGCGGACGATGCCGCGCGGGGTGCGGAGGTTCTCCGTGAGCGCCACGCCGACGCCCTGCGTGACGCCCGCCTCGATACGGGTCTTGAGCTGGGCGGGGTTGAGGATGCGGCCGACGTCCTGGGCGACGGAGAGCTCCACCACCCGTACCGACCCCATCTCGATGTCGACGTCGACGACCGCGCGGATCGCGCAGAACGCCATGCCGACGAAGGCGTCGCCCTGTCCCGACTCGTCGAGCGGCTCCGTCGGATGCGGGCGGCACTGGGCCGTGGCCCAGAGCTCCTTGCCCTCAAGGGCCTCCGTGACCGTCGTAGACAGCACGCCGTCGTACGAGGTGATCTTGCCGTCGTTGATCTGGAGCAGTTCGGTGGACATCCCGAACTTGTGGGCGAGCGGCTGGAGCAGCTGGGTGCGGACCATCTTCGCCGCGCGCTCCACCGCGCCGCCCGACACCCAGGTGTGCCGGCCGCGGCAGCTCGGGCCCGCGGGCGGCTGGTCGGTGTCCACGGGGGCGACGCGGACGTCGTCGATGCCCAGCGTCTCCTGGACGATCTGCCGGGCCAGCGTGGTGAAGCCCTGGCCGGTCTCGACGGCCGCGCAGATCACGGTCGCCGCGCCGTCGTGGACCTTCACCGTGGCGGTGGAGACCTCGTCGGTGCCCTCGGCGCCGAGGAGCTGGACCATGCCGAGGCCGTAGCCGACGCCCCGCCGGACGGCGGCCGGTTCGCCCGCGCCCTCGGGGCCGCCGGGCAGCAGCCACTCGTCCTCGGGGGTGTCCTTGGGCAGGTCGGGCAGGGGCGAGTCCCTGACCGCGGCGAGGAGTTCGGCCACCGGGGCGGGGCAGGTCACCGTCTGGCCGGTGGGCAGGATGTCGCCGGTGGCCATGGCGTTGCGCAGCCGCAGCTCGGCCGGGTCGATCCCCAGCTTCTTGGCGATCTTGTCCATCTGGGCCTCGTACGCGGCGCACACCTGCATGGCGCCCTCGCCGCGCACGTGTCCCGACGGCGGGTTGTTCGTCCGCACCGCCCAGCCCTCGATGAAGGCGTTCGGGACGACGTAGGGGCCGCAGGCGAAGGAGACGGCCGCGGCCAGGGCCTCCGACGAGGTGTCCGCGTACGCGCCGGCGTCGAGCAGGATCTGCGCCTCGACCTTGACGAGGCGGCCCTCGGCGTCCGCGTGGTGGCGGTAGCGCAGAAGGGTCGGGTGGCGGTGCGCGTGGCCGAGGAAGGACTCCTCGCGGGTCGCCGTCACCTTGACCGGGCAGCCGGTGCGCAGCGCCAGCAGCCCGAGGGGCAGCTGGAAACTGGCGTCCTCGCGGTCGGCGGTCGCGCCGGGCACACCGGTGACGACGACCTTCACGCGCTCGGGCGGGATGCCGTAGCAGGCGGCGGCGCGGTCGCGGTCGGCGTGCGGGTCGGTGGAGGCGATGTACAGCTCCACTCCGCCGTCCGGGCGCGGCACCGCGAGGCCCGCCTCCGCGCCGATCGGCGCCGGGTCCTGGCGGCCGATGCGGTACAGGCCCTCGACGACGAGTTCGCCCGCGGCGGCGGGGTCGCCGTGGCGCAGCGGGATATGCCGGATCAGGTTGCCGTCGGGGTGCAGCGGCTCGGCCTCGAAGGCCTTCTCGGGGTCCGTGACCGGTTCGAGCACCTCGTACTCGACGATGACGGCGGCGGCGGCCATCCGCGCGGTGTCGGGGTGGTCCGCGGCGACGGCGGCGATGGCCTCGCCGTGGTGGCGCACGACGTCGGAGGCGAAGACGGGCCGGTCCGGCGTCCTGCGGCCGTGCAGCGCCTCGCCCGGCACGTCCTCGTGCGTGATGACGGCGCGCACGCCCGGCATGTCGAGCGCGTGGCTGGTGTCGATGGAGACGATGCGCGCGTGCGCGTGCGGGGAGCGCAGGACCGCCGCCCACAGCAGGCCCTCGGCCCACAGGTCGGCGGCGTAGGGGAAGGTCCCCTCCGTCTTGGCGCGGCTCTCCGCCGACGCCAGGGACGCGCCGATGCCCTGCGCGGGCTCGGGCTCCCGCCCGGCGGCGGGATCGGCCGCGGTGCTGGTCTCGCTGCTCAACTCCGGCCTCCGTCCCGGCCGTACGGCCCCTGTGGTCCTTCGGGTCCCTCGTGGCCGTGGGGTTCTTCGTACGGGTGCGGCGCCTCGTACGGGTGCGGCGCCTCGTACGGGCCCGCGTGGGCGCCGCCGTACGTCGCGTCGTACCCGCCCTCGTAGGGGCCCTCGTGCTGGTGGACGCCGCCCGCGCCGGGTCCGGCCTGGTGCGGGATGCGGGCCCCCTCGGCGTGCTCGCCGCCGTGCCCGTCGGCCGCCGCCTCGTCCGCCGCCTGCTCGGCCGCGGCGGAGGCCGCGCGCTCGGCGACCACCTCGCGCACGGCGTCGAGCACCCCGCGGTAGCCCGAGCAGCGGCAGAGGTTGCCGCAGAGCGCGCGGCGGGTCTCCAGGTCGGTGGGGGCGGGGTTGCCTTCGAGGAGGTCGTGCACGGTCATGGCCATGCCCGGCACACAGAAGCCGCACTGGACCGCGCCGCAGGCCCCGAGGGCCCGCTGCACGTCAGAGGGCTGCCCGTCGACGGCCAGGCCCTCGACGGTACGGACCTCGCTGCCCTCGGTGGTCGCGGCGGGCACCAGGCAGGAGGCGACGAGCCGCCCGTCGACCTGGACGTTGCACGCGCCGCACTCGCCCTGCGAGCAGCCGTCCTTGGCGCCCGCGAGGCCGAGCCGCTCCCGCAGGACGTAGAGCAGGGACTCGCCGATCCAGGCGTCGGCGACGGGGCGGTCGGTGCCGTTCACGCGCAGGACGTAGGAGACGAGGGGGTGGTCGTCGTGGAGGGGGGCGGCCGGGGGCTCCGCGGGTTCGTCCGCGACGGCCGCCTCGGCCGCCCCGGTCGCGTCCGCCGCCTCGTCGGCGCCGGCCGCGGCTTCCGTCTCCGGTCCCTCGGTCTCCCCGCCGTCGGCCTCCCGGCCCTCGGTCTCCTCGGTCCGCTCCGCTTCCGGCGCGGCGGACTCGGGGTCGGCCGCGGGCTCGGCGGGCTCCGCGGATTCGGGCTCCGTGGCTTCGGCGGGCTCGGCCGGCGCGAAGTGCCCCGCGGGTTCGGCCGTGTCGGAGGGCGCGGCGGGCTGCTCGGCGTCGTGGCCCTCACCCGGCCCGGCGTGCTCGGTGTGTTCGGCGTGCTCGGGGTGCTCGGGGTGCTCGGGGTGTTCGACGTGCTCGGCGGCGTCCGTGGGAGCGTCCTGCTCCACGGGTACGCCGACGGGCGCTTCGGCCGCTTCCGGGTGCCCGGGAGCCTCCGGGGCCCCGGCCGCCCGGTCCGCGTGCCGGTCCGAGGCCGGCCTGTCGACCGCGGGCACGCTGATCGCCCGCAGCAGCGTCGTCCGCTCGAACGGGTTCTCCCCGTCCTGGCGGTCGCCGTCGGCGGGGGCCTGCTCCGGGGCCTGCCGCTCCGGGGCCTCCTGGAGCCGCTGCCCGGTGTCCTGCGCCCGCGCGTCCCACGGCGCGCCCGCGCCCGCGCCCGTCGCCCACGGCGCGGGCGCGCCGCCCGGCAGGGTCTCGGGGGGCGTGCCGCCGCCCGCCCAGGCGCTGAGCCGGGCCGCGGCGGGCGGGATGCCGTCCGCCGCCAGGGACGAGGCGGAGTACTCGCCGGACTCGTCCGGCAGATCGCCGCCCGCCACCGGGATGGACCACTGTCCGGTGACGTCGTGTCCGGTGGCGTCGTGCGCCGCGCCGTCGTGGCCGTACTGCTGCTCGTACCCCTGGGCGTAGCCCTGGTGCTGTCCGTAGTCCTGGCCGTACGGCTGCTGTCCGGGCGCGTCGTTCCCGGTGAAGGTCCACTGCCCGGTGGCCCCGGGGTCGTAGCCGTGGTGCTCCGGGTGGCGCGGCTCGGGCTCCTGAGCCGTGGCCGCGTCGGGCCACGGCCCGGCGCCGGCCGCCCCCGTCACCTCGGGCGGCATGACCCAGGCGCCCGTGGCCGCCGGGTCGGTGGCGTCCGCGGTGGTGGGGGTGATCGTTATCGGCGGCGGCACGTAGCCGTGTCCGGGCGCGGCGAGCGGGGCGTCCAGCATGCCCTCGGGGAGCTGCACGAACGCCGTGGCGTCCGAGTCGTACTCACCCTGCGGATGCGGCTGCCAGCCGCCGCCGTCGGTGCTCCGTTCATCGCTCACGACAGCGCCCTCCCCAGTGCTCGTCGGGCCAGCGCGGCGACGGTTCGCCGCAGGTGCAGTACGGCGGGCGACAGCGGCTGCTCGGCGCCGTCGGCCGCCGGTGGCTGGTCCGGGATGCAGGCGGAAGCCACGTACTCGCCGAAGGCGGTGACCGCCTCCGGCACGAGGCTGCCGCGCCCGCCGTCCCAGTCGATCAGGGAGGCCACCCACTCCTCGGCCTCCAGGGGGCGCAGCGGCATCGGCGCGATGGCGCCCACCGCGCACCGCACGCCGCGCCGCGCGGGGTCGAGCACCAGCGCCACGGAGGCTGTCGCCCTGCCGGGGCCGGTGCGTCCCGTCGCCTTGAGGAAGACCTGGGGGGCGTGCAGCAGCGGCACGCGCACGAAGCCGATCAGCTCGCCGGGGCGGAGCATCTCCATGCCCGCGAGCAGGTGCGACACGGGGATCTCGCGGCGTCCGCCGCCGGGCCCCGCGATGATCAGGACGGCTTCGAGCGCGGCGAGCACGGGCAGGGCGTCGCCCGTGGGCGCGGCCGAGGCGATGTTGCCGCCGAGGGTGCCCGCGTTGCGGATCTGAGGCGGTCCCGCGGCGCGCGCGGCGGCGGCGAGGGCGGGGATCAGGGCGGCGAAGTCGGGGCGGCCCATACGGGCGTGGGTGAGGCCCGCGCCGAGGAGCGCGTGGCCGTCCTGGTACTGCCAGCCGCGGATCTCGCTGATGCGGCCGAGGCCGACGAGGGCGGCGGGGCGGAGCTGCCCGGAGTTGACGGAGGCCATCAGGTCCGTGCCGCCGGCGACGGGCACGGCGGCGGGCATGGCGGTGAGCGCCGCCACCGCCTCGTCGAGGGTGGCGGGCAGCTTCACCGACTGCGGTGCCTGTGCCGCCCGCGGTGCGTGCGTGGTCAAAACCGGCTGCCCCTTCCCGATGCCCGGCCGCGTCCTTCACGTACGACGCGTACATGAAGTGCTCGCCGTTCGCGACGTGTCACCGTTACGCCTGTTCCGCCGTACGGTACGTGCTCACAGCCCGGACGTGGCAACTCTGGCACATCTTCGCCGGGCCCCGACGCGGGGGTCCGCTAGGGGGCATTCGTCCGCAGACCAGGGGGATATGCCGTTTTCGCACCGCCTTGACGGTCGGGGGGATTCGCCCCGCTCCGGTGGCACTTGGGTGCCGGCCGACGCCGTGGGCCTCGCCGGGGCCCCTGCGGCCACGCTCGCGCGCGGGCCGCAGGAAGCGCCGGCGGCTGCCTCACACGTTCGGGGGCGGCCCCTCGATCGGGCGTCCGAGCACACCCGGGCGCCGCTGGTGCGGCAACGGGCCGCCGGGCGGGCGGTAGTCGACGCCGAGGGCGTCAAGTCGCGCGTAGTGGGCGGCCATCCGCCGTTCGAATCCGGCGAAGTCCCGCTGGGCGGGCGCGGGCAGCCTGCCCCAGGCGACCTCGCTGAAGGCGGCGAGGCGCGGGAACACCTGGTAGTCGACGCGCCCCTGGTGTTCCATCACCTCGGTCCAGACGTTGGCCTGGGTGCCGATGACGCGCGCGGCCTCCTCCTCCGTCAGTTCGGCGGGAACGGGTTCGAAGCGGTAGACGTCCTCCAGGGTGCGGACGAAGCCGATGGGCATGGGCTCGTCGGGGCCGCCGTGCTGCCGGTGGTCCAAGTACACGTGCTGCTCGGGGCACATGATGACGTCATGGCCCGAGCGGGCCGCGGCGATGCCGCCCCGGTAGCCGCGCCAGGAGGAGACGGTGGCGCCCTCGGCGAGGCCGCCCTCCAGGATCTCGTCCCAGCCGACGAGCCGCCGCCCGCGGGCCGTGAGCCACTGGTCGAAGTGGCGGATGAACCAGCTCTGCAGGCCGTCCTCGCCCTCGACGCCCAGCTCCTTGACGCGGGCCTGGGCGGTGGGCGAGGCCTTCCACTGGTCCTTGGGGCACTCGTCGCCGCCGACGTGGATGTAGGTGGACGGGAAGAGGTCGAGGACCTCCTCGAACACGCCCTCGTAGAAGCGGAGCACTTCTTCTGTGGGGGCGAGCACGTTGGGGTTGACGCCCCAGGTGTCCCAGACGGTCAGCGACCCGGTGTCGACGACGTCCGTGTTGCCCAGGTGCGGGTAGGCGCTGATGGCGGCCTGCGAGTGGCCCGGGATCTCGATCTCGGGGACGACGGCGATGTGCAGCGAGTCGGCGTAGGCGACGATCTCGCGGATGTCGTCCTGCGTGTAGTACCCGCCGTGCGGGCGCTCCTCCCAGAGCGGCGACATGCGGTGCCCCCACTTGGAGCGGGCGCGCCAGGAGCCGACCTCGGTGAGCTTCGGGTGGCGCTTGATCTCCACGCGCCAGCCCTGGTCGTCGGTGAGGTGGAAGTGGAAGACGTTGAGCTTGTGCGCGGCGAGCAGGTCGAGGTAGCGCAGGACGCCGTCCTTCGGCATGAAGTGCCGGGAGACGTCGAGCATCATGCCGCGCCAGCGGAACCGCGGGGCGTCCTCGATGGCCACCTCGGGGACCGACCACGCGCGCGCGGGGTCGAGCGGCGCGCGCCGGAAGGCGTCGGGGCCCAGGAGCTGGCGGAAGGTCTGCGCGCCCCAGAAGACGCCCGCGGCGGCGCCGCCCTCGATGCGGAGCGTGCCGTCGTCGACCGTGACGCGGTACGCCTCGGCCGCGAGGTCGGGGTCGATCCGCAGCTCGACGCCGCCGCGGCCCTCGCCACCCCGCGCCTCCCCGGCGGGCTCCTCGGGGAAGCGGAGCCCTGTCGCGGCGCCGACCGTGGCGCGCAGCCACCGCGCGACGCCCTCGGTGCCGGGTCCGGCGCGGAGGACGGTGTCGTCGTCGAGCGGGAGTGAACCTGGGGTGGGAGCCACCCAGCGGGCGCTGTTCGGCGCCGGGATCAGCTGCTCAAAGGTCATGCCACGGAAGGCTGTCACGCGATTGCGCAACGCAAAAGGGGCGTTGCGGCACGCGCAACGCCCCCTTCGGCCAGGGCGGGGAACAAGCCCCCGAGGGCTGCTTCTCGGACTACTTCTTGCCGTCCTTGCCGCCCTTGTCCTTGTCGCCGCCGGCGCCCATGGACTCGTAGATCTCCTTGCACATGGGACAGACGGGGTACTTCTTGGGGTCGCGGCCGGGGACCCACACCTTGCCGCAGAGCGCGACGACGGGGGTGCCGTCGAGCGCGCTCGCCATGATCTTGTCCTTCTGGACGTAGTGCGCATAGCGCTCGTGGTCGCCGTCACCGTTCGACACCTGGGGTGTCGGCTCTACGAGGGTCCCCGTACCTGCCCCGCGCTCGGGCTCGGGCTCAAGAGTGCTCATGGTTGCCAAGGGTACTCACGCGGGCCGGGTACCGGCAGCGGTCGGCCCGGGGAGCCGTTCCGGGCGCGCCCGCCTCGCCCGCCGGCCGTCAGTTCATCGAGGCGTCGTCCGGATAGGTCGCCACCATCGCCAGTTCGCTGCGCTGGCGTCTGAGGACCGCGCGCCACAGCCGCTCCGGGTCCGGGGACGAGACGTCGCCGGGCTCGGACTCGACCACGTACCAGGCGCCGTCCGCCAGTTCGGTCTCCAGCTGGCCGGGGCCCCACCCGGAGTACCCGGCGAAGATCCGCAGGCTGCCGAGGGCCGGGGAGAGCAGCTCGGGCGGGGCCTCCAGGTCGACCAGGCCGATCGCGCCGTGCACCCTGCGGAAGCCCACGAGGTCACCAGCACCGCCGCCCCCGCGCGGCCGGGAACCCGCGGCGGACGCCTCGTCGCCGGGGACCACGGCGACGCCGAGCGCCGAGTCCAGCGAGACGGGGCCGCCCTGGAAGACGACGCCCGGAGCACCGGCCAGGTCTCCCCAGCCCTCCAGGATGTCGGCGACGTCGACCGGAGTCGGGCGGTTCAGGACCACGCCGAGCGAGCCCTCCTCGTCGTGGTCGAGGAGCAGCACCACCGCGCGGTCGAAATTGGGGTCCGCCAGGGCCGGTGTGGCCACGAGCAGCCGCCCTGTGAGGGAGGACACCTCGGTCATGAACGACATGATCCCGCATCTTCCCCCCGGACGGGGAGGCTATGGGCGTACGGGAGTGAATGCAGCTCAGGGCGCAAGGAGGCGGATGGAGCGCACACGGGGAGCAGTGACCCTAAGTGTCCGGATACGTACGGTTCGTGTTGTCACGAACTCCTGACCCGCTCCGGACGCCCTCACCCTTACGGAAGGGGGGTACGCGGCCATTACGCTTGCCCTTTGGTCCCCCCGTCCATTCAATCGGAACGCGAGATTCATGACCGTCACCGACGATGTCCTGCTTGTCCACGGCGGAACCCCGCTTGAGGGCGAGATCCGTGTCCGCGGCGCGAAGAACCTCGTGCCCAAGGCCATGGTCGCCGCGCTGCTCGGCAGCGCCCCGAGCCGGCTGCGCAACGTCCCCGACATCCGCGACGTCCGTGTCGTGCGCGGCCTGCTGCAGCTGCACGGCGTGACGGTCCGCCCCGGCGAGGAACCGGGCGAGCTCGTCATGGACCCGTCGCACGTGGAAAGCGCGAATGTCGCCGACATCGACGCCCACGCGGGCTCGTCGCGCATTCCGATCCTCTTCTGCGGCCCGCTCCTGCACCGCCTCGGGCACGCCTTCATCCCCGGCCTCGGCGGCTGCGACATCGGCGGCCGGCCGATCGACTTCCACTTCGAGGTGCTCCGCCAGTTCGGCGCGACCATCGAGAAGCGCGCCGACGGCCAGTACCTGGAGGCCCCGCAGCGGCTGCGCGGCACCAAGATCCGCCTGCCGTACCCGTCCGTGGGCGCCACCGAGCAGGTCCTGCTCACCGCCGTCCTCGCGGAGGGCGTGACGGAGCTGTCGAACGCCGCGGTCGAGCCGGAGATCGAGGACCTCATCTGCGTCCTGCAGAAGATGGGCGCGATCATCGCCATGGACACCGACCGGACCATCCGGATCACCGGTGTCGACAGCCTCGGCGGCTACAACCACCACGCCCTCTCGGACCGCCTCGAAGCCGCCTCCTGGGCCTCCGCCGCCCTGGCGACCGAGGGCAACATCTACGTGCGCGGCGCCCAGCAGCGCTCGATGATGACGTTCCTCAACACCTACCGGAAGGTGGGCGGCGCCTTCGAGATCGACGACGAGGGCATCCGCTTCTGGCACCCGGGCGGCTCGCTCAACGCGATCGCCCTGGAGACGGACGTGCACCCCGGCTTCCAGACCGACTGGCAGCAGCCGCTCGTCGTCGCCCTGACGCAGGCCGCGGGCCTGTCCATCGTCCACGAGACGGTGTACGAGTCGCGGCTCGGCTTCACCTCCGCGCTCAACCAGATGGGCGCGCACATCCAGCTCTACCGCGAGTGCCTGGGCGGCTCCGACTGCCGCTTCGGCCAGCGCAACTTCCTGCACTCGGCGGTCGTCAGCGGCCCCACGAAGCTCCAGGGCGCCGATCTGGTCATCCCCGACCTGCGCGGCGGCTTCTCGTACCTCATCGCGGCCCTCGCGGCGCAGGGCACGTCCCGCGTCCACGGCATCGACCTGATCAACCGGGGCTACGAGAACTTCATGGACAAGCTCGTCGAGCTGGGCGCGAAGGTCGAGCTCCCGGGCAAGGCGGCGCTGTAGCGCCGCCGGACCTCTGAACGGCACGCAGAAGGGGCGGCCACCCGCAACGGGTGGCCGCCCCTTCGTACAGCTGCTCGGGGCTTACTTGCCCTTGGCGGCTTCCTTCAGCTTGGAACCGGCCGAGACCTTGACGCTGTAGCCGGCCGGGATGTTGATCGGCTCGCCGGTCTGCGGGTTCCGGGCGGTGCGAGCGGCACGGTGGGTGCGCTCGAAGGTCAGGAAGCCGGGGATGGTGACCTTCTCGTCGCCCTTGGCAACGATCTCGCCGACGGTCTCGGCGAACGCGGCCAGCACGGCGTCGGCGTCCTTGCGGGTCACCTCTGCGCGGTCGGCCAGCGCGGCCACCAGCTCACTGCGGTTCATGTTTGTACTCCCGTGTTCTTTTGCCGTTGAGGCGTGCCACGCGGCAGGGCCGCATGATGGGCACAGCGAAGACGATGCTGCCAGGGTCCTCGGACAGTCCCCGGACCCGGGTCTGACGTCAGACCCTCGCGCCCGATTACGCATCCTGCCCCCACCTGCGGCGGTAAAGCCAATCCGGTGCCCTCGCGGGTCACACGGAAAGCGTCCGCCGTCCCCGAAAGTGGGGCGCGGAGGGAGGCCTGCTGCCAAGCCACCCTAGAGCGGCCTTGTGGGGCCAGGGTCCCGCGACGCGCCGTTGGCCTAGACCGTGGGCCCTGTCACAGTGGCTCCCACGGCCTTGGCGGCGGTGCGCACGGCTCCGGCCACCGCGCCCGCGACCTTGTCGTTGAAGACGCTGGGGATGATGTAGTTCCGGTTCAGCTCGTCCTCGGCGACGACGTCGGCGAGGGCGCCCGCGGCGGCCAGCATCATCTCGGTGTTGACCGTACGCGACTGGGCGTCGAGCAGGCCGCGGAAGACGCCGGGGAAGACCAGGACGTTGTTGATCTGGTTCGGGAAGTCCGAGCGTCCGGTGGCCACGACCGCCGCCGTCTGGCGGGCGATCGCGGGGTCGACCTCGGGGTCCGGGTTCGCGAGCGCGAACACGATGGCTCCCTCGGTCATGGCGGCGACGTCGTCGCCGTTCAGGACGTTCGGGGCCGACACGCCGATGAAGACGTCCGAGCCGACGACGGCCTCCTTGAGGGTGCCCGTGAGGCCCTCGGGGTTGGTGTTGTCGGCGATCCAGCGCAGCGGCGAGTCGCTGTCGGCGTCCTTGAGGTCCTCGCGGTCCGCGTGCACGACGCCGTGGATGTCGGCCACGACGGCGTTCTTGACGCCCGCGGCGAGGAGCAGCTTCAGGATGGCCGTGCCCGCCGCGCCGGCGCCGGACATGACCACGCGCACGTCGCCGATGCTCTTGCCGACCACGCGCAGGGCGTTGGTGAGCGCCGCGAGGACGACGATGGCCGTGCCGTGCTGGTCGTCGTGGAAGACGGGGATGTCGAGGGCCTCGCGCAGCCTGGCCTCGATCTCGAAGCAGCGGGGCGCGGAGATGTCCTCCAGGTTGATGCCCGCGAAGCCGGGGGCGATGGCCTTGACGATCTCGACGATGGCGTCGGTGTCCTGGGTGTCCAGGCAGAGCGGCCAGGCGTCGATGCCCGCGAAGCGCTTGAAGAGGGCCGCCTTGCCCTCCATGACCGGCAGCGCGGCCTTCGGGCCGATGTTGCCGAGGCCGAGCACGGCCGAGCCGTCCGTTACGACCGCAACGGAGTTCCGCTTGATGGTCAGGCGGCGGGCGTCCTCGGGGTTCTCGGCGATGGCCATGCAGACCCGGGCGACGCCGGGGGTGTAGACCATCGAGAGGTCGTCACGGTTCCGGATGGGGTGCTTGGACGCCATCTCGATCTTGCCGCCGAGGTGCATCAGGAACGTGCGGTCGGAGACCTTGCCCAGCGTGACGCCCTCGATGGTGCGGAGCTGCTCGACGATCTCGTCGGCGTGCGTCGTGGAGGACGCCGCGATCGTCACGTCGATCCGCAGCATCTCGTGGCCGGAGGCCGTGACGTCGAGGCCGGTGACCGAGCCCCCGGATGACTCGACGGCCGTGGTGAGCTGGGAGACCGCGGTTCCGCTCGCGGGCACCTCCAGCCGGACCGTCATCGAGTAGGAGACGCTGGGCGCCGTTGCCATGGCCGACTTCCTCTGCTTTCACCTTGTAGCTCTTGCCGTCCGATGTTCGCACCTACCGCTGGGTACGCGGTAGCCGCCCCGGATTGAGAACGTTTTGTTCACCGGCCATTGGAGCCCGTTTTCGGAAACTGGTTTCCACCATACGAGAAGCTGCCGGAAACAGAAAGAGGCCCACGCCACCATGTGACGTGGGCCTCTCTACGTTCATGACACCGACCCGCCATGCTCGCCTCGCGGCAAGTGGTCGCTCGTAGCGACGATGGTTGGGCCCGGGGGCTTGGATCGAGCCGGTGCCACATCCAAGGTAACACCGCTCCCTCGAAGAGGTGGACCCCTCAGCCTCCCTAGTCCCGCAGCAGATCCGGCACGCCCTCCGCGTCGGGTTCGTCGCGCTCCCCCGACACCACCGTGAGCTGCTGCGTCGCCCGCGTCAGCGCCACGTACAGGACACGCAGGCCCGCCGGGGACTCGTCGGCGATCTCCGCGGGCGAGACGACGAGCGTCGCGTCGTACTCCAGGCCCTTGGCCTCCAGGCTGCCGAGCGCGACCACCCGGTCGCCGAGCCCGTCGAGCCAGCGGGCGGCCTGCTCGCGGCGGTTCATCGCCACGACCACGCCGACCGTGCCGTCGACCCGGTCCAGGAGCCGCGCCGCCTCGTCGCGCACCGTGGCGGCGAGGTCCCCGTCCCGTACGACGGCGAAGCGGGGCTCCACGCCGGTGGAGCGGACCGCCGACGGCGACTCGGCGCCCGGCATCGCCAGGGCGAGGACCTTCGCGGCGAGTTCCGCGATCTCGGAGGGGTTGCGGTAGTTCACCGTGAGGGTGAAGCGGCGGCGCGGACGGGTGCCCAGGGCCTCGTCGCGGGCCTCGGCGGCCTCGTCGGGGTCGGACCAGGAGGACTGCGCCGGGTCGCCCACCACCGTCCAGGTGGCGTGGCGCCCGCGGCGGCCCACCATGCGCCACTGCATGGGCGTGAGGTCCTGCGCCTCGTCGACGATGACGTGGGCGTACTCGGTGCGCTCGGCCGCCAGGCGCTCGGCGCGCTCGCGCCGGCTCTCCTCGCGCTGCGGCATCAGCTCTTCGAGCCCGGTGAGCAGGTCGAGCGGGTCCAGGTCCCGCTTCTTCCTCGGCCGGTGCGGCGTTCCGAGGATCGCCTGCAGCTCGTCGAGCAGCGCCACGTCGTGCACGGACAGGCCCTCGCGCCGCAGCGAGCGGGCGACCTTGCGGACCTCGCCCGGGTTGAGGACCCGGCGCGCCCAGCGGCCGAGCCGCCGCTCGTCGCCCATGGCGGCCAGGACGGCGCGCGGCGTCAGCTCCGGCCACCAGGCGTCGAGGAACCGGATGAAGTCGTCCTCGGAGGTGATGTCGTCGTCGAAGGACGAGCGCAGCTCGGCGGCCAGCTCGGGGTCGCTGTGGCGCCCCGCGGCCCCCGACTGCGCCCACAGGGCGTCCAGGAGCAGCTTGCGGGCGCGCGGGCGCAGCAGGTTGACCGGGGCGGTGCCGCCGAGCGCCGCGCGGCGGATGCGGTCGAGGTCCGCGGCCTCCAGCTCCAGGCGGCGGCCGAAGGCGACCACCCGCAGGCGCGTGGGGGTGGTCCTCGTCGCCTCGTCCCCGGCTTCGCCGCCGGCCTCGGGCTCCGGTTCGCCGAAGGCGAGCTGTTCGTCGACCGCCGGCCGCGGACGCCGGTCCCCTCGCGGCGCCGGTCCCTGCTCAAGGGCGCCCCGCGCCGCCTTGCGCAGCACCTTCAGCATGCGCGACGAGCCCTTGACGCGGGCCACCGCGGGCGAGTCGTACACCGTGGCCTCGGCGCCGTCGACCAGCGAGCCGACCGCGCGGATCGCCACCTGGCCCTCTTCGCCCAGGGAGGGCAGCACGCCCTCGGTGTAGGCGACGAGGAGCGGGGTCGGCGAGACGATGAGGATGCCGCCCGCGTAACGGCGGCGGTCCTGGTAGAGCAGGAAGGCCGCCCGGTGCAGCGCCACGGCCGTCTTGCCGGTGCCGGGGCCGCCCTCCACGTACGTCACCGAGGCGGCGGGCGCCCGGATCACCTTGTCCTGCTCGGCCTGGATCGACGCCACGATGTCCCGCATCGAGTGGCTGCGGGCCTGGCCGAGCGCGGCCATCAGGGCGCCGTCGCCGATCACCGGCAGCTCCTCGCCGCCGAGGCGGGCGGTGATCTCCGGGCGCATCAGGTCGTCCTCGACGCCGAGGACCCTGCGGCCCTTGGAGCGGATGACGCGGCGGCGCACCACCCGGCCGGGGTCGACCGGGGTCGAGCGGTAGAACGGCGCGGCGGCGGGCGCGCGCCAGTCGATGACCAGCGGAGAGTAGTCGGAGTCCAGGACGCCGATGCGGCCGATGTGCAGGGTCTCGGCGATGTCGGCGTGCTTGCCGGTCTCGTCCTCCCTGATCGCGCCCTCGGCCGGCTCGACCGCCGTGTAGGCGCCGTCGGGGCCCTTCTTGCCGTCCTTGCCCTGGAGCAGGTCGATGCGGCCGAAGAGGAAGTCCTCGAACTCGTTGTTCAGCCGGTTCAGGTGCACCCCGGCCCGGAAGACCTGCGCGTCGCGCTCGGCGAGCGCGCCCGGCGTGCCGACCTGCCCGCGCTTGGCCGCGTCGTCCATCAGGAACTCGGCCTCGTGGATCTTCTCCTCGAGGCGCCGGTAGACCTGGTCGAGATGGTGCTGCTCGACCCCGATCTCGCGGTCGCGTGTGCCTGACGGCATTACTGCGTTGACGTCGGCCACCGGGGCCCCTTTCAAGACGTGCTGCTCACCGAACCGAGCAGCCGTCCACCGTACGCGAAAGGGGCCCTCCTTGTGCACCTGCTCGCGGCTACACGTCGACCTTGACCAGGCGTTCGCCGTCCAGCGTGGTCACCTCGAAGTGGTCGATGTCGTTGCGGTCCATGGCGGCGCCCCCGTGCACGTACAGCGGTCCGCGCGCCCACTTGTCCGGGCTGTCCTTGATGCCGTAACCCCACTTCGGCACCGACCACGTGGCGACCGTCTCCTTGTCGCCGTCCTTGCCGACCGCGACCAGGGAGCACTTCAGCGGGCCCTTGACGTTCTTCAGCTCCAGGACGGCGTGGGTGCCCCAGGCCTTCTCCTCCGTGCCGACGGTGGCGCTGACCCGGGTCCTCGGGTCCGTGCCCCGCGACTTCTCCGTCATGTGGTGGAAGAAGGCGTCCTCCGCGGGGCTCGTGGGGTGCGGCTCGGCCACGGCGTCCCTCGGGCCGCCGTCACCGCCCGCCGCGAGGACCGCGAGCGGCCCGCCGACGATCAGCACGGCCGCCACCGCGACGAGCAGCAGGGCCCGCCGGCGTCCGCGCGCCCGCTCGGCGGCCACCTCGCCGGTCAGGCGCTCGGCCAGGCGCGGCCCGGGACGCGCGGCGAGCCGCTCGCCGACCTCCGGGGCGCCGTGCCCCGCGGGGAAGTCCGCGAGCGCCGCCAGCACCGGCGCCATGCCGGAGAACTCCTCCAGCCGGTGCGCGCAGTGCTCGCAGCCGGCGAGGTGGGCCTCGAAGCGGGTCGCCTCCGCCGCGTCCAGGACACCGAGCGCGTAGGCGCCGACGGTCTCGTGGACGTTCTCCTCCTGCCACCCTGCGTGGTGGCCGTGGGACCCGGTCATACCGTCACCCCCCGCTCCTCCAGTGCCAGCTTCATCGAGCGAAGCGCGTAGAAGACCCGCGAGCGGACCGTCCCACTGGGGATGCCCAGCGTCTGTGCCGCCTCATTGACCGTACGCCCCTTGAAGTAGGTCTCGACAAGTACCTCACGGTGCGCCGGAGTCAGGTCCTCCAGCGCGTCGGACAGTGTCATCAGCCACAGCGCCTTGTCGATCTCGTCCTCCGCGGGGATGACCTCCAGCGGCGACGGATCGACCTCCTGCGGCCGGGCCTGCCGGCTGCGGTGGCCGTCGATGACGATGCGCCGTGCGACCGTCACCAGCCAGGGGCGTACCGAACCGGTGGCCCGGTTGAGCCGACCGGCGTTCTTCCAGGCACGGATGAGCGTCTCCTGCACGACGTCCTCGGCGCGCTGCCGGTCGCCCGCCACGAGGCGGAGCACATAGGCGAGGAGCGCTCCCGCGTGCTCGCGGTAGAGCGCGCGCATCAACTCCTCGTCGGGCCCCGGTGGCTGGCGCGAGCGGTGCCGCGGCGACGGCGGGCGTTCATCGGCCACGGCGGAATCCTTGCGCACGGCTGCCTCCGGTGTCCGCGGTTCGGGCGGTCTCACGACGGAGGTACGTAGATGGGGCGGATGGTGTTCAACGAGCGGCGCGTCGGGCGTCGTTCACAGGCGGCGCCGGCCTCGTGCGCGGGCGGGGCCCGTGGTCGTCACGGGCGGGCGAGGGCGGCCCTGCGGCGGTGCCGGGCGACGCGTTCGCGGTTGCCGCAGACCTCGCTCGAGCACCAGCGGCGGCGGTGGCCGCGTGAGGTGTCGAGGTACACGAGGGGGCAGTTGTCGCCCTCGCAGCGGCGGAGCAGGGCGCGCGCCACGGGGTCGGTCAGCAGGTCGACGGCGTCCCTGGCCACGGCGGCGACGAGCGCGGCGCAGCCCGGCTCGCCGCGCAGGGCGCGCACCAGGGTGCCGTCGGTGGCGCGTACGGCGTACGGGGCGGGGGGCGCGGCGGCGGCCAGCGCGTTCACCCGCTCCAGCGCGCCGGGGGCGGGCAGCCGGTCGATCTCCGCGCCGACCAGTTCCGCCGTCCGGCCGCGCAACTCCCGGAAGGCGTCGAGCCATGGGGGACCCGCGCCGGTCAGCCGCGCGTCCCGCGGGACGAGGCCCGTGCCCGCGAGCCAGGCGCGGAGTGCCGCCACGGAGTCGAGCCGTTCCACGGGGTGGTCCGTCGCCATGAGGTCGAGGCAGCTGCGCCCGGAGTCGAATCGCAGCTCGTGCGGAGCCGGGGCCATGCCCAACGCCATGCGTCTGTCACCGCCTTGGGGGTCACCTGTGCGGAAGGCCGTTGCCTCCCCCTACAGTGCCCTTCCCCCGCCGGGT
Source organism: Streptomyces alfalfae (assembly GCF_004127445.1). Taxonomy (GTDB): domain Bacteria; phylum Actinomycetota; class Actinomycetes; order Streptomycetales; family Streptomycetaceae; genus Streptomyces; species Streptomyces alfalfae. Next base: position 57,249 of record NZ_QEXM01000016.1, read on the forward strand.
CCGGAACCCCTGCCACCGCGCGGGGCTCCGGCGAGCCGCCCCGGGGCGTCGGTCAGTGCGCGTACTTGGAGTCCGCCGCCGGGTCGACGGCGAGGCGGTAGCCGCGTTTGACGACCGTCTGGATCAGCTTCGGGACGCCCAGCGCCGTGCGCAGGCGGGCCATCGCCGTCTCCACCGCGTGCTCGTCGCGGCCCGCGCCCGGCAGCGCCCGCAGCAGTTCCGCGCGGGCCACCACCCAGCCGGGGCGGCGGGCGAGGGCCCGCAGCAGCGCCATGCCCGCGGGCGGCACGGCCCGCAGCTCCTCGTCGACCACGGCCGCGTGCCCCCGGATCTGCACGCGGTGCCCGGCGACGGTCAGCACCCGGGCGCGGGAGGGCAGTTCCTGGCAGAGGAGCTGGACGAGGGGGCCGAGCCGGAAGCGCTCGGGCTGCACGGTGTCCACGCCGCGCGACTGGAGCGGCAGCGCCGTCACGGGCCCCACGCACGCGGCCAGCACGTCGCGTCCGAGGGCGGTGAGGAAGTCCTCCGCCATGCCCCGCTCCTCGGCCCGCGAGAGCAGGGACGCGGCGGCCGGCGCGCTGGTGAACGTCAGGGCGTCGACGCCCCGCCCGGCCACCGCGTCGAGCAGCCGGTCCACGGGCCCGAGGTCCTCCGGCGGCAGCCACCGGTAGACGGGCACGCCGATCACCTCGGCGCCCGCGGCCCGCAGCGACTCGACGAAGCCGGGGAGCGGCTCGCCGTGCAGTTGCAGGGCGATGCGCCGCCCGGCGACGCCCTCGTCGAGCAGCCGGTCGAGCACCTCCGCCATGGACTCGGACGAGGGCGACCACTCCTCGGTGAGCCCGGCGGCCCGTACCGCGCCCTTCACCTTCGGGCCGCGGGCCAGCAGTTCGACGCCCCGCAGACAGCGCAGCAGCGCCTCGCCGTGCCCCCAGCCCTCGGCGGCCTCGATCCAGCCGCGGAAGCCGATGGCGGTGGTGGCGATCACGATGTCCGGGGCGTGGCCGATCAGGGCCCTCGTCGCCGAGAGCAGTTCGCTGTCGTCGGCCAGCGGCACGATGCGCAGCGCGGGCGCGTGGAGCACGGTGGCGCCCCGCCGCTGGAGCAGCGCGCCCAGCTCGTCGGCGCGCCGGGCCGCGGTCACGCCGACGGTGAAACCGGCGAGGGGCCCGTACTCCGCCTGCGCGGCCGTGTCCGGTTCGTTCGATGGAGTGGCGTGCATAGGTCCGTCTCGTCTGGTCCCGCGGGGCTGGTGACTGGCAGGGGCGGGTCGGGGTCCGAGCGTGCCAACGGCGCGTGACGGGCCCGGTTCATGGTGATGTCCGCCGTGTTACGTCACACCTCGGCGTAGCCGAGCCGCGGCTCCGCCTCCGTGTCCGTACCGGGAACCCTACGGCCGGCCGCGGGCCGGCGGCGAAGGTAGACGGCCCATGTGACGCCCGCGCACACGCCGTAGAAGGCGAGGAAGGCGAGGTACGCCCCCGTCCCCGAGCCCACCTCCTGGAAGGACTGCCGCAGGGCGAGGTTGATGCCGAGCCCGCCGACGGCGCCGATCGCGCCGATGAGCCCCATGGCGGCCCCGGAGAGCCGCCGCCCGTGGGCCGCGGCGGCCTCCCCGGTCAGCCCGAGCGCTTCGCCCTTGGCCTGGAAGATGCCCGGGATCATCTTGTACGTGGACCCGTTGCCGAGCCCGGTCAGCACGAACAGCGCGATGAAGGCGCCGACGAACAGCGGCAGCGACTCCCTGACGGAGGCGATGACGACGGCTCCGGTCGCGACCGCCATGGCGAGGAAGTTCCCCAGCGTGATGCGGGCCCCGCCGAACCGGTCGGCGAGCCGTCCGCCCACGGGCCGGATCAGCGAGCCGAGCAGCGGGCCGATGAAGGTGAGCTGGGCTGCCTCCAGCGGCGTGCGCCCGAACTGCGTCTGGAGGACGAGCCCGAAGGCGAAGCTGTACCCGATGAACGACCCGAACGTCCCCACGTACAGCAGCGCCATCACCCAGGTGTGCCCCTCCCGTACGGCGGCCTTGGCGGCGCCGGTGTCGTTGCGGACGGAGGAGATGCTGTCCATGTACCGCGCGGCGCACAGCACGGACAGCAGGATGAACGGGATGTAGATCCCGAGGACCACCCGCGGCCCGCCGCTCGCCCCGATGACGGCGAGCCCGACCAGCTGCACCACGGGCACCCCGATGTTGCCGCCCCCGGCGTTGAGCCCGAGCGCCCAGCCCTTCTCCCGCAGCGGGAAGAAGGCGTTGATGTTGGTCATGCTGGACGCGAAGTTGCCGCCGCCGACCCCGGTGAGCAGCGCGCACACCATGAAGGCGGTGTAGGAGGTGCCGGGCTCCATCACCACGAAGGCGGCGACGGTCGGCACGAGCAGCAGCGAGGCCGCGATGACGGTCCAGGCGCGTCCCCCGAAGCGGGCCACGGCGAAGGTGTAGGGCACGCGCACGACGCCTCCGACGAGCGTCGCCATCGACACCAGGAAGAACTTCCCCGCGGCGTCGATCCCGTACTCCGGCCCCATGAAGAGCACCATCACGGACCACAGGCTCCACACGGAGAACCCGATGTGTTCGGACAGCACGGAGAACGCCAGGTTCCGCCGGGCGACCCGCTCCCCGCCCTCCTCCTTCCAGAACCGCTCGTCCTCGGGCTCCCACCGCTCGATCCACATCCCAGCCTCCACACCTCGACCGACGCCGTGCCCCGAAGGTAGGAGCCCCCGATTTCAGCTCTGTGGCCCCTGGTGACCACGGGGGAACGTTGCTCTCACTCGGGGGGCGGCGGGATGGTGAGGGACGGCGGGGTGGCGGCCGGGCCGCTCAGCCCAGGTGGGTGTCGCCCAGGGAGACCAGCAGCCTGCGGAGGGCGGCGTCGACGGCGGCGCGGTCCTCCGGGGGCAGGGCCGCCAGCATGCGTTCCTCGTTGGCGATGTGGGCGACGACCGCGCGGTCGACCACGTCCAGGCCCGCTTCCGTGAGGCGGACGCGGACGGACCTGCGGTCCGCGGGGTCGGGGCGGCGTTCGATGAGGCCCTTGCGCTCCAGCTTGTCGAGGCGGTTGGTGATGGCGCCGGACGTCACCATCGCGCTCTTCAGGAGCCCGCCGGCGGTCAGTTCGTGCGGGGCGCCGACCCGGCGCAGCGTGGCGATGACGTCGAACTCCGCGAACTCCAGGCCGTGGTCGGCGAAGACCTTCTTCATGCCCTTGCTCAGCAGGTGGTCGGCCCGCCTGATGCGGCCCACCAGCGCCATCGCGTCCAGGTGCGCGAGATCGAGGTCGGGGCGCTCCCTGCGCCACTGGCCGCGCAGCTCGTCGATGGCGTCCGTCGTCTCGGCGTCGTGCCCGCTCTTGCTCACCGCAAGTCCCATCTCTCTGGCCTCTGAACAGTCATTCTCTCAACGTTCAGATACTTGACGTTCGCAGACTCACGTCCCATATTTATCTCAACGTTGAGATTACCAGCGTTGAGGGGATTTCCGAGGGGGACGTCATGCCCATCCGCGCCATCCGCGCCGGCGAGCCACAGCCGGCCACCGGCCAGGAGGGTCCGGCCGCCACCGGCCCCGCGACGGCGCCCCGCGTCTCCGCCAGGGCCGCCGCGGGCACCGCCACGCTCGCCGCCATCGGGCCCGCGACCTGGGGCACCACTTACGTCACGACCACCGAACTGCTGCCCCCTGACCGCCCGTTGCTCGCCGCCGCCCTGCGCGCGCTGCCCGCCGGTCTGATCCTCCTCGCCCTCACCCGGCGGCTGCCGAGCGGCGACTGGTGGTGGAAGGCGGGCGTGCTCGGGCTGCTCAACTTCGGGGCGTTCTTCCCGCTCCTCTTCTTCGGCGCCTACCACCTGCCCGGCGGCGTCGCCTCGACCGTCAGCGCGATCATGCCGCTGCTCGTCGCCGGTTTCGGGATCGGCGTCCTGAAGGTGCGCCCCTCCCGCCGCACGCTGCTCGCGGGCCTCGTCGGCGTCGCGGGCGTCGCCCTCCTCGTCCTGCGCGGCAGCGCCACGGTGGACCTCGCCGGCCTCGTCGCGATGCTGACGGCCACGACCCTGATGGCCCTCGCCGTGGTGCTGAGCAAGCGCTGGGGCCGCCCCGAAGGCGTCTCCCTGCTCGCCCTCACCGGCTGGCAGCTGACCGCGGGCGGCCTGGTCCTCGCCCCCGTCGCCCTCACCGCGGAGGGCCTGCCGGACCACTTCACCGGCGCCAACGCCGCCGGGTACGCCTACCTCGGCATCATCGGCACGGCCCTCGCGTACGCCCTCTGGTTCCGCGGCATCGAACGCCTCCCCGCCTCGTCGGTCTCCTTCCTCGGCCTGACCAACCCGGTCGTCGCCACGCTGGCGGGCCTGCTGCTCCTCGGGCAGACCCTCACCGTCTGGCAGCTCGGCGGCCTGGTCCTCGTGATCGGCAGTGTCGTCCTCGGCCAGAGCCGCCGCCGGTTCAGGGCGCGGTGACGAGCGGGTCCTCGAAGCTGACCAGGCGGGCCAGGCGGCCGAGGAGCGCCCGGTACTGCGCGCGCCGGACGACGGCGGCGGTCGTCAGCGTGAGGACCGCCATCCGCTGCCCGTCGGGGTGCGGGAGGCGGGCGTGGACCTGGAGCAGCGGCCGCGCCGGCAGCCCGGCCTCCTCGGCGGGCATCCGCAGGACCTCGCTGATCGATGCGGGGCCGCACGGCAGGTCGCGGTACTCCACGCGCGTGTGCCGCTCGGCGCCCGGCAGCTCGACGGCGGCCAGGGCACGCCGCGGCGACCAGCCGATGCCCTGCCAGGCCACGGTGAACAGACAGAGCAGCGGCCTGCCCCGGCCCCGGGAGTCGTCCCGGTGCAGGCCCAGCGAACAGTGGACGGTGCCGGGACCGCGCAGGGTGAGCAGCAGCCGCTGAGCGGTGGCGAGTTCCCCGACGAACAGCTCCCGGCGCGCCCCCTCCGGCATGGCCCCGACCACCGGCCCGAGCGCGTCCCCGAGCCGCCGCGCCGCGGGGGAGCCGGGGGCCGCGGTCAGCACGTCGAGGGGCAGCTCCGTGAAACCGGAGGGCAGGGCGAACCAGATGTCGGCGCGGGGGTCGCGGGCGGAGTCTTCGACGATGTAGCGGGGTGCGGGCATGTCCCGGCCCTCTTTCCGGATCTCTCGGCCGACGACCGAAGCCGTCGGCCAGGGGCGTGTGCGTACGCGGGAACGCCTCCGGCGTGCGCCCCGGCTCGGGGACGCGTCACGGATCGGCGCACCTCGCCGCTCCCGGAAGCGAGGAGGGAAGTTATCGGCGTCGCGCGGGACGTGCCAGTGGCATGTTCGGCCGCCGGACCGGCATACCGCCCATATCGGCCGTCGGCGGGGATCTGACGCCCTCCCGCCGTCGCCTCCCCCGCCGCTCAGGGGCCCACCGATGCCCTGCCGACGCCCCGTGCCTCGGCTCTCGCGTCGGGTCCCCGCGGCGACACAGGGGCAAGAGGCGCAGAACGGGATGCGTTCGCACCCGAGGGAGCGTGAGTCGCGATCTGTACGCCGTCCCGCGACACCCCACGCCGGCGCGCGCCATGAGGTCCCGCACCCGGCACACAGAAAGCCGGCCGCGCGTCGTCACCCGCCCGACGCACGACCGGCCTCCCGCGGCCCCGTGCCTCCCGCCTCGGGGCCCGCACCCCCGTCAGCGGGCCCCGGAGGGGACTACTTCGCCGCGAACCACTCCGCCACGCAGTACTCCGCCACGCGCTACTTCGCCGCGAACTTCCAGATCACCGGCTCGCCCTCGCTGTCCTCCGGCGCCCAGTGGACCTCCAGCGCCTTGGAGCCCGCGGGGACCAGGTAGGTCTGGCAGAGCACGTGGCTCTCGCCCTTCTTCCAGCCTTCGAGCTCCAGTTCGTCCTCGCAGCCCGCGGCGTCCTCGGAAGCGCCGATCAGGAGGCCGCCGCGGGTGCCGTCGGCGTAGATCTCCGCGCCGTCGCCGACGTCGGGGACCTCCGCGAGCGGGGCGCCCGCCTTGTGCGTGTACTTCACGTGGGCGACGGCGGCGACCAGGCCCTTGGCCTTCTTCGGGTCGGAGACCAGCTTCGCGGTCTCCGCCTCGGTGCTGAGGTCGACCTTCTGGGCGGCGATGTCGTACGTGACGGTGGCGTCGCCCTCCTTCGTCCTGCCCGTGGTGCTCTCCCCCGGCTTCAGCGCGGACGGCTTCCCGGCGTCGGAGTCGGCGGAGTCGGCCGAGCCGGAACCGGAGTCCGAGCTGTCGGACTTGGACGTGTCGGCCTTCTTGCCCTCGGACTTCTCGTCGTCACCGCCGCCACAGGCGGTCAGGGCGAGGGCGAGCACGGCGACGGGCGCGGCGAGACGCAGCGCGGTCTTCTTGCGAAGCAAAACGATCTCCTGGCAGGTGTGGGGCCCCGCCGCCCGGCGCGCGATCCGTCCGCATCTGCAATGCGCGTGATCAGCACGCGCGTTGCGGCCGGCTGAGACGACCACCCTAGGAGGCGACCACGTACCGCGTCGAGGCGATTACCGCACACGCCGACCCCACCGTTCGCACGCGCCAATCTCCGTTGCCATACAGGCCCTTACGTACGATCAGACACGGGTCGTACGACATTCGCCCACGCGAAGTTCTGCATCTCTTGCGACCGGCGAGGCGGGCGCGGCGTCCTCAGCGGGCACCCGAACTACCCTGCCATGCGGGGATATTTCCACGCCGTCCGCGGGCCCGCCCCCACTGTTCGCGACGATAACGGTTGCACAACTCGTCGGCGTCACAGACGACTCACCGGGCCACCGCACGCCTCCCCCGCGACGACGCCCCGGCCCCGTTCGGCCACAGGCGGGGACGGCGCTTGGCCGCCAGGTCCTCCACCCAGCCGACGGCCACCACCATCAGCCCGATCAGCGGCCAGACCAGCAGGGTCATCCACAGCATGTACGTGGTGTCGAGCGCCGAGCTCCAGCGCTCGTCCGCCATGAACGGCAGGTCGTACGCCAGGTCGATGATCGGGACCGTCGCCATGATCAGGAGGTTGTGCCAGAGGTAGATCGTGACGGCCCTGTTGTTGGAGAGGGTCACCAGCTTGTCCCACTTCGCCAGCCTGCCCGGCAGCTCCCGCCACGACGGCGCGTACTGGAGCAGGATCACGACGAAGCCGAAGGACCACGCGGCCTGGGCCAGGGGGATGTCGTTCAGGTCCCAGCCGTCCGGGCCGAGGTGCCCCGAGGCCCACCACAGGCCCAAGGCCATGACCAGCGTCGCGGCCGACACCGCCAGATAGCGCGGGACACGGGCCAGCGTGCCGTCCTGGTGCGCGAAGCCGAGCACCCAGCAGCTGCCGTACTGCGCGAAGTCCGTGACCGCGTTGCCCGTCTCGCCCGGGATGGTGACGAGGCCCGTGCCGATGACCGCCGTCAGGGCGAGCGGGGCGGCGAGCGTCACCCAGGGGGCCCTGCGGAACGCCCACAGCAGGAGCGGGGACGCGATGACGAACCACAGATAGGCGCGGATGTACCAGAGCGGGCCCGCCGCCTGCGCGGGCCAGGTGTCCTCCAGGAGGCCCGCCTTGTCGCCCAGGTGCCAGGGGAAGGGCGGCGCGCCCACCGGGAACACGTAGTTGGCCAGGCTCACCGGGCCCCAGGCCCCGCCGTGGTCGGGGTCGTCGCCCACGCTCCAGCCGCCGGCGAAGAGCAGGAGGAGGACCGCGGCGCTGAACACCCACATGGGCGGCAGGAGCCTGCGTATCCGGCCCTTGACCACACCCTGCGCGGGACGCTTCAGGGAGCGCGCCATCAGGGAGCCCGCGAGCGCGAACATCACGCCCATGGAGGGGAAGAGGATCGTCAGCCAGGCCCAGCCGAACAGGTGGTAGACGACGACGCGGACGAGCGCGAGCGAACGCAGCAGGTCCAGATAGCGGTCCCTGCCCGGCCTCCCGGGAGCGGCCGGGGTGCCGGGAGCGGCGGGCGGCGTGGCCGGCAGCGTCGGCGGGTGGCCGGGTGCGAAGGCGTGGCTCATGCGACGGGACTCCGATCATGACTGCCCGACCGCTGTCGCGGGATGGCGCCGGGCGCGTCGAGAACTCCCGTGCGGCGGAGCTTCTGCCAGCGCAGACGGCCTCCGGTGAGAGCGGTTATCCAGGACTGGAGCAGCACGACGTACATCAGCTGCCGGTAGAGGATCTGCTGGAGCGGCAGCGAGATCAGATGGGTCATGCGCTCGCGGTCGAGGCGGAAGGCGTACGCGGCGCAGACCGCCTGCACGGCGAGGACGCCGAGCCAGGCGGCGACGGTCTTCTCGGTGGGGCCGAAGAGCAGGCCGTACAGGAGGAACACGTCGATGAGCGGGGCCAGGAGCGGCGCGAGCACCATGAAGAGCGACACCAGGGGCAGCCCGACGCGGCCGAAGCGGCCCGACGGGCCCCGCTCGACGACCGCGCGGCGGTGCTTCCAGATCGCCTGCATCGTGCCGTACGACCAGCGGTAGCGCTGGGACCAGAGCTGCTGGACGGTCTCCGGCGCCTCGGTCCAGGCGCGCGCCTTCTCCGCGTACACGACGCGCCAGCCGTCGCGGTGCAGGGCCATGGTGATGTCGGTGTCCTCGGCGAGCGTGTCGTCACTCATGCCGCCGACCCGTTCGAGGGCCGAGCGCCGGAACGCGCCGACCGCGCCCGGGATGGTCGGCATGCAGCGCAGGACGTCGTACATCCTGCGGTCGAGGTTGAAGCCCATCACGTACTCGATGTGCTGCCAGGCGCCGATCAGCGAGTCCCTGTTGCCGACCTTCGCGTTGCCCGCGACGGCGCCGACGCGCGGGTCGGCGAAGGGCTGCACGAGTTCGCGGACGGTGGACTCCTCGAAGACCGTGTCGCCGTCCATCATCACGACGATGTCGTGGCTCGCGTTGGCCAGACCGCGGTTGAGGGCGGCGGGCTTGCCCGCGTTGAGCTGGCGCACCACGCGGACGTACGGCAGGCGCAGCCCCTCGACGATGCGGGCCGTGCCGTCCGACGAGCCGTCGTCGATGACGACGACCTCTATGGGGTGGTCGCTCGCCATCAGGGAACGGACCGTCGCCTCGATGCACTTGGCCTCGTTGTACGCGGGGACCAGGACCGACACCGGCTCGGTGACCGGCGGGCCCCAGCGGAAGTCGCGCCGCCGCACCCGGCGGGCGTGCGCGGCGGAGAGCAGCAGCATCAGGCCGAAGCGGGTGAAGACCAGGACGCCGATGACGGCGAGGGCGACGACGAGGCCGTCGGTGATGTGCTCGGCCGCGCCGACCAGGAAGACCCAGGATTTGCCCTTCCACAGCTCGACGCCGCTGACCTTCGTGTGCGCGCTGGGCGCGTCGAGCGCCTCGGTGAGGTTCCCGAACTCGTATCCCTGCTTCTGGAGGGCGGGCAGGAAGCGGTCGAGGGCGGCGACGGTCTGCGAGCGGTCGCCGCCGGAGTCGTGCATGAGGACGATGGCGCCCTTGCCGCCCTCGGGCGTGGCGCGCCGGATGATCTCGTCGACGCCGGGGCGCTTCCAGTCCTCGCTGTCGGTGTTGTTGACGACGGTGAGGTAGCCGCGGCTGCCTATGTGCTTCGTGACGGGGTACGACTTGTCGTCCATCGCGTCGGCGAACGAGGAGTACGGCGGCCGGAAGAGGGAGGTGCGGATGCCCGCCGCCCCGGCGAGCGCGAGCTGGTTCTGCGACAGCTCCCGGTCGATGCGGCTCTCGGACTGGTACGACAGGTCGGGGTGGTTGAAGGTGTGCAGGCCCACCTCGTGGCCCTCGTCGACCATGCGCTGGACGAGGCCGGGGTGGCGCGAGGCCATGGTGCCGGTGACGAAGAAGACGCCGTGCGCGTGGTGTTCCTTCAGCACGTCGAGGACCTTGGGGGTCCACTCCGGGTCGGGGCCGTCGTCGAAGGTCAGCACGAGCCGGTGGTCGGGCACGCTCATGGTGGTCTCGCGGCCGCCCCGGGTGTCGATGACCGGGCCGCCTTCGAGGATCTTCTCCGGTACGTGGTCGGTGGGCGCGGGCGGCCTGACGCGGTGGTCGGCGGCTATCTCGCTGTGCACGTAGCCGCGCAGCATCAGCATGGCGAGCAGCGCCACGAGCAGCAGCGAGGGCAGCAGGTAGCGCAGGGGCAGGCGGCGGCGCCTGGCGGGAGCCGCCTTGCCGCGCCGGCCCTTGCCGCGCCGCCCCTTGGGCCGGACGCCGCGGGGGGTGTGGCCGGCCGGGGCGCGGTGGCCGGTGTGGAGGGTGCTGTTCAGGGCGGGGCCGTTCTGGGGGTGGCTGTGCGGGGGGTGGACGTGCTGGGTGCGGCCGTGCTGCGGGCGGGGGGAGCCGCCCGGGTCGGTGCGGAGGTTCATCGCTGCGCGGCCTCCGGGGGCGGCTGGTCCGCGGGCTGCCGGCGGTCGGGCGTGGTGTAGGCGACGGGGACCTCGCCGCCGCCGTCCGCGCCCGCCGTGCCGCCGGGCTCCGCCGACGTGGGCGGGTCGGGCGGCTGCTCGGCGGGGTCCGTCGGGTCGGCCGCCCCACCGCCGTCGCCCGAGGGGTCCGGGCCGGGGGCGTCGCCCCCGAAGGAGCCGGGGCCGGGATCCGGCTCGCTCCCGCCGTCCGCAGGGTCGGACCCGGGCACGGTGCCGGGCGTGCCGGCGCCCTCGCCGCCGCGGGCGGGCCCGGGGGCCTTGGGGTCGGCGGGTCCGGGTGCGGCGCCGACGCCGTCCGTGGCGGCGGGCGAGGGGGACGTGGCCGAGGACGCGGACGGGGCCGGGGCGTCCGCGGGGCGGCCCGGGGTGTCCACCTTGCTCGCGGGCCTGCCGTCCTCGGGGGCCTGTATCGGCACCCAGGGCGCGCTCGAATTGCCCGAGAGGAGCGTGGCGACGATGGCCACGGCGTACACCGCGCAGAGCAGGCCGACGAACATGCCTATGCGGCGGTACCTCCGGCCGCGGCGGCCCGTCGCGTCGACGAAGACCGGCCCGTCCGCCGCCCCGCCGACCGGGTCGGGGACCAGGTCCGCCAGGTGGCGCCCCACGCCGTCGATCTGAACGGTGACCTCGTTCGGATCATGGGTGTGTTCCGGCCGGGCATCTTCTCGCCAGGTTTCCATGCGTACGCACAACCCCCCACTCAATGGATCGGGTGCGCGCGCGACTCCGGGTACCCGCCGTTCGATCCGGGCCCCCACCCGTACCGAGCGCTCCCCCTATCACATCGCACCCGAGCGATGAATGTAGCGCACCGGCGTGGCAACCGCTGTTCTCGGTCAGATTTGCTCGGTCATGATCTGGGCGTCCATGGCCGGAACCCAGCCGTTCGCGGGCCTCCGCAGCCACCCTTCGGTGGCCGACAGCTCTGCCGCCGCGCTCCGCAGGGCAGTCACACCGGGATGAATCAGGCCCTTTCGCCACACCAGTGACACGGGTGACAGCGGAACCGGGTCGACCAGTGGCCGCAGCTCGGCACCCGGCATGGCCGGAAAGTCGACAACGGCCAGGACTGGATTTCGCTTCTTCGCCATAATCCGCCCGAATTCTTCCGGCCCCACGGCGAGTGGCGCCGGTTCCGCGACAGCGATGCCGCGCCCCTCGAAGAGCCGGTGCGCGAGATCGGTCCACTCCGGCGTCCGGGGGTTCCCCGCCCCCGCGTACACGGTCTCGCCGGCGAGCGCCGCCAGCGGCACCGCGTCGAGCCGGGTCAGCGGATGCCCCTCCGGCAGCAGCACCGCCATCGGTTCGTACCGCACCGGCTGGTGGGCGAGCGCCGAGCGCAGAGCGGGGTCGAGGCCCGCGTACCGCCCGAAGGAGACGTCGAGGCGCCCGGCGGCGATGTCGGCGGCGGCGCCCGTGAGGCCGCTCTCGTAGCGGGCCATCAGCTCGCACTCCGGGGCGAGTTCGCGGGCCCGCTCCAGGATGCGCGCCGAGACGAGGCCGGGGCTGTTCAGATCGACGAGCAGCGGTCGCCCGGCCGCGGTGAACGCGGCGACCAGCTCGTCCTGCGCCGCGATGACCCGCCGCGCGTGCGGCAGCAGCCGCTCCCCGTCGGCGGTGAGCGTGACCTGCCGGGTCGTCCGCGAGAACAGAGCCGCCCCCAGCTCCCGTTCGAGGCGGCGCACGTCACGGCTCAGCGCCTGCTGCGCCACATACAGCCGGGCGGCGGCCCGCGTGAAGTGCAGCTCCTCCGCCACGGCGAGGAAGGCGCGCAACAGCCGCGGGTCGATGTCGCGCCGCGGGGTTCTCGAAGGTCGTGTCACCGGATGCACCGGGGGAACTTACAACACACGTGCGTGAATCGGCACGGAGAAGGTGTTGGACCCCGCCGCGGCCCCCTGGCCAGGGTGAGACCCATGCCGAAACTCCTCACCCGGCGAAGAAGCGCGCCCGGCCCGCCCCGCCGTCCGCGCACCCCCTACGCCGCCCTCTTCGCGATACCCGGGGCCACCGCCTTCACCGCCGGCAACCTCGTCGCCCGGCTGCCCATGGGCATGTTCAGCGTGAGCGCCGTCATCATGATCTCCGGGGCCCGCGGGTCCTACGCCCTCGCCGGCGCCGTCACCGCGACCGGCCTCGCGGCCACCGCCGTCGTCGCGCCCTGGACGGCGCGCCTCGTCGACCGGTACGGACAGGCGCGCGTCGCCGTGCCCGCCACCCTGACCGCCGCGCTCGGCTCGCTCTCCCTGCTACTCTGCGTGCGCTGCGGAGCGCCCGACTGGACGCTCTTCGCCTCGTACGCGGCGACGGCCACCACCCCCAACACGGGCGGCATGTCACGGGCGCGCTGGGCCCATCTCCTCGCGGACGACCCCGAGGCCGTCCACACCGCCAACTCCTTCGAACAGGCCGTCGACGAGCTCTGCTTCATGCTCGGCCCGGTCCTCGCCGCCTTCCTGTGCGGTGCGCTCTTCCCGCAGGCGGGCACCCTGATCGGCGTGATCCTCCTGGTGACGGGGGTGCTGCTGTTCGCCGCCCAGCGCTCCACGGAACCCCCGCCGCGGGGGCGCGCGGACGCCGCCGGGACCCGCTCGCCCCTCCGCTCCCCCGGGTTTCCCGCCCTGCTCGTCGTGTTCCTCGCCACCGGCGCCGTGTTCGGCTCCCTGGAGGTCGTCACCATCGCCTTCGCCGACGACCGGGGGAACAAGGCCGCCGCGGGCGCCGTCCTCGCCCTCCAGGCCGCGGGCTCCTGCGCGGCGGGACTGGTCTACGGCGCCATGAGACCCCGCGGCCCGCTCGTGCGCCGGCACCTGTTGTGCGGCGCCGCGATGGCGGCCCTGATGACGCTGCCGCTGCTCGCGGTGACCGCCACCGGCTCCCTGCTCCTCCTCTCCCTCGCCCTGCTCGTCGCGGGCATGGCGACGGCCCCCACCATGGTCACCGGCATGACGCTGGTCCAGCGCCGCACCCCCGAGGGGCGCGTCAACGAAGGCATGACCCTCGCCGTGACCGGCCTCCTCGGGGGCATCGCGTGCGGCGCCGCGGGCGGCGGCTGGGCCGTGGAGCGCTTCGGCCCGGCCGCGGGCTACTGGGTTCCGCTGGCCGCCGCCTGCACCGCGCTGCTGCTCAGCAGCGCGCAGGCTTGCGCCACGAGCACTCCACGTCGGCGCCGGGCCCGGCCGCGCGTGCCGAGCGCGGGGTGACCGGCTCGGCCCTGTCGGCGGTCGAGGAGGCGAGGGTCACGACGATCGCGTCCTCCAGGGCCTTCACCGAGGAGGGCAGGTAGTTGTTGAGGATGACGCTGAAGACCAGTTCACGCCCGTCCTTGTCCTTGACGTAGCCCGACAGCGCGGACGCCCCCGTCAGCGAGCCGGTCTTGGCGTGGACGTTGAGGGCCGCCGGGGTCCCGCACATCCGCGAGCGCAGCGTGCCGCCCTCGGACTTGCCGGGCGCGCACGCCACCGGCAGGGACGCGTACCAGTCGGCGAACCAGGGCTCGCCCTTCACCGACCGCAGCAGCTCGATGTACTGGTCCGCCGCCACGTTGTCCTTGCGTGAGAGCCCGGAGCCGTCCACCTGGCGGATCTTGCCGGGGTCGACACCGGCGGTCCTCAGATAGCCGCCGATCGCGGCGACGCCATCGCGCCAACTGCCGGGACGCCCGGTCGCCTTGTGCCCCATGGCCTTGGTCAGGGACTCCGCGTGCATGTTGTTGGACAGCTTCATGAAGGGGACCATGAGGTCCTTGACCGGCATGGAGTCGTGCGAGGCGAGCCGATCCGCGCCCTCGGGCGTGGCCTTCCCCGTCCTGGTCGGGCCGCTCACCCGCACGCCGTGTGCGGCGAGCGCGTCGCGGAAGACGGCGGCGGCGTACCCGGTCGGCTCCCAGACGGTCACCCACTCCTTGGTGGTGTCCCCGCCGGCCGGCGCCGTGCCGCTGACGGTGATGGTGTTCTCACCGTGCCGCCGCTCGACGGCGATGGTGTCGGCGCCGCCCGCCGCGACGGTGGTGGCGCGCAGATCGATGTCCACGTACTCGGTCTTCGGGGTGACGCTCACGCGCGGCCTCTCCCCCGCCTTCGCGCCCGGCGCGACCTCGACGATCACCGTCCCGGTGTCGTAGTCCGTGTCGGGGGCGACGCTGAGGGCGCTGATCTGCGCCGCGTAGTAGGCGGACTCGTCGTCGCCGCCCCATGTGTCGCCGACGCGGTGGGCGTCGAAGCGGGTGTCGTCGGCGACGAGGCGCCCCGAGACCCGCCTGACCCCCGAGTCCGCGATCTCCGCGGCGAGACCGTCGTAGTCCTTGGCCAGCGTCGTCGGATCGCCTGTGCCGCGCAGATACAGGTCTCCATGGAGCACGCTCCCGCGCCGCGTGCCGTCGAGGAGGACGTCGGTGGTGAAGCGGTGGCCGGGGCCGAGCAGCTCCATGGCGGCGGCCGAGGTGAGCAGCTTGGTGTTGGACGCGGGCATGAGGCGCCCGCTGGGCCGGTGCTGGTAGAGGATGTCGCCGGACGCGGCGTCGGCGACCACGACACTGGCCGTGCCGCCCTCCATGCGGGGGTCGCCGAGAATGGTGTCGATGGCTTCGGGGAGCCCGGACCGGTCGGAGTCCGCCCCGGCCGGCGGCCCGAAGGAGAGGCCGGCCGCCGCGACGGCGAGCACGGCGGGCCAGATCCAGTGGCGCATGCGGTGGTTGACGCGTCTCACGGGTCTACTCATGACCCTGGAGCATCCCCGACCCGGCCGCGTCGCGACAGACCCCGCTCCGCACGGAACGGAGAAACGGCACGGAAAAAGCCCCCTGGTCCGGGGACCGGGGGGCTCTGACCTCACATGGGAATTGTGGAGATGGCGGGAATCGAACCCGCGTCCAACGGTGCAGAATCAGGGCTTCTCCGTGTGCAGTTCGCTGCGATTTTCTCGGCCCCGGCGATCACGCGAACAAGTCGCCGACGGGCCCAGTCACTGTTTGATTTCCTTCAAGGTCCCGTGACCGGGCCTAGAAGTTTAGTTCCCTAGCTGATGCCAGGATCCGGGTCGGGAACAGCCCCGGGCTGACACTTCGCAAGTCGCTACTTAGGCAGCGAGGGCGAAGGAATCGCGCTTGGTGTTGGCGATTATTTGTTGCGACATATGGTTAACGAGATCATTGCCGCTTCCTCGACACGCTTCCCCTGCTTCGACATCCGCTGTCGAAACCGATCATCCCCATGTTGATTTTTCAAGGTGGATCCTCCGACCCGCCCCGCGGCGGACCTTCGCATCCGGGTGCCCCGTCACCAGCGGAGCAAGACCCATCGTACGTGACCAACGCACGACGGTGCCAGCCCATTCCCGCGGACGGGCGGACCGGCGGGCCGACTGGCCGACTGACCGGCCGGCGAGCGGGCTAGCCGATGCCCTGGCGCCGCCGCACCGCCGAGATCGCGCGGTTCGTCTCGCGGGTGTCCTGCTTCTCACGCAGCGTCTGCCGCTTGTCGTACTCCTTCTTGCCCTTGGCCAGGGCGATCTCCACCTTGACCCGGCTGTCCTTGAAGTACAGGGAGAGCGGCACGATCGTGTGGCCCGTCTCCTTCGACTTCGACTCCAGCTTGTCGATCTCCGCGCGGTGCAGCAGGAGCTTGCGCTTCCGCGTGGCGGAGTGGTTGGTCCAGGTGCCCTGCACGTACTCCGGGACGTGGATGTTGTGCAGCCACGCCTCGCCGTGGTCGATGTGGACGAAGCCGTCCACCAGGGAGGCCCGGCCCATGCGCAGCGACTTGACCTCGGTGCCCATCAGCACCAGGCCGCACTCGTAGGTGTCCAGGATGTGATAGTCGTGCCGCGCCTTCTTGTTCTGCGCGACGATCTTGCGGGAGGGGGCCTTCTCAGCGGCCTTCGCGGCCTTGCGCTTTACCTTTTCCTTCGCCATAGTGCGGCCATTTTCGCACTAGGAGGGGGGTCCGAGGCCAGTCAATACTGTCTCGGCCCGCGCTTCGGCGCCGTCCTCGGCCTCCAGGTCCGGTGTGATGCCCCGGCCGTCCACCGCCCGCCCCGATGGCGTGCGGTAGTGCCCGACGGTCAGTTCGGCGACGGAGCCGTCGGGCAGGCGGCTCGGCATCTGGACCGACCCCTTGCCGAAGGTCCGCGTGCCCACCACCACCGCGCGCCCCCGATCCTGCAGCGCGCCCGTGAGCAGCTCGGCCGCGCTCATCGTGCCGCCGTCGACGAGCGCGACCACCGGTCTGCCGGTGTCCCCGCCGCGCTCGGCGTGCAGAGCCTTCTCCTCGCCCCGCACGTCGTACGTGGCGACGAGGCCGCCGTCGACCAGCGCGGACGCCGCGGTGACCGCCTCCGACACCAGCCCGCCCGAGTTCCCGCGCAGGTCCAGCAGGATGCCGGCGCCCTCGGGCGCCTCGCGCACCGCCTCCCGCACGGCCTCGCCCGACCCCTTGGTGAACGCGTCGATTTTGATCACCCTCGCCCCGCGGGACAGCTCGGCGACCCGCACGGAGTCCGTGGACAGACGCGCCCTGCGCAGCGTCTCGCTCCACGCGCGCGTGCCGCGCTCCAGGCCCAGCTCGACCGGGGTCCCCGCGCGGTCGCCGCGCAGCAGGGAGACGACCTCCGTGACCGGTCGCCCCGCGACGCGCCTGCCGTCGACGGAGCGCAGCCGGTCGCCCGCGCGGATGCCGGCCAGGGCCGCGGGCCCGCCCTCGCTCACCCGGGAGACCTCGATGCGCCCGTCGGCGGCGCGGCGCGCCCACAGGCCGACGCCGGTGTAGGCGCCGTCCAGGGCCTGCTCGAACTTCTGGAACTCCCCGTGCGAGTACACCGAACCCCAGCGGTCCCCGCTGCGGCTGACGGCCTCCTCGGCGGCCGCCTCGGCGGACTTGCCGTCGGCCATGGCCTCGGCGGCGGCGTCGGCCGCGTCACCGGCGGCGCCGCCCAGCGGGGCCGCGGCGTCCGGACGTACCGAAGGGGTGGCCGTTTTCCGGCCCTCGTCCGCCTCGTCGCTCCAGGACCCGGTGGCGGCCCCCGTGACGAGGACGCTCGCGAAGACCAATGCCAGGGCGGCCCCGCGGCGGACGCGGCGGGGCGGTGAGAGCCGGTCCACGAACCGGTCGAGGCCTGACATGCCGGTGAGTCTAGGACAACGGGGAGCGCCGTACGGCTCGTTGAACCGTACGGCGCCCTGTTCCGCTGAACGTACTTGTCACACCTTGAGGTACTTGCGCAACGCGAAGAACGCGGCGAGCGCCGGCATCAGCAGGCCGATCGCGAGCACCAGCGGCAGCTTCGCGAGGACCGCGTCCCAGCCGATGAAGTTGATGAGGTTGATCTTCTCGGAGAGCGCGAGACCGTGGTCGATCATGAAGTAGCGGCCCACGACGAGCATTCCGCAGGCGAGGCCGCCGCCGATGAGACCGGCGACCGCGGCCTCCATGATGAACGGCATCTGGATGTAGAAGCTGGACGCGCCGACGAGGCGCATGATGCCCGTCTCACGCCGACGGCTGAACGCGGAGACGCGCACGGTGTTGACGATCAGCATCAGCGCCACCACGAGCATCAGCGCCATGACCGCGACCGCCGCCCAGTTCATGCCGTTGAGCAGTTCGAAGAGGTTGTCCAGATAATCCTTCTGGTCCTGCACGGACTGCACGCCGTCACGGCCCGAGAAGGCGGTGGCGACCACCTGGTACTTCTCCGGGTCCTTCAGCTTCACACGGAAGGACTCCTGCATCTGGTCCGGCGTCAGGGAGCTGGCCAGCGGCGAGTCGCCGAACTGCTCCTTGTAGTGCTTGTACGCCTCGTCCGCCGACTCGTGCTGGACGGTGTCCACGACCGGCATCTTCTTCAGATCCGTGAGGATCTGGTCCTTCTGCTCGTTCGTGACGGCGCCCTTGGCGCACTTGGGGTCCTGCTCGGCGTCGGCCTTGTTGCAGAGGTAGATCGAGACGTTGACCTTGTCGTACCAGTAGCCCTTCATCGTGCTCACCTGGTCACGCATGAGCAGCGAACCGCCGAACAGGGCGAGCGAGAGCGCTACGGAGACGATGACCGCGAAGGTCATCGTGAGATTCCGGCGGAGACCGACGCCGATCTCCGACAGGACGAACTGGGCGCGCATGGCGGCCTTTCAGTGGATCAGGTGGATCGAGTGGATCAGACGTGCGGGCGGACACGGACGCCGGGCGTCCGTGTCCGAGAGTTCGCAGCTAGTGCTGGTATCCGTACACGCCGCGCGACTGGTCGCGGACGAGACGGCCCTTCTCCAGCTCGATGACCCGCTTGCGCATCTGGTCCACGATCTGCTGGTCGTGGGTGGCCATCACGACGGTGGTGCCGGTCCGGTTGATCCGGTCGAGCAGCTTCATGATGCCGACGGAGGTCTGCGGGTCGAGGTTGCCGGTCGGCTCGTCGGCGATCAGCAGCTTCGGGCGGTTGACGAACGCGCGCGCGATCGCCACCCGCTGCTGCTCACCGCCGGAGAGCTCGCCGGGCATCCGGTCCTCCTTGCCGCCGAGGCCCACGAGATCGAGCACCTGGGGCACGGACTTGCGGATCTCGCCGCGGGACTTGCCGATCACCTCCTGCGCGAAGGCGACGTTCTCGCCGACGGTCTTGTTCGGCAGGAGGCGGAAGTCCTGGAAGACGGTGCCCAGCTGGCGGCGCATGTGCGGCACCTTGAAGTTGGACAGGCGCGCCAGGTCCTTGCCGAGGACGTGCACCTGGCCGTGGCTGGTGCGCTCCTCGCGCAGGACGAGCCGCAGGAAGGTGGACTTTCCGGAGCCGGAGGACCCGACGAGGAAGACGAACTCGCCCTTCTCGATCTCCAGGGAGACGTCCCTGAGCGCGGGGCGGCTCTGCTTCGGATAGGCCTTGGAGACGTTGTCGAATCGGATCACGGATGCACCACGGGTTGCCGGGGGTAGGTGAGCGTGACCATACGCGAACCCGGTGCGCGAGCGCAGTCGGCGTCCTGAGTTGCGCGATTTGTCGTGGTGCGCCCGGGGAACAAAAGGGGTGGGCGCCCTGACGGGCGGCGGCGCGGCGACCGGTCGGAAACCGTCGGAACAGGGCGGGCCGCGCCTAAATCCGCGGAAGCTGGCACAGTGGTAGGGGGAACGATTGCGTTCCCCGTAGCGTTGGGCAGGCTGACACTGTGCGGGAGGAGAAGCGCATGACCCTGGATCGGTTGGTATGCGCGAACTGCGCAGCGCCCGTGAGCGAAGGCCGCTGCCCCGTGTGCCGGGCCAATCGCGAGCGCATGCAGCAGGACGGGCCCTTCGCGGGCCTCAATCCCGCGGCTCTGATAGCGCTGCTCGTGGTGCTCATCGCGGCGGTCGCGCTGCTGGCGCACCAGTCCGCGTAGGGACGACACGCACGCGGCGTCCCGAGCGGGACGCGATGGCGTCCGGAGCCGGACGCGTGAGAAAGGGCCCAGGTCCTCCGCCGGAGGTCCGGGCCCTTCGTCATGTCCGCACACCGCGTACGTCGCCGTACGTAGCTACCGCGTCACCCCGCGGTCAGGCAGCGGCGCCGCGGCTGCCGACGAGGCGCGGCAGGATGCGGAAGCCGATGCCGCCGGCGATCATCGTCGCGGCGCCGATCAGCAGGAACGTGGTCTCGGCGGCGCCGGTCTCGGCCAGCTCGCCCTTCTCGCCGCCGGCCTGGTTGCTGCCGCCCTGCTCGACGGGCTTGGAGCCGGTGTCGGTCAGGCTGTCCTTGCCCTGACCCTGCTCGACGGGGTTGGAGCCGCCGTCGGGGCCGGGGCCGGTGTCGCCGCCGCCGGTGCCGCCGCCGTTGCCACCGCCGCCGGTGCTGCCACCGTTGCCGCCACCGCCGGTGTTGCCGCCGTTGCCGCCACCGCCGGTGCCGTTCCCGTCACCCGGGGCGGTCGGGTCGGTGGTGGGCGGGTCGGTGGGCTCACCCGGGTTCGTGGGCTCCGGGTCCGGGTTGGTCGGCTCGGGGCCCGGGTTCGTCGGCTCCGGGTCGGGGTTCGTCGGCTCCGGGTCCGGGCCGGGGATCGTCGGGTTCGGGTCGGTCGGCTCCGGGTCGGGGTCCTCGTCGCCCGCGGCCGGAAGGTCCACGTCCACACCGACGCCGCTCTCGTCCGCGTGGGCGCCCGCGCCCACACCGCCGAGGTCGACGCCGACGTCGAGGGCCGAAGCGGCACCCGCGGCGGTCAGCGAGGCACCGGCGGCGATCACGGCGCCGGCGGCTATCCGCGCGACACGGATCCGCGTCTTCTTGGTCATCTGGCTGCTACCCCCAGTAGCTGAAATCGTCGGTGAGGCAGCGTCCGGGGCGGCGATCGCAGGGGCGCTCGATCAGCCCCCACAGATCCCACGCGCCCCACGAATACGCATGCCGCGCGCCAGCCTTTCCACTTTTGACAGCAGCGTCAAGGTCGTTGCGGGCGCGATGTCCGTTATCGAGGGGGTTGACCGTCCTACGGAGATGTGACTGTGACGTAAAAGGCAACTGCCGCCTTTGCGGCGGCAGTTGCCTTGTCGATAAAGCCGCTCAGGGCCGCTTTTACTTCTCCTGCTGCTTGCGCCAGCGAATTCCGGCTTCGAGGAAGCCGTCGATCTCGCCGTTGAAGACGGACTCGGGGTTGCCGACCTCGCACTCCGTCCGGAGGTCCTTGACCATCTGGTACGGGTGCAGGACGTACGAACGCATCTGGTTGCCCCAGGAGTTGCCGCCGTCGCCCTTGAGCGCGTTCATCTTCGCCTGCTCCTCCTGGCGGCGGCGCTCCAAGAGCTTCGCCTGGAGGACGTTCATCGCGGTCGCCTTGTTCTGGATCTGCGAGCGCTCGTTCTGGCAGGAGACGACGATGCCGGTGGGGATGTGCGTCAGGCGGACCGCCGAGTCGGTCGTGTTGACGCCCTGGCCGCCGGGGCCCGAGGAGCGGTACACGTCGACGCGCAACTCGCTCTCGTCGATCTCGATGTGGTCGGTCTGCTCGACCACGGGCAGGACCTCGACACCGGCGAAGGAGGTCTGGCGACGGCCCTGGTTGTCGAAGGGCGAGATGCGCACGAGGCGGTGGGTGCCCTGCTCGACCGAGAGCGTGCCGTACGCGTACGGCACCTGGACGGCGAAGGTGGTCGACTTGATGCCGGCCTCTTCCGCGTACGAGGTCTCGTAGAGCTCCGTCTTGTAGCCGTGGCGCTCGGCCCAGCGCAGGTACATGCGCTGGAGCTTCTCGGCGAAGTCGGAGGCGTCGACGCCGCCGGCCTCGGCGCGGATGGTGACGACGGCCTCACGGGAGTCGTACTCCCCGGAGAGGAGGGTCCTGACCTCCATCTCGTCCAGCGCCTTCTTGACGGCCGTGAGCTCGGACTCGGCCTCGGCACGGGTGTCCGGGTCGTCCTCCTCCTCGGCCATCTCGAACAGCACACCGAGGTCGTCGATGCGACCGCGCAGCGCCTCGGCCTTGCGGACCTCCGCCTGGAGGTGGCTCAGCTTGCTGGTGATCTTCTGCGCCGCCTCGGGGTCGTCCCAGAGGGACGGGGCGGCCGCCTGCTCCTCGAGCACGGCGATATCGGCCCTCATCTTGTCGAGGTCCAGGACGGCCTCGATCGACTCCATGGTCGAGGAGAGGGACTTGAGCTCTTCGGATACATCGACGACTGCCACGACTCCAGCGTAACGGCTGCGGCAACCGTTTCCCTCCGGGGTGGGTCCGGCCCCCGGGCCCGCGCCTACGGGGCCGGAGGGGCGGAGGTGCTGGTGTCCGGGGGCGCGGCCTCGTCGTCGGAGGTGGCCACCCACGTGCCCGCGGCGGCCGCCGCCACCAGCACCGCCCCCGCCACGCCGAGCGTGATCCGGCGGCGTCGCGCGGAGGCCCGGTGCTTCGCGGAGCCCGGCCGCGCCGCTCCCGAGGCCCGCGGGGCGCGTGCCGTGCCGCGGGCGCCGCCGGCCAGCTCGTCGGGGCCCGGCACCCGCATGGAGGTGTGCGTGTCGCGGTTGGAGTCGGCGGGCGCGGCCCCCGGCACCAGGGGCACCGCGCCCCGCCGGGGAGCGGCCTCGCGCGGCTCGGGGTCGGACTCCTCGTGCGCCGCCTCGGCCGGTGAGGCCTCGGTGTCCGGCTCGTCGACGTCCAGCGGCGGCATCCCCGCGACCAGCGGCAGCAGCTCCCGCAGGCGGGCGGCCAGCTCGGAGGCGCGCAGCCGGGACGCGGGGGCCTTGGCGAGGCACTGGACGATGAGCTGCCACAGCTCCTCGGGGATGCCCGGCAGGGGCACCACGGTCTCGGTGACGTGGCGCCGCAGGATCGCCCCGGGGTGGCCGCCCCCGAAGGGGGTGAAGCCGGCCAGGAGTTCGTACAGGACCGTGGCGAGGGCGTAGATGTCGACGGCGGCGCGCGGCGGCAGGCCCTCGATGATCTCGGGGGCGAGGTAGTCCGGGGTGCCGATGATCTTCGCGGCGCGGGTCCTGCGCGGGGAGTCGATCAGCTTGGCGACGCCGAAGTCGGTGAGCAGGGCGGGGTGCGCGCCGCCGGGTCCGAGGGGGCCCTGCATGTCCAGGAGGACGTTCTCGGGCTTGACGTCCCGGTGCACGATGCCCGCGGCGTGCGCGGCGGCGAGGCCGTCGGCGACGTCCGCGACGATGGCGACGGCCGCCTCGGGGGCCATGCGCCGCTCGCGGTCGAGGCGGGTGCGCAGATCGGTGCCGCGGACGAGGTCCATGACGAGGGCCAGGTCGTTGCCGTCGACCACCAGGTCGTGGACGCCCACCACGCGGGCGTGGTCGAGGCTGAGCAGGGCCGTGCGCTCCTGCACGAAGCGGCCGACGAGTTCCTGGTCGGAGGCCAGGTCCTCGCGCAGCAGCTTGATGGCGACGGGGCCTTCGGGCCCCTCGCCGAGCCACACCGTGCCGGCGCTGCCACGGCCCAGGATCTGGTGGGCGGTGTACCGGCTGCCGATCTTGCGCGTCAAGACTGCTCCTACGGATGCGTGTTGGCGACAAAACTACGCGGCCTTGCCGCCAACCTTCACTCCGGGAGCGGAAATCACTCCGCAGGTGTCGACAAATCCCCACACCGAGCCGGGGATCGTCGCTCCGGGACGCGTCGCGCTACTTGCCGCCGAGGTCCCCGACCCAGCCGCTGACGGTGTCGTACCAGTCCGTGAGCTGCTCCCAGTAGCCCTTCGTCGTCCCGATCCACTCCTGCAGCGGGCTGAACTCCCAGACCAGCCAGCTCACGACGAAGAGGATGACGATCGTGAACAGGCAGCCCTTGAGGCAGCCGAGGCCCGGGATCCTCATCGGGTTGGCGCTGCGCTGCCGCGGCTGGCGCGGCTCGCGCGCGGGGCGCGGGGCGGGCTGCTGGGGCGGCGGGGCCTGCGGGGGCGCCGCGTACTGCTGGGGCCGGTGCTGCGGCTGCTGCTGCGGCGCGGGCGCGTACTGCTGCTGCGGGCGCCGGTCACGGGCCTGCCCGCGGGGCTGCTGCGGCGCGTACTGCTGGGGGTGCTGCTGCTGCGGCTGCTGCTGGGGCCTGGCCACCTGACGCTGGGGGCGGCGGCGCAGCGGGTCCTGGCTGGGGTCGAGGTAGGACTGGACCTGTGTCTGTTCGTTGCGGTCGCGGGCCGCGCGCATCTGGTTCTGCCAGGGGTGCGGCTCGTTCGGGTCCGCGCCGGGGTCGTTCGGCGGCACGGGCGGCATGACCGCGGTCGGGTCGGCAGCGCCCCGGTTGTTCGGCAGCACGGAGGTCGGGTCGGCGTCGCCGGGGCCCTGGCCGTGGCCGGTGCTCTGCATGACGCTGGTCGCCGCGTTCGGGTCGTACGAGCCCGCGTTGCTCGGCAGCACCTGCGTGGGGTCGGCCGCGCCGGGGGCGTCGGGGACGTGGGCGGGCGCCGGGTCGGGCGTCAGCAGGGCACCGACGCCCTCCGCGGCGGCGATCTGCGCCGGGGTGGAGTGCACGCCGATGCCGTCGGCGACCGTGCGCAGCCCGCGGGCGAGGTTCTCGGCGCTGGGGCGGCGGTCGGGGTCCTTGTCCAGGCAGCGCTCGATGACCGTCCACAGGGGGTCCGGCACGGTGGAGGGGCGGCGCGGCTCGGCGCTGAGATGCTGGTGCAGGACTTCGAGCGCCGAGTCGCCGCTGAACGGCGGGCGGCCCGTGACCAGCTCGTACAGCAGGATGCCCGCGCCGTAGACGTCGACGGCGCTGGTCTGCGGACGGCCCTCGGCGGACTCGGGCGCGACGTACGCGGGCGTGCCCACGAACTCATGGGTCCTGGTCAGGCCGGGAGAGTCCGCGAGGCGGGCGATGCCGAAGTCCGTGAGCATCGGGTGCATGCCCTCGCCGTCCTGCTTGAGCAGGACGTTCGCGGGCTTCAGGTCGCGGTGCACGACGCCGTCGGCGTGGCTCGCGGCGAGCGCGTCGGCGATCTGGGCGGTCAGGAGCGCCGCGGCGACGGGCGTGAACGGTCCGTTCTCGCGCAGGTAGCGGTGCAGGTCCGGGCCGTCGACGAGGTCCATGACCAGAGCGAGGAGGTCGCCCTCGACGACCAGGTCGCGCGTCCTGACGATGTTCTCGTGGGTGAGCCTGAGCAGGACGGACCGCTCCCGCAGGAAGCGCATCACGACGTCCGCGTCGTTGGCGAGCTCTTCCTTGAGGACCTTGATCGCGACGGTCTCGCCGGGCTGGCCGGGAACGGCCGCCTCGGCACCCGCCGTCTCCCGCTGGCGGGCTCGCCAGACGGTGCCCGTGGCGCCGCGCCCGAGCGGCTCCTCGAGCAGGTACTTGCTGCCTACCGGCCGCACGTCATGCGCTCCCTGCTGGTCTGGCTGGTCCCGTCCGGACGCCGATGCGGCCCGGGGGTCTCTTCCCGAAAGATGTTCCGACCCACTGTAGTGCTGCCGGAGGGGGCGCCGGCCGAACGGATTCCGACGGTCCGCCGCCCGACGGAAAGACGCTCTTCCGTGGCCGATGGTTGCCGGAGCGACGCCCTCAACGGTCCAAGCAGGCACTTTTCCGAGCAGAGCCGACCATTCAAGATCACAAACGAGTGGCCGCCGGGCGTGTTGTCAGCGGCAGGTGACAGGATGCCCCCAGTACTGGCCGACGTGCCCGTGTGCGGTGGGGGGAATCACAGCGCGAGTCCCCGCGCCGGGCGCCCAGCGCAGAAGGGACCGCTGACGGCGATGCAGATCCGGCTGACCGTCCTCGGGCCGCGCAGCGGCCAGACCGAGCAGCAAGGCCGCCCCACGGCGGCGACCGGGGCGCAGGGCGCCTGTGACGTCCTGGTCACCGCGCCCGCGGGGACCGCGCTCGCCGCGGTGGCCTCGGGCCTCGCCACGGCCGTCGCGGGCGCCGAGAGCCCCCTCGTGCTGTACGCGGGACCGGAGCGCCTCGACGCCCAGCGGTGCACGCTCGGCGAGCCTCCCCTGATCGACGGCGCCGTGCTCTCCCTGGGGGCGCCCGGCGAGCCCGGCCCCGAGCTGGCGGAGGCCGCGGCCCAGCTGCACGTGGTGGCGGGGCCCGACGCCGGCGGCGTCCATCTGCTGCACGGCGGCCAGATCCGCGTCGGCCGCTCCGCCGAGGCGGACGTCGCGCTGGACGACCCCGACGTCTCCCGGCTGCACTGCGCGGTCACCCTCGCCGCGGACGGCCGCGTCACGGTCGAGGACCTCGGCTCGACGAACGGCACGTCCGTGGACGGCAGGGAGGTCACCGGACGCCCCGTGCCGGTCTCCACCGGCTCCCTGCTCCGGATAGGCGAGTCGGCGCTGCGCCTCGCGGACGGCGCCCTCGGCCCGGCCGCGGGGACCGGCGGCGCCCCGACCACGGCCCCCGACGGCGAGGGGCACGTGCGCGTGCGGCCCGCCGAGCACCCGCAGCCCGCCTTCCGGCCCCCGTCCGCCCCCGAGGCCGCCAGCCACCACGCGTACGGCACGGCGGGCTGGGGAGCCGCGGGCGACGCCGGCGCGGCCCCGGGGGCGCACGCGGCCCCGCCCGGCGCCCACCACCCCGGCGCCGCCGAGCCGTACGGCTCGGCGGGATGCGGAGCGGCGGGCCGGGCCCCGGCCGCCCCGCCCGCGGCGGGCGACCCGCCCGGCGCCGAGCGGGCGCGCGTGGGGACGCCGCCGCGCGGGACGGCGGTGCCGCGCTCCGTGCGCAGGCGCGGCGGCCTCTCCGCCTGGGCCCGGCGCCTGACCGGGGCCAGGGACGGCGAGCAGGGCCGCGGCGCCCCCGGGTCCCCCGACCTCTACGAGGACGACGGCTTCGACGACGAGGAGTTCGGCGCCGCCCCCGAGCCGACCCCGGAGGAGCTCGCCGTGGCCGCCGCCGCGCGGACCCCGGAGTCCTGGCCCGACCCCGCGGCCCTGCTGCTCACGGCCCTCGGCCCGGGCCCCCGCCTCTGGGAGCGCGGCCCCGGCCACCCGGAGGCCCTCGCGGTGCGGCTCGGCACGGTCGACCGGGTCGGCCCCGGCGACCAGGGGCTGCTGCCCGCCGTGCCCGTCACGGTCGGCCTGCGGGAGGCGGGCGCGCTCGGCCTCGCCGGGCCCCGCGAGCGGCTGAGCGGCCTGGCCAGGGCCGTCGTCGCCCAGCTCGGCGCGCTGCACTCGCCCGACACCCTGGAGATCGTGCTGATCAGCACGGACCGGGCACGCCCCACCGCGCGGCGCACCGCCGAGTGGGCCTGGCTCGGCTGGCTGCCCCACCTGCGGCCCACGCACGGCCAGGACTGCCGCCTCCTCCTGGCCTACGACCGCGAGCAGGCCGCGGCCCGCACGGACGAGCTTCTGCGGCGGCTCGACGACCGCATCGCCGACGAGGACCGGGGCGCGGCACGGGCCGGGGCGCCCGCGTCGCACACGGTCGTGATCGTCGACGGCGACCCGGGGGCCGCCGGGCTGCGGGAGGCCACCACCCGCCTGGCCGGGGAGGGCGCCCGCGCGGGGATACACGTGGTGTGCCTCGCCGAGACCGAGGCCGCCTCGCCCGCCTCCCCGGTCCTCGACACGTACGAGGCGGCCTGCGCGGTCTCGCCCGCCTTCCGCGCGTGCGGGGCCGTGGCGCTCCTCAGCGGGGACGTGGCGACCGCGCTGCGGCTGATGCGGACGGCGGGCGGACGCCCCGCGGGGCACGGCACCGTCGCCGCGGTGGACGCGGTGTCCGCCGCCTGGGCCGAGCGGTTCGCGCGGGCTCTGGCGCCGCTGCGCGCCGACGGCGGCCCCGGCGAGGGGCACACGCGCGTGTCCGCGCCGCTGCCCCAGGCCGCGCGGCTGCTGGACGAGCTGGGGCTCGCGCGGGCGACGCCCGCCTCGCTGATGGCCCGCTGGGCGGCGGCGGGCGACGACCCCGAGGCGCTCGGCGGCCGTGCCCTCGCGGTGCTGGGGGCCGGGCCGCGCGGTCCGGTCGTCGCCGACCTCGCCGCCGACGGGCCGCATCTGCTCGCCGAGGGCCCCGCGGGCAGCGGGCGCACCGAGCTGCTGCGCTCCCTGGCCGCGTCCCTCGCCGCCGCCGAGCGGCCCGACCGGCTCGGCATCGTGCTCGTCGACGGACGGGACAGCGGCGGCTCGGGCGGCGCGGCGGGACGGCAGGGCGCGGGGCTCGGGGTCTGCACCGACCTGCCGCACGTCACGACGCACCTGGTGGCGAACGACCCGGTCCGCATGCGGGAGTTCGCCCAGTCCCTGGCCGCCGAGCTGAAGCGGCGCGCCGAGCTGCTCGGCAGGCTCGGCTTCACCGAGTGGCACACGCAGCGGGAGATCTCGGGGCGGATGGTGGCCCAGCGCTCGCCGTCGTCCGCCGGCGGCGGGGCCTTCAGGGCGTCCGCCGCCAGGGCGTCCGCGGCGGCCGGCGGCCAAGGGGCCACCGGTGCCCCGGGCGGGTACGACGCCTCCGGCGCGGCGGGCGGCGCGGGGCCCTCCCCCGCGACCGGCCCCGGGGCTCAGGGAGCGCCCGGCGACGCCCCGCCGGGCGCGGTGGACGCCCCCGGCTCCCCCTCCGTGCCGCCCCAGGCGGCAGGGGGCGACATCGAGACGCCGCCCAGCGCCACGATGCGGCTGCGGCCCGCCGCGCGGCAGCGCGTGGAGCCGGGGCCGCCGCTGCCCCGGCTCGTGGTGATCGTCGACGACTTCGACGCGCTGCTCTCGCCCGCCCTCGGCTCCCCCGGGCGGCCCGCGGCCGGATCGGTCGTGCGCGCGCTGGAGGCCGTGGCGCGCGACGGCGAGCGGCTCGGGGTGCATCTCGTGGCGTCCACCGGCCGCTGCGAGCGGATGCCGGAGACCGAGCTGGGGCAGCGGGCCTCGCTGCACGTGGCCCTGGACGCGGTGACCGCGGGGCCCGACGAACCGGCCCCCGGGCGGGGCGAGCTGCGCTCCCCGGACGGCCGGGCCACGCCCTTCCAGGCGGGCCGGGTCACGGGACGCATTCCCCGTACGGCGACGCTGCGGCCCACGGTCGTGCCGCTGGAGTGGGAGCGGATGGGCGATCCGCCCGCCAGGCGGCCCGTCCGGGAGCTGGGCAACGGCCCGACGGACCTCGCCCTGCTCGCGAGCGCCCTGGAGCGAGCGGCGCGTTCGGTGTCGGCGGAGGAGGTCCCGTCCTTACTGTGAGCGGGACCGTGAGCGCGAGCGCGGGCGAGGCTGCGGGCGCGGGCGCGACGACCGGGTGCGGGCTCGCCGCCGCGCCGCTCCCGGCGGGCCCACGCCCCGTCGGCGTCGTCGGGAGCCGCTGCCCGCCCCCGGTGACGGCTATCCGCACCCCTGACGGGAAAAGACCGCTTCGCGGCGCATGACGCCACGTCACAACGCCATTACGATCAACGAGTTGACAGCGCAGGCCATCTTGCCGCCCCTCCCCGCCCGGGCGTAGACCAGACCCGGACGGGACTCGTCAGGGAAGAGAACGGGGCAGTGATGCGCAGCACTCTTCGTACACGCAGGGCTTCGCTACATCGGCGTACCACCGCCAGGATCGCCGCGGCCGTCGTCGCGGGCACGCTCGCGCTGACCGTCACCGCGTGCGGTGGCGACGACGACAAGGACGGCGAGGGAGGCAAGGGCGGGGGCAAGGACACCGGGACGGCGCTGAAGCTGCCGAAGCTGGACGGGGAGAGCGTCTCCGTGGCGGCCGTGTGGGGCGGCACGGAGCGCAAGGTCTTCCTGAAGGTGCTCGACGAGTTCGAGAAGAGGACGGGCGCCAAGGTCTCCTTCGTGCCCGCGCAGGACCCCATCATCAGCTTCCTCGAATCGAAGGTGGCGGGCGGGCAGCCGCCGGACGTCGCGATGCTGCCGCAGGTCGGCGCGATCGAGCAGGCCGTGGCGAACAAGTGGGCCAAGCCGGTCGGCCCCGAGGCCCAGAAGCAGCTGGAGAAGAATTACGCCAAGGGCTGGCAGGACCTCGGCTCGGTCGACGGCGAGCAGTACGGCGTGTATTTCAAGGCGGCCAACAAGTCGCTGGTCTGGTACAACGCGAAGGTCTTCGAGAACGCGGGGGTCAGCGTGCCCAAGACCTGGGACGACTTCACGAAGACGGCCCAGATGATCTACGACTCGGGTGTGCCGCCGGTATCGGTCGCGGGCGCCGACGCGTGGACGCTCACCGACTGGTTCGAGAACGTCTACCTCTCCCAGGCGGGCCCCGAGAAGTACGACCGGCTCGCCAAGCACGAGATCAAGTGGACGGACCCCTCGGTCAAGGAGGCGCTGACCACCCTGGCGGAGATCTTCGGCGAGAAGGGCTTCGTCGCGGGCGGCGCGAGCCGTGCGCTGCAGACGGAGTTCCCGGCGTCCGTGAAGCAGACGTTCAAGGGCGGCGACCAGCCCGCCGCGGGCATGGTCTTCGAGGGCGACATGGTCTCGCTGGCGATCTCGGAGACCAAGGCGAAGGTCGGGACGGACGCCAAGGTGTTCCCCTTCCCCGCGGTCGGTGACGAGTCCCCCGCCGTGGTCGGCGGTGACGCGGCCGTCGCGCTGAAGGACAGCAAGGGCGCGCAGGCGCTGCTCACGTTCCTCGCCTCGCCCGACGCGGCGAAGATCTGGGCCGAGGCGGGCGGCTTCATCTCGCCGAACAAGAGCCTGGACCTGGCGGCGTACCCGAACGACGTGCAGCGCGACATCGCCGAGAACCTGATCGCGGCCGGTGACGACATCCGCTTCGACATGTCCGACCAGGCCCCGCAGTCCTTCGGCGGCACGCCGGGCAAGGGCGAGTGGAAGGCGCTCCAGGACTTCCTGAAGAACCCGAAGGACGTCACGGGCACCCAGAAGGTACTGGAGACGGCCGCCGTCAAGGCGTACAAGGACTGACGCGGTGACGTCCGCGAACGCCGGTGGCACCCCGCGAGCGGTGCCGCCGGCCCCGACCCCGCGCAAGAGCGTGACCGGCACCCGTACGTCGATGGCGGTGCTGTTCCTGCTGCCGGCCCTGGTGCTGCTGGGCGCGCTCGTCCTCTACCCCATCGGGTACTCGCTGTTCCGCAGCTTCTTCGACGACTCGGGCGACTTCACGGCGTTCGGCAACTACGAGACGCTGTTCACGGACGACAGCATCCGCACCGCCATCAAGAACAACGCGGTCTGGGTGGTCGTGGCGCCCACCGTCGCGACCGCGCTCGGCCTGATCTTCGCCGTGCTGACCGAACGGGTGCGCTGGGGCACCGCGTTCAAGCTGGTCATCTTCATGCCGATGGCGATCTCCATGCTCGCCGCGGGCATCATCTTCCGGCTCGTGTACGAGTCGGACCCCGACCGGGGCGTCGCCAACGCGGTGGCGGTGAGCGTGCACGACACGTTCGCCGAGTCCTCCGCGTTCCCCCAGGCGCACCCCAGCATGAAGTCGCCCCTGAAGAACGCGTCCGGGGGCGCCTTCATCACCCGTGAGCCGGTACGGGCGGGCGCCCCGGTGGTTCTTCCGCTGGTCGGCGTGGCGCCGGACACCATGCCGGACGGCGCGAAGCCGGCGAAGCCCGCGCAGGCCGACCCCGACCAGGTGACGGGGACGGCCTGGCAGGACTTCACGCGCGGCAAGGGCCGGGGCGAGGTCAACGCCCCCGACACCGCCGAGCTGGGCTACGACGGCATCAAGATCGAGGCGGTCAGGGACGGCGAGGTCGTCGCCTCGACCACGGCGGGCGCCGACGGCACGTTCGCGCTGCCCAAGGAGGCGGACGGGGCGCAACTGCGCTTCCCCGCGTCGAACTTCCGCGAGCCGTACAACGGCGTCGAATGGCTCGGCCCCACGCTGATCACGCCCGCCATCATCGGCTCGTACCTGTGGATGTGGGCGGGCTTCGCGATGGTCCTGATCGCGGCGGGCCTGGCGAGCGTGCCGCGTGAACTCCTGGAGGCGGCGCGCGTGGACGGCGCCAACGAGTGGCAGGTGTTCCGCCGGGTGACGGTGCCGCTGCTCGCCCCGGTCCTCGCGGTGGTGCTGGTCACGCTCATGATCAACGTTCTGAAGATCTTCGACCTGGTCTTCGTGATCCCGCCGGGCTCCTCCAAGGACGAGGCGAACGTGCTGGCGGTGCAGCTGTACAACTCGGCGTTCCTCGACAAGGACTCGGGGGTGGCGAGCGCCATCGCGATGCTGCTCTTCCTCCTGGTCATCCCGGTGATGCTGTTCAACATCCGGCGCATGCGGCGGGAGGCCAAGCGATGACCGCCCCTACCGAAACGGTGAAGGCCCGGCAGTCCCTGGGCGGGCGGATCGCCTCCCTCCTCGGCAGCACCGCGCTGCGGGTGTTCCTGGTGCTCGTGGGCCTGTTCTGGCTGGTGCCGACGATCGGCCTGCTGATCGGCTCGTTCCGCACTCCGGCGGACATGAGCGAGAGCGGCTGGTGGAAGGTGTTCTCGGCGCCTTCGCAGATGACGCTGGAGAACTACAGCAATCTGCTGAAGGACGAGACGATCACCGACTCGATCCTGTCCAGCGTCATGATCACCGTGCCGGCGACGCTGCTCGTGGTGGTCATCGGCTCGCTCGCCGGCTACGCCTTCGCGTGGATGGAGTTCCCGGGCCGCGACTGGTGGTTCCTCGGGGTCGTCAGCCTGCTCGTGGTGCCCGTGCAGGTGGCGCTGGTGCCGATCGCCGACCTCTTCGGCAAGATCGGCATCTTCGAGACGACGATCGGTGTGATCACCTTCCACGTGGCGTTCGGGCTGCCGTTCGCGATCTTCCTCCTGCGGAACTTCTTCGCGGAGATCCCGCGTGAGCTCCTGGAGGCGGCGCGCCTGGACGGCGCGGGTGAACTGCGGCTGTTCTTCCGGGTCGTGATGCCGCTGGGGGCGCCCGCGATCGCCTCGCTCGGCATCTTCCAGTTCCTGTGGGTCTGGAACGACATGCTGATCGCACTGATCTTCGCCGACTCCAAGAACCCGCCGATCACGGTGGCGCTCCAGCAGCAGGTGCGGTTCTTCGGCGACAACGTGCAGGTCCTGGCGCCCGGCGCGTTCATCTCGATGGTGATACCGCTGGCCGTGTTCTTCGCCTTCCAGCGGCAGTTCGTCTCGGGGGTGATGGCGGGCGCGGTGAAGTGATCACCGCCCTCCGGCAGGCCGGCCTCCCCGCACGCACCGTTCGGCCGAATGGAGCCTTGTCGGTCCTATGTACCTACAACACGCGCGGTGAGCGAGGAGGTCACGGGCGGACGCGGGGCAAAGTGGTGCGATGCACCGCATTGGGATCACGCCCCCGCGCCTCCCCGGGCTCCCGTCGCCGCTCGGGCGGCGGCTGCGCGCCGCCACGCGAAGCACGCGGTTCCGTCTGGAGCGGGCCGCCGCGGGGCGGGTGCGCGGCCGGTCCGAGCCCCTGCTCACGCCCGTGCACCTCTCGCTCAGGGACAGCAGGACGCTCAACCTCGCCCTGGACGCCGCGGGCGTCGGCGCCGCGGACCGCGCCCGGCTGCTGATCAGCCGCGGCCCGCGCGGGCTCGCCGTCCCCCTCGTCCACGAGACGCACACCGCGGGCGCCCCGCTGCTCACCGCCACGGTCACCCTGCGGGACATGCGGGACGGGGTGTGGCGGCTCACCGTCGAGACATGGGACGCCGGCGGCCGCGTACGGCGTCGGGGCCTCGCACCCGCCGCCGACGCCGCGCCGCTCGCCACGCCGACCCTGCCGCACGCCCCCGACCCGCGGACCGGCACCCTCGTGCGGATCGTCAGGTGCCGCAGCGGGCGGGCCGCGCTCCAGGCCACGCGGTCGCGGCCCCGCGCGGAACTGGTGCGGTTCGAGCCGCGGGGCGACGGGATCACCGTCCACGGCCGCCTGGTGGGCGCGGCGTCCCCCGACCGGCGCGCGCGGGCCGTGCGGCGCAGGGACAAGGTGACGGTGCCCGTCGACGTCGCGTGGTCGGGCGCGGCGTTCACGCTGCGGGTGCCGCTGGCCGCGATGACCGGGGCCGGGCCGGGCCAGTGGGTGTGGGACTTCCGGGTGGGCGGCCTCCCTCTCGGGCGCTGGCTCTCCGACGTACGGGACCCCGCCGCGGCCTGCCCCACGCCCTTCCGCGTCTTCGCGCTGCCCGGCGGGGCGCTGGTGCGGGCGCACGCCCACTTCACCGGGACCGGCGCGTTCGCCGTGACGTGCTGGGACATCACCGACCTGGCGTGGACCCCCGGACAGGGCCCCGCCGGGCAGGTCCCCGTCCCGGACGCGGCGTCCGGGTCCGGCCGACGGGAGCTCACGGAGGAGACCTCATGAAGATCACGTATCTGCTCGGCTGGGGCGACGAGATGGGCGGGACCGAACTCGCCACGTACACCCAGGCCAAGCACCTCGCCGAGCGCCCGGACATCGAGGTCGAGATCGTCTCGGTCTTCCGCACCCGCGACGAGCCGTTCTTCGTCGAGGCACGCGCCCTGCCCGTCCGCTACCTGGTGGACCGCACGGTCACCCCGGAGCGGCCGGTGCGCGACTCGGACCTCGACGACGCCGCGTGCCGGACCCTGGCCGCGCTCCCCAGCGAGCTGATCAGGCCCGCCTGGGAGGACGCCTTCGACCGGCTCTCCGACATCGAGATGGCCGACGCCTTCGCCCGCCTGGAGACCGACGTCCTGGTCACCACCACGCCCGCGCTCCTCGCCGCCGCCGTGACCCTCGCCCCCGCGCGCGTCGTCACCGTCCACCAGGAGCACCGCCCCACCCAGCGGCGCGGCCCCTCCGGCGAACCGCTGCTCCTGCACGCGCCGCGCCTGGACGCCCTGGTCACGCTGACCGGCCGCACCCGGGACTGGATCGCGGAGTCCCTCGGGCCCACCGCGCCCGAGCTGGCCGTCATCCCGAACGCCGTGCCGGACGGCTTCCGGCCGCGCGCCGACGGGGAGTCCACGGTCATCGTCATGGCCGCCAGGCTCACCGGCGAGAAGCGCGTCGACCACGCCGTGCGGGCCTTCGCCGAGGTCGCCGACGCGCACCCGGAGTGGACCCTGCGGATCTTCGGCGGCGGCCACCGCGAGCGGCACCTGCGCCGCCTGGTCGACGGCTTCGGCCTGCACGACCGCGTCGAACTCCTCGGCCCCTGCCAGGACATGGCCGCCGAGTGGGCGAAGGCCGGGCTCAGCCTGATGACGGCGGGGCACAACGAGGCGTTCCCGCTGGTCCTCCTGGAAGCGCTGGCCGCCGGGGTGCCCGTGGTGGCGTACGACGTGCTGACCGGGCCCGCCGAGATCGTGCGGCACCGCGTCGACGGGCTCCTCGTGCCACCGGGGGAGATCACCGAGCTGGCCGCGGCCATGGGTGAGCTGATGGGCGACCCGGAGAAGCGGCGCGCCTGCGCCCGTGCCGCGCGCGAGGGCGTCTACGCACGCTTCTCCTCGGCCGCGGTCACCGCCCGCTGGGAGGAGCTGTACCGGCGGCTCGTGGCGGGGCGCGACCGTCCCGAGCGGCTGCGGGGGCGCGCGGACCGCGTGGCGCTCGGCGTCGCGTCCGGCGGCTGCGGGTTCCGGCCCACCGCCCCGCACACCTTCGACGCCGCGGCGGCCGACGGCGAGCGCGCGCGTGAGGACGAGATCGTCGCCGCCGACACCACGGGCCGCGTCATCCGCTCGGTGGGCCGCCTCGCCGAACGCCGCGACGACGTCCTCGCGCCCCGCATGGCGGCCTGGAACCTCGAACTCACCGCGGACGCCCTGGAGGCGGAGGGCGTCCCCTACGTCAAGGTCCGCACCCACGACGGCACGGCCCACACCCTGGCCGTGGCCGCCGAGCACCGCGACCACGCGCTCAAGGCCCTGGCCGGGGCGTTCGCGGGGAAGCCCGTCTACGCCGAGCTGGTCAACCCGCGCGACGCGGCGCCCGGCGCGGTCCTCGCCGAACGGCTCGACGCGATCGGCGAGGTGGCGGGCGTCAAGGTATTCAAGCCGGTGACGACGACCACGCTGTCCCTGCGCCACGGCACGGCCCAGGCCTGCACGGTGGCGTTCTGGGGGCGGACCGAGGGCGGCCCGTTGGGCACGGAGGGCTTCCGGGCGCCCTTCGGCGCGACCCTCGCCGGGGCCGAGCTGCCCTCGCTCACGCCGACGGCGACACTGCGCGTGGCGGAGCGGGACTACCCCACCCTCGACGTGTTCACCGAACTGCTCGTCAAGGACGTCGACTTCCCCGTCGACGCCGTCTACACCTGGGTCGACGACTCCGACCCCGAGTGGCGCGCCCTGCGTGACGCGGCACGGGGCGCGGCGGGGCGCGAGACCGCCGACGACGGAGCGGTGCGCTTCCGCAACCGCGACGAGCTGCGGTACTCGCTGCGCTCCCTCGCGATGTACGCGCCGTGGATCCGGCACGTCTACCTCGTCACGGCCGGCCAGCGCCCCGCGTGGCTCGACGCGGACCACCCGGGCCTAACGGTCGTGGACCACCGCGACCTCTTCGCCGATCCCGGCGCGTGCCTGCCGACCTTCAACTCGCACGCCATCGAGTCCCAGCTCCACCGCGTCGACGGCCTGTCGGAGCACTTCCTCTACTTCAACGACGACATGTTCCTCGGCCGCCCCACCAACCCCGACACCTTCTTCCACAGCAACGGCATCGCCCGCTTCTTCTGGTCGTCGGCGTCCGTGCCCGCCCTGCCGGTCTCACCGGACGACGAGGGCTATCTGGGGGCGGCGAAGAACAACCGCGAGCTGCTGCGCCGCGCGTTCGGCAGGACGACGACGCACAGCTTCTTCCACGTGCCGTACGCGCTGCGCCGCAGCGTCCTGGAGGAGATCGCCGAGCGGTTCCCGCAGGAGTGGGAGGCCACGTCGCGCAGCCGCTTCCGCTCGACGGGCGACCTCTCCGTCGTCTCGTCCCTGCACCACCACTACGCGTACCTCACCGGGCGCGCCGTGCCCGGCGGCATCTCGTACGACTTCGTGGACATCGGGGACCGCAAGGACCACGCGCGGCTCGGGCGGCTGCTGCAGAACCGGGACCGGACGGCGTTCTGCATCGGCGAGTCGCACGACAGCGGCATGGCGGACGAGGAGATGGCGCTGGCCATCCGGTCGTTCCTGACGGCGTACTTCCCGGTGCGCTCGCCCTACGAGCGGTCGCGGGCCGTCACGGACGCGCCGTGAGGAACAGTTCGCGGACCACCCGCTCGGCGGCGCCCCCGTCGTCGTAGGGGCAGAAGCGGGCGCGGAACGCGGACCGCAGCGCCGCCGCCTTTGGGGAGTCCCAGGCGCCGTCCCTGAACAGCTGCGCCAGGGCGTCCTCGGTGGTGGCCGTCGCGCCGGGCGTCTCGCCGGGGCGTCCGGAGAGCACGTCGAAGTAGGTGCCGCGGGCCAGGCGGTAGGCCTGCCAGTCCGGCGCGTACGTCACGATCGGCCGGTCCAGGCAGGCGTAGTCGAACATCAGCGAGGAGTAGTCCGTGACGAGGGCGTCGGCGGCCAGGCAGAGGTCCTCCACGCGCGCGTGGCCGGTGACGTCGACGAGCTGCGGATGCCGGTCGAGCCCGGCGGCGACGCCGTAGAAGTAGTGGGCGCGCACGAGCACGACGTACGAGGGGCCGAGGCGCTCGGCGAAGCGCGCGAGGTCCAGGCGGGGCTGGAAGCCCTTCTGGTAGTCGCGGTGGGTGGGCGCGTAGAGCAGCACGGTGCGTCCGTCGCCGACGCCGAGCCGGGTGCGGATGCGCGCGATCTCCTCGTCGTCCGTCGTGTAGTACACGTCGTTGCGGGGGTAGCCCGCCTCCAGGGCGCGGTAGGCCGTGGAGGGGTAGACCCGCTCCCACACCTCCGTGGAGTGCGGGTTGGAGGAGAGACTGAGGTCCCACTGGTCGGTGTGGTCGAGGACCTTCTGGAAGCTGATGCCGTGGGTGCCCGCGGGGTAGCGGCGCTGGTCGAGGCCCATCGTCTTCAGGGGCGTGCCGTGGTGGGTCTGGAGGTAGACCTGCCCCGGGCGTTTGGTGAAGCCGCCGGGGAAGCTGGAGTTGTTGACGAGGTACGTCGCCCTCGCCATCGCCTCCCAGTACCGCCGCGAGCCCTCGATGACGTACTCCACGCCCGCGGGCACCTTGTGCTTGTTGCGGCCGGAGACCACCCACACGCCCCGGATGTGCGGGGCGAGTTCGCGGGCCTTGGCGTGGATCGCGGCCGGGTTGCAGGAGACCCCGCGGTTCCAGTAGGCGCCGTAGACCGCGAGGTGGGGGTCGAGGGAGCGGCGCAGGTCGGCGCGGTAGACGGCGCGCATGGCGCGGGCCCGCAGCTTCTTCTTGCGCTGCTTGAGCTCCCTGGTGACGCGGGCCCGCCGGGCGTCGGCCTCGCGCAGGCCCGCGTAGGCGGCGTAGGAGGCGGCGGCGAGCGCCTTCTCCGCGGGGCTCCGGGGCTCCGGGGCCCGCTGGGGCGCGTACGCCCGGTACACGCGCGCCGCCTCGCGGAAGAAGTCGCGCCGGTCGGCCGCCCGGACGCGCCCCGGGTCGTCGAGGACGGCCATGAGGTGCGCGGCGGCGTGCGGCAGGAGCCGGGCGCGGTCGGCGGGGCCGGCGGCGGCGAGCAGTTCCTCGTACCGCTCGACGACGGCGAGGTGCTGCCTGCCGGGCGTCTTGGCGAAGCTGCCGCCGCGCCGCTCGCGCCAGCGCACGCAGTTCCGGTCGAGGACGGCGACGCGGTCCCCGGCCCGCAGGGTCGCGGTGTGGACGGGTACGACGTCCTCGTAGGGCCCCGCGGAGAACGCGAGTCCGCGCTCGTGCCAGAACGCGCGCCGGAAGACGCGGTTCCAGGCGGCCGGGGTGTGGCCGAGCGGGTCGCCGGTGAGGCGGTCGCCGCCGGGGCGCACGTGCTCCCACCAGTCGACGCGGTCGTGGCCGAACAGCAGGACGTCCGGCTCACCGTGTTCGGTGAGGGCGGCGTCCAGGGCGTCGAGGGCGCCCGGCAGGAGCAGGTCGTCGCCGTCGAGGAAGAGCAGGTGGTCGCCGGTGGCGCGGCCGACGCCGGCCTCGCGGGCGGGGCCGGGGCCCGACCGCGCCGGGAGCCGCACGAGTTGCACGCGGGGATCGCGCTCCGCATACTCCCCGGCGATCGCCGCACAGGCGTCCGGCGAGGCGTCGTCGACGACGATCAGCTCGACGTCGGCGAAGGACTGTGCGAGCACGGAGTCCAGGCATTCCCGCAGGTAGCCCTGGACACGGTGGGCGGGGACGATGACCGAGAAGCGCGACATGGCAACCGACCGTAGCCAGCGGGACACCCCCTGTCGAAGACCACGCGTCACTCATCCGGGTGGAAGGCGGCGAAGTGGCTGACCAGCGCGAGCGAGCAACGGGCAAAGGGGATAAATATGCCCGTACTCTCACGAAAGGCCGGTCGCCGTGCAGCCCCGTCTCAGCGTCGTCGTGCCCATCTACAACGTCGAGGAGTTCCTCCAGGAGTGCCTTGAGTCGATCGCCCGGCAGACCATCGGCGGTCCTGACCGGCCGGGCGGCCCCGAGGGAGCGGGCGGGCCCGGGGGCGTGGGGGCGGGCGGGCCCGAGGGGGCGGGCGGCCTCGAATGCATCCTCGTCGACGACGGCTCGACGGACGGCAGCCCCCGCATCGCCCGCGAGTTCGCCGCCAGGGACCCGCGCTTCGTCTACGTGCGCCAGCGCAACGCCGGGCTGAGCGCCGCCCGCAACACCGGGGTGCGCAAGGCCTCCCCCACCGCGGAGTTCCTCACCTTCGTCGACAGCGACGACGTCGTGCCGCACGACGCGTACCAGCGGATGATCGCGAGCCTCGACGCCACCGGGTCCGACTTCGCGAGCGGCAACGTCTGGCGGCTGACCGAGCGCGGGCGCTCCCAGGCCTGGCAGTACAAGTGGCTCACCGAGCCGCGCAGCCGTACGCACATCACGCGCGACCTGGACCTCCTCGCGGACCGCGTGGCCTGGAACAAGGTCTTCCGGCGCTCCTTCTGGGACCGCCACCGCTTCGCCTTCCCCGAGGGCAAGCTCTACGAGGACACCCCCGTGATGATTCCGGCGCACTTCCTCGCCGGCTCCGTGGACGTGCTCAGCGACCACGTCTACTACTGGCGGGTGCGCGAGGGCTCGATCACCCGGCGGCGCACCGACGTCAAGGGCGTGCGCGACCGCGTCGCCGCGTGCGCGCACGTCAGCGCCTTCCTCGCCACGCACTCCCCGCGGCTGAAGAAGACCTACGACGCGTCCTGCCTGCGCGACGACTTCGTGTACTTCCTGGAGGGGCTGCCGATGGGCGGCCCCGAGTACCGCGCGGCGTTCATGACGGACACGGCCGCCTTCCTGCGCCGCGCCGACCCGTCCGTCATCGGGGAGCTGCCCGTCGGCCTGCGCGTCAAATGGCAGCTCGTGCGCGAGATGCGGACCGCCGAACTCATCGCGCTGCTCGCCTTCGAACGGGCCAACGGCGCCGCCTTCCACGTGCGCGGCACGGTACGGCGGCGCGCCGCCTACCCGGACATCGGCCGCGTCCCCGAGAAGCTGCTGCGGCTCGGCCGCGACGAACTGCCGGTGGTGGCCCGCGTCGACGAGACGCGATGGGGCGACGACGGCAAGCTGCGGATCAGCGGCTACGCCTACGTGCGCAACCTGGAGGCGAGCCGGCCGGGGCACTGCGTCAAGACGGGACTGCTCCGGTCGACCAGCGACAGACGGCAGTTCCGCCGGGTGCCGACGCGGACCGTCATCGCGCCGAAGGCCACCGAGGACTCCCGGCAGCGCCTGCACTGCTACGACCTGTCCGGCTTCGAGATGACCGTCGACCCCGAGCGGCTGAAGACCGGCGGCCGGTGGCGGCCCGGCGCCTGGCTGCTCGGCGTGGTCGTCGCGGGCCACGGCTCCGTGCGGCGCGCGGCCGTCCGCGCCGCCGACGGTTCCTCCGCGCAGACCCTGGTGCGCGAACTCGGCGACGGCCTGCGCCTGGCCGTCGGCTACAGCAGGGGGCGGCTCGTGCTGCGCGTGCAGGAGTACGCGGCGCGCGTGGAGGCCCACCGCCTCGACGGGGGCGACGTCGTGCTGAGCGGCAGCCTGCCCGGCGGTCTGCGGCCCGAGTCGCTGCGCCTGACCCACAAGCACTCCGGGACCCACTTCGCCTACCCGCTGCGCCTCGCCGAGGGCCGCTTCGAGGTCCGCGTACGCCTCGGGGACCTGACAGGGGTCCCGCCCGTGCCGCACCTCGCGCCCAAGGAGGTCGAACCGCCGCACGGCGACCGCTTCCAGGCCAATCTCGTCCTGCCCGACGGCACTCTGAAGTCCCTCGCCGCGACGCTCGACCTGGC
Organism: Streptomyces alfalfae; assembly: GCF_004127445.1. Classification (GTDB taxonomy): domain Bacteria; phylum Actinomycetota; class Actinomycetes; order Streptomycetales; family Streptomycetaceae; genus Streptomyces; species Streptomyces alfalfae. Next base: position 98,303 of record NZ_QEXM01000016.1, read on the forward strand.
GCCCGGACGCTACCCCGCAGGCCCCGGCCGTGAGCTGTGCGCCACCGCCAACGACCAGGGCGCCCTGGTCGTGGAACTGACCCGGCAGCCGGTCGTCGACCGCGTCGAGTGGGGCGCCGACGGCACGCTGACGGTGGAGGGCGTGGCCACGGCGGCGTCGTGGCCCGAGGCCGAATTCGTCCTGCGGCACAGCGGCCTCGACGAGGAGCTGACGGTCCCCGCCGAGCGCACCGGCGACCGCTTCCGCGCGGTGCTCGCGCCGGGCGGCGGGGCGCTGCGGGAGGGGCGGTGGTACGCGTTCCTGCGGGAGACCGGGGCGGCCGGGGCTGTCGGGGTGACTGGGGCGGCCGGGGCTGTTGGAGTGGCGGGGGCTGTTGGAGTAGCGGGGGCTGTTGGAGTGGCCGGGGCGAGCAGGGCTGTTGAGGTGGCTGGGGCTAGCGGGGCGGCCGGTGGCGGGGCGGACGACAGTGGCGGGGCGGCCGGTGGCGGGGCGGACGACAGTGGCGGGGCGGCCGGTGGCGGTGCGGACGGCAGTGGTGGTGCGGACGGTGGTGGTGCGGCCCGTGGCCACGACGGCATGCCCGTGCGGCTGCTCGCCTCCGTCTCCGCCGCGCTGCCGCTGCGCCGTGCCGTGCAGGGGCGGGACTTCGCCGTCGACCGGCGGTTCGGCGACCGGCTGCTGGTCGAGGCCGGGTCCGTCCTCGCGCGCTCCGAACGCGGGGCGTACCGCCGGCACAGGCTCCGCACCGGCCACTACCCCGCCTGCCGCGAGCGGCCCCTGACCGACGCCGTCCTGTACTTCGACGGCGACTCCCCGCGCGCCGTCCACGAGGAGCTGGTGCGGCGCGGCGCCGACGTCGAGCACCTCTGGGTCACGCACGACCAGCAGACCCGCGTGCCCGCGGGCGCCAAGGGCGTGGAGGAGCACAGCGCCGCCTGGTACGAGGCGCTGGCCCGCTGCCGGCGCGTCGTCACCTCGGGGCACCTGCCGGACTTCTTCGAGCGCCGCGAGGGCCAGACCGTCGTGCAGACCTGGAACGGGGCCCCGCTCAAGCGCATCGGCATCGACCTCACCGACACGCTCTACGCCGACCACGGCCACCTCGACGCCCTGCCGAGGCTGTCGCGCCAGTGGGACGTCCTCGTCTCGCCGAACCGCTTCTCCACCCCGCACCTGGGCCGCGCCCTCGCCTACGACGGCGAGGTGCTCGAAGCGGGCTCGCCCCGCAACGACGTGCTCTTCGGCGACGACCGCGGCAAGGTCGCCGACCGCGTCCGCCGGGAGCTGGGCATCCTGCCGGACAAGCGGGTCGTGCTCTACGCGCCGACCTACCGCGACCACCTCGCGTACCGCCCCGGCCGCTTCCGCTACGAGCCCGCGCTCGACTTCGGCGCCGCCGAGTCCGCGCTCGGCGACGACCACGTCCTGCTCGTCCGCAAGCACCCCCTGACGACGGGCCGGCTGCCGGGCGCCCGGCAGCCCTTCGTGCACGACGTGTCGGCGCACCCGAGGGCCGCGGAGCTGCTGCTGATCGCGGACGTCCTGGTCACGGACTACTCCTCCCTGATGTTCGACTTCGCGCACACCGGGCGGCCGATGCTCTTCCACGCGTACGACCTGGAGCACTACCGCGACACCGTGCGCGGCTTCTACCTCGACTTCGAGACGACCGCGCCGGGGCCGCTGCTCACCTCCACCGGCGAGGTCGTCGAGGCGCTGTGCGACCTGGAGTCGATCGCGGACCGGCACGCGGAGGCGTACGCGGCGTTCCGCGAGGCCTACTGCGACCTCGACGACGGCCGCGCGGCGGCCCGCGTGGCGGAGAGGCTCATGCGGTGACGGGCACGCTCGTCACCCGCAGGACCGCCAACGGCGCCACGGCGCTGCACGGCGGCCGGCGGTGGCGTCCCTCCCCGTACGCCGTCTTCGGCGGCCTCTTCTGGCTGGTGATGTCGCTGGCCTTCTGGCGGGTCCCGATGTGCTGCGACTTCGGGCAGCACGCGGCGGTGGTCGAGCGCCTCAAGGACGACCTGCTGCACCCCGCGCACCCGATGGCGGACCTGCCGGGCGACGGCAGCCCGTACTACTCGCCGTACGCGGTCGCGCAGGGCCTGTTCGCCCAGTTGTCGGAGCTGGCGGGCCGGGAGGTCGTGAAGCTGAGCGGCCCGGTCAACCTGCTCGTCCTGCTGACCGGCATCGGCCGCTTCGTGCGCGTCCTGACCCCCCGGCCGTGGGCGCCGGTCCTCGCGCTGGCCGCGATGGTGCTGCTCTGGGGCACGCGGATGGCGTGGTGGAGCGGCTATCTGGGCCTGATGTCGATGACGGGCAACCTCGGCTATCCGTCGACGTTCGCGATCGGCCTCGCCTTCTGGGCCTGGGCGTGGGCGGGCGCGCTGGCCCGCGAGGGGCGCCGGGGCCTCTGGCCGTACGCGGGGCTCGGCGCGCTGTGCGGACTGATCCTGCTCGTCCACCCGATCTCGTCGGTGGCGGCGGTGATCGGCGTGGCCGCGTTCGCGGCGCCGACGGTGGGTGTCCGCCGGGCGGCGGGCGGCCGCTGGGCGGCGGGCGGCCGCTGGGCGGCGGGCGGCCGCTGGGCGGCGGGCACCCGCTGGGCCGTGGCCGCCCGCTGGGCGGTGACCGCGCTGACGGCGGTGGTGGTCGCCTCGGCGTGGCCGTACTACAGCGTGTTCTCCCTGGTCGGCGACGAGTCCGTCGACTGGATCCACCGCCAGCTCTACACCGGCATGCCGCAGCGCTTCTGGCTCGCGCTGCTCGGCCTGCCGGCCCTGTGGCTGCGCTTCCGCAGGGACCGCGGCGATCCGCTGGTGCTGATGTTCGTCCTGGACTGCCTGGTCGTGGCGTACGGCTGGGTCAGCGGTCACTACACCTACGGGCGCATCCTCGGCCTGACGCTGGTGCCGCTGCAGTTCGCCCTCGCCGTCGAGCTGGCGGCGCCGCGTACCTGGGGGTGGCGGCGAGGGGCGCTCGCCGGGGCCGCGGCGCTCGGGGCGGGCGTCGGGTTCTTCCAGCTCCAGGCCGGCGCGGTCGTGCCGCGCGCGCTCGATCCCGTCGGCTTCGACCAGCCGCCGCGCTGGCCGGGCTACGACTGGGCGGTCGGCCATATGCGGCACGGCGACGTCGTCCTGACCAACGGCTACCGGCCCACGCGGTCCGTGCCCGGCTACGGGGCCAACCTCGTCGCGCCCGCGTGGCCCGACGCCTCCCTCGACGAACGGGTGCGCGCGCGCCGCCTCGACGCCGTGCGCGCCTACCTCGACCCCGGCTCCACCCGTGCGGAGCGGGCCGCGATCGTCCGCGCGTACGACGTGCGGTGGCTGCTCCTGTCGCCGGACCAGAAGGTGCCGCCGGAGGCGGTGGTCGTGGACTGGAGCCGGGGCACGGGCGAGGTCCTCGCACGCGTGAACGGACGGGAGCAGGGTAGGAAGTAAGCCACGAATACCTTCCTATACCCACCTAATCGGATAATTAGGAGAAACCACTACCATTTCCACCGTGGACCGCACCCTCCCTCAGCCGCCTGCCCGGAACCACCCCTCCCACAACCCCCACGCGCAGGTCTCCGTCGTCGTGATCGGCTACAACGACGCGGCGCACATCACCGGCGCGGTGCGCTCGGCCCTGGCCCAGGGCCCGGTGGTCGGGGAGGTGATCGCCGTGGACGACTGCTCCACGGACGACAGCCCCCGCCTCCTGGCCGCCCTCGCCGAGCACGACCCCCGCGTCCGCGTGATCCGCCGCACCGCCAACAGCGGCGGCTGCGGCACCCCCCGCAACGACGGGATCGACGCCGCGGCCTACCCGTACGTGATGTTCCTCGACAGCGACGACGTCCTGCCGCCCGGCGCGGCGGGGGCACTGCTCACCGCGGCCTCCACGCAGGACGCCGAGGTCAGCGCCGGGCTGTGCGTGCGCCGCGAGCTGCCGTCGGGGCGCGAGGTGCCCTGGCAGCCCGAGCTGTACGCCGCGGCGCGGCTCGTCCCCCGCCCCGAACTGCGCGCCCGCCTCGTCCACGACACGCTCTGCGTCGACAAGCTGTACCGCACGGACTTCCTCCGCAAGCACGACGTCCGCTTCCCCGACGGCCACGTCATCTACGAGGACTTCGTCTTCGCCGCGCGCGTGCTCGCCGCGGCCCCGCGCATCGCGCTGATCCCCGACACGGTGTACGTGTGGCACGTGCGCCGCGCCGCCACCCGGCTGTCCATCTCCCTCGACCGCTCCGGGATCGCCAACTGGCAGGCCCGCATGGCGGCCCACCGGCACTCCGTGGAGATCCTGCGGAACGCGCCCGGCGGCGAGCGGCTCGCGCGGGCGGCCCGCGCGAAGTTCATCGACCACGAGCTGCGGATGTACGTCCGTGAGCTGCCGACGCGGAGCACCGGCTACCAGCGCGAGTGGTGGTCCCTCACGCGCACCTACCTCGCGACGTTCGACGCCGCCGACCTCGACGCGGCGCCCGCCCCGGGCCGCGTCATCGCGCGCGTCATCCTCGCCTCGCGGGAGCCGCGCGACCTGCCGCGCCTGAAGGAGGTGGCCGCGCGCCCGGCCCGGCTCACGCCGCCCTACCCGAGGGCGGCCGACGCCACGCCCGTCTGGGCGGACGACCTCCCCCAGGTCACCCTGGAGCACCTGCTCGTACGCCCGGTCCGCCTGCTGCCCCTCGCGGTCGACGGCGAGCTGCGCCCGCGCGGCGGCAGCGCCCGGCTGACGCTGCGGCTGCGCGAACTGTACGGGCGGGTGGCCGAGGCGGGCCCCACCACGGTCGACGTCGAACTGCTCCACCGGCAGAGCGGCCACCCCGGGCAGCGCCGCACGGCCGCGTTCGGCGCCGCACGGCCGGACGGCACGTGGACCTCCACCGTCCTGCTCGACCTCGGGGCGCTGGCGAGCCAGGAGGGCGGCGTCTGGGACGTCCGGCTGCGGCTCCACTTCGCGGACGGAACGACACGCGAGACGACCGCGCGCGCCGCCGCGGGTCCGGGACTGCTGCGCCGCACGGTGGCGCCGGACGCCCGGCGCGGGGTGCTCCTGGTCCAGCCCTACGCCACCCAGGCGGGCAATCTCTCCCTCCGCCTCGCCCCGGGGGTGCGGGGGGTCGCGGGGGTGGCGAGGCGGCGCTTGGGGCGGCTGGTCCGGGCGCTGACCGGGGCCTCGGGAGCCGCGGGGCGCTGATCCGCCGCCGCGGCCGGCTCTGGGAGACTGCAGCTCACGACGACGAGACCACGGGACGGGACGAGCGACCATGACCTGGCTGATCACCGGCGGCGCCGGATACATCGGAGCGCATGTCGTCCGCGCCATGACGGAGGCGGGCGAGCGGACCGTGGTCTACGACGACCTGTCCACCGGCATCGCGGGGCGCGTCCCCGAGGGAGTGCCGCTGGTGGTCGGCTCGGTCCTCGACGGCGACGCCCTGCGGCGCGCGCTGACGGAGCACGCGGTGACGGGCGTCGTCCACCTCGCGGGGAAGAAGCGGGTGGCGGAGTCGGTGGAGCGGCCGCTGCACTACTACCACGAGAACGTGGAGGGCCTACGGGTCTTGCTGGACGCCGCGTGCTCTCCGGGGGCGGGGCCTGCGTCGGGGTCCGTGCCGGGGCCGGGGTCCGTGCCGGGTGTGCGCTGCTTCGTGTTCTCCTCCTCCGCCTCGGTGTACGGCATGCCCGACGTCGACCTCGTGACCGAGGAGACGCCGTGCCTGCCGATGAGCCCGTACGGGGAGACGAAGCTGGCCGGCGAGTGGCTGGTCCGCGCGGCGGGCCGCGCGCACGGCCTGGCGACGGCTTCCCTGCGGTACTTCAACGTGGCGGGGGCGGCGTCGCCGGAGCTGGCGGACACCGGCGTCTTCAACCTCGTGCCGATGGTCTTCGAGAAGCTCACCGCCGGTGAGGCCCCGTGCATCTTCGGCGCGGACTACGCCACGCCGGACGGCACGTGCGTACGGGACTACATCCACGTCGCCGACGTCGCCGAGGCCCACGTGGCGACGGCCCGCGCCCTGGCCTCCGCCGTGCCCGGCACCGACCTGACGCTCAACATCGGTCGGGGCGAGGGCGTCTCCGTCCGCGAGATGACGGACCTGATCAACGAGGTCACGGGCCACGCGACGCCGCCCACGGTCACATCCCGCCGCCCCGGCGACCCGGCGCGGGTGGTGGCCTCGGCGGAACGCATCGGAACGGAACTGGGCTGGGCGGCGAAGCGGGACGTACGGGAGATGGTGGCTTCGGCGTGGGAGGGGTGGCGTGGGGGCGGGGCGGGGGCTTCGGCGGGCCGGGGGCGTTGACTGCTTGCCGGGGCCGCCCGGTTCTCCGGGAGTGTGGCGGTTCCGCCCCGCCGGTAAAGGGCGCTCCTTCGTCGCGTCGGCTGCGCCGATGTCCCTTCGGGCCACCCTTGACTGCCGGCGCTCCACCGCAGGGGTTTTGCCGGCCGGGCGGCCGGGGTGGGGCGGCGGAGCCGGTTGGGTTGTGGCGTGCGGTTTTCCCGCCGGGTGCGGACTAGTCCTTCTGGTGTGGGCGTCAGGGGGTAGCGGGTTGCCGCCGGTCCGGCGGCCGGGCCTGGGCGGGACACCGGCTTCACCGCCGGGTGCGGGCTAGTTCTTCCAGTGCCGGCGTCAGGGGGCGAGCGTGCCGTGTGGCCGGCGGCTGGGACTGGGGGGCATCGGCTTTCGCCGCCGGGTGCCGACTGGTTCAGCGGTCCTCGGCTGCGTCGGTGCGCGGGCCCGGCGCGCGGCGCTTCGAGTGCGCGGCGTCGCGGCCGCCGATGCGCACCAGCGCGCCGCCTTTCCTGCACTACAGGAAAGCCTCACCGCCGGGGACCGACGCCCGCTTCTGACCTGCTGTTTCTTCGGCGACAGCGGGGACTTCTCTGCGCTCCTGATCCACCCGCACCGCACCCGGGACGGTGGGGGCTCCTGGGGTGTGGTCCGGCATCGGTGATGGGCCGTCCGTGTGGGCGGTGGCGTGGGCGAGACCGAATTTGCTGAAGGCGCATTCGGGGCTGCGCGCGCCCCTCGTGGGGCGAAACGCAACCTTCGTAAAGTTGGTGCCCCGCCCGCCGGGAGGGCTGGGCGTCCCCTTCCCCGCACATCGCCCCGGACCTCAGTCCCGTATCGAATCGGTCCGCGAGTCGCTGCGGAGCTGGGGGTGTTCAGGCGTCGACCCACCCGACCGAGCGCTGCCCCTGCCCCTGCCCCGCGCACGGCCCCCAGCCGTCACACCCATGCTGAGCGCTGCCCCCGGCCCCCGCACCGTATGCACCGGTCGGCAGTCGGCCGCGAGGCCCGGCACCGCCACCGAAGCGCAGCCGCCCAACCGCCAGGCCGAGCGCTGCCCCCGACCCGCACACCGTATGGACCGGACCGCACCCGGCCGCCACACCCGACACTGCCACCGAAGCCGAGCCGCCAACCGCCGGGCCGAGCGCTGCCCCCGACCCGCGCCCCGTATGGGCCGGTCAGCAGTCGGCCGCGAGGCCCGGCACTGCCACCGGAGCGGAGCCGATCCACCCGGCCGCACCCCCATCAGCCGCGCCGAGGCCGCGACGAACCAGTCCGCGCCCGGCAGGAAGACCGCACCCCACAACCCAGCCGGCCCCGCCGCCCCACCCCGGCCGCCCGGCCGGCAAAACCCCTGCGGTGGAGCCCCGGCAGTCAAGGGTGGAGCGGAGCGACATCGGCGCAGCCGACGCGACGAAGGAGCGCCCTTTACTGACGGGGCGGAACCGCCACACTCCCGCAGAACCGGGCGGCCCCGGCAAGCACGCAACGCCCCCGGCCCGCCGAAGCCCCAGAACGCAGACCCCGAGGTGGAGCCAGCTACACCTCGGTCACGGGACCGTGCTCTCTCGCCCCGTAGGCCCACCGTTCCTAGCGTTCTCCGTAGCAGCAGCGCGGGCATCGAGAGGACGTACGACATGTTCAGGCGGCGGAAATCCGGGGGCGGTGAGGCCCCGGGGCTGGTGGCGGTCGGCGAGCCGGGTGCGCTCGTGCTCGACGGGGTCGGCAAGCGGTACCGGCACGGCGTGACCGCCCTCGCCCCCGTCGACCTCACCGTGCCCCGTGGCCGCTTCCTCGCCGTCATGGGCCCCTCCGGATCCGGCAAGTCGACGCTGCTGCAGTGCGCCGCCGGGCTCGACCGGCCCTCCACCGGCGCCGTCCGCATCGGCGGTGTCGACCTCGGCTCGCTGAGCGAGGCCGCGCTGACCCGGCTCCGCCGCGAGCGCGTCGGCTTCGTCTTCCAGGCCCACAACCTCGTACCGTCCCTGAGCGTCCTGGAGAACGTCTCCCTGCCGCTCCTGCTCGCCGGCGTCGACGACGCCGAGGCGGCGCGGCGCGCCCTCGCCGCCGTCGGGCTCGGCGGGCGCGCCGCCGACCGGCCCACGGAACTCTCCGGCGGCCAGCAGCAACGCGTGGCCATCGCCCGCGCCCTGGTGACCTCGCCGGAAGTCGTCTTCGCCGACGAACCCACGGGCGCCCTCGACCCCGTGACCGCCCAGGACGTCCTCGCGCTGCTGCGGCAGGCGGTCGACGGGGACGGGCACACCGTGGTGATGGTGACGCACGACCCGTCCGCCGCGGCCTGGACGGACGAGGCGCTGTTCCTCACCGGCGGCACCGTCGTCGAGCGCCTCCTCGCCCCCGGCGCGGCCCAGGTGCACGCGGTCATGCGCTCCCTGGGGAGGGCCGCCGCATGAGCGAAAGCAGCAACGCCCGGCCCCGTCCCGCCGCCCTCCTCGCCCGCCGTGCCTCCCGCCACCACCGCAAGGCCTGGGCCGCCGTCTTCGCCGCGCTCGCCCTCACATCGCTGCTGCTCGGCTCCTTCGGGCTGGCGCTCGGCTCCGCCGGGCTCGGGCACGCGCGCGTGGAGCGGTACTCCGCCGCCGACCTCGTCGTCACCGGGGACCAGAACACCCGCTACACCGCCAAGCCCTGGGGCAGCAAGCCCGAGACGGCGACCGCGGGCCTCACCGAACGCGTGCGGGTCCCGCGGGCCGCGCTGGAGACGGTGCGCCGCGTGCCCGGAGTGCGTGATGTCGTCGCCGACGAGGTGTTCCCCGCGGGGGTCGGGAGCTCCGACGCCATCGGCAGGCCCTGGAGCGCCGCCCGGCTCGGGTCGTACGGACTGCGGGACGGTGGCCCGCCCCGGCACGCCTCCGAGGTCGTCGTCGGTGAGGGCACCGCGCGGGTCGGCGGGCGCGTGGCCGTGCGCGTCGACGGAGCCGTCGCCACGTACACCGTGGTCGGGGTGGCCGCGGGGCCGCGCTCCGCCGTCTACTTCACCTCCGCCGAGGCGCGGCGGCTCGCCGGGCACCCCGGTTCCGTGGCCGCCGTCGGCGTGACGGCGAAGGCGGGGACGAGTGCCGCCACGCTGTACGGGCGCGTACGGCAGGCCCTGGACGCCGCCGGGCTGGAGAGCGTGGGGCAGCGGGCCGCAGGCGACCGCGCCGGGCTCCGGGTGCTGGCCGGGGACGGGCGCGGCGGGGCCGAGTTCCTCGCCGCAGCCCCCGCGCGGGCCGGGATGCTCGCGCTGCTCGGTTCCGTGGCGGCGACAGTCGTGCTCATCGCGCTGCTCGTCGTGTCGTCCACGGTGGTGCAGGCGCTGGCCCAACGCTCCCGCGAGCTGGGCCTGTTGCGGGCGGTCGGCGCGACGCCGCGGCAGTTGCGGGGCGCGGTGGGCCGCGAGGTCGGCCGGATCGCCGCGTGGGCGGCGTTGGCGGGCGCGGCCGGGGCGGTGCCCGCCTACCTCGGGCTGCGCGCCCTGCTCGGGGCCCGCGGCGCGCTGCCGCCCGGCCTCGAACTGCCGCTGCCGCCCTGGCTGCTGCCCGCGCCCCTGGTGACGGCCGGCCTCACGCTGCTCATCGCCCGCGTCGCCGCGCTCATCGCCTGCGCGCGGGCGGCGAAGGTGCGGCCCGCCGAGGCGTTGCGCGAGCCGGAGCCGGGCACGGCGCGCCGGGTCAGCGGTCTCGTGCTGCTGTTCCTCGGGGTGAGCGCGGCCGGCACCGCCACGCTGCAGGACGGGGAGGCCGCGGCGGCAGCCGCCGGTGCGGCGACCGTGGTCCTGGTCATCGCCTGTGCGCTGCTCGGCCCCTGGATCGCGGAAGGGGCGATGCGGGTGCTCGGCGCTCCGCTGCGCAGGTTCGGCGGTGCGTCGGGTCGTCTCGCGGCGGCCAACTGCACGGCGTTCGCGCGGCGTTCGGGGGCGGCGCTCACGCCGATCATCCTGGTCACGGCGTTCGTCACGGTGCAGCTCTCGGCGGGCGCGACGGTGACGCACGCGGCCGGCGGCCAGGCGCGGGAGGCGGCACGGGCGGACTACGCGGTGACGGCGGCGGGAGGCCTGCCGACGGACGCCCTGGAGCGGGTCAGGGACGTCCCCGGGGTGGTGGCGGCGACCCGCGTCACGCACGGCACCGTCGTCCTCGCCCGGCGGGACACGGGCTCGCCCCGCCTGGACCGCCTGCCGGTGCTCGGCGTCACCCCCGGCGGCCTGGCGCGGACAATGGACCCCGGCGTCCGCGAGGGCGACGTCGGCGGCCTGCGTCCCGGCGCGGTGGCGGTCGGCCACGACCAGGCGCGGGCCCTCGGCGTACGCCCCGGTTCGACGGTGACGCTGCGCTTCGGGGACGGCGTCGAGGCGCGGCTGAAGGTCGTGGCGACGTACGACCGCGAACTGGCCCTCGGCAGCTTCCTCCTCGCCCGCGAGCAGCTCGCCCGGCACACGTCCTCGCTCCGGGCGGAGGCGGACCGCGTCCTGGTGGCCGGGCCCGCCGCCCACGCGCGGGCCCTGCGGCGAGCGGCCCCCGGGGCGGAGGTGACGAAGGATCCCGCGCCCGAGCGGCTGCGGCCGGAGGACCAGGCGTTGGGCGAGGTCGTGACCGTCGCCGCGGTCGCCGCGATCGGCGGCTTCGCGGTGATCGCCGTCCTGAGCACCCTGTCGCTGATCACGATCGGGCGGCGTCCGGAACTCTCCCTGCTGCGCCTCGCCGGGGCCGGGCGGCGTCAGGTGCGGCGGATGCTGCGCCTGGAGGCGGCGGCCACGGCGCTGACCGGCCTGGTGGTCGGCGCGGCGGTGGCCTCGGCGCCGCTGCTCGCCTTCAGCGTGGCGTTCGCGCACAGCCTGCCGCACCTCGCGCCGGTGCAGGCGGCGCTGATCGTCCTGGTGGTCGCCGCCACGGCCGCCGCGGGCACCCTGGTGCCGTCCTGGGCGTCGCTGCGGGGCCGCTACCCGGCGCCCGCCGGACAGGGCTGATCCTCACGGGACGGAGCGGGGCCTACGCCTTGTTCAGATACGCCAGGACAGCGAGCACCCGCCGGTGCCCGCTGTCGCTCGGCGGCAGCCCCAGCTTCGCGAAGACATTGCCGATGTGTTTGCTGACGGCACGGTCGGAGACGACGAGAAGCGACGCGATCGTGGCGTTGTCCCTGCCCTCGGCCATGAGCTGGAGCACCTCGCGCTCGCGGGGCGTGAGGGAGTCGAGGGGGTCGTCGCGGCGCCGCGTGAGCAGTTCCGTCACGACCTCGGGGTCGAGCGCGGTGCCGCCGTCGGCCACCCGTTCGAGCGCGTCGAGGAACTCGTCGACCCGGCCCACGCGGTCCTTCAGCAGATAGCCGACGCCGCTCGCGCCGCCGCCGAGCAGTTCGGCCGCGTACGTCTCCTCGACGTACTGGGAGAGGACGAGGACCGGCAGGCCGGGCAGCTCGGCGCGGGCCGCGAGCGCCGCCCGCAGCCCCTCGTCCCGGAAGCCCGGCGGCATCCGCACGTCGAGGACCGCGACGTCGGGCCGGTGGTCGAGGAGGGCGGGCAGCACCTCGGGGCCGCTGGAGGCGACGGCCACCACCTCGTGCCCGGCGGAGGTGAGCAGGAGCACCATGCCCTCCCTCAGCAAGGCGTTGTCCTCGGCGATCACCACGCGCACGGCAGCTCCACTTCGATCACGGTCGGCCCCCCGGTGGGGCTCGTCACGGTCAGGGTCCCGTCGAGGGCGGCGACCCTGCGCCGCATGCCGAGCAGCCCGGTGCCGCCACCGGCGCCGGTTCCGCCCCCGGCCCCGCCTTCGGCCCCGCCCCGCCCCTCGTCGCGTACCGCAATGCCCAACACCCCGCCCTCCCGGAAAAGTTCCACGGTGGCCCGGTCGGCGCCGCTGTGCTTGGCGGCGTTGGTCAGCGCCTCGGCGACGACGAAGTACGCGGCGGCCTCGACCGCCGCCGGCGCCCGTACCGCCTGGCCCGCGGCGTCCTCCACGCCCCGCGCGGTGACCGTCACGTCGAGCCCGCTGCCCGCGGCCAGCGCCCGGACGGCGCCGAGGAGACCGCGGTCGGTGAGGATCGGCGGATGGATGCCGCGCACGACGTGCCGCAGCTCGGTCAGCGCCTCCTCGGCCTGTTCCTGGGCGTCGTCGAGGAGTTTCCGCGCGGCCACGGGGTCCTTGTCGTAGGCGCGGCGGGCGAGCCCGACCCGCATCGACAGGGCGACGAGCCGCGCCTGCGTCCCGTCGTGCAGGTCCCGTTCGATGCGCCGCAGCTCGGCGCCGTGCGCGGCGACGGCGCCGGCCCGTGTGAGGGTCAGCTCCTCGACGCGCTCGGCGAGGTCGGCGTTGCGCTGCGCCTTTGGGGAAGGCAGCAGCAGGGCGCGCGACCAGGCGGCGTCCAGGTCGGCGAGGCGGTCGAGCAGCGGCAGGGCCACGGCCCGCTGCCGCAGGAGCCCGCACCAGAAGCCGTCGACGAGCAGGCCGAGGATGCACAGCGGGATGGCCACGTACATCAGGGCGCAGCCGTACACGAAGTGGGCGGTGAGCCAGCGCAGGTCGCGCCAGGTGCCGGGGTCGTCGAGGGCGGTCCGCACGCGCGCGCGGACGCCGCCGGTGAGCGGGGCGTAGGCCTCGGGGACGGGGACGCCGCTCCAGTCGGCGACCAGGCGCCGCTTGAGGCCCGCGGTCCTGCGCAGCAGCAGCACGGTCTCGGGCAGCACGGCAGCGCCGACCACGAGCAGCGTGACGACGGCCGTGAAGAGGATGAGCGCCGCGAAGAGGTACGACGCGATGGCGAGCCCGGCCGCCTTGCCCAGCTGCGCCATGGCGCGCCCCGCCGCCCCCGCTGTCTCCTTCATCCGGTCAGGCTAAGTCACCGCGCGGGCGGGGTCCGGCGGGCGGGCTCCCCCACGGGGGTGTAGCGCGCTACACCATGGCTTCGGGAGAGCACACCCTCGTGGAGGGCCCGCGCGAACGGGAGAGTTGTTCCCGGGCCGCCGCACGGGGCGGCGGCCGAAGCTCCACGGAAGGACCGACTCCCATGAGGCCTCTGCTCTGGCTGGTCTTCTCACTCGCGGTCGTCGCCAACGCGATGCTCAGCTTCACCCCCTGGGACGGCGTCACCCGCACCCTGGCGAGCGTCGGCACGGGCGTCGTGGTGCTGGCGGCCGGCACGGGCCTGTGGGTGACGCGGCGGCGCGAGGCCTGACGCCGCCGACGGCCGGGCGGAGCCGTCAGAGCGCGCGCAGCCCGGCGGCCGTGGCCGCCGCGAGGCGTTCGAGGTACCCCTTGGGCAGCTTCGCGCGGACCACCACCGAACGCCAGTAGAGCGGCCCGGACACCAGGTCGAGGGCCAGCTCCTGGTCGACGTCCGCGCGGAGGTCGCCCCGCTCGACGGCGGCCCCCACGATGCCGCTCGCCACTCCGTACTGCCCCTCGCGCAGCGCCTTCTGCAGGGCTTCGGCGATCTCGGGGTTGCGGGCCGCCTCGGCCTGGAGGTCGGGGATGACCTGCGAGGCCACGGGGTGCCGCAGGGCACGGGACGTGACCTCGTACAGGAGGCGCAGGTCGCCCTCCAGGGAGCCGGTGTCCGGCGCGGGCAGCCCCTGGACCGCCAGGGCCGACACCAGGTCGAGCACGAGGTGCAGCTTGGAGCGCCAGCGGCGGTAGACGGCCGTCTTGCCGACGCCCGCGCGGCGGGCGATGCCCTCGATGGACATCCGGGAGTACCCCACCGAGGCCAGCTCCTCGAAGACGGCGGCCCTGATCGCCTCGGTCTTCTCCTCGCGGAGCACGGCGGCTCCGGCGGGGGGCCTGCGGCGCGGCTGTTCATCCTGTGGCCTGCTCGTCGTCATACGGACAGCATAGGACGAGACGACGATACGGTTGCGTTCCGACGCGGCGAGGCCCTACTGTCGGCGTCACGACGAAACGGTCCCGTCCCGTCGTGCGCGACATGCACCGCCTCCCCGAGCGAAAGCAGCGGATGTGAGCCAGGTCCTCGACACACCGCCCCACCCGGCGCCACCGGCCGCCGAACCCTCCCCCGCGGAGCTCTCCCCCGCCGAGCTCGCCGCCCGGCACGGCCTGACCGTCAGCGGCGCCCGCCCCTCCCTGCCCGCGTACGCCGGGCAGCTCTGGCGGCGCCGCCACTTCATCACCGCCTTCGCGACCGCCAAGCTGACCGCCCAGTACAGCCAGGCGAAGCTCGGCCAGGTGTGGCAGGTGATGACGCCGCTGCTCAACGCGGCGGTCTACTACTTCATCTTCGGCGTCCTGATGGACACCAGGCGCGACGTCGAGGACTACGTCCCGTTCCTCGTCACCGGCGTCTTCGTCTTCACCTTCACGCAGGCCTCGGTGATGGCGGGCACGCGCGCCATCTCCGGCAGCCTCGGCCTGGTGCGCGCCCTGCACTTCCCCCGGGCCTCGCTGCCGATCTCGCACTGCCTGCAACAGCTCCAGCAGCTCCTGTTCTCGATGGCCGCGCTCGTCGTGATCCTGCTCTGCTTCGGCGTCCCGCCGACGGTGTACTGGCTGCTCGCCGTGCCCGCGCTCGCGCTGCAGTTCACGTTCAACACGGGCCTGGCGCTCGTCATGGCCAGGCTCGGCAGCAGGACACCGGACATCGCGCAGCTGATGCCGTTCGTGCTGCGCACCTGGATGTACGCCTCCGGGGTGATGTGGAGCATCGACGCGGTCCTCGCGGACCGGAACCTGCCGCACGCCCTGAAGGTGCTCCTGGAGTGCAACCCGGCCGCCGTGTACATCGACCTGATGCGGTTCGCGCTGATCGACAGCTACTCCCACGACCGGCTGCCGCACCTCGCCTGGGCATGGGCGGCCGGCTGGGCGCTGCTCGCGGGGGCCGGCGGGTTCATCTACTTCTGGAAGGCGGAGGAGACGTACGGCCGTGGCTGAGACCGCAGACCAGGGGCCCGCGCCCACCGTCATCGTCGACGAGGTCGACATCGTCTACCGCGTGCACGGCGCGGGCGCCACGGCGGGCAGGGGCGCGGCCACCGCCGCGCTCGGCCGCATCCTGCGGCGCGGGCAGGAGCGCGGCGTGCGCACGGTGCACGCCGTCAGGAACGTGTCGTTCACCGCCCGCAAGGGCGAGGCCATCGGCCTGATCGGCACCAACGGCTCGGGCAAGTCGACGCTGCTCAAGGCGGTCGCGGGGCTGCTGCCCGTCGAGCGGGGCCGGATCTTCACCGACGGCCAGCCGTCCCTGCTCGGGGTGAACGCGGCCCTGATGAACGACCTGACCGGCGAGCGCAACGTCCACCTCGGCGGCCTCGCGATGGGCATGTCCCGCGAGCAGATCAAGCAGCGCTACGACGACATCGTCGACTTCTCCGGCGTCAACGAGAAGGGCGACTTCATCACCCTGCCGATGCGCACGTACTCCTCCGGCATGGCGGCCCGCCTGCGCTTCTCCATCGGCTCCGCCAAGGACCACGACGTCCTGCTCATCGACGAGGCGCTCGCCACGGGCGACCGCTCCTTCCAGAAGCGCTCCGAGGCCCGCATCCGCGAGCTGCGGGAGCGCGCGGGCACGGTCTTCCTGGTCAGCCACAACAACAAGTCGATCCGCGACACCTGCGACCGGGTGCTGTGGCTGGAGCGCGGCGAGCTGCGGATGGACGGCCCGACGGGCGAGGTCCTGAAGGAGTACGAACGGTTCACGGGCGGCGGCAAGGGCTGACGCGCCCCTTTTGTCGCGACAACGCTCGCATCCTTACACTATGGGGGCGTTTCGCAACGGAAGGAGTCCGCGTGCAGCCACGGCTGAGCGTCATCGTCCACGGGCGGAACGTCCAGGGCCGCATCGGCGCCTGCCTGGACGCCCTGACGGCGCAGGCGTCGGAAGCCTTCGAGGTGGTCGTCGCCGCCGTGGGGGCCTCCGCGCAGGAGGTGGCCGCGGGCAGACCCGGCGTCACGGTCGTCCCGCTGCCGGAGGGCGCCGACGACGGGGCGGCGCGCGTCGCGGGCGCCGAGCGGGCGGCGGGCCGGTGGCTGCACTTCGTGCACAGCAAGGACACCGTGCCGACGGGCGCGCCGCGCACCGTCGCCGACCGGACGGCCGAGCTGCCGGACGGCGTGGACGTCCTCGTCGTCGACCACGTCCGCTCGACGTGGCGGCACCAGGGGATGCCGAGCCCCGACGGCAGGATCCTGGCGCGGCAGGGCCGCCGCGACCTGCCGCTCGCCGACACCCCCGACCTGCTCAAGGTCACCCCGCTGCTCGGCAACCGGGTGCTGCGGGCCGGCTTCTGGCGCGCGCACCGCGCGGACCTCGCGGTGTCCGACGAGCGGTTCGCGGCCCACGCGGCCCTGCTCGACGCGGAGCGCGTCGCGGCGCTCGACCACATCGCCCTGAACGTGACGGAGCTGCGGGCGCAGAGCCTCCCCACGGGACCGCCCGAGCGGCGCTACGAGGTCATCGACCGCCACGAGGCGCTCCTCGCCCTGGCCATGGACCGCGGCGCGGGCCCGGCGCCGCTCGCCGCGCTCTACGACATCATGCTCGGCGACTGCCTGCGCGTCGTCGCCCGGGAGCGGCTGCCGGACCCGGTGCGCAGGGAGTTCTTCCACCGCGCGGCACGGGCGGCCGTGGCCTGGCGTCCCGAGGGGCACCAGCACCCCGGCGGCCTCGAAGGCGTGCGGCGCCGACTCCTCGAAGAGGACGCGTACACCAAGTACCGCACCTTCCAGACCCTCAACCGGCGGCGCCGCGAGGCGCGGGCGGCGCTGGCCTCGCGCAAGCACAAGGTGGGCCTGAAGGTCCGCGACCTGCGCTACCGCAGGGAGCTCGATCGCCCCGTCGACCCGGACCTCGCGGTCTTCACGGCGTACTGGGACCGCGGCGTGGCCTGCAACCCGGCGGCCATCGCCGCGAAGGCCGCCGAACTCGCCCCGCACATCCGCCCGGTGTGGGTGGTCTCGGCGGCGAACGTGCCGCTGCTGCCGCCCGGCGCCGACCACGTCGTGCCCGGCACGCGCCGCTACTGGGAGGTCCTGGCCCGCGCCAAGTACCTCGTGAACAACGTCAACTTCCCCAACGCGGTGGTGAAGCGCCCCGACGCCGTCCACGTCCAGACCCATCACGGCACGCCGCTCAAGCGCATGGGCCTGGACCAGCTCGACTACCCGGCGGCCGCCAAGGGCCTGAACTTCCACAGCCTGCTCGAACGCGTCGACAAGTGGGACTACAGCGTCTCCGCCAACGGCCACTCCACCCGCATGTGGGAGCGCGCCTACCCCTCGCGCTACACGTCCCTGGACCACGGCTATCCGCGCAACGACGTCTTCCACTCCGCGACGGCCGCCGACATCCGCGCGATCCGCGACAGGCTCGGCGTCGCGCCCGGCAAACGGGCCGTCCTCTACGCGCCCACTCACCGCGACTACGAGGCGGCCTGGACCCCGCGCCTCGACCTCGCCACGCTCGCGGACCGCCTCGGCGAGGACACCGTCCTGCTGGTCCGCGGCCACTACTTCTACGGCGGGGCGGCCTCCCCCCTCGCGGGCCTGCGCCGCAGCGGCCGGGTCGTCGACGTCTCGTCGTACGACCCGGTGGAAGACCTGTGCCTGGCCGCGGACGCGCTGATCACGGACTACTCCTCGATCATGTTCGACTACGCCAACCTCGACCGCCCTATCGTCGTCTACGCCGACGACTGGGAGACGTACGCCACGACGCGCGGCGTCTACTTCGACCTGATGGCCGAGGCGCCCGGCCATGTGGCGCGCACGCAGGACGAGTTGACGGAGCTGTTCACGTCGGGCGCCTGGCGCGACGACACGTCGGCCGGGGCGCGCGAGGTGTTCCGGCGCCGCTTCTGCGAGTACGACGACGGGCGCGCGGCCGAGCGGGTCGTGCGCCGCGTCTTCCTCGGCGAGAGCGAGGCGTCCCTGCCGCCCGTGACCCCACTCGACCAGCGCACACCGGCGCCGACGCCCGAGGAGGCCCTGTGAGCACCACGCCCGACGTGACGGTGACGGTGATCGTCTACAACGACGCGGAGCGCCTGCCGCGCGCGGTGGCGTCCCTGCGCCGCCAGACGCACCGGAACATCGAGATCGTCATCAGCGACGACCACTCGACGGACGCGACGCCGGACGTGGCGCGGCGCCTCGCCGCGGCGGACGACCGCGTGACGTACCTGCGCCTGCCCGAGAACAGCGGCGGCTGCAGCGCGCCGCGCAACCGCGCCCTGGACATCGCGCGCGCCCCGTACCTGATGTTCCTCGACAGCGACGACGAACTCCCCGAACGGGCGGTGGAACTGCTGCTCGCCGCGCACGCCGAGGCGGACGTGGACTTCACGATGGGCGCGGTGGAGCGCGTGCGGGTGGACACGGGCCGCACTTCCACCTGGATGCCGCACCTGGTCGCGGAGCGCCGCACGGTGCGCGGCATCGAGGCGGAACCGGCGCTGTTCTTCGAGCACCTGTCGACGAGCAAGATGTACCGCAGGGACTTCCTCGGCCGGAACGGCCTGCGCTTCCCGGAGGGCATCCACTACGAGGACCAGCTCTTCTCCGCCCAGGCGTACTGCCTGGCGCGGGCCTTCACGGTGCTCCCGGAGCCCGTCTACCGCTGGTACATAGCACCCTTCGAGGCGGCGGAGTCGGCGTCGATCTCCAACCAGCGCCACAAGCTGACGAACGTCCGCGACCGCGTCCACGTGCAGCGCCTCATCGACGCCTTCCTCGTGTCGAGCGGTCAGACGGACGCCGTGCGGGAGGCCAAGGACCACAAGTTCCTCAAGCACGACTTCCGGATGTACGCCGGTGACCTGCCCTTCCGTGACGAGGAGTGGCTGAGGGGCTTCGCGGACATCGTGAACCCGTACCTGGCGGAGCTGTCCCCCGGCGCGTACGCGCGGCTGCCGCGCGCCGAGCGGGTCGTCACCCGGCTGGTGCGCGACGGCCGCCTGCGGGATGCGCAGCTGGCGGCGCGGGGCCTCGGCCACGGGGTCGCGCCGCGCGAGACGGCGCTGGACGGGGACGGCCGCGTGTACTGGGGCGCGGAGGTCCCGCCCGCCGCTTCCCGCGGGGACCTGGACGTGACGGACCTCGGCCTGGACACCCGGCCGTTCCCGAGCGCGCAGTTCCGCCACGAGATCACACGGGTGGAGCGGGGCCCGGGGGCCTCGGTGGACCTCGCGATCCGCACGTACGACCCGGGGCTGCGCCTTCCGGTGGGCCCGCAGGTGGCGACGCTGCTCCTGGCGCCTGGCCGGCGCCGGATGCGGAGCCGCTTCCGCCTGGACCCGGTCCGCCCCGGCGTCTTCGAGGGCTCGGCGCGCCTGGACCTGGCGGAGGCGCCCCTCCCTCTCGACGGCTTCGAGGGCACACGCCACCCGGTCCTGCTGCTCACCTCGGGCCGCCTGCGCAACACGTCACTGCTCCTCGCGCCCCTGTCGTTCCCGCCCTTCAGGGCCCGGATCGACTACCGGCGCGGGGCGACGCCCCATGAGGTCACGGTGGAACCGGAGGGCCGAGGCACGGGCCGCCTCCAGCTCCGCTGGACCCCGGTGGGCGTCACGGCCCGGCTGATCCGCCCCCTGGCCCGCAGGGCGGGGGCGAGGGTGGGCTCCCGCGTCCGCGGGGCGGCCCGGACGGTGGCGAGCGCGGTGCGCTGAGCCGACGCCGGTGTCAGCGCCGGCGCACGCCCTGCCCCCGCGGGAAGACCCACGTCCGGCAGACCAGGAAGCGGAACGCCGACGCCAGGACGATCGAGACGGCCTTGGCGATGTTCGAGGCGAGGGGGCCGCTCATGGCCGCGCCCTGGTACGCCGCGTAGAACAGGACGCTCTCCATCGCCACGCCGATGCCGCTGAAGACGAAGAAGAGGGCGATCTGGCGCTTGGTGCGCGAGGCGCGGTCCCGGTAGGCGAAGAAGCGGAACCCCAGGTAGTTGGTGCCCATCGCCACGCAGCTGGCGATGGCGGTGGCGGTCATCGCGCCGGAACCGAAGCCGTGCAGAAGGAGGTTGAAGACGAGCAGGTTGACCGCGACCCCGCTGCCGCCCACCAGGCCGAACTTCACCAGCTCCAGGACGAGCAGGCGCAGCCGTACGAGGAGCGGGCGGGGCGGCGGGGCCGGCGCGGCGGCGGGCGTCGGGGCGGGCGGCGCCTGCGCCGGGGTGGAGGGCGTGGCCTCCGTCAGGGTGGGCGGCGTCATCCGCGCGCCCCCGGGCCGCCGCCCGCGGCTCTCGCGCCGAGCCGCAGCCTCCACGGCATGGCGATGGACTCCAGCTGCACCATGAGGTTCATCTTCGACTCGCCGGCCACGCGGTCCTCGAAGTGGATCGGCACCTCCATGACGCCGAAGCCGCGCCGCAGCGCCCGGTACTTCATCTCGACCTGGAAGCTGTAGCCCGCGCTGTCCACGGAGGCCAGGTCGATGGCGCGCAGGGCGTCCGCGCGCCAGAGGTTGAAACCGCCGGTGATGTCGCGGACGCGGGTGCCGAGGATGGTGCCCGCGTAGGCGTTGGCCCAGCGGGAGAGCAGTCTGCGGTGGGCGCCCCAGGCGTCGGCGAGGGTGCCGCCCTCGACGTACCGGCTGCCGATGACGACACCCGCGTCGGTGGCGAGCGCGACGCCGAGCAGCTCGGCGGCCTTGGCGGCGGGGTGGCTGCCGTCGGCGTCCATCTGGAGGACGTACTCGGCGCCCTCGGCGACGGCCCGCGTCATCCCGGCGGCGTAGGCGCGGCCGAGGCCGTCCTTCTCGGTGCGGTGCAGCACGCTCATGCGGGCGCTGCCGTACCGCTCGGCGAAGCGTTCGGCGATGGCGCCCGTGCCGTCGGGGCTGGAGTCGTCGACGACGAGGAGCCGCAGGCCCGGCAGCGGCAGCGCCATCAGGGCCTCGGCCATGCCGGGCAGGTTGTCCGCCTCGTTGTACGTGGGCATGACCACGGTCAGCGGTGTGGCGGCCCAGGTCTCGGGCAGCCGCGCGGCGAGGCCTTCGGAGAAGTCCTGGTTCTCTGGGGTGTTCACGGTCATGACTCAAGCCCTTCGGTGGTCCGCGGTCGGGCAGCACGCCCGCCCCCTGCCTTCATCGCGTCGCCGCGACCTTCCCGCGCCGTGGATCTCGTGATCTCGTGCCTCCGTCAGACAATCTCACCCACCTTAGCCCGAATGCCCGAATTGATACGGTATGGCGAGTCCCCTCACCCGTTCCGCGTCCCGCGGGTGGTCCATCGGCCCCCGCGGACCACAGGCCCTACCGAAGACGCCACCGGCCCCGCCCACGTTGCTCAGCGGCCCCTGACGGACCGGCCGCACCGACGCACGCGGCAGCCGGACCGCCCCGACGCACGCGGAAGGGGGCGCCCAGAGCCGCAAGGCCCGGGGCGCCCCCTTCACATACCGCCGATGGCGGCTACGAATGCGTGCGCAGCAGCGTCCGCATCGTCCGCATCGCGACCGACAGGTTGGCCAGGTCGAAGGAGTCCGAGCTCTGGATCTCCTCCAGGGTCGTCCGCGCCCGGCTCAGGATCGGGGCGTTCTTCTCCTCCCAGGCCTTGAAGCGCTCCTCCGGCGTGGACTCGCCGTTGCCCGCGGCGAGCACGTCGGCGGTGAGCGCCGCGTGCGCCGCGTACAGGTCCTCGCGGATGGAGGCGCGCGCCATGGACTGCCAGCGGTCGGCCCGCGGCAGCTCGATGATGCGATCCATGAGCTGGGTGATCCGCAGCCGGTCGGCGAGGTCGTAGTACACCTCGGCGACGGCCATCGGCTCCTTGCCCGTCCGGTCGGCGACGGCCACGATGTCCAGCGCCGGGAAGGCGGAGGAGAACCCGGCGACGCGCTGGGCGAGGTCCTCGGGGACGCCCGCGCCGGTCAGCTCGTCGCGGATGCCCTGGTACCACTCCGCGTCCGAGCCGCGCAGGAGCCGCGGCAGCTCGTCCCAGACCCGGGCGACACCCTCGCCGAAGAAGTCGATGGTCTCGGCGAGCTGGAGCGGCTGCGGCCGGTTGTTGAGCAGCCAGCGCGCGCCGCGCTCGACCAGCCGGCGCGAGTGCAGCCGGATGCGGGTCTGGACGTCGGCGGCGACGACATTGTCGAGCGCCTCGACCGCGTCCCACACCTTGCTCAGGCCGAAGATCTCACGGGCGGCGAGCTGCGCCCGCACGATCTCCTCCAGGGAGGCACCCGTCTCCTCCCGCAGCCGGTGCAGGAACGTCGAACCACCGGTGTTGACCGTGTCGTTGACCAGGACGGTCGTGACGATCTCACGGCGCAGGGCGTGCCCGTCGACCTGCTCGGGGAACCGCTCGTGCAGCGCCTTCGGGAAGTACGCGTGCAGCAGCCGCTGGAGGTAGGCGTCGTCCGGCAGCGTCGTCTGGATCAGCTCGTCGGCGGCCGTGATCTTCGTGTAGGCGAGGAGCACGGCGAGCTCGGGCTGGGAGAGCCCGCGCCCGGAGTTGAGCAGCTCGCGGATCTGCCGGTCGTTGGGCAGGAACTCCAGGCTCCGGTCCAGGTGGCCCTGCTTGCCGAGCCTGCGCATGAAGCGCTGGTGGGCGTGGAGCAGGGACGGCGACTGGGCGACGGCGTTGGCGAGCGCGGTGTTCTGCGCGTAGTTGTTGCGCAGGACCAGGTGCCCGACCTCGTCGGTCATCTCGGCGAGCAGCTTGTTGCGCTGCTTGACCGTCATGTCGCCGTTGGCGACCACCGAGTTCAGCAGGATCTTGATGTTCACCTCGTGGTCGGAGGTGTCCACGCCCGCGCTGTTGTCGATGGCGTCGGTGTTGACGCGGCCGCCGTCGCGCCCGAACTCGATGCGGCCGAGCTGGGTGAGACCGAGGTTGCCGCCCTCGCCGACGACCTTGACCCGCAGATCGGCGCCGTTGACGCGGATGGCGTCGTTGGCCTTGTCGCCGACGTCGGCGTTGGTCTCCGCCGTCGCCTTCACGTACGTGCCGATGCCGCCGTTCCACAGCAGGTCCACGGGGGCCTGGAGGATGGCCTTCATCAGGTCGGCCGGGGTCATCTTGGCGGTGTTGCCCTCGATGCCGAGCGCCTTGCGGATGTGGCCGTTGAGCTGGATCGCCTTGGCGGAGCGGGGGAAGACCCCGCCGCCCGCGGAGAGCAGCTCCTTGTCGTAGTCGGCCCACGAGGAGCGCGGCAGTTCGAACAGGCGGCGCCGCTCGGCGTAGGAGGTCGCGGCGTCCGGCTGCGGGTCGATGAAGATGTGCCGGTGGTCGAACGCGGCCACCAGACGGATGTGCTCGGAGAGCAGCATGCCGTTGCCGAACACGTCACCGGACATGTCGCCGACGCCGACGACGGTGAAGTCCTCGGACTGCGTGTCGGTGCCCAGCTCCCGGAAGTGGCGCTTCACGGACTCCCAGGCGCCGCGGGCGGTGATGCCCATGCCCTTGTGGTCGTAGCCGGCGGAGCCGCCGGAGGCGAAGGCGTCCCCGAGCCAGAAGTCGTACGACTCGGCGACCTGGTTGGCGATGTCGGAGAACGTCGCGGTGCCCTTGTCGGCCGCGACGACGAGGTACGTGTCGTCCTCGTCGTGCCGCACGACGTCCGCCGGGGGCACGACCTCGCCCGCCACCAGGTTGTCGGTGATGTCGAGCAGCGCCGAGATGAACGTCTTGTAGCAGGCGACGCCCTCCGCCAGCCACGCGTCGCGGTCCACCGAGGGGTCGGGGAGCTGCTTGGCGACGAAGCCGCCCTTGGCGCCGACGGGCACGATGACGGTGTTCTTGACCATCTGCGCCTTGACCAGGCCGAGGATCTCCGTACGGAAGTCCTCGCGCCGGTCGGACCAGCGCAGACCGCCGCGCGCGACCTTGCCGAAGCGCAGGTGCACGCCCTCGACGCGGGGCGAGTACACCCAGATCTCGTAGGCGGGGCGGGGCGCGGGCAGGTCCGGGATGGCCTGCGGGTCGAACTTCATGGAGACGTAGGAGTGCGGCTCGCCGCTCTCCGTCTTCTGGAAGAAGTTGGTGCGCAGCGTCGCCTTGATGACGGTGAGGAAGGAGCGCAGGATGCGGTCCTCGTCCAGCGACGCCACCTGGTCGAGCGCCCCGTCCAGCTCCTCGAGGAGCCCGTCGGTCAGCTCGGTGCCGGCGCGCTGGCGTTCCGGCGACATCCGCGCCTCGAACAGCGAGACGAGCAGCCGCGTGGTGTGGACGTTGTTGCGGAGGGTGTCCTCCATGTAGTCCTGGCTGAACGTCGAACCCGCCTGGCGCAGGTACTTCGCGTAGGCGCGCAGCACCATCGCCTGGCGCCAGCCGAGACCCGCGCGGAGCACCAGCGAGTTGAAGCCGTCGACCTCGGCCTCGCCGGTCCAGGCGGCGGCGAAGGCCTCCTGGAAGCGGTCGCGGCCGTCGTCGCCGAGGTAGTCGCCGTTGCCGCCCTGCGCCTTCGGCATGCGCAGACCGAAGTCGTAGATCCACGCGTGCGTGCGGTCCGCGCAGCGCAGTTCGTACGGGCGCTCGTCGGTGACCTCGACGCCCAGCCGCTGCAACACCGGCAGCACGGCGGAGAGGGACACCTGCCCGCCGGAGCGGTAGATCTTGAAGCGGCGCTCGCCGGGGGCCGCGCCCACCGGCTCGTACAGGGAGAGCGCGAAGTCCTTGCCGCCCTGGACGAGCTGCTCCAGGTGCTGGAGGTCGGCGACGGCGGCGCGCGGGGTGTGGTCGGCCTTGTAGCCCTCGGGGAAGGCGTGCCCGTACCGGCGGATCAGCTCGGCGGCGCGCTCCTCGCCGCACTCGGCGGTCAGCGCCTCGGCGAAGCCGTCGGCCCAGGAGCGGGCGGCGTCCACGAGCCGGCCCTCGATGCGCTCGATGTCGGCGTCGGACAGGTCGGGGACCTCGGCGCCCTTGGGCACCCTGACCACGAAGTGGATGCGGGAGAGGATCGACTCCGTGTTCCAGGCGGTGAAGTCGACGCTGGCGCCGTTCAGCTCCTCCTTGAGGATGTCGATGATCCGCAGCCGGACGCCGGTGGTGTAGCGGTCGCGCGGGAGGTAGACGAGGGCGGAGTAGTAGCGCCCGTACTCGTCCTTGCGCAGGTACAGCCGGAGCCGGCGGCGCTCCTGGAGGTACAGGACGCTCGTCACGATGGCGCGCAGCTCGTCGGCCGGCGTCTGGAACAGCTCGTCGCGCGGGTAGGTCTCCAGGATCTGGAGCAGGTCGCGCCCGTCGTGGCTGTTGGCCGAGAACCCGGCGCCCTTGAGGACTTCCTGGACCTTGCGGCGGATGACGGGCACACGCCGTACGGACTCGGTGTACGCGGCGGACGAGAAGAGCCCGAGGAAGCGCCGCTCACCCACCACGTTGCCCTCGGCGTCGAACTTCTTCACGCCGACGTAGTCGAGGTAGCTGGGGCGGTGGACCGTGGCCCGGCTGTTGGCCTTGGTCAGCACCAGGAGCCGGTGCTCGCGGGCCTTCGCGCGCGCGTCGGCGGGCAGCCGGTTGAAGGACGGGCTCACCGGGTGGTGGTCGTCGCTGTCGTGCTGCGGGTCGGCGCGCAGGATGCCGAGACCGGTGCCGGGGACGGCGGCGAGGGAGTCGTCCTCCGTGAGGTCGTACTCGCGGAAGCCCAGGAACGTGAAGTGGTTGTCGGCGAGCCAGCGCAGCAGCTCGCGGGCCTCCTCGACCTCCTGGTCGGGCAGGTCGCCCGCGGTCGGCTCGGCGGGCAGCTCGTCGGCGATGCGCAGCGCGGCGTCGCGCATCTTCTCCCAGTCCTCGACCGTCTCGCGCACGTCGGAGAGGATGCGCAGCAGATCGGCGGTGATCTGCTTCAGGTCGGCGCGGTCGGTCTCGCGGTCCATCTCGACGTGGATCCACGACTCGACGAGCGCGTCGTGCGGCCGCTCGCCGCCCAGGTCGCCGGTCAGGACCTCGAGGAGCTTGCCGGTGACGTCACGGCGTACGACCACCTGGGGGTGGATCACGACGTGGATGCCGCGCCCCTGGCGGGAGAGCTCGTTGGTGACGGAGTCGACGAGGAAGGGCATGTCGTCGGTGACCACCTCGACGACGGAGTGGCTGCAGGTCCAGCCGTTCTCCTCGACCGTCGGGGTGTGGACCCGCACATTGGCCGTCCCCTGGGGGCGGCTCTCCGCGAGGCGGTAGTGCGAGAACGCGGCCCCGAAGACGTCGACCGGGTCGCGGTCGGCCAGGTCCTCCGGAGCGGTGTGCAGGTAGTAGCGCTGGAGGAACGCGAGAGCCGTGTCCTGGTCCGGCGTGGCCCCGCTCGTCGTCCCGGTCGGTGCACCGCTCGGAAGGCGCCCCCCGACCGGGCTGTTCTCAGCTACCCGGGCGGCCCGCGCGAGCAGCTCGGTCTTGGCTTCGTCCAGCTTGGTCTGCATTGTCCTCTGACTCCTGTCGCGCGCCGTTGCGTGACGTAGAAGGAAGTGATGTGACGTAACGCCGCGACGCGGGTTCTCCGGCCGGGATCGACGTTATGCCGCGGTGAAAGAAGTGCGGACGGCTTTCCGCCATTCTCAGCGGTTCCACTGACGGATGGCTGGGTCGGCTCGGTCGGCCGTACCGCGAAGAAGCGTCAGCGAGGCCCCGGGCGCGGATGTCCTCCGTGTGTCCCGGGCGCAGGGCGGGGGCGTCCATGCCCCCGCGGGATATCGCGCTGATCACGGGTCAAGGCTATCGCTCCGCACCGGGCCGCCGTCATGAGCCGTATGTGTACAAAACCAGGGCCCGAACATGGACAGTCTGCACAGTCCCGCCGGCACGTGCCCCGAGGCCGGCCCCCTTGGCAAACCGGACGCCGGCGTGCACGTTGAGCAGGACGGCAAACGGACGTGTGCGAGGACTCGGAAGGCGAGCGCCGATGGCAGCCAAGATCCTGATCGTGACCGGTGACGCGGCGGAGTCACTGGAGGTCCTGTACCCCTACCAGCGGCTGCGCGAGGAGGGCTACGACGTCCACATCGCCGCCCCGACCCGCAAGACCCTCCGCTTCGTGGTCCACGACTTCGAACCGGGCTTCGACACGTACACCGAGAAGCCCGGCTACACCTGGCCCGCCGACCTCGCCTTCTCCGAGGTCGATCCCGGTCAGTACGTCGCCCTGGTGATCCCGGGCGGCCGGGCCCCGGAGTACCTGCGCAACGACCCGGAGCTGCGCAAGATCCTGAAGTCCTTCTTCGACGCGGACAAGCCGGTGGCCCAGATCTGCCACGGCCCGCTCCTGACGGCGGCCATCGGCAGCCTCGGCGGGCGCAGGGTCACGGCGTACCCGGCCCTGGAGCCGGACATGCAGGCGGCCGGGGCGACCTTCCAGGACGCGGAGGCGGTGGTGGACGGCACCCTGGTCTCCTCCCGCGCCTGGCCGGACCACTCGGGCTGGATGAGGGAGTTCCTCACGGTGCTCCGGGCGAAGGCGCCGGTGACATAGCTCAGGCGGCCAGGCGCTCCGCCTCGGCCACGGCCTCCGCCAGGCTGTCGACGACGGGCACCCCGGCGGTCTCCAGGCTGCCCCGGCTGTGCGAGCCGCCGGTGTAGAGCACGGCCCGCGCCCCGACGTGCGCCGCGGCGACCGCGTCGTCCACGGCGTCACCGATCACGACGACCCGCTCGGCCGCCGCGACGACCCCTTCGAGCGCGGCGAGGTGCCGCGCCATGCGCTCGGCCTTGCCGGCGTGGGAGCTGTCGGTGCGCCCGTCGATCCGTACGAAGTGCTCCTGGATGCCGTGCCTGCGCACGATCGGCACCAGGTGCTCGTGCGGGGCCAGCGACAGCAACGACTGCGTACGCCCACCGGCCCGCCGCTCGGCCAGCAGCTGAGCGGCCCCCTCGGCGAGCCCGCAGGTCTCGGCGCGGGCCCAGTAGTGCTTGTGGAAGACGGCGTCCATGAGCTGCCACTCGCTGTCACTCGGCAGCCGCCCCATGAGCCGCTCGTAGAACCGCGGCACCGGCACGCAGTACAGCTCGCGATACCGCTCCAGCGTGATCGGCTGGAGGCCGAGCTCGGCGAAGGACGCGTTCGTGGCCTCGATCACCGCATGGATGTCATGCAGCAGAGTCCCGTTCCAGTCCCAGACGATGTGCGCCCCAACTTTCCCCATCCCCCAAACCTACCCATCCCCCCACCCCCCGAGACCCCCGGACCCGGCTCCGCTCCCCGCGGACGCGGGCCCGCTCGGACCCCGAGGACGCACGAGGGCGCGAGGTGACGTGGAGGTATGCGCGAGCGCAGCAGAGGGCTTCCGCCGGGCCCCGCTGTCCCGGTGAGGCGCCGGCGCCGGGATGGCGAGCTGCTCATACCGCCGCGGCGGCGCCCCACAAGCACGGGACGCCTCCGTACGACGGCCGGACAACGCCCCACGGCCGAAGACCGGCACCCACGAGCGCCCCACCCCAGGCCCGCTCCCCGAAGGGCAAGGCCCAGAGGCGAGGCCAGCAGCCAGACCGAGAGGTCGGGCCCTGGGGTCGGACCCCAGGGGCCAGGCCCAGCAGAGGTCAGGCCCTGAGATCAGGCCCAGCAGAGGTCAGCTACAGAGGTCGGGCCAAGGGGCCAGGCCGCTCAGAGAAGCCCGGGGATCTCCTGCGTGGCGAACCAGAGCAGCTCATGCCCCTCCGCCCCGTCCACGAGGAACCCCGCGTCGGCGTCCCCGAGATCCGCAGCCCCCAACGCCGCAGCGGCGGCGGCGACGTCCCCCTCCGCCTCGACGGAGTCGACATGCACGGCCGCGGCCTTGGCCAACGGCAGCGCGGAAGCGAGCCGCACCTCCCCCAGCGCCCCCTCGTCGAGCCCCCGGTCGGGGTCGGCGACGGCCGCCCCGTCCGGCACGTCCGCCGCGAGGACGACCCGCCGCCGCGCCGCCCCGGGGTCCCCCGCGACCAGCCGCAGCGAGGCAAGCGCCGCCCGGTTCAGAGCCGCGTACTCCAGCTCCTCGATGTCGTCGGAGACGTACCACTCCCGCAGCGCGGGCGTCACCGCGTAGGCCACCAGCGGTCCCGGCCCCAGCTCGCCCGCCTTGTGCGCCTCGGCGAGCCGGGGAAGGGTCAGGGGAACGTAGACACGCATGGAGAGACCGCTTTCGCTCAACGTCCGCACCAGGGCGGACTCGGGCCCGCGCGGGCGGGCCCGTAGCCGTGGAAAGGATCCCCAGGATACGTCCGGGAGTCCCCCATCGAGCTCCCCCCGCCCCTCGCGCGGCCGTCACCCCGGCGCCGCCGATTCACCCGGTGCCCCCCAGCGGCCACCGGGTCTCCGCCGCCCGCGTTCCCCCGGATAAGTGAATCCGGGCCCGCCGCTCGGGCCCCCGGCCGAGCCTTGCGCCCCGCCCCGCCGCCCCCGTACAAGAACGGCTACACGAAGTTACCGCCCGGTACGAAGGAGGCACCCCGTGCGCAAGGTGATGACGAGGCGCCCGGCGGCGACCCGCCCGCCCGCAGGCCGGCCCCCGACCCGCAGGGACACCCGCACGAGCCGCGTCCCGGCCCGTCCACCGGCGCCGGGCCGCCCGCAGGGCCTCGTCCCCGCCCAGCCGCCCCCGCACCCCACCGAGCTCTTCACCGAACGCCTGGTCCTCGTTCTCAGCGGCCAGCGTCCCGTCCACTGGCTGGCCAGGCACATCGCCGGCGCCGCCTACGACGACCTGGCCCGCCTCGCCGAGCTGAGCCCCCTCTGCGCGGACGGCCGCCGCCCCGCCGTCCACCGCATCGGCCACTACCAGCCCCACCCGGACGCCTACGAGGTCTTCGTCCGCGTCGCGACGGGCCCGAGGCTCCGCGCGCTGGCGTTCCGCCTCGCCCTGGGCGCGGACCGGAAGTGGCGCTGCACGGCGGTGGAAGTGGCTCTGGAGGGCGGCAGAGGCAGCGGGACCGGCGAGGGAACCGGAAGCTGAGGGACCGGCCCCAGGAACCGAGGCGAGGCTCCGGGAGACGAGCACCGGGCTCCGGCAGGCGAGGGCCGGGCTCCGGGAAGCGCGGGCCGGGCTCCGGGAGGAGTCCTGCGGCGGGCACGCGAGAGGGGCCGGAAGTGAGAACTCCCGGCCCCTCTGGAAAAACTTCGGGCTGCGACGCTACTTCTTGCGCCGACGCCCGCCCTTCTGGGCCTTGCGCCGCTCGGCACGGGTCATCCCGTCCGACTCCGAGCGCACGCCCGCGCCGTCCGTGGCGAAATCACCCTCGTCGACACCGCCCTCGGCGTTCGGCGCCTGGAAGTGCAGGCGGTCCGGCCGCTGCGGGGCCTCAAGGCCCTTGGCGCGGATCTCGGGCCGCGCCCCGGCGGGAACCGCGTCCTGCACGCCGTCCTTGGAGAGCGAGGTGGCGGACGCCGCGTCCTCGACCGGGACCTCCTCGACCTGCTGCTCGACCTGGACCTCCAGGTTGAACAGATAGCCGACGGACTCCTCCTTGATGCCGTCCATCATGGCGTTGAACATGTCGAAGCCCTCGCGCTGGTACTCGACCAGCGGGTCCTTCTGCGCCATGGCCCGCAGGCCGATGCCCTCCTGGAGGTAGTCCATCTCGTAGAGGTGCTCGCGCCACTTGCGGTCCAGCACCGAGAGGACGACCCGCCGCTCCAGCTCACGCATGATGTCGGAGCCGAGCTGCTCCTCACGCGCCGCGTACTGCTGGTGGATGTCGTCCCTGATGGACTCGGAGATGAACTCGGCGGTCAGACCCGCGCGGTCACCCGCCGCGTCCTCCAGCTCCTCGATGGTGACCGCGACGGGGTAGAGCTGCTTGAAGGCGCCCCACAGCCGGTCCAGGTCCCACTCCTCGGCGAAGCCCTCGGCGCTCTCGGCCGCGATGTACGCGTCGATGGTGTCGTCCATGAAGTGCGCGATCTGCTCCTGGAGGTCCTCGCCCTCCAGGACGCGGCGGCGCTCGCCGTAGATGACCTCGCGCTGCCGGTTGAGGACCTCGTCGTACTTCAGGACGTTCTTACGCGTCTCGAAGTTCTGCTGCTCGACCTGCGACTGCGCGGAGGCGATCGCGCGCGTGACCATCTTGTTCTCGATCGGCACGTCGTCCGGCACGTTGGCCATGGACATCACGCGCTCGACCATCTGCGCCTTGAACAGGCGCATCAGGTCGTCGCCGAGCGAGAGGTAGAACCGGGACTCGCCGGGGTCGCCCTGACGGCCGGAACGACCGCGCAGCTGGTTGTCGATACGGCGCGACTCGTGCCGCTCGGTGCCGAGGACGTAGAGCCCGCCGAGCTCCTTGACCTCTTCGAACTCGGCCTTCACGGCCCGCTCGGCCTTCTCCAGGGCGGCCGGCAGCGCGGCCGCCCACTCCTCGACGTGCTCGACGGGGTCGAGGCCGCGCTGGCGCAGCTCCGCCTCCGCGAGGTCGTCGGGGTTGCCGCCGAGCTTGATGTCGGTGCCTCGTCCGGCCATGTTCGTGGCGACGGTGACGGCGCCCTTGCGGCCGGCCTGGGCGACGATGGTCGCCTCACGGTCGTGCTGCTTGGCGTTGAGCACCTCGTGCTGGATGCCGCGCTTGGAGAGCTGCTGGGAGAGGTACTCCGACTTCTCCACCGAGGTGGTGCCGACCAGGATCGGCTGGCCCTTCTCGTGCTTCTCGGCGATGTCGTCGACGACGGCCGCGAACTTCGCCACCTCGGTGCGGTAGATCAGGTCGGACTGGTCGGCGCGGACCATCGGCCGGTTCGTCGGGATCGGCACGACGCCCAGCTTGTAGATCTGGTGGAACTCGGCGGCCTCGGTCATGGCCGTACCGGTCATGCCGGACAGGCCGCTGTCGTAGCCGTCGCGCTTGTAGAGGCGGAAGAAGTTCTGCAGGGTGATCGTGGCGAGCGTCTGGTTCTCGTCCTTGATGTCCACCCCTTCCTTCGCCTCGATCGCCTGGTGCATGCCCTCGTTGTAGCGGCGGCCGGCGAGGATACGGCCGGTGTGCTCGTCGACGATCATGACTTCGCCGTCGATGACGACGTAGTCCTTGTCCTTCTTGAAGAGTTCCTTGGCCTTGATGGCGTTGTTCAGATAGCCCACCAGAGGCGTGTTCACCGACTCGTAGAGATTGTCGATGCCGAGCCAGTCCTCGACCTTGCCCACGCCGGACTCGTGGATGGCGACGGTGCGCTTCTTCTCGTCGACCTCGTAGTCGCCGGTCTCCTCGATGCCCTTGAGCTGGTTGCCCGGCTCACCCTTGGTGAGGCGCGTGACCAGCTTGGCGAAGTCGCCGTACCACTTGGTGGCCTGGTCGGCGGGGCCGGAGATGATCAGCGGCGTACGGGCCTCGTCCACGAGGATCGAGTCGACCTCGTCGACGATCGCGAAGTTGTGGCCGCGCTGCACCAGCTCGTCCTTCGACCACGCCATGTTGTCGCGCAGGTAGTCGAAGCCGAACTCGTTGTTCGTGCCGTACGTGATGTCGCAGTTGTACTGCTCGCGGCGCTGGGCCGGCGTCATGTTGGCCAGGATGCAGCCGACGCTCAGGCCCAGGAACTTGTGGACGCGGCCCATCATCTCGGAGTCGCGCTCGGCGAGGTAGTCGTTCACCGTGATGAGGTGGACGCCCTTGCCGGACAGGGCGTTCAGGTACGCGGGGAGGGTACCGACGAGGGTCTTGCCCTCACCGGTCTTCATCTCGGCCACATAGCCCATGTGCAGCGCGGCGCCGCCCATCATCTGGACGTCGTAGTGGCGCTGGCCCAGGACGCGCTTGGCGGCCTCGCGGACGGTCGCGAAGGCCTCGGGCAGGAGGTCGTCGAGGCTCTCGCCGTCGGCGTACCGCTCCTTGTACTCCTGGGTCAGCGCGCGCAGCTCGGCGTCGGAGAGGCTGACGAAGTCCTCTTCGATGGAGTTGACCTGGTCCGCGATGCGGTGCAGCTTGCGCAGGATCTTGCCTTCGCCTGCACGCATGATCTTCGAGAGGACGGACACGGGGGTTGGTCTCCTTGCCGGTCGGGCCTGGCATGGTCGGGTTTTACTCGTCGGGCAACGGCCATCGTATGCGAGGACCCGGCTGCGCCGGGAGGTCTGCCCTCAAGGTCAACGGACGAGGAGGGCGGAAGGTGCCGGGTCGGTTCCACGAGTACCTCGGGCGGGGTGGACGCGACGGCCCGGCGGCGGCTCCCGCGACAGCCCGGCGGCGGCTCCCGCGACGGCCCGGCGGCGGGCATCCCGACGGCTCGACGGCGGGGGATCGCGGTGCCCCGCAAAAGGGCTGGCCCCCGGGACAGCGCCCCCTCATCATCGCTTGATGGAGCCCGTCACACTCACCACCGAACGCCTGTGCCTGCGCGTCTTCACGCCCGCCGACATCGACGAGGTCTTCGAGGCGTGCCAGGACCCGGACATCCAGCGCTGGACCACGATTCCCTCGCCGTACGCGCGCGTGGACGCCGAGAACTTCGTGCGCGCCATGGTCCCCGCCGGGTGGCGGGACGACTCGGAGTACACCTTCTCCGTGCGGCCCCGCGAGGGCGGCCCGCTGATCGCCGCCGCGAGCCTGCACCACCCGCACTCGGGCACCTGGGAGGTCGGCTACTGGACGGCGAAGGAGCACCGCGGCCGGGGCCACATGACCGAGACGGTGCTCGGCCTCGCCCGCTGGGCCTTCACGGACCTGGGCTGCCGGCGCCTGGAGTGGCGTGCGGAGGTGGGCAACACCGGCTCCCGCGCGGTCGCCGAGAAGGCCGGTTTCACCGTCGAGGGCGTGCTCCGCGCGGGCCTGCTCAACAAGGGCACGCTCCGTGACGTCTGGATCGGCGCCCTGCTCCCCTCCGACCTCGGCCTGCCTTCACCGCTCCCGTACCTGCCCGCGCGGTCCTGACGCCGCCGTCTTCGGCGCCGGGAGCTTTCACCCTTGATTCCGGGCCCGGTTGTCAGTGCCGCCGCCTATCGTTTCGACCATGACGAGCCTGCCGCGCCCCGCCATCGAACTCTCCGCCGACGAGGCCCGCCGCATCGCCCTGCGCGCCCAGGGATTCCTCGGCGCCCCGGACCGCAGGGCCGGTGTGCGGGGCGTGCTGCGGCATCTCGGCGCGGTCCAGCTCGACACGATCTCGGTCCTCGCCCGCTCCCACGAGCTCATTCCGTACGCGCGGCTCGGCGCGGTCGGCCGCGACACCGTCGAGGCGGCGTACTGGACGGCGCGCACCCCGGCCGGCCCCGGCGCCTTCGAGTACTGGTCGCACGCCGCGTGCATCCTGCCCATCGAGGAGTGGCCGCACTTCGCGTTCCGCCGCCGCGCCTACCGCTCCCGCCCGCAATGGCACCACGACCTGCCCGACGGGGCGTACGGCCAGGTCATCAAGCAGCTGCGGGCCGAAGGCCCGCTCACCGCCACGGAGTTGGGCGGCGCGAAGAACAAGGGCGAGTGGTGGGACTGGTCCGAGTCGAAGATCGCCGTGGAGCGCGCGCTGATGTACGGCGAGGTGGTGTGCACCGAGCGCCGCTCCTGGAAGCGGGTGTACGACCTGGCGGAGCGCGCGATCCCCGAGGCGCTGCTGCACGACGACCTGAGCGACGTGGAGTGCCTGCGCCGCCTGGTGCGCCTGGCCGGTGAGTCGCTGGGCGTGGGCACGCGCGCGGACATCGCCGACTACCACCGCCTCAAGGGCGAGCAGTTCGACCTGGTGGTCGCGGACTCGGGTCTGGTGCCGGTGACGGTCCAGGGCTGGGACAAGCCCGCGTGGGCCGATCCGAAGGCGCTGGAGACGACGCCGCGCGGCCGGCACCGCACGACGCTGCTCTCGCCCTTCGACTCCCTGGTCTGGGAGCGGGCGCGCACGGAGCGGATCTTCGGTTTCACGCACCGCCTGGAGGCGTACGTGCCCAAGCCGAAGCGGATACACGGCTATTTCGCGATGCCGCTGCTCGCGGGCGGCCGGCTCCTCGGCCGGGTCGACCCGGCGCGCGAGGGAAGCACGCTGGTGGCCAAGCAGGTCTCGCTCGACACCCCGAAGGCGGTCGAGCCGATGGCCCAGGCTCTCCTGGAGGCGGCTTCATGGGTCGGCTGCGATTCCGTACGGGTGGAGCGGGTGAACCGCCCCGACCTTGCGGCCGGCCTGGTGCGGGCCCTCGGCTGACGACTCTCTGCTGCCTCGGCTGACGACCCCCTACTGACGGTCCGCGGCCGGCGATCGGAGGTCGGCGGTCCGCGGCCGGTCCGGGCGGCCGGGCCTCATCTGATCTCGAGGATCTTCTCCCGCATCGCGTAGACGACGGCCTCCATCCTGGAGTGCAGCTGAAGCTTCTCCAGGATGTTGCGCACGTGGTTCTTCACCGTGTTCTCGGAGATGAACAGCTCTTTGGCGATGTCGCGGTTGTTCATCCCGGTGGCGACGAGCTTCAGCACTTCCAGCTCGCGGTCGGTGAGCCGGGGGGCCGGGACCAGACGGCGCTCGTCGGTGCGCTGGATCATGGACTTGAACTCGGTGAGCAGCTTCGACGCCATCGACGGGCTGATCTGGGACTGCCCGTCGGCCACCGCGCGGATCGCGGTGGCCACCTCGTCCGTGGAGATCTCCTTGAGGAGGTAGCCGGTGGCGCCCGCCTTGATCGCGTCGTAGAGGTCGGCCTCCTCGTCGCTGATCGTCAGCATGATGATCTTTGCGCTGGGCGCGACCTCCTTGATCGAGGTGCACGCCTCGATGCCGCCGCGCTTCGGCATGCGCACGTCCATGAGCACGATGTCGGGCAGCAGATCGGCGGCCTTGTCCACCGCCTCCGCGCCGTCGCCCGCCTCGCCGACGACCTGGATGTCCTCCTCCGCCGCGAGGACGATCTCCAGGCCACGGCGGAAGAGCGCGTGGTCGTCCACCACAAGGACCCTGATCGGCTCCTTGCGTGGGGCGTCCGCGTCCGTGCCGATGCCGATGCCGTCGCCGGCACCTCCGCGATGCATCGGTCCGAAGCTGTCCGCCATCGTTCCTCCCCCATGAAGGCCGTGGCCTGTTGTGCCTCTGCTGCGCCAACCCGAGGCGGCAGCACACCGGTTGGCCGGCGGGGTCATGATTTCATGCCTCGCGCCGATACGGTGCGCGCACGGGTCGCACGAAGGTGCCCCTGGGGGCGCACAAGCGCTCCAGGGGCACACGTCAGCGGATGACGGGGCGGCGGTCAGCCGCCGAGTGCTCCGCCGCCACCGGCCGTCTCGGGCTTGGCGACCATGGGGTCGGTGTTGAGACGGATGACGCCGTAGTCATAGGCGTGCCGTCGGTAGACGACGCTGGGTTCCTTGGATTCGGAGTCGACGAACAGGTAGAAGTCGTGCCCGACCAGCTCCATCTCGTAGAGCGCCTGGTCGAGCGTCATGGGTGCCGCGACGTGCGTCTTCTCGCGGACCACGAGGGGGCCTTCGCCCTGGACCTCCAGGGAGCCGATCCTCTTGACCGGGACGCCGTCCGGCTCTTCGTCGCGTACGACGGTGCCGTCTCCGTTGAGAGTCGCCGCGTCGGGGACCCGCTCGGCGACCTCGGCGGCGGAGAGCCTGCCGTTGCCCCGGCGGTTGTGGCGCTTCTCGTGCTGCTTGCGCAGCCGGGCGTCGAGCTTGGCCGTGGCCAGGTCGAGCGCCCCGTACGGATCGGCCGCCGAAGCCTCCGCGCGGATCACGGGCCCGCGCCCGCGGAGAGTGATCTCCACGCGGTCGGAACGGTCGGCCTGACGCGGATTGGTTTCCTTGGACACCTCGACGTCGAGGCTGATCACCTTGCCGTCGAGCTTCTGGATCTTGTCCAGCTTCAGCTTCTCGGCCACGTGCTTGCGGAACCGCTCGGGCACCTCGGTCTTGCGGCCCTTGACGACGATGTCCACGCAGAACTCCGTTCCCGGATCGCTCCGCTTCGGCGGCGGAGCATCTCCCTTTTGCACCAGACCCCGGTGGTCTCCCGGGGGCTCGGACTCGGCGACTTCCACCTCCTCCTCCCCCATGGGCGAGATCTCACCCCACCGGCCCGGGTGATTGCGGAAAAAAACCGCGGACCGGCAATCCGATATGCGAGGTCGGGCGTTCGCCTTTCCTCACAACCGAACATATCTCGCCCGGAGGGATGTCGTCACCCTCTACTGCCGCGTACCTCCATTCGGGTGGAACGACCCTCTCATCACCTGCAACGAAGCAAGTTCTCCATCAGTTCCGGTTTATTTCGAAAGAATCCGGAGAAGCGGCGACGACCGCGGCGGTGATCTCGTTTCCGCGGCCCCATTCCGGCCCTCTCACGGCCCCGCTCCCCAGTTCCCGCAAGGCCATCGTTCGCGCCTTCCATTCCGTGTGTAGGTCACGTATTGCGCGTGCGGCTTCCGCCAGTGACGCGCCGGTGGTCATCAGGTCGTCCACGACCACCACCCGCCCGCCGCCGACGAGCATCCGGCCGCCCCCGGCGGTCACCCCCAGGGCGCCCGCCAGGTTGGCCTGCCGTCCACGGGAGTCGAGCCCCGACTGGTCGGCCACCGCACGCCGTTGTCGCAGCACCGCGAGCACCCGCGCCGGGACACCCGCGCGCCGCAGCTCCCCGGCCGCCGCGAACGCGATCCGCCGCACCGGGTCCTGCCCGCGCGCCCGGACAGCGGCGCGCGCCGACGGCACGGGGACGAGCGTCAACGGCACCGTGCGCCCCTGTGAGCCGCCGTGTGTGCCGTCTACCCACGATGGCGCCCCCGTATCACCCGGGTACCGCGTTTCGTCGCGCAGGCCGGCCCGCACGGCTCCGGCGAGAGCGGCCCCCAGCGGGCCCACCAGGCCCAGGGCCCCACGCTCCTTGTGCGCGAGCAGCACGGCCCGCACCGCGTCCTCGTACGGCGCCGCCGCGTGCACTGCCGGCAGGCCCCGCGGCTCCGGATCCGGGCGCACCCGCCGCGGCTCCCTGCCGCACAGCCCGGCCCCGCACTGCTCGCACAGAGCCGCCCGTGGCCTCCCGCAGCCCCCGCACTCGGCCGGCAGCACCAGGTCGGTGAGGTCCTGCCACCACCCCCGCATGACCACCACTGTGCCAAGGCGCGGGCACTGCCACCACCCCTGTGGATAACTCGGCTCCGGCCCCGTGAACGGCCGGACCGGCTCACCCCGGGTAGACCGGCGCCGCGCCTTCCTTCACCACGGTCTGCCACTGCGAGCCCGCCGGCAGCCGGACGATGCCGTCGTCGGAGTGCGCCACCAGCGGCTGCTGGTCGCTCTCCGAAGCGGCGATCTCCTTCACTCCCGTCAGTCCGGGCAGCGTGGTGCCCGAGAGGACCGAGCCGTCACACTGGACGTACCGCATCTGCTGGACCCCGCCGGTCTCCCGGCCGACCACCACGAGGCGGCTGCCGCCCGCCCACGACATGGCGGTGACCTCCTCCATCTGCGGCGCGGCCTGCGTGGGGTCGAGCACGGACATCCGCGGCTTCGCGCCCTCACCCCGGTCGACGCGGCCGATCCAGAGGGACGACTTGCCGTCCTTCTCCACCAGCAGCGCGATCCGCACGCCGTCCGCCGACACCCGGACCGCCTCGACACGGCCGTCCAGCGCGGGAACGTCGACCTCCACCGGATCGCCCTCACCCTCGCCGAGCCACAGCAGCCGCGGTCGCTTCGGGTCGCGGTCGGCCACCCACAGGTCGCCGTGGCCGTCCCAGCTCGGCGTGGAGAGACGGTCCTCCTCCGCCTTGGCCCGGCTGC
Source organism: Streptomyces alfalfae (assembly GCF_004127445.1). Classification (GTDB taxonomy): domain Bacteria; phylum Actinomycetota; class Actinomycetes; order Streptomycetales; family Streptomycetaceae; genus Streptomyces; species Streptomyces alfalfae. The sequence goes on from NZ_QEXM01000016.1 coordinate 137,143, forward strand.
GCACCCGCGCCTTGCCGAGCGTGTCACCCGAGCCCAGCGACCCCGTGTACAGCGTCTTCCCGTCCAGCGACACGCCCGCCGCCCGCTTCTCGTCCCGCGAGACGGCCGCCGAACGCAACGGCTGCTCACCGGTGCCGAGAACACCGCTCACCGGCGCCGGATCGGCGGTGCTCCCCGAGTTGGCGGGCATCCGCACCAGGCGGTGCTTGTCGTCGACGAAGTACTGGTAGGCGGGCCGCTCCCCACCGCGGTGCGCGGCGACGCTCTCCGCGTGGCCCTGGCTCAGCACGCAGAGCATCGAGCCGTTGGAACGCTGCAACGTCACCTGTTCGACCCCGGAGGGCGACAAGTCCTCCAACGTGTAGAGCAGTTGCGCCGCCATCTCGCGGCACCTCGTCTGGCTCGCGCCGTCCGACCGGCTGTTCAGCTGCACGGTCAGCCGGTTCTGGTCGTCCGGCGTCAGCGACTTGCCGGGGTCCTTGAGCTGCGTACCGCTCAGGAACCGTGAATCCGCCACTTCCTTCAGCCAGTTGGTCGGGCCCGCCAGGAGCAGCTTGACCGTCTGGGTCAGCGGGTCGATCCGCTGCCGGATGTAGACGGGGTCGGCCACCAGACCCATCCGGCCGTCGGCCCCCGCGCCCGGGGTCCCCGCGTAGTAGTACTTGTTGACGGAGCGGTAGATGCGCTGGAAGTCCGACTCGCCGAGCACCACGCCGGGCGGCGGCTCGTCGATGCGCCACTCCTTGCGGCCGGGGCCGCCCACCAGGCTGAGGTGCACGGACTGGCTGTAGGAGGCCGCCGCGGGGCGGTACGCGTGCTGCCGGTCCACCTTCGCGACCTGCCGCCCGGTCAGCGAGAACCGGCGGCTGCCGTCGGCGTCGTTGCCCGCGTTGCCCGCATTCGTGTTCGGGCCGTCGGCGAGCACCGTCGTGGACCTCTCCGGGTCCCACTTCCGCGACGCGCTCTTGGTCAGATACTTCCGCGCCATCGTGAACTGCGGATCATCACTGGTCAGCGCCTCAAGGAAGCCATCCACGATCTCCACGGGCAGCGCGCCCTCACGCGGCGGTATCGCGTAGACCCGGACCTGCGACTGCGAGTCCGGGCGCTGCGAGGCGTCCACGGGCTTCAGGTTCCCACTGTCGGGCATCGAGGCGCAGCCCGCCAAAAGCGCACCACAACTCCCGAGCAGCAGCCCCGTACGCAGTGGACGCCCGCGTCCCCCACCACCGGGGCCGCGCCCCGTCCGCTCAGCGCCCACGGCTGCTTTCCTCTCCCCGAACCGTCTCGGCCCCGGCCCCGTCATCGCGCCCTGCCTCATCCGCGGGCCCCGCGTCCTGGCGCGCGGCCCCCTCGGCGGCCCTCCGGCCCCGCTCCGGCTCGCCGAGCGGCTCCCCTTCCGGTGCCCGGCGCGCCACGACCCGTGCGCCGCTGCCGGGCAGCGCCGTCGGGTCCACGGCCGCGGCCCGCGCGAGGCGCGGCGGTATCGGCCCCTTCGCGGGAACCGGCGGCGGCACCCTCTCGGGCGACGCGGACGCCTGCGCCGGAACGGTCGCCTGCTTGCCCGCGCCCTCCGGTGGCAGCCCCGCCTCGTCGAGGCCGCGGCGGCGGCGCGAGTCCTCGGGCTCCAGCGGTATGGGCGAACCCCGCAGCGGCTCGTCCGCCGTCCGCGGCAGGGTGAGCCGGAACTGCGAGCCGCCGCCCGGCTCCCCCCACGCCTGGAGCCACCCGCCGTGCAGCCGGGCGTCCTCCAGGGCGATGGACAGGCCGAGCCCCGTACCACCGGTGGTACGCGCGCGTGCCGGGTCCGCCCGCCAGAAGCGGCTGAAGACCCGGGTCGCCTCGCCGGGCTTGAGCCCCACGCCGTAGTCCCGCACGGCGACGGCGACCGCGCCTCCCGCGGCGGCGAGCCGCACCACGACGTCCTTGCCCTCGCCGTGCTCCACGGCGTTGACCACGAGATTGCGCAGCACCCGCTCCACCCGCCGGGCGTCGGCCTCGGCGACCACCGGCTGCTGGTCCCCGACCACGCGTATGTGCGTGCCCTTGCGCTCGGCGAGCATCTCCGCGCCTCCGACGACCCTGCGCACGACCTCGCGCAGGTCTATCGCGTCCGCCTCCAGCGCGGCGGCCCCCGCGTCGAACCTGCTGATCTCGAGGAGGTCGGCGAGCAGCAGCTCGAACCGGTCGAGCTGGTCGGCCAGCAGCTCCGCCGACCGCGCGGTCACCGGGTCGAAGTCCTCCCGCGCCTCATGGATGACGTCCGCCGCCATCCGTACGGTCGTCAACGGCGTGCGCAGCTCGTGCGAGACGTCGGAGACGAACCGCCGCTGCATCCGCGACAGCTCCTCCAGCTGCTGGATCTTCAGCTGCAGATTCTGCGCCATCTTGTTGAAGGCCTCACCGAGCCGCGCGATGTCGTCCTCGCCGGTGACCTTCATACGTTCCTGAAGACGCCCCGCGGACAGCCGCTCGGCGATCCCGGCCGCCATCCGGACGGGCGTGACCACTTGGCGCACCACCAGCCAGGCGATGGCGCCCAGCAGCACCACGACGAAGAGCCCCGCGGTGGCGAGGGTCGTCCTGACGAGGTTGAGCGACTCCTCCTCCTGCGTCAGCGGGAAGAGGTAGTAGAGCTGGTAGGGGTCGCCCTGGAGATCATTGAGACGCTTGCCGATCACCAGGCCCGGCTGCGCCTCACGGCCGTCGTCGAACACGATGCGCGTATTGGCCTGGTAGACGCCCGCGCCCTTGTCGACGCGGCTGCGCAGCTCCTCCGGCACGCTCAGGATCGGCTCCACGCCGCCCGACGCCCGCGAACCGCGTACTCCCACATCGCTCGCGGAGGTCAGCGTCACCACGGCGAACGCGTTCTGTCCGCCGCTGGCGAGCTGCTCGACGAGGTCGGACATCCACACGGCGGCGTTCCGCCCGTCGACGGTGCTGCCGTCCTGCCCCTGCCCGGTGCTCTGCCGCGCGGCGTTGACACTGTCCTGAGCGGCCTGGAATCCACCGTCGGCCTGGCTCTGCGACGCCTTCACCTTGGCCTTGAGCAGGCCGTTGTTGACCGAGCTCATGACGGCGAAGCCCAGCATGAGCACCACGCCGAGCGACATCAGCAGGGTCGTGACCACGACTTTGAGCTGGATGTTCCGCCGCCACAGACGCACCGCCGGCAGCAGCGGGCGGCGCACCCAGCGGACGAAGAGGCGCAGCACCGGGCTGCCCTGCACACCGCCCTGGAGCAGCAGCCCGCCGTCGACGAGCCGCCCGAACCGGGACGCACGCCGCCCCGGGCCGGTCCGCCCCGGACGAGCCCCCGGACCCCCGGGCGCCGAGGTGGAACCGTCCCGCGACATGTCAGCTCGGTCCGGCCTTGTAACCGACGCCACGGACGGTCACCACGATCTCCGGCCGCTCCGGGTCCCGCTCGACCTTGGAGCGCAGCCGCTGGACGTGCACGTTCACCAGACGGGTGTCCGCCGCGTGCCGGTAGCCCCACACCTGCTCGAGGAGGACCTCACGCGTGAACACCTGCCACGGCTTGCGCGCCAGCGCCACGAGCAGGTCGAACTCCAACGGCGTGAGCGCGATCGACTGCCCTTCCCGCTTCACGGAGTGTCCGGCCACGTCGATGACCAGGTCACCTATGGCCAGCTGCTCCGGGGCGGGCTCCTCCGACCTCCGCAGCCGCGCCCTGATCCGGGCCACGAGCTCCTTCGGCTTGAACGGCTTGACGATGTAGTCGTCCGCCCCCGACTCCAGACCGACCACCACGTCCACGGTGTCGCTCTTGGCCGTGAGCATGACGATCGGTACACCCGACTCCGCCCTGATCAGGCGGCACACCTCGATGCCGTCCCGTCCGGGCAGCATCAGGTCGAGCAGCACAAGATCAGGCTTTGCCTCCCGGAAAGCGGCCAGCGCCTTGTCGCCATCAGCTACGAACGACGGCTCAAAACCTTCACCACGCAGCACAATCCCGAGCATCTCGGCCAGTGCGGTGTCGTCGTCGACGACAAGGACTCGTCCCTTCATGCCTGACATCATCCCATTCTCGTAACAGTGACTGGGCTGCTGGTGAGAGAGGTCACTGGCCTGTGACGATAGTCGTATTACGCCATCACTGTCTGCGGTGATCCACAGCGACCGGTCCCCCGCCCGCGCCCCGGGCCGCCCGGCAGCCGCCGCGACGGCCCTCCCGGACCGGCCCGACAGCCACGGAAGACCGGCGTGATCCCGCCACTCCCCGCCTTCGGGCCCCTCCAGCTCCCGACCGATCCCAGCTCCCGGTCGGCACCACGGCCGTCAGGCCGGGCGCCCCTCCCCCTTCACCGGTGGCCGCTCAGCCACCGCCCCCATCCTCCACCGACCCCGCGCCACACGCGAACCACGCACGCGAAACCCCGCCTCCGAGCGCCCTCGCCGCCGCGGCCGACAGATGCGACCGCCGACAGATGCGACCGACAAGGGGACCGGTCAGACGCGACGCATCAGACGCGGCGCATCAGACGCGCCGGCTCAGGTTCGACGGGACAGATTCGACGGCTCAGGTCCGACGGATCAGGTCCGAGCGAGGCCGGCAGAAGGGCTGCCGCGGCCCCGGCCAGAAGAGCCACGGCGATCCCGGCTAGCCGATCGACACCCGGCCCGACCTCGCACACACCTCGGCCAGGCCGTCCACCGTCACCGGCGACAGCACCCCCTCCTCCGTCACGATCGCCGTCACCAGCTCGGGCGGCGTCACGTCGAACGCGGGGTTGTACGCCTGCGTGCCCAGCGGCGCCACCGGCACACCGCCCGCCTCCCGCCCGAACGCCGGCGCGAGCGGCACCACGGCCTCCGTCACCTCATGGCCCGCCCGCTGCTCCACCTCGATGGACGCCCCGTTCGGCGTGCCCAGGTCCACGGTGGTCACCGGCGCCACGACGATGAACGGCACCCGGTGGTACCGCGCGAGCACGGCGAGCGGATAGCTGCCCACCTTGTTCGCCACCGAGCCGTCCGCCGCGATGCGGTCGGCACCGATCAGCACGGCGTCCACCTCACCGGCCGCGAACAGCGACCCCGCCGCGTTGTCCGTGAGCAGCGTGTACGCCATACCGCTCCGCGCCGCCTCGTACGCCGTGAGCCTCGCCCCCTGCAGCAGCGGGCGCGTCTCGTCCACCCAGAGCCTGCGCAGCCGCCCCGCCCGATGCGCCTTGAGGGCCACCGCGAACGCCGTGCCCTCCCCGCCGGACACCAGCGCTCCCGTGTTGCAGTGCGTCAGGATCCGGTGGCCGCCGCCCGGCATCAACTCGTCGAGCAACGCCAGGCCGTGCGCCGCCATCTTCTCGCTGGCCCGCGCGTCCTCGGCGTGCAGCGCCCGCGCCGCCTGGAGCGTGGCCCGCGCCGCCGCCGCGTCGTCGGCGCCGTTCGACAGCGCCGTGCGGTGGGCCGCCTGGGCCCGGCGCGCACCGTAGGCCAGGTTGACCGCGGTGGGCCGCGCTCCCGCCAGCGAATCCGCCGCCTCGTCCACGTCGAACCCGCGGGCCGCGGCGAGCGCGACGCCGTATGCCCCTGCGATGCCCAGCAGCGGCGCCCCGCGCACCGCGAGCGTTCTGATCGCCTCCACCAGGGCCGGCGCGTCCGTGCAGACCCGCTCGACCTCCTCGCCCGGCAACCTGGTCTGGTCGAGGACGACCAGGACGGGGCCTTCGGGGGGCTCGTCCCAGCGGATCGCGGGGATCGCGGGGGTGCCGGTCGGCCGTATGTCGCCGCCGGATTGCGCGTACTGATCAGCCATCCGCCCAGTCTGCCCCGTACCGGGCGGACAATTGAAGGTGTCCAGCCTCTCCGGCCCCCGGTCACCCGGCCGGTGCCCCGTGGCACGATGGCTGGCAACCAGCCGCCGCACCCGCGGGCGGGCACCGTGAAGGAGCGACGATGAACGACACTCCGGGCTGGGCCTCGCCCGGATCCGCCCCCTCCGACGGACAGGACTCCGGCAAGCCGGACGCCGGCGAGCCCACGGGCCCCGGCGGGCCGAGCAGCCCGCCGAAGTGGTCCAAGGAGCAGCCGCCGCCCGCCCAGTGGTCCCCGCCCAGCGGCCCCCACGCGGGACAGACCCCGCCGCCTCCGCCCCCTCCTCCCGGCCAGGGCGGCGGCTGGGGCTGGGGCGGCCCGCCTCCGGGCGGTCCGGGCGGTCCCGGCGGCTACCCCGGCTGGGGCGCCTGGCAAGGCCCCCCGCCCGCCGCCAAGCCGGGCGTCATCCCGCTCCGCCCGCTCGGCGTCGGCGAGATCCTCGACGGCGCGGTGTCCACCATGCGCGCCCACTGGCGCACGGTCCTCGGCATCTCCCTGACCGTCGCCGTCCTCACGGAGATCGTCGTCGTCCTCCTCCAGGGACTCGTCCTCAACGACGCCGCCGACACCGAGGCGCTCAACGACCCGAGCGCCACACTCGGCGAGATCACCCGCGCCATGGGCGACACCTTGCTGAGCTCCGGCGTGGTCCTCGTGATCACCCTGCTCGGCACCATCGTCGCGACGGCCCTGCTCACCATGGTCACCAGCCGCGCGGTGCTCGGGAAGTCGGTGACCGCCACGGAGGCGTGGCAGGACTCGCGCCCCCAGCTGGCCAGGCTGTTCGGCCTCACCCTGCTCATCCCGCTCATCGGCACGGCCATCGTCGCCGTGGGCGTGCTCCCCGGCGTCCTCATCGCCCTGGGCGGCTCCGCCGAAGCCGGCGCCGGCCTCGCCGTCCTCGGCGGGTTCGCCGCGACCATCCTCGCCGTCTGGATCGTGCTCCGCTTCTCGCTCGCCTCTCCCGCGCTCATGCTGGAGAAGCAGGGCGTCAAGAAGTCCCTGGCCCGCTCGGTCAAACTGGTCCGCGGCTCCTGGTGGCGCGTCTTCGGCATCCAGCTGCTCGCCGCCATCATCGCGAACATCGTGGCGTCGATCATCGTCATACCGTTCACCTTCATCGCCGGCGCCCTCAGCGGCGACGGCGTCACGGGCTTCCTCAACAACACGGGTGACCTGGGCTGGACCTTCCTCATCATCAGCGGCGTCGGCTCGGTGATCGGCTCCATGCTGACGTTCCCCATCACCGCCGGAGTCACCGTGCTCCTCTACATCGACCAGCGGATCCGCCGCGAGGCGCTCGACCTCGAACTCGCCCGCGCGGCCGGCCTCTCCGACCGGACGGCCAACCCGCCCGGCACACCCGGGAGCTGATGCGGTGACCGCGGCGGGGGCAGTGCTCATACGGTGGGGGGCCGCACCGCTCCTGCCGCGCTCCGGCGACGAACCGCCGGTGACGATCCCGCGCGACCCCGCGCGGGAAGCGGCCGAGCGCGAACTGTCCAGACCGAGATACCACGAGAACGACCCCAGCCTGCTCCAGCGCGCCCTGAACCGCTTCTGGGACTGGATCGACGACCTGTTCTCCGCCGCCGCGGGGGCCACCCCGGGCGGCGGGCTCGGGCTCCTCGTCATCGTCCTGGCCGTGGCACTCCTGGCCGCGGCCCTCTGGTGGCGCCTCGGCGCCCCCCGGCGCGCCCCCTCCTCCGCGCCCGCCCTGTTCGACGACCGTCCGCGCAGCGCCGCCGAACACCGCGCCGCCGCCGAGGCCCACGCCGCCCGTGCCCACTGGAACCAAGCCGTCCAGGAACGCATGCGCGCCCTCGTCCGCGCACTGGAGGAACGCGCGCTCCTCGACCCCCGCCCCGGCCGCACCGCCGACGAGGCCGCCGCCGAAGCGGGCCGCACCCTGCCCGCCCACGCCGTGCGGCTCCGCGAGGCGGCACGGGAGTTCGACGACGTGGCGTACGGCGGGCGCACCGCCGACGCGTCCGCGTACCACCGCGTGACCGGACTCGACCGCGACCTGGAACGCACCAGGCCGACGCTGACCAGCACCGCCCACACCACACCGAGCAGCGGATCCCAGGGGGCGGCCCGATGACCGGCCCCCCGCACCCCGCCGAGGCCCCCCGCCCCACCGAGCCGCCCCGCTCCCCCGAACCAGCGCCCACCGCGCCCTCGGCCGCGCCTGGGAACCCGCACGGCGCGACCTCGCTCTCCCGCACGCCACGCCAGCTCTGGACGCGCTCGCGCGGCATCGCCCTTGGCCTGGTCCTCCTCCTGGCCGCGGCCGTGGCCATCGCCGTGATCCGCTCCGGCGGCCAGCACGGCCGCCTCGACCCCCGCTCCGCCGAGCCCCACGGCAGCCGGGCCGTCGCCGAACTCCTCGACCAACGAGGCGTCTCCACCCGCGTGGTCACCACCACCGAGGAAGCCCGGTCCGCGGCCGGCCCGGACACCACGCTCGTCGTGGCCAACCCCGACCTGCTCACGGAACGGCAGCGTTCCCGGCTCCACGCGGCCACCGAGGACTCCGCCGGACGCACCGTCCTGATCGCCCCGGGCACCCGCTCGATCGGCACCCTGGCCCCCGGCGTCACCGCCGACACCCCCAGCACCGATTCGACACTGCCCCCCGGCTGCTCCCTGCCGGCGGCCCGCCGCGCGGGCACCGCCGACATGGGCGGCATCCGCTACGACACGCTCGCCCCCGACGCCGAAGCCTGCTACCTCAGCGACGGCCTGCCCAGCCTCCTGCATCTCCCCGCCCCCCGCGGTCGGGGCGACACCGTGGTCCTCGGCGCGCCCGACATCCTCTACAACAGCCGCCTCGACGAGCAGGGCAACGCCTCACTTGCCCTGCAACTCCTCGGCTCACGGCCCACGTTGGTCTGGTACCTCCCCTCGCTCTCCGACGACCAGGCGGCCACCGAGACCGAGCGCCGGAGCTTCTTCGACCTGATCCCCGCAGGCTGGCGATGGGCCACCCTGCAGCTCGCCATCGCCGCCGTGCTCACCGCCCTGTGGCGCGCCCGACGCCTCGGCCCCCTCGTGTCCGAACGCCTCCCCGTGGTCATTCCCGCCTCAGAGACGGTCGAAGGCCGCGCCCGCCTGTATCGCCGAGCGAACGCCCGCGACCGCGCGGCCGACGCGCTGCGCACCGCCACCCGCAGCCGCCTCGCACCCCTCGTCGGCGTGCCGCCCGCCCAGGCGCACGCCCCTGAGACCCTGATCCCCGCTCTGTCCTCGCACCTTCGCTCCCCCAGTCAAGACCTGCATCTCCTCCTCTTCGGGGCGCCCCCGGGCAACGACGCAGCACTCATCGCCCTCGCCGACCAACTCGACGCCCTCGAAAGTGAGGTACGCCATTCATGATGGACCCGACCACTGACAACGGGCCCACCGCTGACCCCGACCGCGCACGCGCTTCCCTCGAAGCCCTGCGCGCCGAGATCTCCAAAGCCGTGGTCGGCCAGGACCCGGCCGTCACCGGCCTCGTCGTCGCCCTGCTCTGCCGCGGCCACGTCCTGCTGGAAGGCGTCCCCGGGGTCGCCAAGACGCTGCTGGTCCGCGCCCTCGCGTCGAGCCTCGAACTCGACACCAAACGCGTCCAGTTCACCCCCGACCTGATGCCGAGCGATGTCACGGGCTCCCTCGTCTACGACGCCCGCACCACCGAGTTCTCCTTCCAGCCGGGCCCCGTCTTCACCAACCTCCTCCTGGCCGACGAGATCAACCGCACGCCGCCCAAGACCCAGTCCTCCCTCCTCGAAGCGATGGAGGAACGCCAGGTCACGGTCGACGGCACCGCACGCCCGCTCCCCGACCCCTTCCTCGTGGCAGCCACCCAGAACCCGGTCGAGTACGAGGGCACCTACCCCCTCCCCGAGGCCCAACTGGACCGATTCCTGCTCAAGCTGACGGTTCCGCTGCCCTCCCGCCAGGACGAGATCGACGTCCTCACCCGCCACGCCGAGGGCTTCAACCCCCGGGACCTGCGCGCGGCCGGAGTACGCCCCGTCGCGGGCCCCGCCGACCTGGAGGCCGCCCGCACGTCGGTCGCGAAAACCTCCGTCTCCCCCGAGATCACCGCCTACGTGGTGGACGTCTGCCGCGCCACCCGCGACTCGCCGTCCCTCACCCTCGGCGTATCGCCCCGCGGCGCCACGGCACTGCTCTCCACGGCCCGCGCCTGGGCCTGGCTCACCGGCCGCGACTACGTCATCCCCGACGACGTCAAAGCCCTGGCCCTGCCGACACTCCGCCACCGCGTCCAGCTCCGCCCGGAAGCCGAGATGGAGGGCGTCACCACCGACTCCGTCATCAACGCGATCCTCGCCCAGGTCCCGGTCCCCCGCTGATGGCCCTCACCGGACGCGCCGCCCTCCTCGCCGCCCTCGGCAGCCTTCCCGTGGGCATCTGGGAACCCGGCTGGACAGGCATCCTCGCCGTCAACACCCCTCTGGCGCTGGCCTGCGCCTGCGACTTCGCCCTGGCCGCACCCGTACGCCGTCTCGGCCTGACACGCTCCGGCGAGACCTCCGTACGCCTCGGGGAGACCGCCGACGTGGACCTCACCGTCACGAACCCCTCCGGCCGCCCCCTGCGTGCCGTCATCCGCGACGCGTGGCCCCCGAGCAGCCAACAGCCCCTGGCCGAGAACACCACGCCGGAAAGGGCCACCGCGCCCCGCCACCGCCTGACGGTCCCGGCCGGCGAACGACGCCGCCTCACCACGCGCCTGCGCCCCACGCGTCGCGGCGACCACCAGGCCGACCGCGTGACCATCCGCTCGTACGGCCCCCTGGGCCTCTTCGCCCGCCAGGGCAGCCACAGGGCCCCCTGGACCGTACGCGCTCTGCCCCCTTTCACGAGCCGGAAGCACCTTCCCGCCAAGCTGGCGCGTCTGCGCGAGCTCGACGGCCGCACCAGCGTGCTGACCCGAGGCCAAGGCACCGAATTCGACAGCCTGCGCGACTACGTTCCCGGGGACGACACCCGCTCCATCGACTGGCGGGCCACGGCACGCCGTTCCACCGTCGCGATCCGCACCTGGCGCCCGGAGCGTGACCGGCACATCCTCCTGGTCCTCGACACCGGACGCACCTCGGCCGGCCGCGTGGGCGACGCCCCACGCCTCGACGCCTCCATGGACGCGGCTCTGCTCCTCGGCGCCCTCGCCTCCCGGGCCGGCGACCGGGTCGACCTCCTGGCCTACGACCGCCGGGTCCGCGCCCTCGTCCAGGGCCGCTCGGCGGGCGATGTGCTGCCTTCCCTGGTCGACGCACTGGCCACGCTGGAGCCCGAGCTCATCGAGACCGATGCCCGCGGCCTGACGTCGATGGCCCTGCGCACAGCGTCTCGCAGCTCCCTGATCGTGCTGCTGACCAGCCTGGACCGAGCGCCGATCGAGGAAGGGCTGCTTCCCGTGCTGTCCCGCCTCACCAAACGCCACAAAGTCGTGATCGCCTCGGTGGCAGACCCTCACGTACAGCGAATGGCGACCGCTCGCGGAACAACGGAAGCGGTCTACGAGGCAGCAGCCGCAGCGCAGGAGCGATCCGAACGGCTTCGTACGGCGGAACAACTCACGCATCGCGGCGTCACGGTGGTGGACGCCGCCCCGAAGGCTCTGGCCCCCGCATTGGCCGACGCCTACCTGTCCCTCAAGGCCGGCGGCCGCCTGTAAAGGCCGTAGTGCAGAAGCAGAGGGCCGACCCCGAGTACGGGAAAGGGCCCGGAACGCAGAAAACCCCCGCACCAAAAGGTGCGGGGGTTTCCCCTAAAAATAGTTCGGCGGCGTCCTACTCTCCCACAGGGTCCCCCCTGCAGTACCATCGGCGCTATGAGGCTTAGCTTCCGGGTTCGGAATGTAACCGGGCGTTTCCCTCATGCTATGACCACCGAAACACTATGAAACTGTCAACCGCACCACGCTCTGTGACAAACGCGGGGTTGTTCGTGGTTTCAGAACCAACACAGTGGACGCGAGCAACTGAGGACAAGCCCTCGGCCTATTAGTACCAGT
>NZ_QEXM01000001.1 GCF_004127445.1 Streptomyces alfalfae
ACGTCCGCGCCGCCGAGGCCGTTCTGCGTGATCTCCTCGCCCGTCACCGCGCGGACCACGTCCGGGCCCGTGATGAACATCTGCGACGTCTCGCGGACCATGAACACGAAGTCCGTCAGCGCCGGGCTGTACGCCGCGCCGCCCGCGCACGGGCCCAGCATCACGCTGATCTGCGGGATCACGCCGGACGCCTTGGTGTTGCGCTGGAAGATGCCGCCGTAGCCCGCCAGGGCCGTGACGCCTTCCTGGATGCGCGCGCCGGCGCCGTCGTTCAGCGAGACCAGCGGGGCGCCGGCCGCGATGGCCATGTCCATGATCTTGTGGATCTTCGTGGCGTGGGCCTCGCCCAGCGCCCCGCCGAAGATCCGGAAGTCGTGCGCGTAGACGAAGACCGTGCGGCCCTCGACCGTGCCCCAGCCCGTGATGACACCGTCGGTGTACGGCTTCTTGGCCTCCAGGCCGAAGCCCGTGGCGCGGTGCCGCCGCAACTGCTCGACCTCGTTGAACGAGCCCGGGTCGAGGAGCAGCTCGATCCGCTCGCGTGCGGTCAGCTTGCCCTTGGCGTGCTGCGCCTCGGTCGCCTTCTCGCTGGGCCCGCGCAGCGCCTCCGCACGGATCTCGTGCAGTTCGGCCACGCGCCCACGCGCGTCGGTGGGCTCGCCCCCGGAGGAGGCGGTCTCATCCAAAACGGTCATGTAGCGACCTTACGGAGCGCCACCAGGGAAACGGACCGTCGACTCTGCACAGTCTCCGGGCCGTTTTCCTGGCAGCCCCGGACAGAAGAGGGCGAGGGCGCTGAAGAAGTGACTGCTGAGCCCCTCCCTCTCTGTGGGGTTCCCACAAAAGGAGCCTCGCGGCGGCCCCCGCCGGGCCCCCGGGGTGCCGTGGAGCCCACGCCCCCGCCGCATGGGCGGGGGCCGACGACCGGCGCCGCCCCCGGCGCCGGGCCCATGGGGACGGGCTGCCGTCAGGCGCGGCGCACCGCGATGTCGCCCATTCCCGCGCGGGCCCGCACTTTCAGGGTCTCCTTCGCGTCGCCCGCGTCCCTCACCTCGGTCAGCGGCTGGCTCACCGAGCCCGCGCGGGTCCGCATGTCGAGGAAGGCCGCCGTCCCTTCGCGGATGCCGAACTCGATCGCGCCCGCCCCCGTCTCCAGGACCGCCGCGCCGCGCACCAGCTCCCCCACGCGGATGGCGCCGTTGGCCGTCCTGACCGTGACGTCCGCCGCCGCGTGCTCGACCGTGACCGTGCCGTTGGACGCCTTCACCCCGAGGGCGCCCCCGATCTCGCCCAGGTTGACGGCGCCGTTGGAGTTCTGGACCGACGCCGAGCCGGTGACCGTGCCGAGCCGGATCTCCCCGGAGGCGGCCGCGACCTCGGCACGGCCGTCGGCGCGGCCGAGGGTGACCTCGCCGAAACCCGAGGTCAGCCGGACCCCGGCGGCCCGCTCGACCTGGATGTCCCCCGTGGCGGTCCTGATGGCGCACTCCCCGAAGGTCCCCCGCAGCGAGAACTGCCCCGCCCCCGCGGTGCCCCGCACCTCGGAACCGGCGGGCAGCGCGATGTCCACGTCGATCGAGGAGCCCGTGCCGAACAGGGGGCGCTCCTTGGGCCCCTTGACGAGCAGCACGCCGTTCGAGAACTCGACGCGCGTGCGCTCGGCGGCCCTGACATCGGCCTCCCGGCTCTCACTGCCGGGGCGTACGTCCACGACCGTGTCCGTACCGTCCCCCGCGACGAGGCGGACGGACCCGGCGTCGAGGGCGACCATGACGGCGATGGGCCGGGGGGTGTCGAAAACAGGCATGGTTGTCCAGTTCTGCTGACGCGTCGAGCCTCGCGGCTCGCGGAGGCGGGATGGAGGTCCTTGCGCGGGTCCGGCCCCGGCGGGGCTACCGCACCCAGCCGGTGAAGCCGTTCCCGTGGGTGTGAGCCCCTTGGCGGCCCCCGCCCCCGGGGGAGCGGCCGGGCTGCTCCACGGCGCCGGCGACCGCGCGCACCAGCCAGGCGTTGAGGGAGAGGCCCTCGCGGTTGGCGGCCTCCTCGGCACGCGCCTTGACGTGGGCCGGCAGGCGCAGGTTGATCCGGGCGGTGCCGCCGTCGTCCGGCGCGTCCGCGCCCGCGGGCGGCGCCGGCGGCAGGGGCGGGCGCAGCCCCATGAGGGCCGCGTACTCGGCCTGGGCGTCGAACCCCTCGGCCGCCGGCGGTGGCGTCACGACGAACTCGGGGTCGAGGCCGCGCAGCCGTACGTCGACGGAGCCGGGCGCGAGGTCGCTGGTGATCTCGTCGGCGGCGGCCGAGAGCGCGTTCAGCAGGGTGAGCCGGGCGGCCGACTCCAGCGGGGCGGTGAGGCGCTCGGCCAGCTCGCGGGCCTCGTCGCCACCGGCCTCTGCGGCCACGGCGAGCTCGCGCCGGAGCTGGTCGACGTACTGCGTGAGGTTCATGGCACCAGTCTGGCATCAGAGTGATGCCATAACAAGCGACCGGAACTCCACTCAGCCGAGAGGTTGAATGTTGAACATAATCGCGCTACCTTCGATCTCGTTGAAGCTTCAACAACAAGCTTCGGCAACCACCAGAGCCACCCGGAGCTCCCACCGCGGAGCCCGTCCCCCAAGGAGCACGTCATGGGTCTCTTCGGCCGCAAGAACGACACCGCCACCGCCACCGCGCAGGCCGCCCCCGCCGCCGTCAGCCCGGAGCCGGCCGCGCCGACCGGTGACTACACGATCGACGCCTCGCACTCGACGCTCGGGTTCGTCGCCCGCCACGCCATGGTCACCAACGTCAAGGGCTCGTTCCTCGACGTCACCGGCACGCTGCACCTGGACGGCTCCGACCCGTCCCGCTCGACGGCCTCCCTCGACGTCAGGATGGACAGCATCGACACCGGCAACGCCGACCGTGACGGGCACCTGAAGAGCGCGGACTTCTTCAAGACGGAGGAGTTCCCCGAGATGACCTTCCGCTCCACCGAGGTGCGGGCGCTGGGCGGCGACGACTACCGCGTCACCGGTGACCTGTCGATCCTCGGCACGACGAAGCCCCTCTCCATCGACCTGGAGTTCAACGGCTCGGCCAAGGACCCCTTCGGCAACGAGCGCGTCGGCTTCGAGGGCAAGGCGGAGATCCTCCGCTCGGACTGGGGCCTGACGTGGAACGCCGCGCTGGAGACGGGTGGCGTCCTCGTCTCCGACAAGATCAAGCTGAACTTCGACATCAGCGCCATCCGCGTGTGAGCCCGGCCCCGCGCAACACCCACGGGGCGCCCCGGCTTCGGCTTCGGCGTCCCGTGGCCCTTGCTCCGCCCATCGCCGCCGCGCGGCTCGTCCTCAACGCCTGACGGGCCCGAACCACCGGCGCCGCACGGGCGCGCATCCCCGCCGGGGACG
This sequence comes from Streptomyces alfalfae, assembly GCF_004127445.1. Taxonomy (GTDB): domain Bacteria; phylum Actinomycetota; class Actinomycetes; order Streptomycetales; family Streptomycetaceae; genus Streptomyces; species Streptomyces alfalfae. Next base: position 3,393 of record NZ_QEXM01000001.1, read on the forward strand.
GCCGGCCTAGAAGTTCCCGCCGCCGCCGAAGTCACCGCCTCCACCGAAGTCCCCGCCGCCCCCGAAGTCGCCGCCCCCTCCGAAGTCGCCCGGGTCGAAGTCCGCGCCCGAGTAGTCGCCGCCCTCGAAGCCGCCGCCGAAGTCGCCGTACCCGGCGCCGTAGTCCGCCGCGTACGCCGGGCCCGACATCATCCCGCCGAGCATGGTGCCCATCAGGAGGCCGGGGAGAAGGCCGCCGCCGAAGTAGCCCCCCGCCCAGGGGCCGTAGGCGGGGCCCGCCTCCCAGTAGGGGCGGCGGTCGCCGTACTCCGATGCCACCGTCCGCACCATCGGGTCCCTGCCGTCCGCGAGCCGTGCCGCGTCCGCCGCGCAGACCGGGACCTCGCGCTCCGCGCCGCCGGCCGGGGCCCACACGGCGTCCTGGACCGAGGGGCCGTGGCGCGGGTCGAAGAAGCAGGGGGCGCGGCGCTCGGGGAGTTCGCGGCCCTCGCGGCGCGCGGCGAGCAGGGCAAGCGAGAAGCGGCCGTCCTCCAGGGCCTCGGTCACGGCCCGCACGTCCTCGGGACGCCGGGCGGCGGCCATGGCGGCCTTGGCCTTCTCGTAGGCGTCGAGCGCGCGTTCGTAGTCGGCCCGCATCGCGTCGTCCGCGCCCGCCTCCGCGGGGTGGAAGTCGAGCCGGTCGAGCTCCTCGCCGAACGCGGTGATGTCCTCGTCGACGACCACGGTGAGTTTGCGCAGGGCCTCGCGCTGCGCCTCCTCGTGGCGCCGCTTCTTGCGCCGGATCACGGCGTAGGCGCCGATGCCGCCCGCCACGATCACCACGCCCACCCCGCCGAGCGCGCCGGGCGAGATGCCCTCCATGGAGCCGCCGTCCCAGGACTTCGGGGCCGTGCCCCTCGCCTGCTTGACCGCCTGGTCGACGAAGTCGTTGAGCTGGGCCTCCGCGTCCTGGCCGCGTACGAGGGAGACGAGGTTGGACACCGCGTTGCGCGGCAGGACCACGCGGTCGGCCTTGGCGTCGAAGCCGTCGCCGAGCCGGACCGCGTAGACGCCCGTCACGCCCGTCTCGGCCCGCAGCCTGGAGAAGATGCCCTGCTGCGGGAAGTCCTCCGGCAGCACGGCCACGAAGATCGGCTTGTCGGCGTCCTCGATCTTCTCCGCCAGGGCGTCCGCCTGGCCGTCGGTGAGCTGATCGGCGGCGGCCGGATCGACGTACACCGGCCCGTCCTCCCAGGCGGCGGCGACGTCCGAGGTGCTGGTGGCGGCCGGCGCCCCGGGCGCCGCCGTGAAGGAGACGGCGCTCAGGGCGAGCAGCATCCCGGACAAGCCGACAGTGACCCGCTTCGTCCGATTCCTCATACTTCGAACGTAATACTTCGCACGTGGCCCGGCGAACGCGTCGGCCGACGTTCCGGGAGAGGGCGGGGCGACCGGTTCCCGGAGGGGGCTATTCGACCGGCTCCACGCCGGCGCGCAGCAGCCCGTAGGTGTAGGCGTCCTCCAGCGCGCCCCAGGACGCGGCGATGACGTTCTCGGCGACGCCGACGGTCGACCACTCGCCGTCGCCGTCGCTGGTGGAGATCAGGACGCGGGTGGTGGAGGACGTGCCGTGCTTGCCCTCCAGGATGCGGACCTTGTAGTCGACGAGCTCCAGCTTGGCGAGCTGCGGGTAGATGCGTTCGAGGCCGACTCTGAGCGCCCGGTCGAGCGCGTTGACCGGGCCGTTGCCCTCGGCCGTGGCGACGATGCGCTCCCCCTTGGCCCAGAGCTTCACCGTGGCCTCGTTGGCGTGGGTGCCGTCGGGGCGGTCCTCGACGATGGCCCGCCAGGACTCGACGCGGAAGTAGCGGCGGGCGCGGCCCTCGGCCTCCTCGCGGAGCAGCAGCTCGAAGGAGGCGTCGGCCGCCTCGTAGGTGTAGCCCGCGAGTTCGCGCTCCTTGACGCGCTCCACGACGCGGCCGACCAGCTCGCGGTCGTCGCCGAGGTCGACGCCCAGCTCCTTGCCCTTGAGCTCGATGGAGGCGCGGCCCGCCATGTCGGAGACCAGCATCCGGATGCGGTTGCCGACGAGGTCGGGGTCGATGTGCTGGTAGAGGTCGGGGTCGACCTTGATCGCGGAGGCGTGCAGTCCGGCCTTGTGGGCGAAGGCGGAGACGCCCACGTAGGGCTGGTGGGTGGAGGGCGTGAGGTTGACGACCTCGGCGATCGCGTGGGAGACGCGGGTCATCTCGCGCAGGGAGCCCTCCGGCAGGACCTGCTTGCCGTACTTCAGTTCCAGGGCGGCGACGACGGGGAAGAGGTTGGCGTTGCCGACGCGTTCGCCGTAGCCGTTGGCGGTGCACTGCACGTGGGTGGCGCCCGCGTCGACGGCGGCCAGGGTGTTGGCGACCGCGCAGCCGGTGTCGTCCTGGGCGTGGATGCCGAGGCGGGCGCCGGTGTCGGCGGCGACGGTGGCCACGACGGCCTGGACCTGGGCGGGCAGCATGCCGCCGTTGGTGTCGCACAGCACGACGACGTCGGCGCCCGCCTCGGCGGCGGCGCGTACGACGGACTTGGCGTACTCGGGGTTGGCGCGGTAGCCGTCGAAGAAGTGCTCGCAGTCGACGAAGACCCGGCGGCCCTGGGCCACGAGGTGGGAGACGGTGTCGCGGATCATCTCCAGGTTCTCGTCCAGGGTGGTGCGCAGGGCGAGTTCGACATGCCGGTCGTGGGACTTGGCGACCAGGGTGATGACCGGGGCGCCGGACTCCAGCAGGGCGTTGACCTGCGGGTCCTCGGCGGCCTTGGCGTGCGCGCGGCGGGTGGCGCCGAAGGCGACGAGCTGGGCGTGCCGGAAGGTGATCTCCTGCTGGGCGCGGGCGAAGAACTCCGTGTCACGCGGGTTCGCACCCGGCCAGCCGCCCTCGATGAAGCCCACACCGAAGTCGTCCAGGTGCCGAGCGATGGTCAGCTTGTCCGCGACGGTGAGGTTGATGCCCTCACGCTGCGCGCCGTCACGCAGCGTCGTGTCGAAGACGTGGAAGGAATCGTCGGGTGTGCTGGTTTCCGTCATGCTGATCTGGCTCCTGTGTCGGATCTCGGTCTACCGGAATGACCGGCTCCACCGTCTTGATGATCCCGCGCGCTCCGCGTCCGGCTGACATTGGGCCTGGAAACGAAAAAACCCCTCGTGGGTACGAGAGGTTCGCGCGCGGGTCTGAAGACGACGGTGTCCGCCCGTACATGGTGGTACGAGACGGTCACTGCGGACCGGCGCGCCTGCTGCCAATAATCATGGCGAACGAGAGCACGGTGGCAGCCTGCCACAGCACGCGCACTCCGCGCTGCTCCGTCTCACGATGCGGGCGACGCGTGGGACACGCCGCCCGCACGGTGCGGGGCGTCAGCGCAGACGGCGCACGAAGGCGTCGTCGCCGTCGTTCGTGTCGTCGCTCAGCAGCGTCTCGTCGGCGGAGAGGAAGGCGACACGGCGGCCGTCGGCCGCGATGCCGCCGGGCGCGACCTCGGCGGACGCCACTCCGCCGGTGGTGTCCGGGCTGACCAGGGTCGTGGTGTTCGTCCGCAGATCGCGCAGGTAGACGGGCCACTCCTTGCCGTACTCGGCGCCCGCCTCGGCCAGCTCGGTCCGGTAGGTGAGGTAGCGGCCGTCGGCGCTGATCGCGGGCGAGCGGGTGTAGACCTCGCCGGGACCGCCCTGGGCGCCGTGGACGCGCTGGTTGGCGCCGGAGGCGATGTCGTGGACGAAGACGTTCCAGGCGGCGTCGTCGTCATTCGGGACGAGGTGGGTGTCGCGGGACTCGAAGACGACCTTCCGGCCGTCGCCGCTGATGGAGGGGGCCAGCGACTCCTTCTCGGTCTCGGAGCCGTCGTACGAGCGGTCGATCTCCGTCAGCTCGCCCGTCCTGCGGTCGCGCAGCCAGACGTCGCTCCAGTCGTCGCCGCGCGGGCCGTTGGTGTGGTTGCGGGCGTAGACGACGCGGCTGCCGTCGTCGCTGACGGTCGCGGAGTGCGACCTGCGCGGCTCCCAGCCGTCGTCCGACCGGCTGATCCGCTCGGTCGTGCCGGTCTTCCGGTCGCGCAGGAGGACGACGCCGCCGTCCTCGCGGTGGTCGGTGTCGAAGACGGCGTAGCGCGCGTCGGCGCTGAGCGAGACCCCGCCCGCGCCGCGCCCGTCGAAGCCGTCGGGCAGCTCGACGTCGAGGCGTTCGGTCTTCTTGGTCCTGCGGTCGTAGAGGCGGACGTCGGAGTCGGAGTACGCGCCCTCGGGCGAGGAGATGAACGCGACCCGGCGGCCGTCGGCGCTCAGCGCGGCCCCTCGCAGTTCGCGCCCCGCCAGGGCGATCCGCTCGGTCCTCCCGGTGCGCAGATCGCGTACGAAGATGTCGCGGAGTCCGTTCGTGTCGCCGGCCACCAGGTCGGTCGCCTCGGAGTCGAAGGCGGCGAACCGACCGTTCCTGCTGATCACGGCCCCCGACGACCTGTCGTTGGCCGCCTTGCCCTCGGCCGTGACGCTGATGCCCTCGGTGCGGGGCGCGGCGGGCGCGGCGGAGGCGGCGGGCAGGCTCGCGGCGGTGGCCGCGGCGACGAGTGCGGCGGACGCCAGGGCGGCGTGGCGCTTGGTGCGGCGCATGGTGTGCTCCCCCGTGCTTTCTTCTCGTGGTGCGGTGCGGTGCGGTGCGGTCGGTACGGGTGCGGGGTGGTGGCGCGGCTCAGCGGGTGTGCCGCACGAAGACGTCGGACACTCCGTTCGTGTCGTTTGGCACCAGGTCGGCGGCGTCCGAGCCGAAGACGACCGCGCGCCCGCGGGCGGTGGAGGTGAAGCCGGCGTGGCGGCCGTCGGCGCTGATCGCCGGGTCGGCCGACGGCCCGTCGGCCTGGGCGCCGTCGCTCGTGGTGCTGACGCGCTCGGTGCGGGGCGTCTCGGGGTCCGCGTGTGCCGCGGGCAGGGTGGCGCAGGTGAGGGCGGCGGCGAGCGCCGCGGCGGTCGAGGTCACACGCCCCGCGCCGGACGCACGTCTCGCAGACGACATGGTTGCCCCCCCAGGACCCGTCGTTCCCCCGACCCGGCGTCGAAGGTCCACGGGGATACAAGCGCACCCGCCGGGGGCCAGGCAATCCGCCGGAATGCGTACAACCTGGACGGGTGGCTAGGCGTCCGAGGCGAGCGTCGCGTCCAGGAACTCCCGTACGTGGGCGAGGACGTGCTCACGGCCGGTGCCGCGCAGGCCGATCGCCACGTGGATCGCGAAGCCGTCCAGGAGGGCCCGCAGCCGGGCCGCGGTCCTGTCCGGGTCGACGGGGCCGAACTCGCCGCGCGAGACGCCCTCGGCGATCAGCGCCACCAGGTCGCGGTGCCAGGCGCCCTCGATCGCGGCCTGCCGGTCGCGGCCGTCCTCGTCGGCGCCCAGGGAGCGGTTCCAGACTTCGAGCCAGAGGGTCCAGTGGGGGTCGCCGGGCCCGTCGGGCACGTACAGCTCGACGTACGCGTCGAGGCGGGCGCGGGCCGTGCCGGGGCGGGCGAGGAGCCGGCCGCGCTCGGCGCCGAGGCGGCCCTCGCTCCACTCCAGGGTGCGCAGGAGCAGCTCGTCCTTGGTGCGGAAGTAGTAGAGGAGGTGGCCGGAGCTCATGCCGACCTCGCGGCCGAGCGCGGCCATGGTCAGCTTCTCCAGGCCGCGCTCGGCGATCATCTCCATGGCCGCCGCCAGTACGTCCTCGCGCGGCGGGGCGTTCTTCCGCGCGCGGGCCTGCCCGGCTCCGGCCATGGCTCACTCCTTGGTCACACCTTCGGCTGCTGCTGGGTGATGCAGTGGATGCCACCGCCCCCGGCAAAGATCGTACGGGCGTCGACGAGCGTCACCGTCCGGTCCGGGAAGAGGCCGCGGAAGATGCCCGCGGCGATCTCGTCGTTCGGGTCGCCGAAGGCGCAGAGCACGACGCCGCCGTTGCAGAGGTAGTGGTTGATGTAGGAGTAGTCGACCCAGCCCTCGTCGTCCCTGACCACGGTCGGGGCGGGCACCTCGACGATCCGCAGGGTGCGCCCGCGCGCGTCCTTCTGCCCCGTGAGGGTCGCGATGATCTCCTTGCTGACCTCGAAGTCGGGGTGGGCGGGGTCGCGCTGGGAGTGGACGAGGACGACGCCGGGCGCGGCGAAGGCGGCGACGATGTCGACGTGGCCGAGGGTGCCGTAGCCGTGGCCCGGGTAGTCGGCGGTGAGGCCGCGGGGCAGCCAGATCGCCTTGGTGGTGCCGATCTTGGCGTGGATCTCGGCCTCGACCTCCGCCTTGGTCAGGCCGGGGTTGCGCTCGGGGCCGAGCTGGACGGTCTCGGTGAGCAGGACGGTGCCCTCGCCGTCGACGTGGATGCCGCCGCCCTCGTTGACCAGGGACGAGGGGTACGTACGGGCTCCGGCGAGGTCGGCGACCTGCCCGCCGATCTTGGCGTCGTGGTCCCAGCGGGCCCACTCCTGGGCGCCCCAGCCGTTGAACGTCCAGTCCACGGCGGCCAGCGTGCCGCGGCCGTCGGTGACGAAGGTCGGCCCGATGTCCCGCATCCAGGCGTCGTCGAGTTCCCGCTCGACGACCTCGACGTCCGGGCCGAGGAGTTCCGCGGCGTACGGGGACTGGCCGGGCCCGCAGACCACGGTGACGGGCTCGAAGCGGCGTACGGCGCGGGCGACCGCGGCCCAGGCCTTGCGGGACGCGTCCAGGCCCGCGGGGTCGTCGAAGGTGGGGTTGGGGCACGGCCACGCCATCCAGGTGCGCTCGTGCGGGGCCCACTCGGCGGGCATGCGGAAGCCGTCGGCGGCAGCAGACATCAGGTGAGAACCCTTAGAGGAAGTAGAGGCGGTTGAGCGGGACGGAGTCGGCGGGCTCGGAGCGGACCGGGTCGCCGTCGAGCGTGACGAGGCCGGTGCGCTGGTTCACGTCGACGGAGCCGGTGCGGGAGTTCAGGCGCAGGTCGGCGGGGCCGATGCCGCGGGTGCCGCGCACGGCGACCCGGCGGCGGCGGGTGGGCATCGTGTCGTTGCCCTGGTCGACGGCGGCCTGGGCGACGAACGCCACGGAGATGTCGGCGGGCGTCGCCCCGTGCGCACCGAACTGCGGGCCGAGGACGAGGGGTTCGCAGGTGTCGGTCGCGGCGTTCGGGTCGCCCACGACCCCGTAGGCGGGGAAGCCCGCCTTCAGGACGAGCTGCGGTTTGGCGCCGAAGTACTCGGGGCGCCACAGGACGATGTCGGCGAGCTTGCCGGCCTCGATGGAGCCGACCTCGTGGGCGAGGCCGTGGGCGAGGGCGGGGTTGATGGTCAGCTTGGCGATGTAGCGCAGCACGCGCGCGTTGTCGTCGTGCGGGCCGTCGCCCTCCATGGGGCCGAGCTCGGCCTTCATCTTCCCGGCCATCGCGAAGGTGCGGCGTGCGGTCTCGCCGGCGCGGCCCATGCCCTGCGCGTCGGAGGAGGTGATGCCGATGGCCCCCAGGTCGTGGAGGACGTCCTCGGCGCCCATCGTCCCGGCGCGGATGCGGTCGCGGGCCATGGCGGCGTCGCCCGGCAGGTCGGTCTTCAGGTCGTGGACGGAGACGATCATGCCGTAGTGCTCGGCGACGGCGTCACGGCCGAAGGGCAGGGTGGGGTTGGTGGAGGAGCCGATGACGTTCGGGACGCCCGCCATCTTCAGGACGTTCGGCACATGGCCGCCGCCGCAGCCCTCGATGTGGAAGGCGTGGATGGTCCGGCCTTCGAGCACCTTGAGGGTGTCCTCGACCGAGAGGCATTCGTTCAGCCCGTCGCTGTGCAGGGCCACCTGGACGTCGTGCTCCTCGGCGACCCGCAGCGCGGTGTCCAGGGCGCGGGTGTGCGCGCCCATGTCCTCGTGCACCTTGAAGCCGGACGCGCCGCCCTCCGCCAGCGCCTCGATCAGCGGGGCGTCGTGCGAGGAAGAACCCCGGCCGAGGAAGCCGATGTTGACCGGCCAGGCGTCGAAGGCGTTGAAGGCGTGCTTCAGCGCCCAGGGCGAGTTGACGCCGACGCCCCAGACGGGGCCGAACTCCTGGCCGATGATCGTCGTCACGCCGGAGGCGAGGGAGGCCTCCATGATGCGCGGCGAGAGCAGGTGGACATGGGTGTCCACGGAGCCCGCGGTGGCGATGAGCCCTTCCCCGGACACGATGGACGTGCCGGTGCCGACCACCACGTCGACGCCGTCGAGGGTGTCCGGGTTGCCCGCGCGCCCGATGGCGTGGATGCGGCCTTCCCTGATCCCGATGGACACCTTGCGGATGCCCTGCGCGGCGTCGATGACGACGACGTTGCTGATGACGACGTCACAGGTCTCACGGACGGCGGCGGCCTTGAGGTGGAGCCCGTCGCGGGCCGTCTTGCCGAACCCGGCGAGGAACTCGTCGCCGTACTTCTGGGCGTCGGACTCCACGCGGATCGTCAGCCCGGAGTCGCCGAGCCGTACGTGGTCGCCCGCTCGTGGGCCGTGCGTGGCGGCGTACTCGTACGGGGTGAGGCGGCGGGGTTCGGCGGGGTGGCCTCCGGGGCGGCTCATCGCTCGGCCTCCTGCTCTGTCGTGCCCGGCACGCCGAGGTAGCCGCAGGCGGCGGCGCGGCGCAGGGCCTCTTCGCGGGCGCCCGGGGCGTCCAGCGGCCCGTCGACGAGGCCGGCGAAGCCGATCGCGATCCGCTCGCCGCCGATGGGCAGCAGTCCCACGTCGGCGCTCTCGCCGGGCCCGAAGCGGACCGACGACCCGGCGGGCACGGCGAGCCGCAGCCCGTAGGCGGCGGCGCGGTCGAAGTCGAGGCGGGGGTTGGCCTCGAAGAAGTGGAAGTGCGAGGTCACGGAGACCGGCACGGTGGCGGTGTTGCGCACGGTCAGGGTCACGACGGGCGCCGGGTCGGCGTGCGCGGGGCCGGGCAGCAGCGCGCCCGGGGCCTCGGCGCCGAGACCGCCGCCGATGGGGTCGGAGACCACCGCGAGGCGGGAGCCGTCGTCGAAGACGGCCTCCACGTGCACCTCGGTCACGACGTCGGCGACGCCGGGCAGCACGTCGTCGGGGCCGAGGGCGGCGCGGGCGCGCTCGACGGCCTCGGCGAGCCGGGCGCCGTCGCGGGCCGCCTCGCAGACCGTGTCGGCGATGAGCGCGGTCGCCTCGGGGACGTTGAGTCTGAGGCCCCGCGCCTTGCGGGCCCTGGCGAGCTCGGCGGCCCCGAAGAGCAGCAGCCGGTCGCGTTCGGTGGGCGTCAGTCGCACGCCTCGGCACCTCCTCGGTCACATGATTTGAACGACACTCTAACCGTGAGATTCCCCTGCGGAAACCATTGACGGACGAGCGCGGCACAGGTCACATTGATCGCTGCTCTAAACTCTGCGACCGATGCGGCGCACGGAGCGAGCGATCAGTCGAGACCCAGCGAGCGTCAGGGGCGCCCTCATGCCGATAGAACAGCGCGGAGTCGACACCATCCCGGACGAGGAGCGCACCAGCGGCCCCCGAGATCTCGTGTCGATCCTCATCGGCTCCAACCTCTGCCTCGGGGTGGTCGTCTTCGGCTGGCTGCCGGTCTCGTTCGGCCTCGGCTTCTGGCAGTCGGTGAGCGCGGTGGTGGCGGGAACCGTGCTCGGCACCGCCCTGACCGCGCCGCTCGCCCTGGTGTCCCTGCGCACCGGCACCAACCTCTCCACCTCGTCCGGCGCGCAGTTCGGTGTGCGCGGACGCCTGGTCGGCTCGGTCGTCGGGCTGCTGCTCTCCCTCGGCTACACCGCGCTGACCATCTGGATCGGCGGCGACGTGATGGTGGGCACCCTGCACCGGCTGCTCGGCCTGCCGGCCGACGGCCTCAGCTACGGCGTCGTCTACGCCCTGCTCGCCGCGGCGACCGTGACCGGCGCCGTCTTCGGCTACCGGGTGCTGCTCAGGCTCTCCCGCGTCCTCGCCCTCGCCATGACGGCCCTGCTGATCCTCGGCGTCGTCGCGTACGCCCCCGACTTCACGCTCTCGGCGCTGCCCGGCGCGGGCGGCCATCTGCTCGGCTCGTTCTGGCCGACCTGGCTGCTCGCCCTGGTGGCGGCGGGCCTGTCGGGCCCCATCGCCTTCATCACCCTGCTCGGCGACTACACCCGCTACGTCTCCCCCGCCCGGCACAGCTCGCGCGCGGTGCTCGGCGCGGCCTGGCTCGGGCTGATCGCGGGCCTGCTGATCCCGCAGCTGTTCGGCACGTTCACGGCGTACGCGGCCGGGGCCGCCCTCGACTACGCCGGGCCGCTCGTGGCCGCCTCCCCCGCCTGGTACCTGGTGCCGCTGCTGCTCGCCGCCTCCGCGGGCTCGGTCGGCAACGCGGGCCTGATGCTGTACTCGATGGGCCTCGACCTGGACGCGATCCTGCCCCGCGCCTCCCGGGCCCGCGCCACCTGCGCCGTCGCCCTGACGGCGACCGCCTGCGTCTTCGTCGGGCACTACGCGTGGGAGGCGCAGGACGCGATGACGTCCTTCGTGCTGCTCCTGACCGCCGTCGGCACCCCCTGGGCGGTGATCACCCTGATCGGCTTCGCGCGCTGCCGCGGGGAGTACGACGCGGACGCCCTCCAGGTCTTCAACCGCCGCTCCCGTGGCGGCGCCTACTGGTACCGCTCGGGGTGGAACCTCCGGGCCACGGCGGCGTGGGCCCTCGGCGCGGCGGTCGGCGTCCTCGCGGTCTCCCTGCCCACCTACGAGGGGCCGCTGCTCGCCCTGACCGGCGGGGTCGACTGCAGCTTCCTGCTGTCGGGGGCGGTGGGCGGCGCGGCCTATCTGGCGCTGACGGCGCGGGCCGAACCGGTGGGCACGCCCGGCGCCGTTGAACCCGTCCCGTCGGCCGCGTCCGGCGACCGCGTAGCCTGAACCCGACCGTGACAAGCGGGATCAGGACAGCAGTACGGGGAGAACGACCATGCAGGAACTCATAGAACTCGGTGTCCGCGCGGCCAAGGGCGCGGGGGCCGCGGTCATCGGCGCCGTCGACGCGATCACCAGCGGGCCGCTTACCCCGGTGGGGTCGAACGTCCCGAAGGAGGACGACGAGGCGGCCGCTGGGGCCTCGGGGGCCTCTGTCGGCGAGGGCGGCGAGGGCGCCGACACGTAGGACGGCGCCGCACCGACGCGTCGAGCCCGGCCCCCCGAACGCTTCGGGGGGGGCCGAGCTCGACGCGTCAGCCGTGCGGGTCCTCGGCCGCGGGCCGTCCGCGCCTCCCCCGGGGTGCTCATGCCCGCCCTCGACCGCGGGCCGTCCGCGCCTCCCCCGGGGTGCTCATGCCCGCCCTCGACCGCGGGTCGCCCGTGGTCGCTCGCGCAGTTCCCCGCGCCCCCGGGGTGCCCCGGCCCGCCCTCGACCGCGGGCCGCCCGTGGTCGCTCGCGCAGTCCCCGCGCCCCCGGGACGGGCCTGGGGCCGCCCCGGGCCGGGCTCGACGGAGTCGGGGATCAGGTCAGGTTGTGCATCCAGCCGTGCTTGTCCTCGGCCGTGCCGCGCTGGATGTCGAGGAGGGCCTCACGCAGGGCCATCGTGACCTTGCCGGGCTCACCGCCGCTCTGCTGCCACTCGCCCGCGTTGCACTTGACCGTGCCGACCGGCGTGATCACCGCGGCGGTGCCGCAGGCGAAGACCTCGGTCAGCGTGCCGTTCTCGGAGTCGGTCTTCCACTGGTCGATGGAGACGCGGCCCTCCTCGGAGGTGTAGCCGAGGTCACGGGCGACCGACAGGAGCGAGTCACGGGTGATGCCGGCGAGCAGCGAGCCCGTGAGGGCGGGGGTGACGATCCGGTCCCCGTACACGAAGTACAGGTTCATGCCGCCCAGTTCCTCGACCCACTTGTGCTCGACGGCGTCGAGGTAGGCGACCTGGTCGCAGCCCTTCGCGGCGGCCTCGGCCTGCGCGAGCAGGGACGCGGCGTAGTTGCCGCCGGTCTTGGCGTCGCCCATGCCGCCGGGGACGGCGCGCACGCGGTCCTCGGAGAGCCAGATGGAGACGGGCTTGACGCCGCCGGGGAAGTACGCGCCCGCGGGCGAGGCGATCACGACGAAGAGGTACTCGTTGGCGGGCTTCACGCCCAGCCCGACCTCGGTCGCGATCATGAAGGGCCGCAGGTAGAGGGATTCCTCACCGCCGTGCGCGGGGACCCAGCCGATGTCCTGCCGCACCAGCAGGTCGCACGCCTCGACGAACGTCTCGACGGGCAGCTCCGGCATGCCGAGCCGGCGCGCGGAGGACTGGAAGCGGCGGGCGTTGGCGTCGGGGCGGAAGGTGGCCACCGTGCCGTCGGGCTGGCGGTAGGCCTTCAGGCCCTCGAAGATCTCCTGGGCGTAGTGCAGGACGTTCGTCGCCGGGTCGAGGCTGAGCGGGCCGTAGGGCACGAGCTGCCCGTCGTGCCAGCCGCGGCCCTCCGTCCACTTGATCGTCACCATGTGATCGGTGAAGTGGCGGCCGAACCCGGGATCGGCCATGATCGCCTCCCGCTCGGCGGTGGCCAGCGGGGCCGAGGAGGGCTTGAGCTCGATGGTCGGCGTCGTCGTCATGAGTACTTCGTCCTTCACGGTGTGATGGTGACGGACCGCGCTCACGCCCGTACCAGGTACGCGGACGTCCGAGCTTCCCTGTCTGTTTCACGGCCCCACGTTCGATTATCGCTCGTGGGGTCCCTGAGAGAGAAACGGCATGGCAACGGCCCGGGGGTCGATGGTGACACCCCGGGGCCCCAAAGGAGAAGCCGCCGGGCGTCCTCACGGGACCCGGCGGCTTCGTCGAGAGATCGGCTGCCGGGTCAGCCCGCTACTCGTACGGCGAGCGCGTCGCCGATCTGCTCGGTGCTGCGCGCGGTGTCGCCGCGCTCGGCGAGGTCGGCGGAGACGGCTGCCTCGATGCGCGCGGCCTCCGGCTCGTACCCGAGGTGGCGCAGGAGCAGGGCGACGGAGAGCACGGTGGCCGAGGGGTCGGCCTTGCCCTGGCCCGCGATGTCCGGCGCCGAGCCGTGGACGGGCTCGAACATCGAGGGAAACTCACGGCTCGGGTTGATGTTGCCCGAGGCCGCGACGCCGATCCCGCCGGAGACGGCCGCGGCGAGGTCGGTGATGATGTCGCCGAAGAGGTTGTCGGTGACGATCACGTCGAAGCGGCCGGGGTCGGTGACGAGGTAGATCGTCGCGGCGTCCACGTGGACGTAGTCGGTGGTGACGTCGGGGAACTCCTCGGCCACCCGGTTGAAGACGTTCGTCCAGAGGTGACCCGCGTAGGCGAGGACGTTGTTCTTGTGGACCAGCGTCAGCTTCTTGCGCGGGCGGGCCTGGGCGCGGGTGAAGGCGTCGCGGACCACGCGCTCCACGCCGAAGGCGGTGTTCACCGAGACCTCGGTGGCGACCTCGTGCGGCGTGCCGGTGCGGATCGAGCCGCCGTTGCCCGTGTACGGGCCCTCGGTGCCCTCGCGCACGACGATGAAGTCGATCTCGGGCTGGCCCGCGAGCGGCGTGGCGACGCCCGGAAGCAGCTTCGAGGGGCGCAGGTTGACGTGGTGGTCGAAGAGGAAGCGGAGCTTCAGCAGGAAGCCGCGCTCCAGGACGCCGGACGGGACCGAGGGGTCACCGATCGCGCCGAGCAGGATCGCGTCGTGCTGCTTCAGGGCGTCCGCGTCGGCGTCGGTGAGCGTCTCACCGGTCGCGTGATACCGCTTGGCGCCGAAGTCGAACTCCGTCGTCTGCAGCTTCACGTCCTGCGGAAGCACGGCGTTGAGGACCTTGAGCCCCTGGGCCACGACCTCTTGGCCGATGCCGTCTCCGGGGATGACTGCGAGATTGATGCTGCGAGAACTTGCCGACATGCGGGCACCCTACTCTTCCGTCCCACGGGATGACACGAGCAGTCCACCATGCGGACATCCCTTTGCGGGGCCGCACGCGCGCCACCACATGGCCACCGCCTCTTCACCTCGGGGCCCGCCATGCGTTGGGACCGCTGGGAACTTCTCCCTGCATGGACACCCCCAATGTCGGCATACCGGAGCGGCTCGCGGCCGGGATGAGCATGCCGGAACAGCACGCGTACCTGCGCGGACGGCTCTCCCGCCGCAGGGTGCTCGCCGGGTCGTTCGCCGCGGCCGGGACGGCGGCCGGCGCCGCACTGCTCGCGGGCAGCTCGGGCAGCGCCCACGGCCGGACGGGCACGCGCACCTCGGCGGTGGCGCCGTCCTCCCGGGCCCGCGTCGACGGCCGGCTGGTCGCGCCCTTCGGACGGCACCTCGCGTTCGGCGCGGACCCGCGGACGCAGATGCGGATCTCCTGGCAGGTGCCGCTCGCGGTGCGCTCCCCGTTCGTGCGGATCGGCACGCGGCCCTGGGAGCTGAGCCAGAAGATCGCCGCCGAGGTGCGTGACCTGCGCACTCCTTCGCTGTCGAAGAAGCTCCCCGCCGTCGAGCAGTACTACGTGCACGCGGCGCTCGACGGGCTGCGGCCGGACACGACGTACTACTACGGCGTCGGGCACGACGGCTTCGACCCCGCGTCGCCCGAGCGGATGGCGACGCTCGGCACGTTCAGGACGGCGCCCGCGAAGGCCGGGCGGTTCGTCTTCACCGCCTTCGGCGACCAGGGCGTGAGCTACCACGCGCTCGCCAACGACCAGCTCATCCTGGGCCAGGACCCGGCCTTCCACCTGCACGCGGGCGACATCTGCTACGCGGACGACACCGGGCACGGCAAGGAGTCCGACACCTATGACGCGCGCGTGTGGGACACCTTCCTCGCGCAGACGGAATCGGTCGCGAAGTCGGTTCCGTGGATGGTGACGACCGGCAACCACGACATGGAGGCGTGGTACTCGCCGAACGGCTACGGCGGGCAGGCCGCGCGCTGGTCCCTGCCCGACAACGGCTTCGACCCGGCGAAGGCGCCCGGCGTCTACTCCTTCCGCTACGGCAACGTCGGCGTCGTCGCCCTCGACGCCAACGACGTCTCGTACGAGATACCGGTCAACCGGGGGTACACGGACGGCAGGCAGACCGCCTGGCTCGACCGGCGGCTCGGCGACCTGCGGGCGGACGCCGGAACCGACTTCATCGTGGTCTTCTTCCACCACTGCGCCTACTCGACGTCGCGGCACGCCTCGGACGGCGGGGTCCGCGACGCCTGGCTGAAGCTGTTCGCGAAGCACCAGGTGGACCTGGTGATCAACGGCCACAACCACGTCTACGAACGCACCGACGCCATCAAGGACGGCGAGGTCGGCAAGCCCGTGCCGGTCGGCGCGTCGACCGATCCGACGCGTGACGGCATCGTGTACGTCACGGCGGGCGGCGCGGGCAAGGACCTCTACGGCTTCGGCCCCGGGGTCGAGGACAGCTACGAGGGCCACGTCCACGAGCGCGACCACGTCGAGACCTTCCGCTGGACAAAGCGGCGGCGGTCCGAGCCCGAGACCGTCGAGTGGTCCCGGGTGCGCTACACCGGCTATTCGTTCCTCGCGGTGGAGGTGACGGCCGGCACGCGTCCGAGGATGACGGTCTCCGCGCTCGCCGAGAGCGGCGAGCGCGTCGACCACTTCGAGGTCGTACGCGGCGCGCGGTGAACCGGAGGTGACCGCGACGCGGGCGTACGCGCGGGGCTCAGTGCCCCGTCTCGCCGCCGTTGTCCCTGCGGTCGAGGGCGCGCTGAAGGGCCGCGGCGGCGTTCTTGCGCTCGGCGTCGCTGCTGCGGGAGAGGTGACGGACTCGGCGGACGGTCGTCTCGGCCATGGGGGATCCACTCCTTGAGGGAAGGGTGATTTCGAGACGCCGGGGGCGGGGAGCCGCGGAGCGGCAGGGTTCGCCTGCGCGGAGCTCCGGCTCACGACCGCCATTCGCTTGATCGAGCGAGACGTTCGGCTCCTACAACGCTAAGGGAGGACGGAGCGTCTGTCTCCACAATTACTCGGACTTCCTACTATCTGAGACGGCCGTCAGGCGGAGGGCTTCCTCGTCCGCGACTACCGCCACGTGCAGGAGGAGCTGTACGAGTTCGTGGTGCCGCACCTGCGCGGCGGCCGGGTGGCCCTGGACGAGATTGTGGTCACGGGCTTCGACCGGATCGTGGAGGCGTTCCTTCGGGATGCTGCGGGGCGAGAACCTCGGAAAGATGATCGTCCGCGCCACCGACGGCTGTCTGAGGGCCGTGCCCGGCGCCGCCCCTCGCACGGGTCAGTACACGTCGCCGTCGCGCCAGTCGATGAACAGCTCGTGCGCCGGGTCCAGGTCCGCGCCCCACAGCAGCGGCGGCTCCTCGTCCGGCAGGGTGACGGGGCCCCGCGGGCCGAGCGTGCCGACCGCGCCCTTCCACTCCGTCCAGCCGCGCCCGAGGTACAGCCGCGCTCCCGCGTCGGAGGCGGACAGCGCGCCCAGGTCGTACGCCCGGTCGATGACGTGCTCCAAAGCGCCCGTGACCCGGCCGCCGAGGCCCTGGCGCCACCGGTCGGGGCGGACGGCGACCGCCTCCACATACCCGACGCGGTACGAGCGGCCGGCGTGCAGGACGCGGCGCTGGGTCACCGAGCCGTGCGCGAGCAGGGCGTCCGTGGCGTCGTGGACGAGGGCGTGCACGCCGCCGAGGCCGTGGTCCCAGTCGTGGTCGCCGAAGTCGCCGTCGAAGGCCTCGTCGAGCAGGGAGCGCGCGGCGCGCAGCTCGGCCGCCGTCAGTTCACTGGTGTGGGCCGTACGCAGGATGGTCACGGCGCCACCGTACTCAGCCCCCGTCTGAGTCCGCACGCCGATTTCCCGGCCCCGGGCGGACCGGGCTTCGGCGGCCCCCTCGACCGCGTCGACTCCCTGCTGCTCGCACTCCTGCCGGCGGTGGTGGGGGCGCAGTGAGGACGGCGGGCCGGGGCCGAGCCCCGGCCAAGACCGCGGAAAGCCCGGCGCCGACGGCGCCGGGCGCCCAGAATCGGGAACATGTCTGAGACCCAGCAGCAGCGGGAGTGGGCCCCCATCCACGGCCTGCCCTACCGATCCGTCCCCTACCGGCCCGAGCGCATGCCCGAGGCGGAGTCCCGCGAGACCGCCGCCCGGCTGCGCACGCGCATGGACGAACGCCGCACCGTGCGGCAGTTCTCCCCCGACCCCGTCCCGGAGCAGGTCATACGGGACGCCATCGCGTGCGCGGCGACGGCGCCGTCCGGCGCGCACCAGCAGCCGTGGACGTTCGTCCTCGTCAAGGACCCGGAGGTGCGCCGCCGCATCCGCGAGGCCGCCGAGCACGAGGAGCGCGTCTCCTACGGCGGGCGGCTCGGCGAGGAGTGGCTCGCTGCCCTGCGCCCCCTCGGCACGGACGAGGTCAAAGCGCACCTGACGGACGCCCCCGCCCTGATCGTCGTCTTCCAGCAGCGCCACTGGCTCGGCGACGACGGCGCCAAGCACAAGCACTACTACGTGGACGAGTCCGTCGGCATCGCGGTCGGCATGCTGCTCTCCGCCCTGCACCTGTCCGGGCTCGCCGCCCTGATCCACACGCCGAGCCCGATGCGGTTCCTCTCGGAGGTGCTCGGCCGCCCCGCGAACGAGAAGGCGTTCGCGGTGATCCCCGTCGGGTATCCGGCGCCGGACTGCCGGGTGCCCGACCTCGTGCGCAAGTCGCTGGACCAGGTCCTCGTGGAGGTCTGAACGCGGCCCTGCCGCACGAACGACACCGCCTCCGACCGGGGTGGGGCCCAGGTCGGAGGCGGGGTTCAGGGGCGGGCCGCAGGGGCCCGTGCGGGGCGTCAGCCCATGTGCGGGTAGCCGTACTCGGTCGGCGGCACCAGCGTCTCCTTGATGGCCCGGGTCAGGGTCCAGCGCTGGAGGTTCTGCGGGGCGCCGGCCTTGTCGTTGGTGCCGGAGGCACGGCCGCCGCCGAAGGGCTGCTGGCCGACGACGGCGCCGGTCGACTTGTCGTTGATGTAGAAGTTGCCCGCGGCGAAGCGGAGCTTCTCCATCGTGTGCGCGGCGGCGGCGCGGTCACCCGCGATGACCGAGCCGGTCAGCGCGTAGTCGGAGACCGACTCCATCTGGGCCAGCATCTCGTCGTACTTGTCGTCCTCGTAGACGTGGACGGCGAGGATCGGGCCGAAGTACTCGGTCGTGAAGACCTCGTTGGCCGGGTCGGCGCACTCGATGACGGTCGGGCGCACGAAGTAGCCGACCGAGTCGTCGTAGGTGCCGCCCGCGACGATGGTGCAGGAGTCGTCCGCCTTGGCGCGGTCGATGGCCGCCTTGTTCTTGGCGAACGCGCGCTCGTCGATGACGGCGCCGATGAAGTTCGACAGGTCGGTGACGTCACCCATCTTGATGCCGTCGACCTCGGCCGCGAACTCCTCCTTGAACCCGGAGTTCCAGATGGAGGCCGGGATGTAGGCGCGCGAGCTGGCGGAGCACTTCTGGCCCTGGTACTCGAAGGAGCCGCGGGTCAGCGCGGTCTTCAGGATCGCGCGGTCGGCGCTCGGGTGGGCGACGACGAAGTCCTTGCCGCCGGTCTCGCCGACGAGGCGCGGGTAGGTGCGGTACTTGGCGATGTTCTCGCCGACCGTCTTCCACAGGTACTGGAAGGTCGGGGTGGAGCCGGTGAAGTGGATGCCGGCGAGGTCGCGGTGGTTCAGGGCGACCTCGGAGACGGCGATGCCGTCACCGGTGACGAGGTTGATGACGCCCTTGGGCAGGCCCGCCTCCTCCAGGAGCTGCATGAGCAGCACGGCGGCGTGCGTCTGCGTCGGGGACGGCTTCCACACGACCACGTTGCCCATCAGGGCGGGGGCGGTGGGGAGGTTACCCGCGATGGCGGTGAAGTTGAACGGCGTGATCGCGTAGACGAAGCCCTCGAGCGGGCGGTGGTCCAGGCGGTTCCAGACGCCGGGCGCGTTGGCCGGGGGCTGCTCGGCGAGCAGGTCACGGGCGTACTTGACGTTGAAGCGCCAGAAGTCGACCAGCTCGCAGGGGGTGTCGATCTCGGCCTGCTGGGCGGTCTTGCCCTGGCCGAGCATCGTCGAGGCGGCCATGGTCTCGCGCCACGTCGTGGACAGCAGCTCGGCGGCGCGCAGGATGATCGCGGCGCGGTCGTCGAAGGACATGGCGCGCCACGCGGGGGCGGCGGCCAGGGCGGCGTCGATCGCGTCCTGGGCGTCCTGCTGGGTGGCGCCGCGGCCGGTGCCGATGACCGCCTTGTGGTTGTGCGGCTGCACGACCTGGAAGGGCTCGCCGCCACCGAGGCGCTTGACGCCGCCGATGGTCATCGGCAGCTCGATCGGGTTCTCGGCCAGCTCCTTGAGCTTGGTCTCCAGGCGGGCGCGCTCCGGGGAACCGGGGGCGTAACCGTGCACCGGCTCGTTGACCGGGGCGGGGACCTGAGTGACAGCGTCCATGAGTTCCGTATCTCCTTTGAGGGGGTCGAGGGGGTGGGAAGCTCAGCCCTTGGTTCAGTCCTTGGTGAGGATGGAGCGGGCGAAGAAGAGCAGGTTGGCGGGCTTCTCGGCGAGGCGGCGCATGAAGTAGCCGTACCAGTCGGTGCCGTAGGCGGTGTACACGCGCATGCGGTGGCCCTCGGCGGCGAGCCGCAGGTGCTCGTCGCTGCGGATGCCGTACAGCATCTGGAACTCGTACTCATCCAGTTTGCGCCCCGCGCGCCGGGCGAGCTCCTGCGCGATGGAGATCAGCCGCGGATCGTGCGAGCCGATCATCGGGTACCCGTCGCCCTCCATGAGGATACGGGTGATCCGCACGTAGGCCTTGTCGATCTCCGCCTTGTCCTGGTGGGCGACCTCGGCGGGCTCCTTGTAGGCGCCCTTCACGATGCGTACGCGGCTGCCGGCGGCGGCCAGGCGGCGGGCGTCGGCCTCGGTGCGGAAGAGGTAGGACTGGATGACGCAGCCGGTCTGCGGGAAGTCCTTCCGCAGCTCCTCGTGGATGGCGAACATCGAGTCGAGGGTGGTGTGGTCCTCGGCGTCCAGGGTGACCGTGGTGCCGATGGCCGCGGCGGCCTCGACGACGGGCCGGACGTTGGCGAGAGCCAGCTCGTGGCCGCCCTCCAGCGCCTGGCCGAACATGGACAGCTTCACCGACATCTCGGCCTTCGTGCCGAGGCCCAGGTCCTTCAGGCGCCCGATGAGCTCCAGGTAGGCGTCGCGGGCGGCGTGGGACTGCTCGACGGTGGTGATGTCCTCGCCCACCACGTCGAGGGTGACCTCAAGGCCCTTGTCGGCGGCGTCGACGATGATCGGCACGACGTGGTCGACGGTCTCGCCCGCGATGAAGCGGTCGACGACCTGCTTGGTGCCGGGGGCCGCCGAGACGAAACGGCGCATCTTGTCGCTGCGTGACGCGGCGAGAATCACGGGACCCAGCACGGGCACCTCCACAGGTGTACGAAATCGAGTGCGTACCGGACATGCCCCTCATACGGGAAACGTGGCGGTACGGCACGGAGAACCACCGTGAAATCTAAGGATCCGCCGGGGCCCGAACCATCGACACCTGTCACGCATCCGCGCCCCGGATCTCAGACAGATGTCTGAAGAAGCGGACACCCTGCGCGAGAATGGAGGAGTGAAAGGCGACTACCAGGAACCGGTGGACGAGATCTCGGCGCTCCTCGGCGCTCCCGCGACGCTGGAGAACCGGGACTTCGAGCTGATCGCCTTCGGGGCACACGACGGCGGCGGCGACAGCGGCTTCGACGCGGCCGTCCTCGACCCCGTCAGGACCCGCTCGATCCTGACCCGCCGCTCCACGGCCGAGGTCCGCGCCTGGTTCGAGAGCTTCGGCATCACGCGCGCCACGGGCCCCGTCCGCATCCCGCCCACCCCGGAGGCGGGCGTCCTGCGGGGCCGGATCTGCCTGCCGGTGCGTCACCGCGGCTTCGCCCTGGGCTACGTATGGCTGCTCGACGACGAGCCGGGGCCCAGCGACCGGCAGCTCGCCGCCGCCATGGAGGTGGCCGGGCGGATCGGCGCTCTCCTCGCCGACGAGGCGCAGGCGGGCGCCGATCTGACCAGGGAGTTCCGCGCGGTCCTCACGGCCGAGCGCGGCTGGCAGCGGGACATGGCGGTGGCCGCCCTGCGCACGGCCCTCGGCTCCCGCGCGGAGAACCTGCACGCCGTGGTCTGCGTGGCCCCCTGGCCCACCGCCGACCCCGAGGAGATCCCCGCGGCGCGCACGGTGCCGGGAGCCGCGGCGGTCTGCACGGTGCCGTGGGGCACGACGCGGCAGTCCCTCGCGGCCCTGGTCCGGCTGCGCTCCGCCGACGCGCTGTCGCCCGCGCACACCGCGGCGTCGCGCCTGGCGGAGGCCGCGCGCGGGACGTCGGGGAGCGCCGCCGCGGGGATCGCCGGCGCCCGGCACGGCCTGGAGGATCTGGGCGCGGCCTGGTGGGAGGCGTCGGGGGCGGCGCGCGCGGCCCTGGCCGAGCAGCGGTTCGCCCCGGTGGCGCACTGGTCGGACGTGGGTCCCTACCGGCTGCTCACCGCCCTGCCGCCGGAGGCCGCCCACGACCCGGTGGGCGGGCAGCTGCTGAGCCCCGCCCACCGTGAACTGGCCCGCACCGCCGAGGTGTTCCTCGACTGCGCGGGCCAGGCGGGCCGCACGGCCGCGGAGCTGCGCATCCACCGGCAGACGCTCTACTACCGGCTCTCGCGCGTGGAACAGCTCACCGGCCTCGATCTGGACGACGGCGAGGACCGGCTGCTGCTGCACATGGTCCTAAAGTCGTCACGACTGTAAGTGGCGGGTAACGAACGGCTCTTGGCCGGATGCGGCGCGATCTTGCGGTTGTAGGTTCTTCCCCGAACGAACATGCACCCTTCACACGGGAGAACCACAGCCTCATGAAGTTCAGGAAGTTCGCCGCCGGCGCCGTCGCCGTCTCGGCCCTCGCGCTCGTCGGCACCACCGTCACCGCGGGCGCCGCCGCCGCGGCCACGAAGCCCGACTGCTCCCGGGGACTCACCAACGTCCCCGCCAAGGAGACGGTGAAGGTGCGCAAGACCGCGAAGGTGAGCGGCACCGCCGTCGGCCAGATCAACAAGGGCCGCAAGGCGTTCCTCTGCAACGACGGCAAGTCCTTCAAGGGCCAGACGTACACGCTCTGCGGCAAGAAGAGCAGCGAGTGGCTGTACGTCGACCCGAACAACGGCAGGTTCCGGGGCTACGTCCCGCGCGCCTGCATGAAGTGGTAGTCGGCCGCCTCGGGCCGATCACCCGCGGCGGGCGGTGAACGACCGCCCGCCCCCACCGCGCGCACCCGGAGCCGCTCCCCCGGCCCCGGGTGCGCGCTCCCGTTCGTTCAGGCCGCCTCGTCCCGCATCCGCTCCATCGCGCGCCGCAGCCCCTCGGTCAGCTGCTCGGCGGTGGTCGCCGTCTCCGGATCGAAGAGCCACTGGACCATCAGGCCGTTGAGCAGCGTCGTGTAGAGACGCCCCTCGGTCTCGACGACGTCGTCCGGGATGACGCTCTCGTCGATGCCGGTGAGCACGGCGGCGAGACCGCTGCGCCCCTCCCCCTGCGCCTTGACCAGCAGGTCGCGGATGCCCGCCAGGCGCTCGCCCTGCGTGATGACCTCCAGGATCAGCATCCAGATGGGCCGCGACCGGGGGACCGAGCCGAGGATGCCCGTCCACACCTCCTGGAAGCGCTCAAGGCCACGCTTCTCGGCGTCCCCTTCTCTCCGCGCGGGCGCGAAGTCCTCGGCCATCGGCCCGATGAGCGCGATGAACCCCTCCACGAGCAGGGCGTCCTTGGACCCGTAGTGGTAGCCGATGGACGCGAGGTTCGTCCCCGACTCCTTCACGATGTCGCGGGCCGTCGTACGGACGAACCCCTTTTCGAGGAGGCAGCGCTTGGCGCCTTCGAGCAGATCTTCGCGATGTCCCATGCCGGCCAGCCTAGCCGCCGCTCATACAACCGTCCCATACGCGCGTCCCATACCTGTGCCCCATACGGCCGCGCCGGACAGCCGTACTATACATACGTACTAGACAAACGTTTTATACGCTCGTACAGTCCCGGCCATGCAGACGAACTCCCGTGCCACCCGCAGGGAATGGACCGCGCTCGCCGTCCTGATGCTCCCGTTGCTCCTGGTCTCCATGGACGTCTCCGTCCTCTACTTCGCCATCCCGCAGATCGCCGCCGACCTGCGGCCGAGCGGCACACAGCAGCTCTGGATCCTCGACATCTACGCGTTCGTGCTCGCCGGACTCCTGATGACCATGGGCTCCCTGGGCGACCGCGTGGGCCGCCGCAGGCTGCTCATGTTCGGCGCCACGGCCTTCGGCGCCGCCTCGCTCGTCGCCGCGTACGCGGAGAGCGCCGAGACGCTGATCGCCGCCCGCGCGGTCCTGGGCATCGGCGGCGCGACCCTGATGCCGTCCACCCTGGCCCTGGTGCGCACCCTGTTCCGCGACGCGGGAGAGCGCGCGAAGGCCATCGGGATCTGGCAGGGCGTGCTGGTCGCGGGCATCGCGCTCGGCTCGGTGATGAGCGGCGTCCTCGTCGAACACTTCTGGTGGGGCTCGGTCTTCATGGTCAACCTGCCCGCGATGGCGCTGCTGCTGGTCCTCGCGCCCCTGCTGATCCCGGAGTCCAAGAACCCCGCGCCGGGCCGCTTCGACCTGCTGAGCGTCCCGCTGTCGACGGCCGCCGTGCTCCCGCTGGTCTGGGGCCTCAAGGAGATGCCCGCCGAGGGGGTACGGCTCCCCTACGTGGTGTCCGTCGCCGTCGGGCTGCTGTTCGCCGTCCTCTTCGTGCACCGCCAGCGCACCGCGGCCTCACCGATGATCCCGCCGGGGCTGTTCCGGGGCCGCGGCCGGGCCTTCGGCGCCGCGGTCTCGCTGAACCTCGTCTCCTCCCTGGCGATGATGGGCTCGGCGTACTTCACCACGCAGTACCTCCAGTCGGTGCTCGGCAAGAGCGCCATGGAGGCCGCGCTCTGGGCGCTGCTGCCCTCGGTTCTCATCGGCTTCGCGGCACCGCTCGCCACGGCCCTGGTCCAGCGCGGCCTGGACCGCGCCCACGTGGTGGCCTTCGGCTTCGCCCTCTCCGCCTGCGGCTACGGCCTGCTCGCCCTGACGGGCACCGACTCCCTGTGGCTGGTCCTCGCCGGTTCCGGCCTGCTGGCCTGCGGCGCGGTCGTCATCGGCGCCCAGCTCACCGACCTGGCGCTCGGCGCCGCCCCCGCGCACCGGGCGGGCACCGCGTCCTCGCTCCTGGAGACCGGCCAGGAGTTCGGCGGCGCGATGGGCATGGCGCTCCTGGGCTCCATCGGCAACGCGGTCTACCGCGACGCGATCCCCGCCTCCGCCCCGGCCGAGGCCCACGAGACACTGGGCGGCGCCCTGGCGGCGGCCCACCACCTGCCCGAACAGGCCGCGAACGCCCTCCTGAAGACGGCCGGGGAAGCCTTCACCAGCGGCATGCACGCGGCGGCCCTGACGGGAGCGGTCCTGCTGCTCGCGGCGGCGGCACTGTCCGCGAGGACGCTGCGCGGAACGGAACCCCGCGCAGCAGAAACGCCGGACGGGGTATCCAGCCCGTCCGGCGTCTGAGGCGAGCCCGGCGCAGCCGGCGATTCGGCCGTACGGGGCTCCGGAGCCCTAGTCCGTGAGGTCCACCGCGCGCACGGACTGCGCGCCGATCTCCTCGGCCAGTTCGTTGAGCACCGGCTGCGGCACCGTGTCGTCGACGGTGAGCACCGCGAGGGCCTCCCCGCCGACGTCGGCGCGGGCGACCTGCATGCCGCCGATGTTGATGCCGGCTTCGCCGAGGACGCGGCCGACGGTGCCGACGACGCCGGGACGGTCCGCGTACCGCAGGACGACCATGTGGTCGGCCAGGGCCAGGTCCACGTCGTACTCGCCGATGGAGACGATCTTCTGCAGGTGCTTGGGCCCGGCCAGCGTGCCGGAGACCGCGATCTCCTCGCCGCCGGAGAGCGTGCCGCGCACGGTGACCACATTGCGGTGGTCGGGCGACTCGGAGCTGGTGGTGAGGCGGACCTCGACGCCTCGCTCCTGGGCGAACAGCGGCGCGTTCACGTACGAGACGGTCTCGTCGACGACGTCCTCGAAGACGCCCTTCAGCGCGGAGAGTTCGAGCACCTTCACGTCGTGCTGGGTGATCTCGCCGTACACCTCGACGTCGAGGCGGGCCGCGACCTCGCTCGCGAGGGCGGTGAAGATGCGGCCGAGCTTCTCGGCGAGCGGCAGGCCGGGACGGACGTCCTCGGCGATGACGCCGCCCTGGACGTTCACGGCGTCCGGCACGAGCTCACCGGCGAGCGCGAGACGCACCGACTTGGCGACGGCGATGCCGGCCTTCTCCTGGGCCTCGTCCGTGGAGGCGCCCAGGTGCGGGGTGCAGACGACCTGGTCGAACTGGAAGAGCGGGGAGTCCGTGCAGGGCTCCTTCGCGTACACGTCGAGACCGGCGCCGGCGACGCGGCCCTCCTTGAGGGCGGAGTGCAGCGCCTCCTCGTCGACGATGCCGCCGCGCGCGGCGTTGACGATGCGGACGGTCGGCTTGACCTTGTGCAGCGCCTCGTCGCCGATGAGGCCGAGCGTCTCGGGGGTCTTCGGGAGGTGCACGGTGATGAAGTCGGAGACTTCGAGCAGCTCGTCGAGCGAGAGGACCTTCACGCCCATCTGGGCGGCGCGCGCGGGCTGCACGTACGGGTCGTAGGCGACGACCTTCATGCCGAAGGCGCTCATGCGCTGGGCGACGAGGGCGCCGATGCGGCCGAGGCCGACGACGCCGAGGGTCTTCTCCGCCAGCTCGACGCCCGTGTACTTGGAGCGCTTCCACTCGCCGTTCTTCAGGGCGGCGTTGGCCTGCGGGATGTTGCGCGCGGTGGCCAGGAGCAGGCCGCAGGCGAGCTCGGCCGCGGTGACGATGTTCGACGTGGGGGCGTTGACGACCATGACGCCGGCCTTGGTGGCGGCGGAGACGTCGACATTGTCGAGGCCCACGCCCGCGCGGGCGACGACCTTCAGCTTCTTCGCGGCGGCGATGGCCTCGGCGTCGACCTTGGTCGCGGAGCGGACCAGGATCGCGTCGACGTCGGCGATCGCGGGCAGCAGCTCGGCCCGGTCCGCGCCGTTGCACTGGCGGATCTCGAAGTCCGGGCCCAGGGCGTCTACGGTCGCGGGCGACAGCTCTTCAGCGATGAGTACGACGGGTTTGCCGGTGGCAGCAGTGCTCACGTGAGTCCTCACAAGTCCCTGGCGGACGGCCGTCCCGACGGCCGCAGGCGGAGTCGCTTAGCCGCGTGGAAGACGCACGACGCTGTGGGCCCGACGCGAATGTTGAACAGAAGCATAGTGGCGCGACGCGCCTCAGCATGCGCCGCTTCGGAAGGATCACCCGTCCGTGGCTGGACGCGGTGGACAAGGGCCGGGGCTCGCGCCCCGGCCCTTGTGCCGTACGACTTACGCGTCGTCGTCGTTGACCCAGGACATGAGCTTGCGGAGCTCCTTGCCCGTGGTCTCCAGCAGGTGGTTCTCGTCCTGCGTCTTGTACTCGTTGTACTTCTTCAGACCGCCGTGGTACTCGTCCATCCAGTTCTTGGCGAACGTGCCGTCCTGGATCTCGGCGAGGACCTTCTTCATCTCGGCCTTGGTGGCGTCCGTGATGATCCGCGGGCCGGTGATGTAGTCGCCCCACTCGGCGGTCTCGGAGACCGACCAGCGCATCTTCTCCAGGCCGCCCTCGTACATGAGGTCCACGATCAGCTTCAGCTCGTGGAGGCACTCGAAGTACGCGATCTCCGGCTGGTAGCCCGCCTCGGTCAGCGTCTCGAAGCCGGCCTTGACCAGCGCGGCGGTGCCGCCGCAGAGCACGGCCTGCTCGCCGAAGAGGTCGGTCTCGGTCTCCTCGGTGAAGGTCGTCTTGATGACGCCCGCACGCGTGCCGCCGATGCCCTTGGCGTACGAGAGCGCCAGCGGGAAGCCGTTGCCGGTGGCGTCCTGCTCGACGGCCGCGATGCACGGGACGCCGCGGCCCTCCTCGTACTGACGGCGCACCAGGTGGCCCGGGCCCTTCGGGGCGACCATGCAGACGTCGACGCCCTCGGGGGCCTTGATGAAGCCGTAGCGGATGTTCAGGCCGTGGCCGAAGAACAGGGCGTCGCCGTCCTTGAGGTTGTCCTTGATGGACTCCTCGTAGACCTGGGCCTGGATCGGGTCCGGGACCAGGATCATGATGACGTCGGCCTCGGCCGCCGCCTCGGACGGGGTGACGACCCGCAGGCCCTGCTCCTCGGCCTTGGCCTTGGACTTGGAGCCCTCGTGCAGACCGACGCGGACGTCGACGCCCGAGTCACGGAGCGACAGCGCGTGGGCGTGGCCCTGGCTGCCGTATCCGATGACCGCGACCTTGCGGCCCTGGATGATGGACAGGTCGGCGTCGTCGTCGTAGAACAGCTCGGCCACTGGGAATCTCCTATGTGTGCTGGTGTTGCGTCCCACCGTACGGCGGGTTCGGCGAGGGAAGGGGGCGGGTCTCGGTATCCGAGAGGGATACCGGGCCCGGTCAGGCGCTGCGGTCGAGCGCCCGCAGACTGCGGTCGGTGATGGAGCGGGAGCCGCGGCCGATCGCGATGGTGCCGGACTGCACGAGCTCCTTGATGCCGAAGGGCTCCAGCATCTTGAGCATGGCCTCCAGCTTGTCGCTGCTGCCGGTGGCCTCGATGGTGACGGCCTCCGGGGAGACGTCCACGGTCTTGGCGCGGAAGAGCTGGACGATCTCGACGATCTGGGAGCGGGTCTCGTTGTCCGCGCGGACCTTGGCGAGGACCAGCTCGCGGGCGACGGCGGCGTCCGGCTCCAGTTCGACGATCTTCAAGACGTTGACGAGCTTGTTGAGCTGTTTGGTGACCTGTTCGAGCGGGAGTTCCTCGACGTTCACGACGATGGTGATGCGGGAGATGTCGGGGTGCTCGGTGACGCCCACGGCGAGCGAGTCGATGTTGAAGCCGCGGCGCGAGAACAGGGCGGCGATCCGGGCGAGGATGCCGGGAGTGTTCTCGACCAGGACGGAGAGCGTGTGCTTGGTGGACATGACTCTTGGTCTCTCTTTCGCTCTCGGTCTCAGTCGTCTTCGTTGTCGCCGAAGTCGGGGCGGACGCCCCGGGCGGCCATGACCTCGTCGTTCGAGGTGCCCGCCGCGACCATCGGCCAGACCTGGGCGTCCTCGTGGACGATGAAGTCGACGACGACGGGCCGGTCATTGATGGCGTTGGCCTCGGCGATGACCTTGTCGAGGTCCTCGGGGCGCTCGCAGCGCAGCGCCACGCAGCCCATGGCCTCCGACAGCTTGACGAAGTCCGGGACGCGGGTGCCCTTGTTGGGGCCGATGGCCTCGGGGCCGCTGTGCAGGACGGTGTTGGAGTACCGCTGGTTGTAGAAGAGCGTCTGCCACTGGCGGACCATGCCCAGGGCGCCGTTGTTGATGATGGCGACCTTGATCGGAATGTTGTTCAGGGCGCAGGTGGTGAGCTCCTGATTGGTCATCTGGAAGCAGCCGTCGCCGTCGATCGCCCAGACCGTGCGGTCGGGCTGTCCGGCCTTGGCGCCCATGGCGGCCGGGACCGCGTACCCCATCGTCCCGGCGCCGCCGGAGTTGAGCCAGGTCGCGGGCTTGTCGTACTCGATGAAGTGGGCGGCCCACATCTGGTGCTGGCCGACGCCCGCGGCGAAGATCGTGCCCTCGGGGGCGAGCCGGCCGACGCGCTCGATGACGTGCTGCGGGGAGAGCGAGCCGTCCTCGGGCTGGGTGTAGCCGAGGGGGTAGGTCTCGCGCCAGCGGTCGAGGTCGGCCCACCAGGCGGTGTAGTCGCCCGTGTGGCCCTCATTGTGCTCGGCCTGGACGGCCTGGACCAGGTCGGCGATGACCTCGCGGGCGTCACCGACGATCGGCACGTCGGCGGCGCGGTTCTTGCCGATCTCGGCGGGGTCGACGTCGGCGTGCACGACCTTGGCGTACGGGGCGAAGCTGTCCAGCTTGCCGGTGACGCGGTCGTCGAAGCGGGCTCCGAGGGCGACGATCAGGTCGGCCTTCTGCAGCGCGGCGACGGCGGTGACCGCGCCGTGCATGCCCGGCATCCCCACATGCTGCGGGTGGCTGTCGGGGAACGCGCCGAGCGCCATCAGAGTGGTGGTGACGGGCGCTCCGGTGAGCTCCGCCAGGACCTTCAGCTCGGCGGTGGCCCGGGCCTTCAGGACGCCGCCGCCGACGTAGAGCACCGGCCGCTTGGCGGCGGTGATCAGCTTGGCGGCCTCGCGGATCTGCTTGGCGTGCGGCTTGGTGACCGGGCGGTAGCCGGCCAGGTCGAGCTGCGGCGGCCAGGAGAACGTCGTCTGCGCCTGGAGCGCGTCCTTGGCGATGTCCACCAGGACGGGGCCCGGGCGGCCGGTCGAGGCGATGTGGAAGGCCTCGGCGATGGTGCGCGGGATGTCCTCGGCCTTGGTGACCAGGAAGTTGTGCTTGGTGATCGGCATCGTGATGCCGACGATGTCCGCCTCCTGGAAGGCGTCGGTGCCGATGGCCTTGGAGGCCACCTGACCGGTGATCGCGACCAGCGGGACGGAGTCCATGTGGGCGTCGGCGATCGGCGTGACGAGGTTGGTGGCGCCGGGGCCGCTCGTCGCCATGCAGACGCCGACCTTGCCGGTGGCCTGCGCGTAACCAGTGGCCGCGTGGCCGGCGCCCTGCTCGTGCCTGACCAGGACGTGGCGGACGCGGGTGGAGTCCATCATCGGGTCGTACGCGGGAAGGATGGCGCCGCCGGGGATGCCGAATACCGTGTCGGCCCCGACTTCCTCAAGAGAACGAATGAGGGACTTCGCACCCGTGACGTGCTCGACGGGCGTCGTCTGCTGTCCAGAGGATCGGGGCCGCGGCTGCGGATGGTGGGCCCCGGTGGCCTGCTCGGTCATCGGCATTCTCTTCTCGAAGCTGAGGGTTTTTGCGGGGGTTTAGCAGGGTTTCGGCAGGTGCTGATGCAACAAAAAACCCCTCGTGCCGTGAGGCAAGCGAGGGGAGCGCGTCGGGTGCGTTCGCTGGGTTCCGGTGTTCGGACCGGTCCGCCCCAGCTTCAGCCGACGCGCTTTCCAAGTACGAGAATTCGGGTGCGCATGGCATTGACCCTCCCCCCGGCACGCAGTGCCTGTCAAGTAGGTGGGACACGGGTCTCATTATGTGAACGCGCCCAGGGCGGGGCCGTGGTCATGAGCGGCCCGCGGAGCCGCCCGCGTACGCCTGCGCGCCCCCGCCCACGAAGGTCTGCGCGGGCCCGCCCGCGAGGACGGGCTCCGCCGCGCCGCGCGGCACCGGGTACTCCCCGAGGGTGAGCGCCCTGCGCAGCCGGTGCTCGTCCAGCGGCCCGGAGAACGCCACGCCCTGCCCGTGCGTGCACCCCATCTCGCGCAGGACCGTCACCTGCTCGGGCAGGTCGACGCCGTCGGCCACGGAGAGCAGCCCGAGGTCGCCCGCTATGCGCAGCAGCCCCGAGGTGATCTTGTGGGCCCGCGCGGACTCGGCGACGCCCTCGACCAGGCCCCGGTCCAGCTTCAGGATGTCGACGGGCAGCCGGCGCAGCGCGGTGATCGCCGCGTACCCGCCGCCGAAGCCGTCGAGCGCGATGCGTACGCCGAGCCGGCGCAGGGCGGTGAGGCGGCGCTCCAGGTCGTCGAGGGGGACCCGGGGGTCGCTCTCCGCCAGTTCGATGACGAGCGCGCCCGAGGGCAGGCCGTACCGGGTCAGGAGCGCCTCGACGGAGCCGAGGGGCATGGAGCGGTCCAGGAGCATGCGCGCGCTCATCCGCACGGTGACCGGCACCGCGTGGCCGGCGCGCCCCCGCTCCGCGGCCTGCTCGACGGCCTTCTCCAGTGTCCAGCGGCCCAGCGCCGCCGTGCGGTCGCTCTCCCTGGTGTCGCGCCCGCCGTCCCTCTCCCCGGCCTTGGTGGCCCGCAGGAACTCGGCGGGGGTGTAGAGGATGCCCTGGGCCGAGCGCCAGCGGGGCTGTGCGGCGACCGCCGTGATCCGGCCGTCGTCGAGGGCGACCACGGGCTGGTGGAGCAGCGCGAACTCGCCGTCGTGCAGGGCGGCGCGCAGCCGGGTGGCCTGCTCCGCCTTGCGGGCGACGTCGGCCTGCATCTGCGGCGCGTACAGCTCCACGCGGCCCTTGCCCGCGGCCTTGGCGCGGTACATCGCGAGGTCGGCGTTGCGCAGGAGTTCGCCCGCGCCGATGCCCGGCTCGGCGAACGCCACGCCGATGGACGCCGCGACGCGCACGTCGTTGCCGTCGATGGCGTAGGGCTGGGAGAGGGTGATTCTCAGCCGGTCGGCCAGTTCGTAGATGTGCCGTTCCCTCGCGGCCTGGTCCCTGGTCCCGTCGCCGACGATGAGGGCCGCGAACTCATCGCCGCCGAGCCGGGAGGCGGTGTCGCCCGAACGCACCGCCTCCTGAAGTCTGCGCGCCGCCTGGATGAGCAGTTCGTCCCCGGCCTGGTGGCCGATGGTGTCGTTGACCGCCTTGAAGCCGTCGAGGTCGATGAAGAGCACGGCCGTGCCGCGGTCGGTCACTCTGCGGCCGGTCAGCGCCTGGCCCACCCGCCGGGTGAACAGGGCGCGGTTGGGCAGGTCGGTGAGCGGGTCGTGCTCGGCGTTGTGCTGCAACTGGGCCTGGAGCCGCACCCGTTCGGTGACGTCCCTGCTGTTGAAGATGAGGCCGCCCTGGTGGCGGTTGACGGTGGACTCGACGTTGAGCCAGTCGCCGTTGCCCGATCGGAAGCGGCACTCGATGCGGGTGGTCGGCTCGTCGGCCGGGTGGGCGGCGAGGAATCTGCGCACCTCGTGCACGACCCGGCCGAGGTCCTCGGGGTGCATCAGCGAGGCCAGTTCGGAGCCCACCAGTTCGTCGGCGTCACGGCCGTAGACCCCGGCGGCGGCCGGGCTCACGTAGCGCAGGATGCCGTTGGGCGCGGCGATCATGATGACGTCGCTGGAGCCCTGGACCAGGGAGCGGAAGTGGTTCTCCTTCTGGGCCAGCTCCTGGGTGAGCGTGATGTTGTCCATGAGCATGATGCCCTGGCGGACGACGAGGGCGAGCACGACGGTGCCCGCGGTGAAGAGCACGACCCGGTCGACGCTGCGGCCGTTCAGGACGTTGTACAGGATGCCCAGCGTGCAGACCGCGGCGGCGAGGTACGGCGTGAGGGCGGCGAGCGAACCGGCGATCGGACGCGTGCCGGACGCCTTCGGCTCGTCGGGCCCGCCGTCGTGCGCCTCGCGCGCGTGGACCTGCCCGGCCGGCCCGCGCACCTGCCAGGGGACGGCCCAGGGCGCGTACGCCAGGAGGAGGGAGCCCGTGAACCAGCCGGCGTCCAGCATCTGGCCCGAGCGGTAGCTCGTGTGCAGCAGGGGCGAGGTGAACAGGGCGTCGCACAGCACGGTCACCGCGAGCGCTCCGATCGCGGTGTTCACCGCGGTGCGGTGCGTCGACGATCGTCTGAAGTGCAGCGCCAGGACCATGCTGACCAGCGCGATGTCGAGCAGGGGGTAGGCGAGGGTAAGCGCGGCGTGCGCGACGCTCTGGCCCTCGAACTGCGCGGTGTGCGCGAGGGCGAGGCTCCAGGCGATGGTGAGGAGCGAGCCGCCGATCAGCCAGGAGTCCAGGGCGAGGCAGGTCCAGCCCGCCTTGGTCACCGGGCGTTTGGCGAGCACGAGCAGGCCGATGATGGCGGGTGGCGCGAAGCAGAGGAAGAACAGGTCGGCGTAGCCGGGGCTCGGCACGGGGCGGTCGAGCACGACCTCGTACCAGCCCCAGACGCCGTTCCCGACGGCCGCCATCGCGGAGGAGAGTGCGAAGAGCAGCCATGCGGGTCGAAAGCGGCTGCGGCGCGTGCGGGAGTAGTGGAAGCAGGAGACCGCGGCCGCCGCCGCCGCGATGCTCAGCCCGAAGTCACCCATGATCAGGGCCAGCCGCTCGGACCCCCAGCCCGTCGCCGCGCCGGCGGCGTACCCGCCGCAGAGGAGCAGCAGGAGCACCTGGGAGACGAGGCAGCGCCCGCCCGGCAGGGGGCGGCGCAGCAGGGGTGCCGGCGGAGGCAGCGTCGGCGCCGCGAGCCCCTGGTCGAGGACGGCGGCGGAGCCCCGGGGGGTGCTCACCGCGCCACCCTGGTCCGCGCCGTGCCGACCCGCGCCGCCCCGACCCGCGCCGCGCCCGTGCCCGGCCGGTCCGTGTGACGGCCGCACCGGCACGGCCACTGCGCGCTCCGGCGGTCGCCCGCCCGGGTCCCGGCTCGGCCGCTCGCGCGGGCCGGCGCGTGTGAGAGTCGGCGGCCGTCCCGCCACGTCGGATCGTCCGCCCCTGGGCCAAACATCACCCGTCGCCCCCCTTGCAGTCCGCTGTGCGTCCCCGGCGCCGCTGGTCCACGGCGCTTCCCCAGTCGGGACGATACACCAGGATCGTCACTCAGGGACATAGCCTCTCTACGCTCCGTGACTACGCTCGACGGGGTGGGCACAGAGCGCACCCATATGGGTGCGCTGCGTGCGCGGGGTTGACTCGCGGGCCCGGGCGGACCTGCCCGTCAACCGGCCGTCGTGCGCACGACGTTGTCGACGGGCCGCCCCGCCGCGAACTTCGTCAGCTGCGCGGCCAGCAGCCGATGGGCGCGGGGCAGGAAAGCGGACGTAGGGCCTCCGACATGGGGGGTGATGAGTGCTCCGGGAGCCTGCCACAGGGGATGGCCTGCGGGGAGCGGCTCCGGATCGGTCACGTCGAGCGCGGCCGTGAGGCGCCCGGACTCCAGTTCGGCGATGAGCGCCTTGGTGTCGACGACGGGGCCGCGGGCGACGTTGACGAGGAGCGCGCCGTCCTTCATCCGGGCCAGGAAGTCGGCGTCCACGAGGCCACGGGTGTCCTCGGTGAGCGGCGTCGACAGGATGACCACGTCGGCGTCGGGCAGCAGGGACGGCAGCTCGGCGAGCGGGCGCACGGGGCCGCGCTCCGAGGCACGGGCAGAGCGCGCGACGCGCGCCACCCGCGCGCATTCGAAGGGAGCGAGCCTGTCCTCGATGGCGGAGCCGATCGCCCCGTAGCCCACGATGAGCACGGACTTGTCGGCGAGCGACGGGTTGAACCCCGTACGCCACTCCTGTGCGCGCTGTCCCTCGAAGAACCGCGGAAAGCCCCGCAGCGACGCCAGGATCAGGGCGAGGGCCAGCTCGGCGGTGCTCGCCTCGTGCACGCCGCGCGCGTTGCACAGGCGGACACCGGGCCGCAGGCACTTCAGCCCGGCGTCCATCTGGTCGACCCCCGCCGACAGCGTCTGCACCACCCGTACGGACGACATCTCGGGCAGCGGGCGCACGGCGACCGCCGGGCCCTGGAGGTAGGGCACCACGTAGAAGGCGCAGTCGGCGGGGTCGGCGGGGAACTCTTGGCCGCCGTCCCAGAAACGGTAGGTGAGGCCGGCCTCGGACGCCTCGGGCAGTCCCGGTATGTCGTGCGCCGCGAACGGAAGCCATACGTCAGTCGTCATGCTCAGGAGGCTAGCCGTCCGCGGCCCGCGGGGAGCCAGCGCTCGGGTCCGACGGGACAGCGGCTAGTTTGGGTGATCTTCGGACGCGGAGTGACGCGGAGCGGGAGGGTACGGCCAGGTGGAGCGCAGGACGATCGGCGCGGGGGCGCTCGAAGTGGGCGCCGTCGGACTCGGCTGCATGCCGATGAGCTGGGCGTACACCGGCTCGCGGCAGCGCGGCGACGCGTCGCTGCGCACCGTGCACGCCGCGCTGGACGCGGGCGGGGAGGCGGCGACGCTGCTCGACACCGCCGACATGTACGGGCCCTTCACGAACGAGCTGCTGATCGGCCGGGTGCTCAAGGAGCGGCGCGGCGAGGCGTTCGTGTCGACCAAGTGCGGCCTGCTCGTGGGCGAGCAGCACATCGTCGCCAACGGCCGCCCCGGCTATGTGAAGCGGGCCTGCGACGCGTCGCTGCGGCGGCTCCAGACCGAGACCATCGACCTGTACCAGCTGCACCGCGTGGACCCCGAGGTCCCCGTGGAGGAGACCTGGGGCGCGATGGCGGAGCTGGTAGCGGCGGGGAAGGTGCGGGCCCTGGGACTGTGCGCCGTGGGGGCGCGCGCGGTGCGGCGCACGGCGCACGGCCGCCCGAGACCCGGTATGCACGACACGACGCTCCGGCTCCTCGAACGGGTGCAGCAGGTCTTCCCGGTGAGCGCGGTGGAGGCCGAGCTGTCCGTGTGGTCGCCGGAGGCGCTGGACGCGCTGCTGCCGTGGTGCGCCGCGCGCGGGGTCGGGTTCCTCGCGGCGATGCCGCTGGGGAATGGTTTCCTCACCGGGACGCTCACCCCCGGCCAGGGCTTCGAGCCGGACGATCTGCGGGCCCGCCACCCGCGCTTCACCGCCGAGATGATGGCGGCGAACCAGCCGCTGGTGGTGGGGCTGCGCCGGGTGGCGGAGCGGCACGGGGCGACCCCGGCGCAGATCGCGCTGGCCTGGACGCTCCGGCAGGGCCCGCACGTGGTGCCGATCCCGGGCGCCAAGCGGGCGCGCTGGGCGGAGGAGAACGCGGGGGCGGCGGCGGTGCGGCTGACGGAAGCGGACCTGGCGGAGATGGCGGCGCTGCCGCCCGCCCTGGGGTCGTGGGACTGAGGTTCCGCCGCCGGAGCCGCTTCCGTGGCCGCGCCAGGGGAACCCGCGGGGCGCGAGCGGTGTATGAACAGGAGAAGAGCGCCGCCGTCGAAGGGACCCCGATCGTGCAACGACCCACTGTCACCGCCGTGTTGGCCGCTGCTGCCATCCTCGCCCTCACCGCCGGCTGCTCGTCGGGGGACGGCGACGGGACCGGCCGCCGCGAGAGCCCGCCGAAGCCGGAAGCCTCCAGCGGGTCCGCGACCGGGAAGCGGGGCGCCGACGCCCCGCCGGAGAAGGGCTCGGTGAAGGTCACCCGCACCGTGGCCACCGGCCTGAAGTCGCCGTGGGGCCTCGCCGAGCTGCCCGAGGGCGACCTGCTCGTCTCCTCGCGCGACGAGGGGACGATCACCCGGGTGGACGCCGAGACGGGCGAGAAGACGCGGCTCGGCTCGGTGCCCGGCGTCTCCCCCGGCGGCGAGGGCGGGCTGCTGGGCATCGCCCTCTCCCCCGCGTACGCCTCGGACCACATGGTGTACGCGTACTTCACCACGGCGTCCGACAACCGCATCGTCCGTATGCCGTACGACGAGAAGAAGCCCTCCGGCCGGCGGCTCGGCGCGCCCGACACGATCCTCAAGGGCATCCCCAAGGGCTCGAACCACGACGGCGGCAGGATCGCCTTCGGGCCGGACAAGATGCTGTACGCGGGCGTGGGCGAGACGGGGGACACCGACCTGTCGCAGGACAAGAAGTCCCTGGGCGGCAAGATCCTGCGCATCACTCCGGAGGGCGAGCCCGCCCCCGGCAACCCCTTCGAGGGGTCGGCCGTCTACTCCCTCGGCCACCGCAACGTGCAGGGCCTCGCCTGGGACGAGCAGAAGCGGCTGTGGGCGTCGGAGTTCGGCCAGGACACCTGGGACGAGCTGAACGAGATCAAGGCCGGCGGCAACTACGGCTGGCCCGAGGCCGAGGGCAAGGAGGGCGGGGAGGGCTTCCGCGACCCGGTCGCCCAGTGGAAGACCTCCGAGGCCTCACCGAGCGGCGTGGCCTACGCCGAGGGCTCGATCTGGATGGCGGGGCTGCGCGGCGAGCGGCTGTGGCGCGTCCCGGTACGCGGCGTGGACGGCGAACCCGAGCCGCAGGCGTTCCTGGAGGGCGAGTACGGCCGGCTGCGCACGGTGCTCGCGGCGGGCGGCGACAAGCTGTGGGTGGTCACGAACGAGACGGACACCCGGGGGACGCCGGAGAAGGGCGACGACAAGATCCTCGAGGTGCGGGTGAAGTAGTTCAGGCCGCCGGGGGCGGCTGCTCCGTCGCATCCGCCCCGTCCGTCTCGTCCGTCCTGTCAGCGCGGGGCGCGGGGACCGGCGGGCGTACGACCACCTTGCCCGAGGAGAGGTCTATCGGGCCCCGCCCGGGATCGCCGTCGGCGAGGTCGACGCGGGTCGTCTCCAGGCGCTTCTGCTCGTCGTCGGTGTGCTTGCGCCCCGGAGCGAACAGGGCCTCGATCGCGTTGAACACTGCGCCTCCTCGGAGTGGAGATCCTGCCGTCAAGCGTAGGCGACCGGACGCGGAACCGGCCGGGGCCGCGTCGGCGCAGGTCAGCCGCTCGCCTCGGCGCGCTCACCGCCCGGCGGGAACAGCCGGAGGCGGTGGGCGAGCGCGGCGGCCTCGCCCCGTCCGGTGACGGAGAGCTTGGCGAGGATGTTGGAGACGTGGACGCTCGCCGTCTTCGGGGAGATGAAGAGCTCCTCGGCGATCTGGCGGTTGCTGCGGCCCACCGCGACCAGCCGCAGGACGTCACGCTCCCGGCTGGTCAGGCCGAGCGCCTCGGCGGGGTCGGCGGGGGCGGCCGGGGCCCGCACGGGCTCGGCCGGGTCGAGGGCGAGGCGGGCGCGCTGGGCGAGCCCGGTGATCGCCTCGGTCAGCGGCCGCGCGCCGAGCCGCTCGGCCGTCTCACGGGCCTGGCGGAGCAGCCGGGCGGCGCTGTCGCGGTCGGGGGCGTCCGGGGCGAGCAGGGCCTCGGCGAGGCGGAGGCGGACGCGGGCGAGGTCGTAGGGGCGGCCGAGGGGTTCCACGGCGGCGGCCACCGCGGCCCAGTCGGCGGGACCGTCGCGGTCCTCGGAGCGCAGGAGTTCGGCGCGGGTCCACTCGTCGTAGGCGCGCCAGAGCGGGATGGGGGTGGCCAGGGACTTGGTGACCTCGCGGATGCGGGCGACGGCCGCGGGGCGGCCGGGCTCGGCGGCGGGCAGGCCGCGGGCGTCGGCCTCCATCGCGGCGGCGGCCAGGAGCAGCGGCCAGCCGTACTTGTAGGTGCCGAAGGGCAGGCCCGCGGCGAGGCCCCGCTCGACCTCGGCGCGGCCGTCGAGCACCCGGCCCTCGGCGGCGGCGATGCCGAGGGCGATGGCGGCCAGCGGCAGCGTGTACTGCGGCTGGGGGTCGTGGGTGCCGTAGTGGTGGCAGGCGCTCTGGAGGTGGCGGGTGGCGGCGGCGTGGTCGCCGCGGTAGAGCGCCATGCGCGCGGAGCACTGGGCGGCCGAGCCGCGGGGCTTGGCGCTCTGTGCGCAGCGGTGCGTCTGGACGACGGCCTCGGCCGCCTCGTCCCAGCGGCCGAGGGAGAGCAGTGACTCGGCGGCGTTGCCCCAGACCCAGCCCTCGGTGTCCATCAGGCCGTACTTCCGGCAGAACTCGATGCCCTCCATCGCGACCTTGACGGACTCGGCGGAGCGGCCGACGCCCTCCAGGGCCGACGGCAGGTTGATGTGGGCGCGGCTGAGGTCGGTGACCAGCCCCTGTTCGACGACGCGGTCCCTGACCTCGTACATCTCGGCGAGGCCGGTCTCGGGGTCGCCGGCCTCGATGAGGAGGTTGCCGCGGGTGAGCCGCGCGTTGAGCTCGATGGTGTCGGCCTTGACCATGCGGGCGTACTCGACGGCCCGCTCGGCGGCGGCCATGGTCTCGGGGCCGGGGGCGTGCAGCATGCCCCAGGAGGCGCGGTGGACCAGGACGTCGGCGTGCACCTCGGAGGGCGGCAGACCGCGCATCAGCTCCTGGGCCCTGGCGATCTCGTCCCAGCCGTCGCCGCGGCCGAGGGTGGAGACGAGACGGGAGCGCGAGACCCAGAACCAGGCCGCTCGCAGGGGGTCCTTGTCGTCGGCGAGGAGTCTCAGGGCCCGCTTGGTGATCTTCAGGGCGCGGTCGCGCTCGCCGCTGAGCCGTCCGGCGACGGTGGCCTCGGCCATCAGGTCCAGATAGCGAAGGGGCTCGGCCGGGTCGCCGCCGCAGGCGGGGTAGCCCTCCACGTAGTCGGCGGAGCGCAGCTCCTCGCGTACGTCCTCGGGGGCGTCGTCCCAGAGCTCCATGGCGCGTTCGAGCAGGCGGAGCTGTTCGGCGTAGGCGTGGCGCCTGCGGGCCTCGACGGAGGCGCGCAGCACGGCGGGCAGGGCCTTGGCGGCATCGTGCGCGTGGTACCAGTAGGTGGCGAGCCGGGCGGCGCGCTGGTCGGCGGCGACGAGCGCGGGATCGGCCTCCAGGGCCTCGGCGAAGCGGCGGTTGATGCGGGAGCGCTCGCCGGGCAGCAGGTCGTCGCTGACGGCCTCGCGGACCAGGGAGTGCCGGAAGCGGTAGCCGTCACCGTCGGGCGAGGCGAGCAGGATGTTGGCGCCGACCGCGGCCCGCAGGGCTTCGATCAGGTCGTCCTCGCCGAGCCCCACGACCTCGGCGAGCAGCGGGTACTCGACGGTGGAGCCGCCCTCGGCGACGATGCGCGCGACCCGCTGGGTGTCCTCGGGCAGTTCCTCTACGCGTACGAGGAGCAGATCGCGCAGCGAGTCGGTCAGGCCCGCGCAGCTGCCGCCGTGCGCGGCGACGGCCAGTTCCTCGACGAAGAAGGCGTTGCCGTCGGAGCGGTCGAATATGTCGTCGACCAGGGACGGTTCGGGTTCGGCCGCGAGGATGCCGGCCATCTGGCGGGCGACCTCGTCCTTGCTGAAGCGCCCGAGCTCGATGCGGCGCACGGTGCGCATCCGGTCCAGTTCGGCGAGGAGGGGGCGCAGCGGGTGGCGGCGGTGGATGTCGTCGGCGCGGTAGGTGGCGAGGAGGACGAGACGGCCGCCGCGCAGGGTGCGGAAGAGGTAGGCGAGGAGGTGCCGGGTGGAGGTGTCGGCCCAGTGCAGGTCCTCCAGGGCGATGACGACCGTGCGCTCTCGGGAGAGGCGCTCCAGGAGGCGGGCGGTCAGCTCGAAGAGGCGGGCCATGCCCTGCTCGTCGGAGCGGCCGCCGTGGCCGTGCGGGGCGGGCGCGGCCAGTTCGGGCAGGAGCCTGGCGAGCTCCTCCTCCTGGCCCTCGGCCGCCGCGGCCAGTTCCTCGGGGAGGCGGCGGCGCAGGGCGCGCAGGGCGGTGGAGAAGGGGGCGAACGGCAGGCCGTCGGCGCCGATCTCGACGCAGCCTCCGAGCGCGACGACGGCGCCCTGCTTCTCGGCCGCC
The DNA here is from genome assembly GCF_004127445.1 of Streptomyces alfalfae. Taxonomy (GTDB): domain Bacteria; phylum Actinomycetota; class Actinomycetes; order Streptomycetales; family Streptomycetaceae; genus Streptomyces; species Streptomyces alfalfae. The sequence goes on from NZ_QEXM01000001.1 coordinate 43,541, forward strand.
GCCGTGAACTCCTCCACCAGGCGGGTCTTGCCGACGCCCGCCTCACCGCCGAGCAGCAACGCCTGCGGCTCGCCCGTGCCGGGGCCCCCGGCTCCCGCGAGGGGGGCGCCCGTGGCGCGGGCGAGCGCTTCGTTCAAGAGGCCCAGTTCATCGGTGCGACCGACGAAGACGGGGCTCACGGACCTGGTCTCCACAGCGGCGAGCATCGCACAGTGTGCTGACGGGGTGACACCGGATGTCCGGGAAGTGATCTCCGGCGGAACCGTCCCCGCCCCGCCTCTCATCTCAGGTGGTCCGTGCGGGACGGGCCTTCCAGGCGGGCGCGCTCACCCGCCCCTCGGCTTCGTCGCGTGCCGAGGGGCGGGCGGCGGTGCGGACGCGGCGGGCCTCGCGGACCAGGCGGCGGCGGTCGGCCTCCCGGGTCAGCTCGGCGGCGCGCAGCTGGTGCATCTCGTACTCGAACATCTCGTACCCCTCGGGTCCCTGTGGTGTCATCGCTCTCTGCGATGACACCACTCTCGTCTCCCAGGGGGGTCCCTCACATCGGGCGACTGCCGCATCTGTGCGGGGCCGGGGGCCTTACCCACGACAAGGGGCGGGGCGGGGGCCTTAGTCCCCTGCCCCGCCCCTGCCTTAGACGCGGTCCCGTGGTCTAGGAAGGTGCTGAGGGAAGCCCGAGCAGCAGGTCGGAGTACTTGGCGATGGCCAGGAGCAGTCCGATCACGCCGAGCGCGACGCCCGCCCACGACACCGACTTGATCCAGGGCGCCTGCTCCTTGCCGGGGGCGCCGAACGCGGGCCTGACGAGCACGACGAAGCCGATGACCAGCGCCGCGAGCGCGAAGATGCCGGCGATCAGCGCGGTGATCTTCCAGGAGTCCCCGTACAGGGCCTGGATCTGGCCGGCGACGCTCGCGGACTGGGCGGTCTCCAGCTGGCCGATGATGTTCGAGCGGGCGCCCGCGACGGTGCCGAGCCAGCCGCCGGAGAGGCCGACGACGCCGAGCGCGACGGAGACGACGGCCGCGGCGCCCTGGCCGACACCCGCGGACTTCGCCGCAGCGCCGGGCTCCTCGTCGGACTCCGCGTCCACGTCCGCGTCATCGGCGGCGTCGGCCGGCTCGGCGGCCTTGGTGACGTCGACCTCGGCCGCGCCCTTCTTCGGTTCCGGCGTCCCCGAGCCGGTCGCTCCCTCGGTCTCGGCGGCGTCCTCGGCCCCGGTGGCATCCTGCGCCCCGGCCGCGTCCTCTGTCTTGGTAGCCATGCGAGGCACCGTACGGACGCTGTCTGAGAGCCGTCTTAACGAACGTCCCGTGCCGCGCGCCACTCCGGGGCCAGCACGGACCACACCTCCATGTCGTGGCGTATCCCCTGCCACGGGAAGCTCTCGCGCAGCACGCCGTCCTTGGTGAACCCCAGGCGCGCGGCCGTGGCCTTGCTGCGGTCGTTGCGCGAGGAGACCAGCCACTCGATCCGGTGCATGCCGCGCCGGTCGACGGCCCAGTCGATGAGGACGCGCGAGGCCCGGGTGACCAGGCCGCGCCCGGCCGCCGAGGGCTCCAGCCAGACGCCGATCTCGCAGCCGTCGACGCTGGTGTCGAAGATCCGGAACAGGACGCCGCCGACCAGCGTGCCGTCCAGCCAGATGCCGTACAGGCGCCCGGTGTCGGCCGCCTGCTTGTCGGCGTACCGCTGGAGGACGCCCCGCGCCGATTCGAGGTCCTCGGCGAGGACGGTCAGGGGCACGTACGGCCCCGCGTACTCCCGTGCCCGCTCGACGTGGTCCAGGAACTCCTCGGCCTGCCACGGTTCGATCGGCCTCAGTTCCGCGCCCTCACCCAGCGATGTCGCGAACATCCCGGTCTTCCACCCCGCTCATGTCGTCGGCCGCGTCCCCCTGTGCCGGGATCCTGCCACGCGTGCCGCCCCCGGTCGAACGACTTTCGGGCGGCTCCACGCTGATGCGCGGCAGCAGCCGGTCCAGGCTTCGCGGGAGCCACCAGTTGGCGCCGCCGAGCAGGTGCATCAGGGCGGGCACCAGGAGCGTGCGCAGGACGAAGGCGTCGAGCGTCACGGCCGCGGCGAGGGCGATGCCGAACATCGCGATGACGCGGTCGCCGCTGAGCACGAAGGCGAGGAAGACGGAGATCATGATGACGGCGGCCGAGTTGATCACCCGGCTGGTCTCGGCCAGACCCACCCGCACCGCCCGCCGGTTGTCGCCGGTCGCCAGCCACTCCTCGTACATCCGGCTGACCAGGAAGACCTGGTAGTCCATGGAGAGGCCGAAGAGGACGGAGACCATGATCACGGGCAGGAAGGGCTCGATGGGACCCGCCCTGCCGAGGCCGAGCAGTTCGCTCCCCCAGCCCCACTGGAAGACCACGACGACGACGCCGAAGGCGGAGGCGACGGCCGCGACGTTCATCACGGCGGCCTTGAGCGGGATGCCGACCGAGCGGAAGGCGAGCAGGAGCAGCACGCAGCCGAGGCCGATGACGACGCCCACGAAGAGCGGCAGCTTCGAGACGATGACCTCGGCGAAGTCGTCGTAGCTCGCGGTCACACCGCCGACCACCACGTCCAGGGAGCTGTCCCGCTCGGCCTGCGGCAGGACGTCCTCGCGCAGCCGGTCGACGAGCGCGCTGGTCGCCTTGGACTGGGGGGCGGAGTCGGGGACGACGGTGAGGAAGGCGGTGCGGCCGTGTTCGTCGTACGTCGCCGGGCTCACGGAGGCGACGCCCTCGGTCGTCCGCAGCACCGTGCCGAGGGTGTCGAGGGCGACGCGGTCCCCGGCGCCGTAGACCTCGCTGACCAGCGTCAGGGGGCCGTTGACGCCGGGTCCGAAGCCCGCCCCGAGCAGGTCGTAGGCCTGCCGGGTGGTGCTGGACGCGGGGTTGTTGCCCTGGTCGGAGGTGCCGAGGTGCAGGGCGAGGGCGGGCAGCGCGAGCACGGCCATGACGCACACCGCGAGGGCGCCGAGCAGCTTCGGCCTGCGCTCGACGAAGGCGGCCCAGCGGGCGGCGAACCCGGTCGGCAGCTCCGGCTGGGGCCCGTGCTCGGCGAGGCGGCGCCGCTCCCCGCGGCTGAGGGCGCGCGGGCCGATGAAGGACAGCAGGGCGGGCAGCAGCGTCACCGCGGCGGCGACGGTGAGGACGACGGTCAGCGAGGCGGCGATCGCGACGCCGTTGAGGAAGCCGAGCCGCAGGATGAGCATGCCGAGCAGGGCGATGCAGACGGTGGCGCCCGCGAAGACGACGGCGCGCCCGGTGGTGGCGACGGCACGCTCGGCGGCGACCGCCACCGGCAGCCCGCGTTTGAGGCCCTTGCGGTGCCGGGTGACGATGAACAGGGCGTAGTCGATCCCGACGCCGAGGCCGATCAGGGTGCCGAGCATCGGCGCGAAGTCCGCGACGGTCGTGACGTGGCCGAGCAGCACGATCCCCGCGTACGCCGTGCCCACGGAGACCAGGGCGGTCGCGATCGGCAGCGCGGCCGCGGCGAGCGAGCCGAAGGCGAGGAAGAGCACGACGGCGGCGACGGCCACCCCGACGATCTCGGCCGCCTCGGCGCCCTTGGGCTCGGTGAGCCCGATGGCGGTGCCGCCGAGCTCGACCTGGAGACCGGAGGACTCGGCGGCCCTGGCGGTGTCGACGACCCGCCGGGCGTCGGCCTCGGCGATGTCGTCGGCCTGTTCCCGGAAGGTGACGGTGGCGTAGGCGGTCCTGCCGTCCTCGCTGATCCGCCCGGCTCCCTCGGCGCCGTAGGGGCCGGTCACCGAAGCCACTGCGGGCTGCCGGGCGATGTCGTCGAGGGCGTCGGACACGGTGCGTTCGACGTCGGCGGCGCGGACGGAGGCGCCGGGTCCGGTGTGCCAGACGACGGTGCCGCTGTCCCCGCCGAGCCCGTGGAACCGCTCGTCGAGGAGGTGCGCGGCACGGCCCGACTCGGTGCCGGGGACCTCGTAGTCGTTCGAGTACGCGCTCCCGGCGACGGCGGCGGCCGTCGCGGCGCCGCCGAGGGCGAGGAGCCAGAAGAGCACGGCGAGTAGGCGGTGCCTGACGCACCAGCGGGCGAGTGCTGCCACGGACCGGCTCCCTGGATGTTGCGTGGATCTTTACCGGGAGCAGCGGTGATCAGCTGAACAAGGGCCCGCAAAGAACACATGAGCGGCGACCTGCGCGCCTGGACCACCTTGGCAGCATTTGATGATCCTTGGTCCGTTTCGTGGCCTTCCTCACAAGAGCACAAGGGGTGCGCGGAGGCCTCACAGGCGTCTCCGCGCACCGGCTCCGGGCGTCAGCCCGAGACGCTCGCGCGGCCGTTCTCGATGTGGCCCATGAGCCTGCGGTGGAACGCCTTGTCGGAGTCTGCGGTGACCTCGACGTCGTACCAGCCGTGCTCGTCCTCGGTCCGCCAGGCGACGGTGCGGCTGCTGCCGGGCCGCACCCGGACGGTGCGCGTCCGCGACCTGACGTCGTCCTCGTCCACGTACCCGAGCGGCCTGACCGTGAAGACGAGTTCCCCGCGGCCCCGGTTGGCCAGCGTCAGGTGGATCTCACGGCGGGTGATCGCGGAGGTGAGCCGCGCGCCGCCCTCCTTGCCGCCCTTGAACTCGCGCCGGAAGCCGTTGGGGCCGGTGATGGTGAAGTCGTAGCGGTCGCCGGCCACCGGCACGGTCCAGGCGCCCTTGCGCACGACGTCCTGGTGCTGGGGGGCCGGGAACTCGCCGGCGTAGGGGTAGAGCGCGAAGTGCGCGCTGGAGCGGCCGCCGTTGCGCAGCCGCACGGTGAGCGCGCCGCCCTCGTCCGGCCGCGCGTCCGCGTCGGGCTGGTACGGCAGCGGGCGCGCGCGGCGGACGCCGGGCTCCTGGACGGGCATGGCCTGCTGCTGCGGCGGTCGCGGGGCCCAGCGGCCGCTGAACGCGGGGATGGCTCCCGGCTGCTCGATCTCGGGCATGCGGTGGGCGCGCCGGAAGTCGAAGGCGCCGGTGAGGTCGCCGGTGACCTTGCGGCGCCAGGCGCTGATGTTGGGCTCCTCGACGCCGGTCCACTTCTCCAGGAAGCGCACGACGGAGGTGTGGTCGAAGACCTCGGAGGAGACGTAGCCGCCGACGGTCCACGGCGAGACGACGAGCATCGGCACGCGCACGCCGAGCCCGGTCGGCCTGCCGTTCCAGCGCTCGGCGCGCTCCGCCTCGGAGTCGCCGCCGGGTACGGGCGGCGGGACGTGGTCGAAGAAGCCGTCGTTCTCGTCGTAGTTGATGAAGACGGCGGTACGGCGCCACACCTCGGGACGGGAGGCGAGCGCGTCGAGGATCTTGTAGACGATGGTCGCGCTGTGGATCGGCGACGAGACGCTGGGGTGCTCGGAGTCGACGGCGGAGGGCACCAGGTAGCTGACCTTCGCGAGCCTGCCGTCGGCGACGTCCTCGGCGAACTTCTGGGCGAGGGCGCCGGTGGGCACGCGCCGCAGGCCGCGCTCGAAGAGGGACCGCTCGCGCTTGTCGAGGGTGCGGACGCCGTCCTCCAGGTCGGCGAGCAGCCGCGCGCGCTTGGTCTCGTCCTTGGCGTCGCGCACCTTGGCGTAGAAGGCCTCCATGTAGGTGAGGCCGGTCTTGGCGAGCACCTTGCGGGCGATGGCCTTGAAGGTGGTGAAGAACTCGATCTGGTTGTCGGTGAAGTTCTCCCACTCGGTGTACGTCCGCCAGCTCACGCCGGCCTTCTCCAGACGTTCGGCGTACGTGCCCCAGTCGTAGCCCGGGTGGGTGCCCTCGGCGTAGGCGTCGTTGCCGACGGCCCGCCCGCCGTTCGCCTCGTAGCCGGTCTTGCCGCTCCACAGGTGGTTGCGGTTGGGGCTGGTGGAGGAGTGGATGGAGGAGTGGTAGGCGTCGCAGACGGTGAAGGTGTCGGCGAGTTCGTAGTGCAGCGGGATGTCCTCGCGCGTGTAGTGCGCCATGGTCGCCGCCGTCTTGGCGGTGATCCAGCCGTCCATCCAGCCGTCGTGCCAGGCCTTGGCGCCGCCGTTCCAGGAGTGGTCCAGGTCGCCGATGTACTGGAGGTCCTTCTTCTGCGTCTCGGCGGCCTGCCGGACGGAGAACGGCAGGACCGAGCGGGACCCGTCGGGCTGCTCGAAGACGGACCTCCCGCCGGGCAGCCGGATGGCGTTGCGGTCACCGAAGCCGCGTACGCCGCGCAGGGAGCCGAAGTAGTGGTCGAAGGAACGGTTCTCCTGCATGAGGATCACCACGTGCTCGATCGAGTCGAGCCCGCCGTGGCCCTTCGGCGGCCCCTGCGCGAGCGCCTGCTGCAGCGAGGGCGGCAGGAAGGAGCCGACGGCCGCGGCGCCGAGTGCGCCTCCACCGACCGCCATCAGCCGTCTGCGCGAAATCTCCGGAGTCACGTATGACCTCCCTGTGTCCTGGCCGACAGTCAATGGTTCTCGGCTGACCCATGTGATCTGTACGGCGGGGACGCTAGTGACGTCCGGTTGACGTGTGAAGGCCGCGGATCGAAGGAGAAGTGAACGTCCGAAAGGCGCCCACACGCGACAGGGGCGGCGCACCGGGTGGGGTGCGCCGCCCCTGTCGGGCGGGAAAGGGCCGGGTCAGCCCTCGCTGACGCCCAGCTTCTGCAGGATCAGCTCCTTGACGCGGGCCGCGTCGGCCTGGCCGCGGGTGGCCTTCATGACCGCGCCGACCAGGGCGCCCGCGGCGGCGACCTTGCCGCCGCGGATCTTGTCGGCGACGCCCGGGTTGCCGGCGATGGCCTCGTCGACGGCGGCCGTGAGCGCGCCCTCGTCCGAGACGACCTTCAGGCCGCGCTTCTCGACGACCTCGTCCGGGGCGCCCTCACCCTTCAGGACGCCCTCGATGACCTGGCGGGCCAGCTTGTCGTTCAGGTCGCCCTTGGCGACGAGCTCCGTGACCCGGGCGACGTGCTCCGGGGTGATCGGGAGCGCGCCGAGCTCCACGCCCTGCTCGTTGGCGTGCCTGGCCAGCTCGCCCATCCACCACTTGCGGGCCGACGCGGCGTCCGCGCCCGCGTTGACGGTGGCGACGATCGGGCCGATGGCGTCGGCGTTGAGGATCGACTGCATGTCGTGCTCGGAGACGCCCCACTCCTCGCGGAGCCGGTTGCGGCGGACCCGCGGCAGCTCCGGGAGGCCGGCGCGCAGCTCCTCGACCCACTCGCGGGACGGGGCGACGGGCACCAGGTCCGGCTCGGGGAAGTAGCGGTAGTCCTCGGCGTTGTCCTTGATGCGGCCCGAGGTCGTGGAGCCGTCGTCCTCGTGGAAGTGCCGGGTCTCCTGGACGATCGTGCCGCCGCCGTTCAGGACGGCGGCGTGCCGCTGGATCTCGTAGCGCGCCGCGCGCTCCACGGAACGGAGCGAGTTGACGTTCTTCGTCTCCGAGCGCGTGCCGAACTCCTCGCGCCCGTGCGGGCGCAGCGAGAGGTTCACGTCGCAGCGCATCTGGCCCTTGTCCATGCGGGCCTCGGAGACGCCGAGCGCCTTGATGAGCTCGCGCAGCTCGGCGACGTACGCCTTGGCGACCTCGGGGGCGCGCTCGCCCGCTCCCTCGATCGGCTTGGTGACGATCTCGATCAGCGGGATGCCGGCGCGGTTGTAGTCCAGGAGCGAGTGCGAGGCGCCGTGGATGCGGCCCGTCGCGCCGCCCACGTGCGTGGACTTGCCGGTGTCCTCCTCCATGTGGGCGCGCTCGATCTCCACGCGGAAGACCTCGCCGTCCTCCAGCTGGACGTCCAGATAGCCGTTGAAGGCGATCGGCTCGTCGTACTGCGAGGTCTGGAAGTTCTTCGGCATGTCCGGATAGAAGTAGTTCTTCCGGGCGAAGCGGCACCACTCGGCGATCTCGCAGTGCAGCGCGAGGCCGATCTTGATGGCGGACTCGACGCCGATCTCGTTGACGACCGGCAGCGCGCCGGGCAGGCCGAGGCAGGTCGGGCAGGTCTGGCTGTTCGCCTCCTGCTTGAGCGTCGTCGAGCAGCCGCAGAACATCTTGGTCCTGGTGCCGAGCTCGACGTGGACCTCAAGGCCCATGACGGGGTCGTACGCCGCGAGGGCTTCCTCGTACGACACCAGGTCAGTAGTGACAGTCACGGTGTAACTTTCCCTCTCAGCCCAGCAGGACGTCGTCGTCGCCGAGCTTCTTCAGCTCGCGGTAGAGCAGTGCGAGGCCGGTGACGATGGCGGCAGCGGAGACAGCGGCATCGATGAGGCGCAGCGTGTCGTGTTCCTTGCGGGCCATCCTGGCCTGCTTGACGACGGCGATCGCCCCGAAGGCGGTCGTGCCCATCGAAAGGTACGCGCCGGGCTTGGAATTCTTGAAACCCTTGGCCTTGGCAGTCATGGGACTCATAGTGACGGTGCCTCCTCAAGCAGCGGGTGCCCCCACTTTTCCACGAAGGCGGCCTCGACGGCGGCTCCGACCTTGTAAAGACGGTCGTCCTTCATGGCGGGGGCGATGATCTGCAGTCCGACGGGCAGACCGTCCTCGGGCGCGAGGCCGCAGGGCAGCGACATCGCCGCGTTGCCCGCCAGGTTGGTCGGGATGGTGCACAGGTCGGCCAGGTACATCGCCATCGGGTCGTCGGCGCGCTCACCGATCGGGAAGGCGGTGGTCGGGGTCGTCGGGGAGACGATCACGTCGACCTGCTCGAAGGCCTTCTCGAAGTCCCGCGTGATGAGGGTGCGGACCTTCTGGGCGCTGCCGTAGTACGCGTCGTAGTAGCCGGAGCTGAGCGCGTACGTGCCGAGCATGACGCGGCGCTTGACCTCGTCGCCGAAGCCGGCCTCGCGGGTGAGCGCGGTGACGTCCTCGGCGGACTTCGTGCCGTCGTCGCCGACGCGCAGGCCGTAGCGCATGGCGTCGAACCGGGCGAGGTTCGAGGAGCACTCGGAGGGCGCGATCAGGTAGTACGCCGAAAGGGCCAGGTCGAAGGAGGGGCAGTCCAGCTCCACGACGGTCGCGCCGAGCGACCTGAGCAGCTCCACGGACTCGTTGAAGCGCTGGACGACACCGGCCTGGTAGCCCTCGCCGGAGAACTGCTTCACGACGCCGACGCGCATGCCCTCGACGCTGCCGTTGCGCGCGGCCTCGACGACCGGCGGGACCGGGGCGTCGATGGACGTCGAGTCCAGCTCGTCGTGGCCGGCGATGGCCTCGTGCAGGAGGGCCGCGTCCAGGACCGTGCGGGCGCAGGGGCCGCCCTGGTCCAGGGAGGACGAGAAGGCCACCATGCCGTAGCGCGAGACGCCGCCGTAGGTGGGCTTGACGCCGACCGTGCCGGTGACGGCGGCGGGCTGGCGGATGGAGCCGCCGGTGTCCGTGCCGATGGCGAGCGGGGCCTCGTACGAGGCGAGGGCCGCGGAGGAGCCGCCGCCGGAGCCGCCGGGGATGCGGGTGAGGTCCCAGGGGTTGCCGGTGGGCCCGTACGCGCTGTTCTCGGTGGAGGACCCCATGGCGAACTCGTCCATGTTGGTCTTGCCGAGGATGACGACGTCGGCGGCCTTCAGGCGCTTGGTGACCGTCGCGTCGTACGGCGGGATCCAGCCTTCGAGGATCTTCGAGCCGACGGTGGTCGGCACGCCCTCGGTGGTGAAGATGTCCTTCAGCGCGAGCGGGACGCCGGCGAGCGGGCCGAGCTTCTCGCCGCGCTCGCGCTTGGCGTCGACGGCGCGGGCCTGCGCGAGGGCGCCCTCGCGGTCGACGTGCAGGAAGGCGTGCACCTTCTCGTCGACGGCGTCGATGCGGGCCAGGTGGGCCTCGGTGACCGCGACGGCCGTGAGCTCGCCGGAAGCGACCTTCGCGGCGATCTCGGCGGCGGTGAGCTTGATGATGTCCGTCATGTTCTTAGTCCTCCCCCAGGATCTGCGGCACCTTGAAACGCTGCTGCTCCTGGGCCGGGGCGCCCGAGAGCGCCTGCTCGGGGGTGAGCGACGGACGGACCTCGTCCGCGCGCATGACGTTCGTCAGCGGCAGCGGGTGCGAGGTCGGCGGTACGTCTTGGTCGGCGACCTCCGAGACGCGGGCGACCGCGCCGATGATGTCGTCGAGCTGTCCGGCGAAGTGGTCGAGCTCCTCGGCCTTCAGCTCCAGACGTGCAAGGCGGGCGAGGTGGGCGACCTCCTCGCGCGTGATGCCAGGCATGCGGCGATCCTCAGGGGTGAGTGTGCGGGTTGTGGCCCCAATCCTATGGGGCCGTGCGGTGTGCCCGTTAAACGGTTTCCCCGCCCGCTTCCTCCGGCGCCCCCCCGGGGCGGTCCGGCGCGCCGCCAGCGGGGCCGCCCGCCGTGCCGCCACCGCCGCCGCTACTGCACCACGTGCCCCGAGGACCGGCCCATGTCGGAGGGCACGTCGGGGCCCTGCTCGGAGCCCTCGGCGAGAGCCGCCGCCGCGGCCTCCGCCGCGACGTCCACCGGCCGGCGCCAGCCGCGCGAGCCACGGGCCCGCAGCCAGGCGGTGGTCTCCTCGGCGGGCATCGCGGCGGCGACCAGCCAGCCCTGCACCGCGTCGCAGCCGAGGTCGCGCAGCCGCTCCCACGTCTCGTCGTCCTCGACGCCCTCGGCGACCACGAGCAGCCCGAGGGAATGGGCGAGGTCCACCGTGCAGCGGACGATCTCCGCGTCCTCGTTGTCCACGGCCAGGCGGGCGACGAAGGAGCGGTCGATCTTCAGCTCGCTCACGGGCAGCCGCCGCAGGTGCACCAGCGAGGAGTACCCCGTGCCGAAGTCGTCCAGGGACATCTTCACGCCGTGCCCGGTGAGCCCGGCCAGCGTGTCCGCGGCGCGCTGCGGGTCCTCCAGGAGCACGTGCTCCGTTATCTCCAGTTGCAGCGCGCCCGCCGGGACCCCGTGCCGGGCCAGGCGCGCCGCGACCGCTCCGGCGAAGCCGGGGGTGTGCACGTCGCGCGGCGAGACGTTGACGGCGACGGGCACCTTCAGGCCCTGCGCCTGCCACTTGGCGACCTGGCCGAGGGCCGTCTCCAGGACGTACTCCGTGAGGTGCGGCATCAGGCCCGAGGACTCGGCGATGGCGATGAACTCGTCCGGGGGCACCTTGCCGCGCTCGGGGTGCACCCAGCGCACCAGCGCCTCCAGGCCCGCCACCTTGCCGTCGAAGCGGACCTTCGGCTGGTAGTGCAGCTCCACGTCGCCCGCGTCGAGGGCGCGCCGCAGGTCACCGAGGAGGCCGAGGCGGTCGGGGGTGTTGGAGTCGCGCTTCGACTCGTACACCTCGACGCCCGTGCGGTCCCGCTTCGCCTGGTACATCGCGACGTCCGCACGGCGGAGCAGCCCCTCCGCGTCCAGCGCGTGGTCCGGGAAGACGGCAAGGCCCGCGCTGGCCTCCAGGACGAGGGTGAGGCCGTCGAGGTCGAGCGGCGAGCCGAGCGCGGCGACCAACTGCCGGGCCACACGCGTGGCCGACGTCGTGGAGTCGGCGACCGGCAGCAGCACGGCGAACTCGTCGCCGCCCAGCCGGGCCGCCTCGGCGCCGCGCGGCAGCGCGAGCCGGAGCCGGTCCGCTATCTGCAGCAGCAGCCGGTCCCCCGCCAGGTGGCCGAGGGTGTCGTTCACCGACCGGAAGCGGTCCATGTCGATCAGCATCAACGCGGAGCGCGCACCGATCCGCTCGGCGTCGTCCAGCGCCGTCCAGGTCCGCTCCAGGAGCCACTGCCGGTTGGGCAGGCCGGTCAGCGGGTCGCGGAGCTGCTCCTCCGCGCGGGCGCGGGCGATCCACAGGGTGGAGTCGAGGGCGACCAGCGGGATCGCGAACAGCGGCAGCAGTATCGGCAGGGAGACGGCCACCACGCATATCAGCGGGGCGATGCCGAGCAGCGCGATGCCGAGAAGTCCCTGCCGGACCAGGGCCGTTCGGGTGACGGTCGGCAGGGCGCCGGTGCGGGGCGCGTGGACGTACCAGAGCAGGACGCGGGTGACCGCGAGGTAGGCGACGGCGATCAGGGCGACTTCGGGCGCGGTGTACAGGTCCCAGCTCTCGGGCAGCCACGGCGAGGCGGACGTCGGCGCCGTGCCGAAGGCGGCCATGGTGAGCGCGCCCGCGCCGATGCCGATGATGTCGACCGCGCCGTGCAGGATGCCCTGGCGCCAGCGGTGCCTGCGCGCGACGCCCACCAGGACGACGACGGTGAGGCTGACCAGGCCGGCGGGCATCCAGCCGTACAGCAGGAGCACGGCGACGGTGAGCGCGCCGCCGGAGCCCGTGCCGCCCCACCAGCGGTCCCTGCCGAGGGCGACGAGGTGGCCGACGATGAGGCCGGTGAGGACGGCGAGCGACCAGCCCGCCGTGCCGGAGGGGAAGAGCGCGTGCCCGTCCGCCAGGGCCTGGAATAACCCGGCGCCGAGCAGGAGCGCGGCGGTCGCGACGACCAGGACGGGCAGCAGCGGCCAGGGCTCGCGGGCTTCGTGCTCCCCCGGGCCGCCCGCCAGGACGGCGCCGCTCTCGGCGCCCCGCGCGGCAGGCGAGGTCCACGCCCGCTCGCGCGGCTCGATGGCCGTGCTCAGTGTCCCGCCCGCGGTTCCCGCCACGGCTGTGCCCGGCGTGCCCGTGTCGGCGGCCGGTGATGTGCGGCGGCCCCGCAGCCACGTGCTCGGCGCGCGCCACTGGCGCGCGCGCAGCCGTGAGTCCGGGGCGGCGCTTTCGGTCGGTTCCATTCCCGTCCCTCTCACAGCCGGCGGTGCCCACGCCTTGCGGACCCGGCCCGGTGTCGGCCGCGTCCGGTTCTTCCGTCCCCGCGCTCTCGACGAGCAGGCGGTTGCCTCTTCACTCGTTCCGAATAGGGGATGCCCCCTTCCACATAGGGGATGCCCCCTTCCACGCTCTGTGATGAGCAGGAGATACCCCGTTCGCGGCGGGGCACGGCAGGCGCACATCTCAACAGTAGGCCGCAGAAGGCTTCCACGGGCAGCGGTCGACCACGGTTGCCCGAATGCGACCCGGCCACCCTTATGCATCTGGTATGCGCCGAACGGGTGGCCTTCAACCGCTACTCCTCGGTCGGAAGCGCGACTTCCCTTGCCGCGTCCGGTCCTTGTTCCAGCAGGACGGCGAAGCCGGCCTCGTCGAGAACCGGAACCTTCACCTGCATGGCCTTGTCGTACTTCGAACCCGGGTTCTCCCCCACGACGACGAAGGAGGTCTTCTTGGAAACGGAACCGGTCACCTTGGCGCCCCTGCTCTGCAGCGCCTCTTTCGCGCCGTCGCGCGTGTGGTGTTCGAGCGTCCCGGTCACGACCACCGTCAGGCCCTCCAGCGGCCGCGGCCCCTCGTCCTCGCCGCCCGACTCCTCCTCCATGCGCACCCCGGCCGCACGCCACTTGCGGAGGATCTCTCGGTGCCACTCCTCGGCGAACCACTGCTTGAGGGAGGCCGCGATGACCGGTCCCACGCCGTTGGTCTCGGACAGCTCCTGCTCGGTGGCCTGTTCGATGCGGTCGATGGAGCGGAACTCGCGGGCCAGCGCCTCGGCGGCCACCGGGCCGACGTGGCGGATGGAGAGGCCCGTGAGGACGCGGGCGAGCGGGCGGTCCTTGGCCGCCTCGATGTTCTCCAGCATGGCGAGGGTGTTCTTCTTGGCCTCGCCCTTCTGGTTGGCGAAGAAGGTGACCACCTTCTCCTCGCCCGTCTTGGGGTCGCGCTTGGGCAGGCCCGAGTCCTGGTCCAGGACGTGGGACTTGATGGGGAGCAGCTCCTCGACCTTCAGGTCGAAGATGTCGCCCTCGTCGAGGATCGGCGGCTCGGCGGGCTCCAGGGGGCGGGTGAGCGCCGCCGCGGCGACATAGCCGAAGTTCTCGATGTCGAGGGACTTGCGCCCCGCGAGGTAGAAGAGGCGCTCACGCAACTGGGCGGGGCACGTGCGGGCGTTGGGGCAGCGGAGGTCGATGTCGCCCTCCTTCATGGGCCGCAGCGCCGTCCCGCACTCGGGGCACTCGGCGGGCATCACGAACTCCCGCTCGGTGCCGTCCCGCAGGTCCGCGACGGGGCCGAGGATCTCCGGGATGACGTCACCGGCCTTGCGGATCACGACCGTGTCGCCGATGAAGACGCCCTTCTTCTTCACCACCTCCTGGTTGTGCAGGGTCGCGAACTCGACCTCCGAGCCCGCCACGGTGACCGGCTCGACCTGGGCGTACGGCGTGACGCGCCCGGTGCGGCCGACGCCCACGCGGATGTTGACCAGCTTGGTGTTGACCTCCTCGGGCGCGTACTTCCAGGCGATGGCCCAGCGCGGGGCGCGCGAGGTGGAGCCGAGGCGGCCCTGGAGCGGGATCTCGTCGAGCTTGACGACGACGCCGTCGATCTCGTGCTCCACGGAGTGGCGGTGCTCCCCGAAGTACGCGATGAAGTCCCGGACGCCCTGGAGGCCGTCGACGACCTTGTTGTGCTTGGCGGTGGGCAGGCCCCACTCGCGCAGCAGGTCATAGGCGTGGCTGAGGCAGTCGATGTCGAAGCCCTCGCGGGCGCCGATGCCGTGCACGACCATGTGCAGCGGGCGGGTCGCGGTGACGCGCGGGTCCTTCTGGCGCAGCGAACCCGCCGCCGCGTTGCGCGGGTTGGCGAAGGGCTTGTCACCCGCCTCGACCAGGCGGGCGTTCAGCTCCTCGAACTTCTCCATCGGGAAGAAGACCTCGCCGCGGATCTCCACCAGGGCGGGGACGCGATCGCCCTCAAGGCGTTCCGGGATGTCCGCGATCGTACGGACGTTCGGCGTGATGTCCTCGCCGGTGCGGCCGTCGCCGCGGGTGGCGGCGCGGGTCAGCCGGCCGTTCTCGTACGTCAGATTGACCGCGAGGCCGTCGATCTTCAGCTCGCACAGGAAGTGGTACCCCGGCGCGCCCACGTCCTTGGCGACACGGTCGGCCCAGGCGGCGAGCTCCTCGTCGTCGAAGGCGTTGTCGAGGGAGAGCATGCGCTCGCGGTGCTCGACCGCCGTGAACTCCGTCTCGTACGACCCGGAGACCTTCTGGGTGGGCGAGTCGGGCGTCCGGAGCTCCGGGTGCTCCTCCTCCAGGGCCTCCAGGGAGCGCAGCAGCTTGTCGAACTCCGCGTCGCTGACGACCGGCTGGTCCTTCACGTAGTACCGGAAGCGGTGCTCCTCGATCTGTTCGGCCAGCTGGGCGTGCTGATCCCGTGCCTCGGCGGGCACAGAGCCTTGCTGTTCGACAGCCACCGTTTCGTCCTCCCGTTACGTCATACCCAATTACTCAGGGTTGTCCGCGAGTGATCTCGCCGCCCTGACGCAGTGGGCGAGCACCTCGCGTGCGTACGCGGGAGAAGCCCCCGCGAGTCCGCACGACGGGGTGATCACGACCGACTCCGCGAGCGATCCCGGATCCAGCCCCAACCTGCGCCACAACGTCCTGACACCCATGACGCTACCGGCAGGGTCTGACAATCGGCCGTCCACGCCCGGCACGACGCCGGCGAGGAACCGCGTGCCGGCCTCGACCGCCTCGCCGATCGCCTCGTCGTCACGCTCGGTGAGCAGGGAGAAGTCGCAGGAGATCGCATCGGCCCCGGCGCGGCGCAGGAGGGCGAAGGGGACGTCGGGGGCGCAGGAGTGGACGACTTTCGGCCCCTCCCCCTGGACGGCGAGGACGTCCCGCAGGGTGCTCTCCACGACCTGCCGGTCCACGGCCCGGTGGGTGCGGTACTCGCTCGCCGTCTTGATCCGCCCGCGCAGCACGGCGATGAGCGAGGGCTCGTCGAGCTGGAGCACCACCTGGGCGCCCGGCACCCTGCGGCGTACGTCGGCGAGGTGCCCGCGCAGGCCTTCGGCGAGGGAACCCGCGAGGTCGCGGCAGGCGCCGGGGTCGGAGAGCGCCGCCTCGCCGTTCCTGAGTTCGAGCGCGGCGGCGAGCGTCCAGGGCCCGACGGCCTGGACCTTCAGCGGGCCCTCGTACCCCTGGGTGAACTCCTCCAGGGCGTCGAGGTCCTCGCCGAGCCAGGCCCTGGCCCGCCGGGTGTCCCGGCCCGGCCGGTCGCCGATCCGCCAGCCGCTGGGCTCCACGCGCGCGTACAGGTCGACGAGCAGGCCCGCGGTGCGGCCGATCATGTCGGCGCCGGGGCCGCGCGCGGGCAGCTCGGCGAGGTACGGGATGCCCTGCCCGGGCCCGTCGAAGCTGCCGGCGACGGTCTTGGCGGCCTCACGGGCGTCGCCGCCCGGCATGGACCCGACGCCGGTCGCCGGGCCCCAGGTGTGCGCGGTCATCGTCCGGGCCGCACCGTCAGGTCGTTGACCTCCGCGTCGCGCGGCAGGTCGAGGGCCATGACGATCGTCGTGGCGACCGACTCGGGGTCGATCCAGCGCGAGGCGTCGTACTCCTTGCCCTCCTGCTGGTGGACCTTGACCTGCATGGCGCTCGCCGTGCGGCCGGGGTAGACGGAGGTGACCCGGACGCCGTTGCCGTGTTCCTCCTGGCGCAGGGAGTCGGCGAGGGCCTTCAGGCCGTGCTTGGAGGCCGCGTAGGCCGACCACTCGGGGCCCGCCTTCAGACCGGCGCCCGAGTTGACGAAGACCACGTGCCCCTGCGCGAGCCGCAGTTGGGGCAGGAGGTGGCGGGTCAGCTCGGCGGGGGCGATGAGATTGACGTTGAGCTGGTGGCGCCAGGTCTTGGGGGTGAGTTCGCCGACCGGGCCGAGGTCGACGACGCCCGCGATGTGCAGCAGGGAGTCCACCCGCTCGGGCAGCGACTGGTGGCCGAAGGCCCAGGAGAGCTTGTCGGGGTCGGAGAGGTCGCCGACGAGGGTCCTCGCGCCGGGGAACTCGGCGGCGAGCTCCTTGGCGCGGCCCGCGTCCCGTGCGTGCAGGACGAGGTCGTCGCCGCGTGTGTGCAGACGGCGGGCGACGGCCGCGCCGATGCCGGAGCCCGCCCCGGTGATCACATGTGTTGCCATACCCGCCATGCTCGCATCACCGGGTGCCTTGTGATTCCTCCAGGTAGGCCAGTGCGCCCACGGGCTCCTCGGCGAAGAAGACCAGGTCGGTCAGCGGCAGGGGCAGGAATCCCTCGTCCTCCATGCGCCGGAACTGCTCCTTCAGGCCGTCGTAGAAGCCCTCGGAGTTCAGCAGGACGACCGGCTTGGTGTGCTTGCCGTGCTTCTTCAGCTCCAGGATCTCCGTGGCCTCGTCGAGCGTGCCGGTGCCGCCCACCATGATCACGATCGCGTCGGCCTTGGCCAGGAGCAGCGCCTTGCGCTCGGCGAGGTCACGCGCGATCACCATCTCGTGGGGCTCCGAGACCGCCCTGGCCTTGGCGGCGAGGAAGTCCACGGAGACGCCGACGAGCCGCCCTCCCGCCTTCTCCACGCCATCGGCCACGACCTTCATCAGGCCGCTCTCGGAACCGCCCCAGACCAGCGTGTGGCCGCCCTTGCCGAGCAGCTCGGCGAACTGGCGGGCCGGGCGGGTGTAGCGGTCGTCGAGGTCGGCGGCGGAGAGGAAGACGCAGATATCCATGGGACCACGGTACGGTCCGACTCCGACAGCACTCACCGAGGAGGGCCGAGTCATGACCGCGGGACATCGGATCAGCGTCGAGCGGGGCGCCCAGCACGTACGCGTGGTGCACGACGGGCAGGTCGTGGCGGAGAGCGGACGCCCGCTGCTGCTGCGCGAGACGGGCTACCCGGTGCGGTACTACCTCCCCCCGGAGGACGTCCGCACCGACCTGCTGACCCCGTCGGACACCACCACGCACTGCCCGTTCAAGGGGACGGCTTCCTACTGGTCGCTCCCCGGCGCGGCCGACACCGTCTGGGCCTACCGGGAGCCGAAGCCGGACGTGGCGGAGATCAAGGACCACTTCTGCTTCTACGACGCGGAGGTCACCGAGCCGGGGCGCTAGGCGGACGCCCCGCCGCGAGCACGGTCATCGCGGACGAGTCCCGCCGGCACGGCGTGCCGGCGCTGTTCTTCCGCGATCCCCGCTTCCGGGACCCGCGCGGGTCACACCCCCGCCGTCACCCGTTCCGTCGTCGCGATCGTGGCCGAGCCGACCACGCGCGTGCCGTCGTACAGGACGATCGCCTGGCCGGGGGCCACGCCGCGGACCGGCTCGGTGAAGGAGACGTGCAGGGCGCCGTCGACCAGGTCGGCCGTCACCTCCGTCTCGCCGCCGTGGGCCCGGAGCTGGGCCGTGTACGTGCCGGGGCCGGTCGGGGCGGCGCCGCACCAGCGGGGCTTGATCGCGGTCAGGCCGGTCACGTCCAGGGCCGCGGCCGGGCCGACGGTCACGGTGTTGTCCACCGGGGAGATGTCCAGGACGTAGCGTGGCTTGCCGTCGGGGGCGGGCGTGCCGATCCGGAGGCCCTTGCGCTGGCCGATCGTGTAGCCGTACGCCCCTTCGTGGGTGCCGACGACCGCCCCGGACTCGTCCACGATTTCGCCCTCGGCCTTGCCGAGGCGGGCGGCGAGGAAGCCCTGGGTGTCGCCGTCGGCGATGAAGCAGATGTCGTGGCTGTCCGGCTTCTTGGCGACGGCCAGACCGCGCTGCTCGGCCTCCGCGCGGATCTCCTCCTTGGTGGTGAGCGTGTCACCGAGGGGGAACATCGCGTGGGCGAGCTGGCGGTCGTCGAGGACCCCGAGGACGTAGCTCTGGTCCTTGGCCATGTCGGAGGCGCGGTGCAGTTCGCGCGTGCCGTCCTCCTTCACGATCACCTTGGCGTAGTGGCCGGTGACGACCGCGTCGAAGCCGAGGGCGAGGGCCTTGTCGAGCAGCGCGGCGAACTTGATCTTCTCGTTGCAGCGCAGGCACGGGTTCGGGGTGCGCCCCGCCTCGTACTCGGCCACGAAGTCCTCGACGACGTCCTCGCGGAACCGCTCGGCGAGGTCCCACACGTAGAACGGGATGCCGATGACGTCCGCGGCGCGGCGGGCGTCGCGCGAGTCCTCGATCGTGCAGCAGCCGCGCGCGCCCGTGCGGAACGACTGCGGGTTCGCCGAGAGCGCGAGGTGCACTCCCGTCACGTCGTGGCCGGCCTCGGCGGCACGGGCGGCGGCGACGGCGGAGTCCACGCCTCCGGACATGGCGGCCAGGACACGGAGGGGGCGCGGGGAGGGCTCTGGGCGCTGCGGGGTCTCGGTCAAAGTCATAGCTTCAACAGAGTACGGGGCTTCGGGAACCGGATGCCCATGAGTAAGCGTTGACGATCACATGGGGGCAGAAACCGATGGCGGAAAGAAGCCGGGGCGCGGCGGGATCGACCGGCGCACCCTGCTGATCGGCGGCGCCGCGGCGGTCACGGGCAGCGCGCTGCTCGCCAAGGACGAGCTGGGCCGGCTGTGGTGGCGCGTGCCCGGTGTGGACAAGGGGCGCAAGGAGGGCGAGGTCGACGCCAGGGGCGTCCAGTGGACCGCGGCGTCGGACGACAACTGGCGGCGCGCCGACCGCCCCGACGACTACGCCATCGACCGCGTGGTGATCCACGTGGTCCAAGGCGGCTATGACACGGCCCTGCGTGTCTTCAAGGACCCGAGCCACGGCGCCGCCGCGCACTATGTGATCCGTAAGGACGGACACATCGCGCAGATGATCCGCGAGCTGGACGTGGCGTTCCACGCGGGCAACAGAAGCTGGAACGAACGGAGCATCGGCATCGAGCACGAGGGCTTCGTGGACCAGAAGTCCTCGTTCACGGACGCGATGTACGCGGCTTCGGCGCGGCTCACCGCCGGCATATGCAGGCGGTATGACTTCCCGGTGGACCGGGAGCACATCGTCGGGCACGTGGAGGTGCCGGGCACGGACCACACGGACCCGGGGCCCCACTGGGACTGGGACCGGTACATACGCCTGGTGCGCGAGGCACGGGACCGGCCGGAACCGGCCCGCACGAAGAAGGCCTAGCGCCCGCCGCAGCCCGGCTTCGCGGGCCCGGCGCAGGCCCGGCCTCGCAGCATAGAGCCCACGCCTGGCGTTGCGACCCCTGAGTCACGCTCCCGCCTCGCGGGCCCTGGGTCATGCCCCCCGCCCTCGCGGGCCCTGGGGCGCGCCCCGCGTCGTGGCTCTAGCTCAGGCCCGCTGTTCTTGCCCGGTCCACCGCCGGGCCGATCGCCGCGGCGACCGCGTCGACGTCCGCCTTCGTCGACGTGTGGCCGAGGGAGAAGCGGAGGGTGCCGCGCGCCAGGTCGGGGTCGGTGCCCGTGGCGAGCAGGACGTGGCTGGGCTGGGCCACGCCCGCCGTGCACGCCGAGCCCGTGGAGCACTCGATGCCCTGGGCGTCGAGCAGCAGCAGAAGGGAGTCGCCCTCGCAGCCGGGGAAGGTGAAGTGCGCGTTGGCGGGAAGCCGGCCGCCGGGCGCGGGGTCGCCGCCGAGGATCGCCTCGGGGACGGCGGAGCGGACCGCGGTCACGAGGTCGTCGCGCAGAGCTCCGATCTCGGCGGCGAACCGCGCCCGGTGCTCGGCGGCGTACTCCCCCGCCACGGCGAACGCGGCGATGGCGGGCACGTCCAGCGTCCCCGAGCGCACGTGCCGCTCCTGGCCGCCGCCGTGCAGCACGGGCACGGGGCTGTGCTCACGGGCGAGCAGCAGCGCCCCGATCCCGTACGGACCGCCGATCTTGTGTCCGGAGACGGTCGCCGCGGCGAGGCCGGACGCGGCGAAGTCGACGGGGATCTGGCCGTAGGCCTGGACGGCGTCGGCGTGCAGGGGAACGCCGAACTCCGCGGCGACGTCGGCGAGTTCGCGGACCGGCTGGATGGTGCCGATCTCGTTGTTGGCCCACATGACCGTGGCGAGGGCCACGTCGTCGGGGTTCCGCTCGATCGCCTCGCGCAGCGCGCCGGGGTGGACCCGGCCGTGCGCGTCGACGGGGAGGTACTCGACGGTGGCGCCCTCGTGCTCGCCGAGCCAGTGGACGGCGTCGAGGACGGCGTGGTGTTCGACGGGGCTCGCGAGGACGCGCCTGCGGGCGGGCTCGGCGTCGCGCCGGGCCCAGTACAGGCCCTTCACCGCGAGGTTGTCGGCCTCGGTGCCGCCGGAGGTGAAGACCACCTCGCTGGGCCGGGCGCCGAGCGACTCGGCGAGGGTCTCGCGGGCCTCCTCGACGGTGCGTCGCGCCCGCCGCCCCGCCGCGTGCAGCGAGGAGGCGTTGCCGGTGACGGCGATCTGCGCGGTCATCGCCGCGATCGCCTCCGGGAGCATCGGAGTGGTCGCTGCGTGGTCGAGGTAGGCCATGGTGGGCACGATTCTACGAGCCGTGCGGCACCCGGTGCCCCCCGCGGTCAGCCGGCGATGCTCCAGGACACGGTGCCGTCCATCGCGACCAGCGAGGCGAGGACGATCAGGTCGGCCACACCGAGGCCGAGGCCGAGCAGCGCGCGCCCCCTGCGGGCGGTGCCGCGCCACAGGGCCATGCTCGCGAGGACGATCGCGGCGGGGCCGAGGAAGAGGTTCAGGACGAGCAGTCCGACCAGGCCGAGGACGAAGGAGGCGACGGCCATGCCGTCGGTGTCCCGCCGGCCGGTGGGCCGCTGGGCCCGCTCGGGACCGGCCCCCGCCTCGGCCGCCGGAGCGGCCCCGACACCCTCGGTCCGGCCCGTGTCGGCGCGATCGGTCTCGGCCCGGTCGGTCCCGGCGCGGTCAGGGTTCGCGCGGTCGCTGTGGTCGGCGTGCGTGCGGTCGGCGGTGAGCTGCATGGTTCGACTCCTGACGGACGGAGGTGGAGTGCGGATCTGCGGTGGCGCCCCGGCTCAGTGGTGGCGCGCGCGGCTGCGCTCGCGGATCGCGAAGATCACGAGCCAGACGCCGATGACGGCGGCGGCGACCAGGGTGACCGGCAGCGGGGCGTGGGCCACGGAACCCATGGCGACACCCAGCAGGAGGAGGGCGGCGACAAGGAAGAGCATGAGATCCCTCTCGATTCGTTGAACCGATGCGGTGTGGACGGAAGCGGTCCGTCCGGTGAACGGTTGTGGCAACAACTGTTCACTCAATTCCAGGGTACTCGCTCCCGCGCTTTCCAAACTCGGAGAACAGTTGTTAACTGCATGGCATGAGTCACACTCCCGGCGTCCGGCAGGCACAGAAACAGAAGACACGGCAGGCACTCCTCGACGCCGCGCTCCAGCTCCTGGCCGAGCAGAGCCTCAGCAGCCTGGGGCTGCGTGAGGTGACCCGCGCCGTGGGCGTGGCTCCGACCGCCTTCTACCGGCACTTCCGCGACACGGCCGATCTGGGCGTGGCCCTCGTCGAGGAGGCGCTCAACAGCCTGCACACCGCGCTCACCGCCCTGCTCGCCGCGACCGGCGAGCGCGCGGGCGACGACGACGGCGAGGAGCGCATAGCGGCCACCGTCGAACTGATCGCCGCCTACGTCCGCGCCCACCCCGCGCACGTCCGCTTCATCGCCCGTGAGCAGCACGGCGGCGTGCAGCCGGTGCGGGCCGCGATCCGGGGGCAGCTCGCGCTGTTCGCGCAGGAGGTGAAGGAGCAGTTCGCCCGCGAGCCCGAGGCGGCGGGCTGGGCCGAGGACGACTTGCTGATGCTCGCCGGGATGTACGTCGACCACATGGTGATGACGGCGTCGGCGCTGATGGAGGCCGAGGGCGACCCCGAGGCCGCCGCGCGGGTGACGGTCACGGCGCGCCGGCAGCTCCGCCTCGTCAGCCTGGGCCGCCGCCACTGGCTGGACGAACGCCCGGCGACCCCGTGAGGGGCGACCGCCGTCAGCCCGACCCGCCGCAAGGGGGACCGGACGTAAGGGGTGACCAGTCGGCGAGGGGATGACTACCTTCTACGCCCATGACCACCGCACGCGACACCTGGACCCTCGATCGCACCTTCGCCGGCTCGGCGGGCACCGTCCGCTGGGCGGCTCTCGGCCCCGCCGACGCCCCGCCCGTGGTCCTCGTCCACGGCACGCCCTTCTCGTCGTACGTCTGGCGGGGCGTCGCCCGCGCACTCGCTGGCGAGCACCGCGTGCACGTCTGGGATCTGGCCGGATACGGCTCCTCGGAGATGCGGGACGGGCAGGACGTCTCGCTCGCCGCGCAGGGCCGGATCTTCGCCGAACTCCTCGGCCACTGGGGCCTGGACCGGCCCGCCGTCGTGGCGCACGACTTCGGCGGATGCGTCGCGCTGCGCGCCCACCTGCTGCACGGCGCCCGCTACGAACGCCTCGCCCTCGTCGACCCGGTCGCCCTCGCCCCCTGGGGCACGGCCACCTACCGCCTCCTCGGCGCCAACGCCGGGGTCTTCGCGCAGCTCCCGCCCGCACTGCACGAGGCGCTCGTGCGCACGTACGTGGGGTCGGCGAGCCACCGGGGGCTGCACCCCGCGGTGCTGGACCGCCTGGTGGAGCCCTGGTGCACCGAGGAGGGCAGGCCCGCCTTCTACCGGCAGATCGAGCAGAACGACCAGCGGTTCACCGACGAGATCCAGGGCCGGTACGGCGAGCTGCGGCTGCCCGTGCTGATCTGCTGGGGCGCCCAGGACACCTGGATCCCCGCGGCCAAGGGCGAGGAGCTCGCGCGGCTCGTCCCCGGCGCCGAGCTGCGCCTGATCGAGGGCGCGGGGCACCTCGTCCAGGAGGACGCGCCCGCCGAGCTCACCGGGGAGCTGCTCGGCTTCCTCCGGGAGAGCCGGAGCCGCTAGCCGAGCCGGACCCGTGCCAGCTGCCGCGACTGGGCGACCAGGCGGTCCTCGCTGTCCCAGACCTCCGCGTCCTCCTCCAGGAAGCCGCCCGCGAGGTTGCGCGTGGTGATCGCGACGCGCAGCGGCCCGGGGGCCGGGCGGTGGCGGACGTGCACCGTGAGTTCCACGGTCGGCACCCAGCCGGTCAGGCCCATCTCGAACGCGGTCGGCGGCAGCGCGTCCACCGCGAGCAGCAGCGAGAGCGGGTCCGCGTCCCGGCCGTCCGCGAGGCCGAGCCAGGCCCGCATCTCGCCCTTCCCCGAGGGCTGCCCCAGGGCCCAGCCGAGCGTGGCGGGGTCCAGCTTGAGGAACAGCCGGTCGGCGATGGCCGAGCTGCCGGGGACGGGGCGGTCGCCGGGGGCGTCCTGCGCGCCGAAGCACTGGTCGAGCGGCGGGATCGCGGGCGGCTCGGCGGTGGTGCGGACGTCGTCGGGCAGCGCGCCGAGGTCGCCGTACGAGGCGAGTACGCGGATGCGTTCGATCTCGCGGCCCTCGTCGTCGTACTGGAAGAGGGAGGCCTGCCCGGTGGAGAGCGTGCGCCCGGCGCGCACCACGTCCGTGCGGATCACGGCGGGGCCGGGGCTCGACGCGGTGAGGTAGTGCGCGGAGATGGTGAACGGGTCGGCGTGCGGCAGGGCGTCGGCGAGCGCGCGGCCGATGACGGCCAGGAGGTAGCCGCCGTTGACGGCGCTGATGATCGTCCACCCGGCCGACAGGTCGATGTCGTACACGCCGGGCTCGCGCCGGGTGACCGCGGTGTCGCGGTCGAACTCGCTGTCGCCGATGCTCGCGGGGACCACTGCGGGAATTGATGCTGCCGTTGCCATGGCAGCAACGTACAACATGTGATTACTGAGCGGTAGCTTTCCCCTGGCCGGGATCCCCTGCCCGGTTACGGCGTCTCCTCCGCGTCCGCCTCGACCGCCGTCGAGCGGCGGTTCCAGGCGCGCGGGGCCCGCCAGTGGTAGCGCATCGCGAGGAGCCGGAGCGTGAACGCCGTCAGGATGGCGATCGAGGTGGTCAGGCCCGTGAGCTGCTCGTAGTGGATGCAGAGGGCGACCATCGTGGCGCCGACGATCGCGGGTACGGCGTACAGGTCGCGGTCCCAGCGCACCAGCGAGGGCACCTCGTTGGCGATGATGTCGCGCAGCACGCCGCCGCCCACCGCGGTCATCAGCCCGAGGGCGGCCGACGCGGTGAGGCCGAGGCCGTAGTCGTACGCCTTGGTCGTGCCGGTGACGCAGAACAGGCCGAGCCCGGCGGCGTCGAAGACGTTCACCGCGAGCTGGGTGCGCTCCACCTCGGGGTGGAGGAAGAAGACCAGGAGGGCCGCGAAAAGGGGGGTGATGAAGTAGCCGAGGTCGGTGAAGGCGGCCGGCGGGACCGCCCCGATGACCAGATCGCGGAAGAGCCCGCCGCCGAGCGCGGTGACCTCGGCGAGCACGGCGATGCCGAAGACGTCGAAGTTCTTGCGCACGGCGAGCAGCGCGCCGGAGATCGCGAAGACGAAGATCCCCACGATGTCGAGCGCGTGCTGCACGGTGGGGGTGAACAGATCCAGGAGCACGCGCCATTGTCACCCGAGGACGCCGGGCCCCCTCCGCCGCCCTCGGCCCGCCCTCCGTCGCGGCGGCGGTGAGCGCGCCCGGACGCGCCGAACGGGAGAGTGCCAGGGGTCTCCCCCTTCGGAACGCGTTCCGAAGGGGGATGTCCGCCGGAGCGGACACGCGGACTCCCGCACTCTCCCGTCAGGGCATGCACACGACCCGGGGCCCCTACGGCGCCCGGGTCACGCCGCCTCAGCCGTCGGTCGACTTCTCGCCCTTGTCCTTCGTGACGGCGTCCTTGGCGGGAGCGGGCTCGGCCTCGGCGGCGGGCTCGGCCTTCGCGGGAGCCGGCTCGGCCTTGGCGGCGGGCTCGGCCTTCGCGGGAGCCGGCTCGGCCTCGGCGGCGGGCTCCGGCTTCGCCGCCGCCTCCGGCTCCTCCGCCTTGGCGGTCACCGACACCACCTCGATCGCCTCCTTGGCGACCGAGAGCAGCTTGGTGTCCTCGGGCGCCTGGTCCTCGGCGTTCTCCGGGTGGTGGCACGCCACCTGGTGCCCCGTGGCGAGCGTGGCCAGCGGCGGCTCCTTGGTCTTGCAGATCTCCGTCGCCTTCCAGCACCGCGTGTGGAAGCGGCAGCCGGTGGGCGGGTCGATCGGCGAGGGGACGTCACCGCGGAGCAGGATGCGCTCGCTCTTGAGGCCGCGCCGCTTGGGGTCCGGCACCGGCACGGCGGAGAGCAGCGCCTTGGTGTACGGGTGCATCGGCGTGGAGTAGAGGTCCTTGCGGTCCGCCAGCTCCACGATCTTGCCGAGGTACATCACCGCGATGCGGTCGGAGACGTGCCGGATGACCGACAGGTCGTGCGCGATGATCACGTACGTGAGACCGAGCTCGTCCTGGAGGTCGTCCAGGAGGTTGACGACCTGGGCCTGGATGGAGACGTCCAGGGCCGATACCGGCTCGTCCGCCACCACCAGCTTGGGCCGCAGGGCGAGCGCCCGCGCGATGCCGATGCGCTGGCGCTGGCCGCCGGAGAACTCGTGCGGGTAGCGGTTGTAGTGCTCCGGGTTGAGCCCGACGCGCTCCAGCATCTCCTGCACGGTCTTCTTCACGCCGCCCTCGGGCTTGACGCCCTGGAGCTTGAAGGGCGCGCCGACGATCGTGCCGATCGTGTGCCGCGGGTTCAGCGACGAGTACGGGTCCTGGAAGATCATCTGGACGTCGCGGCGCAGCGGGCGCATGCCACTGGTGTTCAGATGTGTGATGTCCGTGCCCTCGAACTCGACACGGCCGCCGGTCGGCTCCAGGAGCCGGGTGATGAGCCGGCCCATCGTCGACTTGCCGCAGCCCGACTCGCCGACCACGCCGAGCGTCTCACCGGGGCGTACGTCGAAGGTGAGGCCGTCGACCGCCTGCACGGCCGCGACCTGCCGCTGGAGCAGCCCCTTCTTGATGGGGAAGTGCTTCACCAGGCCGTCGACCTTGAGCAGCGGCTCCGGGGAGCTCTTGGGCTGCGTCTTCGTCTGCGCCGGGATCGTCATCTCCTGGCCCTTCGCGGTGTCTTTCGGGTCCTTCGGGTCCTGCTGGTCCTTCGCGGCATCTTTCACAGCTTCGGCGCAATCTCTTCGGTCCAGATCCGGGTGCGCTCGCCCTGCGACATGTGGCAGGCGGAGTAGTGCCCGTCGGCCACAAGACTCAGTTCGGGACGCTCACGGCGCGTGATCTGGTCCTTGGGGACGTCCGCGTAGGGGCAGCGCGGGTTGAAGGCGCAGCCGCTCGGCAGGTTGATCAGGCTGGGCGGGGAACCCTTGACCGGGATGAGCCGATCGGTCTCCTCGCGGTCGATGCGGGGCATCGAGCCGAGCAGACCCCAGGTGTAGGGGTGCTGGGGCTCGTAGAAGACCTTCTCCGCGGGGCCGCGCTCCACGCACCGGCCGCCGTACATCACCAGGAGCTCGTCGGCCATCTCCGCGACGACGCCGAGGTCGTGCGTGATCATGATGACGGCGGAGCCGAACTCCTTCTGCAGGTCCCGGATGAGGTCGAGGATCTGCGCCTGGACGGTGACGTCGAGGGCGGTGGTCGGCTCGTCCGCGATGAGCAGCTCGGGGTTGTTGACGAGTGCCATGGCGATCATCGCGCGCTGGCGCATGCCGCCGGAGAACTCGTGCGGGTAGGAGTCCACCCGCTTGTCCGGCTGCGGGATGCCCACGCGGTCGAGCATCTCGACGGCGCGCTTGCGGGCGGTCTTCTTGTCGACGTCGTTGTGGACCCGGTACGCCTCGGTGATCTGCTTGCCGATGGAGTAGTACGGGTGCAGCGCGGAGAGCGGGTCCTGGAAGATCATCGCCATCTCGCGCCCGCGCAGCTTGCGTACGGCGACGGGATCGGCGCTCAGCAGCTCCTGGCCGTTCAGCCAGATCTCGCCGGAGATCTGCGCCCTGCGGGAGCCGTACTGGCCCGCGGTGTGCAGGCCGAGGATGCCGAGCGAGGTGACCGACTTGCCGGACCCGGACTCGCCCACGATGCCGAGGGTCTTGCCCTTCTCCAGCGAGAAGTTGAGGCCGTCGACGGACTTGACCAGGCCGTCGTCGGTCGGGAAGTGCACCTTGAGGTCGCGCACCTCGAGGAAGGCGGAGGGAGCGGCGGAGTCGGCGACGGGCTCGCCCACCGCGGCTCCGCTCTTGGACAGTTCGGTCATCCCAGCCTCACTCGCGGGTCGATGACGGCGTACATAAGGTCGACGACGAGGTTGGCCACGGCGATCGCGAGCGCCGCGCACAGGGTGACGCCGAGGATGACGGGCAGGTCCTTGCTGCTGATGGCCCTGACCGCCTCCAGGCCGAGGCCCGGCAGGTTGAACGTGGACTCGGTGAGCACGGCGCCGCCCATCAGGACGCCGAGGTCGAGGCCGAAGACGGTGAGGATCGGGGTCATCGCGGAACGCAGCGCGTGCTTCCGGATGACGACGCCCTCGGTGAGGCCCTTGGCGCGCGCGGTGCGGATGTAGTCCTCGCCCAGCACTTCCAGCATGGTGGCGCGGGTCAGGCGGGCGTACATCGCGGCGTTGAGGAAGGCGAGCACGATCCACGGCAGGATCAGCGTCTGGAACCAGACGTCGATCGAGTCGTCGGTGCTGAGGCTGTCCGCGATCTTCACCCAGCCGAGGTTGTGGACGAAGACGCCCATCGCGATCATGCCGGTGAAGAAGACGGGGAGCGAGACACCGCCGAGGGCGGTGGTCATGGCGGCGCGGTCCCAGATGGTGCCGCGGCGCAGCGCGGAGACGACGCCGGTGGCGACACCGCCCGCGAGCCAGAGCACACAGGCTCCGGCGGCGAGGGCGCCGGTGACGGGCAGCGCTTCCTTGAGGGTCTCCCAGACGGGGGCCTCGGTGCGGAAGGAGTAGCCGAAGCAGGGCGCCGGGCAGTGCGTGACGTCGCTGCCGTTGGCGTAGTCGCGCCCCATCGGGATGCCCTTGATGAAGTCCCAGAACTGGACGAGCAGCGGGTCGCTGAGTCCCAGTTTGGTCCGGATGCCCTCGATCTGCTCGGCTCCGGTGGCCTTGCCGGCGAAGAGGACGGCGATGTCCTGTCCCGCCCACTTGGGCAGCATGAAGAAGACGGTGAAGGTCGCGAGCAGTACGACCAGCACCATGATGATTACGGCGATCAGGCGCCGGATGAGATAAGCAAGCACTGTGCGCGGCCCGGCGGTGGCCGGAACCCCCTTGTGAGGGGTTCCGGCCACCGCCCGGGGCCATCACCTGCCCTTCGGACTGGCGGGATTCGGCGGCGGTGTTCGTTCAACTACGGGTACTGCCAACTACGGGTACTGCGGGAGCTTTTACTTCACGACGCCGAGGGAGACGTAGTCGTAACGGCCGTTGTAGCCGTCGGACATGTAGGCGTTGGTCAGCCGCGGTCCGCGCCAGGTGATGTTCTTCTCGTACAGGAAGGGCATCCAGTCGGCGTTGTCGAGGATCCTCTTGTCGAGCTCCTTGTAGACCTCGCCCGCCTTGACCGGGTCGGTCTCCGCGATCGCCTTGTCGAAGAGGCCGTCGACCTTCTTGTCCTTGATCTGCGACTCGTTGTAGTTACCGGTCGGGTTCAGGAAGCGGCTGTCGAACAGCGGCTGCGCGTAGCCCTGGCCGGACGGGAAGTCCGGGCCCCAGCCGCTCATCGTCATGCCGTAGCCGCGCTTCTTCACGACCGAGGGCGAGCCGGTGATGCTGGAGGTGTCGGCGCCGTCGAGGGCGTCGACCTCGACGTTGATGCCGGCCTTCTTCAGCTGCGCCTGGAGCGCCTCGGCGGCGTCGACCTCACCCGGGTTGTTGTTGCGGGCGGTCAGCTTGGTGGAGAAGCCGTTCGGCTTGCCGCACTGCTTCAGCTCGTCCTTGGCCTTGGCGATGTCCGGCTTGCCCTTGCGCTCCAGGACGCCGTACGGGTCGTACTCGCTGTAGCCCGGGATCGCCTTCGGGAAGGTGCTGTTGGCGATGTCGCCGGCCGCGACCTTGCCGCCGCGCGTCTGCTGGAGGCTCGCGAAGTCGGTGGCGTAGAAGACGGCCTTGCGGCAGTGGACGTCGTCGAGGGGCTTCGCCGTGTGGATCAGGGCGACGTAGCGCACGAAGGACGTGTGCATGTTGTCGACGCTGTCACGGTGGTCCGACACGGCGGTGACGCGGCCGGACTGGGTCATGCCCGTGCCGTTGATGTCGAGGTCGTAGTCGCCCGCCATCAACTTCTTGTCGTTCTCCTCCAGGTTGGCGGAGATCGTCACGTCGATCTTGTCGGGCAGCGCCGCGCGGACCGGGTCCGAGGACTTCTTCCACTTGTCGTTGCGGACCAGGACGATCTTCTTGCCGGCCTTGTACGTCTGGAACTTGTACGGGCCCGCGGAGAACGGCCGCTGGGTGTACTTCGCCTTGGTGTCCTTCTCCTTCTTCACCGGGGAACCGGTGGGCATGGCGAGGAACTGCTCGAAGTCACCGTTGCGCTTGGGCAGCTTGAAGACGATGGTCTGGTCGTCGGGCGTCTCGATCGCGGCCAGACCCTCCTTCGAGGTGTCCTTGTACGGGCCCTTGTACTTGCCCTTGGGGTCGAGCGTCTGCTTGATGTAGCCCGGGCCGCCGGTGATGGTGTCCGTCGCCCAGATGCGCTCGATGCCGTACTTGACGTCCTTGGAGGTCAGCTTGGAGCCGTCCTCCCAGGTCAGACCGTCACGCAGCTTGTACGTGTAGGTCTTGCCGTCCTTGGAGATCTTCGCCGTGGAGGTGGCGAGGTCCGGGACCAGCTTGGTCCCCGCCTTGCCCGGCTTGGTGTCGTACGTGACGAGCTGACGCGTGTAGAAGCGCATGAAGTCCCACGTCATGCCGTAGTACGCGCGCTGGGGGTCGGCCGAGTCGAGGTCCTGCTTGCCGACCATCCTCAGCGTGCCCCCCTTCTTCTTCGAGGGGTTGGCGACCTTGTTCAGCGCGGCGTTGTAGCCGGCACCCTTCGAGTCACCGTCTCCGTCACCGTCACCGCCGCCGCACGCCGTGGTGGTCACCAGCGCCGCGACCACGAGGGCCGCACCAGCGGTGAGCCGTCGTTTCGAGGAAACTGTGGGCATTTTCTCGTAACCTCCGAGATTCGCGGTCCCTGGCCATCTGCTGCCTGAGAACCATGGGTAGAGCCACCTGACATGCGGCAGGGGCAAGTCGGTCGGGGACTTCTAACGCGTCCCCTTCGGGTCGAGCGCGTCCCGCAGCCCGTCGCCGAAGAGGTTGAAGGCCAGCACGGTGATGAAGATCGTCACGCCGGGGAAGACCATGAACATCGGGTCGTGCTCATAGGTCTCGAGCGCGTCGCGCAGCATGCCGCCCCAGGAGGCCGTCGGCGGCTTCACACCGGCGCCGAGGAAGCTCAGGGCCGCCTCCGTGAGGATGTTGGTCGGGATCATCAGCGTCGCGTAGACGGTGATCG
Source organism: Streptomyces alfalfae (assembly GCF_004127445.1). GTDB lineage: Bacteria > Actinomycetota > Actinomycetes > Streptomycetales > Streptomycetaceae > Streptomyces > Streptomyces alfalfae. The sequence continues at coordinate 74,726 of NZ_QEXM01000001.1, forward strand.
GCGCGACCAGGTTGGGCAGCAGCTCACGGAAGAGGATGTGGCGCTTGCCGCCGCCGAGGCTGCGGGCCGCTTCGACGTACTCGCGCTCACGGAGCGAAAGGGTCTGGCCCCTGACGATGCGTCCGACGTACGGCCAGCCGAAGAAGCCGATGACCAGGACCAGGATCGCGACGCGCACGCTCGTGCCGGTCAGGCCGAGCAGGTCGTCGGGGAGGACGGAGACCAGGGAGATGATGAAGAGCAGCTGCGGGAACGAGAGCAGCACGTCCATCACGCGGCTGATGAAGGCGTCGACCCAGCCGCCGAAGTAGCCGGCGATGATGCCGAAGAGGGTGCCGAGCGCCACGGCGACGATGGCCGCGAGGAACGCCACGAGGAGCGAGATGCGGGCGCCGTAGACGATGCGGCTGAAGACGTCGCGGCCCTTGTTGGGCTCCACTCCGAAGAGGAAGTCGCTGCTCACACCGCCGAGCGCGCCCTTGGGCAGGTTGGTCAGCTCGTCGAGCTTGTCTTGGTGGAAGTCGTTGGGCGGGTGGCCCAGCAGGCCCACGATCAGGGGCGCGAAAACAGCGACCAAGACCAGGAAAACCACGGTGATGCCGCCCGCGAGGGCGACCTTGTCCCGCTTCAGGCGGTTCCAGGCGATCTGCTTGAGGGACCGACCCTCGACCTTCTTCACCCCTGCACCAACTGCGGGAGCGACGTCCTCGGTCGGGTCCGCGTCCGCAGGTGTGTCATGCAATGGTGCCGTCATCGTGGCAGGGACCCCTCTCAACCGGCGGTGGCCGGCCCGCACTTGCCGCTGTAGCGACGTGATCAGTCCGTCGTACATAGGGGCGAAGGCCCCTGGAGCGGGAGTCTTCATCCACGTCGCGATCTGTTACCAGCCTTGAAGGTGAATGGATGCGCAACCGTGATGCTGTTCGAGGTGTTCCGTTATGCGGACGCGTGTGAACGGGGTGCGAACACGGGGCAGTTGAGTCTCAAAGCACCACGGGAGCCCATAGGGCCCCTGTCACACCAGAACGGACATCGTGTCCGTTCGTGCTGTTCAGTAACGGTCAGTACGGCGCCGGGTAGCCGTAACCGCCCGCGGGCGCCGGTGCGGCCTGGGCCTCGCGGTCGTAGAACGGGCGGGTGTTGGCCCGCAGCCACATCGCCACCGGGTCGTAGTCGTCGGACATCGCGACGGTCGACACGGGGAGCCCGTCGGGGACCGCGGCGATGGACTGCCGCATCATCGCGCGCACCGCGTCGACCGACGGCGGCGACGTGTCGTACACATCGAGGCCGATGGCCAGATACGGCGCCCCGAGGGCCGGCTGCACCCACGCCCTGCGCAGCGAGCGCACGGCGGGCGTGCGGTGCGCGTTCTGCGTCAGCAGGGCGTAGAACTGCGGGATCTCGATGGCCGGCTCGGTCAGCCTGAGCGGGCCCGCGGGCAGCAGGTCGAGGCCGCACGCGATGCGGCGCAGATCGAGCCACGGGACGCCGACGCCGCCGCCGGGCGCGTGCGGGTTGAGCCAGAGGCCGTAGAGGTCGGGGTAGAGGGTGCGGGCGACGTCGATGCCGCGCACCACCTCGTGGCTTCGGTTCCAGCCACTGGCCGACAGCTCCTGGGCGGAGGTCACACACGGTGCGTAACCGAGGCCGTCGACCTCCATGTTTCCGTACTGCGCGTCGGGCGAGCCCGCCTGGCCGTGCCAGAGCAGCATCCACACCTGGTCGGCGGCGAGCGCGTGCAGCAGCGCCTCGTACGCGTCGTAACGCCCCGGCGTCACCTGGCGCAGCAGCTGGTCGATCTGTCCCCACGGCCTCGAATCGGCTCGACCAGGGGAGGCCCCGTCGCCCGCGGCCGTGCCCGACGCACTCACCCGTAACCGCCCCTTCACGACGAACTCGATGACCCGAATGCAACCAGCTTAAGCGTCGATCCCGGCGTGGACTTGACGTACGCGGCCCCGGGCCCGGCGCGTACTGATATGCGTTCAGCCCGCCCGGAGGTAGAACGGCCGCACCTTGGCGCGCAGCCAGTCGCCCACCGGGTCCTGCGCCACGTCGAGCAGGACGAGGTTGACCGGCCAGGGCACCGGTGTCCGCCCGAGCGCGCGGCCGAGGGCCTGCATCGGGAGGTCGCGGGCGTCGCCCTCCCAGGTGGTCAGCTCGACGCCGACGAAGAGGGTGGGATCGTCGGTCTCGATGGCGGCCAGGCAGCGGCGGGCGGTGAGCACGACCCCCGCCGCCTCGAACTCCCGCGCCGCCGCGGACAGGAAGTCCACGGGGTCCTCCTGCCAGTCCGGCTCGTACAGGCGCACCCGGCCGCCGCTGGTGGGCCCGTCGAGCGGGGTGCGCCCGGCCCGGCAGAGCTCGGCGACGGCCGGCGGCGGCAGGGGCACGCCGACGGTGCCGTCCGGGTTCAGCGCGATGCCGAGCTGCGGCGGGAGGCCGCGCGCGAACTCCACCGCGGGCGCCACCGTGCACCCCATGCGGTCGGCCGCGTCGCCCAGGGCCTGGCGGAACTGCTGCTCGGAGGTGAAGACGGGGACGTACGCCTGGCCGTCGATCTCCAGGGTGGGCAGGTCGAGGGTGCCGCTCTCGGGGCCGCCGCCGTTCGGCAGCGGCACCCAGACGTGGCTGCGGCCGAGCACCTCGACGATGCGGCCGCCCGCCGAAGCGGGGGCGCCGAGGGAGGCCGCGAGGGCCTCCTCCAGTTCGTTGCCCGGCCATCCCCCGTACGGATGGGCGTGTGCCTGCGCCGGAAATTCCATCAGTCCAACCCCTGCTCGCGACCGCTCTGCCTGCGGCTCGCACCCTAGCGCCGCCCCCGCTCAGCGGTCGAAGGCGATCCCCCGCAGCACCCGGGCCGCCGCCCGGTCGAGGAGCACCGCGGAGCCGCAGCCGCGCGGGAGCTCGCCCCGCTCGGCGTCGCCGACCAGGCGGCCGATGGTCCTGCGGTGGCGCGCGAACGCGTACCGCGAGACGCCGCGCCCCCGCTCGCGCTGGCCGTCGAGCGCGGTGTCGGCGGGCACGTCGAGGAGGAGCAGATGCAGGGTGCTGCCGCGCCGCGCCGCCTCGCGGGCCAGCCAGCGGCGCACCCAGGTCTGGGTGCCGCAGTCGTGCACGACGACGCTCGCCCCCGAGCGCAGGGTGCGCCGCAGCCCGGCGTAGTGCGCGAGGCGGACGAGGGGGCGGTACACCGCGTACGGCAGGTGGCGCGGCATGCGCGCCGCCCAGCGGTCGCGGGTGTCCTGGGAGTCGACGCGCGGTCCCGTGACGGCCTGCCGCATCAGCGTCGACTTTCCGCCACCGGGCAGCCCGGAGACGACGACCAGGTCGCCCTCGGCGAAGGTGAGGCGGTGCGGGCTGTGCCCGGCCCGCTGCCGGAGGTCCCGGACGACGGCCACGGGCAGCAGCGGTTCGCAGCTCTCCCGGGGCGGGGCGGCGGCCTGCCCCGGCAGTGCCACCCCCGTGGTCATGGCATAGCCACTGATCCTGCTGCGCACCGTGATCGGCCTCCCCGTAGCTGTCACGTATTGCTTCCCCCGCAAGTGTAAAGAGAAGGTAATGCGGCACAAGAGGACCGAGATCCCGGCGCGCCCCGGCGCGGAGCCGCGCCGGGCCACGGGTCCCCCTCGCGGGAGTCGCGTGCAATGATGTGCCCGCCAACTCCATACCGGCCGTTTGAATCCGCGCGGGAGAGTTCCCAGCACCCGTCGTACGACATAGCGCGTACGACGTCCTGGGGCGCCGAAGGAGCAAGTTCCTCCCTTGAATCTCTCAGGCCCCGTACCGCGCGGGCGAGGCACATCTGAAAAGCGGACCGTCTCCACGGTCCCACCCAAGGTGCAAGCCGGGAGTCTCGAAGTCGAGACGCTCGCGGCGAACCTCTCAGGTTCCGATGACAGATGGGGAGGATCGACCTCGCCCGTCATGCCCTGGGAGTTCCCTTCATGAGCACTGCCCCCCGCCTCACTGCTCTCGATGCCGTGCATCGAGCGCTCGGCGCGACCATGACCGACTTCGCGGGCTGGGACATGCCGCTGCGGTACGCAAGCGAGCGCGACGAGCACAACGCCGTGCGCACCAAGGCCGGCCTCTTCGACCTCTCCCACATGGGCGAGATCACGGTCACGGGCCCCGAGGCCGTCGACTTCCTGAACTTCGCGCTGGTCGGCAACATCGGCTCCATCGGTGTCGGCCGCGCCCGCTACACGATGATCGTCGCCGAGGACGGCGGCATCCTGGACGACCTGATCGTCTACCGCCTCGGCGAGCCCGAGGCCCCCGAGTACATGGTCGTCGCCAACGCCTCCAACGCGCAGACGGTCCTCGACGAGCTGACCGGGCGGGTGGCCGGTTTCGACGCCGAGGTCCGCGACGACCGCGACGCGTACGCGCTGCTCGCCGTCCAGGGCCCCGAGTCCCCCGGCATCCTGAAGTCCCTCACGGACGCCGACCTGGACAATCTGAAGTACTACGCGGGCCTGCCCGGCACCGTCGCGGGCGTGCCCGCGCTGATCGCCCGGACGGGCTACACCGGCGAGGACGGCTTCGAGCTCTTCGTCGCCCCCGGTGACGCGGAGAAGCTGTGGGGCGCGCTGATGGAGGCGGGCGCCCCCGTCGGTATGGTGCCCGCGGGCCTCTCCTGCCGCGACACCCTGCGCCTGGAGGCGGGCATGCCGCTGTACGGGCACGAGCTGACCGCCGAGCTGACGCCGTTCGACGCGGGCCTCGGCCGGGTCGTGAAGTTCGAGAAGACCTCGCGGGCGGACACCTTCGTGGGCCGTGCCGCCCTCGCGGCCGCCGCGGAGCGCGCCGAGACCGCCCCGCCGCGCAAGCTGGTCGGGCTCGTCGCCGAGGGCCGCCGGGTGCCGCGCGCCGGCTTTCCCGTGGTCGCCGACGGCAAGGTCATCGGCGAGGTCACCTCCGGCGCCCCGTCGCCGACGCTGGGCAAGCCGATCGCCATGGCGTACGTCGACGCCGAGCATGCCGCTCCGGGCACGGCGGGCGTGGGCGTGGACATCCGCGGCGCCCACGAGCCGTACGAGGTCGTGGCGCTGCCGTTCTACAAGCGCCAGAAGTGACACTCGGTGCGGAGGGCCACGGCGCCGCGGCGCCAGAAGTGACCCCACGCACACCGTCCCCGTTCCGCAGCACCCACCCGCGTACAGGAGAATTCAGGACATGAGCAACCCCCAGCAGCTGCGTTACAGCAAGGAGCACGAGTGGCTGTCGGCCGCCGAGGAGGGCGTGTCGACCATCGGCATCACGGAGCACGCGGCGAACGCGCTCGGTGACGTCGTCTTCGTGCAGCTTCCGGAGGTCGGCGACACGGTGACCGCGGGCGAGACCTGCGGCGAGCTGGAGTCGACCAAGTCGGTCAGCGACCTCTACTCCCCGGTCAACGGCGAGGTCGTCGCCGCCAACCAGGACGTCGTCGACGACCCCTCGCTGGTCAATTCCGCTCCCTTCGAGGGTGGATGGCTGTTCAAGGTGCGCATCACGGACGAGCCGGACGATCTGCTCTCCGCCGATGAGTACACCGCTTTCGCCGCCGGCTGACCCATACCGTTAGGGACTGTGTGATGTCGCTTCTGAACACCCCTCTCCACGAGCTGGACCCGGACGTCGCCGCCGCCGTCGACGCCGAGCTCCACCGCCAGCAGTCGACCCTGGAAATGATCGCCTCGGAGAACTTCGCTCCGGTCGCCGTCATGGAGGCCCAGGGCACCGTCCTCACGAACAAGTACGCCGAGGGCTACCCCGGCCGCCGCTACTACGGCGGCTGCGAGCACGTGGACGTCACCGAGCAGATCGCGATCGACCGGATCAAGGAGCTGTTCGGCGCCGAGTACGCGAACGTGCAGCCGCACTCCGGCGCCTCCGCGAACCAGGCCGCCCTCTTCGCGATCGCCCAGCCCGGCGACACGATCCTCGGCCTGGACCTGGCGCACGGCGGCCACCTCACCCACGGCATGCGCCTGAACTTCTCCGGCAAGCAGTTCAACGTGGTCGCGTACCACGTGGACGACGCCGGCCTGGTCGACATGGCCGAGGTCGAGCGCCTGGCCAAGGAGAACAGCCCGAAGGTGATCATCGCGGGCTGGTCCGCCTACCCGCGCCACCTGGACTTCGCCGAGTTCCGCCGCATCGCCGACGAGGTCGGCGCGAAGCTGTGGGTCGACATGGCGCACTTCGCCGGTCTGGTCGCCGCCGGTCTGCACCCGAACCCGGTGCCGTACGCGGACGTCGTGACCTCCACCACGCACAAGACCCTCGGCGGCCCGCGCGGCGGCGTCATCCTGGCCCGCGACAAGGAGTTCGCGAAGAAGCTAAACTCCGCGGTCTTCCCCGGCTTCCAGGGCGGCCCGCTGGAGCACGTGATCGCGGCCAAGGCCGTGTCCTTCAAGGTCGCGGCCTCCGAGGAGTTCAAGGAGCGCCAGCAGCGCACCCTGGACGGCGCCCGCATCCTGGCCGAGCGCCTGGTGCGGGACGACGCGAAGGCCGTCGGCGTCGACGTCCTGTCCGGCGGCACGGACGTGCACCTGGTCCTGGTGGACCTGCGCAACTCCGAGCTGGACGGCCAGCAGGCCGAGGACCGCCTCCACGAGGTCGGCATCACGGTCAACCGCAACGCGATCCCGAACGACCCGCGCCCCCCGATGGTCACCTCGGGCCTGCGGATCGGCACGCCCGCGCTCGCCACCCGCGGCTTCCAGGAGGACGACTTCCGCGAGGTCGCCGACATCATCGCCGAGGCCCTGAAGCCGGGCTTCGACGCGGACGCCCTCAAGGCCCGCGTGACCGCCCTGGCCGACAAGCACCCGCTCTACCCCGGCCTGAAGTAGTTTCGTACCTTCTTTTTGTACGCTTTTGTTCGTACGTACGAAACGTCGGGGCACCCTGCACACTGGATGGTGAGCAGGGTGCCCCGCACCACGTGTGCCGCACGTGTGCCGCCCGCGTTCCCGCACCGCCTTGTACCTCTGCACCACCCCGGCAGACAACGGCGTCTCCCCACCACCCTTGGAGTGTTCCGTGGCCATCTCGGTCTTCGACCTGTTCTCGATCGGCATCGGCCCGTCCAGCTCCCACACGGTCGGCCCGATGCGCGCCGCCCGCATGTTCGCGAGCCGCCTCAAGAACGAGGGCCTCATGGCCCACACCCACGCGATACGGGCCGAGCTCTTCGGCTCGCTCGGCGCGACCGGCCACGGCCACGGCACCCCGAAGGCCGTGCTGCTCGGCCTGGAGGGCGAGTCGCCGCGCACCGTGGACGTGGAGAGCGCCGACGACCGCGTGGACCACATCAAGCGGACCTCGCGCCTCGACCTGCTCGGCATGCACGAGATCGACTTCGACTTCGACGAGGACCTGGTCCTGCACCGCCGCAAGGCCCTGCCGTACCACGCCAACGGCATGACGATCTCCGCGTACGACCGCGAGGGCGCCCCCCTCCTGGAGAAGACGTACTACTCCGTGGGCGGCGGCTTCGTCGTCGACGAGGCGGCGGTCGAGGGCGACAACCCGATCGTGCCGGACGACACCGTGCTGAGGTACCCCTTCCGCACCGGCGACGAGCTGCTGCGGCTCGCCGAGGAGACCGGGCTCTCCATCTCCGCGCTGATGCTGGAGAACGAGAAGGCCTGGCGCACGGAGGCGGAGATCCGCTCGGGCCTCCTCGACATCTGGGGCGTCATGCAGTCCTGTGTCGCCCGCGGCATGTCCCGCGAGGGCATCCTGCCGGGCGGCCTGAAGGTCCGCCGCCGCGCCGCGAACTCGGCCCGCCAGCTCCGCGCCGAGGGCGACCCGCAGGCCCGCGCCATGGAGTGGATCACCCTGTACGCGATGGCGGTGAACGAGGAGAACGCGGCGGGCGGCCGGGTGGTCACCGCCCCGACGAACGGCGCCGCGGGCATCATCCCCGCGGTCCTGCACTACTACATGAACTTCGTGCCCGGCGCCGACGAGGAGGGCGTGGTCCGCTTCCTGCTCGCCGCGGGCGCCATCGGCATGCTCTTCAAGGAGAACGCCTCCATCTCCGGCGCCGAGGTCGGCTGCCAGGGCGAGGTCGGCTCCGCCTGCTCGATGGCCGCGGGCGCCCTCGCCGAGGTGCTCGGCGGCTCCGCCGAGCAGGTCGAGAACGCCGCCGAGATCGGCATGGAGCACAACCTCGGCCTGACCTGCGACCCGGTCGGCGGCCTCGTCCAGATCCCGTGCATCGAGCGCAACGGCATGGGGGCGGTGAAGGCCGTGACCGCCGCGAAGATGGCGATGCGCGGGGACGGCTCCCACAAGGTCTCCCTCGACAAGGTCATCAAGACCATGAAGGACACGGGCGCCGACATGTCCGTCAAGTACAAGGAGACGGCCCGGGGCGGGCTCGCGGTGAACATCATCGAGTGCTGAGCCCTCGTCCCGGGCGTCACCCGTACGGCCGATACCCTGACCTTTGTCAATAGGGCACGAAGAAGGGGTGGAACTCCGGTGGCGGACATCGAGGAAGCGCGGAAGACGTTCGAGCAGTTCGACGGGGACGGCGACGGCTTCATCACGGCGGCCGAGTGGAAGAGCGCCATGGCCAAGATGGGCGACTTCTACATGACCGAGACGGTTGCCGAGGCCGTCATCGGCACGAAGGACACCGACGCGGACAAGCGTCTGTCGTTCGACGAGTTCTGGGCGAGCCTGAACAAGTAGACCGCAAGCGGTGACAGGGGCCCGGCGCGCGTGCGCCGGGCCCCCTTCGCGTCTGCGCTACCGGCGCGTGCGCACGCTCCAGCGGCCGTCCCCGCGCTCCAGGCGCACGGGGTGGTCGAAGCACTTGCTGATCCGGTCACTGGTCAGCACGGCGTCGACCCCGCCGGAGGCCAGCGCGCGGCCGTCGCGCAGGAGCAGCGCGTGGGTCGTCCCCGTCGGCAGCTCCTCCAGGTGGTGGGTGACCAGGACCGTGGCCAGCTCCGGGTGCGCCTCGCGCAGGGTGTCCAGGCTGTCGAGGAGGCGTTCGCGCCCCGCCAGGTCCAGGCCGGTGGCCGGCTCGTCGAGCAGGAGCAGCCGGGGGCTCGGCATCAGGGAACGCGCGATGAGGGTGCGTCCCCGCTCGCCCTGGGAGAGCGTGGGCCAGCGCGCGTCCTCACGGTGGCCGAGGCCGAGCAGGGCGATCAGGTGCCCGGCCCGCTCCCGCTGCTCCGGCGTGGGGCGCCACCGCGGCACCGGCTCGATGCTGTTGGTGAGGCCGGTCAGCACCACGTCGCGCACCCGCAGCGGCGAGCGCAGCGGATGCCGGGGGTCGACATGGCCGACGTAGGCCCGCAGCTCGCGGAGGTCCACGCTGCCGAGGCGGCGGCCGAGGACCTCCACCGTGCCGCGGGTGGGGTGGGTGACGGCGCCGCAGAGGCCGAGCAGGGTCGACTTGCCCGCGCCGTTGGCGCCGAGCAGCGCCCAGTGCTCGCCGGGGCGGACGGTGAGATCGACGTCCTCCAGGACGGGGCGGCCGTCCCTGACGACGGTGACGCGGTCGGCCCGCAGGACGGGGCCGGGGCCGGCGGGCGCGGCGGTCATCGCGCGGCCTCCGCCCGGTTCACCGCGGCGAGCACGGCCTGTACGGAGGCGGTCAGGACCGAGGTGTCCAACCCCGCGCCCCAGTGCTCGGCGTCCCCGACCCGGCAGCGCGCGTACGCGGCGGCCTCGCTGGCGCCGCCCGGGCCCACCGCGTGCTCGGCGTAGTCGAGGATGTCGACGGCGACACCGGCGGCGGCGAGGGCGTCGACGAAGGCGGACAGCGGCCCGTTGCCCACGCCCTCGAAGTCACCCGCTCCCCCGTCGCCCACGCGCAGGGTGCAGACGAAGCGGTGCGCGCCGTCGGGGGCCCGGTCCGTGGTCCAGGAGCACAGGGTCACCTCGCCGTCCGTGCCGGGCGTCACGTACGTCGCGCGGAACAGCTCGTACAGCTCCTTGGCCGTCGCCTCCCGCCCGCTGTCGTCGGTGGCCTCCTGCACCACGCGGGAGAAGTCGGGGCGCAGGTCGCGCGGCAGGTCCAGGCCATACCGGGTCTCCAGGAGATACGCCACGCCGCCCTTGCCCGACTGGGAGTTGACGCGGATCACGGCCTCGTAGGTGCGGCCGATGTCCGCGGGGTCGATCGGCAGGTACGGCACGTCCCACGGCGCCTCGCTCTCCGGTACGCCCAGCTCCGCCGCCCGGCGGGCGTGGTGCGCGAACCCTTTGCTGATGGCGTCCTGGTGGGTGCCGGAGAACGCGGTGTGGACGAGGTCGCCGGCATAGGGGTGGCGGGGGTGCACGGGCAGGCGGTTGCAGTGCTCGACGACCTCGCGGACGGCGTCGATGTCGGAGAAGTCGACCATGGGGTCGACGCCCTGGGCGTACAGGTTCAGGGCGAGCGTCACCAGGTCCACGTTCCCCGTCCGCTCGCCGTTGCCGAAGAGGCAGCCCTCGACGCGCTGGGCCCCGGCGAGGAGGGCCAGCTCGGCGCAGGCGACGCCGGTGCCGCGGTCGTTGTGGGGGTGCACGGAGAGGATGACCGAGTCGCGGCGGGCGAGGTTGCGGTGCATGTACTCGATCTGGTCGGCGTACACGTTCGGCGTCGCGATCTCGACCGTCGCCGGCAGGTTGTGCGTGACGGGCCGGTCAGGGCTAGCGTCCCACAGCTCGGTGAGGCCGTCGCAGACGTCGAGGACGTAGTCGGGCTCGGTCAGGTTGAACGTCTCCGGCGCGAACTGGAACCTGATGTCCGCCCCCGGCCGCGCGTCCGCCCGCCTCGCCATGTGCGCGGCGGCCTCCTCGACGACGCCGTGCACCTCCTTCCGCGACCGTCCGAGCACGGTGTCGCGCCAGGTCGGCGAGGTGGGGATGTAGAGGTGCACGACGGCGCGGGGCAGCCCCTCGATCGACTCGAAGGTGCGGTCGATGAGCTCGCGCCGGGCGGGGGTGAAGACGACGACGGTGACGTCGTCGGGCAGCCCGCCGTCGGCACTTTGCCGGGCCAGGTTCCGTACGAACGCGAAGTCCGTCCTGCTGGCCGACGGATAGCCGACCTCGATCTCCTTGAACCCCATCGAGACCAGCAGATCGAAGAACCGCCGCTTGCGTCCCGTGTCCATCGGCTCGGCGAGCGCCTGGTTCCCGTCGCGCAGATCGACGGGCACCCAGAGCGGGGCCCGCTCGATCCGGGCACTCGGCCAGCTCCTGCCTTCGGTGCTCGTCGGCACGTCGACACGGTCCTGGTAGGGGCGGTACCTGCGGTACGGCATGGGGCCGGGGCGCTGGGGGTTCCAGTCGCGGGCGGGGCGGGAGGTGACGGGGCGGGAGGTCGCGGGGGATGCGGTCACGGGAGGTCTGCTCCTGGGCTTCGAGGTCGCTCGGTCGGGAGAGACCGGCAGCACGGCAACCCGCGGCGGGGTGCCGGTCGCTTCAGGCCCCGCCGCGGCAGCCGAGAAGGAGGAAACCGCGGAAGATCATGGCGGTACAGTAGCGACAGGTCTGCTCCTCAGACAAGTACTCCTCAGACAAGTGGGCTCCTTTGCGGGTGGCGGTTCTCAGACAAGCGCCTCGCCCTGCGAGCGGCACCCCTCAGACAACCGCACCTCCGACGAGTGCCCGGCTCCGCGACCGGCACCTCTCAGACAACCGCACCTCAGACAAGCGCCCCGCCCCACGGGCGGCGCTCCTCCGACAACCGCGCCTCAGACAACCACTCCTCAGACAGGCTGTTGCCGATGCCGCTGGATTCCGTACGCCCCAGTCCCCTCGTCGAGCAGGCCGCCGCACGGCTGCGTGAGCAGATCTCCGGCGGTCACTGGCCCGTCGGCACCAAGCTGCCCGGGGAGACGACCCTCGCCAAGGAGCTCGGCGTGGGGCGGTCCACTCTCCGCGAGGCCCTGCGCGCGCTGGCCGGGGCCGGGCTCGTGCGGGCGCGGCAGGGCGCGGGCGTCTTCGTCACCGCCACGGAACCGGTGGCGGACTGGCCCGCGCGGCTGCGGCGGGCCGCCGTCACGGACGTCTACGAGGTGCGGATGCTCGTCGAGGTGCAGGCGGCCCGGCTCGCGGCGCTGCGGCGCACCGACGAGGACATCGCGGCGATGCGGGCCGCGCTGGACGGACGCAGGGCGGCGGCCGCCGAGGACGACGCGGCGTTCGTGGACGCCGACATCGCGCTGCACGCCGCGATCGTGGCCGCGGCGCGGAACCCCGTGCTCAACGATCTGTTCGCCGAGTTCATGCCGGCCCTGCGGCAGGGCCTCGTCGACCTGCTCGAACTGACCGGCCTGCGCGGCGAGGAGGCGAACCACGGCGACGCCGCGCACGCGGAGCTGGTGCGGGCCGTCGAGGCGAAGGACGCCGAGGGCGCGGCGCGCGCGGCGCAGGACGAACTCCAGGCGACCCTGGCCCTGTTGTTGCGCCAGGCCTGAGAGCGCGCGGCCGACCACCCCGCGCCCCCTACCGGCCGGAGCGCCCCCGCGCGCGCCACGCACCACTTCGGCGAGAAGGTGGTCCGGGCGCGGCCCGCCGCCCCGGCCTACGCCTCCCGCTCCGCGGAGCCCTCCCCCGCCGCGGAGCCCTCCGGCTCCACCCGCTCTTCTTCCACTCCCCCGAAGACCCGGGCCGACGCGTCCACATGCGCGAGCCTGCGCAGCGCGCTGAACACCGCCTCACCCAGCACGGTGCCGATCACCACGCTCTCCACGAGCTCCTCGACCGGGCCCTGGCGGTCCACATAGGCGAGGTCCGCGCGGGCGACGACCTCCGCCGCGTCGGCGTACTCCTCCAGCAGCTCGAAGAACGCCCCGTGCCCGACCCGGCTCAGTGCGGCGAGGGCCCGCGCGAGGTCCTTGGCCGCCGGGTCGGCTTCGTGCGAGTGCCAGCCGCGCCGCGCGATGAGCCGCTGGACGACGTCACCGGCCGCCTCGGCCTCCGCGTCGTCGTCGGCCGCGCCCTCCGTGCCGAGCCGGTCCGCCGCCGCGCCGAGCACCTTGTGCAGCGGGCGGCCGGGATCGTCCATGGCGCCCAGCACCTCCGCTATCGCGGCCACCTTCAGACCGCCCACCTCCAGGAGGGCGCGGATCAGCCGAAGCCGGCGGACGTGCGCCTCGTCGTAGTGCGCCTGGTTGGGGCTGGACAGTTCGCCCGCGGGGAGCAGGCCCTCGCGGACGTAGTACTTGATGGTCGGTACCGGTACGCCGGTCCTGCGGCTCAACTCGCCTACACGCACAGCTCGTTCTCACTCCTCTGCGGCCCTCTGCGACCCTCTGCGGCCTCTGCGACCTCTGCGGCCCTCTGCGGCGGAATCCCTTGCCAACCCCCGCCCCATCATAGATAGTTGCGCTATCGGATAGCGGATAGTGCCGCTATCGATTCGCGAGATCCATGGATTCAGCCGCTCGGCGGCTGCTGGTCTTCAGGGGGAAAACCCATGCCCTTATGGCGCTCATGGCACCGTCCGCTCGTCCTCTTCTCCGCGGCCATGGCCGCCGTCACCGTCGTCTCCGCCGTGGGACTCCTGGTCGACGACCGGGTCATGGTGGGCGCGCCGATCTGGGCCAAGCCCTTCAAGTTCGCGGTCTCGTTCATCGCGTACGGGCTCTCACTCGCCTGGATGCTGTCGGCACTCGACCGCGGGCGGCGCGCGGGAGCGGACGCGCGGCCACACCCGGCAGGCGCGAAGCGGCGTACGGGACGGGGCGTGGCCTGGTGGGCCGGCACCGTGGTCGCCGCGGCGAGCCTCGTCGAGATGCTGATCATCACCGGCCAGGTGATCCGCGGGAAGCGCAGCCACTTCAACTACCAGACCCCGTTCGACGAGGCGCTGTTCGACGCGATGGCCGTCAGCGTCGTCGTCCTCTGGCTCGGCACCGTCGTCATCGCCGTCCTGCTGCTGCGCGCCCGGCTCGCCGACCGCCCCTCGGCCTGGGCGATGCGCTGCGGGATCGTCATCGCCCTGGCGGGAGCGGCCATCGGCTTCCTGATGACGCAGCCGGCCCCCGGCCAGCGGCGCGGCGAGTCACCGGTGGTCGGCGCGCACAGCGTGGGCGTCGCGGACGGCGGGCCCTCGATGCCGCTCACCGGCTGGTCGACCACCGGCGGCGACCTGCGCATACCGCACTTCTTCGGCATGCACGCACTGCAACTGCTGCCGCTGCTGGTCATGGCGCTGATGGCGCTCGCGCCACGCTTCGCCCGCATCGCCGACGCACGGACACAGCTCCGCCTCGTGCTGGTCGGCTCGGGCGCTTACGCCGCCCTCTTCGCCCTGCTCACCTGGCAGGCGCTGCGCGGTCAGCCGCTGCTCCGCCCGGACGGCACGACGCTGACGACCGCCGTCCTGATCACCCTCGCCGCGGCGACAGGCACCTGGGCGGCACTGCGAAGTCCTCGCCGCACCCCAACGACAACATCGACAACAACGACAACAACCGCCCCGCCGACAGCCACCACGCCCCAGCACAAGAACGAGCACAAGAACGAGCACAAGGCCGCGAACGAGGCCGCGAACGAGCAAGAGAACGCGAACGAGGCCGCGAACGAGACTCCGAACACGAACACGAACACGAACACGAACGAGACCACGGACAAGAACCAGAAAGCCGGGGCAACGGCATGACCGGCACCCTCTTCGAGCTCGCCTTCTACCTCGCCGCCCCCGTCTGGCTCCTGCTGATCTTCGCCCCGGCCTGGGGCCCGACCGCCCGCGTGGCCGCGTCGCCCCTGACCGTGGTCCCCGTCCTCGCCCTCTACCTCGCGATGGCGCTGCCCGTCCTCCCCGAGCTGTGGGCTGCGGTGAGCGGCCCCGACATCGACGTGTTCCGGGAGTTGACGGCACGCGCCAACGGGGCGGGCGCCATCTGGGCCCAGGTCATCGCGTGGGACCTGCTGCTCGGCCAGTGGATGTACCGGGAGGGCCGGCGGCTGGGCGTGCATCCGCTGGCCATGGGGCCGCTCCTGGTCCTGACGATCCTCCTCTCCCCCATCGGACTGCTGCTCTTCCTGCCGCTGCGGGCGAGCCTCACCCGCCGACGCCCGGAGTTCAGCACTGTCCCGGCGGAATACCGAGGTTGATCCGGAGGTTACCTCCGTTACAACCACCGTGGATCTCCGGAAGGGCAGTCATGAAGATCGGCATCATCGGAGCGGGCAACATCGGCGGCAACCTCACCCGGCGGCTCACCGCCCTCGGGCACGACGTCTCCGTCGCGAACTCCCGCGGCCCGCACACCCTCACCGCCCTGGCCGAAGAGACCGGCGCGACGCCCGTCCACGTCGAGGAGGCCGCCCGTGACGCGGAGGTCGTCGTCGTGACGGTGCCGCTCAAGGCCGTTCCCGACCTGCCCGCCGGTCTCCTCGACGGCGCGGCCGAGGGCGTCGCGGTCATCGACACCGGCAACTACTACCCGCAGCAGCGCGACGGCAGGATCGCCGAGATCGAGGACGGCCTCACCGAGAGCCGCTGGACGGAGCGGCAGATCGGCCACCCCGTCATCAAGGCGTTCAACGGCACGTACGCGCAGGACATCCTCGACAAGCCGCGCCCCCGCGGCGCCGCCGACCGCGTGGCCCTGCCGGTCTCCGGCGACGACGAGGCCGCCAAGAAGGTCGTGCGGGACCTCATCGACGAGCTCGGCTTCGACACCGTCGACAACGGCGGGCAGGACGAGTCCTGGCGCCAGCAGCCGGGCACCCCCGTCTACGGCAACACGGGCGGCAGCGAGGAGATCCGCGCGGCCCTGGCGGCGGCGTCACCGGAACGCACCCCCGAGTGGCGCGCCTGACCTCCGCCGCGACAGCTCCGGCGCGGCCCGGCGCCCGCCCCCGCGGCCGGAGCTAGGGTTTCGCCCACTCCCGCAGCGCGTCCTCGCTCTCGAAGTCGGCGACGTTCTTGTCCAGGGGGGACGACGTGTACTGGTGGATCGTCCACTTCGCCTTGATACGGGGCTTGCCCGCCCGCACGTAGTCGGCGATCCACAGTCCGTCGCCCGCGTACGAGGTGGTGTCCCTGTTCAGCCAGAAGTCGCGGTTCGTGTACAGCAGGACCCGGTGCGAGGGGCGCAGGCGCTTCACCTCCTTGATGAAGCGGTCCTTCTCCTTGTTGGACGCCGCCGAGCGGTCCCCGGTGTACTCCCAGTCCACCGCGAGCAGGTCGCCGGACTTCTCCGGCGTCTTGCTCACGAAGTACTCGGCCTGCGCGGTGATGTTCCCGGGCCACAGGAAGTGGTAGAAGCCGACCACGCAGCCGCCCTCCCGGGCCTTCTTCGCCTGAGAGGTCATTTTCGGGTTGACGTACGAACGGCCCTCCGTCGACTTGACGATGACGAAGGAGAGGCCGTCCGTGTCGAACGAGGTCTGGTGGGAGCTGACGTCGATGCCACGCAGCATGGGCTGCCTCCGGGGCGGTGGGGGGAGCGGCAGCGGGGTCACGGCTGCCGAGAAGTTCCTGAACTGCCCGTTTGGTGCCCGGTGTTGATGTAGCTCAACCGTCAACCGTCGATGCCGAAAGTGTTTCCCTCAGCGGAAGACGCCCGTGTGCCCGAGGGAGTAGCGGCCCGGCTGGGGGTAGACGGCGAGGCCGTGCGGGCCGCTGCCGACGGGGATGCGGGCCAGCTGGGCGCCGGTGCGGGTGTCGATGGCGTACACCTCGGAGTCGTACCGGCCGGAGAGCCACAGGGTCTTGCCGTCGGCGGAGACGCCGCCCATGTCGGGGCTGCCGCCCTGCGGGAGCTTCCACTTCTTGGTGAGCCTGTTCTTCGGGAAGTCGAAGACGGAGATGGTGCCCTCGCCCCGGTTGGAGATGTACATCTCCTTGGAGTCGCGGCTGACGTACAGGCCGTGGCAGCCCTTGCCGGTGCGCAGCAGCTTCGGCGTCGAGAACTTCTTGCCGTCGAGGACCCACATGCCGTGCGCCATCATGTCGGCGATGTAGAAGGTCTTGCCGTCCGGCGACAGTTTCACGTCCTGCGGCATGGCGCCCTTGAAGGGGATCTTCTGCTGTCCGACGATCTTCATCTTCTCCGTGTCGACCTTGAGGAGTTCGCCGGAGAACTCGCAGGACACGATGAAGTAGCGGCCGTCCATCGAGAAGTCGGCGTGGTTGACGCCGGCGCAGCTCACGGGGACGGTCTTGACGCGGTCCATGGTCTTCGGGTCGCGGAAGACGAGTTCGCGGTCCATGGAGGCCATGACGACGGCGTGCTTGCCGTTGGGCGTGAAGTAGAGGTTGTACGGGTCGGAGACCTCGACCGTCCGGCCGGTCTTGCCGGTGACGGGGTCGATGGCGGTGAGGGTGTCCCCGAGGTCGTTGTTGACCCAGAGGGTCTTCAGGTCCCAGGAGGGGACGACGTGCTGGGGCTGTTCGCCGACCTTGATGGTCTCGATGACCTCGAACTTCTCGGGGTCGATGACCGACACGGTGTTGGAGTTGGTGTTGGGCACGTAGACCCGGGACAGGAACTTCTCCGCCACGGGCTGGAGGGCGTTCGGCCGGTCGGCGGCGTAGACGTCCTTGGGGTCGAGGACCGGGGGCATGCCGGGCAGGCCGGGGGACGCCTTGGGCTCGGCGGGCTTGCGGACGCCCTCGGTGCCGAGGGCCTCGTCCGCGCGCCCGTCGGAGCCGGAGCCGCAGCCGGCCAGCGCGACGAGCACGGCGCCGGCGGCGAACAGGGCGGCAGCACGCCGGGTGCGCCGGGTGCGTCTGGTCAGGTCGGGTCGCGTACGGGGCAGTCTCTTACGGGACATCAGGTCAGCAGCTCCGTGGTCGTCACCGCGCGCAGGCCGCGGCGTTCCAGTTCTTGCAGGACGGCGGGGAGCGCGGCGACCGTGTCCGCGTACCCGAAGTGCAGGCTCACCACGGAGCCCGCGCGGACCCCCGCGGCGATGTTCCGGGTGACGGCGGGGGCGCCGGGCGAGGTGAAGTCGAGGGAGTCGACGTCGTACGAGAGGACGTGCGGGTAGCCGGCGCGCCGGGCGAGGCGTTCGACGAGCGGAGAGGCCCGCTCGGCGCGCGAGGGGCGGAACCAGGTGCCGATGGAGCCGGTGAGGCGCCGCAGGCGGTCCGCGCAGCCGGTGATCTCCGCGTAGGCGTCGGCTTCGGACATGGCGTTGATGTCGAGGTGCCGGAGGGTGTGGTTGCCCAGGTCGTGGCCGCCGTCGAGGACGCGGCGGGCGAGCGTGGGGTGGTCGTCCAGCCAGCCGCCGACCGCGAGCACGGTGACCCTGGCCCCCGCCTTCTCCGCCTCGCCGAGCAGCGCCTTCGCCGTGGCGGGGTCGCCCTGCCCGTGGAAGGTCAGCGCGACCTGGCGCCGGTCGCGCGGCCCGTGGGCGATCTGCGCGGGCAGCCCGGGGAACCGGCGGGGCGCGGGGCCGGGCCTCGGCGCCCCGGACGCGGAGGGCCGGTCGCGCCCGCCCGCGGCGCGGGCCGCACCGCCGTCACCGCCGCCGCCCGCGCACCCCGTGGCGAGACCACCGGTCAGCACCGCCCCCGCGCAGGCCGCGCCCAGGCCGCCGCCGAGCCGCAGGACGTGCCGCCGCCCGTGCTCCGCCTCGCCGTCCGAGCCATCGCCCCGCGTCACATGCTCCGTCACGCCGACCATTTAATCCGTCAATACGGCGAATCACGCCGATTGACCCGGTTAGGGCATGCCGCGCCCTTGCCGCGCCCGCACCACGCTCCTCCCCGACCTCCCGGCGCCCCCTCCCACAGCCGGCCGAACACCCTCTCGGCAGGCCTCGGCAGCCCTGGGCGGCCCTCGGCGGCCGAAGCTCGCCCCTCATTCCAAGCCTTGCTTATCGCCCGCGAAAGCTGCTGCTTAACCAGCGTTTACCAGGCAGGTGTCCCATCTCACCAAGGATTCACCTCTAAACTGTGCCGTTCTGACCTGATATTTACAGTTATGCCGTTTTGGCTCGCGGGGTCCCGTCTGCCATAGTCGGGGACGCGACCCCCATTGACCCGGGCACAGGTCGTCATCAGCCGCCGCGGAACACACCCCATACGTCCGCGGCGCTTCACGAAAGCCCCCGCGCAGCCGCACCCCGGCCACAGGGGGCTTTCGCGTGTCCGGGGGCGCGCGGGCGGGGTCAGCGGTCGGCGGCCCGCATCTCGAACCAGGTCGTCTTGCCGCGCGGCAGCAGATCCACGCCCCACCGGTCGGAGAGCTTGTCGACGAGGAAGAGGCCGCGGCCGCTCAGGTCCATCTCGTGGACCGGCATCAGGCAGGGCAGTCCGCGGGACGGGTCGCGGACCTCGACCCGGATCCAGCCGCGCCGCCGCTCCATGCGCAGCCCGAAGACGCGGGCGCCGGTGTGCCGCACGGCGTTGCCGACCAGTTCGGAGACGAGGAGGACGACGTCCTCGGTGAGCTTCGGGGAGAGCCCCCAGTGGCGCAGGACGACGACCTGGGCGAGGCGGCGCGCGATGGCGGCGGACTCGGGGCGCGAGGGGAGCGGGACCTCCGCGTCCGTCGGATTGCCGAACAACTCCAGTGCTTTCAGGGCGTGTTCGTCCTCCACCGCCGGCGACCAGCGCGCCGCGGTCGCACCGGTGTGCCGCCGCGGCCGTTCGTATCCCTCCAGCCCCGCCATGTCATCCATCATGGCCGCTCAGCGCGTGCTCCGGGGCCGTTCCGGCGGAATAAGCCCCCCGGAACGACCCATTCCGGGTGATGCGGAAGGCATATGCCAACGCGGCGCCGGGGCCCCGGGAGGGGCCCTGGCCTGCTATGACTCAACGCGTCGGGATGATCACATATCGCACCGGGCAGACGGAACGCGAGCTTTCGCCCGGCCCGCGATGTCCGCCCCTTCGGGGTACTACTTGGCCGATGTCCTGCCGCCCAGTGGCCGCCCGGCGGCCGGTGGCGGCAGCCGTCGGCGGTGGCTCAGAGGAACTTGGCCTTGCCCGGCCCCTCCTCCACGAAGCTCCGCATGCCCCGCTCCCGGTCCTCGGTGGCGAACAGCCCCGCGAACCAGGTGCGTTCGATCGCGAGGCCCGTGTCGATGTCCGTCTCCAGGCCCGCGTCGACGGACTCCTTGGCGGCGCGCAGCGCGATGGCGGGACCCTGCGCGAGCCGCGCGGCCCAGGCGTGCGCCTGCTCGTACACCTCGGCGGCGGGCACGACGCGGTCCACCAGGCCGATGGCAAGCGCCTCCGGGGCCTTCACCTGGCGGCCGGTGAAGATCAGGTCCTTGGCCTTGGACGGGCCGACCAGGCGGGCCAGGCGCTGGGTGCCGCCCGCGCCGGGGATGAGGCCGAGCAGGATCTCCGGCTGGCCGAGCTTGGCGTTGTCCGCGGCGATGCGGAAGTCCGCGCAGAGCGCGAGCTCGCAGCCGCCGCCCAGGGCGTAGCCGTTGACGGCGGCGACGACGGGCTTGGGGATGCGGGCCACGGCGGTGAAGGACTCCTGCAGGGCGCCGGAGCGCGCGATCATGGCCGCGTGGTCCATGTCCTGCATCTCCTTGATGTCCGCGCCGGCGGCGAACACCTTCTCGCCGCCGTGGATCACCACGGCGCGCACGTCGTCGCGGCGCGTGGCCTCGGCGGCGAGTTCCTTCAGGCGGTCCTGGGTGGCGATGTCCAGGGCGTTCATGGGCGGGCGGTCGAGTCGGATCGTGCCGACGCCTTCGGCGACTTCGAGGGTTGCGGTCATGCAGGGCACGTTAGCGCCGGTCAACGCCGAAGGGGCCGGTGCACTTGGTCACAGTGCACCGGCCCCTCACGAGTCGTCGGGGAAGACGCTCAGGCCTTCCACTTCTCCCACGACATGTTCCAGCCGTTGTAGCCGTTCTCGGGCTGGATCTTCTTGTCCGCGGAGTTCTTCACCACGACGACGTCGCCGATCATCGAATTCTCGAAGAACCAGCCGCCGGGCGTCTTCTTGCTGTAGCCGCCGCGCACGTCGCTCAGGCCGATGCAGCCGTGGCTGGCGTTGGTGTTGCCGAAGGCGCCGCCCGACCAGTAGTTGCCGTGGATGAAGGTGCCGGAGGTGGACAGGCGCATCGCGTGCGGGACGTCCTTGATGTCGTACTCGCCGCCGAAGCCGACGGTCTCGCCGTTCATCCGGGTCACCTTGAGCTTCTCGCTGATGACCATCTCGCCGTTGTACGTGGTGGTGCCGGGCGCGCCCGCGGTGATCGGGATCTTCTTGATCTGCTTGCCGTCGCGGACGACCTTCATCTGGTGCGTCTTGGCGTCGACGGTGGAGACCTGGCTGCGGCCGATGGTGAAGTTCAGGGTCTTGGACTGCTTGCCGTAGACGCCGGGGCGGCCCTCGACGCCGTCGAGGTTGAGCTTGACGGTGACCTTGGTGCCGGCCTTCCAGTACTTCTCGGGGCGGAAGTCGAGGCGGTCGTTGCCGAACCAGTGGCCCTCGACGGGCACGGACGGCTCGGTCTTGATCTCGATGGCCTGCTCCACGGCCTCCGGGTCGGTGATGCCCCGGGTGAAGTTCACCGAGAACGGCATTCCGACGCCGACCGTCGAGCCGTCCTCCGGGGTGAACTGGCCGATGAAGGTGTTCTTCGGGGTCAGCGTGGTGAAGGCGGTGTCCTTGGCGGACGCCCGGCCCTCGGCGTCCTTCGCGACCGCGTGGACCTTGTACTTGGTGGCCGCCGCGAGGTGGTGGGCGGGGGTCCAGCCCTTGCCGCCCGAGGTTATCTTGCCGGGGACGGGGTTGCCCTTGCTGTCCTCGACCCTGACCTCGGAGAGCTTGCCCTTGTCCGCGGATATCTTCAGGGCGCCGCTGGTGGCCACGGACTTCGCCCCGTTCTCGGGGGCTATCGTCACGACGGCCGTCGAGGGGGCGTTCTTGTCCGTCTCGTCCTTGCCGTCGCCGCCCGCGTCCGAGCCGCCTCCCCCGCACGCCGCGACCATCAGCAGTGCCGCTCCCGAGAGCACCGCCGTCAGCCCCCTGGCGCCCCGCCGCCGCACGCGCCGCCGCGCGTCAACCGACGCCCCCGATATCGGTCGCCCGTTCACGATGTGTCTCCCCTCGCACGGCCTGGATCCAGGCCCGCACCCCAGTGCACCTGCGCGTTTCAGACACGCGCAAGCGATAGATAACCACACGGCCCCGGGCGATGACTCCCCGCCAATGTCACCGTTCCGTTCCAACTGCGCGGGGGGTGCGGACGGACCCTGATCACCGGGTGGTGTCCCGCCGGTCACCCGGCGGCCACCTGGTGGCCCGCCGGGAGGTCAGCTGCTCTTCACCCAGTCCTCCCATGCCATGTTCCAGCCGCCGAGGCCGTTGTCGGGGGCGACCTTCTTGTCCTTGCTGTTGATCACTTCGACGACGTCCCCGATGAGGGTCCGGTCGAAGAACCAGCCCGCCGGCGTCCGTGAGCTGCCGCCCTTCACATCGCGCAGACCGACGCAACCGTGGCTGACGTTGGTCTTGCCGGGGGCGTCGGGGGCCCAGTAGTTGCCGTGCAGGAAAGTGCCGGAGGTGGTCAGGCGGATCGCGTGCGGCACGTCGGGGATGTCGTACTCCCCGCCGAAGCCGACGGTGCGGCTGTTCATGCGGGTCACCTCCAGCATCTCCGTCACCACCATCTTCCCGTTGTACGTGGTGGTCTTCGGGGCGCCCGCCGTGATCGGCACGGTGGAGAGGAGCTCGCCGTCCCGGCGTACCTCCATGGTGTGCCGGGCGGCGTCGACCAGGGAGTGCTGGCTGCGGCCCACGGTGAAGGAGAAGGTCTTGTCCTGGAGGCCGTAGACGCCGGGGGCGGCCTCGACGTCGCGCAGTCCCAGGTCGACGGTGACCTCGGTGCCGGGCTTCCAGTACCGCTCGGGGCGGAAGTCCACGCGGGTGTCGCCGAACCAGTGCGGGCGGATGTCGACCGCCGGGCGCGAGGTCACCGTGATGGCGCGCTGGACCGCCTCGCGGTTCACCACCTCCCGGTTGAACTCCAGGGAGACGATCATGCCGGTGCCGACCGTGGCGCGGTTCTCCGGCGTGACGTACCCGATGAAGCGCTCCTCGGGGACCTGGGTGCGGAAGGTCGTGTGCCGGGCCGCGCGGCGGCCGTGCGCGTCCAGCGCGACCGCGTCCACCTTGTACGAGGCGGCGAGCGCGAGCGGGCCCTTGTCCAGCGGCTCCCAGGTCAGGCCGTCGTCGGCGATGCGGCCCCGCACCTCGAACTTCTGCGCGTCCTGCGTCCGGACCACCCGCACCGACTCCAGACGGCCGCTGGGCACCCGCACCCGGAGCCGTTCGTCCGGCTTGACGCCCTTGCTCCCGTCCTCGGGCGACACGCGGATCACGTCGGCGGGCGAGCGCGGTTTGCCGAGGGCCCCACCGAAGTCGCCGCCGGAGCAGGCGGTGGCCCCGGCCAGTACGCCCGCCCATGTCAGTACCGCCGCAAGCACGGCTCCTGCGCGCCGTGCGCGCCTCGCACTCTGTCTCACGTGGGTCCCAACGACCGTCCTTGCCCGGGGAAACGTGAGTGCGGCGCACGCACTGGGCAGAACAGTGGGGAGGGACGACGTATGGGGGGCCGCGGCCGGGACGCCGCACGCCCTGCTTCGCGCGTCGGCCGAGGAGCCGCGGGAGGCTGACAGGTGTCGAGCGCATCCGAGCAGAGGACAGTGCGGGAGGCGCGGACGCCGGGGCGTGCCGCGCCCGGGGAACCCGTCACCGCCGTGAACGGCAGCAGGCGCTCCGGGGCGCGTGCCGCGCCCGTCCGCCCGGTGTGGCCGGGGACGCCGACACCGCTCGGGGCCCGCTTCCGCACGGGGCCCGACGGGGTGGCGGGGACCAACTTCGCGCTGTGGGCGGGCGGGGCGGAGGCGGTGGAGCTGTGCCTGTTCGACACGGAGGGCGGCGGTGTCGTCGAGACGCGCTGCCCGCTGACCGAGCTGACCCACGGGATCTGGCACGGCTTCGTCCCCGGCGTGCGCCCGGGCCAGCGGTACGGCTACCGCGTGCACGGCCGCTGGGACCCGTGGACGGGCGCCCGCTGGAACCCGGCCAAGCTGCTCCTCGACCCGTACGCGCGCGCGGTGGACGGCGACTTCACGCTCCCCGCGGAGGTGTACGGGCACGCCCGCGACTGGCCCCAGCAGCACGTGGCGGACACCGTGCGCGACGACAGGGACTCGGCGCCGTACGTGCCCAAGGGCGTGGTCGTGCACGACGACGCGCCGGACGACGAGTGGGCCGACGACCGCCGCCCGAAGACGCCGTGGGCGGACTCGGTCATCTACGAACTGCACGTGCGCGGCTTCACCATGCGCCACCCCGGGGTGCCCGAGGAGCTGCGCGGCACGTACGCCGGGCTCGCGCACCCGGCGGCGCTCGACCACCTCGTGCGCCTGGGGGTGACGGCGGTGGAGCTGCTGCCGGTGCACCAGTTCGCGCACGAGGACCATCTGCTGCGGCGGGGGCTGAGGAACTACTGGGGGTACAACTCCATCGGCTACTTCGCGCCGCACGCCGCGTACGCCGCGTCGGGGACGCGGGGGCAGCAGGTCGGGGAGTTCAAGCGGATGGTGCGGGCGCTGCACGAGGCGGGCATCGAGGTGATCCTCGACGTGGTCTACAACCACACGGCGGAGGCCGGTGAGCTGGGCCCGACGCTGTCGCTCAAGGGCATCGACAACCGCGGCTACTACCGGCTCCAGCCGGACGCGCGCCGCTACGCGGACTACACCGGCTGCGGCAACACCCTCCAGGTCGTGCAGCCGCACGTGCTGCGGCTCATCACCGACTCGCTGCGGTACTGGGTGACGGAGATGGGCGTGGACGGCTTCCGCTTCGACCTCGCGGCGGCGCTCGCGCGCTCCTTCCACGACGTCGACATGCTCTCGCCGTTCCTCGCGGTGATCGCCCAGGACCCGGTCCTGCGCCGCGTGAAGCTGATCGCCGAGCCATGGGACGTGGGCTCGGGCGGCTACCAGGTGGGCGCCTTCCCCCCGCTGTGGACGGAGTGGAACGACCGCTACCGGGGTGCGGTGCGGGACTTCTGGCGGGGCGCGCTGCCGGACGTACGGGATCTGGGGTACCGCCTCTCGGGCTCCAGTGACCTGTACGCCTGGGGCGGGCGCAGGCCGTACGCGTCGGTGAACTTCGTGACCGCCCACGACGGCTTCACGCTGCGGGACCTCGTGACGTACGAGCGCAAGCACAACGAGGCCAACGGCGAGGGGAACAGGGACGGCTCCGACGACAACCGCGCCTGGAACTGCGGCGTCGAGGGCGAGACGGACGACGCGGGCATCACGGCGCTGCGGCGGCGGCAGCTGCGGAACCTCATGACGACGCTGCTGCTCTCCACGGGGGTGCCGATGCTCGTCGCCGGGGACGAGATGGGGCGGACGCAGGGCGGTTCCAACAACGCGTACTGCCAGGACAACGAGATCAGCTGGGTCGACTGGGGGCTCCTCGACGACCCCGGCTGGCGCGGGCTGTACGCGCTGACGGCGCGCCTGATCGCGCTGCGGCACCGGCATCCCGTGCTGCGCCGCCGCGCGTTCTTCTCCGGGCGCGCGCACTCGGCGGACGGGCTGCGGGACCTGGCGTGGTTCACGGCGCGGGGCACGGAGATGACGGAGGCCGACTGGTTCGCGCCGGCCGCGACGCTCGGCATGTATCTGTCGGGGCGTGACATACCGGGCCGGGACGCGCGGGGCGCGCAGGTCCTCGACGACAGCTTCCTCGCGGTGCTGCACGCCGGGGCGGACCCGGTGGACCTCGTGCTGCCCGCGCCGCCCTGGGCGGACTTCTACGAGGTCGTCGTCGACACCTCGGTGGAGGAGCAGGAGACGGCCCCGGACGCCGTCCACCGGGCGGGTTCCACGGTGCCGGTGGCGGGACGGACGGTGCTGCTGTTGCGCGTCGGGTACGAGTGACGGCGGGCCGCAGCCCGTCCCGATTGGTCCAGACCGGAGTATTGCCGACCCTCCTGCCGGGGGCCAAGCTCGGGCCATGGACGTGGAGTTGCGGCACCTGAAGACGATCCGGGCGATCGCCGACGCGGGCAGCCTCACCAAGGCCGCCACCGCGCTCGGGCTCGCGCAGCCCGCGCTGAGCGCGCAGCTCAAGCGCATCGAGCGGGCGCTGGGCGGTGAGCTGTTCGAGCGGGGGCGGCACGGGGTGCGGGCCACCGCGCTCGGGGAGTTCGTGCTGGCGCGGGCCCGCGTCGTGCTGCCTGCGGTGAGCGGGCTGCGGGAGGAGGCCCGGCGATACGCCCAGGCGTGGCAGGGCGGCGCCGGGTTCCGGCTCGGCGGCACCCACGGGCCGCTGCTCGGCGCCCTCGTCGACCGGCTCGCCGCCGCGCACCCGGGGGCGCGGGTGACCACGCACACCTCCTGGTCGGAGCGGGACATCGCGGCCCGCACGGCGGCGGGCGCGCTGGACTTCGCGCTGGTCGGCTCGTGCGGGGCGAGTCCGCCGCCGGAGAGCGAGCCGCTGGTCTGGCGCGAGGTGGCCCGCGATCCGGTGTTCGTCATGCTGCCGACCGGCCATCCGCTCGCCGACCACCAGGAGATCGACCTCGGCCGGCTCGCCGGCGAGGCGTGGACCGACGTGCCGGGCGACGGCTGCTTCGCGGACTGCTTCTCCGCCGCGTGCGTCCGCGCCGGGTTCACGCCCACGCGCGTGTACGAGACGGATGTCGCGTCCTGCGTCCATCTGGTGCAGGTGGGGCGGGCGGTGGGGCTGTGCCGGGCGACGTTCCCGCCGACGCCGGGCCTGGTGACCCGGCCCCTCGCCGGGACCCCGCTGTACTGGCGGCATCTGCTCGGCTGGCATCCGGCGGCCCCCGCCCACGACACGGCCGCCGCGGTCTTCGCGCAGGCCCGCGCCGCCCACGCCGAGGCCGCGGCCCGCAGCGAGAGCTACACGGCGTGGCTGGCGGCGCCCTCGCCGCACCTGCCGTGAGCGGGTCCGGCGGTCGCGGAGGCGTTCCATAACGCCGGGGACGGGGGTCGGCTGACGGCTACTGGCGGGCTGTTGAGGCTTCTACGGTGTGGGCGATTCCCCACCAGCTCCGCGTACACCGAGGAGACCTCGTATGCCTCGTATGCTCCCCGCCCCCTCCAGACGTGCCACGGCGGTCTGTGCCGCCCTCGCCGCGGCGGGCGCGCTCGTCCTCGCCGGGGCGCCCGGCAGCGCGTCCGCCCGGACCGACCCCGCCGCGGCCCCTTCCCCGGCCGTGAGCGCCGCCGTCGGCGAGACCTCTCCCCAGGTCATCGCCGCCATGCGGCGCGACCTCGGCCTCACGTCGGCGCAGGCCGAGGCCCGGCTCGTGAACGAGGCCGAGGCCGGCGCCGACGCGGGAGCGCTGCGCGACGCGCTCGGCCGTGACTTCGCGGGCGCCTGGGTGCGGGGCGCCACCTCGGGCACGCTCACCGTGGCCACCACGGACTCCGCCGACGTCCCCCTCATCGAGTCGAAGGGCGCCCGCGCCCGGGTGGTGCCGCACTCCCTCGCCGCGCTCGACGCCGCGAAGTCCCGCCTCGACCGTGCGGCGAAGCGGACGGCCACCCGCGACGCCCCGGTCTGGTACGTCGACGTGCGCTCCAACGCCGTCGTCATCCGGGCCGTCACGTCCTCGGCCGCCACGTCCCTCACCTCGGCGGCGGGCGTGGACCCCTCCCTCGTACGCGTCGAGCGGACCAAGGACCGCCCGAAGCCGCTGTACGACCTGGTGGGCGGCGAGGCGTACTACATGGGCGGGCGCTGCTCCATCGGCTTCTCCGTCACCAAGGGCACCCAGCAGGGCTTCGCGACGGCGGGCCACTGCGGGCGCGCGGGCACCGCGACCAGCGGCTACAACCAGGTGGCCCAGGGCACGTTCCAGGCCTCGATCTTCCCCGGCAGGGACATGGCCTGGGTCGCCACCAACTCCCAGTGGACCGCCACCCC
Organism: Streptomyces alfalfae; assembly: GCF_004127445.1. GTDB lineage: Bacteria > Actinomycetota > Actinomycetes > Streptomycetales > Streptomycetaceae > Streptomyces > Streptomyces alfalfae. The sequence continues at coordinate 102,595 of NZ_QEXM01000001.1, forward strand.
GTACGTGAAGGGCCAGGGCGGACAGCGGATCGGTGTCGGGGGCTCCACACAGTCCCCGGTGGGTGCGTCGATCTGCCGCTCGGGCTCCACTACGGGGTGGCACTGCGGCACCATCTCGCAGCACAACACCAGCGTCACGTACCCGGAGGGGACCATCAGCGGGGTCACGCGGACCACGGTCTGCGCGGAGCCCGGTGACTCCGGCGGCTCCTACATCTCCGGGAGCCAGGCGCAGGGCGTCACCTCGGGCGGCTCGGGCGACTGCCGCAGCGGCGGCGAGACCTTCCACCAGCCGATCCTGCCGCTGCTCTCGCAGTTCGGCCTGACGCTGAAGACCACGGGCGGCGGCGAGGACCCCGGCCCCGGTGAGCCGGAGCCGGGCGGCACCTGGGCCGCGGGCAAGGTCTACGCCCCCGGTGACACCGTCACCTACGGCGGGTCGACGTACCGCTGCCTCCAGGGCCACCAGGCCCAGCCGGGCTGGGAGCCGCCGAACACTCCCGCCCTGTGGCAGCAGGCGTAGGACGCGACCGGTTCGGCCTGCCCCCGGCGGCGAGCGCGAGCACCCCTGTCTCCCGGGTGCTCAGCGGCTCGTCGCCGGGGGCACGCGCGCGTGGGGCGGGCCGGGACGCCACGGCGGACGTGAGGACGGGGCCGGCCCGTCGTGGCCCCGGGGCCGGCCCTAGGACCAGCGGAGTAGCTCCGACGGGCCAAAACTCGGTGGGCTGTGTCAGCGGCCGTCCGTAGGCTCCTTCCTGATGCCGAATTCAGATGCCTCCGCCAAGGATCGGTCCACCATCCGGACGCTGCTGCGGCTCTGGCCGTATGTGCGCCCGGTCCGAACACGCTTGGGCGCCGCCGCCGTTGTCGCGATCATCGCTTCCTGCACGGGGCTCGTCTTCCCCCTCGTGCTGAAGTGGATGGTGGACGGCCCGGTGGCCGACAGGGACGTGGCGGGTGTGTGGTTCGGGGCGCTGCTGCTGCTTCTGCTCGGCGTGGCGGAGGCGCTGCTGTTCGGGCTGCGGCGGTGGCTCGTGGCCCGGCCGCTGGCGAGCGTGGAGGCGTCGATGCGGGCGGATCTCTTCCGCCATCTCCAGCGGCTGCCGGTGGCCTTCCACGACCGGTGGGCGTCCGGTCAGCTCCTCTCGCGCGGCACCACCGACCTGATGCTGCTGCGGATGTTCCTCGCCTTCCCGATGACGTTCCTGCTGGTCAACAGCGTGACGATCGTGGTCGGCGTGATCATCCTGCTCGGCCAGGACTTCACGCTCGGCCTGGTCCTGCTCGCCCCCGTGGTGCCGATGGTGATCGCGTGCGCGTACTACGAGGGGCGGTACGCGACCGCGGCGCGGCGGGCGCAGGACCAGGTCGGCGATCTGACGACGGTCGTCGAGGAGAGCGTGCTCGGCATCCGCATCATCAAGGGCTTCGGCCGCCACCGCAGCCAGGCGCGGGCGTTCCGCGAGCTCTCGCACACCCTGCGCGGCACGGAACTGGCCAAGGCCCGCATCCTGGCGGCGATCTGGGCGGTGATCGTGACGCTGCCCGAGACCGCCATCGGGGCCGCGCTCGTGCTCGGCACGGTGCGGGTGGCCGACGGGGGCCTGTCCGCGGGCACGCTGGTCGCCTTCCTGTCGACGGCGCTCGCGCTGCGCTGGCCCGTGGAGTCCATCGGCTTCCTGCTCGCGATGACCCAGGAGTCGGCGACGGCCACCGAGCGGTACTTCGAGGTGATGGACGCCGAGCCGGAGGACGGCGCGGTCGCCGCCGCCACCGCCGGGGGCCCGGCCGACAGCGGGGCCGAGGACGGGCTGCGCTTCCACGGCGTGGAGTTCAGGTATCCCGACGCACCGCCCGGCGCGCCCCCTGTCCTCGACCGGATCGACCTGCACATCCGCCCCGGCGAGACCATGGCCCTGGTCGGCGCCACCGGCAGCGGCAAGACCACGCTGACCGCCCTGGTGCCGCGCCTGCACGAGGTGACCGGCGGGCGCATCACCCTGGACGGCGAGGACATCGCCGCGATGGACCGCGACCGGCTGCGCACCCTGGTGGCCGTCGCCTTCGAGGAGCCCACGCTGTTCTCCGCGTCGGTCGGTGAGAACGTGCTGATGGGCGCCGTGGACAGCGCGGGCGACGCCGACCTCGCCCGCGCCCTCGACGTCGCCCAGGCCGGTTTCGCGCACGCCCTGCCGCAGGGCACCGGCACGCAGGTCGGGGAGCAGGGCCTGAGCCTGTCCGGCGGGCAGCGCCAGCGCCTCGCCCTGGCCCGCGCGGTGGTGGGCCGCCCCCGCTTCCTGGTCCTCGACGACCCGCTCTCCGCGCTCGATGTCCACACGGAGGCCCTGGTGGAGGCCGCGCTGCGGCGGGTCCTCGCGGACACGACCGCGCTGATCGTCGCCCACCGGCCCTCCACCGTGCAGCTCGCCGACCGCGTCGCGCTGCTGTCCGGCGGCCGCGTCACCGCCGTCGGCACCCATCAGGAACTGCTGCGGGACAACGCGGAGTACGCCTGGCTGATGTCCGGCGCCGACATGCCCCACGCCGCCGAGGAGGCTGCCCGATGACCTCGTCGACCTCCGTACGGGAGAAGCCCCTCGACCCGGAGGAACCCGGGCTCCCCGAGGAACCGGCCGCCCACGAGGACCCCTTCGACAAGGACGACCTGCCGACGCCCCCGGGCGCCACCCCGGCGCTCCTGCGCTCCCTGCTCTCGCCGCTGCGCGGACGCGTCGTCCTCGCCGCCGTCCTGCTCCTCCTCCAGCAGGCCGCCGTGCAGGCCGGGCCGCTCCTCGTCGCGTACGCCATCGACAGCGGCGTGCCCGCCGTGCGCGCGGACGACCACGGCCCGCTGATCGCGGTCGCCGTCGGCTATCTGCTGTGCGCCGCGTCGTCGGGCGCCCTCCAGTACGCCTTCATCGTCGCCTCCGCCCGCGTCAGCCAGGACGTCCTGCTCGATCTGCGCGGACGCATCTTCCGGCACGCGCAGGCGCTGAGCGTCGACTTCCACGAGCGGTACACCTCGGGGCGGCTGATCTCGCGGTCCACCACCGACGTGGAGTCCCTGCGCGAACTGCTCGACGAGGGCCTCCAGGAGCTCATCACCGTCCTGCTCTCCTTCGTCTACATCTCGGCGATGCTGCTCTGGCTCGACCTGGGGCTCGGCGCGGTGGCGGTGGCGTCGTTCGTGCCGCTCTACCTCCTCGTACGCCTCTACCAGCGGCGCGCGGGGGCCCTGTTCCGCGAGCGCTCGACCGCGATCGCCGCCGTCATCGTGAAGTTCGCCGAGACCATGAACGGCATCCGCCCGGTGCGGGCCTTCCGCAGGGAGCGGGCCAACGACGCGCGGTTCGCCGAGCTCAACCAGCGGCACGAGCGGACCAACGGCGACGCCATGCTGGAGATGGCGCGCTACGTGGTGGGCTCCCGGCTCGTCGCGAACATCGCCGTCGCCGGGATCGTCCTGTGGGGCGCGCAGCGCGTCGCGGACGGCGGGCTCGCCCTGGGGGTGCTCGCCGCCGCCGTGCTCTACCTGCGGCGTCTGTACGACCCGATCGACCGGCTCGGCATGTTCCTCAACTCCTACCAGTCCGCGGCGGCCTCCCTGGAGAAGATCGCGGGGCTCCTCGCCCAGGTCCCGGCCGTGCCCGAGCCCGACCCCTCGGCCGCGCGTGCGCTGCCCGCCCCGGAGTCCGAGCATCCCGGCCGCGAGGTCCGCTTCGACGGTGTGCGGTTCGCCTACCGCACCGGCGGCGAGGTCCTGCCCCGCTTCGACCTGACGCTGCCCGCCGGGCAGACCGTCGCCGTGGTCGGCTCCACCGGCGCCGGCAAGTCCACGCTGGCGAAGCTGCTGGCCCGCTTCTACGACCCGACGGAGGGCCGTGTCCTGCTCGACGGCGTCGACCTGCGGGAGCTGGCGGGCGCCGAGCTGCGGCGCGGGGTGGTCATGGTGACGCAGGAGGCGTTCCTGTTCTCCGGCACCGTCGCCGAGAACATCGCGATCGGCCGCCCCGACGCCACCCGCGAGGACGTCGAGCGCGCCGCGAAGGCCATCGGCGCCCATGACTTCATCGCGTCCCTGCCCGACGGGTACGACACCGACGTACGCAAGAGGGGCGGCCGGATCTCCGCGGGTCAGCGCCAGTTGGTGGCGTTCGCGCGTGCCCTGCTCGCCGATCCGGCCGTGCTGATCCTCGACGAGGCGACCAGCTCCCTGGACATCCCCGGCGAGCGGGCCGTGCAGCGCGCGATGCACACGGTGCTGCGGGGCCGCACGGCCGTGGTGATCGCCCACCGGCTCTCCACGGTGGAGATCGCCGACCGGGTGCTCGTGATGGAGCACGGGCGGATCGTGGAGGACGGCAGCCCCGGCGACCTCATCGCGGGCGACGGCTCCTTCGCGAGCCTGCACCGTGCGTGGCGGGACAGCGTGGTGAGCTGAGGGCCGCGGGCCCGCCGTCCGCGCCCGGGACGGCGGGCCCGGCCGGCGGTCCCGAACCACGTCTCTTCGGCCGCACCGGCGAAATACAGCCACGCCGCACACACGCGTGCGGACGGCGGACCCGCGCGCGAGCCGTCCGACGCGCGCTCAACTCCGGTCGCGGGAGCGGCTCACCGCCCCGCTCCGCATACCGAACGTGCTCCACCGGCCAACGGACTGATTCCGGCCAACTCTTGATGCGCTCCTGACAGAACTGCGGCTCTGGTGCCACTCTTCCCCTCGACCGCCGCACGGCATTCAACAACGCGACGGTTTCTCTTCACGCACCACACACGCGATTCACCCGCAGCACACGTGCGTCACCCCTGAGCGACACCCGCAACACCCCTGCACCGCCCAGTTCTGCGTACCGCCTTGCTCTGCCCGGACGGCGACCCAGCCGCCCGGTAGCTCTGGCCGCGCATCCCCGCGGCCGCGCAGAAGGAGTCCGTGTTGAGAAACACCTCCCACAGACCCGCCTCCCACAGCAGCCGTTCGGTCCGCACCCGTGCGACCGCCGTCGGCGCCCTCTCCGCAGTCGCCGCCCTCCTCGCCGTGGCCGTCCAGGCGGGCCCCGCCTCGGCCGACGGCCCGGCGGCCAAGGCCGCCCCGGCGGTGGCCCAGAAGCTCGGCAAGGTCGACCCCGGCTCGCTGGCCGCCAAGCTCTCCCCCGCCCAGCGTGCCGAGCTGATCCGCGACGCCAACGCCACCAAGGCGGAGACCGCCGAGGACCTGAAGCTCGGGGCCAAGGAGAAGCTGGTCGTCCGCGACGTCACCAAGGACCGCGACGGCACCGTCCACACCCGTTATGAGCGCACCTACGACGGCCTGCCCGTCCTCGGCGGCGACATGGTGGTGCAGACCACGAAGTCCGGCAGGACCGAGGGCGTCACCAAGGCCGCGAAGGCGCAGCTCAAGGGCGTCGACACGAGCGCCGACATCAAGGCGTCGGCGGCCGAGAAGCAGGCGCTGGGCGCCGCGAAGGCCGAGGGCTCCAAGAAGACGGATGCGGACCGCGCGCCGCGCAAGGTCGTCTGGATGGCCGAGGGCAAGCCGGTCCTCGCGTACGAGACCGTGGTCGGCGGGCTCCAGCACGACGGCACGCCGAACGAGCTGCACGTCATCACGGACGCCGCCACCGGCAAGAAGCTCTTCCAGTGGCAGGGCATCGAGAACGGCACCGGCAACACGCAGTACAGCGGGACGGTCACCCTGGGCTCGTCGCAGTCCGGGTCGAACTACACCCTCACCGACGCCGGCCGCGGCAACCACAAGACGTACAACCTGAACCGGGGCACGTCCGGCACCGGCACCCTCTTCAGCGGGCCCGACGACGTGTGGGGCAACGGCCAGCCCTCCAACCTGGAGACCGCCGGCGCCGACGCCGCCTACGGCGCCCAGCTCACCTGGGACTACTACAAGAACGTGCACGGCCGCTCCGGTATCCGCGGGGACGGCGTCGGCGCGTACTCCCGGGTCCACTACGGCAACAACTACGTCAACGCCTTCTGGTCCGACGCCTGCTTCTGCATGACGTACGGCGACGGCTCGGGCAACTCCAAGCCGCTGACGTCCATCGACGTGGCCGCCCACGAGATGACGCACGGCGTGACGGCCGCGACCGGCAACATGACCTACAGCGGTGAGTCCGGCGGCCTGAACGAGGCCACCTCCGACATCTTCGCCGCCGCGGTCGAGTTCAACGCCAACAACCCGCAGGACAAGGGCGACTACCTCGTCGGCGAGAAGATCGACATCAACGGCGACGGCACCCCGCTGCGCTACATGGACAAGCCCTCCAAGGACGGCTCGTCCAAGGACTCCTGGTACTCCGGGATCGGCAACGTCGACGTGCACTACTCCTCGGGCGTCGCCAACCACTTCTACTACCTGCTGAGCGAGGGCAGCGGCGCGAAGGAGATCGACGGCGTCCAGTACGACTCGCCGACCTCCGACGGCCTGCCGGTGACCGGCATCGGCAGGGACAAGGCGTCGCTGATCTGGTTCAAGGCGCTGACCACGAAGTTCACCACCACGACCAACTACGCGGCGGCCCGCACCGGGACGCTCGCCGTGGCCGGTGAGCTGTACGGCGCCACCAGCGCCGAGTACAAGGCGGTCGCCCACGCCTGGGCCGCCGTGAACGTCGGCTCCCGGCCCGGCGGCGAGGAGCCCGGCGGCAAGACCTTCGAGAACACCGCGGACGTCAACATTCCGGACGCCGGCGCCGCGGTCACCTCGTCGGTCGACGTCACGGGCGTCACCGGCAACGCGCCGAGCGCGCTGAAGGTCGGCGTCGACATCGTGCACACCTGGCGCGGTGACCTCCAGGTCGACCTGGTGGCCCCCGACGGCACGAACTACCGGCTGAAGTCCACCAGCAGCTCGGACTCCGCCGACAACGTCAAGGAGACCTACACGGTCAACGCCTCGTCCGAGGTCGCCAACGGCTCCTGGAAGCTGAAGGTCCAGGACAAGGCGCGGCAGGACACGGGATACATCAACAGCTTCAAGCTCACCTTCCCGTAGGCCGCGCCGGCACAGGAACACCGGCACCTGAGCACCACCGTGCGAGGAACGCCGTGTGAGAGAACACGGGTGAGCACCACCGCGTGAAGACACGCCGCCGCCCCGGGTGAACAACTCCCCGGGGCGGCGCGCGCGTTCGTGGACCGTGCCGTTTACACGCTGTTCGCAATACGTATGTCGACCATCGCCCAACGGACGATTTCCGGCCAACATCACGTCGGGTAATGACATGTACCTGGCCCGAATGAAACTCTTCCCGGGCACCACACGCGTCACCACACGCACCCACATCGCACCGCGTCTTTCCTGCCCGGGCAGTCCCCAACGCGTCCCGGGCCCCCCACAGAAGGAGCCTGCGTGACCCCCCACATATCCCGTAAGCGTTCGACCCTGGCCATCGCCACCGCTGTCGCCGCGGGAGCGCTGCTCACCGCCGGGCTGACCACCGGCGCCTCCGCGGAACCCGCCGACGCCACGCCGTCCGGCGCGCCCGTCAGCCTCTCGGCCTCGTCGCGTGCCGGCCTCCTGAAGGACGCGAGCGCCGCCACGGCGGCCACCGCCGACAAGATCGGCCTCGGCGCCAAGGAGAAACTGGTCGTCCGTGACGTCGTCAAGGACGGCGACGGCACCACCCACACCCGCTACGAGCGCACCTACGACGGCCTGCCCGTCCTCGGCGGCGACCTCGTCGTGCACACCGCGAAGAGCGGCAAGGTGAAGGGCGTCACCAAGGCGACCGAGGCCACCGTGAAGGTCGCCACCACCGAGGCCGGGCTCGGCAAGGCGTCGGTCGTGAGGTCCGCCGAATCGGCCGCCGCGAAGGCGAAGACGGCCGAGGCCGACGCCGAAGCCCCGCGCAAGGTCGTCTGGGCCGCCGAGGGCAAGCCGGTCCTGGCCCACGAGACCGTGGTCACCGGCGTGCAGAAGGACGGCACGCCCAGCCGCCTGCACGTCATCACCGACGCGGCGACCGGCAAGAAGCTGTACCAGTACCAGGCCATCAAGAACGGCAACGGCAACAGCCAGTACAGCGGCAAGGTCGAGGTCGGCTCCAAGAAGGGCGCCAGCGGCTTCGAGCTGACCGACGACGAGCGCGGCGGCCACAGCACCTTCGACCTGAACCACGCCCAGGGCGGCGAGGGCAAGCTCGTCACGGACGACGACGACACCTGGGGCACCGGAAAGCCGGACGACGCGCAGACCGCCGCCGTCGACGCCGCCTACGGCGCGCAGCTCACCTGGGACTACTACAAGTCCGTGCACGGCCGCAGCGGCATCAACGGCGACGGCAAGGGCGCGACCTCGCGCGTCCACTACGGCGCCAACTACGTCAACGCCTTCTGGGACGACAGCTGCTTCTGCATGACGTACGGCGACGGCGAGGGCGACAAGAAGCCCCTGACCACGCTGGACGTCGCGGCCCACGAGATGACGCACGGCGTCACCTCGGCGACCGGCAACATGGAGTACAGCGGCGAGTCCGGCGGCCTGAACGAGGCCACCTCCGACATCTTCGCCGCCGCCGTCGAGTTCCGGGCGGACAACGCCGAGGACGTCGGCGACTACCTCATCGGCGAGAAGGTCGACATCAACGGCGACGGCACCCCGCTGCGCCACATGGACAAGCCCTCCAAGGACGGCTCGTCCCTGGACAGCTGGAGCGAGGACGCCGGCAACGTCGACGTCCACTACTCCTCGGGCATCGCCAACCACTTCTTCTACCTGCTGTCCGAGGGCAGCGGGGCGAAGGAGATCAACGGTGTCGCGTACGACTCGCCGACCGCCGACGGCTCCAAGGTCGAGGGCATCGGCCGCGACAAGGCCGAGAAGATCTGGTTCAAGGCCCTGACGACGTACTTCACGTCGACGACGGACTACAAGGCGGCCCGTGAGGGCTCCCTGAACGCCGCGAAGGACCTCTACGGCGCGGACTCCGCGGAATACAAGGGCGTGGACGCGGCCTGGGCCGCGGTCAACGTCAAGTAGCGGCGCCGCACGGCTCCCGGTTCCCCGCACCCCGGCCAGGGGTGCGGGGAACCGCACGTCCGGCCCCCGCCCGCGTCCGGCTCACCGCAGCAGGACCCCCGCCCCCTCCCCGGCTCCCTCGGAGGGCACCGCCACGAGCCCCAGCTCGGCCCCGCTGGCCAGCAGCCGGTGCGCGGGCAGAATCCGCACGGTGTACCCGAAGGGCCCCGTCCGGTCCAGCGCCAGGGGGCCCTCGTAGACCCGGCGGCCCTCGACGTCGGGGCCGCTCGTGGGCTTGAGCGGCACCGCCGAGGCGTCGGCGATGCGGTCCTCGGGGTCGACGCGCCCCGCGATGGCCTGCACCTCCACGTCGTCCGGTGTCAGCTCCCCGAGGTGGACCCGCACCCGCAGCGTCAGCGTGGACCCCAGCTCGGCCGTGGCCCCGGTCGCCGAGGCCTCCACGTGGTCGACGGCCACCCGCGGCCACGCGGCACGGACCCGGCCCTTCCAGACGGCGAGCTCCGCCGCGGACGTGACGTCGAGCGCGCGGTGCGCCCGCGCGGCGGGGACGTACAGCTGCTCCACGTACTCGCGGACCATGCGCCCCGCGAGGACCTTGGGGCCGAGCCGCGTCAGCGTCCTGCGGACCATCTCGATCCAGCGGTCGGGCAGACCGCCGGGGCCCTGCTCGTAGAAGCGGGGGGCGATGCGCCGCTCCAGGAGGTCGTAGAGCGCGGCGGCCTCCAGGTCGTCGCGGCGGTCGTCGTCGATGGCGGCGCCGTCCGCGGTGGGGATGGCCCAGCCGAAGTCGGGCTCGAACCACTCGTCCCACCAGCCGTCGAGGACGGAGAGGTTCAGGCAGCCGTTGAGCGCCGCCTTCATGCCGGAGGTCCCGCAGGCCTCCAGCGGGCGCAGCGGATTGTTCAGCCACACGTCGCAGCCGGGGTAGAGCTTCTGCGCCATGGCCATGCCGTAGTCGGGCAGGAAGACGATGCGGTGGCGCACCCGCGGGTCGTCCGTGAACCGCACCAGCTCCTGGATGAGCCGCTTGCCGCCGTCGTCGGCGGGGTGGGCCTTGCCCGCGACGACGATCTGCACGGGCCGCTCGGAGTGGCGCAGCAGCCTCATCAGGCGGTCGCGGTCGCGCAGCATGAGCGTCAGCCTCTTGTACGAGGGGACGCGGCGCGCGAAGCCGATGGTGAGGACGTCGGGGTCGAGCACCTCGTCGATCCAGCCCAGCTCGGCGCCGGCCGCGCCGCGCTGGCGCCAGGAGTCGTAGAGGCGGCGCCTGACCTCGTCCACGAGCTGTCCCCGCAGGGTGCGGCGCAGCTCCCAGATGTCGGAGTCCGCGATGTCGGCGACCGCGTCCCAGCGGTCGGAGCCGCCCACCGACAGGGCGTCCTCGGTGCGCCGCTCGCCGATCTGCCGGGCGCCGAGCCGGAAGACCTCGGGGGCGACCCAGGTCGGGGCGTGCACGCCGTTGGTGACGGAGGCGATCGGGATCTCCTCGGCGTCGAAGCCCGGCCAGAGCCCGGCGAACATGCCCCGGCTGACCGAGCCGTGCAGGGTGCTCACGCCGTTGGCCCGGCTGCCGAGGCGCAGCCCCATCACGGCCATGTTGAAGAGGTTGGGCTCGCCGCCCGGGTAGGTCTCCATGCCGAGCCCCAGCAGGGCGCCCACGTCGATGCCGGGCAGTTCGGCGCCGGGCCCGAAGTGGCGGGCGACCAGCTCGCGGTCGAAGCGGTCGATCCCGGCGGGCACGGGGGTGTGGGTGGTGAAGACGGTCCCCGCCCGCACCGCTTCGAGGGCCGCGTCGAAGTCCACGTCCGCGGCGATCATCTCGTGGATGCGTTCGAGCCCGAGGAAGCCGGCGTGCCCCTCGTTGGTGTGGAAGACCTCGGGCTCCGGGTGCCCGGTCAGCCGGCAGAAGCTCCGCACGGCCCGCACCCCGCCGATGCCGAGCAGCATCTCCTGGAGCAGCCGGTGCTCGCTGCCGCCGCCGTAGAGCCGGTCGGTGACGTCGCGCTCGCCGGCGTCGTTCTCCTCGACGTCGGAGTCGAGCAGGAGCAGCGGCACGCGCCCGACCTGCGCGTGCCAGACGTGGGCGAGCATCGCGCGCCCGCCGGGCAGGGCCAGCGCCACCTTGGCGGGGGCGCCGTCGGCCTCGCGGAGCAGGGAGACGGGCAGCTCGTTCGGGTCGAGCACGGGGTAGTGCTCCTGCTGCCAGGCCTCGCGGGACAGCGACTGGCGGAAGTAGCCGTGCCGGTAGAGCAGCCCCACCCCGATGAGCGGCACCCCGAGGTCGCTCGCGGCCTTGAGGTGGTCGCCGGCGAGGATGCCGAGGCCGCCGGAGTACTGCGGCAGGGCGGCCGTGATGCCGAACTCCGGCGAGAAGTACGCCACCGCGCGCGGCAGTTCGGTGCCCGTCCGCTCCGGGTCGTCGGGCGCGCGGCCGTGCTCCTGGTACCAGCGGTCCCCGGTGACGTACTCACGGAGGTCGTCGGCGGCCTCGTCGAGCCGCCGCAGGAAGTCCTCGTCCACGGCCAGCTCGGCGAGGCGCGCGGAGGGGACGCCGCCGAGCAGCCGCACGGGGTCGCAGCCGGACGCCCGCCAGCGCTCCGGGTCGACGGACTCGAAGAGCTCACGGGTGCGCGGATGCCAGGACCAGCGCAGATTGCGGGCCAGCTCGGCCAGCTTGCCGAGGGGTTCGGGAAGGACGGGACGTACGGTGAATCGTCGGATTGCCTTCACGGTCTCCACCTTCGCGGGGATTCGCCTGGATGCGGCACGTATGGACCTCCGCGAGTCGAAGGTAGCGGCGGTCGGCGGTCCCCCACCACGGCGCACGCACGGGGCGCGCGGCGTGTCCCGGACGGTGACGCGGCTCCGGAGGGCTTCCGTTCCCGCCTGTAATCTGCAAGCTCTTTACGTGGCACAGGAATTGACAGCGGCAACACCCGGGGGGCGTGCGGATGATCGGCCAGTTGCGTGAGGCTTCACCCATGCGGGTGGGTCCTTACGAGACCGTGGGGCGGCTCGGGGCCGGCGGCATGGGCGAGGTCTTCCTCGCCACACCGGACGCCGACTCCCCGGGGCACTACGAACCGGACGCCCTCGTCGCCGTCAAGGTCATCCGCCGCGACATCGCGGGCGATGCCGCCTTCCGTGCCCGGTTCCGGCGCGAGATATCCGTGGCGGCCTCGGTGCGCAGCCCGTACGTCGCGCGCCTCGTCGGTGGCGACGCCGAGGCCGCGGAGCCGTGGCTCGCCACCGAGTACGTGGCGGGGCCGAACCTCGCGGAGGCCGTGCGGGCGCACGGTCCGCTGCCCGCGGGGGCCGTCGCCGCGCTGGGCGCCGGGCTCGCCGAGGCCCTGGCCGCCGTGCACGGGGCGGGGGCGCTGCACCGTGACCTGAAGCCGGCGAACGTGCTGCTCGGCGCCGAGGGACCCAAGCTGATCGACTTCGGGGTGGCGCGCGCCCTCGGCGCGACCACGATGACCTCGACGGGCCTGCTCGTGGGCACCCCCGGCTTCATGTCCCCCGAGCACGTGGCGGGCGGCCGGCACGTGGTGGCCGCCTCGGACGTGTTCTGCCTGGCCTCGGTCCTCGCGTACGCCGCCTGCGGCAGCGACCCCTTCGGGGACGGCCCGGTGGCCGCCGTCCTGTACCGGGTGTCGCGCGCCGAGGCCCGCCTGGACGACGTGCCCGCGGAGCTGCGGGAGGTCCTCGCGGCCTGTCTGGCCCCGGAGCCCGGCGACCGCCCGGCCCCGGGGGAGGTCGCGGCCCGGCTCACCGCCCTGCGGGACGGGACGGCGTCCCCCGGCTGGCCCCCCGCCGTGGTCGCCGCCGTCGAGGAGGTCCGGCAGGACACCCTGCGCGTGTGCGCCGCGGGCCGGCCCCTGCTGCCGCTCCCCGAGCCGCCGCCCGCGGCCACGCCCACCCCGACGCGGACCCCCACGTGGGCGCCGCCCCCGTCCGGGGTGCACGGCCTGCCCACCATGAGCGCGGAGCCGCCGCCCGCCGCCCCGGCGTCGCGCCGCTCCCGGCGCCGCGCCCTCGCGGTGATCCTCGCGGTGGCCGTGGCGGGAGGCGGCGTCGGGGCGCTGCTCGCGCTGCGGGGCGCGGACGGGGGCGAGGGCGGCTCCGGCGGCTCAAGCGGCTCAGGGAGCTCGGCCGACTCCGGAGGCTCAGGCGGCTCCGGCGGCTCAGGCGTCGCGCGGAGGCCGCCCGGTGTCTCCGCGGCCGAACTCGCCGCCGCCGCCGGCGTCGACGCGACGGGCACGCGGGACAGGAGCGGCGCCGTCCCGCAGTACGCGGAGCAGCGCCCCAAGGGCTGGAAGCCGTGGCGCGGCAGGTTCCGCAACGCGCCGATGAACTGCGCGGCCGACCCGAAGGCCGTCGTCTGCCTCCTCACCGACGGCACCTACGAGGCGCTCAGCGCCTCCGACGGCCGCCGCCTGTGGATCTCCGACGGCCGCACGGACGCCGACCGCGACGCGCGCCAGGACGCGTTCGTCGGCCCGTCCGGCGCCATGTTCGTCCCGGGGGACACGGTCGAGCCGCAGGTCCGCGGCGGTACCACCGTCGTCGGGCACCGGGGCGGCGCGCAGGTGCGGGACTCCGCCTCCGGCACGGTGCGCTGGACGGCGAAGCCGTCGCGCGGGTACGTTATCACCGCCGCGCTGCTCACCGCGGACCGGCTCGTCGTCAGCGAGGAGGGCGCCACGGACGCGGCGACCGGGCGGACACCGGACGGCGCGCGCCTGCGGGCGTACACCCGCGGCGGCAGGCAGGTGTGGCAGGAGCAGCTCAGCGGCGACGCCCTCGCCATGGCCGAGAAGGGCCACTACAGGCCGGAGCTGGCGCACGACGGCCTCGTCTACGCCCAGTCGAAGAAGGGCGTCATCGCGCTCGACGCCGAGCGCGGCGGCCGGGTGGGCGGCGTCTACGACAAGGGGCAGTGCCTGTCCCTGAAGGCGGTCGGCGGCAAGATCCTCTGCGCCCAGCCGCTCGGCGACGCCAGCGACCTGTCCGACCCCACGGACGATCCGCAGACCCGGGTGGTCCGGCTCGACCCGCGCACGCTGGCCCCCGGGAAGGCGTTCGGCTTCGCCGCCCCGCCCATCGACGACGACGGCTTCGGGGGCAGCAACCTCGTCGTGAGCGCCGTCGGGAAGCGGGCCGCGCTCGCGTACGACATGACGGGCAAGCGGCTCGTGGTCGCCGACCCCGACAGCGGCGAGGTGGTGCGCGAGGAGCGCATCTCGATCAGCGAGTACAGCATCAGGCACCCGGCGCCCTCCGGACCGCTGCTCGTCGGCGGCCGGGCGCTGTACGCCGACAACTCCGCGCTGCTCTCCGTGCCGCTCACCGCGTCGGGCAAGGCCCGCAGGACCCCGGTGCCCGGCGCCCCCGGCGTCCGCGAGCCGAAGAAGTCTTCGGACGGCGGCCTCGTGGTCGCCGACACCCCGAAGCACCCGTGGCTGCTGCCGCTCGGCGGGGTCGCGACGGTCGTGTACGACCAGGGCACGGTGGTCTCGCTCGAACTCCCCTCCCCCTGAGCCACCGCCACCGTGCCTCTCCCCTGTCGCGGCGCCGCCGTGCCACCGCACCCCGAACTCCAGGAGGACCCTTGCTCGACCCCCTGTCCGGGCCGCCCCGCCATGTCGGCCCGTACCGGCTGCTCGCCGCCATCGGCGCGGGCGGCATGGGCGAGGTGTACCTGGCGCGCGGGCCCCGGCCCGGCGCGCCCCTGGTCGCGGTGAAGACCGTCCGCCCCGACCTCGACATCGACCACGACTTCCGCGTCCGCTTCCGCCGGGAGATCGCCGCGGCGCGCGCGGTCTCCGGGGCGGGCACGGCGGCGCTCCTCGACGGCGACGCGGACGCCCCGGTGCCGTGGCTGGCGACGGAGTACGTCGCGGGGCCCTCCCTGGCCGAGACGGTGCGCCGGTGCGGCCCCCTGCCGGCGGCCACCGTGCGCGCCCTCGGCGCCGCCCTCGCCCGCGCGCTGGCGGCCGTGCACGCGGCGCACGTGCTGCACCGCGACTTCAAGCCGGGCAACGTCCTCCTCACCCCCGAGGGGCCGAAACTGATCGACTTCGGCATCGCGCAGGCCTTCGACGCGACGGCCCTGACGGCGGCGGGCATGATCGTGGGCACCCCGGGCTTCATGGCGCCCGAGCAGATCGAGGGCAGTCACGCGGTGGTGCCCGCGTCCGACGTCTTCGCGCTCGGCGCGGTGCTCGGCTACGCGGTCTCGGGGCGCGGTCCGTTCGACGACCAGGAACTGGCCTCGGTCATCTTCCGCATCTCGCGCGGCGACGCGGACCTGTCGGCCGTGCCCGACGAGCTGCGCGAGGTGGTCGCCGCCTGCCTGAGCCCGGCGCCCGGCGACCGCCCCACCGCCGCCCGCCTCGCCGACCTGCTGCTGCCGGGGGGCGCGGCGGCCTCCGGCGTCCCCTGGCCCGCCCCGGTCCTCTCGCTCTTCGCCGAGCACCGCGAGGCGGTGGCGCGCTGCGAACGGGCGGTGGCCGCCGGCTCCTTCGCCGCCGCGCCCACCGCCACGGGCACGCCCGCGAGCACCCCCCGGCCCCCCGCGCCCCCGGCCGCGGCTCCCGCCGCCCCTCCGCCCGGCACGCCGGCCACCCGCCGCCGCTGGCCGTGGATCGTCGCGGCGGCGGTGGCCGCCACCGGGATCACGGTGGGGGCGGTGCTGCTGCCGGAGGGCGGCGGGACGGCCCGAGGCGGCGCCGCCGGCGGGGCGTCGAAGAGCCCCGGCGAAGCCGGGCCAAGGAGAGCCACCGGGATCGTCACGCAGTACGGCGACGCGGGCCGCACGGGCGAGTTCGGCGCCGGCACGAGCGCGTCCGACCGCCCCGCCGGGTGGCGGCCGTGGACCGTGCGGCGCCCCGGCGGCATGGACGACAGGGGCCACGGCTGCGTCCTCGCGAAGTCGCTCCTTGTCTGCCGCGACGGCAAGGGTTCGGCGGCGGCCCTGGACGCGGCCACCGGCGAGCGGCGCTGGACGTCCCCCGGCTTCCGCGTGGGCCCCGACGGCCTCCAGGGCGTCCAGGCCCTGCCGCCCGAGAGCGACGGCACCCGCGTCTACGTGCCGAGCGAACGCGGCGCCATCGCGGTCGACCTGGCGTCGGGCGCCGAACGCTGGCGCAAGCCGATGCCGCGGGGCACGGCGGTGATGGGGCTGACGTACGCCCAAGGGGTCGTCTACACCGCGGAGTTCGGCTTCGCCGACGAGGCCGCGGGGCCGAGCGACGCCCGGGTGCGCGCCCGCCGGGCCTCCGACGGCCGCGAGCTGTGGCGGTCGCCGAAGCTGCCCGGCAAGGTCGTGGACGCGACGCTGGTCAAGGACGGCCGGCTGTACGCCTCGCTGGAGGGCAGCGGACTGGTGGCGCTGTCCACCAAGGACGGCACCATCACGCGGAGGGCCCCCGGCCGGACCTGCCAGGGCGTCCAGGCGTACCGCTCCTCGCTCCTCTGCTGGGCCCACGGCGCCGCGGGCGTACGGGAACTCGACCCGGTCACCCTGCGGCAGCGCCGCACGCTGGCGCCCGGCGAACGGCCGGCGCTGCCGCCCGCGGTCGGCGACGCGGGCGTCCTGATCGTCACCACGGCCACCCCGGACGCGGACGCCCCCGTCACCCACCGCATGTCCGCCTACGACTGGCGCACCGGCAGACGCCTGTGGCGCTACGGCGCCCCGCAGGGCACGACGGCCGTGGGGCTCGCGGGCAAGCGGGTGCTGGCCGTCGGGACGTACGAGATGTGGGGCAGGAGCACGGAGGACGACGTCAACTCCTACCGCAGGAAGAACCTTCCACGGCCGAAGGGCGGCGACGCGTACGACACCGCGTCACTCCTCGGCGCTCCCCTGTACGTGGGCGGGGCCCTGTTCTCGGCCACGCAGGACGGCAGGATCCTCTCGGGGTACGCGCCCTGACGGACGGGGGGCGGGATTCCGCCATACCTTCGGCGGAACCCCCGCGGCCGGACTGAGGGGATCGGTTCGGCCGGGCCCGCGGCCCGCGCCGCCGCGGGCGCCCGGGACCGGCCCCGGGCGCCCCCGGATCACACCGTGCGCGGTGCCGCCGCGCGTACGCGGGCAGGGGCGCCGAGCTGCGGACCCGGCCGCCCCGCGGGCCCTCTCCGGGCCGTCGCGCGCCGCGGAGCATATGCAAATGGCCCGTACCAAAAGGTGCAGTTCTCGCCCCGTCAAACAGTGCATTTTCGGACCAGCCGCGCCATTCACGGCGAGGCCGGTCTTGCATGGGCCGTTACGCACTAGTAGTTAACAAAGCGCCGGATTGTTCACCCGAAGAGTGTGGGAAGGCTCCTCCGGTACGCACTCCGGCACACCCTCCGGCCCACACCGGCCGGCAGTACCGCGGTACCTCTCCCCAACCCCGTATCCGTGCACGCGGACAGGAGCGGTCAGACATGCCTTCAGGCTCAACCCCGCACCCCACCATTCCCGTATTGGACGTCCGGCCCGCCGTACACTGCGGCCGGAAACCGGCGAAGGCCGTCCCGGGAGAGACGTTCCAGGTGAGCGCGACGGTCTTCCGCGAAGGCCATGAAGCGGTCGCGGCCAACGTCGTCCTGCGCGACCCCCAGGGGCGGGTGGGGCCCTGGACGCCGATGCGTGAACTGGCCCCCGGCACCGACCGGTGGGGCGCGGACGTCACCGCCGGCGCCGGGGGCCGCTGGACGTACGCCGTGGAGGCGTGGGGCGACCCGATGACGACCTGGCGCCACCACGCGCGGATCAAGATACCGGCGGGCATCGACACCGACCTGGTCCTCGAAGAGGGCGCCCGCCTCCATGAACGCGCCGCCGACGGCGTCCCCGCCGCAGAACGGCCCGTCGTCCTCGCGGCGGCCGAGGCCCTGCGCGACACCGGACGCTCACCCGCCGCCCGCCTCGCCGCCGCCCTCACCCCCGAGGTGGACGCGGTCCTCACGCGTCACCCGTTGCGTGAACTCACCACGTCCTCACCGGAGTTCCCGCTGCTCGTGGAGCGGGGCCGGGCGCTGTTCGGGTCCTGGTACGAGTTCTTCCCGCGCTCGGAGGGAGCCGTGGTCCGCGAGGGGGCTCCGCCGGTCTCCGGGACGTTCCGCACGGCCGCCGAGCGGCTGCCCGCCATCGCGGGGATGGGCTTCGACGTGGTGTACCTGCCGCCGATCCACCCCATCGGCAGCACCCACCGCAAGGGCCCGAACAACTCCCTCTCCCCCGGCCCCCACGACGTCGGTGTGCCGTGGGCGATCGGCTCCCCGGCGGGCGGCCACGACGCCGTCCACCCCGACCTGGGCACGCTCGACGACTTCGACGCCTTCGTGCGCAGGGCCGAGGGCCTCGGCCTGGAGGTCGCCCTGGACTTCGCCCTCCAGTGCTCGCCGGACCACCCGTGGGTGGACAAGCATCCGGAGTGGTTCCGCCGCAGGGCGGACGGCTCCATCGCGTACGCCGAGAACCCGCCGAAGAAGTACCAGGACATCTACCCGATCGCCTTCGGCGAGGACATGCCGGGGCTGATCGCGGAGACCGAGCGGCTGCTGCGGTTCTGGATGGGGCACGGCGTGCGGATCTTCCGCGTCGACAACCCGCACACCAAGCCGGTGGT
>NZ_QEXM01000002.1 GCF_004127445.1 Streptomyces alfalfae
TGCTTTCCACGCTCTGACGAGCAGTACTTGCAGCCTCCGACCCGGAAACCAGGCCGAGTAGTCAACGTTCCACCCATGAGCAACCAGCATCAGACGTTCGCTGATGAACTGGCCCCTGGACTGCCGAAGCAGCCTAGAAGTGCTCCTTAGAAAGGAGGTGATCCAGCCGCACCTTCCGGTACGGCTACCTTGTTACGACTTCGTCCCAATCGCCAGTCCCACCTTCGACAGCTCCCTCCCACAAGGGGTTGGGCCACCGGCTTCGGGTGTTACCGACTTTCGTGACGTGACGGGCGGTGTGTACAAGGCCCGGGAACGTATTCACCGCAGCAATGCTGATCTGCGATTACTAGCGACTCCGACTTCATGGGGTCGAGTTGCAGACCCCAATCCGAACTGAGACCGGCTTTTTGAGATTCGCTCCACCTCGCGGTATCGCAGCTCATTGTACCGGCCATTGTAGCACGTGTGCAGCCCAAGACATAAGGGGCATGATGACTTGACGTCGTCCCCACCTTCCTCCGAGTTGACCCCGGCGGTCTCCCGTGAGTCCCCAACACCCCCGAAGGGGCTTGCTGGCAACACGGGACAAGGGTTGCGCTCGTTGCGGGACTTAACCCAACATCTCACGACACGAGCTGACGACAGCCATGCACCACCTGTACACCGACCACAAGGGGGGCACCATCTCTGATGCTTTCCGGTGTATGTCAAGCCTTGGTAAGGTTCTTCGCGTTGCGTCGAATTAAGCCACATGCTCCGCCGCTTGTGCGGGCCCCCGTCAATTCCTTTGAGTTTTAGCCTTGCGGCCGTACTCCCCAGGCGGGGAACTTAATGCGTTAGCTGCGGCACGGACGACGTGGAATGTCGCCCACACCTAGTTCCCACCGTTTACGGCGTGGACTACCAGGGTATCTAATCCTGTTCGCTCCCCACGCTTTCGCTCCTCAGCGTCAGTATCGGCCCAGAGATCCGCCTTCGCCACCGGTGTTCCTCCTGATATCTGCGCATTTCACCGCTACACCAGGAATTCCGATCTCCCCTACCGAACTCTAGCCTGCCCGTATCGACTGCAGACCCGGGGTTAAGCCCCGGGCTTTCACAACCGACGTGACAAGCCGCCTACGAGCTCTTTACGCCCAATAATTCCGGACAACGCTTGCGCCCTACGTATTACCGCGGCTGCTGGCACGTAGTTAGCCGGCGCTTCTTCTGCAGGTACCGTCACTTTCGCTTCTTCCCTGCTGAAAGAGGTTTACAACCCGAAGGCCGTCATCCCTCACGCGGCGTCGCTGCATCAGGCTTTCGCCCATTGTGCAATATTCCCCACTGCTGCCTCCCGTAGGAGTCTGGGCCGTGTCTCAGTCCCAGTGTGGCCGGTCGCCCTCTCAGGCCGGCTACCCGTCGTCGCCTTGGTGAGCTTCTACCTCACCAACTAGCTGATAGGCCGCGGGCTCATCCTTCACCGCCGGAGCTTTCAACCCTCTCCCATGCGAGAGAGAGTGTTATCCGGTATTAGACCCCGTTTCCAGGGCTTGTCCCAGAGTGAAGGGCAGATTGCCCACGTGTTACTCACCCGTTCGCCACTAATCCACCCCGAAGGGCTTCATCGTTCGACTTGCATGTGTTAAGCACGCCGCCAGCGTTCGTCCTGAGCCAGGATCAAACTCTCCGTGAATGTTTTCCCGTTACCGGGATGAACACCACGAGAGCGGAACCAGGGAGAGGAATAATCCCCCCGGTTCACAGCGTCCTCGCTGTGCTGCCTGCACGGTCATGCCGTACAGGACTTTTTCAAAGGAACCTCAACTCACCGAAGTGAGTCGGGGTATCAACATATCTGGCGTTGACTTTTGGCACGCTGTTGAGTTCTCAAGGAACGGACGCTTCCTTTGTACTCACCCTTGCGGGCTTTCCTCCGGGCGCTTCCCTTCGGTGTTTCTTTTGTTCTTGCTTTTCCGACTCTATCAGACTCTTTCGTGTCCGATTTCCTCGGTGCCTTTCCGGTTCCCGCTCGGCCTTTCGGCTCTCACGTTTCCCTTTCCGGCGGTTCAGACTTTATCAGAAGTTTCTGAGTCCGAATTCCCACCCCGTTCGGATCGGCCCCGGCACGTCTGTGCGCGGCGCTTCCCGGTTGGGCGGAGCCGTAAACTTAACGGAGCGGGGCGCCTCGATGCAAATCGAGGCGCCCCGCTCCGGAGCTACTGCGGTCGGGAGGGTCAGACCTCGACGACCACGGGCAGGATCATCGGGCGCCGGCGGTAGTTGTCCGACACCCACTTGCCCAGCGTGCGGCGGATGAGCTGCTGCAGCTGGTGGGGTTCGACGACGCCGTCCTGGGCCGACTTCTCCAGGACCTCCTGGATCTTCGGGATGACCGTGCCGAACACCCCGTCGTCGATGCCGGAGCCACGGGCCTGGATGTGGGGGCCACCGGTGATCTTGCCGGTGGTGGAGTCCACCACCAGGAAGACCGAGATGATGCCCTCGTCCCCGAGGATCTTCCGGTCCTTCAGCGCGGGCTCGCCCACATCGCCGACCGAGAGGCCGTCGACGTACACGTAACCGGCCTGGACCTTGCCGACGATCTTGGCCTTGCCCTCGACCAGGTCGACGACCACGCCGTCCTCGGCGATCACGATGCGGTCGTGCGGGACGCCGGTGAGGGCGCCGAGCTCGGCGTTGGCGCGCAGGTGGCGCCATTCGCCGTGCACCGGCATCAGGTTCTTGGGCTTGCAGATGTTGTAGAAGTACAGGAGCTCGCCGGCCGACGCGTGGCCGGAGACGTGCACCTTGGCGTTGCCCTTGTGGACGACGTTGGCTCCCCAGCGGGTCAGACCGTTGATCACGCGGTAGACCGCGTTCTCGTTGCCGGGGATGAGCGATGACGCCAGGATCACCGTGTCGCCCTGGACGATGCGGATCTGGTGGTCGCGGTTGGCCATGCGGGACAGCGCGGCCATCGGCTCGCCCTGGGAACCCGTGCAGACCAGGACGACCTCGCTGTCGGGCAGGTCGTCGAGCGTCTTGACGTCGACGACGAGGCCCGGCGGCACCCGGAGATAGCCGAGGTCGCGGGCGATGCCCATGTTCCTGACCATCGAGCGGCCGACGAAGGCGACCCGGCGGCCGTACTCGTGGGCGGCGTCCAGGATCTGCTGGATGCGGTGCACATGGCTGGCGAAGCTCGCGACGATGATGCGCTTCTGGGCGCCGGCGAAGACGCCGCGGATCACGCCCGAGATGTCGCGCTCGGGCGGGACGAAGCCCGGGACCTCGGCGTTCGTGGAGTCCGAGAGCAGGAGGTCGATGCCCTCCTCGCTCAGCCGCGCGAACGCGTGCAGGTCCGTGAGGCGGCCGTCCATCGGGAGCTGGTCCATCTTGAAGTCGCCGGTGGCGACGACCATGCCCGCGGGAGTGCGGATGGCGACGGCCAGGGCGTCCGGGATGGAGTGGTTGACCGCGACGAACTCGCAGTCGAACGGGCCGAGGTGCTCGCGGTCGCCCTCGACGACCTCGAGCGTGTACGGGCGGATGCGATGCTCCTGGAGCTTCGCCTCGATCAGGGCGAGGGTCAGCTTGGAGCCGATCAGCGGAATGTCCGGCTTCTCGCGCAGGAGGTAGGGGACACCGCCGATGTGGTCCTCGTGGCCGTGCGTGAGCACGATGCCCTCGATGTCGTCGAGGCGGTCCCTGATGGACGAGAAGTCCGGCAGGATCAGGTCGATTCCGGGCTGCTCCTCCTCGGGGAAGAGCACTCCGCAGTCGACGATCAGCAGGCGACCGTTGTACTCGAAGACGGTCATGTTGCGGCCGATCTCACCGAGGCCGCCGAGCGGGGTGACCCGCAGGCCGCCCTTCGGGAGCTTCGGCGGGGCACCGAGTTCAGGATGCGGATGACTCAAAAGACTCTCCTCACCACACACGCCACGTGCCTCCGGGGCACGTGGCGCGCGTGACGTTCGTGCGTGAGCAGTTGTTGGATGACCGCGGACTCGGGGCCCGCGGGTGTCGCGTATTCAGTTGTGAAGTCTGTGGTCAGAGCTGTACCCCGCCGGCGGCAAGATCGATCTTGAGCTGTGCCGTCTCCTCGGGCGTCAGCTCCACCATCGGCAGGCGGAGCGGCCCCGCGGGCCGGCCCTGGAGGGCGAGCGCCGCCTTGGTCGTGATCACACCCTGCGTGCGGAACATGCCGGTGAAGACGGGGAGCAGCTTCTGGTGGATCTCCGTGGCCTTCTGCACGTCGCCCGAGAGGTGCGCTTCGAGCATCGCGCGCAGTTCGGGGGTGACGACGTGGCCGACGACCGAGACGAAACCGCACGCGCCGACGGACAGCAGCGGCAGGTTCAGCATGTCGTCGCCGGAGTACCAGGCCAGGTCCGAGCGGGCGATGGCCCAGCTCGCGCGGCCGAGGTCGCCCTTGGCGTCCTTGTTGGCGACGATCCTGGGGTGCTCGGCGAGGCGGACGATCGTCTCGGTGTTGATCGGCACGCCGCTGCGGCCCGGGATGTCGTACAGCATGACCGGCAGCTCGGTGCTGTCGGCGATCGCGGTGAAGTGCCGGAGCAGTCCCTCTTGCGGGGGCTTGTTGTAGTACGGCGTGACGGTCAGGAGACCGTGGGCGCCGGCCCGCTCGGCGGCGCGGGCGAGCTCGATGCTGTGGCGGGTGTCGTTGGTGCCGACGCCCGCGACGATGTGGGCGCGGTCTCCGACCGCCTCCAGCACGGCTCGTACCAGGTCGTCTTTCTCCGCGTCACTGACGGTCGGGGACTCACCGGTGGTGCCGTTGATGACGAGGCCGTCATTGCCTGCGTCCACCAGGTGGGCGGCGAGCTGCTGCGCGCCGTCGAGGTCGAGTGCGCCGTCCGCCTTGAAGGGCGTGACCATGGCGGTGAGGACCCTCCCGAAGGGGGTCTGCGGAGTGGAGGTCGGAGCCATGGGTAACACGCTACTCGCTGCTCAGCGCGGGGTCCCCCCTCGGGGGACGTGAGCGGGCCTGACGGGTGCGGAGCCCGGCACTGCCTGCTCGGGGGTTCAGGCAGTGCCGGGTCCGTTCGATCAGGCTAGGCGAACTTCACGAAGGGCCGCAATCCGGACACTTCGCTCTCGCCGTCCGCACATCAGTGCCTTACGGGGCC
Source organism: Streptomyces alfalfae (assembly GCF_004127445.1). GTDB lineage: Bacteria > Actinomycetota > Actinomycetes > Streptomycetales > Streptomycetaceae > Streptomyces > Streptomyces alfalfae. The sequence goes on from NZ_QEXM01000002.1 coordinate 5,139, forward strand.
ACACGGCCGTTCTTGTTGAAGGCCGCATGGGTGAGCGGCATCAGTTCGGCCCAGTGCTGCTCCATCTTCTCGCCGACCATCTCGATCTCCCGCTGCGGGAAGGACGGGACCTTGGCCAGCTCGTGCTGGGTGCGCAGACCGAGGAAATGCATCAGCGAACGGGCGTTGCACGTCGCGTACATCGAGGAGAAGAGGCCGACGGGGAGCACCGCGCGGGCGACCTCGCGGGCCACGCCGGCGGCGAGCATCTCCTGGTACGCCTCGTACGCCTGGCGGTAGGAGTCCTCCATGACGCGGCCGGTGAGCTCCTGCTGGGCCTGGGTGCCCTCGACGAAGACGTACTTGCCGGGGCGTCCCTCCTGGACGAGCTTGCGGGAGGCGTCGGGGACGTAGAAGACCGGCTCCAGCTCCCTGTAGCGACCCGATTCCTCGTTGTACGACCAGCCGACACGGTGGCGCATGAACTCGCGGAAGACGAAGATGGGGGCGCTGATGAAGAACGTCATCGAGTTGTGCTCGAAGGGGCTGCCGTGGCGGTCCCGCATCAGGTAGTTGATCAGGCCCTTCGAGCGCTCCGGGTCCTTCTGGAGCTCGTCGAGGGACTGCTCGCCCGCCGTCGAGACGCGGGCGGCCCACAGGACGTCGGAGTCGGCGGCGGCGTGCTTCACCAGCTCGACGGTGACCTCGCTGCGGAAGCTGGGCTTGAGGTCTTCGGTGGGGGTCTCGCTCACTGGCGGGGGTCCTTCCATGTGCATCACTCGGGCGGCGCCCACTCTATGACCCGGCACCGACAATCGGCCGTTCGGTGACCCGCCACGACATTCTTCGCCTAATTTGCTGAAACAGGGCACCTTTGGGGCGGTTCGAGCGTCTGTCTATGTAAGAGAGAACACTCGAGACCCGTGAGGAGAAGCGCGTCCCATGTTCCGTCGGCGAGAGCCCGTCCCGTTCGCCTTCATCGCCGAAGCCGACAAGTTCCGCAGCAACGTCACTCCCCCGCCCCGTGAGCGTGCCACGGCAAGTCAGATCGTGGGCCGCACGCTCATCGGGCTGACCGTCGTCGCCGGTCTCGTGGGATCCCTGCTCTTCGGGATGCCCGCGATGTCGGCCGACCAGTCACCCGCGCACACCCAGCAGTCCGAGGCCTCGGACGGGCGCTGACCGGGCAAAACGCACCAATCCGGGCGTTGACTCGTCCGGACCCCCAAGGGTGGTGGCAGGGGGCACGGCTCGATAGCCTCACCGGGCACAGCTCATGCGTGGATCAAGTGAGGACCAGCCCGTGCCCCTGCCTTTCCTGACCGCGGACCGCGCGTTCGACGACGCGGCGCACGACACTGCGCTGCCCTTCGACGACCGCGACCAGTGGCGCCGGCCCTACCGTCCCGGTCCGTGGCGCGTGGGCGCCGCCGCACTTCTGCTGCTGCTCGCCTCGTTCGTGCTCTTCGCCGCGGTGATCATCGCGCTCGCGGACTCGTTCGGGGGCGCGGCGGTCTGTGCGGCGCTCGCCGCCATCCTCATCGCGACCTCGCTGCGGCTGCTGCGCATGGGCACCTGGGTGAGCGCGCACGGGGTGCGCCGGGTCGGCTTCCTGTCGACGCGGACCGTGCCGTGGACGCAGATCGCGGCCGTGCGGACCGCGCAGCAGCCGGTGCGCTGGCTGGGCCTGCCCCGCACGGTGCAGGGGCAGGCACTCGTCCTCGTACGACGAGGTGGGGCGGCCGATGGGCAGTCGTTGCTGCTCACCGACAAGAACGCCGACTTCGTCGCCCGGCACGAGGCGTTCAACCGGGCGGCCGACTCCATCGAGGCGTGGGCCGACGAGTACCGCGCCACCGCCTGAGACACCTGACGCCGGGGCCAGGGCCCCCGGCCCCGAGCCCCGAGCCCCGGCCGGACGTGGACCGATCAGACGTTGACCGCTCTGCCCTCGCGCAGGGCGATGGCCCGCTGCATCGCCTTGCGCGCCCGAGGCGTGTCCCGGGCGTCGTGGTAGGCGACGGCGAGGCGGAACCAGCAGCGCCAGTCGTCCGGGGCGTCCTCGGTCTCGGCCTTGCGGCGGGCGAAGACCTCGTCGGCGGAGTCGCGGTCGATGCGGCCCCCCGGAGTGCGCTTCAACTCGTCGACGGGCAGGCCGCCTTCGGCGTCGAGTTCGGCGGCGAGCCGGTTGGCGCGCTGCACGAACCGGGTGTTCTGCCAGAGGAACCAGACGCCGATGACCGGCAGGATCAGCACCGCGACACCGAAGGTGACGGTGAGCAGGGTGCCGTGCCGGATGAGCAGCACGCCGCGGCTGCCGACCAGGACGAAGTAGACGACCAGGACGGCGGCCGTGACGGCGTAGGTGATCTTCGCTCGCATGGAGGCTCGCATGGGTTCCGCTTCCCGGCTCAGCCGATGTCCAGGAAGTGTTCGAGGCCGAAGGTCAGGCCCGGAGTGCTCACCACGCGGCGGGCGCCGAGCAGGATGCCCGGCATGAAGCTGCTGTGGTGCAGCGAGTCGTGCCGGACGGTCAGGGTCTCCCCCTCGCCGCCGAGCAGCACCTCCTGGTGGGCCAGCAGACCGCGAAGGCGCACGGAGTGGACCCGTACGCCGTCGACGTCCGCGCCGCGCGCGCCGTCCAGGGCCGTCGTCGTGGCGTCGGGCTGCGCGGCGCTGCCGGCCTCCCGCCGGGCCTCGGCGATGAGCTGGGCGGTGCGCGCGGCGGTGCCGCTGGGGGCGTCGGCCTTGTTCGGGTGGTGCAGCTCGACGACCTCGACGGACTCGAACCAGGGCGCGGCGATCTGCGCGAACTTCATCGTCAGGACCGCGCCGATGGAGAAGTTCGGGGCGATCAGCACGCCCGTCTCCGGCGACGCGGCGAGGGACGTGCGCAGCCGCGCGAGGCGCTCGTCGGTCCAGCCCGTGGTGCCGACGACGGCGTGGATGCCGTTGCCCACGCAGAAGTCGAGGTTGGCCATCACCGAGTCGGGGGTGGTCAGCTCGACCGCGACCTGGGCGCCGTTGTCCACCAGCGACCGCAGCTCGTCGCCGCGGCCGAGGGCGGCGACCAGTTCCATGTCGTCGGCGGCCTCGACGGCCTTCACGGCCTCGGAGCCGATGCGCCCCTTGGCGCCGATGACCGCAACGCGCAGCTTGCTCATGTCCTTCGTTCCTTAAGTCGAGCCGGTCGGGCCCTAGGGGCCCGGTGGCTTAAGCGACCGCGTCGTGGAGGCGCGCCGCCTGCTTGTCCTTGAGGGGGCCGATGGCCGAGAGGGACGGGCGGTGTCCCAGTACGTCACGGGCCACCTCGCGCACCTCGTCGGGGGTGACCGCCGAGATCCTGGCCAGCATGTCGTCGACCGACATGTGCTCGCCCCAGCAGAGCTCGCTCTTGCCGATACGGTTCATCAGCGCGCCGGTGTCCTCCAGTCCGAGGACGGTGGAGCCCGCGAGCTGGCCGATGGCGCGCGTGATCTCGTCGTCCGTCAGACCGTGCTCCGCGACCTGGTCCAGCTCGTCGCGGCAGATCTTCAGGACGTCGTGCACCTGGCTGGGCCGACAGCCCGCGTAGACCCCGAAGAGACCGGTGTCGGCGAAGCCCGAGGTGTACGAGTACACGCTGTAGGCGAGGCCGCGCTTCTCCCGCACCTCCTGGAAGAGGCGGGACGACATGCCGCCGCCGAGCGCGGTGTTCAGCACGCCGAGGGCCCAGCGGCGCTCGTCGGTGCGGGCCAGGCCCGGCATGCCGAGGATGACGTGGGCCTGCTCGGTCTTGCGGTTGACGACCTCGACGCGACCCGCGGTGCGCAGCGTCCGGGAGCCCTGGCGCGGGATCATCGGGACGGCTTCGGTGTCCCGCAGCGCGCCGGACCGCTCGAAGGCGGCGCGGACCTGGCGTACGACCTTGGCGTGGTCCACGTTGCCCGCGGCGGCGACGACCAGGTGGGTGGGGTCGTAGTGCTTCTTGTAGAAGCGGCGGATGCGGTCGGCGGTGAGGGCGTTGATCGTGTCCTCGGTGCCGAGGACCGGGCGGCCGAGGGGGGTGTCGCCGAGCATCGTGTGCGCGAACAGGTCGTGCACGCAGTCGCCCGGGTCGTCCTCGGTCATCGCGATCTCCTCGAGGATGACGCCGCGCTCGGCGTCGACGTCCTCCTGGCGGATCAGCGAGCCCGTCAGCATGTCGCAGACGACGTCGATGGCGAGCGGCAGGTCGGTGTCGAGCACGCGCGCGTAGTAGCACGTGTACTCCTTCGCCGTGAAGGCGTTCATCTCACCGCCGACCGCGTCGAGCGCGGACGAGATGTCGAGGGCGCTGCGCTTCTTGGTGCCCTTGAAGAGGAGGTGCTCCAGGTAGTGCGTGGCGCCGTTCAGCGACGGGGTCTCGTCGCGCGATCCGACGTTGGCCCAGATGCCGAAGGTCGCCGAGCGCACGGAGGGCAGGGTCTCCGTGACGACGCGCAGGCCGCCGGGGAGGGTCGTCCTGCGGACCGTGCCGATGCCGTGCTCGCCCTTGATGAGGGTTTGGGTACGGGCGACGGCCCGCGCCTCCGAGGAGGTGCGGGCCGTCGTCGTGGTGCTACGCGACGTCACTTGTCGGTGTCGTCCTTCTTGTCGGCGGCCTGCTCGTCGCCCTCTTCGCCCTCGACTACGGGGATGAGGGAGAGCTTGCCGCGGGAGTCGATCTCGGCGATCTCGACCTGGACCTTCTGGCCCACGCCGAGGACGTCCTCGACGTTCTCCACACGCTTGCCGCCGGCGAGCTTGCGGATCTGGGAGATGTGCAGGAGGCCGTCCTTGCCCGGGAGCAGGGAGACGAACGCGCCGAAGGTCGTCGTCTTCACGACGGTGCCCAGGTAGCGCTCGCCGACCTCCGGCATGGTCGGGTTGGCGATGCCGTTGATCGTGGCGCGGGCGGCCTCGGCGGCCGGGCCGTCGGCGGCGCCGATGTAGATGGTGCCGTCGTCCTCGATCGTGATGTCGGCGCCGGTGTCCTCCTGGATCTGGTTGATCATCTTGCCCTTGGGGCCGATGACCTCACCGATCTTGTCCACCGGGATCTTGACGGTGATGATGCGCGGCGCGTTCGGGGACATCTCGTCCGGAACGTCGATCGCCTCGTTCATCACGTCGAGGATGTGCAGACGCGCGTCACGGGCCTGCTTCAGCGCGGCGGCCAGGACCGAGGCGGGGATGCCGTCGAGCTTGGTGTCGAGCTGGAGCGCGGTCACGAACTGCTTCGTGCCGGCGACCTTGAAGTCCATGTCGCCGAAGGCGTCCTCCGCACCGAGGATGTCGGTGAGGGTGACGTAGTGCGTCTCGCCGTCGATCTCCTGGGAGATCAGACCCATGGCGATACCGGCGACGGCGGCCTTCAGCGGCACACCGGCGTTCAGCAGCGACATGGTGGAGGCGCAGACGGAGCCCATGGACGTCGAGCCGTTGGAACCGAGGGCCTCGGACACCTGGCGGATCGCGTAGGGGAACTCCTCACGCGTCGGCAGCACCGGCACGAGGGCGCGCTCGGCGAGGGCGCCGTGGCCGATCTCGCGGCGCTTCGGGGAGCCGACGCGGCCGGTCTCGCCGGTGGAGTACGGCGGGAAGTTGTAGTTGTGCATGTAGCGCTTGCGCGTCACCGGGGACAGCGTGTCGAGCTGCTGCTCCATGCGGAGCATGTTCAGCGTCGTGACGCCCAGGATCTGGGTCTCGCCGCGCTCGAACAGCGCCGAGCCGTGCACGCGCGGGATGGCCTCGACCTCGGCGGCGAGCGTACGGATGTCCGTGACGCCGCGGCCGTCGATGCGCTTCTTCTCCTTGATGACGCGCTCACGGACCAGGGTCTTGGTCAGCGAGCGGTACGCGGCGGAGATCTCCTTCTCGCGGCCCTCGAACTGCGGGAGCAGCTTCTCGCCGGCCAGCGCCTTGACGCGGTCCAGCTCGGACTCGCGCTCCTGCTTGCCGGCGATGGTGAGCGCCTGGGCCAGCTCGGTCTTGACCGCGGCGGTCAGGGCCTCCAGGACGTCGTCCTCGTAGTCCAGGAAGATCGGGAACTCGCCGGTGGGCTTGGCGGCCTTGGCCGCCAGGTCCGACTGGGCCTTGCACAGGGCCTTGATGAAGGGCTTCGCGGCCTCGAGGCCGGCGGCCACGACCTCCTCGGTCGGCGCCTCGGCGCCGCCCTTGACGAGCTCGATGGTCTTCTCGGTGGCCTCGGCCTCGACCATCATGATCGCGACGTCGCCGTCATCGAGGACGCGACCGGCGACGACCATGTCGAAGACGGCGTCCTCGAGCTCGGTGTGCGTCGGGAAGGCGACCCACTGGCCCTTGATGAGCGCCACGCGCGTGCCGCCGATCGGGCCCGAGAAGGGCAGGCCGGCGAGCTGCGTGGAGCAGGAGGCGGCGTTGATCGCGACCACGTCGTACAGGTGGTCGGGGTTGAGAGCCATGATCGTCTCGACGACCTGGATCTCGTTGCGCAGGCCCTTCTTGAAGGAAGGACGCAGCGGGCGGTCGATCAGGCGGCAGGTGAGGATCGCGTCCTCGGAGGGCCGGCCCTCGCGACGGAAGAAGGAACCGGGGATCTTGCCCGCGGCGTACTGCCGCTCCTCGACGTCCACCGTGAGGGGGAAGAAGTCGAGCTGGTCCTTGGGCTTCTTGGACGCGGTGGTGGCCGAGAGGACCATCGTGTCGTCGTCCAGGTAGGCCACCGCGGAGCCGGCGGCCTGACGGGCCAGACGGCCCGTCTCGAAGCGGATGGTGCGGGTACCGAACGTGCCGTTGTCGATGACGGCCTCGGCGTAGTGGGTCTCGTTCTCCACTGTTCTCCTACGTGTCTACGTTTCGTCTTCTCGCCCCTGGTCCCGTGTGGCCCGGGGGCGGCGTCCCATGCGTCCTTCCGTGGACGGGGACTGTGTGGAGAAACGCGCCGTGTGTGCGGGCCGGTCTTCGATCGAAGCTCCCGGGGGTTTCGCCCGGGGGCCACTACCGAGGACCGGCGGCGGCTGGGTGCGCCTCTCCCTCGTGGGGTCGTGCTGGGTGTCCCGGGGGAGCTGGACCGTGATCGGGTCCCTACCCACGGGGACGTGCTTTCGTCACCAGACTACAAAGCCACGGTGACACCGCGCACGTACAGCAAAGGGAGCGGCCCCCTTCGAGTGCTTCGAGTGGGAACCGCTCCCTTCACGGCGTCTTACTTGGCGCCCGCCGCACCGCGACGGATGCCCAGGCGCTCGACCAGCGCGCGGAAGCGCTGGATGTCCTTCTTGGCCAGGTACTGCAGCAGGCGGCGACGCTGGCCGACCAGGATCAGCAGACCACGACGGGAGTGGTGGTCGTGCTTGTGCGTCTTGAGGTGCTCGGTCAGGTCCGAGATACGGCGCGAGAGCAGCGCGACCTGCACCTCGGGGGAGCCGGTGTCGCCCTCCTTCTGGCCGAACTCGGTCATGATCTGCTTCTTCGTAGCGGCGTCGAGCGACACGCGTACTCCTCGTGGTGTTCTGTGTGCCTCCGAGTGCCCCTGGTCTACGTCTCAGGGGGGCTTACGGGACTCGGGGGGCGGGATGAGCCGTCGGGCGGGCCCTCACGGGCCCGGATCCCTGCGTTTCCCGTCCTGATCCTCGCGGGATCCGGGGGTATGCAGACTGACGGTCGTCACACAGGTTACCAGCCGGCGCGCCGGCCCCGGAGCGGAGGTCGACCGCTGGCCTCGAACCCTCTCATCATCACCTGGTGCGGCTCGTCGCCCTTCATCCGTTGGACACGGCGATCCTGACGCCCTGGACCCCTGGGGTGACCTCGTATGTCCACACGGGCTCGCCCGAGCGGGGAGCGATGCGCTGGATCCGGTACTCGGCATCGGCGCCGTTTCCGCACTGCACCAGGGCGAGCAGGTCGCGGCCCCCGGCGAACCCGACCGCATCGCAGGTCGAGGGTTTCGTATCGGCCCAGAACCGCTTGCCGCTGGTCATGTCGTACGCCACAGAGGCGTCGCCCGCGGCTGCGACCACGGCACCCCGCGTCATCGTCACGTTGACGCTCATGACGGAGGCGCCCTCGCCGGGCAGCTTCTTGTCCCAGAGCTTCCTGCCCGTGTCCACGTCGAAGGCCGCTGTCCGGTCGCAGGAAGCCGCCGCGCCCTCGCTCCCGTCAGCCTTCGACGGGCGCGTCAGCTCGTCATGGCCCTGGCCTCGGCGTACACGTCGAAGACCGCGAGCGTCAGCGGCACCAGGGTGAGCAGGACGAAGGACTCGGAGAGCTCCAGGAAGCGCCCCCAGAACGGGGTCACCCCGGCGCGTGAGGCGATCAGGCCGACACTGGTGACCAGGGCCGCCGCCGCCGCGATCCCCGCGACGAGCCAGATGGTCCGCAGGCCGAGTGCCGCGCCGTCACCGGTCGAGCCGGCCGCCAGGTCGAGGCAGAGGCCGATGCCGAGCAGGACGAGGGTCACCAGACCCGCGACCAGGGCGGCGGCGACCTGAGCGGTGTAGCGGAAGAGGTGCGCCCGCATCAGCATCGCGATCCCCGTGGCCAGGGCCAGGACCTGTCCCCACGTATCGGCGGCGAGGGCGAGCACCACCGCGGACCCGATCGCGACGAGCGCGCAACCGCCGACAAGGCCGACGAGCAGTTCCTGACCACGGCGGGCCCGGGCCGCGATGCGCTCGGCGTCGACGGGCTCCTGCGGGACGGGGTCCGCTCCATAACCGCCCCGCGTGCCGTGCGGCGGTTCGTAGCCGATGGGCAGCCGGGCGAAGCGCATGGAGAGGCCGGGCAGAAAGGCCAGGGCCCCCACCGCCGACGGGGCGCACAGGGCAGCGGTCTCGACCGGCTCCAGCTGCCACAGTGCCGCGAGGAACGTGGCGAACAGCCCCACCGCGGAGGCGAAGACGAACGCGACGAACGGTCCGTCGCCCGTTGGTGAGAGCAGCCCGAGGATCACGGATGCCGTCACAACGGCGGCACAGGCCAGCAGGAACTGGAGCCTGCCCACGCCCTGCCCTTCGGTCACCGGGAGCAGCCCGGAGCCCGCCACCGCCACGTTCGGCAGCGCGCCGAGGCCGAAGGCGAGGGCAGCGGCCCTGTCGTCGTACACCCGCGCGCGAACCCCCGCGAGGGTGATCAGCAGGACGCCCGCGACGCCGGCGAGGATGCCCGGCAGCCCATGCACGTCGTGGCGCGGGGCCGCGGTCCAGGCGACGTAGGCGAGGAGGGACGCCAGCACGGTCCCGCCGACGAGTCCGGCGGTGCGGGTCAGGTCGCCGGTCCACAGCACGCGGTCCCGGGTCACCGCGGACGCGACGACCTCGGAAACGTCGTCGAAGACGGCGGGTGGCAGCGATGCGGAGAACGGGCGCAGTGTGAGCAGTTCACCGTCGAGAATGCGCTGGGCCGCGAACGTGCGGGCTCCGTCGAGAACAGTGCCGTCGCGGCGTACGAGGTGGTAGCCGACCGGTGCGCCCTCGGCCGGGGCCTGCCGGGAGAGCCGCAGGACCTCGGGGTAGATGTCGGCGACCGGGACGTCGTCGGGCAGTGCCACGTCGATGCGGCTGTCGGGCGCGACGATGGTGACCCGGCAGAAGCCGTAGGACGTGCCGGTGCCGACGCCGGCCCCACGTCCGGATGAGTTCCCAGGGGGGTTTCCACCGCCGGGCCGTCCGAATCCAGTGGCCGTCATGGAAGCCGTCGTACTCACCTGCTGTTTCCCCTCGATGCTGAGGCCCGTGCCGGTGCCGGTCACGGCCAACTCCGGTGCCCCCCTCTTGCTGATGTTGCGCGCCGCGTTCACGACTGTCTCGTACGGCGCGGCGCGGCCGTGGAAGAACCGGCCCTCCTGGCTGATTCCCGAGCCGCACCCCGGCACGTATCCGGAAAACCCCGCGTCCTTCCGGCAGTTGGCCTCCCCGCCGACTGGTTCGGATCGACCACCGCACGTGTGCGCATCGGGCACCCTATCCGTGTGTGGTGACTATCGGTGTCAGTATGATCACACAGTGATCGCATCGCCCGGACGCCGGGCGGCGAGCGGAAAGCCCGCGTTTACCAGGGAATTGGTGCTCAGTGAGCCACATCGTCGTGAAGCGCCCGCCCCGGAGGCTGCCTTCCCCGGTTCCCACCGACGAGGTCGTGCTGCAGCCCCCGCCCGAGCTGCCGCGCGGGCAGCAGGAGGGCGCGATGATGCAGTTGCTGCCCATGCTCGGCATGGGCGGCTCCGTGGTGTTCTTCTTCATGCCGAGCGCTCACCCGTTCATGAAGGTCATGGGAATGGTCATGGTGGCGTCGACGGTGGCCATGTCCGTGGCGATGCTGATCCGCCACCGCCGTGGCAACCAAGGGCAGTTGGCGGACCTGCGGCGCGACTACCTCGGGTATCTGAAGCAGACCCGGCGTACCGCCGTCGAGACGGCGCGTGCACAGCGCGACGCTCAGTACTACCTCCACCCCTGTCCCGAGCAGTTGTGAGCCCTGGTCGCCGAGGGCAGTCGGGTCTGGGAGCGCCGCACGGGCGACGCGGACTTCGGGCAGGTGCGCATCGGCCTGGGGTCCCAGTCGCTCGCCACGCCGCTCGTACCGCCGCAGACGGCGCCGGTGGACGAGCTCGAGCCGCTCACCGCGGGCGCGATGCAGCGCTTCCTGACCGCGCACAGCACGTGGGAAGACCTGCCCATGGCCATCTCCCTGCGTGCCTTCTACCACGTCACGGTCAGCGGGGACCCCGAGACGGCACGGGGCACGGTGCGGGCGCTCGCCGCCTCCCTCGCCGCGCTGCACTCCCCCCAGGACCTGGTCATCGCCGTCGGGGCGGGCAAGACTGCCGCCCACGCCTGGGAGTGGACCAAATGGTTGCCGCACAGCCAGACGCCCGAGGCCTCGGACGGTGCGGGCAGCCGCCGGCTCATCACCGGCGACGCCATCGAACTGGAGGCCATGCTGACCGCCCGCCTCCACGGACGGCCGCGCTTCCACTCGGAGGGGGCGCCCCTGCCGGACGGACCGCACGTCGTCGTCCTCGACGGCCTGTCACTGCCTCCGACGGTCACGCTCGCGTCACCCGAAGGACTGCAGGGCGTGACGGTCGTGGAGGTCGTACCGGGTGAACTGACGCAGGGACGCGGCGGTCTGTCCCTCGCGGTACACCCGGGAACGCTGCGGATCGAGTCGGACCACGGCCTGGTGTACGAGGGCACGCCGGATGTCCTCTCGTACGAGGGAGCCGAGGCGCTGGCCCGGCAGCTCGCCCCGCTCCGCGTTCCCTCCGGGGGCGACGACGAGCCCTTGCTGGCCAACCTGGAGTTCACCGAGCTGCTCAACCTCGGTGACGCCGACTCGGTCGACACGCGGCGGACGTGGCGTACGCGCTCACTCACGGAAAGGCTGCGGGTTCCCATCGGGGTCGGCGAGGACGGCCGGCCCGTGATGCTGGATCTGAAGGAGGCGGCGCAGGAAGGCATGGGACCGCACGGGCTGTGCGTGGGAGCCACCGGTTCCGGCAAGTCGGAGCTGTTGCGCACGCTGGTGCTCGGCCTCGCGGTGACGCACTCCTCGGAGAGCCTGAACTTCGTCCTCGCGGACTTCAAGGGTGGCGCGACCTTCGCGGGCATGGCGCAGATGCCGCACGTCGCCGCTGTCATCACCAACCTGGCGGACGACCTCACCCTCGTCGACCGCATGGGCGACTCCCTCCGGGGCGAGGTCAACCGCCGTCAGGAACTGCTGCGGGACGCCGGCAACTACGCGAACATCCACGACTACGAGAAGGCCCGGTCGGCGGGCGCCGCGCTCCAGCCGGTCCCGTCCCTGGTCCTGGTCATCGACGAGTTCAGCGAGCTGCTCACCGCGAAGCCGGATTTCATCGACATGTTCGTGCAGATCGGCCGCATCGGCCGGTCGCTCGGCGTCCATCTGCTCCTGGCATCACAGCGCCTGGAGGAGGGCCGGCTGCGAGGCCTGGAGACGTACCTCTCGTACCGCGTCGGCCTTCGCACGTTCTCCGCCGCCGAGTCACGCGCCGCTCTGGGAGTGCCTGACGCGTACCAGCTTCCGAACATGCCCGGTTCCGGCTATCTGAAGTTCGGCACGGACGAGATGGTGCGCTTCAAGGCGGCCTACGTCTCCGGTGTGTACCGGCCCGGATCGGGGCAGGCCGCCGCGCCGGGCGGCCCGCGTCCCGTGGATCGCCGTCCCACGCTGTTCACCGCCGCCGAGGTTCCCGTGCGCTACGCGTCCGAGCGGCGGGCGGCCGCGAGACCGGACCCGGGCAGCGCGGACGGCACTCTCGTCGACACCGTCCTCGACGTGATCGTGCGCCGCCTGGAGGCGCAGGGCCCGGCCGCCCATCAGGTGTGGCTCCCGCCGCTGGACAGCCCGCCGCCCCTGGACGCACTGCTCACCGGGCTCACGGCGGTGGAGGGCCGCGGCCTGACCCAGCCCGGTTACGAAGGCGCGGGACGGCTCGTCATACCACTGGGCCTGGTCGACAAGCCGTACGAACAGCGCCGCGATCCCCTCTGGTGCGACTTCTCCGGGGCGGCCGGACACATGCAGATCGTCGGCGGCCCTCAGTCCGGGAAGTCGACCCTGTTGCGCTCGCTGATGGCGGCGTTCTGCCTCACGCACACTCCCCACGAGGTCCAGCTGTACGGCCTCGACTTCGGCGGCGGCGGGATGGCGTCCGTCGGCGGCCTCCCGCACGTCGGCGGTGTCGCCTCGCGCCTCGACCCCGAGCGGGTACGGCGCACGGTCGCCGAGGTGTACGGCGTTCTGGCCCGGCGCGAGGAGTACTTCCGCACGATGGGGATCGCGTCCATCGTCGACTTCCGTGCGCGCAGGGCCCGTGGCGAGATCTCGGTGACCGACCAACCCTGGGGGGACGTCTTCCTCGTCATCGACGGGTGGGGCAACTTCCGTTCCGAGTACGAGGGGCTGGAACCGGCCGTCCTCGACATCGCGGCGCGAGGCCTCGGTTACGGCATCCATCTGATCCTCACCGCGTCTCGGTCCATGGAGGTTCGCGCGAACCTCAAGGACCACCTCATGAACCGTCTCGAACTGCGGCTCGGTGACACCATGGACTCCGAGATCGACCGGAAGGTCGCCGCCGGCGTCCCCGCCGGAGTGCCCGGTCGCGGACAGACTCCGCAGAAGCAGCACTTCATGGCTGCCGTCCCCCCTATCGACGGGTTGTCCTCGGACACCGACCTCGCCGAGGCCACGGCTGCCCTGGCCGCCGAGGTCTCCCGCCACTGGCCGGCGCCGGGCGCGCCCGCGGTCCGTCTGCTGCCGCGAGAGCTGCCGGCGGACGAGCTGCCCCCGGGGCATGCCTTCCCGGACCGGGGCCTGTCCTTCGCCCTCGACGAGACCAACCTCGAGCCGGTCTTCGTGGACTTCGAGCAGGACCCCTTCTTCCTCGTCTTCGGGGAGAGCGAGTCCGGCAAGTCCAACCTGCTGAGGCTGCTCATCAAACGGCTGACGGAGCGCTACAGCGGCGATGTCTGCAAGCTCTTCGTGGTCGACAACCGCCGCTCGCTCCTCGACGCCGTCCCGGCCACCCACCTGGCCGAGTACATCCCCATGTCCAACGCCATGGGCCACCACATGGCGGCCCTGGCCGACCTGATCCAGCGGCGCACCCCACCCGCGGACGTCACCGCGCGGCAGCTCCGTGAGCTCAGCTGGTGGCAGGGCCCGCCGGTGTACGTGATCGTCGACTACTACGACCTGGTCTCCACTTCCAGTGGCAACCCGCTCGGAAATCTCACCGAGCTCCTCCCGTTCGCCCGCGACGTGGGGGTGCGCTTCATCATCGCCCGGTCGACGGCGGGCGCGGGGCGGGCGTCGTACGAGCCGTTCATGCAGCGAGTGAAAGAGCTCGGAGCCCAGGGCGTGGTCCTGGCGGGCGACCCCGACGAGGGTGACATCCTGGGCGGGGTGCGGCCACGGCCCATGCCGGTGGGCCGGGGGATCTTCGTGTCGCGGAAGCGGGGGAAACCGATGGTGCAGACGGGGCTGGCGGCCGACGAGATCTGAGAGCCGCCGTTCTCCCCAACCTCTGAACAGGGACGGAGCCCACAAGTAGGCTGGCCCCACAGCTCTTTCGTACGTTGTGAAAGGACCCTCCGCCATGACCGATGCACCCGACAAAGAGGCGCAGGAAAAGGCTCGCAAGGAACGCGAGAAGGAGGAGCTCTACGCCCTCGACATCTCCGGCGTCGAGTGGCACAGCGCGCCGGGCACCGAGGAGCACGAGGAGCGGGTCGAGATCGCGTACCTGCCCGAGGGCGCCGTGGCCATGCGGTCGTCACTGGATCCGGAGACCGTGCTGCGGTACACGGCGGCGGAATGGCGGGCGTTCGTCCTGGGCGCGCGGGACGGGGAATTCGACCTGGAGCCTTCTGTGCGCAATGGCGGGGTCGCGGCGGCCGAGTGACGTGACGCCGCGTGCTGGTCACAGCCGCGTACTGGTCACATGAGACGGGGGTGGGCGCCTCCCGCGCGCGTCCACCCCGTTTCGTCTACGCCATGCGCCGGTCCGGGCTCACAGGAAGTAGCTGGCGCCTTTCAGGTCCCCGCCGCGGTAGTCACCGCCGGCCTCTCCGACCTTCTGCCCGATGGTGACGAGTGCGCGATGGATGACCTCGGCGTGCTGGTCCCACTCTTTCTGCTTAGCGACGTAGGACTTGTGCGCCTCGCCCTCCCAGCCTTCGGCCACCTTGGCCACGGCCCGCTTGATGTCCGCGAGGTCGGCCTCCAACTGCCTGGCCTGGATGCCGAGTTCCGTGGCGATCGCGTCGAGGCCGCCGTACTTGACCGCGAGTTCGTTCAAGTGGACGTTTGCCATGCCCTGCCCCATTTCTCGGTGGATGTGTGCGAGCGGATGTGTGTGAGCGGGTGTGTGTCAGCAGATGTGTGTGAGCGGGTGTATGTGAGCGGTTCGCCGGTCAGTAACTGCTGATGGCCGATTGCTTGCCGCCGTACTCCACGTCGATGCCGCTCATCGTCGCCCTGATCTGGTCCTCGAGCCCGTCGGTGAGCTTCTCGTTGCCACTGATTCCGTCGAGGAAGTCCACCAGGATGCTGCCGATCGCCCTCATGCGCTCATTGATCTCCGTCTGCTTCCCGTCGAAGGGTGCGCCCCGATCCCCCTCCAATTGGCCTCCATCATGTCCAGCGTTCCCTGGAGACGCTTGAGCTGCTTCTGGACCGAGTCGTACTTGCCCACGATCTCCTTCTTCAGAAGCGCCACTTGCTCGTTGTTCAACTTCCGGCCGTCCGTCACGGATGGCTCCCTTCGTGAACTGTCGCTGGGATGGATCGGATGGATGAGGCGAGTAGCCGTGCCGCACAGAACTCAGGCGCGACGGCGAGCGCGCATCGCGGCGAAGACACCGCCGCCGATCACCACGACTGCGGTGAGGCCGCCCAGGACGGACCACAGCAGGTTGCTGCCGCCATCGTTCGAGGCCTCCGCGGCAGTGGTCTCCTTGCCGCCCGAGGTGGCTCCCTCGTCAGGTCGTGAAGGCGTCGAAGTGGGAGAGGTCGAGTCACCACTGCCAGAACCACCGCCTCCACCTGCGGTCTTCTCGTTGGTGATGGGATCGGTGTCGGCGGGCCCGGGCTCCCCCTCACCCTTCACGACATTGCGGGCCGGCCGGATCAACCCGTAGCCGAGGTAGTCGCTGGGCTCGCCCTTCGGCCAGTCGCGACCCGCGGTGTCGATGAGGACGCGGAGGACCTGGTTGGCGGTCCAGTAGGGGTGCTTGGACCAGACGAGGGCGGCAGAGGCGGAAGCGATGGCGGTGGCGGCGCTGGTACCGCCGCCTTCGTCGCAGTAGGAGCGGAAGGTCTCGTCGCACCAGCGGGGGATGTCTAGGCCGGGGGCGGCGAGGTCGACGTATTCTCCGTACTCGGAGAACTTGGCTACCTTGCCGGATCGGTCGGCTGCGGAGACCCCCACAACCTCCGGGTAGGCGGCGGGATATCCCACGAAGTTCTTTGTCTGCGCATCGTTGCCGACGCCGGCAAATAGCAGCTTGCCTCTCCCGGCCGCGTACTTCACCGCAGCCCTTTCAGCCTGGGACATGAAGTCGCTACCGAACGACATATTGATGATCCGCGCGTCGCTATCAGCTGCGGCTCGGATGGCAGCGGGGGTGTCGCCCAGTTTCTTGCCCGGCTCCTTTCCCGTTGTGGTGCGAATGGGAACGATCTCGGCGCCCGGAGCCAATCCTTTCAGCCCAGATGTATGCGTTGAGTTCGTCCCGCCGTGATGCCATGCGTGTCCGCTTCTCCCCGTGAGCGACCTGGGTGGCTGCTGCTCCCCCGTTACGGTTGCGAGTCGTACCCTCGCGCTCCGTGATCGGGCCGGGCCCTACTATGCCTGTTGAGTAATCGGACGTGCGGGCTGGGTGACGTTTTCGGGGACCAAACACCTTGCCCTTGACGGTGGTTCGGGGAAACTATGGGGGTTGGCTGATGGCCTCAGCGCCACGCAGGCGGGCGGGGAGACGTACAGGGCCCGCCACTCGGACGCCGCCGGTGAGGGGTGACTCGCCGGGCACGATGGTGCCGCCCGTGGGCGGGGCCGTTCGTCTCCGCGCGGTCTCCCGGCGGTTGGGCTCCTTTCGTTTGCTCCGACTCGTCCTGCTGCAAGCCGCTGCCGCCGTGCTCGTCGCAGGTTGGGTCGTCGGTCCCCTGGCTTTCGCTCCGGCCTCGGTGGCCGCCGCGGTGATGGTCGTGTTCGCCGTGGTACGCCGTCGTGGCCGCCCTTTGCATGAATGGCTGGACACCGCATGGGCGTTGCGATCCCGCCGACGCAGCGCGGCGGGGCAGCCGCTACCTCCGGCTACCAACCCGGCTTTCGCCCCAGCGGTCGAGTGCGACCCGGCTCTGCGCACGTACGCCTACAGCGGCCGGGATCGTCGTCAGGTCGGAATGGTCGGCGACGGGACGTTCATGACGGCGGTGCTGCAGGTCGAATCGGACGTGACGGCGCTGCGGGCGGATCGCGGACGGAAGCCGTTGCCGGTGAAGCTGGTGCGCGACGCACTGGAAGTGGACGGCATCCGGCTCGAGTCCGCTCAGATCGTGCTGCACACCCGGCCCGCGCCCGCACTGCACCTGCCGCAGCAGTCGCTGGCCGCCACCAATTACGCGCCGCTGCAGGCCCTCACGGGCACGCCCGCCGTGCGGATCACCTGGATCGCCCTCAAGCTCGACCCGGAGCTCTCCCCCGAAGCCGTGGCAGCGCGCGGAGGCGGCCTGCTCGGGGCCCAGAAGTGCGTGGTGCGGGCCGCGGACCAACTCGCGAGCCGACTCACAGGGGCGGGTTTCCACGTGACCGTCCTGAATGAGGAGGAGGTGGCCACCGCCATCGCGACCTCCGCCTGCGCGAACCCCCTGGTGACGGCTCAGGCCGACCTGGCCGCGGTCCCGGAGCGCAGAACGGAGGAATCCCCGCGTGCATGGCGGTGCGACAACAGGCGTCACACCACCTACTGGGTGAAGCGCTGGCCACAGCTGGGCGGATCCGGAGGTCCCGCGCTGCCGCAGCTCGTGGCTCTCCTCACCGCTGTTCCAGCGCTGACCACGACCTTCAGCCTCACGCTCGGGCGCGGCGCACAGGGTGGCATCACCGTCCGGGGCCACCTGCGGGTGACCGGGCGCGGTGATGCCGAACTCTCTGCCGCACGGCGGTCCTTGGAGCAGGCGGCACGTCAGGCAGGGACAGGGCTGATGCGGCTGGATCGCGAACAGTTGCCAGGGATGCTGGCCACCATGCCGCTCGGAGGTACTCGCTGATGGCCACCACGATTCCTCCCCTCGCGGGCTTCCCGGGTGAACCCACTAGGGGCGCGTTCGCAACGGCCGCGCGAGGGGGGTTCGGGCTGATCGGCCCCCGACACGGGAGGCATGCCCTCCCCGCCGACCAGGTGGACGCGCTCACCCTGCCGATCGGTGACGACGGGGTCGTGATCGGCGTGGATGCGGAGGGCCGGCCCGCGACGCTCGGCGTCAGTCGTCCCACGCCGTACGACATCCTCTTCATCGGCGGCCTGTGGACGGCTCAGGTCATCGCGTTGCGGGCCGCTGCGACCGGGGCGCGGGTGACTGTGGAGACCGGGCGGGCCCGTGCGTGGGCGCAGTTGGTGCAGGCGCTCGGGGTCGGGCAGAGCGGGATGGCCGTGTACGACGTGGGGCGGGTGCCGCCGCAGGGGGCGTCGGCAGGGAGCCCCGTGCTCGTGGTGCGGGACTGTGGGATGCGGCCGCCGCGGGGGCGGGTCGTGGCGGGGGCCTGGCAGTCGGTGCTGACGGTGTTGCCCTACCTCAGTCCTGTCGCGCCCCGGCTGGTTCGGCAGGCCCGGCTGGTGGGCGTGCAGCGGGTGTCGCCGGATGAGGCGGTGCGGCTCGGGCCGTTGCTGGGGCTGCCGGGTGGGGACGTGGAGTCGCTGCCCACGCTGGCCGATGGCGTGACGTTGTGGTGTGCCGATCACGACCGGCAGTACGTGATGACGCGGGCCACCGATGCCGAGACCGGATTGCTGGGTGCCGCCCGGCGGATGGACTGAGGCGCCCGGCGGATGGACTGGGGCGCGCGGGGGCGGAGTTCAGGAGGTTCATGGGGGCTTCGCAGTACTCCATGCCTCGTTGAGGGGTTTGTCCTTCGCTGTTTGGTGTACGCGGATCGTTCCTGAGCGAGGCGTGACGCAATGGACGGCATTGGTGGGGCGGACTGCCCTGCCGTGCTCCTGGTTTTGGTGATTAGGCTGGGACAAGGCGCGACACAAGAACCCACGTGTGGGTCGTGCGCGTCCTCAACGGGGAGAGCCAGGCGGATCGGACGACATGAACGGTCGCCCCCCACCACGGCACGAGGGTGCTCGACCACATCAGGAGGCATTGTGAACAGCGATCGGGACGAGATCCGCGGGGGCTGGGACTCACCCGTCGATGATCAGTCCGACGCGGAGTCCGCTGCCGAGACGACGGGCGAGTTCACCATCGACTACGCGCCGCCAGCCTGGTACACGCAGAACGCTTCGGGCAGCGCCGGGGAGACGTCTTCGACTCCGCCGGTCTCCACGCCGCCGGTCTCCCAGCCGTCCGCCTCCGCTGAACCGCCCGCCTCCACTCCGTTCGCTCCGCCCTCGGCTGAGCCGGTCGCCGAGCCCGCTCCCGCGCCGGAGCCGGCTCCCCTGCCGTCGTTCGCCATGCCGCCCGCTCCGTTGGCTCCGCCCACCGGGCCGGTTCCGCCGGTCGGCGCGGAGCCCGTCGGAACGGAGGCCGTCGGTGCGGAGGCCGTTGCCTCTGACGCTGCCGCCGATGTGGCGGCGGAGCCGGAGCCCTCCGTCGCGCCTGCTTCGGAGGGGCTTGTCGGCGCTGTGCCGAAGCTTCCCGTGGGGAGCGGGTTCCAGCCTGCGGCCCAGGATGTTGCCGGTGAGGAGGACGATGCGGCTGCGGCTTCTGGTGGCGGCGCCACTGACTGGAGTTCGGCCGTGGCCGGGCCCGCCGCCTCCGTGCACGTGACCGGTGTCGTGCCGAAGGACGACATTGACGCCCTCGCCAATGCTTCTTCCACTTCCACTTCCACTTCCACTGCCACTGCCGCTTCGACTGCCGGGGCTGAGACCGGGGCCGGCGAGGCGGGGAGTGGAGGGGCCGAGCTTTCTGGTGGCGATGAAGGGGCTGCCTCCCTTGTCCCTGAGCCCGCTTCCGAAGCTGAGCCCGCGGCCGGAGCCGAGCCCGCGGCCGGAGCTGGTCCCGGAACCGGGCCGCGCTCCGAGCCCGCGCCTGCTGCCGCTTCTGAGCCGCAGTCGGAGTCCGAGACTGTTGCCACGCCCGTCGCGGAGGGCCCGGGAAGTGGTGACCTTGAGAGTGGCGCCACGATGCGGTTCTCCGCGCGTGCGCTGAAGCGGGAGATCGAGGAGCGTTCCGCCGCCGAAGCGAAGGCCGCTGCCGCGCCCGCCCAGACCGTCGAGCCCGCCCAGCCTGCCGAGCCCGACCAGAACACCGGGTCCGCACAGACCGCCGGGTCCGCCCAGTCCGTTCAGCCTGCCGAGTCCGGCGAGACTCAGGCTGCCGGAGCCGTTGCTTCTGGGCTTGCCGTGCCTGCCACGGCCGGTGACTCCCATGACAGCGGTCGTGACGGTGACAGCGACAGCGGCGTCCAGGACTCCGCGCCTGCCTCTTGGACTCCGCCGCCCCTCGCCCCGCAAGGCGGGCTTCCGCCTCTGCCTCCCACCTATCAGCCCGCCGCTCCGACCGCCGCGCCGCAGTGGCCCGCGCCGCCGGTTCAGGCCGCGCCGCCGGTTCAGGCCGCTCCCCCGGTCGCCCCCCAGCCCGTGCAGGCACAGACGCCTCCCGCGCCTACGCCGGAACAGGCTCCCCAGGCCCCGGCCCCCGCCCCTGCCCCGGCTGCACCCCCGCAGGCCCAGCCCTTGCCGCAGCCGCCCGTGCAGCCCCAGGCCCCGCAGCCCCAGGCCCCGCAGCCCCAGGCCCCGCAGCCGCCGGCGCCCGGCGGGTGGCACACGCCCCAGGACCAGGTACCGCAGGGTTACGGGTTTCCGCAGGCCGGGACCGCCGCGCCTGCCCCCGCGCCTTCGCCGCAGGCCGGTTACGGGTTCCCGCAGCAGCCGGGCGCCGGCGACGCCCCCGTACAGGCCGGCGGTTACGGGTTCCCCCAGCAGCCCCCGGCCCCGCAGGCACAGCAGCAGCCCCACACCCAGCAGCCCCAAACCCCCCAGGCCCCCCAGGCCCAGGCCCAGCCACCCGTCCAAGGCCAGCCGCAGCCCCCCGCTCAGGGACAGCCGCAAGGCCAGCCCCAGCCTCCCGCCCAGGCCCAGGCCCAGCCGCAGAGCCAGCCACAACCCCCCGCCCAAGGACACCCCCCCATCGACCCCCGCACCGGCGCCGCCTGGCCGCAGGCCGTGCAGCACGATCAGCGGGAGCGGACCAACCCGGGGGCTCCGCTCGGGTACACCGCGGCCGTCGAGCTGTCCTCCGACCGGCTGCTGCGCAACACCAAGCCGAAGGCGAAGAGCAGCCGCTCGGGGGGCGGTCGTTTCAAGCTCGGCGGCAAGAAGGAAGAGGCCGAGCGGCAGCGGAAGCTGGAGCTGATCCGGACGCCGGTGCTGTCCTGCTACCGCATCGCCGTCATCAGCCTCAAGGGCGGCGTCGGCAAGACGACCACCACCACCGCGCTGGGGTCCACCCTCGCCACCGAGCGGCAGGACAAGATCCTCGCGATCGACGCCAACCCGGACGCCGGCACGCTCGGGCGTCGCGTGCGCCGCGAGACCGGGGCCACCATTCGTGACCTGGTGCAGGCGATCCCGTACCTCAACTCGTACATGGACATCCGGCGCTTCACCTCGCAGGCCTCCTCCGGGCTGGAGATCATCGCCAATGATGTGGACCCCGCCGTGTCGACCACGTTCAACGACGAGGACTACCGGCGCGCCATCGACGTGCTCGGGAAGCAGTACCCGATCATCCTGACCGACTCGGGTACGGGACTGCTGTACAGCGCCATGCGCGGGGTCCTCGACCTCGCCGACCAGTTGATCATCATCTCCACTCCTTCGGTCGACGGGGCGAGCAGTGCCTCCACGACGCTGGACTGGCTGTCCGCGCACGGGTACGCGGATCTCGTCTCGCGGTCCATCACCGTCATCTCCGGGGTGCGCGAGACCGGCAAGATGATCAAGGTCGATGACATCGTGTCGCACTTCGAGACGCGGTGCCGGGGGGTCGTCGTCGTCCCCTTCGACGAGCACCTGGCCGCCGGCGCCGAGGTCGATCTCGACATGATGCGGCCGAAGGTGCGGGAGGCGTACTTCAACCTCTCGGCGATGGTCGCCGAGGACTTCGTGCGGGCCCAGCAGCAGCAGGGACTCTGGACCTCGGACGGCAACCCGCCGCCCCGGGTGGCTCCGCCGCTGCCCGGCCAGGGGCAGCCGCCGCAACACGCCGGCGCGCCCTACCCGGGCCAGCCGCAACCGTATGCCCCGCAGCAGCCCCAGCCCCAGCCTCAGCAGCCCCATCCCCAGCACCCCCAGCCCACCATCCCCCCGCAGGCCTACCCCCAGCAGTCGCAAGGCTGGCAAGCCCCGCCGCCCGCGCAGCAGCCTGCGGCTCCCTACCAGCAGCCGCCGCAGCCCCCGCAGCAGTAGTCGCCGCCTCTCTCCCGTCAGCGGGCCCGTGCCGTTCCCCGGCGCGGGCCCGCCGTGCGTTTCGCCCGTCCGGCCGTACCCCGAGGACGCAGTTCCGCCCGAAGCCGCCCACCTGCTGCTCCCCCAGCCGCCACCCCCTCACCAGCCCTGCGTCAGAGGTCTTGACCAATGCGGGTGAAGTTGCCGTCAAGTCGTTATTTCCGCAGGCCACATGGGGTTCACCTGCCGTTGACGTGTGCTGACCAGCGCTGGTAAACACACAGCAACCAGCTGACGTTCCTTGATCAACCAGCGTTCAACCAGTTCAACCAGATATCCCTGCGCGAGCGATGACGCGAGGTCACCGACCCATGGACACACAAGATCAGCACGGCAGAACAGCAGTGACGGAAGCGACTCCACACGCACCCCGGCCCCGTGGACGGCTGAGGCTCGTGCTCGCCGGGGGCGCCGCCGCGTTCACCCTTACGGCCGGTCTCGCCACGCCCCTCAATCTCGCCCCGCAGCAGGCCGAGGCCAAGGCGGACGACGGCAAGAAGGTCCTCACCGTCGCCGTGGCGCAGAGCGTCGACTCGCTCAGCCCGTTCCTCGCCCAGCGGCTGCTCAGCACCAGCCTGCACCGCCTCACCTACGAGTACCTGACGAACTACGACGCGAAGAACAACCGTGCGATCGATGGTTTCGCCACGGACTGGAAGCCCTCCGCCGACAAGCTGACCTGGACGTACACCATCCGGGACAACTCCACGTGGTCGGACGGCAAGCCCGCCACCGCAAAGGACGCGGCGTGGACGTTCAACAAGGTGATGTCCAAGGAGGGCACCGCCACCGCGAACTCCAACTTCGTCACCAACTTCAGGAAGGTGACCGCGCCCAGCCCCACCAAGCTGGTCATCGAGCTGAAGAAGCCGCAGGCCACCATGGCCGCGCTGGATGTGCCGATCGTTCCCAAGCACGTCTGGGAGAAGGTCGACGACATCTCGAAGTTCAACAACGACAAGGACTTCCCGGTCGTCGGCAACGGGCCGTTCATCCTGACGGACTACAAGGTCGACCAGTACGTGCGGCTGAAGGCCAACAAGGACTTCTGGCGCGGCGCGCCCAAGTTCGACGAGCTGGTCTTCAAGACGTACAAGGACCAGGACGCGGCCGTCTCCGCCCTCCGCAAGGGCGAGGTGTCGTTCGTGGCCGGGCAGCCCGCGCTCACGCCCGCGCAGGCCGACTCGCTCAAGAACGAGGAGAACATCAAGGTCAACGAGGGTCCTGGCCGGCGTTTCTTCGCCCTGGCGACCAACCCGGGGGCAAAGACGCGCGACGGCGAGAAGTTCGGTGACGGGCATCCGGCCCTCCTGGACAAGAAGGTGCGCCAGGCGCTGTTCCTCTCCGTGGACCGCGAGGCCATCGTCGACAAGGTGTTCCAGGGCCACGCCGTCGAGGGCGCCGGATACATCCCGCCGCGCTTCTCCGAGTACGCCTGGCAGCCGAGCGCCGACCAGCGGATGTCGTACGACCCGAAGAAGGCCGCGCGGCTGCTGGACGAGGCGGGCTACAAGAAGAACGGTGACGGCAAGCGCGTCGGCAAGGACGGCAGGCCGCTGGACTTCCGCATCCTCTGCCACGCCACCGACCCCAACGACAAGGCCGTGGGGAAGTACCTGAAGGAGTGGTGGGGCGACCTCGGGATCGGGCTGAAGGTCGAGTGCCTCGACGACGTGTCCGTGCCCTGGTACGCGGGTGAGTACGACCTCGCCTTCGACGGGTGGTCCGTCAACCCCGACCCCGACTTCGTGCTCGGCATCCACACCTGCGCCGCGCTGCCGGTGAAGGCCAAGGAGAGCGCCGCCACGGACAACTTCATCTGCGACAAGAAGTTCGACGACCTGTACGACAAGCAGCTCGCCGAGTACGACCAGGGCAAGCGCGCCGACATCGTCAAGCAGATGCAGTCGTGGCTGTACGACTCCGGGTACATGAACGTCCTCGCGTACCCGAACGCCGTCGAGGCCTACCGCACCGACCAGATCAAGTCCATCACCACCATGCCGACGGCCGCGGGCAACATCTACGGCCAGGACGGATATTGGAGCTGGTGGTCCGCCGTGCCCGCGGATGGGAAGAGTTCCTCCAAGGACGGCGGCTCGACCGGTGTCATCATCGGTATCGCCGCCGCCGCGGTGGTGCTCGTGGGCGGCGGAGCCCTGTTCGCCCTGCGCCGCCGTTCGACCGCAGAGGACCGCGAGTAACGCATGACCGCTGACAGCAATCCCGCACTGCTCGACACCGAGGGCCCTGGCGGCCCCGGGGCCGACGCCGACCCGGCTCGGGCCGGGGCGGCGTCGGCCCGCGGGCCCCGGACCCGCGACACCCGCGCCTACCTCCTCTATGTGGCGGGCAAGATCGGCGGTGCGGCGGTGTCGCTGTTCGCCGTGCTCGTCACCAGCTTCTTCCTGTTCCGGCTGATCCCCGGCGACCCCGTCAAACAGATGACGGGCGGCAAGCGCGTCTCGGCCGAGCAGCTCGCCGCGATGCGCAGGGAATTCGGTCTCGACAAGCCGGTCATGACCCAGTTCTTCGACTACACCGGCAACGTCCTGACCGGCGACTTCGGCACGTCGTACCAGTTCCACGCCCCCGTGATGGACAAGATCACCGAGGCGCTGCCCGCGACGCTGCTGCTCACCGGAACGGCGTACGTCCTCTACACCCTCATCGGCATCTGGCTCGGCACCCGCACCGCCTGGCGCAACGGCAGGCTCGGCGACCGCTTCAACACCGGGCTCGCCCTGACGCTGTACTCGGTGCCCTCCTTCTGGCTCGGGCTGCTGCTGATCATCACCTTCGCGGTGGGGATCGGGCCGATTCCCGGGATGTTCCCGACCGGCGGCCTGGAGTCGGGCGGCGAGACCGGCTTCGCGTACGTCATCGACGTCGCGCACCACATGGTGCTGCCCGTGATCACCCTGGTGGCCGTCGGATACGCGCAGACCCTGCTCGTCATGCGCTCCTCGCTGCTCGACGAGATGGGCAGCGACTATCTGACGACCGCGCGCGCCAAGGGGCTCCGCGACGATCTCGTACGCCGCCGGCACGCCGTGCCGAACGCGATGCTGCCGACCGTCACCCTGATGTTCGTCAACCTCGGCACGGTGGTGGCGGGCGCGATCCTCGTCGAGACCGTCTTCTCCTGGCCGGGCCTCGGCGGGCTGTTCTATTCGGCGTTGAGCGTGCCCGACCTGCCGCTCGTGCAGGGCCTCTTCTTCGTCTTCTCCACCGCGGTCATCCTCATGAACACCCTGGCCGACGTGATCTATCCGCTGCTCGACCCCCGGGTGGGCCGATGACGACCGAATCCGCCGAAACCCCTTCGACCGCCCCGGCGCCCGTCGCGCCCGCCGCCCCGGGCAAGAGCGCTCGCTCCCTGGCGCGGGCCCGCAGGCGGCACTCCGTGACCCGTTTCTGGCGGGAGTACCGCACCCACAAGGCGGGGCTCTTCGGCCTGGCCGCGCTGGTCCTGATCGCCCTGGCCGCCGTCTTCGCGCCGCTGCTCGTCGGCTCGGACGCGCAGAGCGTGACCGACGCCCCCGGCAGGCCGATGGAGTCGCCGAGCGGGGCGTACCCACTGGGCACCGACCAGTTCGGGCGCGATCTGCTCGGCCTGCTCGTGTGGGGCGCCCGCATCTCGCTCGCCGTGGGGCTGCTCGCCGCGGTCCTCTCGGTGGCCATCGGCACCCTGGTGGGGATCACCGCGGGGCACTTCAAGGGCTGGTACGCCACCGTCATCATGCGCGTCACCGACTGGTTCCTCGTGATGCCGACGCTGGTGCTCGCCATCGCTCTCGCCTCGGTGATGTCCCGCTCCCTGTGGACGATCATCCTGGCGATCGGCGTGACGACCTGGCCGACCACGGCACGCCTGGTCAGGGCGCAGACGCTCGCCGTGGAGTCGCGGCCCTACATCGAGCGCGCGCAGGCCCTCGGCGGCGGGCACGGCCACATCATGGCCCGGCACGTGCTGCCCAACGTCATGCCGCTCGTCCTCGCGCAGACCACGCTGGTCATCTCCGGCGCCATCCTCACCGAAGCCACGCTCGCCTTCCTCGGCCTCGGCGATCCGACGAGCGTCTCGTGGGGCGGCCTGCTCCAGGACGCGCGCGAGGCGGGCGCGGTCAGCGCCGGGCACTGGTGGTACCTCGCCCCGCCCGGCCTCGCCATCGCCGTCGTCGCGCTGGCGTTCACGCTGTGCGGCCGTGCCGTGGAATCCGTGCTCAACCCCAGGCTGGGGGCCACCCGTTGAACGACGTACAGAAAACCGATGGGCCCCGGCTCCTCGACGTGCGCGACCTCGAAGTGACGTACGCGAACGGCGCCGCCGCCGTCCGTGGCGTGAACCTCCACGTCGACGCGGGGCAGAAGCTCGGCGTGGCCGGCGAGTCGGGGTGCGGCAAGTCCACGCTCGCCCTCGCCCTGCTGCGGCTGCTCCCCGCGGGCGCCAAGGTGTCCGGGCAGATCCTGCTCGACGGCGAGGACGTCCTCACGATGAAGTGGGGGCGGGTCCGCGCGGTGCGCTGGGCCGGGGCCTCGATCGTCTTCCAGGGCGCGATGCACTCGCTGAACGCCGTGCACCGCATCGGTGACCAGATCGCCGAGCCGATCCTGCTGCACCGGAAGGCGACCCAGGCGGGCGCGGAGAAGAAGGTCGGCGAGCTGCTCGAACACGTGGGGCTGCCCGCCGCGCGCGCGGCGGCGTATCCGCACGAGCTGTCCGGTGGCCAGCGGCAGCGCGTGATGATCGCGATGGCGCTGGCCTGCGACCCCCGGCTGATCATCGCGGACGAGCCGACCACCGCCCTCGACGTGATGATCCAGGCGCAGATCCTGCGGCTGATCGAACAGCTGGTGGCCGAGCAGGACCTCGGCCTGATGATGATCAGTCATGACCTCGCCGTGCTCTCCGACACCTGCGACCGGCTCGCGGTGATGTACGCGGGCCGCGTCGTCGAGGAGGGCCCGGCCACCGAGGTCTACGAGCGCGCCCGGCACCCCTACGGCAAGGCGCTGTCGGCGACCTTCCCTCGGATCGGCGACCCGGCGTCGCGGTTCGCGCCGCGCGGGCTGCCCGGCGATCCGCCCGACCCCTCCGCGCTCCCCACGGGCTGCACCTTCCACCCGCGCTGCCCGGTCGCCCTGGAGTCCTGCTCCACGGAGGACCAGGCATTGCGGGAGGCGGGCCCGCACCACCGCGCGGCCTGCGTGCACGCGGGCGCCCCGCTCCCGGCGCAGCCCACGGCGGCGCCCGCGACGGCGGAGCGCACACCGTGACCGAGGAGAACCGTGAAGAGGACCCGCGCATGACCACCGCTCAGGAGCCGGGCGGCACGCTGCTCTCGGCCGCCGACCTGCACATCGCCTTCCCCGGCCGCCGGGGCGCGCCGACCGCGCGTGCGGTGGACGGCGTCGACCTCGACATCCGGGCCGGCGAGATCGTCGCCCTGGTCGGCGAGTCGGGCTGCGGCAAGACGACGCTGGCGCGCTCGCTGCTGGGCCTCGTGCCGCCGACGTCGGGCAGGGTGACGTTCGCCGGGGAGCCGCTGGACTACGCGGGGCGCGCCCTCAAGGCGTACCGCAAGCGCGTCCAGCTCGTCCTCCAGGACCCCAGCGGCTCGCTCAACCCCCGGCACACCGTGTACGACGCCGTGGCCGAGGGGCTGCGCATCCACGGGTACGCGGGGGACGAGCGGGCCGCGGTCGCGGAGGCGCTCTCCCGGGCGGGGCTCCGGCCCCCGGAGCGGTTCTTCCTGCGCTATCCGCACGAGCTGTCGGGCGGTCAGCGCCAGCGGGTCGTCATCGCGGGCGCGCTGGTCCTGGAGCCCGAACTGATCGTCGCCGATGAGCCCGTGGCCTCGCTCGACGCCTCGGTACGCGGGGAGATCCTCGCCCTGCTGCTGCGTCTGCGCGAGGAGCTGGGACTGTCCGCCCTGGTGGTGACGCACGACCTGGGGCTCGCGTGGAACATCGCGGACCGGGTGGCGGTGATGTACCTGGGCCGCATCGTCGAGACAGGCACGGTGGAGGAGGTCCTGACCTCGCCCCGGCATCCGTACACGCAGGCGCTGCTGTCGGTGCTGCCCGAAGCCCCCGGCGACCCGGTGGTCCTCTCCGGTGAGCCGCCGGACCCGTCCCGCATCCCCGGCGGGTGCCGGTTCCATGTGCGGTGCCAGGTGCTCGCCTCCGGCGAGGCCCAGCGGGCGGGCGTGGCGGATCACTGCCGGAAGGTGGACCTCCCGCTGCTCTCCGGGGGCGGTGAGACGCAGGTGGCCTGTCACTGGGCGGTCGCCGGCGGGACGCCTTGAGGGTGCGTTCTCTGCCTTCCGCCGGTGGGGGCTCGTCGCGCGGTTCTCCGCGCCCCTGACGGGGCTTCGCCGAGCGCCCCAGGAGGGGTCGGCGGGAACCGCGCGAGCGACCACGGCGCGCCCGCGGTCGCGCGCGAACCCGTTGCGCCTACGGCGACTGGACGCGCCCGGCGGCCTCGACGAGCTCCCGGGACCTCTTCACGTCATCCGCCATGGCGACGAGCAACGCTTCCACGGAGTCGAACTTCGCCTGCCCCCGCACGAAGGCCAGGAAGTCCACGGCCACGTGCAACCCGTACAGGTCGAGCCCGACGCGGTCGATCGCGTACGCCTCGACCGTCCGCTCGGTCCCGTCGAACTGCGGGTTCGTCCCGACGGAGATCGCGGCCGGCATCGCCTCGCCCTGGGCGTGCAGCCAGCCGGCGTAGACGCCGTCGGCGGGGATGGCGGTGTGCGGCAGCGTCTCCACGTTGGCGGTGGGGAAGCCGAGCTCCCGGCCGCGCTGGGCGCCGCGCACGACGACGCCCTCGACGCGGTGCGGCCGGCCGAGGATCTCCGCGGCGCCCGTGACGTCGCCCTCGGCGACCAGGCGCCGGGTCAGCGTGGAGGAGAAGGGCCGGCCGCCGCCCGCGGCGCCGCTGACGTACAGGTCGACGAGATCGACCTCGTAGTCGTACGTACGGCCGAGCTCGGCGAGGAAGTCGACATTGCCCGCGGCCTTGTGGCCGAAGCGGAAGTTGGGGCCCTCGACCACCACGCGCGCGTGCAGCTTGTCGACGAGGACCTTCACCACGAAGTCGGCGGGCGCCAGCTTCGAGAACTCGGTGGTGAAGGGGAGGATCAGCAGCGCGTCCACGCCGAGCTCGGCCATCAGCTCCGCGCGCCGGTGGTGCGGGGCGAGCAGCGGCGGGTGGCTGCCGGGGCGCACGACCTCGCTGGGGTGCGGGTCGAAGGTGACGACCACGGCGGGCACGCCCAGCTCCCGGGCGCGCTCCACGGCCCGGCCGATGATGAGCTGGTGCCCGCGGTGCACGCCGTCGTAGGAACCAATGGTGACGACGCTGCGCCCCCAGTCCTGGGGGATGTCCTCCAAGCCACGCCAGCGCTGCACTTCTTTGCTCCTCGCCGAACCTGTGTACGTCCGTGACGTCTGTACGTTCCCATTGCCGATTACGCAGGTCTAAGACTGCCATGCCGCGGGGCCCCGGCTCGCATCGGCGTCTGTTCATCCGGGGTGGCGGGGGTCACTCGCCGCCCCGGACGCGGGGCTTCAGGCGGGTACCCGCACGCCGCCCGCGAGGTTCTCGATCGTCCGGCAGGTGCTCGGGCCGACCAGGGTGGCCCACTCCTCGGGGACGCCGTGGAGCCAGCGGGTCACGAGGGCGGCGAAGCCCGGCTCGGAGCGGGCCAGTTCGACCAGGCAGCGGTCGAAGCGGGACGCACCCTCCGGCGTACGCACGAGCAGCCGCGCCGCCCGGCGCAGGCGCTCGCGGGTCCGCTCCTCACCACACGCGGCGGCGGCACGGGCCACGCCCCGCACGACGCTCTCCAGGACCACGGGGTCCCGCTCCCGCTCCAGCAGCACGCCGAGCAGCTCACCCCGCAGATCACCGGCAGCCGCACCACCCGAGGCGTCGACGCCGGGGGCCCCGGCGCCGGAAGCCCCGGCCCCCGCACCGCCCGGCCCCGCGAGCACGGGCGCGAACGCGGCCCTGACCGACGGCTCCGGACCGTGCAGCACCGCCGCCACCAGGGGGAACAGCACGTCACGTACGCCGGGCCCCTCGTCGAGCCGCCGGCCGACATACGCCGCGGCGGCCTCACCGGCCTCGGGCCTCGCCGCGAGGAGGTCCCGCACCAGGGCGGCGACCTGCTCGGCGAGCGCGGGCGTGGTCACGTCGACGAGGCCGCCCAGCACGTCTGCGGCGACGGGCCCCGGCGCGTGCCACCGCGCCCGGAAGGCGGCGAGCACCGCCTCGGGGTGGGAGGGCAGGGCCGCGGCCACCGCACTCACCGGCATCCGCGCGTCCCCCTCGGAGAAGAGCCGCAGGGCACGCCCGAGATACCGCGCGCGCGTCGCCGGATCGCGGACCAGCAGCGCGAGCGCGGCCCCGTGCAGGGCCTCACCGCCGGGGGCCGCGAGCAGGGAGAGCGCGGTGTAGCGCAGCAGCTCGCGGTCGGCCTCCGCGGTGGTGTGCGCGGCGGCGCGCAGACCGTGGGCGGCGGCCGCGGCGCGCCGTCCGGGCCGCTCGTCCTGCGCCCAGCGGTCGACGGCCCGGCAGACGGCGGCGGGCTCCTCCTCGGCGAGCGCGGCGAGCAGTTCGTCGGCGCGGGCGTGGCCGCTGTCGACGAGGGCGTCGGCGAGGCCGTCGAGGGCGCGGTGCCGGTGGGTGTACAGGAGCGCCTGCGCGGCGGAGGCCACGGTGGCGTCGGGCGCCGCGTCCAGCGGGCGCTCGTCGGTGAACCAGCGGACGAGCCGCGGCTGCGCGCTCGCCGGGTCGGCGGCCAGCAGCTCGGCGACGGCGTCCAGGCAGCGGCCGGGGGCGCCCGGCGGTCCGTCGCGCACGACGAGGCGCCGCAGCAGCCCGAACCGCTCGCCCTCCGCCAGCGGCAGCCGCAGCCAGAAGTCCGTCTCGAACTCCCCGCGGTCGGCGAGGACTTCGAGGACCGGGAGATACGGGGTCGCGTCCGGTACGCGGGACAGGACACCCCGCAGCAGCTGTCTCCCCCACCACACGGCGTCGCTGTCCGCCGCGCCGAGCGCGGCGTCCGCCAGGTCGCGCAGGCGCGGCGCCAATGCGGCAGGGCCGCGCTGGCGGCCGAGCGACAGCAGGGCCTGGAGGACCGGGCCGATCCGGTGGCGGGGCACCGGCAGCGGACGCCCGGATGCCGGGTTCCGCTGCCCGGGGACGGCCGGCTCCTGGGGGCGGCGCCGGTGGACCAGGGCGTCCAGGGCGACGTCCACGTCCAGGTGCGTGCCCTGGAGCCAGTCGGCGAGCTCCTCGTGCGCGAAGCGGTACCCCGCCCCCGCGGGCACGAGCAGCCCCTCGGTGAGGACCGCCGACGCCCACCCCGTGCAGCCGTGGAACCGTGCGCCGGGCGTCGCTCCCCACGGGAACACCGCCTCGAAGGAGGCGCGGTCCAGCTCGCCGTGGCCGGGGCCGAGGCAGCGCCGGGCCGCCGCGTGGACCTGCCCCGACACCTTCGCGGCGAGACGGCGCACGGCGGTTCCCCGCAGTCCGTTCGACGCGGCGAGGCGCACCGCGATCCGCAGGCAGAGCAGGTCCAGATAGGCGGCGAAGATCTCCTCCCTGGCCGGGGTGCCCGGCGGTGGCGCCTCGGGCAGGGCCGCCCGGACCTCACCCAGCAGCCGCAGGGCCAGGGGATGCCGCGCGTCGGCGTCGGCGAGCGCCCCCTCCGGGATGCCGTACCGCTCGCGGGCCCCGCGCGCCTGCGGCTCCGGCAGGCCGCCGAGGTGGACGCGGGCCGGGAGGCCGGTGCCCTCGTCCGTTCCGTACAGCGTCCCGGGGGCGAAGTGCGCCCCCGCCTGCTCCCAGTACTCCGCGCGGCACGCGACCACGAGCCGCGTGCCGGTCCCCCGCAGCCACGCGGCGGTGCCCGCGCTCCACTCGGCCAGGCGGTGCGCCGCCGCGGGCGGCATCTCCTCGGGCCCGTCGAGCAGCAGGAGCAACGGCCGCCCCGCGTCCCGCACGAGCCGTGCCACGCGCCCCGCCGAGATGTCGCCGAGGCCCGGGCCCGCCGGGGTGTCCCGCGCGGCGGCGAGGATGCGCCCGGCCCTGCCGAGCGCGCGCTCCACGGCGTCGGCCACGGAGGCGTCCGTGCCCCGCAGGTCGGCGCCGCGCAGCCAGAGCGTCGGCTGGGGCGCGGCGCCCCTGGCCCGCCGGGCGGCCAGCCCGGCGAGCTCCGTCGTACGGCCCGTGCCGGGGTCCCCGACCAGGGCGAGCACCGCGGCGGGGCCTGCGGTGAAGGCGTCGAACTCCGCCGTCGTCCCCGGCCTCGCGACCGGTTCGAGCAGTTCGGGGCGCGGGCCGTCGGAACCCGCCGACGTCGCCGTCAGGTGCAGGGCGCCCGCGAGGTTGAGGTCGGGCCCGTAGGCGGGGACGGTCGCTGCGTTGCGGGCGAGCACGTCCCCGAGCGGCCCGGCTCCCGGGGGCCGCACGGCTCGCGGCAGCGGCCCCGCTGTCCGCAGTGGCAGGGCGAAGCCCGAGGGCCGGTGCGTCAGGGGCGGCTCTCCGGCCGGGCCCGCTTCGGCGGTACGCGGCAGCAGCGCGGTCCCGAGGACGCCGAGCACCGCGCCGGACGAGGCGTCCACGACCGGTCCGCCGGCCGCCCCGCCGCCGAGCCGCAGGGCGTCGGCGCCCGAGGTGCCGATGGCCAGCTCCAGGGCGGACGCCAGCGGGTGACCGCCGTCCCGCGCGGTGTAGGTCACCGGGGAGGAGCCGAGCAGCCGGGCCTCGCGCCAGCCGCAGGCGGCGATGCGCACATAGGCGCCGGGCGTCACGGAGTCCCGTACGGCGAGCGGCAGCGGGCGCAGGCCGAGGCCCTCGGCGCGCACCAGGGCGAGGCCCATGTCGGGCAGTGCCACCACGGCATCGGCGGGGACCACGCAGACGCGCTCGCCCGGCCCGCGCAGGACGAGGCCCGCCAGGCCGTCCACCACCTCGTGGGCGGTGATCACCGTGCCGATGTCGTCGGCCGCGAAGCCCGTGCCCCTGGGGCGTCCCGCGGGATCGCACACCCGCACCAAGGACATGTCGAGGGCCTCGTGGGCGTCCCGCTCCCCTGTGCCCGGGGTGTCCCCTGCCCCCGGACCTTGTCCCGCCATGCTCGAACCTCCCGGCCGTCGCCCCTGCCCACGACCGTAGGTCGGCGGTGATCAGCGGGACAGGAGGCCGGGCGAACGCGCCCCCTTCCGCTCCCCTGGTTCACTCCGAGCGCCCGCCCGAAGGGGTGAATCGAGGCGCCGTTCCGGACACATTCCAGAGGGGGGCGGTGGAGCGGCGGACCGAGGTCCGCCGCTCCACGACGAGAAGGGCCGTCCGAGGCGGGTGTCAGGCGAAGACGGCGAGGCTCTTGGCCTTGCCGCGCGACTCCTCCGCGAGGACGAGGAAGCGGCCGTCGGGTCCGAAGACGGCGACGGCGCCGACGCCCGCGTACTCCTCGGGCATGTCGATCCGCACGCCGTTGAGCAGCAGCCTGCCGCGCTTGTCGTCCACGTCCCAGCGCGGGAAGGCGCGGCCCGCGGCCTCGGCCACCGGCATCACCGTCAGCTCCTCCTGGAGCTTGTCGAGGGTCTTGGCCGCGTCGAGCTTGTAGGGGCCGACGCGGGTGCGCCGCAGGGCGGTCAGATGGCCGCCGACGCCGAGCCCCGCGCCGAGGTCACGGGCGAGGGCCCGGATGTACGTGCCCGAGGAGCAGACCACCGAGACGACCAGGTCGAGTACGGGGGTGCCGTCCTCGGCGACGGCGTCGCGGACGTCGTACACCGTGAAGGCGGAGACCGTCACCGGACGGGCCGGGATCTCGAAGTCCTCGCCCTTGCGGGCGCGCGCGTAGGACCGCTTGCCGTCGATCTTGATGGCGCTGACCTTCGACGGCACCTGCATGATGTCGCCGGAGAGCTTGGCGATGCCCGCGTCGATCATCGCTCGGGTGATCTTCGAGGCGTCCGCCGACGAGGTGATCTCGCCCTCGGCGTCGTCGGTGACCGTGTCCTGCCCGAGGCGGATGGTCCCCAGATACTCCTTCTCGGTCAGCGCCAGATGGCCGAGGAGCTTGGTGGCGCGCTCCACGCCGAGCACGAGGACGCCGGTGGCCATGGGGTCGAGGGTGCCCGCGTGGCCGACGCGGCGGGTCCTCGCGATCCCGCGCATCTTGGCCACCACGTCGTGCGAAGTGAAGCCGGACGGCTTGTCGACGATGACAAGGCCGTCCGGCGTGGTGCTGCTGTCGCTCATGCGGGGGCGTCGCCGTCCGTTTCTTCGTCGGACTCGTCCTCGGGCTTGCGGTACGGGTCGGCGCCGCCCGCGAACTCGGCGCCCGCCGAGACCTCGCGCACCTTGGCGTCCGAGAGCCGTGCCTTGTCGAGCAGGTCCTCGATGGCCCGCGCGTTGTCCGGCAGGGCGTCCGCCACGAAGGCCAGGGTCGGCGTGAACTTCACGCCCGCCGCCTGGCCGACCGCCGACCTGAGCACGCCCTTGGCGCTCTCCAGGCCCGCCGCAGCGGCGGCACGGTCCTCGTCGTCGCCGTAGACCGTGTAGAAGACGGTCGCCTCTCGCAGGTCACCCGTCACGCGGGTGTCCGTGATCGTCACGTGTGATCCGAGCCGCGGGTCCTTGATCCCGCGCTGCAGCTTCTGGGCAACCACCTCTCGGATGAGGTCCGCCAGCCTTTTCGCCCGCGCGTTGTCGGCCACTGCTCCGTCTCCCTTTTCCCCGGGGTTCGTCTCCTGGGGCTTGTCTTGCCTTGTTCAGTCATCATCCCCGTGCAGCCGCCGCCGGACCGACAGCAGCTCCACTTCGGGCCGGGCGGCGACGAGGCGCTCGCACCGGTCCAGCACGTCCGTGAGATGGCCCCAGTCGCCGGACACCGCCGCCAGGCCGATCTCGGCCCTGCGATGCAGGTTCTGGCCGCCCACCTCCGCCGCGCTCACCTGGTACTTGCGCTGGAGCTCGGCGACGATCGGGCGGACGACGGAGCGTTTCTCCTTGAGCGAATGTACGTCGCCGAGGAGCAGATCGAAGGACAGAGTCCCCACATACATGTGTGTCCGGATGTCCCGCCGGTACGGGTTCGGGGCCCCGCCGGCACTTGGCAGGGACACAAGAACCGTACACGGAACGGCCGGAGCCGATCGACGGGATTTATCCCCGCCGACCGGCCCCGACGCTGACCGCGCAGATCGGACTGCTGTGAGGCAGCCGATCAGCCGCGCGGCTTCTCGCGCATCTCGTACGTCGCGATGACGTCGTCGATCTTGATGTCGTTGAAGTTGCCGAGGTTGATACCGCCCTCGAACCCTTCGCGGATCTCGGTGACGTCGTCCTTGAAGCGGCG
The DNA here is from genome assembly GCF_004127445.1 of Streptomyces alfalfae. Lineage (GTDB taxonomy): Bacteria > Actinomycetota > Actinomycetes > Streptomycetales > Streptomycetaceae > Streptomyces > Streptomyces alfalfae. The sequence continues at coordinate 40,708 of NZ_QEXM01000002.1, forward strand.
CAGACCCTCGATGTTGAGGTTCTCCGCGATGACCTTGCCGTCGCGGAGCAGTCGGGCCTTGGTGTTGCGCTTGACCTCGCCGGAGCGGATGAGCACACCCGCGATGTTGCCGAGCTTGGACGAGCGGAAGACCTCGCGGATCTCCGCGGTGCCGAGCTCGACCTCCTCGTACTCCGGCTTGAGCATGCCCTTGAGGGCCGCCTCGATCTCCTCGATGGCCTGGTAGATCACCGAGTAGTAGCGCACGTCGACGCCCTCGCGCTCCGCCATCTGCGCGGCACGGCCGGCCGCACGGACGTTGAAGCCGATGACGATGGCGTCGGAGCCCATCGCCAGGTCGATGTCCGACTCCGTGACCGCACCCACACCGCGGTGCAGGACGCGGATGTCGACCTCTTCGCCGACGTCGAGCTGGAGCAGCGAGGACTCGAGAGCCTCCACCGAACCGGACGCGTCACCCTTGATGATGATGTTGAGGTCCTGGACCAGACCCGCCTTGAGCACCTGGTCGAGGTCCTCCAGGGACACCCGGCGGGTGCGCTTGGCGAACGCCGCGTTGCGCTCACGGGCGGCACGCTTCTCGGCAATCTGCCGGGCCGTGCGGTCCTCGTCGACGACCAGGAAGTTGTCGCCGGCGCCCGGGACGTTGGTGAGACCGAGCACGAGGACCGGAGTCGACGGGGTCGCCTCCTCCACGTTCTCGCCCTTGTCGTCGAGCATCGCGCGGACTCGGCCGTAGGCGTCACCGGCGACCATCGTGTCGCCGACGCGGAGGGTACCGCGCTGGACGAGGACGGTCGCGACGGCGCCGCGGCCCTTGTCGAGGTGGGCCTCGATCGCGATGCCCTGCGCGTCCTGCTCCGGGTTGGCCCGCAGGTCGAGCGAGGCGTCCGCGGTCAGGACCACGGCCTCGAGCAGCTGCTCGATGTTCTGGCCCTGGCGCGCGGAGATGTCGACGAACATCGTGTCGCCGCCGTACTCCTCGGCCACCAGACCGAACTCGGTGAGCTGACCGCGCACCTTGGTCGGGTCGGCGCCCTCGACGTCGATCTTGTTGACCGCGACCACGATCGGCACGTCGGCCGCCTTGGCGTGGTTCAGCGCCTCGATCGTCTGCGGCATCACACCGTCGTTGGCCGCGACCACGAGGATCGCGATGTCGGTGGACTTCGCACCACGGGCACGCATGGCGGTGAACGCCTCGTGACCGGGGGTGTCGATGAAGGTGATGGCGCGCTCTTCGCCGTTGACCTCGGTCGCGACCTGGTAGGCGCCGATGTGCTGGGTGATGCCACCGGCCTCGCCCGCGACGACGTTCGTCTTGCGAATGGCGTCGAGGAGCCGGGTCTTACCGTGGTCGACGTGACCCATGACGGTCACTACCGGCGGACGGGAGACGAGCATCTCCTCGCCGCCCTCGTCCTCGCCGAACTCGATGGAGAACGACTCCAGGAGCTCGCGGTCCTCCTCCTCCGGGCTGACGATCTCCAGGACGAAGTTCATCTCGTCCGCGAGGAGCTTCAGCGTCTCGTCGGAGACGGACTGCGTGGCGGTGACCATCTCGCCGAGGTTCATCATGACGCCGACGAGCGACGCCGGGTTCGCGTTGATCTTCTCCGCGAAGTCGGTCAGCGAGGCGCCGCGCGACAGGCGGACGGTCTGTCCGTTGCCGCGAGGCAGCATGACGCCGCCCACCGACGGGGCCTGCATGGCCTCGTACTCCTGGCGCCTCTGCCGCTTCGACTTGCGGCCACGACGGGCGGGCCCGCCGGGACGGCCGAACGCGCCCTGCGTGCCACCACGGGCACCGGGACCACCGGGACGGCCACCGAAGCCGGGACGGCCGCCGAAGCCGCCACCGCCGCCGGGACGACCTGCGCCGCCGCCACCCGGACCACCGGGACGGCCGGCGAAGCCGCCGCCACCGCCGCCGGGACGGCCCGCGAAGCCACCGCCACCACCGGGACGGCCACCGCCGCCGCCGGGACGGCCACCGGCCGGACCGCGACCGCCGCCGCCGGGGCCACCGCCGGGACGCGGGCCCGCGGCGGGACGCTGCGGCATCATGCCGGGGTTCGGACGGTTGCCGGCGGGACCGCCGCCGGGACGCGGAGCGCCGCCCTGCGGGCGAGGCATGCCGCCCGGGGTCGGACGGGCGCCGCCCGGACCCTGCGGACGGGGAGCGCCACCGGGGCCGCCCTGGCCCTGCGGACGCGGGGCGCCGCCGGGGCCGCCCTGGCCGCCGGGGCGCGGGGCGCCGCCGGGACGGGGCGCCTGCGGGCGCGCCATACCGGTGGAGCCACCGGAGGTGAAGGGGTTGTTGCCCGGACGCGGGCCCGAGGGACGGGCGCCGCCGGAACGCGGGGCGCCCTGGCCGCCGGGGCGCGGGGCGCCCTGACGGTCGCCGCGGTCGTTGCGGTCGCGACCGCCCTGACCCTGACCACCCTGCTGACCGGGGGCCGGACGGCCACCGGGCTTCGGGGCACCCGGGCGAGCGCCCGGACGGGGGGCCTGCGGCGCCGCGGGGGCGGCGGGCGCGGCCGGCGGAGCGGTGAACTCCGGGGCGGCCGGAGCCGGCGAGGCCGGCGCGGGCTTGGGGGCCGGCGGCTTCGGACCCGGCGTCGGGCGCGGGCCCGGGGTCGCCGGAGAGGCCGCGGGCTTCTCGGCCGCGGCGGGCTTGGGCGCCGGCGGCTTCGGCGCGGCCGGACCCGGACGGGCGGCCTGCGCGGGAGAGGGCGCCGACGGCGACGCCGGCTTGGGGGCGGCCTGCTTGCGCGGCGCGCCGGGCTTGGCGGCGGACTTGCCGTTGCCGCCGCCCTGGAATGCGTCAGTCAGTTTGCGTACCACGGGCGCCTCGATCGTCGAGGACGCCGAACGTACGAATTCACCGAGATCTTGGAGCTTGGCCATGACGACCTTGCTCTCTACTCCGAACTCCTTGGCGAGTTCGTATACCCGGACCTTAGCCACTTCGCTCCTTTTAGGTCCGGGTTACGCCGGACCGTCGCTACTTCATGGGCGTACTCATCGCGTGCTCATCGAGTGCTCATCGCAATCTCGACCTACTTCCAACTCGCGGGGTACCAGGGCCGCACGGGGTTCCGTGCGACCTTCCTTACGGTGTTGCCTGCTGGGCAACTGCCTCGACCGCTCGGCGCAACGCCTCGGTGTCGAGCGGCCCCCGGACACGAAAGGCCCGGGGAAACGCCCGGCGGCGGACCGCCAGGTCCAGACAGACCAGGGCGGGGTGCACATAGGCACCCCGGCCGGGCAGCGTACCGCTCGGATCGGGGACGCAGGCGCCCTCTCTCTCCGCGATGCGCAGAAGCTCACTCTGGGCCGCTCGCTCCCGGCACCCCACACAGGTGCGCTCAGGGCGTGCGCGGGTATGCGTCCGGCCAGACACGCTTAAGTCTACCTCCCCGCACCGACCCCACCCCTTTGGGGCAAGAATCGAACGGCTACTCGCCACATACTGTCGTGTTCCAAGCGGTGATCGCCCGGGATTATTCCCGCGGCCGCCCCCGGAACACCTCCGGAGGCGGCCGCGGGAAGGCTGCGCTACTGGTCGGCGGGCTGCTCGGTGTCCGGCCTGATGTCGATGCGCCAGCCCGTGAGCCGCGCGGCCAGACGGGCGTTCTGCCCCTCCTTGCCGATGGCCAGCGAGAGCTGGTAGTCCGGCACCGTGACGCGGGCCGAGCGCGCGCCGAGGTCGACGATCTCGACCTTGCTGACGCGGGCCGGGGAGAGCGCGTGCGCGACCATGTCCGCCGGATCGTCCGACCAGTCGACGATGTCGATCTTCTCGCCGTTGAGCTCGGCCATGACGTTGCGCACACGGCTGCCCATCGGGCCGATGCAGGCGCCCTTGGCGTTCAGCCCCGAGCGGGTCGACCGCACGGCGATCTTGGTGCGGTGGCCCGCCTCACGGGCGATGGCCGAGATCTCGACGGAACCGTCGGCGATCTCGGGCACCTCCAGCGCGAAGAGCTTCTTCACCAGGTTCGGGTGGGTGCGCGACAGCGTCACGGACGGGCCGCGGACGCCCTTGGCCACCCGGACGACGTAGCTGCGCAGGCGCAGCCCGTGGGGGTACTCCTCGCCGGGGACCTGCTCCTGCACCGGCAGGATGGCCTCCAGCTTGCCGATGTCGACCAGGACGTTCTTCGGGTCGCGGCCCTGCTGGACCACGCCGGTGACGATGTCGCCCTCACGCCCGGCGTACTCACCGAGCGTCGCGTCGTCCTCGGCGTCGCGCAGACGCTGGAGGATGACCTGCTTGGCGGTCGTCGCGGCGATGCGGCCGAAGTCGGAGGGGGTGTCGTCGAACTCCTTGGGCTCCTGGCCCTCTTCGAGGTCCGCCGGGTCCTCCGTCGCCCACACCGTCACATGGCCGGTCTCGCGGTCCAGCTTCACGCGTGCGCGGCGGAAGCTTCCCTCGGTGCGGTGGTAGGCGATGAGGAGGGCCGACTCGATCGCTCCGACGAGGAGGTCGAAGGAGATCTCCTTCTCCCGGACCAGACCCCGCAGGGCACTCATGTCGATGTCCACGGCTACGCCTCCTCTTCCTTCTTGTCCTTGCGGTTGAACTCGACCTGCACACGCGCCTTGTCGATCTCGGCGAAGGCGATCCTGCGGGCGGTGGGCTTGCGCCCCTTCACGCCCGGCACCTCGCAGTCGATGCCGTCGTCGTCCACGGTGAGGATGCGGGCGGTCAGCTCGCCCCCCTCGGTGAGCTGGAACTTCACCAGTCGGTCCACCGCGCGCAGATAGTGGCGGCGCTCGGTCAGCGCACGCTCGGCGCCGGGGGAACCGACCTCCAGGTCGTACTCCCCCTCGCCCATGGCGTCGGTCTCGTCGAGCTTCGCGGAGAGCAGGCGGCTCACGTCCGCGATCTGGTCCAGGTCCACACCGTCGTCGGAGTCGATGACGACTCTCAGCACCCGCTTGCGTCCGACGGAGGCCACTTCGATCTCTTCGAGATCCAGTTCCTGCGAGGTGACGAGCGGTTCCAGTAGTTGCCGCAGCCTCTCGCTCTGGGTGGTGCTCATCCGGGTGACTCCTCGGCCGCGTGTGCTGTTGTGGGGATCGTCGCGTGTCTGGTCAAAGGGTATCCGGTCCCGGGCGGTGTCACCGCCAAGCCGGGGTCGCGTGACGCTTCCCCCCGAGCCGCTCGCGTGTGCGGAGACCGGCCGAAGGTACGGTGATCACCGGGCCCGCGCCCACTTCCTTCCTTCTCGCTCGCGCCTTATGGCCTTCCTTGCCGAGGATGTCTGCCGTGCCGTCGTATTCCACCGCCCCACGGTCCCGACCGGGCCCGCGTCGAAGAAGCCTGCTCACCGGGGCCGCAGGGGTCGCCTCGGCGGCGCTGGTCACGGGCTGTTCGAACAGCGCGGACCCCGAGGCCGCCGCGCGCCGGTCCGCCGTACGCCGCCTGCGCGCGCGGGCCGCCGAGGAGAGCGCGGAGCTGCTGCGGCGTTACGACGCCGTCCTCGCCGCCCACCCCTCGCTGGCCGAACGCCTCGACCCCCTGCGGTCCGAGGTGCGGCGGCACGCCGAGGCCTTCCGCGACGGCCGCACCCCCGCTCCCCCGGCCTCCGCGTCGTCCACCGCGACCGCCCCCGGCGTCGCCGGCCCCTCGCCCTCGGCCCCCGACGTGCCCAAGGACCCTGGGGACGCGGTGCGCGCTCTCGCCGAGGCCGAGCGGGAGCTGGCCGACCGGCGGGGCAAGGCCCTGCTCGACGCCCCGGACGAACAGGCGAGGCTGCTCGCCTCGGTCGCCGCCGCCGGAGCGGCCCACGCGTATCTGCTGACGGAGGGCGACAAGTGAGCGGCACTCAGGACAGGGCGAGACCCACGGCGTCAGCGGCGAAGGACGAGGAGCTCAAGGCCCTGCAGGCCGCCCTGGGCGCGGAGCACGCGGCGGTGTACGGGTACGGGGTCGTCGGCGGCCGGATCGGCGACAAGCGCAGGTCCCAGGCGCGTACGGGATACGACGCGCATCGCGCGCGGCGGGACGCCCTGCAGCGTGCCGTACGCGACCGCGGCGGCAAGCCGCGGCCGGCCGACGCGGCCTACGCGCTGCCGTTCCCCGTGCCGGACTCCGCGGCGGCCGAGAAGCTCGCCGTCGAGCTGGAGGACCGGGTCGCCGGGGTCTACTCCGATCTTGTACGCGCTTCGTCCGGCGCCCTGCGGAGCACCGCCGCCGAGGCGCTGCGGGAGGCGGCGGTCCGGGCGGCGCGGTGGCGGGGCGGGAGCGTAGCCTTCCCTGGGCTCGCCGAGCGGTCCTCGGACGGCGGCTCATCGGCACCGGCGACGCCCAAGGCGTAGCCCCCTCTGTGGAAGGAAACGACTCGCGCATGGCTTTCGAACCGCCGCAGCGTCTGGTCACCGCACTCGGCGAGACGGCGCGGGACGGCGACGACTGGCTGGAGAAGCTGCCGGGGGCGGCGGACCGGGCCGCGGCCGCACGCGAGTTGACCGTCGAGCGCGTCCACGTGCCGGGCGGGCGCAGCAGCCTCGTCCTGCTGGTGCGGCGGGCCGACGGCACCCCGGCCGTGCTCAAGCTGGTGCCGCCCAGATCGCGGCCCGAGAGCGAGCGGGCGGCCCTGGCGAGCTGGGGCGGTCTCGGCGCCGCGAAGCTCCTCGACCCCGAGTGCGCGGACGGGGCGCTGCTCCTCGAGCGGCTGCACCGTGACGTGTCCGTGCGGACGCTGCCCGAGGCCAAGGCGCTCCTCGAAGCCGCGGGCACGCTGCGGCGGCTGTGGGTGGCGCCGCCCGCGGGGCACCGCTTCGAGACGGTCGCCGAGCGGACGGGGCGGCAGGCCGAGGCCATGCGGGGCACCGCCGACGCGGAGGCGGACGTCCTGCCGCTGGTCGACGCCGCGCTCACCGCGCGGGAGGAGCTGCTGGCCGCGGAGCCGGAGGCCCGGCTGCTGCACGGCACCTTCCGGCAGAGCAAGGTCCTCGCCGGTGACCGGGTGCCGTGGCTGGCCGTGGGTCCCGACCCGGTGGTCGGTGAGCCCGCCTTCGACCTGGCGCGGCTCGTGCGCGACCGGGTGGAGGACCTGATCGCCTCGCCGTCCGGCGCCTCGATCACGCGGCGGCGGGTGAAGAAGCTGGCCGAGTCCCTTGAGGTGGACCAGGAGCGGCTGCGCGGGTGGACGCTGTTCCGGGCCGTGGAGTCCGGGCTCCGTGCGCTGCGGGTGGGCCGCGGGCAGGACGCGGAGCTGCTCCTGGAGTTCGCCGGGTGGCTCTGACCGCCGCACCCGGCATGCGGCTCTCACCGGTGCGCCCGGCGGGCGCGGGGAGCGCGGACCGCAGAGGTGGTCACACGGCTCCCCGTGCCCTCGCGGGCGCCGGGGTGCTCAGGCGGACAGGCGGGCGATCGCCTCGTCGACGGTGAGCTCCTCGCGCTCGCCCGTGCGGCGGTCCTTCAGCTCCAGGACGCCTTCGGCGGAGCGGCGGCCGGCGACCAGGATCTGCGGGACGCCGATCAGCTCCGCGTCGGTGAACTTCACGCCCGGCGAGACCCCGGCCCGGTCGTCCACCAGGACGCGGACGCCGGCGGCGCCCAGCTTCTCGGCGACGTCGAGGGCCAGCTCCGTCTGGAGCGCCTTGCCCGCGGCGACCAGGTGGACGTCGGCGGGGGCGACCTCCTTGGGCCAGCACAGGCCCTTGTCGTCGGCGGTCTGCTCGGCGAGCGCCGCCACCGCGCGGGAGACGCCGATGCCGTACGAGCCCATGGTCACGCGGACCGGCTTGCCCTCCTTGCCGAGGACGTCGAGCTGGAAGGTGTCGGCGTACTTCCGGCCGAGCTGGAAGATGTGGCCGATCTCGATGGCGCGGTCCAGGCGCAGGCCGGTGCCGCAGGCGGGGCACGGGTCGCCCTCCTCGACCACGACGACGTCGAGGTACTGGTCGACCTCGAAGTCACGGCCGCAGACGACGTTCTTCGCGTGCTTGTCCTGCTTGTTGGCGCCCGTGATCCAGGCCGTGCCGGGGGCGACGCGCGGGTCGGCGATGTAGCGGACCTTCTCCAGGCCCTGCGGGCCGACGTATCCGCGGACGAGGTCGTCGCGGCCCTCGAAGTCCTCGGCCGTGACCAGCTCGACCTCGGCCGGCGCCAGGTGCTCGCCGAGCTTGCCGAGGTCGACCTCGCGGTCGCCGGGGACGCCGACGGCCACGATCTCGCCGTCGACCTTGACCAGCAGGTTCTTCAGGGTCGCGGAGGCCGGGACGCCGAGGTGCTCGGCGAGCGTCTCGATGGTCGGGGTGTCGGGGGTGTCCAGCTCCTCGACCGGGCCGTGCGCGGAGCCGTCGACCGGGGCGAGCGCGAACGTCACGGCCTCGGTGTTGGCGGCGTAGTCGCAGGCGGGGCAGTCCGCGAAGGTGTCCTCGCCGGCCGGGGCGGGGGCCAGGAACTCCTCGGACGCCGAGCCGCCCATGGCGCCGGAGATCGCGGAGACGATGCGGTAGTCGAGGCCGAGGCGCTCGAAGATCCGCTGGTACGCCCCGCGGTGCAGCGCGTACGCCTCGGCGAGGCCCTCGTCCGTGGTGTCGAAGGAGTACGAGTCCTTCATCTGGAACTCACGGCCGCGCAGCACACCGGCGCGCGGGCGGGCCTCGTCGCGGTACTTCGTCTGGATCTGGTAGAGGATCACCGGCAGGTCCTTGTAGGACGAGCACTGGTCCTTGACGACCTGGGTGAAGATCTCCTCGTGGGTGGGGCCGAGGAGGTAGTCGGCGCCCTTGCGGTCCTTGAGGCGGAACAGCAGGTCGCCGTACTCCTCGTAGCGGCCGGACTCCTCGTAGGGCTCCTTGGGCAGGAGCGCCGGGAGCAGCACCTCCTGGCCGCCGATGGCGTCCATCTCCTCGCGCACGACGCGGGCGATGTTCTCGTAGACCTTCTTGCCCAGCGGCAGCCAGGTCCAGATGCCGGCGGCGGTACGGCGGACGTAGCCCGCCCGGACGAGCAGCTTGTGGTTGAGCGTCTCGGCGTCCGCAGGGTCGTCGCGCAGTGTCTTGACCATCAACCGGGACATGCGCTGGACCTGGGCCATGATTCTTGTCTCCTGCTACAGGGGGTCTCCGGCTCGAACGGAGCCGCGAGCGCGGGGGAGGGTGGTGCCTAGGAGATTAGCCGGGGCGTGGGCGCGGGCGGAAATCGATTCTCGTCCGCCGGACGGCTCAGGGACGCCTCGGCAGGGGCAGCGGGGCGCCCATCACGGCGTACGGCATGGGGGCGCTGGGGAACAGCACGCGGCGCGCGAGGTCCACGTACCCCAGGGAGCGGTAGAGGCCGCGGGCGGGGCTCTCGACGTCGATCGCGGAGAGGATCGAGCGGGGCTCGGGGACGCCTTCCGTGATGGTGGTGATCAGCGCGCGGCCGATGCCGCGGTTCTGGTGGCCGGGGTGGACGTGCAGTTCGGTGATGACGAACGAGTCGTCGAGCCAGTCGTCGGCGCCCTGGCCGCGCAGGTACGGCTCGACGACCGTCGACCACCAGTGGCGGCGGCTGTTGGGCATGCCGTAGACGAAGCCGACGAGGCGGTCGTCGGGGGTGGTCGCGGCGAACGAGCGGGCGCCGGTGTAGGTCAGGTGGCGCAGCACGATCTGCCGGCGTACGGCCACCTCGTCGTCGCTCAGGCCGAAGGCCTGGGCCTGGACGCGCAGGGCCTCGTCCACTCGCGCGGCGAGGTCGACGGGACCGATCACGACGTCGTCAGTCATGCAGCGACCCTACTGGGCGGTGCCGCGCTTCTGAACAGGGCGCTCGGGGTGCTTCTGGCTCTCCGCCCGGGGACGCCGCCCGTGCGTCCGGCGCTCAGAACAGGACGCTCATGAAGGCGCCGACTTCCTTGAAGCCGACGCGGCGGTACGCGGCCCTGGCCGCCGTGTTGAAGTCGTTCACGTAGAGGCTGACGACGGGGGCCACGTCGGCCAGCGCGTACCGCAGGACGGCGGCCATGCCGGGGGCCGCGAGGCCCCGGCCCCGGTACTCGGGGGCCACCCAGACGCCCTGCACCTGGCAGGCCTGGGAGGTGGCGGCGCCGATCTCCGCCTTGAAGACGACCTTGCCGTCCTCGTCGAGGCGGGCGAAGGACCGGCCCGCGCCGACCAGTTCGGCGACCCGTGCCTGGTACAGCAGGCCGCCGTCGCCGGCCAGCGGCGAGACGCCGACCTCCTCGGTGAACATCGCCACGCACGCCGGCATGATCGTCTCCATCTCGTCCTTGCGGACGCGACGGACGTACGGGTCGGGGACGATGTCGTCCGGCAGCCGGTCGGTGACCATCAGCGGCTGCTGGGAACGGATCTCGCGGGCGGGGCCCCAGGACGGTTCGAGGAGCCGCCACAGCTGGGCCGTGGAGGTGGCGGGGCCCACGATCGAGGAGCAGCGGCGGCCCGCCCTGCGGGCGCGGTCGGCGAAGCCGCGTACGGCTCGCGGGGTCGCGCAGATCGGCACGAGGTTCGCCCCCGCGTAGCAGAGGGACGCCAGCATGCCGTCCTCGTACCAGCCCCACATCTCGCCGCCGAGGCGCCAGGGGTCGAGGCCCGCCACCTGGACGCGGGCGGTCACGAAGGCGTTCGCGACCGGCTCGCGGTCGAGCACGGCGAGCGCGGCGTCGAGGTCACTCGGTTCGAGGACCCGGGTGGTGGTCTGAGTCAACACGTGCGGGGGCCTCATCTAGGGTTGTGCTGTCTCCGCACTGTACCTGGCGGGGGAGCCTTGTGCGGGGGGTGCTTTTTGTCCGTGCGGGGGGTCTCGGCGGCTTCCCCCGGGTGGGGGCGGATGTTCCTCCACCGCTGCGCGGCGTGGTCCCCCGCCCGTTCACCCGGCGTGTGCCGCGGCGCCGGGGCGGCGGTGCTGGGCCGCGTGCCGAGCGGGCGGGCCGGTGGAGATGGTTCATGCGGGGCACAGCCCCCGGGTGCCCCGTCGCGCCGCGCGCATGCGCGGACGCACGCGTGCCCCGGCGGCTCAGCGGCGCCGGGGCACTGCGGGATGGAGCGGGGATCAGCCCGCCACGGAGATCGTCGGTTCGCCCGAGGCCACGCCGTCCTTCTCCATCTGCTCGGCGATCTTCATCGCCTCGTCGATCAGCGTCTCCACGATCTTCGACTCCGGGACGGTCTTGATGACCTCGCCCTTCACGAAGATCTGCCCCTTGCCGTTGCCCGACGCCACACCGAGGTCGGCCTCGCGGGCCTCGCCGGGGCCGTTCACCACACAGCCCATGACCGCGACCCGCAGCGGGACCTCCATGCCCTCAAGACCCGCCGTGACCTCCTCGGCCAGCTTGTAGACGTCCACCTGGGCCCGCCCGCACGAGGGGCAGGAGACGATCTCCAGGCGGCGCTGGCGCAGGTTCAGCGACTCCAGGATCTGGATGCCGACCTTGATCTCCTCCGCCGGCGGCGCGGAGAGCGAGACGCGGATCGTGTCGCCGATGCCCTCGCTCAGCAGCGCGCCGAAGGCGACCGCCGACTTGATCGTGCCCTGGAAGGCGGGGCCCGCCTCCGTCACGCCCAGGTGGAGGGGGTAGTCGCAGGCCGCCGCCAGCTGGCGGTAGGCGTTCACCATGACGACCGGGTCG
>NZ_QEXM01000003.1 GCF_004127445.1 Streptomyces alfalfae
GGGGCGCGCGTGGGGGTGGGTCCGGGGTGGGTGGTCCGGGTCAGGCGCCGGCCAGCGCGTCCTGCTCGGTCGCGATGACGATGCGCTCGGACGCCGTACGGGCCGTGCGTTCGGCGCCCCGGCCGTCCGGCCCGGTGGCGATCACGAAGCCGGAGCGCTCCCAGGAACTGCGGATCGGTTCGACGTGCGAGCCCACGGCGACGGAGACGGCGACGTCGCGCACGCCCGCCGTGGACCGGGCCTCGTCGATCCCGCTGACGGACGTGACGCGGCCGGGCCGGACACCCAAGAAGCGGATGGCTGCGCCTTGTGGCCGCCGTGGTGCCGCAGCGGGCTCCTGCCCGGCCGCGATGCGGAACCAGTTGCGCAACAGGTCCCAGTCGTAGGCGAGTTCGATGAGCCTGTGGATCTGGTCGCCGGGCAGCCTCGCGGCGCACTCCACCAGGTGCGGCATCCCGTCCTCGATGATCCACTCGCCGTGCATGACGCCGGTACGGAATCCGGACGCGCGGGCCAGGGCCAGCATGCTGGCGCTCAGCGATTCGCGTACGCCGCCCTCGGGCGGAGCCGGGACGACGTGTCCCATCTCCACCGGGTGGACGCCACCGAGCAGACGCTTGGCGGTCACGTTACAGAACAGCGCGGCGCCGTCGCGCAGCAGCAGCTCGACGCTGAACTCCTCGCCCAGGAGCCGTCGTTCGGCCAGGCACGGGGAGGGCGCCCCGTCCAGGCGCATGGTCCCCCCGATGACGTTGCGCGCGGTGGTGTGCCGCCAGGCCGCCGCCACGTCCGCGCCGGGTTCGAGGACAAGGACGCCTTCGCTGGACTGGAGGGTGGCAGGCTTGAGGACGAACCCGTCGGGGCACCCGGCGGCGAATTCCGCCGCTTCGGCCGCGTCGGACACCTCTCTCCAGGTGGGCTGGGGGATGCCCGCCTCGTCGGCGAGCCGTCGCTGACGGCGCTTGTCGCGAAAGGTCCGGGCGGCCTCGGCGCCGGGGCCGGGCAGACCCCAGGCGTCGGCGAGCACCGCTGCGGCCACGACGCCGTAGTCGTTTCCCGGCAGCACGGCACTGACACCGGGCGGCGGGGCGACGAGGGCGGGCAGCCGGTCCGCGTCGGTCTGCACCGGGGCGGGCAGGACGTCGGCGAAGCAGGCGATCTCGCCGGTGCGGTCACGGGCGCCTCGCACGGCGAGGACTTCCGGTTCGTCCATGACGAGGACGCTGTCCGGCGCCAGGAAGCCGTCGAGGACGCGCAGCAGGTCCGCGCTGTATCCCACCAGGAGGTATGCGGGCATGATCGGTCCCTTTCAGATCTCTCCGGGGCACAGTTCGCCGTGCTGGACGCCGCAGCCCAGAGCCGCCTGCATGAGCAGGACCGCTTCGAGTCGGTTGCGCACGCACAGCTTGGTCAGGGCGTGGGAGACGTGGCTCTTGATGGTGGCCGGGGAGACGACGAGGCAGTCGGACACCTCGCCGGTCGACATCCCCTCCGCGAGCAGGGTCAGCACCTCCCGTTCCCGTCGGGTCAGGCAGCGCAGCCGGACCGCGAGATCACGGCCGGCGTCCGCGGGCTGCATGGCCACGCAGAGTCCGACGAGATCAGGCGAGAGCACGATGTGCCCGGTCGCGGCGGCGGCAGCGGCTTGCGGCAGGTGGGACAGCGCCCAGTCCTTGCTCAGGCAGCCCGAGGTGCCCGAGGCCAGGGCGGCGTCCAGCCGGTGCTTGGACCAGTCGACGCCCACCAGGAGGGTCCTGCCGCCGCGGCGGTTGACGTCCTGGGCCTTGAGGACGTGGTTCTCCAACGGTCCGGAGACCAGGATCGTCAGGTCCGCCCGGTGCAGCGGCCACTCCGCGGCCGGGCGGCGGCTGTCGCCGGTGGCGACCAGGCTGACCTGGTCGTCCGCGTGCAGGGTGCCGCCGAAGACCTGGCGGGAGACCGGGTCCCCGTCGACCAGGAGGACACGGGGTGGTTCGGCGGAGGGCGGGGCGGCCGGCGCGAACACCTGCGCAGGTGCGGGCGCCGTGGCGAGCTCGGCGGTGGCGGGTCCTCCCGTGGTGGCCGCTTCGGCCGGCCCCACGGGGCCGGCCCCTTTTACGACGGGTCCGGCCGGGCGCGAGGGGAGGCGGGGAAGGTTGTCGAGGAGCGCGGCGGCGGGGAGCATTCCGCCCCACGCGCTCGCGCCGGTCTCGCGCGGGGGGTGGCTCGTGATACGGGTCATCGCGGCACCTCCGCGGTCAGGGCGAGACGACACCGGGAAGCTTCGGGAAGGCGGTGGTCTGCCACACGTAGTCGGCGCCCACCAGGTAGCGGGTGAAGCGCTGGACACCGAGCCCGAAGCCCGCGCTCGGCGGTATGCCCTTCTTCACCTCGTCCAGGTACCAGCCGTACTTGGCGGGGTTCTCCCCCGTCTCGCGCATCCGGGTGATCAGACGCCGGTAGTCCGACTCGCGTTCGCCGCCGCTGATGACCTCGCCGTAGCCCTCCGGCATCAGGAGGTCGAACGTCCGCAGCACGCCCGGCCGTTGACTGTCCTCTCGCTCCAGGAAGACGCGTGAGCCCTTGGGGTAGTCGGTCAGGAACACGGGGCGGCCGCTGCCCTCGGAGAGGAGGCGCTCGCCTTCCCAGTCGATCTCGGCCGCCGCGCTCTGGGCATGGCCGCCGTCGACGAGACGGGTGACGGCGTCCGTGTGAGCGAGCCGTTCGAACGGGGCCGCGAGCATCGCCCGCAGCGCGTCCACGTCGCGCCCCAGGTCGCGCAGCGCCGGTTCGCACTCGGCGACGACCGCTCGGGTAGCGGTGGCGATCAGCTCCTCGGCCAGGTCCATCACTTGTTCGCGGCTGGTGTGCGCCATCTCGATGTCCAGCTGATGGAACTCCGCGAGATGGCGCTGGGTGGAGCAGGTCTCCAGTGGCTCCATCCGTACGTTCGGAGCGACGTAGAAGATCTTGTCGTAGGCGAGCAAGGCCGCCTGCTTGTAGACGAAGGCGCTCGTCATGAGTTTGTAGCGGTGGCCGTAGAAGTCGACGTCGACCTGTTTGGCGCCGCGAATTCCGGGGTCGGTGACCGGGCCGATGACGGGAGGGAGGAGTTCCACGAATCCGGCTTCGTACAGGAATTCCCGGGCATGCCGCAGAAATAAGTTCTGCAGGCGGAGAATCCGGCGGGTGCTGTCGGAGCTGAGGTGTGCTCGTGGCCCGGGCGGGAGGTGCGCGCCAACCAAGACTGCGGGTGCTGACATTCTTCGTGCTCCCTCTTTCGCTAAAGGGTCAGGGAAGAACTTCGCCTGATCCACGCTAGGGGAGGGAAGTGACCGGTCCGGAATTTTCCGGCGGAATATAACCGGAACTCTGCCGACAGGACGACCGGCTCGCGGGCAGGTGGGCGCGCCCTGCGGACGTACCACTCGGGAGTGGGGTCTGCGCAGGGCGCGCGGGAGCGTCACGGCCGGGCGCCGGTGTATCGCCGGGGCGCGTCCGTGCACTCAGCGGGTGCGACGTTCCATGTATGCGGTGCCGCCGTCGACGGCGGCCAACCGCCAGCCGTCGCGGGCCACCTCCGTGAGAACACCGGTGGCACCGGGGCCGGACCCCTCGGGGAGCGGCACGGCCCTGTACTCGTAGGCGCAGGTGAGCGCGGGGCGCCGCACATCCGGTGCACCGGCTGGTTCCGCGTCCCTGTCGTCCCCGTCCGCGCCGGTTCCGGCAGCGGCCGGCCGGGCCGTCCCAGCGAGGGCTCCCGGGTCGGTATCGGGGCGCGTTCCCTTGGTGGAGGCGGGAGAGGTGAGCGGGATCGATCCCTGACCGAGCGAGGAACCGGACAACCGTGGTCCCTGTTCGGGGAGTCCATGAGCGTCGTGAAAGGGCTCCCCCGGGGCGGTGGGCCGTCCGAAGTCCGGCGGACCGACGCCGCCCGGACTTCCGTGCGGGCCTTCACGTTCCCCTTCCACGGCGAGTTTCAGCAACCGGTACCGAGTGGACCCGTCGATACGCAGAGCGTCGGCCAGCAGCTGGACGGTCTCTTTGCGCGGATGGCGCACATGACCTTTCTCCAGGTTTCTTATCGCGCGGGAACTGATGGTGGAGAGGTCGGCCAACTGCTGCTGGGTGATGCCTGAACGCAGTCTGGTGCGCATCAGCATTTCGGCGAACTGAAGGTTTTCCATGAGGTCACTCCGACATCTCGTGGACCATACTTCCCCGGATCCGGTACGCGGCCTCCGGCGTCGCCGCGCTCGGCGCATCCGGCGGCGCCGCTTCCCACCATAGGAAGCGCGCTGCCGGGCCTCCACGTCACGACCGTCACACGCCTACGCTTCGCGACAACCTTCCAGCGGCCGACGTCCCCTCCCCGTATGCACAGGTGGGACGCCGCTCCCCAGCCACGGATCCATTCGGCTGACCGAACGGGCAAGAGGCGCCCGAACGGCCCGCCCGCACCACGCGCCCGACCGGGCCCAGGCCGTCGCACCCTGTCTGAGCTGCGGGATGGGCGACCCGGCAGTGCGGCACCGGCGACAGACACCGAACGGCGCCCGCTCACCAATGCAAAATCTGCCAAATGGCCGATTACCTGTGCTAGTTGGTCATACATGGGAATGCGAGTGCCGAGCAGCACCCCTTCAGCCCGCCTCGACGCGTTTGCGTACGCCGCCGGCCGCCCTCCCCACCAGACATCGGCCTGTCTGCAGGTCAGACAGCCTTCGAACTGCTGACCCCTCACCCGGCCGCCCAGGTCGCGGCCCGGCCACCGCCCTACGCCGGCCCTCGCACCACCGAGGCCGTCAGCGGCTGCCCTTCGTACTGATCCGGGAATAGCACCACGAATATCAGGATGCGATGTTGTCCTGCGCGACATCCTCGACGAACGGGCCGACGACGGGCGACGGACCGACCGGCACGCCCGAGACCGCCACGGCCATGTCCGGTCACGATTCACGGGCGGCTCTGTCACCCGTTGACGCCACGCACTCCCGGAGCACCGGTTCCAGGCGCAGCTGGGTGTCCTCGCGGTCGAAGACTTGGAGGGTGCCGAGAAAGTCGACGATCAGCCGTGCCTCGTCCTCGTCATCGATCTTGAGCGCGACGGCGGTCGCCGCGCCTTCCAGGTCGAAGAGGCCGTCCTTGAACTCGTCGGGGAGGGCCCGGTATCCGGCGGCCGGCAGGGGATCCTCGCACACGCCGGTGGCCTCGGCGGATGCGCGGGCCTCGACCCGGTCCGCGCGGAGGTCGGCCAGACGACGCAGCACCTCGTCGGGGTCACTCCATTCCTCGCGCAGGCGGTGGGCTCGGTCCACCAGGAGCGGCCAGCCGCCGGTCAGTTCGTGGAGACGGTCCAGGCGGCCCTCCGCAGGGGACACGTTGACGCGCTGGGCCCAGCAGCGCAGGCTGCGGTGGTCACGCCTACGCAGCACTACCGGGGCGGCCGAGGTGGGCTCGGTTTCCGTCAGCAGGGAGCGCCATAGGGCGAGCTGAGCGGGGTCGGCGACGAGGACGACCCCGCGGGTGACCCCCGGAGTGGCGGGCAGTGGCGTCTCTGCCAGGTCGACGGCTTCGCGACAGGTCTCAGCACGGACCGGCTCCCGGTAGTTGATGAAGGCGCTGATGACGACCCGTCGTTCTCGGGCGCGTCCGCCAGAGCACACCCTGGGCTCCTGACCCCCGCAGCCGCCGCCCACGCACTGCCGGCAACCCGCATCCGCGCAGATCAGCGCACCCGTCCCCGGGGCTTCAGGGGCACAGACGGCAGTTCCGGAGCGGGCAGCGGGTCCCCGTCGTAGCCGTGGACCTCGCCGAAGCGGGCGCCGGCCGTCCAGTCCGCACGCGCCTGCACGATGTCCTCGTTCGACCGTCCGATGAAGTTCCACCACATGATGATCTCCTCGCCGAACGGCGTCCCGCCGATCAGGAGCACGCGCGCGGGCGTGTCCGACTCGTTGGTGAGTGTCAGGGTGGTGTGGCCCGTGCCGAGGTAGCCGAGCTCCGCCGGGCGCAGGGTGGCGCCGGCCATGACGATCTGGCCCTGGTCGACGAGGAGGCCGTGTTCGAAGGACGCGTCCACGGCGAGCGTGGTCGTCGCGCGCGGCTCGATGAGCAGTTCGGCGCCGAGCAGCGGCGAGAACGTCCGCACCGGCGATGTCGAGCCCGCCAGCGTGCCCAGGAAGACCCTGGCCTCGGCTCCGTCCACCCGTACCGGAGTGGGGACGTAGTGCTGGAAGTCCCGGTCGGCGTTCCGATGCCCGTCGGGCAGCGCCACCCAGAGCTGGACGCCGTGGAGCACGGTGGTGGCGGGCGTGGAGACCTCCGAGTGGGCGATGCCGTGGCCGCCCGTCATCAGGTTCAGCTCCCCGGGCCGGACGAAGGCGTGGCTGCCGAGGCTGTCCCTGTGCTCGATCTCCCCGCTGAACAGCCAACTCACGGTCTGCAGGCCGATGTGCGGGTGCGGTGCGACGTCCATGCCGCCGGATGCGGACACGTCGTCGGGTCCGTAGTGGTCGACGAAACACCAGGCTCCGATCAGCGTACGGGCGCGCTGGGGAAGGGTGCGCCGCACCGCCATGGCCCGCGGGCCGCCCAGCGGCACCTCGCGCGCGGAGAGGACCTCGGCCCGACGCGCGGTGCCACTGCCCTCGGCTCCGCAGCGCAGGGCGGCGGGATCACGCTCGGCATTGCTCATCGCTGCCTTCCCCCATCAAGATACTTTGGCTTTCAACCACTGTCTTCGATCATAAACCTTCACGAGTCCCAGAGGGAGCCCACATGGAGCGGCACGACCACCCGGAGCAGCGCGCCCACCAGCCGGAGCAGCACGCCCACCCGACCGTGCAGCGCGTCTACGTCGACAAGCAGAGCCCCAAGGCCTATCACGCGATGGTCGAGGCGTCGGCCGCCGTCAGGGCCACGGCGGCCGACGCCGGGCTCGACCGCATCCTCGTGGAGCTGGTCAACCTCCGCGTCTCCCAGCTCAACGGCTGCGCGTACTGCCTCGACGTGCACACCCGTACCGCCCTGCGCGAGGGCGAGACGACCCGACGCCTCGGCGTGCTGGCCGCCTGGCGGGACACCGAACTGTTCACGCCCCGGGAGCGGGCGGCGCTGGCCCTGGCGGAGGCCACCACGCACCCGGCGGACGCCGCCGCACAGGAGGCGGCGTACGCCGCCGCGCGTGAGCTGTTCTCCGACGCCGAGATATCGGCGGTGATCTGGGTGGCGATCACGATCAACGCGTTCAACCGCGTCTCCATCCTGAGCAAGCATCCGGTGCGGGGCGCCCAGGGGCGGTGAGCGGTCACAGCCGGTGCGCCGGGCGTCGACTCCCGCCGCCCGGCCGTCCCTGGCGTGGCGGACGACGGCCCCATGACGCGGCGTGCGCCACGAGTCGGCGTACGGCGAGTGCCTCCCCGGCGGTCACAGCCGCTCGGGCGTCGTGGGCGCCGCATGTGTCGGGTGCGCCGTATACGTGGGGTCTGCCGCCTGCGTCGGGTGAGCTGCGTGCCCTGCGCGAGCCAGGTGCGCCGCCACGTGAGCGGCAAAGGTGCGCGGCGCGCGGCCCGTGACGCGTTCCACGACGTCGCTGGTACGGTCCTCCGCTCCTCCGGCGATCGCCTCGTCCATGCCGGCGAGGAGATCGGCGAACGGTTCCGGCAGGCCCGTCGCGGTCAGCCGGTCCCGCATCGCCTCGCGGGAGACCGCGCGATGGCGGACCGTACGGCCCGTGACACGGGTGAGCGTGGCGGCGGCGTCGGCGTAACTGAGGGCCTCGGGGCCGGTGATGAGAGGGGCCGCGTTGTGCGGCCGTTCGTCCGTGAGGGCCCGTGCGGCGACCTCCGCGATGTCGTCGGCGTCGATGAACGCGACGCGGCCGTCCCCGGTGGCCGTCACGATCTCGCCGCGCTCGCGGATGCTTTGCGCGTGCACATGGTCACCGGTGAAGTTCTGCATGAACCAGGAAGGTCGGAGCACCGCCCACTGCGGGAACCTCTCACGGATGCCCCGGTACACCTCGCCCAGGCCCTCGTCCGTCTCCGCGATCGCCGATGACCCGAGCAGCACCACCCGCTCGACGCCCGCGCCGCGTGCCCGGTCCAGGAACGGGAGCATGGGCGCGGCCGGGTCCGGTGCGCCCACGGGCGCGACGAGGTAGACGCGGCGCACTCCGTCGAGCGCGGGGGCGTGGGTCGCCGGGTCGTTCCAGTCGAAGCGGGCCGTCTCCAGGCCGGCGGCCGGAGCGAGGCCAGCGGTCGTCCCGTGGGCAGCGGCCGGGTCGGGACCGGCAGCCGTGCCGTCATCGACCGCGGGGCCAGGATGGCGGCTCGCCACTCTGACCGCGTGCCCCGCCGCCACGAGGCGGGCCGTCACGCGACGGCCCGTCGTGCCGGTGCCGCCCGTCACCAGAACGCGCGTCGCCGTGCTCATCGGGCCGCTCCCACGAACGGCGCGTCGGCGCCGCCCGCGATCTCCAGGGCGGTCAGCGGGTTCCAGTAGTCGCGGTAGTGGGTGATCAGTCCCTCCTCGACGGTCACCACGGCCACGTACGACATCTCGAAAGGGTGCCCGGTGGCCACCGCGCGCCCTTCGGAGCGCATCTCGACGACCACCACGTCCGGGTCGCCGGTCCGGTGGACCTCGACGTACGGGATGGCGGTGAGGTCGATGTGGTCGGGATACGCGGTCATGTACGCGCTGACGGCGGCCTTGCCTTCCAGGCGGCACGGGGCGCCCGGCGGGGCGAAGGGGAACTCCATGACTCCGCCCTCGGCCCAGAGGTCGATCCACGCGTCGAACCGCTTGGCGAGGAGGAGGTCGATGCCCTGGCGGAAGACGCCCTCCGGTGTCGACGCCGGCGGGGCGTCCGTGCGGGTGCTGCTGCTGTCGTACGTCATGGCAGTGCGGTGCCTTTCGGCGTAGGGGTGAGGAGTGGCGGGCGGGGCCGCGAGGGCTCGGCCCAGCGCCACACCGCGCGGCGGGCTAATATACGGACCAGCGGTCCGCATCTAGCCCGACTATACGGACCGCTAGTCCGCTTTCGCAATCCCCGCTGCCCACTGCCCCGGAGGAACCCGTGCCCCCACCCCCTCGCAAGGAGCGGGCCGACGCCCAGCGCAACCGCGAGGCCGTACTGGCCGCCGCGGAGGAGTTGTTCGGCGCGCACGGTGACCCGGAGCGCGTGTCCATGGACGACATCGCGGTGGCCGCCGGGGTCGGCAAAGGCACGTTGTTCCGCCGGTTCGGCGACCGCCTCGGGCTCGTCAAGGCGCTCGTGGAGCGGCGCACCGAACAGCTTCGGGCCGACGTCGTCGCCGGTCCTCCGCCGCTGGGCCCCGGCGCGCCCGCCGACGCACGCGCCCTCGCCCTCCTGGACGCCCTGCTCACCCTGAAGCTCGACACGCGTCCTCTGATGCTCGCCCTGGAGAGCGCCGGCCGGGGCAGCCCGTACGACAACGACACCTACGAGCTGTGGCACGCCGAACTCACCGCGCTGCTCACCGAGGCCCGCGGCGAGCGCGACGCCGCCTTCCTGGCACACGCGCTGCTGGCCGCCGTGCGCAGCGACCTGATCGAACACCTCACCACGCATGGCACTTCCCCGGACCACATCCGCGCGGGGGTCACCGCCCTCACCCGCGCCACCCTGCGGCGGCCCTGATCCCGCCGCCTAGCCCGCACGGGCGGCTCGCACGCTGGTGGCTGGCGCCGCAGGGATCGAGTGGAGCGAGACGCGGTGCCGCGCGAACGGCTCTCTCCCGGCAGGACCGCTTGCTCGGCCACCGGGCGGCTCGCTGATGCCGCGCTCTACGAGGCCGTGGCCGGCGACGGCGACCGAACGGAACGGCCGGGCCGGGGAGGGCAACCGCACCCCTCCCCGGCCCGGCCGCCCCTCTACTGACCTGCCGACCCACCGACCACATGACCCTCCGGCCAAGCGGCCGATCGGTTCGGTTCGGCTCACCAGATCCGGACCCGATCCTCCGGGTCCAGCCACAGCCCGTCGCCCTTCACCGTGCCGAACGCCTCGTGGAACTCGTCGAGGTTGCGGACGATGTTGGCGCGGAACTCCGGCGGGGAGTGCGGGTCGATCGTGAGGTACTGCTGCTCCTGCTCCTTGCGGCGCTTGGTGCGCCAGCAGTACGACCAGTTCATGAAGAGTCGCTGGGAGCCGGTGGTGCCGTCCTCGTCGCGCGGCATCGGCGCTCCGTCGAGCGCGATGAGGTACGCCGTGTGCCCGATGGTCAGGCCGCCGAGGTCACCGATGTTCTCGCCGACCGTCAGTGAGCCGTTGACGTGCTCGCCGGGCAGGTTGCGGGGCGAGAAGGCGTCGTACTGCTCGATCAACGCCTTCGACTTCGCCTCGAACGCGGTCTTGTCGGCGGCGGTCCACCAGTCGTTGAGGTTGCCCGCGCCGTCGTACTGCGCGCCCTGGTCGTCGAAGCCGTGGCCGATCTCGTGGCCGATGACCGAGCCGATGCCGCCGTAGTTCTCCGCAGGGTCGGCGTCGGGCGAGAAGAACGGCTTCTGCAGGATGCCCGCGGGGAAGCAGATCTCGTTGGTGCCCGGGTTGTAGTACGCGTTCACCGTCTGCGGCAGCATGAACCACTCGTCGCGGTCGACCGGCGAGCCGATCTTCGCGAGCTCGCGGTCCGACTCGAAGGCGGCCGCCGCCTGCGCGTTGCCGAGCAGGTCGTCGGAGCTGACCCGGAGCGCGGAGTAGTCGCGGAAGGTGTCGGGGTAGCCGATCTTCGGCCGGAAGGTCGCGAGCTTCTCGTACGCCCGCTCCTTCGTCTCGTCCGTCATCCAGTCGAGGCGGGCGATGGACTGCCGGTAGGCCTCCAGGAGGTTGGCCACCAGGTCGTCCATCATCGCCTTGGAGGACGGCGGGAAGTGCCGTGCCACGTACTCCTTGCCGACGGCCTCGCCCATGGCGCCCTCGACGAAGGAGACGGCGCGCTTCCAGCGGGCGCGCAGCTCGGGCGTGCCGTTGAGGGTGCGTCCGTAGAACTCGAAGTTGACGCGCACGAACTCGTCCGGCAGGTACGGGGCGCAGGCGCGCAGGACCCGTGTCGTCGCCCAGTCCCGCCACCGCTCGATCGGCACCTCGGTGAGGACCGTGGAGAGGTGGGAGAGGTAGGACGGCTGGCGCACGCACGTCTCGGCGATGGTGGCGTCCGAGCCGCCCAGGCCGGTCACATAGCCGCGCCAGTCGAACTCGGGCGCGAGGGCGACCAGTTCGTCGTACGTCGTGAGGTTGTAGGTCTTCAGGACGTCACGCGTGGCCGCCCGCTCCCAGTGTCCGGAGGCGAGCCGGGTCTCCAGTGCGAGGACCGTCTTCGCGGCGGCCTCCGGCTCGGCGTGCTTGCCGAGAGTGAGCAGCTCGGTGAGGTGGGCGACGTACTTCTCGCGGATCTCGGCGAACTTCTCCTCGCGGTAGTACGACTCGTCGGGCAGGCCGAGGCCGCCCTGGAGGACGTTGAAGAGATAGCGGTCGGAGTCGCGGTCGTCGGAGTCGATGTACGAACCGAAGAGACCTGAGCCGCCGACGCGCTCGAAGCGGCCGAGGAACGCCGCGAGCTCGCGGACGTCCCGCAGCCCGGCGACCTCGTCGAGCAGCGGCTGCGCGGGGGCGAGGCCGCGGGCGGCGATGGTCTCCTCGTCCATGAAGGAGGCGTACAGCGCGGCGATCTTCTGGGCCTCCTCGGCGGAGGCGCCCTCGCCGGCCGGGGTGTCGGCCAGGTCCTGGATGATCTCCTTCACCTGCTGCTCGGCCGTGTCGGCGAGCTGCACGAAGGGGCCCCAGCTGGAGCGGTCCTCCGGGATCTTCTCCGTGTCGAGCCAGCGGCCGTTGACGTGTCCGAAGAGGTCGTCCTGCGGTCGGATGTCGGGGTTCATGCCCGGGCGGGCGTCATCCAGAATGCTCATCCTGGCAGCCTATGCGAGCGATCAGCCCGGCACGAAGGGCTTGTGCCCGGCAGAACACGGCGGATGGCCGCTCGCGGGGTTCCCACGGGCCCCGCACGAGGTCCGCGTGAGGTCCTCACGGGGTTCGCCCGGCCGCTGGCGGCATGGCTCACGATCGGGGTGCTCTGGCCCTCGCGGGCAGAGCGGCCCGGTGCTCGCGGCCGGAGTGGCTGGGTGCTCGCGGCCGGAGCGGCCCGGTGCTCGCGACAGTGACGCGCCCGCGAAATGCCCCAATCGGAGCGATAAAGTATCGCGTCAGCCTCGTCCCCCCACTGTCTCACCGGGAGCACTTCCGTGACCGTAGCCATGGCCCCGTCCGACGAATTCTGGTCGCCCGAGGAACCCGATGAAGCGGAGCCGGCCTCTCCCGAGGCAGCGGGGGCGCCTTCCCCGTCATCCGGCTCGTCCGGCTCGTCCGACTCGTCCGGGGAGGACAGGCAGTCCGCCGACGCCGCGCGTCTGATCTCCGAGGACGCCCGCGCCTTCGGGGCCTACGCGCGCACCGGCGGCTGGGCCTTCGCCCTGAAGGTCGCCCGCAGCGTCCGGCCGGGCGGGCAGGGCGCGGGCGAGACGCCGAAGATCTCCGCCAAGGAGTTCGCGGAGCTCGCGGAATGCTCGGCCGAGCGCGTCATGCGCTACTACAAGGCCTGGGACAAGGCCGCCGACGACGGCATGGTGCCGCACTTCGAGGCGCTCGCGCCGGGCATGGAGGTGGAACTGCCCGACGCCGACGTCTGGTCGACGTACTACGCCGCGCGCTCCAGCGCCCTGACCCCGCGCGGCAACGCGATCTCCGAGGCCGCCGAGGCCGAGGGCATCCGCCCCACCAAGGCCCTGGAGGTCGCCGAGAACCCGACCGCCCTGCGCGCCGCGATCCTCGCCGACCCGGGCACCGCGGAGGCGGCCCGCAAGGCGCTGATGGACCGCATCGACGAGGACCCGGCGCTCCGCACGGAGCTGGTCCGCGACATCGTCCGCACCGACGATCTCAAGAAGGCCGTCGCCGCCGAGTCCAAGGCGGGCGACCGCGTCGACTACGTCCGCCAGATCGTGGAGAAGGGCCAGGTCAAGACGCCTGCGGGCCAGATGATCGAGGCCCCGGCCGAGCTGCGCGAGGAGGCCGAACGGCACCTGTCCCTCATCGACGAACTCGACGAGGGCGAGGACTCCGGCGAGTGGGCGCGCGAGGCGTACGACACGGTGCGCGACCTCATCGCGGAGACCGTGCAGAGCAACCCGGAGCTGCGGGTGCAGGAGCGCCGCGCCAAGTTCTACAGCAGCCTGCAGAAGGCGACGAAGGTCTTCGAGGAGCTGACCTTCGACGACGTCGATGACATCGACGACATCTACGAGGACGACATGGTCGAGCGCCTGGAGGACCTGCGCCAGGCGATCGGCGCATGCATCGACGCCCTCCAGTCGGCGACCACGCAGGGGCAGACCCAGGCCCGGCCCCGGGCCTGGAGCGAGAGCGAGGCCCGGGGCGGCGAGGAGCGGACCCCGACCGTGCCCGCGCAGC
The DNA here is from genome assembly GCF_004127445.1 of Streptomyces alfalfae. Classification (GTDB taxonomy): domain Bacteria; phylum Actinomycetota; class Actinomycetes; order Streptomycetales; family Streptomycetaceae; genus Streptomyces; species Streptomyces alfalfae. The sequence goes on from NZ_QEXM01000003.1 coordinate 13,472, forward strand.
AGAGTCCCGCCGACGCCTCGCAGGAGCACAGCCCTGCCTGATCTCCGGGACGGCGGGACGGCCCTGCGGGGAGTGGTTCGCCCCCGCCCCCCTCGTGCGTCGTGATCACATCACGTGGTCAACGATCCGCAGGGCCGCCGTCCGGTCTTCCGGGTGGACGGCGGCCGTCAGGGGGTGAGGGTGATGCGGATGCCGACCGTTCCGTCGAGACCGCGCCGCATCCTGCTCCCGAGCAGCGTGAGGAAACCGATGACCTTGTACTTGCGGGTGATGAGGGTGCGGTAGCGCGCGGTCACCTCGGGCGGGCATATCTCCGCGGTCGCGGGCGCCTGCGCCCCGGTGGGGTTGCCCCGCACGTCGCACGGTCCGACCAGGACGTCCGGGCGTCTGCGGATGCGCTTCACCTTCCAGGAGTCACTGACCGTCCAGATTCCGAGCGCGTCCCCGTCGCGGACGACCCAGACCGGGCTCGGCACCAGAGTGCCGTCCTTTCGGTAGCTGCTGACCAGCAGGTACTTTCCGCTGCCGAGCCGTGTGAGCTGTGCGTCCCGGTTGTCGGGAGCGTCGGGAGTGCCGGGGGCGTCGTCCATGGCGGGAGTCTAGGCCGCCCGCCCGGCCACGGCACCGTCCGTAACCGTTAACGTTGGTTACATGCCCTCATCCGCGTCCCCCGGCATCCTGATGCGCTCACACACCGGTGCCAGGTACCGCTTCGACCCGGGCGCGCTCTGCCTCGAACTGCTGACGACCGGCGGCATCGGCGAGTTCCGGCGGTATGAGGTGCTGCACGCCCCCGGCGATCTCGCCGCCTGGGCCGAGCGGTCGCGGCTCACGCCCACGCCCGACCTGCGGGTGTCCGAGGCGGAGGTGGCGGACGCCCGGCGGCTGCGCGACGCCCTGTGGCGCGCGATGACCGCCCGCGCCCTCGACGAGACGCCGGACCCGGCCGACATCGCCGCCGTCAACGAAGCCGCCGCCCGCCCGCCGCTCACCCCGGCGATCGCTTTGGACGGGGAGCGGGTCTGGACGGGGACCGCCGACGGGTCCGAGCTGCTCTCCACCGTCGCGCGCGACGCCGTGGACCTGCTGACCGGACCGTTCTCCCACCGCATCCGGATGTGCGCCTCCGACAACTGCTACCTCGTCTACGTCGACACCTCCCGCCCCGGCCGGCGCCGCTGGTGCTCGATGGAGCACTGCGGCAACCTCCACAAGGTCCGGACGCTGCGCGCACGCCGCTCCGAGGAGGACTGAACGCCCGCGCAGGGTCGTCAGGTGCGGCGGTCGCGTCATGCGCCGACGCCACGCGCCACATCAGGTTCGCCACGAGCCGTACGGAAGCGTGCGGCGTATGCGGACGGGGTCGTCCCCAGGTGCCGCGCGAAGGCCCTGCGGAGCGTTTCGTCGCTGCCCAGACCGCTGCGGTGCGCGGCGTCGGTGACGGAGACACCGCGTTCGAGCAGGATGCGGGCGGCCTCCACGCGCAGGAGCTCCACATGGGCGGCGGGTGTGCTGCCGACCTGCTGGACGAAGAGCCGGGAGACGTGCCGGCCGCTGAGACCGGCCCGCGCGGCCAGCGCACGCAGGCTGTGGTCGGCCGCCGGGTCGGCGGCGATGGCGTCGAGGAGCGGACGCAGCACCGGGTGGCGTGTCGTCGCGGTGCGGGACGCCGCCGAGAACTGGGACTGGCCGCCGGGGCGCTGGAGGAAGACGACCAGGTCGCGGGCGACCCGGCGGGCCTCGTCGGGGCCGTGGTCCTCTTCGACGAGCGCGAGGCACACGTCGATGCCCGCGGTGACGCCCGCCGAGGTCAGGACCGGGCCGTCCTGGACGTAGATGGCGTCCGGCGTGACGGTCACGTCGGGATGGGCGCGGGCCAGGTCGTCGGCGTACTCCCAGTGCGTGGTCGCCCTGCGGCCCCGCAGCAGTCCGGCCGCCGCGAGGGCGAACGCCCCGGTGCACACCGACGCCACCCGGCCCGCGCCGGGGGCGAGCCGGGCCACCAGTTCCACGAGTGCGGGGCGTTCGTCGAGGAGGCGCAGGTCGGCGGGGCCGGGGACGACGAGCGTGTCCGTCCGGCCGACGTCGGCGGCCGACACGTCCGCGGCGATGCGCAGCCCGGTGGAGGTCGTGACGTCACGTCCGTCCGGCGTACAGACCCGCACCCGGTAGGCGCCGGTGGTGCGGGCCGCCGTGTGGAAGACCTCCAGCGGGGCGGCCACGTCGAGGAGACGGACGCCGTCGAAGGCCAGGACGAGGACGTCGTGGGCGGGCTGGGGTCGGCGCATGGCCTCAGCGTAGGCGGCGGGCACCTCCGGATCCACGGTGTCCGGATCTGTGGGGTCCGGATCTGTGGGGTTCCTGTCCCTGGGGACATGGCGGGCGCGAGCCCCCTGCCCCAGGCTTGAGTGCAGCGGGCCTGGACGCGTCAGGCCTCACGCAGTCGCAGGTCCCACCCAGCAGCAGACCTCATCCAGCAGCAGGTCTCACGCAGCCGCAGGCCCGAGTGCCGCTCGGCCGATCGACAGGAGCCGCCCGATGAACGCCCAGCCACCCTCCGCTTCCTCCTCCCCCGCGCCCTTCTCCTCCCCCGCCTCCTCCGCGGCGGGAGTCTCCGTTCCTGACACCGAGCTGGCGGCCGAGGCGACCGAACTCGTCCGCGACGTCACGGACGACTTGATCTACCACCACTCCCGCCGCGTCTACTGGTTCGGCAGCCTCCAGGGCCGCAACCGCGGCCTCGACTTCGACCCCGAGCTGCTGTACATCGGCGCCATGTTCCACGACCTCGGCCTCGGCGAACGCTTCCGCTCCAGTGGGCGCCGCTTCGAGGTCGACGGCGCCGACGAGGCCCGCCGCTTCCTGGAGAGCAGGGGCGTGCCGGAGGACGGTGTGCGGCGCGTCTGGACGGCCATCGCGCTGCACACCACCCCCGGCGTCCCCGAGCACATGGAAGCGGAGGTGGCCCTGGTGACCGCCGGGGTCGAGTACGACGTGCTCGGCATCGGATTCCACGACGTCAGCGCGGACGACCGCGCCGAGATCACCGCGCTGCATCCGCGTCCCGACTTCAAGCGACGCATCCTGAAGGCGTTCACGGACGGGATCGCGCCGAAGCCGGAGACGACGTTCGGCAATGTGAAGGCCGATGTCCTGGAGCACTTCGTGCCCGGCTTCACTCGGGGCGACTTCGTACGGGTGATCCAGGACTCTCCCTGGGACGAGTAGCGCGGCGGCCCTGCGGTCCCGGCCCGGTGCCCGTCAGGGCTTCACGGTCTCCAGCGCTTCGGTGAGCGCGGCGCAGAAGCGGGCCTGTTGGCGGGCGCTGGGCGGCAGTTCGGGGTTCCAGGGCAGGGACCGGACGCCCGGCCCCAGGGCGTCGCCGAGTTCGGCCGCGTTGCCGCGCACGTCGGTGAGCACGAGATCGGGTTCGAGGGCGGCGGCCTCGGCCCATGTCGTCGTGGTCCAGTTGCCGCCCTGCCCCGACGCCGGGTCCACGAGCCCGACGCCGAGACCGGCGAGCGCGGCCAGGTCGGGCCAGGCGTCGGGCCTCGCCAGATGGACGGAGTCGGGACCCGCCGGGGAGAGGGCGAGCACACGCGGCCGTACCCGACCGGCCGCGGCCTCGCTCAGCCTGCCCTCCGCGACCGCGAGTTCCTGGTCCGCGTCGGGCTGTGCGGGAGCGCCCAGGCTGCGGGCGAGGGCCGTGACGCGCCCTCTGACACCGGCGAGGCTGCGGCCGCGGCCGACGTCGAGCACGACGAGCGGCACCCGCTCCTCCAGGTGTTTGGCGGCCTCCGGATCGATGCCGTAGACCTGACCGCCGCCGTAGGTGAGGGCGACGACCAGGTCGGGCTCCGCGCCGAGCAGCGCCTCGGTGTCCAGTGCGGGCCCGGCTCCGAAGTAGGGGACGTCCGCCAGGGGCAGGTCCCCCGATTTGGCGGGGTCCGGCGCCGCCGGGTCGTCGTGCGCGGAACCGAAGACGCCGAGCGGGCGTATGCCGTGGTCGTGCAGTGCCGCGCCGGTCGGCAAGTAGGCGACGAGGCGAGCGGGACGTCCGGGCGCCCTCACCAGATGGTCCCGGTCGTCGGTGAACTCCCATTCACGGGCGGTCTCGTGTGCCATGGTGCGACTCCTCCTGCTGCTCCCGTACCACGGCCCAGCCCTTCGCGCCCCTGCCCGGCCGCGAGGCCTCCACCGTGGCCGTACCGGAGCTACCTGCCCGGGCGCGCGGCGCGGTACACCGGGTCTCCGGGCACCTCGGAGCTCAGAGCCGGCGCTCCGCGGCCTCCACCGTGTCGGTGAGGCCGCTGTTGCACGCGAGGTCCGCCTGCGGGGCGTGACGGCGGGTCAGGTCGACGATCTGCTCGAAGAGCGGCAGCAGTTGTTCCGTCTCGCGGATGCCGACGCCGACGACCACCACGTCCCAGGGCCGCTCGCCTCAGCGAGGCCTCGAGCGCGGGCCCTGCCGTTCCGTCGGCGACGACCGTGGTCACCGCGGCGTCGATGCCCCGATCCGCGAACTTGCGCAGCTCCGCGTCGAGCGCCGCCTCGACGGCGTCGGCGTTGGGCATGGCGTGCGGGTCATAGCCGATGACGAGTACGGAGGGCATGCGGCCGATCGTGACAACGGGGAGCGGCGGTGGTGTTGGCCCGCCCGAGCCGCCCCCCTCCATCCGGGCCGCCGGGCGGACGCTCACCGTGAGGCCGCCAGGAACTGCGTCGCCGCCAGTTCTCCGTACAGCCGGTCGGACGCGACCAGTTCGGTGTGGGTGCCGACCGCCCGTACCTTCCCCGCGTCCATCACCACGATCCGGTCGGCCGTCGTCACCGTCGACAGGCGGTGGGCCACCACGAGGACCGTGACCTCGCGGGATATCTCCGTGATGACGTCCCGGAGGGCCAGTTCGTTGACCGCGTCCAGTTGCGAGGTGGCCTCGTCGAGGAGGAGCAGGCGGGGTTTCCTCAGCAGCGCCCTCGCGATCGCGACGCGCTGGCGTTCACCGCCGGACAGCTTGGAACCCCGGTGGCCGACCACCGTCTCCAGGCCCTCGGGCAGCCGCTCGACCAGGCCGTCGAGGCGTGCGCGTACGAGGACGTCGCGGACCTCGGCCTCGGTGGCGTCGGGCGCGGCGAACAGCAGGTTCTCCCGCAGGGTGCCCGCGAGGACGGGGGCGTCCTGCTCCACGTACCCGATGGCGGCCCGCAGTTCGGCCAGCGGCCACCGCCGTACGTCCTCGCCGTCGACGAGGACCCGCCCGCCCGTCGCCTCGTAGAACCGCTCGACGAGGCCGAACACGGTCGTCTTGCCCGCGCCCGAGGGGCCCACGAAGGCCGTCATGCCGGGTCCCGGCACCTCGAAGCTCACGCCGTGGTGGACGTGGGGCAGATCGTCGCGGTAGCGGAAGGTGACCTCGTCGAAGACCACCGAGGCCGGGCCCGCGGCGCCCCGGGCGGACTCCCGGGCCACGTCGGTCATCGGCTCGGCCGTCGGCTCGGTCTCCAGGCGCTCGGCCTGCACGATCCTCGCGACCGCCGCCGAACCCACCTGGTAGTGCGACGCCGCCTCGACCATGCGGGACACCGGGTCGATCAGATAGAAGAGGAAGAGCAGGAAGCCGACGAGCGTCGAGACGGAGATCGCGCCGGACGCGACGCGCGCGCCCCCGATGCCGAGGACGGCGAGGAACGACACCTGCACGGCGAGCCCGACCGAACTCCACGCCACCGACTGCCACTTCGCCGACCGCACGCCGTGCCGCCACGCCTCCCGCGCGGCCTCCTGCACCGCCGCCGCCTCGCGCCCCTCGGCGCCGGACGCCTTGAGGGTGCGGAACGCGCCCAGGGCGCGTTCGAGCGCCGTGGAGATCAGGCCCACCGCCTCCTGGGAGCGCCGCGTGGCCTGCGCGATCTTCGGCATGACCAGGGACACCGCGCCGCCGATGAGCACGATCACGCCGATGGTGACGCCGAGGAGCACCGGGTCCATCAGCCCCATCAGGACGATGGTCGCGGCGAAGGTGAGCGCGCCGGAGACCGCGGAGACCACGGACTGGGTGGTCACGACGCGCAGCAGCGTCGTGTCCGAGGTGACCCGTGACATCAGATCGCCCGGCTGCGTCCGCTCCACCTCGGTGAGGCGCAGCCGCAGCAGCCGTCCGATGAGGGTGCGCCGTGCCGCGAGCACCACCGACTCCGCGGTGCGCTCCAGGATGTACGCGCCCACGGACTCGATCGCCGTGCCGAGCACCACGAGCGCGGTCAGGAGCAGCAGGATCCCGGCTATGGACTCGTCGTCGCCGAGCCGGTCCACGAGGGTCATGGCGGCCAGCGGCTGGGCCACGCCGGTCGCCGCTCCGATCAGCGTGAACAGGGCTCCGAGGGCGACGGCGCCGCGGTGCGGACGGAAGTGCCGGTACAGGGCCTGCCAGGTCTCCCGGGCGGGCAGCCGCTCCGAGCTCTCCTCGGCCGGCGATCGCTCTGTGGCGGCCTCCTTGGTGGGCAGACTCTCCGTGGTCTCCTCCCGGTCGGGGGCGGGTCTCTGCTGGGCATGGGTGAAGGCGCCTTCGGTCACGTCCGGCAGGACGCGGCGGGGGCCGCTTCCACCTGACTGACCGATGACGCGCCGCGCCCGGCGGTGGGCGCTTCGTGGGCCGCCGCGTCACCGCGTGATGGCCCCCAACAGCGTCCTGGCGCACAGGTCCCGCACCTGTTCCCGGGTGAGTTCGGGTTCCTCCAGCCACTCCAGGCAGACCGCCACCATGAAGGCCAGCCAGCCCCGGACCGCCAGTCGCAGCGCCGGCGGGTCCTGGATGGTGTCCGTGGTGGCGGGGTCCGCCGCGAGGGCCGCGAGGATCTGCCGCTCCTGGGCCGCGAGGCCCTCCGCGTAGACCTCGCGGACCAGCGGGTCGCCCGTCGCCTCCGCCCGGTGGAAGGCCCGGAAGCCCTGCGCGTGGCTCTCCACGTAACCGAGGAAGGCGTCGAGCCCCGTGGTGATCTGCTCGCGCACCGGCAGGCCGGGCTCGGCCGCGGTCAGGCGCAGCATGCGCTCGCTCTCCCGCTGGACGACGGCGGCGAAGAAGTCCCGTTTGGTCGGGAAATAGTGGTAGAGGAGTCCGCGTGAGACGCCCGCGATCTCCGCGACCCGCTCGATCCACACGTCGTCGTACGGCTTCTGCGCGAACAGCCGTGATCCGACGGAGAGCAGCTGCTCACGCCGCTCCTCGCTGGTCAGTCTGCGACGCGTGCGCTCCTGCGGGGTGGCGGACATACGAAAAACCTTACTTGACGCGAATTCAATAGCGACCCCAGACTGGGGAGCCCTGTTGAATCCACGTACAACTGGCCCGACGGGCCGCTGTGACAAGGGGAGATGGCGCGCATGGCGCAGACGACGCGGGCCGCGGCGGGGCAGGACGGTCCGGCCGCTCCCCCGCCCAAGGGGTTCCGCAGCGCGGAGCTGGGCTGGCCCGGGCTGGAGCGCATACCGCATCCGCCGTACCGCCTCCCGCTGCTCGGTGACGTCGTGGGCGCGAGTGTGCGCACGCCGTTGCAGGACTCGATGCGGCTGGCCGAGCGGCTGGGGCCGATCTTCCGGCGCAGGGCGTTCGGCAAGGAGTTCGTGTTCGTGTGGGGCGCGGAGCTGGCCGCCGACCTGGCGGACGAGTCGCGGTTCGCCAAGCACGTGGGGCTGGGCGTGGCCAACCTCCGCCCGGTGGCGGGCGACGGGCTCTTCACCGCGTACAACCACGAGCCGAACTGGCAGCTGGCCCACGACATACTCGCGCCCGGGTTCAGCCGCGACGCGATGGCGGGCTACCACCCGCTGATGCTCGACGTCGCACGGCAGCTCACGGCCCGCTGGGACGAGCGGGAGTCGGCGGGGCGGGCGGTGGACGTGCCCGGCGACATGACGAAGCTGACGCTGGAGACGATCGCCCGCACCGGCTTCGGGCACGACTTCGGGTCCTTCGAGCGGGCGGCCCCGCACCCCTTCGTGACGGCGATGGTCGGCACGCTCTCCTTCGCCCAGCGCCGCAACGTCGTACCACCTCTGCTCTCCCCGCTGCTGCGCGGCGCGCACCGGCGCAATGACGCCGACATGGCCTACCTCAACCGCACCGTCGACGCCGTGGTGGCGGCCCGCCGCGCATCGGACGGCTCGGGCGCCCACGGTGATCTGCTCGACCGCATGCTCGACGTCGCCCACCCCGAGACGGGCGAGCGGCTGTCCGCGGAGAACATCCGCCGCCAGGTCATCACCTTCCTGGTCGCGGGGCACGAGACGACGTCCGGCGCCCTGTCGTTCGCCCTGCACTACCTCTCGCGGTCCCCGGACGTGCTGGCACGCGCGCGTGCCGAGGTCGACGAGGTCTGGGGCCGGGACGGCGAACCCGCGTACGAGCAGGTGGCCAAGGTGCGCTATCTGCGCCGGGTGCTCGACGAGTCGCTGCGGCTCTGGCCGACCGCTCCCGGGTTCGCCCGCGAGGCGCGTGCGGACACCGTGCTCGGAGGCGTGCACCCGATGCGCCGGGGCGCGTGGGCGCTGGTCCTCGCCACGATGCTGCACCGGGACCCGGCCGCGTGGGGCGAGCACCCGGAGAGGTTCGACCCCGACCGGTTCGCGCCTTCGGCGGTACGGGCCAGGCCCGCGCATGTCTTCAAGCCGTTCGGCACCGGGGCGCGGGCCTGCATCGGACGTCAGTTCGCGCTGCACGAGGCCACCTTGGTGCTCGGGCTGCTGCTGCGCCGCTACGACCTGCACGCCGACCCCGGGTACCGGCTGCGGGTCGCCGAGCGGCTGACCCTTATGCCGGATGGACTCACCTTGCGGCTCACGCGCCGCTCCCCGGCCGCGTAGGAGCGCCATTGTCAGACCCGTGCGCCACAGTGGAGGTGGGCATCGTCGCGATGCCGCCACGCCACCCAGCGCAGAGGAGTCGCTCGACATGACCGGCACGACGTCCGAGGAACTGCTCGCCGCCCAGGCCTGCTTGCGTCTGCTGCACACGGCGCGCGCCGCGCTGTCCGACGCCGCCGAGGTGCCGCCGGCCGCCGCGGCCACGCTGCTGGCCGGGCCGATCGCGGAAGCCGACGCCGCGCTGCGCCGCGCGGGCCTCACGGGCAACGAGGCGGCGCTCATCGACCGTATCTACGACCTGTCGCCCCACCCACCGGCCGCCCCGCCGGCCCCGCCCGCCCAGCGCTCACCGCAGGCCACGCCGGCCCGTTCCCGGGAGCGGGAGGGCAGCCAGTCATGAGCGCACAGGACGAGACGCCCGGGGCCGGCGCGGAAGGCAACGCCTCGTACGGCCACAAGGCATTCAAGCGCTCGAAGAGCCACTTCGCGGACCGGGTCACCGCCGACGGCAGGGACGGCTGGCCGGTGGAGGCCGGGCGGTATCGCCTGGTGGTGAGCCGGGCCTGCCCCTGGGCGAGCCGGGCCCTGGTCTCGCGGCGACTGCTCGGCCTGGAGGACGCCCTGTCCCTGGGCGTCACCGACCCCATCCAGGACGACCGGAGCTGGCGTTTCACGCTGGACCCCGACGACCGCGACCCCGTCCTCGGCATCCGCTATCTGAGCGAGGCGTACGACGCGCGGGAGAGCCGCTATCCGGGCGGCGTCAGTGTCCCCGCGCTCGTGGACGTGCCCAGCGGCGAACTGGTCACGAACGACTATCAGCAGCTCACCCTCGACTTCGCCACGCAGTGGACGGCGCTGCACCGCGAGGGGGCGCCCGACCTGTATCCCGAGCCGCTGCGCGACGAGATCGACGTAGTGATGGACGGCATCTACCGCGACGTCAACAACGGCGTGTACCGCGCGGGTTTCGCCCCGGACCAGAAGGCGTACGAGGCGGCGTACCACGACGTCTTCCACCGTCTGGAGGTGACGTCCGAGCGGCTGGCGACCCGGCGCTATCTGGTCGGCGACACCATCACGGAGGCGGACATCCGGTTCTTCACCACGCTGGTGCGGTTCGACGCGGTGTATCACGGCCACTTCAAGTGCAACCGCAGAAAGCTGACCGAGGACCCGGTCCTGTGGGCGTACGCACGGGATCTGTTCCAGACGCCGGGCTTCGGCGACACGGTCGACTTCGACCACATCAAGAGGCACTACTACCAGGTGCACTCGGGCATCAACCCGACCCGTGTCGTGCCGCTCGGCCCCGACCTCGGCGGCTGGCTCACACCGCATCGCCGCGAGGAGTTGGGCGGGCGTCCGTTCGGGGACGGCACGCCGCCCGGACCGGTCCCCGCGGGTGAGGAGGTGCCCGTGACCGGAAGGCCCTGAGATCCGCGCCGCGACCGGTCCGGCCGAGCCGTCGCTCCGGCTGTCCCGGCGGCCCGCTGGACCCGTCGGCCCCATGGACCGTCGGCCTAATGGACCCGCCAGGTGAACTTGTCGCCGCCCACCCACCGCACGGTGTCCGGGTCGTCCAGGTCGTGCACGGTGATGCCCGCCATGGCGGCCGCGTCCAGGACATCGGTGACGGTCTTGGCCTTGCCCACCACCTCACCGTCGATCTCCACGATGCGGAAAGGCGGGGTGCCGGCCTGGACGCCGAGCACGGTGATCCGGGGTTTCGCCATGTACAGGTACGCGCTTTCGGTCATGCCCGGAACTCTTCCACGGCAGCCCGGGAACCCGCCTCGGCGCTCGGCCGCTCGGGCTACGGGGGCCTGCGGTCACCCCCTTGCGGGGCGAGCGCCGGGCGCGGACTCAAGCCCTGGCGCGAGGCCGGGAGTTCGCAGCGGCGCTCATCGGGCCCACGCCGGTGTCCATGTGGCGCCGACCCGGTCACCGGGGTGAGCGGCGGCGAGGTGGTCGCGGAGGCGGCCCAGCGCGGGGTGCGGGTTGTCGGCGTGCAGGATCAGGGAGTGCGGATAGACCGGCATCGGGTCGCGCACCGGGATGCGCCGCAGGTCGTCCCCGGCGGGCCGGACGACGTGGGTCCACTCGCCGACCAGCGTGGCGATGCCGGGCGACTCGGCGATGGTGTCGAGGAGCGGCTCGGTGCCGAACTCGGGCCCGGTCGCCTCGATGCTGAGCCCGAAAGCGGCGGCGAAGTCGTCGTAGTAGGCGGCCCACTCGGTGCCCGCGACGAGGCCCGGCATCCAGATGCGGTGCCCCGCCAGTTGCTCCGGCGTGACCGCGCGGGCCCCGGCGAGGGCGTGCTCGGGGCCGGTGAGCAGATGGATGGGCTCGTCGTGCACCCGGACGGCCTCGATGCCGTCGGGGAGCCGGCTCGCGGGCACCGTCACCGCGCGGAAGGTGGCGTCGATCGTTCCGGAGCGCACGGCGGCGATGGCCGCGTCGGCGTCGAACAGCGTCACCATGTCCAGGGCCACGTCGGGGTGCGCCCGGTGGAAGCCGCGCAGCAGGTCCGCCGGTGCGAGCCGCCTGCCGATCACGTCGACGCGCAGCGCACGGCTGCCGGGCCGCACGGAGGCCGCCGCGCGCTCCTCGACCCTCAGCAGGTCCCGGGCGTACGGCAGGAAGACCTGCCCGTCGATGGTGGGCCGGGCGCCGCGCGGTGTGCGGTGCAGCAGCCGCACCCCGAGGTCGCTCTCCAGCACGGCGACCCGCTTGGACACGGCCTGCTGGGTGATTCCCAGGTCGGCGGCGGCCCCCTGGAATCGGCCCGCGTCGACGACGGCGACGAAGGCGCGCACGGCGTGGAGATCCATGCCGGGCAGCCTAATCCGACAACCGGCGGTTGTGGCCGACCCCTCCTGGCAGTTGTTTGATGTCCAGGCCGGTCACCCGCTTGGATGTTCGTCGGCAACGTGCGGTTGCCGGGACGGGAAGAGGACCAACGGAGTGGCGGGGTGAAGGGCAGGCGGTCGCTCGGGCGGCGCTTCGGGTGGCTCTGGGCGGCGTACGCGGTCAGCTCCTTCGGGACGCGGCTGGCGTTCGACGCGTTCTCGATGATCGCGATCCTGGCGCTGGGCGCGGGGGCGACGCGGGTCGCCCTCATTTCCGCCGTGGGCCTCGCGGTGGGTGCGGTGGCGGCGGTGCCGCTCGGCCCGTGGGTGGAGTTCCGCCGCAAGCGGCCCGTGATGATCGCGATGGATGTGGTGCGGTTCGGGGCGCTGGTCAGCGTTCCCGCCGCGTATGCGCTCGGTCTGCTCGGTTTCGCGCACCTGCTGCTCGTCTCGGCCGTCGTCGCCGCGGCCGACATCACGTTCACCGCGGCGAGCGGCGCCTTCCTCAAGGCCCTGGTGCCGCCCCGGGACCTGCTGGTCGCGAACGGCCGCTTCGAGTCGACCACCTGGACGGCCACCATGCTGGGGCCGCCGCTCGGCGGCGCCGCGGTGGGACTCTTCGGCCCCGTGCTGACCGTGCTCGCCGACGCGGTCAGCTATCTGCTGTCCGCCATCGGCATCAAGGCGATCGGCGGCGAGGAGCCGCTGCCGGAGCGCGGTGACACGTCACGGGGGATGCGGGCGGGCGATCTCCTCGACGGCTGGCGGTTCATCCTGGCGGACCCGGTGCTGCGCCCGCTGTTCCTCAACACCGTGCTGGTCAACGGCCTGATCATGGCGGCCACGCCACCGCTCGCCGTCCTGATGCTCGGCGACCTCGGCTTCGCGCCCTGGCAGTACGGCCTCGCGTTCGCGCTGCCGTGCCTCGGCGGCCTGGTCGGGGCGCGGCTCGGCCGGTTCCTCATCCCGAAGCACGGGCAGCGGGGAGTGCTGCTCGCGGCGGGAACGCTCCGGGCGTGCTGGCCCGTCGGTCTCGCCTTCATCGGGCACGGCGCCGCGGGACTCGTCCTGGTGATGGTCGTCGAGTTCGCCCTGATCACCTGTATCGGGGTGTACAACCCGGTGCTGTCCACCCTCCGGCTCGAACGCGCCCCGGCGGACCGCGTCACGCGCATCCTCTCCGCCTGGTCGGTCACCGGTAAGACCACCGTCGCGGGCATGACCGCCCTGTGGGGACTGCTGGCCGCTGTCACCGGCCCCCGCGCCGCGATCGCGGGCGCGGGGCTGATCATGCTGCTGGCCACGCCGCTGCTTCTGCCCTGGCACGACCGCGCACGACACAGGACGCCCGCCGGAACGGGCAGCGCCTAGGCCGGCGGCGCGACAGCCCCGCACGAACCGGCGGCCGTGACGAGGGCGCGTGTCATCGGTCGGCTCCGGGTACGGGGAGCGACACGGATTCGAACCGAAGCCCGCGCGACTCTCAACGTCATGTTTAGGGTGAGACTTCGTGTCGGATTCGCCCGCTCCCCGCTCCCCGGCGTTGACCCGGATCGCCGTACGGAGACGCCCGGCGAGCCCCTCCCGCCACAGGTCCGGCTGCGACACCAACCCGACAGGGCCCTTGCACGGTTTGTTAATGGCATTCATTTTCATATAGCGTGCGGTTCCGTCCCCGCACACAGCTCACCGAGGAGCCCCCCATGGCCGTGCCCAAGCGCAAGATGTCCCGCAGCAACACCCGTCACCGCCGCGCCCAGTGGAAGGCCGTCACGCCCCAGCTCGCCCCCGTCACGGTCGACGGCATGCGGCACATGGTCCCGCAGCGCCTGGTCAAGGCGTACGAGCGCGGGCTGCTGCGCCCCGAAGGCCAGTAGAACGGCACCCCGGGCCCACCCCGGCATGCCGTGCGCCGCCCCGGCTCAGGTCAGCAGGCGCAGCATGTGCGCGCAGGCCGAGGCCTCGTCCCCGTGCCGGGTCAGCGGATGGCGCGCTCCCCGCTCGTACGTCCCGACCTCCCACGTCCCGTCATCGGCGGCCCTGCGGAGGTAGACGAAGTCCGGGGGCGTGGGGGCGGGTTCGTGGACGCCCTCGATCCAGTAGTAGCCGTCGGCCACGCGGGCCGACCGGAGGGCGGACAGCAGCGCCGAGACGTCCACCGGGTCCCCCCTCTCCGGCCGGCCCACGCAGGCGTCTAGGCCTTCGCGGGCTCCAGGTAGCCGTGATCGAGCAGCCACTTCACATGGAGGCGCTGACCCTCGCCGGGGTCCAGGAAGGCCGGGTCGAGCTTGATCTGCTGTCCGCCGCCCGGCTGCTCGAACCAGGGGGCGATGCCGCCCTGCCACACGGAGAACGGCTTGCGCACCTCGTACACACGGTAGTCGCAGGCGTGCGCGGCCTCGCGGGTGTTGAGGTTCTGCGGCGGCAGCGCGCGCTCCGCGTAGGAGTCACCGGCCGGGGCCAGATAGGAGCCGAACTCCGATCCGAAGCGGTCGAGCCGCTCCCCCTTGTCCAGCCGCTCGCGGTGCTTGTCGACCTGTCCGTTGACGGTTTCGAAGCCGTCGTTGGGCGGATACTTCCAGCCACCGGTGGACGCGGGGCCGTCCCAGTACTTCTTCAGGAAGGCCTGCGGCGACAGCCCGCCCGTCCGCTTCCAGCCCTTCAGGAGCGGGCCGACCGGACGCTGCCACTTCTTGGGCAGCCAGCGGGGGCCGAGGCGGGAGTCACCCTGGAACTCCCCCGTGCACGGCTCGCGTGCCGCCGCGCCGACCGGGGGCTCCGGAGCGGCGGCGCTCGCGGTCGGCGCCGCGGCCATGACCCCGGCGACGCCGAGCGCGGCAAGGACGGTTCGGACGCGGGCCGGGTGGCTGCGGGTCAGGGGGCTGCCCGTCCGATGGCTGTGGGTCAACTCGGCGTCTCCTCATCAGGTGTCTGGCGTGCGTGCGACCAAGTGGCTCGCACACCGTATCCGAGCGGTAGCCCTGTGTGTCCGGTCACGCGCGAGCGGCACACCCGCGTCGGCCGAATCGGCGCGGTGGGCGCCGGGAGGCGGTCGAGGCGGTGCGCGTCCGGAGGAGGGCGAGGCGGTGCGCCTCTTGTCGGCGCCGACGGGGACCGGGCAGTGTGGCTGCCACACCCGTCACTCCCGACTCCCCACTCCCGACCCCGACATCAACCCCGCCCCCCGATCCCCGACCCCCAAGGTGCAGCCATGAACAGCGGAACAGGGCCGGACCGCGATCCCGTGAACCCCGCGAGCCCCGCGAGCCGCCCGGGGCGGCGGGCCGTCATCGGGGCCCTCTCGGGGATCGCCCTCGCGGCGGCCGGCGCGGCCTGCGGTTCGGCGGAGCCGCCCGCGCGGCGTGTGCGGCCGGAAGCCAGGCGTACCGAGGCGGCCTCGTCGGCCGCGCACCGGCCTCGCCGCGCGGGGCGGCTGTTCCTCGGGACGTACACCTCGCAGGAGGGCGGCGGCTCGGGCATCGGTCTGGCGACGTACGACGAGGCGACGGGGCGGATCACCGGCGCCGGCACGATCGGCGGGGTGTCCGACCCCTCCTATCTGGCCCTGCACCCCTCGGGCCGCACGCTCTACGCCGTCGACGAGCGTGAGGAGGGCGGCGTGACGGCCGTCGCGCTCTCCCCCGGCGGCGGGCACGAGATCCTCGGCACACGGGGGACCGGCGGCGCGGCGCCCTGCCACCTCTCGGTGCACCCGGGCGGCAAGTGGCTGCTCAGCGCGAACTACGGGTCGGGCAGCGTGGCCGTCCACCCCATCGACGCCTCGGGCGCGCTGGGCGAACGGACGGATCTCGTCAGGCATACGGCCCCGCCGCCGGGCCCCGGGCAGGACGGGCCGCACGCCCACCAGATCGTCACCTCCCCCGACGGCCGCCACGTCCTCGCCGTGGACCTGGGCGCCGACACGGTCTACACCTACCGTCTCGACACCAAGGCGGGCACCTTGCGCCAGGTGTCGTACGCGCGCCTGCGGCCCGGCGCGGGGCCGCGGCATCTGGCGTTCCACCCCTCGGGGCGGTTCGCGTACCTCGCCAACGAGCTGGACGACACGGTGGTCGTCTGCGCGTACGACCCGGGCAGCGGGCGGCTCACCCCCGGCGAACCGCAGCCGACGGGATCCGGCGGGGGCGCCAACTATCCGGCGCAGTTCGTGGTGACCCGAAAGGGGCGCTTCGCCTTCCTCGCCAACCGGGGGCACGGCAGCGTCGCGCGGTACGCCGTCGAGCGGGCGGGGGCCCGGCTGCGGCTGCTCGGCACGGTGGCCGTGGAGGGGGACTTCCCCCGGCATCTGGCGCTCTCGCCCTCGGAGCGGCTGCTGTTCACCGCCAACCAGAAGTCGGGCTCGGTGAGCGTCTTCCGGGTCGACGCCGGGACCGGCGCGTTGCGTCTCGCGGGCAAGCCGTTCGGAGCGCCGGTCGCGGTGTGCGCGCTGCCGCAGGGACCGCCCGTCGGCGACACGGGGCGCGGCAGTCGCTAACGTACGTACGTATGAGCACGGATATGGCCATTTTCCTCACCGTCGCGGCCGTTCTCGTCGCCGCGACGCTCGCCGTCGCCGTCATGCTGCTCGTACGCCTCGTGCGCACCCGCCGCCACCTGCGCAGAGCCGGGCTCCCCACCGACCGCCGCTGGGTCTTCTGGGGTGCCGTGGCCTATCTGCTGCTGCCCGCCGACCTGCTGCCCGATCCCATCTACCTCGATGACATCGGGGTGCTCCTGGTGGCGCTGCGCTCGATGCGGTCAGCCGCCGACGGGCCTGCCGCGCCAGGACGCTGAGAGGCGGGCCTTCATCAGCAGGGCGTGCATGCAGTCCGTCACCTGGGTGACGTCCTCGACGGGCTGGTGGAAGGGCAGGCGCACGTCGGCCTGGCCGCGGGCGCGTTCGAGCCGCAGGGAGATGCCGTGCATGTCCACGGCGAGCGGGCGGACGCGGACCACGCCGTGCAGGCTGTCGGGGCTGATGAGGCGGGTGAGCTGTTCGACGGCGTCCGGGTGGGCGTCGGCGAGGTGCGTGAGGAGGCGCGGCTCGGCCTCGGCCAGCGGATCGGGGGCGGTCAGGGCGAGTTCGTCGAGCTCGATGCCCTCGCGTTCGCCGTTCGCGTCGTGCAGCACCGCGCACGTCGGCTCGAAGAGCAGGTGCTCGCCCTCGTAGGCGAGGGTTCCCGAGAGCCAGAGGCGGGCGCGGATGCGCTCCCTCATGGGGACGGGCGCGACGTCGGCGAACTCGATCAGCGTGGACGGTTCGCCGCGCGGTGTGCAGATGAGGGCGGCGGCCAGCGCGCTGTCGTCGGGCGGGGAGAGCAGCAGCCTGCCGTCCTCGGTCACGCTGTGCGCGCCCACGAGTTCGTCCCTGCCGGTCTGCGTGGTCACCGCGCAGGACCACGCGGTGGCGAGCAGGGAACGCGCGCGTGCCGCCGCTGTGGGCACGATCGTGCTGCTGTGACGGACACCCATCCTGAACCTCCATTAGGTAAGCCTTGCCTAACTTATCGGAGATCGGGGAGTGTCGCCAGTACGCGAAAGGCCCGCACGGCGAACCGTGCGGGCCATCCCCGTGGAACCGGACCCGTCAGTGCCCCCGGGCGATCCACTCCTGGAGATGCGGCGCCTCCGCGCCGATCGTCGTGCTGTCGCCGTGCCCGGTGTGCACCACCGTGTCGGGCGGCAGCGTCAGCAGCCGCCGCTCGATGGACTCGACGATCGTCGGGAAGTCGCTGAAGGAGCGGCCCGTCGCCCCCGGCCCGCCCGCGAACAGCGTGTCGCCGGTGAAGACGGCGCCGAGGCCGGGGGCGTGCAGGCTGACGGCGCCGTGGCAGTGGCCCGGCGTGTGCAGCACCTTCAGGACGGTGCCCGCGACGGCGAGTTCCTGCCCGTCGGCGAGTTCGCCGTCGGGGGCCCGGTCGGGGTGGGTCTGCTCCCACAGCTCGGTGTCGGCCGGGTGCAGCAGGACCGGAGCGCCCGTACGCGCGGCGAGCGCCGGGGCCGCGTCGATGTGGTCGTCGTGGGCGTGGGTGCAGACGACGGCGACGAGGCGCCGCCCGCCCACGGCCTCGGCGATGGCGTCCGCGTCGTGCGCGGCGTCGATGACGACGCACTCGCTGTCGTCGCCCACGATCCATACGTTGTTGTCGACCTCCCAGGTGCCGCCGTCGAGGGAGAACGTCCCCGACGTGACGAGGTGGTCGATCCGCGCGCCCGGGGCGCCGTGCGGGCTCTCGGCGGTCATCAGAACACCACCACCGAACGCAGGACGTCGCCGTGGTGCATGCGCTCGAAGGCCTTCTCCACGTCCTCCAGGGCGATGGTCTCCGTGACGAACGCGTCCAGGTCCAGGCGGCCCTGCCGGTAGAGGTCGATGAGCATCGGGAAGTCGCGCGAGGGCAGGCAGTCGCCGTACCAGCTCGACTTGAGCGAGCCGCCGCGGCCGAAGACGTCGAGCAGCGGCAGCTCGATCTTCATCTCCGGGGTCGGCACGCCGACCAGGACGACCGTGCCCGCCAGGTCGCGGGCGTAGAAGGCCTGCTCATAGGTCTCGGGGCGGCCGACCGCCTCGATGACGACGTCCGCGCCGTTGCCGCCGGTCAGCTCGCGCACGGCCTCGACGGGGTCGGTCTCGCGGGAGTTGACGGTGTGGGTGGCGCCGAGGCTCCTGGCGGTCTCCAGCTTCTTGTCGTCGATGTCCACGGCGATGATCCGCGCGGCCCCGGCGAGCCGGGCGCCCACGACGGCCGCGTTGCCGACGCCTCCGCAGCCGATGATGGCGACCGAGTCGCCGCGGCCGACCTCGCCGGTGTTGATGGCCGCGCCGATGCCGGCCATCACGCCGCAGCCGAGCAGGCCCGCGGCGGCGGGCGAGGCGTCGGGGTCGACCTTGGTGCACTGCCCGGCGGCGACGAGGGTCTTCTCGGCGAAGGCGCCGATGCCGAGGGCCGGGGAGAGTTCCGTGCCGTCGGCGAGCGTCATCTTCTGCCGGGCGTTGTGCGTGGCGAAGCAGTACTGGGGGCGACCGCGCAGACAGGCACGGCACTGCCCGCACACGGCACGCCAGTTGAGGACCACGAAGTCACCGGGGTCGACCTCGGTGACGCCCTCGCCGACCGACTCGACGACGCCGGCGGCCTCGTGCCCGAGCAGGAAGGGGAACTCGTCGTTGATGCCGCCCTCGCGGTAGTGGAGGTCCGTGTGACAGACCCCGCACGCCTGGACCTTCACCACGGCCTCGCCCGGACCCGGGTCCGGCACCGTGATCGTCTCGATCCGCACCGGCTCGCCCTTCGCGCGTGCGACCACGCCTTGCACCTGCTGCGCCATGACTACAGCCCTTCTCTCTCTGCACGTCTTTCCCGCCCCATCGTTACAGGTCCGGCACCCGCTGTCCGCAGCGGCACGGGTACGCCGCCGGCGCGGGGCGGGGCAGCCACGGAGAACGCGGCGTCTGACGCCCTCTAGGGTGTCCGCGTGCGTGATCTCGCTGCTCAGGCCCTGCTCCCCGTCGACACGGCCCTCGCCGTGGCCCTGTTCGCGCTGCTGCTCGTCGCCACGGCGACGGCGGCCGTGTTCCGGCTCGCGCCCGACGGCTCACGGGGCCGGGCGCGCGAGATCCTGCTGGCCGGGGTCCGCGCCACCGTGCAGTTGGGCGCCGTCTCGCTGGTGATCGGCCGGGTGGCGCACCACACGGCGGCGCTCTACGCCTTCCTGCTGCTGATGTTCGGCGTGGCCGCCCGTACCGCGGGGCGCCGCATCACCCGGAACGGCACCTGGTGGTGGGCCGCCCTGCCCGTCGCGGGCCCCGTCATCCCCGTGGTGGCGGGACTGACGGCGGCGGGGCTGCTGCCCGTGCGGGGCATCGCCATGATCCCCGTGACGGGCATCCTCATCGGCGGCGCCCTGACCGCCACGGTGCTCTCGGGACGCCGCGCCCTGGACGAACTCCACACCCGCTACGGAGAGTTCGAGGCGGGCCTGGCCCTGGGCCTCGCCGACCACGACGCCCGCATGGAGGTCGTCCGCCCCGCCGCGTCGGACGCCCTGCTGCCGGGCCTCGACCAGACCCGCACGGTGGGCCTGGTCACCCTCCCCGGCGCCTTCGTCGGCATGCTCCTGGGCGGCGCGTCGCCGGTCCTCGCCGGAGCCGTGCAGCTCTTCGTCCTGATCGCCCTGCTCGCCGTCCAGGCCGTGGCCGTGGCCGTGACGGTCGAACTGATCGCCAGGGGGCGTCTCCACCGCGAAGGGACCGGCCTCGCGAAGACCCGGACGGGCCGGGCGTAAGCTCGACGACCATGTCCGTCTACGAAGAAGAAATCGGCGCCCTGCGGGGCGGTTCCGCCGACCTGCGCCAGTTCGAGGGCAAGACCGTCCTCGTCGTCAACGTGGCCTCAAAGTGCGGTCTCACCCCGCAGTACGCGGGCCTCGAGCGGCTGCACGAGCAGTACGCCCCGCGCGGCTTCAGCGTGCTCGGGGTGCCCTGCAACCAGTTCATGGGCCAGGAGCCCGGCACCTCGGAGGAGATCGCCGAGTTCTGCTCGGCGACGTACGGCGTGACCTTCCCGATGACGGAGAAGGTCGACGTCAACGGCGCGGACCGGCACCCGCTGTACGCGCGCCTCGTCGACACCCCCGACGCCGAGGGCCACACCGGTGACATCCGGTGGAACTTCGAGAAGTTCCTGGTCGACGGCGCCGGCGAGGTCGTCGCCCGGTTCGGGCCGCGCACCGAGCCGGACGCCCCCGAGGTCGTCGCCGCCGTCGAGAAGCACCTGCCGACCTGACACCACCGCCCGCAAGCGGGGCGCCTCCGGCCGGGTGAGGGCGGCCCGGCCGGGGGCGCGGGCCGCCGAGCGGGTGATACGTCCGGCCGGGCCAAGCCGATCTGCGGAGTGACGGCGGCGCTCATACGGTGACCGAATGGTCATCAGGTACCTTTCGCGCTCCTCCTCCGTCCGTACCGCGGCCCTCGCGCTCGGGGCCCTGGTCCTCCTGTCCACGCCCGTCTCCGCCGCCGAGCTTTTGGCGGAGCCCGCGCCGCCGCGCCCCGTCCCCGCGTACACCTCCGCCTACCTGGACCGTCCCGGCGTGCAGGTCAGGCCCGACGCCGACGCGCCGCCGCTGCCCTCTCACGTCTCCGCGCTCGCCTGGCTGGTGGCCGACGCCCACTCGGGCGAGGTGCTCGCCGCGCGGGACGCGCACCGCCCGCTGCCGCCCGCCTCGACGCTCAAGTCCCTCTTCGCCCTCGCGGTCCTGCCCCACCTGGACGTCGGCAGCCGGCACCTGGTCGCCCCGCGCGAACTCGACCTGGTCGGCGCCGGCAGCAGCCTGGTCGGTGTGGCGCCCGGCCGTGACTACCGCGTCGACGACCTGTGGCGCGGCGTCTTCCTCAGCTCCGGCAACGACGCCGTGCACGTCCTCGCGCGGCTCAACGGCGGCCTGGACAAGTCGGTGCGGCAGATGCGGGAGAAGGCCCGGGAGCTGGGCGCGCGCGACACACACGTGGTCTCGCCCGACGGGTACGACGCCGACGGGCAGGTCTCGTCCGCCTACGACCTGGCGGTGTTCGGCAGGGCCGGGCTCGCCGACCCGCAGTTCTCCCGCTACTGCTCCACGCGCGTCGCCCAGTTCCCCGCGGGCGGCTGGTCGTACCCCATCCAGAACACCAACCGCCTGCTGACCGGCGCGGACGGCGTCGCCCCCTACCCGGGGCTGCTCGGCATCAAGAACGGCTACACCAGCAACGCGGGCGCCACGCTGATCACCGCGGCCCAGCGCGACGGGCGCACGCTCGTCGTGACGGTGCTGAACCCGCAGGAGGGCGGCGGATACGCCGTCTACGAGGAGGCCAGGTCCCTGCTCGACTGGGGCTTCGCGGCGGCGGAGAAGGTGCGGCCCGTGGGTTCGCTGCTCCCGCCGCCCGCGAAGATCTCCCGCGCGCGCACGACCTCGGAGAGCGCCCTGCTGGAGCCCGACGACTCCGACTGGCCGGCGCTCATGATGGTCATGGCGGGCGGCGTCGCCGTCCTCGCGGGCCTGATCGTGGCGGTCAGGCGGCGGGCGGCTACGGTGTCCCGGCGCACGGAAGCGAAGAAGAAGATCGTCGAGTGAGGGCCCGCCGCCGCGCGGGCGCCGCGCGAGCGTGGGGAGACGCCGGATGAGCGGAGCGCTGGGGGTGGCCGTGCTCGGCGCGGGCCACATGGGGGCCGACCACATACGGCGCATCGGCGGGACGGTGGGCGGGGCCCGCGTCGTGGCCGTCGCCGACCCCGACACCGCGCGGGCCGAGGCCGCGGTGGCCGGACGCCCCGGTGTCCGGGTGCACGGAGACGCCCTCGCCGCGCTCGACGCCCCCGGCGTGGAGGCGGTCCTGGTGGCCTCGCCCGAGGCGGCGCACGAGGAGGCGCTGCTCGCGGCGTGCGCGCGGGGCCTGCCGGCGCTCTGCGAGAAGCCGCTGACGCCCGGCTCCGCCTCGGCGCTCCGGGTGGTGGAGGCCGAGGCACGGCTGGGCCGCAGGCTGATCCAGGTGGGGTTCATGCGGCGGTACGACGCGGAGTACGCGGCGCTGAAGTCCCTGCTCGACTCCGGGCGGCTCGGCCGCCCCCTCATGCTGCACTGCCGCCACCGCAACGTCTCCTCTCCCCCGCACTTCACCTCGTCGATGCTGATCAGCAGCTCCGTCTCGCACGAGATCGACGCGGCCCGCTGGCTGCTCGGCCAGGAGATCACCGCGGTGACGGTGCTGCGGCCCGCTCCCTCGTCCGGGGCCCCCGAGGGGCTGCTCGATCCGCAGCTCGTGCTGTTCGAGACGTCGGGGGGCGCGGTCGTCGACGTGGAGATCTTCGTCAACTGCGGTTTCGGTTACGAGGTGCGGTGTGAGGCGGTCTGCGAACACGGCAGCGCCCAGGTCGGTGACGCCCGGGCGATGGTCGTCCGCTCGGCGGGCGGCGCGCGCGAGGAGGTGCCGCAGGACTACCTGGTCCGCTTCGCCGACGCCTACGACCGCGAGGTGCGCGCCTGGGTCGCCGCCGCGCGCCGGGGCCGGGCCGAGGGCCCGAGCGCCTGGGACGGCTACGCGGCGGCCGTCGTCGCCGAGGCCGGGGGCGCGGCGCTGCGCGACGGCAGGCGCACGGAGGTCGCCCTGGAGCGGCGGCCCGCGCTGTACGGCTGAGGTCCTGCCCCTCACGGCTCCCGGGAGTCGGTGTCCAGGCGGCGTCTGTCCTGCTCGTCCCATGTGGCGGTGGAGCGTGGTTCGACGTAGGGCTCCTCGTCCGGCGGATGGCCTCCGGCGATGGCCCGCTGCCGCGAGGTCTCGGCGTCGAACTCCAGGCCGAGGAGGATCGCGAGGTTGGTGATCCACAGCCACACCAGGAAGACGATGATCCCGGCGAAGGTGCCGTACGTCTTGTTGTACGAGGCGAAGTTCGCCACGTACAGCGCGAAGGCGGCGGAGGCGATCAGCCAGATCAGCAGGGCGAGGAAGCTGCCGGGGGTGACCCAGCGGAAGCCGCGCACCTTGGCGTTGGGCGTCGCCCAGTACAGGATGGCGATCATCACGATGACCAGGAGCACGAGCACCGGCCACTTCGCGATCGACCAGACGGTCAGCGCGGTGTCGCCGATGCCGAAGGCGGTGCCGGCCTGGCGGGCCAGCGGCCCGGTGAAGACCACGATCAGCGCGCTGATCACGGCGAGAAGCATCAGGACGACGGTGACACCGACGCGGACCGGCAGCACCTTCCAGACCGGGCGGCCCTCGGGGATGTCGTAGACGGCGTTGGCCGAACGGATGAACGCCGCCACGTAGCCGGAGGCGGACCACACCGCGAGGACCAGGCCGACGAGGGCCATGACCGAGCCGACCCCGGCGTTGCCCTGGAGCTGCCGCACCGCGTTGGTGATCACTTCGCGCGCGGCGCCGGGCGTGAGCTCGGTGATGTTGTCGAGCACCTTGTCGGTCGTCGACCTGCCCGCGATGCCGAGCAGGGAGACCAGGACGAGCAGGGCCGGGAACAGCGCCAGGATGCCGTAGTACGTCAGGGCCGCCGCGCGGTCGGTCAGCTCGTCGCGCTTGAACTCGCCGAGGGTCCTGCGCAGCACGTCCCGCCACGACTTCTTGCCCAGGGCCGTGGGTGTGTCCGGCGCCCGCCGCTCCACCTCGGGCCCGGGCCCGTGCTCCGGGTCCCGTCCCTCATCCCCGCTTCGCCCCGGTTCATGTAGCCGTGTCATGTGTCCAGCAGTACCCGTGGTCCGGGCCGCTCGCATGCGGGCCGGGGCTCCGGACGGGTCAGACGCCGCCGAGCAGCCGCGAAAGGCCCTGGTCGAGATCGAGGCTGGTCTCCTCGTCACCGGCGGGGACGGCGGCATAGGTGCGCGACAGGAAGCGGCGCAGCACGGAGGTGTCGAACTGCACCACGGCCAGCCCCTGGTGCGAGTGGAACTCCAGCACGGTCCGCGCCCGGCCGGACGGCCATACGTGCACGTCACCGCCGCCCGCGGGGGCGGTGAGGCCGTCGTCGAGGAGCTGGCGGGCGAAGACCCAGGTGACCTCCATGCCGTCCAGCGAGGCCTCGGAGGGGAAGGTGATCTGGACGGCCAGGGGGTCCGCCGCCGAGTAGCGCAGGGCCACCGCCAGGGCGCGCTCGCGGCCGTCCGGGGTGACGAGGCGAGCACGTGCGGGCTGCTGGAGGGTGTCGGCCATGATCGAGCTCCACTTCGGTCGTTCCGGTTCTCGGGACCTCCGGCGGCGAGGCCCCATGCCCTTGGGACCCGGGACACGGGCCTCCATTACGGCGGCACGCCAAAAGATTCATATGACCTGCGTCACCCCCTCGCCGCTGAGGCTCCGTGGCCGCCCGTGGTCGGCCGCACCGCCGCGCGTTCCGAGTGCCCTGCACGACGGGTCGCACACGTCCCTCCGGTGAACAGCGGCCCCGGCTGCGTCCGGCACGCCTCCGGTGCAGGATGGCCCCATGCTGCTCGCCCGGCTCGCCCACGTGTCCAAGGAAGTGGCCGCCACTTCCGCCAGGTCCCGGAAGATCGCTCTGCTCGCCGAGCTGTTCCGCGCGGCGGAGCCGGAGGACGTGCCGGTCGTCATCCCGTATCTCGCGGGGCGGCTGCCCCAGGGACGCCTCGGCATCGGCTGGAGCACGCTGAAGGAGGCGGGGCCGCCCGCCGGGGAGGCGACGCTGACCGTGGCGGGGGTGGACGCGGCACTCACCGCGATCGGCGCGGTGTCCGGCGCCGGGTCCCAGGCCGAGCGCAGGCGCCTGGTGGGCGAGCTGCTGGGGGCCGCGACCGCCGACGAACAGAAGCTCCTGACCGGCCTGCTCACCGGCGAGCTGCGGCAGGGGGCCCTGGACGCGGTCGCCGTCGAGGGGCTCGCGGTGGCCACCGGGACCCCGGCGGACGCCGTGCGGCGCTCGGTGATGTTCGCCGGGGGTGTGGCCCCGGTCGCCGAGGCCCTGCTCGCACGCGGCGCCGAGGCGCTGGAGGAGTTCCGCCTGACGGTGGGCCGCCCGCTCCAGCCGATGCTCGCGCACGGCGCCCCGTCGGTCGCCGAGGCCGTCGACAAGCTCGGCGCGTGCGCGGTCGAGGAGAAGCTGGACGGCATCCGCGTCCAGGTGCACCGCAGCGGCGACACCGTACGGGTCTACACGCGCACCCTGGACGACATCACCGACCGGCTGCCGGAGCTGACCGCCGCCGCGCGGGAGCTCAGGGGGGACAGCTTCATCCTGGACGGTGAGGTCATCGCGCTGGACGCCGGCGGGCGTCCGCGGCCGTTCCAGGACATCGCGGGGCGTGTCGGCTCCCGCGTCGACGTGGCGGCCGCGGCGGCCGAGCTGCCCCTGTCCCCCGTCTTCTTCGACGCGCTGTCCGTGGCGGGCCGGGACCTGGTGGACCTGCCGCTGACCGAGCGGCACACGGAGCTGACCGCCCTGGTCCCCGAGCCGATGCGGGTCCGCCGCACCCTGGTCGAGGACCCGGCCGACGAGCGGCAGCGCGCCGGGGCCCAGGAGTTCTTCGAGGCGACGCTGGGGCGCGGCCACGAAGGCGTGGTGCTGAAGTCGCTCGACGCCGCCTACAACGCGGGCCGCAGGGGCGCCTCCTGGCTGAAGGTGAAGCCGGTCCACACCCTGGACCTGGTGGTCCTCGCCGCCGAGTGGGGCTCGGGCCGCCGCACCGGCAAGCTCTCCAACCTGCACCTGGGCGCGCGGCGGCCCGACGGGAGCTTCGCCATGCTCGGCAAGACCTTCAAGGGCATGACGGACGAGATGCTGGCCTGGCAGACCGAGCGCCTCCAAGAGCTGGCGGTCGGCGGGGACGGCTTCGTCGTGCGGGTCCGCCCCGAGCTGGTCGTCGAGATCGCCTACGACGGCCTGCAGCGCTCCTCCCGCTACCCGGCGGGCGTCACCCTGCGCTTCGCCCGCGTCGTGCGCTACCGCGAGGACAAGCCCGCCGACCAGGCGGACACCGTCGAGACGGTGCTGTCCCGGCGCGACGTGTGACGGTGCGCGGCGCTTCCGGCGTGATTTTGCCAATCCTTAACGCCCGATAGGGTGACAGCTTGGGGTTGATCGCTTATCACGCAAGGGGAGAGCTGTGCCCGCATCACGTCTCAGCCGTACGCCGCTTCCAGGCATCGGCATCCGGTACGACCTGACCACCCGAGAACAGCGCAGGCTCTCGGTGGTCGCGCACCGGGACGGTGCGCGGACGCTGAGCGCCTACCGCTCCGACGACCCGGACGAGTGCGCGCTGTCGCTGCGGCTCAGCTCGGGTGAGGCGGACGCGCTGATCGACGCCCTGATGCCCTCGCACCACAGCCCGAACCTGCTGCACACCACGGACCTCGGCCTCGTCGCCGAGCGGGTGCTGCTGTCGGCCACCTCGCACTGGAACGGGCGCCTCCTCGGCGAGACCCGGATGCGCACCGAGACCGGCGTCTCGATCGTCGCGGTCCTGCGGCGGGCCGATGCCATCCCCTCCCCCGCCCCCGACTTCCGGCTGGCGGGCGGCGACACCCTCATCGTGATCGGCACGCGCGAAGGCGTGGAGACCGCCGCGACGATACTCGGAAGGGAGTGACCGCGTGCACTCCGCTGTCTTCCTGATCGAGTTCGGCGCGATCATCCTGGCCCTCGGCCTGCTCGGCAGATTCGCCGGGCGCTTCCAGTTCTCGCCGATCCCGCTGTACCTGCTCGCGGGGCTCGCCTTCGGTCAGGGCGGGCTGCTGCCGCTCGGCGCGAGCGAGGAGTTCGTCGCCATCGGCGCCGAGATCGGCGTCATCCTGCTGCTGCTGATGCTCGGGCTCGAATACACCGCGAGCGACCTCGTCAGCAACCTCAAGACGCAGTATCCGGCCGGGCTCGTCGACATGACGCTCAACGCCGTGCCGGGCGCCGTCGCCGCGCTCCTCATGGGCTGGGGCCCGGTCGCCGCCGTGGTCCTCGCCGGTGTCACCTGGATCTCGTCGTCGGGCGTCATCGCCAAGGTCCTCGGGGACCTCGGGCGGCTCGGCAACCGCGAGACCCCGGTGATCCTCAGCATCCTGGTCCTCGAGGACCTGGCGATGGCCGTCTACCTGCCGATCATCACCGCGCTGCTCGCGGGCGTCGGCCTGGCCGCGGGCAGCCTCACGCTGGCCATCGCCCTCGGCGCGGCCGGCGTCGTGCTCTTCCTCGCGGTGCGCTACGGACGGCTCATCTCCCGCTTCGTCTCCAGCGACGACCCGGAGAAGCTGCTCCTCGTGGTGCTCGGCCTGACCATCCTGGTCGCCGGGCTCGCGCAGCAGCTCCAGGTGTCCGCCGCCGTCGGCGCGTTCCTGGTCGGCATCGCGCTCTCCGGTGAGGTCGCCGAGGGCGCCCACTCGCTGCTCGCGCCGCTGCGGGACCTCTTCGCCGCCGTCTTCTTCGTCTTCTTCGGCCTGCACACCGACCCGGCCAGCATCCCGCCGGTGCTGCTGCCCGCCCTGGCGCTCGCCGTCGTCACCGCGTGCACGAAGATCGCCACCGGCTACTGGGCGGCGCGCCGCGCGGGCGTCTCCGTACGGGGCCGCTGGCGCGCGGGCGGCGCTCTGGTGGCGCGCGGCGAGTTCTCCATCGTCATCGCCGGCCTCGCGGTCGCCGCGGGCATCGAACCCATGCTGGGGCCGCTGGCCACGGCGTACGTCCTGATCCTTGTCATCGTCGGCCCGCTGACCGCCCGTTACACGCAGCCCGTCGCGGATCACGTGAGCGGGGTCATCGCCCGCCGCCGCATGGCCGGGGACCCCGCTGCCGCGGTGGTGCCCGGACCGCGGGAGACCGTGGAGTCGCTGGACGGGCAGGACGCGGGCGAGCGGTCCTAGCCGGCGGCGCGCGCCCCGCCGGGCAGGGGGCGCGCCGCGGGGAACTCCAGGACCGCCGCCCGAGGCCCCCTTCCCGCCTGGCACGATGCTTCCCATGACGTCAGGGCCCGCGTTCCGCCTCGCACGAGCCGCCGTGTTCGCGGCCGTGTGCGTGGTGGCGACGGCCCTGGGTCACGCGCTCATGTCCGGTGCCCCGCTGCCCTGGTGGGCGGTGGGGTACGCGTTCGCCGCCACGTCGGCCGCCGCGTGGTGGCTGACCGGGTGTGAGCGCGGGGCCCTCGCGGTCACCGGCGCCACCGTCGCGTCGCAGCTGGGCCTGCACGAACTGTTCGGCCTGGCCCAGCGGGTGAGCGCGCCCGCCCCGGCCGCCGTGCCGGCCTCCGCGCCCGTGTCCACGGCCACGGGTGGCGGCATGGACCACACGGGCCACCCCATGCCGGTGCCCGTGCCGGCGTCACCGCACGCCGCCATGCCGGACGAGGGCGTCTCCCACTGGATCATGTCCGTCTTCGGGCACAGCGCCCTCGGCATGTTCCTCGCCCACCTCACCGCCGCACTGCTCTGCGCCCTGTGGCTGTGGCGCGGCGAGGCGGCCGTGTTCCGCACCGGGCGGGCCCTCGCCGCCGCCGTCTTCGTGCCGCTGCGGCTGGTCCTCACGGCCCTGGCCGTCTCCCTTCCCCCGGCCCCGCCGCACGTCGGCGCGCTCGCGCCCGTACCGCGGCTGCGCGGGGTCCTCCTGCAGCACGCCGTCTCCCGCAGAGGTCCGCCGGTCCTTCCGGCCAGTTCCTGACACCGCCCGCACCCCACGTGCCGGGCGGATCTTCGGCGTTCCCCGCCGAAGCACCGAACTCTCCTCACCGAAGGACCTCTTGCGATGCCTCATGCCCTCGTGCACCCCGGACACGGCACGGACGCGGCCCGGGACGAGCTGATAACGGAATGGGCCCTCGCCGCGCGCGACGGCGACGGCGACGCGTTCGAGCGGTTCGTGCGCGCCACCCGGCGTGACGTCCTGCGCTTCGTGGCCCACCTCAGCGGCGACCCGCACGCGGCCGACGACCTGACCCAGGAGACGTATCTGCGCGCCCTGACCTCGCTCCACGGCTACGCCGCCCGCTCCTGCGCCCGCGTCTGGCTGCTCGCCATCGCGCGGCGCACGGTCGCCGACCGCTTCCGCATGGCGGCGGCCCGGCCCCGGATCTCCGACACCGGCGACTGGCAGGCCAGCGCGGAGCGTGCCCAGCCGCGCGGTCTGCCCGGCTTCGAGGAGGGCGTGGCCCTGCTCGACCTGCTGGCGGCCCTGGACGCGCCGCGCCGCGAGGCGTTCGTGCTGACCCAGCTCGTCGGACTCCCGTACGCGGACGCCGCCGCCGCCGTCGGCTGCCCCGTGGGGACGGTGCGCTCCCGGGTGGCGCGCGCCAGGGAGCGGGTGAGCGCGCTGCTGCTCGCGGCGGACCGCGTCGCGTGACCCGCACCGGCTGACCACGACGGGCCCCGGCCGTCGGCCCCCGCACACCTCGCGGGGACCGGCGGCCGGCTCCAGGACCGGCCCTAGCCGGTGTTCTCGCGCACGAACAGCGTCACCGACACGCTCGCCTCGAAGCCGTTGGCGCGCATCAGGGCGGCCGACGCCGTGTTGCGGGACTCGACGTCCGTGACCACGGCGTCGGCCCCGGCCTCCGTGAGCGTCGCGCAGCACGCCTTGACCAGGCGGCTCGCGACGCCCTGGCCCTGGTACTCGGGGGCGCACGCGATCCACTCCAGGTTGCCCCAGTCGGAGCGCTGGTCGAAGCCCATCGAGCCGAGCACGAAACCGGCGAGTTGTTCCCCGTCGAGCGCCACCCAGCAGGCGGACGCCTCGCTGTCGAGGTGGCCCGCGATGGCCGAGAGGGACCACGACGTGTACGGCTTGACGGAGGTGTCGTAGACCCTCCGCCCCAGGGCGAGGACATCGGCCAGATGGGCGGGCGTCATCGGGGCGAGCGCGACGGCCCCGCGTTCCGGCGGCGCGGCGGGGGTGGACATACGGGCCTCCCAGGGGCGGGCGCGGCGCCGGGCCGCGCCTTCGTCACCTCACGCTATGAGGCGGACCGCGGTCGCGCACGCGGAGCGGACCCGGGCGGCGGCCGGGCCGCACATGCCGCCGGGAACCCCGCGCCCCACCTGTCACTGGGCCAACTGGGCTACGCCGGACGCCCTTTGCCACACCTCCCGGATCGGGGACACGTGCGTGACCCGCCCCCGCGAAGGCCTATCGTGGAGCGCATGTCCGCTCCTGAACTGATCCGCATCGTCTCCCGCTCCTCCCCCATGGCCCTGGCCCAGGTGGAGCGCGTCCGCACCGAGCTCGCCGCGCTGCACCCCGGTATCCGCACCGAGGTCGTGCCGGTCACGACCTCGGGCGACCGCTGGATGGGCGACCTGGCGCAGCTCGGCGGCAAGGGCGCCTTCACCAAGGAGGTCGACGCCGCGCTGCTCGCGGGCGAGGCGGATCTCGCCGTGCACTGCGTGAAGGACGTACCGGCGGACCGGCCGCTGCCCGCGGGCACGACGTTCGCCGCGTTCCTCAAGCGCGACGACATCAGGGACGCGCTGATCCACCCCGGCGGCCTCACCCTCGACGAGCTGCCGGCCGGCTCCCGCATCGGCACCTCCTCGGTGCGCCGCCGGGCGCAGCTCGCCGCCTCGCACCCCGAGCTGGAGTGCGTGCCCATGCGGGGCAACGCGGGGCGCCGCCTGGAGAAGCTCGCCGCGGGCGACGCCGACGCGCTGCTGCTCGCGCAGTCCGGCCTGGAGCGCATCGGCCGCCCCGACCTGGCGACCGACGTGCTGTCCGTCGAGACGATGTGTCCGCCGATCGGCGCCGGCATCCTCGCCCTGCAGTGCCGTGAGGACGACACCGCGACGATCGACGCGGTGTCGGCCCTCGGTGACCGGGACGCCTGGCGCGAGGCGACGGCCGAGCGCATGTTCCTGCACGTGCTGCAGGGCCACTGCAACTCCCCCATCGCCGGGTACGCGCGCTCCGAGCGGGGCGGCGACCTGTCGCTGCGCGCCTGCGTCTTCACCCCCGACGGCAAGACCGTGCTGAACGCCCACGAGTGGGCGGGCCCGCTCGACCCGGCGACGCTCGGCACGTCGGTGGCCGTCGCGCTCCTGCGCCAGGGGGCGCGGGAGCTGATCGACGGCATCGCGCACTGACGGGGGCGTCCTCAGCGCCGCTCGAAGACGGCGACCGTACGGGCGGGGACGGTGAAGGTACCGGACTTCCGCTCGTACGAGGACGCCTTGACGGTGGTGTCGGCGCCCTTGGCCTGTACGGGGTGCAGCCGGTACGCCGTGTCCTTCAGGCCCGCCACCCGCTGCTCCCGCGCGTCCGGGGTCGCGTTGAAGACGACGACGAGGTCACCGACCCGCATGGTGACGACGCCCGGCGTCTCCGCGTCGGTGCCGGAGAGCGGGAAGGAGAGCCGGGACTGGACCTCGGCGGCCGTGGTCAGGGAGAAGGCGGGCTCGCTCGCGCGCAGCTTCACCAGGTCCCGGTAGGCGGCCGACGCGCCGTCGATCTCCCGGCAGCCGGGGTTCAGGGCGGCGGAGGCCAGGAGGGGCTTGGCGAAGCTCCACTTGGCCTTGTTGTCCGCGGCCACCGGCAGCCCGCGCCCGAAGCCGTTGCCGTCGCGGCAGCTCCAGTGGATGGCGTTGAACCAGTCGCCGCTGTCGAAGGAGTTCCGGTCGAGGGACTTCGAGCGCAGCAGGTCGCTGCCGGCCTGGGAGAGCGAGGGGCCCTGGGCGAGGGTCGCGGTCGCCATGGCGAGCACCTGCATGCGGGCGCGGTCGGCGGGTGAGGTGTCCGCGGGGAGCTTGAAGGCGAGCGCGTCGTACAGCGACTCGTTGTCGTGCGCGTCGGCGTAGGAGAGGGCGTCGCCGGGGGCCGCCGCGTATCCGGCGGGGGAACCGTTGTAGTCGACCTGCGAGCCCTTGACCCTGCGGCCCGCGGAGTCGGTGAACGTGTACGAGGCCAGGTTGCCGGTCAGTCCCACCTTCAGCAGGTCCTGGTAGTGCAGGAGCCGGGCCTTCTGCTCGGCCTTCGTGCCGTTCGCCTTCGAGGCGTTGGGGTCGGTGTAGAGGCCGCTCGCGAAGCCCTGGACGCCGGGGTCCTCGTCGAAGGGGCTGCCGCCGCGCACGGCGTCACGGGCGCGGTCGGAGAAGGTGGCGACGCCGGTGCCCGCCATGTTCTTCTGGGTGGCCTGGACGAAGCGGGCGTCGTCGGCGACCTCGCCGAAGTTCCAGCCCTCTCCGTAGAGGATGACCTTCTTCCCGTCGACGCCGTCCTTCTTCGGCGTCAGCGCGTCCAGGGCCTTCCGCACGGCGACGATGTTGGCCTTGGGGTGGTGGCCCATCAGGTCGAAGCGGAAGCCGTCGACCTTGTACTCCTTGGCCCAGGTGACCACGGAGTCGACGACGAGCTTGCCCATCATGGCGTTCTCGGGCGCGGTGTTCGCGCAGCACGTCGAGTTGGCGACGCTTCCGTCGGCGAGGAGCCGGTGGTAGTAGCCGGGCACGATCTTGTCGAGGACGGACTCGTCGGCCTGGCCGCCGGCGACCGTGTGGTTGTAGACGACGTCCATGACGGCCCGCAGCCCGGAGCGGTTCAGGCCTTGGACCATCTGCCGGAACTCGACCGTGCGCCGGGTCCCGTCCGGGTCGCTCGCGTAACTGCCCTCCGGCACGGTGTAGTGCACGGGGTCGTAGCCCCAGTTGTAGCCGTCCTCGGCGGCGGCCTCGGAGACGCACGCCTGCTGCTCGTCGGAGTCGGGCGCGGACGCCGTCAGGTCGCAGTCGGGCTCGGCCTGGTCACCGCGGCGTTCGGGGACGATGCCGAAGTCGGAGACGGGCAGCAGGTGGACGTACGACGTGCCGGCCCTGGCGAGCTCGCGCAGGTGCTTCATGCCGTCGGACGCCTTGTCCGTGAAGGCGCGGTACTCACCGGGGTGGCGGGACGTGCGGTCCTCCACGGAGAAGTCGCGGACGTGCAGTTCCTGGATCTGCGCGTCCCGCAGCGGTGTCGCCCTCGGCTTCCGCAGCCGGTCCCAGCCGGCGGGGGCGAGCCGCGGGTCGTCGAGGTCGGCGGCGAGGCTGCGGGCGGAGTCGGCGGTGAGGGCGGTGGAGTAGGGGTCGGTGACCTTGTTGGTGACCACCTTCTGGACGCTGGGCGCCCACACCTTCACGACGTACCTGTACGGCTTGCCCTGCCAGGCCTTGGGGCCGCTGACGGACCACACGCCGCTGGTGTCGTCGCGCCGCATGGGCACGGTCCTGCCGTCCAGTTCGAGGGCGACGGACCGGGCGGTGGGCGCCCAGACGGCGAGCGAGGTGCGGCCGTGGCGGAACCTCGGGCCGAGTTCCGCCTTGGTGGCGGCGGCGCCGTAGAGGTCATCGAGGATGCCCTGCGTCTGGACGCCGGTGGCGTCGAGCAGCGTCCCGTCGGCGTCCTCGCGGACCGCGACGACCTGGCCGGTCAGGGCACGGCGGGCCTGCGCGCGGTCGCGCGGCTCGACGCTGAAGGCGGCATAGCCCTTGAGGTGCGGGAACTTCTGGCGCTGGGCCTCGGTCAGGCCGCCCTCGACCGGTGTCAGGCGTATGCGCCGCCCTTCCCCGACCAGCTTCCCGTCCCGCACGGTGAGCCGCCCGTCGGGGTCGTACACCAGCTCGTGCCGGGCGCCGGCGGCGCCGGGCAGGTCCCAGGCGAGGGTGTTCCGGTCGATCCACTGGGCTCTGGCCTTGGTCGGATCGAGCGCGTCGCCCGCGTCGGCGACGGCCGAGGCCCTGGGCGCCGCGCCGACGGAGGGGGCCAGGGGCACGACGACGGCGAGCAGGGCGAGGGAGGTGGCGAGGAGCGAACGACGGGGGGAGCCGGTCAAGGGGGTCTCCTTGAAGGGGGAGGGACGGAAGCGGGGCCCCTCGGGCGTGTGGCGGAGGAGGAACGGGACCAGGGGCGGAGCCCTGAAATCACTCCGGCGGAGGAGGAGCGACCCAGGGGCGACGCCCTGGGATTCAGCCCCTCCGGCGTTTGAGGAGCGGGGTCCGGGGCGGAGCCCTGGAATCCAGCACCCCGGCGTCAGGGGGCGGGACCAGGGGCCGAGCCCTGAGTCACTCCGGCGTGAGAGGGGCGGAGCCCGGGGCGGGGCGGGCCGCCCGGCAGCGGGAAGGCGGATGCCGGGCGGCCCAGAGGACGGGTTCAGCCGCGCCGCACGGCGCTCAGCACTTGCGGGCCCCCACGTGCAGCGCGAGCGCCGTGTCGGGCGCCACGGACGCCGTGAACTGCCCCGAGCCGTTGACGTTGACGGTCCTGCGGCCCTGGACGTCGCAGTACGTGCCGGCGGCCAGCGAGGTCTGGAAGGTCCGGTTGACGGCGTGACCCTCGTGGTTGATCACCACGTACGCCTTGTCGCCGCGGCCGAAGGCGATCGCGTCGTTGCCGTTGTCCCACCAGTTGGTCATGCCCTTGCCGTGCGCGGCGTTGCGGAACTTGACCATGCTCTTGATCTCGGGCCAGGCGTGCTGGCACTTCCAGCCGTCGTTGTAGCAGGCCTTCACATGACCGCCGTCGGGCGACCCCGCGTCGTTGTTGCTGAACTCGTAGCCGGAGTGCACGTCGGGCGAGCCGTAGGGCAGGGCGAGCATGAACACGTGCGCGAGGGTGTACTTCGCGCCGTCCTTGTAGTTGAGGCTCTGGCCGTGCCGTTCGGTGTCGTGGTTGGTGACGAAGACGGACGACTTGGAGCCGGGCATGTAGCCCCAGCCCTCGCCGTAGTTCTTGAGGTAGGCGAGCTTCTCGTCGTTGAAGACCCGCTTGAGGTCCCAGGCGTACCGGAACTCCTGCGCGTCGCCGACGGCGGTGTACTCGCTCGGCGAGACCGCCTCGTTCGCGCCGTACAGCGTCTCCTGCTTCCAGTAGACGTCCTGCTTGTTCAGCCGCGACTTGATGTTCTTGAGGTCGTCGACGGGGATGTGCTTGGCCGCGTCGACGCGGAAGCCGTCGACGCCGAGGGAGAGGAGGTCGTTGAGGTAGGTCGCGATCCTGCCCCGGACGTACTCCTCGCCGGTGTCGAGGTCGGCGAGGCCGCCCAGTTCGCAGTTCTGGGTGTTCCAGCGGTCCTGGTAGTTGCTGATGGACGCCTGGCAGTTGTCCATGTCGAAGCGGGAGTACGTGCCCGGGTAGTCGTATTTGGTGAAGCGGGAGCCCGCGGAGCCGGTGCCCGAGGCGTTCGTCATGTGGTTGATCACCGCGTCGGCGACGACCTTGACGCCCGCGGAGTGGCAGGTGTCCACCATGTTCTTGAACGCGGACCGGTCACCGAGCCGGGTGCCGATCTTGTAGCTCACGGGCTGGTACGCGGCCCACCACGCCTCGCCCTGGAGGCGCTCCTGTGGTGGTGACACCTGCACGGCGCCGTATCCGTCGGGGCCGAGCTGGTCCGTGCACGCCTTGGCCACCGAGGCGTACTCCCACTCGAAGAGCACGGCGGTGACGTCCTTGCCGCCGGGCGGGGCGGCCTGTGCCTGCGGGGCTCCGGCGACGAGGCCGCCGGCGACTCCGGCGGCGAGGGCGAGGGTGGCGGCGAGGGGTCTGCGGACCCCGGTCTTCCGGGCAGCCATGATGGTCTCCTGCGTCAGTGGGGATGGCCCTGTGCGGCAACGCGCCGTGCCCGTCAGGCCGTTGAAGGATGTTGCAGCAACATTTCAACGCCGATTTCGGACGAGACCGTACGACCCCGGGGAACCGGGGTCAACCCTTCACGCACAACTGGTCGCCACACTGCGGTTTCCGGGATTTCATACGCCGCAAGACCTTTCGCAAGAGATTGCGACGGTGTTACGTTCAACCACGACTCCGGTTCGAGCGGCCGGGGGCCCGGCACACCGGGCCCCACGCGCCCGGCCGTTCGGGCCGGGTCCCAGGAACGGGAAGGCCCCGGGGCCACATCGTCACCCCGCTGCCCCGACCGGGCCGGCTCCGGGGCCGTCCTTCCAGAGCCTGGCCCGTACGTCCGCTCTCAGCGCGGCGCCTGCGCCGTGGACCCCCGGACGACCAGCTCGGGCTGGAAGACGAACTCCGTGTGCTGCACGGGGTTGCCCTGGATCTCTTCGAGCAGCGCGCCCACCGCCGCGGTGGCCATGGCCTGCACCGGCTGACGCACCGTCGTCAGCGGCGGGTCGGTGAACGCGATCAGCGGCGAGTCGTCGAAGCCGACGACGGAGACGTCCCCCGGCACCGAGAGCCCGCGCTGACGCACCGCGCGCACGGCCCCGAGCGCCATCATGTCGCTGCCGCAGACCATCGCCGTGCACCCCTGGTCCAGGAGCGCGCTGGCCGCCGCGTGGCCGCCCTCGACGGTGAACAGGGTGCGCTGCACCAGCCGCTCGGCCTCCCCCTGTGCCAGGCCGAGCAGGCCGTGCAGCGCCGCGGTGAACCCCTCCGCCTTGCGCCGGGAGGGCACGTACCTGGTCGGGCCGATGGCCAGACCGATCCGCTCGTGCCCCAGATCGACCAGGTGGCGCACCGCCATCCGGGCCGCCGCTCGGTCGTCGGGCGAGACGAAGGACACCGGGATGTTCTCGTTGTAGCCGTTGATCAGGACGAACGGCGTGCCCCGCCCCGCCAGTTCGAGGTAGCGGGTGGGGTCCGCCGTGGTGTCCGCGTGGAGCCCGGAGAGGAACACGATGCCGCTGACGCGGCGCTCCTCCAGTTGCTCGACCAGTTCGTCCTCGGTCGCGCCGCCCGGCATCTGGGTGCACAGCATGGGCGTGTAGCCGTGCCCGGCGAGCACCTGCTCGACGACCTGCGCGAAGGCGGGGAAGATCGGGTTGCTCAGCTCGGGGACGACGAGCCCGACGAGACCGGCGCTGTGCCGCTTCAGGCGCAGCGGGCGCTCGTAGCCCAGGATGTCCAGGGCCGCGAGCACCCGTTGCCGCGTGCCCGTCGCCACCCCCGGTTTGCCGTTGAGCACCCGGCTCGCGGTGGCTTCGCTCACCCCGGCCTGGGCCGCGATGTCCGCGAGGCGCGGAGCACCGCGGTCGGCCCAGTCCGAGGCGCGCGGCGGGGAGGTGGTCACACCGCCCACCAGGCGGTGGTGTCCGCGGGCAGTTCGGTCGTGCCGTCCACGATCTCCACGGCGGTGTTGGCGAGCAGGACCCGGCCGGGGGCCGGCATCCGCACCGGGGCGCCCGTGGTGTTCGCGGTGCACACGAAGCCCTCGCGGCGGAAGGCGAGCACGCCCTCGGGGGCGTCGAGCCACTCCAGCGAGTCACCGGCGCCGAGGCCCGGCTGCGTCCGCCGTACGTGCAGCGCCCGCCGGTAGAGCTCCAGGGTCGAGTCGGGGTCACCGGTCTGGGCCTGGACGCTCAGCTCGCCCCAGCCGGCGGGCTGCGGCAGCCAGCTCCCGCCCGCGCCGAAGCCGTGGCTCGGCCCGTCGACGGTCCACGGGATGGGCACCCGGCAGCCGTCGCGGAAGCCGTCCTGGCCGCTGGCCCGGACGAACGAGGGGTCCTGACGCACCTCGTCGGGCAGGTCGGTGACGTCGGGCAGGCCGAGCTCCTCGCCCTGGTAGACGTAGGCGGAGCCGGGCAGCGCGAGCATCAGGAGGGTCGCGGCGCGGGCGCGGCGCAGGCCGAGCTCGCGGTCGCCGGGCGTGCACAGCTGGGTGCCGAGCCCCGGCGGGTTGGCGAACCGCGTGGCGTGGCGGGTGACGTCGTGGTTGGAGAGCACCCAGGTGGCGGGGGCCCCGACGGGCCGCATGGCGGCCAGCGACTCGTCGATGACCGCGCGCAGCTCGGCGGCGTCCCAGTAGGTGCCCAGGTAGTGGAAGTTGAAGGCCTGGTGCATCTCGTCGGGGCGCACGTAGGCGGCGGCGCGCTCGACGGTGGGCGTCCAGGCCTCGGCGACGAGGATGCGCGCGCCCGACCCCTGGCCCCGGCCCCCGGAGCCCGCGGGGCCGAGGTCGTTGCCCGCGTACTCGGCGAGGACGGCGCGCCAGCTGCGGTAGATCTCGTGCACACCGTCCTGGTCGAAGAACGGCATGGCGTCGTTGCCGAGCAGCTTGAGCTGGTCGTGGGTGCCGAGGTCGGGCAGGCCCTCGGCCTTGACCAGGCCGTGGGCGACGTCGACGCGGAAGCCGTCGACGCCCATGTCGAGCCAGAACCGCAGGATGGAGCGGAACTCGTCCCGGACGGCGGGGTGCTCCCAGTTGAAGTCGGGCTGCTCGGGGGCGAAGAGGTGGAGGTACCACTCGCCGTCCTCGACGCGCGTCCAGGCGGGGCCGCCGAAGATGGACTCCCAGTCGTTGGGCGGGAGTTCGCCGTCGGCGCCCTTGCCGGGGCGGAAGTGGTAGCGCTCGCGCAGCGGGGAGCCCGGGCCCTCGCGCAGGGCGCGCTGGAACCAGTCGTGCTGGTCGGACGAGTGGTTGGGCACCAGGTCGACGATGACGCGCAGGCCCAGCGCGTGGGCGTCGCGCAGGAGGGCGTCGGCGTCGTGCAGGTCGCCGAACATCGGGTCGATCGCGCGGTAGTCGGCGACGTCGTATCCGGCGTCGGCCTGCGGCGACGAGTAGAACGGACTGAGCCAGACGGCGTCGACGCCGAGGTCCCGGAGGTAGGGCAGCCTGGCGCGGATGCCCGCCAGGTCGCCCATGCCGTCACCGTTGCCGTCGGCGAAGCTGCGCGGATAGACCTGGTAGATCACCGCGTCGCGCCACCAGTCCGTGCGGGTGCCGGAGGCGGGGGCTGTGGGGGCAGCGAGATGCTGGGTCATGTCTTCCCTGGGATCGAGAGATCGAGAGTCAGGACTTGGTCGCGCCGGCCGTCAGTCCGCCGACGAGGTGGCGCTGGACGAAGCCGAAGATGATCGCGGCGGGCACCGCGACGATCACCGCGGCGGCCGTCAGCGAGCCCCAGTCGCTGGTGTACTGGTTGACGAAGGTCTGCAGGCCGCCGGCGAGGGTGAGGTTCTCCTCGCCGGTCATGAACGCGGACGCGTAGGCGACCTCGGCCCAGCCGGTGATGAAGCTGTAGAAGCCGGTGACGGCGAGCCCCGGCTTGGCCAGGGGCACGATGAGCCGCCAGAAGGTGCCGAACGGGTTGAGGCCGTCCACGCGCCCCGCCTCGTCGATCTCCACCGGGATGGTGTCGAAGTACCCCTTCATCATCCAGGCGCAGAACGGCACGGCGATCGTCAGGTAGGTGACGACGAGGCCGATGGGCTGGTTGAGCAGGCCCAGGCTCGCGAGGAGGTTGTACAGCGGCACGATGAGCACCGCGACGGGGAACATCTGGGTGATGAGCAGCAGCCACATCAGCGGCCGCATGCCGGGGAACCTGAAGCGGCTGACGGCGTAGCCGGTGGTCGCGGAGATGAAGACACCGATGACGGTGGTCAGGCCGACGACGAGCAGGGAGTTGCCGACCCAGCTCACGAACTCGGTGTCGTTGATGACGTGGTCGTAGTTGCCGAGGGTGAAGTCCTTCACCAGGGCGGTGGAGAACGCCTCGCTCTGCGGCTTGAACGACGTGATCAGCAGCCACAGCGGCGGCAGGACCGCGATGGCGGAGGCGATGAGCAGCGTCACGTGGAGGCCGACGGAGGCCAGGGGGCCGCGTTCGCCGCGCGCCCTGACCTTCCGCTTCGGCTCGCTCGGGCTCGTGGTCCCGGTCGGTCGGTTCGTCGCGGTGGTCACCAGACTTCTCCCTGCTTGCGGAGCGCGCGGCGGTAGAACACCGCGAAGAGCGAAAGGAGCAGCAGAATGATCACGCCCCAGGCCGCGGAGCCCGCGAAGTCGCGGGGGCTCACGACGAAGGAGAGCCGGTAGGCGTACGTCACCAGGATCTCGGTGGCGTCTCCCGGACCGCCCCGGGTGAGCAGGAAGATCACCGGGAACATGTTGAAGGTCCAGATGCTGCTGATGAGGATCACCGTGCTGCTGACGGACCGCAGGCCCGGCAGGGTGATGTGCCGGAAGCGCTGCCAGGCGTTGGCGCCGTCCATCTCGGCGGCCTCGTACAGCTCGCCCGGGATGGACTGGAGGCCGCCGAGCATGGCGACCAGCATGAACGGCACGCCGAGCCAGACGTTGACGGTGATCACCGAGAGCTTGGCCCAGGTGGGGTCGTTCAGCCACGGGATGGCGTCGATGCCGCCGCCGGCCAGGAGCTTGTTGAGGATGCCGTTCTTCTCGTTGAAGATCAGCCGCCAGGTGAACACGGAGACGAAGGCGGGCACCGCCCAGGGCAGGATCAGCGCCATCCGGTAGAAGGAGCGTCCCGCCAGCTTGCGGTTGAGCATGTTGGCCAGGGCCAGGCCGAGCGCGAAGGACAGCGCGACACAGGAGACGGTCCAGATGACGGTCCAGGTCAGCCGGTCCCAGAACACGCCGTCGGAGAGGACCGCGGTGTAGTTGTCGAGGCCGACCGACTCGTACGTCGCCGGGATGTGGTTGACGCCGATGGTGCGCTCGACGTTCGCCTCGTTGGCGTCGGTCGTCGACAGGTAGAGGCCGCGCACCAGCGGGTAGCCGATGATCACGCCGATCACGGTCACCACGGGGGCGACCATGGCCCAGGCGTACCAGTGGGTGGACAGCGCCCGGCGCAGGCGCCCGGGGTTCTTGCCGGACCGGTGGTTCTTCCCGGTGCGGTCGGTTTTGCCGGTCAGGTGGCCGCGGCCGCGGATGCCCGGGGCATCCGCGGCCTTCACCACCGACTGGCCGCTCTCGACAGCCATGAGGCGGTCAGCCCTCCTCTTCTTCCCGTTCCCGCTGCTTACTTGTAGTCCTTGAGGAGCTTGCGGTAGGCGTCACCGACGCCGTCCGCCGCGCCCTGCGGCGAGGCCTTGCCGCTGAGCACCTTGCCCATCTGCAGGCGGATCGGCTCGAAGAGGGAGTTGGCCTGCGGGATCCACGGGCGCTCCACGGACTTGTCCACGGCCGGCTTGAAGAACTGCACCATCTGGTTGTCCTTGACGGACTTCTCGTCGTAGACCGACGTGCGGGTGGGCAGCAGGCTGAGCTTCTCGGTGGTCTGCTGCTGCACCTTGGCGGAACTCATGTACTTGATGAACTCGTAGCTCGCGTCGAGGTTGCCGGAGCCCGCGTAGGCGGCGAGGTTCCAGCCGCCCTGCGGGGAGGCCTGACGGTCGCTGCCACCGGGGACGGGGGCGACGCCGAGGTTGCCCTTGTCCGCCTTGAACTCCTTGCCCTGCAGCGCGCCCTCGATGGACCAGGGGCCGTCGATCGCCATGGCGACCTCGCCGTCCTTGAAGGCGTTCAGCTGGTTGTTGTAGCCGTCGCTCGCGTCGGTGGTGGCGGCCTTGGAGTCGACCAGGTCCTTCATCACCTTGAACGCGGCGGCGCCCTCGGGGTCGTCGGCGGTGATCTTCTTGTTCTTGGTGTCGAGGAGGTCGCCGCCCTCGCCGTAGAGGTACGGGAGGTAGTAGTACGGGTCGTCGCCGCGCAGGTAGAGGCCGGTCTTGCCGGTCTTCGACTTGATCTTCTTCGCGGCGGACTTCACCTCGTCGAAGGTGGCGGGGACCGGGACGCCGGCCTTCTTGAGCATCTTCTTGTTGTAGAAGAGCGCCAGGGTGTCGATGGTCTGCGGGACCGCGTACGTCTTGCCCTTGAACTTGGTGCTCGCCGCCGCCTGCGGCAGGTAGTCGCCCGCGTCGTCCAGTGCGGCGGTGCCCTCCAGCGGGGCGAGGTAGCCGAGGTTGGCGAAATCGGCGACCCAGGCGACCTCGGTGCGCATCACGTCGGGGGCCCCGGAGTTGCCGCCCGCGGCGTTCTTGAACTTGGCGTTGGCCTCGCCGAACGCGACGCTCACGTAGTTGACCTTGACGTCGGGGTGGAGCTTCTCGAAGCCCTTGGCGAGCTTCTCGTAGGTCCCCTTCTCCGCGTCGTTCGAGGTGTCCCAGAAGGTGACCGTGCCGGAGAGCTTGCCCGAGCTCTTCTTGCCGCTGTCACCGTCGTCACCACCGCAGGCTGCCGCCGTCAGGGTGAGGGCCGCGACCAGCGCGGTGGCCCCTATGCCACGCCGCATGTGAACTCCTTCGACTGAACCCGAGGAACGAGGGGAGGCGTGACCTCGGGGGAGAGGCGCCTCCGGGTGAGCCGCACTGGACGCGGCGCCGGGTTGCCAGGGAACGTAACAGGATTGAAAAAGCTCCGAAAGACCTTGCGGGAAATTTCTGCAAGCGTTGGTCATTGTTACCGCTGCGTGTCCTTACGGTTGCCAACGATGCGCTTGACACCGCTCTGAGGTGGCCCTAATCCCCCGTGGCGGCCGCTTTCAGAGCTGCAAGTTTCTTGCATGAACGGAAGCTTGCAGCAAAGTTGCATGCCCTTGCCCATCTGGTGGGCAAGCGGGCCGGTGACAGGTACAGTCCAGTCCATGACCGCACGGCTCGTCGACATCGCAGCGCAGGCGGGGGTCAGCGAAGCGACCGTGAGCCGCGTCCTCAACGGCAAGCCCGGTGTCGCGGCGGCCACCCGGGAATCCGTCCTCGCGGCGCTCGACGTGCTCGGCTTCGACCGCCCCTCCCGCCTGCGCCAGCGCAGCAGCGCGGGCCTGGTCGGACTGATCACACCCGAGCTGGACAACCCCATCTTCCCCGCGCTCGCCCAGGTCATCGGACAGGCCCTGACCCGCCAGGGGTACACACCGGTGCTCGCCACCCAGACCCCGGGCGGCTCCACCGAGGACGAGCTGACCGAGATGCTGGTCGACCGCGGCGTCTCCGGCATCATCTTCGTCTCGGGCCTGCACGCGGACACCACCGCCGACATGGAGCGCTACGAGGTGCTGCGCGGCAAGGGCGTGCCCTACGTCCTCGTGAACGGCTTCTCCCCCAAGGTGCGGGCCCCCTTCGTCTCCACCGACGACCGGGCCGCGGCGCGGCTCGCCGTGACGCACCTGGCCGCGCTCGGCCACACCCGCGTCGGCCTCGCGGTGGGCCCCCGGCGGTTCGTGCCGGTCCTGCGCAAGATCGAGGGTTTCCAGCTCGGCCTGCGCGAGCGCCTCGGGATGACCGCCGAGGCCTCCGCCGAGCTGATCGAGCACTCGCTGTACTCGCTGGAGGGCGGCCAGGCCGCGGCGGACACACTGATCGGCCGGGGCTGCACCGCGATCGTGTGCGCCAGCGACATGATGGCGCTCGGCGCGGTCCGTGCCGCCCGCGAGCGGGGCCTCGACGTGCCCCGCGACATCTCCGTGGTGGGCTACGACGACTCCCCGCTCATCGCCTTCACCGATCCCCCGCTGACCACGATCCGCCAGCCGGTGCAGGCGATGGGCCAGGCCGCGGTCCGCACGCTCCTGGAGGAGATCGGCGGCACGCCCGCGCCGCACAGCGAGTTCGTCTTCCTGCCGGAGCTGGTCGTCCGCGACTCGACCGCGTCGGGCCGGCGGGACGACCGCCGCTCCGCCTAGGCCTCTTCACGGGCCCTCGCACGGACTCCGGGGGGCGCGGCTAGCAGCGGGCCGGCAGCAGGGGTTCCCACCAGGCGCGGTTCTCGCGGTACCAGTGGACCGTGCGGGCCAGGGCCTCGTCGAAGTCGGTCCGCGGGCGGTAGCCGAGCTCGGTGCTGATCTTGGTGTGGTCCACGGCGTATCGGCGGTCGTGGCCCTTGCGGTCGGTGACGTGGGCGATGCGCCCGCTGTCCGCGCCGCACAGCGCGAGCAGCCGGTGGGTCAGCTCCAGGTTGGTCAGGGAGGTGCCGCCGCCGATGTTGTAGACCTCGCCCGGCCGCCCTCCGGTGCGCACCAGCTCCAGGCCGCGCACATGGTCGTCGGTGTGCAGCCAGTCCCGGATCTGGAGCCCGTCGCCGTACAGCGGCACGCTGTCCCCGTCGAGCAGGGCGGCGAGGAAGCGCGGGATCAGCTTCTCCGGGTGCTGGTGGGCGCCGAAGTTGTTGGAGCAGCGGGTGACCCTGACGTCGAGGCCGTGGGTGCGGTGGTGGGCCAGGGCGATGAGGTCGGAGGCCGCCTTCGACGCCGCGTAGGGCGAGTTGGGCGCGAGTGGGGACTCCTCGGTGGCCGCGCCGTGCGGCAGCGAGCCGTACACCTCGTCGGTGGAGACGTGCAGGAAGGGGCTGACGCCGTGCCGGAGCGCGGCGTCGAGCAGCGTCTGGGTGCCGAGCACGTTGGTGCGGGTGAAGTCGGCGCCGCCCGCGATGGAGCGGTCGACGTGGGACTCCGCGGCGAAGTGCACGATCTGCCCGTGGTCCGCGACCAGCGCGTCGACCAGCTCGGCGTCGCAGACGCTGCCGTGCGCGAACGTGAACCGGGGGTCGTCGCGCACCTCCGCGAGCCGCGCGAGGCTGCCGGCGTAGGTGAGGCTGTCGAGGACGGTCACCGCACCGCCCGGGCCGTCGGGCCCGAGCAGTGCGCGGACGTGGGCGGAGCCGATGAACCCCGCGCCGCCGGTGACGAGGATGCGGGAGGCGCGGTCCGTGCCCGCGGTCCGGGGGCCGGCGGCGTGCGCCGGGGCGTTGTCGGTCATGAGGTGAGCTGCACTCTGCTGTGGTCTCCGATGACGAGCCGGTGGGCGCCGGGGAGGCGGGGCGCGGGGGACACCGCGGCGCCCCGTCCGATCAGGGAGCT
This sequence comes from Streptomyces alfalfae, assembly GCF_004127445.1. Lineage (GTDB taxonomy): Bacteria > Actinomycetota > Actinomycetes > Streptomycetales > Streptomycetaceae > Streptomyces > Streptomyces alfalfae. The sequence continues at coordinate 58,185 of NZ_QEXM01000003.1, forward strand.
CTCGATGCGGGAGGCCCCCTCGACCTGCGCGCCGCGCAGCAGTACGGAGTGCGCGATGGCGCTGTCCTCGATCCGGCAGTCCTCGGCGATGGCTGTGTAGGGGCCGATGCTGCTGTTGCTGACGACGGTACCCGCGCCGATCACCACGGGGCCGACCAGGCGTGAGCCGCGTACGACGGCGCCCTCGGCCACCCGGACGCGGCCGACGAGGGTGCTGTGCGGATCGACCTTGCCCTCGACGAGGCCCGTCATGCCGTCGAGCACCTGCCGGTTGACCTCCAGGAGGTCGTCGACGCTGCCCGTGTCGCGCCAGGGCCGCTCGGTGGTCTCCGCGGCCACGCGCTGACCCTGGTCGATCAGCCACTGCACGGCGTCGGTGATCTCCAGCTCGCCGCGGCCCGACGGGCTGATCGCCCGGACCGCCGGGTGGATCTGCGGGCCGAAGGCGTAGACGCCGATGAGGGCGAGGTCGCTGCGCGGCCGGTCCGGTTTCTCCTCCAGGCGTAGGACGTCGCCGTGCTCGTCGAGCTCGGCCACGCCGAAGGCCGTGGGGTCGGGCACCGGGGTGAGCAGCAGCCGGGCCGCGCTCCGGTCGGTCTCGGCCCGCCGGACGAATCCGGTGAGGCCCTCTTGCAGGTAGTTGTCGCCGAGGTAGAGCAGGAAGTCGTCCTCGGCGAGGAACTCCCGGGCGAGCAGCACCGCGTGGGCGAGGCCCAGCGGGCTGTCCTGTTGCAGGTAGGTGACCCGGAGTCCGAAGCGGGCGCCGTCGCCCACGGCTTCGCGGATCTCGGTGCCGTGCCGGCCGACCACGATCGCGGTCTCGGTGATGCCGGCCGCGGCGATGGCCTCAAGGCCGTAGAAGAGCACGGGCTTGTTGGCGATGGGCAGCAGTTGCTTGGCACTGGTGAAGGTGAACGGCCGCAGTCGGCTGCCCGTTCCGCCCGCCAGGATCAGAGCCTTCAAGGAAGCCGCCCGCTCTGCGGGGCGGCAAGGGGGTGCGTCACCACGTTTCCCTCCTCGTACTCGAAGCGGCTCCATGACTCAAGCAGAGCCGACCCGACTGCCGCAAGGCCTGTCTGAAACTTTCTGAAAGCTCTTGCCAAAGGTGTCGGCGGCTTGTTTCACTCGATCCGCGCCCACCGGGCCCTGGCTCAACTTCCGGATCCCGGCGCGCACTTGACGCACGATCGGAACCACCGACTGGGGGCAGCAGTGACAGGTCACCGCCAGCGCGCACAGCTGGCCGGGGAGGCCGCCCACCTGGCGCCCGGCGCCTCGGAGGAGACCGCCCTCGGGCAGCGTGTCTTCGCACACGGCCGGGGCGCCGTCCTGACGGATCTGGACGGCGCCGACTACCTCGACTTCGCCGCGGGCACGCTCACGCAGTCGCTCGGCCACTGCCACCCCGAGGTCGTCGACGCGCTCACCGCGCAGGCCGCCCGGCTGTGGAACGTGCACGACAGCGCGACCGAGGGGCGGGACGTACTCCTCGACCTGCTCACCCGGTTGCTGCCCGAGCACCTGGACACGTACGCCTTCTTCTCCACCGGCGCCGAGGCCGTCGAGGCCGCGCTGCGCGTGGTGCAGGCGACCGCTCCCCCGGGCCGCAACCGGCTCGGCGCGCTCCGCCACGGCTTCCACGGCAAGACGATGGGCGCCCGGATGCTGGTGCACTGGGACATCGGCAACCAGGCCTTCGCGGGGAACAGCGTCCTCGGCTACTCGCCGTACTGCTACCGCTGCCCGCTCGACCTGGAGTACCCCTCGTGCGAAGTGCGTTGCGCCTCGCTGGTGCGCAAGCACATCGCCGAGAAACCGAACGTCTCCGCGCTCGTCTTCGAGCCCGTGCTCGGCGCGGCCGGCGTGATCGTCCCGCCACCCGGCTACTGGGAACAGATCGCCGAGGCCTGCCGCGCGAACGGCGTGCTGCTCGTCGCCGACGAGGTGCTGACCGGCGGCGGGCGCACCGGCTCCTTCCTCGCCAGCGAGGCCCTGGGCATCGAACCGGACCTGGTGGTCCTCTCCAAGGGCATGGCCAACGGCTTCCCCTTCGCGGTGCTCGCCGGCCGCGCCGAACTGCTGCGCTCACCCGAGGCCGCGCGGGCCGGTTCCTACGCCTCCACCTACGCGAGCAACCCCCTCGGCATCGCCGCCGCGCGCGCCACGCTCGGCATCATCGAACGCGACCGGCTCACCGAACGCGTGCGGGAACTCGGGGCGTTGCTCGACGAGCGGCTGAGCGCCCTGCGGGCACGGCATGAGCAGCTCGGTGACGTCCGCGCGGCCGGGCTGCTGTTCGGCCTGGAGTTCGTGACGGACGAGGACAGCCGTACGCCCGCGCCCGACATCGCCCGAAACGTCTACACGACCGCGCTCGACCTCGGCCTGCGCACCTCGGTCGGCGGGCACATCATCCGGCTCGCCCCGCCGTTCACCCTCACCGAGGCCCAACTCGACGAAGGCGTGGGCATGCTGGCCGAGGCCATCGAGCGGGTGACCGCCACGTGACCGGCTCCCCGCCCGTGATCGTCGCGGAGAACCTCACCAAGGAGTTCCGCGTCGCCGAACGCGGCCCCGGCCTGCTCGGCGCGCTCGCCACCCTCTTCACCCGCGAACACCGGATCGTGCGCGCGGTCGACGGGGTCTCCTTCGAGATCCCCGCCGGCTCGCGGACCGCGTACATCGGGGCCAACGGCGCGGGGAAGTCCACCACCATCAAGATGCTCACCGGCATCATGACGCCCACCTCCGGGCGCTGCCTGGTCGCAGGCATCGAGCCCTACCGCGAACGGCAGCGCAACGCCCGCTCCATCGGCGTCGTCTTCGGCCAGCGCAGCCAGCTGTGGTGGGACCTCTCGGTGCCCGACTCCTTCCGCATCCTGCGCCGGATCTACGACATCCCCGAGCCGGTCTACCGCCGCAACCTGCGGCTCTACCGCGAACTCCTCGACATCGACGCCTTGGGCACCACGCCGGTGCGGCAGTTGAGCCTCGGGCAGCGGATGCGCGCCGAGATCGCGGCGAGCCTGCTGCACGACCCGGCCGTCGTCTTCTGGGACGAGCCGACCATCGGCCTCGACATGGTCCTGAAGGAGGCCGTGCGGGTCCTGGTCAACCGCGCCAACCAGGAGCTCGGCACCACCGTGGTGCTCACCAGCCATGACATCGGCGACATCGCGGCGATCTGCGACAGCGCCCTGGTCGTCGACCGCGGCCGGGTCGTCCACCAGGGCACCATCCAGGACCTGCTGCGCACCGCCGACCGGCGCAGCGTCACCTTCGACCACCGCGACCCGCTGCCGCTGCCCGCCGCCTGCGAGGAGATCGAGCGGGGGCTGCCCGGTGTGCGGGCGAGCGAGGACGACGGCGGGCGCATCCGGGTGGACTATCCCGTCGCGGCCTTCACCTCGCGGCAGGTGCTCGCCTTCCTCCTCGACCGCTTCGACCTGGCCGACTGCTACGCCCCCGAACCCGACCTGGAGGACGTGCTGCGGCGCGTCTACGAACGCGACGCCACCGAGAGCGCGTCCCCCGACCAGCCGGCCGCACCCGTCGAGAGCGGGGCCGCATGAGTGCGGTGACCCGCGCCCGCCGCTATCTGCCCTTCGCCACCGGCGGACTGCAGTCGCTGCTCCAGTACCGCTCGATGTTCTTCGTCACCGGGGTCACCGCGGCGGCCGGCGCCGCCGTGACGGTCTTCCTGTGGCGCGCCGTGTACGCGGGCTCGCCCGGCGCCGGGCCCGGCGGTTTCACCGCGGCGGGCATCACCACGTACCTCCTGGTGGCGCAGGTGCTCCAGGTGCTGCACGCCAACCGCGTCGACGACGAGGTGGCCGCCGAGGTCTACCGGGGTGACGTGGCGGTGATGCTGGTGCGCCCCGTGAGCTATCCACTCGTGCGGTTCGCCGCCTGCCTGCCCGTGGTGGCGGCCAACGCGCTGCTCGTCGGCGTCCCCGTGCTGCTGCTGTTCTCCTTCCTCGTCCCGATGACGGCGCCGACCGCCGGGAACGCCGCGCTGTTCGCGCTGTCCACGCTCCTCTCGGTGCTCATCGCCTTCTGCGTGAACCTGCTGACCGGCATGACCGGCTTCCTCACCACCAACACCTGGGGCGTGCGCATGCTCAAGCAGAGCGTGGTCGCGTTCTTCGCGGGGCAGCTCGTCCCAATCGCGCTGATGCCGGGCCCGCTCGCGGCCGTCGCCATGGCGCTGCCGTTCAGGGGCATGGTCGACGGCCCGCTGACCCTGCTCCTCGGACGGTACGAGGGCGTCGCGGGAGCCCTTGGTGTGCTGGCCCAGCAGGCGGGCTGGGCCGTGGCGCTCGCCGCCCTGTCCGCGGTGCTGTGGCGCGCCGCCACCGGACGCCTGGAGGTGCTCGGCGGATGACGCGCACGGCTCTGCGGTACCTCCGGCTCTCCCTCTTCCTCGGCGGCGTCGGGCTGCACCGGCTCGCCGCCTACCGGCTCGACTTCGTGCTCGGCGCGGGGGCGTTCCTGGTGCGGGTCGGCATCCAGACGGCCGTGGTGGGCCTGGTCTTCCGCCAGGTGCCCGCCGTGGGCGGCTGGTCGTACCACGAGGTGCTCTTCCTGCTCGGCTTCTCCCTGCTGCCGCGCGGCCTCGACCACCTCTTCACCGACCAGCTCTGGGAACTGGGCCGCAAACTGGTGCAGCGCGGGGAGTTCTACCGCTATCTCATCCGGCCGGTGAACCCGCTGTTCTCCCTGCTCTCCGAGCGCTTCTTCCACCCCGACGGCCTGGGCGAGCTGATCGTCGGCGCGGTCCTCGTGTTCTGGGCGGGCAGTGAACTCGGCCTGGACCCGACCGCGGCGCAGTGGGCGCTCGCGCCGTTGCTCGTGCTCTGCGGCGCGCTGATCCACACCGCCGTGAAGCTGTTCTTCGCCTCGCTGTCCTTCTGGACCGTGACGAGCCTGCCCTCGATGTACGCCGCCACGCAGGTGTCGGAGTTCGCCGCCTACCCGCTGGACATCTACCACTCCTCGCTGCGCGCCCTGCTGACCTGGGTGCTGCCCTTCGCCTTCACCTCGTACGTGCCCTGCGTCTACCTCCTGACGGGCGACACGGGCCTCCTGGTCTGGCTCCCCGTGGTGACCGCGGGGGCGGTGCTCACGGCTCTGGCGGTGTGGCGGCGCGGCATCAACCGATTCGACATGACCGGGAGTTGAGACGCCGCATGATCCGCGACGCAGACCTCGCACCGCTGTTGCGCACCGCGCCCTGGATGTCCGAGGACGGCCGCACGGCCGACCGCTACGAACGCGTCGACCACGCGGTGCTCGGCGACGCCGCGCTCCTCCTCGTGGTCGCCGCCGTCGGCGGGCCCGCGGCCGGGCAGCGGTTCTTCCTGCCCGTACGCCCCGGCGGCACGAGAGGCATCGAGGAGGCGCACGGCAGCACGGAGTTCGACGCCGCCGCCGTCGCCAGGGCCTGCTACGGCGGTGAGCTGCTGACCGCGCGCGGCGGTACCATCCGCTTCCGCGGGGCGGGCGGTCCCGCGCCCGACGTGCGCAGGCTGCCCTTCGAGCAGGGCTGGTCCTCCAACGCCCTGTCGCTGGTGGACATCGCCGGCGTGCCGCACATCCACAAGACCTACCGCAGGCTCGACGAGGCCGTGCGCGAACCGGAGCTGCTGCGGCTGATGAGCGGCACCGGGCACACCCCCGAGTGGGCCGGCGACTACACCTACACCGACCCGGCCACGGGCGCCCGGCATCCGCTGGGCGTGATCTACCGCTACGCCCCCGGCGACGGCATCGACCTGCCGCTGCGGGAGAACCTGCGCTCGCTGTGGCCGCGCCTGACCGACGCCCGGCAGTCGCCCGCCGACGTGGTGCGGCCCCATCTGCTGCCGCTGGAGGACCGGCTCCGCGCGGCCGGCACGTTCCTGCACGCCTTCCACCGCGACCTGGCGGCGCGGCTCGGCGGGCCCGCGCCCACCGGGTATCCGGCGCGGGAGGTGCTCGCGCGGGCCGCCGAGCGGCGGACCGGACTCGCGGAGGCGCGGGTGGCGCTGCCCGAGCAGTCCTGGCACGCCGCCTTCGCCGCGCTCGAAGCCGAAGTGGTATCGCTGGGCGCGGCGTTCGAGGGCCGGGACGAGGTGCCCGGAGCCGGCCCGTGCCACGGCGACCTCCACCTGTCCCACCTGCTGTGCGGCCCCGGCGCCGTCACCGGTTGGCGGATGAGCGTGATCGACCTCTCCACGCCCGCGCTCGGCCCCGACGACCCGGGCTGGGCCGCGCAGTCGCCGCTCCAGGACCTCGTCGCCGTGGAGCGCGCCCTGGAGTACTTCGCGGCCGACGAGGCGGCGTTCGAGAGCGCCCGGCGCCTCGGCGTCGACTCCCTGGAGACGATGCGCGGCGCCCTGGACGGCGCCCCCGGCTGGGCGGAGGCGGACCGCGCCGTCCTCGACCAGGTGTTCCGCACGGCCGACCGGTGGCGGGAGCGCGTGCTGCGGCTGCTGCTCGGCCCGGCCGCCGACAGCCCGCTGCGGCGCCTGCTGTACCTGCGGCGGCTGCTGCACGAGCTGGCCTACAACTGCGCCCACGCCCGCCCCTACCACGCCGCGATCGACCTGCGCCACGCCCTGGCGCTGGGCGGCGCGCGCACCCCCGCCCTCCATCCCGCCTCCGCTTCGACCTCCGCGAGGACGTGACCGTGACCGAGCCGACCGACCCGCGCCTGCACATCATCGAGACGTACTTCGAGTGCTGCGGCTTCGACCACACCTTCCTGCAGGGCGGCACCTCGGTGTACCTGTGGAACCTCTCCCGGGCCTTCGCCGCGCGCGGCCACCGGGTCTCCATCGTCACCCCGGCCCACGGCAGGCTCGACGACCTCCGTGAGCGCTACGAGGTCGAGGACCTGCCCTACGAGGACGTCCACACGGTGCCGGTCGTCCTCGACCCGCAGGTGTGGCGGGGCTTTCCCGCCGAGGTCTCCCTGGAGCTGCGCACCACCGCGCACCGCATCCGCCTGGACGGGGTCGACCTGTACTTCCTGGCCGACGCGTACCTGGACCGGCTGCCGGAGACGTTCTACCCGCCCTACTCCGCCAAGGGCAACGACCTGGTCTTCTTCAAGCCGCTCGTCTTCCAGGTCGACAGCGTGCGGTTCCTGCGCACGTGGTTCGGCGACGAGAAGGCCCTCGTACACGCCCACGAGCCGTATTACCACTATCTGCTGCCCGCCGCGCTGCGCGACGACCCCTCGAAGCTGGTCGTCAGCAACGTGCAGAGCAACATGCCGATCACCAAGAAGGTCTACGGGCCCAAGGTGCGGCGGCTCCTCGACGAGCTGGGGGTGGACGTGCCCCTGCCCGCGCCGGACACCGCCGACGCGCTTCCGGCGGCGATCCGCCAGTACCAGCAGCTCACGCATCTGCACTACGACTACCCGGCCGACCACGTGGCGGTCTACGAACTGACCGCCGAGCACGCCGACCTGATCGACTTCCTCTCCGAGGGGCAGCTCGACTTCTACGCGTCCTTCAGGGACACGCCCTTCGAGCAGCTCTTCGCCCGGCTGCCGATCGCCGACGTGGTGCGGCGCAACGCGCACAAGATGTTCGTGGGCGGCTGCGCGATCTCCGACGAATGGCTCGCCTGGGACCCCGCCGACGTCGACCGGGAGAAGGTGCTCGGCGGCCTCGGCCTCGACCCGGCCCTGCCCACGTTCTTCCACAACGCGCGCTACGCGGTGCACCACAAGGGCCAGGTGGAGCTGTTGCGCGCGGTGGACCGCGTCCTGTCCGACGGGCTCGCCGCCAATTTCGTCGTGCGCTGCATCTCCGCCGACGGCATCGACGACCCGTTCTTCCACGAGATCGCCCGGCGGCACACCGGTCGGCTGCACCTGGAGTGGGAGCGCGTGGACGAGCGGAGCGTCTTCGCGTACGCGGCGTCCGCCGACTTCTGCCTCTTCCCGTCCAAGTTCGAGATGGACACGTTCCTGATCGCGCAGGGCGAGGCGATGACGGCCGGCGCGGTCCCCATCGCCACCGACCAGCGGGGCATGGCCCACTTCCGGCACGCGGACGGCCCCGGGACCGCCACCGGCTTCGCGGTGAACCGGTCGTTCGCCGAGGACGACGAACTGCTCACCGCCGCGCTGACCGCGCGCGTGAAGGAGGCGGTGGCCCTGTGGACCGACGACCCCGGCCACTACCGGGAGCTGGCCCGCCGCTCGGCGGCCGTCGCCCGCGCCTTCACCTGGGAGCACTGCGCCGACCTGCACCTGGCCGCCTTCACCCGGCTCTGGCGCGGCGAGCCCGCTCGGCTGCCCGCCGAACGCGCCCTGCGGCACGGCTGGACGGAGCTGCTGCCCGACGAGCTGCTGACCGTCGACGCGGCGGTCGAACACGGTGACCTCGCCGCGTACGAGCGCCTCGCCCCGCTGGACGACGGGGCCGCCCGGCGGTTCTTCGACGCCGCCTGGCTGCGCGCCGACTTCGCCACCTGCGAGCAGGCGATCCGGCGCCGTCCCGACGCGGTGCCCGCCGAGGACGTGACCCGGCTGCGCACCCGCCTCGCGCTGCTGCCCGACGGAGCGCTCCGCTACCGGCTCGCGCACGCCGACCGCGTCGAACTGGTCCTGCCCGCGCCGCCCGACGCCCAGGGCCGCGCACGGCCCGAGGTCCGGCCGCTGACCCGCACCGCCCCCGGCGAGTTCGCGGGCCCCGCGCCGGAGCGCCCCGGCGCATGGCTGCTGCTCACCCTCTCCTCCGGGCGCGTGACGTGGGACGAGGTGCGGCATGGCTGAGCCCGGCGCGGTACGGGCGGTGCTGCTCGCGGGCGGCGAGGGCAGGCGCATGGGCCCGCTCGGCACCGGCCGCCTCAAGCCCCTCGTGCCCTACGGCGGCGCCTGCCGCCTCATCGACTTCAGCCTGGCCAACGCGCGGGCGTCCGGGCTCGGCGAGGTCGTGCTGCTCTCCCAGTACGAGGAGCGGCAGCTCATGGACGACCTGCACCGGGTGTGGAACACCTCGCCCGGCTTCCGGGTGCACTTCGGCCCGTACGACCACGCCTACCGCACGGCCGGGGCCGGCCTGCCCCGTGAACTGCCCGAGCGGGCCTGGCCCTTGGAGCGCGGCACGGCCGACGCGCTGATCCGCAAGAGCGCGTACGTCTTCGGGGGCGACGCCGAGCAGGTCCTCGTCCTCCACGCCGACCACGTCTACCGCTTCGACTACGGGCCGCTCATCGAGGAGCACCGGGCGTCGGGGGCCGCGCTGACCGTCGCGTACCAGCGCATCGAACCGCGCTGGGTGCACCTGTTCGGCATGGTCGAGTTCGACGCGGCGGGGCATCTGACGGCGTTCGTCGAGAAGCCCGAGAACCCCACGAGCGACCTGGTCTTCGCCGCGTTCTGCGTCTTCGACGCGCGCGTGCTGCGCCGCCATCTGGAGCTGCTGGACGGCACGGACTGGCAGCACGACATCAGCCGCGACGTGATCCCCGCGATGCTCGCGGCCGGAGAGCACATCCGCGGCCACGAGGTCGCCGGGCACTGGCAGGACATCGGCACCGTCGAGCGCTACCACCGCGCCCACCTCGCCCTCGCCTCCCCGCAGCCCGACGCGCCCGCGCTGCCCGTCGAGCGGATGCCCTGGACCGTCGCGCCCGAGGTGGCGCGCCACCGGGTGGCCCGCGGCCCCGGCGTACGGGACTCCGTGGTCCCCGCCGACCTGGTCAACCACGGCCTGGTGGAGGACAGCGTGCTGTTCCCCGGCGTCCGTGTCGGCGCCGGGGCCCGGGTGCGGCGCAGCGTCGTCCTGCCCGGCGCCGCCGTGCCGTCGGGCGCCGACCTGGTCTCGGCGGTGGTCATGGAGGACGGCCGTGTGCAGCAGGTGGCGGACGGGGCGCGGCCGTGACCGGATCCATCGGCCGCCGCGCCGCACACATCGACCGGCAGGGACCGCGCGCCGCTGTGGCGCGCGCCGTCCCCGCACAGTGAGGGAGCGCTACTTCCGTGCACATCATCCATGTCTCCTTCGAGTGCGGCGGCTTCGACGGCCGCCTGATGCGCGGCGGTCTCTCACCGCTGGTGTGGAACCTGTCGCGCGCCTACGCGGCGCGCGGCCACCGCGTCTCCGTGATCACCCCGGCGCACGGTCTCCTCGACGCGCTGCGGGAGGACTACCCGATCGAGGAGACGCCCTACCGCCGCGAGCACTCCGTGCCGCTGGTCCTGGACCCCAAGGCGTGGCCGGACCACCCGGGTGAGGTCGCCCTCGACGTGACCACGCGCGCCCACCGGCTCCGGCTGGACGGCGTCGACGTGTACTTCCTGTCCAACACGCAGCTCGACCTGCTGCCCGACCGCCTCTACCCGCCGCCGGGCACGGCCGGGCGCGACCTCGCCCACTTCAAGCCGCTGGTCTTCCAGGTGGACGCGGCGCGCTTCCTGGCGGAGCTGACCGGCGACGAGCCCGCCGTGGTGCACGGCTTCGAGCCGTCCTACTCCTGGCTGCTGCCGCCCGTGCTCGGCGCGGCCCCGCGGCTGCGCACCGCCGTGACGGTCGCCGCCAACGCGCCCGTCACGCAGAAGCTCTACCGGCCGCAGGTGGAACGGCTCCTCGACCTGTTCGGCGTGCGCGACGCCGTGGCCCTGGACGGCCTGGACGCGCCGCCTCCCGCGGAGGACGCCGCCACGGCCGTGATGTCCCGCGCCCTGGCGGGCACCCGCATGCACGACGTGTACGGCCCCGACCACGTCGGGCTCTTCCCGCTGGTCACCGCGCACGCCGACCTCGTGGACTTCGTGTCGCCCGGACAGCGCGCCTACTACAGCACCTTCCGCGACACGCCGATGGAAGCGCTCTTCGAGACCCTGCCGCTCGCCCGGCAGGTGCGCGAGCAGGCCCACAAGCTGCTCGTGGGCGGCTGCGGCATCGCGGAGAGCTGGCTGGCCCGTGATCCGGCCGCCGTCGACCGCGCCGAGGTGCTGCGGTCGCTGGGGCTCGACCCGGCGCGCCCGGTCTTCTACCACGCGGCCCGCTACGCGGTGCACCACAAGGGCCAGTTGGAGCTGGTGCGGGCGATCGAGGAGGTGCTCGCCACCGACCCGGAGATCAGCTTCGTCATCCGCTGTTCGACCGGCCGGGGCGGCCAGAAGACCGCGGGCGCCGCCAACGCCTACTTCCAGCGCGTCGCCGACCGCCATCCCGGCCAGGTCCACCTCGACTGGCGGCTCGCCGACGAGGACACCCTCTTCACGCACGCGGCCTGCGCCGACTTCTGCGTCTACCCGTCCAAGTACGAGCTGGACGGCTTCCTCATCGCCCAGGCCGAGGCCATGGCGTGCGGTGCGGTGCCGATCGCCACGGCCCAGCAGGTCACCGCGCACTTCCGGCACGCGCTGCCGCTCACCGACCGCGCGGCGACCGGATTCGCCGTACGCGGCTCGTTCCACGACGACGACCCGGCGCTCGCCGGGGAGCTCGTCGCGCGCATCAGGGAGGCCGCCGCCGTGTTCCGCCACGACCCGGGCGCCTACGCCCGCCTGTCGGCCGGCGCCCGCCGCACGGCACGGGGCTTCACCTGGGAGCGGGCCGCCGACGCGCGGCTCGCGGCCTTCGACTCCCTGCTGCGCGGCGAGCCGCTGCGCTTCCCCGACGAGGAGGCCATCCGGTACGGCTGGTTCGACCGGCTCTCCGACGCGGCCTGGCGCGAGCACCGCGCCCTCATCGCGCGCGTCGCCGCCGAGCGCGGTGACCTCGCGGCCTACGGGCGCGTCGCGCCGCTGGACGCGGCGGCGTACGAGCGTCTCTTCGAAGCCGCGTACGCACGGGCCGACTTCGCCCGGAGCACGGAGGTGGCCCGCGCCGCGGACCGCCCGGACCTCGCGGACCAGCTCCGCGAGCGCTGCCGGGTGTCCCGCGCGCCGGGCGGCGCGCTGACGGTGACCTACCGCCACCCGCTCCTCGAACGGGTCCAGATCGTCACGCGGGCCGCCCCCGAGACCGCCGGCGCACGCGAGTCCGCCACCGAGGCGCTGGCCTCCGACGAGCCGGTGCCCACCGGCAGCGGGGCCGCGCTCACGGCGCTCGAACCGGTCGGCGACGGAGTCTTCAGGGGCCTCGTCGACGGGCCGCCGGCCGGCCGTGACCTGGTGCTGATGCTGACGCTGCGGTCGGGCCGTGTCGCCTGGGACACCGTGCCGGTGACCGACCCGCCCTACCGCGTCGTCGCCACCGACCTCGACGGCACCCTGCTCCGCAGCGACCTCACCGTCTCCGAGCGCACCCGGCGGGCGCTGGCCCTCGTCGCCGATGCCGGGGCGCACCACCTGGTCGTCACCGGGCGGCCCGCGACGGCCTGCAAGGACTTCCTCGCCGGGCTCGGCTACCGCGGCCTGGCCGTGTGCGGTCAGGGCGCCCAGCTCTACGACGCGGCCACCGACCGGCTCCTGGAGTCCGCCTCGCTCGACCTGGACCTCGCCCGCGACGTGGTGGAGCGCGCCGAGGCCGTGCTCGGGACCCTGGAACTCGGGGTCGTCACGGCGCCGCCCGAGAGCCGTTTCAAGGTCACCCCCCGCTTCGGGGAACGCGTCAGGCACGGCTGGGACGTCACCACCGACCGTTCGCTGCTGTGGGCCTCGCCCATCGACAAGCTCGTGCTGCACCACCCCGAGGTGCCCGAGGACGACGTCGCCGCCACCGTCGCGGAGCTGTGCGGCGACGCGGTCTCCGTGGTGCATTCGGTCAAGGGCATGGTGGAGGTGCTGCCACCCGGCGTCACCAAGGGCGCGGGCGTGGCGCGCGCGGCGGCGCTCCTGGGCTTCACGGGGGCCGACACCATCGCCTTCGGCGACATGCCCAACGACATTCCGCTGCTCGCCTGGGCGGGACACGGCGTGGCCGTCGCCAACGGGCACCCGGAGCTGCGGCGCATGGCCGACGAGACGGCGCCCGGCAACGACGAGGACGGGGTCGCGGCGGTCCTGGAACGCCTCTTCGCCCCCGCCACGCCGGCCGCCGCCCCCGTGCCCGTCCTGCGCGGGGAGGCCGCCCATGACTGAGGCGATCCTCGGACTCGCGCGCGCCCACGGCGTCGCGACCGAGTACACCACCGACCGGGGCCGGCGCGTCGCCGTCCCTGCCGACACCCTCGTCGCCGTCCTCGGCGCCTGCGGGGTCGACGCCACCACCCCCGCCGCGGCCCGTGAGGCCCTGGACCGCCACCGCGCGGAGCAGGCCGCACGGCTGCTGCCACCCTGTGTCGTCACGCGCGCCGGAGAGGGCGTGACGCTGCCCCGGAGCAGCGTGGGCGAGGTGGCGGTGGAGGGCGGCGGGACCCTGCCGGCGGACGCTCCGCTGCCGCCCGGCCACCACACCCTGCGGGTGCGTGCGGGCGAGCGCGAGGCACGGGCCCCACTGCTCGCCGTGCCCGACCGGCTCGCGGTGCCCGACCGCCGTGCCTGGGGCTTGATCGTCCAGCTCTACTCCGTGCTCTCCCGCCGCTCCTGGGGCATGGGCGACCTGGCGGACCTCGCCGAGCTCGCCACCTGGTCGGGGCGGGACCTCGGGGCCGGTTTCGTCCAGCTCGGCCCGCTGCACGCCGTGCCGCCGGGGCCGCTGCCGGACCCCTCCCCGTACCGTCCGAGTTCGCGCCGCTTCCCCGATCCGATGCACGTACGGGTGGAGGCGGTGCCGGAGTACGCGTACCTGGACCGGGCGGGGCGCGACGCCGCGCACGCGCTGGTCGACCAGGCCCGCGCCGTCAACGCCCGGGTGCTCGACGGCAGTTCGCTCATCGACCGGGAGACGGTCCGCTCCCTCAAGCACCGGGCGCTGCGCGCCGTGCACGCGGTGCCGCTCTCCCCCGGCCGCGCGGCGGCCTTCGCCGCGTTCACGGCACGCGAGGGCCAGGGGCTCACCGACTTCGCCACCTGGTGCGCGCTGGCCGATGAGCACGGCGCTGACTGGCGGTGCTGGCCCGTGGAGCTGCGCGACCCGCGCTCCCCCGCCGTGGCGCGGGCCCGCGACGACCTCGCGGAGAGCGTCGCGTTCCACCGCTGGCTGGCCTGGATCACCGACGAGCAGCTCGCCGCCGCGCAACGGGCGGCGAAGGACGCGGGCATGGCGATCGGCCTCGTGCACGACCTGGCCGTCGGGGTGGCGCCGGACGGCGCCGACGCCTGGGCGCTCCAGCACTGCCTGGCCGCCGGGATGAGCGTCGGCGCGCCACCGGACGACTTCAACCCGCTGGGCCAGGACTGGGGCCAGCCGCCCTGGCGCCCGGACGCGCTCGCCGCCGCGGGCTATCTGCCCTTCGCGGAGCTGCTGCGCTCCAACCTGCGGCACGCGGGAGCACTCCGCGTCGACCACGTGATGGGGCTGTTCCGGCTGTGGTGGGTGCCCGAGGGACGCCCGCCGTCGGAGGGCACGTACGTACGGTATGACGCCCACGCCATGCTGGGAGCGCTCACCCTGGAGGCCCACCGGGCGGGTGCGAGCGTCATCGGCGAGGACCTCGGCACGGTGGAGAAGGGCGTGCGCGAGGAGCTCGCCGGGCGCGGCATCCTCGGCACCTCCGTGCAGCGCTTCGAGTACGTGGGCGGCAGCGAGGGCCGGCACGGGCCGCTGCCGCCCGACCAGTGGCGCGCGAACTGCCTGGCCACGCTCACCACCCATGACCTGCCGACCACCGCGGCCTGGCTCAGCGGGGAGCACGTCGAACTGCGCGAGCGGCTCGGCCTGCTGACCCGCCCCGCCGAGGCGGAGAAGGCGGAGGCCGCGAGCGAGCGCGACGGCTGGCTCGCCGAGCTGACCCGGCTCGGCCTGCTGCCGTCACCGGACGGCGAGGTGGCCGCCCTGCACCGCTTCCTGCCGCTCACCCCGGCCCTGCTGCTCGGGGTCTGGTTGCCGGACGCGACGGGCGACCGCCGTCCGCAGAACCTGCCGGGCACCTCCACGGTGCACCCCAACTGGCGCCTGCCGGTGTCCGACGCGGAGGGCCGCCCCGTACCCCTGGAGGAACTGCCCGCGTCGCCCCTCGTGCGGACGGTCGCCGGCGTGTTCGCCGATCCGGGGCCGCGCCCCGCGCCGCCGTCACCGCACCACCCCGATCCCCGATCGACGACGCCGTCGACGACCTGAAGACCGAACGAAGACCGAGGAGAGAGATGGCAGGCCAGGTTCTTGCCGAGGCCGCGGGTGTCCGTGAGGACGCCGGGGGCTTCGACCTGCACGCACCGGACGGCACCGGCTACCGGGTCGACGTCACCGACGGGGTCTTCTCCCCGCACAACCCGCTGCTCGCCCACTACCTGGAGGGGCGGCGGGTGGTGGCCTTCGTCGGCCCCACCGTCGACCGCCTCTACGGACAGCAGTTGCGCGCCTACCTGGGCGCGCGCCTCGAACCGGACAGCTGGAGCGTCCACCCGATCGCGTCCGGGGAGCACAACAAGTCACTGACCTCGGCCGAGCAGGTGTGCGCGACCGCCAAGGCCGCCGGGCTCGACCGGCACGGCGTGATGCTGGCGGTGGGCGGCGGCATCGTCGCGGACATCGTCGGCTTCGCCGCCTCCATGTACTCGCGCGGCATCCGCTACATCAAGGTCAACACCACCCTGGTCGGTCAGGTCGACGTCGGTGTCGGCGTCAAGACGGGGGTCAACGGCCTGCACACGAAGAACATGTTCGGCGCCTACCACCCGGCGCACGCCTCGCTGAACGACCCCGCGCTCCTCGCCACCCTGCCGGACCGCGAGATCCGCTGCGGTCTCGCGGAGATCGTCAAGATGGCGGTGATCCTCGACGGCGACCTGTTCCAGGCCCTCGAGCGGCACCCGGACGTCTTCCGCCGCCCCGGCCACCCGGCCGACGCCGAGCTGGAGACCTACGTCATCCGCACCTCGATGAGGCTGATGATGGAGGAGCTGTGCCCCAACCTGCGCGAGCACGAACTCGCGCGCCTGGTCGACTTCGGCCACACCTTCAGCCCCGTCATCGAGACGGCGGGCGGCCACCGGCTCGAACACGGCGAGGCCGTCGCGGTCGACATGGCGCTGTCCGCCCACATCGCCCGGCTCCTCGGTCTCGCGGACGCGGAGACCTGCGAGCGGATCGTCGCGCTCCTGGAGCGGATCGGCCTGCCCGTCCACGACGCCGCGACCTGCACGGCCGACCAGATGACGCAGGCCCTGTGGGCCTCCTGGCAGCGCCGGGGCCGCAAGCTCCACCTGGTGGTGCCCACCGGGATCGGCAAGGCGGGCTTCGTCGACGAACTGGAAGACGTCCCGCAGGACGTCCTGCGCGAGGCCCTGGACGCGCTCGCCACCCGCGCCGCCCGCGCCCCGCGCACCTCGCCCGCCGCGAACTCCGCCGTGGACCCCGCCGTGGACGGAGGGGCACGATGACCGGCCGTGTGCCCAATCTGCGCGACCTCCTCACCGGCAAGGAGCACGACCACGGCGGGCTCGGCACGATCCTGGCGCACCGCGTCTTCACGCGCGGACCGGGCGGCCCCGGCGCCGAGTTCATTGACCTCGCCGTGCTGCCGCCCGGCACGTCCATCGGGCGCCACCGGCACGGGGCCGACCACGAGACGTACGTGATCCTCTCGGGGGAGGGCCTGATGTACCTGGACGGCGAGGAGTTCCGCGTGGGCCCCGGCGACGTCGTCGTCAACCGTCCCCACGGCGAGCACGGGCTCCTGAACGACCGCGACACCGACCTGCACCTGCTGGTCTTCGAGGAGGAACTCCGTGCCCACGGCCACCATCGCGGCTGACCCCGAGCACACCGTCGTCGACGTGGGAGGCACCACGCTGCGGGTGGGCGCCTACGCGCCCGCCGACGGGACGCTCTCCCGCGTGCGGCGGATGCCGGTCGACGGCATGGCCCGCGATCCGCACGCCCCCGTACCCGTGCTCCAGGAGCGGTTGGTGGAGCAGCTCGTGCGCGAGGTGACGCGGCACACGGCCGGGCGCGCGCCCGGTCCCGTCGGGGTCGCCTTCGCCGGGCCGATCAGCGCTGACGGCCTGGTCCTCGCGGCACCGACGGTGTGGGGCCGGCGCGGTGAGCCCCTGCCGCTCGGCGCCCTGCTCGCCGAACGGCTCGGCAGACCGGTCACCGTCGTCAACGACCTCACCGCGGCCGCCTGGCGGTACGCGGCCACGGAGCCGGAGCCCTTCTGCCTGCTGACCGTCAGCTCGGGCATCGGCAACAAGGTCTTCCGGGGCGGCGACGTCCTGCTGCACCCCGAGGGCCACGGCGGTGAACTCGGCCACTGGGCCTGCGATCCCTCACCCGACGCGCCGCTGTGCGACTGCGGGGGCCGCGGCCACCTCGGCGCCATCGCCTCGGGCCGGGGCGTGCTCGCCGCGGCCCGGCGCGCGGCGGCCGCCGACCCCGACGGGTTCGCCCGCTCCCGCCTCGCGGAGCTGTGCGAGGACCGCGTGGAGAACCCGGCCCTCGCCAAGGCGCTCACCGAGGGCGACCCCTTCGCCACCGGCGTGCTGCGCGCCGCCCTCGCGCACCTCGCGCGGGCGATCGGCGCCGTCTTCGCCTCGGTGGGAGTCTGCCGCTTCATCGTCGTGGGCGGCTTCGCGCTGGCCGTCGGCGAGCGCTACCGGCAGCTCCTCGTCGAGGAGCTGGACCGGCAGGGCTGCTTCGGGCTCTCCCGGGAGCGGATCGACGCCATGGTCGCGCTCGGCGCGCCCGACGACGACCACGGGCTGATCGGCGCGGGCCGCCTCCTGGCCGCCCGCCACCCGTCGGCACAGGGGCGGGTGGCACGGTGAGGCGCGTCAACTCGCTCGTCGTCGGCAGCGGCTTCGTCGGCACGGGCATCGCCCGCCGCCTGGTGGCCTCGGGTGACGCCGTCACCCTGGTGTCGCGCGGTCGCCCCGCCGCCGCGCCGGAGGAGTACGGGGCGCGCTGGTGCGCCCTGGACGCCACCGACGCGGAGGCCTGCGGCCGTCTGGTGTCGCGGCTGCGGCCCCGCCGGATCGTCCTGGTGCACGGCCCCTCGGACGTCACCTGGTGCGAGGCGCACCCCGAGGAGGCGGCCCGCGCGCACTCCGCGGTGGCGTCGGCCTTCGCGTCCCTCGGCGGGCGTTCGCGCATCGTCATGATCTCCACGGACAACGTCTTCGACGGCTCTTCGCCCGGCAGCACCGAGTCCACGCCCGTCTCCCCGGCGAACGCCTACGGACGGGCCAAGCGCCGGGCCGAGGAACTGCTGCTCGCCCACGCGGCCGACGCGGTCTCGCTGCGCGTGAGCCTCGTCTACGGCCATGAGCCCGCGGACGCCGGCAAGTGGCTCAACTACTTCGCCGCCTGCGCCCACCGGCTGCGCGCGGGAGAGCCCGTCGAGGCGCCCGACGACCAGTGGACGACGCCCGTGCACGTCGACGACGTGGCCGAGGTGGTGGCCGCGCTGCTCACCAGCCTGGCCCCGCTGCCGCCCGTGCTCCATCTGGGCGGGCCCGACCGGGTCAGCCGCGCCGAGTGGGCCGGTCTGATCGCCCGCGGCCTCGGGCTCCCTGCCCACCTGGTGGTCCCGGTGCCGAAGGCCCTGAGCCGCTACGCGTCCAGGCCGCGGAACGCCTGCCTGGCCAGCGACCTCCTGGCCGCGCTGCCCGCCACGCGCGGCATCGCGGTCCGCGGAGTGGCGGAAGGCGCCCGCGACCTGGCGGGCGCCTTCAGCTCGGCCTAGGGCTCCCGTACGCCCGCGGCGCCCAGGAGGGCGCCGTCCGCGGCGCGCTCGGTGGCGAGGAGCTGCCGGGCGCGCCGCGCGTCGTGGAGCCGGTCCCGGTCGCGCGGGTCGACGGTGAGGGCCACCTCCCCCTCCGCGAGCCCGTCCCGCCGCGCGGCCTGCGCTGCCTCGGGGCGCAGCCGCAGCCAGTGCCCCTCGTCGGAGAGGGCGCCGTCCCGGAGGGTGATGCCGCCTTCGGGCGCGTAGAGGAGCTGGCGCGAGGCCACTCCCGCTCCGCCTTCCGGCCAGGCGACGGTGTCCTCGTCGAGCCATCTGACCCGGGTCCGGCCGAGGTCCATGCCGAGCGACCCGCCGAGCGCCGGAGTCAGATACGCCGGCTCGCCCGCGACCCGCCACACCTCGTTCCCGTACAGGTTGATGTCCAGGGCCTCGTCGTCGGGCACGTCCTTGTCGTTGCCCTTGTGGAAGGTGTGACTGAGGCTGCGGGCACCGGGCTTCAGCTTCACCTCGAAGACGAGTCCGTAGCCGTCGGTGCGCACCGGCTGTACGGGGACGTCCCAGTCGGAGGGCTTGGCGGCCCCGTCCCAGACGTGCAGCCCCCAGCCCTCGTAGTCGCCGTCGGGGCGGTGGTAGTGCAGGACGGCCGTGGAGCCGTCCGACGGCGGATAGGCGCTCCGCGGGCGCTGTTCGCGCTGGCCGTCCTGTCCCTGCGTGATCCACACCTCGCCGGTGCGGGTGAGGTCGACGGAGCGCGCGGGCCCGTCGGTGGCGCCGTCCTTCTCGACGGTGTACGAGAGGGTCTGCGCGCCCTCGGCGAGCTTCACCCACGCGAAGGCGCCGTACGCGTCCCGCCCGGTGAAGGGGGCTTCCGCGCCGTCGGCGCCGGTCCGCAGCCGCCAGCCGTCGTAGTCGCCGCCGGGCCGCTGGTAGTGCACGACGGCGTAGCCGCGCCGGACGGTGGGCCCGGACTCCGGCGGGGTGCGGCCCGTGCTGCTGGCGGCGAGGTCGTGCGCGGTGCGGCCCCGGCTGTCGACGACCACCGCCTTGTAGCGCAGCTCGGCGCCCTCGGGCAGTGCGGCGTCGATCTGCTGGGTGACCTTGTAGGGGGCGTGGTCGGCGGAGCCGAGTACCCGCCAGGGGCCTTCGCCCTGCCGTGCGGCGAAGACGACCCGGTTCAGTTCGCCGCCGTCGACGTCGGCGGTGAGTTCGACCGTGCCGGTGGCGCCCTCCTTCGGCGGGGTCAGGGTGACGTGGGGCCGGGCGCCCGGACCCGGCAGCTTCTTGTCGGCCTTCAGGACCAGGGACGAGAGGGCGGGGACGGTGACGGTGATGTGCCGGTCGGCTCCGCTGCGGGCCGGGGTGTCCGTCGTGCCGTAGAGCGGGGTGTAGCGGCGGTGCGCGGCGCCGGTCGGTATCCGCGCGGTCTTCGCCTCGGAGGCGTTGTTGTGCGCCACGACGTACTCCACGCGCTGTCCGGCGTCCGTACGGGAGTAGGCGTACACGCCGGGTCCGTCGGCGGGCCCCGGGTACCGCTCGGTGAAGACGCCGTCGCGCAGCGCCGGGTGGCGTTCGGTGAGCCGGGAGAGGCGGGCGATGGCGCGGTAGAGCGGGTGCCGGGTGTCGTACGCGTCCCGCGCGTGGGTGCGGTCGGTGCCGATCTGGTCGTCGTCGCGGTAGGCCGGGGCGTCGGTGGCGAACAGCGGCTGGCGGGCGGCGTTGTCACCGCCCGAGCCGGTGAACCCCTGCTCGTCGCCCGCGTAGACGACGGGGTTGCCGCGGCCGAAGAACATCAGCTCGTGCGCGAGGCGGTCGCGGCGCAGCAGCTCCGCGTCGCTCGCGCCGGGGTTGTCCTGGGCGATCAGCCCGCCGATGCGGCCCATGTCGTGGCTGCCGAGGAAGGTCACCTGCTCGTAGGCGTTGGCCTTGCCGGTGGTGTAGCGGTAGTCCTGGGCGTAGAGGCGCGACAGGTCGCGGGGCGGGCCCTCGCGTGAGGCGGAGTTGCGGGCGATGGCCTGGAAGGGGAAGTCGAGGGTGGAGTCGAGGCCGCCCCGCGTGACGTAGGGGGCGGTGATGGCGGGGTCGGCGGAGAACGCCTCGGCGAAGATGAGGAAGTCCTTCTTGCCCCGGGTGGCCGCGTAGTCGTCGAGTGCGCGGGCCCACTGGGTCCAGAACTCCATGTTGACGTTCTTGGCGGTGTCGACGCGGAAGCCGTCGATGCCGAAGTCGTGCACCCAGCGCTCGTACACGCGCTTCATGCCGTCGACCACCTCGGGCCGTTCGGTCCACAGGTCGTCGTTGCCCATGAAGTCGCCGTTGAGGCCGCTCTCGCCGGCGAAGGTGGAGTCGCCGCGGTTGTGGTACATGGTGGGGTCGTTGAGCCAGGCCGGGGTCTTGGCGTGCCGGTCGGCGTCCGCGATCCGCGGGGTGTAGGGGAAGCCACCGTCGTCGACGGGGCGCATGCCCGCGCTGTCGTCGAAGGGGCGGCCCTCGGTGTCCAGGTAGGGGTGTGACCCCTTCGACCGGTAGCCGGACTCCTTCTCCGCGGGGTGGATGACGTCCGCGGTGTGGTTGGTCACGACGTCGAAGAAGACCTTCATGCCCTTGGCGTGCGCCCTGTCGACCAGGGCGGACAGATCCTCGTCGGTGCCGAAGTGCGGGTCGACGCGGGTGAAGTCGGTGATGGCGTAGCCGTGGTAGTTGGCGACGGGGCGTCCGTCGCGCTCTTGTACGGGCAGGTTCTCGAAGACGGGGGTCAACCAGATCGCGGTGGTGCCGAGGCCCTTGATGTAGTCGAGCTTCTTGGTGATGCCCTTGAGGTCGCCGCCGTTGAAGAAGGCCGGGTCGCTCGGGTCGTGGCCGGTGGTCTCGCGGCCTCCGGTGAGCCCGCCCTTGTCGTTGCGGCGGTCGCCGTTGGCGAAGCGGTCGGGCATCGCCAGGTAGAACTGCTCGCGGGTCAGGTCGTGCCGGGCGGGCTGCGCGGCGAGCACGGCGTCGGAGGGCGGCGGGGCGGGTGCGGCCGCCGCCGGCTGGTGGGCGGGCGGCAGGAGGGCGGCCAGGGGCGCGAGGGCCAGCAGGGCGGCCGATCTCAAACGGACGCGGGTCATGGGTGTGTTCTCCTCCGTGGCGGTCGGGACAACGCCGATTGCCCGGCGCGGGCGGCGTGGGCCGCGAGCGCCGGGCAACCGGGTTCGTCCGCACGGCTCTGTGGGACGGGGTCGTGGAGATGGGCCGGACCCGGGGCCGGTCGGATCAGGTCCGGTCGGACGGGTCGGGACGGGGTCGGGGTTGGGGTTGAGGTTGAGGTTGAGGTTGGGGTTGGGGTCGAGGTCCGGGGCGGGGTTGCGGTCGGGGTCGGGGCCTGGTCAGGCGCAGCTCCGCGCGTCCGCGTGGAGCGCGAGCGCGCTCTTCGCGGCGACGGTGGCCGTGAGCTTCCCGCCGTCGTCCACGGTGACGGGCTTGCCTGCCTGCACGTCGCAGTACTCGCCCGCGGGCAGCGAGGTCTGAAAGGTCCGCTCGAGTTCGCCGTCCCCTCCGTTGACGGCGACGAACCCCTTCGTGCCGCGGCCGAAGGCGATGGCGCTGCCTGAGTCGTCCCACCAGTCGGTGAGTTCGGCGTCGCCCACGGCGTTGCGGAAGCCGACCATGGCGGTGATCTCCTTCTGGGCGTGCTGGCACACCCAGGCGTCGCCGGAGCAGTCGGCCTTGCCGTCGGCGGGCGGGCCGTCGTCCTTGTTCGCGAAGGCGTAGCCGGAGTGGACGTCCGGGGAGCCGTAGGGGAAGGCGAGCATGAAGACGTGGGCCAGGGTGTAGGGGGCGCCCTGCTTGTAGGTGAGGACGTTGCCCTGGCGTTCGGTGTCGTGGTTGGCGACGAAGACCCCGGCGGACCCGGAGGGCAGCTTGCCGTCCGCGATGTTCTTCAGTCCGGCCAGGCCGCCGCTCTCGAAGGCCCCCTTGAGCGTGTAGGCGTAGGTGAACTCCTGGGCGAGCCCGGTGCCGAGGTACTCGCCGGGCTGGACCTGCTCGCCGGGGCCCGGCAGCGTCTCCTGCTTCCAGGGGACGTCCGGGTTCGTGAGCCGCGCCTTGATGGCCTTCAGGTCGTCTGCCGGGATGTGCTTGGCCGCGTCGACGCGGAAGCCGTCGACGCCGAGGCCGAGCAGGTCGTTGAGGTATCCGGCGATGGAGTCGCGGACGTGGTCCTCGCCGGTGTCGAGGTCGGCGAGGCCGCCGAGCTCGCAGTTCTGGCTCTCCTCGCGCTGGGTGTAGTCCTTGATGTCCCGCTGGCAGTTGTCCATGTCCCGGGCCCCGTAGACGCCCGGGTAGTCGTACTTGGTGAACTCCGTGCCGCCCGAGCCGGTGCCCTGGGCGTTGGTCATGTGGTTGATCACCGCGTCCGCGACGACCTTGACGCCCGCCTTGTGGCAGGTGTCCACCATGCTCTTGAACGCGTCCCGGTCGCCGAGGCGCGAGGCGATCTTGTAGCTGACCGGCTGGTAGGCGGTCCACCAGGACGGTCCCGTCAGACGCTCCTGTGGGGGCGAGGTCTGGACGTAGCCGTATCCCGCGGGGCCGAGCGTGTCCGTACAGGCCTGGGCGATCGAGTCGAATTTCCACTCGAACATCACCGCGGTGACGCCCTTGCCGCCGGCCTCCGTCTTCGCCTTCGCCTTCGCCGGAGCGGAAGCGGCAGCGTGGGCGGGAGCCGGGGTGGAGCCCGGGGCGGCCTGTGCCCGCGCGCCCGCGCCGAGACTTCCGGCAGCGGCCGCGACAAGGGCCGTGGCCAGGGCGGCACGCCTGCGGGATCGTGCTGTTCGGCCGTACATGGAGGGTCCTCCTCTGAGTGGGGGGAGAGGGCCGGCGCCGAACGCGGGGTGGGGGTGCTCCGCGGCCGTAACGGCGCCACACAGGGCGGCACATGCAACTTTTCTGCCGCCTTGCAGAAACATGTTGCGACGGACCCTAGGTGCCGCTCCTGGAGGGGTCAACCCCTCGCACACCGATGAACTCGGCCGTCACGAAGCCCACTTCGGGGCCCACCATCCCCCCATCCCCCACCGTTCAGGCGACTTTGACTGCAAGCCGCCTGAAAGATTGCACAAACTCTTCCATCGCGATCAGTCGCCGTGCTTGACTGCACTCCGGCCGGGCCCGACCAGCCCCACCGCGCCCCACCAGCCCCCGCCCAGGAGGATCTGTGCCCACTGACATCGACGTGCTCGTCCTGGGGGGTGCAGGGGTGGACACGATCGTCCACGTCCCCGAGCTGCCACTGCCGTTCGCCGACAGCCACATGGTCCCCGCCATCGAGACGCGGGCCGGGCAGACCGGCGACTTCGTGGCGATGGGCGTGCACGCGCTCGGCCTGCGGACGCACCACATCGACGTGATCGGCGACGACCACCCCGGCGAGCTGATCCGCGCCCTCCACCGCGACCGGGGCATCGCGCTCACCGAGGTCCCGCTGCCCGCGGGCACCAAGCGCGCGGTCAACCTCGTGTCCCCCGACGGCCGCCGCCTCTCGCTGTACGACAACACCCGCTTCGGCGAGGCCGACCGGCTGCCGCCCGCCACGGTGGCGGAACTCGCCGCGGCGAGCCGCCACGCCCATGTCTCCCTCACCCAGCCCTGCGCCCACGCCCTGCCCACCCTGCGGGAGTCCGGGGTGACCGTCTCGACCGACCTGCACGACTGGGACGGCCGGGAGCCCTACCACGAGGCGTTCGCGTACGAGGCCGACCTGGTGTTCCTGTCGGCGGCCGCCCTCACCGACCCGGAGGAGACCATGCGGCGCATCGCCGCGCGCGGTCGCGCCGAGGTGGTCGTCGCCACCGCGGGCGCCGAGGGCGCGTACCTCCTCGCCGACGGCGAGGTCACCCATGTGCCGGCCGTCGCTCCCCCGGCGCCGGTGGTGGACTCCAACGGCGCGGGCGACGCCTTCGCCGCGGGTTACCTCTTCGGCCTCCTGTCCGGCGAACCGCCGCTGCGCTGCGCCCTGTACGGCTCCTTCGCCGGCGCCCACGCCTGCACGGTGCCCGCCACCCGCACCGACGTCATCCGCCGGGATCAGCTTCTCGCCCGGGTCGCCGAGCACGGGGACCGGGCATGACGGACACGGCTCACGCGACGGGTCACGACGTCGTCGTCCTCGGCGGCGGTGTGGCGGGCTGCGTCCTCGCGGCCCGGCTGAGCGAGGACCCCGGCCGCTCCGTCTGCCTGGTGGAGGCGGGCCGCGACTACGGTCCACGACGGCAGGACTGGCCCGCGAAGCTGCTCGACGCCCGCGCCCTGCCCCGAGACCACGTGTGGGAGCGCCACACCGCCGCCCACCGCATCCGCGCCCGCGTCCTCGGCGGCTCGTCCTGCGTCAACGGCTGCTGGCACACCTGGGGTTCCGAGGCCGACCACGCCGAGTGGGCTCGGGCGGGTGGCCCCCGGTGGACGGCTGCCGCGATGGAGCCCTTCCGCGAGCGGGCGGCGGCGCGGATGGGGCTGCGTCCGGTGCCGGAGCACGAGCACTCGGCGTGGAGCGAGGCGGCCCTCGCGGCGGCCCGGTCCCTCGGCCACCCGGAGGTGGACATGGCCGCCCCCGGCGGCCCCGGATACGGGACCCCGCTGCTCAACGCCGTCGACGGGGTCCGCGCCAACGCCGCCTTCGCCTACCTGGAGCAGGCGCGGACCCGGCCGAACCTGACGATCCTCGACCGCGCCACCGTGGACCGGCTGACCGTCCGCGGCGGACGTGTGCACGGCGTCGACGTCGTCATGGACCAGGGGCGCACGACCCTGCGGGCCGACACCTATCTGCTGGCGTCGGGCACCTTCGGGTCACCCGCCGTGCTGCTCCGCAGCGGCATCGGGCCCGCCGACGACCTGGCGCGCAGCGGTGTGCGGCCCGTGCTCGACCTGCCCGGCGTCGGCGCCAACCTCACCGACCAGCCCGGCGTCTTCCTGCCGCTGCGCCCGACGCCCGGCCTGAACGCGCGCCTCGCCGAGAAGGAGGCCGCCGGTGATCTGTACGTCACCCGGACGCTGATCAGGGCGGCGAGCCCGTACTGCCCCGAGGGCGCCTGGGACCTGCACATCAACCCGGTCGCGGGCCCGCCCCTGTTCGGCGCCCTGCCGCCGGGGCAGTACGAGGCGGGCGTCGCCACCTTCCTGATGAAGCCCCGGTCACGCGGACAGGTCCGGCTGCGCTCCGCCGACCCCACCGCCGGCCTGGACCTGGACCCCGCCTTCCTCTCCGACGAGGACGGCCATGACCTGGCCGTCCTCCGCTCCGGCCTGCGCATGGCCGAGGAGCTGGCCGCCACCGTGCCGCTGAAGTCCCTGGCCGCCCCGGCCGAGGGCCCGTCCCCGCGGGAACTGCCGGATCAGGAGCTCCGCGGCAGGGTAGGCACGTACTGGCACCCCGTCGGCACCTGTGCCATGGGGGCGCCGGACGATCCGTACGCGGTGGTCGACGGGGAGGGGCGGGTGCGCGGCGTCTCGGGCCTGCGGGTCGTGGACGCCTCGATCCTGCCGACGGTCCCGGCGGCCAACACGCAGCTGCCGGTGCTCGCCACGGCCGAGATGCTGGCCGCCGCACTGACGGCGTGAACGACCGCCGTGAAGGAAGAGGAGAACGCATGACAGCGCGGACCGACGACGTGCGCACCACCCGACCGCTGTACGGGTGCATGGGGCTCGGCGGCACCTGGGACGACGAGCCGTACACCGCCGCGGACATCGCTCACGCGGAGGCCGCCGTCGAGGCGGCGCTCGACATCGGCATCACGGCGTTCGACCACGCCGACATCTACCGGCGCGGCAAGGCCGAGTCGGTCTTCGGCGAAGTGCTGGCCAGGGCGCCCGGGCTGCGGGAGCGCGTCGTCCTGCAGACCAAGTGCGGCATCCGGCAGGCCGACGGCGGCCTGCCCGGCATGTACGACCTACGGGCGAAGACCATCGTGCGGCGGGTCGAGGAGAGCCTGACCCGGCTGCGCACCGACGTCGTCGACGTCCTGCTCCTGCACCGGCCCGATCCGCTGACCGGACCCGAGGAGATCGCGCAGGCGCTGTCCTCCCTGCACGGGCAGGGCCTCGTGCGGAGCTTCGGGGTGTCGAACATGAGCGCGGCGCAGATCGAGGCGTTGCGGGCCCGACTCGACGTGCCGCTGGTCGCCGACCAGCTGGAGATGAGCCTGGCCCGCCGGGACTGGGTGGAGTCCGGCGTCCTCGTGAACACCGAGGCCGCCGCCGGCAACGGCTTCCCGCACGGGACGGTGGAGTACTGCCGGACCCATGGGATCCAGCTCCAGGCGTGGGGCGCCCTGGCGCAGGGCCGCTACACCGGCGGCCAGGACACGCCGACGGCCCGGCTCGTCGCCGCGCTCGCCGACCGCAAGGGCACGACACCGGAGACGATCCTGCTGTGGTGGCTCCAGCGCCACCCGGCCCGTATCGCCCCGGTCATCGGGACGAGCAGGCCCGAGCGCATCCGCGCCTGCCGCGACGCCGTGCGACACGCACCCGACCTCACCCACGAGGAGTGGTACGACCTGTGGATCACCGCCCGCGGCGGCCCGCTGCCGTAGGGGGTTTCCCCGGGAGCGCCCCGTACACCCGAATCCCCCGTCTGAGAACGGGCCCGCCGCGGTAGGCATCCTGCGTGCAGACCTTTCTCCCGTACCCCGACTTCACGCGATCCGCCACGGTCCTCGACCGGGCACGCCTCGGCAAGCAGCGGGTCGAGGCCCTTCAGGTGCTGCGCGGCCTGACCGTGCCCGGTTACGGCTGGCGCAACCATCCGGCGGTCCGCATGTGGACCGGCTACGAGGAGGCCCTGGTCCGCTACGGCCTCGACGTGTGTGCCGTGTGGGTGGCGGAGGGGCACGCCGACACGTGCGCGGCCACGCTGCTCGCCGACTTCGCCGCGCACCGCCCCGGCGCCGCCGTGCGCGACCAGGCGCGGCTCGCCGACGCCGGTGAGCTGCCGCCCTGGCTGGGGAACCACGCCCTGCACCACAGCCACCAGTCGGCGCTGGTGCGCAAGGCCCCGGAGATCTACGCGGAGCGCTTCCCGGACGTCCCCGACGACCTGCCCTACTTCTGGCCGGCCTCGGACCGGGACCCGGCCGCGTGACCGTGTCACCTCTTCTCCAGCGCCCTGCGGAAGGGCAGCGGGTCGCGCAGGGCACGCTCGATGCTCTCCAGGCTCCTGCCCTTGGTCTCCGGCACCTTCGCGGCCACGAAGACGACGCAGGCGACGTTCATCAGGGCGTAGAAGAGGAAGGTGCCGGAGCGGCCGATGGTGTTGATGGCCGTCAGGGCGGTCATGGCGATGAGGAGGTCGAAGCCCCACACCGACAGCGTGGCCAGGCTGGTGGCCGGGCCGCGCACGGACAGCGGCAGGACCTCCGGGCCGATCAGCCAGACGACCGCCTGCATCCCCACGCCGTTGAACAGGATGTACGCGAACAGCGAGATGATCACCGTCCAGCGTTGCGCGGCGGACTCCGCGGGCGTGGCGAAGGCGAGCGCGAGCACCGCCATGGCGAGCGCCGAGCCCGGCAGGAACCACAGCATCGTGCGGCGCCGCCCCGCCTTGTCGACCGCGATGGCCCCCACCACCCCGGCCACGACGAGCATCGCGCCGATGCCGATGCCGGTGAGCAGCGCCACCGAGTCGCCGAAGCCCGCGTCGTCCAGGATCGTCGGCGCGTAGTAGACGATGGCGTTGATCCCGGTGAGCTGGGAGAAGGCCGCGATGCCCACGGCGATGAGCAGAGCGGGGCGCAGCCACCGCTGCCGGAGCTGTCCCCAACTGCCGCCGTCTGCCGGGGCGTTCCGTGTCACGGCGGTGACCTCGGCGGCCTCCGCCGCCACGTCCGCTCCGGTGGGCCTGAGCCGCCGCAGGGTGCGCAGCGCGTCGTCGGCGCGGTGCTGCTCGATGAGCCAGCGCGGGCTCTCCGGCAGGAACAGCATGCCGACGGCCAGGGCCACGGCGGGGATGACGGCCAGGGCGAACATGACGCGCCAGCCGCCGCTGCCGGCCAGGGCCCAGCCGCAGAGGTAGGCGATGAGCTGCCCGATGGCGACCATGAGCTGGAAGAGCACCATGAGCCTGCCGCGCACGGCCGCGGGCGCGAGCTCCGCGATGTAGACGGGCACCATGTTGGAGGCTCCGCCCACCGCGAGGCCGAGCACGAAGCGCGCGGCGATCAGCGTCGCCACGTCGGGGGCGACCGCCGCCGCCACCGCGCCCACGGCGAAGATCACCGCGACCGCCACCACCACCTTGCGGCGGCCGTGCCGTACGGCGGTGCGCCCCGAGACCAGGGCGCCGGCCATGGCGCCGAGCAGGATGACGCTGACGACGACCTCCTGTTCTCGCGAGGAGAGGTCGAGGTCGTCGCGGAGGTGGAGGAGGGCGCCGGAGATGATGCCGGTGTCGTAGCCGAAGAGCAGGCCGCCGAGGGCCGAGACCGCGGCGACGGCGTAGACCAGCGCCGGGGGGCGCCCCGTTCCCGTGGGGTGGACCGGCGGGCGGTCGGCCACCCTGGTCGTCTCAGGCATCGCCCATGACCAGTCCCTCGATGGTGTGCTTCTGCGTGAGGGGCGTCAGCGCGTCGACGACCGGGCAGCGCAGGTGGTGGCGTACCCGTTCGGGCAGCGCCGCCCAGTAGCCGCGGGTGACGGCGGTGTCGTGGCGGGCGGCGTTGTCGGCCTCGGGTCCGTCGAGGCCGAGGACGAGGACGGGCCTCGCCCTGGCCGACTCGTTCTTCGTGCCGCGGTGGATGGTGAGGGCGGTACGGGCGGAGATGTCGCCGCGCTGCGGGTACTTGCGCACGGCGCGCTCCTGGTAGCGGCCGTAGGACGCGCGGGGCGGGAACATGCCGTGCCCGAAGTCCGGTCCGTCGTCCCACTGGGTGCCGGGCGCGATCTCGAAGGGGCCCATGTCCTCCGCGGTGTCGACGGCGGTGACGTTGAAGGCCAGGGAGGTCAGCCGGCGTTCGGTGCGCGTCTCTTCGGGGATGGGGAAGTCGCGGTGCCACGGCTGGTTCACCGCGCCTTCGAGCGGGACGTCGAAGCCGAGCTCGACGATGCGGTAGTCGGGGCCGAGGACGGCGGTGGCCACCGAGCGGACCCACGGGTGGTCGACGAGGTCGACGAAGCCGCGCAGCTGTTCGGGGTGGATCTCCACGTAGTAGCGGTGGGGGCCGCGTCCCACGGCGCCGCCGGGCCGGGCGCGCGCCTCCGCGAAAGCGGTCTCGATGTCCTCGCGCAGCCGGTCGGCCCACTCCTCGGAGAAGGCTCCCTTCCGCGCGGTGATGCCGTCCTCGTACAGGTTCGCCACGTCCTGCGCCACGTCGACGTCCAGGTCGGCGGCGCTCACTCCGGGAAAGACGTGCACACCGGGGCATTCGGACACAGTCATCCTTGCCTCCTTGCAAGCAGAGCTTCCGCCCACAGATTGCATCGTTGAATGCAACGTTGCAATACCCGGCGGGTCACCGATTCCGTGACGGACGTCGCATGAAAGGATGGCGCGGTGAGCAGTCGTCTGAAGGATGTGGCAGCCCGAGCGGGCGTCTCCGTGCGCACCGTGTCGAACGTCGTCAGCGGCTCCGCCTCCGTGGCGCCCGAGACCCGGCAGCGGGTCCAGGAGGCCATCGACGAGCTGGGCTACCGCCCCAACCTCGCCGCCCGCAGCCTGCGCGCCGGCCGTACCGGCATCATCGGCCTCGCCATCCCCGAACTGCACTCACCGTACTTCGGCGAACTCGCCGGGCTCCTGGTGGACGAGGCCCAGCGCCGCTCCTGGACCGTGGTCATCGACCAGACCCGGGGCGACGCCGACGCCGAGCGACGCCTGCTCGCCCAGGGCGGCGGGCGCGTGGTCGACGGCCTCATCATCAGCCCCTGGGCCCTGGACCCCGCCGAGCTGGCGGCGACGGCGCCGGCCGTCCCGCTCGTGCTGCTCGGCGAGCGCGGACCGCAGGGCGCGGCGGACCGCGTCGCCGTGGACAACGTCGCCGCCGCCGACGAGGCCACCACTCACCTCGTCGGCATCGGGCGCCGCCGCATCGCCGCCATCGGCCTCCAGCCCCAGCTGCGCAACGGCACCGCCCGGCTGCGTGCCGAGGGCTACCGCCGCGCCCTCGACCGCGCCGGGCTCCCCCACCCGTCCGCCGCCCAGCGCTCCGTCGCCGCACTGCACCGGGCGGACGGCGCGCGGGCCATGGCGGGGCTCCTCGACGGGCCCACCGAACCGGACGCCGTGTTCGCCTTCAGCGACGAACTCGCCCTGGGCGCCCTGCACGTGGCGCACGAGCGGGGCCTGCGCGTGCCCGAGGACATCGCGATCGTCGGCTTCGACGACATCGAGGACGGCCGCTACAGTCACCCGCCCCTGACCACCGTCTCCCCGGACAAGCCGCAGATCGCCGAGCGGTCCCTCCAGTGTCTGGCCGACCGCGTATACAGCCCCGGGAACGCCGTCCCGCCGCAGGAACTGGTCGTCCCGCACCGCCTGGTGCGGCGCGGGACGGCCTGAGACCGGGCGCGAGGCCCGGCCTCGGGAGCGCCCGGTCTCACCGCGTGTGCAGCGCCCACCTGCTCCCGTTGACCTGGGCCGTCCCCGGCAGCGCGATGAGTTCGGGCTTGAACAGCGGCGGCGCTCCCATCGCGGGCTCCCAGGTCGCCAGTTCCTCGTCCTGGGGGACCTCGATCCGCCGTCCCTCGGCGAGGTCGGCGACCACCCTGAGCAGCAGCCGCACACCGAGCGGCGCCAGGTGATCGCGCCACAGGCTCTGCGCGGTCGAGCCCGGGGGCACGAACAGGTGCTCCTGGGCGGCGAGCGGCCCCGCGTCGGTGCGCTCGGTGAGGTGGTAGACGCTGCCGCCCGTCACCTTGTCGCCGTCGCGGACCGTCCACCGGATCGCGTCCCTGCCACGGTGCAGCGGCAGCAGGCTGGGGTGGTAGCCGATGGTGGCGACGGCGGCCCTGGCTCGCGTGTGACGGCCGAGGAAGGCGTGCGAGTGGGCGGCGATGATGATGTCCACGCCGTCCGGCACGTGCATCGCGCGCAGCTCGGCCGAGTCCGTCCAGGCGATGTCCCTGGGGTAGGCCCAGGCCCGCAGGCGGTCCCAGGACATGGCGTCGCTCTCGTCGGTCCGTCCTTTGCGCAGCCGGGGCGCGGCCACACCGAGGATCTTGTGCCCCTCGTCGAGCAGCGCGTCCGCGACCTGCACCGCGAACGCTCCCTGCCCCGAGACGTAGATGTTCATCACTCGCCCTCCTTCAGTCCCGAGCGGTCGGGCAGGAACCGCACCGGCAGCGCCGAGAACCCGGTCAGGAAGTTGGACCGGATGCGCGGGGCCTCGCCGGTCCGCTCGAATCCGGTGGTGAAGTCCCGCAGCGCCATGAGCAGTTCGGCGATCTCGACCTTCGCGAGATAGGAGCCGACGCAGAAGTGCGGGCCGTAGCCGAAGGCCAGGTGCTTGTTGGGGGTGCGGCCGAGGTCGAACACTTCGGGCCGCTCGAAGACCCGCTCGTCGCGGTTGCCCGAGGCGTGCCAGAGCGTGACGATCTCGCCCGGTCGCAGCCGTACGCCGTGCAGTTCGGTCTCGCGGACGACGCTGCGTCCGAAGTGCATCGTGGGCGACGCCCAGCGCAGCACCTCGTCCACGGCGGTGTCGACCGACACCTCGCCCGCCTTGAGCCGCCTCCACTGCTCGGTCTCGGCGGCGAGCGTGTGGACGGCGTCGATCATCGTGAGGCGGCTGGTCTCGTCGCCCCCGATGATCAGGCTGTAGCAGTTGAGCACCACGTCCTCGTCGGAGAGCGGCACGCCGTCGATGGAGCTGGCGACGAGCATGCTGATCACGTCGTCGCCGGGCGCCTCGCGCCGCTCCTCCACGAGGTCCATGAAGTACATCAGGATCTCGTTGCGGGCCATCTCGGAGTCGACCTCGTCGACGTCCTCGTCATCGGTCGACAGGGCGGTCTTGGTCAGCCCGAGCAGGAACTCCCTGTCCTGTCCGGGCACTCCGAGCAGATTCGAGATCGTCGTCATCGGGATGCGGCTCGCGATCTCCTCGGCGAAGTCGCAGCCGCCGGTCTCGACCGCCTCCCGTATCCACTGCCGGGTGTTGACCCGTACCGTCCCCGCGACCTCGTCGAGCACCCGGGGCGAGAGCACCCGCTGCAGGATCTTGCGCAGCTCGTGGTGGCGGTGGCCGTCGGTGACGGCCAGCATGCGGCCGGCCCCGGCGTCGCCGCCCTCCAGGAGGGTGACCAGGACGTTGCCGCGCTCCGACGTGAAGTGCGTGTCGTCGCGGTAGGTGGTCATGATGTCGTCGTGGCGGGTGAGCACCCAGAACCCCTTGCGGCCGCCGGCGGGCGGGTTCCAGTGCACCGGGGCGGTGTCCCGCAGGGTGCGCCAGAACGCGTCGAGGCCGTGGCCGGTGAAGGTGTCGGGGTCGCCCAGGTCCCTGGTGTCCAGTGCCGGTGCGCTCATGGTCACCAGTCCGTGCGCCAGAACCGGCGCGGCTGGAAGGGATAGGTCGGCAGCGGCACGCGGTGGCTGTCCTCCCCCTGGTGCAGGGAGGCGAAGTCCACCTGCTGCCCCGTGACCCAGGCGGCGGCGACACCGGCCAGCGCGTCGGCGTCCGTGGCGGCGCACACGATCCCGTGGTCGTTGCGCGGGAAGGAGGAGGCGTCCGCGCGCGGCGCGGCGGCGGTCTCGGTGACCTGCCCGCCCGTGGCGTCCCCCGACAGGGCCGCGATCAGCTCCGCGCGGCTGCGGACGACGGCCGCCCAGCGGCGGGCCATCACCTTGCGGCCGAGGTTGAGGCTGAAGCAGACGTCGTCGAGCCGCAGGCCGGGGTCGGCGACCAGCCGGTCCTTCAGCCGCGCCCGCTGGCGTGCCAGGGCCTCGTCGTCCAGGGCGGAGAGGGTGGCGATGCGCGGCCTGCCCTCGGCCTCGGGTGCGCGCTCCGCGACCGCCGGGGCCTCTTCGAGGACGAGGTGGGCGTTGTAGCCACCGCCGCCGATCGAGGTGATGCCGGCGCGGCGGATGCCCGCTTCCGTCCCCCAGTCGGCCGTCTCGATCTGCGGCACGAAGGGGGTGCTGGGGAAGTCGAGGTCTTCGTTGACCTCCGTGAGGTTGATCGTCGCGGGCAGCGTCTTGTGGTGCAGGGCGAGCGCGGCCTTGATCGCGCCGAAGCCGCCGGAGACCACACCGCCGTGGCCGACGTTGCCCTTGACGCCGCCGATCGAGGTGGTGGCGGTCTGCTTGCCGAACGCCATGCTCGCCGCGTGCACCTCCAGTTCGTCGGTCATCGGCATGCCGAGCCCGTTGGCCTCGTACAGGGAGACCGTGTCCGGGGTGACTCCGCCGACCTCCATGGCGTTGGCGATGCACGCGCTCAGGCGCTCGGGCTGGGCGAGGCCGTAGGCCATCGCGCTGACGCCGTTGTTGTTGACGGCCGAGCCCTTGACCACGGCGTAGACGTGGTCGCGGTCGGCGACGGCCTGGGCGACCGGCTTGAGCAGCACCGTGACGACGCCGCTGGACAGGGCGGTGCCCGTGCCGTTGGCGTCGAACGGGCGGCAGTGGCCGTCCTTGGAGAGGACGCGGTTCTCCTCCCACAGGTGGCCGCGGGGGTGCGGGAGTCGGACCATGGAACCGCCGGCCACCGCCATGTCGGTCTGGCCGAGCAGCAGTGACTGGCAGGCCAGGTGCACCGCGTAGTGGAAGCCCGCGCAGACCGCGGCGACGGTGACGGCCTCGCCGGTCAGGCCCATGTAGTACAGCGCGTTGGACGTCATGGTGTCCGGCGACCACGCCAGGCTGGCCTCGATCGCCTCGGGGCCGACCGACACACGGTCGGGCGGGGAGCTGTAGAGCGCGGCGGTCTGCGGGTTGTTGGCGCCGTAGACGCCCACTTCGCAGCCGACCCGCTCGGGGTCGTAGCCGCCGTCCTCGAATGCCTCCCAGGCGCTCTCCAGGAAGAGCCGGTTCTCCGGGGTCATCGCGGCCGCCATCCGGTCGCTGATGCCGAACACCGACGGGTCGAACTTGTCGTACGTGTCGAGCACACCGCAGGCCCGCACATAGAAGGGACTGTGGATCAGGGTCTCGTCGACGTGGATGTCGTCCTTGGCGAGGAACGACACGGACTCCCTGCCGTGGACGAGGTTGTCCCAGAACTGCTCCTTGGTGCGGGCGCCGGGCGCTCGCAGGGACATGCCGATGACGGCGACGTCACCCGGGTCGTAGTCCTGCTCGGGGCTTTCGGTCATGGAAGGGCTCCTGCTTCGTCTCGGGTCGGGGGTGACTCAGCTGCCGTTCGAGGCGGCGCGGCCCCGCAGCGCGGCGCGGCGGGTGTTGGCGCGGCGGCGGGCGGAGGTGACCACCTCGGGGGTGGCCCCGCTCTCCTCGTCGAGCCAGCGGCCGAGGGAGGCGATGTCACGGAAGCTGAACAGGTCGGGCACGCGGACGCGGCGGCCGAACCGCCTGGTCATCAGTCGGGCGAGGCGGACGAGGAGCAGCGAGTCGCCGCCGAGGTCGTAGAAGGCGGCCTTGACGTCGATGCCCGCGGGTTCGAGGTCGAGGAGCTGGCCCCAGATCTCCGCGAGCGCCACCTCGGTCGGTGTGCTCGCGGCCGTCATGGGGGCGTCGGCGCCGGCGGCCGGCGGTTCGGGCAGCGCGGCGCGGTCGAGCTTCCCGCCGGGCGCGAGCGGAAGGGCGGGCAGGAACACGAGCGTCGCCGGCACCATGTAGTCGGGCAGTTCGGTGGCGAGCCTGCCGTTGACGGTGGACTGGAGAGCGGCGTCGAGCCGGACGTCGTCGCCGGCGTCGCCCTCCGGCACGACGTAGCCGATCAGCCGGTTGCCGCGGACGACGGCGGCGGCCTCCCTGACCTCGGGGCAGCCGGTCAGGCGGGCCTCGACCTCCTCCAGCTCGATGCGGTAGCCGCGCAGCTTGACCTGGTGGTCGGTGCGGCCGCCGAAGCGGAGTTCGCCGTCCTCGGTGAGCGTGACCACATCACCCGTGCGGTACATGCGCTCACCGTCCACGAACGGGTCGGGCAGGAACCGCTCGGCCGTGGTCTCCGGCCGGTTGACATAGCCGTGGGCCAGGCCGGCGCCGCCGATGTACAGCTCTCCGGGGACTCCGGCCGGCAGCCGCCGCCTGTCCTCGTCGAGCACGTAGGCGCGGGCGTGGGCCGACGGCAGGCCGAGCGTCGGCTCACCGGCGCCGTCCCTCGGGACGAGCCCGAACGAGCAGAAGACGGTTCCCTCGGTGGGCCCGTAGGCGTTGAAGACCCGGTCGGCGCCGGTCTCCGCGTACGCCCGGTCCACCAGTTTGCGCCGCAGGGGCTCGCCGCCGAACACGATCGTGCGGACGCGGGGCGGCAGGTATCCGGCGTCGAGCAGCCCGTTCATCACCGAGGGGACGGCGTTGAGGTGCGTGATCCTGTCGGCGTACGGGCTCTCCGGCAGGTGGACGGCGCTCTGCACGAGCACGACCGCCCCGCCGCGGCACAGCGCGCCGAAGATCTCCATCACGGACATGTCGAAGCAGACCGAACTCGCCGCCGAGACGCCGCTCAGGTCGCAGCCCTCGAAGACCCGGTCCAGCTCGGCCAGCATCGCGACGCAGCCCGGGTGGTGGATGGCGACGCCCTTCGGGCGGCCGGTGGAGCCGGAGGTGTAGATGATGTACGCGGTGTCCTCGGGCACGACCGGCACGGGCCGCTCGCCGGGTTCGGTCCGCACGCTCTCGTCGAGCACGACCACGGTCGGCCCGGCCGGACAGTTGGCCCGGGAGGCGGGTGTGGTCAGCAGCAGCCGGGTGCCGCTGTCCCGGACCATGAACGCCAGGCGTTCGGCGGGGTAGTCGGGGTCGAGGGGCACGTAGCAGGAGCCGGCGCGCAGCGTGGCGAGGAGGGCGACGAGCAGGTCGGGGGTGCGCTCCACGCAGATGCCGACGGGGACGCCGGGTCCCGCGCCGTCGGTGACGAGGCGTTCGGCGAGGGCGCGGGAGCGCTCGTCGAGTTCGCCGTAGGTCATGACGCCCGCGTCGGAGTAGACCGCGGGGGCGGCGGGGTTCTTGACGGCCTGCTCGATGAACTCGGAGTGCAGGGTGTCGGTCACTGGTCCGTCCCTTCGGGGCGGCCGGCCGGCGCGATGTCCTTCAGGGCCAGGTCGGGGTGGGCGATCGAGTCGAAGAGCACGGTGCGGTAGAGCGCGAGCAGGTCCGTCACGGTCTGCCTCTCCAGATAGCTCGGTTTGTACTGGATGTGGCCGGCCACCTCGCCGTCGATGTCGGCCATGGAGATCTCCAGGTCGAACTTGGCGAGGTGCCTGCGCACCTGGAGCGGTTCGAGCGGCAGGGCGCTCTGGGGCGTGATGGTGTCGCCGACGCCGTGGAAGAGCTTCACGGAGCGGGGGAAGGCGTCCGACGACAGCCAGTTGACCACCACGTCGAACCACGGGGAGCGGCCCTCTGCCCTCGGCGGTTTCAGGGAGGCCGCCAGCAGGTCGAGGGGGTAGTTCATGTGTTCGAGCAGGCCCAGCGAGAAGGCGTGGACCTCGCCGAGGAGATCGCGGAAGCAGCGGTCGCCCGCCGGTTTCGCCCGGACGAGCACGGTGTTCAGGTAGTAGCCGACGGCGGACTCCCAGCCCGGTTCGGCGCGCTGGGCGATGGCCGTGGCCAGTACGGAGTCCTCGGCTCCGGTCGCCCGGTTGAGCGTGGCGAAGAACCCGGCGAGCACGACCGTGCTGATCGACACGCCCTCGCGGACGGCGAACTCCCGGAGCAGCCGGCTCTCCTCGGCGCTCCAGCGGAACGTGAGGTCGCGGCCCTCGTATGTCACGCCCGGCGGACGCTCCTTGGCAGAGAGGTCCAGATGGGCGGGCGGATCGGCCAGCCGCCGCGTCCACCAGTCGAGCGCCGCGTCGGCCGCGGGGCCCGAGAGCCACTGCCGCTCCCACTCGACGAACTCGGTGTAGGGGGCGGGCGGCGTGCCGTCGGCGGGGTCGGCGCCCTCGTAGAACTCCTGGAGTTCGCGGATCATCACGTCCGCCGACGCCGCGTCCGACGCGATGTGGTGGACGAGCACCAGCAGGTAGTGGTCCTCGGGGCCGCGGTTCATCAGGACCACCCGCACGAGCGGGCCGTTGTCGATGTCGAGCGGCGCGTGGCCCAGTTCGGCCAGTTCCTCGCGGGCCTCCTCGTCGTCCAGCTCCGTGCTGTCGACGACCGCGAACTCGTACACCGGTTCCTCCAGGATGACCTGGTACGGGCGGCCGCCGGCCTCCACGAAGAGCGTGCGCAGCGCCGGGTGCCGCCGCATCACGGCCGCCACGGCGCGCTCCAGCGCCTTCTCGTCGACGGCGGCGCGGATGCGGGCGGCGACCATGAAGTTGTAGGGCACGGCGTCCGGCGAGACCATCTGCATGAACCACAGCGAGGCCTGGCCGTGCGAGGTCGGGGCCAGTTCGAGCCCCAGGCCGTCGGCGCGCAGCTGGTCGGCGGCCGGTGCGTCGGTGGGGTCGATCAGCCCGCGCGCGGCCAGTTCCTCCAGGAGTTCTTCGGCGTCCAGGTCGGAGAGGTCGTCGAGGAAGGGGTGGGTGGGCCTCCGCCCGGGCGCGGGTTCGGCCGCCGCTCGCGGTTCCCGTGCCGGGGCCGGGGCCTGCTGTGTCTGCGCGGTCGCGGGCGGTCCGCCGGTGAGTTCGACGAAGTGCCCGACGACCGCGGAGATGGTGCGGCCGTCCAGGAACACCACCGGTGACACCCGCTCCCCGAACAGCGCCTGCATCCGGTTGACCAGGCGGATCGCCAGCATCGAGTCCAGTCCGAACTCGCGCAGCGTCGCGTTCTCGTCGAACCTGCTCACCGGCACGCCGAGGCCGTCGGCGAGCTCGGCGAGGACGACGTCCCGCACCGACGTGGCCGCCGGGGCGGTCCGTGCGGGCTGCCGCTCCACCCGCTCGGCCACCGCCACCGGTTCGACGGCGGCCGGGGCGGGGGCCGCCGCGGTCTGGGGCCGGGGCTCGGTGTCGAGCCAGTAGCGGTCCTTCTGCCACTGCACGAGCGGGGTCTCCACCACCTCGACGTCGTCCCCGAACAGCGGGTCGAAGGTCAGCGGCAGGCCCCTGACGTACAGCGACGCGACGGCCCCCAGCAGGCAGCGGACGTCGCTCTCCTGGCGCCGCAGGGAGTTGACCGCGTGCACCTGGGCGCCGCGGGTCACCGCGATCTCCTCGACCGCGCCGCGCAGCGTCTCGTGCGGGCCGATCTCGATGAACGTGCCGATCCCCTCGTCGACCAGGCCCCCGATCGTCTCGGCGAACCGGACCTGGTTGCGCAGGTTGTGCACCCAGTACTCGACGTCGGCGACCGGGTCCACCGTGTCGGCCAGCGCCGTGGAACGGAACGGGATGGTGTTCGTCAGCGGGGTGATGCCCGCGATGCTCTCGCGCAGCGGCTGGAGCAGCGGGTCCATGCCGGGGCTGTGCACCGGCCGCTCGACACGGATGCGCCTGGTCGAGATCCCGTCCCGCAGCAGGTCGGCCTCCAGGGCGGCGACGGCTTTGGGGGAGCCCGAGACGGCCGCGCTGGTGGGGCTGTTGACCACGGCGACGGCCGCGTGCTCGGCGTACGGGGCGAGCCTCGGCAGCAGTTCCGCCTCCGGCAGGTCGACGGAGATCATGGCGCCGGCCGCCGCCTTCCTTTCGAGCAGGTGCGACCGGGCGACCACCACGCGGGCCGCGTCCCCGAGCGAGAGCGATCCGGCGACACAGGCCGCCGCGACCTCGCCGAGGCTGTGCCCGACGACGGCGACCGGCTCGACGCCGAGCCCGAGCCAGACCTTCGCCAGGGAGACCTGGAGGGCGAACAGGACGGGCTGCTGGAGGTCCATTTCCTCGTAGCGCGCCTCTTCGGCGGGGGCGGCGAGCCGGTCGAGCACCGAGCCGCCGCCCGCCGCGCGCACGGCGTCGTCGCAGGCGGTCATCCACGTGCGGAACCCGGCGTGGACGCGCAGCAGCTCCCGGCCCATGCCGACCCACTGCGTGCCGCCGCCGGAGAACACCAGCGCCACCCGCCGGTCGCCGTTGCCCGCGACGGCGCCGGTCATGACGTCGGGGTGCGGCCGGCCCGCGGCGACCCGGGCGAGTCCGTCGAGGACGTCCTGCCGGGTACGGGCGAACAGCGCCACCCGGTGGTTGTGGTGGGTGCGCCTGGTCGCGAGGGTGTAGGCGAGGTCGGAGACGCGCAGTCCCGCGTCGCGCTCGACGTGGTTGGACAGCTCACGGCAGGTGTCGGCCAGCGCGCCCGGTGTACGCGCCGAGACGGTCACGAGCTGCGTCCGCTCGTCGGCGGCGGCCTCGGCCCCGCTCGGGGCGGCGTGGCGTCCCCGGTCGCCCGCGAGGAAGGGGTGGGGTGCGACGGGGTGGCCCGCGGTGTACAGGGCGCCGAGCGAGCCGAGCAGGACCGCGGCCTCGTCGGCGCCGCGCCGCAGCGAGGGCAGGGTGGCCGCAGCGGGCAGGATCTCCGAGACCGACTTGAGCAGGACGGGGTGGGGGCTGACCTCGATCACCGCGTCGATGTCGTGGTCCCGCAGGGTGGTCAGGGCGTCGACCATCCGGATCTCCCGGCGCAGGTTGTCCGCCCAGTAGTCGGGGCCCAGCTCCGCGCCGTCGACGCGCTCGCCGGTGACCGTCGAGATCATCGG
Source organism: Streptomyces alfalfae (assembly GCF_004127445.1). Taxonomy (GTDB): domain Bacteria; phylum Actinomycetota; class Actinomycetes; order Streptomycetales; family Streptomycetaceae; genus Streptomyces; species Streptomyces alfalfae. Next base: position 98,588 of record NZ_QEXM01000003.1, read on the forward strand.
GATGCGCGTGGTGCGGGGCGCGATGTCCGCCAGTTCGGCCTTGAGCGGGGCGAGGACGTGGTCGACCAGGGGTGAGTGCGGGGCGTGGCCCATGCGCACCCGGTGGTGGGTGACGCCCTCGTCGGTCAGCCGCTGGACGAGGTCGTCGATCTCCTGCGGTGTGCCGGTCACCAGGGTGGAGTGCAGGCCGTTGCGGCCGGAGACGGTGAGCTGTCCTGTCAGGTGCCGCTCGGCCTCGTCCGCGCCGGTCATGACGACGATGCCCTCGCCGCGCCCCACGGCGAGCTGCTGGAGGAGCCGGCCGTGGTGGGCGGCGAGACGCGAGGCGTCGTCGAAGTCGAGGGCTCCCGCGATGTGGGACGCGGCGAACTCGCCGACGCTCTGCCCCACGACGACGTCCGGTTCGACCCCCAGCGCGCGCCAGGTGTCGGCCAGCGCCACCTGGAGGGAGAACAGCAGCGGCTGGAAGACGTCCATGTCGTCGATGCGCCCATCGGGCGCCAGCAGCTGCTCGACGAGCGAGAAGCCGAGCAGCTCCCGCATCCGCCGGTCGGAGCGCATCAGGGAGCGGCGGAACACGGGCATTCCGGCGAGCAGGCGCCGGCCCATGCCCGCCCACTGCGAGCCGTTGCCCGAGAACAGGAACGCCACCCGCGGCTTGCGCGCGCCCCGCTCCCCCACGCTCAGCCCGGCGGCGCTCGCACCGCTGCCGAACGCGTCGAGCTGCGCCCTGAGTTCGGTCATGCCGGACGCGGCGGCGGCGAGCCGGAACGCGCCGTCACCGGGCGAGCGGCGGCAGAGCGCCCGCAGGTCGCTCTCGTCACGCAGCGCCGCGGCCCGCTCGGCGAGCGCCTCGCGGGAGTCCGCGGCGAGGAGCAGCAGCGAGCTCTCGGGGCGCGGCAGCTCCTCGACGGCGACGTGGCAGATCGCGCCGCCGAAGCCGAAGGAGCTGACGCCGCCGCGGCGCGCGTCGGACCGGCGCGGCCACGGCGTCAGCCGGTCCTGGACGGTGAGGCGGTACTCGTCGAACATGATCTGCGGGTTCGGGGCGGTGTAGTGCAGGCTCGGCGGCAGCACGCCGTTGCGCATCGAGAGGGCGAGCTTGACCAGGCCGACGATGCCGGCCGCCGCCTCCAGGTGCCCGACGTTGGACTTGACGGAGCCGAGGCGCAGCGGTTCCGCGCGGTCGCCGCCGAGGACCGCCCCGATGGCGTTGGCCTCGATGGGGTCGCCGAGGGGGGTGGCGGAGCCGTGGCACTCGATGTAGTCCACCAGGTGCGGGTCGATGCCGGCCCGCTGGTAGGCGGTGCGCAGCATCTTCTCCTGCGCCTGGGGATTCGGCGCGGTCATGCCGTTGCTCAGGCCGTCGTTGTGGGAGGAGCTGCCCTTGATCAGGCAGTACACCGGCAGGTCGCGTTCGAGGGCGACACTCAGCGGGGCGAGCACGACGACGCCGGCGCCCTCACCGCGCACGTAGCCGTCGGCGCGGGCGTCGAAGGACTTGCAGCGGCCGTCGGGGGCGAGCGCGCCCATGGCGTCCATGGCGGTGTAGTAGTCGGAGACGAAGCTCAGATTGACGCCGCCGGCGAGGACCAGGTCGCTCTCGCCGAGCCAGATCGACTGGCACCCCACGTGTACGGAGACCAGTGATCCGGCGCAGGCGGCGTCGATGGCCATGCTCGGGCCCTGCAGTCCGAGGATGTAGGAGACGCGGTTGGCGATGATGCCGTCGTGCATCCCGGTGGCGGTGTGCGGGGTGATCTGGCTGTCCGGGCCGCGGTAGTGCGCGAGGGCGGCGTAGTCGCCCCAGCAGGAGGCCATGAACACGCCGGTGTCGCTGCCGACGAGGCTGTGCGGCGCGACCCCCGCGTCTTCGAGTGCCTCCCAGGCCAGTTCGAGGATCAGGCGCTGCTGCGGGTCCATCTGGACGGCCTCGCGCGGTGAGATGCCGAAGAAGAGCGGATCGAACTGGTCGATGCCGTCGATGAACCCGCCCCAGCGCACCCGGTCGTTCAGGAGCTCGCGGCGCACGGCGGGCACCGGTCCGACGGCGTCGCGTCCCTCGGACAGCAGCCGCCAGAACGCGGCGGGGTCGGGGCCGCCGGGGAAGCGGCAGCCGATGCCCACGACCGCCACGGGTTCGTGCGACGCCGTACGGCGGGGTCCGCTCGGGGCGGCGGCCTGCTCGGCCCGCGGGCCGTCGGCGAGCGCGCGGGCGAGCGCGTCGACGGTGGGGTACTGCCACATCCAGGTGACCGGAACTTTCCAGCCGAGGAATTCGGTCAACGAGGCGGCGAGAGTCGACAACTTCAGCGAATCCAGGCCATACCGCTGCATCGGTGTCGAGCGGTCCACGGCGTATCCGGACAGGTCCATCAAGTCGGCGACACGGGAAAGCAGGAACTCCGTTATGGCATGCGAATCTCGTACTGCGCGCGCTGGGGGCATTTCGGCTCCTCGGCAGGGCGGATCGAATGGGCCGGTGCGGTGCGTGGCCGGCTGCTTTATGGCTCGGGGAATCCGCCGCCCTGTTCGGGAGCGGCGGATCGGGTGAATGCGGCGCACCGGCGGCCGTGCTGGAGGCGTGCTGGCCGGGGCCGGTGACGGCAATGGGTACGGGCCGGCGCACAGGCGGCCGACGTTCGGAATGGCTCAGGACACGGAAGCTTCGCTTCTACGCGTCGAGTGCGGCGATGGCGATGGCCCGAGGGGCACCCCGGGTCAGAGGCGGAGGGACCCGTGACGTGCTGGGCGGAGCGTGCCGTCCCGGACGGGAAGGCATGTCTGAAGAGAAACTGGTACCCGCACCGCGGTCCGACCCCCGTTAAGTCGTCCTGGCTGAATCGGACACGCAATCCGATTCAGGATCACTCCCGGCGGTCCGGCCGCCGGCGTACATCGTGCGTTTTCCTGGGCGATTCACTGTGCCGGTCGGGAATTACGTGGTCCGACGTGGAACGTAGCACCGGGTACTCGCCCGACCGACGGACTGCACACTGCCACTCTGTGAATGGTGGAACAAGAGTGCCCCGTGGGCCGGATGATGCACTGGCGTGAAATGAACCCCCGGTGACCGGTTCGCCCTCTTGCCGCGCAATGGCTTTGATGCGGTATGGCCGTCATGGTGCGCAAGGGGCGGAAGGGCCCGTCTGGACAGCGGGTCGAACGGCGTTGCAAGCTCTCGCCATGAAAATCTTGAACCACGGTCAGGCGCCGGCCGAGGCCCGCACCGCTGGAGGAATGAGCACCCGATCAGGGCCCGGCCGAAGCGAGTTCACCGGGGGGCCCGCGTGACCGGTACCGAGGTGATGTCCCGGCAGCGGCCGGGCCTCGCGCTGGGGGTGCTCGCCGGGGCGCTCGCCCTGGACGTGAGCGGTCTCGCGGTGCTCAACGCCGCGCTGCCCTCCGTGGGCGACCGGTTCGACATGGCCGACTCCACGCTCCAGTGGGTCATGATCGCCTACGCCGTCACGTTCGCCGGCTTCCTGCTGGTGGGCGGCCGCCTGGCCGATGTGTTCGGCCGCCGCAGGGTGTTCGAGGCCGGTGTCGCGCTGTTCACGGTGGCCGCGCTGGCCGGGGCGCTGGCCCCGGACACCGGGGTGCTGCTCGGCGCGCGGGCGGTCCAGGGCATCGGCGCAGCCCTGTCGGGGCCTGCCGCGCTGGCGCTGCTGACCGAGGTGTTCCCGGCCGGTCCCGCGCGGAACCGGGCCCTGAGCGTGTACGCGGCGGTCGGCGCCGCGAGCTTCAGCGGCGGGGTGCTCCTCGGCGGTGTGCTGACCCAGTTCTTCGGCTGGCGCTCCGTGCTGTGGTTCTCGGTGCTCCTCGGCCTCGCCGTGCTGGCGGCGACGCGCGCCGGGCTGCCCGACGGGGCCGGGCGCGGCGGCGGGCTCGACCTGCCGGGCGCGATATCGGGCACCCTCGGCCTCACCCTGCTGGTCGTCGGCGCGAGCAGTCACGGGGCTCTGGCCTGGATCTCGCTCGCCGCCGCGGTGGCGTTCCTCCTGCTCTTCGTCGTACGCGAGCACCGCACCCCCGACCCGGTCCTCCCGCTCGGCCTCTTCCGCGTCTCCTCGGTGCGCTCCGCGAGCCTCGCGGCGTTCCTCCAGTACATGGGCTCGGTCGGGCAGCTCTTCTTCGCGCCGCTGTATCTGCAGGACATGCTGGACTACTCCCCGCTGGAGTCCGGCCTCGCCCTGGTGCCGATGTCGGCGGGCGTCTTCCTCACCGCCAACTTCGCCACCGGCCGCCTGCTGGCCAGGTACACGCCGCGCACGCTGATGGTCGTCGGGCTCGTCCTGATCGGCGCGGGCACGGCGCTGTGGATGAGCACACCGCACGACGGCGACTACCTGCTGCACGTGCTGCCCGGCCTGCTGATCAGCGGCATCGGCCAGGGTCTGAACTTCCCCTCGATGACGTCCGCCGCCCTCACCGGCGTCCCGCCGGAGGGCCACGCGGTCGCGGGCGCGGTGAACGTGGTGGCCCAGCAGATCGGCGCGAGCGTCGGCGTGGCGGTCATGGTCCTCGCCGCGGCGACCAGCGACGACACACTCGGCGGCTACCACATCGCGTATCTGGTGGGCGGCGCCGCGTGTCTGGTCGGAGCGGTGGTCATCGCCACGACGGGCCGCGGGAAGGAGCCCGCCGGGGAGGGCCCGCTCGGGCAGTAGAGCACGCTCGGCCGGGCACGGGGCGGCGTCCTGCCCGGCCGGCCCGAGCGCGGGTCGGCACACGCGCTCGACCGTCGAACACGCCCTGGAACCTGTCCGGGTACGGAACGGGACGGACCGGAGCGACGCAGACGAACCGATCCTTCCCGCTCTCCGGCACCAGGCGGGAACCCCGCATTCCGACCCGAAACACCTACGCGTTCTTCACCACAAATCCATGGACTTACGCCCCAGTAAGCACATACCCGCAGGACAAAGGCATATGCCGTAAGCATCACTGCATCGACTGTTGCCAAATCCCTTACAGGCCCCCACCCGCTGTGCCAAAGTCATGAGCGGTCCCTACCGCCGAGCCGGTTCGCGCCGCCTCTCCACCGGAGCACCCCATGCCGTCCCACGTCTTCGCGGATCACACCGCCGCCCAGCCGCCCGAGCGCGGCGCGGTCGACGCGCTGATCTCGCAGGCACGCCGCCTGCGCGGCGAGGTGGACGCCATGCGGCGCGAGACCGCGCCCGACGGGGGCGACCCGGCGGGACGCTGGCAGCGGGCGCTGTGCGACCTGGCGGTGCACCAGCTCAACGACCTCGACGCCCATCTCGCCCAGCTGCGGGACGGCCCGCCGTGCGTCGTGGGGGAACCCGCGGCGCCGGCCGGGACCGCGGAGCGGGACCCGCGGCGGGGCTCGCTCCTGAGCCGGGTCGGCAGCGCCGAGTGGGATCTCCTCACCGACGAGGCCACCTGGTCCGGCGAGCTCTACGAGATCCTGGGCCGCGACACGGCCGCCCCACCCCTCTCCCTGGACGAACTCCCCTCCCTCGTACACGCCGAGGACCAGCCCCGGCTCACCGCGATGGTCACGGACTGCCTCGTCGACGGAAAGCCGATCGACGGCGAGTTCCGCGTCCTGCGGCGGGGCGGCGGCGTCCGCCAGGTGCACATGATGGGCGAGCCGGTCCTCGCCCCCGACGGCTCCACCGCCTCCATGTGGGCGGTCCTGCGGGACGTGAGCGAGCTGCGCCGCAGCAGGGTCGCCGTCCACGAGAGCCAGGACTCGCTGCGGCGTCCGCGCCACGGCGCGGAGACCGATCCCCGCCTCGCGGCCGCCCTCCAGGAAGCGGTCCTGCCGCCCTGGCGCGACACCCTGCGCTTCACCGCCGGCGGCCTGGACCTGGCCGCCGACCACCTCCCCTCCTCCACCGGCGCACCGATCGGCGGCGACTGGCACGACGCCCTCCAACTGCCGAACGGCGACGCCCTGTTGAGCGTCGGCGACCTCACAGGGCCCGGCGTCACCGGCGCCTCCGGCATGGCGATGCTGCTCGGCGCCCTGCGCGGCACGGCGGTCACCGGAGCGGGCCCCGCCCACCTCCTCGGCTGGCTGAACCAGCTCATGGAGGCCACCGCGCGGCCCGCCACCGGCAGCGCCGTCTGCTGCCGCTACGACCCGGCGGCCCACCGCCTCACCTGGGCGCAGGCCGGGCACCCCGCCCCGCTGCTGTTCCGCGAAGGGGCGGGCCGCGCGCTGACGCCACCGGTCGGCGCACCCCTCGGGTCCCCCTCCGGAGCCTCGTACGCGCAGGCCGACGTACAACTGCGCCCGGGTGACCTCCTGTTGCTCCGCACCGACGGTCTGGTCCCCCGGTGCGACCGGGACGCGGCCACGACCGAACTTCTCTCGATGGCACCCCGCTTCACCGGGGCGCTCAGCGCGCAGGACTGCGTGCGCGCCGTCATGGAGGCGTTCGACGAGGTGCCGCGTGAGGCCGACGCCTGTCTGCTGATGGCACGGGTGTGACCCGCGCCTGACGACACGGTCCGGCCGGTCGCCCTCGGTTCGGTGGTGAGGACGGGCTCGGGCCGGTGTTCAGGACGGGCGCGTCACGCCCTCGCCGTCCTGCCCCCCGCCTTGACCCCCTTCGGCAGCGCGAGCTTGATCTCCTCGCGCAGGTCCTGGATCTTCGGGTAGTCGGAGTACTGCGCGGTCAGCCGGAACATCTCGCGCAGCCGGTCCCAGGTGCGGTGGGAGGAGTTGGAGTTTATCGACACCAGGGCCAGGCGTGCGTAGCGGTCGGCCTGCTCCGGGTCGTCGGCGATGAAGCAGGCGGAGGCCAGCGAGATGTAGTCGAAGATCTGCGAGCGGTCGCGGCCCTTGGCCCGCAGCTCGATGGCGAGTTTGGCGTGCCGCTGCGCGACGCTCGCCGCCGCCGGGTCGTGTTCGGCGAGCGTGCGGTAGGCCAGGGCCTGCATGCCGTGCAGGTCCGCCTCGTCGAACATCTGCATCCAGCTCGGCGGCTCCACGTCCCCCTTGTCGGAGACGAAGAGGTCCTCGGCGAGGCCGAGCGTGCGCCGCATGGCCTGGCCGCGCCCCATCGACGCCTGCGCCCAGGCCTCGATGGTGTACAGCATGGCCTTGGTGCGCGGCAGGGCCTCCTCACCGCCGCCGGACTTGGCCAGCTTCATCAGGTCCAGGGCGTCGTCCGGCTTGCCGAGGTGCACCATCTGGCGCGCGGCCCGCGACAGGGCCTCCCCGGCACGCGGCCGGTCCCCGCCCTCCCGCGCCGCGTGCGCCGCGATGACGAAGTACTTCTGCGCCGTGGGTTCGAGGCCGACGTCGTGCGACATCCAGCCGGCGAGGACGGCGAGGTTGGCGGCGACGCCCCACAGGCGTCGCTGGAGGTGGTCGGGGTGGCGGTAGGCGAGCATGCCGCCCACCTCGTTGAGCTGGCCCACCACGGCCTTGCGCTGGAGTCCGCCGCCGCGGGACGCGTCCCAGGCGCGGAACACCTCGACCGAGCGCTCCAGCTCCTCGATCTCCTGGGAGCCGATGGGAGCGGCCTCGTAGCGGTCGGCGGCTGCGGGGTCGACGTGCAGGGGGTCGTGGGTACGGGGGGCGTCGGCCGCGAGGGCCGGGTCGGCGTGCAGCCAGTCATGCATGGCGCTGCTGAGCGCGGAGCCTGCGGCAAGCGCAGCGCCCGCGCCCACCAAGCCGCGTCGGTTGAGCATGAGGTCCATTCCCGTGAATTCGGTGAGGACCGCGGCCGTCCGCTCGGGCGCCCACGGCACGCCGTCGGGGTGCTCCACACTCCCGTCGCCCTGCCGCTTCCCTGGGCGTCCCTGCCGGACCAGACCGAGATCCTCAGTGGTCACGACACGGCCGAGACGCTCGGTGAACAGGACCGCCAGCACCCGCGGCACCGGATCGCGGGGGATCTCCCCCGTGTCGATCCACCGCCGCACCCGCGAGGTGTCGGTGGCCAGCTGGGGATGGCCCATGGCCGCCGCCTGCCGGTTCACCAGCCTCGCGAGCTCACCCTTGGACCAGCCGGCCAGGGCGAACAGGTCCGAAAGGCGGGTGTTGGGTTGTCCGTTCACGTCAAGCCCCCAGGTTCTCGGCTGAGTTGACAGTAACCGCCTGTCAGTTGCTGAGCGACTATTCGCCAGGGTTCGCCAGGGTGCGCCAGATGGTGTGCCAGGGGGCCCCGGGTGTCAGGTAGGAGTGCGCCACCCCGACCCGGTCGCCGCAAGGCACTCCCCAGGGTGCACCCGAAAGCGGCCGGGCCGGGAGGTGCACGCAATGCAACAGGCACACGAAGGGATCTGTATCGCCCATGCACACAGCATCGTCCTCCGTGTCCGCCCCGCCCCGGCCGCCGCACCCGCGTCCTCCCGCCCAGCGGAGCCGCGAGATGCCCCCCTCACCGGGAAGCGGCCCTTATCTGGAGCCGGTGCGGTCCTCCGCCGCGCAGCTCGGCGTCGGCCGTGCGCACCGTCCGCCCGGGGCCGGCACACAACCGCTCAGCGGGAGACTCGACTTGTCCGGCCCCCACGGGGCGCAACTGCGCGGCGCGATCGCTTCGGTGCACCGCATCTGCCCGGAGTTCAACCCCGTACAGGTGCTCCGCCGCAACGGCCGCACCGCCCTGCTCATCGGCACCGTCGGGCGCGGCGCCGCCGTCGCCAAGTGCCTGCTCGACCACTCGCCCGCCTGGTCGGAGCGGCTGCGGCACGAAATAGCCGCTTACCGTTCCTTCGTCCGCCACCGCCCGCCGGTCAGGGCGCCGCGGCTCATCGCCGCGGACCCCGACGACTGCACGCTGGTCATCGAGCGGATGCCGGGACGTGTGGCGGCGTTGCAGCGGCATCCGATCGAAACCCCGCCGCGGGCGGACATCCGCGCGGCGCTCGGTTCCGTCGTCCGCCTCAACCGCTGGCAGCCGCCGATGGAGATGTTCGGCAGGCCGATGGACTACGGCAGGCGGATCGCCCGCTTCCACGAGCTGGGCCTGCTGACCGACCGGGACATGGGCGACCTGCAGAAACTGCTGCACGGGATCGCGCACTCGGCCGTCCACCAGGGCGGCGGGCCGTACGCGATGTGGCAGTTCTGCCACGGCGACGCCCTGCTCTCGAACATCCTGCTCTCGCCGCCGGGACCCGTCCTCGTCGACTGGGAGCACGCGGGCTGGTACCTGCCGGGATACGACCTGGCGACGCTGTGGGCGGTCCTCGGTGACGCCCCGGTGGCGCGGCGCGAGATCAGCCAGCTGGCGCAGTCGGCGGGTCCGGCGGCGCGCGACGCCTTCCTGGTGAACCTGATGCTGGTGCTGACCCGCGAGATCCGTACGTACGAGATGGCCGTGCAGCGCTCGATGCACGGTACGACCCCGGCGGCGCCGGGCGCGGCCCATCCCGGTGCTGTGCCGTCCGGCGAGGAACAGCGGCTGCTGCTGAGGCGGCTGCACGACGACTGCCAGCTGGCCCGCCGGGCCGTGCGAGCGGCGGTCGGCACTCGCTGACGGGGACGGAGGCCCGCGGCGCGCCAAGGGGGGCCCGGGCGCACCGCGGACCTTCGTATGCCCCTGGTCTGCGCCTGCGGCCATGCCGGCGGGAACCGCCCGGCGGCCTATGCCGCGATGGCCCGCCGCTCGGGTCGCGTGCGCGCGCCGCTCGGGTCGCGCCCGCTTTGGTCGCGTGCGCGCGCCGCTTTGGGCGTGAGGGCGGGAGTATCGGCCATGCTGTCACGTTCCCTCTACGGCTGCGGACTTGTGACCGTAGCGTCAGGGTATGTCCGTCACTGACGCAGAGCAGATCGACCGGGCCAACGCCTCCGGTCGCACCCCGGTCGTGTTCGTGCACGGCCTGTGGATGCTGGCAAGCAGCTGGGACCACTGGCTCCCGCACTTCGAGGCCGCCGGGTACGCGCCGGTCGCGCTGACCTGGCCCGGTGAACCGGCGACGGTGGCCGAGGCCCGCGAGCGCCCCGAGGCCATCGCGGGCAAGACCGTCAAGATCGTCGCCGACCACCTGGCGGGCCTGATCGGCACGCTGGAGCGCAGGCCCGCCGTCATCGGGCACTCCGTGGGCGGGCTGCTCACGCAGATCCTCGCGGGGCGCGGCCTGTCCGCGGTCTCCGTGGCGATCGACCCGGCGCCGTTCCGCGGCGTCCTGGCGCTGCCCCTGTCGACGATGCGCTCGCTGCGCCCCGTGATCGCCAACCCGGCCGACCGCAAGCGCGCCAAGCTCCTGACCTTCCCCCAGTTCCGCTACGCGTACGCCAACGCCGTCAGCGAGGAGGAGGCCAGGGCCATCTACGACCGCTACGCCGTGCCGGCGCCCTGCGTCGTGCCCGCGCAGGCGGCGATGGCCAACCTCAATCCGCGCACCGAGGCCAGGGCGGACTGCCGGACCGTGCGGCGCGGCCCGCTGCTGATCATCTCCGGGGGGAAGGACAACGCGGTGCCCTGGGCGATGGCGAACGGCGCGTACAAGCGGCAGAAGGGCAACGCCTCCGTCACGGAGATCGTCGAGCTGCACGGGCGGGACCACGCGCTGACCCTGGACAGCCGGTGGGGGGAGGTCGCCGACACCGCCCTCGCGTTCGTGCGCCGCTTCGTCTGAGCGGCACGCCGCCGCGTCCGGGCCGCCGACGCGGGCGTGCACGGCGGGCGCGCACAGGTGTCGTGCTCATCCGAACAGGTGGTCTTCACTCCGCTCATTGGTCCACGCCACTGACGCACCGCAGGCGGTATGGCCTCCCTGGCGAAAAACTCTCCCTGACCGGGCCGGACCAGCGCTGACTCGGGAAACCGCTTGTCCTGAGCATGATTGACGGATCGTCGGTCAGCCGGTACCACTGACGCACGCCCGGCCCGCACGTCCCGTCACGCTTCACCGGCCCAGACGTCCCAGGAGGCTGCATTGCGAGCATCCGCCCGCGCCCGTACGTCGTCCGCGCGCAGACGCACCATCAGGACGGCGGGCGCCCTCGCGTCGGCCGGGCTGCTGGTGCCGCTGCTCGGCGCGGCCCCGTCACCCGGCGCCGACCGACCGTCGTCCGACACCGACCTCCAGGGCGCCTTCGCCGCCGCGTCCGCGGAGTACCGCGTGCCGCAGAGCGTGCTGCTCGGCGTCTCCTACCTCCAGTCACGCTGGGACGCGCACGGTGGCGCGGCCAGCGTCACCGGCGGCTACGGCCCCATGCACCTGACCGACGCGCGCACCGCCCTGGCCGCCGCCTCGCACCACAGCGAGGGCACGGAGGACCCGCGCGGCGACACCTCGCGTCCCGCGAAGCCGCCGAAGGCGCACGTGCCCGCGGAGAGCGAGGTCCCCGCGCGGCTCATGACGCTGCCGCGCGCGGCGGAGCTGACCGGCCTGCCCGCCGAGAAGCTGCGTACCGACGTGGCCGCGAACGTGGAGGGCGGCGCGGCGCTGCTCGCAGCGGCCCAGAAGAAGCTCGGCAAGCCGCTGGGCGGTGATCCCGCCGACTGGTACGGCGCGGTCGCCCGCTTCTCCATGGCGGACGACGAGGCGACGGCGGCGACGTACGCCAATGACGTGTTCGCCGTCATCCGCGACGGCGAGCGGCGCACCACGGACGCGGGACAGCGCGTGACGCTCGCGCCGGTCCCGGGGCTCAGGCCCGACGCCGCGCAGGTCGAGCGCATGGGTCTGCGCAAGGCGCCGACGGGCGGCACGGAGTGCCCCAAGACCGTCGCGTGCGAGTGGATCCCCGCGCCGTACGAGGAGTTCAAGGACCCCAACGGAAACCCCGACTACGGCAACCACGACCTCGGGGACCGGCCCAAGAGTCAGAGCATCGACTCGATCGTCATCCATGACACCGAGGGCCGGTGGGAGGGTGTCCTGAAGATGGTGCAGGACCCGACCTACGTGTCGTGGCAGTACTCCCTGCGCTCCACCGACGGCCACATCGCCCAGCACGTGAAGGCCAAGGACGTCGCCTGGCACGCGGGCAACTGGTACGTGAACTCCACGTCGATCGGGCTGGAGCACGAGGGCTTCCTCGTCGCCCCCGACACCTGGTACACCGAGGCCATGTACCGGACGTCGGCCCGTCTGGTGAAGTACCTCGCCAAGCGGTACGACATCCCGCTGGACCGGCAGCACATCCTGGGCCACGACAACGTCCAGGGCACGACGAGCGCCGGCATCCCGGGCATGCACACCGACCCGGGCCCCTACTGGGACTGGCAGCACTACTTCACGCTGCTCGGCAAGCCGTTCAAGCGCACGGCGGGCGCGAAGGGCGGCGTGGTGACGGTGGCTCCGGAGTACGCCCGGAACAGGCCGGAGTACACGGGCTGCGAGAAGCCGGGCCAGAAGTGCGTGCCGCACGGTTCGGCGGCGGTGCGCGTGCACACCGAGCCGCGCGACGACGCCCCGCTGATCAAGGACATCGGCAAGCGGCCCGGCGGCCAGGACTCCACGATCGACGTGAACGACGTCGGCGCCCGGCTCTCGACCGGCCAGCAGTACGCGGTCGCCGAGCGCAGGGGCGACTGGACGGCCGTCTGGTACCTCGGCCAGAAGGCCTGGTTCAAGAACCCGAAGAAGCAGCCCACGGCGGTCGACGCCAAGGGCCTGGTGGTGACGCCGAAGGAGGGCGCCACGGAGGTGCCGGTCTACGGCCGGGCCTACCCGGAGAAGGAGGCCTACCCTGCGGGCGTGCCCGTCCAGGCCGTCTCGCCGCTGCCGTACAAGATCCTCGCGGGCCAGAAGTACGTGGTCGGCGACAAGGTCCCCGGTGAGTACTTCTACGCGCCGACGTTCGACACCGCGCCGCACAAGGTGGTGCGCGGCAAGGACATGTACTACGTGATCCAGTACGGGCACCGGATCGGGTACGTGCGGGCGGCCGATGTGCGGGTGGCTCCCTCGTCGAAGTGACGGTGGCACGACCGGCCGGGTCCGGGTCCGCGTGGGGGCGGGCCGGGGCCCGGCTTCCGTGCGTCTGCGTGGCTGTGCGGCTGTGTCGGCTGCGGGCGGCTCAGCCGAAGACGTGGCGCTGTCCGGCGCGGGCCCGGAAGGTCTTCGTCCCGCCTGGGAACAGGGTGGAGCGCAGGGTGAGTTCACGGGTGCGCGACGCCCTGACGGCGACGCGGGTGGCGCGGCCCGCCGCCCAGGTGAGGTCGAGCGTGGCGCCGCCGCGTGCGCGCAGGCCGCTGACCGAGCCGTCCGGCCAGCTCGCGGGCAGTGCGGGCAGGATGTCGAGCACGCCGTGCTGGCTCTGCAGCAGCATCTCCACGATGCCGGAGGTCGCCCCGAAGTTGCCGTCGATCTGGAACGGCGGGTGGGTGTCCCAGAGGTTGGGCAGCGTGGAGGACGTGAGCTGTTCGCCGAGCATCCTGTGGGCGTGGTCGCCGTCGCGCAGCCGCGCCCAGAAGTTGATCTTCCAGGCCTTGGACCAGCCGGTGCCGCCGTCGCCGCGCGCCATGAGCGAGACCTTCGCCGCGTCGGCGTACGCGCTGCCCGCCTCGATCTGCCGTCCGGGGTGCAGGGCGTAGAGGTGGGAGACGTGCCGGTGCTCGTCGGTCCTGTCGTCGAGGTCGGCCTTCCACTCCTGGAGCTGGCCCCACGAGCCGATCCGCAGCCCCGGGTCGAGGTCGGCCAGGGTCCGTTCGAGCTCGGTGCGGAACGCGCGTGAGTCACCGAGGACCCGGGCCGCCTGAAGGGTGTTGGTGAACAGGTCGTGGACGATCTGCTGGGCCATGGCGCCGCCCGCGGTGAAGTCCCCGTGCTCGGGCGAGTAGCTGGGCGTGACGACCAGCTTGCCGTCGCGCGGGTCGGTGCGCAGGTTGTCCAGCCAGAACTCCGCGGCCTCCTTCAGCACCGGGTAGGCCGTGGTGCGCAGGTAATCCGTGGAGCCGCTGAAGCGGTAGTGCTCGTAGAGCTGGGCGGTGAGCCAGGCCGCGGCTTCGGGGAACCAGAAGGCGGTCGACCAGTCGTGCGCTCCGGTGAACCCGTAGGGGTTGGTCTCGTTGTGCACGACCCAGCCGCGGCTTCCGAACATCTCCTCGGCGGTGCGGCGGCCCGGCGCGCGCAGCGCCTCGACGAAGCGGTCGTAGGGGGCGGCGGTCTCCGCGAGGTTGGCGGCCTCGGCGGGCCAGTAGTTCATCTGGAGGTTGATGTTGGTGTGGTGGTCCGCCGACCAGGGCGGGGTGGTGCTGTTGTTCCAGACGCCCTGGAGGTTGGCGGGCAGGGAGCCCGCGCGCGAGGAGGCGATGAGGAGGTAGCGCCCGTACTGGAAGAACAGCGCTTCGAGCGCGCGGTCGGCGGGGCTCGCGCCGCCCCCGTACTCCTTGAGCAGCCGGTCGGTGGGCACGTCCGCGGGCATGGCCTGCCCGATGTCGAGGGCGACGCGGCCGAACAGGGCGCGGTGGTCGCGCAGGTGCCGGGCGCGAAGTGCCGCGTGGCCCGCCGCGACGGCCTTGTCCACGGTCCGCGTGACGTCGGCGTGCGGGTCGTCGCCCCGGTAGCGGGGGTAGGTGTCGGCGTAGTCGGTGCCGGCGGCGAGGACGAACCAGACGCTGTCGGCGCCGGTGACCGTGACGCTGCCGTCGGCGTCGGCGACGCGGGTGCCGCCCCGGTGTCCGACGCGCAGCTGTGCCTCGAAGGCCAGGCCGTTGTCGGCGAGCGCGCCGCGCACCGTGATCCGGTCGCCGTCCGCCGTCGCGGTGGAGTCGGCGCGGGGCGAGGAGTACCGCAGGGTGCAGGTGACCTCGCCGGCACGGTCGGCGAAGAGCAGCCCGACGATCACCCCGTGCGGGTACGAGGCGAAGAACTCCCGCTGGTGGCGCACCTGTTGGTGCTCGTACGTGACGGTCGCGAGCCCTTGTGCGAGATCGAGCGCACGGCGGTAGCCGGCGCCGGGCTCGGCCGGGGCCCCGGGCACGTCGATGTGCAGGTCGCCGAAGGTCTGGTGGGCGCCGTAGCCGCGTCTGGCCTGGCCGAGCCGGTCCGCGACCGCGTCGGGGGCGAGCCGCCCCTCGGCGTCGAGTTCCGCGCGGACCCCGTCGAGGGCGCCGGGTCTCGGGGCGCGCCAGTTGCCGAAGTCGTAGCCGCCCTTCGATCCCGGGCCGCCGGTCCACAGTGTCTTCTCGTTGAACTGGAGCCGTTCGGAGGCGAGGGTTCCGAAGACCATGGCGCCGAGGGCGCCGTTGCCGATGGGCAGGGCCTCGCGCTCCCAGTCGGCGGCGGGAGTGGCGTACCAGAGCCGCAAGTCATCGGAGGTGTCACCCGCCGCCCCCTCGGCGGCCCCGGCGTCGGTGAGCGCTCCGCTCCCGGCCACCAGCATGGCGGCGGGGCCCAGCGCCGACGTCATCGTGGCTCTTCGCGTGATCCCCTGAGAGGTCCCCTGAGTCATGACCGGCCACGCTAAAGGTCCGATGACTGGGTGGCAAGACAGGAAACAGCCCCGCTCCATGGACAGAACGGGGCGGCACTTGGACGGATGTGGGTCCCCGTGGTCAGGGGGTGCAGGTCAGCCCTGCTGGAAGAGCTCCGCGGGCAGCGGCTTCAGGAGCGCGTACAGATCGTCGGTGATCGGGCGGTCCCAGGCGGCGATGGTCACCAGGACATGGTCGCTCCGGTCGAACTGCACGCACGAGATGCGGCTCTCCGAAAGCTTCAGACGGCGCACGATGAGGAGATTGTCCCCCTGCATCACCGGCATGTCCTCCGTGGAGACGACCGTGATGTCCTCGTCGTTCTCCAGGGCCAGGAGGAGCTGCGCCACCTCGAAGGGGATCTCGCCCTCCTCGGTCTCCCGCGCGGGCGAGCCTTCGGGCAGATTGCCGATGATCATCGCGGGGCCACGCCCGCCGAAGAGGTCGTAGCGCAGGAAGACGCCCTGGCAGCTGCCGTCGGGCGCGGGCAGCAGGCCCGCGCCGAGATTGCCGGGCCAGTCACCGGGATCCATGGCCAGGACGTCGAAGTCCGGGCCCGCGGGAGTGGCGGAGCTGCGGCGGCGGAGGAAGGACATGCGCCCATGGTACGTGGCCCGCGAGGTTTACCGGCGCGGGGGCAGGCGCCCCGTCGCGCCGTCCGCGCGCGCTTCGCCGGAACGCGTCCGCACGGCCCGAGGGCCCCGCCCGACCAGCGCTGAAGCTCGCGCGACGCCCACACGGGCGTACGCCGGCGATGAGGCCGTACGCCTGCCGGCGCGGGCCCGGCGTCGGCGGCCGTCACCCGCGGGGGAAGAATGACGCACCCGGAGAAGACGGAGGGACCCAAGGGCATGGACGACGCGAGCACCGTACTCGACTACTGGCACGGCGGCCTCGACGCGGTGCCGGACGAGGTCTGGCGCCACCCGCGTCTGGAGGTGCTGCTCCTGCCCGACAACGCGCTCACGCACCTGCCGCCCCGCATCGGCACGCTCACGGACCTGCACACCCTGGACCTCGGTCACAACAAGCTGCGCGCCGTCCCCGCCGAGCTCGGCGGCCTCACCCGGCTCAGCCGCTTCCTCTACCTCCACGACAACAAACTCACCGAGCTGCCCGCGTCCCTCGGCCGCCTCACCCGGCTCGCCTACCTGAACGTCGGCGAGAACCGCCTGACCGCACTGCCCGACACGCTCGGCGCGATGACCGGCCTGGTCGAACTGCGGGCCCAGAAGAACGAGTTGACCCGCCTGCCGGACACCATCGGGTCGCTCGCCGCGCTCCGCGAGCTGTGGCTGCGCGGCAACCGGCTCGGGGACCTGCCCACGTCCGTGCGCCGCCTGCGCGAGCTGCGCGAGGTGGAGCTGCGGGACAACGCCTTCACGGCCGTCCCGGAGGCCCTGCGCGGCCTGCCGCTGCTGCGCCGCCTGGACCTGCGCGGCAACGGCGTACGCCGACTCCCCGACTGGCTGGCGGAGTTGCCCGCCCTGGAGAAGCTGGACCTGCGCTGGAACGACGTCCGGATCCACGAGGGGCTGCTGCGCGCGCTCACGGAGAAGGGCTGCGTCGTGCTCCGCTAGGGCCCGCCCGCTACGTCAGGTCGAACTCGCCCTCGCGCGCCCCGTGGACGAACGCCCCCCACTCCGCCGGGGTGAAGATCAGCGACGGGCTCTCGGGACGGCCCGCGTTGCGCATCGCGATGAAGCCTTCGACGAAGGCGATCTGCACGTCGCCGCGCCCCTCGCTGCTCGATCGCCAGTCGGCCCCGCTGAGGTCGAGCTCCGGCTTGTCCCAGCCCGCGAGTGGATGCTGCTGAATGGTGCCTTCGGCCACGTCCGTGCTCCTCCCGAATGCGTCGGTCCGGCGTCAGCCTAGCTTTCACCCCGGGTGCCGGACAGGCCGCGGGAGAGGGCCGTGACCCGCCGCCGCGCGATGTCCGTCCCCGGGGGCGCTCAGGAGGCGGGCGGCTCCGCCCCGACGAGCCACATCGAGAAGAACTGCGAGCCGCCTCCGTAGGCGTGGCCGAGGGCCCTGCGGGCCCCTGCCACCTGGTGCTCGCCCGCCTGGCCGCGCACCTGGAGCGCGGCCTCGGCGAAGCGGATCATGCCGGAGGCGCCGATGGGGTTGGCGGACAGGACGCCGCCGGACATGTTCACCGGGAGATCGCCCTCCAGTTCCGTCACACCGGCCTCGGTGAGCTTCCAGCCCTCGCCCTCGCCCGCGAAGCCGAGGTTCTCCAGCCACATCGGCTCGTACCAGGAGAACGGCACGTACATCTCGACCGCGTCGATCTCCCGGCGCGGGTCCGTGACGCCCGCCTGCCGGTAGACGTCGGCCGCGCAGTCCTTGCCCGCCCGGGGCGAGACGAAGTCCTTGCCCGCGAAGAGCGTCGGCTCGCTGCGCATCGCGCCGCCGTGCATCCACGCCGGCGGTCGGGGCGAACGGGCCGCGCCCGCCCGGTCGGTGAGGACCATCGCGCAGGCGCCGTCGGAGGAGGGGCAGGTCTCCGAGTAGCGGATCGGGTCCCAGAGCATGGGCGAGGCCTGGACCTTCTCCAGGGTGATGTCGTGCTCGTGGAGGTGCGCGAAGGGGTTCTTCAGGGCGTTGCGGCGGTCCTTGTACGCGACGAGCGAGCCGACCGTGTCCGGGGCGCCGCTCCGCCGCATGTACGCGCGCACGTGCGGGGCGAAGAAGCCGCCCGCCCCGGCGAGCAGCGGCTGCTGGAAGGGGATGGGCAGCGAGAGGCCCCACATCGCGTTGGATTCCGACTGCTTTTCGAAGGCGAGGGTCAGCACCGTGCCGTGGACGCGGCCCGCGACGAGGTCCGCGGCCACCAGCGCCGTGGACCCGCCGACGGACCCGGCCGTGTGCACGCGCAGCAGGGGCTTGCCGACCGCGCCGAGGGCGTCGGCGAGGTACAGCTCCGGCATCATGACGCCCTCGAAGAAGTCGGGCGCCTTGCCGATGACCACGGCGTCGATGTCGGCCCAGGTCAGTTCGGCGTCGGCCAGGGCGCGCGCGGCGGCCTCCCGGACGAGCCCGGCGATCGACACGTCGCGCCGGGCGGCCACGTGCCGGGTCTGCCCGATCCCGACGACGGCGACGGGCTCCTTGCCCACCGAACGGCTCATCGCGCGTCTCCTTCCAGAAGGGCGACCAGGTTCTGCTGGAGGCAGGGCCCCGACGTGGCGTGCGCGACGGCCCGGTCCGACGCGCCCCGGTGGATGCGGGCGGCGGCCTCACCGAGCCGGATCAGCCCCGCGGCCATCATCGGGTTGGCGGCGAGCGCGCCCCCCGAGGGGTTGACCACGACGTCGTCGCCGAGCCGCAGGGCCTTGCGCAGGACGACCTCCTGAGAGGTGAAGGGAGCGTGCAACTCGGCCGTGTCCACCGGGTGTTCGAAGACGCCGGCGCGTTCGGCGGCCAGCCGGGTCGAGGGCGAGTCGGTGAGGTCGCGCACCCCGAGGCCGTGCGCCTCGATCCGGTGGTCGATGCCGCGGATCCACGCGGGCCGCCCGCACAGCTCACGGGCCCGCTCCCCCGCCGCGAGGATCACGGCGGCGGCCCCGTCGCCGACCGGCGGGCAGTCACCGGTACGCAGCGGGCGCACGACGTACTCCCCCTGCGCGACGTCCCCGCCGAGCTGCGCGTGCGGGTTGGCGGCGGCGTCGGCGCGGCTGCGCAGGGCCACCCCGGCGAGCGCGGGCTCATCGGTCTCCCCGGCGTCGATGAGCGCCTGCGCCTGGAGCGCGGCGAGGGCCACGGAGTCGGGCCAGAGGGGAGCGACGTAGTAGGGGTCGAGCTGCCGGGTCAGCACGTCGCGCAGGGAGCCCGGCGAGGACTTCCCGTAGGAGTAGACGAGGGCGGTGTCGGCCTCGCCGGTCTGCAGCTTCGTCCACGCCTCGTACAGCGCCCAGGCCCCGTCCATCTCCACGTGCGACTCGGAGATCGGCGGCCAGGCGCCGACGCCGTCGAGCGCCATGGTGAAGGAGAAGGCGCGCCCCGCGAGGTAGTCGGAGGACCCGGAGCAGGTGAACCCGATGTCGCTGGTCCGCAGCCCGGTCGCCGCGAGGACCTCGTGCAGCACCGGCATGAGCATCTCCACCTCGGACAGCTCGTCGGTGGAGCGCGCGGTGGCGGTCTGCCCGAAGGCGACGACGGCCACGTCACGGACGGGCCGCAGCACGGACGGCTCGCGGGACGCCATCTACACCAGCTCCTTGTACGTGTCGTAGTCGGCGTCGGGCTCGCCCGTGGGCCGGTAGTGGTCGGGGTGGCGCCCGCCCTCGGTCCACACCGGCTCGACCCGCAGCCCCATGCGGACCTGGTCGTACGGGATCCCGGCGATGCGCGCGTGCAGGGCGAGGTCCGCCCCGTCCAGCGCGATGTGCGCGTAGACGTAAGGGACCTCGATGTCGAGGTTCTTTGCCTTGATGTTGACGACGCAGTACGTGGTGACGGTGCCGCGCGGTCCGACCTCCACCCGCTCGGCCGTGGCGACGCCGCAGGTGGGGCAGGCGCCCCGGGGCGGGACGTACACCTTGCGGCAGGACGGGCAGCGCTCGCCCACGGTGCGGCGTTCGGACAGGGCGGTGATGTAGGCGGTCTGGGCGCGGCCCGGCGAGTAGGTGTAGTCGAGCCGCGCGGCGGCGACGATCCCGGTGACGGGCTCGTCGAAGACCCCGCTGTGCGGCACGGCGGCCCGCACCGGCGCGTCCCCGTCCGCCGGCTCGAAGCAGGCGATGTCGGTGATGGCGCCGACCCGTTCGCCGGCCCACCGCACCCGCACGCGCATCCCGGTCCGCACGGCGTCGGGCCCCGGCACGTCGAGCGCGTGCAGCAGCGCGGTGTCGGCCCCGTCGAGCCGCACAAGGACCCAGGCGAACGGGGCGCCGAGCGGCTGCCCGCGCCGGGGCTCGTGGTTCCACGCCCAGGTGGTGACGGTCCCGGTGGCGCCGACCTCGACGAGGTCGCGTATCTCCTCGGCGGTCACGGGGTCGTACTCGACGGGTGGCACGAGCACCCGCCCGTCCCCGGCCCGGACCCCGAGCAGGGTGCGCTCACGCAGCCCGGTGAGAAAGGCGCTCTGCACGGCCCCGAGCGACCGGGTGAAGGGAAACTCGACGACGAGAGGAGCCCGAAGCACTGCGGACGAACCGACACCTGACATGACACTCCGTTTCTCTGGACGGGCCCCTTCGGGGGCGCGGGGCTGTGACATGTGCGGCTCGGCCGCGGGGGCGCGACCAGCCGCGCCGGACCCGCGGCCGAAGAGAGACGCCCCGGCCCGCGGGGCCTAGGCCCGCCGAAACACAGGGGTTCGCTTCTCCTCGAAGGCTCGGGAGCCCTCCGCCGCGTCGGAGGTGTCGAAGATCGGCCACCCCCGCTTGAGCTCGGCCGCCAGCCCCTCCGCCTCGGAGAGCTCCGCGGCCTCGTACACGGAGGCCTTGACCGCCTCCACGGCCAGCGGCCCGCACGCGTTGATCTGCTCGGCGATGGCGAGGGCCTCGTCCAGCGCGGTCCCGTCGGGCACGACGTGCCCGACGAGCCCGATGGCCGCGGCCTCGGCGGCCGGGTAGGGCCGCCCGGTGAGCAGCATCTCCAGGGCGTGCGTACGCGGTATCTGCCGGGGCAGCCGCACGGTCGACCCACCGATGGGGAAGAGACCCCTGCGCACCTCGAAGAGCCCGAAGGTCGCCGACTCCCCCGCCACGCGGATGTCGGCGCCCTGGAGGATCTCCGTGCCGCCGGCCACGCAGTACCCCTCGACGGCGGCGATGACGGGCTTGCGGGGCCTGTGGTGTCTGAGCATCGCCTTCCAGTGCAGGTCGGGGTCGTCCCGCAGCCGGTCCCTGTAGTGGTCCCCGGCCATGCCCTTGCCCGCGAGGGCCTTGAGGTCCATGCCCGCGCAGAAGTCGCCGCCCGCCCCGGTGAGCACGATCGAGCGGATCTCGTCGTCCGCGTCGGCCGCCACCCACCGGTCGTACAGGCCGACGAGCATCGGCAGCGAGAGGGCGTTCTTCGCCTCGGGCCTGTTCAGCGTGAGTACCAGTGTGGCGCCCTCACGCCGCACGGAGAGGTGTTCCGTCCCGCCCATGTGCGGTGCTCCCTCCCTCGACGGCCCGCCGCGCGGCCGGCCTGTCGCTTCCGGACCTGGAACAGGTTGCAGGAGGCGGGTTGTCAGTTCAATACCTTTCTGACAGTCAGTCAGTTTTTCTCGCGGCGGCCCTTCCCCCTTACCGGCGCCTCTGCTCTGATGACGGCCGAGCGCGACGACGGAAGCGGACGCCGGGGTCAGGAGGAGCGTGGTGGAGTACAACCTTGCCGACCTGTTCGAATCGGTCGTCGACGTGGTCCCCGACCGCGAGGCCATCGTCTACGTCGACCACCCCGGCACGGGCGCGGAACGCCGCCTGACCTACGCCGAGCTGGACGCGGCCGCCAACCGCGTCGCGCACCACCTCATCGGCAGCGGCCTGCGCCACGGCGAACACCTGGGCCTGCACCTCTACAACGGCGTCGAGTACCTCCAGACGGTCCTCGCCTGCCTGAAGGCCCGCCTGGTGCCGGTCAACGTCAACTACCGCTACGTGGAGGAGGAACTGGTCTACCTCTACCGGGACGCGGACCTCGCGGCGCTCGTTTTCGACGCCGAGTTCACGGAGCGGGTCGCGGCGGCGCTGCCGCGCACGGAGAAGCTGCGGCACCTGATACGGGTGGGCACACCGGCCGCGGGCGCGCCCGGCCTGGACGCCACGGCGTTCACCGCGGCGGAGGCGTCGGGGTCACCGGAGCGCGGCTTCGGGCCGCGTTCGGCGGACGACCTGTTCATCATCTACACCGGCGGCACCACCGGCATGCCCAAGGGCGTCATGTGGCGCCAGGAGGACCTGTTCTTCGCCGGGCTCTTCGGCGGCGACCCCGCGGGCGAGCCGGTGAAGCGGCCGGAGGAACTGGCCGAGCGCGTCGCGGCGGGCGGCCCCGGCATCACCTTCTTCCCCACTCCCCCGCTGATGCACGGCACCTCCACGCTGACGTCGTTCATCGCGCTCAACTACGGCCAGCGGGTGGCCCTGCACCGCAGGTACGTGCCCGAGGAGGTGATCCGCACCATCGAGAAGGAGAAGGTCTCCAGCGTGTCGCTGGTGGGCGACGCGATGCTCAGGCCGCTCATCGACGCGCTGACCGGCCCCCTGAAGAACGCCGACCTCTCCTCCCTGTTCAGCGTCTCCTCCTCCGGGGCGATCATGTCGGAGACGGTGCGCGCCCAGTTCCAGCTGCTGGTGCCGAACGCGCTGCTCCTGAACAACTTCGGCTCGTCCGAGTCCGGCTCCAACGGCAGGGCCACGGACGACTCGGGCCCGGAGAAGGGCTTCCGCCTGGAGGTCAACGACCGCACCCGGGTGGTGGACCCGGCCACGCACGACCCCGTGCCGGTCGGCGAGATCGGCCGCATCGCCCAGCGCGGCCACGTGCCGCTCGGCTACTACAACGACCCGGCGAAGACCGCCGAGGTCTTCTTCCGCAGGGGCGAGGAGCGGTGGGTGCTGCTGGGCGACATGGCCACGGTCGGCGACGACGGCATCGTCACCGTCCTCGGCCGCGGCTCGCAGTGCATCAACACCGGCGGCGAGAAGGTGTACCCCGAAGAGGTCGAACAGGCCCTGAAGTCGCACCCGGACATCTACGACGCCCTGGTCGCCGGGGTCCCCGACGACCGCTGGGGCAACAGGGTCGCGGCGGTCGTCCAACTCCGCCGGTCGGCGGCCGGCTTGGACCTGGCAGCCGTGCAGACCCACTGCCGCGCCCTGCTGGCCGGCTACAAGATCCCCCGCTCGGTGGTCTTCACGGACCGCATCCAGCGCTCCCCCAGCGGCAAGGCGGACTACCGGTGGGCGAAGGCGGTGGCGGCGGGCGCCCCCGGCCCCTCAGCCCGAGCAGACTGACCGCAGCGCGCGCCCGAGCCCCACGCTGTGCAGGGCGTCGAGCCGCGCGCCGTGGCGGACCCGTACGGCCGCCACGGTCAGCGCGCCCCCGCAGCGCGGTGACGTCCGGGCGCGCTCGGAGGCCGCGATGCCCCGCACCAGTTCACCGTTGACCCGGTTGATCTCCTCGCGCGCCTCGGCGAGGTCGGGCCGCTCGTCCGGGGCCTGCCCCGGGTCGGCGTCCCAGCGGCGGAACAGCTCCCGCTGGACGAGCTTGCCGGCCTCGATCTGGTCCCGGAAGATCCGTACGGTCGCCGCGGGGTCGGCGCCTGCCTCCCGCGCCTGCCGGGCCGCCGTGTCCAGGACGACCTTCTCACGGGCGGGATCGTCGATCGGGCCGCCGGCGCCGTACTTGGCGGCGGCGACGAGATCGGCCGTGGCGAGCCGCTGGGCGGAGAGATCGGCGAGCGGGCGCAGGCGTTCGTGCGCTCCGGAGGGCCGGGCGGCGGCAGCGGACGCCGCGGCGGCCGGGCCCGCCCCCGTGAGCAGGGCGGCGGCGAGGACTCCGGCGGCCAGGAGGCGGCCGGCGGACGAAGCGGGGCGCATGACGGTTCCTCTGGGGTCGAAGGGCGGATGTCCGGGCGGCGGCCGGCCCCGACGCGTCAGTCCTGCGCCAGGAACCCCGCCACCCGCCGCACGAACCACTCCGGGTCGTCCAGCCACGGGAAGTGGCCGCCGCCCGGCTGCACTTGGCGGACGCCCGCGGGGAACAGCTCGGCGAGTTCGGCGGCGCGGGCCGGGGTGGGGCCGCCGTCGTAGGCGCCCGCCAGGACGAGGACGGGCGCCTTGAGGGACGCGAGGGCGGTGCGGGTGGCCGGGGGGTCGAAGGCGGCCTCGCCGTAGTAGGCCTCGGCGGCCCGCGCGTTCTTCTGGTCGGCGCTGCGGGCCCGGTGCTCCTGGGCCGCGGCGTCCCAACGCCCGTACGTCAGCGGGGCGATGGCGTCCCAGCCCGCGCTCGGCGCCCCGCTCTCGGCGATCTCCCGCAGCGCGGTCGCGGCCGCCGGGTACCAGGGCTCGTCCTTGCGCAGGGCTGCGGCCTCGGCGCGGTCCTCGACGGTCATGGCGCCGCCGACGGCCAGCGTGGCCGGGGTGACGAGCACGAGTGTGCGGATCCGCTTGGGGCAGCGGGCCGCGTACAGCGTCGCCAGGTCGCCGCCCGCCGAGTGGCCGAGCAGGTCGACCCGGTCGAGCCCCAGATGTTCCCGCAGCGCCTCGACGTCGTCGACGAGCCGGTCGCAGCGGTAGGTCGCCGGGTCCTCCGGCTCCGCGGAGTCACCCGTGCCGCGCAGGTCGAGCAGGATCAGCCGGCGGTGCGCGGTGAGACCGCCGAGGTCGCCCAGGTAGACGGAGGCGCGCATGGGGCCGCCCGGCAGGCAGAGCAGTGGCTCGCCCTCCCCCTTCTCGTGGTAGGCGAGCTCCGTCCCGTCGTACGCGCTGAAAGTCGGCATGAGGGGGATCATCACATCCCGCGTCGGGTCCGGGCAACGCCTGCCGGCCGGCGGGCCGGGCGACGCCTCGCAGCTCGAAGGCGTGGCGCGCCATCCCTTGACGCCCGGGGCCGGGGCTGGATTACTGACCTCGACGGAAGATCGACGACCGAATGATCGGTCGCCCGTTCGGGACGGGAGAACCACATGACGCGCAGGGCGCTTCAGCTGGACGCGGCGGAACGGCTCGGCCCCCGGGAGCTCCGGGCCCTGCAGCTGGAACGCCTCCAGGCCACCTTGCTGCACGCGTACGAGAACGTCCCGTTCTACCGGGCGGCGTTCGACAAGGCGGGGCTGCGCCCCGACGACTGCCGTTCGCCGGCCGACCTGGCGCGCTTCCCCTTCACGACCAAGGACGACCTGCGGGCCAACTACCCCTTCGGCATGTTCGCCGTCGAGCAGTCGGAGGTGCGGCGCCTGCACGCCTCCAGCGGGACGACGGGGCTGCCGACAGTCGTCGGGTACACCGAGCGGGATCTGTCCATGTGGGCGGACGTCGTGGCCCGCTCGATCCGCGCCGCGGGCGGCAGACCGGGCGACAAGGTGCATGTGGCGTACGGCTACGGCCTGTTCACCGGCGGTCTCGGCGCGCACTACGGAGCCGAGCGGCTCGGCTGTACGGTCATTCCCGCGTCCGGCGGCATGACCGCGCGCCAGGTGCGGCTGATCCAGGACTTCCGGCCCGAGATCATCATGGTGACGCCCTCGTACATGCTCACCCTCCTGGAGGAGTTCGAGCGGCAGGGCGTCGATCCCCGGACGACCTCCCTGCGGGTCGGCGTCTTCGGCGCGGAACCGTGGACCGAGGAGATGCGGCGCGAGATCGAGGAGCGCTTCGCCATCGACGCCGTCGACATATACGGCCTCTCCGAGGTGATCGGCCCCGGCGTCGCGCAGGAGTGCGTGGAGACCAAGGACGGCCTGCACATCTGGGAGGACCACTTCTACCCCGAGGTCGTCGACCCGGTCACGGGCGAGGTGCTGCCGGACGGCGAGCGCGGCGAGCTGGTCTTCACCTCCCTCACCAAGGAGGCCATGCCCGTCATCCGCTACCGCACGCGTGACCTGACGCGGCTGCTCCCCGGCACGGCACGCGTCTTCCGGCGGATGGAGAAGGTGACGGGGCGCTGCGACGACATGGTGATCCTGCGGGGGGTCAACCTCTTCCCCACGCAGATCGAGGAGATCGTGCTGCGCACGGCGGGCGTGGCCCCGCACTTCCAGCTCCGGCTGACCCGCGAGGGCCGCATGGACGCCCTGACCGTGCGCGCCGAGGCCCGCGCCGACACGACCCCCGAGCGGCGCGCGGCGGCGGCCCGCGAGATCGCCGCCGCGGTGAAGGACGGCATCGGCGTCTCGGTGGGCGTGGAGGTCGTCGACCCGGAGACGCTGGAACGGTCGGTGGGGAAGTTCAAGCGGATCGTCGATCTGCGCGGCGAGGGCTGACGGCCGGACCATGGCGCCGGCCTCCCGGGAGATGTGGACCGGGGCCGCCGGCCCCGCGGTGGCGCGGGGCCGAGCGGAGATCAGCCGTCGGACCGCACGGGCTCCAGCTTGATGCTGAAGTGGCGGAGGATCGGCGACTGGCCCACGATGCGGTAGCCCCGCACCGACTCGGGGTTCTTGGCTATGTCCGCCAGGGTGGCGGCGACGTGGTCGTAGTGGCTCCGGGTGTAGACCCGTCGGGGAAGCGCCAGCCGCACCAGCTCGAAAGGCGCGGTCTTGATGGAGTTGCCGTGCTCGTCCTCTTCCCCGAGGTACAGGCTGCCCAGCTCCGCCGAGCGGATGCCGCCGCGGCGGTAGAGCTCACAGACGAGCGCGGTGCCCGGGTACTGGTGCGGGGGGATGTGGGGCAGCAGCCGCCCGGCGTTGACGTAGAGGGCGTGCAGACCCGAGGGCTCCAGGATGTCCACCCCGGCCTCGCGGATGCGCGCCGCGAGGTAGGCGGCTATGTCGGCGCGTTCGGCGAGGTAGGCCGGTTCGGTGACTTCCAGGAGGCCGCGGGCCATCATCTCGAGGTCGCGGCCCGCCAGCCCGCCGTAGGTGGTGAAGCCCTCGGTGGCGATGAGCAGGCCTGCGCACTTCTCGGCGAGCTCGGGGTCCTTCAGACCGATGAAGCCGCCGATGTGGACGATGCCGTCCTTCTTCGCGCTCATGACGCAGCCGTCCGCGAGGCGGAAGGCCTCCTCGGCGACCTGGCGGGGCGTGCGGCCGGCGTAGCCAGGCTCGCGCTGGGTCACCAGCCAGGCGTTCTCCGCGAAGCGCGCGGCATCCAGGATCAGGGGCACGTTGTGCCGTCGGCACAGTTCGGCGGTCTGCCGCAGGTTCTCCATGCTGACCGGCTGACCGCCGCCACCGTTGTTGGTGATGGTCATCAGCACGGCCGCCACGGGCGCCTGGTGCGCGTTCTCCAGCGCCTGCTCCAGGGCGATCAGGTCGATGTTGCCCTTGAACGGGTAGTCGCTGTCGAGGTCCTTCGCCTCGGCGCAGGGCAGGTCGTAGGCCTGGCAGCCGGTCAGTTCGACGTTGGCGCGGGTGGTGTCGAAGTGGGTGTTGGACAGCACGCTCGTGCCCGGTTCGAGCAGCGCGGAGAACAGGATGCGCTCGGCGGCGCGGCCCTGGTGTGCCGGCAGGATGTGGGGGTAACCGGTGAGTTCGGAGACGACCTCGTGCCACCGGTAGTAGCTGCGGCTGCCGGCGTAGGACTCGTCGCCGTGCATGCCCGCGGCGAGCTGGTCCGCGGAGATCGCACCGGTCCCCGAGTCGCTCAGCAGGTCGATGGTGACCTCGTCGGCACGCAGATCGAAGGGGTTGTAGGCGACCCGCTCCAGCGCGGCCTCGCGCTCCGCCCGGGTGGTGAACGCGATCGGCTCTACAACTTTGATGCGGTACGGCTCCACGTGACTTCCTTCTGTGCGGTGTGCGGACTGGCGTGATCGGCGGCTTCGCGCCCGGGGTTCGAAGTGTTCTTGGTCCGTTGCGCGGGCAGCAGGCCGGCTTGCGCGTCCTGCTCCTGGGGCGGCCGGGTCAGGTAGGCCTCGGAGGACAGATAGGCGGTGATGCGGGGCTGCCGGTTCCGCTCGTACACGAGGGCGAGGTAGGCGATGAGCCCGACGCCGTCGCTGAGCCGTCGCCGCGTGAGCGCGCCCAGGCTCCGGCTCAGGGCCGTGGGGTCCATGCCGAACCGGGTCAGCAGGGCGGTCGCCCGGGCGAGGGCCTCCTCGTCGTCGCGCACGTAGTCACGGACGGGGATGTGGAGCGTGAAGCCGCTGGGCTCGCTGTCGCCCTCGGTGAAGGAATGGCAGGTGAGCGCGGACCGCCGCAGGAGCCTCCGCGTGCCGTCTGCCTCCCGCCCGGACGGCGCGAGGGAGCCGGCGGCCGTGTGGAAGAAGGAGCGGATGTCCGCCGCCGATGCCCCGGAGGAGTGGCTGAGCGCGCAGGCGTCGTCGGCCGACATGCCCGCGTGCTTCACGTAGACCTTGACGCGAGGTGACTTCCAGTCGCCCAGGTCCAGTGCGAGGAACGGATAGCCCGCCGCGGGCGGAAGCTGCGCGAAGGCCTTGTCGTAGCCGAGCCGACGCAAGGCTTCTCGCACGGTGCGTGCGGCGTGCTCGGGCCCGGCGGCGGAGGGGTTCAGATAGACCTTGACGCCGGGGACTCCTCCCGCGCGCAGGTCGAGCGCGTACCACAGGGAGAGCGGTCCCTCGGCCGCAGCGGGGAGGAACAGGTCCTCCAGGGCGTCGAGTTGCTCGGTGGAGAAGTCCCATCGGGCGGCCATCGCGCGGATGGCCTCAAGTCCGGCGCGCCCGCTGTCGCCCATGTCGCCGTGGGCCCATCCGGGCTCCACGAGCACCCGCAGGGCCGGGGCGGCGTTTGCCGTGGAGGCGAGGGAGAACTCGACGGGGGTGTGGTCGTCGGAGAGGAAGCTGGGCGACGCCGGGGGCAAGGACAGCGGCCGCCGGGCGGAGCCCGCGAGGGAGTCGAGCAGGACCTGCCCGTACAGCGCGGTGTCCGCCTCGCTCAGGCCCACCGTGGCGCCGAGCCGCCGCAGTTGGCCGAGCACGTGCTCGCCGAGTGTCGTCTCACCGGGTTCGGCCGCCGGTGTCGCGGCCTCGGGCAGGGAGCTCATCGCGTTCCTCGCACGTCGTGGCGCGGGAAGCGTGCGCACGGTGGTGCGCAGGTACGGCGGCGTGCTCCGCCGACGAGGGAGGAGACACGGGCCGATCCGCCGTGAGCGGCGGTTATTCGGCCCTGCGCCTTGTCGGGGTCGCCGCACCCGCACGGGTTCTTCCTGCTGGACGTGGTGCGCCGCTGGCCCGGTCGGTTGCCTGCAGAACGGGGCGCGGAGGTTGCGAGATCCACTGTCTCTCCTTCATCTCGTGTCACTCCAGACACTCCGCGCTGTCCTACCCCATAAATGATCTTTCCATGCAGGCTACAACAACTGCCTGTGTCGCCTGCGTCACAGGGGGTGCGCCGGTCACTGACCGGTCAGCCACCGCATGAAGCTGCTCCAGCGGCCCGGCTTGCCGGCGCCGGGGGCCTGCGGCGCCACGGGCGCGGGGGCGACGGGCGGGTGCGCCTGGTCGCGATGGCGCTCCGACGGCTCAGGGGCGGGCGCGGGGCGCGGGGTGACCGCGCCGAAGCGGACGGGCAGGCTGGCCAGGGCCCGGTTGAAGGGGCCGGGCCGCCAGGCGAGGCTGTTGGCGGGGACGGCGAGTTCCACGTCCGGCAGCGCGTTGAACAGAGCTTCGAGGCCGGTCAGGGCGATGAGCCTGGCCGGTTCCTTGGACGGGCAGGCGTGCGGTCCCGCGCTCCAGGCGAGGTGGCCGCGCGTGTCGGCCCCCTGGTCCGCGAGCGCCGTGTTGGCCGCGCCGAAGGACACCAGGAGCAGTTCACCGGCGCGGACCTTGTCGCCGGCCACGTCCGTGTCGGCGACCGGGTAGTGCGGCGCGTAGTTGGCCATGGGCGCGTTGCGCCACAGGGTGTCGTCGAGGGCCTTGTCGAACTGCCCGTTGCGCGCGTACTCCTCGACGGTCAGCATCGTGTAGAAGGCGTTGCCGATGAGGTTGCCCTCCGGCTCGCCGCCCGCGCCGAGGAGCAGCACCAGCGTGTGCGCCAGTTCCTCGTCGGTCAGCTGGGCCGGGTGCTGCATCAGGTAGGACGTGATGTCCTCCCCGGGGTGGGCGCGCTTGAGCGCCACCAGCTCGCCGACCGCCTCCAGCAGGACCTGGCTGGCCTGCTCGGCGTTGACGCCGTCGAACATGCCGGAGATGCCGAACAGGACGCGGTCGCCGATCTCCGCCGGGCAGCCGAAGAGTTCGTTGAAGACGTACAGGGGGAGCTGCTGGGCGTAGTCCCTGAGCAGGTCGGCGCTGCCGCGGGCGCTGAACTGGTTGATGAGGAACTGGGCGGCCTGGTTGACGATGCGGCTCAGCCGGCTGTTGCTGACGCGGGCCAGGCTCTCGGTGATGGCCTGCCGCAGCCGCACGTGCTCGGCGCCGTCGGTGAACATGCAGTTCGGCCGGTAGGACAGCAGCGGCAGGACCGGGCTGTCGGCGCGGATGAGGCCCTCGTTCAGCGCACGCCAGCGGCGTGAGTCCTTGCGGAAGGTCGTCGGGTCCTGCAACAGCTCCAGGGCCGCGCTGTAGTCGGTCACCAGGGTCGCCTCCACGCCGGGCGCGATCGTGACCGGCGCCGTGGGGCCGAGCTGGTGCATGTAGCGGTAGTACGCGTGCGGGTTGGCCGCGAACTCCGGGGTGTCGAGGGGTATGCGCTGCCCGCTGCCGTGTGCGGGGCAGCCGGGCGGAGGTACGGGAGGGGTTGTCATGCGTGCTCCAGGGCGGCGCGCTTCTGCAGATAGCGGACCATGGTGATCAGGGCGTTGACGGACGACGCTTTGTCGCGCGCGTCGATGGTGACGACCGGGGTGTCGGGCAGCAGGTCGAGCGCCTCCCGGACAGCCTCCGGGGTGTGCACCGTGCCGCCGTCGAACTGGTTGATGGCCACGGCGAAGTCGAGTCCGTAGCTCTCGACCAGGTCCATGACCTCGAAACTGTCGGCCAGCCGCTCGGGGTCCACCAGGACCAGCGCGCCCAGCGCCCCGCGGGCCATGTCGTCCCACAGGTTGACGAACCGCTGCTGGCCCGGTGATCCGAAGAGGTACAGCACGATGCGCTCGCTGAGGGTCAGGCGACCGAAGTCCAGGGCCACGGTGGTCGTGGTCTTCCCCTGTACTCCCTTGAGGTCGTCGACGTTCTCCGAGAGGCTCGTCATCTGCTCCTCGGTGGACAGCGGGGCGATCTCGGAGAGCGAGCCGATCAGCGTGGTCTTGCCGACGGCGAAGTGCCCGACGACCAGGATCTTCACCGCCGTCTGCTGTGCGCCGCTGCGCACGTAGGCGTCCTCAGACAGAGAGAGCCTTGAGGCCATCGAGCACCTCCTGAAGCAAGGTCTTGTTGGCGAGACGAGCCGAGGGCACCGGCGCACGGGTGACCAGATAGCCCCCCTCGGCGAGGGAACTGAGCAGCACCTTGACGACGCCCAGAGGCTGCTGGGTGTGGGCGGCGATCTCGGCGACCGAGAGATAGCCGCTGGAGCACATCTCCAGGATCTGCTGCTCCTCGGGCGAGAGCCGTTGGGGGCGCTGCTGCTCGTCGGTGGACGTCGTGACGAGGGTGATGAGGGCGAACGTGCCCTCATCGGGCAGGTCGCGCCCACGGGTGATGACGTAGGGACGGACTAACGCGCCGGCCTCTGACACGGGTTCCAGATCGGTACGGTCCGGGTCCGTCATGAGGTGACCGTGTCGGTGCGGCGGGCGCTCGACATGGCCTTGCCCAGTCGGCTGACCAGCTGCTGCATCCGATACGTGATGTCGCCCATGTCGACCTCGGCGGACGCCGCCACGGCGAGGTAGGAGCCGCCTCCCGCGGCGTTCAGGAACACCCAGCCGCCGTCGAACTCGATGAGCGTCTGGCGCCAGGACGTGCCGTCGTCGCCACAGAAGAACCCGACGGACCGGCTGAGCGACTGCAGTCCGCTCACGGCGGCGGCCACCTTGTCGGCGTCGTCCCGGCCGATCTCCGCCGTGCGGGACATCTGCAGGCCGTCGGCGGAGATCAGGACCGCGTGGAGGGCATGGGGGATCGCCAGCGCGTCCTCAAGCATCCAGGACAGGTCGTCGCTCACGGGGCATCGAATCCTTCGTGTGAATCGGCAGGAGTGTCGCGTTCGGCGGCCGGTACCCCCGCACTTCGGCCGCTGAGAGTGCCGCGCTGAAACGCGTCCATGGCCGCCACCCGTGCCTCCGCCGACCGGGCCGGCGGCGCGGTGGCTTCGTCGGGCTGGCTGTCCGGCACGAGTGCCATGGCGCGGCGCTTGTTCTGTCGCCGGGGCAGCCCCTCCACGGTCGTGGAGGGGGCCGAACCGCTGCCCCGCGAACCCGGGTCGGTTCCTCGTATCGCGGTCGGCCTCACGGGTTCCGGCATGTCCGTCAGCAGCTCCTTCGGCACCATCACCACCGCTCGGACGCCGCCGTAGGGAGAAGTGCTGTCGATGGTGACCGTGAATCCGAATCGCGCGCACAGCGCGCCGATCACCGCGAAACCGAACGCGGGAGGATTGCCGAGTTCGGAGACGCTCACCGCGGACCCGCCGGCCAGCAGCGCCGTGGCGGCCGTCTTCTCCTCCTCGCTCATCCCGACGCCCGCATCGTCGATCACGATGCAGATGCCCTTGGGGACCGTGCGCACTTCGACGTCCACCATGGAGGTCGGCGCCGAGTAGCTGGTGGCGTTGTCGAGCAGTTCGGCCACCGTCAGCGCGACCGGCTCGACGGCGCGGCTGGTCACCGCGATGTCCACCCGCGAGGCGATGTCGATGCGCTGGTAGTGCCGGATCCGGCCCTGGGCCCCGCGGATCACGTCGTAGATGGACGCCGCGTCCCGCTGCCGGCCGAGCCACCCGCCGCACAGCACGGCGATGGACTGGGCACGTCGGTTGAACTGCGAGTTCATGTGGTCGACGTCCAACAGGTCCCGCAGCACGGCCGAATCGCCGTACTTCTTCTGCAGCCCGGAGATGGCCCGCTGCTGCTCGGCCGCGAGACCCTGGAGGGTCTGCATCGCGGACTTCAGCACGGTGTTGGTCGCGTTCTCCGCCTCCTCCTTGGCCTGCCGGACCACCTCGTCATAGCCCCTGCGGAGCTCTTCGACGGTGGACTGGAGGACGGCGTGGCTGCCCTGCGCTTCGGTCAGGTCGTTCTCGACGCCCTGCTTCTGACGGCGCAACGACTTGATCGTTTTTCGCTGGCGAACGACAACCGTGGTGGCGACAGGGACGCCGGCAGCAAGCGCCCAGACTGTCGGATCCTGCAAAATTGTCATGTGACTCTCTTTGAGCGGCTGGAGTCCAGCTCTCGGATCTGTCCATGCGGACCCTCGGCGTGGGCAGTCTTCACCACCCCGGAGGGCCCCCTGGCTGTAGCCATGCCGAGGAGAAAGCCCACGTGGCATGTGCCCGAGATCGTAACACCGAACGATCATGAGGCTCTGTCAAGTACAACACGCCGTTGCAACGTTGGCGAGAAACCCATGTTCCGGCCAGTGGAGAAGATGTGGGAGCGGCGTGGAGGCTCTCGACATCTGTCCGCCCACTGAACCGATCGGCGGTGCGCCGACTGGATTTCCGCAGTCCACCGCCGCTCCCGCCCGGCAATTGACTGACCGTGAGAGAACGCGGACCGTCAAGGCGAGGCCCCGCCGGCAGGCGTGCGCCCGGCGCAAGATGGCTGATTCGAGCGCGCCCGTGACGGAGAACCGCCGCCCCCTCGTCAGCCGTCGTCGGCGGCGAAGCGGTCCCGCAGCTCCCGTTTGAGGATCTTTCCACTGGCGTTGCGCGGAAGTTCATCCACGAAGAGGATCCGCTTGGGCGCCTTGAAGGGGGCGAGCCTGTCGCGCGCGTGGGCGATGAGCTCCGCCTCCGTGGGCTCCTCGCCCTCGCCGGCGGAGTCCTTGCGCACGACGACCGCCGTGACCGCCTCGATCCAGCGCTCGTCCGGCAGCCCGATCACCGCCGCCTCCGCGACGCCCTCGTGCTCGTACAGCGCGTCCTCGACCTGGCGCGAGGCGACGAGGACGCCCCCGGAGTTGATGACGTCCTTGACGCGGTCGACGACGGTGAAATAGCCGTCGGCGTCGCGTACGGCGAGGTCGCCGGAGTGGAACCAGCCGTCGCGGAAGGCCTCCGCGGTCTCCTCGGGCTTCTCCCAGTAGCCCTCGCACAGTTGCGGTGAGCGGTAGACGACCTCGCCCGGTGTGCCGTCCGGCGCCTCCCGGCCCTCCTCGTCGACGACGCGCGCCTCGACGAACAGGACGGGCCGCCCGCAGGAGTCCATGCGCCCCTCGTGCTCGTCGGGGCCGAGGACGGTGGCGAGCGGGCCGATCTCGCTCTGCCCGAAGCAGTTGTAGAAGGCGAGCCCGGGAAGCCTGGACCGCAGCCGCTGAAGGACCGGCACCGGCATGATCGACGCGCCGTAGTAGGCCTTGCGCAGGGCGCCGAGGTCGCGGGTGGTGAAGCCGGGGTGGCGGGAGAGGCCGATCCACACCGTGGGCGGCGCGAAGAGGCTGTCGGCGCGGCCCGCCTCGACGAGGTCGAAGACGCGCTCGGGGTCGGGACCGTCCAGGACGGTGTTCTCGGCGCCGACCGCGAGGTAGGGCAGGAGGAACACGTGCATCTGCGCCGAGTGGTAGAGCGGGAGGGAGTGGACGGGCTTGTCGCCGGGCTTCAGGTCGAGGGCCGCGATGGCGCTGGCGTACTCGTGGACCAGTGCCCCGTGCGTGAGCATGGCGCCCTTCGGCAGGGCCGTCGTGCCCGAGGTGTAGAGGAGCTGCGCCAGGTCGTCGCCGCGGGGCCCCTCCCCCACGTACGCGGGTGACGCGGGGAGCCGTGCGAGCAGGGAGTCGTCCGTGTCGCGCAGGGCCAGCGTCCGCGTCCCGGCCGGGAGCCGCTCCGCCAGGTCCGGATCGACGAGGACGAGCGAGCTGCCCGACTGCTCCACGATGTACGCGAGGTCGTCGCCGGTCAGGTTCTGGTTGACCGGCACATGGATCAGGCCCGCCCGCGCGCAGGCGAGGAAGCCGATCAGATAGGCGTCGGAGTTGTGGGCGTACGCGCCGACCCGGTCGCCGTCGGCGAGGCCGAGCTCGCGCAGCACGTGGGCCGCGCGCGACACGGCCGCGTCGAGTTCCCCGTACGTCCAGGACCGCTCGCCGTAGTGGAGCGCCGGGCTCTGTGGCGCGCGGCGCGCGCTGCGGCTGAGGACTCCGTCGACCGTGTTGTCGCGTGCACCCGTCATGGCGCGATCCTGGGCGGCGCGCGCCGCCCCGGTCAAGGGAGGGCACAGATGACATACCGCTTGGTACGCTCAACCGCTCCTTCCCTCAACGATGTTGGGAGGCACCATGAGCACCACGCGCACCACGGGCGGCGTACGCCCCCCACGCACCCGTACGAGACGTCTGTCCGCCGTCGGGGTCACCCTGCTGACCGCCGTGGCCCTGCTGCCGGCCGGTGCGGGGGCCGCGACCCGCGACGCGCGCCCCTCGGACGGCGGGCTGCACGCCACCATCCGCTACACGCAGTACGGCATACCGCACATCGTCGCCGATGACCACGCCGATCTCGGCTTCGGCACCGGCTGGGCGCAGGCCGCCGACCAGGTGTGCACGCTCGCCGACGGCTATGTGACCGTGCGCGGCGAGCGCTCGCGCCACTTCGGGCCCGGGGCCGCGCCCGGCTCCGCGCTGTCCTCGGCGTCCACCAACCTGAGCAGCGACCTGTTCTTCCGCGGCGTGCGCGAGAGCGGCACGGTCGAGAAGCTCCTGAAGCTGCCCGCGCCCGCGGGGGCGAGCCGCGACGCCAAGGACCTGATGCGCGGCTTCGCCGCGGGCTACAACGCCTGGCTGAAGCAGAACCGCGTCACCGACCCCGCCTGCGCGAAGGCGTCCTGGGTCAAGCCGATCACCACCCTGGACGTGGCGCGGCACGGCTTCGCCGTCCAGGTGCTCGGCGGCCAGGGCCGGGCCGTGGACGGGATCACGGGCGCCCGGCCGCCGGCCGCCGGCGCGCCCGACCCGGCGGCGCCCGATCCGCGGCGGGCCGCGGACGCCGCCCGCGAGCTGCTCGATCCGCAGGGCGCCGACATGGGCTCCAACGCCGTCGCCTTCAGCGGCCGCACCACCGCCGACGGGAAGGGGCTGCTGCTCGGCAACCCGCACTACCCCTGGCAGGGCGGGCGCCGCTTCTGGCAGTCGCAGCAGACCATCCCCGGCGAGTTCAACGTCTCCGGCGGTTCACTGCTCGGCACCAGCCAGGTCAACATCGGCTTCAACGCCGACGTGGCGTGGAGCCACACCGTCGCCACCGGCGTCCCCTTCAACGTGCACCAGCTCACGCTGGACCCGGCCGACCCGACCGTCTACCTCGTGGACGGCGAGCGGCACACAATGATGAAGCGGACGGTCACGGTCGCCGTCAAGGGCGGCGCCCCGGTCACCCGCACCCAGTGGTGGACCCGCTACGGCCCGGTGGTCACCGGGCTCGGCGCCCAGCTCCCGCTGCCCTGGACCTCGACCACCGCGTACGCGCTCAACGACCCGAACGCGGTCAACCTGCGCGGCGCCGACACCGGCCTCGGGTTCGCCGAGGCCCGTTCCACCGCGGGCATCCTGAAGTCCCTGCGCGAGACGCAGGGGCTGCCGTGGGTGAACACCGTCGCCGCCGACCGGCGGGGCCACTCGCTGCTCAGCCAGTCCCAGGTGCTCCCCCGGATCACCGACGACCTGGCGCGGCGGTGCGGCACGGCCCTCGGCAAGGTGACGTACCCGGCCGCGGGCGTCGCGGTGCTCGACGGCTCGCGGGGCGACTGCGCGCTCGGCTCCGACAAGGACGCCGTGCAGCCGGGCGTCTTCGGCCCCGCGAAAGCGCCGACCCTCAAGGACGCCCCGTACGCGGTGAACTCCAACGACAGCGCCTGGCTGACCAACGCCGACCGGCCTATCACCGGCTACGAACGGATCTTCGGCACCATCGGCACCCAGCGGTCGATGCGCACCCGTGGCGGCATCGAGGACGTGGCGGCGCTGGCGGAGAAGGGCGATCTGACGGTGCGGGACCTCCAGCGCCAGCAGTTCGCCAACCGTGTGCCCGCGGCCGATCTCGCCGCCGGCGACGCGGCGAAGGCGTGTGCGGCGCTGCCGGGCGGGACGGCGACCGGCAGTGACGGCAGCCGCGTCGACGTGGGCGAGGCCTGCCGGGTCCTCGGGCGCTGGGACCACCGGATGGACACCGGCAGCCGTGGCGCCCTGCTCTTCGACCGCTTCTGGCGCAAGCTGACGGCGGCCGTGCCGGGCGACCGGCTGTGGAAGGCGCCGTTCTCGGCGGCCGACCCGGTGCGCACCCCGCACACCCTGAACACCTCGGCGCCCGGCTTCGCCACCGCGCTCGCGGACACCGTGCGCGAGTTGGACACCGCGGGCATCGCCCTGGACGCGCCGCTGGGCGAGCACCAGTACGTCGTACGCGGCAAGCACCGCATCCCGGTCCACGGCGGCACGGAGTCGCTCGGCGTCTGGAACAAGATCGAGGCCGTCTGGGAAGCCGGGCGCGGCTACACCGAGGTCGCGCACGGTTCGAGCCACGTCCAGGCGGTCGGCTGGGACGACGGGCGCTGCCCGAAGGCCCGTACGCTCCTGACGTACTCCCAGTCGTCGAACCCGGACTCCCCGCACCACAGCGACCAGACGCGGCTGTACGCGAAGGAGCGCTGGGTGACGTCCCGCTTCTGCGAGAAGGACATCCTCGGCGATCCCGCGCTGAAGGTGGTGAAGGTGCGCGAGCGCCGCTGAGCATGAGGGGCGGGCCCGGGCTGCGGTCCGCCCCCGCCTCCTCACATCGTGCGCCGGCGGCCCTCCCAGTACGGCTCGCGCAGCCGCCGCTTGTACAGCTTGCCGTTGGGGTCGCGAGGCATGGCCGCGATGAAGTCGACGCTCTTGGGCCGCTTGTAGCCGGCCAGACGCCGTTCGCAGTGGGCGAGGATGTCGGCGGCGAGCGCGTCGCCCGCCTCCCTGCCCTCGGCGACCTCGACGACGGCCTTGACCTCCTCGCCCCAGTCGTCGTGCGGGATGCCGAAGGCGGCGGCGTCGGCGACGGCGGGGTGGGTGAGCAGCGCCGACTCGATCTCGGCGGGGTAGATGTTCACACCGCCCGAGATGATCATGTCGATCTTGCGGTCGCGCAGGAAGAGATAGCCGTCCTCGTCGAGGAGGCCGAGGTCGCCGACGGTGAAGAAGTCACCGATGCGGTTCTTCGCCGTCTTCGCCTCGTCCTTGTGGTAGGAGAATCCGCCGGTGGACATCTTCATGTAGACGGTGCCCAGTTCACCGGGCGGGAGGCGGTTCCCCTCGTCGTCGAAGACGGCCAGCTCGCTGATGGGCCAGGCCCTGCCGACCGTCCCCGGTCTCTTCAGCCACTCCTGGGCGGTGGCGAAGGCGCCGCCGCCCTCGCTGGCCGCGTAGTACTCCTCGACGCACTCGCCCCACCACTCGATCATCGCCCGCTTCACGTGGTCGGGGCAGGGCGCGGCGCCGTGGATGGCGTGCCGCATCGAGGACACGTCGTACGCCGCCTTCGTCGCGTCCGGCAGGGCGAGCAGGCGGTGGAACTGGGTCGGCACCATATGGGTGTGCGTGCAGCGGTGCGCGTCGATGAGGCGCAGCATCTCCTCGGGCGTCCACCGGTCCATCAGGACCAGCGGGTGGCCGATGTGCAGGGCCGCGCCCGCGAACTGGAGCACGGCGGTGTGGTAGAGCGGCGAGCAGACCAGGTGGACGTTGCCGTCGAAGGGCCTGATGCCGAAGATGCCGAGGAAGCCGCCGAGGTAGGACTCCTCGGGGGCCTTGCCGGGCAGCGGGCGGCGGATGCCGCGGGGGCGGCCCGTGGTGCCCGAGGTGTAGTTCATGACCCAGCCGAGGGTGCGGTCCGCGGGCGCCGAGTCGGGCTGCCCTTCGAGGAGTCGCGCGTAGGGGCGGAAGCCGGGGACGTCGCCGACGGCGTAGCGGTGGGTCGCGGGGAGCGCGGCCTCGTCGGCCGCCGCCGCAGCCGCGCCGGCGAACCGCTCGTGCGCGATGAGTGCCTTGGCGCCGGAGTCGGTGACGATCCAGGCGATCTCCGGGCCGACCAGGTGGTGGTTGACGGGGACGAGGTAGAACCCGGCCTGGGAGGCGGCGAGGTAGGCGGTGAGGAACTCGACTCCGTTGGGCAGGACCACGGCGAAGGCGTCGCCGCGCTGCAGGCCCGCCGCCCGCAGGCCGTGGACCAGCTGGTTGACGGCGGCGTGCAGACGGCCCGCCGTCCACTGCTCGCCGCCGGGGGTGACGAGGACGGGGCGTCCGGGGTCGGCGGCGGCCTGCGCCCAGAAGCCGTTGGGGGGTGTGTTGGAGGGCGGTGTGCTCATGCGTGACGTCCCCTTCCCGCGATGCGGTTGACGCGGTCCACGGCCCGTTCGAAGCCGCGGGTCAGGTCGTCGAAGACGTCCTGGACGGCCCGTTCGCTGGTCATCCGGCCGACGATCTGCCCCACGGGCGTGCCGAGCAGCTCCTGCACCTCGTACTTCTGGATGCGTGAGACGGCGTCGGCGACGAGCAGGCCCTGGAGCGGCATGGGCAGGGCGCCGGGGCCCTGCGGGTCGTCCCACGCCTCGGTCCACTCCGTGCGGAGCTGGCGGGCGGGTTTGCCGGTCAGGGCGCGGGAGCGGACCGTGTCGCCGGACCCCGCGGCGAGCAGCTTGCGGGTGAGGGCGGGCGAGTGCAGGTCGGCCTCGGTGGTGGTGAGCCAGAGGGAGCCGAGCCAGACTCCCTGGGCGCCGAGTGCGAGCGCGGCGGCGATCTGCCGCCCGCTGCCGATGCCGCCCGCGGCGAGGACGGGCAGGGGCGTGACCGCGTCGACGGCCTCGGGGGTGAGGACCATGGAGGCGATCTCGCCGGTGTGGCCGCCCGCCTCGTACCCCTGCGCGACCACGATGTCGATGCCCGCCTCGGCGTGCTTGCGGGCGTGCCGGGCGCTGCCCGCGAGGGCGGCGACGAGGACGTCCCGGTCGTGGGCGCGCCGGATCACATCGGCCGGGGGTGAGCCGAGGGCGTTGGCGAGGAGCTTGATCGGGTAGTCGAAGGCGACGTCGAGCTGGCTGCGGGCGACCTGCTCCATCCAGCCCGTGATCCGCCACCCCGACGCCTCGCCCTCGGCCGGCTCGGGGACGCCGTGCTTGGCGAGGACGTCCCTGACGAACTGCCGGTGGCCTTCGGGGATCATGGCCTCCACGTCGGCCTCGCTGACCCCCTCGACCTTCTTGGCGGGCATGACGACGTCGAGCCCGTACGGCCGGCCGTCGACGTGCTCCTGCATCCAGTCGAGGTCCCTGGCCAGTTCGTCGGGCGCCGAGTAGCGAACCGCGCCGAGCACCCCGAACCCACCCGCCCTGCTGATGGCGGCGGCCACGGCGGGGAACGGCGTGAACCCGAAGATGGCGTGCTCGATTCCCAGTCTCCTGCTCAACTCCGTCTGCATGGGCGCAGGATGCCGCAGGGCCCGTCAAGGGGGAAGGGGTTTACTGATGCAGCGTCAGATCCGGTTCAGGGGGCGGTGCCCGGCTTCTGGCCGCGCCCACGGCGGCCGTGGTCCGGGGCGTGCAGTGCCTGGACGGTCCAGGTGAGGGCGGGGGCCAGGTCGGTCGGGGGTGGCCAGTCGTTCAGGACCGCCAGGAGGCGGAGGTAGCGGTCCCTGCGGGGGTCGTTCATGGTCCGGAAGCGGGCGGCGAGGCGGACGCGGAGGGCTTCGTCGTCGGGGTGGCCGGTGATGCGGGCGTAGTGCGCCGTGAGCGCCGCGGCGATGCGGGCGGCCCGGGGCGTGTGCGGGCCGATGCCCTCGGCCAGCGCCGGTTCGGCCAGGGAGCGGACGGCTTCGGCGAGGACGCGGGGCAGGCCCATGGCGTCGTCGGGTGACCGGTCCTCGGCGAGGTCACGCGCCATGCCCTGCACGCTCGCGCGAAAGCCGGGGTCCTGGAGCAGCTCGGCCAGCTCCACCCACGCCGCGACCTGCTCCGCCGTGGGGTCGTCCGGGAGCTCCGGGGTCATGGAGCGGATGACCGCGCCGAACGCCGGGTGGCTGTGGAGGCCTTCGAAGACCATGCCGAGGAAGTCGTCGACCATGCGGCGGCGTTCGTCCTCGGACAGCTTCGCGAGACGGTGCATGAGGGCCAGCTCCTCGGGGTCGGCGCCGCGTTTGGCCACGGCGGTCAGGACGGCCCTGCGCAGGCGCAGCGTGCGGATCTGCACGTCCAGGGCCTCGGCGTGCGCCGCCGCCACGTCGGCCAGCGGGACCTCCCGGTCCACGACCTTGCGGATGGTCGGCAGGTCGAGCCCGATCTCGCGCAGGGTCCGCACGAGGTCGAGGCGGGCCACGGCGTCGACGCCGTAACGCCGGTAGCCCGCCGGGGTGCGCTCCGTCGGCGTGACGATCCCGGAGTCGGACCAGAACCGGATGGTCTTGACGGTGAGCCCGGTGCGGCGGGCGAGTTCGCCGATGGAGTAGAGGGGGGCGGCGGGCCCCGGAAGCGTTTCGGTGTCGCCGTTCATGGCTCCACCCTCACGTCTCCCCCTACGGGAGACGCAAGCGGGGCCCGCTCACCCTCGTCCCTCGCCGGTCACTCCCCCAGCGCGGCCATCGCGGCGTTGTGCCCCGGCACCCCGCTGACGCCGCCACCGCGCACCGCGCCGGCCCCGCAGAGGAACACATTCGCGTGCCGGGTCTCCGCGCCCCAACGCCCGGCGCCCTCCTGGGCGTAGGGGAAGGCGAGGTCTCCGTGGAAGATGTGGCCGCCGGGCAGCCGCAGGTCGCGCTCCAGGTCCAGCGGGGTCTTGGCCTCGACGCAGGGGCGTCCCTCGGCGTCGAGCGCGAGGCAGTCGGCGATCGGCTCGGCCAGGTGCGCGTCGAGCTGGGCGAGCGTCGACTCCAGCAGCTCGGCCCGTACGGCGTCGTTGTCCTCGGCGAAGAGCCGGGCGGGGGTGTGCAGGCCGAACAGGGTGAGGGTCTGGTAGCCGCGCTCGGCGAGGTCGGGGGCGAGGATCGTCGGGTCGGTGAGGGAGTGGCAGTAGATCTCGGAGGGCGGCGCGGTGGGCGGCGTGCCGGAGGCGGCCTGCGCGTAGGCGGTCGCCAGCTCCCCGTACCCCTCGGCGATGTGGAAGGTGCCCGCGAAGGCCTCGGCCGGGTCGACGGCGGTGTCGCGGAGCCTCGGCAGCCGCTTGAGCAGCATGTTGACCTTCAGCTGCGCGCCTTCGGCGGGCGCGGGCGGCTCGTCGCCGAGGAGCCCGGCGAGGGCCTGCGGGGAGGCGTTGACCAGGACGTGCCGGGCGGCGGCCGTGCGCTCGCCCTCGTCGCCCTGGCGGTACGTGACCTCGGCGCGCCGCCCGTCGGTGGCGATCCGCGTGGCCTCACAGCCCGTGCGCAGCGTGGCCCCCGCGTTGCGCGCGGAGTCGGCGAGGGCGTCGGTGAGGGCGCCCATGCCGCCGACGGGGACGTTCCAGTCGCCGGTCCCGCCGCCGATGACGTGGTAGAGGAAGCAGCGGTTCTGCTTCAGGGAGGGGTCGCCCGCGTCGGCGAACGTGCCGATCAGGGCGTCGGTGAGGACGACGCCGCGCACCAGGTCGTCGGAGAAGCGCTGCTCGATCGCCGTGCCGATGGGTTCCTCGAAGAGCGTGCGCCAGGCGGTGGCGTCGTCGATGCGGGTGCGCAGCTCCGCCCGGGTCGGCAGCGGTTCGGTGAGCGTGGGGAAGACGCGGGCCGCGAGGCGTCCGGTCATCGCGTGGAACTCCCGCCAGGCCTCGTACTCCCCGCTGTCACCGGTCAACCGGGTGAAGGCCCGCCGGGTACGGGCCTCGCCGCCGCCGACGAGCAGCCCGGCGGGGCGGCCGCCGCGCTCGGTGGGGGTGTAGGACGAGACGGTGCGCGTGCGCACCCGGAAGTCCAGGTCGAGGTCGCGCACGACCTTCTTCGGCAGGAGGCTGACGAGGTACGAGTAGCGCGAGAGCCGTGCGTCGACCCCGGGGAAGGGCCGACCGGAGACGGCCGCGCCCCCGGTGGCGCCGAGCCTTTCGAGGAGCAGCACGGAGCGTCCGGCGCGGGCGAGGTAGGCGGCGGCGACGAGACCGTTGTGGCCACCGCCGACGATGACGGCGTCGTACACATCGCGATCAGACATGGCTCTTCCTAACACGAAGGACCACCGCCGAGGACCCCGCGCGACCGCGCCCCGGCACACCGGTCCCGCATCGGGTCACCCGGGGACGTCTCGGAGCCCGCCCGCGGCGCTCCGCTGCCGCAGCGCCGCCACCCTGCGGTAGAGCTCCACGGCCTCGGCGCCGCGGCCGAGCTGTTCCAGGCAGTGCGCCTCGTCGTTGCGGCTGGCCAGGGCGTCGGGGTGGCCCGTGCCGAGGACCCGCTCCCTGGCGGCGGCCACCCCGCGGTATTCGGTGAGGGCGTCGGGCCAGCGCCCCAGCCAGCCGAGGCCGACCGCGACCTCGCGCCGGCTGACCAGCGTGTCCGGGTGGTCGGGGCCGAGGACCCGCTCCCGGATCGCGCACACGTCCCGCGCCTCGGCGAGGGCCTCCTCCCAGCGGCCGAGCCGTCCGAGGTTCACGCCGAGGCCGTGGCGGGCCCGGAGCGTCTCGGGATCGGCGGGGCCGTTGACGCGCGTCCGGTCCTCGACCAGGACGCGGTACAGGTCGAGCGCCTCACCGCTGCGGCCGAGTCTGCCGAGGCTGATGCCGACCTCGTAGCGGGCGGCGAGCGTGTCGGGGTGGTCGGGCCCGAGCGCCCGCACCCGCGCGTCGGCGACCTCGCGGTAGGTCTGCAGCGCCTCGGGCCAGCGCCCCAGCTGTCCGAGCGCGTACGCGACCTCGTACCGCGTGACGAGTGTGTCGGGGTGCGTGGCC
The DNA here is from genome assembly GCF_004127445.1 of Streptomyces alfalfae. GTDB lineage: Bacteria > Actinomycetota > Actinomycetes > Streptomycetales > Streptomycetaceae > Streptomyces > Streptomyces alfalfae. The sequence continues at coordinate 142,465 of NZ_QEXM01000003.1, forward strand.
CCCAGGACGCGCGCGCGGGCCTGTGCCACCTCGTCGGCCAGACGGTAGGAGTCCTCCAGGCGGCCGAGGCGGCTGAGGTTGTAGGCGAGGTTGTGGCGGCAGCGCAGCGTGTCCGGGTGGTCGGGCCCCGCCACCCGCTCCCGCACCGCGAGCACCGAGGTGTACGTCTGGTGGGCCTCGAAGTGCCGCCCGAGCTGCCCGAGCACGTAGGCCATCTCCTGGCGGGCGGCGAGCGTGTCCGGATGCTCGGCGCCGAGGGAGCGCTCCCGCCCCCGCGCCACGCGGGTGTACTCGCGCAGGGCGTCGGCGGCCCGCCCGGTGCGGCTGAGCGTGAAGCCGATCTCGTACCGGCTGGCGAGCGTGTCGGGGTGGTCGGGGCCGAGGGCGTGCTCACGCTCGGCGGCGACCGCGCGGTGCACCTCGCCCGCCTCCGCCCACCGCCCGAGCCGGCCCAGGCTGAGGCCCGCGTTGTGGCGTCCCGCCAGTGTGGCGAGCAGTTCCGGCGGCGGCGCGGGCCGCTCGGGTTCGCGGGGCGCGGCGGCGCGGCGGGCGTCGGGCCGCGGTATCCACTCGCCGGTCAGGCCCGCCGCCGTGTCGGGCGGGGTGGGTCGCGGCCCGGAGCCGCCGCCCGCCTTGACCCCGGTGGTCATGCCCCGCGTCCAGGAGGGCAGCCGCTCCTCGCGGACGGTCGCGGCGCCGTGCGGGTGGTGGTTGCGCGGGTGGGGCGTGACGACGGTCGGGACGTACGCGGGGGTGGCGCGGCCTTCGGCGATGCGGCGGCTCAGGTCGCGGGCGTCCTGCGGCCGGTCGGCCGCGTCCTTGGCGAGGAGGTCGAGGACGAGGTCGTCGAGGAACGCGGGCAGTTCGCCGCGGTGGCGGCGGGGCGGCGCGGGCGCCGTGTCGCGGTGCCCGACGAGCACGGCCCAGGCGTCCTCCAAGTCGAAGGGCGGGGCCCCGGTGGCGATCTCGTACAGCACGCACCCCAGGGAGTACAGGTCACTGCGCTGGTCGACCGGGTCGCCGCTGATCTGCTCGGGCGACATGTAGTGCGGGGTGCCCATCGCGATGCCCGTGCCGGTCAGGCGCGAGGTGAAGCCGATGTCGGCGCCGAGCCGCGCGATGCCGAAGTCGCAGATCTTCACCGTGCCGTCGGTGAGCAGCATGATGTTCGCGGGCTTCAGGTCGCGGTGCACGATGCCCTGGTCATGGGTGTACGCGAGGGCGGCGGAGACCTGGGCGGCGATCTCCACGACGTCGGCGACGGGCAGCGGGTGCTGCTTGTTGTCCTCCAGGATCTGGCTGAGGTTGCGCCCTTCGAGGAGCTCCATCACCAGATAGAGCACGCCCTCGTACTCGCCGAAGTCGTGGACGACGGTCACGCCGCGGTGCTGGAGCGCGGCGGCGACGCGGGCCTCGCGGCGGAAGCGCTCGCGCAGGACGCGGGTGAAGGCGTGGTCGTGCTGCGGCCCCATCGGCTTGAGGCACTTGACGGCGACCTGGCGGCCGAGCGACTCGTCGCGCGCCCGCCACACCTCGCCCATGCCGCCGCGCCCGATCAGATCCAGGAGTCGGTAGCGGCTCTGGATCAGCCTGGTGTCCGCCATCTCGCGCCGTCGCCCCCGTCGCCTCGCTGCGCCCTCCCCGGCCCGTCCAGTATGGCTTCTGGTCTGTGAAGTTTGTACGGGGCAGGGCGGCTGCCGGGGCCGAGCCTGGCCATGGCGCGCAGGATGTGCTTGGGCGGAAGTTGCCAGCGCAGACGGCTGGGGACGGTGCGCAGGACGGCGCCGGTGAGGACAAGGCGGCGCGTCACCACGGCGGGCGGCGGGGCGGCCCTGCCGTACAGCTCGTGCGCGTACGCGGGCAGCGAGGCGTACGCGAGGCGGGCCACCTGCCGCCACAGCAGGAAGCGCGCCGGGACCAGCAGGGGCGGCGTCGGCGGACACCGCAGGAAGTCGTCCACGGCGCGGGCGCCTGGACCGGCGGCCAACTCGCCCCGCACGTCACGGAAGTACGCCCGCAGCTCGGCCGTGGACCCCGGCACATCGGCCGGATCGAGCCCCACCAGCCGGGCGCTCTCGCGGTGCTCGCGCACATACCGGTCGGCGAGGGCGTCCGGCATCCGCAGCCCCGACCGGCGTGCGACGTGGAGGTAGGAGTCGATCTCCGCGCAGTGCACCCAGAGCAGCAGCTCCGGCTCGTCGACCCGGTACCGCTCCCCCGTCGCCGGGTCGGTGGCCGTGAGCGTCGCGTGGATCTTGCGCACCCGCGCGCCGGCGCGCTCGGCGGCCTCGGTGGTGCCGTAGGTGGTGGTCCCGACGAACCCGGCGGTGCGCATCAGCCGCCCCCAGGCGTCGGCGCGGAAGTCGCTGTTCTGCATGACGCCGCGCACCGCTCGGGGATGCAGGGCCTGAAGGTAGAGGGCGCGTATCCCCGCGACCCACATCATGGGGTCGGAGTGCACCTGCCAGGTCACCGAACCCGGCCCGAAGAGTCCGGGGTCGGGCGAGGGCGCGTGCGCGGGGTCGGTCACAGCGGGGTCGGTCACGGGGTCCACCTCCGGGGGCCGGTCATGTCCTCCAGTGTGACGCCGTCCCGTGACGGGTGTCCGGCGCCCGGGTCATCGCCGTACGCGCGGCATCCCCAGGCCGATCCAGGAGATGATCTCCCGCTGGATCTCGTTGTTGCCGCCGCCGAAGGTGAAGATGACCGCCGAGCGGTAGCCGCGTTCGAGATCGCCGCGCAGGACCGTGCCCGCCGAGCCCTCCTTGAGGGCGCCCGCCGCGCCGATGACCTCCATGAGCCAGGCGTACGCGTCGCGGCGCGCCTCGGAGCCGTAGACCTTGACGGCGGAGGCGTCCTGCGGGGTGAGGGTGCCCTCCTGGACGGCGTTGACCATCCGCCAGTTGAGGAGCTTCATCGCGTCGAGCCTGGTGTGGGTCATGGCCAGGCGCCGGCGGACCCAGCCGAGGTCGATGACCCGGCGGCCGTCGGCGAGCTTGGTGTCCATGGCCCAGCGCTGTACGTCGTGGAGGGCGCGGATGGCCATCGTGCCGTGGGCGGCGAGGGTGACGCGCTCGTGGTTGAGCTGGTTGGTGATGAGGCGCCAGCCCTTGTTCTCCTCGCCGACGCGGTGGGTGACGGGGACGCGGACGTTCTCGTAGTAGCCGGCCGTGGTGTCGTGCGAGGCGAGGGTGTTGATGAGGGTGCAGGAGTAGCCCGGGGCGGTCGTCGGGACCAGGAGCATGGTGATGCCCTTGTGGAGCGGGACGCCCTCCTCGGGCGCCGCCGTGCGCACGGCGAGCCAGACCCAGTCGGCGGTGTCGCCGTTGGTCGTCCAGATCTTCTGCCCGTTGACGACGTACTCGTCGCCGTCCCTCACCGCCTTCGTCCGCAGCGCCGCGAGGTCCGTGCCGGCGGCGGGCTCGCTGTAGCCGATGGCGAAGTCGAGTTCGCCGGAGAGGATCCTCGGCAGGAAGTAGCTCTTCTGCTCCTCGGTCCCGAACCGCATGAGCGTGGGGCCCACGGTGTTGAGTGCCATCAGCGGCAGCGGCACGCCCGCCTGTGCGGCCTCGTCGAAGAAGATGAACTGCTCCATGGGCGTGAGCCCGCGGCCGCCGTACTCCTCGGGCCACCCGACCCCCAGCCAGCCGTCCGCGCCCAGGCGGCGGATGGTCTCCCGGTAGAACCGCTTCCGGGCGGCGGGTTCGGCATGGCGGACGTGCACGTCGTCCGGCACGAGGCCGGCGAAGTACGCGCGCAGTTCGGTGCGCAACCGCTGCTGCTCCGGCGTGTATTCGAGGTGCACGGCCCCTCCAGGCTCTGGCTGGCTCACTCGCTCCCGGACCTGACGGCGCACACAGTAGAACGCGTTGCAGAAATAGGGAATGGCGGTGCGGGAGCGAGTGCCGCGGGGCCCGTCGCCTCGGCCCGGCGCCTTCACTAGGCCGTCGCGGGTCCCGTCAGCGCCTTCGTGAGGTCGTCGCAGGCCCGTTCGCAGCGGCGGCAGGCCTTCGCGCAGCCGGCCGACGCGGGGCACGTGGCGCAGAGGGCCGCGCACTGGCGGCGGACGGCGCGGCACCACTCGACCTGCACGCGTACGCGCTGCTCGTCCTCCTCGCCGTACGCGCCCCGCCCGGCGAGGACGCGGAAGGTCGCGTCGCAGACGTCGGCGCAGGCGGCGGTGAGACGGAGCGCATGGCTCGGCCCGTCGGCCGGGCGGCGCCGGGCGCAGACCCGGACGCACTCGTCACAGACCCGTGCGCAGGCGAAACGCGCTTCCAGCACCTGACGGGCTCCGGCCGGTCCCCCTGCTGCGGCTCCTCCGTCGGGACGGGCGCGGGTCGCACCGCCCGGGGGCCGGACGGCAAGGGTGTCGTGGCGGTCACGGGACCTCGCCCTTCGGCCGGGCACGGGTTTCCGCCCTGGTGAGGCTCAAACCTGGCGGAGGAGCGGCACGGGGACCTGCCGGAGGAGGGGCACGGCGTGCCGGGCGCGAAGGAGCCCCGCCGCGACGGGGGAGACACGGCGGGGCCCACCCATCGATTGCCCGCTCTGACGGGCCTCACACACCCGAGCCGCACTCGTTTTCGACGGGACCGCGACGGCCTGTACATCCCGGGCCCGTTGTCAGTGCCGCGCGCTACGGTCCGCACATGGCTTATATGATCGACCTGACCCTCGACTGCGCCGACGCCCAACTCCTCGGCGCCTTCTGGAAAACGGCCCTCGGCTATGTCGACGAGCCGCCGCCCGCGCCGTTCACCACCCGCGAGGAGTGGTTCGCGAGCTTCGGCCCGCCCGCGGACGAATCCGTGGACGACGGGGCCTGGCTCTGCGACCCCGAGGGGCGCGGTCCCCGCCTGTCGCTGCTCAAGGTGCCCGAGCCGAAGACCGCGAAGAACCGCCTTCACATCGACGTCCGCGTGCCGGGGCACGGCTCGGCGGGCGAGCGCTGGGCCAGGGTCAAGGCGGAGTCCGAGCGGCTCGTCGCGGCGGGCGGCGGCGTGCTCGCCGAGATCACCGGTCACCACATAGTGATGGCCGACCCGGAGGGCAACGAGTTCTGCGTCGCCGCGGGGCCGGCCCCGACCGCATCGTCCTAGCCCCGTCGGCGGGTCGGTGGGGTTCCAGGTCCTCGGCGGATCGGAGGGGTCACGTCGTCGGCGGATCGGAGGGTTCAGGCGTATGTGCGCCTCCCCCGCCGGTAGGCGAGCTCGCCCAGCGCGATGTCCACCGCGAGGAACGCCGCGAGCGGGATGCCGAGCAGCGGGACGAAGTAGCCGACGACGGCGACCGCCGCGAGCAGCGGGACGAGGACGTGGGCCGGGACGTTCTGCCACGCCCCGCGCGCCACGGGCCGGCCGAAGGCGGAGCCCCGGCCGCGCTGCCACCACATGCGGTAGCCCCAGACGATCAGGAGGATCAGGCAGAGGGCGAGCGCGATGAGGGCGAACTGGTTGACGAGGCCGAACAGCGAACCGGAGTGCGCGTCGATGCCCCAGCGCGTCAGCTTGGCGAGCACCGGGTAGTCGTCGAACCGCAGGACGTCGGTGACCTCGCCGTTCGCGGGGTCCACGGCGATGGAGTCCTGCTTCTCCGGCCAGCTTCGCTGGATCTGCCGGACCACGTACGCGGACGAGGCGTCGGCGGGCGGCACGATCTCCACGGGGTTGGAGAGCCCCTGGCCGCGGGCGGCCTTCAGGACGGCGTCGAGCCCGACGTCCGCGCGGGCCGCCCCCTCGCCGTCCGCGGCCCCGGAGCCGCCGCTCCCGCCGTGGCCGGAGTGCTCACCCGCGGGCTCCGCCGCCGGCTCCGCGCCGGGCGTGACGGTCGACGACACCGCGGGCGTGGTCTGGCCGATGGCCTCGCGGAGGTCGCTGACGCTCTGGCCCGCGTACGCCGACCAGGTCAGCCCCGTGGCCGACAGGAAGACCAGGCCGAGGGCCGCCCAGACGCCGACCGAGCCGTGCAGCGCCAGGGTGCGGCGGCGGCCCGTCGTGCCGCGCGCCTTCCGCTGCGACCTGCGGCGTCCCAGCCAGAGCACGAGGCCGCCGCCCGCGATCACCCACAGCCAGCTCGCCGCGAGTTCGCTGTAGAGGCGGCCGGCCTCCCCGAGGTGCAGATCGCGGTGGAGCTCGTCGATCCAGGTGCGCAGCGGGAGGGCCCCCGTCGAGCCGTACTGCTCCAGGTCGCCGCGCACCTCGGCCGTGTACGGGTCCACGAAGACGGCGAGGGTGTGGTCGGGGTCGACGCCCGGCACGCCGGACAGCAGGACGCGCGTGGTGGCCCCCTCCTCCGGCGAGGGCCTGACCGCGCTGATCGAGCCCTCGGGGTGTGCGGCGCGGGCGGCGGCCATCTGCCGCGTCAGGGGCAGTTCGCCCTTCCCCGGCGGCACCGGGACGCGCAGCTCGTCGGCGTACACGATCTTCTCGGCCTGGTACGAACACGCGTAGAGCAGGCCCGTCGTGGCGGCGACGAGCAGGAACGGCGCGATCAGCAGCCCGGCGTAGAAATGGAGCCGCAGCACGAGCGGCCGCAAGGTCGCCCAGCCGGACCGCTTGGGCGCGCCCTCGGCCCGCGTCTCGCGCGACGCCTCCGCGGGCTCGCCGGGTGGTCGCCCCTCGCCTTCGGCGACGACGGTGGATTCGGCGGGCATAGGGCGCTCCCTGGATAGACGGGCCATGGCCCGGCTGGGCCCGAGCCGATCCAGGAGTCGGGCCGGGGCATGGCCGAGTTCCCCCGCCCCGGCGTGACCTGCGCCACTGGCGGGTGGGCACACTGCCGCCACGCCCTTGCCACCACCACGCAAGAGGCTCAGCCGTCCGCCCCTGCCGCCGCCACGCCACGGGCTCAGCCGTCCGCCGTGGCCACCCGCGGCCCGAAGCCCGTCGGCGCACCCCGCAGCCGGATCAGGACAGCCCGCTCACGACCTCCCGCACCCGCTCCGCCAAGGACTCCGGCAGCGGCGCGTAGTGCAGCCGGGACAGCCGCTTCTGGCCCGCCTCGCTCGACGTGTGGGCCAGGAAGGACTTCAGGGCGGGCAGCGTCGCCTTCTGATTGCCCTTGTCGCACACGATCTCGTACGTGATCTGGACGATCGGATACGCGCCGGGCGCCGAGGAGTCGTGGCGGAACTTCAGCGTCAGGTCTTTGCCGTTCCCGGCGACCCGGGCCGCCGCGATCCCCGCCGACGCCGTCCTCGGTGTCGGCGCGACCGGCGCGGGCGCGCCCGTGTCGATGCTGACGGTCTTGATGTGGCGGGCCCGCGCGAAGGACAGCTCGAAGTAGCCGATCGCGCCGAAGCCGGACGTCACTTCGGAGGCGACACCGCTCGAACCGCTCGCCGACGCGCCGCCCTTGCCCTGCCAGGCCTTGCCCGGCGGGTGCCGCCAGACGTCGGGGGCGGCGCCCGCGAGATAGGCCTGGAAGTTCTGCGTGGTGCCCGAGTCGTCGGACCGGTGCACCGGGCGGACGGGGAGGGAGGGCAGCTCGACGCCGGGGTTGAGCCGCCGGATCTCCGGGTCGTCCCAGGCCGTGATCCGCCGGTCGAAGATCTTGGCGAGGGTCGTGGCGTCGAGCACCAGGTCCCGCACGCCCGGCAGGTCGTAGCCGATCGCGATGGGACCGCCCACCATGGGCAGGTCGATGGCGCGCCCGCCTTCGCAGACCCGCTTCGACAGCTCGACCTCGTCGGCGCGCAGGGGGCTGTCGGAGCCGCCGAACGCGGTCGCGCCGCGCAGGAACTGCGCTCCCCCGGCTCCCGATCCGAGCGGGTTGTAGGCGATCCGCACCCCGGGGCAGGCCGCTTCGTACTCCTTGATCCAGTGCTTCATGGCGTTCTGCTGGGCGCTCGAACCCGTCCCGGGGACCTTGCCCGACTTAGCGCAGTCGATGTCGGCGGCTTGGGACCCGACGGACGAAGCGCTTCCGTCGCCGTCCTCCGCCCCCTCCCCCAGGAGCCCGCAGCCCGCCAGGGCCAGCGACAGCACGACCGCCGCCGAGCCCGCCCCGAGTGTCCTGCCGCTGTGCTGTGTACGTCGTGGCCGTGGGCGCAGCAACGTCGTCCTTTCGAGAGGCCGGCCGGCACACCGCCGCCCGGTCACCGCTGTCGGGCCTCGCATCCTCGCCCACCCACGGCGACGGAAGATGACACCTGGGCGAACACAGGGCGACGCGTCGCCGTACGGAAGCACGGGGTTTGCATGACCATGCATCCTGATGCATACTCTTCCTATGTCCAAGGTCCTCACCTCCCTGCCCACCGGCGAGCGCGTCGGCATTGCCTTCTCCGGCGGTCTCGACACCTCGGTCGCCGTCGCCTGGATGCGCGACAAGGGCGCCGTGCCGTGCACGTACACCGCCGACATCGGCCAGTACGACGAGCCCGACATCGCCTCCGTGCCCGGCCGCGCCTCCGCGTACGGCGCCGAGATCACCCGTCTCGTCGACTGCCGTGCCGCGCTGGTCGAGGAAGGCCTCGCGGCGCTGGCCTGCGGCGCCTTCCACATCAGGTCGGGTGGCCGCCCCTACTTCAACACCACGCCGCTCGGCCGCGCCGTCACCGGCACGCTCCTGGTGCGGGCGATGCTGGAGGACGGGGTGCAGATCTGGGGCGACGGCTCCACGTTCAAGGGCAACGACATCGAGCGGTTCTACCGCTACGGCCTGCTCGCCAACCCGCACCTGCGGATCTACAAGCCCTGGCTGGACGCGGACTTCGTCACGGAGCTCGGCGGCCGCAAGGAGATGTCGGAGTGGCTGCTCGCCCACGAGCTGCCCTACCGGGACTCGACGGAGAAGGCGTACTCCACGGACGCCAACATCTGGGGCGCCACGCACGAGGCCAAGACCCTGGAGCACCTCGACACGGGCATCGAGACCGTCGACCCGATCATGGGCGTGCGGTTCTGGGACCCCTCCGTGGAGATCCCCACGGAGGACGTGACGGTCGGCTTCGAGCAGGGCCGCCCCGTGACGATCAACGGCAAGGAGTTCGCCACCCCCGTCGACCTCGTCATGGAGGCCAACGCGGTCGGCGGGCGGCACGGCCTCGGCATGTCCGACCAGATCGAGAACCGCATCATCGAGGCCAAGAGCCGCGGCATCTACGAGGCGCCCGGCATGGCCCTGCTGCACATCGCCTACGAACGCCTGGTCAACGCGATCCACAACGAGGACACCCTCGCCGCGTACCACAACGAGGGCCGGCGGCTCGGCCGGCTCATGTACGAGGGCCGCTGGCTGGACCCGCAGGCGCTGATGATCCGGGAGTCGCTGCAGCGCTGGGTCGGCGCCGCGGTCACCGGTGAGGTGACGCTGCGGCTGCGGCGCGGCGAGGACTACACGATCCTCGACACCACGGGCCCCGCCTTCAGCTACCACCCGGACAAGCTCTCCATGGAGCGGACCGAGGACTCGGCCTTCGGCCCGGTGGACCGCATCGGCCAGCTCACGATGCGCAACCTCGACATCGCGGACTCCCGTGCGCGCCTCGAGCAGTACGCGGGCATGGGCCTGGTCGGAACCGGCCACCCGGCGCCGATCGGCGCCGCGCAGGCGGCGTCGACCGGTCTGATCGGCGCCATGGACGCGGGCGGCGCGCAGGCGATCGCCTCGCGCGGCGAGGTGACGGACGAGGAGTCGGCGCTCGACCGCGCGGCGATGGAGTCCGGCACCGACTGACCCCGGCCCATCGGCCGTGCGCACTGAGGCCAGCGGGCCCCGGCGGTACTCCCCCCACCGCCGGGGCCCGCTTCCGCATGCCCCGGCGTCCGGCCCAGCGCCTCTCCGCGCTCATGTCCGGATGTGACAGGGAATCGTCATTGCGGTCGCCCCCGGCGGCCGTGAGGATGGCCGCATGCCCACCACACACCGCGTCGTCATCGCGGTCTTCCCCGACGTCGACCTGCTCGACGTCACAGGCCCCGCCGAGGTCTTCGCGCTGGCCGACCGGGAGACCGGGGGCCGCCCCGGCTACGAGGTCCTGCTCGCGGGGCCGGAGGCCGGTGCGGTGCGCACGTCGGCGGGCGTGCGGCTGCTCACGGACCTGGCGTTCGCCGACACCGGCCGGGTGGACACCCTGCTGGTGCCCGGCGCGGTCGACATGACCGGCCAGGGGCCCGTCGCCCGCATCGACGCCGAGGTCGTGGCGTGGCTGGCGGCGACCGCGCCGCAGGCCCGGCGGGTGGCCTCGGTGTGCGTGGGCGCCCACCTGCTCGCGGCGGCCGGGCTCCTGGACGGCCACACGGCGACGACGCACTGGTCGACCGCTGCCCAGCTGGCGGCCGACCACCCGGCCGTCACGGTCGACCCGGACCCGATCTTCGTACGGACGGACCGCGGACGGCTGTGGACCGGGGCCGGGATCAGCGCCTGCCTGGACCTGGCGCTCGCCCTGGTGGCCGAGGACCAGGGCGAGGAGGTCGCCCTCGCGGTGGCCCGGCAGCTCGTCATGTACCTCAAGCGGCAGGGCGGCCAGAGCCAGTTCTCCGTGCCGCTCAGCCGCCCGGCGTCGGCCCGCAGGGACATCGACGAGCTCCGGGCGTACATCGCCGACCACCTCACGGACGACCTGTCCGCGGCGGCGCTCGCGGCCCGGATGTGTCTCAGCGAGCGGCACTTCGCACGGGTCTTCAAACAGGAGACGGGCGCCAGCGCGGCCGAGTACGTGGAGGCCGCCCGGGTGGAGGCCGCCCGCCGGCTGCTCGAAGGCACCGACCACTCCCTGGAGCAGGTCGCCGCCGCGTCCGGGCTCGGCTCGGTCGAGACGCTGCACCGGGCGTTCCGCAGGCAGGTGTCCGGCACACCGGCCGCCTACCGCCGCCGCTTCCGCGTCCGCACGAGCTGACCCCGCGTCACCCCTCGCTCACCTCACCCACGACCCCCGCGGGCGGACCCGCGGCTTCGCCCTGCCCGCGGCACTTTCCTGCCCGGCTCCACTCAAGTCACCGCCTCCACGGCCACGAAAGGCACCTCATGAACACCGACCGCCCCTCCACGACCCTGCGCGACGTGATCGGTCTGGACGGCAGGGCGCCCCGCCTCGCCGAGAGCGCCCTCGTCATGATCGACTTCCAGAACACCTACCGCACCGGCGTCATGGCCCTGCCCGGCGCCGACGCGGCGCTCGCGGCGGGCGCCCGGCTCCTGGCGCGGGCCCGTGCCGCGGGCACGCCGGTCGTCCACGTCGTCAATGACGGCGGCGAGGGCACCCCGTACGACATCCGCGCCCACATCGGGGCCGTCATCGACGAGGTGGCGCCGGTGGACGGCGAGACCGTGGTGGTCAAGCGGTTCCCCGACGCCTTCCACGACACGGATCTGGAGAAGACCCTCAGCGGCCTGGGCTTCGCCCCGGGCGGCGGCGGGGACCTCGTCCTCGCCGGGTTCATGACGCACATGTGCGTCAACTACACCGCCCAGGGCGCCTTCAACCGCGGCTACCGGCCCACCGTCGTCGCCGAGGCCACCGCCACCCGGCCCCTCGCCGCGCTCGACGGCGCGGTCCTGTCCGCCGACGCGCTGCAGAGCGCGGCGCTGACGGCCGTCACGGACCTGTTCGGTGTCGTGGTGCCGACCGTCGACGCGCTGCCGGCCTGATCCCCGGCGGCGGCGCTCAGAGGGCGCCGTTGCCGAGCAGTTGTCCTCCGTCGACGACGAGGGTCTCGCCGGTGATCCAGCGTGCCCCGTCGCCGGCGAGGAACGCCACGGCCTCCCCCAGGTCCTCGGGCTCCCCGATGCGGCCGAGCGGGGTGGCCGCGGCGATCCGCGTCTCGTTCTCCTGCCACAGCGCCTCGGCGAGCCTCGTCCGCACGACGCCGGGCGCGATGGCGTTCACCCGGACCTTCGGGCCGAGTTCCAGGGCGAGCTGCTTGGTCAGATGGATCAGCGCGGCCTTGGAGACGTGGTAGACGCCCACGTCCTGGGCGACCGAGAGGCCGCCGATCGACGCGGTGTTGACGATCGATCCGCCGTGCTCGCCCATCCACGCCTTCACCGCGAGCGACGTCCACAGGATCGGCGCCCACAGGTTGACGTCCATGGTCTTGGCGAAGCGGGCGTGGTCCTGGTCGATGACGGGGCCGTGGGCGGGGTTCGTGCCGGCGTTGTTGACCAGGACGTCGAGCCGTCCGTACGACGCCACGACATGCTCGACGCAGGCGCGCGCGCCCTCCTCGTCGGTGGCGTGCGCGCCGAAGCCGCTGACGCCCTCGCCCAGCCGCTCCGCCGCCACCTTCGCCCGCTCCTCGCTGCGCGAGGTGATCACCACCCGCGCCCCGCGGTCCCGCAGGGCCCCCGCCGCCGCCAGCCCGATGCCCCGCGAGGCGCCGGTGACCAGGGCGACCCTGCCCTCCAGCGGCCCGCTCACCCGGCGTTCCGCGCGCTCTCGCGGCGGCGCAGCTCGCGCAGGGCGATGCTGCGCTTGTGCACCTCGTCGGGGCCGTCGGCCAGGCGCAGGGTGCGCAGGTGCGCGTACATGCTCGCGAGCGGGAAGTCGTCGGAGACTCCCCCGCCGCCGTGCACCTGGATCGCGCGGTCGATGACCTTCAGGGCCGCCTGGGGCGCGGCTACCTTGATGGCGGCGATCTCGGTGCGGGCCGCCTTGTTGCCGACGGTGTCCATCAGGTGCGCGGCCTTGAGGGTGAGCAGCCGGGCCATCTCGATCTCGACGCGGGACTCGGCGATCCAGTCCTGGATGTTGGCCCGGTCGGCGAGGGGCGCGCCGAACGTCGTACGGGACAGAGCGCGGTCGATCATCAGGTCCAGGGCGCGCTCGGCCATGCCGATGGTGCGCATGCAGTGGTGGATGCGGCCGGGTCCGAGCCGCGCCTGGCTGATCATGAAGCCGTCGCCCTCACCCGCGAGCAGGGCGGTGCGCGGGACGCGGACGTCCTCGAAGAGCACCTCGGCGTGGCCCTCGCGGTCCTGGTAGCCGAAGACGGGCAGGTTGCGCAGGACGGTGACGCCGGGGGTGTCGAGCGGGACGACCATCATGCTCTGCTGCCGGTGGCTCGGCCCGTCGGGGTCGGTCTTGCCCATCACGATGAGCACGCGGCAGTTCTTGTGCAGGGCGTTGGAGGTCCACCACTTGCGGCCGTTGAGGACGTAGTCGTCGCCGTCGCGCACCATGCGCATCTCGATGTTGCGGGCGTCGGAGCTGGCCACGGCGGGTTCGGTCATCGCGAACGCCGAGGCGATCTCGCCGGCGAGCAGCGGCTTGAGCCACTTCTCCTTGTGCTCGTCGGTGCCGAAGAGGGTGAGGACCTCCATGTTGCCGGTGTCCGGGGCGTTGCAGTTGGTGGCCTCGGGGGCGAGGTGGGCGCTGCGGCCCATGATCTCGGCGAGTGTCGCGTACTCCAGGTTGGTCAGGCCGGGGCCCCACTCCGGGTGCGGGTGGAAGAGGTTCCACAGGCCCTGCTTCCTCGCCTCGGTCTTCAGCTCCTCCAGGACCGGCGGGTGGAAGTGCGGGTCGCCGGATTCCGCCATCTGCCTCTCGTACACCGCCTCGGCCGGGTAGACGTGCTCGTCCATGAAGGCGAGCAGCCGCTCCTGGTACTCCTTGGCCCTGTCGCTGACGTCGAACACGGGGTCCTCCTGCGGTCCTGGTATCGGGTCTGTCGGCACTACTGGTTCGGCTGGTGCCGGCTCGGCCGGCCCCGGGAGGGGGCCGTCACGTCGTGCGCTCCGGCGCGCCGCCGAGGAGGCGCGCCAGTTCCGCGGCCGTGGTCGCCGCGTCACGGTGTACCACTCCGGCGATCCCGAGCCGCGCCGCGGCGTCGATGTTCTGCCGCAGATCGTCCACCATGACGGTGGCCTCGGGCGGGGCGCCGAGCCGCTCGCAGGCGATCGCGTACGCCCGGCGCGAGGGCTTGCGCACCCCGATCCGCCCGGAGACCGTGACGGCGTCGAACATGGCGGGCAGGTCGAAGCCCGCGTAGCAGTGGTCGCCGAGGGAGTTGGAGAGGAGCCCGACGCGGTGGCCCCCGGCGCGCAGCCGGGCCACCAGGGCGATCGTTTCGGGGTCGGGGCGCAGCCGGGCCTGCAGGCGGCTCACCAGTCCCGGGCCCTCCACCGTCAGGCCGTGGGCCCGCAGCCGGGCGGCGAAGCCGTCCTCGAACTCCCGCTCGCCGATGCGCCCTTCCTCGTGCGCCACGAGCAGCGCGGAACTCTCCCCGTCCCGGGAGAGGAGCCGCAGCGGGAGACCCGGGTCGCCGCCCAACTCCGCGCCGAGCCCGGTGAAGGCGGTGACCACGCTGGTGGTCAGCACTCCGCCGAAGTCGAAGAGGACCGCTCGGCGCGGGGGTGCCTCGCTCATCGCCGTACTCCCTGCTCCGCCGTGCGGTCGCCGCCGTGTCACGGGGGACCGTACTTGAATCCGGGTTCATGTTCAATGGTTGCCGTCGCGTGACCCCGGCGGGGCCGCCCCCTGTACATTTGAATCCAACGTCAGGTTCAACCCTTCCCACAGGAGTCCCGCGCATGACGACACACATCCCGGTCGGCGACTGGCAGCGCGTCGCGACGCGCGAGGTGACCACGGGGGACATCACCCTCCGGGTGTTCGACCACGGCGAGGCGCGTCCCGGCAGGCCGCCGGTGGTGCTGTGCCACGGCTTCCCCGAGCTGGCGTTCTCCTGGCGCCACCAGCTCTTCGCCCTCGCCGAGGCGGGCCACCGGGTCCTCGTCCCCGACATGCGCGGCTACGGAGGCAGCGGGCGGCCCGCCGACGTCGGGGCGTACGACATCCTGACGCTCTGCGGCGACCTGGTCGCCCTCCTCGACGACGCGGGCGCCGACGACGCCGTCTTCGTGGGGCACGACTGGGGCGCCTCCGTGGTGTGGAACATGGCCCTCGAACACCCGGAGCGGGTGCGGGCGGTGGCCGGCATGAGCGTGCCCGTCACCCCGCGGGCCCCCGCGCCGCCCCTGCCGATCCTGCGCTCGCGCCTGGGCGACGACTTCTACATGGTGTGGTTCCAGGAGCCGGGCGTCGCGGACCGCGCCCTGAGCCGCAACGTGCGCAGGACGATGACCGCCCGGGAGATCTACTCCGACAAGTGGGCCGCCCGCGTGGACGAGGAGGCGGTGGCGCCCTGCTGGCTGAGCGAGGACGAACTCGCCTACTACGTCGACACGTTCACCGTGACCGGCTTCACCGGCGGGCTCAACTACTACCGCAACCTGGACCGCAACTGGGCGCTCACCGAGCACCACGAGGGCCGCACCATCGACTGCCCCTCGCTGTTCGTCACCGGCTCCAAGGACCCCGTGGGCCGGTTCATGCCCGCCAAGGGGCTCGACCGGGTCCTGACCGACCTGCGCGGACACGTCGTCGTTGACGGCGCGGGCCACTGGCTTCAGCAGGAGCGGCCCGAGGAGGTCAACGCCGCGCTCCTCGATTTCCTCTCCTCGGCCGGCTGATACCATCCGCTGCCCCGGTTACGTACAGGCTCGAACGACAGTGAATGGATCTCGGTGGCTGCCCAGCCCCCGGCCGCGGACGGCGGCCAGAAGCAACCGATCACGCCCCGCAGCGCGCGCGGCGTCAGGACGCGCAACGCGCTGATCGCCGCCGCCCGCGAGGTCTTCGAGCGCGACGGCTACCTGGACGCCCGGATCACGGACATCTCCAAGGCGGCGCAGGTCGCCTCCGGGTCGTTCTACACGTACTTCAACAGCAAGGAAGAGGTCTTCCAGGCGCTCGTCGCGCAGGTGCAGGAGGAGATGCTCCACCCGCACCTGCGCGAGCGCACCGGGATCACCGATCCCCGCGAGCTGATCGACGCCTCCAACCGCGAATACCTGCGCGCGTACAAGAAGAACGCGCGGCTCATGGCCCTCTTCGAGCAGGTCGCGCAGGTGGACGAGAAGTTCATGGCGCTGCGCATCGAGCGGGGCAACGCCTTCGCCCGGCGCAACGCCAAGCTCATCCGCACCCTCCAGGAGAACGGCGAGGCCGACACCGGCCTCGATCCGCTGATCACCGCGCACGCCCTGTCCGTCATGGTGAGCCGCATGGCCTACTCGGTGTTCGTGCTCGGCCAGCGCATCCCGTACGAGCGGCTGGTGACGACGCTGAACAAGATCTGGGAGAACGGTCTCCGGCTCACGCCCGCCGAGCACCCGGAGGGGTGAGTCCCGTCAACGCTCGGCGCGCGCGGACGCCAGCAGATGGTCGCGCACGAGGGCCACGTGCGGGTTGTCGGAGGAACCGGGGCGCTGGACGAGGTAGCCGGTGTTGATGGGCGGGTCCTCGGGGTCGTCGAGCAGGACCAGCGCCCCCGAGGCCAGTTCGTCGAGACACAGGTAGCGGGGCAGCACGCTGAAGCCCGCGCCGCCCACCACCGCGGCCTTGACCGCCCGCAGGTCGGGCATGGTGAGGGCGGGCTGGCACACCAGGCGCCTGCCGTAGACGTGCCGCCAGTAGCGGCGCACGATCGGCAGGTCCTCGGCGTACGCGACCAGGGGCACGCCGTTCAGCACCGCGGGCCCGTCCGCGGCGACACGCCCCCTGCCGCCGATGCGCTCCGCCCATGAGGCGCCCGTGACCAGCACGAACTCCTCGTCGGCGAGCGGCACCGAGGCGAGCGCGCGCCCGCGTGGCCGGGCCGTGGCGATGACGAGGTCGTGCCGGCCGGAGCGCAGCTCCGCCAGGAGGTCGTCGGTGAGGCCCGTCGTGATCCGCAGCCGCACCCCCTTCTCCACCAGCGGGCCGAGGCCGGGCAGCACGCTGTGGGAGAGGAACTCCGCCGGGCCCGCCACGTGGACCGGTTCGGCCTGGGCGTCGACGCTGTGACCCGCGACCTCGGCCAGGGCGTCCAGGGGCTCGCCGATGCGGGCCGCCAGCTCGTCGGCGAACGGCGCGGGGGCCGCGCCGCGCGGCGTCCGCGCGAACAGCTCCCGGTCGAGCCGGCGCTCCAGGGAGCGGATCTGGGCGGTGACGGTGGGCTGCGAGAGACCGAGGAGGCGGGCGGCGGCCGTGAAGGATCCCGAGCGGTAGACCGCGAGGAAGGTCCGCAGCTGGTTCAGGTCGAGCGACGCGGTCCCCGCGGCCGCCTCGTCGCCGTCGTCCTCTCTTCGGTGCATACGGCCGAGCCTAGGCTCCGTCCGTGCCCGGGGCGCGGGGTGGGTCCCGGTCAGCGCACCAGCGGGGCGACCTGGTCCGTGACGAAGCGGACGTAGCCCTCCGGGTCCGGCTCGTCGGCGGTGGGCTGGAGGACCACGGTGTCGGCGCCCGCCTCGGCCAGGCGGAGCACGGCCTTCGCCACGTCCTCGGCGCCGCCCGCCACGCCGAGCCCCGGCACCTGTGCGTTGCCCTCGCGCCGCAGCTCCGCGTCCAGGCGCGCCCGTGCGCCGGGCCCGGTCGCGGCGTGGAGGTAGACCACCACCGGGTGCGGCCGGTCCGTGCGGCCTGCCGCCTCGCGGCCCTCGTCGATGAGCCGCCGCGCCCCGCGCACACCGTCCGGCGGGGTGCTCGCGTCGAGGATCGTGCCGTCCGCCGCCTCCCCGGTGAGCCGGACCGAGCGGGGGCCGCGCGCACCCGCGTACACGGCGGGGGCGGTGGCGGGCGGCCAGTCGAGGGCGACGTCGTCGAGGCGTACGTACCGCCCCTCGGTGGTGACGCGCTCGCCCGCGAGCAACGCCCGCATGGCGTCGAGGTGTTCGCGCAGCAGCGTCAGCGGGGACTCGGCCCGCGCGCCGACCTGCCCCATCCAGTCCTGTACGCCGTGCCCCACCCCGAGCATGACGCGGCCGGGGAAGAGACGGTGCAAGGTGGCCGCCTCCATCGTGGTGACCGCCGCGTTCCGCAGGGGTACGGGGAGCAGGCCCACCCCCACGCGCAGCCGCTCGGACCAGGCGAGCGCCGCGGCGGCGGTCGCGATGCCGCTCTCCAGGAAGCAGTCCTCCCAGAGCCACAGCTCGGCGAGGCCCGCGGCCTCGGCCTCGCGCACCACGTCGCGCAGCCGCTCGGGCGGGAGTTGGGGACGGAACACCATGCCGAGAGTCGTCATCCCGCCTTCCTATCGCGGCGGCCCCGGGCGATCAACCGGGTTTCCCGCGGCCGGGAGCTACGCCGCCGCGCGCGCCCGGTGGCGGCGGACCGCGTCGCGGTTGGCGCACCGCTGGGAGCAGTAGCGCTGCCGCCCGGTCCGTGAGGTGTCGGCGAAGATCGTGACGCACTCCGCGACCGCGCAGCGGCGCAGCCGGTGCATGCCGCGCCCCACCAGGTGCAGCGCGGTGCCGACCGCGATGAGCGAGGCGAGCAGGGCGCCGAGCGACAGCCGGTCCTCGCGGTAGTGCAGGTGCCAGCCGTCGCCCGCGTGGTCGGTGAGCCGGGGGTGGGCGGTGGACTCGGCGAGCATGCGGTTGGCGCGGTCGGCGCGCTCCTGCTCCCCCGTGGCGTCGACGACCTCCTCCCAGGCGTCGAGGACGGCCAGGGTGCGGGCCACGTCCGCCTCGGTGGCGGGGTGTTCCAGGGCTAGACCGGCCGCGCGGCAGCGCCGCGTCAGCTCATCGGCGTCGGCGGGGCGGCGGTTGCAGAGGTCCGCGGCGAGGTTCACGGCGTCCGTGCCGTAAGGGTTGAGGTGCATGAGGTCATTACACCAGGCTGACCGTCGTGAGCCTCTCCACCGGACACCGGACCGCCTCCGCCTCCCCCACCGCTGGACCCGCCGGCCGCCACGGCGCCGTACGGCGGGCCGTGCCCGACGACATCCCGGAACTCGTGCGCCTGCGCGCGCTGCTCTTCGAGGACCGCGGCGGCGACTACTTCAGCCCCGCCGCCACCCCCGGCGACTGGCGCCACGACCTCGCCGCCGTCCTGGCGGCGAAGCTGGCCTCGAAGAGCGTCCGCGTCCTGGTCGTGGACGGTGACCGGGGCCTCGCCGCCTGCGCCATCGGCACCGTCGAGCACTGGTTCCCCGGGCCGCACAACCGCAATGGCCGGGTCGGCCACGTGATCGGCGTGGTCACCGACCCCGCGTACCGGCGGCGCGGCCACAGCCGGGCCATCATGCGGGCCCTGCTCGACTGGTTCCGCGAGCAGGGCGCGTCCCGCGTGGACCTCTACGCCTCGGACGACGGCGCACCGCTCTACCGCGCCCTCGGCTTCGTCGACCACCCCGATCCGGCGCTGTATCGGCGCCCGTGACGGTTCGGGGCCCCGCCCCGCCGTTGGTGCGACGGCACGAACAGCGCCGCTCATCTTGGGACCGCACGACGAACTCCTGATCATCGGTCTCCCCTAGCATCGCCGCATGCTTTCGATTGGGAGGTCCCTGTGAGTGACACACCGATGGCCCCGTCGGCCGACCGGCTCTCCGCGATGGTCGCGGACCTGCGGGAACTGGTGGTCTGCGAGTCCTTCTCCGCGGACCTCGACGCCGTGGCGCGCAGTGCCGACGTCGTGGCCGCGCAGGGCGCCCGGCACCTCGGCGCACCGCCCGAGCGCCTCGTCGTGGACGGGGTCACGCATCTGCGGTGGACGTTCGGCACCCCGAAGGTCCTGCTCCTCGGTCACCACGACACCGTGTGGCCGATGGGTTCACTCGCCACCCATCCGTGGTCCCTGGAGGACGGGGTCGCCCGCGGGCCCGGCGTCTTCGACATGAAGGCCGGTCTCGTGCAGATGTTCCACGCCCTGGCCTCGCTGCCCTCCCTGGAGGGGGTGTGCGTGCTGGTGACCGGGGACGAGGAGGTCGGCTCCGACACCTCGCGGGCGCTCATCGAGGAGACGGCGCGGCAGTGCGCGGCGACCTTCGTCCTGGAGGCCTCCGCCGACGGCGGCGCCGTCAAGACCGGCCGCAAGGGCACGTCCGCGTACGAGCTCGTGGTGCACGGCAGGGCGGCGCACTCCGGTCTCGAACCGGAGAAGGGCGTCAACGCGGCGATCGGGGCCGCCCATGTCACGCTCGCCCTGGAGGGGCTCGCCGCGGAGGTCGACGCCGGGGCGCCCGACGACTGGCGCACGACCGTGACGCCGACGATGTCCTGGGCGGGCTCGACGACCAACACGGTGCCCGCGCAGGCCACCGTCTGCGTCGACGTGCGCGTGCCCACCCTCGACGCGCAGCAGGCGGTGGACGCGGCGGTGCGGCGGCTCGACGTGCCCGTGCCGGGGGCGCGCCTGGAGGTGCGCGGCGGACCGAACCGGCCGCCGCTGGAGAACGCCTCGTCCGCCGGTCTCTTCGAGCGGGCGAGCGCGATCGCCGCACGCCTGGGCATCGGACCGCTGCGCTCGGCGAGGGTCGGCGGGGCGTCCGACGGCAACTTCACCGCCGGGCTCGGCTGCCCGACCCTCGACGGCCTCGGCGCCGTGGGCGGCGGGGCGCACGCCGACGACGAGCATGTGGTCGTCGCCGAGATGGCGCCCCGCGCACGGCTCCTGGCCGCCCTCGTCGAAGAGGTCGCGCGGTGAGCGGCCTCACCGTACGGGAACTGCACGACCTGCCCGACCTGGAGGCGGTCGACTCCCTCTTCTCGCGCATCTGGGGCGCGGGGCCCGGCGGTTCACCGATGGGCGTCGAGCAGATGCGGGCCCTGTCGCACGCCGGCAACTACGTCGCCGGCGCGTACGCCGACGGCCGCCTGGTCGGCGCGACCGTCGCCTTCTTCGCGGCGCCGGTGGGCCAGGCGCTGCACTCGCACGTCACCGGCGCCCTGCCCGGCCACGCGGCGGGCCTCGCCCTGAAGCGGCACCAGCGCGCGTGGGCGCTGGACCGCGGCCTGTCCCGGATCACCTGGACCTACGACCCGCTGGTGCGGCGCAACGCCCACTTCAACCTCACCAAGCTCGGCGCGCGCCCGGTGGAGTACCTCACCGGCTTCTACGGCCCCATGGACGACGCGATCAACGGCGGCGACGACACCGACCGCGCCCTGTGCTCCTGGGAGCTCTCCGACCCCGCGGTGGTCGCCGCCGCGGCCTCGGCGCCGCTCCCGGTGACCGTCCCCGACGGCGCGGTGACCGCCCTCGCGGCGCGGGACGGGCTGCCGGTCACCGGCCGCCTCGACGCCCCCGCGCTGCTGGTCGAGGTCCCGCCCGACATCGAGGCGCTGCGCCGCACCGACCCCGGGGCGGCCAAGGCGTGGCGGCTCGCGCTGCGCGAGGTGCTCGGCGGGCTGCTCGCGACGGGGGCCACGGTCACCGGCTTCGACGACCGCACCTCGTACGTGGTCGTACGCGACACCACTCCGTGAGCGCGCCCTCCTCGCCGCTCCCCCTCGCACGCACCCCTCTTTCTCAGGAGCCCCGCACCATGAAGATCACCGGAATCGAACTGCGCCGGATCGCGATGCCCCTGCGGGCGCCGTTCCGCACCTCGTTCGGCGTGGAGACCGCGCGTGACGTCCTGCTCGTGCGCGTGGTCACGCCCGACGGCGAGGGCTGGGGCGAGTGCGTCGCCATGTCGGAGCCGCGCTACTGCTCCGAGTACGTCGAAGGGGCCGCCGACGTGCTGCGCCGCTTCCTCGTCCCCGCGCTGCCCGCCGTCGCCGACGCGCACGCGGTCAAGCGCGCGCTGAAGCCCTTCAAGGGGCACAAGATGGCCAAGGCCGCCCTGGAGACGGCCGTCCTCGACGCCCAGTTGCGCGCCACCGGCCAGTCGTTCGGCGCCTACCTCGGCGCCGAGCGCGAGCGGGTGCCGTGCGGCGTGTCGGTCGGCATCATGGACTCCGTCCCGCAGCTCCTCGACTCCGTGGGCGCCTTCATCGACGAGGGGTACGTCCGCATCAAGCTGAAGATCGAGCCGGGCTGGGACGTGGAGCCGGTGCGCGCGGTCCGCGAGCGGTTCGGCGACGACCTGCTGCTCCAGGTGGACGCCAACGCCGCCTACACCCTGGCCGACACCCGGCAGCTCGCCAAGCTGGACGACTTCGACCTGCTGCTCGTCGAACAGCCGCTGGCCGACGACGACCTCGTCCAGCACGCGGCGCTCGCGAAGCGGCTGCGCACGCCGGTCTGCCTGGACGAGTCGATCGAGTCCGCCGAGGACGCCGCCGCGGCGATCACGCTGGGCGCCGCCTCCGTCATCAACGTCAAGCCGGGCCGCGTCGGCGGCTATCTGGAGGCCAAGGCCATCCATGACGTGTGCGTGGCCCACGGCGTGCCCGTGTGGTGCGGGGGCATGCTGGAGACCGGCATCGGCCGCGCCGCCAACGTCGCCCTCGCCGCGCTGCCCGGCTTCACCCTGCCCGGCGACACCTCCGGATCGAGCCGGTACTTCGCCACGGACGTGACCGCGCCGTTCGAGCTGGCCGACGGCCATCTCGACGTGCCCACCGGGCCCGGACTCGGCGTGGAACCGCTCGACGAGGTCCTCGACCGGGTGACGACGGCCAAGGAGTGGATCCAGCTCTAGGGCCCGTCTCTGCGGTGGCCCGGCCTCCCGTCCCCGCGTGCGCTGCGCGACTCCGCAGCGGGCAGGCTGGGATCATGGACTCTCCACGCGACCCGGCCTCCCCCGCCGCCCCGCCCCGCGGAACGGAGTGGATCACCACTCCGTTCACCACGGCTCTCGCCGAGCGCCTCGTGCGCGGCGCGCTCGACGTGGAGCGCACCGCGCACGGGGTCCTGCCGCACCGGCTGCCGGCCCGCGCCCGCGCGCAGAACACCGACGAGCAGGTGGCGCGGGCGGAGGCCATGCCCGCCGGTGTCCGCCTGGTCTTCCGCACCAGGGCCACCGTGGTGGAACTCGCCGCCCTGCGCACCAAGATGGCGTACGAGGGCGCGCCGCCGGGCCCGGACGGGATGTACGACCTGCTGGTCGACGGCCGCCTGGCCGGCCGGCGTGGTGTGACGGGCGGCAACGTGCTCCTGATGGACCTGGCGACCGGGGCCACAAAGACCCGGCAGGGGCCGGTCGGCGCGGTCCGCTTCGCGGGGCTGCCGGCCGGTGACAAGGACGTGGAGATCTGGCTGCCGCACAACGAGATCACCGAGCTGGTCTTGCTGCGCACCGACGCTCCGGTCGAACCCTGCCCGGCCGGCGACCGCACGGTGTGGCTGCACCACGGCAGCTCCATCAGCCAGGGCGCCGAGGCCGCGGGCCCCACCGCGACCTGGCCCGCGGCAGCCGCCTCGCTCGGCGGAGTGGACCTGGTCAACCTCGGGCTGAGCGGCAGCGCGCTCCTGGACCCGTTCGTCGCGCGGGCCCTGCGGGACACTCCCGCGGACCTGATCAGCGTCAAGCTCGGCATCAACATCGTCAACCTGGACCTGATGCGGCTCCGCGCCTTCGGGCCCGCGGTGCACGGCTTCCTCGACACGATCCGCGAGGGCCACCCGCACACTCCCCTGCTGGTCGTCTCCCCCCTGCTGTGCCCCATGCACGAGGACACGCCGGGCCCCGCGGCCCCCGACCTCGGTGAGGGCCGCTTCGGGTTCGCGGCCATGGGCGACCCGGCGGAGCGGGACACGGGCAAACTGACGCTCACCGTGATCCGGGAGGAACTGGCCCGCGTCGTCGAGCAGCGCGCGGCCGACGACCCGCACCTCCACCACCTCGACGGCCTCGCCCTCTACGGTCCCGCGGACTGCGCCGAACTCCCCCTCCCGGACCAGCTCCATCCGGGCCCGCGGGCCCACCGCCGCATCGGCGAACGCTTCGCCGCGTACGCCTTCGCCCCCGGCGGACCGCTCCAGCGCCGGCCTACTGGCTCCTGACCTCGGCCGGCAGCGGCTCCGGCTGCGTCGCCGCATCGACGCGGTGGCTCCAGAGCAGGACGCCCGTCGTGAGCGTGGCCGCCCCGACCAGCCACGGCAGCGGGCCCGTGGGCAGTACGCCGATCGCCAGGCCCGTGACGGCGCAGGACAGCTGGAGTGCCAGGGACTGGACCGACAGGGCGGTGGCCCTGACCGTCGGGGTCACGCGGCGGTGCAGCAGGTCGTTCTCGTTGGGGCCCGCCGCGCCGAGGCCCAGGTAGACCAGGGCGAAACCGGTCACCGCGAGCACCGCGGGCGCCGGGCCCGCGAAGGTCGCCGTGGCGGCGAGCAGCAGGATCCCGGCCGTGGCCGCCGCCAGGCTCCACAGCACCGCGCGCCCGCTGCCTCCCGTGAGCCCGGCGGTGCGCGGCGCGAGGTGGCTGCCGAGCGCCGAGCAGAGGAAACCGGCGCAGGCGAGGCCCGCGTAGAGCACCGCGCCCGTCTCCGCGCCGCCGGTCAGGGCCGCGGCCCGCCCCGGCGTGAGCAGTTCGAGCGCGGCGAGGGCGCCGCCCGCGGCCGCCGCGCTGAGCAGGACCCGCCGTACGAGGGTGTCGCCGCCGCCCAGCCGGAGACCGGCCGCGATGGTGGTGGGGACGCCGCGCAGCACGTCACGCAGGGTGGCGGACCGTCGGGGCGGCTCGGGCAGCGCGGTCAGGACGTACACCACGAAGACGATGTCGAGGGCCGCGGCGAGCAGGGCGGGCACGGAGAGCGGGATCACCAGGCCGGAGGTGGTCCGCTCCAGCCATGCGCCGGGATCGGGGCCGAGGCCGAGCAGCCAGGGCAGCGCGCCGCCCACCAGGGTGCCGGCGGCGAGCGCCCCCGCGGTGGCCGTGCCGCCGCGGGCCAGGCCGGTCCGCAGGTCGGCGTCCGAGCCGGCGGCGGCGTGGACGGTGTCGACGTACCAGGCCTCGGCCGGTCCGCTGGACAGGGCCCGGCCCGCGCCCTTGACCGCCATGCCGAGCGCCAACGCCCCGGCGGTCGTGCCGAGTCCGCCCAGGGTGAAGGCGATCAGGTCGAGGAGGCCCGCGGCGACGAGGACCGCCCGGCGGCCCACGACGTCGGAGAGCCCGCCCGTGGGCAGTTCGAGCAGAGCGGCGGTCAGCGAGTGGGCGGCGAAGAAGCCGGCGATGGCGGCGAGGCTCATGCCGCGCTCGCCGAAGAGCAGCAGCTGCGGGGCGATGGCGAGCCCGAGCGGCAGCCAGAACAGGGCGCTGACCGTGACGTAGCGGCGCCGCGCGGTGTCCATGTCCAGGGGCGTCTTCACCGGGGGCCCACGGCTTCCGGCCCCGCGTCCGGTCCGGCGTCCGGCCCGTCGGCTCCGGGCTGCGCGCGGGGCGCCAGCGGCAGGCCCGCCGTGAACACCACCGTCTGCAAGGCCCTCGGGTCCGACGCGTCGCGGTCCGTGAGCTCCGCGAGCTTCGTCTCGAAGGTCTGCCACAGCTCGTCGAGGGACTCCGGTGTCAGGCGCGGCATCAGGTCGCTGATGCCGGCGGGTTCCCGCCACGACGGGTCGATCCGCCCGGCGGCGACGTCGCCCTCGTGGCGCTCGACCGTCTCCAGGAGGTGCTGGATCTGGCGCCTGCGCATCACGCCGACGAAGTCACCGCTGCCGGGTGAATCCTCCATGGCCTGGTTGCTCCACGAGGTCACCTCGTGGACGGAACGCCAGCGGCGCTCCCTGCCGTCGCGCCGCTCGGCCTCGGCGACGAACGCGTACTTCGCCAGGACCCGCAGGTGGTAGCTGGTGGAGGCGGACGACTCGCCGGTCAGCGCCGCCAGCTCCGTCGCGGTGGACGGCCCCTCCATGCGCAGCAGGCCGAGGAGCCTGATGCGGAGCGGATGCGTGAGCGCCTTGAGCGCCGCCGCGTCGCTCTCGGGGTCGAGTACGCGCCTGTTGTCATCGCCGGTAGGGGCCATGCGGGGAGCGTACGACGGACCACCCCTTCCGCAAAAGAACTTTTGCAGAGTTTCTTTTGCAGAAAGGGGTGGGTGGAGTCCCGGGCGTCAGCCGTCGGGCAGGATGACCGCACGGCCGTTGACGCGGCCCGCGTGCAGGTCCTCGTACGCCTTCGGGGCGTCGTCCAGGGTGTACGTCTCGACGTGGACGTCGATCGCGCCCGCGCGGGCCAGGTCGAGGACTTCGGCCAGTTCCGCCCTGCTGCCCCAGTACGGGGAGCGGACGGCCACGTCGTACGCGGTGGTGCCGAAGCCGACGGACGCGGCCCCGCCGCCGATGCCGACGATGGAGACGTCCGCCTCGACGCCGGCGCAGGCGGCCGCCGTGGCGGCGGTGGGCGGCGCGCCGACGAAGTCGAACACCGCCCGGGCGCCGAGGCCACCGGTCAGCTCGCGCACCCGGCCCGCGGCGTGCTCGTCGGAGAGCACGGTCTCATGGGCGCCGACCGCGCGGGCGAGGCGCAGCTTCTCCTCCGTGACGTCCAGGGCGATCACCCGCGCCGGGGTCAGCGCGCGCAGGAGCTGGATGGCGACGTGACCGAGGCCGCCGGTGCCGATGACCACGGCGGTGCTGCCCGGCGTCAGCTTCGGCAGCGACGTCTTGATCGCGTGGTACGGGGTCAGTCCCGCGTCGGTGAGCGGCACGGCGGCCACCGGGTCGAGGCCGCCCAGGGGCACCAGGTGCCGGGGGTCGTCCACGATCATGTACTCGGCGATGGCGCCGGGCGCCCCGAGGCCGGGCGGGCGGATGCCCAGCTCGGCGGCGCGCGTGCAGTAGTTCTCCTTGCCCTGCGCGCACAGCAGGCAGCTTCCGCAGCCCCAGGGCCCGTAGACGGCGACGGAGTCCCCGACCTCGAAGCCGGTGACCCCTTCACCCAGGGCCGCGACCGTGCCCGCGCCCTCGTGGCCGAGGGTCAGCGGCAGCGGGAAGGCCAGCGCCTCGGCCGGCATGCTCATCACCGCGATGTCGGAGTGGCAGACTCCCGCCGCGGTGACCTTCAGGAGCACCTGGCCCGGCCCCGGCTCGGGGCGCGGGACGGTGACCACCTCGGGGGCGGCGCCGACACTGCGGTACTGCACCGCCTTCATCTCCGCGGGCATCGCGCCTGTCCGCGCCGCTTCCGCAGGCATCGTGTCCGTACGCATCGTGCTCACTTCTCCTCGCTCCTCTCCCGGTCCCCCGGCCGGTCCGTGTCCTGGGTGGGTCAGCGCGCCGCGTAGCCGCCGTCGACCAGGTGGTAGCTGCCGTTGACGAACGACGCGCGGTCGGAGAGCAGGAACAGCGTCAGCTCGGCGACCTCCTCGGCCGTGCCGAGGCGTCCCTGGGGGTGCAGCGCGACGAGCTGCTCGCGCTGGGCGGCGTCACCCTTGAGCAGCGGGGTGTCGATGAACCCCGGGGCGACCGCGTTGACCCGTACGCCGCGCGACGCGTACTCCACGGCGGCGGTCTTGGTGAGGCCGACGACCGCGTGCTTGGCGGCGGAGTAGGCGGGCGAGCCCGCGAAGCCGTTGGCGCCGAGGATGGAGGACATGTTGACGACGGCGCCGCCGCCCGCGGCGATGAGGTGCGGCAGCTCGTACCGCAGGGAGTAGAAGACGCCGTTGAGGTTGGTGTCGATGACGCGCCGCCAGTCCTCCACGGCGTACTCACCGGTCGGGGCTGAGGCGCCGGCGATCCCCGCGTTGTTCACGGCCAGGTGCAGCGCGCCGTACGTCCGCACGGCGGACTCGACGGCCTCGCGCACCGACTCGGGGTCGGTGACGTCGACCTTCACGGCGGCGGCCCGGCCGCCGGACTCGGTCAGCTCGCGGGCGACGTCCCGCGCGCCCGCCTCGTTGAAGTCGGCGACGACGACGGAGGCTCCCGCCGCGGCGAGGCGGCGGGCGACTTCGAGGCCGATGCCGGAGGCGGCTCCGGTGACGAGGGCGGTCCGGCCCGCGAACTCCGCCGGGACGGCCGCGCTGGTGCTGGTGCTGGCATTGCTCATGGTGGTGCCTGGTTTCAGTCGGTGGTGCTGGGTGCGGGTTCGGCGGCCAGGGCCGCGAACGCCGAGTCGATGAGGAGCGGGAGCGGTTCGCTCTCGCCCGGCGCGATCCAGAAGCGGACAGCCGTGGCGAACGCCCCGACCGCCAGCGAGACGGCGAGCGCGGGGCGCAGGTCGCGCTCGGCGTCCATGCCGAGGCGCCGCGCCACGATCAGCACGGACTCGGCCTCGGCCTCGTCCTGGACCCGCAAGTAGGCGGGGAGCAGCGAGGGCTCCGCGTGGAGCAGCCGCAGCAGGTCTCCCGAGCGCGGCAGGCGGTGCCAGGCGGTCGGTTCGCCGTCGAGCCAGGTCCGCAGGGCCCGGTGGTAGGCCGTGAGGGGGCTCTCGTCGGCGGGCCGCGCGGCGAGCGCGGCGTTGATCCGCGCGAAGTCGGCGCGCAGCGCGTCGACCAGGGCGTCCTCCTTGCCGGAGAAGTACCGGGAGAAGGTGCGGCGGGAGACGTCGGCGCGCTCGCTGATCATCTCGACGGTGACCTGGTCGAGCCCGTGGGCGAGAGCCAGGTCCACGGCGGCGTCGGCCATGGTCTCCCGGCTCTCCTGCACCTTGCGGGTCCTGCGGCCCTCACTCCTGCGGGCCTCACTGCCGCGACCCTCGTTGCTGCTCATGTCTTCGACTGTACTCCTCGAACTGTCCCAACGGGACACATGGCCCGTCGGGACAGTTCACGTGGTCCAGCCGTCACCGCCGATGGCAGGCGGTCACCCGAGGCCTGGCGGCAGCTTCGCGCCCTTCGGGGCGGGCGCCCCGCAGAACTCCGCCTCGATCACGGCGACGTACAGCGACCCGTCCGGCAGCCAGTCGCCGTTGACGTTGAACGTCAGCTGACGCCTGCCGTCGGGCGTGCCGACCATCGCGGAGAGCGAGCCGTTCGTACGGCCGCTCTTGCCCACCACCTTCACTCCGCAGGACAGCTCGGCGAACTCGACGCCGAGCCCGTATCCCAGCCCCTCGCCCACCGGCACCTCGTCGAGCATCGCCGTCATCTGCGCGCGGGGAAGCAACGTGCCGCGCATGAGCGCGCGGTGGAAGCGGTTGAGGTCGCCCGCGGTGGAGATGACGTCGCCGGCCGCGCCGAGCCAGGTCATGTTCTGTTCGGTGGCGTCGACGACGGGTGCGTCGGGGGCCTCCTGGTGCAGCCGCGAGTAGCCGACCGGGTGCGGCTTCGGCATCCGGGGGTCGGCGCCGGGGAACGAGGTGCCGCGCAGCTTCAGCGGGCGGATGAGGCGGCGGGTGACCTCGCGCTCGTAGGTGCGGCCGGTCGCCTTCTCGATGACCATCCCGGCGATCACGTAGTTGGTGTTGGAGTACAGCGGGTTCTTCTCCGGGTCGGGGTGGGGCGGCTGCTTCAGGGCCAGCGCCACCAGGTCCTCGGGGGCGTGGTCGTCGTAGCGGTGCTCGGGGAAGCCGGGGCCCGCGGCGTCGTGCGCGAACCGCGGGTCGTCGGTGTGGCTCGCGATACCGCTGGTGTGGTTCAGGAGCTGCCGCAGGGTGATCTCGCCGCCGTCGTAGCCGTTGCCCCGCACCAGGCCGGGCAGCCACTTCTCGACCGTGTCGTCCAGGTCGAGCCTCCCCTCCGCCTCCAGCTGGAGCAGGACGGTCGCGATGAACGTCTTGGTGATGCTGGCCCCGCGGAAGTGGTCACCGGCCGAACGCGCACGCCCCGTGGCGGTGTCCGCGTGCCCGGCGGCCCCGAACCACGTCGCCGCGCCGTCCCGGGCCAGCGCGGCCACCCCGGGCTGACCGCCCTTGTCGATCAGGTCGTTCAGCGCCCTCGCGGTGGCCGTGTGCCCCGGTCCCCGCTCCGCCGCCTGTGCGGCCGGGGTGAGCGTCGCCGCGCCCAGGGCCCCCGTCACGGCCAGTGCGAGCAGAGCGGTACGTGCGGCTCGTCGCTTCATGTGTCTCGTCTCCCGAGTGACTTACGGGGCCGGTGGGGCCCTGTGGTGCGGGTGACGCCGAACTCCGGCCGCGGGGTTGCTCGTTGCCCGCCGCCGCTCCCCACCTCCCCGCCCGGAGGACATCACCGGGGATTCCGGGATCTTGGCTGATATACGCTGCTGCTACTTTCCCGGCAGAGCGCCGGGAGGGACATCAAGCCCGGGGGGGCTCACTCGTATGACCAGGCAATCCCGCGCGCTCCTGAGAAGCGCGCTTCCGAAGAGTGTGCTGGTGTCGGCGCTCGCGCTGAGCGTCATCGCGCCGTACGCCCAGGCGGCGCCCGCGTCGGCGACCGCGGCCGTCCCCGCCGGCATCGGCCCGTGGACGGCGCCGAAGGAACTGGCCGGGGTCACCGCCGTGGTCGACCTGAAGTCGGCCCGCGACGGCAGCGTGGCCGGACTCTTCACGCGGGACGGCGAGACCGTCCTCTCGGTGCTCCCCGCGGGCAGCACCACCTGGGGCGCGGCCACTCCCGCGCCGGCCGCCCGGCTCCAGCGCACCGACGACGGCGCCGTCTCGCTGCTCTGGTGGGAGGGCGCGGCCGACGGCGGGACCCGCACGCTCAAGATGTCGCGCCTCGCGGCGGACGGCGGCGACTTCACACCCGCCGAGACCGTCACCACGGGCACGCTCGCCCAGGACCAGGTCCACTCACGCACCCAGGTCACCACGCTCGCGGCCAACGCCGAGGGCCACCAGGCCGTCGCGTGGATGGACGCGGAGCACCGCCTGACCGTCGTGGAGCGGCCGGGCCCCGACGGCGCCTGGTCGACGCCGAAGACCCTCGACCAGCTGCCCGACCCGATCGTCCGCGACGACAACGTCTACGACTACGTCCTGCACGACATGCGCGTGGCCGTCGACCCCGCGGGCACGGTCGGAGTGCTCTGGGGCGGCAACAGCCGCTACACGGGCGACGGCGTCGACCCGGACCCGTCGGCGTACCAGTGGCACTACAAGTACCTGGAGAAGCCGGCGGGCGCCGACGCCGCCTGGACCGCCCCCCGGGACGTGCCGCAGCTCGGCGAGCAGCCCGGACAGGTCACGCTGGCCGCCCACCCGCAAGGCGGTTTCCACCTCCTGGAGAACGGCTCCTACGCGCGCAAGGCGGCCGGGGCCGCGGAGTGGGGCCCGGCGGAGCCGGTGGGGATCGGCTCCCAGTCGCACGTGCCCGCCGAGCTGCACACCGCCGCGAACGGCGACGTCACGGCCGTCGGCATGCAGGGCTCGGGTGCTCCCGGCGTCGCCACCCGCCTCGCCTCGCGCGGCAGTTGGGGCGAGACCCGGAAGCTGGCGTCGAACGTCGTGTCGGACTCGGTGAGCTCCGTGGCGACCGCGGGCGCCGTCGTCGTCACGTACACGCAGAAGCGCTTCGAGCTCGGCCGCACCGTGCGCCAGGACTTCGTCGCCCAGACCGTCGAGGGCGGTGACGTGGCGAAGCCGCGCACGCTCAACGCCCTGACCAAGGACACCGGGAGCACCGGCCGCGTGGCCGCCGACGCCAAGGGCCGCCCGGTGGCGGTGTGGACGCAGGCGGCCGCCGACGGCGGCACGCGCGCCGCGTACACCGCGACGACGGGCGCACGCGCCCTGCCCCGGTGGCACGACTACGCCGACTCCGCGCGGGGTGACGTCGTCGGCCTGTCGCCCAGTGACTCGATGAGGCTCTACACCGGGGACACCGCCAACCCGACGGAGACGTTCTCGGTGTCGCCGTGGAAGGACACGACGCGGGTCGTGCCGTTCGGCGACTTCGACGGCGACCGCTGCAACGACATGGTCGTGCGGCTGCCGGAGGGCGAGGTCAGGCTGTACACCCCGGTGTGCGGGGGCGGGCTGCCCGCGCCCGAATCGGAGCACAAGCGGCTCGCCCGCGACTGGAGCAAGTACGACACGCTGTTCGCGAGCGGCGACCAGACCGGCGACGGCCGCCCCGACCTGCTGGCCCGCGACAAAGCCACCGGTGACGTCTACCGCTACACCCACGACGGCGCCGGGGGCTTCGAGGCGCGCGTGAAGATCCGCTCCGCCTGGACCGGCTACAAGAAGGTCGTCGGCGCCGGGGACCTGAACGGCGACGGCCTCGGCGACGTGCTCGCCCTCGACGACGCCGGGGTCCTGTGGCGCTACGACGGCCTGTCCACCGGCAAGCTGAAGGACCGCGTCCGCGTCTTCAAGGACTGGGGGTCCACGTACACGGACGTCATCGGCGCGGGTGACGTCGACGGCGACGGCAAGCAGGACCTGCTCTCGCGCGACACCTCCGACCGCGTGTGGCTCAACGCGGGCGACGGCGACGGCACCTTCCAGAACCGGGTCGCCTTCGGTGACGCGAGCTACTGGAAGGGGTGGACGTCCCTCGGCTGAGCCGCGGCATCCGCCCTCCGGCCGACCGGCTTCGGGGCCGCCCCGCACGGGTGGCGGCCCCGGAACGGATCAGTCCGGCTTTCCCGGCTCGTAGAGCCACGTCGCGAACAGGTCGGAGAGATCCGCTCCCGACTTCTCCTCGCAGAGGGCGATGAAGTCCTCGGTGCGGGCGTTCTGGTGGCGATGCTGACGCGTCCAGGTCCGGAGGACGTCGAAGAAGACGTCGTCCCCGATCTCCTCGCGCACCTTGTGCAGCGTCATGGCGCCCCTGCCGTACACCGGCGGGTCGGAGGTGCGGGGGCCGCTGGGCGGGGCCGCCGGGGGGAAGTCCCAGATCCCCTCGCTCTCGGGGTGGCTGCCGTCGTGGAAGGCGTCGAAGATCTCGTCGGCGGTGTCGCCGTCGTGGTCCTCCTGCCAGAGCCACTCCGCGTACGTGGCGAAGCCCTCGTTGAGCCACATGTCCTTCCACTCGCGCGGGGTCACGGAGTTGCCGAACCACTGGTGGGCCAGTTCGTGCACCACCAGCGTGTCCTCGGGCGCCTCGTCGAAGTAGGGCCGCGTCTGGGTCTCCAGGGCGTAGCCGAGGCCGGGCAGATGGTCCACGGTGGCCCCCACCGAGGAGAAGGGGTAGGGCCCGAAGCGCTCGCTCGCCCAGTCGGTGACCTCGGGCACCAGGTCCTCGACGCCCTCGGCGTCCTCGGCCTCGTCGGGGTCCACGGCGATGTGCACGGGGATGCCGTCGGAGGTCCGGCCCTGGTGCAGGTCGAAGTAGCCGACGGTCACGTTGGCCAGGTAGCCGGCCATGGGCTCCTCGCTGCGCCAGTGGCTGGTGACGCGCTTGCCCTCGTCCTCCTCCTTGCGCGGCTCGCCGTTGCTCACCACGTCGTACGGGTCGCCGTCCTCGTCCTTGGGCACGGAGACCGTGATGTCGTAGGCGGCCTTGTCGGAGGGGTGGTGGTTGCCGGGGAACCACGTCATGGAGCCGGTCGGTTCGCCCAGCGCGGTCGAGCCGTCGTCGGTCTCGATCCAGCCCTCGACCCCCCCGTCGGCGTCCTCGATCATCCTCGGCGTTCCGTCGTAGGTGACGGTCGTCTCGAAGGTCGCGCCGTCCCGCACGGTCTTCTCGGGCGTCAGCACCAGCTCGTTCTTCTCGCGCGTGAAGCGGGCCTTCGCGCCGTCCACTTCGGCACGGCGCACCGTCAGGCCCGCGAGGTCGAGGTCGAAGCGGCTCAGGTCCTGGGTGGCGCGGGCGGTGATGACCGCGGTGGCCTTGAGGTGGTTGGTCTCGGGGACGTAGTCGAGGGTCAGGGCGTAGTGCGCGACGTCGTAGCCGCCGTTGCCCAGCTCCGGAAAGAGGGCGTCCCCGGCCCCGCGGGCGCCCGGCCGGCCCGCCGGGGTCTCGTCGCCTGGGCCCGTGCAGGCGGCTCCCGCCACCAGGGCGAGTGCGGTCAACCACGCGTACGGCCGTATGTGTCGGCTCATTGCTGTCTCCCCCTGTGCGGCACGTCCATATGATCATGGACCATACGGGTACAGCAGAGCCGACCAGGGCGTATCGCCCCTCGCGTGCGGAGGGCCGCGCGGCACGACGGCCACACGGCTCCGGCGCAGGGGCCCCTCCGTCAGGTGGCCACCGTCTCGCCGGTGATCAGCCGGGTCAGGCCGGGCAGACCGCCCTCGGCGTGGGCGCGGCGCTGACGGTCGGCGGGGGTGCCCTCCTGGAGCAGCCGGTGCACCAGCGAGGTCACCTCCCGGGTGTCCCCGGCCTCGTCGAGGGCCGGGGTGAGGTGGTCGAGCAGCATGCACAGGACGTCGCCCGCCCTGCGCGACCGGCCGTCCGGATCGACCAGCCGGCCGCTCAGGCCGTGCCGTGCGGCGTGCCAGTTCATGGCCTGGAGCAGTTCGTGCGGGCAGTCGGGGAGCGGGACGCCGGCCTTCTGCTCGCGCAGAGCGGTGGCGACGAGCGCCCTGACGATCCCGGCGAACATCACCGCCGCGTCGGCGCGGAGCTGCACGTCGGCGCAGCGCACCTCGATCGTGGGGTACCGCTCGGAGAGGCGGGCCTGCCAGTAGAGCTGGCCGGTGTCGGTGATGATGCCGGTGTCCATGAGGGACTTGATGCGGCTGTCGTGGTCGGCGAGCGAGGTGAAGCGGGGCGGCGGGCCGCTGACGGCCCAGCGGCCGAACATGACGGTGCGCCAGCTCGCCCAGCCGGTGTCCTTGCCGTCCCAGAAGGGGGAGTTCGCGGACATGGCGACCAGGACGGGCAGCCAGATCCTGACCCTGCTCAGGACGGCGACGCCGGTCTCCTTGTCCGGGACGGCCGCGTGCACGTGCATGCCGTTGACCAGGTGTTCGGCCACGAGCTGCGGGGCATGGGTGCGCAGGGCCAGATAGCGGGCGTTCCGCGTCACCGGTACGGGCGCCTCCGTCCGGAACGGCGCGACGGCGCTCGCGGCGATGCGGCAGCCGTGCTTCTCGGCCGCGGTGCCGAGGGCGTGCCGGAGCCTCAGCAGGTGGCCGCCGACCTCGTCCAGGTCGGTGCAGACGGGCGTGGCGACCTCCACCTGGGCCTGGAGCAGTTCCGACTGGACCTCACCGTCCTCCGCGATGGGCCCGAGTCCGGCAGCCGCCCGCACCTGGTCCGCGAGCGGCACCGGCAGGCAGGTTCCCGGATCGAGCAGCAAGTACTCTTCCTCGACCCCAATCGTGATCATGCGTCCCGAGTACCCCCGGATCAAAGTGACTAATCGGACATGTTACGCCGCACCGCCGTTCGGGACAGTGTGGTTTTTGCCCGGATCACGGAGGGAACCCGGAGTGCCATGGACCACTCACAGGCACCCGTGCTCGACGCGCTGACCGCGTACCACTCGGAAGGGCAGACTCCGTTCACCCCGCCCGGCCACAAGCAGGGACGCGGCGCCGACCCCCGGGTGCGCGCGGTCCTCGGGGACGCCGTGTTCCGCTCCGACGTCCTCGCCACCAGCGGCCTGGACGACCGCATGTCCTCCAAGGGCGTGCTCAGCAGGGCCCAGGAGCTGATGGCCGACGCCGTGGGCGCCGAGCACACCTTCTTCTCGACCTGCGGCAGCTCCCTGTCGGTCAAGGCCGCCATGCTCTCTGTGGCGGGACCGCACGAGAAGCTGCTCGTGGGGCGTGACGCGCACAAGTCCGTCGTCTCCGGCCTCGTCCTCGCGGGCATCGTGCCGATCTGGGTGGACCCCCAGTGGGACGCCGAGCGCCATCTGGCCCACCCGCCGTCCGCCGACGCCTTCCGCGCCGCCCTGGCCGAGCACCCCGACGCCCGCGGCGCCCTCGTCACCACGCCGACGCCGTACGGCACCTGCTCCGACCTCGCCGCCATCGCGGAGGTCTGCCACGGGCACGGCGTGCCGCTCGTCGTCGACGAGGCGTGGGGCGCGCATCTGCCGTTCCACCCCGACCTGCCGACCTGGGCCATGGACGCGGGGGCGGACGTGTGCGTCACCTCCGTGCACAAGATGGGCTCCGGGCTCGAACAGGGCTCGGTCTTCCACCTCCAGGGCGACCTGGTCCAGGCCGAGGTGCTCAAGAACCGCGAGGACCTGCTCGGCACGACCAGCCCCTCCGTGCTGCTCTACGCGGCGCTCGACGGCTGGCGCCGCCAGATGGTGGAGCACGGCCGCGCCCTCTTCGACGACGCCCTCGCCCTGGCCGGAACCGTACGGGCCAGGATCGGCGACATCGAGGGCATGCACGTCCACGGGCGCGAGGACTTCTGCGGGCCCGGCCGCGCGCACGACCTCGACCCCCTCCAGGTCATCGTGGACATCACCGGTCTGGGCACCACGGGCTACCGGGTCGCCGACTGGATCCGCGAGCACCACCACATCAACCTGCACCTGTCCGACCACCGGCGCACCAGCGCCCAGCTCACCCACGCGGACGACGCCGACGCCACGGAGAAGCTGATCACCGCGCTCCGCGACGTCGCGGCCCACGCCGACGAGCTGCGGCCCGCGGGCCCGATCGACGTCCCCGACCCGGCCTCGCTCCGCCTCGAACAGGTCATGCTGCCGCGTGACGCCTTCTTCGGGCGCGTCGAGCAGGTGCCGTGGGAGAAGGCCGTCGGCCGCGTCACCGCCGAGATGCTCACGCCCTACCCGCCCGGCATCCCGGCCGCGCTCCCCGGCGAGAAGCTCAACCACGAGGTGCTGCGGTACCTGCGCGAGGGCGTGGACGCCGGGATGGTCGTGCCGGACGCGGCCGACACCGAGGTCAAGACCGTGCGGGTGTCGGTGGAGGACTGACGCGGGGAAGGCTCCTCACAGCCCCTGGGCCGCCTTCTCCCGGAAGGCGGCCCAGGCCCCGTCCCGCACCTCGGCACGGAGCAGCACGTCCGCGGCGGTGCACGCGAGCGCCTCCGCCGCCGCCAGCATCACCGCACGGCCGCGCGGACCGGCCGCCGCCCGGGCGAACTCGGGTGTGTGGTCGGAGCCCTCCGAGCCCATGACGGCGACGAACGGGTGGATCGCGGGCACCCGGGTGCTGACGTTGCCGATGTCCGAGGAGCCCAGGTAGACCCCCGGCGCGGGCTGCGACAAGGCGATGCCCGCCCGCTCCAGGTGGTGCGCGAAGGCCCCGGAGAGCACGCCGTTGTCCCGGAAGTGCTCGTACCTGCCGCCCACGTCGGTCACCTCCGCCTTCGTACGGGTCGCGTCGGCCACGCCCCGCGCGCAGGAGCGCAGCTCGTCCGCCAGCTCCGCCAGGGCGGCGCTCGTCCCGCCGCGCAGCCCGAAGAGCCCTTCCGCGTACTCGGGGACGATGTTCGTGGCCCGGCCCCCGTCCGTGACGATGCCCTGGACGTGCGAGCCCGGCGGCAGCCGCCTGTCCAGGACGCCGAGCGTGTTGAAGAACTGGATCAGCGCGCCGAGCGCGTCGACGCCCTCCGTGGGGCTGCCGGTCGGATGCGCGGCCCGCCCGTGGAAGCCCACCCTGAGCTGAGCGCTGGCCGTCAGCGGCGCCCACGCCCAGTCGTGGACCCCCGGATGGAACATCAGCGCCGCGTCGACACCGTCGAACAGGCCCGCCGCCACCTCGGCCACCTTGCCGCCGCCGCTCTCCTCCGCGGGAGTCCCCACGGCCAGCAGGGTCCCGCCGATCTCCCCGAGCGCGGCCCGCGCGGCCAGGGCGGCGCCGAGACCGGCCGCGGCGATGAGGTTGTGCCCGCACGCGTGGCCGAGCAGCGGCAGGGCGTCGTACTCCATCAGCAGGGCCACGCGGGGGGCCGGGCCCGAAGGCGTGGCCGTACCGGCGCCCGTGCGGGCGACGAAGGCGGTGGGCAGCCCCGCGGCGCCGCGCTCCACCTCAAAGCCCTCCCCCTCCAGCTCAGCGGCGAGGAGGCGGGCCGCCCTGTGCTCCTCGTACGCGGTCTCCGGCTCGCGGTGCAGCGCGAGGCTCACGTCCCAGAGCCGGTCGGCCCTCGCGGCGACCTCCTGGCGGACACGGGCGTACACGGGCTCCATGGCCGGTGCCGCATCAGCGGTGGTGGACACGTCGGGCTCCTCGGGTCGGGTCGGTCGTCACTGGCGCATCCCCACGTGTTCCCCGAACCGGCCCCGCGCCCACCGCCCGGCCGCTCCTTCCGGTGGCGGGCCCTCGGAAGCCTGCATAGAACGGGATGAGTTGACGCGCGGGGCGAGAACGTCCCGCTGGAATGGAGAAGCGAAGATGGCCGCTGAGTCTTTCTCTGCCGCGCCGGAGCCCCCTGGGACCGGCGAACCCCTGGTGTCGGCGCCGGCCCACCGGGGCGCCGCGCAGCTCGGCGCCCCGCCTCCGCCGCCTGCCGGGCCGGCGCCGTGGCCGCAGACGGCGGACGCGGGCACGGCCGGCGCACCGCCGGACCACGCGCCGTACCGCACCCCCGACATCGACATCGGCGTCACCCGGGAGACGGCGGCCCCCGCCCCTCCCGCCGGGACGCCGTCGGCCCCTCCGGTCGAGGCGGCCCCCGATGCCGACGGCGAGGCGGTGGAGGAGCTCATACGCTGCGCCGTGCTCGCGCGGCCCCTGGACGACGTGGCCGACCTGGTCACCCGCCTGGAGCAGACACCGGAGGGCGGCCGGACCGCCTCGTCGGTCCTCCGGCTGGCCGCCGTCGCCCGCTCGGTCGACGACGTCAGCCGCCTGGTGGAACTGCTCGGCCCGCCGGAGCACCCCGCCGACCGCATGGACGAGGCCATCCGGCACGCCGCCGAGGAGCGGCCCATCCCGGAGGTGACCCGCCTCGTCCAGCTGCTCTCCGCTCCCCCGCACGACCCGCACAGCAGCGCCGAAGCGGTGCACGCCGCCGCCACGAGCCGGTCCGTCGAGGACCTGATGCAGCTCATCGGCAGCCTGCGCGAGGCCGCCCCGGCTCCCGCGCCGGCTCCCGCTCCCGCTCCCGCGGCGAGGCCGTCCATGGACGCGACGCCTCCCGCGCCGGTGTCCGCGCCGGCGGAGCCCGCACGCCCCGCGCCGGGCATGGCCGTCGGGTCCCTCGCCCCGCAGAAGCGGCGGAACGGCACCACGCCCCTGGTGTGGATGCGCCGCGCGGCGGGCGTGCTGATGCTGCTCTGCGCGGTGGCGCACCTGCCGATGGACTGGTCCCGGGGGACCACTCCCGGCCTGCCCCTGGCGGTCGGCGTCGCGGCCCTCTGCGCCGCGGCCGGCGTCGTGCTCTGTCTGAGCCGCTCGCTGTACGCGGCCGTGACCGCCGCCCTGCTGGCCGGCGCGCTGGCCGTCGGGCACCTCGTCGAGGACCGGCTCGTCTCCGGCGACCTCGCCCAGGTGCTGCGGCCCGCGGGCGTCGCGGCGCCGCTGCCCACGCTCTCCGCGGTGATCGCCGCGCTGGCCGCCCTGGTCATCGTGGCGCTGACGGTCGCGGGCCTGCGGATGTCGGCCGCCGACCGCTACCAGGCGCCGCGCGTCTGACTCCCCCACCCGGAATGCGCGGACGCCCCGCGGGGTTACAGGGGCCGAAGGAGGCAGACAGTGGAGATGACCTATTACGACCACGGGACGGCGGCGGAGCGCTGGGAGCGCGCGCGGCAGTTCTTCGACGCCAAGGAGTACGCGACGGCGGCGCGCGTCCTGGACGCGCTGGCCGACGAGGTGCCCGAGCAGGTCGCCCCGCGTCTGCTCCTCGCCCGCGCCTATTACCACTCCGCCCAGCTGCGGCGCGCCGAGACGGAGCTGCGCAAGGTGATCGAGCTCGACCCGGTCGAGGGCTACGCCCGGCTCATGCTGGGCCGCACCCTGGAGCGGCAGAACAGGGCCGACGAGGCGGTGCCGCACCTGCGGATGGCGGCCGCGCTGAGCGGCGACTTCCCCCAGGAGACGGCCCGGCTCTGACGTCCGGCACGGCACGGCGACGAGGCCCCCGCGAACCCCGCGGGGGCCTCGTCGCCGTCCTGCCGCCGCGTCGCCCGGCTTCCGCCCGTCCGCGGCGCAGGGTCGCCGCCATCAGTGACCGCGACGCGAGGGCGAGGGCGAGGGCCGGCATGCGGAAAGTCATCTGGGCGATGTCCGTCTCCCTGGACGGCTTCATGGAGGGACCGGACGGCGAGCTCGACTGGCATCTGGTCGACGACGAACTGCACCGGCACTTCAACGAGTAGACGGCCGCGATGGGCGCGTTCCTCGACGGCCGGGTCACCTGGCAGCTGATGGCCGCGTTCTGGCCGACCGCCGACCGGGCCCCGTCGAGCGAGGCAGAGGCGGAGTTCGCCGGCATCTGGCGCTCCAAGCCCAAGTACGTCGTCTCGCGCACCCTCAAGGAGGCGGGCTGGGGCACCGCGATCAAGCGCGATGTGGTGCCCGAGGAGATCCGCGCGCTCAAGGAGCGGGCCGAGGGCGACCTCGGTCTCGGCGGTGCCGAACTGGCCGGGTCGTTCCTGCGCCTCGCCTGATCGACGAGATCCACACCTACGTCCACCCCGTCGTCCTGGGCGGCGGCAGAGCCATGTTGCAGGCGCCGGGCGTCCGGGCGGACCTGCGGCTCGCTGACACCCGGACCTTCGGCAACGGCGTCGTGCGGCTCCGCCACCTGGTCTCCAACTAATGCGCTTTAGCGGTCCCTTGGCCTAGCGATTCCGCGTATCTCCCCGTAAGAATTGCGGCGACTTCGATCCAGGGGAGAGATGAGCATGAAGAGGCGCAGCGTCCTGCTCGCGGCACTGGCATTCACCGCCACGTCCGGCGGCACGGCCATGGCGGCGAGAAAGCCGGCCGCGGCGGCGAAACGCGTGGTCGTCTATTACCAGACGCAGTACACGAACGGCGCCTACGTGTCGCCGCTCGCGCTCACCGAGCACCGCACCGGCGTGACCGACGTGCTGGTCGCGGCGGTGCACCTCAACGACCTGAACGGCCCGTACGCGCCCGTCCACCTGAACGACGACCCGCCGAGCGCGGCCAAGTTCGACCGGATGTGGCGCGACCTGAAGACACTGCAAGGGCAGGGCGTGCACGTGCTTGCCATGGTCGGCGGCGCCGCGCCGGGCAGCTTCACACGGCTCGACGAGGAATTCGACACGTATTACCCGCTGTTGCGGGACTTCATCCGGCAGTACGGGCTGGACGGCGTCGACCTCGACATCGAGGAAGACATGTCGCTCGCCGGAATCGAGCGTGTCATCAGCGCCCTGCGCGCCGACTTCGGGGCCGGATTCCTCATTACGCTGGCACCGGTCGGCAGCGCGCTCAGCGGCGGCGGAAATCTCTCCGGCTTCGACTACGACGCCCTTTACCGCAGCCGCGGCCGGGACATCGCGTGGTTCAACGCCCAGTTCTACAACGGCTGGGGCCGGATGAACTCGACGTCCAGTTACGACGCCATCATCGCCCGCGGCCTGATACCCGCCGACAAGGTGGTGGCGGGCACGCTGACCTCACCGGCCAACGGCGGCAGCGGCTATGTCGACATGGCGACGCTGAAGAAGACCCTCGGCAGACTCGCCGCGAAGCACCCCGGCTTCGGCGGCGTGGCCGGCTGGGAGTACTTCAACTCGGAGCCGGGCGGCGCCACCGCACCCTGGAAGTGGGCCGCCGAGGTCGCCTCGGCGCTGGCGGTACGCCGCTGAGCGGACCCCGGTCAGGCCCACAGGGCCTCGGCGACGGCCACCCCCACAAAGGCCGCGCCGAGGCCTGCGGCGACGCTGCCGAGCGCGTTGGCCACCGCGGAGAACCGGGCACCGCTCTCGGCCAGCCGCAGCGTCTCGTAGGAGAAGGTCGAATAGGTCGTCAGGGCCCCGCACAGGCCGGTGCCGAGGAACAGCTCCAGGTGCTCGGGGGCGGCCCCGGCGGTGACGGCTCCGGCGAGCACGCCGAGGACCAGGGACCCCACGACGTTGACCGTGAAGGTGCCCCAGGGGAAGAGCGTGCCGAGGCGCGCCTGGACCGCTCGGTCCGTGAGGTGGCGCAGGGGCGCGCCGATCATCGCCCCGGCGACGACGCACAGCCAGTTCATCCGCGCACCGCCGCCGCGATCCGGCGCGTCGTCCGCGCCGCGCCCCACACCGCGAGGAGCGCCACGAGCAGGGTCAGCGCGAGATAGGCGAGGGCGGTGCGGGCGTGGCCGCCGCTGACCAGCCGCTCGATGTCCGCGGTGTACGTCGAGAACGTGGTGAAGCCGCCGAGTACGCCCGTGCCGAAGAACGGCCGCAGCAGGGGGTGCGGTGTCCACACGTCGGTGATCAGGACCATGAAGGCTCCGATGACGGCGCACCCGGCCGCGTTCACCGCGAGCGTCCACCAGGGGAAGGCGTCGGCGGCGGCCGGCCAGAGGAGGGAGGCGCCGTAGCGGGCCGAGGCCCCGAGGGCGCCGCCGACGGCCACCGCCGCGACGGTCCTCCCCTGACCGCGTGTCAGGCTCTGCCGCCGCTCGGCGTCGACGCAGCAGATGTCCGGGTCGACGGGTTCGTCGGCCGCCGCGGGGCGGCCGGTCTCGCTGGGCATGTTCCTCCTACTCGCCCGCGCCCTCCGTCGGGCGCGCTCGTGCGCGAGGAGGGACCGTTGGCGGCATCCTTCGCCGCGGTTCGGGTACGGCGGGCCCCACCGCCGCGCGGCCCGCCCCTGGGGGCCGCCGCTGTCACCAGGCTAACCCGCGGCCGGGCCTCCGGCGTCGCCGGACCCGCGCGGGTCATGCGCCGCCGGATGCCGTGCGGCGGGCGCGGCGACCCTGGGCGGCCACATGGCCGGGTCGAGAAGTCCGAGTACGTAGGCCCTGGCCACCAGGGCGGTGCGGTTCTGGACCCGCAGCCGGCGGCAGAGGCGGGACAGGTGGTAGTTGACGCCGTCGACACCGATCCCGACGGACCGTCTCGCGCTCCTGCGCGCGGACGCCCGGCCGGCGCCCGCGCTCTGCTACGTCGGCTGCGACCATCCCGACGTCGACTTATCTGCACCGCGCCGAGCCGGAGGACGCGGAGCGCGCGGGCGCGGTGTCGCTGCGCCCGGCGTTCTCCAGGGCTCCGGAGGGCGGGCTGCTGTTCGTGCAGCACCGGATCGCGGCCGAGGGCGGCGAGGTCTGGCGCCTGCTCGAAGAGGGCGCTCGGGTCTACGTGTGCGGTGACGGCTCCCGGATGGCGCCGGGCGTGCGGGAGGCCTTCCAGGGGCTGTACGCGAAGGCCACGGGCGGCGACGCCGAGGCCGCCGCGCGGTGGCTGGGGGACCTGGTCGCCGAGGGGCGGTACGTGGAGGACGTCTACGCGAGCAGCTGACCCGCGCACGGGGCGCGGAAAGGGCCGCTCCCCCGGGTCGGGGAGCGGCCCTCCGCGCGGCGGGCGGTCAGCCGCGGTAGGTCTCCAGGAGCCGCAGCCACACCTCGCTGATCGTGGGGTAGGCGGGGACCGCGTGCCACAGGCGGTCGACGGGGATCTCCCCGGCCACCGCCATGGTCGCCGAGTGGATCAGCTCACCCACCCCGGGACCGACGAAGGTGACGCCGAGCAGCACCTCGCGGTCCAGGTCGACGACCATGCGGGCGCGCCCGCGGTAGCCCTCCCCGTACAGGCTCGCGCCCGCGACGCCGGACATGTCGTAGTCGACGGCGCGCACCCGGCGGCCCGCGGCCTCGGCCTCGGCGAGGGTCAGTCCGGCGGAGGCCGCCTCGGGGTCGGTGAAGACGACCTGCGGGACCGCGTCGTGGTCGGCGGTGGCCGCGTGGGCCCCCCAGCGGTCGGTCTCCAGGAGCGGCACGCCCTGGGCGCGGGCGGCGATGGCGGCGCCCGCGACGCGCGCCTGGTACTTGCCCTGGTGGGTGAGGAGCGCCCGGTGGTTGGCGTCGCCCACCGCGTACAGCCACTCACTGCCGCGCACCCGCAGGCTGTCGTCGACGTCGAGCCAGGAGCCGGGCTCCAGGCCGACGGTGTCCAGGCCGATGTCGTCCGTGCGCGGCGCGCGGCCGGTGGCGAACAGGATCTCGTCGGCCTCCAGCGTCGAGCCGTCGTCGAGGGTGGCCCTGACCGTGCCGTTGTCGCGGGTGACGGCGGTGACCGAGACACCGGAGCGGACCTCCGCGCCGGCCTCCGTCAGCGCCTGCCCCACCAGCTCACCGGCGAACGGCTCCATGCGCGGGAGCAGCCCGCCGCCGCGCACCAGCACCGTCACCCGCGACCCGAGCGCCTGCCAGGCCGTGGCCATCTCCACGGCGACGACACCGCCGCCGACCACCAGCAGGCGGCCGGGCACGTGGTCGCTCGCGGTGGCCTCGCGGCTGGTCCACGGCTTGACGTCGGCGAGCCCCGGCAGGTCGGGCAGGGCGGCGCGGGTGCCGGTGCAGACGGCCACCGCGTGGCGGGCCGCGAGGAGCTGCTCGGAGCCGTCCTTGCCGGTCACCGAGACCTTGCGCGCTCCGGCGAGGCGGCCGTGGCCGCGGTACAGGTCGACGCCGACGCCCTCCAGCCAGCCGACCTGCCCGTCGTCCTTCCAGTGCGAGGTGAAGCCGTCGCGGTGGGCGAAGACCGCCGCGGCGTCCAGCGGCCCCTCCACCGCCTGCCGCAGGCCGGGGACGCGGCGCGCGTCGGCGCGGGCGATGACGGGGCGCAGCAGCGCCTTGCTGGGCATGCACGCCCAATAGGAGCATTCACCCCCCACGAGTT
The DNA here is from genome assembly GCF_004127445.1 of Streptomyces alfalfae. GTDB lineage: Bacteria > Actinomycetota > Actinomycetes > Streptomycetales > Streptomycetaceae > Streptomyces > Streptomyces alfalfae. The sequence goes on from NZ_QEXM01000003.1 coordinate 186,594, forward strand.
CGCTCTCCACGATCGCGGCGCTCAGGCCCGCCGCGCGTGCCCGGTCGGCCACGTTCTCCCCCACGGGCCCCGCTCCGATGACTACTACGTCGTAAGTCCTGGTATCCGTCATGGGGACAGTCTTGCCGCAGGTGTGCGCCGTGGCCACATGGGTAAGCGCGCCGGACATGCCGGTGCGTGCGCGGTTCGCCGCGCACGCGCGACGGGCGGAATACGTTCGCACCATCGGCCGTTACCGACAGCGGCCATGCCTCACACAGGAAGCAGGGACACACCCATGAGCGCGACACTGGAGCTCACCAAGGAGAACTTCGACCAGACGGTCACGGACAACGGATTCGTCCTGATCGACTTCTGGGCCGAGTGGTGCGGACCCTGCAAGCAGTTCGCTCCCGTCTACGAGAAGGCGGCCGAGGCCAACCCCGACCTCGTCTTCGCCAAGGTGGACACGGAGGCCCAGCCCGAGCTGGCCGCGGCGTTCAACATCCAGTCCATCCCGACGCTGATGATCGTGCGCGACCAGGTGGCGGTGTTCGCCCAGCCGGGCGCGCTGCCCGAGGCGGCGCTCACCGACGTCATCGGCCAGGCGCGGAACCTGGACATGGACGAGGTCCGCAGGCAGGTCGCCGAGGAGCAGGCCAAGCAGCAGGAGCAGGGCCAGTAGGTCCGCCGCGCGAGATCCGCGGCCCGGTCCTCTCAGCTGGACTCGCGGTGCACGACGTCCGCCCCGAGCACGTCGTGCACCTCGGGTTCGGTTCCCGGGTCGCGGACCACGCGGTCCACGAGTTCGGCGAGGCCGCGCCCGGAGGGCAGCTCGATGCGGACGGTGCTGAGCCGGGGCCGCAGCAGCCTGCCGAGCATGAGGTCGTCGGAGCCGACGACGGCCGTCTCGTCGGGCACCGCGACGCCTTCGTCCTGGAGCGCCCGCAGCAGCAGCATCGCGTACTCGTCGTTGTACGCGAAGACGCCGTCGAGGCCCAGTGAGCGCCAGCGCGCCGCGAGCCGCGCGGCGGACGCCTCGTCGTAGGCGAGGGGCACCTCCGTGAGGGACGCGCCGGTGATGCGCACGGCACGCAGGGCCTTGCGGAGTCCCTCGACGCGGGGCTCCGAGAAGATCTCCAGGCCGGGTTCCTCGGGGACGATCGCGCCGATCCGGCGTCTGCCGCGGGCCAGCAGGTGCAGGGCCGCGGCCTCCCCCACCCGGCGGCCGTCCATCAGGAGCGCGTGCGCGCCCTCGACGCGCTGCGGTCCGAGGGTGAAGACGGCCTTGGCGCCGGACCGCTTCAGGACCTCCACGCCGCGCGGCCCCAGCGCCGAGGCGTCGGGGGAGAGGACCGCGACGGGCCGCAGCTCGGCCCAGGCGCGGGCCGCGTCCTCGCCGGTCATGCCGAGGCTCGCGTACTGCACGACGGTGTAGTCGAGGCGGCTGAGCGCCCACTGCAGTTCATTGAAGAACTGGCTGAGGAGCGGGCCGAGCGGGGTCTCCGACGTGGGCATGAGGACCATCCGGCTGTGCCCGGCGCGCAGGCTGCGCGCGGCGGCGTGCGGGACGTAGCCCAGTTCCCTCGCGGCGGCGTGGACGCGGCGCCGTGTGGGCTCGCTTATCCGGACGGCGCTGGTGTTGTTGAGGACGTAGCTGACGGTCGCGCGGGAGACCCCCGCCAGACGCGCGACGTCGGCACTGGTCGGCACGGAGCGCCGCGCGGGCTCCTTCTTCGGTATCTGCACCATGACTTCGGCATCTTCGCAGACCGCCGCGAGGGCCCTTCGAGCGGGCGAGCGACGTTCCTCGCGCCGGTTCCGCCGCGAACTTCCCCGGCGTCGTTCCCCGTTGGGCTACTCGCCGGTTAACGTTCGGGCACCCGTCCCGACCCGGAGGTGCCCCGTGACCGCCGACCGTGCCGAAGGGCTCGCGCGCTCCGCCCGCGCGCTGGCCGCGGGAGAGGTGTCGTCGCGGGAGCTGACCGAGCGCGCCCTGGCCAGGATCGAGGCGGCGCGGACCACGCTGAACGCCTTCAAGCGGGTGCGGCCGGACGCCGCGCTCGCCGAGGCGGACGCCGCCGACCGGGAACTGGCGAAAGGCGGTCCCTTCGACGGCCGGCCGCTGCTCGGTGTGCCGCTGGCCGTGAAGGACGACATGGACGTGGCGGGCGAGCCGACCGCGTTCGGCTGCCGGGGCGAGTTCCCGCCGCAGGCCGAGGACTGCGAGGCGGTGCGCAGGCTGGGGGCGGCCGGCGCGGTCGTCGTCGGCAAGACCAACACCTGCGAGCTCGGCCAGTGGCCGTTCACCGAGGGCCCCGGCTTCGGCGACACCCGCAACCCGTGGCACACCGCCCACACGCCCGGCGGCTCCTCGGGCGGCTCGGCGGCGGCGGTCGCCGCGGGCCTCGTGCCCGCCGCCCTCGGCTCCGACGGGGCGGGGTCGGTGCGCATCCCGGCGGCCTGGACGCATCTGGTGGGGATCAAGCCGCAGCGGGGCCGGATCTCGACGTGGCCGTGGGCCGAGGCGTTCCACGGGATCACCGTCAACGGCCCGCTCGCCAGGACCGTCGCGGACGCGGCGCTGCTGCTGGACGCGGCGAGCGGCAACCACCGGGGCGACCCGCACCGGCCGCCCGCCGTGCGCGCGGCCGACGCGGCGACGCGGGACCCGGGGCGGCTGCGGATCGCGCTCTCCCTGCGCATGCCGTTCACGGGGACGCCCAAGCGGCTGCACCCGGCGGTGCGGCGGCGCGTCCTCGCGCTCGCGGACCGCCTCGCCGCGCTCGGGCACGACGTGGCGGAGGCCGACCCGGCCTACGGCCGGATCGGCCTGGCCTTCGTGCCGCGCGCCACGGCGGGCATCGCCGAGTGGGCGCGGCGCGTGCCGGACGCCGCGCTCCTCGACCGGCGCACGCGCGAGGCGGCGCGGACGGGGCGGCTGCTGGGCGGCGCCCCGCTGCGGCTCGCCCGCCGCTCGGAGGCGGCGCTGCACCGCAGGGTGGGCGCCGTCTTCTCGGCGTACGACGTGGTGCTCACGCCGACCACGGCCACGCCCCCGCCGCGCGTCGGCGCCCTGGCGGACCTGAGCGGCTGGCGCACCGACCTGGCGATGATCGCGGCCTGCCCCTACGCCTGGCCGTGGAACGTGCTGGGCTGGCCGGGCGTCAACGTCCCCGCGGGGCTCGTGCCCGGCGGCCTCCCGGTCGGCGCCCAGCTCCTCGGGCCCGCGCACAGCGAACCGCTCCTGATCTCCCTCGCCGCCCAGCTGGAGGCGGACCAGCGGTGGCACGAGCGGTGGCCCGGGTGACCGCTCCCCGCCTGCGGGGACCCCGCCGTTCGTGAACGCGTGGTGAGCCACGCGTGGCGGGCGGCCCAACAGACGCTCCCGGTGCGGAATCGGCCAGGGGGGCACTCTTGTGCGGAGCGGCTGAAGGGTTTTGGGTATATCGAGCACTTCTCGAAGGGAAGGATCTCCGCATGTCCGAGGGAGACTGTACGAAGCACCGTCCGCCGCCCCGCATCAAGGCGGCGGACGCGGTGACCGAGGCCGAGGTGGAGGCGCTGATCCGCGGCATCTGCTTCAAGACGGGCCCGCCCCGCGCCGTCGGCGTGGAGCTGGAATGGCTGGTCCATGAGCCGGGGCAGCCCCATCTGCCCGTCTCCGCCGCCCGCCTCGAAGCGGCCCTGGCCGCACTGCGGGCCCTGCCCCTCACCTCCCCCCTCACCGTCGAACCCGGCGGCCAGCTGGAGCTCAGCTCGCTGCCCGCCGCCTCACTGACGGAGTGCGTGACGGCCGTCCGGGCCGATCTCGAAGCCGTCCGGCGCACCTTGCACTCCCATCGCCTCACCCTCAGCGGTTACGGCGCCGACCCGTGGCGGCCGCCGGTACGGGTGCTGCGCGAGCCCCGCTACGACGCGCTCGAAGCCTCCCTGGACCGCGGCGGCCCCGCCGGGCGGCGCATGATGTGCTCCACGGCGTCCGTGCAGATCTGCCTGGACGCGGGGCACGAGGAACCGGGCCCGCTGGGGTACGCGCGCCGCTGGCGCCTGGCGCATCTGCTCGGGCCCGTCCTGGTCGCCTCGTTCGCCAACTCGCCGCTGTCGGAGGGCCGTCCCACCGGCTGGCGCTCCACGCGGCAGGCCGTGTGGGCGGGCATCGTGCCCGGCAGGTCGGGCGCCCCGCCGCTGGACGGGGAGCCGCGCGAGGCCTGGGCGCGGCACGTCATGGACGCGCCGGTCATGTGCGTCAGGACCACGGAGTCGGACGGGCCGTGGAGCGTCCCGGACGGGCTCTCCTTACGCTCCTGGGTCCGTTCGGCCGAGCCGAGACCCCCGACCCGCGACGATCTCGACTACCACCTGACCACGCTGTTCCCGCCGGTCAGGGCCCGCGGCCACCTGGAGCTGCGCATGGTCGACGCCCAGCCGGGCGAGGACGGCTGGATCGTGCCGCTGGCCGTGACGGCCGCCCTCTTCGACGATCCGGAGGCCGCGGAGACCGCCTACCGGACCGTCAAGCCGCTGGCCGAGCGCGACGGGCCGCCGGGTTCCGGCACCGGGCCGCACAGCCCGCTCTGGCTGGACGCCGCGCGTCACGGGCCCGCCGACGCGGAGCTGCGCGAGGCCGCCGTCACCTGCTTCGCCGCCGCGGGCGACGCGCTGGCCCGGATGGGCGCCGACACGTCCGTGCGGGACGCCGTCGCCACGTACGCCGAGCAGTACGTCGCCCGGGGCCGCTGCCCCGCCGACGACCTGCTCGACGCCTCACTGCCGCACGACGCCACGGGGAAGGACACCCACCGATGACCGGGCCGAGCACCGAACCCGACGTCCTCAAGGAACGCGCGCTCGCCGCCCTCCTGACGGCGCGGCAGCGCACCGCCGCCCTGACCGACTGCGTCGAGGACGGCGAACTGACCGCACAGCACTCACCGCTGATGTCCCCGCTCGTCTGGGACCTCGCGCACATAGGCAACCAGGAGGAGCAGTGGCTGCTGCGCGCGGTCGCGGGCCGCGACGCCATGCGGCCCGAGATCGACTCGTTGTACGACGCCTTCGAGCACCCGCGCGCCGAACGGCCGAGCCTGCCGCTGCTCGCCCCCGGTGAGGCCCGCGGCTACGCGGCCGAGGTGCGCGGGCGCGCCCTGGACGTGCTGGAGGCGACGCCGTTCCGGGGCACCGCGCTCACCGAGGCCGGCTTCGCCTTCGGGATGATCGCGCAGCACGAGCAGCAGCACGACGAGACGATGCTCATCACCCACCAGCTCCGCTCGGGCCCGGCCGTGCTCACCGCCCCCGACCCGCTGCCGGGTCCGCCCTTCACCGGACCGGCGGAAGTCCTCGTCCCCGGCGGCCCGTTCACGATGGGCACGTCCACCGAGCCGTGGGCCCTGGACAACGAACGCCCCGCGCACCGCCGTCTCGTGCCGCCCTTCTTCATCGACACCACGCCGGTGACGAACGCCGCGTACCAGCGTTTCATCGACGACGGCGGCTACGACGAGATCCGCTGGTGGACGCCCGAGGGCTGGGCGATGGTCCGGAAGAACGCGCTGCGCGCGCCGCTCTTCTGGCGCCGGGAGGGCGGGCAGTGGCTGCGGCGCCGCTTCGGGACCACCGAGCCGGTGCCCGCCGACGAACCCGTCCTGCACGTGAGCTGGTACGAGGCGGACGCCTACGCGCGCTGGGCGGGCCGGCGCCTGCCCACCGAGGAGGAGTGGGAGAAGGCCGCACGGCACGACCCGGCGACGGGCCGCTCCCTGCGCTACCCCTGGGGCGACGAGGACCCCACGCCCGAGCGGGCCAACCTGGGCCAGCGCCACCTGCGCCCCGCCCCGGCGGGGAGCTACCCGGCGGGCGCGTCACCGCTCGGCGTGCGCCAGCTCATCGGCGACGTGTGGGAGTGGACGTCCAGCGGCTTCCTGCCCTACCCGGGGTTCGCCGCCTTCCCCTACCGGGAGTACTCCGACGTGTTCTTCGGCGGCGACTACAAGGTGCTGCGCGGCGGCGCGTTCTCGGTGGACGCGGTGGCCTGCCGCGGCACGTTCCGCAACTGGGACCACCCGGTGCGGCGGCAGATCTTCTCCGGCTTCCGCACGGCCCGCGACGCCGGCCCCGCCGAGACCCCGGACCCGGTGGTGGGCTGATGTGCCGCCATCTCGCTTTCCTCGGCCCGCCGCAGCCGCTGGGAAGCCTCATCGTCGCGCCCCCGCACGGCCTGTACCGGCAGTCGTGGGCGCCCCGGCGCCAGCGCCACGGCACCGTCAACGCCGACGGCTTCGGGGTCGGCTGGTACGCCGAAGGCGACCCGGAGCCCGCCCGCTACCGGCGCGCGGGACCGATCTGGGCCGACGGCTCCTTCGCCGACCTCGCCCGGGTCGTACGCTCCGGGGCGCTCCTCGCCGCGGTGCGCGACGCCACCGAGGCGGGCGCGGACGGCGAGGCCGCGGCGGCTCCCTTCGCGGCCGGACGCTGGCTGTTCAGTCACAACGGCGCGGTGACGGGCTGGCCGCGCTCGCTCGCCCCGCTCTCCCGGGGCCTGCCGCCCGACGAACTGCTCTCCATGGAGGCGCGCTGCGACTCCGCGCTGGTGTGGGCCCTCGTCCTCAACCGGCTGCGGCGCGGCGACGACGAGGCGCGGGCGCTGGCCGACACCGTCCGCGAGGTCGCCGCGGCGGCCCCGGGCTCCCGCCTCAACCTCCTGCTCACCGGCGGCGACACGATCGCCGCGACCGCCTGGGGCGACACCCTGTGGTACCTCGCCGAACCAGGACGCCGCACCGTCGTCGCCTCCGAGCCCTACGACGACGACCCCCACTGGCGCGAGGTGCCCGACCGCACCCTGCTCGCCGCGAGCCGCACCGACGTACTGCTGACACCGCTCAAGGAGCCTTCCGCGTGAGCCCGTTCCTGCTGACCCGCACCCTGCCCGAGGACGCCACCGGGGCCGCCCTGCGCGCCGATGTCCTGCACGGCCTGGGCCGCACGCCCAAGACGCTGCCGCCCAAGTGGTTCTACGACGCGCGCGGCAGCGTCCTCTTCGAGGAGATCACCGCCCTGCCCGAGTACTACCCGACGCGCGCCGAGCGCGAGATCCTGGTCGCCAGGGCCGCCGAGATCGCGCGGATCACCGGCGCCCGGACGCTGGTGGAGCTGGGCTCCGGTTCGTCGGAGAAGACCCGCCATCTGATCGACGCCATGGAGACCCTGCACACCTACGTCCCCGTGGACGTCAGCGAGAGCGCGCTGACCGGGGCCGCGAACACCCTGCTCGCCCAGCGGCCCTCGCTCGCCGTGCACGCCCTGATCGCCGACTTCACCCGCGGCCTCGCGCTTCCGGGCACGCCGGGGCCGCGGCTCGTGGCGTTCCTCGGCGGCACGATCGGCAACCTGCTGCCCGCCGAGCGTGCGGCGTTCCTCGCCTCCGTACGCGACCTCCTCTCCCCCGGCGACGCGCTGCTGCTCGGCACGGACCTGGTCAAGGACCCCTCGGTGCTCGTCTCGGCCTACGACGACCGCTCGGGCGTGACGGCCGCGTTCAACAAGAACGTGCTCGCGGTCATGGACCGCGAACTCGGCGCCGACTTCGATCCGGACGCCTTCGAGCACGTCGCCGCCTGGGACGCGGAGAACGAGTGGATCGAGATGCGGCTGCGCTCCACCGTCCACCAGACGGTGAAGATCGCCGCGCTCGACCTGGCCGTCGACTTCGCCGAGGGCGAGGAGCTGCGCACGGAGATCTCGGCCAAGTTCCGGCAGGGGGGCGTGCGCACCGAACTGGCCGCGGCGGGACTCCACCTGGACCACTGGTGGACCGACGACAGGGGCCGCTTCGCCCTGTCGCTGAGCACGGCCGCGTAACGGCGGAGAGCCGCACGGGTTCCGGCCCCGCCCCCCGGCGGGGCCGGACGCGCGTCACATGCTGCCGACGCCGAGCTCCTTGGTGATGCGGTCGGAGGCCTTGCGGGCCTCGGCCGCCGGGTCGCCGCCCATGAGGACCGCGGACATGTAGCCCTTGATGGGGTTGTCGGCCTCGACGGCCGCCCAGCGGGGCGAGTTGGGCGTCGCCCGGCCGTTCGCCGCGCCCGCGGCCATGGCCGCCGCGCCCTCCTGGCCGGAGACGGCCGGGGCCAGCTTCGCCTTGTTCGGCACGTAGTCCATGGTCCGCGCCAGGTCGGTCTGCCACTTCTTGCCCTGGAGCGCCTCGATCACCGCGACCGCGCCCTTGTGGTCGTCGCTGCGCTCGGGCACCACGAAGTCGGAGCCGCCGGTGAACACCGCGCCGGGCTCGTCCGCCTTCTTGCCAGGGACGGGGAAGTAGCCGAGCTTCCCCTTAAGGGCGGGGTTCTTCTCCTCGATGAGCCGCGCCGCTCCGGGCACCGCGATGATCTGGGCGACGTCGCCCTTGGCGAAGACGCCGGCCTGCGGCGGGTGTTCCTCGTCGGCGTCGCGCGGGCCGCGGCCGAGCGCCTGGAGGCGCTGGTAGAAGTCCATGCCCCGCAGGGCCGCGGGCGTGTGCAGGCTGCCGCGCCAGTCGCCGGACGACTCCTTGGTCTCCGTGGCGAGGTCGCCGCCCTCGTCCCAGATGAACCCGGCCAGCGTGTACCAGTCCTGGCCCGCCAGATAGATGCCCTGGTCACCGCCGGTGTTCAGCTTCTGGGTGGCCGCCAGCCACTCCGCGCGGGTGCGGGGCGGGCGGGTGATGCCGGCCTTCGCGAAGAGGTCCTTGTTGTAGATCACCACGCGGTTGGCGGCGTACCAGGGGATGCCGTACTGGGCGCCGTCGTAGCGGCCGGGTTCGGCGAGGCCGGGCAGCCAGTCGTCCATGCCGAAGTCACGCGCGGACTCCAGCGTGAGGTCGTACAGGCCGCCCTGCTCGACGTACTGCGCCACCTGCGTGTTGCCCACCTCGATGACCTCGGGGCCGGCCCCGTCGGAGGACTTGAGCGCCTTCTTGACCTTGGTGGTGATGCCGTTCCACTCCTGGACGCGGATGTCCAGGCTGATGTCGTCGTGCTCCTTCTCGAAGCCCTCGGTGAAGCGCTCGACGAACTCCGGCGACGCGCTGCCCTTCATCAGCCAGACGGTGACGGTCCTGCGGTCCTCGCCCCCGGGCAGCAGCCGGCACCCGCCCAGCAGGACGGTGGAGGAGAGGGCGAGCGCCAAGGGCATGACGGCGCGACGGTGCGGCTTCACGTGGGTCACTTTCTGCCTGCGGACAGGGGAAGGTCGGCCCGACGTGGGGGATGAGCGGATGGCTCGAACGGGTACGGCTGAATCTTGGTATGTACCAAAGAGCCGGTCAAGGGGGGTTCGTCATCTCGCGCGTCGGGACGGGCTGGGGCACGGTGGAGTGACGTACGCCACGACACCACCGCACGGCCGGGAGGAACCCTGACATGTCGGACCACACCTACCGCGTCACCGAGATCTACGGCACCTCGCACGAAGGCGTCGACCAGGCGATCCGCAACGGCATCTCCCGCGCCTCGCAGACCCTGCGCGGCCTGGACTGGTTCGAGGTCACCCAGATCCGCGGCCACATCGAGGACGGCCAGATCCGGCACTACCAGGTGGGCCTCAAGGTCGGCTTCCGCCTGGAGGACGGCGACGGCGCCTGACCTCCGCGCGGACGGCGGCCCCGCAGGGCGGGGCGGTAATCTTGCCGGGCGCCGGGTGTTGAACCTGTCGTGAGCTCAGTGATCGCGGCGACCCGCTTCTCCGTCCTGGACCGCTCGCGCACCCGTGAGGGGCACGAGGGCCCCGAGGCCCTGCGCGACACCGTGCGCCTGGCGCAGGAGATCGAAAGATACGGCTACCACCGGTTCTGGGTCAGCGAGCACCACGGTGTGCCCGGGGTCGCGGGCTCCGCGCCCACGGTCCTCGCGGCGGCCGTCGCCTCGGCCACCCGCATCATCCGGGTCGGCACGGGCGGCGTCATGCTGCCGAACCACCGGCCGCTCGTGGTGGCCGAGCAGTTCGGCGTCCTCGAATCGCTGTTCCCCGGCCGCGTCGACATGGGGCTCGGCCGCTCCGTGGGGTTCACGGACGGGGTGCGCAAGGCGCTCGGGCGCGGCAAGCACGACGCCGAGGACTTCGCGGCGCTCCTCGCCGAGCTGCTGGCCTGGTTCCGCGGGACGTCGGGCACCGGCGTGCGCGCCCGCCCGGCCGAGGGGCTCACCGTCCCGCCGTTCGTCCTCGCCGTGGGCGAGGGAGCCGCCATCGCCGCGGAGGCCGGGCTTCCGCTGGTCATCGGGGACATCAGGAACCGCGAGAAGATGCTGCGCGGCATCGACACCTACCGCCGCTCCTTCCGCCCTTCGCCCTGGAGCGCCGAACCGTACGTCGTCGTCGCGGGCACCGTCGCGGTCGCCGCCGGCGAGGAGGAGGCGCGCCGGCTGCTCATGCCGGAGGCCTGGTCGATGGCGTACTCCCGGACGCACGGCACGTTCCCGCCGCTCCCCACGGCCGAGCGCGTGGAGTCGCTGACGATGACCGACAAGGAGCGCGGGCTGTACGAGGCGGGGCTGCGGGGCCACGTGCACGGCACGGAGGAGCAGGTCGCCGACGTTCTTGAGCGGGTCATCAAGGAGAGCGGCGCCCAGGAGGTCATGGTGACCACCAGCACGCACGACAGGGAGGGCCTGCTCGACTCCTTCCGGCGTCTGGCCCGTGTCGCGGAGCTGCCCGCAGCCCCTGAGACCCCCGAGGGGCCCCGTCCGCGTCGCCCGCCGGAACCGGCCCGGAGCGGCGCGGACGGGCGCGGTGCTCCCGGAGGTCCGGGGGAAGATCCCCCGGGAGCACCGCGGTCTCAGGTGGTGGCCAGCGCCTCGGTCGGGGGCAGCCGCGCCGCCCGCACGGCCGGGTAGAACCCCGCGAGGCCGCCGATCACCAGCGTGGCGCCGACGCCGCCGGCCATGGCCCACACCGGCACGACCGAAGGCCAGCCCTGGTAGGAGGCGTAGCCGCCGGTGACGGCGATGCCGAGCAGGACGCCGCCCAGACCGCCGAGGGCGGAGAGCAGCAGGGCCTCGGCGAGGAACTGGGTGCGGATCTGGCCGCGGGTGGCGCCCAGGGAGCGGCGCAGGCCGATCTCCGAGCGGCGTTCGAGGACCGAGATGACCATGGTGTTGGCCACCCCGACACCCCCGACGAGCAGCGCCACTCCGCCGAGGCCGAGCAGCAGTCCGCTCAGCGCGTCGTCGGTGGCCTCCTTGGCGGCGAGCGCGTCGGAGGGCCGTGAGACGGTGGTCTCGCTGGGGGTCTCCGGGTTGGCGGTGGCGCCGAGGACGGCCTGGACGTCGCCCACGGAGGACTCGTCGGCGCGGGTGTAGATCGTCGTGGGGTAGCCGTCGAAGCCCAGTTCGCTCTTGGCGACGGACCAGCCGACCAGGGCCGACGAGTCCATGGCGGGGACGAGTTGATTGGGCGCGAGCAGGCCGACGACGGTGAACCAGCGCCCGCCGAGCCACACCCGCACGTCCGGTCCCGCCTCGTGCACACCGAGCTGCTCGGCGGCCTTGGGGCCGAGGACGACGGAGGGGTAGCGGCTGTTGGCGGCGTTGAGCCAGCGGCCGTCGACGATCTCCGCGCCGACGGACTCCGGCAGGTCGGTACGGGCGGCGGCGACGCTGAGGCCGCCGGTCTCCTGCTTCGGCGTGCGGTCGTTGCGGTAGACCTTGGCGCTGGTCCTGCCGATGGCGGAGACCGAGTCCACGTGGTCCATGGCGCCGATCATCCCGACCGACTCGGCGGGCAGATGGGCGGCGCCGCCGGTGAAGGACTGGCCGGGCGTGACGGTGAGGAGGTTCGTGCCGAGCGCGGAGAGCCGCCGGTCGAGGTCCTCCGTGGAGGAGGTCGAGATGCCGACCACACCGACCATGGCGGCGATGCCGATGGCGATGCCGAGCGCCGAGAGGAACACCCGCATCGGGCGTGAGCGCAGCCCCGAGCCGCCGACCCGCAGCACGTCGGCGGGACGCATTCGGGCGGGCCGCGGTTTCCGCGGCGGGTCGGCGTCCGCGCGGCGCTCCAGCTCCCGGGGCGCGTTCGTCAGGGTCATCGCGCGGCCTCCTCGGGCACGAGGGATCGGGAGGGCGCGGCACCGGCGCCTGCTGAGTCGTGCTCGATGCGGCCGTCCTTCAGCCGCACCTCGCGGGGCAGCCTGGCGGCGATGTCGCGGTCGTGCGTGATGACGACGACCGTGGTGCCCGCCTCGTGCAGTTCGTTGAGCAGTTCGATCACGATCGCGCCCGAGCGCGAGTCCAGGGCGCCGGTGGGCTCGTCGGCGAGGAGCAGCGGCGGATCGCCGAGCACCGCCCGCGCGATGGCCACGCGCTGCTTCTCGCCGCCGGAGAGCTGGTGCGGCTCGTGGTGGAGCCGGTGGCCGAGGCCCACCCTGCGCAGCGCCTGTTCGGCGAGGCGGCGCCGCTCGGCGCGCGGCCTGCCGCTGTAGAGCAGCCCGTCGGCCACGCTGTCCAGCGCCGGCACGCCGAAGGCCAGGTGGAACTGCTGGAAGACGAAGCCGATGGTGCCGGCCCGCAGCGCGGACAGTTCGCGGTCGCTGAGTCCCGCGACGTCGTGGCCGTCGATGCGCACACGGCCCTCGGAGGGCCGGTCCAGGGTGCCCATGATGTTGAGCATCGTGGACTTGCCCGATCCCGAGGGGCCGACGATGGCGAGGAGTTCGCCGCGCCGGATGACGAGGTCCGCGCCGCGCAGCGCGGCCACGTCGCCGTACGTCTTGGTCACACCGGCCAGTTCGACCACGGGGCGGGTCGTCGGCGGCTCCAAGGGGCGGGAGGTCACTTGGGGACCCCCACGACGGTGCCTTCCTTGATGCCCTTGCCGGAGATCTCGACCCTGCTGTCCGCGAACATGCCGGTCTTGACCGGGCGGAACTCGGTGCCGTCGGCCGTGACGACCTCCACGGCGTAACCGCCGCCCTTCCGCGCCACCAGGGCGTTGACGGGGACCACGAGCACGTCCTTGCGGCTCTCGGCCTTCAGGGTGACGTCGACGGCCGCGGCCTGGTAGCGGCCGAGCCCCTTCTGGTCCTTCACCGTCAGCTCCAGGGGCAGCGTGGGGTCGTCGTCGCCGGACCCGCCGGAGTCCGAGCCGGAATCTCCCGACCCGCTCGCGGATTCGTCGCCCCGGGACGTCGACGGTGTGCCGACGTCCGTCACCTCGGCCCGGACCGTGGTGTCGTCCGGGAGGGTGACCCTGGCCTCGGTGCCCTTCTCGACCAGGTCCTCGAACTGCACGTCCAGATCGACGCCGACGATGCGTTCGGTGCCGGTCCAGGAGAGCAGGCCACCGCTGAGGGCGGCGCCCGGGGAGGTCTTCACGTCCGCGACGCGCCGGGCGGCCGGGGCCACCAGGGCGTCCCCGGTCTCGACGGCGCCGGTCTCCTCGCGGTTCAGGTCGTCCTGCCAGTCCCGCACGGCGGCGGCCGTGGCCGCGTCGTACGTGTCGTCGACGGTGAAGCCGCTGTGGCCGAGGGCGCGGAGGTTCTTCTCCAGCATGCGCACGTCGGCGCCCTCGGTGCCCGGCTGGAGGGTGCGGTAGAGCGGGAAGGAGCCGTACAGGAGCGGTACCCGCTGCTCGTCGACGCGGTAGACGGTGTCGCCGCGCTTGATGACCTCGCCCTCCTCGGGCAGCCAGGTGACGATGCCGTCGCCGCCGGAGGCGCTGCCCTGCCCGTTCTGCCCGGCCTGGCCGCTGTCCGTGTCGGAGCCCGTGCCGGACGAGGACGCGGGCGCCTGGACGGTGGCCGCGTCGCCGTAGCCGAGGTTGCCGTCCACGGTCTCGGAGTCGGTCAGCGTGGTCCGGTCCACCTCGGCCGTGGCGGGCGGCGCGGAGGGCGCGGCGCCCGCGGCGCCCTCGCCGTCCCCGCCGAGGGCGCCGGTGGCGGTGATCCCGGCCGCCGCGACGACGGCCGTCGCGGCGAGGACGATCAGGGAGGTGCGCAGCGGGCGGCGCACGCGGCTGCTCCCGGCGGGCTCCGGGTCCTGGTCCTCGCCGGCAGCGGTGTCGAGGGTCCTGACCGGGCTCTCCTCGGCGGTCTCCGCGACCTCCGGGGCCTCCGCGGCCTTGTCGAGGTCCGTCGCTGCCTTGGTGGCCACCTGGCCGGAGGTGTGGCGTTCCAGGGCCCCGGAGCGCTCGCCCGCCACGGCCGGCGCGTCGGTGCCGTCCGTGGTCACTGGCCACCTCCGGCGGGCCCGAACATGACGCCCCCGCCCGGGTACTTGCTCTGGCAGGTCTGCATGGCCTCGGTGAACTTGGCGTCCTGGGGGTCGACGCCGGCGCCGACGAGGTCGATGTTCATGCTGGAGCCGTTGATGTCGGGGTCGGGGAACTTCGGGACGCCGTTCTCGCGCAGGCACTTCGCCCAGGCGGTGACCTTGGCGGAGTCGAGCTCCTGGCCCCCTCCGCCGCCGCCACCGCCCCCGCCGAGTCCCTGCGGCGCCTTGTCCTTGCAGGCCTCCACGGCCTTCTTGAACCCGTCGGAGTTGGGGTCGGCGCCGCCCTCGGGGGTCAGCTTGACGCCGCCGCTGTCCTCCTCCGGGTCGGGGAAGTCGGGGACCCCGTTGCTCCGCATGCACTTCGAGTAGTCGAGGGCCCGGTCGAAGGCGCTCGACTTGGGGTCCTTCTCCGACGACGCGTTGGACGAGCCGTCGCCCGAGCAGCCCGCGAGGGCTGCCGTGACCAGGGCGGTGGCGGCCAGCAGCGCGGGGGCGACGATCCGCCTGGGTGCGACGCGTCGATGCGCGGTCGCTCGCTTGTGTGTGTAGGACATGGGCCAACTTCTACGCGGTGGGCGGTCACACGGCGGACACAGAGAACGGGGTTCGCACAGTGCGCTCATCGGCTCCGCTCATACGTCCGTTCCGGTGTCCCTTCCGGGTCCGTTCCCGGGTCCGTTCCCGGGTGCGGGCATGCCGGACGGCCACGTGCCGAAAGGGCATGTGGCCGTCGCTTTCCCGGGTGCTGGGCGGTCGCCGTCTAGGCGTCCCGGACCTCCTGGGCGTCGCGCGCGCGCACGGTGATCGCGCCGGTCGGACACCTCGTGACCACGCCGCGCACCGCCTGTGCCGCGTCGGCTCCGGGCTCCGCCGTTCTCAGCAGTACCTTGCCGTCGTCGTCCGACTGGTCGAAGACGTCGGGCAGGTAACTCACGCACAGGCTGGAACCGGCACACCGGTCACGGTCCACCCGGATCTCCATCTCCATCTCCATCCCCCTCTCCTCGTGCTCTCCCTCCCTCTCTGCGCAGGCCTCCCGTTCACCAGGTGACCGGCAGCCGCTCCACCCCGTAGGCGGTCGACCGGGTCCGGAACGGCACCTCGTCGGCGGGCGTCGCGAGGCGCAGGTCCGGGAAGCGCCGCAGGAGTCCGGTGAAGGCGATGCGCAGTTCCATCCGGGCCAGGGCGGCGCCCAGGCAGTGGTGGATGCCGTGCCCGAACGCCACGTGGGGCGGTGGTTCGCGGGTGACGTCGAGCCGGTCGGGATCGTCGGTGAGCGCCGGGTCGCGGTTGGCCAGCGGGATCGAGCAGACGAGGGTGTCGCCCGCTCTGATCCGCTTGCCGCCGAGCGTCATGTCCTCAAGGGCGGTGCGGGGCGTGGGGGCGTGCGGCACGGACAGATAGCGCAGCAGCTCCTCGATGCCCCGGTCGAGGGCCGCGGGGTCGCCGCGGACCAGGGCGAGCTGGGCGGGGTTCTCCAGGAGCGCGAGCGCCCCGAGCCCCAGCATGCCGGAGATGTTGTCCAGGCCGGCGAGCATCAGCAGGACGCAGATGCCGCGCAGTTCCTTGTCGGTGAAGTCCTCGCCGTGGTCGCGGACCAGCATGCCGAGGAACCCCTCGTCGGGGCTTTTGCGCTGCCGGGCCACGAGGGCGGCGAGGTAGCGGGTGAACGCCGTTCCCGCCGCCGCCCGCTCCCCCCGCTCCGCGCCGGTCTCCAGATGGGCGGCGCAGCGGCGCAGGAAGTCGTCGCGGTCGTCGCGCGGCACCCCGATCAGCTCGCACAGCACGGGGCCGGACACGGCCGACGCGAACAGCTCCACGAGGTCGGCCGGGGGCCCGGCGCGTTCCACGGCGTCGAGGCGTTCGGCGACGATGGCCTCGATGCGGGGCGCGAGCCGGCGTATCCGCCGGACGGTGAACTCCGGGGTCAGCATCTTCCGCAGCCGGGTGTGCTCGGGCGGGTCGTAGTCCATGAGCAGCCCGATGCCCTCGTCGGGCCGCCGGGCGGGCCGCCCGCCCGCCGCTGTCCGCGGGCCGAAGCGGCTGGTGGAGAACCGGACGTGGTCGCCGAGGACCTGGCGGACCTCGTCGTGGCCGGTGACCAGCCACAGGGGCCGGTCGCCGGCGCCGGGCGCCAGGCTGACCCGGGAGACGGGGCCGTCCGCCGCCAGGCGGCGCAGTTCGTCGGCCGGGTCGAAGCGGGTGCGGCGGGTGTGCAGCGGGAGGGGCGCTGGTTCGTGCGGCACGGCGGTGTCCCTCCCCTACCAGGTGACCGGGAGCGTCTCCACGGACTTCGCCGTGAAGCGGAGCTCGTCGCGCGGCACCGCGAGCCGCACCTTCGGGAAGCGCCGCAGCAGCCGCGAGATGGCGGCCCGCAGCTCCATGCGGGCCAGTGACGCGCCCAGGCAGTAGTGGAGGCCGTGCCCGAAGGCCATGTGGCCGCTGTTGTCCCGGGTGATGTCCAGGGTGTCCTGCGGTTCTCCGGGCGGCCGGGCCCCGTTGGCCTCGAGGAGGGAGCAGGCCACGAAGTCACCGGCCTTGATCACCTGGTCCCCGATGGCCACGTCCTCCTTGGCGGTGCGGGGTGAGGCGTGCGGGATGATCGTGACGCTGCGGATCACCTCCTCGACCGCGTGGTCGATGAGTTCGGGGCGTTCGACGAGCAGGGCCAGTTGGTCGGGGTTCTCCAGGAGCCCGACGAGGCCGAGGCCCAGGGTGCCGCCGGTGATGGGGATGAGGGAGGCGAGGAGGGTCGCGGCGGTGCCGGTCAGCTCCGCCTCCGTGAGGCTCCTGCCGTGGTCGCGGATGAGGCGGCCGAGCAGGTCGTCACCGGGGTCGCGGCGCTTTTGCCGCATGAGCTTGCCCAGGTAGACGAGGTAGGCGGTGCCCGCCATGTCCCGCTGTTCCCGGTCGGGGTTGTCGAGGCGGTTGTTGTCGAGGTGGCGGGTCAGTTCGGTCTGGTCGTCGCGCGGGATGCCGAGCATCGCGCAGCCGGTCAGGCTCGCGGTCGGCCAGACGAACTGCCCCACGAGGTCGACCGGCTGCCCGGCGCCCTCCAGGGCGTCGAGCCGGTCCTCGACGATGCCCTCGACCAGCGGTTCCAGGGTGCGGACCCGGCGGAGCGTGAACTCCCCGGTGAGCATCTTCCGCAGCCGGGTGTGCTCGGGCGGGTCGTACTGCAGCAGGTTGCCGGGCTGCACCAGCCGGCGCGAGGCCTCGGCGGTCTCGGCGGGCGGCGTGGTGGAGAACCTGGTGTCGCTGAGGATCGCCCGCACCTCGTCGTAGCCGTTGGCGATCCAGGCGCGGTCGGAGGTCCCCGGCACGACGGTCTCGACGAGCGGCGCTTGGTCGGGGGCCTTCAACGACTTGGGCATGGGGGGCCTTCCTCTCCGGTACGGGTCCTGTACGGCGGACTCGGCGATGGCGTGTCCGGGGTGCTGCGCTGCGGGGCGTTCACCAGGCCACCGGCAGTTCGTCCACCCCGTAGTTGGGTGTCCAGGTCCGGAAGCGGATCTCCTCGGGCGGCACCGCGACGCGCAGCTTGGGGAACCGGCGCAGCAGGGCCGGCAGCCCGATCCGCAGCTCCATCCTGGCGAGCGACGCGCCCAGGCAGTGGTGGATGCCGTGCCCGAAGGCCATGTGGCCGCTGTTCTCGCGGGTGATGTCGAGGGTGTCCCTCGGCACCCCCGGGAGCTGGGAGCGGTTGACGGCGAGCAGCGAGCACATCACCAGCTCGCCCGTCTTGATCAGGTGTCCGCCGACGCGCAGGTTCTCGCCCGCGTAGCGCGGGATGGAGTTGGGGACGGACGAGAGGTAGCGGATGAGTTCCTCCACCGCCCGGTCGATGAGTTCGGGCCGGTCCAGGAGGAGGGCGAGCTGGTCGGGGTACTGGAGCAGGGCGAGCGGGGCGAGTGCCAGCATCCCGCCGACGTTCTCGATGCCGGAGCCCATGAGGGTCGCGGCGGTGCCGGTCAGCTCCTCGTCGGTGATGTCCGCGCCGTGGTCGCGGATCAGCATGCTGAGCAGGTCGTCGCCGGGCGTGCGGCGCTTCTGCCGGACGAGCCTGCGCATGTACGTCACGAAGGCGTTGCCCGCGGCGCGCTGCCGCTCCCGCTCGCGGTCGTCGATGCGGTTGCCGAAGTTGGCGACGGCGCGGCTGGCGTTGAAGTTGCGCGCCAGGTCGGCCGCGTCGTCGCGGGGCACGCCGAGCAGGGCGCAGCCGACCAGGCCCGGGATGGGCACCGCGAAGGTGCGGACGAGGTCGCCGGGCTGCCCCGCGCTCTCCAGGGCGTCGAGGCAGTCCTCCGCGATCTCCGCGACGAACGGTTCCAGGCGCCGTATGCGCCGCAGTGTGAACTCGGGCGTCAGCATCTTGCGCAGCCGGGTGTGGTCGGGCGGGTCGTACTGGAGGAGGTTGCCGACCTCGACCTGTCCCCCTCCGCCGAGCTTGGCCTGGGCGGGCGGCAGCATCTTGAACCGGTTGTCGCCGAGGATCGCCCGCACCTCGTCGTAGCCGGTGGCGAGCCAGTGGCGGCCGGAGAACAGCAGTCCCTCGGCCTCCACCTGGACGAGCGGTGTCTCCGCGCTGATCCTCGCCAGTTCGGGCGGTGGTTCGATGCCGTTGCGGCGGATGTGCGCGGCGGTGTTGATCGGCTTCGACATCAGGGGTTCCTCTCGCCGGCCGTGTTCCGCGTCAGGGGCCATGTCGGACTCACTCCTCTCCGGTGTCGTCCGCTGCCCGGAGCTTCGCCGTGAGGACGCCTCCGATGTGCGACGACGGCGTGGGCTGGAGCATGGTGAAGTGGCTCGCCGCGATCTCGTGCGCCTCGACCTCGCCCTCGACGAAGGGCTCCCAGCTCTCCTTGGCGGCCGGCGCGGGCCGCTCGGCGGGCTGGTCGTCGGCGGCGATGAACAGCAGCAGGTCGCCCCGGAAGCGGCGCGGCGTGTGGTGCGGGGTGATGCGGCCCAGGTTGTCGATCACCTCGCGCATGTGGGACCGGAGGCCTTCGTCCATGCCCTCGCCGACGTCCTGGCTCATCGGCTGCCGCCTGTCCCCCGGCCGCGGCTGGACGTCGCCGTCCGCGCGGGCGCCGGGCGACACGTCGCGGTAGTCGGCCCCGCCGGTTCCCTCGGGGTAGCCGTCGATCACCGCGAGCAGCCGCACCTGTTCGCCCTGCTCTTCGAGGTGCGTGGCGACGGCCTGGGCGATCAGGCCGCCGAGCGACCACCCGAGGAGGTGGTAGGGGCCCGCCGGCTGGACGGTCCTGATCTGTTCGGCGTAGTCGGCCGCCATCTCGGCCATGCTGCGGGGCATGGGCTCCGGTCCCGCGAGCCCGCGCGCCTGCACGCCGTAGACGGGCAGGTCCTGCGGCAGGTGCCGCAGGAGAGCCGCGTACGCCCAGCTCAGTCCCGTACCGGTGTGGAGGCAGAACAGCGGCGGCCTGTCGCCCGTCGGGCGCAGCGGCAGCAGCACCTCCACGTCCTCGTGGTCCCCGCCGCCGGCCGCCCTGGCGCCGGGGCGGCCGTCCCTGGCCTTGCCGCGCAGGGCGAGCAGCCCCTCGGCCGTCCGCTTCGCGCGCTCGCCGGTGCGCAGCATCCGCTCTCCGGCGGAGCCGAAGGGGCAGGCGACGAACCGTTCGCCGGTCGACGCCCGGCCGTCCGCGTAGCCGCGGGCCAGCGCGGCTCCCGCGACGTACAGGTCGCCGGCGCCGCCGGGCGGGACCGGGCGCAGGTGGTCGTCGAGGACATAGGCCCGGGTGTGGGAGACGGGGCGGCCCGCGGGGGCCTCGGCGGGGAGCCGTCCGCCGGGCGCGGTCGTGTGGTCGAGCCAGGCGCCCGCGGTCTCCGCCGTGCCGTGGACGCTGACCAGGCCGGCTCGCGGATGGCGGTCCAGCCACTGCCGCGCGGCGTCGGCGGACTCCGTGGCCCCGATGCCGTCCACGACCACGGCGCCGGTCACCTGCCGGTCGTCCGCCTCGTGTTCGTGGCCCGTGGGCAGCAGCTCGCCGGTGGTGACGAGCAGTGCCGCGCCGTCCGTCGCGGTGATCGCGGGACCGTCGTCGTCGCCCGCCGCCAGGCGGACGGCGCCGCCCTCGCACAGAGCCGCGAACAGCGGCGCCAGGAGCGCCGGCACGGGGGCGCGCAGGTCGAGTGCCGTCACCTCGTGCTGCCCCGGCGGTGAGACGCGCGCGCGGTGTGCGGCCTGGTGGAGCAGCGTCCGGTGCTCGATGACCGCTGCCGTGCCGGGACCGTCGGCGCCGTCGGACGCCGTGGCGCCGAGCACGAGCGCCGCCTGCCCCGGCAGGGGCATGGGCAGCGGCTGCGTCGCGCCGTCCGCCGCGTGCCCGCCGCCGGTCACGGCCGTCCGGGGGTCGTCGAGCGGCAGCATCGGCACGGTGATGCCGTCGGCCAGCAGCGGGGCCGTCGCCGTGTCGCAGACCAGCGCGGCGGGTTCGGCCCTGCGCAGGCAGGCGGGGATGTCCTCCATGGGCCGGTGCGGATCGGCCAGGAGGCAGGCGGCGCCGGCCTTGAGCACGCCGAGCAGCGCGACCACGAGGGCGCCCGTGGGCGGCTGCGCGACGAGGACGACGTCCTCGGCGCCGATGCCCCGCCCGACCAGCCGGCGCGCGAGCCGGCCGGCCGCGGCGTCCAGCGCTCCGTGGGTGAGCGCGCCGTCCCCGGCGAGGATCGCCGGCGCGTCGGGGCGCCGCGCGGCCTGCTCGGCGAGGCGTGCGACGACGGTGCCCTCCGGCATCGCGGCTGCCGCGTCGTGCCCGGCGACGACCGCCTGGTCGCGCTCGTCCGGGCCGAGGAGCAGCTCCACCTGGGCCATGCGGAGGTCGGGGTCGGCCGCGATCTGTTCGAGGACCTGGCCGAGCCGCCGCGCGAACGCGTCGACCGTGGACCGGTCGAACAGGTCGGTGGCGTACCGGACGGTGCCGTCGACGCCCTTCGGGGCGCCTCCGCTGCCGTGCCGCTCGGTGAGGGCGAGCACGAGGTCGAGTTCGCCCACCGGCCGCCCCACCGGCAGCCGGGTGGTGCTCAGGCCCGGCAGTTCCGGCGACTCCCACACCTGGGAGGCGTCGCTGCGCAGGTCGAGCAGGACCTGGAACAGCGGGTGCCGTGCCGCGGGGGCCTGCGGTGACCGGGTGCCGACGAGGCGCGCGAAGGGCACGTCCGGGTTCTGCACCGCCCGCTGGAAGGTGTCCCGTGCCCGCCCGAGGAGTTCGCGGAAGGTGGGGTTGCCGGAGGCGTCCGTGCGCAGGACCAGCGGGTCGGCGAAGGGCCCCACCAGTCCGTCGAGGTCGCCTTCCTCGTCCCGGTTGGCCAGGACGGTGCCGAAGGTGACGTCGGGTCCCGCGCCGAGACCGGAGAGGAGCAGCGTGAGGGCGGCCTGCACCACCATGAAGAGCGTCGCGCTCTCGGCCTCGGCCACCTCCATCAGCCGGGCGTGCAGATCGCCGTCGACGGCGAGCGGCACCGCGTCCGTCCGGTGCGAGGCGACGGGCGGCCGCGGCCTGTCGGTCGGCAGTTCCTGCTCGTCCTCCAGGCCGGCCAGGGCCTTCTTCCAGTACGAGGTCTGCTCGCCGATCAGGCTGTCGGGGTCCTGTTCGTCCCGGAGCATCTCGCGCTCCCAGAGCGCGTAGTCGGCGAACTGCAGGGGCAGCGGCGCGCGTTCGGGGGCCCGGCCCTCACGGCGTGCTCCGTAGGCCGCCGCCAGGTCGCGGACCAGGACGGTCAGCGACCCGTCGTCCGTCGCGACGCGGTGCACCACCATCAGCAGGACGTGCTCGGTGTCGGAGACCGCGAACAGGCGGCACGTCCACGGTGTCTCCCGGGTGAGGTCGAACTCGTGGTCGGCGTGGCCGGCGAGGAGGTCCGGCAGCTCGTCCTCGGCCGCCGGTGTCACGGGCAGCTCGGGCCGGGCCGCGTCGACGTCGAGGACCCGCTGGTAGAGGTCACCGCCGTCCGAGCAGGTGAACGTCGTCCGCAGCATGTCGTGCCGTGCGGCGACGTCGCCGAGGGCCGCCTCCAGAGCCGCGCGGTCCAGGGCGCCGCTGAGGCGCAGCGCGATCGGGGCCCGCCGGACCGGTGAGCCGGGGTTCTCCTGCTCCAGGCGCCAGGTCCGTGTCTGGCTCGCCGTGGCGGGGATCTCGTCGGGGTGGTCGACCGGCCGCAGCTCGGGAAGCTCCTTCGACGTCAGGAGCCTGGCGACGCCGAGGGGGGTGGAGGAGCCGAAGAAGCGCCGCATGCTCAGCTCGGTGCCGAACTCCTCGCGGATGCGCGCGGCGAGCCGCATCGCGAGGCCCGAGTCGCCACCCAGGTCGAAGAAGTTGTCGTCGACGCCCACCCGTTCGAGGTCCAGGATCTCGGCGAACAGCGCGCAGAGCCTCGCCTGCGTCTCGTTCTCCGGCTCGCGTCCGGAGACCCGTCCCGCGAAGTCCGGGGCGGGCAGCGCCCTGCGGTTCACCTTGCCGTTGCGCGTCAGCGGCAGCTTGTCGAGGACGACGACCGCGGCGGGGACCATGTACGACGGCAGCGTGCGGGACAGGTGCTCGCGGAACACCTCGGTGTCCGTGCCCTCGCCGCCCTCGCCGTCCCCACCGCCTTCGCCCGCGGTGACCACGTAGCCGACCAGGCGCTGCTCGCCCGGCCGGTCCTCGCGGAGCACCACCACCGCCTGGCGCACCAGCGGGTGGGAGGCGAGCACGGCCTCGATCTCACCCAGCTCCACCCGGAACCCGCGGATCTTGATCTGTTCGTCCGCGCGCCCCACGAACAGCAGTTCCCCGTCCGCCGTCCAGCGGGCCAGGTCTCCGGTCCGGTACATCCGGGCGGCGTCACCGAACGGGCAGGCCACGAACCGCTCGGCGGTCAGGTCGGGGCGCCCGACGTAGCCGCGTGCCACGCCGGGACCCGCGATGTACACCTCGCCGACGACGCCCGGCGGGACCGGGTGGAGGAAGCCGTCGAGGACGTACGTGCCGACGTTGCCCAGCGGGCGGCCGATCGGCGGCGCCGCGTCGCTCGACCTGATCTCCTCGTCCACGGGCCCCGCGGTGGCCATCACGGTCGCCTCGGTGGGGCCGTAGGTGTTCCACACCCGCGCCTGCGGGGTCCAGCGGCTGGCCAGGTCCGCGGTCAGCAGCTCCGCGCCGAGGACCCAGTTCTCCACGCCGGTCAGCTCGTCGGGGTCCAGCAGGGTCAGCAGCGAGGGCACCACGCTGGCGGTGCTGACCCCGGACGTCCGCACCAGCTCGGCCAGCGCGCCCGGCTCGGCCCGCTCCTGCCCCGAGGCGATGACGAGCGTGCCGCCGCCCGCCAGGGTGACCGCGACGTCGAGGACCGACGCGTCGAAGCTGAACGACGCGAACTGCAGGACGGACACGCCCTCGGCCACGCCCAGGGCCGGCCGCATCGTCTCGGCCAGGTTCGCCACGCCGCCGTGCGCCACGGCCACGCCCTTGGGGCGGCCCGACGAGCCCGAGGTGTGGATGACATAGGCGAGCTGGTCCGGTGTCACCGCGGTGTCGAGCGGTTCGGCGGATTCCGCCGCGAGCGCCCGCACGGTCTCCACCTGGTCGAGCAGCACCGCTCGCGCCGCTCCCGTCGGCAGGCCGTCCAGGGTCCCTCCCGTGCCGATGACGACCCGCGCCCCGCTGTCGGCGATGACGTGGCCGAGGCGGTCCGCCGGGTACTCCGGGTCGAGGGGCACGAACGCGCCGCCCGCCTTCCACACCGCAAGCTCCGCCACGACCATGTCGACGCCGCGCGGCAGGCACAGGCCCACCCGTGTCTCCCGTGCCACGCCGAGCCCGGCCAGATGACGCGCCAGGCGGTTCGCCCGCGCCTCGAACTCCGCGTAGGTCAGGGTCTCCTGGCCGCTGCGCACCGCGACCGCGTCGGGCGTGCGGCCCGCCCGCGTGCGGATCAGCTCCGGCACCGGCGCGGCCGGGACCTCCACCGCCGGCGTGTTCCACCGCTCGGTCACCAAGGACCGCTCGGCCGCGTCGGACAGCTCGATCCGGCCCACGGGGAGCCCGGGGTCGGCGGCCATCTGCCGCAGGGCCCGCACCAGCCGGTCGAGCAGGGCGCGGGCGGCCGGCTCGTCGAAGGCGTCGGAGCGGTGGCTGAGCCGCATCCGCAGGCCGCCGAGCGGGTCCACCACCAGACCGAGGGGGTAGCTGATCGACTCGCGCATCCCGGCCTCGGTGAGGACCAGACCGGCCGGCGCGGCCTCCCGGGGGCCGCCCTCGCCGGACTGCTCCGGCGCGTCCATCCCCGTGGGGAAGCTCTCGAACGCCATGAGGGAGTCGAAGGTCGCCCCCGGCCCCGCGATCCGCTGGATGTCCCCGAGGCTCAGGTACTGGTGGTCCATCAGGGCCGACTGCCTGGCCTGCACGTCGGCCAGCAGCTCGGCCACGGTCCGTGCGGGGTCGCAGGGGACGCGCACGGGGACGGTGTTGATGAACAGGCCCAGCATGTCCTCCATGCCCGGCAGTTCCGCGGGGCGGCCCGCGACGGACGCGCCGAAGACCACGTCCCGGCGGCCCGCGAGCTGTCCGACGACCAGCGCCCACGCGACCTCGATGACCGTGTTCAGGGTGATGTCGTGGGCGCGGGTCAGCTCGCCGAGCGCGGCGTTCAGCGCCTCGTCCGCGACGGTGAAGACCTCACCCGACGCCCCGGACGCCTCGACCGTCGCCCCCGGCGTCACGGGCACGACCAGCGTCGGCTCCTCCACGCCGGACAGCTCCGCCGACCACGCCTCCTGCGCGGCCTCCTTGTCCTGACGTCCCAGCCAGGAAAGGAACTCCGAGTAGGGCGTGACCGCGGGCAGCCCGCCCGCGGCGCCCCCTGCCTCGTAGCAGGCCCACAGCTCACGCCGCAGGACGGGCAGGGACCAGCCGTCGAGCACGATGTGATGGAGCGTCACCATCATGCGGTGCCGCTCGTGGCCCGTCTTGACCAGGAGCACCTTCACGAGCGGTGGGCGCGTCAGGTCGAAGCCCTTGTCCCGTTCCTGTGCCCCGATGCGGTCGGACTCCGCCTGGGCCTCGTCCGCACCGAGGTCCGACAGGTCCTCCTCACGCCACGGCAGGACGGCCTGCGGCATGACGATCTGGACGGCCTGCCCGGACCCCGCCACCTGCCGGAAGCCCACGCGCAGGCTCGCGTGCCGGTCCAGGAGCGACTGCCAGGACGCCCGCAGGACGCCGGGGTCCAGCGGCCCTTCGAGGCCGACGATCATCTGCTCCACATACACGTCCGGGCCGTCGTCCGCGAACATCGAGTGGAACAGCAGCCCTTCCTGGAGCGGTGAGAGCGGCCAGATGTCGGCCAGGCCCGGCGCCGCCAGCTCCAGCTTCTCGACCTGGGCCTGGGTGAGCGCGACCAGCGGGAAGTCGGAGGGTGTGTGGCCGCCCGCCGCCGGGTCGCCCGCGTGGGCGGCCAGGCCGGTCAGCATCGCCGCCCAGCCCTCGACCAGGGCGCGCGCCGCCTCCTCGGCCAGGAGGTGTTCCGGGCAGGCCAGGCTGAGCGTGAGCCGCGGCCCGTCCGCGAGGTCGTGGACGACGCCGGTGACCTCCAGCGGGTGGGCGACCGGGAGATGCCCGCCGGCGGGGTCGCCCGCCGGCGAGTGGTCTCCGTCGGCGGGCGCGCCGGGGACCCGGCCGAGGTAGGTGAAGCCGATCCGCGCGGTGGGCAGGGCGGCGAGTTCCTGTGCGGTCGCTTCGTTGAGGTGGCGCAGCAGGCCGTGGCCGAGGCCGTCGCCGGGCACGGCGCGCAGCTGCTCCTTGACCCGCTTCACGGTGTCGCCCGCCGCCGGGCCGCCGGACAGGATCTCGTCGAGGTCGGCGGCGCCCACGTCGAGGCGTACGGGATGGGTGCCGGTGAACCAGCCGACGGTCCGCGACAGGTCCATGCCGTCGGTCAGTTCCACCCGGCCGTGGCCCTCCACGTCCACCAGGAAGCCGCCCGCCGGGGCGTCGTCACCGCGCCATCGCGTGACCGCGGCGGCGAGGCCGGTCAGGAGCACGTCGTCGGCGCCGGCGTGGTAGGCGGTGGTCACGCCGGTCAGCAGGGCCGATGTGACGTCGGCCGGCACCGTCGCCGAGACCCGCCGGACGGTGGCCGCGACGTCGCGTGCCGGGTCGGCGGGGACCTCGGTGAGCTGCGGGTCGGGGCCCTGGAGCAGTTCCTTCCACCGGGGGAGTTCCGCGGTCCGCTCCGCGCCGCCCGCCTGTTCGGCCAGCGCCCGCGCCCAGTGGCGGAAGGAGGTGGGGACCGGTTCCAGTTCGGGCTTGTGCCCCGCGGCGAGCGCGGCGCAGGCCTGCTCCAGGTCGGGCAGCAGGATGCGCCACGACACCGCGTCCACCACGAGGTGGTCGACGACCAGCAGCAGCCGTCCCGGCGTGTCGGGGCCGAGGTCGAACCAGACCACCTGGAGCATGACGCCGGAGCGCGGGTCGAGCCGCGCCACCGCCGCCTTGCTCTCCGCGGCGATCGTCCGCGGCAGGTCGTCGGCGGACGCCGACGCCGCGTCGACCCGGCGCACCCACGATCCGGCCGGGGCCGTGCCGGGCCCCGAGATCACGAGCCGCCGCTCCGGTTCCGTCTCCAGGCGGGCGCGCAGCACGTCGTGGTGATCGACGACGGCGCGCACCGCGTCGGCCAGGGTCTCGGAGCGCAGCGCGGCCGGGGTCTCGACCAGGGCTGACTGCACGACGTGGCCGACGTGTGCGGCGCCGACGCGGTCGAGCAGTTCGTGCATGACCGGCGTCAGGGGCACCTCTCCGGCGCCGGGGTCGCCGCCGCCCGCGGCCGGGCCGGCGACGGGTGAGGCCACCAGGGCCAGGGCGGCCGGGGTGCGGTGCTCGAAGACCTGGCGCGCGGTGATCGCGAGTCCCGCGCGGCGGGCGCCGGACACCAGCATCATCGACTGGATGGAGTCGCCGCCGAGGGCGAAGAACGAGTCGTCGGCGCCGGCCCGTTCGATCCCGAGCGTCTCGGCGAACAGCCCGCACAGGACCGCCTCGACGGGCGTCCGCGGGTCGCGGCCCCGTGCGGTCCTTCCGGGCGCGGGCAGGGCGTCGCGGTCGAGCTTGCCGTTCACGGTGAGCGGCAGCGCGTCGAGGACGACCACCGCCGAGGGGACCATGTGGTCGGGGAGGCGGAGGCCCGCGTACGCGCGGAGCGCCTCGGGGTCGACGGAGCCGTCCGCGCCGTCGGTGCGGTCCGTGCCGGGGACGACGTAGGCGACCAGGTGGCGGTCGCCGGGCCGGTCCTCGCGTGCCACGACCGCCACCTGGCCCACCGAGGGGTGCCGGGCGATGACCGCCTCGATCTCGCCGGGCTCCACGCGGAAGCCGCGCAGCTTCACCTGGTCGTCGGCCCGCCCGGCGAACGCCAGCTGTCCGTCGGCCATCCAGCGGGCGAGGTCGCCGGTGCGGTACATCCGGCCGCCCGCGCCGAAGGGGCAGGCCACGAACCGCTCGGCCGTCAGGCCCGGCCGTCCCGCGTACCCGCGCGCCACTCCCGGCCCGGCGACGTACAGTTCGCCGGTCACGCCGGGCGGCGTCGGCCGCAGGAAGCCGTCGAGCACGTAGGTCCGCATGTTGGCCAGCGGGCGTCCGATGGGCGGCGGCTCGTCCCGCGGCCCGATGTCCTTCGCCACGGGTCCCGAGGTGGCCATCACGGTGGCCTCGGTGGGGCCGTAGGTGTTCCACACCCGCGCTCGGGAAGTCCAGCGGCTCGCGAGGTCCGCGGTCAGCAGTTCGCCGCCGAGGACCCAGTTCCGCACGCCCGGCACGTCGTCCGGGTCCAGGACGCGCAGCACCGACGGCACGACGCTGGCCGACCCGACGCCGCACGCGCGGATCATGGCCGCCAGCGCCCCGGGGTCGGTGCGCTCCTCGGCCGAGGCGATGGCCAGGGTGCCGCCCGCGGCCAGCGTGACCGCCACGTCGAGCACGGAACCGTCGAAGCTGAACGACGCGTACTGGAGCATCGTCACACCCGTGCCGAGGCCGAGGGCCGGGCGCATCGCCTCGGCGAGGTTCGCCACGCCAAGGTGGGCGAGGGCCACGCCCTTGGGGCGGCCGGTCGATCCGGAGGTGTAGATGACGTAGGCGAGCTGGTCGGGCGGGACGGGCAGGCCGAGCGGCCCGGCGGCCTCCGCCGCGACCGCCCGCCGCGTGTCCGCCGCGTCGAGGCGGACGACGCGGTCGGCCTCGACGGGCGGCTCACCGGCGCAGAGCACCACCCGCGCCCCGCTGTCGGCCACCATGAACGCCAGCCGGTCCGCCGGGTACTCCGGGTCGAGCGGGACGAACGCGCCGCCCGCCTTCCACACCGCGAGCTCGCCCACGACCATGTCGACGCCGCGCGGCAGGCACAGGCCGACCCGGTCCTCCCGGCCGACGCCGAGCCCCACGAGATGCCGGGCGAGCCGGTTGGCGCGGCTCTCCAGTTCGCCGTACGTCACCTCGTCCGCGCCGCACCGCACGGCCACGGCGTCCGGCGAGCGCAGCGCCCACTCCTGGAACGCCTCCACCGCCGAGCCCGCGGCCACCGGCCGGCCCGTGGCGTTCCACCGGTCCACGACGGTCGAACGCTCGGCCCGGTCCGTCACGTCGATGTCGCCGACCCGCGCCGAGGGGTCGGCCGCGATCTGTTCCAGGACCCGCACGAACCGCCGGACGATCGAGTCGGCGGCGGCGCGGTCGAACAGGTCGGGCCGGTGATCCAGTTTCAGGCGCAGCCGGCCGCCGCCGGGGACCGCGACGAGGGTGAGGGGGTAGTGGGAGGCGTCGCGCGAGGCCCCCGCCGGGCTGAGGGTCACGGCGCCGGGTCCCGGCGCGGGCCCGGCCGGCGGCAGGGGGTAGTTCTCGTAGAGCACGAGGGTGTCGAAGACGGCTGCGGCCCCGGCGAGCTTCTGGACCTCGGCGAGGCCGACGTGCTGGTGGGGTATCAGCGCGGACTGGCGCTCCTGGAGCTCCGTCAGGGTCTCAAGGACCGGCTTCCGGCCTTCGAGGGGCACGCGCACCGGCAGGGTGTTGATGAAGAGGCCGACCATGGACTCCACGCCCGGCAGTTCGGCGGGGCGCCCGGCGACGGTCGCGCCGAACACGACGTCCGTGCGGCCCGCGAGCCGCGCGAGGACCAGGGCCCACGCGCCCTGCACCACGGTGTTCAGCGTCAGGCCCCTGGCGCGCGTCACCTCCGTCAGAGCAGCGGTGAGTTCGGCGGGCACGGTCGCGTGCGCCTGCTCGGGGAGCACGGGGGTACGGCCCGGGTCGGCCGGCGCCACCAGGGTCGAGCCGTCGACTCCGGCGAGTTCGGCCCGCCAGGCGTCCGAGGCCGCGTCCTTGTCCTGGCGGGCGAGCCAGGCCACGTACTCGCCGTAGGGAGCGACCCGTTCGAGGGCGGAGGTGTCGCCGCCCGCCGCGTACGTCGCGGAGAGCTCGCCCAGCAGGACGGGCATCGACCAGCCGTCGAGCAGGATGTGATGCAGCGTCATGACGAGGCGGCACCGGTCCTCGCCGAGCCTCACCAGCAGGAGCCGCAGCAGCGGAGGGACCGCGAGGTCGAAGCGCTTCGCGCGCTCCTGCGCCGAGAGCCGGTCGATCTCCGCCGTGGCCTCGCTCTCCGCGAGCCCGCGAACGTCCGCCTCCCGCCAGGGCAGCACGACCTCCCGCGGGATGACCTGCACCATGTGGGCGCCGGTGACCGGCCGGAAGCAGGCCCGCAGCGCGGCGTGCCGGGCCAGCAGCGCCTGCCAGGACGCCCGCAGCCGATCCGTGTCCACGGGGCCGTTGACGTCCACCGCGGACTGCACGGTGTAGACGTCCGGGCCCTGGTCGTCGAAGGAGGCGTGGAACAGCATCCCCTCCTGCAACGGCGAGAGGGGCCACACGTCCTCGACGAGGGATCGGGGTCGGGTCATCGTTCTCTCTCCTCACAACGGCTGGTGCCTGAACGGCTGGGGCTGCTCACCGGAGAATCCGGCTTCGAGTTCGTCGATCTGGTGTTGTGCGAGGTCGAGGAGGTGGAAGTCGGACGGGGTGTGTCCGCCTGCCGCGGGGTCGGCGGCGTGGGCGGCCAGGCCGGCCAGCATCTTCAGCCAGGTCTCGCCGAGCCGCCGGGCGTCGGCTTCCTCCAGCAGCCGGCTCGCCCAGCTCAGCGTGAGCGTCAGCTCGGGCCCGGCGGCGGTGTCCCTCACCACCGCGCCGGCGTCCACCACGTGCGTGGCGGGCATGCCCGGGTCGACCGAACCGCCGATCGCGGTCTCGCCGGCCGGCTGCCAGGGGCCGACCGGGCCTGCGCCGGCGCCACCGCCCGCTTCGGCGCCCGCCGCGAACCGGCCCAGGTAGTTGAAGCCGATCGGCGCGGCGGGCGCGGCCCGCAGGACCGGCCCCGTCACGGGGTTGAGATGGCGCAGCAGTTCATGGCCGAGGCCGTCCCCGGGCACCGCCCTGGCCTGTTCCTTGACGGCCTTCACCAAGCTACCGGCAGCGCTGCCGCCCGCCATAGCGGCGTCCAAGTGCTCAGCGGCCACCTCCAGGCGCACCGGACGCACACTGGTGAACCAGCCGACCGTGCGCAGCAGGTCCACGCCGTCCAGCGGCTCGCGGCCGTGGCCCTCGACGTCGACGAGGAGCCCCGCGGCGGTGTCCGGCCGCCAGTGCCCCACCGCGCCCGCGAGCGTCGCGAGGAGGATGTCGTCGACCCCGCAGTGGAAGGCGGCCGTGGCC
The DNA here is from genome assembly GCF_004127445.1 of Streptomyces alfalfae. Taxonomy (GTDB): domain Bacteria; phylum Actinomycetota; class Actinomycetes; order Streptomycetales; family Streptomycetaceae; genus Streptomyces; species Streptomyces alfalfae. The sequence continues at coordinate 217,573 of NZ_QEXM01000003.1, forward strand.
CGGCCCACCAGCGTGGCCGCCTGTTCGAGCGGCAGCGTCCAGGTGTGGTGCAGCAGGGTGTCAACGGTGTCCAGGTCCCGGTCCAACTCCGCTGCTCCGAGCGGCGGTCGGGGCTTGCCGAGCAGGGTGAGCCAGGCGTCGAGCTCGGCGGTCCGCGCCTCGCCTGCCGCCTGTGCCGCGAGCAGCTCCGCCCAGCGGCGGAAGGACGTGCCCACCGGGTCGAGCACCGCTTCGCGGCCTGCCGCCGCCGCCTCGCACGCCGCCCGCAGGTCCGGCACGAGGACGCGCCAGGACACCCCGTCCACCACCAGGTGGTGCGCCACCAGCACGACGCGCCCGGTGCGGCCGGGCCCCGCGTCGACCCAGACCGCCCGCGCGAGGACGCCGGACGCGGGGTCGAGGCGTTCCACCGCCGCACGCGCCGCGCGGCCCGCGATCTCGTCCAGCGCGGCATCGGCGGCGTCCCCCGCGTCCACGCGGTCGACCAGACCGGCGGCGTCCACCGAGCCCCGCTCGCCGACGATCAGCTTCGGCTCGCCGGGCACCGTGCGCGCCCGCAGCATGTCGTGCGTGTCGAGCAGGGCGCCGAGTCCTGCCGCCAGCGTCGGCGTGCCGAGGTCCGCCGGGGCGCCGAGGACCATCCACTGCGCGAAGCCGGGGCGCGCCGCCCGCTCGCCGAGCGCCCGCATCACGGGCGTCCAGGGCACCTCGCCGACGCCGATGTCGGTGACGGCGGGCTCGGACCCCGGGGTCTCCGCCACCTGGGCCAGGCGCTCGGGGGTCTTCTCCTCGAAGACCTGCCGTGACGTCAGCAGGAGCCCCGCGCGGCGCGCCCGCGAGGCGAGCTGCATCGACATGATCGAGTCGCCGCCCAGCTCGAAGAAGCTGTCGCCGACCCCGACCCGCTCCAGGCCGAGCACCTCGGCGAACAGCTCGCACAGGACTCGCTCGTCCGCCGTGCGCGGCCTCCCGTCCGTCACCCGTCCGGCGAAGTCGGGCGCGGGCAGGGCCGCCCGGTCCACCTTGCCGTTGACGGTCAGCGGCAGCCGGTCGAGCGGCACGAACGCCGAGGGCACCATGTGCTCCGGCACGCGTTCCCGTACGTGGGCGGGCAGTTCGGCGGCCCAGGCGGTGGCGTCGTCCGCGCCGCCGGGGTGCCGCGCGGGGTCCGCGACGACGTACGCGACGAGGCGGCCGCCGTCGGCGTGGTCCCCGCGCACGACGGCGACGGCCTGCACGACGTCCGGGTGCGCGGTCAGGGCCGCCTCGATCTCGCCCGGTTCGACGCGGTGGCCCCGGATCTTGAGCTGGTCGTCGGCCCGGCCCACGAAGAGCAGTTCGCCCCCGGCCGTCCACCGCGCCACGTCCCCGGTGCGGTACATCCGCTCCCCCGCCCCGAACGGGCAGGCCACGAACCGCTCCGCCGAGAGCCCCGCCCGCCCCAGGTAGCCGCGCGCGAGTCCGGCCCCGGCGACGTACAGCTCACCGGCCACTCCGGGTGGCGCCGGCAGCAGGAACTCATCGAGGACGAACGCCCGTACGCCCACCATCGGGCGCCCCATGGGCACCAGGTCGCCACCCGGCGTCAGCGGGGCGCTCATCGCGGCGCAGACCGTGGTCTCCGTGGGGCCGTAGGCGTTCACCATCCGCCGGCCGGGCGCCCACCGGTCCACGAGTCCGCGCGGGCACGCCTCACCCGCGACGACGACGGTCTCCAGCTCGTCCGGCAGCCGTTCCTCGGCCGCGAGGACGCTCGGCGGCACGGTGACGTGGCTCGCCCGCGCCCGGCGCACCGCCTCGTCGAGCGACACCCGTGGCGGCAGGTCGTCCGCCGGGGGCACCACCAGCGCCGCGCCCGAGAGGAACGCCATGCAGAGTTCGGAGACCGCCGCGTCGAAGCTCAGCGAGGCGAACTGGAGCACGCGCGAGTCCGCCCGTACCCCGAAGCGGCCGATCTGCGCCCGCGCGAGGTCGCCGAGTCCCGTGTGGGTGACGACGACGCCCTTGGGCGTGCCCGTCGACCCCGATGTGTAGATCACGTACGCGGCGTCGGCGGCCCCCAGGGGCGCGCTCCGCTCGTCGGCGCGCACCGGGCCGCCCGCGCACCGGCTGACCTCCTCCGCGACATGCGGGTCGTCGGTCACCACGATCCGGCCGGGGAACCCGGCGGGCACCGCGGCCCGCGAGCGCTCGGCGCACAGCACGACCGACGGGGCCGCGTCGCCCAGCATGTACGCGATGCGCTCCGCCGGGTATCGGGCGTCCACCGGCACGAACGCCCCGCCGGCCATCGACACGGCGAGCAGTGACACGACCATGGTGGCCGACCGCTCGCCGACGACGGCCACCCGGCACTCCGGCCCGACGCCGTGCCGCACCAGATACCGCCCGAGGCGCCCGGCCGAGTCCGCCAACTCCCGGTAGGAGAAAGCATGTTCACCCGGGTCGAGCGCCACCGCGTCGGGCGTGCGCTCCGCCTGCCGCGCGAACAGCTCGGGCAGCGGCGCCGCATCGGACGCCGCCTGCGGGGAGCCGTTCCACTCCCGTACGACGAGGTCGCGCCCGGCGGCGGCCACGGTGTCCACCCGGCCCACGGGCGTCGCCGGGTCGGCGACGAACTGCTCCAGGACGCGCACCAGCGACCCGACCAGTTCCTCGGCGCGGGCCCGGTCGCACACGTCGGGGCGGAAGACGAAGTCGCCGTGCAGGGGCTCTCCGGGTGACACCACGAAGGTCAGGGGGTAGTGCCCCATGTCCCGGGGTGTGCCCGCCGGGGTGATGCGCGGGGAGTGCGGGTCGGAGGCCTCCGCGGGCGGGTGGGGGTAGTTCTCGTACACCACGAGCGTGTCGAACGTCGCCGCCCGCCCCGCGTGCTGCCGTATCTCGGCGAGGCCCAGGTGCTGGTGGGCCATGAGCGCCGCCTGACGCTCCTGCAAGGCGGTGAGCATGTCGCAGACGGGCTGCCCCGCCGTCAGCGGCACCCGTACGGGCACGGTGTTGATGAACAGGCCGACCGCCGACTCCGCTCCCGGCAGGTCGGTGGGCCTGCCCGCAACGGTCGCCCCGAACACCACGTCGGTGCGGCGGGCGAGCCGGGCGAGGAGCAGCGCCCACGCGCCCTGGACCAGGGTGTTGACGGTGAGTCCGCGGCTCCGGGCCAGTCCGGCGACGCCCCGCGACAGCTCGGCGGGGAACGCGAACCGGATGCGGTCGGGCTCCATCGGCACCCGTACCGACTCCTCGGGCACGACCAGGGTCGGCGCGTCGAGTCCGGCGAGCTCGGTCCGCCAGGCGTCGCGTGCGGCCTCCTTGTCCTGCCGGTCCAGCCACGCCAGGTAGTCGCGGTAGGACGTCACGGGCGGCAGGCTCCGCTCGCCGCCGACGGCGTGCGCCGCGTACGCCGCCCGCAGGTCGGTGACGAGGACCGGCAGGGACCAGCCGTCCATCGTGATGTGGTGGCTGGTGATGACGAGGCGGTGCCGGTCGTCGCCGACCCGGATCAGGAGGAGCCGCAGCAGCGGGGCGCGCGTCACGTCGATGCGTGCCGCCCGCTCCTCCTCGGCCAGGCGTTCCGCCTCCGCCAGGGCTCGTGCCTCCGGGAGGTCCGACACGTCGGCCTCGCGCCAGGGCAGTCCGACGTCCCGCGCCACGGCCTGCACGGCCTCGCCCGACGCGAGGCGGTGGAAGCTCGCCCGCAGGATCGGATGCCTGCGCAGCACCGTCTCCCACGCGGCGCGCAGCCGGTCCGCGTCCAGCGGCCCGTCCAGGGTGAGGGCCCGCTGGCCCTCGTAGACGTCCGGCGCGGCCTCGTCGAAGGTGGCGTGGAAGAGCATGCCCGACTGGAGCGGCGACAGCGGCCATACGTCCTCCAGGCCGGGGACCGCCGTCTCCAGCTCCTCGACCTCGTGCTGTGTCAGGGTGTCGCGGAGGAAGTCACCGGGCGTGTGCCCGCCCGCGCCGGTCTCCTCGGTGTGCGCGGCGAGGCCCGCGAGCGTCGCCGCCCAGGCCCGGCCGAGCCGTTCGGCGTCCTCCTCGGTGACCAGCAGGCCGGGGTGGCTGAGGGTGAGCGTCAGCTCGGGCCCGTCCGGGGTGTCCCGCACCGCGGCCCCGGCCTCGACGGCGTGGGTGGCGGGCATGCCGGGGTCGGCCGAACCGCCGATCGCGCTCTCCCCCGCCGGCTGCCAGAGGCCGTCGGCGGAGGCCGGGCCCGCTGCGAACCGGCCCAGGTAGTTGAAGCCGATCTGCGCGCACGGGGCAGCCTCAAGAGCGGGGGCGGTCGCGGGGTTGAGGTGGCGCAGCAGTGCGTGGCCGAGCCCGTCGCCGGGCACCGCCCGCACCTGCTCCTTGACCGCCTTGAGCAGTCGGCCGGCCGCGCGGCCGCCCGTCCGCGCCTCGTCGAGGTCCACCCCGGCCACGGTGAGGCGTACGGGGTGGGAGCTGGTGAACCAGCCGACCGTGCGGGACAGGTCCGCGCCCCCGACCGGTTCGCGGCCGTGCCCCTCGACGTCGACGAGGAGCCCCGCGGCGGTCTCGGGCCGCCAGTGCGCGACCGCGCCCGCGAGGGCGGCGAGCAGGACGGTGTCGACTCCGCAGTGGAAGGCCGCCGCGGTCCTGCCCACCAGCGTGGCCGCCTGCCCGGCCGGCAGCGTCCAGGAGGTCCGGCGCAGGGTCCGCACGGTGTCCACGGCCGGGTCGAGGGCGCGGGTTCCCACGGGACGCCGGTCCTCGCCGAGCAGGGTCAGCCAAACGTCGAGTTCGGCGGTGCGCCGCTCGTCGGCGGCCTCCGCCACCAGCAGTTCCGCCCAGCGCCTGAACGAGGTCGCGACCGGTGCGGGGCGCGGCTCGTGCCCGGCCGCCGCCGCCTCGCAGGCGGCCCGCAGGTCCGGTACGAGGACCCGCCAGGACACCCCGTCCACCACCAGGTGGTGCGCGACGACCACCAGGTGCCCGGGGTGCTCGGGGCCGGCGTCCACCCACACCGCGCGCACCATCGCGCCCGATGCCGGGTCGAGGTGACCCGCCGCCTCGCGCGCCGCCCGCTCCGCGACGTCGTGGCTCTCACCGGGCGCCGCGGGGACCCGGGACACCAGGGCGGCGGCGTCCACCGTCCCCGGCTCCCCGACGACCAGCTTCGGCTCGCCGGGGACCGCGCGGGCCCGCAGCATGTCGTGCGTGTCCAGGACGGCGCCGAGACCGGCGGCCACCACGTCGAGCCCCAGCGCGGCCGGGACGCCGAGGATCACCCACTGCGCGAACCCTGGCCCCGTGGCGCGCTCGCCGAACGCCCGCATCACCGGCGTCCAGGGCACGTCGCCCACACCCACGTCGGCGGCCACGTTCTCCGGCCCGGCCGCGGTGACGACCCGTGCGAGCCGTTCCGGCGTCTTCTCCTCGAAGACCTGCCGCGGCGTCACCACGAGGCCCGCCTCCCTGGCCCGCGCGGCGAGCTGCATGGAGCTGATCGAGTCACCGCCCAGCTCGAAGAAGCCGTCCTCGGCCCCGACCCGCTCCATGCCGAGCACGTCCGCGAACAGCCCGCACAGAAGGCGCTCGGTCCCGGTGCGCGGCGCGCGCCCCGTCACCCGGGCGGCGAAGTCCGGCGCGGGCAGCGCGCCCCGGTCGAGTTTGCCGTTGACGGTCAGCGGCAGGGCGTCGAGGACGACGACCGCCGCAGGGACCATGTACTCCGGGAGCCGGTCCGCCAGGTGGTCCCGCAGCTCCCGCCCGTCCACGTCCGCACTCCCCGGGACCGGGACCACGTACCCGACGAGCCGCCGCTCCCCCGGGACGTCCTGACGCGCGAGCACCACGGCCCGCGCGACCGCCTCGTGCCGGGCGAGCACCGCCCGCACCTCGTCCGGCTCCACCCGGAACCCCCGCACCTTGACCTGCTCGTCCGCGCGCCCCGCGAACAGCAGCTCTCCCTCGGGCGTCCAGCGGGCCAGGTCGCCCGTCCGGTACATGCGGTCCGCGTCACCGGGCCCGCGGAAGGGGTTCGCGACGAACCGCTGGGCGGTCAGGTCGGGCCGGTGGAGGTAGCCGCGGGCCAGGCCGGGGCCGACGACGTACAGCTCACCGACGGCGCCGGGGGCGACCGGCTTCAGGAAGTCGTCGAGGACGTACACCCGGCTGTTGACGAGCGGACGCCCGACCGGCACGGGGCCGTCCGCGGTCGCGCGCAGCGGTTCGCTCATCGCGGCGCAGACGGTCACCTCCGTCGGTCCGTAGGCGTTGACGAGACGGCGGTCGGCCCACCGCTCGGCCAGCCGCGGCGGGCACTCCTCACCCGCGACGATCAGGGTCTCCACGGTGTCCGGGAGCGTGTCCACCGTCGCGAGGACCGAGGGCGGCACCGTCATGTGCGTCACCCCGAACTCGGCGGCGACGTCCGCGAGCGGGACGTGCGGCGGCAGCCGGTCCGCGCCCGCCACCACGAGCGCCGCTCCCGAGAGGAGCGCCATGCACAGCTCGGAGACGGCGGCGTCGAAGCTCCAGGACGCCAGTTGCAGGACGCGGGAGGCGGGGCGTACGGCGAACCGCTCGATCTGGCCGGTGGCGAGGTTGCCGAGGCCGGCGTGGGTGACCACGACGCCCTTCGGCGTCCCCGTCGAGCCGGACGTGTAGATGACGTAGGCGGTGTCCGTCGCGCGTCCCCCGCCATGATCCGTCCGATGTGGGTGGCCGTCGTGCGTCGGGAGCGTTCCGTCGTACGGCCACCGGGGCACGTCCGCCGGGAGCACCGGCTCGGTCGTGGCCGTGCACACCACCAGCGCGGGGCGGGCGTCGTCCAGCACGTGCGCGATCCGCTCGGCGGGGTAGGCCGGGTCCACCGGGACGAACGCCGCTCCCGCCTTGGCCGCGCCCAGCAGGACCGCGACGACGTCGGCCGAGCGTTCCATCACCACGCCGACGAGGTCGCCCCTGCGCACACCGCGCGCCCGCAACCCGTGCGCCACGTGGTCGGCGGCCCGGTCGAGCCGCGCGTACGTCCACCGCCGGTCCGCCGCGATCACCGCCACCGCGTCCGGCGTCCGCCGCACCTGCGCTGCGAACAGCTCGCCGAGCGTCCCCGCCGGGACGGGCCCGTCGGTGGCGTTCCACCGGTCGAGCACCGACGACCGCTCGGCCTCCTCCAGTACGTCGACGTCGCCCACCCGCAGCGCCGGATCGGCGGTGAGCTGCTCAAGGACGCGGACGAGCTGCCTGCCCGCCCGCAGGGCCTGCCGCCCGTCGCACACGTCCGGCCGGTAGGTGACGCGGACGCCCAGACGCTCGTCGGGCACGACACCGACGGCCAGCGGGTAGTGCGTCCCGATCCGGCTGTCCACCTGGGTGAGCGTGACGCCGGTGCCCGCCGGGCCGGGGTCCGGCCGGGGCGCGGCGCCGCGCGGGTAGCTCTCGAACATCAGCATCGTGTCGAAGACGGCTCCCGCCCCACCGGCCGCCTGGATCTCGGAGAGGCCGATGTGCTGATGCGCCATCAAGCCGGTCTGTCGCGCTTGCAGTTCTTCCAGCATGGCGAGGACGGGCTGCCGGGCGTCGAGCCGCACGCGGACCGGCAGCGTGTTGATGAACAGGCCGATCGTCGACTCCACGCCGGGGATCTCCGCGGGGCGCCCCGCGACCGTGGTGCCGAACACCACGTCGGTGCGCCGGGCCAGACGCGCGAGGACGAGCGCCCACGCTCCCTGCGCCACGGTGTTCACCGTCAGCCCCCGGGTGCGGGCCAGTTCGGTCACGGCGCGGGTCGCCTCGCGCGACAGGCGAACCGAGCGTTCCTCGCACGGGACGGGGGCACTGCCCGACTCCGCCGGGGCCACGAGGGTCGGCTCGTCGGCCCCCGCCAGCTCCTCGCGCCAGGCGGCCCGTGCCGCTTCCTTGTCCTGCCGGTCCAGCCACGCCAGGTAGTCGCCGTACGAGGCCGTGCGTCCGGGCGGGGACGGCTCGCCCGGCGTCGCGTAGGCGGCGGCCACCTCGGCGAGCAGGATCGGCGTCGACCAGCCGTCCGCCACGATGTGGTGGCTGGTGACGACCAGGCGGTGCCGCCGCTCGCCGACGCGGATCAGGAGCAGCCGCAGCAGGGGCGCCGCCGTCAGGTCGAGGCGTTCGGCCGCCTCGGACGCGGCGAGGCGCTCCGCCTCGGCGAGCGCCTCGGCCTCCGTACGGTCCGACAGGTCGACCTCACGCCAGGGCAGTTCCGCCTCCCGCGCCACGACCTGCACGGCCTCGCCCGACGCGAGGCGGTGGAAACTCGCGCGCAGCGCGTCGTGCCGCGCGATCAGCCCCTGCCACGCGGCCCGCAGCCTGGCGGCGTCCAGCGGCCCGTCCACGGCGAGCACACGCTGACTCTGATAGGCGTCAGGGCTTTCCGTGGCGGCGGACCCGGGGGGCCGCCCGTCGGGGTGGGGGCCTCGGATGCCGGGGTCGGGGTCGGGCATGTCGGCCTTGTGGCCTTCCCCGGCGGCCTTCGGGGCCTCCCCGTCGAACAGGGCGTGGAACAGCATGCCTTCCTGCAGCGGCGACAGCGGCCATACGTCGGCCAGGTCCGGCACCGCGGCCTCCAGCCGTTCGACTCCGTCCTGCGTCAGGGCTCCGGCGGCCAGGAGCGGGAAGTCGCGGGGCGTGTGGCCGCCCGCGCCGGGGCTCGCCGTGTGCTCCGCGAGACCGCCGAGCAGCCGCGTCCAGGTGTTGCCGATCCGCTCGGCCTCCCGCTCCCCGAGGACGGCGCCCGGCCAGCTCAGCCGCAGCTCCAGCGCGGGTCCCTCCGGGGTGTCCCGCACGGCCACGTTCGCCTCCAGGGCGTGCGGGAGGGGCGTGTCGGGGTGGACGGAGCCGCCGATGGCGGTCCCACCGGTCGGCTGCCAGGGGACGCCCGTGCCGGTGTCCCCCGGGGCGAACCGGCCGAGGTAGTTGAAGCCGATCTGCGGGGCGGGCGCGGCCTCCAGGGCGGGGGCGGTCGCGGGGTTGAGGTGGCGCAGCAGTGCGTGGCCGAGCCCGTCGCCCGGCACGGCCCGCGCCTGCTCCTTGACGGTCTTCAGGAGTCTGCCCGCGTCGGCGCCGCCCGCCAGGGCCCGGGAGAGGTCGATCCCCGTCACGTCCAGGCGCACGGGCCGGGCGGTGGTGAACCAGCCCACCGTGCGTGACAGGTCCACGTCCCCGATCGGCTCCCGGCCGTGCCCCTCGACGTCGACCAGGATTTCCGGGGCGGCGTCCGGCCGGCAGTGCGCGACGGCGCCCGCCAAGGCGGCCAGGAGCACGTCGTCCACGCCGCAGTGGAACGCGTTCGGCATCCGGCTCAGCACCGACGCGGCCCGGGCCGGCGGCACGATCCACGAGCGCTGGCGCAGGGTGCGTACGGTGTCGACGTCCGGGTCGAGCGCACGGTGCCCGAGCGGAGCCTGTGGCGAGGGGCCGAGCAGGGTCAGCCAGTCCGCCAGCTCGGCGGCCCGCCGCTCACCGGCAGCCTCCGTGGCCAGCAGCTCCGCCCAGCGGCGGAACGAGGTCCCCACCGGGTCGAGGCGCGGTGTGCGCCCGGCGGCAGCGGCCTCGCAGGCGGCCCGCAGGTCCGCCGTCAGCACCCGCCAGGACATGCCGTCCACCGCCGAGTGGTGGGCCACGAGCACCAGTCGGCCCATCTGGCCGGGCCCTGCGTCGACCCACACCGCCCGGACCATCACACCGGCGCTCGGATCGAGCAGTTCCACGGCCGTGCGGGCCGCCCGCCCCGCGACCTCGTCCAAGGCCGCGTCGGCTGCCTCACCCGCCTCCACGCCCACGCGCTCGACGAGACGCCCCGCGTCCACGGAACCCGGTGCGCCCACCCGCGACGTGTACTCCCCGGGGATCGTGCGGGACCGCAGCATGGCGTGGGTGTCCAGTACGGCGTTGAGCCCGGCGGTGAGGACGTCGAGGCCCAGGTCGGCGGGTGCGCCGAGCACCACCCACTGCGCGAACCGGGGGTCGGCGGCACGCTCGCCGAGGGCCCGCATCACCGGCGTCCAGGGCACCTCGCCCACGCCGTCGTCGTGCGCCGGGCCGGCCTTGCCGGCCCGCTCCGAGACGGTCGCGAGGCGTTCGGGCGTCTTCTCCTCGAAGACCTGGCGGGGAGTGACCACGAGTCCAGAACGGCGTGCGCGTGAGGCCAGTTGCATGGAACTGATCGAGTCGCCGCCGAGCGCGAAGAAGCTGTCCTCTGCCCCGACCCGCTCCAGGCCGAGCACATCGGCGAACACATCGCACAGGACGCGTTCGGCCTCATTACGCGGTTCGCGGCCGGTGGTGCGGGAGGCGAAGTCGGGCGCGGGCAGGGCGGCCCGGTCGACCTTGCCGTTCGGCGTGAGCGGCAGCTCCTCCAGAACGACCAGGGCCGCAGGAACCATGTACTCGGGAAGGCGTTCCGCCACGTACGCCCGCAGATCCCGCGAGCCAAGGCCTTGGTCGTCCACGGTCACGTAGCCGACCAGCCGCTTGTCGCCGGGGCCGCCGTCCTGGCGGGCCAGCACCACCGCCTGCCGCACCGCGGCATGCCCGGCAAGGACCGCCTCCACCTCACCCGGCTCGACCCGGAACCCACGGATCTTCACCTGCTCATCCGCACGCCCCGCGAACAGCAACTCGCCCTCGGACGTCCAGCGGGCCACATCACCCGTCCGGTACATCCGGCCGCCACCCGCACCGAACGGACACGCCACGAACCGCTCGGCCGTGACCCCCGACCGCCGCAGATACCCCTGCGCCAGGCCCGTACCGGCCACGTACACCTCACCGGTCACCCCCGGGCCCACCGGCCGCAGGAACGCGTCCAGGACATACACCTGCCGGTTCGCCAACGGCCGCCCGATCGGCAGCACCGACCGCCCCGGCACGCCCACCGGCAGCACATGCCACGTCGCGCACAGCGTGACCTCCGTCGGCCCGTACAGATGCCGCACCGCCACGTCCGGACACGCCTCACGCACCCGCGCCACCGCCCCGGCCGGAACCACGTCCCCGCCGGTCAGCACCTCACGCAACCCGGCGAAACACTCCGGGGACTCCTCCGCAAGCACCCGGAACAACCCCGCCGTCACATGCACCGACGTCACACCCTCGGCCACCGCCGCACGCACCCGACCCGCGTCAACGACACCCGAACCCGCCACCACCACCCGGGCACCCACCACCAACGGCACCCACACCTCGAACAACGACACATCAAACGCATGCGGAGCATGCATCAACACCGCATCACCACTGCCCACCGACCACCCCGCATCCCCCACCAACCCCGCCACACACCCATGCGGCACCGCCACACCCTTCGGCACACCCGTCGACCCCGACGTGTACATCACATACGCCACGTCATCCGCACCCACCGCGACGCCGGCCACGGGACACCTGTCGATGGCCGACATCACCTCGGCGTCGTCCAGGACCACCGTCTTCAGCGCGACACCGTCAGGAACCACCCCACGCGTGCGCCGCTCACACAGCACCACCACCGGATCGGAGTCCGCCAGCAGGAACGCCACCCGGTCCGCCGGATACCCCGGGTCCACCGGCACATACGCGGCACCCGCCCACCACACACCCAACAAAGCCACCAGCAGATCGGCCGACCGCTCCATCACCACCGCGACACGATCACCACGACCCACACCACAACCCACCAGATACGCCGCCACACACCCCGCACGCTCACCCAACTCCGCATACGACAAACACACTTCACCACCCGCGACAGCCACCGCGTCCGGCGTCCGCTCCACCTGCCGCGCCAACAACCCCGGCACGGAAGAACCCGGCACCGGCTCCGCCGTCGCGTTCCAGGCCACCACCACCCGCTCCCGCACCGAAGGACCCGCCACGTCCACCCGGCCCACCGGCACCGACGGATCGGCCACCACCTGCTCAAGGACCCGCGTCAGGCACTGTCCGAGACCGGTGACCGTTCGCCGGTCCAGCAGGTCGGGGCGGTACGAGAAGCGGACGTGGAGGCGGTCGGCCATGAGGACGCCGAGGGTCAGGGGGTAGTTGGTGGCCTGACGGCCCGGGGAGACGGTGAAGGTGACGCCGGCGGGGGCGGCCGGCCTCGCGGGCGGGGTGGGGTAGTTCTCGTAGACCACGAGCGTGTCGAAGACCGCGCCGGAGCCCGCCGACCTCTGGATCTCCGCGAGCCCCATGTGCTGGTGGGGCAGCAGGCCGGACTGACGGGACTGGAGCTTCGCCAGCATGTCGGCGAGCGGCTGTCGGCCGTCGAGGCGTACCCGTACGGGCAGGGTGTTGATGAGCAGGCCCACCATCGACTCCACGCCAGGCAGTTCCGCGGGGCGGCCCGCGACGGTCGCGCCGAACACCACGTCCGTGCGTCCGGTGAGGTGTGCGAGGACCAGGGCCCAGGCTCCCTGGACGAGGGTGTTGGCCGTCAGGCCGCGCACCCGGGCCGCCTCCGTGAGCGCCCGGGTGGTCGCCTCGGGCAGGCGCACCGTCAGCTCGTCCGGCAGCACCGGTGTGCCGCCCGGGTCCGCCGGGGCGATCAGGGTGGGCTCGTCGGCCCCGGCCAGCTCCTCGCGCCAGGCCGCCCGCGCCGCCTCCTTGTCCTGCCGGCCCAGCCACACCAGGTAGTCCCGGTACGGAACGGTTCTCGCGAGCACCGAGGCGTCGCCGGCCGCCTCGTACACCTGTGAGAGTTCGTCGAGGAGGACCGGCATCGACCAACCGTCCATCAGCAGGTGGTGCGAGGTCACGACGAGGCGGTGCCGGTTGTCGTCGAGCCGGATGAGGAGCAGGCGGAGCAGGGGCGGGGCCGTCAGGTCGAGGCGTTCCTCCTGTTCCCGCGCGGCCAGTTCGTCGGCGCGGGCCGAGCGGTCGGGTTCGGCGAGGCCGGACACGTCGGCCTGGCGCCAAGGTGTCGTCACATTGCGGGTGATGAGCTGGACGGCCTCGCCCGACTTCCTGCGGTGGAAGCTGGCCCGCAGCGCCGCGTGCCGGCCGAGGAGCGCTCCCCATGACCTGCGGAGCCGGTGCGTGTTCAGGGGGCCTTCGATCGTCAGCAGGAACTGCACGGCGTAGACGTCGGGGCCCCGGTCGTCGAAGTCGGCGTGGAAGAGCAGGCCTTCCTGGAGCGGCGACAGGGGCCATACGCCGGCCAGGGCGGAGCCGTTGGCCGGGGTCCTGGCCGCTGACCGGGTCGCGCCATGGGCGGCAGTCGGAGTCTTCACCGGGACAGGCCCTCCTCTAGCTCGGCTGCTATCGCTTCGAACTGGTCGACCTCGTCCTGTTCGAGGTCGAGGAGATGGAAGTCGGACGGGGTGTGGCCGCCGGCCGCGGGTTCCTCGGTGTGCGCGGCGAGGCCGTCGAGCATGCGCACCCAGGTCCGGCCGAGGCGTTCCACGTCGGCGGCGTCCAGGAGCTGTCGCGGGTGGGTGAGGGTCACGGTGAGTTCGGGGCCTTCGGGGGTGTCCCGGACGACCGCGAGTCCTTCCACCGTGTGCATCGCCGGCAGGTCGGGGTCGGTGGAGCCGCCGACCGCCTCGGCCCCGGCCTGCTGCCAGTCGCCGACGGCGCCCGCCGTTCCCGCGTCGAACCGGCCGAGGTAGTTGAAGCCGATCCGCGCGGTCGGCGCGGCCGCCAGGACCGGGGCCGTGGCGGGGTTGAGCCGGCGGAGCAGCTGGTGGCCGAGGCCGTCGCCGGGCACGGCCCGGACCTGCTCCTTGACCGCCTTCATCAACGTACCCGCCGCCGGGCCGCCGGCCATAGCGTCGTCCAGGTCGACGGCGGCCACCGCCAGGCGGACCGGGTGGGCGTCGGTGAACCAGCCGACGGTACGGGACAGGTCGACACCCTCCAGCGGTGCGCGGCCGTGGCCCTCGACCTCCACCAGGAGCCCTGCGGCGGTCTCGGGACGCCAGTGGGCGACCGCGCCCGCGAGGGTCGCGAGCAGCACCTCGCGCACGCCGCAGTGGAAGGCCGCCGGAGTGCGGCCCACCAGGGTGGCCGCCCGCTCGGGCCGCAGTGTCCATGAGCGTCGGCGCAGGGTGCGCGCGGTGTCCACCGCGGGGTCGAGGTCGCGGCTGCCCAGGGGGCGCTGGTGCTCGCCGAGCAGGGAGATCCAGTCGTCGAGCTCCGCGACCCGCTGTTCCGTGCGCGCCTGGTCGGCGAGCAGGTGGGCCCAGCGCCGGAACGACGTGCCCACCGGGTCGAGTTCCGGCGCGCGGCCCGCGGCCACGGCCTCGCAGGCGGCCCGGAGGTCCGGGAGCAGTATCCGCCAGGACACGCCGTCGACCACGAGGTGGTGCAGGACGAGCACGATACGGCCGGTGCGTGCGGGCCCCGCGTCGACCCAGACGGCCTGAGCCATGACGCCGGACCTGGGGTCGAGGCGTTCCACCGCCTCGCGGGCCGCCCGCCCCGCGACGCCGTCCAGGTCGTCGTCGGCGGCGTCCACGCGCGCCACCTGGTCCTCCGCGTGCGCCGAACCGGGCTCGTCGACGACCAGGCCGGGGTGGCCGGGGACGGCGCGGGCCCGCAGCATGGCGTGGGTGTCGAGCAGCGCGCCGAGTCCGGCCGCCAGTACGTCCGTGCCGAGCCCCGCCGGGGCTCCGACGGTCGTCCACTGGGCGAAGCGGTGGCCGGTCGCGCGCTCGCCGAACGCCCGCATGACCGGCGTCCACGGCACGTCTCCCACCCCGATGTCGGCGGGGGCGCGCTCCCGCCCCGTCGCCGCCTCCTCCACCACGGCCGCGAGGCGTTCGGGGGTCTTCTCCTCGAACACGTGCCGGGGCGTCATGACGAGGCCCGCCCGGCGCGCCCGCGACACCAGTTGCATGGAGCTGATCGAGTCGCCGCCCAGCTCGAAGAAGCCGTCGTCGGCTCCGACCCTGTCGAGTCGCAGCATCTCCGCGAAGAGGTCGCACAGGATGCGCTCGGTCTCCGTGCGCGGCTCCCGGCCGGACACACGCTCGGCGAAGTCGGGGGCGGGCAGCGCGGCCCTGTCCAGTTTGCCGTTGGCGGTCAGCGGCAGGGCGTCCAGGACGACGACCGCCGTCGGCACCATGTGCTCGGGCAGCACTCCGGCGGCGTACGCGCGCACGGTCCGCCCGTCCACGGCCCGTGGGTCGGCGGCGGCGTAGCCGATGAGGCGGCGCCGGCCCGGGGTGTCCTCGCGGACCATGGCGACGGCCTCGCGCACGCCGGGGCAGCCCGCGAGCGCGGCCTCGATCTCGCCGGGTTCGATCCGGTGTCCCCGCACCTTGACCTGGGCGTCGGCGCGGCCCGCGAAGACGAGTTCGCCCTCGCTGGTCCACCGCACCACGTCCCCGGTGCGGTACATCCGCTCCCCCGTTCCGAACGGGCTCGCGACGAACCGCTCCGCGGAGAGCGCGGACCGCCCCAGGTAGCCGCGCGCGACCCCGGCCCCGGTGACGTACAGCTCGCCCGGCACCCCCACCGGCACCGGCCGCAGGGCCGGATCGAGGGCGTAGACACGGGTGTTGGCGATGGGGCCGCCGATCGGGGTGGTGCCGTCGCGGTCGTGCCGGACGGCGCTCACCGTGGAGATGATCGTCGCCTCGGTGACGCCGTACTGGACGTACAGGGCGCGGCCCCGCTGCCAGCGGCGGCGTGCCGCGGGCGGCATGGGCTCGCCGCCGACGATGAGCAGCCGCAGCTCCGGCAGCTCGTCGGCGTCCATCTGGAGCAGGTAGGTCGGGGTGGTCGCCAGGTGGGTGACGCGCCGGGCGCGCATGAGGCGGGTCAGCTCGTCGCCGGACGCGTCCAGCTTCGGGGGCGCGAGGACGAGCCGGGCGCCCGCGCACAGCGCCGGCCATATGTCGGCCATGGAGACGTCGAAGCTGGGGGACACGAGCTGCAGGACGCGGCTGTCCCCGCCGAGCCGGTACCGCAGGATGTTGTCCTCCACGACGTTGCGCAGACCGTGGTGGGGGACCGCGACGCCCTTCGGGACGCCCGTGGAACCCGAGGTGTAGATGACGTACGCGGCGTTGTCCGCCGTCAGGGGCGCCAGGCGCTCCGAGAGTCCCAGCGGGCCGGACGCGTACGAGGCCACCTCCTGGGCGACCGCCGGGTCGTCGACGACCACGACGCGGCGCGCGCGGCGAGTTGTGCGCCCGGGCGGGCTCGCGGTGATGAGCGCAGGGGCGCCCGGGGCCACGGTCTCCTCCGGCCCGGTCTCCGCCGGCACCGCGTCCCGCGTCGCGGTCGTGCAGAGCACCACCGCCGGATCGGAGTCCGCCAGCAGGAACGCCACTCGGTCCGCCGGGTACTCCGGGTCGACCGGCACGAACACCCCGCCGGCCATCGCGACGGCGACGAGGGACACCACCAGCGCCACGGACCGCTCGGCCACGACCGCCACCCTGCACTCCGGGCCGACGCCCGCGCGCACCAGGTGCCGGGCGAGCCGCGCCGCCTCGGAGGACAGCTCTCCGTACGTCAGGGCGTGCTCGCCCCGCTCCCCCGCCTCGACGGCGATGGCGTCGGGCGACCACGCGGCCCGCTCCTCGAAGAGTTCGACGACCGAGTCGGGTGACACGGGCAGGTCGGAGTCGTTCCAGCGCTCCACCATCCGGGCCCGCTCGTCGGCGGTCAGGACGTCCACGTCTCTGAGGCGAATCCCCGGGTCGGCGGCGACCTGGTCCAGGACGTGCGTCAGGCGCTGGGCCAGGGCGCGGACCGTGTCGGCGTCGAACAGGTCGGTGGCGTAGAGGATCTCGCCGTCGAGTCCGGCGGGCGCGCCGAGCGCGTCGCGGCGTTCGACCATGGACACCGCGAGGTCGAACCGGGCCGCGAGCCGGGGCGGCGGCGGCTCGGGGCTGACGCGTACGCCGGGCAGGTCCCAGGCGGCTTCGGGCACGTTCTGCAAGGCCAGCATGACCTGGAACAGCGGGGTGCGGGACAGGGACCGCGAGGGATTCAGCTCCTCCACCAGCCGCTCGAAGGGCACGTCCTGATGCGCGTACGCCGCGAGGTCGGCCCCCCGCACCCGCTCCAGCAACTCCGCGAAGGTCGGATCACCACTCAAGTCCGTCCGCAGGACCAGCGTGTTCACGAAGAAGCCCGCCAGCCCCTCCAACGCCGCCTCACCCCGCCCGGCGACCGGCGTCCCCAACGGAACGTCCTCCCCCGCCCCCAACTTCGCCAGCAGCACACCCACCGCCGCGTGCACGACCATGAACATCGTCGCCCGCCCACGCCCCGCCAACTCCACCAGCCCCGCATGCGTCCCCGCACCCGCAACCACCGGAACCATCCGCCCCGCAAAACTCGGCACAGCAGGCCGAGCCCGATCCACAGGCAGAGCGATCTCCTGCGGCAGATCCGCCAACGCCTCCCGCCAGAACGCGAGTTGACGGCTGCTCACACTCTCCGGGTCCTCCAGCTCACCCAGCACCGCACGCTGCCACAACGCGTAATCCGCGTACTGCACCGCCAACGGACCCCACCCCGGCACACGCCCCTCACAACGCGCCGCATACGCCGCCTCCAGATCCCGCGCCAGCACCCCCATCGACCAACCGTCCACCGCCACGTGATGCGCCACCACCGACAACACGAACTCACCCGGACCGACCACCAACAACCGCACCCGCCACGGCCGATCCACCCGCAGGTCGAACCCCTCGCCCA
>NZ_QEXM01000004.1 GCF_004127445.1 Streptomyces alfalfae
CGGGTCGATGACGTCGTCCACCAGGCCGCGTTCGGCGGCGTAGTAGGGGTGCATCAGCTCGGCCTTGTACTCCTTGACCATGCGGGCGCGCATGGCTTCGGGGTCTTCCGCCGCGGCGATCTGGCGGCGGAAGATGACGTTGGCCGCGCCTTCCGCGCCCATGACGGCGATCTCGTTGGTGGGCCAGGCGTAGGTGAGGTCGGCGCCGATGGACTGGCTGTCCATGACGATGTACGCGCCGCCGTACGCCTTGCGCAGGATCAGGGAGATACGGGGGACCGTGGCGTTGCAGTAGGCGTAGAGGAGCTTCGCGCCGTGGCGGATGATGCCGCCGTGTTCCTGGTCGACGCCCGGCAGGAAGCCGGGGACGTCCAGGAGCGTCACGATCGGGATGTTGAACGCGTCGCACATCTGGACGAAGCGGGCCGCCTTCTCGGAGGCCTCGATGTCCAGGACGCCGGCCAGGGCCTGCGGCTGGTTCGCCACGATGCCGACGACCTTGCCGTCCAGCCGGGCCAGCGCGCAGATGATGTTCCGCGCCCAGCGCTCGTGGACCTCCAGGTAGTCACCGTCGTCGACGATCTCCTCGATCACCTTGGTCATGTCGTACGGGCGGTTGCCGTCGGCCGGGACCAGGTCGAGCAGGACGTCGGAGCGGCGCTCGGCCGGATCGTCCGACTCGTGCGCGGGCGGGTTCTCGCGATTGTTGGACGGCAGCATCGAGATGAGGTACCGCACCTCGGCGAGGCAGGTCTCCTCGTCGTCGTACGCGAAGTGGCAGACGCCGGAGGTCTCGGCGTGCACGTCCGCGCCGCCGAGGCCGTTCTGCGTGATCTCCTCGCCCGTCACCGCGCGGACCACGTCCGGGCCCGTGATGAACATCTGCGACGTCTCGCGGACCATGAACACGAAGTCCGTCAGCGCCGGGCTGTACGCCGCGCCGCCCGCGCACGGGCCCAGCATCACGCTGATCTGCGGGATCACGCCGGACGCCTTGGTGTTGCGCTGGAAGATGCCGCCGTAGCCCGCCAGGGCCGTGACGCCTTCCTGGATGCGCGCGCCGGCGCCGTCGTTCAGCGAGACCAGCGGGGCGCCGGCCGCGATGGCCATGTCCATGATCTTGTGGATCTTCGTGGCGTGGGCCTCGCCCAGCGCCCCGCCGAAGATCCGGAAGTCGTGCGCGTAGACGAAGACCGT
>NZ_QEXM01000005.1 GCF_004127445.1 Streptomyces alfalfae
CGGGTCGATGACGTCGTCCACCAGGCCGCGTTCGGCGGCGTAGTAGGGGTGCATCAGCTCGGCCTTGTACTCCTTGACCATGCGGGCGCGCATGGCTTCGGGGTCTTCCGCCGCGGCGATCTGGCGGCGGAAGATGACGTTGGCCGCGCCTTCCGCGCCCATGACGGCGATCTCGTTGGTGGGCCAGGCGTAGGTGAGGTCGGCGCCGATGGACTGGCTGTCCATGACGATGTACGCGCCGCCGTACGCCTTGCGCAGGATCAGGGAGATACGGGGGACCGTGGCGTTGCAGTAGGCGTAGAGGAGCTTCGCGCCGTGGCGGATGATGCCGCCGTGTTCCTGGTCGACGCCCGGCAGGAAGCCGGGGACGTCCAGGAGCGTCACGATCGGGATGTTGAACGCGTCGCACATCTGGACGAAGCGGGCCGCCTTCTCGGAGGCCTCGATGTCCAGGACGCCGGCCAGGGCCTGCGGCTGGTTCGCCACGATGCCGACGACCTTGCCGTCCAGCCGGGCCAGCGCGCAGATGATGTTCCGCGCCCAGCGCTCGTGGACCTCCAGGTAGTCACCGTCGTCGACGATCTCCTCGATCACCTGGTGCATGTCATACGGACGGTTGCCGTCCACCGGGACCAGGTCGAGCAGCGCCACGCCCGAGCGGTCCAGGGGGTCGTCGCAGTCGTGGGCCGGGGGGTTCTCGCGATTGTTGGACGGCAGCATGGAGAGGAGGTAGCGCACTTCTTCGAGGCAGGTCTCCTCGTCGTCGTACGCGAAGTGGGCGACCCCCGAGGTCTCGGCGTGGACGTCCGCGCCGCCGAGGCCGTTCTGCGTGATCTCCTCGCCCGTCACCGCGCGGACCACGTCCGGGCCCGTGATGAACATCTGCGACGTCTCGCGGACCATGAACACGAAGTCCGTCAGCGCCGGGCTGTACGCCGCGCCGCCCGCGCACGGGCCCAGCATCACGCTGATCTGCGGGATCACGCCGGACGCCTTGGTGTTGCGCTGGAAGATGCCGCCGTAGCCCGCCAGGGCCGTGACGCCTTCCTGGATGCGCGCGCCGGCGCCGTCGTTCAGCGAGACCAGCGGGGCGCCGGCCGCGATGGCCATGTCCATGATCTTGTGGATCTTCGTGGCGTGGGCCTCGCCCAGCGCCCCGCCGAAGATCCGGAAGTCGTGCGCGTAGACGAAGACCGT
>NZ_QEXM01000006.1 GCF_004127445.1 Streptomyces alfalfae
AGGTGATCGAGGAGATCGTCGACGACGGTGACTACCTGGAGGTCCACGAGCGCTGGGCGCGGAACATCATCTGCGCGCTGGCCCGGCTGGACGGCAAGGTCGTCGGCATCGTGGCGAACCAGCCGCAGGCCCTGGCCGGCGTCCTGGACATCGAGGCCTCCGAGAAGGCGGCCCGCTTCGTCCAGATGTGCGACGCGTTCAACATCCCGATCGTGACGCTCCTGGACGTCCCCGGCTTCCTGCCGGGCGTCGACCAGGAACACGGCGGCATCATCCGCCACGGCGCGAAGCTCCTCTACGCCTACTGCAACGCCACGGTCCCCCGTATCTCCCTGATCCTGCGCAAGGCGTACGGCGGCGCGTACATCGTCATGGACAGCCAGTCCATCGGCGCCGACCTCACCTACGCCTGGCCCACCAACGAGATCGCCGTCATGGGCGCGGAAGGCGCGGCCAACGTCATCTTCCGCCGCCAGATCGCCGCGGCGGAAGACCCCGAAGCCATGCGCGCCCGCATGGTCAAGGAGTACAAGGCCGAGCTGATGCACCCCTACTACGCCGCCGAACGCGGCCTGGTGGACGACGTCATCGACCCGACGGAAACGCGCCAGGTGCTGATCGCCGGCCTGGCCATGCTGGCGAACAAGCACGCGGACCGCCCGGCCCGCAAACACGGCAACCCCCCGCAGTAGCCCCGCCCCCTTTCCCCCTGGAGGTCACATGCCACCCGCAGCAGAGGTCGACATCCGCATAGAAAAGGGCACCCCCACAGAGGCCGAGCTGGCAGCCGTCACGGTCCTGCTCCTCTCCCGCGCGACCCCCCACCCCTCCATCCCCGCCCACAAGCCTCCCCTGACGGCCTGGCGCAGGGACAACTACAAGGCCCCGCACAGCTGGCAGGGCTGACACAACCCCACCGCCGGACGGATGGAGGGCCGCACCCCGAAACCGGGGTACGGCCCTCCATCCGTTTCCCCGTCCCGCGAGGGCGGCGGCTCACCCCCGCCCCTCCACCACCCCCGACTCCCAGGCCCAGGCCGCGATCTCCACGCGGTTGCGGGCGGACAGTTTGGTCTGGACGTTGCCCAGGTGGGTCTTCACCGTGCCGAGCGAGATGGTCAGCTCGGCGGCGATCTCGGCGTTCGTCAGGCCGCGGGCGACCAGGCGCACCAGGTCCAGCTCCCGTTCGGAGAGCGCGGTGTGCGGCTCGCGGGAGGTGCGCTTGACGCTGTTGAGCTGCCGCAGCAGACGGACCGTGATCGCCGGGCTCACCAGCGCCTCACCCGAGTCGGCCGCCCTGATGGCCTCGACGAGCAGGGCCGGGCCCGAGTCCTTGATGAGGAAGCCCGACGCACCCTGACCGAGGGCGCGTTGCACGTACTCGTCGTCGTCGAACGTCGTGACGACCACGACCTTCGGCGGGTCCACCGTGCCGGGGCGCGTCAGCCTGCGCAGCGCCTCCAGGCCGTCCATGCGCGGCATCCGGATGTCCATCAGGACGACGTCGGGCTTGTGGCGCTGGGCGAGTTCCAGGGCGTGGAGGCCGTCCGTGGCCTCCCCCACGACGTCGATGTCGTCCTCCGCCGCGAGGATCATCGCGAACCCTGCGCGCACCATGGCCTGGTCGTCGGCGATCAGCACCCGGATCGTCACGAGGCCGCCGTCCCCGCCAGGGCCGCGCCGGACGGCGCCCCGGCCCTCGACCACCCGGCCGCCGGCACCGGCAGCGTCGCCTCGACGCCCCAGCCGCCGCCCGTGACCGGCCCCGCCCGCACGCTTCCGCCGATCAGGTCCACGCGCTCGGCGAGGCCCTTCAGCCCGTAGCCGCCGTGCGAGACGTGGCGCGTCCGTCCGTCGTCGTTGACCTGTACCGTCAGCCGGTCCGCCGAACGGCTCACCCGCACCCGTACCTCCGTACAGGCCTGGGCGTGTTTGCGTACGTTGGTGAGGGCCTCCATGACCACCCGGTGCGCCGTGGTGGTCACCTCCACCGGCTGGTCGTCGAGGGCCCCCTCCAGATCGAGCCGGGCCCGCGCGCCGCCCATCGCCGAGAACTCCTCGACGAGCGACCGCACTTCGTCGATCCCCGCCAGCGGCGTCACCGCCACCTCCCCGTCGGCGTCGCGCAGCATCCCCACCATGTGCCGCATGGAGGCGAGCGCCTCCGAGCCGGCCTGTTCGATCCGCCGCAGGGCGGGCGGCACGAGTTCGGGGCGGCGGTCCGCGATCGCCTGCGCGCCCTGCGCCTGGACGACGATGCCGGTCACGTGATGGGCGACGAAGTCGTGCAGGTCCCTGGCGAACTCGGTGCGCTGTTCGAGCCGGAGCGCCGCCGCCTGCCGCCGCCGGTCCACCATGAGCAGCCGTATCCCGAGCCCGATGCCCAGCGCGGTCACGGCGGCCAGCGCGAAGAGCAGCGCCATGATGGTGGTGGACTCCCGCACCGTGACCGCCACCGGCCGCAGCACGATGGCCACGCACAGCCCGGGCACGGCCGCCACGACCCACGAGGGCTTCCCTTGCCGGGCGACGACCAGCAGGAGCCACGTCAGCGCCGCCGGTTCGGCGAATCCGAGGGCCTGCGAGCTGGCCACCATCTCCGCGTGCAGCCACACCGAGACGCAGAGCGAGACGAGCGCGAGGGCGCAGGCCGTCATCGGCAGCCGCCGCTCGCCGTCGAGCCGGGGCGAGGCGATGGCCGCCGCGACGGCCAGCAGGGCGCCGATCAGCTTGGTCGGACCGTGGCTCTGGACCCAGTAGAAACCGGCCAGCAGATCGAGCAGGACGAGCCCGGCCAGGGCCGCGACGAGCAGCACCCATGACGTGAGGGACAGCAGCCTCGCGGGCCTGTTCCCCCGTGTGTCCGTGGACGCGTTTGCCCTGGTCGCCGCCTCCACCGCGTCATGCACCCGCCTCAGCTCCCTCTGTTCTCTCCGCCTGCGCGGCCCGCGTTCTCTCTGCCTGCGCGGTCCGCGTTCTCTTTGCCTGCGCGGTCCGCGCGGCCCTCTCGGCTCGCTCACCATGCCACCACGATCCCGTACGCCCGCGATCTCCCGCACCGGCCGAAAGTCGGAGCCTGCCATCGATGATCTGTCTTTCGCCCGATACCTCGCGGGACGCGGCCGAGAAGAGTGGTGACCGCCGGAAGTGGTGATCGCCGGACGCGGTGACCACCGGACGCGGCAGCCGACGCCACCGTAGTGCGGACCCCGGAAGGTCCCCCACGGCCCCCTCCCCACGACAGGAGCCACCCACCCATGGACCACGCGACGACGCACCTGGGCGACGGACCGGGAGCACGGCATTCCGCGGGGACGCCCCCGCAGACCCCGCAGTTCCCACAGCCCCCGCAGACCCCGCAGTTCCGTCAGCCCCCGCAGCCGCCGGGACCCCAGGAGCCCCCTCAGTTCCCGCAGGTGCCGGGGGTCCCGGAATTCCCCGAGGCCTCTCGGCCCCCTCAGTACCCACAGGTGCCGGGAGCCCCGGAACCCCCCGAGGCCTCTCGGTCCCCTCTGTACCCGCAGGCGGCCCCGCACCGCCGCTCCGAGTCCGCGATCGAGGCGTACGGGCTGGGCAAGAAGTACCGGCGCGGCTGGGCCCTGCGCGACGTCTCGTTCCGGCTGCCGGCCGGGCGGGTCTGCGGACTCGTGGGACCCAACGGCGCCGGCAAGAGCACGCTGATGGGCCTGGCCACCGACATGATCCGCCCGACGGCCGGCGCCCTGCGGATCTTCGGCGCGGCCCCGGGGTCGGCGGAGGCGGTCATGCGCACCGCGTTCCTCACCCAGGAGAAGCCGCTGTTCCGGCGCTTCACCGTGGCCGAGACGCTGCGGCTCGGCCGCGAACTGAACCCCCGCTGGGACCAGCGAGTCGCCGAGGAGCTCGTCCGCGCGGGCCACGTGCCGCTGGAGGCGAAGATCGGCACGTTGTCCGGCGGCCAGCGCACCCGCGTCGCCTTCGCCCTGGCCTTCGGCAAGCGCCCCGACCTGCTGATCCTGGACGAACCGATGGCCGACCTCGACCCGCTGGTCCGCCGCGAGCTCATGGCGACGCTGACGGCGGCGGCCGCCGAACGCGGCACGACGGTACTGATCTCCTCGCACATGCTCGCCGAGCTGGAGCACATCTGCGACTACCTCGTCGTCGTGGCGAACGGCGGTCTGCGTCTGGCGGGCGAGGTGAACGAGCTGCGCGCGGCACACGCCCTGTTCGCGGTCCCGCCGGGCGCCTCGCTCCCGGTCGGCGGCCCGCACCAGGTCATCGAATCCGAGCCGCACGGCGGCGCCGGCCGGACGGGGGTCCTGGTGCGGCTCGGCGCCCCGGTCCCGTACGGCGGCCAGGCCGAGCCGCCCACCCTGGAGGAGCTGCTGCTCGCCTACCTGCGCTCACCCGACGCGCCCCCGCTGATCGCCCCCGGCGCCCGGCCCGGCGACATCCACGACGTCATCACCCGCGACCGGCAGAAGGCTGTGACCGCATGAGCACGTTGACCGCTGACCCGGCCCGCACGGCCCCCGCCGGCGCGCGCCCTCCGCGCAGCCGACGGATGCCCCGGCTCGGCGGCCCGGTCTGGCTCGTCTGGCGCCAGCACCGGGCGGCGTTGTGGACCCTGCTCACCCTGACGCTCCTGACCGCGCTGGCCATGGTCCACCTGCGCGGCGAGCTGACGAACCACCTGGCCGCGTCCGTCCGGGGCGGCCCCGGCCTCGAACAGCACGTCGGCCGCCTGTTCAGCGTCGGCAGCTATCTGGGCTACGCCCCCGTCCTGGCGGGTGTCCTCATCGGCGCCCCGCTCGTGGCGGGTGACCTGGAGACCGGCACCGCGAAGCTGGTGACCTCGCAGTCGGTCAGCCGCCTCCGCTGGCTCACCACGAAGCTGGTGATGCCGGCCGCGTTGATCGCCCTGTCCACCACCCTGCTGGGCGCCGTCTTCACCTGGTGGTGGAACCCGGTCCGCAGCCAGGCCGACACCCTGGAGTGGACGAGCAGCGCGCTCTTCGACGTCACGGGCCCCATGCCGGCGGCGTACGCCCTGCTCACGTTCACCGTGGGCGCGGCGGTCGGCATGCTCCTGCGCCGCACGCTGGTGTCCATGGTGGTCACGCTCGGCATCGTGGTGGCGATCGGCGTCGTCTGGGACCGCTTCCGGCTGGACCTCGGCAACGTCCTCTCGGTCACCACCGACACGGGTGTCGGCCCCGACGCCCGGCAACCCGAACTGCCGGCCCAGGCGGTCCAGCAGGGCCAGGGCACCGACTTCCTCACGGACTCCGGGGCCCGTCTGGACTGGACGACCTGCCTGGACACGATGGAGAACACCCGGGCCCACACGGCCTGCCTGAAGTCGAAGCACGTCATCGGCTACGCGGCCGACTACCTCCCGGCCTCCGAGATGCAGCCGATGCAGTGGCTGGGAGCCGCCATCATGCTCACGGCCACCGCGGCCGTCACCACGTTCATCATCATCTGGGGCCGCAAGCGACTGCTCTGAGGGTGGGAGCGCGGGAGCACCGGCTCTCGCGCCGGCCCTCATATCGACTCGGGCGATGGTGGAGACGGGTCCGACGGTGGCGGAGGCGGGCGACTGACGCTCCACCACGGACCTCCCGCTCAGGCCCGGGCGAACGGCCAGCCCCCTGATCCCGTCCAGCACCATGTCGAGCATCCGGTCGAACGCCACGACGGAACCGAAGTCGCCCCAGCGGAGCGTCAGCGCGGCCATGCCCGGGTATGTCTCGGGATCGAAGTCTGGCAGTGCCGGTCCGAGGGCGCCCGACCTCGAAAGGTCGGGGCCCCTCAGACCCGTAGACGTGGATACGTCGTCCGCTACACGTTGAACCGGAACTCCACCACAACCGGTTTGACCTGCGGATATATGGGCGCGTCCCAGCACCATCCCAGCACGGGAATCTCGACAAAGTACAAGAAGATTCGACGCCGAGAAAGCTGCCTAACATATGCGGGCGCCGGTGCACGAATGCTCGAAGCTCTGACCTGAGTTTCAGCCGCAGTCCTCGAACCGCACCATTAAGCAGATCCACAACGATCCGGCTGACGACGGGCAGCCCTGCCCTCACCCGTCGAGGCATGCCCTGGCACGGCATGCGCGTTCCCGGCTCAGTCGGCGGTGCCGGGCTCCACGACCCACTCGGCTTGCAGCCCGCTCACCGAGGCGATCATGTCGAAGTCACCGTCGTAGTGCAGGACCGTGGCCCGGTGCCGTTCGGCGGTTGCCGCGATGAGGACGTCGGCCAGCGACAGCGCCCGGTGAAAACCAGCGTTCAGCGCCAGTGCCTGGATCGCGAGTGCCCGCTCGAACTCCTCGTCATTGCAGGGCACGTAGTCGAAACCACGGAGCAGAGTACGCAGGCGCAGCGCCTCGGGCTTTCCGCGCGCCGAGTACAGTACCTCGTACTCGGTCGGGGCGCACACCGCTAGGAGCCCGTCACGGTCCAGCGCATCCAGCCGCGCCCGCACCGCCGGCTTGCCCCGGCGGGCCAGCGCGGACTTGTCGATGAGGTAGCGCCCCTTCACGCCACCGAAGCCCCGCCTGCGCGCTTCAGCGAGCCGTCCGGATTCCGCGGCCCCGTCTGCGACCGGATCTCCGCGAACGCGTCCTCGAACTCACCCTCGTCAATGGCATCGAACAGCTCCCGGCGCAGCCGCAGCCTCACCCCCTCCTCCATGGCCGCCCGCACTGCGGCGGCCTTCGTCTTCACCCCGTACACCCGCATCGCCTGCTCGACGATCTCCTCGTCCAGATCGATCACAGTCCTGGCCATCAGATATCCCTCCACAGCCCGACGACTCACCAATGATATCGATTCAGGCATAGAAATGACATCAGGGAGCCGAGGTGCGCCTGGGTGCCTAGATCAGAAGCCGAGTCGCTCCGGGCAGATCAGCCCCATATCCGCCCCGCGCTCGCTCCAGGAGTTGGGCGTACTGGACGTACGGTCCGGGCGCTCGGCAGGCACTATCCCGGAGGGAGCGAAGAGCAGCGAGCTGATCGCCGCTAGGTCGGTCCCA
Organism: Streptomyces alfalfae; assembly: GCF_004127445.1. Lineage (GTDB taxonomy): Bacteria > Actinomycetota > Actinomycetes > Streptomycetales > Streptomycetaceae > Streptomyces > Streptomyces alfalfae. The sequence continues at coordinate 7,030 of NZ_QEXM01000006.1, forward strand.
GAAGAGGGCTGGACGCCCTCTGGGGGGCAAGTCACTTCCCAGCTCAGCGAGCATTTCCCGTGTTCAGTGCTGGGTCACGACCACCGAAGCCGGCGGGAACGCCCCATCCCGGGTGGCTGTAGACACAGAAAAGTTGAGCTGTACGCCGGGTTCAATCCCAGCACGGTCAGCCCACCCGCATCCCAGCACGGGAAAAACAAAGGGCCCGACTCCGCAGAGTCGGACCCTATCTGACCTGCACGCTTGCCAGGTCAGCGAAGTGGTGTTGAGTCACCCGCTATACGTTGAAGCGGAACTCCACCACATCCCCGTCCTGCATCACATACTCCTTGCCCTCCATGCGCGCCTTGCCCTTCGCGCGGGCCTCTGCCACCGAGCCCGTCTCCACCAGGTCCGCGAAGGAGATGACCTCCGCCTTGATGAAGCCCTTCTGGAAGTCCGTGTGGATGACGCCCGCCGCCTCGGGGGCCGTGGCGCCCTGGGGGATCGTCCAGGCGCGGGATTCCTTCGGGCCTGCCGTGAGGTAGGTCTGGAGGCCGAGGGTGCGGAAGCCCACGTGGGCGAGGGTGGCGAGGCCCGGCTCTTCCTGGCCGACCGACTGGAGGAGCTCCAGGGCCTCCTCGTCGTCCAGCTCCGCGAGGTCCGCCTCCAGCTTCGCGTTGAGGAAGATCGCCTCCGCGGGGGCGACCAGGGCGCGCTGCTCGGCCTTGAAGTCGTCGTCCGTCAGCTCGTCCTCGTCGACGTTGAAGACGTAGAGGAACGGCTTCGTCGTCAACAGGTGCAGGTCGTGGAGGAGTTCCGAGCGCTCCGAGCCCTGGACGATGCCCTGGGAGAAGAGGGTGTCGCCCCGCTCCAGGATCTCCTTCGCCTCCTCGACCGCCTTGACCTTCGGCGCGATGTCCTTCTTGATCCGCGACTCCTTCTGGAGGCGGGGAAGCACCTTCTCGATCGTCTGGAGGTCGGCGAGGATCAGCTCGGTGTTGATCGTCTCGATGTCGTCCTTGGGCGAGACCTTGCCGTCCACGTGCACGACGTTCTCGTCCTTGAAGGCACGGATGACCTGGCAGATCGCGTCCGACTCGCGGATGTTCGCGAGGAACTTGTTGCCCAGACCCTCGCCCTCGCTCGCGCCGCGCACGATGCCGGCGATGTCGACGAAGTCGACCGTGGCGGGCAGGACGCGCTGGGAGGAGAAGATCTCGGCCAACTTCGTCAGGCGGGGGTCGGGGACACCGACCACGCCGACGTTCGGCTCGATCGTGGCGAACGGGTAGTTGGCCGCCAGCACGTCGTTCTTGGTCAGGGCGTTGAACAGGGTCGACTTGCCGACATTCGGCAGACCGACGATTCCGATCGTGAGCGACACGTTGCGACTTCCCGTACGTGAGGGCTGGGTGGGAGCACGGCCCGAGTGCCGAGTACCGGAAGCTTCGGTACGCGCACCGCGCTTCGTACGCGTACCTGCATCGCGTACGCGCGCTTCGCACAAGGGCCGATCCCCCAGTCTACGGCGTGTCGCCGCGGGCCCGTCCGGGCGGCCGCCGCCGCGTCGAACGGATGGCCAAGGTCACGTCAAAGGCGTGTCCCGCCCCTGAATCCGCGCGGCAGCCGACCTAGGTTGGACCAGTGGAGCAACACAGGACGCGTCCCCCTCAGACCGAACCGAAGGCCCCTTCCGTGGCCCGGCCCCGCCGGAGCGCCCCGCTGCCCTCGCAGGGCCGGGCGGCCCGGCCGGGCGGCACGGCGCGCCGGACCGCGCCGCGCCCGCGCAGGCCCGCGCCGCCGCTGGTACGGGCCCTGCGTCGCGCACCGCTCGGCCGCGCCCTGCGGCGGATGCCGAACCCGCGCCTGACCGGGCTCGGCAGCGGCCTGTTCTGCACCGGGGTGCTGTTCCTGCTCGCCTGCCTGCTCGGACTGATGTTCGACGATGCTCTCGTCGCGTACGGCGTGCTGTTCCTGCCCGTCGCCACGTTCACCGCGCTCTGGGTGCGCCCGGCCGACCTGGTCACCGCTCCCATCAGCGTGCCGATCGCCTTCGCTGCCGGGGTCCTGCCGATCTCCGGCGGCACCGGCTTCGGCGGACGCCTCATGGGCCTCGTGACCTCACTCGCGCTGCACGCGGGCTGGCTGTACGGGGGCACGCTCATCGCCGGGCTCGTCGTGGGCGTACGCAAGATCCGGCTGATGGCCGAGCGGCGCGGGCAGGTCGGGCAGGGGCCCGCACGGAAGGAGACGGCGGGGCCCGGCCCGAAGCGCGCCCCCGCCGTCTGACCGCCCACGGGCCGCTACGCCTCGCTCGCCGCCATCGCCGCTCCCACGATGCCGGCGTTGTTCTGGAGCTGCGCCGGGACGATCTCCGCGGAGATGCCCTCGATCAGCGGCAGGAACTTGTGGGCCTTGCGGCTCACCCCGCCGCCGATGATGAACAGCTCCGGCGAGAACAGCATCTCCACGTGCGCGAGGTACTTCTGCACGCGGTGAGCCCAGTGCTCCCAGCTCAGGTCCTCGTCCTCGCGGGCCTTGGACGAGGCCCGCTTCTCCGCGTCGTGGCCGTGCAGTTCCAGGTGGCCCAGCTCGGTGTTGGGCACCAGGCGCCCGCCGGTGAACAGCGCGCTGCCGATGCCCGTGCCGAGGGTGAGGAGGAGGACCGTGCCCTTGCGGTCCTTGCCCGCGCCGAAGTGCATCTCGGCCACGCCCGCCGCGTCCGCGTCGTTCAGCACGGTCACGGGGGCGCCGCCGAGCCGGTCCGAGACCAGCCGCTGGATGTCCGTGCCGATCCAGCTCTTGTCGACGTTGGCCGCCGTGCGCGCCGTGCCGTCGGTGATCACTCCGGGGAAGGTGGCGCCGATGGGCCCCTTCCAGCCGAAGTGCTCCACGACCTCGCACACGCCCGCGACCACCGCGTCGGGTGTCGCCGGATGGGGGGTCAGGACCTTGTGCCGCTCCTGGGCCAGGTCTCCGCGGTCAAGGTCCACGGGAGCGCCCTTGATCCCTGAGCCGCCGATGTCCACACCGAAGATCTCCATGGCCCCACCGTACGACCCGGAACAGCGCCGGGGCAGCCACGCCGCCGCGGTTCCGGCCGGCGCCGCCGCCTCGACCCGGTCAACTCTGGGACAGCTCCGGAGCCTGGGCCGCCGTCGGCCTGCGACAGCGCCGCCGCCTCGACCCGATCAGCCCGGCCGGCCCCGAGACAGCGCCGCCTCAGCCCCCTCAGCCCGGCCGGCCCCGAAACAGCGCCGCCTCGGCCCGGTCAGCCCTGAAGACAGCTCCGGAGCCTGGGTCGTCAGCCCTGGGACAGCTCCGCCGCCTCGGCCCGCAGGTCCCTGCGGAGCTCCTTCGGCAGCGAGAAGGTGATCGACTCCTCGGCGGTCTTCACCGTCTCGACGTCGCCGTAGCCCCGCTCGGCGAGCCATTCGATGACGCCGTCCACCAGGACGTCGGGCACGGAGGCACCCGAGGTCAGACCGACCGTCGTGACGCCTTCGAGCCACGCCTCGTCGATCTCGTCGGCGCCGTCGACCAGGTGCGACGCGGGGGCGCCCGCGTCGAGGGCGACCTCGACCATGCGGATGGAGTTGGAGGAGTTCTTGGAGCCGACGACGATGACCAGCTCGGCGTCCTCCGCGAGCTTCTTCACCGCGGTCTGGCGGTTCTGCGTGGCGTAGCAGATGTCGTCGCTGGGCGGCGAGAGCAGGTTCGGGAACTTGCCCTTGAGCGCGTCGACGGTCTCCATCGTCTCGTCGACGGAGAGCGTGGTCTGGGAGAGCCAGACGACCTTGTCCGGGTCGCGGACCTCGACGTTCGCGACGTCGTCGGGGCCGTCGACCAGCGTGATGTGCTCGGGCGCCTCGCCGGACGTGCCGATGACCTCCTCGTGGCCCTCGTGGCCGATCAGGAGGATGTCGAAGTCGTCCTTGGCGAACCGGACGGCCTCCTTGTGCACCTTCGTGACCAGCGGGCACGTCGCGTCGATCGTCGCCAGCTTGCGCTCGGCGGCCTCCGCGTGGACGGTCGGGGCCACGCCGTGCGCGGAGAACATCACGATGGAGCCCTCCGGGACCTCCGCCGTCTCCTCGACGAAGATGGCGCCCTTCTTCTCCAGGGTCTGCACCACGTACTTGTTGTGCACGATCTCGTGGCGGACGTAGATCGGGGCCCCGTACTGCTCCAGGGCCTTCTCGACGGCGATCACGGCACGGTCCACGCCCGCGCAGTAGCCACGGGGAGCGGCGAGCAGGACACGGCGGGAGCCAGGCGTTGCAGTCATGCCACCCATCGTAAGGCCGCGTCCAGCGCGTCAAAGATCGCCCCGTTGGGGAGACTGGAGGCCTGCGTCGATCCACGCGCCGATCCACGGAGGCACGATGTCCGGTGAGACCGCAAGTGAGGGAGCCCGTGCCGCGGGCGTCGAGCCCCCCGAGGACACGAGACTGCGGCGCAGTCTGGGCTTCCGAGACCTCGTCGTCTACGGTCTGCTCTTCATCGCCCCCATGGCGCCGGTCGGCGTCTTCGGGACGCTCGACGCGAAGGCGCACGGGGCCGTCGCCCTCGTCTATCTGATCGCCACGGTCGCCATGGCGTTCACCGCGTTCAGCTACGCCCAGATGGTGCGGGTCGTCCCCCAGGCGGGGTCCGTTTTCGCCTACGCGCGCGCGGGGCTCGGCAAGGGCTTCGGGTTCATCGCCGGGTGGATGGCGATGCTCGACTACCTGCTCATCCCGGCGGTCGCGTACCTCTTCTCCGGCATCGCCATGAACTCCCTGGTGCCGTCGGTGTCGCGGTGGGTGTGGACGGCCCTCGCGGTGCTCATCACGACCCTGCTGAACCTGTGGGGCGTGCGGACGGCCGCGCGGGCCGGCTTCGCCGTGCTCGCCATGGAGGTCGTCGTCCTCCTCGTCTTCGTCGTCGCCGCCGTGGCCGTCATCGCCAGGGACGGCACCCAGCGGGACTGGCTCTCGCCGCTGACCGGTGACGGCTCGCAAGGGGCGTTCGCGCTGTCCGCCGTGGTGGGGGCGGTGTCCATCGCCGTCCTCTCCTATCTGGGCTTCGACGCCATCGCCTCCTTCGCCGAGGAGGTGACGGGCGGCTCGGCGAAGGTCGCGCGGGCCGTGCTGTTCTGCCTGGCGCTCGCCGGCGTGCTCTTCGTCGTCCAGACGTACCTGGTGGCGCTCCTGGAGCCGCTGTCCTCCGCCGAGCTGGCGGCGGAGCCGGTCAAACAGGGCACGGCCTTCTACGACGCGGTCGACTCGGCGGCCGGGTCGTGGCTGCACGACCTGGTGGCCGTCAGCAAGGCCATCGGCGCCGCGTTCGCCGCGCTCGCCGGGCAGGCCGCGGCGGGACGGCTGCTGTTCGCCATGGCCAGGGGCCGGCGGTTGCCGAAGGCGCTCGCCCGGACCGACTCCGGTACGCCGCGGGTCGCGCTGCTCTGTGCGGCTGTCGTGACGATGGTCGCCGCGGTGTGGGCGGCCCGGCGGGACGACGGCATGGACCACCTGGTGTCGGTGGTCGACATCGGGGCGCTCACGGCGTTCCTGCTGCTGCACGCGAGCGTGGTGGGATGGTTCGTCTTCCGCCACCGGGCGGCCGGCTTCAGTTGGTGGCGGCACCTCCTCGTCCCCCTGCTGGGAGCGGCGATCACCGTGGCGGTCATCTGGGAGGCCGCGGGGTCCGCGCAGGCCGTCGGCGCGGTGTGGCTGGCCGTGGGGCTGGCCGTGCTTCTCGTGCAGCGGGCTCGGCGGGTCGACTAGGCCGCCCCTTCGCCGCGATCGACACCCGCCCCGTCACCGGCTCACGCCCACCCCTTCGCCGCGATCGACACCCGCCCCGTCACCGGCTGACGCGCACCCCGTCACCGGTTGACGTCCACCCGGCCACAGACCCGTTTCCCCGCAAGGGTCCGCGCCGAACGAGTCGCCGTCTCTGTCAGACCCGGCGACTACGCTCACCGCATGGCTCTCAACACGTCCGCCGACGCGCCGCTGCCCGTCGGGCAGGTGTCGCGGCTGATCGGCGGCTGGATCGATCGGCTCGGCGCCGTGTGGGTCGAGGGGCAGATCACGCAGCTGTCCCGGAGGCCGGGCGCGGGCGTCGTCTTCATGACGCTCCGCGACCCCTCGCACGACATCTCGGTCAGCGTCACCTGCTACCGCCAGGTCTTCGACGCCGTGGCCGACGTCGTCTCCGAGGGCGCCCGCGTCGTCGTCCACGCGAAGCCCGAGTGGTATGCCCCGCGGGGGCAGCTCTCCCTGCGGGCCGCCGAGATAAAGCCGGTCGGCGTCGGTGAGCTGCTCGCCCGCATCGAGCAGCTCAAGAAGCGCCTCTCCGGAGAGGGTCTCTTCGCCCCGGCGAGGAAGCAGCCGCTGCCCTTCCTTCCGCAGCTCATCGGCCTGATCACGGGCCGGGCCTCGGCCGCCGAGCGGGATGTCCTGGAGAACGCCCGGCACCGCTGGCCCGCCGTCCGCTTCGAGGTGCGCAACGTCCCGGTGCAGGGCGTGCACGCGGTGCCGCAGGTCGTCCAGGCCGTGAAGGACCTCGACGCCCTCGACGAGGTCGACGTGATCATCGTGGCGCGGGGCGGCGGCAGCGTGGAGGACCTGCTGCCGTTCTCCGACGAGCAGCTGGTCCGCGCGGTGGCCTCCTGCCGCACACCGGTCGTCTCCGCGATCGGCCACGAGCCGGACAGCCCTCTTCTGGACCTCGTGGCGGACCTGCGCGCCTCCACGCCCACCGACGCGGCCAAGAAGGTCGTGCCGGACGTCGGGGAGGAGTACGAGCGGGTGCGCTGGCTGCGGGACCGCGCCCGGCGCTGCATGGACGCCTTCCTCGACCGGGAGGACCGCGGCCTCGCCCACGCGCTGGCCCGGCCCTCGATGGAGCATCCGCACCGCATGGTCGAGGAGCGCGAGGAGCAGGTCTCCGCCCTCGTCGACCGCAGCCGCCGCACGCTCGGGCACCTGCTCGACCGGGCGGGTTCGGAGCTGACGCACACCCATGCGCGCGTGGTGGCCCTCTCCCCCGCGGCGACGCTCCAGCGGGGGTACGCGGTGCTCCAGAAGCCGGACGGCACGGTCGTCAGGGCCCCGGGCGACGTGAGCGCCGACGAGGAGCTGCGGGCCCGGGTGGCCGAGGGCGAGTTCACCGTACGAACCGTGGGGCGAGCCGACGAAGCCGCGGCCGACGCGGACGATGCCGAGATTTAGGGTGGGCGCATGACCAGCACAACGGACGAGACCGTGGGCTCCGCGGACGCGCTCGGGTACGAGCAGGCGCGGGACGAGCTGATCGAGGTCGTACGCCGCCTCGAAACGGGCGGTACGACACTGGAGGAGTCCCTCGCCCTGTGGGAGCGCGGCGAGGAGCTGGCCAAGATCTGCCGCCGCTGGCTCGACGGCGCCCGCGCCCGCCTGGACGCGGCCCTCGCGGGACCGGAATCCGGGGACTCCGTCGGCGACGAGGACGAGGACGAGGCCTGACCGGGGCTTGACCGCGGGGCGGGTCCAGGCGGGCCCGTGGCATACCGGGGCGGACCCGCCCGGAGTGGCCCGGAGCGGACGGGGGCAGGCCGGACGGGCAGGACCGCAGCGGACCGGCCAGGCAGTCCACTTTCGGACAGAACCCTGTGAAGCGGATCACGAGGGACTCGCTTTGGTTGAATCTTAAACGTCACCTGTCGTACGGTCGGTCGTGCCAGCTGATCTCCAGCACCGCACGTATCGAGAAGGTTGATCCATGTCTCTCGCCCTTGACCCCGCCGCCCAGGACCTGCTGTTCCGCGAGGCCCGCACCGCGAACACCTTCACCGACGAGCCGGTCACCGACGAGCAGGTCCAGGCGATCTACGACCTGGTCAAGTACGGCCCGACCGCCTTCAACCAGTCGCCGCTGCGCGTCACCCTGGTCCGCTCCCCCGAGGCCCGCGAGCGCCTGGTGCAGCACATGGCCGAGGGCAACCGCCCGAAGACCTCGGCGGCGCCGCTGGTCGCGATCCTCTCCGCCGACAACGAGTTCCACGAGGAGCTCCCGGCGCTGTTCCCGCACTTCCCGCAGGCCAAGGACGCCTTCTTCTCCGAGCGCCCCGCCCGTGAGCAGGCCGCCCTCCTGAACGCCACGCTGCAGGCCGCGTACTTCATCATCGGCGTGCGCGCCGCCGGCCTCGCCGCCGGCCCGATGACCGGTTACGACCCGGCCGGCCTCCAGAAGGAGTTCCTGGACGACGACCACACCCCGCTGATGGTCGTCAACATCGGCAAGCCCGGCGAGGACGCCTGGTTCCCGCGCTCCCCGCGCCTGTCCTACGAGGACGTCGTCACCACGGTCTGAGGCCCCGCCCTGACTGACTGCCTGCCTGACCGCGTGACCGACCGGCTGACTGCCGGTCGGCCCGCGGCAGCGGCGCCAGGAGGTTTCCGGGCCGGCCGGGCCCGCGTCGCACACGCTGACGCGGGCCCGGCCGGCCCTTTCCGTCGCGGGCCGGTCGACGCGGCCTCCTCGCCCTCCCCGGTGCGCGAAGGGGGCCAGGCTCCCCTCGGCAAGGTGTAGTGCACCCCCGGACGATCAGGGGGCGCAGCGGATGGTCCCGGGCGCCCCCGCGCGGCGAGAGTGGGGCCCATGAACACGCACAAGGCGCTGATCGCCGCACTGCTCATCCCGCTCGGCGTCACCCTGGCCCTCGCCCCGGCCGCCTCCGCCGCCCCGACCGCCCGGACCGCCGCGGCGGCGTCCGCCGACGCCACCGCGTTCTCCTCCCCCGAGGCGGCCCTCGGCCGGGTGGCCCACCCGCTGCGCACCACCGGGCCCCGCGGCGGCCTGGCCGACCTCCGCCCGTTCGGCCGGATGGTCGGGGACGCCCGGGTGGTCGGTCTCGGCGAGGCCACCCACAGCTCGCACGAGTTCTTCACCGTCAAGCACCGGGTCCTCCGGTACCTGGTCGAGGAGAAGGGCTTTCGGGCCTTCGCCCTCGAAGCCCCGTGGAGCACCGGACTGCGGCTCGACGCGTACCTCACGCGCGGCGAGGGCGACCTGAAGCAGATCATGGACGAGGAGTTCCAGGGCTCCTACCGGTTCTGGAACAACGCCGAGTACCGCGATCTGCTCCAGTGGATGCGCGCGTACAACGTCAAGCACCCGAAGGACCCGGTCAGCTTCGTCGGCGACGACAACGGATTCGCCGGCGCCGAGCTGTACGACAAGGTGAGCGACTACGCGGCCGAGGCCCGGCCCGAACTCACCCCGAAGCTCACCGAGCTGTACCGGGGCATGCGGCCCGCCACCGACGCCGACACCTACGTCAACGACTACCTGGCCAAGCCACTGGCCGAACGCGAGGAGCTCGCCGAGCGGACCGGCCGGGCGGTGCGGCTGCTCGAACAGCGGCCGGGCAGGGGCGCCGACGCCGAAGCGCACGCCTGGGCCGTCCAGCACGCCACCGCGATCCACCAGATGACCACGCTGTACGCCTTCGACTGGGACGACCCGCGGAGCGTCCCCGACGCCATGCGCTACCGCGACCAGGTCATGGCGGAGAACGTCACCTGGTGGCAGCGGCGGACCGGCGACAAGATCGTGCTCGCCGCCCACAACGGCCACGTCGCGCTCACGACCTACGCCCCCGAGACCCACCCGAAGGCGCAGGGCGACTTCCTGCGCGAGCGGTTGGGCCGCGACTACCTGAGTGTCGGCCTCACCTTCGACCGGGGCTCGTTCAACGCCCTCGGCCAGGACGGCGGCGTCCACCGCTTCGCCGTCGGCCCGGCCGCGCCCGGCACCACCGAGCACACCCTCGACCGGGTGCGGCACCGCGACTTCGTGGTGGACCTGCGCGACGCCCCGGCCCCGGCCCGCACCTGGCTCGCCGAGCCGCGCACCGTGAAGAACATCGCCGCCACCTACCCCTGGAAGGGGGACGCCGCGAAGATCCGGCTCGCGAAGACGCACGACGTCGTGGTCCATCTGCACCGGGTGGAGGCGGCCCGCATGCTCGAGTAGCACCGGGCCCGCGCGGCGCGGCGAGCCGGTCGCGTCCGGACCGCCGGGCGCCCCCGGACGCCGGCGCCGCGGTCACGCCGTCTTCAGCGACTCCGCCATCTTCGCGAGCTGTCCGAACGAGGCGGTGCCCGCGACCACGGTCGTCGCGCCCTTCTCCGTGCTCACCAGGGCGTCGTACGTGGCACCCCGGTAGCGCTGCCAGGTGCGGCCTTCGATCTCCTCGGTGGCGGCGGTCTTCCGCGCCTCCTTGGTGGCCCGCGGGATGAACTTGGCCGGCTTGTCGGTGGACTGCTTGACCGCCACGTACTCACCGTCCGGGTCGAGGAAGCCCAGGTGCCAGCTGTCGTGCTCGGCGCCGTTGAACCGCACCGAGGTCGGCTTCCACTCCTTCGACAGGCCCTCGGGCGCCGCCACGGGATAGGCCGCGGCGCGCCGGGCCGTCAGAAGCTCGACCCGGTAGTCGACGCGCTCGACCGGTGTCTTGGACTCGTCGTGCGGGACGAAGATGTAGATCACGCCTGCCACCAGGGCGATCACCACCAACGACCACACCATGTTCTTGACGGTCTGGGTGCCTTGTCTGCCTGCCACGCCCCCATGGTCTCAGGCCCGGAATGCGACTCTTCCCCCGGTGTCGCCCTCCGCGTCCCGCCGGCGTGTCCCACCCGGTCGGGGCCGCTCATGCGTGGGGCCCACTGCTCATTTTGTCGGCCTGCGGATAGAGTCGTTCACAATCCCTCATCCGGCCGCCCTCCCGTCGCGCACCACCGCCCTTCCAAGGACGCCCTACGGGCGCGCCACTTTTTTGTATCAGCAGAAAGGTGCTCTTCCGATGACCGAGCATCATCTCCCGTCCGAGCTCGAGGTCTCTCCCGAGGCTCCCGACCGCAACCTCGCCCTGGAGCTCGTCCGGGTCACCGAGGCCGCCGCCATGGCGGCGGGCCGCTGGGTCGGCCGCGGCGACAAGAACGGCGCGGACGGCGCCGCCGTCAGGGCCATGCGGACCCTCGTCTCCACCGTCTCGATGAACGGCGTCGTCGTCATCGGCGAGGGCGAGAAGGACGAAGCCCCGATGCTCTTCAACGGAGAGCGCATCGGCGACAGCACGGGCGCCGAGGTCGACATCGCGGTCGACCCGATCGACGGCACGACCCTCTGTGCGAAGGGGATGCCGAACGCCATCGCCGTGCTCGCCGCCGCCGACCGCGGCGCGATGTTCGACCCGTCCGCCGTCTTCTACATGGACAAGCTGGTCACCGGCCCCGAGGCCGCCGACTACGTGGACATCAACGCCCCCGTGTCGGTCAACATCCGCCGGGTCGCCAAGGCCAAGAACTCCTCGCCCGAGGACGTCACGGTCATGATCCTCGACCGTCCCCGCCACGAGGGCATCGTCAAGGAGATCCGGGAGACCGGCGCCCGCATCAAGTTCATCTCGGACGGCGACGTGGCGGGCTCGGTCATGGCCGTGCGCGAGGGCACCGGCGTCGACCTGCTCATGGGCATCGGCGGCACCCCCGAGGGCATCATCTCGGCCTGCGCGATCAAGTGCCTGGGCGGGGTGATCCAGGGCAAGCTGTGGCCCAAGGACGACGAGGAGCGGCAGCGGGCCGTCGACGCGGGCCACGACCTGGACCGCACGCTGTCGACGGACGACCTGGTCAAGGGCGACAACGTCTTCTTCGTCGCGACCGGCATCACCGACGGCGAACTGCTCCAGGGCGTCCGCTACCGCGCGGCCACCGCCTCGACGTCGTCGCTGGTCATGCGCTCCAAGTCGGGCACGATCCGCAAGATCGACTCCGACCACCGGCTCTCGAAGCTGCGCGCCTACAGCGCCGTCGACTTCGACCGCGCCAAGTAGCGCGCGACACCGCGGACACGCGAGATGGGGGCGCCCCGTGCGGGGGGCGCCCCCATGTGTCGCGCGGCGCCGGCTATCCGGCGGCGGCTATCGAGTGCGTCGCCTTCTTGAGCTCCATGTCACGCCTGCGGCGCCGGGCCAGGACCACGCGGCGCTCGGCGGCGGTGAGGCCGCCCCACACGCCGTACGGCTCGGGCTGGAGCAGGGCGTGCTCGCGGCATTCGACCATCACGGGGCAGCGGGCGCAGACCCGCTTGGCCGCCTCCTCGCGCGAGAGCCTGGCCGCGGTCGGCTCCTTGGACGGGGCGAAGAACAGTCCGGCCTCGTCGCGGCGGCACACCGCTTCCGTGTGCCAGGGGCTGTCGTCGTCGCGGTCCCGTGAGGGTCCTCTCCCCCACGCACCCGCGTTCGCTCGTGCAGGGGAGCCCCCGTCGGCCGGAACTGCGGCGACCTGCGAGGACTGATGCGACGGTTGCAGCACGGCCTACTCCTGACGACGGCTTCGCGAGCGAGAGACGATGGAGCAGCTCTACCCGCTGTGTACGCGCCTATGCACTGAGTTCCGATCGACGCGAACGCGCCCCTCCCGTGCGCGACGCGTGTGACGTCAGTGCCCCAGGTGCTTGCGCAGCTGCCGGTGCAGATCGCGCACGAAGCGACCGCGCCTGGGCCGCGCCTCGATGCTGCCGAAGACCGCGGCGCCGTCGACGAAGACGACCGGGGCGTCCTCGTCGCGCGAGTCGAGGGTGTCGACCTCGAAGCTGCCGAGGACGCCCGTGCCGTGGCCGCGCAGCGAGACGTTCTCCGGGACGCGGACCTCGACGGAGCCGAAGACGGCTATCGCCTTGATGACCACCTGGCGCTGCTCGAATATCGCCTCGCTCAGGTCGATCTCGACGCTGCCGAAGATCGCGTACGCGTGGGTGCGGCGGGCCACGCGCCAGCGGCCCCTGCGGACGCTGCCGCTGAGCACCGCGACCAGGTTCTCGTCGGCGACCGGGGGGACGGCTCCCGGCGACGGCCTGGACGGCGCGAGGCCGGGGACATGCGCGGGCCGCGGCCGGCCGTGCGCCGCGGGCAGGTCGCTGACCAGCGGCTCCAGCTCGGCCATGGTCTTCGCGCGATAGACCCCGTCGATGCGCTCGGAGTGTTCCTCCGCGGTGAGGCGGCCCTCCGCCAGGGCCTCGCGGAGGATGTCGGCCGTGCGGTCGCGGTCGGCGTCGGAGGCACGGAGCGAGCCGGCCGGGCCGGCCGCGGCGGGAGCGGGCTGCGAGGGGCGCTTTTCGAGGTCCACGTCCGTAGCGTACTCACTCGCGATAGATCGCGACTACCCCTTGTGGACAACCGGCGCGTCGCACCACCGCCCTGTGGACAACCCCGCCGTGCCGCCCGGCGCGCCCCGCCCGGCCGGGCCTACTGAGCCTTACCTCACAGGCCTGCCGCCTCCGGCGCGTCTTACGCTGGTTGACGCGTCGCCAATGGAGGCCGCGCCGCTGTCTGCCGAGTGAGGAATGGCCGTAATGCCAGAGTTTGCGTACTCCGATCTGCTCCCGCTGGGAGAGGACACCACCCCGTACCGGCTGGTGACCGCCGAGGGTGTCTCCACCTTCGAGGCCGACGGGCGGACGTTCCTCAAGGTCGACCCGGAGGCCCTGCGCAAGCTCGCCGCCGAGGCCGTCCACGACATCCAGCACTACCTGCGGCCCGCGCACCTGGCCCAGCTCCGGCGCATCATCGACGACCCGGAGGCGTCGGGCAACGACAAGTTCGTCGCCCTCGACCTGCTGAAGAACGCGAACATCGCCGCCGCCGGCGTGCTCCCCATGTGCCAGGACACCGGCACCGCCATCGTCATGGGCAAGCGCGGCCAGAACGTCCTCACCGAGGGCGAGGACGAGAAGGCGCTCTCCCAGGGCATCTACGACGCGTACACCAAGCTGAACCTGCGCTACTCCCAGATGGCCCCGCTGACCATGTGGGAGGAGAAGAACACCGGCTCCAACCTGCCGGCGCAGATCGAGCTGTACGCGACCGACGGCGGCGCCTACAAGTTCCTCTTCATGGCCAAGGGCGGCGGCTCGGCGAACAAGTCGTTCCTCTACCAGGAGACGAAGGCCGTCCTGAACGAGGCCTCCATGATGAAGTTCCTGGAGGAGAAGATCCGCTCGCTGGGCACGGCCGCGTGCCCGCCGTACCACCTGGCGATCGTCGTCGGCGGCACGTCCGCCGAGTTCGCCCTGAAGACCGCGAAGTACGCCTCCGCGCACTACCTCGACGAGCTGCCCGCCGAGGGCTCCCCGACCGGCCACGGCTTCCGGGACAAGGAGCTGGAGGAGAAGGTCTTCGAGCTCACCCAGAAGATCGGCATCGGCGCGCAGTTCGGCGGCAAGTACTTCTGCCACGACGTCCGCGTGGTCCGCCTGCCCCGGCACGGCGCCTCGCTGCCCGTCGCGATCGCCGTCTCCTGCTCGGCCGACCGCCAGGCCACCGCGAAGATCACCGCCGAGGGCGTCTTCCTGGAGCAGCTGGAGACGGACCCGGCGCGCTTCCTGCCGGAGACCACGGACGAGCACCTCGACGACGACGCGACCGCCGACGTCGTCAAGATCGACCTCAACCAGCCCATGGACGCCATCCTCGCCGAGCTGACCAAGCACCCGGTGAAGACCCGCCTCTCCCTGACCGGCCCCCTGGTCGTGGCGCGCGACATCGCGCACGCCAAGATCAAGGAGCGGCTCGACGCGGGTGAGGAGATGCCGCAGTACCTGAAGGACCACCCCGTGTACTACGCGGGCCCCGCCAAGACCCCCGAGGGCTACGCCTCCGGCTCCTTCGGGCCGACCACGGCCGGGCGCATGGACTCCTACGTGGAGCAGTTCCAGGCGGCGGGCGGCTCCAAGGTCATGCTGGCCAAGGGCAACCGGAGCAAGCAGGTCACCGACGCGTGCGACGCGCACGGCGGCTTCTACCTCGGCTCGATCGGCGGCCCCGCCGCGCGCCTGGCCCAGGACTGCATCAAGAAGGTCGAGGTCGTCGAGTACGAGGAGCTCGGCATGGAGGCGGTCTGGAAGATCGAGGTCGAGGACTTCCCCGCCTTCATCGTCGTCGACGACAAGGGCAACGATTTCTTCCAGAACCCGGCCCCCGAGCCGACGTTCACGCACATCCCGGTGCGCGGCCCCGGCCTGGCCTAGCGACGACAGCATGAGCAAGGACCCTTTCACGCGTGCGTGGAGGGGTCCTTGCCGTACCGGCGGGCAATCGGCAAGGGAATAGGCGGATCAAGACACGCGCTCACCCTTTCGATGCTTTTCGACGGGGTCGAGCGGAGAGGTAGGTTCACGGCATGACCAGCGACGACCGCACCGGCGGGTACCGGACCGAGCACGATTCCATGGGCGAGGTGCGGGTCCCCGCGGACGCCAAGTGGCGGGCCCAGACCCAGCGCGCGGTGGAGAACTTCCCCATCTCGGGGCAGCGCATCGAGCGGGCCCACATCGCGGCCCTCGCGCGGATCAAGGCGGCCGCCGCCAAGGTCAACGCCTCCCTCGGCGTGCTCGACAAGGACATCGCCGAGGCCATCGCGGACGCGGCGGCCGAGGTCGCGGACGGCCGCTGGGACGAGCACTTCCCCGTGGACGTCTTCCAGACCGGCTCCGGCACCTCGTCCAACATGAACGCCAACGAGGTCATCGCCACGCTCGCCACCGAGCGGCTCGGCCGCGACGTGCACCCCAACGACCACGTCAACGCCTCGCAGTCCTCGAACGACGTCTTCCCCTCCTCGATCCACATCGCGGCGACCGGCGCGGTCACCGGCGACCTGATCCCGGCCCTGGAGCACCTGGCCGCCGCCCTGGAGCGCAAGGCCGAAGAGTTCGCCGACGTGGTGAAGTCCGGGCGCACGCACCTCATGGACGCCACGCCCGTGACCCTCGGCCAGGAGTTCGCCGGATACGCGGCCC
Source organism: Streptomyces alfalfae (assembly GCF_004127445.1). Classification (GTDB taxonomy): domain Bacteria; phylum Actinomycetota; class Actinomycetes; order Streptomycetales; family Streptomycetaceae; genus Streptomyces; species Streptomyces alfalfae. The sequence continues at coordinate 22,846 of NZ_QEXM01000006.1, forward strand.
AGATGCGGTACGGCGTCGAGCGGCTGAAGGCCTCGCTGCCGCGCCTGGCCGAACTGCCCCTCGGCGGCACGGCCGTGGGCACCGGCATCAACACCCCGCCCGGTTTCTCCGCCGCCGTCATCGAGGAGGTCGCGCGGGCCACGGGCCTGCCGCTGACCGAGGCCCGCGACCACTTCGAGGCACAGGGCGCGCGCGACGGCATCGTGGAGACCAGCGGGCAGCTCAGGACCATCGGCGTGGGCCTGACGAAGATCGCCAACGACCTGCGGTGGATGGCATCGGGCCCGCGCACGGGCCTCGCCGAGATCAGCCTGCCCGACCTGCAGCCCGGCTCCTCGATCATGCCGGGCAAGGTCAACCCTGTCGTCCCCGAGGCCGCCCTGATGGTCGCCGCCCAGGTCACGGGGAACGACGCGACGGTCGCCGCGGCCGGCGCCGCGGGCAACTTCGAACTGAACGTCATGCTCCCGGTCATCGCCAAGAACGTCCTGGAGTCGGTCCGCCTCCTCGCCAACGTCTCGCGGCTGCTGGCCGACCGGACCGTCGACGGCATCACCGCCCACCGCGAGCGGGCCAGGGAGTACGCCGAGTCCTCGCCCTCCGTCGTGACGCCGCTGAACAAGTACATCGGCTACGAGGAGGCCGCGAAGGTGGCGAAGAGGTCCCTGGCCGAGCGCAGGACGATCCGCGAGGTCGTCCTGGAGTCCGGTTACGTCGAGCGGGGCGCCCTCACCCTGGAGCAGCTCGACGAGGCCCTGGACGTGCTGCGGATGACGCATCCCTGACATCCCGCCTCCCGCAACACACGGGCCCCGCACGGTGACGGCGTCTAATATCTGTCCATGACAGACCTCGACGGAAAGACGGCGGACGGCGGAGCGGCCAGGTGGGCCCCCGGCGACCACATCCTGTGGCGGTACCGGGAGAACGCCGGGGAACGCTTCCACATCTGCCGTCCCGTCACCGTCGTCCAGGACACCCCCTCGCTGCTCGCCGTGTGGATGGCGCCCGGCACCGAGTGCGTGAAGCCGGTGCTCGCCGACGGGACGCCGGTGCACCGCGAGCCGCTCGCCACCCGCTACACCAAGCCGCGCGCGGTCAGCAGGAGCCACTGGGCGGGCACCGGCGTCCTGAAGCTGGCGCACCCCGGCGAGCCCTGGTCGGTCTGGCTGTTCTGGGACCACGGCTGGCAGTTCAAGAACTGGTACGTGAACCTGGAGGAGCCCCTCGCGCGCTGGGCGGGCGGCGTGGACTCCGAGGATCACTTTCTGGACATCTCCGTGCGGCCGGACCGGAGTTGGCGGTGGCACGACGAGGACGAGTTCGCACAGGCGGTGCGGGTGGGTCTGATGGACCCGGAGAAGGCCGCTGGCGTACGCGCCGCCGGGCGGGCCGCCCTTGGCGTGATCGAGGCCTGGGGGGCGCCGTTCTCGGACGGCTGGCAGCACTGGCGCCCCGATCCGTCCTGGGGCGTACCCTCCCTTCCGGATGACTGGGACCGTACCCCCGCGCATGCGTCGTCATGAGACCCTTGATGCGCCCCCGTGGGTCAAACGTAGGATCGTCCTCCGCAAGGGCGCACAGCAGCAACTCCGCGAACCTGTGCGGTGCCTGACAGGAAGTCATCGAGGGGCGGCAGAACGTGAGCGTGGACCGCAGAGGACAGGCCGAGGCCTTCGACGCCATCGGCCGGTTCTACGACGACGCCTTCCCGCACAAGGAGGGCCAGCTCGCCGCCGGACGCCGCCTCGCCGAGGCGCTGCCGCCCGGCTCCCGGGTGCTCGACGCGGGCTGCGGCACGGGCCTGCCCACCGCCCGGCAGCTGACCGAGGCGGGCCTCACCGTCCTCGGCACGGACATCTCGGCGGGCATGCTCGAACTGGCCGGAAAGAACGTCCCCGCGGCGGAGTTCCGGCAGATCGACATCGCGGACCTCCGGGCGGACGGACCGAACGGAATCGGCCGGTTCGACGGCATCGCCTGCTTCTTCTCCCTGCTGATGCTGCCGCGCCCCGAGATCCCCGAGGCGCTGCGGCGGCTGCACGGGCTGCTGCGTCCGGGGACTTCGGGGAGTGAGGGAGGCCTGCTGGCGCTGTCCATGGTCGAGGCCGACCTCGACGACGCGACGATCCCGTTCCTGGGACGCACGATCCGGGTATCGGGTTACCTGGGCGACGAGCTGCGTCAGGTCGTGCGGGACACCGGCTTCGACATCGTCGACGAGACCACGTACTCGTACGCGCCGGCCAGCACCGACGTACCACCCGAGCAACAGATCTTTCTGCACTGCCGACGCGGCTGAGCGACGCGCAACGCTGGACGGCGCGCTCGGCGCGCAGCCCCGGACGGACGGATTCGAAACGCGTGACGGAGCACCTCACCCCCTACGAGGGTCGCAAGGCACCCGCTGCCGAGCCGACCGCCCCCGCGGACCCCCGCGGGGCGCTGCTGCGTTCCTCCGGCGTGCCCGGGGCCGGTGAGCACTCCCAGCCATCGGCGGCCGAGCCCGACCCGGGCAGGCCGCGCCCGCCCGAGGCCGTGCCGCCCCTGCCCGCCGCGGGGCCCGCGGGACCGCCGGACGGCGAGGAACGGCGCACCGGCAGGCCCCGGCCGCCGGGCGCCGGGCCCGTGGCGATGCGGCGCGACGGCGACCGGCTGCGGTTCGTGGGTGCGGCGACGCGGCGGATCGCCCGCGGCATAGACCTCGACGAGATCGTCATGGGCCTGTGCCGCGCCACGGTCCCGACGTTCTCCGACGCCATCCTGGTCTATCTGCGCGACCCGCTGCCCGTCGGCGACGAACGGCCCACGGGCCCGCTGGTGCTGCGCCTGCGCCGCACCGACCGGCTGCGCTCCCTGGAGGAGGGCGCCGACGAGCCGGACACCGACGGCGGCGCGCCGGCCTCGCTCCAGCCCGTGCCCGGCAGCGGCTTCACCGGCGTCACGGCCACCTCCGAGCTGTGCGAGGTGCGGCCGGGCGGCGCGCTGGCCGAGGTCCTGCGGGGCGTGCGTCCGGTCTTCGCGGACTCGGCGGCGGCCCAGGCGGCGCTGCCCGAACTCCTCGGCGAGGGGCGGACCGTGCCGGCGGGGCAGCGGGCCATCCTCGCGCCGCTGCGGGGCAGGCGGCGGGTGATCGGCGCCGCCGTGTTCCTGCGCCGCCCCGACCGCCCCGCCTTCGAGGTGGACGACCTCCTCGTCGCCGCCCAGCTGGCCACGCACAGCGCGCTCGGCATCGACAAGGCCGTCCTGTACGGCCGCGAGGCGTACATCGCCGACGAGCTGCAGCGCACCATGCTCCCCGAGACGCTGCCCCGCCCGACCGGCGTGCGGCTCGCCTCGCGCTATCTGCCGGCGGCCGAGACCGCGCGGGTCGGCGGCGACTGGTACGACGCGATCCCACTGCCGGGCAGCCGCGTCGCCCTGGTGGTGGGCGACGTCATGGGGCACTCCATGACCTCGGCCGCGATCATGGGCCAGCTCCGGACGACCGCGCAGACCCTCGCCGGGCTCGACCTGCCGCCGCAGGAGGTCCTGCACCACCTCGACGAGCAGGCCCAGCGGCTCGGCTCCGACCGCATGGCCACCTGCCTGTACGCGGTCTACGACCCGGTGTCGCACCGCATCACCATCGCCAACGCCGGGCATCCGCCGCCCGTGCTGCTGCACCTGGGCGGCCGCGCCGAGGTCCTGCGGGTGCCGCCGGGCGCCCCGATCGGCGTGGGCGGGGTCGACTTCGAGGCCGTGGAGCTGGACGCCCCGGCGGGCGCGACGCTGCTCCTGTACACGGACGGGCTCGTGGAGTCCCGGCTGCGCGACGTCTGGACCGGCATAGAGCAGTTGCGGGAGCGTCTCGCCGCCACGGCGCAGCTGACGGGCCCGGACCATCCGCCGCCCCTCGAAGCGCTCTGCGACGAGGTGCTCGACATGCTGGGCCCCGGCGACCGCGACGACGACATCGCGCTGCTCGCCGCCCGCTTCGACGGCATCGCGCCGAGCGACGTCGCGTACTGGTTCCTGGAACCGGAGGACGCCACGCCGTCCCGCGCCCGCCGCCTGGCCCGCAGCGCGCTCGCCCGGTGGGGCCTGGAGGACATGACGGACGCGGTGGAGCTGCTCGTCAGCGAGGTCGTCACCAACGCCGTGCGGTACGCGTCCCGGCCGATCACCCTGCGGCTGCTGCGCACCGACGTCCTGCGGTGCGAGGTCGGCGACGACGTCCCGCAGCTGCCGAGGCTCCGCCAGGCCCGCGCCACGGACGAGGGCGGCCGGGGGCTCTACCTGGTCAACAAGCTGGCCCGGCGGTGGGGCGCCACGCGCCTGAGCACGGGCAAGGTCGTCTGGTTCGAGCTGAACCGGAGCTAGCCGTACGCGAAGGCGCCCGGAACCCCTTCGGTTCCGGGCGCCTTCGCGCGTGCGGTGAGCCGTCAGTCCCTGCCGAGCAGGCCCTCGGGTTCGTCGGGCTCACCGGCCGTGTCGCTCGGCCCCGGTTCGGTCGTCGGCGGCTTCGTCGTCGGGTCGTCCGACGGCGGCTTGGTCGTCGGGTCGTCCGACGGCGGCTTCGTGGTCGGGGACTGCGACGGCGGCTTCGTCGTCGGGTCGTCCTCCGGCTCCGTCGGCTCGTTCGTCGGCTCCTTCGGTGCCTTCGTCGTCGGCTCCGGGGGCGGCGCGATGGCGGCGCCCATGTCGGTGTCGAGGTCGAACGCGGTGGGGGAACCCATCGCCTCGAAGGTGTACGCGGCCCAGATGTCGGCGGGGAAGCTGCCGCCGTCGACGCGGGCGCGGCCCCCGGCGCCCTTCATGGAGACCTGCTTGTTCTTCTCCGGCGTGTCGGGGGCGCCCTCGCCGAACAGGCCGACGGCGGTGACGAGCTTCGGCGTGTAGCCGGTGAACCAGGCCGACTTGTTGTCGTCGGAGGTACCGGTCTTGCCCGCCACGTCCTGCGAGGGGTTGCGCACCGCGCTGCCCGTGCCGTCGTCGACCACGCCGGTCAGGACCGAGGTGACCGAGTCGGCCGTGCCGCGCTTGATGACCTGATCGCCGATCGGGTCGGGCAGGTCGACCGTGCGGTCCTTGTGCTCGACCGCGCCGACGAGGGCCGGGGTGACCTTCTTGCCGTGGTTGTCGAGCGTGGCGTACACGCCCGCCATCTCGAGGGGGCTCGCGCCCATGGAGCCGAGGGTCTGCGCCGGCACGGCGGGCAGGCCCTTGACGTCCATGCCGAGCTTGCCCGCCATCTCCATGACCTCGGGCATCCCGACGTCCACGCCCATCTGCGCGAAGACGGAGTTGATGGACTTGTTCATCGCCTTCTGGACGGTGACGGGGCCGTAGTCGACGTCGTCCTCGTTCGGCGGCGCGAAGCCCACGTCACTGCCCTTGACCGGGCGCTTGCTCGTGCCGTCGTAGACCGTGCCCGCGGTGATCGGCTTGCCGTCCTGCGTGGTGGCGCCGTGCTCCAGGGCCGCGGCGAGGATCAGCGGCTTGAAGGTGGAGGCCGCCTGGTAGTCGCGGCGGGTGGCGTTGTTCGTGTAGTGCTTCACGTAGTCCTCGCCGCCGTACATGGCGAGGACCTTGCCGTTCCTGGGGTCGACGGACGCGGCGCCCGCCTGGACGCGGGCGTCGGCCTTGTTGTCCTTGCGGTCGAGCCGGTCGTTCAGCTTCTTGTCGACGGCCTCCTGAAGCTGCTTCTGCTTCTTGGGGTCGATGTTCAGCGTGACGGTGTAGCCGCCGGCCTCGAACTCGGCCTCGCTGAGGTCGCTGTTGCGCAGGACCTCGCGCTTCGCCTCCTCCACGAGGTAGCCGACCTGGCCCTCGCGGCCGGGCGGCGCCTTCGGGTCCTCGGGCTTGGCGAACGTGAGTTCCGCCCGCTTGCCGGAGTCCAGCCAGCCCTCCTCGACCATGTTGTCGAGAACGTAGTTCCAGCGCTGTTTGACGAGCTTCCTGCCGGTCGGCGACGCGACCGCCCAGTCGTACTGGCTGGGGGCCTGGAGGAGGGCCGCGAGGTAGGCGCCCTGGTCCACGTCCAGCTCCTTGGCGTCGATGCCGTAGTAGGCCTGGGCAGCGGCCTGGATGCCGTAGGCGCCGCGTCCGTAGTAGCTGGTGTTGATGTACCCCGCGAGGATGTCGTCCTTGCTCTTCTCGCGGTCCACCTTGAGCGAGACGACCAGTTCCTTCAGCTTGCGGCTGACGGTCTGCTCCTGGCTGAGGTAGTAGTTCTTCACGTACTGCTGGGTGATGGTCGAACCACCCTGCTTGCCCTTGCCGGTCACCGTGTTGAGAACGCCGCGGGCCGTGCCCTTGAAGTCGACGCCCTCGTCCTTGTAGAAGGACTTGTTCTCCGCGGCGACGAACGCCTTCTGTACGTCCTCGGGCACCTTGTCCAGGTCGACGATCTCGCGGTTCACGTCACCGGTGCGCGCGATGATCGTGCCGTCGCTGTACTTGTAGACGTTGCTCTGCTTCTTGGCGAGGGCGTTGCCCTCGGGGATGTCGACCACCATGTACAGCACGACGAAGCCGAGCATGCCGAGCAGCACGAACCCGAAGAGCGTGCCCAGCATCTTCTTCCAGGTGAAGAAGCGGCGTATGCCGGTGCGCTTGGGCTTGCCCCCGCCTGACGGGCGCCCGCGCGCTGCCCGGCGGGCACCGCGCTGCCGCGCTTGTCGTTCTTCGGCTCGGCCCATGACTGAGAATGCTCCGCTTCCGTCTCGTACGCCCCGTACGTCCAGCACTTCACCGTGCTTCCCGTACGCGCCGTCTTCTCACTGGCAACTCATCTGGTCGCTAAGTCAGCTCATGAAACTAACACCGCACCACGGGACAAAGGTCCTTCGATCCGGTCTTTTCCGGACGTGACAATGAGCACCCGCCTCTGAGGAACCGACGGTTTCAGGGGCCGGAAGGTTGCACGGGCATGGTGATTCACCGGCTCTGCACAGGGCGTATACACGCCACGTATACACAGGGTGTAGAGTGCGCCGCATGTCCATTGGCCACACCCTCCTGGGTCTTCTGGAGTCGGGCCCCCGGCACGGCTACGACCTCAAGCGCGCCTTCGACGAGAAGTTCGGGCACGACAAGCCCCTGCACTACGGGCAGGTCTACTCGACCATGTCCCGCCTGCTGAAGAACGGCCTCGTCGAGGTCGACGGCATAGAGGCAGGCGGCGGTCCCGAGCGCAAGCGGTACGCGATCACCGAGGCGGGCGTCACGGATGTCCAGCGGTGGCTCGCCACCCCGGAGAAGCCGGAGCCCTACCTCCAGTCGACCCTGTACACCAAGGTCGTGCTCGCGCTCCTCACCGACCGCGACGCCGCCGAACTCCTCGACGTGCAGCGCGCCGAACACCTGCGCCTGATGCGCATCCTCACCGACCGCAAGCGCAAGGGCGACCTCGCCGACCAGCTCATCTGCGACCACGCGCTCTTCCACCTCGAAGCCGATCTGCGCTGGCTCGAACTGACCGCCGCCCGCCTCGGCAGGCTCGCCCAGGAGGTGCGTCCCGCATGACCCCCGCTGGTTCCCTTCTCCAGGCCGACGGACTCCGCAAGACCTACGGCCCGACCGCCGCGCTCGACGGCGCCGCGTTCTCCATCCACCCCGGCGAGGTCGTCGCCGTCATGGGCCCCTCGGGCTCCGGCAAGTCGACCCTGCTGCACTGCCTCGCCGGGATCGTCCGGCCCGACGAGGGTTCCATCACGTACGACGGCCGCGAGCTGACCGGCCTGCCGGACGCCGCCCTGAGCGCGCTGCGGCGCAGCGAGTTCGGCTTCGTCTTCCAGTTCGGACAGCTCGTCCCCGAGCTGACCTGCGTCGAGAACGTGGCCCTCCCGCTGCGGCTGAACGGCGCGCGGCGCAAGGAAGCCGAGGCGACCGCCCGTGGCTGGATGGAGCGCCTGGAGGTCGACGACGTCACCGCCAAGCGGCCCGGCGAGGTCTCCGGCGGCCAGGGCCAGCGCGTGGCCGTCGCCCGCGCCCTCGCCACCAGCCCCCGCGTGGTCTTCGCCGACGAGCCGACGGGCGCGCTCGACTCCCTCAACGGCGAGCGCGTCATGGAGCTGCTGACCGACGCCGCCCGTGCGACCAACGCCGCCGTCGTCCTCGTCACCCACGAGACCCGCGTCGCCGCCTACTCCGACCGCGAGATCGTCGTGCGCGACGGCAGGTCGCGCGACATGGAGCGAGCGGTATGAGTCTCGACACCCGCCCCAGGTCGGCACCGGCGACCGGCGCGCCCGCCGGGAACACCGCGGGCAGGAGGCAGCGCGTCTTCTGGCGCGACCTCGCCATGGGCGTGCGCTTCGCCCTCGGCGGCGGGCGCGAGGGCTGGACCCGCACGCTGCTGACCGCGGTCGGCGTCGGTCTCGGCGTGGCGCTGCTGCTCGGCGCGGCGTCCGTGCCGGAGCTGATGCAGCGGCGCGACGACCGCTCGGTGGCCCGCTCGGCGCAGGACCAGTTCACCGGCAAGCCCGTCCCGAAGTCGGACTCGACGGTGCTCCAGCGCGACGTGCAGACCGACTTCCGCGACTCGACGGTGAGCGGCCGCGTGCTGCGCGCCGAGGGCACGCACCCGGTCGTGCCGCCCGGCGTCGCGAAGCTGCCGGGCGACGGCGAGATGATCGCCTCCCCCGCCCTGCGGGACCTCCTGGACAGCCCTGACGGCGCCCTGCTCAAGGAGCGCTTCGACCGCTACCGGATCACCGGCACCATCGCCGACGCGGGCCTCGTCCACCCCAAGGAGCTGTACTACTACGCCGGTTCCGACTCCCTCACCCGCGACCAGGGCGGCCACCGCGTCGCCGCGTTCGGCTGGGCGCAGCCCAAGGAGCCCCTCGACCCGCTCCTGGTCGTCCTCGTCGTCCTGATCTGCGTGGTCCTGCTCACCCCGGTGATCATCTTCATCGGCACCGCCGTCCGCTTCGGCGGCGAGCGGCGCGACCGGCGGCTCGCCGCGCTGCGCCTGGTCGGCGCCGACGCGCGCAGCGTGCGCCGGATCGCCGCGGGCGAGGCCCTGTGCGGCGCGCTGCTCGGCCTCGCCGTGGGCGGCATCGCCTTCCTCGGGGTGCGCGAACTGTTCGGCCTGGTCGACATGTGGCAGGTCAGCGCGTTCCCCTCCGACGTCGTGCCGGTCCCCGGCCTCGCCGTGACGGTCCTCCTCGCCGTGCCGGTCACCTCCGTCGTGGTCACGCTGATCTCGCTGCGGGCCGTCTCCATCGAACCGCTGGGCGTCGTGCGCAACACCAGGCCCCGCAAGCGCCGGCTGTGGTGGCGCGTGGTCATGCCGCTGCTCGGCCTCGGCGTCCTGCTGGCCGCGGGCCGCGTCAGCGGCGAGTTCGACCCGCCGGTCTACGCCATCGGCCTCGGTGCGACGCTCACCCTGGTGGGCCTGGCAGCGCTGCTGCCGTGGCTCGTCGAGGCGAGCGTGGCGAGGCTGCGCGGCGGCGGCCCCGTGCCCTGGCAGCTCGCCGTCCGCAGGCTGCAGCTGAGCAGCGGCACGGCGGCCAGGGCGGTCAGCGGCATCACCGTGGCCGTCGCAGGCGCGGTGGCCCTGCAGATGCTGTTCGTGGCGATGCACGACGACTTCAACCGCACCACCGACAACGCCCCGGGCCGCGCCAGCCTGGTGGTCAGGGCCGACGTGGGCGACGGCGAGCTCGCCGAGCGGATGATCGAGCGGTTCCGCACGACCAAGGGCGTCGAGCACGTCATCGGCACGGTCACCACGTACGTCGTGAAGCCGGGCAGGCTGGAGAATGCCGACGACATCCGGCCCACCACGGAGCTGACGGTCGCCACCTGCGAGAACCTGCGCGAACTCGCCCGCATCGGCCGCTGCGAGGACGGTGACACCTTCGTCGCGCACAGCGGCAACAAGGGGATGAACAACTGGGTCGACGAGGCGGCCCGCCCCGGCAAGCCGGTCGACCTCAACGCCCAGAGCTGGGACGAGGCGGGGCACCGGCACGTGCCGTGGACGCTGCCCGCCGACTCCCGCGTGGTCAGGACCCGTCCCGACCCGGCCGGCGAGGAGCACGACGGCATCTACGCCACCCCCGGCGCCGTCGACCCCGCGAAGCTGACCGACGCCTCGACGACCGCCATGATCAAGGTCGACAGGGGCACGCCGGACGCCGAGGAGCACATCCGCAACACCGCCGCCCACGTCGGCCCGTTCCTCGACGTGATGACGCTGCGCGCCGTCGAGCGCGACAAGCAGTACGCGACCGTCCGGACCGGCCTGCAGATCGGCGCGATGGCCACGATGGTGCTGATCGCGGCGTCCATGCTGGTGTCCATGCTGGAGCAGCTGCGTGAGCGCAAGAAGCTCCTCGCCGCGCTCACCGCCTTCGGCACCCGCCGCTCCTCGATGGCGTGGTCGGTGCTGTGGCAGACGGCCGTCCCGGTCGTCATCGGCCTGGCCCTGGCGATCGCCGGCGGCCTCGGCCTCGGCTGGGTCATGGTCCGCATGATCCGCAAACCGGTCACCGACTGGCTGCTCTTCCTGCCGCTGACCGGCGCGGGAGCCGTCCTCGTCGCGGCCGTGACGCTGCTCAGCCTGCCGCCGCTGTGGCGGATGATGCGGCCGGACGGCCTGCGCACGGAGTAACTGCGGGCGCGCGTCCCGCACCGGCGGTGCGGGTGGTTCACACCACCCGCACCGGCAGCGGCCGTACGGCGTCCCGCAGCGCCTCGGCCAGCTCCTCGTACTCCGCGGCCCGCGCGGCCCCCGTCCGCATCGCCAGGGCGATCCGCCGGGTGGGCGCCGGGTCGGCGAAGTACCCGGTGAGCAGCTGGTTGCTGCGGCTGGTCTCCACCCGCACCGCGGTGCGCGGCAGCAGCGTCACGCCGAGTCCGCCTGCCACCAGTTGGACGAGGGTGGAGAGCCCGGCCGCGGTGGTGGTCACCGGGGCCTCGGCGCGGCCGGCCTCGCGGCAGATGTCGAGGGCCTGGTCGCGCAGGCAGTGCCCCTCGTCCAGGAGCAGCAGACGCAGTTCCTTCAGCGCCTCGCGGGGGATTCCCTCGCGGCCGCCGAGCCAGTGGTCGAGCGGGGTGACGAGCACGAAGTCCTCGTCGAACAGGGGCAGCTCGGTGACACCGGGCATGCCGAGCGGGACGGCGAGGAGCAGCAGGTCGAGCCGTCCCGCGGCGAGCCCTTCCAGCAGCGACGAGGTCTGCTCCTCGTGCACCTGGAGGTCGAGGTCGGGGTACTTCTCGTGGACCAGGCCGATGACCGTCGGCAGCAGGTACGGGGCGACGGTCGGGATCACGCCGAGCCGCAGCGCGCCGGTGAACGGAGCCTTGACGGCGTCGGCCTCCTCCATGAGCGCCTCGACCTCGCCGAGGACCGCCCCGACCCGCACGGCGAGCCGCTCCCCCGCCGGGGAGAGCAGCACCTTGCGGGTGGTCCGCTCAAGCAGCTGGACACCCAGTGCCTCCTCCAGGGCCGCGACGGCTCCCGACAGGGCGGGCTGGCTCATTCCGATGGCCGCCGCGGCGTCCCTGAAGTGCAGATGCTCGGCCACGGCCGCGAACGCGCGCAGCTGCGCCAGGCTCGGCTGCTTGCCTTGTGGCTGCTTGCCCCTATTTATGGCTCGCACTGATAGCTACCTCCGATCAACACGACCCACTCTAGCTATTTCCCTAATCAATGCACCCTGTGCCACCATCAACATCAGTCCAATTCCCAGGAAAGTCCCCAAAAGGGACTCTCTTCGCGCAAGGAGTACGTGTGCTCACTGTCGGTGACAAGTTCCCCGAGTTCGATCTGACCGCCTGTGTCTCCCTGGAGAAGGGCTCGGAGTTCGAGCAGATCAACCACAAGACCTACGAGGGCAAGTGGAAGATCGTCTTCGCTTGGCCCAAGGACTTCACCTTCGTGTGCCCGACCGAGATCGCGGCCTTCGGCAAGCTGAACGACGAGTTCGCCGACCGTGACGCCCAGATCCTCGGCTTCTCCGGTGACTCCGAGTTCGTGCACCACGCCTGGCGCAAGGACCACCCGGACCTGACGGACCTGCCCTTCCCGATGCTGGCGGACTCCAAGCACGAGCTCATGCGTGCCCTCGGCATCGAGGGCGAGGACGGCTTCGCGCAGCGCGCCGTCTTCATCGTCGACCAGAACAACGAGATCCAGTTCACGATGGTGACCGCCGGTTCCGTGGGCCGTAACCCCAAGGAGGTCCTGCGGGTCCTCGACGCCCTGCAGACCGACGAGCTCTGCCCCTGCAACTGGAGCAAGGGCGACGAGACCCTCGACCCGGTCGCCCTGCTCTCCGGCGAGTGAACGGAGCCCACTGACATGGCACTCGACGAACTGAAGTCCGCCGTACCGGACTACGCCAAGGACCTGAAGCTGAACCTCGGCTCGGTCATCGGCAACAGCGACCTGCCGCAGCAGCAGCTGTGGGGCACCGTGCTCGCCTGCGCGATCGCGTCCCGCTCCCCGAGGGTGCTGCGCGAGCTGGAGCCCGAGGCGAAGGCGAACCTCTCCCCCGAGGCGTACACGGCCGCCAAGTCGGCCGCCGCCGTCATGGCGATGAACAACGTCTTCTACCGCACGCGTCACCTGCTCTCCGACCCGGAGTACGGGACGATGCGCGCCGGTCTGCGGATGAACGTCATCGGCAACCCCGGGGTCGAGAAGGTCGACTTCGAGCTGTGGTCGCTCGCGGTCTCCGCGATCAACGGCTGCGGCCAGTGCCTGGACTCGCACGAGCAGGTCCTGCGCAAGGCCGGTGTCGACCGCGAGACGATCCAGGAGGCCTTCAAGGTCGCCGCGGTCATCCAGGCGGTCGGCGTCACCCTGGACTCCGAGGACGTCCTGGCGTAACAGGCCCCCACACGGAAGCGGCCCGGTCCGAAACCTTGGTTTCGGACCGGGCCGCTTCCGTGTGTACGGGCCTTCGTGCGTACGGGCCTTCCGTGTGCACGGGGGGGGCGCGCTACGCCTCCTTGCCCTCCGCGGGTGGCTCCGGCGCGGCCGGCTCCGTCGACGCGGTGTCCGGCGCGGTCGCGCCGCGCGGCTGCGGGGACTGCTTGAGCGCGGCCTCCCTGGAGTACGCCCGCAGGTAGCCGACGACCGTGTTGGTGACGGCGACCAGCGGCACCGCGACGACCGCCCCGCCGATCCCGGCTACCATGCCGCCCGCGGCGACCGACAGGATCACCGCCAGAGGATGCACCCGCACCGCGCGGCCGAGGATGAACGGCTGCAGGATGTGCCCCTCGATCTGCTGCACGGCGAGGACGACCGCCAGCGCCATCACGGCCGTGAACACGCCCTGCGTCACCAGCGCGACGACCACCGCGAGGGCCCCGGAGACCACGGCGCCGACCAGCGGCACGAACGAGGCCAGGAAGATGATGACGGCCAGCGGCACCGCCATCGGCACCCCGAGGAAGTAGATGCCGAGGCCGATGAAGATGGCGTCGATCATGGCCACTATCACCGTGCCGCGCACGTACGCGGTGAGCGTGCGCCACGCCCGGGGTCCCGCGCCCGCGATGCCGGGCCGCGCCTGGGCGGGCACCAGCTTCAGGAACCACTGCCAGATGCGCTTGCCGTCGTACAGCAGGAAGAGCGTCGAGAACATCGCGAGCAGGATGCCGGTCAGCGCCTCCACGATGACCGTGACGCCTTCCAGGCCCGCCGAGGTCAGTTCCTCGGTATTGGCGCCGACCGCGTCCCGCAACGTCTTGGCGATGTCGTTGATCTGATCCTCGGTCACGTGGAACGGGCTGTTGAGGAGCCACTTGCGCAGGTCCTCGATGCCGTCCTGGATCTGCCCGGAGAGCTCGTCGGCGTTCTCCATCACCTGCCAGACCACGAACCAGCCGACCAGGCCCATGATGACGAAGCCGAGGATCGCCGTGACCGCCGTCGCCAGGCCGCGCGGCAGACCGACCCGCCTGAGCCGGGCCACCGTGGGTTGGAGCAGCGCGGTGATGAGGAGCGCGGCCACGAAGGCCAGCACCACGAGCTGGACCGCGCTGATGACCTTCATCAGGATCCAGAGGGTGCCCGCGAGGACGAGGAGCCGCCAGCCGGCCTCCGCGGCGACACGCATGCCCCAGGGGATGGACGCCACGGGGTCGGGTCTGGCCGCTATGGCCGGCGCGTACGCGGGAGGGGGCGGCACGTGTTCGTGCTCCCCGTTGCCGAGGTCCTGGTTGCCGAAATCCTGCGGATCGTCGGTGTCGGAGTCGGCGTCGTGGTGGCGCCGTTGCTCGTTCAACCGCTCACCCATCTCACTCAGTCCGGCACCGATCCGGCCGAGCCACCCTGGCACTCGCGACATGATCCGTCCTCTACCCCCGTCTTTCCGCACCACTCCCTCCTGGAGCCGTCCGGACCGACCGTACACGGGCGAGGCCCCTCACCGGAGAACGGTGAGGGGCCTCACGAGGTCGAGCGCGGTACGGCCGGAGGGCCTAGTACCAGTGATTGGACTGCCAGAAGGACCAGGCGCCGCACGGGCTCTGGTAGCGGTCGTTCATGTAGTTCAGGCCCCACTTGATCTGCGTGGCCGGGTTGGTCTGCCAGTCGGCGCCGGCCGAGGCCATCTTGGAGCCGGGCAGCGCCTGCACGAGGCCGTACGCTCCCGAAGAGGCGTTGACGGCCTTGTAGTTCCACGTCGACTCGTGGTTGACGATGTTGCTGAAGCACTGGAACTGGTCGGCGGGGATCATCTGCCGAGCCATCGCCTGGACCTCGGCGACCGTGTAAGAGCTCTTGGTCGCGAAGCTGGAGGCGTCGCGTGCGGAGGAGCGGCTGGCCTTGGCCTCGGCCTTGTCCTCGCGCTCCTTCTTGAGGGCGGCCTTCTTGGCCTTCGCGGCCGCCTCCGCCTTCTCCGCGGCCTGCTGCTTCTCGATCGCGGACGCGGCGGCCTGCTTGCGCGCTTCCTCCGCCGCGGTCTTCTTCGCCGCGGTGTCGGCGGCCATGGCCTGGGCGTCGGCCTGCTGCGTCAGGGACGCCGTCTGGACCTGGGCCTGCTGACCCGCGGGTATGTCTGCGAGGAGCGTCGCGTCGCTTGCCGCTGCCTCGAAGTCGTTCGAGTTCGAGGGCTGGGTGTTGCCCGAGGCAACGCCCACGACAGCGCCGACGGTGGTGACCGCGGTGGCTGACGCCACGGCGAATCCCCGGACCGAAATCCGGCTCACACGGTTTCCTTCCAGCATCGCCCGCATAGGTGACCTCGCGGACGCAATCGTGCCCCTGGCACTGGCCTCCGCTTGCGATCGGTCACGGGAGGCACGGACCCGGTGGACAACTCCCGCTCGGGGAGCGCCGCGTGGTGCTCGGGCGGCATGCGACGGCCACTATGAAGTTCTGTTGTCTCGTACCGCTGGGGGTACACGTGTGTCGCATGCGGGGCCTGACAGGACTGAGACTCTGCCCCAGCCGGACGCCGCAAGGCAATTCTCTGTTGCGTGTTAAAGCTCACACCCCGTTTGCCCCAGGAGTTTTTCGGAAAAGGGGGCGCAGCGAGACGCCGCCCGGCTAGGCTCCTTCGCTTTGCCGGACGGCGCCAACTGTGGTGATTCTCCCGTGAACTGACCTAGAGGTGTCCGTCCTCCAGCATTTCGGTCACCAGGGCCGCGATCTGGGAACGCTCGGAGCGCGTGAGCGTCACGTGGGCGAAGAGCGGATGGCCCTTCAGCTTCTCCACGACGGCGACCACTCCGTCGTACCGCCCCACCCGGAGGTTGTCGCGCTGGGCGACGTCATGGGTGAGGACGACACGGGAGTTCGCCCCGATCCTGGACAAGACGGTCAGCAGGACGTTCCGCTCCAGCGACTGGGCCTCGTCCACGATGACGAACGCGTCGTGCAGCGAGCGCCCGCGGATGTGGGTGAGCGGCAGGACCTCCAGCATCCCGCGCGCGGTCACCTCCTCGATGACCTCCTTGCCCGCCACCGAACCGAGCGTGTCGAAGACCGCCTGGGCCCACGGCCCCATCTTCTCGGCCTCGGTGCCCGGCAGATAGCCGAGCTCCTGCCCGCCCACGGCGTACAGCGGCCGGAACACCATCACCTTCTGGTGCTGCCTGCGTTCGAGGACCGCCTCCAGGCCCGCGCAGAGCGCGAGCGCCGACTTGCCGGTGCCCGCGCGCCCGCCCATCGAGACGATCCCGACGTCCGGGTCGAGGAGCAGATCGAGCGCGATCCGCTGCTCGGCGCTCCTGCCCTTGATGCCGAAGGCCTCCCTGTCTCCGCGCACGAGGCGGACGTTGCCCTCGGGCGTGACGCGGCCGAGGGCCTTGCCGCGCTCCGACTGGACGGTCAGGCCCGTGTGCACGGGCAGGTCGGCGGCCTCGGGCACGTACAGGCTGTCCTCTTCGAAGAGGAGGTCGACCTGTTCCGCGGTGAGCGTCAGCTCGGACATGCCGGTCCAGCCGGAGTCCGTGATGGCCAGCTCCGCGCGGTACTCCTCCGCGAGCAGCCCGACCGAGGAGGCCTTGATCCGCAGCGGCAGGTCCTTGGAGACGACCGTGACGTCGTACCCCTCGGCCTGGAGATTGCGGGCCACGGCGAGAATCCGTGAGTCGTTGTCCCCCAACCGGTAGCCGGCCGGGAGCACGCCGGGATCGGAGTGGTTGAGCTCGACGCGCAGCGAGCCGCCCAGGTCCCCGATGGGAATCGGGGCGTCCAGGCGGCCGTGCCGGATACGGAAGTCGTCCAGCAGGCGCAGCGCCTGCCGGGCGAAGTAACCGAGCTCCGGATGGTGCCGTTTGGCCTCCAGCTCCGTCACCACGACGACGGGCAGCACGACTTCGTGCTCGTCGAAGCGGGTCAGTGCGTTCGGGTCGGCCAGTAGGACGCTGGTGTCGAGAACATAGGTGCGCCTGTCGGGCATGCGGCGCTTTGTGCTGGTCACCACGGAAGGACGTACCCCCTCGGATGAGGTCGGGGAGCTACGGGAGGGGTGCCGGACGGGCTGGCGGGTGTGAACCAGGCCGGACACGGCCGCGATGCGCGGGCCGAGGACCGGCCCTCCATGCCGCCCGTGCTGTCCACACGGTCGTCCTGGTGCAAAGGGCCTCCCGGGCGGACGGCCCTATGCCGCCCGCTGGATACGACGCCCCTGTCGGATACTGCCGGGACGCCGACCTGGAGGGGTTATTCCCTCGAACAAGCGCAGCCATGCCACGGCATATGACGACACGTTGGTTAACTCTGGGTTACCCCGACCTCGTGGGGTGATACGGGTCAGCCCCCGTAACGGCGGTGGCGGGCGGCGTAATCACGCAGCGCACGCAGGAAGTCGACCTTGCGGAAGGCCGGCCAGAAGACTTCGCAGAAGTAGTACTCGGAGTGAGCGGACTGCCAGAGCATGAATCCGGAGAGTCGCTGCTCCCCGCTCGTGCGGATCACCAGGTCGGGGTCCGGCTGGCCGCTGGTGTAGAGGTGCTTGGAGATCAGGTCGATGTCGACGCTCTCCGCGACGTCCTCCAGGCTGGCGCCCTTCTCGGCGTGCTCCAGGAGCAGCGAGCGGACCGCGTCGGCGATCTCCTGGCGACCGCCGTAGCCCACGGCGACGTTGACCAGTATCCCGGTGTTGCCGTGCGTGGCCTGCTCGGCTTCCTTCATGACGCTCTGCGTGCGGGCCGGCAGCAGGTCGAGCGCGCCGACGTGGTGCACGCGCCAGCGGCCGTCGGCGACGAGCGAGCGGACCGTGGCCTCGATGATGCCGAGGAGCGGCGTCAGCTCCTCCTCGGGCCGGTCGAAGTTGTCGGTGGAGAGCATCCACAACGTGACGACCTCGACGTCCGTCTCCGCGCACCAGCCGAGGAACTCCTCGATCTTGTACGCGCCCGCCTGGTGCCCCTGTGCGGTCGTCCCGCCGGACGCCTTCGCCCAGCGGCGGTTGCCGTCGAGGATGACGCCGATGTGCTTGGGCACCTGGTCGTGATCGAGGCGGCCTTCCACCCGGCGTGCGTAAAGTCCGTACACCAGGTCGCGCAGGTTCACGTGTGTCAGCCCCTCCAGCAGATGGCGGTCCTCAAGGGGTGTGCGTAGGGCAGTCCCCGAGGGCGACACCCTACCGCTGTGCGGGCCTGGCCCAGAAACTCGGGGCGTACGCGCGGGCAGGTGGCTGAAGTAGCTTCATCCCCATGAACGACACGTCTCTGTATCGCGCGGCATCCGACCGCTACGACTCGATGGAGTACCGCCGCACCGGCCGCAGCGGCCTGAAGCTGCCCGCGGTCTCCCTCGGCCTGTGGCACAACTTCGGCGACGACAAGGCCCTGGACACCCAGCGCTCGATCCTGCGGCGCGCCTTCGACCTGGGCGTCACCCACTTCGACCTGGCGAACAACTACGGCCCGCCGCCCGGTTCCGCCGAGCTCAACTTCGGCAAGCTGTTCGCGCAGGACTTCGCCCCGTACCGCGACGAGCTGATCATCTCGACCAAGGCCGGCTACCTCATGCACCCCGGCCCGTACGGCGAGTGGGGCAGCCGCAAGTACCTGCTGTCGTCCCTCGACGCCTCGCTCTCGCGCATGGGCCTCGACCACGTCGACATCTTCTACTCGCACCGCTTCGACCCCGACACGCCACTGGAGGAGACGATGGGCGCGCTCGCGTCCGCCGTCCAGCAGGGCAAGGCTCTCTACGTCGGCGTGTCGTCCTACAACAGCGAGCAGACCGCCGAAGCGGCGCGGCTGCTGCGGGAGATGGGCGTTCCCGCCCTCATCCACCAGCCGTCGTACTCGATGATCAACCGCTGGACCGAGGAGGACGGCCTCCTCGACACGCTGGAGGCGGCCGGCATGGGCTGCATCTCCTTCGTGCCGCTCGCGCAGGGCCTGCTCACCAACAAGTACCTGAAGGGCATTCCGGAGGGCTCGCGCGCCACCCAGGGCAAGTCCCTCGACCCGGACCTGCTGAGCGAGGAGGTCGTACGCCGCCTCAACGGCCTGAACGACATCGCGGCGGGCCGCGGCCAGTCCCTCGCCCAGCTCGCCCTCAACTGGGTGCTCCGCGACGAGCGCATGACCTCGGCGCTGATCGGGGCGTCCAGCGTGGGCCAGCTGGAGGAGAACGTGGCGGCGCTGGCGGGGCCGAAGCTCACCGACGAGGAACTGGCGGCCATCGACGCCTTCGCCGTGTCGACGCCGGGCACGAACATCTGGGCCGGCCGGGGCTGAGGACGCGGGGTTCCGGCCGCCGCCGCGGCGGCCGGGGCCCTGTTCCCGTCCCCCTCGGGACGCGCCCCGGACCCGCCCCGGACCCGGGCGCGGTCCGGGCACAAAAAATCGGGCCGGTCCGTGGGGGGGAGACGGACCGGCCCGAGGGGGGGGTTTCCACCATAACCCTTCGTAAGTGATCCCGGGTGCATCGGCGTGCCACAACTACTCTCCGAGAGCACGCGGCGACTGCGAGAGCCCGTGTCCCCTACGGAATTCTTGATTCCTGGGCGTTTTCCGGCCGCGGCAGGTACCACTCACAAGAGTGACCGCCATATGGCTCACACGCTTGACGCCCCGGCTGTCCCCGGCGCTAACGGCGTACGCGGGGCGCGCCGAGCGGAGCGTGTGGGGCGAGGGTCGCCCCGGGCGAGGCCGGATGACGGCCCGCGGCGCCGTGCGGCCCCCTCCACCGCACGGCACCACGCACGCAGCTTTGCTTGCGCGAATTAGCGTTGGTCTGAACTTACGCGACGCCGAGAGGAGGATCGAGCCAGTATTGATAACGATGCGGAATCAAGGCTTCGATTTTGTGGCTTACGGGGTGGGGTGCGACACCCGTTCCGTCTTCCCGGAACGCCCATCAACCGGACGTTGGGGCGGGGTTGACCCGGTTATGGCTTGCGCAGGTCGAAGAGGTGGCGGGTGCTGTGGGCGACGAACGGTCCCTGCTCCTGGATCTGCTCGTGCAGCTCCCGCAGGCGCGGCCGGTACTTCTCCACACTGAAGCCCGGGACCATCCACACGACCTTGCGCAGGAAGTGCACGACTGCGCCGACGTCGAAGAACTCGATCCGCAGCCGCTCGGCCCGCAGGTCCACGACCTCAAGCCCCGCGGCCTCGGCCTCGGCGCGCTCCCGATCGGGACGGCGGCCGTTCCTGACCTCCTCCGGCTGCCGCCCGAGGAAGTACTCGACCACCTCGAAGACGCTGGCGGGGCCGACGTGCTGCGCGAAGTACGTGCCGCCGGGGCGCAGCACACGGGCGATCTCGTCGAAGTGGGCTTGCACCGGATGCCGGCTGGTGACCAGGTCGAAGGCGCCGTCCGCGAACGGCAGCGGCGCGTCCTCCGGCGACGCCACGACCGCGACGCCCCGCGGATGCAGCAGCGCGGTGGCCTTGGCGACGTTCGCGGGCCAGCCCTCCGTGGCGACCATGAGCGGCGGCAGGGTGGCGGCCGATGCGACGACCTCGCCGCCGCCGGTCTGGATGTCGAGCGCGGCCGAGGCCGTGGCCAGCCGCCGGGCCATCGCCTCGGCGTACCGCCACGAGGGCCGCGCCTCGGTGGCCCGCCCCTCGAACCAGGAGAAGTCCCACCCGGCGGTGGGGGCGGCCTCGGCTTCCGCGACGAGGTCGTCGAAGCCGCGGGGGGCGGGGGCGAGGGTGGGGGTGGAGAGGGGGGCGGTAGTGGAGGCGGGGGTGGTGCTGGGGGCCTTTGATGGCTTTGCGTGCTCTGCGGAGCCGGAGGGCTCTGCGTGCCTTGCGTGCTCTGGGGAGCCGGAGGGCTCTGCGTGCCTTGCGTGCTCTGCGGGGTCGGAGGGGTCGGCGTTGTTCATGGGGCGATCCTGACATTGCGGCCGTCGCGTCACATCCCGGTTTCCGCGGGCGGCGTCCCCGCTCTCCGCGGGGCCCGCTCTCCTCAGCGCCCGCTCCCCTCAGCGCCCTCTCTCCGCCGCGTCCTCTCTCCGCCGCGTCCTCCCTTGACGGCCGCCGCGGGTCCGTCAGACTCCCGCACCTGGACGGGCCGTGGGGCCGGGCTGCCGGAGTGGGGCGGTGGCCGCTTCTGCGACGTCTTCGAGATCCGGGACTGGCTGATCCACCGGTGCTTCATCTACTTGGACCCGGATTACGCGGGCGAGGACGCGAGCCGGTATCCCTGGCTCAGTCGCCAGCGTCGCCGCTCGCGTCGCCCGTGCCGTCGTCGTTGTCTCCCGCGGGGCCGGTTCCGCTGCCGGCGTTCGTGCCCGTGCCGGCCGCGGTCCCGCGCGGGAACGAGACCTCCACCCGGCGGTTCTTCTTGCGGCCCTCCTCGGAGCCGTTGTCCGCGATGGGGTAGTCCTCGCTGTAGCCGCGCACGGAGAAGGTGACCTCGGGGCCCAGGTGGCTCGCGAGTTCGTCGTGGACCGCTTCGGCGCGCTGTCGTGAGAGCTTCTTGCCGTGGCTGTAGGAGCCGAGGTTGTCCGTGAACCCGAAGACCCGTACGTCCGTGGCCTTCTGCGCCTCGGCCTCCGCCGCGATCGCCTTGATGCGGGCGGTCGCCTCGGGGTTCAGCTTGGAGCTGTCCTTGGGGAACAGCACCTCCGCCTGCAGCGCGAACTTCACGTCCGTGTTGGTGTCCTCGCGCCGCTCCTCGCCGCCGAGGTCCTCGACGACCGACTTGATGTCCAGCACCTTGGCGGGGGCGAGCGTCGCGCCGTCG
Source organism: Streptomyces alfalfae (assembly GCF_004127445.1). Lineage (GTDB taxonomy): Bacteria > Actinomycetota > Actinomycetes > Streptomycetales > Streptomycetaceae > Streptomyces > Streptomyces alfalfae. The sequence continues at coordinate 44,456 of NZ_QEXM01000006.1, forward strand.
GCGAGCTTGAGGCCGGGGCTGTTGGAGTCGACCTCCGGGGGCGGGGAGGTAGTGGTGCTGCCGGGCGGCGCGCTGGGCTCCCCTTCATCGGCCCATCCGCTCCCGGCTCCGAGGGTGAGCACCAGAGCGGCGGCGAGAACGACGGTCCCCGCGGCGCGGGGGGCCGCGGGGCGGCGGGTCTGGGGGTGGGGGTGGCGGCTCATGGGGCTACTCACCGTCGGAGAGTTCGATGGGGGCGGGTGGCATCGACCCCACCTGGAAGGTGACCTTGCTGGTGCCTTCCGGCGGGGCGGGGAACTGGGCGAACCAGTTCGCGGTGTCTCCCTGCCGCACTCGTCCATTGAACTTGGTGCAAAGGCAGCGCCCCGAGGTGTCTCTGAGGACCAGGTACTTCTTCTTTCCCTCCTTGTCGACCAAACTGGCGCCGGAAAGTGAGCCACCGTTCGACCTGAGCTCCCGCTCATCGCTGGCCCAGTCCGCTCCCATCCAGGACCGACCGCCGTTGTTCGTCACCGTTCCGGAAACCGTGACGAACCCACCTCCGTCCCGAAGGGCGGAGTTGATCTTCACATTGATGTCCCCGTCTTTGGCCTCCGCCAATGCCTGGCCGCCGGAGGGCTTGTCCGTCTGCCCTTTTTCATCACCGCCACTGTCCTTCTGCCCTGAAGAAGCGGACGAGGTGGGTTCTTCGGCCTTGCCGTTTCCGTCATCCCCACCGCCACAACCAGCCAGCGTGAGGACCAGCCCGGTTGTGATTGCTACAGCAGTCATCGCCCGACGGGCCGTGAGGGTTCGCCGAGAGTTCATGGCTACGGCTTCCTTCTTTCGTCGATCGCCGGTCAGTCGGCCAGGTGGACAGAGAAGAGAACGGATGCTTCCGGGAGATCGTCCAGCTCGAAGTCATCCGGGTCGATCTCGATGGGTTCTTCGCCGTCGCACGTGAATTCCACGGTCTTCCCCGGGTCGGCCGCCGAGTCAACATTACAGCGCGGCTTGATGACCGCAGTGGCATCAGCCTTGGCGTGCTGGGATTCCGTGCCGGGAATGATCGAGTCACCCACCGTGTAATTGGTTACGACCGAAGCCCGAAAGCCGGGGTATCCGTTCATTTCGGTCGCGACGACAGTAGCCTTCGCGCCGTTGAGCGCGGCGAGCGACTGGCCCGCCTCGTGTGCACCGGCACCGGTCAGCCCATTCCCCGCGAGCCAGTCGAGCCAGTCCCCGCCTTCACCGATGGACAACCCGAGGCCCACGACCAGTTCCTCCCTGGCCTCCTGCGCAGCGGCCAGAGCTGCCGCATCCGCAGCTGACTGCGCACCGTTGCGTGCCGAGGCCGCTTGAGCGAAAGCGAAGAAGGCAAACGCGACAAAGAGAAGAATCCCCGTCAGCCAGATGTAGATAGGGAGGGTCGAGCCTCGGTCACCATGCAGCTGATGCGCTAGCCGCCCACGACATCGTCGACCGCGTCCCCGATGGCCGACGAAATGGTCCCGTCCAAGCCCAGTTGGTCGATCAACGTGAAGATCCCCGCAATAAGAATCATCAACCCCGCATACTCCACGAACCCCGCCCCCGCATCCCGCTCCCGCCCGCGGATGCGACCCGCGATCGTCAACGTCCAGTTCACCCAGACTTCGAGCACGCGTTCCTTCAGCACGACGGCCCCTTCTCTCCCACCCGATTCCGCGACCACCGCTACCACCGTCGGCGTCGCCATGGGCAACGTACGCGACAACACGTGACTCGGCAGCAACTCTGCGCAGACAATGGGTTTTGGTACGCCCCGGCCCGGCAAGTTGGCGGATTCTCTCCCCCCTCGGTGAGATCATCATGCACGAAGCCCCCTCCCGCGATCCGCGAACTCAGGAACGACTGTCCCACATCGAGTTGCACACGCGAAGGGGTTTCGCGAAGTCGATGTCGGCATCGTGCTCAACGGCCCAGAATGGAGCCGAAGTCGGAACCCGAGCCCAGGAACATGCCTGCCGCGATAAGGATCATCGTGGCGGGGAGCATGAAGACCAAGGTCACCATCGTGGCCTTGGGAATGGTCTTCGCGGCCCGGCGGCGGGAATTCTGGGCGTCGGTGCGGCGCATGTCCGTGGCGATCTGGATCAGCGTGTCCGCGATCGGGGAGCCCAGCTCCTCGCCCTGCTGCAGGGCGGAGACGAACTGGGCGACCTGCTCGGAGGCGTTGCGGCGGCGCAGGGCGTCGAAGGCCTGGCGGCGGCTGACGCCCATGTCCATCTGGCGCAGCGTGATGCGGAGTTCGTCCGCCCAGGGCCCCTCGTACCGCTCGGCCACCCGGTCCAGGGCCTGGCGGAAGCCGAGTCCGGCCGAGACGACGACCGCGAGGACGTCGAGGAAGTCCGGCAGGGTGCGGTCGATGACCTCCCGGCGTTCGCGGATCGCCTGCCAGATCAGGCCGTCCGCGGCCGTGGCGCCGAAGGCGAAGGTCAGGACGGCGAAGAGCGGGGAGCCGTTGGTGAGGAAGATCAGGCCGAGGAGGGTTCCGAAGACGCCGTAGACCGCGCGGCGCGCCGCGTAGCGGTCGATCGTGAGGCCGCCGGGGTTGCCCGCCATGTCGATGCGGCGCCGCTTGGCGTCGACCCGCTTCGGGCCCATCAGGCGCAGGACGAGGGGGGCGAACCGCATGCCGAGGCGGTCCACCGCCGAGCCCGCCGCCGAGACGCGGGTCGCGCCGACCTCCAGGGCCACGGCGAGGTCGGAGGGGAGCTTCGCGTCCGCGCGGTACATGCGGATGCCCTGGCAGACGCCCGCCACGGCCAGGGCCATCACCACCGCGAGAGCCAGCGCCATCAACGTAACCCCTTCGTGGAGCGGTGCCCGGTCGGCCGGTTCATGGGCCTCACACCTCGATCTTGCCGAGGCGTCGGATCACGAAGAAGCCGATGCCGTAGAGGCCCAGGGAGATCAGGATCAGCGTCTGGCCCATCGGGGAGCCGGTCACCCGCTCCAGCGCGCCCTCGTTGGAGGAGTTGATGAGCAGGAGGGAGCCGAGGCCGAGGAGCGGGACCGTGAACGCGGTCGCGTGGACCTCCGACAGCATCGTGCGGACCTCGCGCCGCGTCTCCTTCCTGTCCTCCAGGGTCTGCGTGAGGTTGCGGAGGGAGTTGACGACCGTGCCGCCCGCCTTGTTGGACAGGACCAGCGTGGTGACCAGGACGATCAGTTCGCGGGAGGGGAGGCGGCGTGCCAGCTCGCCCAGGGTGTCGTCGATGGAGCGGCCCAGCGTGAGCTGGTCGGCGACGTGCGAGAGCTCCTCGCCCGCCGGCGCCTCCAGTTCCTCGGCCGCCATGGCCAGGGAGGTGCGCAGGGCGAGGCCC
>NZ_QEXM01000009.1 GCF_004127445.1 Streptomyces alfalfae
TTGTGTGGGGCGGTCGGGGTGGCGGGGTGGTTGAGTGGCCTGGGTGCTGGGTGCTGGGTGCTGGGTGCTGGGTGCTGGGTGCTGGGTGCCGGGTGCCGGGTGGCGGGGTGGCCGGGGTGCTGGAGCGGCCGGGGTGCCGGGGGTGGCCGGGGTGCCGGCGGCGGGGTGCGGAGTGGCCGAGGTGCTGGAGTGACCAAGGTGCCGGGGTGACCGGGGCGCTGGGTGGCCGGGGTGCCGGGGTGGCCAGGGTGCTGGGCGGCCAGGGTGCCGGGGTGCCGGAGTGACCGGGGTGCCGGGGTGGCCGGGGTGCTGGGTGGCCAAGGTGGCTGGGTGGCCGGGGCGGCTGGGGCGCCGGAATGACCGGGGTACCGGAGTGGTGCTGGATGCCGTGCCCGTTACCCGGGGGTCGCGGAGGGCCGTCCGTCAGATCCGGTCGCCTCTGGCCCGGCGATGCAGGAGCCAGGTGCCGCCCGCGGCGGCGACGGCCAGGGCCGCGACGCCCGCCGCGGTCTGCAGGGGGTCGGGGCCGAGCGCGCCGCCGACACCCGTCTTCACGTGCCCCTTCGGCTGCGTCGCGTGCCGTTCGGCGGCGGCTGCGGTGGAGGTGACCGTCACCACCAGATCCGCGGCGACCCGTTTGTTCTTCACCCCTGAGCCGCCCGCGCCGGAGCATTTCGCGGCGATCTCGTAGGTGCCTGGCTGCGCGGAGGGCGGCACCTCGAAGCGGCCGGTCACCTCGCCGGGGCCGCCGCCCGGCGCCAGCGTGAACCTTCCCGCACCCACCGCGCTGGCGTCGCCCGCCGCGGTGCCGCCTGAGCCGCAGGCGGCGGTGTGGACGGTGACGGGCTTGCCGGGCGTCACGGTCGCCGGGGTGATCACGAGGTCTCCGCCGGCCGCCGCGGAGGCGGGGTCGGCCAGGGCGCCGGCCGTCGCTGCGGCGAGGGCGGTACCGGTCAGCAGACGGGCGATGCGCATGATGCTCGTTCCTCCGAGGCCTTCGCGGGGCACGCCCCGCGACACCCCCAAGTGCCGCTGCGTCGGTCGAGTCCCGCTCTTCCGAGGTAAGTGGCACTCGGCGGCGCGCGCCTCCCGGTGGGCCGCGGGAAAGCGGGGGACGAGGCGGTTCCTCCCGCCCGAGCGGCAGCGTTCCAGCAGGTCACGGGCATGACGGCGGTCCCGCTTCGAAGACCGTGGGCGGCGGCTGTGAATGGGTGACCTGGCACGTCCGTGCGGTGGCTGGCCGTGGGCCTTGCGCGGGGTTTTGGCTCGGTCGGTCGTCGGCTGAGCCTGGCTCGTCCTCAAGCGCCGGACGGGCTGGGACCCGGGCGCCCCCCAGGCCGGGGGTGCCCGGCGGGGGTGGCGAGGAGAGGGCTCAGAACGCCTCCAGAGGCACCTCCTCGTAGACCCCGGACACCGTCGTCATCAGCTTCTCGTCCACGGCGTACGTCACGTCGTCGATCCGTCGCACCGGACAGACTCCCCACGCGTTGGTGACGAAGGCCGCCGAGTACGACGGCAGGTCCGCGAGGGTGGCGCGGGCGTGCCGGGTGGGCACACCGGCGGCCGGCAGGCCCGCCTCGACCAGCTGCATCGTGATGCCGGACAGATGCGGCGCCTCCGGCCACACCAAGCTCGCCCCGTCGAAGAAGCCGATGTTCGTGACGGCGCCCTCGCTGATCTCCCCGTCGGGGGCGGTGAGCAGCGCGCCGTCGTACCCCGCCCGCCGGGCCAGCTCGCCGTAGTGGGCCTGGCCGAAGCCGCCCAGGTGCTTGATGTGGGCGAACGGCCGCTGATACGGCACCGACATCAGGGACTGCGCCCGGCCCTCCATGGTCTCCGCCAACACGGTCGGCGGCCGGACGGTGATCATCACGGACGGCTTGCCGTCAGGAGCGTGGACGTGCACGCGTACGGAGGCGTCCTCGATGTCGTCGCGCAGGATGTGCCGGACGAGCCCGCGCACCCACTCACCCTCCAGCGGCTGCCCGAACATCTCACGCGTGGCCGCGTCGAGCCGCGCCAAATGGAGGTCCATGCCGCGCACCTTGCCACCCCTGACCTGCATCGCGGTGAAGTGCCCGGGGTTGGCGAGGGCCGGCCAGAGCAGCCCGGCCGCGGTGGCGGGCTGACCGTCGATCTCAATGCGCTGCACCAGTGCGGAGATTGTCATGCGACCACGCTACGAGACGCCCCCCGTCCGCCGGCCCCCGCTCGGGCCCCGCCCCGGCCGCCGGTTCCGGTCCGCGAGCCCCCTGTGCACAATCTCGGTATGGACGCTCACGGTATGGACGCTCGCGGCACGGATGTTTACGGCATGGACGACCCCGCCGAACCGGCTCCGTCGACCGAGACCGAGACCGAGACCGAGACCGGGACCGAGTCGGAGCGCGCGACCGAGCCCGCGACCGAGCCCGCGCCCGGGATCGAGACCGCTGCTGAGACCACGGCCACCGCGCCGGCCGAGCCGCCCACGCCCGCCGCCCTGACCGTGCTGACCACCACGGACGCGGAGGACAAGGCGCGGGACCTGGCGAGCGGCGCGGTGCGCGCCCGGCTCGCGGCCTGTGCGCAGATCACCGGCCCCGTCACGTCCGTGTACCGGTGGGAGGGCGCCATCGAGACCGCCCAGGAGTGGCAGATCCTGCTCAAGACGTCCGCCGCGCGCTACGACGCCCTGGAGGCATGGCTCACCGAAGCCCACGACTACGACACTCCCGAGATCATCGCCACCCCTGTGGTGCGGGGGAGCGCGGCCTACCTGGAGTGGGTGGCGCGGGAGACCGCCGGGTGACCCCGGCTGCCCTTCTTCGTGTACGGCACCCTGCGCCCGGGGCGCCACAACCACGCCGCTCACCTCCTCGGCCACGTGGCCACCGAGGAACCGGCCGAAATGCCGGGCGCGGCCCTGTACGCGGGCCCCGGCCACCCGTACGCCGTCGAGAACCCCGAAGCCGGCCCCGTCCGCGGCGAGCTGGTCACCGCGACGCCCTCCGCGCACGCCCCGCTGCTCGCTGCCCTGGACCTCCTGGAGGAGTACGTGCCGGGCGATCCCCGCAACCTGTACGAGCGTGTCGTCCGCGAAGTCACCCGCACCGCCGACGGCGCCACGGCCCTCGCCTGGGTCTACGTGGCGGCCCCCCGCGTGGCCGCTCGGCTCCGGGCCTCGGGCACGGTGATAGAGGGCGGCGACTGGTCCAAGGCGCCCGGCCTCCGCCGCCTTGAGAAACACCCCTGACACATGACCCCCGCGCGACGCAGGCATGACGCACCCCGCGGCGCACCCGAACGCAGGCATGACGCACCCCGCGACGCAGGCGTGACGCACCCCGCGGCGCACCCGGACGCAGCCGCCACCCACGCGCGACGCAGGCACGGCCCACGCGCGGTACACGCACCACCCACCCGTGACCCACGCGCAACTCGTGCGACTCGCGCAACTACCCACCCACGAGGCCAAATCCGCAGCTCAAACGCCGACGCACCCGATCTGATGATCTCCACCACTCGTCCGGGCGACTTCACGTGACTACTCAGAGTGGTCACGGTGAAGCTCTCCGTGTGCACCGCTCGGTGCGCGCTTTCGGTGTTCAACAAGGAGTCGCCTCATGCGAGTTCGCCGTACCCTGCCGGCTCTCCTCGGAGCCGTGACCCTCACCCTCGGCATGTCCCTGGCGGCGACGGCCTCCGCCGCCACGGCATCACCGGCCGCCGTCAAGAACCCCTGCGGGTTCTACGAGACGGCGAGCGACGCCTACTACAACCACTGCACGAGCGACGGTTCCCGCATCGTGATCGAGATCGACGACTGGGGCCCCAACAGCACCCGCTGCGTGGGCCCCGGCGTCACCTGGATCGGCGAGGCCGGGGACATCGACGGCGCCTGGTACGTCGGCCGCACCTGCTGACAGCCGTGCCGCGGGCCCGGGAGGGCGACGTCCCGGGCCCGCTCAACTCGGCCGCAAGGGTTCCAGCCGTACCGCGCACACCTTGAACTCCGGCATCCGCGACACGGGGTCGAGGGCCGGATGCGTCAGAGAGTTGGCCCGGCCCTCGCCAGGCCAGTGGAACGGCATGAACACCGTGTCGGAGCGGATCGACGACGTGACCCGCGCCGGGGCGACCGCTCGGCCGCGCCGCGACACCACGGCGACCGGTTCGCCCTCCGCGATCCGAAGCCGCGCCGCGAGCCGCGGGTGCAGCTCCACGAAGGGCCCCGGCGCCGCGGAGTTGAGCTCGTCGACCCGGCGCGTCTGCGCCCCCGACTGATACTGCGCGAGCACCCGCCCCGTGGTCAGCAACACGGGATACTCCGCGTCCGGCTCCTCGGCGGCGGCCCGGTGCACCACCGGCACGAACCGCGCCCGCCCGTCCTCGGTGGCGAACCGGTCGAGGAACAGCCGCCGGGTCCCGGGATGCGGAGCCGCATGTGCGAAGTCCCCCTCGCACCCGGGCCCGCCCTCGCCCCCGAGGCCCCCCTCGCCCCCGAGGTCTCCCGCACCCCTCGGTTCCCCCTCGCCCCCGAGTCCGCCCTCACTGCCGCACGGCCAGAACAGGCCCTCTCCCTCGTTCTCCGCCAGCCGTGCGTAGGAGATCCCGGAGTAGTCCGCGGGGCCGCCCGCGCTCGCCCGGCGCAACTCCTCGAAGACCTCCTCCGGTTCGGCCGGGAAACCCTTCGCGTGCCCGAGCCGCGCCGCGAGGCCGTGCAGGACCTCCAGGTCGCTGCGGACCCCGGCGGGCGCGGACACGGCGCGGCGCCGCAGCAGGACCCGGCCCTCCAGGTTCGTCACCGTCCCGGTCTCCTCGGCCCACTGCGTCACCGGCAGCACCACGTCCGCCAGCTCGGCCGTCTCCGACAGCACCACGTCGGCCACCGCGAGGAAGTCGAGCGAGCGCAGCCGCTCCTCCACATGCCCCGCCCTCGGCGCCGACACGACCGGGTTGGAGCCCATGAGGAGCAGCGACTTGACGTCCCCGCCGAGCGCGTCGAGCAGTTCGTACGCCGACCTGCCGGGCCCCGGCAGCGACTCGGGGTCCACGCCCCAGACCTTCGCCACATGGGCCCGCGCCGCAGGATCGGTCAGCTTGCGGTAACCCGGCAGCTGGTCCGCCTTCTGCCCGTGCTCCCGTCCGCCCTGGCCGTTTCCCTGGCCGGTCAGGCAGCCGTACCCGGACAGGGGGCGGCCGGCGCGGCCCGTGGCCAGGCACAGGTTGATCCACGCCCCGACCGTGTCCGTGCCCTTGGACTGCTGCTCGGGGCCGCGCGCGGTGAGCACCATCGAGGCCTTCGCGTCGCAGAAGAGCCGCGCGGCGTCCCGCAGTTGCGGCACGGGCACACCGGTGATCCGCTCGACGTGCTCGGGCCAGTGCGCCATCGCCGCCGCCCGCGCCTCCTCCCATCCGCTGGTGCGCTCCGCGATGAACTCCTCGTCCGTACGCCCCTCCGCCACGATCAGGTGCAGCAGGCCGAGCGCGAGCGCGAGGTCCGTGCCGGGGCGCGGCGCCAGGTGCAGATCGGCGTGCTCCGCGGTCCGGGTCCGCCGGGGGTCCACGACGATCAGCGTGCCGCCGTTCTCCCGCAGCTCGGTCAGGTACCGCAGAGCGGGCGGCATCGTCTCCGCGAGGTTCGACCCGACGAGGATCACGCACCCGGTGCGGGGGATGTCCTCCAGCGGGAACGGCAGCCCCCGGTCGAGTCCGAACGCCCGCTGCCCGGCCGCCGCGGCCGACGACATGCAGAACCGTCCGTTGTAGTCGATCTGCGACGTGCCGAGCACCACCCGCGCGAACTTGCCCAGTGCGTACGCCTTCTCGTTCGTCAGGCCGCCACCGCCGAACACGCCGCACGCGTCCGCGCCGTGCGCCGCCCGCGTACGGGACAACTCGCCGGCGATCCGGTCCAGGGCCTCCTCCCAGGTGGCCGCCGCGAGCCTGCCCGTGGCACGGTCGCGCACGAGGGGCTCGGTCAGCCGGACCCGGGAGGACAGCACGGCCGGTGCCGTGCGTCCCTTGCCGCACAGCGCGCCCCTGTTCACCGGGAAGCCCGCGCGCTCCCTGACCTCCACGCCCCCGCCGGGGCCGGCCGCCAGGTCCATGCCGCACTGCAACGCGCAGTACGGGCAGTGTGTCGCGGTTACCGGGGGTGTCGCCGTGGAGTGCATGCCGCCAGCCTGCGCCGACGTTGTTACGCGGCTCCGCGCGGTCGCGTTACGCACGCGGTAAGCCGACCTCAGCCGCCCCCGTCCCGCGCTGTGAGGCCCGCGGGCTCTCAGCGCGGCGAGGCCAACGCGCGGTCCACGCCCGGCTCCCGCGGACCGAGGAAGTGCGGGTCGGGCCGGAACGCCGCGTCGAGCGCGGCCTTGCCCGCCGCGAAGACCTCGCGGGCCCCGCCGTAGTACCAGGTAGCGTCGTGCTTGGCGTCCACCCCGACGCCGTACGACGAGATGCCCGCGGCGTCGCAGAGGGCGACCGCCCTGCGTATGTGGAAGCCCTGGCTGATCAGGACCGCCCGGTTGACGCCGAAGATCTTCTTGGCGCGGACGCAGGAGTCCCAGGTGTCGAAGCCGGCGTAGTCGCTGACGATGCGGCGGCCCGGCACTCCGTGCTTCGTCAGATAGGCGCGCATCGCGTCCGGCTCGTCATACTCCTCGCGGCTGTTGTCACCGGTGACAAGGACGACCTCTATCCGGCCCCTGCGGTACAGATCGGCCGCCGCGTCCAGGCGGTGGGCCAGATAGGGCGAGGGGTCGCCCTTCCACAACCCGGCGCCGAAGACCACCGCGACCTCCGCCTTCGGCGCCTCCGCGACCGTCCCTGTCTCGCCGTCCGTCGTCACGAACAGCCAGGTCGCCGGCGTCAGCGCCAGCACGCACAGCACCATTGCCGCCCGCACGGCCCTGCGCTGCCCCCGTCTCGTGCGCGGCAGCCGCAGCCAAGATGGCCCGCCCCGCCCGTCGTCCCCGCCCGGCGGCCTCAGCCGCCGTCCCCACCCCGGCCGTCCCATGCGATCCGCCCCCGTGCCCGCCGGATCTCCCCCGATCCGATCACTGCCACCACGGTAGGCGACCCCGCCGGCGGAGTCAGTGCCTCGCGCCCCGGACGCCACCCTGAAACAACCCTGACCCGCCCCTGACCCGCCGTGACCCGCCCTGACGTGGAGCCGGGCGTAAGACCGGACGTAGGACCGCACGTGGAACCGGCCGAGGAACCAGGCGAGGAGGCCGGGCGGGGAACCGGCACCCCCCCCGTGAGCGCCACGAAAACTGCCGTCACGGCCGCGCAACGCGACCGCAATGAGCCCCGGCCATCCTCGGTCCATGACGCCCCGCATCACCGGCCGGCCCGCCGGCCGCCTCCGCCTCGTCGCCTCCGGGGGCGAGCGCCGCCCCACCCTCGTCCTGGTCGCCCACGGCAGCCGCGACCCCCGGGCCCTCGCCACCGTCACGGCCCTCGCCGAGCGGGTCCGCGAGCAGCGGCCCGGCCTCGCCGTGCGCCTGGGGCACATCGAGCTGAACGAGCCGCTGCTCACCGACACCCTCGCCGCCCACGCGAGCGGCCGTGCCGTGCTGGCGCCGCTGCTCCTCGGCCGGGGCCTGCACGTCAAGCGCGACATCCCCGCGGCCGTCGCGGCCGCCCCCCACCTGGACGTCCGCGCCACCGCCCCGCTCGGCCCGCACGCCCTGCTCGCCGAGGCCCTGCACACCCGGCTCGTCGAAGCGGGCTGGCCCCCGCGACCGCTCGGCACGGCCGCGCGCCGCTGCCACGCCGTCGTCCTCGCCGCGGCCGGTTCCCGCGACCCGGAGTCCGCCGCCGACACCGAAGCCGCGGCCGGGCTGCTCGCGGAGCGGCTGGGCGTCCCCGTGGCGCCCGCGTACGCCGCGCCCACCGCGGCCTGCGCCCGTACCGTGCCGGAGGCGGTCGCGGCCCTGGCCGAGCGGGGCAGGACCCGCACGGCCGTGGCCGCGTACTTCACCGCGCCCGGCCGCTTCGCCGCCCAGAGCGCGGACGCGGCACCCTGGATCGCGGCGGCCCCGCTGGGCGCCCACCCCGCCCTCGCCCGCCTCGTCCTGCACCGCTACGACCAGGCGTGCGGAGCCCCGGCCATGGCCGAACAGCGCCGCCCGACCGCCGTCTGACGAGGGGCCAGGACCCTCTTTGTCATCGCTTGCGTCTACTGTCGGTGCATGGAAGGCACAGCACCGAACGCGCGGGACGACACCTATGAGGCGTACGACGAGGCCGCCGTCGAGCGGTGGGCCGCCGAGCCCGACAAGCGTCCCGGACGCACGGCCTTCCAGCGTGACCGCGCGCGCGTGCTGCACTCCGCCGCCCTGCGCCGCCTCGCGGGCAAGACGCAGGTCGTCACACCGGGCACCCGCAACCAGGCCTGGGACGCCAGCGCCCGTACGCGTCTGACGCACTCCCTGGAGTGCGCGCAGGTCGGCCGCGAGCTGGGCGCCGCCCTCGGCTGCGACCCCGACCTGGTGGAGACCGCCTGCCTCGCGCACGACCTCGGCCACCCGCCCTTCGGGCACAACGGCGAGCAGGCGCTGAACGAGGTGGCGGCCGACTGCGGCGGCTTCGAGGGCAACGCCCAGTCGCTGCGGCTCCTCGCGCGCATCGAGCCGAAGCGCTTCGTCCGCTCCGAGACTGCCGGCGACCTCGTCAGCGTCGGCCTGAACCTCACCCGGGCCGCCCTCGACGCCGCCACCAAGTACCCCTGGCCGCGCGGCGGCCACCCCCACGACCCCGAGTCGTCGAAGTTCGGGGTCTACGAGGACGACAGGCCGGTCTTCGACTGGGTCCGCAAGGAGGCCCCCGGGCAGCGCGTCTGCTTCGAGGCGCAGATCATGGACTGGTCGGACGACGTCGCGTACTCGGTCCACGACTTCGAGGACGGCCTGCACGCCGGCCACATCGACCCGAACGCGCTGCACGCAGAGCCCGAGCGCCAGGACGTCTTCGCCGTGGCGATCGGGCGGTACGTCCCCGACGACACCGACCCCGAAGAGCTGGCCCACGCCCTCGACCGCCTCCTGGAGCAGGAGTGGTGGCCGCACGGGTACGACGGGACGGCCGTCGCCCAGGCCCGCCTGAAGGACGCCACGAGCCAGCTCATCGGCCGCTTCTGCCTGGCCGCGGAGACCGCCACGCGCGCGCGATGGGGGCGCCCTCCCGGCCCCCCGGGCAGCGGGGGAGGCGCCCGCCCCCTCACACGGTACGCGGCCGAGCTCGTCGTCCCCCGCGAGGCGCGGTACGAGTGCGCGGTGCTCAAGGCCGTCGCCGACCGCTACGTGATGCAGCGCCCCGCACAGGAGCGGCTCCGCGCCGACCAGCGGATCGTCGTCGCCGAACTGGCGGACGCGCTCATGACGCGCGCGCCCGACGGGCTCGACCCGCAGTTCCGCGCGCTGTACGAGGCGGCCTCCGACGACCGTGCCGCGCAGCGCGTGGTGGTCGACCAGATCGCGTCCCTGACCGACGCGGCGGCCCGCGCCCTGCACGCCAGGATGACGTCGAGACACCTCGGCGGCCACGGGCAGTGACCATGAAGTGACCACGAGGCGTGACGGAAAGTGGCCGACAGGGGCCACGCCCCCTTCCCCCATCACGCTCCGTGCGGGACGCTCCTGTGGCATTCGGACGGCGTTCCGGCGTACAGACAGTTTTCACCGGGTACACCCCGGTCCCCCGGCGAGGAGGCATCAAGTGGTCGACGCGCATCAGACGTTCGTCATTGTGGGAGGAGGTCTGGCCGGCGCCAAGGCGGCAGAGACCCTCCGTTCCGAGGGTTTCACCGGCCGGGTGATCCTCGTCGGCGACGAGCGTGACCGCCCCTACGAGCGCCCGCCCCTGTCCAAGGGGTACCTGCTGGGCAAGGAGGAGCGCGACAGCGTCTTCGTCCACGAACCGGGGTGGTACGCGCAGGCCGACGTCGAACTGCACCTGGGGCAGCCCGTGGTCGCGATCGACCGCGAGGCGCGGAGCGTGCGCCTGGGCGACGGCACGGTCATCCACTACGACAAGCTGCTGCTCGCCACCGGAGCCGAGCCGCGCCGCCTCGACGTCCCCGGCACGGACCTCGCCGGCGTGCACCACCTGCGCCGCCTCGCCCACGCCGACCGCCTCCGGCAGGTCCTCACCGCCCTCGGCAGGGACAACGGCCACCTGGTGATCGCGGGGGCCGGCTGGATCGGCCTGGAGATCGCGGCGGCCGCCAGGGAGTACGGCGCAGAGGTGACCGTCGTCGAGCGCGAGGCCACCCCGCTGCACGCCGTCCTCGGCCCCGAGGTCGGCCAGATGTTCGCCGACCTGCACGCCGAGCACGGCGTCCGCTTCCACTTCGGCGCGAGCCTCACCGAGATCGTCGGCCAGGACGGCATGGTCCTCGCGGCGCGTACCGACGACGGCGAGGAGCACCCCGCCCACGACGTCCTCGCCGCGATCGGCGCGGCCCCGCGCACGGCCCTCGCCGAGGCCGCGGGCCTCACCCTGGCCGACCGCGCCGAGGGCGGCGGCATCGCGGTCGACGCCTCGCTGCGCACCTCCGACCCCGACATCTTCGCCACCGGCGACGTGGCGGCCCTGGAGCACCCCCTCTTCGGCGCCCGCCTGCGCGTGGAGCACTGGGCGAACGCCCTGAACGGCGGCCCCGCCGCGGCCCGCGCGATGCTCGGCCGGGACGTCACCCACGACCGGGTGCCGTACTTCTTCTCCGACCAGTACGACGTGGGCCTGGAGTACTCGGGATGGGCGCCCCCGGGCTCGTACGACCAGGTGGTGGTGCGCGGTGACGCCGGCAAGCGGGAGTTCATCGCGTTCTGGCTGCGCGAGGGCCGGGTCCTCGCCGGGATGAACGTGAATGTGTGGGACGTCACGGAGACCGTCCAGAAGCTGATCCAGTCCGGCGCCCGCCCCGACCTGAACGCCCTCGCGGACCCCGGCACCCCCCTGGCGTCGCTGCTCGCGTGAAGGGCCGGGCGGGAGTGTCACAGGCGGGCCGTAGTATTCCTACGTGGCAGGCAGGATCAATGACGAGGACGTGAAGGCGGTTCGGGACGCGGTCCCGATCGACGCCGTGGTCTCCGACTACCTCCAGCTGCGCAACGCCGGCGGCGGGAACCTCAAGGGCCTGTGCCCCTTCCACGACGAGAAGTCCCCGTCCTTCCAGGTCAGCCCGAGCAAGGGTCTCTTCCACTGCTTCGGCTGCCAGGAAGGCGGCGACACGATCGCCTTCGTGATGAAGATCGACCACCTCACGTTCTCGGAGACGGTCGAGCGCCTCGCCGCCAAGGCGGGCATCACCCTGCGGTACGAGGAGGGCGGGTACAACCCCAGTCATCAGCGCGGCGAGCGCATCCGCCTGGTGGAGGCCCACAAGGTGGCCGCCCAGTTCTACGTGGAACAGCTGGAGAGCCCCGAGGCCGAGATCGGCCGGAAGTTCCTCGCCGAGCGCGGCTTCGACCAGGCCGCCGCGGCGCACTTCGGCGTGGGCTACAGCCCCGCGGGCTGGGACCACCTCACCCGCTTCCTGCGCGGCAAGGGCTTCACCGACAAGGAGCTGACGCTCTCGGGGCTCTCCCAGGAGGGCCGCCGCGGCCCCATCGACCGCTTCCGCGGCCGTCTGATGTGGCCGATCCGCGACATCGGCGGCGAGGTCGTCGGCTTCGGCGCCCGCAAGCTGCGCGACGACGACAACGGCCCGAAGTACCTCAACACGCCCGAGACGCCGATCTACAAGAAGGGCCAGGTCCTGTACGGCGTCGACCTGGCCAAGAAGGAGATCGCGAAGACGTCCCGCGCGGTCGTCGTCGAGGGGTACACGGACGTCATGGCCTGCCACCTCGCGGGCGTCACGACCGCCATCGCGACCTGTGGCACGGCCTTCGGCGGCGACCACATCAAGATCCTCCGCCGCCTCCTGATGGACAACGGAAGCGCCCGCGTGATCTTCACCTTCGACGGCGACGCGGCGGGCCAGAAGGCCGCCCTGCGGGCCTTCGAGGACGACCAGAAGTTCGCCGCCGAGACCTACATCGCCATCGCGCCCGACGGCATGGACCCCTGCGAGCTGCGCCTGGCCAAGGGCGACGAGGCGGTGGCCGACCTCGTCGAGCCGCGCACGCCGCTCTTCGAGTTCGCCCTGCGCCAGATCGTCGGCAGGTACGACCTGGAGACCCCGGCGGGCCGCGCCGCCGCCCTGGACGAGGCGGGGCCCGTCGTGGCCCGCATCAAGAACAGCGGCGCGCAGCACGAGGTGGCGGTCCAGCTCGCCGGCATGCTCGGCATCCTCGACACCCAGTTCGTCGTCAAGCGCGTGGCGCAGCTCGCCCGTTGGGCCCGCGACCGCGGCGGCAGGGGCCCGGCCCAGCCGCAGGGCAGGCCCCAGCAGACGTACGCGCAGGGACCGCCCCCGCCCAGCGGCCCCGCCCTCACCCTGCGCAGTCCCGCCCACCGCACCGAGCGCGAGCTGCTCAAGCTGGCCCTCCAGCGCCCCGAGCTGGTCTCCCCGGCCTTCGACGCGTACGGGGCGGACGAGTTCACCGCCCCGCCCTACGCCGCGGTGCGCCAGTGCATCGAGGAGGCGGGCGGCGCCGAGGCGGGCATCGCCGAGCCGCAGGCCTACCTCGGGCGGGTGCTCGACGCGGCGCCCGACGACACGGTGCGCCGCATGGTCACCGAGCTGGCCGTCGAGGCGATCCTGCGCAAGACCGTCGACGAGGTCTACGCGGGCGTGCAGCTCGTCCAGGTCCGGCTGCGCGCCGTGGACCGCCGCATCCGGGACGTCCAGGGCAGCCTCGCCCGGCTCGGCGCGGGCGGCGACCCGCAGCAACTGGTGGCCGTGCAGAACGAGTTGTGGGTCCTGCAGCAGTACGGCCAGGCACTGCGCGACCGCGGGGCCGACGCGCTCTAGCGGGCGTGGGTCCCGTGTCACGGGTACCCGTCGGGTAACCACGCGGTCACGGACCGGACTCAAAAAGTCACCGCACGCCCCTCGTGGCGGCCGTGTGTCGTGCCCCACACTGGGGTCCGGTGCCTGAGTCCTCGGAGCGCGGCCGGCTCGCAGACAGCGGGCCCGACACCCCCGCGGTTCCACACACCGTGTCCGGGACGGACAGCGGCGAGGCCGTCGTCCCTCTCCCGTTGCCGCACGCCTCAGCTGCGATCACCCTGGAGGTCGCCCCCGTGCAGACCCAGACCCTCACCCAGACCGACACCGCCGTGCGTGCCGACGCCGACGCGGACGTCCTGGAAGCGGTGCCGCCGCAGAACCGCGCCGCCCGGCGCCCCGAGACCGCCCCGGCGAGGGGCGCGACGGAGACCCCCGAGACGGCGGAGGCCGCCGAGGCGCCGGACCCGGGGGACGTCCCCGACGCCCTCGAACCCGAGACCGTCGATCTGCCCGCCCCCCGCGGCCGCGCCGACACGAGCGGCCCGTCGTCCGACCTGTTCCGCCAGTACCTGCGCGAGATCGGCCGGATCCCGCTGCTCACCGCGGCGGAGGAGGTCGAGCTGGCCCGCGGGGTGGAAGCCGGCCTCTTCGCCGAGGAGAAGCTGGTCAACACCCCCGACCTGGACTCCCGGCTCGCCCTCGACCTCGACAAGCTGGTCGTCATGGGCCGCATGGCCAAGCGCCGCCTCATCGAGGCGAACCTGCGCCTGGTCGTCTCCGTCGCCAAGCGCTACGTGGGCCGCGGCCTGACCATGCTGGATCTCGTCCAGGAGGGCAACCTCGGCCTGATCAGGGCCGTCGAGAAGTTCGACTACGCCCGGGGGTACAAGTTCTCCACGTACGCCACCTGGTGGATCCGGCAGGCCATGTCCCGCGCGCTCGCGGACCAGGCCCGCACGATCCGGGTGCCCGTGCACGTGGTGGAGCTCATCAACCGCGTCGTGCGCGTCCAGCGGCGGATGCTCCAGGAGCGCGGGTACGAACCCACGCCCGAGGAGGTCGCCGCCCAGCTCGACCTGCTGCCCGAGCGCGTCAGCGAGGTGCTGCGCCTGGCGCAGGAGCCGGTCTCGCTGCACGCCCCGGTGGGGGAGGAGGACGACGTCGCGCTCGGCGACCTGATCGAGGACGGCGACGCGACGTCCCCCGTGGAGTCGGCGGCGTTCCTGCTGCTCCGCGAGCACCTGGAGGCGGTCCTCTCCACTCTCGGCGAACGCGAGCGCAAGGTCGTGCAGCTCCGCTACGGCCTGGTCGACGGCAGGCCCCGCACCCTGGAGGAGATCGGCCGGATCTTCGGCGTGACGCGCGAACGCATCCGCCAGATCGAGTCGAAGACCCTCAACAAGCTGCGGGACCACGCCTTCGCGGACCAGCTGCGGGGCTACCTGGACTGACCCTCAGTCCACCTCGGCCACCGCCTGGGCGAACTGCGCGGCGTACAGCCGGGCGTACGCGCCGTCGGCGGCCAGGAGCACATCGTGCGTGCCCTGCTCCACGATGGCCCCGTCCTCCATGACGAGGATCGTGTCCGCGTCACGGATCGTGGAGAGACGGTGCGCGATGACGAAGGACGTGCGCCCGTGCGCGAGCCGGGCCATGGCCTTCTGGATCAGCACCTCCGTCCGGGTGTCGACGGAGCTGGTCGCCTCGTCCAGCACCAGGATCACCGGATCGGACAGGAACGCCCGGGCGATGGTGATGAGCTGCTTCTCGCCCGCGCTCACGCCCGCGCCGTCGTCGTCGATGACGGTGTCGTACCCCTCGGGCAGCGTCCGCACGAACCGGTCGGCGTGGGCGGCGCGCGCCGCCTCCTCGATCTGCTCGCGCGTGACGTCCTTCGACGCGCCGTACGCGATGTTCTCCGCGATGGTGCCGCCGAACAGCCAGGTGTCCTGGAGCACCATGCCGATCCCGGAGCGCAGCTCGTCACGCGTCATCCGCGCGATGTCCACGCCGTCCAGGGTGATGCGCCCGCCGGTGACCTCGTAGAACCGCATGAGCAGGTTGACCAGCGTGGTCTTGCCCGCGCCCGTGGGACCGACGATGGCGACCGTGTGGCCGGGCTCCACGGCCAGCGACAGGTCCTCGATGAGCGGCTTGTCCTTGTCGTAGCGGAAGGACACGTGCTCCATCTCGACCCGGCCGCGCAGGTGGCCGGGGCGCTCGCCCGGCACGGGGTCGGCCTCCTGCTCCTCCGCGTCGAGGATCTCGAAGACCCGCTCGGCCGACGCGACGCCGGACTGCACGAGGTTCGCCATCGAGGCGACCTGCGTGAGCGGCATCGAGAACTGCCGCGAGTACTGGATGAAAGCCTGCACGTCACCGATGGAGAGCGAGCCCGACGCGACCCTGAGACCGCCGACGACGGCCACCAGGACGTAGTTCAGGTTGGAGACGAAGAACATCAACGGCTGCATGACACCGCTGTTGAACTGCGCCTTGAACCCGGCCTCGTACAGTTCGTCGTTCTGCTCGGCGAAGGTCTTCGCCGACTCCTCCTGGCGGCCGAACACCTTCACCAGCGTGTGGCCGGTGTACATCTCCTCGACGTGCGCGTTCAGCTTGCCGGTGGTCTTCCACTGCTGCACGAACTGCGGCTGCGACCGCTTGCCGACCTTCGTCGCCACGACGAACGACAGCGGCACGGTGACCAGCGCCACCAGCGCGAGCAGCGGCGACACCCAGAACATCATCACGAGGACGCCGATGATGGTCAGCAGCGAGTTGATGAGCTGGCCCATCGTCTGCTGGAGCGTCTGGTTGATGTTGTCGAGGTCGTTCGTGGCGCGGCTCAGGACCTCGCCGCGCTGCCGCTTGTCGAAGTACGACAGCGGGAGCCGCGACAGCTTCGCCTGGACGTCGCCCCGCAGCCGGAAGACGGTCCTGTTGATGGCGATGTTGGACAGCTGCGTCCCGACGGCCATCAGCAGGCCGGCCACCAGGAACGTGCCGAGCGCGAGCAGCAGGACCTCGCCGACGGCGTCGAAGTCGATGCCCTCGCCCGGCGTGAAGTCGACGCCGGTGAGCATGTCGGCCATGCCGCCGTCGCCCTTGTCGCGCATGCCCTCGATGACCTGTTCCTTGGTCAGGTCCGCGGGCATGTCCTTGCCGACGACGCCCGCGAAGAGCAGGTCGGTCGCCTTGCCGAGGATCTTCGGGCCGACGACGGAGAGCGCGACGCTCAGGAACACCGCGAGGAGCATCCCGTACATCGTGGCGCGCTCCGGCCCGAACTGCGCGAGCAGCCGCTTGCCGGAGTTCTTGAAGTCCATGGAGCGGGAGTCGGGACCCATTGCCGGTCCACCCATGCCAGGGGGCATTACGCGGCCTCCGCTTCCGTCAGCTGGGAGAGGACGATCTCCCGGTAGGTCTCATTGCTCTCCATCAGCTCGTGATGGCGGCCGGCGCCCACGACGCGGCCCTCGTCGAGGACCACGATGCGGTCGGCGTCCCTGATGGTGGAGACGCGCTGGGCGACGATGACGACGGTCGCCTCGGCCGTCTCCTCGGCCAGGGCGCCGCGCAGCGCCGCGTCGGTGGCGTAGTCGAGCGCGGAGAACGAGTCGTCGAAGAGGTAGATCTCCGGGCGCTGCACCAGTGTGCGCGCGATGGACAGGCGCTGGCGCTGGCCGCCGGAGACGTTGGTGCCGCCCTGCGAGATCGGCGCGTCGAGCCCTTCCTCCAGGCCCTGCACGAACTCCTTGGCCTGCGCGACCTCCAGGGCGTGCCACAGCTCGTCGTCCGTGGCGTCGGGGTTGCCGTAGCGGAGGTTGGAGGCGACCGTGCCCGCGAAGAGGTACGGCTTCTGCGGGACCAGGCCGACCGTCCTGGCGAGCAGCGCGGGCTCGACGGAGCCCACGTCGACGCCGCCGACCAGGACCTGCCCCTCGGTGGCGTCGATGAGCCGGGGCACCAGGCCGAGCAGCGTCGACTTGCCGCTGCCGGTGGAGCCGATGACGGCGGTGGTCTCGCCGGGCCGCGCCACGAGGTCGACGCCCCTCAGCACGGGCTCCTCGGCGCCGGGGAAGCGGAAGCCGGCGGACCGGAGCTCCAGATGGCCGTGGCTGCGCAGCTCGCGGACCGGGGCGGCCGGGGGCACCACACTGCTCTCGGTGTCCAGGACCTTCTCGATGCGCTCGGCGCAGACCTCGGCGCGCGGCACCATCATGAACATGAAGGTGGCCATCATCACGGACATCACGATCTGCATGAGGTAGGCGAGGAACGCGGTGAGCGCGCCGATCCGCATGCCGCCGCTGTCGATGCGGTGGGCGCCGAACCACACCACCGCGATCGAGGAGATGTTCACGACGGTCATGACGATCGGGAACATCAGGGCGAGCAGCTTGCCGGTGCCGAGCGAGACGTCGGTCAGGTCGGCGTTGGCGTCGCGGAAACGGTCCTTCTCGTAGCTGTCGCGGACGAAGGCGCGGATGACGCGGTTGCCGCTGATCTGCTCGCGGAGCACGCGGTTCACCGTGTCGAGCCGCTCCTGCATGGTGCGGAACAGCGGGTGCAGCCGCCGCACGATCAGGCTGACGCTGATGCCGAGGACGGGTACCACGGCGACGAGGACGCCGGAGAGCGGCACGTCCTGGCCGAGCGCCATCACGATGCCGCCGACGCACATGATGGGCGCGGAGACCATGAGCGTGAACGTCATCAGGGCCAGCGTCTGCACCTGCTGGACGTCGTTGGTGGTCCGCGTGATCAGTGTGGGGGCGCCGAACTTGCCCACCTCGCGCGCGGAGAACGACTGCACGCGGTCGAAGACGGCGGCCCGCACGTCGCGCCCGAGGGCGGACGCGGTCCGCGCGCCGTAGAAGACGGCGCCGATGTTGCAGACCATCTGCACGACCGTGACGGCGATCATGATGCCGCCGAAGCGGAGGATGTAACCCGTGTCCCCCTGGACGACACCGTGGTCGATGATGTCGGCGTTGAGGGTGGGGAGATAGAGCGAGGCGCACGTCTGCAGGAACTGCAGGAGCACCAGCAGGGCGATCGGTTTCTTGTACGGACGCAGGTGTGTCCGCAGGAGTCTTATGAGCACGCGCGGTCTCTCGACGGGTCGGGTGAAGGCAAGTTGGCGAAGTCGTGCCTATCCTGCGCTACCCGACCCGTCGGCGTGCAACCCATTAACCCATGACCGGGTCAAAAATCAGCCCCGGTAAAGAAGTGGGCCGACTGAAGGGTCCGGAAGGCGGTGCTCAGACGCCCGCGGCGAAGGCCCCCGGGTGGCTCTGCTCGCGCACCGTCGCGTACTGCTGCCGCACGGCCTGCCCCACGGCGTGCTCCTCGCCCGGCTCGAAGACCTGCGCCGCGGCGCCCTGCCAGAGCGGGAGCTGACCGGTGAGCGCCCACGCGGCCTGGCGCGCCGCGCCGAGCGCCGCGTAGTCCGCGGGCTGCGGCACGACGACCTGGGTGCCGAACAGCATCGGGGCCGCCGCCTGCACGGCGGGCAGCCCGGCCGCGGCGCCGAGCAGGAAGACCCGGCGGACCTCGACGCCGCGCCCGCGCAGCACGTCGAGCGCGTCCCCGAGCCCGCAGAGCATGCCCTCGAAGGCGGCCCGCGCCAGGTGCTCGGGCTTCATCGACTCGCGCCGCAGCCCGGTCAGCGTCCCCGCCGCGTGCGGCAGCTGAGGCGTGCGCTCACCCTCCAGATACGGCAGGAGCACGAGCCCGTGGGCGCCCGGCGTCGACTTCAGGGCGAGCGCGGACAGCTCCTCCAGATCCGTCACGCCGAGCATCTCGGCGGTGCCGCGCAGCACGCGTACGGCGTTCATCGTGTGGACGACCGGCAGGTGCAGCCCCGTGGCGTCCGCGAGGGCGGTGATCATGCCACGGGTGTCGGTCAGCGCCTCGTGGTGCACCGCCATCACGGACCCGGAGGCCCCGAGCGACACCACGGCGTCGCCCTGCCGCACCCCGAGCCCGAAGGCGGCGGCCATGGTCTCGCCGGTCCCCGCCGAGATCAGCAGCCCCTCGGGCGTCGTCCCGGCGGGCTCGGCGGGGCCGATCACCTCGGGCAGCATCGTCTGGTGGCCGAGGGCCAGTTCGACGAGGTCGGGGCGGTACGCGCCGGTCGCCGCCGACCAGTAACCGGTGCCGGAGGCCCCGCCGCGGTCGGTCGTGCGCCGGGCCGGCCTGCCGAGGAGCTGCCACACCAGCCAGTCGGGGGCCTGCATGAGGGCGGCGACGTGGCGTGCGGCCTCCGGCTCGGTCCGCGCCAGCCAGCGCAGCTTCGTCACCGGCTGCCCGGCCTGCGGCACGCACCCGACGGCCCGCGCCCAGGCCTCGCGGCCGCCGAGCCCGTCGATCAGGTCGACGGCGGCCACCTGCGCCCGCCGGTCGTTGCCGACGAGCGCGGGGCGCACGGTGTTGCCGTGGCCGTCGAGCGGCACCAGGGCGTTCTGCTGCGCGGAGACGCCGATCGCCTGCACGCCTTCGAGCAGCCCGCCCCCCGCGGCCTCGCCGAGGGAGAGCAGCCAGGCCTGTGGATCGACGTCGGCCGGCCGCCCACCGCCCTCGGCGCTCTCCAGCGGGTGCGGGGCGTAGCCCTGCTTGAGTACGGCGCCCGTGTCCGTGTCACAGACCACGATGCGCGTGGAATCGGGCGAACTGTCCAACCCTGCGACTATCCCCATGCCGGGAATTCTGCCGCACCGCCGGACGTGACCCACACCCCAGCGGTCCCACAGGGCACTTGAGCGGTCGCGGCCGACGCGTCAGAG
This sequence comes from Streptomyces alfalfae, assembly GCF_004127445.1. Taxonomy (GTDB): domain Bacteria; phylum Actinomycetota; class Actinomycetes; order Streptomycetales; family Streptomycetaceae; genus Streptomyces; species Streptomyces alfalfae. The sequence goes on from NZ_QEXM01000009.1 coordinate 19,681, forward strand.
GCGCCGCCCGGCCCTAGGTGTTGCTCGTGCCCCAGTCGTCCTCGGCGCCCTGGCCCTTCTCGCGCAGCGACCGCACGCGCTCGGCCACCGAGTCGGGCATCCGGTCCCCGACCCGGTCGGAGACGGTGTGGAAGGCCTTGCCCGCCACCTCGCGCCCCTGCTGGGTCGCCGACTCGACCGTGTTGCGCACCGCCGGGTTCTGCGAGATCTCACGGGCCGACTTCTTCAGTTGCTCGTAGCGCTCGCGTCCGGCCCGGGTTCCGAGCACGTACCCGAGGGCCAGTCCCACCACGAATGTGAGCCGGTATCGCATGGCAGCCACCCTTTCCTTGCGTCGGCGTCGCATGTCCGTCGCTTGTCCGTCGCTCGTTCGAAGCTCGTTCCGTGGGCCGTCAGTCTCCGTCCGCTGACCGGCCCAGAGGTACCGATTGGCGGAGCACCCCCCTGCTTGCGCTAATGTATGTGTCGCAGCGAGCGCCCGCCGCCCGGAGAGTTCCCAGGCAGGTGCGTTCGATGCAACGAGACGATCCCCTGTAGCTCAATTGGCAGAGCAGCCGGCTGTTAACCGGCAGGTTACTGGTTCGAGTCCAGTCGGGGGAGCTCGGTCTCCTGTAGCTCAATTGGCAGAGCAGCCGGCTGTTAACCGGCAGGTTACTGGTTCGAGTCCAGTCGGGAGAGCTGTACGGAAAGACCCCTGAGATGTCTCTCAGGGGTCTTTTTCGTGCCTGGTGGAACCATGCGGGCGGCCCGGCGGTCCTCATGGTCGAGCTATGCCGACCATCCGGAGCAGGAGATCGTATGAGCGGCTATGCTGCGGCAGACGGCGCGCACAAATGTGCGCGACGCGCCGTTAGGGGCGGTAGCTCAGCCGGTTAGAGCAGCGGACTCATAATCCGTCGGCCGTGGGTTCGAGTCCCACCCGCCCCACCGCAGCGTCAGGGCGCAGGAACGATTCCACCTGTGTCAACGACGCAAACCCCCGGGCGTTGCCCGTTCGGGTGACGCGGCGGCCGGGTCAGGACGCCGGGCCCGGCCGGGCGGTGCGGCGGCGGGGCCACTTGCGGGTGTCCCTCGGCTCCACGTACGGCTCCTCGTCGGGCGGCATGCCGCCGCTGATCGCCCGCTGGCGGGCCAGTTCCGCGTCGAGTTCGAGGCCGAGCAGGATCGCCAGGTTCGACAGCCAGAGCCAGACCAGGAAGATCACCACGCCCGCGAGCGCGCCGTACGTCTTGTTGTACGAGGCGAAGCCCGCGACGTACAGCGCGAAGCCGCCGGAGGCGAGCAGCCACAGCAGGACCGCGAGGACGCTGCCGGGGCTCAGCCAGCGGAAGCCGGGGCCGTGGACGTTGGGGGCGCGCCAGAACAGCAGCGCGATCATCAGGACGACGAGGACGAGCAGGACGGGCCACTTGGCGATCGACCAGGCGGTGACCGCCTCGTCGCCGACGCCGATGGCGTCGCCCGCCCGCTCGGCCAGCGGGCCCGTGAAGACCACGATGAGCGCGCTGGCGGCGAGCAGCACCATCAGGGCCAGCGTCAGACCGATGCGCAGCGGTGTGAGCTTCCACACCGGGCGGCCCTCGGGGAGGTCGTAGACGGCGTTGGAGGCGCGGATGAAGGCGGCCACGTATCCGGAGGCCGACCAGACCGCGAGCAGCAGGCCCGTGATCGCCACCACGCCGCTGGTGCCGCCGCTGTCCTCCAGCTGCCGCACGGCGTCGCTCAGCAGGTCGCGCACGGCGCCCGGCGCCAGTGTCCCCAGGTTGTCGAGGACCGAGCCGGTGGCCTTCTTGCCGAGCACGCCGAGGACGGAGACCAGGACGAGCAGCGCCGGGAAGAGGGAGAGCACGCCGTAGTACGTGAGGGCGGCGGCCCGGTCGGGCAGTTCGTCGTCCATGAACTCCCTGCCGGTGCGCCGCAGGACCGCCCACCAGGAGTGGGCGGGCAGGTCGGTGGGCTCGTCGGGGGCGTCCCTCTCGACCTCGGGGCCCGGACCGGCGCCGGCGGCCGGCTCCCGGTCCCCGCCGCCGCCCGCGCGGCCGGGGTCCGGACGGGGCTCCGGGGCGCTGTGCCGGTCGGCTTCGCTGTCGCGCTCGGGGTCGTGGCCCTCGGCGGGGTCCTGATCACGGTCGTGCTTGTCGAAGAGTGCCATGCGGAGGCGAGTTGGCCGTTCACGGCGAGGTAATCCTGTCCCGGGCGGCCACCTTCCGCCGCAGGGGGCGTGAGCCGGTGGCCGTGGGGCGAGAGCCGTCGGCCATGGAGCGTGAGCCGGCAGTCGTGGGGCGAGAGCCGTCGGCCATGGGGTGTGAGCCGGCGGTCGTGCCGGGGCCGCGTGCTTCGGGGGAAGCTCCAGGCGCTCCGCATCTGCCATGGAGATACGCATGAAATATTTCAGATGCGAGCCGAATGGGCTTATCTTGTCGCACATGCAGTCCTACACGATTGGGCAGGCCGCGCGTCTGCTCGGGGTCAGCCCCGACACCGCCCGCCGCTGGGCGGACGCCGGACGGGTCGCCACGCACCGCGACGAGGCCGGGCGGCGGCTCATCGACGGGCGGGACCTGGCCGCCTTCTCCGTCGAGGTCGCGCAGAGCGGCGGCACGGGCGAGGACGACGTCTCGTACACCTCCGCCCGCAACGCCTTCCCCGGCATCGTCACCGCCGTGAAGCTCGGAGACGTCGCCGCCCAGGTGGAGATCCAGGCGGGGCCGCACCGCCTGGTCTCGCTGCTGACCCGCGAGGCGGTGGAGGAGCTCGGCCTGGAGGTCGGCACCCAGGCCACCGCCCGGGTCAAGTCCACCAGCGTGCACATCGACCGCGCCTGACGCCCCGGCGCGGCACCGGCCGCGCTTGAGCGTCCCGGCGCGGCACGGACCGCGCCCCGAGCGGCCCGGCGCCACATCGACCTTGCTCGGGCACCCCGTGCCACAGCGCCCCGTCCGAGTCCTCGGGCGTGCACCGGCCGCGCCTGAGCACCACCCGAACCAGGAGCCCCGCCATGTCCCGCAAGCGCCCCGCTCTCACCTCCCGCCGCGCCGCCGCGGCCGTCACCGCCGCGCTGCTCGTGCCGCTCGCCGCCTGCGGCGGCGGTGACGGCGGCGGGAGCGGCAAGGAGGGCGGGGGCGGGGACGTGAAGCTCACCGTCCTCGCCGCCTCCTCCCTCACCGATGTCTTCGCCACGGCCGAGAAGGCGTATGAGAAGGAGCACCCCGGCGCCGACATCACCGTCTCCGCGGCCGGCTCCCAGGAACTGGCAGCGCAGGTCGAGCAGGGCTCGCCCGCCGACGTCCTGGTCACCGCCGACACCACGACCATGGAAGGCCTGAAGGCGGAGACCGGCGACCCGGTGGTCATCGCGCGGAACCGGCTCGTCATCGCCACCCGCGAGGGCAACCCGGACGGGGTCAAGACGCTCAAGGACCTCGCCGACCCGAAGCTGAAGGTCGTCCTCGCCGACGACACCGTGCCCGTCGGGCGGTACGCCAAGCAGGTCCTCGACCGGCAGAGGATCACGGTGAAGCCCGTCTCCAAGGAGGCGAACGTCCGCTCCGTGCTCAGCAAGGTCGAACTCGGCGAGGCCGACGCGGGCATCGTCTACCGGACGGACGCCGCCACCGCGGCCGGCAAGGTCGACGCCGTCGAGATCCCCGACGCCCAGAACGCCGTGGCCTCCTACCCCGCCGCCACCCTCAAGGGCTCGGCCCACGCGGACGCCGCCGCCGCGTTCGTGCAGTGGCTCGGCGGCCCCGAGGCGCAGAAGATCCTGCGGGACGGCGGTTTCCAGAAGCCGTAGCCGCGCCAGCCGTCGACCCCGGGACCCTTGATGAGCCGCCTGAGCATCCGCCGCCCCCTCGGCCGCAGCCGCGACCCCGCCCGCACCCGCGCCCCGCTCGCCCTCGCACTGCCCGCGCTGCTCGCGATCGCGTTCCTGCTGATGCCGCTCATCGGCATCCTCGCCCGCACCACGTGGGGGGACCTCGGCGCCCACCTGTCCGCGCCCGGCGTCACCCGGGCCCTGAAGCTGTCCCTGCTCGTCTCCTTCTGGGCGCTCGGCCTCTCGCTGCTGCTCGGGGTGCCGCTGGCCTGGCTGCTCGCCCGCGTCGACTTCCCCGGCAAGGCGGTCGTGCGCTCCCTGGTGCTCCTGCCGATGGTGCTGCCGCCGACCGTCGGCGGCGTCGCGCTCCTCCTCGGCTTCGGGCGGCGCGGACTGCTCGGCCCCTGGCTGGAGGACACCTTCGGCGTCGTGCTGCCCTTCCACACGTCGGGAGCGGTGATCGCGGCGACGTTCGTGGCGATGCCGTTCCTGGTCATCAGCCTGGAGGGGGCGCTCGGCGGCCTCCGGCCCGGCTACGAGGAGACGGCGGCCTCGCTCGGGGCCCCGCCGGTCCGGGTGTTCCTCACCGTCACGCTGCCCATGGTCACCCCCGGGCTGATCGCGGGAGCCGCGCTGACCTGGGCGCGGGCCCTCGGCGAGTTCGGGGCGACGATCACCTTCGCGGGCAACCTCCCCGGCACCACCCAGACCCTGCCGCTCCAGGTGTACCTGCTGCTCCAGGACTCCCCGGAGGCCGCGACCTCCCTGTCGCTGTTGCTCCTCGCCATCGCGATGGCCGTGCTGATCGGGCTGCGCGGGCGGTGGACGACGGGGGCGGCGGTACGGGTGCGGCCGCCGCGCGCCGACGAGCCGCCGCCCGCCCCGGCCGACGAGACCCCGCCACCGCCCGCGCCCGCCGGGAAGTGGTCCCTGCACGCCGACGTCACCGGACACGACGAACTGACCCTCGACGCGGACCCCGGCACCACCATCGCCGTCGTCGGCCCCAACGGCGCGGGCAAGACGACGCTGCTGCGCGCCCTGCTCGGCCTCACGCCACGCGCCCACGCCCGGCTGCGGCTCGGCGAACGCGACGTCACCGCGCTGCCGCCGCACCGCCGCCGCGTCGCCTGGGTGCCCCAGGAGGGCGCGCTCTTCCCGCACTTGAGCGCCCTCGGCAACACCGCCTACGGGCTGCGCGCCCAGGGTGTCCGGCGCGCCGAGGCCCGCCGCGAGGCACAGCGGTGGCTCGACCGGCTCGGCGTCGGCGGCCTCGCGCACCGCAGGCCCGCCCAGCTCTCTGGCGGCCAGGCCCAACGTGTCGCGCTGGCCCGCGCGCTGGCGGCGAGGCCCCGGCTGCTGCTCCTCGACGAACCGCTCGCCGCCCTCGACCAGACCACCCGCGCCCACGTGCGCCACACCCTGCGGCGCCACCTGGACGGCTTCGGCGGGGTCTGCCTCATCGTCACGCACGACCCCGTGGAGGCCGTGTCGCTGGCCGACCGGGTCCTCGTGCTCGACGAGGGACGGACGTTGCAGGACGCGCCGCCGGCCGAGGTCACCCGGCATCCCCGCTCGCCCTGGGTGGCGCGGATGCTCGGCCGCAACGCCTGGCCGGGCACCGCCGGAGCGGACGGCACGCTCGCCCTGGCGGGGGAGGGGCGCCTGGTCGTCGCCGATCCGCCGGCCCCGGGGGCGCGGGCGCTCGCCGTCATCGCCCCCGAGGCGGTCTCCGTCCACCGCGAGCGGCCCGAGGGCAGCCCGCGCAACGTCTGGCAGGGGACCGTGCGGGAGATCACCACCGCGGGCAGCCGCCTGCGCGTCCTGGTCACCTCGGGCGAGGCGCCCGACCTGGTCGCTGAGATCACCCCGCAGGCGGCGGTGGAACTGGGGCTGGCGGACGGGGCCGAGGTGTGGACCAGCGTGAAGGCGACGGAGGTGTCGGTGGTGACGCTCTGAGGGGCCGCCCGCCGCGCCCTCGTCAGGTCAGGTTCAGGCCGCCGTCGAGCAGGATGACCTCGCCCGTGAGGTAGGCGCTGGCGAGCACCGAGGCCACCAGGTCCGCCACGTCGGACGGCTGGGCCGGGCGGTGCATGGGGGCCCGCTCCCGCCACAGCTCGTGCGCCCGCGCCCAGTCCTTCGTCATCGGGGTGTCCACGAGGCCGGGCGCCACCGCGTTGACCCGCACCTCGGGGCCGAGGGCGGCGGCGAGCAGCCGGGTCACGTGGTTCAGCGCGGCCTTGCTCGCCGCGTACGGCACCGAGGAGCCCTTGGGGCGCACCCCGGCGTGGCTGGTGACGTTCACGATGGCGCCGCCCCCCGGGGAGCGGCGCAGGGCGGGCAGGGCCGCCGTGCACAGCACCCAGGGGGCGATCAGATTGACCTCGAGGAGCCGCCGCCAGTCGTCGGGGGTCGCCGCGGCCAGGTCGTCGTGGGGGATGGGCCAGCTGATGCCGGCGTTGTTCACCAGGACGTCGAGGCGTCCGCAGCGTTCGAGCGCCGTCTCGACCAGGCCCCTGGCCTCGTCCTCCACCGCCAGGTCGGCCCGTGCGTACGTCCCGCCGAGCTCCGCCGCGAGCGCCTCGCCCGCATGGGTGCTGCGCCGGGAGTGCACCACGACCCGGGCGCCGTCCGCCGCCAGTCTGCGCGCGACGGCCTCGCCGATGCCGGACGTGGAGCCGGTGACCAGGGCGACGGGGCGGTCGGACGGTTCAGTGATCATGTCTCCGGATCCTGCCACGGGGCCCCGGCGCCCGGTGCGGCGGTGTCCGCGCCGCTCAGAGCGGCGCCTGCCAGGTGACCGTGGTGCCCGTGCCCTCCCCGCCCGTGCCCTCCCCGCCCCTGCTCCCTCCGGCGGTGTCCCCGCTGTCCGTGTGCCCGTCGTCGTACACGGTCAGGCGCACGCCCTCCCGTCCGTCGGGGAGCGTCGCCCGCGCGTCGACCGCCACGTCGATCCGGGTGACGCCGGTCCTGCGGGACGTGGCGGCCAGGGCGCGGCGCAGCGCGGCGAGGAGGTGGCCGGCGGCGGCCCTGCGGACGCGGGCGTCGACGGCGCCGTTGAAGTGCACCGACGGCTGGACGCCGAGGACCGCGGCGGCGCCCGCCGTCTCGCGCAGGACCTTGCCGCGGAAGGTGGAGGGCGCGTCGGCGGGCGGCTGCTGGAGGGCGAAGATGGCCGTGCGGACCTCCTGGATGGTGGACTCTAGCTCGTCCACGGCGTGGTCGAGCGTGGCCTCCACCGGGGTGGACCTCGCCCGGCGGCGCGTCGACTCCAGCATCATGCCCGTGGCGAAGAGCCGCTGGACGACGAGGTCGTGCAGGTCGCGCGCGATGCGGTCGCGGTCCTCGAAGACGGCGAGGCGCTGCCGGCTCCGCTGGGCGTCGGCGAGGACGAGGGCGAGGGCGGCCTGCGAGGCGAACTGGGTGGCGAGCAGCCGTTCGGCCGCGGTGTAGGCGGGGGCGCCGCGTCTGCGGGGCAGCGCGAGCGTGCCGATGAGCCGGCCGCCCGCCTGGAGCGGCAGCATCATGCTGGGGCCGAAGCGGACGCGTACGTGCGTCGTCATCCGGGGGTCGGTCGCGGAGTCGTCGATGAACACCGGTTCGCCGCCCAGCAGTTGGGTCAGGACCGCGCTGCCGGGTTCGATGGTGGTGCCGATGAGGTCGTTGTGGCCGTCGTCGTGCGGGGGCCGGCCGCGTGCGGGGCCGGGGGTGGCGGGGCCCGCCGGGCGTTGCCGGGCCGAGGCGCCCCAGCCGTGGGGCGCGCCGTCCGTCGAGGCCGCGACGATGCGCATGCCGCCCGCCTCCGTGGGCTGGAGGACCACGCCCGCCGCCGCGTCCGCGAGGATGCGCGCCCGGTCCGCGACCGTCTCCAGGGCGTCGGCCGCCGCTCCGCCCGTGAGCAGGGCCGTGGTGACCGCCGCCGCGCCCTCGATCCAGCGCTCGCGGCGGCGGGCCGCCTCGAACAGGCGGGCGTTGCCGATCGCGATGCCGGCCTGGCTCGCCAGGATTCTGAGGAGCTGCCGGTCCTCCTCGGTGAACGGCCCGTCCGCCTTCCCGGCCAGCAGCAGGTCGCCGAACGGCTCGCCGTGCACGTGCACCGGCACGCGGATGACGTCGCCCCCGGCCTCGTCCGGCACCGGCGGCGCACCGCCGGGGCGGCGCACGGGCCCGCCCGCGACGAACAGCTCGGCCGGAACGTCGGGCCCGGCGCCGGCGGCGCCGAGCGTGCCGTGGGCGGCGCCGGTCAGCCGGGCCGCGCTGTCCACGACGTGCTGGAGCGTGGCGCGCAGGTCGAGGTCCGTGCCGACGCCGAGGACCGCGTCGAGCAGCGGCATCGAGGACAGCGGGGTGTCGGCTCCGTCGGGCATCCGCGTCACGTACTCCGTCGAGGGTCTGCGCCCGCGCGCGGGTCAGCCGGACAGGGGGTCCAGGACCAGCGGCTGGATCTTGCCCTCCAGCATGGCGCCCAGGCCGAGCACGGCGGCGGTGTCCGGCCGCTCGGCGATGTGCACGGGCATGCCCGTGGCGTCCCGCAGCATCGTGTCGAGGCCCGGGAGCAGCGCGCTGCCGCCGACCATCGTCATCCCGCGGTCCACCAGGTCGGCGACCAGCTCGGGCGGGCAGTCCCGCAGCACCTGGCCGATACCGTCGAGCACGGTGGTGAGCGGGGTGTGCAGGGCCTCGCGGACGGCGGCGGTGTCGACGTGGACCGAGCGGGCCAGGCCGGTCACGACGTCCCTGCCGTGGATCTCGGTGGACTCGGGGCCGTCCTGGTTGATGCCGTTGCCGTGCAGGGCGATGTGGAGGGGGCGCACGGACTGCAGGGGCAGCATCAGCGCGTGCCGCTGGCGCAGGTGCTGCACGATGGCGTTGTCGATGGCCTGACCGCCGACCGGGATGCGCTCGGCGGTGACGATCGCGCCGAGGGAGAGGACCGCCACCTGCGTGGACGCGGAGCCGCAGACCAGGATCATCGTGGCCTCGGGCTGCTCCACGGGCATCCCGCAGCCGACCGCCGCCGCGATGAGGGTGTCCACCAGTTCGACCCGGCGGGCGCCGAGTCCGACCATCGTCTCGACCGCCGCGCGCCGGGACAGCGGGTCCGCGTCGTGCGGGGTGCAGACGGCGGCGCGCAGCCGGGGTTTGCGGCGCAGGGTGCGGCGGAGCTTCTCGCCGATCAGCTGGCGCAGCATCCGCTGGGCCATCTCGATGTCGACGATGGTGCCGCCGGACACGGGGCGGACCACGCGGATGTAGTCGGGGGTGCGGCCCGTCATCTCCTCGGCGAAGCGGCCGACCGCGATGAGACCGCCCGTCCGGGTGTTGACCGCGGCGGCGCTCGGCTCGTCGACGACGAGGCCGGCGCCCTTCACGAACACCCGGGTCCTCGCGGCCCCCATGTCGACGGCGACGTGGCAGCGGCGCAACTGCTCCAGACTGACGGTCATGGCAGATCCTCCCGAGAGCGCGGACCGTTCGGGCCACCGAACGGCGGTCCTGTCTCGCATCGTGCGGCGCTCGCGGACGGGGCGCGCGTCAAGCTGAGCCGGGCGGGGTGCCGCCGGACGGGTGAAGTGCGTCCCCGGGCGCGCCCGGAGCCGGGGGGAGGGCGCCGGGGGCCGGTGTCCGCCGTTCCGCCGCCGCTGGCGGGTAGCCGCCCCGGCGGCTTTCCGCCACGCATCGTCAACTCCCGTACCCGACAGGCTCCCTGACACTCTTCGCAGCACTCGGGCGTCACCCGGCCCGGGGCAGACGAAGAGAGGCAGCCCCATGACCAGAGCCCCCGCACGGCGAAGAGCCGGGCGCGCGGCCGTCCTCGGTCTCGCGTTCGCCCTGCTTCCCGCCGGGCAGAGCGTCGCCGAAGGCCCCGCGGCCGACGCCCCGCCGCAGCGCACGGCGCGCGCCGCCCACACCGTCACCCTCATCACCGGCGACCGGGTCACCGTCACCCCGCTGCCCGGCGGCAAGCAGACCGTCACCGTCGAGCGGCCCCCGGGCGCGAGCGGAGCCGTGCGGAGCCGGATAACGGAGGGGAACATCACCGTCGTACCGGACGAGGCGCGGCCCCACCTCCGCTCGGGGGTACTGGACGAGCGGCTGTTCGACGTCACCGGGCTGATCCGGCAGGGGTACGCCGAGAAGGCCGGCGAGGAGGGACGGCCGCTCCCGCTCATCGTGACCTACGGCAAGAAGGCGCGCGGCGCGCCCGAGGTGCCGCGCGGCGCCGAGAAGGTGCGGTCCCTGCCCAGCGTCTGGGGGGTCGCCGTCACCGCCGAGCGGCCCGGCGTCCTCTGGCGGTCCGTGACCGCTGGGGCGTCCGGCGTCGACAAGGTCTGGCTGGACGGCCGGGTCGAGGCCGACATGGCGCGGAGCAACGCGCAGATCGGCGCCCCCGAGGCCTGGGAGGCGGGCCTCACGGGCAAGGGCGTGAAGGTCGCCGTCCTCGACACCGGGTACGACGCGGACCACCCCGACCTCAAGGGGCGCGTCGGCGAGAGCAGGAGTTTCATCGCGGGCGAGGGCGTCGCCGACCGCGACGGGCACGGCACCCACGTGGCGTCCACCGTCGGCGGCAGCGGCGCCGCGTCGGAGGGGAACAAGGAGAAGGGCGTCGCGCCCGGCGCGGAGCTCGCCGTCGGCAAGGTGCTCAGCGACGAGGGCTTCGGCAGCGAGTCGGAGGTCATCGCCGGGATGGAGTGGGCCGCGAAGGACGTCGGCGCCGAGATCGTGTCGATGAGCCTCGGCTCCGACGGGGCGAGCGACGGCACCGACCCCATGGCCACCGCCGTGAACTCCCTCTCGAAGGAGACCGGCGCCCTCTTCGTCGTCGCGGCGGGCAACACCGGGGCGCCCTCGTCCATCGGCTCGCCGGGCGCCGCCGACTCCGCGCTGACCATCGGCGCCGTCGACTCCGCCGACGAGGCCGCGTACTTCACCAGCCAGGGGCCGCGGGCCGGTGACCACGCCCTCAAGCCCGACCTGTCCGCGCCCGGCGTCGGCATCCTCGCCGCCCGCTCCCGTCTCACCGCCGGCGAGGGCCCGTACACCGAGATGAGCGGCACGTCGATGGCGACCCCGCACGTCGCGGGCGCCGCCGCCCTGCTGGCCGAGCGGCACCCCGACTGGCAGGGCGGCCGGCTCAAGGACGCCCTGATGTCCGGCTCCGCACAGCTCGACGCCTCCGCGTACGCGCTGGGCGCCGGACGGCTGAGCGTGCCCGGCGCCGTCGAGGCGGGGATCACCGCGAGCGGCAGCGTCGACCTCGGGTTCCACGGATGGCCCCACGACGCCGAAGAGCCGGTCGAGCGGACCATCACGTACACCAACTCCACGGACGAGGACGTGCGGCTGGAGCTGGCCGCACGCGGCGCCGCCGACGGTGTCGCCACGCTCGCCGACACCACCCTCACCGTCCCCGCGCACGGCGCCGCGTCGACCACCGTCACGGGCGACGGGTCGAAGGCGCCGGTCGGGAACACCAGCGGGGCGGTCGTCGCGAGCGCGGACGGCAGGCAGGTCGCGCGTACCGCGTTCGGCCTGGTCAAGGAGGAGGAGCGGTACACGCTCACCGTCCATGTGAAGGACCGGGCCGGCGCGGCCGCCGCCGCCGACCTGGTGGTGCAGCGGCTCGCCGAGGGCACCGACCCCGTGCCGGCCGCCGTCGGCGACTCCGGCACCCTGAAGCTGCGCCTGAAGCCCGGCACGTACGCCGTGACGTCCTTCCTCGACGTGCGCGGCAGCAGGGGCGCGGACTCCCTCGGCCTCGGCTTCCTCGCCGACCCGCAGATCCGCCTCGACCGGGACCGCGAGATCACCCTGGACGGGCGGGAACTGCGCGAGATCAGGGCCGACGTCGGGCGGCGCACCGAGACCAGGCAACTGCTCATGGAGTACGACAGGAAGGCCGGCGGCGCCGAGCTGATGGGCGCCGTCCAGGTGCCCCCGACGTACGACAGCGTCTTCGCCGCGCCCACCGAGAAGGTCACTGAGGGCAGCTTCGAGTACCGCACCGTCTGGCGGCTCGGCAAGCCCGGTGTCGCGGTGAAGGGCCTGCGCGAGGCCGTCGCACAGCCCGGCGGGACCCTCGCCGAGGGGCGGCACACCTGGCGTCTCGTGGACGCGGGCGACGGGACCCCGGCCGCGTACGAGGGCAAGGACGTGCGCGGAAGGGCCGTCGTCGTCCGGCGTGCGGACGCCGTGTCCACGGAGGAGCTGGGACAGGCCGCGCAGGACGCGGGCGCGAAGGCGCTGTTCGTGACGGACGACCGGCCGGGTCGGCTCAACGCGTGGTTCGGCACGGACGGCAACGCCGACCGGCCGCTCCAGATCGCCTCGGTCGACGCCGCCGACGGGGCGCGGCTCCGCGCGGCGGCCGAGGCGGGCCGGAGCGTCACCAGCACGGGCACCGTGCACACGCCCTACGTCTACGACCTCTCCGAGGGGTACGAGGGGGCCGTGCCGAAGGATCTCGTTTACGCGCCGAAGGAGCGGGACATCGGGGTCCTCGACACCAGGTACCACGCGGTGAAGCCGGCCGAGGGCGGCGGCTTCCGGTACTCCCTCACCGACACCTTCCCCGTCGGCATCGGGTTCCAGGAGCGGATCGCCTACCCGGCCGAGCGCACGGAGTACGTCTCCACGGGCGAGGGCCAGCTCTGGCACGAGTCGGTGTCCACCGGGCCCGGGGCACTGGAGCAGCGCGGCGGCCTCGTCGCCTACCGGGGCGGCGAGCGCGTCGGGCTCGACTGGTTCAAGCCGGTGCTGCACCCCTGGCTCGGCACCGGCCTCGGCTGGGGGCAGACCCGCAGGGGCAACGACCTGGAGTTCAACGTGCCCGGCTGGGGTGACTCCGGGCCCGACCACACCGGGTTCGGCGACGTGTGGAACGAGCCGTCCATGACCCAGACCACCGAGGTCTTCGTGGACGGGAACAGCGTGGACCGGCGGACGGGTTCGGCGGCGTACGTGGGGGACGCGGACCCCGCCGAGCGCACGTACACGGTCGTCACCGACACGACGCTCGACCCCGCGCGGTGGGAGCTGGCGACCAAGGGCCACTCCGAGTGGACCTTCCGCTCCAAGAAGACCCCGGAGGGCCGGAAGACGTCGCTGCCGCTGCTGAACCTCGGCTTCGACGTGGACACGAGCCTCACGGGCGAGGTGCGGGGCGGGCGGACCGTCCCGTTCGGGGTCTTCGCCGAGTACGTGAAGGGGGCCGAGGGCGGCGGTCGCGTCGGCGGCGCCGCGCTGGCCGTCTCGTACGACGAGGGCAAGACGTGGCGGGACGTCACGCTGCGCCGCGACGGCGGGAAGGCGTCCTGGCAGGGGAGGCTGAAGATCCCCGCGGACGCCGGCTCCGTCTCGCTGAGGGCGTCCGCCGAGGACGACCGGGGCGGCGGCGTCACCCAGGAGATCATCCGGGCGGTGGGCGTGCGGTAGGGGCACGGGCGCCGGGGCACCGGGCGGGCCGGGACCCCGGCCCGCCCGGTCTCAGCGGTGTGGCAGCGCCCGCTTCATGATCTTGCCCATGTCGTTGCGCGGCAGCGCGTCCAGGTACCGCACCGCCCGTGGCCGCTTGTGCGGGGCGAGGCGGGCCGCCACGTGGTCCGTCAGCTCGTCGGGGGCGGGCGGCGCGCCCGTGTCGGCCGGGACCACCCAGGCCACGATCCGCTCGCCGAGGTCAGCGTCGGGCTCCCCGGTCACGGCGGCCTCCCGCACGCCCGCGTGCTCGAGAAGGGCGTTCTCGATCTCCCCCGCGCCGATCTTGTAGCCGCCGCTCTTGATGAGGTCGGTGGCCTTGCGGCCGACGATGCGCACATAGCCGTCGGCGTCCCGCACCGCCATGTCGCCGGTGCGGAACCAGCCGCCCGGCGCGAACGCCCGCGCGGTGGCGTCGGGGCGGTTGAGGTAGGAGGTGAAGAGATTCGGGCCGCGCACCTGGATCTCGCCCACCGCCTCGGGCCCCGCGGCCGTGATCGCCTCGCCCTCCTCGTCGACCAGGCGCAGCTCGACGCCCGGCAGCGGCACCCCGACCGCCCCCGGGCGCGGCTCGCCGTCGACGCGCACGCTGGTGATCATGAGCGTCTCCGTCATGCCGTACCGCTCGACGACGCGGCGCCCCGTCGCGGACGTGATGCGCTGGTGGTCGTGGACCGGCAGCGCCGCCGAGCCCGAGACCAGGAGCCGGGCCCCGCCCAGTGCCGTGACCAGGCGCGGCTCGTCGGGCAGCGCCTCGGCGATCCGGTGGTACATCGTCGGCACCCCGAACAGCATGGTCGCCCCCGAGCCCAGCTCGCGCGCCACGCCCTCGGTGCTGAACCGCCCGAGGTGGCGCACCGAACCGCCCCGCCGCAGCGGGCCGAGGGTGCCGAGGATCAGACCGTGCACATGGAACAGCGGGAGCCCGTGCACCAGGACGTCGTCGCCGCTCCACTGCCAGGCGTCCGCCAGGGCGTCCAGCGTGGCGACGATCGCGCGGCGCGGCAGGACGGCGCCCTTGGGCGGGCCCGTGGTGCCGGAGGTGTAGACGATCAGGGCGGGCGCCTCGGGGTCGTCGGGCTCGGCGACGGCCCCTCCGGCGCCGGGGCGGTGATCGCTCACGTCCACGTCCACGCGGGAGAGCCCGGCGAGCGCGGGCGGCAGGACGTCGCCGGGCCCGGCCAGGACGAGGGACGGGGCGCTGTCCGTCACGATGTGCGTCAGCTCGCCGTCGCCCGACTTCGGGTTGAGCGGCACGGCGGGCGCCCCGGCCCGCAGGGCGGCGACCACGCCGACGGCCGTCTCCAGGGACGGGGTGGCCCAGACGGCGACCCGGCCCGCGCCCCGCAGCCGCCCGGCCAGGGCGGCGGACGCCAGGGCCAGTTCGGAGTAGGTCAGCGAGCGGTCGCCGAACCGCAGGGCATCGCCGGAGGGCGCCGTGTCCGGGGCCGCCAGGGCCGGGAAAAGCGGATCCACGTCTCGTACTCCTTGTGGTTGTCCTCGTGTCGCTCCAGTCCACCACTTCATCTCTGCCCCGCGTGGCGGCCCCCGCGAACACGGGGACACCGCCTCCGCGGGGGCGGCGGGGACCGCGGCGCCGCTTCCCCAAGCACCGTTCCCACGCTTGTCCGACCATCCCAACATCTGCTTATGATTCAGCGGTGTTCGATTCACGGCACATCAAGACGTTCCACGAAGTGGTCAGGGCCGGGTCGTACTCGGCGGCCGCTCGCTCCCTCGGCTACACACAGCCCGCGATCACGCAGCAGATGAAGGCCCTCGAACGGTCCGTCGGCACGCCGCTGTTCACCCGCGTCGGCCGCCGCATGCGCCTGACGGAGGCGGGCGAGGCCCTGTCGCGGCACGCCGGGATCATCCTGGACGACATCTCCGCCGCCCAGCAGCAGATGAACGCGATCACGCGGCTGCGCTCGGGACGCGTGCGGGTCTGCGCCTTCCCCAGCGCCAACGCCACCCTCATCCCGGAGGCCCTGGCCCGCCTCGCCTCCGGCCACCCCGGCGTCCGCGTCGAACTCCTGGAGGACGAGCCGCCGGAGTCGCTGCGGCGCGTGGTGCGCGGCGAGTGCGACATCACCCTCGCCTTCACCTACCCCGGGCTGCACGAAGAGGTGCCGGACGGGCTGGTGGAGATCCCGCTGATGGAGGACCAGCTCACCGTGCTGATGCCCACGGGGCACCCCATGGCGCGCCGGCGTTCGGTCAAGCTCGCCGAGCTGGCGGAGGAGCGGTGGATAGCCGGGTGCCCGCGCTGCCGGGCCAATTTCCTGCACGAGTGCGCCGAGCTGGGCTTCGCGCCCGACATCGCCTTCACCACCGACGACAACCTCGTGGTGCAGAGCCTGGTCGCCGAGGGACTCGGCGTCGCGATGATGCCGGGGCTCGTTTTGAACTTCCTCTGCCACCGCAAGGTGACGGGCCGCGCCCTCGACCCCGCCTCGCGGCGCCAGGTCTCGGCGTACGTCCTCAAGGACCACCTCCGCATCCCCGCCACGGCCCTGGTCCTCGACGAGCTGCGGACGGTGGCCGCCAACCGCGTCGGCTGCTGACGCCCGCCGGCCCCTCCGGTCCGCCCGCCGGCGCGTCAGCCATAAGCGGACGTTGCAGGGAGGCCAAACAACTGTCGTTGGACGTGATGGATCGGGCGCCGCCACGCTGCCCGTATGACCACTCCGACCGCGTACCGGGCCGCCCGGACCACAGAGCGCCTCGACACCCTCGTCGCCGACGTGCGCGAGGCGGTCGGGCGGGGACTGCCTCCCGACCTCACCGCGTACCTGGTCGGTGAGCGCCTCGCCCCGCACCTCGGGGCGGCCGACCTGCTCACCGCCGAGCAGCGCGAGGGCGACCCCGAGCGCTACCGCCAGCACGTCCTGCACGCCGAGCACGACGGCAGCTTCTCCCTCGTGGCCCTGGTCTGGCTGCCGGGGCAGCGGACCTCCGTCCACGACCACGTGTCGTGGTGCGTCACGGGCGTGCACGAGGGCGAGGAGCAGGAGCGGCGCTACCGCCTCGTGCCCGCCGGGAACGGCGGCGCGGCGCGGCTCGTCGCCACGGAGGACGTCGTCAATCCGCAGGGCTCGGTCTGCGGCTTCGCGCCGCCCGGCGACATCCACCGGGTGTGGAACGCCTGCGGCGCCCGCGCGATATCGATCCACATCTACGGCGCCGACATCGCCCGCTTGGGCAGCAGTGTGCGCCGCGTGTACGAACTGCCGGCCGACCGGTAATGGCGCTGCTCGGAGAGCGCGCCAAGACCCGCGCCGCGGCTCCCGCGCCCCCCGGCCGCGCGCACGGCAAGCTGCCGGGGCTCGGTCTCGCCGCCCTCGGGGTGGCCCTCGCCTGGGGCGTGCACCGGCTCGTGCCCGGCGTCCCGATGCTCACCGCCGCCGTGGTCCTCGGCATCGTGGCCGCCCATCTGCCCGGCGTCGCGCGCTCCTGGGTGCGCGGGCCCGGCAAGGCGGGCCTCACGTTCGCCGGGAAGCGGCTGATGCGGGTCGGCATCGTGCTGCTCGGCCTGAAGCTGAGCCTCGACGACGTGCTCGGCCTCGGCTGGGCCTCCGTCGCGATGGTGCTCTGCGTGGTCGCCGTCACCTTCGGCGGCACCTGGTGGCTGGGGCGTCGCATGGGCCTGCGCGGCGACCAGCCGCTGCTGATCGCCACCGGCTACTCGATCTGCGGCGCCTCGGCGATCGGCGCCGTCAGCGAGGTCTCCGAGAGCGACGAGCGGGACACCGCTGCCTCCGTGGCCCTGGTGACGCTCTGCGGGACGCTCGCCATCGCCGTGCTGCCGCTGCTCCAGCACCCCCTCGGCCTCAGCGACGCCGAGTTCGGGCGCTGGGTCGGGGCGAGCGTGCACGACGTGGGGCAGGTCGTGGCGACCGCGCAGACGGCGGGCTCCGGGGCGCTCGGCGACGCCGTCCTGGTCAAGCTGATGCGGGTGGCGCTGCTCGCGCCGCTCGTCGCCGCGGTCGCCCTGTCGGCGCGGGCGCGGGCACGGTCGGCGGCGAGGCCGGACGCGGGCGGCGAGGCCGCCAAGCGCCCGCCCCTCGTGCCGCTGTTCGTCGCCGGGTTCCTCGCCATGGTCCTGCTGCGCACCACGGGGCTGCTGCCGGACGGCGCGCTCGACGTGGCCCACACCGCGCAGGAACTCCTCCTCGCCGCCGCCCTCTTCGGCCTGGGCAGCGCGGTCGACCTGCCGTCCCTGACCCGCACGGGCGGCCGGGTCGCGGCGCTCGGCCTCGTCTCGTGGGGCGTCATCGCGGGGGTCTCGTACGCGGGCGTCCTGCTGACGTGAGACGCGGGGGCGCGCGGGGCAGAGGCGCGAGGGGCGCTTGTTAGCCTGCGGGGTCGAAGTTCCGTACGCGTGAACAGGCGTACGGGCACGCCTGGCAGAGTTAAGAGGAGCCCCCCGTGGCAAGTCCCCGCGTCGCGCTCGTGACCCGACGTCCGCAGCCGGAGTACGACCACGACCTTCCGGTCCTCGCCCGGGCCCTCGCCGACGCGGACGCCGACGCCCACGTCGTGGGGTGGGACGACCCGGACGTCGACTGGGCCGGCTTCGACCTCGCGGTGATCAGGTCGACATGGGACTACAGCTGGCGCACCGAGGAGTACGTGGCGTGGGCCGAGCGGTGCGCGGAGCTCACGCGGCTCGCCAACCCCGCGGAGGTCGTGCGCTGGAACACCGACAAGCGCTACCTGGGCGAGCTGGCCGCGGCGGGCGTCCCCACCGTGCCGACCTTGTACTCCGCTCCCGGCGAGAGCGTCGAACTCACCGGCGGCGACGCGGAGTTCGTCGTCAAGCCGGCCTCCGGGGCCGGGGCGCGCTACGCCGGCCGCTACCGCGCCGACGAGCACGAGGCCGCCCTCGCCCACATCGCCCGTATGCACGACGAGGGCTTCACCGCCATGGTGCAGCCCTATGTGCGGCGCATCGACGTCACCGGGGAGCGCGCCCTCGTCTTCATCGGCGGGGAGTTCCTGCACGCGATACGCAAGGGAGCGGTCCTCGCGCCCGGCACGGCCTACGACGCCGACAAGACGCCCCACCCCGACCTGCGCCCCTGGGAGCCCTCGGCCGCCGAGCTCGACGTCGCCGCGCGGGCGCTCGCCGCCGTCCCCGGCTCGCCCGAGCTGCTCTACGCGCGCGTGGACATCGTCGACGGCGAAGGGCCCGGGGACGGGCCGCGGGTGATGGAGCTGGAGCTCGTCGAGCCCAACCTCTTCCTCGGCGTCCACCCCGGCTCGCTCGACCGCGTCGTGGAGGGGATCCTCAAGGCCGCGGTGTGAGCGGCGGGCCCCCGCCGGGGAACTCCACGCGCTGGAGCAGCCCCCAGGTGAACTCCGCCACGCAGCGCCGCCGCGGGCCGTCCGCGCCCCCGGCTTCCGGCGCGTCGAACGCCAGCCGCCACCGCGTCGGCGCCGTCCCCTCCAGGGACCGGGCGGGAGCGAAGGCGCGCGCCACCTCGTCCACGGTGCAGGACCAGGGGGCGAGGTCGGCGAGCGCACGGAGTTCGGGGCCCGGCATCCCCGGCGCGCGCACCAGCCTCCCCCATGGCTCGAAGAGCGTGGGAGGGGCCCCCACGTTCCACACGCCCCCGCCGGGCGCGAGCAGCACCTCGAAGCGCAGATCGGGCCAGAGCGGCAGCGGCCAGAGCAGGGCCTCGCACTCCAGGTCGCCGATCGTGCGGCGGGCGGTCGACCCGGGGGCGCCGAGGACCGAGCGGTAGCGGGAGCGGGCGCCGCGCGCGCCGCCGCGGCCCCGGGTCATCGCCTGCCAGCGGCGGTTGGCCTCCCGCATCCGGGCCACGGAGACGCCGAGCTCGTGCCGGGCGCGCTCCACGAGGCCGGGGTTGTGGTCGGCCATGCGGCGCAGCAGGACGAGCTGGAAGTCCAGCGGGGTGAAGGGGGCGGCGGGCGGCGGCGTGGGCCTAGCGGACATGTGCCCCATCGTCGCGCACCGCGAAGGCTCCCGGGCGGCGGCCTTCGGGGAGGAACAGGACCGAGTTGACGTACCGGGGGCGGCGCGGGGTGAGCACCCGGCGCAGCAGGCCCTGCGTCACCACGTACGACGTGTCGGACTGGTGGGCCTCCAGGTCGAAGGCGGCGAGCGGCAGCCACGTGTCGTGCGGCAGGACCCAGCCGCGGTAGCCGTGCTCGCGGGTGAGCAGCTCCACGATCGGCCCGATCGGCTGGATGCGGGCCTCCAGCTCGATGAAGAGCGCCGGCCGGTCCCTGGTGATCAGCTCGCGCGCGCCCCGCAGCACCGGCAGCTCGTTGCCGTCCACGTCGATCTTGACGAAGTGCACGTCCCGCAGGCCGAGCCCGTCGAGCGTCAGGCACGGCACGTCGAGGGCACGGGCGTGGATGTCCCGGCGGATCAGGGACGACACGCCCCGCTCGCCCCGGTCGCCGGCCGGCAGCCAGAGCCGGGCGGTGCCCGGCCGGTCCGTGGCGGCGCCCTGGACGACGCGGACGTTGGGCGGGGTGCTCGCGGCGAGCAGCCGGGCGAGGCGCGGCACCGGCTCCACGGTCACCACGTGCCGCGCCCGCGAGGCGAGGCGGCGCGACCAGGGCCCGTACCAGCCGCCGACGTCCACGGCCGTGGCGCAGTCCGGCGGGCAGAGGTCGCCGAGCCGGGCCAGCTCGGGCTCGAAGCGCGGGTAGACGAGCCGGGCCAGGGCGGCGATGAGCCGGTCGGGCACGAAGGGGGCCAGCCGGGCGGCCAGGGTCATGAGCGCGACATCCGCTCGACGATCCGCTCGTGCTCGTCCTCGGCGACCTGTTCGCCGGAGGACGGCAGGAGCTGCGGGATGCCGTCGATGACCGGATACCTGCGGCGCAGGCGCGGGTTGTACAGCGCCTCCTGCGGCACGAGTGGCTCCTCCGGGGCCAGCAGGTGCAGCGGGCCCTTGTCCAGCGGGCAGGCGAGGATGCGCAGCAGCGGGTCGTCGGGGTTCATCCGCTCGTCAGCTCCTTGGGGGGTGAGGGGTGGGAAGGGGCGCGGTCGTGCTTCGGCATGGCGAGCAGGACGGTGACCGCGAGCACCGTGCCCGCGATCCGCAGGCCGAGCCGGACCGGCTCGTGCGGCAGTGCCTCGCCGAACGCCAGCGTCCCGAGCACCGCGGTGAACAGCGCCGTCACGGTCGTGCACACCGGGACGATCAGCGAGGCCCGGCAGCGCTGGAGCGCGGCCTGCGACATGATCAGGCCGAACGCCCCGGTGAACATCAGCAGATACGGGTACGGCGAGCGCAGCAGGTCGACGAGGGCGCCGCCGAGCCCCTGCGTGGTCAGGTGGCTGGAGACGCCCTTGATGGCCAGCGAGCTCACGCCGTACAGGAGCCCGACCGCGACGCCGTACTCCACGCCGGCCGTCGGCATGCGGTGCCGGTGCTTCGCGCGGCGCTCCGCCGAGCTGTAGAGCCACAGGCCCGCGGCGAGCGAGGGCAGGCAGACGGTGAGGACCAGGGGCGCGGGCGCTCCCCGGCCGACCGTGTCGCTGCCCTCGCTCAGCGACAGGACGACCATGAGCAGCGCGAGGAGGATCGCGCCGACCGCGTACCGCTCGCGCCCCGAGGTCTCCTCGCCGAGCAGCACGGAGGACAGGAGCAGCAGCAGGACGAGCCCGGAGACGAAGATGCCCTGGGCGGCGGCGATCGGCAGCGTCCGGTACACGGCGAGCTGCGCGCCGAACCCCGCCGCGAGAGCCAGCGAACCGCCGATCCACAGCGGGCTGCCGAGCACCTGCCCGAGCAGCCGGACGGGGTTGCGGACGCTGACGGACGGCATGGTCGTCAGCGCCCGCTTCTCCAGGACGAAGCCGGTGCTGTAGAGCACGTTCGCGAGCAGTGCCGCGGCCACACCCCACCACATGGGACTCAGGTCCTTCGGGCGTGCAGCAGCAGGATGGACGAGGCGCTCGGCGCCGCGCAGGCGAGCCGGTCCAGGGCGCGCAGCGGGCGCGGCACCCCGTGGAAGGGCGCTCCGGAGAGGCGGACCACCTCGAAGCCGCTCGCGGCGACGAACTCCCGCAGCGCGCGGGCGGTGTAGAGCCGCAGATGGCCCACGACCTCGGTGCCGGGGCGGCCGTGGATGCCGCGCAGGCTCACCTCGGAGAAGACCGGCTGCACGCCCGCGAGGAGCAGGCCGCGGTTGTACCAGGCGGCGAGGTTGGGCGTGGACAGCATCAGATGGCCGCCGGGCCGCAGGACCCTGCGCAGTTCGTCCAGGGCGCTGTCCGGGTCCACCAGGTGCTCGATGACCTCGCTGAACAGGACGGCGTCGGCGGAGCCGTCCGCGAAGGGCAGCCCGCCGCCGGTCAGTTCGCCCCGTACGACGTCGGGCAGGTGGGCGTGGGCGCGCTTCAGGGCGTCCTGGGACCAGTCGACGCCGATCACCCGGTGGCCCGCGAGCAGCGGGGCGGCGGTCGCCGCCGCCGTGCCGTCGCCGCAGCCGACGTCGAGGACCGTGGCGGGGCTGGACGTGGCGGGTCCGAGGGCGGCGGCGAGGATGCGCGCCTGGCGGAGGCTGCGGGCGTCGCCGGAGGCCACGGGGACGGCCGGGTTCTCGTAGAAGTCGCGGAGCCGGGCCGGGGGTCCGCTCGTCGTGGTGGTCACTCGGGCCCTCCGTTCCCGTCGGCCTCCGTGTGCTCCGTCGCATGGAGGTAGTGCTCGAACAGATCCCGCAGGTGTGCCCCGTCGCCGTGGCTGAGCAGTGTCTTCGACCAGCGCAGGGCGAGGTGCAGCCGGCCCGCGGTCGACGCCGTGGTCACCGTGAGGCCGCGCGGCAGCCGGGCGGGCGCGGAGAACCACACGGCGTGCGCGCGGCCCGCGTCGCCGAAGTCCAGGGCGTAGGGGATGCGGCCGATGTTGCTCAGGAGCGTCGTCGACGTCCAGGGCGCGGCGGCCCTGCGCAGCCCGCGCGTGAGGGCCGCCCGGAAGGTGACGGGGAGCACCGGGGCGGTCAGCAGCGCGGCCCCGTGGCCCAGTTGCGGGCGCGCCATGGCCTTGAGCGCGCGGGTGCGCTCGGAGGTGCGGCACAGCAGACCGCGGATGGCGTCCGGGGTCCAGTCGCGTCCGGCGAGCTCGGCCGCGCCGAACGGCACCTCGACCAGGCGGGTGCCGTTGCCGATGGGCATGGTCGCGTCGCGCGGCCGGTCGTCCACCGGCATCGTGATGCGCAGGGGCCTCGGCCGCGCCCCGTGCTCGCGGTTCCAGTGGGCGATCATCAGCGCCGTCGCCACCATGAGCTGGTCGTTCACGGTGAACGCGGAGCCCTTGGGCCGGTGCGGCACGGGCAGCTCCGCGACGAGCATGCCGTTGCCCGGCGACGGCTCGGGCGTGCCCTTGCTGACCCGGGCCGGCGGCGTCCAGCCCGCGGCGGCGTCCGGCGGCGGCGCGGCGGCCGACCCCGCGCTCTCGGCCGGGCGGACCGGGGGCGCGGCCGGGGAGTTGTCCTCGCCGCCGTAGATCTCGGCGGCCGTGGCGAGGACGCGGAGGCAGGCGGGACCGTCAAGGGCGGTGTGGTTGATGGTGAGCAGGAGGACCGAACCGCCGTCCGCGCCCGCCCCGGCGGCGCCCTTCGGCGGTTCCTCCGCAGGCAGCACCTCCAGGCGGATCGGCGGCGAGGCCGTCAGCGGCGGGGCCTCCGCGAGCGCCCGCTCACGGGCGCGCTTCAGGGCGTCCCGCCCGGCCGGGGGGAAGGACACCACCTCCGTGTCGGCCTCCGCCGTCAGCTCCCACTCGTAACGGCGGCGGTACCAGGGGCCGTGCGCCTCCCGCATCAGGATGCGGGGGTGGCGGCGCAGGGCCTCGTGGAACGCGGTCCGCAGCCGTGCCGGGTCCGGGACGCCCGGCAGGTGCACCTCGATGTGCACGGTCTCCGGTTCCTGCTCCTGGAGGCAGTGCCGGGAGACCTCGTCGACGACGGGGAACGGCACCCTCGCGGGCGGCCGTCCCGGCCCGTCCGCGCGCCGTGCCGGGTGTTCGAGGGCGGTCATCGCTGCGTGCCTTCTCCCGGGGTGTGCGGTCCTTCGGCCGGTGGCCGAGGCGTGGCGGGGCCGCGGGCCGAGACCGTGGGCCCCGCCCCCGGGTCCGCCGGCGCCGGACCGCCGGGGCCCTGCTCGCGGTGCGGCAGCGGGGGCGTCGTGGGCGGGACGGTCTGCTGGGGCGCGGGTCCCCCGGCGGGTCCGTACACCAGCGTGTCGTCGGCGCCGGTGTCCGCATGCCGCGCCCGCCGCTCCGTCACGGACACCAGGGCCGCGAACAGGGCGATCAGCGCGAGGAGTTGCGCCAGGTGACCGAACGCGCCCTCGTCGGACGCGGCGGCCGCCCCGCCGGCGCCCGTCGCCGCCACGATGCCCGCTCCCGCCATCGCGGCGAACGCGATCGGCACGAGCAGCGCGTGCCGCCACCACGCGAGGAGCGCGAGGGCGGGCACGAGCAGCGCGAGCGGGCCCGCGACGACCGCCGCCACCAGGGTGAGCGCCACCGTGCCGAGGATCAGGCCGGGGGCGGGCGGCGCGGGCGCGGGGGCGTCCTGGTCGGTCTCGCGGCGCCACAGGACGGCGAGCGCGAGCAGGGCGAGGACGCCGACAGCGGCCAGGATGAGCCCGATCTCGTAGGTCGTCGACGGCTCGTAGGTGAGCTTCACCGTGCCGCCCTCGCCCTCGGGCACGAGCCAGCCCTGCTGCCAGCCGTCGAGCCGCAGCGAGGACAGCTCCTTGCCGTTCAGGGTCGCCTTCCAGCCGTCGTTCACGTTCTCGTACGTGGTGAGGTACGAGGCCGCTCCCGCGCCCACCGTCAGCTCGCGGCGGTCGCCGAGCCAGTCCTCGACCTTCAGCTCACGCGCGGCGGTGTCGACGCTGCCCGGGGTGCCCCGGGTGAGGGAGGCGTCCATGACGGCGAGGGGGCCCGCGTCGCCGGTCTCGACGCTGTGCGCCCCGGCCTCCAGCTCGACGGTGGTGTCCTTCTCGCCGAGCCGGCAGAGGCCGACCTCGATCGGCCGGCGGTCGGTGAGGTCACGGACCGTGCCCTTCGCGCTCGACTCGTACAGCTCGCCGTCGATCGACATGACCGGGCCCTGGCCGCAGGGGAGCGAGAAGCGCTTCGCCGGGTCGGGCTGCTTCGTGCGGTACTTGTCGAGCGCCGGGACGTAGACCTCGGTGAGGCCCACGGGGAGCTGGAGGTCGGCGTCCGCCACCGGGTTGTGGACCGTCAGCGGCGCCGTCTCCGTGATGGTGATGTCCATCCGGTCGGTGGTGATCGGCGCGAAGCGGGCGTTGCCGTTCTCGTCGACGCCCGCGGTCGCGGCGCCGTCCGGCGAGCTGATCTCGATCTTCTGCGGCCGGGTGGACAGGCCGCCCGCCGCGGGCAGCACGATCTCGCCCACCGGCTGCTTGTCCGGCCACTTGAGGTGGATGACGGGCCGGTTCCCACCGCCCGCGACCCAAGCCGTGGTCAGGTCGCCGTCGGTGAGGTTGCGCGGCGAGAGACCGTTGCCCAGCTTCGCGGTGGAGTCCGCGGTCGCGATGATCTGCTGTTCCTGCTCGGGCGCCACCTTGTAGAGGAGCTCGTCGAGTTCACGGCCGGGCACGGCCACCGCGCTCGCCTTCACCTCGTACTCGCCGTCGGCCGTCGTCGTGAACCGGCGGTGCAGGCCCGACTCGGGGTCCGCCTGCGAGAAGGCGCCGGGGTCGGAGGTGCGGTGCAGGGAGTACGTGGTCGCCTTCGCGTCGGTGACCTTCTCCGCGTCCTCGGGCAGCTGGAGGAGACGGGTGACCCGCACCTCGGGGATCGTGATCTCCGAGAAGCCCGCGCCGGTCAGGCCGGGGCGCGCCACCTGGGTGTCCACGATCGTGATCTTGATGAAGTCGGTCTCGCCCGCGGCGGCCCTCACGCGCTGCGGCTCGCCGTTGGTCCGGAGCGGGCTCGTGACGCTGCCGTGCTCCGTCTCCACCCGGATGCGGGTGGGCGCGGCCCGCACGCCGTCCTGCGGCAGCGGGGTGACCCGGAACGACGAGGGCACGTCGACCTTCGCGTTGAACTCGGCTTTGATCCACTCGCCGTCCGCCGAACCGGCGTTGCCCTCGGCCCACGCCGTGGCCGGGTTCCCGTCGAAGGCGTTCACCGGGTCGTACTGCGGCAGGTGGAAGAGCCAGTTGCCGTAGCTGGAGGCCGTGACCGACCTGGCGCCACGCAGCTCCGCCGTCGTCTGGTGCTCGACGCCGTCGCTCGGCAGGATCTGGTGCGGCTTCTCGCCCGGGTTCTGGAGCGCCTCGGCCGCGTTCCTCTCGTCGCGGCCGTAGGTGTACGAGGTGTTGGAGCTGACCAGGCCGAAGCGGGTGTCGGCGCGGCGCAGGCCGTCACCGACCGCCTGGAGGCCGGGCGCCCCGAGCCCCGGGTGGTTGTCGCCCGCGAGGACGGTGGGACGGTCCCGCATCTCCGGGTCGGCGGAGAGCGGCAGCAGCGACTCGGGGCCACCGCTGACCACCGCCGTGTTGGACACCGGCTTCAGGCCCGCCTGGCCGGGACGCTCGGCGCCGGCGCCGGGGGCGTAGATCTCGACCGCGCGCTGGCGCGGGAAGAGGCCCTCGACCTGCACGGGCGTGTCGTCGGCGATGACACCGCCGGTGGTCTGCGGGCCGAAGCCCGTCACGCGGCGGAAACCGGACTCCTCCAGGGTGCGCTTGACCGTGGCGGTCGGCACGTTGCCGACCTGGTCGGGGTCGAGGTCGTTGCGGACGACGACGTAGTACAGGCCGGCCCGCGTCACGTAGTCGCTCAGGCCCGGCACTTCGGCGCCGGTCCGCAGCGCCTGCTCGACGGCGTCCATCGCGCGCCGGTTGCCGGGCGTGCCGAACGGCACGTAGTCGCGCTGCGCCCAGCGCGACTCGGCGAGCACGTCGAGGGGCTGGTCGATGGGGGAGCCCCAGGTGTAGATGCCGTGCGCGGTCGCGGGCACGACCAGGGCGCGCGAGTCGGGCGAGTACTTCTTCAGCCAGTCGGCCGTCGCCTCCCAGTAGGTGGGCAGCTTCTGGAACGAACCCGGCTGGAGGATCGCGCCGTTGACGTAGGGCAGGGCGAGGCCGGGCAGGACCAGGACCGTCGCGATCAGCGGCGCGAACCGCCTGCCGCGCACCGGCCGGGCCCCGCGCGCCCGCGAGGCCACGCCCACCAGGTGCGCCAGTCCGAGGACCAGGGCGAGGGCGAGGCCCGTCTGGAACTTGTAGATGTTGCGGAAGGGCACGAGCCCGCCGTCCAGCCAGGACTGGACGGCGCCGTGGAAGGGGGCGCCGAACGCGCCGCCGTACCCGGCGAGGGTGATCAGGGCGACCGAGAGGACGGTCAGGACCAGCCAGCGCCGCTCCGGCAGATCGCGGCGGGCGAGCCCCGCGAGGCCGGCGGCGGCGGCGAGCGCCGAGCAGACGACGGCCACGACGGCCGTCGCCACCGTCCATCCCGCGGGCAGCCAGGCCTCGCCGAAGTGCAGGTACGCCACCCAGTTGCCGGCGCCACGCAGGGCCTCGGTCGCCGACATGGTGCCGGTCGTGGTGGCCGAGTCCTCCACGTAGGGCAGGAAGTTCTCGCCGTAGATGCCGAGCATGAGCAGCGGCACGACCCACCAGGCGGTAGCCAGGACGACCCCGGGCACCCACCAGGTGATCAGCTTCCGCTTGCGCGGGCCGTTGGGGCGGGAGAGCAGATAGAGGCCCACGGGCAGCAGCGAGGCGAGCGTCGCCGCCGCGTTCACGCCGCCCATGAACGGGATGATCAGCGCCGACCGGCAGGCGGCGAGGCGCGCGCTGATCCGGTCGTTCGTCAGCGGCAGCAGCACCCACGGAAGGAACGCGCCGGGCAGCGCCGCCGCCGACGTCGAGCCGATGACCACGGTGAACGTCGGCCACAGGGCGTACACCACCGCGCCGAGCAGCCTGCTGGAGCGGCTGCCGATGCCCAGCCGCTCGGCGAGCCGCAGCGCGCCCCAGAACGCGACCGCGAGGATCAGCGAGAACCAGAGCCGCTCAGCGATCCACACCGGTATCTGCACCAGATCGGCGAGGCCGTAGAACGGCAGCATCGGGAAGACGTAGCCGACGTACTGGTCCTGGATGCCGCCGAAGCCGCCCCGGTCGTGCCAGAGCTGGCCCAGGTCGGAGAGGAACTGCCAGGGGTCGACGGCGACACCGAGCTTGGTGTCGAACGTCATGCGCCCGGGTTTCGCCGCCAGAAGGAGCACGAACACCACGGCCCAGAACCCGAGCAGCCAGCGCCGCGAGCGCGGCCCCCGCGAGGGTTCGGGCGCATCGGTCGTGGGTCTTGCGGCCACCGGGGGTGGGGCCTGGACCGTGGTCATGCACACCGCCTGAGGATGAGAAGGAGATTCCAGGTCGCGACCTCGCGCACCACCGGCACCCGCGTGACCGCCCCGGCCAGGAACGGCCAGTAGCGCGAGCGCGCCGACACCACGGCCACGTCGTCGCGGGCCCGTACCTGACGCAGGGTCGCGCCGACGTGGTGTGCGAAGAGGTTCTCGCCGAGCTTGTGTTTCGCGGCTCTGCCCGTACGCCGTTCATAGCGGGCGCGGGCCCGGTCGGCGCCCAGGTAGTGCCAGGGCGCCCACTCGTGACCGCCCCAGGGGGAGAGCCAGTTGGTGAAGGAGACATAGATGAGACCGCCGGGCCGGGTGACCCTGACCATCTCGCTGAGGAACGTCTGGGGGTCGTCGACGTGTTCGAGCACATTGGAGGAGAACGTCACGTCGGCGACGCCGTCCGCCAGCGGCAGCAGATAGCCGTCGGCGAGGACAGAGCCCTCGGGCGGTTTGCTCCCCGAAGCCGTCATCTCCGCGAGATCCGGTTCGAAGAGGTAACTCAGCGCGCCGCGCCGCCGGAACTCCTCGGTGAAGTAGCCGCCCCCGCCGCCGATGTCGACGACGACGCGGTCCTTCACGGGGCCGTACGCCTCGACCTGGTCGGCGGCGTCCTCGGCGAGGAGCGTGTAGCAGCGCTCGGGTTCCTGCTGCTCGCGGAGGAAGGCCCGGAAGAGCGTGGCGGAACGGCGCAGGGACGGGTCCTTCACTCAAGGCCCCTGAGCGGTGTCGGGTTCCAGGTGCGCGGCGACGGCCTCGGCCGCCACCGCCTGGAACTGGCGGACGGTGTTGCCCCAGCGGAACCGCGTGGCCCGCTCGCCCGCGGCCTTGCCGAGGGCCCTGCGGCGCTCCCCGCTCAGCGCGAGGGTGCACCAGGCGGCGGCGAAGGAGCTCTCGCCGCGGGCCAGGAGTCCGGTCACGCCGTCCTCGATGGAGTCGCGGACCCCGGGGACGTCGAAGCCGACCGAGGGGGTCGAGCGGGTCGCGGCCTCGGTGATGACCAGGCCCCAGCCCTCCACGGCGGAGGGGTGGAGCAGCATCCAGGCCTCGCACAGCAGGCGGTGCTTCTCCGCCTCGGAGACGTGCCCCCTGAAGTCGACGCCGGGGCCCGCCAGCTGCTCCAGGCGCGCGCGTTCGGGACCGTCGCCCACGATCACGAGCCGGCCGCCCGTGACGGGTCTGACCCGCTCCCACAGGCGCAGCAGCAGATCGATCCGCTTGTACTCGACGAGGCGTCCCATCGCCAGGAAGAGCGGCTCGTCGGAGCGGGCGTGCAGCGGGCCCGGCTCCTCGACGCCGTTGTGCACGATGCGGATGCGCTCGCGCTCCACGCCGATCCCGCGCAGCGCGGTGGCCGTCGACGGGGAGACGGCCACCAGGAGGTTGCCGCGCTGCGCGCCGGACAGCGCCCAGTGTTCGAGGCGCCGACCGAGCCGGGCCGCGGGTGCGAGCGCTCCGGGGAAGCGCATGCCCCACAGGTCGGTGTGGACGTGGTTGACGAGGCAGAGCGTCGGCCCCCTGTGCCACAGCGGCGCCAGGTACGGCATGCCGTTGCAGACCTCGACGAGCAGGTCGCAGTCGCCCACCTGCCGGGTGAAGGCCGAGCGCGCCCGCAGGTAGTGGCCGAATTCGCCGCCCGCCGACACCACGCGGTAGTCGCGGTAGGCGGCGGGACCGCCGCAGAGCAGCGTGACCTGGTGGCCCAGCTTGCTGAGCCCGTCGGCCAGCCGGTCGACGAGCAGTTCGGAGCCCCCCGCGGCCGGGTTGCCGAGGTCGCGGTGGGCGAGGAAGACGATCCGGCGCGGCTGTGGGGGAGGCGCGGGAAGCCGCTGTGCGTGGCGTGGGGCGGCCGCGCGCAGCGAGGACGGTACGTGCTGGGGCATGCGTGCTCCAACTCGTCTCAGGGTGCGGAACTGTGGGGGGTCCGGTCGGCGGAACGATCCTGCTGGGTGGAGCAGGGTGGTGCTGGGTTCTGCTGGGTGGAGCGGGGTGGTGCCGGGTGGGGCGGAGGCCGGGCCGCGGAGCGGTGGGGTCGCTCCGCGTAAGTGCGGTGCTCGGCCTGTGCGGGGGTGGTGCGTGGATGGTGCGGGGGAAGTGCTCGGGTGGTGCGGGGACCGTGCTCGGGTGGGGTGGTCAGTTTTAGCCGCCCGGTACCGCGCGGCTACTCACCGAAGTGACAATTTCCGGGCTTTTCAGCGCTGACGTCTCATCACTTCGTGGTGGACTGCAGGGGGCTTCGGGACGCGGCGGGATTCGGACTCCCCGGTTCCGTCGATCCGGCGCTGTCGCCGGGGCCGTTCGCCCCGTCGTCCCTGCGGCCCCGGACCACCAGCACGATTCCGGCCACCGCGAGCGCCACACCGAGCGCCCCCGCCGCCACGGGCAGCGTCCCGCCCACCAGCTTCAGCCGGCCGCTGTCGTCCTTGGCGAGCTTCACCTGCGCCTTCTGCGTGGCCGTGTCGAACGCGACCCGCTCGCTGTCGAGCAGCACCGTGGCGTCCTTGTCCGAACCCGGCGCCCGCAGCGTCTTGCGCGGCCCGATGGCGGCGTAGATGATCCGGCCGGTCCGCTGGTCGGCGACGAGCTCGATGCCGTGGTTGGCGTAGTACTCGTCGGCGATCACCTGGCTCTTCTTCGGCTGCCCGACCAGGCGTCCCGGCACCTGACGCGTGCCGGTCTTGGTGGCCTTCACCGTGCCCGTGAACCGGTAGCCCTCGTAGCCCTGGACCTTCTTCGTGCCCCGGTAGGCGAGCGGCACCGTCGCCCCCAGCGTGTTGTCCCACCACAGGTAGGACCGCTTCTCCACGTCGAAGGGGAACTTCAGATAGGCCTCGCCCTCGAAGTACGGCTTCTCGCCGCAGCAGTGCACCGGCCTGTTCGTCTTCCGGTCGGTGACCCAGCGCTCCTGCGTCCACTGGAGCGAGTCGTGCGGGTCGGCCGCCGGCAGCGAACCGTCCGGGTCGACGGAGGTCACCACGTCCCAGACGGCGCGCCCGTGCTCCTCGCTGTCCGCGACGTCGCCGCGCACCTGCCGGGTGATGGTGAGGTTCTTGTCGCGGACCGTCTTGATCTTCGCGGTGTCGAAATAGCTTCCCGTGCCCTTGAAGACGGTGGTCGTGTCGATGTCGATGGGCGTGCGTTTCGCGCGTGGCTCCACGTACCAGGCGAGCAACGGCGCCAGGACCAGAAGGAACGCGCCGAGACCTAGCAGGATCAGCGAAAAAGGTGAGGTGGTGCGGCGCATGGGGCACTCCTGGGCTATGGGCGGGGAGAAGTGTTACCGAGCCGTACGTATGGGCCGGGAACCGTAGGCGCACCCTTGACGAAGTGTCAATGCGTACCAAACACTGAGTACGCGCCGGACGGGGCCGGCAGGGACTGTGTGACCGGGACTTCATGGCCGAGGCCGTATGGCCGTGGCCGTCCCGGTATGACCAGGGTGGGGACGACCTCCGACAGAGAGGCTGGCCCTCGCAATGCACCGACTGATCGCCGCTTCGCTCACCGTCGCCGCCGGGGCGCTGCTCGCCGTGGGCGCCGCCCTCGGCATCGTCGCGCTCCTCGACGCCACTCCCGACCAGCCCAACACACCGCTGGTGCACTACGAAACGCCTGAGCGGGGTCAGTGAGAGACCGTGGCCACCACCGAGACCCACCCCGCCGACATGGCGCCCCGAGCCGTGCCCTCCCCGGGCGGTCAGGGCACGTCGTCGGCCCGCTCCGCCTGGCGTGACGTACCGCCGCGCCAGGTGCGCAGGTTCGCCGCGCTCGCCCTGGAGGAGGTGCCCGCGCTCGCCCAGGACATCCTGCGCGAGATCCGCGCCGAGTACCCCGGACTCCCCGTCGTCCTCGACGACTCCGGTGAGCCGATGGCGCTCGTGGGCATCCGCCGCGCCCTGGAGGGCTTCGTCCAGCAACTGGCGTCGCACGAGGGCAGGCCGCGCTATCACCTGGAGGTCTTCCAGGAGTTCGGCCGAGGCGAGGGCCTGCACGGCCGCAGCCTCGACTCGCTCCAGGCGATCTACCGCCTCGGCGTACGCCTCGCCTGGCGCCGCCTCGCCGAGATCGGCCAGCAGATAGAGATCCCGCCCCCCGCCATGTACGAGCTGGCGGAGTCCGGCTTCGAGTACCTCGACGGCCTCGTCGACCAGTCCGTACGCGGCTATGCCGAGGCCGCGGCCCGGGAGGCGGGCGAACGGCTCCGGCTGCAGCGCAAGCTCATGGAGCTGCTGCTCTCGGAGCGGCGCCCCGACCCCGGCTCCGCGTCCTTCGGCGACCGGGGCCAGGGCCACTCGGCCAAGCAGGGCGCGTTCGGCAGCAACCTCGGCGAGCGGGCCGCCCGCATCGGCTGGCAGCTTCCCGAGCGCGTCGCGGTGGGCGTGCTGCTCCGCCCCGCCAGGGAGGCCGTCGCCCCCGCGGTCGGCGAGGGCGTCCTGCTCGACATGGAGGCCGAGCAGCCCCGCATGGTCGTGCCCGACCCCGAGGCCGCGGGCCGCCCCGAACTGCTGCGCCGCGCCATGACCGGCTGGTCGGGAGCCATCGGCCCGCCCGTGCCGCTCGCCGACGCCGCGAAGTCGCTGCGCTGGGCCGAAGCAGCCGTACGCCTCATGGAGCGGGGGCTGCTGCCCGCCGGTGAGGTCCTGCACTGCACGGAGCACACCGAAGCGCTGGTGCTGCTCCAGCCCGAGGAGCTCATCGAGGACCTGGCCCGCCGCTGCCTCGCGCCCCTGGACCACTGCGGGCCCGCCCACGGCCGCCGCCTCGCCGAGACCCTCCTCGCCTGGCTGGAGACGCGCGGCGGCGCCCCGGAGGTCGCGGCGAGGCTCGGCGTCCACCCGCAGACCGTGCGCTACCGCCTGCGCCAGATAAGGGAGCTGTGGGGCGACGAGGTGGACGACCCGGACCGCCGCTTCGAGCTGGAACTGGTGCTGCGGGCCCGGCGGTTGAGGGGCCAGCTGGGACGGGCCTAGGAGCTGGTGCTCGCCGGATCCGTGCGCCGGCGGCCCGACTCCGTGCGCCGGCGGCCCGGCTCCGTGCGCCGGCGGCCCGGCTCCGTGCGCCGGCGGCCCGGCTCCGTGCGCCGGCGACCCGGCTCCTTGCGCCGTCGGCCGGTCAGCAGCACTGCCAGGTGAACATGGCCTTGTCGAAGCGGAGGTCCGCCAGGTCGTCGCGGCGTATGAGCCAGTAGAGGCAGCCGGTGTCGCCCCACATCATGTCCGCCGCGTCGTCCGAGTCGAACTGGGCGAGGAGCACCCACTCCCGCATCTCCCCGGCGAGCCGGGGGTCGTGCCAGTCCGTCTCCGGGCCGAGGGCGGCGCGCGCGACCTCCAGCTCGACGGGGCCCTGCACCGAACGGGGTGTGCCGCCGAGCTGGTGGCCCGCCTCGTCGTCGAGCTGCCACAGGCCGTCGATGAACTGGTCGTCGCACACCGGGTGTTCGTACTCGCTGAAGGGCTCCGCGTCCGGCGCCAGGACCTCCTGGATCTGCGGATGCGTGGGCTCCGCCACCGTCGGCCCCACGCGCGCGGCGAGCGGCACATGGGGGTAGGCCTCCAGCTCGCAGGGGGTGTCGAGGCGGGTGGTCGACGCTCCCGCCGGGACGTACACGACCCGGGCGCCCGCCCATGTCTGCGGGTCGTCCACCTCCACGAACGCCTCGTCCTCGCCGTCCGCTTGGCCGTCGTAGTAGAAGAAGGCGAGGGTGCCGGACGCCGGGAACGGTATGTCGAGGGCGCCCGCCGGCAGCGCCGCGCAGTCCACCGAGGCGATGAACGACAGCGGCCCCTGGCCCTCCCACTCCGGCCACTCCATGGTGTCCGGAAGCCGGGGCTCACCGCCCAACTGCCCCACCACGGCCTCGTCCCCGCCCGCCGCGGCGAGTCGGATGCCGGGCCGCAGCAGCCCGAGCCAGCGCTCGGCCACGTCGGAGGGAAGGTGCTCGTGCGCGAGGGCGTACAGCTCACCCGAGGAGTTCTGCGTCATGCCCCGCATCATGCCTCCTGCCACTGACAACGCCGCCCGGCGAGCGCCCCGGCCAGGACACCGGTGAGAGCCCTGGCAATGCCGCCACGCCC
The DNA here is from genome assembly GCF_004127445.1 of Streptomyces alfalfae. Taxonomy (GTDB): domain Bacteria; phylum Actinomycetota; class Actinomycetes; order Streptomycetales; family Streptomycetaceae; genus Streptomyces; species Streptomyces alfalfae. The sequence continues at coordinate 53,437 of NZ_QEXM01000009.1, forward strand.
GGAGTTGTTCATTCCGCACACAACTTTCACAGCGGCGGCTTCCGCTGCCACCGGGTGGGGCCTAGCCTCCAAGCCTCATGGACTACTGCCACCCGTGCCGCAGGCACCTCAACGGAGCCCTCGCCTGCCCGGGGTGCGGAACTCCGGCCGAAGCGTGCCGGGAGTACGGGCGGTCGCTCACCGCCGAAGAGGGGTCCGACGCCCGAGGCGGCGCGTACGGCGAGGAGTCACCCCGCGACGGAGGCCGGGCCGGGGGCCGGGTCCGCGCCCGCCGCGGGGAGCGCGGTCGCGCCGCGCACCGGCGCAGGCGCCGCAAGGCCCTCCTCGCCACCGCGGGCCTCGCGCTCGCGGCCGGCGGCCTGAGCCTCGCCGAACTGGGCGCCGAGGCCCCGTCCGAGCAGCCCAGGGCCGCGTCCGCGCCCGACGGCGAGGCGGGGGAGGCCACGGGAGGTGCCACGTCCGCGCCGGGCGGCGGCGCGTCGGCCGAGGGCGCGGCGGCCACGGCGACGGCGTCGGCGACCAGGAGCGGGCAGGCGAAGGACGCCGGGGAGAAGGCCGGGGAGAAGGCCGAGAGGAAGGCCGGAGAGAAGGCTGGGGAGAAGGCCGGGGAGGAGGACCGCCGGAGCGACACGGGCGACGGGCGGGACGGGCCGGGGCGGGGCGAGGAGGGCGGCGACGGGCGGTCGGAGCAGCCCTCGGCGACCGCGCCCCCGGGGGACGATGCCTCCGACGCGCCACGGCCGACCGCGTCCTCGCCCGCCACCGACGCCCCGAAGCCCACCCCGATGCCGGAGCCGACCCCGACGAGGGAGTGCGACCGCTTCCTGTGGTGGTGCACCTGAGCCGAGCCCTGCCGCGCAGGCCTGGGCAGGGCCGAGCGTCGGCCCGGCTCGCGCCCGCAGACATCGTCGTGCGGCGCCGTCGGCCCGTGCGCGCCGGCCCCTAGGCCTCCTCGCCCAGCATGCTCCGCAGCAGTCCTCGCAGTGTCACCCGCTCCTCGTGGGAGAGGCGGCCGAGCGGCTCGCGGGCGAAGTTCAGGGAGTCGCGCAGGCTGCGGGCCACCACCTTGCCCTCGGCCGTGGGCGCTGCCAGCTTCACGCGGCGGTCGGCCGGGTCCAGGCGCCGCTCGACCAGGCCGCGCGCCTCCAGGCGGTCGACGATGCCGGTGATGTTCGACGGCTCGCACTTCAGCTTCTGGGCGATGCGGCGCATCGGCATGGGCTTCAGGGAGAGCAGCCCGAGGACCCGGGCCTGCGCCCCGGTGAGCGAGTGCCCGGCGGCCGCCTCCTCGTACTCCTCGTGGTAGCGCCCCACGACCGTGCCGATCAGCTCGACGACTTCCAGCGTGAGCGGGTCGGTGCGGGGGGACGGGGTACCGGAACCGGCGCCGGGGCTGCTCGACATGCTCATCAGGTTACCCGGTTACTTGACATCATGAAATATCCAGGAGCATGGTTGTTTCACCACATGAAGTATCTGGTTCACCCTCGTGAGCCGTCACCGCAGATCGAAGTCGTAGGAGGACACCCCCTCATGTCCGTCACCCCTGAACAGCAGCTTCCCTCCGTCAGCCGCGAGTGGCACCTCGTGCGGCGTCCCGACGGCTGGCCGGTCCCCGAGGACTTCGCGCTGCGCGAGGTCCCCGTCGAGGCCCCGGCCGAGGGCCGCGTCCTGGTCCGCAACCTCCACTTCTCGGTGGACCCGTACATGCGGGGCCGGATGAACGACGTGAAGTCCTACGTCCCGCCGTTCCAGCTCGACCGTCCCATGGAGGGCGGCGCGGTCGGCGAGGTCGTGGCCTCGAACGCCGAGGGCTTCGCGGTGGGCGACCACGTCCTGCACTTCGCGGGCTGGCGCGAGTACGCCTCGGTGCCCGCGCAGCACGCCACCAAGGTCGACCCCGAGGCCGCCCCGCTCTCCGCCTATCTCGGCGTCCTCGGCATGACGGGCCTGACCGCGTACGCCGGGCTGCTCGAAGTGGCCTCCTTCAAGGAGGGCGACGCCGTCTTCGTCTCCGGCGCGGCCGGCGCCGTCGGCGGCCAGGTCGGCCAGATCGCCAAGCTGAAGGGCGCCTCGCGCGTCATCGGCTCGGCCGGCTCCGACGAGAAGGTCAAGCTGCTCGTCGAGGAGTACGGCTTCGACGCCGCCTTCAACTACAAGGACGACAAGCCCGTCGCCGAGCAGCTCAAGGAGGCCGCCCCCGACGGCATCGACGTCTACTTCGACAACGTCGGCGGTGAGCACCTGGAGGCCGCCATCAGCCGCCTGAACGTGCACGGCCGCGTCACCATCTGCGGCATGATCGCCGGCTACAACGACAAGGAGCCGACCCCGGCCCCGCGCAACCTCGCCCTCGTCATCGGCAAGCGCCTGCGCCTGACGGGCATGCTCGTGCAGGACCACAGCGCGCTCCAGCCGGAGTTCGTGCGCGAGGTCGGCGGCTGGATCCGCTCCGGGGAGCTCAAGTACCGCGAGACGGTGGTCGAGGGCGTCGAGAACGGCGTGGAGGCCTTCCTCGGCATGCTCCGGGGTGAGAACACCGGGAAGATGATCGTCTCCCTCGTCTGAGACGCGGCCGACGCTCGACGTCCGCCGAGGCTCGACGCCCACCGAGGATCTTCCGGCATCCGATAACCTGATTCCGCAAACAGTGGTTGTGGGCGCGCGCCACGTCATGTCTCAGGAGGAATCAGCAGCTATGTCCATCCAGAAGATCGACGTCAAGTACACCGCCGTGGCCACCGCGGAGAACGGCCGCGACGGCCGTGTCGCCAGCGACGACGGCAAGCTCGACGTCGTCGTGAACCCGCCGAAGGAGATGGGCGGCAGCGGCGCGGGCACCAACCCCGAGCAGCTCTTCGCGGCGGGCTACAGCGCCTGCTTCCAGGGCGCCCTCGGCGTGGTCGCCCGCAAGGAGAACGCCGACATCTCCGGCTCCACCGTGACCGCCAAGGTCGGCATCGGCCAGAACGAGTCCGGCGGCTTCGGCCTGGAGGTGGAGATATCCGCCTCCATCCCGAACGTGGACGAGGCCACCGCGCGGTCCCTGGTCGAGAAGGCGCACCAGGTGTGCCCCTACTCGAACGCCACGCGCGGCAACATCAAGGTCGAGCTCGCGGTCGCCTGACCGCACGCCCACAAGGGCCGCAGGCCGCACCCCACAAGGGCCGCAGGCCGTACATACGTGAGGGCCGCACCCCGGAGCCGGGCGCGGCCCTCACGCGCGCGTGGGTCAGCCCGCGGCGAGTGCCGCCTCGTGGACCGCGCGGACCAGCCGCTCGTTCTCCGCGGCGGGGCCGCCGGGGAAGGCGTACCGCCGGCGCGTGTAGCCGTAGGCGAGCCCGCCGCGCGGATCGGCGAACGCCTGCGAGCCCCCGATGCCGCTGTGCCCGATGGTCCCCGCGCCGAGGTAGGGGTGCACGGCCTCGGACGTCGCCTGGAAGCCCACCCCGTACGCCTTGTGGGCGCGCAGCGCCAGGTCGTGCCCCACCGACTGGACCTGCCCGAACTCCGCGACGGTGGACGCCTTCAGCAGCGCCTCACGGCCGTCCACGCCGGTGACCGCCGCCGCGTACATCCCGGCGAGGCCCCGCGCGGACGCCACCCCGCCGACCGACGCGGGCCCCTTGGCGCGCACCAGGCGGGAGTTGGGCAGCGCCTCCAGGTCCGTGGGCTCCGCCGCGTTGCGGTTGAAGGCGATGGAGCCGAGGCTGTGCGGCTGCGGCGGCAGCGAGGCGAGCAGCGCCGCCTCCTCGGGCGTGGGCGCCATCGGCTGCACGGGACGGAACCGCTTCTCGTGCTCCTCGGGCAGCCCCAGGAAGAAGTCGAGCCCGTACGGTGCGCGCACCCGCTCCTCGTACACCTCCTGGAGGGTCTGTCCGGTGGCCCGGAGGACGACCTCTCCGGAGAGCGCCCCCACCGTCAGGGCGTGGTAGCCGAAGGCGGTCCCGGGGCGCCAGAAGGGGCGCTGTGCGGCCATGCGCGCGGCGATGGCCCGGTCGTCGGCGACCTCCTCGGGCGTGAAGCCGGAGTCGGCGCCCACGATCCCGGCCCGGTGCGCGAGCAGCTCCCGCAGGGTCACCGCGCCCTTGCCCTCGGCGGCGAACTCCGGCCAGTAGTGGGCGACCGCCCGGTCGAGGTCCAGGACGCCGTCCTGCACGAGCAGGGCGACGACGAGGTGGGCGGCGCCCTTGGTGGAGGAGTAGACGCCGAACAGGCCGTCTTCCGTGCCCTCCGGGCCCGCCCACAGGTCGACGACCTCGCGGCCCCGTACGTAGGCGGTGAGCCGGCCCTCGTACTCGGGCCGTTCGCCCGCGAGCACGGCGGCGAACTCCTCGCGCACCGCCTCGTACCCCTCGGCGACCTTCCCCTGCACGCGGATCTCCCGGGTCATGACCGGGCCACGCTCAGCAGGGCCCGGCCGACCTGCGGGAACACGCCCTTCGGGTGGGCGCGGAAGAGCGGTTCGGTGCCGAAGAGCACCACGTCCGCGCCGCCCGCGGAGCCGCTGACGACCGAGGCGCGGCCCGCGGCGTCCGCGGGTCCGCCGGAGCCGTCCTCCGTGGCCCGCCAGTGCCCGGAGAGCAAGAGGTCGCCCGTCCCGTACCGCTGCTCGACGCGCACGCCGGGGCCGAGGTCGGTGAACCACGACGGGGAGTAGACGAAGCTGTGCCCGGGGGCGCCGCCGGTGATCGTGCCGCCCGCGTTCGACACGCGCACCACGCCGTTGGCGTCGCCGTTGCCCTCCACCGGCTCGGCGGCGAGCAGGCCCGCGTCGGCGTTGAGCGCGGCGCCTGCCGCGCCACGGCCGACGAGGCCGCCGCCCCCGGCGAGGAACGCGTCGAGCGCGGACTTCGCCGCCGGGTTCAGCTTGGCGCGGTCGAGCCCCGCCGACACCATGAGCGCGTCCGCCTTCCTCCAGTCGAAGCCGGCGTTGAGCACGGCCGTGGAGACGGGCTCCACGTCGAAGCCCATCTCCCGCAGCGCGAACAGCTCGCCCGGCGTGACGGCCGCCGCGACCCGCGTGCGGTGCAGCGCTTCGCGGCCCTTGGCCCTGGTGGCGTCGAACGCGACGCCGTACTTCTTCGCCGCGGCCTTCGCCGCCCCGCGCGCGGACGACGGCAGGATCGCGCCGCCCTTGCCGTCGGCCCGCGCGGTGACGCCCTTCGCGAGCAGCGAGTTGAGCGCCGCGACCTCACGCGGGTCGTCCAGCCGCAGCCGCAGGTCGCCGCGCGGCGCCACGTGGCCGACGTCGGACGCGGCGTGCACCACGCGCGCGTGGACCCCCTTCAGGCCGCCGCCCCTGACCGTGTCGACGCTCGCGCCCCAGAGCCGTCCGAGGCTCCACCCGGAGATGTCGTACATCGTCGACACCTTGTCGCTGATGTCCCGCCCGTCGGCCAGCATCACGTTGGCCAGGCCGCGCTTGGGCTGGTGCATGTCCACGACGTACGAGCCCTTGGCGTACGTCCGCCCGCCGAGCCGGAAGCCGTGGGTCGCGCGCTCCACGCGCACGTCGTTGGCGAGGAGATGGTCCACGAGCCGGGCCGCCGCCGTCGCCGAGCGCTGGCCGCGGCCCGCCGGGATCACGTACGCGCGCGGGAACTCGGTGGTGTACACGTCCTCGGGGCCGATCCCGGGCACGCCCGGCGCCGTCTCCTCGGAGACCGGGACCTGCTCGGCGCCGGTCGCGCCGCGCCGGAAGACCTCGATCTGGTCGGCGATCACCGACGTGCGGTGCTTCTGGGTGTAGTCGAGGGTCGCGCGCATGGCCGCGCCCGCGATGTCCACGTTGATGGCGGCCCTGCGGCGCAGCTCGGCGACCGGCTGCGTCTCGTACGCCGCGTTGTTCACCTGCATCGGGAACTCGATGGTGTGCGTGGCGACCGCGCCGTGGAACGGCATGTACTGCGGGGTGAAGATCGGCGGCCAGTCGTCCCAGCCCTCCTCCTGGTCGCGGAAGGGGATGACCGCGGGCAGCACGCCGTCCTTCTCCTCGGTGTAGCCGAGGCCGTTGACGGCGGCCTCCATGCCGAGGGCGTTGGCGTAGGAGTTCTTCAGGAACAGGTCGTACTCGTAGTTCTCGCCGTGCGGGGGAGTGGTCGGCTCGATCAGCGTGCCGTTCACATAGCCGTGCAGGTCGATCATGACCGCGGGCTGCTTGTCGATCGCGATCCGCCGGACCGCGCGGGCCTCGGGCTGGGAGGCGGTGATGAAGTCGCGGTTGAGGTCGAAACCGCCCGCGTTGGCGCGGGTCCCCGCGATGCGGCCGTCGGGGTTGGTGGTGACGCTGAAGTAGAGCCGGTGGCGCGCGAGGAGGTCCCGGCTCTTCTTGTCCCTGGCCTTCGCCAGCTTCTCGATGAGCTTCAGGGCGGCGTCGGTGCCCTCCCACTCGTTGCCGTGGATGTTGTTGTTGATGAACACCGGCGTCTTGTACGAGGACGTGATCGCCTTGTCCTTGGCGGCGGACGCCGGCGCGTTCTCGATGCGCTCGCGCATCCGCTCCTGCCGGGCCGCCTCGCGCGCCGTCTCCGGCGCCGTCACGGTCACCAGGTAGAGCTCGTGCCCGCCCGCGGAGCGGCCCGCGATCTCCACGCTCACGCGGTCGCCCACGCGCTGGAGGGCGTTCAGCTTCGGGGCGATGCCGTGGTAGGGCGTGAGCCCCAGTTTCAACGACTTGTCGGCCGGATTCTCCGGAGGGACGGTGAGCTTCCGCTCCCGCGGATAACCGCGGCCCCTGCCGCTGTCGAGCCCGGAGGCCCCGGTGCCGCCGAGGGCCCGCTCGGCGGCCCGCTCCGGAACCTTGGCCGCCAGGTCGGCGCCGAGCGGTGAGCCCTCGCGGACGGCGGGGCGCGGCGTCGGGTCCGCGGTCGCGGTGCCGGGGGTGAACGTGGTGAACAGCAGCGCGCCGGCCGTGGCGGCGGTGGTGACCAGAACGGGTCTTGATGGCCGGGATATACCCATACGTACCTCCGGGAGATCGTTAAGCGAGGTCTTACCGGTTCGGCTCGCGCGCAACAAGGGGGCCTTCCGTAACGGTGGCCTCCGTTGTGACGGTTCTGGCACACGGCGCCGACCGGACCCCCGTCCAGCGGCGGTTAGGGTGTGCCGCATGCGTGATCTCGGTGTGGGCTTCGGCTATCTGATGAAGGGCCAGCGCTGGGTCGCCCAGCACGGCAAGCAGTACGGGATGGGGCTGTTGCCCGGACTCATCACCCTTGTCCTCTACGCCGCCGCGCTCGTCGCGCTCGCGCTCTGGGGCGCCGATCTCGTCGGCTGGGCCACGCCGTTCGCCGACGACTGGTCATCGCCCTGGCTCGGCCTCTTCCGCGGCTTCCTGACGGCGCTGCTCTTCGCCCTCGCGCTGCTGCTGTCCGTCCTCACCTTCACCGCCATGACGCTCCTCATCGGCCAGCCCTTCTACGAATCGCTGTCCGAGAAGGTCGACATCGCCGAGTCGGGCCACGCCCCCGAGTCGGGGCTCCCGCTCTGGCGGGACCTGTGGATCTCCGCGCGCGACAGCCTCCGCATCGTCGTCCGCGCGGCGCTCTGGGGCGTCCTGCTCTTCGCCCTCGGGTTCATCCCGGTGATCGGCCAGACCGTGATCCCGGTGATCGGTTTCTGCGTCACCGGCTTCTTCCTCGTCGAGGAGCTGACCGCCGTCGCCCTCCAGCGCCGCGGCGTCGAACTGCGTGACCGCCTCGCCCTGCTGCGCTCCCGCAAGCAACTGGCCTGGGGCTTCGGGACGCCGCTCGCCGTCGCCTTCCTGGTGCCGTTCGTCGCCGTCTTCCTGATGCCGGGCGCGGTCGCGGGCGCGACGCTGATGGCACGGGACCTGCTGGGCGAGAACGACGGTGCGGGCGCCGGGGAGGGCGCCCCCGCACACGGCGGAGACGCCGACGGGCAGGGCGCCGGCTTCCCCGGGCAGGGCGGCGCGTTCGGCACGGGCCGCCCCGCCTGACCGTCGTCAGGACGCCGAGACGGCCGTCCGCAGGATGTTCCGCACCTGGGCGATGATGTCGAGCCGGTTCCGCACGAACTCCGGGTCGGTCACCGCGCCCGTCGCCGGGTCCGTGTTCCCCGCGCCGAACTGCAGCACGGGCGTGTGGACATGGCCGCCGGGCAGCCGGTCGTGCAGCCCCAGCCGGTCCCGCAGCAGCGTGGCCCGGTAGGCGCTCTCGTTGGACAGGTAGTCCCCGCCGCCGCCCGCGCGGGCGGCCGACCCCTCCGTCGGCCCGTCGGGCTGCATTACCGGCCGGGTGCCGCCCGCCGGGATCTCGGTCACCGACGTGTTGTCGTACACCGGGAAGCGCCCGGTCTCCGCGTCCGCGATCGCCTTGTACGGGAGGGTCGTCGTCGTCCACTGGGGCTGCGAGGCGGGGTCGGTCACCGGAACCTGCTCGGTGCGCGAGGCGTTGTCGTTGTCCGGGAAGCCGCCGCGCCAGGCCCCGTTGGTCCGCTCGACGTCGACGCGGCCCACGCGGCCCTGGCTGATGGTGGTGAAGAGATCGACCCGCGGCAGCACCGGACGCAGCGCCCGCTCCACCTCGCCGTCGGTGAAGTCCTGCCAGCGGACGGGGAAGGTGACCGCCTCGACGCGGGCCGGGCCCTCGGCGGTCCGAATCGTCGTGCCGTCCAGGGCCAGCGCGGTCGCGCCCGACGGATTGCTGATCCGGACGTCCCGGTCGAGGGTGAACGGATCGAAGCCGGTGACGAGGACGCGCTTGATCCCCTTGCCGTGGTGGCGACCCGTGAAGCGGACGTCGTCCTGTCCGCGCGACGTCGTCTCCAGGGCGTCGATGAGGCGCGCGCGCCGCTCGTCGCCCAGGGAGAAGCGGGTCGGCTCCCACTGCCGCAGCTCCCGCGTCATCCCGAGCCGCGCCCAGTAGAGCGGCCGGTCGTCGTCCCTGCTCAGATCGCCGCCGGCCGGCCCGCGCCCCTGCGCCCTGCCGACGGCCCCGCGCCACAGCGACCTGCCCTCGCGCTCGATGAGGCGCCGCGCCTGGTCGTAGGAGCGCGCCTTGCCGAGCGCACGGGCCAACTCCGGCGCCCGCGAGTCGAAGCCGCTGCGCCGCAGTATCTCCTGGGGCGCGGCCCGGTCCAGCCGCGCCTCCTCGACGGTGACCGCACGGCCGCCGGTGTCCTTCGGGGCGGCGGAGGCGGGCGCCGAGACGCCGAGCCCGGCCAGCAGGGCGGCGAGGCCGAGCGCGCCGCCGAGCCGGGAGCGGGAGCCGCTGAGCATGGGGGGACGAGAGAGCACGCGAGGACGAGGGGACACGCGGTTCCTTCCGTAAGCGGTGCACCGTTACCGGTGGGGTGGCGGAAGTATCGCGGGGCGGCCGGGGCGAGCGCTACGGGTCCAAGGTCCTGATGTCAGCGCGCGGTCCCGGTGAACCGCCTGCGCACCGCCGCGGCGAGCAGGGCGCAGCCGAGCGCCCCGACCACCAGGTCGGTCCACGCCGGGGCGCCCGCCTCGCGCAGCACGGCGGCGACGCCGAAGCCGGTGTCCCACGCGGCCTCGGTGAGGGCGGAGCCGAAGCCCTGCACGAGCAGGATGATCCCGAAGAGGACCAGCAGGTTCGCGGAGGACTTCTTGGTCTGCGTTGCCATGGGCGTATCTCCCCGAATGCGGCGCACCGGTGCGTACGGCGGGCCGCTCGTTCCGATGCGGTCGCATCGAATCATGCCTCGGAGGCGGGATATGATGCAACCGCATCGAAACGGATGGCCGGGATCGGCTCCACCGAGGGACGGGGCGGGGAGCGGCCCGGCGACGGTCGGAGGAGAAAGGCGGGCGCGTGCCCAGACAGGTCGACTACGAGGAGCGCCGCCGTCAGATCGCCGAGGCGGTCCGCCTCCTGATCACCCGTTCCGGGATGGAGGCCGTCAGCCTCCGGGACGTCGCCGCCGAGGCGCACGTGTCGATGGGCGCGGTGCAGCGCTGCTTCCGCACCAAGGACGAGATGCTGCTCTTCGCCCTGGAGGACATCTCGCGACGGGTCGGGGACCGCGCGAAGGCCCGTATCGAGGCCTCGGACGCCCCGCGGTCGGCCGCGACCCTGCTGGACCGCACGCTGTCCGCGCTCGCCCTGGTGGACCCGGAGGACCGGGCGGAGGCGCAGGTCTGGGGCGCCTTCGTCGCCCACGCGGCGGTGAGCGACCAGCTCGCGGCGGTGCTGCGCGAGACCTACGGCAAGCTGCACGACCTCCTCGTCTGGCTGATCGGCTACGGCCAGGACACCGGCGAACTCACCCCCACGGCGGACCCCGCCACCGAGGCCCGCACCCTGCTCGCCCTGACGGAGGGCCTGACCGCACAGGTCCTGGTGGGCCATCTGACACCGGAGTCGGCTCAGGAGGCACTGCGGCGGTACGGGCGCGGGCTGCTGACCCGGGGGTGAGGGCGGGAGCGGAGTCCTGGAGCTCATCGCCCTCGCGGTGCCGGGCGGCGGTGGTGGCGGCTCAGAGCCCGGCGGCGGCGTGGCGCAAGGCCGCCAGGAACGCCGTGGCCGCCGACGGCGCCGCCCGTCTCCGCGCCGTCGCCGCGTAGACCTCGCGCGCGGGGGCGGAGTCGTCCCGCAGCGGAACCAGGGTGATGTCCGGGCGGGCCGACTCCGCCGCCAGTTGCGGGATGAGGGCGATGCCGAGGCCCGCGGCGACGTACCCCTGCTTCGCCGTCCACTCCGCGACGACGTGGGCGACCCGGGGCCGGAAGCCGTGGCGGAGGGCCAGGCGGAGGAGGCTGCCCTCGATGTGCGGGCTGCCGGTTATCCAGTCCTCGGCGGCGAGCCGCGGCAGCCGCAGCTCCGGTTCGGCCGCCAGCGGGTGGCCGGCGGGCAGAGCCACGTACAGGGTCTCGTCCAGCAGATGATGGAAGTCGTGGGCGCCGTCGGGCAGTGCGCCGCCCGTCGTCGAGACCACGGCGAGGTCGAGTCCGCCCTCCGTCAGACGGGAGAGCAGCGCCGGCGTGCGGCCCTCCTCATGAGTGAGGACCACGCCGGGGTGGCGGTCCCGGAAGCGTGCGAGCGCGCGCGGCACGAGCCCCGCGTCCGCCGTCGCGAACGCCCCGATCCGCAGCGGCCCGCCCGTCCCGTCCCGCAGCGCCGCCAGCTCCCCGGCCGCGCGGTGCAGCCGGGCCAGCACCTCCTCCGCGTGCGGCAGCAGGGCCCGGCCCTCCGCGGTCGGGCGCACTCCGCGCGGCAGCCGGTCGAAGAGCGGGGCGCCGCCGAGCGCCGCCTCAAGGGCAGAGACCTGCCGCGACACGGCGGACTGCGTCCACCCCAGTTCCCGTGCGGCCACCGTGAACGAGCCGTGCCGGGCCACGTGGAGAAAGGTCCGCAGCCAGACGGTGGAGAGGTCGGGGAGCGCCACCGGGGAAGGGGGCGCGGGGCCGGGCTCAACTCCGCGCGCGGTATGCGGTTTCGGCATGGCAGGCATGCTAGACGTTCGCTTGTCGCATCCCCCGGGCGGGCCTAGCGTCGGGCACATGGAGAAGATCGCATTCCTCGGCCTCGGGCACATGGGCGAGCCGATGGCCCGTCACCTGCTGGTCGCCGGACACCCGTTGGCGGTGTGGAACCGCACCGCCGCCAAGGCCGGGCCCCTCGTCGCCGCCGGCGCGCGGGCCGCCGCGGACCCCGCCGACGCCGTGCGCGACGCGGACGTCGTCATCACGATGCTGGCGGGGCCCGACGCCGTACGGGAGATCGCCGACGCGATCCTTCCGGCGCTGCGGCCCGGCGCGCACTGGGTGGAGATGTCGACCGTAGGGCCCGACACCGTGCGGGAGCTGGGGGAGCGGATGCCCGCCGGGGTCACGCTCGTCGACGCGCCCGTCATGGGCAGCACCGACAAGGCCGCCGCCGGACGCCTCGGCATTCTCGCGGGCGGTGACGCGGCGGGCGTCGAGCACATCCTCGCCCTCTTCGGCCCCGTCACCCGCACCGGGGCGCCCGGCACCGGGGCCGCCCTCAAGCTCGTCGTCAACACGGCCGTCATCGGCGGCGTCGCACTCGTCGCCGAGGCCATGAAGCTCGCCGACGCGCTCGGCCTCGCCGAGGACACCGCCAGGGACGCCCTGGCCGGCGGACCGCTCGGCGGCGCGGTCGCGCGGGCCTTCGCGGAAGGCGTGCACTTCGGCAGCGACCTCGCCGTCAAGGACATCACCCTGGCGACGGAGTCCGCCCGGCTGCCCGCCATGGAGGCGGTCCTCGGCCACTTCGCGGCGGTCGCCGCCGACCCGGACGTCGTCCACGAGGACATCGCCCGCGCCGTCACCCACATCCGCGCCCGCCACGACGCCTGACCCGGGCCCGCCTCGGCGCCCTCGCCGCTCCGGCCCCTGCCCTCAGCACCCTCACCAGGAGTACCCGCATGCGGACAACCCTCGACAACCCCGCCTCCGCCCCGCAGCCGCTGGGCCCCTACTCCCAGGTCGCCCGCGTCGAACTCCCCGACGGCAGCGCCCTGTTGCACCTCTCCGGCCAGATCGGCGAGGGCGACGGCCTCGCCGCCCAGTCCCGCAGCGTCTTCGAGACCGTGGACAGCCTGCTGCGGGCCCACGGGGCGGGCCTCGGCGACATCATCAACATCCGTACGTTCCTGACGGACATCGGCGGCCTGCCCGACTACGCCGCCGTGCGCCGGGAGTTCCTCACCGGCGCCCCGCCCACCAGCACGACCGTCGAGGTGCCGCGCCTGTTCCGGCCCGAGGCGCTGATCGAGGTCGAGGTGGTCGCGGCCGTCCCCGCCGGGCGGACCGCCCCCGCGAGCCCCGCCCGGTAGCGCCCGGTCCACCTCGGCCCGCGGTATGACGCCGTCGAACTGATGGCCGAGGCGCAGGTCACCGTACGGAGAACCCGTACACCGTCCGCGACCTGTAGGTCTCGCCCGGCCGCAGGACCGTGGACGGAAATCCCGGCCGGTTCGGCGAGTCGGGGAAGTGCTGCGTCTCCAGCGCGATCCCGTCCCCCGGGGCGAACGGCAGCTCCGCGTCGAAGTGGTCGGCGGTGTAGAGCTGGAGGCCCGGCTCGGTCGTCGAGACGGTGAGGTTCCGCCCGGTGGCGGGGTCGTGGAGGCCCGCGACCTCGACCGGTTCGGCGGTGACGCCCTTGTCGAGCACGAAGTTGTGGTCGAAGCCGGGCCCCGCCGTCCGCGCCGTGCGGAAGTCGAACCGCGTCCCCGCCACGTCCTCGTACACCCCGGTCGGAATCAGCTCCGCGTCGACCGGGGTGATCCGGGAGGCGGCGATCCGCACCTCGTGCCCGTGCGCGCCGCCGGAGCCCGCGCCCGCGAGGTTCCAGTACGTGTGGTTGGTGAGGTTCACCACGGTCGGGGCGTCCGTGGTCGCCTCGTAGGCGACGCTCAGCGCGCCCGTCCCGTCCAGCGCATACGTCACCGAGACCGCGAGCCGCCCGGGATAGCCCTCCTCGCCGTCCGGGCTCACCCGCGCGAGCCGCACCGCGTGGTCGCCGTCCGGCTCCGCGTCCCAGACGCGCTTGTCGAAGCCGCGCTCACCGCCGTGCAGGGCGTTGGCGCCGTTGTTCCGCGCCAGCCGGTGCGTGTGCCCGTCGAGGGTGAAGGCGCCGCCCGCGACGCGGTTCGCGTACCGCCCCACCACCGCGCCGAAGTAGGGGCCGGGGTGCTTCACGTACCCGTCGAGCCCCTCGAACCCCAGGGCCACCTGCGCCGGCCGCCCGGAACGGTCGGGAACTTCAGCCGACTGAAGGATGCCGCCATACGTCAGGACACGCACCCGCACCCCGCCCCTCTCCAGGGTCCAGCGGTGGACGGGGGTGCCGTCGGGGAGTGCCCCGAAGAGTTCGCTGCGCATGATCGCGACCCTACGCCGCACCGCCGGGGCCTAGGGGAGGGGCTTGCGCGAGGTGATCTGCCGGTGGGCGAGCGCGGCGAGGCGGGACTGGCCGTCCTTGCTGGGGTGGAACCAGTCCCAGTGGCTCAACTGATCGCCGTCGAAGCGGTAGTCGTGGACCGCCCCGCCGTCGTAACGGCAGCGCCGGTCCTTCTCGCACACCTCTTCGAGTACGTCGTTGTACGCCACCACGCGGTCCCGCACCGAGTTGCGCCGCTCGGACGCGGCGGCGTCCAGGTCGTCGGGGTCGGCCAGCATCGAGGAGCAGATGCCCAGCTTCCACACCTGCTTGCCCAGCGGGTTGGTGCGCCCCTGGGACCAGAGCCGCTTGAGGTTCGGCACGGACGCCACGTACACCTGCGCCTTCGGCAGCGAGCTGCGCAGGGTGCGCATCGCCGCCGTGAAGTCGGCGCGGAAGTCGCCGACCGGTGTCATCGACGCGGCCGACGAACGGCAGGCGTCATTGGCGCCGATCATCACCGTCACCAGCTCGGGCCGCTCGGTGACGGCCTGTTCGATCTGGCCGGGCAGATCCTCCATTCGGGCGCCCGTCTTGGCGAGGTTCCAGCTGTGCGAGGCGGCCCGCTCCTTGCCGAGGAGCCGCGTGGCGAGGCTGCGCACCTCGGCGTCGGTGCCGGTCGCCCAGGACGCCTCGGGGCAGTCGGAGAGCACCGAACAGGCGTCGAAGCCGCGGGTGATGGAGTCGCCGACGGCCGCGAGCGAGCGGGGCGAGGTGTCCCAGGCGGGCGTCGGCCTGGGGGAGGGCTTGTCGTGGGCGGACGGGCCGCCCGGAGACGCGGAGTCGCCGCCTTGCGCGTCGCACGCGGTCAGCGTCGCCGTGCCGAGCAGCGCCGCCGTCGCCAGAGCGACGACGGCACGCGAGCGGTGCCTGCGGTTCCGCATCCCCTGCTCCCCTCTGTCGATCTACGTGACGCCGTGCGCGTGCCCGGGGTTGCGCCCCGCCGGGTGAAAGGTCGGAGTTTCCCGGGCTACGGACCGACGGTACGTCACACTCCTTGCGCCGCCGCACGGTAGCCTCGGCCCCGTAGCCGCCTGGCCACTGCTGTCACGGCGGCGACAGGCGGGTGATCCACCCGGTGACGCTCCGCCGCTGTGGTTCCGCTAAATTACATCACGTCACATCTGTCCCCTTTTTTTCAGGTTTCTCTAGTATTTGGAGAAAACTGCTCGGCACGGGCGCGAGGCCGCTGGGGAAGGCGAACCTCGACCCACACTGGAGGTCCCGGTGACGACACGTGGAGTTCTGTACGTGCACTCCGCTCCGCGCGCGCTGTGCCCACACGTCGAGTGGGCCGTCGCGGGCGTGCTCGGCGCGCGCGTGAGCCTCGACTGGATCAGGCAGCCCGCCGCGCCGGGCACCTGGAGATCCGAATTCTCCTGGCAGGGCTCGGTGGGCACCGCCTCCAAGCTCGCCTCCGCCCTGCGCGGCTGGCAGATGCTGCGCTTCGAGGTCACGGCGGAACCCTGCGCCGGCGCCGAGGGCGAGCGGTACAGCGCCACGCCCGAGCTCGGCATCTTCCACGCCGTCACCGGGCTGCACGGCGACATCCTCATCCCCGAGGACCGGCTGCGCGCCGCCCTGGCCCGCTCACAGGGCGGCGAGAGCGACCTGGCCGCCGAACTCGCCAAACTCCTCGGCAAGCCCTGGGACGACGAACTGGAGCCGTTCCGCTACGCGGGCGAGGGCGCGCCCGTGCGGTGGCTGCACCAGGTCGTGTGAGCCCGCGCCACCCCATACGCACGAAGAAGGCCCGTCCGGAAACCACCGGACGGGCCTTGCTCGTGTGTGAGGTCACACGGTCCTGAACGCCAGGACCACGTTGTGACCGCCGAAGCCGAACGAGTCGTTCAGCGCCGCGATCCTGCCCTCGGGCAGCGCGCGGGCCTCGTCGCGGATGATGTCCGCGTCGACCTCGGGGTCGAGGTTCGCGATGTTGATCGTCGGCGGGGCGACGCGGTTCTTCAGCGCGAGGACCGTGGCCACGGTCTCCACGCCGCCCGCGCCACCGAGCAGGTGACCCGTCATCGACTTGGTGGAGGCGATCGCCATGTGGTCCACGTCGTCGCCGAACGCCTTGCGCAGCGCCTTGATCTCCGCGACGTCACCCTGCGGCGTCGAGGTGGCGTGCGCGTTCACGTG
The DNA here is from genome assembly GCF_004127445.1 of Streptomyces alfalfae. Taxonomy (GTDB): domain Bacteria; phylum Actinomycetota; class Actinomycetes; order Streptomycetales; family Streptomycetaceae; genus Streptomyces; species Streptomyces alfalfae. Next base: position 69,468 of record NZ_QEXM01000009.1, read on the forward strand.
CACGATCTCGGCGGGCTTGAGGTCGGTGGTGTCGAGCAGGTTCTGCAGGGCGGCGGCGATGCCGTTGCCGGACGGCTCGGGCTGCGTGATGTGGTGCGCGTCGGCCGAGATGCCCTGGCCGACGGCCTCCGCGTAGATCTTCGCGCCGCGGGCCTTGGCGTGCTCCTCGGACTCGAGGACGATCACACCGGCGCCCTCGCCGAGCACGAAGCCGTTGCGGTCCGCGTCGTAGGGGCGCGAGGCGCCCTGCGGGTCGTCGTTGTTCTTGGACATCGCCATCATGTTGCCGAACGCGACGATCGGCAGCGGGTGGATCGCCGCCTCCGTGCCGCCCGCGACGACGACGTCGGCGCGTCCGGTGCGGATCATCTCGATCGCGTAGCCGATGGCCTCGGCGCCCGAGGCGCAGGCCGACACCGGGGTGTGGACGCCCGCGTGGGCGCCCAGCTCGATGCCGACGTTGGCCGCCGGGGAGTTGGGCATCAGCATCGGCACGGTGTGCGGGGAGACACGGCGTACGCCCTTCTCCTTCAGCACGTCGTACTGGTCCAGCAGCGTGGTCACGCCGCCGATGCCGGAGGCGATGACCGCGCCGAGGCGGTGCGGGTCCACCGAGGCGTCCTCGCCCGCCTTAGCGGTGTAGCCGGCGTCCGCCCAGGCCTCCTTGGCCGCGATCAGCGCGAACTGCGCCGAACGGTCCAGCTTGCGGGCCTGCGGCCGGGGGATGACCTCGCCCGGCTCCACGGCGATCTGACCGGCGATGCGGACGGGCAGCTCGGCCGCCCAGTCCTGCTCCAGCGTGCTGACGCCGGAACGGCCCGCGAGCAGGCCCTCCCACGTCGACGCTGCGTCGCCACCCAGCGGTGTGGTTGCGCCGATACCGGTGACGACCACGGTGCGATTGGTCGAGTTCACAGGAAATTTCTCCACGGTGTTGAGGGGATCAGCGGCGCCACCGCCGGGTGGCGACAGAGCGCGGCCTGGATCAGGCCTGGTGCTCGAGGATGTACTTGGTCGCGTCGCCGACCGTCTTGAGGTTCTTGACGTCGTCGTCCGGGATCTTGACGTCGAAGCGCTCTTCGGCGGCGACGACGACCTCGACCATGGACAGCGAGTCGACGTCCAGGTCGTCGGTGAAGGACTTGTCCAGCTGGACGTCCTCGACCGGGATGCCGGCGATCTCGTTCACGATCTCGGCGAGACCGGCGACGATCTCTTCCTGAGTGGCGGCCATGTTGGCGCTCCTTCTTATGTATCCAGAGGGTGTGGCGCCCGCCGCGGCAGCGGCAGGTTGGTTACAGCCGTCCGGATCGGGTGATCCGGACGTGATGCCTAGGGGAGGGTAACGACCGTGGCGGCGTACACGAGACCCGCCCCGAAGCCGATGACGAGCGCGGTGTCGCCGCTCTTCGCCTCGCCGGTCGCCAGGAGCCGCTCCATCGCGAGCGGGATCGAGGCGGCCGAGGTGTTGCCGGTGGTGCGCACGTCACGGGCGACCGTCACGTGCTCCGGCAGTTTCAGGGTCTTCACCATCGAGTCGATGATCCGCTCGTTGGCCTGGTGCGGAATGAAGACGTCCAGGTCCTCCGCGGTGACGCCGGCCGCGTCCAGAGCCTGTTGGGCGACCTTCGCCATCTCGAAGACGGCCCAGCGGAACACCGCCTGGCCCTCCTGCGTGATGGCGGGGAACTTCTCGGGGGAGCCCGCGCGGTACTCCTCCCACGAGATCGTCTGCTTGATCGTCTCGGACTTGTCGCCCTCCGAGCCCCAGACCGTCGGGCCGATCTTCGGCTCCTTGGAGGGGCCGACGATCACGGCGCCGGCGCCGTCGCCGAAGAGGAAAGCCGTCGCGCGGTCGTTCAGGTCGGTGAGGTCGCTCAGCCGCTCCACGCCGATGACCAGGACGTACTCGGCGGAGCCATCGGTGACCATGCCCCTGGCGAGGGTCAGCCCGTAGCCGAATCCGGCGCAGCCCGCGGAGATGTCGAACGCGGCGGGCTTGCCCGCGCCGATCTTGTCCGCGATCTCGGTGGCGATGGCAGGCGTCTGCTTGAAGTGCGAGACCGTGGAGACGATCACGCCGCCGATCTGCTCGGGCGTGATGCCCGCGTCGGCGATCGCCTTGCCCGCCGCCTCGACCGACATCGCGGCCACGGTCTCCTCGTCGGAGGCCCAGTGCCGGGTCGCGATGCCCGAGCGGGAACGGATCCACTCGTCGGACGAGTCGATCGTCTCCAGGATCACCTCGTTCGGCACGACACGGGTGGGCCGGTAGCCGCCGACGCCCATGATCCGCGCGTACGGGGCGCCCTGACTGGGCTTGATCTTCGACATGCGCTACGGCTCCTTGTCAGTCGTCGGCTCAGGAATACTCGGCGACGAGCGTGCGGGCCGCGTCGAGGTCGTCGGGGGTCTTGACCGCGAGCGTCTTGACGCCGGGCAGGGCTCGCTTGGCCAGGCCGGTGAGGGTGCCGCCGGGGCACACCTCGACGAGGGCCGTGACTCCGAGCTCCTTGAACGTCTCCATGCACAGGTCCCAGCGGACCGGGTTGGCCACCTGGCCGACCAGGCGGGAGATCACTTCGGCGCCGGTCGCGACGGTCCCGCCGTCACGGTTGGAGACGTAGGTGATCCTCGGGTCGGCGGTGTCGAGTCCCCGGGCGGCCTCTTCGAGCTGCGAGACGGCGGGGGCCATGTGGTGCGTGTGAAAGGCGCCCGCGACCTTGAGGGCGACGACCTTGCGGACGCCCTCGGGCTTGTCGGCCTCCAGGGCGGCGAGCTGCTCCTTGGTGCCGGCGGCGACGATCTGGCCCGCGCCGTTCACGTTCGCCGGCGTCAGGCCCAGCTTCTCCAGGTGCGGCGCGGTGACTTCGGGGTCGCCGCCGAGCAGCGCCGCCATGCCGGTCTCGGTGACCGCGGCGGCCTCCGCCATGGCGAGGCCGCGCTTGCGCACGAGACGCAGGGCGTCGTCGTCGGACAGCACGCCCGCGTACGCCGCGGCGGTGATCTCGCCGACGCTGTGGCCCGCGACGGCGCCGGGCGTGATGTCACCCAGTGCGGAGGCGGAGAGCAGCCCGGCGGCCACCAGCAGCGGCTGGGCCACGGCGGTGTCGCGGATCTGGTCCGCGTCGCCCTGTGTGCCGTAGTGGGCGAGGTCGAGACCGATGGCGTCCGACCAGGCGCCGAGACGGTCGGCGGCGCCGGGGAGGTCGAGCCAGGGGGTCAGGAAGCCGGGCGTCTGAGCGCCTTGGCCGGGAGCGACGAGTACGAGCACTCTCACACTCTCTCTTGTGGACGGCGTAACTGGCCGGTGGGGACAGGGACGAAGAACGGCTGACGGAATTGTAGGGCTCCGACAAAAGGCTACGACTGGAGATCCCCGCCGGCCAGACGCCCCAGGATCAGCGCGATCCGCAGCGTGAACGCGGAGCGTACATCCGACGGTGACCAGCCGGTGACGTCAGTCACACGTCGGAGCCGGTAGCGCACGGTGTTGGGGTGGACGAAGAGCATCCGGGCGGCGCCTTCGAGGCTGCTCGCCTGCTCCAGATAGACACTCAGCGTCTCCAGGAGCGCGGAGCCCGCCTCCTCCAGTGGTCTGTAGATCTCCTCCACCAACTGCTCGCGGGCCGCTGGATCACCCGCCATGGCGCGCTCGGGCAGGAGATCGTCCGCGAGGACGGGCCGGGGGGCGTCCTGCCAGGCGGCGGACGCCTTGAGCCCGGCGGCCGCGGCCTGTGCGGAGCGGGTGGCGGCGAGCAGGTCGGGGACGATGGGGCCCGCCACGACGGGGCCCGCCGCGTAGGGGCCGATCAGCGCCTTCGCCACCGCGAGCGGGTTGTCGTTGCCGCCCGCGATGACGACGAGGCGCGTGCCGAGGACGCCGGTGAGGACCTGCAGCTTCGCGTGCCGGGCGGCGCGGCGGATGGCCTCGACGGTGAGCTCGCTGTCGCCGTCGGGGGCGGTGCCGAGGATCACGCAGACGTGGTCGGGGGAGTTCCAGCCGAGCGCCGCGGCCCGGCTCACCGCCCCCTCGTCGGCCTCGCCGGAGAGCACCGCGTTGACGACGAGCGACTCCAGGCGCGCGTCCCAGGCGCCGCGTGCCTCTGCGGCCTGCGCGTACACCTGCGCGGTGGCGAAGGCGATCTCCCTGGCGTAGACGAGGAGGGCCTCGCGGAGGATGGACTCATCGCCCGGTGCGGCGACCTCGTCGATCGCCGACTCCATCACCTCGATCGTCGTCCGCACCATCTCCACGGTCTGGCGCAGGGTGATCGCCCTGGTCAGCTCGCGGGGGGCGGTGCCGAAGACGTCCGTGGAGATGGCCTGGGGGGCGTCCGGATGCCGGAACCACTCGGTGAACGCGGCGATGCCGGCCTGTGCCACCAGGCCGATCCAGGAGCGGTTCTCCGGCGGCATCGCCCGGTACCAGGACAGCGTTTCGTCCATGCGCGCGATGGCCTGCGCGGCGAGACTCCCCGAGGACTTCTCCAGGCGCTTCAGGGTCGCGGTATGGGCATGCGGGGTCCGGCGGTCCTGGCCGGCCCCCGGCTGGGACTCCTGCGGCGCCCCTCGCGGGGACTCCGGCTGGGCTTCATTCGCTGAGGCTTCGGGCACGGGGACAAGACTGCCTTATCGGGGCGAGGGAGTGCGGGGGCGGGGCTTGGGTGCGGGGCTGGGGCACGGAAGAGGGGCGAGCGGGAGTGGCGGAGGGGGACCGAGCTGGGCGGGGTGTGGTGGTGGGTGGCGCTGGGCCGGGCGGGGGCGTTGCGGCGCGGCGGGGCGGGACTGAGCTGGGCTGGAGCTGGGCGGCGACGTGGTGGTGGGTGGCGTCGGGCTGCGCTGGGCGGATCGTGGTGGTGGGGTGGGGGCC
>NZ_QEXM01000010.1 GCF_004127445.1 Streptomyces alfalfae
GCTGGTAGGGGACGCCGTCGTGGTCGGGGAAGACCGTGCGCAGACTCTCGTGCCGGTCGGCCACGTCACCCAGCGCCAACTCCAGAGCCGCCACATCCAACGCACCCGAGATCCGCAGCGCCAACGGCAGGTTGTACGCCGCCGACGCCCCCGGCACCGCCTCCTCCATCCGGTTCAAGAACCACATCCGCTGCTGCGCGAACGACAACGGCACCACATCCGGCCGCACCCACGGCCGCAACACCACACGCCCCCCACCGGAGCCATGACCACCCTCGATCAACCCCGCCAACCCCGCCACCGTCGGCGCACCGAACAACTCCCCGATCCCCACCTCCACATCGAGCACCGCCCGCACCCGCGCGATCAGCCGCATTCCCAGGAGGGAGTCACCGCCCAGCCGGAAGAACGACACATCGGCGCCGACCCGCCCCAGGCCGAGGACTTCGCCGAACAGACCGCACAGCACGTCCTCCAGCGGTGTCGCGGGGCCTCGGCCGCCCTCCGCGCCACCCGTGAAGTCGGGTGAGGGCAGGGCGGCGCGGTCCAGCTTGCCGTTCACCGTGAGCGGCAGCGCGTCCAGGACGACCACCGCCGCCGGGACCATGTACTCCGGGAGCAGTCCGGCCACGTGCTCACGGAGCCGCCCGGGGTCCGCTGCGTGCTCCGCGTCGGGTACGACGTAGCCGATCAGCCGCTTGCCGCCGCCGGCGCCGCCGTCCTCGCGGGCCACCACGACGGCCTGTGCCACCGCTTCGTGTGCGGCGAGGACCGACTCGACCTCGCCCGGCTCCACCCGGAAGCCGCGGACCTTGACCTGATCGTCCGCGCGGCCCATGAACAGCAGCTCGCCCTCGGGCGTCCACCGCACCAGGTCCCCTGTGCGGTACATCCGCTCACCCGCGCCGAACGGGCACGCCACGAACCGCTCCGCCGTCGGCTCCGGGCGGCCCGGGTAGCCCCGCGCGAGACCTGCTCCCGCCAGATACAGCTCACCCACCACGCCGGCCGGGGCGGGCCGGAGCGCGGCGTCGAGGACGTACACCCGACGGTGGGGCAGGGGGCGGCCGATCGGCAGTGCGGGGCCGCTCGCCGCGCCCGCCGGCAGCACGTGCCAGGTCGCGCAGAGCGTGGCCTCCGTCGGGCCGTAGAGGTGCCGCACCGCCACCCGCGGGCACGCCTCCCGTACGCGCGCCACCGCACCCGGCGGCACCACGTCGCCGCCCGTCAGGACCTCGGTGAGGCCCGTGAAGCACTCCGGGGACCCCTCCGCAAGCACCCGGAACATCCCCGCCGTGACGTGCAGCGCCGTCACCCCGTCCGCGACCGCCGCGCGGACGCGAGCCGCGTCGACCACTCCGGGCCCGGCGATCACCACCCGGCCACCCGCGGCCAGCGGCACCCACACCTCGAACAGCGCCACGTCGAAGGCGTGCGGCGCGTGCATGAGCACCGCGTCGCCCGCCCCCACCCGCCACCCCGCGTGGGAGCCCACCAGCGCCGCCACGCCCCCGTGCGGCACCGCCACGCCCTTCGGCACGCCCGACGAGCCCGAGGTGTACATCACGTACGCCAGGTCGTGCGCGCCCAGCGGGACCGGGGTCGCGGGGCCGTCGATCCGGCAGGCGGCGACGGCTTCCCGTACGCCGGGGTCGTCGAGCACCACCGGTGCCTTCGCGGGGCCCGCGGGCAGCGCGTCGCGGTGGGCCGCGGTGCACACCACCGCCGCCGGGGCCGAGTCGGCCAGCAGGAACGCCACCCGCTCCGCTGGGTACTCCACGTCCACCGGCACGAACGCCGCTCCCGCCCGCCACACCGCGAGGAGCGTGACGATCAGTTCCGCGGAGCGCTCCATCACCACGGCGACCCGGTCCCCGCGGCGCACGCCGACGCCCGCCAGGTACGACGCGAGGCGGCCCGCCGCGGCGTCCAACTCCCCGTAGGTCATGTCCTGTTCGCCGTCGGTGATCGCCACCGCGTCCAGCGACCAGGGGAGGTGGCGGGCGAGGAGGGCGGGCACCGTTGCCGCGGCCACCGGCTGCTCGGTGGCGTTCCCGTCCTTCACCATGGCGTCGCGTTCGGCCGTGTCCACCGTGTCGATCCGGCCCACCGGCGTCGACGGGTCGGACACCGCCTTCTCCAGGAAGGTCAGGAACGACCGGTGCGCGGCCCGAAGCCAGGCCCGGTCGTACAGCGCGGGGTTGGCCTCGAGGACGACCGGCATGCCCTCGTCCTCGGACCAGCCGCTCACCAGCACGCCGAAGTCCTCGACGCGCCGGGTCGACAGGTCGCCGACGGCGCCCCGGTGCTCGCCGAACCACAGGCTCTCGCCGGCCGTCGGCAGGACGTTGACGGAGGGGCCGAAGTGCCAGCGGTCGCCCGTCGGCCAGCCGAGTTCGCGGCGCAGCCGCTCCCCTCGGTAGCCCTGGTGGGCGAGGACGTCGCCGATCTCGTGCCCCGCCGCGCGCGCCAGGTCGAGCAGGCTCGCGCCGGCGGTCGCGGGCAGCCGTACGGGGAGCAGGTTGGCCATGGTGCAGGGGGTGCGCCGTGCCCGGTCGCTCGCGCGGCCGGTGACCGGGAGGCTCAGGACGGCTTCGTCCGCCCCGGTCATGCGTCCGGTGAAGGCCGCGAACGCCGCGACGACGAGCCTCGGCCAGCTCACCCCGGCGCGGACGGCCGCCGCGCGCAGCGCCGCCACGGCCGACGGCGGCAGGTGACCCGTCTCGCGCAGCACCTCCTGCCCGCCTTCGCGACCGCTTTGGGACCCTGCGGCCGGGCCGTGTCCGGGGATGGCGGCGAGGTCCGGGCGGTCGGCGAAGCGGTCGAGCCAGTACCGCCGGTCGTCGGCGTACCGCTCGGAGGCGCGGTACGCCGACTCCTCCGCGAGCAGCTCGGCGAGCGGGGCGTGGCCCGCCGGTTCCGGGGACCGCCCGCGCAGCAGCGCCGTGTAGACGTCCGCGAAGCGGCGGGAGACGAGGGAGCAGCCGAAGACGTCCATCAGCAGATGGTCGTAGCGCTGGAACCAGATGTGCCGGTCGGTGGCGAGCCGGAAGAGGACGAAGGAGAAGGGGCGGCCGGAACGCGGGCCGTTCTCCTGGCGCAGTTCCGCGCGCATCCATTCCTCGGCGGCCGTTCCGGGATCGTCGTCGGCGCTGAGGTCCACGGAAAGGAGCAGCGGGGAAGGTAATGCGTCGGGGGCGAGGAATTGCACGGCCTTGTCGCCGTCCTCGGTGAAGCGCGCGTGCAGGGTCTCCGTTTCGGCGACCACATGACGTAATGCCCGCTCGCATACGTGCGCGTCCATCGGGCCCGCTATGTCGATGTACTGGCCGACGCCGTACATCGCGCCGGAACCCTCGACACGCTGCGCCAGCCAGATTCCTTCCTGGGAATCGAGTAAGGGCAGAGTGCGACCAGCTGTGCCGTTCATCATTCCCCCTCGCCGCGCGAAACGCGTCGGCCGATGGCGGTCCCGGGCCGTCCAACTGTGCGCTCCGCGCACTTGGACACGGGGCGGGCGCATCAAAAGCGCGGTGAATTCGATGCTATGGCGGGAGGGGAATCGAGGCGACCGTCCACGGTGACGGCCGCGGGCCCGTCAGGCGTCGGGGGCCGGCGCCGGCCGTCGGCGGGTCAGCCGGAGGCGGCCTGGGGCAGGCGGGGCGTGCCGTTGTGGTGCCGGGCCGACGGGCGGGCGGCCGTCCGCAGCGGGAAGGACACCTCGACGACGAGGCCGCCCACGGACCGGGCGTGCGCCGTCACGGTCGCGCCGTGGGCGGCGGCGATGGAGCGCACGATCGAGAGGCCGAGGCCGTGGTGTCCGTCGCCCGCGGTGCGGTCGAGCCGCTGGAACGGCTCGAAGAGGCGGCCCACCCGCTCCGGCGGGACCACCTTGCCGGAGTTGGCGACCCGTACGACGGCGTGCTCGCCCTCGACGCGGGTGACGACCTTCACCCAGCCGTCCGGCACGTTGTAACCGATGGCGTTGTCCAGGAGGTTGACGATCAGACGTTCGACCAGCGCGCTGTCGCCGTAGGTGGCCGCGTGCCCGGTCGCGCTGTCCACGCGCAGCCCGTGCCGCTCCGCCCGCCCGCGGCAGCCGAGCACCGCTTCCCCGGCCAGTTCCGCCAGGTCGATGGGTTCGCGGTGGTCGAGGCCGCGTTCGCTGCTCGACAGGGTCAGCAGGGACTCCAGGAGCCGCGCCTGCTGTTCGCTCAGCACGAGCAGCCGCTCGAAGTTGGACCGGAACGACTCGACGGTGGCGTCGCGGTCTATCAACGACTCTTCGAGGAGCGCGTGTTCGACGGTCAGCGGCGTACGCAGTTCGTGTGCGGCGTTGGCGACGAAGCGTTTGTGGGAGTCGAGCGCCCCCTCCAGTCGGCCGAGCAGTCCGTCGACCGTGTCCGCGAGGTCCTTCAGCTCATCGGCGGGGCCCTCGACGGCCAGCCGTTCGTGCACGTTGTCCGCGGAGATCCGCTGGATGGTGGAGGTCATCGTGCGCAGCGGCCGCAGCACCCGTCCCGCGACGAACCAGCCGAGGCCGATCGCGATGACCGACATGATCGCCAGCGCTATGCCCGACTCGATCAGCAGGCGGTTCATCTCCAGCGCGTGCTGCCGCTGTGCCTGCCGGCGCTGCGCCTCCGCGAAGCGGTCGAGGACGGTGGACGTGCCGTCGCCCGTGTACATGCGGGCGCCGGAGGGGCCCGACGGGTCGCGGCTGAAGACGAACATGCCGTTCGAGCGGTTGACCAGGATGTACGTGATGGTCAGCAGGACGGCGCCGGAGAGGACGAACAGCCCCCCGTACAGGAGGGTCAGCCGCACGCGGACCCGGCGGGGCATCAGGCGCGTCAGGGCCGGGAAGCGTCCGGCGACCGTCCCTCCGGAACTCCCGGCGCGTGCGGCCGCCTCGCGCAGCACCTTCATTGGCCCACCCCCGCTTGGCGCGTCGCGGCACACAGACGCTTGTCAGGCTACCCCCGGCGGGCGGGCCCGGGGCCCGCCTCCGCGCGACTCCCGCCGACTCCTGGGAACCGGCCCGGACGCCCGGCATCCGCGACGCCGTCGTGCGCGCCGCGGATGCCGGGCGGTCCTCCGGTCCCGTACGGGAGCCCGCTCACCCGTGGCCGGGGGGTGGTCCTCCCTGGCCAGGCCCCGGGCCGTGCGGTCCGGGGCCATGTGGACCAGGGCCTTGGAGGCCGGGCCCGTGCCGGACCGGGCCGGGGCCGCCGGGGCCGCCCGGGGCGATGAACATGCCCGGTCCGCCCGGACCGCCGGGGCTTCCCGGGCCGGCCGTGAACATGGTGCCGGGCGGGCCGCCCGGAGGGCCGCCGACCGGTTCGGGCACGGGCGCCGCGCCGTTCTCGGACCCGCGCGCCGGGGCCGCGCCGTTGTCCGACGGCTGGCGGGAGAACTGCGTGCGGTACAGCTCCGCGTAGAGCCCGTCGAGTGCCATCAGCTCCTCGTGGGCGCCGCGTTCCCGCACCCTGCCCTGGTCGATGACCAGGATCTGGTCGGCGTCGCGGATCGTGGACAGGCGGTGGGCGATCACCAGCGAGGTGCGCCCCTTGAGAGCGGTTTTCAGGGCCCTTTGCAGAGCCGCCTCGGACTCGGAGTCCAGGTGCGCGGTCGCCTCGTCGAGGACGACGATGGGCGGGGCCTTGAGCAGCAGCCTGGCCATGGCCACGCGCTGCTTCTCGCCTCCGGAGAACCGGTATCCGCGGTCGCCGACCACGGTGTCGAAGCCGTCCGGCAGGCTCTCGATCAGGTCCCAGATCTGCGCCGCCTTGCACGCCTCCACCAGGTCCTGTTCGGTGGCGTCGGGCCGCGCGTAGGTCAGGTTGTCGCGGATCGTCGCGTGGAAGAGGTGCGCGTCCTGCGTGACCATGCCGACGGTGTCGTTCAGCGACTTCAGCGTCACGTCGCGGATGTCGCTGCCGCCGATCCTGATGGCGCCCTCGACCGGGTCGTAGAGCCGCGGCACCAGGTGGGTGATCGTGGTCTTGCCCGCGCCGGACGGGCCGACGAGCGCGGTGAGTTTGCCCGCGGGCGCGGTGAAGGTCAGGTCGCTCAGGGTCCAGGTGTTCTGCGCGCGTTCCTGCATGGGCAGGGCGATGGACTCCAGGGAGGCGAGCGAGACGTCGGCGGCCCTCGGGTAGCGGAACGACACCCCGTCGAACTCGATTTCCGGTGCCGTCCCTGCGGCGCTGGTGGCGGGCAGGGGCACGGCGTCCGGCTTCTCGGAGATCAGCGGTTCGAGGTCGAGGATCTCGAAGAGGCGGTCGAAGCTGACGAGTGCGGTCAGCACGCTCGTCTGCGCGCCGGCGAGCTGGTTGATGGGCCCCATCAGCCGGGTGAGCAGGGTGGCGAGCGCCACCAGGGTGCCGATCTGGAAGGTGCCCTCGATGACGAGGCTGCCGCCGAGACCGTAGACGAGCGCGGTGGCCAGCGAGCCCACCAGCATCATCGTCAGGAACAGCATCTTGCCGTAGACGGCGGTCATGACGCCGAGGTCGCGGCCCTTGGCGGCCAGTCCGGAGAACACGCCGGTCTCGCTCGCCGGGCGGCCGTACAGCTTGGCGAGGAGCGCGCCGGTCACGTTGAAGCGCTCGCTCATGAACGAGCCGACCTCGGCGTTGACCTGCATGTGCTCACGCATGATCCGCTGGAGCCGCCCGCCGACGAGCTTTCCCGGCAGGATGAACAGCGGAATGATCACCAGGGAGATCAGTGTGACGACCCAGGACAGATAGAACATGGTGATCAGGACGAGGACCAGCGTCAGTCCCGCCGAGGCCACCGTGGAGAGCAGGGTGGTCACGGCCTGCTGGGCGCCCACGACGTCGGTGTTGAGCCTGCTGACCAGCGACCCGGTCTGCGCGCGGGTGAAGAACGCCAGGGGCTGCCGCTGTACGTGATCGAAGATCTTGGTGCGGAGGTCGTAGATGAGACCTTCGCTGATCCGCCCCGAGTACCAGGCCTCGGCGAAGCCGAGGACGGTGCTCAGCAGTGCGATGCCGGCGACGGCCGCGGAGATCCACACGACCAGTGAGGTGTCCCGCTCGACGATGCCGTTGTCGATCAGGTACATGAAAAGAATGGGCGTGGCCACCACGTTCCCCGCGTTGAGCGCGGTGATGACCAGGAGCATGACGATGTTGAGGCGATACGGTTTCGTGTAGGGGATGACGCGCTTCGCCGTGCCGGGTTTGATTCGCTGTTTGGTAACCGACTCGTCCGGCCCCATCCCGCTCATGATTACCGGCCCCGGGCCACCGATCATGGCCACGAAAACCTCCCGTTTTCGTTGTCGTTTCGGTCCGGGCGCGCCTAACCGGCGGCTTGGTACTTGTCCATCTCCTCGATGAGGCTCTTGGGCCGGATGTCCGTCCAGTTCTCCTCGATGTAGAGGAGGCAGGCCTTGCGCGTGTCCTCGCCGAACACGGTCTTCCAGCCCGGAGGGACTTCGGCGAAGGAGGGCCAGAGCGAGTGCTGGTTCTCGTCGTTGACGAGAACCAGGAAGGTGCCGTTTTCGTCGTCGAACGGGTTGGGCATGACCACTCCGATCATTTCCGTCGGCAGATGACTTTCACGCTATCGGGGGGGCAAGTGGGCCGACAAGGCCGTCCAATTGCCGCTGAACAATGCGGAAAAGACGTCACGGTCCGCGAATTCAGGGACCGGCTGCGGCGAAGAAGTCCGTGATCGCCGCATTCACGGCGGCGGGCCTCTCCAGATAGCCGTAGTGGCCGCATCCGGGGAGCTCGGCATAGGTGCTGTTGGGAAGGGCGTCCGCGACCTCGCGGGAGAGGTGCGGGCGGACGACGAGGTCGTCCTGGAACCCGATGACCAGACACGGGACGTCGATGAGCCGGTAGGCCGCGAGCCGGTCCGGGATGAGCTGGAGCCCGAGCTGGCCGCGGATCTCGGACCGGTCGACGGCGGTCATCTCGAACACGGCGAGCCAGTCCCGCAGCCGCTCCTCGTCGTTCAGCGTGCGCGGCGAGAGGTTCTGCAGGGCCCGCACATAGGCGGCGAAGCGGGGCGGCAGCTTGCCGGCGCCCTCGACGAGCTCCAGATCGGCCGCCGTCATGGCGGCGGTCAGGGCGTCCGTGCGTCCGCTGGTCGCCATCAGAACGGCGGCGCGTATGAGTTCGGGGCGGGCCAGGAGCAGTTCCTGGACGGCGATGGCGCCCAGCGAGTAGCCGACGACGCGGCAGGCGCCCTCGCCCAGGCTCTCGATCAGGGCGGCGACGTCCGCCGCCATGTCGGCGAGGGTGAAGCCGTCGGCGCACGGGTCGCTGGGCGGGATGCCCCGGTTGTCGAGCGTGACGACGCGGTGCCCCGCCGCCGTCAGGGCGGGCACCTGGTGGGTGCGCCACATGCGGCCCGGCGCGCCGGTGCCGGTCACCATGACGACCGGCTCGCCGGCGCCGTACGTGTCGTAGTGGAGCCTGACCCCGTCGAGGCGGGCGATCGGCATCGCGGTGTCCCCTCATCCGTGGCCGGCCGTGGCGTCGTCCCCGGGCGGCCCCGGCCGGTCGGCGCCGAACCGTCCCACCTTGTCGATGACGTCCTGGCCGTAGATGCGGAGGGCCTGTTGCAGCGCGAACTCCGCCATGTACGCGCGGAACGCGTCCGGCGGCTCCTCGGCGAGGTTCAGCATCCGGCGGTTGGCAAGGACCGCGTCGCCGTCGAGCCGTGCCAGGGCGCGTTCGACGGCGGCGTCCATCTCCTCGGGTTCCACGACCTCGTCGACGAGCAGTCGCGCGTCGGGTTCGCTCGCCCTGATCCTGCGGCCCCCGAGGATGACCTGCCGGGCGGCGCGCGGCCCCACGTGCCGGGTGAAGCGGAAGTTGGCGACGCCGGGGATGATGCCCTCCTTGGCGGCGGGGAGGCTGAGGTAGGCGTCGGCGGCCGCGAGCACGTGGTCGCAGACCAGCAGGACCTGGGTGCCGCCCCCGATGGCGAAGCCGTCGACGGCGGCGAGCCACGGCTTGTCCACGTAGGGGGTGTGCCAGTGGCCGGGACCGTCGGCGCGCACGCCCCGCACGAGCTTGTGGAGGTAGCCCAGTTCGCGCCGGAGCAGGAAGCCGGCCAGCGGGATGTCCCCGGAGCTGAGGGCCTTGAGGTCGATGCCCGCGCTGAACACGCGCCGGCCGCGGTACCGCGGATGGCTCATCTCGCCGCCGCGCAGGAGGCCGACCCGTACGGCGGGGTCGAGCAGGGCGAGGTCGACGGCGGTCTCCATGTCGTCGACCTGGCGGGCGTCCTCGGCGTTGAGGCGGTCCTCGCGGCACAGGGTCAGCCGTGCCACGCCGTCGTCGCGCCGTTCGAGGTGCACGGACTCCATCCGCACGACGCCGGTGCGCGTGAACTCCTCCTGGAGTGCCAGGGCGCGGGGCGTCGGCCGGAGCATGGCGTCGAGGAGGTGCGGGCCCGCGACCGGTGAGCGGAGCACCGCCCGCAGGAAGACGCCCTGGTCGATCTCGTGCCCCTCCTTGGCGGCCTGCGGCCTGCTCCGCTCGGCCGCGAGCCGTGCCGCGTCGGGCACCAGGCCCGGCAGTTCGGTGGCGGCGGCGTCGAGGAGTTCCCCGATCCGGGGGGAGAGGGCGCGGCCCCGGGTCAGCCGGTCGTACACGGCGTCGGCGTACGTGTCGAGGAACGCGGCCCGCAGTGCGCGGGCCGCGTCCTTGGCCGCGTCGATCTCGGCCCGCTGTCCGGCGTCGCGCGCGGGCGGCTCGGGCAGGGCCGCCGTCAGCTCGTCGACGCGGGCGACGGCCGCGGCGGAGAGCGCCGCCCAGGCCGCACGGACATCGGGGTCCCGGTGCCCGGGAGCGGCGGGCTGCGCGGGCCGCCCCGGCAGGCGGGTGGTCACGGGGCCGTCACCTCCGGCGTCCCGGCCCCTTGCCGCAGCGCGCGGTCGCAGGCCGCGAGGTGGGCGCCGAGCGCGTCCTCGAAGCTGGTCGTGGCGGCGTCGAACAGCAACTGCCGCCGGATGGCGACCTCTTTGCCGGAGAGGGCGCCGAGCGGTCCGGCGGCGGCCGCCACCGCGGCCTCCGGGTCGTCGGCCAGTTCGTCGACGAGGCCGAGGGACAGCGCCTCGGCGGCGTCGATGGGGCGGCCGAACAGGACCGCCTTGCGGACCCGTGCGCCGCCTGCGAGCTGGACCAGGCGGTAGCCGGCCATGCCGGGCCAGGTCGCCGTCGCGTCGCGCGGCACGATCAGGCGGGTGTCCGGGGCCGCCACGCGCAGATCGGCGGCGAGGAACGCGTCGAGCGCGGTGCCGCCGCAGTCGCCGCGGGCCGCGGCGGCCGTGGCCGTGGGCAGCCGTTCCAGGCGGCGCAGGGCGCGCTCCCACTTGGTGACGAGCGTGACGTCCAGGCCGCCGGTCCAGTCGCCCGTGGGTGCGCCGCTGACGTGGAGGGCCGCGACGCCGGGGGCGTCCTGGTCCTCGGCCCGGTCGCAGAGGCCGGTGACGGCCTCGACCGTCGTGGCCGAGAGGGGTTCGCCGCCGTCGAGCTCCAGTGCGCGGTGCGGTTTCATGGTCCCGTACGTCCTCACCATCGGATGAGCGCCGTTTCGATCGTGGAACCCGGGCCCATGGTCATGAGCACCCCGTGCTCGCCGGGCCGGGTGACGCCCTCTGCCAGGAGGCGTTCGTAGGAGAACAGGAACGAGCCGCTGGAGACGTTCCCGTGGTCGCGCAGCACGCCG
Organism: Streptomyces alfalfae; assembly: GCF_004127445.1. Lineage (GTDB taxonomy): Bacteria > Actinomycetota > Actinomycetes > Streptomycetales > Streptomycetaceae > Streptomyces > Streptomyces alfalfae. Next base: position 10,720 of record NZ_QEXM01000010.1, read on the forward strand.
ACGGTGTGCCGTACGTCGTGGCGGGTCAGCCCGAGGTTGACCACGACGGCGTCGATCACCTTCTTGCCGCCCGAGTGCACCAGCCAGTGCCTGATGTCGCTCCCGCGCAGGCCGGTTCCCGCCAGGAGGCGGTCGACGACCGTCTCGGCGTGCGCGCCGACGACGTAGGGGATCTGCGGGTCCAGGAAGAAGCTGAACCTGCCCAGGTCGCGGTCCCAGTCGTAGCGCATCGCGTCCACGGCGTCGGGGATGACGCAGCTGGCGAACTTCAGGACGGCCGGGCTCTCCCGTCCGTCGGCGCGGGGCGCGCCGCCCGGCTCGGCGCGGAGCGCGACGGCCGCGGCGCCGTCGCCGAAGAGGCTGTTGACGACCGCCGTGCGCATGGTGGAGTCCATCGCGTACGCCGCCGAGCAGGCCTCCACGCAGAGCACCACGGCGAGTTCGCCGGGGTGGGCCGCCGCCCAGCCGGCCTCCACGGCGAGGGCGTTGAGGCCCGCGTTGCAGCCCATGCCGACGATGTCGGCCCTGCCGCAGTGCCGGTCGATGCCGAGGTCCTTGATCAGCAGGGCGCTGAGGCCGGGCGTGAGGAAGCCGGTGGAGGTGACGCAGCAGAGGTGGCGCAGGTCGGCGAGGTCGGCTCCGGCGTCCTTGAGGCAGGCGCGCAGGGCCTCGCCGCCCATGTCCAGGGCCAGCGCCTTGTGCTTGTCCAGCAGGTCGCCCTGGGACTCGGGGGCGCGCACTCCGCGGGCGTCCTCGGCGGGCAGCGTGAGGTTGCGGCGTTCGATCGCGCTGTTGAGGAAGACCGAGCGGACGCGCGGGTCGGTGATCTGGAAGGCGTCGAGCACTTCCCGCTGGGTGTAGGAGGTGGCGCTCACCGCCGTGCCGACGCCGGTCAGCCGGGGGGCCGTCAGGGGCACGCTCCCTTGGACCTCCGGGGCCCGTAGGCCGTCGCGGCCGTCCTGGGTCGCGGGCGGTGCCACGTCTACGGTCATCGGAAGGTCCACCCCCACATCCGTGGCTTGCCGCGATGCTGTTCTCGCATGGTGCCGGTGCCGGTCACGGTGCTGTCCCTTCTGCCGGTGGGTCGCGCTGTCCGCGCGGTCGTGGGCGCGTCAGTGCCCGCTCTGCGCCTCGATGAAGCGGGCGAGCCTGGCCGTGCCCTCGGTGATCTGAGCGGGCGTCAGGTAGCTGGTGGAGAGGCGGATGCCGTGCGGTCCGCCGCCGCCGGGGTGGAAGTACGACATCGGCGTCCAGATGACGCCGAAGTCCTGCGCCGACCTGATCAGCGCCGCGTTGTCCGTGCGGAACGGCACGCGCAGGGTGAGGAAGAAGCCGCCGGTGGGTTCGTTCCAGTGCACTTCGAGGGCCGCGCGCCGCTTTGCCGGCAGGTGCCGGTCCAGTTCCCTGAGCGTCGCCGCCATGGCGTCGCCGTAGTAGGCGGCGGCCGCCGTGTTCAGCTCCGAGACGCGCCCGTCCGCCGCGAGGAGCGCGCCCGCGACGGCGGCCTGGCTGAGCGACGAGGTGTTGACCGTCACCATGCTCTTGATCTTCGCGAGTTCGTCCGCGAGGAGTCCGGTGCGGCCCGAGTCGTCCACGACGGGCTGGTCGGCGACGACGAAGCCCACCCGGGCGCCGGGGAACACCGTCTTGGAGAACGAGCCGATGTGCACGACCGTGTGCCCCTGGTCCATCGACTTCAGGGCGGGGTGGCGCCGCCCCGGGCTGACGAGCCGGTAGGGGCTGTCCTCCAGGACGAGGATGCCGTGGCGGCCCGCGAGTTCGAGGAGTTCGGAGCGGGCCCGGGGGCCCAGGGTGGCGCCCGACGGATTGGAGTGGTCGGGTACGACGTAGAAGGCGCGGGGGCGGCGCCCGCGGGCCCGCTCGCTCCTGATCGCCGCTTCGAGGTCGGCGCACGAGAACCCGTCGTCCCGCTCGTCGACGGGGGTCACCGCGACGTCGAGGAGGCGGGCGGCGCCGGTGATGCCCACGTAGCAGGGGCTGGAGACGAGCAGGACGTCGTCGGGGCCGGAGATGAGGGCGCGCAGCACGAGGAGCATCGCCTCCTGCGCGCCGACCGTCACCACGATGGACTCGGCGGGTACGTCGATGTTCTCGTCGGCCCGCAGCGAGTCGGCAATGATCTCGCGGATCTGCCCCGCGGTGGGCCCGTACTGGTACATGGCGGTGCGCACCTGGCGCGGTGAACTGCCCTGCTCCGCCAGGTGGTCCAGGTAGCGGCGCAGGTGGCCGAAGATCTGCTCGCTGTCGAAGAAGCCGTCGTACGGGCGGCCGGGCGCGAAGGAGATCGCCTCGGGGTAGCGGGAGGTGATCTCGTTGAGGAACGTCATCGTGTCCAGGACCGGGTCGGACACGCTGGCGTGCAGCTCGCTCTTGCGCAGCGGCCGCGCCGCCCGGCCCGGCGGTCGGTCCGGCAGTCGGTCCGGCAGTCGGTCCGGCAGTCGGTCCGGCAGTCGGTCCGGCAGTCGGTCCGCGCGGCGGGGGCCGGTGCGGATCACCTCGGGGCCGATGTCGGTGACCGTGGCGGTGGCGGTGAACGCCATGGCGTCGGCGAACTCCCCGACGAGGCCGTCCAGCGCTTCCGACACCCCGGCGCGTCCGCCCGCCCGCAGCCCGTCCAGCACCGGGCGGCCCGCGAAGACGGCGTCGGCGCCGGAGGCGATCGCGGCGAGGACGTCCGCGCCCCGGCGGACGCCGCCGCTCAGCAGGACGGGGCAGCGGCCCGCCACGGCCTCGGCGACCTCCGGGAGCGCGTCGAGGGCGGTGACCACGACGCCGTCGGCACCGGCGTCGAGCGCCCGCCGCGCGTCGGGGGCGTCGTCGACGCCCGCCACGAGCAGCGGCAGGGCGGTGGCCGCGCGCAGCCACACCACGTCGGCCCGGTCGGCCCGGTCCCGCAGCAGGGTGCGGACGTCGTCGAAGGGGCCGCGCACCCCGAGGTCGGCGGGGGCGGCGACGCGCCGGGCCCGGACGCGGGAGCGGTCGCCGAGCGCGAGGAGCAGCGCCCCGACCCCGGCGTCCTCGGCCCGTGCGATCAGGTGGCGTGCGGTGTCCCGGTCCCGGAACGCGTAGGTCCGCAGCCACGGCGGGACATCAGCGGCCGAGGCGAGTTCGGCGAGGCTCCGCTCCGCGAAGGCGCTCACCACGGCGGGGAGCCCGGCCGCCGCCGCGGCCTGGACGACGGCGAGTTCGCCGCCGGGGCGCGCCGGGGCGTCGAGCGGGCCGACCACCAGCGGCGCCGCCCAGCCGCGGTCGAGGATCTTCACGGTGGTCTCGGGCCGCGCGCCGCTCGCCCGCCCCGCCCGGCGGGCCCGCGTCCCCCGCGTCCGGTCGCCCCCGGCGCCCTGGCGCAGGCCGATGAGTCCGAAGGCCTCGCGGTTCGCCGCGGATACGCGGTCATCGGCCGATGGCGCGCCCTGCGACTTCTCGGGCGGGAAATCCGCGCCCTGTGCGCTTTCGTGCGCGAAAGGCTCGGAATTGTCGGCGTTCTGTTCCGCCATGGATTTCCCCCAGGCTTCGGCGGCTATCGGAAATGCAGCGGCTGACGCTCAGACTCACACGAATCCCGACGGTCCACCAACGTCGTCCAACCGCGTGTTCCGCACACTTGGACATGACCGGACGCGACCGGACACCCGTGCGGCGTCAGGCGGTGGGAATTCTGGTGTCCTTGCGCCCCTCCCTTCCCTCGCGTGCCGGACGCCCGCCGTCGTCCTCCCGTACGGCGTCCCAGCCGTCCGCGGCGAGCGCGGTCACCAGCCGGCCGGCGGTCCCGGCCGGCGCGGCGAACCGCACGGTGAGCCCCGGGCCGCCGCCGGACAGGCCGGCGGCGGCGTCCTCCGCGCTCCCGCCCAGGTCGGTCACGGCGGCGATGAGCCGCGCCAGCTCGCCGGGGCGCTCCGCGACCCTCACCAGCACGCCGTGCCGCTCCGGGGAGGCGGCGTCCGCGGTTCGGCCGTGCCCCGCGGCCGGGATGCCCGCGAGCCCGGAGATGCCGCGTTCGAGCAGGTCCACCAGGGTCCGCATGCCGAGGTCCCGCTCCGCCGCGCCGCCCCGGGCGAGCGCGTCCAGCGCCGGCACCAGACGCGACAGGTCCGCGTGCAGGTCCTTCAGGACGCCCGCCACGGCCGGGGCGTTGGCCTGGAGGATGTCGCCCCAGAGCCGGGAGTCGCCGGCCGCGATCCGGGTGGCGTCGCGCAGCCCCTGCCCGGCGACCCGCGCGAGTCCCGCGGGCCCCTCCCCCAGCCGGGCCGCCATGAGGCTGGCCATCAGATGCGGCACGTGGGAGGTGACGGCCACGGCCGCGTCGTGGTCCCGGCTGTGCATCACGACCGGGTGGGCGCCGCAGAGCGCGACCAGCTCCAGGGCCCGTTCGAAGGCTTCGTCCGAGGTCAGCCGGGACGGTGTGAGCACCCAGTTGCGGTCCCTGAACAGCTCGGCCCGCGCGGCGAGGGGCCCGGACCGCTCGCGGCCCGCCAGGGGGTGGCCGCCGATGTAGCGGGCGGGGTCGGGGGCGCGGCGCAGCGCGGCCCGCTCGGGCCCGGCCTTCACGCTCGCCACGTCGGTGTAGGCGCGGGCGACGCCGCGCTCCTGGGCGTCGGTGAGGACGGCGCCGACCTGGCTGGGCGGGACGGCGATCACGGCGAGGTCGACGGGTTCGCCGGGGGCGCGCGCCAGGCCGGCGCCCAGGGCGGCGGCCGTCCGTGCGGCGGCCGGATCGCGGTCGGAGAGGAACACCGTCACGCCTCGTCCGCTGACGGCGAGCGCCACGGACGTGCCGATGAGTCCGGTGCCGATGACGGTCATGGTGCGCATCACTGAACATCACCCGTTCGAAAAGTACATCGCCCATAAACCGAAAGGCCGCCCACTTTATTCCGGCCGGTTCCGTCGGGCAAAGCCGGTCGTCCATTGTCTTTGTGGTCGGACATGAGGTCCGGATCGTAGAGTCCCCAAAACTCATTTCTCTCCGGATCTGGAGACATTCATGAGCTCTTTGTCTGCGGCGGCGAATCCGCTGGCTGATCTCTCGATCGACCACGTCGAGATGTACGTCGAGGATCTGGAGGCGGCGCGGTCGTCCTGGGTCGACGGGTACGGCTTCAGCGTGGTCGGCACGGGCACCTTCGCGGACCACCGCGGCGTCGCGCTGCGCCAGGGACGCATCGTCCTCGTCCTCACCCAGGCGACCTCGGACCAGCACCCCGCTTCGGCGTACGTGATGGGGCACGGCGACGGCGTCGCCGACATCGCGCTGCGCACCGCCGACCCCGAGGCGGCCTTCCACGCGGCGCTGGCGCGGGGCGCCCTCGCGCACCGCGAGCCCGAACGGCACGCGGGCGGCGGCCCCGCCGTCACGGCGGCGGTCCGCGGCTTCGGGGACGTCGTGCACACCCTCGTCCAGCGCGCTCCCGGGGAGGGCCCGGGGCTGCCCGTCGGCTACGTCCCCGTGCCGCCCGCGCCCGGCGGACCGGCCCGTGACGCGGGCCTGTGCGAGCTCGACCACGTCGCGGTGTGCCTGAACGCGGGCGACCTCGGCCCGATGGTCGACTACTACTGCCGGGCCCTCGGCTTCCGCGACATCTTCCAGGAGCGGATCGTCGTCGGCGCCCAGGCGATGGAGTCGACGGCCGTGCAGAGCGCGTCGGGCACCGTGACGCTGACGCTCATCGAGCCGGACACGTCGGCCGCGAGCGGGCAGATCGACGAGTTCCTCAAGAGCCATCAGGGCGCCGGTGTGCAGCACCTGGCGTTCTCCGCGCGCGACGCGGTGGCCTCGGTGCGGGACCTGGGCGCGCGCGGCGTCGGCTTCCTGCGCACCCCGTCCTCGTACTACGACCTGCTCGGCCGGCGGGTCGGGCTGAGCGCGGAGCGTCTGGAGGACCTGCGGGCGACCAACGTGCTGGCCGCCGAGGACCACGACGGGCAGCTCTTCCAGATCTTCACTGCCTCGACCCACCCGCGGGGCACGCTGTTCTTCGAGATCATCGAGCGGCGCGGCGCCGAGACCTTCGGCAGCGCGAACATCAAGGCGCTGTACGAGGCCGTGGAGCTGGAGCGGACCAAGCAGCGTGGCTTCCACCAGCGCTGAACCGACGTCCGGCCCGCTGCCCGACCCCGGTGTGCACTGCCTGGCCGACGTGGAGCGCGCCGCCGCCGCCGTCCTGCCCGCGGACGTCAGGGACTTCGTGGGCGGGGGCAGCGGCGCCGAGGTGACGCTCGACGCCAACCGAGCGGCGCTGGACCGGGTCCTGCTCGTCCCGCGCGTCCTGCGGGACGTCTCGCGGTGCGTGACGGAGACGTCCCTGCTCGGCTGCCCGAGCCGGCTGCCGGTGGCCCTCGCGCCCGTCGCCTACCAGTGTCTGCTGCACCCCGAGGGCGAACTGGCCGCCGCGCGGGCGGCGCGGGCGGCGGGCGTGCCGTTCACCGTGAGCACCCTCAGCAGCGTGCCGGTCGAGCGGCTCGTCGCGACGGGCGCGGACGTCTGGTTCCAGCTGTACTGGCTGCGGGAGCCGGGGCGCGCCCTCGACCTGGTGCGCAGGGCCGAGGACGCGGGGGCGCGGGCGGTCGTCCTCACGGTCGACGTGCCGTGGATGGGCCGCAGGCTGCGGGACGTGCGCAACCGCTTCGCGCTCCCGGACCACGTGCGCGCCGCCCATCTCGCCCCGGGCCCCACGGCGGCGCACCGGCCCCTCGCGGTCGCCGCGTCCGCGCTGGCCGCCCATACCGAGGCGTCGTTCTCCGCGGCGCTGACCTGGTCGTCGGTGGCGGAGCTGCGGGCGGTGACGCGGCTGCCGCTGGTCTTGAAGGGCGTCCTGGCGGCCGAAGACGCGGTGCGCGCCGCCGAGTGCGGGGTGGACGCGGTGGTGGTCTCCAACCACGGGGGCCGTCAGCTGGACGGCGCGGTGCCGAGCGCCGTCGCGCTGCCGGAGGTCGTGGCGGCTCTGGCGGGCCGCTGCGAGGTCCTGCTCGACAGCGGCGTCCGCACCGGCACGGACGTGCTCAGGGCGCTGGCGCTCGGCGCCCGCGGCGTCCTGCTCGGCCGTCCCGCGCTGTGGGGCCTGGCGATGGCGGGCGAGGAGGGGGTGCGGCGGGTCCTCGGCCTGCTGGCCCTGGAGTTTAGCGACGCGCTGGGCCTCGCGGGCTGCGCGGACGTCCCTGCGGCGGCACGGCTGCGGACGGTCCTCGACGGCCGGGCCCCCCGACTCGCGCGGACGCCCTCACCCTAGAATCGTGGGGTTTGTCCCCGAGCCGCGTACGGAGCACCGCCCATGCACAGCCCTCACGATCCGTTCGTACGCGTCCGGGGCGCCCGGGAGCACAATCTGCGGGGCGTCGACGTGGACGTGCCGCGCGACGTCCTCGCGGTGTTCACCGGGGTCTCCGGCTCGGGGAAGTCCTCGCTCGCCTTCGGGACGATCTACGCCGAGGCCCAGCGGCGCTACTTCGAATCGGTCGCCCCGTACGCCCGCCGGCTCATCCACCAGGTGGGCGCTCCGAAGGTCGGTGAGATCACCGGGCTGCCGCCCGCGGTCTCGCTCCAGCAGCGGCGTGCGGCGCCGACGTCGCGCTCCTCCGTGGGCACGGTCACCACCCTGTCCAACTCGCTGCGGATGCTGTTCTCCCGCGCGGGCGACTACCCCGCGGGCGCCGAGCGGCTGGACTCCGACGCGTTCTCGCCGAACACGGCGGCCGGCGCGTGCCCGGAGTGCCACGGGCTCGGCCGTGTGCACCGCACCAGCGAGGAACTGCTCGTGCCGGACGCCTCGCTCTCCATCCGCGAGGGCGCCATCGCCGCCTGGCCGGGCGCCTGGCAGGGCAAGAACCTGCGGGACGTCCTCGACGCCCTGGGGTACGACGTCGACTGCCCGTGGCGCGAGCTGCCCGCGGCCGACCGCGAGTGGATCCTGTTCACCGACGAGCAGCCCGTGGTGACCGTGCACCCGGTGCGTGACGCGGGGCGCATCCAACGCCCGTACCAGGGCACGTACATGAGCGCCCGCCGCTATGTCATGAAGACCTTCGCGGACTCCAAGAGCCAGACGCTGCGCGCCAAGGCCGAGCGCTTCCTCGCGAGCACCCCCTGCCCGCTCTGCGGCGGCAGCAGGCTGCGCCGGGAGGCGCTCGCCGTCACCTTCGCGGGCCGCACCATCGCCGAGCTGGCCGCGCTCCCGCTCTCCGAGCTGGCGGACGTCCTCGCGGGCGCTGCCGACGCCACCGAGGCGGCCCGCGTCCTCACCGGGGACCTGCTCGCCCGCATCGCGACCATCACCGAGCTGGGTCTCGGCTACCTCAGCCCGGACCGCGCCACCCCCACCCTGTCGGCGGGCGAACTCCAGCGACTCCGCCTGGCGACCCAGCTGCGCTCCGGCCTCTTCGGCGTCGTGTACGTCCTGGACGAGCCCTCCGCGGGCCTGCACCCGGCGGACACCGAGGCCCTGCTCGACGTCCTCGACCGGCTGAAGGACGCGGGCAACTCCGTCTTCGTCGTGGAGCACCACCTCGACGTCATGCGCCACGCGGACTGGCTCGTGGACGTCGGGCCGCGGGCCGGCGAGCACGGCGGCCGGGTGCTGCACAGCGGCCCGGTGGCGGACCTCGAAGCCGTCACGGAGTCGGCGACGGCACGCTTCCTCTTCGACGACGCCCCCGCGCCGGCACGCGAAGTGCGGGCCGCCGCGCGCCGGCTGAAGGTCGGCCCGGTCACCCGGCACAATCTGCGGGCGGTGACGGCGGAGTTCCCGCTCGGCGCCTTCACGGCGGTCACGGGTGTCTCGGGCTCGGGCAAGTCCACCCTCGTCGGGGAGATCACCGAGGAGCTCGACGGCGTCGGCCGCCTCGTCCGGGTCGACCAGCGGCCCATCGGCCGCACGCCACGCTCCAACCTCGCCACCTACACGGGCCTCTTCGACGTCGTGCGCAAGGTGTTCGCGGCCACGGATGAGGCGCGGGAGCGGGGGTACGGCGTCGGCCGGTTCTCCTTCAACGTCGCGGGCGGGCGGTGCGAGACCTGCCAGGGCGAGGGCTTCGTCAGCGTCGAACTGCTCTTCCTGCCGAGCACCTACGCGCCGTGCCCGGACTGCGGGGGCGCCCGCTACAACCCGGCGACCCTCGACGTCACGTACCACGGGAAGAACATCGCCCAGGTGCTCGACCTCACCGTGGCGGCCGCGGCGGACTTCTTCGCGGACACCGGCACGCCCGCCGTGGTCCGCAGCCTGCGCACGCTCCTGGACGTGGGGCTCGGCTATCTGCGGCTCGGCCAGCCCGCCACGGAGCTGTCGGGCGGCGAGGCCCAGCGCATCAAGCTGGCGAGCGAGCTGCAGAGGGCCCGGCGCGGCCACACCCTGTACCTCCTCGACGAGCCGACGACGGGGCTGCACCCGGCCGACGTGGAACTCCTCACCCGCCGGCTGCACGAGCTGGTCGACGCCGGGAACTCGGTGGTCGTGGTCGAGCACGACATGGCGGTCGTGGCGGGCGCGGACTGGGTGATCGACCTCGGCCCCGGCGGCGGCGACCGGGGCGGGGAGATCGTGGCGCAGGGTCCCCCGGCCGAGGTGGCCCGCGCCGGGGGCGGCCGCACCGCGCCGTATCTGGCGCGGGCCCTGGGACAGACCCAGAGGTGATCACCGGACGCGGTGGGCTTCCCGCGGCCCCGCGGCCCGCAGACGGTCCGCGAGCCGCAGGGAGCGCTCTGCGAGCCGCGCGCCCGAAAGGGGCGCGGGCGCACGGCGCGACAAGCCACGGACCACCCCGCGCCGGACGACGAGGGCTCAGCGGCCGACCTTCCGGGTCGCCCGCAGCCACTCCTTGTTCATCGCCGAGATGGACGGCAGCGGAATGCCCTTCGGGCAGGCCGTGGCGCACTCGCCGGTGAGCGTGCAGCCGCCGAAGCCCTCCTCGTCCATCTGCGCCACCATGTCCAGGACCCGTGTCTCCCGCTCGGGCGCACCCTGCGGCAGCACGTTGAGGTGGTTGACCTTGGCCGAGGTGAACAGCATGGCCGAGCCGTTGGGGCAGGCGGCGACGCAGGCCCCGCAGCCGATGCACTCGGCGTGCTCGAAGGCGGAGTCGGCGTCCGGCTTCGGCACGGGCGCGGCATGGGCCTCGGGCGCGGAGCCCGTGGGGGCGCTGATGTAGCCGCCGGACTGGATGATCCGGTCGAAGGCCGAGCGGTCCACCACCAGGTCCTTGACGACCGGGAAGGCGGAGGCGCGCCACGGCTCGATGTCGATGGTGTCGCCGTCCTCGAAGGACCGCATGTGGAGCTGGCAGGTGGTGGTGCGCTCGGGGCCGTGGGCGTCGCCGTTGATGACGAGCGAGCAGGCGCCGCAGATGCCCTCGCGGCAGTCGTGGTCGAAGGCGACGGGGTCCTCGCCCTTGACGATGAGTTCTTCGTTGAGGGTGTCCAGCATCTCCAGGAAGGACATGTCCCTTGAGATGCCGTCCACCTCGTAGGTGGACATCGCGCCGTCGGCGGCGGCGTTCTTCTGGCGCCAGACGCGCAGGGTGAGCTTCATGCGTAGCTCCGCTGAGTGGGGTGGACGTACTCGAAGACGAGGTCTTCCTTGTGCAGGACGGGGGCCCCGCCGGTGGTGGTGAACTCCCAGGCGGCGGCGTAGGAGAACTCCTCGTCGACGCGGGCGGCCTCGCCGTCGGGGGTCTGGGACTCCTCGCGGAAGTGGCCGCCGCAGGACTCGGCGCGGTGCAGGGCGTCGAGGCACATCAGCTCGGCGAGTTCGAGGTAGTCGACGACGCGGTTGGCCTTCTCCAGGGACTGGTTGAACTCCTCGCCGGCGCCGGGGACCTTGATGCGGCGCCAGAACTCCTCGCGGATCTGCGGGATGCGCTCCAGGGCCTTGCGCAGCCCCGTCTCCGTACGGGCCATGCCGCAGAACTCCCACATGACCTCGCCGAGTTCGCGGTGGAAGGAGTCGGGCGTGCGGTCGCCGTCGACGGACAGGAGCAGGTTGAGGCGGTCCTCGGTCTCGGCCACCACCTCCTGCACGGCGGGGTGCTCGGCGCTGACCTCGTCCTGGTGCGGGTGGCGTGCGAGGTAGTCGTTGATGGTGGAGGGGAGCACGAAGTAGCCGTCGGCGAGGCCCTGCATGAGCGCGCTCGCGCCGAGCCGGTTGGCGCCGTGGTCGGAGAAGTTGGCCTCGCCGACGGCGAAGAGGCCGGGGACGGTGGTCTGGAGGTCGTAGTCGACCCAGAGGCCGCCCATCGTGTAGTGCACGGCGGGGTAGATCCGCATGGGCACCTCGTAGGGGTTCTCCGCGGTGATCCGCTCGTACATCTCGAAGAGGTTGCCGTACTTCTCCTCGACCGCCTTCCTGCCCATCCGCCGGATGGCGTCGGCGAAGTCGAGGTAGACGCCCTGGCCGCCGGGGCCGACCCCGCGCCCCTCGTCGCACACGTTCTTCGCCGCGCGCGAGGCGATGTCGCGGGGCACGAGGTTGCCGAAGGAGGGGTAGATCCGCTCCAGGTAGTAGTCGCGCTCGTCCTCGGGGATCTTGTTCGGCGGGCGGTCGTCGCCCTTGGCCCTGGGCACCCAGATGCGGCCGTCGTTGCGCAGGGACTCGCTCATCAGGGTGAGCTTGGACTGGTGGTCGCCGGTGCGCGGGATGCAGGTGGGGTGGATCTGGGTGAAGCAGGGGTTGGCGAAGTACGCGCCGCGCCGGTGAGCGCGCCAGACGGCGGTGGCGTTGGAGTTCATGGCGTTCGTCGACAGGTAGAAGACGTTGCCGTAGCCGCCGGAGGCGAGGACCACCGCGTCCGCGAAGTAGGTGTCGATCCTGCCGGTGATCAGGTCGCGGGCGACGATGCCGCGTGCCCGCCCGTCGACCACGACGAGGTCGAGCATCTCCGTGCGGGGGTGCATCTCGACGTTCCCGGCGGCGATCTGGCGGCTGAGCGCCTGGTACGCGCCGAGGAGGAGCTGCTGTCCGGTCTGGCCGCGGGCGTAGAAGGTGCGGGACACCTGCACGCCGCCGAAGGAGCGGGTGTCGAGGAGCCCGCCGTACTCGCGGGCGAACGGCACGCCCTGCGCGACGCACTGGTCGATGATCTCGACGGAGATCTGCGCGAGGCGGTGCACGTTGGACTCGCGGGCGCGGAAGTCGCCGCCCTTGACGGTGTCGTAGAAGAGGCGGTGGACGGAGTCGCCGTCGTTGCGGTAGTTCTTCGCGGCGTTGATGCCGCCCTGCGCGGCGATGGAGTGGGCGCGGCGCGGTGAGTCCTGGTAGCAGAACTGCACGACGTGGTAGCCCTGTTCGGCGAGGGTGGCCCCGGCGGAGCCGCCGGCCAGGCCGGTGCCGACCACGATGACGGTGTGCTTGCGGCGGTTGGCGGGGTTGACCAGCTTCGCCTGGAAGCGGCGGGTGTCCCAGCGGTCCGCGATGGGCCCGTCGGGGGCCTTGGCGTCGGCGAGCGGTTCGCCGGTGGTGTAGTCGGCGTATGCGCTGGAGTGATTCATGGGTCAGCTCACCAGTCCGGTCATGACGGCGACGGGTACGGAGACGAAGCCCGCGGTCAGCACGAGGGCGAGGCCCGTCGCGAGGGGCTTGAGGACGCGGTCGCGGGTCGCGGTGCCGACGCCCAGGGTCTGTGCGGCGCTCCACAGTCCGTGTCGGACGTGGAAGCCGAGGGCGGTCACGGCGACGAGGTAGATGACGTTGCCGTACCAGGTGGAGAAGGTGTCGATCACGTTCTGGTACGGGCGCAGGTGCTCGTAGCCGCCGGGGTGCACCGTGCCGGTCGTCAGGTCGAGGATGTGCCAGACGATGAAGAGGCCGAGGATGACTCCGCCCCAGCGCATGGTGCGGGTGGCGAAGGTGGCGCCGCGCCTCTTGTGGACGTACGAGGTGGGGCGGGCCCTGATGTCGCGGCGGCTGAGCTGGTAGGCGGACGTGGCGTGGGCGACGACGGCGGCGACGAGGACCACGCGGACCAGCCAGAGCGTCCACTCGTAGTGCAGGAAGGGCTCGCCGAGCGTGCGCAGCCAGTGCGCGTAGCGGTTGATCTCCTCGGGCCCGAAGAAGATCTTCAGGTTCGCGAACATGTGCGCGAAGAGATAGAGCAGCATGATCAGACCGCTCACCGCCATCACGGTCTTCTTGCCGATGGTGGAGTCCCAGAGCGTACGGGTCATGGACGGCCGTTTGTCCGTCCGCGTTGCCAGAGCCATGTCAGGGACCGTACGGCCGTGGTCCCTGATCGGTCCAAGACATGGCTCGGCTGATGTTGATAGCCCAAAGCTATCGACGCACGTATCGTGCCGTGTATGCAGTTCCAGCAGCTCCAGTATTTCGTCGCGGTCTCCGAGACCCGGCACTTCACACGCGCCGCCGAGCGGGTCCACGTCGCGCAGCCGTCGCTCTCCCAGCAGATCAGGGCCCTGGAGAAGGAGCTGGGCGCGGAGCTGTTCAGCCGGGCCCGCGGCAACATCGCGCTCACCGACGCCGGCGAGGCCCTGCTGCCGCTGGCCCGCCGCATCCTCGCCGACGCCGACACCGCCCGCATCGAGGTGCAGGAACTCGCGCAGCTCCGCCGCGGCCGCATCCGCCTGGGCGCGACGCCGAGCGTGTGCACGGGCCTGCTTCCCGAAGTGCTGCGCGCCTTCCGCGACCGCCACCCCGGCATCCAGCTGCTCGTCGAGGAGAGCGGCTCCCACGACCTGGTCCGCGAACTGGCGCGCGGCGCCCTGGACCTCGCCCTCGTGGTCCTGCCGCTGCCCTCGCCGTCGCCCGCGCTGACCACGGTGGAGCTGCTGCGCGAGGACCTGGTGGTGGTCTCGTCACCCCGCGAACGCGGCCTGGGCAGGAGAGTGCGGATCGCCGACCTCCAGGGCGAGCGCCTCGTGATGTTCCGCCACGGCTACGACCTGCGGGAACTCACCGTCGCCGCCTGCCGCGCGGAGGGCTTCGAGCCGGAGTTCGCGGTGGAGGGCGGCGAGATGGACGCGGTCCTCGGCTTCGTCCGCGCGGGCCTCGGCCTGGCGGTCGTGCCCCGCATGGTCGCCGAGCGCTCCGGCGCCGACCTGCGGATGACGCCCCTGGCGGGCCCGGGCCTGCACCGCACCATCGCCCTGGCCCACCGCAGCGACGTCGCCCCGCCCCGCGCGGCACGGGAACTGCAGCGGATGCTCCTCGATCGCTGAGTCAGCCGCCCCCGGCGCGTTGCCGCAGCCGTCCCGTCACCGGGTCACGCCCCGTCAGGCAGTAGACGCCGCCCGCCGGGTCCCGCATCACCAGCCAGTGCGTGCCGCGTGACACGAACGTCGCGCCGTGGCTCTCGTGCCAGGCGCGCACCGCGTCCGGGTCCCCGCAGGACAGGTCGAGGTGGGCGCCCGCGGGGCCCGGGGTGTCCAGTCGCTGGAGGAGCAGCCGGACCGGCACGTGCGCGGGCGGCTCCAGGTCGAGGAACTCCGGGCGGGTGCCCGGGACCTGCCGCCAGGCCGTGAGGGCCGCCCAGAACGCGACCTCCCTGTCGTACGCCTCCGGGGGCACGTCCAGGCACACCTGGTCCAGGAGGCTGAGGGTGCCGTCCGGCGCGGCGTTCGGCGCCGGAAGAAAGGACTCGCCCGCCCAGGCCACGAGGCAGAACGACTGGCCGCCCGGTGAGCGGAGCACGTCGAGACCGGGCTCCGCGTGGACCGGGACGGCGCCGAGCCGCCGGGCCTCATCGGCCGCGGCGGCGAGGTCGTCCACCGCCAGGTCGAGGTGCGCGCCGCCGGGGCCCGCCGCCACGGCCTGCGCCTTCAGCGACGCGTCGGCGGGACCGTGCGGCAGCAGCGTCACGAACTCGCCGCCCGGTCCGCGGGGCGCGGACGGACGGGTGCCGGTGACCGCGGTCCAGAAGGCGCACGCGCGGGGGAACGCCGCGCGCGGCCGGTCGATGAAGGCGTACGCCCAACGGATCACGGCTCAGCCCGTCGCGTCGAGGAGCGCCAGCTGGTGCAGGCGGTCCGGCGGGCCGGGACGGGCGTAGTACCAGCCCTGGGCCGTGTCGCAGCCCAGCTCGCGGAGCTGGTCGGCCTGGTGCCCCGTCTCGACGCCCTCCACCGTGACCGCGAGGTCCAGGCTGTGGGCCAGCGCCACGATGCCCTCGACGATCTTCAGGTCGACGGGGTCGGCGGGGAAGTGCTGCATGCCCTGCGTGAAGGAACGGTCCAGCTTGAGGACGCTCACCGGCAGCCGGCGCAGGTTGGCGAGGTTGGAGTAGCCCGTGCCGAAGTCGTCGAGCGCGATGTCCACGCCCATCTCGGCGAGCCTGCGCAGCGGCTTCAGCAGGTCGTCGTCGGCCCCTATCAACGCGGACTCGGTGACCTCCAGGCAGAGCGCGCCCGGCGCGAGGCCCTCGCGCTCCAGGATGTCGACCGTGTCGGAGACCAGGTTCGGGTGGGTGAGCTGCATGGGCGAGAGGTTCACGTTGACCCGCAGCGGCCCGGCGCCGCTGTGCCGGGCCTCCCACGTCCTGGCCTGGCGCACCGACTCCTCGAGGACCCAGCGGCCGAGCGGCACGATGAGGCCGGTGTGCTCGGCGAGCGGGATGAACCGGTCGGGGCCGATGATGCCGTGCTGCGGGTGCAGCCACCGCACCAGCGCCTCGGCGCCGCGCACGCTGCCGTCGCCGAGGTGCACGAGCGGCTGGTACTCGATGAAGAACTCGCCGCGCTCCAGGGCCGCGGGCAGCGCCGTGGTCAGGCCGTGCCGGGTGATGGCGCGGGCGTCGGCCTCGGGGTCGGCGAGTTCGTAGCGGTTGCCGCCCGCGGACTTCGCGCGGTACATCGTGATGTCGGCGCTGCGCAGCACCTCTGCCGCGCCGCGCTCGCCCGCGGGGCCCTCGACGATGCCGATGCTGCCGCGCACGGTCAGCTCGCGGCCGTCGACGCGGACCGGGGTGGCGAGGGCGTTCATGATGCGGCCCGCGAGCTCGTCGACCTCGGTCTCGGTGTCGGGCCCGGTGGTGAGCGCCACGAACTCGTCGCCGCCGAGGCGGGCCACCATCTCGCCGGGCGCGGTCGCGCAGGACTGCAGCCGGTCGGCGACCTCGACGAGCAGCCGGTCGCCCGCCGCGTGGCCGAGGCTGTCGTTGACGGTCTTGAAGCCGTCGAGGTCGAGGTAGCAGAGCCCGAAGCGGGCGTCCTGCCCCGCGGAGAGCGCCTTCTCCAGGCGCTCGAAGAACAGGGTGCGGTTGGGCAGACCGGTGAGCGCGTCGTGCGTCGCCTCGTACCGCAGGCGCAGATTGAGCAGGCGGCGCTCGGTGGTGTCCTCCATCAGCGCGAGCTGGTACTGCGGCACACCGTCGGCGTCCCGCAGCAGCGACACCGTCAGGTTGGTCCACAGGACCGTGCCGTCGGGGCGGTAGAAGGCCTTCTCCACGCGGTAGTGCTCGCGCTCGCCGCGCACCAGCTCCTCGTAGAGCCGCCATACGTGGGGCGAGTCGTCGGGGTGGGTCCACTCGCCCACGTTGCGCCCGCGCAGATGCTGTTCGAGGCCGCCGAACATGCGGACCAGCGCGTCGTTGACCTCGAGGACCGTGCCGTCGAGGTCCGCGATGCCGATGCCGATCGCGGCGCCGTGGAAGACCGCGCGGAAGCGTGCCTCGCTGGCGTGCAGGGCCTCGGCGACGGCGCTGCGCGCGCTGAGGGCGGCGCGGGAGATCGCCTCCTGCTCGGCGAGGGTGCGCTCCCGCAGCGCCTGGGCGAAGCCCGCGGCCAGGGAGTGCTGGATGCGCGCGCAGCGGGCCCGCAGCTCCTCGCGGGGCCCGTCGCCGCCGCAGTACAGGACGAGGTAGGCCTCGACGCAGTCGAGCGTGCGGCTGAGCGCCTCGGGCTCGGTGCAGTGCGTGCCGACCAGCGCGGCGCCGACGGCCTGGCCCTCCGCCGCGTCGAAGACCCGGGCCTGGAGGGCGTCGCGCAAGCGGCGGGCGAGCGGCACCAGTTGCAGTTCGAACTCCGGCCGCGTCAGCGAGGTCGCCGTGGCGGGGAAGATCGCCCGGCTCCAGATGGTCGCGAACCTGCGCAGTCTTCCCTCGGGCCCGTCCGGCTCGCCGTTCAACGCTTCCGCCCCACGCCCGCGAAGCCCGAGAAGGAATACGGATCCTCCTCCTCGGGCGCGGTGTCGGGCCGCCAGTGCGGCATCGGCACCAGGCCGGGTTCCACCATGTCGTATCCCTCGAAGAACCGTGCGATCTCGTCGCGCGAGCGCATGATCAGCGGATTGCGGATGTCCTTGTATACACCGACCGTCCGGCCGGCCTGCTCGGGGGGAACCGGAATCCCTTCGTACGAGGCGTGGGTGAGGACGATCAGGCTGCCGGGGGCGAGCCCGTCCCGCAGCTCGGCGACCGCCGCACAAGGATCGTACGCGTCCTCGACGAAGTGCAGGACGGCGACGAGCAGAAGCGCCGTCGGGCGGTCCAGGTCGAGCAGCGCGCCGACTTCGGGACTGCCCAGGATGTCCTGCGGTTTGCGCAGGTCGGCGGTGATGACCCCGGCCCGGTCGCAGCCGTCGAGCACCGCCTTGCTGTGGGCGACGGCCACCGGGTCGTGGTCGACGTACATGACGCGCGCCTCGTCGCCGGCCCGCAGCGCGACCTCGTGGACGTTGCCGAAGGTCGGGATGCCGGAGCCGATGTCGAGGAACTGGGTGACGCCGTGCGCCATGGCGTAGCGCACCGCGCGCCGCATGAAGGCCCTGTTCGCCTGCATGACCTTGGGCAGGCCCGGCATGTGCTCCATGGCCTTGCGGGCCGCCTGCCTGTCCACCTCGAAGTTGTGCGAACCGCCCAGGTAGTAGTCGTAGATGCGGGACACGCTCGGCATCGAGATGTCGATGCCCGGCGGGGCCCAGGCGGGACGCTCCATCAAGACTCCAAGACGTAGGGGACGCGGGCGATCCGTTGTTCGAGGGTGAGGCTACTGATCGCCCGCCAACGGAGCGAGTCAAAACGGAAATTGGCCGTCCGTTCTCGGTCACTGCCGTTGGCACGTGCCCTGCGACACACCGCGACCGGCCCGTCCCGCCTCGTGATGAGGGGGACGGGCCGGCCGGACCCGTGGGGGGCTACTCGGGGGCTCCCACCGCCTTGCCGTCGGGGCTCGCGGCGTACCAGGCGCCGCCGACGCCCTGCCCGTTGGTGTCGCCGGGCTTCTTGTCGCCGGAGAAGGTGTACAGCGGCCAGCAGTCGATCGTCTGCTGCTTGCCGCCGTCCGGGCGGTCGTAGGTCATGTAGCCCTTCTTCCGGACGCCCTCGGCGTCGGCCTCGGGCACGGGAGCCACGGCGGGCCACTTCTCGGCGCAGGCGCCCACGCAGTTCGACTTGATCGGCCAGGCCGAGTCCTTGGTGAAGCGGTAGACGGTCATGCCGTTCCTGTCGACGACGATCTCGCCGAGCTCGGGGTCCTCGCGGGTCGACAGGCCCGCGGGGTCGGCGGGCGCGGTCCCCGCCGGAGCGGGCCCGGCCGCCCGCGCGGACGCCTTCTCGCCGTCGGGGGCCGCGGCGTGCCAGGCGCCCCCCACGCCCTGCCCCTTCGCGTCGCCGGGCTTGGTGTCCTTGGCGTAGCGGTACATCGGCCAGCCGTCGATGGTGAGCTGCTTGGCGCCGTCCGCGGCCGTGACCTCGCCGAGCAGCGACTCGTCGACGCCCGGTGCGGCCTTGGCCCCGTCGGCGGCGACGACCGGCCACGCCGCGAGGCAGGCCGCGTCGCAGGTGGACTTGGGCGGCCGGGCGCTGTCCTTGTCGAAGCGGTAGAGCGTGAAGCCCTCGCTGTCCGTGACGACCCGGCCGAGCTTCTTGCTCTCCCACACCGCCAGTTGTCCGGCGGCCTTCGGCTCGGCCGCGGCCTCGTCCTTGGCGGCGCCGTAGTCGTCGCCCGCGCTGTAACCGTCCTTGGCGGGCGCCTCGTTGCCCACGTTCCGGCCGTTCGGGGACTGGTCGCCCTTCTCCTGTCCGCACGCCGTCGCCAGGGCCAGCAGGGCCGCAGCCGTCGCTACGAGCGAGGCGCTCCGCCTGGCCCGGTGTGTGGGTTGCCGCATCTTCGAACTCCCGCTGTCCACTGGGGTTTTCGTGGCGCCTGTTGACGTCACGCATGGCCCTAGGTACGGGCGGGGGCCGCGGGGGCGTTCAACGGGGCCGCAAGATTCTTTGTGTCGAGGGGTGCGCCGGGAGGGGGCGGCGAACCGGGTTCCGCGCCGCCAAACCTCCCGGCGGCACGTCTCCTTCCTTCGGGTCATTCCGGGGCGGTAACGGCGCGCCGGGCTCGCCCGCCGCCCATGATCTCCGTCGTGCACGGAACTTTTCGGGGCTTACGGCCCCTGGTGACCCGCGTGTTGGCGCTCCTGGCACTGGCGTTGCTGCTCGGCGCCCCCGCGGCCGCCGGCACGGCCGCGGCGGGCGACTGCGGCTACGCCTCGATCGACCAGGGCGGCGGCGCCGGCGGCGACAACTGGGCCGTGGCGGGCGACGGCGACCACTGCCACCCCGGCCCCACGCACCGGCCGAAGCCGCCCCCGCGCCCCGAGCCGCCGCCTCCCCCGCCGCCACCACCCGCGCCTCCGCCGCCCCCACCGCCCCCGAGGCCGGAGGCCCCCGAGCCGCCGCCCGCCCCGGCGCCTTCGCCGACCCCGACGCCGGCGCCGACTCCACCGCCGCGCACGCCCGCGCCCGCGCCGTCCGCGCCCCCCGAAGCGAAGCCCGAGCCGAGGCCGAAGCCGAAGCCGACTCCTTCCAGAACGGCGGAAAAGCCGCAGCCGGTGGCCTACCCCTCGTATCGACCCCAAGCGCGCACGGCGCCGCCCCGCGGCGGCCCGTCCATCGTCACGCTCACCCTGCTCATCACGGCGCCCGCGGTGCTCGCCGCCGCCGCGCTCCGCCCGCGCTGACCGCCGGAGGTCCCCATGTCGGAATGGCTTGTTCTCACCCTCGCGATGGTGGCCGCATGCGGTGTCGTGCTCATCGTGACGCTCCTGCGGCACCGCAAGACCGGTGAGGACTACGACGCGTCGGACACCCCCGACGTCATCGAGTACATGACCATGATGATCGGCGTCGTCTACGCCATCGTCCTGGGTCTCGCCATCGCGGGCGTCTGGGAGGCCCGCGGCGCCGCGCAGGAGTACGTACGCCAGGAGGCCCAGGCGCTGCACGAGGTCTCGGAGCGGGCGGACGCCTATCCGGACGACGTCCGTGACCGTATTCGTGCCGATGTCCACACCTATGTCAGCCATGTCGTCACCAAGGAGTGGGACACCATGGCCGACAAGGGCGAACTCACCGACCGAGGACGCCAGTTGCTCCGCCAGGTACGGCAGGACGTCACCGACTACCGGCCGAAGTCGGACTTCGAGGCCCAGACGTACCAGCCGCTCATCGACGCGGTGGCGGCGGCGGACGACGCCCGCAGTTCCCGCGCGGACAGCACGGGCGCGACCATGCCCGGCGTGGTCTGGTTCGGCCTGGTCATCGGCGGGCTCATCACCATCGGCATGATCTTCGCCCTGCAGATCCGCCGCACACCGCGCGAACTGATCCTCGCCGGCATCTTCTCCGCGCTCTTCGCGTTCCTGCTCTTCCTCATCTGGGACTTCGACTCCCCCTACAGCCGGGGCGTCGCCGCGGGCGCGGAACCGCTGCGGGAACTGCTCGCGCAGCTCGGCGGCTGAAGCGGGCGGGGCCGCCCCGCCGCCACGGTGGCCGTGAATGACGATGCGCCGCGGGCCTCCGCGGCGCATCCTGTATGCCATGCCCTGGCAGACACCGATCGTCGTCCACCCGCCCGCCCCCGACGGCGGGCGGCGGGTCACCGTGCGCGGCGGCGACGCCGGATTCGCCCGCAGCGACCGCGAACTCGTCGCACTCCTGTGCCGCGCGGGCCTCGGCGAGGCCGACGTCGCCCTCGACGACCCGCATCTCGTCGAGTGGCGGGGCGGACGCCACGGCTGGACGGCTCCGGGAGACTGATCTGCCGGACCTCATCTCACCGCCACGGGGCGTGGCCTGCGGGTCAGCGCCACGGGGCGGGCCCGGCGGGTCACCGCCGCCGCGCCTCTCACACCGGCCGCTCACCCATGCCGCCGCGCCGGCACATTCGCCCGGTCGGCGGTCGCCGTTACCCCGTTCGCACGACACCGATCGCGGCCCGCACGGTACCTACCTAGCGTTTCCGGCATCGAGGTGCATTTCAGGCGACAGCGGAAGAAGGTCCGCAGCTGCTCCTCGGAGACACCGGAGGATCACCATGCGCGCGATACGCGTCGCTTCGGCCGCCCTGCTCACCGCTTCACTCCTGACGCTCACGGTCCCGCCCGCCTCGGCGGCCGTCACGGGCGAGGAGAACAACGACATCACGTCGTTCGGCTTCCGCGTGACCCCCTCGACCATCGCCGCGGGGGGCCAGGTCACCCTCGGCGTCGACAGGTGCGACGGTGACACCAAGATCACATCCGGCGTCTTCGACGACGCCCACATCCCGCGCGGCCAGTCGTCCACCACCGCCCAGGTGTTCTGGGACGCCAAGCCCGGCGCCATGTACGAGGTGACGTTCGACTGCAAGGGCGAGATCGGCAAGACCGACCTCACCATCGCCACCGGCCGGGACGGCGGCCAGGGCAGGCCGGAGCACCACCGCCCCGAGCACTCGGCCCACAAGGGCGTGAAGGCGGGCACCGGCGGCAGCCTCGGCGGACTCGACGCCCAGGAGATCGCCCTCGGCTCCGCGCTGATCCTCGGCGCGATCGGCGCCGCGTACTACAAGGCCCGCCGCCGCACCGGCGAGGACAGCTCCTGAAGGACGCCGGCGTCCGCCCCCGGGGCGTCTTGAGGTCCCCGGGGGCTCGCGCCCAGATCCTCTTCCCGGATCGGCCCGTCAGATCTTCTTCTCCGCCCGGCGGCGCATCCAGAACACCGTGCCGCCGACCACGGCCGCCCCCACCAGGGCGCTGCCGATCGCCATGTCCGTGGTGGTCGCCCCGGAGTGCGTGCTGCCGCCGAAGCCGCCGCGCACGCCGCCGTGGATGACGGTGAACGCGGCCGGGCGGGTGAGCGTCTTGCCGCCGCAGTGGGCCGTGATGTCGTACGAGCCGGGGGAGGCGTTCCGGTGCACGACGGCGGTCGCGCTCGACGTGGTGCTGTTCTTGAGCGCGTGCAGGTCGGCGTCCGCGAAGGCGCGCGAGGTGACCTTGCCGCCGCGCTGGCAGGACGAGCCGTCGACCGTCACCGTCAGCTGCCCGCCCCTGGGGATCACACTGGGCATCGCCACGATGTTGGTCGGGTCGGCCCACGCCGACGCGGCCGGGGCTGCGAGCCCGACGACGGCGCCGGCCGCGGCCGCGACCGCGAGGGCGCGCGTTGTTCGCATACGAGAGGTACGCATGGCAATCCTCCGCGGAAGACGCCCCGGGGATACCGTCCCCGGTCGATCGGCGAGAGCGCCTCCCGGTCCGACCCTGGGACGCCGGGTACCCGCCCGCATGTCGGCGCTCGGCCGTCCTGGTGAGACGACACGCCGGGGCGTGTCCGCGCGACCCGGCATCGTCGCAGGTCACAGACCGTCACAGATTTCCGCTCGGGGCCGACACGGATGGCGCACCGCTCCCGCGCGGGCCACCCGTTCGCCCCCGCCCTTTCGCACGCCGCGCGCCCCGCGCTTAGCGTTCTCGTACGCGCAACGGACGCGGCGCGCAGCCGCGTTGAGAGGGGACAGAGATGCCTTCGCCCCAGCCCGCCGACGACGATCGCAGGTTCAAGGAGGAGGAGAGGCAGAAGAAGCGCGCCCCGTGGGGTGTCATGGCGCTTGTCCTGCTCACCGGCCTCGCGCTGATCCGCAACGGATCGGGGGAGTTCGACGTCGGCCCCCCGCAGCCCGCGTCCGCCGCGGCGGCGGACCACACCCCCGAGGCGCGGCCCGGCGCCCCCGCCCCGCTGGCCTTCTCCCCCGCCGACCGGATCCGCATCAAGGGCATCCAGGTGGACGCGCCGATCGTGCCGGTGGGTCTGGACCCCGAGGGGTGGGTGGACGCACCGCCGCCCGAGGACCCGAACCTCGCGGGCTGGTTCACCGGTGCCGTCGCGCCCGGCGAGAAGGGCACGGCGGTGGTCGTCGGCCATGTCGACAACCAGCAGGGACCCGCCGTCTTCTACGGTCTCGGCTCCCTGGAGAAGGGCAACCGGGTCGAGGTCAGGCGCGAGGACAGGAAGTCCGCGGTCTTCGAGATCTACGGCATCGAGGTGTTCTCCAAGGAGAACTTCCCCGGCAGCCGGGTCTACGGGAACAGCGGCGCCCCCGAGCTGCGCGTCATCACGTGCGGCGGCGGTTACTCCGAGCAGACCGGCTACGACGGCAACGTCGTCGTGTTCGCCCGCCTGGTCGAGGTGCGCTGACCCCGGCGGGCGGCGCCTCGGCGTCGCCCCGTGGCGGCTCACACCTGGTGGCGGTTCGGCACCGTGAGGTGGTAGCCGGAGTCGAGCAGTTCCGGCAGGTAGTCGCGGAGGGCCTCGACCGTGCCGGTGCGGTCGCCGCCCGCGTCGTGCGAGAGCACCACGACTCCGGGCGCGGCCCCCGCGCGCACGCGGCGGACGATGGCCTTGGCGCCCGGCTCGGTCCAGTCCAGGGTGTCGACGGTCCAGGCGAGCGGTTCCATGCCGAGTTCGGCGCCCAGCTGGAAGACGTTGCGGTTCCAGGCGCCGTAGGGGGCCCGGAACCAGGCGGGGTACTCACCGACGATGTCCTCGACCACGTCACAGGTGCGTTCGATCTCGTCGCGCGTCGAGGAGCGGTCGAGCCGGGTCAGCAGGGGGTGGGTCCAGGTGTGGTTGCCGATCACGTGGCCGTCGTCGGCCATCTCGCGCAGCAGGTCCCTGTTGTCGGCGGCCATCTCCCCGCACACGAAGAACATGGCGCGCACGTCGTGCTCGCGCAGCGTGCGCAGGATGCCGGGGGTGTAGCGGGGGTCGGGCCCGTCGTCGAACGTCAGCACCATCGAGCGCCGCCGCCCGTCCACCCGCAGGATCGGCGCCTCGCGCACCCGGGGCAGGGCGCGGCCGGCGCGCGGGGGCCCGTTCCCGGCGAAGGGCTGGAGGCGGTACGCGTAGGGCCGGTGCGCCCGGGGGGCCACCGGTGCGCCGGCGGCGGGGCTGCCGGCGGGCGCGGAGGCCCCGGGACCGTCCGCGCAGCCCGCGGTCGCGGCGAGGCCCAGGGCCGCGGCGGCGCGGAGCAGCAGCCTGCGCCCCGGGGTCGGCTCATCGTCTTTCATGAGTTATCCGTCGCACGGCCGATGACCGGCACGGCACACCAACACGGGGCGCCCGCGGAATGCACCCGATCAGACGCGGCGGCCACCGGGCGGGGGCGGCGGAAGGGGACGGCTGCCCGCAGGGCCTTTCAGCCGCTCCGCTAACCTCTCGGCGTGAGTGATGACCAGTCCCACCAGTTCGAACGCGGCACCGACGGGCCCAAGGTGATCGTCGTCGGGGTCGACGGCTCCGCGTCCTCCCTGCGCGCCGCCGCGTATGCCGGAGGGCTGGCCCGGCGGCAGCGGGCCCTGCTCGCCGTCGTCTACGTCCAGCCGGTGATGGCGGCCGGGGCGGCGCTCGGCGCGCCGATCGCCGAGACCACCGACGAGATCGCCGAGGGGCTCATCACCGAGATCCGGGAGGCGGCCGAGCGGGTGAAGGACATATTCGCCGTCCGGTGGGAGTTCCACACCTTCCGCGGCGACCCCTACAGCGGTCTCGTCACCGCCGCCGACGACCTGAAGGCCGACGCCGTCGTCGTCGGCGCCTCCGAGCAGGCGGGCCACCGCATCGTCGGCTCCGTCGCCGTGCGGCTCGTGAAGGCGGGGCGCTGGCCCGTCACGGTGGTGCCGTGAACGGCGTCATGCGTGGTGCCGTGAGCCGCGCGGGTGTGGCGTCTTCCGTACGGGGCCCCGCTGGGCCATCATGATCCGCCATCGGCCGGTCGCGTTCGCGAAGAGGTGGAGCTCATGGCGGAACTCCGGAGGGGCAAGGGCGTACTGCGCCGCAAGCCCATCGAGCACATCGACGACTCGGAGGCCTCGGGCGGCGGGCTCGCCCGCTCGCTCGGTCTCTGGCAGCTCACCGCGATCGGGGTCGGCGGCATCATCGGCGCCGGCATCTTCACGCTGGCGGGCACCGTGGCGAACGAGAAGGCCGGACCCGCGGTCCTGATCTCGTTCCTCATCGCGGGCGTCGCGAGCGCGGCGGCGGCGTTCTCGTACGCCGAGTTCGCAGGGCTCATCCCGAAGGCCGGGTCGGCGTACACGTACGGCTATGTGGTGCTCGGCGAGATCACCGGCTGGTTCATCGGGTGGGATCTGCTCCTGGAGTACACGGCGATCGTGGCGGTGGTCGCGATCGGCATCTCCGGCTACTTCAACTTCCTCCTGAACGACATGGGCGCCGAGCTGCCCACGTGGATGCTGGGCGCGCCCGGCACGGGCGACGGGCACAAGGTCGACCTCTTCGCGGCGCTGCTCTGTCTGCTCATCGCGTATCTGCTCACGCTCGGGATCAAGAACGCGGCGCGCTTCGAGATGGTCGTGGTCGTCCTGAAGGTCCTGGTCGTGCTGGTCGTGATCGGCGTCGGCTTCTTCCATGTGAACACCGGGAACTACCAGCCGTTCTTCCCCTTCGGCGTCAGCGGCGCGTTCACGGGCGCGGCGACCGTGTTCTTCGCGGTCTTCGGCTACGACGCGATGAGCACCGCCGCCGAGGAGTCCAAGGACGCCCAGCGCCACATGCCGAAGGCGATCCTCTACTCGCTCGCCGTCTCGATGGTGCTGTACGTCCTGGCGTGCCTGGTGCTGACCGGCATGCAGGACTTCAAGGACATCGACCCGGAGAGCGGGTTCTCCAGCGCCTTCAAGTCGGTGGGGCTCGGCGGGCTCGCCGACGTCATCGCCGTCGGCGCCATCATCGGCATCCTCACCGTGATGTTCACGTTCATGCTGGGCGTGACGCGTGTGTGGTTCTCCATGAGCCGCGACGGGCTGCTGCCCAAGTGGTTCGCGAAGACCCACGCGACCCGGCACGTGCCGACGCGGGTGACGTGGATCGTCGGTTTCGCGTCGGCCGCCATCGCCGGGTTCCTGCCGATCGGTGAGGCGGCCGAGCTGACCAACATCGGCATCCTGCTGGCCTTCGTCGTGGTGTGCGTCGCGGTGATCGTGCTGCGCTACCGGCAGCCCGACCTGCCGCGCACCTTCCGCTGCCCGGGAATGCCGGTGGTGCCGGCGATCGGTGTCGTCTTCTCCATCTGGCTGATCACGTTCCTGCAGTGGCAGACCTGGGCCCGCTTCGCCGTCTGGTTCGCGGTCGGTCTGGTGATCTACTTCGCCTACTCGTACCGGAAGTCGGAGCTGGCGAAGGCGGAGCGCGCCGACGGGAAGTGACGCGCCGTCGTCCGCGGCGGGCGGGCGGCGCCTACTGGCCCATCTCCAGGCCGCTCTCGCCCGCCCCCCTGCTCAGGACGATCCGGCGGATGCGGTCCCGGACGGCGGACACGTCCGCCCCCTGGGCCAGGGCCTTGTTGAGGTTGACCACCCGCATGACGCGGGTGTCGAACCACATCGGGATGAACTCCGCCTTCCGCACCACCCATCGGCCGCCGGGCTCCGCGGGCGGGGCGAAGGTGAAGCGGCCGATGGAACCCTGGTTGCCGCGCGGGTCGCGGACGCCTTGGTGGTTGATCATGAGGTTGGCGATCTGGTCGCCCATGCCGTAGACGACCCAGGTGCCGTTGACCTTCTCGTAGGCCTGGGGGACGTGCGCGTGGGTGCCGATGACGAGGTCGATGTCCGGGCGCGTGCCCGTGCGGGAGGCCGTGAGCCGTTCGCCCAGGGTGAGCTGGCGCCGGTCGGGGGCGTCCTGCCACTCCGTGCCCCAGTGCATGCTGACGACGACCACGTCCGCGCCCGCCCTACGGGCCGCCCGCGCGTCGGCGACGATCTTCTCGCGGTCGATCAGGTCGACCGACCACGGCTTGCCCTTGGGCATCGGAGCGCCGTTCGTGCCGTACGTGTACGCGAGCTGCGCGACCTTCGCGCCGCCCGCCCGCAGCCACGCGGGCTCCTTGTCCTCGGCGGCGGTGCGGGCCGTCCCCACGTGCGCGATCCCCGCCTCGTCGAGGGCGTCGAGCGTGCGGCGGATGCCGGCCGCCCCGTCGTCCAGGGAGTGGTTGGAGGCGGTGGAGCAGGCGTCGTACCCGGTGGTCTTGAGGGCGCGGGCCACCTGGGGCGGGGACTTGAAGGTGGGATAGCCGGTGTAGTCGCCGTTCGCCCCGTACACCGTCTCCATGTGGCAGATCGCCAGGTCGGCCTTGGAGACCACCGGTTTGGCGCCCGCCAGCATCGGCGCGAAGTCGTAGCCGTCGCCGCCCGCGTCCACCTCGGCCTGGCGGATGAGCGCGGCGTGCGGCAGCACGTCGCCGGAGGCGACCAGGGTGAAGCCGCGCTCCCCGGCCGTGCTGCCGGCCGCCGGGTGGCGGTCCGCTTCCGGGGCGGAGCCGCTCGGTGACACCCACCAGGCGGCCCCGTCGCCCGGCTGCGCCGAGCAGCCCGCGGCCACCAGGGCCGCCGTCGCCACGGTCGCCGCTCGCCGGATCCGCCCCTTGACTGCTGTGCGCCCTGGGGCGCCCGAGGCACGAGTGTCCCGTGAACTGCCTGCGCGCTGCGTCATCGATCTGGCTCCGTCGATAGGGCGATATCCGGCCAGATAAATCCACATACGTACTTAATGATTAATCAAGGAGCAATGCCGTCGCAGTCCCTGAAACGGAGTCAAACCGCCGACCCCTGTGACGCGAACAACACGACCCCGCCGACCTGCGGTGAAACCGTGGGCCGGGTCAAAGCTCCGTAAAGCGCCTTGCTCCGCACCCCCTTCGGGTAATCGGCTGTCCTCATCCGTGTTCCGGGGTGGGGGCCAGAGGCCGGTGACGCGCACGGACCGGAGGAAGGCGGAGCTGGATGCTGCACGAGAGCAGAGGAAACACGGAAGGCCCCCAGGACGGCGGACTGGCGGTGCCCATGGCGTGGTTGTACGCCGAGTACATCGCCGACGAACTGCTGCGCACGGGCGATCTCATGCCGCCCACGTCGTTCGAGTACCGCGCCGGGCGCGACGCGCTCGCCCTGACGGTCTTCCTCTCGGACCACCGGGGCGAGCTGTCCGGCATCCGGGTCATCACGCAGATGGAGACCTGGCTCTCCCTGACGGAGTACGACCAGCTCTGGCTGGACTGGGTGCGGGAGCGGATGGCGCTGCTCCTGGAGGACGCCGAAGCCGCCGACGGCCCCGGACCCGACCTGGAGCTCGCGGAGCTGGCCTGGCGGTGGCTGGAGGAGACCGAGCTGCTCGCGCCCGACCTGGACGCGGTGCCGGGCGGCGGGGCGCTGCCGGGCGAGGAGGACGGGCCGAAGGTGTGGACGCCGGCGTGGCGGCTCGGCCTGCCGCTGGGACACCTGGCGATCCACCTGTTCTGAGCGGCGCTCCCGGGCCGCCCTCGTACCGGCCGCGGGCGCGTCCGCCGGAGCCGTGGCAGCGACGGACGGGCCGGGAGACCGGTCGCCGCGGCGCCACCCGGCCGCGGGCGCGGCGGGCCGCGAGCCCTGCCGCCCGCTCACTTCAGCAGGCGCGACATCCGCCGGTCCGCCAGCGGTTTCCCGCCCGTCTGGCACGTGGGGCAGTACTGCAGCGAGGAGTCGGCGAAGGACACCTCGCGAATGGTGTCGCCGCACACCGGGCACGGCTCGCCCGTGCGGCCGTGCACGCGCAGGCCGCTCTTCTTCTCCGCCTTGAGCCGGCCGGCCGCCAGGCCCCGTGAGCGCTCCACCGCCCCGGTCAGCGTGGTGACCAGGGCCCCGTACAGTCCATGGACGTCCTCCTCGGTGAGGCTCGACGTGAGCTTGAAGGGGGACATGCGGGCCGCGTGCAGGATCTCGTCGCTGTACGCGTTGCCGATGCCCGCGATGAGGCTCTGGTCGCGCAACGCCCCCTTGACCTGCCGCCGTTCGCCCGCGAGCAGCGCGGCGAACCGCTCCTCGCCGAAGTCCGGGGCGAACGGGTCGGGCCCCAGGCGGGCGATGCCCTCGATCTCCGCAGGCTCCGGCGTCACGTACACCGCGAGGCGCTTCTGGGTGCCCGCCTCCGTGAGGTCGAAGCCCTGCCGGGTGTCCAGGGCCACCCGCAGCGCCAGCGGGCCCTTGCCGGGCCGTGGCAGGCCCTCGGGGAGCGGGTCGCGCCACTGCAGCCAGCCCGCGCGGGCCAGATGCGTCACCAGGTGCAGCCCTTCGGCGTCGACGTCGAGGAACTTGCCGTGCCGCGCCACACCCGTGACCGTGCGGCCCTCCAGGGCGAGGAGGGGCGGGTCGTACGTCTTGAGGACGTTGACCGCGACGGGCACGACGGCCGTCATCCGGCGGCCGACCAACTCGTCCGTCAGAAAACCGCGCAGCGCCTCCACTTCGGGCAGTTCCGGCATGGCTCTCCCTCACTCCTCACGGTGTCCGACGGTCACGGTCACGGGCGTCCCCCTCGGTCCCTGGCCGGCATGACGAACTCGCACCAGACGCTTTTGCCGCTGCCCCGCGCGTCCACGCCCCAGCCGTCCGCGAGCCGGTCCACCAGGAGCAGGCCACGGCCCGAGACGCCCTCCTCGCCCGCTTCCCTGCGGTGCGGCAGGGCGCTCGAACAGTCCTCGACGTCGACCCGCAGCCGCCGGTCGGCGCCGCTCAGGACGCGCAGGGTCACGACCGCGGCGCCTTCGGTGTGCATCAGCGCGTTGGTGATCATCTCGTCGGCGACCAGCTCGATCTCGTCGGCCCGCTCCCCCGCGCCCCAGGCCCGCACCGCGGCCCTGATCATGCGCCGCGCCTCGGTGAGCGCCTCGGGGTCCCCGGGCGCGACGTGCTGCTGGAGCCGGCCGCCGGACAGGGGCGCGTCCCGCGTCCTGCGGCGCAGCAGGAGCAGCGCGGCGTCGTCGTCCCCGCCCCGGCCGTCGACGATGCCGCAGAGCCGGTCGACGAGCTTCCGCAGGTCCCGGGGGCCGGAGGCGACGAGCCCCGCGAGGGCCCGCAGACCGTCGTCCAGGTCGTGCCCCGGCTCCTCGACGAGGCCGTCGGTGCAGAGCAGCAGGGTCTGTTCGGGGCCGAGTTCGAGGGTGGTGACGGGGTAGTCGAGCCGCCCGAACTCGGCGGAGAGGCCGAGCGGGAGGCCGCCGGCGACCGGCAGCCTGCGGCAGGAGCCGTCGCCGCGCAGGAGCAGCGGGTCGAGGTGCCCGGCGCGCACGAACCGCACCATGCCGGTGGTGAGGTCGGCCTCCGCGTACAGGCAGGTCGCGAAGCGGTCGGTGTCCAGCTCGTGCAGGAACGTCGAGGCGCGGGCCATGACGGTGGCCGGGGCGTGCCCCTCGGCGGCGTAGGCGCGCAGCACGATGCGGAGCTGGCCCATCACGGCGGCGGCGTGGGTGTCGTGGCCCTGGACGTCGCCGATGACGGCGCCGACCCTGCTCCCTCCTGAGCGGGCGCCGCCGGGCAACGGGATGATGTCGTACCAGTCACCGCCGATGTCGCGGCCGACGGCCGCCGAGCGGTATCTGACGGCGATCTCCGCGCCGGGCACGCCCGGGATGGTGCGCGGCAGCATGGCCTGCTGAAGGCCCTGGGCGAGGTCCTTCTCCTGCTCGTAGAACATGGCGCGCTGGAGGCTCTGCGCGATGCTGCTGCCGAGCGCGACGAGAACGTTGCGCTCCTCGGCGGTGAAGCCGGTCTTGTCCCGGTAGAGCAGGCCGAGTACACCGATCGGCTTGGCCTGCGCGATCAGCGGGAGGTAGGCGGCGGCGGTGATGCCGAGCCGGTCGATGTGCGGCCACAGGACCGGGTAGGACTCGGCGAAGTCCCGCGCGGACTCGATGTAGCGGGGGGCAAGGTTCCTGACGACCTCGCTCATGGGGTACGGCTCCTCGACGCGGGTGAGCCGGGTGCCCGGCACGAAGCTGCCCGCGGGGCCCTCGGCGACCAGCCGGATGCGTCCGGCCTCGACGAGGCCCATGACGAGGTTGGCGGCACCCAGGTGCGCGAGGCCGTGGTTGTCCCGGAGCACGTCGATGACGTCGCTGACCGTCCGGGCGTGCGCCAGGGCCGCCGTGGTGCCCTCGACGATGCTGGTCCTGCGGCGTCGCTCGGCCTCGGCGTCGGCCAGCTCCCGCAGGGCTGGCGGGCTGTCGCCGAGCTCACGGGTGGCGTCCCTGACGACGCCCACGATGCGGTGCGGGCGGCCGGCGCCGTCGCGGCGGATGCAGCCGTGCGTGTGGGTCCAGCACAGGGCGCCGTCGCGGTGGCGTACCCGGAAGTAGGCGCCGTAGGTCTCGCTGCCGTCCTTCAGGGCGCTCGCGACGGTCTGGTCGAGGCGCCTGCCCTCGGCGGTGGGGACGCGGGCGGCGAGCGTCTCGGGCCTGCCGTCGTACTCGTCGGGGCGCAGGTCGAAGACCTCGTGGGCGGTGGCGTCCATGGCCATGAGGCCCTTGTCGAGGTCCCAGTCGAAGCACCCCATGCGCAGCGCGGGCCCGTACAGCTCGAGGAAGCAGCCGCCCGGCCGCCCGGCCGGCTGTCCACAGCGGCAGTGCCCGGCCGGGCCGTGCCCACCGCTGCCCGCGTCCATGGCCCCACGCTAGGCGGGGCCCCGGACGCGCGCACGCGGGGACGGCCCGGGCGCGCACACGCCGCGCTACGCCGTCTCGGCGACCTTGCTCTGCACCCGCACCGCCACCTCCGACCACATCTCCGCGCTCTCCTTGGCCAGGTACGCCACGACGCCGCGGCAGTGCGGCGGGACCTTGTCGAGGATCTGCTCCCACTCCTCCACGCTGATGGAGTGGACGCTGAGCAGCCGCAGCAGCGTGCGGCCGATCTCGCTGAAGCGCAGCGCCGGGTCGGCCTTGAGGCGTTTCACGGCGGCGGCGCGGTCCTGCGCGGAATCCTTCGCCAGTACGGCCGACGGCGCGCGGCCGAGCCTCGGTGGGGCGGCCGCCGTGCCGTCGGCGCCCCGCGCCTGCCTGCCGCGGCGCGTCAGCGGGTCCTCGCCCCGCATCATGCGGTTGCGCACGTCCCGAACCGTCTCCGGCGAGATCGCGGCGACCCTGGCGACCTGCCGCAGGGACAGCGTGGGGTTCTGCGCGATCAGCTCGCTGGCGATCCTGCGGCCCTCGGCGCCGTTGATCGGCCTGACGCGGCCGTCGTGGCCGATCCTGCTGCCCTGGTCGGCCCCGCTGCCGGATTCGCGGCGGCGGAGGTCGGCGACGGTGCCCGCGGCGATGCCGCTCACCGAGGCGATCATGCGGTCCGACCACTGCGGGTGCGAGGCGATGATGCGGGCGGCGGCGCGCTTGCGGTCGGCCGTCGACAGCGGCAGGCCGTGCGTGACGTTCGACTCGACGGCGAGGACGAAGGCGTCCTCCTCGGCCCCGTCGAAGTACTTCACCGCTATCTTGCGCTCTCCCCTCAGCTCGGCGGCGCGCAGCCGGTGCAGGCCGTCGATGACCCGCATCGTCGGACGGTGCACGGTGATGGGCGGCAGCGGGGTCTGCACGACCGCCAGCGCCGCCACGTGTTCCTGGTCCACTCCGGACGTCCGCGGTGAGCCCGCCACCGCGAGCGAACCCGTCTCCACCTCGACGACCATCATCCGATCGAACGCTTCGTGCTCGGACATTGCCAATTCGACTCCCCCTGATGCGATGTCCCCCGTGGGTCTCCGTGTTCCCGCACGGATTCGCGCACGTCATATCCGCGTACACTCCCGCCCTTGACCAAGGGCGCCATGAATGGAGCGCGACGCGGGCCCCGCTGACGTGTTCTCATCCGGCTCGTACGACGAAAGGCGTGGCGCGCGACGGCGGACGAGAAAAGCCGTCGGCCGGCGCGTGCATTTCGCGCCTGACTTCCCGTCGGAATCATCGGAAACTCATCTGACCGAACGCGTTCAGCCTAACAACGCGTATTCGGAGCCGGTACCCCTCACTCATAGTGGTCCCACAGGTTCCGCCACCCCTAGGCACCCCTACCGGCCCGCGCTCCGGCGGCCGGGCGGGCGGGGGTGCGCCCCATGAGCGGGGCGAGGCCGGCGACGGCTTCCGCCACCTCGGCTGCCTCCGGACGGGTCAGCGCCTGGTCGCCGTCGCAGAGCGCCGTCGCCGGGTCCGGGTGTACGTCGACCATGACGCCGTCCGCGCCCGCGGCGAGGGCGGCGCGGGTGAGCGGCAGGACGAGGTCGCGGCGTCCGCCGGAGTGCGAGGGGTCCACGATCACCGGCAGGTGGGAGAGGCGCTGGACGACCGGGACGGCGCTGATGTCCAGGGTGTTGCGGGTGGCGGTCTCGAAGGTGCGGATGCCGCGCTCGCAGAGCACGATGTCGAGGTTGCCGCGCTGCGCGATGTACTCGGCGGCCATCAGCCACTCCTCGATCGTGGCGCCGAAGCCGCGCTTGAGGAGCACCGGCCTGCCGGCCTCGCCGACCGCCTGGAGCAGGGCGAAGTTGTGCATGTTGCGGGTGCCGATCTGCAGCATGTCCGCGTAGGGGGCGACGAGCCTGACGCCGTCGGGGTCGATGACCTCGGTGACGAGCGGCAGCCCGGTCTCGTCCCTGACGTCGGCGAGGATGCGCAGCCCCGCCTCCCCGAGCCCCTGGTAGGCGTAGGGCGAGGTGCGCGGTTTGAAGGCGCCGCCGCGCAGCAGGGAGGCGCCCGCGGCCTGGGCGAGCCGGGCGGCGGCGAGGGTCTGCGCGGGCGTCTCCACGGCGCAGGGTCCCGCGATGACGGTCAGGGTGCCGGGCCCGAGCGGCACGCCGCCCACGGTGACGACGGTCCGCTCGACGTGGTGCTCGCGGCTGACGAGCTTGTACGGGACCGAGATCCGCACGACGTCGAGGACGCCGCGGAGGTGGGCCAGGTTGAGGGCGGCGAAGGCGTCCACGTCGCCCACGAGACCGACGATGGTACGGGTCACGCCGCGGCTCACGAACGCGTCACCCCCCGCGGCGCGCACCAGTTCGACGACGGCGTCCACGTCTTCCTGCAGGGCCTCCGGGGCCATCACGACGACCAAGGGGTTCCTCCCGTGTGTGAGACCGCCCGGAAAGGCGGATTCTGGGCACGAACAAGCGCGTGCGACCCGTGGGAAAACCGCCCCGTCCGGTTATTCCCGGTGGACATGTCCGCGCACAAGATGGAGCGGGGAAAGCGCGGCGAAATCAATGCGGTGACACGTTCGGGGCATTCGCCGGATCCCTACCGTAGAAGCGTCCCCGTCTCTCCTCAAAGCGGTCGGGCCCTGTCGTCCAACTGCGCACCATCGCCGCCGTATTCGACCGCCCCGCCGGCAACGGTCACGGAGTCGAGGACGTGTCCGCCGCCGTGGTGGACGCGGGGCACCGTGGTTCCGTGGGGTCCGGGCCCGGCCGGCCGCCGGCGAGGTCGAGGAGCGATTCCAGGAGCCGTGCCTGCTGCTCGCTGATCGCCAGGAGCCGTTCGAAGTCCCGCCGCAGCGACTCCGCGGTGGCGTCGCCGTCGACGAGCGACGACTTGATCAGCGCGTGGCCCCGCGTGAGCGGCGGGCGCAGCCCGTGGGCGGCGTCGGCGACGAAGCGCCGCTGCGCGTCGTGCACCGTGTCGAGGCGGTCGAGGAGCCCGTCGACGGAGTCGGCGAGGCCCGTCAGCTCCGCCGGGGGGCGCGGCGCCGCGGGCCGCTCGCCGCTGCCGCCCGCGCAGGCCAGCCGGATGGCGCCGGTCAGCGTGCGCACCGGGCTCAGGGCCCG
The DNA here is from genome assembly GCF_004127445.1 of Streptomyces alfalfae. Classification (GTDB taxonomy): domain Bacteria; phylum Actinomycetota; class Actinomycetes; order Streptomycetales; family Streptomycetaceae; genus Streptomyces; species Streptomyces alfalfae. The sequence goes on from NZ_QEXM01000010.1 coordinate 45,568, forward strand.
CACGGCGACGAGGCGGCCGAGCGCGGCGGAGGCGACCGCCATGAGGACGAGCGCGATCACCGACCGGACGAGCAGGTGCCGCAGGTGGGCCCCGCGCCGGCGGGCCGCCTCCTCGTGGAGCGGCCCGGTCAGGTCCGCCGCCCCGCCGGGCGCGTGCACGCCGGGGAGTGTCCCGTCGCCGACGAGGATGCCGCCGCCCGGCATCTGGGCGACGAGCAGGCAGATGAGCGCGAGCAGGAGCGCGCCGCACGCGGCGAACAGCGTCCCGTACAGCAGGGTCAGGCGTACGCTCGCCCGCCGCCTGGCCGGGCGGGGCCTCGCCCCGGCGGCCGGGGCGGCGAACGGGGGCAGACGCATGGGCCTCTCAAATCCGGTAGCCGCCCCGAGGGATGGTCTCGATGACGGGCGGGTCGCCGAGCTTGGGCCGCAGGCGGTTGATCGTCGCCTTGACCGTGGTGGTGAACGGATCGGTCGCCTCGTCCCACACCCGTTCGAGGAGTTCCTCCGCCGACACGACCCGTCCCTGGGCCGCGAGCAGGTACTCCAGGACGGCGAACTCCTTGGGCGTGAGCGGCAGTCGCTCCCCGGCGCGCGACGCGACCCGCTGCGCCGGGTCGAGTCTGAGGTCGCCGCGGACGAGGACCGGCGGCAGCGCGATCTGCGAGCGCCGGGCGAGCGCCCTGATACGGGCGACGAGTTCGGCGTAGGCGAAGGGTTTGGGGAGGTAGTCGTCGGCGCCGAGGCTGAAGCCCTCGACCCGGTGCGCGATGGCGCCGGACGCGGTCAGCATCAGCACCCGGGCGTGGGCGGGCTGTTCGGCCAGCCTCCTGCACACCTCGTCGCCGTGGACACCGGGCAGGTCGCGGTCGAGCACGACCACGTCGTAGTCGACCACGCAGGTGCGTTCCAGCGCGTCGGAGCCGTCGTGCACGACGTCGACGGCCATGCCCTCCCTGCGCAGCACCCGCGCGACCGACTGCGCGAGTTCGGCGTGGTCCTCGACCACCAAGACCCTCATCGTCCACCCCTCGCCGAGCGCGTCACGGGCGGCGGGCAGCCGCCTCGGGAACCGATCACGCGGACCACCGTGCCCGATCCCGCGTCACGCACCGGTCACGGCGCGAGCGTACCGCCGGCGCCGGGCCCGCGGACGGCCCCGATCCGGCCCCGCCTGTGCGCCGGAAAATCTTCGGACCGCCGTGTGACCGGACGCCGCGTAGAAACGGAACCGTGCCTCTCCACCGCCTACCCCACGTGCAGCCGGTCGCAGACGTCAGGCGTCGCGGGCCCGTCGCGGTCCCCCGGGGCGGCGAGAGGGCCGAGCTTCGCCGCGAGGTCCGCGCGCCGCTGGACGGCGAGCTTGCGGTAGGCGCGCGTCAGATGCTGCTCGACGGTGCTGATCGTGATGAAGAGCTTGTCGGCGATCTCGCGGTTGGTGTGCCCCTGGACGGCGAGGGTCGCCACCCTCAGCTCGGCGTTGCTGAGTTCGTCCGGGTGGCGGCGGCTGCCCGGGGCCCACGGCTGTTCGGCGGGCTGCGGGCTCCCCGCGTCGGCGGCGCGCGTCGCCCTCGGCACCGGCACACCGCACTCCTCGGCCAGCTGCTGCGCCTTGCGGGCCAGGGCGCGCGCCTGGCCGCTCTTGCCGAGCTCACGCTGCGCGCGCGCCGACTCCTCGGTCGCCCGGCCGAGGTCGAACCGGTGGCCGCGCTCCCGCAGGATCTCCATCGCCTCGTCGAGCAGGGGCGGCCGACGCCCGGCGCTCAGGGTGCTCGCGAGGACGCGCAGGGAGGTGGCGCGGGCCCAGCCCCTGCCCCGGCCCACGAGGGCGAGCTGCTCCTCGGCGAGGGCGCGGGCGCGTTCGGACTCGCCGAGGCGGAGGTGGGCCTCGGCGGCGTCGGTGCGCCAGGGCGCGAGCGCCGGCAGGTCGTACTCCCAGCGCGTCATGAGGTCCCCGCAGGTGAGGAAGTCGTCGAGGGCGGCGTAGGGGCGTCCGGAGGCGAGGTAGTGGTGGCCGCGGGCCCGCAGGTACAGCAGTCCGTCGGGGGTCTGGAACGCCGGGTCGGGCACGGGCACGCTCAGCCGGGACGCGGCCTCGTCGAGGCGGCCCAGGGCGGTCAGGGCGCAGACCGAGGTGGCGAGGGGCGAGGCGACGGCCACGCCCCAGCCGTCGGCGGGCACCAGGGCGAGGGCCGTACGCGCCGACTCCTCGGCCGCGGCGAGGGCGCCCGTGCGCAGGGCGATGCGGGCCCTTGCCGAGGCGAGGAGCGCCTGCCACATGGGGGCGCGGCGCGCGGCGGCCTCCTCGCGGAGGATGCCGCACCAGTGGGCGGCCAGGTCGAGGCGGTCGGCGAGGACCAGGGCGTCGAGCGCCACCAGGAGCGCGGTCAGGGTGCGGTCGCCCAGGCGCGTGCTCTGCAGGATCTGCTCGGCCCGGACCACGGCCTTCCCGTCCGCTCCGGCGAGGAGCGCCTTCATGAGGCTCGCCGCCCGCTGATGGGGGCCGCGCGCCCGGCCGCGCTCGTGACGGAGTGCCGACTCCTCCGGCGTCTCGTGCCCGGCGGCGGCGTGCTCGGGCGTCCGCTGCCGGGGTGCGGCGGCCGTCCGGCGCCCCGGGGCGCCGGTGGCACGGGTCCGGGCGGACGCGGCGAGCCCCGGATAGGCGTACGTCAGCCAGCCGCGCGGGCCGTCGTGTGCGTAGGGGGCTCCGCTCGCCCCCGGCCGTCCGAAGGGGCTCGTGCCGTTCCGCTCGGCGGTGCGGAGCACGCCGAGGGCCCGCTCCACCTGGCCGAACCAGAGCAGGTGCGCGGCGAGTTCGTCCACGTGCCGGAGGTCGAGGCGGCCGTCGAACGCCGCGGTGGTCAGCTCGGGCAGGTGCTGGGCGACGCCCGCGGGGTTGACGCGCCAGCCCGCCCGGGTGAGCGCGGCCCGGATCTCCAGGGCCTGGCGCTCGTCGGTGCGGGAGTCGCGGGCCACCCGCAGGCAGGTGAGGGCGAGGCCGACCTCGTCGTCGGCGAGGGCGCGGCCCGCGGCCTCGATGAGAACGCGCAGCGCCCAGGGCGCGTCCGCCTTCCGGGCGGCGATGAGGTGCCGGACGACGACGGACGCCGCCGCGCCGTGCTCGTGCAGGACCTGGGCGAAGCGGGCCTCCAGGCGGGTGCGGTCCGCGGGGTCCATGCCGCGGAGCACCGCGGCGCGCCCGGCCTCGTGGCGGAACCAGCCCGCGTCGAGCAGGCCCGCCTCGTTCAGCGCCCGCAGGCCGCGGTGCGCGGACTCCCGGGTGCCGCCGAGGGCCTCCACCACTTCGGCGAGGGAGACGTCGGGGCCCGCCACGGCCAGCGCCCCGGCGAGCCGGCACGTCGCGGTGTCGCTGCGGTAGAGGGCGGTCATGACGGCGCGCGCGAAGGCCTCGCCCGGCGCCAGGTCGGCGCGGGCCGAGGTGGCGCCCGCGGCCCTGTGGTCCTCGATCAGCGCGCGGGTGAGCAGGGGACTGCCCCCGCCCGCCCGGTGGATCTGCGAGACCAGTTTGCGCGTGCGCCACCCCGGTTCGTCCGCCTCGTGGATCATTTCCGCCACTCCTTGCCGTTGGAGCGGCGCGAGTCTGATATTTCGGCAGCCCGCGAGGCGCAGCAAATCGACGTGTAAACGCGTATTGACGGACGGGAAGCCGCTGTTCTCCGCGAGGACGACCAGAATGCGGCTGAAGCCGAGTCGGCGGGCGAGGTAAAGAAGGCATTCCAGGGAGCGTTCGTCGGCGTGCTGCACATCGTCGATGCCGAGCACAACGACACTTTCCCTCGCCTTTTCCAGCACGACTCCGCAGAGCCCGGGCACCACGCTCGGCTCCCCGGCGGCCAGCGCCCCCGTCTCCACCCCCTGAGTCATGCTCATGTCACTGTTGCCCCTGGAAAGACGGGCCGCGGGCCGGACGCCCGACCCGTGCAGACCGGCGCCGAGCAGCAACTGCCCCATCACCCCGAACGGCTGATCACACTCCGCCTCCGACGCCGTGGCCTGCACATACAGCGCCCCAGCCGCACTCGCGCGCTCCCCGAAGGCGCGGAGCAGCGCGGTCTTGCCGCTCGCCACCGCGCCACTCACCAGCAGGACCCCGCCACACCCTCTCGCGCACGAGTCGAGCATGCTTTCGAAGATCGAGAGTTCCGTACCGCGTTCCACCAAGTTCATGAGCCGACTTCTCCCCCGTACCTGACGGCTGATCCGCGAGCGACCGGACGACCAGCTGGATCAATTACCGACGTGACCGACCTCCCCTGCGTCGACTCTGCCATATCCGGAAATCAACTGCCAGCACTATTTGACCTAATGCCATCTTATTACCGTAACGAACGCGCCACCCGCAAGAGGATCGGACGCCCCCACTCCGCATGAGGTGCGGCCCGTCCCGCATTCGCCTGAAGACGAATTCAGCGGATTAATAGAACGCAGTCGCGAGGCGCGGGAAATGACGGCGGGGGCTGCCGTGGCGGCAGCGACGCGAGGGGACCGCTCCGATTGGCCCGATCGGCATGATCCGGTCTCCGCCGCCTGACCTGTTGTCGACCGGTGCACCGGCCCGACCGGTCGCCGACCGGTGCGCGGTCCGCGCGCGGGCGCAGATTACCCGCCCCCGCTTCCTCCGTCAGCCCCTCCGTCAGCCCCGGCGGCACGCCGGGTGGCGGACCGCGCGCCACACGGCCGATCGGCCTCACCCAGCGTCACAATGGAGGCGTGCAATGGTTCACGGCTGACGCGTACGGGTTGAGCCGCCTGGTCTTCCAGCGCGCTCTGGCCGCGGTGTACCTGGTGGCCTTCCTCGGGGCCGCTCGGCAGTTCCGGGCACTCATCGGGGAGCGCGGCATGCTGCCGGTGCCGAAGTACGTCGCGCGGGTGCCGTTCAAGCGGGCGCCGAGCCTGTTCCAGCTGCACTACTCCGACCGGTTCTTCGCGCTCTGCGCGTGGACGGGCTGCGCGGCGGCGGTGGCGCTCCTCGCGGGCGCCGACGGCCTGCTGCCGCTGTGGGGCGCGATGCTGCTGTGGCTGCTGCCATGGGCGCTCTACGTCTCGATCGTCAATGTGGGACAGACCTGGTACGGCTTCGGCTGGGAGTCGCTCCTCCTCGAAGTGGGCTTCCTCGCGGTGTTCCTCGGCAACGAAGAGGTCACCCCGCCCGTCCTGGTGCTCTTCCTGCTCCGCTGGGTGCTGTTCCGCGTGGAGTTCGGCGCCGGGCTGATCAAGATGCGCGGCGACGCCTGCTGGCGCAGGCTCACCTGCCTGTACTTCCACCACGAGACGCAGCCGATGCCGGGGCCGCTGAGCTGGTTCTTCCACCATCTGCCGAAGCCGGTGCACCGGGCGGAGGCGGCGGCCAACCACGTCACCCAGCTCGTCGTGCCGTTCCTGCTGTTCACCCCGCAGCCGGTGGCGACGGCCGCGGCGAGCCTCATGATCGTCACCCAGCTCTGGCTGGTCCTCTCCGGCAACTTCGCCTGGCTGAACTGGATCACCATCGTGCTCGCGGTCCCCGCCCTCGACCTCTCGGGGCTGCGGGACCACGGGCCCTACCCCGCCACCCCGCTCTGGTACGAGGTGGCGGTCATCGCCGTCTCCGCGCTGCTCCTCGCGCTGAGCCACCGTCCGGTCCGCAACCTCGTCTCCCGGCGGCAGGTCATGAACACCTCCTTCGACCCGCTCCACCTCGTCAACTCCTACGGCGCGTTCGGCAGCGTCAACCGCGTTCGCCAGGAGATCGTGGTCGAGGGCACGGCGGACGCGGTGGCGCGCGAGGACGGCGACTGGCGGGCCTACGAGTTCAAGGGCAAGCCGGGCGACGTGCGCCGCCGGCCGCGCCAGTTCGCCCCGTACCATCTGCGGCTCGACTGGATGATGTGGTTCGCCGCGCTCTCCCCCGCGTACGCGCGGGCGTGGTTCGGGCCGATGGTGGAGCGGCTGCTCGAAGGGGACCGCGACACGCTGCGGCTGCTGCGCCGCTCCCCGTTCCCGCCGGACGCGCCGCCGCGGTTCATCCGGGCCAGGCTCTACCGCTACCGCTACACGACCTGGCGGGAGCTGCGCGCCACGGGAGCCTGCTGGGAGCGTACCTACGTCCGCGAGTTCCTGGCGCCCACCCGCCTTGCCGCGCCCGCTCAGCCGCCGGGCAGGCCGTAGACGCGGCGGGCCGTGCCGGCGAAGACCTCGGCGTGGGCGTCGGCGTCGAGGGAGCGGTCAGCAGCTCCGCCGCTTCGAGCACCGCGCCGTACGGGGCGGCGAGCAGGCTGACCGGCCAGTCCGAGCCGAACATCAGGCGCTCGGGCCCGAAGGCGTGCAGGACCGTGTCCGCGTAGGGCCGCACATCGTCCACCGTCCACTGCGCGTGGTCGGCCTCGGTGACCATGCCGGAGAGCTTACGCCGTCCGCGCTGAAGTCCCAGACCCTGCGGTGCGTGGCGGGCACGGCCAAACCGCCGTCATCGCCTCGCGGGCCGTGCGGCAGCGGCGGATGTCGTCGGCGAGGTCGGCGCCGACCTTCAGCTTGATCTGGGTGAAGCCGTCGGCGACGGTCGCGCGGGCGAGGCGGGTCAGCTTCTCGTCGCTGTAGCCGAGCCAGCCCGGCGAGGTGGTGTAACCGGGGAAGCCGCGCTCACGCAGGACCGCCTCGCGCGCCGCCGCGCCCCGACGGCCCTGCCGCAGCAGGGCGAGGGCGGCCTCGGGGGTGAGGGCGTCGGCGATGTAGCGGAAGTCGACCTGGGAGACGAGCCATTCGGGTGTGGCGTCGGCCAGGAGCTGCCACAGGGGCTTCCCGGCGCGCTTGGCTGCGAGGTCCCAGACGGCGTTGACGACCGCGCCGATCGCCATGTGCATCACACCCGGCTGGCGCGTGAGGGGCCCCGGCGCCATGGCGCCGGGGCCCCTCACGCGCTATGACGTGCGCCTCAGCCCCTGCTGAACCGCAACGTCACCAGCTCGAACGGCCGCAGCCGCACCGCCACCGCGCCGCCGCTCAGCTCCGGGGCCGCGGTGTCGGCGAGCGGACGCTCCAAGAGGTCGGTCACGGAGACCGAGGCCGCGGTGAAGCCCGTCGTCAGCGTGGCCCTGGCCCGGCCCCCGTGCGCCTCGTGGAAGCGGACGACGACGTCACCGCTGCCGTCGTCGGCGAGCTTGACCGCCGTGACGACCACCGCGTCGTTGTCGACGGTGACCAGCGGCGCCACCTCGGAGCCGCCGGTGAGGCAGCGCTCGGGCAGGTTGACCCGGTAGCCCTCGCGCACCGCGTCGCCGATCGCCGCACCCGGCGCCAGGGCGTGCCGGAAGCGGTGCACGCCCTGGTCGGTCTCGGGGTCGGGGAAGCGCGGGGCGCGCAGCAGCGAGACGCGGACGGTGGTGGTCGTCCCCGCGTCCTCGGCGCGGACGGTACGGGTCACGTCGTGGCCGTACGTCGAGTCGTTGACCAGGGCGACGCCCCAGCCCGGCTCCTCCACGTGCACGAAGCGATGGTTGCACGCCTCGAACTTGGCGGCCTCCCAGCTCGTGTTGGTGTGCGTGGCGCGGTAGAAGTGGCCGTACTGGGTCTCCGACGCGTAGCGCTCGGCGTGGATGTCCAGCGGGAAGGCGAGCTTGAGGAACTTCTCCGTCTCGTGCCAGTCGACCTCGGTGTCGATGTCGAGGCGCCGGCCGCCGGGCGCCAGGGTGAGCACCTGGGTGAGGCGCGAGTCGCCGAAGGTGCGCACCACCCGCACCGAGCCGCCCTCACCGGCCACCACCTCGTCGGCGTCCGTGAGGTCGGTGACGGTGTTGCGGTAGAACTCGTCGACGTCCCAGGCGTCCCACATGTTGGGGAAGTCGGCGTGGATCTGCGGCAGGTTCGCCGCCCCGCCGGGCGCGACGGTCTCCCGGTCGGCGACCAGGTCGTAGGCGGAGACGACCAGGCCCCGGCCGTCGATCTCCACCCGGAGCAGCCCGTTGTCCAGGACGAAGCCGCCCTGCGCGCGCGAGGCGATCGCGGTCCGGCCGTCGACGGTCACACGCCCCGCGCCGCCTGCGGGCACGCCGCCCCGGCTGTGCGGCGTGGCGTTGAAGACCAGCTCGGTGGTGCCCTCACCGGCGAGGGCGCGCTGCGCCCCGTCGATGATGCCGGTCAGCTCCTGTGCGAGCGCGGCGTAGGTCGCGCGGGCCTCGCGGTGCACCCAGGCGATGGACGAGCCGGGCAGGATGTCGTGGAACTGGTGGAGCAGCACCGTCTTCCAGATGCGGTCCAACTGCTCGTAGGGGTACGAGAACTCCTCGCACCGGACGGCGGCCGTCGCGGCCCACAGCTCCGCCTCGCGCAGCAGGTGCTCGCTGCGGCGGTTGCCCTGCTTGGTCCCGGCCTGGCTGGTGAGGGTGGCGCGGTGCAGTTCGAGGTAGAGCTCGCCGACCCAGACGGGGGCGTTGGGGTACTCGGCCTCGGCCTTCTCGAAGAACTCCGCAGGCGTCTCCCACCGAACCGTCGCCGAACCCTCCAGGTCCCGCATCCGCGCGGCCTTCGCGATCATCTCGCGGGTGGTGCCGCCGCCGCCGTCGCCCCAGCCGGTGGGCGCGAGGGAGTGCCGCGCCACGCCCTTGTCCTTGAAGTTCTTCGCGGCATGGGCGATCTCACTGCCCTTCATGGAGCAGTTGTAGGTGTCGACGGGCGGGAAGTGGGTGAAGATCCGGGTCCCGTCGATGCCCTCCCAGTTGAAGGTGTGGTGCGGGAAGCGGTTGGTCTGCGACCACGAGATCTTCTGTGTCAGCAGCCACTTGGAGCCGGCCGCCTTGATGATCTGCGGCAGGCCCGCGGCGAAGCCGAAGGTGTCGGGCAGCCACGCCTCGTCGTTCTCGACGCCGAACTCGTCGAGGAAGAACCGCTTGCCGTGGACGAACTGCCGGGCCATCGCCTCGGAGCCCGGCATGTTCGTGTCCGACTCCACCCACATGCCGCCCGCGGGCACGAAGCGCCCGTCGGCGACGGCCTTCTTGACCTTCGCCCACACCTCCGGGCGGTGCTCCTTGATCCACGCCCACTGCTGGGCCTGGGACATGGCGAAGACGAAGTCGGGCTCGTCCTCGATGAGCGCGGTCATGTTGGACGTCGTACGCGCCACCTTGCGCACCGTCTCGCGCAGCGGCCACAGCCACGCGGAGTCGATGTGGGCGTGGCCGACGGCGCTGATGCGGTGCGCGGAGGGCTCGGCGGGGGTGCTGAGCACATCTTCGAGCGCGGCGCGCGCGGCGGCGGCCGAGCCGTTCACGTCCTGGAGGTCGACGGCGTCGAGCGCCCTGCCGACCGCGCGCACGATGGCGTAGCGCCGCCCGGAGTCCTCGGGCAGCTCCTGCATCAGCTCGCCGAGGACTTCGAGGTCGATGACGAGCTGCCACACCGTCTCGTCGAAGACGGCGAGGTCCATGCGCTCCAGCGTGTACTGGGGTTCGCTGCCGGCGGTCTCCTTGTCGCCCAACCGCGTCGGCAGGAAGGGGTGGTAGTCGAGGATGACGGGGTTGGAGGCGGCCTCGATGTGCAGCCGCACCTCTTCGCCGCCCTCGGCCGGCGCGGCCACGCGCACCCACTGGTTGCGGGGGTTCAGCCCCTTCACCGGGGTGCCGTCGGGCCGGTACACCAGGCCCTCGCACTGGAAGCCCGGCATGTTCTCGTCGAAGCCGAGGTCGAGGATCGCCTCGACGGTCTTCCCCGCCCACTCCTTCGGCACGGTCCCGGTCACCCGGAACCAGCTGGTCCCCCAGGGCGCGCCCCACCGCTCCCCCACCCGGGTCGCCACCGGCTCGGCGGCGAGGCCCTCCGCCACGGGCACGGGTTCGCCGGGGGCGTTCCAGACGGCGACGTCGAGGGGGACGGAGGCGGGGTGGACGGCGGGCCTGATGCGCTCGTCGAGGACGCGCTTGAGGCGGGCTTCGACGAGGGTGCGGTCGTCATGCATGAGGGTTCTCCTGGGGGCGTGGCAGGGTCGGGCCTGTCCGGTGGTCGAGGACGAGCGCGAAAGCGCGGTCTACGGGGGTCGTGCCGGCCTAGCGGACCTCCTCCGGACGAACGACGGACGTGATGCCCCGCGCGGCGAGGTACCCGGTGTCCGCCACGCGTCCGGCAAGGACCACCGCGGGCCGCACGCCGTCCGCCACCAGGCGAGCGAACGCCTCGAACACCGCTCCCCCGGGCGCGCACGCGGACCGCCGCTCCACGGCGTCGTCCGCGACGACCGCGGTGGTCCGGGGCGCCGGATCGTGCGTTCGGCCCCGCCACTCCTTGGCGACGCGGGCGATGGCGGAGCCCGCGGGCTTGACCCGCCCGTCGTTGGTCAGCAGCCCGAGGCTGTACTCCAGTTCGGGGAAGTCCGCGAGGTCGCGCGACACGTCGTGGGAGCACCACCACGTCACGCCCCACAGGTCCTGGCAGTCGAGTGCTGCGGCGATCGTCTCCTCGGTGAAGGCGGCGGCGTGCTCGGCGGGGATCAGCGGGGCGGGGGCGCCGACCTCCTGGAGCCAGACGGGGCGGCGCGGGTCGTCCGCCCAGGCCTTGGACAGCTCGATCAGGTACGCCGCGTGCGTGCGGGTGGCCGCGCCCGTGCGGCCGTGCCGCTGTGCCGTGCCGTTGAACACCCAGGAGTGCACGGCGGTGACCGCGCCGAGCCGGGCGGCCTGCGCGGGCGTGAAGGGCTGGTCGTCCTGGTACCAGGCGGCGTCGTACTCGGCGTGCAGATGCAGCTTGCCGGGGGCGCCCTCCTCGCAGGCGGCGAGGACGGTGCGCAGCCAGGCGTCGGCCTGCTCCGGGGTGATGCGGTCGGGGTCGGGGTGGGGCCCGGCGGAGAACTGGTTGACCTCGTTGCCGATGGTCATGCCGATGAAGTTGGGCCGGTCGGCGAGCGCGGCGGCGAGCGTCCGCAGGTACGCGGCCTGCCCCGCCACCACGTCGGGGTCGGTGAAGATGTTCCGCCGGTGCCAGGTCTGCGTCCACGCGGGCAGGAAGTCGAAGCTGGACAGGTGTCCCTGGAGGCCGTCGACGTTGACGTCGAGACCGCGCTCGGCGGCGGCGTCGGCGAGCCGGACGAGCTGCTCGACGGCGCGCGGGCGGATCAGGGTGCGGTTGGGCTGGAAGTACGGCCAGATCGGGAAGACCCGCACGTGGTCGAGGCCGAGGGCGGCCACCGCGTCGAGGTCGGCGCGCACGGCGTCGATGTCGAAGTCGAGCCAGTGGTGGAACCACCCCTGGGAGGGCGTGTAGTTGGCGCCGAATCGCGGCGTCCTTGCAGGGGGTGCGGAAGGCGGTGCGGAAGGCAAGGCGAGTCCTGGTTTTGGGGGGGGAGGTGTGGCGTGGGGCGGCCCCGGCGAGCGGCGGCGGTCAGCCCTTGACGGCGCCCTCGCCGACACCGCGGAAGAAGTACCGCTGGAGGCAGGCGAAGAGCACGATCAGCGGAAGCACGGCGATGACCGTGCCCGCGGCGACGAGGCGTTCGTCGTTGGCGAAGGTGCCGTGGAGGTAGTTCAGGCCGATGGTGAGCGTGAACCGCTCCGGGTCGCTGAGCACGATCAGCGGCCAGAGGAAGTCGTCCCAGGCGCCCATGAAGGCGAAGATGGCGACGACCGCGAGGGTGCCCTTGACGGCGGGCAGCGAGATCCGCAGGAACCGCTGCCAGACGTTCGCGCCGTCCACGAAGGCGGCTTCCTCGATCTCGTAGGGCACGTTGAGGAAGGCGTTGCGCATCAGCAGGACGTTGAGCGCGGAGACGCAGCCGGGCAGCAGCACCCCGATGAGGGTGTTGTTCAGGCCCAGCTCCCGCATGGTCGTGAACTGGGCGATGATGATGCCCTCGACGGGCACCAGCATGGCCAGGACGAAGACGACGGTGGCCGCCTTGCGGCCGCGGTAGCGCAGCCGCGCCAGGGCGTAGCCGGCGAGGGTGGCGCCGACGCAGTTGGTGACGACGTTGGCGGCGGCGACCTTCAGCGAGTTGAGCGCGTAGTCCCACACGGGGATGGTGTCGGCGACCCGCTCGTAGTTGTGGAAGGTCGGGTCGGAGGGCAGGAACGTGGGCGGTGAGCTGAAGATGTCCTCGTGCGGGCCCTTCAGCGAGGTGGAGAGCTGCCAGAGGAAGGGGCCGATCATCAGGGCGAGGACGGCGAGCAGCAGCCCGTAGCGCAGGACGATCTCCCATACGGGCATCCGGCGGCCGTTCTCGTCGGTGATGCGCCGGCGGCGGGGCTTCGGCGCGGGACGCGCCCCGCGTCCGGCGGCCGTCGCGGGGATCTTCTCGGTGGTGCTCACGCGTCCTCCTTCCGGTCGGCCCGCAGCACGAGCAGCATGAGCGTGACGGTGACGACGAAGACGACGACCGAGATGGCCGAGGCGTAGCCGACGCGTCCGGTCAGTCCGGTGCCGACGCGCTGCACCAGCATCACCAGCGTGGTGTCCTCGCCCGCGGGCCCGCCGGTGGGGCCCGCCATCAGATAGACCTCGGAGAACACCTTGAAGGCGGCGACCGAGGAGAGCGCGCCCACGAGGACCATGGTGGAGCGCACGGCGGGCACGGTGACGGTGAGGAAGCGGCGCACCGCTCCCGCCCCGTCGACCGCCGCCGCCTCGTGCAGTTCGCGCGGCACGTTGGCCAGCGCCGCCAGGTAAATGATCATGTAGTAGCCGAGGCCCTTCCAGACCGTGACGGCCATGGCGCTGAACAGCAGGAGCCACTGGTCGCTGAGGAAGCCGACCTTGCCGGCGCCCACCGCTTCGAGGACGGCGTTGACCAGGCCGCGCTCGTCCAGCATCCACACCCAGATCAGTCCGACGACGACGATCGAGGCGACCACGGGGGTGTAGAAGGCGGACCGGAAGAAGGTGATGCCGGGGATGTGCTTCTGGACGAGCATGGCGAGCAGCAGGGGCAGCAGCACCAGCGCGGGGACGACCACGAGGACGTACAGCGTGCTGTTGCGCAGCCCGATCCAGAACATGTCGTCGTGCAGCAGCTCCGAGAAGTTGGCGAGGCCCACGTACTCGCCGGGCATCAGCGTCCGCTTGTCGGTGAAGGCGTTGTTGAGGGTGCTGAGGAACGGATAGAGGATGAAGACGGCGACGATCACCAGCCCGGGGGCGGCGAACAGCCAGGGGCTGGTGGGCAGTTGTCGCCGGATCCTGGCGGGCCCGCGGGGCGCGGGCCCGTCGCCCCGCCCCGCGGCGACGCGGCTCGCGTCCGTGATCGGGGCCTCGGTGGCAGTACGCGTCTTCATTGCTGACGTTCCCTGGTCGTGGCTGGGCACGGTGGTGCCGCTCAGCTCTGCCGCAGCAGCCGGTCGCAGCTCTTGACAGCGTTGTCAAGAGCTTCCTCGGGGCTTTCCTTGCCCTGGAGCGCCTTGGCGACGGAGTTGCGCAGCTCGACCTTCATCTGCTCGCTGAAGAGCACGGGCGTGTAGTTGACCGCGGTCTTGACGGACTTGGCGGCGGCCACCCGTACGCGGGTCTCCTCCTTGCCGTCCTGCTTCGTGAAGTACGGGTCGTCCAGGGAGCCCTTGGTGCTGGGGAAGATCGCGACCTGCTTGGCGAATGCCATCTGGCGCTGCGCGTCCGTGACGAAGTGCGCGAAGGCGACGGCGGCCGGCGTCTGCTTGGTGCGGGCGTTCACCATCACGCCCATCACGTACATGTTGTCCTTGCCGGTGCTGCTGATCTGCGGGGTGATCCCGATGTTCTTGTACAGCTTCGGCGCGTCCTTCTTGAACTTCTCCAGGTCGAGCGCGCTGCCGGGGTTCATCGCGACGGCCTCGGTGAGGAACTTCTTGCCCGTCGACTCCGGCGTCGCGGTCAGCGCCTGCCCGTCGAGCGCCTTGGCGTCGTACAGCTTCTTGTACTTCGTCAGGAGCTCGACGCCCTTGGCGTCGTTGAAGGTGAAGCCGGTGCCCTCCTTGTTCATCAGCGGGACGCCGTAGCGTCCGAAGTCCTCGATGGTGGGGACGTTGGCGAGCGTGGCGATCTTGCCGTCGCTCTTCTCCGCGAGCTGGAGCGCCTGGTCGAAGAGCTGGTCGTAGGTCTTCGGGGGCGTGTTCTCGTCGAGGCCCGCGTCCTTGAAGAGGCGCTTGTTGTAGAACAGCGGCCCGGTGTTCAGGTACCAGGGGAAGGCGTACGTGCCCTCCGTGCCCGGTATCTGGTGGCTCTTCCAGGCGCCGGGGAGGTACTCCTTCTCGTACTTCCCCGCGGCCTTGTCGAGGTCGAGCGCGAGGCCCGCCTTGGCCAGCGGGGCGACGAGGTCGGGCGAGACGTTCACGACGTCGGGCAGCGTGCCCGCGGCGGCGTCGGCGCTGATCTTGTCGGCGTAGCCCTCGCCGGGCTGGTCGACCCACTTCACCTCGGTGCCGGGGTACTTCTTCTCGAAGTCGGCGACCAGGCCCTCGAAGTAATCCTTGAAGTTGGCCTTCAGGTTCCAGGTCTGGAAGGTGATCTTGCCTTCGATCTTCCCCGAGGCGTCGGTCGACCCGCCGCCGTCGCCTCCGTCGCCACAGGCGCTCAGCGGCAGCAGGACAGCGAGGACGGCGCCCGCGGCGACCGCTCTGCGAGGGATACGGGAGATACGCACGGTGAAACGGCTCCTTTGCTCGGCCCAGCGTGAGACGGCGGTGACTGCGGCCGTCAGAGCCGGGCCACTTTCGCCGAGGCTGACCCTGCATCGCGCGGTGGCGCAAAGTCAATGGATTGGGGCAAGAAAAATTCCACTTCGCCGCCACGTCCCGTCAACCGGGCAGGTCAGAAGCGCGTGTTGAAGACCTTGCGGCAATCGACTAATGCGCTTTAGAGTCACTGCGCTCAAGCGCATTAGTGCGCGGGCATCAGGAAAGGGGCAACGGGTGCAAGGCAAGCGGTCACCTGCGCGCAGGCCGACCATGAAGGACATCGCGCGCCGCGCGGGGGTGTCCGAGAGCGCCGTCTCCTTCGCGCTCAACGACCGGCCGGGCGTCTCCGACATCACCAGGGACCGCGTCCGCAGGGTCGCCGAACAGCTGGGCTGGCGGCCGAGCACCGCCGCGCGCGCCCTGTCCGGCGAGGGCTCGGCGACGGTGGGCCTGGTGGTGGCACGCCCGGCGGCGACGCTGGGCGTCGACTCGTTCTTCCTCCAGCTCATCTCGGGCATCCAGGAGGTGCTCGCCGAGCGGCACCTGGGCCTGCTGTTCCAGGTGGTGGAGGACGTGACCGCCGAGTGCGCGGTCTACCGGCGCTGGTGGGCCGAGCACCGGGTGGACGGCGTCCTGGTGGTGGACCCGCGCACCGACGACCCGCGGCCCGCCCTCCTGCACGAGCTGGGCCTGCCCGCGGTGGTCACGGGCGGCGTGCCGGAACCGGACGCCAAGCACCCCTCGCTCTCCACGGTGTGGGCGGACGACGCGGGCGCGATGGCGTCGGTCGTGGGCCATCTGCACGCGCTCGGGCACCGCCGCATCGTGCATATCGCCGGTCTCGAAGGCCTCGCGCACACCGAGCGCCGCATGCGCACCCTGCGCGCCGAGGCGGAGAGCCGCGGCCTGTCGGGGGTGCGCTCGGTGACCACCGACTACTCCGACGCGGAGGGCGACGCCGTGACCCGGCGGGTGCTCACGTCCGCCGAACCGCCGACCGCCCTCGTCTACGACAACGACGTCATGGCGGTGGCGGGCGTCGCCGCCGCGTCCGCCCTCGGCTTCGGCGTGCCCACGGACGTGTCGGTGGTGGCCTGGGAGGACTCGGCGCTCTGCCGCATGGTGCGCCCCTGGCTCACCGCGCTCTCCCGGGACACGGTGGCGTTCGGCCGCACCGCCGCCCGCGAACTGCTCGCCCTGCTGGACGACGGGCCCGCGGCGACGGTGCAGGTGCCGCTGCCGCGGCTCATCGAGCGGGAGAGCACGGGGCCCGTGCGGCGGTAGCGGCGACGCGCACTACTCCCCCGTGCCGGCGGGCGGCCCCGGCGGCCACGGCAGCCGCGCGAGGATCGGCAGCAGCGCCTCCTCCTCGAAGTCGAGGTGCCGGGTCAGCTCCGCGGACATCCGCGCCAGTTCGGTGCGGAAGGCCTCGGGGTCGGCGTCGCCGATGCCGGCGAGGAGCGCGACGAGACCGCCCTGGACACGGGCCACCTCCCGGTGCTCCTCCGCGAGCCGCTCGAAGGTGTCGCGCAGTTCGGGGTGGTGGCCCGCCATCACGGGGAACAGATGCGCGTCCTCGCTGGTGTGGTGGAACGCGAGGGCGTCGCAGAAGGCCAGGCAGTGCTGCCGGATCCGCAGCCCGAGGCCCGGCACGGGAGGCGCCTCGGGGCCCTGGTGCGCGGCGAGCGCGGCGAAGTACGCGTCGGTCTCATCCCGCACGTGCCGCAGCTGGCCGCGCAGCCAGAGGTGCACCTGCGTCATCTTCTCGGCGAAGTTTCCCGCCTCGGTGGGGATGCCGGCCTCGTGGGCGGGCCGCTCCAGGGCGACGACCGGCAGGAGCCTCGTGGTGCGCTCCTGGTAGTCGGCGTAGCCGGGCTCGGCGGCCACCACCCGCTCGAAGAGCAGGTCGCGGCGCTCCCCCTCGGCGGGGACGGCGACCGCCTGGAACTCCTCGACGCCCAGTTCGACGCGCACCGAGGGGTGGGCGAGGACGTTGTGGTACCAGTCGGGGTGGCGCGGGGCTCCGAGGTTGGACCCGACGATCAGCAGCAGGTCACCGTCGCGCACGAAGCCGAGCGGGGTGGTGTGCTCCTTGCCGGACTTCGCGCCGGTGGTGGTCAGCAGGAGGAGTTCGACGCCCTCGAAGGGGCCGCCGACCTTGCCGCCGTTGGCGCGGAACTCCTCGACGACGGACTGGTTGAAGGGTGTGGGCATGACGGTGTCGGTTCTCCGTACGGGGTGCTGGGACCGCGCCGGCGCGCACGGAAACGGCGGCGGCGAGCGCGGCGGAAGGTGGAGGGGGTCACGCGGGACGCGTCCGCGCGGCCGGGGCGCGCGAAGGCGCGCTGATCAGGCCGGAGCCCGGGAGGGTGAACTCACGACGTGTCCATCGGCGTCGTCCTTGAGTGAAGGTGCTCGCCCGGCCGCCGACCTGCCCACTGCTCTTTGGTCGGCGCCACGCGGCACGAGCACCATTACAGTCACCCGCCCCCACCTCTGTCAACGCGCCCCCGGCCCGGCGCTTCTCGGACCTCCGGTCAGACCTCCGAGCGGTAGAGGCCGAACTCCGCGATCCGCACGCGCTGCCGTGCGCCCGTGACCCGCAGCCGCCAGGTCCGTGCCGTCACCGGAGCGTCCAGGGTGAGCACGCGGCTCGCGCCCACCGTCTCGACCTCGGTCACGGTGCGCCAGCCCCGCCCTTCGCGGACCTCGATGACCGCGTGCTCCAGCTGCTGGCCGTACCGGATGTCCTCGGCGAGGCGGAGGCGGTCGACCTCGCGGGCCCGGCCGAGGGTGACGGTGACCGTGCCGGCGTCGCGGTCGCGCCGCAGGGGTGAGCCGCGGGCGAGATCCTCGGGCAGTTCGCGCCGTATCCGCTCGCGGAACTCCCGCAGCCGGGCCACGTCCGCGTCCGGGAGCAGCCGCCTCCTGTCCGGCGGGACGTTGAGCAGCAGGACGGAGTTGCGTCCCACGGACCGGAACCAGATGTCCGTCAACTCATCAGCATCCTTGGGCTGTTGGTCCTCGTGGTAGAACCACCCCGGCCTGATGGACACGTCGCACTCGGCGGGCCACCACTGGAGGTACCGGGCGACGGAGCGCGCCTCGGCGAGCGCCTCGCGACTGCCCTGGTCGGGGGCGTCGTACTTCAGGGCGTAGTCGACGCTGCCGTTCCCCGAGTCCTTGACGGGGACGACGCTCCACTCGTTCTCGCGCGCCAGCCCGCCCTCGTTGCCGACCCACCGCACGTCGGGCCCGCGCACGGCGGCCGCGGCGTCCGGGGCGAGCGCCCTGATCAGGGTGTACCAGCTGTCCCAGTCGTACGTCTCCACCCCGTCCGGCGGGATGCGGCCCTGCGCCCCGGTGAACCAGACCTCGTCGACCGGGCCGTACTCGGTGAGCACCTCGTAGAGCTGATTGAGCATGTGGGCGCCCTAGTCGGTGGCGTCGAGCGTGAAGGTCCTCGGGGCGTCCGCCCGGTCGTCTCCGTCGACGAGGGTGGGGATGGTCCGCGCGGTGCGTGCGCTGCCGTTGGCGTAGACGCCGTGGAGGTACTGGTTCTCGTCGGCGGGCGAGATGTAGACGCCGACCTTGATGCCGTGTCGCCGCAGCGAGTCGGCGAAGAAGCGCAGCACGTCCCGGCGTCCGCCGCGCCAACCGCTGCTCGCCACCGAGTGCCTGGTGTGGCGCGAGGGGTACAGGACGAAGCCGTCGTGGTGCTTGACGGTGAGGACGGCGAGCCGGAAGCCGCGGTCGCGCAGGGCGCGCGCCCACTGGTCGGTGTCGAGGCCCTCGGGCCGGAAGAGGTCGGGGTCCTCGTCGCCGGTGCCCCATTCGAGGCCGGTGAAGGTGTTCACCCCGAAGTGCGGGAACGCGGTCTGCTCCAGCTTCTGCCAGGCGATCTGGCGGGGCGTGGGCCGCACTCTCGCGGCCTTGGCGACGAGCCTCCGAGGTGAGTCGCCGGGTCCGACGGGGATGCGGAACGACGGCTTCGGGGCCGCCCCGCGCGGGGCGCCGGGCGCGGCTCCGGCGGGCACACCGCCCAAGGCGACGGCGGCCGTACTGACGGCGGCGGCGATGAAGAGGCGTCTGCTGAGAGGCATACGGGGCACTCCCTGGGTTGGGTTCGCGCGCGGTCCCGAGGCGCCGCGCTCGCTACGCCGGGGTCAGCGTCCAGACGGTGGGCCTGCGTCGGTCGGCGGGGTACTGGACGATCCGT
Source organism: Streptomyces alfalfae (assembly GCF_004127445.1). Lineage (GTDB taxonomy): Bacteria > Actinomycetota > Actinomycetes > Streptomycetales > Streptomycetaceae > Streptomyces > Streptomyces alfalfae. Next base: position 64,408 of record NZ_QEXM01000010.1, read on the forward strand.
CCGTCCTCGGTGGCGTACGCCTCCGCGTGATCCCGTTGACCGGGCGGTGGCCCGTGCCGTCGCGCTCCACCTGCCACCGCTGGAGTCTGTTCCTCGCGTCGCAGATCTCCTCAGTGACGGCGCTGCCCGGTTGCAGCGGCACGTTGAGGGTGAGACTGCCGCTGCGGGTCTCCAGGCGCCTGCCGCTCGCGGCGGCCTTCAGGGGTGGCAGCCGTCCGCGGTGTTCCCTGCCGTGACGGCGGCGGCCCCGGTGCGGCCCCCGGTGTTCGCGCAGGGTGTACGCGTCCTCGGCGACCGGCGCCTGCGTCAGGTCGCGCCATCCCGGGGGAGCATGGCCCACGGCCTCGGCGCGCGCGGCGAACGCGGCGTACGTCGGGTCGGCGTGCGGGTCGCCCCAGGTGACCTGCGCGACGGCGGGGGCACGCGCCTTCGGCGGGCGTCCAGTCGGTGAGGGCGGGGACGGTGCGCGACGCCGCGGGCTGGGCGGCGTCGGCGGCGCCCGCGGCGGGGACCGGCGAGGCGAGCAGCGGCAGGGCCACGGCCGCGCCGATGCCTCTGGACAGGCGGCGGCCCCTAAGCGGGCGGGGGTGTCGGGGTGGCCGGGGCGCGGGGGACGAGCGCAGTTCGGTCATGACATCCGATGATTCAATCGCCCCATGAGGGCGTCAATGCATCAAGCTCCGTGAGTGTTTGGACTTTGCGCGCCGCTTCGGGCGACGGATCTGCCGACTCATCGGATGAATCCCGCCGGGCGCGCAGGCCAGGGCATACGAGGGGTATACGAGGTCCAGAGGCGACGCCACCGTACGAACGCCCGTGCCCCCGCCGTCGAGTGGCGGGGGCACGGGCGAAGCGGAGGAATCGGCGGTACCGGTGGTCCGCTCCCGGTCAGTCGATGCCGGGAAGGATGTGCGGCTCGGCGAGGTCGTCCTCATAGCCGGCGAGGCGGATGGGGGCCGCTTTGGCCCACGCCTCCAGGTTGCGGAGCTTGTGGGGCCTGCCGGCCCGCTCGCCGCCGCGTTCCGCCGGTCGCTTTTCCTGCTTCGTCAGATCTGGTGTCACCGCGCACTCCTTTGTGTCGCGTAACGGAAGGACAAGGGCGGTTCGGTCGCGGTGGCGCCGGTCGTCTGGCGGGACCGCGGCCGTTGGTCGCCGGCCTGTCCCCGGGGCGGCCGAGAGACGTTCGTGGATCTCCCGTGGCCACCCGCTCGCCCCCAGATTAACCAAATGAGCACGCCCGCGCTCGATGGACGCACGAAGCCGAGCAGAATGGCGAGCGGAATCCGGACAAGAACCCCTACAGCGACCCTCGGTCACGCCGTGACCCGCTCGCGGGGCGGCTGTCGCCGCGGAGGCGCGCCGAGGGGCTTCACCGGGGCGCTCGCGCCGGGGCGTGTTCACCCCGGGAGCGGCCCGAGGCCCATAAGGGACCGGTCCCGCGGTGGCTCGGCCACCGGAGTGAACGCCGGGGCCGAAACCCGTCGGCCCCGGCCCGGCCCCGCCTCACCCGGCGGCTACCACTTGCCGTTCGCGTAGTCCTTCAGGAAGACGCCGTAGACGTCCTCGCCCGCCTGACCGCGCACGATCGGGTCGTAGACGCGGGCCGCCCCGTCGATCAGGTCGAGCGGCGCGTGGAAGCCCTCCTCGGCGAGGCGCAGCTTGTCGTAGTGCGGACGCTCGTCGGTGATCCAGCCGGTGTCGACGGAGGTCATGAGGATGCCGTCGGTCTGGAACATCTCCTGGGCGCTGGTCCGCGTGACCATGTTCATCGCGGCCTTGGCGGCGTTGGTGTTCGGGTGGCCCGCGCCCTTGTAGCCGCGGCCGAAGACGCCCTCCATGGCGGAGACGTTCACGACGTAGGCCCGGCCGCTCTCGGCCTTCTTCGCGGCGTCGGCCATGGCCGGGCGCAACGCGCTGATCAGGATGAACGGCGAGGTGTAGTTGCACAGTTGGGTCTCGAGGAGCTCCACGGGGGAGATCTGCTCGATGGTCTGCACCCAGGTGTTGCTGTCGACGACGTCGGGGACGAGGCCGCCCGCGTCGATGGCGGTGCCGTCGAGGTGCCTGGCGATGCTGGCGTTGCCCGCCACGAGGGCGAGGTCGGCGACCTTCTGCGCGTCCAGGCCGCTGGTGCCGACGGGCAGCGCGCTCAGACCGTCCACCGCTCCGGAGTTGAAGGCGCCGATCACCAAGTGGGCGGGCAGCTCGCCCGCGGGCAGCGGCGCGCTCTCGCCGTCGACCAGGGCGGCGTAGGCGGAGGGGAGGCGGCGCACCGTCTGCGTGGCGTTGTTGATCAGGATGTCGAGGGGGCCCGCCTCCGCTGTCCGCTCGGCGAGGGCCACGGCCTGCGCCGGGTCGCGCAGGTCGATGCCGACGACCTCCAGGCGGTGCATCCACTGCGCCGAGTCGTCCATCGCCTTGAAGCGGCGGATGGCGTCCTTGGGGAACCGCGTCGTGATGGTCGTGTGGGCGCCGTCACGCAGGAGGCGCAGCGCGATGTGCATGCCGATCTTGGCGCGGCCGCCGGTGAGCAGGGCGCGCTTGCCGGTCAGGTCGGTGCGGGCCTCGCGCTTGGTCCGGTTCAGAAGGGCGCATTCCGGACAGAGCTGGTGGTAGAAGTAGTCGACTTCCACATAGCGCGTCTTGCAGGTGTAGCAGGAGCGCGGGCGCTGGAGTATCCCCGCGAACCTGCCCTCCTCGGTCCGCGAGGAGGGCAGCAGTCCCACGGTCTCGTCGTCGATGCGCTCGGCGGAACCGGTGGCCGTGGCCTCGGTGACCGCCTTGTCGTGGGCGGTCTTGGCGGCGCGGCGCTCCTGGCGGCGGCGCTGCTTCACGGTGCGGTAGATCCCGGCCGTGGCGCGCCGCACCCGGATCGCGTCGGGGTGGTCGACGTCGAGACGGTCCAGTTCGTCGAGGACGCTGAGGCAGACGGCGAGACGGTCGGGGTCGATGCCGGGCCCGTACTCACCGTTCTCGACGGAGCCCCCCTGGCTTTCGTCTGTCACCGTCATCGCCGCTGTCCTCATGTCATCCCGTGCCGCGGCGCCTCTGGTGGTCCGCGGTAGCTCCAAAAGCCCAACTTTACGTAGCGGCGGCCCCGGTCTCCAAACCCGCGTCCCGCGCGCACACCGCCACCGGCTCCGCCGGCTCCTCCCGCAGACCGCGCGCGAGGAGGTCCAGGTCGGGCACGGCGGTGGCGTCGGCGAGCAGGCCGTAGTGCACGCGCCCCCGGTAGGACCGCCACGGCGAGCGACTGGCCCCTGGCGAGCGGCGCCAGGGGGTGGACCTCGGTCAGCGGGCGGCCCGAGCCGCTGCCCGGCGCCGGGCAGCGGGACACTGGTGACGAGGATGTCGAAGAGCAGCCGCGCGGCCTGGGCCACGGCGGGCCCTCCGACGCGGTGGCCGATGGACGGCACGTGCTCGGCGAGCAGGGCGGCGGCCCCCGCGCCGCGCTCGTCCCCGCCTCCTTGTTCCTGTCCATGGCGGTGCGCACCTCCCGCGGCCTGGCCAGCGGGTCCTCGTGGCCGACCGGCAGCCGGACCAGATAGCCGCAGAGGCGGCTGGGCGGTGCGGGGGGCGCCGCAGGGCCCCGGCGGCCACGGCGATCAGCACGTCGCTGACGGCGCCGCCCACGGCCTTGCGCACCCGGTGGACGTCGTCGAGGAGGGCCCCGGCGGTGGCGTGCCCAGCGATTACGGCCAAGTACGATCCGGCTACGCTGCGTTAACGGCACGTGAAGACCCGCCCTCCTGGGGAGGGCGGGCCTCAAGTGACGCGTGTGGTGCGTCAGCGAACTGTCTGACGCGTCACATCCGCACGCGCTGCCCGCCCGCTCGGGGAGGAGCGGGCCGGCCGGAGGACGGTCCCGCCGGTGGCTCCGACGACACCGCCCTGCCGATGGCTCACGAGCCGGCGCAGCCCGGCACCGTCTCCTGGGACGCGTCGCGGATCAGCGCCTCGTGCGCCGCCTTCACCCGTTCCACGTCGGGCTTGACGACCTTGCGGTCGTAGGTGAGCAGGCCGTTCAGCTCGCCCTCCACATCGGAGATCTGGGTGTAGACGGCGCCGTTGCCGCCCTTGCAGGCGAGCGCGCGCACCTCCCCCAGCTTCTTGAGGTAGTCCTCCGTGTACGTCGCCGGGTCCACGTCGACGTAGGACTGCTGGACCGACCACGCGTGGCCGGGCACCGCGAGACCGAGGCCGCCGTACTCCCCCGCCACCAGGGCGCGCTTGCCGTCGGGGTGCGGTGGCAGCGCGGGGCTCGGGTAGCCGTGCTCGTCCATGATGTCGCCGGCGCCGCCGTCACGGCCGAGGTTGAGGCCCGACTGGCCGTTGATCAGCCGGGTCGGGTCCCAGGACTTGGCCTGGTCGGCGAGCCGCCCCTCGTCGTACTGGCCCCAGCCCTCGTTGAGGGTGACCCACATGATGACCGACGGGTGGTTGTAGTGCTGGTCGATCATCGTCTTCATCTCGCGCTCGAACGTGGCGCGGGCGGCGGCGGACGGGTTGACGCCGGCCGTCATGGCGGGCATGTCCTGCCAGACGAGCAGGCCCAGCTTGTCGGCCCAGTAGAACCAGCGGTCGGGCTCGACCTTGATGTGCTTGCGCACGGAGTTGAAGCCCATCTCCTTGTGCATCTTCAGGTCGTACGCGAGGGCCTCGTCGCTCGGCGCGGTGTGCAGCCCGTCGGGCCAGAAGCCCTGGTCGAGCGTGGCCATCAGGAAGACGGGCTTGCCGTTGAGCATGGTGCGCGGCGTGCCGTCCACCTTCTCCACGGAGACCGAGCGCATGCCGAAGTAGCTGCTCACCCGGTCCTTGCCGACGCGCACCTCCAGGTCGTACAGGAAGGGGTCGTCGGGCGACCACAGGCGCGGCTTCGCGATCTTCAGGGTGAGCGGTTCACCGGTGCGCCCGCGCACCTCGGCGACCTTGCGCTTGCCCTCGTACGCCGTGGCCGTGACGGGCACGCCGTCGCGGACGCCCTTGGCCTCCGCGCGCACCGTCCGGTCCTCGACGTCCGGCGTGATCTTGAGGGAGTCGGCGTGGTCGGCGGCGACCGGCTCCATCCACACCGTCTGCCAGATGCCGGAGGACGGGGTGTACCAGATGCCGCTGGGGTCCAGGCGCTGCTTGCCGAGCGGCGGGTTCTCGCCGCCCTTGGCGTCGGTCGGATCGTAGACGCCGACGATCAGCTCCTGGGTGCGGCCGGGCCTCAGCGCGTCGGTGATGTCGGCGCTGAACTTGTCGTAGCCGCCCTGGTGTTCGGTGACCTTCTCGCCGTTGACGTACACCTCGGACTGCCAGTCGACGGCGCCGAAGTTGAGCTTCAGCCGCTTGCCCTCGCCGGCGCGCCAGTTCTTCGGGACGGTGAAGGTGCGGCGGTACCACATGCGGTCCTCGTGCCGCTCGAGGCCGGAGAGCTGGGACTCCACCGGGTACGGGACGAGGATCTTCTCCTTGAGGCGCTTGCCGACGGGTGGCTGCTCGCCCTTCTCGGCCGCCTGGAACTGCCAGTCGCCGTTCAGGTTCCGCCAGTCGTCGCGCTTGAGCTGCGGGCGCGGGTACTCGCGGTGGGCGTTGCCCGGCGTGACCTTGTCGGCCCACTTGGTGCGCAGCTCGTAGGTGGAGAGGTTCTTGCCGCTGCTCCAGAACGCGGCGACCTCCTCGCCGTCGTGGCCCTTGAGTCCGCCCTTGCCGTCGTAGCGCAGGTCGGCGGTGCCTCGGGCGTTGCCCTCCTTGTTGCCGACGACGGGTTCCTTGAGCGTGATCAGCAGGGCCCTGGGGTCCTTCGGGTCGGCCTTCGCGCCGCTCAGCGGCCACTTGGCGCCGCCGATGACCGCCTCGACGTGCTTCTCGAACCCGGCCGGCACGGCGGCGATGCGCTGGGCGAAGGCGAGCTTGAGGGTGCGGCCGTCGGCGAGGACCGTGGCGTCGGTGGCGCCGTTGTAGTCGAAGCCGTCGGGGAGGCGGAACGCGGAGCGCGGGATGGCCTTCTTGGCGCCGCCCGGCTCGGTCCAGCGCAGGTGCAGGTTGGAGCCTCCGTAGTGCTCGAAGTACTCCACCTTGATGTCGTAGGCCTTGCCCGCGGTCAGCTCGACCGGCGCGCCGGTCTGCTCCTTGTCCCAGTCGTCGACCCAGTGGTCGATGACCTGCTTGCCGTCGACCCAGAGCCGGAAGCCGTTGTCCCCGATGATCGAGAACGTGTGGGCGCCGCTCTTGGCGGGGACGACCTTGCCGGTCCAGCGCACCGTCGCGTCGTCCGCCTTGCCGGTGGCGAAGGCGAGGCGCGGGTCGAGGTTGTCGAAGTCGATGTCGGCGTCGAAGCCCGTGGCCTTGAGCTCGTGGAAGTCGAAGGCGCCGGGGGCGGACTGGGTGTAGTACTCGCCCTTGAGGCCGTGGACTTCCCCGGGCTCGTCGGCCGCGGTCGCCGCGGGCACCGCGCTGAGTCCCGCGAAGGCGAGGGCGACGGTGAGCAGCAGGGCCAGTCGGTGCCGGACGCCTCGGGGGCGCGGGGGTCGTGAGAGTCGATGTCTGTCGCGTCGGGGGCGCACTGATCCTCCTTGTCGAGGAAGGGTGGCGGCTCGTCACTGCAGTCGGTACAACGAATCTGTACAACGTTAGAAACAACGGCAGTTGGCATGACAGCACGGCTTCCGCCGCGCTGTCCAGGGTCACGACGAACGCCCCGGTGAACGGGGGGCGACCGGACGCAGGGAGATGTAGGTGCGGGTGAGCCTCAAGGACGTCGCGGAACACGCGGGCGTCTCGATCAAGACCGTCTCGAACGTGGTGAACAAGTACCAGCACGTCACCCCGGCGATGCGGGCACGGGTGCAGCGGTCCATCGACGAGCTGGGCTACCGGCCCAATCTGACCGCCCGTCACCTGCGGAAAGGGCGTACGGGCATCATCGCCCTCGCCGTGCCCGAACTCGGCAACCCCTACTTCGCCGAGCTGGCGGGCGCCGTCATCGACGCGGCGGCCGAGCACGACATCACCGTGCTGCTCGACCACACGCGCGGCGAACGCGAGCAGGAGATCCTGGTCAGCCAGGGCTTCCGGGCGCGGGTGATCGACGGCCTGATCCTCAGCCCGCTGGAGCTGGAGGCGGAGGACCTGCGCCGGCGCGACGACGACGTGCCGCTGGTCCTGCTCGGCGAGCGCGAGTACGACCTGCCGCACGACCACATCGCGATCGACAACGTCGCCGCGGCCCGTACGGCGGTGCGCCATCTGATCAGCAGGGGCCGCGCCAGCATCGCCTACCTCGGCGCCCGCACCGACTCCGCCAACCGCCCCGCCCACCTGCGCCTCAAGGGCTGGCGCGAGGAGCTGACCGCGGCCGGGATCGCCGCCCCCGACTCCCTGGTGGGGCCGGTCGGCGGCTGGAACCGCTGGGACGGGGCCAAGGCCATGGCCCGGATGCTGGACGCCGGCGTGCGGCCCGACGCCGTGTTCGCCTACAACGACCTGGTGGCGATCGGCGCCATGCGGGTCCTGCACGAGCGTGGCCTGCGGGTTCCGTGGGACGTGGCGGTGGTCGGTTTCGACGACATCGCCGAGGGGCAGTTCGGGGCGGTCACCCTCACCACCATCTCGCCGGACAAGCAGGCCATCGCGCGGCTCGCGGTGGAGTCGCTCCTGCGCAGCCTGGCGGGTGGCGCGGAGCCCGGCGGACGTGCGCTGACCGCGCGGTTCCGGCTGGTGGAGCGGGAGAGCACGCTCGGCCGGCGGTGAGGCCGCGCCGTCCCGCTCCGGTCGGCGGGGAGGAGCGCCGCGTGCGGGGAGGGTTTACAGCCACCTTCCAACGATGTAAAAAGCTCCCCGTACCGCCGAGTTGACCGCAAGTGCCGATCCTCCCGTGAGCGCTTCGAGTGCCGGGGCCGTGCCGTTTTGGGGACTCCCATGAAGTCGAGAACTCTGCTCCGCCGTACCTCAGCCAGGACCCTTCTTGCCGTCGGCCTCGCGGCGAGCCTCACCTTCGCCGCCGGCTGCGCCAAGTCCGAGGACGACGCGTCCGGCAGCGGTGAGGCCGCTTCCGGGAAGGGCGACTCGGGCCAGGTGGTCGCCGGGGGAGACGGCGGCGCGACCTGCGCGATCGACGCGTACGGCGGCAAGAAGTTCGACCTGAAGACGGCGACGGTCGGCTTCTCCCAGTCCGAGAAGGAGGCCAACCCCTTCCGCATCGCGGAGACGGCCTCCATCAAGGCGGAGGCCGAGAAGCGCGGCGTCAGACTCCTCACCGCCAACGCCCAGTCGCAGTTCTCCAAGCAGATCAGCGACGTGCAGGACCTGATCGCCAAGGGCGCGGACGCGCTGGTCATCGCGCCCCTGAACTCCGACGGCTGGGAGCCCGTCCTGCGCGCGGCGAGCGCCAGGCACATCCCGATCGTCACCGTCGACCGCAAGATCAACGCCAAGGCCTGCGAGGACTACGTGAGCTTCATCGGCTCCGACTTCGTCGAGCAGGGCAGGCGCGCCGCGGACCGGATGATCGAGGCGACCGGCGGCAAGGGCGAGATCGCGATCCTGCTCGGGACGGCGGGCAACAACGTCACCACCGAGCGCACCAAGGGCTTCAAGGAGCGCATCGAGGAGAAGGCCCCCGGCCTGAAGGTCGTCTTCCAGCAGACGGGCGAGTTCTCGCGCGAGAAGGGCCAGCAGGTCACCGAGCAGCTCATCCAGTCCAAGCCCGGCATCACCGGGATCTACGCCGAGAACGACGAGATGGGCCTCGGCGCCGTCAACGCGCTCAAGGGCGCGGGCAAGAAGGCCGGTGACATCAAGATCGTGACGATCGACGGCACCAAGGGCGCGGTGCGGTCCATCGTGAGCGGCTGGATCGACGGCGTCATCGAGTCCAACCCGCGCTTCGGCCCGCTGGCCTTCTCCACCCTGGACTCCTTCACCCGGGGCGAGAAGGTGAAGCAGGACATCGTGATCAAGGACAGCGCGTACACCGGGAAGAACGCCGAAGCCGACCTCTCCCAGGCCTACTGACGTGCTCTCGGTGACCGGCCTGACCAAGTCCTTCCCCGGCGTCCGCGCTCTGGACGCCGTCGACTTCACCGCCCGCGCCGGTGAGGTGCACGCCCTGATCGGCGAGAACGGCGCGGGCAAGTCCACGCTCATCAAGGTCCTGACGGGCGTCTACCGGCCGGACGCCGGCGAGGTGGCGTACGCGGAGCGGCCCGCGCGCTTCGCCACCCCCCTGGAGGCCCAGGACGCGGGGATCTCCACGATCTACCAGGAGGTCAACCTCGTCCCCCTGATGAGCGTGGCCCGCAATCTCCTCCTCGGCCGCGAGCCGCGCAACCGGCTCGGCCTGATCGACTTCCGCCGCATGCACCGCGAGGCCGACGAGGCGCTGCGGGACCTCGGCGTCCGTGTCGACGTGCGCCGCCCCTTGCGCGAACTCGGCGTCGGTGCCCAGCAGATGGTGGCGCTCGCACGCGCGGTCTCGGTCAACGCGCGCGTGGTCATCATGGACGAGCCGACGTCCTCGCTCGAACCCCGCGAGGTGCGGACCCTGTTCGGCGTGATCCGCATGCTCCGTGAGCGCGGCATCGCGGTGATCTACGTCAGCCACCGCCTGGACGAGCTGTACGCGGTGTGCGACGCCGTCACGGTGCTCCGCGACGGCAAGGTCGTGCACACGGGACCCCTCGCCGACCTCGACCGGCTGCGCCTGGTGGCCCTGATGCTCGGCCGGGAGATCGGGGAGGTGGCCGACGAGGGCGTCACCAAGTTCACCGGCGAGCACCACGCCGAGTCCGAACCGGTGCTCCGCGCCGAGCGGCTGTCCGTCCGCCACCGGCTCAGCGGGGTCTCGCTCGACATCCGCCCGGGCGAGGTGGTGGGCCTCGGCGGACTGCTCGGCTCGGGCCGCAGCGAGACGGCCAAGGCCATCGCGGGCGCCCTGCCGCCCGACTCGGGCCGCGTCACCGTGGCGGGCACGTCCGTGCGCACCGGGTCCACGCCCGCGGCCATCAGGGCGGGGATCAGCCTCCTGCCCGAGGACCGCAAGGCGGAGGGCGTCGTCCCCGGCCTCTCGGTGCGCGAGAACATCGCGCTCGCGGCGCTGCCCCGGCTGTCCCGGCTCGGCCTGGTCGACGATTCCCGTGTCGACGCCATCGTGGACACGTTCATGCGGCGGCTGCGCATCAAGGCGTCGGGCCCGCACCAGAAGGTGGGCGAGCTGTCCGGCGGCAACCAGCAGAAGGTCCTGCTCGCCCGCTGGCTGGCGATGAACCCCAAGGTCCTCCTGCTCGACGAGCCGACGCGCGGCATCGACGTCGGGGCCAAGGCGGAGGTGCAGAAGCTCATCGACGAACTGGCGCAGGACGGCCTCGGCGTCCTGCTGATCTCCTCCGACATGGAGGAGCTGGTCGAGGGCTCGGACCGGGTGGTCGTCCTCAAGGACGGCGCGGTCGTCGAGGAGCTCACCGGCTCCGCCGTGACCCCGGACGCCCTCCTGAGCGCCATCGCGACCACGGGTGGCCCGGCCGGCGCCGAAGCCGGTGCGGCCGGTGGACCCGCCGCTCCGCAGCACCTCCGGGAGACGTCATGACCGATCTCGCCCTGGGCCGCCCGGCGGCCGACCGCGACCACGTGCTCCGCCTGCTTCAGACCTACGGCGTCTACCTGGGCGTGGCCGTACTCCTCCTCGTCAACATCCTCTTCACCCCGCACTTCCTCTCCGGCGAGAACTTCCGCACCCAGGCCGTGCAGGTCGCTCCCGTCCTCATCGTGGCGCTCGGCATGGCCCTGGCCATCGGCAGCGAGGGCGTGGACCTCTCCGTGGGCTCGGTAATGGCCCTCTCCACCTCCCTGATCTCCCTCTACCTCGGCTACGGCGTGTGGGTCGCGCTCGTCGTGGCCGTGCTCGGCGGCATGGCGGTCGGCGCGGCGAACGGCTCGCTCGTGGCGTTCATCGGCGTCCAGCCCATCGTGGCCACCCTGGCCCTGATGGTCGCCGGGCGCGGTCTGGCCCTCGTCCTGCTGCCCCAGCTCAAGGACGTACGCGACCCGAACATGGCCTCGCTCGGCTCCGGGGCGCTGCTCGGCATCCCGTATCCGGTGCTCATCGCCGCCGCGCTCGCGCTGCTCGTCGCGTTCGTCGTGCGGCGCACCACCTTCGGCAGGCAGCTCCTCGCCATCGGCGACAGCCGCCCGGCCGCACAGCTCGCGGGTCTGCCGGTGCGCCGCGTCCTGGTCCTCGTGTACGTGGCCTCCGGCGCGCTCGCCGCGATCGCCGGGCTGCTCGCGACCGCGCGGCTCTCGGCGAGCGACCCGACCTCGCTCGGCAATCTGATGGAGCTCTCCGCGATCACCGCCGTCGTGGTCGGCGGCACCCCGCTGAGCGGCGGCCGCGTCAGGATCGGCGGCACCGTCGCGGGCGCGGTCCTGATCCAGCTCCTCACGGCCACGCTCATCAAGCACGACCTGCCACCGTCCTGGACGCAGATCGCCCAGGCCGTGGTGATCGTCCTCGCCGTCTACGCGGCCCGCGAGAGGAGCAAGCGATGACCACCGGCACCACGAGCCCGGCGGACCCCGTGCGGACCCCGGCCCACCCCGGCGCGGACGCCCCGACGCCGGACCGCGCCGCCCGCTCCGAGCGGCTGAGCGCGCTGGCCCAGCAGCACGGCGCGCTCGTGACGCTGGTCGTCGCGGTGATCGTCGCCTCGCTGTCCTTCGACACGTTCCTGACGGCCGACAACATGGAGAACATGGCGGTCTCCTCCGCGTTCCTCGCGGTGGTCGCGCTCGGCATGACGTTCGTGATCGTCACCGGCGGCATCGACCTGTCGGTGGGCTCCCTGTTCGCCCTCGGCGGCGTGCTCGCGGCCTGGGGCTCGCGGTACGGAACGGCCGTGGCGCTGCTCCTGCCCCTGGCGGTCTGCGGCCTCGTCGGGCTGGTCAACGGCCTGCTGATCGCCCGCTCGCGGCTCGCGCCCTTCATCGTCACCCTCGCCGCGATGCTGGGGGCGCGCGGCATCATGCTCGCGGTCACCGACGAGGGCTCGAAGACCTACCTCGTCGACAAGGACACCTTCTTCGCGACGCTCGGCCAAGGCAAGATCCTCGGCATCGGCGCCCCCGTCTGGATCACCGTCGCCCTCTTCGTCGCGGGCGCGGTCGTCCTGCGCCGCACCCGCTTCGGGCAGTACGTGTACGCCGTCGGCGGCAACGAGGACGCGGCGGCGCTGATGGGCGCCCCCGTGGCCCGTACGAAGATCGCGGTGTACACGCTCTCGGGCCTCTGCGCGGGGCTCGCGGGCGCCCTCAACGCGGCCTGGCTGGTCTCCGGGGTGACCATCCTCGGCTCCGGCATGGAGCTGGAGGCGATCTCCGCGGTCGTCATCGGCGGCACCCTGCTGACCGGCGGCTTCGGCTTCATCAGCGGGTCGCTGGTGGGGGTGCTGCTCCTGAAGGTCATCCAGAACGTCATCAACCAGATCGGCTCGCTGGACTCCGCATACCAGCAGGTGGTCAGCGGCGCCTTCCTCGCGGTGGTGGTGATCGCCCAGACGTGGCTGGGCCGCAGGCGCAGGGTGCTGTGAGGCCCGCGCGCGGGGTCTGTCACATCGGCACGGTCTGCCCCTTCCCCAGGGCGATCACTCCGCCGGCGGAGACCGTGTAGAGCTCCTCGTCCCGCTCGGGGTTGACGCCGATCGTCGCCCCGGGCGGGACGTCGACGTTCTTGTCGAGGACAGCGCCGCGGACCACCGCGCCCCTTCCCACCCGTACGTTGTCGTGCAGCACGGAGTTCTGCACGACGGCGCCCTCCTCGACGGTCACACCGGGCGACAGCACGGAGCGGGTGACCTGGCCGCGGATCACACAGCCGGGGCTGACGATCGACTCGCCGGCGATGCCGCCCGCGCAGAACTTGGCGGGCGGCAGACCGCCGGGGTGGGTGTAGATCGGCCAGCGCCGGTTGTCCAGGTTGAAGACGGGCTGGTCGGAGATCAGGTCCATGTGGGCCTCGTAGTACGAGTCCAGGGTGCCGACGTCACGCCAGTATCCGTGGTCGCGCGGGGTCTCGCCGGGGACGTGGTTGTCGTCGAAGTCGTAGACCTGGGCCATGCCCCTCTCGGTGAGCATCGGCAGGATGGAACCGCCCATGTCGTGCGCGGAGTCCTCGTTCTCCGCGTCCTGCTGGAGCGTGTCGACGAGCACCTTCGTGGTGAAGACGTAGTTGCCCATCGACGCGAACACCTTGTCCGGGGCGCCGGGCAGCCCCGGCGGGTCGGAGGGCTTCTCCAGGAAGCTGTCCACGCGCGTGCCGTCCCGGGCGGGCGTGATGACGCCGAACGACGGCGCCTCCGCGCGCGGCACCCTGATGCCCGCGACGGTCACCGCGGCGCCGTTGTCGATGTGCTGCTGGAGCATCTGCCGGGGGTCCATGCGGTAGACGTGGTCGGCGCCGAACACCGCGATGTAGTCGGGCTGTTCGTCGTGGACGAGGTTGAGCGACTGCAGGATGGCGTCGGCGCTCCCCGAGTACCAGCGCGGGCCGAGGCGCTGCTGCGCGGGCACGGGCGTGACGTAGTTGCCGAGCAGGCTCGACATGCGCCACGTCGTCGTCACGTGCCGGTCGAGCGAGTGCGACTTGTACTGCGTCAGGACGCAGACGCGCAGGATGTCGCCGTTGACGAGGTTGGAGAGCACGAAGTCCACGAGGCGGTACGTCCCGCCGAACACGACCGCTGGTTTGGCCCGGTCGGCGGTGAGCGGCATCAGCCGCTTGCCCTCGCCGCCGGCGAGCACGATTCCGAGCACCGAAGGTCCACCGCGCATCCCGGCCTCCTACTTTTCGGCTATCTGGCGTCGTGCAGGATCTCCTCGTACACCTCGACCGTGCGCCGGGCGACCGCGTCCCAGCCGAACTCCCGCAGGGCGCGCTCCCGTCCTGCCTCCCCCATCGCGCGGGCCCGCACCGGGTCGGTGGCGAGGGCGTTCACCAGCTGCCCGAGCTCGCGCTCGAAGCCCTGGGGGTCCTTCTCCTCGTACGGCACGAGCAGGCCCGTGGCTCCGTCGGCCACGACCTCGGGGATGCCGCCGACCCGTGAGGCGACCACGGCGGTGCCGCAGGCCATCGCCTCCAGGTTGACGATGCCGAGCGGCTCGTACACCGAGGGGCAGACGAACACGGCCGCGTGGGTGAGGAGTTGCACGACGTCGGGGCGCGGCAGCATCTCGGGAATCCACCGCACGCCCGCGCGGCCACGGCTCAGCTCCTCGAACAGCTCCCGGAACTCCGCGTCGATCCGCGGAGTGTCGGGCGCGCCCGCGCACAGCACGAGCTGCACGTCCGGGTCCACCTCGTGCGCCGCGCGCAGCAGATGGGGCACGCCCTTCTGCCGGGTGATGCGTCCGACGAAGAGGGCGTAGGGGCGTCCGGGGTCGACGCCGAGCCGTTCCAGGACGTCGACGCCGGGGTCGGGGCGGTACAGCTCGGTGTCGATGCCGTTGTGCACGACGCGGACCTTCGCCGGGTCGACGGCCGGATAGCAGGCCAGGATGTCGTCGCGCATGGCGCCCGACACCGCGATCACCGCGTCGGCGGCTTCGGCTGCGGTGCGCTCGGCCCAGCTCGACACGGCGTACCCGCCGCCCAGTTGCTCGGCCTTCCAGGGGCGCAGGGGCTCCAGGGAGTGCGAGGTCATCACGTGCGGCACGCCGTGCAGGAGCTTGCCGACGTGGCCCGCGAGGGCGGCGTACCAGGTGTGGGAGTGGATCAGTTCGCGCCCGGTGAGCGCGGCGGCCATCGACAGGTCGACGGAGAGGGTGCGCAGGGCGTCGTTGGCGCCGTCGAGCGCGGGCCAGGCCCGGTGGCGCAGCAGACCGGTGTCCCCGCCCTCGCCCCAGCTGTGCACGTCCAGGTCGACGAGCGCGCGTAACTCCCGTGCCAGGAACTCCACATGGACACCCGCGCCGCCGTACACGTCGGGCGGGTACTCCCGGGTGAGCAGTCCCACCTTCACGTGAAGCCCTCCGTCGTCCGCCTGGGGCCGGCCGCGCCCCCTCATGGTCACCCAGACGACGCCCGGTGGGAAGACCGCGACGGCGGGCGTTCGAAGCAGCAGTCACCGCAGACGCCGCCGTTCGGGCACCGGTAGTACAGGCAGCAGCTCCGCCGCCGGAAGGCGGCGCCGTCCACAGTGCCGGTGCCGCGCAGACCGGGGTGGCCGAAAAGCTCCGCGGCCATGGCGAGGCCCCGCTCCCCCACGTCCTCGCGCCCCTCGCGCACGGCCCAGGCGTGCAGCTCGCGCGCCGCGCCCGCGAGCGCGGAACCCGCGTTGCCCCGCAGCAGCCCCGCGGAGATCCGGTACCGGGCGCGCAGCGCGGCGGCCAGCGGCTCCAGGTGCCCGTCGGCCACCACGCGCCGCACGGTCCGAGCGCCGCCTGGCAGGGGGCGTACGTCGGTCAGCCACAGGTCGTCGGGCGAGGCGCCGTCGGGGTCCCAGCGCAGCAGGGCGGCATCGAGGTCGGGCACCGCGCCGTACAGCGCCGCCGAGCCGAGCGCGACCGACCAGAGCCGGGCGGCGAGCCCGAGCTGCGCCACGGACACCGCCACGCGCACCTCGGGGGCGCGAAGCCCGCGCTCCACCTTGCCGACGCGGAGGCCGAGCGGATCACGGGCCGCCGGAGGCGGAGCGTACACGTCCGCGAACGGTACGGAGCCGGGGCCGCCCGGGCCCTCGCGCAGCGCGAAGAATCCGCCGACGGAGCCGAGTTCTGCCAGGTCGATGAGGGGAGTCACGACAGCAGTACAGCAAGGCCGGCGGCCACCGGGTCCTCGGGGGTCCACCTCGGCCCGCGGGGACCGGCCCCCCTGGGGGAGGACATCGGCGGGGCAGTACTCCATCGGCAGTAGGACCGATTGCCTGCTCAGGTACGACGACGCGGAGCGTTTTCAGCGGCAGCATGGACACCATGGAAGCCGACCGCTCGCCCCGCCGGGACCACCGGGATCACCGGGCACGCCGCACGCGCGGGAGCACCTCATGAGTGCCCTCGCGCTGTCCGTGGTGCTCTCCCTCGTCTCCGCCGTCGCCTACGCTGGCGGGGCGATCCTCCAGGAGCGCGTGGCCGCCACCACGCCGGACCGGCGGTACGCGCCGCTGCGCCGCGCCTCCTGGTGGGCGGCGATCGCGCTGAACGGCCTGGGCGCGCTCCTGCACGTCGTCGCGCTCGCGTACGGCCCGCTCAGCCTGGTCCAGCCGCTCGGCGCCCTCACCATCGTGTTCGCCCTGCCGATGGCGGCCGTGTTCGTGCGCCGGAAGGCCGGCGCCACCGCCTGGCGCGGCGCGATCATGGCGACGGTGGGGCTCGCCGGGCTGCTCTCGCTCACCTCGGCGTCCGGATCGACGTCCCTGGACGGCGCCGAGCGCGTCATGCTCGCCCTCGCGACGGGCGGCGGCGTCCTCGCCCTGACGGTCGCGGCGCACGCGGCCCACCGGCACCCCGTGGTGCGCAGCGTGCTGCTCGCCTGCGCGGCGGGCGCGGCGTTCGGCATCGCCTCGGTGTTCACCAAGACGGTGGCGGTGGACATGGACCGGGGCGTGGCGCTCCTCCAGCAGCTCCCGAGCCTCGGCGTCATCGCGGGCCTCGCGGCGGCCGGGGTGCTGATCTCGCAGGCCTCCTACCGGGGCGCGGGCCTCGCGGCGCCCCTCTCGACGGTGACCGTGGTGAACCCGGTGGTCGCGGCGGCCGTCGGCCTGACCTTGTTCGAAGAAACCTTCCGCTACGGCGCCGTGGGCACGGCTCTCGCGCTGGGCTGCGGCGTCGTGGCCGCCGGTGGGCTGATCCTCCTCACCACGGAGCGGCTCGCGCGGGAGGCGGCTTCGGGGGCGGAGGGCTCGACGGTCCTCGAGGCGCTGGCGGCGCCTGCTGTGGCGGTGCCGGAAGGCTTGGCCGCGCCTGCCGCCGTGACGGTGCCCGAGGCGCTGGCGACGCCTGCTGTGGCGGGGCCTGACGCTCTGGCGGCGCCTGGCGCTGCGGCGGTGTCCGGGGCCGGGCAGCTCGTGGCGGCCTCGGGGAAGGCGGCCGTGCGCCCGCCGAAGCCCGTGCCCCCGGTGGACGCGGCGCTGCCGGGCCCGCCCCTGCCCGCACTGCCCTCCCAGCTCACCGTGGCCGCGCTCGGGCACCGCGGGGTGCGGCACCGGCAGCCGCGGCGGTCGCGGGAGCCGATCGGGTCCTGACGCCCCCCTGTCGCGGCCCGGGGTTCCGCCCGGCCGCAGGGGGGCGCGCCGACGTCTCAGATGCGGACGCCGCGGGCCCGCAGATAGGCGAGCGGATCGATGTCGGAGCCGAAGCCGGGCCCCGTCCGGATCTCGAAGTGCAGGTGGGGCCCCGTGCTGTTGCCCGTGGAGCCGGAGCGGGCGATGCGCTGTCCCGCGCCGACCTTCTGCCCGGCCTTCACGGAGAGCGCCGAGAGGTGCCCGTACTGGCTGTACTTGCCGTCGGCGTGCCGTACGACGACCTGGTAGCCGTAGCTCCCGCCCCAACCCGCGGAGACGACCGTGCCCGCGGCGACGGACTTCACGGAGGTGCCGGTGGGCACGGCGAAGTCCACGCCGGTGTGGTAGCCCTTCGACCAGGAACCGCCCGCCGCGCGGTAGGGCGTGCTCGGCGAGGCGGCGACGGGGGCGGAGGCCGCGGACTGCTGGCTGCGGGGGGCGGAGGCCTTGGCGGACCGCGCCTGCTCACGCTTCTTCTCGGCGGCCTTCTTCTCGGCCGCCTCGCGCTCGGCGGCCTTCCGCTCGGCGGCCTTCTGGCGGGCCTGTTCCTCGGCGCGCTCCTGACCGCGATCGCCGTCCCGCTGCTTCGTGCGGTCCTCGACCCGCTCCTTCGCGCGCTCCTTGGCCCGCTGTCCGGCCTTGCCGGGCTGCCGGGGGACGCGTGGGCCATCGCCGCGCACGGAGAGCCGCTGGCCGGGGGTGATCAGATCCGGGTCGCCGCCGATGACGCGCCGGTTGGTGTCGTAGAGCTGCCGCCAGCCGCCCCGCACCGCGCGCTCGTCGGCGATCCCGGAGAGGGTGTCGCCGCGCACCACGGTGTACATCTCGGCGGTGCCTGCGGCGGACTGCGGGGTCACCTCGGGCTTGACGTCCTTGACGTCGCGCTTGGCGGGCGCGGACTTCGCCGAGGGCTTGGCCGGGGTGCGGGCGGGGTCCACGTCGGGCGAGGGGCCGCCCCTGGTGAGACCGGCCTTCACCGAACACACGGGCCAGGCGCCGGGGCCCTGCGCGTCCAGGACCTTCTCGGCCACGGCGATCTGCTGGGCCTTGGTGGCGCGGTCGGCGCGCGGGGCGTAGGCGGTGCCGCCGTACGCCTCCCAGGTGGACTGCTTGAACTGCAGCCCACCGTAGAAGCCGTTGCCGCTGTTGATGCTCCAGTTGTTGGTGGACTCGCAGGCCGCCACCTTGTTCCAGGTGTCGAGGTCGGCCGCGTGTCCGGTGCCCGCGACGGTCAGGGGCAGCGCCATGCCCGCACCGCCGGCGGTGACGGTGAGCGAGGCACGGTTGATGCGGTTGGGCTGGTACCGGCGGTGCCGACCTCGTACGGCCATGGGGGGCTCCCTAGACACACGTCATCACGGATTGCGCACAACAGACACACGACAAGCCCGCAAGCTAGCCGGTCGGGCGGACCCGTGACAAGGGCGTGACGGAAAGGGAGCGTTGGCCGATCAGCTCCTCAAATAACCCTGGAGCCACCGCAGTTGCACGGCCTGCTGGTAGGGGCCGCCGCCCTCGTGATCGTTGAAGGAGTACACCTCCATCGAACGCTCGCTGCCCGCGTACACGTTGTGCGCCGCGAACACCGTGGAGGGCGGGCAGGTCTGGTCCTCCAGGGCGGCGGAGAAGAGGGCGGGCGCCCGGCCGCGGGCGGCGAAGTGCACGCAGTCGAAGTAGGACAGGGTCTGGAAGACGCGCTCCTGTCCGCCCCTGCGCGCCTTCAGATACAGCGCGATCTCCTGGTAGGGCAGCCGGTCGGTGAGCGTGGTGGCGCGCGGGAAGTCGCACAGGAACGGCACGTCGGCCGCGACGGCGGCCAGATCGGGCACGAGCCCGCCGACCGCGAGGGCGAGGCCACCGCCCTGGCTGACGCCGAGCGCGGCGACGCGGGACGCGTCCACGAGCGGATGGGACCGCACGGCCTCGACGGCGCGGACGGCGTCGACGTACAGACGCCGGTAGTAGTACTCGTGCGGGTCCTCGATGCCGCGCGTCATGAACCCGGGGTGCGCGGGCGCGCTGCCCACGGGGTCCGGGGTGTCGCCCTGGGCCCATCCGGCGCTGCCCTGCCCCCGGGTGTCCATCACGAAGTGCGCGTAGCCCGCGGTGGCCCACAGGAGGTGCATGTGCGGCAGCCCGCGTCCGCCGCCGTAGCCGATGTACTCGACGACGGCGGGCAGCGGCTCCCCCGGCTCGGCGCCCGCCGGGACGACCAGCCACCCCTTGACGGGATGCCCGCCGAACCCCGCGTACGTGACGTCGAGGACCCGCACCCCGGTCAGCGGCAGCGACACCTCGTCGAACCGCGCGTCCAGCTCGTGCTGCCGCGCTTCGTGCAGCGTCTTCTCCCAGAACGCGCCGAAGTCGTCGGGCTCGACCGACCGGGAACGGTAGCTGCGCAGCTCATCGAGCGGCAGATCGAACTGGGGCACGGGCGGCTCCTCCTCCATACACGGGAACACGGCACACGACACGGGTGCCGGAGGGCCACGCTATGCGGTTCGTCCCCGCTTGGGGAGGGCGTGTCGGCCCGGCTGCCGGGGCACACGCCTGGTCGGGGCGGGGCACGGTGGCCCCGCCCCTGATGTCTTTCCCCGTCTTTCCCGATGTCTACGTCGATGCCGTCCCGACGTCAGGAGAGCGGCCCCGGCTGGGGCTGCGGCTCCGGGCTCGGCGGCTCGGGCACCGGGGAGGGTGAGGGCCCCGGGGCGGGCCGCGGCTCGGGGCTCGGCACGGGGTCCGGGAAGGGGCGCTCCGGCTCGGGCAGCGGCTTGGGCGGCCCGGGGGTGGGCGGAGCGGGCTCCGGGAACGGTTGTGTCATTGCGATCCTCCAGCCAGTGGTTCGTCGGCTCCTCCCCCGCGTACCCGACGCCTTCGTCCCCAAGCCTCGCACCGTTCGCCGCGCCCCGCTCCTCCGGCTACGCCTCCGGCGCGGCCACGGGGCTTCTCAGGACCGTGCGGCGAACGTCACGAACCTCGACCATTCCTCGCGGCCGACGGCGAGATGCGGTCGCGTGACGTCAGCGGAGTCCCTTACGCAGATGGCCTGTTCGGTGACGGCGACCTCGACGCAGTTGTCACCGGCCGTGCCGCTGTAACTGGACTTGAACCAGGTCAGACGCACGCTGCTCATAGTTCTCCTCTGATCCGCTCCAGCAGGCCCACAGAGTCAGGAGAGGTGAGAGCCTGTGCGCGGAGTGTCGCATATCTCCGGTGGAGAACGGCAGCCTGCTTCACATCGGTGATCAACCGGCCGCTCTCCTGCCCTTCGGAGTAGGCCAGGGCCCTGCCCTCCGGGGTCTCCAGCAGCGCGAGCGGTCCGTCCAGCCCGGCATGGGACGTGGTCCGGGTCGGCATGATCTGAACCGATACATTGCGGAGCCGCGCAAGGCCCACGATGTGGTCCAACTGATCGCGCAGCACCCGCTCCCCGCCGAGGGGACGCTGCACGACGCACTCCTCCACCACGAAGCTGAAGCAGGTGTTGGGCAGTTCCCCGATGAGGCTCTGCCGTTCCATCCGCGCTCCGACCTGCGTCTCCATCTGCTCATCCGACAAGGGCGGGATACGGGTCTCGAAAACCGCCCGTGCGTACCCCTCCGTCTGCAACAGCCCCGGCACGAGGCGGCACTCGTAAGTGCCGAGGCTCACCGCGGCCCGCTCCAGCCTCGCCCACCGACGGAACCACGCCGCCAACCCCGCCTCGCCCCGCGTGAGATGCCTGGCGGCCTTGCGCAGCGCCCCCGTGTCGCCGAGCGCCTCCTCCGCCCGCTCCACGAAGGACTCGTCCGGCATCCGCCGCCCCAGTTCCACCGACTCGACGGTGTGCCTGGAGAACCGCACCCGCGCCCCGAACTCCACCCGGCTGAGCCCCGCGTGCTCGCGCAGGGCCTGGACGACCGCCCCGAAGGTGCGCAGGCTGTCGGACGGGTCCGGCTCGCGCTCCCAGTCGCAAGCCGTCACGTCACGGCTGTCCGGCATACGCGGCCACCTCCAGATACGTACGTGCGCTGCGGCATGGCCGCGGTCGTTCGACGCACCCAGAGTGACGGAGACCCGGGCGCACCTTCCACACAGAGTGCTCGTACGCTGACGCAGCGTACGGGGTTCACCTCTGGAATCCGCCCCCGCACGCCCCCGAGAGTGGCCGCATGAGCGCTACCACCCCCCGACTCGCCGCCGCCTCCCGCACCTTCACGCAGCAGTTCTCCTCGACCCGGCGAGGAGCCCGACTCGCCCGGCTCCTCGCCGCCGAACAGCTCCGCACCTGGCCGGTGCCGCCCGCCGTGGCCGACCGGGCCGAGCAGATCGTGGCCGAGCTGGCCGCCAACGCGGCACTCCACGGCAGCCTGCAGGGCCGCGACTTCCGGCTCCGCCTCGTGCTCGACACAGCGGTCGGCGCCCTCCGGGTCGCGGTCACCGACGCGCGTGGTGAGCGGCCGCCCGTGCTGTCGGCGGACATCGGGACGCCGCCGGACAGCGAGTCGGGGCGCGGCCTCGTCCTCGTCGAGGCCCTCGCGGACCGGTGGGGCACGGAACCCTATCCGCCCAGCGGCAAGACCGTGTGGGCCGAGTGCGCCATCGCAGCGCGACGCCTCCCCGGCTGAGCCGGTCGGCCGGCTCCCGGTGGCGCCGCCTCGCCTCAGACGCTCAGCGGACTCCGCGCCATGCCGTCGTCACCGGGCACGGGCTCGGCGGGGTCGTCACCGAGAGCCACCACGCGGTTGGCCTCGTCGACGTGCACGACCCGCGGCACGAACGCCCGCGCCTCGGCGTCCTCGACCTGCGCGTAGCTGATGATGATGACCCGGTCACCGGGGTGCACGAGGTGGGCGGCGGCGCCGTTGATGCCGATGACACCGCTGCCGCGCTCCCCCTCGATGGTGTAGGTCTCCAGGCGCGCGCCATTGGTGATGTCGACGATGTGCACCAGCTCGCCGGGCAGCAGATCGGCGGCGTCGAGAAGGTCCGCGTCGATGGTCACCGATCCCACGTAGTGCAGGTCGGCCTGGGTGACGGTGGCGCGGTGGATCTTGGATTTGAACAGAGTACGCAGCACTTCGGACTCCTGTGAGACGGCTCCCTGCCTGCTTTCTGCAGGTCAAGGGCGGCCTTCACTGTACACGGGCGCGCTTGCCGGTCGCAGGGCGTCGTGCACCGTACCGAGCAGGCTTCCCGCCTGGGCTTCCGTGCGAGGCCGGCTGTGGTGACGCCGCAGACAAGGCGCTCGTCCCCCCCTCAGCGGCACCTGCGACAGGTTGTGCCAGGCGTGGGCCCAAACTCCTCGGCGCTCCGATTACCGGCGTCGCGCATCAGCCACCGTGAACGTGGACATGAGGACACGGACCGCCTTGAGCAGTCCATGGGCGCAGTCGGCACCAGCGCGGACAACGCCCGCCGCTTCGACGGAGCCCGACCGAACGGCGCGCGTCGGCCCTGACCCTCTGGGCCGCTTCCCGCCCGGGCGGCTGCCGTGCGACGAGAGCCACCTCCTCCCGCCCGAGTGCGCGGGGGCTCGCGCGCCGGCCGTGTGACGGACCGCCGTGCGCGGCCACTGATCCGGTGCGCTCCGGAAGGCGGCGTGCGCGTTAGCGTGATCCTCTGCCGCATGGAGTGTCCATGGGCCGGGTCGGCCCGCACGAGGGTCCGCGACGGGAGTGACGGAACCGCGATGAGTGAACTGACGAAGCCCGAGGTCGGCGTCCCGGAGGGTGCTGCGCCTGCCGAACTCACCGTCCGGGACCTGGTCGTCGGGGACGGGGCCGAGGTGAAGCCGGGCACGGTGGTCAGGGTCCACTACGTCGGCGTGACCTTCGAGACCGGGAAGGAGTTCGACTCCTCCTGGGACCGTGGCCGGCCCTTCAAGTTCGCCCTGGGCAGCGGCAGGGTCATCAAGGGCTGGGACCGGGGGTTGAGGGGGATGAAGGTCGGCGGTCGGCGAGAGATCGTCGTTCCCCCACGTCTCGGCTACGGCGACCAGTCGCCCTCGCCGCTGATCCCGGCGGGCTCGACCCTGGTCTTCGTGGTGGACCTGCTCGACTCGTACTCCGCCGGCACAGGCGGCTGGAGCAACGCCCGCTGACCCGGACCGTCCCCGTTTTCCCGTCCTCGCCTCATGCGCACGGGCCAAAGGCCCTGCTGAGCGAGGGCTGTCCCTGAGTCCCCCCGGTTGCCGTGGCCCCTTGCTCCCGGCGGGGCGGGCCCACTGCCGCAGCCGGGGGAAACGGCCCGCGTACGACGGAGGCGGGCCGCGGAGTCCGCGGCTCAGCGGATGGTGCGGCCGGATCACCGTGCCCTCCTCCTTGAGGAGGGGGGCTGCAAGGAGGAGACGGGACGCCTTTTTCCACCTGAAGGCGCAGGGTCAGGCAGGTTGGCCGGTTCTAGCGTTTGACGAGTCGACACGATCGGATACGCCCGCGGCTGCCTCACGGAGACGCCCTGCGAGAGGAGAGAGAAGGCATGCCCGACATGGCCGAGTGCGTCCCACACCCGAGAGCCCTACGTCGTCCTGGTCGAAGCAGTGGACGAGCCGGACCGCGTGTTCGGTCGGGAGCGGACGGGCTCTCTCGCCTGCAGGGGCTCGCGGGAGGAAGACCTCCGATCGCGGCCGTCACGTCCTACGACACCCATGGCATCAGGCTGGAGCCGACCGACCCCGGCGCCAAGCCGGTGACGGAGCAGTGGGCGAGGACAGGGCGGCTTCCCGAGTTCTGACACCGGGGCGCCTGTGCACCGAGGCCCTCCGCACCGCGGCGACACGCCTGTACACGCCTGCGGGCCGATCACCCCGCCGCCCCCGCTAAGCGCCTGTGGCGGTCGCACCCGTGCGGACCTGCGCCGACGCGGGGAGGCATCGTCCACCGCTCCCCCTGGGCGCCCCGGCCATGGGCCCGTCTCCGGCAGCCCTTTCCCGCCTCAACCTGCCTTTCCTTCCCCCGCCGCCCACGAACCCACTCGGCCCGCCGGCCCGCGATGCCTTGCCGCGCGACGCGGCTGCGCAGAACCGTGCGAGCCAATGGAGCGGCATGCCCTTTTGAGGAAGTCTCATGAGCGAAACACCCAATCCCGCGTTCCCCTACATAAGTCTCGTCGTCCCCGTTCACCGGGTCCAGGGCTATCTGCGGGCCTGCTTGGACTCGATCCTGGGCCAGGCTTTCACCGACTTCGAGATCATCGCCATCGACGACGCGTCTCCGGACGGCTGCGGGCGGATCCTCGATGAGTACGCCGCACGGGACAGCCGCGTCCGGCCGGTCCATCTGGACCGGAATCACGGCATCGGCAAGGCACGGGACCTGGGGGCGTCGCGCGCCTCGGGCGAGTACATCTTCTTCCTCGACAGTGACGACACCCTCAGCGAAGGCGCACTGCAAGCTGTCGCCGACCGCCTGGAGTCGACCGGGCACCCGGACATCCTGCTCCTGAACCACGTACGCACCTACTGGACGAACAGGGTGCAGGCGAGCGCCGCGGGCGAACTCCTCGCCGCGGCCGGGGCAGAGGTGTTCACGGCCCTGGAACGTCCCGAGTACCTCACGATGTTCGCCGTCGTGTGGAACCGCGTGTACCGCCGGGAATTCTACGTCGGCAACGGATTCACCTTCACCGAGGGAATCTACGAAGATGCCCTCATGGTCTACAAGACCATGCTCACAGCGGAAAGCATCTCCTGCCTTCCCACGGTGTGCGTGGAATACAGGCAGCGGCGCCAGGGAAATTCCATGCGCACCCCGGGTCGCGAGCACTTCGGCATCTTCGACCAGTACACCCGCCTCTTCGAGTTCCTCGACGAGCGCCCTCATCTCGATTCCGTGCGCCCTCTGCTCTTCGAACGAATGGTGAGCCACTTCCTCTTCACCCTGGTCCGCGAGGACCGCGTCCTCGCGGAGGACAGGTCCGCGTTCTTCAAGCGCGCCTCGGCGCAGTACGCGCGCTTCAAGCCGCCGGGCTTCACGAAACCCGAGGGCACGGCCGGCCTGCGGTTCGAACTCATGGAACGCGGTTCGTACCCGGCTTATGCGGCCGTCGAGTTCGCGGGCGCCACCCGAAAGAAGTGGGTCAGACGCGCTTCCAGGGCCAGGACGAAGCTCGGGAGAAAGGCCTACGACCGCCTCTACCGCATGCACCTGCGCCGACCCGTCGACGAGAACCTCGCGGTCTACAGCGCCTACTGGGACCGTGGTGTCGCCTGCAATCCGGCGGCGATCTACCACAAGGCCCGAGAACTCGCCCCGCACATCCACGGCGTGTGGGTCGTTCGACCGGGCGAGGAAGGCGACGTGCCGACCGGGGTGGACCATGTGCTCGCTCGGTCACCCCGTTACTGGGAGGTGATGGCCCGGGCCAGATATCTGATCAACAACGTCAACTTCCCCAACGAGATCGTCAAGCGGCCCGGGCAGATCCACCTGCAGACCCATCACGGCACCCCGCTCAAGCAGATGGGCATCGATCAGCAGCGCTTCCCGGCCGCCGCACGGAACATGAGCTTCCACAAGCTGCTGGAACGGGTCGACCGGTGGGATTACAGCCTCTCCTCCAACCAGCACTCGACGGAGACGTGGGAACGCGTCTACCCCTGTGCGTTCGAGTCGCTCGACTCCGGTTATCCGCGCAATGACGTCTACTTCCGGGCAACCTCGGACGACGTGGCGCGTATCCGTGCCGAGCTCGGCATCCAGAGCGGTCAGACCGCTCTGCTGTACTGCCCCACCGTGCGCGACTACCAGAAGGGCTTCGCGCCCCGCCTCGACCTGGAACGGCTCTGCCGCGAACTCGGACCGGACCACGTCGTTCTCGTACGCGCGCACTACTTCTACGGCGCCGACCCGCGGCTTCAGGAACTGCAGGAGCGAGGGCTCATCAAGGACGTCTCCCAGTACCCCGCCGTGGAGGACCTCTGCCTGGCCGCGGATGTCCTGATCACGGACTACTCGTCGGTCATGTTCGACTACGCGTGCCTGGACCGGCCCATCGTCGCCTACGCCGACGACTGGGAGGTCTACAGCAAGGCCCGTGGTGTGTACTTCGACCTGCTGTCCCAGCGCATGGGTGAGACCCCGGGCGCGACGGCGCGCAGCGAGGACGAACTCATCGAGGTCCTCCGCACCGGCGCCTGGAAGAGCGAGCATGCCACCGCGCTGCGGGCCGCGTTCCGCGAGCGTTTCGTCCAGTACGACGACGGCCACGCCGCCGAGCGGGTCGTGCGCAAGGTCTTCCTGGGAGGGGAAGCGACCCCGGCGGTCCTCCCGCTCGACCAGCGCACTCCCGCACCCGCCCCGCAGACGTCCGTCCGGGCGGAGGTCCCCGCCGATCGACGCACGGACGACACGGACCGCGCGTCCGCCTGACCTCGTGCACCACCGTCACGCCCCGCCCCGGGGCGCCCGTCCACACCAGCGGAGAGTTCTTCCCCATGCCGCCCAGGCCCACCAAAGCCGTCATCCCCGCCGCCGGTCTCGGCACGCGTTTCCTGCCCGCCACCAAGGCGACTCCCAAGGAGATGCTTCCGGTCGTCGACAAGCCGGCGATCCAGTACGTGGTCGAGGAGGCCGTGTCCGCGGGCCTCGATGACGTCCTCATGGTGACGGGCCGCAACAAGCGCCCCCTGGAGGACCACTTCGACCGCAACTACGAACTGGAGTCCGCCCTGCTGAAGAAGGGCGACGAGGACAGGCTGTCCCGGGTCCAGGAGTCCAGCGACCTCGCGACCATGCACTATGTGCGCCAGGGCGACCCCAAGGGGCTCGGTCACGCGGTCCTGTGCGCCGCCCCGCACGTCGGTGACGAAGCGTTCGCCGTGCTCCTCGGCGACGACCTCATCGACCCGCGCGACCCCCTGCTGGCCCGCATGGTGGAGATCCAGGAGCGGCACGGCGGCAGCGTCATCGCCCTCATGGAGGTGGCCCCCGAGCAGATCCACCTCTACGGCTGCGCGGCCGTCGAGGCCACCGGGGAGGGCGACGTCGTCAAGGTCACCGACCTGGTCGAGAAGCCCGACGTCGCCGACGCCCCCAGCACCTACGCGATCATCGGCCGCTACGTCCTCGACCCCCACGTCTTCGGCGTCCTGCGCGAGACCGAGCCGGGCCGCGGCGGCGAGATCCAGCTCACCGACGCCCTCCAGCAGCTCGCCGCCGACGAGAAGGTGGGCGGCCCCGTGCACGGCGTGGTCTTCGAGGGCCGCCGCTATGACACCGGTGACCGGGGCGACTATCTGCGTGCCATTGTCAGACTCGCGTGCGAACGTGAAGATCTGGGGCCGGACTTCAAGGCCTGGCTTCGCAGTTACGTCACCG
>NZ_QEXM01000011.1 GCF_004127445.1 Streptomyces alfalfae
GCTGGTAGGGGACGCCGTCGTGGTCGGGGAAGACCGTGCGCAGACTCTCGTGCCGGTCGGCCACGTCACCCAGCGCCAACTCCAGAGCCGCCACATCCAACGCACCCGAGATCCGCAGCGCCAACGGCAGGTTGTACGCCGCCGACGCCCCCGGCACCGCCTCCTCCATCCGGTTCAAGAACCACATCCGCTGCTGCGCGAACGACAACGGCACCACATCCGGCCGCACCCACGGCCGCAACACCACACGCCCCCCACCGGAGCCATGACCACCCTCGATCAACCCCGCCAACCCCGCCACCGTCGGCGCACCGAACAACTCCCCGATCCCCACCTCCACATCGAGCACCGCCCGCACCCGCGCGATCAGCCGCATCGCGAGCAGCGAATCCCCGCCCAGGTCGAAGAACCCGTCGTCGGCGCCCACCCACTCCAGGCCGAGCACCTCGCCGAACAGACCGCACAGGATCTCCTCGGTCTGCGTACGCGGCTCCCGGCCCGAGGCGCGGGCGGTGAAGTCCGGCGCGGGCAACGCGGCGCGGTCCAGCTTGCCGTTCACCGTGAGCGGCAGCGCGTCCAGGACGACCACCGCCGCCGGGACCATGTGCTCCGGAAGGCGCAGGGCGGCTTCGGCTCGGACCTTCCGGGGGTCGAGCTCGTGCCGCGCCTCGGGGACGACGTAGGCGACCAGGCGCCGGTCGCCCGGGCGGTCCTCGCGTACGACCACGACGGCCCGCCGGACCCCAGGGCGGGCGGACAGCGCCGCCTCCACCTCGCCGGGTTCCACCCGGAAGCCGCGGATCTTCACCTGTTCGTCCGAGCGTCCGGCGAACAGCAGCTGGCCGTCGGCCGTCCAGCGGACCAGGTCACCGGTGCGGTACATCCGCCCGCCCGCGCCGAACGGGCACGCGACGAACCGCTCCGCCGTCAGCCCGGGCCGCCCCACGTAGCCGCGCGCCACACCGGGGCCCGCGATGTACGCCTCGCCCACCACACCCGGGGCCACCGGGCGCAGGCGGGAGTCGAGGACGTAGATCCGCACGTTCCCGAGGGGGCGCCCGATGGGCGGCGGCTCGTCGCTCGCCGTGGTCCCGGCGGCGACCGGCCCGGCCGTGGCCATCACCGTCGCCTCGGTGGGCCCGTAGGTGTTCCACACCCGCGCGCGCGGTGTCCACCGGCTCGCGAGGTCCGCGGTCAGCAACTCCGCGCCGAGGACCCAGTTGGTCACGCCGGGCACGGACGCCGGGTCGAGCACGCTCAGCAGGGACGGCACGACGCTCGCCGTACTCACCCCGGACGCGGCGATCATCCGCGCCAGGGCCGCGGGTTCGGCCCGTTCCGTGGCCGAGGCGATGGCGAGGGTGCCGCCCGCGGCCAGCGTCACCGCCACGTCGAGCACCGCCGCGTCGAAGCTGAACGAAGCGAACTGGAGCACGGTCACGCCCTCGGCCACGCCCAGCGCCGGCCGCATGACCTCGGCGAGGTTCGCCACGCCGCCATGTGCCACGGCCACGCCCTTGGGTCGCCCCGTCGACCCGGAGGTGTAGATCACATAGGCGAGCTGATCGGGCAGCGCGCTCGTGCCGAGGGGTTCGGGGGACGCCGCCGCCCACGCGGCCGGGGTCTCCGCGTCGTCCAGCACCACGAACCGCGTCGCCCCGGCCTCCGCGGTGTCCCGCGCCACGGACTTCGCTGCCGCCGCCTCCCCGGTGTCCGGCACCACCGCCGACGCCCCCACCCGTAGCCCGCTCAGGGTGGCGGCCGTGCCGAGAACCACCCGGGCGCCGCTGTCGGCCACCATGAACGCCAGCCGGTCCGCCGGGTACTCCGGGTCGAGCGGGACGAACGCGCCGCCCGCCTTCCACACCGCGAGCTCGCCCACGACCATGTCGACGCCCCGGGGCAGGCACAGGCCCACCCGGTCCTCGCGGCGGACGCCGAGCCCCCGCAAGTGCCGGGCGAGGCGGTTCGCGCGCGCCTCAAGCTCCCCGTACGACACCGCGTCGGCGCCGCACCGCACCGCCACCGCGTCGGGCGACCTGCGCGCCCGTTCCGCGCACAGTTCCGGCACCGACGCGCCGCCCGCGCTGACGGCCGCCGTTTCGTGCCAGCGCTCCACCACCCGGGCCCGCTCGTCGGCGGTCAGGACGTCCACGTCACTGAGGCGAATCCCCGGGTCGGCGGCGACCTGATCCAGGACGCGCACCAGACGCCGCGCCAGCGCGCCTGCGGTGTCCTCGTCGAACAGGTCGGCGGCCAGGAGTACGTCACCGTCGAGTCCGGCGGGCGCGCCCCGCTCGTCACGCCGCTCGGTGAGAGTCACCGCGAGGTCGAACCGTGCGGCCGGTGCGACCATCGGCAGCGCCCGCACCCGCGTGCCCCGCAGCCTCCACTCCGGTTCGGGCACGTTCTGCAAGGCCAGCATGACCTGGAACAGCGGGGTGCGGGACAGGGACCGCGAGGGATTCAGCTCCTCCACCAGCCGCTCGAAGGGCACGTCCTGATGCGCGTACGCCGCGAGGTCGGCCCCCCGCACCCGCTCCAGCAACTCCGCGAAGGTCGGATCACCACTCAAGTCCGTCCGCAGGACCAGCGTGTTCACGAAGAAGCCCGCCAGCCCCTCCAACGCCGCCTCACCCCGCCCGGCGACCGGCGTCCCCAACGGAACGTCCTCCCCCGCCCCCAACTTCGCCAGCAGCACACCCACCGCCGCGTGCACGACCATGAACATCGTCGCCCGCCCACGCCCCGCCAACTCCACCAGCCCCGCATGCGTCCCCGCACCCGCAACCACCGGAACCATCCGCCCCGCAAAACTCGGCACAGCAGGCCGAGCCCGATCCACAGGCAGAGCGATCTCCTGCGGCAGATCCGCCAACGCCTCCCGCCAGAACGCGAGTTGACGGCTGCTCACACTCTCCGGGTCCTCCAGCTCACCCAGCACCGCACGCTGCCACAACGCGTAATCCGCGTACTGCACCGCCAACGGACCCCACCCCGGCACACGCCCCTCACAACGCGCCGCATACGCCGCCTCCAGATCCCGCGCCAGCACCCCCATCGACCAACCGTCCACCGCCACGTGATGCGCCACCACCGACAACACGAACTCACCCGGACCGACCACCAACAACCGCACCCGCCACGGCCGATCCACCCGCAGGTCGAACCCCTCGCCCA
>NZ_QEXM01000012.1 GCF_004127445.1 Streptomyces alfalfae
CGCCCTAGTACTGCAACGGTGCTTGCCGTGACTGGTGGCCAGGTCAGGGGATGTGTCCGCGTTGTTTGTAGTGACTGGTGCGGGCCTGGTGCTGTCGTCGTCGGCGCCAGGTCGACCAGTGCAGGATGTGCTCGACGGGTGTGGGCCGGCGGTTGGTGAGGCGGGTGATCAGCCGTCGTACCTCGGCGAGGCTGAGGTGGATGAGCTGGGAGGATCCGTTTCTGCTTTCCCTGCGTCCAGCTCTCGGGCTCGCAGGACGGTCAGGCAGGCACGGGCGGCCATGGCGAGGGTGATGTGGCGGTGCCACCCGGGATAGCGGCGGACTTGGTAGTCATCCAGTCCGCATTCCTGCTTGGCGCTCTGGAAGCACTCCTCGATGGCCCACCGGCTGCCCGCGATGCGGATCAGGTCATCCAGCGTGGTTCCGGCGGGGCAGTAGGCGATGTAGTAGGAGATCTCCTGCGGTCGGGCGATGCTGCGGCGGGCGATCACCCAGTGGCGGCGGTCGGGCCGGTGCCACGGTCGCACCTCGACGCGTGCCCAGTCATAGATTCGCAGGCCGTGAGCCCCGTTGCCGCAGGAACGACGTTTCCATTTCTGCCGGGCAAGGCCGTTGAACAGGTCGTGGACGGGATGGTCGATGGCCCAGCGGGTGACCACGGTGTCGTGCCGGGTGGTCGCCATGACGTGGAAGACGTCCGCCCGCTCCAGCTCGGAGCGCCAACCTTTGCTGAACCCGTAGGCGGCATCCGCGGTCACCCACCGAAACGGGATCTTGTCCGCGATCGCGCGGCGGACCATCGCCTTGGCCATGGCCACCTTGGTCTCGAAGGCGACCTCGTCGCCGATGCCGGCCCCGTGGCATCTTTCGCGGTCGTCGGTCCAGGAGGTGGGCAGATACAGACGCCGGTCGATCAGCGTCCGCCCGCGGTCGGTGGCATAGGCGAGGAAGACGCCGACCTGGCAGTTCTCCGTTCGCCCGGCGGTTCCGGAGTACTGCCGCTGCACCCCTGCCGACTGCGTGCCCTTCTTCAGGAAGCCCGTGTCGTCCACGACCAGGACGGCGCCGGGGTCGCCGAGGTTGTCGACCACGTACTGACGCACATCGTCGAGCACCTCGTCAGCGTCCCAATCGATCCGGTTCAGCATCCGGTGGATGCGGTCCGGGCCTGCGTGGCCGGCTTCTTCCGCCAGCGTCCAGCCGTTTTTCCGCTGCAGCGGAGCGATCAGGCCCCGCATATAAGCCAGTGCGGACTCCCGCGGCTCCGACCTGCTGAAACGGTGCACGAACCGCCCATGCACAGCTTCCAGTTCGCCCGCCCACAACCTGACATCAGCAAGGTCCCCACCCATAACCACACCAACGACCAACCTGGCCACCAGTCACGGCAAGCACCGTTGCAGTACTAGATGCAGGGTCACGACGGCTCGGACGAGGCTTGTGACGCGAGTGGTCGAGTACCGCGGCTTGCGGAGGAGTAGCCAGGACTTGAGGGTGGCGACGGCTTGCTCGACCAGGGCCCGGATCTCGGCGTGAGAC
Organism: Streptomyces alfalfae; assembly: GCF_004127445.1. Taxonomy (GTDB): domain Bacteria; phylum Actinomycetota; class Actinomycetes; order Streptomycetales; family Streptomycetaceae; genus Streptomyces; species Streptomyces alfalfae. The sequence goes on from NZ_QEXM01000012.1 coordinate 1,541, forward strand.
CGGCTGACGGCCTTCTGACCTCGGGACGGTGTCTCCCAACGTCCCCGGTACGGGACGCGGACTGTGCCCCCGGCACCTCGGTATCCCTTGTCGGCCCAGCACGTGATGTCGGCGTCCGTGAGTGTGCGGACGACGCCGTGTTCGTGGGCGGTCCGGACGTCGTGGACGGCACCGGGCAGAGCCGGAGAGGTCCACAGCAGCCAACCGGACGGATCGGCCAGGCCCTGCACGTTCATCCCGCGTTTCTTGTGCTTGCCGGAGTGGAAGGGGCGGTCCGCGGCGATGCGGTCGATGAGCAGCAGGGTGCCGTCCATCAGCACGAATGCCTTCGTCGATGCCGTACGGGCCGCCTCCTCGAGGGCTGGGGCAAGTGCGGCCAGGAGCTCGACGGCCTCGGCGACGTACCGGTAGGCGGTCGTGGTCCCGATGCCGAACCCGGTCGCGAGCTGGGCATACGGGTGGCCGTTGCGAAGGTGGGCGAGAGTGAGTAGGGCCTGTCGGCCCGGGCTCAGGCGCCGCCACCGGGTGCCGAGCTCGCGACGGTGTCGGCGGAGCTTTGTGGACAGGAAGCGCAGGGCAGAGCTGGACACGTCGATGCCCGACGGGTAGACAAGCACACGAAGCCTCTGGTGGAGACGGTTCTCTTGGTCGAAAACCCGCCTACCAGAGGCTTCACCTGTCTGTCAGTCCAATGGGCTTGTCCTGCGGCCAGGTTGGAAAGGGCTCATTGCACCGTGGATGACCGGTCAGGCCGGCCCTACCGTCACAGTGCGTTGCCGCACCACGATCACGAGATCGACATCAGTGACGCGCGCGGCGGGTATCTCGGACCCGCGTACTTCGCGCAGGCGGCCACCCCCGAACAACTCGGGGCCCTGCGCACAGCCCGGGCGGAGCGTGCCCGGTCTGGCGCAGCCGCCCGCGATCACGTGCTTGTCGGTTGGAGCACGGCGGAAAGCCAGTTCCTACGGACAGCGCCGGGTGTAGTCGGCATGGTGCCGCGCAATATTGGTGGCGGGCGTTGTCGCGTCGATGCCACACTGCGCGGGTGATCGACGATCTTCCAGCTTCCTTCGCCGTCCGACACCCGACCTCTGATGACCATCCACGGGTGCTTGCCGTACTGGATCGGTGGTGGGGCGGGATGAAGGGGGAGGCGGGAGCGCTGGAGCGGGCATTGCTGCTGCCCCGGCTGTATTTTCAGCATTTCAGCTCGACCAGTTTCCTTGTCGAGTACCCCGACGGAGAACTGGCCGCGTTCCTCATCGGTTTCCTGTCACAGACGGAACCGGACACCGCCTACGTCCACTTCGCAGGCGTGGATCCTTCACTGCACGGGCAGGGCCTCGGAAGGTCTCTTTACCGGGCGTTCTTTACGCTCGTCCGGTCGCAGGGCCGCCGGTACGTGAACTGCGTCACCAGCCCCGAGAACACCGTTTCGCGTAACTTCCACACCCGCCTCGGTTTCAGCGCCTCCGGCCCCCTGTTGGACTACGACGGACCCGGCCTCGCCCGCGTGGCCTTCAGCATCGGCTTGACCGACGAACCGACCCGCCCCGCGCGAAGGCTCCGGGTGCTGGACAAGACCCTTTACCTCGAACACCTCCCGGAGCTGCGAGAGCCGAGCGACGATCACTGGCTGGCCCTGGTCCGTGCTCCAGAAGGGCTGACGGTGATCCGCGCCGCCAGTTCCTCCGCTGCGATCCAAGACCGCTGGGTCGCGCTCTACGACGCCGACCCGGACCACGGCCTCGACGAACCGGGCTTGCTGGCCGCAGTCCTCACACCGCTGGCCCGCGCCGCAGTTCCGGCGTTCACTGCCTCGACCTACCACGCTGACCTCGTGCTGGTACCCGAGGAACGCCGGGATCTGGCACTGGACGCCTTGCGTTCGGCTGGATTCGAAATCTGCTGATTCTTGCACCCGACCGCGTGGCTCAAGAGTGATAATCGCGCTCGAAGGCCCGGCGGCTCCAACTCACGGCCACACACTGATCGCTGATCACTGATGACAGCGGGCTCTGCGGCAAAGTACACGGAGTCCGGGGCGGCGGCCACCGCGGCGGACATGGTGGTGAGACTCCACCGGCTCCAGCCTGCCGGGGCTTCTGCACGCAGTTATGAGACGACGATGCCGCACCGGAGTGCTCCGGTGCGGCATCGTCGTGAGGCTGGTTGCGCCGATGTTGCACCGCGCGGACGGCGCCTCACCCGGTTTGTGATCCGGTGAAGACGAGGGCCGCGGTACGGCCATTACCTGCATACCTGCAAAGATCCTGCTGCGCACAGCGATTATGCCCTCACAAGTCTTGATCCTCGGGCGGCGTCGGGCTCCGCTGCCGTCTCAGCTGCGGTGGCTGGAACCGGCACCTGCCAGTCCCGTGCAGAGAAGAACGTATGTGGCCAGAGCCGGGAGCGGCACTTGCCCGCCCATGCGGTCGATGTCGTCGATGAAGTACCCGGAAAGCGCTACCCAGGACAGCCCACCGGTGATCAGCAGTACTGTGTTGCCGGCCTTCCCCATCACCCGCATGCCGGCCCACAGCGATACGGGCATCAGCGCCCAGGAAGCGGCCGTCGTGACCAGGAACTCGAACGCACCGGAGAACACCGTGTCGCCCGCGGCAGCGCTGCCGCGGGCCCATGCGTAGCCGGACGACATGAGGGTGTGACTGGCCGCGGTGGCACCGGTGACGGTCAGGGTCCCTTTTAAGTGTCGTGCGCATCGTCTGGCGGGGACCCTCGCTCTTCCTCGGCTGAGGGTCCGGCGGACAAGCGACCGATCGGTCGAATCTGTAGACACCTCCTGAAGGTAGGCGATGCTCACGACTCACGCATAAGTAGCGCTCCTTACCCTCTCCGCTGATTGGTGGTCCGTTTGAGTTTGATGCCCTGCTCGTGAGGGCTGGAGCATGCACTTGTTGCCTGTCCGGTTGACGCATGTCGGTGCCCGCGCGGTCGCCTCCCCACCGAGGGGGTGTCCGTGGTTGCCATAGCCGGCTCGGTGCTCCAGGCGCTGGGAGGGTGTTCCCCTGCGGTGGACCGTCTTGGGGGGCGTAGACACCGTGGGAGCGTCGGCAGGCGCGACATGCGGTCGGAGCCGAGCCAGCCGAGGACCTGGGCAGGCAAGCCGGTCAGCGTGTGGGCGATGCGAGGGCGTCGTAGTGTCCGGCTGCAGCCACTGTGAGACGTTCACGGCCAGCACGAGCCGGCCGTCCACTCCCCTCAGCAGTAGTACGGGCCTTGACCCCTGATGTTGGACACACGAGACACTGGATCCTGCGGATCTGAGAACGGACATCTCGTGGTCATGAAGAACTACCCGCCGCAGTTCAAGGCGGACGCGGTCGCGCTGTACGAGTCGCGGCCGGAAGCGACGATCAGGTCGGTCGCCGCCGATCTGGGGATCAATCCGGAGACACTGCGGAACTGGGTGAGGGCAGCCGGGGTGAGCCGTCCCCGAGGACGGCGGACGCAGGAGCCGGCCCAGCCGCCCGCCCCGCTGGAGGCGGAGAACGCCGCCTTGCGGAAGAAGGTCCGTGAGCTGGAGGAGGAACGCGAGATCCTGCGCAAGGCCGCGAAGTATTTCGCCGGGGAGACGCGCTGGTGAACCGCTTCCAGTGCGTCGCCGACCTCCAGCGCCGCCACGGCGTGAAGCGGCTCTGCAGCATCCTCGGCGTCAGCCGCTCGAGCTCCTACTACTGGCAATGGACGGCCGTCGACCGGGCCGCCCGGCAGGCGGCCGACGCGAAGCTGGCCGCCCGGATACGGGCGGTGCACCAGGAATCGGACGGCACCTACGGAGCCCCGAGGATCACCGCCGAGCTCCGCGAGGAGAACGGTGTCGCGGTCAACCACAAGCGCGTCGCCAGGATCATGCGGGCGTCCGGGATCGAAGGGGTCCGGTTGCGTCGCCGGCACCGCACCACCGTCTCTGACCCGGCAGCGGCCAAGGCCCCGGATCTGATCAGCCGCGACTTCACCGCGGACAGGCCCAACACGAAGTACGTCGGCGACATCACCTACCTGCCCCTTGAGGGCGGGAAGTTCTGCTACCTGGCGACCGTCATCGACCTCGCCTCACGCCGTCTGGCCGGCTGGGCGATCGCCGGCCACATGCACGCGGACCTCGTCACCGACGCCCTGGCCGCGGCGATCCGCACCCGCGGCAGCCACGCCGGATCGATCATGCACACCGACCACGGAGCCCAGTACACGAGCAGGATTTTCGCCGAAGCCTGCAGGTCAGCAGGGGTTCAGCAAAGCATGAGCGCGGTCGGGTCCAGCGCGGACAACGCGCTGGCCGAGTCCTTCAACGCGACGTTCAAACGCGAGACCCTGCAAGGACGAAAGAGCTGGCCGACCGAGCGCGAGGCCCGACTCGACGCCTTCCGATGGCTCCACCGCTACAACACCCGACGCCGACACTCCCACCTCGGACAACGATCACCGATCGCCTTCGAGAACGCCCTCCACCGCACACCAACTACGCTGGCACAAGCCGCATAACCCGTGTTCAGGATTCGGGGTCAAGGCCCGTGCTTGAAACGGCACCCGATGCTGTTGTCCGGGTCGTCTCCCGGGATCTGCAGGAGGATCAACCGGTCATCCCCTTGCAGTATGGTCAACGATTCACTGGCTTTGGTTGTCTCCACCTCGAAGTACTGCTTGCCGTCCACTGTCTCCAGCGTCCAGCTCCCCTGGCCGTCTTCTCTGCCGGTGATGCGGGATTCACTCACGCTGTAGCCCGTTGCCCAATGCTTCCACCGGGCCGAACCGCCCTTTTCCAACACGAGAGAGGCGTCGCACGACCCACCGGCATGCCAGTGGCCCGCGAGGTCGGAACGGTTGACGTCTTCTGCTTCGGGCTCCGGGGAGCATCCGGCGGCAAGGCCAGTAGCGAGACAGAGGAGGATGGTGGCTGCCAAACGATGTTGCATTCATGCCCCCGGCTTCATATGTGAGGCAGACGATATACCTCGGTCAGAGGTGCTTTCCCAGAGGGCCTCCAGACCGGTCCGGGCCGGCCAGGCCGAGTGTCCCGAGCGCGGCGCAATTTGGGTGGCCGGGGTGGACCGGCGTTCGAACACTGTGTATTGCTCGCGGCGGTGCGTGGTGAGGGCCTGGAGGGCTCGGAAGGAAACGTTCGGTGAACAGTCACAGTGACCGCATCGCGAACACCTTCGGGTCACAACTGCGTTCAGAATGTGGCCAGCTACGGCCGTTCCTTGTGATCGTCGTAGAAGGATGGAGCAGCGAATGCGGCAGAGGAATTGGTGGCCCTGGCCGCTGCCCATCCCGACGACACTGCCCTGTACTGCGACGTACTCCTGAACATCAACCCCGAGGGGCTCATACCGGCGTTGATGGCGGATGTTCCTCGAGCACTCAAGATCGTCCGGGCAATGCCCGAGCTCCTGGGCACACACCGGTCAACGGAGCGTGCGAAGTCGACGCCATCATCCTGTGGCTGTTCACCGTCGCACACCACGCCGCTGACGCAGCCCAGCTGCGCCTGGTGGAGGAATGCTGTAACGGCGCGTTCGCCAGGGTGGTTGTGGGACCAGTGGACGCCGCAGGACAAGATCAGGCCCTGGCTGCGCACCCTGACAGGGGACGTCAGACTCCCGCCCGCACCTGTGCGACGACTGCAAGCAGAACGCCGGCCCTATCGTCGACCCAGCGGCCGGCACGCAGGAGGGCCAGGGGCCGGTGCGTGGTGAGGCAGGGCCGGACGACTTCTGGCCCACCCCCCAGCGCCCCGTCGGCACCGAATGCGGTGCCGCGTTCACCGGCAAACGATGGAAGGCGACCAAGCTCGTCGGCTGGAGCCGCTCCCCAGCGAAGCTTCCGTCTCTGTGCGGGGACTGCGACCAGCGGTTCGAGGCCGATTTGGATCTGTCCTGGGGCGTGAGTCACCGGCAGGAGGAGCGTGACCAGGAGCAGGAACAGGCCGTGCCCGAGCAGAAGGCCGGCCGAACCTGGCTCTCCCGCTTCCGCAGGTGACGCGACCAGCCTTGGTCGACTTCGCACGGGGGCTTCTTCCGCGAGCTTCTGGACCGGGTGCTCGGCAGCGCCTACTGAGCAGTGTCGCTGGCGGCGTTCGGTAGGGTTCCAGAGCGCTGACCGTCTGGTTGGTGCCTTCCTGGGGGGATGACGAGACGAGGAACATGCCGGAGCAAGCGAGTCCGCCTGCGATAGTTCCGACCGGACCTTCGGGCCCGACGGTTGAGGCGGCGCGGATGGCGGCGGTGCGCCGTTACGACATTCTCGACACCCCTCCGGACGGCGCTTATGACCGGGTTGCGGCGCTGGCCGCACGCCTGTTCGAGGTGCCGGTGGCGACGGTGACGATCGTGGACGAGGACCGGATCTGGTTCAAGGCCACGCACGGCCTGGAAGGTGTCACCGAGATCGGCCGCGATCCGGGCCTGTGCGCCTCGGCGGTCCTGACGGATGACCCCACCGTCATCCCCGACACTCTTGTGGACCCGATCGCCTGCTCCAATCCGCTGGTCGCCGGCCCGATGGGAGTGCGGTTCTACGCAGCTGCTCCGATCATCACCGCCGACGGGTACCGGCTGGGCACGGTCAACGTCCTCGACACCCGCCCCCGCGAGATCAGCGAGGCGGATTCGGCCACGCTCGCGGACCTGGCGGCGGTGGTGCGTGACCAGCTGGAGCTGCGGTTGTCGGCGTTGCACGTGGTGCGCGCCGAGCAGGAGCGCCGCAAGGTCGAGCAGGACAAGCGCCAGGCGGAGGAAGAGGCTCGTCAGCGGGCGGAGCGGGACAAGACGGCCATCGCCGCGTTCGCCTCCACCCTGCAGCGCACCCTGGTGCCGCCGGCTCTGCCCGCTGTACCCGGGCTGGAGCTGGCCTGCCACTACCAGACCGCCTCCCCGCAGGAAGTGGGCGGCGACTTCTACGACGTCTTCCCCGTCGACGGCGGCCGGTGGGCGTTCTTCCTGGGCGATGTGTGCGGCAAGGGCGCCGAAGCCGCCTCGGTCACCTCACTGACCCGCTACACGCTGCGGGCCGCAGCCCTCGTCGACGCGGACCCCACGGCCGCGCTCAAGGCCCTGAACACCGCGCTGCTGCTGGACGCGGCGGTCGGCACCCGCTTCTGCACCGCTATCTTCGGCCTGCTCGATCCCGCCCCAGACGGCGGTTTCACAGTCACGCTGGCCACCGGCGGCCACCCGCCCGCCTACCACCTGAGCCCCACCGAGGACGGCGGCGTGCGGGTGGAGGCGGTCCGCGCCAAGGGCGGCATGCTGGTCGGCGCATTCGCCGAGGCCGCCTTCGCCTCACGCACCCTGCACCTGGCACCCGGCCAGGGCCTGCTGCTCTACACCGACGGTCTGACCGAGGCACGCACCGCCGACGGTGACATGCTGGCCGACACGGGCCTGACAGACTTCCTGGCCCAGCGGTCGGCGACAGTCGGTGCCGGCCGCCTGATCGACGACACCGTCGCGCTCCTGGACACCCTCCCCGACACCGAACGCGACGACGTGGCCCTGCTGGCCCTGTCCGTCCCCGCCCCCGATGCCGCTCCCGCGGGCATCACCACCACCGCCCACAGCGCCGCCGCCCCGACCGCCGACGCCTCCGTCGGGCAGGAGAACCGACGTCCATGACCGACGCATTCCACATCGACGTCCCGCACACCGACGGCACCCTGGCCGTCATCGCCCTGTCCGGTGAATTCGACATCACCACCGCCCCCGCCGTGCGGGCCCGCGCCCTGGAACTCATCGCGGCCGGACACCCCGACCTGGTCGCCGACCTGGCGGGCGTCACCTTCTGCGACTCCTCCGGCCTGGGCGCCCTGGTCGGCATCTGGCGCTGCGCCAAGGACGCCGACGGTTCCCTGGCCTTGGCGGCCATCCCAGACCGGTTGGGTCGCTTGCTCAGCGTCACCGGGATGGACACTTTCCTGCCCGCCCATCCCAGCGCCGACGCCGCGCTCGCCGCAGGCCAAGGCCGCACCACTGCCTGAGACTCCTCGCTTGCCGGGGCGGCACAAACAGCTGGCCGGCACTGCACGGCCCGGCCTTTTCTTCCCACAGGGGACGGGGGGCACGGACAAGCGTGCGCCGCGGCCAACGTACTGGTCGCGACGCACGCTTCATCCGCTCCGCCAGGCGCTACACGTCGCTACGGCCTCTCCGCCGTGTACCAGCAACATGGCCGGAGCCCAGGGTCCGTCTTCGAACCGATCTTGCCCAGAGCAGGAGTGACGCGAGACCGACCGCTGCCTCGTACGAGGTGGCGGTCTCGTCGTACCTGGTGGCGATGCCGCAGAAACCTTGAGCCGGTTGAAACAGCGCTCGACGACGTTGCGTCGGCGGTAGATCTGCCGGTCGAATGCCGGTGGCCGACCACCGCGGCGACCGCGGTTGCGGCGGTGTTGCTGCTGATCGTTCTTCTCCGGGATGGTGCACGCGATGCCGCGATTATGCAGGTAGGAGCGGAAGCCTCGGGAGCTGTAGGCCTTGTCTGCGACGACCTGGTCGGGTCTGCAGTGTGGGCGGCCGAGGCCGGTGCGCGGGACCCGGATCCGTTCCAGGAGGAGACGTGCGCAGACGTCGTCGTGGCGTTCACCTGGGGTGAGCAGGATGGCGAGGGGACGTCCGCGGCCGTCACAGGCGAGGTGGATCTTGCTGGTCAGTCCTCCTCGGGATCGGCCGAGGGCGTGATCGTCCGGTTCGTCCTGCCGATGCCGCCCCCTTTTCGGCCGGTGGCCGCAGCGTGTTGGTGGGCGCGGACGGTGGTGGAGTCGATCTGGAAACGAACCAGTCGATGTTGCCGGCCGCGTCAGCGCGGGCCTGGATCCGCTGGAGAGCCCCGGTGAACACGCCGTCCAGGGCATAGCGGCGGAAACGGGTGTAGACCGTCTTCCACGGCGCCGATGTCCGATCCGCGGCTACGGAAGCAATCGACTCGGCCGAGGGCACGCTTGAGGACGCACTGCGCGCGGAAGACCGCCTGCTCGGCGAAACGTTCACCCCCGCGTCTGGAGAGCTTGCCCGGGCAGCACCCGCGGCCGGGGTTCACACGCGCGAGGTGGAGTTGGACATCGAAGAGGTGCTGCGCGCGAACCTCGTCCGACATTCGTGATAGTTCATCAATCTTTGTCCCGCTGGCGGGGAGGGAATGATTCCGGGCCGTGTGATGCAAGTGTTCGAGGGCATCGCGGCGTTTCCTGGTGAAGATCGTGTGGCATCTCGTGTGCGCCTCGTGACCACTGAGGTCTGAGAGATGCGTCTTCCCGTGGGAGGAAGTCTTGATGCAACGCACCGTCGGTGTGTGCGTCCAGGGTGCCCGGAGGAGAACCCGCCTTGCCACCGCCGCGGCCCTGGCCGCCGGTGCCCTGGCCCTGTCCCTGCTGCCAACCACGGGCGCGGTCGCGGCGGATGAGCCGGGCTCGGCGTGGGGCAAGGACGCGCCGAGTCTCACGATGCCCGAGGTGAAGGTCGGCTCCAACGAGCCGGCCAAGCCCGAGGCGGAGGCCAAGCCCTCCGAAGAGGTCAACCGTGGCGGGCGGCTCAGAAAAAGCGGGCTCAGGGCGGCGAGGCCGCCACCACACGCGCGGTCCGCACCGCGACGCCCGCGACATACGTGCCCGAGGGCCGGGGCAACGTGCCCTGGCACAAGATCAGCGACTTCGCGATCATGGATGCCCCGACGGCCCGGGTCGACTACTCCACCGGCAACCTGATGCTCACTGCCACGGACTTCTCCCTCGCGGGCGTCGGCCAGCAGCTCACCCTGGCGCGCTCCTACAACTCCCTCGACGCATCTGGGGCAAGGTCTCCCAGCGCTGGTGGCAGCAGTACGAGCGCTATCTGCAGATCCTCGACGACGAGGTCGTCCTCTACGACGCCTCCGGCGACACCCTGCGCTTCGACAAGGCTGCGGACGGCTCCTTCACCACATCCAAGGGCTACTCCGAGGAGCTGGAGAAGAACGCCGACGGCACCTACACCGTCACCAACTGGAAGTCCCACACCGAAGGCACCTACAGCAAGCACGGCACCCTGACCAAGGTCACCGACAAGAACAAGGGCGCCATCACCGTCACCCAGCACGGCCAGGGCGACGAGCACAAGGGCTTCAAGCTGACCGAGACCCGCTCCGGCCGCTGGATCGACCTGCTCAAGGCCGACGCCTCACAGTGGCAGGCCAAGGACAACTCCGGCCGCGCCGTCGTCTTCGACCTCGACCCGGCCGGCAACCTGCACAGGGCCACCGACGCCGACAAGGCCACCACCTTCGACTCCAAGGTTTCCTGGGGGCCCACTCCTACTCCGTTGGCGGCACCCCCTACCTGGCGCCTGAACTGGTCCTGCTGTTCAAGGCCAAGCATCCACGGCCCAAGGATCAGGAAGACTTCGGCTCAATCCTCCCGCACCGTCAGCTCAGCGCACAGTCCTGGGGCTCGGTGAGTGGCCAGGCCGATCACGTACGGTCAGCGGCATGACAGCTGCGCTGCGGCCCGGACCGCTCAAGGATGACCCCGGGGTGTGCTGCCGCTCCGCGGCCCCGGCTAGCCTGGGCGTCAGCCGGTGGGCGCGGTCACCTCCCGGGCGCACAGGCGCTCGTCCGTGGGTCCGGTGACCGCCTCGCCCGTCTCCAGCGAGAAGCTGGAGTGGTGCAGGGGGCAGGTGATCCGCAGCCGCGCGGCGTTGACATAGCCGTGGGCGAGGAAGCCCTTGCGGTGCGGACACGCCGCGTCCACCTCGAACTCCCGGCCGCCGACCCGTACCCGGAGCTTGTCCTCGCCCACTTGCTCGATGGTGGCGTCGTTCACTCAGACCGCCTTGAGCGCGGAGGCGACCGCCGCCTCGGTGGCGCCGCCGATGACGTCGCTGGCCATCTTGAACCCGGCCCAGACCTTGACCGGTTGAAGGTCGGCCTCGGCGTCGAACTCGCGGATGGCCACCTGGAGCTCCTTGGCGTGGAAGTGGTCGATGTGCAGGTGCTCGGTGTAGTAGCGAGCGCCCTGGAGGCCGAGCCGTTGCGCCGCCGCGGCGAAGCACTTGAAGGCGTAGAGGATGCTGGATTCGAGGTAGCAGAGCGTGCCGAGGAAGTACTCCGGGCGCGGTGCCCGCGCGGCCGCCCAGAAGAACGTGTTGACGTAGGCGTACGTCTCCTCGTTCGTGCGGTCGAGATAGTCCCCGACGTCCAGGGACATGCCCAGTTCGGTCATCAGGTCGCGATAGATGTTGAAGTGCGCCTGGTCGAGGTTTCCGCAGCCGAACTCGTCGATGAGCACCCGGAACACGGCCATCTTGGCCTTCCTCGGAAGCCGCCAGACGATCGGCAGGAAGGATTCGGACTCGGTGAGGCCGTCCACCGCGAACTGCGCGACGACCTCCTTGAACTGTTCCAGGTCGAGATCCTCCGCCATGACGCGCTCGAACTCCGGCGGGTCGGCCTCTTCGGCCTTGAGCAGTTCCTTCATCTGCCGGCCCAGTGCCGCGCGGTCCGGCAGTTGCGGTGCGGCGGCCTCGATCTCGCGGACGCGCGAGGTGATCAGGCGCTCTTCGAGTTCGTGCAGTTCACGGAGCTCGTCGGGGCTGGGAATGGTGCGGTTGAGAACGAACAGGCGGCTGCCGGCGGTGCGTTCCACTGTGGCGTTCGCTGTCACTGGGGCGCTCCTTCGCGGGGGTGGGAGGTAGGGGTCGGCGGGGCGGGTCGTGCGGCGGTCTCAGCGCACGGTCTGGGCGCGGCTTCGGCCGGTGGCAGGGGCACGGGTTCAGCCGACGGCCAGCGCGGTGCCGATGACACCGCGCCGGGCCAGTTCGGTCTTGACGTGCAGGTACCAGTCATCCGCCAGCAGGTCGTACCGCTCGGACAGCTCGTTGATCCGTTCCTGGCTGACGCGCGAGAAGGACGTCACCGCCTCCGCGCAGGTGTCGGGTTCGAGGTTGGCCAGCGGGCCGACGAAGCCCTGGACGCCGGGGACGTCGGCGATCTGGTGCTCCCAGCCCTGGAAGACCGGCACCGGCACCGCCTCGGCCAGCAGTTCCTTGGTGAACTGCGCGTCGCCGCTGGACTCCTTGACGCCGATGACGCCCGGCAGGGCGCACACCTCGCGCAGCGCGGCCACGTCGAGGTCCATCTTGGAGACCGCGTTCTCGTGGTAGACGAAGACGGGCAGCGGGCTCTTGGCGATGATCTCGCGGAAGTGCTCGACCAGTGTGGGGCGGGGGGTGCCAGAGGCCGGGAACGGCGGCGGCACCACGATCGCGTCGGCGCCCAGGGCCTCGGCGAGCGCGGCCCGCGCCAGGATGCCGGCGGGCCGTCCGACCTCGACCCCGGCGAGAACCGGAGCGCCGTCGGCGTGCTCGACGGTCAGGTGCACGATGTCGATCCACTGCTTGAGGGAGAGTTTCCACCCCTCGCCGGTACTGAGCGCCGGCATGTATCCCGTGACCCTGCCCCGCAGGTCGGCCATCAGCCGGGCGACGCTCGACGCGCACACCTTGCGCTGCTCGTCGACTGGTGTGACCAGTGGCACCACCACGCCGCTGAGTCGCTTCAGCCGCTCCACGGCGGCGAACGGGTCGGCGGGGGCTTCAGACGGCGGCATGGTCGACCTCCAGGGTCAGGGACGTGCGGTAGAGAGTGTCGAGTACGTCGTCGGCGTCCTCGAAGCGCACCGAGGCGCCGGCCCGCAGCGGGGTGCTCACGGGCATCCCGTCGGCGGCGAGGGCGGTGAGGCGGGGATTGATGGTGACCAGTTCGCCCTCGCCGGCCAGCACGGACGCCAGCAGCATCCGTTCGCGCAGCTCCAGGCCATCGGCCCGGGCGGGCAGTTGGGCCAACGCCTGCCAGTCGGCGCAAGTGTAAGCCCGCCGACTGATCGGCATTATCGAGTGCAGCACGTCCATGAAGGGGTAGTAGGCGTCCTGCTCCTGGCGCGGATAACTCCACACGAGGTCGTCGCACCGGCCGACTTCCTCGTAGGTCATCACGACCGGTTGGTGCAGGTGTTCGGCGAAGAACGCGACGCAGGAGGCGCGCACCGCCGGATCGACGCTGTGCATCCCCATGAACAGCGTCGCGTCGACATAGACGTCACGCGCCATAGCTGTCCACCGCCTCGCGCAGGCGGGTGAGGGACTGCGCGAACTCCTGCGGGTCCCGGGCGAGCGCGATGCGGACGTAGCGTTCGCCGCGCTCCGGCTCGTTCCAGTAGAAGTAGGTGCCGGGCAGCACGTAGACCTCATACGCGGTCAGGTGCGCCTGGAGCTCGCTCGCCTTGATCGTGTCGTCGGTGATGCGGAACCACGCCACGCTGACGTTGACCGTGGGCTCCAGGTGCTCGAGAAGGCTGCCCTCCAAGGTCTTCAGGGCGGTCTCGCGGTTGCGGGTGATGACGTCGCGCACCGAGGCCATGCCGTCCTCGATGGAGTCCTCGACGTAGCGAGCGAGGAAGTTCAGGACGAACGGCGAGACGTCGAGCAGGACGCTGGTGTGGATGTTGTAGACGTCCTCGTGCAGGTCCCGGCTGCACGTGAGCAGGGCGCACTTGGCATCCTGCAGCGGCCAGGTCTTGCCGGTGTCCTCCAGGGCTATGTAGCGCACCCCCGAGGTGTCGAGGAGTTGGTAGAGGTCGAAGCGGCCGAAGCGCGGGTCGGCGAGGGCGAAGGCCGCGAAGCAGAGGTCGACGACGAAGAGCTTGTCGTGGTCGACGCAGTAGCGGATGACTTCCTCGAAGCCCTTCCGGCCGTGGCTGAGCAGCGAGAAGCCGGTGGGGTTGTTGGGGTCCACCAGGAAGAGCGCGTCGGTGGTGACGGCCTCGGCGAGGCGGTCGTAGATGCGGTCGGCGTCGTGCAGGGTGTCCTCAGGGATCGGCACCGGGTGGACGCCGACGTTGCGCAGGACGTCGGGCAGGTTGTCGAAGCAGGGCTCGACGAGGCTGACGCTGATCTCGTTGCGTCGCAGGTACATGCCCGCGACCAGGGTGGAGATGGAGGCCGCGTAGGAGAGCATCGTGCTCTCCGCACGGACGCTGTTCTGGCCGTGCAGCCGGAAGAAGACCTCCTTGAAGCGGTCCTCCAGGTCCGCCTGGCGGCTCTCCTCGGCCTCGTACCAGAGGGCGGGCAGCGCCTGGACGATCTCGCGCTGGCCAGGGGACTGCTGCTGGTGCGTGTGGGCGTCGGCGAGGTTGAACCGGGTCTTCAGTGCCTGGATCTCGTGCTGGGTGAGGTCGAGAAGGTGCTCGGTCACAGGATTCCTTGAGGAGGAGGGCGACGCGGACGGAGCCGGGGCGTGCCCGCACGGCACGGCGGCCGGGTCCGTTCGAAGGCGTCGGCGTCGGGAAGGGCGGTCGAGGTCTGCTCGGAAACGCGCGTCATCCGCGGGGAGGAGCCGGGCCCGCACCCGGCGTGTCCGCAACAGGGTTTACCTCAGAGGGTTTTGAACCTGGTGCGGCGTGACCACCGTGGCGTACGTTAGACGATGATCGATCATCGCTCAACCCTTCGCCCACCCCAGACCAGTTCCGACCGGAGTCCTCATGCCAGGTGAGCAAGTCCCCGAAGCCCCGGCGCCCGTCGTCTCGTTGAAGCGCGTCCCCCTGAGCGAACAGGTGCGGCGCACCCTCCTCGACGGCCTGCTCAACGGCCGCTGGCGCCCCGGCGACCGCATCATCGAGCGGCACATCGCCCAGGAGCTCGACGTCAGCCATGGCCCGGTGCGAGAGGCGCTGCGCGACCTTCAGGCCATGCAGCTCGTGGACGTTCTGCCCAACAGGGGTGCCCGTGTACGTGAGCTGACCCCGGACTACCTCGCCTCGGTCTATCCGGTACGCGCCGCCCTGGAGCGCCTCGCCGGCCAGTTGGCGGTGCGCCGGCTCGGCGGGGACGTGTCGGAGCTGGAGCCGCATCTGGACCTGCTGCACCAGGCGGCGCGGGACGGTGACACCGACCTCCAGATCCACTGCGCGGTCGAGTTCCACCGGGAGATCGTCCGGTCCGCCGGCAATGAGGTGCTGCTGCGCAACTGGGAGTCCCTGGCCATCGAGCTGTGGACCCGCCTCTCCCTGAAGTGGCTGCGCACGCAACTGCACGAGAACGCCGAGGACCACATCGCCATCGTGGACGCCTTCCGACGCCAGGACCCCTACGTGGGACGCATGCTCGAACTGCACGTCCTGGAATACGCACACAAACCGATAGGAATGCCATGACCACCACTCCGCACCCGCGCGATCAGGTCGCGACGGGCACCATCACCGTGTTCTCCGACATTTGGTGCTCTTTCGCCCACGTGGCGCTGTACCGCCTGCACACGACGCGGGCCAGGCTCGGCCTCCAGGGCCGGGTCCGCTTCGACCACCGGGCCTTCCCGCTGGAGCTGTTCAACAACGGGCCGAGCCCCCGGCCGGGCACGGACTCCGAGGTCGGCGGGGTGGCGCACATCGAGCCGGACGCCGGCTGGCAGATGTGGCGGGCGGCGGACTGGAAGTTCCCCTCCTCCTCGCTGCCGGCGCTGGAAGCCGTCCAACTCGCCAAGAAGCAGGGCCTGGAGGCCTCCGAACGGCTCGACCTCGCGCTGCGCCGCGCCTTCTGGGCCCAGAGCCGGTCCATCGGAGCGCGCGCCGTGGTGCTGGAGGTGGCCGAGGAGACGGAGGGGGTCGACGCGGCCCTGGTCGCCGAAGGCCTGGACGACGGGCGAGCGCGCCACGCGATCACGCGGGACTTCGTGTGCGCCCGGGAGCACCGGGTCCAATGCAGTCCGCACCTGTATCTGCCCGATGCCTCAGACTGCGCCAACCCCGGTGTGACGGCCCGTTGGCACGGCAAGTACGGGACCGGGTTCCCGGAGGTGACGGGGAACGACCCCCTGGTCTATGAGGAGTTGCTCCGCCGCGCCGCCGACTGACGTGGGAGCCGCCCGCCCCCGGATCGTCGCTGATCCGCCACGGTCTCGCATCGTGAGAAATGATCGATCATCGCTCATTACTTGTCAGTAAGTGTTGACCGCACCTATCGACGGCTCCTACGTTTTGAATCCCGGAAACGGTCTTCCGCATCACGAAATGCTGTACCTCGTAACAGCGCGGGATGCGGAAGCCGCGTCAGCAGAGAGCGCGTCGCCGCCTCCACCCATCGGCCGGACCACCCGTAATCCGGCCCCCTCACCGGGCTGCCACGACGAACCGTGGCGGCCCCGACTCCTTATCCAGGAAAGCGAAAGGGGATCGCCCGTGTCCCAGCTCGACCAACTGCCCGACAAGGACCCGTCCGAAGTCGCCGAATGGTGCCAGTCCCTCGACGCGGCCGTCGGCTTCGGCGGCCCGCAGCGGGCCGTACAGCTTCTGCAGCGCGTCAACGAGCACGCGCGGCGCACCGGAATCGACCTTCCGCCGTTCCTGGAAACGCCCTACGTCAACACCATCCCCACCGCCGCCGAACCGCCCTACCCGGGCGACGAGGAGATGGAGCGGAAGATCACCGCGTGGAACCGCTGGAACGCGGCCGCGATGGTGACGCGGGGCAACCAGCGCGGCGGCCTCGGCGGACACATGGCCACCTTCGCCTCGGCGGCCTGGCTCTACGAGGTGGGCTTCCAGCACTTCTTCCGCGGCAAGCAGGCGGACGGCTCCGGTGACCAGCTCTACGTCCAGGGGCATGCCTCCCCCGGCGTCTACGCACGCGCCTTCCTCGACGGCCGCTTGAGCGAGGACCAGTTGGACCGCTTCCGCCCTGCCGGACGGCGCATTGAGACTCATGCGCGGACTCCCTTACCGGGCCGGGGAAAGACGGTCTCGATGTCCCCGTGGGCGGCGACTCCCCGGGCCCCTGGAGAACGCGCCGGTGACAAGAGTGGTGCCGGGGGGATTGTACGTAATCCAGCCGGCCTCGGAGCAGTGGCCCACAGCACTGATGGCCGCGGTCCTCATCGCGCGCGCCCCTCGGCCTCCGGCGATGCCCGGGTCCCGCCTACGGCCGCAGCAGCTTCCGCAGGTGCTCTCCGAACTCGGCCGGGTGCGTGGTCAGGCCGACGTGCCCGCCGGGGAAGTGCTCCGGCTCCCTGCCGAGGCGTCCGGCGAGACGGGCCGCCGCGCGATGGGGCAGCTCACCCCGGGAGTCCCGGCCGCAGGCGACCACGAGCCGGTCCGTCAGCGTCTTCAGGAGGGGGACGTCCGGGACGTACCGCATGAAACGGGGAACGATGCGCCCGATGAAGTACGGCAGGTCGGCCATCGTCCGCTCCGCCCGCGCCGCGGCCCTCGGCGGCAGCGCGGACCCGGAGCCCGGCCGCGCGCCGCCGTCCCCTTCCGCACCGCCCGCGGGCCCGCTGAGCCCCGCGGCGAACACGGCCATCGCCGGCATGAGTCCCTCGGCACGGAAGGTCGCCTCCACCCGGTCGACGAACGCCCGCTGGTCGGCGGCGTCCGGCAGGACCTCCACGACCGGCGGCTCATGCGCCACGACCCGCGCGAGGCGTTCGGGACGCGTGGCGAGCAGGTGCAGGGCGGCGATACCGCCCGAGCTGGCGCCGAAGACCTGGGCGGGCTCACCGGGTGACAGCAGTTCGATGAGGCGGTGGGCGTCGTCGGCGTGCTCGGCCACCCGCTGCTCGGCCTCGGGGTCGTCCAGCGGGCTGCGGGACAGGCCGCGCGGGTCGTAGGTGGCGACGGTGTGGTCGGCGGCCAGGTCGTCGGCGATGCCGTCGAAGGCCGCCGCGCCGCCGGAGCCGCCGGGGATCAGCAGGACGAGCGGGCCCTCGCCGCGCACTTCGTAGTGCAGGGTCGCGCCGTCGGTGCGGAGGGCGCCTGTGGTCGGTGCGGTCATGAGGGGTCTCCGTCTCGGGCCGATGGCCAGTGGGTCAGGGTGGCGTGGAGCGCGTCGAGGGCGCGCTCCCAGGACCGCTGCGGCGCGCGCTCGTGGCCGAAGCCGCCGGCGCTCTCCAGGGCGACGAAGCCGTGGAAGGTGCTGCGCAGCAGGCGGACGGCGTCGGTCAGGTCGGGCTCGGCCAGGCCGTAGCCGCGCAGCACGCCGTAGGTCAGTTCGACGGCGCGGCGCGGTCCGGGCGCCCGCGCGGCCAGTTCGGGGTCGATCGTGATGCGGATCTGCGTCGCCGCGTAGCGGCCCGGGTGCCGGTGGGCGTAGTCACGCCAGGCGTCGGCGAACGCCACGAGCGCGTCCTTGCCCGCCCGGCCGACGGTCGCCTCGGCGATGCGGAGGGTCTTCTCGTCCGCCGCGAGCAGCGCGACGCGTCCGCGCAGGTCCTCCAGGCCGCGCACGTGCGAGTAGAGGCTCGCGTCCTTGACGCCGAGCCGGCTCGCCACGCGCGCCATCGTCACCTGGTCGAGCCCGGCCTCGTCCGCCAGTTCGGCGGCGGCGAGGGTCACCCGCTCCGCCGTCAGCCCGGCCCGCACCATGCGTCCTCCTCATTGCCTAGGGCCCCTAGTTATAACCTAGGGCTCCTAGGCGAGCAAGATCCGGGGGTGCCGGACCGGGCCCACGCCCTTTCTCCGTCAGCCGAGCCAGCGGCCGTCACGCATCAGGTCGCGTCCGGCCAGCTCGTTCGCCTCGCGCCAGGCCTGGATCCGCCGCGGCACGATCCGGAAGTACTGGTAGGGCTCGTCGAGGCCGCGCGGGTCGAAGCCCGTCCTGGCCGCGAAAGCGTCGCCCGTCCCGCCGAGGTCGGCGGTGGCCACCGGCTCGGCGACGCCCTCGACCACGACGACGTCGCGGGTCGGCCCGAAGCTGAGCCGGACCCGCCCGTCGGCCAGCAGGTTGCGTCCGGTGACCGAGGCGCGCGGCGTGGCGATGATGAACGCGGTCCCGTCCCAGAGGTAGGACAGCGGGATGAGGTGGACGCCGCCCGGTGATCCCGCGGTCGCGACCCACAGGTCGACGTCGTTCTCCAGTCGCGAGCGCGTGTCCCGCAGCCTCTCGTCCAGCCCGCGCGGCGGCGCTGCCGTCATGTTCGCGCCTCCCCTGACCTCACGCGGAACCCGTCCGCGGCGGAACCGTTCCGCGGCGGGAACAGTGGCACATCACGGCGCGGTCGTCAGTGCCGCGGCCTCCCACTCGAAGCCGTCCGGGTCGGTGAACGCCGCGGCGCCGCCGCCGATCACGACCCGGTGGGATCCCGTCCCCTCGGGGGCGACGCCCGCGTCCTTGGCCAGCGCACGGCGCCGGTAGAGGGCCAGCTTGACGGGGCTCGCCCCGGCGTCGAACTCGACGTAGACGCGGCTGAAGCTCTTGGCCACGGTCAGGCCACGCTCCACGTAGAACCGCTTGCTGGCGGCGATGTCCGCGACGCCGAGCAGCAGCACGATCTCGTCGATCCGCCCGGTGGCGGGGCCGGTGTCCTTCTTCTCCGTCGTCGCCACCTTCCAGATCGTCCCGTCCGGGGCCTGGACGACACCGCCGTAGCCCCAGAGCGACTTGGCGGCGGGCTTGAGCGGTGTGGCGCCCGCGGCGAGGGCCGCGGCGATGAGGCCGTCGACGTCGGCGGGCCCGGACACGGTGAGCGACAGCGTGAATCCGCGGAAGCCGGTCGTGTCGGCGTCGGAGGCCCGCAGGCGTATCTGCGTGTCGAGCCCGAAGGCGGTGGTGTAGAAGCGGCGGGCGGCCTCGGGGTCGGCCACGGTGAGGGTGACGGATTCGATGATGTCCATGCCCCTGACGCTAGTGACGAGCCGGGTGCCGACGCTTCTCGAAAACTGACCGTTCGCTCACGGGCCCCGGCCGGTGCCGCGCGGGCCGCCTCCGGGCTCCTGGCACCGGGCCCGCGGACGAGCGATGGTGGTGCGGTGGATCAAGCGACAGAGGCCGGACTCTTCACCCGCCGATTCGGGCCGCCACCGGGCGAGGGCACACGGACCGTGGTGCTCGTGCACGGACTCGGGCTCTCGGGGCGGTATTTCGTGCCGCTCGCCCGGCGGCTCGCCGCGGGCGGCGCGTCCGTGCTGGTGCCCGACCTGCCGGGCAACGCGCGGTCGCGGGCCGCCGCACGCCGCGCGCCCGCCGTGGGGCAGGCGGCCGACGCCCTGGCCCGCTGGCACGAACACCTGTCCCTCGGGCCGAGCCTGTTCGTGGCCAACTCGGTGGGCGCCCAAGTGGTCGCCGCCTGCGCCGCGCGACATCCGCACCTGGTGAGCGGGACGGTGCTGGTCGGTCCCGCCCTGGAGCCGGGCGCGTCCGCGCTCCGCCTCTTCGGCCGGCTGGTCGCGGACGCGCCCCGGGAGACGTTCTCCCTGCTCGTGCTGGCCGCGACCGACTACCTGCTGACCGGTCTGCCGCGCTGCGCCGCGTCCTTCCGGCACGCCCTGCGCGACGCCGCTGAGTCATTCGAGGGGAACCTCGGCGACGTGCACGTGCCGACACTGGTGGTGCGGGGAGCGGGTGACACCATCGCGTCCGGCGCCTGGGTCCGGCGCGTGGCCGCTCTGACCGGCGGACGCACCGCCGAGATCCCGGACGCCGCGCACGCGGCCCACTACACCGCGCCGGACGCCCTGTCCGCGCTGATCGACGAGTTCACGGCGGGAGAGCCCGTATGACGTCTTCGAGGGCGCCCGACGCCACCCGGCGGCAGCGGCGGAAGCGCCCGTCGCCCTGGCTGCGCCTGCTGCCCGGCGTCTCCCCCGAGCGCCGGGGCTTCATCCTGGCCTGGTGGGGGTTCGCCCTCACCTTCGGCGGGATGCGCCTGCTGACCTGGCTGATCCACATCGACGTGGCAGGGGTCGGCGACATGCAGGCGGGCGGGGTGCACATCCACCACTACGTGTGGGGGATCGTGCTCCTCGCGGCGGTCGGCGCGGCGGGCCTCGTCGACCGCACCCCACGGACACGCGCCTGGATGGGCCTCGCCTACGGAGTGGGCCTCGCCCTGATCGTCGACGAGGCTGCGCTGCTGATCAGCCTGGAGGACGTGTACTGGGACACCGAGGGCGGCGTCAGCATCGCCCTGGCCATCGCCGTGATCGCCGTCGCGGGAAGCGTCCTCGCGATGACACGCGGACGGCGCGCTTCCAGGAGAGAGTCGGCCACCTGAAGGGCCGGGGGGTCAGGGGGCGTGCCCTTCAGGTGGCCCGGTTCACCGCGGGACTCGGCGCGGTTCACCCACTCCACGCATACCGTGTGCCCCCGCCTTTCCCGGTTACGCACACGAAACGGCCGTCGATCCGGATTCTTCCCCCGGCCGGCGTCACCGGGCGCCGGATTCCTCCGTCAGCGGGCGTCGCCGGGCCGCCCGCGGCGTTCGACGAACGGCAGGAGTTTGCGCAGCCGTACGCGGTCGAGGGCCTCGTGGACGCAGTCGCTCGCCCCGGTCAGCGAGAGGCTGCCGCCGGCGTGGATGGCCGCGTGCCGCATGCCCAGGAGGGTGTAGAGACTGCCGACGTCGCACCAGGTCACGCCGGTGAGATCGACGAGCAGATGCCGCCGGCCGGCTTCGAGCGCGTCGACGACGGTGTCGCTGAGCTTGCCGACGTTCAGGACATCCAGTTCGCCGTCGAGCGTCAGCAGGAGAATCGCCGGACTCTCGGACGGGGTGCTGCGGATGGCCAAACGGTCCATGCCCGCATCATGCACCCGTCCGGCGGAATCCACGCCGTGCCGACGCCCGGTCTTCGCCCCTCGCCCTCTCCCCGACGCCCCGTACGGCCCAGGTGATGGACCCGGCGCCGCGCACGGCCCAGGTGATGGACCCGGCGCCGTGCACGGCCCGGGCGATCAGGACCCGGCGCTCCGCACGGCTCAGATGATCACGACGCGTCGCCCGCGCGCGTGCCCTGCCTTGCTGTCGATGTGCGCCGCCGCGGCGTCGGCGAGCGCGTACCGCTGCTCGACCGGGATGTGCAGCCTGCCCCGCGCGATGAGGTCGGCGGCCTCGGCGAGGGCGTCCGGCACGCTCCCGGCCACACCGGAGAAGCGGACGCCGTGCTCCGGCGCGCCGAGATCGGCGATGCTGATCACCTTCCGCGGGTCCCCGGTCAGCGCGATGAGTTCGGGGAGCACGCCCGTGCCCGCGAGGTCGAGGGCCGCGTCGATGTCGCCGAGCCGGCGCACCCGCTCGACCCAGCCTTCGCCGTAGGTCGTGGCCATGGCGCCGAGGCCGCGCAGATACTCCTGGTTCGCGGCCCCGGCGGTGCCGATCACCGTGATGCCGCGCTCGCGGGCGATCTGCAGCACCGCCGACCCCACTCCCCCGGACGCGCCGCTGACGAGCAGCGTCTGTCCGGGCCGCACACCGACCTCGCGGATGACGCGCAGCGCGGTCTCCACCACCGAGGGGTAGCCGGCCGCCTCTTCGAACGAGAGCCCCTCGGGCATCCGGGCCCAGGCCGTCAGGACGGCGAACTCGGCGTAGGTGTCGATGCCTTCGCCGAAGACGTGGTCGCCGGCCTCGACCCCTTCGACGCCCTCGCCGACCTCGTCCACCACTCCGGCGGCGTCGAGGCCGACCCCGGCGGGCAGCTCGATGGGGTGGGCCTTGAGCATCTGGCCCTCGCGGATCCTCCAGTCGACGGGGTTCACTCCCGCCGCCCGCACGGCGATGCGTATGCGGCCGGGGCCCGCGTGGGGCGCCTCGACCTCTTCGAGCCGCAGGACGTCCGGGCCGCCGTATTCGCCGAAGCCCACCCTCTTCATGGTCGTGACGGTGTTCGCGCTGTTAGCGCTCTCGCTGTTCTCCATGACGTTCTCCATGGCAGCGACCGTAGCACTAACGGTTACGGTTTTGGAATCGTTGTTGTTTCGTATTTGCTAGTTTTACGTCCATGACCGAGCCGATGGGACGCCGTGAGCGCAAGAAGGCGGCGACCCGCCAGAAGATCGCCGACACCGCCATGCGGCTCTTTCTCGATCGCGGGTACGACGCGGTGGGCATCCGTGACGTGGCGGCCGAGGCCGACGTCGCCGTCACCACGGTCTTCTCCCACTTCGCCTCGAAAGAGGCCCTGGTCTTCGAGCGGGACGACGACTTCGAACAGCGCCTCACGCGGGCGGTCACCGACCAGCCGCTGATCCCCGCGCTGCGCCAGGAGATCCGGGCCATGGTGCGCCACTGCACGGCGGACAGCGCCGCCCCGGTCTGGCACATGATCGACGGATCACCCGCCCTGCGGCAGTACGAGGAGTCGATGAGGCTGCGGCACGCGGAGGCCCTGGCGGCGGCCATCGCCGCCGGCCCCGGCCCGGACCGGACCACGACGGCGTGCCGGACCATCGCGCGGTTCGTCGTCGACGCCTACGCGCTGGCCCGTGAGGCGGCCGACCCGGACGCCGCGGTCGACGAGACCTTCCTGATGATCGAGGCCGCCTGGGAGGCCGCGCGCCCCGAGCGGGCCACCCTCGGCTCCGGCGCGGCATGACCCTCCCCGCGGTCACGCCGTAGCCGCGCACCGCCTCTCTCGCCCCCTGACGCGGCCGTAGCCCAACCGAGTCACATCTCCGCCCAACACTCCCCCGCCCGGTGCGTCCGCGTGGCCCGCTCGTGGCGGGCCGACGATGTTGGTGACCGGTGTGTGTGCCGGTGCGGCGCGCGGCACCGGCCAGCCACGCGAGCGAGGGAGCCCACGATGCCGGAACTGTTCGTCGACGGGGAGTGGACCAGCGCCGCCCAGGGCGCGCGGCGTGACGTGGTCAATCCGTACGACGCCTCCGTCATCCGGCAGGTCGACGACGCGGACGAGACCGACGTGGACCTCGCCGTGCAGGCCGCGCGGCGGGCCTTCGACCGCGGGGACTGGGCGTCGGCGCCCACCAGGGAGCGGGCCGACGTGCTGCACACGGTGGCGCGGCTGCTGCTGCGCGACCAGGAGGAGATGGCCCGCGTCGAGAGCCTGGACACCGGGAAGACGCTCGCCGAGGCCCGCATCGACATCGAGGACGTCTCCCACGCCTTCCGCTACTTCGCCGAGATCGCCGACAAGGACGGCGGCCGGGTCGTGGACGTCGGCCCCGACGTGCTGAGCCGTGTCACCTACCACCCCATCGGCGTCTGCGCGCTCATCGCACCCTGGAACTATCCGCTCCTCCAGGCCTCCTGGAAGGTCGCCCCCGCCCTGGCCGCGGGCAACACCTTCGTGCTGAAGCCCAGTGAGACGACCCCGCTCTCCACCCTCCACATGATGCGGCTGATCGCCGAGGCGGGGACGCCCGCCGGGGTCGCGAACCTCGTGCTCGGCCCGGGCGCCACCGTCGGCGCGGCGATGTCCGCGCACCCCGACGTCGATCTGGTCTCGTTCACCGGCGGCCTGTCCACCGGGCGGCGGATCATGGAGGCGTGCGCGCCGGGAGTGAAGAACCTCGCCCTGGAACTCGGCGGCAAGAACCCCAACGTCGTCTTCGCCGACTGCGACTTCGACGCCGCCGTCGACCACGCCCTCGAAGCGTCGTTCCTGCACTCCGGGCAGGTGTGCTCGGCCGGTTCCCGGCTGCTCGTGGAGGACTCCCTGCACGACCGGTTCGTGGAGCGGCTCTCCGCCCGCGCGCAGGCCATCCGGCTCGGCAACGGCCTCGACCCGATGACCGAGAGCGGGCCGCTCAGCTCGGCGGAGCACCGGGCGAAGGTCGAGGGCTATCTCGACATCGCCCGCGAGGAGGGCGCCCGCCTCGTGTGCGGCGGCCGGCGTCCCGACGACCCGGAACTGGCCAACGGCTTCTTCCTGCTGCCCACGATCTACGCCGACTGCGACCGCTCCATGCGCATCGTGCAGGAGGAGGTCTTCGGCCCGGTGGTCACCGTGGAGCGCTTCCGCGACGGCGACGAGGACCAGGCCGTGGAGCTGGCCAACGACACCCGGTACGGCCTGGCGGGCGGCGTCTGGACCAGCGACGCGAGCCGCGCCCAGCGCGTCGCGGCCAAGCTGCGCCACGGCACGGTCTGGATCAACGACTTCCACCCGTACGTGCCCCAGGCGGAGTGGGGCGGCTTCGGCCGCTCCGGCTTCGGCAGGGAGCTCGGGCCCACCGGCCTGCGCGAGTACCAGGAGGCCAAGCACATCTACCAGAACCTGCGCCCCGCCCCCTCCGGCTGGTTCAAGGGCTGAGCGGGCACGGCGAGAGGACGGGCGAGACATGGACGACGAGACGGCGACCACCTACGACTACGTGATCATCGGCGGCGGCACGGCCGGCTCGGTGCTC
Source organism: Streptomyces alfalfae (assembly GCF_004127445.1). Lineage (GTDB taxonomy): Bacteria > Actinomycetota > Actinomycetes > Streptomycetales > Streptomycetaceae > Streptomyces > Streptomyces alfalfae. The sequence continues at coordinate 26,671 of NZ_QEXM01000012.1, forward strand.
GCGGCCCGGCTCAGCGAGGACCCCGCCTGCCGGGTGTGCGTGGTGGAGGGCGGCCCCAGCGACGTCGGCGACGACCGCATCCTGAAGCTCCGCAACTGGATCAACCTGCTCGGCGGCGAGTTCGACTACGGCTACACCACCGAGGAGCAGCCGCGCGGCAACTCCCACATCCTGCACTCCCGGGCCCGGGTGCTCGGCGGCTGCTCCTCGCACAACACCCTGATCAGCTTCCTGCCGTTCCCGCAGGACCTGGAGGAGTGGGTGGCGGCCGGGTGCGAGGGCTGGGGGCCCGAGACGATCCTGCCGTACCGCTCACGGCTGCGGAACACGATCGTTCCGGTCGGCGCCGCCGACCGGAACGCCATCGCCAAGGACTTCGTCACCGCCGCGGCCTCCCGGCTCGGCGTGCCGGTCGTCGAGGACTTCAACGCCCGTCCCTTCACCGACGGCGCCGGCTTCTTCTCGCTCGCCTACGACCCCGAGACGAACAAGCGCTCCTCCGCCTCGGTCGCGTATCTGCATCCCGTGCTCGACCGCCCGAATCTGACGCTGCGTCTTCAGACCTGGGCCTATCAGCTGCTGCCGGACAGCGAGGGCCGCTTCACCCGCGTGCGGGTCCGCGACGCGCACGGCCTGGTGTCGACGCTGGAGGCCGACGCCGAGGTGCTGCTGTGCGCGGGCGCCATCGACACCCCCCGGCTGCTCATGCTCTCCGGCATCGGCCCCGCGGACCAGCTCCGCAAGCTGGGCATCGAGGTCCGCGCGGACCTGCCGGGGGTCGGCGAGAACCTGCTCGACCACCCGGAGTCGGTGATGGTGTGGGAGACCCGCGGCCCGCTGCCGCCCAACTCGGCGATGGACTCCGACGCCGGTCTCTTCCTGCGCCGCGACGCCGCGAGCGGCCCGCGCCCCGACCTGATGTTCCACTTCTACCAGGTGCCGTTCACCGTCAACACGGAGCGGCTCGGCTACCCCGTGCCCGAGCACGGCGTCTGCATGACCCCGAACGTGCCGCGCGCCCACTCCGTGGGCCGCATGTGGCTGCGTGGCGCCGACCCGACGCTCCACCCGGCCCTGGACTTCCGCTACTTCACCGACCCCGACGGGCACGACGAGCGCACAATCGTCGACGGTCTGCGCATCGCCCGCGAGGTGGCCGCCACGGCGCCGCTCGACGAGTGGCTGCTGCGGGAGGTGGCGCCCGGCCCGGAGGTGACGTCCGACGCGGATCTGTCCGAGTACGGACGCCGTGCCGCCCACACCGTCTACCACCCCGCCGGGACCTGCAAGATGGGCGCCGAGGGCGATCCGACGGCGGTCGTCGACCCGCAGCTGCGGCTGCGCGGGCACGACGGTCTGCGCATCGTGGACGCGTCCGTCTTCCCCACCATGCCGACCATCAACCCCATGGTGACCGTGCTGCTGGCCGCCGAGCGCGCGGCGGACCTCATCAGCGCCCGGCCCGGTCCCGGGGCCGCCGCCCCGGAAGGCGTGCACCGGTGACTACCGCGTCCGGCGTCCCGGAAGGCCCCGCGGACGCCGCTGCGGGGGAGGAGAAGTCGGAGTTCCGCAAGGACATGGGACCGTGGGCGAACTTCGCCCTGGGGTTCACCTACCTCTCCCCCGTGGTGAGCACGTACACCCTCTTCGGCACGGCCCTCGCCGACGGCGGCCCCCCGATGATCTGGGCCTTCGTCATGGCGGGCTGCGGGCAGTTCCTCGTGGCCCTGGTCTTCGGCGAGGTCGTGGCGCAGTACCCGGTCGCGGGCGGCGTCTACCCGTGGGCGCGGCGCCTGTGGGGCAAGCGCTGGGCGTGGATGACCGGGTGGGTCTATATGTGGGCGCTGCTCGTGACGATCACCAGCGTCGCGTACGGCGCGGGTCCCTACATCGCGATCCTGCTCGGCTTCCGGCCCACCGTGCACACCACCGTGCTGTGCACGATCGCGCTGATCGTCATCTCCGTGCTCATCAACTACGCCGGGACGAAGGCCCTTTCGTGGGCGGCGCTGATCGGCTTCGGCGCGGAGCTGCTCGGCGCGCTCGCGGTCGGCATCATCCTGCTGACCACGCACCGCTTCCACGGCCTCGGGGTGCTCTTCGACGACTTCGGCGCGTCCGGTGACAGCTCCTATCTGCCGGTCTTCCTGGGCGCGGCCATCATCGGCTTCTACCAGTACTACGGTTTCGAGGCCTGCGGGGACGTCGCCGAGGAGGTCAAGCACCCCGGCAAGGTGATCCCCAAGGCGATGCGCCGCACCATCTACGTCGGCGGGGCGGCGGCGACGTTCACCTGTCTGACGCTGCTCCTCGCGGTCGTCGACTACCGGGCGGTGATCTCGGGCAAGGACACCGACCCGGTGGTCAGGGTCCTCTTCGACGCCCTCGGCGAGGCGGGCGCGCGGACGGTGATGGCGGTCGTCCTCATCTCCTTCCTGTCCTGCACGATCAGTTTGCAGGCCGCGGCGGGACGGCTGATCTACTCCTACGCCCGCGACGAGGTGATCATCGGTCACCGGCTCCTGCGGAAGTTCTCCGAGGCACGCGCGGTGCCCCCGTACGCGCTGCTGATCGCCGCGGTGGTGCCCGCCCTGATCGCCGTCGGCTCGCTGATCTCGGCGGACGCCCTGACCTCGATCGTGTCCTTCGCGATCCTCGGTATCTACGGCGCCTTCCAGATGGTCGTCCTCGCCGCCCTGCGGGCCCGCCTCAAGGGCTGGAAGCCGAGCGGCGAGTACCGCCTGGGCCGCTGGGGCCTGGCGGTCAACATCGGAGCGCTGGCCTACGGGATCTTCGCCATCGTCAACATCTCCTGGCCCCGCAAGCCGGAGTCCCCCTGGTACGACAACTGGATCGTGCTGTTCAGCGGCGGCGTCGTGGTGGCCGCGGGGCTCGTGTACATGTTCACCACCCACCACTACGGGCGCAGCGACGCCCCCGCCGACAGCGCGGTGCCGGATTAGACCAGTGCCGAGACGTCCGGTTCGGAGCCGGTGCCGAAGCCGCCGACGACCGTCAGGCGGTCGAGGTCGACGACGGCGATCCGGTCGGAGTCGAGCAGGGACACATAGGCCAGCGCCCGGTCGGGATGGAACGACACGGCGGCCGGGATGCCGTCGAGCCGCAGGGTGCGCAGGGGCCGCAGGTCGGCGGTCGCGCACACCGTCAGGGTGTTGCCGACGATGTCCGTCACCAGGAGCCGGTCGTCGTCGAGGGTGTAGACCCGCAGCGGGTCGCCGCCCACCTTCCTGCTCCGCCGCACCTTCATGGTGCGCGCGTCGACGGCGACCAGGGCGGAACTCTTGCGGGCGCCGACGAACAGCGTCTTCTCGTCCGTGCTCAGGCAGCTGCTCTCCGGCAGTTGCCCCGGGGTCACCAGGACCGGCGGCGCGGCGGCGTCGTGCGGCCTGACGAGGCTCACCGTGTGCGACAACAGGCCGGTGACATAGGCCCGTTCACCGTCGCGGCTGAGGGCGAAGAGGTGGGTCTTCACTCCGTGTGTCGGCACCGCCCTGACCGGCGCCCGGTCGGCGGCGGGGTCGTCGAAGCCGAGCAGCACCGCCTTCTCCTCGCTGAGCGCGTACAGCCGGTCCCGGTCGTCGATGCCCATGCCGTGGATGCGGTGGAACGGGCGGGTGTCGATGGTCCGGGCCAGGGACCGCTCGGCGAGGTCGATGACGAAGACGGCCGCGCCGCCCTCGCCGACGGTGGAGGCCATGCGGACGCCATAGTGACCGACGTAGGCGAACCGCCGGCGCGAGTCGACGACCATCTCGTGCGGGTAGTCGGGCAGGCGCACCGTCTTCAGGCGCCGGCCGGAGGCGACGTCGTAGAAGCTGACCGCGTGGCCGCTCTTCTCGACCACCAGCAGCACGTCGTCCCGGGGCGCCGCGGCGGCCTCGGCCGGCGCCGTGAGCCCTGCCGTCAGCGTGCCGCCGCCCGCCGCCTTGATCACCGTACGCCGCGTCACCACGGTTTCCTGCTCCCCCCATTCCTCCACACGAATACGTCCTTGACGCCGTTCGTGTCGTCCGGCACGAAGTCCTCCTGGTCGGACCCGGCGAAGACGACGGTGCGCGCGCGGGAGTCCATGCGCGCGTCCACGGCGTCGGCGGGCCTGCCGTCCTTGTCCGGGGAGACCAGGACGTCGGTGTCGGTGCGCAGGTCGCGGATGTGTTCGGCGTCCTCGGTGGTCAGGACCGGATAGGTGTCGAGGAGGAGCTTCGTCCCGTGGGCCGACACCCCGTCCACGGTCACGACGCCCTCGGGTCCCGGCGCCTTCGCGTCCACGCGCCGGAGGACGCCGCCTCGCAGGTCGCGTACGAACAGGTCGGACCGGCCGTTGTCGTCCCCTCGTACGAGGTTGATGGCCGCTGAAGCGAAGGCGGCGACGCGGCCGTCGGCACGGATGACCGGCGAGCCGGAGGCGCCGTCCGCGGGGCCGCCGTCGACGGCGGCGCTGAGCAGTTCGGTGGCCGGCCCCCGGCCCGGCGATGGCGCGTCACCGGCCGGTGCGACGAAGGCCGCGGGCAGGGCCGCGGCCAGAAGCAGGACGGCGAGGACACCGCCACCGGCCGCCCGTACGCCTTCGCCGCTCGGACTCCTCCGTCTGGTTCTGACCATGCTTTCCCCCCGGAAGGCGTGCGCCCCGGCCGGATACCCGGGCCCCGCGGGGATGCAAGCGCACACCGGGTGGCCGGGTCAATCGGGGGAACACGTACAGGTCGATCGGAGGAACACGAACCAGCCGTTTCCCGTGTGCCCCGGCGGCCCCTCGTCGGGACCCGGGCACGTCGCCCGACCGGACCCGGAGGACCGGTATATAGGCTGCTCACGGGCGCCTACCGAAGACTCGGCACAACCCAGCCCCTCGGCCTAGGAGATACATGTCCGCCGGTGCACGCCTCGCCCGTTGGCTCGTCCCCGTCGTGCTTCTCGTCGCCTGGCTCGGCGTCGGCGGGGCGCTCGGCCCGTACGCCGGGAAACTGGGCGAGGTCGCCACCAACGACCAGGCCGCCTTCCTTCCGCGGAACGCCGAGTCGACGCGGGTCATCGACGCGCAGCGCGCCTTCGACCAGGAGGAGACGCTGCCCGCCGTCGTCGTGTGGACCGCCGGCGACGGCGAGCGGGCGCGGCGTCTGACGGCCGCGCAGCGGGACGCGGCCTCCCGGGCGCTGCGCTCGCTGGACGGCTCGCCCGGCACGGCGGGCCGCGCCTCGCCCGCCCTGGCGGCCGAGGACGGCCGCGCGCTGCGGGGCGTCGTGCAGTTGCGGCCGGATCTGGGGGACGAGCTGCCCGGCACCCTGGAGCGGATCGAGAAGGCGGCCGCGCAGGTGCCGGACGCCACCGCGCGGCTGGCGGGACCCGCGGCGACCCAGGCCGACCTGTCCGACGCCTTCGCGGGGATCGACGGCATCCTCCTGGGCGTCGCCCTGGTCACCGTCCTGCTGATCCTGCTGCTCGTCTACCGCAGCCTGCTGCTGCCGTTCGTCATCATCATCGGCGCGGTGTTCGCGCTGGGGCTGGCCTGCGCGATCGTCTACGCGCTGGCCGACCACGGCGTCGTACGCGTCGACGGGCAGGTGCAGGGCATCCTGTCGATCCTCGTCATCGGCGCGGCCACCGACTACGCACTGCTGCTCACCGCGCGCTTCCGCGAGGAACTGGCGCTCGGCGGCGACCGGGTGGCCGCCATGCGCTCCGCGCTGCGCCGCTCGACGGGACCCGTCGTCGCCAGTGGCGCGACGGTGGCTCTCGGCCTGCTCGCCCTGCTGCTCAGCGACCTGACCAACAACCGGGCGCTCGGCCCCGTCGGCGCCATCGGCATCGCCTGCGCGGTCCTGAGCGCGCTGACCTTCCTGCCCGCGGCGCTGCTCCTGCTCGGGCGGGCCGCGTACTGGCCGGCCAAGCCGCGCGCCACGCGGGACGGCGCGGCCGGGCACGGCCTGTGGCGCAGGGTGGCCGAGGTCGTGGACCGGGCGCCGCGCAAGGTCTGGGCGTGGACGCTCGCCGCGCTGTGCGTGTGCGCCGCCTTCGCCCCGACGCTGGACTCCAAGGGCGTCCCGCTGGACGAGATCTTCGTCAACGACGCGCCCTCCGTGGCGGCGCAGCAGACCCTGGGCGAGCACTTCCCCGGCGGCTCCGGCAACCCCGCCGTCGTGATCGCCGACGCCGCGCGGCTCGACGAGGTCACCTCCGCGGTGCGGCGGACCGAGGGCGTGGCCGAGGCCTCGGCGGTGACCGCGTCCGGCCGCCCCGGAGCGGGTGAACCCCTCGTGGTCGACGGCCGCGTACGCCTCGACGTCACGCTGAAGGACCCCACCGACAGTGACGCCGCCAAGGAGACCGTGGTGCGGCTGCGCGACGCGGTGCACGCGGTGGACGGCGCCGACGGCCTCGTCGGCGGCTACACCGCCCAGCAGCACGACACCCAGCGGACGGCGGAGCACGACCGCACGCTGATCATGCCGGTCGTCCTGGCGATCATCCTGGTGATCCTGGTCGGCCTGCTGCGCTCACTGCTGATGCCCCTGCTCCTGGTCGCGACGGTCGCCCTCAACTTCGTCGCCACCCTCGGCGTGTCCTCGCTGGTCTTCCAGCACGTGTTCGGCTTCAGCGGCACCGACGCCTCCGTGCCGCTCTACGGCTTCGTCTTCCTCGTGGCACTCGGCGTGGACTACAACATCTTCCTGATGTCCCGGGTGCGCGAGGAAGCCGTGCGGCACGGCACGCGCGAGGGCGTCCTGCGCGGTCTGACGGCGACCGGCGGCGTGATCACCTCGGCCGGTGTCGTCCTGGCCGCGACGTTCGCCGCGCTGGGCGTCATCCCCCTGGCGTTCCTCCTCCAGATCGCCTTCATCGTCGCCTTCGGCGTCCTCCTCGACACCCTGGTCGTACGGTCGCTCCTCGTGCCCGCGCTGGTCCGCGACATCGGCGACACCGCGTGGTGGCCGGGCCGGCCCGGCGGCGGGGCGACCCGAGAGGGTCACTGAAACCCTCCGCCGCGCACGGGCCCTGACCGAGCATCACGGGCGGACCTGGCCGTCTTCGCGGGGCCGGCCGATGGAGTGCGGTCAGATCTCGATGAGCCGCAGGGTCTCCATCCGGTCCCAGCCGCGGGCGGCCACCCGTTCCCGCAGCCCGAGCGCGGTGGGCGCGCGCACCAGCAGGCACTGCGGCGGCCGGAGGTTGTTCGCGAGCGCGACGAGGATCTCCAGCGCACTGTTGGCGAGGTAGTGCACACCGGTCAGGTCCACGGTGATCTCCTGCGTGTGCAGGCTCTGTTCGGCGAGGGCGATGGCCAGCGGCCCCTTGTGGGTGCCGATGACCTCGCCGAAGAGGCAGACGCCCGGCGTGGTGCTGGAAGGAGTGATGAGAAGCAGCTCGTCGGCGAAATAGCCGCGCATGACAACCCCGGGTGCAGTGCACCGATGAAGGGATGCGGCGACGGGGAACGAGCACCCGAAGAAAGGTCCCGGACTCGGTGCCAAGGAGCGGGCGCAGAGTCCCGCTGGACGCAGCCGCTGGCGGAGAGAGCCCAACTCCGGGCCCGAGAGATCGCCGGAACTCCACCGCCGCGCTGACGACTGCGGGGATTCCACGGACTTCTCCACAAGCTACCGCAACGGCGCCGGCACGGTGGAACTACGTGAGCCATTCACTCAGGCGGCTGACGTCATGCCTTCCGGAACCCACGAGGCCGAGGTGACGTCTACCGGGGCACAAGATCACCGCCCGTCGGTGGACCCCGGAGGAGTTCGGCATGACAGGCACGGCCACCCGCCATCTCTACCTCGTACGGCACGGCGAGGCGACGGCCGACGAGAGCGGGCTGACCGAGGCGGGACGGCAGCAGGCCACACTGCTCGGCCGACGCCTGCGGGACGTGCCGCTCGCCGCCGTCCACCACGGCCCGCTGGCACGGGCGCGGCAGACCGCGCGCCTGATCGGCGACCAGCTCGACGGCGTCCCGCTGCACGTCTCGGAACTGGCGGACGACTTCGTCCCCCACGTGCCCGAGCGGGACGAACTCCCGCCGGAGTCGGCGGACCTCTTCCTCCGCTTCCTCGCAGGCTCCGGCGCCGACGAACGCGGTCCGGACCTGGCCCGGCGGGCGCTGGCGGAGTTCACCGGTCCGGTGGCGGGCGACGAGGACCGGCACGAACTGGTCGTGACGCACAACTTCCTGATCGCCTGGCTCGTACGGGACGCGTTGTACGCGCCGAAGTGGCGCTGGCTCGGGATCAACCACGCCAACGCGGCGCTGACCGTCATCCGGTACCCGGTCGACCGTCCCGCCTCCGTCGTGGTCTCCAACGACATGCGCCACCTGCCCGCCGAACTGCGCTGGACCGGCTTCCCGTCCGAGGCGCACGTCTGAACCGGACGCGGGGCCGACGCGGGCCCCGCGTTGACAGAGATCTGTCGACATGTTGCTATAGGTCGCCACTCGGCCGGGTCTGTGCCGCACGCGCGTCGCACGGGCACCGGAACCACAGCCACATGACCGGGGTGGCGCCCCCGAACCAGAGCGAGGACTCATGCCGCAGCGCGCCGCGACCATCGTCGGCGGCGGGATCGGCGGCCTCGCGACCGCCGTCGCCCTGCACCGAAGAGGCTGGCGCGTCGAAGTACGGGAACGCGCCCCGCGGTTCACCGAGGTCGGCGCCGGCATCTCGCTCTGGCCGAACGCGCTGCGCGCCCTGGACGCGCTCGGCCTGGCCGAGACGGTGCTGTCCCTCGGAGCCGTCGAGCACGGGGGTGGCGTACGCGACCGCCGGGGCCGCTGGCTCTCCCGCACGGACAACGCGGAGCTGGAACGGCGCTTCGGTCATCCGCTGACGGTCCTGCACCGCGCGGACCTGCTCCGGGCGCTCGCCGACGCGCTGCCCGCCGACAGCCTGCGGTCCGGCAGCGAGGTCACCTCGGTCCGCGAGGAGAAGGCCCGACCGGACGAGGACCACGGCTGCCTCGTGGTCGAGCACGGACAACAGGGGCAGGGGCGAGGCGAGTCGCTGCCCGATCTCGTGGTCGGCGCCGACGGGCTGCGCAGCGCGGTCCGGCGGGCCCTGTGGCCCGACGCGCCGGAGCCCCGCTACGCCGGTTACACCGCCTGGCGCATGGTCACCGATCCCCTGCCCGAACCGCCCGCCGAGGGCGCGGCGACCTGGGGGCGCGGGGAGAGGTTCGGATACACGGCGTTGCCGGGCGGCCGGATGTACTGCTTCGCGACCGCGACACTCCCGGCGGGGACGGCCTTCGACACCACCGAGCACGCCGAACTGCTGCGCCGCTTCGGCTCCTGGCCCGCGCCGATCCCCCGCCTCCTCGCGGCCGTGCCCGAGGACGCGGTGCTCCGCCACGACCTGTACGCGTTGCCACCCCTGCCCTCCTTCGTCCGGGGCCGGGCCGCGCTGCTCGGCGACGCCGCGCACGCCATGACCCCGAACCTCGGCCAGGGCGCGTGCCAGGCGCTGGAGGACGCGGTGACGCTGGCCCACTGCCTGGACGGCGCCGCCGACGTGGCCGCCGCACTCCGCTCGTACGACCGGCAGCGACGCCCGCGCACCCGGATGGTCACCCGCCGCTCGGCCCGCCTCGGCACGCTCGGCCAGTTGGCGTGGCCGCCCGCGGTGTTCGCGCGTGACCTCGCCGCCCGGCTGACGCCCGCTCGGGCGACGGTGCGGTCCATGGCCCCCGTGCTCGGCTGGACCGCGCCCGGCGGCCGGGTCACCTCGGCGCAGAGCGGGGGCCGCTGATGCCGGACTGGACGTATCACCCGCTGCGGGGCGCCGCCGCCGCCCTCCTCGGCCGACGCCGCTCACAGCTCACCGCGCTGCGGGTCCTCGCCTCGATCGGAGCCCGCCCCGCGGGCGCGCGGCTGATCGCCCGCGGCTTCGGCCACCGGCATCCGCCGCGGCGTCTCGCGGGCGACGTGGCCGGGGTGCCCGTGGCGGTACGCCTCGGAATATCCGTGCCGCCCTCGCTGGCCCACGAGACGGTGCGCGCCATGCCGCCGCTGGGGGCCGGTGTCGTGGAGGTGGGCCCGGTCGGGGCGGCCGACGTGGACAGGGTGCGGGAGGCGGCCACGGGCCGTTCGATACCGGTGGTGGTCCGCGACTGCGACCCGTCACTCGAAGCGGCCCTCGCCCCGCATGTCGACGGGTTCACTCGCGGCGACGATCCGCGCGTGCTCCGGGTGTCCGACGCGTCGGTCACCGCCGCCGCCACGGCGCTCGGCGAACCGGGCGCCGTCGTCCTCGCCCGTCCCGAGGTGCTCGTGGCGTCCGGGCCCGGCTGGTTCGCCCGCGTCACCGAGGCGGCCACCCCCACCGCGCCCGCCCCGGCCCTGCGGGACGTCGGCCGGTCGCCCCGCCGCTGGCCCGCCTGGTGGTGGGCGCTGCTCGTCGGCCTCGGGATGACCGGCGCGGGGCTCGGCGCCGCCGCGATCACGCTCGGTCCCGTACTGCTCTGGTACGACCGCGACTACCTGGGCATGACGGTGCATGAGCTGCACGGCGTCAACCACCATCTGGTGCACTTCCTCCAGCACGACCGGATCACCATGGCCGGCACGATGGTGTCGATCGGCGCCCTCTACACGGGCCTCGCGGTGGGTGGCATCAGACACGGCCGGCCCTGGGCCCGGGAGGTGTACCTGGTCTCGGGGGCGATCGGCTTCCCCACCCTCTTCTACTTCCTTTCCACCGGCTTCGTGGAGCCCCTGCACACGGCCACCACCGTCGTGCTCTTCCCGATGTTCCTGGCGGCGGTCCTGCGCCGCGCGCACGCCGTGCCGCGCTGGCGGCCGGTCCCCGAGGGGCCCGAGCCGGAGCGCCGACGGGCCCTGGTCGGGCAGTTGCTGCTGATCGTCACGGGAGCGGGGCTGTTCGTCGGCGGGGCGGTGATCTCGGTGGTCGGCCTCACGAGTGTCTTCGTACCGACGGACCTGACGTTCCTCGGCACGGACGCGCGGGCGCTGGACGCGGTGAACCCCAGGATCGTCCCGTTCCTCGCGCACGACCGCGCGGGGTTCGGCGGCGCCCTGATGTCCGCCGCGGTGGCCATCGTCCTGGTCAGCGCGTGGGGTTGGCGGCGCGGCGAGGCCTGGGTGTTCTGGAGCCTGGCCGTGGCGGCGGCGGCGGGCTTCCTGCCGGCCGTGGCGGTGCACGGCACGATCCACTACACCGACTTCATCCACCTGGCCCCCGTCTACTTCGGCATCGTCCTGACCGCCACGGGACTCCTGCTGGCACGGCCCTACTTGTGCGCGAAGGCGCCCGCGGGTCCGTGACCGGCCGCGCGGCCGGGCCGGTTCCCCGGCCCGGCCGCGCGCTCAACACACAAGCCCCGCCCCGCGATTGCGGGACGGGGCTTCGTCGGAGCGCCGGGCAGGCCTTGCACCTGCATTTCCCCGCAGGAAGCGGGGCGTCTTTCCTTGGACCACCGACGCGTGCCCGGTCACCGTGTCTCCGGCGACCTGCTCAAGATCCACTATAGCGCATGACGGGACCACGTCGAACCCTTGAGCCTTTTCCATCCCCGGCGTTCGCCGAGCACGCACAATCCGTTGGCCTCGGGGTCGGCGAGGACGACCCACGGTTCGTCGCCGATCCGGCCGACGTCGGTGCGCTTCGCCCCGAGGGCGTGGAGGCGGGCGGCCCCGGCGTCGCGACCGTCCGGGCGGAAGTCGAGGCGCAGAGGGGCTCTTCGTCGTCCCGCGGCCGTCCGCCGCGCCGAAGAGCAGACCGGGGAGGCGGTCCGGCGCCGGTCTGATCTCGAACTCCTCGGCGGATTCCTCGACCACCACCCAGCCGAGCGCTTCGGCGCCCGGCGGCGCCGCGTGCGCGATCACGCCGGCTCGCTGAGCCCGTGGGCCCGCGCCGCCTCCACGGCGGTCGCCCGCTGGGCCGCGAACGTGCGGAAGCGGCGGGTCGCCGGTGTCATCGCGCGGCCCTCGTGCCAGGCCAGACCCACCTGGCGGTGGGCGTTGGCGTCGGCGAGCGGGACCAGCCGTACACCCGACGCCGACGGGGCGCCGCCACCGGCCGGGACCAGGGAGACGCCGAGACCCGCCGCGACCATGGCCATGATGGTCGCCACGTCGTCGGCTTCGGCCGCCACCGACGGGGTCACCGCTGCCCGGTGGAACACCTCGCAGGTCACTTCCCGCAGCCCCAGGGCGCGGCGCATGATGATGACCCGTTCGTCGGCGAGTTCGGCGAGACGCACCCGGGTCCGGTCGGCGAAGCGGTGCCGCTCGGGCACCGCGAGGTGCAGCGGTTCTTCGCCCAGCGGCAGCCAGCCGATGCGGTCGTCCGCCGGGCGCGGCGCCGTGACGGCCGCGTCGACGGCGCCCTCCAGGAGGAGTGACAGGACGTGTTCGGCGGCGTCCTGACGCAGCGTGATACGGGCGCGGGGCGCCTCCTGCCGGTACGCGGTGAGCAGCCCCGGCACGAGCCAGGCGCCCAGCGAGGGCGCGCAGACGAGGGCGAGGGTGTCGTCGGCGGGTTCGGCGAGGGCCGCGATCCGGTCCCGCGCGGTGTCGAGCTCGTCCAGGGCCCGCCGGGCGTGGCGGCGCAGCACCCGGCCCGCGTCGTTCAGCCGCAGTCGGCCGTGTCCGCGGTCGAACAGCTCGCTCCCGGCGCTCTTCTCCAGCCGCCGCAGGGCGCGGGAGAGCGTCGACTGGTCGATGTGCAGGCGGCCGGCCGCCTCCGTCACGTGCTCGGTCTCGGCAAGGACGAGGAACCAGCGCAGGTCGTCGAGATCCACCCTGGAAGTATGCACGCGGCGCATGGCGCCCCCGCGCAACGGTCATTTCCCTTTCCGGGGTCATCGCCGCAGGCTGGAGCCATGTTGACGACGAACGAAGACCTCGGGTCCCGGCACGCGCTCGCGGCGGCCTTCCAGCGCTGCCTGGCGGAGCGCGACTGGGTGACCCTGCGGACCCTGTTCACCGAGGACGCGACCTGGACCCTGCCCGGCGACAACCAGGTGTCGGGGCATGTGGAGGGGGCGGACGCGGTCGTGGAACGGGCCCGCCTCATCGCCGGCTTCGGCCTCCGTTTCGACCTGCTGCACGTCCTGGTCAGCCGGGACAACATGGCCCTGTCGCTGCACAACACCGCGGAGCGGGACGGCGTCGTCCTCGACGAGTACCTGGCCACGGTGTGCCGGCTGCGGGACGGCCGGATCGCCTCCGTGGAGACGTACCTGTCGGATGTGCCCGGCATGAACGCCTTCTTCGCGCAGCGCGATCAGCCATGAGCAGCCGGTGACCTGCCAGGTCGGTCCTGACGGTCCGGATGCGAACCCTGCCGCACACTGCGAGCCTGGATGCGGGGGCGACACAGAGAGGCGGTTGCCCATGTCAGTCATGGACAAGCTGAAGCAGATGCTCAAGGGCCACGAGGACAAGGCCGGCCAGGGCATCGACAAGGCGGGTGACTACGTCGACGGGCGGACGCAGGGCAAGTACTCCGGCCAGGTCGACAGCGCCCAGGACCGACTCAAGGACCAGTTTGGCCGGGACCAGGACCAGCCTCCGCGGCCCTGAACCGCGGACCGGGTCCGGGCCGCGACCTCACCGCCCTGCCCCCGCTTCCCGGGGGCAGGGCACCGGCGTGTCCGGTTTCGCGGCCCCTGCGCGCGATCAGGACGCGGCGAGTTCGGCGTGCCAGACGGGGCTGTCCACGCAGGGGTTGTCGTACCGCTCCGAGGAGGCCGCGGTCTCCGCCGGGTCGGCCTCACCGCGCGCGCCACCCGGCCGAGCAGGCGCAGGTAGTCGAAGCGGCCCATGCCGGGCGTGAAGGTGAACAGCACATCGGCCGGGGGCGGCGGCGAAGGCGTGCGGAAGCACGGCGAGGGCGGGGCAGCGGGCGGCCAGGCCGTGGGGCGTGCTCTTGGCCGTGGGTGCAGCTTGACGGTCGGCGGCCGATTCCGCCGGCCCTCGCCTATTGGTGGAGCCGAGTTGGGCCAACCTCTTCACCGCGGCGCCTCGTACGGGGGGGCGGGCTCTGCCTACCGCCGCCCCCGCACGAGTCACCCGCGTGACGCGGCTTTCTGTGGACGTGGGCGGCTCAGAGGCGGCGGGACACCGCCTTCTGCGCACTTCCCGACATCGAGCGGACCGAGTCGGCCGCGCCGCTCAGCGCCTCCACGGCGTCGTGTCCGGCGTGCCGGGCGGCCTTGCTCCCGGCGACGGCCGCGCCACGGGCGCGGTAGGCGACCGACGGCTTGCCGTGGGTGTCGGCCGCGGCGATCAGGAGGCCGCCGAACAGCGAGAGGTTCTTGGTGAACTGCGTGCGCTGGGCGGCCCGCTTCTCCGGGTCCTCCTCCTTCCACCAGGGGTGCCCGGCCAGAGTCGTCGGCACGAGGGAGGCCGCGAGGGCCAGGGCGGCGACGCGCGGCACCCGCCCGGTCGCCAGCATCAGACCGGCCCCGAGCTGCACTCCGGCGTTGATGCGGACCAGGCGTTCGGGGTCCTCCGGGAGCCAGGGGATGCGCGAGGCCACGGGGAGCGCCACGGGTTCGGCGGCGGGCGCCGCCCCCTTGGCGTCCCGGAGGGTGTTCACGCCTCCGGCGACGAAGGCGGACGCGAGCAACGGGCGTGCGAGTTTCCTGAGAAGAGCCATGCTTGTCGGCTTCCCGCGCCGGCCGCCCTCAGACGCGCTCCCCGCCGCCCTTTCCCACTTTCGCGCGAGCGCTGAGTGGGCCTGTCCCGGGCGGTGGCGGACCGGCGTACGACGCGCCCGCCGCCGCGGATCGTCACGGATGCTGGCCCGGCCCCTGCTCGCCGACGGCGATCCTGCTCGGCGACAGGTCGGTGGGGTCCTCGCCGGCCTCCAGGAGCGTGTCGGCCGGTCCGATGATGAGGGGGTCCGCCTCGCCCACCGCGTCCTTGTCCTTGGACTCGTAGTCCATGAGCAGCAGCAGGTGCCGGATCGCTTCGAGCCTGCCCCGGCGCTTGTCGTTGAACTTGACCACCGTCCACGGCGCGTGCGGGGTGTCCGTGGCCCGGAACATCTCCACCTTGGCCTTGGTGTAGGCGTCCCACAGGTCCAGGGAGGCGAGGTCCGTCGGCGAGAGCTTCCACTGGCGCACCGGGTCCACCTGGCGGATCGCGAAGCGTGTGCGCTGCTCCGCCTGCGAGACGGAGAGCCAGAACTTGATCAGCACGATGCCGTCGTCGGTGAGCATCTTCTCGAACCGCGGCGCCTGTTCCAGGAACTGCTGGTGCTGCTCGGGGGTGCAGAAGCCCATCACGGGCTCGACACCCGCGCGGTTGTACCAGGAGCGGTCGAAGAAGACGATCTCGCCCGCGGAGGGGAGCTGCGCCACGTAGCGCTGGAAGTACCACTGGCCCGCTTCCCGCTCCGTGGGCTTGTCGAGGGCCACGGTGCGCGCGCCGCGCGGGTTGAGGCGTTCGGTGAAACGCTTGATGGTGCCGCCCTTGCCCGCGGCGTCCCTGCCCTCGCAGACGACCACGATGCGCCGGCCCTCCTCGCGGACCGTCTTCTGCAGCTTCAGCATCTCGATCTGCAAGAAGCGCTTCCGGCGTTCGTAGACGCGGCGCCGCAGTTTCTCGCGGTACGGGTAGTTCTCCTGCCATGTCCGCAGGGGCTCGCCCTGTTCGTCGAGCAGCACGGGCCGCTCGGGCCGGGCCTCGTCCACGCTCAGGCCCTCCAGGAGGCGCTCCCCCTCCGCGTCGTCCGACGCCACGTCGTCTCCTCTCGTCGTCTTCACCGCGCCAAGCCGCGGGACCACTGTCTACCCTCATATCAAGCAGCAACTCAGCAGATGTCGCCACAGGCGGCGCTTCAGGCGGTCGTCACGGGGTAGCCGCAGGGCAGACAGCACCATCCGCAACCGTCCCACCGCCACGGCGGTCACAGCCCGGGAGGAAACCATGGCCGGACTGCTCGCACGTCTCAAGGCGTACAGCCGCACACCGCAGGGCCGACGGAACATCGCCACCGCACGCAGGGCGGCGGCCGACCCGCGCAACCGCGCCAAGGCCCGCTCACTGCTCGGCCGGCTGCGCGGCGGCCGTCGCTGAGCGGAGCGGACAAAGGCGGATACGGCGCTGGTCCGGGCCGCCGCCGCGTGCGTACGCGGCGGCGGCCCGGACCAGCTGCCGGAGCGGCGTGATCAGACGAGGTCGAACCGGTCCAGGTTCATGACCTTGTCCCAGGCCGCCACGAAGTCGTGCACGAACTTCTCCTTCGCGTCGTCGCTCGCGTAGACCTCCGCGAGCGCACGCAGCTCGGAGTTGGACCCGAAGACCAGGTCCGCGCGGGTCCCGGTCCACTTCGTCTCGCCCGTGGCCGCGTCCCTGCCCTCGAAGGCGGTCCCGTCCTCCGACGTCGACCGCCACGTCGTACCCAGGTCGAGCAGGTTGACGAAGAAGTCGTTGGTCAGCGTGCCGGGGGCCGTGGTGAAGACCCCGGACGAGGACTGCTGGTAGGTGGCGCCGAGGACGCGCAGGCCGCCGACCAGGACCGTCAGCTCGGGCGCGCTCAGGGTCAGCAGGTTGGCCTTGTCGAGCAGCAGGTACTCGGCGGGCAGCCGGTTGCCCTTGCCGACGTAGTTGCGGAACCCGTCGGCGGCCGGCTCCAGCGCGGCGAAGGACTCCACGTCGGTCTGCTCCTGCGTGGCGTCCGCACGCCCGGGAGTGAACGGCACCGTGATGTCGAAGCCCGCGTCCCTGGCGGCCCGCTCCACGCCCGCGGCCCCGGCCAGGACGATCAGGTCGGCGAGCGAGACCCGCTTGCCGCCGCTCTGGGCCGCGTCGAAGGCCTCCTTGACGCCTTCGAGGGTGCGCAGGACCACCGCGAGCTGGTCCGGCTGGTTGACCTCCCAGCTGCTCTGCGGGTGCAGGCGGATGCGGGCGCCGTTGGCCCCGCCGCGCTTGTCGCTGCCGCGGAAGGACGAGGCCGAGGCCCACGCCGTGGACACGAGCTGGGAGACCGTGAGGTCCGAGGCGAGGACGCGCTCCTTGAGGGCGGCGATGTCCTGCTCGTCGATGAGTTCGTGCGTGACCTCGGGCAGCGGGTCCTGCCACACCAGCGTCTCCGCGGGGACCTCCGGGCCGAGGTAGCGGGCGACGGGGCCCATGTCGCGGTGGGTCAGTTTGAACCAGGCGCGCGCGAAGGCGTCGGCGAACGCGTCGGGGTTCTCCAGGAAGCGCCGCGAGATCTGCTCGTAGGCCGGGTCGAACCGGAGCGAGAGGTCGGTCGTCAGCATCGTCGGGGCGTGGGTCTTCGCCTCGTCGTGCGCGTCGGGGACGGTGCCCGCGCCCGCGCCGTCCTTGGGACGCCACTGGTGCGCGCCCGCGGGGCTCTGGAACAGCTCCCACTCGTAGCCGAAGAGGATCTCGAAGAAGCTGTTGTCCCAGGTGGTGGGGGTGTTCGTCCAGATGCCCTCAAGGCCGCTCGTGATCGTGTCGGCGCCCTTGCCCGTGCCGTGCGTGCTCTTCCAGCCCAGGCCCTGCTGCTCCATGGGGGCGGCCTCGGGGTCGGGGCCGACGCTGTCGGCCGGTCCCGCGCCATGGGTCTTGCCGAAGGTGTGGCCGCCGGCGATCAGGGCGACCGTCTCCTCGTCGTTCATCGCCATGCGGCGGAACGTCTCCCGGATGTCGCGGGCCGCCGCGATGGGGTCCGGGTTGCCGTTGGGGCCCTCGGGGTTGACGTAGATCAGGCCCATCTGGACCGCGCCGAGCGGGTTCTCCAGCTCGCGGTCACCGGTGTAGCGCTGGTCGTCGAGCCAGTTGGTCTCCGGGCCCCAGTACACGTCCTCGTCCGGCTCCCAGACGTCTTCGCGGCCACCGGCGAAGCCGAAGGTCTTGCAGCCCATCGACTCCAGCGCCACGTTGCCGGTGAGGACGAGCAGGTCGGCCCAGGACAGGCTCTGGCCGTACTTCTTCTTGACCGGCCACAGCAGGCGGCGGGCCTTGTCCAGGCTCGCGTTGTCCGGCCAGCTGTTGAGGGGGGCGAAGCGCTGCTGCCCCGCGCCCGCGCCGCCGCGGCCGTCGCTGATGCGGTACGTGCCCGCGCTGTGCCAGGCCATGCGGATCATGAACGGGCCGTAGTGGCCGAAGTCGGCGGGCCACCAGTCCTGCGAGGTCGTGAGCACCTCGGCGATGTCCCGCTTCACCGCGGGGAGGTCGAGGGCCTTGAACGCCTCGGCGTAGTCGAAGTCCTCACCGAGGGGGTTGGCCACGGCCGGGTTCTTGGCGAGGATCTTGAGGTTCAGCCTCTCCGGCCACCACTGGCGGTTGCCGCCGCCCTGCGTCGGGTGCGGGGCGCGCGTGTGGGCCACCGGGCAGCCGCCCGTCTCCTCCGGCTTCGGGTCGGTGACGATCGCGTCGTGGTTCTCGGTCATGAGGATCCTTCCGGACGGGGCAGATCGCACTGCTGGGAGAAGAGGGGCGGGTGAGAACGGGGCGCGGGCGATGGTGTCCCCGCTGTCGTCCCACCCCTTGGCCACTGACCGGAACCGATCCTACGATGGACCCGATCCAAGTCAATACAGCTCACAGAACCGTACGAACTCTCCGACGCACGACGACAGTTGGGCTGGTGGGCATGAGTGACCTGCTGGGACGGCTCCGCTCACGCGGCTGGCGCATGACCGCTCAGCGACGGGCGGTCGCCGAGGTGCTCGACGGCGAACACGTCCACCTCACCGCGGACGAGGTCCTCGCGCGGGCCGCCGTCCGCCTCCCGGAGATCTCCCGCGCCACCGTCTACAACACCCTCGGCGAACTGGTCGCGCTCGGCGAGGTGAACGAGGTCGCCACCACAGGCCGCGCCATGCGCTACGACCCCAACGCCCACCGGCCGCACCAGCATCTGGCGTGCACGGGCTGCGGCATCCTCCGGGACGTCCACCCGGCCGGTGACCCCCTGGCCGCCCTGCCCGAGGGCGAACGCTTCGGCTACCGCGTCCGCGAGGCGGAGATCACGTACTGGGGCCTCTGCCCCGACTGCGCCCGCACATGAGAACGCGGCCTTCGAACCATCGGTTCGAAGGCCGCGGAAAGCGGAAAAGGGGGAGTCGGCGGCGTCAGTGGCCCGAGCGGCTGTAATGGCCGCCGAGCTGATCGCGGTAGGCCGGGTCGCCCAAGTGCTTGTCCTTGTCGAATTCCGGGGCGCCCTTGATCTGTTCCTTGGTGCACGCCACCAGAATGCGCCGCTCCTTGTTGTCGATGGCGGTGACCGTACCGGCCGGCAGCATCACCTGCTTACCGAAGATCCACACGCCGATGTCGACGACGAGGTACTGATCGGCCACTACGTTGGAGTGCTTGTCGACCTTTCCGATGACACCGTCCTCGGCCTCGACCTTGTAACCCGTCAGATCGTCGTCCGCGCTGTGCCCGACGGTCGGAACGTAATTCCACACGTCATTGCTCATCAACAACTCCTCGTTCACATCCCCGCGTGTTCCTGCGCGGTTCAGGTGCCCTGCCCGGCGGCAGACAAACAGCAGGCGCGTCCGGCGGGCCGCGCGTAGCATCGCCGGCGATGACGACGACCGACGACAGCATCAGCCCCTTCCGCATCGACGTCCCGCGGCGGGCACTGGACGATCTGCGCACGCGCCTCGATCTGACCCGCTGGCCCGACGAACTGCCGGGCGTCGGCTGGGCCTACGGTGTTCCGCGCGCGTACCTGCAGGAGCTGGTCCGCCACTGGCGGCACACGTACGACTGGCGGGCCGCCGAGGCACGGCTCAACGAGTGGTCGCAGTTCACCACCACCATCGACGGGGCGAACGTCCACTTCGCCCACCTGCGCTCGCCCGAACCCGGCGCCACCCCCCTGCTCATGACGCACGGCTGGCCCGGCTCGTTCGTGGAGTTCACCGAGGTCGCGGGGCCCCTCACCGATCCGCGCGCACACGGCGGCGACCCCGACGACGCCTTCCACCTGGTGCTCCCGAGCATCCCGGGATTCGGCTTCTCCGGGCCGACCGCGGACACGGGCTGGGAGTTCAAGCGGGTGGCGCACGCCTTCGCCGTGCTGATGGAGCGCCTGGGGTACGAGCGCTACGGGGTGCAGGGCGGCGACTGGGGCGCGGCGATCTCGCGGGAACTCGGCCGCATCCGCCCGGAGCAGGTCGTCGGCGTCCATCTGAACCTGATCCCCGGCGCGGGCGCGTCGCGGGAACCCTCCGAGGAGGAGCTGGAGCGGTTGAGCCCCGCCGAGCGCGCGCGGACGCTCGCCTCGTGGGAGCGCATGCGCGAGTGGACCCGCGAGCGTCAGGGGTACGCCGACATCCAGTCCACCCGGCCGCAGACCCTCGCCTACGCCCTGACCGACTCACCGGTGGGCCAACTGGCTTGGATCAGCGAGAAGTTCATGGAGTGGTCCGACTCCGGGGGCCGCCCCGAAGGGGCCGTCGACCGCGACCACATGCTCACCAACGTGATGCTGTACTGGCTGACGGGCACGGCCGGCTCCTCCGCCCGCATCTACTACGAGCGCGCGCACGCCGCCCGCGCGGGCGCTCCCCCGGAGTCGAGCACCGCGCCGACGGCACTGGCGGACTTCCCGCGGGACAACTTCATCCCGCTGCGGCACATCGCCGAGCGTACGAACAACATCGTGCGGTGGACGTCCTTCGACCGCGGCGGCCACTTCCCCGCCATGGAGGTGCCGGAGCTGCTGACCGGCGACATCAGGGCCTTCTTCCGGTCACTGCCGCCGGGGCCTGCCGCCGGGCCGACACCAGCGTCTTCGTCCGGTCACTGACAGAACGGGCCCCGCCGAAGGCAGGGCCCGAGCCGAGGACGGAAGGTGACCGTCAGGCGGCCAGGAGCGAATCGTCCTGCGACGTCACACCGGCGAGGAGGGCCTTGGCCGCGGCGAGCGCGGCCTCGGGGGTCCGAGTACCCGTGGACACGCACAGGGTGTACGACACGTCCTCAAGACGCCGACGGACGTCGGCCGAGTCCTCGCGGGCCTGCAGATCTCGCAGCTCCGCATGGGTCTCGAGCAGGTTGTACAGGAACGTGGGGTGAGGCCTGAGCACGGGTGCTCCTTCCGTCTGATGCGAAGAATCGCTGGTCTGGCGCGGTATCGCCGCCTCCGGTTCGAGCTGTCGACCATTGGCTGCACCCTTGTGCCCGCTCCGGCGGTCGATATTCACCGGGGGCGGGCCGGATTCATGCAGATGTCGTGGAACGGCCCCGGCGGCCCGTGCTCCGGCCCGTGCAAAAGAAGGCCGCGGCCACCGCCGAGAACGGAGTTCCACGCTTGTTCAGCGTACTCCGGACGGTCCCACGGCGCGCTGCGAGCGGCCCCGCCCCTTTCCCTTTACCGTCGGCGCGGAGAGCGTGCGGAGCCGGGCGAGAGCGCGCCGATGTTTTCACCGGCATTCACCGGGCAATCGGTCAGCGACGGCCTATGCAGGCAGTAGGTCAAAAGGAATCAGCAAGGAATCAGCAGCGAGCCAGGATTGTACGGAGGTCCAGACATGCTGAAGGCCATCGCCGACGTTTTCCGAGCCATCGGCGGCGCCATCGCCACCGTCGTCACGCTGCCGTTCCGCGCGGTCGCGCGGCTCTTCGGCGGCGCGTCCGACACGGCCCACGGCCATCACTGACCCCCGTGCCGCGCCACCACCCACCACCGCGCCGGATCTCCCGGCCCAGACCGCGAACGGCGTTCACCGGGACGTCCCGCTCCACCGCTGCGGCGGACCCACCAGGGTCCGCCGCAGCGGTGCGTTCAGGGGCCCCTTCGGTTTCCTGCGCCCCCTCGGAGCGCACCGTGCTTCCGTCAACCCACCGTGTGGTGCGCGATGACACTTTCGTGCGTCACGGTGCGCTCGCCCGGGCGGTCACGGCGTGTCGCCGGACCAGTCCCAGCGGCGCGGGTCGCTCGCGCGCGGGCCGTACATCGCCCGGCCACCGGCGCCGTGCCGGCCGAGCTCGGTGCGCAGGGCGGCGCCGGCGCCCGCCTCCTGGCGCGTCATGTCGGTGATGTCGAGCAACAGGCCGTCCAGCGGCCCGCCGACCAGCTCGGCATAGCGCCGCCCGGGTCTCGGGCCGGGGCGGGGGTCGTCGTGGTCCTGGCCGTACACGCGGCCTCGCAGCAGCTGCTCGTCGTTGCTGTCCATGCGGGTCAGCCTCGCATCCGCCACTGACAACTCCCCCTCGACGGGGGCGGGCCTGCCCGCGCCGCGCGGGGACCGGGCACGGGAGGCGCGGGCGGCGGGCGTCCCCACGCCGCCCATGGCCTCGGGTCAGGCGCTGGCGTGACTGCGGCCGTCGGCCTCCGACGTGCGGTCGGCCTCGTCGTGGACCAGCAGGGCGAGGAGCGAGGCCACGGCCAGGCCGGACTCGGCCGGGTGCCGCAGGACCTTGCTCGGATCGATGCGGTAGGTGTTCGTGCGCCCTTCGCGGGTGTGGGAGAGGTAACCATCCTGCTCCAGGTCGACGATGATCTTCTGTACGGCGCGCTCGGTGAGTCTGCAGTGGGCGGCGATGTCGCGGATGCGGGCGTTGTGGTTGTCGGCGATCGCCGCCAACACCCGCGCGTGGTTGGTGAGGAACGTCCATCCGGTGTGGGGCTCGGGCACTTCATCCATGGATCCAACCCTAGCGACCCCGGTTACACGATTCCAAAAACACGTACTACCTTTCATGCATTAGTTGACGTGCTTGGGCTGCGGCAGGCAGCCTTGTAGCGGCGGTAGGCAAGACGAGAGGGAGAGGCCATGCCCGAGCCTGCACACTCCGAGCAGCCCCTCACCGGGGACGGCTCCGACGGCGCCGAGGAAGGGCGGGACAGTCGCCCGCCCCTGCCCGCGATGCCGCTGCCGGCCACCCTCGACACCGTGCCGGACGGTGCCCGGGTGGGGGTCATCGTGCGCGGCGAACTCGACCTCGACGCCTGTCAGCGCCTCCGGCCCGACATGCTGCACGCCCTGAGCCGCTCGGCGGAGGGGCTGGACCTGTACCTGAGCGAGGTGGCCTTCTGCGACTGCTCGGGCGTGAACCTCCTGCTCGCCCTGCGCCGCCTCGCGCTGCGGTACGGCAAGACCGTCCTCCTGCGCACCACGAGCCCCGCCGTCGAGCGCGTGCTGGATCTGACGGCCACGCACGCCCTGTTCGAGCCCCACATGTCCGAGGACCCCGCACGGGACGGCTTCGAGGACGGGGCCGCGCCCGGCGTCGCCGGAGGTGACGCGCACGCGGGCGGGACGACCGAGCAGGAGCTGCGGACCATCGTGTCCCAGCTGCAACGGGCCATGCGGACCCGGCCGACCATCGACCTGGCGCGCGGCATCCTGATGTCCGCCTTCACGCTGAGCCCGGAGGCGGCCTGGGAGGTCCTCGTCACGGCATCGCAGAACACCAACACCAAGCTCCACCGGCTGGCCGGGCACCTGGTCGACACCGTCACGGGCGACCAGCTGCCGCCGGCCGTGCGGCAGCAGCTCGCGAACGCGGTCGCCCAGGCCGACAAGGCGCGTGCGACGCCCCCGACGGAGGGCTCGACGGCGGGTCCGCCCGCCGCGGCGGCCGAGCCCTCCGTCCCGCGCCCCTCCCCGGAGCGCCCCGTGAACCGCTGACGCCTACGCGGCCCCGGCGATCTCGTCGAGGTCGACGGTCTCGCCGGGCGCGGGCTTTGCCGGGTTCACCGCCTTGCCGTAGTCGCTGAACGTGGCGGTGTTCGGCGTCTTCCCGCCCTCGGCGGAGCTGCGCAGGATGTACGGCTCGCCCTCGGTGGCCACGTAGAGCGTCAGCTTCTCGCCGCCCGCCTTCTCCTTGGTGAGCTTGATGGCCTCCTGGCCGCCCACCGTGGTGGTCCCGCCCTTCTTCATGCCCTTGCGGTCGGACTTGTTCTCGTCCATCGCCGCGATGAGCTTCTGCTTGTCGCACAGACCCTCGTCGGCGTTCTGGCCCGCGGGCACCTTCGCCCACTTGTCCTTGAGCTTCGGAATCGCCTTCTCGGCGCCCTGCTGTCCCTTGAAAGCGGTCTTCCAGTAGGCCTCGTCACCGCGCATGTAGAAATCCTGGCCGATCTGCCGCACGTCCGCCCGCGCGTTCTGCATGCGGACCGTGCCGTCGCAGTTCTTCTTCTTGTCCACCGCGAGATCGACGGTCATCGTCTGTCCGCCGGACTGCCGCGTGTCGCCCTTCATGCGCAGGGACTCGGCCTTCTTCGTGGCCGCGACCGCCTTTTCCGCGATCTGGTCCGCGCTCTGCCCGGAGAACGGCTTGTCCGAGCCGCCCTTTCCGTCTCCGTCGTCACCGCATCCCGCGAGAAGCGCCCCGGAGATCCCGACAACCGTCATCGCCGCCAGCATCCTGTTTCCACGCACTGTGAACGCCACCCTCCCCTGGAACGCGCGACCGCGTTCCGTTCGTCGGCGCGGCTTCGGTATCAGCCGCCGCTGGATCTGCCGGTTACCCCCAAATGCCGTTTCTGCACAGCCGATTGACTTTTCCCGCCGGCGGATACGGCACCCGGGGATTACGTCCGCGTGCGGGTGGCGGGGACCGGTGTCATCCGGTAGCCGGCGCCGTCGGCGATCACGCGGCCCGCGGTCGGCGGTGCGAAGTGGGTGCCGATGACGAGGGTGTCGGCGCCGGCGAGCGAGGCGAGGAGCCCGCGCCGGGTGGCCTCGGACCGCGCGGGGTCGATGTCGACGCACGAGCCGATGCCGGGGTGGGCGAACTGCACGGGGTGGTGGACGCAGTCGCCCGTGATCAGCGCGGTCCGCCCCCGCGACGACAGCTCGACGGCGACGTGACCGGGGGTGTGCCCCGGCGTGGGCAGCAGCCGCACCCCCGCGGCGACCTCCACGCCGTCCTCCGGGACGTCGACGAGGTCGAGCAGGCCGGCCTCCTCCACCGGGACGACGGAGTCGGCGAACATCTGCCGCCGCGCCTCGTCCAGCTCCCGCCCGGCCCAGAACGCCCGCTCGACGCGGGAGGTGAGGTGCCGGGCGTTGCGGAAGGTCGGCACCCACGAGCCCTCGACGAGGCGGGTGTTCCAGCCGACGTGGTCGGTGTGCAGGTGGGTGAGGAGCACCAGGTCGACGTCGTCCGGCGAGAAGCCCGCGGCGGCGAGGTTGTCCAGGTACGCCGTGTCGAGGCCGTGCCAGGCCGGGTTCGCCCGTGTCTTGCCGTTGCCGATGCCGGTGTCGACGAGGAGGCGCGTGCCGTCCTCGGTCTCGACCGCGAAGCTCTGGCTGTGGGCGCGCAGGACGCCGTCGCGTCCGGCGAAGTCGGGGTGCAGCCACTCCTGCCGGCCCACCACCTCTTCGGTCGCGTCGGGCAGCAGCCAGCGGCCGGTCTCCGGAGGCAGCGCGATCTCCTCGACGCGGTGCACGGTGATGCCGCCCACGGTCCATGCGTGCGGAGACAGGGGCGTGGTGGAGGCGGGAGAGGGGGGTGCGGTGGAGGCGATTCGTGTGGTCATGAGTTCTCCGTGTCTTCAGAGGACGACTCTTAACGCAATGGGTTTGCGTTTATGGACGGTAGATCGTAGCGTCCCTTAACGCAACTGCTTGGCGTTTACGCGTCGCCGAGTCCTCACGTTGACGCGCCGCGCCGAGCCCACCCACCCGAAGGGACCACACCCGATGTCCGACCTCACGCCTCCCGAGGCGGCCCGCCTCGCCGCTCGCGCGGGGCTTCCGCTCGCCGACGCCCGCACCGCCGGAGTCGCGGCCACGGCCAACCACATCCACTCCGTCGTCTCCGCCCTGCGCGACCTGGACTTCGGCGACACCCCGCCTGCCGCCGCCTACCGGGCGCTGGCCACCCGGCACGCGGACGCCCGGAAGGAGAATCCCGATGGCACTCGCTGACCTCACCCTCACGGAAGCCTCGGAGGCGATACGGGAGCGCCGCCACTCCCCCGTCGAGCTCGTCGAGGCGGTCCTCGACCGCGTCGAGCGGGTGGAACCCCGGCTGCACGCCTACGCGGCCGTGACGGCGGACCGGGCCCGCCACGCGGCCGTGCGGGCCGAGCGCGAGATCGCCGCGGGGCGGTACCGCGGACCGCTGCACGGCGTGCCCATGGGCCTGAAGGACCTCATCGACGTCGGCGGCATGGCGACCGCCGCGGGTTCGCGGATCCGCGCGGATCACCGGGCCGGCTCCGACAGCGCGGTGGCCGAACGGCTGTCGGCGGCGGGCGCCGTGCTCCTCGGCAAGACCCACACGCACGAGTTCGCCTACGGTCTGACGACGCCGCAGACGAACAACGCCTGGGACCAGGGGCGTGTGGCGGGCGGGTCGAGCGGCGGCTCCGCGGTCGCCGTGGCGGCCGGCACCGCCACCTTCGCCCTCGGCACCGACACCGGCGGCTCGATCCGCGTGCCCGCCTCGCTCAACGGCGTCGTGGGCCTCAAGCCCACGTACGGTCTGGTGTCCCGGCACGGCGTCACCTCGCTCTCCTGGTCCCTGGACCACGTGGGCCCGATCACCCGGACCGTCGAGGACGCCTCCCTCGTGCTCGCCGAACTGACCGGGTACGACCCGCGGGACCCCGCGTCCGTGCCCGCGCCCGGCGGCGGCCACCGGCCGAGCGGCGCCGACCTGTCGGGGCTGCGTGTCGGGGTGCCGCGCAACTACTACTTCGAGCGGGTCGACCCGGAGGTCGAGGCCGCCGTGCGCGGCGCCGTCGCATGCCTCGCCGAGCTGGGCGCCCGCCTCGTCGACGTCGAGATCCCCATGGCCGAGCACGTCCAGGCCGTCCAGTGGGGGCTGATGGTGCCCGAGGCCACCGCCTACCACGAGCGGGGGCTGCGGAGCGCGCCCGACCTGTACGCCGACGACGTCCGCGCCCTGCTCGAAGCGGGCGAGCTGATGAGCGCCGGGGACTATGTGCGCGCCCAACGCGCGCGCACGCTGATGCGCGAGGCGTGGGCGGGGCTGCTGGACGGCGTCGACGTCATCGCCGCCCCCACCGTGCCCATGACCGCGGCTCCGGCCGGGCAGACGACGGTCACCTGGCAGGACGGCACGGTCGAGAGCGTGTCCGATGCCTATGTGCGCCTCTCCGCCCCCGCCAACATCACCGGCGTCCCGGCCCTCACCCTGCCGGTGGGACGGGACTCGGCGGGTCTGCCGATCGGCATGCAGCTGCTCGGCCGCCCCTTCGGCGAGGACGTGGTCCTGCGTGCCGGGCACGCCTACGAGCGCGCGCGGCCCGCCGCCATGGGCCGGACCGCCACGGCCGCCTGACGCAACGGCTTTGCTTTAAGGTGGTGCCATGAGTCGCAAACCCATGGTGCGCCCGGGCGGGCGCAGCGCCCGGGTCCAGGAGGCGGTGCACGCGGCGGTGCGCGAGCTGCTCGCGGAGGTGGGCCGTGAGCGGCTGACCGTGCCCATGGTCGCCTCGCGGGCCGGCGTCACGCCGTCGACCGTGTACCGGCGCTGGGGCGACCTGCAGGAACTGCTCTCGGACGTGGCGGTGGAGCACCTGCGGCCCGAGACCGAACCCGACGACCACGGTGCGCTGCCGGCGGACATGACCGCGTGGGCGGAGCAGTTCATCGACGAGATGTCCTCGCCCGCCGGGCGCGCGTACATCCGGGACGCGCTGCTCGGCGATCCGGACGGCAGCAACGCCGGCCAGTGCTCCACGTACGCGGCCGAGCAGATCGACGTCATCATCGCGCGGGCGGCGGAGCGCGGGGAGACCGTGCCCGAGCTGGAGACCGTCATCGACGCCGTCGTCGCCCCGATCATGTACCGCATCCTCTTCCGGCCGACGGAGCTCGACGCGCCGTACGCGCGACGGCTGGTGGCGTCGGTGCTCGGCGGCCGGCAGTCAGCGGCGAGCCAGCGGCGTCAGCGGTTAATCGGGTGACGGGGCGGGGCGGGCGCGCTATCGTCGGCTGCATGAACGTCATCGGACGAGACACCTTCGCGACCGCGCGAGCGACCAGCTCGCCGGTTGCCGCCGCCTGACGTCCTTCTTCCATCGGCGACCGGAAACGGCCCGCCGATGACTTCCTGGCTCTGGCTCTCCCGCCCCGGCTCCCGGTGATCGTGCGGTCCGTCGTCCGGCCGCCTCCCGCGCCCGTGAGCGAAGGAGCCACTCCCATGGACCACCACCCGAACCTGAGCACCGAACGGATCATCCGGACGTTCGTCGAGTACTTCGAGGAGCGCGGACACCGTCGCACGACGGGCTCGACGCTGCTGCCCCCGTCCGGCGACCCGGTGCTGTTCACCACCTCGGGCATGCATCCGCTCACCCCCTATCTGGAGGGGCGCCCGCACCCTCTCGGCAGGCGGCTGGTCAACGTACAGCGCTGTCTGCGCACCACCGACCTGGAGGAGGTGGGCGACCTCACCCATCTGACGGTCTTCGAGATGCTGGGCACCTGGTCGCTCGGCGACTACGAGGGGCCACAGAGCCTGGAGTGGGGGTACGAGCTGCTCACCGAGGGTTTCGGCGTCGACCCGAAGCTGCTGCACGCCACGGTGTTCGGCGGCGACGGACAGATCGGGGTCGACACCCCCAGCTTGGAGGTGTGGCGGAAGCACGGCGTCCCGGTGGAGCTGGCCGTCGAGGACAACTGGTGGAACAGCGGGCCCACCGGACCCTGCGGCCCCGACTCGGAGATCTTCCTCTGGACCGGTGACACCCCACCGCACTCGACACCCACCAGGGACGACCGGTGGGTGGAGGTGTGGAACCACGTGATGATGCGCCACCGCCGGCTCGACGACGGTTCGCTCGTACCGCTCCCCCAGCGCAACATCGACACGGGTATGGGCCTGGAACGGCTCGCCTCGCTGCTGCAGGGCCGCACGTCGGTGTTCGAGTGCGACGTCTTCGCCCCCTGGCGGCGCCTCGTGCCGGGGCTGTGGGCCCTGGACGAAGCCTCACTGCGGCTGGTCTGCGACCATCTGCGGTCGGCCATGGTGGTCATCGGCGACGGCGTACGCCCGTCCAACACCGGCCGCGGGTACGTGCTGCGCCGCCTGGTGCGGCGCGTGCTCACCACGCTGTGGCGCGACGACAACTCGCGCGAACTCGGTTCCCTGCCGGATGAGTTGTTCCGCCACACCGCCGACCACTTCCGCCAGGAGACGGACGTGGAAGGCGTGCGGGATGTGCTGCGCGAGGAGGAACAGCGCTTCCGCCGCCTCCTGGAGCGCGGCCGGCAGGTCCTCGCCCGCCCCCGCTTCCGGGGCCCGCTCGACGAGGAGGACCTGCACTATCTGCACGACACGCACGGCCTGCCGCGTGACCTCGTGCTGAGCCTGCGCGAGGAGTGAGGCCAACGGGCGCTCGGGACCCGCGCCCAGGGGCTACGCGGCCAGTTCGGCGGCCAGTTCCTTGGCGTGGGACTCGGCGGCGGCGAGGGAATCGGTGCGGGACGCCTCGTAGAGCGGGACGAGGTCGGCCATCGCCGGGACCGTCGGGGCCATGGTCAGCTCGGGGACGATGAAGGTGACGTCGAGGCCGAGTGCGCCGCCGAGCGCCTGCCGCAGGAAGTCCTGCACGTAGTCGCTGCCGTGGTTCGGAGTCCCCTCCCGGTAGGAGCCGCCACGGCTGGTCACGATCACGGCGCGCTTGCCCGCGAGCGTACGGGTTCCCGCGCCGGCGGTGCGGCCCATGGCGAAGACGTGGTCGAGCCAGGCCTTCAGCGTCGAGGGGATCGAGAAGTTGTACATCGGGGCGGCGAGCAGGAGGACGTCCGCCGCCTCGGCCTCCGCGATCACCTCGTCCCGCAGCGCGAAGGCCGCCCGCTCCTCCGCGGTGCGGTCGGCGGGGTCGGTGAACCCCGCGTAGAAGGCGTCGGCCCGCAGATGGGGCAGCGGATCGGCGTCGAGGTCCCGGTAGATCACCGTGCCCTCCGGGTGCTCGCGCTCCCAGGTCGCGCGGAACGCGGCGGTCACCGCGCGGGAGTGGGAGTTGTCACCGTTGATCGAGGTGTCGATGTGCAGCAGCGTGGCCATGGCGGCTCTCCGTATGTCAGAGGTGGGGAGGCGGATCGACTGGACTGGACTGGACTCGGCTTGGTTCGGTTCGGTTCGGCGAGGCGGAGCGCCGCGGCGCTCCCCCTGCACACCGACAGCGTGCTTCCTCAAGTTCACTTAAGGTCCAGCCTGACCCGACCCGTGTGATCCACTTCACTTTCCCGGGCCGCCGGGCCAGTCGAGCGCGTACCCTCCCGCAGCGGCCCGCCGACGAGATCGAGCACCTGGTGGACCGCCGCGGCCAGGGGCCCGGGGTCCGCGGTCTCGGCCACGGCCCGGTGGCCGTCCAGCAGCGCGCCGCCCCGCGCCGCGTCCGCGGCGAGCAGTCGGCGCGGCAGCCACTTGCCGATGCCCGTCCAGGCCCGGTGATGGGCGGTCAGCAGGTGGCTCGCCTCGCGCAACGCGAAGTCGGCCAGGGCCAGTTGCTCGTGGCGGGCTGAGCCCGGGGGCGTCCAGGAGGTCGTCCAGGTAGCAGGTCAGGGTGTAGCGCGCCTGCGACAACTCGGCGGGAGTGAGCGGTGGCGGGCCTACGGCGAGCACCGTCCGGGCACGGTCGCGGGCGCGGGAGAGGTCGCCGTGAGGGTCGAGCAGAGGGAGTCCCTGGGCGTAGACGAACAGGACGGTACCCCTGCGGCGGGCCCTGTCCCACGCGAAGAACTCGGGCAGATCGGCACGGGTGTTGAGGAACAGTTCGGCCAGGCGTCCCTCGTGGCGCAGCACCTCTCGGCGGCTCGCCCCCGTGTCCGGCAGGAGCACGGCGACGTCCAGATCGCTGGCCGGGGCGGCACGACCCTGAGCCGCGGAGCCGCCCAGAACGGCTCCGAGCGCCTGCGGGAAACGGGTGGAGACCAGGCGCAGCGCCTGCGCGGCCGGATCGTCGTGATCAGCCATGGGACCGCATCCTGGCAGGCGCGGCATCACAACGGCCCGCTGTTCCGCCCGTTCGCCTTCTTCCTGCCGGACCGGATCGCCGCCGCCGGCAAGGGTGAGTGCCGCCCGGACAGTGCCGCACCGGACGCCCACCGCCTACGTGAACGCCCCGCCGAAACCACGGAGTTGGGCCCTCGATCCACACGGAGGGGCAGTCGGCGCCCAGCTTGTCGGCGACCGCGCGATGAGGGTCTCCCACCGTCCGGCGGCCCGCCATCACGGCGGCGTACAGCCCCGCGATCAGGGGCGAGCCGGGTCCGGCACGCGGCCACCCTATGTGCTCGCCCGCTTCCACCCCGCTCGGGAAACAGGGCCCCACACGAACTGAACGGACATAACAGGCCAATTGCCCTAAACTAGTCCGAGGGTGGGCGTCACCTGACTGGTGGCGAAGACTTTATTTGAGGAGGCAATGATGCTTGCTCAGGAAACACCACTTCTCGTCAGCTCGACGGACACCGCGACACTCTGCACGGCCATGGTCGAACCCGAGGCCGCTCTGAGTGACGCGCCGGTGTACGCGCCGCAGGCTGCGGGAGTTCTTCTGCTGCTGGCTCTGCTCTCGCCGAAGGAGCCGAAGGAGCCGAAGGACAAGTGAGCCCCGATCAGTCGCAGACCGCTTTTGCCGCATCGGCGGCTGACCTGGCTGTTCGCGCCCTCGACGCCCTCCGTGGCGTCGAGGGCGCGGCCCTGGTCGCCCGGCACGTCGAGGAAGCGGCTGACCCCAAGGCCGCACTGGCCGCGATCCGCCTCGTGGGCGCCGATCTCTTCGCCCCGCACCTGCTCGCCGACGCGGTCCTCCTCCCCGAGGACGCGATGGCCGTCGTGCAGTCCTTCACCGTCTTCCCGCCCCCGGTGAGCGTCCCGGCGGCGCCGCCCGCGGGGCCCGCCGAACCCTGGATCGCCGCCTGGCGGGACTGGGCCACCTCGGCCCTGCTCGCCCGCTTCTCCGGCGGCGAGACACTGGTTCCCGAGCCCGTGGGGGCGCCCGTCGCCGAGGAGCCCGACGCGTCCGACGGGTCCGACGGGTCCGACGGGTCCGGCTCCGACTGGCAGCGCTGGTCCGTCCGCATGGGCCAGCTCTCCCCGCTCGCCCTGCCGGGCCTCGACGGGCCCGTGCACGCCGCCGCGCGGCGCGCCCCGCTGGCCCTGGCACGCGGCGCGAGCCGCGCCGTGCTGCGCCGGGACTTCCCCACCGCCATGCGGATCACGCGCTGGCTCGCCCTGCTCGCCGCCGAAGGCGCGCGGCTGCCCCTCGACCCCGCTCCCCTGGTCGAGCACCTGCGCCTGCTCGGCGGCGGACCACGGCTCGCGCTCGACGCGGCGATCGCCGGGCGGCTGCTCGCACCGGCCCGCCGCGACCGCGCCTGACCCCGCACGGGACATCACGGGAGACCACGGGAGATTCCATGACGGACACCGCGACGCGGACGGCACACCAGGTCAGCTCCCGGGCCATGGCCTGGCTGCACACGCACCACCGGCTCGGCGCGCTGCCCGCCGACACCACCGCCGACCTCGGCGACCCGGACAGCGTCTACAAACCGCTCGGCGAGACCGCCCTCGCCGCCTCCCTCGTGCTGCGCGAAGCCGCCGCCGGAAGCACCCAGCTGCGCATGGCCCGCGAACTCCTCGACTTCTGCTGGCAGCAGCTCGGCGCGGGCGACATGCTGTACGAGCGGCTGCTGCGGTACTCGATGATGACCGACCCGCTGGAGACGTACGCCCCCTTCGCCCGCAGCGGCCTCCGCCACGAAGCCCTGGAGCGGCTGCTCGCCCACACCGGCGGCCTGCGGTCCGTGCGGGGCGTGGAGATCATGCCCAACCGGCGACTCGCGGTCGCCAACGCCGCCCGCGTCGTCGGCCTCGACCGG
The DNA here is from genome assembly GCF_004127445.1 of Streptomyces alfalfae. Classification (GTDB taxonomy): domain Bacteria; phylum Actinomycetota; class Actinomycetes; order Streptomycetales; family Streptomycetaceae; genus Streptomyces; species Streptomyces alfalfae. The sequence goes on from NZ_QEXM01000012.1 coordinate 59,440, forward strand.
CCGGACGACTGGTCCGCGCTGGCCCGCGCCACCTGGCTCGGCGGGCTGCCCGAGCCGTGGCTCGTGGACTGGATGTCCGCCTACTGCGCCACCCACACCGTCTTCCATCTCACCGACTGGGGCGCCCGCCCCGCGGGCCTGCCAGCGGACATCACCGCGTACATGACCGCGTGGCTGCCCGTGTGGATCGACATCTGGGCGGAGATCGAGCAGTGGGACCTGGTCGGCGAGCTGATGCTCGTCGGGTGCTGCCTCGACGAGCCCTACTGCGAGACCGCCGACTGGGAGCGGCTGGCCGCCGCCCAGCACGCGGACGGCCTCGTGCCGCGCGACGGCGAACCGGTCTCCGACGACCCCGTGCGGCGGTTCACCGACCACCAGCACACCGCCGTGGTCACCGCCGCCGCCGGCACCCTCGCGGTCTCCCGGGCGCTCGGCGGCGGAACGGCGGCCTCGTGAGCCGCGGTGGTCCGCCGCACGCCGGGGGCGGCGCACGGCCACCGCACGCCGAGGACGACGGACGGTCACCGGACACCCGTGACCAGGACGCGCCGCAGGGCCCTGCCTGGGCCGCCGCCCTCCTCGCCGGGCTCCGCGACGCCGCGCCCGGGGCCAGCGCGGTCGCGCTCGCCGTGCGGCGCGGCCCGGAACGGGCGCTGCTGACGACCGGCGCGACCACGAGGGGTGGCGGGACCCCGGCCGGGCCCGACACCCGGTTCGAGATCGGCTCGCTGACCAAGACGTTCACCGCGCTGCTGCTCGCCGAGATGGTGGCGCGCGGCGAAGTCGCGTACGACGATCCGATCGACCGGTTCCTGCCTCTGGGCGCCGCCCCGCGGCTGCGCGGCTCCCCCATCACGCTCGGCCATCTGGCCACGCACACGTCGGGGCTGCCACGGCTGCCGCGGGGGTTCCTGCTCGGCAGCGCGTCCGCCTATTTCAGCAACCCCTACGCCCACCGCTCCCGCGCCGACCTGTGGCGGGCCCTCGGGCGCACCCGGCCGCACGCCGCCCCCGGCACCCGCGTGCGCTACTCCAACCTCGGGGTCGGGCTGCTCGGCGAGCTGCTCGCCCGCGCCGCGCACGGCCCCGGCGGTGCCTACGCCCCGCTGCTCGACGAGCGCGTCCTGCGCCCGCTCGGCCTGACCCGTACGAGCTGCGACACCGGGCAGCCGCAGGCCACCGGGTACTGGCACGGCCGGGCGCGGCCCGCGTGGCGGATTCCCGCCCTGCCCGGCGCCGGGGCCGGGCGGTCGAGCCCGCGTGACCTGCTGGCGTTCCTGGGCTTTGTGATGGACCCCGCGTCGGCGCCCCCGGACGCTCCCGGCCCGCTCAGGGCCGCGCTGGCGGACGTCACCGGGCCGCGCATCGCCCTGCCGCGCACCGGCCGGCGCATCGCCCTGGTGTGGAACATCCGCCCGCGCCCAGGCCACGACCTCTACCACCACTCCGGGGGCACCCGGGGCTTCACCGCCTTCGCGGGCTTCGATTCCCGGCACCGCATCGCCCTGGCCGCGCTGGCCAACACGCAGCCCGCCGCGACCGGCGCGTTCATCCAGCGGGCGTATCTGGGGCTGTGGGCCCTGGCGCGGGAGGAGTCACTGCGAAAGGAGCCGCTGAGGCCCGGGTGAACACCGGCGAGCCCGGATGGACATGCGTGAGCGGCCGCGTCTCTGTCCCACGAGGACGCGGCCGCCCAGTTCACACCCGGCACCGCCCACTGACCATTCACAACGGCGCCTCACAGGTTGTCACCCCTGTGCTTCTCGACTGCCCCGCTCGCAGGCGCCTACACCCCTCGGCACGGGATCGGTTCCCGGTGGCGTACAGTCTGCTCGCCGCGCCGCCTGTGCCGGACCGGGCTGCGGCGGTTCCTCTTCCCCTCGTGTGCCGGCCAGGTGACGCCATGACCTCAGACCGGCCGAAAACGGGCCCCGACGCTTCGCAGAGACCCGATGCCGAACTCTTCACGCACCGGACCACCCGCATACGCCGCCGCCTGGAGCGGCTGATAGGCATCGCGGCGACCGAGGGGAACGCCCTGGTCCCCCTCCGCAACGGGGACGAGATCTTCACCGCGATGCTCGACGCCATCGAGGGCGCCGAGCACACGGTGGACATGATGACCTTCGTCTACTGGAAGGGCGACATCGCCCACCGGTTCGCCGAGGCGCTCGCCGGCCGTGCGCGCCAAGGGGTGCGCGTGCGGCTGCTCCTGGACGGCTTCGGCAGCCGTCTCATCGAGAAGGACCAGCTGGAGCTGATGGAACGGGCCGGGGTGCACGTGACGTGGTTCCGCAGACCGCTGTCGCTCTCGCCCTTCAAGCAGAACCACCGCTGCCACCGCAAGGTCCTCGTCGTGGACGAGTCCGTGGCGTTCACCGGCGGTGTCGGCATCGCGCAGGAGTGGTGCGGCGACGCCCGCGACGAGAACGAGTGGCGCGACACGCACGTCTCGGTGCGCGGCCCCGCGGTCGACGGGATCGCCGCCGCGTTCGCGCAGAACTGGGCCGAGTGCCACGAGGAGCTGTTCGACGAGAGGGACCGGTTCATCGACCTGCCGCCGCAGGGCGACGCGGTGGTCCAGGTCGTGCGCGGCTCGGCGAGCTTCGGCTGGCAGGACATGCAGACGCTGGTCCGGGTGATGCTGGAGTCGGCCGAGGAGCGCTTCCGGCTGGCCACGGCCTACTTCGCGCCGGACGCCTACTTCGCCGAGCTGCTCTGCGCCGCCGCGCGCCGCGGCGTCGAGGTGGAGATCCTGCTGCCCGGCCCGCACACGGACAAGCGGGTCTGCCAGCTGGCGGGCCAGAACTTCTACGAGGACCTGACCGCCTGCGGCGTACGGATATACCAGTACCAGCCGACGATGATGCACGCGAAGATCATCACGGTGGACCGGGTCGCCGCGCTGGTCGGATCGACCAACTTCAACCGGCGCTCCCTCGACCACGACGAAGAAGTCATGCTCGCCGTCCTCGACCCGGACTTCACCGCCGTGCTCGACGGGCACTTCGACGAGGACCTCACCGTCAGCGAGCGGATGGAGCCCGAGCGCTGGAAGAAGCGCTCACTCGTCCAGCGGTCCAAGGAGTACGCGGTCCTGCCGATCCGCCGCTTCCTGTGACCGCGCGCGCCGCGCGGCCCCGGTTCCGCCCCCCGGATGGCGGAACCGGGCCCCTGATCAGCGGAGCGGACGCATCCTCATCCGGTCCCGGGCGTTGAGAAGGGCATGAACAACCAGAACCGTGTGATCGCCGTCGTCACCCTCGCCGCCGCCACGCTCACCCTGGCCGGGACCGCCCACGCCGCCGCGCCCGCCCCGGACGGCAGGAGCAGCGGGAACGACCTCGGCCGGGCCGTCAGCAGGACGCTCGCCGACCCGTCGGGCACCGTCGGGAGCGTCCTCGACGCCACGGAGGTCGCCCTCTCCGCCGCCCAGAAGGGCCTGGAGACGGCGGGGAGCACCCCGAAGACCGGGCGTGTGAGTGTGCCGCCGCCCCCGAGCGCGGTGAAGGGGGTCTAACCGTCCGGGCCGCCGGCCCGCGCCGTTGTCTCTCCACCTGTGTCCGGGCCGTCCTCTCTCGGGAGGGCGGCCCGGACACAGGTGATCAGACCGTGCCGAGGTCCGCGGCGTACCAGTGCTCGGGGCGCAGGTGGTAGATGGCCTGCTCCCCGTGTTCCTTGGCGGCGGACTCGACGTATCCGTCCACCTTGTCGGCCGGGAGGTAGCGCGCGGAGATCTCCCGCAGCCGCTCGACGGTCGCGTCCTCGATGCGCACCACCGGGCCCTCCACGGAGACGTACCGGACGGTCGGCTCCAGGCGGTCGACCATCAGCGAGAAGCGGCCCGCCGCCTCGATCAGGCGCCCTTTCTTGGAGTGGCGTCCGGTCATCACCCACAGGTCGCCGCCGGGCGCGTACTGGTACCAGATCGGCAGGGTGAGCGGGGCCCGCCCGTCGCCCGCCGCCACGGCGAGCGCCCCGATGTGGGGTTCGGCCAGGAACTGTTCCCGCTCTTCGACACTGAGGGACATGGACTTCTCCTTGGACACTACGGTGCTCTCGGGACTGTGCTGATCCTCAACTCGGCCGCCCCGCGCGGATATTCCGCACGCCCGCCGGGGCCTCAGCGCTCGGCGAGCGGCGTCCCGCAGCGTGCGCAGAAGCGGGCGTCGCGTTCGGTGGCGAGGCGGCCGCACTCGGGGCAGACGCGGTCGAGCAGGCAGGCGGCCTCGCCCTCTTCGGCGGGGCGGGCCGAGCCTATGGCCATGGGCGGCCTGCGGCGGTGGGCGGTCGTGTACGTGAGCCCGTCGGGACCCGCGTGCACGGAGCGGGTCGTGCCGGCGGGCAGCCAGGCGAGGACGCCGGGTTCCAGACCGAACGTCGCGTCCGGCGTGCGCACCTCGCCCGAACCGGCCAGGACGGTGACGAGCACGCCGAGGACGGTCTCGGTGTGCTCGGAGATGTACGCGTCGGGCGCGAGACGCACGACGTTGGCGTCGAGGTCGCGTGCGGGGCCGGTGAGCGACCACGTCACGCTGATCGGGCCCCGGCCCGCCGCTGCGGTCTGCTCCCTGCCGACGTACTCGGCGGCGGACGGCGACGTACTCATGGCAACTCCAGTCGACGGGGCTCGGGTCACCCTAACCAAGCCGCGCTCCCCCTGCCCGCGCGGCCCGTGCCGAGCGGTCGCCCGACCGCCCCGCCACCGCGGGCACGATTATGCTCGGCAGGCATGACCATCGAGCTGCGGCACCTGCGGGCGTTCCTCGCCATCGCCGACGAGGGCAACGTGACCCGGGCCGCCGCACGGCTCCGGCTGAGTCAGCCCGCGCTCTCACGCACCCTGCGGCAACTGGAGGACCAGCTCGGCGCACGGCTCGTCGACCGCTCCACCCACCACCTCGAACTCACCGCACGGGGCCGTGTCTTCCGTGACAAGGCCGCCGCCGCCCTCGCCGCCGTCGAGACCGCCCTCGACCCCGCCGGCCTGGGCGGCTGGCCGCTGCGGCTCGGGCACACCTGGGCGGCGCTCGGCGACCACACCGTGCCGCTGCTGCGCCGCTGGGACGAGACCAGGCCCGACGTCCCGCTCGAACTGCTCCGCGTCGACGACCGCACGGCGGGGCTGACCCGGGGCGAGGTCGACGTGGCGCTGCTGCGCGGCACGGTGACCGCCGCAGGGCTCCGCACGGAGCCGCTGCGGCACGAGGAGCGGGTGGCGGTCATGCCCGCCGACAGCCCGCTGGCGGCCCTCTCCCGGGTCACCCTCGCCGATCTCGCCGCCCATCCCCTCGCGCTGAACAGCGTCTCGGGCACCACGACCCCCGAGCTGTGGCCGCCCTCCACCCGTCCCCGCAGGACCGTCGACGTCTCCAACACCGACGAATGGCTCATGACCATCGCCGCGGGGCGCGCCCTCGGGGTCTCGACGTCGGCCACGCCGAGCAGTCACGCGCACCCCTCGCTGGTCTACCGCCCGCTCGTCGACGCGCCGCCGGTCCCCCTCGTCATCGCCTGGCGCGAGGGGCCGGGGCACCCCGCCGTCCCGGACCTGGTGGCGCTGGCCCACGACATCCTCGCCGAGTGACCGCGGCGTCCCTCAGCCGCGGCGCGCGCGGTACAGGTCCCGGAGCAGGGCGATCTCGGCCCCGTGGTGCAGGACCTCCTGGTTGACCCACCACACGACCTCGATGAACGGCTCCTCGTCATAGCTGCCGTGCGGGTAGGCGCAGTGGCCCTTGGTGTCGAGCGCGGCCTCGTCGGCGGCCTCCAGGGCGGCCCGCCAGGCGGCCGCCGCGGTGTCGAAGGCGGCCAGCGCCTCCGCGGCGTTCCCGCTGATGGCGTAGTCGTCCCGGGTGAGCGTACGGGTGCCGATGGTGTGGTCCGCGGCGACGAACAGCAGCTCGCTGAGGTGGCTCAGCCGCCAGGCGACCGTCGTGAAGGGCGGCGGCCACGGGTGCGGGTACGGGGCGGCGTCGCGGCCCCAGTCACCGGCGCCGGCGAGGGAGGCGGCGCGCGGCCCCGGCCCTTCGGAGCGCCGCCGGACCGACCAGCAGTCGGGCACCGGCTCCCAGAGGTACTCCTCGTCGGTCAGCGGCCCGGTCCTGGTCTCCGCCCCGTCACCGCTGTCCATGACGGGGCCCGCGAGGCGGCCCGAGAGACGTTCGCAGGCGAACGAGAACTGTTCGAGCAGAGGGGCCAGGCGGGGTGGTGTCACGGGACGCTCCTGTCACGGGTTCATCGGCTCGACGGTGCTCACGGCGGGGCAGCCTGCCACGGCGCGGGCGGCGGGCGCACCCGGTTTTCCGGGTTGCGCGACCGCGGTCCCGCCCACTTCCGGCATGCCGGAACGTGTGTCCTGGCCCAGTCTGGATACGCGGTCACCGCACCGACCACGCCCGACGAGGGAGCAGAGTGTCATGGGAGCCGATGTGTTCCACTCGGAAGTGCCCCTGACGGTGAACGGCGAAGCCCGCCGCCCCACCGTCGACCACCGTTCGACGCTGCTGGACGTCCTGCGCGAGCAGCTCGGCCTGACCGGCGCCAAGAAGGGCTGCGACCACGGCCAGTGCGGCGCCTGCACCGTCCTGGTGGACGGGCGCCGTGTCAACAGCTGCCTGCTGCTCGCTGTCTCCCTCGAAGGACGCGAGGTCATCACCGTCGAGGGGCTCGCCCCCGCCGGGGGTGACCTGCACCCGCTGCAGCGGGCCTTCGTCGACCGGGACGCCTTCCAGTGCGGCTACTGCACCCCGGGGCAGATCTGCTCCGCCGTCGGCGCCATCGCGGAGGCCCGCGCGGGCCGCGCCTCCCATGTGACGGACCCGGCGGCCGACGTGGGCGCGCCCGTGGAACTGACCAGGGACGAGATCCGGGAGCGGCTCAGCGGCAACATCTGCCGCTGCGGCGCCTATCCGCACATCGTCGAGGCCGTCGAGGACGTGACGCGATGAAGTCGTTCCGGTATCTGCGCGCCCACAGCGTCGAAGAGGCGACCGCCGCGCACGCGGGCCGCCCGGGCTCCCGCTACCTCGGCGGCGGCACCAACCTCGTGGACCTGATGAAGATGGGGGTGGAGCGGCCCAGGACGCTGATCGACGTCAGCGGGCTGCCGCTGGACGCGGTCGAGGAGCTGCCCGACGGTTCCGTGCGGGCCGGAGCGGCGGTGCGCAACAGCGACCTCGCCGCCCACCCGCTGGTGCGCGACCGCTATCCCGTCCTCGCCCAGGCCCTGCTCTCGGGCGCGTCGGGGCAGCTCCGCAACGCGGCGACGACCGGCGGCAACCTGCTCCAGCGCACCCGCTGCCCCTACTTCCAGGACCTCGCCAAGCCCTGCAACAAGCGGGAGCCGGGCACCGGCTGCGGCGCGCGCGAGGGCGTCCACCGCGACCACGCGGTGCTCGGGCACTCGCCGCAGTGCATCGCCACGCACCCCTCCGACATGGCGGTCGCGCTGGCCGCGCTCGACGCCCAGGTGGAGCTGCACGGGGCGCACGGGCGGCGGACCGTGCCGGCCGCCGACTTCCACCGGCTGCCCGGTGACCGCCCCGACCTGGACACCGAGATCGCGCCGGGCGAACTCATCACCGGCGTCCGCCTCCCGGCCGCCACGGCCGGGCTGCCCTCCGCCTACCGCAAGGCGCGCGACCGTGCCTCGTACGCGTTCGCGCTCGCCTCCGTGGCCGTGGTGCTCGACGTCGACGGCTCCCTCGTACGGGATGTGCGGATCGCGTTCGGCGGCCTCGCCCACCGGCCGTGGCGCGCGCTGCGCGCCGAGCGGGCCCTGGTGGGCGGCCCGGTCACCGAGGAGGCGTTCGGGCGGGCCGTCGACGCCGAACTCGCCGCCGCCGAGCCGCTGCCCGACAACGCGTTCAAGGTGCCTCTCGCCCGCGGCATCGCCTGTGACGTGCTGCGGCGCCTGAGCACGGCGCCCACCGCCGCCTGAACCGCAGCCGCCGCCCGACCTCCGCCACTGAGGGAGACGAAAAACCATGCCGGACACCACCAGCGCTCTCGGGGCGCCCACCGAGCGCAGGGAGGGCCCCGCGAAGGTGACCGGGGCCGCCCGCTACGCCGCCGAGCACCTGCCCGGCGGCCTCGCCCACGCCTGGCCCGTGCCCGCCACGATCGCGCGCGGCGAGGTCGCCTCCGTCGACGACACGGCGGCCCTCGCGGTGCCCGGCGTCGTCGGCGTCCTCACCCATCTGAACGCGCCCCGCCTCGGCGAGGCGGACGACGCGACGCTCGCCGTGCTCCAGGACGCCCGGGTGCCGCACCGCGGCTGGTACGTCGCCCTCGTCGTCGCCGACACGCTGGAAGCGGCCCGCGAGGGTGCCGCCGCCGTCACGGTCACCTACGCCGAGGAACCGCACGACGTCACCCTGGACGCCGCCAGTCCCGCGGCCTACGTGCCCGAGGACCCCGACGGCAACCCGGACGAGCACACGCGGGGGAACCCCGACGAGGCCTTCGCCGCCGCGCCCGTCCGGGTGGACGTGACGTACGAGGTGCCCCCGCTGCACAACCACCCCATGGAGCCGCACGCGGCCACCGCGCGCTGGGAGGAGGGACGGCTGACCGTCCACGACTCCAGCCAGGGCGCCACCGCCGTCCGCCAGACCCTGGCGAGCCTGTTCAAGCTGCCCGAGGAGCAGATCACCGTCGTCTCCGAACACGTCGGCGGCGGCTTCGGCTCCAAGGGCACGCCCCGCCCGCACGTCGTGCTCGCCTCGATGGCGGCGCGCGAGACCGGACGGCCCGTGAAACTGGCCCTGCCCCGACGCCATCTGGCGGCCGTGGTGGGCCACCGCTCGCCGACCGTGCAGCGGCTGCGGCTCGGGGCGGAGGCGGACGGCACGCTGACGACGTTGATCCACGAGGTGACCTCGCACACCTCGCGCGTCAAGGAGTTCGTCGAGACCGGCGCCGCCGTGTCCCGCGTCATGTACCCCTCGCCGCACGCCCGCACCGGCAACCGGGTGCTGCCGCTCGACGTGCCGAGCCCCTCCTGGATGCGGGCCCCCGGCGAGGCGCCCGGCATGTACGCCCTGGAGTCGGCCATGGACGAACTCGCCGTGGCGCTCGGCCTCGACCCCGTCGAGCTGCGGCTGCGCAACGACACGCGCACGGAACCCGACACCGGCAAGCCGTTCAGCAGCCGCCACCTCGCCGAGTGCCTGCGCGAGGGAGCCCGCCGCTTCGGCTGGGCCGAGCGCGACCCGCGGCCCCGCTCGCGCGCCGAGGGCCCCGTCCTGATCGGCAGCGGGGTCGCCGCGGCGACCTACCCGGTGCTCGTCTCCCCCTCCCGGGCGAGCGCGCACGCCTACCCGGACGGCGGCTACGTGATCCGGGTCAACGCCACCGACATCGGCACGGGCGCCCGTACGGTGCTCGCCCAGGTGGCCGCCGACGCGCTCGGCGTTCCGGTGGACCGCGTGCGCACCGAGGTCGGCAGCACCGACCTGCCGGCGGCGCCGCTCGCGGGCGGCTCCTCCGGCACGGCGTCCTGGGGGTGGGCGGTCCACGAGGCCTGTACGCGGCTGGCCAGGCGCCTGGCGGGGCAGCTGGGGCAGCAGCTGCCGCCGGAGGGGGTGGGCGCCTCGGCCGACACGGAGGGCACCCCCGACACCAACTACGCGGAGAGCGAGTACGCACGCCACGCCTTCGGCGCGCACTTCGCCGAGGTGGGCGTCGACGCCGTGTCCGGCGAGGTCCGCGTGCGCAGGCTGCTCGGCGTCTTCGCGGCGGGGCACATCCTCAACGCCCGTACGGCGCGTTCGCAGTTCATCGGGGCCATGACCATGGGCCTGGGCATGGCGCTGACCGAGCACAGCACCATGGACAAGGCCTTCGGCGACTTCGCGGAGAGCGACCTCGCCTCCTACCACGTGCCGGTGAACGCCGACGTGCCGGCGATGGAGGCGCACTGGATCGACGAGGACGATCCGCATCTCAACCCCATGGGCAGCAAGGGCATCGGCGAGATCGGCATCGTCGGCACGGCCGCGGCGATCGGCAACGCCGTGCACCACGCCACCGGGGTGCGGCTGCGGGAGCTGCCGATCACGCCGGACAAGCTCGTGACCGCCCTCTGATCAGGCGGCCCCGGGCGGGGCGGGCAGTTCAGGTGGTGGCTCTGGCCCGGCTCTCACGGGTCCAGGCCACCACCTCGTCCGCCGTCCACGTCGTGACCACCCGCTCGGCGGGCACCCCGCACTCCTCGGCCCGCGCGCACCCGATGATCTGCCAGTCCAGCTGGCCGGGGGCGTGCGCGTCGGTGTCGACCGAGAACAGGGTTCCCGCCGCCACGGCACGCCGGATGAGTCGGCGCGGCGGGTCGAGCCGCTCGGGCCTGCTGTTGATCTCCACCGCCGTTCCGGCCTCGGCGCAGGCGGCGAAGACCTCGTCCGCGTCGAACTGCGACTCCGGCCTGCCGCGTCCGGTGACGAGCCGTCCCGTGCAATGTCCGAGCACGTCGGCGCGGGGGTCGCCGACGGCCCGGACCATGCGGCGGGTCATCGCGGCGGCGTCCATGCGCAGTTTGGAGTGCACGGAGACGACGACCACGTCGAGGCGGTCGAGCAGTTCGGGCTCCTGGTCGAGGGAGCCGTCGTCGAGGATGTCGCACTCGATGCCGGTGAGGAGCCGGAAGGGCGCCCAGGTCTCGTTGAGCGCGGCGACCACGTCCAGTTGCTCGCGCAGCCGCTCGGGGGAGAGGCCGCGGGCGATGGTCAGGCGCGGCGAGTGGTCGGTGAGAACCGCCCACTCATGGCCGATCGCGCGGGCCGCGAGGCCCATCTCCTCGATCGGGCTGCCGCCGTCGGACCAGTCGGAGTGCAGGTGGCAGTCGCCGCGCAGCAGCGACCGCAGCTCGCTCCCGCCCTCCGCGAGCGGGTCGCCCGCCTCGCCTTCGAGCCGCTCCAGATAGCCGGGCACCCCGCCGGCGAGCGCCTCGCGGACCACGCCCGCGGTCTTGGGCCCGACCCCCTTGAGCTTCTCCAGGCTGCCGTCCCCGGCCCGCCGCTCGGCCTCGCCCTCGGCCAGGCCCGCGATCACGGCGGCCGCGGTGCGGAAGGCCCGTACGCGGTAGGTCGGGGCACCGCCGCGCTCCAGCAGGAAGGCGATCCGTTCCAACGCCTCCACGGGTTCCATCGGCACCTCCGGCCACCGGTGACGCCGGCGGCGTACGCGTCCTCACAGCTTCGCCGACGGAGCGCCGCGCGGCACGGCGGGCGGGCGCCGGGGGTGAGGCGTCAGCCGGTGGGCTCCTGCGCGTCGGGGTCCTCCTCGACGCCCGTCCCGCCGGAGTCGGTGGCGCCGCGCCGGCCGGTGCCGCCCTCGTCCGTCTGGGGGACGTCCTTCCCCGAGCGCTCCTCGCCGTCCGCGTCGGCCGCCGCCACGTCCATGTCCAGGGGGTCGCTCTCACCCGTGTACTGCTGGTCCGGCAGGTCCCTGGGGATGGGCTGGCCGTTCTCGCCGGGGGATGCGGGGTTGCGCTCGACCATGGCTGTTCTTCTCCGTTCCTAGGTGGTGCTGTGTGGCGTGTGCCGTGTGAAGGCGCAGGTACCCGCCGCCGCCGTGTCGACACAACGGGGCGGCTGCCCGCTGCCCGCCGTCCGCGGGGGTCAGGCCGCCTTCGGCTGTCCGGCGTCGTCGTGGCCGGGGTCGGCCTCGGCGCGCACGCGGGCGCAGCTTCGGCTGATCAGGCGCGAGACGTGCATCTGGGAGATGCCGAGCTCCTCGGCGATCCGGCTCTGCGTCATGTCCTCGAAGTAGCGCAGGTACAGGATGGTGCGCTCGCGCTCGGGGAGCCGGCGCAGGCCCGCCTTGGCCGCCTCGCGGTCGTTGACGTGGTCGTACGCGGGGTCGGGCGCGCCCAGGGTGTCGGCGAGGCTGAAGCCGTCGGGTTCGGCGGAGGAGACCTCGGCGTCGAGCGAGAGGGCGCTGTAGCCCTCCATGGCCTCCATGCCGTCGCGGACCTCGGCCTCGGTCAGTCCCGCCTGGCGGCCGATCTCCGCGAGGGTGGGCTCGTGGCCGCTGCCGCCCGGCTGGTCGAGGAGTTCACGGCGGGCCGCGCGGACCTTGTTGCGCAGTTCCTGGACGCGCCGGGGGACCCGCACGTCCCACATGCGGTCGCGGAAGTGGCGGCGCAGTTCACCGGTGATGGTGGGCACGGCGTAGCTCTCGAACGCGCCGCGGCCCGGCTCGTACCGGTTGACGGCCTTCACCAGGCCCATGGCGGCGACCTGCTGGAGGTCTTCGAGGCTCTCGCCCTTGTTGCGGAAGCGCCCGGCGATCCGGTGCGCCATGGGCAGCCACGCCTCGACGATCTCCGCGCAGAGCGCCTCGCGTTCGGGGCCGCTCCCGAGAGAGGCCAGGCGGGCGAATTCCACCGCCGTGTCGGGAGCGTCGCTGTGAGAGTGCCGGTTCGCCGCGCGACGACGTTCGGAGTATTCGGTGAGATCAGTCAGCATGAGGAAAAACGCCTCTCGACGGTGCCGTCAAACAAGTGACCGCGAGAAACGGGGCGCCCCAGCAGCAGGCATCCACCAGGAGCTGAACACACCGCTCCCCGCGAACGCGCCTCCGGTCCGAAGCACGTCATTCGCCTGCCCTTCGATTCCGGAACCAAACAGCTGCCTTCCCGAAGAGCTCGAACGCGTGCTGACGAGCCGTCGAATGACGGTCTGGTGTTCGCCGCATACTCCGTTCGGGGGGCGCATCGCATAGGTGGGGGCATACGGGGCACACGCGGCCCGGGGTGCGAACGCGTCGGAACGGCCTTCGGACGCCTTCCTCACCGGTCGGCCGCATTGGGGTGCGGCCGGCCGGCCTCCTCGCTCCTTCTCCCCTGCCGGTCCCGCCGCACGGCGGCCGGCTCACTCCTCGCCCGCGAGGACCTCGCCGTCGAGGTGCGCCAGCATGTCGGCGGGGTCGGCGTACACCGCGGTGGCGCCCGCCGCCTCCAGGTCATCGCGCGGGATGCCGCCCGACAGCAGGGCGACGGCGCGGACGCCCGCCTTGGTGGCCGCCTTCATGTCCCACACGGAGTCGCCGACGAACAGCGCGTCATCGGCGTCGCACCCCGCGATGTCGAGGGCGTGCAGGACCGGGTCGGGGGCGGGCTTGCCCGACGCCACGTCGTCGGCGCTCGCCACGCCCGCGATGACGTCGTCGGCGTCGATGGCCCTGCGCAGCGCGTCCAGCTCGAAACCGCCCGCCGAGGTGGCGAGGACGATGCGCCGGCCGCGCTCGTGCAGGGCGTACAGCAGATCGCGTGCGCCGTTCAGCGCCGCGAGGCGGTTGAAGTACGTGCCGTACAGGGCGCTGTGTGCGGCGCTGATGTCCTCGTCGCCGCCGCTGTCGCGGTCCTCTCCGAGGCAGTGGGCGACGAGGTCGGCCGAGCCGAGGCCGATGGCGCGGTGGATGTCGCGCATCGCCACCGTGTGGCCCGCCTGCCGGAACGCCTCCCACCAGGCGACGACGTGCAGGTGGTTGGTGTCGGTGAGGGTTCCGTCGACGTCGAAGAGCGCCGCACGCGCCATGGTTCAGGCCTTTCCGCGCTTGGTGTCCCGGTGGATGTCTTCCTGCGCCGTGGGGCTGGGGGTCAGGGTGTCGCCCGCCTCGCCGTCGTCGGTGTCGCGCCGGTCGTCGGGAAGGCGAGTCTCCGCGGACTCGACTTCGTCGAATACCTCTTCGGCGGCTGTTTCGGCGTGCTGGTCATTCCTGCTCTCGTGGTTCCGCTTGTCGTTCATGAAAGTCCGTCCTCTCTTGAATTCCGCAACACAGTGACGCGGTGTCGGGCGGGGTGCTTCAGTGCGTTTCCGCGATGACGAAACCGCTGCGCGGCTTGGTGGGCATTCGGTTCAAGGGAATGCGCAGATCCTGGTCCGGAACGCGGTAGTCCAGCCGTGCGAGGCGCGGCAGCAGGGTGCTCAGGACCGCGAGCGTGACGTCCTCGCCCGGGCAGCGGTGGCCCTGCGAGGCCTCGCCGCCGCCCTGCGGCACGAGTTCGTCGCGCCCCGGCTCCCGGCCCACGAACCGCTCGGGGTCGAAGGTGTACGGGGACTCCCACAGGGCGGGGTCGTGGTTCTGCCCGTACAGGTCGAGGAGGACCAGGGCGCCCTCGGGGATGTGCTCGCCGTGCCACTCGACGTCGCGCGGGGCGAGGCCCGCGACGAACGGCGCGAACGGGTAGAAGCGCCGCACCTCGTGGGCGAACGCGCGGGCGTAGTCCTCGCCGCCCGTGGCCAGGCGCTGCCGCAGCGCGGGGTTCCGGTGCAAGGCGTGGGCGCCGAACACCGTGTACCAGGTGACGGCCACCGTGGGCCGGATGATGTTCAGGATCTCCACGGCGGCGGTACGGGGGTCGAGGAGTTCGCCGTCGGCGTCCCGGTGGACGGCCACGGCCTCCACGGCGGTGACCGGAGGGCCGCCCTGGCCGGTGGTCTTGCCACTGGCCGACCTGACGTCCTCGACGAGCCGGGCGAGGCGCTCCTCCTGGCGCTGCCGGGCGCGGCGGGCCCGCCAGTGCCGCGGGCCCGCCGTGGCGAAGCCGTCGACCATGGCGGTCAGGTCCCGCGCCGTCATGCGCGCGTCGGCGCCGGGCCCGTCGGTGAACGGGACGCCGGCCCAGCCGCAGACGGCCCGCGTGATCAGGACGCTCACCTCGTCGAAGAGCGTCACCCGCGGCCGGTCGGACCACTCCTTGCAGGAGCGTTCCCACTCGTCGGCGACGCGGTCCGCCAATGCGGTGACGCCCGCGGTGTCCTTGAGCACCTTGAGGAACAGTTCCTTGCGTTTACGGTGCTCCGCCCCGTCCAGGGTGTGCACCGCTCCCTTGCCGAAAAGGGTGCTCAGCACGGGCTCGGGCAGGGCCGTGCGGCGGCGCACATGGTCCTCGTCGTAGAAGAACCCGACGGCCGCCGGGCCGCGCAACGCGATGGCGGGCTTGCCCATCAGCCGGGTGCGGACCGCGCCGGGACCCGTGCGGCGGCTCAGGTCGGGGAGCCACGCGTAGCCCCGTGCGAGCAGCGGAAGGGTGTTGTCCAGCATGAAGGTCCTCCTGGTGAGACGTGCGCAGACCGGGACGCGGACGGGCGGTGGCGCCTCTCAGAATCCTGACGGAACCGGGACGCCCGTGCATGTCACCGGCCCCGGGCTCGGACCGGTCCGGCCGTGATCAAACGATCACGACGATCGGGTGCCCCGAGCCGTCGCGCTGAACCCGGGCGGGCGGCAGCGGGCGGCCCCGGAGGCCTGGCGGGGAAGCGTCGGCGCGGCGGGGAGGGACCTACGGCTCGGCTAATCTGGATCTTTTACCGCACAAGGAGTTACACCGGTGGAGTTTCGGCTGCTCGGAGCGGTTTCCGTCGCCACAGAAGTCGGGGTGCTGCCGTTGGGCCCCGCCAAGCGGCGGAGCCTACTCGCCGCCCTGTTGCTGCGGCCCAACCATCCGGTTCCGGTCGACCGGCTGACGGCGGCGCTGTGGGACCACGAGCCGCCCCTGCGCTCCCGCGGTGTCATCCAGGGGCATGTGTCGCGGCTTCGGGTCCTGCTGGGCGGCGCCGACGCCGAGATGTTCGGGGTCGAACTGGTCACCCAGGGCACGGCGTACGTCCTGCGGATGCCGGAGTCGCTGCTCGACGCCCACCGCTTCGAGGAACTGGTGACCCTGGCGCGCGGCCAGCGGGCGCCCGCCGACGCCGTGGCCATGTACCAGGAGGCCCTCGCGCTGTGGCAGGGACCCGCGCTGACCGGCGCCTATCCGAGCCAGCCCCTGCAGGCCGCGGCCCAGGCCCTTGAGGAGTTGCGCCTGGCGTCCGTGGAGTCGCTGGCGGGCGCCTGGTCGCGGATGGGCGAGCACTCCAGGGCCGCCGCCGTGCTGCGCGCCGAGGCCGGCGCCCACCCGCTGCGCGAATCGCTGTCCGCCGCGCTGATGCGGGCGCTCCAGCGGGCGGGGCGCCGTACCGAGGCCCTCGACTGGTTCCACCGCACCCGGCGGCTCCTCGCCGACGAGCTGGGGGTCGACCCCGGCAGGGAGCTGGCCGACGCCTACGCGCTCGCGCTGCGCGGGGCCGACGAGAGCGAGGAGGGGGAGTTCGGCGCCGACCGCGCGGCGTGGCACGCGGGGGGCCCTTCGCGGATCTCCGGGCGGGCCGCCGTCGCGGTCGCCTCTCCCCCCGTCGCGGCAGCGGCCGTTCCCGCGCCCCTCGCCGTGGCGACGCGGCTTCCGGCCGCGATCGACCTGCTGCCGCGCATGCCGCGCGGCTTCCACGGGCGGGCCGCCGAGCTCACCGCCCTGTCCCGCGCCGCCGCGGGCGAGGCTCCCGTCTGCCTGGTCACGGGGCCCGCGGGCGTGGGCAAGACGGCGCTCGTGACGCACTGGGCGCACCGCCACCGCGATCAGTTCCCCGGCGGACTGCTCTACGCCGACCTGCGCGGCTTCAGCGACACCGGGGAGCCGGCGCTCCTGGAGGTGCTGCGCGAGTTCCTGCTCGGCCTCGGGGTCGCGCCGCGCCGGATACCGGAGTCGGCGAGCGCCGCGTCCGCGCTGTTCAGGTCCCTGTGCGCCGAGCGCCAGCTCCTCGTCGTCCTCGACAACGCGCGCGCCTCGGAGCAGGTGCGGGAGCTGCTGCCGGGCGGGGCCCGCTGCGTCACCGTCGTCACGAGCCGCTACCGGCTGCGCGGCCTGATCGCCTCCGACGCGGCCCGCCCCGTGCCCGTCGACGTGCTGGAGCCCGAGGACAGCGCCGCCCTCCTGGCCGCCGTGCTCGGCACGGAACGGGTCCTCGCCGAGGAGGTCGCGGCGCGGCGCCTGGCGGAACTGTGCGGCGGTCTGCCGCTCGCGCTGCGGGTGGCCGCGGCCCGGCTCGCGGACCAGCCGGGGTCGTCGCTCGGCGCGATGGGCGAGGAACTGGCCGACGAGTCGCGCAGGCTGAGCCTGCTCGACGTGGAGGACACGGGGGTGCGCGCCGCGCTGCGGCTGACCGTGCGCCGGCTGCCCGCGAGCGCCGCGCATCAGTTCGCCCACCTCGGCCGCCATCCGGGCAGATACGTCGACCGGTACATGGCGGCGGCCCTCGCGGGCACCGACCCGGCCGGCGCCGAGGCCGCCCTCGACACCCTGGCCTCGGCGCATCTCGTCGTGCGGGCCGCACCGGACCGCTGGACGCTGCACGATCTCGTACGGCTGTACGCGCGCGGCCTCGACGCCGGGAGCGACGCGCTGGTGCGGGTGCTCGACCACACCGTGCTCACCGTCCTGGCGGCGGCGGACGCGGCCGAGCCCGGCGACGAGTCCTGCTTCCCGCTGCCCGCGGACTTCCACGCGCCCGAGGCGACGCGGACGTTCACCGGCCGCGAGCAGGCCATGGAGTGGTACGCGGCCGAGCGCGAGGACCTGACGCTCGCGGCGACGGCGGCGGCCGCCGCGGGACTGCACGGCAGGACGTGGCGGATCGTGCTCGGGATGTGGCCGCAGATCGTCTGGCGGGTCCGCGACGGCTGGACCCCGCCGCTCACCATGGCGCTCCAAGCCGCGCGGGCCGACGGCGACGCCCGTGCCGAGGCGCGGGTCCTCGCGCTGCTCGGCTGGGTGCTGACCGAGGAGGGCCGGCTGAGCGAGGCCCTGGTCCACCTGGAGGCCGCGCCCCCGCTCGCCGCGCGGGCGGGCGACCCCCACGGCGAGGCGACCGCGCTGATCAACCTGTCCCTCGCGCAGGCGGCGCTCGGCAGCCCGGACGAGGCGGCCGAGGGGTGCGCGCAGGCGGCCGAGCTGGCGCACGGCGTCGGCGACCGGAGCACCGAGCGCCTGGCCCTCACCCATCTGGCCCGGCACCACCTGGAGGCGGGGCAGTGGCGGGCCGCCCATGACACGGCCCGCGCCGCGCTCGCCATCGACGCCCCGGCGGACACCCCGGTCGCGGCCAGGGTGCTGCTGCTCACCGCGCTCGGCGAGGCGATGGTGGCCATGGCCGACGAGAGCGGCGGCATCTCGCATCTGGAGGCGGCGGCCCGCGAGGCGGAGGCCTGCGGCTATGACGACGGAGCCGTACGCGCCCTGGGCGCCCTGCTGCGGGTCTCCCCCGACGCGGGGCTCCAGGCCCGCCATGACGCGGCGACCGCACGGCTGACGGCCCGGACCTGAGCCGGCCCGGACGCCGGGGACCCCCGACCGCGCGGCCGGGTCGGTCTCCCGTCGTGCGGGTTCAGTCCCCCGTGGTGCGGGCCGTGTGCTCCGCGAGCCGACGGCGTACCTCGCGGGTCTCGTCCGCGAGCTCACGGGCCCGCTCCTCGGCGCGGTCCGCGCGGGCGTTGATGCGGGCGATGTCCTCCTCGATGACCCGCATCGCCAGCTCGGCCGCGGCGTCCGCGTCCTGCGGGGGAAGGTCGTCGGGCAGGGCCTCCAGCGCGCCGCGGACGGCGGGGATGCCGCCACGCTCGTGGATGTCTTTCCAGAACTCGTGGTCCATCCCGCCATCCTGGCCGATCCCCCGCGCGCGGCGCGAGGCGCCCGTGCCGCCGGGAGGCGCGCCCGCGGTCAGGACGCGGCCTCCGCGGGTGCGTTCAGGCGCGGCGGGGTGCTGAAGTCCAGGACGTCCTGCGCCGTCTGCCGGGTCTCCTCGGCGGCCTTGCGCGCCGTGGCGAGCACGTCGCCGTGCTCCTGTACGAGGGAGTGGTAGATCGGCGCCTGGGTGACGTCATTGGCCGGCATGAACTGCGGCTCCTTCTTCGGGGACGGTCGGATCGGGTCGCCCCGTGGGGCGGCCGACCCGCGACCTTACGCGAACCGTATGCCTCGATGGCACCCGGCCCCGATCATGTGATGCCCCCTTGTGACGTCTTTCACAGGGCCGTGGGCGGGTATCCGGCAGGGGACGTCAGGAGGAATTCATGCCACTCACGTTCCGCAAGAGCTTCCGGATACTTCCCGGGGTGCGGCTGAACATCAACAAGCGCTCCTGGTCCCTCACGACCGGTGGCCGGCACGGTCCGCGCCGCACCCACAGCAGCACCGGTCGGCGCACCACCTCGATGGACCTGCCCGGCCCCTTCGGCTGGCGCCGCACGACGCGGCGCGGCGGGCGCCGCTAGCGCGACACGGGACCCGCGGAAAACCGCTCGCGGCTCCGGTGCCGGCGCCGCTACGGTCACTCGCATGAAGCGTGCCGCGATGAGGACGACGACGCCGGAGAGTGTCCCGGCGCGCTGACCGATGTCGTGAGTCGAAGCCCCGGGGCGAGTGCCCCGGGGCTTCGGCCTGCGGTCACTCGCCCTCCGTACGCGAGGAGACCACCATGCACGACCACCGCAGACTCGGCCGCGAGCTGGAGCTGTTCGGCACCGATCCGCTGATCGGCGCGGGCCTGCCGTACTGGCTGCCCGACGGCGCCGCCGTACGGCACGCCCTGGAGGAGTACGTCCGCGACGCCGAGCGCCGGGCGGGCTACCGCCACGTGTACTCGCCGGTTCTCGGCAAACGCGAGCTGTACGAGATCTCCGGGCACTGGTCGCACTACAGCGAGGACATGTTCCCGCCCATGGAGATGGGCGGCGACGAGGTCCTGCTGCGGCCGAGCCTCTGTCCGCACCACGCGCTCATCTACCGCTCCCGCGCCCGCAGTCACCGCGAGCTGCCGCTGCGCATGGCCGAGCTCGGCGGCATGTACCGCGCGGAGCTGTCCGGCGTGCTCGGCGGGCTGAACCGCGTGCGGGCCGTCCAGCTCAACGACGCGCATGTCTTCTGCACCCTGGAGCAGGCCGCCGACGAGGCGCGGGCCGCCCTGGAGATGATCGGCCGGGCGTACGAGGCGATGGGCATCCGCGCGGCCCGCCACCGGCTCTCCCTGCCGGGCCCCGGCGGCAAGTACGTCGACGACCCCGGCAAGTGGCGCAGGTCCACCGCGCTGCTGAGGGAGGTCCTCGACTCCACCGGGATCGCGTACGAGGCGGTGGAGGGCGAGGCCGCCTTCTACGGGCCGAAGATCGACGTGCAGGTCGTCGACGGGGCGGGCCGGGAGTCCACCCTCTCCACCGTCCAGATCGACTTCCACCAGCCCGAGCGGTTCGGTCTGCGCTACGTCGGCGCGGACGGCGCCGAGCACCGCCCCGTGATGGTCCACCGCAGCGTCGTCGGCAGCGTGGAGAGAGCCGTCGGGCAGCTCATCGAGGAGCACGACGGCGCCTTCCCCGCTTGGCTCGCCCCGGTCCAGCTCGTGGCCCTGCCGGTCTCGAAGGCGCAGGGCCCGGACGCCGAGGCGTTCCTGCGGCGCTGTGCCGCGCTCGGGCTGCGGGCCGAGTCGGCCGGTCCCGGGCGCGGCAGCCTCGGCGCGCGCGTCCGGGCCGCCAGGCTCGTCCCGTACCAGGTGGTCATCGGGGCGAAGGAGGCCGCCGACGGCCTGGTCTCCGTGCGGTTGCGCGACGGGCGCCGCGTCGGTCCGCTGCCCGCCGATGAGTTCCTGGCCCGTGTCGGCGCGCTGGTCTCGGCGTACCGGACCGGGCTGTGGGAGGAGTAGTCGCGGCCCTTCTCAGAGCGCGCCGATGACCAGGGTGAGGCCCATGGCCGCCATCATGACGGCGATCAGGGCGTCGAGGAACCGCCACGCGCCCGGGCGCGCGAAGAAGCCGCTGAGCAGGCGGGCTCCGTAGCCGAGTGCGCTGAACCAGACGACGCTGCCGATCATCGCGCCGAGCCCGAAGGCCCACCGCAGCCCGCCGTGGCCCGCGGCGACCGAGCCGAGCAGCAGGACCGTGTCGAGGTAGACGTGCGGGTTCAGCCAGGTCATGGCCAGGCAGGCGAGCAGGGCGCCGCGCCTGCTGCCCGCCGTGGCGCCCGCGGCCGACATCGCCTCGGGGCGCAGGGCGCGGCGCGCGGCGAGCACGGCGTACGAGAGGAGGAAGGCGCCGCCGATCAGGCCGACGAGGGTCAGCGCCGGCGGCCAGGCCGTCACCGCCGCGCCGACCCCGGCGACGCCCGCCGCGATGAGCACGGCGTCGGACACCGCGCAGACGGCCACCACGGTGAGCACGGCCTGCCGGCGGATGCCCTGGCGCAGGACGAAGGCGTTCTGCGCGCCGATGGCGACGATGAGCGAGAGTCCGGTGCCGAATCCGGCGGCTGCGGCGGTCAGTGCTGATCCCATGCCGTCGACGTTATGGATCACCGGCCGCTTAAGTACAGGTAAAGATTCTCAGGTACCTTAAGCGATCGTGATGGCTCAGCACGGCAGCCTCTCGGAGCTGCCCCTCGAACAGGTGCGGACGCTGCTCGCCGTCGTCGACGAGGGCACCTTCGACGCGGCGGCGGCCGCCCTGCACGTCACGCCGCCGGCCGTGAGCCAGCGCGTGAAGGCGCTGGAGCGCAGGACCGGCCGGGTCCTGCTGACGCGGACCAAACCGGTGCGGCCCACGGAGTCGGGGCAGGTCGTCGTGCGGTTCGCGCGGCAGCTCGCGCGCCTGGAGCGGGACGCGCGCGCCGATCTGGGCATCGGCGAATCGGGGCAGGGCGCGCTGCTGCCGGTGGCGGTGAACGCCGACTCCCTCGCGACCTGGTTCCTGTCCGCGCTGGCGCGGGTCCCCGACGAGCTGCGGGTCTGCTTCGAGCTGCGCCGCGAGGACGAGGTGCACACGACGTCGCTGCTGCGCGAGGGCGCGGTGATGGCCGCCGTCACCTCGTCGCCGGACGCCGTGTCGGGCTGCACGGTGCGACGCCTCGGCCGGGTGCGCTATCTGCCGGTGGCCTCGCCGGGGTTCATCGAGCGATGGCTCGGCGACCGGCCCGGGGCGCCGCTGGGGCGGGTCATCGCGGACGCCCCCGTCCTGCTCTTCGACCGGCGCGACACGCTGCAGGACCAGTTCGCGCGCGAGGTGACGGGCGGCCGGGGCGCGGGCGCCCTGCGCCACTACGTCCCGTCGTCGCGGGGCTTCGCCGAGGCGATCGAGGCGGGGCTCGGGTGGGGCGTGGTGCCGCGCGCCCAGGCGGAGCCCCTGCTGCGCGCCGGCGCCCTGCGGCTGCTGGACCCCGAACGGGTCGTGGACGTGCCGCTGTTCTGGCAGCAGTGGAAGCTCGACTCGCCCGCGCTCGCGGCGCTGGCGGACGCGGTGGTGAGCACGGCGGCGGAGGCGTTGGACCAGTGAGGCGGGAGCGATTCTGACATGGACACCTCATAATCAGGTACGTGTCGCCAGAGACCACCCACCCCCCAGAAACAAGTGCCGACCCCCCTTCCTCTTCCGGCCGGCCGCGGGTTACCCCTGGAAGGAGACGAGAGAACCCCGCGGAAGGCGAGACCCGACGTGAACGACCCCACCCCCCTGCCCTTGACCACCGGCTGGTCCGTGGACGACCGCTGCACCAACTGCGACGTCGCCCGGCAGCTCGCGCCCGATCTGATCCACGAGGTCGGCCGACGCTCGGAGGTCGTGCGCCAGCCGCGCGACGCCGCGGAGGAACGCCTGCTGTACGCCGCCGCGTTCGCCTGCCACACCCGCTCCATCCGGCCCGCCTCGGGGCGCCTCGACGAGGCGCGCGACCCCTATCCCCTGCCCGTGGACGACACCGTCCTGTTCTGCGGGCACAACTCCCCGCACACCGCGGGCGCCAACGCCTATCTGCTGCGCCGCCCGGCGGGGAACCTGCTGATGGTGGACACGCCCCGCTGGAGCGAGACGCTGGCCGCGCGGTACGAGGCGATCGGGCCCGTCACCGATGTGCTCCTCACCCACCGGGACCACGCGGCGCACGGCCGCAGGTACGCCGACCGCTTCGGGGCCCGGCTGTGGATCCACGAGGGCGACCTGGACGCCTCGCCCGACGCCGACCGCGTCCTGCGCGGCACGGACGCCGCCGAGGTCGCCGACGGCGTCACCGCCCATCCCCTGCCCGGCCACACCAGGGGCAGCGTGCTGTACGTCGCCGACGAGGAGTACTGCTTCAGCGGCGACAGCTTCTACTGGTCGCGGTCGACGGGCGACATCGAGGTCGCCGAGAGCGTGACGTGGCACTCCATCGAGGAACTGGCCGCCTCGTTGGCCCGCACGGCCGAACGGCTCCGCTTCAGCTGGCTGCTGCCCGGCCACGGCGACCGCAGGCGCCTGCCCGCCGACGAGATGGCGCCGCGCATGCGGGCGTTGACCGCCAGGACCGCGACGCTGCGGCCACGCCCGGTGGACTTCACCGCCCTGCGCTGGTGACGGCCCGCGGGCGTGCGTGGCGACACACCCCGCCGCCCGGCGGCGAATACACGCGGCGGGCGCCCGTCCTGTCTAGCGTCGCCCGCATGGCGACTGAACCGCGAGAGACCGACCGCGAGCTGCCCGATCCGCAGACGTTCGAGCTGCTGATCGTGCCCGAGTTCAACGAAGACGGCACACAGACCGCCGACACCCGGGGCACCCTGCGCTCCGGCGTGGTGCGGGCCACCGGGGAGACCGGCGCCTCCGGCTACCCCCGCTACACCGGTGACGGCATGGAGGCCGACATCGACCCCGTGAGCCGGGCCGTGGAGGCCCTGCTCGTCGACGGGGCCGAGCTGGACTACGGCCTCATGGTGCGCGTCGCGGACCACCTGGGCGGCTGAGCCCGCCGGCCCGGCCGCCCAGGTGCGCCGGAGCTACGCGCCGGGGCGGCGCGCGGCGGCCCGCTGCGCCCTGCGGGAGACGCGGCCCTCGGATGCGGCGGGCGCCGGGGCAGCGGCCGCGTCCGGGGCGATGCCCAGTTCACCGCTGAGGTCGGCGACGAAGGAGCGCACGGTCGGGTACTCCACGAACGCCGACGAGCGCACCGGGTGGGCCAGCTCCTCGCTGAGCTTGGCGATGACCTCGATCAGGATCAGCGAGTCGAGGCCCATGTCGAACAGGTTGGTGTCGAGTTCGACGGTCCGCGGGTCGGGCGCGCCCAGGACCGCGGCGATCTCCTGCCGGATGAACGCGGTGAGCAGGGCGCTCTTCTCCGCGTCCGTGGTGCCCTCGAAGCGGTCCCGCAGCGTCCGCGCCCCCGGCTCGGCGGCCGGCGCCGCGCTGCCGTGCGGCTCCGTCCAGTGCCGTACGCGCTCGAAGGGATAGGTGGGCAGCGGCACCCGCCGTATCCGCTCGCCCTGGTGGAACGCCGCCCAGTCGACGTCCTCGCCCGCCGTCCACAGCCGCCCGACGAGGCCGAGCAGGAACGCCACGCCGGTGGTGTCCGACGCCTCCGGCAGCAGGGCGACGCCGGGCCGCCCGGCTCCGGCGGTGTGCTGCGCGCCGATCCCTTCCAGGAGGCGCAGTGCCGCGTCGGGCAGCGCGGTGCGGTCGGCGGCGACCACGGGAGCGGCGACGCCCCAGCCGGCCAGGGTCCGCGCGGTGGCGTACTGGACGGCGAAGTCCGCCGCCGGGCCCTTTGCGGCGAGCAGTTCGGCGGCGGGTGTCCCCAGTTCGGCGGCGCACCGGTCGTAGTGCTCGCGGAAGGCGGCGGCCTCCGCGTACAGGGCCGCGGCGTGGCCGGGCGCGCCGGTGCCGGGCGCCAGGTCGAGGACGGGCCGCTCGTCGGCGGGGTCGGCGCTCAGGACCCGGCCCGCGTCGCCCAGGGCCAGGGCGAGCGCGGCGTCCCGCACGTCGGTGGCGACCAGCGCGCGCCGGTAGGGGTGCGCGCGGCGGCCGAGCGCCAGGGTCTGGGCCACGGCGGGCAGGCCGAGGCCGCGGTCCTTGCGCAGAGCGCGGGCGAGGTCGGCGGTGGCCCTGTCGAGGGCGGCCGGGGTGTTGGCGGAGAGCACCAGGAGGCGGGGCCCGGCGTCCTCGGCGTCGGGCGTTGAGGGGGCCGCGGGCGGCTCCTCCACGATGACGTGGGCGTTGGTGCCGCCGATGCCGAAGGAGCTGACGCCGGCCCGGCGCGGTGTCGGCCCCTCGGGCCACTGCCGGGTCTCGGTGCCGACGTAGAAGGGCCCTGCCGCGAAGTCGATCTCCGGGTTGGGCGCCTCGAAGTGGAGGCTCGGGACCAGGGTGCGGTGGCGCAGCATCAGGACCGTCTTGATCAGCCCCGCCATGCCGGCGGCCGTGTCGAGGTGGCCGACGTTGGTCTTGACGGAGCCGATCGCGCAGGACTCCGGCGGCAGCGTGCCGCCGTCGCGGCCGAACGCCTGGCTGAGCGCGGCGATCTCGACGGGGTCGCCGAGCGGGGTCGCCGTGCCGTGGGCCTCCACGTACGAGATGGTCTCCGGGTCGACGTCGGCGATCTGCTGGGCCTCGGCGATGACGGCGGCCTGGCCCTGGACGCTCGGCGCGGTGTAACCGGTCTTGTCCGAGCCGTCGTTGTTGACCGCGGTGCCCTTGATGACGGCGTGGACGGTGTCACCGTCGGCCAGCGCGTCGCTCAGCCGCTTCAGGACCACGGCGCCGACGCCGTTGCCGATGACGGTGCCCTGCGCCTTGGCGTCGAAGGCCCGGCAGTGGCCGTCCGGCGAGAAGATCATCCCCTCGTGGTGGAGGTAGCCCTCGCCCTGGTCGGCCTGGATGTGGGCGGCGCCCGCGATCGCCATCGCGCAGTCCCCGGAGAGCAGGCTGAGGCAGGCCAGGTGCACGGCCACGAGGGAGGTCGAGCAGGCGGTGTTGGTGCTGACGCTCGGGCCGCGCAGGTTCAGCTTGTAGG
Source organism: Streptomyces alfalfae (assembly GCF_004127445.1). Classification (GTDB taxonomy): domain Bacteria; phylum Actinomycetota; class Actinomycetes; order Streptomycetales; family Streptomycetaceae; genus Streptomyces; species Streptomyces alfalfae. The sequence continues at coordinate 85,061 of NZ_QEXM01000012.1, forward strand.
AGGTGCGGGTGGCGACGAAGTCCTTGTCGTTGGCGATCATCATGCGGTAGCGGTCCACGGACGACGCGGTGCGGTAGCGCTCGCCGAGGTTGTGCAGCAGGTAGGTGTTCAGGCCCACCCCCGCGTAGACGCCGATCTGCTGCTCGCCGCGCCGCGGGTCGTAGCCCGCGCCTTCCAGTGCCTCGTGCGCGCACTCCAGGAACTGGCGCTGCTGCGGGTCGATCAGCTCCGCCTCGTCCCGGGTGATGCCGAAGAGCCCCGCGTCGAACATGTCGGCGTCCGGCAGGATCTGACCGGCCTTCACGTACCGGTCGTCGCTCAGCAGGTGCTCGCCGACCCCGGCCGCGCGCAGCTCCTCGTCGGAGAAGTAGGTGAGGGTCTCCCTCCCCTCGCTGAGCACCTTCCAGAACTTGTCGGGGGTGTCGGCGCCGGGGAACCGGCAGGCGAGCCCGATGACGGCGATGTCGGAGTCCCGGACCTCGTGGTCCTGCCGCTCTGTCCGCTGGTCGTTCATGTCTTCTCCTCAACCCACCTTGATACCGAGGTCCGCCGCGACGGCGCGCATGTCCAGGAACGTCTCCGCGATGAACCGCGCGCCGTCGTCGGTCGTGTCCATCTGCTTGAACAGCTCCACCAGCGCGGCCCGGTGCTGCTCGCGGTCCCCCTCACCGGCGGCTATCTCCAAAACCACCTTCTTCAGCTTCTCCTCGACCTCGGGCAGGTCCAGGGAGCGCGGGAACTTGATGCTGAAGGTGGAACGGTCGTAGTCCTTGTTGCGGCTCACCGCGCGCGTGTAGCTGGACGCGTTGAGCTTGTAGAACATGCAGTCCCAGTTCTTGAACGAGTAGTAGTTCAGGAGGGGGAACAGCGTGCAGTGCGTCTCCATCGGCGACGAGGCGTAGAGGCCCTTCTCCTTCAGCTCCGCCACCATCCGGTCGGGGTCGTAGTCGTGCCGCATGGCGATGAACGGGAACACGATCTTGGGGAGTTCGTCGTCCTCGGCGAACAGGATCTCCTCGATGTCGCCGTCGAAGAGTTCACTCGCCAGCTCGGGGCCGAAGGACTTGTAGAAGCCGCGCACCACCTCCCTGACGTTGGACTCCATGGTGAGGATCTGCTGCGGGTCGGCACACAGCGCGATGTAGGGGATGCGCTCGCGGTAGGCGTGCAGGATGGCGCGGATCACGAAGAACGTCCGGCAGGAGACACAGGGCAGTTTCTCGTCGAGGTACTGCCCCGGCTTCTTCGGGCGCGGCCGGTTGAAGACGTCCCGCATCATCTTCTTGATGTTGTCGTCGTCCGCGTCGACCATGAAGGTCGCGGGCAGCTTCTCCTGCGCCAGCTTGATGTTCTGCGCGGCGTGCGTGCTCTCAAAGGGCACGTCGAAGGTGTACGCGAGGGTCCGCTTGCCGTACTCGTTGACGAACTTGTCCAGCATGTACGTGCTGTCCTTGCCGCCGCTGTACATGAAGAGGCAGTCGAACTCACCGCGCGGATTGGGCGGGGCCGCCTGGAACTCGGCGAACACCTCGTTGGTGTACTTGTAGTTGACGATCAGGTCGCCCGCGAAGTCGAGATTGCAGAGACTGCACACCTGCTGGTCGTCGAGGACGATCCCCGGGTGCCCGTCCTTGAGCGAGCAGATCTTGCAGCGGACGATGGTGGGTTCCACGATGCCTCCTAGAGAGATGTGTCGGCCGTCCGGCCTCCGGCGGGCTCAGCGTTCGGCGCCGGACCTCCGACGGCGCGCTCCGAGCAGGGACCTGTCCCGGCCGCCCTGCTGCCGCCCGCGCGCCGCAGGCGGAGGCGGGGCGCCGTCCTCCGCGAGGTGGCGGGCCATCGTCCGGATCGTCGGGTGACGGAACATGTCGAGCCGGCTCAGCGAGGGGCGCAGCTCCGCCCGGAGCCGCGCCACCACGTGGGTCAGCCGCAGGGAGTCGCCTCCCGCGTCGAAGAAGTTGACGTCGGCCCCGACGTCCGAGAGGCCGAGCGCGCTCTGCCAGATCGCGGAGATCCGCTGTTCGAGCGCGCCGCGCGGCACGGCCTCGTCCGGCCGCCCCGGGTGGGCCGCCGCGCCGTGCGGGGCGGGCAGGGCCCTGCGGTCGAGCTTGCCGTTCGGCGTCAGCGGGAGCGCGGGCAGCGGGACGACGGCTGACGGGACCATGTACGCGGGCAGCCGCTCCCGTACGTGGGCGCGCAGCTCGGCGGCGGCCGGGAGCTGCCCCGCGCCCTCGGGCACGGCGTAGGCGACGAGTCTGCCGCCGCCGGGCTCGTCGTCGCGTACGACCACCGCTGCCTCGGCGACGGCGGGGTGGTCGCGCAGGACGGACTCGATCTCGCCCGGCTCGATGCGGTAGCCGTTCAGTTTGACCTGGCCGTCCACCCGGCGCAGATACTCGATGCGGCCGTCGGGCAGGTGCCGCACCACGTCGCCCGTGCGGTAGACGCGGCCGGGCGCGAAGGGGTCGTCGAGGAACCTGGCGGCGGTGAGTTCCGGGCGGCGGTGGTAGCCGTCGGCCACTCCGTCCCCGCCGATGTACAGCTCCCCCGGGCTGCCGGGCGGCACGGGCCGCAGCCGCTCGTCGAGCACGTACATCCGCGTGTTGGCGAGCGGACGGCCGATGGTGATGGGGCGTCCCGCCTCGACCCGGTCGAGGGAGGACCAGATGGTGGTCTCGGTCGGCCCGTACATGTTCCAGACCCGATCGGCCCGCCGCACGAGATCGGCGGCGAGGTCCTCGGGCAGCGCCTCGCCGCCGCACAGGACGGTCAGCCCGGCACCGCCCTGCCAGCCCGCGCCGATCAGCATGCGCCAGGTGACGGGCGTGGCCTGCATGACGGTCGGCCGGCAGGCCTCGACCAGCTCGCGCAGCGCGAACCCGTCGGCGGCCGTCTCCGCGGACGCCACCCGCACCTCCCCACCCGTGACCAGCGGCAGGTACAGCTCAAGGCCCGCGATGTCGAAGCAGGCCGTGGTGACCGCGAGCAGGGAGTCGTCGGGGCCGAAGCCCGGCTCCCGCGCCATGGAGCAGAGGAAGTTGGTCAGCGCGCGGTGACCGACCCTGACGCCCTTGGGCAGACCGGTGGAGCCGGAGGTGTAGATGACGTAGGCGAGGTCCTTGGCGGACGCCCGGTCGGGGAGGCCGTCCTCGTCCTCCGCCTCGTCCCCGGGGCCGGTCTCCACCACCCGCGCCGGGCAGTCCTCGGGCAGTGCGGAGGAGAGCGCGGGCTCGGTGAGCACCAGGAGCGCGCCGGAGTCGTCGAGCATGTGCCGGATGCGCTCGGGCGGGTAGACCGGGTCGAGCGGCACGTACGCGGCCCCTGTCCGCAACACCGCGAGCAGCCCTGTGAGCAGGTCGGCCGAGCGGTCGAGGAACACCCCGACGAGTGTGCCGGGACCGGCGCCGAGGCGGGCGAGGCGGTGTGCGAGGCGGTTGACCGCGCGGTCGAGTTCGCCGTAGCTGAGGACGGTGTCGCCGGCACGGACGGCGGGCGCCTGCGGGCGTCTGGCCGCCCACTCGGCGAAGAGCTGGTGCACGCACCGGTCGGCGGGGTAGTCGGCGGCCGTGTCGTTCCAGGTGTCGAGGACCAGGCGGCTCTCGTCGCCGGACAGCAGCGGAAGCAGTGCGGCGTCCTCGTCGGGCCGTTCGGCGGCCGAGCGCAGGAACGCCTCGAAGCGCGCCGCCAGTTGGTGGGCGGCGGGCGCCCTGCTCTCCTGAGCCGGAAGGAAGGCGACACCGCGTGGCGCCTCCCCCGGCCCGCCGATCCGTACGGTCAGGGCGGACCCGGCGGGGTGGTGGGCCGTGCCGTATCCCTCGCTCAGGTCCACCGTGACGGGCAGCGCGGTCCCGGCGAGCGCCGCTCGTTCGCCGGGGCCGGACACGCGCAGGTGCGCTCCCCGCAGCGGGGCGCTCCGCTCGGCCGGCTCGGCGAGCCGCCTCGCGACCGCTTCCGCGAGGCCGGCGACGGAACGGCTCCCTGCGGGAACGCGGAAGGGCGCGTCGGCCATCAGGGGCCCGGTCGCCACCCCGGTCAGGCGGAGCGCCACGTCGAACCCGCCTGCGTCCTCCCCCGCCATCCGGCCCAGGAACCGCAGGAGCGCGGCGAGCAGCCAGGCCCTGGCCTCTTCGGGGTCCCCGGCCACGATGCCGGGCGGCACTTCGGCGCGCGCGAGGGTGCGGGCGCCGGACGGCTCGGCGGGCTCGGGGACCGCGGGCCAGGGGACTTCGAGGGGCGCCCGGTCGGTGAGCAGGGGCAGCCAGTGCCGCTCGTGACGGCGCGCGGCGCGGGCCGTGGCCGTCCACCGCCGCCGGGCCGCGTCGTCCAGCTCCGTGAACCGGTCGCCGGGGCGCGGCCACGCCGCCGTGGCCGACGGGCCGCCGTCCAGGTCGGACAGCTCCGTCAGCCGCACGTCGAAGTCGGTCGTGGCGACGGTCACGGCCGGACCTTCCACGGCGACCACGGTGCCGGGCGGGCTCGTCGAGGGGCGGTCGGTGACCTCCGCCTTCCGCACGGCGAACAGGCGCTCCCCCAGGGCGAGGAGCGCGAGGCCGAACGTGTTGCGGTGCGGCCCGAGATCGGTGGCGCGCACCAGGGCGCCCAGGGAGGCGGCGGGGCCCCGCCAGGAGAACAGGCCGCCGTCGGGCGGGCCGTCGTGGAGCCCGTGGTAGGTGCGCCGGGTGAGGTCCTGCGGGGTGCGGGTCTCGGTGCCCGCGGCCAGTTCCTCGACGAGTTCGCCGAAGCTCGCGGCTGCGGCCTCGTAGCAGGCGAGATTGAGGGTGTACGCGGTGTCGTCGGGGCCGACCGGCACCGCCCGCTGCTTGAGCACGTCGCCCGTGTCGGCCTCGCGCTCCATGACGTGCCAGGTGACGCCGTGCTCGGCGGCGCCCTCCAGGACGGCCCAGCTGGTGGCGTGCAGACCGGCGTGCCGGGGCAGCAGCGCGTCGTGGAAGTTGACGGGCAGCCGCTCGGGCAGCGCGAGGACGTCGTCGGACAGCATCCGCAGGTTGGTGACGCTGAACAGGTACGCGAACCGCAGCGGACGCAGCCGCTCCGCGAGGCCCCGGCCGGGATCGACCACGGTCAGCCCGTGCCCGGCGGCCCAGCGGCGCAGCCCCGGGTCCTCGGCGACCACGGCGGCCACGTGGTGCCCCCGTGTCAGCAGGTGCTCGCCGCACTCGGCGAGGAGGGGTTCCTCACCGATCAGGACGGCGCTGAAGGACGTGGTCATCGCTGCTCCTCCTGGTCCTGGAGAACGTGGCTCAACTGGCGCAGCAGGCGGTCCACCTCCGCGTCGGAGAGGCTGTCGACGATCTGCTCGATGCCGGGGTCCGGCTCCGGCTCCGCGGGCTCGGTCACGGGCTCGGGCTCGGTCGCGATCACGGGCTCGGGTGTCGCGCCCGCCCCCGTGGTGGCCAGGTGGCGGGCGAGGCGCTCGATGGTGATGTGCTCGAAGAGGAGCGTGGACGGCAGCGGCCCGTACTCCTGCTCGAGCTCCTTGGTGAGGCTGAGCACCACGAGCGAGTCCACGCCGTAGTTCTCGAAGGTGGCGCGGGGGTCGAGAAGGTCCTCGGACATCTCAAGGACGCGTGCGAAGACCGCCTTGACCCGACGCTCCGCGGCACGGACCCGGTCGGTTTCGGCGGGCCGCGCGGCGGGTGCCGTGACCACGGGGCGAGACGCCGCCGGAGCGGGTGCGGCCGGTGCGGACACGGGGACGAAGCCGTCGCTCTCGGCCACCAGGACGCACTGGTACGTGCCGCCGTCGGGGCGCGGCCCCTCGGTGATCCGGCGGAAGCCGTGGTGGGCGAGGACGTCGCGCCAGGCGGCCACGGACAGGAGCGGGGAGTGCGGCAGCCGGTACTCCGCGTCCTCGAAGAGCCACCAGCCGGTGGCCAGGCCGAAGATCAGGGACATCTGGTCGCGCTGCTCCACGCCCTCGTTGAGCACCAGCACGCCGTTGGTGGCGAGGAGGCGCTTGGTGTGGGCGAGGGTGCGGTCGATGCCGGCGGTGGCGTGGAAGACGTTGGCGCCGAGCACCAGGTCATAGCCGCCGCTCTCGATGCCCTGCTCCCCCGGGTCGCGTTCGATGTCCAGCGCGCGGAAGCCGGCGAAGGGGTGGTCGGCGCCGAAGCGCTTGCGGCCGTGCCGCACGAAGCCCTCGGACACATCGGTGTAGAGGTACTCGACGTGGTCACCGAGCCCGGCCTCCGCGATGGCGCGCAGGACGCGGGCGCTGGTGCCGCCGGTGCCCGCGCCGACTTCGAGCACCTTGACCCGGTCGCCGGGCCGCCCGCGCAGGCGCTCCCGCACATACCGCACCACCGTGCCGGCGACCTGCTCGTTGCACCGGTCGGTGACGGGGTCGCCCGCGTAGACGGCCTCGACCAGGTCGAAGGAGCCACCGGGGAAGAGCACGTCCATGTGTCCGCGCCGTCCGGTCAGTATCCCGGGCAGCGCCTCGACGCAGCGCAGCAACAGGGCCGTCACGGGTCCCGCCTCGGGGTGGCGTGTCGTCAGTTCCTCGGCGGCATCCTGCGGTCGTGCGGCGCAGCGGAGCAGTTCCGGGTCGTCCACCAGGGGGGTGGTGACCAGTTCGACGCCCTCGGCACGGAGGTGGCCGCCGCGCAGCAGGACGTCGAGGAGCAGGCCGAGGAGCCGTTCCTGGGCCGCGACGACGCCGAGGCGGGTGCGGAGCCCGTCGCGGGTGTGCCGCTCGCCGGGGCCGCGCAGGACGCCCATGGTCCGCAGGACGCCGACGAGCAGCCGCCGGGCGAAGGCCTCGGTCTCCGTGGACGCGCCGCCGTGCGTGGGCCTGACCAGCGGCTCGCGTCCTCCGGGGGGCATGAGGGCGGGCGGGGCCGGCCGCTCCGGCTGCGCCCGCAGCACCGTGTCCGGGTCGACGCCGAGACCGGCGAGGATCTTCGGGTCGGCCTTGACGACGAGCATCTGCGGCAGCGCGCCCGAGAGCACCCGCTCCACGGCCGTCATGCCCTCCTCCGCGCCGATGGGCCGGATGCCCGCGGCGGCGAAGCGGCTCAGGACGCGTTCGCGGTGGGCGTCACCCGCGGCGTGCCAGTAGCCCCAGTTGACGGTGCGGACGGGGTAGGGCGCGGTGCGGGCCGCGGCGTGCGCCCACGCGTCGGCGACGTGGCAGCCCGCCGCGTAGCCGGCCTGGCCGTGGTTGCCCTCCAGGGTGACCGCGGAGGAGTACAGGAGCACGAAGTCCGGCCGCTCTCCGCGCAGGGCGTGGAACATGCTCCACACCGTGTCCGCCTTGGCGTCGAGAGCGGTGCGCAGCTCGGCCTCGGAGAGGTCCCTGACGGGCTTGTCGACGAGCACCATCGCGGAGTGGATGACGCCGTGGAGCGCGCCGAAGCGGTCCTTGGTCTCATCGATCACTTGCCGCAGGGCCGCCGGGTCGCCGGCGTCACACCGTACGTACGACACCTCGGCGTCCGGCTCCTGGAGCGCCGCGAGGTCGGCGCGGCGGCGCTCGTCCAGCGCCCCGCGGCCGACGAGGACCAGGCGGGCGCGGTAGGTGCGGGCCAGATGGCGGGCGGTGTCACGCCCGAGCACCCCGAGGCCGCCGATGATCAGGTACACCCCGCGCTCACGGAAGCGGGTCGGGGCGGCGGGCATCTGCACCGCTTCGAGCCGGCGGACGCGCCGAACACCGCCGCGCAGCGACACCGCACGGACCTTGGCGAGCGCCGGCTCCTTGACCAACGCGGCGACACCCGCGTCCAGTTCACCGCCCCGCACGTCGAGGCAGGCCGCGGAGAGCCGCGGGAACTCCTTGGCGGCGACCTCGCAGTAGCCGATCAGCCCGGCGGCCGTGGGGCGCACCGCGTCGTCGTCGCCGAGCGGCAGGCCGTCGGCGGTGAGCACCTTGAGGGACAGGGGCCTGTCGAGCACGCCCGCGCGGTCGAGGCCACGGATCAGCCGGTGCAGCGAGACGGTGCCCCGGTCCTGCGCCGCGTGCAGCCCGGCCCTGTCGTCCACCGGTCCGTCCGTGCCGGCGGCGTCCAGGAAGTACACCAGGTCGATCTCCGGGGCGCGGGCCAGGAGTTCTTCCGTCGCGCGCTCGTCCAGGCCGCCCTCGCCGATGGTCAGCCGTACGTGTTCGGCGTCCGGGTGGGCCTCGCGCAGGATGTCGGCCTGCGGCGCGCCTTCCTCGCCCGTGACGGTCAGGACGGTCCGGGGTGCGGCGATGCCGGCGGCGGCCGGGGGCGCCACCGCCCAGCGGGGCCGGTAGTCGATGGACGGCTCCGGCTTCAGCTCCCGCAGGGCCAGGCCGACGACGCGTAGGCAGACGCGGCCCCCGGTATCGGTCACGGTCACGTCGAAGTGCCGCGAGCCCAGGTCGCGGACGTGGGACCAGCCTTCGTCGGGCAGGGCGGCGTGGATCTCCACCCTGTCGGCGGCGAACGGCAGCAGCGGCCGGGCGCTCGCGCCGCTGTCGGCGAGCAGCAGGGCCAGCGGGTGCAGTGCGGCGTCGAGCGTGCCGGGGTCCAGCGGGCCGGGAGCCGCGCCGGAGTCCTCGCGGGGCCGGCTCAGCCGGGCGAGGGCGGTCCCTTCGCCGGTCCACGCCCGCGTCACGCGCCGGAAGTGGGGGCCGTAGGGCAGGCCTTGCCCGCGCAGGCCCGCGTACAGCTCCTCGTGGCTCACCTCGCGCGGGCAGTCCGCCTTGAGCAGGTCGATGGGGAGGGGCTCGGGGCGGTCGGGCAGGGAGGCGAGGACCTGGCCCAGCGAGAACACGGGGCCGTCGCCGGTCGGTCCCTCATCGGTCGGGGGTGCGCTCAGGCGGTAGCCGAGCGCCGAGGTGGCGTCCGGCTCGGTCGTGAGGAGGACCTCGGCACCGGTGTCCGGCACCGTGAGCGGGGAGAGCCAGCGCACGTCGCGGAAGCCCCGCGCCGCGTCCGCGCCCAGGGCGCGGGCCACCAGGTCCAGGTGGCCGACGCCGGGCAGGACCGCACGGCCGCCGACCACGTGGTCGCGTACGACCGGGTCGGTGGGCGCGAGGCTCAGGGTCGTGGCCGCCGTTCGGGGCTGTGTGGGCCGCGCCGGAGTCTGTGCCGACAGGCGTGGCGCCTCGGTCGGTTCCGTGCGGGTGACGGGCAGCCAGTGGCGCGGGCGCTCGAACGGGTAGCCCGGCAGCGGCAGCGTGCGGCACCCGGCCGCCGCGAACTCCTCAAGGGCCGCCCATGCGGCGAAGGCGCCGGAGACCCAGAGCCTGGCGAGCCGGGGGTGGTCCCCGGCGGCGGCGAGCGTCCGGAGGAAGTCCGGGCCCGCGCCGTCGGTGAACACGTCGGCCAGCGCGGTGTGCCCCTCGGCGTTGCCGGTGATCGCCGAGGGGACGCTCTCCCCGTCGGCGAAGGCGGCGAACGTGTCGGCGGCGTCGTCGATGTCGGCCGCCGGGAAGGCGAGGCGTTCGGGCAGCGCCTCGCGGCCGACGCGCAGGGTGTGGCCGACGTCGGCGAGGGCGGGGCGCTCCCTGCGCAGATGGGCGGCCATCTCGGCGGCGTAGGCGCGCAGCCGCTCCGGGTTGCGCGCGGAGAGCACGAGCAGTTCGGGGCCGCCGGACGGGGCGGCGGGCCGCTCCTCGGGGGCGCGGTACTCCTCCAGGATCACATGGGCGTTGGTGCCGCCCGCGCCGAACGAGCTGACGCTCGCCCTGCGCGGCTGCTCCACCCGTACCCCGGCCACCTCGGTGACGGGCCGCGCCCAGTCGGCGAGGGTGCGCTGCACGCGGAACGGCGACCGGGCGAAGTCGATGATCGGGTTGGTCTCCTCGGAGTGCAGCGAGGGCGCCAACTGACCGTGGGCGAGCTGGAGCACGGCCTTGGTGACGCCCGCGATGCCCGCGGCGCCCTCCAGATGGCCGATGTTCGACTTCACCGAGCCGAGGGCGATGGCGCCCGGCTTCCGCGTGGCGCCGGCGAAGGCCTGTTGCAGGGCCGTGTGCTCGATGGGGTCGCCGAGGGCGGTGCCCGTGCCGTGCGCCTCGACGTAGCCGATGGTGCGCGGGTCGATGCCCGCGCGGTGCAGGGCCTCTTCGACGAGGGCCTGCTGCGCCTGGGGGTTGGGCACGGTGTAGCCGCCGGTGCGACCGCCGTGGTTGACCGCCGTCGCCTTGATCACCGCGTGGATGTGGTCGCCGTCGGCCACGGCCTCCGAGAGCCGCTTGAGCAGCACCGCGCCCACGCCCTCGCCCGGCACGTAGCCGTCGCCGCCCGCGCCGAAGGAGCGGCAGCGGCCGTCGGTGGAGAGCATCCGCATCCGGCTCAGGTGCGCGTACTTCGACGGGTGCGCCGAGACGTTGACGCCGCCCGCGATGGCGTAGCGGCACTCTCCCCGGCGTACGCTCTCGCAGGCCTGGTGCAGGGCGACGAGCGAGGCCGAGCAGGCGGTGTCCACGACCACGCTGGGGCCGCGGAAGTCACCGAAGTAGGAGACCTGGTTGGCGATGGCGGAGCGGTTGGCGAGGACCGTGTGGTGGTTGCCCCGCGCGGACTCCTCGGCGGCGAGCTGGGCGTAGTCGCCCCACATCACGCCGGCGAAGACGCCCACGTCGCGGCCCTGGCCCCCGAAGCGGGGGCGCGGCAGGCGCGAGGGCGGGTAGCCGGCGTTCTCCAGCGCCGACCAGGCGGCCTCCAGGAACAGGCGTTCCTGCGGGTCCATCAGCTTGGCCTGTGAGGGCGGGATGCGGAAGAACAGCGAGTCGAAGGCGTCGACGTCCGCCAGGAAGCCGCCCCACTTGCCGTAGCTCGCGCCGGGAGTGGCGTGGTCGTCGGCGAAGTGCGCCTCGGCGTCCCAGCGGTCGCGGGGCACCTCGGTGACCGCGTCGTGGCCCCGGCGCAGGTTCTCCCAGAACTCCGTCAGGTCGCGGGCGTGCGGGTAGCGCCCGCCCATGCCGATGATGGCGATGTCGTCGTCGCCCTCGGGTTCCCGCCGGGGCGGGACGGGTGCGACGGGGGCGGCGGGCCGCTCCTCGACGGTCACCGGGGGCGTGCGGGGCGCGGCCTCGTCGGGGAACAGCCGCCGGGCCGCGTCGGGGTGTTCGTCCAGGAGGTGGGCGGCGAGGTCGTGCACCGTGCGGTACTCGAAGAGCAGGGTGCCGCGGGCGCCGGGGAAGTCCCGGTCCAGGTGCTCGTTGGTCTCCATGACCAGCACGGAGTCGAGCCCGTAGGCGTCCAGGGCGGTGTGGTCGTCGATGCGCTCCGCCGCGAGGCCGAGCACTTGGCCGAGCAGGGCCCGTACGTGGTCCCGCATGCGGTCGAGCAGGGCGGGGGCGGGGGCGGGCGTGGCGGGCGGTGGGACGACCATGGGGCCCGCCGCGGGCGCGGCGGGCGACGCCTTGGTGTGCGGGGGCGCCGTGGTGTGCGGAGGCGCCGTGGTGTGCGGAGGCTTCGTGGTGTGCGGGGGCGTGCCCGGCGCACGCGGGGAGAGCGCCGCGTCCACGGCCGCGGGGTCGCCGACCGCGGGCACGAGCCGGACCCGGCCCGTGCGCCAGGCCAGTTCGAGGGCGCGCAGCCCCTCCTCGCCGGTGAACTCCCGCATCCCGGTGCGGTGGCGGTACCCGGCGCGCTCCTGCTCGCCCATCAGGGCGTCCACGCCGCCGATCCGCCAGAGAGGCCAGGCAAGGGAGAGGGTGCGGCCGGAGGCCCGGCCCTCGCGGACCCGGGCGTCGCGCAGTTCCGCGTAGGAGTCGAGGAAGCGGTTCGCCGCCGCGTAGGCGCAGGCGCCGAAGTCGCCGACGACCGAGGCGATGGAGGAGAAGACGACGAACAGGTCCAGCGGTTCGTCGGCGGTGAGCGCGTCGAGCAGCCGGACCCCGTGCGCCTTCACCGAGAGCAGTTCGGTGAAGCGGGCGGCGTCCGCTTCGAGCAGCGAGCACTGGTCGGCGGCGCCCGCGAGGTGGAAGACGCCGTCGAGGTGCCCGAAGCGCTCCTTGGCCCGTGCCACCGCGGCCCGCATGCCCGCCGCGTCGGCGGTGTCGGCCGCCGCGAGCAGCACCTCGCCGCCGAGCGCGACGAGCCCGTCCGCGGCCTCGCGCGCCGCCGGCCGGTCGGCGGAGCGGCTGACCAGCACGAGTCGCGCCCGGTAGGTCGACGCCAGGTGGCGGGCCAGCTCCAGGCCGATGCCGCCGGTGCCGCCGGTGATGAGGTAGGTCCCGCCCCGCTTGAGCGGGACAGCGGCCCCGGTGCCCGACGCCTCGGCCCTGCGCAGGACCCGGACCTGGCGGCCCGCCGCCGAGTGGCGGATCTCCGCCCCCGCGAGGCGTCCGCCCCGCGCCAGTTCGGCGTCCAGCACAGCGGGCAGCTCCGGCCCGTCGGCGCGGGCCACGGTGAACAGTTCGCAGCGCGGCAGCACCCCGGCGAGGGAGAGCGCGAAACCCGCCACGGCCTCCTGCTCGGGGCGTGCACCGTGCTCCGTGCCGTCGAGCACGTAGGCGCAGCGCACCCGGCCGGGGAGGCGGACGGCGTCCAGGGCGAGGGCGAGGGAGCGCAGGGAACGCAGTCCGCGCGCGAAGGCGCCGTCGAGTGCGGCCTCCGCCTCCGCGGAGGCGCCCGCGCGCCCGTAGTCGACGGGCTCGGCCGTCAGGCCCCACAGGTGCACGACGTCGAGCGAGCGGACGCCGTCCCGTGCCAGGTCCGCGATGAGGCGTTCGAAGTCGCCGGGCCGCGTGGGGTCGACGGCGTACCGGCCGGGCCCGGTCCTGGCGAACTCCCGCGCCACGCGTACGTCGATGACGCGCCGCCCGCCGGCCGGTCCCGCGAGGCCACGGGCCACCTCGTCGTCGTCCCCGAGGACGAGCACGGCGTCGGCGCCGGGAGCGGCGCCCGCCACGAGGTCCTGGTCCTCCCAGACCTGCTCGTAGAAGAACGGGGCGTCCTCCCGCGCCAGATGACGGCCGCCGAAGCCGTCGACACGGACCAGCTCGGCCCCGGCCTCGTCGAGTATCCGCACGTCGAACCGGCGCAGCCCGGAGGCGTCCCCGGCGGGCCCGGCGGGCACCGCGTGCGCGTGGCACCTGCGCGGCAGCCCCCGTGGCGCGCGGATCTCCAGCGCGCCGAGGTTGAACGGCACCGCCAGGCTCCCGCTCTCCTCCGGCGAGGGGCGGTCCGCCCAGTGGCAGGCCCGCAGCGCGCCGTCGAGCAGCGCGGGAGGCAGCAGCGACACGCCGTCCGCCTCGGGCAGGGTGAGGGTGAGGAGCGCGCCGCCGTCGCCGGACCTGGCCTCCTCGATGACGTCGAACGCGGGCCCGTAGGCGAAGCGCGCGCTGTCGTAGGCGGCCCGGACCGCCGCGCGGTCGCGGACCTCGGGGCAGCTCGCGCGGAGGGCGGCCAGGTCGGTGGGTCCGGCTTCGGCGGGACCTACCGGGCTCGTGTACACCGTGCCGCGCACGTGCACCGTGCGCTCGGTCCCTTGTGACGTCCAGACCGTGAAGGCCAGTTCGCGGCTCGCGCGGTCCGGTCCGCCGCCCGCCGGGTCCGGTCCGCCGCCCGTGCGGGCCAGGCCCACGTACACGTCGACGGACTGCCCGTCCTCGATCACCACCGGCCGCCCCCACAGCACGTCGCGCAGGCCGAGCGCGTCGTCGAGACCGGCGAGCCCGGCCGCCGCGCGCGCCATCTCCAGGCAGACGGCCCCGGCGAGCAGGGCCCGCCCCTCGATGACGTGGTCGCGTACGAGCGGTTCGCCGGCCCGGAAGGCACGGCGGAAGCGGATCTCGTCGACGGTCGACTCGTTGGCGTCGAGCAGCGGGTGGAGGCGGGCGGGAGTGCCGCCGTCGCCGCGGTCGGCCGCGGGCGCCCAGTAGCGCTCGCGGGCGAAGGGGTAGCGGGGCGCGGGGACGCGGCGGGGCTTCGGGCCGCCGGGGGCGATCGCGCTCCAGTCGGCCGATCCGTCGCGCGTCCAGCGCGTGGCGGCGTCGAACGCCCCGCCGTGCTCCGCCGGCCGCCCGGACCCCGAGGACGCGCCGGTCACGAGCCCGGGGCACGGGGAGCCCTGCTGGAAGGCGCGGAGCGCCCTGACGAGGGCGGCGCCGTCGTCGGCGACCACGGCGAGGCGTTCGTCCATGACCTCGCGACCGTGCTGGAGCGTATGGGCGAGGTCTTCGGCGCGTACCGCCTCGCGTTCGGCGAAGTCGGCGAGGCGGCCCGCGTAGACGCCGAGCCGTTCGGTGTCGCGTGCGGAGAGCGGGAAGACCAGCGGACGTGCGAAACGCTGCCCGGCGACGGGCCGTTCGGGGCGCTCGGGGCCGTCGCGGTACTCCTCGACGACGAGGTGGGCGTTGGAGCCGCCCGCGCCGAACGAGCTGAGCCCGGCGCGGCGCGGCGCCGTCCCGTGCTCCCCTACGGGCGCGGGCCAGTCGGCGGCCTCGCGCTGCACGTGGAACGGGGAGCGCCCGAAGTCGATGTTGGGGTTCAGCTCGTCGGCGTGCAGCGAGGGCGCGAGACGCCGGTGCTTGAACTGGAGCAGCACCTTGGTGAGTCCGGCGATGCCGGCCGCCGATTCGAGGTGGCCGATGTTGGACTTCACCGAGCCGATGGGCCACCGCGGGCCGTCCGCCCTGGACGCGCCGAAGGCCTTGGCGAGCCCGGCGATCTCGATCGGATCGCCGAGGGACGTGCCGGTGCCGTGGGCCTCGACGTATCCGATGTCGGCCGGTTCGAGACCGGCCACGCCCAGCGCGCGGCGCACGGAGTCGGCCTGCGCGTGCGGGCTCGGCACGGTGTACCCGTTGGTCCTGCCGCCGTGGTTGACGGCGTGTCCCCTGATCACCCCGTAGATGTGGTCGCCGTCGCGCTCGGCCGCGGCCAGCGGCTTGAGCAGCACCGCGCCGACGCCCTCGCCCGGCACGTACCCCGTGCCCCCGGCGCCGAAGGCACGGCACCTGCCGTCGGCGGAGACGAAGCGGCCCTGGCTGAGGAAGACGTACTTGTACGGGTGCAGGGAGAGGTTCACCCCGCCCGCGACGGCCACCTCGCTCTCCCCGCCGCGCAGGCTCTCGCAGGCCAGGTGGATCGCGGTCAGCGAGGACGAGCACATGGTGTCGAGCGCGATGCTCGGCCCGTTCAGGCCCAGGGTGTACGAGACGCGGTTGGCGATGGAGGCGAACGAGGAACCGGTGACCCGGATGCCGCCGCGCTCGGCGTCCGCCGCGCCGTAGAGCTGGTACTCGCCGTACATCACGCCGACGAAGACCCCGACCGGGCGGCCGGACAGCTCGTCCCTGCGGTAGCCGGCGTCCTCGAACACGTGCCAGGCGTTCTGCAGGAACAGGCGCTCCTGCGGGTCCATCAGCTCCGCCTCGCGCGGCGAGATGCCGAAGAACAGCGGGTCGAAGCGGTCCACGTCGCGCAGGAAGCCGCCCCACTTGGAGAAGGCGCGGCCGGGGGCCGACGGGTCGGCGTCGAAGTAGCGGTCGTGGTCCCAGCGGTCGGCGGGGATCTCGGTGACGCAGTCCCGCCCTTCGGCGAGGTTGTCCCAGAACTCGTCGACGTCGTCGGCCATGGGGTAGCGGCCGGCGAGACCGATGACGGCCACGGCGTGGGAGTCGTCGGCGGCGGGGCCGGGCCGATGGGCGGCGGGTCCCGTGGCGCGGGCCGTGAGCGCGGGCCGGGTCTCCGGGGAGCCGGCGGAGGCGTCCGCGGCGGGTGCGGCGGCCCCGCCCGCCGGGCCGTCGTCCGCCGGGCCGTCGTCCGTCGCCGCCAGCTCCCGGAGCCGTTCGGCGTACTCCGCGGCGAAGTACTCCGCCAGCTCCTCCAGCGTGGCGTACTCGAAGAACAGCGTCTTCGGCAGGTCGTCGAAGTGCCGTTCGAGTTCCGCGTTGAGCTGGGTGATGACCAGCGAGTCGATGCCGTAGCGGTCGAACGGCACCCGCGGGTCGATCTCCCGCGCGTCGAGTTTCGTGCGCTCGGCGAGCAGCCGCCGCAGGAAGCCGGCGGCCCACTCGGTCGGATCGGTCCCGGAAGGCCCGGCGTCCGCCGCTCCCCCGGCGGCGACCGGCTTGCGCACGGGGGCGGGTTCGAGCGCCGCCGCGACACGGGCCAGGTCCCCGTGGCCGACGAGCAGTGCGCCGCCGTCCTGCCGCAGCGCCCGGTCGAAGGCGGCGAGCCCGGCGTCCGTGGGCATCGGGGACAGTCCCGTACGGTGCCGCAGCGCCCGCACGGCGTCCTCGTCCTGGCGCATGCCGCCCGCCGACCAGAGCGGCCAGCCGAGCGAGAGCGTACGGCCGAAGCGGCTGCCCGCGGCCACCCGGGCGCGGCGGCGCTCGGCGAAGGCGTCGAGGTAGGCGTTGGCGTAGGCGTAGTCGCTCTGGCCCGCGTTGCCGAACGCGGCGGCGATGGAGGAGAAGCAGACGAAGAAGTCCAGCGGGTCGTCGGCGGTGAGCCGGTCGAGGAGCCGCGCGCCGAGCGCCTTGGGGCCGACGACCCCGGTGAACTCCTCCCAGCTCTTGTGCAGCAGATAGGCGTCGTCCAGCGTGCCCGCCGCGTGCACGATCCCGCGTATCGCCCCGTGCTCGGCGCGGACGGACCCGATGGCCTCGCGCAGGGCCGCCTCGTCGGTGACGTCCGCGTGGCGGAGGGTGACGTCGTGCCCGGCGGCCCGCAGGGCTTCGACGCGCCGGGCGGCGGCCGGGGCGGGCGCGGACCTGCCGAGCAGGACGAGCGGGGCCCCGGTGCGCGCGGCGAGGTGTTCGGCCAGGGTCAGACCGAGGCTGCCGGCGCCTCCGGTGATCAGAAAGGCGCCGCCCTCGGCCGGCGGGATGCTCGCGTCCCCGGTCCCGGCCACGGTTCCTGCCGCGACTTCGGTCAGCCGCCGGTGGCGCCGCACGTGCCGGACGCCGCCGCTGTGCCGGGTCTCGGTCTCGCCGTCGTCCAGGCGGGCGAGTTCGTCGGCGAGCGTGGGCAGGAGCGGTGTCGCGGCGTCCAGGCCGACCAGGCGGTGGGTGAGGCGCGGGTTCTCCAGCGTGGCGCTGCGCGCGAACCCGGCGAGGGCGGCCTCGGCGGGGCGCGCTCCGTGCGCGTCGGTCCGGTGGGCGACGAGCAGCGCGGTGCGGTCGCCGCCACGGCGTGCGAGGAGCGCCTTGGTCAGGGCGAAGACCGAGCGCGCCCCGTCGTGGTCGTGGGCGTCTTCGCCCGCGCACCAGGTGTGCAGCACGGCGGAAGGGGTGCGGCCGGTCTCGGCGAGCCGGTCGAGGAGCGCGGCGAAGTCCTCCTGGCGGTAGGGGTCCACGGTGTAGTGGTCGTCGTCCACCTGCGTGAACTCCTCGCCGGGCGTGGCGACGACCACCGCGGGGCCCGCGTCGCCGGCGCCCCGGAGCGCTTCGCGCAGGGCGGGGTCGTGCGCGAGGAGGAGCCGCGGGCCCGCGGGCGGCGCCGCCGGGGCCTCGGCGGCGGTGGTCTCCCAGACCCCGGCGAAGAGGGCCGTCTCCGGCTCGTCGTGACCGTGCCTGCGTGTCCGTACGGACAGGTCGCGCAGGCGGGCCAGCAGCCGTCCCTCGGCGTCGAGGAGGTCGACGTCGGCCTTGGTCTGCTTCTCCCCGGCGCCGTGGGCGGGCAGCGTGACGTGTGCGAGGCAGTGCCGGGGCAGCGGGCGGAGCACTTCGAGGCCGCCGAGCGCCAGCGGCAGGTAGGTGGTGCCGTCGTCCTCGCGGGCGGCGAGCAGGCCCACCACCGCGTGCAGGGCGGCGTCGAGCAGCGAAGGGTGCAGGACGAAGGCGTCACTGGCGCGCTCCCCCGCCGGGAAGGCGCCGGCGGGCAGTTCGAGGACGGCCAGGGCCTCGTCGCCGCCGCGGCGCAGCTCCCGCAGGGACCGCATGGCGGGGCCGTAGTCGAGGCCGCGGGTCCGCAGCAGGTCGTAGAGGTCCGCCGCGGCGAGCAGGTCGGGGCAGCGTTCCCCGATGGCGGCCGGGTCCGCCGGGGCCGGGGCGTCGGCGGGGGCCCGGGCGGACAGTTCGCCGCGGGCGAAGACCTCGGGCTCGCCCGTCGCCGTCGCGGTGGGGTCGGTGATCGCGAACCGTGCGGCGTCCCCGTGCGGGGTCAGCTCGACGTGCACCGTACGCGGTCCGTGCCCGAAGGACAGCGGCCGTTCGAAGGAGACCCGGGCCAGTGTCCGCGTGCCCGGGGGCAGGGACAGCGCGCCCGCGGCGCGGGCCATCTCCAGGTAGGCGACGGCGGGCATGATGGCCCGGCCCTCGACGCGGTGGTCGGCGATGAAGAACTCCTCGCCGGTCAGGGTGGTGGCGTAGCGGTGCTCGGCCAGGGTCGAGACGTTGGCGCCGAGCAGCGGATGCGGGCCCTCCGCCGGGGCGGCCGCCGCGGGCTCCGGCGGCGGTTCGAGCCATACCCTGCGGCCCTCGAAGGGGTACGTCGGCAGCGGGACGCGGCGGCGCCGCTCGCCCGCGTAGAACCCCGCCCAGTCCACCTCCGCGCCGTCGAGCCACGCGGTGCGCACGGCGTCGAGGAGCGCGCGGCCCGCGAGCTGCGGGTCCGGTGTGAAAGGCCGCTGTCCGTCGGCGGCCGGGGCCTCGCCGGTCGCGCGGCCGGGTTCGGCGCGCGCCGCACGCAGGGCGCGTACGGCTTCGGCGGGGCCGGCGCAGATCACCGCGCGCCGGTGGCGGTGGGCCTGGCGGCCCATCGCGAGGGTGTACGCGGCATCCGCGATGTCGGCGCCGGGGTCCGCCTCGAAGTGGTCGGCGAGGGCGTCGGTGAGGGTGTCGAGGGCGGTGGGGGTCTTGGCGGAGAGCACCAGGAGCTGTTCCTCGCGCGGGGAGGGCTCGCTCGGGCCCTGGCCCGGGGCCTCCTGGAGGATCGCGTGCGCGTTGGTCCCGCCGATGCCGAAGGAGCTGACCCCGGCCCGCAGCGGTCCCTCGCCCTCCCACGGCCTGGTCTCGGTGTTGACGTAGAACGGGGTGGCGGCGAAGTCGATGGCCGGGTTGGGCCGTTCGTAGTGGAGGGTGGGGACGAGGGAGCGGTGGCGCAGCATGAGCGCCGTCTTGATGACTCCTGCGACGCCCGCCGCGGCGTCCAGGTGGCCGACGTTGGATTTCAGGGAGCCGATGGCGCAGAAGCCCGTGTCGGGCGTGCCGCGGCGGAACGCGTCGGTGAGCGCGGAGACCTCCACCGGGTCGCCGAGGCGTGTCGCGGTGCCGTGCGCCTCGACGTACGAGACGCTGCCCGGGTCGGTGCCCGAGACGGCGTGCGCCTCGGTGATGACGGCGGCCTGGCCCTCCTTGCCGGGGGCGGCGTAACTGACCTTCAGGGAGCCGTCGTTGTTGGTGGCGGTGCCCTTGATCACGGCGTGGACGGTGTCGCCCGCGTCGAGGGCGTCTTCGAGGAGCTTGAGGACGACGATGCCGACGCCGTTGCCGAGGACGGTGCCGCCGGCGTCCGCGTCGAAGGTGCGGACCCGCCCGTCCGGCGAGAGGATCGCGCCCTCCTCGTACAGGTAGCCGCGCACCTGCGGCAGTTTGACCGTCACACCGCCCGCGAGCGCCATGTCGCACTCGCCGTTGATGAGCCCCTGGCAGGCGAGGTGGATGGCCACGAGCGAGGTCGAGCAGGCCGTCTGGACGCTGTAGCTCGGTCCGCGCAGGTCGAGCTTGTAGCTGACGCGGGTGGCGAGGAAGTCCTTGTCGTTGCCGACCATGACCTTGAAGTGGTCGGAGGTGGCGGTCTGGTCGATGCTCGGCAGGACGTGCCGCTGGAGGTAGGTGTTGATGGCGGCGCCGCCGTAGACGCTGATCAGCCCGTCGTAGCGGCGGGGGTCGTAGCCGGCGTCCTCGAGGGCCGTGTGGCAGCTCTGCAGGAAGAGGCGCTGCTGAGGGTCGATGACCTCGGCCTCGGCGGGGGTGAACTCGAAGAAGCCGGTGTCGAACAGGTCGACGTCCGGCAGGATGCCGTGGGCCCGCACGTACGCGGGGTCGGCGCGCAGCGCTTCGGGCACTCCGGCGGCGGCCAGCTCCTCGTCGCCGAACCGGGTGATGCCCTCGCGGCCCGCGCGCAGCAGCTCCCAGAATTCCCCCACGCTGTCGGCGCCGGGGAAGCGCCCGGCCATGCCGACGATGGCGATGTCGTTCCCTGACACCTCGGTGGCGTCGTGCGAACTCACGGTCGTTCCCTCTTCCCTTGCTGCTCGGCTCGGAGTGCTGCTGCCGCTGGGCGGCCCGGCGTGCGTGCTGCCGGTGCGGGTCAGAGCGCGGCGAACGCCGCCGCGCGGTCGCGCAGCAGTGCCGCCGTCTCGGTCATCAGCTGCTCGGCGACGGCGTCGACGTGGCGCGACTGCCAGGACTCCAGGACGGTGCCGCGCGCCCAGGAGTTGAAGGCGCCCATCGCGGGCCCGCAGTAGATCAGGTAGTCGACGGTCCTGCCGGGTTCGCCGCGTCGCGCCAGGTCGAAGCCGCGGTCGAGGTAGGTCTTGAAGGCCTCGGCCATGTGCCGCTTGGGGTCGCCGCCCGGAGCGGCGGACGGGAGCGGGCCGCGCAGGAACTTCTCCTCGATCTGCCGCCGGGTCGCCGCGTCGACGGCGTCGAGGGAGTCGTGGCGGCGCCACAGGTCGTGCAGTTTTCCGGCGCGCGCCGGGAGGAACACGCCGCGCTTGACGACCTGGGCGCGTACGCCGAGTTCGAACATCTCGGGGGCCGGCGCGAGGGCCACGTCGTGGACGTCGAGCGTCTGGAGCAGGTCCTTGACGACCGTGCTGGTGTCCGCCTCGGGTGTGCACTGGTTGATGGACCCGGTGAGCAGGAAGTCCGCGCCGAGCAGGAACGCGGCGGCGGCCGCCTCCGGGGTGCCGATGCCGCCGGCGGCGCCGACGTGCACGCGCGGGCCGCGACCGGCCGCGGCGTCGCGCAGGCGGAGCACGGCGGGCAGCAGGGTGGCGAGGCTGCCGACGGCGTCGTGCCAGCCGGAGCCGGTCTCCACGCACAGGTCGTCGGCGAGCGGCACGTCCGCGTACCGCGCGGCGTCGTCCGCGGAGACCTGCCCGGACGCGACGAGTTCCCGGACGGTCGCGGGCGGGGCGGGCGCGAGGAAGGCGGCGGCCATGTCGGTGCTCGACACCTTGGCGAGCACCCGCCCGCCGCTGAGCCGGTACCTGACCAGGGCCGGGGTGATCCGCAGGAACCCGGAGGCCTCGACGGTGCGGACGCCCTTGCGCAGGAAGAGGTCGACGAGGGCCGACTCGCGGTGCGGGTCGGCGTGCTGGTGCAGCAGGTTGGCGCCGTAGGGCCCGTCGGCGCCGAGGCCGGCGCGCACCGCGTCGAGCCCCGTCCCGATCTCGTCGAGGGAGAGGCCGCCGGTGCCGAAGAAGCCCATGCCGCCCGCCTTGGCGAGCCGCACCAGGAGGTCCGCGCCGGACACGCCGCCGTACATGGACCCTGCGAGGTAGGCGTAGCGCAGGCCGTGGCGCTCGCGGAACGCGGCGGCGCCGAGGGCGGCGGGGCCACCGCCGGTCCGGGCCACGACGGGCTCCGCATCCGCCACCGGAGCCTGTGCCGCCGGCGGTTCCGGCACCGGAGCCTCCGCCGCCGCCAGGGGTTCCCCCGCCAGCGGCTCCGCCTCCGACCTGATCTTCGCGACGAGCTTGTCGAGGACGCGTCCGGGCCCCAGTTCCACGAACGCGAAGTCCCCCTGTCCCATGAGGTAGCGGATCGTGTCGGTCCACCGCACGGGCGAGGCGATCTGACGGGCGAGCTGCCGCGCCACCTCGCCGGGGCGGTAGGGCCGGGCGTCCACGTTGGCGATGACGGGCACGGCGGGGTCGCGCAGGGTGAACCCCTCCAGGAAGCGGCCGAACTCCTCGGCCGTGTCCCGCAGGTAGCGGGAGTGGAAGGGGGCGCTGACGTTGAGCTGCACGTAGTGTGCGCCGAGCCCTTCGAACACCGGCTTGGCGGCGGTGATCAGCTCGGCGGGCCCGGCGAGCACGAACTGGCCGGGCGCGTTGTGGTTCGCGATGTCCAGGCCGGTCAGGCCGTTCTCGGCGAGGGCGCGCTCGACGGTTTCGAGGTCGCACTTGAGGACGGCCGCCATGCGTCCGCCGTCGGCGCGGCTCATCAGCTCGCCGCGGCGCGCGACCAGACGCAGGCCGGTCTCGAAGTCGAAGGCCCCGGCGGCGAACAGCGCCACGTACTCGCCGAGGCTGTGTCCGACGAAGCAGGCGGGCGGTTCCGGGTCCGCGCGCCGCTCGCGCAGCCAGGCGAGGGCGCTGACGACGTAGAGGGCGGGCTGGGTGAACTGGGTGAGCCTCAGCTCGCGGCGCGGGTCCTCGACGCACAGTTCGCGGATCGAGTAGCCGAGCACCGAGTCGGCGAGCGCGGTCTCCTCGGGGAACTCGTCGAAGAGGTCCTTGCCCATGCCCTTGGCCTGGCTGCCCTGGCCGGGGAATCCGTACACCTTCATGGAGCCGTCCTTGGATACGGGAGTCTGACGACGGGGCCTGGTGGCCGGCACGGCTGCGCGCACGGCGGCGAGGGAGCGGGTGTCGTCGCCCAGCGGGCTCAGCAGCGGCAGTGACCGGGAGCGCGACGACGCGGGCAGGCCGTTGCGGGCGAAGTTGTGCAGGGTGCCCGACGGGCCGAGGTCCAGGTACTGGAAGGGGCCGCGCCGCTCCAGCGCGGCCAGCGTCGCCTCGTACTCGATGGGCAGCCGGGTCGCCCGCCACAGGTGGTCGACCGTGACGCGGTCCACCTCGCCGCCGGTGGCGCAGGAGACGACGGGGAGGCGCGGCGGCCGCAGCTCGGCCCGCGCCATGACGGACCGGAACAGCGGCTCGCCGGAGTCCATCCGGCGCGAGTGGAAGGCGTACGGGACGGGGACGCGGTGGCACACCACCTTGCGGGCCCGCAGCTCTTCCTCGGCGGCCGTCAGGTCCTCGTGGGAGCCCGAGAGGACGAAGTGTCCGGGGTAGTTGCGGGCGGCGACCTCGGTGCGCTCCCGCAGCAGCGGCACGCGTCGGTGCAGCGCCACGTCGTCCAGTACGGCGAGCATGCCGCCGCGCGGCGCGGTGCGCAGCGCGGCGGCCTGGCGGACGAGCAGCCGCAGGCACTCCTCGGCGTCGAGGACGCCCGCGAGCACGGCCGCGGTGAACTCGCCGAGGCTCGCGCCGAGCAGCAGGTCGGGTTCGACGCCGTACGCCATGAGGGTCTCGGCGGCGGCGAGTTCGACCATGACGATCGCGGGGTGGGTGAGGGCGATGTCGTCGAACGGTTCGGCGCGGCTCCGGCCCGGCGCGTACAGGGCGGCGAGCACGGACTCGCCGAGCTCGTCGGCCGCCGCCGCGTCGAGGCGGTCCATGACGCGGCGGAACACCGGTTCCGTCTCGTACAGGGCCGCTCCCATGCCGCTGTACTGCGAGCCCTGGCCGGAGAACTGGAAGACGACGGGGCGGTTCAAGCGGGGTCACCGCCCTGCTGTTCGCGTATGTCCGCGACGCGGAACTCGCCCTCGTGGAAGACGCCGAGGCCGGGCGGGGCCGCGCGCTCCTCCAGGGCGGCGTCGGCGAGTTCGCCCACGGTCCTGCCGAGGCCGTCGAGCATGGCTTCGAGCACGCCCTGGAGCGCCAGCAGGAGCCGGGTCGCGGCGGCGTCGGTGACCTGGTCGCGGTGGTAGGACAGGTGCACGGTGACGACGTTGGTGGGGAAGACGTCGAGGCGCAGCGGGAAGCCCATCTTGGAGACGAAGAACGCCGTGCCCGCGCGCTCCATGGTGTCCACGCCGACGTTCTGGAACACGATGTAGCTCTCGCAGGGCAGGGTGCCCTGCGGCAGTTCGCTCCAGCCGAGGACGGTGTCCAGGGGTGTCGTCTCGTGGCCGCCCATCTCCACGAGGGCGCCGAGGACGTCCTTGAGGAACGCGCCCGCCTCGCGGTCGCGGTCGACGCGGGTGCGCAGCGGCAGGATGTTGAAGGCGGGGCCGACCATGGTGGAGAGCGCGTCGGGGTCGGCGACCGGCGAGGAGCGCCCGGCGAGGAGCACGCCGTGCGTGACGTCGTCGGAGGCGGTGTACGCGGCGTTGACCAGCGCCCAGGCGCCCTGGAACAGGGCGTTGAGCGGGAGGTGGGCGCGCTGGGAGAGGCGGCGCAGGCCGAGGGTGGCATCCCGGTCGAGGGTGATGATCTGCCGTGCGCAGCCCTCCTCGGCGGGCTGTGCGGGCAGTGCGGCGCGCACCCCGGCCGACAGGGGGGTGGGCCGGGTAAGGCCGGCGAGGGCGCGCCGCCAGTACGTCTCGGCGGGCCCCGTGGGCAGGGCGCGTGCGCCTTCGACGAACCTCTTGAACGCCAGCCTCTCGGGTGCGGGTTCCGGGGAACGCCCGGTCGCCGCCGCGGCGAGCAGTTCCTGGAGCCGGTCGGTGACGATCTCGAAGCTCCAGCCGTCCAGGCAGAAGTAGTTGAGGCTCACCACCACGAGCGCGGTGTCGGCGTCGAGCAGGGCGACCAGGTAGCGCAGGCCGGAGGCGGCGCCGAGGTCGACGCCTCGGTCGCGGTCGGCGGCGAGGTAGGTCTCCAGGCGGGCGTCCTGCTCGGGTCCCGCGAGGCCGCGCCAGTCGGCGAAGGCCGTCTCGGGTGCGGCCTCCTCGTGCACCACCTGCACGGGTTCGGCGAGGCCTTCCCAGGCGAAGGTGGTGCGCAGCAGCGGGTGCTCGGAGATGAGCTGCCGGAGGCATGCGACGAAGACGTCCTCGCTGAAGTCGGAGACCGTCAGGAGCTGCATGCGGTGCACGAGGAAGAGGCCGGGTTCGGGGTGTTCGCGCCACTCGCCGAGGGCCCACTGCTGGAAGGGTGAGAGCGGGTAGACGTCGAGGACGCCGGGCGCTTCGGACAGTGCGCGCAGCGCCGCGTCCGCGTCCGCGTCCCGGCCGGTGGCGGCCCGCCGTTCGGGGGCGGGGGTGTCGGCGGCGGCGCGCTGCTCGTCGAGCGCCGCCGCGAGCGCGGAGATCGTGCCGTGCCGGAAGACGAGCTGCGGGGCGAACTCCAGGCCGCGCTGCCGGGCCTTGGCGACGACGTGGATGGTGTGGATGGAGTCGCCGCCGAGCTCGAAGAAGTTGGTGTGCACGCCGACGTCGTCCACGCCGAGCACCTCCGCCCACAGCTCGGCGAGGACGTGTTCGGTGGGGGTGGTGGGTTCGGCGGCGGCGCCGTCGGCGTCGCCCTGGTCGGGTACGGGCGGCAGCGCGTCGCGGTCGAGCTTGCCGTTGACGCCGACCGGCAGGGCGCGCAGCGGCAGGAACGCGGCGGGCACCATGTAGTCCGGCACGCTGTCCTTGAGGAAGCGGCGCAGGTCGCGGACGAGTTCGGCGCCCGCGCGGTCGAAGGCGGGGTCGTTCGTGAGGGGCTCGGCAGGCAGGGGGCCCGTGAGGTCGAGGCGGTGGGCGCCGGTGCGGCTGAGCAGGACCGCGTAGCTGCCGTCGGTGGTGTCCGGCATCCAGGAGACGGTGACGGTGCGGCCGGTGTCGGCGCCGAGGCGCCACCATTCCTCGGGGTCCACGTGGGCGGCGGTGCCGGTCCCGGTGTCGCGGACGAGTTCCCCGACGATCTCCTCGGCGTCCTTGTCGCGCAGCCGCTCCCGCTTGGCGTTGACGGCGGCGAGGCGGGCGTTTCGCACGCCGCGCACGGCGAGCGCCCCGGGCCGTTCCTCGTCGAGGCGCCTGCGGACCCCGGCGAGGCCGCCGGCGTCGGCCCAGTCGAGCGTGACGACGTCGGTGTCGGGCGCGGTGGCGCGCGCCGAGACGTGCAGGACGGCGTCGTAGCGGTAGCGGGTCAGTTCGTTGTCGTGGCGGCCCCTGCGGAGCTGTACGTCGACGCCGCTGATGTCGGGCCGTTCCGCGCGCAGGGCGGTGAAGAAGGCGGGGTGGACGAGGAGTTCCTGCTCCTGGCGCGTCCGGCGGGCGATGCGTCCGCGCAGCCGCCCGGCGGGGAGCTTCGCCGTCGCGCGGCTCAGCTCGACGTCGGTGTGGAAGGTGTCGAGCAGCGCGAGGTTGCGCAGATCGCCCACGAAGACGGCGCCGTCCCCGGCGAGGCTGTCCAGGGCGTGGCCGAGCACGGTGCGCAGGTAGGCGCCGTCGGGGAAGTACTGCGCGACGGAGTTGATGATCACCACGTCGTACGGCTCGTCGCCGGCGCCCGCGCTCTCGTCGGCGGCGCGGTGGGAGAGGGTGACGCCGGCGAGTTCGGGGCGCTCGGCGATCAGCCGGGTGCGGACGAAGTCGAGGGCGGCCTTGGAAATGTCGGTGCCGTGGTAGCTCTCGCAGTGCGGGGCGATGCGGGAGAGCAGCAGGCCGGTGCCGCAGCCGATCTCCAGGACCCGCCGGGGTCCGAGGGCGAGGATGCGCTCGACGGTGCCGTCGACCCACTCCCGCATCTCCTCGGCCGCCAGCGGCTCACCGGTGTAGCTGCTGTTCCAGCTGACGATGTTGAAGTCCGCCTCGCGCGCGTCCGTGCCCTGCGCGTAGGCCTGGTCGAAGACCTCCGCCCACTCGGCGACCCGCTCGGCCATCGGGTCGTCGCCCTCGGTGGCGCGCGCGGCGGGCGCGGTGTCGGGGACGACGTAGGCGACGAGCTGCTTGTGGCCCGTCTCGCGCGGGTCGTCGCGGGTGACGACGGCGGCCTCCACGACGTCGGGGTGCCGCATCAGGGCGGCCTCGACCTCGCCGGGTTCGATGCGGATGCCGCGCACCTTGACCTGGAAGTCGGCGCGGCCCCGGTACTCGATCGCGCCGTCCGGCAGCAGCCTGGCCAGGTCGCCGGTCTTGTACAGCCGCTCGCCCGGCGCGCCGAACGGGTCGGGGACGAAGCGCTCCTCGGTCAGCTCGGGCCGGTTGTGGTAGCCGCGGGCCACCTGGACGCCGCCGATGTGCACCTCGCCGACGACGCCGACCGGCACCGGGTCGAGCCGTTCGTCCAGGACGAGGACGCGGGTGTTGGCGATGGGGCGGCCGATGGGCACGACGCCGCGCTCGTCGCCGGGCACGCACTGCCAGGCGGTGACGTCGACGGCCGCCTCGGTGGGCCCGTAGAGGTTGTGCAGCTCGGTGCCGGGCAGCTTGGCGAAGAACCGCTCCTGGAGGGCGAACGGCAGCGCCTCGCCGCTGCACACCACGCGCCGCAGGTCCGCGCAGCGCCCGGCGAGGCCGCCCTCGCCGCCGTCCTGGCCGAGGAAGACCTGGAGCATCGACGGCACGAAGTGGGCGGTGGTGATCCGCTCGTCGCCGATCAGCTCGGCGAGCCTGGCCGGGTCCTTGTGCTCGTCGGGCCCCGCGACGACGAGGGTGGCGCCGGCCAGCAGCGGCCAGAAGAACTCCCACACCGAGACGTCGAAGCTGAACGGCGTCTTCTGGAGCACGCGGTCGGTGGCGTCGAGGCGGTAGCGGTCCTGCATCCACAGCAGTCGGTTGACGATGCCGCGGTGGGTGTTGAGGACGCCCTTGGGCTCACCGGTGGAGCCCGAGGTGTAGATCACGTAGGCGAGCGTGTCGGGGCCCGCGCCGTGCGCGAGGGGTCCGTGCGGCTCCTCGGCGATCTCCGCCCAGCGGGTGTCGAGGGCGAGCACCTCCGCCTCGGTGGGCGGCAGCGCGGCCCGCAGGTGCTCCTGGGTGAGCACGATCATCGGGGCGGCGTCGGCGAGCATGAAGGCGCGGCGCCTGGCGGGGTGGTCGGGATCGACGGGGACGTACGCCGCGCCGGACTTCAGCACGCCGAGCAGCGCCACGACCAGTTCGACGGAGCGCTCGGCGCAGACGGCGACGGTGCGCTCGGGGCCCGCGCCGCGGCCGCGCAGCCAGTGGGCGAGCCGGTCGGCGCGGCGGTCGAGTTCCGCGTAGCTGACCTGTTCGCCGCCGAAGACGACCGCGGGCGCGTCGGGGGTGCGTGCGGCCTGGTCGGCGATCAGGTCGTGCAGGCAGCGCTCGGCGCCGTCGAAGGCCTGCGCGGTGTCGTTCCACTCCTCGACGATGCGGCGGCGGTCGGCCTCGGGCAGCACGGGCAGCCGGGAGACGGCGAGGCCCGGCCGGGCCGCGGCGGCCTCCACCACGACGCGGAAGGCGTCCATGAGGCGGCGCACGGTGCCGGGCTCGAAGACGTCGCGGTTGTACTCGACCTCCACCAGGAGTTCGTCGGCGCGGTCGACGACGCTGATCCACAGGTCGAACTTGGAGGTGCCGATCCGCACGCCCTCGATCGCCTCGATGACCAGTTCGTCACCGGGCTTCATCTCCCTGGCGGGCAGGAAGTTGAAGCAGACCTGGAACAGCGGGTTCTGCGACAGGTACCGCTCGGGCCGCAACGCGTCGACCAGGACCTCGAACGGCACTTCCTGGTGCTGCTGGGCGCCGTTGACGACCTCCTGCACCCGCCGCAGCACCTCGCGGAAGTCGGGGTCCCCCGCCATGTCCGTCCGGTAGACGAGGGTGTTCACGAACATGCCGATCAGCGGTTCGATGTCGACGTGGGTGCGGTTGGTCACCGGGGAGCCGACGGGGATGCCGCTCTGGCCCGTGTAGCGGTGCAGGAGGACGTTCAGCGCGCCGAGCAGCACGACGAACAGGCTGACGCCCTCGCGGCGGCTCAGCGCCTGCAGCTCGTCGCGCAGGGCGGCCGGGTAGACGTCCCTGAGATCGCCGCCCTCGAAGGTCTGGACGGGCGGCCGCGGCCGGTCGAGGGGCAGCTCCAGGTTCTCCGTGCCCTCGCCCAGCTGCCGCCGCCAGTAGTCGAGCTGGTTCTCCAGGCGCTCACCGGACAGGTACGCGCGCTGCCAGACCGCGAAGTCCGCGTACTGCACGGCGAGTTCGGGCAGCGGGGACGGCCGGTCCGCGGCGAACGCCTCGTACAGCGTGAAGAGTTCCTGCCAGAACAGGCCGAGCGACCAGCCGTCGACGACCACGTGGTGGGCGTTGAGCAGCACCACGTGCAGCTCGGGGGCGAGGCGGTACAGGGTGACGCGCAGGAGCGGGCCCGTGGCCAGGTCGAAGGGGCGGCGGCCCGCCTCGTACACCAGGGCGTCGAGCCGCGCCGGGTCGTCGGTGACGTCGACGAGTTCGACGGGGACGCGGACGTCGTCCACGATCTCCTGCCACGGCTCGCCGTTCTCACTGGGCAGCCGGGTGCGCAGCGACTCGTGCCTGCGCACCACCTCCTCGGCGGCCCGCTCCAGGGTCTCGCGGCGCAGCGGCCCGCGGACGCGGAAGCTCATGGGCACGTTGTACGCGGGGCTCTCGGGCACCATCTGGTCGAGGAACCACAGGCGGCGCTGGGCGAAGGAGAGCGGCGGGCGGTCGCTCGCGGGGCGGCGCGGGATGCGGGTGGTCCCCGAGGTGCGGGCCTTGCCGCTCAGCTTCTCCAGCAGGGCCCGCTTCTGCGGGGACAGCCGCGCCTTGCGCGAGGTGGCGAGATCTTCGCGGGACATGCGGGGGAACTCCTTGGTGGTGTCGGCGGCCCTCGCCGGTTCACGCGAGCGGCGGGCGTACGGTCCGGTTCACGCGAGCAGGGTGGCGACGGTCTCCTCGGGCAGCTCGTCGATGCGCTCGATCAGCTCGGCCTCCAGCATCTCGACCATGTCGGCCAGGGTGCGGGCCTGGAACAGCTCCCCGAGGTCCAGCTCGAAGGGGAAGCCGCTCTTGAGGCGGGAGATGATCTGGGTCGCCAGGATCGAGTCGCCGCCCACCTCCTGGAAGTCGTCGTCCGGGCGGACCGTGGTGACGCCGAGCACGTCGCGCCACGCGTCGGCCACCAGCTCCTGGAGCGGACCGCCCGACTCCCGTGCGCCCGACTCCTCACCCGCCGGGGCCTCGGGAAGCGGTCCCGGGACGGGCGCGGCGACGCCCGGGGCGGGGGCGGCGGGCAGCACCGCCACAGGCTCACCCGAGCCGCGCGCGCCCTCCTTCTCGGCGAGGACGACCGCCTGGTAGGCCTGGTCCTCGCGCACGGGGGCCGGCGACAGGCTGCGCACGGCGCGGAAGCCGCCGCGCTCCAGGGCCTGGCGCCACAGGGAGACGCTGAGCAGCGGGGAACCCGGCAGGCGGCAGTCGTCCTCGTAGGCCCACCAGCCGCCCATCAGGCCGAAGGTGAGGGTGAAGAAGTCCTGCGCCCGCGTGGTCTCCAGGAGGATCAGCACGCCGCCGGGGCGCAGGAGCTGCCGGGCGTGGGCCAGGGTGTCGTCGATGCTGCGGGTGGCGTGCAGCACGTTGCAGGCGAGGACGACGTCCTGGCTGCCCGCCGCGAAACCCTGGTCGACGGGCGGCGACTCGATGTCGAGCGGCGCGAAGGTGACGTAGGGGTGGTCCTTGCCGTACTGGTTGCGTCCGTACTGGGTGAAGCCGCGCGAGATGTCGGTGTAGACGTAGCTGAGCCCGCCGTCCGTGCCGTCGAGCGCGGGCAGGACCTTGGCGGTGGTGCCGCCGGTGCCCGCGCCGATCTCCAGGACGGAGACGGCGGCCCCGGGGTCGCGTTCGCGCCGGGCGCGGACGTAGCGGGCGACGAGTCCGGCCACCAGGCCGTTGGTGTCGCCGTCGCTGTGGTAGACGGCCTCCACGGCGTCGAACGAGCCGCCGGGGAACAGCACTTCGTGCGCCTTCTTGCGGCCGGTGAGGACGTCGGGCATCTCCTCCAGGCAGAGCGTCAGAAGGTGGAAGTAGCCGTCCATCTCGGCGTACTCGGTGGTCACCTCGCGCTTGAGGTCCGCCAGTTCCCTCTCGTCCCAGTCGAGCCCGCCGGGCTCGGCGACCAGGTCCGTGGTGAGCAGTTCGTCCCCCTCGGCGCGCAGGTAGCCGCCTTCGGTGAGGACGCCGAGGAGCCCGTGGAACAGCGCGCGGTGCTCGTCCACGACGCCGAGCCGGGCGGCCAGCCCGTCCTCGGTGTGCCGCTCGCCCGCCGCCGCGAAGACGTCCATGCGGCGCAGCGAGGCGAAGAGCATCCTGCGGCAGACGCCGGTCAGTTCGCGCACCATCACGTCGGAGCGCAGCGCGGCTTCGAGGTCCCCGGCGGCCGGGTCGGAGCGCAGGTGTTCGGCGGCGGCCTCGTCGAGGTCGGCGAGGACGGAGGGCACGGCGTCCGCCGCGCACGCCGTACCCGCGCCGCCCTGCCCCGCCGGTCCCTGGGCGGCGCCGTCCGCCCAGACGTGCGGGAAGACGTCCCGTGCGAAGGGGTGCCCCGGCAGGGCGACGCGGCGCGGCGCGGCGCCGGTGTGCAGGCGCGGCCAGTCCACCGTCGCCCCGGTGACCCAGGCCGCCGCGAACTCGTCGACGTCGCGGCCCGCGGGTCCGGTCGCGGGGCGGCGCTCGGCGGCCCGGCCGCTGTAGGCGCCGGGCACCGCGGCGGCGCCGCCGGCGAACGCGTCGAGGCGGCCGAGCAGTTCCCCGGTCGACGTGGCGGTGACGGCCAGGCGCTCGGCGAAGGCCTCGCGTCCCACCTGCAGGGTGTACGCCACGTCCTGGAGCGTGAGGTCCCCGGCCGCGCGCAGGTGGGCGGCGAGCGCGGCGGCCTTCTCGCGGAGCTGGTCCTCGCTCTTGGCGGACAGCGGGACGACCATGCGGCGGCCGGGCACGGGCGCGGCCGCGGGGCGGTCGGCCACGTACTCCTCGATGATGACGTGGGCGTTGGTGCCGCTGTACCCGAAGGAGCTGACGCCGGCGACCCGGGGCGCGTCGCCCTCGCGGTCCCAGGCGGCCGGCTCGCGGCTGACGTAGACCGGGCTGTCGTCGAAGTCGGCGTGCTTGTTCTCGGTGCGGAAGTTCGCCGCCGGGGGCAGGGTGCCGTGCCGCAGGCACAGCAGCACCTTGATGGCGCCGAGGACGCCGGCGGCGCCCATGGTGTGCCCGATGTTGGCCTTCACCGAGCCGACGGCGCAGAACTGCCTGCGGTCGGTGAACTCCGCGAACGCCTCCGTGAGGCCGTGCACCTCGATCGGGTCGCCGAGGCTGGTGCCGGTGCCGTGCGCCTCCACGTAGCGCAGGCGGCCCATGTCGACGCCGCCGCGGCGGTAGACGTCGCGCAGCAGCGCGCTCTGCGCGGCCGAGCTGGGCGAGGTGATGCCCGAGGTGCGGCCGTCCTGGTTGGTGCCGCTGCCCCGGATGACGCCGAGGACCCGGTCGTTGTCGCGCACCGCGTCGGAGAGGCGCTTGAGCACCAGTACGCCGACGCCCTCACCGACCAGCATGCCGTCCGCGTCGGCGTCGAAGGGGCGGCAGGCGCGGCCGGGTGAGACGGTGCCCAGGGCCTCCATGGTGACGAAGGTGCCGGGGTGGTTGGCCACGTACACGCCCGCGGCGAGCGCGAGGTCCGACTCGCCGTCGAGGAGCAGCCTGCGGGCGATGTCGACGGCGACGAGCGAGGACGAGCAGGCGGTGTCGACCGTCATCGCGGGGCCGCTCAGGTCGAGCTGGTAGGCGAGGCGGGCCGCCATGATGCTGGTGTCGGCGCCCATCAGGGCGTGCGCGGAGTACTCCGCCTGGGGCGCGAGCCCGGTGCTGCCCACGATGGTGGCGACCGCGCGGCCACGCAGCGCCGACGGGTCCTGGGCGGCGTCCTCCAGGGCGTGGTAGCAGGATTCGAGCAGCACGCGCTGGGCGGCGTCCATCGCGGCGGCCTCGCGGGGCGCGATGCGGAAGAACGCCGGGTCGAAGCGGTCGCTGTCGGCCATGCGCCCGTAGCGCGGCGCCGCCGCGTCCGGGAAGTGCTCCTTGAGGAGGGAGAGCGCCACCGGGTCGGTGACCTCGGTGGTGCGGTCCTCGCCCGAGCTGATGACCTGCCAGAGCTCGTCGGGGTCGCCCGCGCCCGCGGCGCGGCAGTGCATGCCGATCACCGCGACGGCCTCCGGCGGCGCGTCGCGCTCCAGCCGGCCCGAGACGCGCGCGGCGAGCCCGTCGAGGTCACCGGCGCCGCTGACCGCGTCGGTCGGGAGCGTGGTGCCGAACCGGGAGTTGATCTCCTCGGTGAGCGCCACGGCCGCGGTGAGGCCGAGACCCAGCTCGTCGAAGGGCGTACGCGAGACCTGCTCGGGGGTGACATCGAGGACACGGGCCGCGAGTTCCGACAGCGCCTGCTTGACGTGGGGCGACATTGACTCTGTATCTCCTTCAGCTCCGCGGGGCGCGCGGCTGCGCGGTGGTCTCGGCCAGGTGTGCCCGGTTGGTCCGCAGGCGGTCCTCCTCGGTGCCGGAGGCCGCCTTGCGCAGCCGGAAGTGGCGGCGTTCGATCCAGCCCCGCCGCAGTGGCTCCGCCAGGTCGGGGTCGGGGTGCTCGGCGGCTTCGCGGGCGACGCCCGTCTCCTCGACCACGAAGCGGTGGCGCGCGAAGACCCCGGCCCAGGATTCGGCCGTCGGGACGCTGATCCCGGCGCGGGGGTCGACCAGGTCACCGCTGAGGGTGCACAGGTGGTCGGCGAGGAGGAGCGTCCCGCCGTCCACGACGGCCGCGTCGAGCCGGGCGAAGAGGGCCTGCCTGTCCTCCACCCGGTAGGTGGCGTCGATGCCGTACGCCAGGTCGTACTGGCCGGGGAAGGCGTCGAGCGGTCCGCTCCGGTGGAACAGCGCGACCCGCCCGCCGAGGCCGGGCCGTCCTTCGACGTCCCGCTGGGCGCGGTCGGCGAGCTCCTTGTCGGAGGTGACCCCGTGCACGATGAGCGCGGGGTGCGCCTCGGCGAGGCCGATGAGCGCCGCGCCGTCACGGCAGCCGAGGTCGAGGACGGCGCCGAGGTCTTCGAGGCCCGCTCCGGTGAGGAGGGGGTGGTGGGTGACGGAGGTCGGCTCGGACTCCACCGGGGGCGCCTGCGGGGCAGGCTGGTCCGAGGGCGCCGTGACCGTGCTCTGAGGCGGCGGCGCCTGCGGGGTGGGCCCGGCCGGCGGCGTCTGTGTGGCGGGCCGCGGCGACGGCGGCGTGGCCGTGCTCGCCGTGCTCGCCTCCCGGGTGCCCTTGGGCCGGGTGCCGGACGTGCCGACGCTCGTCAGGCGGCGCCGCAGGTACGCGGCGAGCGGGCCCGGCGCGGGGTGGTCGAAGACCAGGGTCACCGGCAGGCGCAGGCCCGTCGCGCGGTTGAGGCGGTTGCGGAGTTCCACGGCGGTCAGGGAGTCCAGGCCCAGTTCGACGAAGCCGGTGTCCGGGCCGATGGTGGACGGGTCGGTCACCAGGACCGCGCCGACGATCTCGCACACCAGCTCGAGGAGCAGCGTGAGCTGGTCGTCCGGGGAGAGACCGGGGAGTCCGTCGAGGTCCCGCCCCGTGCGGTCGGCGGTGGCCACGGCCGCCCGCGGCGCGCTCCGCAGCAGGGCGCGGTGGAGCGGGTGGCCCTCCCCCGCCTCCGCCTGCGTGCGCAGCGCCGCGAGGTCGAGCCGCATCGGGACCTGGAGTGGTTCGTCCGCGCCGCGGGCCAGGTCGAAGAGGGCGAGGCCGTCCGCCGACGGCAGCGGCAGCAGCCCGCCGCGGGCCATCCTGCCGGTGTCGCCCTCGCTCAGGTGCTTCGTGAGGCCCGTGGCCTGCTCCCAGTACCCCCAGGCCAGCGAGGTGCCCGGCAGCCCCAGCGCCCTGCGGTGCTGGGCGAGGGCGTCGAGGAAGGAGCTGGCCGCCGCGTAGTTGGACTGCCCGGGGTTGCCGAGGACCCCGGCCGCGCCGGAGAACATCACGAACTCGGCGAGGTCGGTCCCCCGGGTCAGCTCGTGCAGGTTCCAGGCGCCCTCGGCCTTGGGCCGCAGGACCCGGTCCAGCCGCTCGGGGGTCAGCGCGTCGAAGACCCCGTCGTCGAGGTCGCCCGCGGTGTGCACGACGGTGCCGAGCGGGTGCTCGGCGGGGATGGCGGCGAGCACCTCCGCGAGCCGCCGCCGGTCGGCGACGTCGCAGGCCACGACGGTCACCTCGGCGCCCTTGGCCCGGAGCTCGGCGGTCAGCTCGGCCGCTCCGGGCGCGTCGGGCCCGCGCCGGCCGAGCAGCAGCAGGCGCCGCGCGCCGCGCTCGGCCACCAGGTGCCGGGCGAGCATGCCGCCGAGGGTGCCGGTGCCGCCGGTGATGAGGACGGTGCGGCCGGGGTCGGGGCGGCGCGGCACGGTCAGCACGATCTTGCCGACGTGCCGGGCCTGGCTCATGAACCGGAAGGCCTCGGGCGCCCGCCGCAGGTCCCACTCGCGCCGGGGCAGATGGCTCAGGACGCCCCGCTCGAAGAGGCCGACGATCTCGGCGAGGATCTCCCCGATGCGGCGCGGCCCGGCGTCGACGATGTCGAAGGCCCGGTAGCGCACGGCGAAGTGCTCGGTCGCGACCCGTGCCGCGTCACGGATGTCGGTCTTGCCCATCTCCACGAACCGTCCGCCGCGCGGCAGCAGCCGCAGCGAGGCGTCGACGAACTCGCGGGCGAGCGAGTCGAGGACGACGTCCACGCCCCGCCCGTCGGTGACGGTGCGGAAGTGTTCCTCGAAGCCGAGGTCGCGCGAGGAGGCGAGGTGGTCGTCCGGGACGCCGAGGGCTCGCACGGCGTCCCACTTGCCCTCGCTCGCGGTGGCGAAGACCTCCGCGCCCAGATGCCGGGCGAGCTGGACGGCGGCCATGCCGACCCCGCCCGCGGCGGCGTGCACGAGGACCGACTCGCCGGAGCTGAGCCCGCCCATGTCGACCAGGCCGTAGTACGCGGTGGCGAACGCCACGGGGACGGCCGCCGCCTGTTCGTAGGACCAGTCGGCGGGCATCGCCACGACGGTGTGCGCGTCGGCCACGCAGACGGGCCCGAGACCGCTGGGGAAGAGGCCCATCACCCGGTCGCCGACGGCGAGGCAGGTCACCTCGGCGCCCACGTCGAGCACGACGCCGGCCCCCTCGGCGCCGAGGGTCAGCTCGCCGGGGTACATGCCGAGCGCGCCGAGCACGTCACGGAAGTTGAGGCCCGCCGCGCGCACCTCGATCCGCACCTGGCCGGGGCCGAGCGGCGCGTCGGCGGCGGGCCAGGGCAGCAGGGCGAGATTCTCCAGGGTGCCCGCGCCGCTGGTGTCCAGGCGCCATGCGGTGCCGTCGCCCGGCGGCACGAGCGCGCTGTCCGAGCCGAGCGGCACGAGGCGGGGCACCAGGGCCTGCCCCGCGCGCAGGGCGAGCTGCGACTCCCCGGCGGCGACGGCGGCGGCGACCGCCGCGGGCAGCGCGGATGCGGACGCCTCGTCGCCGTCCACGTCGACCAGGAACAGCCGGTCGGGGTTCTCCGCCTGGGCGGCCCGCAGCAGACCCCACACGGGGGCGTGGACGAGGTCGCCGACGTCCTCGCCGACGCGGGTGGAGACGGCACTCCGGGTCGCGACGACCAGGCGTCCGGCGGCCTGGCCTTCGTCGTTCAGCCATGCCCGCACCAGGTCGAGGGCGCGCGCGGTGGCGGCCCTGACCCCGGCGGCGAGGTCGGCGGCGGGACCGGTTCCCAGGGAGAGCAGCGAGGTCTCCGCCTCGTTCGTCACGTCGGCGCCCGCGTCCCGCAGGGCGGAAGCGAGGCCGAGGTCGTCCGGGCCCGCCACGGCCCAGGTCCCGCCGGGGGCGTCGACCGGTGCGAGCGGCGTCCACTCCAGGCGGAGCAGCTCGTCCGGCAGGGCGGCGGGACGGGCCGACTTCGGCGCCGTGCCGGTGACCGGGCGCAGCACCAGCGATGCGAGTGCGGCGAGGGGCCTGCCCTCGGCGTCGGCGACCTCGGCGGAGACCGCGTCGGCGCCGACGCCGGTGAGCCGCACCCGTACCGCGTGCGCGCCGCCCGCGAACAGCCGCATCCCCGTCCAGGAGAACGGCAGCAGCCCGCCGCCGTCCCGGACGAAGCCGCCGAAGCCCATCGCGTGCAGGGCGGAGTCGAGCAGCGCGGGGTGCAGGCCGTAGCGGGCCGCGTCGGGGGCGTCGTCGAGCGTGGCCTCGGCGAAGACCTCGTCGCCGCGCCGCCAGACCGCGCGCAGCCCGCGGAACGCGGGGCCGTAGGCGTACCCCGCGTCGGCCATCACCTGGTAGTAGTCGTCCACCGGCACGGACTCTGCGTCGGCCGGGGGCCACGCCGCCCACCCCTCGAATCCGGCCCCGGCGTCGGCCCCGGCGGTGGCGAGCAGCCCGGTTGCGTGCCGCGTCCAGGTCGCCGCCTCGTCGTCGGCGAGGGCCCGCGAGTGCACTTCCACGTGGCGGCTGCCCGTGGCGTCGGGCGCCCCCACGACGAGCTGGAGCCGGACGCCGCCCGGCTGCTGCTCCGTGAGGGTGAGCGGGGCCTCCAGGGTGAGTTCGTCGAGGTGTCCGCAGTCCAGCGTCCGCCCGGCGTGCAGCGCCATCTCGACGAAGCCCGTGCCGGGGAAGAGCACGGTGCCGGACACCGCGTGGTCCGCGATCCACGGATGGGTGGCGAGTGACACCTCGCCGCTGAACACGGTGCTGCCGTCCGCCAGGTGTACCTGGGAGGTGACGAGCGGATGTCCGCAGGCGGAGGCGGGGACGCGCTCCCGTCCGGTTGCCGGGGCGGGTTCGTCGACCCAGCAGATCCGCCGCTCGAACGGATAGGTCGGCAGCCCCTGCACCCGCACGGGCCGACCAACCGCGTCGGTGTCCCCGTCTTGGTGGAGGGCGGGCCAGTCGACGGCCGCGCCGCGCACCCACAGGTCCGCGACCCGGGCGAGGTCCCGCTCGCGCAGGGCGGCGTCGAGCCCCGAGGCGTCCACCCGGGCGGCCGTGGCCGAGAACACCGCGTCGGAGGGGCGGCCCCTGCGCCACCGCGTCAGATGGCCGCGCAGCTCCTCGGCCCCGGAGGCGATGACGGCGAGACGGTGCGTCAGGTCCGTACGGCCGACCTGCACGGTGTACGCGATGTCGGCCATGGCGGCCGTCGGGCGCTGTCCGAGGAAGTCGAGCCAGAGGTCGGCGTAGGCGTCGAGG
Organism: Streptomyces alfalfae; assembly: GCF_004127445.1. GTDB lineage: Bacteria > Actinomycetota > Actinomycetes > Streptomycetales > Streptomycetaceae > Streptomyces > Streptomyces alfalfae. The sequence continues at coordinate 122,918 of NZ_QEXM01000012.1, forward strand.
CGTTCGCGCGTGTGCGCGGAGAGGACGAAGAGGACGGGACCGCGCTCGGCCCGCCGGGGACGGGGAGCCGGCTCGGGGGCCTCCTCCAGGACGACGTGCGCGTTGGTACCGCCCCCGCCGAGGCCGGTGATCCCGGCGCGGCGCGGCACGGGGGCCCCGTCGACCGTGACCTGGTCCCAGGCTGCGGGGGCGCCGGACAGCTCGAAGGGGAGCCGGTCGATGTCGATGGCCGGGTTGTACTCGTCGGGCAGCCGGGTCGGCGGCAGGGTGCGGTGCCGGAGCGCGAGGACGACCTTGAAGAGCTGCGCCATGCCGGCGGCGGCCTCGCCATGGCCGATGTTGGGCTTCAGCGAGCCGATGCGGTACGGCCCTCGCGCGTCCGGCCGGTCCTCGAAGACCTGGGTGAGGGACGTCATCTCGACGGCGTCGCCGATCTCGGAGCCGTTCGCGGTGGCCTCCACATAGCCGACGGTCCGCGGGTCGACGCGGGCGTCGCGCAGCGCCTCGCGGATCACCTCGGCCTGGCGCTGGGCGCTGGGGCTGGTGAAACCGATGGTGCGGCCGTTGTGGTTGACGGCGCTGCCGCGGATCACCGCGTGCACCGGGTCGCCGTCGCGCCGCGCCTGCCGCAGGGGCTTGAGCAGCACCGCGCCGACGCCCTCGCCGGGCACGATCCCGGCGGCCTCCGCGCCGAAGGACGCGCAGTCGTCCCGGTCGGACAGCAGCCCGACCGTGGCCAGTTCGACGTACGTGGACGGGTGCAGGTAGAGGTTCACCGCACCGACGAGCGCCAGGTCGCAGTGGCCGGAGCGCAGGCTCTCGACCGCCTCGTGCAGCGCCACGTGGGCCGAGGAGCAGGCGGTGTCCACGGCCTTGCTCGGGCCTCCGAGGTCGAACTGGAACGAGACCCGGTTGACCATGTCGCCGAACGACGTGCGCGGCATCTCCAGGCGCCCCTCGGCGCCGAGCTGTGTGAAGCCGTGCTTGGCGCCGCCCGCGAAGACGCCGATGCGGCCGCGCACGTCGGAGGGCAGCTTCGACGGGGCGATGCCCGCGTCCTCCAGGGCCTTCCAACACTCCTGGAGGAAGAGGCGCACCTGCGGGTCGGTGTTGCGGGCCTCCTGCTCGGTGAAGCCGAAGAGTGCGGGGTCGAACGCGTCGAACCCGTCGAGGAAGGCGCCCCACTTGGAATGGCTCTTGCGCACCACGTCGACGCCCTCGGGCCGCGGGTCGTAATGCTCACGCCAGTCCCAGCGGCGCCCGGGTATCTCGGTGACGGCGCTGCGCCCCTCCATGAGCAGCCGCCAGAAGCTGTCCTGGTCGGGGGCGTCGGGGAAGGTTCCGCTCATGCCGATCACGGCGATGGCGCCGTCGAAGTCGTCGAGGTCTACGTCTACGGGCTCGTCGGCGTCGGTGCCGGCGTCGGTGCCGGTGTCGGTGTCGGTGTCGGTGTCGGTGTCGGTGTCGGTGTCGGTGTCGGCTGCCGGGACAGGGACCGGTGCCGGGGCGGGGTCCTCGGCGGCCGGCTCGGTGCTGCCGGTCTCGGCGGCCGGCTCGGGCCGCTGGGCCCCGGCCACCGCTTCCGTGGGCCGCGCGGGAGTACCGCTCCACCCCACGAACGCCCGGCAGGCCTCCGGGAACCGCTCGACGAGATGCCCGGCCACGCCCTCGACCTTGGCGAACTCGAAGAACAGGGTGCGGGACGCGGCCGGGAACGCCTCGCTCAGGAGTTGGTTCAGGCGGGTGCGGGTGATGGAGTCGATGCCGTAGCGGTCGAGCTGTTCCCTCGGGTCGACCGCGCCGCTCTCGCCCTCGGCTCCGCCGAGCAACTCCGTGGCCATCAGCGCGATCCGCTGCTCCACCGCCTCCGCGAGCCGCTCGGGACGCCGCTCCACGGGCGCGGCGGACACCGGCTCGGCGGGAACCGGCTCGGCGGACACCCCCTCGGCGGGCACCGTCTCCGCCGCCGGAACCCGAGCGGCAGGGGCAGCGGGAGCCGGCGTGGCCATGGCCTTGATCGTGGTCATGGGGATGCCGTGGCGGGTCTCGGCGAAGGGGTAGCCGGGCAGGGAGATCCGCGTCGGCGTGCCGTTCCGGTGCAGCACGGCCCAGTCGACGGGGCCGCCCCGCGTCCACAGCTCCGCGGCCCGGGTCAGCTTGCCGCGTTCGAGCCACTTGCCCACGGCCTCGCGCAGCTCGTCGTCGGCGAACAGCCGGGCGACGTCGGACCGCCCGTCGCCCTCGCCCACCCAGCAGCCGTCGGGCAGTTCGGTGCCCTCGGCCAACGCGCGCAGCCCGGCGACGAGTTCATCCAGGTCCCGTACGACGAGCGCCGCACGCGAGGCCAGTTCCGCCCGCCCGAGCTGCAGCGTGCGCGCCACATCGGCGAGCGACGGGGAGGCGGCCCCCGTACCGACGACGTCACCGGCCGCGTCCCGGGACACTGCGACCAGGCGCGCCAGGTCGGCCGCGGTGCTCCCCTCGTGCAGGGCGTCGCCGTCGACACGAGCGCCGAACCCGGCTTCCAGCGCCTCACCGATGCGGCCGAACTGCTCGGGCCGTACCCCGTAGGAGTCCAGGGGCTCGTCCGGGTCGATCTCGGCGGCGTCGACGCCGAGGACGCCCGCCACCACGGCGCACACCCGCGCGGGAGCCACCGTTTGCGGCGCGGTGGCCGGGGCCGTGGCGGAGGCGTCCGCCAGGTACTCCGTGAGGTTCTTCGCGTACGCGCGCAGCCGCTCGGGCGTACGCGCCGAAAGCGGGACGACCTGCGGGTGGGCGCCCGCCGGGGTCGCGGTCCGCGGAGCCACGGGCACGTACTGCTCGACGACGACATGCGCGTTGGTGCCGCTGTGGCCGAAGGAGTTCACCGCGGCCATCAGCGGAAGCCCGCCGGGACGCTGCCACGGACCTGCCGCCGCGTCGGCGACGAACGCGGAATCGGCGAGGCCGATCAGCGGGTTGAGGTCACGCAGCGTCGGCATGCCGACGAGCCGGCCGTACCGCATCGAGAGCAGCACCTTGATCATGCCGACGACCCCGGCGGGAGCGCCCGTGTGGCCGATGTGCGCCTTGGCGCTGCCGAGTGCGGCGAACCCGCGTTCGCCGGTGAGCTGCCGGAACGCCCGGACCAGCGCGTTGGCCTCCACCGGGTCGCCGAGCGCGGTGCCGGTGCCGTGGGCCTCGACGTATCCGACGCGCTCGGCGGGGATGCCGAAGCGACGGTAGACGTCGAGGACCAGCTCTTCCTGGGCGACGCCGTTCGGGGCGGTGATGCCGTTGCTGGCGCCGTCCTGGTTCATGCCGGTGGCACGGATGACGCCGTGGACGTGGTCGCCGTCGGCCACCGCGTCGGAGAGCCGCTTCAGCACGAGGACGGCGACGGCCTCGGAGTAGACGGTGCCGTTGGCGTCGGCGTCGAAGGTGCGGCACTCGCCGCTCGGCGACATCGCGCCGCTCTCGACGAGCAGGTCGAGGCCGCGTGCGTCCAGGCCCGCGTTCACGCCTCCGGCCAGCGCCAGGGTCGACTCCCCCGAGCGCAGGCTCTGGCAGGCCAGGTGCACGGCGGCCAGGGAGGAGGAGCAGGCGGTGTTGACCACGAGGGCGGCGCCGCGCAGGTCGAGGAAGTACGAGAGCCTGGAGGCTACCAGGGCGTCGGAGGCCCCGGTGAACGACTCGTGCGGGTAGCCGGTGGGCTCGGCGCCGATGAACAGGCCCGTCCGGGAACCGGCGAGCGACGTCGGGTCGATCGCGGCGTCCTCCAGGGCGTGCCAGCTCTCCTGGAGCAGCAGCCGCTGGTTGTGGCTCATCAGGTCGGCCTCGTGCGGCCGGATGCCGAAGAACTCCGCGTCGAAGTGGTCCCGTTCGGCGAGGGCGCCGCCCCAGCGGTAGCCCGCCGGGTCGTCGGGGGCGGTGTAGTGGTCGGGCAGCTCGCCGTATCCGACGCGGCCCTCGGTGAGGTTGCGCCAGAACTCGCGTACGTCGGCCGCCCCCGGGAACTGCCCCGCCATGCCGACCACCGCGATGTCCAGCATCCGCGAACGGTCGAGGCGGTCGGCGTCGGCCGCGGGCTCCGGTGCCGGGTCCCGGCCCTGTTCCTCGTCGCGGCCCCGCTCCGGGTCCTGGCGGCGCGCGTCGAGGAGACCGCGTGCCTGCTCCGCGCCGACCGCGCCCCTGACGTATCCGTCGAGGATGTCGCGGAAGTTAGCGCTGCTCATCGTTGCTCCCTCGTGGCCAGCTCTGCGTCGAGCAGGTCGAGCACTTCCGCGGCGGACAGCTCTCCCGCCGCGAACCGTGCTTCCAACGTCACGATCAGGTCGTCCGGGGCTGCCGGTACGGATGGTGCGGGCGATACGGATGCTTCGGGCGCTGCGGGCGGTGGCGTGGGGGCCGGTGGCCGTGGCGGTTCCGGTGGCCGCTCACCCAGCAGCCCGTCCAGATGCTCGGCGAGCCGTTCGGCGGAGGAGAACTCGTACAGCGCCGCCGCGTTGAGCTCGACGCCCAGTTCCTCCGCGATCTGGGCGACGAAGGTCGAACCGGTGATGGAGTCGACCCCGAGGTCCGCGAAGGCCGTCGAGGCCGACACGTCGTCCTTCGGCACCCGCAGCGTCCTCGCCAGGCGCTCCACGAGCAGGCTCCGCAGCTCCGGACGCCGGTCACGGCCTGCGGGCGCGGCCCGTCCCGCCGTGGCGGGCCGGTCGGCCGCCTCGCCGCGAGCCGTGGGGCGCGCCGGGGTCCGCATGCCGATGACCTGCCGGTGGCGGCCCGCCCGCAGCAGCCGCACCGCCGTGTCGAAGCAGGCGGCGCCCTCGTCGTCGTCCAGGAAGCCGAGGCCCGGGTAGTCCCGTGCGGCCTCGCCGAACGAGGCGCGCCAGGCCCCCCAGTTGACGATGCCGACGGGGAAGGCGGCGGCCGGTGCGACGGACCGGGCGAAGGCGTCGGCCGAGGTGATGCCGGCCGCGTAGGCGGCGTGGGTGCCCGCGCCGCCGAAGGAGAAGGCCTGGGCGGACGAGAAGTAGCAGAGGAAGTCGAGCGGTTCGTCCGCCACGGCTTCGTACACGTTCCGCGCGCCCGACGCCTTGATCTCGTAGTGCGCGCGGAACTCGTCCTCGCCGAGGCCGGCGAGCGCGCCCGGCGCCCCGGTGATGCGGGTCGCGCCCGCGAACAGCACGCCGTGGATCTCGCCGAGCAGCGCCTTGGCCTCGGTGATCGCGCGCCGGGCCTGGCGCGGGTCGGTGACGTCGCCCTGGACGTAGCCGACGCGGTCGCCGTAGAGCGCCTCGCGCACCGCCGGGTCGCTCTGCGGGCGGCGTCCGACGCAGACCACCTTGGCGTCGTAGCGGTCGATGAGGTGGCGGCTGACGACGCGTCCGACGAAGCCGCTGCCGCCGACCACCACATAGGTGCCGCCGGGCCGGATGCCGGGCAGCCCCGGTGTCGCGGCCTCGGCCGGGGCCACCGGGGCGACCTCCTGCCGGTACCGCCGCCCGCCGCGCAGCGCGACCAGGTCGGCGGCCGGGGAAGCGGGTTCGCCGGCCACCAGGGCGGCCACGGCGGCACGTCCTTCGGGCGTCCGCAGGTCGGCTGCCGCCACGTCGAGGCTGCGTACGGCGAACCGGCCGGAGTCACGCGCCACGAAGTAGGCGAGCCCGGCCAGGCCCGCGCCGTGCGCGGAGCTCCGCTCACCGGCGACCGACTGCGTGTCCTGGGTGACGACGCAGAGGTCCGTGCGCCCGCCGGCGAGCCGCTGGACGGCCTTGACGAGCCGCAGCAGCGCGAGTTCGGGCCCGGCCGAGGCGTCGTCGGCGGCCGGTCCCTGACCGCTCACGAGGAGCACCCGGTCGGGCGCGGCGCCGGTGAGGGCGAAGGCGTCGTCGAGCGGCCGCTCGGCCACGTCCGTGACGCCGCCACGCCGGAAGTGCGCGGCCAAGGCCCCCGCGAGCCCGGTCCCCGGCTCGTCGGCGGCGATCAGCACCCTGCGGGGCGCGGGTCCCGCGACGGCGGCGACGGGTGACTCCGTCCAGCGCGGCACGCTGAGCAGCCCGCCCGGCGGCACGACGGGCGCCTCGGTGGACGCGTCACCGGCTGAGGCGGAGATCTCGGCGGGCACGTGACGCTCCACGGCCCGGACGCCGTCGGCGTCCCCCGTGGGGACCCAGTGCCACTCCCCCGCGAACGGGTACGTCGGCAGCGCCACCCGCCGCGGCCGGTCATCGCCGTAGCGGGCGCTCCAGTCCACGGCGGAGCCGTCCGCCCACCGCCGCGCGACCTCGTGCGGCTCGCTGCCGCCGAGCACCGGGCGCACCCCCCTTGTGGCGAACTCGGCCAGCTGCTGCGCCAGTTCACTGACATCGCGCGCCACGAAGGCCACGCGTACGGGCCACTCGTACCGGCCCACCTGCAAGGTGTACGCGACGTCGCGCAGCGGGCGCCCGGCCCCGGCGAGCGCGTCCCGCAGCCGTGCGGCGCTCCGCCGCAGCTGGTCCTCGGTGCGTGCCGACAGCGGTACGACGACGGGTCCTTCGGGGGCGCGGGAAGACGCGGCCCCGGCGGCGGGCGCGTACTCCTCGTACTCCTCAAGGACGATGTGCGCGCCCGCCCCGGTGGCGCCGAACGAGCTGAGTCCCGCGCGGCGCGGCCCCTCGGGCGGCGCGGGCCACGCCTGGGTGGCGCCCTGGAGCCGGAAGGGGGTGTCGTCGAGGCCGAGCAGCGGGTTGACGGTGTCCGCGTGCAAGGTGGGGACCAGGGTGCGGTGGTGCAGTTGCAGCGCGGCCTTGGTCAGGCCGGCGACACCGGCGGCGGACTCCGCGTGCCCGATGTTGGACTTGACGGACCCGATGGCGCAGAACCCCCGGTCGTCGGTGTGCCTGCCGAAGGCGGTGGTCAGGCCCTTGATCTCGATGGGGTCGCCCAGCGAGGTGCCGGTGCCGTGCGCCTCCAGGTAGCCGATGGAGCGGGCGTCGACGCCCGCCCGGTCGAAGGCCGCGGTGATGACGGCGGCCTGGCCGACCGGGCTCGGCACGCTGAAGCCGCTCGCGGAGCCGACGTGGTTGACGGCGGTCCCGGCGATGACGGCGTAGATGTGGTCGCCGTCGGCCTCGGCGGCGGCGAGCGGCTTGATGACGACCGCGCCGACGCCCTCGGCGGACACGTAGCCGTCCCCGCCCTCGCCGAAGGAGCGGCAGCGGCCGTCGGACGAGTGCATGCCGACGGCGCCGTAGGTGCGGTACTTGCCGGGGTGCAGCGAGAGGTTGACGCCGCCGGCGAGGGCGACCTCGCACTCGCCGCGCCGCAGTGACTCCACGGCGAGGTGCACCGCGGTGAGGGAGGACGAGCACAGGGTGTCCACCGTCATGCTCGGGCCGTGGAAGTCGCAGACGAAGGAGACGCGGTTGGCGATCTGCCCCTGGTTGAGGGCCAGCGGCACCGGAGCGGACGCCTCGGCGGCGACCAGCGTGTAGTCCTTGTGCATGGCCCCGGCGAACACGCCGACCGCGCGCCGCCGGTCCGGGCCCTTGGCCTCGGCGAGGCCGGCGGGGGTGTACCCGGCGTCCTCGATCGCCTCCCAGCAGGTGCGCAGGAACCAGCGCTCCTGCGGGTCGGTGATCTCGGCCTCGGGGCGGGAGATCCGGAAGAAGTCGGCGTCGAAGCGGCCGACGTCGTCGAGGAAGCCGCCCCAGCGCGAACCGTCCCCCTCCCCCGGCGTCCAGCGCCGCGCGGGCACCTCGGAGACGCTGTCCCTGCCGTCCTTCAGGTTCGCCCAGAACGCGGCGAGGTCATCCGCGCCGGGGTAGTGCCCCGCCATGCCGACGATCGCGAAGCGTTCGGCGCCCGCGGTCGGCAGGCGGCGCCGCTTCAGGCGGGGGCGGTCCAGCGGCTCGCGGCGTCCGGACGCCGCCGTGTCGTCCCGCCCGGCGAGGACGGCGTGGGCGTTGGTGCCGCCGTCGGCGAAGCTGGAGACGGCGGCGACGAGCGGGGCGTCGGGCCAGGGGACGAGCGAGCGCTCGAAGCGCAGCGGCGTCGCGGCGAGGTCGAAGTGCTTGAGGGGCTGCTGCCCGCTGAGGAAGGGCACGATGGCGCGGTTGCGGAGCATCAGGACGGTCTTGATGACCCCGGCGATGCCCTCGGCGCACTGCGGGTGGCCGATGTTGGGCTTGACGGAGCCGAGCAAGCAGGGCGTGTCGGAGCCGTCGCGGTAGACGGCCGCGATGGCCTTCAGCTCGATCAGGTCCGGGATCTGCGAGCCCGCCGCGTTGGTCTCGATGTACGTGACGTCGTCGGCGGCGACCCCCGACCGCGCGAGGGCGCGGGCCATGACGCCGCGCTGGGCAGCGGGGTTGGGGGTGGCGGGGCCCGCGGTCCTGCCGTCGTTGTTGACGGCCACCGACTTGAGCACCGCGTGCACGCGGTCGCCGTCCGCCTCGGCCGCGGCGAGCGGCTTGAGCAGGAGGACGCCGACGCCCTCGGCGGGTGTGAAGCCGCGGGCCCGGCGGTCGAAGACGTGGAACTCCGTGCCGGTGTTGAGCAGCCCCCGCCGGTCGAACAGGCGGTGCCCGCCGGCGTCGGGCAGCAGCGTGATGCCGGCGACCACGGCCGCCTCGATGTCGCCGGAGCGCAGGGCCTGGGCGGCGTGGTGCAGGGCGACGAGCGCGGAGGAGCACGCGGTGTCGACGACGGTGCTGGGGCCGCGCAGGTCGAAGTGGTGCGACAGGTTGGCGGCCAGGTAGTTCTGGCCGACGGCGACCACGGGGTTGCGGCTGCGGGCGAGGGTCGCCTCGTCGGGGGCGTGCCGGGTGCGTCCGCCCACGTACACGCCGATGTCGCGTCCCTTCACCTCCTCGGGGGTGCGGCCCGCGTCGCAGAGCGCGAACAGCGTCTCTTCGAGAAGCAGCAGCGCCTGCGGGTCCATCGCGGCGGCGTCGGCGCCGGAGAGGTGGAAGTGGCCGGGGTCGAACCCGTCGAGGTCGAGGAGCCCCGCGGTGTACCCGGTCGCGCTCCCCCACCGCTTCGCGGGCACGGGGGCGATCGCCGAACGGCCCTCGCTGAGCAGCCGCCAGTAGGCGTCGAGGTCCGGGGCGCCGGGGAAGCGTCCTGACATGCCGACCACGGCGATGTCGTACGGGGAGTCGGCGGGCACCGACGCCCGGTGGCGCGCGGCGGGCACGGCGGCGGTGACCGGGGGCGCGGCGGCGGTGGCCGGGGCCAGGGCCACCCCCCGCGCGGTCGCGGTCGCCGGACCCGTGGACACGGACGCCGCGCCCGACATCACGGACTCCGCACCCGGGGTCGCGGTCGCCCCGGCCGGGTCGCCGAAGGCGGCCGCGAGGGCCGGTCCGTGGTGGTCGCCGAGCCAGCCGACGAAGGACTCCACGGTGGGGTGGTCCACGAGGACCGAGGGGTCGAGGTCGACGTCCAGTTCGGCGCCGACCTTGCGCAGGATCTCGACCATCATGATCGAGTCGGTGCCGTAGTCGGAGATCGGCACGTCGGCGGCGAGACGGCCGCGGTCGAAGCCCGACTCGTCGGCGAGCAGCCCGAGAAGCCATGCCTCGGCCCGCTCGGCGGCTCCCGTACCGCTCGCCGCGTGCGGCGCGGGCACGGGAGCCGCGGCCCTGGGCGTCCCCGGTGCCTTCGCGCGTCCGGCCCGCAGCGCGTCCGGCGTCCACTCCGGGGCGACGATCGCCGGCAGGACGACGGGGCCCGCCCCGGTGGACAGCACGTGGTCGAGCAGCCGCAGGCCCTCCGCCTCGGAGAGGTCGCCGAGGCCGGTGGCGAGATAGCCGGGCCCCGGGCGTTCGCTGCCCATGCCGACGCCCCGCCAGCTCGGCCAGGCCACGCTCACCACGGGGAGTCCGTGGGGCGCGCGGCGGGCGACGGCGTCCAGGTGGGCGTTGGCCATCGCGTAGTCGCTCTGCCCCACCGCGGCGGCGGGGACCATCGAGGCGACCGAGGAGAACAGCACGCAGAACCGCAGCGGATCACCGGCCAGGGCGTCGAGAAGGGCGTCGAGTCCGGCGACCTTCGGGGCGAGCACCGCGCGCACGGCTTCGACCGGCTTCCGCACGAAGGCGAGGTTGTCCCGGTCCACGAGCCCGGCGGCGTGCAGCATGCCGCCGACGGGACCGAACTCCCGGCGGATCGCGTCCACGGCGGTGCGAACGGCGGCGGCGTCCTCGCCCAGGGGCAGCGAGAGGACCCGCAGCCGGACCCCGTCACGCTCCAGGGCGCGCAGCCCGTCGAGCTTGCGGCCGAGCGCCGTGTCGACGCCGTGCAGGTCCCACTCCGCGCGCGGCGGCAGCTGCTCGCGTCCGGTGAGGACGAGGGTCCGCGCGCCCCACTCCGTGACGGCGTGCCGGGCGAGGGCGAGGCCGATGCCGCGGGTGCCGCCGGTGATGAGCAGCGGCTCGTCCGCGGGGAAGGCGACCGGCGCCCCGGGGGTGGCGGGCAGCGCTTCGAGCACGGCTCGCTGCCGGGTCCCGTGCCGGTAGGTGACCTCGGAGTCCTCGCCGCCCTCGGCGAGTTCGCGCGCCACGAGGCCCGGCAGGTCCGGGTCCGCCGGGTCGGCCTCCAGGTAGCGGGAGCGGACGCGCCCGTACTCGCTCTGCAGCATCCGGTAGAGCCCGGCGCGGGCGTCGCCGTCGCCGACGCCGAGCAGCAGCGCCTCGCGCCCGGTCATGCGCTGGAGCACCGGCAGCCAGTCGGTGAGATCGAGGCCGCCGAGGTCGACCAGCGCGTCGAAGCCGTCGTGCACGTCGGCCGCGGAGGTGATCAGCCGGCCGCCGGGCAGGGCGTCGGCGAGCCGGGCCGCGTGCCGACCCGTCCCGATGACGGCCACGGCCGCCGGTCCCCGGCCCGCGAGGGCGGGAGCGGGCTCCCACCGCCGTACGAGCAGACGCGTGCCCTCGGGCGGTGCCGCCTCGGCAGGGCCCCGGCGGGCGACGAAGACCTCGCCGAAGGCGTCCGGCTCGGCGACCGGCCGCCACACCTCGCCGTAGCCGGCGCCGTGCAGCACCTCCTGCCAGCGGGGTGCGGACAGGAGCGGCGCGCCGGGCAGCCGTACGTCCTCGTCGTCGTAGAGCCACCAGCCGTCGAGCAGCCCGAAGGTGAGGGTCAGGACGGCGGACTTGCGGGTGACCTCGTTGACGACGAGGACGCCGCCGGGGCGCAGCGCCGCGGCGAGGTTGCGCAGGACGGCGCGGATGTCGCGGGTGGCGTGGAGGACGTTGGTCGCCACGATGACGTCGCAGTCGCCGCCGGTGAGCCGTTCGCCGGCGCCGGGCACGGTCACGTCCCAGCGGCCGTAGCGCAGGTGGTCCCTGCCGGGCCCGAAGCGGCGCTCGGCCTGGTCGAGGAAGGCCGGGGAGAGGTCGGTGTACCAGTACTCCACGCGGTCGGCGCAGTCGTCGATGCGGGGCAGGACGACGGCGGTGGTGCCGCCGGTGCCCGCGCCGACCTCGGCCACGCGGACGGTCGCCGACGGGTCGCGGTCGAGGCGTTCGCGCACCGCCGCCGCGGTCACCTCGGCGACCACGTCGTTGAGGCGGTCGGCGACGGCGTTGCCCTGGTAGACCGCGGTGAGCCTGGCCATGGAGCCGCCGGGGAAGAGCACGTCGGTCGCGGGCACGGCGCCGGACAGGATGTCGGGGAGCCGTTCCACGCAGTCCTGGACGAGGGAGAGCTGCGCGTCCCAGTACGGGTCCTCCGCGAAGCGCTCGCGCACGGCCGTCCACGTGAGGCCGTGCCCCGGGGGCCGCTCGTCCACGAGTTCCAGGACGTCGCCGTGGTGGCGCGTCAGGCCGGCGGCGGTCAGCAGCCGGGCGGCCTCGTCGAGCCAGCGCCGGTACTTGCCCACGACGCCGAGGCGCCGCGCGATCCCGTCCAGGGACTCGGCGCGGGCCTCCGCGAAGACGCCGGACGCGCGCAGGCGGAGCAGCACCTGGGAGGCGATCAGGCGGTCCAGCTCCTCGGCGGGGAGCGCGGCGGGCGCGGGAGCGGGCGGGATGACGGCGTGCTGCCGTACGCGGTCGAGCCCGGTGCCGGTGGCGGTGGTGCCGGCGTCGCCCGTGCCGCTGTCCGTGCCGCTGCCGGTGGGCCGGGCCGAGCTGCCGGCGTCCGTGCCGCTGTCCGGGCCGGTGGGCCTCGCTGAGCTGCCGGCGGGCCCGAACGCGTCCGGGAAGCGGGCCGCGAGGTGGGCGGCCAGCTCGCGGACGGTGGTGTACTCGAAGAGCAGCGTGGGCTCCAGCTCCTGCCCCACCACGTCCCGCACGGCTTCGACCAGGCCGAGGACCTGCGCGGACTCCAGGCCGAGTTCGTAGTACCCGGCGGTCGGGGAGACCGACCGCGGGTCCGTGCCGAGGCGTTCGGCGAGGAGCCTGCGCAGGAAGTCCTCGACGTGGCCCGCCTCGGGCGCGGCGGCCGGGACCTGGACGGCGGACCGCGCCACGGTGGACGGTCCCGACACGGCCTTGCTGGACAGCTCCGACAGCTCCGCCACCTGACGTCCCTGGGGGTCGAAGAAGTCCACGGAGAACCGGGCGACCTCGCCCCTGCGGCTCACCGAGGCGCGCCGCACCCGTGCCGTGCACGCCCCGGTCAGCGGCCCCGCCGTGCGGAAGGAACCGATGTGCAGCGGCAGGAAAGCCTGCCCGCCGGTGTCGAGCAGCGACCCGGCCGCGACCGCGCCGGCGAGCAGCAGGGCGGGGTGGACGACGAAGTCGCCGCCCGGGGCGTCGAGTTCGGCCGTCAGCCGCTCGTCGTCGACGCGGACGAGACCGTCGGCGCGCGCCGCGCCGCTGTAGTGCTGGCCGTTGCCGCGGTCCCTGGCGTAGGTGTCGGCGAGCGGGGCCGGTGTGCCGTGCGGGTGGCCGTCGAGCCGTTCGCGGAAGCCGGGGGCGTCGGTGAGGACCACCTCGGCCGTGGCGTAGGGTTCGCCGTCGGTCACCGTGACGTGCCAGCGTCCTTCCCCGGCCGGGGCGCAGCGGACCTCGGCGGTCACGGGCCCGTCGGTCACGTCGAGCGGGCGCAGCGCGGTGAGGTCGCGGACCGTCAGCCGTTCGACGGGGTGCCCGTGGTCGCGGAAGGCCTTGGCGATGAGGTCGGGGTAGGCGAGGGCGGGCAGCAGCGAGCGGCCCTGGACGCGGTGTCCCGCGATGACGGGGGTCTCGGTGGAGAGCACCACCTCGGCGTGGGGCGCGGCGGCGGGCGTCCGCCGCACGGCGTCCGCGGCGGGCAGCCAGCAGCGCTCTTCGGCGAAGGGGTAGCCGGGCAGGGAGACGCGGGGGCCGCCGGGCCAGTCGACGTGGGCGCCGCGCACCCAGGCCGCGGCGAGTTCGGGCGCGGTGCGGCCGGTGGCCGGTGCGGCGGAGCGGCTCGCGGTGCCGGTCAGGACACGCGGCGAGCCGCCCGCGAGGTGGTCCTCCAGGGCGTCGGCGAGGTCGTCCACGCCGTCGAAGACCACGGCGGCACGGTGCGCCATCGGCTCGCGGGTCTGGAGCGTCGCGGCGACCGCGGCCGGGTCGGCGTCCCGCCCCTCGCCGCGCAGGAACTCGGCCATGCGCGCGGTGTGTTCGCTGAGCCGGTCGGCGTCCCGCGCGGAGAGCACGCACACGTACGGCGGCTCCTGCGCGGGCGGCTGCGTCGGGGACACGTACTCCTCCAGGATCACGTGGGCGTTGCTGCCGCCCGCGCCGAACGCGCTGATTCCGGCGGTGCGGGGCAGGGTGCGGCCCGCGGCGTCGACGCGCGGCGTCCACGGCGCCGGCTCGCGCTGCAGGCGGAAGGGGGTGGCGTCCAGGTCGAGGTGCGGGTTGAGGCGTTCGGCGTGCAGGGAGGGCACCAGCTCCTGGTGGCGCAGTTGCAGCAGGACCTTGGTGAGGGCGGCCATGCCCGCGGCGGACTCGGCGTGCCCGATGGTGGATTTCACCGAGCCGATGGGGATGCGTACGTCCGTCAGATCGTGGCCCTGGAAGGCGCGGGCCAGGCCGGTGATCTCCACCGGGTCGCCGAGCGAGGTGCCGGTGCCGTGCGCCTCCAGGTAGTCGAGGTCCGCGGGGGCCAGGCCCGCCCGGTCGAGCGCGTCGCCGATCAGGACGCCCTGCGCCCTGGGGTTGGGCACGCTGAAGCCCTTGCCGGCGCCGCCGTGGTTGACGGCCGTCGACCTGACCACCGCGAGGACGCGGTCGCCGTCGGCCTCCGCCGCCGAGCGGCGCTTGAGCAGCACGGCCCCCGACCCCTCGGCGGGCACGTAGCCGTCGCCGCCCTCGCCGAAGCTGCGGCACCGGCCGTCCGTGGAGAGGAACCCGCCCTTGGCGAGCTGGAGGTACTTGAGCGGGTGGCTGGAGACGTTGACCCCGCCCGCCACGGCGACCTCGCAGTCGCCGTCCCTGATCGCCCGGCAGGCGAGGTGCAGGGCGGTGAGCGAGGACGAGCACATGGTGTCGAGGGCGATGCTGGGGCCGTCGAAGTCGAAGAAGTACGAGACGCGGTTGGCGACCGAGGCGTACGAGGACGAGGTGGCCGCGCCGGTGCCGCGCAGCGCCTCGTCGACGCCGTAGAGCTGGTAGTGGCCGTACATCAGGCCGACGAAGACGCCGGTGCGGGTCTTCGCGCGGGCCAGGGCCGCGCGCGAGGTGCCCGCGTCCTCCAGGAGGTGCCACACCGTCTGGAGGAAGATCCGCTCCTGCGGGTCGATGTGCTCCGCCTCCACCTGGGACATGCGGAAGAACATCGGGTCGAAGGAGGCGACGTCGGAGAGCCAGCCGCCCCACTTGCCGTACGTCTTGCCGGGGGCCGTGCGGTCGGAGTCGTAGAACCGGTCGTGGTCCCACCGGTCCTCGGGGACCTCCGTCACGCAGTCCCTGCCGTCCCGCAGGTTGCGCCAGAACTGACCGAGGTCGTCGGCCTGCGGGTAACGGCCCGCCACACCCACGATCACGATCTCGTCGTCGTCCCGTGCGGGGCGGAGCGGGGCGGGCAAGGTGGCGTGAACGGCGGGTGCGGGGGTGACGGCGGCTTCCCGTACGCGGTCCGCGCCGTCCCCGGCGTCCGCGCCGTTCCCCTCGGGTGCGAGGAGAGCGCGCGCCTCGGCCGGGTGGTGTGCGACCAGGAAGTCGGCCAGCTCGCCGATGGTCAGGTACTCGAAGAACAGCGTCTTGGAGAGCGGCCCGAAGCGTTCCTCCAGGGAGCGGGTGAGGCTCAGGACGAGGAGCGAGTCGACGCCGTAGTGGTCGAAGGCCTCGTCCTCGGCGACGTCCTCCAGGGCCATCTTCAGCTCATCGGCGAGGAGTTCACGCAGGTAGGCGACCATGGGCGCGCGCAGATCGCCGCCGTCCGCGGCCTCGACGGCGTCGGCCCGGGGGCCCCCGGTTCCGGCCCGGCGCGGCTCCGTGGTCCCGCGCCGCTCCGTCGTTCCGCGCAGCGCCTCGGTGATCCGCGCGCGGTCGCCCGTGGTCAGCAGGAGGCGGGAGGCGTCGCCGCGCAGGGCGGCCTCCAGGGCGTCGAGCGCGGCCCCCGAGGGCAGCGGCTCCATGCCGAACTCGCGCCGCATGGCCTCGCGGGCACCGGCGTCGAGCGTCATGCCGCCGTCGCGCCACAGCGACCAGTCGACGGTGAGGCCGCCGCCGGGACGCCGCTCCAGGTAGTGGCCGAGGAAGCTGTTGGCGTAGGCGTAGTCGGTCTGGCCGACGTTGCCGAAGACCGCGGCCGTCGAGCCGAACGCGACGAAGTAGTCGGGGGCGTCCGCCCGGGTCGCCTCGTCGAGGTGGACCAGGCCGTGCGCCTTGGGCGCGAGCACCGCGTCGGCGTCGTCGCGGCTCTTGTGCAGGGCGAGCCCGTCCCGCAGCGTTCCGGCCGCGTGCACCACTCCGGCGATGCGCCCGAACCGGCGCCTGGCCTCGGCCACCGCACGTTCGACGTCCTCGCGCACGCTCACATCGGCCCGGACGTGCAGCCAGCCCTCCGGCAGCGGTTCCGCGGGGGCGGACCGGCCGATCAGGACGACTCCGGCGCCGGGGTGCCGGGCGATCCGCTCGGCGACCAGCATGCCGAGCTTCCCGGCGCCGCCCGTGACGAGGTGCGCCCCGGCCGCGGCCAGGGGCGAGGCCCCGGCGCGGGGAAGCGCGGCCTCGCGCCAGGCGCGCACGAGCCTGCGGCGCCCGTCGTGGCGTACCTCCGGTGCGGCGCCGGGCAGTTCGGCCAGCACGAGTTCGGCCAGTTCACGGGCGGAGGGGGAGCCGGTGTGCGTGAGCACGCTGAGCCGGATGCCGGGGTGCTCCTGGCCGATGGAGCGGGCGAACCCGTCCACCGCGGCGTGCGCCGCCCCTGTGGCCCCGGCCCGGTCCTCGCGGACGAACAGGTAGCGCAGCGGCCCGCCGCGGTCCGCGACGCGTGCGCGGCACACGTCGAGGGCGGTGTGGAATCCCTCGCGCAGCGCCGCGTCGAGCCCGGCGCCGGGCTCCGCCCCGGCGAGGTGGACGAGGTGCGAGGCACGCGACCGGTCACCGACGACGACGGTCAGCTCCGGTGCGAGCACGGCGAGTTCCGCGCGCAGGGACTCGGCCCGGCCGTCCCCGCTGTCGATGACGGACAGCAGCTCGACCGCCGGCACGGCGTCCGCGGCGGCCGGCGCCTCCTGCCAGTACGGCTCGAAGGCGAGCACATCGCGCTCGGCGGCCCCGGTCGAGGCGCGCCCCGCGTCCGGCACGGCCCGCAGCGTGAACCGCTCGACGCGCGCGAGGACGCTGCCGTCGGCGGCGGTCAGGCTGATGTCGAAGACCTGGGTGCCGGCCCGTCCCTCCACCGCCACGACGTGGGCGAGGCATGCGGCGGGCAGTTCACCGAAGAGGCGTACGGAACCGATCGAGTACGGCAGGTGCGCCGTCGAGCCCCGCACCAGACGGCCCGCGGCCTGGAGGGCCCCGTCGAGCAGCGAGGGGTGGAACCGGTGGTCGCCGACCTCGGGGCGGCGCAGCCGCGCCAGGGCCTCGCCGTCGCCGAGGGCCAGCTCCTCGATGACCCGGAAGGCGGGGCCGTACCGGAAGCCGAGGTCCGCGAAGTAGGCGTAGCAGTCCTCGCGGGTCCTGCGCTCGCCGCAGCGGGCGCGTACGGCGGCCGGGTCGATCGGCGCGGGCGCGGCGTCCCGCCCGCTTCCGTCCTGCCCGAACACCAGGCGGCCCCTGGCGTGCGGGCGCTCGCCCGTGATCTCGAAGTCCCCGGAGGGCGCGACGGTCACCCGGAGGTCGCGTGTGTGGCCGGGCGGGAGCGTGACGGGCGCGGCCCAGACGATCTCGTCGACGCGCCGCACCGGGGCGGTGCCGTGGGCGCGCTCGCCGGCGAGCCGGGCCATCTCCAGGCAGATGACGCCGGGGAGGACGAGTTCGTCGCCGACCCGGTGGTCGGCGAGGTAGAACTCCGAGCCGGTGAGGTGCTTGGTGAAGGCGGTCTCATCGAACGTCGAGACGTTCGCGTCGAGCAGGTCGGACGACGCGGGGCGCGGGGCGGAGCCGGTCGCGGCCTGGGGCGCCGCGTCGATCCAGTGCCGCGTCGGCTCGAACGGGTACGTCGGCAGGCCGATGCGGCGCCCTCGCGGCAGCCACGACCAGTCCACGTCCGCCCCGTCGGTCCACAGCCGGGCGAGGGATTCGAGGTCGCCCTCGGCGGACAGGGCCCGTGCGAACTCCCGCCAGGCGTTGCCGCGCGTGGCGGCGGCGCGGCGCTGGCCCGCGGTGATCCGGGCGCGCAGCGCGCCCTCCGGGGTGCGGCCATCGGCGCAGGCGTCGAGGCGGGCGAGGAGTTCGGCACGGCCGCGGGCCACGAAGGCGAGCCGTTCGTCCATGGCCTCGCGGCCGACGCGCAGGGTGTGGGCGATGTCGGCGGGCGCGGGCTCGACGGCGCGTACGTGGGCGGCGAGCCGCCCGGCCTGCGCCCGCAGGGCCCGGTCGGTCCGCGCCGACAGGATGTACAGCTCCGCGTCGGCGCTGTCCTCGGCGGGCGCGGCGTCCGGCCCCGCGGGGGCCTCCTCGATGACGACGTGGGCGTTGGCGCCGCCGAAGCCGAAGGAGCTGACGCCCGCGCGGCGCGGCAGCGCCGAGCCGTCGCCGGCGAGCGGCGCGGGCCAGGGGCGGGTGGTGTCGACGATCTCGAAGGGGCCGCCGTCCAGGTCGAGATACGGGTTGCGCTCGCGGAAGTGCAGGCTGGCCGGGATGGTCCGGTGGCGCAGCGCGAGGACCACCTTGAGGAGTCCGGCGATGCCCGCGGCGGCCTCCAGGTGACCGATGTTGGTCTTCACCGAGCCGATGCCGCAGTGCGCGCGCCCGGCCGCCCCCGCCCCGCCGTTCCGGCCGGCACCGCCGTCCCGGCCGTCCTCGCAGCCGAGCCGTTCGAACGCCTCGGTCAGGCCGCTGATCTCGATGGGGTCGCCGAGGGCCGTGCCGGTGCCGTGCGCCTCGATGTAGCCGACCGTACGGGGGTCCACTCCTGCCGCACGGTACGCCTCGACGAGGAGTTCGGCCTGGGCGGTGGGGTTGGGCGAGGTGAGCGAGGTGGTCCGGCCGCCGTGGTTGACGGCGACGGCCTTGATCACCGCGGCCACGCGGTCGCCGTCGCGGCGGGCCTCCGCGTGGTCCTTGAGCACGACGACGCCGACGCCCTCACCCCGCACATAGCCGTTGGCCGAGGCGTCGAAGGCCTTGCACCGGCCGTCCTCGCTGAGCATCTCGTTGCGGCTCAGGGCGTCGTAGAGCCGGGGGTCGAGGATGAGGCTGACGCCGCCCGCGATCGCGAGGTCGCAGTCGCCGTCGCGCAGCGCGCCGACGGCCTGGTGGACGGCGGTGAGCGAGCTGGAGCAGGCGGTGTCGACCGCGACGCTGGGCCCGCGCAGGTCGAGCAGGTACGAGACGCGGTTCGGAATGACCGACAGCGCGGCCCCGGTGAGCGTGTGCGCCTCTGCCGACCTGCCGCCGGCGCGCTGCACCTCGGCGTAGTCGGAGTTGGTGGTGCCGATGAAGACGCCGACGCGCTTGCCCGCGAGGTCGCTCACGCGGTACCCCGCGTCCTCGACGGCCGTCCACACCACTTCGAGGAGCAGCCGCTGCTGCGGGTCCATCAGCTCGGCCTCGCGCGGCGAGATGCCGAAGAAGGCGGCGTCGAAGCGGTCCACGCCGGGGACGAAGCCGCCCCAGCGGGACCGGGAGGCGCCGGTGTGCGCCCGCCAGTCCCAGCGGTCGCCGGGGATCTCGGTGACGAGGTCCCTGCCCTGCTCCAGGTGGTCCCAGAACTCCGCGAGGTCGGCGGAGCCGGGGAACCGCCCGGCCATGCCGACGACGGCCACGTCACCGCCGCGAGGGGCGGGGCGGCTCTCGGCGAGGGCGGGTTCCACGGTGCTCGCGGCCTCCGCCGTCCTCGCGGCTTCCGCGGTCCTCACGGCTTCCACCGGCCCCTCGGCCTCCGCCGGCTCCTCGGCATCGGCGTCCCCGAGAACCTCGCCCAGGTGCGCGGCGACCGCGGCGACGGTCGGATGCCGGTAGAACAGCGTGGGCAGGACCTCGATCCCGTACCGCTCGCTGACGCGCGTGCTCAGCGCGGTGAAGCTGATCGAGTTCATGCCGAGCTGCCCGAGCGGCACGTCGGCGGGGACGTCTTCGGGGTTGGCGCCGAGGATGTCGGCGATGACGCCGGTCAGCTCGGGCACGCGAGCGGCCGCGGTGCGGGCCGCGTGGTCCGCCCGTACCGGGCCGGAGGCGTTCGTCCGGCGCTCGGGCTCACCGCCCGCGCCCCGGGGACCGTCCGCCGCCCCTCCGCGCAGTTCCGCCAGCGACGCCCCGGCGAGGCGTCCGCGGTCCACCTTGCCGTTGAGCGTCTGCGGCAGCGAGGCCAGCTCCACCACGACGTCGGGGACCATGTGCGCGGGCAGCCGGCGGGCCAGCGCCTCGCGGCGCGGGGTGTCGGCGCCCTCGTCGAGGACGAGGAAGGCGTGCAGGACGTTGTCGCCGCCGACCCGCCGCGCGACCACGGCGGCCTCGCGGACGCCGTCCTGGGCCCGCAGCACGGCCTCGACCTCGCCGGGCTCGATCCGGAAGCCGCGCACCTTCACCTGGGCGTCCAGCCTGCCCAGGTACTCGATGCGGCCGTCGGGCAGCTCGCGCACCAGGTCGCCCGTGCGGTAGCGGCGCTCACCGTCCAGGGTGACGAACCGTTCGGCGGTGAGTTCGGGGCGGCCCAGATAGCCGGTGGCGAGGCCCGCGCCGCCGATGTACAGCTCTCCGGGGACCCCGGGCGGTACCGCCCTGCCCCGCGCGTCGAGGACGTACAGGCCGGTGTTGGCGATGGGGCGGCCGATGGTGACGCGCTCGCCGGGGGCGAGGCGGCACACGGCCGACCAGACGGTGGTCTCGGTCGGCCCGAACATGTTCCACACCTGGCCCGCGCGGGCGAGCAGCTGCTCCGCGGTGTCCTGGTCCAGGGCCTCTCCCCCGCACAGCGCCTTCAGCCCCGGTGTGCCCGTCCAGCCCGCCGCGAGCAGCATCTTCCACGTCGCCGGGGTCGCCTGGACGACCGTGGCGGGGCTGGAGTCGAGGAGCCTGCGCAGCAGGACGCCGTCCCGTGCGACCTCCGCGGGCACGATCTCGACCCGGCCGCCGGTGATCAGCGGCAGGAACAGTTCGAGCGCGGCGATGTCGAAGCAGACGGTCGTGAGCGCGAGCAGATGGTCCTCGGCCGTCAGACCGGGCTCCTCCGCCATGGACAGGAGCAGGTTGGCCAGCGCCCGGTGCGGCACCTGGACGCCCTTGGGGCGGCCGGTCGACCCCGAGGTGTAGATCACGTACGCGGTGTCGTCCGGGCCGGGCACGGCGAGTCCGCCCGCCTCCGGACCGCCCGCGGGCTCGTCGTCTGCGTCGATCGCGAGGACCGGCGCGCCCAGGTCGGCGCGGGCGTCCGAAGCCGCGATCACCAGGTGGAGTCCGGCGTCCTCGGCCATGTACCGCAGCCGCTCGGCCGGGTAGTCGGGGTCCAGCGGGACGTACGCGCCGCCCGCGGCCAGGACGCCGAGCAGGGCGACGAGCATGTCGGCGGACCGGTCGACGAGCACGCCGACGTTGCGTCCCCGCGCCACACCCCGTCCCCGCAGGCGTGCGGCCAACGCGGTCACCCGCGCGTCCAGTTCGCGGTAGGTCAGCGTGGCGCCGCGGTCGGTCACCGCCACGGCGTCGGGGGTGCGGCGGACCTGTTCGGCGAGGAGCGCGGGCAGCACCCGGCCGTCGGGGATGTCGCGCCGCGTGAGCCGCTGCCGCTCCCGGGCGCGGGCCGTGTCCTCGGCGCTCCGCAGGGACAGCTCGCCGAGGCCGCGGTCGGGGGTGGCGAGGGCCGAGTCGAGCAGCAGGCAGAAGTGTTCGCCGAGCCTGCGCACGGTGTCCTCGTCGAAGAGGTCCGGGTTGTACTTCAGGCAGTAGCGGGCGCCCTCGGGCTCCTCGACGACCTCCAGGGTGAGGTCGAACTCCCCCTCTTGGTGGACGCCGTGGAACACACCGGCGACCGGGCGTACGTCGGTGTCGTCCTCGACCCAGTTCTGGAAGTAGAAGGCGGTGTCGAACAGGCGCGAGGCCCGCAGCTCCTCAGCGAGGCTGAACAGCGGGTAGTCGCTGTGCTCCAGGGCCTCCAGGGTGGTGTCCCGCACCTCGCGCAGCAGGCCGCGGAAGTCCTGGCCGTCGGCGATGTCGTGCTTGAGGACGACCATGTTCATGAAGTAGCCGAGGACGTCGGCGTAGCGGGCGGAGGGCCGTCCGGCGACCGGGGTGCCGATGAGGATGCGGTCCTGCTGGGAGTAGCGGTGCAGGAGTGTCGTGTAGACGGTGAGGAGGACCGCGAAGAGGGAGGTCCGCTCGTCGCCCGCGAGTCGCCGCGCCGCCCGGACACGTGCCGCGTCCAGGCGCCCCTCGACGGAGGCGCCCCGGTAGCTGGGCGCCGCCGGGCGGGGCCGGTCGAAGGGGAGGTGCAGCGCGGGCAGGTCGCCGGAGAGCCGGCGCAGCCAGTACGCGCGCAGCCGCTCGCCGCGTTCCGAGCCGAGCAGCTCCTTCTGCTGGTCGACGAAGTCGGCGAAGGTGGCGGGCGGTTCGGCGGCGGGCGCCTGTCCTCGGTAGAACGCGGACAGCTCGCGCAGGAAGACGGCGATGGAGAGGCCGTCGAAGACGATGTGGTGGAAGGTGAGCAGCAGCACCTGCCGGGCGTCGGCGAGGGTGAAGAGGGTGACCCGCAGCAGGGGCCCGCGCGCCAGGTCGAACGGTTCGCGGGCACACTCCCTGGCCGCCTCGCGCACGGCGTCCTCGGACACCGTGTCCAGCGCGCGCTTGGTGAACGCGAGTGGCTGGTGCGGCTCCACGATCTGGTGGTCGCCGTCGAGGCGGGCGCGGAGCTGGGGGTGGCGGTCCACCATGGACCGCAGTGCCTCGCGGAGGGCGGCCGGGTCGGTCTCCGGTTCCAGCCAGAACGCGAGCGGCAGGTTGTAGGCGTACGTGCCGGGGGCCGTCTGCTCGATGACGCTCAGCGCACGCTGCCCGGCCGACAGGGGGAAGCGGACCGGCGCCGCCGGGGCGGTGTGCTCGCTCACGGCACCGGTCAGGCCGCCGATGTGGTCGCTCAGCTCGCGCAGGGTGGCGTGCTCCAGCAGGTCGCTCAGCCGCAGCCGGACGCCGAGGTCCTCCTCGATCACGGTGGCGATCTTCATGCCGCTCAGCGAGTCGAAGCCGTAGTCCGCGAGGGCCCGGTCGGGGTCGACGGGCTCGTCCAGTTTGAGGGTGGCCGTCACGATGCCGCGCAGCCGGTCCAGCGGGCCGTGGCCGGAGGGGGTGGCCACGGCGGGCAACGCGGCCTTCCCGGACGAGGCCGCCGGTGCGCGGTGGCCGGTGTCCGCGTTCACGCCGATGATCACGTGCTGGCCGAGGTGGGCGCCCCGGTCGAGGACCAGGGCGTCGGCGAAGCCCTCCTCCAGGAGGAGCCGCTGCCAGGTCTGCGCGGTGGCCAGGGGCGCGTCCTTGATGCGGAGCGCCTCGTCGGTGAAGGCCCACCAGCCGTCGAGGACACCGCCGGTGACGGTGATGCTGCTGCGGATCGCGGTCAGTTCGTTGAGGACGAGCCTGCCGCCGGGGCGCAGGAGCTCCCGCGCCTTGCGCAGGGTGGCGCGCAGGTCGCCGGTGGCGTGCACGACGTTGGTCGCCACGACGATGTCGACGCTGCCGGGGGTGTATCCCTGGTCCGCCAGGTCCCGTTCCAGGTTGAGCGTACGGAACCGGGTGAACGGGTGGCGCGTGCCGAACCGCTGCTCGGCGCTGTCGAGGAACTGCGGCGAGATGTCGGTGAAGACGTACTCCGCGCGGTCGGCCCAGGTGGCGAGGGCGGGCAGCACGCGCTCAGTGGTCGCTCCGGTGCCCGCGCCGAACTCGACGACGCGCAACCGCTCGCCCGCCGCCAGTTCGTCGACGCGCTGCCGGGCGTGGTCGGTGACCGCTTCGGCGACGAGTTCGTTGAGGGAGTCGGTGAGCGGGTTGCCCCGGTAGAAGTCCTGGACGAGGTCCATCGACGCGTTCGGGAACATGATCTCGGTCGCGCCGGTCTCACCGCGCAGCACCTGCGGGTAGCTCCGCAGGAAGAGGCGGGTCAGCTCCACCGTGGCCCTGATGTCCGGGTGGTCGGCCGCGATCCGGTCGAGCTCGCGCTCGGCGTGCTCGATGCCGGTGTCCGCGTCGGCGGCCCCGGCCACGTCCGGGTGCGCGCCCCCGTTCCCGGCCGCGGGCGCGTCGGCGGCCAGGACCTCCACCGTGTCGCCGCGTACGGTCAGATGCCCGGCGTCGGCGAGGATGTTGAGCAGCGCCGCGTGCAGCCTGTGGTACTTGGGCACGATGCCGAGCCGGTCCGCGAGCGCCGTGACGCTGTCGCGCTCGCCCTGCCGGGTGAAGGCGCCCATCCGCCGGTAGACGCCGAGCAGCGCCCCGTC
This sequence comes from Streptomyces alfalfae, assembly GCF_004127445.1. Taxonomy (GTDB): domain Bacteria; phylum Actinomycetota; class Actinomycetes; order Streptomycetales; family Streptomycetaceae; genus Streptomyces; species Streptomyces alfalfae. The sequence continues at coordinate 146,898 of NZ_QEXM01000012.1, forward strand.
GCAGAGCGCGGACAGGCGGTCGTAGCCCTCGATGACGGCGTCGGCGCCCGGCCCGGCCGGTGCGGGCGCGGTGAACCGCTCGCCGAGCGGGGAAGCCCGGTGGCCGAGGGCGGCCAGGGCCCGCAGGTCGGCGCGGATCGGCATGACCTGGACGGGCCCGCAGGACAGCACCCGCTCCAGGCAGTCGAGTCCTTCGCGCACGCCGAACTCGGCGACGCCCGTCCTGCGGAACACCTCCTGCAGCCCGGGCTGCGCCCCGGAGCCGACGCGCCCCCAGTAGCCCCAGTTCACCACCCGGACGGGGTACGGGAGCCGGGTCGCGAGGTGGCGTCCGTAGGCGTCGAGGAAGGAACTGGCCGCGACGTAGGCGGCGTTGCCCGCCGCGCTGACGAAGGAGCCGACCGAGCTGAAGAGGGCCAGGAAGTCCAGGGGCTCGTCGCCCAGCGCCTCCATGAGCGCGAGGGCGCCGTCGACCTTGGCGGCGAGGGCCGCCCGCAGCTCGGGTTCGGTGAGTTCGGCGATGGTGCTGGCGTTGAACGTCATGGCCGCGTGGAAGACGCCGTGCGGTGCGCCGAACCGCCGCTTGGCCTCGGCGACGGCGGCGGCCAGCGCCGCGGGGTCGGAGGCGTCCGCCCGCAGGTGCAGCAGCTGTCCCCCGGCCTCACGCACGCGCTCGGCGGTGGCCCGCTGTTCGGCGTCGAGTTCGCCGCGGCTGATCCACACGACGCGGGCGCGGTGCCGCTGGGCCAGTTCCTCGGAGAGGGCGCGGCCGATGCCGCCGCTGCCACCGACCATGAGGTAGACGCCGCCGGTGCGGTAGGGCGGGCGGTGCGGGGCGGGCACGGGAGTGCGCACGAGCTGTCGTACGTGGCGGCGGCCCGCCCGCAGCAGGACGGCGCGCCCGGCGGGGTGCGGGGGCTCGGCGAGGAGTGCGGGCATGGCGTCCGCGGGTTCGGCGCCCTCGATGTCGACGCAGGTGATGTCGAGGTGGGGGCATTCGGCGGCGAGGACCTGGGCGTAGCCGAGGATGCCCGCCGCGTGGGGGTTGTCGTCGTGGGCGCCGGCGGTGACCACGGTGATCCGGGGGCCGGCGCCATGGGTGCGGAAGAGGGCGAGGACGCCGTCGCGCAGGGCGGCTTCGAGGCTGTGGGGCCGGCGCAGTCCGCCGAGGTGGTACAGGTGCCGCACGGGCCGGGCGAGCAGTCCGGCCGGGTCCTCGCGGTCGAGGCGGAGGAGGCGGGCGCCGGGGTGGTGGCGGAGTAACGCCTCGGCGAGCGCGTCGGGTTCGCCTGCGGTGAGGACGGCCACCTCGTGGCCCGGGGTGGCGCCGGGACTGTCGGCGGTGCGGTGCGCGGGCCCGGGAAGCTCCCCCGGGCACCAGACGGGCTGGTAGAAGCCCAGCTCCGGGATGTCGTCGCGCGGCTCCGCCACGGCCGGCGGCGCGGCTTCGGCGGAGGCGGGTAGGGATTCCCTCGCGGAGGTGCGTATGGGGCCGGTGGCTATGGGCTCGGCCCGTATCTCCTCTGGCGGCGGCCCCGTGTGCCCCGTAGGTGTGGAGGCGTCGCCTACGGCCCCCGCCACCCGCGAGGGCCCCGGTATCCAGTAGCGCTTGCGGGCGAACGGGTAGGTGGGCAGGCCGATGCGGCGGGCACCGCTGTCGGGCCACCGGGCCGCGGCGCCCTGGGTCCACAGCCGGGCGGCCTCGGTCAGGTCGCTGTCGGAGAGGGCGCGCGTGAGCCGGTCGGCCGCGTCGGCGGCCAGCAAGCGGCGACCGCGGGAGGCGTCGTTCAGCGCGATGCCGCTCTCCACGCCGTCCGCGACGTCCCGCAACACCGAGCGCGCGTGCGCCAGCTCGCGTGCCGGGAAGGCGAGGCGGACGTCGAGCTGCTCCCTGCCGACGCGCAGTGTGTGCGCGACGTCGGCGAGGGACGGCGCGGACCCGTCGCGGGCCAGTTCCCGCAGGGTGGTCCTGCCGGAGACGGTCGTCGCCAGGCCGAGGCGCTCGCTGAGCCCGGTCAGTTCGGCGGCGCCGAGGCCGTACTCGGCGAGTTCGAGGTCGGCGTCGAGGTCGTGCGGCAGGACCCGGAGGACGTCGGCGGCCACCCGGACGCACTCGTCGAGCGTCCGCCCCGTGACCGGCTGCCGGTCGAGGAAGTCGGCGAGGTCGCGGGCGTAGGCCCGCAGCCGCTCCTCGCTCAGCGCGGACAGGACGATCAGTTCCTCCCGCGGCTCCTCCCGCCGTTCCTCGCGCGCACCGCCGCGCGCGGGCGTGCCGCGGCCGTCCGAGGGGGCCACGTACTCCTCGACGATCAGGTGGGCGTTGGCGCCGCCGCCGCCGAAGGAGCTGATGCCGGCCCTGCGCGGCCCTTCCGTCTCCCGCCCGTCCCGGTCGCGCAGCACGGGGCGGCGCCAGGGCGCGGCCTCCTGCTGTACGTGGAAGGGGGTGCCGGTCAGGTCGATGTCGGGGTTCAGCTCCGCCGAGTGCAGGGACGGTGGCAGGACGCCGTGCTTGAGCTGCATCAGCACCTTGGTCAGGCCCGCGATGCCGGCCGCCGACTCCAGGTGCCCGATGTTGGACTTGAGGGAGCCGACGGCGCAACCGCCCGGCGCGACGTGCCCGTCGGCGTCCGCACGGAAGGCCTCGCGCAGTCCGGCGATCTCGATGGGGTCGCCGAGGGGGGTGCCGGTGCCGTGCGCCTCCACGTAGCCGACGGTGTGCGGTGCGACGCCGGCCCGGCGCAGGGCCGCGGTGATCACCTCGGCCTGGGCGGTGGGGTTCGGCACGGTGTAGCCGCTGGTCTTGCCGCCCGCGTTGATCGCCGACCCCTTGAGCACCGCGTAGACGCGGTCGCCGTCGGCCTCCGCCGCCCGCAGGGGCTTGAGCAGGACGGCGCCGACCCCTTCGCCGTCGACGAAGCCGTCCGCGTGGGCGCCGAAGCTGCGGCACATGTCGCCGCGGGAGATCATCTGCCGGTCGGCCAGCATCCGCAGGTGCATGGGGTGCAGGACGAGGTTGACGCCGCCGGCGATCGCCGTGGCGCACTCGCCGCGGCGCAGGCTCTCGCAGGCCAGGTGAATGGCGGTCAGCGACGCGGAGCACGCGGTGTCGACGGTCAGGCTCGGTCCGCGCAGGTCGAGGACGTACGAGACCCGGTTGGCGATCGACCAGTGGGCGGAGCGCGCGTGCGTGTGCTCACCGAAGGCGCTGCTGTGCCCCGCGAGCCATTCGTAGTCGTTGTTCATCACCCCGGCGAACACGCCCACCGCGTCGTGCTCGCCGAGCCCGCGCGGGCGGTACCCCGCGTCCTCGATGCTCGCCCAGGCGGTCTCCAGGAAGAGGCGCTCCTGGGGGTCCATCTCCTCGGCGTCGGAGGGGGAGATCTGGAAGAGCAGCGGGTCGAACTTGTCGACGTCGTCGAGCCAGCCGCCCCACTTGCTGTACGCGCGGCCGTCCTTGCCGTCCGGGTGGTAGTGCGCGTCCACGTCCCAGCGGTCCGGGGGCACCTCGCTGACGCAGTTGCGGCCCTCGACGACGTTGCGCCACAGCTCGTCCGGTGTCCGTGCCCCCGGGTAGCGCCCCGCGAGGCCGATGACCGCGACGTCCTCGGTGGGGCGTCTCGGCGCGGTGGCGGGAGCGGCCTGGTGCCGTACGGATGCCAGCAGCTTCAGGAGAAGAGCACGCTTGTCGTCCATAGACCTTCGTCTCATCCGGGTGCCTTGCGGCTCGAATTAGGGCGGCCCACAGCACCGCACCACAATGCGGTGCGGTCCAAGGTGAACAATTCGTCAATCAGGGCTGAAGGGATTCAGCGCCGAGCGGGACCATCGGCTCGCGGTCGGCCTACATGAGACGGAACTCACGTGCGCGGGGAAAGGGCGCCCGCCGCTGCGGCGAGGCGTCGATCAAGGGATTGACCGGATGAACTGTCACGGGGCCGACCGGGCAATGGGAATTGACGCGGGCGACGACTCCACTTGCATCACTGTCCGTAGGCATGCTCAGTGGTCGACCCCCCGTCAGCTTCATCGGTCAACCGGAATCTAACACTTGATATCCAGCAGCGGCAACCATGTGATCATTCACGCTCCCACTACTGATCAGTCATTCAACTAATGGCCGCTAAACCCTCATCGGCCAGCGAAAACAACTGCCCCGCAGGCTTCCGTTCGGCGGCGCCGAGAGGCACCCCGGACGGTTGTTTCCGGACACGACAGCTGCCGCGACCCGGCAACCTCCCGGTAACCCGGACCAGTTGGCGCGCACACCGTCCGTAGCGCGCAGCCGCCACCAGTCCGTCCGGTTGCGCCCGATTACAGCACCTTGAGCCGCTTTTGAGTGACGGCCCGACCCGCGCTCCCGACCCTCCTCACGCACGCCGACAGACGGACGATCCGCACCCCGGCAGAGGCGTGCGGACCGAACCCGGAAAACCATTCCCCACCTGCCCGCGACATATTCACGGAAGATGAAGAACGTACGGAAAAAGAGAGAAGCCGCAGGCTGTCCCGCATTCGAGGCGGAGTCCCGGGATTCGGGGACTATTGGCCCCTGGCGCCGCCCGGGAACAATCATGCTACGGTCGTCCGGCGTCGGATGAAGGGGAGGAACGTGGCGTCGCATTGCGGCCCTTCGATCGTCTCACCGACCGGTGTCCCCAGTTTCCGGAATGCAGCATTCCACCGTGCTGAGACCACACGGTGACGCCCCACAGTGATGCCCACATCGATGCCTCACAGTGACGTCGATCGCGACGCCGCACGGCGATATCCCCGCGCGGTCCTCGCGCGCCGAGCGGAAGTCCATACCCGCTTCCCGAGCGAACCATTCATATATGTCGACCACCAGGCATGGGGAGGTATGCGGTGACAGAGGAAGATCCCACCCCGCGGCTGGCCGTTCTCGGCGCCGGCGTCATGGGGGTCAGCATCACCACACTCGCCCTCGGCCAGGGCGTTCCCGTGGTCCTGATCGAGACCGATCCGGCGAAGCGGGCGGACGCCCCGGCCCGGATCGAGCGCGAACTGCGCACGGCACAGCTCATGGGCGTCCGCTCCGAGCGGCCCCGCGCCGAGCTGGTCACCGGCCGCTCCCCGGCCGACTGCGCGGACGCGGACGTGGTGATCGAGGCGATCACCGAAGAGGCCGGCCTCAAGACCGCGGCGCTGACCGAGGTGAGCCAGGTCGTCGGTGCGGACACCGCGCTCGTCACCAACACCTCCTCCATCCCCGTGGACGAGCTGGCGGCGAAGCTCCCGCGCCCCGATGCCCTTCTCGGGGTGCACTTCATGAACCCCTCGTATCTGATCGGCACCGTCGAGGTGATCCGCGGCTCGCGCACCTCGCCCGCTGCCGTGGACTCGGTCGGGCGGCTCCTCACCGCGCTCGGGCGGCGCGGCGTGTTCGTCGGCGACGGCCCCGGCTTCGTGACCAGCCGCGTACTGCACCGCATGATCAACGACGCGGCCCGCGTCGTGCAGGAGGGCCGGGCGAGCGCCGAGGACGTCGACACGCTGATGCGCGACTGCCTCGGCCACCGCACCGGGCCGCTGCGCACCGCCGACCTGATCGGCATCGACAACCTCGTGGACTCCCTGCGGGTCCTGCACGAACGCACCGGCGACGAGGGCTGCCGCCCGTGCGGACTGCTCCTGGAGAAGGTCGCCGCGGGCGAGCACGGCCGCAAGAGCGGCAAGGGCTTCTACACCTATACGGGGGTGGTCTCCTGATGGCCGGTCAGCTCGCCGTGGACGAACCGCTCCTGGACTACGTACGGCAGATGTCGCTGCGCGACGACGACGTGCTGCGCGAGCTGCGCGCCGAGACCGCGGGCATGCCCATGCTCCAGGCCATGCTGGTCCTGCCGGAGGAGGCCCAGCTCCTCGCCCTCCTGGTACGGGTCACCGGGGCGCGCCGCGTCCTGGAGGTCGGCACCTTCACCGGTTACAGCAGTCTGTGCATGGCGCGCGCCCTGCCGCCCGGCGGCAAGGTCGTCACCTGCGACATCAGCGAGCGCTGGACCGCCGTCGCCCGCCGCTACTGGGAGCGGGCCGGGGTCGCGGACCTGATCGACCTGCGGCTCGGCGACGCCGCCGAGACGCTCGACGACCTGGACGCGCGGCACGGTCCCGGCAGCTTCGACCTGGCCTTCCTCGACGCCGACAAGGCCCACTACGTCCGCTACTACGAGCAGGCGCTCGCCCTGGTCCGCCCCGGCGGACTGCTCGTCCTGGACAACACCCTCTTCTTCGGCAAGGTCGTCGACCCCGCCGCGCAGGACCCGGACACCCTGGCCATCCGTGAACTCAACGCCCTGCTGCGGGACGACGAGCGCGTGGACATCTCCATGCTCGCCGTCGCCGACGGCCTGACCCTCGTCCATAAGAAGCCCTGAGAGGAAGCACGGAGATGAGCGAGCCCACCACCACCCCTCCCCTGTCGGCGGAGCACGTCAGGACCGAGCTGAAGCGGTTCCTCGAAGAGCGCACCAAGACCGACTGGGCGGTGGACACCGACCTGTTCGCGACCGGCGGCGTCTCCTCCCTGTTCGCGATGGAGCTGGTGGTCCACGTCGAGAAGACCTTCGGCATCGCCGTCGAGGGCCCCGACCTGCGCATCGACAACTTCCGCACGGTCGACGCCATGACGGCCCTGGTGCTCCGGCTCGCCGAAGCGGGCTCCGGTGAGTGACGAACTCGCGGCCCTGATCGGCGCGGAGATCGCCGACCGGGCCGCGGGGTGGGACCTGGCGGGGGCGATCCCCCCGGAGGTGCTGCGCGGGCTCGGCGCCAAGGGCGCGCTCTGCGCCGAGGTGCCCGCCGAGTACGGCGGACGCGGTCTGACGGGCCGGGCCAACGGTGAACTGACCTCGCACGCGGGGGCGTTGTGCAGTTCGCTGCGGTCGGTGATGACCTCACAAGGCATGGCCGCCTGGACCATCCAGCGCTTCGGCACCCGCCGTCAGCGCTCCGCCGAGCTCACCCGGCTCACCTCGGGCGCCCTCGCGGCCGTGGCGTTCAGCGAACCGCAGGCCGGCAGCGACCTCTCGGCGATCGCCACCACGATCACGGACGACGGCGACGAGGTCGTCCTGAACGGACACAAGGTGTGGTCGACCGCCGCCGCCTACGCCGACGTCGTCGTCGTCTTCGGCCGCTACCAGGACGGCGCGGCGGCCGTCGTGGTCCCCACCGACACCCCGGGCGTCACGGTCAGCCCCGTCGCCCAACCCCTCGGCTGCCGTGCGGCGGGCCACGCGGACGTGGTCCTCGACGGCGTACGGCTGCCCGCGGACCGCGTGCTCTCGGGCACGAGCCAGTCGCTCGGCCTGCTGACCACCCTCGCCCTGACCTACGGCCGTCTCTCCGTGGCGTGGGGATGCGTCGGCATCATCCGCGGCTGTCTGCGGGCCGCCGCCGCCCACGCCCGCCGCCGCGAACAGTTCGGCAAGCCGCTGGCCGAGCACCAGCTCGTCGCCCGGCACCTGTCGGAACTGCTCGTCGCGGAGCAGACCGCCACCCGGGTGTGCGAGCACGCCTCGGACCGCTGGGACAGCGGCTCCCCCGAGGTGTCGGGTGAGGCGGTGCTCGCCAAGCACGTCGCCGCGGGCCGCGCGGCACACGCCGCCGCCACGGCGGTGCAGGTGCTCGCCTCGGCGGGATCGGTGGACGGCGAAGTGGTGGCCCGTGCCTACCGGGACGCCAAGTTGATGCAGATCATCGAGGGCAGCGACGAGATCTGCCAGCTGATCCTCGCGGAGCGCGCGCTGGAGGGTGTGGCATGACGACGGCTGCCGAAGGCACCGGGACCGCGGACGCGGGCATCGGCATAGGCGCGATCCACTGCCTGCTGCCCGACGAGCGCGTGGCCGTGGCGGACCTGCCCGAACTGGCCAGGCTCACCGACGAGGAGCTGAAGTTCGCCGAGCAGGCCGGCATCAAGTCGGTCGGCGTCTTTCCCGACACCGAGCCGACCGAACTCGCCGCGCGGGCCTGCCGGGAACTGCTCGCCGCGCATCCCGGCGCCCCCGACCTCATGCTGCACATCGGCTCCCGGGCCCCGGACGTCCTGATCGGCTCGGACTCGGGCAAGATCGCCCACCTCGCCGGGCTCACCGGCACCTTCCCCTTCACCGTCGACGGCCTGGGCTGCGCGGGCTCGTCGGCGGCCTGGGCGCTCGGCAGGGACCTGCTCATCGGCGACCCCTCCCGGCACAGCGTCCTACTCACCTACGGCAGCCGGCCCACCGCCGCCGACCGGGTGCGCCGCCCCGTCACGGTGATCGGGGACGGGGCGTTCGCCATGACGCTGGTGCGCGGCGGCAGGCCGCTGCTGAAGGCGCACCGCATGGAGACGGACAGCTCCTTCCACGACCTGTTCAAGGTGGAGTACAAGAACAGCCCCTGGTCGCAGTGGCGCGAGGTGTGCGACGACAACGACCGCTACTCCTTCGAGCTGGCCATGCACAGCCGCACCCGGCTCGGCAAGCTCGTCGACCAGGTGCTCGCGGACGCGGGCATCGGCAAGGACGACGTGGCCGCCACGCTGATGCAGAACGTCACCTCCAGCGCCTTCGACTTCTACAAGGCCACGCTGGGGCTTTCGATCCACCCGGTCTGCGCCACCCACCTGGCGGAGCTGGGCCATCTCGGCCCGATGGACGTGGTCCTGAACCTGGACCGCCTCCTCGCCACCGGTGAGGTGGGCCGGGACCAGTACGTCCTCGTCCTGAGCAACAGCCCGGTCGCCGCGTGGACGGTGACGTTGTGGGAGGTGTGAAGCCGGTGACCGAAGCGCAACCGACGATCAAGTGCCTGGTGTGGGACCTGGACAACACCCTGTGGCGGGGCACGCTCCTGGAGGACGGCGAGGTCGCCCTGCACGAGGGCCTGCGGGAGGTGATCGTCGAACTGGACTCGCGCGGCATCCTCCAGGCCGTGGCCAGCCGCAACGACCACGACCACGCCTGGGGGCGTCTGGAGAAGCTCGGGATCGCGGAGTACTTCGTGCTGCCGCGCATCAACTGGGGCGCGAAGTCGGCCTCCGTACGGGCCATCGCCGAAGAGCTGAACTTCGCGCCGGCGACGATCGCCTTCATCGACGACCAGCCCGCCGAGCGCGCCGAGGTCGCTTTCCACCTGCCGGAGGTGCGCTGCTACCCGGCGGAGGACGCCCTCGGTCTGCCCGACCGCCCCGAGTTCACCCCGGCCGTCGTCACCGGCGACGCCCGCAGGCGGCGGCAGATGTACCAGGCGGGTGTCCGGCGGGAGGCGGAGCGCACGGAGCACGTGGGCACCGACGAGGAGTTCCTGCGCTCGCTCGGCCTCGAACTGCGCATCGAGCGCGCCGGTGACGAGGCGATCTCCCGGGTCGAGGAGCTGACCCTGCGCACCAGCCAGATGAACGCGACGGGCGTGCACTACTCCGACGAGGCGCTGCGCGCCCTGGTGGCGGACGAGGAGCACGAGGTGCTCGTCGCCTCGCTCATCGACCGGTTCGGCCCGCACGGCGCGATCGGCGTGATCCTGCTGGAGCGGCGCCCGGCCTCCTGGCACATCAAGCTGCTGGCGACGTCCTGCCGTGTGGTGTCGTTCGGCGTGGGGGCTGCGCTGCTGCGCTGGCTCTCCGACGAGGCCGCCCGCGCGGGGGTCCTGCTGACCGCGGGGTTCCGGCGCACCGAGCGCAACCGCATGATGGAGGTCGCCTACCGCTTCGCGGGCTTCCGCGAGCACACCGAGGACGGACACGAGGCGGAGGACGGCGTCCAGACGCTCGCCCTCGAACCCACCCGGCAGGACGCCCCCGCGCACCTGGCCGTGCTCGCGCCGCGCCCGTTCGGTGACGCGTCCGGTCCCGTCGAATGGGCGCACGCGGAATGACGGCGGAGGCCCGGCCGCCGGGCCTCCGCCGCACGCTCACTCCGTGGCTTCCGCCTCCACCGGCTTGGGGATGAGGAAGGACGTCGCGAAGGCCGCCGCGATGAGGACGACACCGGCGATCATGCCTGCCGAGTACCCGGCGGTCGAGGTCTTGTCGGCCGGCGCCGCGGCGGTCTGCACCGCGTACAGGACGGCGAAGCTGAGCCCGGCGCCCAGGTTGAAGGCGCCCGCGTTCAGTCCGGGCAGGAAGCCCGGGTTCTCCTTCGGGGAGAGCACGATGCCGAGGCCGTTGAGGACGATGTTGCCCACGCCCGCGTAGGTGACGCCGATGAGGACCGAGGCGGCGAGCAGCAGCGGCCGTGAGTCGCCGTGCAGGGTGAGCAGCATCAGCGCCACCGTCACGGCGGAGCCGATGAGCCCGAGGCGCAGGACGCGGCCGTAGCCGTAGGTGGCGGCCATGCGTCCGGCGAGGGGACCCATGGCGAGGCCCGCGAGGGCGTACGGGGTCAGGGTCCACCAGGCGGACTGCTCGGCGCTCAAGCCGAAGCCGGCCCGGGCGTCCTGGGCGAAGGCCGGGATCATCCCGTTCATCACGGCGAAGACGCCGGTCATGGTCAGGACGGTGGTCAGGAGCAGCGCCCAGGTGGAGCGCCGGCGCAGGTGGTGGGTGGCGACCAGCGGGTGGCTGCTGCGGTCCTCGGTGCGCCAGAAGAGGGCGAAGGCGACGGCCGTGACGGCGAACAGGCCGATCACGAGCGGCCAGTTCGCGGCGCCGAGCTTGCCCGCCTCGTTCAGGGCGATGAGGGCGGCGCCGACGGAGACCACCAGGAGGGTGACGCCGGGCCAGTCCATGCGGCGGTCGGCGGTGTCGGCGGCCCGGGACTCCGGGGTGAGGGCGGCGACGAGCAGGGTGGCGAGCGCGGCCACGCCGGCCATCGCCCAGAACACCGACTGGAAGCCGTGGTGGTCGGCGAGGTAGCCGCCGGCCAGGGAGTCGACGCCCGCGATGCCGCCGTTGACGGCGGTGATGACGCCGAGGAGGGTGCCGTACCTCTTGGGCTCGCGCACTTCGTTGCGCAGCATGATCAGGCAGAGCGGCACGGTGGGGCCCGAGACGCCCTGGATGACGCGTCCGGCGAAGAGCATGGGGACGCTCTCGGCGAGCGCGGCGACGACGCAGCCGACGACCATGAGCGCCAGCATCCCGGCGAGCACCTTGCGGCGTCCGATCAGGTCGCCGAGGCGCGGCAGGAAGAGGGAGAAGAGCGCGGCGGAGGTGAAGAACGCGGTCTGGGTCAGGCCGACCTCGGCGGAGGTCGCCCCCAGGGAGTCCTCGATGTTCTTCAGGGCGGGGCTGAGCATGCTCGCGTTGAGCTGGAAGGCGAAGCAGGCCGCGAGCAGCGCGGTGACCAGGACGCCGACGCGAACCGGGCGGGAGCCGCGCGCGCCGCCGGGGGCGGCGGCGGGTTCGGTGACGGCGTTCATGCGCGGACGTCCCCGATCCGCTCCAGGGCGTCCACGACGAGGTCCCAGAACCGCTGGTGGTCGAGGTCGACGGCGACCTGGGTGTGGCAGTCGTCGGGGGCGGGCGCGCGGAAGTCGGTGACGGTCATGCCGAGGGTGAGGGCGCCGGTGAGCTCGACGTCGACCGGGGCCTTGCGGACCGTCATGACGTCGGGATCGATGACGTAGGCGACGGCGCACGGGTCGTGGACGGGCGGCGCGTCGAAGCCCTGGGCCTGGAGGTACATGGCGCCGAAGAAGTCGAGCAGCTCGGTGACGAAGACGGCGGGTTCGGTGCCGACCTTCGCGATGCGCTCGACGACCTCGGGGGTGGCGAGGGCCTGGTGGGTGAGGTCGAGGCCGACCATGGTGACCGGCCAGGGCTCGTTGAAGACGATGTGCGCGGCCTCGGGGTCGATCTTGATGTTGAACTCGGCGACGGGGCTCCAGTTGCCCGTGTGGTAGCCGCCGCCCATCAGGACGACCTCGCGGACGCGCTCGACGATGCGGGGTTCCTTGCGCGCGGCCAGGGCGATGTTCGTCAGGCCCGCGGTGGGCACGAGGGTGATCTCGCCGGGCTCGTGCGCCATGACCGTGTCGATGATCAGGTCCACGGCGTGGCGGTCGTCGAGGGCGAGGGTCGGCTCGGGCATGACGGGGCCGTCGATGCCGCTCTCGCCGTGGATGTCGGGGGCGGTCTCGACCGTGCGGATCAGCGGGCGGGCGCAGCCTGCGGCGAAGGGGACGCCGGTGATGTTCGCGATGCGGGCCACCGACAGGGCGTTGCGGGTGACCTTCTCCAGGGTCTGGTTGCCCACCACCGTGGTGACGGCCACCAGCTCGACATCCGGGTTTCCGTGCGCCAGGAGCATGGCGATCGCGTCGTCATGTCCGGGGTCGCAGTCCAGGATGATCTTTCGGGGCATCGCGGAACCTCTTTGTTCGGCTGAGCCGGCGCGGCGGGGCGACGGCTCGGGAAAACGTTCTCCGAAGACTGTGTGCACGAGTGCGAATTATGTCAATGACGGAAGCCACACCACGGCAAACCGGCCCGGAACGGACAGGTGGCAAAGGTGGGCGACATAGTCCTCATAGGCGGTATACGGCTGCGCGTTCGGGTCTGGTCGGGGCACCCGCCCGCTGATAACGTTTGCCGAAATGTGATCAGCTTGATCGAAAGGTGACCGTGGCGTGGCCGACGTAACGCTGAAGGACGTGGCCCGCGCCTCGGGCTGTTCCATCGCCACGGTCTCCCGGGTCCTCGCGGGCACGCGCCCCGTCGGCGCCGAGACCGCCCACCGCGTCCGGGCCGCCGCCGAGGCGCTGGGCTACCGGCCCAACCACGCGGCCCGAGCCCTGCGCAGCCGCGCCACGGGCACCGTCGGCCTCGTCCTGCCGCAGATCACCAACCCCTTCTACCCCACCCTCGTACGGGCGTTGACGCACGCCCTGCACGCCGACGGCCGGGCCGTGCTGCTCGCCGACTGCGACGACGACCCGGCGGCCGAGGCGGAGCACATCGCCGACCTGCTCGGCAGGCGGGTCGACGCCCTCCTGGTGATCCCGGCGGACGAGGAGCGCAGCCGGGCGGCGGTGGCCGCGGCGGCGGCCCGCGTGCCGCTCGTCCTGATGGACCGTGGCTGCGGGCCCGGCGTCGCCGACTCCGTCGCGGTCGACAACACCGCCGGCATGGCGCTCGTGCTCGATCATCTGGCCGCCACGGGCCGCCGCACCGTCTGCTTCATCGGGGCCGACGGGACGGCGTCGGCCGCCGCCGAGCGGCGCGGCGCCTACGCGGCCGGGGCCGGCGCCCTCGATCCCGGCGCGCCGGGGCGGGTGGCGCTCGGCGACTTCTCCGTGGAATGGGGGCGCGCCGCCGTCGACCAGGTCTGGCCCGCCCGGCCCGACGCCCTGGTCTGCGCCAATGACCTGATCGCGATCGGGGCCCTGCAGCGGCTCCACCGGCTCGGCGCCGACGTGCCGGGCGAGGTCGCCGTCACCGGCTTCGACGACATCCCGATGGCGGCGCTCTCCGCGCCGGGCGTCACGACGGTCCGCCAGCCCGTGGCTCAGCTCGCCGCCGAGGCCGCGCGGCTCCTGGCCCAGCGCCTCTCCGGCGGTGACGCCGGGCCCCAGCGGGCGATACGGCTCGCGCCCGAGCTGGTCGTACGGGAGTCGAGCACGCCGAAGCGGGCGGCGCGCACCCCCGCGTAGCCGTGCGAGCCGCCCGGCTCGAAGGGCCGCTCAGTGCCGTACGCGCCAGGTGAGCGTGTCGGTCAGCCCGCTCCGCAGCTCCGGGGCGCGCACCGCGTCCGTCGGGTCGGTGGCGCGGACGGACAGGGTGTGGGCGCGGCCGTCCGCGGGGACGCCGAGCGCGCGCGGGGTCACGGCGGAGGCGCCCCTGGCCCGCCGCACCTCACGGCCGTCGACGGACCAGCGGAGCCTGACGCCGTCGGCGGCCTCCACGCCCACCTTCGTGCCGCGCCGCACGGCACGGTCCGTGGGGGTGACGGCGGTCAGGACCGCGGCGTGCCGGTGGAAACCCGCGATCATGGCCTCGCGTCCCGGCAGGTTGAACTCGCGGCCGAGCGTGCGCATGATCGAGTCGGCGGTGGGCCGGTAGAGGCCGCTCGGGTGGTAGCCGCCGCCCTCATAGGCGCCGACGGCGCCGCCGTCCGGCGAGGTCTCGCCGATCCACCGGTACCACTTCTTCTGCTGCGAGACGAGCTGCGCGGCGGTGAGCTTGCTGGTGTTGGCCTCCCGGGGCTCGGCGCCCTGGTGGTCGCCGTACTCGTCGTACCAGTACTCGTCGGCCAGCTTGCCGAGCGAGTGGCCCGTCTCGTGGACGGCGACCTGGTCGGACTGCGCGTTGTCGGAGGACGCGGTGGCGATGCCGTCGTAGCCGGACGGCGAGGTGATGTCGTTGTAGCCCGCGCCGCCATACTTGGCGGAGTTCGACAGGACGATCACCAGGTCGGGGTCGGCGGCCTTCGTCGCGTACGCCTCGACCTTGTGGGTGTCGACGCAGAGCAGCCGCTCGATGCCGTCGCAGAAGAAGCCGGAGCCGAGGGCGGTGTCCTTGACGACGTCGGCCGCGGGGTCGCCGGAGACACCGGACTGCCGGGACACGGCGTCGACGGCCCAGACGTTGAAGAGGCTGTGGTACGAGGCGTACGGCTCCACGGCGGAGATCTTCGACCACTTGGCGCGGACGTCGGCGTGGAAGTCCTCCTGCTCGCCGGCGGTATAGCCGTCGCCGACGAAGACGACGTCGAGCTTGGAGCCGGTGGGCCCCGCCCGCACGATGGGGACGACGTCGCCGTCCCCCTTGATCTCGGCGCGCTCCCTCGCGGAGAGCGGGGCGGCGGCGGGCACCTCGGTGTGCCGGGGGTGGGCGCCGGGCCCGGTGAAGTACTCGACGCGCTCGCTCCCGCGGTCCGCGGGGCCGGAGCCCGCGGCAGTGGCCGTGGAAGCGGGGGCGGTGGCGGCGACGGCCACGGCGAGGGCGACCCCGGTGGCGGCGGTCCACAGGGCGGCGCGTCTGGTCCGGCCGGGTACTCGATGCGTGGGGGGCATGGGCTTCCTTCCGAAGTCCGCGATATAAATGGCGAGTTAAGCGGGGTTAAGGCGCGGCTCAACGTAGGGGTTCCTGCGGTCCCGGGCAACGGTTGGGTCTCAAGTCGCTCGTGGTGTCCGTGAGTTCACGCAGCGGCAGCGGATCCCGGTACTCATCTCGGTACGCGACCTGTGGAGACAGCGGTGGCTCAGAACAGTCCCGAAGGGGTGCGGCGCGACGGCGCCGGCGACGTACGGCGCGACCGCCCCCGACGGGCACGGCGTAAGGGCGGCGTCGACGCCGGTGAACCCGCCGAGATCGGCCGGCGCGTCTCCCGGCTGCGCGCCGAACGCGGGCTGACCCAGAAGCAGCTGGCCGAGCCCGCCTACACCCCCGCCTACATCTCCACCCTGGAGTCGGGGAAGGCGCGGCCCTCCGAGGCCGCGCTGCGCCACCTCGCCGAACGTCTCGGCGTCAGCCACGAGGAGCTGGCCACGGGCCGCCCCGCCGAACTCGCCGCGGGACTGCGGCTGCGGCTCACCGACGCCCGGCTCGCGCTGGCCTCCGGCGCGCCCGAGGACGCCGCCGCGCTCTTCGAGGCGCTCCACGAGGAGGCCGTGCGGCACGCGCTCGCCCCGGAGCAGGCGGCGGCGCTGCTCGGCCTCGGGGACTGCCTGCTGGAGTCCGGCGCGCTCGCCGGGGCCCGCGACTGCTTCGCCTCCGTCGAGCGGCTGCTCGCCGACGAGCCGCTGCCGCGCCGGGTGCCCGCCATCCGGGGCCGCGCCACCGCCCACCTGCTCACCGGCGAGCTGCGCTACGCCTGCTACCTCCTGGAGACCGCGCTCGACGAGCTGAACGCGTCGGGCCTGCACGACCCGGAGGCCCTGCTGCTGCTCTACACCGCGTCCATCGCCCCCTACATGGACATGGGGGCGCACGTCCGCGCGGCACACGCCGCCGAGCTCGCGCTCGCCCTCGCTCCGAGCGTGAGCGACCCCGCGCTGATCGCGGGCATGCACCGCGGGGTGGCCCGCACGCTGATCGCCGAGGGCCGCATCGCCGAGGCCGACGCCTCCCTCGCCAAGGCCCAGGAGCTCTACCGGCAACTTCAGATCCGCACCGAACTGGCCCACTGCCACTGGATGCGCGGCTACGTCCACGCCCAGCACGGGAACCTGGAGCACGCCGAGAGCGAGCTGCGCACCGCCCGCTCCATCCTGGCCGCCAAGCGGGCCGCGCTCTTCACCGAGCAGGTCGAGGTCGAGCTGGCGGACGTCCTGCGCCGGCGGGGCAGGCCCGGCGAGGCGGAGGCGCTGCTGCGGCCCCTCCTGGCCGCCCGCACCGCCGAAGCCCCGGGCGACGACCTCGCGAAGGACGGTGCGGAAAACGGCACGGACCGCACGGGCGCCCTCGGGGCCGCGCGCGGCGCGGTCCACGCGGGCGGCGCGCACCGGCTGCTCGGGCTCATCGCCGAGGAGCGCGGCGACACCGAGGCCGCCGAGGAGCACTACTGCGCGGCCCTGTCCCTGCTCGAACGCTCCAGCGCGGCGGGCGACCTCGCCGACCTCTGCCGTCTCCTGGGCGACCTGCTGCGCCGCACCGGCCGGGTGGAGGCCGCGATGGACGCCTACCGCACCGGCCTCGGCCACCGCGCGGCACCCGGCACGACGACGCTGGGCCCGGCGCCGGCGACGCCCCCGTTCCGGCCCCCGCGGGTCCCGGGGGCGCTCTAGACCCCGCGCCTCCCGGGGCTCTGGACCCCGCGGGTCCCGGGACCGTCAGGCCGCGCGGCCCCGCAGCCGGCGTGCCGCTTCGAGCGCGCGGTCGGCGTGGGCGCTCATGCGGATCTCGCTGCGGACCACCTCGGCGACCGTGCGGTCCCTCCCGATGACGAACGTGACGCGCTTGGTCGGCGCGAGGGAGAAGCCCCGGGTCACGCCGAACCGGTCGCGCACCACGCCCTCGGGGTCCGAGAGCAGCGGAAAGCCGAGGCCGTGCCGCTCGGTGAACTCCATCTGGCGCTCGACCCCGTCGGAGCTGATGCCCACGGGCCGCGCGCCCGCCGCCGCGAACTCCGCGGCCAGGTCGCGGAAGTGGCAGGCCTCGGCGGTGCACCCCGGGGTGAGGGCGGCCGGGTAGAAGAACAGCACGACGGGTCCGTCTTCCAGGAGTTCACCGAGGCTTCGCTCGACGCCGGTCTCGTCCGGCAGCGTGAAGTCCTCGACGGTGTCCCCGACCGCCACGCGCGCCGTCATGCCGGGCTCCCCTGGGACGTACGGCCGATGAGCGACACGGTGCCTCCTCGAATGAGCGGGAGCGCAACACTACTGGATGGTAGGAGCGGGCCGGTGAGCGTCCGTCACCGAGCCCGCGCGCACCCCCTCCGACCAGCCTTGATCCCCGTCCGCACCCACGTGCGATGCTGGGCAGCGCCGAAAGGCACCGAGCAAGCGCAAGCGGGAGTACGGGGAACGCGATGGCATCGGCACAACGGACAGCGAAGGGCGTCTGGGACCGCTTCTCGGCGTCCGACCCGGGGCTTCTGCGCCTCATGGCGGGCCTGCGCACGGTGGGGGCGATCCTGCTCGCCCTGGCCGTGCTCGCCCTGATCGGGACCCCGGTGACGCAGTTGGTCGCCGGCGCGATAGCGGCCATGGTCGCCACCTTCGCGATCCAGGAGAAGGAGGTGCGCGGCCAGGCCGTCACGCTGGCGCTCGGCCTGCCCGTGGCGCTCGCGGCCATCGCCCTCGGAGCGCTGCTGAACTCCCGCGTCATCGCGGGTGACCTCTTCTTCGTCCTGCTGATCTTCGCGGCGGTGTACTCGCGGCGCTTCGGCGACCGGGGCACCGCGCTCGGCCTGATCGGCTTCCAGATCTACTTCGTCTCGCTCTTCGTGAGCGCGCCCGTCTCCGCGATCCCCGGCCTCTGGCTGACGCTGACCGTGGCCTTCGCGTGCAGCGCGTTCGTCCGGTTCGCGGTGGTGCCCGAGACGCCGGAGCGCACCCTGCGGCGGCTGCGCGAGGCGTTCCGGGCCCGGCTCGCGCAACTGGTCGCCCATCAGATCGACCTCCTCGAAGCCGATGCCGACGACGTCGACAAGGTCCTCGACGACCTGCGGCGGAGCACCGCACGGCTGCACGAGGCCGCGCTGATGATCCAGGGCCGCCTCGCGGAGGGCACGCGCGACGCCTCCGCGGCGGCGCTGCTGCAGCGCAGGGTCGCCGACGCCGAGATCGCCGCCGAGCGCCTGGGGGTCCTGCTCCTCAACGCCCGCAGCGCCGAGCGCGTCGACACCCTCACGCTGCATCTGCCGCAGTCCGCCGCACCCCTGCCGCCGCGCGCGCGGCTCGCGGACGACGCGGGGTCGGCGCTGCGCAGGGACCTGCGGGCCCTGCACCTGCTCGTGGTGCGCCTGGTGCCCGACGACCGCGGCACGGCACTCCCCTACGTACGCAACCGCCTGCTCGGCTACCGCGAGGAACAGGGGCTTCCCCAGGGCTCACCGGCGATCCAGGACTGCTTCCGCGCGGTCGGCGAGGCGGCCCGCGCCATCCTCGGTCTGCGGCTCGCGGTGGACGGGGCGCGCGACGAGGAGTACGACAGCCCCGAGGCGGCCCGCTCCCGCGAGGAGTTCGAGGCGGAGGAGATCTCGATCGCCGGGGAGGCGGCCGACGCCGACGAGGAGGAGCCCGCCGGGTTGCGGCGCCCCACCACCAGGGCGGCGGTGCAGGTGGCGGTGGGCTCCGCGCTCGCGATCGTCGGCGGCGAGTTCCTCTCCACGCAGCGCTGGTACTGGGCCGTCCTCACCTGCTGGGTCGTGTTCCTCAACACCGCGTCGACCGGTGAGATCCTGGTCAAGGGCTACCGCCGGCTGCTCGGCACGGTCCTCGGCGTGGTGGCGGGGGTGGCGCTCGCGGGGGCCGTGGGCAACCACACCTGGCTCGCGTTCGCGCTCGTCCTGCTCTGCGTCTTCGGCATGTTCTTCACGGCCCCGCTGTCGTACGCGCTGATGTCCTTCTTCGTCACCGCGATGCTCGGCCTGCTGTACACCCTGCTCAACACCTACAGCCTCGACGTCCTCGTGCTGCGCGTCGAGGAGACCGCGCTCGGCGCGGCCTGCGGCATCATCGCGGCCGTCCTCATCCTGCCCGTGCGGACCTCGCACCGCACCGACGAGGAGCTCGGCACCGTCCTCGCCCGGCTCCGTGACGTCGTGTCGGCCGCGGTCGCCCAGCTCAGCGGCGGGCCCCCGGTCGACCTCGTGGACCTGGCCCGCGACCTGGACACCGCCCTCGACGGCCTGCGCAGCTCCACCAAGCCGCTGACCCATCCGATCGCCCCGCTGCGGGCCAGGCGGCAGACCGCCCGCTACGTCATGGCGCTCCTGGAGACCTGCGCCTACCACGCGCGTTCGCTCGCGGCGACCGCGGAGCTGGTGCCCTCCAGCAAGAGCGTCGCGGCCGACGCCCGGCTCGCCATCGCCGGGCAGCGCATCACCCACAACATCGACCTCATCGCCGCGCACGTGCGCGCCGAGGAGACCACCGGCGCCATCGAGTCGGGCGCCAGCATCGCGTCCATGCTGGACAGCGGCCGCCACGAGGTGCTGCGCACGGGTTCGGTCGCGTTCCGCGTGCTGCGCCATCTGCAACGCCTCGACGAGGGCATCGTCGGCCTCGCACGACCGCTCGGGGTACCGCTGGAGAAGCGGGCGGAGCACCGCCCCTGATCGCGGGCCGCGAGGGCCGCCCGCCGGGGCTCCGGCGGGCGGCACGCCTCAGCGGTCGCCGAATGCACGAATTGAATTCCCCCGGCAATTGACAGCGACGCCAGAACATGGCTCGACCGCTTACCTTTCCCGCATTTGACAACTGCCTTTTCATATGGCCCCTTTGACCCGCGAAAACCGTAATTGACAGGGGTCGGATCATTGCCTACGGTCCGCTCGTCTCCTTTACCGCCGAGCGGACCAGAAGGTAATTCATGACGCCGTCCCCGACGCTGCCGAAATCCCGGCAGCAGTTGATCCTCGCCGTTCTCATGTCGTGCTCGCTGCTGATCTGGCTCGACAACACCGTCCTCAGCACGACCCTGGAGACCCTCGCCGACCCGGTCCGCGGGCTGGACGCGGGCCCCGCCCAGCTCCAGTGGGCCACCGGTTCGTACACGCTGGCCTTCGCCACCCTGATGTTCACCGCGGGCGCGCTGGGCGACCGCTTCGGCCACCGCACGGTGCTCGTGGCCGGCCTCGTGGTGTTCGCCGGGGCGTCGGTCTGGGCGGCGTACGCCGGCGACGCGGACCAGCTGATCGCCGCCCGCGCCGCGATGGGGGTGGGCAGCGCGCTGATCATGCCCGCCAACCTGGCCATTCTGATGTGGACCTTCACCGGCCCCGAACGGGCGGCGGCGATCGCCGTCTCCTCGACGTCCGCCGGTGTCGGAATGGCCGTGGGCCCCGTCCTTGCCGGGTTTCTCCTCGACCATTTCTGGTGGGGCTCGGTCTTTCTGGTCAATGTCCCCGTCGTGGTGGTGGCATTGCTCGGCATCGCCGTGCTGGTCCCGAATTTCCGCAGCCCCTCCCCGAGGCCTCTCGACCCGGCCGGAATGCTGCTTTCGATCAGCGGGCTCGCGGCGGTGGCCTACGGGCTGATCCGTGCGGGGCAGGTGGCCGCCTGGAGCCGTACGGACGTCTGGGCGCCGATCGTCGTCGGACTGCTCCTGCTCGCCGCGTTCGTCCGCGTCGAACTGCGGAGCAAGGCGCCCGGCTTCGACCCCCGGCTGCTCGCGCGACGCGCCTTCGGCGGCGGCAACGCGGCGCTCGGACTGCTCCTCTTCGCCGTCGCCGCCATCACCTTCTACAACGCGTTCTACCTCCAGGGCGCCCGCGGCTTCTCGCCGATGGAGGCGGGGACGGCCGGTCTCCCGACCGCGCTCGGCGCCGTCCTGGGCGCGCCCCTCGGCGCGCGTCTGGTCCGCCGCTGGTCCCTGGGGGCCGTCACCGTACCGGCGTTCACCGTGGCGGCACTGACCATGGGCGGCTACGGTCTGCTCGGCCTGCACACCCCGCTCGGCTGGATCGAGGTCCTGCTGCTGGTCCAGGGGCTCTCGATCGGCATGGTGCTCGGTCCCGTGACGGCGGCCCTGATCAGCTCCCTGCCGCTGGACCGGGCCGGCGCCGGGTCCGCCGTCACCAACACCGTGCGCCAGACCGGCAGCGTGATCGGCATCGCGGTGGGCGGCACGCTGATGTCGATCGCGTACCGGAGCGCCATCGAGCCCTCCCTGCACGGTGTCCCCGGGCCGCTGCGGGAACAGGCGCGGGTCTCCGCCGAACAGGCCCGCCACGCCGCCGCCGCGAGCCACCGGCCCGCCCTCGCGCATGCCGCCGACGACGCGTTCATCCACGCCATGCATGTCGGCGCGGCCTGGGTCATGCTCGTCACCCTCGTCGGGGCGGCGGTGCTGGCGGGGTCCCTGCGGCCCGCCCGGACCGTCAGGACCGGTCCCCCGGCGTCGGCCTCGCCCGGCCGTCGCGCCAGTGGCTCGGAGACGTCCCGTACGCGGCCCCCAAGCTCCGGCTGAGGTGCGTGGCCCCACTCGTCGCCACCGGCGGCAGCGGGCGCGGATGCCCCGCTCAGCGCTTCAGCACACCGTCCAGCCACGCGACGGCCTCCGGGGTCACCGGGTCGGCCAGGTCGGCGTACTCCTCGTGCTTCGTCAGGAACTTCGCCACATACGGACAGATCGGCACGGCGCGCATGCCCCTGTCGCGTACGTCGTCCAGCGCCTCCCGCACGAGGACCGAGGCGAGGCCCTGTCCCGCGTGGGCGTCGTCGATCTCGGTGTGGAAGAACACGCGCCGGTCGTCGCGGTCACGGAACGCGGTGAAGCCCGCGCTCTCGCCGTCGACCAGGATTTCGTAGCGGTGCCTGGCGTCCACGAGCCGGACGGTCGGGGTGGCTGCGGGCTGCGTCGTCATCGTCACTCTGCCTTTCGGTGGCGCGCGGCCCACGCCGGTACCCGCGTGGCCGCACCCGGTGAACTCCCACCCTATAGCAGGAGTTTCATGGGCTTTGCGCAGGTCAGAGGTGTCTCGTCCGCCGTCCGCCGGCCTGTGAAAGACTCGGGTGGACGGACCGCGGTCATGGGGAGGCACGCGTTGGGATCGACCGAACTGCCGATCACCCTCGACCGCGACGGCGCCGTGCCCCTCCAGCAGCAGGTGTGCGACCAGATCGTGGCGCTGGTGCGCTCGGGCCGGCTGCGCGCCGGGGACACCGTGCCCGCCTCCCGCGAACTCGCCGAGCGGCTCGGCGTCTCCCGCACCGTGATCCTCCGGGCCTACGAACTGCTGCGCGCCAACGGCATCCTCACCGCGCGCCGGGGGTCCGGCACCCAGATCGCCGGGGAACCGGCGCCCGCCGCGGCGCCGGGACCGCCGGCCGTGTCCGCCGCGCCGCTCACCCCCCAGCCCCCCAGGCCCACCGATGCCGGGCACACGCTGTGGCAGCCGTGGGAGCCGCCGCCGATGCGCCGCAAGAGCGGTTCGTTCGACTTCCGGCACGGCACGCCCGCCCTGTCGAGCTTTCCCGTGGCCCGCTGGCGGCAGTCCCTGGCCGACGCCTATGGAAGGGCCGACGAGACCACCCTCGGCTACGGACTCGCCGAGGGCTCCCTCGCGCTGCGCGCCGAGATCGCCACCCTCGTGCGGCAGAGCCGTGCCCTGCACACCTCCCCCGACCGCATCGTGGTCACCAACGGCGCGACCCAGGCCATGGACATCCTCGTCCGCGCGCTGCTCGCGCCCGGCGACATCGTGGTGATCGAGGACCCGAGCCACACCGTGCTGCGGCAGATCTTCGGCTCGTCCGAGGCCGTCGTGGTCCCGGTGGCCGTGGACGAGGAGGGTCTGCGTGTGGCGGACATCGACGCCCGCGTGCGGGCGCACGGCCACGACCCGGCCCGGGTGCGCCTCGTCTATGTGACGCCGTCCCACCAGTTCCCGACCGGCCACGTGATGTCCCAGGCGCGGCGGCGGGCGCTGGTGCGGTGGGCCCACGAGCGCGGAGCCACCGTCCTGGAGGACGACTACCACAACGAGTACCACTTCTCCGGCGAGCGGCTGCCCGCCCTCGCCTCCGACCAGGACAGGGACGTCGTCGTCTACGTCGGCAGCTTCAGCAAGACCCTCTTCCCGGCGCTCCGCATCGGGTACGCGATCCTCCCCCGGCGCCTGGTCCAGCCCTTCCTCGGCATCAAGTGGATCACCGACCGGCTCACGCCGACCGTCGACCAGGAAGGGCTCGCCGACTTCATCTCCTGCGGCGCGTACGCCCGGCACATCAGCAAGATGACCCGGCTGTACCGACAGCGCAGACACCGGCTCCTCGAAGCGCTCTACGAACACTTCGGGGCCGGGGTGCGGCTCTCCGGCGAGGCCGCGGGCCTGCACGTCCTGGTCACGCTGCCGGGTCTGCGCGGCCAGGACGAGGCGGGGATCGCCCGCCGCGCGGCGGCGCTCGGGGTGCGGATCTACCCCGCGTCCGGGTACTACGTGCAGGACCCGCCGTCGGAACCGGCCTTCCTGATGGGTTACGCGGCGCTGTCCGCGGCGCACATCACCGAGGGAGTGGCGCGTCTGGCAGCCGCGGTGCAGGAGCCGGCGGCGGTGCGTCCCGCGTGAACCCGGGCCTGCGGAACCGGTCCCGCTGGGCGAAGGGGACCGTGCAGTCGAAGACCGCCTTGGCCGTGCGGCCGTCGGCCGACACCGTCGGGGAGTAGAGGGGTGACTGCGTCGGGTCGAGGGGGAAGCCCTCGCGGTCCGGGAGCACCACCACGTCCTGGTCGGCCTGGAGCCGGGTGGCCATCGCCCACCACAGGTCCTGGTCGGACTCCGGGTCCACGTCGTCGTCGACCGCCACCACCAGCTTGATCATGCGGAACTCCTCCAGGATCGCCCGGCAGTGGTCCCGGACCGCGGCGTCGTCGGCGGCGGCCCGTTTGCGCCGCCACTGCACGACCGCCATCAACTGCCCGCCCCCGGCGGTGTGGCAGTGCACCGAGGAGACCGGTGCGCCGCGCCGCGAGAGCCGTTCGAGCACGGCGGCCTCCATGCCGAAGCCGAGCAGGACCGACTGTTCGTGGCCGGGGCCCGACACGGCCTGGAGGATCGCTCCCGGCCTGGCCGTGATCCCGGTGATCCTGATGACCGGGAGCGCGGGGTGGGCGCGGCCCTGGTAGCCGAGGAACTCCAAAGTGGCAGCGGCCCCTCCGGGGTTCTCCGGCATGGTGTCCGCGAGGAGTTCGCCCTCCAGGACGTACTCGGCGTGCGCGATGCAGTCGGTGTCCACCGTCCGGCAGGGCATCAGCTCGACCGGGGCCCCGCCGAGCGCCCCGGCCACCGCCAGCTCGTCGAGGCCGGCGGGGACCAGGGACGTCGGGCAGCACGAGGCGAGGAGCACGGCGGGGGCGACACCCAGGTGGATGGCGACGGGCAGGCTCTCGCCGCGGCGCAGCGCGGCCTGATGGGCACGCTCCAGGTCGCGGCCCGGCACCATCCAGATGGTCAGCAGGTCGGGACCCTGCACGCACATCCGGTGGATGGACAGGTTCCGCACACCGGTCTCGGGGTCGGTGGCGAGCACCGCGCCGAGCGTCAGATAGGGCCCGGCGTCCTCGTCGGTGAGCACCGGGATCGGCAGCGTGGTGAGGTCCGGTGCGCACGCGGTGCGGCGGATCGCGGCAGCGTCTTCGACGTGCACCGCGGGCAGCGGTGACGCGACGGCGTCGCGCAGGTGGTGGGGCAGCTCCACGGGGGTGAGCCCCAGCAGACCGGCGGCCCGCCGGCGCGTCCCGTACAGCCCCATCAGTACGGCGCTGGGGGCGCCGGAGTCGGGAGTGACCTGTTCGAAGAGGACCGCGGGGCCCGGCCCGGTGGGCGGCGGGGCCGGGGCCCCGGCCCACCGGGCGTAGCGGGCGGACACCCCGTAGCGGGCCGGGACCTCCTCCCTGACCCGCACCAGCTCGCCGGGCGTCGCGTCGAGCCCGGCGAGCGCGGTGCGCAGATCGGCGAGGCGCCCTCTCACGAGCGGGCCCCCGCGGCGGTTTCCCGCCGCCGCTCGGCGAGGCGGTCGAGCTGGAGCCGGGTCAGCTCGTCGATGAGGGTGCGGTAGGTGGCCTCGGCGATCGCGGGCGGCATCCCGTGCTCCTCGGCCAGCCCGCGCACCTTGGCGACGACCTGTTCGACCCGGCCGGGCGAGCGGACGGCGTCCTCGTCCCGCTTGTACTCGGTGAGGGTGCGCACCACGGTGGTGCGCTCGGCCAGCAGGGCGACGATCCTGCGGTCCAGGTCGTCGATGGAGAGCCGCAGTTCGGCGATCCGCCCGTCCCCCGGGCCCGGGTCGCCGCCCGGCTCGGCCTCGGTGCCGCTGCTCATGACGCGGGGACCTGGTCGATCACGAAGACGACGGTGGGCTCGCCCTCGGCCCCCTGCGAGCGGTGCCGCTCCTCGCCGGGGATGAGGAAGCCCATGCCGGGCCGGCAGGGCACCGAGCGGTCGTCGAAGTGGATGGTGAACTCGCCCTGCAGCACATAGCCCTGGTGGCCGCGCGTGCACCACTCCTGCTCGTCGAAGCCCGCGGGCAGCTCCATCAGTCTGGCGCGCATGCCCTGCGTGTAGGCGATCTTCACCCGGCCGTCGGCGCCCGGCTTGTGCCACTTCTCCCACGGGATGGCGTCGAAGTCGATGCCGACCAGGGTGGGCGTCACACCCTCGGCCGCCGGTGCGGCCTGTGCCGTGTCGTTCGCCTCTGTCGCCTCGGTCGTCATTGCGGTTCCCTTCTCGGTATCACGGACATTGCGGAGCGTGCGGACGCACGGGCTTGCGGAATTGCGGCACGACGGACCCCGGGTTCACGGCGCGCGGTTCGCGAGGGGCCGTGCGCCCTGCCGCGACACCCGCTCGTTGCGGTCGGTCGGGGGCAGCACCGGCTCGCCGGTGAGCGCTTCCTGGCTCTTCAGGAGCTGGACCATGTCCAGCATCCGGTGGACCATGCGCTCCAGGGCGTCGAGGCCCTCGGCGTCGTTGAGGCCCGGCTCAGGTGAGGTGTTGCGCAGCAGCGCGGGAAAGCCGCTGCCGACGAGGATCATGCGGTTGAGCAGAAGGTTGTCGACGAGCTGGTTGTGCACGGAGGAGTCGCTGTAGCGCCGGCCGGTGACGATGATCCCGCCGACCTTGTTGGCCAGCGGCCGGTCGAAGCGCAGGAAGCCGACGCCCGCCCGCTCGATGAAGATCTGCATCAGATGGGCCAGACCGAAGCCGTGCACGGGCACCGCGTAGAGGATGCCGTCGGCCCGCTTCATCCGCTCCACGATGTCCGGCATCCCGTCCCGCAGCTCGCACGGCGTGAGCCTGCTGTTGCAGTCACCGCACGGGCTGCACGGTGAGATGCGGTGGTCCCGCAGGTGGATGGCGTCAAACTCGGCGCCGCGTTCCCGCGCCAGCAGGCCCGCGTGGTCCAGGGCCAGGTCGGTGTTGCCCCCGGCCCGTTCGGAGCCGGATATCCCAAGGATGGAAGGTCGCTTTCCCTGCACTGCTCTCCCCGTTCTCCTGTACGACGTGCGCGAGGGGTGGGCCGCCGTCGGGCCCGCCCCCGCTCCCCGGCACGGTCAGTCGTGTGAGTCGTGTCAGTCCTGGAGCTTGCCTGCGAAGTAGTCGATGTACGCCTGCATGTCGAAGTGGCCGTGCCCGGAGAGGGTGAAGAGGATGCTCCGCTCCGCGCCCTCCTCCTTGGCCTTCAGCGCCTCGTCGATGGCGGCCCGCACGGCGTGCGTCGACTCGGGGGCGGGCACGATGCCCTCGTTGCGCGCGAAGGTCACGCCCGCCTCGAAGCAGGCGGTCTGCGGGACCGCGCGGGCCTCCAGCAGATCGGCCTCCTTGAGGGCGCTGATGATCGGCGCCATGCCGTGGTAGCGCAGGCCGCCCGCGTGGATGCCCGGCGGGACGAAGTCGTGGCCGAGGGTGTGCATCTTGGTGAGCGGGGTGAGCCCGGCGGTGTCACCGAAGTCGTACTCGTAGCCGCCCTTGGTCATCGTGGGGCAGGACGAGGGTTCCACGGCGATGGCGCGCACCGAACGGCCGCCGCCCAGCTGCTCGCGCAGGAAGGGCAGGGCGAGTCCGCCGAAGTTGGAGCCGCCGCCCGCGGCCCCGATGACGATGTCCGGGTAGTCGTCGGCCAGCTCCATCTGCAGGAGCGCCTCCTGGCCGATGATCGTCTGGTGCATCAGCACGTGGTTGAGCACCGAGCCCAGCGCGTACTTGGCGCTGCCGCCGCTCGCCGCGGCGACCTCCACCGCCTCGGAGATGGCGAGGCCCAGGCTGCCGGTGGAGTCGGGGTCGGCCGCGAGCGCCGCCCGCCCGGCCGCCGTGAGCTCGCTCGGGCTCGCCGTCACGCTGGCGCCGAAGGTCTCCATCAGGCCGCGCCGGTAGGGCTTCTGCTGGTAGCTGACCTTGACCATGTAGACCTCGCAGGCGAGGCCGAAGTAGGAGCAGGCGAGCGCGAGGGAGCTTCCCCACTGTCCCGCGCCGGTCTCCGTGATGAGCCGCTCCACCCCGGCCCGCTTGTTGTAGTACGCCTGCGGGACGGCGGTGTTGGGCTTGTGGCTGCCCGCCGGGCTGACGCCCTCGTACTTGAAGTAGATGCGGGCCGGCGTGTCCAGGGCCTGTTCCAGGCGGCGGGCGCGGATCAGCGGCGCGGGCCGCCACTGCCGGTAGATGTCGATGACCGCGCCCGGGATGTCGACCTCCCGGTCGGTGCTGAACTCCTGGGCTATCAGCTCGGCGGGGAACAGCGGTTCCAGGTCGGCTTCGGTGATCGGCTCCTTGGTGCCGGGGTGCAGCATCGGCGGGAGCCCGCCCGGCAGATCCGGGATGACGTTGTACCAGGTGGTGGGGATGCGGTCTTCGGCGAGCAGGAACTTGGTGTTGGGCATGATCACTTTCCGGTAGGTGCTTCGGCTGGTGCGGAGGAGGACGGCTGGTCCCGCGGGTCGGGGGCGACGATCAGGCTCTTGACGCGCAGCAGCGCGAAGGCGGCCATGCCCACGACCGGCGTGAGGAAGAGGACGGTGAAGGCGGGGCCGTGGCCGTGGGACTGCCAGATGACTCCCAGGCCGACGGGGACGATCAGGCGCGCCACGCCGAGGACGAATCCGTTGAGCGCCATGAAGCTGCCGACGCGGCTCTCGTGGACGTGGCCGGCGATGTAGGTGGGCACGACGACGGAGACGATGATCTCGCCGAGCGTCCACACCACCGTGGACAGCAGCACCATGGGCAGCGAGAAGGCGAAGACCAGCGGCGCGAGCCCCGCGGCCCACAGCGCTCCGGCCGTGACCAGCAGCGCCTTGGCGCCGTATCGCTGGATCCGCTGCTCGATGAGCAGGCCGAAGCAGACCACGATGACGCTGTTGATCGTGTAGACGACGCCGACCAGCCCCGCCGACCGGTCGAGCACCGTCGTCACGGCCAGGGGCAGGGCGTACTCCAGGCCGATCAGGGGCGCGACGTAGAAGAAGGAGGCCAGGACGAGCAGGAGCACATGGTGGTGCCCCCGCCTCCCGCCGGGCTCCCGCTCGGCGGGCCCTTCCGTCTCGGCTCCTTCGGGGTCCGGCGCGTCCCGCGCGGCGCGCCTGCTGTCGCGCGGCACCCACAGCACGATGAGCGCGGCGCACAGCAGCCCGGCCAGGATGTTCCCCGCGAACATGACGTGGTAGGAGTACGCCGCCGCGAGGCCGCCGAGCAGCGGGCCGACGCCCATGCCCAGGTTGTTGCCGATGTAGCTGATGGTGTACGCGAAGGGCCTCTGCTCGGGCGGGGCCAGATCGGCGATCAGCGTGTTGGACGCGGGCCCGAACATGCCCATGCCCACGAGGGCGACGAAGAGCAGGCCCGCGTACGTCCACGGCGGCCCGTCCAGGGTGGCGAGGCCCAGGTATCCGGCCGCGTTCAGGAGCAGCGCGGTGATCAGTGCCGGACGGCGCCCGCGCAGGTCGCAGAACGGCCCGCTGAGCAGACTGCCCGCCAGCAGACCGGTGCTGCCGACCGAGATGAGCAGTCCCGCCTCGCCGGTGCTGAGGTCCTTGCCCCGCACGAGGTAGACGGCGAGCAGCGGGAAGACGAACATGCCCGCGCGGTTGACGAAGGCCGCGAGGAACAACACCCGCAACGCGAGCGGGAGTTCCTTGAACCGGGTCACCCACGTCGGCCCCGGCTCCTTCAGGTCCGGCATCAGCCGTGCTCGGCTTCCCGCACGGTTTCGACGCGGAACGCGTCGCGCACGGTCTTGAAGCGGCCCCGCACGTCGTCGAAGTCGGTGCCTTCGCAGACGTACCAGCCCAGGACGTCATTGGACCGGGTGGGCGGGGCGAGCACGTCGCCGACGCGCTTCCAGACGTCGGCGTCCAGTACGGAGTCCAGGGCCATCAGCTCCTCGGGCGTGCTGATGGCGGTGATGCGCCCGTACGCCGCCGAGCCCAGGTACTCGGTGCCCACCTCGGGGCCGGTCCGCGCGGCGGGCCGGTGGTCCGCGTCGAGTTCGAGGCGGCACCACTCGCCGGCCAGGTTGATGCCGCGCCCCGCCTCGATCGCCGGCACGATCGATCCGCCGCCGGCCCGCGCCCCGGCCTCGCCGAAGACGACGGAGCCGTCGTCGAGCAGGAAGAACTCCGCGTGCGAGACGCCGGTGCGCATCCCGAAGCCGCGCAGCACCTCGGCGTTGAGGGCCAGAATGCGCCGCTCGCCCTCGGAGAGGTCGTGCTTGCGGGAGATCGTGCCGCCCGGCTCGTCGAGGTACTCCAGGACGGAGTAGGTGTACTGGGAGAGCTGTTCGAAGACGACGTCGCCGTTCTGCAGCAGCGAGTCCACGTGGAACTCGGTGCCCCTGATGAACTCCTCGACCCGGTACTCGTGGCGGTCGTCGCCCATCTCCCGCCAGACGCGGTCGAGTTCGGCCCGGTCGTCGATCCGGTAGGTGTTGCCGCAGGCCCAGCCCGCGTACGGCTTGATCACGACGGGGTACCCGACCTGCTCGGCGAAGTCCGCGACCGCGCCGACGGTGTCCGGGCGGACCGAGCGCGCCACCTTGACGCCGAGTTCCTCGGCCCGGCGGTGCATGACGTTCTTGTCCCGGAAGTTGAGGGCCTCGTCCGGGGTCAGACCGGGGATGCCGTGGTCGCGGCGGGCACGGCTCGCGGGCAGGACGTCGCCCTCGAAGAGCGGGAAGATCCGCTCGATCCGGTGCCGGGCGACGATGCGGTCCACCGCCGCGCGCACGGAGGCGGTGTCCTCCAGGTCCGCGTGGTACCGGGGCAGTTCGCCGGCCTCGGGCGCCTCCCAGCCCTCGGGCAGCAGCACCACCGTCTGGACGCCGAGGTCGGCGGCGGCCGCCACCACGCTGCGGAACTGGGCCTCGTACCGGCCGGCCTCCGGCCGGTAGACCACCAGGATCGAGCGGTTCATCAGGGTCTCCTCCACGGGATGGATGGCGCTCAACGGGCCGGAAGGGCCGCCGGAGCGGTGAACAGCACGGCGGACGGGGCGGACCGGTCGAGCACGACCGGCTGCTGCCGTCGCCCGCCGGGACCGCCCGGCCCCTCCAGTGCGTCCAGTGCGTCCGCGATCCGGCCGAGGGCCGCGTCGACCGCCTCACGTCCCCCGTCGTGCACCGCCTCCACCGTGATGAGGAGCCTGCGCTGCCCGCGGTCCGTCTTGACCACATCGCTCTGCCGCCAGTTCCAGCGGCGCGAGTGGGCCCTGCCCCGGCCGTCGGCGTAGACGATCTCGCCGGGCTCGGGGTGCTCCGGGGCGTCCGGGGCGCCGAGGGGCAGATAGACCTCGTCGCCGTCGGCGGGGCGTACGGAAAGCTCGCCCGCGAGGTCGCCCACGTCGCAGGAGGCCACGGGGAGCCGGGCGGTGAGCGACGCGGCGTTGCAGAGGTCGACCAGGGCGTTGACGCGCGGCAGCCGGTCGCCCTTGGCGACCCGGCGCAGCAGGGACTCGGCCGCGCACGGGAACCGGTTGGGGTTGACGTCGAAGGCCCGGTACGCCTCGCGCCAGGCCGCGACGGTGGGCAGCGCGGAGACGTCGGCCTTGCCGAGCGACAGCCGGTGCAGCGCGTCCTCGGCGTCGGTGAGCGAGGAGGACACCGCGGGGTCGGCCGCCGCCACGTCGATGTCCGGGACGGCGATCAGCCCGAGGACGTAGCCGGGCACACGGTCGAACAGCCGGTCGTCGACCGTGACTGTCAGGGTGCCCGTGGTGGAAGTGGACCGATCCATGTGAATGTCCTTCGTGGCAGGTCGGGGACGGTGTGGCAAGGCACGACAGTAGGGAGCGGGCGGGGCGGCGGTTGTGGCCAATTCCCGGCGATCCTGGAAGACCACTTGCGCCGGACGCCCCCGGGAAGTGGCTGCTTCCGGACGGTGGTCCCCGGAAGCGGCCGCTTCCGGCCGCCCGCCCCGCTCGGCTCAGGTCCCGTCCCGCACGGGTTCCGGCGCCGTCGGCGTCGGGTCGGGGGCCTTGTCCCGGGCCGTCCGCACCCCGCGCGCGGCGACGAGGGTCACGAGCAGGGCCAGTGCGGCGCACGCGGCGCCGGCGGGGCCGAGGGTGTCGAGCGCGTCCGTGCCCCCGTGCGTGATCACCTGGCCGCCCAGGAAGCCGCCCAGGGAGATGCCCGCGAACGTGGCCGAGGAGTTCAGCGAGAGCAGCAGCGGCCCTGATCCCGGGTCGATCGTGAACAGCCGGTGCTGCTGCGGCGGTTGCGTGGCCATCGCGGCGAGCCCCCACGCCGCCATGGCGAGCACCGCACCGGTCAGGGAGTCGCGGCTGTACGGGAGCGTCCCGAGGACGACGGCGAGCCCGGCGACCGAGACCGCGAGGACGGGTACCGCGCCCCAGCGGTCGGTGGCCCGGCCGCCGAGCATGGTCCCCGCGATCGCCGTGCACCCGAAGACCAGCAGGAGCAGCGCCAGCGTCGTGCCGTCGCCGTCGGTCGCCGGGGCGAGGACCCCGCCGACGTAGGTGAGCGCGAGATAGCCGCCCGTCATGAACAGCAGGGTGGTCACCACGGTCAGCAGCACGCGGACGTCCCTGGCCGGCGCCAGCCGCGCGGCGAGGTCCGGCGCGGCGGGCAGCCGCACCTGCGGCAGGAGCCCCGCCACGGCCGCGGCACACACCACGCCGAGCCCGGCCAGCGCCCAGAAGGTGGCCCGCCAGTCCAGGTCGGCGGCGAGCCAGGTGCCGAACGGCACCCCGGCCACGGTGGCCGCCGACAGCCCGCCGAGCACCACCGCGAGGGCCCGTCCGCGCCGCTCGGGCGGTGCGAGGAACCCTGCGGTGGCCGACGCGGCGGGGATGTAGAGGGCGGCGCTCGCGGCGGTCGCGATCCGGGCGGCGAGCAGCAGCCCCAGCGTGGGGGCGAGCGCGGAGGCCGCGTTGCCGAGCGCGAAGCCGGCCAGCGAGATCAGCAGCACGGTGCGCCGCTCAAGGCGGCCGGTGAGCGCGCCGAGCACCGGGGCGAGCACCGCGTAGGTGAGGGCGAAGGCCGTGCTCACCCAGCCGGCGTCGGCCAGGCCCGTGTCCAGGTCGCGGGCCACCTCCGGCAGCACCCCCGCCACCACGAAGGTGTCGGTGCCGATCGCGAAGGCGCCGACGGCGAGCACCGGCAGCACGGGTGCCCGGGAGCCCGGCGTCT
This sequence comes from Streptomyces alfalfae, assembly GCF_004127445.1. GTDB lineage: Bacteria > Actinomycetota > Actinomycetes > Streptomycetales > Streptomycetaceae > Streptomyces > Streptomyces alfalfae. The sequence goes on from NZ_QEXM01000012.1 coordinate 179,583, forward strand.
TCGCGGCGGCCGTGTCCGTACCCGCCATCACCGCGCTCCCGCCGGGGTACGGGCGCGGAAGGGCTCCGCGCTGCCCGCGACGGCCTCGCCGCCGAGCAGCACCAGTTCGATCGCGCCGGGGCGGCTGAGCACCGTGATGTCCTCGGCGGGGTCGCCGTCGGTGACCACCAGGTCGGCGAGGCGTCCGGGCCGCACGGTCCCTGCCACATCGCCCCGTCCGGCGAGCCGGGCGCCGTTGGCCGTGGCCCAGGTGAGCACGGTCGGCGCCGGTATGCCGGCCATGGTCACGTACAGCTCCAGCTCCTTGGCGTAGGTGCCGTGCGGGGTCCAGGCGAAGCCGAAGTCGTCGCCCGCCACGATCGGCACCCCCATCTCCGCCATGATCGGCAGGATGCGCAGGGTGTTCTCGATCTCGGCGGTGAACTCCAGCGTCTCCAGGTACTCCGGCGTCTTGCCGTGCTCGGCGCCGGTGGTCAGCAGCATGTGCGGCTGGTAGAGGCTGGGCACCACGAAGATGCCGCGCTCCGCGATCGCCTCCAGGGCGGCGTCGTCCGCGTACGTGGCGTGGTCGATGACGTCCACCCCGGCGGCGATGGCGTTGCGGATGCCGGCGAGGCCCCGCGAGTGGGCGCGGATGCGTGCCCCGTGCTCGTGTGCCGTGCGGGCGGCGACGACCAGCTCCTCGGCGGTGAAGAGCAGTTCGCGCGAGCGCCCGTTGGGGAAGGTGTCGTCTCCGGAGGAGAACACCTTGACGATCTCCGCTCCCTGGGCGATCTCCCCGGCGACGTACTCGGCCATCTCCTCCGGGGTGTCCGCGAGCCGCATGAGGTCGGAGGGGATGCGCTTCTTGACGTCGGCGTTGCGGCGCTCGGGCGGCCCGGACACCATCAGGTCCCGGCTGCACGGCGTGATGCGGGGGCCCTTGAGCCGCCCGGAGTCGACGGCCCCGCGCAGCGCCATGTCGATGCCGGCGACGGAGCCCGCCCCGACGAAGGCGGTGTAGCCGAGCGAGAGCAGCCGGGTGGTGTTCGCCGCGGCGCCCAGGGTGACCTCGGGGACGGAGTACTTGAACAGCATCTCCCGTCCGTCGAGGACGTCCAGGTAGGCGATGTGGGTGTGGCCGAGCGTCATCCCGGGCATGACGGTGCGCCCATCGAGGTCGAGGACGTCCACCTCGGGGTGGTCCGCGGGGGCCTGTCCTGCGGGGAGTACGGCTTCGATGCGCTCGCCGTCGATCAGGACGCTGTGGTGCGGCAGCGAGGCCGCGCCGAGGCCTTCCTGGACGGTGGCGTCGTGCAGCAGGGTCTTGCGTGGCACGGGAATGGTCTCCAGTTGTTCGCTGGTGCGGTCGGAGTTCAGGTGCGGGGCGCGAAGGCGTCGCGGGCGTGGCCGAAGAGCGTCCAGATGATCTCGGCGCCGGGGCGGGTGCTGACCCAGCGCAGCCCGTGGCCCCGTACGCCGGGCGCGTTGGTGAGCGCGAGGTCGGCCGCGCCGTCGCGCAGCAGCTCCGCGGCGTGCTGGGTGGACGCGGCGTCCACCCAGCGCACCTCACGTCCGCGCAGGGCGGGCGGCACGACCTCGGAGTAGATCCGGCGCACCTCCCACATGGCCGCGACCGCCACGGGGCCGGTGCCGCCGGGCAGGCCGGTGTCGGGCCGTTCCGCTATGCCGTACTCGGGGGTGGCCTGCGGGAAGAACGCCCGCAGGCGCAGGTCCCTGTGCCAGTGGAAGCGGGTCAGCCCCTGGTAGGCGCTCGGCACCAGCGCGAAGTCGAAGCTCTTGGCGAGGAGTTCGGACAGCACGTCGTCGAAGGTGGGCATCAGCTCGACGCGCAGCCCGTACCGCTCGGCGAGGAAGCCTGCGGCCAGGTGGCTGGACGTGCCGGCGGGGCCCAGTGTCCCCAGGGTGACCCCGGACCGTTCGGCCCACAGGCCGGTCAGCTCGTCCCAGCGCGCGCCGAGTTCTTCCGCGGGCCGCCAGGCGGAGAGGGTGCCCTGCGGCGCCGCGGCGTCAGTTCTCATAGCCACGGTTCGCCGCCATCCGCTGGGCGACCCGGGTCTCGTGGTCGGGCGCGGTGCGCCGGTCGACGATGCGGGCCGCCTTCCAGCTCACGAAGGCGCCGGTGCTCACGATCGGGTCGAGGCCGTCACTCAGCTCCACGCCGACCGGCACCCCGAGGGCCTCGGTGGCCCGCTCGCGGACGCCTTCGGCGGTCGCGGCGGGGTTCTCGGCCTGCCCAGCGAGCAGTTCGAGCCGGACGGTGAGCCGGTCCTGCCCCGCGGTGTCCCGCTCGATCACCACCTGGTAGCCGGCGGCTCCGGTGACACCGGTCAGCACGGCCGTCTCGATCTGTCCGGCGGTGAACAGCCGCGCGCCGAGTTCGAGGCGGTCCAGGGTGCGGCCGACGATGCGTACGAGGTCGCCGGGCATCTCGCAGTCGCAGTCGGACGCCTCGACCGTCACGGCGTCGCCCGTGCGGTAGCGGACGAGCGGCTTCACGCCGTCCACCAGCATCGTCACCGTCAGTTCGCCGGTGCCGCGCGGGCCGTGCGAGACGCCGGTGGCCGCGTCCACCACCTCGATGAGGTAGTTGGTCTGTGAGAGGTGCATCCGCTTGTTGCGGCAGGCGGTGGCGATGACGAACGCCTCCTGCGAGCCGTACAGGATGTTGTAGACGTCGGCGCCCCAGACGCTCTCCAGGTTGTGGGCCAGGGCGGGCGTGCACATTTCGCCGGTCACGAACAGCAGCTGCACGGCGAAGTCGCGGCGCAGGTCGTAGCCGTAGTGCTCGGCCGCCTTGGCGAGGGTGAGCGCGACGCCCGGCGTGCAGCAGATGACCTCCAGCTCCAGGTCCCGCATCAGCTGCAGGGCCTTGGGGAAGCCGATGACCGGGGAGTAGGGCCAGATCTTGGCGTTCATCGAGCCGACGTTGCGGGCGACGTCGCCGAGGGTGTCGCCGAAGGAGTGCACCTCGGTCGGGCCCATCAGGCCGATGCGCGGGGCGTGGCCGTCGAAGTGGCGCCGGAAGATGGAGGCCCAGGACTCGGTGACGTGGGCGTTGCTGGCGATGACCTCGCGTTCGTCGCGCGGGCACGGGGTGGCGGGGCCGGTGGTCCCGGTGGTCTCGTAGAAGAAGACGGCGTCGGTCAGGGGGCGGCTCAGGACGTCGAGCATCTCCGTCCGCAGGTCGGCCTTGGTCGTGAAGGGCAGCGCCGTCAGGTCGTCGGGTGTCACCGCCGCCAGGTCCACGCCCTTCAGATGGCGGGCGTAGAACGGCGAACCGGTCGACACCTGGTCGAGTACGGTGCGCAGGCGGCGGGCGCGCCAGGCGTCGAGCGCCTCGTCGGTGAGGGTCCGGTCGTAGAAGGCCCGGTGCACGTCGAGGTATTGCGCGGCGAACTCGGCCGCGGGCCCCTGCGTGGGCAGCCACATGGTGGTGGTCCTCTCGGATGGTGGGTCGCGCGAGGGCCCCGGCGCCGGAGGGCGCGGCGAGGCGGCGCGTGAGAGTGGTCGAGGGGTGGGGGCGCGGACCGGGGCGACGGTGCTCCGGCCGGGAAGGTCAGTGCAGGCCGCCGTCGACGTCGAGCACGCTCGCCGTGACATATCCGGAGTCGGGTCCTGCCAGGTAGCGGACGGCGGCGGCGACCTCGGCCGCCCGGCCGAACCTGCCCAGCGGCACGCTGTCCAGGTAGCCGGTGGTGCGGTCCGCCGGGATGCGGGCGGCCATCGGGGTGTCGATCACTCCCGGCGCGACGGCGTTGACGCGGATGCCGTGCGGGGCGAGCGAGCGGCCGAGGCCGCGGGTCAGGGCGATCACCGCGCCCTTCGACGCTCCGTACGCCGTGTCGGGGCTGCCCACGCGGCCGCTGATGGAGGCGATGTTGACGACGCTGCCCGGACGCCCGGCCGCGACCAGCCGGCGCGCCATGGACTGCGTGCAGGAGAAGGCCGACCCGGTGTTGACGTCGAGGACGCGCCGGTAGCTCTCCGCGTCGTAGTCGAAGAAGTCCCTCGCCTCGTAGATTCCGGCGTTGTTGACCAGGACCGAGGGCGGCCCGTACTCCTGCTCGATGTGCCGGAAGAGCTCCTCGGCCGCGCTCGGATCGCCCACGTCGGCAACCAGTTCGGCGTGTGCCGCCGGGTCGGCGCCCGTGGTGATGTCCACGGCGAGCACGTGGTGGCCGGCCTCCGCGAGCGCCGCCGTGACGGCTCTGCCGATGCCGCCCGCGCCGCCTGTGACCACGGCCGGAGCATGCTGCTCGGTCACGTGTCCTCCCCCCATGCTGTGTGGTGTCGGGTTCAGCGCCCGCTGCCTAGCCGGCCCGCGCGGGCGTCCGTCGCGCGGCCGACAGGAAGTTGTCGAAGAGCCGCAGCCCGTGGTCGGTCATCACGCTCTCCGGGTGGAACTGCACCCCTTCGACCGCGAGCGTGCGGTGGCGAATCCCCATGACATAGCCGTCGTCGAGCGAGGTCGCGGTCACGTCGAGCTCGGGCGGGACCGACGCGTCGACGATCAGCGAGTGGTAGCGGGTGACGGTCAGCGGCGTCGCGAGGCCGTCGAACACACCGCGGCCGTCGTGGCGGACCCGGCTGGCCTTGCCGTGCATCAGGTTCTGCGCGACGGCGACCCGGGCCCCGTAGGCGAGGCCGATCGCCTGGTGTCCCAGGCACACGCCGAGCAGCGGCACCCGGCCCGCGAAGGTGTGCACGAGTTCGACGTGGCCGGAGGCGGCCGGATGGCCGGGCCCCGGGCCGAGCACGACCGCGTCCGGCCGCAGTCCGGCCAGCTCCTCCGGCGTGCCGGTGCGGGAACGTATCACCTCGGTGTCGGCGCCGAGGGTGCGCAGGTACTGGTCGATGATGTGGCTGAAACTGTCGTACGCGTCGACGAGCAGCACCTTCGGCCGGCTCTCGGCGCTCACGGGGTCCGTCGGGTGTACGGCGCTCACGGCAGCAGCTCCTCGCCGGTCAGGGCCCAGTAGGTGGCGCTCATCTTGGCCAGCGTCTCCCGCCACTCGGCGGCGGGCACGGAGTCCGCCACCACGCCGGCGGACGCCTGGGTGGTGTAGTGGTCGCCGTCGTGGACGGCGGTGCGGATGCACAGCGTGAGCATCGCGAAGCCGCGCACGTCGACCAGGCCGAGGGCGCCCGCGTAGATGCCCCGCGGATCGTCCTCGATGTCGTTGATGATCTCCATGGCGCGGACCTTGGGCGCCCCGGTCATCGTGCCCGCGGGGAAGGTGGCGCAGATCGCCGTCCAGATGTCCGTGCCGTCGGTGACCTGCCCGGAGACGGTCGAGACCAGATGGTGGACGTAGGCGAAGGGTTCGACCTCCATCATGGCGTCCACCGACAGCGTGCCCGGCACGCAGATCCGCCCGATGTCGTTGCGGCACAGGTCGACGAGCATGACGTGCTCGGCCTGTTCCTTGGCGCTGGCGCGCAGTTCGGCGACGCGGCGGGCGTCCTGAGCCGCGTCCGCGGCCCGTGGCGCCGTGCCCGCGATCGGCCGCATGGAGATCCGGCCGCCCTCGATGCGGATGAACAGCTCCGGGCTCGCCCCGATCACCGTACGGCCGGCCCACGGGACCAGGTACATGTACGGGGACGGATTGCGGTGCCGCAGCCGCTGGTAGACCTCCAGCGGCGTCAGCTCCGACTCCACGTCGATGCGGTGGCCGATCTGGATCTGGTAGCTGTCGCCCACCCCGATGTGCCGCAGGCAGCGCTCGACGCGCTCGGTGAACGTCCGCTCGTCCACGTTGTCCCGTACGGACCGGGGCGCGGGCGCCTCGGGCACGGCGGGGGCGGCGTGCCCGGCCGTGCCGGTGACCAGCACGTCCGGCAGCGGGGTGCTGTCCGGCGGCAGCAGCTGCCCGGACGCGGAGAGGCGTCGTACGCTCCCCGAGCCCAGGTCGTACCAGACCGTGTGCCGGAAGAGCGCGAGTGTGCAGCGCGGCAGGTCCCCCTCCCGCTGGCTCTGCGGAAGGCGCTCCATGTCCCAGGCCGACTCGTAGGCCAGCGTGGTCAGGAACCCGAAGGCGAACGTGGTGTCGGGCACCTCGGTGTCGACGGTGAAGGCGCCCTGGACCGCGCGCAGCAGCCGCCACGCCTCCTGGGAGCTTCGCGCCGCCCACTCCCGCCGGTCGCCGCGGGCCGCCGTCGCCTCCCCCGCCACGGCCGAGACGACCTGGGCCAGCACCTCGCCCAGGGCTCCGGGCGCCGCCAGCTCCACGCGGTCGGCGTAGAGCCGGAGTTCGGCGAGGCGCCCCCAGCCGACCACGGCGGAGTGCCGGTCCTGGGCGGGGCCGTCCAGGCTCTCGAAGAGGTACACGTCGTCCTGCGCCCGGTCGCGGAGGAGCGCTTCGTAGACCAGGGCGGGTGAGCTGTGCGGGAGTTCGGTCGTGGTCACCCGGACCGCGATGGCGCCCGGGCGCGCGGGTCTCGGGGGCCCGGGGGTCTGCCGGGCCTTCGGCACGTACGTGGGCACACTGGGTGCGGAAAGCAATGACACGGTGAAAGAGCCCCTCTGGTCCACCTGGACCGCTCGAACCGCAGGTGGACGTGGTCGCCGCGGCGCGCTCCACACTGAGAACACCGCCGGCCCATCCGGCAGATGCCGGATCCCCCGCCCCCGTGGGCGGGTGTCGGCCACCCGCCGTCACACAGAGACCCCGGCGTCCCACCGCTCCTTTACGGCCATGCCGGGACGAGACCCGCGTTCCGCGGCCACCGGCCCCTTGACGGATGGCGGTGGTGCGGCAAGACGGTCGAAACCTCTGTGCTCATTGACCTCATCAAACGCGGTACCGCGCAGTCCAGACCAATTCGGACCGGGCCAAGGAGACCACTTGCCCGGCGTCTCGCGCCCGGTGGACCGGCGCGGCCGTCAGGTTCAGGTCAACGGCTCGGCGCGGGGCGCCGAACGGTCAACTGGCGCGTTTCGGCCCAATGTCACGTGATTCCCCGCGCCGCTCTGTGGCAGTATCCCGCCCCAGGGGAAGCGCCGGACGAGGCGTTCGCGGTGGAGCCGGCGGATCGCGGCGGGGAGGTTCCCGGCCGTGACCGGGTTGCCGCCTCGCTCGTCGGGCGATGGTCCGTGGTTCTTGGGGGGGACTCGCTGTGCCACACCTGCAGATCTCGATCGACCGTGACTCGAGCCGCCAACTGGCGGGACAGATAAGGGACTCGGTGAAGGGGGCCATCGAACGGCGGCGTCTCGCACCGGGCACCAGACTGCCGTCGACCCGCCAGCTCGCCGCCGACCTCGGCGTCTCCCGCAGCGTCGCGGTGGAGGCGTACGAGCAGTTGTGCGCCGAGGGGTATCTGCGCGCGCGGCGCGGCGCGGGCACCGTGGTCGCGGACGTGGACACGGGCGGCGGTTCACCGGTGACCTCCCCGCTGATCGCCGGCGCGGACGGCAGGCCCGGCCTGCTCGACCTGCGCACCGGGGCGACCGACGTGAGCCTGTTCCCGCGCCGGGAATGGCTCGCCGCCGTGTCGGACGCGATCGGCAACGCCAGTCTGCGCGATCTGGGTTACGCGCCGCCCTCCGGGCTTCCGCAGACCCGGCAGGTCCTCGCCGGCTACCTCGGCCGCGTCTGCGCGGTGGAGGCCGCGCCGGAGTGCGTCACGCTCACGGCGGGTTTCGCCCAGGGCCTCTCCCTGCTCTGCCAGACGCTGCTGCGGCGCGGCATACGCGAGCTGGCCGTCGAGGAACCGGGGCACCCGGGGCAGCGCGCCTTCATCGCCTCGCTGGGGATGACGCCCGTGTCCGCGCCGGTCGACGAACACGGTCTGCGGGTCGACGCGCTGGCCCGCACCGGCGCACGGGCGGTCCTGGTGACGCCCGCGTGCCAGTTCCCGACCGGCGCGCGGATGAGCCCGGAGCGCCGCCAGGCGCTCGTGGCCTGGGCGCGCGAGGTGGACGGGCTGGTGATCGAGGACGACTTCGACGGCGCGCTCGCGTTCGGCCAGCGGCCACCGGCGCTCCAGTCCCTGGCCCCCGAGCGGGTCGTGTACGCGGGCAGCGCCAGCAAGACCCTGGCGCCAGGGCTGCGGCTCGGCTGGCTGGTGGTGCCGTCCGCCGTGCTGCCCGGCGTCGAGGCCGTCCGCGCCACGGTGGACCTCGGCCTGTCCACCATCGACCAGCTGGCGCTCGCCCGGTTCATCGAGAACGGCCAACTGGACCGGCACGTCCGCGCCCTGCGGGCCCATCTGCGGCGGCGTCAGGAGGCCTTCGAGTCGGCCCTGCACGATCACCTGCCGCCGGCCCGGGTCGCGAACGTCGCGGCGGGTCTGCAGACCTATGTGCGGCTGCCACCCGGCCTGGACGAGGCCCAGATGGTCGGCGCCGCCTTCCGGAGGAACGTCCTGGTGTGGGGCGGCGCGCACTACCGCCACGACGCCGACGCGACGCACGCTCCGGCTCTGGTGGTCAACCACGCCGGGACGACCATGAGCCGTCTCGTCGAGGCCGCCCAGCACCTCGGCGCCGCGTACCTGGACTGCGCGGCCGACCCCCCGGCCCGGCGCGAACGCCCGGCGCGCCCGGTCCGCGCGGGCCGGGCGCGCTCCCGGGCGCAGTTCCTGGCGCACTGCGACTAGGTGTAAGCGGGCTGGACGTTGCGGAAGGCCGACCACCTGCAGTCGCGACGCCAGATCTCGACCCTCTCGGTCACCCACGCGGGGGTCGTGTGCGGACTGCGGTGTGGAGCCGCGGACCGATCCTGCAAGCCGAGCTCGCCGTAGCGACGCCAACGGTTGACCCGCTTCGACGCGCACCCCCAGGAGATTCCCTGAGTTCACCCCTGCCCACGAATTGAACTATGGTACAAGTAGTACGTACGTTCAACTACTCTGGGCGGGGAGACGTCATGAGCGTGGGACAGTCCGCACGTGCCGGGTGGCGAGAATGGGGCGGTCTCGCGCTGCTGGCGTTGCCGACCATGCTGTTGGGGCTCGACGTGACGGCGCTCTACCTCGTCGTTCCGAACCTGTCCGCTGACCTGGGCCCCACCGCGACAGAAACGCTGTGGATCATGGACGCCTACGGCTTCCTCATCGCGGCGTTCCTGATCACCATGGGAACGCTGGGCGATCGGGTCGGACGACGGCGCCTGCTGATGATCGGTGTGGCAGCGTTCGCCGCGGCCTCGGTGCTCGCGGCGTTCGCCCCCAGCGCCCTGTGGCTGATCGTGGCACGGGCACTGCTTGGAGTAGCCGGAGCAACACTCATGCCCTCGACGCTGTCGTTGATCAGCAACATGTTCCACGACGTCCGGCAACGGGCGCTGGCGATCGGCGTATGGGCCACGATGTTCGCCCTCGGCATGGCCGCGGGCCCGATCGTGGGCGGTGTGCTGGTCGCCGGCTTCTGGTGGGGCGCAGTCTTCCTCATCGCCGTGCCGGTCGCCCTCCTCGTGCTGGCTGGTGCGCCGACGCTGCTGCCCGAGTTCCGGACCCGCGCCGGCCGGCCCGACCTGCTGAGCATGGGTTTGTCCCTGGCCGCGCTCCTGCCGACCATCTACGCGATCAAGCATGTGGCCGCCCATGGCATCGACACCCAGGCGCTGGTCGCCTTCCTTCTCGGCGGCGCCTCGACGGTCGCCTTCGTGCGTCGCCAACTGCGCCTGGAAGAGCCCCTGCTGGACATGACTCTCTTCACCAGCCGGATCTTTTCCGCCGCGCTGACCGTCCTGTTGATCGGCTTGGTCGGCTTCGGTGGAGTGATGTTCCTGGTCACCCAGTACCTGCAGCTCGTCGAGGGCCTTTCACCGACAACGGCTGGGCTGTGGATGGGGCCGCCCGCACTGGCCATGCTCATCGGGGCCATCGGCGCACCGCTGCTGGCACGTCGTGTGTCACCGGGCGTCGTCATGTCGGCGACCTTGGCGCTGTCACTGTGCGGATACGCCCTGATTGCACTTGCTGGGGCCGACAGCAAGCTGAGCGTGGTCGGGGGATTCGCGTTCGTCTACCTCGGCCTCGGGGTGATCGCCGCCCTGGGCACTGACATCGTCGTGGGTGCGGCGCCCCCGGAGAAGTCCGGATCAGCCGCCGCCCTGTCGGAGACCGTTCAAGAGCTCGGCATCGCGACAGGGGTCGCGCTCCTGGGCAGCCTCACCACGGCGATCTACCGCACCGACATCGAGGTGCCGGCAGGGCTTTCCCCACCCGCGGTCGAGGCCTACGGCAACAGTCTCTCCGGAGCAACGTCCCTCGCGGACCAGCTGCCGACCTGGGCTCTGGAACCCGCACGAGCCGCCTTCACCGGCGGACTCAACACCGCCGCCGTCGCAGCAGGCATCGCGGTAGCCGCAGCTTCCCTGGCCTGCTTCACGACACTGCGGCACATCCGCCCCCTCGGCGACGCGAACCCTGGGGCGGCGGATAACCTCGACGCCCTGGATCGGCGATGAAGGTGGAGATGATGGCGGCTGAAGAAGGCACGGTCGATGGGCGCACACTGCGCGGTCAACGCCGCCGGGCCCAGATCATCGAGGCAACTCTCACGATCGTCCGCCGGGACGGCGCCACCGGCGTCACCCACCGAACCGTCGCCAAAGAGGCCGGGATCACCACCAGCCTGACCCTCTACTACTTCGCCACCCTGGACGACCTGCTGGTAGCGGCTCTGACCAGCGTCACAGACGCGTACACCCAACGCATCCGCCAGCTCATCGACACCGAGGACGACCCGCTCGATGGCCTCGCCCGGCTCATCGCAGAATCGGCCGGCCCCGGCCGTGAGCGCGCACTCGCCGAACGAGAGCTCTCCACCCTGGCGGCTCGCCGACCCGCCCTACGCCCTGTAGCGCGACGCTGGCGCGACCACGTCGCGGAACTCGCCCGAACACAGACCGGCGACGCGAACGCCATCGAAGCCTTCGTCGCCCTGTCCGACGGCCTGTGCACAGCAATCCTTCTCGACGACCACGAGGCCGACCCGGACCATATCCGGGCACTCCTCCGCGAGACGCTGTCGAGAACCACCCCCTGGCCCCGCCGACCGGATCAGTGAGCGTCTGGATCGGTGTCGCCGACGTCCCGCCCCGCAACAACCAGGCGGCAGGCGGTTCAGTCGGTCGAGAGGGCCTCGAGGAGGTCGCCGACCTTCGGGTCGGGCAGCGCGCGGGCGACGTCGGCCTGGGCGACCACGCCGACCAGGTCGTGGCCGTCGATGACCGGCAGGCGGCGTACCTTGTGGGTGGTCATCGTGCGCAGGATCTCTTCCGCGTCGTCGTCCGCGCCGATGGTCACCGCCTCGCCCTGGGCGAGGTCTCCGCTCAGGCAGGTGGCGGGGTCCTTGCCCGCGCCCAGGACCTTCACCACGATGTCCCGGTCCGTCAGCATGCCCTTGAGCTTGTTGTCCGTGCCGCAGATCGGCAGCGCGCCCACGCCGAGGTCCTTCATCTTGCGGGCGGCGTCCAGCACCGACTCCCGCGCCCCGACGCATTCGGCCCCGCCGGTCATGATGTCCCGCGCCTTCGTCATCACACGCCTCCTTGCTCGTCGTACGCCTGTCCGTGGGTTCGCTCAAAGTCTGCGCACCGCCGCGCCCCGCCGCCACTCGGCCGGGTCCGGCGCCCGCACTGGTCACGGTGGCTCGGCACGGGCGTCTTCCGGGCGTCGCGTGTTCAGTGACCGGTGGCGGAGTGCGGGTTGGCGGCGGCGCCCTCGGTGCTCAGCAGCACGGCCACCGAGGACGGCCCGAGCCCCAGCGCCGTGCGCCGTTCGTCGGCGTCCACACCGGTGAGTGCCGCGCGCAGACCGGCGAGCGCCGCGGCGCCGCAGGGGCCCGAGGAGACACCGAGGGCCGCGAGGCGGTCGGCCGCGCGGGCGCTGTCGGCCTCGTGGACGGCGACGGCGGCGTCCAGCCCGCCGTGCAGATAGGGCCACGCGATGCTGGAGGGGGTGCCGCAGTTCAGGCCGGCCATGCTGGTCTCACCGGTGGCGACGCTGACGGGTTCCCCGCGGGTGAGGCTTTCCAGGACGCAGGCCGCCGTCTCCGGCTCCACCGACAGCAGCCCGGGGGCAGGGGCATGCCCCACGGGACGGCTGCGGTAATGGGTGACCACGGCCTGTGCCAATGACCCCACACCGACGGGCACCGCGACGAGGTCCGGTCCTTCGGCGACACCTCCGGCCGCCAACTGCTCGTCGATCTCGGCGCAGAGGGTGGAGTAGCCCTCGACGATCCACCACGGGATCTGCTCGTAGCCCGCCCACGCCGTGTCCTGCACCAGGACCGCGTCCGCCGCCGAGGACGCCTCGGACGCCAGGCGTACGGCATCGTCGTACGAGCCCGCGACCTCGGTGAGCTTCGCCTGTTCGGCGGTGATCGCCGCCACGGCCCGCGGATGAACGCCTCGCGGGACGAAGACGTGAGCGTGCTGCCCGAGCAGCCGGGCCATACGGGCCACGGCGCGGCCGTGGTTGCCGTCGGTGGCGGTCACCAGGGTGAGCGGTCCCGGCGCGTCGTCGCGCGTGGCCCGCTCGGCGAGGACGCGGTGGATCGCCCAGGACGCGCCCAGCGCCTTGAACGCGGGCAGGCCGAGACGGCAGGACTCGTCCTTGACGAAGACCCGGCCGACCCCGAGTTCCGCCGCGATCTCGGGCAGTTCCACCAGCGGAGTGGGCGCGTGGTCGGGCAGCGCGGCGTGGAAGTCGCGCACCTCCGCCGCGGCGGGCGCACACCGCCAGGCGCGGGCACCGGGCCGCGCGAACCACGGCAGCGTACGGAGGGAGGAGGGGTGCGAGGGGTGCGAGGGATGCGAGGGGTGCGACGGGTTCTCGGGCATGCGTTCAGCGTGCGGGAACCGTCTCCGGTCGGTCCAGCGAATGTGTACGACCTATACTCATCGGAAAATCCGACCATTGAGGCGCGGCTTCACGACGGCGGGGAGAGCGGACCGGCGATGTTCGATCTGCACCGACTGCGCCTCCTGCGCGAACTCAAGCACCGCGGCACCCTGGCAGCCGTGGCCTCAGCCCTGTCCTACGCGCCTTCCTCCGTCTCCCAGCAGCTCTCCCAGCTGGAGGCCGAGGTCGGCGTCCCGCTGCTGGAACCGGTCGGGCGGCGGGTGCGGCTGACCGAGCAGGCCGAGATCCTCGTCGCCCACACCGAAGCGGTCCTCGCCCGCCTGGAGCGCGCGGAGGCGGAGATCGCCGCCTCGCTGACCGATCTGGCCGGCACGCTGCGCGTCGCCTCGTTCCAGACGGCGGCCCTGGCCCTGATTCCGGCCGCGCTCGGACTGCTGCGCGATCAGCACCCGCGGCTGCGCGTCCACGTCACGCACATGGAACCGGAGAACGCCCTCCCCGCGCTGCAAGCCCGCGATTTCGACCTGGTGCTCGCCGAGGAGTACCCCGGCAGCCCGCACCCGCGGCCCGCCGAACTCGAACAGGCGGACCTGCTCGACGACCACCTGCGCCTCGCGCTGCCGCTCGCACCGCGGGGAACGGCCGGCGGAGCGGACGCCGACGGCCCGATGACGGCGCTGCGCTCGCTGGCGGACCACCCCTGGGTGATGGAACCCGAGGGCACGGCCGCACGGCACTGGGCCATGACCTTGTGCCGCGACGCGGGATTCGAACCCGACGTGCGGTTCGAGACCACCGACATCCTGCTCCACCTGCGCCTCGTCGAGGAGGCGCACGCCGCCGCCTTCCTCCCCGACCTCGTCTGGGGCCGGCGGGCCCCGAGCGTCACCCTGCGGCACCTCCCGCGCGGCCGGCGCACGCGCCGCATCTCCACCGTGGTGCGCCGAGGCCGCGGCAGGCACCCCGCGATCCTGGCGTGCCGGGACGCCCTCCTCCGGGCGGCTGCCCTGCCGCCCGGAGGGGCGCCGACGTAGCACCGCAATATGCCGGTCAGGACGCCGAGTCGACGGTGACTTCGAGGCCGCGGGTGGTGACCAGGTGGGCGCTGCCGTCGGCCAGCCGGTAGGACAGCCCCACCACGGCGGCCCGTCCCGCCGCCATGCGGTCGGCCAGCACCCGGGAGCGGTCCAGCAGCAGGTTCACGGTGTGCCGGGTGTGCTCGGCGATGATGTCGCCGTCCTCCGTGAGACCGCCGGAACGGGCGGCCAGCACACTCGGCGTGACGCGCTCGATGACGTCCCGCACGTATCCGGGCGCGCTCGCGCCGTCCTCCACGGCGGCACGGGCGGCCGCGACCGCGCCGCACGCGTCGTGGCCGAGGACCACCACCAGGGGGCAGTCGAGCACGCCCACTCCGTACTCGATGCTGCCGAGGACCTCCGGCCCGGTCACGTGGCCCGCGGTGCGGACCACGAACAGGTCACCCAGCCCGCGGTCGAAGATGATCTCGGCGGCCAGCCGGGAGTCGGAACAGCCGAAGAGCACCGCGAACGGTTTCTGCGCCGGGGCGATCTCGGCGCGGCGCGCGGCGTCCTGGTTCGGGTGCTCCGGCGTGCCCGAGACGAACCGCTCGTTGCCGGCCAGCAGCATCTCGAAGGCTTCACGGGGAGTCAGCGTGAGGGCATCAGTCATGCCCGCAGACTACGACCAGGCCGTGACCGCCTCGGGGAGGCGTGACGCGACGAGGGAGCGGGGCGCGCCGTTGGATCAGCCGGGACCGGGGCAACAGGGTGAAGCGCGTCTCCTCGGTGGGTCGGTCCCGGTGGGTCGGTCCCGGTGGGTCGGTCCCGGTGGGTCGGACCAATCCGCCCGGGCGCGTGCTCCGAATCATGAGTACACGTTGCCCCTCTTGCGGAAAGCTGAACGACATGAGCGATGCCGTGCGCATCGGAACCCGTGCGACACCTCCCCCTGACCTGCAAGAACTGATCGCCCGTGTCGCTCGTGGTGACGAGGGCGCCTTCGCGGGCGTCTATGACGCGGTGATCGGCCCGGTCCTCGGCGTGGTGCGCGCCGTGCTGCGCGACCACGCTCAGTCCGAGGAGGTGGCACAAGAGGTCCTGGTCGAGGTGTGGCGCACGGCTCCTCGCTACCGGCAGGATCGCGGGTCGGCCATGAACTGGGTGCTCACCCTCGCGCACCGGCGCGCCGTGGACCGTGTGCGCTCGGTGGAGGCCTCCACCGCCCGCGAGAAGAAGGCCGCTCTGCTCGAACAGATGCCGGAGTTCGACGACGTGAGTGAACAGGTCGAGTCGCGCCTGGAGCGCGAGCAGGTGAAGCGCTGTCTGCGTGCCCTGACGGAGATCCAACGGCAGTCCGTGACGCTCGCCTACTACCAGGGGCTGACCTATCGGCAAGTGGCCGAGCTGCTCTCCTTGCCGCTCGGCACCGTCAAGACGCGTCTGCGTGACGGGCTCATCCGGCTTCGCGACTGTTTGGGAGTGAGCGCATGAACGGCGCAGCGGACCTGCACACCCTGACCGGCGCCTACGCCGCCCACGCTCTGGAGGACGAGGAGCGCGAGTCCTTCGAACGGCATCTGTCGGCCTGTGAGTCGTGCGCCCAGGAAGTCAGGGAGCTGCGGGCCACGACCGCGCGCCTGGGACTGGCGGCCTCGGTGGCGCCGCGCCCCGCGATGAAGGACGAGGTGCTGCGCCGGATCGCCGCGGTCCGGCAGGTGCCGCCGGCCGAGCGGGGCCCGGATGGCCCGCCCCCGAAGCAGCGGCCCCGCCGCCTGGCCCAGTGGGCGCTGGCCGCCTGTGTCGCCGCGG
Source organism: Streptomyces alfalfae (assembly GCF_004127445.1). Taxonomy (GTDB): domain Bacteria; phylum Actinomycetota; class Actinomycetes; order Streptomycetales; family Streptomycetaceae; genus Streptomyces; species Streptomyces alfalfae. The sequence goes on from NZ_QEXM01000012.1 coordinate 195,239, forward strand.
CGGCCGCGCTGGGCGGCACGGCGGTCTGGCAGTACGGCCAGACGCAGGCCGCTCGTGACCAGGCGCGGCAGGCGGAGCAACAGTCACAGGAGTTGGCGGCCCTGCTCGCCGCCCCGGACGCAAGGACCCGCGCGGCCAAGCTGTCCGACGGCGCCGGCGGAGCAGTCGTCGTGGCCGAGAGCCGTGACCGAGCCGCCTTCGTGGCCACCGGCATGGCGAAGCCGCCCGCCGGCAAGGTCTACCAACTCTGGTTCTCCGACGACGGAGTCATGCGCCCGGCGGGCCTCATGGACCCCGGGCGGAGCACCCAGACGGTGCTGATGGAGGGGCCGTTGGACGGGGCGGCGGGCATGGGCATCACCCTGGAGCCGGCAGGCGGCTCGGCGCGGCCCACCACGGCCCCGGTCGCGGTGGTGAACTTCCCCGCATGACCCGGACGTCGCCGCGGCGCACTCCGTGCCGGTGAGGACCAATCCGGCGGCCAGGTGGTGACGTATTCCTGGTATGGACAACGCGACACGGCCGCCTCGCGGCATCACACGGCCGGCGCTGGGAGCGCTGAGTGGTCTGCTGGCGGGGTACGCGGCGATCGCGGTCGCCCAACTGGTCTCCGCGGCTGTCCGACCGGAGGCCGGCCCGGTCATCGCGGTGGGCGGCGCGGCGATCGACCGGACGCCGCCGGGGGTGAAGGACTGGGCGATCCGGGAGTTCGGGACCAATGACAAGCTGGTCCTGCGACTCGGCATCCTCGCTGTGCTGAGCGTGCTCGCTCTCGCGCTCGGCGTGGTGGCCACGCACCACCGACCGGCCGGTTCGCTCGGCGTGCTGGCCTTCGGGGTCATCGGCGCGGTGGCAGCGGTCGGCCGACCCGATTCGACGGGCCCGCTCGACGCACTGCCCTCGGTCGTCGGCGCCGTCGTCGGCTCCGGCCTCCTCTTCTGGCTCGTGGGACGCCTCCCAGCGCCCCACCGGCCGGCGTCACGAGGCGCCGGGCAGGACCCGAAGGCGGTTGATGACCGCGATACGGCCGACGCGCACGACCCGGTCGCCGGGTCAGCCGAGGGCTGGGACCGGCGCGGCTTCATCCTCGCCGCCACCGCGGCGGCTGCCGCCTCCACCGGAGTGGGGCTCGCGGGCCGGGCCCTGAGTGGGTCGCAGGGGAAGGACGCCGTCGCGTCCCGCGCCGGGATCGCGTTTCCGCCCGTCACGTCGGGGGCCGGCTCCGTCCCGCGCGGCGCGGCCTCGCGGGTCGCGGGCGTCAGCCCCTTCATGACGTCGAACGACGATTTCTACCGGGTGGACACCGCCCTGGTCGTACCCAAGGTCGACGCCACCTCCTGGAAGCTGCGCATCCGTGGCAAGGGTGTGACCTGCGAACGGACGCTCACCTTCGACGAGTTGCTGAAGATGCCGCTCATCGAGCGGCGCATCACCCTCACGTGTGTGTCCAACGAGGTCGGCGGCCCCTATGCCGGAAACGCCCGCTGGATCGGCGTCCGCCTCGCCGACCTGCTCGAACAGTGCGGAGTCAGGCCCCCGTCGAAGGGCGGTCCCGCGGACCAGTTGGTCGCCCGTTCCGTGGACGGGATGACCATCGGCAGTCCCGTCGAGGACGTCATGGACGGCCGCGACGCGATGCTGGCCCTCGGCATGAACGGCGAACCCCTGCCCTTCGCGCATGGATTTCCCGTCCGCATGCTCGTCCCCGGGCTGTACGGGTACGTCTCCGCCTGCAAGTGGATCAAGGACATCGAGCTCACCACGTTCGACTCGTACGACACCTACTGGGTCAAGCGCGACTGGGCCCGGCGCGCGCCCGTCAAGACCCAGTCCCGCATCGACACCCCCAACCCCTTCGCCCGCCCCCGGGCCGGCACGGTCATGGTCGCCGGGGTCGCCTGGGCCCAGCACCGCGGTATCGACAAGGTCGAGGTCCGGGTCGACGACGGGCCGTGGGCCGGGGCCCGCCTCGCCGCCGAGGACACCCGCGACACCTGGCGGCAGTGGTCGTACGCCTGGCAGGCCACCAAGGGCGATCACACCCTGACCGTCCGGGCCACCGACCGCACCGGCGAGACCCAGACCGCCGAGCGCACCCGCACCGTCCCCGACGGCGCGTCGGGCCGGCACTCGGTGGTCGTCACCGTCGAATAGGCCGACCAGAAGCAGAAGCGACCAATCCGCCCGCCGCTCGGCTCCGGATCACCTACGACAAGGCCGTCGGCCTCCCGTGACCCACCATTGAGGAACTGACATGCAGACTCGAATCCGTCGTATCGCCGTTGCAGTCGCCACCGCCGCGGTGCTGCCGCTGGCCCTGACCGCCTGCTCCGACAGCGACTCCAAGGACACGGCGTCCGACAACTCCTCGTCCGCCTCCGCCAAGGAAGAGAAGTCCACCGAACCGTCCGACGACATGGCGGGCCCGACCGAGCCGTTCGGCCCCGCCTGTTCTTCCGTGCCCAAGGACGGCAAGGGCAGCTTCGCCGGGATGGCCGAGGACCCCGTCGCCACGGCGGCCTCGAACAACCCCGCCCTGTCGACTCTCGTGACCGCGGTGAAGAAGGCCGGCCTGGTCGACACGCTGAACACCGCCGAGAACATCACGGTGTTCGCGCCCACCAACGACGCCTTCGACAAGATCCCGAAGAAGGACCTGGACAAGGTCCTCGACGACAAGGCCCAGCTCACCAAGATCCTCACCTACCACGTGGTCGGCAAGAAGCTCACGCCCAAGGACCTGGAGAACGGCTCCTTCGAGACGCTGGCGAAGGCCGGCCTCACCACCTCCGGCTCCGGCGAGTCCTACAAGGTCAACGACAGCAGCAACGTGGTCTGCGGCAACGTGCGGACCGCCAATGCCAACGTCTACATCGTCGACACGGTCCTCATGCCCAAGAGCTGATACGAGCGGCGCGCCCACGCGTGACGGCTGCGCCGGTCTCGGCAAGAGCCGCGTCCGGCCGAACGTCCCGCCCTGGGAACACTTCAGGGCGGGACGTCACCGCGTCCGCCGGTCAGCGGTCCGCGGCACTGCCCCGGACGACGCAGGAGCGGTTGTTCTCCCAGCCCCATCCGTCACCGTCGGGGTCGGAGGCGCTGCCGCGCACGCAGTACGGGTAACCGTTGGGGGCCGTACCCCCCGTGCCTCCGTCGCCACCGCCGCCGTACACGGTGGCGGGCTTGGACGTGGCGGCGATGCCGTTGCTCCCGTTGAAGAAGCGGTTGCCCCAGTTGGTCAGCCTGTTCGGGTCGAAGCCGTGGACCATGTCGAGGTACTCGACACCGCCGCCGTTGCCGCTCCACGACCAGCCGAGGTAACCGATGCCGAGGGACTGCGTCGTCGCCATGATGGCGTTCTCGTCGGGGTTGCCGTCGCTGTGCTGGTCGCCGAATTCACCGACGACGACGGGCAGTTTCCTGCCGACGAAGGCGTTGAGATAGTCCTTCACCTCGGTCGCGGTGTCGTAGACCCCGTACATGTGGACCGAGAAGACGGTGTTGCGGTCGGGGTCGGAGGCGAAGACCGACGCCGCGTTGTCCCGCATCGTGCCCGACCAGTCCTGGCCCCAGTTGGGCGCGTCGACCATCAGGGCGTGGTCGAGCCCCGCCTTGCGGAGCTTTCCGATGGCCGACTTGGTCGCGCCGGTCCACGCCGTGTAGTTGGTGTTGCCGAAGGGCTCGTTGCCGATGTTGACGATGACGTAGTCCTCCTGGCCCTCCAGCGCGCTCTTCACGCCGACCCAGTAGTCGGCCGCCTGGTCCAGGCTGGTCGCGGCACCGTCCTCGCCGTAGCCGGTGGTGTCGTGCACCTCAAGCACGCAGATGACCTTGTTTTTCTTGCACTGGTCGATGAGCGCGGAGACCTGGGAGGCGCTCGTCTTCGTCCAGCGGCCGCCGCTGCTCAGGACGACGCGGACGGTGTTGGCGCCCTTGGCCGCGATGTCGGCGATGGAGCGGGTGCGCTCGGGATACCAGGTGTAGGCGTGGTTGACCCCGCGCATGACGAACGGGTTGCCGTTGCCCTCGACGACGCGCCCGTTGCTGACGTGGATGCCGCCGGCCGCCGCTTCCGCCCTGCCGACGGCGGGCCCGGCGAGCGAGAGCAGCAGCCCGAGAACGGCGGCGAACGCCGCCCCCGCGGTGGTGATCAGCGTGCTTCTTGGCTGTCGCATGTGTCTCCTCGGATGGGATGGACAGGTGTGACGGCGCCTGAGTGGGCCCACCGGGTGCTCCTTGCCGACGCCGTTGCATGTGACAACGATGTCAGGCGGCGGGAAGCCTCACCGAGGCGTGCTTCACGAGCGCCGGGGGCGTGGAGCGGTCCCCCGGACGAGCGGTCGGCGGATCACTGGGGCGGCCGAGTCCCGGCTGCGGACCGCCCGGCGTCAGACCATGAGGCACCGCATGTTCCGCCCATGTCAATAGACGGTTCACGATGTGTCTCGGCGAGTGGAGAAGCCGTCGGCCACTAAACCGCTAAACACCCTGCCCAGCACCCCACAGCACTTCCGAGGGCGGCTTCTAGCAGCGGAAACCGATCTTGGGCAATTGATTGACAGGAGAAGTGCGCCCTTCTACGTTCCTCTTCGGTTAACCGGTCATGCGAACCCTCCCGCCCCATACTTCTTACTGCGGAACGCGAAGGGGCGCGGCGAGCGCCGCGCCCCTCGATGCCCTTGTCCGTGACCTCTACGAAGGAGGTGAGGCCGTCGACGCCCTCGGCACCAGGGACGGCGTCGCGACGGGCCGGGACGTCACGTCGTGACCCGCGAGCACCTCGAACAGCACCCGCGTGACCTGCGCCCCGAAGCCGTGCACATCGTGGCTCATCGCGGACAGGGTCGGATGCGTCAGGCGGCACAGCTGGGAGTCGTCCCACGCGAGCAGCGACAGATCGTCCGGCACGGAAAGGCCCATCTCCGCGGCGACACCGAGCCCGGCGACCGCCATGATGTCGTTGTCGTAGAGGATCGCCGTGGGCCGCTCCGCGGACAGCAGCAGGGAGCGGGTGGCGCGCGCACCGTCCTCGCCCGAGAAACCCGTCTCGACGTGCGGGCCGCACGCGAGGCCGAGTTCACCCATCGTCCGCTCGAACGCGGTCGTCCGGATGGCGCTGTGCCCGAGCCCCCGGGGACCGCCCACATGCGCGATGCGCCGGTGCCCCAGGACGGCCAGATAGCGCACCGCCTCGGCGACGGCGGCGGCGTCGTCGGTCCACACCGAAGGGAACCCGCCGGTGAGGGACGGATGACCGACCGCCACGGCCGGCAGACCGATGCGCGACAAGGGGCCGATCCGCGGGTCCTCGCCGTGGAAGTCGACCAGGATCGAACCCCCGATCTGTTGCTCCCGCCACCAGCGTTCCTGCAGCCCGATCTCCTCCTCCAGCGAGCCGACGAGGCGCAGCAGCAGCGAGCAGTCCCGCTCGGCCAGCACGCTTTCGATGCCGGAGATGAACTCCATGTAGAAGGGCTCAAGGCCCAGCAGCCGGGCGGGGCGGCAGATCGCCAGGCCGACGGTGTCGACGGACTGGCGGGACAGGCTGCGGGCCGAGGAGTTCGGGGCCCAGCCCAGCTGCCGGGCCGCCGCGAAGATCCGCTCCCGGGTGGCGTGGGAGACCCCCGGTTTGTCGTTGAAGGCCAGGGACACGGCGCCCTTGGACACGCCGGCGGCCGCGGCGACGTCCTTGATCGTGACGCGTACGGACGGTGCGCTCACGCCGGTTCCACGCAGAACAGCGCCGCCCGTACGGCGTTGGCCCCGGTCTCGGTCGCGCCCGTGACCCGCAGGCGGACCTGTTCGCCGGGCAGCAGGGTGCGCAGTCCCGTGTCGCAGACCGCGTCCGGTCCGAGCCGGTCGGCCTGCAGGAGGAGGTCGCGTACCAGGGTGTGTGCGGTTACCACGACCTCGACCTTACCGGTCCGGCCCGCCAGCGGGGACTCCACGACCACGTCGTAGTGCGGCGCCGGGTAGGCGAAATCCCGGTCCGGGACCGGGAGGTGCACGCTGCGCAGATCCTCGCTGTCGGCGACGAGGAACTCCTTGGCGGAACCCGGAGCGGGGACCACGTCCCGCGGCACGGTCTGCCGGTGCGCCGAACGCCCGGCGACGGTCACGTCGAGCCCGTGCTCAGCGGCTTCGGTGCCGTCCGCCCGCAGCCGGCGCAACCTCACGTGCGCCTGCCAGGGCTCGGCGGACTGGTTGACGACGGCGAGCACGGGGCCGTCGTCGCCGTCGCCCGGCTGGAGCGTGAGGAGCCGGTCGGCGTAGACCCGGCGCAGTTCGTGGTAGAGGGGCTTGAGGCGGCCGTCGCCGTCGATGGCCGCCCAGGAGCTGACCGGCCAGCAGTCGTTGATCTGCCAGACGACGGTGCCGGCGCACACGGGCCAGTGCGAGCGCCAGTGCTCGATCCCGGCGGCGATCGCGCGGGCCTGCACGACCTGGGTGAGGTAGTGCCAGCGGTCGAAGTCTCCCTCGGGCAGCACGAAGTGGCGTTCCACGCCCCGGTTCAGCTTGCCGTTGCCGTCCTCGGCCTTCTGGTGGTGCAGCATGCCGGGCGAGTCGGGCGCGAGCCGTTCGCCGGGCAGCGCCCGGCGCAGCGTGGCCATCGCGGGCGGCGCCTGCCAGCCGAACTCCGACACGAAGCGGGGCACCGAGTCGCGGTACTCGGCGTAGTCCCGGCGGTTCCAGACCTCCCACGAGTGGTGGGTGCCGTGGGCGGGGTCGTTGGGGTGGTGGTCCCAGGAGCCGGACCAGGGGCTGCCTGCGGTGTAGGGGCGGGTGGGGTCGAGTTCGGCGACGATCCTGGGAAGCAGGTCCAGGTAGTAGCCGCCGCCCCAGGAATCGCCGCGCAGGTCGGGCTCCCAGTTCCAGTCGCGGAAGCCCCAGAGGTTCTCGTTGTTGCCGTTCCACAGGACGAGCGAGGGGTGCGGCATCAGTCGGACAACGTTGTCGCGCGCCTCGGCCTCGACTTCGCCGCGCAGCGGCTGCTCCTCGGGGTAGGCGGCGCAGGCGAAGAGGAAGTCCTGCCAGACCATCAGCCCCAGCTCGTCGCAGGCGTCGTAGAACGCGTCGTCCTCGTAGATGCCGCCGCCCCATATCCGCACCAGGTCCACGCCCGCGTCGGCCGTCTGGCGCAGCCGGGTGCGGTAGCGCTCCGGGGTGACGCGGGAGGGGAACACGTCGTCGGGGATCCAGTTGACTCCGCGTGCGAAGACGCGTTCGCCGTTGACGACCAGGGTGAAACCGGTGCCGTGCTCGTCCGCCGAGCGGTCCAGTTCCACGGACCGGAAGCCGATCCGCCGGCGCCAGGAGTCGAGGGGCCGCCCTTCGGGGGCCCGATCCGCATCCGGTGCGGCCTCGCCCTCGACCAGTGTGAGTTCCAGGTCGTACAGAGGCTGTTCGCCGTATCCGCGCGGCCACCACAGGCAGGCGTCCGGCACCTCCAGCGTCAGCTCGGCGTGCTCCCCCTCCACCACGCCGTACGCCTTGGCGATGCCGTCGCCGACGGTGGCGCGCACGGCGAGCGGGCGGGCCGCGCCCTGCGCGGTCCGCTCGACCTCGACGCGCACCTCGACGCGGCCCGTGCCGTCGTGGACCGTCACCAGCGGGCGCACGTCGGCCAGCCGGGCCGTCGACCAGCGCTCCAGCCGGACCGGGCGCCACATGCCCGCGGTCACCAGGGTCGGGCCCCAGTCCCAGCCGAAGCTGCACGCCATCTTGCGGATGTACTGGAACGGCTCCGGATAGACGTTGGGGCGCTCCCCCGTCAGCGCCCGCACCGAGGCCGCCTCGTCGTAGGCGGAGGCGAAGTCGACAGCCAGGGGCCCATGGCGGCCGGTGACGTCGAAGCGGTAGCGCCGGTGCATGTTCCGGGTGCGGCCCAGCTCCCGCCCGTCCAGGGTGACGGTCGCGGCCGTGTCCAGTCCGTCGAAGACCAGGTCGGTCCGCTCGTGCGGGCCCCCGACGGTGTCGGCGGCCCGCAGGTCGCGGACGTAGGTCCAGGCGCGCTGCCCGATCCAGGCCACCTCCTGTTCGTTGACGCCGATGAAGGGGTCAGGGATCAGTCCGGCCGTCAGCAGGTCGGTGTGGACACAGCCGGGCACCTGGGCGGGCAGCAGGTTCTCGCTGTGGCGAAGGCTCCAGCCCTCGGTGAGCGGGACGACTTCCTTCATGTACGGCTCCTTCGGCAGAACGGGCCCGGTGACGTGGAAACGCGGCTCAACCTAACCCCGTAGAAGTGAACCGGTCTAGTCCTCATTCTCCGAGCGGCATCTCTGTGTGACGTGAATGCCGCACGGGCGTCGCAGGCTCACCTCTCACCTGGTGTAACGATTAGGTATCACGAGGGATAGGGCAGCTTTACCGGTTCACACACGGCTGACATAGTCGCCGTCAACCACCACCGGAGCCCGAGCCGTAATCCTTGGAAAGGAGCTGGGCACATGGGGAAGAGGACGCTGAGCGTCGCACTGCTCGCCACCGCGATGCTGACCGTCGCGGGGTGCAGCGGAGGGGGCGGCGCGAACGCCGGCGAGACCGCCGCCGCGCCGGCGAACCCGGACGACGTCTCGGGGGACATCACCGTGCTCACCAATCGCACCGACCTGGTCGAGGACGGGACGATGAAGAAGTACGCCGCCGAGTTCAACAAGACCTATCCCGATGTGAAGGTCGAGTTCGAGGGTCTGACCGACTACGAGGGGGAGGTCAAGATCCGCATGAACACCGAGGACTACGGCGACGTCCTGCTGATCCCCTCCGCGGTCGCCAAGGGCGACTACCCCAAGTTCTTCGCGCCGCTCGGCAAGACGTCGTCGATGAAGCCCAGCTACCGCTTCACCGACAAGACCGACGTGGACGGCAAGACCTACGGCATCGCCACCTTCGGCACCGCCAACGGCATGGTCTACAACAAGGCGCTGTGGAAGAAGGCCGGGATCACCGACTGGCCGAAGACGACCGAACAGTTCCTCGACGACCTCAAGGCCATCAAGGACAAGACCGACGCGACCCCGTACTACACCAACTTCAAGGACGGCTGGCCGCTGGAGAGCCCCTGGACCAACAGCGTCGGCTCCATCAGCTGTGACGTCCGGGGCCACGACAAGCTCGCCGAGACGGACGAGCCATGGGCCGAGGGCGGCGACCTCAACGCCCTCGACACCCTGCTCCACGACACCGTCCACGAGAAGCTGTCGGAGAAGGACCCGGCCACCACCAATTGGGAGAGCTCCAAGACCCTCCTGGCCAAGGGCAAGGTGGGCAGCATGGTGCTCGGCTCCTGGGCCGTCAACCAGATGCGGGACGCGGCCGAGAAGGCCGGCGAGAACCCCGACGACATCGGCTTCATGCCCCTCCCCTCCCAGAAGGACGGCACGTTCTGCTCCACGCTGGTCTCCGACTACCAGCAGGCCGTCAACATCCACTCCGACCACAAGGAGGCCGCCCGGGCGTGGATCGACTGGTTCACCGGGAAGTCCGGGTACGCGGCCAAGGAGGGCGCCGTCTCGGCCCTGAAGTCCCAGGGGATGCCGGCGACACTCGACGACTTTGCTGACAACGATGTCAAGACGATCGAACGTTCCGCGGCGCGGACGGCCGACGTCGACGCCATCGACAACGCCTCCGAGATCGGGCTCAACAAGCCGGACTACCGCAAGAAGCTCATCGACATCGCCCGCGGCGCCACGGACGGCTCGCTCAAGGGTTACTTCGACGACCTGAACAAGCGCTGGTCCGAGGCCAGGCAGACCGCCGGTTCCTGACGCCGGCACCCGTCGGCACGCTCCGGCATCCGCCGCCCTCGAAGCCCGCCGGGTCCCTCCCCGTCTCCCGGTGCACGGGACCCGGCGCCCAGCGCCCTCAGCGGACGACGAAAGGCCCTGGCTCCGCAATGACCCGATCCCGAACCGTCTCCACCGCGTCACCGCCCGCTCCGCCCGCCGAGCCGGGCCCGACCGGCAAGCAGAACGCCCCGCGACGCTCCCGGCAGCCCGCGCGGGGCGGCGCGCCGTGGCGCGACCGGCCGATGCGCACGATCACACCCTGGCTGTTCCTGCTGGCCCCCCTGGCCCTGCTGGTCACGTTCACGTACGTGCCGGTGGGCAACATGATCTACTACAGCTTCACCGACTGGGACGGCGTCAGCCCCGACCGCGACTACGTCGGCACGAAGAACTACACCGAGATCTTCACCCGCCCCGAGCTGTTCCGGGTCTTCGCGGTGAGCTTCTACTACCTGGCGGCGTCCGTCGTACAGATCGTCATCGCCCTGTACTTCGCCACCGTCCTCAGCTTCGACCTGCGCTTCCGGAACCTGTTCAAGGGCATCCTGTTCTTCCCCTACCTGATCAACGGCGTCGCGATCGGGTTCGTCTTCCTGTACTTCTTCCAGGACGGCGGCACGCTCGACTCGGTCCTGTCCTGGTTCGGCGTCGGCGCCGACCACGCCTGGCTGGGCAGCCCGGAGTCGGCCAACACCTCCATGGCCGGTGTGTCCGTGTGGCGCTTCACCGGCCTGAACTTCGTGCTGTTCCTCGGCGCGATCCAGTCGATCCCCGGCGAGCTGTACGAGGCCGCCCAACTGGACGGCGCGAGCCGCTGGCAGCAGTTCCGGCACATCATCGCGCCGAGTATCCGGCCGGTGCTCAGCCTGAGCGTCATCCTGGCGATCTCCGGCTCGCTCTCCGTCTTCGAGATCCCCTACATCATGACCGGCGGCGCGACCGAGACCTCGACGTTCGTCATCCAGACGGTGAAGTTCGCCTTCCAGTTCAACAAGACCGGCCTGGCCTCGGCCTGTGCGGTGGTGCTGCTGGCGATCATCCTGGTCGTCACCTGGATCCAGCGCCGCCTCGTGCCCGACGAGAAGGTGGACCTCGTATGACCCTCACCACTGCCGCGCGCCCACACCCTCACCCTCAGAAGCAGAAGCAGACGCGCCGCCGTCCGCGCGTCGGCACCACCCTGACGTACCTGTCGCTGATCGCCGCCTCGGCCGTGGTGCTGCTGCCGCTCGTCGTGATCTTCCTGACCTCGCTGAAGTCCTACGGGGAGATCTCCGACGGCCAGGGCGCCCTCGCCCTGCCGGACGACTGGCTCAACTTCTCCAACTACGCCACGGCCTTCACCGACGGCCATCTGCTGACGGCCTTCGGCAACACGGCCTTCATCCTGCTGTTCTCCATCACCGGAACCGTGATCATCGGCTCGATGACCGCGTACGCCATCGACCGCTTCGACTTCCGCTTCAAAAAGCTCGTCATGGCCCTGTTCCTGATCGCCACTCTGGTGCCGGCCGTGACGACGCAGGTCGCCACCTTCCAGGTGGTCAACAGCTTCGGGCTGTTCAACAGCCGCTGGGCGCCGATCCTGCTGTACATGGGCACCGACATCGTGGCCATCTACATCTTCCTGCAGTTCATCCGCGGCATCCCGCGGTCCCTCGACGAGGCCGCGCGGCTCGACGGCGCCAACTCCTTCACCATCTACCGGAAAATCATCTTCCCGCTGCTGAAGCCCGCCATCGCGACCGTGGTCATCATCAAGGGCATCACCACGTACAACGACTTCTACATCCCTTTCCTCTACATGCCCTCCGAGGACCTGGGGACCATGTCGACGGCCCTGTTCCGGTTCAAGGGGCCCTTCGGGGCGCACTGGGAGAACATCTCCGCCGGAGCCGTTCTCGTCATCGTGCCGACTCTGGTGATCTTCCTGTTCCTCCAGCGCTACATCTACAACGGCTTCGCCCAGGGGGCCACGAAGTAGCGATGCCCCCACCGCTGCGGGGGCACGGTCCGCCTCGGTCTCGTCCGAGTCGGCCGGTGGTGGTGACGAGCCGGCGGATGACGGTGACGAGCCGGCGGATGCGGTGCGGGAGCGGATCTCAGCGCGCCGGCCGCACCAGCCCGCGGAACGGACGGAACCACGGGCCGGCACCGCTGGGTTCGTCCTGGAACCCGGTGAGCACGAGGAGCTGCCGTCCGGCCTCGCCGGCGTAGAAGTACTCCGCCACCGCGGCCGAGGACGCCGTGGCGGCGGGGGCGCGCTCGGCCAACGCATCGGCGAGCGAGCGGGCCCTCCCCTCGCCCTCGGTGTCGTGCCACGTCGCGGTGAAGCAGCGGGCGGCCGCGCCGTGGCGCTCCGCGAAGCGGTGGGGCAGGAAACGGCCCGGCGGATCAGCCGAGTACAGCGCCTGGACGGCACTGCCGAGCGTCTGCTGGTGGCGAGGGTCGGCGGTGAAGGCCCGGTGTGCCGAGGGACTCGTCCACTGGGCGAAGTTGAGGATGGTCCGGCCGTCGGCCCCCGCCAGACAGTGCCGCGCGAGGTATGCGGCCGGCAGCCGGGCCTTCTCCCAGGCGTCCATGACGCCGGACATGACCTTCCGCTGCTGTTCGGGCCCTCCGGTGTGCCATAGCGACGCCAGGACGAGGCCCGCGTCCGGACGGGCGAGGTCGGGGAGTGCGACCGGCTGGAGGCCGGTGACGTGGCATGCATGGCGCCAGGTTCCAACCTCAACTCTGGTTGACGTCAAGCACTTTCCATCGCCCCGGTCGACGACCCGGACTCAGGTTGACTCCCCCCCGACTTCGCGAGCACGTTCGGCGGCTCCGGGGCGGGCGGGCAGCGGAGCACGGCCGCAGCCCTTCACCCCACCGAAGCGGGTGCCGGTCATGGTGATCCGGAGCCCTGGCCGGTGCCGAGCCACCGCAGTCCGACGGCCGAGTCCGACTGTCTCAGTTCGACATCCCTACTCCGACAGCCAGTTCATCTCGTTCGCCACGGTTTTGGCGACGGCACGGACGCGGCGGTGCAGTGATGACTGTTCGTGCGGAAGGACCAGGTGGACCGTCAGGCCGGGTGCCCCGTGCAGGGGTCGCCAGGTGATGCCGGGCGGTGGCGCCGTGGCGGCGGCCTCGCCGGCCGGGGCGAGGGTGAGCCCGTCGCGCAGGTCGCGCTGCGACATGTCGAAAGAGACGGTGGGCGTCTGAAAACGGGGCTGTGGCCGGACGTCGCGGAACAGCGCGGCCAACTGGTCGTGGACCACGGGGTTGGCCGCACGGTCGGGGAGTCGCAACGGATACGCGGTCGCGGCGGCGATCTCGATCTCCAGGTGTTCCGCCAACGGATGGTGCTGCGCCAATTGAACGCCGATCCGCGCACGCCGCAGCAGGTACCGGCGTACGCCACGGCCCGGTTGTTCACCGCGGGTGACCCCGGCGTCGATGCGGCCGTCGGCGACCGCGGGGGAGATCTCGGGCGTCGCCATCGGGACCGCACTGACCTCAAGTCCGGGACCGCTGTACATCAGCTTGTCCACCAGGGCCGGAACCGTCTCGGCCCCGGTGCTGATGCTGTATCCGACGCGGAGCGTGCCCACTTCGCCGCCCCCCGCCCGCCGGGCGGTGTCCCATGCCCGGTCCAGCGCCGCGAGCGCAGGCGGCGCGGTCTCCGCCAAAGCCGCACCGGCCGTGGTCAATGCGACGCTCCGCGTGTCCCGCACCAGCAGGGCGCTACCGAGTTCCTTCTCCAGTCGGCGGATCCGGGCGCTGAGCGCGGGCTGCGCGATACCGATTCGGGCGGCGGCGCGGGTGAAGTTCAACTCCTCTGCCAGCACCAGGAAGTACCGCAGGCTGACCGTATCCGGCGCCATGCGCCCTCCCCGCCGATTGATAGCGATCCGCTCTGAGCCTATCCCGCATCGGTCTTTCCCTCGCGCCCAAGTCGGGCCCTAGCCTGCGCATATGACGATCCGATCGACCGCGGTCCCGGACAACACCGCACGCACTCGGCCCGCCGACGCCTCTCTGGACGGAGGCCGCCATGCATAGGTTGCTGGTCCTGTACCCCGAGCCCACCGACCCTGACCACTTCCGCGACTATTACGTGGCCAGGCACCTCCCACTGGTCATGGACTGGCCCGGCCTGCTTGCGTGGCGCTACAGCTTCGACGTGGCGGCGACCGAGGGGGAATCGCCGTATTTCGCGGCCTTCGAAGGCGACTTCGCCGACGCCGCCGCCTTGGCCGCGGCGCAGGCGTCGCCGCACGGCAGACGGCTGGCCGCCGATGTCGCCCACTACGCCACCGGCGGTGTGGTCGTCATCCACTATCCGGTGCGGGACGGCGCCGGCTGAGGCGGGACGGTACGCTCCGGGACGCGTTCGGCCGGCGGATGCGACCAGGCCCGGTCAGGGTGCCGCCAGTCCGGCCATCGGCGGAACACTGTTCGCGGTTGCCGGCTCGCCGAGCGTCGAAGGCCGTCGATGTCGTGGCCGGATGTCACAGTGGTCGGTGCGTACGTGCGGCGCGACGGCCGGGGCGGCAGCCCCGCGGCCGTCGCCGACAGCACCGGCTGCCTGGCCGCCCACCTGCTCGACAGGGAAGGGGCACGGGCGGTCGCGATCGAGGTGGAGCGGGGCGGCAGGCTCGGTCGACCGGTCTGTGTGCTCGCTTCGGTCCGAGGCGGGCCCGGTGGCATCACCACCCGGGTCGGCGGGTTGGCGGTGGTCCGCGACGGACACCTGGGCGAACAACTGGACCGTCCTCCGCCGCGATGCCGCGCCCGGTTCGGACCACACATCAGGGCGTCCCTGGGCCAAGCCCGGCGCCTTCGCCTCCGACATGGCGGCCCTGGTGCCACAGATCGCCGAGGGGCCCGGACCGCCCTGGAAATCATGCGCGGCATCGGATCGGTGACCGACCAGATGAGCGGCCTCATGCGCGGCAGGCCCTTCACCTCCCCTGCGGAGGGGTAGGCCCTGCATGCCGCGCACCACCGACCGGTGTGCCGGTGATGCCCGGGACGGCGACGGCGTGCCGTCAATGGAGCGTGAAGAAAGCGGGCGCGGACCGTCTGGACACGGCGCACCGGCATACCGTCACCCCATGAGCCGGAACACGCAGCGTTCACTCGCCGACAGCCGCATGCGTGCGACGTCGTTCTCGCTGGCCGTCGCGGCCGTGCTCCTCAGCGCGCTCGGCGTCGCCCTGTCCAGCGTATGGGTGCTCGGCGTCGGGGCTTGGCTGCTCATCTCGGCAGTCCTGATCGAGCTGATCTACCGCCCCTGACCGCGGCTCCGCATCGTCCGGCCCTTCCCGGTGGACGCTGCTTCCTCTTCGGCCGGGGTGTTCAGAGGCGCATGCGGAGCCGGCAGATCACCGCGTCCGTGTCCCTGCGGACGGCGTGGGCGACGACAGCGCCCCGCTGGTTCTGCAGGAGCCGCTGCCACAGCCTGTCGGGCTCGGCCTCCGGGAGGAGCACGGTGATCCGGGTGCCGGGCGCGGAGGCGGCGCGTTCACGGACGTACGCGGTGATCGGGCGCCCCAACGAGCGCCACTCCGCGGAGAGCCGTACGAGCTCGACGCCCGGATTCCACAGCGCCCAGTCGCGCTCCAGGGCCTCGGTCTGGGCCCGGCCCTCGGGGTCGGGGTGGCAGACGGTCACCGCCCGGACCTCGTCGCCCAGCGAAACGGCGGTGGTCAGGGCTTCGCTGGTCAGCCGGGTCAGCGACGAAACGGGCACGAGGACCAGGGAAGGGGCGTGACGCGGCGGTTCGGGGACCCGCCCGACCCCGAGGCGCTCGCCGATGCGGCCGTAGGCCCGGTGGACCGTCTCGTAGGAGACGACGAGCAGGGGCAGCGCGATCACGATCAGCCAGGCCCCGTCGTGGAACTTGGTGGCGGTGACCACGACGGCCGAGACACCCGTCAGCACGGCCCCGAAGCCATTGAGCAGGGCCTTGCCGACCCAGCGAGGACCACGTCGCCGGCGCCAGTGCAGCACCATGCCGGTCTGGGCGATGGTGAAGCCGACGAAGACGCCGATCGCGAAGAGCGGCACGAG
Organism: Streptomyces alfalfae; assembly: GCF_004127445.1. Taxonomy (GTDB): domain Bacteria; phylum Actinomycetota; class Actinomycetes; order Streptomycetales; family Streptomycetaceae; genus Streptomyces; species Streptomyces alfalfae. The sequence goes on from NZ_QEXM01000012.1 coordinate 211,090, forward strand.
CGTGTTCGTGTCACCGCCGGAGAGCACCAGCAGGCCGGCCGACACGAGCGCCAGCCAGACGACCCCGTGCCGGTGCACCTGACGGTCGGCCTTCAGGCCGAAGACATGCGGTACGTGGTTGTCGCGGGCCAGCAGCTTCAGCAGGACCGGCAGGCCGCCGAAGGACGTGTTCGCCGACAGGGCCAACAGCACCACGGTCGCGAACTGGACCACGTAGAAAGCCCCGTTGTGGCCGAAGGAGGCGTCGGCGAGCTGGGCGAGAACGGTCATGCCCGCCACCGGCTGGAGACCGAAGCGGGAAATCAGCACCGACAGGCCGATCAGCATCACACCGAGCAGCGCGCCCAGCGCCACCTCGGCGCGCATCGCCCGCCGGGCGGCCGGGGCGCGGAAGGACGGCACCGCGTTCGCCATCGCCTCGACGCCGGTCAGCGCCGAGCAGCCGGAGGCGAATGCCTTCAGGAGCAGCAGAGCGCCGACGGTGGTGGCGTCGTCGGCCGCCCGCATGACCACCCTGACCACGGAGAAGAACGCCGTACCCGATGCCGGGGAGCCCCCTGACCCCGGTGCCCGGCACCGGCTGACGGCCGTGACCGGACTCGCCGCGCTGTCGCTGGACGCGATGGCGTCGGTGGCCCGATCGGGACCGAGCGCGCGCCGACGGGGACACGGAACACCGACGGGGGGCACGCAAGGGGGATCGCCGCCCCATGGCATGTCATATCAGGTCATGTCACGTCAGGAGGTCGCGCCAGCGGTCGGCGGATTCCCTCATGTCCTCGATGACCCGCTCCAGGAACGTGCCTGCCTTGAGGAGCCGCTGTCCCACCGGCGTGTCGGGGCCGAGCGTCTCGGCCGCCGCCATCGCGGCCCGCGCCGATTCGAGTGTCTGCCGCGCGCTGATCGCGATCGAGTGGTACCAGGCCTCGTCGTCGACGACGTAGACGTCGCGCCGCCGCTGCGGATCGCGTTCGCGCCGTACGTACCCGTGCCGGACCAGGAAGTTGACGGCTACGGAGACGGAGGCCGGACTGACCTTCAGCCTGCGGACCAGCTCGGCCGCGGTGCGCCTGCCGTCCTCGGCCATCAGCAGGTCGACGTGCACACGCGCCGTCATCCTCGGCATCCCCGACCTGACCGCCAGCTCGACCATCTCGTCCTCCGTCGTGCCGTGCGACGGCCGGTCCGCGTGGAGGTGTGCCGGTGTGCCGCGCCGCGCCCGCTCCACCGCCACCTGGTGCGCCTGGTGGGGCCGGTATCCGCCGGGGCCGCCGTTACGTGTCACCTCCCGGCTGATCGTCGAGGTCGGACGCTCCAGTCGGCGGGCGATCTCGGCGTAGGAGAGGCCGTCGGCAAGTCCGGCCCCGATGCGCTGGCGCTCCTGCTGGCTCAACCGTCCTCCGGGCATGGAGCCAGTATTGCCTTCACCGCCCCCCCATCGCAACGCTCCGTTGCATTCGGATGCACACCATTGCATCAATTTAGCGCCCGTGAGCTGTAGTTACGGGTTTCAGCGATTGACGATGACATGAACGCAACGTAGCTTTCGAGCAGTTCCAAACACGTCATATCGCGAGATGAGGACTGTTCATGAGCGAGTCCGTCCACACCGTCACGGCCCTGCCGACGGAGCGCCGCAGCGGCTGCCCCTTCGACCCGCCGGCCGAGCTGCTCGACGCCCGTCGGCAGGGGCCCATCAGCCGCTACACCCACCCGGGCGGCAAACCCGGCTGGCTGGTCACCGGGTACGACATGGTGCGATCGGTGCTGGCAGATCCGCGGTTCAGCTCGCGCAAGGACCTCATGAACGTCGTCGACTTCGAGCTTCCGCCGGCGCCACCCGGCGAGTTCCTCCTCATGGACGACCCGGAGCACAGCCGCTACCGGAAGCCCCTGGTGGGGAAGTTCACCGTGCGGCGGATGCGGATGCTCACCGAGCGGATCGAGCAGATCACCGCCGACTGCCTGGACGCCATGGAGAAGAGCGGGCCGCCGACCGACCTGGTGACGGCGTTCGCCAAGCCCATCCCCACCATCGTCATCTGCGAGATCCTGGGTGTGCCCTATGAGGACCGGGCGTCCTTCCAGGAGCAGATCGACTCGTTCATGGGCGGGGAGGTCAGCGACGAAGAGCTGATCGCGGCCTACACCGCGACCCAGGAGTACCTCGCGCGACTGGTGGCCGCCAAGCGGGCGAACCCCACCGACGACGTGCTCAGCGAACTCACCGACAGCGACCTGACCGACGAGGAGCTGAAGGGGATCAGCCTGATCCTCCTGGCGGCCGGCTTCGACACGACGGCGAACATGCTGTCCCTCGGCGCCTTCGCGCTGCTGCGGCACCCGGAGCAGTTGGCGGCGCTGCGGGCCGATCCCGCGCTCACCGACGGCGCCGTGGAGGAGCTGCTGCGGTATCTGAGCGTCGCGAAGACGTTCCACAGGACGGCGCTGGAGGACGTCGAGCTGGGCGGCCAGACCATCGAGGCCGGCACGACGGTCGTCCTCTCGTACAACACCGCCAACCGCGACCCCGAGCGCTTCACCGAACCCCACACGCTCGACATACGCCGACAGGCCGCCGGACACCTCGCCTTCAGCCACGGCATCCACCAGTGCCTGGGGCAGCAGCTCGCCCGCGTCGAGATGCGGGTCGCGTTCCGCGCGTTGATCGACCGCTTCCCCACGCTGCGCCTGGCCGTACCGGCCGACGAGGTCGGTCTGCGCCCGGAGGCCGCGGACATCTTCGGCGTCAAGAGCCTGCCGGTCACCTGGGACACGAAGTGAGCGCGCCCCTGCTGTCCGCCGACCGGGGTCGCTGCATCGGCGCCGGCATGTGCGCCATGACCGCCCCCGAGGTGTTCGACCAGGACCCCGACGACGGCCTCGTACTCCTGCTGGCCCCTGAGCCGACCGGCGCTGACCGCGCGGCCGCGCGGATGGCCGCCGGCCTCTGCCCCTCCGGGGCGATCACCCTCCATGAGCCGGAACCCGGCCTCAGCTAGGCCCTGACGGGGGTGCGGACCGGTTCGAGGACCACGCCACTTCTGCGAGAGCTTTCGCCCACGCCCTCACGGGGTCACTGGTGTCAGACGCGCTGGGACTGCTGTCGCAGCGGGCTGCCCGCCTGGTGCAGGCTTCTGAGCGCCTGTCCGTAGGAGGCGATGAGCGAGGTCTGGAGATACGTCACGCCCAGGGTGTCGCAGTAACGGCGTACGACGTGTTGCGCCTTGCGCAGGTTCGGCGAAGGCATGCTCGGGAACAGGTGGTGCTCGATCTGGTAGTTCAGTCCGCCGAGCACCACGTCCGTGAACCAGTTCCCGCGCACGTTGCGGGACGTGAGGACCTGTCGGCGCAGGAAGTCGGGCCGGTCGCCACCGGTGAGCGTCGGCATCCCCTTGTGGTTCGGGGCGAAGATGGCTCCCAGGTAGACCCCGAAGAGGCACTGGTGCACCACGAGGAACACCACGGCCTTGCCCGGGGACAGCACGAGGAACAGCGCGCCGAGGTACAGAGCGAAGTGTGCGACGAGGAGGCCGCCTTCGATCCGACGCTGCTTGAGGGAGCGGTCCGCCAGCGCCCGCACCCCCGCGACGTGCAGGTTGAAGCCCTCCAGCGTCAGCAGCGGGAAGAACAGGTAGGCCTGCGCCTTGCCGAGCAGGCGGGGCAGGCCGGTGGCCTTGCGGGCCTGGGCCTGACTCCAGACCAGGATGTCGGGGGCCACGTCGGGGTCGAGCTCTTCGTGGTTGGGGTTCGCGTGGTGGCGGGAGTGCTTGTCCTGCCACCAGCCGTACCCCATGCCGATCCCCATGTTGGCGGCGAGCCGCCCGATCAACGCGCTCGATCGGCTGCGGCGGAACACCTGGCGGTGGCCGACGTCGTGGGCGATGAGCGCGACCTGCCCGAAGACCGCGGCGAGGAACACGGCGGCGAGCAGCGTCCACCAGCTGTCGCCGATCTTCAGGAAGGCCAGCCAGCCGAGCCCGTAGACAGCGGTCACCAGGGCCATGCGCACGCCGTAGTAGAAGGGGCGGCGCCGCATCAGTCCGGCGTCCTTGACCTGCTTGGACAGACGAGAGAAGTCACTGCCCGCGCGGTGTTCCCGGGCCGGTGCGACGGTGTCACTCGCGCGTTGTGTCGTGTCAGTGGTCATCCTCGGTCCTGCCGTCCGCGAGCGGAGCGGGGGCAGGCGATCGTCGGGGGGCGAGGAGCGGGGGGCATGGGACGAGGAGCGGGGGGCATCAAGCCTCATTTCCCGAACGTCGGCTCGCACGCCGACGTGTCACAAGGACACGTCGCACACGGAATCGGCTCGGGGGGGGGTAGGGGGGATTGCGTCTGTCGCGCGCTGTCGTGGCGCGTCCAAGGGGTCGGTTGCCTCACGGTGCCGGCGCAGCACTTGGAGCCAGTGCGCTTCACAACTCGGCGCGGGGCCCGTACTTCTTCCCGAGCATGCGGGAGGAGCAGCCAGCGGCTGGGGACTCCGTGTCTTCAGGGTACACACGGCGCTGTAAGGGGCACGTCTGGTCTGAAACCGGCCATGCGCCCGAAACTTGTCCGCCCGGCCCGCTCCGGGGGCGTCCCTCCCGCCGCGGGTGGGGTCGAAGGCGCGGTCCGTGGCAGTAGGCATGTCATCTGATCAGGCGGTATAGCACTGTTCTGTCGGTCTTCCGAAAGGTAGCTTGTAAGCAGAGTCCCGCTGAGGGAGGCCGTCCGATGCCGTGGTTCGTATGGCTGCTCACCGCCGCGGCGCTCGGCGTCGTGGAGTTCTTCACCCTGACGCTGGTCTTCGGACTGCTGGCGGGCGCCGCGCTGGTGGCCGCCGTGGTCGCCGGTGCGGGTGTCGGACTTCTCGGCCAGCTCGTGGCTCTCGCGGCGACCGGAGCAGCGGGCCTGGTGATCATCCGCCCGATCGCTCTCCGGCATATGACGCAGCCTCCTCTCACCCGCGAGGGGAGCGACGCGTTGATCGGCAAGCGGGCCGAGGTCCTGCAGGAGGTCACCGCCACCCGAGGTCTGATCAAACTGTCCGGCGAGGAATGGTCTGCCCGCGCCCTGGACGAGAGCCACGTGATCCCGGTGGGCGGCCTGGTGGACGTCATGGAGATCGACGGCGCCACAGCCATCGTCTATCCCCGCGAACTCCTTCCATGAACAACTGGTCTCCGAGTGATGGAGGAAACGTGGAAACGGCACTCATCCTGATTCTCGTGGCGGTCATAGCCGTCGTCTTCCTCGTGGCCTCCACTGTGCGTATCGTCCCGCAAGCGCGCCGCTACAACGTCGAGCGCTTCGGCCGATTCCGTCGGACGCTGCAACCCGGACTGAACTTCGTCCTGCCGGTGGCGGACCGAATCAACACCAAACTCGATGTACGCGAGCAGGTGTACTCATCCGACCCGAAGCCGGTGATCACCGAGGACAACTTGGTGGTGAACATCGACACCGTGCTCTACTACCAGGTCACTGACCCACGGGCGGCGGCCTACGAGGTCGCCGATTACCTCCAGGCGATCGACCAGCTCACGGTGACCACACTGCGGAACGTCATCGGCAGCATGGACCTGGAGGGAACACTCACCTCGCGTGAGGTGATCAACGCCCAGCTCCGCTCGGTCCTCGACGACGCCACGGGCAAGTGGGGAATCCGGGTCAACCGCGTCGAGATCAAGGCCATCGATCCGCCCCACACCATCAAAGAGGCCATGGAAAAGCAGATGCGGGCCGAGCGCGACAAACGCGCGGCCATCCTGCACGCCGAAGGGGAACGGCAGGCCAAGATCCTCACCGCGGAAGGCACGAAACAGAAGGACATCCTGGAAGCACAGGGCACCCAACAGGCCATGATCCTTCGGGCGGACGGTGAGGCGAAAGCGGTGGAGCGCGTCTTCCAGGCCGTCCACCGCAACAACGCCGACCCGAAGATACTGGCCTACAAGTACCTGGAGACACTCCCCCACTTGGCGAAGAGCGACAACAACACGTTCTGGGTGATCCCGGGAGAGCTGACCGAGGCGGTCCGCACCGTCACCACCGCGTTCGGCGATCACTCGGCGATGGGGCTTCCCACACCCCCGCGCCCCGAGGAGACGAGCGGTGCGAGTTCCGAACGGAGTACGGACACAGGCGGGACTCCCGGGGTCGAGGCGGACTCGTCCCTCTCACCTGACGCCGCCGCGGCCGTCGACGAGGCCACGAAGCAAGCCGCCGCCGCGGTGAGCGATGCCAAGGCCGAGGCCCGGGCTGCGAGTACTCCCACGGTGCCGCGCAGGACGAAGGCCTCCGGCGACTGAGGCGGACTTCGACCGGAACTCGGCCGAGGGCACCTCCCTCTCGGGGCAGCCCAGCCGGACCGGCGCCGTCCGATCAGGTGCGACCGGGCTCGCCACGGCGCCGAACGGACCCGGCGAAAGGGCCGGTCGGCCCTCCCCCGCCCCGGCCGACCGGGCCATGATGAGTCCACGGAGCAGCGGCCCACACGTCGGCGCTCCGCCCCGTGGAACCGTGGAACCGTTGAGGAAGGCAAGCGATGACCCCCGCGATCACCGTAGGAGTGGACGGCTCTCCCGAAAGCCTCGCGGCTGTCGACTGGGCCGCCGACGAGGCCGCGCTCCGAGGAGCACCGCTGCGTGTGGTGCACGCCTGGCTCTGGCAGCCCCTCGACGTGCCCGTCGTGCAGGCCCCGGAGGAGCAGGCGAAATTCGCGCGCGCCATCCTGCGGGAGGCCGAGGCGCGCGCGGCGGACCGTCATCCGGATCTGCGACCCACCTCGGACATGGTGTCGGACACCGCCGTGGCCGCCCTCCTGGGCGAGGCCGAGCGCGCCGAGACGCTGGTCCTGGGCTCACGGGGACACGGAGCCCTCCTGGGCTTCCTGCTGGGCTCCTACGGACAGCAGGTGATCGCCGCGGCCGCCTGCCCCGTCGTCTCCGTCCGTGTCCCGCGGGACGGAGCCCTGCCGGACGGCGGTGACGTGCTCGTGGGGCAGCACGGGTCCGCGGAAGACAGTGCCGAGGTGCTGGGCTTCGCCTTCCGGGCAGCCGCGGCGCGAGGTGCCGCCGTGCGCGCGGTCCGGGCGTGGAGCCTGCCGCCCGTCTTCGCCTACAGTCCGGGCTCGCTGGCCCTGGTGGACGAGGCGGGCGGGCTGGTGCAGTACGAGACGAAGGCGTTGCGGGAGGCTCTCGCGCCGTGGCGTGACCGCTTCCCCGACGTGCCGGTGATCGAGCACGTCGAGCTCGGCAGTGGCGGACAGGTGCTGCTCGCGGCGGCTGCCGACGCGCGCCTCGTCGTCGTCGGCCGACGGGCCCGCCGCTCCCCGGTCGGCAGCCGCATCGGCTCCGTCGCGCACGCCGTCCTGCACCACGCGCCCTGCCCCGTGGCCGTCGTACCCCACTCCTGAGATCCGCGGACCGAGCCCCCGCCCATCTCGCGGCAGGCGGCCCGTGACCGGCCGGGCGGGCCCCGGCCGACCCACCGCCTCGTACACCTCGGGCGCCCTGCCCCGCGTCGTCGGCGTCGGCGAGTCCGCCACCCCGGCCCGAACGTCCTCCGCCCCCGGGCCCGGGACCTTCCGGTGACCGTCGCCGACGGCCGCTCACCTCCGCCATCCAGCGCCGGAGACGTCCAGCGAGCCGGGCGTCGACCGTGACGCGCCACCCTTCGTCCTCCGCGGGCGGGCCAGGATTCACACCGAGGTGACGTTCCTCCGGGGCTCCGCCTGGGCATGGCTGTACCTGTACCTGACATGTGTGCCGGCACGTGTGCTGCCCGACGGTCTGTCCCGCCGCCGGGCCGGCGCTCGGGCCTTACCCCGCTCTGCGGCCGGGGCTCCATGGGAGAAGGGCCGGTACGGGGGAGGTCGGTGTGATCAGCCAGGGTGGCGGCGGCACCGATCTTGCCGAGCGTGCTGATCGCGTCGTGAGCGGGATCAGTGCCCGCGACGCCTGGGGCGGAGACAACGCCCCTGAGCCTGGTTTCCCACTCCCCGAGCGCATCCGCCACCTCGCCGGGGCGGCAGTCGCGCGCGCACGTGTGGACCGCCGCATCGCGGTGGACCGCGTGCGCGGGGGCCCCGACCACGCCGTGCCGATCGCGGCGATGTCTTTCGTGCCGCTGGTCCACCTCTCCCGGCTGCTGCCCCGAGCGGGCCAGGGCGAGATGACGTACAGCTCGTCGCTCTGCCTCGACGACGCCGCCCGACGCCTCAGACGACGCGAGCGCGCCCTCACCTACAGGCTCCGGCACAGCGACGCCCTCACCTACGGCCCTCGGCACGGCGACGCCCTCGTGACCGCGCCAGGCCGGCGCACCATGCACAGCCGCCGGTCGCGGGGAGGGCTTCTGTGGCTTCTGTGAAGCATGCGCCTCACCTGCTGATCGTCGACGTCGCCCAGGTCCTGCTCCGCCCCGACGGCGCCGCCCTGTGCGTGCGCCGCAGGCCGGACGCCGCCCTCGCGCCGGGTCAACTCACGGTCCTGGGAGGCCGTCTGGAGGCCGGCGAGCCACTCGATCACGCGGCGCGGCGCGAAGCGCTGGAGGAGGCGGGGGTCCTCGTCAGCGCTGACCAGCAGGATTTCCGCGGCCTCATCCACCACCACGCTCCCGCCGGTGGCCCGGACCGGGTCACCGCCGCGTTCGTGGCCGGGTCCTGGGGCGGCGAGCCGCACAACGCCGAGCCGCACCAGCACCAGCACCAGCACCAGCACCAGCACCAGCACCACGGTCCTTTCTGGGTGCCCATCGACAGACCGTCGCCGGACTACCACCCCTCCACCGTCACGATCTTCCAGACGCTCATTCACGGCCCGTCCTATCGGGCCGTCAACCGGCCTGCGGGAGGCGCCCGATGAAGAGGTTCTTCGGACCGGTCACCATGGCCGAACCGCAGGTTTCCGACGCCGAACACGAGCTGTTCGGCGGCCCCCTGCGCTACGACATGGGCTGGTCCCAGCACGAGCACGCGGCCCTGGACCTGACGATGATGTCCGCGCTGCGCTCCATGCCCGCGCTCGTCGGCACCACGTTGCGTATCGCCTGGCAGGCCGACCGCCGTGCCCTGCTCTCGGTCGGGGCCAGCGAGATCGGCCAGGGCATCGCCGCCGCCGCCGGGCTGCTCGCCGTCAACGCGGTCATGCACGCTCTTCTCGCCGGCAGCGGCAGCGCCGCCGACCGGCTGCACTCCCTGCTGCCCGGCCTCCTGGCCGCCGCCGCCATCGCTGTCGTCAACTCAGCCCTCTCCGCCTGGTCCACCTCCCGCGCCGGACGGCTGGAACCCAAGGTGGAGCGGATCGCCACCACCCAGTACCTCGCCGCAGCGGCCAAAGTCGAACTGGAAGCCATCGACGACCCCGACTTCCGGCGCCTCGTGGACATCGCCCAGCACGGCCCCGCTTCGGCCCGCCGTATGATCAGCTCCTGCGTCGCCGCGCTGAACGGCCTCATCTCCCTGGTCACCACCGCCGGTGTCCTCGCCGTGCTGCACCCCGCCCTCCTGCCCATGCTGATCCTCATCGCCGCCCCGCGCGGCTGGGGCGCCATGCGCGTGGCCCAGGAGCGGTACGTGTCGGTGATGAGCTGGATCGAGCACGTACGGGCCAGCCGCCTGATCGGCAGCCTGCTCACCGAACGCACCGCCGCGCAGGAGGTCCGCCTCCACGCCGTCGGCCCCTTCCTCCTCAGCCGCTACGAACGCATGGCCGAGAGCGCCGAAGCCGAGCAGGAACGCCTCGCCTCCAGCAAGGCCCTCACCGAATGGGTCGCCTCCGCGCTGTCCGGCCTGGGGATGGCCGCGACCTACGGAGCCATGTTCTGGCTGATCATGACCGGGCACATGAGCCTCGCCGTGGCCGGGACCGCCGTCATCGCCGTGCGCACCGGTTCGGCGAGCCTGGGCACACTGGTCATGAACATCAACCAGCTCCACGAGGAGAGCCTCTACGTCCGCGATCACAGGCGCTTCCTCACCGAAGCCGAACAGCGGACGCCGCCCGCCGGCGGGGCGCCCGTACCCGAACGCGTCACGGAGATCGTTCTGGACCAGGTCACCTACCGCTACCCCGACCGGGACACCGCCGCCCTGGACGAGGTGTCCCTGACCCTGCCGATGGGGTCGGTCACCGCCGTGGTGGGCGAGAACGGCTCCGGCAAGAGCACCCTGATGAAGATCCTCTCCGGCATGCTGCTGCCCGCCTCCGGCACGCTGCGCTGGGGCGATGCGGACCTCACCGGCCTCGACCGCGCCCAGGTCTTCCGGCGCGTCTCCCTGCTCACCCAGGACTTCCAGCGCTGGCCCGTCACCGCCGCGATGAACATCCGCCTCGGCCGCCCCGACCACCCCGCGACGGATGAGGACCTCGCGCCCTCGGTCGACTACGCCGTCGCCGGACCCGTCATCGCCAAACTCCCCGACGGCCTGCGCAGCCTGCTGGCCCGCATGTTCCGCGGCGCCATCGAACTGTCCGGCGGCGAATGGCAGAAGGTCGGCCTGGCCCGCACGCACTGGCGCAGTTCGACATCGCCGGCGGACGGCGTCCTCATCGTCGACGAGCCGACCTCCGCCCTCGACCCCCAGGCCGAGATCGAAGCCTTCAACCGCATCCGCCGCCTCGCCGCGCCGAACCGAGCCGTCGTGCTCGTCACGCACCGCATGTCCGGCGTCCGCCACGCCGACCACATCTACGTGCTCGACGAAGGCCGCCTCGCCGAGCACGGCACCCACGCCGAACTCATCGCCGCCCGAGGCCGGTACGCCGCCATGTTCGACGCCCAGGCGGCCCAGTACGCCCCGACCGCGACCGTCCCCGAGCCCGCCGCCCCGACCGTCCCGGACCAGGCGTGACCCGCTCGACCGTGAGGCCCGCCGTGCCCACGTCCGTGCGGCGAGCGTGGGCGTCGGGCCGTCGCGCGGAGTGCCGCCACGCTCAGTGGGGACGCGTCCGCCAGGCCCGGGCGAAGAGTTCGGGCAGGGGGCCGCCGACGGGCCGGGAGTACACCTTGCGCCCGATGACCCGGACCCCGAGCAGCCCGGCCTTCCAGGTCTCCATCGGAGGGAAGAACCGGTCCCCGCCCGCCCAGTCGCCGGGCAGGAACACCCCCCGCCCGGCCCGGGCCCTGCGGTCGGCGACCACCAGACCGGCCTCGACGAGTGCGGCCGCGACGGCCTTGTGGTGCGCGGGAGTCCACCGGTTGAAGCGGCGCACACGGCGGTCGGTGGGCATGGGCAGGGCGAGCAGTTGCAGGTACAGGGTGGCGGCGTCCGTGTCCAGACCGGTGGTGGCGGCCGCCTCCTCGACCACCGCGGGTGCGGACAGCCGCGGATCGGCCTCGTAGCCGCCCGGCGGCAGCGCTCCCTCGGTGATGCGCTGCACGATCCGTTCGACTTCGGGCCCGCGCAGCCGGCGGACCAGCGCCAGACGCGAGTCCGCCACGTCGACCAAGGCCTCCAGGCGCCGCGAGCGCTCGTCGGCACCGTAGCGGCCGGGCCGGAAGTACACGCCGGGCGCCTCGCGCTCACCACGCCGGTCGAACCCCGCCTCGGACACGACGACCAGGCCGTCGTCCAGCGTGGGACGGGCGAGCGGCTCGGCGGCGTCCACGTGGGGCAGGGCGTCGGGGAAACTCGGCAGGAGGCTCGCCACGGTGTGGCCCCGCAGGCTGCGGCCACGGGCGGAGAGCAGCAGCTCCGGGTGGGCCAGGCGTTCCCGCAGCAGCCGTACGGTCTCCGGGACACCCCGGCGTACGGGATCTCCTTCGGGAAGCTCGGCGTACACCCAGTCGACGGCGTCGCACACCACGGCGAGCAGCTCCGCGAAACGGAAGCCCTCCTCACCCTCCCAGCCACCGCCGCTGATGCTGTTCATCCGCAGCCGGGTGTCGGGGTCCCGGGTCAGCCGGGGCTCGCGCGCGGGATCGGCGAACACGGCGCACACGGCTGCCGGGGCCATCCGCACATCACTGTGCTCGGCGGCGACGGCGAGCGTCGGCTCGGGCACCGCGGGGCGTACGCCCTGTTGCCTGCGCCAGGCCTCGGCGATCCGCTCGGCGAGCGCCGACTGCCCACCGTCGAGCCACAGCTGCTCGGGGTCCTCGGGCAGCACGTCGGCCAGCAGGTCGAGGCGCTCGGCCACGCTCAGGGCCGCCAACTCCCGCTCACCGGCCTCGGCTTCGGACTGCTTGAGTCCCATCACTTTGCGGGCCTCGGCGTCGAGGCCCCGGTACCCGTACTTCACATCGGGTATCCCGGCGAGCAGCAGCGCGGCGCCGGCCCGGCTCAGCCCGGTCCGCTTGGCGAGCACCGCGGCCGCCGCGCGGTCCCAGGGCGCGGGGCCCTTCTGCCGTACGAGGTCCGCGAGGCCCCGCAGTCGGTCAGGGGTGTCCCAACCGGCCGCGTGCACCGGTTCGGTGGCCGTGATCCGGCCTGGCGCCGGCGGCTGTGCGGCCCCCGTGCGCAACTCGACGAAGCGCTGCCCGTCCCGGCCGGTGCCGAGCCCGTGCAGAGCGACCACCGCACCCTCGCGGGTCCGAGCGGCATACGTGTCCCGGTCGGCGAGTTCGACGACGCCCGTACGCATCCGGGCGCGAACCTCCGGGTCGGCGAAGGGAGTCTCCGCCCATACCTCCAGCATCGCCAGTTGGACCGCGCGCAGATGGTCCGGCACGGGGAAAGAGCTCGCCCGCAGGGCCACGGCGCCGCACCGGCCGATGAACCGGTACCAGTTCCAGCCCCGGTACCGCGCGGGCGCCTCCTCGCGGCTCCCGGTCAAGTAGCCGCCGACCTCGGTGAATCCGGCGAACGTGCCGGGCCCCCAGTGTCCTGAGCCTTCGATGAAACCGTTGAGGGCCTGGGCGATCCGCTGCTCGTCGAAGGGCTGTGCGGGGCGTATCGGCGTGTGAGGCATGCGACCATCCTGCCGGATCGCCTGCCGGCCTCGCTCGCCGAGGCCGGGGCACGCGCTGCCCGGAACCGAGACAGTCGCCCCGACCCCGCGCTGCACGCCGGGATGGCCAACCCGCCGCGGCGCCGGACCACACCGTGGCCTCCGCCTCGGAGGCCTTCAGCCGTGCTCACGGGCCCTGGCGAGACCAAGCGAGGGGCTCGTCCGCCAGGTACGGCGGTGCCGGGTCGTACTGGAGGGCTTGACGCACGGCACGCGCGTGGGCGCGCCCGTGCAGCCGGCCGACGAGCCACAGGGCGCAGTCGATGCCCGCGGAGACACCCTGGCTGGTGAGCAGGTCGCCGTCGACGACATAGCGCGCGTCCCGCACGACGGTGACGTCACCGCGCTCCTCCAGTGCCTGCTCGTACTGCCGGTGCGTGGCGACCCGGCGGGAGCGGGCCGGGCCCGCGGCGTGCAGCAGGAAGGCCCCGGTGCAGACGCCGACCGTCCACACGGCGTGCGCGGCGGTGCCGGCGAGCCAGCCGGTGAGCCGCGCGTTGTGCGGCTCGACCTCCCGGGCGCCGGAGCCGCCGGGGACGAGGACGACGTCCAGGGGCGGGTGGTCGTCGAGGGTGTGGTCCGGCAGCACCCGCATGCCCTGGGAGCACCGTACGGGCCCGGAACGTTCGGCGACGAGCACGACGTCGTCCATGTCGTCCCGTAGCCGGGAGGAGGTGGTGAACACCTCCCAGGGACCGGCGAAGTCGAGTTCCTGCGCGGTGTCGAACAGCAGGATTCCGTAGGTGGTCATGGTCAGTTGCCCCAGCGCGCGGCGTCGGCCATGGTCTCCATGCGGGTCCTGTGGGGCGGCACGGACCTCTCCCGCAGCAGTTCGGAGGGGAGTGAGAAGGGCGGGGCCTTCTCCGGGCGCCGCCGTACCTGGGCGACGATCTCGTCGGTCAGGGTGGTGGCCATGGACAGCCGTGGATAGGCGGCGTGGATCGCGGCGCCGGTCGCGTCGTCGACGCAGTCCGTGTCCCAGCCGAAGTCCATGCCGGTCCCCTGGTGCACGAGGGCGCACAGGGTGCCGCGGCGTTCGGCGATGCCCGCCGTCGTGTGGAAGGCGATGGCCTCCCACACCATGTCGACACCGGCGGCGGGCAGGCCCTGCTCGGTGAGGAACTCCGCGGCCGTGTCGGCGCCGTCCACCTCGAACCGCTGATGGCGGTCACCCGCCTGTGTCAGGCCGATGTCGTGCAGCACGCAGGCCAGGAACAGGAGTTCGGGATCGTAGTCGCGCCCCGCCTCCGCGCCCTGGTGGTCGGCGCGCAGGCGGGCGAACAGCGCGCTGCGGACACTGTGGTTGGCCGTCGGGGTGGACTCCGTGTCGCGCACCAGGGCGAGTGCGCGGCGCGTGAGGGCGGTGTCGGGCAGTGGCGGGATTCCGGCGACGTTCGTGGTGTTCTCTGCGGTCATGGAATCGATGATCGGCTGCGACAACTGCCGGTGACAGTGGCAGAGTTGCCTTCATGCGAGAGGAAACTGCCACCTTCGACGTCGCCGCGCGCCGGGCCGCCCCGCACCGTGTGGCGGTCCTGACCATCGAGGACGTGCTGCCCCTGGACCTGGGCATTCCGGCCCAGGTCTTCACCGGCGTGCCCGGCGACCCCTACGAACTGACCCTGTGCGGACGCACCTCGGGGCCGGTCCCGACCGCGGCGGGGTTCGCCGTGACGGTCGAGGCCGGTCTGGAGGCGTTGCGTGAGGCCGACACCGTGGTGGTCCCGGGATACACGCCCCACCTGCGCGAGCTGCCGCGGGACGTCCTCGCCGCGCTGTCCGAGGCATACGCCGGGGGCCGGCGGCTGGTGTCCATCTGCACGGGCGCGTTCGCCCTGGCGGCAGCCGGGATTCTCGACGGCCGCAGGGCCACCACCCACTGGAAGCACGCCGACGACCTGGCCGAGCGCTACCCGGACGTGACAGTGGACCCGCGCGTGCTCTACCTCGACGAGGGACAGGTGCTGACCTCCGCGGGCGTCGCCGCCGGCATCGACCTGTGCCTGCACCTCGTACGGCGCGATCTCGGCGCCCGCACGGCGAACCAGGTGGCGCGCTCCCTGGTGTCCGCTCCCCACCGCGAGGGCGGACAGGCCCAGTACATCAAACGGCCACTGGGCCCCGAGACACCCGGCGTCACCCTCGCCCCCACCCGCACATGGGCCCTGGCCCGCCTGCACGAACCACTGACGGTGCCTCTGCTCGCCGCGCATGCGCACATGGCGCCGCGGACCTTCGCCCGGCGGTTCGTCTCCGAGACCGGCACGACGCCGCTGCGGTGGCTGCTCGACGCCCGGCTCGACCGCGCCAGGGAACTGCTGGAGAGCACGGAACTCGCCGTCGACCAAATAGCCGACCGCTGCGGCCTCGGCAGCCCCTCGAACCTTCGCCTGCACTTCCGGCGCGCCCTCGGCACGACACCCACCGCCTACCGCACGGCGTTCGCCCCCTCCCCATGACACCCAGCGGGCGCCTGGCGCGCGGCAGTATGGGAGTCGGGCTCACCGGCGTCAGCGCCAGCCCCCCCCCTGGGCTCACCGGGTGATCGGGGTGGCGCCGGTCGCGGTGACGGACAGGTCCCAGAGCCGCGCGGCCCCATCGGGGTCGATGGCGTACTCACGGACACCGCCCTCGTCCATGGGCGCTTCGAGGGCGGAGACACCCGCGACGTCGCAGTCCTCCAGATAGAGACCGCCGCGATCGTCGAGAAGGGGAGCCGTGGCTGCCCACAGACCGGTGGCCGCGCCCTGGGAGGATGTCTTCAGGTCGGCGCCGATCACGTTGCCGTGCTCGTCCACCCATCCACGGTCGACCTGTTCCTGAAGCGTCATATCCCGCTGAAGCCCGGTGATGATCTTGCCGGGGTGGAGAGCGAAGGCCCGGACGCCGTCGCCGCGCCCGATGGCGTCGAGCCGCACGGCGAACAGGACGTTCGCGGTCTTGGCCTGGCCGTAGGCAAGCCACTTGTCGTAACCGGTACGAAAGTGGGGGTCATGCCAGCGGATGCCGGTCAGGGTGTGCCCGGCTGAGCTGTTGACGACGACACGCGCACCGTTGGCGGCGGCCAGGAGCGGGTACAGCTCACAGGCGAGGGTGAAGTGTCCGAAGTGGTTCGCGGCGAGCTGGCTCTCCCAGCCGGGGCCGACATGCCGTTCGGGGGTCGCCATGACACCGGCGACCGCCATGAACAGGTCGAGCCTGGTGAGGGTGCCGCTGATCCGTGCGGCAGCGGCGCGCACACTGCCGAGATCTGTCAGGTCCATGGGTATGACATCGCAGCCGTCCACATCCGCGAGCGCCGCGCGGGCGATCTGGGGCCTGCGCGCCGGAACGATGACCCGGGCCCCGGCGGCTGCCAGAGCGCGGGTGGTCTCCAGGCCGAGTCCGGAGTAACCCCCCGTCACCACGGCGCTCCTGCCGGAGAGGTCGACGCCGGCCATGACGTCCTCGGCGGTGCTGTCGGCGGAAAAGGGCGAGTTCAGTGGCTGCTGCTCAGTGCTGGTCATGCCGCCGACGCTACGATCTAGAGCGAGGTCTAGATCAAGTCCTAGACTGTCACGCATGGCGACTACGGAGACCTCTGCGGAGCCGCTGAGCATCGGCGAGGTGGCCGAGCGGACCGGACTCAGCGTGCACGCCCTGCGCTTCTATGAGCGCGAGGGCCTGCTGGTCGGTCCGGTCCAGCGCACCTCCGGCGGCCGGCGGCGGTACACCGCCTCCGATGTCGACTGGCTGCTCATCTGCGTCAAGCTGCGGGAATCCGGCATGCCGCTCGCCGACCTCAAGCGGTTCGCCGAGCTGGTGCGGCACGGTCCGGGAAACGAAGCCGAACGTCTGCGGCTCCTCGACGCCCACAGGCAGCGCGTCGACGCGCGGATCCAGGCCCTGGAGGAGTGCCGCTCCGTCATCGCCTGGAAGGTCGGTGTCTACGCCGACCACCTCGCCCGCGGCGAGGCCGACGGGCTCTGGGACCCGACGGCCTGAGACAGGGCATCGAGCCGATTGCCCAGGCCGCCCAGGCCAGCAGTTCATCGAACCAGCCGCCGACCTCGTCGACCGCATCCCCGTCCCTCTGCGACGCCGTACGACGTGAGCAGACCCGCGTCGCGGGAGCGGCACGGACACCGTTGGTGGAGTCCGTTGCCTGCTCTGGCGCGGAACAGCGTGCTTCTCGGCGGGAGACTCAGAGGGAGACGGGAGACGGGAGACGCTGATGACAGGCGGCGGCAGGTCGAGTGCCGATACCGGTGGCGGCCACATCGGCATCATGGGGTGAACGGGACGGAGGAGTGGTTCGACGCGCTCGCGTCGCCGCTTTCGGCCGGGGTGACCACGTCACCCCAGATGGGGTCTAACGACAAGGTCAGGGCCTGTGAACACCCCCCGGTCCGCCCAGATCACTCCGTCATGGGCAGGCACTCGGCGAGCAGGTCGACGACATCGCGCCAAGCTCGCTGCGCGTGCCGAGGGTGATGGCCGACCCCGGGAAGCACGATGTGGTCGACCGGTGGGTGATGGAAGGCGTGCAAGGCGCCGCCGTAGACCACGAGGCGCCAGTCGACGCCCGCGGCCTGCATCTCGGCGGTGAATGCGTCCCGTTGCGCGGGCGGCATGATCATGTCTTCCGACCCGACCCCGGCCCACACCGGGCAGTGAATGCGCGCCGTCTCACCTGGTCGGCCCGTGGTCAGTCCATTGACTGTCGCGATCGCGCGCAGGTCGACACCGTCGCGCCCGAGTTCCAGCGCGATCGCGCCCCCCGTGCCGTAGCCGATGGCGGCGATCTGGTCCGGGTCGGTCCGCGACTCGGCGCGGAGCACGTCGAGCGCCGCGTGGCCGATGCCCCGCATCCGGTCGGGGTCGGCGAGCAGCGGCGTGCAACGGGCCAGCATCTCTTCGGGGTCGGCCACATAGCGCCCGCCGTGGAGGTCGAAGGCCAGGGCCACGTACCCCAGCTCGGCGAGCGCATCGGCCCGGCGGCGCTCGACGTCGCTGAGCCCCACCCCCTCGGGCCCGATCAACACCGCGGGCCGGCGGTCGACACCGGCCGGGAGCGCGAGGTGCCCGATCATCGTCAGGCCGTCGGCCGCGTATTCGATCGTGCGGGATGTCACTGTCGTCATGAGCCTGGACTGTAGTGACCGTCGAGCCTGGTCGGGTCAGTGTTCTGCCGCTGGCAGAAGGCAGGTTTCTGGCGTATTCCGAAACCGCCCCGCCGGCGGTTCGGCCCAGAGCATGGGAACGAACCGCCGTCCGTCCGAAGGGCGGGCCTACCGGACGCCGCTGCACGCAGGCGGAGTTTGTTCACGGGCTCTTCAAGTGACCGATGCGGACCAGCTCCCACGTTCGTTCCGCTCCGGGCGGGGCGTTCTCGCACCACTGCGTCACCGTGAGGTCGACGAGGCCGGCGCCGCCGGCGGAGGGCTTGACCTCGATGACGGTGACCTCGTCGACCGAATAGGGCCCTCCTGGCCAACCCGCCGCTCGGGCGGCAGACCACCACCGTGCGGACTCACCCAACCGGCATACCGCACCGATCGCATATCGTCGTCCCCTGCCGACATCACGTCCCCAAGCCAGGAGTGCCAAATTGCGTTGCTCTTATGCGAGTTCCGTCTTGTCACTGCCCGCCCGTGAGCCCGTCAGGTCTGTCCGGTGACCGATGCGAGCACGGACAGAGTGAACCGATTCCGGGTCGGGGCGGCATCCCGGGGTCTGCCGTCGGAGGAGGTGGAGGAATGGATACGCGTCGCCCGCCCGGCGGTGTATGTGGCGGAGGGCGGTGACGGTCCCCTCGTGGCCCGGGTCGGCGGCGACCCCATGCTGCCGCACGGCACTCCGCAGCCGTCCGATCCCTTCGTGGCCTCCGTCGACCTCGCGGCCATCCCCTCGGGTGCCACCGACCTTCCTCTGCCCTCCGACGGCCACCTGCTCCTCTTCTCCAGCACCGATGTGCAAGGCATCGATGGACAGGTGTCCGACGCGGTGCTGTACGTCCCCGCCGGGACCCCCACGACCCCGAGCCCTCTCGAACACAGCTGGCGCGTGCCGTACCGGCCGCGTGAGCTCCGCACGGCCTGGCACCAGCCGAGCGCGCAGATGCCGGAGAGTTTCGCCCTCGACAGATGGGGCGAATTCCCCGAGGACGAGCAGTTCGAACTCGCCGACGAACTCGCCGACGCCTGGGCGGACGTGGGCGGCTACCGCCCCTCCTGGGCCCTCCAGATCGGCGGCCACCCGGTCTCGCCCCAGAACGACCCCGTCCACTGCGCCCGCGGTCCCGAGGAGGCCGCCCCCTCCGCGCCGGGTGGTACGGCCCACGGGGAGGACGCCGACGACTGGGCTCTCCTGGCCACCTGGTGGTGCGGCGACGATGTCACGGAGCTGGACTCCGGCGTGGCCCACTGGGTGATCCGCCGCCGGGACCTGGCGGACCGGCGCTTCGACCGGGTCCACCGCTACGTCGAGATGGCCTGACCACGCGGGGCGCGGACGACCGGCTTCCCGCCGCCTCGTCAGCGCCTACCCGGTCCGCGCGTCCGTGTCGTCACCGTGACGGCCGGTCTGCCCGGAGCGCAGTGCCAGCGGATGCGGCGACTCGCGATCGTGATCGTCGAGATCACGACGCCCCGTCATCCCGCCGCGGTCTACGGCCCGACGCTCTCCGATGACGGGCCCTGGTCGTGAAAGGCGGTGGTCGACTCGAGCGGGGCCCGTTCGGTCTTGACCTGGTTCACCGGCGACGACGCGTCGGCGTACCCGAAGGAGATGCCGACGAGCAGCCTGCCTCCGGTGACGCCGAGTTCGGCACGGACGGTGTCGGCGTAGAAACTCAGCAGCCCCTGGGGGCAACTGTCCACGCCGTACGCCGTCATGGCCAGGAGGAGCGTCTGCATGTAGGCACCGACATCCGCAGCCAGGCGCGCTTCGCCGTCGCCCTGGACGAAGAGGAAGGCGGCGTGGGGCGCGCCGTAGAACCGCAGGCTCTCCGCGTCATAGGCGGCACGCGCCGTGTGATCACCGGATCCGATACCCAGCGCACCGTACAGTTCGGCGCCGAATGCCGATCGGCGTTCCTGGTGAACCGGCGCGTACATCGTTTCGGAGTATGGATAGTCCACCGAAGTGCGCCGCTCGGCGTGAGCTGACAGCAGAGCATCGGCCAGGCGCTCACGTGCGGCGCCGCTCACCACCTCCACCTGCCACGGTTGGGCGTTGGAATTGGACGGCGCGGCGCCGGCCAGCGAGAAGATGTCGCGCATCGTGTCCTCGGGGACGGGGTCCGGACGGAACGCGCGGGTCGCGCGGCGACCGCGTATCAGCTTCTCCGCGCAACTGCTCAGCTCGGTGGTGACAAACCTGGTCATCGAGGCTCCTCAAGGGCGGAAGGGTCGTGGTAAACGGTTGCGTTTACTTGCGAGCACTGTAGCGCGATGCGGCGACGCAAGTAAACGCCGACGTATACTTACGCCATGAACACGTCCGCCAGTACGACGACCACGACATCCGAGCGGCGCGGGCGCGGCGGCCGGGAGCGCGTCCTGGCCGCCGCCGCCCGGCTGTTCGCGACCCAGGGCATCGGCGCGACCGGCATGGAGCAGGTCGCCGAGGCGGCGCCGGTGTCCAAGCGAACGCTCTACGCGCACTTCCGCACCAAGAACGACCTCGTCATCGCTCACCTGCGGGAGCTCGTCCGGTCGGGGGCCACCCTGGAGGCTGCACTGACCCGTGCGGATGTCGCCCCCCGTGAGCGGATCCGCCGGCTGTTCGACCAGCCGGCGGCCGACACGGTTTTGGTGCGCGGGTGCCCGTTCATCGACGCCGCCGCGGAGTTCCCCGACCCGGAGAGCGCGGTGCATTCCTATGCCCGCGAGCAGAAGCTGCGCATGGTGCAGCTGATCGCCGCGGTGGTGACGGAGCTGGGCTGTCGCGAACCCCTGTCACTCGCCGAGCAACTGGCCACCCTCGCGGATGGAGCGGCCAGCCGCGCCATGGTGCTGAACGAGGCGGACTACGGTCGCCACGCATGGGCGGCGGCGGAGGTCCTGCTCGACCGGGCCCTGCCGGGAGGTAGGGAGCAGGGCTGACGAGGCGGAGTGCTGGCGCACTTCTCTGAGTACTCCGGCAAGTAGCGGCAAGCGTGCACCACTTGGCAGTCAGCACGGGGGTTACGACTGGTTGGCCGTGGGCGATATGGGACGTCTCTGCGGGACTTTCATGCCCCCGACCATGGATGAGATCACCCAGGCTCCGGGGCGGAAGTTCGACGCCGAGGAGGGGGGCTTCCCATGCGAGCAATCGCGGTCCGACCAGAAGCTCGTTCAGCGAGGCGCTGAAAGGTTCCGGCGCGTCGAGCGAATCGGGACCTTGCCAACTGGTTCTTCCGGGGCCGGCACAACCACTTCGAAGGCCACGCCTGGACTGACCCATGAAGGCGGTGGCAGGGATGGAACGTTCGGAAGCGCCTGGCCTCATGAGCAGCCGTTCTCGTTGCGCACGCTCACACCCGTTCGCACTGCGAACGAAATCGAACGGTGCGGGGCATGTGGAAGTTGACCGCAGCTCTTCACAGGTCTTTCACGCCAGGTCCACACCATCGAAAAAGTCGCACTTGTAGGTCTTGCGTCCATGTTGGGGCGTTGTTTTGTGCGGAGTTGCCCCTGTCTTCGGAATGGCGCATACCGGCAGGCATCCCCCTGCCCATCAGGGGCACCTGTGTTCCCACCCCCACGCACCACCCTCCCCCCACTCCTGCCCGAGCCATTCCAGCCCGGCCCACGAGCGGCCGGCGCCCACTGCCAGGAGTCCCTACGGTGACCACCCCCAGAGCCGACGCCCTCGCCCGCCACGCCGGCCGCCTGCTGTGCCACCACCTCGCCCTCGCCATGACCCTCACCGCAGCCTTGACCGCACATCCCGCGGAGACCTGGCGCCCGGCCCTGTACTTGCTGTGGGCCGCGCTCCCCCTGACCGCCACCGCGTGGACCCTGGCCCGCGCCCACCAGAAACGCCTCCAGCGGTGCGAGCGCAGCCGGCACACCAGCCACCCCAACGACTGGACACCGGCCGCCTGACACCGAGCGCTCCAGGCACCTCGAAGAGCACCTCCACCGGCAAGCGCATGAAGGGCCAGCGGGGGGGGCGGCGCGCGCATGGACAGGCAGTCTTACCCGAACACCTCGCCGCCCCGCGCCAGGCGCCGGCCCTGCCCACCCCGCCACACTGCCCGTGCGCCGCACCCGATCAGCACGCGAAGCGAGACGAACCGTATTGCCGCTCTCGCGATGATGACCTACGCTCACGGAACCGAGACGGATCGTTCCGTTCAAGTGAGAGCAAGAGTGAGAGTGAGGCAACGTGACGGACGCACGGGTCTGGCTGATCACGGGGGCATCCCGGGGCCTGGGCAAGGCTTTCACCGAAGCCGCTCTGGCCGGGGGTGACCGCGTGGTCGCTGCCGCCCGCAATGTCGAACCCCTCACGGACCTGGCCGGTGACCATCCCGGGCAGTTGATGCCGCTGCCTTTGGACGTCACTGACCGCCGCGGGGTGTTCGACGCGGTGGAGCGGGCGGCGGGCGCGTTCGGCGGGCTGGACATCGTCGTCAACAACGCCGGCGCGATGCTCTACGGCATGGTGGAGGAAGCCACGGAAGAGCAGATCCGGGCGCACATGGATGTGAACTTCTACGGCGCCGTGTGGGTGGCCCAGGCGGTCCTTCCCCACCTGCGGGCCCGGGGTGGCGGGCGGCTCCTCCAGGTCACCTCGATGGGCAGCGGCGGTGGTATGGCCACCGTCGGCTACTACGGGGCGAGCAAGGCCGCACTGGACTCGGTCAGCGAGGCGCTGGCGATGGAGGTCGAAGGGTTCGGCATCAAGGTCACCATCGTGCAGATGGGCGGCTACAACACCGGCCTGTTCACCGCCGGCACCACCAACACCCGGCCCATGGAGCCGTATCAGCCTCTGCGTGAGCAGATGGAGGCGATGTGGGGCGATGCCGTCGCCCCGGAGCCGGAGACCGCTGCCCCGGTCATCATGGAGCTGGCCTCACTGCCGGACCCGCCCCGACGGCTGATCGTCGGCAGCCAGTCCTTCGACCACGTCCTGGAAATGGACCGGGCCCAAGCGGATCTGTACCGGTCCTGGGAGCACCTCAGCCGTATCGCTCCCGGCTGACCGGCACAGACCCGGGCTCGCCCACCCTCGCCCGGCGTGTGTCCGCATGCTCGCCTTGGTCCCGGACTTGCGGGCACACGCCCGGCAGTGATGCTCGACGAAGCAGGGATCGGCGTTGCCACCCTTGGAGCGGCCATCCCTGCACAACTGCTCACTGGCGCAGCCTGCCCGGGCGAGACCCAAAACCCCACTCGGCTCATCGGGATGCGACGTTCCGAGAATTCATCGAGGGCCGAGGACGCTTCCCGGCTGACCCATGCCGCGCAGCAATGTGTCGACCACGAGGGTCGCCAGTTCATCGACATCGTCGGCGTCGTCCGAGCGATTCTGGGCGGCCTCGTGAATGAGGGCGTAATAGACGCGGCGGGCCCACGCCAGGTCAGTGCCAGGGCGTAGCACGCCGGCGTCCAGCGCGCGCTGGAACAGGCGGTGGCACTGATCGAGCACATCGGCATGGGCTCGTGCCACCTCGGGATCCTGCGGTGCGGTCCTGCTCATGGCGAACCCCCACCCGATCTTGACCCGGAGGACGTTGGCCGTCGCTTGATAGAGGGCGACCAGTGGTGGAGCGCTGTCGGGGTGGGCGCTCGTCACGGCTTCGTGGAATTGCCGCGTGGCCCACGCTGTCAGCGCGTCCACCAGGGCCTCGCGGCTGGTGAACCGGCGGTGCACGGTCGTCCGGGCGACGCCCGCCGCCTCCGCGATCTGCTCCATCGTGGCCGCCGGATTGGCGCTGAGGACACGCTCGGCAGCTTCCAGGATTGCCCTCACGGTCCGCTCCGCGTCCGCGCGCAGCGGCCGCTGCTGACTCTTCCGATCCACGAGGCCCCCTCTCCCTGACTCCCCGACAAGAGTACGACATAGTTGCCACTCCCCCACTACTTGCAACATCGATGTTGCACGTTCTAGGTTGGATGCATCGACGAAGACTCACCTCTGGACAGGAGTGCTCCATGGACCTGCAACTGACCGACAAGGCCGCTCTCGTGACCGGCGCGAGCCGGGGGATCGGGTTGGCCATCGTCTCCGCGCTGGTGAACGAGGGCATGCGGGTGGTGGCCGCGGCGCGGACGATCACACCGGAGCTCAAGGCCACCGGTGCGATCGGCGTGTCCGTGGACCTCTCCACGGCCGACGGCCCGGCCCGGCTCGTCTCCCGGGCCGAAGCCGAGCTCGGCGGGCTGGATCTCCTGGTCAACAACGTCGGCGGCGGCGACGCCGGGAAGGGCCAGACGGGCGGTTTCCTCACCTTCACCGACGAGCAGTGGCATGACGCGTTCGACCTGAACTTCCTCGCCTCGGTCCGCACTACCCGTGCAGCGCTGCCTCACCTCACCGGCAGCGGCGGCGCCATCGTCAACATCTCCTCCAACGGAGCCAGGACCCCGCATGCGGGCCCTATCACCTACACCACCGCCAAGGCCGCCCTGACCGCGTTCGGCAAGGCGCTGGCCGAGGAGTTCGGCCCCCGGGGCGTGCGTGTCAACACCGTCTCGCCGGGCCCCGTCCGTACGGACATGTGGGAAAGCCCCGACGGCTACGGAGCCGAGCTGGCCGAGTCGATGGGCCTGGAACAGAAAGAGCTCCTGGCCAATCTCCCGACCGCCATGGGCATGGTCACCGGCAGGCTCGTCCGCCCCGCCGAGGTCGCCGCCCTCGTCGCCTACCTCGCCTCTCCCCTCGCCGGCAGCATCACCGGGGCGGACCACATCATCGACGGAGGCGCGACAAAGACCGTGTGACCCCGGGCGCGGTGCTTCCCCGAGCCCTCATGCGCCCCGGTCCAACCCACCCGGACTGGCATTGGCGCCAACACTCGCCCGGTGACGGGCTGCCTGCTGGCCCGTTGTCTCTGGCTTCACCACGCATCCGCGCAGAGCCATATCGCGACGCCGCTGGAAAGCAGGGGGGTCGGTCCAGGCGCGAGACCGACACCACGGCGGTTGCTCGTCTGACGGAGGTCTACGACGCGAAGCGGGCTGCTCCCGGTCGGGTGAGTCGGGCGGTGCGGGTGGCGAAGCACGGGGCGATGCCGCTTCGGCAGTACGCGGCGGACTGGTGGGAGAGCCGGCGGCATCTGGAGGGCCCCTCGCTGCCGGTCACTCAAATTCTTCCGGGGTCTGAAGGCGGTCGCCCGGGGGCACCGTCGCGCTTCCAGGCAACCTGTCTCGATGATTACCCTCCGTTGTCCACAAAGCGCATCACGCCAACGTCCGGCCGCCAAGTGGACCCGACGGCTCCGGGGCCAGGAGCGATTCCAAGGAGGCGACGTCTCCGGTCCTGGCGGCCGTGACGAAGACCTTCAGCAGTTGTCGGTGCTCCGCCCCGTCCGCGGTCTCCCGCTGCTCGTCCGCGAGCCCGCCACATGACCCTCGCCATGGCCGCCCACGCCTGCCTCACCGTCTTGCGGGCCCGCCGGCTGGACACGGAGAAAGCAGAAACGGATCCTCCCAGCTCATCCAGCTGAGCCTCGCCGAGATACGACGACTGATCACCCGACTCACCGGCCGCCGCCCCACCCCCACCGACCACATCCTGCACTGGTCGACATGGCGCCGAAGACGCCAACACCAAGCCCGCACCAGTCACTACAAACGACGCGGACACAGCCCCTGGAAACCCCACACGCAAAACAAGCACCGTTTCAGTACTAAGTACTCCGCCATGACCGGCGAACCACCCTCGTCCAACCCAAACGCCGAGCAGTTCAGGACCGTTCGCCTGGAATCGGATTCCGCAGGCCATCGAGCCCCTTGAGCGCAGGCGCGGGCGCGGGCGGGGCTACCGGCGGGGCTGCCGTCGACTCCGACGGTCGTGTTCGTGCTGCCAGGCTATGAGAAGGATGTGCGGATCGGCGCCGCAGGCTCGGGCGTAGCGGTGGGTGAAGCCGCGGCTGGGGAAGCAGCGTCCGTTGAGGACGTCGTAGACGTGAGTGATGTCGGCTCCAGTGCTGTGGGCGAGGTGATTGCTGGTGACTCCTGCGTGATAGCGGACGTACTGCAACAGGCGGGCGAAGTGCGTCGCGTCGTCTGTGAGGCGTCGGTACGGGGGCAGCATGCGGCCTCCTTGTGTCATCGGTCGGCGCTCCGTCCGTGGAGCGCCGGCTGGGTGGCCGTCACGGTGTCGAGATGGGGGCACGGGCGAGCGGCGCTGTTCAGAAGCAGCAGGCAAGCTGTGAGCAGTACCGGTTGCCAGTGAGCGGGCTGTTGGGCGACCAGGAGCTGCCCTGCGGTGGCAACGGTGTTGCTCAGTGCGTCGTTGACGCACCAGGGGCATGGACGTGGCAGGCGAGGTGCGCGAAGGCGGGCGTGGCGTGGTATGCGGTGGCGCCGCCAAGGGGAGGGGGCCATTTGCGTTCTCCTGTGCAGTGGGGCTCGCGCCTTGGGCCCCAGCCGGTGACGGCGATCGGTGAGCTGGGGCCCTCGTGCTGACCGAGGTCTCGGTATCCGGACGAAGGTCAAAGTTAAGGCGAACTCTGCCCTCAGCAACGGTGGTTGGGGCGGCCCACCGTGAGCCTGATGGCCCGTTCACGGCCTCGGCATCGTGGTGATGAACGTGCGTGCGGAGGGTGGCGTTCGATTAGCCCGCGAGACAGCGCACTGACTGGTGCGCTGCCAATACTGCTGCTGAGAGCCTCAAGCCACTCCGGTGATCGACCGGGGAGCGGCGACATGTGCGAATGGGCGACGCACGTACGTGAGGGCCACCGGACGCGGTCGGACTGTCGGATGAATTGCTCTGCTTGCCAAGCGCACTTGCATGTGGCGCCCATCAGTTGAGAACGAGACGTTGTGGCCGCCCTCGGCATAGATGTCCCTCGTATGGGCGATCCTGACAAGAGCCGACCAAAATGCAATTGCAGTCCGGCGATGGCGGTTGGACACCCAAGGAGGTCATCCGGTGAAGGACCCGGCAGAGACAGCACAGTCCGCTGCGGCGGAAGGCGTCGGCCACGCCTGGCGCAAGAGCTCCTACAGCCTTCCCGAAGGATCCTGTGTAGAGATCGCCCGCCCGGACGGAGACCAGGTGCTCTTCCGGGATTCCAAGGTCACTGACGGACCTGTGCTCCGGGTCCGCGCCGGAGCAGCCGAGTCGTTCACGAGTGCGTTGTCGCGTGGCGGTCTCCAAGCCCAGAAGGCCGCTGAACAGGGAAGCCGTGTCCGCACGCACGAACCATGCCGGACACCGACCCTGCAGAAACGGCCATGACACTGGCGGAAGCGCTCCACGGAGCCGTCAGAATGCGGCCAGAAGCGGTTTATCGAGAAAGCGTTCCGCGGCTGGACAGCGGAAGTGACGAGTCAGTATGGATAGAGACACTGCAAGTGCATTCCGCCTGTGACGTGGGCGAACTTCGGCACGCAGCCAGGGGAAGCGGCGATGGGGGGAGTGTCCATGCCCGAGCGTGGTGACAGTGACGACAACATCGACTTACGGCAGGACCAGGCGCACAGCGCCCGTATGTACGACTATTACCTGGGCGGCAAGACGAACTACGCGGTCGACCGGGACGCCGCCGAGCAGGTCATCAAGGCGTTTCCGGCCATAGGAACCGTCGCCCGGGTCAACAGGGCCTACATGCACCGCGCCATGCGCCACCTCGCCACAGCGGGTGTGCGACAGTTCATCGACGTCGGCACTGGCATCCCCACGGCGCCCAACCTCCATGACATCGTCCAGGAGGTGGCGTCTGAAGCCCGGGTCGTCTATGTCGACAACGACCCCATCGTGCTGGTGTACGCCGACGCGCTCCTGGGCGGAAGCCCCCAGGGCCGCACCGCCTACGTCCATGGCGACGCCACTGCCCCCGGACGTCTCCTCGCCGCCGTCCGGGAGCAAAACGTCTTGAACCTGGACGAGCCGGTGGCTCTGAGCCTGCACGCGCTGCTGCACTTCGTCCCCGACCACCTCGAGCCCGGCCGGATCGTGGCCGAATTCATGGCTCAGCTACCCTCCGGCTCCTACCTCAGCCTCACCCACTGCACCGGTGACTTCGACCCCGAGGCATGGCAGAAGATCAGCGACACGTACAACGCACGTGGGACTCCGGCTCAGGTCCGCTCTCGGGATGAGGTCCTGCCCTTCTTCGACGGCCTCGAACTCATCGACCCCGGAGTGGTCCTGGCCCACCAGTGGCGGCCCGAGGCCGGCAGTGGCCCCGCAGTCCTCACCGACCGGCTCGTCTCGCTCTATGCCGGAGTGGCACGCAAACCCTGACCGGTGAGCCCCCGCCCCGGACGGCCCGGGGGCTCACCGGTACAGGCTGCGCAGCTGCTGCAGTTTGCGTCGAGTCGCCGCAGGGGCCAACGAGGCGTACTGCAGCGCGTCGAACTCCCTGACCCGCCGGTCGACCATGTCGTCATCCTGGATGATCACTCCGCCTTCGAAGAGTTCCGAGTAGACGACGGAGGGCATGATTCGCTCGGCGAAGTCGAAGATGGTGGTCGGCCCGACCTCGGCGTGCACGTGCGGGTTGGCCTGCTCGGCCAGGCGCAGCTGGTAGCGGCCGCTGTCCATCAGGCACAACAGGTGCTCGATCTGCTCCAGCATGATGGCCGAGGAGCCCACCGGCCGCCGCAAAGCCCCCTCATCCACTACGCCGATGAACGACTTGGTCTCAGCGGCCGCGAACCGCCGCTGTCGCTCGGCCCTGAACTGCCACAACTCCTCGTGCGATTGCGCGTCGCCGCGGGCTCGGCTGATCAGTGCCCGCCCGTAGGCGGCTGTCTGGAGCTGGCCGTGCAAGACCAGCGGCTCATACGACTTCACCCGCTCCGCCAGCTCCTCGTAGCTCACCATGGCCTGCAGGTAGCGCTGCGTCACACCCGTCCACGACTGCCACCACGCCGGCTCATTGGCGACCGCAGCGAGGGTGCGCAACCGTTCACGCTCCGCGGGGTCGCTGACTGCGTAGGCGGTGAACAGTCGCTCCAGGTCGGCTGACTTGGCCTTGAACGTACCCGTCTCGATGCGGCTGATCTTCGACTCGGACGCGTTTAGCCGGCGTGCGACTTCCTCTTGTTTCAGCCCGGCCTTCAGACGCAGGTCCAACAGAGCAAGGCCCAACAGACGGCGCTGCGCGGACGGCGCAGCCTCACTGTGCAGGAAGCGCACCCCACCGCGCCCGCCTGCCGCAGGTTCCCCCCTGCTTTCGTCTCCACCGGCCTCGGCCAAGTGCTTGACCACCAACGCTCCTCGCACGTCTAGGGTGTTGCCTGAGTGAGGCACTCATCCTGCACGACGGTCCCGAATCGACGTTGTGGAATCGCAAAAGTTTCCAACGCGACACATACGGTCGAAAGCCCGTTTCCCATGGAGCCTCCAGTTGCAGCACCTCCGGTGTCAGCGGGAAGGAGCTTCGTCCGCTGCGCGGTCACAAGACCACCCTCGACCGTCTCCGAGTGGATCACTGGCTGAAGGCAGCCCTCGACCGCGAGCCGTACTCACTGGGAAACTGACACCGCCGCGGACGGGCAAGACGCCGCCGCAAGGGGCGCGACGTCATGGCGATCCTTTTCGGCCTTTGAGGATGTCGATGACGAGGCCCACGGCTGTAACGAGCAGCGCAACGAAACCCATCACGTTGGCGGCCGCCGAGCCACTCACGGCCCAGCTCCACATTCCCGTCCCCGGGGCAGGCACGGAAAGGCGTGTCAGGAAAGCCAGCAGAGAGTCAGCCCAGCGGCCTCGGCGACAGTGAGCTTCAATTCAGCCACCTTGCGCTCGCACACGGACGTAGACAGTCGGCTCCGGCGTCGACGACCGGCAGCTTCACGGACGAGATCAGCTGCTGGATCGGCGACCACGACGTTCACCTGGCAGAAATCCCGTGCTCCCCACACAGGGGCGGCGAGGAGGTCGGTTCCGGCCCTGGTTCGCCGTGGGCGGGCGGGTGGTTCTACGGCGGTCCAGGAAGCGGGCCAGCCTGGTGGTCGCATCGGTGAGGACGTCAGGAGCGGGCAGCGTGACCATGCGCAGGTGACCGGGCGAGACCGGACCGAGGCCGGAGCCGGAGACGACGAACAGTCCCTCCTCGTGCAGCAGATCGGCGGCCAGGCTCTCATCGTCGCCCAGACGGTACTTCCCGGGCATGATGCGTGGGAAAACGTAGAACGCGCCGCGGGGTTTGACGGCCCTTACCCCCGGAATGTCGGTGAGCAGGCGCCAGAGGTGATCTCGCCGGACGCGCAGTGCGCCTCCCGGGGCGGTCAACGCCGGCGTGTCGTTGACGCGCAGCGCGGTCTCCACGGCGCGCTGGGCGGGAACGTTCGGGCACAGCCGCAGCGACACGAGGGAGTCGAGCGCGGCGACGTAGTCGCTCGCGGGCCCTCGGGGTCCGGTCAGTGCCAGCCATCCCATGCGGTAGCCGGGGATGCGGCTGCGCTTGGACAGCCCTCCCAGGGTCAGGCACGGTACGTCCGGGGCACACGTCGCGAGCGGTATGTGCCGGATGCCGTCGTAGAGGAAGTCCGCGTATATCTCATCGGCCAGCAGGACCAGGCCGTGCCTGCGGGCGACGTCGGCGATGCCTTCGAGGACCTCGCGCGGCCATACGGCGCCGGTGGGGTTGTTGGGGTTGATCACCACGATCGCTCGCGTCCGGTCAGTCACCCTGCGGGCGACCTCATGTGGATCGGGACACCAGTCGGAGGCTTCGTCGCACAGATAGTGCACCGGTCGTCCGCCTGCCATGACGACGGACGCGGTCCACATGGGATAGTCCGGTGCCGGGATGAGGACCTGGTCCCGAGGGTTCAGCAGCGCGTGCAGGGACAGGGGGGCGAGTTCCGAGACTCCGTTGCCGAGGTAGACGTCGCACGACCGCACCGTGTCCAGCCCCTTGTCGCGGTAGTGCCGGGCCACCGCGTCACGGGCTTCCGGGAGCCCCGCGGCGCTGCTGTACCCGCAGGAGCGGCCGAGGTGGTCGCGCACCACCTCGACGACCTCGGGTGCGGGCGGCAGACCGAACGCGGCGGGGTCTCCGAGGTTCAGTGCGAGCACGTCCTCCCCGGCGGCTCGCATGCGTTCGGCCTGTGCCGCCAAGGGGCCGCGCATGTCGTACGAGACACGTGACGACTTCTGTGACGTGCGGACGCGGGAGCGGGACATCATGCGCTCTTCCTTGTGGTGGCTGCGGCGCGAGAGGGGGCCGGTGGCGGTGCGAGAAACCCCGTACGCGTGAACTGGCCCAGGTAGGTGTCGAGCAGTCGGGCGTCGACGGGCGGGCAGACGAGTCCGCTGTCGGCGATCGCGGACCGGGTGTTGTGGCGGCCGAACGTGGGGAAGACGCCGTCGGTGTACATCTGTTTGACCGAGACCTCGCTGTGACGAGCCGGTTCGATGAACATGCCGATGTACGGGGCCATGGGGTGGTCGGGCAGCCGGGCCGTGAGCTCGGCGAGCTTCTCCGTCCAGGTGTCATAGGACACGGTCCGCACCGGATAGCCCATGGCGGTCAGGCGCTCCACCAGCAGGGGCAGGCGGGCCGCGTGGGGATTGGTCAGGTGGTAGACGCGTCCGTCGGGTTCCTGGTGGGTGATGATGTGTGTGATCGCGTCTGCGGTGTAGTCCACCGGTACGAAGTCCAGCGGCAGGGCCATGTCCGGGGCGAGGCCGGTTTCGGCGATGGTGCGGAACAGGGCGCACATCATGGTGTCGGTGTTCCATACGCCCCGGTCCACGGTTCCGGTCACCTCGTAGGGGCGGTGGATGGCCACCGGCAGGCCGCGTCGTCCGGCCTCGACGACGAGGTTCTCCGCGACCCACTTGGTCTCGGGATAGCCCAGGGACAGGTGGTCGGCGTGGTCGAGCGGGGTCTGCTCGTCGACGTGGGTGACGCCGGCGGTGCCGAACCCCGCGATGACCGCGATGGTGGAGATGTGGTGCAGGGGTTTGGTGCTGTGCTCGGCCGCCAGCTCCAGTACGGTGCGGGTGCCGTCGACGTTGATCGGCGCGAGCGCACGGTAGGGGTAGGCGAAGTTCACCCGGGCGCCGCAGTGCACGATCGAATCGGTCTCACGGGCCAGCCGGCCCCAGTCTTCTTCGGACAGGCCGAAGTGCGGCTCGGCCAGCTCTCCGAGTACGGGGACGACACGGTCAAGAAGGGGTTCGGGGTCGAGGCCGTAGCGCCGCATCCTGGCGGCCAGCCGCGCGAGGGCCTGCTGTGGGTCGTCGGCGCGGATCAGACAGTGCACCCGCTCCACACCTTCCCTCAGCAGCCGGTCCACGAGGTAGACCCCCAGGAATCCGGTCGCTCCGGTCAGCAGTGGCTGCCGGGGTGCCCGCGGGGCGGACGCGGCGGGTGCGCTGAAACGCAGGTCCGGGTCGAGTCGGCTCTCGGCCGCGAAGTCGGTGTCCGCGCCGCCCGGTTCCTCGTGACCTTCCAGCAGGTTCCGCACCGACGCGGCGAAGTCCCGCAGGGACGGGTCGGCGACCAGACTCCGGATCATCGCCCGTCCGAACCCGGCCGGTACCTGCAGCCGTTCACGGACCGCGGCGGTGACCTGAGTGGCCCGCAGCGACGTGCCGCCGAGGGCGGAGAAGCGCGCGTCGCGTCCGATGGTGTCCTCGTGAAGGATGTCGCGCCACACACCCGCGAGGACTTCCTCCACCTCGTCCCGGGGCGCGTCGTCGCGGGCCGCCGGAGCGGCGGGCATTGCCAGGGCGGACAGCGACCTGCGATCGACCTTGCCGCTGGAGGTGAGGGGGAGGGCCTCCACGGTCGCGATCCGCGTCGGCACCATGTAGCTGGGCAGCCGGTCGCGCACATGCTCGTGCAGGCGAGCCGTGAGGTCCTTGGGCCGATGGCCGCTGTGCGCCACGACAGCGGCCACCAACCGCTGCCCCGCCCCCTCGCCGACGACGTCCACCGCTGTCTGACGCACGTGCGGGTGCGCCGACAGCACCGACTCGACCTCGTCCAGCTCCACGCGGTAACCGCGCAACTTGACCTGGCGGTCGCGCCGCCCGAGGAACTCAAGTGCTCCGTCCTCGCGCCACCGTGCCATGTCGCCGGTGCGGTAGAGGCGTCCGCGTATCCCCTCGGGACTCCACCGGTCCTCGATGAAGTGTTCCGCCGTCTTCTGTGGGTCGCCGAGATACCCCAGCGCCACTCCGTCCCCGCCGACCCATAGTTCGCCCGTCTCACCGGGGGCGGCAACCGTGCCGTCCTCGCGCACCACGTAGGCGGTCGATCCGGCGACCGGCACCCCGATGGGCACGTTCTCGGCCTGCGGGGCCAAGTGGTCCACCCGGCCCACGGTGGACAGGGAGGAGTTCTCTGTGGGCCCGTAGCCGTTGAGGAAGACGCCTGGACGCCCCTCTGTCAGAACGGCGCGTACCGCACGGGGGCTGAGCGCGTCACCGCCCGCGATGAGGACACGCAACCCGGCGAAGAGATGTGGTGCGAGGTGGGCGTGCTGGTGGAAGAGGCCCGCGCTCAGCCACATCACGCTGACGCGGCGATCACGCACGATGTTCTCCAGCGCCTTGGAATCCAGCAGGGTCGAGTCCTGTGCGAGGAGGAGGCAGGCGCCGTTCAGCAGGGTGGCGAAGATCTCGAAGCAGGAGACGTCGAAGGTCAGGTCAGTGGTGGCGAGGACACGGTCGTCGGGCCGGATACGCAGTTCTCCCGTCCCGCGGGCCAGCCTGGTCTGGCCGCGGTGGGGGCACACCACGCCCTTGGGGGCGCCAGTGGATCCGGATGTGTAGATGACGTATGCCGCCTCATCGGCGGCGCGATCGCGCCACCAGTGAGGATCGGCGTCCTCGGGCACGTTGAACAGGTCGTCGGCGCAGACGGCGATCGTGGGGTCCGGTACCTCCACGGGCTCGTCCGCGCAGTGCACCGCCACTCGGACGCCGGCGTCCCGCAATATCCGGGTCAGCCGGTCGGCGGGCTGGTCCGGGCCGAGCGGAAGGTAGACGCCGCCCGCGTGCAGGATCGCGAGAATGGTGGCCACTGCCGCTGGAGAGCGGCGCATCACCACCGCGACCACATCCCCGGCGCCGACTCCATGTGCCCGCAGTGCCGTGGCTCCGCGCCGGACTTGTACGGCCAGTTCGCCGTAACTCCATGCCCCGTCCGCCCATTCGAGTGCTGCTGCCTCGGGGCGGGCGTCGGCCTGTTCCGTGAAGAGGAGGGGAATAGTGGCCGCCCGGGGGTGGTCCGTGGGCGCCTGATTCCAGCTGCGGGCATGCCGGGGCAGGGCGGCGGTGGCGGTTTCGTCTGGTGTTGCCACGCTGGCTCCTTGAAGTCGGTCGGACAGTCGGGTCGTTGTCGTTCAGGTGGACAGTCGGTGCTCGGCTCTGCACGCCGTTCCCCCACGTCCCACGGGAAGATCGCGCTGTTCACCCCGGGGGCCGGGCGGGTCCACGGTGTGCCGCCGGGCCGCCCGATGCCGCACTCGGCGGGCCTGGCGGGCCGTTGGCTGCCCCCGGTGCAGCAACGCGGTGCCGAAATGCCCTACACAGGGGCCCTTTCGGCGAGGATGCTGTGAACCGACACCCTCCGCTGGAGCAGGGCGACCGCGAGGTCCGAGGCCATGCGCCGGATCGCCTCCAGGGGCGGGTGCGCCGTCTCGGGGAAGTGGACGTCGATATTGCTCTTCAGCTCCAGAACCCACCGGGCCGCGTCCTCCGGAGAGGGCAGCACTCGGTCGTCCCGGATCCGGAAGCCACCCTCCCGCAGGACGTCGGTGAGGTAGCGCAGCGACTTGCGGTGCCCCAAGGCCAGATGGTCCGTGTCCGCGGGCAGGCCAGGCTCATGAGCCAGGAAGTCCTCGCTGTACAGCGTCTCGGAGACGAGGAGCAGGGACCCGGGCCGCATGCGCCGGGCCAGAGCCTCGACCGCGGTCTCGTACACCCGTGGGGGGAGATGCGTGATCACTCCGCGGGCGACCACCAGGTCGTAGGGCTGTTCCGGGTCGGGCAGTTCGGCGATGTCGGCGGCGTCGCACAGATAGAGGTGGACGCGATCCGGTCGGGGCACGTCGCGCACGAGGTCGGCGCAGTGGGCGAGCTGCTCGGCGCTGACGTTCATGCCGTCCACGCGCGGGCAGTCGGGGAACACGTGCGCCAAGTGCCTCAGCGTCGCCCCCCATCCGCATCCCACGTCGAGGACGCGTCGCAAGGTGGTGTCTCCGGCCCCGTCCTGGGTGGCGATGGCGAGTTGTCGTTCCAGGTAGCTGAGCCCCGCCTCGTCCAGGGACACGGCACGGGGTGCGTCCGGGTGACCGAAGACACCCCATTGGAAGTGCAGTTGTTCACCGAGGACCTTCTGCCAGTCACCCGCGGAGTCTTCATAGGCACGGACCACTTGATCGCGGAACGGATCGCTGTGGTGGCTCGGCAGTACCTCGTACGTCGCTCCTTCGATGCCGCTCAACGCCTGCATCCTTTCGGGGGTGGGTGGTGCGGTGCCGGGAGACGGCCCCGGCACCGCGGTGTCATGTGCTCAGACCGTCTCGGCCGCCGCGGCTTTCCAGACGCCCAGCAGGGCGTCCGCTATGCGGTGGGCGTGGAACAGCGCGTCCTGTGGGTCGTCGCCCCGGTCGAGGCCGTCCTGCGCGACAGTCAGGGCGAGATCCGCCAAGGCCTCGTCGCCGGGGTCGTCGTAATAGTCGATGAACTCCTGCGGCACCGGTGCGTCCGTCTCCCGCAGGCGTCGCGCGACGGCGGTGGCGCCGGAATAGTAGACACGCATGTCGGTGTGCACGGCCAGGGCCGCCGCACTCTGACTCCCCGACGCGGCGATCCAGGACATGGCACTGTGGAAGTCGTAGGCGCCGCTGCCCGCGGGCCGGCCGGCCAGGTCGGTCTCGGTCATCCCCAGTGCCCGGGCCACGTCCCGCAGCTTGGGGGTTGCTTCGTGGACGATGCGTGCCAAGGTCACCCAGAGTTCGGCGGCCGGCCGGTGGGGGAACCGGGTCAGCAGGGTGCCGTAGGAGACGAGTTCGACGGCGTGCGCCTGGCACTCCACCGCCACCAGGCGGCGCAGCGGTTCCAGGACGCCGGGGCCGGTGACGGGCGCCAGGGTGAGCGGGCTGCCGGGGGCTTCGCCGGCGAGGTCCTGTCGGACGTCGTCGGCCAGGGCTTTGGCATCGATGTGGCTTCGGGTGGTCACGTGGTTCCCTTCGGTCGGGGCCGGCGACGGAAGGCCGTCGTCGTGCGGATGGTGAACGGTTCAGGCGGTGGGGCCGTCCGGCGGTGGGAGGTACCCGCTGTCGCGGAGACGGCCGAGGTAGAGGTCGATCAGCCGGGCGTCGACCGGTGGGCAGGTCAGGCCGGCCTCCGCCGACGCGGAGTCGGTGTTGTCACGGCTGAGGGTGGGGAACGTGTTCGTGAAGTGCGTCTGCTCGACGCCGATCCCGAAGCTGGTCGTGGGCTCGACCAGCAGGGGGAGGTACGGCGTCATCGGGTGTCGGGGGTCCGCGTCGACCGCCCGTACGACCGCGGCCGTCCATTCCCGGTACCCGACCGTGCGCACCCGATAGGACATGGCGCGCAGACGCTCCACGAGAAGGGACAGGTGCGCCACATCGGGATTGGAGATGTGGTGGACGCGGCCGTCGGGCTTCTCGTGGGTGATCGCCCGGGTGATGGCGTCAGCCGTGCAGTCCACGGGGACGAAGTCGAGCGGCAGCGGTACGTCGGGGGCCACACCGGTCTGTGCGATCGTGTGGAACAACGCGCACATCAGGGTGTCGGTGTTCCACACGCCCCGGTCACTGGTGCCCGTGATCTCGCCAGGGCGGTAGAGGGACGTGGGAAGCCCCTGGCGCGCGGCCTCCACCACCAGCTTCTCGGCGACCCGTTTGGTCTCGGTGTAGCCGACCGCAAGACGGTTGGGACGGTCGAGCGGAGAGTGCTCCATCGCGTGCCGGGCCCCGGTGGGGCCGGGGCCGGTGAGGACTCCGGCGCTGGAGATGTGGTGCACGGGTACCAGCCGGTGCGCGGTGGCCAGTTCGACGACCGTCCGCGTGCCGCCGACGTTGACCGGAGCCAGTGCCTCGTAGGGGTAGGCGAGGTTGACCTGCGCACCGCAGTGCACGATGAGGTCGCTCTCCTGTGCCAGCCGCTCCCAGGCGGTCCCGGCCAATCCGAACCGCTCGGCGGACAGGTCACCCGGGACCACCGCGACCCGGTCGCGCAGGCGTCGCGGATCCAGGCCGTAGCGTCGCATCCGGGCGTCGAGACGCGAGGCTCCTTGTGCCTCGTCCCGTGCGCGGATGAGGCAGTGGACGCGCTCAGCGCCGTCCCGCAGCAGGCGGTCTATGAGGTGGACACCGAGAAATCCGGTTCCCCCGGTGACGAACGCCCGACCGAGACGGCCGACCTCGGGCAGCGGTCCGGCGCACGGAATCGCTCGGCGCAGCCGCGCCTCGGCGTGGAGGTCCGGCTTCGCGGGTGACACCCGCGCCCTCCCCTGTGCGGCGAGTCGCCGGGCCCGCACCGCGAAGGCCCCGAGGGTCGGGGTGTCCAGCAGTTCGCGGACGAGGGCGCCGCTCGCCCCCGGGTCCATGCGGAAGTGGCGGCGGGTGGCCGCGGCGGCGTGCGTCGCCGTCAATGAGGAGCCGCCCAAGGCGAAGAAGTCGTCCTCGCGCCCCACGGCGTCCACGCCCAGGACCTCGCACCAGATCCGCTCCACGGCCCTCTCGTCCGTGGTCTGTGACGGTCCGCTCCCGTGTGGGTCGCCCTCCGGCCGGGTGAGCGGGTCCAGGAGGCGAGCGTGATCCACCTTGCCGCTCGCCGTGAGGGGCAGGTCCGGGACGCAGACGATCCTGCTGGGCACCATATGGGCCGGCAACCGGTCCCGGACATGGTCGTGCAGGCGCGCGGCCAGATCCGTGGCTTCGATGTCCGGGGTGCCTGCCACGACCGCGCCGAGGTGCTCCCCCTGCCCTTCGCCCAGTACGCCGACGGCGCTCCCCCGGACGCCCGGGTGGGTGGACAGAACGCTCTCCACCTCGCCCAGTTCGACCCGGAAGCCCCGCAGTTTGATCTGCCTGTCCCTGCGTCCCAGGAATTCGAGCGTGCCGTCGGCATGTCGGCGCACGATGTCGCCCGTTCGGTAGAGGCGGCCCCGCGGGTCGTTCCCGAAGCGGTCGGGGACGAACCGCTCCGCGGTGCGTTCCGGGTCGTTGAGGTAACCGATCGCGACGCCGTCCCCTCCCACCCACAGTTCTCCCTCCTCCCCGGCCTCGGCCAGGCTGCCGTCGGGCCGGACGACGTGGACCGTGGTGGCGGGCACCGGCTCGCCGATGGGGACGCGGTCCGCGTGATCGGGCAATTCACGGACCGTGTACGACGTGGTGATGACGCCGTTCTCCGTCGGCCCGTAGCCGTTGACCAAGGTGGCCGGCGCGCCGCGAGCCAGCACGGCGCCGACGGCGCCGGGGCTGACCGTGTCACCGCCCACCATCAGACAGCGCAGTCCGGAGAACGAGCGGGGCGCGGACCGGGCGTGTACGTGGAACAGCCCGGCGGCCAGCCACAGCGTGGTGATGCGGTGGTGACGCAGGCACTGGCCCAGGGCCTCGGTGTCGAGCAGGACCTCGGGTTCCGGGAGAATGAGACAGGCACCGTTGAGCAGGGTGCAGAAGATCTCGTAGTACGAGACGTCGAACGTCGGATTGGTCGTGGCGAGCAGGCGGTCGCCCGGCCCGGGGACAGCCGGGTGATCGGCGGTCACGAAGCGGACCAGCCCCCGGTGGTGTCCCAGCACGCCTTTGGGCACACCGGTCGAACCGGAGGTGTAGATGAGGTACGCGGCATCCGTGGCGACCCGTCCGGCGGTCCGGCTCGGTGCAAGCCGCTGGGCCCACTCCCCTTCCAGTTCACGAGTGGTGATACGGACGAGTGGGAGAGATGAGTCGACGGCATTCCCGGGCAGGGTCACCAGAAACCTGGCCGCCGCGTCCCGGATCATCGCGGTGAGCCGCTTGCCGGGGCTACGAGGGTCGAGGGGGAGATGGACGGCGCCGGCCTCCAGGACGGCGAGCGTGGTCACCACCGACTGCGGTGAACGGTCCAGGAGCACGGCGACGATGTCACCTTCGCTCACGCCGCGGGCCCGCAGCCGCGCGGCGGCGTGGACCACCCTGCCGCGCAGTTCCCGGAACGTCCAACGGCCGCCGCTCCACACCAGCGCCTCGCTGTCCGGGGACTGCCGGGCCTGACGCGCGAACAGGTCCGGGAGCAGGGCGTCGCGGGGGTAACCGCTACGGGTGTCGTCGCGACGGACCTGTTCGAGGGGGCGTTCGCTCGGCGTGGGCGCCGTCGGCGGCATGATCGGTTCCTTTCGTGAGTCAGCCGGTCGGTAGGTGTGAGACCCGTCGCGGTCAGCCGGTGAG
This sequence comes from Streptomyces alfalfae, assembly GCF_004127445.1. Taxonomy (GTDB): domain Bacteria; phylum Actinomycetota; class Actinomycetes; order Streptomycetales; family Streptomycetaceae; genus Streptomyces; species Streptomyces alfalfae. Next base: position 250,553 of record NZ_QEXM01000012.1, read on the forward strand.
CACGACCTTCCCCTCACGCCCGGGCCGCATCGCGCGGTCGAGGGCGCACCCGAAGTCGGTGAGGTCGTGGCGCTCGGCGACCTCCAGGCCGGGCAGGCCGCATACGACGGCATCCTGGACCTCGCGGGTGAGGGAACTCAGCTCTTTCTCGCCCAGGTGCTCCATGCGGGCGGGGAGCCAGAAGCCCTGCACGCTCACCTGCCGGAAGACGAGGTCGTCGGGGTGTATGGAGAGGGGGTGACCGGACAGCATTCCATAGGAGAGGAACCGTCCGGCGGGACGGAGGCAGCGCAGTGCCGCGTCGCCGAGAGCCCCGCCCACCGCGTCCAGCACCATGCCCACCTGCCCGTGCCCCGGCGTGCCGCGGACCGCCTCGGCCAGGGCGTCGGCCGAGCTCACGGTCAGTGGCTGCGCGCCCAGACGTGCCAGTGCGCGCGCTTGTCCGCGCCGCCTGACCACGGGCAGGCACCGCAGACCGCGTTTACTCGCCAGATGGATCACCATGCGGCTTACGGCAGAGGCGCCCGCGGTCAGCAGCAACGTGTCGCCCGGATCCAGGGCGATGTCGCGCATGAGCAGGTGGGCGGTGAACGGATTCACGGTGAGCTGACAGGCCGCCTCAGCGGAAACGCCGGGCGCGATCGGAATCACCGATGTGCTGGGCACGCAGACCTGTTCCTGCCAGGTCCCGGTGGCGGCTACCGCCACCATGGTGCCTGGCGCGGGTCCCCTCGTGCCGGAGCCCAGGGCGTCCACGGTGCCTGCCCCCTCGAACCCGGCGACAGCCCAACCACTACCTCGGGTGCCCATCTCCGGTCGCGGGGCGAAGTGTGCCTCGCGACCATAGGAACCCTGTATGAACAGGAGGTCCGACGGGTTGATCGGACGGGCGGACAGCCGTACTCGCACCTGGCCAGGTCCTGGTTCGGGACGGTGAAAGTCTGTCAGGCGGAGTACCCGGGAGGGGGCCCCGTGCCTTGGGAAGGCCAAGGCCCGCACGATCAGCCCGCTTCCCGGCGCAGGTGAGGGCACAAGCTCTCACTCAGCGAACCGACTGTCTCTCGGCCGCTGTGGACGACCTTGTTGACGAGTACGTGGGAGGCGTCGCCGCCGTTGAGCGCGTCGGCCAGTTGGCTCGCCGAGCCCGCACCGCCGGAGGCGATGACCGGGAGCGCGGAAGCACGGGCCGCGGCACGGACCAGATCCAGGTCGTATCCGATGCCCGTGCCCTCACGGTCGACGTTGTTGGCGAGCAGCGCGCGCACGCGCAGCTCACCGAATCGCTGGGCCACGGCGAGGGCGTCCACGGTGGTGCGGGTGGCACCGCCGTGAATCACGGTCCGCCATCCTTGCTGCCGGTCCCCGGAGCAGTTGACGACACCGATGAACCGCCGGCTCCCGAGCAGGCGGACCGTGTCCGCCACCCGGTCGGGCTCCTCGACCATGCTCGTGCTGACCGAGAGGGCGTCCGCCCCCGCAGACAGCAACTCCCGGCACTCCTTGGGTGACGGCAGGGCTCCGTGCTGCACGGAGACGAGCAGCTCCAGACCGGTCGCCCGCAGCTTGCGCAGCAGGTCCGGCAGATAGCCGACAGCGCTCCAGGTATCGACGACATCGAGGAACAGCTGGCCGACCCCGTCGTCGGCGTAACCGGTGGCGATGCCGACGACGTCGAGGGGATCGGCGAGGCGCGGAGCGCCGGAGGGGTCGGTCGCCATGCCGTCACGCACGTCGATACAGGGGATCATGTGCCGGGCCGCTCGGGTCCGGGCGCTGGTGGTGATGGTGCTTCCTCGTCGCATCGGTCATCCGCCTTCCAGGTAGTCACGCAACCGTTTGCCGCAGGGTGTGAGGTGTTGTGCCACGGCCACAGCCGATGCCATGGCCGCTTCCTGTGTTTCCACCGGAGTCGTGCAGTGCCCGAGGAACAGGAGGCGCTGCCCTTCGTGGATCGCGCCCAGCCGTTGCCGTGCCCGGCATGCCTGGGGGGTGGGGAGTGTCGCCCGGAACGAGGAGCGGGCCAATTCCTCGCGGGGCCGCCCGGCACGGTGATCGAGTTGACTGACGAACAGGTCGACGCCCAGCGATGGGCCGTACCAGGTCGTCGTCTCGCTCCGGTTTCCGTCCACGGTGGTGTTGCCGGCGGACCACGTGCGCCTGTTCTCGGGCATTCCGTACGGGTCGTGGTGCAGTACGTAGGTCACTTCCCGGTACTCGACGGCTTTCAGCGCCGTCCTCCAGGCGCCTGCGCCGGCCAGACCGGAGAGAGCTGCCAGAGCATGGTCCGCCGGAAGGGCCAGGGCGACCACGTCCGTTGCGTGGACAGCCCCCGCGCTGTCCACGAGTTCGAAGCCCTCACCCGCCCGGCGCACCGCTCGCAGGCCTGTCCCCAGTAGCAGCCTGGCCGGACGTGCACCGGCGGCGAGTCCGTGGACGAGTGAGGAGTTCCCGGATCGCAGGTACGTCGTCCGAGGGACCGTGTGCGGCGGTGTGAAGGTCGTGCCGACCGCCCGTGCCGACAGGGACCGCACTTCGTCCGTCGTGCAGCCGTGGAGCGAAGCGGGGAGCGCGCACAACAGGTGCCGCACCGCCGTCGAGGGCAGCGGCCATGAGTCCAGGACGTCGCCGACGGTGACGTCCCAGGACATTCCCTCTGTCTCCCATCGCGCGGATTCGTCGGCGAATCGCGCCATGGCCCGGTAGGCCGGTCCCCCGGTCGTGACCGGTCGTGCCGTGTCGGTGGGGTCTGCTGCGGAGACCCACAGGGGCGAGCGCTCGTGCTTCCGGAGCACCACCCGAGACGCGGTGGTCGCGACGAGGTCCCCCGCCGAGACACCCACCGCCGCTGCGATGTGCCGCCAGACCGGAGACACCTCGACGGGCGTTTCCCTGACACCGAGATCGATGGCACAGGGGCCGCCGTCGGCGGCCGTCAGGACGGACTTCACGTTTCCGCCGAGCCTCGGCCGCTCCTCCAGCAGCACCACCTCGTGGCTCTCGGAGAGCAGCCAGGCCAGCGTCAGCCCCGCGATCCCTCCGCCCGCTATCCCCACGCGCACGGCCGTCACCCCTGCCGCTTTACGCGACCCGCGCCGGCCGAGGACGGCCCTTGCTCCGTCTCGGCGGCGAACCGCCAGAAGCCGTCGAGACCCGCCAACAACATGGCGGCGACAGATGTGGCGTGGTCAGACGTGCCGCCCTCACGGACGTCGTCCTCCACGACACCGGCGGCCAGGTCGAGCAGCTCCGAGGGATCCTGTCGGCTGTAGTAGCCGAGGAACGCCTCGGGGACGTCCGCGCCCGCGTCGGTCAGCGTCCGCACGAGTTCCTGGCTCTCCCGCGCGTAGGCCGCGAAGTCCGACCACAGCGCCAGTGCCGCGGCGACGGGCCCGGCGTGCAGGCACATCCAGGAAACCGCCATGGGGAAGGCGAACGCGTCGGCCGCCTTGGACGGGTCGAGAGCGGAGACGGGGGGCGCGTCCAGAGCCTTCGCGCACCGGTCGAGACTCGGCTTGACCGAACGCAGGGCGGAGTTCAGCCCGGCGAAAAGATCAGCTGCCGGTCCGCTCGGGAACCGGGCGAGAAGTACCCCGTAGGCCACGGTCTCGGAATACAGGCACAACTGGTCAGCCTGCACCATGCGACCGAGATTCTGTCGGCCCACCCGACCATCGCGGGCGGCTTGCAGCAGTGCGTTGTCACGCTGCCCGATGATCTGCTGCTGCTCGACGAGGAAAGGGGAAGCATGCTTCGCAACTGCATTCATGGATTTCCCTCCTTACATTGCAGCTTTCGCCGTTACGCGCAAACCGAGTGCCCGAAGCGAAACTCCGGAAACGACCGAGACTTCGGTACCTTCGATACGGAACCAGGTCCTTTGGTACCGCATGCCGACCGCTCAATCAGTCGCAGTACCCGTCGTCTCCTTTTGTCGCTATCGCGCCATGGACCGGCCGCGCGCACGGCGGAGTACCACCCGTGGCCGCTGGTGCGGCAGAGTCGGCAGTGTCCCCGTGGGGGTGAACCGGCCAAGGGATGCGGGAGGTTGCACCACCATGACGGCTCGCCACGGAGGCAGGATCTGACCAGATCCAAGGTTCACTGCCCCGTGGACCCGGGAATGATGGCCTTGTCTGCCCGCCCTGCGATGCCGAAGCCACTGCTTCGTCCGTGGCGGCAGACTCATCCCGGGGAAGGCGTCATGCCCGACAAGGAAGAATGCTGTCAGCAGGTACTGACTTGTGACCTGCGGGCGCTGCGACGGGATGTCAACGAGGTAATCAAATTGCTGAAGATTCTGGTCGATGAACGCCGATCGGAAGACGCCCCCTTCACTTCCGCTCCGGCACCGGCACCGGCACCGGCACCGGCACCGGTCAACAATAGAAGAGAAGTCCTCACAGATCGCGAGACGGAAGTTTTTCAGCTTCTTGTGACCGGTATGTCAAATCACCAGATAGGGCGCAGGCTCGGTATAACAGAGCGCACAGTGAAGAATAAATTGCACACCATCTACCGGAAGATCGGGGTATCGGGCCGGGCCGAAGCGATTGCCCAGCACTTCGGCGCCCCTGACCGACATGACGGGTCAAGCGACTGACCCCTCCGGCAGAGGTGGTTGATCATGCGGCTGTCGGCTCGTCCGCTCTTTTGCATGGCCTGGGGACAGGTGTGCCCCCGACGGAGCGCCAGGGTTACTTGAGCTCGAAAGCAGCCAAGAAAAATGCCCCGCACTCCTGATGCGTCGGGCGGTGTTTCTGGGCGCGGACGTCCTGTGTTCCCTGCCAGGTGAGGGTCTCGGGGTTGTCGGTGCGGAGGTCGATCACGAGATTCCTTCCCTTGGACTGGAGATCACGGGGTCAGACGGTGAGGTCCAGGTCGCGGAACAGGAGGGGAGTTCGTCGGTGTACCACTCCACGACGGTGCTCCTGCTTCCGATCCCCCGCGCCATGTCCTCCCAGAGCAGCAGAACACGGGGCCCGCTGCTGCTCGCTGCCTGCAGGCGGCACGCTGGGGGCTCCGGTCGTCGACGACACGGACGGGCGCAGCGGGCGGCTTGCGGCTGTTGCATCGCGTTCCCGTTCGACGGTGGTGAGGGGTGCGGTACCAAGGGGCGCCCCCTGACTACCGGCCGAGGGCGGGGTCCGCGGACCACCGGCCGAGGGCGGGGTCCCCGGCGAAGTAGAGCGAGGCGAGTTCGTCGATGCGGAGGCGCAGCTCAGGACCGCTGCCTTCGCGTATTCACTCACCGTGGCTGAGCACAGGGGCGCGGTCGCACAGCCCCAGTGCGATGTGCAGGTGTCGCTCGACGAAGAGGACCGCGACGCCTTCGGCCGCCACCTCCTTGACGATGTCGACGAGGCCGCGCGCTACCAGGGGGGCGAGTCCCATCGTCATCTCGTCGATGAACAGCAGACGGGCGTCGAGGCTCAACGCGCACAGGAGAGCCAGGAATTGCTGTTCCCCGCCCGAAAGCAGCCCGGCCTGCCGGTCACGCAGCGCCGCGAGGCTCTCGAACCCGCGCGGATCCGGCCCGCGTGCACGTCCACGTGGGTGCGGGATCATTCGTGTTCATCGGTGGGTGAGAGGGGCCAGATGGACGTCCATCCGGCCGTCCGGTCCTTCGCCGACGGTGCCTCGGACCCGGTAGACCTGCTCGAGGAGGGGTGGCGTGAGCACCTCGGCGGGGCGCCCGGAGGCGACGACACGGCCGGCGTCGAGGAGCACGAGGTGGTCGCAGTAGCGTGCGGCCAGGTCGAGTTCGTGCAGGGCCGCGATGACTGTGGTGGGGCTGCCCGAAAGCCTCTCCATGAGGTCGAGCCGGTGACTGACGTCCAGATGGTTGGTGGGTTCGTCCAGCAGCAGAACCGGGGTCCCCTGGGCGAGCGCCCGGGCGATGTTGACGCGCTGCCGTTCGCCCCCGGACAGCGTGCTCCAGGACCGGTCGGCCAGCGCCCGTACCCCCATCGTCGTCATGGCCTCTTCGACCGCGCGGATGTCTCCTTCCGACGTGGCCGACCGCCCGTAGTGGGGGGCCCGGCCGAGCATGACGACCTGCGCCGCGGTCATGTCGATGTCGGTCGAGGTCTCCTGAGCGACGAAGGCCGCGCGACGCGCGACCTCGCGCCTCTTCAAGGCCCGCAGGTCGGAGCCGGCCAGCAGGGCACGACCCGCCGAGGGCCGGCGCACACCGGCGAGGAGGCGCAGGACGGTGGACTTGCCGGAACCGTTGGGGCCGATCAGTCCGGTGAAGGAGCCCTGCGGCACGGTGAAGGTGACGCCGTCCACGACCGCGCGGCCGTTCGCCGTCCACCGCAGCCGGTCGGCGGCGAGTTCCACGCCTGCGCCTGGACCCCTTTCGGCGCCGGTGCTCATATCCTTCACGGCGCACCCGCCCGCCGGCGCAGCAGGAGCGCGAAGACCGGGACTCCGATGAGCGCGGTCAGTACGCCGACCGGTACCTCCCGGGGGCCGAAGGCGGTCCGCGCGGCCGTGTCCGCCCACACCAGAAAGCTCGCACCGAGCAGGGCCGAGGTCGGCAGCAGCAGCCGGTGGGAGGCTCGGGTGAGGATGCGTACCGCATGCGGGACGAGCAGGCCCACGAAGCCGATGGCGCCACTGGCCGCGACGAGGGAGCCGGTGACCACGGCGGTCACCGCGAAGAGCACCGCTTCGGTGCGACGCGGTGAGAAGCCCAGGGTGGCGGCAGTCTCGCGGCCGAAGGCCAGGGCATCCAGGGGGCGTGCGTACAGCAGGCAGACCACCAGGCCGGCCGCGGTGGTGAGGGCGCAGATGCCCACCGAGACCCAGTTCGCCGGGGCGAGGGAGCCCAGCAGCCAGAAGGTCACCGCCCTGGTGCTCTCGGCGTCGCCGGAGCGGATGGTGACGAGGCTGGTGAGCGCGCTGAACAGTTGGGCCACCACAACGCCGGAGAGCACGACTCTGGTGGCGGAGCCGAATGAGCGGCCGAGCAGGAGGAGGACACAGCCGAAGGCCGTGAGCGCGCCGGCGAAGGCGCCGACCGGGAGGGCGAGGGAGCCGACGCCGAGCACCAGGACCAGGACCGCTCCCGTGGAGGCGCCGGCCGACACCCCGAGCAGGTAGGGGTCGGCCAGTGGATTGCGCGTCACAGCCTGCAGGACCGCACCGCACACCGCGAGCCCCGCTCCCACCAGCGCGGCGAGCAGCACACGCGGCAGCCGCAGGTCCCACACGATGCTGTCGCGCAGCGGGGGCAGGGCATCCCACGGTGCGCCGAGGTGGACGCCTATGGTCCGGGCCACGTCCAGGGGCGGTATGTCGGCGCTTCCCGTGCCGACCGCGATGAGCACGGACAGCGGCAGGAGGACGGTGCAGCAGGTGAGGACGAGCGCGCCCCGAGGGCCGGTGGCTCGGTGCGCGCCCGTCGTGATGGTGGTCCTCGTCATCGCCGTGCGAAGACCACGTAGTCGTCGAGGTACTGCCAGACGGTGCCCGTCTCGCTGAAACCTGCGGTGCTCAGCGCCGACAGGTGGAAGTGCAGCGGAGACACCGGCTGCGGCGGGCGGTCGGTGAAACGCCGCCGGCGTTCGGCGACGAGCGGGGCCATGTCCGGCTGAGCGGCCGCGAGTGCGAACCAGGCGTCCCAGGTGTCCGCGCCGGCGGCGAACGCGGCGCGCTGCACCTCGGCGTCGTGCAGGGCGGACACAGCTCCCAGGGTTTCGTTGTCCGGCCCGTAGCGCAGATGGTCGGCATTGAGGAAGAGCGCGCCCGGCGGCAGCAGGTCGGCGAGTGTGGTGTAGACGCCCAGCAGCTGGGAGGGGGAGAGCCAGTGCAGGGCGGTGGAGGAGACGACGGCGTCGATCCTCTCCCCGGCCAGAGGCCGGGCCCAGTCGGTTCGTACGAGGTCGCTGTCGACGACGGTGGCCCGGTCGCCGTGGTCCGCGAGTACCGAGCCGGCCAGGCGCAGCAGCACGGGATCGTGGTCGACGGCGGTCACCCGCGCCTCGGGAAAGGCGGTCAGGACGCGGTCCGACAGCGAACCGGGTCCGCAGGCGAGGTCCAGGACGTGGAAGGGCTCGTCCAGGTGCAGGCGCAGGACGTCCAGCATCGACTGGAAGCGGTGTTCCCGGTGGGCGATGTAGGCGGCCTGCTGGGCGTCCCAGCGTTCCAGCAGGGCGCGGGGGGACAGGGTGGTGCCGGTCATGCGGGGCCTCGGTTTCGTACGGGGGATGGCGGGAGGTGGTGGGGATGGCCGGGGGTGGCGGGCCGGGTCAGCCGTAGAGTTCGGCCAGGCCCTTGCTGAGTTCCTCCACCAGGCTGACGCTGCGCACGGAGGGGTCCATGGCCGACCCGGGCACCACGATGAAGCGGTTCTCGCGTACGGCGCGGAGCCTTGAGGTGACGGGATGGGACCGGAGGAACTTCTTCTTCGCCTCAGCGCTGTCCCCCTTCCCCCCGCGGGTCAGATCCGCCAGGACGATGACCTCCGGATCGCGCTCGGCTATGTCCTCCCAGTTGCCCTCCGGCCACTTCTGCGGGATGTCGTCGAAGGCGTTGTCCAGCCCGGCGAGTTCACCGACCGTGGAGGGCAGTCCGCCGTGTCCGGCGATGTAGGGGGTGGTGGTGCCGGAGTAGTACCACATCAGATCGGCGTCGATTCCGTCGGGGATCGCGTGTACCGCGCGGTCGAGCCGGGCCTGTAGGCCCGCGACGACCTTTTCGCCACGCTGTCGGACGCCGAAAATGGTGGCGATGTCCTCGATCTCGTCGAAGATGGCGTCGAAGCGCACTTCGCGAGGTGACTGTTCAGGGTTCTCGCAGTCGTGGACGGAGAGGTAGGCCGGCACATCGAGGTGCTTCCATCCCGCCCGGGGGCCCGCGGCTTCGTCCGCGTACGCCGAGGCGAGGGTGGAGTAGAGGAAGTCCGGTTCCTTGGCGAGTGTCGCCTCGTGGTTGGCGTACCGGTCCGCGAGCACCGGGACCTTCTTGTAGTCGGCGGCCAGCGCGGGGAGCACCGGGTCGGTCTGGTAGGAGGCGCCGGCCATCCGGTCCGCAAGCCCGAGGCTGAGCATGATCTCCGTCGCGTTCTGTTCCAGCGCGATCGCCCTCTTGGGCGGTTCGGACACCCGCAGCGTCGTGCCGCAGGTGTCGACGACCGCGTCGGACGGCCGTGTCGCGGCCGTGCTTCTCGAAGGAGCGGGTTCGCTCGTGCCGCAGGCGGCGAGCCCGGGAAGCAGGAGGCAGACGCCCACCCACCCCTTAATGACACTGATTTTCATGTGCAGACCTTATAGCCCCCTCCCGCGGGCTCCACCCCTCCCAGCGGCACGCCACACCGGAGGGCCGCTTGCGCCGCTGAGTCGACGTGGCGTCAGCAGGCAACCTGGTACGGGAGTTGACGACCGACGGGCGATCGACAGCTTCGGACGACAAGCCTCGTTGTGGAATAGGTCACTCGGCCCGACGGGCTGCGCTGCCGTGAACCCGGCCGGTCCCGTCGCAGATCGGAACGCGCGGCCGGGCCGGCATGTCGGGGGCCGACGAGGTGCGCGGAAGATGCACAGGTGGGGCCCATCGCGTCACTCCGCGCCGGACCCTCGCGTATGCAGAACGCCGACATCGACGCAGCACCGTGAGCCCCTCCCCCAGGCTCCGCTCACCCGGGGCCCTGACCTCGATGAGCAACACGCCTTCGCGAGGTTTCTCGCGCCACTGACTGGCGCGCACAACCCCGGTGGTCCGCCGCGTCGTCCCCGTCGCCTCGCTCGACCAGTGGAGCGGCGGTCGTACGGAAGGCGGAGTGATCGTCGGCACCGACGCCCCTGACGACTGCTCCTCACTTGGGCCAAACCCTTACCCTGCACCTGAGCTTGCGACTCTGGCGGCGCCGAGTGGGGCTCAGAGCGCGGCGCGGGCGTCGCCGATCGCCTGGTCCAGGATCTCCAGGCCGAGCGACAGCTCCTCCTCGGTGGCCGTCAGCGGCGGGGCGATCCGGAAGACTCCGCCCATGCCGGGAAGCTGCACGATGTTCATGTGCAGGCCGAGTTCGAGGCAGCGGTGGGTGACCCGGGCGCCCAGCTCGTCCGAGCTGCGCTTGGTCTCGCGGTCGACGACGAGTTCCAGTCCGGCGAGGAGGCCACGGCCTCGCACGTCGCCGACGACCTCGTGCCGTCCGGCGATGTCGTCCAGGCCGCGGCGGAGGAACACGCCGAGTTGCCGCGCCCGCTCGTCGAGCTTGTCCTTGGTCAGCACGTCGAGAACCGTGTTGCCGACCGCGGCCACCAGCGGGTCCGAGACATGTGTGGTGAAGAACAGGAATCCGCGCTCGTGCGCCTCCTGCTCGATCTCCGCGCTGGTGATCACGGCTGCGAGGGGCAGTCCGGCGCCGAGGGTCTTGGACAGGGTCAGGATGTCGGGCACGACACCGTCGCGCTCGAAGGCGTACCAGGTTCCGGTGCGGCAGAGACCGGTCTGCGCCTCATCCAGGATCAGCAGCATGCCGCGCTCCCGGCACTTGGCCCGCAGGGCGGCGAAGTATCCGGCGGGCGGCTCGATGATGCCGCCCGAGCTGAGGATCGGCTCGACGAGACACGCGGCCAGGCTGCCGGTCGACTGGGCGTCGATCAGGTCGAAGGCGAAGTCCAGCTGGCGGGGCCAGTCCAGGAAGCCGTCGGGTGCGGTGAAGTCGGGCCGGTAGGTGTTCGGCACGGGGATGGCGAAGTTGCCGGGAGCGCCCGGGCCGTAACCCTTGCGGCCCGCACTGTAGGTGGCGGACGCGGCTGCCTGCGTCATGCCGTGCCAGGACCGGGCGAAGGAGACGATCTCGTGCTTGCCGGTGACGAGCTTGGCCATGCGGATCGCGGCTTCGTTGGACTCGGCCCCGGTCGTCAGGAGGAGGGCCTTCTCCAATGGCGTCGGCAGGGATTCGGCGAGTCGGCGGGCGAGGTCGACCACGGGGCGGCTGAGCATACCGCTGTAGAGGTGGTCGAGATCGGCGATCTGCCGCTGGACGGTGGCGACGATCGCCGGGTGCGAGTGGCCGAGGATCGCGCTCATCTGGCCGGAGGTGAAGTCGAGTATCCGGCGGCCGGCCGCGGTGAACACGAAGCTTCCGGCGGCGCGCTCGATGATCTCGGGCGTGAAGCCGCCTCCGTAGCGGACAAGGTGCCGATCGGCTTCGGCCCAGAGGTTGGCGGTGAACGGGGAGGAGGATGTCATAGCAGTCACACCTAAGACACTAGGCACATTTGAGCTATGCGTCTATCCCGTAAAACTGTCACCGCCGTTAGGTGCATCCACACGACAATGGGGGCGTGATGAAGCCCTGATGGTGCGGCTACGGAGCAGGCTCCACTCGCTGGATACGGGTCCGGGCGGTCGCCCACGCCGCCGACATGACTCCGTCGAGCGTGTCCCAGCAGCTCACCGGCCTGGAGTCCGAGACGCGCACCGGCTGCTGGAACGGAACGGTGGCCGGGTCCGGCTGGCTTCGGCCGGGTTGATCCGCGCCCGGCGTGCGCGGGCGATCCTCGACCACGTGGACAGCGTCGAGGCGGAGCTGCGTGCTTTCGGGGGCGTCAGCGGGCCTGGGCCGTCCGCGGCGGTCGAAGTGGTCGACCAGGAGGATGAGGTCGTTGTGCAGGTCGACCACCAGGGCCTCGTGGTGCAGGGCTGTCATCGTTGGCGCGCCTTGCGCAGCAGGTCGCCGAGGATGTCCGGCAGATGCGCCTGCTTCAGGCTGAGGTGGCCAGCCACGGCTTCCGCCTCTTGACGGCCTGGCCGGCGTCCCCGCCGCGAGCCTGGGGGGCGGTTGTCGGTGCAGGCCGAGGCTCCCAGCACCACCGCGCCGGCGACGGCCAGTGCCGACCGGTGCCGCATCTGACGAGGGCCGTTCACATGGGACTTCATAGTGACTCCGGGTTCGGTCGGGTGCCGGTGAGTCATGAGATACGAGCGGCTCGCGCCGGGTGGCCGACCGCTGCGGTGAACCGTGATCGCTGTACGGGCGGGGACAGAGACGGTTGAGCCGATTCGCCTGCGCCGACGGCATGGCCAGTTATATTGGGCCGCCTGCCGGTGGTCAATAGCCTAGCGCCAGGCCCAATCTTCGACCTAATGGAGCAACCATACGGAGATGCAGCGCAAACCGTGCCCCTTGGGGGTCTACCATGCCGATCCCCATACTCACGCCCGAGGACCTCGCAACCATCCGAGGTGTCACGGGCCCACAGGTCTCCGACGACGGAACGATCCACGCGGCAGTGGTCCACGCCCTGTCCCCGTGGGAGCCTCCATGCCCTTCGGCAAGCGCGTCCGGGGCTCCTCGGCTCGTCGAAGGTTCCGTCGCGGAGCAGGCGGCAGGACGCTGATGCGGTGGCGGGTGAGGCGGAGGAGGGCCTGGGTGCGGGTTTTGCCGCGGCCTCGGCAGCGGTCGGAGGAGGTCCGGAAGCCGGGGTCATGCGGAGCCGCGAACGCGGACAGGGACATCGCTCGTTTCCGCTGCCGGTTGCCGCCTCTCTGGGAGCGTACCCGCGGTGGACTGACCGCCACGGTCCGCCTCGCCGCCGGTGCCCGCTGCCCGCCCCTCGCGTTCGTCCTCACCACCGGACAAGCCGGTGACGTACCTGCCTTCACCGAGGTCATGGCCCGCCTGCGGGGTCCCCCGTAGGCGAGGGCGACCTCGCACCAGGCCGGATGTGGTCCTGGCCGACAAGGCGCGCTCCTCCCGCGCGATCCGCGAGCACCTGCGCGAGCGCGGCATCCGGGCCGTGATCCCCGTCCCCGCAGACCAGCGCGGCCACCGGCTCCGTCGAGGCAGCCGGGGCGGCAGCCTTCGACCGCGAGCCTACGAGCAGCGCAACACCGTTGAGCGGTGCATCAGGAACACGTCGTCGACGTGAACCGGCGCATCGTCCACTGATCCACGCGGCACCTGCTCCCGGAGGCCGGGAAACCGACGTAGCATCGGGGCGTTTGGCCCAGTGTTCCTGGCTGAATAGCATGGGTCGATACTGTCCACGCCGGTACGGTGCCGTCCAGCGGCCTCGCTCGGTGCACTCGGGGACAGGACAGCGTTCAGAAGAGGGAGAGCCGAGCGTTGGTGGACAACCTTCAGGTGAGCCGTGACTCCGGTGTGCCCATCTTCCGGCAGATCGTGACCCAGCTGTCCTTCATGATCGAGTCCGGCGATCTCGAACCGGGGCAGTCCCTGCCCAGCGCACGGCTGCTCGGCGACAACCTGCACATCAACCGGAACACGGTCGCGCGCGCCTACGCCCAGCTCGGCGAGCTGGGCCTGGTCGAGAGCCACGGCCGCAGCGGAACCCGGGTGGTGGGTCCCGGGCCCGCGCGGGAGGCCTCGCCGGCACGCGACCAGGCCCTGGACATCCTGCGGCAGGCCATCAGGGAGTGCATCGCGCTCGGGCTGACCGCGGCCGAGATCCAGCCGCTGGTCGCGGGCCTGGCAATGCGTGCCGAGGAGGATGTCCTGAAGGTCTCCTTCGTCGAGTGCAACGTCGACCGGGCCAAGTACTTCGCGGACGAACTCGGCGAGCACCTCGGCCTCAAGGTCCGGCCGCTGGTGCTGGGGACGTTCGACGCCGAGGAGGAGCAGGCCGACCTCGTCCTGACCACGTTCTTCCATCTGGCCGAGGTGCGCGGGCTGTTCCGGCGCCCTCGGACCGAGGTGGTCGCCATCGTCGTCGCGCCACACGTGCAGACGCTGGTGCAGATCGCCTCCGTGCCGAGGGACCGGACGGTCGGCATCTGGTACCGCACCGACGAGCAAGCGGTCAGTGTGCGGGACTCCCTCACCCAGGCGGGCATCGAGAACATCGAGGTCCTGCACGGCACCGAGGACGAAGATCTCGAGAACGTGGACCTGGTGGTGATTCCGAGCGAGACGCCCGAGCTGAGGACACGCCTGGAGGGGCGGATCCGCGTGATCGAGTTCGGCAACGTGCTGGACGCCGCGTCGATCCGCATGGTGACGGAGGTGGTCGGCGACATGCAGGCCGACAAGCGCGGCGACCAGGAAGCCACCGGGTCCTGACCAAGCCGAACCGTCAGCCGGGCCCGCACTTCGGCCTGCGTGTCGGGGTCTGCGGTTTTCGACCGAGCAACCTCACGACTCCGTCACCGAGCATCAGCGGCTCTGGTACTGGAGCCGCAGTCGATGTGACGGGTGGACGGGCTTCTCGTTGAGCTGGGCATGGGTGGGGACTCACGGTTGATGAGGTGTGCCGCTGGGCAGCGGGGCTGGATGTCCCTGCATGTCTGGATCGGTGGGCACTTCCATCGCTCGGAGCCACGTCGGCGAGCAGGGGAGTATCTGCGCGGGCCCTCGCGCCGTTGGAGCGCAAGAGCCGCTGGACACCGGCCGAGGAAGCGGGCGAGCTATGCCCGGACGGTATGCGGCCGTTGCCGCACCCGGCCGACTGGGATCACGTCCGTTCCCGGAACGGACGGAGCGCCCCGCCGCCTACAGCGGCGCGGCGCACGGGTGGCCTTCTCCCCCCTGCACGCACCACGTGCGAGCGGCGGCCGTCCCGGTCGCTGGTCAGCCGGACAGCTCGCGGAGCTGTCGGCGCGAGGAGATCCCCAGCTTGCGGTAGGCGTTGTGCAGGTGGGTGTCGATCGTACGCGGGCTGAGGAACAGCGCTGCCGCAACCTCCCTGGACGACGCGCCGGCGGCTACCTTGCCGACGATGAGGCGTTCCCGCGCGGTCAGGACACCGAGCGGGTCGTCGTCCGTGTCCTGCGGGCGCGGCTCCTCACCGGCGGCCCGCAGTTTTCTGGCCGCACGCTCGGCGAAGGCGTCGACGCCCATCGAGGACAGCATCTCGTACGCGGCTCGCAGTTCGGTACGGGCTTCCGCGGTGCGCCCCTCCCCGTCCAACCACTCGCCGTAGGTGAGCCGTGTCCGGGCGTGATGAATGTGGACGCCGGTCTTCGCGTAGTGGTCGATGGCTTCCCGGTACAGCATGTCGCAGTTCTCGCCCTCGCCGAGGAGTGCTCGCGCCTGCAGCCACTGGGCGACGGCCCACGGGGAGGGATGCGCCCGGGCCAGTCTCTCCAGCAGGCGCGCCGCGTCGGCGGCTTCCTGCGGGCGTCCCACGCGCGCGGCGGCCTCGACGAGCTCGGGGTAGACGGCCCAGAGGGTGTAAGAGCCGGCCCGGTGGCGGCTCTGGGACGCGAGGGCCGCCTGCAGAGCGGCCTCATGGTTGCCCAGGCCGTTGTACAGGACCGCCCGGGCGTACTGCTCGCCGACGGTTTCGTTGGGCCGCCCGTCCGCGCCCGTCAGCTTCTTCAGCTCGCGATAGTGGCACGCGTCGCCTCGGAAGGCGGCGAGGACGAGGTCGACGCCCACGACACGCATCGAGCCCGCGGCCTCGTCGAGTGCGTGGGCTTCCGCGAGGACGCAGGCCGCTTCGTTGAGCCCGCCTCCCGCGATGCGCGAGATCGCCTGGTAGCGCAGTGCCTGCGGCAAGGTGGCCAGCGAGCCCTGGCTGCGGGCGGCCCGGACCTGCTGGTCGGTCATCTCGCGCAGGATTGCGTCGTCGCGCAGGTCGATGGCGAGCTGGCAGGCGAGGTTCATCCGCCAGTGACCTGCCGCAGAGTCGGCGGCGGTGCGGCAGGCGGTTACCGCCTCGCGCATCGCCGGGACCGCCTGCTCGACGGGCAGTCTGATCTGGTCCAGGAGGGCGTGCAGCAACAGGTCCGCGGGAGAGGCGTCTCCCGGTCTCCCTTGTTCCTGGACCGCGGCGCCGAGTGTCTTGAGCAGGCCGGGCTGGTTGTCGTTGAACATGATCGACGCGATTGCTTCCAGGTACACCTCCGTGGCCTGCTCGCCGGGCAGTTGAGTGGCGAGGCCGATGAGCGCGGCGGTCGCCTGCGGGGTGTGGCCGAGCTGGAAGTCGATCCTGGCGCGCAACAGGCGCGCCTGCGTGTGCCTGCTGTCCTCGAGCCCGGGCTCGGCCTTCGAGATGAGTGCGCGGGCCGCCCTGGGCGAGCCGGCTTGCAGGTGGAGGCGGGCTGCCGCGATCAGCCGCCCGGCCCGGGATCCGGCTTCGGGGGTCAGTTGCGCGGCCCGCTCCATGAAGGCGGCGGCCGCGGAGAAGCCGCCGCGCATGCGTGCCCGTTCCGACGACCGCTGCAACTCCGCAGCCACCCCCTCGTCGGCGTCGACGGCGGCGTGGGCCCGGTGCCACGCTCGGCGGTCGGCATCCGTCACGGGGTCGGTCGCCTCGGCGAGAGCGCCGTGCACGCGGCGGCGCAGCCCCGGGGTGGCCGAGGCGTACAGCGCCGAGCGCACGAGGGGATGCCGGAAGGTGAGCCGGGGGCCCAGTGTGAGCAGTCCTGCATCCTCCGCCACGGACAGGGCTGCGGGGTCCATCTCCAGCAGCTCGGCCGCCCGGCGCAGCAGGGCGAGGTCTCCGACCGGTTCCGCCGCGGCGAGTACCACCAGAGGCTGGGTGTCGGACGGCAGCTGTTCGAAGCGGTGGACGAACTGCGATTTCAGCGCGGTCCCGACGTGGGGCAGTGACGGGCGTACGCGGGGCAGTGCGAACGGTCCGTCGTCGTGGGCGAATTCCAGCAGCGCCAGCGGGTTGCCCGCGGCCTCGGCCAGGATGCGTTCGACGAGCTCGGCATCGAGCCCGGACCGCACCACCGTGCCGAGCAGCCGGCGCGCGTCCTCCTCGGGCAGTCCCGTGAGGGGCAGCCGCGGCAGGGCGGCGAGCCCCGGAACCGAGGCGGCGTCACGGGCGACGAACACCATCGCTATCCGCTCGGCCTCGATCCGCCGGGCGACGAACACCAGCACTTGGCGGGATGCGTCGTCGATCCACTGGGCATCGTCGATCACACAGCACACCGGCCGCTTGCGCGCCATCTCGTGCAACAGGCCCAGCACGGCGAGGCCGACCGTCAGGGGTTCGGGTGATGTCTGCGGGCCCAGTCCGAACACCGCCTCCAACGCCTCCCGCTGCACCGGGGGGAGTTTGGCGCGCAGGTCGAGGAGGGGTGCGCACAGCTGGTACAGCGCGGCGTACAGGAGTTCCTGCTCGAACTCGGCGCCGTCCGTACGCAGCACCGTGTAACCGTCCAGCGAGTCCATCGCCGTGTCGAGAAGCGCCGACTTACCGATTCCCGCCTCGCCGGCCACGACGAGGGCCCCGCCCTGGCCGGCCGCTGCCGCGGCCATCAGTTGGTCGATGGTGCTTCGCTCGTCCTGTCGGGCCACGAACTCCACTGCAACAGTCCTCCACCTCACACTGTGACATTCTTCCCCCCTGACCGCGAGTCGTGTGGTCGGTGACGGTCAGGGACGGATCATCACGGGTGACGGCCGACGGGAGTGACGACGCGGCTGCGAGCGGTCGCGGTACCGGCGGCCCCGCGTGCCGGTGAGCCGTACGCGCGCATGCGGTGCCCGCGACCTTGGCTCTCCTCCGGTCGGCCACGCCAGGCCGGACCGTCGCGGCCCTGCGGGCGTCGGCGTCGATGCGTGCGAGACGGAGGTGGCGCGGGCTTCCTGTTGTGCACATCGGCCACACCCCCGATCCCTCGGCAATTCCGATATGCCGTCCGAGACCGATTCGACATGCCGCGCATTCGTACGTCCAGGTATCCGGGTACGTAATCTTGATCGGCTGAGGGAACGGGGTTATGCACAAGGCGAACCATGCGATCCGCATTCGTCTCTACGAGTCGACGAAGCCGGGCCCTTGTACTTCTTGACCATGAACCCCGAGAGCAGGCGCCCCAGAGCCCCCGGGAGGTCGACCGCTGCGAGGTTCGGCCGGGTGCGCGAATATGTCCGGGCGGGTAACGGTGTCAGGTGCGCAGCCTGTCGCTTGCCCATACGGCGTACTGTGACTTCGATGGTGGCGCGCCGGGTTCGGTGGCGTTGCCGTAGACGAGGACGCTTTCCGCGGTGGTTTCACCGACTGGGCGGAATTGAACCAGTGACACCCAGGTGTCACCGAGCACCTTCTTGAAGCCGTCGGCCGTTGGCATGATCTCGAACGCTTTCAGGACGCCCACCACGCCGGAGCCCCCATCCCCCGGGATTGCGTCCGGACCGTCGCCGAGTGAGACGACCTGCCCGACGGAGGCATCGAGAGGGGCTCCAGTTCCCAGGAGTATCGCCTTGGCATCGCGAAGGGTTGCGACTGCCGCGGCGGGGTCGGCCAGCCCTGTCGGGAGTCCCCCGGGCTCTGCTGCGCACCGAAAAAGTGTCTTGTCGCCGATGCCCGAGAGATTCTGCATGCTCCATAGATAGAAAAGCACATAGCCCTCGCTGTCCTGGTTGGCCTGGCGGTCCCACGCAGTCAGCACCTGGACCGCGTCCTCAAGGTCCGTCTCGCCCGTGGCGGCCGCGAGGAGTTCGTCGAGGACGACGTCCGCGAGGAGTGCGCGTTTGCTGAACTTCAGGCCAAGAAGTTGTTCCGGGCTGATCTTCTTCTGTGCTTTGAGCCACCTTCGGGAGGCGATCGGACGGAAATCGTCGACCTGGTCGACGCTGGGGGCGATGGCTGACGGCCAGTTTTCGGCGGGCAGCGGCGGATCGGTGTAGAGCCAGGGCGTTTCGTTGCAGTTCTGCACCCACCCGGATTCGGGGTTGATCACTCTGGGCATCCGGGACGCCTGATGAACCCTGCGCCACAACCACTTCGGATCATCACCGGGCAGGCGGCGCTTACTGTCGTCGAAGTCGCCATGGGCACGCACTGGAGGGGTTCCGCAATAGAGCGCGCCGATCGAGCCATGTGCGTCCGCCGCGATCATGTTGAACAGTGGGAGCGGCGCCCCGTCGTGGATCTTGAACAACTCCTGCACGCTGGTGGCGAAGGAAAGGCGCCACCAGCTCTCCAACGCGGAGGTGGCCGGGTGGTGCAGGACTCCGGCGATGCGTACCGCGACATCGGTGCCGTCGGGAGCGGTGACGACCGGACCGTGTTACTGGGACTCCCGTGGCAGCAAATGGGCTACAGCCCGGCGGTGGGCTGGGGTCACACAGTCAACCCCGTGCCGAACATGTCGGTCTACGATCTATGTCCCTGGGGGTGACGGGCAGGATCTCCCGCCGGTCACCGCCGAGTTCGGCATTCTCGGAGCACGCCGCGTTGAACCCTTCGCAGAACGCCCTGACCCGTGCGAGCGTCTTCGGTTTCTGGGCACGCGTCCAGAGGTCCGTCTTGGTGTGCAGTCCCAGCTGGATGGTGAACTCGTCCTCCGCCAGGTAATCCGGGCCCCACAATGCTGCGGCCCCACCGCGGGCCCGTCCGTAGATGTCCAGGATCTCGCGGGCGTTGGTCCTGGCTTGGACATAGCCGACGCCATAGGTGACGTCGAACTCATCCTTCGCGGAGACGGTGGGGACCGCCCACTCATCCCAACCGACCTTCAGGTGCCGGGCCCCACCCGGCTCGCGTGTCAGCTGCCACTGCTGGCCGGCGAGCGAGGCAACGGCCGAGCCGGAGTTGGCCATCATGGTGGCCGCAGCCGTCCCGGCTGCCGCGCGCAGCACGAACCTTCGGGGGAACACCCTTGTCTGGGTCATGGCTCACTCCCTCATGATCATTTCGTGTCATTCGGTTCCGGTTGGTCATGCGGTTCCGGTTGGGTGAGCAGGCGAGTTGCGTCGACGGAACACGACGAGGAGGAGCAGGAGCGTGGAACGACGCCAACAGCCCGTTAGTACAACGTACTAGTCTACTGTGCTAGTAACAAGGGTTGGACTTTGCGCGCGAGGTAAGCGGGTTACGCCTCATGGCGCACTGACGGCGCCATGATCTAAAGGGAGGCCGAGGAGAACGATGGCCGGTTCCCGTCGGCAGCAGATCGTGGAAGCGGCCAGGTCGATCTTGTCCGAGGATCCCCAGTCGACGCTCGCCGTCCGGACCGTAGCCGCACGCGTCGGCATCGGCGCGAGCACGCTGCGCCATTACTTCCCGACCCAGCAGTCGCTGCACGAGGCGATCTTCGCCGCTGCGCTCGAGGACACGCCGTCCGAGATGCGGATCCACGACACGTCGACTCCCGCCCGGACCAGGCTCCGCGAGTGCCTCGTACAGCTCCTGCCGCCGCAGCAGCCGATAAGCGGGGCCGCCGCCGACAGGATACTGACGGCCCTGAGTACCAGCTTCGGTTCCAGCAGCACCGACGAGGCGCGCAACGCCTGGGGCGCCTACACACTCCGAACGCTCGACGCGATCGTCGGCTGGCTTCGCGTGTTGGCCCACCAGGGCGTCATCACCGACGTCGATCTCAGGCGGCGTGCCCGCTTCCTGTTGACAGTCGTAGAAGGCATCGCCCTCACACGGATCATCCCCGTCACACGTCCGACCAGCGCCGAAGAAGAGGCGATCCTCGACGACGCTCTGTCGGTCGTCTTCCGGGACACCCCTGCCTGATCGCTCGTCACTTCTGCGTAAGGTCGGGACCAGTGCTGTTGGCTGGTGGGCAGCCGGCCCGAGGTTCTGAACTGGCGTGATGTGTGTTGTACACGGTGGGGGCAATGTCGGTGGACTGGCCGAGGTGCTCAAGGAGAAACTGACGGCGGAGCCGAAAGGAAGGCCGAGGACGCCGTGCTGGGCTGGTGTGGGCGGCACACGCCGCCGCCTTGCCGAGGCCCGCGCCACATATCGGAAAGCCCGTCGCGCAGCCGAGGTCGCCCGCGTCACGGGCATCCTCGGCCAAGTGGCCGCCCACCCCCCAGCTAGGCGTGTACGCGCTGCTTGCGAAGCTGACCACCGAGGAGCTGGCCGAGGGCATCCACTCCGGCCTGCGCCGCCTGCTGACCTCGGATTCCGGCAGCCAGGGGCTCGTCGAAACGCTGCGTGTGCACCTGGACCACGCCGGCGACGCCCAGCACGCCGCCGCCGCACTGCACGTACACCGCTCGACGCTGTAACAACGCCTGCACGGCATAGAGGAGTTGACGGGACTTCGCCTGAACAGCGGCGACGACCGGCTGGCCGCGCCTATCGGTCTCAAGATGGCCCACCTCAGCCCGACGCGACCGGCCGAGGGCAGAGGTCCCCGGGAACCGGCATGAGACGCGTTGCCGGAAACGGACTGCGCGGACCTACTGCGACTCCATGGCCCTGGTCTGCGTAGACCGGATCGCGCCCGACGCGGGCGGACACCGGAGATCCGGGTCAGAGGACATTCCCGCAAGCGGCACGTGGACCGCAGACGACGAATGCCTCCCCCTGTCACATTCGCGTCACCTACGTATACGTAGATCTCCGCGGCGGGGTAGGCGCGTCCGGCGCCGTACCAGTAAGTTCCGTGGCACACCGGCTGGTTGAACACACGTTCGCCGCACTCCCAGCGGCAGCCGGAGCTCACGCCTGCGGCTCCGCCCTCCCCGTGGGGCCCGGCACCTGACGAAGTGTCACCCCATAGTGATCCGCCGGTTCGGCATACCCATGCCCGGAGCCGGTTCGCGAAAGGAAGTCACCTCTTTTGTACGGCCTCAAGCGCATACGAATACCCCTCGCCACGGCGGCAGCCGCGGCCATCCTGGGCACGGGCGTCACCGCGAGCGTCGCGGCTCCGAACCCCGCAACTCCTGCCGTGAAAGAGCAAGGTTCCGCCCCCACAGCGGCCTTCGGCTCCGCCGCCGCCAAGGACTCCATCCCCGAAGGCATCATCGTCGGCTACAAGAAGCGGACCGACGCAGCGAGATCCGACGCCGAGGCCCGCGCGGACGCACGGGCCAAGGGTGCGAAGGTCGGCGAGCACCTCGGGTTCGACCGACGACTGGGCACCGGCGCCGCCCTGGTGGGCTTCGACTCCAAGATGGCGGCCGAGGACGTCAAGGACGTCATGGCCGCCTACGCCTCCGACCCCGATGTGGCCTACGTCGTCCCCGACGAGCGGATGTACGCCACGGCCACGCCCAACGACCCCTTGTACACGCAGCAGTGGGACCTCTTCGAGAACCACGCGGGCATGCGGGTGCCGGGAGCCTGGAAGCGGGGCATCACGGGCAAGGGCGTCAATGTGTCGGTCATCGACACCGGGTACGTCGCCCACTCCGACCTGGCGGCCAACATCGTCCCCGGCTATGACTTCATCTCCGACCCGTCGAGGGCCCGGGACGGGGACGGACGGGACAGCGACCCCGCCGACCAGGGCGACTGGGTCCGCCGCGGTGAGTGCGGCACGAATGCCGCAGGAGAGCCCCTCCCGGATCGCGACCGGAACAACACCTGGCACGGCACACACGTCAGCGGCACCATCGCGGCCACCGCCAACAACAGCAACGGCATCACCGGCATCGCGCACCGGGCCCGTATCCAGCCCGTCCGGGTGCTGGGCAAGTGCGGTGGCTCGACCTCCGACATCATCGACGCCATCACCTGGTCCTCGGGCGGAACCGTGTGGGGCGTCCCGCGCAACCGGCACCCCGCCGACGTGATCAACATGAGCCTGGGCGGCGGCCGCACCTGCGATCTGGGTAGCCAGCTCGCCATCAACGCCGCTGTGGCACGTGGCACCACGGTTGTTGTCTCTGCGGGGAACGAGAACTCCGACGCAGCCAACCAGTCCCCGGCGAGCTGCGCCAACGTGATCAACGTCGCAGCCAGCGACCGTGAGGGCAACCGGGCCGCATACTCCAACTACGGCTGGACCGTCGACATCACCGCCCCCGGCGGCGAGACGAAGCCGAACGTCAGCAACGGCATCCTGTCCACCCTCAACTCCGGCACCCGGGGCGTCGGCCTCGAGAACTACGACTTCTACCAGGGCACCAGCATGGCCGCTCCGCACATCACGGGCCTGGCGGCGCTGATGTACGACGCGAACTCCCGCATCAGGCCGGCGCAGGTGGAGGCGGCCATCAAGCTCCATGCTCGGCTTCTGCCGGGCGTCTGCGTCGGCGGCTGCGGCGCGGGCCTGGCCGACGCCTCGGCGACCCTCGCCTCGGTGCGCGGATTCCGCTTGGGACGTTGAGACTGAGCCGTTGACATGAGGACGCAGCCGGTGGCACGCGCCGGCTGCGTCCATCCTGCCGCCGCGCCTGCCCCCCCGCCCCCTCTCCTCCCCTGCTTGTTGGCGCCCAGGGTGTGGGTCCGACCTGAGTATGACCTCGACGAGCCCCCCAGCCGACGTGGCGGCACCTGTCTTTGGGCCGGGATGCGGGTGTTGACATCGCCTGCACGGCAACCGGAATTCATGAGCGGTCGTCGGCCTCATTCCGGCCTACGTGGGGCTGTGCATCGATGCCCTGATCAGCAGCGTCGTCTCCTCCCCACTCAGCGGAGGGACGAAAACGCAAAAAAGAGAGCGGAAGTGCCCCGTGGGCGCCGAGACCGTGTGGCCGATCGATGCGGTCGGCGACACGTTCGTCATGGCCGTGCACAACGAGGAGCGAGGTGCCTACCGGATCGAGAACCACGCCGCCGCCTTCGCCCTGGCCCGGGTCATCGCCTGACGACCCGGGCAAGCGGGTCAGCGCCCGACAGGTCACCGCTTCACCTGGAAGCCGACCCCGGCCGGCGGCGGCCACACCGAGGTGAACCAGACCTACGACTGGGCCGCGGTCGCCCACCCGGCAGGCGTCTCGCGCATGCCCGTCGTCTCGGCCGACCAGTTCGAGGAGTCGTTGGCCCGCCTGGCCGGTGCGGTGGCGTGGGAAGGGCCCAGAAGGCCGAGCGCCCCCACCTGTGCCGCCAAGGCGCGGCGGTTGGGCGCATCGAAGCGGCGCAGCATCTGGCGGATGTGGTAGTCGACGCCGCGTCGGCTGAGGCACAGGCGCTCGGCCAGCAGTTCGGTGGACGCGCCGGCCGCCACGCCGTCCAGGATGCGCGCTTCGAGCGCCGTGAGCACGGTGCGCGCAGGCGGCGTTTCCCGCGTCGTGGGAGACAGCAGCAGCATCAGTCCGGTGAGTCCTGTGGGTGCGGTGGCGGTGCCGGCCGTGAGACGGGCGGTGAAGGTGGTGCCGCGGCAGTGCTGGCCGATGACCTTCTCGGTGAACCACAGGGTGTGACCTTCACACAGGCCGGTGAAGCGCTGCCGCAGACTCTCAGGCGTTCCGACGTGGAGCAGGTCGCTCGGCAGACAGCCGTGGATCTCACCGGGACTCACGCCGAACTGGGCGGCGAACCCGGTCTCTGCCGCGACGATCACAGCACTCAGGGGGCAGGCCTGGGCCGCGTATACCGGGGCAGCGCTGTCCTTGTTCTCCTTGGGCATGGGGTCTCCTTGCCTAGAGTCAGGCGCGACGTACTTTACGTTTCCAAATGTACTAATTCCGACATCCGAGTAAGTACGTCGTTGTTACGCATTCATGGCCGTCCACCATTTCTCGGGATCAGGAATGCGTTACGTAAGTTACGTAGACACATGCCGGAGCAATGCTCCGGCATGTGTCTACGTCTTTCGCGCTCGCGTGGGCGGGGGTCGCCTCCCCGCGCACCACAGTGGTGAGCGAGCTTCTCTCCGAGGACGAGGCCGCCCAGTGGCTCGCCCGCTGGCAGCCGACGTGGCGGTACGGCAATGACGCGCGGGCATTCAAAGCCGTACGGAAGTCCTGGCGCTCTCACCGTGGACGCCGTACACCGTCAACTGGCAGACGGTCATTCTCCACCAGGCCGTCGGTGCGAACTGCTCCACGCTGGAAGGGGCGAGAGTCACTGCGGCATTGTGCGCTCCTGGGCGCAGGGCCTCGTTCGAAGCTCATCACCAACGGTCAGCGGACGCTGATCCGCTTGCGCGGACCCGCCGAGTGGACCGGCCGTCACCGCGCTCCCCCGGCCGGTAACCGGGCCGGACGCCTCAGTGCTGCGTCCTGTCCGGCAGCGCGAGGGGCACATAGCGCAGGGCTCGGCCGTCGGGGGCCAGGAGCCAGCCCATGCGTTTCGGGGTGTGCAGGGCGATGGTGCGGTCGTGGACCTGGAGGTGCGGGAACCGCTCGGCGAGGAGCGCTTCGAACGGGCTGATGCCGTTGAGATCGTGGAGCCAGGCCATGACGAAGAGGTTGTAGGGGCCGCTGACGGAGATGGAAAGGCGGACCTGGTCCGTGCGGGCCAGGGCGGCTCCGGTGTGTTCGAGGTACTGGTGGGGGACGGCGGCCCGGTACAGGACCGAGGTGCGGTACCCGGCCAGCGGATGCGCGAGGTCGCAGCGCAGGGTGATCTCCTGGTCACGCAGCATGCGCAGCAGGCGTCGGCGAGCGGTGTACTCGCTGACGCCGATGACGGCGCCGAGGTCCTTGTAGCTCATGCGGCCGTCGTTGCCGAGCGCGGCGCGCAGGGCGTGGTCGTGCGGGGTGCGCCGGGTCTGCGTATGGGTGCTGTACGTGAAGCGGGTGGCCCCGCGGCTCTCCGGCAGCAGGGCTCGGCTCCCGGAGGGGATGGCGTGAGTGCGCCAGTCGCCGCCCTCGCTGAAGACGGTCAGGCCGAGGCGCGTGTGCGTGGAGCGGACGCCGCGCAGCCCGCCGATGGTGCCGTGCACGGCGCGGCCGAGAGAGTGCAGGTCGGCGGCGGTGACGGCGAGAAGCAGGTCGAAGTCGCCCGCCACCTCTTCGACGCTGATCACCCACGGGAGCTGCGCCAACGCCCGGCTGACGGCGTCGAACCGTTGGGGAGTACAGCGCACCTCGACGAAGGCGACGGTGGCGGTATGGGGCCTTTCGTAAGCGGTGACCCAGGCCAGTCCCTGTGACCTGAGCCGGTCCCACCGCCGGGACGCCGTGGTCGCGTCGATGTCCAGGGCCCGGCCCAGCTGGGTCCAGGTGGCACGGGGTGCGGACTGCAGGGCGTCGACCAGTGCCAGGTCCAGCTCGGAGAACCCGGTGTCACTTTCCGGTGTGGATGCGGGCTCGTCGCCGCTTTCCTGCAATTTCCCGGCCCTTCTGCTGGTGAGTCGGACGATGTGGGGGTTCCCCCGCCATGGTCGAGTATCGGCCACTGCAGGAAGGAGTGCTGGTGTTCACACCGCGTTCCCGTACCAGAAGACCCGCGCCGCTGAGCGGCCCGGCCCGCACCACGGTGGTCCTGCTGTTCGCGGCCTGGTTCATCGACTATGCCGACCGGCTCGTGATCAATCTCGTCCTGCCGTCGATCGGTGACGAGTTCGATCTCAGCCACAGCCGGCAGGGCCTGGTCGTCTCCGTGTTCTTCGTGGCCTACGCGGTGTGCCAGATCCCCGGCGGCATCCTCGCCGACCGGTTCGGTGGCCGCCGGATGGCCCTGTGGGCACTCGCCGCCTGGACCGTGTTCACCGCTCTGACCGGGCTGGCCTGGTCGTTCGCCGCGCTCCTGGTGATGCGGGTGCTGTTCGGACTGGCGCAGGGCGTGTTCCCTCCCGCCGCCACCAAGACCCTGGTGGAGCGGTCGCGGCCGCAGGAACGGATGCGGGCCAACGGCCTGATCCTCAGCTCCAACTCGCTCGCGGCGGTGTTCACACCACTGGCCGTGGCGCCGCTGGTCGCCGCCTTCGGCTGGCGCTCGGCCTACATCTCCGTCGCCGCGCTCGGCGTCTTCGTCTACACGGCGATGCGACTGCGACTGCCGGCCCCGCTGGCAGAGCAGCGGGAAACGCACTCGGCCACACCCGCACCCACACGCACGGCCGACACGAGGGCCCTGCTCAGGTGGGGGATGCTCTGGCGGTTCGCCGTGATGATGTTCGGCTACAGCCTGATCATCTGGGGCCTCAGCTCCTGGGCCCCCACCTACCTGCATGACGAACGCGGCCTCGAGCTCTCCTCGGCGGGCGCGCTGATGGCGATCCCCGCGCTGGCCGCCGCGCTGGCGACGGTGCTCGGCGGCACGCTGGTGGACGGCATGGGCGGCCGGCACCGCACGATCGTGGTCCCCGCGATGTCGGTGGCCGCGCTGACCCTCCCCGCCATGGCCCACGCCTCGGGTGTCGCCCTGTTCATCGTGCTCAGCACGGTCGCCGTCTTCGCGGCGGCGCTGTGCTACATGCCGATCATGGCGGTGCCCATCCGCGGCCTGTCGGCCCAGCACATGGGGGTGGCCAGCGCAGTCCTCGTCTTCGGCGGGCAGCTGGCGGGTGTCATCGCCCCCACGGTGATGGGGTTGCTCGCCGACGCCTTCTCCTTCCAGGTGGCCTTCGCCTTCCTCGCGCTCGGCGCCGTGCTCACCGGAGCCGCGGCCTGTCTGACGCCGCAGGACACCGCCGCCTTCCTCGCCACCGCGGACGAACGCGTACGCGCCGCGGCACACGCCACCGCTTCCACGGCCACCCACAGCACGGAAAAGGAACTGACATGACGTCGACCGCACACCGCCCGGACTCGGCCGCCGCACGCGCGGGTGGCGCGTCATGAGTGAGCTCATCATCAAGGCGGCCACACTCCTCGACCTCGAGTCGGGAGAGCTCGTCCCCGGATCATCGGTGCGCATCTCGGGCGAACGGATCGTGGAAGTCGCCCCCGGCCGCCGGATCACCGCAGACGCACCGGTCCTGGACGCCGCGGGTCGCACGCTGATGCCGGGCCTGATCGACGCCCACGTACACGCCGCCGTCACGACCCTCGACATGCCCGCCATGGCCCGACGGCCCTCCTCCCGCATCGGCATCGAGGCGGCGGGACTGCTCGAAGGCATGCTGCGCCGGGGCTTCACGACGGTCCGCGACGCCGGCGGGCTCGACCGGGGCGTCGCCGAAGCGCTCGACGCCGGTCTCATCGAGGGGCCGAGGGTGTTCCGCTCCGGCCGCGTCATCAGCCAGACCGGCGGCCACGGCGACTTCACCCCGGCGCCCGACGAGCCGCGCCTGTGCGCCTGCCACATCCACAGCGACTGGTTCGCACGAGTCGCCGACGGAGCCGACGCCGTACGCCGTGCCGTGCGCGAGGAGCTGAAGAACGGCGCCCACCAGATCAAGATCATGGCCAGTGGGGGCATCTCCTCACCCACCGATCCCCTGGACATGGTGCAGTACACCGCCGAAGAGATACGAGCGGCCGTGACCGAGGCGGAGGCCCGGCACACCTACGTCCTCGCCCACGCCTTCACCCCGGAGGCCATCATCCAGGCGGTGACCGCGGGCGTGCGGTCGATCGAGCACGGCAACCTGCTGGACGCGGCGGCCGCGCGCGTCATGGCGGAGCACGGGGCGTTCCTCGTGCCCACGCTCGTGACCCTGGAACAGCTTGCCGAGGTCGGGCGGCGGTGGCACTACCCGCAGCAGAGCATCGACAAGCTCCAGCACGTGCTCAGCGAGGGGGAGAAGGCCGTCCACCTGGCCCTCGACGCGGGCGTGCGGGTGGGCTTCGGCACCGACCTGCTCGGCGAGGCCCACCCCGAGCAGAGCCGCGAACTGCTGCTCAGGGCACGGGTGCAGTCCCCGCTCGACGTCCTACGGTCGGCCACCGCGGTGAACGCCGAACTCCTCGGCCGCACCGGCGAACTGGGCGCCGTGGCACCCGGCGCCCTCGCCGACCTGCTCCTGGTCGCGGGCAACCCGCTCGAAGACCTGTCGCCGCTGGCCGACTCCGGCGCGGGCATCGATCTCGTCATGCGCGGCGGGGAGGTGGTGAGCAGTCGGATCGCCGGATGACCCACGGCACTCCCGTACGCCCCACCCCACACCACCCGCTCCGCCCGCCCTCACCAAGGAACACACATGACACCGACCCCATCCCCCACCTCACCGCACGCCCCGCCCCGCATCCCACCCCTGATCCCGGTCGAAGACTTCTGCAGGACCCCGGTCGCCACGAGCGGATCGATCTCACCGGACGGCACGAAGATCGCCTACCTCGCCCCGGAACGCGGCAGGCTGAACGTCTGGATACGCGGCGTCGACACCGCCGCGGACGGCGGCACCGAGTTCGGCGACGCCGTCTGCGTCACCCACGACCACCACCGGGACATCCACAGCTACCGCTGGACCGACGACCCGCGCTGGCTGCTCTACACCCAGGACGGCGACGGCGACGAGAACTGGCACGTCTTCCGGGTCGACCTGGAGGACCCGGACGCCCCCGCGGTGGACCTGACCCCGTTCCCCGGCGTCCGCACCATGGACTTCTGGCAGCCCGGCGGCCTGCCCGGCACCGTCATCGCGGTGCTGAACCGGCGCAGACGCGACCAGTTCGACGTCCACCGCATCACCATCGCCACCGGCGAGCACACCATCGTCGCGGAGAACCCCGGTCACATCGGCGGCTGGCTGTGCGGCCGGCACGGAGAGCTGTTCGCGACCGTGGTTCCGCCGGCCGGGGGCCATGAGATCCACTCCTGGGACCCGGAGACCGGCACCTCGCGGCCGATCACCGCGTACGACGGCGCCGATCTGCCGATGGGCCTCACCCCCAGCACCGTCACGCCCGACGGCACCGGCATCTGGCTCGGCTCCAACCGGGGCAGCGACCTCATCAGGCTGACCCGGCTCGACGTCGCCACCGGCGAGGAGACCGTCGTCGACAGCCACCCCACGTACGAGCTGGACACCCGCAGCGGCGTCAACGAGGCGTTCCCCTCCCCGCTGATCCTCAGCGGACGCACCGGCGAGATCCTCGCGGTCCGCTATCTGGGCGAGCGGCAGGCCATCCATGCGCTCGACCCGCACTTCGCCGCGGTGTACGAGCGGCTGTCCCGGCTCTCGCACGGCGACCTCGACTCCGTCTCCTCCGACACCGGTGGGCGGCGCTGGGTCGTGAGCTTCACGCATGACACCGAGCCCGGAGTCACCCACTACTACGACCACGAGACCGGCGAGAGCCGCGAACTCTTCCGCCCGCACCCCCACCTCGATCCGGCGGCGCTGGCCGGGAAGCACCCCGTCTCCTTCACCGCCCGCGACGGACTGACGGTCCACGGGTACCTGACGCTGCCGGTCGGCGTCGCGCCGACGCGGCTGCCGCTGGTGCTGCTGGTGCACGGCGGCCCCTGGTTCCGCGACGGCCCCGGCTACGAGCCGCGCGTGCAGCTGCTGGCCAACCGCGGATACGCCGTCCTCCAGGTCAACATGCGGGGCTCCTCCGGCTATGGCGCGGCGTTCACCCGCGCCGCCATCCGCGAGTTCGCGGGCCGGATGCACGACGACCTCGTCGACGCCGTCGACTGGGCGGTCGGGGCGGGGTACGCCGACCCGCGGCGCGTCGGGATCTTCGGCGGCTCCTACGGCGGATACTCCGCCCTCGTCGGGGTCACCTTCACCCCGGACGTCTTCGCCGCGGCGGTGGATCTGTGCGGCATCTCCGACCTGGCGAACTTCATCCGCACCCTGCCGGCGTTCGCCCGCCCCCTGATAGGCAACAACTTCCTCACATACGTGGGCGACCCCGATGTACCGGAGGACGAGGCCGACATGTTGGCCCGCTCACCGATCACCAGGGTGGACCGGATCCGAACCCCGCTCATGGTCATCCAGGGCGCCAACGACGTCCGCGTGGTGCAGGAGGAGTCCGACCTGGTGGTCGAGGCCGTACGCGCCCGCGGGGTCGAGGTGGAGTACCTGGTCAAGGCGGACGAGGGCCATCGCTTCCAGAACCCGGAGAACCTCATCGACGTGTACCGGGCCGTCGAGCGCTTCCTCGCCCGCCACCTGGGCGGCCGGCAGCACCGGTCAGACCTCATTTCCCACCAGGCAGCAGCACCGCACGTCCCCTCACAGTGAGCAAGGAGCGCACCATGTACCGTCCACATGCCGCACGCAGCACCACGGCCCTGACGCTGAGTCTCGCCACGGTGCTCGGACTGACCGCGGCCACGACCGCCACCCCGCGCTCCGGCGAACCGCACACGACAGCCGCGGCCCCGGCGCCGAAGCTCGACTGGAAGCCCTGCGGCAAGGGAGAGTTGAGCGACTTCCAGTGCGCGACCGCGGAAGTGCCCACCGACTACGACCGCCCCCGCGGCGCGACGACGACGATCGCCCTGACCCGGCTCCCCGCGAGTGACCCTGGCAAGCGCATCGGCTCGCTGTTCACCAACCCCGGCGGTCCCGGCGGCTCCGGGGTCGACTTCGTCCACCACGCGGGCAAAGTCGCCTACGACCCCGCCGTACGCGCGCGCTTCGACATCATCGGCTTCGACCCGCGCGGCGTGGGCGACTCCGACCCGGTCACCTGCTTCGCGAGCGCCGAGAAGGAGAAGGCCGCGCTGGCCCGGATCCCGGTGTTCCCGTTCACGGAGAAACAGGAGAAGCCGTTCCTGCGCCGCCTGCTGGAGGTGCCGAAGGCCTGCATGAAGCGATCGCGCGAACGGATCGAGCACGCCTCGACAGCGAACGTCGCCCGCGACATGGACCTGCTCCGCCGGGCCGTCGGCGACACGAAGCTCACCTACGCCGGCTACTCGTACGGCACCTTCCTGGGCGCGACGTACGCCAAGCTCTTCCCGGACAACGTCCGGGCCCTGATGCTCGACGGCACCGTCGAGCCGACGGGCTACACCGGAGTCAACGGTGACACGCGCTCGGTGGTGACGCGGACCGGCCAGGGCGAGGCGGCAGGGCGTGCCCTCGGCGAATTCCTCCGCCTGTGCGCGAAAGCGGGGCCCGACCGTTGCGCCCTGGCCCGGCAGGGCGACCCGCGCGCGGTCATGGAGCGGACACTGCGGCGCCTGAAGACCCGTCCGGTGACGGTCCGCCTGCCCGAAGGTCCGCCGGTCGAGGTCACGTACCCCTTCGCGGTGGAGACGCTCTACAACGGGTTGTACACCCCGAGGAGCTGGCCGGTTCTGGCCGAGGCGTTCGCGGCCGTGGCCACCGCGGGCAAGCGGCTCGACCGGCCGAGCGCCGCCGTGGGCGAGTACTTCCGCACCCTGCGCGACAAGGAGTTCGCCTCGAAGGGCGAGGTGCTGGCGAACCTGTGCGTCGACACCCTCAACCCGAAGAGCCCGAAGGGCTTTCCCGCCGAGGCCGACGCCGAGGACGCGAAGAGCTTGCACTTCGGCCGTTACCGGACCTGGCAGGGCCTTTCCTGCACGGTGATAGGCAATGAGGACCGCGACGCCCACCTGGGCGGCTGGCGGCAGAAGGTCGACGCGCCGGTGATGGTGGTCGGCACCCGCTTCGACCCGGCGACCCCGTACGAGAAGACCCGCCCCTTCGCCGACAAGTTCCCCGACGCGCGCATGGCGACCCTGGAGGGCTGGGGGCACGGCGGCACCCTGCTGCAGAGCACGTGCATGAACCGACTGGTCGCGCGGTACCTGGTCGAGCTGGAGGCGACGGACGGGGCGACCTGCGAGCCCGACTCGCAGCCGTTCGCGTCGCCCACGCCGACGGGAGACGGGCCCGTCGGGACCGGGACGCGCGAAGCGCCGTGAGCCTGCGCCCGGGTGGGCGCGGTACGTCCTGCCGCACGGTCGTCGCCACTCCTACCGTCGGACCGGTGAGCAACCGTCCGACGGCGTGCCTTCCGGCATGCCGAATGATCCGAGCACGACCGACGGACTGAGTCGGCGCCGGGTACTCGGCACCGCCGCCGCGGCGGCGGTGCCGCTGCCAGCGCGGGGAGCGGAGGACGCGGAAGCGAAGAGCGGACCGTGGTGAGAAGGGCCCTGGAGTCGGTCTTCGGCTGGGACCGTGCCGAGGACGACGGGGCGTTCGCGTTCCGGGACACTTTCGGCCACCTCTACGACTGGCACGGCAGGGACACCTTGCACTACGACGACTTCGACCCCGAGCACCGGATCGCGCGGAGCGTCGCGGAGTACGAGTCCATCAGGACATCCACGGTGAGGCACGGCTGTGTGCCGTGCTGGTGCCCGCGGGGGCGCGGGTGCTGGATGCCGGATGCGGCACCGGCCGGGTCATGATCCGGTTGGCGGAGCTCGGGTACGACTGCGTCGGGGTCGACCGCGACGCGTCCATGCTGGCCGTGGCGCGCAGACAGGCGCCGGAACTGCTCTGGGCCCAGGCCGATCTGGCCACGCTCGACCCGGCCGAGCTGCGGATCGCGGCGGACTTCGACCTCGTGGTCGCCGCCGGCAACATCTTCCCGCTCCTCGCGCCCGGCACCGAGGCGGAGGTTGTCAGGCGCTTGGCGGCGACCCTGCGTCCGGGCGGCCTCCTGGTCGCGGGCTTCGGCCTGGACGCGGCCCACCTGCCGGTGCCGCCCACCATCACCCTGCCCGAGTACGACGCCCACTGCGCCGCGGCCGGCCTGACCCTGGCCGACCGCTTCGCGACGTGGGACGCCGACCCCTACCACGGCGGCGGCTACGCCGTCAGCGTCCACCGGGCC
>NZ_QEXM01000013.1 GCF_004127445.1 Streptomyces alfalfae
CGCCCTAGTACTGCAACGGTGCTTGCCGTGACTGGTGGCCAGGTCAGGGGATGTGTCCGCGTTGTTTGTAGTGACTGGTGCGGGCCTGGTGCTGTCGTCGTCGGCGCCAGGTCGACCAGTGCAGGATGTGCTCGACGGGTGTGGGCCGGCGGTTGGTGAGGCGGGTGATCAGCCGTCGTACCTCGGCGAGGCTGAGGTGGATGAGCTGGGAGGATCCGTTTCTGCTTTCCCTGCGTCCAGCTCTCGGGCTCGCAGGACGGTCAGGCAGGCACGGGCGGCCATGGCGAGGGTGATGTGGCGGTGCCACCCGGGATAGCGGCGGACTTGGTAGTCATCCAGTCCGCATTCCTGCTTGGCGCTCTGGAAGCACTCCTCGATGGCCCACCGGCTGCCCGCGATGCGGATCAGGTCATCCAGCGTGGTTCCGGCGGGGCAGTAGGCGATGTAGTAGGAGATCTCCTGCGGTCGGGCGATGCTGCGGCGGGCGATCACCCAGTGGCGGCGGTCGGGCCGGTGCCACGGTCGCACCTCGACGCGTGCCCAGTCATAGATTCGCAGGCCGTGAGCCCCGTTGCCGCAGGAACGACGTTTCCATTTCTGCCGGGCAAGGCCGTTGAACAGGTCGTGGACGGGATGGTCGATGGCCCAGCGGGTGACCACGGTGTCGTGCCGGGTGGTCGCCATGACGTGGAAGACGTCCGCCCGCTCCAGCTCGGAGCGCCAACCTTTGCTGAACCCGTAGGCGGCATCCGCGGTCACCCACCGAAACGGGATCTTGTCCGCGATCGCGCGGCGGACCATCGCCTTGGCCATGGCCACCTTGGTCTCGAAGGCGACCTCGTCGCCGATGCCGGCCCCGTGGCATCTTTCGCGGTCGTCGGTCCAGGAGGTGGGCAGATACAGACGCCGGTCGATCAGCGTCCGCCCGCGGTCGGTGGCATAGGCGAGGAAGACGCCGACCTGGCAGTTCTCCGTTCGCCCGGCGGTTCCGGAGTACTGCCGCTGCACCCCTGCCGACTGCGTGCCCTTCTTCAGGAAGCCCGTGTCGTCCACGACCAGGACGGCGCCGGGGTCGCCGAGGTTGTCGACCACGTACTGACGCACATCGTCGAGCACCTCGTCAGCGTCCCAATCGATCCGGTTCAGCATCCGGTGGATGCGGTCCGGGCCTGCGTGGCCGGCTTCTTCCGCCAGCGTCCAGCCGTTTTTCCGCTGCAGCGGAGCGATCAGGCCCCGCATATAAGCCAGTGCGGACTCCCGCGGCTCCGACCTGCTGAAACGGTGCACGAACCGCCCATGCACAGCTTCCAGTTCGCCCGCCCACAACCTGACATCAGCAAGGTCCCCACCCATAACCACACCAACGACCAACCTGGCCACCAGTCACGGCAAGCACCGTTGCAGTACTAGCATGATCACTGCGGCGGGTTGACCGGCGCTCCCATGAATGACGTGCGCAGGTACTCGTGTACAGCGGCTTCGGGAATGCGAAAGGACCGGCCGGAGGGGCCGGAGCGGATGGACGGCAGGTGTCCGCTCTGCACCAAGCGGTAGATCGTCATTTTCGACACCCGCATGATCGAAGCCGTCTCAGCGACGGTGAGGAGGACGGGCGCGGCCTGTGCTGCCAGGCGCGTGGCAACGACCCTGAGAGCCGCTCGTAGTTTCTGCGACGTAGCGGCGTCGAGTCCGTCCAAGGGCAAGAGGCTGAGGGCTTCCATAGCCTCGGGCAGGTCGTCGATCGCTTCAGTCCCTTCATGGGCATGAAGGCGGGCCATAGCGTCACGCAGCCTGCGCAGGCCGGTGTCGTCGCTGGTCAAGGAGTCGAGCGCGGTGAGGACCTCAGTGACGTCCTGCTCCGATACTGGGTTGGTTTTGTGGACGATGGTGTTGCGCAGATGGGTGATGGCGCGGATGGCTTGGGCGGTGCTCTGCGGGGTCCGCTCCCGGAGGCGTCGTGCCGCGTCAGTGCCTAGCGATGACGCGTTGAGCAGTGCGGTGAATTCGTCGTCTCGGCTAGTCATCACGGTCCCCCTTCCTCTTCTGCTTGGCTTTGGTTCTCCAGCGGTAGAGCGAGCCTTCGACGGCTCGGACAGTCGTGGCGTCGACCAGCTCGCGGATTTCGTCTTGTGAGTAGCCGTCCAGGGTCAGCGCGACGATGGCTTGGACGCGCGGGTCGGTGATCTCCCCCAGTTCGTCCAGGACGCTCAGGTTGCCCAGGACCTCCTGGGCGACGCTGAGTGTGCTGACGGGTGGGCTGTAGAGCTCCTTCTCCCGGCGTAGGGCGCGGTGCTGGCGGGCCTCGCTAGCCCTGTGGCGGCGGAACTCGTTGGGGAAGTCGTAGGCGCACGCCCCCATGAAGTAGGTGGTGATGCTTGCTCCGCCTTCGGGGGTCCATCCCTTGTCAACCAGGGCCTGCTGGCGGAAGCGCGGCAGGGCTCGGGCGATGGTCATGGTGGCCAGTTCCTCGCGCAGGTCGCTGTCGGCGGCAAGGTCCTCCAGATCGAGTTCGTGGGGGCTGAGATTGAAGCCGCGCTGGGCGACCAGGTCGAAGATGTAGCCGGAGTGCATCCAGCCGCGCAGGACAGAGATCCCGTAGCGGACGAGTTCTTCCACGAACAGGTCGTAGCGCGGGCCGGTGAAGCCGTCCTGTTCGAGCAGGGCCACCAGGCGTCCGTCGGCCAGCCGGCGGTCGATGTTCTCTTGCAGCCGCCGGGCGGTTTTGGCCTGGCGGCCGTTCATGGCACGCACGTCCTGCGGGGTGACCGGGGCACCGAGCAGCCGCTGCGCGTCGTGCGGGCCGTCGTTAGGTTGTAGGTTGCGGGCGCGCGCGGCCGCGACTTCCTCACCCGCGCCGTCGCCCTGCATGCCCTCCCCTTCCGGTTGTCGTCTCCGCCCCCTTTAGCTGTGCAAGGGGACGGCTCGCCACCAACCGCGCCAGCCCACTCGCAAGCTCCCGGGCCGCCGCGGCCGGCGCCGAGACGACCCCTTGTAAGTGCGCCCCCCGCGGCCACCCCACGGACTTTTCCAAGATTCTTTTGGGGCCCTCGGAGCCGGGAAATCAGGCCGTGGGGTGGGGCTCGGACGGGCACTTACGAGCGGACGTCACATCATCAACCTCTGGGGAGAAATAGTGAGTTCGCCCGCGCCGACGCCGCAAGGGCCGGCCCCGTTCCTGACGATCCACACGGCCGTCGTCCTTCTGATCGCGGTCGTCATCGGCCTGGTCGTCGGAGGGCTCACCTTCCTCAGCGGAGGTGCCGTGGCCGCTGCCGTTCTGGCCGGTCTGACCGCAGCCGGTGTCAGCGTCCCCGTGCTCCGCTCACTCATCGGCTGAGGTCCGGCCACGGTCTTCATCGATCTTCCGAAGGAGGCACCGTGGATCAGCTCCCCGCCGGGCTTCAGGACAGGGCGCTGCTCCTCGAGGTCTTCCGCCTCACCGGGGGATGATCAGATCGGTGAGCTGCCCCGCGGTTGGCATCCGCCCACGGTTGACGACGACCGCGACGAAGAGGACCACGACCGGCAGCAGAGGGATGAGAGCTGCGTCGGGCAGGCCGAGGAACGCTGCGCCAGCCATCACCAGGACGACCGTGAGCCCCACCACGATCGCCCGCAGACGCTCTCTCGGTGCGGCCGGAGTCACGCCTGCGAGGTGGTATGCGTCGAGAAGGTCGTCAATACGGCCCTCGGCGTAGCGTTCGGCGATGGTCAGGAGCATCACGGTTAGGGGCGCGTAGCCTGCATCATCCGGCGCTGTCCCGAGAATGCAGAAACTGGCAGGCAGGGCCCGGGCGATGCGGGAGAACTGACGCTACGGACTGTGGGGGCGCCAGCCGTGCGGGCTGGTCGCTTGGGGGGCGGACATGGGACAGATCGAGCAGGGACTGGAGCGCGCGTTGCGCACCCGGCCCATTCCCTCAAGCACTGACGCCCGCCTACGTTTTCTGCTGGCGAGGAACCGGGGTTCCACCCGGAAGGTGGCCACGATGCTGGGGGTCTCGCAGCGCACTGTGCAGCGGTGGGTGTCAAAGAGAGCCGAGGCACGTCGTCCGCCGGGTCCGATGCAGGTCCGGGCGATCGAGGAAGCGGTTCTGGCTCGGTGGCAGCCCCGGGTACGGGCCCGTCGGCGTGCCCAGGCAGAGGCGGAGGGCTTCGTCTTCCATACCCGTGCGCGATTCGGATTCGCGGCTCCTGCGGGGTCCTCGGACGACCCGCGGGTGCGATGGATCACCCAGGACCTGCCGGGAGAAGTAGCCCGGGAACTGTTCGCCGCCCGGGATGCCGGCGCAGGCGAGCAGCAGCAGACGGTGATACTCGCCCGTGCGCTGGGACACGCCTACTTTCGCGAGTGGGGCCGCCGCGCCCACGGCCTGCACGTGGCTTTCAGCGACGTCGAGTTCGCCGACTTCTCGATCGGCTGAGCCTGGCCCATCGAGCGAGCACTGCAGGGTGGTCAGCGTCGCGACGGCCTGGCGCGCCTGGCCGGTATCGCTTCGTACCTCTCGGCTTCCTGCCGCTCGCGCCAGTCCCACTCCACACATCCGACCGGGCCTTTGCGGCGGGCTGTTGGCGGCTGGGGCGGGCGCAGTCTGGCCGTCTCTGCCATGCGCAGTAGGTGCCCGCGGTCACCTGGCGCGGCGAGCAGCTCCTGGTCCTCGCCGGAGAGGAGCCGGGTGAAGCAGGCCGCAGCCCGCAGGAAGACGCCTGCCCAGGGCGGCACGGGGTAGGCGGCGCAGCCGTCGGTGTAGCGGGCGCGGTCGTGCAGGGCGAGCGTGGCCGCGGCAGTGTCGTAGTCGCGGGGGCGGGCGGTGGCGAGTTGCTGGAGGGAGGCGCCGGTGAACAGCGCGGCGGCGACGGCCGCGGCCAGGCGAGGATGTGCGGTCGCCGCGTGCAGCCGGTGGGCGACTCGCTGGGCGGTGGGCGCGGTGAGAGGAGCGGGCGGTGGGCGGTGCCGCCAGGCGATCGGCGGTGGCCCGCACGGGTCGGCGCAGGGGCGGGGGCTGTCGTAGGAGACGAGGCGTTCCAGTGCGGGCAGGGTGAGCCACCGGCCGGTCGGCCCGGCGGGCTCGTCTGCGAGTGGGGGTTCGGTGACCGGTGTGCCGTGGTAGTGGCGGCGGGCTGCGTCGAGGTCGGTGGTGAGGGAGTAGTCGGCCGTCTGCAGGGCCTGGTGCAGGGCGGCGGGAAGGTGGGGGGCGGTGGCAGACCAGGGTCAGGTGGATACCGGTGAGGGCACGCAGCTCCAGGAGGCGAATTGTGCGGCGGGTGGTGAGGCGGTGGGCGCGCAGGACGGTCAGCCGGGTGACGGGCAGGGCGGTCATCCAGGCGGCAGCGGCTTCCCAGGCGGGCTGACGCCCGGCGGGGAAGCGCCCGGTGAGCAGGGGCGGTTTGCCTAGGGCGGCGAGAAGGTCGTGGGCGAGGCCGGTCTCGCTGGTGGTGCCTGGGCCGGGGGGCAGCGTGATCCGGCCGGACGGCGGATGGTGGGCGGCCAGGGCGGTGTGGATGTGGATGACGTCGTCATCGCGGTCGATGACCACGATGACGGACGGCGGCCGCGCGGCGGGAAACATGGCGGTGTGGTGGTCAGCCAAGGCGGCTGAAGGCCCAGCGCAGCAGCTCCTGATCCACGCGGGGACGGCCGGTGCGTGCCAGGGCGGTGCGGGTGTGCGCGGTCAGCTGGGCCCAGGCGCGGAAGTTGCCGTGCGCGGCATGCTGGTCGGCGAAGGTGATGTCCTCGGGGTCGGCATCGGCCCAGACCGGGTGGAACAGAGGGATGACGTCGAGGACCTCGTCGGGGGTGAGGCGGGTGAAGTGCTGCCAGATGAAGATGCGGGAAGAGAGCATCGGTTCGCGGCGCAGCACGGTGTGGCAGCCCTCACCGCCGACGAAGATGATCGCCAGCTGGGTGGAGGGCTCGTCCCACAGGTAGCGGAAGTACTCGAACGCCTCCCCGTTGAGCCACTGTGCTTCGTCGACGAGGAAGGTACGGGGGCGTTCGGCCAGGGCCGTCTTCAGCAGACGGTCGAACTCGCTGGGGTGACGCGGTGGCTCGCCGGCCAGGTCGAGCGCGGTGAACAGTTCGTAGCGCACCGCGCGGGCGGTGGGCCGGGCACGGAAGGTGATCTTGCGGACGTCCTCGTGCGGTTCGAGTGCGCGCAGGCAGGTGTTGACGGCGAGGGTCTTGCCGAAGCCGGCGCCGCCATGGATGCACATCATCGCGCGGGCGGCGACCGTGTCGGTGATGTTCTCCCGGGCGGTGAGCAGGGCGCGGGTGGTGACCACGGATGCGTCGGGCAGGTCGACGTACTGGTAGGTGGCCGCGGTCACGAGGCGTCTCCGTCTTCATCGGTGGTGGGAGGTGCGGCCCGCCGGTGGCGGCCGTCCGGGGCGGAAGCACCGTCACGGCCGTACGGGTACCGGATGGGCGGGCCTGGCGTGGTCAGCGCGGCCAGGGAAGCCGGGGTGCGCCAGTCGGCCGGGGGCGCGGCGGGCGGGATGAGGTCTGGCATCGCGAGCTGCGCGAGGTCGGTGTCGGCAGCCTGGGCGAGTTCTGCCTCGGCCTGCGCGGTGGTCAGCGCGCCGAGCCGCTGAGGTGCCTCGGGCTGGGTGGCAGCGGCGTAGCGCTCGCGCTGTGAGGTCTCCAGGTCCTTCTTCAGGCGGCGTGCGCGAGCGGACCGCGCCCTTCGTACGGCGCTGATCTGTTCGTCGGTGGCCTGGTCGGCCAGGTCCGCGGGGCCCAGATAGCGGCCGGTGGCGGCGTGGTAGACCTCGATGCGGTGGTCGTGGTGGGGCATGAAGCGGATACGGACCTGGATCCCGGCCTGGCCGGTCATCCACGGCCCCACATAGTCGCGCCTTTTGAAGCGGATGCCGCGGGTGGTCAGCGTGCGGGTGCCGGTGTCCTCCAGGGTGAACGTCCACAGATCCGCGGCCGGCACGTCCCGCAGCGGGGTGGGATCGTCCTGCCATGCCTGAAGCGGAGTCTTGCCTCGCAACGGCGCCGGGCGGTGCTCGGTGTTCCACCAGAGCGTCCAGGCCAGAAGCTGGGTGGTGAAGTCCTCGAAGCTGAGCAGGACTTCGTCCTTCGGACGGGAGGAGCGTTTGCCGGGGCGCGGCTGGCGGGCGTAGCCGGGCAGCGCGGCCAGGAACATGCTCTCCACCGCCCGGTTCAGGCCCTCCACGGTGCCCTTGAGGTGAGGGGTGTAGGCAGGCAGGTCCTCCACCGTCACGTCGAGGAGATCGAACGCTGCGGTCACCGTCCGGGACAGGAAGTCCTTGCCGCGGTCCACCCGCACTTTCTCGGGCAGGCCGCCGAACGGGCCGTAGGGGTCCTCACGCAGGACCGCGGAGCGCAGCGCGGCCAGCACCGACTCCCGCGACGGATGCACCGGCGTGACCGCGACACCGGTGATCGCGTTGGTCGCGCAGTCGGTGAACCACGTGATCCACGGCCTGCGGGCCTTGCCGTCGACGTCGACCAGCACCGGGGCCTGCATGTGGTCGGTCTCCCACACCTGGTTGCGCCAGCCCCGCGGCCGGGCCAGGAACACGTCGTGCTTGCGCGCCGCCCGTTCCCCTCCCGCAAGTCCGGCCCGCTCCCCCGGCGTGAGATCACGGCGGATCGCCCGGTGCAGCGTCGTCAGCGACGGTGCGCCTGCAGGCGAAGACTGCCTGGCAGCACGCAGAACCAGTTCGCGGTGGACCGCCCGCACGTTCCCCTTCCACAGCGCCAACAGCCCACGGACCTCGGGCGTGACCGTGAACCTTGCATCGACCCGGGAGCGTGCGCCGGGGTTGGCGGCCGCGGTCTCATCGCTCTGAGCGGTGGCCAGCCAGCGCCACACCGTGCGCTCCGACACTCCAAGCGCGTCCGCGGCCACCCGTACATGGACTGCTGTCAGCTTCTTCCCTGCCCGCAGTGCGAGCAGCCGCCGCACGGCCGGACCGCGCAGCGCCGTCCTCGACGCCGCAGGCAGTCCGCCGTCTGGGCGGATGGCGTCGCCGTCCTTCATGTCAGCTCCCCTCACGCGGGTGGGACGTCATGTGCTTGCCGGTGGCCGGGGAGCAGGCGATCGCCCTCCCGTCTCTTGCAGGAGCGCTCCGTTCACAGTGGCGGCGCGACCCGCTTAAACAGCCGCCTCAGCAAGGCCCGATCGATGGATGCATCAGCGGTGGTGAGCAGCGCGTTCTGCAGGTGCGCAGTCAAAGCGGCCCACGTGCGGAACGTGCCGTGCGCGCACGAGTGGTCGATCCACGTCAGGTCCGGGGCCGGGGCGGTGCGCCACAGCGGATGGAAGCCGGTCACCACACTCGCCACTTCCGCTCCGGTCAAGCGTGGAACCTCCTGCCACGCCACCACCCGCGATGCCAGCTGCGGCAGCCGGGACAACGCCCGCTCGCTGCCCGCCCCGACCAGCACCAGCATGATCCGGGTGCCGGGGTGGTCCCACAGGCTCTGCAGGTACTCCAGGCACGGCACGGGCAGGCGCTGTGCCTCGTCGACCACCAGCACCCGCGCCTCACTCAAGGCCCCCGTGACCGCGGCGTCGGCCAGCGCCGACGT
The DNA here is from genome assembly GCF_004127445.1 of Streptomyces alfalfae. Lineage (GTDB taxonomy): Bacteria > Actinomycetota > Actinomycetes > Streptomycetales > Streptomycetaceae > Streptomyces > Streptomyces alfalfae. The sequence continues at coordinate 8,564 of NZ_QEXM01000013.1, forward strand.
GTGCGGGAAGCGGCCCGGCAGCGGCAGCGCGTCGAATACCGCACGCCTCATGCCGGCCACCGACGGGCGCACCGGTACCGGCACCCACGTCACCTTCCAGCCCGGGGGCACTTCGCCAAGCGCCATCCGCACGGCCGCGGTCTTGCCCCGGCCCGGGTCGCCGAACACACACGCCGCGCCCTGGGTCGCCATCGCCTGCCCGACCGCCTCGGCCACCGCCCGCACCCACGACGTCCGCACCAGCCGCGCGCCCGCCGGCAACGCCACACCCGCCAGCGCACCGCTCTCCCCCACCGGCAAGCCGCTGGTCGCCTCTGGTACGAGACGCGGCAGCCGGCGCGCAGCCACTTTCGCCGTGCCTGCCTCACTCGGTCCGGCCAGGGCGAGGTCAGCCAGTGCCTGCCGCGTTTGCTGCTCATCCCGCTCCCGCCGCGCCACCGCGCGGTCCGGCAGGACCCTGCCGGCCTGAAGGTCCCGGCGCACCACCCGGTGCAACGACGCCAGGGAGGGCACCTCGCCCCCGGCCGCCTTCAGATGCCGGTGCAGCGCCGCAACGTTCCCGCCCGCCTGAGCCAGTGCCTCCCACATCTGGTCGGACAACTCCAGCCGGGCCCGCGGCCTGCGCTCGACACGGCCCTCCGTCCGCGCCGCATCCAGCCAGCGCCACACCGTGCGCACATTCACCCCGCCGACCTGGGCGCCCGCACGCACATGTGCCGTCGTCAACGCCCCGGCCGCATCCAGCTCCAGCAGCCGGGCAACCAGCACCGGCCTGGACACCCTCAACCCCGCCGTGACCTCACCCCACGCGCCCGGCTCTCCCACCCCACACCCTTCCGCCCGCGGACACCAACACCCACCACGGTGCAGCCGCGCAGCCCAAAAAGGATCAGAAGTGCCGTTCTCAAGACAGTGGAGTGGAGCGGGGTGTACCGCCCCGTGACAGCCGCGGCCGCCGCACGCACCGCCCCACGGCAGTGATCCCGCCCTTCCTCAACACCCCACCAGCGAAAACGCCCAGTTCTGACGTGCCGTCACTGACACCCAACCACCGACACCAAACCGGCACATCGCACGTAGACCAGGCCCGCGCGCACCAGCGTGACCTCGGGGGCCACCCGGTTGCCCGACTTGTCGGGTAGTGTCCACCGCTCTTTGCAGGTCTGGGTGTTGTAGGCGACCACCGAGTCCACGCCGGTGCAGATCGTCGTGGAGCGGTCGTCACAGTCGCAGCTGTCGGCCGCCATGATCCCGTCGTAGGTTTCGATGCGCTTGCTGCTCGCAGCGTCGAGCAGGACCGACCCGTCCCTGCTGTCCTCACTGCTCACATACCCGCCCACGATCACGGTGCCTGGGCTCGCCGCGTTCAGTGTTTCGGCGGATACCTCGTCGATGGCCCACTTCTGGCTCCCGTCGGCCGGATTCAGCCCCACCGGGCGCATGTCGCCGTCCGCCTGGTCGGCGCAGGACGGCCTTTGGCACCGTCACCGCAGGAACGTCGTTCCCATGCCTCGTCGGGAGCGTCGGCGATGGCCTGGTCGATACGCCCGAAGGGAGCGTGCAATTGCTGTGACTTCGGCACGGCCAGGACGTAGCCGACACCGGCTTCCTCCAGGGTTCGGCGCATGCGCCATTCCTGTCCGTAGGCGCAGTCGCCCGTCACCCAGGCGATGGGAAGGGGCGAAGCAAGAGCCCGCAGGATCATCGCGCGGGCCAGTTCTCCCTTGGCCGCGAAGCCACGACTGTCAGGAACTTTCGCTGCGCGGCACCGGCCCGCCCCCGCGGTCCAGGACTTGGGCAGGTATAGCTCCCGGTCCACCAGAGCCCTTCCCCTTGAGGAGGCATACGCGGCGAAGACCCCGATCTGGCAGTTCTCGGTGCGGCCGGCCGTGCCCGAGTACTGCCGCTGCACGCCGGCAGAGGTGATGCCCTTCTTCATGAAGCCGGTGTCGTCCACGATCAGTACCCCGTCCGGGGTGCCGAGCCGCCCGGCCACGTACTGCTGCAGATCATCCCGGACCGCGTCAGCGTCCCAGGAGGCACCGTTCAGCAGATGCTGGAAGTCGGCCGGTACGCGGTGGCCTGCATACTCAGCCAGCCACCGAAGATCCACCCGCGAGAACCGGCCCGCCACACAGGCGAAAACCGACTCCAACTCGCCAGCCCACAGGCCAGCTTCACCCATCCCCACCACGCCTGGAACAACGAGGTCGACCAGCTCAGGCAACGATTACTGACTGGAGTACTAGGCCGACTCGGCTGGCGTCTCAGATGATCTGGTCCGTCAGGATTCGTGCACCGGGCTCACCTGGCCTGGCGGGGTCTCACGCATCTCAGGCGGTGGGGCCTTTCGAGGGTCAGGGAACATCTCTGTCGGATCGTGGGCCCATCCCGCTTCTGCCCTGGATCCTCGAACCTGGCCGCCGTCGAGTTCCGGCCGGGCTCGTGGTGGTGAGTGTTCCGGGCGGTTTCACCCGGAACGCTCACCACGCCAGAGCGGCAGTTGGCTTACCTGGCGAGTTCAACCGGTTCGTCAAGTCTCGTCAGCTTCCGCGGGTTCCTCACCAAGTAGACCCGGGTGATCTGCCCGTTCTCCACCGCGAGACTCACCGCCGTGGCCAGCTCGCCGTCGATCTCGATCCGGCCCGCAGGTGCTCCGTTGAGCCACACGGCCGTCGTCGCGAGCGGGGCCGCTTCCGCCCGGTTCGTGCGCGCGAGCACCTGCGCCACGAGTTCTACCCCGTGGATCGGAGCCAGAGCGGCGGCCGCAAGCCCGCCACCGTCGGCGATCAGGACCACGTCCGGCGCCATGACCTCCACAAGTTGCTGCAACTGCCCGGTATGCAACGCGAGCAGGAACCGCTCCACCACGGCCTGCTGCTCCGACCGGCTCACCCGCACCCGCGGCTGCCGGGCCGCCACATGCTCGCGCGCTCGCCGTGCGATCTGCCGCACCGCGGCCGCGGACTTCCCGATGGCCTCGGCGATCTCGCCGTACGGCAGCTCGAAGACCTCGCGGAGCACGAACACCGCCCGCTCGGTGGGCCCGAGCGTTTCCAGGACGGTCAGCATCGCGATCGAGACGCTCTCCGCGAGCTCTACGTCCTCGGCGACATCAGGGCTGGTGAGCAACGGGTCCGGCAGCCACTCGCCGACATAGTCCTCGCGGCTGCGTGCCAACGTCCGCAGCCGGTTGAGCGCCTGCCGCGTGACGGTCCTGACGAGGTACGCCCGCGCGTCGCTCACCCGCGACTGGTCGACGCCTGCCCACCGCAGCCAGGACTCCTGCAGCACGTCCTCCGCGTCGGCCGCGGAACCGAGCATCTCGTAGGCGACCGTGAACAGCAGGCTGCGATGGGCGACGAACGGGTCCTCGGTCACGCTACGCCGGACGTCTGAGGACGCCCGGCCAGCGGGATCTCGCAGGCATCGGAGTAACCCTGCGAGGTGATCCCATGCGCCGTGTTGCACCTGGTCGCCAGGTTGGCGAAGCCGATGAACACGGTGAGTTCGACCAGCGCCGCCGGGCCGAGCCGGCCGAGCAGACTCGCCGACAGCTCATCGGTGACGGTCGTCGGCGTGTTCGTCATGGCCTCGGCGTACTCCATTACCTCCCGCTCCAACGGCGTGAACACCTCCGACTCCCGCCAGCGCGGCACCTGGCTCGCCTTGGCCAGGTCCAGGTTCTGGTTCAGCGCCGCGAAGTAGTTGATGTCGAGGCACCAGCTGCAGCCCACCTGTGCCGCGACGGCCATGTGCGCGAACGTCTTGAAGCTCGCGTCGGCCGCGTCCCAGGTGGCCACCTTGGCTGCGAACTCCTGGTTGTCCTCGGCGAGCTTGGGGTTGTTCCACAGCACCTCGTTGGGCTCGGGCACGGAACCGAGCTGCTTGATCAGGTTTTCCCGGAGCTCGGCGGGGAGCTGGGCCTTCGGGACGCGTAGCGCCATGGTGTTCTCCTTGGACGTTTGCCTGTTTGGCATGAAGACACCGCTGTGCCCACGAATGTGACAACCACCATCGCCACTGCGCATGGGTCGCCAGCGCGCATAGACCGACCCTCGGCCGCGCTCAAACAGCAGTGACCAGAAGGTCATTCTTCTGTGGCGGGTCAGGAGGCCGGGGCCGTCCGGTGAGGACCACAGCGTGCTGGTCGTCGGCTCCGGCCAGGCGGCCGGCTCGATCTCTTTCTTGCGGCGCCCCTGGCTGCGGGGCCGCATGGTCCAGGGCCAGTAGTGCTCGGCTTCCTCCAGGAGCAGGACCCGCTGTCCGCTGTATGCCCAGGCCGCCGCGATCCCGCCGACCAGGTGGTAGAGGGAGCGCTTCGCCAGGAACCGCAGGACGTGCGGTGGGCGCGGCGTGTCGTTGGTCGCCGCGCGGCGCAGGGCTTCGGTGTGCTTGCCCCCGCTCTGGCTCGCCCGGCGGGCGCTCTGCGTGGCGGTGGACTGGTTCTTCGGCATGACGTACTCCTCTGCCGGACCAGGCCACGCCCCCGGGACCGGCGCGTACGACTGTCGTAGATCACGACGGAACGCAGAACGGTTGGGAGCGGGCCCGCAGGACCTTGACCTCCGCTTCCGGCGGCGTGGCTCCGGTCCGACTGGGGCAATGTCCCTTTGATAGGGGCAAAGCCCCTTCGATAGTGCGACTATCGCACCGGTTTGATTGCTCCATTTCGTCCCACCTCTGGCCGTGGTCCACTGGAAGTCGGCCGTCCGCCAACTTGGTGGCAATGCCTCTCGAGCACCCGCGGGCGCGAGAGTCGCGGCCCGGGACGCCCGGCCCTTCCGGGCGCACAGTGGAGGTGCCGATGGGACGGTCACACCGACCCAAGCAGCAGCGTCCGTGGTGGCAGAGGGTTCGTGGAGCTTGCGTCATCGTGGCGGCCGTCATGGCGGCTGGTGTGTGGACGCTGCGTTTCGTGCGGGAGTCCCTACTCCTGTACGGCGCGGGTCCCTGGCTGTGACCAGGGACCCCGCAACCGCATGACGCGTGGGCCCTCAAAGGTTGGACGCCACAGGGGCCCGCGCCGCTTTTTCACCATCGCACGCGGTCTTGGGCAGGCGCTACCTCACCCGCGCCGTGCGGGAGACGGAGGTATCGCCTTGGTTCCTGCGGCAGAGCACAGCGAGATCCCCACGCCAAAGGCGCGGGGAAAGGGAACTTCCGAGCCACGACAGCTGACGGGGACACGTCCGCATGCTCGGTCACCAGAGGTGCTCCTTCATGCGGGAGCGCCCCCCCCGTAGAGGTACCGGCGGGCTGGCACCGCCTTCAGGCCGCTGCCGACGGACCGACTGTCTCGGCGGCCCGGCGGTATTCGGCGTTGATGCGCTGGGCCTCTTCGAGCTGGTCCTCGAGGACGATGATGCGGCAGGCGGCCTCGATCGGCGTGCCCTGGTCGACGAGTTCGCGGGCGCGGGCGGCGATGCGCAGCTGGTAGCGGGAGTAGCGGCGGTGGCCGCCATCTGAACGCAGCGGGGTGATGAGGCGGGCTTCGCCGATGGCGCGCAGGAAGCTCTGGGTGGTGCCGAGCATCTCGGCTGCGCGGCCCATGGTGTAGGCCGGGTAGTTGTCGTCGTCGAGACGGCCGAACGAGTCGTCTGCTGTCATTGCACCTCTCTGTGGAGCACATGGAGGGGCCCGGATGCCGTACTGGCATCCGGGCCCCGAAGGAACTGCTACACCATCTGCCGGCCCTGATGCTGCGCCAGCCTTCTGTTTCCGCGTGCCCGACCTGGATGCTGTCGGGGGTGCGGGGATCGCGGTTGCTTGACCGGAGACCACCTCACTATCGATGTCCTGCGGTACCCGGACTCGAAACTTCCGCCCGGGCGATCCTGATGGTGCCTCGTTCCTCCGCTCTTCCCTCTGGTTCAAGCACTTACCAAACGGGAACTGCACACTTCTGATCTTGCAAACTGCTTGTACTACTGGTGGCCTGCGCTAGCGCCACTTCGGCAGCCAGCCCCGTCGCCCGTCCTGCGTCTGCTCTGGCTTAGAACCCCGCTGCCGAACCTCCCGGTGCGCGCGCCCGCAGCCGGCGCCTTCACCGAGGTACTGCTCACTGACTTCACTGCTGGGTACCGCGGTACTTCTCACGGCGGCCCCTGATCACTGCGGGCCGCCCGGTCCGGTCACCAGTCCCGTCGCCATCCTGCAACTGCTCTGGCTCCGACACTCCGTCACCGCACCGTCCTGCGAACTGCAACTGCGGGTACTGCTGCCCGGCAGTTCATCTCTGCCGAGCCCTGCGGTCCTTCTTGGTTACGAGAGAAACCATAACCACACCACCACCCAATGTCTACTGTGACCGCCACAGATTTCTGCGCGTTCGGAGATGAGGTAATCGACATCGAACAGCGGACACTGAAGGGCGCAGAGGCGGCCCCCGCCAGGTCGGCCGCCACCGGCCGGGGCACAAGCACGGACAGACAGGCCGGGCATCGGTGGTCCCGAGAACAAGGTGGTTACTGACCTTCAAAGCGTGGTGTCGTCAGGGCTGACGTCTCATGGTCCCTGCGGTATGCCGACTGCATGAGGTGTGCACAAGGGGGCGGGCTGACCGACGAACGGCCATCCTTCCGCGAGAAGTTGAGGATGGAGGCGGCCGAGCGGTTCCGGCAGGGCGACGAGAACCCGATCATCGCTCACGACCTGCGGGTCAGCGTCCGGTCGGCACAGCGGTGGCGCAGGGCCTGGTCGCAGGACGGTCCGAGAGCCCTGGCCTCGAGGGGCCCGGCATCGCTGCCGCTGCTCGGCGACGAACTGTTCGCCGTGCTGGAGGGGGAGCTGGCCAAGGGGCCGGTGGCACACGGCTGGCCGGACCAGACCTGGACCCTGTCGCGGATCAAGACGCTGATCGGACGCCGCTTCCACAAGAGCTACACCGTGCAAGGGGTGGCCGCCCTGCTCAAGCGGCACGACTGGAGTTGCCAGGTCCCCGCCCGGCGGGCGATCGAGCGGGACGAGAACCTGGTGGCCGGCTGGGTGAAGGAGACCTGGCCGAGCGTGGAAGGACCGTGGCGGTGCTCGACGCCTGGCTCGTCTTCGAGGACGAAGCCGGATTCTTGATGACGCCGCCGACCACCCGCACCTGGTCCCGCCGCGGCCACACCCCAGAGATCCGCGTGCGGGGCCGCTCCCGCCGCCGCTTATCGGTGGCCGCCCTGGCCTGCTACAAAACCGGCGAACCCTCACGACTGATGTACCGGCCCTACCCAGACGCCCGGCCCGACGGGCGCAAAAGCTTCTCCTGGAAGGACTACCGCCACCTGATTCAGGCTGCCCACCAACAACTCGGCGGCCCCATCGTGCTGGTCTGGGACAACCTCAACACCCATCTCTCCGCCGACATGCGCCGCTACATCGCCGACCGCGACTGGCTCACCGTCTCCCCACTGCCGCCCTACTCACCCGACCTCAACCCGGTCGAAGGCATCTGGTCCGTCCTACGACGCACCACCACAGCCCACCACGCCTTCGCCGACCCCGCCGACCTGAACACCGCCGTCCGACGCGGCCTCCGCCAGCTCCAGTACCGCCCCGACATCCTCAACGGCTGCCTCACCGGCACCGGCCTCCGGCACCAGCCACCATGACGACATCACGCATGCAAGGTCAGTAGGAAAGCAGCCCTTGGCCCAGGCGGCTGATCGAACCCGGCCATCTCACCACCTGCCTCTGACATCACAGCCGGTGAGCCGCCACACGAAATGGGCCAGAGCCGTCCAGGGGCGCCAGCCGTCGGCTGAGTTCGAGGACCTTCTCGATGGTTCGGGGGCCTTCGGCGGCACGGAAAACGGGGGCTGGACGGGCCCCGGGCCCGATGAGCACGCCGGTCTGCCCCTCCAGTGAGGCATCGGTGGCCGCAAAGACGGACGGCGAGGCGGCCGCCGACGCGGGGCCGGCGGTGGCGCGTGTGAAGGTCCGGCGCACCAGCGGCCACAACAGGCGCAGTGGCGGGGAGACGATCTTCGGTGAGGTCATAGTGCCGTCGGTCATGCTGGTGGCGGCGCCGGCCCGCACGATGGATCTCATCCCTCACTGCAACTTGATCAGTCCAGGCCAGCCCACCCGCTTCTGATCACAACAACCGCTCCCGGACACTCGCCGCCCTCGCCGCGCTGGGCATGGAGTGGGCGGGCCCCGTCCCGGCGCCCGAGGCCGCCTCGGAGCCGCCCGTTCAGGAGTCGCCCGCCGCGCAGCCCGCGCCGTCGGCGGCCCCGGTGAAGCGGGCGGTGCGCGAGCACCACGAGGAGTGTGACGAGGAACTGTACGAGGGCGGGAACTGCACCTGCTGGTCCATCAAGCGGTTCGGGCCGCCATCCGAGCGCGAGGCTACGGGGACGACTTCTGACCACTCCCCCATCCCCCTGAGACCCCGGGCCTGCCGAGAGGGCCCGGGGTCTCGTGCGTCACGGCGTGACGGTGCGGGCCGCTACCAGCGGCGCGGGATGGTGACCCGGACCTCCGCCAGGACGACGCCGGTCACCGGGTCGCGGTGGACCGGGACGTAGAGGCCGGCGGTGTCGCCGACCGTGAACCAGCCGCCGGACCACCGGGCGGCGGTGGTCTTCAGCCCGATCCCGGCGAGCGGGCCGCCCGCGAAACGCACGATGGTCATAGCCATACCTCCTCCGGCGGGACTTTCCCGCCTCACCCCTTGGTGGGGCTCGCCGCCCGGAGGACAGCACCAGGGTGTCGGCGACTTCCGTCCCGGCCCGGCCGCCGGGGCCGACGGCGGGGGGCGCGGCGGGCCCGGCCGCCGCGCAACCGGATGAGCGCGCCCCGGTCCCCGGCCGCGGCCGTACCGCCCATCCGCCCGTCCTTTACTCCTTCACTCCAGCCAGGAGAGATGGGCAGAGCGGCCGCAACGGGGATGTCAGCACCCCGGCCACGGCGACACCGGGTGGTGACCAGCGCGAACGCGAGGGAGGCCCGCCGGGGTCCCGCAACTCGTGGCGCAACCTTCAGCGCAACGCCCGGCGCAACCCCGGGTGCAACGTCGTGCTCCTGGTGGACCGGGGCGCCCGGGTCAGGCGGCCCGGACGGCTCTGTGGGCGCGGACCAGCTGGCGCAGCTCGGACCGCGCGGCCGGCACCGAGGGCGCCGTCTCCCAGTGCGGGTGCCACCACAGCCGTACGGACAGGAGCAGCAGGCGGCGGCGCAGGGCGGTGGTGTCGCGGGGGCGGGGTGCGGCGAGCGCGTCGTAGGTGGCGTTCCAGGCGGCTTGCGTCTGCACCAGGTCGTCGGGGAAGTCGGTCGCGTCCATCCCGCCATTAGATCGCTTGTTCGAATTATGTGTCACTTCGGACGCGCCGCCGCCGTGGCGTAGCCGGTGTCCCGTGTCACCGAACTTTGACGCGTGCCATCGAACCTCGACGGACGCGAGTTCATGTCATCGAGGATTGATCGCGCTGGTCAAAGCCCTGACAGCGATCATCCGGCCCCATCCATAACCGCGCCACCACACCACCGAAGCGCCGACCGCCTCACGGCAAGGGCATTTCCTGCTCAATCCAGTTCGTGATCGATGGGTGTGAGGGGCGCCAGCCGAGGTCGTGAGCCCGGGTGGCACGTACGCGGCTGTTGGCGCCGAGGGCGTACCGGGAGAAACCCTCCCCCCACGTGGCCGCGGCGGAATCCAGATCCCACGGCTCCACCGGCCCCAGACCCAGCCGATGGGCGATCGCCTCACCGATATCGGCGAACGAGGCGTCCTCACCGCCCTCCACGAAGTAGAGGCCCGTGGCCGCGGGGTCGGTGAGCGCCAGGTGGTACAGGTCGGCCATGTCATCGAGGTGCACTGTCGACCAGCGGTTCAGGCCGCGTCCGACGACGCGGACGGTCTTGCTGGCCTGGGCCTGTGTGACCAGCGGCGGGATCAGCACGGTCTGCGGGCGCGGTCCCGTGCCGTTGCCGTAGATCAGCGAGTTGCACAGCACCACCGAACGCACTCCCGCCGCACCGGCATCGACGACGGAGCGGTCGATGGCGTACCGGGCCCGCCGGATCTCGTGGTCCCCCGGGCTGAAAGGCTTCGCGTCGTCGAAGACCACCTCGGATTCGTACTGGCCCTGGGCGTCGTCACCGATGACGCTGGTCCCGCTGGTGTGGATCAACACCTTGCCCGAACCCCGCAGGGCGTCGACGAAGGCGTCCACAGCGCCGCGGTGATCGCTGTGCGCGGCATTGATGACCGCGTCGGCGCGGTCGGCCTCTCGCTTGAGCAGCGCCGCGTCGTCGAGGTCCCCGACGACCGGTGCGATGCCGGCGGCGGCGAGAGCGTCGACCACGCCGGGCGTGCGGGTCAAGCCGCGCACCGTGTGCCCCTCGCGGATCAGACGGCGGGCTACAGCTCCGCCGATATAGCCGCCGGCACCGGTGAGAAAGACGTCCATCATGACTCCTGACGATGTTGGGGTGGTGGGGGTGTCAGCTGCGGAAGCGGCCTGCGGCACGCAGGGCTTCGTCCAGCGGCAGGCGCTGCTGTCGGTCGCCGAACTCGCAGATGCGCGTGATGCGCCCCTCGTGGACCGTCACCTGGAGGCAGCGTGAAATGCGCACCGGGCTGCCGTTCTCCCATTCGCCCGAAGCGGTGGCGGCCAGAGCGAAGCCGTGGTGGTCGACGTGGAGGGACCAGATGCGGTCGGCGTGGTTCCTCACGAGGTCGGCGGTCGCACGGAGCATCCGCAGCATCGCACCCGCGAACTCATCGCCGGGAAGTGACACGGTCTCGTGATCGAAGCTGTGCCAGACCTCCACGGTCTCGGCGAAGAGCAGATCGAACTCCGGGTCCACCTGCGTAAGGCCGTATGTCCTGGTGAACCGGTTGGCGACTTGGCGCACAGCGGCCAGGCAGGCGGACGACTCGGAGTCCTGCTCCTCGGGTTGGCTCGCAACGGCTGCGGCTATGTCACTGCTGGTCATCGTTGCCCTCTCGTACCTACCCCCATGCAGTTAGGGGCGCTCGAGAACCAGCGTCCGTGTAACCGGGCCAATGCGCGAAGGCGCCTTGCTGCTATGGCAAATTTGCCGATCGGGTGGTCTCACGTGACGCGGTGGCACATGTCCCTGGGGCGACCATGGGCCTCTGGCCTGCCCATACCCGCCGGTCTCTTTCCCACAAGGCCAGAGGAAGCACACGAACTGCCCTGAAGGTGACTCTCGTGGGCTCGCCCGCCCACTGCCACGACCGCACCTGCCGCCTCTCGTGACCTGCGCCACTCGAACTACGATGGCACGCGCTCAAATTTCGATGGCACGGGACAGCCGAGTGTCGGGCAGCGCCTCCGTACGAGGGCGTGCCCGGCGGCGTCCTACTCCGGGCCGGGGTCGCGCAGCGGGTTGCGGTGACCGCAGTCCCAGCACTTCACGGTCTCCGGGAGCCGCTCGTAGCGCGTGCCGGGGACGCCGAAGGAGCCGTCGATGCGGAATCCGCCGCATCCCTGGCAGGGGGTTGTCGAGCGCGGCCGTCAGCTTCTGCTCGCCCGTTCGTCCCAGCCGCCGCCACACCTCCGCGTCCGCGCCGTGCTCCTGGAGCTGCTCCAGGGTGGTGACGACGACGGGCGCCGCCTGGCGGGAGTCGAGCGCGGTGACCGCCTTCGCGTAGAGGGAGCCGTAGCGGCGCGGCGCCCAGTAGCGGCGGCCGTCCTCTTCCAGCACGGCAACCGTGCTGGTGACCTTCCCGTGTGTGCTGCAACAGCCCTTCCGCCTCTGCCGTGCGCCGGTAGTGGACGCTGGCTCCGGCCCGTGTGCGGGCCAGCAGCCCGGCCCGGTACAGCCGGGTGAGGTGGTACGAGACGGTGGACGGGCTCAGGTGGTGGCGGGCGGCCAGTTGGGTGGTGGTACGCGGGCGGCACAGGCTCGCGAGAAGCATCAGCCGGGTGTGCCCGAGTACTTCGCCCAGCACTTCGGCCGTGCCCTCTGCGGCTGGCCGCCGCGGGATGCCCGAGCGGGCAGTGGGGTAGATCAGGTAGCGGCCGTGCGGGCAGTGGGGATCGGGGCCGAGGTACCAGCGGTGTGCGAACCACGAGGGGATCAGGGTGACGCCGCCGACTTGGTCGGTTTCGTCGACGTCGCCGTCGAGGCGGATGGTGTGCTCGTCATAGGCCACTGCCGGGTGCAATGACGAGATGGCGGCCCCCGGGCCGTGCCGGACGGTGATGCCGGCCCGGTGGGTGATGTCCGCCTCGGCGTGGTCCCGAATTTCGGACCAGTGCGGCGCGAGGCACTGCTCCCAGAAGATGGCGAGCTCGTCGGCCAGTTGTCGCGCGCAGGCGTGCTCCCCCGCGTCCAGGAATGAGCGCAACGAAGACTGCGCTTCCTCGGCTTGTCTTGCGTGTCGCCAGTCGCATCCGTTCAGCAGCTCCTGCAACAGCTCGGCGAAGTGCGGTGTCGAGGTGTCGAGGTGTCGGCAAGCTGATGCGATTCGGCTTGGATGTCGGAGCTGATGACCGGCAGATCCATCAGGAACAGCTCCGGCGGCAAGCGGTAGCGGCCAGTGAACAGAGCGGACAACAGGGGCAGTCTGCGCCCTACTGCCGGGTCTCTCGCCGCGCGCCCCCAGGGGGCTCCGTGCGCACAGGGCGGGGCGTGAGGTGGTGGCGTACCGCTACCGCGGTTTCCACCACAGGCGACACAGCGAACCGGGTGTCTGCGAGCGCGTCCGGGTTCATCTGCAACCGAATCATTGAGCCGATCCCCCTCTTCAGGCTCTTTGTGCCGACGCACTGCGGGTAGCTCGCGCATGCGAGTGCGTCGTCCTGTCCCTGCCGTGTCCGGTCTCGCACGACCTGCGTCAGGTCCCGCGTTTGGCGTGGCGGGACCTGGCTGCCCCGGGCCCCGGGGCGTCGGTTCAGCCCGGGCTCGGGGCCTTGGTGACCGTCTGGAAGGTGCGCCGGGAGAAGACCATGGGGTCGGCTTCAGGACGTTGGATGCGGGCGTCGGTCGCTGTGCCGATGACCAGGGTGTGATCGGCCACGGTGACGCGCTGCCGCAGGCTGCAGTCGAGTACGGCGAGGCTCTGGGTGAGGACCGGATTCCCGGTCACCGGCGAGGGCCGCCACGGCACCTGGAGAAAGGGGTCCTCCTCGGGGTCGGAGCGGGCGAACAGCAGGGCGAGTTCTGTCTGGTCGGCGGCGAGGATGTTGACGGTGAAGCCCGTCACGGACTGCAGGATCCCGTGCGTGACGGTGTCACGGTGCACGGCGGCCAGAACGGTGGGCGGATGCAGCGAGACCGACATGAACGCGTTCGCCGTCATCCCGTGCGGGCCCGCGGGGCCTGTCGTGGTCAGGACGGTGACACCGGTCGGGAAGTGGCGCATGACATCACGGAAGCCCTCCCCCGAGGCGTTCCACACCGGCGGCGCGACGCAGCGCTTGGCGGGTTCGGCGGACCCGGTCACCATGCGGGCGCCTGCGGCTCGGGGCCCGCAAGAGCGGGGAAGTGCGGGACGACCTCCTCGATGAGCTGGGCCACCGCCTCGGCCGCGGGACGGCGGCCGTGCTGCACGCCAAGGGCGGCGTGGTTGACGCCCCGCTCCTGCCACCGGTGCAGGTGCTCGATCAGCGCCTGGGTACCGATCCGCAGGACGAAGCCGCCGCGCAGGGACTGCGGCGCGGTGTGCGGGTCCTCGGCCAGGTCGAGCCACTCGTTGGTGGCGACCGGCTTGAACCGGCCCCCGGGGATCAACTGCCGCCAGGCGGCCACCTTGCGCCCCAGTGCGCCGATGCCCGCGACGGAATTCGGTGAGCCCGGGTGGATCAGCCAGCCGTCCGCCTGTTCGGCGATCCACTGCGGCTCCTGCTGCGAGGAACCGGTGACCAGCAGGGGGATCCGGCCGGTGACGGGTTTGGGCAGTACGTCCAAGCCGCCGCCCATGCGGCCGAGCGCGGAGGAGATACCGGGAGCGGTGTTCTGTGTCAGCTCGCGGAACCAGTGAAAGGCCTCCCGATAGCGCTCCGCGCGCTCGGAGTGGTCGATACCGTAGGCGGGGAACTCCGAGCCCCGGTCGCCCGATGCCGCCCCCAGGACCAGGCGCCCGCCGCTGAGCTGGTCGATGGACGCGCTCTGCTTGGCCAGGTCGATGGGGTGGCGCAGGGTGAAGACCGCGCTGCCCGCCGCCAGGGAGAGGCGCCGGGTACGCGCGGCCAGCCAGGCGAGATAGGTCCAGGGGTCATAGACCTGGCCGACGTCGCCGAACCCGGGGTCATACAGCGGGACATCGCGCACCCACAGCGCCGACAACGGCGAGGCGTCAGCACGCTGGATCACTTCCGCCTGGCCCGCCATGGCCTTCATGTCGCCGCTGTAGGGCCACAGCGGCAGGAAGAGACCGAGGGTCAGCCGCCCGGGAGTGAACATGCGCGCGAACCCGGGATGGGCTGCGAACGCGGACACGTCGTCCATCACACCTCCACTAGATCGATCGATCTAGTGGAGCTTAGCAGACTGAATCGATCGATCTATTCGGTAATCTGGTGTCATGAAACCCGCAGTTCCCACAGAGCAGACGCCGACCGAACGGGTGGAGCCCGGTGACACCCGCAGCCGGCTCGTCATGGCCACGGCCACGCTGCTGCAGCGCCAGGGGTACGAGGGCACAAGCATCAAGCAGATCCTCCAAGAGGCAGCGGCCACCTACGGTTCCCTGTACCACCACTTCCCGCAGGGCAAGGAGGAACTGGCCGCCGAAGCACTGCGCTTCGGCGCCGCAGAATTCACCGATCTGCTGCGCCAGGGCCTGTCCAGCTCCGAAGACCCCGCCGAGGCCGTCGCCAACTGCGCCCACCTGATGGCCGACTCTTTGCGCGACTCCGACTGGGCCGACGGATGCCCCGTCGCAGCCACCGCACTGGAGATCATCGGCCGCTCCCCGCTCATCCAGCGGACCTCGGACGAAGCACTGCGGGAATGGCAAGAGTTGATCGCGGACACACTCCACCGCGGCGGGCACACGCAGGACCACGCCGCCGCGCTGGCCTGCACCATCCTGTCGGCACTCGAGGGCGCCGAACTGCTCAGCCGCGTCTCCAGCGACGACGCGCCGCTGCGCCTCGCGGCGCAGCACCTCGCCATCCTGACCCACGCCGGGCTATGACGGCCCCGGGCATCAGACGTCGGTGCATCCGGCCCCGTCGAGAACCTTCACCCATACCTGCTCTTGGAGAACCCATTTGGCGCAGCGAGGCCAGCTCGCCCTCGGGTGTCTTGGTGGGGGTGCCGGCTGCCACCAGGACCGGCTGGGCACGAGCGCCATTCACGTAGTGAGCCAGGATGGAGAAGGCCAGTCGCCCGCCTGGCTTGAGAGGTCGTTGTCTCCCGTTGTTTCATCCCGGAATCTGGTGATTGGCCTGCGATGTCGGGTCGCGCCAGGAGATGGTGTTCTCGCCGGTGAGACGGCGGGCCATGAGATCGGTCATGGCGAGGTGGACCACCGCTTCGGAGCGGGTGGGCAGGGTTTCGTAGCCGCGGGCCGGGCGTCGGTGGAGCATGAGCCAGCCGTAGGTCCCCTCGACCGTCCACCGTTTCGGGATCGGTGTGAAGCCCCTGGTGCCAGGCTTGCGGGCGGTGATTTCCATGTCGATGCCGAGGGTTGCGGCGTGCTCGACGAGGTGCTGGCGGTAGCCGCCGTCGACCCAGACCTTGCGGATGCCGGGGTGCTCGGCGGCGACGTGGTCAAGGAGCCGGGCCGCCGGCGACGGAGTCCTGCACGCTCGCCGCGGTGACCAGCACGGCGAGGGTCGGTGACGGTGGTGGGCAGGCCGTCGCTGAGTCGGCGGCGGTTGATCGACGGGATCCGTTGGCGGGTGCGGACGGGTGCTCCATGGCGGGATCTGCCGGCTGAGTACGGTCCGTGGCAGGCGGTCTGCGGACTCTTCCGTCGCTGGCAGCGCGGTGGTGCCTGGGCAGTCGTCCTGACGGGGCTGCAAGCCCGTGCGGACGCCGCCGGACTGATCACGTGGGACGTGAACGTCGACTCCACGATCTGCCGCGCCCATCAGCACGCGGCCGGCGCCCGGCGCGACGGCCGAGCCCAGAAGGAATCCCCGGGCGGCCATCGGGCTGAGCCCGACGACCACGGGCTGGGCCGCTCGCGCGGCGGCTGGGCCACAAGGAACCACCTGGCCTGCGAGCAGCGGCAGAAACCGTTGACCGTTCTGGTCACAGCAGGTCAGCGGGGTGACAGTCCGCAGTTCACCGCCGTGCTGGAGGCCATCCGGGTTCCCCGCCTCGGGGTGGGCCGGCCGCGGGTCCGGACGTTGCGGGTGCGGGTGCGGGGTGACAAGGCGTACTCGTCGCGGGCGAACCGTGCCTACCTGCGTCGGCGCGGGATCCGCTGCACGATCCCGGAACCCGCTGATCAGGCCGGGCACCGCAAGCGCCGGGGACGGTCCGGCGAGCGGCCTCCGGCGTTCGACCGCGAGGAACGCACCCGGCACGCAGCCCTGTGGCCGCACCTCACCGCCTGGGCAGATCACAGCCTCATCGCCAGCAACCTCGCCAACCAGCGCGATGGCCAGCACCACAAGGCCCCGCTGAGTGACGAAGAACAGCAGATGTGGACCGAGCGGGCCCAGGCCGCGCAGCAGCGCGGCGAGCTGGACCGGACCGAGTCGTGGTACGCCGCCGGCGGGCAGCCGATCACCCCCGCCCACCTGGTCGAGGACGACGACTGCACCGTGGTCGCGCTACGAGGCGACCCGGATACAGATCGAGTTCCCCATCCGCGAAGTCGAAGAGGCAGCCGAGTGCCTGGGCGCGGCCGTCGCCGTCCTGCCCCCGCACCGCACCCCCGTGTTGCGCACCCGCCCGCGCCCGGCCGTGGACACCACACCGCCCGCACCGCCACCCCGTGCCAGCACGACCACCCGCCACCGCTAGGAGTTGTCGCCAGATATCACTTCGCCTCGCCTCACCTCGCCTCGGCGCGGAGGGTGAGGGCGGCCGGGCTGACGTTCCAGCTGTCGTAGGTGCCCGGTGAGTCCTGGACGACGGTCAGGGTGCGGTTGGGAGTGCTTTCCCAGGTCACCGTGCCGGTGGGCGAGCGCTTGATGTACTTGTACTGCACGGTGGTTCCAACGGGCAGTCGGACACTGGTCGACCAGCGAGGATAGGAACTCGCGGTCGTGCCGAGAGGGACGGCCTCGGCCGGGTCCCAGGAGCCCAGTTCCGGAGCGTCGCCGGAGATGAACAGGGTCTCGCCTTCCGTGGTGGCCTGCACCCGGAAGCTGATGGAGGCGCCCTGCGTCGTGGCTGCCCGGGCATGGGGGGCCGTGCCGACGAGCAGTACCGCGAGCAGTGCGACGAGCATGAGCGTCGACCGCCAGGCGGCCGGTGCGTTGTTGCGTATGGAGAGCACGTCATTCCCTTCTGCGCATGAGGCGGTTGGTACCGCCGCGGGGGGGGAGGCGGATCACGCCCGCCATCCGCGCACATCCCAACACGAGTTGGAGTCTGGAGGTGGTCACGCGCGCTCTTTACGTTCAAGTAAGTGAGTCATTCGGCCACGTATCCCAGATACCTGTAGGGCATTACTTCAAGTCCTATACGCATGACGGACGTTGAGGTGAGGATCACTTCCAGCTGGTTGATGAGGGTGCTGGGCCGGCCGAGGCCTCCGGGGGTTCATCGGGGCGTCACATCAGGTATGCGATCCGGACCTAGCGAGCGACGCCCCGGGCTTACGCAAGTTGTCGCAAAACTTTTCACGGGTTGCCCGCCCGTGAGGGTTGTATGTGCGCTTTTGGGGGCCCGGTGTGTGCGTCGGCGGCCAGGGGTGCGGGAGGCGGAACATGCGTGAGGCTGACCCCGCCTGCACATCCCGCAACCGTGCGCAATTTTTTTCCGGTGATGACGCTGTAGGCGTCCTGCTCGGCGCGGTCGCACTTGGTGTGCGCTCTCCGCGCGAGCGGAGGTGAGCCGTACGTCGGCGACCAGCCCGTCCGCCGCGCCTCGTGCTCTCCGCGCGAGCGGAAGTGGAACACCCACTCAGATGATGATTTCCCTGCTGGACGCGGCACCGTGGGGGCCGTCTTGACTGTCATCGCGCTCGCCATCCTGGTGTTCGGAGCGGGCCTCATCATCCGTGTGATGTGGCCTCAGAACACCTGCCTGATCCGCAGTGCTGGTAGAGTCGCGATCTTCGGGCCCGAGCGGCCCGGAGTTTCGGTGAGGCACCACTGACCATGACCGAACCCGGCCTGGCCGCCCGCGCACGGCTCGACAGAGCACTGGACCGCCTGGACGCCACCTTCCGCGGGATGACCGCCAAGTCCGACGAGGTCCAGTGCGAATGCCACTGGGGCAGCCCGGAGGAGCTCGCTCTGCTGAAGCTCCCCGACACGGAACTCGACCCCGACCTCCTGCACCGCACCTGGAGCGCATCCGACTGGGATGACCACGGCGCCGTGCTGCGCCGTGTCCTGCCGCAGTTCGCCCGCGAACTGACCGGAGGCCTCGGCGCCTATGCGTGGGACATCGACAACGTCGGCGCCTCGTTCCACCGCGCTGACTGGCAGCAGTGGCCCGCGCCGCAGAGCGGAGCCGTGCGGGAATTCCTGTATGCCTGGTGGGCCCACACCCTGCTCACCCCGGACCCCGCCGTCCCCGTCCCCGAGCCCCTCGCGCTGTGTGCCGAGGCATCCGCCACCATCGGCCCCTGGCTGGCGGTCTGGGAAGCCCTCCGCCACCCGGTCACCGACCAGCACCTCACCGACACCGTCGGCCGGTGGGAGTGGGACCTCTTGGAAGACACCCTCCCCTGGCGGTCGTGGGCGTTCTGGCCGGACGAGGAAGCGGAATCCGCACGGGCGGAACTGGCCACCTGGCTCGTGCGCGAGGCCCCCGCACGCCTCCGTGCCACCGGCGCCCCCGCCGAACTCCGGCACGCCGTACGTCTGCTCGGTCTCCCCCATGCCGACCGCTGGGACGACCCGCACGCACCGCGCCATCGCTACGCCTGACGTGTCCGCCCGCAGGCTCACGTTCGCCATTCGTTGTTTTTCCGGCGAGTACTGCCGGGACCCCGCCCGACACGTCGGCCCCTGCAGTCAAACGATGATGAACTCGTGTGACAAGGCGTGCCTGTTGCACCAGGCGGATGCCGCGGGATGCCAGCCATCACCGCAGGTGGCGGTAGTCGTATCCGTTTTTCTCCGTGCAGTTTCCCCGGCCGTCGGCGTCGCGGGCCGCGACGGGAGCGGATGGGCGGGATGCCACGAACCAGCTGTCCGGTGGCCAGCTGGATCCCGAGGAGACCAGCCAAGACGCCGCCGTGTGCGAGCTGGAGGAAGAGACCGGCGCCACCGTCCCGACCGCCGAACTCCGGCAGGTCGGCGCCTTCGCCAGAGCGGTGGTGTGCAGGCCCGCCCCGGCCTCGGTCGCGGCCTGCTCGACCACGTCCCCGGCGTGTTGGTTGGCTGCCTGAAGAGAGGCCTCGCGCCGGGAGTACCGCGCCCGGCGGAAGGCCCAGCTGACCAGCCCCCGCGTGTTGTCCACGCGCTGCTCCCACGCCTGGTACGTGCGGAGTGTGCCCTCGGACGCGGCGGCCCACTGAGTGGTCCGCCGCCGGCGAGACCGAAGAGTGGGACTGCGGCCTGACCAACCGGGCAGCATCGTCTAAGAGGCCCTAACAGAAGTTGCTGATCAAGTGGCCGTCGGCTTGTGCACTCGTTGGTCGGGGCATGGGGAAGCGTCAGTCGCGGCCGTGGATCGTGTCGGAACTGTGGTCGCTGATCGAGCCGTTGTCGCCTGAGCCGGGGCCGAAGCTGGTGGCGGGCCGGCCGCGGGTGCCGGACCGGCAGGCGTTGTACGCGATCCTGTTCGTGCTGCACACCGGGATCCAGTGGGAGTACCTGCCGCAGGAGCTGGGCTTCGGCTCGGGCATGACCTGCTGGCGGCGCCTGGCCGCCTGGAACGAGGCCGGCGTGTGGGAGAAGCTGCACCTGGCGCTGCTGAAGAAGCTGCGGTCGGTGAAGCAGCTGGACTGGTCGCGGGCGGTGATCGACTCCTCCCGCATCCGGGCGGCCCGCAGAGGCCCAAAAGCGGTCCCAGCCCGGTCGACCGCGCACGACCGGGCAGCAAGCATCACGTCCTGGTCGACGGCCAGGGCATCCCGCTCGCGGAGTCGCTGACCGGCGGCAACCGCAACGACGTCACCCAGCTGACCCCGCTGCTGGACAAGGTCCCACCCGTGGCCGGCACGGTCGGGCGGCCACGCAGACACCCCGACATGCTGTTCGCCGACCGCGGTTACGACCACGACAAGTACCGGCGACTGCTGTGGCAGCGCGGTATCCGCCCGGTGATCGCCGAACGCGGCCAGCCGCACGGCTCCGGCCTGGGCATCTTCCGCTGGGTCGTCGAACGCACCATCTCCTGGCTCCACGGCTTCCACCGCCTGCGCATCCGCTGGGAACGACGAGACGACATCCACGAGGCCTTCCTCGGCCTCGCCACCTGCCTCATCACCCACCGACACGTCCAACGCCTTTGTTGGGACCTCTTAGTCACACCGGGGCGCACGGGCCGTTCGGGGTACGGCTGCTACAGGTCGAACTCCAGGTGTTCGATGTCCGTGAAGCGGACCTCTTCCAGGCTGCCGGCGCGGCGGCCGCCGTCCTGGAAGTACACCTCCCTGAGTCCTTCGGCCACGATCTCCTGGAGTTGCTGGTCGGGGGCGCCGGTCTCCTGGGCGTCGAAGAGGCGGGCGGCGTAGACGGGCGGCAGGGCGACGGTCAGGTGCCGGATGCGGTCCTGGTCCGTCGACCCGATCGGGGCCGTGTAGCCCATGCGGGCGCGGGTGTCGATGACGATGCCGCCCGTGCTGGCCGCCTTCTGCCGGGCCTTGGCCCGGATCTGCGGCTGCCAGCGCTTCTTCACCTCGCGCTCCAGGCGCGCGGCGAGGCCGGGGCGGGGCTTTTTGATCTGGTCCTTCACGTACCGCTCGACGGTCCGCTGGGAGACCCGCAGCATCTGGGCGACCTGCTTGGTGCTGCCCTTCATCTGCCTGACCAGGTACCGCATCTGTGCGCCGGCCGACTTCGGCGCCGGGCGGGTGAACGCCTTCTGCACCGCGGCCTCCAGGCCGTCACCGAACAGGCTCATCGTGGCCTACTCCTACTCTCCGTTGTCGACGTCGGTGACGGTGCCGTCCTTGATGTACCGGGCGAGGTTGAGCTCAGGGGCGTTGAACCGCTCCCGGACTCCCTCGCCCCACAGGACGTCCTGCGTGCCCTCGTGCTTGACCAGGCCGGGGTTGATGCCGAGCTTGAAGCCGCCGGGCAGCGGCTTGCCCTCCCGGTAGGGCAGGAAGTCCAGCGGCGAGGGCCCGTTGGAGGCGTACACGACGCAGTCGGAGAGGATCGCGATCGGATACTGCCCGGTGAACGACGCGTGCTTGACGATCTTGCGGTGCAGGTTGATCCGGGTGCGGGAGATGACCGCCGCGCGGATGTCCGGCCGCCACGTCGGGCGGTACATGGCGCGCCACGGCTCGCCGGGCTTCCAGCCCTCGCCCCGGGGTCGTTCGCGCAGCTTGCCCAGACCGCCCTTGACCGTCGCCTTGATCGCGGACGTCACGATCGCCAGCTCGGGGTCGCGGTCCTTGTAGCCGTCCATCGCCGTGAGGAAGTCGGCCGGGGCGAGGTCGGCGTCGACGCCGAGGTCGGCCATCGTGGCGAGGTAGGCGTCGCGCAGCCGGGTGTACCAGGCGTCCAGGTAGCGGCCGTTGTCGTACCGGACCCACGCCTCGATCGGGCGCACCTCGTAGCCGAGTTCCTGCGCGTACGCGACGGTGGGCGTCGCGTACCAGGCCGGTCCCTCGGGGCGCTCGCCCTTCGGCGTGAACGGGGAGGGCAGCAGGCTGCCGTCCAGCTCCACCCACTCCTTGCCGGCCTTCACGCGGGACAGGTCGACGTGGGAGAGGTCGACCAGCCAGGAGCCGGGCAGCTTCGGGTCGAACACCGGGGCCGTGACGTGTGTCGCCTCACCGAGGCCGATGTTCAGGCCGTTGGCGCCGGCGGCGAAGGCCATGTTGACGTCGATGCCGACCAGGTGGCGCAGGGTGCACTCCGCGTCGGTCATCGGACGGGCCCAGTCGTACGCCTCCTCGAACAGTTTCTCCGCCGGGCCGCGCACGTGGAAGCGGGGCAGGTCCTTGAGGACGGGGTGGCCGTCGGGGACCTCGCACGGCGGCCAGTTCATCGGGTCGATGGCGTCCTTGCCCAGCGAGCCGGGGTTGTGCTCGGAGTGCCGCTTGCCGTCGGCGTCGGCCTCGGAGGCGCGGGTCGGCGGGTGCAGTGCGGTCATCAGTTCCAGGCCGGTGACGGCGGTGGAGCCGCGCGGCGTCATGACCCGGGAGGCGTACACGCCCAGGACGCGGGCGAGTTCGGCGGGCGGGAGCTGTCCGGCCTGGCCCCAGTGCCGGGTGTCCAGCGCGTTCCACGAGGGGATGCACAGCTGCAAGCAGGCCCGCTCCGAACCGGTGGCGGGGCGGTAGATCCGCGCCCACGGCCCGAACCCGCGCTTCGTCAGCTTCCAGTCCGCGCGCACGAGCTGCTTGATGACCCTGTGGCTCTCCGGGATCCGCCCGGCGTGCTTCTCCTCCTCCGTGAGCGTGACGGGCAGGCCGTAGCGCTCCAGCGCGGCCTCGGTGAGGACGATGAGCGGGTCGGCGTCCTTGCCCGGCCCGGCGAGCTTCGGCTGACCGAGCTTCGCTTCACGCAGCGTCCAGTCGACCAGGGCCGGGATGCTCTTGGCGGGCACGTCCAGGACCGGGCCGCCGATGCAGTACGCCAGCACTTGCCCGTCCTCGACGTCGACGACCGCGAGCGGTCCGTTCTCGAACCGCGGATCGGCGCCGCCCGCCGGGGCCCCGGCCGGGGCCGCCTTCTTCACACCCCGACGGCGCGACGTCGGCGACGTCCTGGTGGTGCGCGCCGGACGGGTCGTGGCCGCCGGAGCAGCGGCGACGGGAGTACGGGCGGGGGTCTGAGTGTTCTCGGCGGGAGTCGTGTCCGCAGCCTCAGAGGCCTCCCCCATGGAGAGAGTCCGCGCTTCCGCCGGGGCGGGTGTGGCGGTGAACGTGGTCGGCGCCGCGGCGTCGGGGACGGGCGTGGCCGTGTCGGCCGGGGCGGCGGGGTAGAGCTCCGCGAGCTTGTCCAGCAGCCGGGCGTAGGCGTCGCGCTCGGGCGGGCGGGGCTCGGTCTTGCCGTTCTCCCAGCCGGACACCGTGGCCCGGCGCACCTTCAGTGCGGTGGCCACTTCGTCGATCGTCAGGCCGTGCGCGGCACGCAGCCGCTTGCGCTCCGCCGGTGGCGGCAGCGTGGCGCGGGACGCGAGCAGTGCGTCGACCGCGTCGAACAACTCGGACATGGAACACCTCCCGGCCGAGATTCTGCCCCATGAAACGCACGATCCCCGTACGTTTCGCGTATCTATGGCGTATGAACAGCGTTCAGTAGCGGTAAGGGGGCCTGGCCAGGAAGGGCTGGAAACCGTCGCGTCGCCCCCGAGTGCCCTGGGGAGATATGGGCGGTCATATGCGCGGAGTAATCAGGGGGTCACGTGGGGTGGAAAGACGCGGTCGGCGATGCCATGAAGGAACTGGAGGCGATACGACAGCAACTCGCACGTCTCGATGACCCGAGGGTCGGGCTGGCAGCGCTGCACGGTGACGTCACGCAGGGCCGCCTGAAGATCCTGGAACAGCTTCAGGCCGGCGTCACCGGACTGCGTGAGGAGAACCGGGAGGTCCGCCGCCGTCAGGACCGGATGATCAGCGACCTGAACGAGACGCGGGGGGAGCTCCGGCAGCTCCTGGACCTTGTCGACCTGCTGCGTCACTTCGCACCTCCCGAAGGGACAGGTGACACCTCCAGCAAGGGCACGCGGAAACGGGAGACTGCCCAGCCGCCCGGACCCGAGGCCGACTACGACTCCTCCGCCAGCGCCGAAAGGCATCCACCCGTATCAACCGACAACGACTCCCAGGGGGAAACCGTGGAGAACGCCGAGCACCGGCCGCAGCCTGAGACCGGCGAGCACCAGGACCTCGCGCTGAAGCGTGCCATCGAGGCCGCCTACCAGGGCGCCGGCGCTTCCGCCGGCCAACCCGCCGCTGCCACGTCGCAGGCCTCCGCCGACGCGGAAGATCCGCAGGTCGCCCACGGTGTCCTGCTGCTGACGGCCGCCGGTGTAGCCTCCGCCAAACTGATCGCGCACCGCGACACCTGGGAGTGGCTCACCGCCCTGGCCGTCGACCACAGCCACTTCCGCACCCCGCCCTCAGTCGAGGACATCAAGGAAGGCCGCGTCCAGACCGTCCTGTCCGGACGCTCCCTCATCGCCCTGCTCATCGAGCTGTGGAACACCCGCTCCACCGCCACCCCGCTGCAGGGCGACTGGGCACTGGCCATGACCACCTACAACCGCATCGCGGCCGAACTCACCGACGTCAACGGACAGGGCGAGACCATCCGCATCGTCCTGGACGACGGTCTCCCTAACGAGACCGGCGACTGACCGGGAGCAGACGACGGCCGCCCGGATCAAGCCGGGCGGCCGTCCTGATCCGCGAGCTGGGGGCCCGCTGGAACGGCGTCCACACCTGGTGGTGGGCGGCGAGTGCCACGCGGAAGCCTTCGGAGACGTCGTCGCGGGTCTTCACCGGTCCGGCAGGCGTGGACCCGGGCGCCGGGCCGGTGACAGGGACGGGGGCAGCGGGGAAATTGCCCGGCTGGCGGGCCCGGACCGCGCGCACGAGGACCGCCCCGGGTGCCTGCTCGTTGACGGCGGTGATGATCCGGAGGTTCATCAAGCGCAGTTGGGTGGCGGATGCGGATGAGTCGGGGAGCGGGTCGAGCCGGCCGGTGGCGGGGTCGAGGGCAATGGCGGTGGTGTGGGCAGCGAGTTGGGGGCGACGGCATACTCGTCCGGGGCGAGCCGGTACCAGGGCGTGACGTGTTCGCCGCCGGCGGCCAGGACTTCGCGGCGGGTCTCGTAGTAATGGCGGGCCAGGGGCAGTGTGATGGGCAGGGTGGTCATGCCGGTGGGAACGCCGACGCGCCGGGTTCTGTGACAGCGCGCCGGGTCTCGTCCTTCCGTCGCGGCTACTGGCGGGCCCCTGCCTGCTCGTCTGCGGCCGTGACCGTGGCGGGCTTTCCTTCCTGCAGCTGCTGAAGTCGCTTCAACGTCGCGGAGAGCATGGTCTGTGCGCCAGAGGGGTCGCCGCCGGTGGCGCCGTCGATCTGCACGCGGATGTTGACGCGGCCGGAGCGGACGTATCCGTCGACGCTGTCCTCGCTGGCCCCCGGGTTGATCACGAGTGTGTTCTCGTCACCCACGGGCTGCTCGGGCTTCTGCTGCTTGTTCGTCTCATGGCCCTTCCACGCGGTGTAGGCGCTGTGGGCGTCTTCGGCTGTATCGAAGAGGCAGATGTACAGGGACGCCATGTTGAGCGTGGAGCCGTTGTACTCATAGTCGACGTCCGAGCCGCGGACCCACCCCTTGGGGATGGAGTCGTCGTCCCTCTCGTTGCAGTACTGCCCTTCGGTCGTCGACTTGCTGTCGTGCACGGTGTACCCGTGAAGTGTTTCGCCATCGCCCAGCAGGGCCTGGGTCAGGTGAGCCTGGCTGAGGTTCTTCGTGATCGGCTTCGGAGCTGGAGAAGAGACCGGCTTGTCTCCGCCCGAGGCGGGGTCCGGCTCATCGCTGCTGGAGGAGGAGCAGGCGGTAAGCGCGGCCGCTCCGGCGAGGACAGTGACAAGGGCGACTCGCACACGTGACATGAACACAGCCTAACCACCTTGATCACCAGCGAGCCACGCCCGGTGGTTCGCAGTCGAGTCCTCTGTCGAGGGATGCCAACGGCGCCTGAGCGGAGCGAAGGCTCCGTAACTGCTCGATGGCCTCAGAGGACGTCTGGCTCGTGCGTTTTGCGGATCATTGCCATTTATGCGGCTTGCCAGATTGAGGCGGTTTCGCCGGTTGCTGGTTTGGCGACGGTGGATACGGCCGCGAGGCGGTCGGCCCGGGCCTTGGTGATCGTGGGGTGGGCGGCCGCAGTGCGGATCAGGAGCTGTTTGCCGGCTTCGTTGCCGGAGGCGCTGGCTGCGGTGACCATGACCAGCAGTAACAGGCCGGGGTGTCGACGACGATACTGCGTTTGCGGCCCACGATTTCCTTTCCGGCGTCGATGCCCTGGGTGGTGGTGTGGGGCACTGTGGGCGGTTCTGACGGACTGTGAGTCGATGACACAGGCGGTCGGCTTCAGATCTTCACCTACATCGCCAACTACGAGAACGCACACATCGCCCGCGCCTGGATGCTGGGCGTGAACCCCCAGCTCGACGACGACTCCCCCATCGAGGCGATCGCCGACGGCCGCGCCAAGGACGTCATGGCCGCGGCACGCTCGTTGCAGCGCGGAGACCTCTGATCCTCCGTGCCACACAGTCACGACCGGCGGCGCCACCCAGAACCCCCGGCGGGTGGCCGCCCCCGCGGGCCCGGCCACCGCCCCGTGCGGTCCCGCCCAGCCCTGGCCGTGCGACCCGGGCCGGCTTCGGCCGACCGCCCACCCCCGCGCGACCGGCCCCGTACGACCCCGCGCGTCCCCGGTCGGGTTCACGGACGGGGCCAGGCGCAGGCGGGGGCCGTCAGACGGTGTGTCCCACCTCACCCCGTGTGCTGCGCCGGGCCCGGAACATTCATGTAGGCGGCATCGTTCTTCTGTATGTGGCTGCGGAGGGGACAGTGTCCCCGGGCCTCACCTATAGCCCATGGGGAAGATCGTTCGGCTGAAGCCCCATGGAGCCCCCCGCCGAGAGGCGACCGCCCTCCGCTTGCCACACCAATGCCGCCCCGGCTGGTCTCCCCCGTCCAGCCGGGGCTTTTTTTACCCGCCCAGCGGCCCAGCCCCCCGTCATGTTCTTCGCGGCTCTGCAAGAGGGCCGCTGGCCTCCGGGCCCGGTATGACTGTGTCCCCTGTCGAAGTCCATGACCTGGGGGGGGTGGTGTCACCGGGCCCGGCAGGTGCCGTCGGAGACGCTGATCAGAGGTCCGGCCACCGTCCGGTTAGGCGCAATGCCGGACAGCTCGCGGGCGGCAGGTCTGCATAACGTGGATGCGCGAGTACGACACCCGAGCCGAGGCCGGCACGTTCGACACCCCTGGGAAGGGCGCGATGTTCGACACCGAAGACGTGGACGTGTTCCTGGGTCTGGACGTCGGCAAGAGCGCCCATCACGGCCACGGACTCACCCCGGCCGGCAAGGCAGGTCTTCGACAAGCAGCTGCCCAACGGCGAGCCGAAACTGCGGGCCGTCCTCGACAAGCTGGCCGCGAAGTTCGGCACCGTCCTGGTGATCGTCGACCAGCCCGCCTCCATCGGCGCCCTGCCCCTGACCGTCGCCCGGGACGCGGGCTGCCAGGTCGCCTACCTGCCCGGACTGGCCATGCGCCGGATCGCCGACCTCTACCCGGGCGAGGCCAAGACCGACGCCAAGGACGCCGCGGTGATCGCGGACGCCGCCCGCACGATGCCCCACATCCTGCGATCCCTGGAGCTGACCGACGAGATCACCGCCGAGCTGACCGTCCTGGTGGGCTTCGACCAGGACCTGACCGCCGAGGCCACCCGCACCTCCCACCGGATACGCGGCCTGCTCACCCAGTTCCACCCCAGCCTGGAACGCGTCCTGGGCCCACGCCTGGACCACCAGGCCGTCACCTGGCTCCTGGAACGCTACGGATCCCCGGCCGCCCTGCGCAAAGCCGGCCGCCGCAGACTCGTGGAACTGATTCGCCCGAAAGCCCCACGCATGGCAGCCCGGCTGATCGACGACCTCTTCGACGCGCTCGACGAGCAGATCGCCGTCGTCCCCGGCACCGGCACCCTCGACATCGTCATCCCCTCCCTGGCCGCCTCGCTCGCCGCCGTCCACACCCAGCGCCGGGCGATGGAAGCCCGGATCAGCACCCTGCTGGAGGCTCCCCCTCTTTCCCCGGTCCTGACGTCGATGCCCGGCGTCGGCGTCAGGACCGCCGCCGTGCTGCTGGTCACCGTCGGCGACGGCACCAGCTCCCCCACCGCCGCCCACCTGGCCTCCTACGCCGGCCTCGCCCCCACCACGAAGCAGTCGGGAACCTCGATCCACGGCGACCACGCCCCCCGAGGCGGCAACCGGCAGCTCAAACGGGCGATGTCCCTGTCCGCCTTCGCCTGCATGAACGCCGACCCTGCCTCTCGCACCTACTACGACCGCCAGCGAGCCGGCGGCAAGACCCACACCCAGGCCCTCCTCCGCCTCGCCCGCCACCGCATCAGCGTCCTGTTCGCCATGCTCCGCGACGGCACCTTCTACGAACCCCGGACACCGAAGGACGTCGAGCTCGCCTCATAACCCCCGCAACACCGAAACACCCCAGACCCGACAGGGATGCCTTGACGGAAGACATAGAGGCACCCCCCACCAGGCTCCACCCGGGCTGCCCCGGGTCAGGTATCGCCGCCCGCGGCCGGGGCCGGTTCCGGTTGGGTGGAGGCCGTGGACTTCGTGTGGAGCAGGTCGCGGCCCTGTTTCGCCGCGCGCGTGATGCTCTCCGAGACGAAATCGACGTAGCGGGCGATGTTCTCCAGACGGATGGCGGCCGGGGTGCCGGAACCCAGCACGCTGACACCCTGCCGGGCCGCCACGACGAGCTGGGCGGTGGCGCGGGCACTGGCCATCATCGACTGGTACCAGACGTCGTCGTCGACGACATACCGCTCCCGGCGGCGCTCGTCGCGCTCGCGGCGGACCAGTCCCTGGGTCTCCAGGTACGCGATCGACTTCGAGATCGACGCCGGACTGACCTGCAGGTGCCGGACGAGCTCCGCGGCGGTGAGACTGCCGGCGTCGGTGGTGTAGAGGCACGTCAGCACGCGCGACATCATCTTCGGCATGCCCGACTGCATGAGGACGGTGGTGAACATCTCCTCGTACGCGCGCACCGCCTCCGCGTCACGCCCGTGCGCCAGCGGCTCCGGCCCCCGCGGCACGGCCTGCCTGCGCCGGTGCGAACGCTGTTCGGTGGCGCGGTGAGCGAGATCGGCCCGGTAGGCGGCGGGCCCGCCGTTGCGCATCACCTCACGCGTGACCGTCGAGGTCGGGCGGTCCAGGCGCCGCGCGATCTCCGCATAGGCGTGACCGTCGGCCAGCCCCAGCGCGATCTGCTGACGTTCCTGCTGGGTGAGCCTGCCTCCCGGCATCGCGGCCTTCCTCCTTCATCGGCAGTGAGAGACCCAGCATAGCGTTCACCATCACTTCATTGCAACGACAGCGCGGCAGGTTGTTGCGTTCCACGCACAATCATTGCAATGAAATTCCCGCCTTGACCTGCATTAATGCTCATTGTGTGCAACATTTTTGTTGCTTGATCTATGAATGCAACGTAGCGTTTTCCTCATCAGAAAGCGGCGGGGCCGGTTCGGCGCCACCGCCCGACATCCAGGGAGACACCCCATGCACACGTTCGACACCCCCGCCGCCGTCTCGGCCGTCATCGACCTGCCCGCCGGCCGCATCCAGCTCATCGCCGCCGACCGGACCGACACCACCGTGGAGGTACGGCCCGCCGACCCCGCCAGGAACCGCGACGTCCAGGCCGCCGAACAGGTCACGGCCACCTGCGCCGACGGCGTCCTGCACGTCCAGGCCGCGCCGGCGAAGAACCGCGTCCTGGGCCACTCCGGCTCCGTGGAAGTGACCATCCAGCTCCCCGCCGGCTCCCGCGTCCAGGCGAAGTCGGCCAGCACCGAGTTCCGCGGCGTCGGACGCCTCGGCGACGTCACCCTCGCCAGCGCCCAGGCCGCCGTCAAGATCGACGAAGCCTCGGGCGTCCGCCTCGAACTCAGCGCCGGCGACGTCACCCTCGGCCGTCTCACCGGCCCCGCCCACATCAGCACCCAGAAGGGCGACATCACCCTCACCGAGGCCGTGCGCGGCACCCTCACCCTGCGAACCGAAGCCGGCGCCATCTCAGTCGGCGCCGCCCGCGGAACCTCCGCCACCCTCGACGCCGGCACCGGCTACGGCCGCGTCCACAACACCCTGCGCAACAGCGCCGGCGCCGACGCCGAACTGCACATCCACGCGACCACCGGCTACGGAGACATCAGCGCGCACAGCCTCTGAACACCCCGCGGCCCGCGTCCGCCAGGTGAGCGCGCCCTTCCCGCAGCCCGCACAGCCCGAACAGGAGCACCTCCCATGACCAGCTCGGCCATCGCCGCGAACGGGCTGCGCAAGTCCCACGGCGACCACACCGTCCTGGACGGCATCGACCTCACCGTCCCCGAAGGCACGATCTTCTCCCTCCTGGGCCCCAACGGCGCGGGCAAGACCACCGCGGTGAAGATCCTTTCCACCCTCATCTCCCCCGGCCCCGGCCCCGGCTCCGGCCCCGGTCCACGTCGGCGGCCACGACCTCACGGCCGGCCCCCAGGCGGTGACGCCGCTTTCATCGGCGTCACCGGACAGTTCTCCGCCGCCGACCCGCTGATCACCGGCGAGGAGAACATGCTCCTCATGGCCGACCCTGCACCACCTCTCCCGCAGGCAAGGCCGCCGCACCGCCGCCGAACTCCTGGAGCGCTTCGACCTCACGCAGGCCGCCAGGAAACCCGCCTCCGCCTACTCAGGCGGCAGGAAACGCCGCCTGGACATCGCCATGACCCTCGTCGGCGACCCCCGCATCATCTTCCTCGACGAACCCACCACCGGCCTCGCCCCCCCCCGGAGCCGCCACACCATGTGGTCACCGGCGGCGTCACCGTCTTCCTCACCACCCAGTACCTGGAAGAAGCCGACCAACTCGCCGACCGCATCGCCGTCCTGGACAACGCGAGGATCGCCGCCGAAGGCATCCCGCAGGAACTCAAACGCCTCATCCCCGGCGGACACCTCCCGCCTGCGCGTGGGACTCGCCTCCAGCCTCGCCGTCACCGGCCTCGCCGCCCTCATCCCCTGAGTCCTGGCCCAACGCGCTGATCACCGTGGCCTGCACCCTCCTGGCCACCGAACTGCACGCCCGCGTCACCTTCGGCGCCGGCCGGCGCCACCCGGCGCCAGCACACCCAGTCGGCCGGCTCCGCAGCAGCCGCCTACGCCCTGACCTGCCTGGCCGTGCTCGCCCTGCACCACCTGACCGCCGAGCCCGGCGCCCTCCTCCAGCAGGGCGTCCACCTCACCGCCTCCGCCCTCGCCGGCCTCGCACGCTTCGCCGTCCTGCGCCTGGTCGTCTTCGCCCGCCGCCCCCGGAGCGGGCTCTCCACCGGCTCACGAGTGGTTCTCCAGGGCGCCGGAGCATACTCGTACTCGTGAGCCACACAAGCAGGGTCACAAACCCTCAAGGCACACCGAACGCCCGTCGTCGCCCCACATCCCCCGAGGGCGACGGCGGGCAGAAGCACGTGCCGGCCCGTCCGGCGCGGCTGTGTCCCGGGGCCCCTCGGCTCACCGGCCCCCGGGGGCCGGCCGCCGCCGCAGGACGGCGAGTTGCGCCAGCACGATTCCCGTGAGCATCAGGGCGGAGCCGGCCAGTTGCTCACGGGACAGCGCCTCTCCCAGGAACATGTAGGCAAGTCCGGCTCCGGCGACCACTTCGAGGCTCAGCATGAGGCTGGCCGAGGCGGGTGGGAGCCGACGCTGTGCGGCGGCGCCGAGCGCGAGGCCGCCGGCCATGCCGATCACCCCCACCCAGACCATCAGCACCCAGACGGGGACGGTCCAGCCGTTGAGCTCCGTGCCGCGTCCGAGCGCGTCGAGGGGGAAGGGGTCCGCCAGGGTGACGAGCGTGAGCGTCGCGGCGCCCGCGGTGGCGCCCCAGGCCGACATGACGAGCGGCTCGTAACTGCGCAGCCCCCGCTCGGCGAGCAGGAAGCGGCCCGCCAGGGTCAGGGCGGCCAGGAACGCCAGCCCCAGTCCGGGCCCGTCGAGCCCGCCCCCCGACCACACCTCGCCGGTGAAGGACAGGCCGGCGAGGGTGAGCGCGATCCCCACCCACACCAGGCCGGAGACGTGTTTGCGCTGGACCAGCCGCACCCACAGGGCGACCAGCAGCGGGGAGAGGTACTCCACCAGCAGAGCCACGCCCACGGGCAGCCGTGCCAGGGACATCGTGAACACCACCTGGTTGAGGGCGAGACTGACGGCGCCGTAGAGCAGGACCAGCCACACGTCGCCCGCCCGCACGCGCAGGTGTCCGCGGTGCACGGCCGCGGCGACGGCCATCAGGAGCACGGCTCCCACGAGCGCCCGTGCCTGGATGATCTGGACGGCCGTGAGTTGCGTCGTCCCCAGAGCCTTCAGAGCCGGCGCCGCGCCGCCCATGGCGACGGCGGCCCCGACAGCCAGGCCGAGTCCGGGCAGGAGGCCGCCGGTCCGTCGCCGGCCGCGCGCACGAGGCGGGGCTTCGCCACCGCGCTGTTTCAGGGTCGCCACCGTACGGCTGCTCCCTCGTCCTCGTAGGTGTCCTCATCAGGTGCGGTGCCAGGCGCGGTCGCGGGCGCGCCGGCCGGTCTCAGTCGCGCAGGTGCCGGCACGACCTGGTCACGAATGTGTCGTCGAGTTCGGCGACGGTGGTGATGCCCATCTGCAGCAGGGCGTCGCTGAACTCCTGGCGCAACAGGTCCAGCACGCGCTCCACCCCTCGCTGACCGCCGAGGCCGAGCCCCCACAGATACGGCCTGCCGATGCACACCGCTCGGGCCCCGAGCGCGATGGCCTTGGCCAGGTCGACGCCGGAGCGGATCCCGCCGTCGAAGATCACCGGATGTCCGTGCGGCACCGCCGCGACGACCGAGCGCAGGGCGAACAGCGCCGGCAGGACGCCGTCCAGTTGGCGGCCTCCGTGGTTGGAGACGATGGACGCGTCCGCGCCCAGGTCGACGCAGCGCCGGGCGTCGGCGGGCCGCAGCACGCCCTTGACCAGGAGCGGCAGCGAGGTCCGGGACCGGATGCGTTCGAGATCGTCCCAGGTGACGGGGATCTTCTCGTGGCGCCCGCCGGCCGGTGGGTCGCCCCGCCAGATT
This sequence comes from Streptomyces alfalfae, assembly GCF_004127445.1. Classification (GTDB taxonomy): domain Bacteria; phylum Actinomycetota; class Actinomycetes; order Streptomycetales; family Streptomycetaceae; genus Streptomyces; species Streptomyces alfalfae. The sequence continues at coordinate 41,643 of NZ_QEXM01000013.1, forward strand.
CCCAGGGCCCTGAGCGTTCCGTAGTCGATGTCGGGGGGCAGCCGGTAGCCCGCCCGCGCCGTGCTCAGCCGGCGGGCCGCGAAGGACGCGTCGACCGTGACGACCAGCGCCGAGGCGCCGCACTCCTCGGCGTAGGCGACGGTGGCGTCGACGTCCGCGCGGGAACGGTAGGGGAAGAGCTGGAACCATGTGCGGCCCGGTGCCGCCTTCGCGATGTCGGCGTAGGGGAAGTGTGAGTCGGTGCTGACGATCGAGAGGAGGCCGTGCCGGGCCGCGGCTCGCGCGGTGGCCAGTTCGGCGTCCGGGTGCACCAGCCTTTGCGGGCTCGTGGGCGCCAGCATCAGCGGCATGGCGAGGGTGTGGCCCAGCACCGTGACCGACGTGTCGAGGTCGGCGGGGCCGTCGTGCAGTCCGCGCGGGCTGAGCCAGACGTCGTCGAACGCGGCCGTGTTGGTGGCGACCACCCGGTCCGAGCCGGCGCCGCCCGCCACGTACTGGGCGACGGGCCGGTCCGCGTGGGCCATCCACTGGTGCTCGAACTCGTCGAGTGACAGGAGCGTGTCGAGGTCGGCCGCGTGCTTCTCCCGCCCTTTCACCAGATGCCTTCGATGGCCGGGAGGGGCGGGACGACCCGTGAGCCGTCCATCATCTCTCGCACGGAATGGGGGATGGACTTGATCGCGTAGAAGCGCCGCAGCCACCGGTCCTGGCCGTCGTAGCGGGGGGTGAACGCCGAACGGCCGTGGGTGGCGATGTTGTTGTTCAGGACGGCGCAGTCTCCCGGCCTGAGAACGACCTCGTGGCAGACGTGCTCCAGGGCCTCGGCGAGCACGCGCAGAGCGGCGCGGCCCGCCTTGTTCAGCGAGGTGGTGTTGTGGGAGTTGAAGCGGATGAACGGCTTCTCGGGGCTGCCGAACAGCACGGGGTGGGGGCCCGAGGGAGCGGGTTCGACGGTGGAGTCCCTGGTGAACGAGCCGGGGTAGTTGCTGTGGAACTGGCACTGCCGCAGGGAGCGCACCGTCTCGGGCTTGAGCAGCTCCAGCGCTTCGCGGCACGAGGCGATGCGGGTCGACGCGGTGCGCTCGTGGTCCTGCCGGAGACAGATCAGGCCGATGAAGTCCGGGCGGAGCGGGTGGTGGACGTTCTCGATGTGGAAGTCGAAGGCGACCGATCCGGAGCCTTCGATCCGCGTCTCCTCGCCGGGCAGCGGCTGGACGTTGTGGACCAGGGCGCCGCTCTTCTCGTCGGCGTAGCCGATCATCGTGCCGAGTGTCTCGGCGATGAGCATGCCCAGGCCCGCCGTGCCGTGTCCCGGCAGTGTCGCCGGTTCACCGTCGGAGTGGGTGGGGGGCAGGACGCCGACCTCCAAGCCGCGCAGCAGCATGTAGCCGGTCTTGCCGGGGTCACGGCCGAAGTCGTGTAGCGCGTCCTTCACACGGGCGGGCAGGGCGTCCTCGCCGACACCATCCGGGCCGTGGTGGACGGTTGTCTCCGCCTGTCGCCACAGGGCGGAGCGTTCTTGGTCGGTCAGTTCGAAGAGCGGCGCAGTCATCGGTCTCCTCGGATTCCCCTGCCCTTTACGGCAGGTGAGCGGCAGCTGGTGGCGCCTGCGTGCCGTGCCGCGTGACAGCGGACGGCCGACCGGAGCAGTCAAAACCGACCATCTGGTTTTGTCAAGGCATCCTATGCCTGCCGGAAAGCGCTCAGCTCACGCCGGATGACTAGTCATAGCGGCAAAAAGGCACCTTTTCCGGCCCTGAAGGTACGGAAACAATAAACCGACTGTCCGGTTGTCTTTTTGGAGGGGCCTGGCTACCTTCGTCGGGTCGGCGCAGCGCCACAGGGGTGCAACCACTGGAAGGACAACCCATGGCACGCTTATCGCCCGTACTGAAACCAGCGACTCCGGTCACCGTCAGCCATGCCCGTGGGCTCGACGTGTACGGGGACGACGGGCGGCGGTATCTGGACTTCACCGCCGGGATCGGGGTCACCAGCACCGGCCACTGCCACCCGGCCGTGGTCAGCGCCATCGCAGGCCAGGCGGAACGGCTGCTCCATGGTCAGTACGTGACCGTACGGCACCGGCCCCTGCTTGACCTGTGCGACCGTCTGGGGCAGGTGCTTCCGGCCGAACTGCAGTCCCTGTTCTTCGCCAACTCCGGCAGCGAGGCCGTCGAGGCGGCGCTGCGCCTGGCCCGGCAGGCCACGGGACGCCCCAACGTCATCGTCTTCCACGGGGGCTTCCACGGCAGGACCGTGGGAGCCGCGTCCATGACCACATCGAGCCCGCGCTTTCGCACCGGGTACGCGCCGCTGATGGCCGGCGTGCACATCGCGCCGTTCCCCTCCGCGTACCGGTACGGCTGGAGCGAGGACGAGGCCACCCGGTTCGCCCTGCAAGAGCTCGACTTCCTGCTGGCCACCGTGACCGCCCCCGAGGACACCGCGGCCCTCGTCGTGGAACCGGTGCTCGGCGAGGGCGGGTTCGTTCCCGCCCCCGCCGCCTTCGCGCAGGGCCTGCGGGAGCGCGCCGACCACCACGGGTTCTGCCTGGTGATGGACGAGGTCCAGACCGGGTTCGGGCGTACGGGGCGCTTCTGGGGCCACCAGCACCTGGGCGTCGAGCCCGACATCCTGGTGGCCGCCAAGGGGCTGACCAGCGGTCTGCCCCTGTCGGTCATGGCCGCGTCGGAGAAGCTGATGAGCATGGCCCCCGCGGGCTCCCAGGGAGGCACCTACGGCGGGAACGCGGTGGCGTGCGCCGCGGCGCTGGCCACGCTCGAGGTCATCGCGGAGGAGGAACTGGTGGCCAACGCCGCCGCCCAGGGGCTGCGGCTGGCCCAGGGGCTGCGGCGGATCGCCGAGGACCACGCCGTCCCGGGTGACGTCCGCGGGCTCGGCCTGATGCTCGGCTGGGAGTTCTCCGAGCCGGACGGCAGGCCGGACGCGGCGAGGGCGCTCCGCGTCCAGCAGGAGGCGATCGCCGCGGGTCTGCTGCTCCAGATCGGCGGACCCATGAGAAACGTACTGCGGCTGCTTCCCGCGCTGGTCGTGGACGAAGCCCAGGTCGACAGGGCAGTCGGCGCGCTGTCCCGGGCCGTCGCCTCGGCCGCCGGGTCCACGTGCGCCGACCGGACGAAGGAGCACGCGTGATGACACTGTCCACCACCCCCCGCCCGATGAAGATGCGGGCGGTGCCCGGCGCACGCCTGGCCCATCTGCCGCAGGTCCAGCGGATGGACCCCGCCGTCCGCCGGGACATCGAGGTCGTGAGCTCGATCCTGCCGTTCAAGGTCAACAACTATGTGCTCGACGAACTCATCGACTGGGACAGGGCGCCCCACGACCCGATCTACCGGCTGACCTTCCCCGACCGCGCCATGCTGCCCGAGGCGGTCTTCGGCGAGGTCGCCGAGCTGATCGACCGCGAGGCCCCTCGCGCCGAACTGCGCGGTGCGGTCCACAGGGCCCGGTCTCAGCTCAACCCCCACCCCGGGGACCAGTTGCAGGCCAACGTCCCGCAGGCCGGCACGGAGTCGCTCCTCGGCCTGCAGCACAAGTACCGGGAGACGGTGCTGGTCTTCCCCGGCCAGGGCCAGACCTGCCACGCCTACTGCGGATACTGCTTCCGCTGGGCGCAGTTCATCGGCGTGGCGGAGCTGAAGCAGGCCGTCCCCGGACCGGAGACGGCCCTTGCGTACCTCGCGGGCCATCACGAGGTCTCGGATGTGCTGTTCACCGGCGGAGACCCGATGATCATGTCCACCGACCGGCTCCGCGGCTACCTCGCGCCGCTGCTCGAACCCCGCTTCGCGCACATCCGCAACATCCGCGTGGGAACCAAGGCCCTGTCCTACTGGCCCTACCGCTTCACCACCGACGACGACGCGGCCGACCTGCTGCGGCTCCTCGAACAGGCGACGGCGGCGGGCCGGCACGTGGCCGTGATGGCGCACTTCTCCCATGTCCGCGAGCTGGAGACCGCCGCCTGCCGGGAGGCCATACGGCGGATCAGGGACACGGGCGCCGTCATCCGCGCGCAAGCGCCCCTCGTACGTCACGTGAACGACGACCCGGCCGTCTGGGCCGAGATGTGGCGGACGATGACGTCCCTCGGCGTGGCGCCCTACTACATGTTCGTGGAGCGGGACACCGGCGCCAGCCAGTACTTCGAGCTGCCGCTGCACCGGGCCATGGCCATCTACCGCGAGGCCCTCTCATCGGTCTCGGGCCTGGAGCGCACGGCGCGCGGCCCGGTCATGTCCGCCTCGCCCGGCAAGGTGGTGGTCGACGGCACCGCCCGCGTCGCCGGTCAGGACGTGTTCTGCCTCCGCTTCCTCCAGGCGCGCGATCCGCGCTGGGTCGGCCGGCCGTTCTTCGCCAAGCACGACGAGCACGCGGTGTGGTTCGACGACCTCAAGCCCGCGTTCGACGAGCCGTGGTTCTGGCAGAGCGATCCGCCCCGCCAGGGCAGTTGAGAGCGGACGGTGGGGGCCCGGCGCCGGCACGGCCCCGGACCCCCACCCCGGGCCGTCACTTCGCCGGCTCCGACTCCTGCTCCTGCTCCGGGTCGGGACGCAGGTCCGGTATCCGGGTGCGCCTCATCGCCATGACGAAGTGCAGGAAGGCCGCCGCCAGCAGGCACACCGAGATCCACAGCCCGCTGCGCGCCCCGAACAGCGACCCGAGGCCGCCGCCGAGCAGCGTGCCGGCGCTCAGCGGCCCGTACGCGACGAGACGGGTGGTCGCCGCCACGCGGCCGCGCAACCGGTCCGGCGTGAGCCGCTGGCGGGTGGAGGTGCTGAAGACGTTGTAGACGGTCAGCCCGAATCCGTAGAGGACGAAGGAGAGCGACCAGATCGTCACGGTGGCCGCGGTGGGCCGCGTGGCCAGCGGGATCAGCACCGGCGCGAACGAGGCGATGGCCATGCTCACCACGACGACCCGCTTCAGCCCCCATCTGCGTTCGGCCTGTTCGGCGGTGACCGCGCCCAGCAGGGAGCCCACGGCGCCGAGCGTCACGGTCAGTCCCAGCAGGGCGGGCGTGACACCGACGACGGACGCCGCGTAGACGGTGTACAGCGTCAGCATCGCCTGCTCGAAGAAGTTGAACAGCGCGGCCTGTCCGATCAGCGTGCGCAGCACGGGCACGGACAGCAGGAAGCGGGCCCCCGCCGCGATCTCACTCCGCACGCGCTGGGGGGCGACGGGTGCGAGGACCGGGGGCTCGCGCCGTCTCACGCCGCACAGGACGAGCGCGGCGAGCAGATAGCAGACCGCGCCCGTCAGCACCGCTCCCGAGCCGCCGAGCCAGTTCATGAGCAGCCCGCCGAGTCCCGGCGCGGCGACCACGACCAGTGTGAACACCGCTTCGAGCCGTCCGATCGCGGCGACCATCTCGGAGCCGCGGACCAGGCTCGGCAGATATGCCTGCGCGCAGACCTCCGCGATGGCGACGAGCGAGCCGAACCCGAACGCGACCGCGTACAGGACGCCGAGGTGGAACTCGTCCAGGCCGCTGAGGACCGGGACGAGAAGCAGCGCGAGGCCGCCCGCCACATCGGTGAACAGCAGCGTGGGCCGCCGTGGCCGCCGGTCGAGCCACACGCCGATGAACAGGGTGACCACGAGCACCGGAACGTACTGGGCGGCGGCGACCACACCCACCTCGAAGGGTGTGGCCGCGAACGAGATCGTCGCCAGGAGGGGGAAGACCATCGTCATGCTCTTGGAGGCGACGCCGGTCAGCACCTGGCTCAGCCAGAAGCGCGCGAAGTCCCCGTTGAGCAGCAGGCGGGGCGTCAACAGAACTCCAGCCACTCGTCTTCGACCACGGCCTTGGCCACCGCGGTCGAGGACTCGGTGAGCTCCCGCAGCTGTGCGGCGTTGTAGGCGCGGATCGTGTCGTTGTCGGTGGCGTCGCCGAACACGTCGAGCATCCACAGGGGGCGGACCTCGGCGCCGCGCATCGCCTTGGTGTCGGTGGAGGCGATACCGGCGTGCATCCAGCGCCGGCCGTGGCGCAGCGCGTCGCGGACCGGTTCGTAGTAGACGAGGTTGAAGTACTCGGCGACGTCGACCAGCTGGTCGTAGTGGAAGCCCGCGCCCTTGAGGAAGGTGGCGTCGCCCCAGCGGTAGAACAGCAGGAACCCGACGGGGGGCCCGTCCTTCCTGGCGCACATCAGCACGCGTGCCGCGTCGCCCATCGCTTCGGCCTGGACGCGCAGCGACTCGGCGAGCACCGCGACGTCGGCGGGCTGTCCGTAGCGGGCCTGCGTGCCCTGGGACATCCGAGCGGCCTCCTCGTAGCACTCCGAGAGGGGCAGCTCGCTGAAGTGGTATCCGGCGGAGTCGAATCGCCGCTGGTCGCGGCGGATCAGCTCGCCGCGGCGCTTGGACGGCAGGGTCCGCATCCAGCCGTGCCAGTCCTCGCCCTCGGTGCGTATCCACGCGTCGGCGGCGCACAGCACGGGCTCGGCGCGGACCCCTGCGGCGCGCAGGGCCCGGACGTCGGTGCTGTTCATGAACATCGCGCGGCAGGGCAGTTGGTCGGCGCGGTCGTAGTCGAACAGCCGGTCGGCCACGGCCCGGCGGCGCAGGTCCGCGAGTTCGTCCAGGAGGGCCGATGCTCCTTCGGTGCGGTCCAGGCCGTCGCTGATCAGCAGATTCGTCTGGTAGCCGCGGCGCGGGCCGACGAGAAGGCCCTGCGGGGCCGCGGCGGTCAGGCCGGCCTGGGACAGCAGCCGGCTCCACTGGTAGAACCCGTTGTTCTCCTCCCAGACCGCGGTGACGGGAACGGCCGCGGTGCCGCCGGGCAGCCGGGCGTGCACGTTGCCGGTCAGGGTCCGCCCGCCGGGGTCGTCGACGCAGAAGTCCAGCCAGCCGCTGGTGGCGTAGAGGTGGTCGCCCGCCAGGCGGTCCCACTCTTCCACGCCCAGCCCCTCGGTCGGGGTGTCGAAGCCGGCGGTCCGGCCGCGGCTCAGGGTCATGTTCATGTCGGCCTCCACCTCGGCGGATCACACGCTCTGCGGCGTCGCGGGGACCGCCAGCGTCCGGACCTGCCTGCCCGCCCTGGTGCGCAGCACGACGTGGGGCCGTCCCCCGTCGTGGACGACCTGGACGGTGCGCTCGTCGGTCCAGCCCTGGAAGCGGAACTCGTCGTCCCCGATGTGGACCAGCCCCGCGTAGGGAGCGCCTTCGTAGGACAGCACCAGGCCGTCCCCTTGCGTCCTGATCTCGGCCGGCACCCTCGGCTGGTCGGTGAGGAACTCGCCGTCGGCCTCCTCCCAGTCCGTGAAGGACTTGGGGACCTCGAAGGCGACCTGGTGCCGGGGGGAGGGCCGCAACGGCCGCTCCTCGCGGTTGAGCATGATCCTGTCGAACGGCAGCTCGGCGCGGACCTTTGCCGGGAACAGGTCGAACAGCGCCTCGGTCACCTGCACGTCCAGCACGAAGTGCACGCGGTGGGTGCTACCGCTGTTCTCGATCCGGTGGGTGCGGGCGAAGTTGCCGAACCACAGGGAGCCCGCCTGCCATACGTACGGGGTCTCCCCGAAGAACAGCTTCGCCTCCGGCAGAGTGATCACCGGTACGTGCAGTCGGGCGATGCCCCAGGTCAGCGCGTACTTGTTGTCGAAGTGGTCGGGGCCGTAGGTGTCCGGTCCCAGCGCCATCAGCCGCACGGAGCGCAGCGGCGAGGGGATCGACCGCATGACCGCGTGCAGGTGCGGGGCGAGTTCGGTGTGGGAGGTGTCGGCGAACGGCGCCAGGCCCGGTCCGCCCGGGTCGGTGCGCGCCTTGTCCCCGCCCGTGCTGCGCAGAGGCATGATGTGCCAGTCGAGTTCGGTCTCGACCAGTTCGTCATCGGTGACGAAGGTCTTCTGCAGTCTCCAGTCGGCGGCCTGCTCCTTACGCAGCGCCTGGACGTCGCGCACCAGGGGGGCCACGTCGAAGTCCGGCGTCAGCCGGACCACATCGGGGATACCGGCCTGTGCATCCGCAATCGTTTCAACAGACACGTCTGTTACTTCCTTCGCATGGCTGGATGTGCTGACGAAAGGGCTGTTGGGCGGGGTTCGCACGGTCCTGGCCGCACACGCACGGCCATAGAAAACCAACCGCGCGGTTCTGTCAATGCGTTCCATCGGGGCCTGAACACCGCCGTCCTCACCTGCTTCACGGCGGTTCCAGGGGCCGCCCCAGCGGGCCGCCGTCCAGTTCGGCGTAGGCGCGGCGGAGATTGCCCACCAGGCGCTCGGCGCGGCCCAGGTGGCTGAAGGGTCCGGCCGGAGCCTGCCCGGCCATCTCGGCCGGCGACAGGCCCCGTTGCCAGCCCCGCATCGCGACGACCTGGACCCACCGCAGGTAGGCCTCCGTCTCGTCGAGGACCCGCGCGTCCCTGATCGGCCCCCGGCCGCAGACGACCGTACGGGCGCCGAACGCCCGCAGCATGCCGATGGCGCGCAACGCCCCCTCCACGGAGCCCATCAGGGTGCAGGGCGCCGCCCCCGCGAGCACCACGTCCCCGGCGAACAGCACCCGGTCGCCCGGCAGCCACACCACCACGTCGTTGGTGGTGTGCGCGGGCCCGCAGAAGACGAGCTCGACGCTCCGGTCGCCGCTGTGCAGGGTGAGCCGCTCCTCGAAGGTGACCGACGGCAGGACGGACCGGACGCCACCGCGGCCGGCGCCGGAGCACGGCCCTGTCGGCCGCGGGCCCGCACCCGCCATCTCGCTGCGCGTCAGCGCGTGCGCGATGACGGTCGCCTCGGGGAAGGCGTCGCCGTCGCCGTGGGCATGGCCGCCGTGGTGGTGGGTGTGGACGATCCTGCGGACCGGCCCCGCGCCCAGGGACTCCACGGCGGCGCGCACGGCCCGCGCCCGCGCCGCTGTCGCGACCGCGTCGATGACCGTGACACCCTCGGGCCCCGTGATGATGCCCGCGTTGGCCGGGCACCGGCCGTCGTCGTAGGGGACGTGAGCGAACACCCCGTCGGCGATCCGCCTCGTACGCGGCTGTCGAGGTGCCCGCGGGCGGTGCCCGGGGTGGAGCGGGTGCGGCTCGGTCATGCGGGGCTCCTTTCGGTGACGGGCGGCCGGCGCGCGGGAGCCCGGGGCCGTGTCGCGGGCTCGCCGCCCGGCCCTGGGCCGCCCGGGTCAGACGGGTGAGCCGACGGCGACCGCCGTCCTCTTGGTCGTCCCGCACGGCTCGGGCACGGGCATGAACTCCCCGTGCAGGACCGCCACCGCGCGCGAGCAGTCCGCTTCGCCGACCGTGGCGGAGATCCGGCTCTGCGAGGTGGAGAGCGACAGGGGGTCGATGCCCGCGGCGAGCAGCGCGTTGAGCATCCGGGCCAGGGTGCGGGTGTCACTCATCAGTCCGGCGCCGACCAGCGACACCTTGGCCACGGCGGGATCGACAGCGACCCGGCAGGGCAGGGACGTGAGCAGGCTGGTCACGGTGTCGACGTCCGCGGCCGGCACCGTGAAGTCCCAGCCGTGCCCGTGCGAGGCGTCGGTGAACCTGCTCAGCACGTCGATCGGCACCGACGCGTCGGCCAGCAGGGCGAGGACTTCGGTGCCCAGCAGCGGGGCGTCGGGGGATGTGCCGACGGCCGTGACGCGGGCGCTGTGCGGCTCGTGCGACACGGCTGTCACACGGTCTTCGGTCTCCAGCATGGCGATATCCGCTCCTTCCTGTCCGGAGACCACGACGGTCCCCGGGTTGCGGCTGAAGGTGCTCCGTACGTGCAGGTCGACACCCGCGCGGCCGGCCAGTTCCACCGAGCGCGTGTGCAGGACGCGGGCTCCGGCATGGGCCATCTCCGACATGACGCCGCTGCGCAGGAGCGGGATGGGCCGCGCTCCCGGCACGATGCGCGGGTCCGCGGAGAAGACGCCGTCGACGTCGGTGTATATCTCGCACTGGGCGGCGCCGAGCGCGACGGCCAGGGCCACGGCCGAGGTGTCCGAGCCGCCCCTGCCCAGAGTGATGACGTCGCCGGCCGCGTTCACGCCCTGGAAGCCGGCCACGACAGCCGCTTCCCCGCGCGAGAGGGCCTGGCGCACCCGCGAGGTGTCCACGTCCTGGATGCGTCCGTTCGCGTGCCGGCCGGACACGGTGAATCCGGCCTGCGATCCCAGCAGCGACACCGCGGGGACGCCGAGCCCGTGCAGGGCGATGGCCAGCAGGGCGGCCGAGCCTGCCTCGCCCGTGGCCAGCAGTTGGTCGAGTTCCCTGCCCGGCGGGGCGGCGCTCGCCGAGCGGGCCTCGTCGATGAGCCGGTCGGTGCGGTCACCGCGGGCGGAGACGACCACCACGACGTCGCTGCGCGCGTGGGCCGCGGCGACGATGCGCGCGATCCGGGCCAGCTCTTCGGGGGTGGTCCCCATCGAGGTCCCGCCGAACTTGAGGACTCGGACCGGCCGTCGGGCGCCGGCGGAGCGCGGGGTGATGGAGAGTGCGGAAGCCACGATGTCCCTTTCCGTCAGGACGTGGAGTCGGCGGTGGGCCGGACCGCGGGTGCGGACGCGGCACTGTGCGCCAGGGCGCCCTCCGCCATGGCGGCGAAGCGGCGGTGGCATACGGCGACGATGACGAGGGCCGCCACGGCCGCGGCGGCCCCGAGCAGGAACGTCACGGGCCCGAGGCCGGCCCCGATGAGCCACAGTCCCGCCGCGACGGCGAGGGACTCGGCCAGCCCCCAGACGAAGGTCAGGGAGCCGACGGCCAGGCTCGTGCGGCCCCCCGCGACGGCCACGGCCAGCGTCTGGTAGACCGGGCCGTAGAGCATCTCGCCGACCGTGATGGCGAGGACGGCGCACAGCATCAGCGCCATGCCGCCGCCCGGCGCCACGAGCAGGGCGGTGCCCGCCCCCAGCGCCAGGTTGGCGGCCATGATGAGGACCGGCTCGCCCCTGTCCCTGCACAGTCTGGTCACCAGTGCCTGTGTCACCACGATGGCGAAGCTGGCGAAGGCGAACAGCAGGCCGACGCTGCGCGCCCCGAGGCTCGGCGTGGCGTAGACGGCGAACACGCCGTAGAACTGCGCGTACGTGATGTGGGTCAGGAAGTTGACCCCGAGCAGGACGGGCATCCCCGCGGGCAGGCCCGTGGTCTGCGGGGCCTTCGCCGCGGGTTGCCGCACCGGCACGCGGCCGGCGGCCAGACGCGTGGCCAGCACTCCCGCGAGCACCGCGAACCCGATCGGGGCCAGTACGTAGAACCGGCCTGTGGCGGCGTAGGCGAGGGAGGACACGAAGGGGGCCAGGCCGCCGGCGGCGTTGAGCGCGACGTTCTCGCAGGAGAAGGCCCTGCGGGCCTCCCCGGGGCCGAACCGGTGGACTATCAGGGTGAGTTGGGCGAGGGTTGCCAGTGACCCGGCGAGCCCGAAGGCCGCCGAGACCAGCGTCCAGGCGAGGAGCGAGCCGATCTGGAGCACCACCATGGCGCACAGCAGGCCGGCGGTCGCCGCCATCGCGAGCTGCGAGCCGATGATGGCGCCTCGCTCGCGGCCCGGCGGCAGGACGCGGACGAACGCCAGGGAGCCGAGCCGGTTGGCGAGGACCGCCGCACCGGTGATCAGGCCGCAGTCCGCGGTCGAGAAAAGCCCCTGGTCCAGCAGCCACACGGTGTAGAACGGGTACAGCACGCCCCAGGTGCTGTAGGTGAGGAAGCGGACGGCGTAGATCGTCCAGCCGCCGGGCGGCGTCGCGCGGCGGACCTTCACGACGGCGCCACCCAGGCGGGGCGGCGCGGGCCGTCGGCGGTGTGCACCACGACGCCGCCGATCTCGCGTGCCACCTCGCTCGTGGGCCCGGTGAGCATCCCGACCCATGCGGAATCGCCCGCCCCCACGGGATCGACGCGGCCGCCGTCCGGCACGACCTGGGTGTGCAGGCAGCACCCCCCGCTGGGCGCGGTCACCGAAAGGACCTTCCCGCCGCCTTCGATGCCGTAGTAGTACGACAGGGTGGAGGTGCCGCTGCCCTGGGCGCGATAGGCGGGCGCCGGGCTGGTTCCCGCGGCCGGCAGGCCCAGGGTGAGGACGTGGGCGAGGATGTCGGCGGGGTCCAGGCCGTGCACGAGTGCGAGCTGCTCGACGATGGCACCGCCGCCGACCCGTCCGATGTTGGCGTCGATGAGGTACGGGCGCCCGCCGTCGACCAGGAATTCGCAGTGGAAGTAGCCCTGCGTCAGGCCGGAGCGTTCCACGAGCGTGGTGACGGCGGTCTTGCACAGGTCCTCGGCGCCGGGCGGCAAGCGGTGGCCGGCGGGGAGCAGGTTGCTCACCTCCGTCCAGGAGATGCGCCCGCGCTGGGAGAAGTCGATGAAGACGGTCCGCCCGTCGGTGACGTAGCCCTCCAGGCTGAACAGGGACCCGTGGATGTCCGCTTGCAGCACCCAGGGCCGGGTGGCGTCCTGGGAGAGGCCGGTGGCGGCCACGGCGTTCCACAGGTCCACCGGCCCCGCCCCCTTGGGCAGACGCGCAGCGCCGCGTGCCCCGGCCTGCTCGGCGGGCTTCACGATGGAGCCGTGGGGCGCCGGGGCGAGGGTGGCCGGGTCCACCGCGAGCCGGGCCGCGTCGGCGCCCGTGAAGCGCAGGGTCGGCGGGCTGAACTCCGGCAGGAGGGCCGCGACCACGGCCTTGGAGGCCAGCCGCACCGCGGCCGGTTCCGGCCCGTGCAGATCGTGGCGGGCGGCGATCTCCGCGATGAGCGGGAACTTCTCGTCGTACAGGCCGGTGATGGCGAACGCTTCCTCGGTGATCGAAGGATCGTCGGCCAGCAGGCGCAGCACCGCCTCCCGGTCCTCGATGTCGGTCGCGAAGCAGACGCAGTCGCGGAGGCTGTCCGCGGCCTGGCCGGCGAAGCCTTCGGGGTCCGCGAGGAACACGGGCTCGAATCCCGCCGAGCGCAGCGCCCGGGGCACGTACTTGGCACTGGTGGCGTTGACGCCGAGGACGATGACCTTCTTCACGCCGAGTACTCCCTCTCCTGCCGGCCCATGGCGGGCACGGTGGCCCCGCGGCCTCCGGTCTCCTCCAGGACGCCGATCGCGTAGTCGATCTCCTCCCGCGTGGTGCGGGGTCCCACGGCCAGCCGCACCGCCTGGGGGATGCCGGCCCGCAGGAGGTGGTTCGGGGTGTGCGCGCCGTCGATGAGCCAGCAGGCGACACCCGCGCGGCACAGCGTGTGCCACAACCGCTCAGGGGTGAGGCGCTCGTGGGTGACGCACAGGATGCCGGTGTGGTGGGTGCCGGGCGCGTGCACGCGCAGCCCCGGAATCCGCCCGGCCCGCACGCGCAGGTGCCGTGACAGGGCGGCCGTGCGGTCCCAGTCGTTGTGGAGCGCCTGCCGCAGGGCGGTGTCGAACCCGACGAACGCCGGCACGCTCTTCTCTCCGAGCTCGAACCTGCGGGCGCTGTCGGTGAGGCGGCGGATGCCGCCGCCGGGGGCGAAGGCGTGCGTGTGCACGTCGACGCTGACCGGGTCGGCCGACGCACGGAACCGGGGCGACATCACCGCGAACCCGGTGCCGCGCGGCGCCAGCAGCGACTTCTTGCCGTTCGCCGTCAGCAGGTCCACGGGGGTGGCCGTCAGGTCGATGGGCACGTTCCCCGCCGACTGGCAGGCGTCGACGGCGAGCAGGGTGCGGCGGTCGCGGACGAGTTGCGAGAACGGCCCCAGGGGGGTGACGGCTCCCGTGCAGGAGGGCATGTGCGTCACCGAGATGAGGGCGACCCGGTCGCTGATGTGGCGCCCGCACCAGTCGACGTCCACGTCCCCGCACGGGGTGAGGGGGATCTCTTGGATGGTGAATCCGGCGCTGCGCTGCAGATTCTTGAGCAGGAGGAGGTTGCCGGCCCATTCGTAGGGCGTCGTCCATACGATGTCGCGTGCGGTGAGGGTCAGTGCGGCCACGCCGCTGTGCCAGGCACGTGTCGCCGAGTCCGACATCGCCACGGCTTCGCGCGGACAGTTGAACAGCCGCGCGACACCGCGGTAGACGCCCTCCTCGATCAGTTCCGCGTAGGCGCGTTCGGCGAAGTAGGAGCCGACCGTCCCCTCCAGGGTGAGGTAGTCGGCCACCGCCTCACGGGTCTCACGGCTCTGCAGCCCGGAGCCGGCCGTGTTGAGGTAGGAGCGCCACCGCGCGGTGTAGGTCCGATCGGTCATGAGTGCCTCCTCATGGCTGCCGCGCGGGCCGCGTGTGCGCGAGGGTGAGGACCTCGGCGAAGGTGGGCGAGGCCGCCTGGGGAACGCCGCCGGCCCGGCGCCAGGCGCGGTACTTCGCGGCGTACGTCACGACTGTCTCCGCGTCGTCCCTGTCCTTGCCGCGGGTGACGATGCCGCCCCACAGCGCGTCCCAGCGGGCATAGGTCGGATCGTCGAGCAGGATGCGGTGGGCGCGCTTCATGTTCCAGAACGGGATGCTCATGTTGAGGTGGTGCACCAGGTGGTAGTTGTCGTGGTGCCGGCCGAGAAGGTAGTTCTCCAGGGCCCAGCCGTGGCGGTTGCGCGTCATGAGCAGCTGGGCGCGCTCGCTCTCGGGCATCGGGAAGTGCTCGGCCAGTTCCGACAGCCATCCCACCGCGACGGCGCTGGTGAACAGGGGGACCATCCAGAAGAGCAGCAGCAGGTGCAGCGTTCCCGTGGCGAGGCAGACGCCCGTGATCAGCAGCCACTGGGCGGCGAAGACCAGCCTCTCCGTGTTCAGGCCGACCGGCATGGAGACGTTGGTCCGCGGTCCCCGGTAGAAGATGCGGTCCCGGACGATGTACCGGACGTAGGCGGCCGTCCGCAGGCCGAGGACGGCCAGCGCGATGTTCTCCAGGAAGAACCGCGCGTCCGACTTCGCCGGGTCGTACAGCCCGAGTTCGCGGTGGAACTCATAGTCGGGGTCTTTCTGCGGGTCGCCCAGGTAGCGGTGGTGGAAGCCGATGTGGCTGGTGCGGTAGGGCGAGTACAGGTGGAAGACGAGATACCCGGAGAACACCGTCCCCAGCAGCAGGTTGAGTGCCGGATTGCGGCTGAGGACCTTGTGTGACGACTCGTGCAGGAGGTTGACCATCGCTCGCTGGGTCGAGCCGATGAACAGCAGCGCGAGCGGATACAACCACCAGGAGACGTGCAGGCACACCCAGACGGCGACGGCGACGCCCGCGTAATCCATGAGGACCGCGAGCACGGCGTGCCAGTTGTCGAGGGCGCCCAGGGGTCGAAGCCTTTTGCGGACATCCGGCGCGACCTTGCTGAAGTCGTAGTCGACGTGTCCTCGCATCGTGGGTGATGGACTCAAGGGCGCCATCGGCGTTCCTCCCTGGGGAGTGGGGGGCCTCGCCGGCCCGGGACGCCGAAAACGTAGGCGCCAGGGGCCGCCCGGCCGGTGGCGCTACGACTTCTGTCACATGCCGGCGCGCTCAAAGGCACATGGGCGCGGAGCCGTCGGGCCCGGAGGGGGCGTCGTCCAGGGCGCCGTTCACCGGTACTCGTGAAGAGTTCATATAGGCCCGGCCGAAGGCCGGTCGCTACCGTGAGGTGCGCAGAGCGATCCGTGAGAGCGAGCGGAACCCCGCGCGACGTGCCGCCGGAGACGCTGTCCGGCCCATGCCCTCTCCGCCGCACCGCGAGCCCGAGACGCATCCCGTTTCCCCGACCTGTGAAGGTCCGGCGCGCCACCCCTCCACCCGGCCCGGAAAACAGGAGTACTGCCTGCCATGTCCCACGCATCCGTACGCGTCGTGGTCGCAGACGAGCAGCGGCTGTTGCGCGAGTCCCTCTGCGCGCTGCTGGACACGGAGCCCGGCATCGAGATCGCGGGCCAGACCGGCCATCTGGCGGACCTGTTCACCCTGGTCGCGCGGACCCGTCCCGACCTTGTGGTGATCGACGTCCAGATGGTGCCGGCCGACGCCCGTGAGGCGACCGCCGCCCGGCTGCTGCACGGTGTCCCGTGCTGCCGTGTACTCGTGCTGTCCCTGCTGGAACAACCACGTCTCGTGCAGTCCCTGCTGGATGTGGGCGTGCACGGCTATCTGCACAAGAGCGTCGGCTACGGCACCGTCGCCGACGCCGTGCGGGCACAGCACGGGACCCGCTCCCACCAGACGGTGACCCTGCCGCTGCACCGGCTGCCGCCGCGCCTCGCGGGCAGCGGCCCCGTCAGCGGCTCGGAGCTGTCGGCCCGCGAGCTGGAGGTCCTCACCCATGCGGCGGCGGCTCTGAGCAACCGTCAGATCGCGGCGCGGCTGGGGATCGCGGAGGGCACCGTGAAGCGGCACCTGAGCAACATCTTCGAAAAGCTCGACGCGGTCAGCCGCCTGGACGCTGTGAACAAGGCGTCCTCGATGCGGCTCATCCACCCCGGTGACACCCGCGGCACGCACCGGTTGCGCGTCGCGACGTGAGCGCCGCGCGCCCGGCCGGGTGGCCCGCCCCCCGCCATGTGCCTTTGGGGGTGACCCCATGTGTCTCAAGTCGTATCGCCCCGTGCCCCGCGCTGCCCCGCTCCTACGTTGCTGAGCCCAGACCGCGATGACCCGAGGCGGGAGAAGCCGATGACCGAGCTGATGGTGGACAGGGGTACCGAGGAGCTGGACCGCTCCGCCAAAGCAGTGCACACGTGTGGGGGCCGCGCGATCGGCGCCCTGGTCGACGCGTACGGGACGGGCAATTATCTGCCCGCGGCGTTCAACCGGCTGGGCGTCGACGTGATCCACGTGCAGAGTGCCGCCGAGCCGATCTCACGCATGCAGCCGTGGGACCGGTCCGCGTATCTCGACTCGTTGGTCTACGACCCGGACGGCGCCACCGAGCGCGCGCTTGCGCGGGCCGGGGTGTGTTTCGTGCTGCCGGGCCAGGAGCCGGGCGTCCTGCTCGCGGACCGGCTGAGCGAGGCGCTCGGCGTGCGCAGCAACGGCACGGCACACTCCGACGCGCGGCGCGACAAGCACAAGATGATCGAGGCGGTCTCCGCGGCGGGGCTGCGCACCGCGCGGCAGCTGCGCACCGCCGACGTCGAGGAGGCCGTCGCCTGGGCCGAGGCCGGCGGGTACTGGCCGTGTGTGGCAAAGCCGCTGGCGTCGGCCTCCACCGACGGCGTCACCGTGTGCCGCACCGCCGAGGCACTGCGCTCCGCGTTCCGCACGGTGCTGTCCAGCACCACTGTGTTCAACGGCGCCAACACCGAGGTGCTCGTGCAGAGTTACCTGGAGGGCACCGAGTACATCGTCGACACCGTGAGTGTGGACGGCCGTTCCTTCGTCTGTGGTGTGTGGCGCTACGAGAAGCGTCTGCTGGCCAACGGCAAGCCCATCTACAACCGTGACATCCTGCTGCCGTCCGACACCCCGGTGGTCGCGGACCTGGTCGCCTACACCCGTGCGGCTCTCGACGTCCTGCACATCCGGCACGGCCCCGCCCACACCGAGATCATCGTGACCGACGACGGCCCGGCGCTGGTCGAGGTCGGGGCCCGGGTCAACGGCCATCTGCACCCCGCCTTCCACGACCGGGCCATGGGTGTGAACAGCGCCGACCTGACGGCGCTGGCCTACCTGCGTCCCCGGGACTTCCTGGCCCGCTACGCCGACGGGGTGTACGAGCGGCGCCAGCCCGCCGCCGTCTACAACGCTCCGACGCTGCTGTCGGGCACCGTCGTCTCGGTCGACGAGGACTTGGTGCGGGAGATCCGCAGCCGTCCCTCGGTGGTGGACCTCGTGGTCAAGCGGGGTCCCGGTGACGCCATCGTGCCCACCCACGATCTTTTGACCAGTCCGCTGCGGGTGTTCCTGACGCATCCGGACCCCGTCACGCTGGAGATCGACTACAGGTTCATCGAGTCCGTCCGTGAATCGGTCTTCCAGGTCCGCTCGGCCGGTCCCCGGGTCGCCTGCGGCCTGGTGTGAACTTCGGGCGCCGCCGCGGCGCCCCCCCTGCTCTCTCTTCTGCTGGATACCGCTGGTCAAGGCATCGGCCGGCTTTCGGAAGGACGCAACCCACATGCTCACACAGTCGCCCCCGCGGACCATGTCACGGGGACTCTCCCTGGAGATCAGGCGCAAGGTCATCGAGATGAGCGCCTCCCCGAACGGTGTGCACATCGGCGGCAGCATGTCGATCGCCGACATCCTGGCCGTGCTGTACGCCGATGTGCTGCGCGACCCGGCGGCCGAGGGCATGTCCGGCGACCGTGACCATCTGATTCTGAGCAAGGGGCAGGCTTCCGCGGCGCTCTACGCGGTGCTCGCCGCCACCGGGGTCATTCCGCAGGCGGAGTGCGCCACCTACGCCGAGGAGGGCAGCCGGCTGGGCGGCCACCCGATGAAGCGCCTTCCCGGAGTGGACTTCTCCACGGGCGCGTTGGGCCACGGGCTCCCCCTGGCCCTGGGGGTCGCCCTCGCCGGGAAGCGCTTCGACCACGGCAAGCGCGCCTTTGTGATCCTCGGCGACGGTGAGCTGCAGGAGGGCTCCAACTGGGAGGCGGCGATGGCCGCGGCGCATCACGGCGCCGACAACCTGGTCGCGATCGTCGACCGCAACGGCTGGCAGATCAGCGGCCGCACCGACGACTGCATGTCCCTGGAGCCGCTGGCCGACAAGTGGGCCGCCTTCGGCTGGCGCGTCCTCGGTGTCGACGGGCACGATCACGACGAGATCCGCACGGCACTGACCCGGCCCGTCGAGCCGGGCCGGCCGACGGTCGTCATCGCCCACACGGTCAAGGCGCGCGGTGTCCCGGGCCTTGAGGACACCAAGCAGAGCCATTCGGCGACCCTCGGCACGGCGGCCCGGCGAGCGGCACTCGCGGTCCTGGACGGTGACCGGGCATGAGCACCGACATCGCGACGCGCCGCACCGTGGCGCAGGTCCTCGACCACGTCTGGGAGAACCGCGCGAGGGTCGAGAGCCGCAACGCGTACGCCATGATGCTGCTCGCGCTGGCGCGGGAGAACCCGAACCTGGCATGTCTGACCGCCGACATGAACTTCGAGGACCACTTCGCCGGCGAACTGCCGCGGCAGCACGTGGACCTCGGCATCGCGGAGCAGAACATGATCGGCGTGGCGGCCGGTCTGACGGTGTCCGCCCGACCGGTGTTCGCCAACGGCATGAGCCCCTTCGCCATCGCCCGCGCCTTCGAGCAGATCAAGATCGATGTTGCGGGCGCGAACCTGCCGGTGAAGATCGTGGGGACGCACGCGGGGCTCGCCTCGGGCCACTACGGACCGACCCACCACTCGCTGGAGGACCTCGGCGTGATCCGCATGCTGCCGAACATGACGGTGGTGGTGCCCGCCGACTCCTGGGAGGCGGCGCAGGCGACCGTGGCTGTCGCCGAGGA
This sequence comes from Streptomyces alfalfae, assembly GCF_004127445.1. Classification (GTDB taxonomy): domain Bacteria; phylum Actinomycetota; class Actinomycetes; order Streptomycetales; family Streptomycetaceae; genus Streptomyces; species Streptomyces alfalfae. The sequence goes on from NZ_QEXM01000013.1 coordinate 60,991, forward strand.
CCCGGGGCCGGCCTACCTGCGGCTCGGGCGCCAGGCCACGGCCCCGCTGTACCAAGAGCGCGGGGCGTTCGTGCTCGGCAGGGCGCGGGTGCTGCGGGAGCCGGGCCGGGTGCTGTTCATCGCCACCGGGCCGCATCCCAACCTGGTCGCGGCCGGGGCGGCGCGGGAGCTCGCCGACCAGGGGGTGAGCGCCGGGCATCTGAACATGCACACGGTCAAGCCGCTCGACCAGGAGGCCGTGCTGCACGCCTGCGCCAACGCGGAGGCCGTGGTGACCATCGAGGACCACCGGGCCCTGGGCGGTCTGGGCGGGGCGGTGTGCGAGGTGGTGGCCGAGGTCGGCGGGCCGCCGGTGCGACGGATCGGCGTGCCGGACATCCACTACGACCTGGTGGGCGGGGAAGAGTACCTGCTGCACCACGCCGGGATCACGGTGAGCAACGCGGTCGCCCAGGCCCTGGACGCCCTGGGGTGAGGTGTTGCGCCGCGCCGCGCGGGCGGCGCGGCGCAACACCTCGGGGGCCCGGGGCCGCGTGCGGTTCGGGGGGCGTCAGGCCGGTTCGGCGGGTTGCCGGCCGGGGGGTGCGGCGGCCGTCACGGGCGTCTGGTGGGGGCGGCGGGCCAGGCAGAGCAGGAGCAGCGCGCACAGGCTCGCCCCCACCGCGACCGCTGTGAGGACAGTGCTCACGGCGAGGTGTTCGAACAGCACCCCGGCCACTCCGTAGGCGATCGGGCTCGCGACGAAGACGGCGGCGCCGAAGACGGGGACCACGTGGGGGCGCAGGTGCTCCGGTGGGCGCAGCATCATCAGCGCGACCGCAGGTGCGGTGACCGCGGGCAGGAACATGCAGCCGGCCGCCACGGTCACCGTCAGTGTGGTGACCGGCTGGTCCCACGGCAGGCACCACAGCCCGGCCGCCGCGCCCACACCGCCCGCGGCTGCCAGCCGGACCGGGGGGAACCGGTGGGCGAGCCGGGCGACGACCACGGTGCCGAGCGCCGTGCCGCCGCCCCAGGCCGCGAGCAGCCATCCGGCGACGTGCGGGTCGGCGTCGTAGCGGTTCTTGGCCAGTACGGGCAGGGCGAGCATGACGATGGGCATGAGCATCCCGTATCCGAGCGCGGCGAGTGCGAGGGTGCGCAGCACCCGGTCCCGGAGCAGCCAGCGGACGCCTTCGGCCATGTGGTGCGACGACGTCGGCTCGGTGGCCGGCGGGGTGCGGGGCAACCCGACCAGCAGCACGGCCGAGAGCGCGAACGACGCCGCGTCGACCCACAGCACGTTGAGCGCGCCGAACCGTGCGATCAGGAAGCCCGCGACCCCGGGACCGACCAGTCGCGCCGTCGAGGTCGCCGTCTCGAACAGGGCGTTGCCCGCGGTGACGACGCCCTCGTCGTCACCGATGGACTCGGTCAGCAGCAGGCGCTGGGCGGACAGGTAGGCCGACGTGACGCAGCCGATGAGCGCCACGATCACCAGGAGGGCCCAGAACGGGAGCATGCCTGCCACGTACAGGGTGGGTACGGCCGCGGTCAGCAGGGCGCTGGCCAGGTCGCCGGCGATCGTGACGCGGCGGGCCCCCCAGCGGGCCACCAGGAGCCCCGCGGGCATGGCGAGCAGCGGCACCGGCAGGATCTGGATGAGGAAGACCAGGCCCATCCGGGCTGGGGAGCCGCTGGTCATCAGGACGAACCAGGGCAGGGCGAGCGTGGTCATCTGTGTGCCGACCGATGAGGTGAACTCCGCGGCGATGACCCTGCGGAACCGCCAGCTCCGCAGCGGTGAGGGTGCTTCGGCGGCGCTCGTCACGGCGCCGTCCGTATGGAGGGTGGCCGCATGTCGCTCCAGTGGGTGTCCACGTGGGCGACGCAGGCGTGCCGGGTGTCCGGGCCGAACACCGGCGACCAACCGTCCGGGACGGGCAGGCCATCGGGCCACAGGCTGTGCTGGTGCTCCGCGTTGGCCAGGACGCGGTAGGCGGCGTCGGGGGCGTCGAACGGGTTCGTCATCGTGCGCTCCTCCTCGTCGGGGCGGCTACCACGTCACCGGCAGTCGGTGCACGCCGTAGACGGTCATGTCGGAGCGCATCGGGATCTGCCGCGGGTCCCCGTCGATGCGCAGGCCGGGGAAGCGCCGCAGCAGGGCGGTGTAGCCGATGCGCAGTTCGAGGCGGGCCAGTTGCTGTCCGAGGCACTGGTGGATGCCGTGGCTGAAGGTGAGGTGGCTGTGGCCGCCGCGTGTGACGTCGAGCCGGTCGGGGTCGGGGAACTGCTCCGCGTCACGGTTGGCGCTGGGCAGGTGGATCAGCACCGTCTCCCCCTCGCGCAGCGTCACCCCGTCGATCTCCACGTCCTCGGTCGGGGTGCGCTGCACGCCGACGTGCACGATGGTCAGGTAGCGCAGCAGCTCCTCGACCGCGCTGTCGATCAGTGACTCGTCCGCGCGCAGCAGCGCCAGCTGGTCGGGGTTGCTCAGCAGCGCGTATGTGCCGAGGGAGAGCATGTTGGCCGTGGTCTCGTGGCCGGCGACCAGGAGCAGCAGCGTGGCTCCGATGGATTCCTGGACGCTGATGTCGGAGCCGGTCACCAGCACGCTGAGCACGTCGTCGGCCGGTTCGGCCTTCTTGCGTGCGAGCAGTTCACCGGTGAGGCCCACCAGGTCCTTCAGCGAGGCCTGTGCCTGTCCCGGGTCGATGTCCAGGCGCAGCAGGTTCTCCGAGTCGTCGACGAACCGCTCCCTGTCGGCGACGGGGACTCCGAGGAGTTCGCAGATCACCTGGGAGGAGACCGGCACCGCGTAGTCCGCGACCAGGTCCGCGGGCGGTCCCTTGCGCAGCATCGCGTCGGCGTGCTGCGCGGTGATCTCCTCGATGCGCGCGCCGAGCTGGCGCATCCTGCGCACGGTGAACTGGCCGGCCAGCCGACGCCGGAACCGGGTGTGGTCCGGCGGGTCCATGTGCTCGAAGAGACCTGGTATGTCCGCCTCCAGGTCCGAGGGGCGGTCGGAGGGGAACGCCAGGTGCTTGTGTGAAGGGGCCGAGCTGAACCGCTTGTCGGCCAGGATCTGCCGGCCCTGGTGGTATCCGGTGACGAGCCAGCCCTCGTATCCGTCGGGGAAGGTCATCCGGCCGATCGGCCCCTGCTCGCGCAGGAGGCCGGGCGGGTCGAGGGGCCGCTCCCGCAGCGTGGGCAGTCCGTTGGTGAGGGGGCATGTGGTCTCGGTCATGCTCTCTGCATTCCGCCGTCGGTGGGAAACGGCTGGTGTGGTGGTGGATGAGGTCGCGGCGCGGTTCAGCGGTGGCCGTCCCGGCCGGGGGCTGCGTCCTGCTCGGACCGCAGGCGCTCGCGCAGTTGCGACACCGTGAGCTCGGGGTGCCTCGCCACCAGTTCGAGTACGCGCGGCCACTGCCGGACAAGCGCGCCCATGACGGGCGGCGCGATGGAGCGCGGGGAGTAGACCCACAGGCCGTGCAGTTCGCCCTCGACGTCGCGGGCCACCAGGTACAGGTCGAGGTTGTGCGGCTCGATGGCGGTGATCAGCTCGGGGAGCGGTGTCACATCGCCGACCCGCACGTCGAGCGGCGCCACCTCCAGGCCGGGCAGCGTCAGCGTCTTGGCGGGCACTCCGAGCAGGTTGAGCATGACGCGCAGGGGCAACTGGTTGCCGTCTCCGACGATTCCGTCGTGCACCAGCGCGCGCACCGGCACGTTCTGGTGCGAGTAGGCGTCGAGTTCGCCCTGCAGGACCCGCTGGACCAGTTCGTGGAAGGTGGGGTCGTCCGCCATGCGCGAGCGGTTGAGGATGATGTTGATGAACGGGCCGACCATCGACTCCGTCTCCGGCCTCTCGCGGCCGGCCAGCGGGTGGCTGACCGCGATGTCGGTCGCGCCCGAGTAGCTGTGCAGCAGCACGTGGAAGGCCGACATCAGCATCATGAACAGGGTCACGCCCTCGCGGCGTGCGGCCTCCTTCACCGCCGCCATGACCTCGGCGTCGACCACGACGCTGCAGCTGAAGCCCTCGATGAAGTCGTCGAGCTGGTGGGGTGGCGCCTCGAAGTCCAGCGTGCGCGCGGCTCCGTCCAGTTCGGTGCGCCAGTGCTCGATGTGCTCGTCGAGTGCGCCCTCGGCCAGCAGCCCCTGTTCCCAGGCCGCGTAGTCCAGGTGCTGGACCATGACCTCGGGCAGCCGCGGCGGGCGGCCCGCCGCGTGGGCCTCGTACAGCTTGGCCAGCTCGTCGAAGACGACGAGGAAGCCCCAGTGGTCCACCAGGATGTGGTGGGCGACGAGGACCAGCGCGTGTTCCTGGTCGGCCAGGCGCACGAGCAGACCGCGCACCAGGTCGCCGTCCTCGATGCGGAACGTCTTCTTGGTCTCCGCGGTGAGCAGGGCGTGCAGCCGCTCGCGCTGTTCCGCTCCCGCGAAGGCGCGCAGCTCGACGGTGTCGATCGGCCACTGGGGCCGGCCGTCGGCGAACTGCCGGGTCGCCGAGCCCTGCTGGACGTAGCGGGTGCGCAGGATGTCGTGGCGGCGCACGAGGTCGTCCAGGGCGCGGCGCAGGGCCGCGGTGTCGAGTTCGCCGCGCACCCGGAAGGCGGTGATGACGGCGTGGTGGGCGTGGTTGGGGCCCACCGGCTGGAGCAGGAACTCCAGTTGGCCGAAGGAGAGCCCGGCGCCCTGGCCGCGGTCGGCCCTCGGGATCGGGGCCGTCAGCAGGTCGGCCGCCCCGAAGGCCGCGGCGGGGGCGTCCTTGCGGCGGGGCAGTGTGACGGCGCCGTTGCGCACGCCGGCCGCGCAGCGGGTCAGGGCGCGCAGCGCGTCGAACCAGGCGTCCGCGAGGTCGCGGACCTCGTCCTCGCCGAGCAGCGAGGAAGCCCAGCTCCAGTTGGCCACCAGCCGTGGCCCGTCGGGGCCGTCCTGGGTGATGGCGTTGACTTCCAGGGGGTGGGACAGCGGCCGGAGGCCCGCGGTGCCGGGGGCGGTGTCGTCGCGCAGCGGGAGCCAGGGCCGTTCTTCGTCGGTGACGGGTACCCGGCCGAGGTAGTTGAACAGCAGTTGTGGCGCCGGCAGTGCCGCGAGCAGGGGCGCGGTCCGCGGGTCCAGGTAGCGCAGCAGGCCGAAGCCGAGGCCGTTGTCGGGGACGGCCCGTAGGCATTCGCCGGTGCGGACGACTGCGGCGGCCAGTTCGTCGCCTCCCTGGGTGATTTGCCGCCAGGGCAGTGCGGGGGCGTCGAGGCGCACCGGGTGGACGCTGGTGAACCAGCCCACCGTGCGGGACAGGTCGGCGCCGTCGGCCAGGTGTTCGTGCCTGCCGTGGCTCTCCACGTCCAGGACCACCGCGCCCTCGCCCGGTGCTGCGGGGCCGCCGGGCCGGGACCGCCACCGCCGCACGGCTAGGCCGAGGGCGGTCAGCAGCACGTCCTGGATGCTGCTGCGCAGCGCGGCGGGCGCCTCGGCGAGCAGCGGCGCGCAGTCCTCGGCGGACAGGGTGACCGACAGGCGTCCCTCGGTGCCGGTGACGTCGCGCTCGGGGTCCAGTTCTCCGGCGACCAGGGGTTCGGTGTCCCGCAGGACGTCCTGCCACACCGGCAGTTCGGGCCGGCGCCGGGCGACGGCGGAGCCGGTGGCGATCTGCTCGGCCCAGCCGCGCAGTGACGTCGTCACCGGCGCCAGGGCCGGCGGGTGTCCTGCGGACACCGCCTCCCACGCCGCGGCGACGTCGGACAGCAGGATGCGCCAGGACACGCCGTCGACCGCGAAGTGGTGGACCGCGAGCAGCAGCCGTCCCGCTCGTTCGGGTCCGGCGTCGAACCACACCGGCTGCAGCATCGCGCCCGCGGCCGGGTCCAGGCGCCGCTTGGCCGCGGTGGTCTCCTCGGTGATCAGGGCGTGCCGGTCCGCCTCGTCGAGGCCGGTGATGTCGACGCGGCGCAGGATGTCGGCGATGCGGGGGGCGCCGGCCGCGGCCGCGTGCAGCGACCACCGCCCGTCGGGCCCGGTGACCAGGCGGGTACGCAGGGCGTCGTGAGTGTCGACGACGGCCTGGAGCGTCGCGGTCAGCCCCGCCTCGTCGATGCCGGCGGGCAGGCCGACGGTGGCCGAGAGGTCGAAGCCGACCGGGGAGCCGCCCAGCAGGCGCTGGCGTTCCAGCACGGGCAGCGCGGCGATGGCGCCCGTGCCGACGTCGGCGACCGCCGTGGCGGCTTCCTCGTCGGCCGGCCGCGCCACCTGTGCGATGCCGGCCGCCGTCTGGTGGGTGAACACGTCGCGGACGGTGAAGACCAGGCCTGCGGTGCGGGACTGGGCGACAAGTTGGGTGGCCTGGATGCTGTCGCCGCCCAGGTCGAAGAACCCGGCCTCGGCCCCGACCTCGGGCAGTCCCAGTACGCGGGCGAAGACGGCGCACAGGGTCCGCTCGGCCGGTGTCCGGGCCGCGCGGGAGCCGGCGGCCGCGTTCAGGTCGGGTACGGGCAGCGCGCGGCGGTCGAGCTTGCCGTTCGCCGTCATCGGGAACGCGTCGAGCACCAGCACCGCGACGGGCACCATGTATTGCGGCAGCCGTTCGGCGACGAAGGAGCGCAGCTCGGCCGGGTCGGCGGTGGCGCCGTCGGCGGGCACGACGTAGCCGACGAGGTCCTTGCCGCCGGAGGGCTTGTCGTGGACCAGCACGGCCGCGTCCGCGACGGCCTCGTGGGCGCCGAGGGCGTTCTCGATCTCGCCGGGCTCGATGCGGAAACCGCGGATCTTGACCTGGTCGTCGGTGCGGCCGAGGTACTCGATGGTGCTGTCGGCGCGCCGGCGGGCGAGGTCGCCGGTGCGGTACATGCGTTCGCCCGGGGCGCCGTAGGGGCAGGCGACGAAGCGTTGCGCGGTCAGGCCGGGGTTGGCGAAGTAGCCGCGGGCCAGCCCGCGTCCCGCGAGGTAGAGCTCGCCGGGAACGCCGACCGGCGCCGGGCGGAGCCGCTCGTCCAGGACGTAGGCGCGGGTGTCGTCCATCGGGGTGCCGATCGGCACGGCGCCGTCGGTGACCTCGCTCATGCTGTGCAGCACGGCGAACGTTGTGGTCTCGGTCGGGCCGTACCCGTTGGTGAGTACGGTCCCGCGCCAGGCGGCCAGTGCCCTGGCGACCACGGGCGGCGACAGGGCCTCGCCGCCGGCGAGCACCTCGCGCATGCCCGCCAGGGCCGTGGCGTCGTACTCGACGAGCAGGTTGAACAGGGCCGCGGTGAAGAAGGCCGACGTCACGTCCCGCTCGCGGATGGTGCGCAGCAGCACGTCGGGGTCGAGCTCCCCGGCCGGCGCGACGACGACCTCGCCGCCGGACAGCAGCGGCACCCAGAGTTCGTAGGTGGAGGCGTCGAACGCGCTCGGGGCGTGCATCAGGACGCGGGAGTGGTTGCCGTTGCGCCAGGCGTGGTCGGCGGCCAGGCTCGCGACGTTGCCGTGGGTGACCGCGACGCCCTTGGGGCGCCCGGTGGAACCGGAGGTGAACATGAGGTAGGCCAGCCGGTCCGGGCCGCCCGGGGGCGGCGGGGCGTGGCCGGGCCCGTCCATCGCGTCGGCGGCCGGTTCGGCGCCCACGTCGAGTACGCGCATCCCGTCGACGGCGGGGTGTTGGGTCCCGTCCCCGTCGACGAGGAGTACCTCCGCTCCCGACTCCTCCATGATCAGCCGCATGCGGGACTGGGGGTAGCGGGTGTCCAGCGGCACGTACACGCCGCCGGCCTTGAGGACGGCCAGGATGGCCACGGGGACCCGCACCGAGCGCTCCATCAGCAGGCACACCGCGTCCTCGGCCCCTTCGGCGCCCACTCCCAGGGCGCGCAGCCGTGCGGCGAGCCGGTCCGCGGCGCGGGACAGCTCGGCGTAGGTCAGCCGTTCATCGCCGCCGCTGACCGCGACGGCGTCCGGGGTGCGGGCGGCCTGGGCCTCGAACAGCTCGGGCAGGCCGGCGACCTGCTCCGTGCCGCCGCTTCCGTTCCACTCCTCGAGCACGCGGTGCCGCTCGGCGGGGGTGAGGACGTCGACGTCGCCGATCGGCTGGTCGGGGTCGGCGATCATCGCGAGGACCACCTGGCGCAGCCTGCCGAGCATGGTGCGCACCGTCTCCGGGTCGAAGACGTCGGCGTTGTACTCGATGCCGCCGTCGATGCCGCGGGCGGTCCCCTCGGCCGTGAGGCGCTCGTGCAGCAGGAGGACGAGGTCCATGCGCGCCGTGCCGGTGCTCATCACCAGCGGTGCGGCCTCGACGCCGGGCAGCTCCAGGGTCTCGTCGGTGGCGCTCTGCCAGGACAGCATGACCTGGACCAGCGGGTGGTGCGACATGGACCGGGAGGGGCGCAGGCTGTCCACGAGGGATTCGAAGGGGATGTCCTGGTGGGCGAGCGCCTCAAGGGTCTGTTCCCGCACCTCGGCGAGCAGTTGGCGGAACGTCTGGCCCCGCGAGATGCGGTTCCGCAGGACCAGGGTGTTGGCGAAGAAGCCGATCAGCTGCTCGGTGGCCTCGTCGTCGCGGCCCGCGTTCGCCACCCCGATGGGGATGTCCTCGCCGGCGCCGAGGCGGTTGAGCAGTACCGCCAGGGCCGTGTCGAGGACCATGAACATGCTGACGTCGCAGCCTCGGGCCAGCCGGCCGAGCCCTGCGTGCAGGTCCGGCCCCCACTGGAAGGTGACCGTCTCCCCCCGGTGCGAGGCCTCGGCCGGGTGCGGCCGGTCGACCGGCAGGGCGATGCGTTCGGGCATGCCCTCCAGGGCCTTGCGCCAGTGGGCCAGCTGGCGTGACCAGACGCTCTCGGGGTCGTCCTGCTGCCCGAGATGCCGGCGCTGCCACAGCGCGTAGTCGGCGTACTGCACCGGCAGCGGTTCCCACGCGGGGGCGTGGCCCGCGCGGCGTGCCCGGTAGGCGGCGGCCAGGTCGTGCCGCAGGGGCGCCAGCGACCAGCCGTCCGCGGCGATGTGGTGCACGACGACGGCCAGGACGTAGGCGTCGGCGCCGGTCGTGAACAGCTCCGCGTGCAGGGGGATCTCACGGGTCAGGTCGAAGCAGTGCCGGACGGCCCGTGCCACCGCGTCGTCCAGGCCGGCCTCGGCGATGTCGGTCACCGGCAGCGCAGGGCGTGCCCGGTCCGGCGGGAGGATGTGCTGGCGGGCGGCTCCGCCGGTGTCGGGGAAGACGGTGCGCAGCGACTCGTGGCGGGCGACGACGTCGGCCAGGGCGGCCCGCAGGCAGTCCACGTCCAGCGCCCCGGTCAGGCGCAGCACGACGGGGAGGTTGTACGTGGGTGAGGGGCCCTCCATCTCGTGCAGGAACCACAGCCGTCGCTGGGCGAACGACAGCGGCAGCGGGTCGGGCCGGGTGGCGGGGCGCAGCGCGGGCCGCGCGTCGCCGCCGCCCCGGCGCACCAGCTCCGCCAGTTCGGCCACGCTCTGCTTCTCGAACAGTGCGCGGACGGGCAGTTCGACCCTGAGCGTGGCGCGGATGCGCGCGACCAGCCGGGTGGCGAGCAGTGAGTGGCCGCCGAGGGCGAAGAAGCCGTCGTCGATGCCGACCCGGGGCACCGTGAGCACCTCGGCGAACAGGTCGCACAGGGCCTCTTCGGAGCTGTCGCGGGGCGCGACGTAGGTCGCCGCCGTGCGGGACTCCTGTCCTTCGGGCGCGGGGAGCGCGCCGCGGTCGGTCTTGCCGCTGGGGGTCAGCGGCAGCGCGTCGAGGAAGACGAAGGCGGAGGGGACCATGTAGTCGGGGAGTTTCTCGGCCAGTGCCGAGCGCAGCCGGCGGCGTAGGTCGTCGCCGGCGCCCGCGGACTCGGCGGGGACCGCGTAGGCCACCAGGCGGTGGTCACCCGGTTGGTCCTCGCGGACGACGACCACGGTGTCCGTGACCTGGTCCTGGCGCATGAGCACCGATTCGATCTCGCCGAGCTCGATCCGGTAGCCGCGGAGTTTGACCTGGTGGTCGAGGCGTCCGAGGTAGTCGATGGCACCGTCCACCCGGCGGCGCACCAGGTCGCCGGTGCGGTACAGCCGGTCGTCCGCGCCGGACGTGAACGGGTTGCGGATGAACTGGCGTTCGGTCAGTTCGGGTCGGTTGAGGTAGCCGCGGGCGAGGCCGCTGCCGCCGATGCACAGTTCACCGGGGACGCCCGAGGGCACCGGGCGCCCCTCGGCGTCGAGGATGTGTATCTCGGTGTTGGCGATGGGCCGACCGATGGTGATCGTCTCGTCCACGATCCGCGTGCCCAAGGAGTAGATGGTGGTCTCGCTCGGGCCGTACATGTTCCACAGCTCGACGCCGCCGTCCAGCAGGCGCCGCGCCACGTCGGGGGGCAGGGCCTCGCCGCATATCAGCCCGCGCAGTCCCGGGCGGCCCGGCCATCCGGCGTCGAGCAGCATCCGCCATGTCGAGGGGGTGGCCTGCATCATCGTGGCGCCGGTGGCGGCCATCTCGGCGGCCAGGAGCTTGCCGTCGGTGGCCACGTCACGTGTGGCGAGCACCACGCGGGCGCCTTCGACGAGCGGCAGCAGCAGCTCCAGGGTGGCGATGTCGAACGACAGGGTGGTGACGGCGAGCAGGCTGTCGCCGGAGTCGATGCCCGGCCACTGCTTCATCGCCCGGAAGAGGTTGCGCAGCGCCCGGTGCGGCAGTTGGACGCCCTTGGGCCGGCCGGTCGAGCCCGAGGTGTAGATGACGTAGGCCAGGGCCTCGCCGTCGACCGGCGTGTCGAGGGGGGCCGCGGATTGGGCGGCGAGCTCGGCGCGCAGCTCGTCCACGCACAGGGTCGTGGCCGCCGATCGCGGCAGCCCCACAGCCACCGAGCTCTGGGTGATGATGACGGGCAGGCCGGCGTCCTTGGTCATGAACGCGATCCGGTCGCGGGGCAGTTGGGGGTCGACGGGCACGTAGGCGCCGCCGGCCTTCAGCACGGCGAGCACCGCGACGACCATGTCGAGCGAGCGTTCCAGGCAGACCCCGACCAGTACGTCGCGCGAGACGCCGTGGTCGCGGAGCCTGCGGGCCAGCCGGTTGGCGGCGGCGTCGAGCTCGGCGTAGGTGAGGGACTGGCCGCGGCAGTGGACCGCCTCGGCGTCGGGCCGCAGCACCGCCTGCCGCTCCACGCGCTGGTGGGTGAGCAGGTCGTCGGGCCACTCCACGCGGGTGTCGGCCCGTTCCTGGTCCTGCGCCGCCTGCTCGGCCGCTGTGAGCAGGGGGATGTCCAGGATCGGCTGGTCGGGGTCGCGCAGCACGTTGTCGAGCAGCACCGCGAGGTGACCGCCCATGCGGTCGACCGTGGCCGCGTCGAAGAGGTCGGTGTTGTACTCGAACCAGCCGCCGAGCGTGTCGCCCTGCTCGAAGACCTGCAGTTCGAGGTCGAACCGCGCGGTGGAGCTGGGCACGTCCATCAGCTCCAGGCGCAGGCCGCCCGCGCCGAACTCCGGGACGGGGATGTTCTGGTAGACGAACGACACCTGGAAAAGGGGGGAGCGGGACAGGTCCCGTTCCGGGCGCAGTTCCTCCACCAGGCGCTCGAAGGGCAGTTCCTGGTGGGCGAAGGCGCCGAGGGCGGCCCCGCGCACGCGTGCGAGCAGTTCGGTGAAGGTGGGGTTGCCGGAGACGTCGTTGCGGATCGCGAGCGTGTTGACGAAGTAGCCGATGAGCTGCTCGACCTGGGCCTGGCCGCGGTTGGCCACCGGCACGCCGACGACGACGTCCTCCTGCCTGCTGTAGCGGTGCAGCAGGGCGACGTAGGCGGCGAGCAGCGTCATGAACGGGGTGACTCCCGCGCGCCTGCTCAGCTCGCGCACCCCGTTCATCACCGCGGCGGGCAGCCGGAAGGGCCGGGAACCGCCGCTGCTGCCGAGGACCGCGGGGCGGGGGCGGTCGGTGGGCAGTTCGAGGATGGGTGCGGCGCCGTCGAGGGTCTTCGCCCAGTAGTCGAGTTCGGCGGCGAAGCCGGGACCCGCGAGCTGTTTGCGCTGCCACGCGGCGTAGTCGGCGTACTGGACGGGCAGCTCCGGCAGCTCGGCCGCGGCGCCCCGCAGATGGCTCTGGTACAGGGTGACCAGCTCGCCGAAGAGCACGGACGTCGACCACAGGTCGGCGACGATGTGGTGCATGGTCAGGAGCAGCACGTGCTCGTCGGGCGCCAGCCGGAGGAATTTCATCCGCATGAGCGGCCCGGCGCCCAGGTCGAAGGGGCGGGCGAACTCGCGGCGGGCGAGTTCCTCAATGCCCCTCTCGCCCTCGGGGCCGCGCAGGTGCTCGCAGGGCTCGACGGCCAGTTCGATCTCACCGGTCGGGTGCACGACCTGGACGGGCTCGCCGTCAGCCTCCTCGAAGGTGGTGCGCAGGGACTCGTGCCTGCGGACGATCTCGGCGAGGCCGCGGCGCCAGATCTCCACGTCGAGCGGGCCGTGCACGCGTAGGGCCGCGGGGATGTTGTAGGCGGCGCTGCCCGGGTTGAGGCGGTCGAGGAACCACATGCGCTGCTGGGGGAACGACGCGGAGAACCGGCGCTCGCGTGCCGGGGGCCGTTGGGCGCTCTTGCGCCGCAACCGCTCTGCCAGCAGCGCGCGCTTCTGCTCCGGCGTGAGGCTGGTCAGGTCGATGTCGGTCATGCGCCAGTCTCCTGATCGTTGAACTCGGCGGGGAGGAGGTTCGTTGCACCTGCGCTGTCGTCTTCGCGGGCCGCGGTGCCGACGTCCGGTGGGGCGCCCTGCCTCTCGACGATCAGTGCCCGCGTCCGAGGTGGCGCGCCGCCCTGACGGCGAGCGGCCGGTCCGCTCGCGGCGTGCCGGGTCGTGTCGCGTCTCGGCGCACGGGCATGCGGCCCGTCGGCCGGCCGGTGAGGGCGGGTGTTCTGGGGAGGGAAGCCGCGGACCGGGACGGGCCGCCACGATCGGCCTCGTGCCCGGGCTTCGGTCGCCCTTGTCTACCGACCGCCGCCGGGGCCTGTCCATGTTCGGCGCCGTATCGCCCCGGGACGGCTGTGCTCGGGGGGCGTGGGCCGGTCGGGCCACGCCTGAAGGATGGTCACCCGGCGGACGCGCTGAGGCAACCACGTGCGCCGGCGGACGCGTCGCCGTGACCGGGCGCAGACCTCTTCGGAGCAGCGAAGAGGCGCAGGCACGGATCACCGTGCCTGCGCCTCGTCTTCCGTCCGCCGCCGCGGTCAGGCGGTGCGCCCCCGCGCCCGGCGCAGCGGACGCACGATCAGCAGCGCCGACCCGACGAGCAGCAGCAGGCCGGCGACCAGCGACGCGGCGCCGATCCAGGGCAGCCATCCGATCTTCGCCGCCACGGTCACGTGGCCGGAGGGTCCGCGCGAGCCGTCGGCCTTCATGGCGACCGCGGTGACGTCTTTCGAGGTCACCGGCCAGTCCAGGGTCTGGGCCCCCTGTCCGCTGGCCTTGGCGATCCATCCGTCGGCCTCGGCGGGCGGTGTCTTCGGGGTGCCGCCCGGGTGCTTGCTCTTGGTGTCGCCCTTGTCGGTCGAGTCGTGGATGGTCACGTGCTGGACGCCGTCCAGGTACTGGCGCATCTGCTCCTTGCCCGCAAGGCCGATGAACACGGCGTCGGAGTCGCGGTCCGGCTCGAAGGTGAGGCGGAGGTCGTCGTAGAGACCGCCCAGCTCCTTGTCGGCGCGCCAGCTCTCGCTGGTCATCGCGTAGGTGTCGGTGCGGTGGGCGTACTTGCTGGTGCCGAGGTCGATGTAGCCGTCGTCCTTCGAGGCGTAGTACACGGCCGTGCCGCCCACGCCGACGAGTGTCAGGGCCACGAGTGCCAGGAACGCGCCGACCACGACGGATGTGACACGGCCGGCCGTCCAGCCCTTGGCGGTGGTGCGCACGTCCGCTCCCTTCAGGAGACCTTTGGTGTCGCTGTCGGTCACGATTTCCTCCTCGGTCTGGTCACCCGGCCCGGAGAAAGCGGGCGAGCGCTGTGTTTTCTTGTGCGGACGATGCGTTCCGGGCACTGCCGCATCCCTTGCCCGCCCGCGTGGCTCACGGTAAGCGGAAGAAAGGCATCCGGCATCGGGGACATCCCTGAGACCCGGCTCAGGGAAATCCCTGAGAAGCCCGCGGCAGAGCGACAGGGACGCGGAAAGCGGGTGTTCAACTGGTTTTTTCGACCACTTGAACGCTGCACGGAATCCCCTCAAATGCCTGTTCACGCGCCCGGTTTCCCGCTCTGCCCCCCAATTCCCCGGCCCCCGCCCCGGAAACGCCCGGCCCGGCCCGCCTTGAGCCGGCCCCTACCGTTCCTCGATCCGGGCTCAGGCCACCGTGTTCAGGCCACTCGGGCGTTCAACCGGCCGAATCAGTCGGTTGAACGAGGGAGGACATCCCGGCATCGAATTGCCCCGGGCGCCCGCCCGGGAACGGTTCACCGCTGGACTGGGTCGCGAGCCAAGTGCCAGCATTCGTCCCGCACTTGCCTCCACGACTCGGCAAGGCGGCCATGGCTTTTGTTGCGCAGAAATGCCGAACAAATGCGTCCGTATTTCACAGACTGAGCCGGAAAGAGGCCCGGAGACAATGCAGAAGATCCTTGACGCGATCTGTGCGGGTGAACTCGACGAAGTGGCGCACTTGCCGGTCCCCGAGTTCTACCGAGGAGTGGTGCTGCACGCCGATGAGACGTCGATGTTCGAGGGCGTGGCGAGCCGGGACAAGGACCCGCGCAGGTCGCTGCATCTGGAGGAGGTGGCCACCCCCGAACCCGCCGCGGGCGAGGTTCTGGTGGCGGTGATGGCCAGCGGGATCAACCACAACACGGTGTGGTCCTCGATCTTCGAACCGCTGCCGACGTTCGGCTTCCTCAGCCGCTACGGCCGCACCTCGCCGCAGGCCGCCCGGCACGACCTGCCCTACCACGTGCTGGGCTCCGACCTGTCCGGCGTGGTGCTGCGCTGCGGCGAAGGCGTGACGGGCTTCCGGCCCGGGGCCGAGGTGGTGGCGCACTGCCTGTCCGTGGAACTCGACCACCCCGACGGGCACTCCGACACCATGCTCGACCCCGAGCAGCGGATCTGGGGGTTCGAGACCAACTTCGGCGGACTCGCCGAACTGGCGCTGGTCAAGGCCAATCAGCTCATGCCCAAGCCGCGCCACCTGACCTGGGAGGAGGCGGCGGCCTCCGGACTGGTCAACTCGACCGCGTACCGGCAGTTGGTCTCCGCGAACGGCGCCCGCCTCAAGCAGGGCGACACCGTGCTGATCTGGGGCGCCTCCGGCGGTCTCGGCTCCTACGCCACTCAGCTCGCCCTCAACGGCGGCGCCACACCGGTGTGCGTGGTCTCCAGCCCCCAGAAGGCCGAGGTGTGCCGGCGCATGGGAGCGGAGCTGGTCATCGACCGGAGCGCCGAGGGCTATCGGTTCTGGAAGGACGAACACACCCAGGACGTGGGCGAGTGGCGCCGGTTCGGGGCCCGGATCAGGGAGCTGACCGGAGGCGAGGACCCCGACATCGTCTTCGAACACCCCGGGCGCGAGACCTTCGGCGCGAGCGTGTACGTGGCCCGCCGCGGCGGCACCATCGTCACCTGCGCCTCCACCTCCGGCTACGAGCACACCTTCGACAACCGGTATCTGTGGATGCACCTCAAGCGGATCGTCGGCACCCATTTCGCGAACTACCGCGAGGCGTGGGAGGCCAACCGCCTGATCGCCAAGGGACAGGTGCACCCCACGCTGTCGCAGGTGGTGCCTCTCGACGGCACTGCGCAGGCGGTCCACGACGTGCACCACAACCTGCACCAGGGAAAGGTCGGGGTGCTGTGCCTGGCCCCCCAGGAGGGCCTCGGCGTCACCGACCCCGTACTCAGGTCGCGGCACGAGTCCGCCATCAACCGGTTCCGCACGCCGAACGTTTCTTGACGGTCCGAGGGAATCTGGTGGATGCTGGCCGACGAATAGCGGAAATGGAATGGGAATTGGGCAGAATTACTGGCCCGCGTTTCCCCCCGCCGCTCCCCCGGCCACCGCATCCGGACTCCGGACATCCGCTTCTTGGTTCCCTTCTCGGAACGGCCCATTCGCCGATGGCGGCGGACAGCACAACGGGTCACGGTCCCACGCACGGCGCTTGAGGCACTTCGGCCGCGGCGTCCGCATCACTGGAATCGGCGGCCGGTCCGCCCATTTTCTCGATAATTCACGCAGGCTTCAGCATGGAGAGGACGGTCGGATGTCGGGCCGGGACGCACGATCGCTTGTCGACCATTTCCGCACGGTATTGGGCGAACACGCACAGGAGCAGATCTTCCGCTTTCTCGTGGACGGCGAGGGCGAACCGCAGGCCCTCGGCAACGCCGACCTCGATCTGCGGGCCCGCACGATCGCCGCGGCACTGCAGGAACGATTCCCCGCCGGAGAGCGGGCCCTGATCATGTGCCCGGCCGGACTGGACTACGTCACCTCGTTCTTCGCCTGCCTCTACGCCGACGTCGTCGCCGTGCCCGTCTACCCGCCGGACCCGGCCTTCCCGATGCGCACCCTGCCGCGTCTGACCGCCGTCGTGGAGGACGCGGAGCCGGCGGTGGTCCTCGCCCCCGCCGCGACGATCGCCATGCTCGACCGCTTCGCCGAACACGCCCCGGCGCTGCGGGACATCGTCTGGCTCGCCGTCGACGACATCGACACCGCCGCCGCCGACGGCTGGCGCGACCCCGGCACGACCCGCGACGACCTGGCGTTCCTGCAGTACACCTCCGGCTCCACCAGCAGCCCCAAGGGGGTGATGGTCAGCCACGGCAACCTGATGCACAACATCTCGGAGATGAACCGGCAGTTCTTCGGCAACGACCCCGGCCAGCACATGGTGAGCTGGCTGCCGCCCTTCCACGACCTCGGTCTGATCATGGGCCTGCTCACCCCGGCGTACGGCGGATACCCGGTCACCTTCATGTCCCCGTACTCGTTCCTGAAGCGGCCGCTGCGCTGGCTGCGGGCGATCTCCGACACCGGCGCCACCGCGAGCCCCGCCCCGAACTTCGCCTACGACCTCGCCGTGGCCAAGGTGACGGAGCAGGACCGGCGGACGCTGGATCTGAGCACGTGGCGTGTCGCCCTCAACGGGGCCGAGCCGGTGCGCAAGCAGACCATGGACCGCTTCTCCCGCACGTTCGCCGAGTGCGGTTTCCGGCCCACCACTCACGCCCCGTCCTACGGACTGGCCGAGGCCACCCTGGTGGTGTCCACCGGGGATCCGGCCGCCGAACCCGTCCACCGCGACCTGCGCGCCGAGGCACTCCTGGGCGGCGCCGCCCAGGACGCGGCGCCGGGCGAGGCGGCGCGCAACCTGCCCAGCTGCGGCGTCTCGCTGCGGGACCAGAAGGTCGTCGTGGTGGACCCGGACACCCACGCCGCGCTGCCCGCCGGACGGGTGGGTGAGCTGTGGGTCGCCGGACCGAGCGTCGCGCGCGGCTACTGGCGCCGCCCCGAGGCCACCGAGGCCACCTTCCGCGCCCGCCTCGGCACCGGCGAGGGCCCGTTCCTGCGCACCGGCGACCTCGGCTTCGCCGACGGTGAGCAGATCTACGTCACCGGCCGCATCAAGGACGTCGTCATCGTCGCGGGCCGCAACCACTACCCCCAGGACATCGAACGCACCGTCGAGAGCGCCGACCCGGGCCTGCGGGAGGGCTGCGGGGTGGCAGGCGCACGCGAGATCGACGGCGAGGAACGCCTGATCGTCGTGCAGGAGTACCGCGGCAGCCGCTCGCCCGAGGACCGCGCCCGCGTCATCGACGCGATACGTGCCGAGGTCGTCCGTGAACACGGCCTCCAGCCCCACATCGTCGCCCTGGCCCGGACCGGCACGGTGCCGAAGACCTCCAGCGGCAAGCTGCAGCGCGCGGCCTGCCTCGACGCCCTGCTGTCGGGCCAGGCGCAACCGCTCGCGCTGTGGCGCGCGGACGAGGCCGGGCCCGGCCCGGCGGAGCGGACGGCGCCGGACGCGGGCGTCCCCGCGCGGCCCGCGCCGGACGCCGCGGAGGTCACCGCGTGGCTGCGCGAGGCGCTGGCCGCCACGACCGGCCGCGAGGCCGCCTCCGTCGACCCCGACCTGCCCTTCGCCGCCTTCGGGCTGCGCTCGGTCGAACTCGTCTCCCTGGTCGGGGAGCTGGAGCGCCGCTTCGGGTTCTCACTGGACTCCGGCATCGTCTGGGAGCACCCCACCGCCGCCAAGCTCGCCGCCCACCTGGCGGGCACGGCCTGTGCTTCCCCCGCGCTCCCCGCCGCCGAGCCCGCGACCACGCTCACGGCCCCCACGCCCGCCACCCCCTCCCCCCGGGCCGCCGGGCCGGGCGCGGACGAGCCGGTCGCCATCATCGGGATCGGCTGCCGCTTCCCCGGCGGCGTGAACGGACCGGACAGCTTCTGGACCCTGCTCGGCGAGGGCCGCGACGCGGTCACCGAGGTGCCCGCCGACCGGTGGAGCACCGAGGAGTTCACCCACGACGATCCCGCGGCCCCCGGGCGCACCACCAGCCGCTGGGGTGGTTTCGTCGACGGCGCCGACCGGTTCGACTCGGAATTCTTCGGCATCTCGCAGCAGGAAGCCGCCCGCATGGACCCACAGCAGCGGCTGCTGGCGGAGGTGTCCTTCGAGGCCCTGGAGAACGCGGGCGTGCCCACCGGGTCGCTGGCCGGCTCGCGGACCGGGGTGTTCATCGGCATCTCCACGTTCGACCACGCCACCGGTCAGCTGAGCGAACTCGACGCCATCAACGCCTACACCGGCACCGGCAGCGCTCTGAGCATCGCCGCGAACCGGCTCTCGTACCTGCTGGACCTGCGCGGTCCCAGCATGGCCGTGGACTCCGCCTGCTCCTCCTCGCTCGTGGCCGTGCTCCAGGCGTGCGCGAGCCTGCACCGGGGCGACTGCGACCTGGCCGTCGCCGGCGGCGTCAACCTGGTGCTCTCCCCCGCGTTCGCCATCAACTTCAGCAAGGCGGGCGTCATGTCCGCCGAGGGCCGCTGCAAACCGTTCGACGCGAGCGCCGACGGTTACGTGCGGTCCGAGGGCGTCGGCGTGGTGATCCTCAAACCGCTCGCCCGGGCCCTGGCCGAGGGCGACCCGGTGCACGCCGTGATCCGCGGCGGCGCCGTCAACCAGGACGGGGCGAGCAACGGGCTGATGGCGCCCAACCCCCGGGCCCAGGAGGCCGTGGTGCGCGCCGCCCACGCCAGGGCCGGGGTGCGCGCCGCCGACATCGCCTACGTGGAGGCGCACGGCACCGGCACCATCCTCGGTGACCCCATCGAGGCCAAGGCCCTCGGCGCGGTGCTCGGCGAGGGCCGTGCCCCGGGCCGGCCCTGCCTGATCGGCTCGGTGAAGTCCAACCTCGGTCACATGGAGGCCGCCGCGGGGATCGGCGGGCTGATCAAGACCGCCCTCATGGTCCGCCACCGCACGGTGCCGCCGACCCTGCACTACCGCGCGCCCAACCCGCACATCCCCTTCGACGACCTTCCGCTGCGCGTCGCGCACACCCCTCAGCCCTGGCCCGACACGGCCGGTCCCGCGCTGGCCGGCGTCAGCTCCTTCGGATTCGGCGGCACCAACGCTCACCTGGTGGTGGAGGAGCCCCCGCCGCCCGCCGCGCCCGCCGGCCCCGCGGCCGAGGGCTCCACACTGCTGACCGTCTCCGCCCGGGACGAGGGGGCCCTGCGTGACCTGGCCGCCCGCTACGCCGACAAGCTCACCGCCACCACGCCCATGGGGGCCTTCACGGCCGCCGCCGCCGTGCGCCGCACCCACCACGAACACCGGTTGGCCTGCGTGGGCGCCGACGCCGCCGGACTGCGGACCGCGCTGGAGGCGTTCGGCCGCGGGGAGAGCGTCACCGGACTCAGCACCGGGGTGCGCCGGGCCGGCCTGGAGTCCAAGCCGGTGTTCGTCTTCTCCGGGCAGGGGCCCCGCTGGTGGCCGCTGGCCGCCGAGTTCCTCACCGGCGACCTCGCGGGAGAGCGGGCCTTCCGCGCCGCCCTGGAGCGGGCCGACACCCTGCTGCGCCGGCACACCGACTGGTCCCTGCTGGACGAGCTGGCGGCCGACCCGGCCCGCTCCCGGCTGCTGGACACCGCGGTCGGCCAGCCCGCTCTCGTCGCCGTCCAGGTCGCGCTTGCCGCCCTGTGGCGCTCCTGGGGCATCGAGCCCGCCGCTGTGGTCGGGCACAGCGTGGGCGAGATCGCGGCCGCTCATGTGGCGGGCGCGATCTCCCTGGAGGACGCCCTCCTGATCGCCCTGCACCGCGGCACCGTGCTGCACGCCGCCACCGGCAAGGGCCGGATGGCCGTCGCCGGCGTCTCCCTGGAGAAGGCCCACACCCTGCTGGCCGAGCACGCCCCGGGGCCGGTGTGGGTCGCCGCCGCCAACAGCCCGGGCTCCACGGTCTTCTCCGGTGAGAACGACGCCTTGGTGGAGTTCGCCAAGTCCCTGGCCGACGACGGCTTCTACTGCAAGGTCCTGGAGTCCGTGGGGTTCGCCTCGCACTGCCCCCTGATGGAGCCCGTCGCCGCCGAACTGGGCCGGGTCCTCGCCCCCTTGCGGCCCCGGCCCACCACCATCCCGATGATCTCCACGGGCACCGGCGAGTTCGTGCCCGGCGACCGGCTCGACGCCGGGTACTGGGCCGCCAACCTCACCCGGCCCGTGCTGTTCGACACCGCCGTCAGCACGCTCGCCGACGCCGGCCACAACGTCTTCGTCGAGGTGACACCGCACCCCATGCTGACCGACGCCGTCACCGAGCGCCTCGCCTCGTACGACGACGGTGTCGCGGTGTCCTCCCTGCGCCGGGACCAGCCGGGGCGGGCCGCCGTGCTCGCCGAGCTCGGCCGCCTGTACACCGCGGGCCACCAGGTCGACTGGACGCGGGTGCACGGCCCCGCGGGACCCATGGCCGACCTGCCCACCTACCCCTGGCAGCACGGCCGCAACTGGCGCGAGGAGCGGCCGGCGCGCCGGTCCGCGCACCGGGGCCATCCGGTCCTGCGGGCGCGCACCGAGTCCGCGCTCGCGCCCCACGCCGTGCACTGGTCGGCCCCCCTGGACCTCGCCGAGTTCCCCTATCTGCGGGACCACCAGGTCGGCGGCAGCCCCGTGCTGCCCGCCGCCCTGATCCTGGACGCGGCGCTCGCCGCAGCCCGCACCCACCTCGGCCCCGGCGCCGTGCTGCACGACGCCGCCTTCACCCGGCTCTCCGTACTGCCCGAGCAGGCCGACGAGGCCACGCTGCAGCTCGCCCTGGTGCCCGCGACCGCCGACACCGCCACGGTGAAGCTGTTCACCCGGTCCGGCGCCGGGGAGGAATGGGCCGAGGCCGCGTCGGCGGGCCTGCGCCGCACGGGGCCCGCGTGCACCGCCGAGCCGCTCGCCGCCGTCCGCGCGCGCTGTGCCACCCCGGTCCCGGCCGAGGAGCACTACACCGCCCTGCGCCGCGCCGGACTGGCGTACGGGCCCGCCTTCCAGGGCATCGAGGAGCTGTGGCGGGGGCGGGCCGAGGCCGTGGCCCGGCTGCGCGAGCAGAGCGCCCTGACCACCGACCGCGGCGAGCACCCCGTGCACCCGGCCGTCCTCGACAGTGCCGTACAGGTCCTCAGCTCCGCCCTCGACGCCCAGGACCAGCCCCTGGAGACGACATACGTGCCGGTGGCCGTCGGCGGCTTCACCCTCGTCGGCGACCGCACCGCCCCCCGCTGGGCGCACGCCACCGTCACTGCGCCGCACCCCGCCGCCGACACGATCACCGGCGCCCGCGTGGTCCTGTACGACGCCGAGGGCGCCGTCGTGGGCGAGGTCACCGGCATCACCCTGCGGCGTCTGGACCCCGCCGACGCCTCGGACCCGCGCGACGAGGCGCTGCTGGATCTCGTCTGGCGCCCCGCTCCCCCTCCCGCCACCGGCCGCCCGCCGGGCGACTGGCTCCTTTTCGCCGACCGGGGCCGCACCACCGCCGGCCTCGGCGACGCGCTGCGCGCGCACGGCGCCACCTGCCGGACCGTCACCACCGGGCCCGCCTACCGCAAGCTCGACGCGGACCACTACGAACTCGACCCCGGCAGCCGGGAGGCCATCGCCGCCCTGCTCGCCGATCTCGCCGCCTCGGGCATCCGCCCCGACGGGATCGTGCACGCCTCCTCGCTCGACGCCGGCCCGCCCGGCGACGGCGGCGAGACGACCCCGGCGAGCGCGACCGGGGACACCTGCCTGCCGGTGCTCCACCTCGTGCAGGAACTCGGCCTGGCGGGACAGGACCCCGCCCCCCGTCTCGTCCTGCTCACCCGGGGCGCCCAGCACGTCGCCGACGGGGACGAGGTGAACGTCGGGCACGCGCCGCTGTGGGGCCTGGCCCGGGTGATCGCGCTGGAACACACCGAACTGCGCAGCTCCGTCATCGACCTGGACCCGGCCGCGCCCGCGGAGGAGGCCGGGCTGCTGGTCGCCGAGGTGCTGGGCTCCGACGACGCCCAGGTCGCCCTGCGCGGCACCGCCCGGCTGACACCCGCCCTGCGGCCCTGGGAGCACACCGGCGACGCCCGGCGCCCGCGCCCGACGTGGGACTTCGACGCCACCCGCGACGGCAACCACCATCTGCTGGCCGCCCGCCCCGGCAGTCTCACCAGCCTGCGCCCCACGTGGTGGCACCGCACCCCGCCGGCCGCGGGCCAGGTCGAGGTCCAGGTCACCGCCGCGGGCCTGAACTTCAGCGACGTGCTCAAGGCCCTCGACTCCTACCCGGGCGCCGAGGGCGTCGTCCCCCTGGGCGCCGAATGCGCGGGCCGGATCGTCGCCGTCGGCGACGGCGTCACCGGGCACCGGGTGGGCGATCGCGTCATCGCCGCCGCGCCCGGCAGCATGGCGGCCTTCATCACCCTGGACGCGCAGCTGGTCGCCCCCGCTCCCGCGGGCCTGGAGGACGAGCAGGCCGCCGCCGTGCCCATCGCCTTCCTCACCGCCGTGCACGGCCTGGAACGGCTGGCGCGGCTGGGCGAGGGCGAGAGTGTCCTCATCCACTCCGCGACCGGCGGTGTCGGTCTCGCCGCGCTCCAGGTCGCGCGCCGCCGCGGCGCCCGGGTGTTCGCCACCGCGGGGACCGCGCCCAAACGCGAGCTGCTGCGCGGGCTGGGCGTCGAGCACGTGATGGACTCCCGCACCCTCGACTTCGCCGACGAGATCAGGGCGCTCACCGGCGGCCGCGGCGTCGACGTGGTCCTCAACTCCTCCTCCGGCGAGACGCTCGTTCGCTCCCTGGAACTGGTGGCGCCCGGCGGCCGCTTCGTGGAGATCGGCAAGCGCGACATCTACGACAACAGCCCCATCGGCCTGGAGTTCTTCAAGGGCAACCGGGCCTTCCTCGCCGTCGACCTCGAACAGACCATCCGCGAGGAGCCGGCCCGGGTCGCCGACCTGCTCGCCGACCTCGTGCGGGGCTTCGACCGCGGGGAGTTCACGGCGCTGCCCGTGACCACACACACCTTCGGCGACGCCCCTGCGGCCTTCACCGCGATGGCCAAGGCCCGCCACACCGGAAAGCTCGTCCTGGCACCGGCAGCCCACGAGGCGGTGACCACCGCGGCGGACGCCGCGCCCGTACGCCCCTCGGGCACGTACCTGATCACCGGCGGGCTCGGCGCGCTCGGTCTGGAGACGGCCCGCTACCTGGTGGACCAGGGCGCCCGTCACGTGGTCCTGGCCGGACGCAGCGCCCCCGGGCCGCGGGCCGAGCAGGCCGTCGCCGCGCTGCGCGAGCGGGCCCAGGTCGTCGTGGCCGCCGCCGACCTGTCCGAACGCGGCGCGGTGGAGGACCTGCTGGCCCGCCTGGAGGACTCGCTGCCGCCGCTGGCCGGCGTTGTGCACGCCGCGGGCGTCCTCGACGACGGCCTGCTCACCGGGCTCGACCGGGAGCGGTTCCGGTCCGTCTTTGGTCCGAAGTCGGCCGCGGCCTGGCATCTGCATCAGGCCACCCTCGGACGTGACCTGGACTTCTTCGTGCTGTACTCGTCGGCCGCCGCCGTTCTCGGCTCGGCCAGCCAGGGCAACTACGCCGCGGCGAGCGCCTTCGTCGACGCTCTGGCCCACCACCGGCGCTCCCTCGGTCTGCCCGCGCTGAGCATCGACTGGGGCCCCTGGGCGCGGATCGGTCTCGCCGCCCGCCCCGAGCGCGGCGGCGCCCTGGCCGCCCGCGGCATCGAGAGCATCACCCCCGAGCGGGGCATCGCCGCCCTCGACCGCATCCTGAGCAGTTCCGCGGCCCAGGTGTGCGTCCTGCCCCTGGACCGGGCGACGGTCCGCGACCACCACGGCGGCGGCCTGCTGAGCACTCTCGTCCAGGACCAGGACGGTCAGGCGCAGAGCGCCTCGGGCCCCGGGGAGGAGATACGGCGCTCGATGCTCGCGGTCGAACCGGGCCGCCGCCGCAGGGCCGTGCTGAGCGAGCACTGCCGGACGACCGCCGCCCGCCTCATCGGGGCGGACCCCGCCCGGGTCGACACCAGCGCCCCCCTCACCGGCATGGGATTCGACTCGCTGCTCTCCCTGGAGCTGCGCAAGTCCCTGGAGTCGTCGCTGCGCGTCACGCTGCCCTCCACCGTCACCTGGCGCTTCCCGACCCTCGACGCCCTCGTGCCCTACCTGGCCGACCGGATGGAGATCGCGCTCGATCCGGGCCGGGTCGCGGACGAGGGCCGGGCGGCCCCTTCCGGCGGCGCGGCCGGACCCGCACCGGTCCGGCCGGCCGCCGAGAACGCCCCGGACGCGGCCGTGGACCTCGACGCGATGTCCGCCGCGGAACTTCAAGCACTCCTGATGGCCAAGACCACACAGATCGACGAGGGGGCCCAGCGATGACTGCGGGACAGGACCTGACCGCGACCGACGCGCTCAAGCGCGCCTATCTGACGATGGAGCGCCTCCAGCGGCAGGTGGCGGAGTACGAGCGGGCACACGCCGAGCCCGTCGCCATCGTGGGCGCCGGCTGCCGCCTCCCCGGCGGCGTCACCGACACCGACTCCTACTGGCGGATGCTGGCGCGGGCCACCGACGCCGTGGGGGAGATACCCGCAGGGCGCTGGGACCACGAGGCGTTCTACGACGAGGAGGCCGGGAAACCGGGGAAGATCTACACCCGCGCCGGCGCGTTCCTCGACGACCTCGACCACTTCGACCACG
Source organism: Streptomyces alfalfae (assembly GCF_004127445.1). GTDB lineage: Bacteria > Actinomycetota > Actinomycetes > Streptomycetales > Streptomycetaceae > Streptomyces > Streptomyces alfalfae. The sequence goes on from NZ_QEXM01000013.1 coordinate 86,165, forward strand.
ACTTCTTCGGCATCTCCCAGCGCGAGGCCGTGGCGATGGACCCGGCCCAGCGGCTGAGCCTCCAGGTGTGCTGGGAAGCCCTGGAGGACTCCGGGCACGCGCCGTCCGGGCTGGCGGGCAGCCGCACCGGGGTGTTCATGGGCGCGGCCTCCTGGGACTACATCACCGCCCAGCTGCGCCACCCCGACGACGTCAGCGCGTACACCAGTTCCGGCGCCGCGATGTCCTTCATCCCCGCCCGCATCGCCTACCTCCTCGACCTGCGCGGCCCGAACCTCGCCGTCGACTCCGCCTGCTCCGCCTCGCTCCTCGCCGTCCACCAGGCCTGCCAGAGCCTGCGGCTCGGCGAGTGCGACATGGCCCTGGCCGGCGGCGTCAACGTGGTGCTCTCGCCGATGCTGATGATCTCCCAGTCGCAGTTCGGCTCGGTGTCCCGGCAGGGCCGCGCCCGGTCCTTCTCCGACAGCGCCGACGGTTACGTGCGCGGCGAGGGCTGCGGGGTGGTCGTGCTCAAGCGGCTGTCCGACGCCCTGCGCGACAAGGACCGCGTCCTGGCGGTCGTGCGCGGCGGCGCGGTCAACCAGGACGGACGCAGCGCGGGCATCACCGCGCCGAACGGCGCCGCGCAGCGCGACGTCTTCCACCGCGCGCTGCGGGCCGCGGGGGTGAGGGCCGATCAGGTCGGCTACATCGAGACCCACGGCACCGGCACCCGCCTCGGCGACCCCATCGAGGCCGAGGCCCTGGCCGACGTGTACGGCCGCGACCACGGATCGCCCCTCTACCTCGGCGCCGTCAAGACCAACATCGGTCACCTGGAGGCGGCCGCGGGCATTGCCGGACTCATCAAGGCCGCCCTGTGCGTCGACCGCGGCGAGATCCCGCCGAACCTCCACTTCGACCGGCTCAACGCCAACATCTCCTTCGACGGCACGACCTTCCGAGTGCCCACCGCCGTGACGCCGTGGCCGCACACCGACGGCCGCCGGACGGCCGCGGTCAGCAGCTTCGGGCTGAGCGGCACCAACGTCCACCTGATCCTGGAGGAGGCGCCCGCACCGCGGGTGGCGCCCGCCGACAGCGACCGCAGGCCCGCCTCTGTGCTCGCGCTGTCCGCCCGCAGCGAGAGCGCGCTCACCGCGCTCGCGGGACGCTACGCCGCACGTCTCACCGCCGATGACACCGAGCTGGCGGACGTGTGCCACGCGGCGGGCGCCGGGCGCTCCCACTTCCGCCACCGGCTCGCCGCCGTCGGCGCCAGCCGCCAGGAGGTCGCCGACCGGCTCACCGCCTTCGTGAACGGCGAGGAACCCCCGGGCCTGGTGCGCGGTGAAGCGGACAGCCCCGAGATCGTGTTCGTCTTCACCGGGCAGGGGGCCCAGCGCCCCGGCATGGCCCGCGGGCTGTACGACACGCAGCCCACCTTCCGGCGCGCGGTCGACGAGTGCGCCGAGATCCTGCGCCCGCTCCTGGACCGGCCGCTGCTGTCCGTCCTGTTCCCCGACGACCCCGAGGACCGGCGGATCAACGACACCGCCTACGCCCAGCCCGCGACGTTCGTCGTCGAGTACGCCATGGCCGAGCTGTGGCGCTCCTGGGGCATCACGCCCGCCGCCGTGCTCGGCCACAGCTTCGGCGAGTGCGTCGCGGCCTGTGTGGCGGGCGCCATGTCCCTGCAAGACGGGCTGGCGTTCGCGGTGGAGCGCGCGCGCCTCATCCAGGAGTTCTCGCTGCCCGGCGCCATGGCCGCGGTCTTCGCCTCCGAGGAGGAGGTCGCCGCGGAGCTCGCCGCGCATCCGGGGCGGATCGCCGTCGCCGCGGTCAACGGCCCCGCGAACGTCGCGGTCTCCGGTGACGGCGGCCTCGTCGACGCCGTGTGCGCCGCGTTCGACGCCCGCGGGGTGAAGACCAAGCGGCTGCACATCGCCTCGGCCGGGCACTCCCCCCTGATGGACCCGGTCCTGGAACCGCTGCGCCGTGCCGCCCGGCGGATCACCTTCACCGCCCCGCGCATCCCCCTGGTCTCCAACGTCACCGGGCAGCTGTGGTCCTGGGACGAGGCGCCGGATCCCGACTACTGGTGCCGGCACGTCCGCGGGACCGTCCGGTTCACCGACGGGGTGCGGACCCTGCGGTCCATGGGGCACCGCACCTTCGTCGAGGTGGGCCCCGCCCCCACCCTGCTGGGGGTGATCAGTGACGCCCTGCCGCCGGGCCACGACGACCTGCTCCTGCCCAGCCTGCGGCCCAAGCAGGACGACTGGGAGGTCCTGCTCGGCACGGTGGCCGAGTTGTACGCGGCGGGCGCCCCCATCGACTGGGCGGGCTTCGACCGCGACTACAGCCGCGCCAAGGTGGCCGTGCCCACGTACCCGTTCGACCCGGTCCGCTGCTGGCAGCCCCCGCGCCCGTGGGACGGCAGCGCGGCGGCGCCCGCCGAGGACGCGGCCGGGCCGTCGGCCGAGAACGGCTCAAGCGGCCGCCGCACCCGCTCCGCCCGCCGCTCCTCGCGCGGCCGGCGCCGCGCGAGCCGTATCCCCACGGCGGCCGAACTGCTGGAGCTGGGTGAGTCCGAGCGTCTCGACACCCTGCGGACACAGTTCGTGCTCAGCGTCAAGGACGTCCTCGGCTCCGCCTCCACCGACGTCGGCGTGGACGAGCCGCTGACCGGCTTCGGACTCGACTCCCTCATGGCCGTCGAACTGCGCAACGAGATCCAGAGCAGGCTCGGCCTGACCCTGCGGGTCACCGATTTCCTCGGCGGCGCGACCATCGCGAGCGTCGCCGAGGGCATCGTCAGGGAGCTCGCCGCGAGCGGCGCCAGCGGCCCGGCGGGGTCCGACGGCGGGGCGCCGGCCGCCGCGATCCAGCGCCAGCCCCGGGCCGTCGACGCCGCCACGGCGCTCCTGGACGAACTGGCCGGCTCCCCCGCCCTCGTGCCCGACCGGGAGAAGCAGTCGTGAACGACGATCTCGCCGAGCGCCTCGCCGCCCTCACCCCCGAAGACCGGGCCCGCTTCGACGCCCTGCTCGCCGAACACTCCGCCGACATCACCTTCCCCCTGGCCGTCCTGCAGCGCGGCACCTGGTTCCTCGAACAGCTCAGGCCCCGCAACCCCGGCTACATCGTGCCCGGCGCGGTGCGTGTCGAGGGTCACCTCGACGCCGGTCTGCTGCGGGCCGCCGTCGCCGAGATCGTCCGCCGTCACGAGGCCCTGCGCACCACCTTCCGGTCGCGTGCCGGGGCCCCGGTCCAGGTCGTCCACCACCACCTCGCCCTCGACGTGCCGGAGACCGATCTCAGCGGCCCGCGCCACACGGACGCCGACCGCCGCAAGTGGATCGACGACGCCCTGGCCGAGCCCTTCGACATCGGCGCCGGCCCTTTGCTGCGGGTGCGGCTGCTGCGCACGGGACCCGACCGGTCGGTGCTCGTCGTCGCCATGCACCACCTGGTGTCGGACCGCTGGTCCATCGCCGTCTTCCTCAACGAACTGTCCGAGCTGTACGAGGCGTTCGCCTCGGGACGGCCCTCCCCGCTGCCCGAACTCGCCATCCAGTACGGCGACTTCGCCTCCTGGCAGCAACGGCAGACCGCCAGCGCCGACTGGGAGCGGGGCCTGGCCCACTGGCGCGAGCACCTCGCCGGCGCTCCGGCCGTGCTCGACCTGCCCACCGACCGCCCCCGCCCGGCCGTGCAGGGCTTCAACGGGGGCTCGGTCCCCGTCGACCTGCCGCCCGCCCTGGTCGGCGAGCTGGCCGCGCTGGCCGGACGGCACGGCGCGACGCCGTACATGGCGCTGCTCACCGCCTTCAACATCCTGCTGCACCGCTACACCGGTCAGGACGACATCGTCGTCGGCGTGCCGACCGCGCTGCGCGGGCACGCCGAGGTCGAACCCCTCATCGGCTACTTCGTCAACACCCTGCCCATCAGGACGGACCTGTCCGGCGGCCCCGGCTTCGAAGCGGCCCTCACCCGGGTCCGCGACGCCTGCCTCGGCGCCTACGCCCACCAGGACATCCCCTTCGAGCTGATCGTCGCCGACCGCAACACCCCGCGCGACCTCAGCCGGCCCCCGCTGTACCAGGTCAGCTTCAGCTACGGCCGGGAGCCGGTGCCGACGCTCGCCATGGCCGGCGCCCGGCTCACCCGGCTGCCGGTGCGGAGCGAGGGCGCGCGCTTTGATCTGGAACTCCAGGCGTTCGACACCGACGGCGGTCTCACCGGCTGGTTCGAGTACGACCGCGACCTGTTCGACGAGGAAACCGTCGTGCGCCTCGCCGGTCACTTCCGTCACCTGGTCGAGCAGATCGTCGCCCGCCCCGACGCCCCCGTCCACGACCTGGACCTCATGGACGGGCCGGAACGCCGTCACCTGCTGGAAGAACTCAACGACACCGGGCGGCAGTGGCCCGACGGCCTGGTGCACGAGTGCGTCGAGCGGCAGGCGCGCCGCACCCCCGACGCCGAAGCCGTCCGCTGCGCGGGCGCCTCGCTGACCTACGCCGAGCTGAACGAGCGGGCCAATCGCCTCGCCCACCTGCTGCGCGGGCGCGGCGTGGGCCGCGACGTCCTCGTCGGCGTGGCCATGGAACGCTCCTTGGAACTGGTCGTCGCCCTGCTCGCCGTCCTCAAGGCCGGCGGGGCGTACGTCCCGCTCGACACCGCTCTGCCGCCCGCCCGGCTGGCCGCTATCGTCGAGGACGCCCGGCCTCCCGTGGTGCTCACCCACGACGGGCCACAGGGCCGGCTGCCCGCACTGGACTGCCCCGTGCTGCGGATGGAGGACCTCGCCGGCGAGCTGGCGGCGCACTCCCCGGACGATCCGGACGCGGGCGTGGCCGGCGATGACCTGGCGTACGTCATCTTCACCTCGGGGTCGACGGGCCGGCCCAAGGGCGTGATGAACGTGCACTCCGCCCTGCGCAACCGGCTGCTGTGGATGCAGGACGCCTACGGTCTCGACGCCGATGACCGGGTGCTGCAGAAGACGCCGTTCTCCTTCGACGTGTCGGTGTGGGAGTTCTTCTGGCCCCTCATGAGCGGTGCCGTCCTGGTGATGGCCCGGCCCGGCGGGCACCGCGACACCGCCTACCTGGCCGACACGATCGCCGCGGAGCGGATCACCACGATCCACTTCGTGCCGTCCATGCTGCGCCTCTTCCTGTCCGAGCCGCCGGGGCGCTCGGCGTCCCTGCGGCGCGTCTTTTGCAGCGGCGAGGAGCTCTCGCGCGATCTGCACGACCGCTTCCTCGCCCTGCACACGGCCGAGCTGCACAACCTGTACGGTCCCACCGAGGCCGCCATCGACGTCACCGCCTGGCACTGCCGTCCGCAGGACGACCCCCGCCCGGTGCCCATCGGCCGCCCCATCGCCAACACCCGCATGTACGTGCTGGACCGCCACGACCGGCCGGGTCCCGCCGGGGTCGCCGGAGAGCTGTGCATCGGGGGCCTGGGGCTGGCCCGCGGCTATCTCGGCCGCCCCGACCTGACCGCCGAGCGCTTCACGGACGACCCGTTCGTGCCCGGCGCCCGCATCTACCGCACCGGCGACCTGGCTAGGCACCGGGCCGACGGCGCGCTGGAGTTCCTCGGCCGCCTCGACCACCAGGTCAAGCTCCGCGGCCAGCGGCTGGAGCCGGGCGAGATCGAGGCCGTGCTGACGCGGCACGCCGCCGTGCGCGAGGCGGTCGTGATCGCCCACGAGCCCGCCCCGGGCGATGTCCGCCTGGCCGCCTACGTCACTTCCGCGGCCTCCGCCCCGCCCGGCGCCGCAGAGCTCACCGCCCATCTGCGCGAGCACCTGCCGCAGTACATGGTCCCGGCGTCCTTCACCGTGCTGGACGCCCTGCCGCTGACCCCCAGCGGCAAGACGGACCGCAAGGCCCTGCCCGCGCCGCGGACCGGCCGGCCCGACCTCGGGACCCGGTTCGTCGCCCCCGGGGCTGGCCTGCAGCAGACCCTCGCCGGGATGTGGCGCGAGCTGCTGGGCGTCGAGCGCGTGGGGCTGCGCGACAACTTCTTCGACCTCGGCGGGCACTCCCTGCTCATGGCCGAGTTCCAAACCGCGCTCGCCACCGTGCTCGGCCACGAGCTGACCATGGTCGAGCTGTTCCAGCACCCCACGGTCGAATCCCTGGCCGCCCGCATCGGCGGCCCCCACAACGCCCCCGACACCGCCGGCCGGAGCGCCAGGCAACGCGCACAGAACCGACGTCAGTCCCGTAACCGGCGGCAACAGGCGGCCGAACGCCGGGCTTCCTCTCGCGGAGACAGGTGATCCACGTGTCACAGCACCACCAGGACCAGGACCAAGTCCTCGATCGCGTCGCCGTCATCGGCATGGCGGGCCGCTTTCCCGGCGCCGGCGACGTGGAGACCCTCTGGAGCAACCTCGAAGAGGGCCGCGAGGGCATCACCGTCTTCACCGAGGAGGAACTCGCCGAAGCCGGCGTCGACCCCGCTTCCCTCGCCCGTGACGACTACGTCCGGGCCAAGGGCGCGCTGGAGGACGCCGACCTGTTCGACGCGGGCTTCTTCGGCTTCAGCCCCCGCGAGGCCGAGCTCCTCGATCCCCAGCACCGCGTCTTCCTCGAATGCGCCTGGCACGCGCTGGAGTCCGCCGGCGTCGACCCGGCCCGCTTCGAGGGCCGCATCGGTGTCTTCGCGGGCGCGGGCCTCAACACGTACCTGCTGTTCAACCTCATGAACAACCAGCAGGTGCTGGAGAGGTCCGGCATGTACCAGGTGATGCTCGCCTCGGACAAGGACTTCCTGGCCACCCGCACCGCGTACAAGCTGGACCTGAAGGGTCCCGCGATCACCGTGCAGACGGCCTGCTCCACCTCGCTGACCGCGGTGCACCTGGCCTGCCAGAGCCTGCTCAACGGCGAGTGCGACATCGCCCTGGCCGGCGGCGTGTCCGTGAGCGCCCCGCTGCGCGCCGGCTACGTGCACGAACCCGGCGGCATCCTCTCCCCGGAAGGGACCTGCCGGGCCTTCGACGCCGACGCGCAGGGGACCGTGCCCGGCAACGGCGCCGGCATCGTCGTCCTGCGCCGCCTCGCCGACGCGCGGGCCGAGGGCGACAGCGTCGACGCGGTCGTCCTGGCCACCGCCACCAACAACGACGGCTCCCTGAAGGCCGGTTACACCGCGCCGAGCGTCGACGGCCAGGCCGAGGTGGTGACCGAGGCGCTGGAGCTGGCCGGCATCGACCCCGCCACCGTCGGTTACGTCGAGACCCACGGCACCGGCACCCCGCTCGGCGACCCCATCGAGCTCGCCGCGCTCACGCGTGCCTACGGCGCGGACGCCGACGGCGGTGACCGCTGCGCGATCGGCTCGGTCAAGAGCAACGTCGGCCACCTCGACGCGGCCGCCGGTGTCACCGGGCTCATCAAGGCGGCTCTGGCGCTCAAGCACGAGGCGATCCCGCCGACCCTGCACTGGGAGCGGCCCAACCCCGGCCTGCGGCTGGAGTCCGGGCCGTTCTACGTGAACACCGCGCTGCGCGCCTGGCCGCGCCAGGATGTGCCCCGCCGGGCCGGCGTGAGCTCCTTCGGCATTGGCGGCACGAACGTCCACGTGGTCCTGGAAGAGGCGCCCGCCGAGGAACCGGCCCGCCACCGCGAGGGAGCAGACGGCGCCGCACGGCCCCATCTGCTGCCGCTCTCGGCGAAGTCGGCGCCCGCGCTCGCGGAGGCCGCCGGACGGCTGGCCGACCGGCTGGAGAGCGGCGCGGAACTCCCCCTGGACGCCACCGCGCACACCCTGGCCCGCCGCAGGGCCCAGTTCGCCCACCGCGGCGCCGTCGTCGCCCGCACCAATGGCGAGGCCGTCGCCGCGCTGCGCAGGCTGGCGCAGGCCCCGCCCGCGGCCGCCGCCGCGGACGACGCCCCGGTCGCCTTCCTCTTCCCCGGGCAGGGCTCCCAGTACCCCGGCATGGCGCGCGGCCTGTACGAACGGCGGGGCGTCTTCGCCGCCGAGTTCGACCGCTGCGCCGAGCTGTTCAACCCGTATCTGGGTGAGGACCTGCGCGCCCTGGTGCTCGACGGGGACGATCCGCGCGGCGCCGAACGGCTGCGGGGGACCCGGCTCGCCCAGAGCACGCTGTTCTGCGTCGAGTACGCCCTCGCGCGGCAGTGGCAGTCCTGGGGCGTCGAGCCGCGCGCCATGGCCGGTCACAGCATCGGCGAGTACGTCGCCGCCTGCCTGGCGGGCGTGTTCTCGCTCCGGGACGCGGTGCGTCTGGTCGCCGCCCGCGGCCGTCTCGTCCAGGAGATGCCACCCGGCGCGATGCTCAGCGTCTTCCTCTCGGAGGAGGAGACCGCCGCCCGGCTGGGCGAGGGCCTGGCCGTCGTCGCCGTCAACTCCACGGCGCTCACCGTGGTCGCCGGTGAGCCGGGGGCCGTCGACGCCTTCGAGCGGCGCCTCAAGGACGAGGGGGTGGGCTGCCGTCGGCTGCACACCTCGCACGCCTTCCACTCCCCCGACATGGACGGCGCCGTGGCCCCGTTCGTCGAGGAGGTCCGCGCCGTCACCCTGAACCCCCCGGTCATCCCGTTCCTGTCGAACGTCACCGGCACCTGGATCACCGACCAGGAGGCGACCAGCCCGGAGTACTGGGGTGCGCATCTGCGCCGACCCGTCCGGTTCTCCGACGCGCTCGACGTACTGCTCGCCGACCCCTTCCTCGTTCCGCTGGAGGCCGGCCCCGGCCAGAACCTGGCCAACTTCGTGCGCGCCCACCGGTCCTGGTCGCCCACGCGCACCGTCGCGGGCTCCCTGCCCCACCCCGGCGATCGCGCCGACGCCGAAGCCCACCTGCTGACCGGCCTGGGGGCCGTCTGGGGCGCGGGGGTCTATGTCGACTGGGCATCCGTCCTGGGCACCGGCCACCGGCCGCCCGTGCCCCTGCCCGCCTACCCCTTCCAACGGCGGCGCTTTTGGGTCGAGCCCTCCGGGCGGCCCGGCGCGCCGCGGCAGACCGGTCCCGAGCGCACCGACGCGGACGACTGGTTCTACGCCCCCGTCTGGCAGCGCCTCGCCCTGCCGTCCCGGCGAGCGGCCGCCGCCACGGGCGACACCTGGGTCGTCCTGGGCGCGGAAGTCGCCCTGGGCGAGGCCGTCGCGGCCCGTCTGGCGAAGGCCGGGGACCACGTCGTGCGCGTCACGGCCGGCGCCGGCCCGCGGCAAAGCGGCGAGGACGCCTGGGTCCTCGATCCCGCCGACCGGGACCACCTGTCCGCGCTCGCCTCGTCCCTGGCCGCGTCCTCCTCCGCGGCCGGGGACGGGCGGCGCATCCGCTTCGTCCACCTGTGGAGCATGGCCAAGGGGCCGGGCCGCGCCGCATCGGCCCACGCCCGGCTGGACGCCGCGCGCCGCGCCGGCTTCGACAGCCTCCTGGCGCTCGCCCAGGCCCTCGGCTCAAGAGGGCTGCCCGCGCCGGTCACCCTCGACGTGCTCTGCGAGGGGGTGTTCGACGTCACGGGCGAGGAGGCGCTGACGCCCGAGAACGCCCTCCTGCTCGGGGCGGCCACGGTGATCCCGCAGGAGACCGCGGGCACGAAGTGCCGCGTCTGGGACGTCACCGGCGCCGCCGTGGACCGGGCCGCCGACACCGTCCTCGCGGCTCTCGACGGCACCGGCGCCGGCACGGAACTCGCCGTGCGCGGGCGGCACGTGTGGGTCCGCGGCTTCGACCGGGTGGACTGGGTCGCCGGCGCGGAGCCCGGGCGCACCGCGCTGCGCGACGGCGGCGTCTACCTCGTGACCGGCGGCCTCGGCGGCGTCGGCCTCGCCCTCGCCGAGCACATCGCCGCCACGGTCGACCGGCCGGTTTTGGCCCTGCTGGGCCGCTCCGCGTTCCCCGCGCCCGGGACCTGGGATGCCCACCTCGGCGCGCACGGCGACGCCGACCCCACCAGCGTGCTCATCCGGCGGCTGCGCCGTCTGGAATCGGCCGGTGCCCGTCTGGTCCTGCCGCGCGCCGACGTCACCGACGAGGCGCAGATGCGCCGGGCCGTCGGTGAGGTGCGGGCGGCGGCAGGGCCCCTCAACGGCGTCATCCACGCCGCCGGCCTGCCCTCCCAGGGCATGATCCTCACCAAGTCCCCGGACGACGCGGCGCGGGTCCTCGCCGCCAAGACGCACGGCGTGCTCGTCCTCGACGAGGTCTGCCGCGACGACGGGCTGGACTTCATGTTCCTGTGCTCCTCCGTGACTGCCGTCCTCGGCGGGCCGGGACAGAGCGACTACGCGGCCGCCAACGCCTTCCTCGACGCGTGGGCCCAGGACAAGCGCCGCAGAAGCGGACTGCCGGTCACCGCTGTCGGCTGGGACACCTGGCGCGAGGTGGGCATGGCCGCCGGCCTCGGCTCCCGGTTCGGCCTCGGCTCGGGGACGCCGCTCGAGGGCCACCCGCTGCTGCGGCGCCTGGTGCGTTCCACCCCCACATCCCGCACCTACAGCACGGTCCTGAGCACCGAGGACAGCTGGATCGTGGCGGACCACCGGATCGAGGGCCACGGGCTGGTCCCCGGCACCGCCTACCTGGAACTGGTACGGGCCGCCGTCGCCGAACAGGCCGCCGGGCGGGACATCGAGATCGGCGACGTGCAGTACATGATCCCCGTCGTCGTCCCCGACGGGCAGAGCCGGGAGGTCTTCACCACCATCGAGGAACGCGACGGCCGGTGGCACTTCGCGGTGCAGAGCCAGAGCGGTGCGCCCGGCGCCGCGGCCTGGATCGATCACGCGCGCGGCACCGTCGCCTTCCCGGAACGCGCGCCGGAGACCGTAAGGGACCTGGAGGAACTCCGTGCCGGCTGCGCGGTGACGAAGGTCCTCGACACCGAGGAGTCCATCAAGCTCGGCCTGCGCCTGGACCGGTTCGAGAAGGGCGGGCCGATCGCGTTCTCCTTCGGGCCGCGCTGGAAGTGCATGCGGGAGATACAGGTCGGCCCGCGGCGGGTGATGGCGACCCTGCGCCTCGACGAGGCCCACCACGCCGACCTCGACGACTACCTGCTCCACCCCGCGCTGCTCGACGCCGCGGGCGGCACCGCGCGGGTCCACGCCCCCGACACCTTCTACCTGCCGTTCAGCTATCGCAGCCTGCGCTTCTTCCACGGCCTGACCAGCACCGTCCACGCCTATGTGGAGGTCAAGGGCGCGGCGGACTCCGCGGGCGAGACCAGTACGTGCGACATCGAGCTCCTCGACCCGGACGGCCGGCTGCTGGCCCGCATCGGCGATTTCACCATCAAGCGGATCAACGACCCTGCCGGCCTGCGCGATCAGATCCTGCGGTCCGCCGAGCCCCCCGCCGACGGCGGGAGGGCGGAGCAGGAGGAGCCCGCCGCCGGCGCCCTGCGCACCCTCGCCGAGGGGATCACCGAGGAGCAGGGCAAGGAGGTCTTCGCCCGTCTCCTGGGCGCGTCCGGCCTGCCCGGCCAGGTCCTCGTCAGCCACCGGGACTTCACCTCCGTACGCGAACTGGCCAGGTCCCTGACCCCCGAGCGGCTGCAGCGGGAGATGGAGCAGTTCGCCCCGCCGGGCGCCAGCCATCCCCGCCCCGAGCTGGACACGCCCTACGTCGCGCCCCGCACGGATCGCGAGCGGGCCGTCGCCGAGGTGTGGCAGGACCTCCTCGGGGTGGAGGGGGTCGGCGTCGACGACGACTTCTTCGCCCTCGGCGGGCACTCGCTGGCCGCGGTCCAGATCGGGGCCCGGCTCAAGGAGCGGCTGGGAAGCGAACTCGACCTGCGGACCTTCTTCGACCTGCCCACCGTCGCCCACACCGCCGCACTCCTGGAGGCGGGCCCGGCGGCCTCGGCGGAGCCCAGGAACACCATCGAGGTGCTCAGCCGCGCCGAGTCCGCAGAGGACCTGGACCCGCTCGCCGAACTGACCGACGACGAGGTGGAGGAGGAGCTGCGCCGGCTGCTGGCCTCGGAGGAGCTGGCCACGGAAGACCAGGAGGGCCGGGCATGAGCACGAGCGCCCCGGCCGGGGCGCGGCAGGCCGCCCCGGTGGCGCTGGTGGCGGGCGGCACGCGCGGCATCGGCCGCGCCGTCGCGGTGCGGCTGGCCCGGGACGGTTTCGACGTGGCGGTGTGCTACGCCTCCGACTCCACCGCCGCCCAGAGCCTGGTGGAGGAGATCGAGGCGCTGGGCCGGCGCTCCTGCGTCCGCCGCACCGACGTCGGCGACAGCCTGGCGGTGGAGGAGTTCGTCGACGTGGCCGAGGACAGGCTCGGCCCAGTCTCCGCCGTGGTCACCTCGGCGGCCGTGCTGCGCGACGGCCCGCTGGCGGCGATGGAGGACGACGACTGGGCCGCTGTGCAGCGGGTCAACCTCGATGGCACCTACTACGTCTGCCGCACCGTCATCAACGGCATGATCGAGCGCCGCAGCGGTGCGATCGTGACGATGTCCTCCATCGCCGGTCTGTACGGCAACGCCGGGCAGACCAACTACGCCGCGTCGAAGGCCGGGATCATCGGGTTCACCAAGTCCCTGGCCCGGGAGAGCGGGCGGTACGGGATCAGGGCGAACGTCGTCGTGCCCGGTTTCGTCGCCACCGACCCCGTCATGGAGCTGCCGGGCGACCTGCGGGAGCAGTTCCGGCAGCGCATTCCGCTGGGCCGGTTCGGCGAGCCGCACGAAGTGGCCGACCTGGTCTCCTTCCTGCTCTCGGACCGGGCCGCGTACATCACCGGCGCCACCTTCCAGATCGACGGCGGCGTGGCCGTCTGACCCGCGCGGGCGCGCCACGCGCCGGAACACGACCAGAGAGAGGCACACCATGCGCAACCCGTGGTTCGTCCAGTCGGAGCCGGCCGACGAGCCGGGCATCCGTCTCTTCTGCCTGCCGTATGCGGGCGGGAACGCGTCGGCGTACCGGACCTGGCGCGATCTGGCCCCCGAGCATGTGCGGGTGCATCCGCTGGAGCTGCCCGGCCGCGGCACCCGCTGGAACGAGACCCCGGTGAGCAGGATGCCCCTGGTCACCGGGATGCTGGCCGACGTGCTCGCCGGGCACCTGGACCGGCCCTACGCCCTGTTCGGCCACAGCATGGGCGGCCTGATCGCCTTCGAACTGGCCAGGACGCTGCGCGAGCGGGGGCTGCCCCAGCCGGCGCACCTGTTCGTCTCCGGTTCGGCCGCCCCCGACGTGCCGCGCACCCGGCGGCCGATCCACGCGGCGCCGGACGCCGAGGTGATCGAGGAGCTGCGTTTCCTCGGCGGCACCCCGCCCGAACTCCTCGCCGACGCCGCGCTGATGGAGCTGGTCCTGCCCGCGTTGCGCGCCGACTTCTGCCTTTTGGAGACCTACGAGTACCGGGCCCTTGCGCCGCTGACGGTGCCGTTGACGGTCTTCGGGGGCCAGGCGGACCCGCTCGTGGCGAGCGCGCAGCTGCACCTGTGGCTGCGGCAGGCCCGCGACCACTCGCGTCTCGTCATCCTGCCCGGTGAGCACTTCTTCCTGCACTCGGCGGTCCGCGACGTACTGGCCACGGTCACCGACGCCCTGGCCGGCGCGGCTTCGCCGGTCCCGGCACACGCTGTCGGGTCGTCGCCGAGCTCCATTTGAGCTGCGCCGTGCGATGCCGCCCGGGGCCGCCGCAACGCCCTCGTCTTTCGCAACGTGACCCTTTTGGAGGACCCGTGACCGCCACCACCGCCGGCCGCATCCTGTCGATCGCCCACCATCAGCCGACACGCGTGCTGGCCAATGACGAGCTAGCCGCCATGGTCGACACCTCCGACGAGTGGATCAGGTCCCGCGTCGGCATCACCACACGTCACATCGCCGCCGAGGACGAGAGCGTCGCGGACATGGCCGTCGGGGCCGCCGCCAAGGCCGTCGCCCGGGCGGGTGTGGACGCCGCGGACATCGACCTGGTGCTCGTCGCCACGTGCACGGCGGTGGACCGGATGCCGAGCACCGCCGCCCGGGTCGCCCACCAGCTGGGGGTTCCGACCGCCGCCGTCTTCGACCTCAACGCCGCCTGCGCCGGGTTCACCTACGCGCTCGCCACCGCCGATCTCGCCATCCGGGGCGGCGGCAGCCAGACCGCGCTGGTGATCGGCGCGGACAAGATGAGCGACTTCCTGGACTGGACGGACCGGACGAGCTGCGTCATCTTCGGCGACGGGGCCGGCGCCGCGGTCGTCACCGCGGCCGACGCCTCCCGGGGCGACCTGATCGGGCCGGTGGTGTGGGGTTCGCAGCCCGAACGCGGCTCGGCCATCACCTTGGGCACCACGGGGCCGGCCGGCCCGCCCGCCCTGTTCCGTCAGGACGGGCACGTGGTCTACCGCTGGGCGATGACCTCGCTCGCGCCGGTGGCGCGCCGCGCCTGCGAGCGGGCCGGTGTCGCCCCCGCCGACCTGGCCGCCGTCGTGACGCACCAGGCCAACCTGCGGATCATCGAGGCCGTGACCCGGCAGATCGGCGCCACCGGCGCGGTCGTCGCCCGCGATGTCGTCGACTCGGGCAACACCTCGGCGGCCAGCGTCCCCCTGGCCCTGTCCAAGCTCGTGGAACGGGCCGAGGTCCCCAGCGGCGCGCCGGTCCTGCTGCTCGGCTTCGGCGCCGGTCTCTCCTACGCGGCCCAAGTGGTCGGCTGCCCCTGAGCACCATTCGGACGGGCCTCCTCGCGCGGGAGGCCCCGGGACACAAGGAGTCGCTCCATGTCGGAGCAGGTATGGATCGCCGGGGTGGGGATGACGAGATTCGCCCGCCACGACGGCCGCGGTGTGCCGGACCTGGCGGCGGAGGCCGTGCGCGAGGCGCTGGCCGACGCGGGGCTGGAGCGCCGGCACGTGGAGGCGGCCTTCTTCGGGAACACCACCCAGGGGGCGCTGCAGGGGCAGCTCATGGTGGGCGGTCAGATCGCGCTGCGGGGCATGGGCTTTGAGCGGATACCGATGTACAACGTCGAGAACGCCTGCGCCACGGGTGCCTCGGCGCTGCATCTGGCGGCCGATCAGGTCCGTGCCGGCGCCGTGGACATCGCGCTCGCGGTGGGTTCGGAGAAGATGAACGTCGCCGACAGGGACCGGACCATGGCGGTCTTCGAGGGCGCGTACGACGTGTCGGACCCCGCGGGGCTGACGGCGTCGCTGACCGCGCTGGGCGGCGAGGTCGATGACGCGCACGCGGGCCGGCGCAGCGTCTTCATGGACATCTACGCGGCCATGGCACGCGCGCACATGCGGCGCTTCGGCACCACGCAGCGGCAGTTCGCCGCGGTCTCGGCCAAGAACCACCGGCATTCCGTGCACAACCCCAGGGCCCAGCACCGCAAGGACTTCACCGTCGACGAGGTCCTGGCCGCGCGTGCCCTGTCGTTCCCGCTGACCGTTCCGATGTGCGCGCCAGTCACCGACGGGGCGGCGGCCGTGGTGGTCTGCGGGCAGCGGGGGCTGCGGCGGCTGGTGGGGCGCGGCCGGTCGGTGCGCGTCCTGGCGAACGTGGCCGGCACCGGCGTCGTCCGCGCGCAGGACGCGTGGGAGCAGCACATCAGCGGGCTGCTGGCGGGCCGGGCGTACGAGCGGGCCGGGGTGGGGCCGCAGGACATCGACGTGGCCGAACTGCACGACGCCACGGCCTTCGGGGAGATCCAGCAGTGCGAACTGCTCGGCCTGTGCGAGCCGGGGGCGGGCGGCGCGGCCGCGGAGGCCGGGGAGACGGCGCTGGGCGGCCGTATCCCGGTGAACCCGTCGGGCGGCCTGGAGGCCAAGGGGCACCCGCTGGGTGCGACGGGTCTTGCCCAGGTGTACGAGCTGGTGCAGCAGTTGCGCGGCGAGGCCGGTGTCCGGCAGGTGTCCGGGGCCCGTGTCGCGCTGGCGGAGAACAGCGGCGGCTTCTACGGCGGCGAGGAAGCGGTCGCCGCGATCACGGTGCTGGGGGCGTAAATGGCGATCATCGATTTCTTCGACCGCGGCCGGCGGCGCGCGCCGGGCTCCGTCGCCTATGTGTGCGGCGCGGAGTCCTGGACGTTCGACGAGGCGGGCGAGCTGTCGTGCCGGATCTCGCACGCCCTGGCGCGGGCGGGCTGCGGCCGGGGGGTAAAGGCGGGCGTGCTCTCGCCCAATGACGCGCGGGCCTGGATCGGCGTCCTCGGCATCTGGCGGGCCGGTGTGACCTGGGTGCCGCTGAACCCGACCACTCCGCCTGCGGACCTGCGGCGCGTGATCGACGCGTTCGACTGCGAGGTGCTGTTCTTCCACAGTTCGACGGCGTCGGCCGTGGCCGAGCTCGCGCCGTCGCTGCCGAAGGTCAGGCAGTACGTGTGCCTGGACGCAGCGGCGGCCGGCGCCCCGTCTTTGGCGCAGTGGACGCACGGCCTGCCGGTGACGCCACCGCGCACGCGCTACGAGATGGACGACGTGGTGGCGATCTCCTCGACCGGCGGCACGACCGGCGCGCCGAAGGGCGTGATGAACACGCACCGGTCCCTGTCCACCTGCCTGGCACATCTGATGATGGCCTTCCACTACGAGTGCGACGACCCGGTCGTCGACCTGGCGGCGCTGCCCCTGAGCCACGCCTCCGGTGTGATCAGCCTCGCCGCCACGGCGCGCGGCGGCACGGTGGTCTTCCTGCCGGGGGCCGAACCGACGGCGATCCTCGACGCCATCGAGCGGCATCAGGTCACCGAGCTCTTCCTCGCCCCCACGGTCGTCTACCGGCTGATGGAGACGCCGGGGCTCACCGAGCGCGATCTGTCCTCCTTGCGCTATCTGCTGTACGCGGCGGCGCCCATGTCGGCCGAGAAGCTGCGGCGGGCCATCGAGCTGTTCGGACCGGTTCTGATGGAGTGCTACGGGCAGGTGGAAGCGTTCGCGGGGGTGTCCTTCATGCGTCCCGACGAGCACTTCACCGACGGCTCCATAGCGCCTGACGCACGGCTGACGTCGTGCGGCCGCCCCTATCCGCTGGTCTGCGTCGAGATCCGCGACGGCGAGGGGCAGCAGGTCCCGGTGGGCGAGTCGGGGGAGGTCTGCGTCCGCGGTGACCTCGTGATGAAGGGCTACTACGCGGATCCCCGCAGGACGGCCGAGACGGTCGTCGACGGCTGGCTGCACACCGGCGACATCGGCCACTTCGACGCGGACGGCTATCTGTTCATCACCGACCGCAAGAAGGACATGATCATTTCTGGCGGGGTGAACATCTACCCGAGCGAGATCGAGCAGGTCATCTGGGGCCACCCGGCGGTCCAGGACTGCGCGGTCATCGGTGTTCCGCACGAGGACTGGGGAGAGGCGGTCACCGCGGTGGTGGAGCTCAATCCGGGCGCCCGGCCGTCCGGTGAGGAACTGATCGCGCTGTGCAAGAAGACGCTCGGCAGCATCCGCGCGCCCAAACACGTGGACTTCGTCACCGCCCTGCCCCGCAGCGCGAACGGCAAGGTCCTCAAACGCGCCGTACGCCAACGCTACTGGGCCGGCCGCACCCGGCAGGTCTGAGAGCCCCCGTGTCATCCCCGTTGCGGAAAGGCAGGGCAGCATGTCCATCGACTTCGGTCTCAAGGGCGCGGTCGCGATCGTCACCGGCGGCGGCTCGCGTGCGTCGGGCATCGGGAACGGCAGGGCCGCGGCGGTGCTGCTCGCCGAGGCCGGGGCGCACGTGGTGGTGGTCGACTCCGCCGCGGGGAACATGGCCGAGACCCGGGACCTCATCGCGGCACAGGGTAGGGACGCCCTGCTGGTCACCGCCGATGTGACCAGCCAGGAGGAGTGCGCCGAGGTGGTCCGGCGGACCTGCGAGACCTTCGGCGGGCTCGACGTCCTGGTCAACAACGTCGGTGTCGCGGGCCCCGCGGGGACCGTGGTCGATGTGGACCCGCTCGCCTGGGAGGCGTGTCTGCGCCTGAACCTGACGTCGATGATGCTGATGTCCCGGGCCGCGATCCCCCGCATGCGCGCGAGGGGCGGGGGATCGATCGTCAACATGTCCTCCGCGGTCGGGCTCGTCGGCGGCCACCCGCAGGTGGCCTACCCGACGACGAAGGCAGCGGTGATCGGCTTGACCCGGACCATGGCCGCCCACCACGGTCCCGAGGGAATCCGCGTGAACGCGGTCGCTCCCGGCTACGTGCACACCCCGATGGTCTCCTCCCAGGGCATCGACGAGGGCGCCCGCGAGCGGCGGCGGCACGCGGCGCCGCTCGCCGTGGAAGGCACGGGCTGGGACGTCGGGGAGGCCGTCCTGTTCCTGGCCGGCCCGAGGTCCCGGTGGATCACGGGGGTCGTGCTGCCCGTCGACGCGGGGCTCACCGCCACGCTCGGTTCCGGCGGCGCCCCGTCGGTGACTTCACCGCCCGGCCCTGCCCCCTCCTCCCGCGAGCCCCTGTCATGACGCGGCGCGATATCCGGCGCTCACGCCGCAGTGCCCCGTCAGCCGGGCGCTGAAGACCTCCTCGCCCTCCTGGTGTCCGGTGACGTGGACGCCGGTCAGGCCGGGCAGCGTGGACGGCGCCGTCACCGCGTCGATCCAGCACGGTGTGTCGAACTCGGTGTAGCGGTGGAACTGGGTGGCGACCCGGACCGGTACGAAGACGTCGCCCTGCAGGCCGCAGGCCGCCTGGCGCGCCGCCTCGATCAGCACCATGCCCGGCACGTGGTCGCCGCCGTGCTCGAAGAGGACGGGGTGGCCGCGGTCCGGGCTGAGCAGCCAGTGGCCGGGTCTGCCGGTCGGCGCCAGGACGACGTCGGCGTGGCCGGAGCGGCCCACGCGCTGCGGCTCCAGGGTGAGGAAGCGGGGCTTCGGCGTGGCCTCCGCGGCGACGCGCTCCGCTCCGCGCAGCCGGCGGTAGGCGGCGGGGGCGAGGCAGGAGAAGTGCCCGCTGCCGTCGGCCACGTGCCGTCCGTCGCGTTCGATGGTGATCGCCATGGCGAACTGCGTGACCCGCTCGCCCCTCCACTTCACGTCGGTGCAGACGGCCTGGAGGGTCAACTCGCTGGGGCCGGCGCCTATCTCCAGCTCGTCCAGGGAGACGGAGTATTCCATGTCGCGCAGCAGGAACTGGTGTCCCAGGGGCACCCCGAACTCCGAGTGGGCGAGGAGCAGTCCGACCTGACGGATCGTCTCCGCCGCCTGCGTGGGGTCGTGCCGCGTGCCGTCGGCGTCGGTGAAGAAGGTGTGGGCGCGCGGCCACTGGCCGGTGAGGGCGAACCGGTCGCCCTTAAGGCGCCGGCAGCCGGTGAGGAACACTTCGGCGTGTCCGGCCCGGTGCACGTACTCCCGGGGAACCGTGGTGGTGAGCCGCGGCAGGTCCTGTGGGGCCTGCGGTGCGGATGTGGCGGTGTGCCCTTGCTGGTGAACGAGCAGGGTCATGGGTTTCCCTCTTCCCGGCAGCAGTTCAACGATGGGTGAGCGTGGTGCGAAAGGGTGCCACAAAATATACGGGTCCACCGGTTTCTTTTCCGACACATAAAGGTTGAACACTCGCCCCCGAACGCGCCGCGTTCAGGAGCCCGCGGCGTCCAGGCCTCTGTGTCCGGCCGCGATCTGCGGGAGCACCAGGGCCCAGAAGCGGGTCTGCATGCGCCGGGACACCCAGGCCGGGTCCCGCCGGCCGAGCATCTGGAATCCCACCGTGCACGCGAACACGGCCCGTGCCACCTGGTCGGCCGGCAGCCCCTGCCGCAACTCCCCCGCCCGGTCCGCCCTGTCCAGCGTCGCAGTGATCCACCGGCCCAGAAAGGAGCTCACCTCCCCGATGCCCCGGGGGCACCCGGGGTCGCCGTCGAGGTCGAACCCGGCCCGCAGGACCGCGTCCTCCCGCATGGCGAGGGTCAGCTCGTGACCGACGTCGACGAGCAGTTGCAGCGCGTCACCGGAGCGCGTCCGCGTCTCGCAGCGCTGGACCACCTCGCGCAGCCGTTGCGCCGCGGCCGCCATGACCGCGGAGGCGAGCGCGGCCTTGGTGGGGAAGTGGAAATGCAGCGCCCCGCTGGTGACGCCGGCCTGCCGGCTGATGTCGAGAAGCGAGGCCGGCGCATAGCCCTCGCGGCTGAAACCGTCGGCCGCGGCGCCGAGCAACGCCTTGCGGGTGCGCACGGCACGTTCCTGCTTGACCATTTGGGCGCTCTCCCAAGCTCCGTGCCGCCCCATGGCCCCGTGCGCCGCATGGCCCGTACGCCTCATGGATATGGCTTCGCCGGCGCAGCGGCTCCGTCCGGGAAGGGGAGAACTCGCCCGCCAATACGTACTCCACAGTACAAACCGCACCAGCGGTTTTCCATGCTGGGCCGGGGGGAGGGGGAAAGGGGATCCCGCGCGGACGCCCTACGCGGGGCGCCGGTGCGCCACGGCACGGGCCGCGAGCCTGGTCGCCTCGTGCACGCGGGCCCCCCGGTCCTCGGTGACGTCCAGTTCCACCAGGACGCCGGGGACGGCGATTCCGGCCAGCAGGACGCGGTAGAGGGCGACGACGCGGGCGTTGAGGTCCGTCCGCCCCGACAGGGCGTGGGACATGAGCTGCGTACCGGCGAACGCCCCGACGAACACGTCGGAGAGCTCGCGGGGATCGATGTGGGGCTGCAGCTCTCCGGCCGCCCTGGCCTGCACGAGCAGGCGCAGGCTCTCCTCGGCCCAGTCCTGGAACGGCACGCTGCGGTCCAGCTGGTCCTGCCCGACCCTTTCCAGAGCGAGCCGGACACCGCCGCGCAGCACCGGGTCGCGCACCATGAGGTGGGCGAGCAGCAGACCCTGGTCGACGGCCTCCTGGAGCTTGAGCCGCTGCGGCGGAACGGCCGGCACCCGGGCGTTCTCCTGCAGGACCTCGCGCGCGAGCTGCTCCTTGGAGGTGAAGTGGAAGTACAGCGCGCCCTTGGTGACTCCGGCGCGCCGCAGGATCTCCGACATGGTCGCGGCCTCGTACCCGAAGTCGTCGAAGAGTTGCGCCGCTGCCGTCAGGATCACACGTCGGGTACGGAGCGCCCGCTCCTGTTGCACCAAGGCAAGCTCTCCTTCGTGGAAGCCCCCGTCTTCACCAAACAAACCGTCAAGTTCGTATGCTAACAGCCTCTGTGTACCGTCGTGGGCGATTGGGCGGCAGCGTGCCGGAACCGGGCCGGCTCACACCGCCCGGCCGTCGCGCACGGCGCCGCCGTGTTCGAGCCCGTCGGCGAAGCTGAGCCACCGCTCCCCGCAGCGCCGGGCGGCGCGGGCGATGTCGGCGTGCCGGTGTTCGGGGACCGCGCTCATCAGCCAGCGCCACTTCTCGTCGTCGAGCACGTTGCTCGACAGGAGCTGCAGGAGCGTCCTGCCCGCCTCGGAGAAGCGCAGGGAGGGGTCCTTGCGGAGGTTGGCGAACCGGTCCGTGTCGGAGACGCCGGCGCTCTCCAGCCGCGCACGGCCGGCGCGCCCGGCCGTGTCCGCCTCCACCCGTCCGCGCGCGGCGCGCCGGTCCCCGAGCACGACGTCCTTGGCGACGTCGCGGAGTCTCGGCGGGACGGGGTCCTTGCCGTCCCGGACGCGCAGCCGCACGTCCCGCGCGGTCGCCAGCGCGATGCCCGCCTCGTGGGCGATCTCGCGCAGCGAGGCGTTCGGGCGCTCGGCGATGATCTGGCCCGCGCGCCGGCGGCCGACGGCGCTGTTGACCGGGCGTGAGCGGCCGTCGCGTCCGGTGCGCGCGTTCAATTGAACGCCTTGGCCGGTTGAACGCCTGCGCAAGGCGGCGACCGTGGTCGGCGAGAGCCCGGTCACCTCCGCGATGCGCCGGTCCGACCAGCAGGCGTGGCTGCCGATGATGCGCTCGGCGGCCGCCGTCCTGTCCCTGCGCGACAGGGGCATGCCGTGTTCGGCGTTGAGCCGGACGGCCAGGACGAAGGCGTCCTCTGTCGAGCCCTCCACATAGCGGACCTCGATGTGGTCCTCGCCGCGCTGCACGGCCGCCCTGAGCCGGTGCAGGCCGTCGACGAGGCGCATGGTCGGGCGGTGGACCACCACGGGCGGCAGCGGCTTCTCCGTCTGCGCCAGCAGGTCGACGTGTTCCGCGTCCTCCCCCGCGACGCGCGGCGAGTCCGAGGTGACCAGGGCCGCGATGGGCACCCGTTCCGTCATCGGCGGACGCGTGGCACCAGACGCTGGTGACGCGGGCTGGGCTGCTGCCGTCAACACGTCGAGCATGAGCGCCTCCTGGGGCATCTCCAGTTCCGGATTCACGGAGCAAGACGATACCCACAAAGAAACCGACCGCCCTGTTTATACTAGTCGGGCTCAAGTGGCGCTGGAGCGGAATTCGTCCATGTGGTCTTATGGCCTGGTCACGACGTTTCGATGACGTGGAATTGGCCCGTGGGCACACCGTCCGCGGCCTCTGCCGGCCCGAACCGGGTGCGGAGGGCCGGGTGCTGTTCGAGCAGAGCGCCCAGCGGCGCGCCGGGGTTGGCCGCCAGCCACTGGGCGACGACGCGCAGCGGCAGCGGGAGCCCGCCGCACAGCGCCACCAGCCGCTCGGCGGCCGGACCGCGCTCGTCCAGCCGCCGCCCGCTGAGCATCGCCAGCAGACGTGTCCCCTCCCTGGCCGTCAGCGGCCCGACCGTTTCCAGGCGCGCCCCGTCGCGCGCCGCGAGCTCGCCGAGGTATCGCCGGCTCGTCGCGAGGACGCCGGAGGGCCCCCGCGGGATGAGCGGGCGCACCTGCTCGGCGCTGTGCGCGTCGTCCAGCACCACCAGTACCCGCCGCCCGCGCAGCAGGCTCCGGTAGAGGGCCGTCCGGGCGGCCGAGTCCGCGGGCACCCGTGCGCCGTCCACGCCGAGGCCGCCCAGGAGCTGTTCCAGTGCGTGGGCGGCGCTCGCCGGGCCCCGTTCCGGGTCGGCGCCGCGCAGGTCGGCGTACAACTGGCCGTCGGGGAAGCGGTCGACGAGGCGGTGGGCGAGCTGCAGCACGAGCGCCGTCTTGCCCACGCCCGCCGTGCCGCCGACCACGACGACGGGCGTCGTCGGGCCGCCGCGGGCGCTCTCACCGCGCATCACCTCCTCCAGCCGGGCCAGTTCCTCGGTCCGGCCCACGAAATCGCGGCCCACGGGCGGCAGCCGGACCGGTCCCGGCGTGCCCGGCGGCAGGCCGCCGGGGTACACCGGGAGCGGTGAGCCGGCGCCGGGGGCCAGAAGTTCCGGATGGCCGGTCAGGATGTGCTCATGGAGCGTGCGCAGGTCGGCACCGGGCTCTATGCCGAGTTCCCTGGCCAGCAGGTCGCGGGTCTCCTCGTACAGCCACAGGGCGTGGGCCCGGCGTCCGCTGCGGTAGAGCGCGAGGATCAGCAGCCAGCGCAGCTTCTCGCGCAGCGGCTCCTCGGAGACCGCTGCCGGCAGTTCGGTGACCAGCTCGGCGTGGTGGCCCGCCGCCAGCATGTCAGCGGCCCACTCCTCCACCACCGTCAGCCGCAGATCCCGCAGCCGGTCGCGCTCCATCGTGGCGAAGGGGCCGGGGACCGCGGACAGCGCCTCGCCGCGCCAGTACGACAGGGCCTGCCCGTACAGCCGCAGCGCGGCGCCGGCCTCACCCTGGCCCCGTGACCTGCGCGCGGCGTGCAGAGCCCGGTGGAAGAGCGTGACGTCGACGTCCGCGGGGTCCACCCGCAGGCAGTACCCGCCGGACTCGGAGGTGAGCACCGCGCCGGAGGACCGGCCGGCCCGGCCGGGCTCCAGCGCGCGGCGCAGCCCGGCCACATAGGTGTGCACACCGTTCACGGCCGTCCGCGGGACGTCGCTGCCCCACACCGCGTCCACGATGTTCTCCACGCCCATGACGTCGCCCGGCCTGCTCGCCAGCAGGCTGAGCACCGCCCGCTGCTTGGGCGGGCCGAGCGCGGTCTCCGCCCCGTCGCGCCAGGCGCGCACCGGTCCGAGGAGCTGAATGCGCAGGACCGCTCCCGTGGTCGCCATGGATCACCACCTCCTGAAGGACGTGACGGACGTGACGGTTCGTCGATGGGCTCTCCTCGGCGACGAGGTGGCCTGGGCGCACGCGCGGTCATGCCGGTCGGGCGCCCGGCGAAGGGCCGGGCAGCCGTGCGGCGCGATTCGCCGGGGCGCGGTGAATACGGGAGAAGACGCCCTGGGGCGCGCACGCCTTTCGAACCGCACGCAGCGTTTTACGACATGGGTGGCCGGCGCACATCCCGGCGAAGTCTGCACCCATTAGACACACACCCGTGACGGCTTCTCCAGCCCCGTCGCACCGGCCATGCGGAGGCAGACGTTCAACTGCTTGTCGCTGAATGGTTGAACGCCCGCGAAGGATTGGTTGAAGCGCATACGGAGTTGTCAGCGGCTCCCGGACCGTGTTCCCTTCCCGGGTATCCGATGCCGGCCACAGCGACGGCCTTTCAGATCCAGCGCGAGTCCCGCGCGAGGCGCAGTGCGTCAATGCGGTTGCGTGCGCCCAGTTTTGTCACCATGGAGGAGAGGTAGTTGCGCACGGTGCCCTGGGAGAGGTGCATCCGGGCCGCTATCTCGGGGACCGTGTCGCCCCGGGCGACGTGTTCGAGCACGGAGAATTCGCGCGGGCTGAGCGGGCAGTCGCTGTTGTTCAGCGCCGCCACGGTCAGCTCCGGGTCGAAGACCCTCTCCCCCTGGTGCACACGGTGGATGGCCTCGACGAACTGGCGGGGTGACACGCTGCGCTCCACGATGCCGGCGATGCCGCCCGCGAACGCCTGGCGCACCACCGATCGCGTCACCGCGGTGGCCAGCAGCATGCTGCGGCAGCCGAGTTCGGCGATTTTCTCGGCGACGGAGATCGCGTCGCCGTCCTCACCCTCGAAGCTGATGACCGCCACATCGGGCCGGTACGTCTCGGCGGACCGCAGCGCCGCATAGTTGCATTCCACGGGGCCGACGACGCGGACTTCCTCGTGCCGTTCGAGAAGTGCGGCCAGTGCGAAGCCGGACAGATGCAGGTCATCAGAGACCAGGACATCGATTCCCATGCATGCCCCCTGAGTAGTTCCTCGGACAACTCGTCATTGTGGGCAGGGCGACTGGGCGAACTCTGTATGCCGTCTGTAGAAGCAACTGGATTCCCGTCGCGCGGCGCGTGACCGCGTCGCGGGAAGGGACCGTGTCCGTTCGCGGTGCGGGAGCGGGCCCTGGAAGTCGGTGGCACACGAAAATGCGGCCTCTGTGGAGCGGGGGGGAGGAAAACCCGCTCCACGGAGGCCGCTTCGGCGATGCTTCAGAGAAAACACCGGGCGAGTGCCGCGATCCGGGCCCGCCGCGCGAGCCGCCACGTCACGGCTTGGGGGCTTCCTCGGTGACGGCCCGCTCGGGCCGGGGCAGAACGAGGACCACGATGAGGACGGCGCAGACGAGGAGTCCGGCGCCGGCGAGCATACCGAGCGCGTACCCGTCGGTGAGGGTGCCGGGTGTGATCGTCTCCCCGGTGCGGTCGTTGGCGGCGGTTCCCAGGGCGGCGAGGCCGAGCGCGGCGCCGATCTGGCGCGTGCTGTTGAGCACGCCGGACGCGGCGCCCGCCTCGTGGGGCGCGACGCCGCCGGTGGCGATGGAGACGGTCGGCGCGAGGCAGAGCCCGATGCCGACGCTGGCGACGACCGACGGGCCGAGGGCGTCGACCAGGAACGAGCCGTCGGCGCGGATGAGGCCGAACCAGGCGAAGCCGGCCGCGGCGAGCGTGCCGCCGGTGATCAGGACGTGCCGGGGGGCGAACTTGTAGCCCAGCCGGACGGCGAGGGTGGAGCCGATGATGACGCCCAGCGTGAACGGCAGGAACTCCACGCCGGTGCGGGCGGGGCTGCTGTCGAGCACCCGCTGGAGGTAGAGGGAGACGAAGTACAGCAGGGAGGCCATGGCGCCGCCGAACAGGAGCGCGAAGAGGTTGGCGCCCGCGAGCGAGCGGTTGGCCAGCAGGCCGAGGCGGATCAGGGGGTCGCGCTTGGTGGTCCGCTCGACCTGGACGAACGCGGCCAGCAGGACGACGGCGACCGCCAGAGTGGTCAAGGTGGCCGTGGAGGTCCACGGGTGCTGTTCGGTGCGCACCACGCCGAACACCAGCAGGGCCGCGCCGGCCGTGGCGAGCACGGCGCCCAGGACGTCCGGGCGGCCTCGGCGCGTCGAGGGGCCGTCCTGGGCGATGCCGCGCCAGGCCAGGGCCAGCGCCAGGGCGGCCATCGGCAGGTTGATGTACATCACCCACTGCCAGCCCGCGTACTGGGTGAGGAGGCCGCCGGCCAGAACGCCGGCGGCGCCGCCCGCGGCGTTCACCCCGCTCCAGATGCCGAAGGCCCGCACCCGTTCCTTGCCGCCGGGGAAGGTGGAGGCGAGCAGGGCCAGCGCGGCCGGCGCCAGCGCGGCGGCGCCGACGCCCTGGGCGGCACGGGCGGCCACCAGTTGCCCCGGCGCCTGTGCGAGGCCGCCGACGAGCGAGGCCAGCCCGAACAGGCCGAGCCCGGTCAGCATCACGCGCTTGTGCCCGTACCGGTCGGCGATCTTGCCGCCCAGCAGGAGCAGGCCGCCGAAGGTGAGGGCGTAGGCGTGGATCACCCACGTCAGGCCCACCTCGCTGAAGCCGAGCCCGCTGCCGATGCGGGGAAGCCCGACGTTCACCACCGTCAGGTCCAGCGACACCATGAACTGCACCACGGAGACCGCGGCGAGGGTGGTGCCGGGCCGGGCGCCGCTCGCGGCGAGTGTCTTCTGACTCGTGAATTGCGTGCTTGCCACCGCACCCAGCCTCTCTGCGTCTGCCGACCGGTCGAATTTCCGGACAGTGCTCAGAAATTAGCAGCGCAGGCGGTGAGGTGTCGACCGGACCGGTCGCACACCGGCTCTCACCAGGGGGCATGATGGGGCGATGCCCCGATCGAACACATCGCGTCGGCCTGTCGGACGACCTCCGGTGACCTCCCGCAAGCAGATCCTGGCCGCGGCCCGCGTGCTCATCGACGAGCACGGCTGGGAGAAGCTCACGATCCGCCGGCTCGCGGCGGAGATGGGCCTCGGATCGACGACCCTGTACACACATGTGCCGGGCAAGGAAGACCTGCTGTTCCTGCTGATCCACGAGTACGCGGAGCAGATCCCGCACCCCGAGCTGCCGAGCAGGCCGCAGGACCGGATCGTCGCGGCCGCCGTCGCGATCCACGACGGCCTCGCGGCGTGGCCCTGGGCGGCGGAGGTCCTCACCACGGACGGGTTCATCGCCCGGCTCGGCGACTCGTTCCTGTCGCTGGTGGAGACGATCCTGGCCGGGGTCGTCGACGCCGGCCGCACGCCGGACGACTCCGTCCGGATCTTCCGCAGCATCTGGTACTACACGGTCGGCGAGATCCTGGTGCGCACCCACACCCGCCACCGCGAGATGGACGAGCGCGACCCCGCCCGCCTCAACGCCTACTTCGGCAACGCCGACGGCGGCCAGGCCCGCCTCCCGCACCTGGCCGCCGTCGCCGACCGGTGGGGAGCGCTGGCCGGGCAGGACACCTTCGCCCAGGGGCTGCGCGCGTTCGTCGACGGCCTGCTCGCCCATCCCCCGCAACCGGCCTGATCGTTCAACCGTCCCGCCCGGGCAGTTGAACGACCGGTCGGGCCCGCGACCGCACGGGATTCCCTCCGCATACGCCTGCATGAATTCTGCACAGCCTTTTATGAATTTCTCAGGCGTCCGTATTCGTCATTCATTTTCACGCACTACCGCCACCTCCGAGATATATCATCCGAATCCCCGTCATGACTGGGGCATTGATGACCCGGTTGAGGAGGCAGAATGGGCACCATGCGGGATGCGGTCGACGACCTGCATCGACGCTGTGAAGCCATTGACGCACGTACGGTCCGGATGGCCGAGAAGCAGCATTCACAGGGCAGGATGACCGCTCAGGAACGCATAGATCTTCTTCTGGACCCCGGTTCCTTCGTCGAGATCGACCGGTTCGCGCGCCCCGGGTCCGAAGCGGACACGGACGGCGAGTACGGCGACGGCGTCATCACCGGATACGGGGAGATCGACGGCCGCACCGTCTGCGTCTTCAGCCAGGACGCCAGCTACAAGGGAGGCTCGCTCGGCAAGGTGCACGGCCGCCGCATCCTGAAGATCATGGAACTGGCGATGAAGACGGGGCGGCCCCTGATCGGCATCAACGACGGGGGCGGCGCCCGCATCCAGGAGGGTGTGGAGTCCCAGGCGATGTACGGGGAGATCTTCCAGCGCAACGTACAGGCGTCGGGCCAGATCCCGCAGATCTCGTTGATCATGGGCTACTGCGCGGGCGGCGCCTCGTACTCCCCCGCGCTCACCGACTTCGTGGTCATGGTCGACCAGACCTCACACATGTTCATCACCGGCCCCGACGTGGTGAAGACGGTCACCGGCGAGGACGTCGGCTTCGAGGACCTCGGCGGCGGCAGGACGCACAGCACGAAGTCGGGCAACGTGCACTACCTGGGCGCCGACGAAGAGGACGCCCTCTCCTACGTCAGGGTGCTGCTCTCGCACCTGCCGGACAACAACGCCTGCGAGGCCCCCGTCTTCGACGCCATGGACTGGACGGGCAGGCCGCTGGTCGACCGGGCCCCGCTGGACCTGGAGAAGAAGCTGAACTCGCTGATCCCGGACTCGCCGACCGAGCCGTACGACATGCACGAGGCCATCGAGGGCGTGGTCGACGACGGTGAGTTCCTGGAGGTCCAGGAGCTGTTCGCGCGAAACATCCTCGTGGGGTTCGCCCGCGTCGAGGGCCGCAGCGTCGGCATCGTCGCAAACCAGCCGCTGCACTTCGCCGGCTGTCTCGACATCGACGCCGCCGAGAAGGCGGCGCGCTTCGTGCGCACCTGCAACGCGTTCAACGTGCCGATCCTGACCTTCGTGGACGTGCCCGGCTTCCTGCCCGGCACCACCCAGGAGTGGAGCGGCATCATCCGGCGCGGCGCGAAGCTCATCTACGCCTACGCCGAGGCGACGGTCCCCATGGTCACCGTGATCACGCGCAAGGCGTACGGCGCCGGGTACGACGTGCTGGGCTCCAAGCACCTCGGCGCGGACGTCAACCTGGCCTGGCCCAGCGCGGAGATCGCGATCATGGGGGCACAGGGCGCGACGAGCATCGTGCACCGCCGCCGGCTGGCGAAGGTGCGCGAGGAGGGCGGGGACGTCGAGGCGGTCCGGGCGGAGCTGGAACGGGAGTACCAGGACCGCTACTGCACGCCGTACGTGGCGGCCGAACTCGGCTACATCGACGGGGTCATCACCCCCGCGGACACCCGCAAGCACGTCGCCGGAGCCCTGCGCGCGCTGCGCAACGAAGCGGTCCCCGCGCCACGGGCGCACCGGGGCAACATCCCCCTGTGATCCCGCCCGGGGAAAAGGACCACGGCCGCGGTCACGGCACCGTCGAATAATGCGGCCGGCCGCCGCATCACGCCTGTGCACTCTTGAGCGCAAGGCGTGAGAATTTAATATGCGGACCATCCGGGCGGCGCTGGTAGCGTGAAATCCATTCCGGCGGAGGAATTCTATCCGCGGGCATCGAAACTCGGAGGAAGTGAAGAATGACCGCTCCTGTCTACATCACGTCGGCAGCCGCCTGGATTCCGCCCGCCGAATCGGCCAGAGAAGCAGTGGCCGAAGGCAAGTACGCTGCCGAGGATTTCGAAGAGAACAAAATGCTCTGCCTGCCGGTCGTCGCGGACGAGACCTCGGTCCCCGACATGGCGGCCTACGCGGCGCGGCGCGCGCTCGACCGTGCCGCGCACGTGGTCGGCGGCAGACTCGACGCGCTCGTGCACGCCTCCGTGTACCACCAGGGCCGCGACTACTGCTGGACCTCGGGCCCGTACATCCAACGGGAGCTGGGCATCACCGGCGCCTTCGCGGTGAACGTGCAGCAGCTGTCGAACGGCGGCATGGTCGCGATGGACCTGGCGGTGTCCCAGCTCCAGGCCGGCCGCGGGACGAGCGCCATGGTCACCACGTCGGACCGGTTCTGCCTGCCCGGCATGGACCGGTGGCGGGGCGCGTACGGCATCGTCGTCGGCGACGGGGCCACGGCCATGGTGCTCTCCACCGCCGGCGGCTTCGCCCGCGTACACGCCATCGGGTCCTACACCGACGCCTCGCTGGAGCCGCTGCACCGCGGCAACCACCCCTTCACCACGTCCCCGCAGCCCAAGGTCGACGACCTGCGCGCGCCCAAGAAGTCCTACCTGGCCAAGGTCGGCAAGGAGTCGGTGATGCAGCGCGCCGAGGTGGCGCTGCAGGACATCGTCGGCTCGGTGCTGGACAAGACCGGCCACAAGCTCGACGACTTCGCCAAGATCCTGATGCCCAACATGGGCCACGGCCTGATGACCGCCCAGTTCCTGGAGCCGCTGGGCATCACCGCCGACCGCTCGCTGATGGACTGGGGCCGCTACACGGGGCACCTGGGCGCGGGCGACCTGCTCGCGGGAGTGGCCCGCGTGGTGGAGAAGAAGCTCGTCCGCGAGGGCGACCTGGTTCTCCTGGTCAGCGCCGGCGGCGGTTACTCACTGACCGTGGCGGTGCTGGAGATCGAGTCGGTTCCGGAGTGGCCCGAGGCCACCACGGACTTCGCCCTGCCCGCCGACGTCACGGAATGAGGCCGCCCATGACCGTGCCCTCAGCACATGTCGCGATACTCGGCACCGGGGCCTACGTCCCGGACCGCGTCGTGTCCAACACCGAGGTCGGCGCGCCCGCCGGGGTCGACGACGCCTGGATCGCACGCAAGACCGCCATCCGCGAGCGCCGGTGGGCCGCGCCGGGGCAGGCCACCTCCGACCTCGCCACCGGCGCCGCGCGCAGGGCCCTGGACGCGGCGGGGATCACGGCGGACCAGCTGTCCACCATCGTGGTCGCCACCTCGACCCCGGACCACAAGCAGCCGGCCACGGCGGTGTTCGTGCACCGGAACCTGGGCGGGGCCGCGCCCGGCGTCTCGGCGTTCGACGTGAACGCGGTCTGCGCCGGCTTCACCTTCGCCCTCGACGTGGCCCACGGGATCATCGCCAAGTCCGGCGGCTACGGGCTGGTCATCGGCGCCGACCTGTACTCCCAGATCCTGGACCCGGCGGACAAGAAGACCGTGATCCTCTTCGGTGACGGCGCCGGCGCCGCGGTCATCGGCGCGGGTGAGGCCGGCCACCACATCCGTACGACGGCGTTCCACATGTACAGCGACCTGTCCGACCTCGTCGTCGTGCCGGCGGGCGGCAGCAGGCTGCCGCACGACCCGCAGACGCACGCCGCGGGCCTGCAGTACTTCTCGATGGAGGGGCGCGCCATCCGGGACTTCATCATCAACACGGTGCCCGGGCTGGTGAAGCAGTTCCTGCACGACTGCGAGGTGCTGCCCACCGACATCGACCACCTGATCCCGCACCAGGCCAACGGGGTCATGCTCGACGACCTGTGGGCCAAGCTCGACCTGCCGAGCGCCACGCTGCACCGCACGGTCGGCGCGTTCGGCAACGTCGGCTCCGCGTCGGTCCCGCTCACCCTCGACCAGGCGGCCCGCTCCGGGGAGCTGCGCCGGGGCGACCGGGTGCTGATGCTCGGCATGGGCGGCGGGTTCGCCGTCTCCCTGACGCTGATCGACTGGTGACCAGGTCGCTGGAGAGGAGACGGTCATGGAATACCGACGGCTCGGAGCCTCCGGTCTGCACGTCCCGGTCCTGAGTCTGGGCGCGGCCACGTTCGGCGGCCGCGGCAGCCTGTTCAGCGCCTGGGGCAACACCGACGAGCAGCAGGCGCGGGGCATGGTCGACATCTGTCTGGACGCCGGTGTGTCGATGTTCGACACCGCCGACGTCTACTCGGACGGGGAGTCGGAGAAGCTGCTCGGCGCGGCGATCGCCGGGCGCCGGGACCGGGTGCTGCTGTCCACCAAGACGGGCACTCCCACCGGTGACGGGCCCGGCGAGATGGGCTCGGGGCGGGCCCGGCTGATCAAGGCGGTCGAGGGGTCGCTGCGCCGTCTGCGCGTGGAGCACATCGACCTGTTCCAGTTGCACGTCTTCGACTCCGGCACCCCGGTCGAGGAGACGCTCGCGGCCCTGGACGACCTGGTCCGCTCGGGCAAGATCCGCTACGTGGGCGCGTCGAACTTCGCCGGCTGGCAGCTGATGAAGTCCCTGGCCGCCGCCGACCGGCGCGGCTTTCCCCGCTATGTCGCCCATCAGGTCTACTACTCGCTCGCCGGCCGTGACTACGAGTGGGAGCTCATGCCGCTCGCCCACGACCAGGGCGTGGGCGCGGTGGTGTGGAGCCCGCTGGGCTGGGGCCGCCTGACGGGGAAGGTCCGCCGCGGACAGCCGCTGCCGGAGGCGAGCCGACTGCACCGTACGGCCGCGGCCGCACCGCCGATCGACGACGAGCGGCTGTACGACCTGGTCGACGTGCTCGACGACATCGCCGCGGAGACGGGCCGGACCGTGCCTCAAGTGGCGCTGAACTGGCTCCTGACCCGGCCGACAGTGGCGACGGTCATCATCGGTGCGCGCAACGAGCAGCAGTTGCGGGACAACCTGGGCGCGGTCGGCTGGCAGCTGGACGCCGAGCAGTTGTCCCGGCTCGACAAGGCCAGTTCGGTCACCGCGCCGTACCCGTACCACATGTACAGCCGGCTGCGCGGATTCAAACCGTTGAGTCCTTCGCTGGTGTGACGCAAGGAGAGTTCCTTGGGCATGGACCGTTTCGTCCGCGCATTGATCAAGTGGCAGGCCGGCGGGCGACCCGAACCGGCGCGCACCCTCCCCGTGGCGCAGGTGCGCGCCCGCTACGCCGCGCAGGCGGCTCACGCGCGCGGCGGCGCCGCGCGGGATGCGGGCATCGAGACGAAGGACCACGTGCTGGACGCCGTCGACGGCGAGTTCGGCGTCCGGACGTATCTGCCGCCCACCGACCGGGGGCGTCTGGTGACGTATCTGCACGGGGGCGGGTGGGTGGTCGGTGACGTCGACACGCACGATCCGGTGTGCCGTCGTGTCGCCGGCGTCCTCGGCGCGGTCGTCGTCTCCGTCGGCTACCGGCGTGCGCCGGAGCACCCGCACCCCGGGCCGCTGCGGGACGGCATCGCCGCCTCGGAGTGGGCGGACCGCGCCTTCCCCGGCCGCCACCACGTGATCGCCGGGGACAGCGCGGGCGGGGCCCTGGCCGTCGGGACCGCGATGCACCACCGTGACCACGGCGGCATCCGGTTCGCCGCGCAGCTGCTGGTGTATCCGCCGGCCGACCCCTACCTTCGGTCGCCGTCCGTCCGCCGGTACGGCACGGGGTACCTGTCGGAGGTCGACGACCTGCGCTGGTACTACGACCAGTACGTTCCGGACCCGGCACGCCGCGCGGACCGGGAGATCGACCTGCTGGGCGCCGATCACCGGGGGCTGCCGCCCACCGTGGTCGGCACGGCCGAGTTCGACCCGTTGCACGACGAGGGTGTCGAGCTCGCGGTGCGCCTGGCGGCCCACGGCGTCGAGGTGCACCACGTGCCCGCTCCGGGGCTGGTGCACGGATACCTCCTCATGGCCGACATCGTCCCGGCCGCCGCGGTGGCGACGAAGAAGGTGCTGACGGCGGTGGAACAGATGCTGGCCCCGATGCCCATGGCGCAGTAGCGCCGATGACCCCGTTCCGCTCGAAATCCCCGCATGCATGAGGAGATCCGACCCGTGACCAGCACCGGACCGAATGTGACCGTGGACGTGCGCACCCTGGCGGACGCCCTGCAGTTGCGCGGCGAGACACAGCCCGGCCAGACCGCCTACGTCTTCCTGCGCGACGGCGAGGAGCCCGGTGAGACGCTCACCTACGGCGGCCTGCACCGCGACGCCGCCGCGCGGGCGGCCACGTTCGCCGCCCAGGGGCTCTCCGGGCGCGGCGCCGTGCTGCTCTATCCGGCCGGGCCGGAGTTCGTCCGCACCCTGCTGGGGTGCATGTATGCGCGGGTGGCCAGCGCGCCCGTGCAGGTGCCGCGGCGCCGCGAGGAGGTGGAGCGGCTGCGCCGGATCGCCGACGACGCCGGGACCTCGACCGTCCTGACCACCGCGGAGGTCGCGGGCGAGGTGCGTGCCCGCTTCGGTGACATGCCGGAGTTGCACGGGCTGAGGTGGGTCGCCACCGACACGCTGCGCCACGACCCCGATAGCGTCGCCCCGGCCCTGCCGGGCCCCGAGGACATCGCGCTGCTCCAGTACACCTCCGGCTCGACCGGCAGCCCCAAGGGCGTCATGGTCAGCCACGCCAACTTCCTCGCCAACGTCATCGAGACCGATCAGCTGTGGCCGTGCCGGCCGGGCAGCGCGGTCGTCAACTGGCTGCCCCTCTTTCATGACATGGGCATGCTCTTCGGGGTGGTCATGCCGCTGTGGGCGGGCATCCCCTCGTATCTGATGGCGCCGGAGGCCTTCATCCGCCGCCCGGCCCGCTGGCTGGAGGCCATCGCCCGCTTTGGCGGCACGCACGCCGCCGCGCCCAGCTTCGCCTACGAGCTGTGCGTGCGGGCCGCGGCGGAGGGCAGGACCGGGGGCGTCGGTGACCTCTCCCGGTGGCGTGTGGCCGCCAACGGGGCCGAGCCGGTGCGCTGGAGCACCGTGCGCGCGTTCACCGACGCCTTCGCGCCGCACGGCTTCGACCCGCGTGCCATGTGCCCCGGATACGGCCTTGCGGAGAACACGTTGAAGGCCACGGGCTCCCGCCGGGACCGGGAGCCCACCGTCTTGTGGCTGTCCGCCGAGGCCCTGCGCAACGGCACCGCGCAGCCCGTCGACGACCGTGCCGCCGACGCCGTCCCGCTGGTCGGCAGCGGCGGCACGGTGGGCGGCACCCGGGTGGACATCGTCGACCCCGCCACGCACCGCCTTCTGCTCGAGGGGCAGGTCGGCGAGATCTGGATCAGCGGTCCCTGTGTGGCGCGGGGCTACCACGGGCGCGCCGAGGCGAGCGAGGAGACCTTCCGGGCCCGCCTCGCCGGCCCCAAGGCGTCCGGCGCGCCGCGGTTGCGCACCGGGGACCTGGGATTCCTGCACGGCGGGGAACTGTTCGTCACCGGGCGTCTGAAGGACGTCATCATCCGCAAGGGGCGCAACCACTACCCGCAGGACATCGAGCTCTCCGCCGAGCTCGCGCTGCCCGGCTCGCACCCGAACTGCGCCGCCGCCTTCTCCAGCGAGGACGGCGAGCGGGAGCGGCTCGTGGTGGTCGTCGAGGCCGACGGCCGGCTCCTGAACTCCCTGGGCGCAAAGGAGGTGCGCCGCCGGGTGCACGACGCCGTACGGGAGCGGAACAGGATCGTCCCCGACCAGGTGCTCGTCGTCCGGCGCGGCGCCGTGCCCAAAACCTCCAGCGGCAAGGTGCAGCGCCGGGCGTGCAAGCGGCGCCACGAGAGCGGCGACCTGCCCGTCATCGGCGTGCCCGCGGCGTCGGCGGCCACGACACCGGCGTGAGGGGGGCGCGGCGGCCCGTCGGCCAGCCGCGCCCCCCCTTTTCCTGGGGCGGGTCCGGAGCTCAGGAACGGGCGGGCGCGCCGTCGCCGCGGCGGCGGAAGGCACGGCCGGTGGTGGTGCCCGTGGCGAGGCGGTTGTGGCCGAAGCGGTCCTCGCCGCTGACCAGGACCGTCCCATACCGTTCGAGGCTCGCCCGACCGCCGTACTCCTCGACCTCCGAGGCGCCGGGGTAGACCCGCACGCAGGTGGGGACGTAGCGCGCCGAGAAGCCCATGCGCATGCGTCTGGTTCGGCCGGCGTGCGGGTGCGAGGCGTGCAGCAGACGCGAGGAGAAGAGGACGAACTGCCCGGCGCGCATGTCCACGGACACGGCCTGTGACTCGTCCGGCTGCCAGCCGGGGTCGATCTGGAGTTCGCGGTAGTCGTAGCCGAAGAAGCCGCGCCGGACGCCGTTCTTCTCCACGGAGATGTTCCGGTCGGGGTCGTAGCGCATCGGCTTGGTCTCGTCGTAGTACATGGTGCGGTGTGTGCCCGGGATGAACTGCAGGCCGCCCATGTCGGCGGTGGCGTCGGTGAACGCGCACCACACCGTGAGGGAGCCGCTCTGCTCCGAGCCCCGCGGCCACTGGATCTGGGGCCGGCCGCAGGCGTTGGCGAAGGTGGCCGCCTGGTGCCAGTCCGTGCCCTCGTTGCCCGGGTACTTGGGGAAGAAGTCCGAGCGCCAGCACAGCACGTCCTCGCCGAGCACGGAGGCGACCCGGTCCACGATGCGCGGCTGGGTGATGTGCTCGGCGAGGAAGGCGTTGTCGAGGTGCCGGTCGTAGTTGGACAGGTTCGCCGCTCCCGACCCGTCGGATTCCTCCCGGTACACCGCGGCGCTGCGGTCGGCGAGGGCCTGGCGGGCCCTGGCCCATTTCCGCTCGATCTCGTCGGGCTGGTAGAGCGTGAAGGGGCCCGCGTAGCCATTCCGGTGGAAGTTCGCCAACTCCTCGGCGGTGAGCCGGAAGCCGTGCTGTGGAGCGGACATGTCTCTCCTCGGTGATGGCTCGGGACGGTTGCGGGGCCCTGTCAGGGGGCCCCGGAACACATCGCGGACGTCGGTGGCGGATTCGTGTGGGTCAGGGCGAGCGGGGGAAAGCACCCGGCTGCCGCAGCTCGCCGATGAGTTCGTCGACGCGCTGCCTGGTGAGGTGGCGCATCGCGTATAGGTGGACGTAGGCGCGTGCCGCGCCGTCGGCGTGCACGGTTTCGCCGGAGAGGGAGTAGCGGCGCACGATGTCCGCCCGCGGCTGGCGGAACCGCACGGTCAGCGACTGCGGGCTGCGCGCCACCCACAGGTCGCGGCCGAGCTGTTCCTGCAGCGCGAGCAGCCGCGCGTGGGTGTAGGCGGCGAGGTCGTCGCACCGGGCCGCGAGCCGGACCAGGTCGTCGTAGGAGTGACGGGCCAGGTAGTCCCACATCAGCAGTGCGGAGAAGCCGTTGCGGGAGCCGGCGAAGGTGGTGTCGGCGGCGCCGATGTACTCCGATGCTCCGGGCGGGGCCATCTGCAGTCCGGTACGGGTCATGAACACCCCGCACGCCCACGGCGTCCCCATCCACTTGTGGCCGCTCATGGTCAGCGAGTGCACGTCGGGGAGCCGGAAGTCGAAGGCCGGCGGCGCCTGTTGGACCATGCCGACGTCCCTGGCCATCTCCAGGTAGGGAGTGTATCCGGCGCCGAGGGCCCCGTCGACGTGGACCCAGAATCCCGACCGTTCCTCGGGGCCGCCGCTCTCGCCGCGGACCCGCCGGCTGTCCAGGCCGTACTGGGCGCAGATGCCGCGCACCGTACGGGCGACCGCCTCGACGTCGTCGTAGGCGCCCTTGAAGGTGGACCCGTGGTTGAGGCTGACCAGGATGGGGTGGCCGCGGCTGGCGAAGAACCGGACCAGGACGGCGAGCTGTTCGACGTCGATGGCGCCGTGCTCGGTGGAGGGCACCTGCCGCGGCCAGGGGGTGCCCGGGGCGAGGGGGTTGTCGTCGGGGTAGCGCGTGGAGCCCAGGGCGTGGAAAGTGTCGATGTCCAGCGCCCGTACCGCCTTGGTCAGCGAGTAGTGGGTGTCCTCGGAGAAGAACGCCACCGGGTGGAAGGCGTGCGCTCCCGCGCCGCGCGGCGTCTGTCCGGCGGCGGTCTCCCGGCCCGGTTGGCGGGGGTCGGCGCGCAGGGGCCTGCCCGACAGGTAGTCCCGTGCGTTCCACAGTCCGTACAGGTTCCCCTCGCTGGAGCCCATGGTCAGGACGTAGCCCCAGTAGGATTCGGGGTCCTTGGGGTCGTGCGGCCACTTCGCGTGCCACAGCGAGGCGAAGTAGTCCAGCACGGCCCGCTCCAGGACCTTGGAGTTGAGCGTGTAGGAGCCGGACTGGTAGGGGTCTCCGACGTTGTTCAGGTGCCGGTTGAGGTAGTGCCCGAGGCGTCCTTCGTAGTCGAGCGCGCTGGTGACCTGGTAGCCGGCGAAGTTGCGTGTCTGGGTGTCGATGTGGCTGCGAAAGAGCGCCTCGGCCTCGGTGTACTGGTTCGCGTCCAGTCCGGTGGGCGGCAACTGCACTTTGTGGTGGGGTACTTCGGGCACCGCGATGTAGGCTTCCCGGGGGTCGGAGGACGGCGGGGTGCCGTAGGGCCGGCCGCCGACGACCCGCAGGCCGCTGAAGGTCTTCTGCCACGGTGTGTCTTCGGGACCGAAGGGTATGTCGGCGTGCGTTTCGGCTTCACGGGCCATGGGGGCTGGTCCTTTCGCTGCGTGGTCCCCGGGGCGGGCCGCGGTCACGGCGCGGCTCGGGAGAGGCTGCCGGAGGAGTCCCCGGCCGGGACGGCGGGCGCCGGCGCGGGCGGTGGTGGCGATGCCGGCGTGGACGCGCCGCCCAGGCGCGCGTACCGGCCCGGGCGGGCCGAGCGCAGCCAGGAGGCGAGGGCGACGCCGAGGCCGGCGACCAGCAGCAGGAGCCATGGCAGGGCGGTGACGAGCGGCTCGTCGGTACCGGTCAGCACGTCGAAGTTGGACAGCACGAGTACCGCCGCGGAGATCAGCCCGAGGGCTCCGAGCGCGGGCGCGACGACGGTCTTCCAGCGTCCCTCGCGCTGGTGGCGGAAGTAGCCGATGACGGCCACCGAGGCCACGGCCTGCAGCAGGATGATGCCCAGGGTGCCAAGGCCCAGCATGCTGGTCGACATGTTCACATACGGGTCGAGGCCCGCGACCGCGAACAAGGTGACCACCGCCGCGCTGAGGACGGACTGGACCACGCTGGCCCGGTGCACGCAGCCGTGCCCGGCGTGGGTGGCGTGGAGTGCGTGCGGCAACAGCCCGTCGCGGCTCAGGGCGTACATGTACCGGTTGGCGGCGTTGTGCAGTGCCAGCCAGGCGGCGAACAGGCTGGTGCACAGCAGGATCTGCATGGTGACGGTGGCCGGGTGGCCCAGGTAGTCGTCGCTGAGCAGGAAGAACAGGTCGCCGAGGTGGCTCTCGGCCTGGGCGCGCACCCGTTCCGTCCCCAGGGCGCCGACGGCGGCCCAGCTGGTCAGGGCGTAGAAGGAGGCGACGGTGAGCACGGCGACGACGGTGGCGCGGGGCACGCTGCGGTGCGGCGCCTTGGCCTCCTCCCCGTACAGGGCGGCCGATTCGAAGCCGAGGAAGGAGGCGAAGCCGAACATCACGGCGACGCCGAGCCCGGGGGCGAGCATCTCGTGGGGGGTGAAGGAGGCGGCGGGCAGCGCCGCGCCGCCGTGGCGGACGAGGATGGCGATGTCCAGGGCGATCAGGATGGCGATCTCGCACACCATGCACAGGGACAGCAGCCGGGCGCTGAGGTCGGCCTCGCGGTAGCCGAGCATGCCGACCAGGAGCAGGCCCAGGCCCGCCCACAGCTGCCAGGGCAGGTCCAGGCCGTGGGCGGCGGCCACGTTCTGGGTGAAGTAGGCGAAGGCGCCCAGGACCCCGACCGTGGCGGCGTTGTAGGCGAGCACCGCGAGCAGTCCCGAGCCGGCCGCCGTGCGGCGGCCGAGGCCGTGCGCGATGTGGGTGTAGAAGCCGCCCATGTGGCTGATCCGCCGGGCGATGGCGGCGTAGCCGGCTGAGAAGCACAGCAGGGTCAGGCCTGCGAAGAGGAACATGGCCGGTACGCCGGGACCGGTGCCGATGGCGAAGGCGAGCGGGACGGTGAACACCATCGCGGCCAGCGGGGCGGCCGCGGCGATGATGATGAACACGATCTTCGGGGTGGTCAGCGTGCGCGGGAAGCGTGCGCTCCCCTCGGGTGGAGGTGTGCTGGTCACGAAGGTCTCCAGATGAGGACGTCGGCCCGCGCCGGGCGGCGGAGCAGGCCCGTACGGGGGGGGCGGGTGGGTGAAGGGAGCGAGGTGTCGCGCTGTCTGCCTGCGTGGAGGTCAGCGCCGGATCGCCACGGCGAACGAGAGGTCCGCCTGCGAGCCGATCCACAGGGGCACCGTCTCGCCCCGGTAGGTCGCGCTCAGCGCGCCGGCGGCCTGGGCGAGGCCGATCTGCCAGAACAGGAACTCCCCCAGCGTGCCGATGCAGTTCATCGCCTTGAACGCGGCCTCCTTGGCGGCGAACAGGTCGCGCGCGGTGTAGGGGCCCGCCGGGGCGAGGAGCCGGCGTCGCTCCCCTTCCCGCAGGACGAAGGCGGCCACGCGCGGGGGGATGAGCGCGGACTCGATGTCGACGCCGACCGCTTCGGCGCCGGGGCTCACCACGGCGGCCGCGAGCCGGCCGGTGTGGGAGATCGAACCGGTGAACCCCGGGGGGAAGAGCGGTCTGCCGTCCCGGGCCCGCGGCACGGTCCGCTCGGCCGACCCGGCCGCGGCCAGTGCCGCGGCGGCCGCGCGGCGGCCTGCCGCGAACTGCTCGGCCGGCCCGTGGGGGGCGGGCACCGCAGACGTCGCCATTGACGTCCGCGGCGCCACCTGCCGCACAACGGCCTGTCCGGCGGGGACGGCGAGGCCCTCAGCCGCGCAGCGCCACGACATGGCCCGCCAGCGAGTCGATCGACCGCAGCACCTCCGGCCGGACGTCGTCGTCCCACTCGAAGCCGAACGCGTCCTCCATCGCCACCAGCAGGGCGACCAGCGCGGTGGATGGGACCCCTGCCTCGCGGAGCGAGACGGCGTCGGGCACTTTGCCGACGAAGGAGGGGCCGCCGAACACCTCGACCAGCAGCTCGCGAATGCGCTGGCGCACCTCCCCCACCGCCGTGTCAGACATGCGCTTCCGCTTCGTCGATGAACTTCCGTACCAGCTCCTGGAAGCCGGCGGGGTCGTCGAGGAAGGGCACGTGGCCGGCCTTGGGCATGATCTCGCAGCGGCCGTTGGGGAACAGCGCCGCCAGCTCGTGGCCGGCCGTCGGGCTGAGCAGGATGTCGTCGTCGCCCAGGGCGATCAGCGTCGGCGCCTGGATGCGGGTCAGCAGCTCGGGACTGGAGTCGCCCTTCTGCGCCAGCGTCAGGCCGTTGTTGAGCTCCTCCGGCGTCGACATGGCGAGGAAGCTCTCCCGGAGGCCGAGGTAGCCCGCCGCGCCGTACTCCTCGTTCATCTGCGTGCTGATGAACTCGGGGTACATGTGGCTGAACAGGGTGGGGATGTCGTGGTCGTTCAGCGTCCGCAGCCACGCGCGCTGCAGGCCCCGGTGGCGCCGCATGCCCTGCGGGCCGAGGACCGGCCCGGCCAGCACCAGGCCCCGTACCCGGTCGGGGTGGGCGAGGGCCACGTCGCGGGCGAGCTGGGTGGAGGCCGACGAGGCGAGCAGGTAGGTCGAGTCGATCTCCAGGCCGTCGAGCAGCCCGATCACATCCGCCGTGTGCTCCTGCCAGGTCGGTTCCTGCGGCAAGCGCGTGGAGCGGCCGTGATTGCACAGGTCGTAGCTGACGACGCGGTAGTGCCTGGCGAGTTCGTCGGTGTAGTCCCGCCAGAACGGGGCGGAGAAGAAGAAGTTGTTGAGCGTCGTGATGGCGATGCCCTCGCCCGTGGACTCGCAGTACAGCTCGACGCCCTGGCGGGTGCGTACCGGCGGTACGCCCTCGCGGTAGCTCAGGTCGTGGTGGTACTCGTCGTGTGCTTCGTCAGCCGGCATGGCTTTTCGCCCTTTCTCGATTCTTGGCCACTGCGGCCCCCGGAAGGACCGGTGCGTAGGCGGCGACGACGTCGGCCGCCGGAACTTCGTCGGTGATCGCCCCGCAGGAGTTGCCGCAGTACAGCGCCATCTCCTCGATGCGGCCGCTGGTCGCTTCCGTGGGCACCGCGGCGCTGAAGCGCGCCACCAGGTAGGGCTTGCCCTCGACCACCGTCCTGCCGATGAACTTGGCGGGCTGGTGCGGGTC
Organism: Streptomyces alfalfae; assembly: GCF_004127445.1. Classification (GTDB taxonomy): domain Bacteria; phylum Actinomycetota; class Actinomycetes; order Streptomycetales; family Streptomycetaceae; genus Streptomyces; species Streptomyces alfalfae. Next base: position 127,982 of record NZ_QEXM01000013.1, read on the forward strand.
GGCGGTGACGGCCGTGGCGAGGACGCGGTGCCGTCGGCCCGGCCATCCGATCTCGTACACGTCGGTGATCACGGTGTCGCCGGCCTCGGCGCCGGTCACCGCCGACTTGAAGCGGGCGTGGGCCCGCGACTCGCGGGCGACGACGAAGGCGGTGCCCAGCAGCACCCCGTCGGCGCCGGCGGCCACCGCCCGTGCGGCTTCCTCGGGCGAGCCGATGCCGCCCGCGGCGACGAGGCAGGCCTCGGGCGCCAGGGTCCGCAGCGCGCCCACCAGGTCGTCGCGGAGCGAGGCGCCCAGCAGGTGGCCGCCCGCCTCGATGCCCTGGGCCACCACCACCGTGCTCAGCGCGGCCGCGCGCACCCCGTCCTCGACCGTGCCCACTTGGACCACCGTGCGGCGCCCCGCCGCGGCGAGGCGGGCGAGCACCGCGTCCTTGGGCATCCCGAAGAAGGACAGGTACACGCGCTGCGGTGTCTCGTCGAGCACCTGCGCCACCTGCCGGTCGAGCGCGGCGGGCTCGACGACCTCCGGGATCAGGTTCACGCCGACGGGCCGGTCGGTGCCCGCGGTCAGCCGCTCCAGCATGGCCGACAGCGCGCCGCCGACGAGCTTGTAGCCGCCCGCGCAGCCGGCCGCCCCGGCCTCGGACACCGCGCAGGCCAGTTCTGTGCCCGCGACACCGCCCATGCCCGACTGCAGCAGGCTCGTCTCCAGGCCGAGCGCCCCGGCCGCGGTCGTCCGCATCAGCTCAGGCTCTCGACGGCGGACGCCGCGGCGTCCGCCCCGCCGAACCGGTCGGTCAGGGTGTGCACCCAGCGTTCCAGTCCGAAGGCCAGGCAGCTCGTGTGCGCGGTCTCGGCGCCGGCCCTGATGTCACACCGGTCGCCGAAGAAGTTGCGGTGGTAGTTGACCGAGCCGATGGCCAGGCCGCCGACGACGAACTCCTCCTTCACCGGGAAGAGCCGCTGCATCTTGGCCTTGCCGCTGTTCTTGTCGAAGAACGGATCGGTGGCCGTCTCGATGTGCAGGTCGAGTCCGAGCTCGGTGCACAGGGCCACCACGGCTTCCTTCGCCCGGACCAGATGGTGCTTGGCCGCCTGCTCGGGTCCCACGCACACGATCTCGCGCATGGAGAAGCCCAGCAGGCGCTGCAGCCCCTCGTAGTGGTCCTCGTTGCGGAAGCAGGTGCCGACCGTGGTGCGCAGGACGCCCTCGTCGGGCAGGACGGAGCCGGCCAGGTCGACGTAGAGGGGGTAGCAGGCCGCGGAGGGCAGGGCGAAGGCGGTCGGCTCCATCACCTGGGCCGGTATCTGCTCGGTCGGCCGCGGCGTCGTGGCCAGTTCGGCGGCCAGGAGCGCGGGGTCGAGCCGGGTCGCGGCGAGGCCCAGGTGCGGGAAGTTGTCGTAGTAGTCGAAGGTGTCGAGGTCCTTGCACCGCATCAGGAACGGGAACCGGAACTCCGGGGCCTGCCAGTCTCCGGCCAGGCGCAGGAACGTCGCGTCGATGGCCCGCAGCAGCCTGAGCTGGCTGCCGTCGAGAACCCCCAGGCCGTTGTCGGTCGTGGTCGTCAGCATGCCGCTTCCTTCATGAAGAATCGGTTTTCGAGTGCCTTGAGGGTGCGGAAGTCTTCGAGGTCCACATCCTCGGGGTCGATCGATTCGCCGCTCAGCTCCTCCAGCAGGAAGATGAACTCGACGAACGCGAGCGAGTCGATGGCGCGGCTGTCGATCAGGTCGAGCTCGTCGGTGAGCGGCCCGACCTTGGGGTTGCGGCCCTGGATGAACGCGCGGACCGCCCGCATCGGTTCGGACATCACGTGATCGCCTCCCGTCCCACGCCGGCCTTGGTCAGGAACTTCCTGGTGCGCTTGAGCACCTGGTCGTGCGCCTCCACCCGTGCGGGGTGCTCCAGTGCCCTGCGCCGCAGGGCCAGCGCGTCGGGGATGCCCGCGTCGCGGTAGGCGGCGGGGTTGTAGAGGGTGCTGATGCTGTACTGCAGGTAGTTCTCCAGGTATTCGGCGACCAGCGGCACCTCCTGCGGGTCCCGCTCGGCGACCTGGCCCAGGAGGTGGGTGAAGATCATCCGGCCGAACGCGACGTGCCGGCTCTCGTCCTGGTGGTGCACCCGGTTGATCTCGCGGGCGATGGGCGGCAGCGACTGGTCGGTGGCCATGTGCGCGTTGAAGTAGTCGACGATCTCTTCGAAGATCAGGATGCGCGCGAACACGATCAGCTCGCGGGCCACCGGGGAGAGGTGGTCCACCGAGTCGGCCTTCAGGGTCGGCTGGGCCGGGTAGAGCTTGCCGCCGTAGCGCAGGCAGAACTGCGCGAAGAACCACATGTGCTCGTTCTCTTCGCCGATGAAGTGGTGCAGGAATTCCGAGACGTCCGCGTACGTGCGCTCATGGATACGCATCACGACTTCACTCATCAGTTCACGGATACCGTGAATGTTGAGGCTGAAGAAATTGATCGCCTCGTACCGGGTGAGGGCTATCTGCTGTTCGCGGGTGAGTTCATCCCACATCGGGGTGCCGGCGAGCGTGGTCAGGCTCTCGGACATCCAGGGCAGGTCCGGTTCGATGGAATCGGGCCAGTCGAACATCGTGTACGGGTTGTAGTAGCCGGACTCGGCGAGATTCTCCAACCGGTCCAGGTCGAGGACGACCGGTTTTATCTCACGTACCGCCATTGACACTCGTCCTTCCAAACTGAGTGACGCGGGAATGGGGGGTCAGCGCAGCGAGCGGATGTCCGCGCGCACGTGCACCGGCGTCCGCGACCCGCAGCCGTGGGTGGCGAAGGCCGCGTTTCCGGACGCGGTGGAGGGGATCACCTTGTTGTAGACCGAGCCGAGGCAGAGCTCCTGGAAGGCCTCCGTGTCCGCCGAGAGGCGGGCGGCCAGCTGCGCCTTGGCGATGTCCACGGTCTTGAGCACGCCGTCGTCGTCCTCGACCTCCACACTGGCGTGGGGCAGGTCGAGCGCGCCGCCGAGAACGCCGCAGAACCAGCCGCGTTTGGCCTCGGCGCGGTGGCCGGCCTCGCGGAAGCGCTCGGCGAGCAGCAGGCTCGCCGCGATGCAGCTCGTCGACCCCAGGGCGTGCACCAGCCGGTAGTCGGCCTGCATGGCGACCGGGACCATCTGCCAGCGGTAGCCGGCGGCGAGGTAGTCACGGGTCAGGCGCCGCAGTGCGGGGGAGATCAGGGGGGTGCGCACGCCCGTCGTGGTGACGGTCGCCGTGTACGCGGCCTCTCCCGCGCTCTCCCGCGCCGGCGCGGCCACCTCGGTGACGCTCCCGCCGAAACGGCCGGCGTCGGGCGCCTCGAAGTGCCAGGGCGCGGCGGTGCGGCAGTCGGCGCACTCCAGCCGGACCTGGAAGTCCCATGTCCTTGGGCGCAGCAGGTCCTCCACCGGGCGTCCCGCGAAGCGGAACAGCATTTTGAAGGCGAGCTCCGGCTGTGTGTTCGACCTGCCGGAATACATTCCGAGGTTGTACAGGTCATTGACGTCGAAGTGCCGTACCCCTGATTGCACATCGAACGGCAGACCCGCGGCGATCAGTGTCTCGATGTCGTCCGGACCGCACCTCAGCATTTCCTGCGCCGCTGACTCCGGCCGGGTCTTGCTGGAGTACGCGGCGGGAACGAATTCGATCGAATCCGCGACGTCCTCCCAGGCACGCGCATCTGTTTTCACTGCTTGAGGTGACACAGACCGTCCTTCCAGGCAAAGACCGAGCCGACTGCCCGGCGCCGACGGTCCCGAAGCTAGCAGCCGCGGTTTGCCTCACGGAACGGTGTTTCCGCATGCCTGTTCGTGCGTTTCCCATATGCGGTCTTGAGAAATAAATACCGCCGGGTGACGCCCTTGTTCAGTCCCTCCCCCGTACGAGCCGGGGTCCGTCGCTGGTCTCGTCTTCCTCACCGGGGCACGGCCGGGGCCTGGGGGCGCGGCGTGCGCACCTCGTGCTCGTCCGATGATGCGCGTGTTCATGGGGTCCCTCCTGCGGGCCGGCCGGTGCCGGCGTGGGGCGTGCGCGCCTCCCTCCCCCGCGCGGCTCTCCGCTGAAGGGGGGTGGCGTGAGCGGGCCGCCGGCGAAGCCTTCGCGCGAGGACCTGCTGACACCCGCCAGGGGTGGGGATGAGTGCAGGTCCTCGCGCGGGGCGGCACGGAATCCGCGCAGCCCTTGACCGCCCCGCGGGTGGGCCGCGGGTTTTTCTGCGAGCGCCCCTTCGGGCGGACGGCGCCGCACGGGGCGGGCGCCTGGGTTCAGCTCACCGCGGCCGGCGCCGTGCGGCCGTCGAACAGCGCGTCCTGTGTGACGTCGGAGGAGGCCTTCAGGATCGAGCGCTGCAACCGCCGCACCGGAGCGCTGGGTTCGAGCCCGAGGTTGCGCACGAGGGTGCCGCGCAGCCGCTGGTAGACGTGCAGTGCCTCGCCGCCCCGGCCGGAGCGGTACAGCGCGAGCATGAACTGGCTGTGCAGGCTCTCGTGCATGCTGTGGCGCTCGACGAGGACGGTGAGCTCGGAGAGCAGTTCGCGGTGGCGTCCCAGGCCGAGGTCGGCTTCGATCCGCTGGTCGAGGGCGCACAGGCGGGCCTCTTCCAGCCTGCGTGCCTCCATGTCGAGGTGGATTCCCGCGTTGACGTCGGCCAGCGCGGGCCCCTGCCACAGGGCGAGGGCCTCACGCAGGGCCCGCGCCGCGCCGGTGTGGTCCTCGTTGTCCATCGCCCGGTAGCCCTCGTTGCTCAGGCGCTCGAACTCGCCGAAGTCGCGGACGCCGCCGCCGGTCTCGAGCCGGTAGCCGCCCGGGGAGGTGACCAGGACGTCCTTGCCGGTGCGGCCGGGGCGCGGGCCCGCCTCGCGCGCGAGGGCCTCTCCGATCAGCTCGCGCAGCTGCAGGATGTAGGTCTGCAGCGTGGCCCGCGAGCTGCGCGGCGGCTGGGCGCCCCACAGTTCCTCGGTCAGCGTGCGCAACGGCACCGCCCGGTCCGCGTTGAGGGCCAGAAGGGCCAGGACCTGTCGCGGCTTGGGGGCCGTGGGGACCACCGGCACCCCGTTCAGCCGTACGGAGAAGCCGCCGAGCACTTGAATGTCCATGTCCGTCTCCCGGTCCACAGAGCCTGCACGGGCGCTGCCGCACGTGCCGCCGGGTGTGGATCCGACGTAAGGCCCCCGAATAAAAACAGCATAGTCGGTTTCTTGGCGGTTTCACAAGGGAGGCCGCAGCCGTCCGCGACGGGGCCGGGGCTGCGCATATAGGCCTTTTCAGGGGTGACCGGCCCAGCGTTCCAGAAAAAAACCGCCTGACTGGTTCTTTGCCGGGGGGTGGACGACCAGTCAGGCGGAGTCCGTGTTCGTGCGGCGGGGGCGGCACGGCCCCCGGGGTGTCACAGCGGCAGGTGCGCCCCCGCGGGAGCGACCTGCGGCAGGACCAGGCGCCAGAACGACGTGAGGGTGGGGTGCGAGAGCCACCGGGAGTCCCGCCGGCCGAGTTCCTCCAGGCCCGCGGTCACCGCCACGACGACCGCCGCCACGTGGCCGGGCGCGATCTCCGAGCGCAGCCGCCCGTCGCCGTGGGCCTGTTCGAGGGCGGAGGCGACCCAGCCCTGCCACAGGTCGCAGACCCTTCCGGTGCTGCTCAGGCCCTCGGTGTGCCCTCCGAGCTCGAAGCCGGCCCGCAGCACGCTGTCGCCTTCCAGCTGCTCGACCACGCGGTAGCTGGCGTCGACCACGAGCTGGATGGGCCCTTGCGGCTGTTCGAACATCTCGCAGCGTTCGATGATGGCGCGCAGGCGGTCGGCGGCCGCTTCTTCCACCGCGAGGGCGAGCGCCGACTTGGTGGGGAAGTGGAAGTGCAGTGCCCCGCTGCTGACTCCCGCGAGCCTGCTGATGACCGTGAGGGAGGACGTGCGGTACCCCTCCCGGCTGAAGACCTCAGCGGCAGCGGCGATCAGGGCCTTGCGGGTGCGTACAGCGCGTTCCTGTTTGACCATCGAGGTGCTCCATCGCTCCAGGCGGCCGCCGCTCGCGAGATGACGCGGACGACGGAGACGACACCCCCGCCATCGGCCCGCCCGCAGGAGAACCGACGCCCTTATGCAGCACCCTAACAAACCGCACAGGCGGTTTGTACCGTTGGGGGGCGCACACCTTTCATTTGGCGCAAAGTGCCATACCCCGGCGCGACACCTTCCCGCCGCGCCGGGCCCGCCTGGTGGCGGCTCAGCGGGGATCGCCGAACCACTGCCGCAGCACTCCCGCGAGCTCCCCGTCCCCGCAGGCCCACAGCACATGGCCGTCGGGGCGCACGACAGCGCAGCGCATGGTTTCGCCGGGGAGCGGGCCGGCCGCCCGCGCGGTGGTCAGGACATGCGCCCAGCCGCGGGCCGCGCGGGGGGCCTGTGCGGTGTCGCCGCCGAGCAGCAGCACGGCACGGCCGCGGGCCAGCAGTGCGGTGAGGTCCCTCTCCCCCGGTCCGGCCAGCGCGAGGTTCGGCATGAACGTTCCCCGCCGGCCCGCTCCCGTCGCGGCCGGGGCATAGGAGGTCTCCTGGGCGCTGAGCAGGTTCCCCAGGTGGGCGCTGACGTCCGGCAGCGGAAGGAGCTCGGCCACCAGCTCGCGCAGCGGGTCCAGCCGCGGGTCGGGGCGCATGAGGGCCAGCTGGGCCCGGGTGTTGTCGATGACCCGCTGTGCCGCGGGCCTGCGCTCCTGGCAGTAGGTGTCGAGCAGGTCCTTGCCGGCCGTGCCGCGCAGCACGTGGGCCAGCTTCCACCCGAGGTTCACGGCATCGAGCAGACCGGTGTTGAGGCCCTGGCCCCCGACGGGGAAGTGCACGTGCGCGCTGTCGCCGGCGAGGAAAACCCTGCCCTGGCGGTAGCTGCCGGCCAGGCGGGAGAAGTCGTTGAACCGGGACAGGTGGGCCGGTTCGGCCAGCGGGACGGCGTGGCCCACGATCCGCGCGGCCTCCGCGCCCAGCTCCTCCAGCGTGAGCGGGCGGCCGCGCTCGGGGTGCGGGCCGCGGCAGTCCAGGGTCATCAGCCTGCCATACCCCCGCGCGTCGAACTTGGCGGCGGTCCAGCCGCGTTCGGTGCGGTGCCAGCCCGGCGCCAGCGCCGCCGGGTCCATCAGCCGTACCTGCCCCATCAGCGCGGAGACCGTCGCGGGGTGGGTGTCCGCGCTGAAACCGCCGAGCTCTCGCACGGTGCTGCGCGCGCCGTCCGCCCCTATGAGGTATTCCGCGCGCACCCGCTCCTGGCCTCCCGCGGTCCGCACCGTCACCTCGACACCGTCTAGGTCCTGGGCGATCCGCACGGCCTGGCTCTCGCGCAGCACCCTGGCGCCGCGCCGGCGCGCGAGGGCCTCGAACCGCCGCTCCAGTTCGGCTTGCGGGCATTTGACCAGGACGGGGGGTTCGGTGGCCGGAGCGGTGATGCTGAGCCCCGGCAGGCCGGCGAAGTGGAACGGCTCGCGGTTGGCGCCCCTCCGCTTCGCGCGTCCCGCCTCACCGTGCGGGAGGCCGCGGCGGGCGAGGCTCTGCACGGTGCGCGCGTGCAGGGTGCCTGCCCTGGGCTCGTCGGTGGTACGCGGCTTGGCCTCGAGGACGCAGACGTCCCGGCCGTACGCCGCCAGGTCGGCGGCGAGCAGCATGCCGACGGGGCCCCCTCCGACGATCACGACCTCGGCGTGCCCTCTGCGCACGTCCCCCCCTGGTTCTCGATGGCGTTCTCGATGGTGTTCTCGGTGGTGTTCTCGGTGTGGTCGGGCCGCTGCTGGGCGCCGGCGCCCGGGGTGTTCATCCAAAGCGCTCCGCGTGGTCCTTGGCCCAGTCCCGGTAGGAGCGCGCCGGGCGTCCCAAGAGCTTCTCCACGGCGGGGTCCACGTGCTGCTTGGCGCCCTCGCCCTGGCGCCGGGCGCTGTCCAAAAGGGCCTGGGCGATGGGTTCGGGGTAGCGCCGCGCCCAGGAGAGGTAGGCGCGTTCCAGGGGGATCTCGCAGCAGCGCACGGGACGCGCCAGGACCTCCGCGAGGTGCTCGCACTGTTCGGCCGGCGAGATCGGCTCCGGGCCGGTGAGGGCGTAGTGCCGTTGTCCGTGGCCAGGGGCCGTCAGGGCCACTACGGCGGCCTCGGCGACGTCTCGGGGGTCGACCGAGGCGTTGCGGGAGTGCGGCTGCGGTGTCAGGACGGCGCCGCTGGCCCGGATCGACTCCGCCCAGGAGAGCGTGTTCGACATGAAGGAGCGGGGGCGCAGGATCGTCCAGGCCAGGCCGCAGGCGCGGACGCGCTCCTCGTTCTCGCGCTGCCAGGCGGTGATCAGGTCCGTGGCCCCCTCGTCGGTGACGGCGAGCGCGGAGAGCTTCACCACGTGCTCCACGCCCGCCGTGCGGGCGGCGGCGAGCAGATTCTCGTCGTGGTCGGGCCGCGAGGGATCGGTGGTGACCACGAACAGGGCCCGCGCGCCGTCCAGGGCGCGTTCCAGCGAGCGGCGGTCGGCGAAGTCGGCGCCGACGGCGTCGGCGCCGGGGGCGGCCTCACGCAACCGGCCCCGGGAGCGGCCAAGGACCCGGGTGGGGTGGTGAGCGCTCAGCAGGCGGGCCACGTGGCCCCCCACCGTGCCGGTGGCGCCCGTCACGACGATCACGCGGCGCTCTGCGGGTCCAGGAGGACGGGGATCTCCCGGAATCCGTTGGTGATGAAGGACGGCGTGGGTTCGAGCTCGTGCGGCGCCCGGGCCAGACGCATGCGGGGGAAGCGGGCGAAGAGGGCCGGCAGGGCCACCGCGGCCTCCAGCCTGGCGAGGGAGGCCCCGGGGCAGTGGTGGACACCGAACCCGAAGGCCAGGTGGTCCTTGCGGGCCGGGCGGTCGGCCCGGAAGGAGCGGGCGTCCGGACCGTGCTGCCGCGGGTCCAGGCCCGTCGCGGCGAAGGAGATGAGGATCGCATCGCCCTGGCGGATGACGAGGCCCTCCTCCAGGGCGATGTCCCGCACGGCGAACCTCATCGGCACGTAACCGGCGGGGCCGCGCGCTCTGAGGGTTTCCTCGATCACAACATCCCAGCCGATGGCCCCCTCGATGACCTGCCGCCGCTGGCCGGGGCTGGACAGGAGTTCCACGATGGCGTTGCCGAGCAGGTTCACGGTCGTCTCGTGGCCCGCGCCGATCATCAGCAGCAGGGTGTCGACCAGCTCCTGTTCGGTCAGCCGCGCGCCGTCGGTGTCGCGTGTCCACACCAGGGCCGACGCGAGGTCGTCGGTGGGCGCCAGGCGTTTGGCCGCGATCAGTTCGGCGAGCACCTGGTGGAGGCTCGCCTGAGCCGCGCGCACCTCGCCGGCCGTGGCGGAGGTGCGGAACGACTCGCTGAGCCCGTGCCTGAGCAGCGGCCGTTCGGACGGCGAGACACCGAAGAGTTCGCAGATCACCTGGATCGGCAGTTCGAGCGCGAAATGCGCGATGAGGTCCACGGCCTCACCGCCGGGACGGCGGGCCAGCGATTGCAGGAGCCCGGCCGCATACTCCTCCACCCGGGGGCGAAGGCCCTCGCTGCGCCGGTGCGTGAAGGCTCCCGCGATGAGCCGGCGCAGACGCGCGTGTTCCGCCCCGTAGGCGGAGAGCATGTTCTTGGCGGTGACCCAGTGGTACAGCGGCCAGTCGTCGCCGATGCGGCCTTCTCGCAGCGGGGGCCAGTGCTGCGGGGCGTCCTTGGACACGGCCGGGTCGCTCAGCAGGCGTTTGGCGGTGTCATGCCGGGTGACGGCCCAGGCCTGCACTCCCCCGGGCAGCAGGACGCGCGCGGCGGGGCCCTGGCGTTGCAGCAGGGCCGCTTCCGCGGCGAGGCCGCTTCCGGAGAGGTCTATCGCATACGGGCAGACAGAAGTAGCCATGTGGTGCGCTCCGTCCTGGAAAGTGACGTGCTGCTGAATACGCGGCTGCGGTTCTGACGTGCGAGGGCGCGCTGGGCACAGGTGCGGGCCGCGCCGTGCGGCACGGCCCGAAGGTCAGCCCCGGCCCACGAGAAAGGGCCGCTGCCCATGCGGGTCCGCCGGCTCCTGACGGCCCTGGTCGATGAGCGCCTGCACCCTGGCGCCGCGGCCCGCGGTGACGTCGAGCTGGACCAGGGCGCTGGGGACGGCGACGCCCGACATCAACACGCGGTACAGCACGGCGATACGCTCACACAAATCCTGCCGGTCGGTCAGAGCCTGGGACATCAGCTGGACACCGGCGAACGCCCCGACGAACACTCCCGCCAGCTCTTCGGTGTCCACATGCGGCTGGAGCTCACCGGCCAGCCGCGCCTGCTCCAGGAGCAGCTCACTCTCGCGGGTCCAGGCCTCGAAGGGGATCTTCCGGTCCAGACTGTCATTGCCCGACCGCTCAAGGGCCAGACGCACACTGCCGCGCAACAGGGGGTCGACACCCATCTGATAGGCGAGCAGCATGCCGCGGTCGACGGCCTCCTGAAGCTTCAGACGCTGCGCGGGCACCCGGGGAACGACCTGGGCGTTCTCCTGCAACACCCCCTGCGCGAGCTGCTCCTTGGAGGCGAAATGGAAATACAGGGCCCCCTTCGTCACCCCTGACCGCGTGAGGATCTCAGACACAGTGGCCGCTTCATAACCGACCTCGTCGAAGACCTGAGCGGCAGCCGCGAGAATCGCCTGCCGCGTGCGCACCGCGCGCTCCTGCTGGGCCACGCCTCACCTCCGGGAACTGACTCAGTGGAGCCTGACACCCCACCCAAAAAAACCGGCAGGTCCGTATGCTATCACCGAAGCGTCCCCCAGACCCCCGGCACACAGCCCCCGGCCGCGGGCCGACGCAGGCACCGGCAGGCACCGGCAGGCACCGGCAGGCACCGGCGGGCACCGGCAGGCACCGGCGGGCACCGGCGGGCACCGGCGGGCACCGGCGGGCAGGCCGAAGCTTTATATTCCCGCGGGTCTATTCCTGGCGAGGGTGCCGGAAATCCCTTGAACAAAACCGGTGGGTCCGTATCTTGGTGTCGCTGACACGTCACCTGTCCCCTGCCACCCCCCTTCGAACGGTCGCCCTGGAGATGCCATGACCGTGCTCACCCACCAGACAGCCGCGCCCACGAAGGCCCCCGGCCGCCCCGCCGTCTTCCCCGCCCAGCTCACCACCACCGTGCCGCGCGAATACGTCCACCGCGCCTCGCTGGCGGAGGTCTTCCTCACCGGGTGCCGCCGGAGGGAGGGCACGCAGTTCGCCCTCACGGGCCAATGGCCCCGCGCCCACACCTTCTTCACCAGCGGGGACGGGCTCAGCCACACCCCCATGCAGGCAGCCGAAACGATCCGCCAGGTCGGACTGCTCCTGGCGCACGCGCAGTTCGGCGTCCCGCTCGGCCACCAGTTCCTGCTGCACGACATGGAGTACTCCACCGACCCCGACCAGCTCCTGATCGGCCGGCGGCCGACCCACCTCGACCTCGAAGCGGACTGCACGGACCTGGTGTGGAAGAAAAACCGTCTCGCCCGGTTCGCCATGCACGTCCGGATCAGACGCGAGGGACACCTCGCCGCGTCCGGGAGCGGGCACTTCACGTGCGTCGCGCCCGCCACGTACCGCCGGCTGCGCGGTGAGACGCACACGGCCCGCAGGCCGCCCCACCCCCGCCCAACCCCCCTCACGCCGCAACTGGCAGGCCGCACACACCCCCGCGACGTCGTCCTCACCGGGACCGGCCGGCCCACCTCCTGGCTGCTGAACGCCGACACCCGCCACCCGGTCCTCTTCGACCACGTCGGGGACCACATCCCCGGAATGGTGCTCATCGAAGCCGCCCAGCAAGCCGCATGCGCCCTGGCAGCCCCCCGAACCTTCACCCCCGCCACGGCCGCGACGGTCTTCCACCGGTACACCGAGCACGACACGCCCTGCCAGATAGACGCCACACCCACACCCGGCACCACCAAAGAAGCAGCCCACATCACCATCACCGGAACACAGAACGGACACCAAGTCTTCAGCACACAACTGACCGGCCGGCTCTCCTGACACGAGCCTGACGCAGCAGAACAGCCCCATCACCACAACACCCCCCGGAAAGCCGGACCAAGACTCCCCCTCGCGTTCCACCCCGGCCAACCCCGGGACACAGACCGCCCCACGCCGGCAACGGTTCTTGGCCGACACCCCCCAACCCCTCGCATCGCCACCACCGCCGCCTCCGCGGAGAGCGAGAACCACACAGACCACTCCCACGAAGAGGCCCACAACCTCCGAGCAAACCTGTGAGCCTACGGGCCTACGGGCCCGCAGGCCCATGAGCCCGCAAGCCGAGCAACGGTTACGGTCCGCGACCGGCCGGCTCAAGCGACCCCGCAAGGACCTCACCGCCCGTAGGGAACGCGAGGTCAGACGCCGCTGACAGCCGCAGGTCCGCGCCAGGGTGAAGCGGAAGGCCACCCCCACGGACGGCATCGCGGGCGTTCGCCGCGCGGACCTGCGAACTGGTGGGCCTGGGTTCGTCCAAGGAGATGATCCTGCCGGACCGGCGCAAACAGCGCCCCGGTATCGGCCTGCTCATCGGCCAGGCAGGGGGACACCACCTCATGAGCCCCTGATCACCGAGGATGAGACCACCCGCTACGAGAGCACCCTCATCTGGCTCCAGGACATCGACCGGCTCGACCGCATCCGCCAGAGCCCGGACCGCCCGCGCACCCGCAAGGGCAAGCCCGCCCGCCACCGCGAGGAACACGGCCGGCCCACGCGGTGCCCGGCCCCGCCGCCCAAGGGCCTCGCCGCGCCCCGGGAACCTTCCACCGCCAGGCCTTCTGACCGCTGCCCCACGCCCGCGACAGCCAGCCCGCAGGCCTGCACACCACCGGCGGCACCGCCGAAGCGGCGGACCCCCGCACCCCCGGGGGCCCCGCCTCAAAGGACGCGCCAGCGAGCACTCCGCGGGCGGCCCGCCCTCCACGGCAAGGCAAGAGACAGGCATGCCCCTGCCGCTGCGACCACGGCGGACCGGTCAGTCCTCGGCCCGCAGGGACACCGCGCCGACGGGACAGGCCCGTATCGCCTCCCTCACCGCCGGATGCGAGACCGCGGACGCGTCCTGCCGGGCGAGCACCGCACCGAACCCCGCGTCGTCCTGCGTGAACACAGCAGGCGCCGTCAGCGCGCACATGCCCGCGCCCACACAACGCTCCACATCCACCTCGATCCTCACCAAGCTCACCACGCGACCGGCAGTTCGCGCAGGCCCGTGACACCCGCGGCCGTCGGCCCTAAGCGGATATCCCCGACGGGAACATCCAGCCGCAACCCCGGAAACCGGCCGAACAGCCCTCGCAGGGCGATCTTCAGCTCCAGGCGCGCCAACTCCTGGCCCAGACACTGATGGACGCCGAGACCGAACGCCAGGTGAGGGCGCGCGGAACGCTCCCAGTCGAGCGTGTCGGGCCGCGCGAAGACCGAGCCGTCGCGGTTGATGAGCGGCGTCACGAAGACGACGTCCTCTCCGCAGCGGATCGTATGGCCCGCCACCTCGATGTCCTCGACCGCCACCCGCGCGACACCGTCCGACACCGACCCGTAGCGCAGGAGTTCTTCCACGACGGCGTCCATGGAGGCCCCCTCGGCCCGCACCACCGCCCACTGCCCCGGATGCCCCGGATGCCCCAGCAACGTGAACACCGCGAGCGAGATCATGCCGGCCGCCATCCCGTGCCCCGCCACCAGCAGCGTCCCTGCCAGCGCGACGAGCTCATCACGGCCCAAAGGCCCGGCCGGGGCGTCCGAACGCATCAGGTCATCCAAAAGGCCAACCCCCGGCTCCCGCCGCTTACGGTCGACCAACTCTTCCAGATAGCACCCCAGTTCACCCCTGGCCCGGGCGGCTTCGTCCGCCGTCCCTTTCTCCAGCAGCCGCCGAGCGCACGCCTGGAAGAACCCGTGCTCGTCCTCGGGCACGCCCAGCAACGCTCCGATCACCGACGCCGGCATCGGCAGGGCGAAGGAGGAGACCAGCTCCGCCGGAGGGCCCTGCGCCTCCACAGCATCCAGCAGCCGGTCCGCGATCCGTTCGACGCACGCCCCCAAGGACCCAAGGCGTCCAGGGGTGAGATGCCAAGCCAGCAGCCGCCGCACATCACGCTCCCGGCCGCCACCGGCGACCAGCGCCACCCCCTCCTCCCAGCCCCGGGCAGACCTCCCACCGACCACCGGGAAACCGCGCCCCGCACGCTCCCGGGACAGCCGCGGATCAGTCAGCAGTTCACACGCCAACGCATGCCCGGTGACGGCCCACGCCGACCGGCCGTCATAAAGAGTCACCTTGCCCAAAGGCGCGGAACCACGCAGCGGAGCGTAACCCGCAGGCGGACAGCAAGGACAGACACGGCCCAGCGGGAAAGGCACACGACCGTCCTGCGTAAGCAAAGGACGAGGATCTTCAACACTCAGTTCATCCATCACACACCGCATCAGACCAATGGCCTCACAATCAGACAGCAGCACCAAAGCCGTTGCTTCCAGCCCACACAACGATCGACGCACACATCACCCACACGAGCCACCCGATGACCAGCCACTCTTCACAACCACCGGGACACAACACACCTGCCAACAACTATGACGGACACAACACACCAACCCCACACCCCTCGACACCGCCTCCAGCAGCCCTCCAACACAAACCGAACACACCTCCAGCCACACACCACCCCAACCACAACCAGCAACACACCAGGATGCGGACGATCACGCAGGACTTTGCCCGCGAGGTGGGCCATCTGCTGCCGCTGCCGGACGATCCGTTCGCCACCGGGATTACGCTCACGCCCCGCGTCGACCGCTACGGCATGATCACCGTGAGAATGTGCCGGTACTCGGTTCCGGTCCGGTTCATCGACCGCAAGGTCACTGTCACCCTCACCTGCGATGACCTCACTGTCTATGACGGCCGGCGGGAGATTGCCCGGCACCGGCGGCAGACCGAACGTGGTGCCGAGCTCCTCGTGCTGGACCACTACCTGGAACGGGGGCGCTGGAACGCTCCGAGGCCCTCCACCAGGCCCGCGCCGAGGACACCTTCACGGCCGTCCATGCAGCCTTCTGGGCCGCCGTCAAGAAGGCTCTCGGCGACGCCGAGGGAACGAAAGCCCTGGTGAAAGTGTTGTTGCTGCACCGACATCAGCAGCACGGTCACGTGGTGGCCGGGATCCGCAGGGCCCTCGCGGCGGGCACCTTCAACGAGGACGTCATCGCCTGGAGGCCCGCAAGGCGGCCCAGACGGCAGGCCGGGCACCGACCGTCACCGCTGACACCCTCGCCCCGGAACCGTTGGACCTGGATCCGGCCCAGGTCACCCCGCTGACTCCGCGTCGCCTCGCCCGTGCTTTGCCTGCCGACCAGCGTCGGCTGCCCCGCCTGGAGCAGTGGGACGAGTTGTTGCAACTCCGCCCGAAGGACTCATCATGACGACCGCCCATCACGCGCTGACCTCACAGGCATCCGACGCGGCGATCGACACCGCCTGCCGCCTGCTGCGGCTGCCCACCATGCGAGCCCAGGCCGCCGACACGATCACCCGGGCCGAACGCGAGGGTCTGTCCTACGCCGGGTTCCTCGCCGAATTGCTGATGGCCGAGTGTGAGGACCGGGACCGGCGCAGGGCCGAACGCCGCATCCGGGCCGCTCACTTCCCCCGGCAGAAGTCGCTGCGGGAGTTCGACTACCGCGTCAACCAGAACGTCGATCCTGCGGTCATCCACAATCTCGCCACCTGCGAGTGGATCACCAAATGACACCCACTGTGTCTGATCGGGGACTCAGGCACCGGCAAGTCGCACCTGCTGATCGCACTGGGCACCGCAGCCGCCATGGCCGGCTACCGCGTTCACTACACCACCGCCGCGGCCCTGGTGAACGAAATGGTCGAAGCAGCAGACGACAAGCAGCTGGGCAAGACCATCGCCCGCTACGGACGCGTCGACCTTCTCGAAATCGACGAGCTGGGCTACCTCGAACTCGACCGCCGCGGAGCGGAAATGCTCTTCCAGGTCCTTGCTGAGCGTGAGGAAAAGAACAGCATCGCGATCGCTTCCAACGAGGCGTTCACCGGCTGGAGACGGACCTTTACCGACCCACGGCTCTGCGCAGCGATCGTTGACCGCCTCACGTTCAACGCCACCATTATCGAGACCGGAACCGAGTCCTACCGCCTGGCCCGCACCAAGGCGCAGCAGAACAACGACACGAAATCCACCATCACGGCGCAACGGAGTAACTGAGATCCGTCGCGGTGAACGAGGCAGGCACCAAACGCAGCCACATTGTGCCTCGTTCGCCTGGATCATCATGCAGGTAGTGCACGAAACGCTCGTCCCACAAAGCCTCGTCCGCACCCAAGTAGCGGGCAAGCTTGCGCCGCCCCCTCGGCATCACACGCCCCGGCCCCACCGGGCAGTTGTGTTCACGCCAAGTTGACCCCAGGCTCTCCGGAGCTCGGCTCCCCGAGCAGAAACGTTCCCCCTTCGCCCTCTCCGACCCGCCGTCGACATCCGGCCGAACCCGTTCTCGCGCGTTAGTGCGAACGGTTTGCGGACCAACATCACCGAGGCTCTGTCCACTGCTGCCTCACAGGTGATGACCATGCGCTCACAAGCGCGAAGACTCGTCCTGGCCTTCCTGGCCTTCGTCCTTCTCTCGACGGCGAACGCCGCCCCCTCCTGGGCGGTGTTCCCTGACCGGTCCGACGCCGCGCCCGCGGCGGGCGTCGCCCAGGTCGAGCCGCGTACGGCGCAAGACCTGCCCGACCCGCCCAAGGCCATGACACTGGCCGAGCGCCGCGCCCAGCTCACGAAGAAGCGGCACCAAGTGTCGCCCATGCGGGCCTACATGAACGCCCCCGAGCGGACGGCCAAGGGTGGCACACCTCACCGCCTCCCCGAACCGGTGCGCGGCAAACAGGGCATCGATCGCGGCCCCGCCGCCGAGGCGCCCGCCCGGCGGCTCGTGGCGGCGCCCGGGAACCCGACCTCGGTGTCGGCCTGGGCGAGCGCCTACCCCGGCATGCTGTCGATCGGCGGGCAGGTGAAGCTGCCGAAGCGGGGATCGACGTACAGCGGCCTGTGGCTCTACGTGATGGACGAGGCGGGCAAGCCCATCGTCCAGAAGGAGATCAAGAAGGCCACGGACAACCCCCAGGGGGACACCCCCGACTCCGGCGCCTGGTGCTACGACTGGTGGTCGAGCAACTCCTACCCGACCGACCAGTGCTTCTGGTGGGCGGGCAGCCAGCTGGGCGGCATCCTTCAGGACGGCAAGAAGTACTACGCCTGGGTCTTCCTCAACAGCTCCGACGGCTCCTCAAGCCCGGGCGGCACCAAGTCGCCGCTGGTGGAGGCGTTCTACACGCCCGGCATCCCGGGCGCGGCCGCGGGCATCTGCACCTGCTACGCCCAGGCCCACCGCGCAGACCCCGTCAACACGGCGACCGGCGTGTTCTACGAGCAGCTCACCGACGCCTCCCTGACGGGGCCCGGCGTACCGCTGACGCTGGAGCGCACCTACCGCTCCGACGTGACCGCCACCGGCCTCCTCGGGCGCGGCTGGACGACACCCTTCGACGCGCGGCTCACCCTCGCGACGGGCAAGGCGACGTACCGGACGGGGGACGGGGCGTCGTTCGTGTTCACGCAGGCGAGCGACGGCACGTACACCGCCCCCGCGGGCTCGGCGGCCAAGCTGGTCGAGGGCGCCGGCACATACACGGTCACCACGCCCGACCACACCGCGCGCACCTTCGACAGCGGCGGTCTGCTGACCTCCGTTGTCGGCGCGGCGGGCAAGGGCCTCAGCCTGACCTACGCCTCGGGCAAGCTCGCCTCCGTCAAGGACGCGGGCGGCCGCACCACCACCTTCACGCCCGGCACCGACGGCCTGCTGTCCGAGGTGAGGCTGCCTGACGGCACGTCGGTCTCGTACGGCTACACCGGCGGCTTGCTGACCTCGGTCACCGACCCGGCGGGCCGCAGGTCCTCGTACGCGTACTACGACACGGACAAGCGCCTGAAATCCTACACCGACCCCGCGGGCGGTGAGGTCAAGAACGTCTACGACAGCGCGGGCCGCGTGAAGTCGCAGACCGACCAGCGCGGCAAGACCACCACGTTCACCTGGGACGGCAAGAGCGGCGAGTCCCACACCACCGCGCCCGACGGCGGTGTGTGGACCGACGTGTACGCGGCGAACGTCCTGATGAAGACGGTCGACCCGTACGGCAAGAGCATCACCTACGACTACGACCGCAAGCTGCGCCCCAGCGCCATCACCGACCAGCGCGGCAACACCACCGAGATGACGTACGACGGCGCGGGCCGGATGGAGACCCGCACCTCCCCGGCCGCGCTCGGCTACAAGGAGAGCTGGGGCTACGACACCGCGGGCAACCTCACCAGCCACACCGACGGCCGCGGCCACAAGACGATCTACGGATACACCGCGAACCGGCTTACGTCGGCGACGGACCCGACGGGCGGCAAGACCCTCTACAAGTACACCGGGTTCGGTCAGCTGGAGACGGTGACCAGCCCGCGCGGCAAGGTCACCACGTACGGCTACGACTCCGCGGGCAACCGGACGTCGGTCACCACGCCCCTCGGCGAGAAGACGACGTTCACGCACGACAAGGCGGGCCGCGTCCTGACCAGGACCGACCCGCGCGGCAACGTCTCCGGTGCCGACCCGGACGCGTACACCACGACGTACACCTACGACGGCCGCGGCCTGCTCAGCACGGCCAAGGACGCGCTCGGCCGCACGACGGCCTACGAGTACAACGGCGCCGAGCAGCTCTCGTCGGTGCGCAACCCGGCGGGCGACACCGCCACCCTCGGCCACGACGACGCCGGGAACCTGACCCGCACCACCGACCAGGCGGGCAAGAGCCTCACCCGCGCCTACGACCCCAGCGGACGCCTCGCGTCGCGCACCGACGCCGAGGGCGGGAAGACCACCTACACGTACGACAAGGCGGGCCGTCTTCTCACCAGTGTCTCGGCGCGCGGCAACGTCTCCGGCGCCGACCCGGCCGCCTACACCACGACATACGAATACGACGCGGCCGGCAACCTGACGCTGACCACCGGCCCCACCGGCGCGAAGACGAAGACGACGTACGACGCGATCAACCGGCCGTCCGTGGTCACCGACCCGCTGGGCCACACCACCGGCTACGGCTACGACGCCAACAACAACGTCGTCAAGACAACGGACGCCGCGGGCAAGTCGACCACCGCCGTCTACGACAAGAACAACCGCCTCAGCAGCAGCACCGACCAACTCCGCAGGACCACGACCTACGCCTACGACCTCGACGGCAACCTGACCGGCCGCACCTCGCCGCTCGGTCACAAGTCGACCTGGACCTACGACGGCGACGGCCGCCGCGCCACATCGGTCGACCCGCGCGGCAACGCCACCGGCGCCGACCCCGACCAGTACACGACCACCTACGGTTACGACGAGGCGGGCAACCCCACCAAGGTCACCGACCCTCTCGGCGGCGTCACCACCACCGCGTACGACGCCCTCAACAAGGTCGTCGAGCGCAAGGACGCCGACGGCCGCACCACCGCCTACGGCTACGACGACCTGGACCAGCTCACCAAGGTCACCGCCCCCGGCGGCGCGATCACCGGCTACGGCTACGACAAGCTCGGCAACCTCACCGAGCGCACCGACGCGAACGGTCACGTCACCGCCTACGGCTACGACGCGGCGCACCGCCGCACCTCGGTCACCGACCCGCTGAAGCGGAAGACGTCCTACGCCTACGACGCGGAGGGGCACGTCGCCGAGAGGACCACCCCGCGCGGCACCACCGCCTACAGCTACGACCCGCGCGGCCTGCTCACCAAGACCGACTACTCGGACGGCACCCCCGACGCGACCTTCGGTTACGACGACGCCGGGCAGCTCACCGCCCGCACGAACGCCAAGATGTCCGAGGACTTCGGCTACGACCCCGTCGGCCGTCTCACCAAGACCCGCGGCTTCGGCTACACCTACGACGACGCCGGGCAGCTGCTCACCCGCAAGTACTCCGACGGCAACACCCTCACGTACACGTACGACGACGACGGCCGCACCGAGACCCTGGCCGCCGACGGCAAGACCACCACGTACACCTGGGACCCGGCGAACCGGCTGGCCAAGTCGGCGCTGCCGAACACCCAGACCGAGAGCCGCAGCTACGACCGGGCCGGACGCCTGACCGCCGTCACCTCCGCCAAGTCAGACACCACCGTCACCAAGACCTCCCTGACGCTGTCCGACGCGGGCCTGCCCGAGCGCGTCGACGTCACCCGGGCCGGTATCGGCACCGGCGGCTACGACCTCACCTACGACGCGGCCGGACGGCTCGCCTCCGGCTGCGCGCCCCAGCCCTGGGCGGCCGGATGCCCCGCCGCCCGCGCCACCACCTACACCTACGACAAGGTCGGCAACCGGCTGACCTCCACCCTCGGCGGGGCCTCCACCGGCTACGCCTACGACGACGCCGACCAGCTCACCTCCACCACCACCGGCACCACGACCACCGGCTACGAGCACGACGCCGAGGGCAACCGCACCAAGGCGGGCGCCGACACCTACACCTACGACCTGGCCGGACAGATCTCCGCCGCTACCGTCGGCGGCACCGCGTACAGCTACGACCACGACGCGAGCGGCAACCAGGTCACCACCCGCAAGGGCGCCGTGGTCACCTCCCGCACCCAGTGGGACCCGAACGCGCCGCTGCCGCTCCTGGCCACGGAGTACGACAGCGACTGGAAGATCCAGCAGTCCTACCGCTACGACCCCATAGGCCAGCCCATCGCCACCAAGAACGGCACCGGGGCGCTCTTCTTCTACCACCACGACACCCAGGGCTCCCCGGTCGACGTCACGTCCGGCACCGGCACCCTGCACCAGCGCTGGTCCTATGACTCGTTCGGCACCCGTGTCCTCGCCACCGCCACCGGCGGCGCGCCCGCGAGCACCCCGGGGTACACCGGTGCCCGGCACGAACCCACCACCGGCAACCTCGACCTGCACGCCCGCCAGTACGACACCACCACAGGGCGCTTCACCCGACCCGACCCGGCCGCCCGGGATCTGACGGCGCCGTACGTCTCCGCGTACGCCTACGCCGACAACGTGCCGAGCGCCCTCACCGACCCCAGCGGTCTGTCCCCGGACGACCCCGACAACGACCGGGTCGACAGCGTCGGCGAGGCCGCGGGCATCTTCAAGGACGCCTTCGTCGACGTCGCCAAGTCGCCGTTCGTGTTCCTCAAGGACATGAAAGACGCCGCCACCGGCGAGAACGGCGGCGCGGGCGGGTTCGTCGACAAGTACCTGCCCGTCCGTCCCGCGTACCGGCTCTACCGCGCCGAGAACATGCTCCGCCAGCAGGGCTGCGACGCCCTCGCCGACCTGTACTCCGACACCGCCGACGAACTCGTCCAGCAGCTCGTCCTCTCCGGTGTCGGCGGCCTCACGGGGTGGCGGCGGACCGCCGTCGCCACGGAGCCGGATCTCCAGTCCGGCGGCACGTCCTTCCGCAGGCCCCACAGCGAGACAGACTTCTGGATGGAGTGGGCGGACCACGCCTACGACGCGATCCGCGCCGACGCCCGGCTCGACCGGGTAGCCCAGTCCGCCGCGTCGCACGGCTACTCTGCCGCCGACATCAACCAGATCTACCGGCACCTGTTCATCGAGACGCACCAACTCGACGACGGCGTGCAGCGGTTCCACTCCAACCCCTATATCGCCAGGGCCTGGGAACGGCTCCAGGACGGAAACCCGCACCCCAGCGACTTCGACCTGCTGGCCCACGAGTTGTACGAGTCCAGCTGGATGCGGGAGCACGGCGATCAGAACTACCGCCGGGCTCACAAGGCGACCCTGGACGCGGGCCATGTCTGGGACGAGAACGCGCCCGCGGCCGACGGGATAGGGTTCCGGTGATGACAGCATCCTTCAGCTGCAAAATGATCGCTTCCCTGGACACCGGAGCGGGCGTCTACGCGTGGACGACCGTGGAGGGGATCACCGGGAACATCCTGATCGACCCGGAAGGGGTGATCGCTCGTCCTTGTACGGCGGCGGGAGATCCTCTCGGTGACACGCTGCTCGACAAGAGGGTCGGGAATGTGCAGAACCCCGACCCGGACCCGGGAGTCCGGACCGCTTTCCTGAAGATCGCGGCGGTGCTCTTCATGGAGAAGGAGCGGCAGGGGCGGCTGCCTGACGCGGTCACCCGCACCTACTGGTAGGAGTGGCACCTTCTGAGAGGCCGGGTCCCTGGCGGGCCCGGCCTCTCGGCGTGTGCGACGTCAGATGAACAGCATCGCCATGGCGCACACCGCGGGGGCCGTCGTGCCTGCCGACGGCCGCCGCTGGCTCATCACTCCTGGGAAACAAGACCGCCATGGCGGCGGAGGAGGCTCTTCCCGGCGAGCTGCTCGTCGCCCGCATCCGGGATGCGATGCTCGGCCTCGGCAACGCCCCCGACCCGTCATCGGCCGTGACGCCGATGCGGACTTCGCCCATACGCTCGCCGACCTCGACGCCTGCCGTTATGCCTCCCTCGCCGTCCGGCTGCCCCGGCTAATCCGCTCCGGACACGCGCTTTCCGGCAGCCGCGGCGAAACCCAAAACTGCCAGCTCCTGGCCAAGAGCTACCTGCTGGCCACCCGCATGCTCATCAAGATGGACGAGCAGCAGCTCGGCTGGACGGCCGTCGACCCTGCCCGCCAGTTGGCCGAGGCCGGCGGCGACATCCTCGCGGTCGCCGAGTCCGCCCGCCAACTCGCCGTCCTCGCACGAGGAGCGGGATGGCGTGACGAGGCCCTGTCGATCGCACTGTCCGCCGCCGACCACCCCGACCTGCGCGACACTGGGCGAGCTGGCGCCGCCGCGCGTGGACTGCTCATCCAATCCGCCACCTACACCGTGGCGCGGCGGGGCGACAAGGATGGGATGCGGCAGCTGACCGACGAGGCCGCGGGCATCGCCAAGGACCTCGGAGGGGAACGCTGTTGCGCGACCACGGCGAGGTTTCAGCCCGCTCACCGTGCAGCTCCGCCGCATCTCCGCCGAGAACTACGCCGGCCCCCCCTGGCAGCGCTCGCCGCCGCCCGTTCCATCTCGCTCAAGGAGCTGCCCAGCATCGAACGCCGCTCCCGCGCCCTAAAAGAGCGTTTTGTCCCGGCAGGGTTGTTTGGTTCGAGGTCCAGGTGTCGCGCCAGTTCGGGGTGGATTCTCGGGTGAGGCGTCTGCTTATGAGGTCGATCATGGCGACGTGGATCATGGCTTCGGATCGATGAGGGTGGGTTTCGTAGTCACGGGCGAGGCGGCGATGGCGCATGAGCCAGCCGAAGGTCCGCTCGACCACCCAGCGTCGCGGGATCACCTTGAAGCCTTTGGTTCCGGGTTCGCGTTGGACGACTTCCACGTCGATGCCGAGGCGGGCGCCGTGTTCGATGGCTCTGGTGCGGTAGCCGGTGTCGGCCCAGGCTTTCGCGGTTGCGTAGGACGTTGGCCCCGGGCTCCCTTGTCGTGCGCGTCCCCGGCCGGGGCTCAGATGGCGAGGTGCTGCTTGGCGCCGGAGCCGTCGGCGGTCGTCTCGGGGGTGACGCCGTGCTGCTCTTCTTCGGGGCGGCTCTTCTTGGGCAGCAGGAAGGTGATTGCGAAGAAGGCCCCCAGCAGGCACGCCTGGACGATCAGCGCGTGGTGGAAGCCGCCGCTGAAGTCACCGGTCTTGGCCTGGGCGAAGAACACCGAGCCGAAGACCGCGACGCCGATGGAGCCGCCGACCGCCTGGACCGCCGACAGGACGCCGGAGGCGGATCCGATCTCGTCGTCGTCGACCGCGGCCAGGATGAAGCTGAACAGGGCGGCGATCACCATGCCGGCGCCGATGCCCGCCACCGTCGTGCCGGGGACGATGTCCCAGATCGAGAACGAGGCTTCGTTGAGGCCGTGGAGCTCGAACCACAGCACGGCCGCGCCGGCCAGCTGGACCAGTGGTCCGATCTGGAGCACCTTGCGGCCTATCTTGTCGGCGAGGAACGCGCCGCTGATGGCGCCGCCGATCGCGGTTCCCACGGCGAGGGGCAGATTGCCCAGCCCCGCGTCACCGGCGGTGAAGTGCTGGCCGATCTGGAGGAACAGGGTCAGCACGAGCTGGGTGCCGATGAGCCCGCCGAAGAACAGGGTGATGCCGCCGAGGCCGACGGTGAAGGCGGGCTTGCGCAGCAGGCCCGGGGTCACCAGCGGCTCGCGGCCTGCGGCGGCCGTGCGGCGCTGCTGGAGGGCGAAGAGAGCGAGACCGATCACCGAGGCGGCCATGGACAGCCATGTCCACAGTGGCCAGCCCTCTTCCTGCCCCTGATTGAGCGGCAGCACCAGCAGGGCGCAGGACGCCACGATCAGAGCGGCGCCGGCCATGTCCACCCGAACCGTGCGGTCGCCCGCCTTCCTGGGCACGAACTCCGCGGCGACGACCAGCGCCGCGATGCCGATGGGCAGGTTGACCAGGAACACCGACCGCCAGCCCAGACCGAAGAAGTCGCCCTCGATGAGGAAACCGCCCAAGACCGGGCCGATGATGCCGCCCAGGCCGAGGACGGGGCCGAAGATCGCGAAGACCTTGGTGAGCTCGGGGCCGGAGAAGTTCTCCCGCAGCAGGCCCAGGCCCTGGGGCAGCAGCATCGCTCCGGCAGTGCCCTGCAGCAGGCGGAAGGCGATCAGCGACTCGATGTTCGGCGCGATCGCGCACAGCAGGGAGGCCGCGGTGAAGGTGGCGAGTCCGATCAGGAACATCCGGCGCCGGCCGTAGCGGTCGCCGAGGCGGCCACCGAGGACGAGCCCGGCGCCCAGGGTGAGGGCGTAGCCGCCGATCACCCACTGCAGTCCGACCGAGTCGGCACCGAGGGATTTCTCCAGGTCCGGTCCGGCGACGTTGACGATCGAGGCGTCCAGGAGATCCATGATCTCCGCGACGATCATCACCGTCAGGATCAGCCACCGCCACCGGTAGGGCTCGGTTGTCTCCTCGGGGGTGGGGGACGGATCACGCATTCCAGGTACCTCCATGGTGAAGCAATTCCACCATGAAGGTAAAGTGGTGGCGGTAGGTTGTCAAAGCGGAGTGGCAGCGCGGACCGCGTGACAGGAGAGAAGGGCGAAGGCGTGGAGGAAGCAGTGCGCGACGGTGTCGCGGAGCAGCGGGAGCGGCTGATGGAGTCGCTGAGGATCTACGGCGGCCACTACGCCGAGCTCAGTCGGCGCTTCGCCGCCTGGCTGGGCCTGCACTCCACGGACGCGACCGCGGTCCTGGAGATCGCCGCCGCCGAGGAGCGCGGTGCCCCGCTGTCGCCGGCGCGGCTGAGCGAGCGGATCTCCCTGTCCACGGGCGCCACCACCGCGCTGCTGAACCGCCTCGAAGCGGCCGGGCACATCACGCGAGCCCGCGAGCACTCCGACCGGCGCATCGTCACACTGCGCAGCGGCGGGCACATCCAGGAACGGGCGGACGAGTTCTTCGGCCCGCTCGCCCACCGCCTCGACGGCGCGATGTCGCACTACCCGCCCCGGTTCCTGGAACAGGTCGAAGCGTTCATGGCCGACCTGAACACCACCATGGACAGGCACCTCACGGAACAGGACGCGGTGACACCGCGCTCCCCCCACGTCCCAGAGGGACGAACTCCCTGACCGGCTCGCTCCCAGCCACGTTTCCCTCACCCGCTCATCCTCTTCGCCCGCGGCCCGCCCTACGCACTCGGGGGGGCAGCCGTCTTCGCTACGGGGCTGACCGGGGCCACTCCTCCTCGTCACCGTCCTCGGGCGCGTCCGGATCACGGAAGGGCCGCAGGCCCTGGTCCGGACCGCTGGCAGTGATGTTGAACAGGTACCGGCCCAGGAACCCGCTTCGGCGCCGTCCGGCTGCTCGTCGGGCCGGGGCTGTGGCCGGCTCGCCACTGCGCGGGCCGGACGCCGAAGCCGCCACGGCGGCGACGAGGTCCAAGTGGGAATTTATGTTCAGTTCGAACCGGCCGTACGGATTCACGTGCGTCCAGAACAGCGAGGGCAGGGCCGCCGGTCGGCGTCGGTGAGCTTCTTCTGCCATTTCTTCTCGGCGAGGATGTCCTGGAGGAGCTTGGTGTTGGCGTGCATCAGCCCGCTCCACTCATACCCGTCCAGCTCGGACGCGGGCACCCGTACCTGCCGGGCGACGAACTCCACCGCCTCGCCCGGCAGCTCGAACCGGCCCCGGGGTAACCGGCCGTATTGCGTGTAGGACTTCACAACACGGCGAAGGGCCTTGACCCGGGTCTTGGACGCGGGTTATGCGGCTGGGGTCAGCGTAGTTGGTGTTGTCCGGGGCGCTGCTTCGTGGGCGATAGGACTGCGTTGTCCGAGGCAGGAGTGACGGCGTCGGGTGTTGTAGCGGTGCAGCCAGCCGAAGGCTTCGAGGGGGGCATCGCGCTCGCTGGACCAGTGCTTGCGGCCCTGGAGCGTCTCGCGTGTGAAGGTCGCGTTGAAGGACTCGGCGAGTGCGTTGTCCGCACTGGAGCCGACCGCGCTCATCGACTGGCGGATGCCGACCTGACGTCAGGCAGCGGCGAAGGCCCGGCTGGTGTACTGGGCCCCGTGGTCGGTGTGCATGACCGCCCCGGTGAGGCTGCCGCGGGTGCGTTCGGCGGCGGCCAGGGCGTCGGTGACGAGATCGGTGCGCATGTGATCCGCGATCGCCCAGTCGGTCAGACGGCGCGAGGCGAGGTCGATCACGGTGGCCAGGTAGAGGAACCTGCCGCGCTCCAGCGGGAGATAGGCGATATCGCCTACGTACTTCGTGTTCGGCTCACTTGCGGTGAAGCGCGGCCGATCAGGTCCGGGGCCTTCGCTGCGGCCGGGTCCGCGGTCGTGGTGCGGTGCCTGCGCCGCAGCCGCACGCCTTGCCAGGCCGATGCTCCGCATCACCCGGACGATCCGCTTGTGGTTGATGCGCTCGCCCCTCTCTCGGAGTTCGGCGGTGATCCTGGGGACGCCGTAGGTGCCACTCGATTCGTGGTGCACGGCCCGTATCCGGGTGGCGAGACGGATGTCGGCGGCCTGGCGGGCGGCCCGGTCCTCCGCGGTCCGACGCCAGCAGTAGAAGCTGGAACGAGCGATGCCCAGGACGGCGCACAGCCGCTTCACGCCGTAGCGGCGCTGGTGGTCGGCGACGAACTGGAAGCGGTTCACCAGCGTGTCTCCCCGGCGAGATACTCGGTCGCCTTGCGCAGGATCTCGCGTTCTTCCTCCAGCTCACGGACCTTCATGCGCAGAGCGGCGTTCTCCGCCTCCAACGGCGTCGGCGGCTCGGTGGGCACCTCCGCCCGGCGTCCCCGCAGCCGGCTCACGCCAGCCGCCCGGACCCAGTTGCGCAAGGTCTCGGGGTTGATTCCCAGATCGGCGGCAACCTGCCGGATCGTCGCCTCCGGCCGCGACTGGTACAGCGCGACCGCGTCCGCCTGGAACTGCGGCGGACAGTTCTTCATGACCACGAGATGTCCGTTCTCAGAACCCAGGCTCCAGTGTCTCGTGTGTCCAAGGTCAGGGGTCAAGGCCCGTTCGCCAAACGCATCCGGGCCGGACACGCCACCGTCCACGCCCTGCTGGAAGCCGGCCACAGCCACCGCTCCATCGGGCGTCGGCTCCACATCACCCATCGCACCGTCAAGAGCCTCGCCGACACGGCCAGGCCGGAAGACCTCTTCCGCGGGCAGTGGCAGCACAACCGGACCTCCGCCCTGGACGAGTACAAGCCCTACCTGGACGAGCGCTGGGACGAGGGCTGCGCCAACGCCTGGAAACTGTGGGAGGAGATCACTCCGCTCGG
Source organism: Streptomyces alfalfae (assembly GCF_004127445.1). Lineage (GTDB taxonomy): Bacteria > Actinomycetota > Actinomycetes > Streptomycetales > Streptomycetaceae > Streptomyces > Streptomyces alfalfae. The sequence continues at coordinate 155,896 of NZ_QEXM01000013.1, forward strand.
CTACCGGGGCAGTTACGGCATTGTCAGCGCCTACATCAGGAAGAAGCGCACCTCTCCGGTCACCGCACAGCCGCCGGCACCCGGCGTGGTGACCGGGTGGATCCTCAGCCGCCCGGAATCCCTCACCGAGATCGGACAGCTCCAGCTCAAGGCCGTCCTGGCCGACTGCCCCGAACTCGACGCCCTGATCGATCACGTCCGGTCCTTCGCCCGGATGCTCACCGAGTGCCAGGGCGAACGACTCCCGCAATGGCTCGACGCCGTCCGCCAGGACGACCTGCCCAGCCTCCACACTCTCGCGGAAGGCATCGACCGAGACCGCGACGCCGTCATCGCCGGACTCACCTTGCCCTGGAACTCCGGAGTCGTCGAAGGACACGTCAACCGGATCAAGATGCTCAAGCGCCAGATGTTCGGACGTGCCGGCTTCGCACTGCAAGCGAGTCCTCCTCGCCCCATGACCTATGTCAGAGGCGCCTGGAATCCCGCCTCCATCCGAGACAGCCATACCAGGAGCCATGCATGGGAACGTGGGGAACCGGCCCGGTCGACAGCGACCTCGCCGCAGACTTCGTCGATGAACTTGAGGAACTCACCCACCAACTGGTCATCGACGTGCTTGAGCAGGCATTCCAACGAGTCACCAGCTCAGGAGCACGCGTCGGTGGCGGAGACGGCACCGAGGCCGTTGCTGCTGGTGCCCTCGTCGCCAGCACCATCCCGGACAACCCCATCGCGATGGATCCAAAGGACGACCCGAGGGAACCGCTTCCCAAACTACCGGCGGCACTCCGCGCGTCGGCCAGGCTCGCACTGGACCGGGTACGTCAGGCCGGATCAGAAATGGCGACGGGGTGGGTGGACAGTACCGACGCCGACCAGTGGCATCAGGAAGTGCAACGGATCTTCCAGGCACTCGAAGAACCCACTGGTCAGTAATCGTGACCACGTCACGGAAGGCGAGCCAGAACCCGAGTCTGGGCAGCGCTTGTCGATCGCAGAGCCGGAGAATGTTGGTGAGAACTGACACCGGCGCGAGATGGGCGAGCCCTGTGTCGCCGCGCTGCGCGGCTCTTGCTGAAGGGGCCCGTCACATGGGGAGTGAGAACAGCCGTACCGGCCCTGATGACCACCGGGCATCGTCGCACAGGGGCGTCACCATGGTCCGCAGCGGCATGGTCACGAGGCGGCCTCCGGGTTGTTCGACGAGTACGTCCTTATCGAGCGGGTGCCATCCGAGGCGCTGGTAGAGCGACACGAGGGGAGGCCGGCAGAAGAGGAGTGCGTGTTGAGGACCCATCGTTCGGGCATGCTCCAGGGCAGCTGTGACGACAAGGCGAGCGAGGCCCTGACCTTGCATGCCGGGTGAGACGGCCACCCCGCCGACGCCCACCACCTCTGTCTCGGCGTCACCGATCGCAACAGGCAGTCGCAGCAGGCCGGCATGTGCCACGAGGCGGCCGTGGTGCCGGATGCCGAAGTGGTTTTCTTTCGGCATCCAGGTCAGACCGGTCCAGGCGACACCGAAGGGATCATCGCTGTTGCCGAGGATCTCCTCCTGGTCCGCCTTCGTGTACTGGGCGAGCCGCACCACAGTCGGTGCCACAGTGGATCGGTTCTCAGACATTCCCACATGATGATCTCTCCGTCGAGCACGGGCCAAGCAATTCCCCAGCCGATCTGTGCCGTCCAGAGCAGGGAGTTCAGGCCAAGTGGGCATGGTTCGCCTCCGAGGCCGGATCCCTTCCTCGGTGCCGTGATGATGGCCGCACCTGTTCAAGAAGGGCCACGTATGACGTCAGCCTGCGGTAGCTGCCCGTGAGGCGGCCCGGGCCTGGGTGAGGGCACCAGGCGGTAGGATTCGGCGCCGGTTTGGATGAGGTTGCCGCCGAAGGTGAGCCGGTCGACGATGGCCGCGCAGAGCCGGGGGCCGGTGAACGTTTTGGTCCAGCCGCTGAAACTTTCGTTCGAGGCGATGGCGACGCTGTTCTTCTCCTCACGCTCCGTCAGCACCTGGAACAGCAGCTCAGCGCCCCTGCGGTCCAGCTCCATTTGCGTGCACCCCATCCCGTCTGAGGATGCCACCAAGTGGCGCGTCGGCCAGCACTACTCGCACACCATCAACGCCGGAACCAGCGGCCCCGACGCGAAGGTGAAGACACCGCAGACCACCAGCCGGGACGAACTGCAGGGCGTGTGGGACCGCGATCCACAATGGACGCTCACCTACACCTCACCCGACAAGGGCGCCTTCGACCCGAAAGACGATCAGCGCGTGGACGCTCTGATCACGATGGATCTGAGCGTGGACTCCCCCACGCCACCCCCTATCCCGACGGAGTCGGCGCCTACCGCTCCAACGCGCGCTTCGACTACGCCGGGCAGATAGCGGGCAAACACAAAGGCGCCGCCTTCACCCGAGGCCCGCTTCCATCTGACGATGAGCAGGAAGGATCCCGAAGTCAAGGAGAGCGCCCTGCAGATCTATGACGCCCAAAAGCGCCCTGAATGGACCTTCCCTTCCTTCGTCGGCAAGAGTGTGCCCGGCGAGAAGAAGCCCCTGCACCGACTGGTCGACAAAGACAAGCAGGACGAGAACCGGGCCAAGTCCATCAGCGAGTGCAAGAAGGTCTGGGGCAACTACACCGGCAGCGGCCTGGAAAGCGATGAGTACCCCTGCGCCTCCACAAGGGAGGGTCCACCAAGGGCGACAACGGCTTCTCCGTCCGCCTCATCGATGGCAGGGACAACGGTGCAGGCGGGAAACGGATCAACAAGATGTACACACGGAATCGCTTTCTTGACGGCGACCCCTTCTACGTGAAGATCACCGACTAGCCGGGAAACGACATGCCGCTCCTGCACGAGTACACCTGCACGGCCACACCGGGCCGCCGCCTCCTGGAGTTGACGGAGCGGGGATCTCCTGGCCCCTCGTCGGGCCGGCGGAAGGCGCGACCAGAGCGTGTTCGGGGGCGTGGACTTCGGCCTCAGAGAGCTTGTTGATGCGGGCGCCGTGGTCGTGGAGCGCGATGGTCGAGGTCCCAGGTCGCGGGCACGTGCGGTATCGGGCTGGGTGCCGGAAGCCACGGAACGTCGCTGGCGATCTGGGCTGCCAGGTGCGGGCGGGTGAGACGCCGGACGACTTCGGCGCGTCGGAACGCTTCGCCACCAGCACGAGACCTTGTGCAGAGCGGCCTCGATCCTGTTCCTTCCTGTGGCTGCGAGCACAATCCCAAGGAAGGCGGGCACCCCTCCCCGGTGCACAAACCCCCGGGCGGGTAGTACGGCCAGCCCGCCCCCTAGCAGTACAACCCCGCCAGCGCAGGGCGAGACGGTGCAGGAGCAAGGTGTTCGCTATGCCCGTCGAGAGAGGTCCTCACCTGACCAGGGCTGGTCAGGTGGACGCCGGCCCGAACGAGGCACAGCCGTCTGCGAAGCCAGCAGGATGCGGGTGCCGGTCAGGTCGAGGATACGTTCCATCGCCGGGCTCATCGCGCTGATGACGAGAGTCTTGCCCTGCTGTGTGGCCTGCCGGTGCAGGCGCAGCAGGAGGTTGACTCCGGAGCAGTCGCTGAAGGTGACGGCGCCTAGGTCCAGGTCGAGGCCTGCTGCGGAGTGCAGGAGGACGTGGAAGAGGTCGGGCTGGAGGCGGGTGACGGAGTCGATGTCGAGTTCGCCGTACAGGATCCTGCGCGTTTGCTCCCCTGGCGTCGTGCCGGCGGCCTTGGACGTCCAGGGGGCAGCGGAATGAGCCAGGGGCATGCACATTGCTGGGCTCGCCGTATCCACCATGGCCGTCTCCTCCTGGTCCCGCGGCACCTGTCAGGGTGCTGCCCCGGAAGCACACGCGTCAACCAATGCACGAATCATCGTACGCATTTCGTGGCCTGCGGCCTGCAACGGCCACCGCCACGCCGCGACGGCTGCCTCGCGCCCTGGTCGTCCACACCGGTCGTAGGGCGCTCTGCGTGTCTCGCGCGGAACACCCCCCGAATGGACACGGCAGGAAGGGAATCGGGGAGGTGACGTGCAGATGGTGGTGACTGCCGACAGCCACCACCATCGCTCTGCGGCGCGAAACCCGTTGCCGCAGGGGCTGGGCGGCCGCCAGGCAGACGGCTCTTGACCGCCGCCTCCACGAGCCTCGCCGCACCAGCATCCCGCGACCGCAGACCTCGCCGCAGGGAAACGAGCGACTACCTGAGCCCGGACGGCCACCGCAGTCCACCGTCCTTGATCGTCACTCCGAGGCAGGCGGGCGGCCGGCAACCCGCTGCAAGTTGGTCCCGTAGAAGATTCGAGTGCCTAGACACGGCCCGGGGTGATTACGCACCGGACATCCTCGCGGCCGACAAGGCCACAGCAACAGCCCCGTCCTCGGGTACCTGCGACGGGGAATCCACTACACCGTCCCGCAGAAGACCGACAGCCAAGCCGCCCGAGGGGTCAGCCGCAGGTGCAGCCGGTCCCACGCCTGCGCGGTCGCTTTCCCGTCACGGCTTGCTTCGGCGCCTCAAGTTGCGGAATCGCCGAAGACGAACTCGCCACGTACTTGGGTGGCGGTGAACGCACACCGGCCTCCACCACTTCGCCGCCACTGCTAGCGACCGGTGCGCGCTCATCGGCGTGTTCGAGGTGGAGCCGAGAGCGGTGTGCTCCGACCTCGACGCGCGGGTGACGCGGCTGGGACGGCAGGGGCGGCACCCGCTGCCGCCGCTGCGCCGCACACCGCTTCCGTACCGATTCGCACCAGTATCCGACCTTCGCCGTGGATGCCCCCTACGCATCGCCTCTCATGATCTTTTCGGTGAGGGAGGCGAAGTCGAGCGCGCCGGATATATCACCGAACGGTGGGCCTGCACCTCGCCGGCGGTCAGGCCCTTCGCGGCCAGCGAGATGACTATCTCCTCGACGCCTGTCAGGCCCTTCTGCCGCTTCTTGACGATCTTCGGCTCGAAGGAGCCGTCGCGGTCGTGGGGCACGACGATCTCCACCGGGCCGACATCGGTCAGCACGGTCTTGGAACGTGTGCCCTTGCGGGAGTTGCCGTCATTCCTGCCCGCCGGATCGTGCTTGTCATAGCCGAAGTGGTCGGTGATCTCGCCCTCCAGGGCGGACTCCAGCAGTAACTTGGTCAGCTGCTGCAACAGACCGCCCTCGCCGCTCAGCTGCACTTCCTCGGCCCGGGCCCGGCTCACCAGCTCGTCGATCAGCTGGTCATCCACGGTCTTCGCCGACCCAACCGCCGCGGACTCGGCAGCATCCCGCTCGGCCACGTTCTCACTGGCCGTCGATGCATCCTCCATGATCGGGAGTTACACCGAACGGTTTACAGTCCCGAACCCTCTCCGTCCGCGAAGCCGCGCCAGAGGGGGGTGGCGTCCTCGCTGGACTCAGGTCAGTGGGGTGTTGGCCAGGACCCGGCGCAGGATGGCCCAAGAGAGGTCGGACTCGGTGGCGAAGGGGCGCTGCTCCTTGGACTCCTCGTCGATGTAGTTGAAGGTGTCACGGCTGTAGCTGTCACCGTCCTGGTCCTCGACGGCGGTCTGCTCCGGGTTGAGGTAGACGTGGAAGCTGGCGCCGAAGTCGGCGGAGGCGTTCATGTAGCCGGGGCCGGTGGTGCCGCCGCCACCGTCCATCGGGCAGTACACCCGGTGCACGGCGTAGTTGTCCCTGGACAGCCAGGCGCACTGGCCGGGGGTGAGGGTCAGCAGGCCGAGTTTGCGTGCGTCCCAGTCGAGGTGCTCGTAGACCATGACGTCGAGCTGGCCGGCGAGGCAGAAGACGATGCCGGTGGTGTGGCCGTGGGAGTGGATGGGCGAGTAGTGCTGGGCGGGCCAGATCTCCAGGACTACGGGTGAGCCGATGTCGCCCTTGGGGTGGTCGTCGGGGTGGAGGTGCCCGTGTTCGGCGGCCAGGTGGTCGTAGTCGCCCCGGCCGGTGCAGGCGACGCGGATGTACGGCGGGTGAGTCTTGTCGTGGTTGTACTTCTCCACCATGATCTGGCGCAGCAGTCCCACCTTCTCGCCGGGTGCGGTGGCGGGGGCGAGGTGTTTGCGCATCGCCTCGATCTCCCACGCCGACAGGCGCAGGTCCTCGGCCTTGCGCGCGAGGTCCATGACGGCCGGGGGGATCATCAGCTGGCGGGCGTACTCGTCGAAGGACGTGGCCTGCCCGATCACGAGGGACGGGGCGGCCTCGGCACCCCTGATACGCAGCTGCCGTTCTTCTTCTTTGGTGATGTGGAAGGGGTACTGTGCATCGCCGTATTCCGGTTGTCCGGCGGGCGTCTGGGCGGCGGTCAGGCTCATCAGTGGGGCCTCCTTTGTGTGTATGTGTGCCGCTGTGTGTATGGGTGCCGCGGCTCGGCGCGGCACCCATACACACAGCGCGCTGAGCTGGGGCTGGACTGGAGAGGCGGGTGTTCGGGGTTGACATACCGGTGTGGGTGTACTGGGGCGGCGCACTCCGTCCGGGCGGTGTGACGCAGGTGCGGGCACAGATGGCGGCTCGGGCACATGGTGGGGCAGCTTGCACCGGCTGCGACGCGATGCGCTCGGCAGCCCGTGGGTGATCTGGTGTCCGCGCTTACGGATCCGGTGGTGTTGACGCCGCTTCGGTGGCCGCCGGCCACTGCGAGGGGGCGGCTGCGCGCGAGTGAGGCGCCGCCCTGCGCAGTGGGTGCGCGCCTTGTGGGGAGGTGTCTCTGGTGTCGTGTCAGTGGCTGGGCAGACGGGTGGCCCTGAGGCCGTCGAGGGGGTATTCCTGGGGCAAGCGAGCCGGGTCGCCCGGCACGATGATCAGCACGGTGATGGGCCGGGACGTGCCGGCAGCGAGGAACTGGTCGCCCACCGAGTCCAGGTATGCCTTGCCATCCTGGGCGATGACCTCCACGCCGGATGCTTCGGCTTTCGCGGCCTTGACCGTCGGCAGGTCGAAGGAGATGCGGAACTTCCTGACGTCCTCCGCCGTGCCGCTGTCCTTGCCAATGGCGGTGAGCGTGAGGTCGAAGCTGTAAACCCGGCCCCGGGGCTCGCTGTTCTCCCATGTCCGGTTGAACTTCTTCGTCACGGTGATCTCGTCGTAACTGGGCGGGACGGGCAGAGGGGTGATGCTCCCGGCGCCGTTCATGATCTCCAAGTTGCCGACGGGCACCCTGCCCCGTCCGATGCGCTGCGAGTGGTCGGGGATCGTCTCCGTGGTCAGGTCGAGGTGGTTGACGTTGCCGGCGGAGTCGACGGCGTAGAAGTTGCCGTCCTGGTCGAAGAAGGTGGCCGAGTATGCCTTGCGGGAGCCTGCCGCGGTGCTGGCTTGCGCGGGCGGGAAGACACCCTGCTTGAGGACGGTCTTCATGGGCTGGCGGCTCGGGTCGATGAGCAGCAGGTCGCCGTTGTCGCCCTCCACTGAGTACAGTCGCCCGTTCGTGGGGTGGTAGGCGAAGTCGTCCCACCGGCCGCCTCCCGGTGCGTTGCGGGGGGTGGCCTTGCCGACTGCCACGTCGATGGCGTAGCTGGGTGTGCCGGGGTTGCTGACGGCGAAAAGAGTCTTGCCGTCGGGATCCATGTCGCCGTCGAACCAGGGCCCGTCGGGCAGCCCGTCGATGACGTGTTCCTTCAGAGTGCCGGCCGCCACGTCGATGGTGATGAGCTTGTTGCGACTCACCGCCAGCAGCAGGGGCTCGGTGTCGTCGCCGCGGTACTGCGCCCCCATGGCGGTGTAGCCGGCCTCGTAGGGCCGCACGTTCTCGACGACACGGGTGTCACCGTCGATGGGGTCGAAGCGGTAGATCCGGGTGCGGGTCCGGCCGACGGCGAGATACACCTTGCGGTGAGCCATGTAACCAAGCGTCCTTCCATGTGACTTCGGAACGCTTCAAGGACTGCCCCTGATTCACACGGGCAAGCACGCTAGGTATTCGTTCGAATACAATAAGCCACAACGGTCAGCAGCGGGAGCACCATTGGTAAGAGCGACGCTGCGTCTGGTCAACCAGGGGTACCGGGTGGGCGTCTTCCTCAAGGACCGCGCGGGCTAGCTGTATTGCCCTGTGAGGTTGGGGACGCGACTGGCGGGTGGTTTGCCTGCGAGCGGGATGTCTCCACGGTGGTGATTGTAGGTGTGCAGCCAGTGCGGGAAGGCGTCGCGTCGTTCCTGCTCTGACTGGTAGGGGCGGGTGTAGGCCGATTCGTCGAGCAGGGCGCGGTTGAGGCGTTCGACCCTGCCGTTGGTCTGGGGCCGGTAGGGCCGGGTCCGCTTGTGAGTGATCCCGGCCGCTGCCAGGACATCGCGCCAGGTGCGGGAGCGATGGCAGCTGCCGTTGTCCGTCAGGACGCGTTCGATGGTGATGCCCGCGTCGGTGAAGTAGGCGTGGGCCCGCTGCCAGAAGCCGGTCGCTGTGTCCCTCTTCTCCTTCTCGTCGGTGTGGATCTCGCTGTAGGCGCGGCGGGAGTGGTCCTCGACGGCGGTGTGGATGTAGCTGTAGCCGGCGTTGTTGCGGGTCTTGCGGCCCGCCTGGCGGCTCAGGGCTTTGTGTCCGCCGCCGTCGGGGGATGTTGCCGAGTTTCTTGATGTCCACATGCACGAGTTCGCCGGGCCGTTCGCGTTCGTAGCGGGCCGGCCGGTAGCGGGTCAGTACTCGGTGAACGGTGGAGGGCACCAGGCCGAGCAGGTGTGCGATGCGGGCCGGTCCCCATCTGCGCAGGACCCGGACCTTGATGATCCGGCGTTCGGTGCGGGTCGGTGTCCGGCGCGGGCTTGTGGGCGGGCGGGAGGAACGGTCGGACATCCCGGCTTCGCCGAACTGCCGGTAGCGCTTGGCCGTGGTGGGTGAGACCTGGAAGCGTTCGGCGGCCCGCCGCAGCCGCCAGCGGTCCTCGACCACGCAGCGGGCCACTGGGGACTGGATCGGGAACCAGCGCAGCCGAACCGCGACACTGTCCCCAGAGCGGATGGAGCAGTTGTCCGCGATCGGGACGCGGTGGTCGTAACAGGCATGGCATAGCGCCCTTCCCGACCGCACGACGCGCGTCCGGCCACGCGGCTCACTTCAAGGCCGTGGCGGGGCCCCGCAGATCCACCAGGTTCTGCACATTCGTGTCCAGGCACCGATCTTCAGCAGCATGACGAAGTCAGGCTCCCGCGGAGTAGCGGGGCTGGGCTGGGCTTCGAGATTCATTCAGCGCTGCCGAAGTGACAGGGCTCATTCGGTGTCGATGCCGCGCGCGGCGAAGATCTTGGCCGCGTTCGGCACGGCCAGAACGCCGTCCTCTACGAAGGTGACCTCCTGTAGGTTGGGCAGCAGGGCGAGGTCGTCGAGCGAGCGAACGTCGAACAGGTCGTCCTCGCCGTCCCAGGCGGGAGCGCAGTGCCGGAAGACTTCCGCCCCGGCGTCGAAGCACAGTTTTTCGACGTCGGCGAGCAGCTCCGCCGGGATCTCCAGGGCCTCGAAATGGGCCCGGGACTCGGGCAGCACCTCGGTGTGGAAGCTGTTCTCCAGGACATGGGACGCGGGGTCGCCGATCCCCTGTTCGGCCAGCCGAGCGGGCAGGTCGTAGACCGGGAGGAGCGGCTCGGGGCAGTACATGAGCTCCTCGATGACGAGCAGCTTGAGGTTGAAGTCGCGGAACTGGTTCATGGGAGATGAGTACCACGGCGTTAAGACACTGGGCCCCTGCACCCGCTGTCCCTCGGACGCCGGGGTGGTGGCCGGGGATTGCACCTGGAGCTCCGAGAGCCGCCCCGGACAGTTCTGGCGGGCGTTTCAAGGACGGTTGCTTCACCGGCGTCCGCGACGTCGCCCTCTACCTCTGCGCGTCGCCGATACCAGCGCCCGGATGCAGCACGGGCGCGCCGCCTCCAGCGCCATGCTGCTCGTCCACCTCCAGCAACCCGCCTCCCCCACCCCGCAGGAGACTCCGGTAAAAGATCCCGTCCCGGCCCCGGTCTCGGTGCCGCCGCTGGAGGCGAAGGACATCCTGGCGGCCGTAGAACGCGGACGGCGGTGACTTCCTGGACGTCGCTCTGAGCGCGGCACGTCGCCGAGAAACGCGAGGGGTACATCGAGCGCCTGGAGGCGTTCGTGGTGCAGCACCGCGCCCGCCTGGAGGGGATGGGGACGCACGGGCCGGGCAGCAGGCCCGCCTCGCACGGCCGGTACACGCTGATCGGACAGTCCGAGACCTGGTCATCCTGGAGCGGATGGAGACCAACCCGTTCGGTCTGCGCAGCCAGCGGACCGCTCTCAACTGAGTGACTCCGTCGTGTCCGCCGACCCCCGTGCACGGGGGTCGGCGGGGCCGGCTCCTTGAAGCCGTACCCCTCAAGCGCGAGCAGGCCGGACTGCACGGCATCACCGCCGTGCTGCCCGGCCGTTGCGCGCCGTCGGAACGAAAACTAGAACTGCAGGTTCTTCTGGTCCGTGAGGAGCTTCCCGGCGATGCTCAGGTTGCCGTTGGAATCGAGCACGGCGATGACCTTCTTCGTGCTGCCGTAGTGCGTGGTGAAGTAGACCTTGTCCGCTTCCTGCGAGCTGGAGAAGTCCGAGTTCAGCTCGATCTCGACGCTGTGCGGCGAGGTGATCGCCACGTCCTTCTTCGGTGAGCCGGGGTAGGCCCGGTTCGGCACCAGCTTGACGCGGCCGTGGGTCTCGCCCTCGTCCCAGTCGGTCGCAAGTCCGAGATCGACGTCAGGCATGTGGATTTCCCCCTCCAGTTCGGTAGGGCGCTCCCCTCGCACCGGCTGTTGCACATGGCCGTCCAGCCTGACAGGAAACATCCCTTGAGCAGCTAAAACACCGGACAGGGGATATGGAACAACCCGTCCGCTTGAGGAGCCTATGCGGGAGAAGTGTGCGAAGGAGACCGTTCCGCAGACAGTGACCACATCTGATCACAACGACCTGAACCGCCCTCTTGAAACCAGAGTCACGGTTGTGCCATCGGGAGACCGCTTCAAATGCGGGAAGAGCAGGGCCGCCCACTCCGTCCGGTTGTTCCGAAGCGCGCTGTATAGCGAGGACACGCACGTGGGACGCGGGACGTCCAGTGACGTCCTGGCCGTGCTCGCGCTCGGCAAGGCCGTCCCCCCGCGACGTCGAGAACGGGCGGGCCGCCTTATCCGGGAGCTCGGCGTTCCCAAGCTGGGCGCGGGCCGGGCAAGGCCGATGACGGTCACGCTGATCTGTCTCATCGAAGGTGGGCTGCAGGCGCGCGACTAGGCGGTTTCGTTTGGATCAGCGGGCGGACCAGAGGAAGATGCCCGCGATGTGAAGTCCGGCGAGGTAGACGGTCGCGGTTTTCTCGTAGCGGGTGGCGATGCCGCGCCACTGCTTCAGGCGGTTGATGCACCGCTCGACGGTGTTGCGCTGTTTGTACGCTTCACGGTCGAAGGCCGGTGGTCTGCCGCCCGTCTGTCCGCGCTGGCGCCGGTTGGCCTGCTGGTCGGCCCGTTCTGGGATCACCGCGCGGATGCCGCGTCGGCGCAGGTGGTCGCGGATCGCGCGGGAGGAGTACGCCTTGTCGGCCAGGACCAGGTCCGGCCTGGTGCGGGGCCGTCCTCGTCGGCGGGGAACGCGCAGGCGGGCCATGACGTCGGTGAAGGCGGGTGCGTCTCCGGCCTGACCGGCGGTGAGGACGAACGCCAGCGGCCGGCACCGGCCGTCGGCCGCGAGGTGGATCTTCGTGGTCAGTCCGCCGCGGGACCGGCCGATGGCGTGGTCTTCCGGCTCGCCGGCCGGGGCCCCTTTTTGCGGGCCCCGGCCGCGTGCTGGTGAGCGCGCACGATGGTGGAGTCGACGGAGACGGCCCAGCTGACGTCTTCGTCCGCGTCGGCCTGAGCCACCAGGGCGGTGAACACCCGCTCCCACGTGCCGTCGACGGCCCACATCCGCAGTCGGTTGTAGACGCCGCGCCAGTTGCCGTACTTCTCCGGCAGATGCACCCACTGGGTACCGGTCTGGAACTTGAAGGCGAGCGCGTCGATCACCTCACGATGGTCACGCCAGCGGCCACCCCGCCTCGGCGTCCGGTCCGGGAGCAACGGCTCGATCCGCGCCCACTGCGCATCAGTGAACGGCACACCCGGACCAACGACCGACTGATCCAAACGAAACGCCCTAGTACTGCAACGGTGCTTGCCGTGACTGGTGGCCAGGTCAGGGGATGTGTCCGCGTTGTTTGTAGTGACTGGTGCGGGCCTGGTGCTGTCGTCGTCGGCGCCAGGTCGACCAGTGCAGGATGTGCTCGACGGGTGTGGGCCGGCGGTTGGTGAGGCGGGTGATCAGCCGTCGTACCTCGGCGAGGCTGAGGTGGATGAGCTGGGAGGATCCGTTTCTGCTTTCCCTGCGTCCAGCTCTCGGGCTCGCAGGACGGTCAGGCAGGCACGGGCGGCCATGGCGAGGGTGATGTGGCGGTGCCACCCGGGATAGCGGCGGACTTGGTAGTCATCCAGTCCGCATTCCTGCTTGGCGCTCTGGAAGCACTCCTCGATGGCCCACCGGCTGCCCGCGATGCGGATCAGGTCATCCAGCGTGGTTCCGGCGGGGCAGTAGGCGATGTAGTAGGAGATCTCCTGCGGTCGGGCGATGCTGCGGCGGGCGATCACCCAGTGGCGGCGGTCGGGCCGGTGCCACGGTCGCACCTCGACGCGTGCCCAGTCATAGATTCGCAGGCCGTGAGCCCCGTTGCCGCAGGAACGACGTTTCCATTTCTGCCGGGCAAGGCCGTTGAACAGGTCGTGGACGGGATGGTCGATGGCCCAGCGGGTGACCACGGTGTCGTGCCGGGTGGTCGCCATGACGTGGAAGACGTCCGCCCGCTCCAGCTCGGAGCGCCAACCTTTGCTGAACCCGTAGGCGGCATCCGCGGTCACCCACCGAAACGGGATCTTGTCCGCGATCGCGCGGCGGACCATCGCCTTGGCCATGGCCACCTTGGTCTCGAAGGCGACCTCGTCGCCGATGCCGGCCCCGTGGCATCTTTCGCGGTCGTCGGTCCAGGAGGTGGGCAGATACAGACGCCGGTCGATCAGCGTCCGCCCGCGGTCGGTGGCATAGGCGAGGAAGACGCCGACCTGGCAGTTCTCCGTTCGCCCGGCGGTTCCGGAGTACTGCCGCTGCACCCCTGCCGACTGCGTGCCCTTCTTCAGGAAGCCCGTGTCGTCCACGACCAGGACGGCGCCGGGGTCGCCGAGGTTGTCGACCACGTACTGACGCACATCGTCGAGCACCTCGTCAGCGTCCCAATCGATCCGGTTCAGCATCCGGTGGATGCGGTCCGGGCCTGCGTGGCCGGCTTCTTCCGCCAGCGTCCAGCCGTTTTTCCGCTGCAGCGGAGCGATCAGGCCCCGCATATAAGCCAGTGCGGACTCCCGCGGCTCCGACCTGCTGAAACGGTGCACGAACCGCCCATGCACAGCTTCCAGTTCGCCCGCCCACAACCTGACATCAGCAAGGTCCCCACCCATAACCACACCAACGACCAACCTGGCCACCAGTCACGGCAAGCACCGTTGCAGTACTAG
>NZ_QEXM01000014.1 GCF_004127445.1 Streptomyces alfalfae
CGGGGTGGGCTGAGCTGGGCTTGGGGTTGAGTCCTGTGTGGCTGGGCGTTCCCCCCCCGGGGGATGGGGGTTCCGTGGCCGGGGGTGGGCCATTGGCCGGGGGTGGGCCGTTGGCCGGAGGCGGTCCGTGGACGAGCGGTCGGTGGTTCCGTGACCAGCAGCGGGGCCCGCGGGCCCCCCCGGGGGGGCAGGAGCGGTGGGCCTGTGGCCGACGGTGTGGCCGGGGGCGGTGATTCGGCGGCCGGGGTGGGCCCGTGACCGGCCGTGACCGAGCGGCCGGTAGGTCCATGGCCGACGGTGAGCCCGTGAGCGGGGGGGCCGGGCGGCCGGTGGCTCCATGGCCGGGAGTGAGCCCGTGGGCTACGGGGGGGGCGGGGGCGGCGGGCCTGTGACCGACGGGGGCCGGGGCGGTGGTTCCGGCGCCGGGGGTGAGCCCGTGACCGGCCGAGGCCGGGCGGCCGGTGGCTCCGCGACCGGAGGTGACCCGTGGGCCCCGGGGGTCAGGGGCGGCGGGATCTGGCGGCGCGGGCGATGGTCACCACGGCCTTCTCCAGCGCGTACTCGGGGTCGTCGCCACCGCCCTTGACGCCCGCGTCGGCCGCGGCGATCGCGGCGATCGCGACGGCCACGCCGTCCGGGGTCCAGCCGCGCATCTGCTGCCGGACCCGGTCGATCTTCCAGGGCGGCATGCCCAGCTCACGGGCCAGATCGGCCGGACGCCCGCCCCGCGCGGAGGACAGCTTGCCGATGGCCCGCACCCCCTGCGCGAGCGCGCTCGTGATCATGACGGGGGCGACCCCGGTCGACAGGGACCAACGCAACGCCTCGAGCGCCTCAGCCGCCCGCCCCTCCACGGCCCGGTCCGCCACCGTGAAGCTCGACGCCTCGGCCCGGCCGGTGTAGTACCGCCCGACAACCGCCTCGTCGATCGTCCCCTCGACGTCCGCCACGAGCTGCGAGACCGCGGAGGCCAGCTCCCGCAGGTCGCTGCCGATCGCGTCGACGAGGGCCTGGCACGCCTCGGGCGTGGCGGAACGCCCCGTCACACGGAACTCCGACCGCACGAACGACAGCCGGTCCGCGGGCTTGGTCATCTTCGGGCAGGCTACCTCCCGCGCCCCCGCCTTGCGGGCCGCGTCGAGCAACCCCTTGCCCTTGGCGCCGCCCGCGTGCAGCAGCACGAGGGTGATCTCCTCGGCGGGCGCCCCCAGATACGCCTTCACGTCCTTGATCGTGTCCGCCGACAGATCCTGCGCGTTCCGCACGACGACGACCTTGCGCTCGGCGAAGAGCGAGGGGCTGGTGAGCTCGGCGAGCGTGCCGGGCTGCAACTGGTCCGAGCTGAGGTCGCGCACGTCCGTGTCCGCGTCGGCGGCACGGGCGGCCGCCACCACCTGCTGCACGGCACGGTCGAGGAGCAGTTCCTCCTGCCCCACGGCGAGCGTGAGGGGAGCGAGCGGATCGTCGTTAGCTGTCTTCCTGGCCATCGCGGTCAAGCATCCCACGCGGCACTGACAGTCCACCCCGCACGGCGGGCTCCCCGGCCGGGAGCCGGGAGCGGGGGGCCGGCAGCGGGAGGCCGGGAGCCGGTGCCGTGCCGCCCGGCCCGTATCGGAGAATGGGGGCGTGAGCGACGTACGACATGTCCTGGTGCTGCCCGACCGCGATGCCGCGGAGGAAGTGGCCGAAGAGCTTCCGGACCGCTTCGGCGTCTCCGAGGAACCCCAGCTCGTACGCGACGCCCTGGCCGGCGAGGACGACGCCGAGGACGCCCAGTGGCTGGTCGTGGTCGAGGACCCGGAGTCCCGCCTCGACCGCACGGCCCTGGACGACCTGGCCGCGGAACACGAGGGCTGGCTGGAGGCCCCGTAGCCCCGATGGTCCCGCCCGGCGGGGCCACGCACCTCCGCCGCGTCAGCCCTTGGGGATGACCTGGATGTCGAGATCGACCTGGATGCTGTGGCCGACGGCCGCGATGCCGCGCGCGAGCATCGTCTGCCAGGTGATCGTGAAGTCGTCGCGGTGCAGCTCGGTGGAGGCACGGCAGGCCACGCGGGTCTCCCCTTCGAGCCCCTGCCCGATGCCGAGGTACTCGGCGTCGAGCGTCACCGTCCGCGTCACACCGTGCAACGTCAGCCCGCCGGATATCGCCCACCGGCTGCCGCCCTTGTGCACGAAGCGGTCGCTGTAGAACTCCATGGTCGGAAAGCGCGCCACGTCCAGGAAGTCCCCCGAGCGCAGGTGGTCGTCGCGCATCTTGACCGCGGTGTCGATGGACGCCGCGTCGATGACGACGTGCATCGCGGAGTCCTCCA
This sequence comes from Streptomyces alfalfae, assembly GCF_004127445.1. Classification (GTDB taxonomy): domain Bacteria; phylum Actinomycetota; class Actinomycetes; order Streptomycetales; family Streptomycetaceae; genus Streptomyces; species Streptomyces alfalfae. The sequence goes on from NZ_QEXM01000014.1 coordinate 2,316, forward strand.
TGCGCTCGCCGAGGCGAATCACCCCCGCGAAGCTGTTGAACCGCCCGTGGATCCGGGCCAGCCCGATGTGCCGCGCGGAGAACCCGACCGAGGAGTGCTGCGGGTCGACCTCCCACTCGCCGGGCCTGGGGAGAACCGGCGGCTGGGCGACCTGCAACGTGACGTCACCCAGCGAGGCGTGCGCGTCCTCCCCCACCGTGACGCTCGCCCGGTACGGAGTGAACCCCTCCGCCGACACCGCGAGGCGGTACTCCCCCGCCGGCACCGTCGTGACGAACGACCCGAAGGGATCCGTCCCCCCGCCGACCACCTTGCGGCCCACGGCGTCGCTGACCACGAACTCCGCGTTCCGCACGGGCTCGTTCACAGGGTCGAGCACCCGGCAGCTGAGCGCCCCCGCGTTCGGCGGAACCGTGAACGCCGACAGAGCCCCCGCCCGCGCCACCCGATTCGTACGGTTCCCCAGCCGGTTCCCCAGCCAACGGCCGAACACTTACGACACACCCCCGCGTTCCCTCACGACACCACAGCAACTGCATTCCACAAACGGCAACGAAAGGGCATTCGATCACCGTTGCGGCATTCGGTGCAACACGAACCTACATCGCGCCAATTGCCGATGATGAGCTGTAGTGCCGCGCCTGAACCACTTTGGGCAGGTCAGCCCCCTGTTTCCGGCGGTAGCCCTACCGGAGGGCAGGCCTCCGGCATCGCGGCGCTCGGCGGCCCCGCACCCCGGCCGCGCTACGGCGGTCTCGTGGCCACCTCCAGCCGTGGCGCCGAGCCCCGCCCCGAAGCCAGCACCGCGATCGCGCCCTGGGTGTCCGTGCGCAGCACCTCCGCCCCCTCGGCCCGCAGCGCCGCCATCGTGACGGGTGCCGGATGGCCGTACGTGTTCTCGGCGCCACAAGAGATCAAGGCCAGCCTGGGCGCCGCCCTGCGCAGCAGCTCCGGGTCCTGGTCGGCCGAGCCGTGGTGGGCGACCTTCAGGACGTCCACGGACGTGAGCCACGCGGCAGCCGGGCTTCTCAGCAGGGCGCGCTGCGCGGGTGGTTCGAGATCGCCGAGCAGCAGCAGGCTCAGCCCGGCGGTCCGCACGAGCAGCGTGACGCTGGCGTCGTTCGGTCCCTCGGGCCGCACCCGCGGCTCGGCCTGCGGCCAGAGCACCCGCCACTCCAGGGCCCCCGCCCGCCGCCGCTCCCCCGCCGCGGCCCGAGTCATCCGCACCCCCTTCGCGGCCGCCTGCCTCCGGACGAACTCCGCCTGCTCCGAGGGTTCATCGAACCCGGTCGTCTGGATCGCCCCCACCTCACGCCCCCGCAACACCCCCGGCAGTCCCGCCACATGGTCCGCGTGAAAGTGCGTCAGCAGCACGAGCGGCACGCGCGTGACCCCGAGCGAGCGCAGGCAGCGGTCCACCGCCACGGGGTCCGGCCCGGCGTCGACGACCACCCCGGCGCCCTCACCCGCCGCGAGCACCAGGGCGTCGCCCTGACCCACGTCGCACATCACCATGCGCCAGCCCTGCGGCGGCCACCCCGCGATCACCCGGGTGAGGGGCGGTGGCTGGACGATGACCAGCAGGAGCAGCAGCGCACAGGCCGCCGCGAGCCACGGGTGCCGCGCGAGCCTGCGTCCGGCCAGGGCGACCACCACCGTGGCGAGCGCAAGGAGGAGCCCGCCGTGCCAGCCCCCGGGCCAGTCGACACCGCTGCCTGGCAGCGCCGCCCCCGTGCGCGCGATCTCCGCGATCCATCCGGTGGGCCAGGAAGCGCCCCACGCGAGCACCTTCGCGACCGGCATCGCCACCGGGGCCACCGCGAGCGCGGCGAACCCGAGGACGGTGGCGGGCGCCACGGCGAACTCCGCCAGGAGATTGCACGGCACCGCGACCAGACTCACCCGGGCGGCGAGCACGGCCACCACGGGTGCGCACACCGCCTGCGCCGCGGCAGCCGCGGCCAGCGCCTCCGCCGGCCGTGGCGGCACCCCGCGCTCGCGCAGCGCGGCTCCCCAGCGGGGCGCGAGGGTGAGCAGCGCGCCGGTGGCCAGGACGGACAGCAGGAAACCGTAGCTCCGGGCCAGCCAGGGGTCCCACAGGACAAGCAGCAGCACCGCGGCGGCCAACGCCGGGAGCAGCGATCTCCGCCGCCCGGTGGCGATGGCGAGGAGCGCGATCAGCCCGCAGGCCGCGGCCCGGAGCACACTCGGCTCCGGTCGGCAGACGATGACAAAGCCGAGGGTCAGCACCCCGCCCAGCAACGCCGTCGTCCGCAGCGACATGCCCAGCATCGGCGCAAGCCCCCGCCTCTCGGCCCGCTGCGCCATGCCCGGCGGCCCGATGAGCAGCGCGAGGACGATTGTCAGGTTCGCCCCGCTGACGGCCAGCAAGTGCGTGAGGTCGGTCGCCCGGAACGCCTCCTCCAACTCGGCGGGCACCCGCGAGGTGTCCCCGATCACGAGCCCCGGCACCAGCGCTCGGGCATCGGCCGGCAGTCCGCCCGTGGCCTCCCGCAGCCCTGCCCGCAGTTCACCGGCCAGGCGCTGCGCCGCGGAGGGCGGCCCGATCACGTGCGGCGCCCGCTCGCCCGACACCCGCAGCACCGCGGCGGCCCTGCCTCCCCGCGGCAGCGGCGGTGCCAGTCGCCCCTGCACCCGCAGCCGCGTCGACGGCAGCAGAGCGAGCCACGGCCGTGATCCGGCCTTCCGGACTTCGGGCTCCGTTCCTCCCCCTTCCGTATCTCGCCCGTCCGTATCTCGCCCTTCCGTTCCTCTCCCTTCCGTATCTCTCCCTTCCGGCTCTCGCCCTTCCATTCGCACGATGACCAGTACCGGAGTCCGCGTCACCGACTCCGATCCGTCGGCCTTCGTGACGCGCTGGACCTCGGCGTCCAGGACGACGGTGGGCGGCATCGCATGGGCGCTCGCCGTGCGTGGCCGGGTGCGACGGGGATCGGACGTGACCCGCAACTCCGCCTCGACCTGCGCGTACTCCCTCGCCGACGCGGGCACCGGGCCGCGCCGCAGGTCCGCCCCGTGCAGGGCCGCGGAGCCGGCCGATGCGGCGGTGCAGAGCAGCACGGCCGCCACCGTCAGCCGCCCCCAGATGTGGCGTGGCCCCCGCGGTCTCCCGCGCGCGGATGGGGCGGGTGACCACCCCCGCGTCATGGGTGACCGCTCTCCCGACGTTCGAGGTCGCCCCCGCGCCGTCCACGTCACCATCAGGGCTCCGGCCACCGCCACGCAGATCGCGACCGTCGTGACCGCCCATCGCGGTGGGGCGTCCAGCATCAGTGCCGCCGTCGCCCACGCCGCCAGCGCGGGCGGCACCAGGCGGAGGTCGACCGGCCCCTCCTGCCGGGGATGCGAGGCGCCCAGACGGTTGCCCGACGAGAGGTGGACCGCCGCGCGTGGCTCCCTGTCCCCGGTGCCCGGCCTCATGGCCGTACGAGATCCTGGAGGTCGGCGAACCGGCGGTCACCGATGCCGTTGACCTCGCGCAGTTCGTCGACCGAGCGGAAACCGCCGTGCTCCGTGCGGTAGTCGATGATGTGCTGTGCCAGGACCGGTCCGACGCCGGGCAGTTCGTCGAGCTGCGCGGCGCTCGCCGTGTTCAGCCCGACCGGCCCCGCGGTCGCCGCTCCGCCGACTCCGGCAGCCCCGCCGCTGCCCGCGCCCGACGCGCCAGGCGCGGCCGGTGCCGCAGGGGCCCCGACGACCACCTGTTCGCCGTCCAGCAGGACCCTCGCGCGGTTGAGCCCGCTCAGGTCGGCTCCGGGCCTTACCCCGCCGGCCGCCCGCAGGGCGTCGGCCACCCGGGAGCCCGCGGGCAACCGCTGCACCCCGGGGTCCCTGACCTTGCCGCTGACGTCCACGACGACCCGGTCACCCTGCGCACCGGCAGCCGCGACACCGCCGCCCGCGTTCGCGTCGCCCCCAGCCGGTGCGGAACCCGGTGAAGGAGCCGGGGCCGCGCCTCGCTCACGGGCACTGCTCGCCTCACCCACGACGTCCGGCGGCCGCACCGACTGCGTACGCCCCGCCCAGTAGTGCTGCGCCGCGAAGACCGCCGCGACGGCAAGGACCACGACCAGCGCGACGACGCCTCGCCGCTCCAGGCCGCACCGCGCCTGGAGCCACACCGGCAGCCGCTCCCGCACGGCGAGCCGTGCCCGCTCCCCCCGCGACGGCTCCCCGACCGCCTCGACCGTCTCGACCACCTGCCCACCGGAGCCGGGCCCCCGCTCGGCGCACCCTTCCGGCACACTTCGCTCCTCACGCGACTCGGCGGGCACGGCCTTCCACTCCCACTGGGGCCCGGCGTCACGCGACGCCGGTCCCGGCGCACGCGGCGCGCCCTCGCCCGGGCTGGCGGCCCGCCACCCCGGCGGCGGCTCCGATCCGGGAGGGCCCGGGAAGGGCTCGGGCAAGGGCTCGGGGAAGAGGTTCTCCGCGCGCAGCCGCACGGCCTCCACCGTGCCTCGCCTGCGGCGGGCCCTGCCACGGGCGTCCCGGCTCCGCGCACGACCGTCGGACGCACGGCCGTCGGACGCGGGGCCGCGCCCGGGGCCACTCGTCGCGGAAGGCCTCCGGGGCGTCCCGACAGCGGAGGGCACAGGTGACGTCCGGGCGGAGGAGGACACGTGCGGTGTCCGGGCGGCGGACGATCCGTAAGGCGTCCCAGTCGCGGAAGGCGCATGTGACGTCCGGGCCGCGAAGGGCATGGGGGCCGCCTGGGCCTGGGAAGGCACCGGCAGAGTCCGAGCCTCGGCGGGCGCACGCAGCGTCCCGGCCTCGGAAGGCACGTGCGGCGTCCGGTCCTCGGAAAGCCGGCTGCCCGACGTCGGGGAAGAAGATCGAAGAGTCATGCCGACGACGTTAGGCACAATCGCCCGACCGCGATGATCTTGGTCAAAACCCGTGGATCACCCGCCAGTTGTGGATAACTCCGTCACCCGCACGAGGGAATTCTTCGCCTAGCGAGGCGAGACCACAGCACCCAGCAACCCCGGCCCCGTATGCGCGCCGATCACCGCGCCCACCTCACTGACGTGCAGCTCCGCGAGGCCCGGCACCCGCTCGCGGAGGCGGTCCGCCAGGGTCGACGCGCGGTCCGGAGCCGACAGGTGGTGGACCGCGATGTCGACCCGGCCGGTGCCCGCGCGCTCCACGACGATCTCTTCGAGGCGGGCGATGGCCTTCGACGCCGTCCGGACCTTCTCCAGCATGTCGATGCGGCCGTCGTCCAGCTTCAGCAGCGGCTTCACGGCCAGGGCCGAGCCGAGGAGCGCCTGGGCGGCGCCGATGCGGCCGCCCCTGCGCAGATAGTCGAGGGTGTCGACGTAGAAGTAGGCGGACGTGCCCGCGGCGCGCTTCTCGGCCGCCGCCACCGCTTCCTCGGCCGAGTAGCCCGCGTCGGCGGCCTCCGCCGCCGAGAGGGCGCAGAAGCCGAGGGCCATCGCGACCATGCCGGTGTCTACGACGCGCACCGGCACCGGGGCGTCCTTCGCCGCGAGGAGCGCCGCGTCGTACGTACCGGAGAACTCGGCGGACAGGTGGAGCGAGACGATGGCCTCGGCACCCGCCTCGGCGACCTTCCGGTACGTCTCCGCGAAGACCTCTGGGCTGGGCCGGGACGTCGTCACCGGCTTCCGCTTCTGCAGGGCCTGGGCGAGGGAGCGGGCCGAGATCTCGGTGCCCTCCTCGAACGCCTGACTGCCCAGGACCACCGTCAGGGGCACCGATGTGATGCCGTGCCGGTCCATCGTCCGCTGCGGCAGATAGGCCGTTGAATCCGTGACGATCGCGACATGGCGGGACATGAGCTGGAGGTTACCCGTCTGACCGGCGGGACGGCAGTCCGGCCCCCGCTCGTCCTGCTCCGGGGAGACGCGCTGTGTCACGGGCGGCTCAGGTCGTGCTCTCGGGCTTGGCCTTCTTCTCCCACGGATAGGTGACCGGCGGCTTCGGCGGGTTGATCGCGGGCCGCTGCGGCTCCTGAGCCGCCGGGCCGGACGCGGCGGACGCATCGGGCCTGGTCTGCTCGGAGCCCTTGGCGGGCGCCGCGGGCTCGGGCCACGCCGGAGGCGGCTGGTCCGGCGCGGGCTCCTTCGCCCAGTGCCGCAGGGCGCCCGTCTCCAGGTCGATCTGGTTGCTCAGCGACTCCAGGTCGTCGTCGGCGAACCGGCGGGCGCGGTCACGTGCCACCCACCGCAGCGAGTCCGCGGCCTTCGTGATCTGCTCGGTGCGCTCCCGCAGCCCCGGGAGGCGCTCGGCGAGGGCCGCCTTGTCGGGGTCCCGCTCCAGGCGCCGCAGTTCCTCGTCCAGCTCGTGCCCGTGGGCGCTCAGCCGATCGAAGAGCGCGAGGGACTCCTTCAGCGAATGGTCCTCGACCGCGCCCGCCCGCAGCACGTCCTGCGTGGCCCGCATCGAGGTGCGCAACGACAGACGCAGCTGTGCCAGTTGGGCGGCGCTGCCGACCTGCGCGAAGCTCCTCGCCCGCAGCGTGGTGTCCTCCACCGTCCTGCGGGCCTCCGAGATGGTGCGGTCGACTCCCCGCTTGGCCGCTTTGGCGACCTTCACCGTCGCGTAGATACCCGCCACCAGGAACAGCACGACGAGCAACGCCACGATTGCGCCCACGGCTTCCATGACGCCCCTCTCCGATTCGCGTCCGCTCCTGCGACCGTCCTCCCACCGTAAACGGAGAAGGCAGGCCAGAGGTTCCAGTGGAACCCCCAACCTGCCCGTAGGGGATCACCCCTATGCCACCCCGGCGCGGGGTGTCTCCGGCCGGCGACTAGGCCGGGACGATGTTCACCAGCTTCGGCGCCCGGACGATGACCTTGCGGATGCCGGCGCCGTCCAGCGCGGCGACGACCCGGTCGTCGGCCAGGGCCACCTTTTCCAGCTCTTCGTCGGAGATGGCGGGAGAGACCTCCAGACGCGCCTTGACCTTGCCCTTGATCTGCACGACGCAGGTCACGGACTCGTCCACGACGTACGCCGGGTCGGCGACGGGGAAGTCCTGGTGGACGACCGAGTCGGTGTGGCCCAGCTTGCGCCACAGCTCCTCGGCGATGTGCGGGGCCAGCGGCGCGATCAGCAGCACCAGGCGCTCGGCGACCGAGCGCGGCACCGGTCCCGCGGCCTTGGTCAGGTGGTTGTTCAGCTCGGTGATCTTGGCGATGGCAGTGTTGAACCGCATGCCGTCCAGGTCCTGGCGCACGCCGTCGATCGCCTTGTGCAGGGCGCGCAGGGTGACCTCGTCGATATCGCCCTCGGCGACGTCCGCGACGGTGACCTCACCGGTCGACTCGTCGACGATCAGACGCCACAGCCGCTGCAGCAGGCGGTACTGGCCGACGACCGCGCGGGTGTCCCAGGGGCGGGAGACGTCCAGGGGGCCCATCGCCATCTCGTACAGGCGCAGGGTGTCCGCGCCGTACTCGTCGCAGATCTCGTCCGGGGTGACGGCGTTCTTCAGGGACTTGCCCATCTTGCCCAGCTCGCGCTTGACCTGCTCGCCCTCGAAGAAGAACGCGCCGTCGCGCTCCTCGACCTCGGTCGCGGGCACCGGGAAGCCGCGGCTGTCCCGGTAGACGTACGCCTGGATCATCCCCTGGTTGTACAGCTTGTGGAACGGCTCGGCCGACGAGATGTGCCCCAGGTCGAACAGGACCTTGGACCAGAAGCGCGCGTACAGCAGGTGCAGGACGGCGTGCTCGGCGCCGCCCACGTACAGGTCGACGCCGCCGGTCGGCTGTCCCTCGCGCGGGCCCATCCAGTACTGCTCGACGGCCGGGTCGACCAGGCGCTCGTCGTTGTGGGGGTCCAGGTAGCGCAGCTCGTACCAGCAGGAACCGGCCCAGTTGGGCATGGTGTTGGTCTCGCGGCGGTACTTCTTGGGGCCGTCACCCAGGTCCAGCGTGACGTTGACCCAGTCCTCGTTGCGGGACAGCGGCGTCTCCGGGGAGGTGTCCGCGTCGTCCGGGTCGAAGGTGCGCGGGGAGTAGTCGTCGACCTCCGGCAGCTCCAGGGGCAGCATGGACTCGGGCAGCGAGTGGGCGACGCCGTCCTCGTCGTAGACGATCGGGAAGGGCTCGCCCCAGTAGCGCTGGCGGCTGAACAGCCAGTCGCGCAGGCGGAAGTTGACGGTGCCCTCGCCGATGCCGCGCATGGCCAGCCAGCCGGTGATGCGGGCCTTGCCCCCGGTGACGTCCAGGCCGTCCAGGGAGATCTCCTGGTTCGCGGAGTTGATCAGCTTCGCCTCGTAGGAGGAGAAGGCGTCGTCCCACGTGGCGGTGTCGGTGCCGCGGCCGTCCGACGGCTCGACCACGCAGCGCATCGGCAGGCCGAACGCGCGCGCGAAGGCGAAGTCGCGGCTGTCGTGGGCGGGGACGGCCATGATCGCGCCGGTGCCGTAGCCCATCAGCACGTAGTCGGCGATGAAGACCGGGACCTGCTCGCCGCTGACCGGGTTGGTGGCGTAGACGCCGGTGAAGACGCCGGTCTTCTCCTTGGCGTCGGCCTGGCGCTCGACGTCGGACTTGGCGGCGGCGCTCGCGCGGTACGCGGTGACGGCGTCGGCGGGCGTGGCGTGGCCGCCGGTCCAAAGCTCGTGGGTGCCCTGGGGCCAGGCGGCGGGCAGGACCTTGTCGACCAGTTCGTGCTCGGGCGCCAGGACCATGTAGGTGGCGCCGAACAGGGTGTCCTGGCGGGTGGTGAAGACGGTGATGGCCTGGCCATCGGCGCCCACGGGGAAGTTCACGCGGGCGCCTTCGGAGCGGCCGATCCAGTTGCGCTGCTGCAGCTTGATGGCCTCGGGCCAGTCCAGCGCGTCCAGGTCGTCCAGCAGCCGGTCGGCGTAGGCGGTGATGCGCATGTTCCACTGGCGCAGCTTGGCCTTGAAGACGGGGAAGTTGCCGCGCTCGGAGCGGCCGTCGGCGGTGACCTCCTCGTTGGCCAGGACGGTGCCCAGGCCGGGGCACCAGTTGACGGGCGCGTCGGAGGCGTAGGCCAGGCGGTACTCGCCCAGGATCTCCGCGCGCTCCGCGGCGTCCAGCTCGCTCCACGCGCGCGTGGTGCCCGGCACGGGACGCTCACCGCTCGCGAACTGCGCGACCAGGTCGGCGATCGGGCGGGCCTTCTTGGCGTCGGCGTCGTACCAGGAGTTAAAGATCTGGACGAAGATCCACTGGGTCCACTTGTAGTACTCGGGGTCGATCGAAGCGAACGAGCGCCTCTTGTCGTGACCCAGGCCCAGCGCGCGCAGTTGCGCCTTCATGTTCGCGATATTGGCCTCGGTGGAGACCCGCGGGTGGGTGCCCGTCTGCACGGCGTACTGCTCGGCGGGCAGGCCGAAGGCGTCGAAGCCCAGGGTGTGCAGGACGTTGTGCCCGGTCATGCGCTGGAAGCGGGCGAAGACGTCCGTGGCGATGTAGCCCAGCGGGTGGCCGACGTGCAGGCCCGCACCCGAGGGGTACGGGAACATGTCCATGATGAACTTCTTGGGCTTGCCGACCAGCGCGGCCTCCGCCTCGTCCCGCGCGGCCAAGTCACCGCTGGGGTTCGGCGCCTCGTAGGTGCCCTCGGCGTCCCAGAAGTCCTGCCAGCGTGCCTCGATCTCAGCGGCCAGGGCGGCCGTGTAGCGGTGCGGCGCGGCCACCTCGGAGGCGGCAGCAGAATTCGTCTCGCTCATGATCCTCAAAGCTCCATCGATCGTCTCTGCCTGCGGAATTGACCGTGCGGGTCAAATAAAAATGCCCCTCGCACAGGAGGGGACGCCGCGCCGATTCCGACCGCGGTTCACCGGCGGTCGGGACTGATCAGCGCGGCCCGCTAAGCAGAAGGCGTACGGCACGCATGGCGTCAGGGTACCGCAGCACCCGCGCGGCCCGCGACGAGCTTCCCGGCGGGGGCCGCGCGGGACCGCACCCTCACCCTTGGCCAAGGGTTACTCGGCGTACCGCCCACTATCGGGGCAACACCAAGAGGGGATAGCGCTTTGATAACGACGCAATAACTCAAACCTCGTACTCACCGGTATGGAGCGACTTAGCATGCGGCGGGAACCGAACATTTCGGAGCCGCCCCCATGAACCCTCTGCACCCTCATCGTCGGAGCCGTGTTCTCGCCGCCGGCGCCCTGCTCCTGATACCCCTGTTCGTCTTCGCGGGCAGCGACGGTTTCCGCGTCGCCCTCGACTTCACGACCGGCGTCCTGTGCCTGGTCTCCCTCACCGCGTCCGTGGTCTGGGGCCTGGTGGCCACCGACCGCCTCTTCCTCCGCTCGCGCCAGCGACTGCTCGCCCAGGCCGTCCACCGCGCCACCGCGGTCGCCTCGGTGGGCTTCCTGCTGCTGCACGGCACGGTCAAGATCGCGCTCGACCACGTGTCGCTCGTCGGCGCCCTGGTGCCCTTCGGGCTCGGTGTCGGCGGCAGCGCCGGGCTGATCGGCCTCGGCTCGCTCGCGGGCCTCCTCATGGTGGTCACGAGCGTCACCGGAGCCCTGCGGAGCGCCTTCGCCTCACCGGCGGGGATCGCGTCGCGCTGGCGGGCGCTGCACATGCTCGCCTACCCCGCCTGGTGCGCCGCCCTCGTGCACGGCCTGTACGCGGGACGCCAGCCGAGGCCCTGGGTGGTGGCGCTGTACTGCCTGTGTCTGATCGCGGTCACCGGAGCCGTCGCCCTGCGCGCCGCGCCGCCGCCGGCCAAGCGGAAGGTCGCCGCCCGCGTCCTGGCCCTGCTCGAACCGGGCGAGGCGCCGCGTCCCGCACATCGGCATCCCGCGCGGGACACCGTTTCCGCTCCGCTGCCGGGCACGGCCGCCGACGCCCAACCGGCCTCCGGCCCCGTGGTCGGCATCTCCGCGGCCTACCGCGCGCTCGCCGCCACACCACCCCTGCACCCGACGGGACCCCCACCCCGCGCAGAGCCCGCCGACCACTGGCCCACGCCGTCGCCGCCCCCACCCGTCGAGTCCCCCTACGTGGCGCCCCAGCCCACCTACGACACCGCGCCCCAGCCCGTGTACGACCCCTGCGATCCCGCCTACGACAGTGGCTCCGCCACCGAGCCGCTACCCGGGCCGTTCCAGGCCCCCAGCTCGGGTGAGCCATGGAACGCCGCCACCGGAGGCCACCCGTGAACGCGCCGCTGCCCGACGTCCCCGAGGTCCGCGTCGTCGGCCTCCCCCTGCTCACGTCAGGCTTCGACCTGGTCGAACGCCTCGGTCTGCCCATGCACCTGAAGGTGCACGGGCCCCTCGAACCGATGGCGGGCGAGGCGCTGGCCGGACTCGCCGAGCAGATCGAGCTGCGCGGCAGGGGCGGCGCGGGCTTCCCCTTCGCGCGCAAGCTGCGCTCCGTCGCGGAGGCGGCGATACGTCGCGGCGTACGCCCCGTGGTCGTCGTCAACGGCAGCGAGGACGAGCCGGCCTGCCGCAAGGACACCGTCCTGCTCAACCGCGCCCCGCACCTCGTCCTGGACGGCGCCCTGCTCGCCGCCGAGGCCCTCGGCGCCCGCACGCTCGTCATCGGCGTGACCCGCGACTCGACCGAGGCCTCGATGCGCACCGCCCTCGCCGAGCGCGGCCTCGGCAACCGCCGCGGCGCCGCCCTACGCGCGCGTGTCCAGCGCAATCCGGTGCGCATGGTCACCGGGGAGTCCTCCGCGCTGGTCCGCTCCGCCGACGGCGGGCCCCCGCTGCCGCCGGGCCGCAAGGCGCGCACCTCCGACTCCGGAGTGGGCGGGGCCCCCACGCTGCTCTCGAACGCCGAGACGTTCGCCCAGCTCGCCGTCGCCGCGCGAATCGGCGCGGACCGCTACTGCCGCACCGGCCTGCGCGACGAGCCCGGCACGGTCCTGCTGACCCTCTCCGGAGCGGTGGCGCGGCCGATGGTCGTCGAGGTGCCCACCGGCGTGCCGCTGCTGTACGTCCTCCAGCTCGCCGGCGCCCCCGCGCTGCCCCAGGGCGTCCTCACGGGCGGCTACCACGGCAAGTGGCTCGACAGCGTCGCCGCGCACGAGGCGGTCGTCTCCCGGGCCGCCCTGGACGCCTGTGGGGGCGCGCTCGGAGCGGGGGCGATCCTGCCGATCGGCGAGTCCACCTGCCCGCTGGGCGAGTCGTTGCGCGTCGCGCGCTGGCTGGCCGGGGAGAGCGCGGGTCAGTGCGGGCCCTGCCATCTCGGCCTGCCCGCGGCGGCGCGCGGCCTCGCGGACGTCCTCGACGGCGGCGGCCCGACCGCCCTGGAGGCGCTGCGCGAGGTGACCAGGGCCGTGAAGCGACGCGGCGCCTGCAAGCATCCGGACGGCACGGCCGCCTTCCTGGAGTCGACGATCGCGGCGTTCACCGACGACCTGGCGGCGCACGTCCTCGGCGGCGGCTGCGGCCGCCCCGTGCTGGGTGTCCTGCCCCTCCAGGCGGAGACCCCCCGGGGTGAGGCGCCCAGCGGCCGCAGGCTGGCCGTCGACTGGACGCTCTGCCAGGGCCACGGGCTCTGCGCGGACATCGTCCCCGAGCTGCTCCAGCTCGGCCCCGACGGCTTCCCCTCGGTGGCGGAGGCCGCCGTGCCGCGCTACTCCGAAGCGCGTGCCGCGCGCGCGGTGCGGTGCTGCCCCGCGCTGGCCCTGCGCATCGAGGAGGACCCGAAGGCGGCATCGAAGCAGCGTCCCGCGCTGCCCGCCGCGCTGCCGCCCGGCCGGGGGCGCAGGGCACTCGGCAGCGGAAGGCAGTGACCAGCGGGGCCACCGCCCATGAGAGACGGCGACAAAGAAGAAGCGGGCCACCCGATCCGGGTGACCCGCTTCCATCTGCTGTGGAGCTAAGGAGAATTGAACTCCTGACCTCCTGCATGCCATGCAGGCGCTCTACCAACTGAGCTATAGCCCCTTGCTTGTCCGCCCGGTTTCCCCGGCGGCTCCGCCAACATTACACGGTCATCCCCGTGCTCCACCAAATCGTTTCCGTTCTGCACCGGTACGACCCGATACGGCCGGTACTGTCAGCCCCCGTGACCGTGATCGCGCTCGCCACCACCACCCGCCGCCGCGTACCCGTGGCCGCCTGGGCCTGCCTGCTCTCCTTCACGGCCTTCTGGCTCGCCCAGCGTGCCGCCGACGTCTCGATGATCGACCTGATGGTCTACCGGGCGGAGGGCGAGACCGTGCGCGCGGGAGGCGACCTCTACGCGCTGCGCACCACCGAGGCGCACCTGCCCACCACCTATCCCCCGTTCGCGGCGCTCCTGTTCACCCCGCTCACGCTGCTGGACGTCCCGGACATGCGCGTCCTCACGACGCTGGGGAACCTCCTCCTGCTGGTGGTGTTCGTGGCGCTCTCCCTGCGGCTCATCGAGGGGGACGCGCCCCACGCGCGCGTGGGGACCGCCCTGGGGCTCTCCGCGCTCGCCGTCTGGTGCGAGCCGGTGTGGACGACGCTCCGCTACGGACAGATCAACCTGCTGCTCGGCGTCCTCGTCCTGTGGGACCTCTCCCGGCGCCCCGGCCACCGCTGGGCCGGCGTGGGCATCGGGGTCGCCGCGGCGATCAAGCTGACACCCGCGCTCTTCGCCGTGTTCCTGCTCGCGACCGGGGCCGCCGAGGCCCTGCGGCGCGGCCCGTGGCGGCCCGCCGTGCGGCACGCGTGCGTGGCGGCCGTCTCGTTCTCCGGCGCGACGCTCCTGGCTGCCGTCGTGCTGCCCCGCGACTCCTGGCGGTTCTGGACCCGCATGGTCTTCGAGGCCGGCCGGGTCGGCCTGCCGGAGGACACCGCGAACCAGTCCCTCCGCGGTGTCCTCTCCCGGCTGCTGCACACCGCCGAGCCCGGCCTCTGGTGGGCGGTGGCCGCCGTGGCGACCGGCGTGTGCGGGCTCGCGACGGCGGTGGCGGCGGCGCTGCGCGGGGAGCGGGCGTGGGCCGTGCTCTGCTGCGCGGTGACGGCCCTCCTGGTCAGCCCGGTCTCCTGGTCGCACCACTGGGTGTGGTGCGTGCCGATGCTGCTGCTCCTGGGCTTCGACGCGGTGCGACGGGGCGGTCGGGGGCGCTGGGCGGTGAGCGGGGGAGCCGCGCTGGTCTTCGTCTCGTACGCCCTGTGGTGGGTGCCCCACGGTGCGGGGCGGCTCGAACTCGGCCAGAATTATGGCCAAATACTGCTGTCCGCCCTCTACGTAGTGACCGCTTTCGGGTTTCTGCTGATCGGGATCAGGCGGTGGCGAACGAGTAGAACCGCTTGAGGGTGCAGTGCTCGTCGAGCAGCCGGCCGTAGATCGGCTCCCCCTCCAGCTCGCGGTAGGTCTCGATGGGGTCGCCTTTTATGATCAGCGCCCTGGCGCATTCCTCGCACCAGTACTGGTACTCGTCGTTGACCGGTTCCATGTCGCGGACGATCGGCGTGCCGCTGTCACACCAGTCGCATTTCCGCCTGTGCGCACCCATCGATCAGCTCCAGCTGTGGCCGCAGGCGGTGCACACGTACGAGACTCCGCCGTTGTCACCGAGTACTTGGGCGACGTGGGGCGAGCCGCAGGAAGGGCAGTTGAGGAGCGTGCGGCGCCCGGCACGTTCTCGCATCGCCGCCTCGCCGGAGAGGCGGTCGACCTCTCCGATGATGCTCGCGGGCATCGCGCTCTCCCTCCCGTCGGGCTGCGTCCCCTTCCGGCCGTCCGATTCTGCCACGGCCCGGGCGACACGGTCAGCGACGCAGTCGTACCAGTCCGGACACGGCGCCCAGTGCGGCCACCGAGGCGAGCGCGTAGGCGCACACCAGGAGCGCGTCCGATGACGAGTACGCCCCAGGGGCCCCGGCCGACTCAAGCCGGTGCAGGAAAAGTGCTCCGAAACAGGCGACTCCGGTCAACTGGCCGAGCTGGGTGACCGTCGCGAGCAGGCCGCTGGCGTCCGCCGCGTCCTCGGCGCGCACCGTCGCGAGGGCCCGGGTCAACGTCGGACCGAAGCCGAGGGAGAGCCCGGCGCCCACCCCCACGAGGGCCGCGTACAGCCAGAGTCCGCCGTCACCGCCGTCACGCAGCAGCAGCCCCACGGCGGCCGTGGCCACCGCGGCCAGCGCGAAGCCGCCGGGGATCAGCGCGCGTTGCAGCGGCTGCGGCCAGCGCCGCCACGTCAGCCCCACCGCGCCGAAGACGACGGCGCTCGGCGCGAACGTGAGCCCGGCCCGCAGCGCGCTGTACCCGAGGCCGCCCTGGACATGGAGGGTGACCACGAAGAGGAAGCCCGCGTTGACGGCCATCACGGCGGCGACGCGGAAGACGGCCAGGCCCATGCCGGGCGACCGCAGGAGCCGCGGCGCGATGAGCGGCGCCCCGCCCCGTCGGGCGAGACGGGACTCGTACGCGCAGAACAGGGTGAAGAAGAGGACCGCGGCGGCCAGCGAGAGCCAGGACCACAGGGGCCAGCCCTCCTGCTGGCCGAGGACGAGCGGCACGGTGAAGAGCGAGACCGCGGCGCCGAGCAGCACGAGGCCCGGCAGGTCGAGGCCGCGCGCCCGGCCGGCCGCGAGCGCCGCGGCGTCGTCGCGGGGCAGCACGCGGAACGCGAGGGCGAGCAGGACCACGCCGACCGGCACGTTCACCAGGAAGACCGGCCGCCAGCCGGTGCCCAGGAGGTCGGCGCTGACGAGAACGCCGCCGAGCACCTGTCCGGCGGCGGCGCCGGTGGCGAGGACGGCCGAGTACGCGCCGAGCGCCTTGACCCGCGCCTCGCCCGCGAAGTTGCGCTGGATCAGGCTGAGGACCTGCGGGATCAGGACCGCCGAGCCCGCCCCCTGCAGCAGCCGGAAGGCGATCAACTCCCCCGTGCCCCGGGCGAGTCCGCAGGCCAGCGAGGCGACGGTGAAGACGGCGAGGCCGAAGAGGTAGACCCGCCGGTGCCCCAGGCGGTCGCCGAGCCGGGCGCCGGTGATCAGCAGGACGGCGTACGTGATGGTGTAACCGGCGATCACGAGCTGCAACCCGGCGCCGGACGCGTGCAGTTCGGACTGGATGGTCGGCGCGGCGACGTTGACGATGAACGCGTCGAGCAGCGCCATGAACTGCGCGGCCAACGCGACCGCGAGCAGCCGCCCCCGCCGATTGTCAGTGCCGGGGGCTTTACTGGTCGTGGGAGTTGAACCGGCGGCCGACCCGGGATTCGAACCGGGCGTTGGACGGGGAGTCGGGCCGGTGGCCGGGGCGGGTGAGGTGGTCGTCATGCCGTCGAGCGTGCGGGCGATCCGGTACGGGTGACGAGAGCCCGCCGATGCTGGTACTGACAGCACCTGGCAGGGGACGCGAGGGGCGCAGACGATGGGGGACGTGACGACGATGACGACGACGCGGGAGTGGGCGCGGGGGCAGGCGCGAGGCCCTGAGAGGTGGGTGGAGGAGCGACCGCAGGGGGCCGAGCGGCAGGCGGAGGCACAACAGCGGGGGCCGCAGCGGCGCCGGCCCGAGCTGGCCGCCTTCCTGCGCGGGCGCAGGGCCCGGGTGACCCCCGCCGATGTCGGGATGCCCCCGGGGCTGCGCCGCCGGACGCCGGGGCTGCGGCGCGAGGAGGTCGCCCAGCTCTCCGGGGTGGGCGTCACCTGGTACACGTGGCTGGAGCAGGGCCGCCCGATCAACGCCTCGGCGCAGGTGCTCGACGCCGTGGCGCGGACCCTGCGCCTGGACCAGCCGGAGCGCGAGCATCTGTACCACCTGGCCGAGGTGCCGTACGAGCCCGACGCCGAGGCCGTGGTGGCCGCCGTGGGCCCGGAGGTGCAGGGCATCATCGACGCCATGGACCCGCTCCCCGCGGTGGTCTACAACGCGCGGTACGACATCCTCGCCACCAACCCCGCGTACAGGGACCTCTTCCTGATACCGCGGAGCGCCGAGGCGGGCGCGCCGAACGTGCTGTGGTCGCTGTTCACCGTCCCCGAGGTGGTGTGCCCGCTGGTCTTCCGCGACTCGGAGCTGCCGGTGATGGTGGCGACGCTGCGCAACGCGTACGGCAGGCATGTGGGCGAGCCCGAGTGGGAGGGCTTCATCCGCCGGCTGTCCGCCGCCAGCCCGCGCTTCGCCGAGCTGTGGGCGAGCGGGAACGTCATAACGCCCGGCCCCCGGGTCAAGACGTTCCGGCACAAGGCGATAGGCGAGCTGCGCATGACGTCGGTCTCCCTGAGCATCAACGGCATGCCGGAGTGCCGGATCGTCGTCTACACCCCGGACGACGAGGAGAGCAGGCGCCAGACCATGGAACTGCACGCGCGAAGGCTGAGGGCTGAAGAGACCCGGTATGAGCTGAAGGGGTCCGCGCATGAAGGGACCCGCGCACGAAGAGGCTCGGACATCAAAGAGACCCGGACATGAAAGACCTGGACATGAAAGACCGGACATGAAAAATCCCGCCCCCTGGCGGGGACGGGATCTTCGGGACTGTGGAGCTAAGGAGAATTGAACTCCTGACCTCCTGCATGCCATGCAGGCGCTCTACCAACTGAGCTATAGCCCCTTGTGTTCTTCCCGCTCGGCGGGCGAACAAGAAGAACTTTAGCCTGCGACCAGCCGGAATGTGAAATCCGGGTGCCGGGGCCCGGCCAGAGCCGTCCGGCCGGGGCCGCTGAGGCTCAGTCGTCGTCGCCGAGCACCGGTTCCGGCAGCGTGCCGGCATTGTGCTCCAGCAGGCGCCAGCCGCGCGCGCCCTGGCCGAGGACCGACCAGCAGCAGTTGGACAGACCCCCGAGCCCCTCCCAGTGGTGGGACTCCAGACCGAGGAGGCGACCGATGGTGGTGCGGATGGTGCCGCCGTGGCTGACCACGACGAGCGTGCCGTTGTCCGGCAGCTTCTCGGCGTGGCGCAGGACGATCGGCGCCGCCCGGTCGGCGACCTCGGTCTCCAGCTCGCCGCCGCCGCGGCGCACCGCCTCGCCGCGCTTCCACGCGTCGTACTGGTCGCCGAAGCGGGCGATGATCTCGTCGTGCGTCAGGCCCTGCCACTCGCCCGCGTACGTCTCCCGCAGGCCCTCCTCGTGCGTGACGGGGAGGCCGGTGACGGCCGCCAGTTCGGCCGCGGTGGCCGCCGCCCGCTTGAGGTCGGAGGCCACGATGGCGTCCGGCTTCAGGGAGGCGAGCAGCCGGGCGGCGCGCCTGGCCTGGGCCGTGCCCGTGTCGGTCAGCTCGATGTCCGTGGAGCCCTGGAAGCGGCGCTCAAGATTCCAGGACGTCTGGCCGTGCCGCCACAGGATGATCCGGCAGCCGCGGTTGGTCACCGAAGCTCACCGTCCAGATCAGCCTCCTCGGCGGCCCGCTGCTCGGCGTGCTCGGCGGCCTTGCCGCGGGTCGCCACGGCGTCCTCGGGCAGTTCGATCTCGGGGCAGTCCTTCCACAGGCGCTCGAGGGCGTAGAAGACACGCTCCTCGCTGTGCTGGACGTGCACCACGATGTCCACGTAGTCGAGGAGGATCCAGCGGGCGTCGCGGTCGCCCTCGCGGCGGACCGGCTTGGCGCCGAGCCGCTTGTTCAGCTGTTCCTCGATCTCGTCGACGATCGACTTGACCTGGCGGTCGTTGGGCGCGGAGGCGAGCAGGAAGGCGTCGGTGATCGACAGCACGTCGCTGACGTCGTACGCGATGATGTCGTGCGCGAGCTTGTCGGCAGCCGCCTGGGCGGCGACGTTGATGAGCTCGATGGAGCGGTCCGTGGCGGTCACTGGTGAGCTTTCCTTCAGATGGTCAAGACACCTCAAGGGTCTCACGGACCGCCGACGGAGCCCCAGACGATTTCGTCACGGCTCCGGCGGCTCCTGCCTCGGGCGCCCCGACCCCGTCCGGCAGGGCCCCACCGGCCCCGGCCCGCCCCGGCCGGCCCGCCCGATCCGGTACGGCTCCGCCGGCCGGTTCCTACTTCGCTTCGTAGTCCTGTCCGAGGACCACGGACACATCGGCGTTCGCGGTCGTCTTGCCCTTGGTGACCGCGCTCGTCGGCAGGCCGAGGGTCTTGGCGACCTCGGTGGCCTGGGACTTCTTGGCCGCGTCGGCGTAGGTGACCTTCGATGTGGGCTGGGTGGCGGAGCCCGTGCCGCCGTCGACGAAGGCGTAGCCGCCGTTGACCAGGGCGACGCGGGCGTCCTGGGCCGCGCCCTTGCTGCCGGAGGCGTTCTCGACGCCGACGCGCACGGCCGCGCCCTGCTCCGGGCTCTTCGCCGCGCCGCCGAGGATGTCCTTGACCACGGTGTCGCCGGCCTTCTCGGTCAGCGTGCCGTCCTGGCGCACCGGGAGGACCGTCGTCTTGTAGTCGCCGCCCTTGGCGCGGTCGGCGAGCTTGGCCAGGAAGGCGCCGAGGTCCTTCTCCTTGAGCGACGGGTCGAGGATCTGCGCGAGCGACTCGACGGTGGTGGTGGCCGCCTGCGGGTCGGACGACAGCTTGCGCAGGGCGCCCTGCATGACCTGGCCGAAGCGGTTGAGCTGCGCGGTCTCGCTCTCGCCCGCGGCGCGGTGGGTGGCGTAGGCGACGGCCATCGGGCCGCTGAGGGTCTGCTGCTCGCCCTTCTGGACCAGCGGGGCCTCGCCCTTCTTGGCCTTGGGGTCGGGCACGTCGGTGTCGGTGTCGACGTCGATGTTGCCGACGAGTTCGACGAGGTTCTGCAGGTAGGGGGTGTCCAGCCGCCAGGTTCCCTCGACCTCGGTGCCGAGGGCCGTGTCGATCGACTCCCGGGTGCCGGTCGAGCCGTCGTCGTCGACGGACTTGCCGAGCGTCGTCGCCGAGCCGTTGTCGTCCGGGACGGCGAAGGAGTTCGGGATCAGCACGGTCGCGCCCTGCCCGGTGGTGGCGTTGTTCACCAGGAGCGCGGTGGAGGTGTCGCCGCCCTTGGTGTTGTGCAGGTGGACGACGACCACGTCACGTTTCTGCGGGCCGCCCGCCGCCGCGGCGCCGCCCTCGTCGCCGGACTGGCCGGGCAGCATGCCCGCGAACCACAGGTAGCCGACGCCGCCCGCGATCACCAGGGCGAGGACCACGACGAGCGCGACGACGCGGGAGCGCCCGCGCCGCTTGGCCTCCTCGCGCCGCTCGGTGCGGCTCTCGGTGAACTTCAGCCAGTCGATGACGTCCTCGGAGTCCTCGTCCGGCTCCTCGATGAACGAGAACTGCTCGGTCTCGTACTCGGGCTGCGGTCTGCGCGACGCGGAACCCGTCTCGGGAGCGGCCCCGGACCCGGCGTCGCCCTCCGCCTCACCCCGCGCCGCCCGCCGGGGCCGCGGGACCTGCTGAGACTCCGGGGCCTGCTGAGGCTCCGGGGCCTGCTGAGGCTCCGGCGACTGCTCGGGCTGCGGGGCCTGCTGGTGCTCATGGGCCCGCTGAGGCCGCGAAGCCTGTGGCTCCGGCGCTTGCTGCTGCTGCGGAATCCACCCGGCATCCTGCGTCACACCGGCGCCGTACGCGGCCCCTGCCGTCCCCGCCGCCCCCGCGGCGTTGTCGTACGCGGTCCCTGCACCACCGTCGTACGAGGACGAGGACGAGGACGAGGACGAGGCCCCGGCGCCATAGCCACCGTCATACGTCCCCGCGCCATACGTCCCTGCGCCGTACGCCCCCGCACCATAGGCGTTCGCGTCGTAGGCGTTCGCGTCATGGCCCTGCTGCCCGCCCCCGTACGGGTCGTACCCGTACCCCTGGGGCTGCTGATACTGCGGAGCCTGCTGCTGCTGGTGGTGGGTCTGGTGGGGCTGCTGCTGAGGAGACTGCTGAGGCACCTGCTGGTACACCGGCCGCCCGTACTCGTCGTACCCGACGACCTGGTACTGATCGGCGGCGTACTCGCCCGGGTACTCGCCCGTATACGGGTCGCTGCCCGCATAAGGGTCGTACTGTCGGTCGTTCACCGGTGCCCCTCTCGGCTCATTCGCCGCGGTACAGCTCGCGCTTGTCGATATAACGCACCACACCGTCGGGCACCAGATACCAGACGGGATCGCCCTTGTGGACCCGCGCCCGGCAGTCGGTGGACGAGATGGCGAGGGCGGGCACCTCCACGAGGGAGACGCCGCCCTTGGGGAGGCCGGGATCGGTCAGCGTGTGGCCGGGCCGGGTCACCCCGATGAAATGCGCGAGGGAGAACAGCTCTTCCGTGTCCCGCCAGGTGAGGATCTGGCCGAGCGCGTCCGCGCCCGTGATGAAGAAGAGGTCCGTGTCGGGGTTGAGGGCACGCAGGTCGCGCAGCGTGTCCGTGGTGTAGGTCGCGCCGCCGCGGTCGATGTCGATGCGGCTGACCGAGAACTGCGGGTTCTCGGCGGTCGCGATCACCGTCATCAGATAGCGGTCCTCGGCGGGGGACACCTGCTTGTCGCTCTTCTGCCACGGCTGCCCGGTCGGCACGAACACCACCTCGTCGAGGTGGAACTGCGCGGCGACCTCGCTGGCCGCCACCAGGTGTCCGTGGTGGATCGGGTCGAACGTGCCGCCCATGACACCGAGGCGGCGCTTGCCGTTGCCTGCCGGACCGGTCGCCGGACCGGTAGGCATGTCCTGCTCTCCCATGCGTGCAGACCCTACCGGCCCCGAAGGCGGGCCCGGACAGGACGGTCCCCGTGCCGAGGCCCCCGGGCAGGGCGGCTCAGCGGCCCCGCACGGGGAACGTGCTCAGCGGTCCCGGTTGAAGCGCGTGGTGATCCACAGGAGCAGCAGCAGGGCGAGGAAGGCGCCGCCGCCGGTCAGGAGGGGGCTCAGGCTTGCGTGCTCGCCGCCGTGCTCGCCGCCCTCGGAGGCGAGAGTGACCAGCTGGGCGGCGTTGGCGTGGAGGCTCATCTCAGGCAGGACCTATCCGGGGGAGGGATGGACATAAGGACTTCCGGGCCATCGTAAGCGTGGGCCCGGCTCCGGCTCACGCCGACTCAGCTGTTGTGGCCGTCGCCGCGGCCGTCCTGGTCGTCGTCGGCGCCCCGGCGGTACCCGCGCAGCAGGAACCAGCCCCCGAGGACACAGCCGACGACCATGACGATCAGTACGATCCGCAGCAGGTTGCCCGGCCCCTGATCTCCGGCGGCCTTGGCCGCCTCCATGAGCCAGTCGGCCCCGGTGTTGTGCTCCATGGGATCCATGGCCATGACGGATGACTCCTTCTGTGTGCTGCCCTGTCACGGTATCTCCGCCTAGGCTGTTGCCCACCTCGGGGGCATCGGAGGACGACACATGGGGGAATCGGCATGACCGACGGCAACCATCACGGCGGCGGCACGGGCGGCGCGGACGGCGCGAGCCACGAGAACGTGCCGAGCCGGCAGCGCAGGCGCTTCCCCGGCATCTCGTCGCGCGCCTACGAACACCCGGCGGACCGCTCGGCCCTGGTGGCCCTGCGCAAGCTCAGTGGCTTCGACACGGTCTTCAAGGCGCTCAGCGGTCTGCTGCCCGAGCGCAGTCTGCGGCTGCTCTTCCTGTCCGACTCCGTACGGGTCTCGGACGCGCAGTTCGCGCACCTGCACACCATGCTGCGGGACGCCTGCTACATCCTGGACCTGGAGAAGGTCCCGCCGATGTACGTGAACCAGGACCCGACCCCGAACGCGATGTGCATCGGCCTGGACGAGCCGATCATCGTCGTGACGACGGGCCTCGTCGAGCTGCTCGACGAGGAGGAGATGCGGGCGGTCGTCGGCCACGAGGTGGGCCACGCGCTCTCGGGCCACGCCGTGTACCGCACGATCCTGCTGTTCCTCACCAACCTCGCGCTGAAGGTCGCGTGGATTCCGCTCGGCAACGTCGCGATCATGGCGATCGTGACGGCGCTGCGCGAGTGGTTCCGCAAGTCCGAGCTGTCGGCGGACCGCGCCGGGCTTCTCGTGGGCCAGGACCTGCGGTGCTCCATGCGCGGCCTGATGAAGCTGGCGGGCGGCAACCACCTGCACGAGATGAACGTGGACGCGTTCCTCGAACAGGCCGAGGAGTACGAGGCCGGGGGCGACCTGCGCGACTCGGTGCTGAAGATCCTGAACGTGCTGCCGCGCACACACCCCTTCGCCACCGTGCGGGCCGCCGAGCTGAAGAAGTGGGCCGAGTCCCGCGACTTCCAGCGGATCATGGACGGGCATTACCCGCGCCGTGACGAGGACCGGGACACCTCCGTCTCGGACTCCTTCCGGCAGTCGGCCTCGGCGTACGCGGACGACGTGCGCAACAGCAAGGACCCGCTGATGAAGCTGGTCAGCGACATCGCGGGCGGCGCGGGCGACCTCGGCGGCAAGCTGCGGGGCAAGTTCACCGGCCAGGGCGGTGGCTCCGAGGGCCCCACCGACGCCGGCCCCACCGGCTCCGGCCCGAAGTAGCGGCCTCCCGCCCGGACCGGCGGCCGAGGGCCGGGTGGCCTAGAGCGAGGGCTGGGCGGCGTCCGCGAGCGTCCCGCAGAGCGCCGGGGCACGGCCCGTGGCGTACGGGTCGGTGCCCGCCGGGCCGCCCGCCTTCGCGCGCTCCCCCGCGAGCAGCGGCCGCAGATGGCTCACCGAGTCCGCGGCGCAGGTCAGCGGCCCGGCCTGGGTCGCGGACGTGAACAGCTCGGCCTGGTGCATGCGCAGGTCGTCACGGTCGAAGCGGAACTGCAGCTCCCGCCGCACGGTGAACAGCGAGGCCTTCGCCTCCGCGGAGGCCCTGCCCGTACCGGACCCGCCGGAGGCCTTGTCCTTGCCGGACCCGCCGGAAGCCCTGCCCGTACCCGACCCGTCCCCGCCGGAGGCCCTGCCCGTGCCCGGCCCCCCGCCGGAGGCTCCCCGCACCGCGTACACGAACGTGTGATCGGTGGACACCTCAAGCGTGCCCTTGTCGGTCTCGGTGACCCGCAGCGTGCCCTGGACCCGGACGCGCTGGTCGGCGAGGGCGGTCCGCGTCGGGTCGAACCGCACCAGCCAGCCGGTGGGCGCGTGCCGCCCGTCCGCGGCGGGACTCCGGAAGCTCCGGTCGAACTGGTCGTACAGTTCCGGGTCGAGCAGCAGCCGGACGGAGCTCGGTGAGCCGCCGCTGAGGACGTCGGGGTCGAGGGATGACTCGACCAGGTAGTCCTTGGCGGTGGTGAGCGCGGACGTCACCTGGCTGTCGGAGAAGTGCGCGGTGCGGCGCGCGGGCGGGAGGTTGATGCCGCCCGCCCCCACCCGGTACTGCGCGGCGGGGCTGCGCGCGTACAGGTCGGCGACCGCCTCCGCCCCCGGGACGCGGCCCTGCGGGGAGAGCGGGATCACCGTCATCCGCAGCGGATCGGGACGCTTGGCGGGCGGACCGGGGTACGGGTGCCGCACCCCCATGTAGATCGCGGTGCCGAAGGCCACCGCGATGAGCACGACGAGGATCATGGCCTGGCGGGACAGCCCGCGGCGCAGGGCGGGGCGGCGGCGCACGGCACGCGCGTGGTCGAGCATGCGCTCCCGCGCGGAGTACTCCTGCAGACGCGCAGCGCGGACGAACGACTCGTCGAAGACAACGGATCGGTACTCGTCCTCGCCACCGCCGGGAGCGCCCTCGGGTGTGCCCTGCGGTGGGTCTCCTGGCCCGCCCATAATGTGAGAGTAGGTCTCCGGGGGGTCGAGTAAACGCCCTGGTACGCGACAAAGTGCGGGGGCGGCTCAGGGAGTGCGCGGCACCGCGGGCACCGCGGGGCGGCCGAACTCCGCGGAGGCCGAGGGGCTGACCGCGACCTCGTCGTCGGTGCTCTGTCCGACCTCGGTGGAGGCGGGCGCGGGCACCTGGTCCTGGCGGCCCGCCGAGGCGCCGCGGTAGACCGCGGTGAAGGCGAGGGCGACCATGCCGACGCCCATCAGGACGGCGAGCATCCAGGCGACGGTGCGGTGCCAGCGGGCCTGGCCGGGGTGGCGTCCCGGGCGGCCGTACCGCCGGTCGTCGGGGTCGTGTTCGTAGGCGTCGTCGAGGTCGTCGTGGGCGAACTCGCCCACGTCGGGGTCGAACCCGTCGTCGTAGTACTCCTCGTCCGGGGCGTCGCGTGCCGGGCCCCGGGTGCGGGCCCTGCGGTTCTCCGCCTCGGTGGCCTCCGCGCGCGCCTGGGCGGCGGCCAGCAGCCGCTCCACGGCGGACGGCTCGTGGATCTCGGCGGCCCGTACGAAGTCCTCGTCGAAGACCACGGAGGCGAACTCTTCGTCCGCACCCCCGCGGTCGCGGTCGTCGTCGGGCTCCCGGCCGTCAGGGAACGACGGCGTGCCCCCCACGTCCTCCGGCACCTTCCCAGCCTAGACCGGGAAGGTGCGATTTGGGCAGGGCGCGGGGCAATTCAGCGGATGTGGCCGTCTCCGGTCACGATGTACTTGGTGGAGGTCAGCTCGGGCAGCCCCATCGGTCCCCGCGCGTGCAGCTTCTGCGTGGAGATGCCGATCTCCGCGCCGAAGCCGAACTGCCCGCCGTCGGTGAAGCGCGTCGAGGCGTTCACGGCGACGGTGGTGGAATCCACCAATTGGGTGAAGCGGCGGGCCGCCTGCTGCGAGGTGGTGACGATGGCCTCGGTGTGCCCGGAGGTCCACAGGCGGATGTGCTCGACGGCCTGCTCCAGGGTGTCGACGACGGCGGCCGCGATGTCGTACGAGAGGTACTCGGTCTCCCAGTCCTCGGTGGTGGCGGGGACGACGGTGGCCTTGCCGTCTTCGGCGAGGGCGAGGACGCGCTCGTCGGCGTGGACGGTCACGCCGGCCTCGGCGAGGGCGTCCAGGGCGCGCGGCAGGAAGGCGTCGGCGATGTCGCGGTGCACGAGCAGCGTCTCGGCGGCGTTGCAGACGCTGGGGCGCTGCGCCTTGGAGTTGATCAGGATGTCGACGGCCATGTCGATGTCGGCGGCGGCGTCCACGTAGACGTGGCAGTTGCCGGTGCCGGTCTCGATGACCGGGACGGTGGACTCCTCGACGACGGTCTTGATCAGCGAGGCGCCGCCGCGCGGGATGAGCACGTCGACCAGGCCGCGGGCCCGCATCAGCTCGCGCACGGAGTCGCGGTTCTCGCCGGGCACGAGCTGGACGGCGTCCGCGGGCAGGCCCGCGCCGTGCACGGCGTCGCGCAGGACGCGCACCAGCGCCGTGTTCGAGGCGTACGCCGACGAGGAGCCCCGCAGCAGGACGGCGTTGCCGGACTTCAGGCAGAGGGCGGCGGCGTCCACGGTGACGTTCGGGCGGGCCTCGTAGATGATCCCGACGACGCCGAGCGGGACGCGGACCTGGCGCAGGTCGATGCCGTTGGGGAGGGTGGAGCCGCGGACGACCTCGCCGACGGGGTCGGGCAGGGCGGCCACGTCGCGCACGTCGCCGGCGATGGCGCGGACCCGCTCGGGGGTCAGGGTGAGCCGGTCGATGATGCCCTCGCTCGTGCCGGCCTCGCGGGCGCGCGCGATGTCCTCGGCGTTGGCCGCGACGATCTCGCTGGTCCGCACCTCCAGGGCGTCGGCGATCGCGAGGAGCGCGTCGTCCTTCGCGGCGCGTGGCAGCGGCGCGAGCGTGGCGGCGGCGCCACGGGAGCGGTAGGCGGCCTGGGCGACCGGCGAGAGGTTGTCGTACGGCGAGACGGGAGAGAGCGACGTCATGTCCGCAGGGTAATCCCCGCGCGCGGGGCGTCGACCCGGTATTCCAGTCCCCGAGACCGGCGGGCGGCCGGGGACGCCGGCTCGGAGATCGACGGCTCGGAGATCGACGGCTCGAAGAACGACGGCTCAAAACGGGTGCACGCCGACCGGGGTGGCGGGTAGCGGTCCGCAGCCCTCGGCCACGCGCTGGTGGTAGGTGTCGCGGTCGATCACTTCGAGCCCGACGATCTCCCACGGGGGCAGCCGGGCGGTCTGCCGGTGCTCGCCCCACAGGCGGAGCGCGACCGCCGCCGCGTCGTGCAGGTCGCGGGCCTCCTCCCAGTAGCGGATCTCGGCGTGGTCGGGCGCGTAACGGCTGGTGAGCAGGAAGGGATGGTCGTGGGCGAGCTGTTCGAGGCCGCGCCTGACCTCCTGCAAGGGGGCCCGCGCCCCCGAGACGCTCAGCGTGACGTGCCACAGGCGGGGCGCCGGGGCCGGCTCGCCGTCGCCGCTCTCGCGCGGGGCGCCCTCCGGCGCGGTCTGCGGCTCGCTCTCGTACGCCTCCCCCGCGGCGACGCTCGTCAGCGCCCGCTCCGCGGAGCCGCGGGACGCCGCTCCAGGGCGCACTCGTCTCACGACGGCCTCCTTCACGCGATGGCGATGCGGGTACGCGACGGTTCGACGGAACCGTTCTCGTCAAAGTTGAGCAGGCCAAGCGGTCCCGCGGGGCCGTTTCGGGGAGTTTCACCTCCCCCGGGCCACCCGTCGGGGACGGCCCGCGACGGTTTTCGGCCGAGGCGGACGAGGCTCGTGCGACGGATGTGGCGAGGCGACCTGCGGGCTTCACACCGCGTCACCCGTGCAGCGGCACCAGATCGTCCCGGTGCACGACCTCCCGCTCGTACGCAGGTCCGAGTTCGCGCGCGAGGTCCCGCGTGGAGCGGCCGAGGAGCTGCGGCAGCTCCTTGGCGTCGAAGTTCACCAGGCCGCGCGCGACGGCCCGCCCGCCGGTGTCCCGCAGCTCGACCGGGTCCCCCGCGGCGAAGTCGCCCTCGACCGCGGCGATCCCCGCGGGCAGCAGCGACTTGCGCCCCTGGACGACAGCGCGCACGGCCCCGTCGTCCAGGGTGAGCGCGCCGCGCGGCTCGGAGGCATGCTGGAGCCACAGGAGCCGGTCGGCGGAGCGGCGTCCCGTGCGGTGGAAGTACGTGCCGGTCGCCCGGCCCGCGAGGGCGTCGCCCGCCTGGCTCGCGGAGGTCAGCACGACCGGGATGCCCGCGGCGGCGGCGATCCGCGCCGCCTCGACCTTGGTGACCATGCCGCCGGTGCCGACCCCGGCCTTGCCCGCGCTGCCGATCTGGACATGCGCCATGTCGGCGGGCCCGGTGACCTCGGAGATCCGGGAGGCGCCCGGCCTGGCCGGGTCGCCGTCGTAGAGGCCGTCCACGTCGGAGAGGAGCACGAGGAGGTCGGCGCGGACGAGGTGGGCGACGAGGGCCGCCAGGCGGTCGTTGTCGCCGAAGCGGATCTCGTCGGTCGCCACCGTGTCGTTCTCGTTCACCACCGGCAGCGCGCCCATGGCGAGGAGCTGGTCCAGGGTGCGGGACGCGTTGCGGTGGTGGGCGCGGCGCGCCATGTCGTCGGAGGTGAGGAGCACCTGTCCGACGCGTACGCCGTACCGCGCGAACGAGGCGGTGTAGCGGGCCACGAGCAGCCCCTGGCCGACGCTGGCCGCGGCCTGCTGGCGGGCCAGGTCCTTGGGGCGCTTGGCGAGGCCGAGCGGGGCGAGGCCCGCCGCGATGGCGCCGGAGGAGACCAGGACGATCTCGCGCGCGCCGGACCCCCTGGCCTTGGCGAGCGCGTCCACGAGCGCGTCGACGCGGTCCGCGTCCAGGCCTCCCGACGCGGTCGTCAGGGACGAGGACCCGACCTTGACGACGATCCGCTGGGCCTCTGCCACCGACTGCCTTGCCGCTGCCACGCTCTTCCCCAAGTGCTCCTGGTGCTCCGGAGCCCGCGATCCGGGTCCGGAATGTGCCGGAGCAGCAATCTACGCGAGCGGCCCGGGGGTGCGCCCGTGCATTCCGAGGGGCGGACCCAACACCGCCGAACGGGTGACGAGGGAGAAAACAGCCCCCGGGTTCGGTCCCGTTTGCCCCAGTTTTCGGTGATTGTTGTCACGGAAGATTGCTACGGAGGTACCGCGCGTCATACGGTCAGTGGTCGACTTCCCCCCATTCCCTCTCCATCCCCCGCCAGGAGCCCACGCCCGTGCCCTCTGCCGGACTCGTCCCTCGACGCATCGTGCAGCTGTCAGCGCTGTTCACGATGTTCGCGCTCTTCACGGCCCAGCTCGTGAGCGCGCTGCTCCCCTACGTGCCGGTGTTCGTCGCCGCGGCCGCCGCGAACCTCGCGCTCGACATCTATCTGCAGTACAAGCAGCCGGGCCTCCTGTCGCTCCTCGGCAAGATCCGGTTCGACGTCACGGTCCGCCAGCTGCTGCGCGACATGCTGATCCTGGTCGGCCTGCTGCGCATAGACGGCATCGAGCCGCTGGCCGAGCAGTCGCCGCTGACGATCGCGCTGCTCGCGTTCTACGCCCTGCACTTCGTCTGCCAGGCCGTCGCCGTGCTCGTGCGCCGCAGCCGTTCGCTGCCGATCGTCACGCGCAACATCGACACCTCGGCACTGCACCTGACGGCCGCGCCGCCGCGCATCCTCTCCCGCCGCCAGGCCCACCGCCTGCTGACGTTCTCGGTGCCCGCCACGGCCGGCCTGCTGGCCACCGCGGCCACCGCGGACGCCCTCTGGGGCGGCATCGGCCTCGGCGTGTCGATCGCCCTGATCGGCTGCGGCGCGGTCTACCTCGGCACCTGGCTGCTGCCGAAGAAGCGGGCGAAGAACGACCAGAAGGTCATGGAGTGGCTCGACGAGTGGCTGGCCGAGTACAAGCCGACCGTCGGCATGTACTTCTCGGGCGGCACCACGTCGGCGTACCAGGCCAACATGTGGCTCTCGACCCTCTCCCGGCTCGACGGCAACCCGCTGATCGTGCTGCGTGAGCGGTTCATGGTCCAGAAGATCGACGCGACCGACGTCCCGATCATCTGCTTCCCGAAGGTCGCGACGATGTTCTCGCTGGAGACGTCGACGCTGAAGATGCTGCTGCACCCGGCCAACGCCGCGAAGACCTCCCAGGTCCTGCGCATCCCGACGATCAAGCACGCCTTCATCAACCACGGCGAGAGCGACAAGCTGTCCTCCTGCAACCCGTACGCGAAGGCGTACGACCAGGTGTGGGTGGCGGGCCCCGCGGCCCGCGACCGCTACCAGCTCGCGGACATCGGCGTGGACGACAAGGACGTCGTCGAGGTGGGCCGCCCGCAGCTGTCCCCCATCAAGCCCTACTCGGGCGCGCCCACGGGTCCGTACACCACGGTCCTGTACGCCCCCACCTGGGAGGGCTGGGACGGCAACCCCGGCAACACCTCGGTCGTCCTGGCCGGCGAGAACATCGTCCGCGAGCTGCTCGCCGACCCGGGCGTGCGCCTGCTGTACAAGCCGCACCCGATGACCGGCTCGCAGGACCCGCGCGCGGGCGCCGCCAACGAGCGCATCAAGGCGATGATCCTCGCGGCCAAC
Source organism: Streptomyces alfalfae (assembly GCF_004127445.1). GTDB lineage: Bacteria > Actinomycetota > Actinomycetes > Streptomycetales > Streptomycetaceae > Streptomyces > Streptomyces alfalfae. Next base: position 32,463 of record NZ_QEXM01000014.1, read on the forward strand.
GCCAAGCGCTCCGGTGACCGGCCGGGCCCCGAGGCCGCCGCCGAGCTGGCCCGGCGCACCGCCGCGCTCGACGAGCTGACGGCGACCCGGTTCCGCAAGAGCGCGGACGAGCAGGAGCGGATGATGCTCCAGGGCTCGCCCGACGGCGACCAGCAGGCCGTGGTGGCCGAGGCGACCGCCGCCTGGGAGGCGGCGTACTGGGCGTCCTTCCCCGAGTGGGAGCACCAGATCATCACGTCGGCGCGCCCGGCGATCTTCTCCTGCTTCAACCAGGCGGACCTGCTGATCAGTGACGTCTCCTCGGTGGTCTCCGACTGGCTGAGCAGCGAGAAGCCGTACGCCGTCGCCAACACGGCCGGCATGTCGGAGGCGGAGTTCCGCGCGAGCTTCCCGACGGCGTCCGCGGGAACGATCCTCACGCCCGAGGCGGACGGCGTGGCGGCCCTCCTGAAGTCCGTGCGCTCCCCGGAGCTGGACAACCGCGCGGAGGACCGGGCCGAGCTCAAGGAGCACCTCCTGGGCCCCTCGGACCCGCCGTCCCTGGTCCGCTTCAACGCGGCGGCCCTCGCCCTGAGCGCCCAGGCCGACGCCAGGCGCGCCCGCATGGCCTCCCGCATCGACGCGGACATCCCCGGCCAGCGGGTCGCGGAGGAGGCCGCGGAGGAGACGGAGCAGGACCCGGCGGAGTCGTCACCGGGCGCGGAGGACTCGGTCACCGCGTGACCACTCCCCGACGGTACGAGGAAGGGCCCCGGAGCGTGCAGCTCCGGGGCCCTTCCTCTTGTCCCGCACCAGCGGGGAGACCGGCTAGAACGGCTCGAAGTCGTCGTACGCGCGCTGCGCGTCGTCCCGCTCCGCCTCACGGTCACGGCGGCGCTGGGCGGCGGGGCGCGGCGCCTCCAGTCGGTGGTCCTCGCCACGGCGGCCCAGCATCTCGGCGCCGGCCATCATCGTCGGCTCCCAGTCGAAGACGACCGCGTTCTCCTCGGGGCCGATCGCGACGCCGTCACCGGCGCGCGCGCCCGCCTTCATCAGCTCGTCCTCGACGCCGAGGCGGTTGAGGCGGTCCGCGAGGTAGCCGACGGCCTCGTCGTTGTTGAAGTCGGTCTGGCGCACCCAGCGCTCCGGCTTCTCGCCGCGCACGCGGAAGATGCCGTCGTCCTCACGGACGACCGTGAAGCCGCTGTCGTCCACGGCCTTGGGCCGGATGACGATACGGGTCGCCTCCTCCTTCGGCTTCGCGGCACGCGCCTCGGAGACCAGCTCCGCCAGGGCGAAGGAGAGCTCCTTGAGGCCCTTGTGCGCCACGGCCGAGACCTCGAAGACGCGGTAGCCGCGCTCCTCCAGGTCGGGGCGGACCAGATCGGCGAGGTCCTGCCCGTCCGGCACGTCGATCTTGTTCAGGACGACGACGCGCGGCCGGTTCTCCAGGCCCGCGCCGTACTCCCGCAGCTCGGCCTCGATGACGTCGAGGTCGGAGACGGGGTCGCGGTCGGACTCCAGGGTCGCCGTGTCGAGCACGTGCACGAGCACGCTGCACCGCTCGACGTGCCGCAGGAACTCAAGGCCCAGGCCGCGGCCCTGGCTCGCGCCCGGGATCAGGCCGGGCACGTCGGCGACGGTGTAGACGGTCGAGCCCGCGGTCACGACGCCCAGGTTGGGCACGAGCGTGGTGAAGGGGTAGTCGGCGATCTTCGGCTTCGCGGCGCTCAGCACGGAGATCAGCGAGGACTTGCCCGCGCTCGGGTAGCCCACGAGGGCGACGTCGGCGACGGTCTTGAGCTCCAGGACGATGTCCCGCTCCTCGCCGGGCACCCCGAGCAGCGCGAAGCCGGGGGCCTTGCGGCGGGCCGAGGCCAGCGCCGCGTTGCCGAGGCCGCCGCGGCCGCCCTGGCCCGCGACGAACGTGGTGCCCTGGCCGACGAGGTCCGCCAGGACGTTGCCCTCCTTGTCGAGGACGACCGTGCCGTCGGGGACGGGCAGGATCAGGTCCTGGCCGTCCTTGCCGGAGCGGTTGTCGCCGGCGCCGGGCTGGCCGTTGGTGGCCTTGCGGTGGGGGCTGTGGTGGTAGTCGAGCAGTGTCGTGACGTCCTGGTCGACGACCAGGATGACGTCACCGCCACGGCCGCCGTTGCCGCCGTCCGGGCCGCCGAGCGGCTTGAACTTCTCACGGTGGACGGAGGCACAGCCGTGGCCTCCGTTACCCGCGGCGGCGTGCAGCTCGACGCGGTCCACGAAGGTGGTCATAGCGGGGTGCCTCCTGGGAATTGCTTACTGCTGGGTATGTCTTTCTGGGCGTGCTTCTTCTGAAACACGCGAAAGGCGGACCCGCTTCCCGAAATCCCGGGAAGAGAGGTCCGCCCTCGCAGAACTCGCTCGACGAGCGCCTAGTCAGTCGGAAAGACGGACTCAGGCGACCGGAACGATGTTCACGACCTTGCGGCCGCGGTGGGTACCGAACTCCACCGAACCGGCGTCCAGCGCGAACAGGGTGTCGTCCTTGCCGCGGCCGACGCCCGAGCCCGGGTGGAAGTGGGTGCCGCGCTGGCGGACCAGGATCTCACCGGCGTTGACGACCTGACCGCCGAAGCGCTTCACGCCGAGCCGCTGAGCATTGGAATCGCGCCCGTTCCGAGTGGACGATGCGCCCTTCTTGTGTGCCATCTTGTCTCAGTCCCTTACTTCGCAGCCGTGGGGATACCGGTGATCTTGATCGCCGTGTACTGCTGACGGTGACCCTGACGACGGCGGTAGCCGGTCTTGTTCTTGTACCGCAGGATGTCGATCTTGGCACCCTTGTGGTGGTCCACGACCTCGGCCTGCACCTTGATGCCGGCCAGGACCCACGGGTCGCTGGTCACGGCGTCGCCGTCGACAACGAGCAGGGTCGAGAGCTCGACCGTGTCGCCAACCTTGGCAGTGGAAATCTTGTCAACCTCAACGATGTCGTCGACAGCAACCTTGTGCTGGCGACCACCGCTGCGCACGATGGCGTACACGCGGATCTCTCTCTCGCTCGGAACGGGGCCCCCGCAGTCCAGCCGCCCACAGAGCGGGCGGCCTCTCCCGACCCGGAACAGTGCCCACGACTCGGGAGGAAAAAGGTTTACAGGGGGTGGCGGTGCATAGGAACACGCCGACGGTCAAGGTTACGGGGCCGACCCGGAAGGGTCAAACCGGCCCCGCACCCCGGCTCACGTGGGCTCGCCGTCCGGCGGCAGCGGCTTGACGCCCTTGCACAGATCGGTCTTGTCCGCGCTGCCCGGCCAGGCCACGTCCCGCGTCCGGTCGAAGTGCGAGCGGTAGGTGTCGTGCACCGAGTCGTCGTCGATCTTCACGATCGCCTCGTCGTTCTCGCGCAGCGCGGGAGCGGTGTAGTTCTGCGACCCCGTGAAGGAGACCTTGTTCCGCTTGCCGTCGTACATGCCGTCGATGAGCAGGTACTTCGAGTGGATGATGTACGGCGTGGTCAGCCGGGAGCCGGGGCGCGAGGGGTCCCGGTCGTCGTTGAAGCAGCGCACCGAGGGCCCGCCGGACTTGTGGAGCTGCTCCCAGGTGCCGGGGGTGCCGTTCTGGCTCTTGGCGCTGTCCGTCTCGGCGTAGAGGATGCTCACCGAGCAGCCCGCCTTCTTCAGCGAGACGAGCTTGTCGGCGATCTGCTTCCGCGTGATCTTGAAGATCGCCGCGCGGACCTTGGTGCTCCGCTTCACTCCGGCGCTGTCCTTGTACGTGCACTTCACGTTGTTCAGGACGGAGTACATGGTGTCGGTCTCGTTGACCGAGCCGTTGCGCGGGAAGAAGTACGACTTGTAGCGCCCGCTGCTGACCGTGCGGTAGTCCCAGTCCTGCCAGCGCTTGCCCAGCATGTCCGTGAAGTACTCCGCGTAGGCGTCGTACATCGCCGGGTTGTTCGGCAGCAGGAGGGCGTCGTTGTAGAACTTCGTGTGCGCCGACGGCGTGGAGTTCGACGTCGTCTGCACGACGACGTCCTTGGCGCCCTTGACCTCCGAGAACAGCCAGAACTTGTTGTGCATGATCGATTTGCCGTACCGGGGGTTGCCGAGGCACGACTTCGCGGTCGGGCAGAGCGCCACGAAGGACGACTTGCTCTTGTTCGTCCCGAGCGCCTCCTTGAGCGTGGCGTACGAGGTGTTGGTCGGCCGGTCGCTCTTGCTGGTCTCGTCCAGCAGGATCTGCACGTGGACGCCGCGCTTCTTGGCGTCGACCAGGGCGTTGACGACCGTGGCCTCCCACACGTGGTAGACCGCGACCTTGATCGTCGAGCCCTTCACCGCCGACTCGGTCAGCTCCACGAGCCGGCTGCGGACCGCGTACTGCTGGTCGGGGGTGCCCTTGGGGTCGTTGAAGATCGGGCCCTCCGTCCAGGCCCTCGGCGCGTCCGCGGACGCGGTCCCCACGGAGCCCACGGCCTGGATACCCGCCGCCGACAGGACCGTGGCGAGCGCCACCGCCTGGCGTCCGCCCTTGACCGGCTTCACCGCACGGTGCCGTCCCGTGCCACGCAGGCGCGCTTGCGCCATCTCTCATCCCTCCCCCGAGGCCTGGACGCCGTCTCCCCAACCGCGTGCTCACGCCTCTGTTCATCCGTCGGACCGCACGAGTTTTACAGGTGGCCACACGTGCTCCAAGGCCAGGGGGGGTAGTTCACGCTTTCGAGCCACGGCGGCGGCGCTTCTCGGACACGCGCGTGCCCCCTGTCCGGCCGTGCGGCCGGACAGGGGGCACGGGTCGCGCCGGGCGTCAGCTCTCGCTGGACGCGGAGACCGAAGGCGCCGTCTGCTCGGCGGCCACCGTCTTCTTGGCGGTCGCCTTCGTCGCCTTCTTGGCCGTCGTCTTCTTGGCGGCCGTCTTCTTCGCCGTCGTCGTCTTGGCGGCGGTCTTCTTGGCGGCCGTCTTCTTGGCCGCCGTCTTCTTCGCGGGCGCCTTCTTGGCCGCCTTGCGCGCCGTCTTCTTGGCGGGGGCCTCGGCCTCCGCCGCGGGCTCCTCGGAGACCTGCGGCTCCTCCGCGGCCTGCGGCTTCTCCGCGGCCGGGACGACCACGACGGCGGCGTCCTCGGACGCGGTCGGCGCGGTGGCCTTGCGCACCGCACGGCGGCGCGGACGGGCCGGAGCGGCGTCCGCCACGGGCTCGGCGGCGGGCTCCGCCACCGGCTCGGCCTTCGGCGCCGGGGCCACGACGACCTCGGCGGCCTCGTCGGCCCCGCTCTCCGCGGCCTTCGGCGAACCGGCGGGCGACGTCGCCTTGCGGACGGCACGGCGACGCGTACGGCCCTTCGGCGCGGCGTCGTCCACGGGCGTCTCGGCGGCCGCGGGGGCCGCAGGGGCCTCCTGGGCGGCCTCGACGGCCTCCGGGGTGCCCACGACCGGGTCCTCGGCGGCCGGCGCGGCGGTGCGCGCCACGTCGGACTCGACGACGGGAACCTCGGCCTTGGCGGCCTCCAGCTCGGCCTGCGCGGCCTTCTCCGCCGCCCGCTCCGCGGCCTTGGCCCGCTTGCCCGACTTCTTCGGGGCGCGCGCCTTCGGGGCCTCCTCCTGCGGGACCTCGGACCGCTGCGCCTCGGCCTGCGGAGCCTCCGCCGGAGCGGACTCCGCGCGGGGAGCGCCCGCCGGAGCCGAGGCCCTGCGGGTCGCACGGCGGCGCGAGCGGCCACTGCGGGACGCGGCGGCCTCGGCCTCCGCGGCGCTGCTGTACAGCTCCTCGTCCGCGACGAACTCCGGCTCGGGCAGGGCCACCGGAGCGGCGGCCTCCGCGGCGACCTCGGCCTCGGTCTCGGCGCTCTCGACGCCGTCGGCGGCCTCGTGCTCGTGCTCGTGGGTGTGCTCGTGCTGGTCGGCGCCGCCGCGACCGCGCTTCTTGCGCTTGCCGCCGCCACCGGCGGCGGTGGGCTGCTCCATGTGCACGATGACGCCGCGGCCGTTGCAGTGCACGCAGGTCTCGGAGAAGGACTCGAGGAGTCCCTGGCCGACACGCTTACGGGTCATCTGGACCAGGCCGAGCGAGGTGACCTCGGCGACCTGGTGCTTCGTACGGTCGCGCCCGAGGCATTCGAGCAGACGGCGCAGGACCAGGTCCCGGTTGGACTCGAGGACCATGTCGATGAAGTCGATGACGACGATGCCGCCGAGGTCGCGCAGCCGGAGCTGACGCACGATCTCCTCGGCCGCCTCCAGGTTGTTCCTGGTCACGGTCTCTTCGAGGTTGCCGCCCTGGCCGGTGAACTTGCCGGTGTTGACGTCGACGACGATCATCGCCTCGGTCTTGTCGATCACCAGCGAGCCGCCGCTCGGCAGCCAGACCTTGCGGTCGAGGGCCTTCGCGAGCTGCTCGTCGATCCGGTACGTCGCGAAGACGTCGACCTCGGACGTCCAGCGCGTGAGGCGGTCCGACAGGTCGGGCGCGACGTGCTGGACGTAGCCGTGGATGGTCTCCCACGCCTCGTCACCGCTGACGATGACCTTGGAGAAGTCCTCGTTGAAGATGTCGCGGACCACCCGGACGGTCATGTCCGGCTCGCCGTACAGCAGGCTCGGCGAGCTGGTGATGGACATCTTGGACTTCTTCTGGATGTCCTCCCACTGCGCCTGGAGCCGCTCGACGTCACGGCGCAGCTCGTCCTCGCTCGCGCCCTCGGCGGCGGTGCGCACGATGACGCCCGCGTCCTCGGGGACGATCTTCTTGAGGATGGTCTTCAGACGCGCGCGCTCGGTGTCGGGCAGCTTGCGGCTGATGCCGGTCATGGAGCCCTCGGGCACGTACACGAGGTAGCGGCCCGGCAGCGAGACCTGGCTGGTCAGGCGAGCGCCCTTGTGGCCGATCGGGTCCTTGGTGACCTGCACGAGGACCGACTGGCCGGACTTCAGGGCGGACTCGATGCGCCGGGGGCCGTTGGCCATGCCCAGCGCCTCGAAGTTGACCTCACCGGCGTACAGGACGGCGTTGCGGCCCTTGCCGATGTCGATGAAGGCGGCCTCCATCGACGGCAGCACGTTCTGGACCTTGCCCAGGTAGACGTTGCCGACGTAGCTGGTGGCCTGCTCCTTGTTGACGTAGTGCTCGACGAGCACGTTGTCCTCGAGGACGCCGATCTGGGTGCGCTCGCCGTTCTGGCGGACGACCATCACGCGCTCGACGGCCTCACGGCGGGCCAGGAACTCGGCCTCGGTGATGATCGGCACGCGGCGGCGGCCCTGCTCACGGCCCTCGCGGCGGCGCTGCTTCTTGGCCTCCAGGCGCGTCGAGCCCTTGATGGACTGGACCTCGTCGGCGCCGGTGCCGGGCTCGCGGTCCGCGTCCTTCGCACGCCGCTCCCTCGGCTCGCGGACCTTGACGACCGTGCGCTCCGGGTCGCCGTCGCCCGGCTCGCCCTCGGCGGAGTCACCGGCGCGGCGGCGGCGGCGACGGCGACGGCGGCTGCTGCTGGAGCCCGAACCATTGGACTCGGCGGCGGACTCGTCCGCGTCGTCGTCCTGCTCGGCGCTGTCCGCGGCGTCCTCGTCGGCGTGCTCGGCGTCCGTGTCGTCGGACTCGGCGGCGTCGTGCTGGTCGCCCTCGTGCTCGGCGGCGTCACCACGGCGGCGGCGACGGCCCCCGCGGCGGCGGCGACGGCCCTGACGCTCGCCGGAGTCGTCGCCCTCGTCCTCGGAGTCGGCCTGGTCGACCTCGGCCTCGACCTCGGCTTCGGTGTCGTCGGGGGCCTCGGCGGGCTGCTCCTCGACGGCGGCCTTGGCGGGCTCGCGCTCCTCGGCGGCGGGCTGCTCGTCGGCGGCACGGCGACGGCGGCGACGGCGCGGCGCCGGCTCCTCCTCCGCCACCGGGGCGACGGTCTCCTCCTCGGGCTCCTCGGCGGCCTCGGCGGCGGCGGCCGCGGCGGCGCTCTCCGGGGTCTGGAACATCGGCGCGGCGAACACGGGCGCCTGGAAGACGGCGACGGCGGGGCGGGCCGGCTTGCGGCGGCCGTCCTCACCGGAGTCGTCGGCGACCGAGGCCTTGCGGGCCTTGTGGCCGGCGGGCGCGGAGAATCCGGCCGCGGCCTTGCGCGTGGCACGGCGGCGACGGCCACGCGGGGCGCCGTCCTCGGCGGACTCGGCGGGCTCAGCGGACTCGGCGGCGGGCGCCTCGACCGGGGCGGCCTTCTCCGCGGCCTTCGCGGGGGCCTTCGCGGAAGCCTTCTCCTCGGCCTGCCGCGGCTCGGCGGCGGCCTCGGCCGCGGGGGCCTCGGCGGCGGGCGCGGAGGCGCCACGGGTGGCACGGCGGCGCGAACGGCGCGGCGCGGCCTCCTCCGGCTGCTCCTCGGTGACCGGCTCGGGCGCGGCGGCGGGAGCCTCGTCGGCGGCGGCCGTCTCCTCGGCCACGGGCTGCGGCGAGCCCGCGGGGGCGGAGGCGCGGCGGGTGGCGCGGCGGCGCGGGCGCGCCGGTGCGGCCTCCTCGGCGACCGGCTCGGCCTCGGGCTCGGGCTCGGCGGCGGGCGCCGGGGTCTCCGTGGCCTCGGCGGCCCCCGGCGAGCCCGCGGGCGCGGAGGCGCGGCGGGTCGCGCGGCGGCGCGGGCGCGCCGGTGCGGCCTCCTCGGCGGCGGGCGCCGGGGCCTCGGCGGCCGGCGCGGCGTCCTCGGCCGCGGGCGCGGCCGCCACGGCCGGAGCCGCGGCCTCGGCGGCGCCGGCGGGCGGGCCCGCGGGGCGGGACGCGGCGCGGCGCCTGCGGCGCGGCGGCAGGGTGTCGCTGGGGCTGTCGTTCTGCGAGCCCTCAGTGGGGTCGTTCGGCTCAAGCATGCGGGCGGTTCTCCCGTCACGCTCCCGGGCGCCGCGCCTGGTCCGGTGATGTCCACGGCTCGCGCTAGGTGCGCGGGGCCGTCATCCGGGGGCGGGGGCGCCGCACGGGAGCTCTCTGTGTCTTGTCTCGCCGGTTCCGTACGCCCAAATGCGGACGGCCTGGCGAAAGTCTCGGTCAGTGCGCTGCCCGACCCAGATGGCTCCCGAGTACGAGGGCGGCGCTTCGACGTACGTCCTTACCGGGGGCCTTCCGTCGCAGGCGCCTTCGCGGCGGCAGTCACGGCGGCCGTTGATGCGGCCGGAACTGCCTCGCGGTCGGGCGCGAGCGGGTCGGTCACCGTGCCGGTCTCTTCATCGAAAAGCCCCTGCGCCAGCCTGGTCACCGCTGCGGGGACCGGCGGCGCCAGGTCGGCCACAGCTCGGAGACCGGACAGGACGTCGTCAGGTCGTACGGCAGGTGTTACGTGCCGAACAACCAGCCGCAGTATCGCACAGGGCTTGTCGCTCGGCCTATCGGTGTCGTGCGTGACCGCCTCGTCCTCGGCGATCGCTTCCAGGCTCACGACCGCTTCGCGGGCGTCGAAGGTCCGCATGCCGTTCTTCGTGCGGCGCTGCACCTCGACCGTCTCGGCGTCCCTGAAGCGCTCGGCGGCGCGGGCCGCGTCCGCGGTCTCGACGCCGACCAGGCGCAGCTCCCAGACGGAGGCGGTCAGCCGGTCGGCGAGGCCCGAGGTGCGGGACTCGACGGCGTCGGTGATGTCCAGGCCGTCCGGCAGCGACTCGTTCAGGAGGTCGCGCAGGACCTCGGGGTCGCGCGGCGCGGTGAGCGCGATCTCCAGGTACTCGGCCTCGCTGCCCGTGCCGGTGGGTGCGGCATTGGCGTACGACACCTTCGGGTGCGGGGTGAACCCCGCCGAGTACGCCATGGGCACCTCGGCGCGGCGCAGCGCACGCTCGAAGGCGCGCTGGAAGTCACGGTGGCTGGTGAACCGGAGGCGGCCGCGCTTGGTGTAGCGCAGGCGGATGCGCTGCACCGCGGGTGCGGGCGGCGGGCCTTCGGGCTGTCGCTTGCCCAGGGGAACTTCTCCTTGTGTGCGGTCCGGGAAGGACCCCCGCCTCGGCGGGGAGCAGCCTGGGCGACGCTTGCCCAGCGTCGTCCAGTCGGGATCACCCCCGCACAGGCGGGGAAACTGCACTCCCGGGGTTCTTCTCTAGATTACGCGGCTCGGGCGCGTCGAGTTCCCGCCGGGCCACCGGTACGGGCGTCGGCCGCGCCTCCACGAGCGCCGGTGGGGGCTCCACGGGGGCCCGCCGTGGCCGCGCGGGCGCGCCGAACAGTGTGCGGCGCACGTCGGCCCGCGCCTGGCGGATGCTCGCGCGGGCCGACGTCAGGGCCTGCCGGGTCGTGGCGCGCACCTCCCGCACCGCCTTGGCCGCGGGGCGCCACACCGTGTCGCGGACCACGTGGCCCACGGGAGTGAGGACGCAGCGGTAGGCCCAGCGCACCGGCTCGACGAAGATCCACCGCAGCAGCCTGGCGAGGAAGCGGCCGACGGCCAGCGAGACGTGTCCGGCGACGCGCCAGGCGTGGCCGAGCGCGGCGCCGACCTCGCGGGCGACGACGGCAAGGGCGCGCCCGACCGGGACGAGCACCCGGCGCCACACCGCGACGGCGGGCACGACGAGGACCCAGCGGCAGAGCGCGACGACGGCGGCCCAGAGGCCGCGCCCCAGCCAGGAGACCCCTGCCCAGAAGCCACGCCCCACCCACGACACACCAGCCCAGAAGCCACGCCCCACCCACGACACACCGGCCCAGAAGCCGCCCGCCAGCCACGAGACCCCGGCCCACACCCCGCCCGCCAGCCGGGCGACGCCCGCGCCGATCCTCGCGCAGCACCAGGCGATGCCCTGCCCCACCGGCGTGAGCACCGCTCGGCACAGCCACACCGCGGGCGCCACGAGCAACACCCGGCCCAGCCATGCGAGGCCCCCGCCGAGCGGCACCACCCCGTAGCGCCACAACCCCACCCACGGCCACACGAAGACCGCCTTGCACAGCCAGACCAGGGCGGCGCCGATGGCCCGGCCCGCGGCCGTGGCTCCGGCGCCGAGGCCGCGGGCCAGCCAGGCGAGCGCGCGGCCGAGCGGGGTCAGCGCCCGGGCGTGGAACCAGCGGGCCGGGATCACCGCGAGGCAGCGCCAGAGCCAGGCCGCCGGGGTCACGAGAAGGGTCCGCACCAGCCAGGCGACGCCCGCCCCGGCGCCGAGGACGCCCGTCGCGATGCCGCGCCCGACCGGCGCCAGCACGGACCGGTACAGCCACACCGCCGGCGCCACGAACAGCACCCGGCCCAGCCACACGAGGCCGGTGGCGAGCGGCACCGCTCCGTAGCGCCACAGCCCCACCCACGGCCACACGAACACGGCTCTGAACAACCATGTCAGTGCGGCGGCGACACCCCGTCCGACCGGCCTGAGCGCGCCGCGGTACACGAACCGTCCGGCCACGGCGAGCGCGTCCCACGCGAGGCGCACCGGCACGACGAGCACCAGCGCCACGATGCGCACCGGCACGCGGACGGCGACGGCGAGACAGCCCTCGGCGTGCTCGGGCGGTCGCTGCGGCTCAGCGCCGGGGGCGGGCCGTTTCTCCAGGTCCATGTCGTCCTAGACGCACACGGGTGCCGTTCGGATCCAGTACCGCAGCTTCCCGCCCCGTTCGTCCTCGAACGTGCCGCCCGCCGCCTCGATGACCTTGCGCGAACCGGTGTTGTCGGTGTCGCAGGTCACCAGGACGGACTCCAGGCCGAGGTCCGCCGCGTACGGCAGGCAGGCGCGCAGCATGTCGGTGGCGTGGCCCCGGCGGCGCGCGGTGGGCCTGACGTCGTAGCCGATGTGGCCGCCGTACTCGCGCAGGAAGCGCGTGGCGATGGTGTGCCGTACGGCGATGCGACCGACGTAGTCGCTGCCGTCGACGTACCAGAGGGACGTGACGGGGACGGAGAACGGCTCGGCCGGATAGGCGGCGGCGCGGGCCTCGGCGACGTACCGCTCGAAGACGGCGGGGTCGTGCCACGTGCCGCCGTAGGCCCGCAGGGTGTGACCGAGCGTCGTGTCGTCCGCGTCCCCGCCGCGCCCCTCGGCCCGGAACTCCTCCATCGCGGCGATGAAGGAGCGGTGCACCAGGCCGGTGGGCAGGGCGAGTTCGGGCACGCGGACGCGGCGCTTCGGTCTCGGTCTTCCTTCTCTCTTCTCCCGCTACTTCACGACCGTGAGCGGCAGCAGCTTCTTGCCGGTCGGGCCGATCTGGATCTGGGTGTCCATCTGCGGGCACACGCCGCAGTCGAAGCAGGGCGTCCAGCGGCAGTCCTCGACCTCGGTCTCGTCGAGCGAGTCCTGCCAGTCCTCCCAGAGCCAGTCCTTGTCGAGACCGGAGTCCAGGTGGTCCCAGGGCAGGACCTCTTCGTACGTGCGCTCACGCGTGGTGTACCAGTCGACGTCGACGCCCATCTCGGGCAGCGTCTTCTCGGCGCACCGCATCCAGCGGTCGTAGCTGAAGTGCTCGCGCCAGCCGTCGAAGCGGCCGCCGTCCTCGTAGACCGCGCGGATGACGGCGCCGACGCGGCGGTCGCCGCGCGAGAGCAGGCCCTCGACGATGCCGGGCTTGCCGTCGTGGTAGCGGAAACCGATCGAGCGGCCGTACTTCTTGTCGCCGCGGATCTTGTCGCGCAGCTTCAGGAGGCGGGCGTCGGTGTCCTCGGCCGAGAGCTGCGGGGCCCACTGGAAGGGCGTGTGCGGCTTGGGGACGAAGCCGCCGATCGACACCGTGGCGCGGATGTCGTTCGACCCCGAGGCCTCGCGGCCCTTCTGGATGACCTTCGTCGCCATGTCGGCGATCTGCAGGACGTCCTCGTCGGTCTCGGTGGGCAGGCCGCACATGAAGTACAGCTTCACCTGGCGCCAGCCGTTGCCGTACGCGGTCGCGACGGTGCGGATGAGGTCGTCCTCGGACACCATCTTGTTGATGACCTTGCGCATGCGCTCGGAGCCGCCCTCGGGGGCGAAGGTGAGACCCGAGCGGCGACCGTTCCTGGTCAGCTCGTTGGCGAGGTCCACGTTGAAGGCGTCGACGCGGGTCGAGGGGAGGGACAGGCCGATCTTGTCCTCCTCGTACCGGTCGGCGAGGCCCTTGGCGATGTCGCCGATCTCGCTGTGGTCCGCGGAGGAGAGCGAGAGCAGGCCGACCTCCTCGAAGCCGGTCGCCTTCAGACCCTTGTCGACCATGTCGCCGATGCCGGTGATGCTTCGCTCCCGCACGGGGCGCGTGATCATGCCGGCCTGGCAGAAACGGCAGCCGCGGGTGCAGCCGCGGAAGATCTCCACGGACATGCGCTCGTGGACGGTCTCGGCGAGGGGGACGAGCGGCTGCTTGGGGTAGGGCCACTCGTCGAGGTCCATGACGGTGTGCTTGGAGACCCGCCACGGCACGCCGCTGCGGTTCGGCACGACACGGCCGATGCGGCCGTCCGGGAGGTACTCGACGTCGTAGAAGCCCGGGACGTACACCGAGCCGGTCTTCGCCAGACGGAAGAGGACCTCCTCGCGACCGCCGGGGCGGCCCTCGGCCTTCCAGGCGCGGATGATCTCCGTCATGTCGAGCACGGCCTGCTCGCCGTCGCCGATGATCGCGGCGTCGATGAAGTCCGCGATCGGCTCGGGGTTGAAGGCGGCGTGGCCGCCCGCGAGCACGATCGGGTCGTCGAGCGTGCGGTCCTTGGACTCCAGCGGGATGCCCGCGAGGTCCAGGGCGGTGAGCATGTTCGTGTAGCCCAGCTCGGTGGAGAAGCTGAGCCCGAAGACGTCGAAGGCCTTCACCGGGCGGTGGCTGTCGACCGTGAACTGCGGGACCCGGTGCTCGCGCATCAGCTCCTCCAGGTCCGGCCAGACGCTGTAGGTGCGCTCGGCGAGGACGCCCTGGCGTTCGTTGAGGACCTCGTAGAGGATCATGACGCCCTGGTTGAGCAGGCCCACCTCGTAGGCGTCGGGGTACATCAGCGCCCAGCGGACGTCGCAGCTGTCCCACGGCTTGACGGTGGAGTTCAGCTCACCGCCGACGTACTGGATGGGCTTCTGCACATGCGGGAGCAGAGCTTCGAGCTGTGGGAAGACCGATTCGACAGACATCGCGAACCTTCATGAGCCGGCAGGGGTGACCCTCAAGCCTAACGCGGCTGAGGAGTCCCCCCGCACGGCCGCCGGTCAGCCGCCCAGCGACGCCCGCAGCTTCCGGCGGGACGCCTCGGCCCAGACCTGCGGCAGTTCCCGCTCGCGGTCGGCGGCCGACGCCTCCTCCTGGCCGTACAGCAGGCCCCAGCTGAAGGCGCTCTCCCCCGCCAGGTGCGCCTGGACGGCCAGGGCCCGCAGCGCCTCGCGGGCGACCACGCTGTCCTGGTGGTCGCCGAGGACGCTCTGCACGGCCTTCATCCGCCGGGCGAACCGCTTGGCCGCCTTGCCGAGCGCGGGCGTCGCCGCCTCGCCCGCGTACCGGGCCCGCTTGGCGGCCTTGCGGGCGTCGTGCAGGGCGAGGTCGCGCTCCTCCCCCGCGGGCAGCCCGAGGGCGTGCTCGACGCGGGCCGCGAGGCGGGCGTAGTCCTTGAGCAGCGCCTTGGGGAGCACGTCGGCGGGCGGCTTCGCGGCGGCGGGGCGCAGCGGCGGCTCGGCGAGGAGCGCGTCCACGGCGTCGAGGAGCGCGAGGTAGCGCCCGCCGTCGAGCACGGCGACGGTCCTGCCGCGCGATCCGGTGCGGCCGGCCACGGCCCAGACCCGGAGCCGGCCGCGGACCGGGCCGAGCAGCAGCGTCGTGGGCAGGCCGTCGATGCGGGCGGTGAGCCGCCGGGCGAGGACCTCCTGGTCCCGGTCGACGCCCAGTTCGCCCGCGAGCCACTTCAGCTCCTCGCCGAGGGGGTCGGTGACGGTGCGGTCGAGGATCTTCCGGTACGACTTGAAGGCGCTGCGCATCCGGCGCGTGGCGACCCGCATCTGGTGCACCGAGTCGGGCAGGTCGCGGCGGACCGCGGGGTCGAGGGAGACGATCGCGTCGCGCTGGGCGCGGAGGTAGGCGACGAGGTGGTCGCCCGCGGTGCCGGGTCCTTCGCCCACGGACTCACGCAGCGCCTGCTCGACGGCCTCGCTCTTGCCGGCCCGCTTGCCGCTGCTGACGGCCCCCTCGGCGGGCGCCACGCGGGCCGCCCCGCCGCCTGTACGCGATTCCGGCGCCGTCTCCGCGAGGGCCCGGCCCAGCTTCGACGACGAGTCCGCCCGCCGTACGCCCGCCTTCTTGAGCTTCTTCTCGACCTTGTCGAGGAGCGCGGGGTCGGCGCCGTCGGCCAGCTCCACCTCCAGCTCGGTCCACTGGGCCGTGCCGCCGCCGTCGGTGAGCCGTTCGGCGACGACCGCGTCGACGCTGACCTCGGCGAGCAGGGCGCCCCCCGCGTCGAGCAGGTGGTGCGCCCGGCGGGAGGAGAGCAGCCGGACCACGGGCATCAGCTCGGCCTCGCGGACGCGGGAGCGCACGAGGCCGAGCAGGGCGCGCGGCACGGTGTCCGAGAGCGGTTCGTGGATCTCGTCGCGCACTCCCTCCGCGAGGGAGACCGGCAGCTTCAGGTGCCAGCCCTCGTCCGTGCCGCCGGTCCGGCGGCGCAGCGTGACGGACGCGGCGGCCAGGCGCTGGTCGGGGGTGTCCCAGTAGACGGCGTCCAGCTCGGTGACGCCTCTGTCGACGGAGTCCGCGACGGCCGCCCCGGTCAGGTCGGGCAGCTCGGCGTCCGCCGCGACTTCGTACTTTCGCTCGATCTCACGCTTCGTCTCCGCCATGCACGGAACCTATCCGCCGAGCACCGATTTAGACGTGCGGCGTTCAGGCCGACAAGGGGCGCTGCACCTTGATCGACTGGAGGAGGCCCACTGCCACCCAGACGGCGAACATCGACGAGCCGCCGTAACTGACGAACGGCAGCGGAAGCCCCGCGACCGGCATGATGCCGAGGGTCATCCCGATGTTCTCGAAGGCCTGGAAGGCGAACCAGGCGATGATCCCGGCGGCGACGATCGTGCCGTACAGCTCGGTCGTCTCGCGGGCGATGCGGCAGGCGCGCCAGAGGACCACGCCGAGCAGCAGCAGGATGGCGCCCGCGCCGACGAAGCCCAGTTCCTCGCCCGCGACGGTGAAGACGAAGTCCGTCTGCTGTTCGGGGACGAACTGTCCGGTGGTCTGGGAGCCCTTGGTCAGCCCCGTGCCGGTGAGGCCGCCCGAGCCGATGGCGATGCGCGCCTGGTTGGTGTTGTAGCCGACGCCCGCCGGGTCGAGCGCGGGGTTGGCGAAGGCGGCGAAGCGGGCGATCTGGTAGTCGTCGAGGACGCCGAGCTGCCATATGGCGACGCCGCCGAGCGCGCCCGTGCCGAGGAGCCCGAAGACCCAGCGATTGGAGGCGCCGGAGGCGAGCAGGACGCCGAGCACGATCATCACCATGACCATGACGGAGCCGAGGTCGGGCATCAGCATGACGATGGCGATCGGCACGGCCGCGAGGGCGAGGGCCTGCACCACCGTGCGGTGGTCGGGGTGCTCGCGGTCGCCCGCGTCGACCCGGGCGGCGAGCAGCATGGCCATGCCGAGAATGATCGTGATCTTCACGAACTCCGAGGGCTGGAGCGAGAAGCCGCCGCCGAGCACGATCCACGCGTGGGCGCCGTTGATGGTGGCGCCGAGCGGGGTGAGGACGAGCAGCACCAGGAAGACGGAGATGCCGTAGAGGATCGGCACGGCCGTGCGCAGGGTGCGGTGGCCGAGCCAGACCGTGCCGATCATCAGGGCGAAGCCGATGCCGGTGTTGAGCAGGTGCTTGAGGAGGAAGGAGTACGGGTCGTCGCCGACCAGTTCGGTGCGGCCGCGGGTCGCGGAGTAGACGAGCGCGGCGCCGATCGCGGAGAGCGCGATCGCGGAGAGCAGCATGACCCAGTCGAGCCGGCGCACTATCGAGTCGCGGGCGAGCAGCCGTGACAGCTGGGAGCGCTCGGGGCCGTACCCGGATACGGAGAAACCGTTGTTCGTCACCATGGGTCAGTCCCGCTTCCAGGCGGCCGGGGGTCCCGCGAGCTCCTGCGGAGCCGTCGGCGGCTTGGGCGCCGCGGGCTTGTACGGCTTGATCTTCGGGGAGTGGATGGAGCCGTCGCCCTTGATCTTGGGCAGGGACGTCTGCGGCTCGGGCAGGAGGGCCTTCTTCAGGTTCTGCTTGCCCTCGTCGTCCAGGCCGTAGATGGCGTTGTAGATCTGGCGGACGGCGGGTCCGGACGCGCCGGAGCCCGTACCGCCCTGGGAGATCGTCATGACGATCGTGTAGTCCTTGGTGTACGTCGCGAACCACGAGGTGGTCTGCTTGCCGTAGACCTCGGCGGTGCCGGTCTTGGCGTGCATCGGGATCTTGTCCTGCGGCCAGCCCTGGAACCGCCAGGCGGCGGTGCCGCGCGTGGCGACGTCTTCGAGGGCGCCGTCTATGTCCTTGAGGAGCTGGGCGTCCATGGGCAGCTTGCCGTGGGAGCGCGGCTTGATCTCCTGGATCTGCCGGCCGTCGGCGCTGATGATCGCCTTGCCCACCGTGGGGTCGTACATCGTCCCGCCGTTGGCGATGGCCGCGTAGATCGTCGCCATCTGTATCGGCGTGACGAGGGTGTCGCCCTGGCCGATGGAGTAGTTGACGGAGTCACCGGCGCGCATCTTCATGCCTTCGAGGCAGTTCTCGTACGCGATGCGCTCGGCGTACTCGCCGCCCTTCTTGCCCTGCTTGCACCAGGCGTCCTTATTGGCCTTCCAGTAGTCCTTCTTCCACTGGCGGTCCGGGACGCGGCCGGTGACCTCGTTGGGCAGGTCGATGCCGGTCTCCTTGCCGAGGCCGAACTGGTGGGCGGTCCTGTAGAACCAGTCCTTGGCGTCCTTCTTCGGCTTGTTGCCGCCGTCCTTGGCCCACTGGTCGTGCGCGAGCTTGTAGAAGACGGTGTCGCAGGAGACTTCGAGGGCCTTGCCGAGGCTGATGGTGCCGTGGCCCTTGGACTCGTAGTTCTGGAAGGTCTGGCCGCCGATGGAGTACGAGCTGGGGCAGGGGTAGCTGCCGTTGAAGTCGTAGCCCGCGTTCACCGCGGCGGTCGTCGGGATGACCTTGAAGATGGAGCCGGGGGCCGCCTGGCCCTGGATGGCGCGGTTGAGGAGCGGGTAGTTCGACTCCTTGCCGGTGAGCTTGGTGTAGTCCTTGCCGGAGATGCCGCCGACCCAGGCGTTCGGGTCGTAGGTCGGGTTGGAGGCCATGGAGACGACGCGTCCCGTCTTGTTCTCCATGACGACGACGGCGCCCGCGTCGGCCTTGTAGTTCTGGTTGGTGTTCTTGTCGTGCTCCTTGCGGGCCTTCTTCATCGCGTCGTTCAGCCAGTACTCGGAGACCGCCTGCACGCGCGCGTCGATGCTGGTGACGACGTTCGCGCCGGGCTGGGCCTTGTCGTCCTTGGCCTTGCCGATGACGCGGCCGAGGTTGTCGACCTCGTAGCGGGTGACGCCGGCCTTGCCCCGCAACTGCTTGTCGTAGGTGCGTTCGAGACCGGAGCGGCCCACCATGTCCGAGCGCAGGAACGGCGAGTCGGAGTCCTCGGCCTTCTTGATCTCCTCGTCGGTGACGGGCGAGAGGTAGCCGAGGACCTGCGCGGTGTTGGACTTGCCGGGGGCGGCGTAGCGGCGCACGGCGGTGGGCTCGGCGGTGATGCCGGGGAAGTCCTCGGAGCGCTCGCGGATCTGCAGGGCCTGCTTGGGCGTGGCCTCGTCGGTGATCGGGATGGGCTGGTAGGGCGAACCGTTCCAGCAGGGCTGCGGCGTCTTGGCGTCACAGAGGCGGACCTTGCCCTCGACCTCCTGGACCGTCATGTCCAGGACGTCGGCGAGCTTGGCGAGGACCGCCTTGCCGTCGTCCTTCATCTTCATCAGGTCGGTGCGGGAGGCGGAGACGACGAGGCGGGTCTGGTTGTCCGCGATCGGCACGCCGCGCGCGTCCAGGATCGAGCCGCGCACGGCGGGCTGGACGACCTGCTGGACGTGGTTGCCCGAGGCCTCCTTGGCGTACTCGTCGCCGTTGCGGATCTGGAGGTACCACAGCCGCCCGCCGAGGGTGAGCAGCAGGGACACCACGAGCACCTGGATGATCATCAGGCGGAGCTGCACGCGGGGCGTACGTCCCGTCTCGGGGATGTTCGTCACAGCCGCTTGACCCCCTTGATGCGTCCGGCGCGGGCGGCCCGCGCCTTGGCCGTCTTCATGCGCAGTCCCCCGCGCTGGCTGCCGATGCGCAATCCGGTGCCCGAGGAGAGCCAGCCGGAGGTGACGTCGGCCGCCTGGTTGGCGGGGCCGTTCTCCCCCAGCGGGTCGTTGTCGGCCTTTCTGGCGAGGGCGATGATCAGGGGCACCGTGAACGGGGCGAGCAGCAGGTCGTAGAGCGCGGCGGTGAACAGCAGCCCCACCAGGCCCACGTGGCGGGCCGCGGTGTCCCCGACCAACGAGCCGACGCCCGCGTACAGCAGGGTCGAGCCGACGGCGGCGGCGAAGACCACGACGAGCGGGCCGCTGACGGAGCGCAGTCTGCCGCCGTCCGGCTTCGCGAGGCCCGCGAGGTAGCCGATGACGCAGAGCACGAGGGCGTAGCGCCCGACGGCGTGGTCGGCGGGCGGGGCCAGGTCGGCGAGGAGGCCCGCGCCGAAGCCGACGAGGGCGCCGCCGGTGTGCCCGTAGACCAGCGCGAGCCCGAGGACGGTGAGCAGCACCAGGTCGGGCACCGCGCCCGGGAGCTGGAGCCGGGCGAGGACGCTGACCTGGATGACCAGGGCGACGACGACCAGCGCGGCGGAGAGCAGGATTCGGTTGAAGCGCATGGGTCCGTCTCTCCTACTGCTCGTCGTCGTTGGCGGCGCCGTCGGCCGGATCGGCGGCCCCGTCCGCCGGGTCGGCGGCTCCGTCCGCCGGGTTCCCGGCGCCGTCCCCCTCGGGCTTCCCCGACGGGGTGGCCGTCACGGTCACTGTCGGCGTCGGCTTCGGCTTCTCGGGCTTCTTCGGCAGGACCGTGTCGCGCGGGTCCTCGCGGGGGCCCTCGACGACCACGCCGACGATGTCGAGCCGGGTGAAGCCGACGTAGGGCTTCACGTAGACGGTGCGGGTCAGGTCGCCGCCGGAGGGGTCGACGCGGACGACCTCGCCGACCGGCACGCCGGGCACGAACGGCTTGTCCTTGCGGGAGCCGAAGGTGACCAGGCGGTCGCCCTTCTTGACCTCGGACTTGCCGTTGAGGAGCTGGACGGAGAGCGGGCGGTCGCCCTGGCCGGTGGCGAAGCCCAGCTCGTCGGTCTTCTCCATGCGGGTGCCAACGGTGAAGTCGGGGTCGTTGGCGAGCAGGACAGTCGCGGTGTCCGGGCCGACCGTGGTGACGCGGCCGACGAGGCCGTCGCCGTTCAGCACGGTCATGTCGCGCTTGAGCCCGTCCTTGGCGCCGGCGTCGATGGTGACGGTCCAGGAGAAGCCCTGGGCCGCTCCTATGCCGATGACCTCGGCGCCCTTGATGCCGTACTGCCCGGCGCCCGCCGTCTTGAGCATGCTGTCGAGCTGGCGCACCCTGCTGCGGTTGCGGTCGTCGCTGCCGAGCCTGGCCTTCAACGCGGCGTTCTGGCGCTCCAGTTCGGCGATGCGGTCGTGCCGCTCGCCGGAGTCGCGGACCGCGCCGATGGCGTTGCCGATCGGGTCGACGGCGGAGGACATTCCCTCCTCGACCGGACCGAAGACGGTGGCGGCGGCCCGGCGGGCACCGTCGACCGGTGAGTCCTCGCCTCCGCGGATGTCCACCGTGATCAGAGCGAACGCGATGGCGATCAGCAGCACCAGGAGCAGCCGGCTCTCTCGTGTGTCCCTCACGTGCGGCGGCGTGCCTTCCTCAATCGGAATGACGTGGAATCTACGCGTTCCACGGAGTTCGGGGGAATTCTTGTGCCTTGCCGGAAATCTTCTGTCGTGCCTCTATATCAACGATCCGCCGCACGAAGTGGCAAGCACTCGTACGGCGGATCCTCGCGCGTCAGTTCATCTGCGCGGCTGGGCGTCGAGCACCTGCTGCAACGCCTCGAACTCCTCGACACACTTCCCGGAGCCGAGCGCCACGCTGTCCAGCGGGTCCTCGGCGATGTGGATCGGCATACCGGTCTCGCGGCGCAGCCGCTCGTCGAGACCGCGGAGCAGGGCGCCGCCGCCGGTGAGGACGATGCCGCGGTCCATGACGTCGCCCGACAGCTCGGGCGGGCACTTGTCGAGGGTCGTCTTGACCGCGTCGACGATCGCGTTGACCGGCTCCTCGATGGCCTTGCGGACCTCGGCGGCGGAGATCACGACGGTCTTGGGCAGTCCGGAGACCAGGTCCCTGCCGCGGATCTCGGTGTGCTCGTCGGCGTCCATGTCGTACGCCGAACCGATGGTGATCTTGATCTGCTCGGCGGTGCGCTCGCCGAGGAGGAGGGAGTACTCCTTCTTGATGTGCTGGATGATCGCGTTGTCCAGCTCGTCGCCCGCGACGCGGATCGACTGCGCCGTGACGATTCCGCCGAGGCTGATGACCGCGACCTCGGTGGTGCCGCCGCCGATGTCGACCACCATGTTGCCCGTGGCCTCGTGGACCGGCAGGCCCGAGCCGATGGCCGCGGCCATGGGCTCCTCGATGATGTGCACCTGGCGCGCGCCGGCCTGCGACGAGGCCTCGATGACGGCGCGGCGCTCGACGCCGGTGATGCCGGAGGGCACGCAGACGACGACGCGCGGACGAGCGAGGTAGCGCCGCTTGTGGATCTTCAGGATGAAGTAGCGGAGCATGCGTTCGGTGATCTCGAAGTCGGCGATCACGCCGTCCTTCAGCGGACGCACCGCGACGATGTTGCCGGGCGTGCGCCCGATCATCTTCTTCGCTTCCGCGCCGACCGCGAGGATGCCACCGGTGTTGGTGTTGATCGCGACGACGGACGGCTCGTTGAGTACGATCCCCCGACCCCTGACGTACACCAGCGTGTTGGCGGTCCCGAGGTCGACAGCCATGTCACGGCCGATGAACGACATGTTGTTCCCCATGAGGATGCGTCTGGCCTTCCCTATTGGAGCGTTTGATGGCTTTTTAGGTAGGCGAGGTGGGTGCTGTGTGGCAGTGGAGGCTTCCATCGTAGTCTCGGCCGCGCGAAGACGGCGCGAGGGTCTTCGCCATTGTCAGCAGATGATGGGCCGCCTCGCCCATGCAGACGTGCCATAAGGGCCACGCGTTCCCCCGATTGGGGTGCATATGCCAAAGGACGGCCGAATTTCTTCGGCCGTCCGAGGTCAGGCGGGTTTCTTACTGACGTATTGTCAGATCGCCGTGCCGGGGTGTGTCACGCCACGCCCGGGAAGAAGATCTTCAGCTCGCGCTCGGCGGACTCCTCGGAGTCCGAGGCGTGGATCAGGTTCTCCCGGACGATGGTGCCGAAGTCACCGCGGATCGAGCCCGGCGCCGCGGCGATCGGGTCGGTCGGCCCGGCGAGCGCGCGCACGCCCTCGATGACCCGCTCGCCCTCGACGACGAGCGCGACGACGGGACCGGACGACATGAAGGCGACCAGCGGCTCGTAGAAGGGCTTGCCCTTGTGCTCGCCGTAGTGCTGCTCCAGGGTGTCCTGGTCCAGGGAACGCAGCTCCAGCGCGGAGATCGTCCAGCCCGCCTTGCGCTCGATGCGGCCGATGATCTCGCCGATCAGGCCGCGACGGACGGCGTCGGGCTTCAGCAGGACGAGGGTGCGCTGGCTCATGTGCGGCTCCAAAGTGTTTTCACGATCTTTACGATCAGGTGGGATGGCCCGCACGATACCGGGGGCGGCTACGCGGTGTTACCTCCGGCCTCCGCCCCGGCCCCCGCGGGCCCTCACCGGTCGCCGCGCTACGCCTCCGCCTGCCCCTCCGCCATGGCCGCGAACCGGGCCTTCGCCTCGTCGATCTTGCGCCCGAAGTGCACCGAGGCCCACCACAGGGCGGCGAACACCGCGCCCATGAAGAACATCGCGGGGACCGCGAAGCCGCTCGCGATCAGCCCGATCTGCAGGGCCCAGCCGAGCTGCACCCCGCCGGGCCGGGTGATGACGCCGCAGAGCAGCAGAGAGAGCAGCATCGCGATGCCGCAGACCGTCCAGACCGTGCCCATCGACAGGTCGGGGTCCTTCATGGCGACGAGGCCCGCGAAGCCGATGACGAAGAACTCGCCGATCAGGGTCGAAGCGCAGAGCGTACGCATCAGGGGTCAGCCCCTCCCCAGGAGCAGCCGGGCCTCGCCGACCGTGATGACGGAACCGGTGACCAGGACGCCGGCGCCCGCGAACTCCCCCTCGTCCTCGGCCAGGGTGATCGCGGCCTCCAGGGCGTCCGGGAGGCGCGGCTCGACCTGGACCCGCTCGTCGCCGAAGACCTCGACGGCGATGGCGGCCAGGTCGTCCGCGTCCATCGCGCGGTGGCTGCTGTTCTGCGTGACGACGACCTCGGCGAAGATCGGCTCGAAGGCCTCCAGGAACCCCCTGACGTCCTTGTCGTCACTCGCGCCGACCACGCCGATGAGGTTGGTGAAGTCGAAGGCCTCGCTGACGCCCGCCGCCGCGGCCCGCGCGCCCGCCGGGTTGTGCGCGGCGTCCAGGACGATGGTGGGCGAGCGGCGCACGACCTCCAGGCGGCCGGGCGAGGCGACCGAGGCGAAGGCCTTGCGGACCACGTCGATGTCGAGCGGGCGCGCGTGCTGCGCGCCGATGCCGAAGAACGCCTCCACGGCCGCGAGCGCGACCGAGGCGTTGTGCGCCTGGTGCTCGCCGTGCAGGGGCAGGAACACCTCTTCGTACTCCCCGCCGAGTCCGCGCAGCGTCACCAGCTGGCCGCCGACGGCGACCTGCCGGGAGACGACGCCGAACTCCAGGCCCTGGCGGGCGACGGTCGCGTCGACCTCGACGGCCTTCTTCAGGAGCACCTGGGCGGCGTCCACCGGCTGCTGGGCGAGGATCACCGTCGCGTCCTGCTTGATGATCCCGGACTTCTCCACGGCGATCTCGGCCGGTGTGGAGCCGAGGCGGTCGGTGTGGTCCAGGTCGATGGGGGTCACGACGGCGACGGAGCCGTCGATGACGTTCGTCGCGTCCCAGCTGCCGCCCATGCCGACCTCGACGACGGCCACGTCCACGGGAGCGTCGGCGAAGGCCGCGTACGCCATGCCGGTGAGGACCTCGAAGAAGGAGAGGCGGTACTCCTCCTTGGCGTCGACCAGCTCCACGTACGGCTTGATGTCGTGGTACGCCTCGACGAAGCGCTCCGCCTCGATGGGGGCGCCGTCCAGGCTGATGCGCTCGGTGATCGACTGCACGTGGGGCGAGGTGTACCGCCCGGTGCGCAGCTCGAAGGCGGAGAACAGGGCCTCGATCATCCGGGCCGTGGACGTCTTGCCGTTGGTCCCCGTGATGTGGATCGAGGGGTACGCGCGCTGGGGCTCGCCCAGGACGTCCATCAGCGCGGCGATACGGCGGACGGAGGGCTCCAGCTTCGTCTCGCCCCAGCGCCCGGCGAGCTCGGTCTCCACCTCGCGCAGCGCCTTGTCCACCTCGGGATCGGCGGGGCGCGCGGGGATGTCGCCCTGCGGCGGGCCCGCCTGGGTGCGCAGGGTGCGGCTGCCCGCCTCGATCACGGCGAGGTCGGGATCGCGGTCCGTCTCGGCGCCGACGATCTCCTCGAAGGCGTCAGAGGGGTCGATGGGCTCGGAGGGGCGGTCGTCGTCGTGCGGGGGGAGGTCACTCACGTACGCCAGTCTACGGAGCGGCGCCGACACGCGCGGCCAGGCCCCGCCCGGGGCGCCCGAGGGACGCGCCGCGGCCCTCGTCGGGACTTTCGGCCCGTCCGATTCGGGACCAAAGTCCCTCCGCTTCGCCGGGCCGCCGGGCAAACTTGGCGATCATGGACATAGGTATCGACCTCGGCACTGCGAACACCCTTCTCTACGTACGCGGCAAGGGCATCGTGCTCAACGAGCCGTCCGTGGTCGCCGTGCGGGAGGGCGGCAAGGGCGGGGTGCTCGCCGTCGGGACCGAGGCCAAGGAGACGATCGGGCGCACCCCCGGGTCGATCACCGCGATCCGGCCGCTGCGGGACGGCGTGATCAGCGACTACGAGGCCGCCGAGGAGATGATCCGGCACTTCGTGCGCAAGGCCCTCGCGGGCCGGCGTCCCCGCACCCGCATGGTCGTGTGCGTGCCCAGCGGAGTGACGCCCGTCGAGCGGCGGGCCATCGTGCACGCCGCGCAGCGGGCGGGGGCGAAGGCCGTGCACCTCATCGAGGAGCCGATGGCCGCCGCGATCGGGGTGGGGCTGCCGGTCGCCGAGCCGCGCGGCTCGATGGTCGTCGACATCGGCGGCGGCACCACCGAGGTCGCCGTCATCTCGCTCGGCGGCATCGTCACGGCCCAGTCGCTGCGGGTGGGCGGGGACCGCTTCGACCAGGCGATCACCGACTTCGTGCGCAAGCAGCACGGGCTGCTCGTGGGCGAGCGCACCGCCGAGGACATCAAGGTCGCGATCGGCTCGGCGTGGCCGGTGCCGGGTCAGGAGGAGTTCGAGCAGCGGACGTTCACCGTGCGGGGCCGGGAGAAGGTCGGCGGGCTGCCGAAGACCCTGGACCTGACGGTGCGCGAGGTCCGCTCGGCCCTCGACGAGCCGGTGGAGCAGATCATCGCCGCGGTCCGCGTGACGCTGGAGGAGTGCCCGCCCGAGCTGTCCGGCGACATCATGGAGCACGGCATCATCCTGACCGGCGGCGGCGCCCTCCTCCCCGGCCTCGACCTGCGCATCGCCTCCGCCACCAACATCCCGGTCTTCGTGGCCGACGACCCGCTGGACAGCGTGGCGCAGGGCTGCGGCAAGTGCGTGGAGGACTTCGACGGCCTGGCGAAGGCGACGGCGGCGGCCTAGGCCCTGCCGTCCGGAACAGCCCGGCGCCGCGTTCCCCCACTGCCCGGCGCCGGGCCCCCTCACCCGCTGCCGCGGCGCCTCCCCGGGGCAGGCAGCCACATATCATCCCACTTGTGGCACTTATGACCCTGATGCGGTGATTCGCGGCGTCGGTTACCGCGCGGCTCACGGCGTCGCGGGCACATCATGGGTCAAATCTGACCATGTGGTATGCCCAGAATTCCGCGCGAAGGACCCATCAGCTCGTCGGTGATGCCGTGGTCTTCCTGTGGACCGCGCTGTGGGCCACCGCCGCCGTCGTCAGCTACCGGCTCACCTGCCTCCTCGCCGTCCCCCGGGCCCTGCGGGAGCACCGGTCGCCCTTCCCGCTGATCGGCGGGAGCGTCGACAGCGCCGTACGGCAGGTGGCGGACGCCGCCGACGGCCTGCACCCGGTGCTCGTCCGCGTCGGCGTGACCGTGGGCGCACTCGCCCTCTTCGTCGTGCCGGTCGGCGTGCTCCTCGCGGTCTGGCTGCCGCGCAGGCTCCGCTGGGTCCGCCGGGCGGGCGCGGCCAGGGACCTCGCCGCCTCCGAGGACGGCCGCGACCTGCTCGCCCTGCGCTCCCTGCTCCGGCCCCTGGACGAGCTCGCCGTCACCGCGTCGGAGATCCCCGGCTCGACGGTCGGCAGCCTCGCCGGGGGCTGGCGCCAGGGCGACCCGGAGATCCTCGACGCCCTCGCGGACGCGGAGCTGGACCGGCTCGGCCTGCTCCCGCCGCCGTCGGGCGGCCAGGAACCGGCGTCCGGGGAACCCGCGGGCCAGGTCGGGGTCATCGCACCCGCACGCCCCGGCGACGACCGGGCCCCCGACCCACGCGGCGTGGGCTGACCGCCCGGCCCTCGCCCGTAGAGCCGGTACGCCGAAGGCCCCCGGAACCGGCAGGTTCCGGGGGCCTTCCGTCACGTACGCCTCGTACGGCTTCGCGCGGCCGGTGGCGTCATGCCGCCGGCAGGGCCTCCAGCTGGGCCTGGAGGCGGGTGATGTCGGCCTCCGCCTTGGTCAGGCGGCCGCGGATCTTGTCGACCACGTTGTCGGGGGCCTTGGCGAGGAACGCCTCGTTGCCGAGCTTGGCGGTGGCCTGCGCCTTCTCCTTCTCGGCGGCGGCCAGGTCCTTGGCGAGGCGCTTGCGCTCGGCGGCCACGTCGATCGTGCCGGACAGGTCCAGCGCGACGGTGGCGCCCGAGACCGGCAGCGTGGCGGTGGCCGTGAAGCCCTCGCCCTCCGGCTGGAGGCGGAGCAGCTGGCGGATGGCCGCCTCGTGCGGGGCGAGCGCCGTGCCGTCCAGGGTCAGGCGGGCCGGGACCTTCTGGCCCGGCTGGAGCCCCTGGTCGGCGCGGAAGCGGCGGACCTCGGTGATGACCTGCTGGAGGGTCTCGATCTCCCGCTCGGCGCCGGCGTCGCGGAAGCCGCCCGGGGCGTCGGCCCCAGGAACCAGCACAGCACTGGGCCAGTCGGCGATGACGAGGGACTCGCCGCCGGTCAGCGCCGTCCAGAGCGTCTCCGTCACGAACGGCACGATCGGGTGGAGCAGCCGCAGCGTGACGTCGAGGACCTCACCGAGGACGCGGGCCGAGACCTTCGCGCCGTCGCCGCCCGCCATGAAGGTGGTCTTGGACAGCTCCACGTACCAGTCGAAGACCTCGTCCCACGCGAAGTGGAAGAGGGCGTCGGAGAGCTTGGCGAACTGGTAGTCGTCGTAGAGCGCGTCGACCTCGGCGACCGTCGCGTTCAGCCGGGAGAGCACCCAGCGGTCGGTGGCGGACAGCTCCTCGGCCGGGGGCAGCTCGCCCTCGGTCGTGGCGCCGTTCATCATCGCGAAGCGCGTGGCGTTCCAGATCTTGTTGGCGAAGTTGCGCGAGCCCTGGACCCAGTCCTCGCCGATCGGCACGTCGGTGCCGGGGTTGGCGCCGCGGGCCAGCGTGAAGCGCAGGGCGTCCGAGCCGTACTTGTCCATCCAGTCCAGCGGGTTGACCGCGTTGCCGAAGGACTTCGACATCTTCTTGCCGAACTGGTCGCGGACCATGCCGTGCAGCACGATCGTGTGGAACGGCGGGGTGCCGTCCATCGCGTACAGGCCGAACATCATCATCCGGGCGACCCAGAAGAAGAGGATGTCGTAGCCGGTGACGAGGACGGAGTTCGGGTAGAACTTCGCGAGCGACTCCGTCTGCTCGGGCCAGCCCAGCGTGGAGAACGGCCACAGGCCGGAGGAGAACCACGTGTCGAGCACGTCGTTGTCCTGCGTCCAGCCCTCACCCGTCGGGGCCTCGTCGTCGGGGCCGACGCAGACGACCTCGCCGTTCGGGCCGTACCAGACGGGGATGCGGTGGCCCCACCAGAGCTGGCGCGAGATGCACCAGTCGTGGAGGTTGTCGACCCAGTCGAAGTACCGCTTCTCCATCTCCTGCGGGTGGATCTTGACCTTGCCGTCGCGGACCGCGTCGCCGGCGGCCTGCGCGAGCGGGCCGACCTTGACCCACCACTGCATCGACAGGCGCGGCTCGATGGTGGTCTTGCAGCGGGAGCAGTGGCCGACCGAGTGCGTGTACGGGCGCTTCTCGGCGACGATGCGGCCTTCGGCGCGCAGGGCGCCGACGATGGCGGAGCGGGCCTCCAGGCGGTCGAGGCCCTGGAAGGGGCCGTGCGCGGTGATGACGGCGTGCTCGTCCATGACCGCGATGTTCGGCAGGGAGTGGCGCTGGCCGATCTCGAAGTCGTTCGGGTCGTGCGCCGGGGTCACCTTGACGGCGCCGGTGCCGAACTCGGGGTCGACGTGCTCGTCCGCGACGACCGGGATGGTGCGGTCGGTCAACGGCAGCTTGATCTGCTTGCCGACGAGGTGCTTGTACCGCTCGTCCTCGGGGTGGACCGCGACGGCGGTGTCGCCGAGCATCGTCTCGGCGCGGGTGGTGGCGACGACGAGCGTCTCCTCCCCCTCGCCGTACCTGATCGACACCAGCTCGCCGTCGTCGTCCTGGTACTCGACCTCGATGTCCGAGATCGCCGTCAGGCAGCGCGGGCACCAGTTGATGATGCGCTCGGCGCGGTAGATCAGCTCGTCGTCGTAGAGCTTCTTGAAGATGGTCTGGACGGCCTGCGAGAGGCCCTCGTCCATGGTGAAGCGCTCGCGCTCCCAGTCGACGCCGTCGCCGAGGCGGCGCATCTGCCCGGAGATCTGGCCGCCGGACTCGCCCTTCCACTTCCAGACGCGCTCGATGAACGCCTCGCGCCCGAGGTCGTGGCGGGACTTGCCCTCCTTGCCCAGCTCGCGCTCGACGACGTTCTGCGTGGCGATGCCGGCGTGGTCCATGCCGGGCTGCCAGAGCGTCTCGTGGCCCTGCATGCGCTTGCGGCGGGTGAGGGCGTCGATCAGCGTGTGCTCGAAGGCGTGGCCCAGGTGGAGCGCGCCCGTGACGTTCGGCGGGGGGATGACGACGGTGTACGGAGGCTTCTCGCTCTTCTCGTCGGCGGAGAAGTAACCCCGTTCCACCCAGCGCTCGTACAGCGGCCCCTCTACCTCGGCCGGCGCGTACTGGGTCGGCAGTTCGGGAGTGGTCGCTGGGGGCTGCTGCTGAGCGTTCTCGGTCACGCGGCCAGTTTAGAGGGGTGACCGAGCGGTCCCGAAACCGGAATCTTCGGTAACGGTTGACGCCGGGGTCCCCACGGGGCCGGGGCTTCGTTCAGGATGTCCGGAACACGTCAGCGTTCTCAGGGGGGACCCACGCCATGAGCGACAACCAGCCGGGCCCGTACGGGCAGCAGCCGCAGCAACCGGGGCCGTACGGCCAGCAGCCCCAGCCCGGCTACGGCCAGCCGGCCCAGCCCGGCTACGGCCAGCAGCCCCAGCCCGGCTACGGCTACCCCCAGCAGCCCCCGCAGCAGCCCGGCTATAACCAGCCGCAGCAGCCGGGCCCCTACGGGCAGCAGCCCCAGGCCCCCTACGGGCAGGTCCCCCCGCCGCCCCCGCCGTCCGGCGGCGGCAAGAAGAAGACCGGCCTGGTCATCGGCGCGGTGGCCGTGGTCGCGGCCATCGGTGTCGGCGCGTACTTCGTCCTCGGCGGGGGCGGCGGCTCCACGTCGGTCGAGGACGACGGGGCGCACAAGCTGGTGCCGCCGGCCTCGGTCGGCGAGTACAAGAAGGGCGACAACGACAGCACTCCCGACGACGGCCCGCTCGGCTCCGGCGACACGAAGGACGCCGAGGAGGTCGGCATCAAGAACGCGCGCACCGTCGCGGCCGCCTACCAGTCGGGAGAGGTGTTCAAGGGCGGGAAGCAGATGAGCTTCCAGGGCATGTACGGCGACATCGACGACCCGGAGAGGGCGGTCGACGACGGTTTCGCCAAGGCCGGGGAGAACGCCGAGAAGGAGGCCGAGGAGTCCACCGGTGACTCCGACGAGAAGTTCGAGTTCCTCGGCAGCCCCGAGAGCGTCGAGCCCGACGGCCTGGACAACGCCGTGCTGAAGTGCCAGACGGCGAGCATCGAGGACGACGGCAAGAAGACGGAGCTCCCGGTCTGCATCTGGTCGGACCACAGCACGTACGGCATCGTCTTCGGCATCGACGCCACCGCCATGCTCAAGGGCGGCGACGGCATCCCCACCGACGACGTCGCGCAGTTCGCCGCGGACCTCCGCGAGGCGGCCCGCGTCAAGGCCTGACCGCCGCACCACGTGCGCCTCCGTACGAGGGGCCCGGGAGCACCGCACCGCTCCCGGGCCCCTCGTGCGGCGGGCGTCAGGTCCGGTCTCTGGCACAGCCCTTCAACAACTGCGCATCGATCCGGTCCGGCCACCCCGCGCCCTCCCCCTGTCCGACAGGATGTTCGTCAGACATAAGCATCGGGAGGGAACCCCAGTAATGAGCTACAACCAGCCGGGCCCGTACGGCGGGCAGCAACCCCAGCAGCCCGGTCCCTACGGCCAGCAGCCGCAGCAGCCCGGCCCCTACGGCCAGCCGCCGCAGGCCCCGCAGCCCGGCTACGGCTACCCCCAGCAGGCGCCCCCGCCGCAGCAGCCCCCGCAGGGCTACGGCCACCCGCAGCAGGCCCCGCAGCAGGGCTTCGACCAGCCGCAGCAGCCGGGACCGTACGGGCAGGGGCCCGGCCAGTTCCCCGGCCAGGCGCCGCCCCCGCCGCCGGGCGGAGGCGGCGGCAAGAAGGTCGGCCTCATCATCGCCTCGGTCGTCGTGGTCGCGGCGGCCGCGGTCGGCGGCTACTTCGCCTTCGCGGGCGGTGACGACGACAAGGGCGGCAAGAACGGCGGCTCGTCGAACGTGGCGGGCGGCGGTGGCGACGACGGCGGCGTCAAGGACGACGGCCCGCACAAGCTGACGACGCCGGAGACCGTCCTCGTCGACTACAAGAAGGAGCCCGGCAGCGGCTCCGCCTCCGGGGGCATCGACCTCGACAAGGCCGAGGCGGCCGGGGTGAAGAACGCCAAGGACGTCTCGGCCCAGTACAAGTCGGGCGGCGAGGACAACCCGATGGCGCAGAAGATCCTGACCTTCGGCGGCGTCTACGGCGAGGTCGAGGACCCCGAGGGCGTCGTCGACAAGATGTTCGCGAACGCCGAGAAGGAGCAGCAGAAGGGCGCCACCGCCAACGGCGGGAAGGTCACCCTGGTGGGAAGCCCCAAGGAGTACACGCCGAGCGGGCTCGACGGCGCCGTGCTCAAGTGCCAGGAGATGAAGGTCGACATCAGCGGCGGCGCCGGCACCTCCGGCTCCACGGCCGGCTCCTCCGGCTCCAAGGGCATGTCCGCGTCGACCTGCATCTGGGGCGACCACAGCACCATCGGCTACGTCGTCGGCACGGACGTGGCGAGCGCCCTGTCCGGCACGTCCGTCGACCTCGACGAGGCCGCGACGAACTCCGCCGAGCTCCGCAAGGACGTGCGCGTCAAGCTCTGACGCCGCTCCGCCGCACACGGACGAGCCACGGGCCCCGGTCTGCCGGCCGGGGCCTCTGCGTGGAGGATGTCGGCAGCATACGAACGCTCCGAAGGGGAAGCACGCGATGAGCCACAACCAGCCGGGCCCGTACGGCCCGCCGCCGCAGCAGCCCGGCCCGTACGGCCGGCCGCAGCAGCCCGGCCCCTACGGTCAGCCGCCCCAGCAGCCGGGGCCCTACGGTCAGCCGCCCCAGGCCCCCCAGCCCGGCTACGGCTACCCCCAGCAGGCGCCCCCGGCCCAGCCCGGCTACGGCTACCCCCAGCAGCAGGCCGGCTACGGCTATCTCCAGCAGCAGGCCGGCTACGGACAGGTCCCGCCCCCGCCGCCCGTCGGGGGCGGCGGCGGGAAGAAGGCCGGGATCGTCATCGGCACGGTCGCCGTGGTGGCCGCGATCGGCGTCGGCGCGTACCTCGTCCTCGGCGGCGGCGACAGCGGCGGCGGCTCCTCCTCGGTCGCGGACGACGGCCCGCACAAGCTGACCGTGCCCGCCACGCTCCTCGGCGACTACGAGAAGCAGGACGACCAGAGCGGCGACGGCTTCAACTCCAGCGACATCGCCGCGGCGGAGAAGGCCGGCGTGAAGGACCCCAAGGACGTCAACGCCGCGTACGAGACGGGCGACGACAGCAACCCGCTGGCGCAGAAGGCCATTCAGTACATGGGGGTCTACGGCGAGATCGACGACCCCGAGAAGGTCGTCGACGGCATGTTCGCCAAGATCAAGAAGGACTCCGAGAAGAGCAGCACGGAGACCGGCAGCCTGGTCGGCCCCGTGAAGGACTTCAGCACGGACGACGCGGTCCTCAAGTGCCAGGAATCCGTGATCAAGAACGAGAACGCGGGCAGCGGCGCCCCCAAGGAGGTCCGCATGCCCGTCTGCATGTGGGGCGACCACAGCACCGTCGCCGTCGTGGTCCCCGTCGAGGTCGCCGACGCCCTGGCGGGCAAGGTGTCGCTCGACGACGCCTCGGCCACCGCCCTCAAGGTCCGCGAGGAGGTGCGCGTCAAGCTGTGACGGGCGACCGAGCAGGCAGAAGGCGGAACGGACCGCGCGTCGGCGCCGCGATGCTCGTGACCATGGCGGCCCTCGGCGGCTGTCAGCTCCTGGACCGGAGCGGCGACGGCGGCGGCGGTTCCGTCGCCGACGACGGCAGGACGTACGAGCTGACGGCGCCCTCGACCGTCCTCGGCGGCGCGTACAAGAAGGTCGACTCCATCGGCGGCGTCGCCGTCCGCAGCAGCGAGCTGAAGGGCATGAGGAGCCTCGGCGTCGCCCACCCCGAGGCCGTCACCGCCATGTACCTGGCAGGCAAAGGCAGCGGCCAGCGGTCGATCTCGTACTCCGGCGTCCACGGCGACGTCGAGGACCCCGAGAAGGTCGTGGACGCCCTGTTCGCCGAGATGGAGCGGAAGGTGGCGGAGAGCGACGGCGCGGCGACCTACGTCGGCAGCCCCGAGGAGTTCACGCCGGCCGGCTTCAAGAACGGGATCATGAAGTGCCAGACCTCCGAGTTCCGGACCAGTGGCCCGAACCCGGCGGCCGGTGAGGACGGCGGCGAGCGGAGGACGTACCGGAACCCGATGTGCGTCTGGGGCGACCACAGCACCGTCGGCTACGTCTCCCCCACCCACGCGGCGGCCGCCGCACGTGGCGACAGTCCCTCCCTGGCCGCCACCGCGAAGCTGACCGCCGAGCTGCGCGCCGACGTCCGCGTCACGACGGAGTAGCGCCGCACGACGAAGGGGGCGCCCCGTGGGGCGCCCCCTTCGTCGTGCCGCTGTGTTCGTACCGCTCTCGTCGTACCGCCCGCCCGGCTCTCGCCTAGGCGGACTTCATCTCCCCGGCGCCCGGGCCGCGCGCGTCGCGCGGCACCAGCGTGGGGTTCACGTTCGAACGGACGACGTCCGCCGTGATGACGACGCGGGCCACGTCCTTGCGGGACGGCACCTCGTACATCACCGACTGCAGGACCTCCTCCATGATGGCGCGCAGGCCGCGCGCGCCGGTCTGGCGGAGGATCGCCTGGTCCGCGATGGCCTCCAGGGCCTCGCGCTCGAAGTCGAGCTCCACGCCGTCGAGTTCGAACAGGCGCTGGTACTGCTTCACCAGGGCGTTGCGCGGCTCGACGAGGATCTGGAGCAGGGCCTCGCGGTCGAGGTTGTGGACCGAGGTGATCACGGGGAGGCGGCCGATGAACTCGGGGATCATCCCGAACTTCACCAGGTCCTCCGGCATGATGTCCTCGAACTGGTCCTTCTCCTCCATCTCGCGCTTGGAGCGGATGGTGGCGCCGAAGCCGATGCCCTTCGCGCCCGCCCGCGACTCGATGATCTTCTCGAGACCGGCGAAGGCGCCGCCCACGATGAAGAGCACGTTCGTCGTGTCGATCTGGATGAACTCCTGGTGCGGGTGCTTGCGGCCGCCCTGCGGCGGGACCGAGGCGGTGGTGCCCTCCAGGATCTTGAGCAGGGCCTGCTGGACGCCCTCACCGCTGACGTCGCGCGTGATCGAGGGGTTCTCGCTCTTGCGGGCGACCTTGTCGATCTCGTCGATGTAGATGATGCCCGTCTCGGCCTTCTTGACGTCGTAGTCAGCGGCCTGGATGAGCTTCAGCAGGATGTTCTCGACGTCCTCGCCGACGTAGCCCGCCTCCGTCAGCGCCGTCGCGTCCGCGATGGCGAACGGGACGTTCAGCATGCGGGCGAGCGTCTGCGCCAGCAGCGTCTTGCCGGAGCCGGTCGGGCCGAGCAGCAGGATGTTGGACTTCGCGAGTTCGATCGCGTCGTCACGGCCCTGCGCCCCGCCGTTCTCGCCGGCCTGGACGCGCTTGTAGTGGTTGTACACCGCTACCGAGAGGGCCTTCTTCGCGGGCTCCTGGCCCACCACGTAGCCCTCAAGGAATTCGTAGATCTCGCGAGGCTTGGGCAGTTCCTCCCAGCGCACCTCGCTCGTCTCCGCGAGCTCTTCCTCGATGATCTCGTTACAGAGGTCGATGCACTCGTCGCAGATGTACACACCGGGGCCTGCGATGAGCTTCTTGACCTGCTTCTGACTCTTTCCGCAGAACGAGCACTTGAGCAGATCGCCGCCGTCACCGATGCGTGCCACGAGGTGCTTCCCCTTCGCCTGGGAGACGCCACGTTCAGCGGCTCCTGGTGCCTCATATCCGACGGTACCTTGCCGGGGGCCCCGTACGGGCCCCCCTTGGCACGGTTCGCTTCGGCGCGAGCCTTCGGCGAACCATGCCAAGGAGCGGCAGATGCTACAGCGCCGCGTCAGGCAACCGAGGCATTGTTCATCTTGCGGGTGGAGATGATCTGGTCGATGAGACCGTACGAGAGCGCGTCCTCGGCCGTGAGGATCTTGTCGCGCTCGATGTCGTCGCGGATCTTCTCGATCGGCGTCGTGGAGTGCTTGGCCAGCATCTCCTCCAGCTGCGAGCGCATCCGGAGGATCTCGTTGGCGGCGATCTCCAGGTCGGAGACCTGGCCGCGGCCCGTCTCGCTGTAGGGCTGGTGGATCAGGACGCGGGCGTTCGGGAGCGCCATCCGCTTGCCCGGCGTACCGGCCGCGAGCAGGACGGCGGCGGCCGAGGCGGCCTGGCCCATGCACACGGTCTGCACGTCCGGCTTCACGAACTGGATCGTGTCGTAGATGGCCGTGAGGGCCGTGAACGAACCGCCGGGGCTGTTGATGTAGATGGAGATGTCGCGGTCGGGGTCCATCGACTCCAGGCACAGGAGCTGCGCCATGACGTCGTTGGCCGACGCGTCGTCGATCTGCACGCCGAGGAAGATCACGCGCTCCTCGAAGAGCTTCGCGTACGGGTCGTACTCGCGCACGCCCTGCGAGGTGCGCTCGACGAAGCGCGGGATGATGTAGCGGGACTCGGCGCGGGCGCCGGTGAACTCGGCCTGCGCGGGGCGGCCGTACTCGGCCTGGGTGCGCTCGTAGAGGCCGCTGCCGGGGTGGTTGTTCATCTCTTCTTCGTCTCCTGAGGAGCGTGGGCTGAGGTTTCGGCTGAGAGGCGCTGAGGGGGTGTCTCAGGCTCCCGTGCCGCCCCCGCCCGGCATGCCGGCGGCGGTGGGCATGATGTCGTCGATGAGGCCGTACTCCTTGGCCTCCTGCGGGTCGAACCATCGGTCGCGGTCCGAGTCGCGGGTGATCTGCTCGACGGTCTGGCCGGTGTGGTGAGCGGTCAGCTCGGCCATGCGCCGCTTGGTGTGCAGCAGACGCTCGGCGTGGATCTTGATGTCCGAGGCGGAACCCGCCAGGCCCGCGGAGGGCTGGTGGATCAGGATCTCCGCGTTCGGCAGGGCGAAGCGCTTGCCGGGCGTACCCGCGCTGAGCAGGAACTGGCCCATGGAGGCCGCCATGCCCATCGCGATCGTCACGACGTCGTTCTTGATGTACTGCATGGTGTCGTAGACCGCCATGCCGGCCGTGATCGAGCCGCCGGGGCTGTTGATGTAGAGGAAGATGTCCTTGTCCGGCTCTGCGGCAAGCAGCAGAAGCTGCGCAGTGATCTTGTTGGCGATGTCGTCGTCCACGGCCTGGCCGAGGAAGATGATCCGCTCGCCGAGCAGCCGGTTGTAGACCTGGTCGCCGAGGCCACCACCGATGGAGGGGTCGCCGGCGGCGGAGGGCATCAGATTCGTCACGTATCCACCTGCTCGTCTTACGACGGCGCCGGGCCGTCTCACGTCTTCAGCTGGGGCTGGGACCCCGCGTGCCAGCCGCTCCGGGGCGGCTCCGGGGACTCCCCTGCCCTCGTATTCATGGACCCTAACGCGCGGACCCCTCCGGGAAATCCCGCAGAGCCAACTGTTCGCTGTGAGCGCAGGTAGCGCCCCGTAAGGGGCACGGCATGGGCCCCCGGGACGCAGATCCCGGGGGCCCATGCTGCGTGCGTCAGAGCGAGGCGGCTCAGGCCTCGGTCTTGTCCTCGCCGGAGGCGGGGGCGTCGGCGGAGGCGTCGGCCTCGGCGGCAGCCGTCTCGTCGTCCTCGTCGTCGAGGTCGACGACCTCGCCGTTGGTGTCCTTGACCGTGGCGGCCTCCACGACGACCGCGAGGGCCTTGCCGCGGGCGACCTCGCCGACCAGCATCGGGACCTGGCCGCCCTCGACGACGGCCTGGGCGAACTGGTCGGGGGACATGCCGGAGGACTGCGCGCGACGCATGAGGTGCTCGGTGAGCTCCTCCTGGTTCACGTTCAGCTTCTCCTTGTTGACGAGCTCGTCGAGGACGAACTGCGTCTTGATGCCCTTCTCGGCCTGCTCCTTGGTCTCGGCGTCGAACTCCTCGCGGGACTTGCCCTGGATCTCCAGGTACTTGTCCAGGTCGAGGCCCATCTGGCCGAGCTGGTGGTGCTCCAGGTTGTGCGTGCGGGTCTGGATCTCGTCCGCGAGGAGCTTCTCGGGGACGGGGACCTCGACCAGCTCGAGCAGCTTCTCCAGGACGCGCTCCTGGGCCTGGGTCGCCTGGTCGTACTGCTTCATGTTCTCGAGGCGCTTGCGGCTGTCGGCCTTCAGCTCGTCGAGGGTGTCGAACTCGGAGGCGAGCTGCGCGAAGTCGTCGTCCAGCTCGGGCAGTTCGCGCTTGGCGACCTGGGTGACCTTGACGGTGACCTCGGACTCCTTGCCGGCCGCCGAGCCGCCCTTGAGCTCGGAGGTGAAGGTGGCCTCGCCACCGGCCTCCAGGCCCTTGACGGCCTCGTCGATGCCCTCCAGGAGCTCGCCGGAGCCGATGGTGTAGGAGACGCCGGACGCGACGCCGTCCTCCAGGACCTCGCCCTCGACCTTGGCCTCCAGGTCGATCGTCACGACGTCGCCGTCCTCGGCGGCACGCTCGACCGGCGAGGTGGACGCGAAGCGCTCGCGGAGCTCCTCCACGGCCTTGTCGACGTCCTCTTCGCTGACCTCGACCGCGTCGACCTCGACCTCGATGCCGGAGTAGTCCGGGATCTCGATCGTGGGACGGACGTCGACCTCGGCGGTGAAGTTGAGGGTCTCGTTGTCCTTCAGCTCGGTGATGTCCACCTCGGGCTGGCCCAGGACGTTGAGCTCGGCCTCGTTGACGGCCTCGGTGTAGAACTTCGGGAGCGCGTCGTTGACGGCCTCTTCGAGGACGGCGCCGCGGCCGAACCGCTGGTCGATGACACGGGCCGGGATCTTGCCCTTGCGGAAGCCCTTCACCGTGACCTGCTGGTTGATCTTCTTGTAGGCCGCGTCGAGGCTGTCCTTGAGCTCCTCGAAGGGCACCTCAACAGTGAGCCGAACCCGAGTCGGGTTCAGGGTCTCCACGGCGCTCTTCACGGTTCGGTCTCCTTGGGGCTGACTTCTTGGGATTGAGCCCGGTTCAGAGACACACGGGCACACAGCTTGCATAGTAACGGCAAGCGGGAGCCGACCCACAATGCGATCTTGATGCGATCGTGCGAGGGAGATCCTGCTGGTCGGGGTGGCGGGATTTGAACCCACGGCCTTCCGCTCCCAAAGCGGACGCGCTACCAAGCTGCGCCACACCCCGTCGGTGCGACACGTAGGGTACATGCCCGCAGGCGGTGCGGCCCCTCGTCGAGCGGGAGCCGTGCGGGGTGTGCGGGAAGGGGCTCCGACCCGCTACGATGCCTGTCGTGCCGCGGCCCCTTGCGAGCTTTGGCGCGAGCTGTGCGGGCGTAGCTCAATGGTAGAGCCCTAGTCTTCCAAACTAGCTACGCGGGTTCGATTCCCGTCGCCCGCTCCATCACCTCCGGCCCGGTCCGCTGAACCCCAGCGGACCGGGCCGGCGGCGTATCCGCGTACGCCACCGGGCGCCGGCCGTCCGCGCCGGGTCAGAAGCTGATGGAGTTGATGGTCTCCGCCAGTTCGTTCAGGAAGCGGTTTATCGACGGCGCCATGCCCGTGGACGCCAGGAAGAAGCCGAAGAGCACCGCGACCACCGCGGGGCCCGCCTTCAGAGACCCCCCTCGGATCAGCACCACGAGGATGATCGCCAACAGCAGTACCACTGACAGCGAAATTGCCACACTGATCACACCCTAGGTCGGTCGCTCTCCCGGCCCGGGGGGTACGGCCCCGCACTCCCCCGCCACGACCATCGTGCCACCAACGCGCCCCGCATATGCGGCCGGTGACGCATCGTCGGCCACGGCTTCCGTGGCCGTGTCCGCGGGGATGCCCTTGGGGCGTATGCGCCGGGATGGCCCTCACGGCAATTCGACGACCTGCGGGCATGCGGAATTCGGCTTGATCGTTGCCGTCGCCACACACAATGTTCGCAGGAAATTCGAATTGTCGCCGGAGGCACCACCGGAGGCGTTCACCCGCCGACCTAACGGACATTCGACCGGAGTCGCATCCGGGCTTTATGCCCCATTTTTACCGGATGAAATGTGACGTATCGGGCGGCCAGATGTGAGATCTTCCTGTACTACACGATCGAATCGCGGGTACCCGGTCGCGATAAGCCGTAATCGCCTTCAGGGATAGACACGGATTGGGCGGGCCAAAGTGACGAGGGTTTTACGAAGACAGTGCGGCGGCGCTAGGGTGCGTCAGATGTTCCACGCTGCCACCATCCCCCCAGGCGCAGTGCGGTCCCGGGTCGTCTCACCGAGCTCTGGGTGGGAGGGCCTGTGACGAACTCGGTGCACCCGCACGGACGCCATCGGGCGCCGCTCCCCCCGGCCCAGATGCCGACGGCCGGAGTCGCCTCCCGCACCCTCCACCACCCGACCCCGCAGGCCGCCGCCGCTCCCCCCACCTCCAGCGGCCACCGCGCGGCCGAGAGCGCGGCCAAGCCCGCCAAGCAGCGCGACGCGTTCTTCGACAACGCCAAGTACCTGGCGATCGTCCTCGTGGCGATGGCCCACGCGTGGGAACCCCTGACGGACCACAGCCGTACGGCCGAGGCGCTGTACATGACCGTCTACACGTTCCACATGCCGGCGTTCATCCTGATCTCCGGCTACTTCTCGCGCAGCTTCGACATGCGCGCGGACCGCCTCAAGCGCCTGGTCACCGGCGTCGCCGTGCCGTACGTGATCTTCGAGGTCGCGTACACGCTCTTCAAGCGCTGGGCGGACGACGACCCGGGCCAGCCGATCAGTCTGCTCGACCCCTGGTACCTCACCTGGTTCCTGGTCGCGCTGTTCGTGTGGCGGCTCACCGTGCCGCTGTGGAAGATCGTGCGCTGGCCGGTGGCGCTCGCCCTGGCCATCGCCATGCTCGCCGTGATCTCCCCGGACATCGGCGACGACCTCGACCTCCAGCGCGTGCTGCAGTTCATGCCGTTCTTCGTGCTCGGCCTCTTCATGAAGCCCGAGCACTTCCAGCTCGTACGCCGCCGTGAGGTGCGGCTCCTCTCCGTGCCGGTCTTCGCCGCCGCCGTCCTGCTCGCCTACTGGGCGGCGCCCCGCATGACGTCCGTGTGGTTCTACCGCCGCGACAGCGCCCAGGAGCTGGGTGTGCCGTGGTGGGTCGGCATCGTGATGACGCTGGCGCTCTTCGGCTGCTCGGTGGTGCTCACCGCGTGCTTCTTCGCGTGGGTGCCGCGCCGCAGGATGTGGTTCACGGTGCTCGGCGCGGGCACGCTGTACGGCTATCTGCTCCACGGCTTCCTCGCCAAGGGTTCCCGCTTCTGGGGCTGGTTCGAGGACTACGAGTGGCTGCACAAGCCGGTCGGCGAGCTGTTCGTGACGGCGGTCGCCGCGACCGTGGTGACGCTGCTGTGCACGCCCCCGGTGCAGCGGATGTTCCGGTTCGCCATGGAGCCCAAGATGGAGTGGGCCTTCAAGCGGGACGCCGCGCAGCTCGCCAGGGAGCGGACCCGGTCGACGTAACGGCTCCTCCTCACAACCCCAGCAGGGCGCGCATGGTGGCGTACTTCGCCGCCAGGCGCGCCCTCGTCGTTTCGTCGAGCACCGCCAGGCGGGCCGGGTCGGCGTTGTGGGCGAGGTCCGCCTCCTTCACGAGGCGGGCGCCCGGGGTCTGCCTGATCCGCGCCGCGTAGGCCTCCTTCGCCTCGGCCGGGCGCTTGGTCAGCGCCAGGACGATGGCCTTCGTGCGGTCCGTGAGCGGCGCGTCCCGCAGCCACTCCTCCGTCAGGGCCCCGTCCTCGACGGCGTCGTGCAGCCAGGCCGCGGCGATCTGCTCGTCGTCGCCGCCTCCGGCCCTGACGCCGTCGGCCACGGCCCGGAGGTGTTCGACGTAGGGGCGGCCCGCCTTGTCCCGCTGGGCGGCGTGGGCCTCGCGGGCCAGGGCTTCGACTGCGGCGAGGGGGAGGACGGGGTCGGGGTTCATGCGGTGGATCTTGCCGCAAGCCCCGCGCTCCCCGGAAGCCCCGCCTCCCCGGAAGCGTCTCTTCCCCGAAGCGCCTCTCCCCGGAAGCCTCGGAAGCCTCAGTTCCGCAGGGCCGCCCTCGCCGGGAGCGTCGTCGAGGCCAGGCCCATCAGGAGGATGGCGGCCACGAAGGCGCCGTAGATCTGCGGCGGGATGTAGGGGCCCTCGCCCGTGAGGCCGTTCATCATGGGGATCAGCGTGGCGAGCGCGATGCCGGAGCCGAGGCCGATGCCCGCGACCGCCACGATCAGGGCCTCCCAGCGGACCATCCGCAGGACCTGGCGGCGCGTGGTGCCGATCAGGCGCAGCGTGCCGAGTTCGCGGCGGCGGTCGAGGACGGTCATCACCAGGGTGTTGACGGCGGCGATCGCCGCGAAGCCGCCGAGGACGGCCGCCATGGTGGTGTTGGCCCAGGCGTTCAGCTCCCGGTCCAGGGACTGGGCGGTGGTGTAGCCGTCGCGGGTCGTGAGGGCGCCCAGGGCCGCGAGGGACTTGGCCGAGCCGCCCTTCGTCCAGATCTCCGAGGGCAGGGGCGAGCTGACGTGCCGGCGTACGTCGGCGGCCGGCAGCGTCACCTGGGAGAGGCCGAGGCCCCTGCCGTACGTCGCCACGACCTTCGGCTCCGCCTTGGTCCCGTCGGGCAGGCGGATGGCGATGCGGTCGCCGGTGGCGACGCCGGCGGAGTGGGCGAGGGCCGCGTCGAGGGCGATCTCGTTCCTGCCCAGCTTCAGGGACCCCGTCTCCACCTTCAGGTCCTGGACCTTCGCCAGGTCGGCGGCCGGGCCCGTGACGCCCTGGGCGGAGGCGGCCTGCAGCCAGCGGTCGCCCGCCGAGTCCACTGACACGAGCACCGACGTCTTGAGCAGCCCGACGGCCGCGGTGACCCCGTCGGCGCGGGCGGCCTCGCGCACCGCGCCGGGGGTGAGGCCCGCCTCCGAGGTGACGATGTGGTCGGCGGTGATGCCGGCGCGCTGCTGGTCGGCGGCGGCCCGGTCCTGGCTGGTGTGCATGAAGACGAGGACGGAGGAGAAGGCCATGGCGAGCACGATGGGGGTGATCGCCGAGGCGAGCCGGCGCGCGTTCGTACGGGAGTTGGCGGCGGCGAGGGAGCCCGGGGCGCCCGCTCCGCGCAGCGGGACGCCGAACAGGGCGGCGCAGCCGCGGGCGATCAGGGGGCCGAGCAGGGCCACGGCGAGCATGAAGAGCATGACGACGCCGAGGGCGGCGTTGGCCGCGTCGTCGCCGCTGGTGCCGGCGGCCACCCCGGAGAGGACGGTGCCGCCCACCGCGGCGGCGACGCCGAGCGGTGTGCGGATCCAGCCGGCGCGCACCCGCTCCACGGAGGCCTCGCTGAGCGCCTG
Source organism: Streptomyces alfalfae (assembly GCF_004127445.1). GTDB lineage: Bacteria > Actinomycetota > Actinomycetes > Streptomycetales > Streptomycetaceae > Streptomyces > Streptomyces alfalfae. The sequence continues at coordinate 75,028 of NZ_QEXM01000014.1, forward strand.
GCCGGGCTTGATGCGGGAGGGGCGGCGGGCGGCGAGGTAGCCGGCGCCGAGCGCGGTGAGGACGGCCACGCCGACGGCGGCGGTGAGCGGGATGAACGAGAGGGACAGGTCCACGGCGTCGGGGACCGCGCCCTTCTCCTTGAGCTGCCCGAACCACCAGGTCGCGAGGGCGATGCCGGGCAGCAGGCCCACCGCGCCGGCGGCCGGCGCGACGAGCAGCGTCTCGGTGGCGATGGTGCGGCGGATCTGGCGCGGGGTGGTGCCGATGGCGCGCAGCAGCGCGTACTCGCGGGCCCGCTGGCCGACGGAGAGCGCGACGGTTCCCGCCGCGGTGAACACGGCGGTCAGGGCCGCGATGCCGCCGAAGGATCCGCCGAGCGCGGTGAGCATCTCCTTGGCGTAGCCGAGGGTGGAGTCCTCCGCGGCGCCGCGGTCGTCGCCGGTGTGCACCTCGGCCTTGCCGCCGAGGGCCTTCGCCACCTGGGCCTTGAGGGCGGCGTCGGAGACGCCCGCCTTCGGCAGCACGGCGATGGCGTCGATCCGCCCGGGGTGCCCGGTGAGGCGCACGGCGTCGGAGTCGGCGAGCCAGGCGGTGGGCCGCGCCCCCGAGGGGGCGACCGTGCCGGAGACGCGGAAGTCGCGGGGGCCCTCCGCCGTGACGAGGGTGGTGCGCTCGCCCACGGAGGCGCCGGGCGCGGCGAGGACGACCTCGCCAGGGTGCGGGGCGCGGCCCGCGGTCAGCTTCTCGCCGGTGAAGGCGGTGGAGCCCCAGCCGTGCGCGGTGACGGCCCTGTCGCCGGACCGCACGGGGAAGGTGACGTCGGCGACGGCGGTGCGGGCGCCGGGCACGGCGGCGGCCCTGGCCACCAGGGAGTCGTCGAGGCGGGCGCGGTCGGGCAGCGCGATGGACTCCTCGCTGCGGGTGTCGCCGCTGCCGGTGACGTAGTGCGCGGACTGGTCCGCGGCGGCGACGACGGGGGCGCCCGCGTAGCGGTCGGGCGGCACGGAGGCGCGGAGCCCGGTCTCCAGGAGGATGCCGCAGGCGGCGACGATCAGTGAGGCCATCATCAGCGCCACGAAGGTGCCGGCGAAGGCGGCGGGCTTGAAGCGGACGGCCGCGCGGGCCAGGCCGTTGGGCACGTACGCCATTACGCGGCCGCTCCCGCGTAGGCGGGGGCGGTCAGCGTGGCCATGCGGGCGGCGATCTGCTGGGCGGAGCCGCGCTCCAGGTGGTCGACGATGGCGCCGTCGGCCAGGAAGAGGACGCGGTCGGCGTGGGCGGCGGCCACCGGGTCGTGGGTGACCATGACGATGGTGGCGCCGTGGGGGCGTCCGGCTTGCGGGGAGTGCGTGGGCGGCGGGCCGTCGACGGCGGAGCGGAGCAGGCCGAGGATCTCGGCGGCGGTGGTGGTGTCGAGGGCGCCGGTCGGCTCGTCGGCGAAGATCACGTCCGGCTCGGTGACCAGGGCGCGGGCGATGGCGACGCGCTGCTGCTGGCCGCCGGAGAGCTCGCCGGGGCGGCGGCGCCCCTTGTCGCCGAGGCCCACACGGGTGAGGATCTCGGCCGCCCTGCGCCGGTCGGGGCGGTGGCCCGCGAGGCGCATGGGCAGGACCACGTTCTGCTCGACGGTCAGCGAGGGCAGCAGGTTGAACGCCTGGAAGACGAAGCCGAGGCGGGTGCGGCGCAGGGCGGTGAGCTTGTTCTCGCTCATGCCGGTGATCTCGGTGCCGCCGAGGTGGACGGTGCCGGAGCTGGGCCGGTCGAGGCCCGCCGCGCACTGCAGGAACGTGGACTTGCCCGAGCCGGAGGGGCCCATCACGGCGGTGAAGCTGCCGCGGGGCAGGGCGAGGTCGACGCCGGCGAGGGCGTGGACGGCGGAGTTCCCGCGGCCGTACTGGCGGCGGACGCCGCGCAGTTCGACGGCCCAGTCACCGGGGCGGACGCCCGGCACGGGCGGCGCCGGGACCGCCCGTGTCGCCTCTTCGGCCCGGTTCTTCCGTCGCAGCCCCATGGCTGTGCCCGCCTTCCGTTCGCTCGTCGCCGACCGGTGTCCCTGTCGATGTCTCGAACCTACGGATCAGGGCTGGTGGGGACCATGAGGGCGGCTGGCGGACCGGGGGTGGGGAGAACCCCACCTCGGAGGCGGGGTTCTCCGAGGCAGGCACGCCCCGAGAATCGTTTGGTAACCTAAATATTGACGCGTTCTTGACGCTTCCTTTGCCTTGCGCGCTTCCTGTACCTGCCCACACCACAGATAGGAACGGGCCCATCGGACACGCAGACACCCTGATAGCCATGGGCGGCGCCTTCCTCGCCGCCGCCGTGCTCGCCCGCCTCGGCGGCCGCATCGGCCTCCCCACGATCCCCCTCTTCATCCTGGCCGGGATCCTCCTCGGCCCCCACACCCCCGGCGTGGTCCTGGTCTCCGACCCCCACGACCTGGAGATGCTCTCGGCACTCGGCCTGGTCCTGCTCCTCTTCTACCTGGGCCTCGAGTTCCACATGGACGACCTCAAGTCGGGCGGCCGCAAGATGGCCCTCGCCGGAGGCACCTATCTGGCGCTGAACGTCGGCGCGGGCCTGGGCTTCGGATTCGCGCTCGGCTGGGGCACCTCCGAGGCGCTGGTCCTCGCCGGGGTGCTCGGCATCTCCTCCTCCGCGATCGTCACGAAGGTGCTGGTCGACACCGGCAGGCTGGGCAACCCCGAGACGAAGCCGATCCTCGGCATCATCGTCGTCGAGGACATCTTCCTCGCCCTCTACCTCGCGGCCCTGCAGCCCATCCTGTCCGGCGCCGACAGCCTCGCGGCGGCCGTGATGGACGGCGGCAAGGCCTTCGGGTTCCTGCTGCTGCTCGCCCTCGCGGCACGCTTCGGCACCCGGCTCGTAAGCCGCCTCTTCGACACCAGGGACGACGAGCTCCTCGTCATCTCCTTCCTGGGCGCCGCCGTGTTCGTCGCCGGGGTCTCCGAGTGGTTCGGCGTGGCCGACGCCATCGGCGCCTTCATGGTCGGCCTGATGCTCGGCAGCACGGCGTCCGGCGACCGCATCCGCACGCTGGTGCACCCGCTGCGGGACGCGTTCGGTGCGATCTTCTTCTTCGCGTTCGGACTCTCCATCGACCCCGGCGACCTGCCGGTGGTGGTGTGGCCGGTCCTCGCGGCGGTCGCGGTGACGCTCCTGATGAACGTCCTGGCCGGCCTCGGCGCGGCGCGCGTGTACGGCTTCGGGGCGGGCCCCGCGGCGAACATCTCCACGACGCTCCTGGCGCGCGGCGAGTTCGCGCTGATCCTCGCCACGATGGCGGCGGGCGCGGGCCTCGACGAGCGCCTCTCGCCCTTCATCGCGGGCTACGTCCTGCTGCTGGCGGTCCTCGGCCCGCTGGCCGCCGGACGCTCGGAGTGGCTGGCCCGGATACTGCCGGGCGGGCGCGGCCCGGCCCTCGCGGACGGCCCGGGCCCCGGCCGCGAGGAACGCGCCAAGGCGGACAGCGTCCCGTAACCGCACCGGACGGCGGACGAAGCGTCAAGGGCGGCCCTCCCGCAGGGGGCCGCCCTCGACGGCGTCGGCGCGGCGCGGGGAGGCGTCGGAGCGGCGGCGGAGCCCGGCTCAGGTCTCCCGGCAGATCAGCAGCAGCGCGCGGTCGTCGTTCACGTCCTTGGCGACCGCCTCGATGAGGTGCCAGGCCGCGCCGTGGAAGCCGCCGGCCACATAGCGGTCGGCCTCGCCGGTGAGGCGGTCGATGCCCTCGGTGATGTCGCGGTCCGAGGTCTCCACCAGGCCGTCGGTGAACAGCATCAGCACGTCGCCGGGGCGCAGCAGCCCCTTCACCGGGTCGAACTGGGCCCCGTCGTAGACCCCGAGGAGCGGGCCCTGGCCCGTCTTCTCCTCCCAGCGGCCGGTGCCCGCGCTGAGCTGGAGGCCCGGCGGGTGGCCCGCGGAGAAGAGTTCGTAGTCGCCGGTCTCCAGGTCGAGCACCAGGTGGATGGAGGTCGCGAAGCCCTCGTCCCAGTCCTGGCGGAGCAGATAGCCGTTGGCGGCGGGCAGGAAGGAGTGCGGCGGCAGCGAGCCGAGGAGGCCGCCGAAGGCGCCGGACAGGAGCAGCGCGCGCGAACCGGCGTCCATGCCCTTGCCGGAGACGTCGGTGAGGACGATCTCCAGGGTCCGGCCGCCGTTCGTACGGGCCGCGACGACGAAGTCGCCGGAGAAGGACTGGCCGCCCGCCGGGCGCAGCGCCATCTCGCGGTGCCAGCCGCGCGGCAGCCTCGGCAGCTTGCTCTGGACGCGGATGCGCTCGCGCAGGTCGAACAGCATCGTGCCGCCGCCGCGCCACGGCACGCCGACGCGGCTGCGGAACTGGGCGACGACGAGCCCGAAGAAGCCGCAGGCGGCCACCACGAGGACCACGCCGGGGGTGACGCGGGAGTTCCCCTCGGTGTAGGGGCCGAGCAGGACCGACTCCACGATCAGGGCCACCGCCGAGGCCGCGTAGAGACCCAGGAGGCTCGCGGGGCGCAGCAGCAGTCCGCCCGCGACGATGGGCAGCACGAGGGCGGCGGGCGCGCACCACACGCTGTTCATGAGCGTGCCGCAGGTGATCAGCGGAACGGTGAGGAGCAGCCCCGCCAGGGCCACCCAGTCGGAGCCGTCGCCGCGGAAGTAGTCGACCCCGGATTTGCGCAGCACTGTCCGGGCCCGGTGCATCCGCTTCTTCATCCGGGCCGTGAATGTCTCGGCTTCCGCCCGCCGCTCGCGACGTTCTCCTCGTACCGCCATTGCTCGTGGACCTTATCCAGCGGGCCGTGCACTTCGCACGGGAGGTCCCACTTGTCCGTCGTCGTGGGGTGCGGGGACGCGGCGCGCGGTGGCCGGAAATGCCCCCGTTAATCCTGTCGCACCGGTTCGCACCGTCCTGGTAGGCATGGCATATGACAACAGACTTGCGGTCGCTCGCAAAGGACGAATGGGACACGTGGTACCGGATGTTGGACGTGGCGTTCGGAGGTGTGCCGGAGTCGCCCGACGAGCAGGAGCTGTGGCGCGCCCTCACCGAGTGCGAGCGGTCGATCGGCGTCTGGGACGGGGAGGCCTGCGTCGGGTCGGCGGGGGCGTTCTCCTTCCGCCTCTGTGTGCCGGGCGGGGCCCTGGTGGACGCGGCGGGCGTGACGATGGTCGGCGTGGCGGCCACGCACCGCAGGCGCGGCATCCTGACGTCGATGATGCGGCGCCAGCTCGACGACGTGCGCGCGCTCGGCGAACCCCTCGCCGTGCTCACCGCGTCCGAACCGGCCATCTACGGCCGCTTCGGGTACGGCACCGCGACGCAGCAGATGAAGGCCGAGATCGACACGTCCCGGGTGCGGCTGTCCACCCCGGCGGGCACGGATGACGTAGCCCTGCGGTACGCGCGGCCCGCCGACGTCCACGAGGCGTGCGAGGAGCTGTACGCACGCGTGGTCGCCGGGCGCCCCGGGATGCTCGCCCGGCAGCCCGGCTGGGAGCGGCTCGGCCTGCTCGACCCCAAGGAGAACCGGGAGGGCGCGTCACCGCTGCAGTGCGTGGTCGCGGAGCGGTCGGGCGAACTGGCGGGGTACGTGCGCTTCTCCGTCAAGCCAGAGTGGGACTGGAAGGGCCCCAAGGGCGCGGTGCAGGTGCGTGACATCGAGGCCCTGGACCCGGCGGCGTACGCGGCGCTGTGGCGCTTCCTCTTCGGCATCGACCTGACGTCCTCGGTCCTCGCGGCCAACCGTCCCGTGGACGACCCGCTGCTCCAGCTCGTCTCGGACGTCCGGCGGTGCGACGTGTCGGTCCGCGACTCGCTGCACGTACGCCTCGTGGACGTGGGCGCGGCCCTCGCCGCGCGTGCGTACCAGATGCCGCTGGACGTGGTCCTCGACGTGGACGACGCCTTCTGCCCCTGGAACGCGGGGCGTTGGCGGCTCACCGGTGACGCCAAGGGGGCCTCGTGCGAGCGCACCGAGGACGCGGCCGACCTCGCCCTGTCGGTGCGGGAGCTGGGCGCCGCCTACCTCGGCGGCACCTCGCTGTCGTCGCTCGCGGGCGCGGGCCGGGTGCGGGAGCTGCGCCAGGGCGCCCTCGCCGAGGCCTCGCCGGCCTTCGGCTCGGACGTGGCGCCCTGGCTGCCGCACGGGTTCTAGCCGGGACCGTCCGCGGGGGCCCGGTCCCTCGGCCCGGGGTTCAGGCGGGCCGCTGGCAGGTGGGGCACCAGAACAGGTTGCGGGCGGCGAGGCCGGCGGTGCGGATCTCGCCGCCGCAGATGTGGCAGGGCTGGTTCGCCCTGCGGTAGACGTACACCTCGCCGCCGTGGTCGTCGACGCGCGGCGGGCGGCCCATCGCCTCCGGGGTGTGTTCGGGCCTGACGGTGTCGATGCGGTTCAGCCGCACACCCTCCCGCATCAGCTCCGCCAGGTCCGCCCAGATGGCGTCCCACTGGCCCCGGGTGAGGTCCTTGCCCGGGGTGTACGGGTCGATGCCGTGCCGGAAGAGGACCTCGGCGCGGTAGACGTTGCCGACGCCGGCGATGACCTTCTGGTCCATGAGGAGCGCGGCGACGGTGGTGCGGCTGCGCGCGATGCGCCGGTACGCCTTCTCCGGGTCGTCCCCCTCGCGCAGCGGGTCGGGGCCGAGCCGGTCGTGTATCGCCCGCTTCTCCTCGTCCGTGATGAGGGCGCAGGTGGTCGGGCCGCGGAGGTCGGAGTAGTACGCGTCGTTCAGCAGCCGCAGCCGGACGGTGTCCGTGGGCGGCGGCGCGGGGGCCTCACCGAGGGCGTACTTGCCGAAGAGGCCCAGGTGGATGTGGATCCACTCCGCGCCGAAGCCCAGGAAGAGGTGTTTTCCATGGGCCTCGGCGGTGTCCATCGTCCGGCCGTCCACGAGGGCGGCGCCGTCGGAGAACTTGCCCTGCGGGCTGCGTACGCCCGCGGGCTTCCCGGCGAACCGGGCCAGGTGGTCCTGGGCCAGCCGGTGAATGGTGTGCCCCTCCGGCACGGGTCCCTCCGGGGGTGTTTCGGTTCCATCGCCTTGAGGGCTCGTCCTCGAACGCCGGACGGGCTGGGATCCGCCGGCTCGGGCCCAGGGGGATGGAGCGCCGGGGGGCCGCAGTTCGGCCCCTCCGGCGTTCGAGGAGCCGGGTCCGGGGGCGGATCCCTCTACGGCTGCGGGTGGTGTGCCGGGACGGGCGGCAGCTCGCCGGTCGTCTCGTACGCCGACAGCATGTCGATGCGGCGGGTGTGGCGCTCCTCGCCCGAGTACGGTGTGGCCAGGAAGATCTCGACGAACTTCGTCGCCTCCTCCTGCGTGTGCATCCGGCCGCCGATCGAGATCACGTTGGCGTCGTTGTGCTCACGGCCGAGCGCGGCGGTCTGCTCGCTCCAGGCGAGGGCGGCCCTGACGCCCTTCACCTTGTTCGCGGCGATCTGCTCACCGTTGCCCGAGCCACCGATGACGATGCCCAGGGCCTCCGGGTCCGCGGCGGTCCGCTCGGCGGCACGCAGGCAGAACGGCGGGTAGTCGTCCTGGGCGTCATAGATGTGGGGCCCGCAGTCGACGGGCTCATGGCCGTGGCTCTTGAGCCATTCGACCAGGTGGTTCTTGAGTTCGTAGCCGGCATGATCCGAGCCGAGGTACACGCGCATGCGTCCGAGTGTGGCACGTCGCGGGCCGGGTAGCCGCGACCGGGGCGTCACCTTGATCCCCCGGGTCAGGGCATTGGTACAGGCCATCGACCGGAATACAACGATCCGGATTCAGGACTTCCGTCCCGTTGACCCCTGAGTTTGAATGCGGGGGCTCGCGACCCGAGAACTTAAGGAATCGTCCATGACCTCGCAACCCTCCCTTGCGAAGCCAGACAGCACCCCGCCTCAGCCCGGCGATCCGCAGACCGGCGGCAGTGACACCGGCGACGGCCTCAAGGCGGGTCTCAAGAACCGGCACCTCTCCATGATCGCCATCGGCGGCGTCATCGGAGCCGGTCTCTTCGTCGGTTCGAGCTCCGGCATCGCCGCCGCGGGACCCGCGATCCTCATCTCGTACGCCCTCGTCGGCGCGATGGTCGTCCTCGTCATGCGGATGCTGGGCGAGATGGCCGCCGCACGGCCCACCTCCGGCTCCTTCTCCACCTACGCCGACCAGGCGCTCGGCCGCTGGGCCGGGTTCTCCATCGGCTGGCTGTACTGGTTCTTCTGGGTCGTCGTCCTCGCGGTCGAGGCCACCGCGGGCGCGGTGATCCTCAACGGCTGGATACCGGCGGTGCCCCAGTGGGGCTGGGCGCTGATCGTGATGGTGGTGCTCACCGCGACGAACCTCGTCTCGGTCGGCTCCTACGGCGAGTTCGAGTTCTGGTTCGCGGGCATCAAGGTCGTCGCGATCGGCGCGTTCGTCGCCATCGGCCTCCTCGCCGTCTTCGGCGTGCTGCCCGGCTCCGACAACCCCGGCGCCGGATTCGCGCACCTCACCGACGCGGGCGGCTTCATGCCCAAGGGCGCGGGCGCCATCCTGACGGGCGTGCTCATGGTCGTCTTCTCGTTCATGGGCTCCGAGATCGTCACCCTGGCCGCCGGTGAGTCCGAGGACCCCCAGCGCGCCGTCACCAAGGCCACGAACAGCGTGATCTGGCGCATCGGCGTCTTCTACCTGGGCTCGATCTTCGTCGTGATCACGCTCCTGCCGTGGAACCACAAGTCGATCACCGAGGACGGCTCGTACGTGGCCGCGCTCAACTCGATCGGCATTCCGCACGCCGGCCAGGTCATGAACGTCATCGTGCTCACGGCCGTGCTCTCCTGCCTCAACTCCGGGCTCTACACCGCCTCGCGCATGGCCTTCTCGCTCGGTCAGCGCGGTGACGCGCCCAAGGCCTTCGCGCGCACCAACGCGCGCGGCGTGCCGCAGGCCGCGATCCTCGGCTCGGTCGTCTTCGGATTCGTCGCCGTCTGGTTCAACTACCAGTGGAAGGACACCGTCTTCGACTTCCTGCTGAACTCCTCGGGCGCGGTGGCCCTCTTCGTCTGGCTGATCATCAGCTTCACGCAGCTGCGGATGCGCGGCATCATCCTGCGCGAGGAGCCGGAGAAGCTCGTCGTGAAGATGTGGCTCTTCCCGTACCTGACGTGGGTCACGATCGCGATGATCTCGTTCGTCCTCGTCTACATGCTGACCGACGAGGCCGGGCGCAAGCAGGTGCTCCTGTCGCTGCTCGCCGCCGCGTTCGTGGTCGTCTTCTCGCTGGTCCGCGAGAAGTTCGGCCGCCGTGCCGACGACGACACGGCCGAGGAGCGGGCCGGAGCCTGACCGCTCCCGCCCCTCACCCGCCCGGCCGGGCCTCCACGGCCCCGCGAAACGCGGAAGAGGCCCGCCGGGCGGAAGCCTGCGCGGCCCGGCGAACCTCTTCCAAGGGGACTACGCGCGGCTCAGCGGTCCAGCAGCTTCCACGCCGTCGGCAGCGCGCCCATCGCGAGCGCGGCCTTGAGGGCGTCGCCGATCAGGAAGGGCGTCAGCCCGGCGGCGACGGCCTGGGTCAGGGACATGCCGGTCGCGGCGGCGAGGTAGGGCACACCGACCGCGTAGATGATCGCGGAGCCGAGGACCATCGTGCCCGCCGTGCGCAGCGCCGAGCGGTCGCCGCCGCGGCGGGCCAGGGCGCCCACCACCGTGGCGGCGAGCAGCATGCCGAGGACGTAGCCGAGGGACGGGGCCGCGACGCCCGAGCCCGCCTCCGCGAACCACGGCATGCCGGCCATGCCCACGAGGGCGTACAGCGCGAGCGAGAGGAAGCCGCGGCGGGCGCCGAGCGCGGTGCCGACGAGGAGCGCGGCGAAGGTCTGCCCGGTCACCGGCACCGGGGAGCCCGGCACGGGCACCGCGATCTGGGCGGCGATCCCGGTGAGCGCGGCGCCGCCGAGCACGAGGGCCGCGTCCTTCACGCGGGAGGCGGGCAGCAGGTCGGCGAGGACCTGGCCGGGGCGGGTGGTGGCAGCGGCGATGCTCATCGGGACTCCGCGGGGGACGTGGGCAGGTTGGGACGGCTCGACGCTATCCCAGGCCGGGGCGCGGCAACACGGTCTCCGGGCGACAACCCGGGGGCGGGGCCTTGGTGGGCTCCGTACAAAGCGCTGCTCGTACACCTCACCTGGCGTGACGCTCGTCACGGAGGTCGGCGGGCGGGTGCCTCGTTTTGCGCGGGAGGTCGCCGCTTGGGGAGACTGTGGAGTCCCGCCAAACATCCTTGAGCACCCTGAGAGCCAGCTGAGCGCCATGCACGACCCCAAGGCCACCGTCGACCCCCTCGGGGGCGGCGACGAACCGCTCGCCGGCGGTCTCAAGCAGCGCCACCTCACCATGCTGGGGCTCGGCGGGGTCATCGGGGCGGGGCTCTTCGTCGGGTCGGGGGCCGGGATCGCGGTCGCCGGGCCCGGCATCGTCGTGTCGTACCTGATCGCCGGGGCGCTCGCGATGTGCGTGATGCGGATGCTCGGCGAGATGTCGGCGGCGATGCCCGCGTCGGGCTCGTTCTCCGTGCACGCCGAGCGCGCGCTCGGCCGCTGGGCCGGCTTCAGCGTCGGCTGGCTGTACTGGTTCCTGCTGGTCGTCGTGCTCGCCGTGGAGGCGACCGGCGCCGCGCAGATCGCCAACGGCTGGGCGCCCGCCGTGCCGCAGTGGGCCTGGGTGCTGGTCTTCATGGTGGTCTTCACCGTGGCGAACCTCGCCTCGGTGAAGAACTTCGGCGAGTTCGAGTTCTGGTTCGCCACGCTGAAGGTCTGCGCGATCGTCGCCTTCCTCGTGCTCGGCCTGCTCGCGATCTTCGGGGTGCTCCCGGCCGCGTCTGACGCCTCCGGCGACCCCGTGGGCCTCACCCACCTCAGCGGTGACGGCGGTTTCCTGCCCAACGGCTGGGAGGGCGTCGTCTCCGGGGTGCTCGCCGTCGTCTTCGCCTTCGGCGGCCTGGAGGTCGTCACGATCGCCGCCGCCGAGTCCGACGACCCGGTCCGCTCGGTCGCCCGCGCCGTGCGCAGCGCCGTCTACCGCATCCTCTTCTTCTACGTCGGCTCGATGCTGGTCATCGTGATGGTGCTGCCCTGGACGGCCCAGAAGGCGGGTGTCAGCCCGTATGTGACGGTGCTCGACTCGATCGGCGTGCCGTCCGCCGGGACGATCATGAACATCGTCGTCTTCGTGGCCCTGCTCTCGGCGCTCAACGCCAACCTCTACGGCTCCTCCCGCATGATCTTCTCGCTGGCCGAGCGCGGCGAGGCGCCGAAGGCCCTGCTCAAGGTCGCGGGCGGCGGGGTGCCGCGCCGCGCGGTCCTGGCCTCCGTCGCCTTCGGCTTCGTCTCGGTCCTGCTCAATCTGAAGTGGCCCGACTCGGTCTTCCTCTACATGCTCAACTCGGTCGGCGCCGTCCTGCTGTTCGTGTGGGCGCTGATCGCGGTGTCGCAGCTGCGGCTGCGGCGCCGCATCGAGCGGGAGGCCCCCGAGCGGCTCGTGCTGCGGATGTGGGCCTTCCCGTATCTGACCTGGGCGGCGCTGGGGGCGATGGGCGTCGTGCTGGGCCTGATGCTGACCGACGACGGGGCGCGGCCCCAGCTCCTGTGGTCGGCGGGCGCCACGGCCCTCGTCCTGGTGATCGCGGGGCTGCGGGAGTGGCGTGTGCGGCGCGGCGCGGAGGACAACCGGAATGACATGGCCCACTTGTAAACGCCAGGTAAGCAAAAAGTGGCCATACCTTCACCAGGTGTAAGCGTCGTGTCCGTATAGCGGTCCGCTGTTCCCTGTCAGCGGTGCCGGACCTCAGACTGTGGGCCCGCTCGTCCCCCGTCACGGCTACTGAACAGGGCCCGCCCATGTCTCGGACGTCCGCCTCCAAGGACGCATCTCCCGACGAAGCACCCGGCTCGGCGCCCGCGGCCGACTCCCCGCTCGTCCACGGTCTCAAGCAGCGGCACCTCTCCATGATCGCCCTCGGCGGCGTGATCGGCGCCGGGCTCTTCGTGGGCTCCGGAGCGGGCATCGCCGCCGCGGGCCCCTCGATCGTCCTCGCCTACGCCGTGTCCGGCGCGCTCGTCATGCTCGTGATGCGCATGCTGGGCGAGATGTCGGCCGCCAACCCGGCCTCCGGCTCCTTCTCCGTCCACGCCGAGCGGGCCATCGGCCCCTGGGCGGGCTTCACGGCCGGCTGGGGCTTCTGGTTCCTGCTCTGCGTCGCCGTCGGCATCGAGGGCATCGGCGCCGCGGACATCATGGTGGGCTGGTTCCCCGGCACTCCGCAGTGGGCCTGGGTCGCCCTGTTCATGCTGGTGTTCTGCGGCTCGAACCTGACGGCCGTGAAGAACTTCGGCGAGTTCGAGTTCTGGTTCGCCGCCCTCAAGGTCGGCGCGATCGTGCTCTTCCTCGGCATCGGCGTCCTCGCGATCATCGGCATCCTGCCCGGCTCGGACGTCTCCGCCCCCGGCGCCGCCAACCTCACCGGCGAGGGCGGCTTCATGCCGAAGGGCACGGACGGCCTGATCATCGGCCTCCTCGCCTCCGTCTTCGCGTACGGGGGTCTGGAGACCGTCACGATCGCCGCCGCCGAGTCCAAGAACCCGGTCCAGAGCGTCGCCAAGGCCGTGCGCACGGCGATGTGGCGCATCGCCCTCTTCTACGTGGGCTCCATGCTCGTCGTGGTCACGCTGCTGCCGTGGGACGACAAGGAGGTCGCCGACAAGGGCCCCTACGTGGCCACGCTCGACCACCTGGGCATCCCCGCCGCGGGCCAGATCATGAACGTCGTCATCCTCATCGCCCTGCTCTCCGCGATGAACGCCAACATCTACGGCGCCTCGCGCATGTCGTACTCCCTGATCCAGCGCGGCCAGGGCCCGAAGGCGCTCGGCCGGGTCCACAGCGGCGTGCCGCGCCTGGCGGTGCTCGCCTCCTCGGTCTTCGGCTTCGTGTGCGTGCTGCTCAGCTACTGGCGCCCCGACGACGTCTTCCCCTGGCTGCTCAACATGATCGGCGCGATGATCCTCGTCGTCTGGATCTTCATCGCCGTCTCGCAGCTCATCCTGCGCCGCAGGACCGAGCGCGACGAGCCGCAGAAGCTGGTCGTCCGCATGTGGGCCTACCCCGTCCTGACCTGGGTGGCGCTGGCCGCGATGGCGTACATCTTCTATCTGATGACCGAGCAGCCCGACACGCGCAAGCAGCTCATCGCGACGGGTTCGCTCACGCTGGTCCTCGCCGTGATCGGCTACGTGCGCCAGCGGATGGCGGAGCGGTCGGCGCCTGCGGCCGCCGAGTAGGCAGCGGCGGCGTACGCGACGGAAAGGGGCCCGGGG
>NZ_QEXM01000017.1 GCF_004127445.1 Streptomyces alfalfae
CCTGGGGAAGGTCGGCGAGACGGGGTCTCGGGAAATGCTGGGTGGACCCGTACCCGCGTGGCGAACGCAGATCGTGTACGGATCCGAGGTGCCGGACGGGAGCGGAAGAGAGGGCCCGCTGGTTCCCGTATCGGCGTCGAATCAAGTGAGGCCGCTGTCAGCCGCTCGAAGAGGGCCCGCGGTTCTCGCAGAGGCTTCAGCCCTTGAGGGACGCGGCCTTCGTCGCAAGCGCCGACTTCTTGTTGGCGGCCTGGTTCTTGTGGATGACACCCTTGGAGACGGCCTTGTCCAGCTGACGCGTGGCCTCACGCGTGAGCTCGGCGGCCTTCTGGGCGTCACCGGCGGCAACGGCCTCGCGGGCCTTGCGGATCGCGGTCTTCAGGGAAGACTTGACCGCCTTGTTGCGCTGACGCGCCTTCTCGTTGGTCTTGATCCGCTTGATCTGGGACTTGATGTTCGCCACGAAAGAGCCTTTTCAGGTTCAGGTACTGCAGAGGTACTGCAGATGAGTGTTATGACACGCGCCTCGATGCTTTGAGAGGGCTACGAGACACAGCTGTCCACGGTATCAGTCACCCTCCGACCGGCCCAAACCGAGCGCAGTGCGCCACCCATGGGACGATGGAGGCTACGTATAGATCCGACCCGAGGCGACAGGCGCCTCAAGAGACAGGACCCTGCGTGCCCGCGACCCCTAAGAATGTGCCCGAGCCGAGCCGTACCGACCCGGCTCTGATCCGCAATTTCTGCATCATCGCGCACATCGACCACGGCAAGTCCACGCTCGCCGACCGCATGCTCCAGCTCACCGGTGTGGTGGAGCAGCGGCAGATGCGTGCTCAGTACCTCGACCGGATGGACATCGAGCGCGAGCGCGGCATCACGATCAAGTCCCAGGCGGTGCGTCTGCCCTGGGCCCCGAGCGAGGGCCCGGACCAGAGCAAGACCCACATCCTCAACATGATCGACACCCCGGGCCACGTGGACTTCACGTATGAAGTCTCGCGTTCGCTCGCGGCCTGTGAGGGCACGATCCTCCTGGTCGACGCGGCCCAGGGCATCGAGGCGCAGACTCTCGCCAACCTCTACCTGGCGATGGAGAACGACCTCAAGATCGTCCCCGTGCTGAACAAGATCGACCTGCCGGCCGCCCAGCCGGAGAAGTTCTCCGAGGAGCTCGCCAACCTCATCGGCTGCGACCCCGAGGACGTCCTGAAGGTCTCCGCGAAGACCGGCATGGGCGTCGAGGCGCTGCTCGACAAGGTGGTCGCCGAGGTCCCGCCCCCGGTCGGCGTCAAGGACGCCCCGGCGCGCGCGATGATCTTCGACTCGGTCTATGACTCCTACCGCGGCGTCGTGACGTACGTACGAGTCGTCGACGGTCAGCTCAACAAGCGCGAGCGCATCCGGATGATGTCCACCGGCGCCACGCACGAGCTGCTCGAGATCGGTGTCTCCTCGCCCGAGATGACCCCGGCCGACGGCATCGGCGTCGGTGAGGTGGGCTACATCATCACCGGCGTGAAGGACGTCCGCCAGTCCAAGGTGGGTGACACGATCACCTCCCTGAACAAGGGTGCGACCGAGGCCCTCGGCGGATACAAGGACCCCAAGCCGATGGTCTTCTCGGGTCTCTATCCCCTGGACGGCTCCGAGTACCCCGACCTCCGCGAGGCCCTGGACAAGCTCCAGCTCAACGACGCCGCGCTCGTCTACGAGCCCGAGACGTCCGCCGCGCTCGGCTTCGGCTTCCGCGTGGGCTTCCTGGGTCTGCTGCACCTCGACGTGATCCGCGAGCGTCTCGAGCGCGAGTTCGGGCTCGACCTCATCGCCACCGCCCCCAACGTGGTCTACCGCGTGATCATGGAGGACGGCGCCGAGCACACGGTCACGAACCCGAGCGAGTTCCCCGAGGGCAAGATCGACGAGGTGTACGAGCCCGTCGTGCGCGCCACGATCCTCGCCCCGAGCGAGTTCATCGGCTCGATCATGGAGCTGTGCCAGAACCGGCGCGGCGTCCTGCTCGGCATGGACTACCTCTCCGAGGACCGCGTCGAGATCCGCTACACCCTGCCGCTCGCGGAGATCGTCTTCGACTTCTTCGACCAGCTGAAGTCCAAGACCCGCGGGTACGCCTCGCTGGACTACGAGCCCACGGGCGAGCAGTCCGCGCAGCTCGTCAAGGTCGACATCCTGCTCCACGGCGACAAGGTCGACGCCTTCTCGGCGGTCACGCACAAGGACCAGGCGTACGCGTATGGCGTGCGGCTCGTCGCCAAGCTGCGCGAGCTCATCCCGCGGCAGGCCTTCGAGGTGCCGGTGCAGGCCGCGATCGGTTCGCGCGTCATCGCCCGCGAGACCATCCGCGCCATCCGCAAGGACGTCCTCGCCAAGTGCTACGGCGGTGACATCTCCCGTAAGCGCAAGCTCCTGGAGAAGCAGAAGGAGGGCAAGAAGCGCATGAAGATGGTCGGCTCCGTCGAGGTGCCGCAGGAAGCCTTCATCGCCGTGCTCTCCAGCGACGACAGCGGCCCCGGCAAGGCCAAGAAGTAGTTACGCGGACGCGGCCCGGCCGCTGCCGCTCGGGCCCGGTGCGCACGCGCACCGGGCCCGCGGCGTGTCACGGGGGCCGGCTCGTTCCGTTCGGGTGTCTGGAGGAAGTGACAGGCAGATGCCTCTTACGCGCTGGCCTTCGGCGTTCTACTCTGATCACCACTCGTAGGTTACTCGCAAGTTAAACAAGTAGCCGGCAGGGACGTAAGAAGCAGCCAACCAGCCAGTTCGCCGCACTGACGTGGGCCCGGAGGATGTCGTGAGCGACACACAGACCTTGATCGAGAACCGTCCGCCGTCCGTGGCGCACCTGTTCCTGGAGCGCGTGGCGGCCACGCCCGACGCCGAGGCCTATCGCTACCCGGTTCCCGCGGCCTCCGGCGAGGGCCCCGACGACTGGAAGGCGCTCAGCTGGGCCCAGGCCGCCGAGCGCGTCCACGCCATCGCCGCGGGCCTGATCGAGCTGGGCATCCGGCCCGAGGAGCGCGTCGCCCTCGCCTGCTCCACGCGGGTCGAGTGGATCCTCGCCGACCTCGGTGTGATGTGCGCGGGCGCGGCCACCACGACCGTCTACCCGCAGACCAACGCGGAGGAGTCCGCGTACATCGTGGCCGACTCCGAGAGCCGGGTGCTGATCGCCGAGGACGCCGCGCAGCTCGCCAAGGCGCGCGAGAAGCGGGCCGAGCTGCCCGAGCTGCGGCACGTCGTCGTCATCGACCCCGAGGGCGTCTCGGCCGCCGAGGGCGACCCCGACGGCTGGGTGCTCACCCTCGCCGACCTGGAGGCCAGGGGCGCCGCGCACCTGGAGAAGAACCCCGCGCTCGTCAAGGAGCGGATCGCGGCGATCACCAAGGACCAGCTCGCCACGATCATCTACACCTCCGGCACCACGGGACGCCCCAAGGGCGTGCGCCTGCCGCAGGACAACTGGTCGTACATGGCGAAGGCCATCGCGGCGACCGGGCTGCTCGGCCCGGACGACGTGCAGTACCTGTGGCTGCCCCTCGCCCACGTCTTCGGCAAGGTGCTGACCTCCGGGCAGATCGAGCTCGGGCACGTCACCGCCGTCGACGGCCGCGTGGACAAGATCATCGAGAATCTGCCGGTGGTCCAGCCCACCTACATGGCCGCCGTGCCCCGCATCTTCGAGAAGGTCTACAACGGCGTCGCGGCCAAGGCGCGGGCCGGCGGCGGCGCCAAGTACAAGATCTTCCAGTGGGCCGCTGAGGTCGCCCGCGAGTACGCGCGGGTCAGCCAGGACAACTTCCGCAGGACCGGCACCTCCTCCGTGCCCTTCGGGCTGCGCGCCAAGCACAAGGCCGCCGACGCGCTCGTCTACTCCAAGCTGCGCGAGGCCTTCGGTGGACGGCTGCGCGCCGCCGTGTCCGGCTCCGCCGCGCTCGCCCCCGAGATCGGCTACTTCTTCGCGGGCGCCGGCATCCACATCCTGGAGGGCTACGGCCTGACCGAGTCCTCCGCGGCCTCCTTCGTCAACCCCGGCGAGGCCTACCGCACCGGCACGGTCGGCAAGCCGCTGCCCGGCACCGAGGTGCGCATCGCGGACGACGGCGAGATCCTGCTGCGCGGCCCCGGCATCATGGAGGGCTACCACAAGCTGCCCGACAAGACCGCCGAGGTCCTGGAGGCCGACGGCTGGTTCCACACCGGGGATATCGGCGAGCTGTCCGTCGACGGCTACCTGCGGATCACCGACCGCAAGAAGGACCTGATCAAGACCTCCGGCGGCAAGTACATCGCGCCCGCCGAGGTCGAGGGCCAGTTCAAGGCCGTGTGTCCGTACGTCTCCAACATCCTGGTGCACGGCGCCGACCGGAACTTCTGCACCGCGCTGATCGCCCTGGACGAGCCCGCGATCCTCCAGTGGGCCGAGGAGAACGGCCAGGAGGGCAAGTCCTACGCCGAGGTCTGCGCCTCGCCCGCGGCAGTCGCGCTCGTCGACGGCTACGTGCAGCAGCTCAACGAGGGCCTCCAGCGCTGGCAGACCATCAAGCGGTTCCGCCTCCTGCCGCGCGACCTCGACGTCGAGCACGGCGAGCTCACGCCCAGCCTGAAGCTCAAGCGCCCCGTCGTCGAGCGCGAGTACAAGCACCTGATCGACGAGATGTACGCGGGCTCGCGCGAGGCCTGAGCGCCGCACGCGGGGGCGCCTTCGGTCAGGCGCCCCGTCCGCGGCGCATCTCCCGCACCAGCTCCTCCATGTGCGTCACGTGGCGGCGCAGTTCGAGGACGTCCTGGAGGCTGCTCGCCGCCATGTGGCTCTCGATCGCGGAGAGACGCGCGGCCAGCTCGTCGAACTGGCGCTGCTCGCGTGCGAGTATCCGCTCCAACTGGCGGTTCTTGCGGTGCAGTTCGAGGAAGACGGTGACCTTGGCGCGCAGCACCCACGGGTCGAAGGGCTTGGTGAGGTAGTCGGCGGCGCCCGTGGCGTACCCGCGGAAGGCGTAGCCCGCGTCGTTGTCGGTGCCCGTCAGGAAGATGATGGGCACGTCCTTGGTCTGGTCGAGGCGCTTGATGTTCGTCGCCGTCTCGAAGCCGTCCATGCCGGGCATCCGGACGTCCAGGAGGATCACGGCGAAGCGCTGCCGGAGGATGGCCTTCATCGCCTCCTCCCCGGAACGGGCCCGCACCAGCGGCTCGTTCAGGGACCCCAGGACTGCTTCGAGTGCCATCAGGTTGTCCTCCATGTCGTCGACCAGGAGGATGCTCGCGCGGTGGTCGGTCATGGATTCTGCGCTCATGGTCATGTGCCTCAATCGGTTGTCGGCGGAGCAGCGCCCTCTTCGGGGGTGCTCGGCGCTTCCGCTGCGACGGATGCCGGGTCGGGGGAGGTGGACTCGTGGCCGGTGGCCGCGCCCTCGGGGTCCAGGAGGGCGCAGACGACACCGAGGAGCTGGTCCACGTCCACGGGCTTGGGCACGTAGTCGGTGGCGCCCTCGGCGATCGCCTTCTCGCGGTCGCCCGGCATGGCCTTGGCGGTCAGCGCGACGATCGGCAGCCCGCGCCAGAGAGGGCTGCGGCGGATGGCGGCCATGGTTTCGTAGCCGTCCATCTCCGGCATCATGATGTCCATCAGGACGATGTCGACGTCGGGATTGCGTTCGAGGGTCTCGATGCCCTCGCGGCCGTTCTCCGCGTACAGGACGGGCATGCCGACGCGGCTGAGCACGTGGGTGAGCGCGAAGACGTTGCGGATGTCGTCGTCGACGATCAGCACCTTGCGGCCGGGCAATATGCGCCCGGCGTTCCCCTCCTTCCACTCCTCCAGCTTCGTGGGCGTGGGCCAGCTGTCGTCCGGTTCGAGGGCGGTGTGCGGGCGCAGGGCCGCGTGTTCCAGCGGCTCGGGCAGGTGCTGGGTGTGGGTCGCCGCGTACGCCATGGCGGCGGCGCCGTGGCCGGGGTGCACCACGGGCACGTACAGCGAGAAGACCGAGCCCTCGCCCGGGTGGCTCTCGGCGGTGATCCGGCCGCCGAGCAGGCCGGCGATCTCGCGGCTGATGGAGAGGCCGAGTCCGGTGCCGCCGTACTTGCGGTTGGTGGTGCCGTCGGCCTGCTGGAACGCCTCGAAGATCACCGGCAACTGCTCGGCGGGGATGCCGATGCCGGTGTCCTTGACCTCGAAGCAGAGCAGGTCGTCGTTGTCGTGGACCAGGCGGTCGCGCGCGGTCTCCTTGACGCGGCTGACCCGCAGCTCGACGCTGCCGGCCGAGGTGAACTTCACCGCGTTCGACAGGAGGTTGCGCAGGATCTGCTGGAGGCGCTGCTCGTCCGAGAACATCTCGCGCGGCACGTCCTCGCCGACCGACACGTCGAAGGCGAGCCCCCGGTCCAGGGTGAGCGGGCGGAACGTGGCGTGGACGTAGTCGAGGACCTTGATCAGCGGGAGTTTCTTGGGGCGTACGTCCATCCGGCCCGCCTCGATCTTCGACAGGTCCAGGATGTCGTTGATGAGCTGGAGGAGGTCGGAGCCCGAGCGGTGGATGGTCGTCGCGAACTGCACCTCCTGGTCGGACAGGTGGTTGTCGGGGTTGTCGGAGAGCAGCCTGGCCAGGATGAGCAGGGAGTTGAGCGGTGTGCGCAGCTCGTGCGACATGTTGGCCAGGAACTCCGACTTGTACTGGGAGCTCGTGGCGAGCAGGGCCGCCTTCTCCTCCAGCTCGGCGTTGGAGCGGCGCAGTTCGGCCTGCTGGCGCTGGAGTTCGTCCGAGCGCTCCTGGAGCTGTGTGGCGAGCCGCTGCGACTCGCTGAGCAGCGATTCCGTGCGGGAGTTGGCGATGATGGTGTTGATCGCGACGCCGATGGTGTTCACGAACTGGTCGAAGAAGGCCAGGTGGACGTCGGAGAAGCGGGAGAACGTGGCCAGCTCGATCACGCCGAGCAGCTTGTCCTCGAACAGGATCGGGATGATCACGACGGTGGCGGGCGCCGCGTCGCCGAGCCCCGAGTGGATCTTGATGTAGTCCGGCGGCACCTCTTCGACGAGGATGCGCTTCTTCTCCAGGGCCGCCTGGCGCACCAGGCCCTGCGCGGGCATCCCTCCGGTGTCGACGACCGAGCCCTGCGCCGCGCCGTAGCCCGCGATGAACGCGAGGCCCTTCGCGGTGACCTGGGTGGGCGCCGGGCCCTCCGCGGTGTCCGGATCGGCCAGGAAGAACGCGCCGTACTGCGCGTTCACCAGCGGGGTCAGCTCGCGCAGGATCAGGTCGGCGACCTCCATCAGGTCGCGGTGGCCCTGCATCAGGCCCGCGAGGCGGGCGAGGTTGGACTCCAGCCAGTCCTTGGCGCGGGTGGTCTCGCGGAGGTTGGAGACCATGAGGTTGATGTTGTCCTTCAGCTCCGAGACCTCGCCCCGCGTCTCCACGGTGATGGCGCGCGTCATGTCGCCCTGGGCCACGGCGGACGCGACCTCGGCGATGGCGCGGACCTGGGTGGTGAGGTTCAGCGCCAGCTCGTTCACGTTCGTCGTCAGGCGCTTCCACGTGCCGTAGACGCCCTCGACCCGGGCCTGGCCGCCGAGCTGGCCCTCTGAGCCGACCTCGCGGGCCACGCGGGTGACCTCGGAGGAGAAGGAGGAGAGCGTGTCCACCATGGTGTTGATGGTGGTCTTCAGCTCCAGGATCTCCCCGCGCGCGTCCACGTCGATCTTCTTGGACAGGTCGCCCTGGGCGACGGCGGTCGCGACCTGCGCGATGTTGCGGACCTGGCCCGTGAGGTTGTCCGCCATGTAGTTGACGTTGTCGGTGAGGTCCTTCCACACGCCCGACACGCCGAGCACCTGCGCGCGGCCCCCGAGCCGGCCGTCCGTTCCGACCTCGCGGGCGACGCGGGTGACCTCGTCGGCGAAGGCGCGGAGCTGCTCCACCATCGTGTTGACGGTGTCCTTCAGCTCCAGGATCTCGCCGCGCGCGCTGACCGTGATCATCTTGGAGAGGTCGCCGTTGGCGACGGCGGTGGTCACCTGGGCGATGTTGCGGACCTGGGAGGTGAGGTTCGACGCCATGAAGTTGACGTTGTCGGTGAGGTCCTTCCAGACGCCCGAGACGCCCCGGACCTGGGCCTGCCCGCCGAGGTTGCCCTCGGTGCCGACCTCGCGGGCGACGCGGGTGACCTCGTCGGCGAAGGCGGAGAGCTGGTCCACCATCGTGTTGATGGTCGACTTCAGCTCCAGGATCTCGCCCTTGGCCTCGACGGTGATCTTCTTGCCGAGGTCGCCCTGGGCGACGGCCGTCGAGACGAGCGCGATGTTGCGCACCTGGGAGGTGAGGTTGTCCGCCATGAAGTTGACGTTGTCGGTGAGGTCCTTCCAGACGCCCGAGACGCCCCGCACCTGAGCGCGCCCGCCGAGGTTGCCCTCGGTGCCGACCTCGCGGGCGACGCGGGTGACCTCGTCGGCGAAGGCCGAGAGCTGGTCCACCATCGTGTTCACCGTCGACTTCAGCTCCAGGATCTCGCCCCTGGCGTCGACGGTGATCTTCTGGCTCAGGTCGCCGTTGGCGACGGCGGTGGTCACCTGGGCGATGTTGCGGACCTGCGAGGTGAGGTTCGACGCCATGAAGTTGACGTTGTCGGTGAGGTCCTTCCACACGCCCGAGACGCCCCGCGCCTGGGCGCGGCCCCCGAGCTGCCCCTCCGTGCCGACCTCGCGGGCCACGCGCGTGACCTCGGCGGCGAAGGCGGAGAGCTGCTCGACCATGGTGTTCACGGTCAGCTTCAGTTCGAGCAGCTCGCCCGTCGCCTCGACCGTCACCGTGCGCGTCAGGTCGCCCTGCGCCACCGCCGTGGTCACCAGCGCGATATCCCGCACCTGCGCGGTGAGCCGCGCCGCCATGGTGTTGACCGCCTCGGTCACGTCACGCCAGCTGCCCGACAGGCCGCGCACCTTGGCGCGCCCCCCGAGCCGTCCCTCGGTGCCGACCTCGCGGGCCACGCGCGTGACCTCGCCGGTGAAGAGGGAGAGCTGGTCGACCATCGTGTTGACCGCGCGGCCGAGCCGGCGCAGGTCGCCCCGCAGCTCACGGCTGCCGTCGTGCAGGTCGACGCGCTGGGTCAGGTCGCCGCCCGCCACCGCGTTGAGCACCCGGGTGGCGTTCGCCGCCGGGGCGACCAGGGAGTCCAGGAGGGTGTTGACCTCCTGGACGCGGGCCGCCCACCGGCCCTGGCCCGGGCTCGCGGTGAACCGCTCGTCGAGACGGCCGTGCCGGATGATCTCCCTGCGCACCCGGACGAGTTCCCCGTCGAAGTGGAGCGAGCGGTCCAGCATCTCGTTGAAGACCGTGTACAGCTCGGCGGTCAGACCCTCGCCGACCGGTGGCACCTTGGTGAAGTCCCCGTCCCGCGCCGCGCGCATGGCGGCGAGAAGCGGACGCAGTTCGGCTGGGGGCACGGTGGCGGCACTCGCGGGAGCGGCCTCGGCCACCGGCGGTTCGGGAGGGCGCGCCGGAGCGGGAACACGGGTCGATTTACGCGCAGGCGTAGCACTGTTCTCACTCATAACGGCCCACTTCGGTAACTCGGTGCTTATGAGCGCGGCCAGTCTGTCACTCTGTCGGTGTCGCCTGAGGCGTATTCGCCCGAACTGCTCAGGAGCCGCACCGTGGGGTCCATTCCGACGCAACGGGAGACCGTGTTCCGCGCCTCCGCCGAGGACCCGGACCGTCCCGGGCCACCGGCGGTGGTGCGGACGTCGCTGCCGGGGAACTCCCTGGCCCCGGCGGCCGCACGAAGGTTTGTGCGCGCGGCCCTCGCCGACTGGGCCGAGCTGGGCGTGCCCGCGGCGGCCGGTGTGGACAGCCGTCTCGCCGACGACGCGGTCCTCATCGTCAGCGAACTGGCGACCAACGCCGTCGTCCACGCGGGCACCGACGTCGAACTGCTGTGCCGCCTCGACGAGGCGCAGCCCGGCGAGGAGACCGAGACCCTCGTCATCGAGGTGTCCGACCACCACCCGGCCCGCGCCGTCCGCGGCGAGCAGGACCAGCGCCCGGCCGGCATCCCCGAGTACGGCCGCGGTCTCCAGCTCGTCGCCAGCCTCGCCGAGGCCTGGGGCATCACCTACCGCACGGGCGCCAAGAGCGTCTGGGCCAGGCTGCCCGTCGACGGCGCCGCGGCAGGCAAGGGCATCGAGGCGTACGCGGCCGACCAGGCGCTCCAGCGCGGTCTGCGCGCCGTCGAGATCCTCGCCCCGCTGCCCAAGCGGATCTCCCATGACACGGAGTGGGTCAACCGCGGGGCGCTGAGCTTCCTCGCCGAGGCGTCCGACCTCCTCGCCGGGCAGTTCGACGAGGACCTGGTGGCCGCGCTCGCGGGCCAGCTCCTCGTGCCGCGGCTCGCCGACTGGTGCGCGGTCTGGCTCGACGACGCCTCCGAGGGCCCGGTCCACCCGGCGTCCGGCTCCCTCGCGATGCGGCTCGCGCGCGTCTGGCACACCAGCGAGAGCCGGATAGAGGAGCTGCGCCGCGTCCTGGACAAGGACCCGCCCCGGCTGCCCGCCGCGGCGGGTTCCGGCGCGTACCCCGTCGACTGGCCGGGCGCCGCCCTGCCGGACGACAGCTCCGGCGCCGCGCTCGCGTACCGGCTCACCGTGGGCGGGCGCACCCTCGGCATGCTGGTGATCGGCAGGTCGGGCCTGGTGCGCTTCCCCGACGAGGTCACCGGCCTGGTCGAGGACTTCAGCCGCCGCGTCGCCCTCGCGATCAGCACGGCCAGGCGGTACCAGCGCCAGGCCAACATCAGCCAGGTGCTCCAGCGCGGCCTCCTGCCGAGCAAGGTCGCGGAGATCCCCGGCATGGTCAGCGGCGTGGTGTACGAACCACGGGACAAGGGCGGGCCGGGCGGCGACTTCTACGACCTCTTCCAGGCCGGCGACGGACGCTGGTGCTTCGCGCTCGGCGACGTCCAGGGCAAGGGGCCCGAGGCCGCCGTCGTCATCGGCCTCGCCCGCCCCTGGCTGCGCCTGCTCTCCCGCGAGGGGTACGCGGTCACCGAGGTACTCGACCGCCTCAACCGGCTCCTCCTCGACGACGCCACCGAGGCCTCCGACGCGGCCGCCGCGGTCGTCGCCGTCGCGGGCGGCCAGGGAGTGCCTGCCGACGGACCCACCGCGCGCTTCCTCTCCCTGCTCTACGGAGAGCTCGTGCCGTACGACGGCGGCGTCCGCTGCACCATCGCGTGCGCGGGGCATCCGCTGCCGCTCCTGCTCGGCCCCGAGGGGAAGGTGCGGGTGGCGGCGGCCCCGCAGATGCTGCTCGGGGTCTTCGACGACGAGACGTACACGAGCGAGACCTTCGACCTGCTGACCGGCGACACCCTCCTGTGCGTCACCGACGGCGTGACCGAGCGGCGCTCGGGGCGGCTCCAGTTCGACGACGGCGACGGCCTCGCGCGGGCCCTCGCCGACTGCGCCGGGCTCGACGCGGAGCTGGTGGCGGAGCGGATCAGACGGCTCGTGCACGAGTTCTCCGACCGGCCGCCGGACGACGATCTGGCGGTGCTGGTGCTCCAGGCGCGGTGAGGTGCGTTCGGTGCGGTGAAACCGTCCGGCGCGGTGCGGGCGTCCGGTGCGGGACAATCGTTTACATGCCTTCCGCACTGCCCGATGGTGAGCCCATGCCCGAGGACGGGACGCTGCCCGCGTCCGCCCTGGACGGCGCGGCCTCCCGCCCGCTCGGCTTCTACCTGCACGTCCCGTACTGCGCCACGCGCTGCGGCTACTGCGACTTCAACACCTACACCGCGACCGAGCTGCGCGGCTCCGGCGGTGTGCTCGCCTCCCGCGACAACTACGCCGAGACCCTGGCCGACGAGGTGCGGCTCGCCCGCAAGGTCCTCGGCGACGACCCGCGGCCCGTGCGGACCGTCTTCGTCGGCGGCGGCACCCCGACGCTGCTCGCCGCGAGTGACCTCGTACGGATGCTGGACGCCGTACGGCAGGAGTTCGGGCTCGCCGACGACGCGGAGGTGACGACCGAGGCGAACCCGGAGTCGGTCGACGCGGCGTACCTCGCCGAGCTGCGGGAGGGCGGCTTCAACCGCGTCTCCTTCGGCATGCAGAGCGCGAAGCAGCACGTCCTGAAGGTGCTCGACCGCACGCACACGCCGGGGCGGCCCGAGCGTTGCGTGGCCGAGGCGCGGGCGGCCGGGTTCGACCACGTCAACCTCGACCTGATCTACGGCACGCCGGGCGAGTCCGACGCCGACTGGCGCGCCACGCTCGACGCGGCGCTCGGGGCCGGGCCCGACCACATCAGTGCCTACGCGCTGATCGTCGAGGAGGGCACACAGCTCGCGCGGCGCATCCGCCGCGGCGAGGTCCCGATGACGGACGACGACGTGCACGCGGACCGGTACCTCATCGCCGACGAGGTGCTCGGGGGCGCGGGCTTCGACTGGTACGAGGTCTCCAACTGGGCCACGTCCGCCGCGGGCCGGTGCCTGCACAACGAGCTGTACTGGCGCGGGGCCGACTGGTGGGGCGCCGGGCCCGGCGCGCACAGCCACGTCGGGGGCGTGCGGTGGTGGAACGTGAAGCACCCCGGGGCGTACGCGGCGGCTCTGGCGGAGGGGCGCTCGCCCGGGGCCGGGCGGGAGGTCCTCTCCGCCGAGGACCGCCGGGTCGAGCGCGTCCTCCTGGAACTCCGCCTCCGGGACGGCTGCCCGCTGTCCCTCCTCCGCGAGGCGGGGCTCGCCGCGGCGGGGCGTGCGCTGTCCGACGGTCTGCTGGCTCCCGAGCCCTATGCGGAGGGCCGCGCGGTGCTGACCCTGCGGGGGCGGCTTCTCGCGGACGCGGTCGTACGGGATCTGGTGGACTAGCCCGTCGCGCTGCCGCCGGCTCCGGCGGGCCTGCGGCCGGTTCACCCACCCGTCACCCCGCGGCGGGCCGCCCGGTTCCCGGCTTCGCCGCCGGCGCCGGCCGGCTGGGAAAGCACGCCGCCGCAGGTCCTAGGCCCCCGGGCCGGGCGTCGTCACGAAGTCGATCAGTTCCTCCACCCTGCCCAGGAGCGCCGGCTCCAGGTCCCGGTAGCTGCGGACCGAGCCCAGGATCCGCTGCCAGGCCGCGCCCGTGTTCGCGGGCCAGCCCAGGGCCTCGCAGACGCCCGACTTCCAGTCCTGGCCCCGCGGCACCCGCGGCCATGCCTCGATGCCCACCGAGGACGGCTTCACGGCCTCCCAGACGTCGATGTAGGGGTGGCCGACCACCAGGGCGTGCGCGGCGCCGACCTGCGCCGCGATGCGGGACTCCTTGGAGCCGGGGACCAGGTGGTCCACCAGGACGCCGAGGCGCGCGTCGGGGCCCGGCGCGAACTCCGCGACGATGCGGGGCAGGTCGTCGATGCCCTCCAGGTACTCGACGACGACGCCCTCGACCCGCAGGTCCTCGCCCCACACCCGCTCCACGAGTTCCGCGTCGTGGCGGCCCTCCACGTAGATGCGCCCGGCGCGGGCGACCCTGGCGCGCGCCTGCGGGACGGCCACCGATCCCGATGCCGTACGGGAGGGCCGTACCGGAGCGGGCGCCGTCGCGGCCGGGCGGACGAGCGTCACCGGCCTGCCCTCCAGGAGGAAGCCGCCGGGCTCCATCGGGAACACGCGGTGCTTGCCGAAGCGGTCCTCCAGCGTCACCGTCGGCCCCTGCGCCGTCTTCTCGCAGCGGATCACCGCCCCGCAGAACCCGGTGCGCGGCTCCTCGACCACGAGGCCGGCCTCGGCGGCCACCTCGGGCACGGGCTTCGGCTTCTTCCAGGGAGGGGTCAGGTCGGCGGAGTACTGGCGCATTCCGCCGACGATAGGAAGAAGGGCGTCGACGGACCTCACGACACGCCGGGGCGAGCCGCCAGTGTGGCGCGCTGCGCACGGACAAAAGCCGCATCCACCACCGCACCGTGCCCCGGCACGTAGAGCGCGTCCTCGCCGCCGAGTTCCAGGAGCCGGTCCAGCGCCGCGGGCCACCGCCCGGGCGCCGCGTCCGGGCCCGCCTGCGGCTCGTCCGACTCCTCGACCAGATCACCGCAGAACACGACTTCGGGACCGCCGCCGGGACTCTTCACCAGGACCGCCAGGTCGTGCCCCGTGTGACCGGGACCGACGTTCGCGAGCAGGACCTCGACGCCGCCGCCGAGGTCCAGCGTCCACTCCCCGCACACCGCGTGCTCCGGTGCGCGCAGCAGATCGGCCGCCTCCGCCGCCGCGTCCGCGTCCAGGCCGTGCCGCACCGCGTCCGCGCGCAGCTCCTCGCGGCGGGCGAGGACCGTGTCGATGCCCGCGGCGGCGTACACCTGTACCCCCGCGAAGGCCGCCGCCCCGAAAACATGGTCGAAGTGGGGGTGGGTCAGCGCGAGATGCGTCACTCTGCGCCCGCCTCCGATGAGGTCCCTGGCCCGCGTCCGCAGCGCCGCGCCCTCCGCCAGGCTCGATCCCGCCTCCACCATGAGGGCCGCGTCGGTGCCGACCACGAGACCCGCCGTGCAGTCCCAGACGGGCAGGCGGACCCGCCCCGCGCGCGGCGCGAGCCGTTCCCAGCCCGCCGCTTCCCATGCCGGCTCCACGTCCATACGGTGACGCTAGCCGCTGCGGGACGCCTCGGCAGAACGGGAGGGGTCCGGCCTTGCCGGGCCCGTACCCGACCGCCGTACACTGGCCCTTTGACAGGCTGGCACTCACCCGCGTTGAGTGCCAGGCGGGGATCACGGCGGCGGATGACGGCTGGAGGTGTGCGCGATGCTGAGTGAACGCAGGCTTGAGGTGCTGCGCGCCATCGTCCACGACTATGTCGGGACGGAGGAGCCGGTCGGCTCCAAGGCGCTCACCGAGCGGCACAGCCTCGGAGTCTCCCCGGCCACGGTCCGCAACGACATGGCGGCGCTGGAGGAGGAGGGGTTCATCGCCCAGCCCCACACCAGCGCGGGGCGCATCCCGACCGACAAGGGATACCGCCTCTTCGTCGACAAGCTCGCGGGCGTCAAGCCGATGACCGCGCCCGAGCGGCGCGCCATCCAGAACTTCCTCGACGGCGCCGTCGACCTCGACGACGTGGTGGGGCGCACGGTGCGGCTGCTCGCGCAGCTCACGCGGCAGGTCGCCGTGGTGCAGTACCCCTCGCTGACGCGTTCGACGGTGCGCCACGTGGAGCTGCTCTCGCTCGCTCCGGCGCGCCTGATGCTGGTCCTGATCACCGACACCGGCCGGGTCGAGCAGCGCATGATCGACTGCCCGGCGCCCTTCGGGGAGACCGCGCTCGCCGATCTGCGGGCACGGCTGAACAGCAGGGTCGCGGGGCGTCGCTTCGCGGACGTGCCACAGTTGGTGCAGGACCTGCCCGAGGCCTTCGAGACCGAGGACCGCGGTACGGTCGCCACCGTCCTCTCCACCCTCCTCGAAACACTCGTGGAGGAGACCGAAGAACGGCTGATGATCGGCGGCACCGCCAATCTCACCCGCTTCGGACATGACTTTCCCCTCACCATCCGGCCCGTTCTCGAAGCCCTTGAGGAGCAGGTCGTGCTCCTCAAGTTGCTTGGTGAGGTGCAGGATTCGGGCATGGCCGTACGGATCGGTCATGAGAACGCCCATGAGGGGCTCAGCTCCACGTCCGTGGTCTCCGTCGGCTACGGTTCGGGCAGCGAGGCAGTCGCGAAACTAGGCGTGGTCGGACCGACCCGCATGGACTATCCGGGAACGATGGGAGCAGTACGCGCAGTGGCACGTTACGTCGGACAGATCCTGGCGGAGTCGTAGGTGGCCACGGACTACTACGCCGTACTCGGCGTGCGCCGCGACGCTTCCCAGGACGAGATCAAGAAGGCCTTCCGGAGGCTGGCGCGTGAGCTTCACCCGGACGTGAATCCGGATCCGAAGACTCAGGAGCGCTTCAAGGAGATCAACGCCGCCTACGAGGTGTTGTCGGACCCGCAGAAGAAGCAGGTCTACGACCTCGGCGGCGACCCGCTGTCCCAGGCGGGCGGCGGCGGAGCGGGCGGCTTCGGGGCCGGTGGCTTCGGCAACTTCTCCGACATCATGGACGCGTTCTTCGGCACGGCGTCGCAGCGTGGCCCGCGGTCGCGCACGCGCCGCGGCCAGGACGCCATGATCCGCCTGGAGATCGACCTCGACGAGGCCGCCTTCGGCACCACCAAGGACATCCAGGTCGACACGGCGGTCGTCTGCACGACCTGCAGCGGGGAAGGCGCCGCTCCCGGCACGTCCGCGCAGACGTGTGACATGTGCCGCGGTCGCGGTGAGGTGTCGCAGGTCACGCGGTCCTTCCTGGGCCAGGTCATGACCTCGCGGCCCTGCCCGCAGTGCCAGGGCTTCGGCACGGTCGTGCCGACGCCGTGCCCCGAGTGCGCGGGCGACGGGCGTATCCGCTCGCGTCGGACGCTGACCGTCAAGATTCCGGCCGGTGTCGACAACGGCACGCGGATCCAGCTCGCGGGCGAGGGCGAGGTCGGGCCTGGCGGCGGTCCCGCCGGTGACCTCTACGTCGAGATCCACGAGCTGCCGCACTCCGTCTTCCAGCGGCGCGGCGACGATCTGCACTGCACGGTGACGATCCCGATGACGGCGGCGTCGCTCGGCACGAAGGTGCCGCTGGAGACGCTGGACGGCCTGGAGGAGATCGACATCCGGCCCGGCACGCAGTCGGGGCAGTCCGTCCCGCTGCACGGGCGCGGCATCACGCATCTGCGGGGCGGCGGCCGGGGTGACCTCATCGTGCACGTCGAGGTCCTGACGCCGACGAAGCTCGACGCCGAGCAGGAGCGGCTCCTGCGGGAGCTGGCGCAGCTGCGCGGCGAGGAGCGGCCCACGGGGCAGTTCCAGCCGGGGCAGCAGGGGTTGTTCTCGCGGCTCAAGGACGCGTTCAACGGGCGGTAGCGCCTTGAGCGGCACGCCGGTGCCCCCGGGGCGGGATCTTCCCGTGCCGGGGGCTCTTGTCGTTCGGCTGCGAGCGGTGGGGGTGGTCGCGCGGTTCCCCGCGCCCCTTCAGGGCCGACGGTGACTGCGCGAGCAACCCAGGAGTGCCCGCAGCCGCCGGCGGGGGGCGTGGGCAGACCGGTCGCGTACGCCGGGTGCGGCGTGCGGGGTGCGATGCGGTGCGGTTCATGGGGCGTGGCACGATGCGTGCATGTCCTCCGTACTGACCGATCTCTGCCGCTTTCCCCTCGTGCAGGCCCCCATGGCCGGCGGGGCCGCGGGCCCACGGCTGGCCGCGGCCGTGTCCGAGGCAGGGGGGCTCGGTTTCCTCGCCGCCGGGTACAAGACCGCCGACGGGATGTACCAGGAGATCAAGCAGGTGCGGGGCCTGACCGCGCGGCCCTTCGGCGTCAACCTCTTCATGCCGCAGCCCGACACCGCCGACGCCGCCGCGATCGAGGTGTACCGCAACCAGCTCGCCGGCGAGGCCACCTGGTACGAGACACGGCTCGGCGACCCGGACCGCGGCCTCGACGACGGGTACGACGCCAAGCTCGCGATCCTGCTCGACGACCCCGTGCCGCTCGTGTCGTTCACCTTCGGCTGCCCCACCCGCGACGTCCTGGAGTCCTTCGCGCGCGTCGGCACCCTGACCGTCGTCACGGTGACCACGCCGGAGGAGGCGCGGGCCGCCCAGTGGGCGGGCGCCGACGCGCTGTGCGTGCAGGGCGTCGAGGCGGGCGGCCACCAGGGCACCCACCGCGACCAGCCGGAGGCCGACGGCGCCGGGCTCGGCCTGCTCACCCTGCTCACGCTCGTCCGCGAGACCGTGCCGCTGCCTCTGATGGCCACGGGCGGCCTGATGCGCGGCGCGCAGATCGCCGCGGTCCTCGCGGCGGGCGCGGACGCCGCCCAGCTCGGCACGGCCTTCCTCGCCACCCCGGAGTCGGGCGCCGACCCCCTGCACAAGCAGGCCCTGACCAACCCGCTGTTCGTGCGCACCGAGCTGACCCGGGCCTTCTCCGGACGGCCCGCGCGCGGCCTGGTCAACCGCTTCATGCGCGAGCACGGCCGGTACGCGCCCGCCGCCTACCCCCAGCTCCACCACCTGACCAGCGGCCTGCGCAAGGCCGCGGCGAAGGCGGGTGACGCGCAGGCCATGGCGCTCTGGGCCGGGCAGGGCCACCGACTCGCCAGGGAGCTGCCCGCCGGGCGGCTCGTGGAGGTCCTCGCCGCCGAACTGGCCGAGGCACAGGGGGCGCCGGCCGGTGCGGCCACGCCGGAGCAGGGAGAGAACCAGTGACCGCACCCGTGTTCGTCGTCGACCACTTCGACGCGGAGGCCGGCGGGCGCTATGTGCTCGACGGGCCCGAGGGGCGGCACGCCGTCTCCGTGAAACGGCTGCGCGCCGGTGAGGACGTCGTCCTGACCGACGGCGCCGGACGGTGGGCCACCTGCGTGGTCGTGGACACCGAGGGCAAGGACCGGCTCGTCGTCCGCATGGACCCCGTCGCCGAGGAACCCGCGGAGTCGCCCCGTATCACCGTCGTCCAGGCACTGCCCAAGGGCGACCGCGGCGAACTGGCCGTGGAGACCATGACGGAGACCGGCGTCGACGCCGTCGTGCCGTGGGCCGCGTCGCGCTGCATCACGCAGTGGAAGGGCGAGCGCGGCCAGAAGGCGCTCGCCAAGTGGCGGGCCACCGCGCGCGAGGCGGGCAAGCAGTCGCGCCGGACGCGTTTCCCCGAGGTGGCGGACGCCGCGTCGACCAAGCAGGTCGCGGCCCTGCTCGCGGAGGCCGACTTCGCGGCCGTCCTGCACGAGGAGGGCAGCGAGCCGCTGGCCACCGCGGAACTCCCCACGGCCGGGCACATCGTCCTCGTGGTGGGGCCCGAAGGAGGGGTTTCCCCCGACGAGCTGGCCCTCTTCGCGCGGGCCGGGGCGGCGCCGTACCGGCTGGGGCGTAGCGTGTTGCGCACATCGACCGCGGGGACCGCGGCGAGCGCGCTGCTCCTCGGACGCACGGGCCGCTGGTCCTGACCGACCCCACGGGGGCTGCGTTGGAACTCGCCCAGGTCCGCCTGCTCGTCTCGGACTTCCCTACCTGCTACCGCTTCTACGCCGAGGTCCTCGGTCTCAAGCCCCAGTCGGGCGCCGAGGAGGGCCCGTACGAGAAGTTCAGTCCGTCCGCGGGCTCGGCGGGCATCGCGCTGCAGGACCGGTCGATGATGGCCGGGCTGATCGACGAGCTCGCCGGGTCGGCGACCGGGCACCGCTCCCTGGTGGTGCTGCGGGTCGACGACCTGGACGCGTACTGCGCACGGATCACCGGGCGCGGGGCCGTCCTCGCGCACGGGCCCGCGCCGATGACCGACCGTATGCGGGTGGCGCACCTCAAGGACCCGGAGGGCAATGTCGTGGAGCTCCAGGAGTGGCTGCTCTCCCAGGGGTGACGCGGGGCAGGCCGTAGGCGCGCCGCGGCCCTCGGCAGATGGCCGCAAGCGGTCTACCCCTCGGGCGCGCGGGGTGGCACTCTGCCGCCCATGGGGGCATTGAGGCGGCCGATGGGCCGCGACAAGGGGATCTCGGGGTCACGGCGGCGTACGCCGGTGCTCTGCGCCGCCGCTCTCGCCGGGGCCGCCGCGCTCGGCGTCACCGCGTGCGACCCGGCGAACGGCGACATGAACACCTCCGCGGTCGCGCTCACCGCCGACCGGGCGGGTACGAAGGAGCTGGAGCGGCAGCACCTGGACGTGGCGTGGCTGAGCTGCACGGCACGCCACGCGGACAGGGTCACCCCGAAGAGCGGCTCCTCCGCCGGCGAGAACGCGGCCGTCACGGTGGACTGCCAGGGCCGGAGCGACGACGGCAAGGACATCACCGTCAAGGGCACGGTGCGCTCCGTCGTCGACGGGGGCTGCGTGCGCGGCGACCTCACGGCCAAGGTCGACGGCAAGCAGTGGTTCCGGGTCGACGTCCTCGGCAACTGCGACGCGGGCGACGACAACGGCGACGGCGGCGGGGACTCCGAGCCGCCCGTCTCCCACCAGCCGCCCTCCCACGAGAAGCCGCGGCCCGGCCCCACCACGACCGTCACCGTCACCGTGACCCCGCCGCCCGACCCCACCTGCGACTGCCGACCGGGCAAGTGATCCAAACCTCTGTCGGAGCGCCGGGGGCCTGCCTAGGCTGGACCGTGTGACACAGACTGCGTACCTCCGATACCCGCACATCCACGGCGAGTTGGTCACCTTCACGGCTGAGGACGACGTCTGGGTCGCCCCCCTCGACGGGGGCCGCGCCTGGCGGGTCAGCGCCGACAACATGCCCGTGAACCACCCCCGCGTCTCCCCGGACGGCACCACCGTCGCCTGGACGTCCACCAGGGACGGGGCTCCCGAGGTGCACATCGCGCCGCTCGACGGCGGGCCCTCCCGGCGGCTCACGTACTGGGGCACGGCGAAGACCGGCGTGCGCGGCTGGACCCCCGACGGGCGCGTCCTCGCCGTCAGCGCGGCGGGACAGGCCTCGCCGCGCCGCACCTGGGCACGGGCCGTCCCGCTGGACGGCGGCCCCGCGCAGACCCTTCCATACGGCGTCGTCGGCGACGTCACGCACGGCCCCGACGGGCAGGTCCTGCTGCTCACGGCCCCCATGGGGCGCGAGGCCGCCTGGTGGAAGCGGTACCGGGGCGGCACGGCGGGAAAGCTGTGGCTCCGCGCCGCCGCCTCCGCCCCCGGGCCGACGAGCGATCCCGCGGGAACGTTCGCACGCGTCCACCAAGAGCTGGAAGGCAACATCGAGTACCCGCTCTGGGTGGGGGAGCGGATCGCCTTCCTCAGCGATCACGAGGACGTCGGCGCGGTCTACTCCTCGCTGCCCGACGGCGCCGACCTGCGGCGCCACACCCCCGTCGACGGCTTCTACGCCCGGCACGCCGCCACCGACGGCGCCCGCGTCGTCTACGCCGCGGCCGGTGAACTCTGGCTCCTCGACGACCTGGAGGGCGCCGAGCCGCGCCGCCTCGACATCCGCCTCGGCGGCCAGCGCACCGACCTGCAACCGCACCCCGTGGCGGCGGCCCGCTGGTTCGGCGCCGCCGCGCCCGACCACACCGGACGCGGCAGCGCCGTCTCCGTGCGCGGTTCCGTGCACTGGGTCACGCACCGCCAGGGCCCCGCCCGCGCCCTCGCCGCCACGCAAGGGGTCCGCGCCCGGCTGCCCCGCACCTTCCGCGTGGCGGGCGAGGAGCACGTCGTGTGGGTCACCGACGCCGAGGGCGACGAGGCCCTGGAGTTCGCCCCGGCCACCGGCCCCGCGCCCGGCGCCACGCCCCGCAGGCTCGCCGCGGGGCAGCTCGGGCGGGTCCTCGGGCTCACCATGTCGCCGGACGGCAGCCGCGCCGCCGTCGCCTCGCACGACGGCCGGGTCCTGCTCGTGGAGCGGGAGAGCGGCGAGGTCCGCGAGGTCGACCGGAGCGAGGACGGCGAGGCCACCGGGCTCGTCTTCTCGCCCGACTCCGCCTGGCTCGCCTGGTCGCACCCCGGGCCGCGCCCGCTGCGGCAGCTCCGGCTCGCCAACACCGCCGACCTCTCCGTCTCCGACGCCACCCCGCTGCGCTTCCGCGACTACTCGCCCGCGTTCACCCTCGACGGCAAGCACCTCGCGTTCCTCTCCGCGCGCGCCTTCGACCCGGTCTACGACGAGCACGTCTTCGACCTCGCCTTCGTCGGCGGCTCACGGCCGCACCTGATCACGCTCGCCGCGACCACGCCGTCCCCGTTCGGGCCGCAGCGCCACGGCAGGCCCTTCGACGCGCAGGACGGCGGCCCGGAGACGCCCGACAGCGAGGGCGCCCCCGTCACCCGCGTCGACTTCGACGGGCTCGCCGACCGCATCGTGCCCTTCCCCGTGGAGGCCGCCCGCTACTCGACGCTGCGCGCCGCCAAGGACGGCCTGCTCTGGCTGCGCCACCCCGTGCGCGGTGTGCTCGGCGCCTCCCGGGCGCACCCCCTCGACCCCGAGCCGCGCACCGAACTGGAGCGGTACGACCTCCTACAGCACCGCGTGGAGGAACTGGCGTCCGACGCCGACCACTTCACGGTCACCGGCGACGGTAAGCGGGTCCTGCTGCGGACCGACGGCAAGCTGAAGGTGGTGCCGAGCGACCGGCGCGCCTCCGGCGACGACGACAGCGACTCGAACATCACCGTCGACCTCTCCCGCATCCGGTGCACCGTCGACCCGGCCGCCGAGTGGCGGCAGATGTACGACGAGACCGGCCGCCTCATGCGGGACAACTTCTGGCGGGCGGACCTCGGCGGCGTCGACTGGGACGGCGTCCTGGAGCGCTACCGGCCCGTCCTCGCCCGTGTCGCCACCCACGACGACCTCGTCGACCTGCTCTGGGAGGTCCAGGGCGAGCTGGGCACCTCGCACGCGTACGTCATGGCGGGCGGCGGCGCCCACGCGTACCGGCAGGGGCTCCTCGGCGCCGACCTCTCGCGCGGCGAGGACGGCCTCTGGCGCGTCGACCGCGTCCTGCCGTCGGAGACCTCCGACCCGGCCGCGCGCTCGCCGCTCGCCGCCCCCGGCGTCGCGGTGCGGCCGGGCGACGCGGTGATCGAGGTCAACGGCCGGGCGGTCGACCCCGTGACCGGTCCCGGACCGCTGCTCGTCGGCACCGCGGGCAAGCCCGTCGAGCTGACCGTCTCGCCCTCCGGCGGCGGCGACCCGCGGCACGCCGTTATCATCCCGGTCGACGACGAGGAGCCCCTGCGCTACCACGCCTGGGTCGCGGACCGGCGTGCCTACGTCCACGAGCGCTCCGGCGGCCGGCTCGGATACCTCCACGTGCCCGACATGCAGGCGCCCGGCTGGGCGCAGATCCACCGCGACCTGCGCGTCGAGGTCGCCCGCGAGGGCCTGGTGGTGGACGTCCGCGAGAACCGCGGCGGACACACCTCGCAGCTCATCGTGGAGAAGCTGGCGCGCCGCGTCATCGGCTGGGACATGCCCCGCGGCTCACGGGCCTTCAGCTACCCGCAGGACGCGCCGCGCGGCCCCGTCGTCGCCGTCGCCGACGAGTTCTCCGGCTCCGACGGCGACATCGTCAACGCCGCCATCAGGGCGCTCGGCATCGGCCCCGTCGTGGGCACCCGCACCTGGGGCGGCGTCGTCGGCATCGACAGCCGCTACCACCTGGTCGACGGGACGCTCGTGACCCAGCCGAAGTACGCGTTCTGGATGGAGGGCCAGGACTGGGGCCTGGAGAACCGCGGGGTCGACCCCGACGTCGAGGTGGTGACCACCCCCGAGGACCACGCGGCGGGCCGCGACCCGCAGTTGGACGAGGCGGTGCGGATCGCCCTCGCGGCCCTGGCGGAGAACCCGGCGAAGACGGCGCCCGACCTGCCGGGCGCACGGTGACCTTCCCCCGGCCCCGCGGACGCGGGGCCGATAGCATGCCGGACGTACTGATCATTTCGTTCGAGGAGGCGGCCCATGGCGGGCGAAGCGCAAGACGACTGCCTGTTCTGCAAGATCGTCGCGGGTGACGTGCCGGCGACCGTCGTCCGCGAGACCGAGACGACCGTGGCCTTCCGCGACATCAACCCGCAGGCGCCCACCCACGTCCTGGTGATCCCCAAGGCGCACTACCCGGACGCGGCGTCGCTCGCCGCCGCCGAACCGGCCATCGCCGCCGACGTGCTGCGCGAGGCGGGCGAGGTCGCCGCGCAGGAGAAGGCGGAGAGCCACCGCATCGTCTTCAACACCGGGACCGGCGCCGGGCAGACCGTCTTCCACACGCACGCGCACGTCCTGGGCGGCCGCGGCCTCCAGTGGCCTCCCGGATAGCGGGGCCACCACCCCTTGTCCGCACGTGAACTGGTCGTGCTCGGCACGGCCAGCCAGGTCCCCACCCGGCACCGCAACCACAACGGCTACGTCCTGTTCTGGGACGGCCAGGGCATCCTCTTCGACCCCGGCGAGGGCACGCAGCGGCAGATGCTGCGCGCCGGGGTCGCCGCACACGACCTGCACCGCATCTGCGTGACCCACTTCCACGGCGACCACAGCCTGGGCCTCGCCGGGGTGATCCAGCGCATCAACCTCGACCGCGTCCCGCACCCCGTCACCGCCCACTACCCGGCCTCCGGGCAGCACTTCTTCGACCGCCTGCGGTACTCCACCGCGTACCGCGAGACCGTGGCGCTCGTCCAGGAGCCGGTCGCCGCCGACGGGCCGCTGGCCGAGGGCCCCTCGTACACCCTCGACGCGGTGAAGCTCTCCCACCCCGTCGAGTCCTACGGCTACCGGCTCACCGAGCCCGACGGGCGGCGCATGCTGCCCCGGCTGCTCGCCGAGCGCGGCATCAGGGGGCCCGACGTCGGGCGCATCCAGCGGGAGGGCAGCCTCGGCGGGACCACGCTCGACGAGGTCAGTGAGGTGCGGCGCGGGCAGCGGTTCGCCTTCGTGATGGACACCCGGCTCTGCGCGGGCGTGCACACGCTCGCCGAGGGCTGCGACATGCTCGTCATCGAGTCCACCTTCCTCGACGAGGACGAACAGCTCGCCACCGACCACGGGCACCTCACCGCGGGGCAGGCGGCCCGGGTGGCGGTGGAGGCGGGCGTGCGCCACCTCGTCCTGACCCACTTCAGCCAGCGCTACTCCGACCCCGGTCTGTACGAGCGGCAGGCCCGCGCCGCGGGGTTCGAGGGCGAGCTCACCATCGCCCGCGACCTCACGCGCGTCCCCGTGCCCAAGCGGACCTGAGAACCTGGGGGACAGCCCCCGGGCCGGACGAGCACCACCACAGAACTGAGCGAGACCGCACCATGCCGATCCCCAAGGCCGAACTCCACCTGCACATCGAGGGCACCCTCGAACCCGAACTGGCCTTCGCGCTGGCCGCGCGCAACGGCGTCGACCTGCCGTACGCCGACACCGAGGAACTGCGCAAGGCCTACGACTTCGACGACCTCCAGAGCTTCCTCGACCTCTACTACGGCCTGATGGCCGTCCTGCGCACCGAGGCCGACTTCGAGGAACTCGCGGACGCCTACCTCGCCCGCGCCGCCGGGCAGGGCGTCCGCCACGCGGAGATCTTCTTCGACCCGCAGGCCCACATCGCGCGCGGCGTCCCCATCGGCACCGTCGTCGAGGGCCTCTCCCGCGCCCTCGACCGCAGCGAGGAGCGGCACGGCGTCTCCACGCGGCTCATCATGTGCTTCCTGCGCGACGAGTCCGCCGAGTCCGCCATGGAGACGCTGCGGGCCGCGCGGCCCCACCTCGACCGGATCATCGGCGTCGGCCTCGACTCCGCCGAGGTGGGCCACCCGCCGGCCAAGTTCAAGGAGGTCTACGAGGCCGCGGCCGCGCTCGGGCTCCGCCTCGTCGCCCACGCCGGGGAGGAGGGCCCGCCCTCCTACATCACCGAGGCCCTGGACGTGCTGCGCGTCGAGCGCGTCGACCACGGCCTGCGCTGCGTGGAGGACCCGGCCCTCGTCGAGCGGCTGGCCGCCGAGCGCGTGCCGCTCACCCTCTGCCCGCTCTCCAACGTCCGGCTGCGCACCATCGACGTGCTGGCGGACCACCCGCTGCCGCGGATGCTGGACGCCGGGCTCATGTGCACGGTCAACTCCGACGACCCCGCCTACTTCGGCGGCTACGCGGGCGACAACTTCGACGCCGTGCGCGAGGCGCTCGGGCTCGACGAGGAGCGGCTGCGCACCCTGGCGCGCAACTCCTTCGAGGCGGCGTTCCTTGACCGTGACGCGGGCGAGGAGGCGCTGCGGGCGCGGTACCTCGCCGAGGTCGAGGCTTATTCGTTCGACTGAGGCCCCGGAGGCGGGCTACGGTCCCGGTATGGACTCCTGCGCGCAGATCTACGGCTGACACGGCTCTCGTGGCCCCCGCCCGCCCTGGGAAAGGGCCGTGGCGGCGGGCCGCCGTGTCCTCGTCCGTGGTTCCGCACATTCCTGACGCAGGTGAAGGAAGCCCATGTCATCCCACCGCAGTCCCCGTCGCCGTGCCCATATCGCCATGATCGGCGTCCCCATGGTCAGCCACGTGCTGCCGAGCCTGGAGATCATCCGGGTCCTCGCCGCGCGCGGCCACCGCGTCACGTACGCCAACGACCCGGCCGCCGCCGCGCTCATCGGGCCCACCGGCGCCGAACTCGTCCCGTACGACTCGACGCTCCCGCACCGCGACAACATCTGGCCCGACGACCCCATCGAGGCCAGTTCGCTCTTCCTCGACGACGCGATGGCGGTGCTCCCGCAGCTCCGCGCGGCGTACGACGACGATCCCGCGGACGTGTACCTGTACGACATCGGGGCGTACGTCGGCCGTGCGCTCGCCGAGGCGCAGGGGCGGCCCGTCGTGCAGCTGTCGCCCACCTTCGTCGCCTGGGGCAGTTACCAGCAGGACGTCGGCGCCCATCTCGCGCGGCTGCCGGGCGCCGACGCGCTGGAGGCCCGCTTCACGCAGTGGCTGGGCCGGTGCGGGGCCACCACCCTCGACGTGGGCGAGTTCTCCGGCGTGCCGCCGCGGGCCATCGCCACGATCCCGCGCGCCATGCAGCCGCACGCCGACACGGTCGACGCGGCCCGGGTCGACTTCGTCGGGCCCTGCCTCGGCGACCGGGCGGACCAGGGGGCGTGGGAGCGGCCCGCCGGGGCGTCGAAGGTGCTTCTCGTGTCGCTCGGCTCCGCCTACACCCAGCAGCCCGACTTCTACCGGCGGTGCGTGGCGGCCTTCGGGGACCTCGCGGGGTGGCACGTCGTGCTGCAGATCGGCAAGCACGTGGACCCCGCGGAGCTGGGACCCGTGCCCGACTCCGTGGAGGTCCGCTCCTGGGTGCCGCAGATGGCGATCCTCGAACAGGCCGACGCGTTCGTCACGCACGCGGGGATGGGCAGCAGTTCCGAGGGGCTCTCCTGCGGGGTCCCGATGATCGCGGTGCCGCAGGGCGCCGAGCAGCCGATGAACGCCGACCGGCTGGTCGAGCTGGGGGTCGCGCGGCGGCTCGACACGGAGGCCGCCACGGTTTCCGCGCTGCGGGAGGCCCTGCTGGACCTCACCTCCGATCCCGGCGTCGCCGAGCGCTGCGCGCGGCTTCGGGATGAGGTGCGGGGGGCCGGTGGCACGGTGCGCGCCGCGGAGCTGGTGGAGGCGGAGCTGTAGCCGGGCGTTGAAGGGCGCTCTTTCGGCGCGGGCGGGCTGGGGCGGGTCGCGCGGTTCCCCGCGCCCCGGGCGGCCGTTCGCGCCGTCGGCCCCCTTGCCTCGGAGCGTTCGCCTACCTAGTCTCCGTTCTCATGTATGGACAGAGCTTGGTCATCAGCGAGGTTCGTCTCACTCCCGTGCTCGTCGCCGATCCGCCCCTGCTCAACACCCAGGGCGTCCACCAGCCCTACACCCCGCGCCTGATCATCGAGGTGGTCACGGAGGGCGGCGTCACCGGGGTCGGGGAGACGTACGGGGACGGGAAGTATCTGGAGCTGGCGCGGCCGTTCGCCGCGGGGCTGGTCGGCCGGGCGGTCAGTGATCTGAACGGCCTGTTCACACTGGCGGACGACGTCGCCGTGAACGCCGCCCGCGTCGACGCCGCCGTCGACGTGGGCGGGCTGCGCGGCGTGCAGACCGCCGACAAGCTGCGGCTCTCCGTGGTCTCCGGGTTCGAGGTGGCCTGCCTGGACGCGCTCGGCAAGGCCCTCGGCCTGCCCGTGCACGCGCTGCTCGGCGGCAAGGTGCGGGACGCCGTGGAGTACAGCGCCTACCTGTTCTACAAGCGGGCCGAACACCCGGCGGGGACCGTGAGCGAGCCGGACGACGGGTGGGGCGCCGCCCTCGACCCCGCCGGCATCGTCGCCCAGGCCAGGCTCTTCACCGAGCGGCACGGGTTCACGTCGTTCAAGCTCAAGGGCGGTGTCTTCCCGCCCGACGAGGAGATCGCCGCCGTCCGCGCCCTCGCGGAGGCCTTCCCCGGGGCGCCGCTCAGGCTGGACCCCAACGGGGCCTGGTCGGTCGAGACGTCGCTGAAGGTCGCGGGCGAGATCGGCGACGTCCTGGAGTACCTGGAGGATCCCGCGCTCGGCACCCCCGCCATGGCCGAGGTCGCCGCCGGCGCCTCCGTGCCGCTCGCCACGAACATGTGCGTGACGACCTTCGAGGAGATACCCGAGGCGTTCGCCGGGGACGCCGTGCAGGTGGTGCTCTCCGATCACCACTACTGGGGCGGCCTGCGGCGCACCCGCGAACTGGCCGCCGTCTGCCGCACCTTCGGGGTCGCCGTCTCCATGCACTCCAACACGCACCTGGGCATCAGCCTCGCCGCGATGACGCACGTGGCGGCGACCGTGCCCGACCTCCGCCACGCCTGCGACTCGCACTACCCCTGGCAGTCCGAGGACGTGCTGACCGAGCGGACGCGCTTCGTCGACGGCCGGGTCGCCGTCACCGACACCCCCGGCCTCGGCGTCGAACTGGACCGGGACAAGCTCGCGGCCCTGCACGCGCGCTGGCTGGACGACGGCTTCCGCGCGCTGCGGGAGCGGGACGACGCGGCGGCGATGCGGGTGACCGACCCGCGGTGGGTGGCCCCGGCGGCGCCCCGCTGGTAGGGCCCGCGGCGACTCCCGCGCGCCCGAGCCGCCGCAACCCCGCGCCTTCGCGGGAAACGTCGGTTACGTTGCCTGCATGGTCGTACCAGCGCAGCCCACCGTCGACCCGCTGAAGTCGGCCCGCAGAGCCGGTGATCCGTCCTGCGACGTCTACCTCACCGGCACGGTCTTCCTCGACATCATCTTCACCGGCCTCGACTCCGCGCCCGTGCGCGGCACGGAGTCCTGGGCCCGCGGCATGGGGTCGAGCCCCGGCGGCGTCGCCAACATGGCGACCGCGCTCGCCCGGCTCGGCCTGCACACGTCCCTGGCCGCCGCCTTCGGGGACGACCACTACGGGGAGTACTGCTGGGACGCCCTCGAAGGGGGAGAGGGCATCGACCTCACCTCGTCGCGGACCGTGCCCGGCTGGCACACCCCGGTGACCGTCTCCATGGCGTACGAGGGCGAGCGGACCATGGTCAGCCACGGCCACGAGCCGCCCCCGGACGCCGACGCGCCGGACGGCGGCGCCCCCTGCTGCCCGCCCCGCGCCCGCGCCGCCGTCGCCTCGCTCACCCCCGGCGCCAGCGCCCCCTGGATCGCCCGCGCCGCCCGCAGCGGCACCCGGATCTTCGCCGACGTCGGCTGGGACGACACCGGGCGGTGGGACCTCGCCGCCCTGCCCGACCTGCGACACTGCGAGGCGTTCCTGCCGAACGCGGAGGAGGCCATGCGGTACACCCGCACCTCCTGCCCCAGGGAGGCGGCCCGGGCGCTGACCGCCTATGTGCCGCTCGCCGTGGTGACCCTCGGTTCCGAGGGGGCGTACGCGGTGGACCGGCGGACCGGCGAGACCGCGGAGGTGCCCGCCATCGAGGTGGAGGCCCTCGACCCGACCGGCGCCGGCGACGTCTTCGTGGCCGGCTTCGTCACCGGGACGCTGGCCGACTGGCCGCTGGCGGACCGCCTGGCCTTCGCCGGGCTCACCGCCGCCCTCTCGGTGCAGGAGTTCGGCGGCTCCCTCTCCGCGCCCGGCTGGGCCGAGGTGGGCGGCTGGTGGCGTCGGGTCACGGAATTCGACGAGCAGGACCCGAAGGCCCTGCGGCGCTACAGCTTCCTGGAGACCCTGCTCCCGGCGGCGGGCAGGCCCTGGCCGCTGCGCAGGGCCGTGCCGACGATCGGCTTCCGCTCGGCGTAGGCCCCGCACGGCGGCCGGGCCGAAAAGGCCTACGGCTCTGTCAGTGGGCCGTCGTACCCTTGGCAGTGCAAGAGCAGCAGGCGCTGTGGCGGCCGCGTCGCGGAACACGCGATCACCGGCTCCCACCGCCGAGGACCACGATCGCGGACGGTCCGGCCGCGAGAGCGGCGCCGGACCCGGCGCGGATGGAGGGTTGAGCA
The DNA here is from genome assembly GCF_004127445.1 of Streptomyces alfalfae. GTDB lineage: Bacteria > Actinomycetota > Actinomycetes > Streptomycetales > Streptomycetaceae > Streptomyces > Streptomyces alfalfae. The sequence continues at coordinate 29,988 of NZ_QEXM01000017.1, forward strand.
GGCCTTGAGGGCCGGCCCATGACGCAGACACCCACGACTCCCCCTGCCGCGCAGGGCCAGGCCCGAGCACACTTCACCGTGCCGGCGAACCACCCCATGGTGACCGTCCTCGGCTCCGGCGACGCCCTGCTGCGGGTGATCGAGAAGGCCTTCCCGGCGGCCGACATCCACGTCCGGGGCAATGAGGTGAGCGCCGTCGGCGACGCCCGCGAAGTCGCGCTCATCCAGCGCTTGTTCGACCAGATGATGCTGGTGCTCCGCACCGGTCAGCCGATGACGGAGGACGCAGTGGAACGCTCGATCGCCATGCTGAGGGCGGACGAGAACGGCGACGGCGCGGAGGAGACCCCCGCCGAGGTCCTCACGCAGAACATCCTCTCGTCCCGCGGCCGCACCATCCGCCCCAAGACCCTGAACCAGAAGCGGTACGTCGACGCGATCGACAAGCACACCATCGTGTTCGGCATCGGCCCCGCCGGCACGGGCAAGACCTACCTGGCCATGGCCAAGGCCGTGCAGGCCCTCCAGTCCAAGCAGGTCAACCGCATCATCCTGACCCGGCCCGCGGTCGAGGCGGGCGAGCGCCTCGGCTTCCTGCCCGGCACGCTGTACGAGAAGATCGACCCCTACCTCCGCCCGCTGTACGACGCGCTGCACGACATGCTCGACCCCGACTCGATCCCGCGCCTGATGGCGGCGGGCACGATCGAGGTCGCCCCGCTGGCGTACATGCGCGGCCGCACGCTGAACGACGCGTTCATCATCCTGGACGAGGCGCAGAACACCAGCGCCGAGCAGATGAAGATGTTCCTGACCCGCCTCGGCTTCGACTCCAAGATCGTCATCACCGGTGACATCACCCAGGTCGACCTGCCCGGCGGCACCAAGAGCGGTCTGCGCGAGGTCCAGCGCATCCTGGACGGCGTGGAGGACATCCACTTCTCCCGGCTCACCTCGCACGACGTCGTACGGCACAAGCTGGTCGGCCGTATCGTCGACGCGTACGAGCAGCACGACAGCCGCGACGGGAAGTAGACCAGCACCACCATGGCGATCGACGTCAACAACGAATCCGGGACCGAGGTCGACGAGCAGGCGATCCTCGACATCGCCCGCTACGCCCTCGCGCGGATGCGCATCCACCCGCTGTCCGAGCTCTCGGTGATCGTGGTGGACGAGGGGGCCATGGAGCAGCTCCACATCCAGTGGATGGACCTGCCGGGGCCCACGGACGTCATGTCCTTCCCCATGGACGAGCTCAGGCCGCCCATGAAGGACGACGACGAGCCCCCGCAGGGCCTCCTCGGCGACATCGTGCTCTGCCCCGAGGTCGCCGCCAAGCAGGGCCAGGACGCCCCGACGCGGCACTCCATGGACGAGGAGCTCCAGCTCCTGACGGTCCACGGCGTGCTGCACCTGCTCGGGTACGACCACGAGGAGCCCGACGAGAAGACCGAGATGTTCGGGCTCCAGGCGGCGATCGTCGACGGCTGGCGCGCGGAGAAGGGCCTGACCGGCCCGTCCCCGGCGCCCACCGTCTCGTAGCGCCATGGACATCCAGCTCATCGCGGGAGCCGTCGCCCTGGTCGTCGTCGCCTGGCTGGCGGCCTGCGCGGAGGCGGGCATCGCCCGCGTCTCCAGCTTCCGCGCGGACGAGGCCGTCCGCTCGGGGCGGCGCGGCAGCGCCAGGCTCGCCCAGGTCGCCGCCGACCCCACCCGCTATCTGAACGTGGCGCTGCTGGTGCGGGTGGCGTGCGAGATGGCCTCGGCGGCCCTCGTGACGTACGCGTGCCTGAAGGAGTTCGACCGGACCTGGGAGGCCCTGGCCATCGCCATCGGCGTGATGGTCCTCGTCAGCTATGTCGCCGTGGGCGTCTCACCGCGCACCATCGGCCGCCAGCACCCGCTGAACACCGCGACCGCCGCGGCGTACGTCCTGCTGCCGCTGGCCCGCGTCATGGGCCCGATCCCGCCCCTGCTGATCCTCATCGGCAACGCGCTCACGCCCGGCAAGGGCTTCCGGCGCGGTCCGTTCGCCTCCGAGGCCGAGCTGCGCGCGATGGTCGACCTCGCCGAGAAGGAGTCCCTGATCGAGGACGACGAGCGCCGCATGGTGCACTCCGTCTTCGAGCTCGGCGACACGCTGGTGCGCGAGGTCATGGTGCCCCGCACCGACCTGGTCTCCATCGAGCGGTTCAAGACGATCCGCCAGGCCCTCACGCTCGCCCTGCGCTCCGGCTTCTCGCGCATCCCGGTGACGGGGGAGAGCGAGGACGACGTGGTCGGTGTCGTCTACCTCAAGGACCTGGCGCGCAAGACGCACATCAACCGCGACAGCGAGTCCGAGCTGGTCTCCACGGCGATGCGTCCGGCGACCTTCGTGCCCGACACGAAGAACGCCGGCGACCTGCTCCGCGAGATGCAGCAGGAGCGCAACCACGTGGCCGTCGTCATCGACGAGTACGGCGGCACGGCCGGCATCGTGACCATCGAGGACATCCTGGAGGAGATCGTCGGCGAGATCACCGACGAGTACGACCGCGAGCTGCCGCCCGTCGAGGAGCTGGCCGACGGCTGCTACCGCGTGACGGCCCGCCTCGACATCGGCGACCTCGGGGAGCTGTTCGGCTTCGACGAGTTCGACGACGAGGACGTCGAGACGGTCGGCGGCCTCCTCGCCAAGCGGCTCGGCCGCGTCCCGATCGCGGGGGCCTCGGCGGTCGTCCCGCTGCCGGACGGCCGGGAGCTCGCGCTCACCGCCGAGTCCGCGGCCGGCCGCAGGAACAAGATCGTGACGGTGCTGGTGGAGCCGGTCGCGGCCGGGAAGCCGGTCGAGGAGGGGGAGCCCGGATGAGCCCCGAGGAGCTGCGCACGTTCTGCCTCTCGTTCAACGACGCGGTGGAGGAGTTCCCCTTCACGCCGGAGCTTTCGGTCTTCAAGGTGGCGGGGAAGGTCTTCGCCCTCACCGCCCTCGACAGCCGTCCGCTCACCGTCAATCTCAAGTGCGACCCGGACCTCGCCGTCCAACTGCGGGCGGCGCACCCGGAGATCGTGCCGGGCTGGCACATGAACAAGCGCCACTGGAACACGGTCACGGCCGACGGAGCGCTCCCCGAGCGGCAGCTCAAGGAGCTGATCGAGGACTCCTACGACCTGGTGGTCGCCGGCCTGCCGCGCGCGCAGCGGCTCCGGCTCGACCGCGCCTGACGGCGCGCGCGGGCCGGGGTGAACTCGTCGATGCCCCCCAACAGCCCCTCGCCATCGGAGTGGCGGGGCGGCAGAATGGTGGGGAGGGCGGATCCGAAACGCTCCCACTCCGGGCTGCCGTCGAAGTAACACGGAGTGGAAACGTCTGTGCGATGGCGTCCGCCGCACCTGGCCCCGGCCCCTAGGTCGGGGCCAGTTCCGTTCACACGTGAGGCAGCACCCACTCGTCGATGATCTTCTGGATCACCAAGAGAAGGCTGACCCACGGGGCCGCGAGGGCGGCCCGGTCGGTCCACGTGCGGAGGGTGCGACGCCCATCCGGCTTCTCGGCCATCGGGCTGTTCTCCTTCCTGGTCCCACGAGAGCCGTGGATACCGCGGCGATCCACGAACGGGTGGCGCCAGGAAGAGGGAACCGGCGGTCCGCGCCACTCGAAGGAGTGAGTCGGGCGCCGTGGTGTCGCTTCGCTGCAACCTCCTTGCTGGAGCTTTCACTTGGGGCGTGACGCTGCTTCAGGCCAGCGTAGCCTGGAGGTGCGCAGCTGGGTAGAGTGCGGTACGACAGCTTGCCGAAGTGCGTGTCAACTTAGGAGCGTCCGATGAGCAGGTAGCCAAATGCGATATAGCTGTCCGGCAACTGCCGGGTCTCCCTGTTGCCGTGTCGAGCGGGGCGGGTTCTCCTGGTAGTGACGTGAACCGTCGCCTCGGAAGGTCTCGATGAGTAAGCTGCTATTCTGCTATGTTGCACCTCGGACAGTGCCGTTGGGGGTTGAGCCATCATGAGCGTGCCGAATGCGGCCCTTCAGCGGCTGCGGCTGCGTACTGAACTGCGCAAGGCGCGGACAGGCGCCCGGCTCACGCAGCGCCAGGTCGCCTCCAAGATGGAGTGGAGCCCCTCCAAGCTGATCCGGATCGAGGCCGGTGAGGTCGGGATCTCCGTCAACGACCTGCGCCCCCTCCTCGACGCGTACGGGATCAGGGACCGCCGCAAGATCGACGAGCTCCTCGACCTCGCGCGCGGCAGCCGGCGCATGCCCTACAGCGAGTACCGCGATCTGTACGGCAAGGAGTTCCTGGAGTTCCTCGCCCTGGAGTCCTCGGCCTCCATCATTCGGCACTACGGCGCTCTGGTCATGCCGGGTCCGCTGCAGACCGAGGAGTACGCGCGGGCGATCATGACCGCCTACAACAAGAGCATCCCCGAGGAGCGCCTGGAGCGGGGCGTCGAAGTGCGCCTCGCGCGGCAGGAGTTGCTGACCTCCGGCGGGCGTGAGCTGTTCTACATCCTCGACGAGGCGGTCGTGCGCCGCCATGTCGGCGGGCGGGGCGTGATGCGCGCCCAGCTGGAGCGGCTCGCCGAGCTGGCGGCCAAACCCGGGGTCACCATCCAGATCCTGCCGTTCAGCGTCGGCGCCCACGCGGGCATCCAGGGCCCCTTCAGCCTCTTCGAGTTCGAGGCGGACGAGATGCCGGACTCCCTCCACCTGGAGAATCCGCGCGGCGACTCGTACACCACCAACGCCCCGGACGAGACGGGCCGCTACCTGGAGCGCTTCTGGGAGCTGGAGGACCTGGCGCTCAAGGACGACGTCGGCGCGCTCCTGCGGGCGCTCGCCGAGCGGACGGAGGACGGGCGGGACGATCTGGAGACACTGCTGCAAAGCGTCCCCGTGGACGCCGTCGCACAGGAGTAACACGCCCTGGAGCGCGGGACCTTGGCGAGAAACGGGTCATTCATATTCGTATGGCGTCCCGTTATCCTGGAAGAGGTGCTGCGTGTGCCTGCACCAGTCGCGCGGGGGAGTCGAGTGAGCTGGAACCCCAGTCTCCGTCCGTCCGTTCGCCGTGGGCAGTGACGGCTGGTCTTCCGCACCCAGGGGTGGAGGAGAAGCGTGGGCAGCTCATGGACGTGGCGCAAGAGCAGTGTGAGCGACGGCGGGGAAGGGCAGTGCGTGGAGACCGCCTGGACCGGAGAGACGGTCCTGGTGCGTGACTCCGCCCGGCGCAGAGGCGCCGTGCTCACCTTCTCCCCACAGGCCTGGACGGCCTTCCTCGGCCTCGCGGCCGGGCCGTCCCCGGCCGCCCGCCCACGGGACGAGTCGACGGCCCGCCTCTGAGTGAGGCGGACCGCCCGACGGCCGCGGCGCCGCCCGCACCTCGTCCGGTGCTAGGCGCGGACGCCGCGGCGCAGCCCCCACGCGATCAGGGCCGCAGCCCCCAGGGTCGCCGCCGCGTCGACCGCGAGGACCGTGCGGGTGCCCGTCAGGAGGTCGGGGGCCGTCGTCGCGAGGACGCCGAGCAGCGGGATGCCGACCGTGAGGCCCGTCTGCTGGACCGAGGTGACGAGGCCGGTCGCGAGGCCCTGCTCCTCGTCGGGCACGCCCGACGTCACCGTCACCCCGTACGAGATGATCGCGCCCAGGTGGCACATGCTCGCCAGGGAGACGGCCGCCGTGGCCGGCCAGACCCACCAGGCCTGCTCGCCGACGCCGAGCAGCGCGGCCACCAGCAGCCCCTGGCCGGCCAGTGAGCCGACGAGCGTGCGGCGCGCCCCGAAGCGGCCGATGACCCGGGACGCGTACGTCCCCGCGAGCACCGACACGATGCCCTGGACGCCGAAGACCAGGCCGGTCCCGAACGCGGAGAGGCCCAGGATCTCCTGGAGGTAGAGGGTCAGCACGAAGACGACCGTCGACATCATGGAGAAGGTGACGAGGCCGCCGAGGTTCCCCCACGCCACCGTGGAGCGCCGCAGCATGGGCAGGGAGACCAGGGGAGCCGCGGCGCGCGACTCGATGAATCCGAAGGCCGCGAGCAGGACCACGCCCGCCACCAGCGTGACGATGACGTCGACACCGCCGAACCCGCGCTCGGCGGCCGTGGACAGGGCGTAGATCAGGGCGAGCAGGCCGCCGGTGACCGTGACGGCGCCGGGGACGTCGAGGCGCGGACGGTCGGGCGTACGGGACTCGGGGAGCAGGCCCGGGGCGAGCGGCAGCACGATCAGGGCGAAGAGGGCCAGCAGGCCCATGGTGGAGCGCCAGCCGAGGGTGTCGGTCAGGACGCCGCCGAGGACCATGCCCACCGTGAAGCCGAGTGAGAGCAGCGTGCCGGAGATGCCGAGTGCCCGGTCGCGCTGCGGGCCCTCGGGGAAGGTCGTCGTCAGCAGGGACATCCCGGTCGGCACGATGGCCGCCGCCCCGACGCCCTGCAGCGCCCGGCCGGCGAGGAACGACGCCGGGTCCCAGGCGAACGTGGCGAGCAGCGAGGCCAGGCCGAAGAGCGCGAGCCCGGCGAGGAACAGCCTGCGCCGCCCGAAGAGGTCGCCCGCCCTGCCGAAGAGGAGGAGGAAGCCGCCCGAGGGCAGCGCGAAGGCGGTGACCGCCCATTGCAGCGCGGACTGGTCCATGCCGAGGTCGGCGCCGAGGACGGGCAGCGCCACGTTCAGCACGGAGAAGTCCAGCGCGACCATGAACTGTGCCGCGCAGAGCACGAAGAGGACGAGTCCGTCGCGGGGGGAGAGCCTGGGTTTCGCCGGGCGCGGCGCCGCTTCGTCGGGCCGGCCGGGCGGAGCGGTGGAGGCGTCGATCGCCATGGGCAAGAGCGTCGTGCGTGCGGAACGGGCGTGGGGAGCGGGTATTTATGCTGGTGGTCCGAACACCAGTCAGGGCTTGGGGGAGCGCCATATGGTCGCGGCAACGGTCACGGACGCCAAGGCGCGTCGCCTCGCGGAACTGCGCGAGTTCCTGATGAGCCGCCGGGCGCGGGTCAGCCCCGCGGAGGCGGGGCTTCCGGACGGGGGCGGACGCAGGCGCACGCCGGGGCTCCGTCGCGAGGAGGTCGCCGTGCTCGCCGGGGTCGGGGCGTCCTGGTACCAGTGGCTCGAACAGGGCCGCGACATCTCGGTGTCGCCGCAGGTCCTGGACTCCGTGGCGCGCGTTTTGAAGCTGAGCGGCACCGAGCGGCGCCACCTGTACGTGCTCGCCGGGCTCAATCCGCCGCCGCCGGAGGTCGCGCGGGAGGACCGGGACATGTGCGAGGGCCTGCGCCGGCTCATCGACGCCTGGCTGCCGTACCCCGCGCACATCATGGACGCCTACTGGAACTGCGTCATGTACAACGACGCGGCGGCCGCCGTGCTCGGCATGCGCTCGGAGACCGCCGAGAACTGCCTGCTCAGCTTCTTCACCGACCCCATCTACCGCTCCCGCTCGCGGAGTTGGGAGCAGAACGCGCCCCAGGTGGTGGCGATGTACCGGGCGGCGTGCTCGGAGCGGCCCGACGACGACGGCTTCGCCTCGGTGGTCGCCGCGGTCAAGGCGGCGAGCCCGGACTTCGCCGAGCTGTGGGAGCGGCGGGACATCCGGCCGGGCGGGCAGGTCACCAAAGAGATCGAGCATCCGGTGGCGGGCCCGCTGTTCCTGGAGTCGACGCAGCTCAGGGTGCCCGCTCGGCCCGACCTCGTGATCGTGCTGCACACGCCGACGCCGCACGCCGAGGCGGACACGGCGGCGCAGCTGGCGTGGCTGGCGTCGCCGGAGGGCCGCCGGGGCGCGATGCACCCCGTCGCGGGGTGAGTTCCCCGGCGATCTTCCCGCTCCTTATGCTCGTGCCATGACGCAGAGCACCGACCTCGGTCCCGAGGACCGCAAGATCGTCACCCTCGCCCGCTCGGCCCGGGCCCGCAACGGAGTGCCCGAGGGGGCGGCCGTACGGGACGAGACGGGGCGCACCTACGTGGCGGGCACCGTGGACCTCGCCTCGCTCCAGCTCTCCGCGCTGCGCACGGCGGTCGCGATGGCCGTCGCCTCGGGGGCGGAGTCCCTGGAGGCCGCGGCGGTCGTCTCGGCGGCGCAGGAACTCCCCGCGGACGACATCGCGGCGGTACGCGACCTGGGCGGCAAGGGCACCCCGGTCTTCCTGGCGGGCCCCGACGGCGAACTCCGCGAGACGCTGACAGCGGAATAAGGCCGGGCGCAGCCGCATCAAGCGAGCCCGGCGCTCGGGAGCGACCTCGGAGCAGCCGCGTCAAGCCCGTCCGGCGTTTGAGGACGAGCCCGGCGCAGCCGGCGACGCGGTGACCTGTCGCCCGGCGGTCGAGGCGGATCAAGCCCGTCCGGCGTTTGAGGACGAGCTCGGCGCAGCCGGCGATGGGGGGGCGAAGCAAGGCCTACGGCCAGCACTGTGCGGCAGGGGTCCCGGAATCAGGGACAATGGCGCCATGAGCGTTCGTACCCCGTCATCAGCCGAGCCGTCCGAGGCCGTCCACCGCGCCGGTTTCGCCTGCTTCGTCGGCCGCCCCAACGCGGGCAAGTCCACCCTCACGAACGCTCTGGTCGGCAAGAAGGTGGCGATCACCGCCAACCAGCCGCAGACCACGCGGCACACGGTGCGCGGCATCGTGCACCGGCCCGACGCCCAGTTGATCCTGGTGGACACCCCCGGCCTGCACAAGCCGCGCACCCTGCTCGGCGAGCGGCTCAACGACGTCGTGCGCACCACGTGGGCCGAGGTCGACGTCATCGGCTTCTGCCTGCCCGCGAACGAGAAGCTCGGCCCCGGCGACCGCTTCATCGCCAAGGAGCTCGCCTCCATCAAGAAGACGCCGAAGATCGCGATCGTCACCAAGACCGACCTCGTCGACAGCAAGACGCTCGCCGAGCAGCTCATCGCGATCGACCAGCTCGGCGCGGAGCTGGGCTTCGAGTGGGCCGAGATCGTCCCGGTGTCGGCCGTCGGCGACCAGCAGGTCGGGCTCCTCGCCGACCTCATCGTGCCGATGCTGCCCGAGGGCCCCGCGCTCTACCCCGAGGGCGACCTCACGGACGAGCCCGAGCAGGTCATGGTGGCCGAGCTGATCCGCGAGGCGGCGCTGGAAGGCGTACGGGACGAGCTGCCGCACTCCATCGCCGTCGTGGTGGAGGAGATGCTGCCGCGCGAGGACCGGCCCGCGGACAAGCCGCTGCTCGACATCCACGCGTTCGTCTACATCGAGCGGCCCAGCCAGAAGGGCATCATCATCGGCCCCAAGGGCAAGCGGCTCAAGGACGTCGGCATCAAGTCCCGCAAGCAGATCGAGGCGCTGCTCGGCACGCCCGTCTTCCTCGACCTGCACGTCAAGGTCGCCAAGGACTGGCAGCGGGACCCGCGCCAGCTCCGCAAGCTCGGCTTCTGACGCCGGCCCCCGGCCGCTCGTGACGCCCCCGCCGTGCGGAGGCGGCGCAGCGATGGACCCCCGTCCCGCCGCTGCGCCGCCGTCACCCGGCTCCGGCCGGATGTCATCGGGAACCGATGCGGGCGTCCCCGCATTCCCGTTCGGGCACCAAGAGTTCCCTTTCGGACGCCGAGAGTGGCGGAAACGGGCATTACGGGCCGCTGTCCGGGCGTGACGGGTCCCTCATCCGGGCATCTGACGACCTGTTCGGGCACGACGGACGCCCCGTCCGTGCGTCGCGGCCGCCCCCTTCGGGCATCCCGCTCAGTCCACGCCCCTGATCCGCGTCACGAGCGCCGCCCCCGCGAGGCCGATCACCGCAGCCGTCAGGTAGAGCACGCGGTAGCCGCCGAGGTGGGTCACGATCGGCGCGGCGATGGCCGGGGCCGCCACCTGGGGCAGGGAGTTGGCGATGTTGATGACGCCGAGGTCCTTGCCGCGGTCCCTGGCCTTCGGCAGGACGTCCGTCATCAGGGCGAAGTCCACCGAGGTGAAGACGCCGAAGCCGACGCCGAGCAGCGCCGCCGCCACGACCACGCCCGGCCACGTCTGCCAGAGGGCGAGCAGCCCCGTCGCCGCCGCCATCAGCGAGCCCGACCAGATCACGAAGGGCTTGCGCCGCCCCACCCGGTCCGAACAGGCGCCGCCCACCACAACGGTGGCGAGCATCGTCACGCCGTTCACGGCCGTCAGGATCAGCACGCCGCCCTCCGGGTCGTCGCGGTCCAGCCCGTCCCGCAGGAAGTACAGGAGGTAGAGCAGCACCACGGAGTTGCTGACGTTGATCAGGAAGCGGGTCAGCCAGGCCCAGGCCAGATCCGGGTGGCGGCGCGGGCTCGGCCAGAAGCCCGCGAGGAAGGCCCGCGGCTCCCACGGCGGCCGGTCGGCCACCGGAAGCCGCAGGTCACGATGGCGCACCACGTACGGAAGCACGCCCGCCACGGTGAACACCGCGCACGCCGCGTACCCCGCGACCGTCCCGCCCGCGGCCGTCGCGAGCCCCGTCCCCACGACCACGCCGAGCAGTTGCGCCGCCCCGAGCCAGCCGCCGACCGAGCCCCGCTGCGCACGCGGCACCCGGTCGGGCACGGCGGCCGTGACCGCGGCGAAGGCGGCGTTCAGGGTGAGCTGGACCAGGCACCAGCCCGCCGCCAGCCACCACACGGAACCCGCGGCGGACAGCAGCAGGAGCGCGGCGGCGCCGCCCGCGGCGCCCGCCGCGATCCACGGCGTGCGCCGCCCGAGGCGGCAGGTCGTGCGGTCCGAGAGCGCGCCGAAGAGCGGGTTCGCGGCGAGCGAGACGACGGCACCGGCGCCCGTCACCCAGGCGAGGACCGTCTCCTTGGGGGTGCCCGCGGGGGCCAGGTCCGCCGCCTGCACGGCGAGCAGGATCTGCAGCGGCCCGTACCAGCCCACCCAGAGCGCGCCGTTCGCCACAGAGAGGGCCGCCGTCCAGCTCCGCCCGACCCGCTCGGCCGGCTCCCGCAGCGCGCCGGAGGTCATGCCCGCTGCGCCCGCAGGACCTCGCGCAGCCAGTGGTAGGACGCCTTCGGGGTGCGTTTCTGGGTGGCGTGGTCGACGTGGACGAGGCCGAAGCGCCGCCGGTGGCCCTCCGCCCACTCGAAGTTGTCGAGCAGCGACCAGACGAAGTAGCCGCGCACGTCGACGCCCGCTTCGACCGCCCGGTGCAGGGCCCGCAGATGGCCGTCCAGGTAGGCGATCCGCTCCTGGTCGTCGATCCCCTCGTACGAGCAGCCGTTCTCGGTGATGACCAGGGGCGGGAGTCGGTCGCCGTAGCGGTCGCGGAAGGCGGTGAGGAGTTCGGTGAGCGCCTCGGGGACGACCGGCCAGCCGAAGTCCGTGACCGGGTACCCCTCGATCGGCCGGGGTGAGAAGGGGAGTCCGGTCGGGAGCGTGAGGCCCGCGAACTCGGCGGCGGTGCCCTCGGGGAGCGGGGCGCCCACCTTCGTCGGCTGGTAGAAGTTGATCCCGTACCAGTCGAGCGGTTCCGCGATCACCTTCAGGTCCGCTTCGAGGTCCGCCGCCGGCATCAGCTCGCCGAGTCCTTCGGGGTAGCGGCCCATCAGCAGCGGGTCGGCGAAGAGGCGGTTGAGGAGCACGTCGTAGAAGCCGGCGGCGGCCGTGTCCTCCTCGGCGGCCGAGGCGGGCCAGGTCGGGCCGTGCGAGTTGGCGATGCCGATGTCACGGGCGCCCGCCGCGCGCAGCGCGCGTACCGCGAGGCCGTGGGCGAGCAGCTGGTGGTGGGCGGCGGGCAGCGCGTCGAAGAGCAGCTTCTCGCCGGGGGCGTGCTCGCCGAGGGCGTGGCCGAGCAGGGTGTGCTCGGCCGGTTCGTTGAGGGTGATCCACTTCGGGACGCGGTCGCCGATGCGGGCGGCGACGACCGCCGCGTACTCGGCGAAGCGCTCGGCGGTGTCGCGCCGCAGCCAGCCGCCCGCGTCCTGGAGGGCCAGGGGGGTGTCCCAGTGGAACAGCGTGGGCACGGGCCGCACGCCCCGCGCGCACAGCTCGTCGACGAGGCGGTCGTAGAAGTCCAGGCCCGCCGCGCTGACCGCGCCCGCCCCCGTCGGCAGCACGCGCGGCCAGGAGACCGAGAACCGGTAGGCGGCCACGCCGAGGCCGCCGACGAGCGCCACGTCCTCGCGGTAGCGGTGGTAGTGGTCGCAGGCGACGGCGGCGGTCGTGCCGTCCTTCACGTTCCCCGGCACGGCGGTGAAGGCGTCCCACACGGACGGGCCCCGCTGGTCGGCGGCGCCCTCGATCTGAGGGGCCGAGGTGGACACGCCCCACAGGAAGTCGCGGGGGAACCGGGGTATCGCCGCAGTCGCTGCCATGGGCGGGATCTTCCGTACCGCCCGGTACGCGCGTCAATGGGCGTGCGCGGAAAAGGTGAACAATTCTCAGGTTCGCTACGCGCCTTCCTTCAGCACCCGCGAGATCAGCTTGCGCTGCGGCTCCGTGAGCCGGGGGTCCGAGCAGTAGACCGTCCGCCCGTCGACCGTGAGGGTGTAGCTGAAGCCGTCGGGCACCCCTATCGGCGGCGTGCTCCTGCCCTCGGCCACGGCCTGCTCGGCCAGGGCGTGCCACTCGGGGGCATCGGCCAGCTGCGAGGTGTCCACCTCGGCGTGCCGGTCGATGCCCGCGAATCCTCCGGTCCGCTTCACCTGGATACGCATGGGTCCTGTCTACTGCACCGGGCGGGCGGCGGAAAGCGCGCCGTCAGCCGTTGGTGGGCACCTTGACGGTGGTCCACGCGTCGACGACGGCCTTGAGCTCCTCCCCGTCGCCGAACTTCTGCCGGGCGGCGGCCACCGTCAGCTTCGCGAAGTCGGTGAAGGAGGCGTCCTGCGCCAGCTCGCCGCCGGTCAGGACGGCGTACCAGATCTGTCCCGCCCGCTCCCAGGAGTGACCGCCGAGCGCCTCGGCGACCAGGTAGAACGCGCGGTTCGGGATGCCGGAGTTGATGTGCACGCCGCCGTTGTCGCGGCCCGTGCGGACGTAGTGGTCCATGTCGGCGGGCTGCGGGTCCTTGCCGAGCACGTCGTCGTCGTAGGCGGTGCCGGGCTCCTTCATGGAGCGCAGCGCCTTGCCGGTGACGCGCGGGGCGAGCAGTCCCGCGCCGATCAGCCAGTCGGCCTCGGTGGAGGTCTGGCCGAGCGTGTACTGCTTGATCATCGCGCCGAAGACGTCCGACATCGACTCGTTCAGGGCGCCCGGCTGACCGAAGTACGTGAGGTTCGCCGTGTACTGCGTGACGCCGTGGGTCAGCTCGTGGCCGATCACGTCCACCGGGATGGTGAAGTCGAGGAAGATCTCGCCGTCGCCGTCGCCGAACACCATCTGCTCGCCGTTCCAGAAGGCGTTGTTGTAGTCCTCGGAGTAGTGCACGGTCGCGTTCAGCGGCAGTCCGCCGCCGTCGATGGAGTTGCGCTCGTACGACTTCAGGAACAGCTCGAAGGTGGCGCCCAGACCCGCGTACGCGCGGTTGACGGTGGCGTCCTTGCCGGGCTTGTCCCCCTCGGAGCGGACCTTGCGGCCCGGCAGCTCGGTGCGGTGCCTCGCGTCGTACACCGTGCGGTGCGGCTTGTCGGCGGCGGCTCCCTTGGGCGGGGCCACGGCGGGCGCGCCGATGACGGTCGTCAGGTGGCGGCGGGTGCGCTCGATGGCGTCGCGCTCCAGGGAGCGGCGGGCGGGCGTGGCGAGCGCGGGGTCCTGGCTCTGGGCCAGCGTGTCCAGGACGTGCGGCGGCACGATGGTGCAGAAGACGGGCTCGAAGCCCGTCGGATTGGCGGTCATGGCGGCAATGTGGCACTGGGTCATGCCGCTGTCACTACCTGCCACCATGATTGATGAAATAGAGGCATACGGGCTCCGGAGGGCCTCCCCATCGGGTACGGCACGCTGTGCGCCGACGGAGGCGGCAGTGGGGTATGACACCTTTTGCACCGCTCTCCGCCCCTGGTCCCGCATACTGATACGGGCCCGCGCACAGAGCGCGGCTCGGCTAGGCTGCGGTCCATCATGCGATTCGGGCTGCTTCTCCTTAGCTGCCGCGGCGAGGGCCTGTAGACAAGGCCGACCCCCTCCCCGCGGAGTTCGGCGTTGCGCTAAGACCGTCGGCCGTCCTTCAGGACACTTCCGAGGAGCCCCGCACATGCCGAACTTCCAGCGCCCCACGTCCATGCCGGTCCACAAGTACGGGCAGTACGAGCAGGTCGCGATCCCCGACCGCACGTGGCCGGACAAGCGGATCACCGTCGCCCCCCGCTGGCTCTCCACCGACCTGCGCGACGGCAACCAGGCGCTGATCGACCCGATGTCCCCCGCGCGCAAGCGCGCCATGTTCGACCTGCTGGTACGCATGGGCTACAAGGAGATCGAGGTCGGCTTCCCCTCGTCGGGCCAGACCGACTTCGACTTCGTGCGCTCCATCATCGAGGACGAGGACGCGATCCCCGAGGACGTGACGATCTCCGTCCTGACCCAGGCCCGCGAAGAGCTGATCGAGCGCACGGTCGAGTCCCTGAAGGGCGCCCGCCGCGCCACCGTCCACCTGTACAACGCGACCGCGCCCGTCTGGCGCGACGTCGTCTTCCGCGGCTCGCGCGACGCCGTGAAGCAGATCGCCGTCGACGGCACACGCCTGGTCATGGAGTACGCGGACAAGCTGCTGGACGACCGCACCACCTTCGGGTACCAGTACAGCCCCGAGATCTTCACCGACACCGAGCTGGACTTCGCCCTGGAGGTCTGCGAGGGCGTCATGGACGTCTGGCAGCCCGACGCCGAGCGCGAGATCATCCTGAACCTGCCCGCCACGGTGGAGCGCTCCACGCCCTCCACCCACGCGGACCGCTTCGAGTGGATGTCCCGCAACCTGTCCCGGCGCGAGTTCGTCTGCCTCTCCATCCACCCGCACAACGACCGCGGCACCGCCGTCGCCGCCGCCGAGCTGGCCGTGATGGCCGGCGGCGACCGCGTCGAGGGCTGCCTGTTCGGCCAGGGCGAGCGCACCGGCAACGTCGACCTGGTCACCCTGGGCATGAACCTCTTCAGCCAGGGCGTCGACCCGCAGATCGACTTCTCGGACATCGACGAGGTCCGCCGCGTGTACGAGTACTGCACGCAGATGGAGGTCCACCCCCGCCACCCGTACGCGGGCGACCTGGTCTACACCGCCTTCTCCGGCTCCCACCAGGACGCCATCAAGAAGGGCTTCGACGCGCTGGAGTCCCGCGCCGCCGCCGCGGGCAAGACCGTCGACGACGTCGAGTGGGCCGTGCCGTACCTGCCCATCGACCCCAAGGACGTCGGCCGCTCCTACGAGGCCGTCATCCGCGTCAACTCGCAGTCCGGCAAGGGCGGCATCGCGTACGTCCTGAAGAACGACCACAAGCTGGACCTGCCGCGCCGCATGCAGATCGAGTTCTCGAAGATCATCCAGACGAAGACCGACGCCGAGGGCGGCGAGGTCACGCCCGGCGCGATCTGGAGCGTCTTCCAGGACGAGTACCTGCCCAACCCCGAGAACCCCTGGGGTCGGATTCAGGTCAAGAACGGCCAGACGACGACCGACACCGACGGTGTCGACACCCTCACCGTCGAGGCCACGCTGGACGGCGCGGACACCGTCCTGACCGGTTCCGGCAACGGACCGATCTCCGCGTTCTTCGACGCGCTGCAGGGCATCGGCATCGACGTACGCCTGCTGGACTACCAGGAGCACACGATGAGCGAGGGCGCGTCCGCGCAGGCCGCCTCGTACATCGAGTGCGCGATCGGCGACAAGGTGCTGTGGGGCATCGGCATCGACGCGAACACGACGCGCGCCTCGCTCAAGGCCGTCGTCTCCGCGGTCAACCGCGCGGCCCGCTGACCGCGCGCCGATTTCCCCGGCCCGTACGCCGCCCCGCCCGCCGTCGCGCGGGCGGGGCGGCGTCGTCTCCCGGCCACGTATCCCTCGCTCTCCTGTACGAGGTGCTGACGCCACATCAACAATGTGGCTAACATCACGCCAACGCGGCAATGGAGTCGGTCGGGGCACCTTCATGTCCATCAGGACATGGGGGAGTTACGGAGGTGCGTGGTGCTGGATCGGGAACGAAACGGCAGGAAAGCGCGCGTCCTCGCCCTGCCCGTGTCGCGCGGCAGGGCGCTGCGCAGGCGCCTGATCGGCATGCACACCGCCTGGGACACCATCGGCGACGGCGAGTTCTTCTGCCCCGCCTGCGGCGGCGACCGCAACTACCAGCGGCTCACGGGCCGGCGTCGCTTCGTCGTGCTCGGCATGCCGCTCGTGCCGCGCGGCTGCGCGGGGCCCGTCATCCGGTGTACCGCCTGCCAGGACCTCTTCGACCCCGACGTCCTCGACCACCCCACCACCACCCGGCTCTCCGCGATGCTCCGCGACGCCGTGCACACCGTGGTCCTCGCCGTCCTCTCGACCGGCGGCACCGGATCGCGCTCCACGCTCGACACGGCCGTCGCCACGCTGCGCGCCGCGGGCCACGACGACTGCACCGAGGAGCGCCTCGTCGCCCTCGTCGACGCGCTGGCCGCCGACACCGGCCGTGCCACCGAACCCGACTGCGGGCCCGGCCTCGCCATAGAGCTCCACGAGGCCCTCGGCCCCCTCGCCCCGCACCTCGCCCCGGCGGGCCGCGAGGCCCTGCTCCTCCAGGGCGCCCGCATCGCCCTCGCGGACGGCCCCTACACCCCGGCCGAGCGCGACGTCCTCTCCACGGCGGGCTGCGCGCTGACGATCTGCTCCGAGGACGTGGCCCGCCTCCTGGTGGCCGCGCGCACACCTTCCTGAACGGCGCGTTCCGTACTCCCCAGGGAGTAACGCCCGCGTCCCGCCTCCCCGTGGCGTACCGCGCGACTCGGTCTCGGGCCTGACGGATCGGGGCGCGCGCCCCGGCAGGGTTGACCCCGAAACGTCACCCCTGCCGAAGGAGGCCCGTCATGGGGGCCGCACCGGCCGACGCCGCACCAGGGCGGAGCACCGCGCCACGACGCCGAAGGCGCGCCGTCCCCTGGGTCCTGCTGGGCCTGTGGATCGTGCTGCTGGCGATCGCCTCGCCCTTCGCCGCGAAGCTCGCCGACGTCCAGAACGACCGCGCCGTCGACTACCTGCCCGCCGGCGCCGGGTCCACCGAAGTGGCGTGCATCCAGGACCAGTTGCCCGGCGGGGAGGCCACCGAACTGGTCCTCGTCTACCACCGGGACGGCGGGCTGACCGCCGCCGACCGCGCGACCGCCGGCGACCAGGTCACCCGTATCGCCGGGGAACACCGACTCGTGTCCGAACCCGAGGGCGTGCCCTCCGAGGACGGCGCCACCCTGATGTACCCGGTCGTCAGCACCGAGCCGGGGCAGGACGAGGAGAAGCGGGACGCCCTCGTCGACGACATACGCGACACCGCCCGCGGCGGGGACGGGCTGAGCGCCGACGTCGGCGGGCCCGGGGCGCTGACCACCGACGCGGGCAAGGTGTACGACTCGCTCGGCGGGCCCCTGCTCTACACCACCGCCGGCGTCGTCGCGGTCCTGCTCATCCTCATCTACCGCAGCCCGTTCCTCTGGCTCGTGCCGCTCGCCGTCGCGGGCGTCGCCGACTACCTCGCGATGGCCGTCGCCTACGGGCTCAACCAGGGCTTCGACACCTCCGTCAGCGGACAGAGCTCCGGCGTCATGACCATCCTCGTCTTCGGCGCGGGCACCGACTACGCCCTGCTGCTCGTCTCCCGCTACCGCGAGGAACTGCGCCGCTTCGAACGGCCTTACGACGCCATGGCCGCCGCCCTGCGCGGCTGCGGGCCCGCCGTGCTCGCCTCCTCGGGGACCGTCGCCGCCGGACTGCTCTGCCTGCTCGCCGCCGACCTCAACAGCAGCCGCGGCATGGGCCCGCTCGGCACCGTCGGCGTGCTCTGCGCGCTCGCGGCGATGACGACGCTGCTGCCCGCCGTCCTGGTGCTCCTCGGGCGGCGCGTGTTCTGGCCGCTCATCCCCGCCTTCGGCAGCACGCCCAAGCAGCGGCGCAACGTCTTCGCGGCGATGGGCGGCTCCGCAGGGCGCAGGCCGCTCACCGTCCTCGCGGGCGGCGTCGTGCTCCTCGGGGCGCTCGCGCTCGGGGCGCTGAACCTGCCCGGCGCCCTCAAGCAGGAGGACTCCTTCACCAAGACCCCGGAGTCCGTGACGGCCATGGAGACCCTCGCCGCCGCCTACCCCGGGCGCGGCACGCAGCCGATCACCGTCATGTCCCCGGCCGGCCGCGCCGACGAGGCCCTCGCCGAGATCCGGGACACGAAGGGCGTCGGCGCCGCCGAGCGGGGGCGCCGCAGCGAGGACTGGACCGAGATCTCCGTCATCGCCACGGCCGCCCCCGAGTCCGCGGCGGAGGCGGCCACCATCGAGGCCCTGCGCGAGCGCCTCGACGGCTCCCACGTCGGAGGCGCCGGAGCCCAGCAGCTCGACCTCAAGGAGACCAACGACCGCGACCGCGCCATCGTCGTGCCGCTCGTGCTCGCCGCCGTGCTCCTCGTCCTCGTCGCACTCCTGCGCAGCCTGGTCGCGCCGCTGCTGCTGCTCGCCGCGGTCGTCGCCGTCTGGGCCGCCTCGCTCGGCGTCGCGGGACTCGTCTTCGAGCCGCTCCTCGGCTTCGAGGGCACCGACCCGGGGCTCGGCCTGCTCTCGTTCGTCTTCCTCGTCGCGCTCGGGGTCGACTACGGGATCTTCCTGATGCACCGCATGCGCGAGGAGTGCCTGAACGGGGCCGAACCGGGGACGGCCGCGCTCACCGCACTGCGCACCACCGGCGGCGTCATCGCCTCCGCGGGCCTCGTGCTCGCGGCGACGTTCGCCGTGCTCACCAACATGCCGCTCGTCCAACTCGTCGAGCTGGGCTTCGTCATCGCGGTCGGCGTGCTCCTCGACACCTTCCTGGTGCGCACGTACCTGGTGACGAGCGCCGGCGTGGCGCTCGGCAGGAAGGTGTGGTGGCCGGGCCCGCTGTCCAAGGCGAGGCCCGCCCCCGCCGGCGAGCCGGCCCGCGAACCCGCCGGCGCCCTCTAGGAAGTCCCGCACCCGGGGCGTCCCTCCCCTGCCGGAGCGGCGCCCCCCTGACGGAGGATGCAACGGTGGACGCCACCCGAAGCCCGGACAGGAGCGCTTCCGCCCTCGCCGGGTTCCCCGGCCCGCGCCGTCGGCCCGTGGGCCCGGCGCGGGCCCTGCGCGACGACGCGCTGCTCACCGCCGCCGCGGCACTGTCCGCCGTGGTCATCGGCGGGGGACGGCCCGACGGCCACCCCCTCGACGCCCTCGGCTGGACCCTGCTGCTGGTGGCGCATCTGCCGCTGGTGTGGCGTCGCCGCGCCCCGCTGCTCTCCTTCCTCTGCCTGATCCTCTGCCTCGCGCCGTACCACGGCATGGACTACGACCACACGGCGCCCGTGGCCGCCGCCATGATCGGCCTCTACACGGTCGCCGTGAGCGGCAGGCCGCTGCGCACCGCGCTCGTCGGCTCCGCCGTCATCGGCCTGATGCTCTC
Source organism: Streptomyces alfalfae (assembly GCF_004127445.1). Taxonomy (GTDB): domain Bacteria; phylum Actinomycetota; class Actinomycetes; order Streptomycetales; family Streptomycetaceae; genus Streptomyces; species Streptomyces alfalfae. The sequence continues at coordinate 49,474 of NZ_QEXM01000017.1, forward strand.
GGTGAAGTTCGGCCAGGGCGTCAGCGAGGGCCGCGAGGCGCTGCGGGTCACCGGCTGGATCGTGGCGCTCCTGCTGATCGGCGTCTACGTACGGGTCCACCGCCAGTACATCGCCTCCGTCGTCGAGCGCGCGGAACGCGCCGAGCGCACCCGCGAGGAGGAGGCCCGCCGCAGGGTCGCGGAGGAGCGGCTGCGGGTCGCCCGCGACCTGCACGACCTGCTCGCGCACAGCATCACCCTGATCGGCGTCCAGACCTCCGTCGCCGCGCACGTCCTCGCCGCCGACCCGGACCGCCTGGACCGCGCGGCCGTGGCCAAGGCCCTGGACGACGTGGCCGGCACGTGCCGCGCGGCCCGCGGTGAACTCCGCGCCACGCTCGAAGTGCTGCGGTCGGGCGTCGACGACGGCACGCAGGAGGCCAGGGGTCCGCTGCCCGGCCTCGACGGCCTCCCCGACCTCGCCGAGGCGGCCCGCACCGCGGGGGCCCGCGTCGAACTGAGCGTCGGCCCGCGCGAGGCCCCGCCCGCCGTGGGCGCCGCCGCGTACCGCATCGTGCAGGAGGCGCTGACCAACGCCGTGCGGCACGCGGGCCCCGACCTGACGGTGCGCGTGGCCGTACGCACCCGGGACGCCGCCCTCGCCGTGACCGTGACGGACGACGGCGCCGGAGGCCGCCACGAGGCCGCGCACACGCCGGGGTTCGGGCTCATCGGCATGCGGGAGCGGGCCCGCACCGTCGGCGGCACCCTGGAGGCGGGCCCGCGGGCCGAAGGGGGTTTCATGGTCTCCGCGCTGCTGCCGCTCGCGCCCACCGCCCAGGGAGGCCTCACATGACGATCCGCGTCCTGCTCGCCGACGACCAGACGCTGGTACGCGCCGCCTTCGCGATGCTCGTCGAATCGGCGCCGGACATGGAGGTCGTGGGCCAGGCGGACACCGGCCGCACGGCCGTCGCCCTGGCCCGCACCGAGCGGGCCGACCTCGTCGTCATGGACATCCGCATGCCCGACCTCGACGGCATCGAGGCGACGCGGCTGCTCGCCGCCGACGAGGACCTGGCGGGCGTGAAGGTCCTCATGCTGACGACGTACGACACGGACGAGCACGTCGTCGAGGCGCTGCGCGCGGGCGCGTCCGGCTTCCTGGTCAAGGACACCAGACCCGCCGATCTGCTCGACGCCATCCGCACGGTCGCGGCCGGCGAGGCCCTGCTGTCGCCGGGCCCCACCGCGCGCCTCATCGCCCGCGTCCTGCGGGCCCCGGACGCCCCCGCCCTGGCCGCGGGCGGCGGCCCCGAGGGCCTCACGGACCGCGAGCGGCAGGTCCTGGCGCTGGTGGCCCGCGGCCTGAACAACACGGAGGTGGCCGACGCGCTGGGCCTCAGCCCGCTGACGGCCAAGACGCACGTGAGCCGCATCATGGGCAAGCTGGGCGCCAGGGACCGGGCCCAACTGGTGATCGTGGCGTACGAGTCCGGGCTGGTGGCGCCGGGAGGGTGAGGGGGCTTTCCGCGCCGCGCCCGGCCGCCCCCCTACAGCAGCCCCGCCGCCGTCAGGTGCTCGGCCACCGTCTTCGTCTCCTCGGGGGAGAGCGGGATCTGGGGGGCCGCCGTGGCCGGGCAGGTGATGACGCCGCGCAGGTGCAGCGCCGCCTTGAAGGCGCCGAGCGCCGACGAGCTGGGGCCCATGCGGGCCGGGTCGCCCGCCCTCACCATGCCGAACAGGGCGCACAGGCGCTCCTGTTCGGTCCTGGCCCGCGGCCAGTCGCCCGCGCGGCAGGCGCGGTACAGGCGGGCGTACCCGGCGGGGTCGACGTTCCCGAGGCCCGGCACCACGCCGTCCGCGCCCATGGCCAGCGCCGAGTCGGCCGTCAGCTCGGAGCCGGTCAGGGCGGCGAAGGGGCCGGTCAGCGCCCGTTTCCCGACGACCACCTCCCGGAAGCCGGCCTCGTCGCCGCTGGAGTCCTTCAGGCCCGCGAGCACCCCGTCGGCGGCCAGTTCGAGGACCGCTCCCGCGGTCAGCTTCGTGTGCACCGACGACGGCAGGTCGTACGCGATGAGCGGCGCCCCGGAGCCCTGGGCGACCGACCGGAAGTGGCCCATCACCTCGGCGGGGTGCGTGCGCGTGTAGAAGGGCGCGGTGACCACGGCGGCGTCCGCGCCCGCCTTGGTGAGGGCGCGGACGTGGTCGAGGACGCGGGGCGTCGTCATGTCGATGGCCCCGGCGAGGACGGGCACCTGCCCGGCGACGTGGCGGACGACCGTGTCGAGCACCAGCGCCCGCTGCCGGTCGGTGAGGTAGGCGACCTCCGAGGTCGAGCCGAGCACGAAGAGGCCGTCGACGCCGCCCGCCACCAGGTGGTCCACGAGCCGGACCAGCGAGGCCGTGTCCACCTCGCGCTCCGGTGTCAGCGGCGTGCAGACGGGTGGTACGACACCGCTGAGCGGGGCCGGAAGGGTCATGGGTGCTCCCTGGTCGTCGGTGCGGGGGCCGTGGCGGCGGCCTGGGCGACGAGGTCGTGGGTCGACTCGCCCTCGTCCACGGGGTGGTGGCAGCGGAACGTGTGCGCGGGGCCCGCGTCCTCGGCGTCCGGCATGGCGGCGGCGCACGCGTCGTCCGCCTTCCAGCAGCGCGTGCGGAACGGGCAGCCGCTCGGCGGCCGTGTCGCCGACGGCACGGGGCCCACCAGCGGGATCGGGTCGATGGGGTCGAGCAGTCCCGGCGTGGCGGAGAACAGGGCGCGCGTGTACGGGTGCCGGGCGCGGTCCAGGATGTCCCGCGCGGGCGACTCCTCCACGATGCGGCCCAGGTACATGGTGACGACGCGGTCGCTCATCCTGCGTACGGTCTGGATGTCGTGCGACACGAAGACCAGGGCCAGGCCCAGGCGTTCCTTGAGGTCCAGGAGGAGGTTGAGGATCTGGGCGCGGACGGAGACGTCCAGGGCGCTGGTCGGCTCGTCGGCCACGACCAGGTCCGGTTCCAGGGCCAGGGCGCGCGCGATCGCCACGCGTTGCCGCTGGCCGCCGCTGAGCCGGCCGGGCAGCCCGTCCGCCAGGCCCGGCGGGAGCCCCACCAGGTCCATCAGCTCTTTCACGCGCTCGTCCCGCTGCTTGGGGCCGCCCCGTCCGTGGACGTCCAGGGGGTCGCGGAGGATGCGGCGTACGGGGAGCCTGCGGTTCAGGGCCGTGGCGGGGTCCTGGAAGATCATTCCCGTGCCTGTGCCGATCGCCTCGCGGCGGGCCGCGGGGGACATGGTCCAGAGCTCCTCGCCCCGGAACGTCACCGTGCCGGTGGAGGGCCTCTGGATGCCTACCAGGGTGTGCGCCAGGGTGGTCTTGCCGCAGCCGGACTCTCCTACGACGCCGACCGTCTCGCCTCGGGCGATCGTGAGCGTCGCCGCTGTCAGGGCGTGGACCGTGTCCCTGGACCAGAGGCCGCCGGTCCGTGCCCTGTGGACGACGTGGACCGCGTCGAGCTCGGCGAGTGGGGTCGTCATTCGGCTGTGCCTCCGTGGGGGCTGGGCGCGCTCCGCGGCGGAGCCGCGGGTCGATACGGCCCCGCGCCCCCGAAGGGGCCCCTTCGGGGCCCTTCGCCGAGGGCCGGGTGGTGGCAGGCCGTGGCGTGGGACGTGACGCCCACCAGGGCCGGGGACATGTCGCGGCACACCTCGCTCGCCAGCGGGCATCTGTCGGCGAAGCGGCAGCCGGAGGGGAAGTCCGCGGGGGACGGGACCACGCCCTTGATCTGGGTGAGGCGTTGGGCCGCCGACTCCAGGGAGAGGACCGAGCCGAGCAGGCCCCGCGTGTAGTGGTGGGACGGGGCTTCCACCAGGTCCGCCGTCACGCCCGTCTCCACGATCTGGCCGCCGTACATCACCACCACCCGGTCGGTGACGTCGGCGACGAGGGCCAGGTCGTGCGAGACGAGGATCAGCGCGAAGCCGAGTTCTTCCCGCAGGCGCAGCAGGAGCTGGATGATCTGGGCCTGGACGGTGACGTCGAGGGCGGTCGTCGGTTCGTCGGCGACGATCAGCTTCGGGTCGCGGGAGAGGGCCATGGCGATGAGGACGCGCTGGCGCTGGCCGCCGGAGAGTTCGTGGGGGTAGCTGCGCAGGGTGCGCTCCGGGTCGAGGCCGACGAGGGTGAGGAGTTCGTGGGCCGTGCGGCGGCCACCCCTGCGTACGACCTGTTTGAGCTGGGCGCGGACGGTCATCGCGGGGTTCAGGGAGGACAGGGCGTCCTGGTAGACCATCGCCATGTCGTGGCCGAGGAGGCGGCGGCGGGAGCGCATGGGCAGGCCGGTCAGCTCCCGGCCGTCGAACGTGACGCGGCCCTGGACGCGGGCGCCCTTCGGTTCGAGGCCCATCACCGTCAGGGCGGTGAGCGACTTGCCGCAGCCCGACTCGCCGACCAGGCCGAGGACTTCGCCGGGGCGCACGTCGAAGCTGATGCCGTCGACGATGTCGACGCCGCCGTGGCGTTCGGGGAACGAGATGCGCAGGTCCTCGACGGAGAGCACGGGCGGGGCCGTCGGCAGCGGGCGGGCCCGGGAGCGCAGCCGGGCCGCCGCCTCCGTGAGGCCGGGGAGTTCGAGTACCTCGCCGCTGCCGGGCTCGGGGGCTTCGAGGCGGTCCTCGTGGCGGGCCCTGCCGGGGACGGTCCGGGCGGACGGCGCGGCCCAGGCGTCGGACACGCCCTCGGAGAGGACGTTCAGGGAGAGGACGGTGACCAGCATCAGCAGGCCGGGGAAGACCGTCGCCCACCAGCCGCCGATCAGGACCATGTTCTTGCCGTCGGCGATGACGCTGCCCCAGGACGGGTCGGGCGGACGGACGCCCGCGCCGATGAAGGAGAGCGAGGCCTCGAAGACGATGGCCTCGGCGACCTGCACGGTGCAGAAGACGAGGACGGGCGCCGCGCAGTTCACGGCGACGTGGCGGATGAGGATGTGCGGGGTGCGGGCGCCGATGACGCGTTCGGCGCGCACGTAGTCCTCGCCGTACTGGTCGAGGACGTTGGCGCGGACGACGCGGGCGATCGGGGGTGTGAACAGGAACGCGATCGCGCAGATCAGTACGGTGATGCCGCCGCCGAAGACCGCCACGAGGACGGCGGCGAGCGCGATGCCGGGGAAGGCCATGACGACGTCGAGGCAGCGCATCAGCGTCTCGTCGACGGCCTTGCGGGAGGTCGCGGCGACCGCGCCGATCACCGCGCCGACGATCAGGGCGAGCAGCGTGGCGCCGAGGCCGATGGCGAGCGACCAGCGCGCCCCGTACATGAGGCGGCTGAGGATGTCGCGGCCGAGGCTGTCCTGGCCCATCCAGTGGTCGGCGGAGGGGTGTCCCGTGCCGTCCGCCTGGGGCTGCTGGTCGAGCGGGTCGTGCGGGGCGACGAGCGGGGCGAGGAGGGCCACGAGGACGACCAGGCCGACCACGCAGGCCGCGACGCGGGAGGGGACGGGGAGGGCGCGCAGCGACCGGATGCGGATGCCGGGCGCCGAGAGGCGCTCGGTCAGCGTTTTGCGCGTGGAGTACATCAGCGGGCCTCTTCCGGGTGCGGCGCGGCCATCAGGCGGAGCCCCTCAGACGTGGATTGACCAGCAGGTGGAGGATGTCGATGACGAGGTTCACGACGACGAAGCCGACGGCGGTGGTGATGACGACGCCCTGCACGACGGCCGGGTCGCCGTTCTTCACGGCGTCGATCATCAGCTTCCCCATGCCCGGCAGCGAGAAGATCGTCTCGATGACGACGGCGCCGCCGAGCAGATAGCCCACGCGCAGCCCGAGCACGGTGAGCGGGTTGATGAGGGCGTTGCGGAGCACGTTGCGGCCGACGACCACCACGGGAGGCAGGCCGTTGCCGATGGCGGTGCGGACGTAGTCCTTGTCCAGTTCCTCGACCACGGCCGTGCGGATGATGCGGGTGAGGCCCGCCGCGACCGGCAGCGAGAGCGCGAAGGCGGGCAGGGTCATCGTCCTGAGCCAGCCGGTGAGGGAGTCGGCGGGGTTGATGTAGCCGCCGGTCGGGAACCAGCCGAGGTCGACGGCGAGGTACTGGATCATCAGCAGCGCCAGCCAGAAGCCGGGCGCCGCGACGCCGGTCAGGGAGATGACGCGGATGAGCTGGTCCGGCAGCCCGTCGCGGTGGATGGCCGCCGTCACGCCGAGGGTGAGCGAGAGCACCACGGCGATGCCGAGCCCCAGGAAGGTGAGCTGCATGGTGAGCGGCAGGGCGGTCATGACCTGGTCGAGGACGGGGGAGCGGTTGAGGACGCTGATGCCCATGTCGCCCTGGAGCAGGTCCCCTACAAAGGCGATGTAGCGGGCCGGCAGCGGATCGAGCAGCCCGTTCTCCTCGCGGAAGTCGTGCAGCTGCTCGGGGGTGGGGTTGGCGCCCTGGAAGAACGCGGAGGCCGGGTCGACGTCCGAGAACCGCATGACGAGGAAGACGAAGAGGACGATCCCGAGGAGCAGGGGGACGAGCAGGGCGATGCGGCGGGCCAGAATCCTGACGACTGCGGTCACGCGTGCGGCTCCTGAGCTTCGTTGGACCGGCGCCCGGTCAGGCCCACTTGGCCCGGAGCAGGTTGATCCCCGGGTAGGGCTGGGGCTGGACGCCGCTGATCTTCTTCGGGTCCCAGGCGGTCATGAGTTCGTTGTGCACGACCGGATAGAGCACGGCCTGCTCGGCCACGGTGTCGATGTAGTCCTGGATCATGGCCCGCTTGCGGGAGGCCTCCGGCTCGCGGGTGGCCCGGTCCATGTCCGTGAAGAGCCGCTTGGCGGTGGGGTTCCCCGCCCAGCGCGCGTAGCCCATCCAGATGTTCCGGGGGCCGTAGTTGTAGCGCATGATCAGGTCGGCGTCGAGGCCGAACTGGTTGGGGTTGGAGGCCGCCGCGACGATCTGGAAGTCCTTCTTCTGGTCCAGCTTGGTGAAGACGGCGGTGGTCTCCTGGGGGTCGAGGGTGACCTCGACGCCGAGCTTCTCCCAGCCGTCCTTGATGGTGGGCAGGCAGTCGACGATCCAGCTCACGTTGACGGCCATGAGGTTCACGCCGAACTTGCCCGCCCCGGCCTCCTTGAGGAGCTTCCGCGCCTTCGCCAGGTCGTAGCCGTAGACCGTCTTCGCGGGCCGGTAGGAGGGGTTGGACTCGTTGAGGAAGGACGTCGAGGCCCTGCCGTGGCCCCGCAGCGCGGCCTCGATCATCTTCTCGCGGTCGATGGCGTAGTGCAGGGCCTGCCGCACGCGCACGTCGTCGAACGGCTTGTGCGCGGTGTTGAAGAGCAGGAACAGGTTGTTCATCCCGGCGCCGCCCTCGACGGTGAGGCCGCCCTTCTTGAGCTGCCCGATGTTGGCGTAGGGGATGTTGTCGGAGATCTCCGCGTCCGCGCCGGCGCCGGAGATCTTCGCGACGCGGGGCGCGGCGTCCACGATGGTCAGCCAGTTCATCTTCTTGAAGGCGGCCTTGCGGGGGCCGTTGTAGTCCGCGAAGGCCTCGAAGGTGGTGTTCGACTTCGGGTGGTGCGCGGTCATCCGGTACGGGCCCGAGCCCACCGTCTTGCCCTTGGTGGCCTCGTCCCAGGCGCCGGGCTCGCCGAAGACGTGCTTCGGCATGATCTTGGCGAGGGAGAGCCGGGCGGCGCCGTCGGGGAAGGGGAACTTCAGGATCAGCTCCACGGACGTCGCCCCGGTCTTCCTGACCTCCTTCAGCCAGCTCTCGAAGAAGCCCTTGGCCAGCGTCTGGGTCTTCGGGTCGAGGATGCGGTCGAAGACGAACACCACGTCGTCCGCGGTGACCGGCTTCCCGTCGTGCCACTTCGCGCCGGGCCGCAGGGAGAACGTCCACGTGGTCGCCTTGAGGTCGTTCGGCACCTCCGTGGCGAGCGCCGCGTACGGCTCGCGGCTGATCGGGTCGGCGCCGAGCAGCCCCTCGTAGATGTGTTCGTTCCCCGCCATGGCGAAGGCGGACGCCGTCTGGGTCGGGTCCCAGCTGCCGTCGTTGCCGTAGCCGATGACGGCCGTGAGCGTGGAGTCGCCGCCCTGCCCGCCGTCCCCGGTCTCGTTGGTCGACTCGGGCCCCGCCGAGCAGGCCGCGAGCGTGCCGCTCAGGGCGGCGGCCGTGCCGAGCGCCCCGCTGTATCTGAGGAAGGACCTGCGGTCCGGCGCGGGTGGCGGTCCGAGCCGCGAGCCGTGCCGCGACGTGCTCCGAGGGGTCGAATCGCTCACAGTGTCTCCCTGCCTGCCGGAAGAGGTCCCACGTCCTACGTCATGGGGGGCGTGGCGACCATAGGAGCGCGGAGGGGGTCGGTCAAGGGCCCGCACAAGGTGTCGCACAAGGTGTCGGGCGGGCATCGCCGCAGGACCACCCCGTGAAACGCCCGCACCGCCCACCGGCCCCGCTTTGTATCCTCGCCGGGCGGCACCCACTCCCCGAAGCGGCATCTGCGAGAGGCGACACCATGACCACCGAGCTCAGCCCCGACGCCCCGGCCCCGGTCGGCCCGCTGGAGCGGGCCCGCGGGGAGTACGAGGACCTCGCGGCGCGCGGGCTCTCCCTCGACCTCACCCGCGGCAAGCCCGCTCCCGAGCAGCTCGACCTCTCCGAGGACCTGCTGAGCCTGCCCGGCGGGCGTCACACCGCCGCCGACGGCACCGACGTGCGCAACTACGGCGGCCTCCAGGGGCTCCCCGAGCTGCGCGAGATCTTCGCCGACCTGCTCCAGGTCCCGGCCGCGCAGCTCCTCGCCCTCGGCAACTCCAGCCTGGAGCTGATGCACGACTGCATCGTGCACGCCCTGCTCGGCGAGGTGCCCGGCGCGACGTCGCGCTGGGTGGACCAGGAGCGCGTCGCGTTCCTCTGCCCCGTGCCCGGCTACGACCGGCACTTCGGCCTCTGCGAGCGCTTCGGCATCGACATGATCCCCGTGCCGATGACGGCCGAGGGCCCCGACATGGACGAGGTCGAGCGGCTCGCCGCGGAGGACCCGGCCGTCAAGGGCATCTGGTGCGTGCCGAAGTACAGCAACCCCGACGGCGTCTCGTACAGCGACGAGACGGTCGCCCGCCTGGCCCGCATGGAGACCGCCGCCCCCGACTTCCGGATCTTCTGGGACAACGCCTACGCGGTCCACCATCTCACCGACGAGCCGGTCGAGATCGCCGACATCCTCGGCGCCTGCGCCGAGGCGGGCCACCCCGACCGCGCCTTCGTCTTCGGCTCCACATCGAAGATCACCGCGGCCGGCGCGGGCGTCGCCTTCTTCGGCTCCTCGCCCGCGAACGTGACGTGGCTCCTCGCCAAGAACGCCAAGCGGTCGATCGGCCCCGACAAGATCAACCAGCTGCGCCACGTCATGTTCCTGCGCGACGCCGACGGCGTGCGGGCGCACATGGAGCGGCAGCGCGCGCTGCTCCAGCCCAAGTTCGAGGCGGTCGCCCGCATCCTCGACGCCGAGCTGGGCGGCACGGGCCTCGCCACCTGGACGGCGCCCAAGGGCGGCTACTTCGTCACCCTCACCGTCCCCGACGGCTGCGCCAAGGAGGTCGTGAAGCGCGCCGCCGAGGCCGGCATCGTGCTGACCCCGGCAGGCGCCACCCACCCCTACGGCGACGACCCGCGCGACGCGGTCATCCGCGTCGCGCCCAGCTACCCGGGCCTCGCCGAACTGGAGCAGGCCATCCACGGCCTCACGGTCTGCGTCCGCCTGGTGGGTCTGGAGCAGCAGGCGGCCCGCTAGCCGGGGGTCCCGTCCCGTCAGCTCTTCTGGGGCTGTGGCGTCACCTCGCTGGGCCGCACGATGACGTACCCCTCGCCCTGGAGCATCAGCTGCACCGCTTCGCCGGAGCCGCCTCGGATCATCGAGCCGAACGACTGCGAGCGGTGCAGCGACGTGGCGAGATCGGCGGTCCAGCCGACCACCGCGTCCGTGTCGACGTACACGGGCTGCTGGTGGGAGACGGGGATGACCAGCGGGTTGCCCTCGCACATCAGCCCGAGGCGGCCCGCGCCCGTGAACACGCTGTTGAAGAGGCCGCCGCCGGTCACGCCGGCCCCTTTCACGGTCTTGATCTCGTACGACAGCGTCGCGTCGAAGCACAGCACGTTGCGGCCGTTGATGGTGAGGACGTCACCCGGCTCGACGTCCACGATGAAGCAGTTCTGCGCCTCGTGCGCGAACCATGCCTCGCCCTGCCCGCGCACCGCCATCAGCGGCAGCCCCTCGCCGGTCACGGCGCGCTTGAGCATGCCGCCGACGCCCTGCCCCTTGCGTTCGAACTGGAGGTTGCCGCGGTAGGCGATCATCGCGCCCTGCCGCGCGAACATCTCGCCGTTGACGGCGTACTTGACGGACTTGGCGTTCTGGAGGCTCATGCCGGGCATGTGGGCCGGCTGCGCCATGTGGTCACTGGAAAAGAGGTCGCTCTTCATGGCCACATCCTGATCGACGCCCGGCCCCCGGGGGAAGCGGGACCTCACGGCTCCGCTTCCCCGCCCCGGGCGCGGTCCGCGCCCGGGGCACGAAAGTGCCACCCACCGGCCGGGAATCCCCCGGTCGCGCCCCGCCCCACCGGCACTTTTCCGCGTCCTTCGCCCCGCGCCGAAACGTTCGCCGCATACCGTCGTCGGCATGACACAGCGCCACGACGAATTCCGCCATCTGCACCGGGCCGGTGCGCCCCGGCCGCTGCTGCTGCCCAACGCCTGGGACCACGCGTCGGCCGCCGCGCTCGTCGCCGCCGGTTTCCGGGCGGTCGGGACGACCAGCCTCGGGGTGGCGGCGGCGGCCGGGGTGCCGGACGGGACGGGCGCCACGCGGGCGGAGACCGTCCGGCTCGCCCGCACGCTGGGACGCCTCGACGCGCTGGTCAGCGTCGACGTGGAGGGCGGCTTCGGCGACCGGCCGGAGGATGTGGCCGCGCTCGCCGTCGAGTTGGCGGACGCCGGCGCCGTCGGCGTCAACATCGAGGACGGCCGCGCCGACGGCACGCTGCGGGACGCCGGGCTCCAGTGCGCGATCCTGCGGGCGGTGAAGGACGCGGTGGGGGAGCGGCTGTTCGTGAACGCGCGGACGGACACGTACTGGCTGCCGGGTGCGCCGGTGGCGGAGACGGAGGCCCGCCTCGCGGCGTACTGCCGGGCGGGCGCGGACGGGGTGTTCGTGCCGGGCCTGCGGGACCTGCCCGCCATCGCCGCCCTCACGTCGTCCCTCGACGCCCCGCTCAACATCCTCCACGCACCGGACGGCCCCTCGCTCGACGCCCTCGCGGCGGCGGGCGTGCGGCGGGTGAGCTGCGGGTCGCTGCTGTTCCGTGCGGCGCTCGGGGCGGCCGTGGCGGCGGCCGAAGCGGTGGCGGAAGGCCGGCCGCTGTCCGGTGACATCCCGTCGTACGCGGAGACGCAGGGGCTTGTCGGGTCCGGTTGACAGGTGATCGGCCTCCGGCCAGCATCGCGGCGGTGGAGATCAGCGAGCTGACGGCCGCCGAGCGGCGGGTGTGGGAGGCGTTTCCGCTGGGCGGGACCGTCGACTTCCGGGAGGGGCCCGACGACGCCCCCGGGCCCGACGCGGACTGGGGGCCCGCGCGGACGGTGCGGGCGGAGGTGCTGCGGGCGCTGCTGCTGGGCGGGGCCGCCGAGGAGGGTCACACGCCGGTCCTCCGGGTGACCGGGGCGCGCGTCAGCGGGCCGCTCGACCTCCAGTACGCGGAGGTCGCCACGCCGATCCACCTGAAGGCCTGCCTCTTCGATGACATACCCGAGCTGTACAGGGCCCAGTTGCGGCAATTGAGCCTCACGCGCTGTCGTCTGCCGGGCATGCACGCCATCGCCCTCCGGGTCGACGGCTCGCTCCGCATGCCCGAATGCCGGGTCCTGGGGCCCGTCCGGCTCGGCGGGGCGCGGATCGCCGGAGGGGTGACTCTGTACGGGGCACACCTGGGAGAGCCGGGTGCGGCCCTGGACGAGCCCGTCCTGGCGCTGAACCACATCACCGTCGAGGACGACATCCGGGCCGACCAGGGGTTCACGGCGCACGGCGTGGTCCGGCTCGAAGGGGCGGCCATCGCAGGGCGCGTCGACTTCGACGACGCGGTCCTCAGCAACCCGGGCGGCACCGTCCTCCAGGCGAGGAACCTCACGGTCGGCTCGGAGCTGCACGCCGCACGCCTCGCGGCGCGTGGCCGGGTCGACCTGCGCGGTGCGCGGATACCCGCCGGTATCGGTCTGGAGCAGGCGTCCCTCATGAATCCCGGCGGCATCGCCCTGCGCGCCAGCTCCCTCGTGGCGGGGGCCCTGTGGCTGCACAGGACCCCGCGCATCCAGGGCACGGTCACGCTGCGCGGTGCGCAGGTCGACTTCCTGTACGTCGCCTCGGACACCTGGCCCGACGAGGTGCGGCTCGACGGCTTCACGTACACCAGGATCGGGCCCCGCGAGCCCGTCGAGCGGCGTCTTGAGGTCCTGGAGCGGGACACCGACGGCTACGTGCCGTTCGCGTACGAGCAGCTCACCGCGGCTTACCGGAACATGGGCGACGACGCCGCCGCCCGTACCGTCCAGCTCGCCAAGCAGCGCCGCCAGCGCGCCACCCTGCCCTGGTACGCCAGGGCCTGGGGGCACCTCCAGGACGTGACCGTCGGCTACGGTTTCCGGCCGACGCGGGCGGCGGTGTGGCTGCTGTCGCTGCTGCTCGCCGGGGCGGTGACGTACGCCGTGCGGCCGCCGACGGCGTTGAAGCGGGGCGAGGCCCCTGACTTCAACCCCGTCTTCTACACCCTTGACCTGCTGCTGCCGATCGTCTCCTTCGGGCAGGAGCAGGCGTACGCCTCGCGGGGCGTGTACCAGTGGCTGGCGTACGCCTTGATCGTCCTCGGCTGGACCCTGGCGACGACGATCGCCGCGGGCGTGACGCGGACGATCAGCCGCCAGTAGCCTCGCGGACCCCGGTCACGAAGTCCTGCCAGGCGGTTCCCCCGATGACCAGGGCGGGGCCCTGGGGGTCCTTGCTGTCGCGGACGGGGACGACGCCGGGGATGCCGTCGGCGACCTCGACGCATTCCCCGCTGTCGCCGCCGCTGTAGGTGCTCTTGCGCCAGCGGGCGGCGCCAGGGAAGTCGTGGGCCACTTCGACGCAACTGCCGCCTTCGCCGTTGCTGTGGCTGCTCTTGCGCCAACGGGCGTTGCTCAGGTCGTAGCGATGCATCGTCTGTAGTCCTCAGCCGCCGATTCGATCAGGGCGAGGGACGCCTCCGGCGACAATGCGGCGGCCCTGATCAGATCGTAAGCGCGGTGTGCACGCTGCACCACCAACGGTTCGTCGACCAGGGTTCCCGAAAAGGCGTCCTCTGTATAAGCAGTTGGCGGCGCGTCCTCGAAGGCCATGAGTGTGAGCATCCCGCCCATGGTGGCGTGCGCGCCCGCTACGTATGGGAGCACCGTGAGCAGCACCTGCCGGTCTCGCATCAGGCGCGCCATGTGATCCAGTTGCTCGGCCATCGTCGCGGGCCCACCAACCGGGATGTACAGCACGTTCTCATGTACTGTCACCCAGAACTCCGGCCGGGCGGCGTCCTTGAGGATGGCCGCCCGCTCAAGCCGGGCCCCCACGATGTCCTCCACGTATTCGTCCGTGACGAAGGGGTTCGCCGCGAGGGTCACCGCGCGGGCATACGCGGCGGTCTGGAGCAGGCCCGGCACCAGCGTCGGGGCGAATTCGCAGATGCGTGTCGCGAGGGCCTCAAGCTCCACCACCGCCGCGAAGTAATCCGCGTACCGCTTGTCGTCGATCAGTTGGCGGCAAAGCCGTTCGAAAAAACCCCCGGTTTGTAGGACCTCATCGATCCGCTGGGCCACGTCCAACTGCGGTTTGCGAATCGCCTGTTCGAATTGGCCGATGTAGCCGCCGGAGACGAAGACCCGCATGCCCAGTGCGGACTGGGTCAGACCCGATTCCTCCCTGCGACGTTTCAGCTCGGCGCCGAAGAACTCCCACGCCGCCTGCCGTGAACCATTGGCCATGGCCAACCGCCTTCCGCTGCCACGCAGTTGTAGAGGGCAGATTGCTGCCGAGTGTAGATGCAGTGCGTCACCGTAGAGGCACGAAGAGTGAAATACGGAAGTGAAGGGGAGTCACGTGGAGTCGGAATCGAAGCGTCACGCAGAGGCCTGCGTGGAACAGGCGGAGGAGACATTGAGGGAATTGCGCGCCGCGCTCGCAGGGAGGGGAATCACGCTGCCGTCGCTGCGGATCGACGCGGCGACGATCGCGCGGGAGGCCCCGTGTCCGCGGATCGAATTCGGCGGTTGTTCCGTCGACGTCGCGGCCCGACTGGCCGCGGCCCTGCGCGCCGGCGGCGCCAAGGAGGCGACCCCATGAATCCACACCTCCCCGTCGGCTCGTACGCGGTCGACACCCGCGACGGGCGGCTCGGCAGGGTGATGGGCCACGAGGGGCCTTACGTCCAGCTGCGCCCCTATGGCGGGGGCCGCGAGTGGGACTGCTCCCCGGAGGCGGTGCGGACCGCGACGCAGGCGGAACGGCTGCGCGCGGCGACGGCGTACGCGAACGCGCGGAGCCGGGGGGAGGTGTTCTGAGGTGCCACCGGCGGACCCGGCTCCGTGGCTCGACCTGCCCGACCTCGACGGGCCGGCGCTCACGGACGACGAGATGGCGGAGGTCTTGCGAGGCATGGGCGGGCACCGACTCGACGTGCACGGTGGCTCCAGCGGCGTACGCGAGCGAGCGGAGCCCGGCGAGACGCCCTGAGACTCAGCCGTAGAAGGTGATGTCGCAGACGTAGACGCACTCGTGGCGGGGCACGGGCAGGAAGCTGATGAAACCACGGCCGCCGAGGATGTCGAACTCGCGCGGGCCGCCCTCACGGTCGGTCGGCCTGCCGATCCGGACGCTGCCTTCGCCGAGCGCGGCGAGTTCGGTGGTGAGGCGCTCGACCTCGGCCGCCACGCCGGTCGAAAGGCCCTCGGTGATGTACTCGGCGCTCGGGTTGTCGTCCCAGGATTAGTCGGTCACAGACCTGCCTCCGCTTCCGCCGCCTCGCGGATGCGGCGGATCTCGGTGATCGCCTCTGTCGGGTCCTGCGTCCCGGCGTCCACGAGCTGCTCCAGTTCGCGCAGCCGGGCCGCGCGCTGCGGGTGCCGCTCGATGGCGACGAAGACGGCCCAGGAGTGGATGAAGGCCCGCAGCGGGGCGAGGCTCTGCGTCTGCTGGGCGTTCGTGGTCGCCTCGAAGAGGTGCTGGGTGAGCGCGGGGACCCTGCTGGGTGCGATCCGGGCCACGGCGGCACGGAGGGCGTCGGGTGTCAGCTCGGGCATCGGGATCAGCGGCCCGAAAGGGCCGTCGGGCTGTGCGCTCACAGGGTCCTCCGGTGCGGGTGGGGCAGGTCTCCGTACGCTACCGCCCCGCAGGAGGAGGTAGAGGGCATACGAGGCGAACCGCCCCGCCCGGAACCCCGGGCCTGTCTGTCGGTGGGGTGCGGGAGAATGGGGTCCATGAGTCTGTTCCGCGACGACGGCATCGTGCTGCGCACCCAGAAGCTGGGTGAGGCGGACCGGATCATCACGTTGCTCACGCGCGGTCACGGGCGGGTACGGGCGGTGGCGCGCGGGGTGCGGCGCACCAAGTCGAAGTTCGGGGCGCGGCTCGAACCGTTCTCCCACGTCGACGTGCAGTTCTTCGCGCGCGGCAGCGAGCTGGTCGGGCGGGGGCTTCCGCTCTGCACGCAGAGCGAGACCATCGCGCCGTACGGCAGCGGGATCGTCACGGACTACGCGCGGTACACCGCCGGGACGGCCATGCTGGAGACCGCCGAGCGGTTCACCGACCATGAGGGCGAGCCCGCGGTGCAGCAGTATCTGCTGCTCGTGGGGGCGCTGCGAGTGCTGTCGCGGGGCGAGCACGAGCCCCACCTCGTGCTCGACGCCTTCCTGCTGCGCTCCCTGGCCGTGAACGGCTACGCGCCCAGTTTCACCGACTGCGCGCGGTGCGGGCTCCCCGGGCCGAACCGGTTCTTCTCCGTGGCCGCGGGCGGCTCCGTCTGCGTCGACTGCCGGGTGCCCGGCAGCGTCGTACCCTCTGCGGAGACCCTCACCCTGCTCGGCGCGCTGCTCACCGGCGACTGGGAGACGGCGGACGCGTGCGAGGCGCGGCACGCCAGGGAGGGCAGCGGGCTGGTTTCGGCCTATCTGCACTGGCACCTGGAGCGCGGGCTGCGGTCCTTGCGGTATGTGGAGAAGAGCTCGTGAGCACTGCACGTGAGCACGCACGCACAGAGATCAGCTAGGTAGGAGAGAGCCCCCCATGGCACGACGCGGAATCCTCGGACGGTCCCGCCGTGAGTACAAGGTCCCCGAGCCGCACCCCTCGGGCGCCCGGCCGCCGAAGATCCCCGGCGAGCTCGTACCGAAGCACGTGGCGTGCGTGATGGACGGCAACGGCCGCTGGGCCAAGGAGCGGGGGCTGCCGCGCACCGAGGGCCACAAGGTGGGCGAGGGGGTCGTCCTCGACGTCCTCAAGGGCTGCCTGGAGATGGGCGTCAAGAACCTCTCGCTGTACGCCTTCTCCACCGAGAACTGGAAGCGCTCGCCCGAGGAGGTGCGCTTCCTCATGAACTTCAACCGCGACGTCATCCGCCGACGCCGCGACGAGATGGACGAGCTGGGCATCCGCATCCGCTGGGTGGGCCGGATGCCCAAGATGTGGAAGTCCGTCGTCCAGGAACTCCAGATCGCCCAGGAGCAGACGGTCGACAACGACGCGATGACCCTGTACTTCTGCGTCAACTACGGCGGCCGTGCCGAGATCGCCGACGCCGCGCAGGCCATCGCCCGCGACGTGGCGGCGGGCAGGCTCGACCCGTCCAAGGTGAACGAGAAGACGTTCGCGAAGTACCTGTACTACCCGGACATGCCGGACGTCGACCTCTTCCTGCGGCCCAGCGGCGAGCAGCGCACCTCGAACTACCTGATCTGGCAGTCCAGCTACGCCGAGATGGTCTTCCAGGACGTGCTGTGGCCCGATTTCGACCGCCGCGACCTATGGCGCGCCTGTCTCGAATACGCCGGGCGCGACCGCCGCTTCGGCGGCGCCATCCCGAACGAGGAGCAGATCGCCAACAGCTGACCGCCGGACGCGAGAGGGGGCCCGTACCGCGCCTGTGGCGGTACGGGCCCCCTCGCGTGACACCGCCTACTTCCGCGCGCACTCCGCGCAGGTGCCGAAGATCTCCACCGTGTGCGCCACGTTCACGAAGCCGTGCTCCGTGGCGATCGACTCGGCCCACGACTCCACGGCCGGGCCCTCGACCTCCACCGCCTTGCCGCAGACGCGGCAGACCAGGTGATGATGGTGCTCACCGGTCGAGCACCGGCGGTAGACCGTCTCGCCCTCGCTGGTGCGCAGGGCGTCCACCTCACCGGCGTCGGCCAGGGACTGGAGCGTGCGGTAGACGGTGGTCAGACCCACCGAGTCGCCCTTGTGCTTGAGCATGTCGTGCAGCTCCTGCGCACTGCGGAACTCGTCCACGTCGTCGAGTGCCGCGGCCACTGCCGCGCGCTGGCGGGTGGACCTGCCTCGAACCGGGGCTCCCACGGTTGTCTCCTCGCGTCTGCGCTCTGGTCTGGGCCTGCCGGGCCATTGTGCCAGGTCGCCCGCGAACGGGGTCAGCCCTTGGCCGCCGGCTGGGCGGGAACCGCGCACTCGGCCGGATCGGACGCCGCCGCTGCCGCCGCCGCACGGGCCCTGCGCCGGGCGAGCGGCGTCGCGAGCACCGTCAGGGCGATGAAGACCCCGATGGTCAGCAGGACGATCGTCGCGCCGGGCGGCACGTCCTGGTAGTACGAGGTCGCCGTGCCGCCGATCGTCACCGCCACGCCGATCGCCACCGAGACGGCGAACGTCGCCGCGAAGCTCCGCGTGAGCTGCTGGGCGGCCGCCACCGGCACCACCATCAGGGCGGAGACCAGGAGCAGGCCCACGACCCGCATGGCGACGGTGACCGTGACCGCCGCGGTCACCGCCGTCAGCAGGTTCAGCGCGCGCACCGGGAGCCCGGTCACGCGCGCGAACTCCTCGTCCTGGCTGACCGCGAAGAGCTGGCGGCGCAGGCCGACCGTGACCAGGACCACGAAGGCGGCGAGCAGGCAGATCGCCGTCACGTCCTCCTCGGAGACCGTCGAGAGGGAGCCGAAGAGGTACGACTGGAGGTTCGCGTTGGAGCCGCCGGGGGCGAGGTTGATGAACATCACGCCGCCCGCCATGCCGCCGTAGAACAGCATCGCGAGCGCGATGTCGCCGCGCGTCTTGCCGTACCAGCGGATCAGCTCCATGATCACGGCGCCGACGATCGCGACCGCCGTGGCCATCCACACCGGGGACGTGGAGAGCAGGAAGCCGAGGCCGACGCCGGTCATCGCGACGTGGCCGATGCCGTCGCCCATCAGGGCCTGGCGGCGCTGGACGAGGTAGATGCCGACGGCGGGGGCGGTGATGCCGACGAGGACGGCGGCGAGCAGCGCCCGCTGCATGAAGGCGTATTCGAGGATTTCCATGGTGCGCTCTCGTCCTCGGTCAGGTCAGGAGGCCGGTGCGGACCGGCTCCGCGTCGGCGGTGTGCGGGTGGACGTGGTCGTGGCCGGGCAGCGCGTGCTGGCCGACCGCGCGCGGCGGCGGGCCGTCGTGCGTCACGCAGCCGTCGCGCAGGACCACGGCCCGGTCGATCAGCGGCTCAAGGGGGCCCAGCTCGTGCAGGACGAGCAGGACCGAGGCGCCCTTGGCGACCTGCTCGCGCAGCGTGGCCGCCAGGACCTCCTGACTGGCCAGGTCGACGCCCGCCATGGGCTCGTCCATGATCAGCAGCTCGGGCTCGGAGGCCAGGGCGCGCGCGATCAGGACCCGCTGGTGCTGGCCGCCGGAGAGGGCGTTCACGGAGTCCTTGGCGCGGTCCGCGAGGCCCACCAGGTCGATGGCCCTGGCCACGGCGGCGCGGTCGGCCCTGCCGAGGATGCCGAAGCGGGCGCGCGAGAGCCGCCCGGAGGCGACGACCTCACTGATCGTGGCGGGCACGCCGCCGGCGGCCGTGGTGCGCTGCGGGACGTACCCGACGCGGGCCCAGTCGCGGAAGCGGCGGCGCGGGGCGCCGAAGATCTCTATCTCGCCGCCGCTCACGGGGACCTGGCCGATGACCGTGCGCACGGCGGTGGACTTGCCGGAGCCGTTGGCGCCGAGCAGGGCGACGACCTCGCCGCGGCCCACCTGGAGGTCGATGCCGCGCAGCACGGGGCGCGAGCCCAGCTCGGCCGTCACCTTGCGCAGGGATATGACGGCTTCGCCCGGATCTGTCTTGGTCATGGCTCATGCCTCCGTAGCCGCGGAGAGTGGGGTCACTTGGCGCCCAGGGCCTTCTGCAGGGCCTTCAGGTTGGACTCCATGACCTGGATGTAGTCGTCGCCCTTGGACTTGCCCTCGGTGATGCCCTCGATCGGGTCGAGTACATCAGTCTTCAGGCCGGCGTCGTTCGCCAGGGTCTTCGCGGTCTTGTCGCTGACGAGCGTCTCGTAGAAGACGGTGGTGACACCGTCCTCCTTCGCCATCTTCTGGAGGTCCTTGACGCGCTTGGCGCTGGGCTCGCCCTCGGGGTCGAGGCCGCTGATGGCCTCCTCGGTCAGGCCGTAGCGCTCGGCGAGGTAGCCGAAGGCGGCGTGGGTGGTGATGAAGACCGTGGACTTCGTGTCCTTGAGGCCGTCCTTGAAGGAGGTGTCCAGGGCGCCGAGCTTCTTCACGAGCTTCGCGGTGTTCTTCTCGTACGTCTTCGCGTTCTTCGGGTCGGCCTTCTCCAGGGCCTTGCCGACGCCCTCGGCGACCTCGGCGTACTTCACCGGGTCCAGCCAGATGTGCGGGTCGGCGCCCTCGTGGGAGTGGCCGTGGTCGTGGCCCTCGTGGCCTTCCTCTTCCTCGTGGCCGTGCTCGTCGGCGTGGCCGCCGGCCTCGTCGCCGTGCTTCTCCGTGCTGGTCAGGGAGGCGGCGTCGACCTTGGTCCCGATGCCGGACTGGTCGATCGCGTCGTCGACGGCGGGCTGGAGGCCCTTGAGGTACACGGCGACGTCGGACTCCTCCAGCTGCCCGCGCTGCTTGGCGGAGACGTCGAGGTCGTGGGGCTCCTGGCCGGGCTCGGTGAGGTTGGTGACGGAGACGTGGCCGCCGCCTATCTGCTCCGCGAGGTACTGCATGGGGTAGAACGACGCCACCACGTCGAGCTTGCCGTCCTTGCCGTCCGCCGCGGAGGTCGAGCACGCGGTCAGCGCGGTGAGACCGAGCGCCGTGGCGGAGGCGAGGGCGGCGGTGGATATGAGGCGTCGTCGTACGTTCATGACACTCATTTTCAACAAATGTGGAAACGATTGTCAACAAAGCCCCCTCGGGGGTGCGGTAAGAGGGTCATACCGGAACCGATTTGATTAGGGGGGTCGGGCCGCCGGTAACCTGAAGCATTCGCTCCCGAAGCCGCTGCCTCCGGCAGTGAAGGCTTCGCCCCGCCGTCGTCATGAGAAGAGCACCGTGGCCGCCGACAAGATCGACACCATCGTCAGCCTGAGCAAGCGCCGTGGCTTCGTTTTCCCCTGCAGTGAGATCTACGGCGGCCAGCGCGCCGCCTGGGACTACGGGCCGCTCGGCGTCGAGCTGAAGGAGAACCTCAAGCGCCAGTGGTGGCGTTACATGGTCACCTCGCGCGAGGACGTCGTCGGCATCGACTCGTCGGTGATCCTGGCGAGCGAGGTCTGGCAGGCCTCCGGCCATGTCGCGACCTTCTCCGACCCGCTCACCGAATGCCTCTCCTGTCACAAGCGCCACCGCGCCGACCACCTGGAAGAGGCCTACGAGGCCAAGCACAACCGTCCCCCGGCCAACGGCCTCGCCGATGTGAACTGCCCCAACTGCGGTACGAAGGGCCAGTTCACCGAGCCCAAGCAGTTCTCCGGCATGCTCGCCACGCACCTCGGCCCGACCCAGGACACCGGCTCCGTCGCCTACCTGCGCCCCGAGACCGCGCAGGGCATCTTCACCAACTTCGGCCAGGTCCAGCAGACCTCGCGCCGCAAGCCGCCCTTCGGCATCGCGCAGATGGGCAAGTCCTTCCGCAACGAGATCACGCCCGGCAACTTCATCTTCCGCACCCGCGAGTTCGAGCAGATGGAGATGGAGTTCTTCGTCAAGCCGGGCGAGGACGAGAAGTGGCAGGAGTACTGGATGGAGCAGCGCTGGAACTGGTACACCGGTCTCGGCCTGCGCGAGGAGAACATGCGGTGGTACGAGCACCCGAAGGAGAAGCTCTCCCACTACTCCAAGCGCACCGCTGACATCGAGTACCGCTTCCAGTTCGGCGGCAGCGAGTGGGGCGAGCTGGAGGGCGTCGCCAACCGCACCGACTACGACCTGACCGCGCACTCCAAGGCCTCCGGCCAGGACCTGTCGTACTTCGACCAGGAAGCCGGCGAGCGCTGGACGCCGTACGTCATCGAGCCCGCGGCCGGTGTCGGCCGGACCATGCTCGCCTTCCTCCTCGACTCCTACATCGAGGACGAGGCGCCCAACGCCAAGGGCAAGCTGGAGAAGCGCACGGTCATGCGCTTCGACCACCGCATCGCCCCGGTGAAGGTCGCGGTCCTGCCGCTCTCCCGCAACCCGGAGCTCTCGCCGAAGGCCAAGGGCCTGGCCACCGCGCTCCGGCAGAACTGGAACATCGAGTTCGACGACGCCGGCGCCATCGGCCGCCGCTACCGCCGCCAGGACGAGATCGGCACGCCGTACTGCGTCACCGTCGACTTCGACACCCTCGACGACAACGCCGTCACGGTGCGCGAGCGCGACACCATGAAGCAGGAGCGCGTCTCCCTCGACCAGATCGAGGGCTACCTCGCCACCCGCCTCGTGGGCTGCTGACCCGCCCACCGCTCCACGAAGCCCCCGGTCCCGGTCATGGGACCGGGGGCTTCGGCGTCTGCACGAGGATCGCCGCGTCCTGCGGCCGCGGGGTGAGCAGCAGCGTCATCTCGTACGGCCTCGGCGGGCCTTCGCCCCGCGGGGTGATCTCGACCGTGCGCGGGGCGAAGTCGCCGACGGAGCGGCACTCCCACCATTGCCCGAGGTCCGGCCGAGCGGACCGCAGGCGGCCGGTGAGGCGTGCGAAGCCCTCGTCCCGCGGGCGGTGGTCCGCACGCGTGCGCACATGCCGGTGGAGATCCATGGCCACCGGCTCCCAGCCGGGCAGCACCCGCTGATGCCGCTCGTCGCCGACGAGCAGCATCAGCAGGTTCCGCCGCTCCTCGGGCACGCCCGCGGGGTCGGGCCACACGGCGGTGTGACGCACGGCACCCTGCTCGTCGCTTCGGCGCGGACCTGGCTTGACCGCCTGGCCGCGGAAGGCGCGGAGATCACGGAGCCGCCGGCCGAGGTCCCGACCGGCTCGGGTTTCACGGCGCGCCACCGGGACGGCACGGTGATCGAGCACGTGGAGCACCGGCCGACGGAGGAGGGGCTCTAGGGGCGGGGCGCGGCAGCACGGGGGCGTCCGCCGATGACGGGACTCATGCCCTCGGGGTGATCAGCTCATGGCGGCGCTGGTCTTGGACGCCCGCGACGGGCGCGCCATAGCGTCGAGCCGTCCGCACGAGAAGATCGCCGCGAGGGAGATTCCGCCATGGGGAACAGCAGGGCTCGCACCAGGCTCACCAGAGGCGCCACCCTGGCGCTGGCCACCGCGGCGGTCGGCGTCTTCGCGGTGGGCAGTGCGGGCGCCGGCACCGGGACGAGCGCCGGGAAGGCCGACACCGCGAAACAGGGCCGCGTCGAGGTCATCGAGCTCCAGATCAAGGACCTGGAGCACCGGGCCGTCGATCTCGGCGAGGCGGGGCCGAGCCTGGGCGACATGAGCGTCTACTGCGGCACCGCCGTGGAGAACGGCCGTGAGGTCGGCGTCGGGGCCGGGACGGCTCAGGTCATCAACCTCAGCGGTGGCGAATCCACGTCCCAGGCCGTGATCACGCTGGAACTCGAACGCGGCTCCCTGACGATGCAGTCGCTGCTCACCGACCGCGAGAGTCCGCTCGACATGGCCATCACCGGCGGCACGGGCGCTTACAAGGACGCCCGGGGCACCGTCCGCTACTGGGACATCGCCACGCCGAAGGAGCGGATGCGCGTCGAGATCCTGCGCTGACGGAGGCGGTCCCGCGCCGACGGCGGACGCGCGGGCACGGCTACCTCCCGGCGACGGCCGCCACCCCCTGGCCGTCGTCGGCCAGCCGTTCCGCGGTCCGCTCCGCCGTGGCGCGCGCCCAGCGGCCGCTGGTCAGGGCGCCCACGACGAGGACGGCGAGACCGCAGGCCACGAGGATCCACCAGGCGGGGCGGCCGGCCCCGGTGAAGTCCTCCGCGTACGAGGACGAGGCGACGCCCGACGCCAGGACCGCGCCGATCACGGCGACGCCGAGCGTCTGGCCGATCTGGCGGCTGGTGGAGGCGACCGCGGCGGCCACGCCCGCCTGGGCGCGCGGCATCCCGGCGACCGCCGTGTCGGTGATCGGGGCGTTGACGAAGCCGAAGCCGAGGCCGAAGAGCACGTAGCCGACGAAGCGCGTCACGCCCGTGTCCTCCGCCTCGAACGCCGCGAACAGCACGCCCGAGGCCGTCATCGCGACGCCCGCGATCAGCAGGGAGGGCCGGGGCCCGCGGCTGCCCACGAGCCGCCCCGACAGGGGAGCGCAGACCAGGGTCATGGCCGCCATCGGCAGCATCCACAGGCCGGCGTGGAGGGCGTCGAGGCCGCGGACGTCCTGGAGGTAGAGCGTCGACAGGAAGAGGAAGCCGCCGAGCGACGCGAAGGCGCAGACCGCGATCACCGTGGCCCCGCTGAACGGCGCCGACCGGAAGAAGCGCAGGTCGATGAGGGGCTCCGCGCGCCGCGGCTCATAGAGGACGAGCCCGGTCAGGCCCAGGAGCGCCGCCGCGGCGGAGGCGAGGATCAGCGGCGAGGTCCAGCCGGCGCTGGGCGCCTCGATGATCGCGTACGTCAGCGCGCCGAGCAGCACGATGACCAGGAGCTGCCCGACGGGGTCGGGGCGGCGCGGCCTCGGGGCGCGGGACTCGGGCACGTACCGCATGGTCAGGAAGAGCGCGGCGAGGCCGACCGGCAGGTTGATCCAGAAGATCGAGCGCCAGCCGACGGAGTCCACGAGCAGGCCGCCGACCAGGGGGCCCGCCGCCATGGAGATGCCGACGACGCCGCCCCAGACGCCGATGGCCCTGGCCCGCTCGCGCGGCTCGGTGAACGTGTTGGTGATGATCGACATCGCCACGGGGTTGAGCATCGAACCGCCCACCGCCTGGACCGTGCGGAACGCGACCAGGCAGGGCAGGTTCGGGGCGAGCGAACAGAGCGCCGAGCCGACGGTGAAGACCACCAGGCCCGCCTGGAAGACCTTGCGGCGTCCGACGCGGTCGGCGGTCGAGCCCGCGAGCATGAGCAGCGAGGCGAGGACGAGCGTGTACGCGTCGATGGTCCACTGCATGCCCGAGACGCCGGCGTCGAACTCCCGCCGCATGGTCGGCAGCGCGACGTTCAGGACGGTGTTGTCGAGGCTGACGATCAGCAGGCTCATACAGCAGATCGCGAGGACGAGCCTGCGCCCGCCGCGGGTGAGTTCATCGGGCATGTACCTGACGGTAGCCCGCCGGGGCGCGGGGGCGCGGTCGATCATGCCCCAGGGGCGTGGTCCCCGGAGCGCGGCCGGGTGAGGGACAATGGAGGGTCCCGTCGTCCGTCCCGGAGAGCTTCCCATGCCGTCCAAGCCCCTGCAGATCGGCCCGCACACCGTCCAGCCGCCCGTCGTGCTCGCCCCCATGGCGGGCATCACGAACGCGCCGTTCCGGACGCTGTGCCGGGAGTTCTCCGGCGGCAAGGGCCTCTTCGTCAGCGAGATGATCACCACCCGCGCCCTGGTCGAGCGCAACGAGAAGACGATGCAGCTCATCCACTTCGACGCGACGGAGAAGCCGCGCTCGATCCAGCTGTACGGCGTGGACCCGGCGACCGTCGGCAAGGCCGTCCGCATGATCGCGGAAGAGGACCTCGCCGACCACATCGACCTGAACTTCGGCTGCCCCGTCCCCAAGGTGACCCGCAAGGGCGGCGGCTCCGCGCTCCCGTACAAGCGCCCGCTGCTCCGCGCGATCCTCCGCGAGGCCGTCAGCGGCGCCGGGGATCTCCCCGTCACCATGAAGATGCGCAAGGGCATCAACGACGAGCACATCACCTTCCTCGACGCGGGCCGCATCGCCGTCGAGGAGGGCGTCACGGCCATCGCCCTGCACGGCAGGACGGCCGCGCAGCACTACGGCGGCACGGCCGACTGGGACGCCATCGCGCGCCTGAAGGAGCACGTGCCGGAGATCCCGGTGCTCGGCAACGGCGACATCTGGTCGGCGGCGGACGCGGTGCGCATGATGGACGAGACCGGTTGCGACGGCGTCGTCGTGGGCCGCGGCTGCCTCGGCCGCCCCTGGCTCTTCGGCGATCTGGTGGCGGCCTTCGAGGGCACGGGCGCGCCCAAGGCCCCGACCCTGCGCGAGGTCTCCGCGGTCATGCTGCGCCACGCCACGCTGCTCGGCGAGTGGATCGGCGACGAGGCGCGGGGCGTCATCGACTTCCGCAAGCACGTGGCGTGGTACCTCAAGGGCTTCGCGGTCGGCTCCGAGATGCGCAAGCGCCTGGCGATCACGTCGTCCCTGGCCGAGCTGGAGGACGGCCTCGGCGAACTGGACCTCGACCAGCCGTGGCCCACGGGCGCGGACGGCCCCCGGGGCCGCACGTCCGGCAACAACAGGGTGGTCCTCCCCGACGGCTGGCTGAAGGACCCGTACGACTGCGCGGGCATCAGCGAGGACGCCGAACTGGACACCTCGGGCGGCTGACCCACGCGGGTGTCACCGTGACGGGACGGGCGCCACCGTGACGGGAAGCTCCTTGATCCCGTTCACGAGGTTCGACCTGCTGTACGCATGCCACCGGCGCGCGTCCGCGGCTCGTCGGCGTCGCCGCGCCCGGCGGACCCGGGGCCGCCGCGCTCGGCGGGCCGCCACCGGGCCGCCCTTCTGACGCTGCCCGAGCCGGTGACCCGACCCGGCGAGGGCACGCGAAAGGGGCGGCGCCCCCGCACGGGCGCCGCCCCTTCACGGGGTGAGCCACAGGCTCTGGACCGGGACCGCCGCCGCATCGGTGTTGAGGGTCGGGGACACGGCGACGGTCCCGGGGTCTTGGGGCAGGCGCCTACCGGTGGTCGCTGCCCGTGGAGTGCGAGGCCGCGCGGCCCGCCTCCAGCCGGGCCACCGGGATGCGGAACGGCGAGCAGGAGACGTAGTCCAGGCCCACCTCGTGGAAGAAGTGCACCGACTCCGGGTCACCGCCGTGCTCGCCGCAGACGCCGAGCTTCAGGTCGGGACGGGTCGCGCGGCCCGCCCTGGCCGCGTCCCGCACGAGCCGGCCGACGCCGTCCTTGTCGATGGTCTCGAACGGCGAGACCCCGAAGATGCCCTTCTCCAGGTACGCCGTGAAGAAGCTCGCCTCCACGTCGTCGCGGGAGAAGCCCCAGACGGTCTGCGTCAGGTCGTTCGTGCCGAAGGAGAAGAACTCCGCGGCCTCCGCGATCTGGTCGGCCGTCAGCGCGGCGCGCGGCAGCTCGATCATCGTGCCGAGCGCCAGCTTCAGCTCGACGCCGGTCGTCTCCTGCACCTCCGCGATGACCTGCTCGGCCTCCTCGCGGACGATCTCCAGCTCCTGGACCGTGCCGACGAGCGGAATCATGATCTCCACGCGCGGGTCGCCCTTGGCGTTCTTGCGCTCGGCGGCGGCCTCGGCGATGGCCCGCACCTGCATGGTGAACAGACCCGGGATGACGAGCCCGAGGCGGACGCCGCGCAGACCCAGCATCGGGTTCTGCTCGTGCAGCCGGTGCACGGCCTGGAGCAGGCGCAGGTCGTTCTCGTTGGGGTCCTTGCGGGACTCGGCGAGCGCCACGCGCACCGACAGCTCGGTGATGTCGGGCAGGAACTCGTGCAGCGGCGGGTCGAGCAGCCGGACGGTGACGGGCAGGCCGTCCATCGCCTCGAACAGCTCCACGAAGTCCCGCTTCTGCAGCGGCAGGAGCTCCTTCAGGGCGTCCTCGCGCTCGTCGTCCGCGTCGGCGAGGATGAGCCGCTCGACCATCTCGCGGCGCTCACCGAGGAACATGTGCTCGGTGCGGCACAGGCCGATGCCCTGCGCCCCGAAGCGGCGCGCCCGCAGCGCGTCCTCGGCGTTGTCCGCGTTGGCGCGCACCCGCAGCCGCCGCACCCGGTCCGCGTACGCCATGATCCGGTGCACGGCGGCGACCAGCTCGTCGGCGTCGTCGGCGCCCGCGTGCATGCGGCCCTCGAAGTACTCCACCACGGGCGAGGGCACGACGGGCACCTCACCGAGGTACACCTTGCCGGTCGAGCCGTCGATGGAGACGGTGGCGCCCTCCTCGACGACCACGCCGCCCGGCGCGGTGAGGCAGCGCCGCTTGGTGTCGACCTCCAGCTCCTCGGCGCCGCAGACACAGGTCTTGCCCATGCCGCGCGCCACGACCGCCGCGTGCGAGGTCTTGCCGCCGCGCGAGGTCAGGATGCCCTCGGCGGCGATCATGCCGTCCAGGTCGTCGGGGTTGGTCTCGCGGCGGATCAGGATGACCTTCTCGCCCGAGCGCGACCACTTGATCGCGGTGTAGGAGTCGAAGACGGCCTTGCCGACCGCGGCGCCGGGTGACGCGGCGATGCCGCGGCCGAGCTGCTTGACCTTCGCGCCCTCGTCGAAGCGGGGGAACATCAGCTGCGCGAGCTGGGCGCCGTTGACGCGCTGGAGCGCCTCGGCCTCGTCGATGAGCCCCTGGTCCACGAGCTGCGTCGCGATGCGGAAGGCGGCGCCGGCGGTGCGCTTGCCGACGCGGGTCTGGAGCATCCACAGCTGGCCGCGCTCAATGGTGAACTCGATGTCGCACAGGTCCTTGTAGTGCGTTTCGAGGGTCTCCATGATCTGCATGAGCTGGTCGTACGACTTCTTGTCGATCTGCTCCAGATCGGCGAGCGGGACGGTGTTGCGGATGCCGGCCACGACGTCCTCGCCCTGCGCGTTCTGGAGGTAGTCGCCGTACACGCCCTGGTGGCCGCTGGCCGGGTCGCGGGTGAACGCGACGCCCGTGCCGGAGTCGGGGCCGAGGTTGCCGAAGACCATCGAGCAGACGTTGACGGCCGTGCCGAGGTCGTGCGGGATGCGCTCCTGGCGGCGGTAGAGCTTGGCGCGGTCGGTGTTCCACGACTCGAAGACCGAGCGGATCGCGAGGTCCATCTGCTCGCGCGGGTCCTGCGGGAAGTCCCGCCCGGCCTCCGCCTTGACGATCTTCTTGAACTTCGTGACGAGCTTCTTGAGGTCGGCGGCCTCCAGGTCGGTGTCGACCGTGACCTTCTTGGCCTTCTTGGCGGCCTCCAGCGCGTCCTCGAAGAGGTCGCCGTCGACGCCGAGGACGGTCTTGCCGAACATCTGGATGAGCCGGCGGTAGGAGTCCCACGCGAAGCGGTCGTCGCCGGACTGCTTGGCGAGCCCGGAGACGGACTTGTCGGAGAGCCCGATGTTCAGGACGGTGTCCATCATGCCGGGCATCGAGAACTTGGCGCCCGAGCGGACGGAGACGAGCAGCGGGTCATCGGCCTGACCCAGCTTCTTGCCCATCTTCCGCTCCAGGGCGTCGAGGTGCGCACTCACCTCGTCCCGCAGCGGGGCCGGCTCCTCACCGCTGTCGAGGTAGGTCTTGCACGCCTCGGTGGTGATGGTGAAGCCCGGGGGGACGGGCAGCCCGAGGTTGGTCATCTCGGCGAGGTTGGCGCCCTTGCCGCCGAGCAGGTCCTTGAGGTCCTTGTTGCCTTCGGTGAAGTCGTAAACGAACTTAACGCCCTCACTCGTGTGAGCTACGTGGGGATCTTTGTTTTCCGACACGGGTCTCGGCTCCTCGAGGACTCGGTGGCTGCCCTGACGGCGAGGAACATACCCAGATCGAAGGCACCTGGGTACGTCCACTTGTGCGTCATGCGGCCGTAACCACCCGTCCGCCGCCGGATCGAAAGTGACCCGGTGGTAGCGAATGCCGGCGGCGTGCATTCAACTCTTGAATGCTCAACTCCCGTAGACCCTGCAAAACGCTCACATGAGCGTGTCTAACTCAGATGTGAGTTCACGTAGTGAATGATCGAGCAGTGGCACTGAGTGCCACCCCTTGGAGAAGTGCAACCGCCATTTTCCTGCTCATCTGAGCGCAAGGCCTATCAGGGGTGGCGAGAATCACGCTGTCCGGCGGGGCCGGATGTCACGATCCGGACGGCCTTCCGGGACTCGGGCACGCTCCGTTCCGCCCGTTGGTTTCGCCAATCCCTGCCCTGAGCTGCGGCTCGAATTCGTGTACCTATCCGACAAGTGTGGTGATCGTGCAGGGGGCGCTGCCAGCATTTCAGTCGTTTCTGACGACTTCTTCCGCAAGACGCGAGGTACGGCATGGGCGACAGCGCCACCGAAGGGCCTTTTCCGCTTCCGGTCTCCGAGGCGCGGCAGAGCGCCTGGATCCAAGCCGTACTGGCCACGGAGGGGGTGAACCTTCCACGAGGGGCGCTGGAGAACGTGGCCCCCTTCATCGTCGACCCCGAGGACACGCTGAGCGAGGCCGACGCCAACGGCGTCCGCACGCTCAAGGGGAGTGCGGTACGCCGCCTGCGCACCGACGCCGGTGACATGGTCGTCGCCGTCGTCCGCATGCACGGGGTCGGAGGGGTGCTGTGGGGACACAACGAGCGGATCAGCTCGATCTGGCGTTCCACGGCCGACCCTTCGGTGGGCCAGGGCACCGAGCGCACGCTGGCCCCCATCCGCCCCTGGAAGGGAGTCGTCGGTGACGGCAGCGAGACCTGCCTCGCCGCCCTGGAGAGCGTGGTGCCCGACCGGCAGGCGCTGATGATGAACGCGGAGGACGCGGCGAACGCCTTGATGAGGCGCGACCGCGTCCGCCCGTACGACCTGGAGGAGGACCTGGTCCTCAACGGGCAGCAGGAGCCCGGCATGTACGTACCGCAGCAGGTGCGCCTCGCGGAGACGCCGGAGAACGACTCCGACGGAAACCCCATGTACCCCAGCGCGTACTGGGGGTGGATGGCGGTCCGGGGAAACAATCGAACACAGAAACGGCAGTCGATCTACCGTCTGAGTTCCGGCGAGGTGCTGTCGGGAGTCCCGGCGGAGAAACTCGGTCGGGACGGAGACGACGTCGTCTTCGACCCCCGGGTCTGGCTCCCGCAGTTCTCCGCTCTGCTCAACCGGGAGCACGCCGAGGCGGAGGACGACCCGGACTCCGCGAACGGGTCCCGGGCCCGGCGCGCCGCCGCCATCGCCGTGGTGGACGCGCACCTGGTCATCGGCACTCCGACCCCGCAGCGGCTCTTCCGGATCGTGCAGATGAACAACCGGCGAGACCACGTGCACCCGCCGCTCGACTTCGACTCGACCAACCGTTCCCGTGCGCTCGGGCGCAGCGTCCTCGGCATGTACGTCGCCCAGCGCGTGATGGACGAGAAGACGGCGGAAGTGCTGTCCGGTCTCGCGCCCGTGCGCGAACTCCCCGACGCCTCACCCGGCATGACCGTCTCGGAACTGCGGGACCTGCGTTCCATGAAGCTGCTCCAGGAGCTGTTCCCCACGGACCCGCACAAGCGGCACCTGCTGCGCCGCGCGCTCAGCGAGAACCAGCCGTCCCAGCTCAAGGCGGCGGAGATCCACCAGCGCGCCCGGACGTGGTCGGCCCTGACGTCGGAGAGCTACCCCAAGCCGTGGAACCCGCGCGTCGGGCAGGTCTTCGGCACGAAGGCGCGGGAGGGCGTCGTCCTTTCGGGACGCGGGCTCCGGGACCTCCTGGCGGTCGCGGACTCGGACGACGCGGCCTTCGAGGAACTGGTGGCCTACCGGGCGGTCCACTGGCTGGCCTCCTTCGGGATCATCGAGGCCGACCGGGGATCACTCGACGGCCAGGAAGCCGTGGGCGACGCCGGGGAGAGCGTGCGTCGCTCACGGCGGACGGTGGTGAACTGCCTGCAAGCGCTGCGGCATGAGAAGAGCCGCATGATGGCGGCCGGGCTGCTGAAGGCGCTCGTCGCCGCGATGGACGACGGGGACCGCAGGCCATGGCAGGTCGGCCCCTCCGGGAAGGAGATGCCGGGCCGGGAGATGACGGCTCTCTGGTTCGACACCGAGTTCCCCAAGGAGACGGGCGGGAAGCCCCGGAGGGCCAAGGCGGCCACCACGGCCGTGGTCCCGCCGGCGCGCACCGTCGTTCCGAGCCGGACGGCACTGCCCATGCCCGCGCCGGGGCCGACCCCGGTGACGTCACCCGTGACGTCCCCGGAGACCGGGCTGCGGCCGGACCCCGGTGTGCAAGAAGCCGCCGCCTCCGAGGGCTCCGGGCCGGTGGCCCCCGACGGCGCCGACGGGGGCATCGCGGGGCCCCCGTCACCGGAAGCCCTGGTCACCCGCCTGGAGGAGCGGATCCGTGAGGTGCACACCGCTTCTGGCGGGGTCGAGGACGCGCTCGCCGAGCTGGCCGCGCTGTGTCCCGGCGGGACCGCGGCCCGGCCGCTCGGCCGGGAGCGTGCCGACGCGGCCGTCCGGCTGCTGAACCAGACGCTGTCCAGGCTCCGCAAGCTCCCCGAGCGGGTGGAGGACGTCGCCGCGCCCGCGTGAGGGGGGTTCAGTCGTCGATCCCCGACCTCTCCACCCCCGCCACGATCCACCGCTGGAAGAAGAGGAAGACCACGAGCAGCGGGAGGATCGAGACCGCCGCGGCGATGAACAGTTCGTGCAGCCGGATGACCTGGGAGGTGGTGAAGGTGGCCAGGGCCACCTGGACCGTCCAGGCCTCGCGGTCCTGGCCGATGACCAGGGGCCAGAGGAAGGAGTTCCACGCGCCGATGAAGACGATCGTGCCGACGGCCGCGAAGACCGGGCGGGAGTTGGGGACGACCACCCGCCAGTACGTGCGCCAGTGGCCGAGCCCGTCCACTCGGGCCGCGTCCTCCAGCTCACGGGGGAAGCCCAGGAAGTACTGGCGGAAGACGAAGCACGCGAAGGCCGAGAAGAGGGTCGGCACGATCAGGCCGCGCAGGGTCGACACCCAGCCGAGCGAGGAGACCAGGACGAAGCTCGGCACGAACGTGACGGCCGCCGGGACCATCATCGTGGCGAGGATCGCGTAGAAGACCTTGCCGGCGTGGCGGTAGGGGATGCGGGCCAGGCCGTATCCGGCGAGCGAGGCGAGGACGAGGGTGCCGAGCGTCGTCGCGACCGCGATCAGCGTGGAGTTGAGCAGGGCGTTCGCCATCGGCACCGTCGGGCCCTCGAAGAGCTCCGACAGGTTGGACAAGCGCAGTGTCGAGGGGAAGAACGTCCAGTCGGGCGAGGTGATCTCGTCCTCCGACGCGAGGCCGTTGCGCAGGAGGAGGTAGAAGGGGATCAGGAAGAGCAGGGCGAGCGCGGCGAGCAGGACGGCGCGCAGGGCGCGGCCCGCGCGGACCATCGCGTCGTCGAGGGGCCGCCGGGGCGGGCCGGCGGCGCGAGGGCGTCGAAGTGCGGGGGCGCCGGGGCGCCGGGCGGGTGTCGTCCTGGGGCGGGGCATGGCGGTCAGTCCTCCTTCCGGCCCAGGCCGAACCACGTGGCCTGGCCGACCGTCACGACCGCGATGATCAGCGCGAGGATCACCGCGCCCGCGCTGCCGAGGCCGAGGTTCTGCTCCTGGCCGAGGGCCGTGTAGTAGAGGTAGACGAGCGGCGGGCGGGCGTAGGGCGGATAGCCGCCCGAGTCCGAGAGCAGGTTGTAGAACTCGTCGAAGGCCTGGAAGGCGTTGATGACGAGCAGCAGCGCCACGGCGACCGAGGTCGCGCGCAACTGCGGCAGCGTGATGTGGCGCAGCACCTGCCAGCCGGGCCGCGCCCCGTCCACCGCCGCCGCCTCGTACAGGACGGGGGAGATCCGCTGGAGCCCCGCGAGGAAGAGGATCATGTAGAAGCCCGCCTGGAGCCAGAGCCGCACGGTGACGATGACCAGCCAGTACCAGGGCGGGTCCGTGGTCGAGAGCCAGGCGGTCTGGTCGGCGCCGAACCAGCCGAGGACGGTGTTGGCGAGCCCGAACCGCACCCCGTTGAAGATCGACAGCTTCCAGATCAGGGCCGCGACGACATAGCTGCACGCGGCGGGCAGGAAGAAGACGGAGCGGAAGAACGCCTGCGCCCTGCGGAGCCGGTTGACCATCAGCGCGAGCGCCAGCGAGAGCGCGAAGGTCGTCGGCACGATGAACGCCGAGAAGACCGCGAAGGTGACGAGACTGTCGGTGAACGCGTCGTTCCGCAGCATCGCCGTGTAGTTGCCGAAGCCGACGAAGTCGTCGGGCGAGACCGTGTTGTGGGCGTCGAAGAAGCTGAGGTAGACGCTCCAGGCGAGCGGCACGTAGGTGAAGAGGGCCAGGCCGAGCGCGAAGGGGCCGACGAACACCCAGAACCACAGGGTCCGGTTCTGGGCGCCGAGCACGCCCCCTCGCCGGGGGGCGGCCCTCACGACGTCTTCTCGGCCCGGGCCAGCTCCGCCCGCACCGTGCGGACGACGGACCTCAGCTGGTCATCCGGGTCCGCGCCGGACTTGATGATCCGGCTCAGCGCGTCCTGGTACGCGGTACGGGAGGCGGGCGTCCACAGCAGGGGCTCCGCGTAGCCGTACTCGGTGGAGTAGCGCACGGCGTCCGCCGCCGGGCCGTTCCGCAGCTTGCCGGCCTTCCCGGCGAGGGAGAGCCTGGCGGGGATGTGGAAGCCGTAGGAGAGCGCGAAGTCCTCCTGGTACTCGGTCCTGTCGATCCACAGCCACTTCAGGAAGGCCTTGCCCTCCTCCTGGTGTTTGCTGCGGGCGCTCACCGCCGCGCCGTACGCGCCGACGGGCAGCGCCGGTTTCCCGCCGGAGCCGTCGGCGGGGAACGGCAGGACGCCGAAGTCGTCGCCCAGCTCCTTCTCCACCGCGGGCAGCGCCCACAGGCCGCACCACTGCATCGCGGTCAGCTCCTGCGTGAACGCCGAGGGGTCCGACCAGTCGGCGGGCGCGCCGAGCAGCAGCGACTTGTCGGCGTACAGCTCGTGGAGCTTGCCGAGGGTCCGGGCGGCGGCCGGGTCGTCGAAGCCGATCCCGCCGTCCTCCGTGACGGAGGAGAGGCCCGCCGCGTGCAGGGGCGTGACGCCGAGGGCGCCCGCGCCGCCGTCGTTGCCGAGGAAGAGGCCCTTCACGTCCTCCGTCGTCAGCGCCTTCGCCGCGTCGACCAGCTCGTCCAGGCTCCTGGGCGGCCTGACGCCCGCGTCGTCGAGATGGCTCTTGCGGTAGTAGAGCAGATGCATGTCGACGACCTGGGGGATCGCCCAGATCTTCCCCTCGTACGTCTTCGGGGCGAGCACCGCCGGGTTGAAGTCGCCCCGCACGCCGTCGAAGAGGTCCGTGAGGTCGACGACCTGGCCCTGGCGGATCTGGTCCAGGGACGGGCCGTTGACCTCGAAGACGTCGGGCCCCGAGTCGGTGAGCAGGGCCGCCGCGGTCTGCTCGTCGTAGTTCCCCGGCCGCCACTGGACCTGTACGTCGGCCTTCTCGTACGCGGCGGCGTACCGCTTCACGGCCTGTTCGACGCCCGCCTCGCCGTACTGGTGGTACCACTGGGCGAGCCGGGGGCCGCTGCCGCCCGAACCCCCGCCCCCGCGCCCGGTGTTGGACCCGCAGGCCGTGAGCAGTCCGAGAGCCGCGCCGGTACCGAGCAGTGTCCTTCGGCTGATCGTCATGCTGGTTCGTCTCCCTGAGTGCGGTCGGTGCCTCACCTCACGTCGGCCCAACGATCAACCATGCACGGGGATTACGACAGGGGTGTTGCGGCCGAGTGGCGGCATCCGGCCGCGCCCCGGTCAGGCGGCGGCGCCCCCGTCGATCACCAGGTCCGCGCCGACCACGGAGGCGGATTCGTCGGACGCCAGGTACAGCACGGCGGCGGCGACCTCGGCGGTGGTGGACACACGGCCGAGCGGCGACTCCTCCTTCATCCGGGCGGCGCGGTCCTCCTCGGTCTCGCCGGGCCTGAGCGACATGGCGGTGGCGGAGGCGCCGGGGCTCACGGTGTTGACGCGGACCCCGTCCGCGATGTGCTCGGCCGCCGCCGCGCGGCTCAGCGCGGAGACCGCGGCCTTGGTCGCCCCGTAGGCGGCGGCGCCCGGGGCACTGGTGTGGGCGCCGAGGTTGGAGCCGATGTTGACGACGGCGCCGCCCGTCGCCTGCGTGCGCATCTGCCTGATCTCGGCCTGGAGGGCGAGGAAGACGCCGGTCACGTTGATGTCGAGCATGGTGCGCCAGTCAGCCTCGGACAGCTCGGCGACCGGCCGGCCCGCGCGCAGGACGCCCGCGTTGTTGACGGCCACGTCCAGCGAGCCGTAGCGCTCCACGGCGGCGGTGACCAGGGCGGCGAGGTCGGCGGAGCGGGACACGTCGGCGGTGACGGCGAGGGCGCTGCCGCCGGCCGCCTCGACGAGGGACACGGTCTCCTTCAGGGAGGCCTCGGTGCGTCCGGCCACGACCACGTTCGCGCCCTCCGCGGCGAACGCGAGCGCGATGGCGCGGCCGAGACCGGAGCCGCCGCCGGTGACGAGGGCCGTGCGGCCGGTGAAGCGGGTGCGGGGAGCGGTTGCTGCGGGCATGTCATCTCTTTTCTCTTGACCGAGCGCCCTTCTTGACCGAACGGTCAAATATCAGGGCGTGACGGGGAACGGGTGGGGTGGTGCCGGCACCGGGGTGCCAGGGCTCTGGGGGCGCCAGGGCTCTGGGGTGTCAGAGCTCCGGGGTGTCAGAGCTCCGGGGTGTCGGGGCGCCGGGGCTTTGAGGCGCCGGGGGTGGCGTGGTGTCGGAGGTCAGTCCAGGAGGGTCAGCGCCTGCTCCACCGCGTCCCGTACGCGGGCCGGGTCCGACGACGCCTTGCCGACCACGCGCAGGCCCTGCATCAGGACGAGCAGCATGCGGGCGAGGGTCAGCGGATCGCGGTCCGCGGGCAGCTCGCCCTGGGCCCGGGCGCGGACCAGGGCGGAGTGCAGGAGGGTCTCCAGGTGCTCCCAGCTCCGCTCGACGCGGCGGGCCGCGGCCTCGTCGTGCGGGCCCAGTTCGGCCGCCGTGTTCGTGACGAAGCAGCCGCGGCGACCGCCCTCGCCGGAGCCGGCCTCGCCGCCGAAGCGGCGGACGACCTCGCGCACCGCGGGCAGGGCGGGGCCGGGCCGGGACAGGTCGGCGATCAGGCGCGGGTCCTGGACCTGGACGTACCGCTCAAGGGCCTTCAGGTACAGGTCGTGCTTGTTGCCGAACGTCGCGTAGATGCTGGCGCGGCCGATGCCGAGCGCCTCGACGAGGTCCGCCATCGACGTCGCCTCGTAGCCGCGCCGCCAGAACAGCTCTAGGGCCGACTGGAGCGCGGCGTCCGGATCGAATTCCTTGGTCCTGGCCACGAGGGGACACTAGGGGTTACTGGAACGAACGGTCAAGTAATGCGGGGCTCGCGCGCGGCCGCCGGGTCAGGCGATGCGCACCGGATGCGTCTCCACCGCCACCTCGTCGTCGTCCAGGCACCGCCCCGTCTCCAGGTCGAACCGCTGCTTCAGGAGCGGCGACGCCACGAACGGCCGACCGTCGGCGGTGCCGAGCAGCCCCCGCGAGAGCACCGCCGCGCCCGTGAACGGGTCGAGGTTGTCGATCGCGTACGCGCGGCCCGCGCGGTCCAGGAACAGCGCGGCCTGGCGGCCGTCGGGCAGCAGGGCCGCAAGGCCCCGTCCCGGCGTGAGCCGCGCGCGCTCGCAGACCTCGAACCAGGTGTCGGCGACACGGAGTTGGACGTTCATCGGGAGGCTCCTTCCAGGGGGCGCCGGCCGATGGCCAGCAGCGGCAGGTCCGGCTTGATCTGTTCGCGCTCGGGCACGAAGCCGACCGTCGGGTCGGGCACGCCCGGCGCGTTCACGAACGACACGAAGCGGGCGAGCCGCTCCGGGTCGTCGAGGGTGTCGGCCCACTCGTCGCGGTAGTGCGTGACGTGGTCGGCCATCAGCGCCTCCAACTCGGCGCAGATGCCGAGGGAGTCGTGGACGACGACGTCGCGCACGTGGTCGAGGCCGCCGTCGATCCGCTCCAGCCAGGCCGCGGTGCGCTCCAGGCGGTCGGCGGTGCGGATGTAGAACATCAGGAACCGGTCGATGAGGCGCACCAGTTCCGCGTCGTCCAGGTCCTGCGCGAGCAGGTCGGCGTGGCGCGGGGTCGCGCCGCCGTTGCCGCCCACGTACAGGTTCCAGCCGCTCGCCGTGGCGATCACGCCGAAGTCCTTGGACTGGGCCTCGGCGCACTCGCGGGCGCAGCCGGAGACCGCCGACTTCAGCTTGTGCGGGGCGCGCAGGCCGCGGTAGCGCAGCTCCAGGTCGATGGCCATGCGCACGGAGTCCTGCACGCCGTAGCGGCACCAGGTCCGCCCGACGCAGGACTTCACCGTCCTGAGCGCCTTGCCGTACGCGTGGCCCGACTCGAAGCCCGCGTCCACCAGGCGTGTCCAGATCATCGGCAGCTGCTCGACGCGGGCCCCGAAGAGGTCGATGCGCTGGCCGCCGGTGATCTTCGTGTAGAGGCCGAAGTCGCGCGCCACCTCGCCGATGACGATGAGCTTCTCGGGGGTGATCTCGCCGCCGGGGATGCGGGGCACCACCGAGTAGGAGCCGTTCTTCTGGAGGTTGGCGAGGAAGTGGTCGTTGGTGTCCTGGAGCGCGGCCTGCTCACCGTCCAGGACGTGGCCCTCCGCGCCGATCGTCGGGGCCAGCGAGGCGATGATCGACCCGACCGTCGGCTTGCAGACCTCGCAGCCCTCGCCGCCGCGCGCCGCCTCGCGGCCGTGCCCGTCGAGCAGTTCGCGGAACGACGTCAACCGCAGGGCGCGCACGATCTCGTACAGCTCCTGGCGGGTCTGGCCGAAGCAGCCGCACAGCCCGTCGTCGCCGGTCCGCGGCAGCAGCCGGCCGATCAGCTTCACGCAGCTGCCGCAGCCCGTGCCCGCCTTGGTGCACTTCTTCACCTCGGGCAGCGTGGCGCAGGCCTGGACCTCGTCCTTCGTGACGTTGTGGCAGTTGCAGACCACCGCGGAGCCCGGCAGCGCCTCGGGGCCGAGCGCGGCGGAGACGCCCGTGCCCGCGGGCAGCACCAGCTGCTCGGCGGGCACCGGCGGCACGCTGCCGGTGAGCGGGCGCAGCAGCCCGTACGCCTCCGCGTCGCCGACGAGGACGCCGCCGAGCAGTTCGCCGCCCGCGCCGATCACCAGCTTCTTGTACGTGCCCGAGCGCGAGTCGGCGTAGACGACGTCGAGGCAGCCCTCCGCCGTGCCGTGGGCGTCGCCGAACGAGGCGACGTCGACGCCGAGAAGCTTGAGCTTGGTGGACAGGTCCGCGCCCGTGAAGCCGGGACCGTCCTCGGCGGCGATGGCGGCGGCGGCCGTCCGCGCCATCTCGTAGCCGGGCGCGACCAGGCCGTACACCCGGCCGTCCGCCGCCTGCGCGCACTCGCCGATCGCGTACACGTCGGGATCGCTGGTGCGGCACCGCTCGTCCACGGTGACGCCGCCGCGCTCGCCGACGGCGAGGCCGTGCGCGCGGGCGAGCTGGTCGCGCGGCCGGACGCCCGCGGAGAACACCACCAGGTCGGTGGCGAGTTCACGGCCGTCCGACAGCTTCATGCCGCGCACGGCGCCGTCGTCGTCCGTCACGATCTCCTGCGTGCCGGTGCCCGTGTGGACGGTCAGGCCCATGCCGGTGATGGTGCGGAGCAGCGCCTCGCCGCCGCCCTCGTCGACCTGGACGGGCATGAGGCGCGGCGCGAACTCCACCACGTGCGTCGCGAGCCCCAGGCCGCGCAGCGCGCCCGCCGCTTCCAGGCCGAGCAGACCGCCGCCGACCACCGCGCCGGTCGTGGCGCGCCGCTTCGCGTACTCCTCGATGGCGAGCAGGTCCTCGATGGTGCGGTACACGAAGCAGCCCGTCGCGTCCTTGCCCGGCACGGGCGGCACGAACGGGTAGGAGCCCGTGGCCAGGACGAGCGTCTCGTAGGCGAAGACACGGCCGGAGCGCGCCGTGACCGTCTTCGCCTCCCGGTCCAAGCTCTCCGCGGGCTCGCCGACGTACAGCTCGATGCCGTGCTCGTCGAGGAAGGCGCGGTCGGTGAGCGAGAGTTCGTCGGGCGTGCGGCCCGAGAAGTACGAGGTGAGCTGCACCCGGTCGTAGGCGGGGCGCGGCTCCTCGCACAGCACCACGATGCGGTGGCTCGCCGCGAGGCCGCGCTCGACGGCGGCCTCCAGGAAGCGCTGGCCGACCATGCCGTGGCCGACGAGCACGAGGGCGGGTCGGCCTTGCGGGGACGGGGCGGGGTTCGGCTGGGGCTTCGGCATGTCAGCGGCCTCCGATCGGGATCTCCCCCGCTCGACCGGGGTCGGCAGGCTGGGGGTGGGTGAGCAGGTGGAGCAGGGGGCTCTCGTCCTCGGGCAGGACGTCGTCGGCCTCCCAGGCGCGGGCGAGCGCGCCGACCGAGGCGAGGTCGCCGAGCAGGACGCCGCCGACCAGGCGGTCGCCGCGGACGACGACCTTGCGGTACGTGCCGCGGGTGGCGTCGGCGAGCTGGACGACGTCGTCGTCGGGGCGGGCCTCGGTCTCGCCGAACGCGGCGAGGTCGAGCGGTCCGGGTCCCGCCAGGGTGAGGCGGGTGAGCATGCGGCTGCCCGCGTAGGGGCGCGCGGCGCGGCCGGCGAGGTCGTCGGCGAGCGAGTCGGCGAGTGCGTCGGCCTGTTCGAGCGCCGGGGTCGCGAGGCCGTAGACGCGGCCCGCGTGTTCCGCGCAGTCGCCGACCGCCCTGATGTGCGGATCGGACGTCCGCAGCAGGTCGTCCACGACGATCCCCTTCCGCACGTCGAGTCCGGCGGCCCGCGCCAGACCGGTGCGGGGGCGTACGCCGCAGGCCAGGACGGTCACGTCGGTCTCCAGCGCGAAGCCGTCCGCGAGCTCCACCCGGCGGACCGACCCGTCGGTGACGGTGACCCCGCGCACCCGGCACTCGGTGTGCACCTCGACGCCGAGACCGGTGAGGTGCGCCCGCACCAGCTCCGACGAGGCCGGGTCGAGCTGGCGCTCCATGAGCCGCTCGGCCTGCTGGGTCAGGACGACCTGCGCGCCCCGGTGGGCCAGCGCCCTCGCCGCCGACACGCCGAGCAGGCCGCCGCCGATGACGACGGCGCGGACGCCGGGCTCCACGGCGGCGGACAGGGCCAGGCAGTCGTCCATCGTGCGGAAGGCGTGGACGCCGCCGGGCAGTTCGGATGCGCCGGGGGCGAACAGGCCGCGCAGGGGCGGCAGCACGGGGTTCGAGCCGGTCGCGAGGACCAGGGTGGCGTAGGGGACGACGGCGCCGTCCTCGCAGTGGACCTCGCGGGCGGCGCGGTCGACGCGGACGGCGCGGGTGCGGAGCAGGGTGCAGGCGGGGGCCGGCAGGGCGGTCAGTTCCGCGCCGTAGCGGCCCGCGAGGACCTCCGCGAGGAGGACGCGGTTGTACGGGGCGTGGGCCTCCTCGCCGATCAGCACCGTGCCGGTGCCGAGGCGGTTCGCCACGTGGGTGCCGGCCAGGCCCGTGCCGATCACCACTGCCTTGGGTGTCATGACATGCAGCGTGCGGGGGTGGTGTTACCCGGGCGGGACCCGGGTGTTTCCCCCGGGGATCGCTGTCCTCAGCCGTTGCTCACCGGGGGTGTGAGGGGGCGGGTGCCTCGGCCGCCGGCCGGGGGTGTTTCTGTGCCGCCGCTTCGGGGCGGAGTGTTTCCCGCCCGCCCGCCTGTTTGCTCTGTGGTGTTCCCTGGGCCGCCGCCTTGCGGCGGATTGGGGTTTCGGGTGGGCGGGTGGTTGGTTGAGCGGGTGCGGGTGCGGGTGCGGGTGCGGGTGCGGGTGCGGGTGCGGGTGCGGGTGCGGGTGCCGGTGCCGGTGCCGGTGCCGGTTGCGGTTGCGGTTGGAGTTGCAGTTGGCTCAGAAGTAGCTCAACTAACTCCCGTTTCCGTGGACTGTGCAGTCATCTCGTCCATAGGGTCGCGATCATGCCTGACATATCGCTGACCACCGTCGTCGTCCTCTGCGTCGCCGCCCTCGCGGCGGGCTGGATCGACGCGGTGGTCGGCGGCGGGGGACTGCTGCTGCTCCCGGCCCTGCTGCTCGGGCTGCCCGCCGGGACCCCGGCCGCGCACGCCCTCGGCACCAACAAGGCCGTCGCGATCGTCGGCACCACGGGCGCCGCCGTCACGTACATCAGGAAGACCCGCGTCGACGTGCCGACCGCTGTGCGGATCGGCCTCGCCGCGCTCGCCGGGTCGATGGGCGGCGCCTTCTTCGCGGCCGGGATGAGCACCGAGGTGCTGAAGCCCGTCATCATGGTGGTGCTGGTCGCCGTGGCCGCCTTCGTGATCCTGCGGCCCGCCTTCGGCACCGCGCCCGCGGCGGAGCCCGCCTCGCCGAAGCGGATTCTCGCCGCGATCGGCCTCGCGGGACTCGGCATCGGGTTCTACGACGGCCTGATCGGCCCCGGCACCGGTACCTTCCTCGTCCTCGCCCTGACCGCCGTGCTCCACCTCGACCTGGTCGCCGCGTCGGCCACCGCCAAGATCGTCAACTGCTGCACCAACGCCGGGGCCCTCGCGATGTTCGCCTGGCAGGGCGCGGTCCTGTGGCAGCTCGCCGCGCTGATGGCCGCCTTCAACCTCGCGGGCGGCATGTTCGGCGCCCACACGGCTCTGAAGAAGGGCAGCGGCTTCGTCCGGATCGTGCTGCTGACGACGGTTCTCGGGCTCGTGGTGAAGATGGCGTACGAGCAGTGGGTCGCCTGAGTCGATCCTTCCGGGGCGGTGGCTGAGGGCCGGCGTCTGCGGGCCGCCCGGTCTCAGCGGACCTCGGTCAGGTGGGCGAAGACCACCACGTTGCCCTGGTAGCCGGTCTCCTTGGAGTACCTGCCGCCGCAGGTGATCACTCGTAGCTCGGGCCGGGGCGCGGCGCCGTACACCTTGTCGTCGGGGAAGGCGTCGGCGTCGTACACCTCGTTCGCGTCGACGGTGAAGACGGCCACGCTGCCGTCCCTGCGCTCCACCTCGATGGTGGTGCCCCGGCGCAGCGCGCCCAGCTGGTAGAAGACGGCGGGGCCCTCCTTGTTGTCCACGTGGCCCGCCACGACCGCGGTGCCGCGCTCGCCGGGCGTGGTGCCCGCCTCGTACCAGCCCGCGAGGTTCTTCCGCTCCGGCGGCGGCACGTCGAGGCTGCCCTGGCGCGTCAGGCCGAGGCCCATGAGCGGGGTGTCCACGCCGATCGCGGGGATGCGCAGGCGCTCCGGCGGGGACGGCGGGAGGGACGTGGAGCCGGACTCCTGCGGGGTGCCGGGCTCCTGCGGGGTGCCGGCGTCGTGCGGGGTGCCGGCGTCGTGCTGTCCGGGCCGGGCGGACGCCTGCGCGGCGGACGGCTGCGGCGGGGGGTGCGGCTCGGCACCGCTGCTCAGCAGCCATGCGCCGGAACACAGCGCCACCGCGCTGACGGTCGCTATGAGGGCGTTGCCGGTCCGGCCGCGCGTTCCTGCCGAGCGACGTGTACGACGCATACGGCGTCCC
>NZ_QEXM01000018.1 GCF_004127445.1 Streptomyces alfalfae
TTCGGGCACGTTCTGCAAGGCCAGCATGACCTGGAACAGCGGGGTGCGGGACAGGGACCGCGAGGGATTCAGCTCCTCCACCAGCCGCTCGAAGGGCACGTCCTGATGCGCGTACGCCGCGAGGTCGGCCCCCCGCACCCGCTCCAGCAACTCCGCGAAGGTCGGATCACCACTCAAGTCCGTCCGCAGGACCAGCGTGTTCACGAAGAAGCCCGCCAGCCCCTCCAACGCCGCCTCACCCCGCCCGGCGACCGGCGTCCCCAACGGAACGTCCTCCCCCGCCCCCAACTTCGCCAGCAGCACACCCACCGCCGCGTGCACGACCATGAACATCGTCGCCCGCCCACGCCCCGCCAACTCCACCAGCCCCGCATGCGTCCCCGCACCCGCAACCACCGGAACCATCCGCCCCGCAAAACTCGGCACAGCAGGCCGAGCCCGATCCACAGGCAGAGCGATCTCCTGCGGCAGATCCGCCAACGCCTCCCGCCAGAACGCGAGTTGACGGCTGCTCACACTCTCCGGGTCCTCCAGCTCACCCAGCACCGCACGCTGCCACAACGCGTAATCCGCGTACTGCACCGCCAACGGACCCCACCCCGGCACACGCCCCTCACAACGCGCCGCATACGCCGCCTCCAGATCCCGCGCCAGCACCCCCATCGACCAACCGTCCACCGCCACGTGATGCGCCACCACCGACAACACGAACTCACCCGGACCGACCACCAACAACCGCACCCGCCACGGCCGATCCACCCGCAGGTCGAACCCCTCGCCCAAGTGATCCACCAGGGCTTCCGGCACCTGCTCCTCGTCGGTCCGTACGACCGTCATCGGTGGGCGTCCCGCCGTGCCGTGCAGGACGTGCTGGTAGGGGACGCCGTCGTGGTCGGGGAAGACCGTGCGCAGACTCTCGTGCCGGTCGGCCACGTCACCCAGCGCCAACTCCAGAGCCGCCACATCCAACGCACCCGAGATCCGCAGCGCCAACGGCAGGTTGTACGCCGCCGACGCCCCCGGCACCGCCTCCTCCATCCGGTTCAAGAACCACATCCGCTGCTGCGCGAACGACAACGGCACCACATCCGGCCGCACCCACGGCCGCAACACCACACGCCCCCCACCGGAGCCATGACCACCCTCGATCAACCCCGCCAACCCCGCCACCGTCGGCGCACCGAACAACTCCCCGATCCCCACCTCCACATCGAGCACCGCCCGCACCCGCGCGATCAGCCGCAT
>NZ_QEXM01000019.1 GCF_004127445.1 Streptomyces alfalfae
TTCGGGCACGTTCTGCAAGGCCAGCATGACCTGGAACAGCGGGGTGCGGGACAGGGACCGCGAGGGATTCAGCTCCTCCACCAGCCGCTCGAAGGGCACGTCCTGATGCGCGTACGCCGCGAGGTCGGCCCCCCGCACCCGCTCCAGCAACTCCGCGAAGGTCGGATCACCACTCAAGTCCGTCCGCAGGACCAGCGTGTTCACGAAGAAGCCCGCCAGCCCCTCCAACGCCGCCTCACCCCGCCCGGCGACCGGCGTCCCCAACGGAACGTCCTCCCCCGCCCCCAACTTCGCCAGCAGCACACCCACCGCCGCGTGCACGACCATGAACATCGTCGCCCGCCCACGCCCCGCCAACTCCACCAGCCCCGCATGCGTCCCCGCACCCGCAACCACCGGAACCATCCGCCCCGCAAAACTCGGCACAGCAGGCCGAGCCCGATCCACAGGCAGAGCGATCTCCTGCGGCAGATCCGCCAACGCCTCCCGCCAGAACGCGAGTTGACGGCTGCTCACACTCTCCGGGTCCTCCAGCTCACCCAGCACCGCACGCTGCCACAACGCGTAATCCGCGTACTGCACCGCCAACGGACCCCACCCCGGCACACGCCCCTCACAACGCGCCGCATACGCCGCCTCCAGATCCCGCGCCAGCACCCCCATCGACCAACCGTCCACCGCCACGTGATGCGCCACCACCGACAACACGAACTCACCCGGACCGACCACCAACAACCGCACCCGCCACGGCCGATCCACCCGCAGGTCGAACCCCTCGCCCAGTTCCTCGGCGAGCGTCTCGGTCAGCCGTTCGTCGTCGGTCCGCGTCACGGTCAGGGGC
Organism: Streptomyces alfalfae; assembly: GCF_004127445.1. Classification (GTDB taxonomy): domain Bacteria; phylum Actinomycetota; class Actinomycetes; order Streptomycetales; family Streptomycetaceae; genus Streptomyces; species Streptomyces alfalfae. The sequence goes on from NZ_QEXM01000019.1 coordinate 842, forward strand.
GGGCGGGCCTCGTCGCCCACGAGCACCCGCTGGTAGGGGACGCCGTCGTGGTCGGGGAAGACCGTGCGCAGACTCTCGTGCCGGTCGGCCACGTCACCCAGCGCCAACTCCAGAGCCGCCACATCCAACGCACCCGAGATCCGCAGCGCCAACGGCAGGTTGTACGCCGCCGACGCCCCCGGCACCGCCTCCTCCATCCGGTTCAAGAACCACATCCGCTGCTGCGCGAACGACAACGGCACCACATCCGGCCGCACCCACGGCCGCAACACCACACGCCCCCCACCGGAGCCATGACCACCCTCGATCAACCCCGCCAACCCCGCCACCGTCGGCGCACCGAACAACTCCCCGATCCCCACCTCCACATCGAGCACCGCCCGCACCCGCGCGATCAGCCGCAT
>NZ_QEXM01000020.1 GCF_004127445.1 Streptomyces alfalfae
GGCACCGGCCGGGTCATGATCCGGTTGGCGGAGCTCGGGTACGACTGCGTCGGGGTCGACCGCGACGCGTCCATGCTGGCCGTGGCGCGCAGACAGGCGCCGGAACTGCTCTGGGCCCAGGCCGATCTGGCCACGCTCGACCCGGCCGAGCTGCGGATCGCGGCGGACTTCGACCTCGTGGTCGCCGCCGGCAACATCTTCCCGCTCCTCGCGCCCGGCACCGAGGCGGAGGTTGTCAGGCGCTTGGCGGCGACCCTGCGTCCGGGCGGCCTCCTGGTCGCGGGCTTCGGCCTGGACGCGGCCCACCTGCCGGTGCCGCCCACCATCACCCTGCCCGAGTACGACGCCCACTGCGCCGCGGCCGGCCTGACCCTGGCCGACCGCTTCGCGACGTGGGACGCCGACCCCTACCACGGCGGCGGCTACGCCGTCAGCGTCCACCGGGCCAGCTGAGACTCACCCGCCCCCGGCCCGCTCTCCTCGGGTCAGTCGTCGATCCGCGGCAGCAGCGAGACGAGCCTGCCGTCCTTCTGGGTGATCAGCACATCTCCGTAGAGGAGGACCTGGGACGTCTCTCCCGGCCTCGGTCCCGGCCCCGGCTCGCCGGTGTCGACGTGCCCGCGCCAGACCTGCTCGCCCGTGCGCAGATCGAGGCCCGACAGATCCCCGGTGGGACCGAAGAAGTACACGACCCCTTGCCCCGTCGACACCACGGGAGCCGCGATGCCCCGCGCCCTCCCCTTGCCGGGCAGTTCGATCCCCACCGGACGGGACCACAGGGTCTCTCCCGTGGTCAGCGAGTAGACCGAGGCCCGGCCCTGCCGGTTCACGGTGATCAGCCGGTCGCCGACCACCTCGGATGTGGCGAGACCGGTGTCGGCCCTGCGGGTGCGCGAGGTCTGTTCGCCGGAGCTGCTGACGGTGGTGAGCAGCATGTTCTTGTCGGTGACGGCCCTGTCTCGTGCGAGGAACAGCTGATCCTCCGAAGCGCCGAGCAACTGCTGCCTGCCGGGGACGGTCGTGACCTTCGTGGCGTCCCCGGTGACGGGATCGAGACGGATGACGTCCGTGTCGTGCGGCTCGTCGGTGTCCCGTGTGCAGAGCAGGTGGGGCACGCCGCCCAGCACCGCCCGTTGACATGCCGTGCCCCTGTCCCAGGTGTGCCGCCACTTCTCCTTGCCGGTCCGCGGGTCGAGGGCCGACAGCGTGCGCAGCGAGGGGGTGTTGGCGAGGACGGCGCCGTTGATGAGCATGGCGGCCTGGCCGGTGCGGTCGTCCTGCGGCATCTTGACCCACCACAGCACATCGCCGTTGTCGGCGTCCACCGCCATCAGGTCGGTGCCACCCATGTAGTCGCCGTCGGGCTGGTTCTTCGCGGTGTGGTTCCGGTACGCGTAGACCACGCCGTCCCGCACGGCGAACGGCCGGTCGATCCCGTCGCCCTCCCGGTTGACCTTGACGGTCCACAACCGCTTGCCGGTGCCGGCGTCGAACTTGGCGGCGTCGTACTTCGACCCGCTGCAGTACAGCGCCGAGCCGTCCACCAGACAACCCCGTCCACCGGCCTCCGGCACGTCGGCCTGCCAGGGCCGCCAGCCCTCCGGCGAGGCGGCCGGCCGCGCCGAACGCTCAGGACTGTCCCCCGTGCCGCCGAAGCCGAACACCGCCCCCGCGGTGATCGCGGCAACGGCGACCGCCGCCCCCGCGGCCTGCGAGAACCGGCGCCTCCCACGCCGCCGCACCACCTGCTCGACCAGGTCCTCGGGCGCCCGCACCCCGTCAAGGGCGACCGAGCGCAGCGTCTCCCGGACCTTCTCTTCCACACGCTCCGCGGTCATCCGCGCATCTCCTTCGCCGTATAGCTGAGCGGCCGCGCCTGCTCCGCGGGCCGTTCGGGACCGAGCTCCGGTACGAGCCCGCGCAGTTTCTCCAGCGACCGGTGCGCCGTGCTGCGGACCGTGCCGACAGGGCACCGCAGCAGAGCCGCCACCTCACCCTCGGGAAGGTCCTCGAAGTAGCGCAGGACCACCACGGCCCGCTGCCGCTTCGTCAGACGGCCGAGCGCAGCCCACAGCGCGATCCGCAGTTCGGAGTCCGACTCGCCGCCGACGTCGCCGCCGGGCTCGGGCAGCACCGGGACCGTCGTCTCCGCGCGGTGCCTGCGCAACCGCCACCGGTTGACCTGCTGGCGGTACAGGATCTGGCGGACGTACGCTTCCGGTTGCTCGATCTGCGCCCAGCGTCCGTACGCCTTCATCAGCGCGATCTGCAGCAGATCCTCCGCGGCGTGCCGGTCCCCGCCGGTGAGCAACACCGCAAGCCGCAGCAGCGCGGTGGACCGCATCGCCACGAACTCCCGGAAGTCATCATGACTCGAGGCCTCCATCGACCCTCCCCTTCTTGCCGCCCCTCACGACGCGACGAGTCACCCGCGGCTATCCACCGGCGGGCGAACATTGTGCGTTCACACGAAGCCGACGTCTTCGCCGCGTCACGCCCCGCCTGTCGGCACCCGCGTGGGGCGCACGTAGGATGCCCGCCATGGGGGATCAGGGGTGCGGCACCCGAGGTCACGAGCGAGAACGTGACGGTACGGGGCAAGAGCCGGAAGGCCGTGCGGGTGGAGTCCAGCGGCGAGGACCTGCGGACCCTGCTGGACCACCGCGAGGTCGACCCGCAGGCCCTCTCCGTGTCCGGTTGACCAGAGGGCGTCGTCCGGCGCACAAGCCGAACGGCAGCGAAACGTAAGCGCTCCACCTCAAGGTGGAGGCAGAACGTCGTGGCGGGGGTCGTGCCTCGACAGCGGTGAGCCGTCCCGCTGGTCGTGCGTTCGGATGATCTGTCAGCGACGGCACCCCTTTTGTCATGCCCGTGTGGACTCTCGCCGGTAGCCCGGCCGGTCCCACCTTTCATTCCCCCTGCACGAGTAAGCGAGCCCGCCGTGAACCGGCGGCCATGGAGAGGATCAGTATGAGGAGCAGCAAGCCCGGCATACCCGTGCGGACACGGCAGCCCGCAGGCGCCGGGGCGAGACGTACCCGCGTGCAGGTCGCCGTCGCCGCCGGCGTGGCCGTCGCGGCAAGCCTCGCCGGGGTCGGCGGCGCCCTGGCCGCGGACACCACCCCCGGCACCGGCCCCGGCACCACGCAGTCCGCCACACCGTCGCGCTCCGCGGGACCCCAGCAGCACGTCGAGTACTTCACCTCTCCCGACAGTCACCCGCGGCACACCGAGGTCCCCGCCCCCGCCCGGCTGAACGCCAGGCAGCGCTCGGCCATCGCCGGGGACGGGAAGGTCGTCTCGCTGGTGAAGAACGGGCCGGTCGGCGCCAAGGCCGACGTGGTGTTCATCGGCGACGGCTACACCAAGTCCCAGCAGGACGACTTCCTGACGGACGTGCGCCGGAAGTGGAAGGAGGTCTCCGCGGTCGAGCCGTACCGCACGTACAAGAAGCAGTTCAACGTCTGGGCCATAGAGGCCGTCTCCCCGCAGTCCGGTGTCGGCGGCGACCCGGACTACGGCACGAGCAAGAGGACCGCCCTCGGCTCGTCGTTCTGGTGCGACAACGTCGAGCGCCTGCTGTGCGTCAACCACGAGAAGGTGGAGGCGTACGCCAGCAAGGCCGCCGACGCCGACCTGGTGATCGTCCTCGCGAACTCCACCAAGTACGGCGGCGCGGGCTACAACGACATCGTGTCGCCCTCGGGCTACGACGGCATAGCCACCGCCTCGTCGGACAACCCCGACTCCTCCCAGATAGTCGTCCACGAGACCGGCCACTCACTGGGCAAGCTGGCCGACGAGTACTGGTACGACGAGTACGGCACCTATGACGGCGCCGAGCCGTGGGAGTCGAACATCAGCAAGCTGAAGTCGGCCCAGCTGACCGCGCAGAAGAAGAAGTGGTACCGCTGGATCGGCCAGACGTCCCCCGACGGCGGCAAGGTCGGCGCGTACCGGGGCGGTGGCTACTACCCTCGCGGCATCTACCGGCCCACGCAGAACTCGATCATGCGCACCCTGGGCAACGAGTTCAACCTGCCCGGACGCGAAGCGATGATCGCGGGCTTCCACCGGCACTCGTCGGTGATCAGCGCCACCACCCCCACCAGCACGAAGGTGCGCCGCACGAAGGTCGTCACCGTCGAGGCGGGCAAGGGCGTCCAACTGCGCTGGTACGTCGACGGCCGCGTGACCGACAAGGGCCGGGACGACGCGAGCATGACGCCGCGCGCCCTGGGTGTACCGGCCGACGGCCGCGCGCACACGGTCTCGGTGCGGGGCACTGACCCCACCAAGGCGGTCCGCGACCCGGCGCTGCGCAAGCTTCTGACCAAGAAGCTCACCTGGCGCGTCGCGAGCTGACCGGCGGGACCACCGTCCGCGCTCCCGCCGTACGTCAGCACGCCGGGAACGCGGCGCCCGGGACATGCAACGCCTTCCGCTCGCCGCGGAACGCGACCGAGGCCGCGGCCACCGCGCCGGGGCTCAGCTCCTCGCCGCGGCCGGCCGCGGCGAGAGTGGGACCACCCAGGTAGACCGAACCGAGTCCGGTGACCGACAGGCGCAGGGTGGGGCGGACGCCGTGGACACGCTCGCAGATGGCGGCGTCGAGGCCGTCGGTACTGAGACGCCACTCGTTCGGTGCGATCTTGCGGCGGTTTGAAGGCGTGACTTCTTCGCTTGTTGAGCGGATGGCACCGGTCGCCGGGTGCGACAGCGGTGGCTGTGCGACACGCGTCCCGGGCGGGGCTCTCGTGTGCGGCCAGGTCCAGCAGCCGCGCCGGGGCCCTTACGTCGACGGCGTGGTCGGCCGACGGACACCTGGCCACTGCCGGCTCCGAGGGGAACGTGTGCGTCTGGGATCCCGACAACAGCGCCTCCATCGGGATGCCCGGCCACACCGGCCGCGCCGAGTCAGTGGCGTGGACTGCCGACGCACGCCTGACCACCGCCGACTCCGACGGGCGGGTGCGCCTGTGGGACCGAACACCGGCACCACCATCGAACTGCTCAACCACACAGACCGGGTGGCATCGATGGCGTGGTCGGCTTACGGACGCCTCGCCGCCGCCGGCGCCGACGGAGCAGTACGCGTCTGGGACCCGACCAACGGCGCCACCACCGAACTGCCCAGCCACACCAGTCGGCTGCGGTCGATGGCGTGGTCGGCCGCCGGACACCTCGCCACCGGCGAAGCCGGGGTGGTGCGCGTATGGGACGTGACAGAGCGCCGTGTGCTCACCGCATTCACAGTAGACGGATACGCCACGTCCTGCGCCTGGTCCCGCGATGGCGAAGCTCTCGCTGTCGCAGGCTCCTGGGGTCTCCACCTGCTGCAGCTGATCGAGTGACGACAGCCGGCGCCCGCGCCGGTGGTACTGCCATGGCCTGTCTCCCCTGGGCGGGGCGGGGCACCTGCCGGGCGGTGCGGCGGACGCGAGGGCCACCGAGAGTCCTCCTCATTCGGAAGGGTCCGCGGTGCCCGTGGCCCCATGCGGGCGGTCCCGGAGCGGACGTGCTGGACACGGGTGTGCGGTCAGAAACGCCGCAGGAGTAGGAGGAGGAGTAGGACGAGGACTGCGCTTGAGATGATCAGCACTCCTACAGCGATCGCGAAGTTGGCCGACCGGTGAGTCGTTCAGCGCGGCCAGGTGCGCAGCCCGATCAGGCCCCGTCTCCCGCCCCGACCGTCGCGCGTGCGACAAAGGGCCCGGGCAAGGCGCAGGCGGCGTTTCCGCGGGGCACGGGCAAGCACCAGTTCGCGGTCTCACGCCGAGAAGTCTGGACGAATGTCGGTCGTGGCCACGGCCGCCGACGGCATCCGCGTGGTGTCACTGGTGGGGGAGATCGATCACGGCTCCGAAGACCACACTGCGCCGGGCCCTGGACGCCTGCGATACCCCCGCCCCCGGATCGTGGTCGACCGGCGCCAGGTCATCCTCATGGGTTCGAGTGGGATCAACATCTTCATCGGCGTTCATCGTGCGGTCAGTGAGACCGACGGCCGACCGCGTCTGGCCGCCCCCGGCAAGGCGGTGATGCGCACTCTGAGCCTCGTTGGCGGGGGGCGGCACCGTCATCGACTGCCGCGAAACGCTCCGCCAGACGGCTCAGCGACCAGCGTCGTCGGGCTGTGCGGGGGTCCCACGCTCAGCTCAGGGGTGGTGTACGTATACCGGTGGGGCAGGGGCAGGTGGAGTCAGGCGCCGAGTTTGTCGACGGCGTCCTGGAGAGACGCCGACAGGCGTGTGACGTCCTCCTCGGCGGGCGAAGGGGTGCCAAGCCGCTCCACCAGCTCTGCGCGGGACAGCAGCACGGCTGCCCCACGGCACTGCTCACTGCTGAGGGCAGCCTGCTCGATGACCTGAGCACGGCCCTCCAGAAGCGCCAGGACGGTGTCGTCCGACGGAGCCTCCAAGAGCTCCCTCACCAGTGACGCGTCGATCTTCATGCGCTGTCCTTCTGACGGTGCCGTCCGCGAACCGCGCGCCCGGGGGCCGGGCCATGAGCCCACCCCCGGGCGCGGCCGTTGCGGACCTACTTGCCCATGGCCTTGCGTACGGCGTCCTTGGTGCGGTCCATGAGGGCGGCGACCGGTCCCAGGGCCATGTTCTTCGCCCCGGACTCGACGCCCGGGTGAGGCCGAGTGGGCGCCATGGCCTCGGCAGCCTTGATCGCTTTCGCCATCGCGGCCAGGTTGGCGGCGTCGGTACTACGCCGGATGTGGGTGAACTCGTAGCGTTCCTCGGCGCGGGCGTGCGCCTGGACGTCCTTGCGCAGCTTGAGCAGCTGGGGCATGAACTTGGGGTCGTCGGTGTCCGTCTCGTCGAGCGCGGACAAGGTCTCCTTGGCCGCCTTCTCCTCGGCGAGGCGTTCCTTCACGACCTGCTCGCCGCCGGGGAATCCCTTGCGGGCGAAGGGGTGGACGACTTCCTCCTCGGCGGTCTCGTGGACGGCCAGCAGGCGCACCAGGCGGCGGAAGGCATCCCGGCGTTCCTCGCCCTTGGCGGCCTCGACCTCGTCGAAGAGGTTGCGGATGTCGCCGTGCTGGCGCATCAGCAGGGCGACGACGTCGTCGTCCTTGGCCATGTCGTCCCCGGCATGCGGGGTGTGCAGTTCGGACATGTCGGCCTCCCCTACTTTTCGCGCTGCGTCGGGTCGGGGTGCTCCCCCTCGGTCTGGAGGCGGTACTCGCGGCCGAACATCTCCTCGTGCTGGATCATCACCCGGTCGCTCGGGGGTGCCTCGCCGCCGTGGATCTGCTCCTGCATCCGCTCGAACCGCTCATGAGCCTCGCGCACATACCCGGCGCCGAGCGTGGTCAGGTCCATCTGCGTGTCGAGCAGTTCACGCAGATATCCCTTGTTGGGCTCGAAGGTGAGCACGTTGGGCAGTTCGGGGGCCAGGACCGAGGCGGGGTCGCGGCCGTCGTGGCGGCGCATCAGGTCGCAGGCGGCGTGCAGGTGCTCCAGCTCCATGTTCAGGTGCAGCTCCCAGATCGCCTTGACCTTGGGGTCGCTCTCCTGCTCCATGAAGGAGTGGTAGAGGTAGCACTCGTTGTACTCGTGGTTGACGAGCTGCTCCCACCACGTCTCCCCCGGGTCCACGAGGGACTCGTAGTGGGTGACGTGCTCCTCCTCGATCAGCCCGATCTCCTGGTAGAGCTGGCGGGCGATCGGCTCCATGTAGGTGGGGCCGGTGTTCATGTAGAAGTTCATGGTCTGCTGCTCGGCCGACATGATCGTCAGCGCGTGCAGCTTGGACAGCGGGTTCGTCTCGTCCTTGGCATACGGATCGCGGACGTTGTCGACCGGGTCGCGGTGGTGGAACCGGGTGGGCCGGCCGGGCATGACCTCGGTCAGGTTGTCGACGATGGACTCCGCCTTGCGGTGCTCGATCATCTCGTACAGGTTCGCGTACCGGTACAGATGGTCGAAGTCCTCCAGCACACCGAACTGGTACGCCTGCTTCAGGTACGGGTCCGGCTCCATCCGCGCCACCCACGCCGTCAGGTCCACCGCCACCTGCTCGTACGCGATGGTCGTCTCCAGCACCGAGGAGACGCCGGGCAGCAGCCAGTTCACCACCTTCTGCTGCTGTGCCTCGATGTAGCGCACCCGGGCCAGCTGCCGCTTGATCTCCGGGTCCACGGTGTGGCGGGCGAGCTGGTGGCTGAAGAGGATCGCCTCCACCTCGATCCCGTTCATCGTGATGATCCGGCAGCGGGTGTACGGATCGCAGTGGTCGGGGTCGATCGGGTCCACGTTCAGCTCGCGCCAGTTGCGCAACTGGCGGTCCAGCGGGATACCCCGCTGCTCCAGCGGATTGAACGTCATGGGCGTTGCCTCCTGGGGGCAGGACGAGCGCGACTCGTGCGCCGCCGGGGTACCCCGTTTCAGGCGACGAGCACAGACGTGGTCCTCAGTCTGTTCACGACGGGCGCTTTCCAGCCACCGCACACACCCGCAGACCGCACGGGTCCCCCTGGTGGGTCAACAGAGCGGGCAGAATCCGTCCTCGTCGGCGAGCATGCCCTCACCTCACCAGACCCGGCACAGAGGCCGGCGACAGGCGACGACCGCCCCGCCCCGCCCTGGGAGGCACATCAGCGCCCCCATGCGCTCTCCATGCACCCCGACCGCCTCACGGCCGCTCTCGGCCCGGAAAAGGCGAGGGGCGAAGGCCCCGCCCAACGGCTGCAGAGCGACCGGGCCCCCGGCGCACTTCCTCAAGATCAACGCGCTCTCCGCTATGGCATTCCTTTCGTGACCTGATGGCCCTGCGTGCTTTGTTCGGCGCGGTGGTTTCAATTGGCGAAGAGGTCGAGGCCGGCCGCCGAAGTGTCGGCGGTGAGGGTCACGTCAGGGCTTCATCATCGCCCGCGGTGGTCCTGCACATGGCCGGGCTTCGGCGGTGCACGAGCGCCAGTGCGCTCAGTCCGAACATCAGCACACCCAGGGGCACGTGCAGAGACGGAACGTGGGCGATGCCGAGCAGGACCTGAGCCGAGGCGAGGGCGAGGAAGCCCGAAGCGTGCCAGACGGACCGCAGCGAGCCGCCGCCCGGCTTCCACGCCAGCACCGCCGCGAGCACGTACAGCATGGCCGCGCCGTACATCACACGGGCTCCCGCACTGTGCAGTGCCTCTCCGTAGGCGGAGGTCAGCAGTAGGCCGGCGGACACGGCTTGCAGGAATATGGTCAGTGTCTGCAGAGCGACCGCGGTCTTGAGGAAGAGGGAGTGACGAGGTCCGTTCACCGTCGGTGACACCTGAGTGGCCATCTCACGGGCTCCATTTCTGCCCCTGGGGCAGTAGACGTGTGCTGATCCCGGTCCTCGCCCCGCATGACGGATCGCCCTGTGCGAGGCAGACGAAAGGTGGTCGGTGAGAGGACGGCCGGCGCGTCGTCGGTCAGCGGCAGCGACGTAGGAGGGCTCGCCCCTCGCGTCGCCTCACCCGGCCTGTCGTGGACGCGCGGCGGCACCGGTCAGGTCGCTCGTGCCTGCTGGGTGGAGTGCAGTACCGCGGTCAGGAAGCCACGCACCGTCTCCAGTTCGCCCGTGTCGAAGCCTTCCGCGACCGCCACCACCTCGGCGATCACCGGCCCGAAGAAGGACCAGCCGAGCTCCGTCGCCTTCTCCTCCACCTCCAGCAGCACGCGTCGCCGATCGGCGGTGTCCTTGGTGCGCCGGACCAGCTCAAGCCGCTCCAGCCGGTCGACCAGGGCGGTGGTGCCGGCCGAGTTGAGGCGCATCTGACGACCGAGCCATCCCGGCGTGGCAGGGATGTCCTTCCGCGCCGCGTCCAGCAGGTGGATCAACGCGCGTACGTCGGTGGGGTGCAGACCGTGACGTGCGGCGAACTCGGCGCCGAGCAGGTCGAACTCCACGGTCACCGCACGCAGCACGTGGACCAGCTCCATCACCGGACTCCGGTCGTTCATTCACACTCCCTGGGACCCATGCGTAATATCTCGCTCACCGAGATTATCGCTCGACGAGAGGAAAGCCCAGTGTCCCGGACCGCTTTCGACCTCGCCTACGACGAACTCCGCCGCCGCTGGCCGCACTCCACCGAGGAGCGCGACGTCGTCACCCCCTACGGTCGGACCCGGGTCCATGTGTACGGTCCGGCCGACGGCGTCCCGCTGGCGCTGCTGCACGGCGGCTCCGCCACCGGGCTGGTCTGGTTCGCCAACGCACCGGCTCTGGGTCGGCGTCACCGCGTCCATGCCGTGGATCTCCTGGGCGACGCCGGCCGCACCGACCGGAGCGGCGGCACACCCCTGAAGACCGCCGACGACCTGACCGCGTGGCTGGACTCCCTGCTGGACGGGCTGGGCCTCACCCGAACGCACGTGTGCGGCCACTCATACGGCGCCTGGCTGGCCGTCAGGTACGCCCTCCACGCACCCCAGCGGGTCATCCGCCTCGCCCTCCTCGACCCCACCCAGGTCTTCGCCGGCTTCCGGCCCGGCTACCTGCTGCGCGCACTGCCCCTTCTCCTCCGCCCCAGTCAGGCCCGCGCTGCCGCTTTCCTGGCGTGGGAGACGGCGGGGACCCAGCCGGACAAGTCCTGGCAGCGCCTGTACGCCCTGGCCGCCGCCGTTCCCGGCCGCAAGCTGGTCACAGGTCCCCGCCCCCAGGTGGCCGGCCTTCGTATGCCTGTCCTGGTCGTGCTCGCGGAGCACAGTCGCGCCCACCACGCCGCAAAGGTCGCCGACCGAGCCCGCCGGAAGCTGCCGCAGGCCAGGGTGGTCGTACTGCCCGGAGACACCCACCACTCGCTGCCCCTCACCGCGCCGCAGCAACTGAACGAACACCTGTCGGCGTTCCTGGGCTGATGCGGATCCACTCGCACTGGTGTCATCCACCAGTCGTCTGCAGAATGGTCTTGAGTGTCTGACCTGCTCCGTCCTCGGCCGCCAGATGTTGCGCCGCTCTTGCGGCGGCCCGGCGGTGTGCCTGCTGCGTCACTACTCGGTCCAGTGAGCCGGCGAGGAGTTCGGCGGTGAGGGACCGGAAGGGGATCGGGTCGGTGGCGGCGCCGAGGGCGGCAAGCCGCGCTGCCCAAAACGGCTGGTCCGCCATCACGGGGACGGTGACCGCGGGCACTCCGGCACGCAGCGCGGCGGCGGAGGTGCCGGCCCCGGCATGGTGGACCACCGCAGCCAGGCGCGGGAAAAGCAGTGCGTGCGGTACGTCCCCTATGGTGAGCACGTCGTCCCTGTCGGCGGCGAGTCCGGCGCTGCCGGCCTGGAGGACGCCGCGCAGCCCGGCGCGGCGCAATGCTCGCACAGCGATCTCGCTCAGCCGTTCCCCGTCGCCGGACGCCATGCTCCCGAAGCCGATGAAGACGGGCGGAGGCCCGGCGCCCAGGAAGTCCTCGAGCTCAGCAGGAAGCCGCTGGGTCGCATCGTGATGGGGCCACCAGTTGCCTACGACTTGCAGGCCGGAGCGCCAGTCGGAGGGGCGGGGTACCAGGGCTGTGCTGAAGCCGTGCAGGATCGGCCAGTTCGCTTGTTCCTGTCGTCGACGTATCTCCGCAGGGGAGGCCGTGGGGAGTGCAAGGCGCTGGCGCAGCTGTGTGACCGCCTGTGTATAGACGCGGTCGGCCATCCGCAGCGCGAAGCGTCCGGTGGCCCGGTTGGCGAGACGGCCCAGGGAGCGGGAGCCTGTCACGACGGGCGGGAAGTCGCCGGTCGGTGCGGTGGGCTGGAGATAGACCCCGATGCTCGGTGTGCCCGTGGCCTCGGTGAGGTGCCAGCCGAGCGGGGCGGTAGTGGTCGACAGCAGGAGCAGGTCCGTGCCTTTGTCCACCGCGTCGGCGAAGCCCTGACCGAGTTCGGTGATGAACGCGGCAGCCGTGCGCATCAGTTCATGTTTGCCTGTGCCGCCGCCACGCCCACGGGTGTCGGCGGGCAGACTGCGGAACTCCAGCCCTGCGTCGCGTGCGAGGGGTGCGAAGGTGTCGGTGGCGGCGAGGGTGACGTCGTACCCGGCTCGGCGTAGCTCGGCGCCCAGGCCCGAGTACGGCGCGACGTCGCCGCGCGATCCGGCCGCAGCTATCAGGATCCGCATCTGTCCTCCTCGAAATCGGTGCCGCCGTCCGCGTGGCGGGCCGCGTTGGCGTGGACCGCCCTGCACGCGTAGGCGGCCAGCCCCGGGCGTTGCTGCGAGGGTGGTACGACCAGAGCGAATGCACGCGGGTCGGTGACGAAGTCGTCCGCGATGCGCCGGTGCATGTCGGGCGGGCAGGAGGTGAACCAGCGTGCGATGTGCAGGCGGTGTTCCTCGGCCAGGTCCATGGCCCGTTCACCGTCGCTCGGCTCCCCCTCGTCGTAAACCGCGAGCAGCTCCGCACGCCAGGCGGTTGCTTCGCTCATGAGCTGGCGCCAGTCCTCCTTGGTGTGGGCATCCGCGCGGGCCATCGCCGCGCGCTGTCCCTCGGACCGCGCCCATTTCATCTCTGCCTCGGTGGCGTAACTCAGGTCGAAGGTGACCTCGCCGAAGACCTCGAAGCGTTCTTGAGGCGTCAGGGTCACCCCGGTCATCTGGACTTCTATGGCCCGTTCCGCCACCTCGGCCAGCCGCCGCAGCCTGGCGATCTCCTCATGCAGCTGCCGCTGTCGGGCCCGGAGCCGCTCCAGCGGGTTCACCTGCGGGTCCTTGAAGATCGCGGTGATCTCGTCGAGGGGGAAGCCGAGCTCGCGGTAGAAGAGGATCTGCTGGAGACGGACCAGGTCGGCCTCACTGTAGAGCCGGTATCCGGCAGGGCTGCGGTCACTGGGTGAGAGAAGTCCCGCCTTGTCGTAGTGATGCAGTGTCCGCACTGTCACCCCGGCGAAAGCCGAGACCTGACCCACGGAGTAGCTCATCCACCTGCCCTTTCGTCGGAGTACAGCCTCAAGCCTGACGTAGGGGGAGGGTCAACTCGCGCTCGGAGTGGCATGGCGCGGGCCAAGTCGGCGCCGACGCCCGCGTTCTTCGGGTGTGGCTCGCGTCGTCGGCGAGCCGTACGCACCGAAGCGGCGCCCCGAGCGCGGCACTCCAAGGCGGGCATGAGCGAAACGTGCGAGAAACGTGAGCGGCAGGGCTGAAGCTGGGGCGCGTACTGCCCCGCTCTGGACAGGAGTCCCATGCCCAGCCCCACCCCCCGCGCCTCCGGCGCGAGATCGCGCAGACGGTCCCGCACGCTGGCAGGTCTGATGACGGTCAGTGTCGCGCTGGGCGCGGCACTTCTGACGCCCACGGCCGCGGGGGCGGCCGGGTCGACCAACAAGGACGCCTTCGACAACCTCGGGCAGCCGGACCGGGCCGAGTGGATGTCGGGCGTCGCCAGTGAGACCCGGCTGTCGGCGATGTCCATCCCCGGCACCCACGACACGCTGTCCCTCCACGGCGGGTCGGCCGTGCAGACGCAGGAGGACTACGGCGACAGCGCGAAGACGCTGGCGGCGCAGTACGAACGCGGGATCCGTGCCCTCGACATCCGGGTCCGCGTCGTCAACGACGGCCAGGACTTCGCGATTCACCACGCCGCGTTCTACCAGAACGCCAACTTCGACGACGTCCTGGAAAAGACGCAGTCCTTCCTCAAGGCGCATCCGACCGAGACGGTCGTGATGCGACTGAAGTCCGAGTGCCCCTATTCGGGTGCCGGGCTGCACGAGTGCAGGCACGACCCGGACACGATGAACGCGCAGAACGTCAAGGACATCTTCGCCGCCTACGCGAACAAGAAGAAATACGCCAACCTGTTCTGGACGCCCTCCATCACGGGCAGCCGCCCGGCGACGATCCCCAAGCTCGGGGAGGTCCGCGGAAAGCTGGTCCTGGGCAGCTTCGACAGCGTCGAGGACTCGAACTACGGGCTCGCGGGCTTCAACGACCGCAACGAGGACCACTACAACGCTTCGGACATCACGGAGAAGTGGAACTACGTCAAGAAGAACGTCGATGAGGCCATGTCCGCCGCCTCCAACATGTACGTGACATACACGTCCGCGAACAAGGTCCCCGGCGGGGGGTCGCCGCGTTACTACGCCGGCGGTTACACGAAGGTCCAGAGCGGCGTCAGCACCGAGGTCCCGGGTGTGAACTACCACCTGATGAAGTACCTCAACAAGACACAGGGCCGCGTCGGCATCGTCATGATGGACTTTCCCGGCTGGGGCCTGGTGAACGCGATCATCGACCACAACAAGGACGATGCCCGCAGCAGCGGCAACCGGATGCTCTGGCAGGTCAAGGGCGACAAGACCTACGTGAACACGCTGTACGGCCGTTGCATGGTGCGCGGCCCCGAGTTCGACGACTCCAAGTCCGGCGGTCTGGTCACCCAGCGCGAGTGCCAGTCGAGCCCGCCCAGCAGCCACCAGTGGGGAGCCGAGAAGCCCTCCTCGTTCGACAACAAGAACCACTTCTGGATCAAGGCGAGCAACGGCAAGTGCCTGACCGTGCCGTACAACAACGGCACCCCGCCCGGCTCCGGCACCCAGATGTTCTGGTGGGACTGCGAGACCCGCTGGTTCTCCGGCAGCCAGATGTGGAACATCGTCCCGGTCAAGGTCACCACCTCGAACGGTGAAGAGCAGGCCTACAAGTTCGTCAACAACTGGACGGGCCTGTGCCTGTCGGTGGACCCGGCCACCGCCGAGAAGTCGGGCGGCAAGGTGACCCAGGAGACCTGCCCGAGCAAGTAACCCCGCAGCACGCTTCCCGCTTCCAGGCCGCCCCTCCTTCCCGGAGGGGCGGCCTGTTCGCGTCTACCTGAACCGCGCCGGATGCCGCGCCCCTCCCCCAGCGCCCGCCGGGCCAACGGCAGCGTCCCCGCGGCCGTGGTCCGGCCACCGCCAGGATGATCAACGCCGCCTGCGCAGCCGCGAGGTACGGCAGGGTGTGTGCCAGTGCCAGGCTGAAGGCGAGGATCAGGATCAGGGCCACCACCACCCCGACCACCAGGCCGGTCAAGGCCGTGGTCACCGCTTCCAGCCGGAGTATGCGCCGCAGCTGCCGCCACCCGGCCCCGGCAGAGCGCAGCAGGGACACTTCGGGCGCCATCCGATGCCGATGAGGCACAGGGTGCTCAGGACGGCGATGACGATGCAGCCACCGATCACGCCGATCACAGCCACGGTGACCACCTCGCCGAGCGCCTGGTCCTCCGGATGGGTGAGCCTCCGACGCCCGCTGGGATCTCCCGTCTTGCCCCGCCCCATGCCCGCAGCTTGGACGTCGTTTCATCTGGTGATCCGGCGGTGGCATAGGAGGGTTGTCGCTATGGCGGTGGAGGCGAGGGTGTGTTCGGGCTTGCGTTCGTAGCGGCGGTGGAGACGTCGGCATCCTGAGAGCCGGGGCACCGTGCCTTCGACGACCCACCGTGTCGGCCCAGCCGCTGAGTGGGCTCGGTGCCCGTGCGGGCGGATGCGGTGGGCGATCCGGCGCAAGGAGAGCCGACGCCGCAGGTGGGAGCAGTCGTAGCCCTTGTCGCCGTGTGTGAGGCACCCCGCCGCACATAGAAATCGAACTGTCCAGCGGACACGACAGCGGCCGGCGCCTTCCCGGCTTCTTGTGTGGTGGGGGCGAGTCGGTGGGGGCGTTACTCGCGGATCTGGGCGTTCACTGAAGGATGCGCATTGCCGTTGTCAGCGCCCAGACCGGCGAGCAGGCGCAGTTTGTCCTCGGCGGGGCTGCCGGGGAGCGCGGACAGCACCAGTAGCTCAAGGCCTGATGCATCCGGCAGCGCGAAGTTCTCCTGGTGCAGTTCCAGCAGTCCGACCAGGGGGTGCTGGTAGGCCTTGCGTCCATGTGTGCGGGCGCGCACGTCCGCGCGGGCCCAGAGGCGGCGGAAGCGTTCACTGCCCATCGCCAGCTCGCCGATGAGTGAGGCCAGGCGGGGATCCTCGGGATATTTGCCGGCGGCCAGGCGCAGGTGCCCGACCACGTCGAGAGTGCACTTCTCCCAGTCCATGTAGAGGCCCCGCTCGGCTTCCTCGAGGAAGATGTGCCGGGCGGTGTTCAGGCCCGGCATCGGCCGGCCGTAAAGGAGCCCGGCGAGACGGTTTCCGGCGAGCACGTCCAGCTGGTGGTTCGTGATCAGCGCGGGTGCGTCGGCGACCAGACCGAGGACCCGCAGCAGCTCCGGCCGGACCCTCCCGCTCGGCGCCTTCGCGCGGTGGCGGCGCTGCCGGGCGAGCCGGTGGAGGTGCCCGCGTTCGGTCTCGTCGAGGCCGAGGACGCGGGCGAGGGCGTCGAGGACCTGCTCGGACGGCTGGGTCGCGCGCCCCTGCTCCAGGCGTACGTAGTAGTCGACGCTGACGCCGGACAGGTGCGCGACCTCTTCGCGGCGCAGCCCTTCGACCCGGCGGCGGCTGTCGGTGGGGATGCCGGAGGCCGCCGGGTCGACCCGGGAACGCCGGGTCCGCAGGAAGCCCGCAAGATCGTCCATGTGCTCAGTATGGCCTCGGCTGTGCCCGTGAGGGTGGTCCTGCCGTTACCAGGAAGTCCGGTCCGATGGATGAGGAGCCCCTGAACGCCGGGCGGCGCGACGCCCAGGATCGGAGGCATCCGATCCGAAGGAGTTCCCTTGAAGACGCTGATCGTCTACGCCCACCCGGAGCCGAAGTCGCTCAACGGCTCGTTGAAGGACCTCGCGGTGTCCACGCTGTTGAACGCCGGGCACGAGGTACAGGTGAGCGATCTGTACGCGATGAACTGGAAGGCGGTCGTCGACGCCGCGGACTACGGCCCCGAGGCCTCACGTCCGCTGAAGGTCGCCCTGGACTCGGGCCGGGCCTTCGACTCCGGGATGCTTACCGCTGACGTCCTCGACGAGCAGGCCAAGCTGCTGTGGGCCGACACGATCATCTTCCAGTTCCCGCTGTGGTGGTACACGATGCCCGCGATCCTCAAGGGCTGGGTGGACCGGGTGTTCACCTACCGCTTCGCTTACGGCGTCGGCGAGCACAGCGACACCAAGTACGGCGAACGCTTCGGCGAGGGCACCCTCGCGGGCAGAAGGGCTCTGCTGTCCGTGACAGTCGGCGGCCCGGAGTCGCACTACGGCGCACGCGGGATCAACGGCCCCATCGACGATCTGCTGTTCCCGATACAGCACGGCATCCTCTACTACCCGGGCATTGAGGTGCTGCCGCCGTTCGTGCTCTACGGCGCCGACCGGATGACCGGCGAGGACTATGCGGACGTCGCCAAGGCCTGGGAGCAGCGCCTGCTCACCCTGGAGTCGACCGAGCCGATCGCGTTCCGGCGGCAGAACTTCGGCGACTACGAGATCCCCTCACTGCACCTGAAGGAAGGACGGGAACCCGCGGGGCGCACGGGTTTCGGGCTGCACGTGCGCGGCTGACCACCAGCGATGGACAAGCTGAGGCGCGGGCCCGAGGCATTCCGGAGCTGCCGCCGTTCTTCTTCGGGGCAGTGCGCCCCTGCGCCTGCAGTTCGGTGACCGGCGTGACGGACTCCGTCCCTGGACACGAGCCCGCTTACAGGCGGGCCCGTCGGGTGCAGACATCGTGCTGCTCATGCTCGCGAACATCGA
This sequence comes from Streptomyces alfalfae, assembly GCF_004127445.1. Lineage (GTDB taxonomy): Bacteria > Actinomycetota > Actinomycetes > Streptomycetales > Streptomycetaceae > Streptomyces > Streptomyces alfalfae. Next base: position 17,564 of record NZ_QEXM01000020.1, read on the forward strand.
ACGGCCGCCGATGGATGTGCCTCCGGAAGCGGTGTATGTCTGCTGCCCATTCTCGTGGACCAAGCCACCCGCCCGCTGGAGACGGGCCATCAGGCGGGTGGGCGCTCGGTGGGCTCCGCCGACCGGGGCGAGCAGGGCCTCATCGTCGACGGAGAACATCGGGCTGTCGGCGATCATCCCTACCCCACAGCCGAGCCGGGCGGCTGTGGGGCAGTTAGTGCCGGAGCCGCGAGCTCGACCACGTCGGCGGCGATGTCCCGCAGGCGGCACGCACTTGCCGTACTCTCTCGCGCACCGTCACCTCCGAGTCGCAGGGTTGTTGAACCGACGGAGTGCCCGCCGGACGCGACCGTCACCGGTCACCGGTCCAGGGCTCGCCATTCGGGAGCAAGGACCGCCCAGAGCTGCTTGTCATAGCGCACGCCCTGGTATGGCCAGGCCTCGCGGCGCACTCCCTCCAGCGTCATGCCCAGCCGCTTGGCCACCGCTGAGCTGCGGACGTTGTCGGCCCGGCAGTGCCATTCGGCCCGATGCAGCCCTCGGGACGTGAACGCCCAGTCCAGCAACGCGCCGCACGCTTGCGTGACCAGACCGTGGCCCTCGGCGGACGGCTCCAGCCAGCAGCCGATCTCACACGAGCCGGCAGCGGCATCGAAGGCCGTGAACATCGCACCGCCGACCAGCAGCCCCTCCCGCCAGATGCCATACAAGCGGGCACCGTCGCCCGCCTGCCGATTGGCGTACCGCTTCAGCGTGGCCCGCGCTCCGTCCACGTCGACGGTGACGAACCCGGGCCCGACCCAGGGGTGGATGTGCTCGCGGGCCCGGCCCAGATGGTCAGCAAACTCCTCGGCGTGCCAAACCTCAAGCCCAACCAGGTGAGCACCGTCGCGCAGCGACAGCGAGAACATGCGACCCTCCCCATTTACATAACAAGCGTTGTGGCAATGTACCGTGGCGGCATGCCACGCACCAAGGGAGATCACGAGGCTCGTCGACGCGACGTCTCCGCAGCGGTCTGGCAGGTCATGGCCACCCGCGGCTTCGCCGGCCTTACCCTGCGCTCCGTCGCCGCCGAACTCGGCGCGACCACCGGCCTGCTCACGCACTACTTCCCCACCAAGCAGGCTCTGGTGGAGTACGCCCTCGACCTGCTCGAACAGCGCACCGTCTCCCGCCCCCGCCGCCCCACGGGCGAAGGCCTGGCCGCCCTCAAGGACGCGTTGCTGGACATCCTGCCGCTGACCCCCGAGGCCACTGACAGCAACCGCATCTGGGTCTCCTCCTGGGACACCGCACTCTCCGACCCCGCCCTGAGCGCCGACTACGCCCGCAAGTACGCGAAAAGCCGGGACCGGCTGACGGAGCGGGTGGCCGCAGCCCAGGAACTCGGCGAACTGCCCCCCGGCAACCCCGCCCAGATCGCGGCCGGGGCCCAGGCCTTCATCCTCGGCCTGGTGGTCCAGGCACTGCTCGACCCGCCGGCGTTCCCACCCCCGCGGCAAGTCGAGCTCCTCGACGATTACCTGGCCGCCCTGACCGCCGCGCACTGAGTGGATGGTCGCTGACGTGACGAACGGAACCATCGACACGGGCAGTTCGGCTTGGGGGGCACGGTGGGCAGGGGCGGCGACGAATCATCATGCCTCGAGCGCACCGCGGGTGACCATAAACGTGAGGAGGCCCGTACACGCTGTGCGCGTACGGGCCTCTGCTGGAGCGCCGGGCAGGCCTTGCACCTGCATTTCCCCGCAGGAAGCGGGGCGTCTTTCCTTGGACCACCAACGCATCACCGGCTGCCACGTGTTGTGGCGACCAGCTCAAGATCTACTGTATCGGACACAGGGGCGGGGGTGCGACATGAGGCTGCTGTTGGGCGCGAGAGCGGAGGCGGGAAACCTCGTCCGGGCGGGCTCGTGCGCGAGAGCCCTCGGTCGGCCGTGGGAGCGCGGCGGCGGAAGTCACCTAGCGGGCATCGGCCTGGAGATGTCCGTTACTCGGCCCGGAGCCAGGGCAACCGGCCTACGTGACTGGTCACGATGCTGTAGTGCAGGCTGCCACGGACCGTGATGGCGGCAGCCCGTTGTCCGTCCTGATCCTGTGCCTTCTCCTGGTCGCGGGGGTGGTGCAAGTCGTACGGCCTCAACTGCTCTGGAAGGCCAACGCTCGCCTCCAGAGAGGCTGGGTGAAGAACCCCGAGGCGACCGAGCCCACGGGCAAGGGCTACGCAATGAACCGGGCGGTCGGAGTGATCTTCCTGGGACTCGCCCTATGGATGCTGATCCAACAGCTCTAGCCCACGCCCCACCCCTGTGTTGGGTTGGCGGGTCCGCACCCCGAGTGCATTCCCTGCGTGCAAGTCGGCGAAATAGGGTGAGTGGAGGACCAGCGCAGAGAAAAGCGGTCCGGTTATCGGGCAACCGAAAGACAGTCCGCCTGGCCATCCTCGCCGGACACGTCGTCCGCGCACTCTTTTTTCCGCCCCTGCTCCCCCACCGACGGAGTCGGAGCAGAATCCTCCCAGCCGTGTCGCTGCGGCTCCGTCGAGCCTTGCCACCACCACGTCAGCCCGCCCGCAACGGCGATGACAACCAGCCATACCACCGCGGCCCACCGCCACACTGTGCGGCCACCCCTCACCGCCACGGATCCACTCCAGCCGCCGCACCTATCCCGATCGGACCGTACTGCTCAGCGCTCCTGTCGTCCCCAGCACCGCCCGGCAGACCCACTCCCATCGCGTCCGTCTCAAACTGAACGGGCACGCGCGACGGGTCGCTGCAGTCCGGTCGCTCAAAGCCCTTACTCGCCTCAGTCACCAGCACCTGGGTCGGTCCACGCCGATTGCTGTCAAAAGCCACGCTGCCCCTCCTGCGACGGCTGTCGGATCGACAGAGTAGAACGGGCTCCGGGTCAGAACTGAGGGAGGACCGGGTTCACAACCACATGCGGCGGGGCGAACAAGCTGCCGATGCACCTTGCCCGGCCCCGGCGTCGCAGCGAGCAGCGCTCCTCGAACCCGGCCCCAACCGGACCGGAATACGACAACTCCGTGCGCCGGCACGTACCGAGTTGGCCCAGGGTTGCCGTGATCCTCTCCGAGTGCCTGTTGCGTGACGGCTTCGCGGTCGGAGCCGATGAGGACAGGAGCGTACCCTGCATCCTGCTCCCGGCTGAGGTTGACGATGCGGCCCCAGCCCGCCTCTGCCACGTGCCGCTGGGGGGCGGCCTACAAGACGAGGAGGGCACCTTTGAGACAGGTGCCCACGACCGTGCCCCAGCCATCGTCGGCGATCTTATGGGCGAGAATGTCACGGACGACGCCCGCGTTCGCGACGTATGGGCCGCCCAGTTCTTCGGCGAACCGGCCGACGGTCTCGCCGACCGCCACCCGGCCGGTGAACCTCGAAGCCCACAGCGAGTGTTTCGCCGCCCGCCGCCCGGATCTGCGCGGCCACCGGTTCGGCGTGCTCGGCGGTCCGGTCAGCAGCTCGCACCATAGGTCGACGGTCATGGCACGGGCGCTGGTCGGCTGTTCGTCGCTGGTGTTCATCGGCAGTGCGGACCTCGAAGGCCGGGCGGACGTGACGCCGCGTGGCGGCCCGGCCGGGTTCGTCTCGGTGCTCGACGAGCGGACCTTGGTCATTCCCGACGCCACCGGCAACAAGCGGCTCGACACCATGCACAACGTGCCGCAGAACCGGGCGTGTCGGACTGCTCTTCCTCATTCCGGGCCGCCCGACCACGCTGCGCGTCAATGGCCGCGCCTGCGTCTCGGCGCGCCCGGAGCAGGTCCACCAGGGTCGAGAAGGCGGCGGTGCGACTGGTCTTCTCCTGCACGTGCCGGGCCCCGGCTTGCCAGCGGGGTCAGCGGACTCAGCAGAGCCAGCGGATTCAGTGATCCTATGAGGGCTTGTATCGGAAGTGCTCAAGAACTCATGCAGAGATGGCTTTCCGGGATGGATGCGGATCCTTCCGAGTGACGGCACACCTTAGCCACGAGATGGGCCCCCGACCTGTGCGGTTCGACCTCTCGGGGCTTCCCTGAGCAGGGGCCCGACCTCGGCGTCAAGCGTGTGGGCGACGGAGTCGAGATCCGGTGCTTCGGTCGCCTATGTCAACGTGTATTGACGTCCTTCTCAGTGGAAGTCCGCCGCGTGGTCCACCGCCCACTCCTGGAAGGATCGGGCCGGGGTGCCCGTGATGCGCTCCACTTCATCGTTGACCGGCTCCGGATTGTCGAGCATCTCCGCCTGGGCCGGCAACACGGCCTCCACCAGCTCTGCCGGGTAGCCTGCGGCCTTCATCTGCTCGATGGCCTCGCCCAGCGCCACCTCCTCGAACCGCACCGGTCGCCCGATCGCCTCGCTGATCAGGGCCACCTGCCGTTCCTGGGTGATCAGTTCGGGGCCGGTGATCAGGGGGCGGGCGCCGAGCAGGGCGTCGGTCGTCAGCGCCTGAACGGCGACCGCAGCCATGTCCGCCTCGTGGATCAGCGGGCGGGCCAGCCTTGCCAGCGGCGCCCGTACCGCACCGGTGGTGCGGACCTCCTCCGCCCAGCCCAGCGTGTTGCTCGCGAACCCGGTGGGCCGCAGCGCCGTCCACTCCAGGCCCGATGCCTCGATCAGCCGCTCCAGCTCCGTGTGGAACATGGTGATCGCCTCGCCGGGCTTCTCCTGCTCGCTCCCGACCCCGGCGGATGACAGGTACACCACCCGTCGAGCGTGCTTCCCGATCGCGTCGATCACGTCCGACGCGCCCTCAGCGCTCAGGAACGGCCACACCAGGAAGACCGAATCGACGCCCTCCAGGGCCGTGCCCAGCGACGCGGGATCACCGAGATCGCCGCGCACCGCCTGCACACCCTCCGGGAAGTCCGCCTCCCCTCGCACCAGCGCCCGCACGGGCACGCCCGCCGCGTGCAGTTGGGTCACCACCGCGCCGCCGACCTTTCCAGTCGCGCCGGTCACCAGGATCCTGGGCTGTGTCATCGGAATCTCCTCGTCTTGCCGTTCGATGACACGACTCTCGTACATCAACCAAGGTTCAGGTCAAGCAGCGGCCGGAGTGGCCGTCAGGTGCTGTTCCAGCCAGCCATCTGCCCGCGGTGGTGGAACGTGGATCCCCCGTGTGACGGCCGAGCGTCACAGCCACTCGTTGATGGCTGCGATGAGCACGGTCACCTCGTAGCGGACCGCGAGCTTGTCGTATCGCGTGGCGACGGCACGATGCCTCGTGAGGCGGTTGATCCCGCACTCGACCGCATGGCGCCTCCGGTAGTCGAACGGGTCGAAACGCAGCGGCCGGCCGCCGCGGGAGCTTCTGGTGGTTGCGCACCTGGTCGGCCTTGTCGAGGACGGCGCAACGGATCCCCCGGCGGCGCAGATAGGCGCGATTCCTGCGGGCGGCGTACGCCTTGTCAGCGCACACGCGATCACGACGGATGCGCGCCCGGCCCGGCCCGATCCGGGGCACGCGGACCTCTCCAGCACAGGCTCGAACTGCGGCGAGTCCCCGCGCTGCCCAGCGGTCACCATGAGCGACATGGGCTTTTGGCGCTGCTCGACGGCCAGATGCAGTTTGGTGGTGAACCCACCGCGCGAACGTCCCAGCCCATGATCACTGAGTTCAGCGAACACACCGCCCGGCGGCTCTTTCTGCAGTTCACCCTGCTTCCGGGCCCCGGCCGCATGCTGATGGGCGCGGCACACCGTGGAGTCAACGCTCAGGTCCCACACGATCGCACCTTCCGCACCGGCCAGGCACAGGAGGTGGCTGAGGATCCGGTGCCAGGTGCCGTCCCGCTGCCATCGGCGGAACAGATCGTAGATCCGGCCCCACGGCCCGTACTCGACAGGCACGTCCCGCCACGGAACACCGGTCCGCACCCGAAACCGTATGCCGTTGATCAGCTGCCGCCGCGACCAGACCGGCGGCCGTCCCGCCTTCGTCCCCTTCGGCAACAGCGGTTCCAGCACCGCCCACTGTTCGTCCGTGAGATCTCCCCGTGCCATGAACCATGATCATTCATCACTCAAGATCCACTTTCGCCACACGGCCTCATGCCACTTCTTCCCTACACATCGGCGAAACTGCCGGACACCCCGACTCCCTCTCTGGAGAGCCAATGAAGCAGATTCGTTCGTGGACGCTGGCCGCCGTTCTCGCCCTAACTGCCGTACCGCTTCCCGCCCAGACGGCCACGGCCCAAGCAGCCCAGCCCGCCTGACCCGACGGCTCCGTCTGCGCCTCTACCCGCGCCTGCTTCATCAACCGGGGCCCGGTGGAGAAGCGGAACGTCTTCGACGGCGACTGGCGCTCCCGCTACCGCGGCTACTTCGGCGGACGGATCGACGGGGTGGGCCCAGGCGCCTGCTGACAGCACCCGGGGGGGGACGGTACGTCAGACGGCCCGACCGATGTGCCCTCCACTGTCCGGGCGGCTACCAGGTGACCGGCAGTGTCACCGGTCCTCGGATGAGTACGTCCTTCTGCCAGGGCACGTCCGCGGGCTCGACGGCAAGTCTCAGGTCAGGGAGGCGTGTGAGCAGCGTGGTCAGCAGCAGTTCGGCTTCCATGCGGGCCAGCAGTGGTGCCACGCAGTGGTGGGGGCCGTAGCCGAAGGCCAGGTGAGGTGGGCCCTTGCGGTCGATGTCGAACCGGTGGGGTTCGGGGTAGCACTGCTCGTCCCAGTTCGCCGCCACGTAGGAGACGTAGACGGCCTCGCCGCGGCGGACGAGCACGCCCCCCACCTCCACGTCCTCGGTGGCGATGCGGGCCTGGCCCACGCCGTGCTTGTGGGGGATCCAACGCAACAGTTCTTCCACGGCCGCCGGTACGGCCTCCGGGTCGGAGTGCAACCGGCTCCTCAGCTTCTCGTCGGTGAGCAGAAGGTAGACCATGTTGGAGGTGTGGTTGCGTACCGCATGCCATCCATTGAGAGCCATCAGGGCGACCAGGGCGAGGAGTTCCTCTTCCTCGATCCTGCCCCTCTCGACAGCGGCCCCCAGTTCGCTGATGAGGTCGTCCTGCGGCCGGCTCCTGCGCTCGCGGGACACTTCGAGGAAGTACGCACGGGCTTCTTCCATGGCGAGCCGGGCGCGCTCGACCTCCGCTTCGTCCCTCGCCCGGGACAGGACAACACTCGCCCACGTGCGCAGGCGCGGCCGGTCGGTTTCCGGCACGCCCAGCACCTCTCCGATGACATGCATGGGGAAGGGAGAGGTCACGTGCTCGATGAAGTCGGTGGGCGGCCCGGCCGCGACCATGGAGTCGATGAGCCGGTCGAGCACCGCCTGGGCGCGGGGACGCATGACCGTCATGCCGGAGCGGTTGAACGCCGAGGCGACCACGGAACGTACGCGGGTGTGGTCGGGCGGGTCGACGAAGCTGACCGCACGGTCCAGCGGGATGAGGTATCTGTTCATGGTGGGCAGTGGCCGGCCGACGATGTCACGGCTGAACCTGGAATCAGAGGTGACGAACCGGACGGCGTCGTGCCGTGTCGCCAGCCAGCACTCGCCGGGGGCCCCATGGGGCAGCCGGACCCGGATGAGGGGGGCGGTCCGCAGCGCTCGGCGCAGAAAGGGGTCGAAGTCGAGGGCCGTCAAGTCCGACACCTCGTACAACGGGGCGTGCCCGTCCTGCATTGCTGAACTCCTCGTCATTGCCGGCTTCACGTCGGCGGGTCGTGGCGCAGCGGGGTGAGCTGCTCGATGTCGTAGCGGCGGCGCAGCGAGGCGATGGCCTCACGGTCCACGGGCCCGTCGGCGGAGAGGATCTCCAGGAGTTCCTCGAAGTAGCGTTCGTGGTTCGGAGGCGGGGACGACTGGAAGAACATCCGCGCCGGGGCACCGGTGGGGTTGGCGAAGGCGTGCGGGCAGCCGGGCGGGACCAGGATGACTGTGCCGGGTGTGGCACGGACGACGCGCTCGCCGTTCGGCGACTGCCACCCCCGCCAGCCGTCCGCGGTGCGCACACGCGGCTCGAAGGCGAGAACGTCCAGTTCACCCTCAAGGACGTAGAACAGCTCCTCGCTGCGGGCATGGACGTGGGCTCCGACGTCGAAACCGGGTGGTACGAGCACCTCGAAGCTCGAGGAGAAGCGCGATCGCCCGCCGGTCACCTTGAACGTCACGTGCTGGGCGGCCGCACGCAGCGTCCGGCCTTCACCGGGCGGCATGACCAGGCCGCTGTCCGGGGCCGTCGTGATCAGAGGGTGGGCGCTCATCGGGCCTCCTGCTGTGCGGCGCGCGACGTGCGGCTCCACCGGCCCAGTGCCATTTCGGCGGTGATGCCGGGGCCGAAGCCCGCCAGCAGGCCACGCGCCTGGTCCGGGGCGCCCCCTTCGTCGAACAGCCGGCGCAGCGCGTCCAGAACGACGGCGCTCGCGATGTTCCCGTACTCGGTGAGCGTGGCCCGGCTGTGGCGGAACGCCACCGGCTTCACGTTCAGGAAGGTGCTCAGATCGTCGAGGATCCGTGGCCCGCCGGCATGCACGATGTAGAAGTCGAGGTCCGAGGCGTCCCAGCCGTGGTCGCCGGCGAGGTCGCGCAGCGCGGGAGCCAACGGCTCCATGGTGCCCGGCACGCGCTTGTCCAACAGGAAGTGGAAGCCGGTCGCCCGTACGTCGTACGCGATCCAGTCCTCCGTGTCCGGGATGAGATACGAACCGTTGCGCCCCAGCTGGACGCCGTGGCCGCCCGTCCCACGCATGACGGCGGCGGCCACCCCGTCGCCGAACAGGCCGTTGGACAGCAGCGATCCGATACCGAGGTCGGTGGGCTGGTAGCACAGCGAACAGAACTCACAGGCCACGATCAGCGCGTTCGCCCCCGGATGGGCCGTGCAGAAGTCGTGCGCCCGGTTGATCGCCGCTCCGCCCGCCGCGCAGCCCAACTGCGCGATCGGCAGCTGCCGCGTGGTGGACCGGAAACCTATCGTGTTGATCAGCCATGCGGTCAGCGACGGCATCATGAACCCGGTGCAGGACACATAGATGATCATGTCAATGTCCTCGGCCCGCAGCTCGCCGTCCTCCAGCGCACGCCGCACGACCAGCGGCACACGGGCCTTCGCCTCGGCCGCGTACAACCGGTTGCGCTCCTCGAAGCCCGGGTGCGCGAGTGTCTCCGCGATCGGCTGCACCAGATGCCGGGTCCGGACCCCGGTGTTCTCGATCAGACGCAACGCCAGGGGCAGCTGGGGGTGGTCCGCATGCCGCGAGCGCGCCAGCTCAAGCGTGTCCTCCATGGTGATGACGTGTTCCGGAACCGAGACGGCTGGCCGACACAAGGTCGCCATGCGACCCCCTCACTCCACCGGCACGAGAGTGCCTTCGTTGATCCAGACGCATCCTTAACGAACGCCTTCCCCCAAGGTCACCCTTCGTTGCCGAGGGTCGCGGCATGCTCGACGAGGTGTTCGCGGTGGCCGCCGTCGACCCGGACCTCGCGCAGGCCGGGGTGGGTGTCGGCCGCTTGCTAGAGGAAAGTGCGGCAAGCGGCGGAGTCCTGGACGCCGTGGCCGCGGTGACCATCACCGCCAGCAGCAGGACGAGGGTGTCGGCAATGATGCTGCGCTTGCGGCCCACCATCTCCTTGCCCGCGTCGATGCCCTGGCTCCGGGCTGGCACCGAGGTGGACGTCTTCACAACGGTGAGCGTCGATTACGCAGACCGACGAGCGCCTGTCTCGCCCTTCCTGCTGGCGTAACAACTCCCGCAGCAGACCGTTGAGCTGGGCGAAGATGCGGTCCTTCTGCCACATGGCGAAGTAGCCGAAGACCGACTGCCAGGGCGGGACACCGTGCGGGAGATAGGCCCACTGGCAGCCAGTGCGGCCCATGTACAGGATCACCTTCATGATCTGGCGCAGGTCATTCCGAGGCGGGCGTCCGAAGTCCAGGGCCCGGCCGCGGTGCTCGAAACGCCAGACGGACAGCACCGGCATCAGGAGGAAAACGACCCTCTTATCTGTTGGTCAGCGTCCCGTAGTTTGGCGTGGCCGTAGGCCACGGACATGCTTGGAGGCGCCTCCCTGTCGCCCTCGCCTCGGCCTGGGCACGCTCGCGTTCGGCGCCGGGCGGGGACACCGGGCCGCTTGGATCGACACAGGTGTCGTCGTCCGCCGGAGGCCGGGGGCGTTGCCCTTCCGGGGCCTCCTTTGCCGATGTCCGTTTGCGAGATCCGGCCGACTCGTACGTCCCGACGTCCCTAGTACGTCTGGCGCGGCAGGGCGCCGATGCCGCCGACCGGGATGTCGGTGTCCGCTGTGTTCGCCGTATCCTCCATTTCCCGCTGCTGTCCGTACCGTCCATGGCTTCCCGGTTCGCGTCGTCGGACAAGGACGGCTCGTCGTCCGGAAGCGGAATGAGCAGCACGTCCGCTCCCGTGGCGACGTCCGAGCACAGCAGCGCGTCATCACTCTGCGATCGGTCGCTCGACGACGGCTGCGAGGTCGTGTGCCTGGACGATTTCGTCACCGGCAGCCGCGCCAACGTTGCCGAACTGCGTCGGCGCGACGGCTTCCGCTTCATACACGGCGACGCGACCGACCCCGCCGTCTGGCACACTCTGGCCGACCGCTTCGACCTCGTCCTGCTTTTCGCCTGTCCGACCTCCCCCCCCCCGCCGATTACCGTTGCGGCGTGCGAACGGATCGCCGGATGTCCAGCAGCCACAGCAGGTGATCGGCCAGCACCCGGCGCCGATGCGAGCCGAGTTCGAGCTCACCGGCCACTGGATCGGGCACGCTCGTCGGCTGACGACCCCGGCGCAAGCTGAGGCAACTCAGCGGGGCGTGCGTACAGCGAGGAGAGCGACGTCGTCGTGACCTGTTGGATGGGCGCGCCGCAGCAGTTCGTCAGTGAACGACGTGAGCGGGCGGTGCGCGAGCGCCGCGGCGTGCTGCCGGAGACGTTCCATGCCGTCGTCGAGGGAGGAGCCCGGGGTCTCGATGAGACCGTCGGTGTACAAGATCAGGGTGGAACCCGGTGGGTGCTGTGCGGTGGCGTCGGCGCGCGTTGTGTGCTGCCGCAGGCCGGTGCCCAGCAGGAGTCCGTGCCCGTCGGTGAGGTAGTTCGCCAGGCCCTCTCGGGTGACCAGCAGTGGCGGGGGGTGGCCGGCGTTCGTCCAGGTGAGTTGCCATGCGTTGTCGGCGCTCTGGGCCAGACGGGCGAAGACCAGCGTGGCCATGGTGACGTCGGTGAGGGGCTGGATCGCCTCGTCCAGGTGTGTCACGACCCGGCTGGCGGGATGCTGCTGGGACCAGGCGTAGGCGCGCAGGATGTTCCGCATCTGGGCCATGCCCGCAGCCGCCTCCAGGTCGTGGCCGACGACGTCCCCAATGGCCAGGGCGATCGCGCCGTCCGGCAGCGTGAATGCGTCGTACCAGTCCCCGCCGACCTGCGAGGCGTCGGGTGCGGGCAGATAGCGGACGGCCATCTCCAGTCCCTGCACCTGGGGCATCTGCGGCAGCAGATACTTCTGCATGGTCTCCGCCACCGCGCGCTGGCGCTGGAAGAGTCGGGCGTTGTCCAGCGCCAGCGCGGCGCGGCGGCCGATGTCCTCGAACAGCGGGATGTCGGGGTCCGTGTAGTTGCCCGGTGTCGTGGACCGGCCCAGCGTCAGAGCGCCCAGGACGTCACGCGCGCCGCGCAGCGGCACGATGGCCGCGGAGTGGATGCCGGTGGCCTCGAACAGTCTGCGCTGCTCCACTGCGATTCCTGAGTCGGGTGCGCCCCGGTAGGTCTCAGGGCCTGCCAGAGTGGATGCGACCCCGCGCAATGCCCGTGACAAGGGCATGGGCGACTCCTCCGGGACCGGCGGCATCGGTCCTTCAAGGTCCGTGCGGTGCTGCAGCGCGCTCCCGTCGGCTCGCACCACAGCCTTGCGCCACACTTCGTCCCGCTCCACGATCAGGTCGATGACCACCCAGTCCGCCAGCCTCGGCAGGACCAGGCCTGTAAGCCGCCGTACTGCCTCATCGGCGTCCAGGGTGGAGGTCAGCCGTGTGGTGGTCTCGGCCAGCAGGGCCAGCCGCTCCACCTCAGTGAGCGGAACAGCAGGGCGGCCGGCAGTATGTCCTGCCGACTGCGGGGGATCAGGAGAATGGAAAATCACGAGCGTGCCGGTCTCCTGGCCACCGAGCTCGTACGGCGTGAGCAACCACGATACGGAGAGTACGGAGCCGTCGCCGCGGGCGAAGAATTCCTGGTCGCCCTGGGCCGTCCGGCCGCCGTGGAACGCCTGGCGCATCCCGCACTGCGCCGCGGCCAGCGGCTGGCCGTGCGCCCCACGGTGCAGCAGTTCGTGCGCGTCCTGCCCGACCATGTCTCCCGCGCTCCTGCCCAGCAGCCGAAGCGCAGCGGCGTTGACCGCGAGCATCCGGCCCGCTTTGTCCACCACGTAGGCGCCGCTCTGGATGGACTCCAGAGCGCCCGCTGAAGAACCGGTCGATGCCTCCCCAGCCCGCGCAGGGCCCTTGCTGTGCCCCTTCTCCGGCACCTGCCGCCTCCTCAGATTGCACGCACTCTCGTCAATCCTCCCTCATCATGCCGCTGCGTCCTGCCTTCACACCCTCGCGGCGCCGCTCATGTTTCCTCCACATCCCACGCATCCCGTCGCAGTAAGAGCGCATTGTTCAGGCTGTTGGCACCTGCGCCGAAGACCTCCCGCCGGCCGCGGCGCGAAATCGAGCAGTCCGGGAAGCGTGCGGTGCGGCCCGGGCACCCGTGCGCGCCTCGCACGGCACGTAGTCCACCGGGTCCGTACTCAGCGACCCGGGCGTTCTTGTCCCGGCCTGTCGCAGGGCGCCGGTCTCCTCATCGCGCATGGTGTGGGTCAGACCTCTCCGCGCCTTACAGCGCGTCGCACTCGCCCGCCACGTCCTCCTCAGCCCCAGAGAGGTGAACTGCCGGGCGGCAGCCCTGCCGCGTAGCTCTGAGGGGACGTGTCGTAGCGGATGGCGATTTCGCGCCAGTTCTTGAGCTTCTGGAAGCAGCGTTCCACGGTGTCGCGCTACTGCCGGTAGCGTTCCATGTCGAAGGCGACGGGGCGACCGCAGGCCGAGCCCTGCCTCCGCCGGTTGGCAGGACATGGCGGAACGGCGTGCGTATCCAAGTGATCTATCGAATGCCCGCCGGGAGTTGATCGAGCCGGTGCTGTCCACCTGGCCCTTCGAACGACGCGTCCGGGCCCTGGACTTCAGACGCCCGCCCGGGCATGACCTGCGCGAGATCATGAATGTGATCCTGTAGGTGGATCGCATGGTCCGCCTGCCCGCGACGAGTAGGCTGATCGTTCATTATCGGACAGGGGAGGCCTGCGTGGACTATGGCGACAAGCTCTTCTGGCTCTCGGTCGTGATTCAACGCAAGTACGCGCAGGTGTGCGCCGAGTTCGACCTGACCCCCTCGCAGGCCACGCTGCTCTGCGCAGTCAGGAACGAGCCGCGGCAGATGGCTGACCTCGCCGCGTCGTTGGGTATGACCAAGAACGCATTGAGCCAGCTGGTCGATCGCACCGCGCGGCGCGATTTGGTCGGCCGGGCAAGCTTGGCGCAGGACCGGCGGATCGTCATGCTCAGCGCGACGCCCACGGGGAAGGTGCTCGCCGAGGCCGTTTACGCCGAGATCACCAAGCGCCTGCCCGAGATCGCGAGGAACCTCGACGCCGACGACCAGCGCGATTTCGAGCGCGTGGCCACCGCCATCGTGGACACCTCGGATCTCTCATCGCCCACCTCGACCCAACCCATCACACCGTGAGGTCCCGCTACACCCACCTCTTGCCGTAGTTCATGCCGTGAACTAGTTTCGTTCACGGCATGAACTAGTGAAGGGTGGCAGTGGTGAGCACACAGAGGACCGGCACGATCGCAGTCTTCGGCGCGACCGGGCAACAGGGCGGGGCGGTGGTCGACGCGCTGCTGGACCACAAGGCGCCGGTGCGGGCTCTGGTCCGCAGCCTGCAGTCTGACCGGGCTCAGGCGCTGGCCGCCCGCGGCGTCGAGCTGGCGGCCATCCGGGCCGACGACCCGGCGTCGCTGGCCACCGCACTGGCGACGGTCGAGGCGTTCTACTTCATGACCCCGGAGGCGAACAGCCTCGAAGAGGTCGAGGCGGAGATCCGGGTCGGTACCGCGCTCGTTGACGCGGCGGCCGAGACGGGTGTCCCGCACGTCGTGTTCAACTCGGTCTTCGGAGCGGACCGGGAGTCGGGTGTGCCGCACCACGACTCGAAGCACTGGATCGAGGAGCACCTGCGGAAGTCCGGCCTGATGAGGGCCACGATGGTTCGCGCGACCGCCTTCATGGAGAACTTCGTGACCGTGATGGCACCGAGCCTTGAGCATGGGGAGATCGTGCTGAGGCTGCCGCTGCCGGAGGACGTCGCCCTGAAGATGATCTCGGTCAGGGACATCGGCCGGGTCGCCGCCGCGCTCCTGCTCGACATCGCGGAGGCGCCCGGCGGAGTCGTCGAGCTCGTCGGCGACGAGCTGACGGGCCCCCAGATCGCCGCGGCGTTCGGCGCGCGCGCCGGGCTCCCGGCACGGTACGAGACCCTCCCGTTGAGCGTGCTTCCCAACGACCTCGACAGGGCGATGTTCCGCCAGTTCGCGAAAGCGCAGAAAAACTCCTCGGACCTCGCGGTGGTGCGCTCGATCGAGCCGGCCACCTTGAACCTGGTCGAGTGGCTCCGAGCCACCGGCTGGACCGCACCCGCAGACGTGGCTGGTTCCTGAGCCTCCGGCCGCGATGAACGCCCCGCGATCGCGCCCTCGCTCTCGGCGCTCTGGGCACGGCAACGCATCCGCCAACGGTTGCAGTAGTCACGAAGCTCACGAGGCGTGCTCGAGGCCGACACCGGCACAATCGTTGCCGAGAGGCCACCGGTCGACGGCGAGGTGAAGATTCACGTTCAGGACGTCCCGGGTGCCAACCGAAAGACCTCGCCTACTACGCCCACGAGGCCGCCGCGCCGGCGTCCGGACCCGTGTAGCGGATGGCCTGTGGAAGCTTGGCCATGCCGACCATCCGCACCGGCGCTGGACGCCGTTGTGCATCAGGCGGAAGCTCAGGTCATTCCCCAGCTGCTGACGCGAGCCGCCGATGAGGCGGTCCGTGTCCGTCCCCCCAGAGCACGACGAGAAGCTCCCGTTGGGATGCAGCGTCAAAGGAGCGTCGCAACCGACCAAGACGACGCCTCATGCATAAGCCGTCAGCATCACCTCGCTGGACGGCAGCAGGTGCCGCTACGGGCTGCGGTGCTATCCATGCGGGTCGGGCAGCGGTGTCTGCGCGGGGGCGGGGGGCGTGGCGTTCGCCGGGGTCTCCGGGGTGTTGCGGGCGCCCAGTACGAGCAGGGCCATCAGGCCGGCGGCCAGGTAGAGCACGGCCTGCGCGTTCAGCAGCGGTACCGGGCCCAAGCGTTCGGCGAGCAGGCCCGCAAGGGCCATGCCGATGGCCTGCGCGCCGTTGGACACGGTGTAGAAGGAGCCGAGTGCCCGGCCCAGGTGGTCGGCGGGGACCCGCTGCTGGACCATCCCGAGCACCCCGGCGTAGTAGACGCCACCGGGCAGGCCCACCATGGCGAACAGGGCGACGTACACGCCGAAGGCGGTCGTGACCATCGGCGCGTTCCAGATCAGCAGCGCCAGTCCCGAGAAGGACAGCGCTCCCCAGGTGATCAGCGGCCTCGGGTGCACGCGGGTGCCCAGGAAGCCCAGCGCCAGGCCGCCCGCGATGCCGCCGATGCCCTGGACGCTGCGCAGCAGGCCGATCTCGGCGTCGGTGCCGTGCAGGGTGGTGGCGACGAAGACGACGAACAGCACGACGAACAGGCCCTGGCCTATGGCGCAGAGGATGGCCGCGAGGAAGGAGACGCGTAGGCGGCGGTCGCCGGTGATCACCGCGACGCCTTCGCGCCAGTGCCGGTACATGCGGCCGGGGCCCGCGGCAGCCGCAGGGTCGGTCGCCTCGGCGCGCTGGGCCCTCTCGCCGGCCGCCGAGCCCGCGGACACCGACGTGGCCACCGGTCCCCCCGGCGCGCTCCCTGTCGCGGCCGCCTCCGACCCGGGCCCGACCTGCGCGCGTTCGGGCCGACGGATCCGGCTGACCACCCCGGCGGTCAGGAGCAGGCCGATGACCGAGCCCGCCGCCACCGGGCGCAGTCCCCCGGCGACCACGACGCCGCCGAGCAGACTGCCGCCCAGGCGGCCGAGGTTGGAGTTCAGGACGACCAGGTTGCTGGCCGCCGCCCTCTGCCCGGGCTCCACGAGGTCGGGCAGCAGCGCGTTCTTCGACGTCAGGACGAACTGCGCGCACACCGCGCGCCCCGCGATCACCGCGTAGACGAGCCACAGCTGGTCGCCGGAGGTGACCGGAAGGAGCAGGGCCGCCAGGGCCGCGTGCAGCAGCGTGCCGACGAGCAGCAGCTTCTTGCGGTCGTACCGGTCCGCGGCGATCCCGGCAAGGGAGCCCACGAGGACGCCCGGGGCGAGTTCGATCAGGAAGGCGAGGGACGTCGTCATCGCCGATTCGGTCATGCGGTAGACGAAGATCGGGATGGCGGTGACCAGCATCCAGTCGATCGTGTCGTCGAGCAGCCCGGCCACCCATAAGGCGCGGAAGCGCGGGTTGCGTATCGGGGAGTTCACGGAGTTCCGGACGGACCCGGCAGAAGCCGCGGACCCGGCGGACTTGTTCCGGCGGAGTACGGGGGTCAACTCTGCTCCCTGGGCCGGCGGAACGCCTGGACGCTGAAGCTGATCTCGGCCGCGTCGGGCGGCACGTCACGGCGGTCGGCGATGATGTACGGGCGTACCAGCAGGTCGATCACCGAGGTCAGGTGGAGGAGCTCGTCCGGCGTGAGGGCGAGTGCGTAGGAGTCGAACACCGCCGCCCGCTGCCACGGCTCCTCCAGTGAACCGAAGTTGGCGAGGAAGTGCCGCACGAGACGGGTGAGCTCGCCCAGCTCGGCCCCGACGACCGCCGAGTGGGCGGCGAGCGACTCGGGGCCCTGACCGTCCGGCAGGAAGTCGAAACCGGTGGAGACCGCGCGCCACGGCCGGTCACGGGCGTCGGAGCCGTCCTCCGCCTCGACGCGCTCCACCAGTCCGTACCGGTGGAGCAGGCGGAGGTGATAGCTGCAGTTGGAGGCCGAGTCGTCGACCGCCTCCGCGCAGCGGCTCGCGGTGTCCGGCCCCTTGCGCATGAGGTGGTGCAGCAGGCGGAGGCGCAGAGGGTGCGCGAAGGCTCCCAGGACGCGCACATCAGTGATCGGGACCCGTCCGGGGCGGGCAACGGGGTTCGCTCGGGACTTGAAAGACATCTTTCAATCCTGCGTCGGCACGCCGTCGGGCGCAAGGCTCCGCCCCGGAAAGGCGATCACATTGGCGCAATTTGGGGGGATTTACGCCTACCCGCTCGCGCTGAGAGGCGAAAGCCTTCGCCTGACTTGAAATATATATTTCACTTTGTGGAAATGACCGGACAGCGTGGAGTCCTCCCCCTCGGGTGGAAATACGCCGGTGCGCGGCGAGATTCCCGAGGAATTCCTCTAGCCTGCCGAAGAGAACCCGACCACCGTCCCAGGAAGGGAATTCGACATGGCTTTTCCCACATCGAGCTCGCGGCGCATCGGCGTGCTCTGCGGTTCGCGCTGCGGCCGTACGCCGCACTACGTGGAGATGGCGGCCGCGCTCGGCGAGGGGCTCGGGCTCCGTGGCGCCGATCTGGTCTACGGTGCGGGCGGCGCCGGCGTCATGGGCGCCGTCTCCCAGGCCGCGCACCGGTCCGGAGCCAAGGTGACCGGGGTGATCCCGCACGCGCTGCACGAGCGCGAGCGGGCGGTCGAGGCGTGCGGCGAGATTTTCGTGGTGCCCAGCATGCACGAGCGCAAGGCGCTGATGTACCGGCTGTCGGACGCGTTCCTGGTGCTCCCGGGTGGATTCGGCACGCTCGACGAACTGATGGAGGTGGCCACCTGGAACCAGTTGGGATATCACCGAAAGCCGGTCGTCCTCGTCAATGTCCAGGAATTCTTCCAGCCGCTGATATCGATGCTGGACCGTATGTGCGAGGAAGGTTTCTTCACGCCCCGGGAGCGTTCCATCGTCAAGGTGGCCGACGCTCCGGATGCGGCACTCGACCTGCTGGGGCTCCCCCGCCCGGCGCCCGTGACCCAGATGGCCCCCGCCTGAGCGGGAGGAAGGGTAAGGGGGGTGGGCCCCACACCGGTCGGTGTGGGGCCCACCCCCCTTACTTCCCGTCCGCGGCCGCCTACGCTGCCGACGGGGCCGACACGGCCCGCAGGTGCGGGAACGACGGGGTGGTGAGCCGGATTCGCAGGTCGCGCAGTTCGTCGCGGTTCGGCACTCCGCCGCGGTCGGTGAGCAGCTCACGGACCGTGCGTTCGCCGTCCGCCACGTCCGGCAGCCACGGCACGACCGGCGCGGGGCCGGCGACCAGTGGCTGGGGGACGTCCAGCGGCCGGTAGCCGCCCGCACGTCCCATCACCCACACCCGCTCGCTCGTCGTCACGGGGACGAACGCGGTGTCCAGGAACGCCTCGTCGCGGTCCGACTCGCGCAGGGCGGGCCACGGGTTGTCCGTGCGGCGCAGGTAGAACCACAGCAGCGGACTTCGGTCGACGCTCAGCGCCTGGGTGACCTGCCAGCGCTCCACCTCGGTCAACCTGGCTGCCCGGCCCCTCAGTTGTGCGTCGTCGCAGGGCACCCGCCAGTCGTAGAGGTCGAGGCCGGTGGCGAGCGGGCTGGCGCAGGGCGCCTCCAGGGCGAGCCCGGCCGTGCCTGCCGTCTCGTGCAGAGTGCGGACGGTGAAGTTGCGCTCGCAGGGGTTGAGCCAGCTGTCCGCGAACTGCTCCTCCGGCTCCCCGAGGTCGGCGCGCAGCTGGCGGGTGAGTTCGCTGTCGCGGGTGAGGGAGCCGGCGACGCGGCGGGCGAACCAGAGGTCCTGTTCGCGTCCGAGCAGCCGCATCGCCTCCTGGAACGCGGTGATCTCGCGCCGGTGGTAGGCGTTGTAGACCATGAGTTCCAGGACGCCGGTCGGTTTCAGGGCGGCGGCGAGGCGGGCGAGGAGCATCCCGGGGTCGGGGTGGTGGTGGATCACCCCGGTGCACACGACGTAGTCGAACTCCTGCCGGTACGGGGCGTCGCTTATACCCTCCTCGCGCAGGGTCAGGTTGGTCGCGCCGATCTGGTCGCGTGCGGTGCGGCACAGGTCCAGGGAGTCCGTGGAGACGTCGCTGCCGACGACCTGGGCGGCGGGGAAGCGCAGGGCGACGATCAGCGCCTGGTTGACGCCGCAGCCGGGCACCCACACGCGGGCGTCAGGCGGGAGGCGCCGGTGGGTGAAGTCGCCCAGCTCCTGTGCGAGGAGAGCTGGGTGGTGGGACGGGTCGTCGGGAGCGGTGAGACGGGTGGCGTGCCAGGGGTAGGGGAACTCGGAGTAGAACTCACCGATGATCTGTTCGGCGTCCGTGTCGGCGGCCCTGTCAGTGTGCGTGGTCATCGCGTGACCTTCCTCCTCGGGTGATCAGTTCCGCCAGCGCCGCCGCCGAGGAGGCCGCGGCGGGCAGTTGCATCATTTGCAGGTGGTCGCCGCCCACCTGGATGTGCTTGACCGGTCCCCCGGCGTGCTCCTGCCACTGCGCCACGAGGAGGATCTGGTCGTCGCCGTCCTTCTCCTGGGAGGTCAGGACCGTCATCGGGCCGTCGTAGAAGCCGACTTCGTAACCGCCGAGCGTTTCGAGCTGGCGCTGCCAGATGAGCAGCACGTCCTGGGGGAAGAGGGAGTAGTCGCGGCAGGTGGCGGGATCGATGCCCATGGCCTGGAACAGGTCGCCGCGCAGCACCGCCTGGAACTCTGCCTCCCGCTCCTCGTCGTCGGCCAGGCCAAGCTTGGTCCGGATACGGCGCAGTTGGCGCACATAGCCGCGCCAGCGGGTGTTCTCGTGCGGGGTGGAAGGGTCGAGCAGCACCAGGTGGGCGACGTCCCCACCGAGCGCGCGGAGCTGCCGGGCGGTCTCGAACGCGGTGACGCCGCCCGCCGACCAGCCGACCACGTTGACCGGACCGGACACGGTGTCGAGGATCTCCGCGGCGTAGCGGGCGGCGGTGTCCTCCAGACGGTCGTCGCCGTCGGGTTCCTCGCCGCGCAATGCCCCGAGTGTGAGCCCGTACAGCGGGCCCTCGCCGCGCAGGATCTCGACGATGTGGCGGTAGCAGAAGACCGTGCCGCCCAGGGGGTGGACGAACACCGTGGGCACGCCGTCGCCGTCGAGGGCGAGCGGCGCCATGCTGCGGCCGCCGCCGGGCGGCTGCGCCGTCTCGCCGAGCGCGGCGGCGATCCCGGCGACCGTCGGGTCCTGCAGGAAGCGGGCGAAGGTGAACTGGGCGCCGAGCAGGCCGCGCAGGCGGGCGACCACGGTCAGGACGAGCAGGGAGTTTCCGCCGAGGCCGAAGAAGTTGTCGTCCGGGCCGAAGGCGTCGGGGGCGAGGCCCAGCACCTCCGCCCATGCCCGGGTGACGGCTTCCTCAGCGGGCGTGCGCGGGCCCCGGGGTCCGCCGGTGGCCCCGCCGCCCCACTCGGGCTCGGGCAGAGCTGCCCGGTCGACCTTGCCGTTGGCGTTGAGCGGAATCGTTGCGAGCTCCAGGACCCGGGCGGGCACGAGATGCGCGGGCAGGGTGCGGACGAGCTCGGCGCGCAGGGCGGCGGCGTCGAAGGCACTGCCCGGGTCCGGCACGACGTGCGCGACCAGGGCGGGGGCGCCGGCGGGCGTGTCGGCGGTGACCACGAGGGCCTGGCAGACGCCGGGGGCCGCGACGAGGGCGGCCTCGACCTCGCCCGGCTCGACCCGGTAACCACTGATCTTGACCTGGTGGTCGGACCTGCCGAGGAACTCCGCCTGCCCGTCGGGCAGCCAGCGGCCGAGGTCACCGGTGCGGTAGAGCCGTGCGCCGGGCGGGCCGTACGGGTCGTCGAGGAACCGCTCGGCCGTGGCAGCGGGCCGGTTCGCGTAACCGCGGGCGACGCAGGCCCCGCCGATGTGGATCTCGCCGACGACACCGGGTGGCACGGGCGCTCCGTCGCCATCCAGGACGTAGAGCGTCGTGTTGGGGATGGGCCGTCCGATGGGCAGGGTGGCCGGTGCGTCGGCCTCGCGCGCTCCCGGGGCGGCGGGGGGCGGTATCTCGTACGCGCTGTTGGCCACGGTCGCCTCGGTCGGTCCGTACTCGTTGAGCAGCGGTACGTCGGGGGCGAGCGCGCGCCAGGCGGCGAGGGCCGCGGGCGGGAACGCGTCGGCGCCGACGACGAGCAGCCGGGCCAGGCCGCGGGCCTGCGCGGGGGTGAGCTGGGCGGTGAGCAGTTTCAGATGGCCCGGGGTCAGCTTGATGAAACTGTAGGGGGCCCCACCCGCGAGGACCTCGCCGAGGCGGTCCGGCGGAAGACCGTCCGGGGCCAGGGCCACGGACTGGCCGGTGAGGAGGGGGGTGTACAGGTCGGGCACCACCATGTCGAAGGCCATGGAGGAGAAGAGCGGGGCACCGCCGTCACCTTCGGCCGCATACCGGCTCACGCACCAGGCGAGGAAGTTGGCGAGCCCGCGGTGCTCCACGAGCACGCCCTTGGGCCTGCCGGTCGAGCCGGAGGTGTGGATGACGTACGCGAGCGCGCCCGCGTCCGGCCCCCCTGGCAGGTCACTCTCGGCGTGGACGGCGATGGCGGGCCACGCCTCGTCGAGCGCGACCACGTCGCCGCCGAGGGACGCGGCCCGTCCGGCCAGAGACGATTCGGTGACGACCAGGCGCGCGTCGGTGTCCTCGACGACGAAGGCCAGCCGGGGGTCGGGGAAGGTTGGGTCGAGCGGCACGTACGCGGCGCCGGCCTTCCACACGGCGAGGCAGGCGACGACGAGGTCCGGCGAGCGGCGCAGGAGCAGCGCGACGCGGTCGTGCGCGGCCACACCGTGATCCACCAGGTAGCGGGCCAGCCGGTTGGCCCGCCCGTTCAGCTCGCCGTAGGTCAACGTTCGTGTCGCGCCGCCCAGTTCGCGTACGGCCACGGCCTCGGGGGTGCGGCGGACCTGTTCTTCGAAGAGCCGGTGCACGCACCGGTCCTCGAACGGCGCGCTGCCTCCTTCGGCGAACCGCTCCAGCACCTCGGCTCGGCGGTGCTCCGGCATGACGGGCAGGTCGGTGAGGGGGGTCTCGGGCGCCGCCAGGGCGCGGTCGAGCAGCGCGGTGAAGCCTTCGGCCAGCGCGCGCACGCCGGTTGCGTCGCAGACGGCGGTGCGGTAGGTGAACTCGCCGGTCAGGCCCTCGGCGTCGGGCCTCAGCACGAGCATCAGGTCGGTCTTGGGCGCGTGGTCGGGGAAGGGGAACGCGGTCGCCGCGCAGCCGGGCAGGCGCAGTGCGGGCGCCGTGTCGTGGTCGAGTTCGAAGAACACGTTGAACAACGGGTTGCGCAGCCCCGAGGAGGCGGCGGTGCGCACGATGTCCAGGACGTCCTCGAACGGCACCCGTACGTGCTCGAAGGCGTCGAGCACGGTGTCGGTCACCGTGTCCGTGGCGTCCCGGAAAGTGAGGTCCGCTCGGACGCCGCTGCGCAGGGCGAGGGTGTTGAACAGGGGGCCGACGGCCGGGCGCGCTTCCTCGGTCAGCCGGGTGGACGCGGTCGTTCCGATGGTCACCTCCTCCGTGCGGCACAGCCGCGCGAGCAGGGCGGCGTACGCGGTGAGCAGGACGGCATAGCGCGTGGTGTGCGCCTCGCGGGCGTATGCGTCGACCCGCCGGACCAGGGGCGCGGACAGCGCGAAGCGGTGCCCGGCCCCGTCGCGGTCCGTGCGACCGGGGGTACCGGTCAGGGGCAGCGCCAGGGGTTGCGCGCCGTCGAGGCGACGGCTCCAGTAGGCGAGTCCTTCGGCGTGTTCCTTCTCGGAGACCGTGGCGTGGCGGAAGTACTCGGGGGTGTCGTCGTGCGGAAACGGCCGCGGGGCCGGCTGCGTCCCCGGGGACGGGCCGGCACCGGTGCGGTTCGCATAGGCGCGGCTCCAGGCGTCGTACAGGATCTGCACGGAGTCGCCGTCGCAGACGGCGTGGTGCAAGTGGAGTGCGACGACGTGGTCCTCGGGGCCGAGGCGTACCAGCATGCCGCGCAGCAGGGGGCCGTTCTCCAGGTCGAAGGGGACGCGTGCGGCGGCGGCGACGCGCTCCCGCGCGGTGTCCTCGGCGGCGGTCGCGGACAGGGTGCCGAGGTCGGTCTCCGCCAGCGGGGCGGCGAGGTCCGGATCGGCCACCAGGGACAGGCCGTTGTGGCCGTAGCGCGCGAAGCGGGAACGCAGCAGGGGTTGTCCGGCGAGCACGTCGCCGAGTGCGGCGCGCAGTGCGCTCCGGTCCAGGGGCCCGGTCAGGCGCACGGCGGTGGAGACGGTGAACTCAGAGCTTATCGGGTCGAGTTGGGAGGCGAGCCACATGCCCCGCTGGATGGGGTGGGCGGGCTGCCGGGTCGCGGTGGTCATGACGTCGTTCCCTCCAGGAGGGCGCAGCCGAGCAGGACGTCGGCGCCCCGGACGAGGTCGGCGGGCGCGGTGCGTTCGTAGGGGACGTGGCTCGCGCCCTCCTCGCTGGGCACGAAGATCATGCCGGTGGGGGCGATGCGGGCCATCCACTGGGCGTCGTGTCCGGCCCCGCTGGGCAGGGTGACGCTGGACAGGCCGAGGGCGTCGGTGGCGCGGCGCACGGTGTCCCGCCGGTCCGCGTCGCAGGGGGTGGGGCTCACCCGTTGCACCTCGGCGACATCGACGCGGGTGCCGGTGGACCGGGCGGCCTCTTCGCCCAGTACCCGCAGCCGGTCGAGGCCGGCCTCCAGGTTGTCCTCGGACATGTCGCGCAGGTCGACGACGAGCGTGGCCCCACCCGGGACGACATTCCACGCGCCGGGCGAGACCCGGCAGTCGCCGACGGTGGCGACCCTGACCACGCCGTCGGCGCCGGTGAGTCCGGGGACGCCGACCGTGATCCGGGCCGCGGCGAGCAGCGCGTCGTGGCGGTCGGCCATGGGGGTGGTGCCCGCGTGATTGGCCTGGCCCCGGACGGTGACCTCGGCGCTGAGGCGCCCGGAGATGCCCTCGACGATGCCGATCTCGGCGCCGGAGCCGATGAGCACCGGCCCCTGCTCTATGTGCAGTTCGAGGTAGGCGGCGACGGAGCCGGCGCTCCGGCGGACGTTGTCGACGCGCAGGCTGTCACCTCCGGCGGCGTCCAGGACCTGGGCGAGGGAGCGGTCCTCCCCGGCGACGGGCAGTTCCAGTTCGCCGGGGGTGAGGCAGCCGGCGACGGCGCGGGATCCGAACATGGCCGGGGTGCCGGTGGTGCCCTCCTCGTTGCTGAACGCCATCACCGTCAGCGGCCGGTCGAGCGGGGTGCCGCGTTCGTGCAGTGTGCGGGCGGCCTCGACGGCCGCGAGGACGCCGTACGCCCCGTCATAGGCGCCGCCGCCGGGGACGGTGTCGAGGTGGGAGCCGAGCACCAGCGTCGGGGCGTCCGGGTCGCGGCCCGGACACGTGCCGACGAGGTTGGCCGCGGCGTCCACGTGGACCGTGAGTCCGGCCTCGCGCATCAGCCCGGCCACGAACTCCTGTCCCTTGACGTCCTCGTGGGTGAAGGCGCGGCGCGTCACGCCGCCGTCGCCGGTCGCCCCGATGGCGCGCAGCCGCTCCAGGGTGTCCAGCAGCCGGGCCGCGTCGACGCGCGCCGGACTGAGCGAGGTGGTGGTCGTGGTCATCGCCGTGCCCCCGTCGTCGTGGAGTGCCGCCAGCCGTGGACGTCGGGGATCAGCCCTCGGTGGTGGGCGAGCAGCCGTTCCTTGACGGCGCTGGTGACGGGTCCCGTGGCGCCGTCTCCGACGGTCCACTCGCGCTCGCCGTCGCGGACGCGTCCGACGGCCGTGACCACGGCGGCCGTGCCGCACCCGAACGTCTCGGTGATCAGTCCCGACACGCACGCCTCGCGCCATTCGTCGAGGGCCACGGGCTCCTCACGGACGCGGTAGCCGAGTTCGGTGGCGACGGCGATGACCGAGTCGCGGGTGATGCCGGGCAGGAAGTTGCCGTTCAGCGGCGGGGTGACGACGGTGACGTCGTCGCCGCTGCCGCGGACGAAGAACAGGTTGGCGCTGCCCATCTCCTCCACCCAGCGGCGCTCCACCGCGTCCAGCCACACCACCTGCTGGCAGCCGGCCCGGCCGGCGGCGAGCTGGGCGGGCATGGTGGGCGCGTAGTTGCCGGGTGTCTTGGCGCTTCCCGTCCCTCCGGGGAAGGCACGGGCGTAGTCGCGGCAGACCCACGCGGAGACGCCGTCGGAGCTGTCCCCGAAGTAGCTGCCGATCAGGAAGGAGATGACGACGACGGTGTACTCGCGGGCCGGACGCGGCACCACGTTGGCCTCGGAGGCGAACATGTACGGCCGCAGGTACAGGCTGTGCCCGGGGCGGTCCGGGACGACGTCGGTGTTCGCCTCGACGAGGCGGTCCATGGCATCGACGAAGAGGTCGTCGGGCAACTCGGGCATGGCCAGGCGGCGGGCCGAACTCCGGAAGCGACGGGCGTGGTCGCGGGGCCGGAAGAGGGCGAACGAGCCGTCGGGCTGGCGGTGCGCCTTGAGCCCTTCGATGATGGACTGGCCGTAGTTGAGCGCGGCGGTCGCCGGGGAGATGGACAGGTTCTCGTGCGGGCCGAGCCGGGGCACGGTCCAGCCGTCGTCCTCGGTCCACCGCAGCGTCACCATGTGCGGGGTGAAGTCGCCTATCTCCGCCTTCCCGATGCCGGACTCGCCCGGCGAGGTCGCGCCGGCGGCGTGAGTGGGTGCGGGTGCGGCACTGCTGACGGTCATCTGGTGGTCCTCACGTGCTCGGTTGCTGGCAGAGGTCCTGATGGGCGGGCGCGACGCGGGGTGCGGGCGCGTCGACAGCGGTAGGTGCTCAGAAGTTGAGGACGAACAGGAAGGAGTCGCGGCGCGTGAACAGCCCGTCCGGACCGAACTCGAAGATCTCGGCGAACCGGTGGGCCTGCTCCCGGCCGTTGGTGAGGTGGCCGCTGAAGGCACCGTCGACCGCGAGGGCGCCGTCGCACAGGAGGACCCGGGAGAGCGTGTGCGTGCCGTCGGCGACGGTTCGCTCGTCGCGGTAGTACGCCTCGATGGCGTCGCGGCCGACCAGCGCGGGGCTGCCGGGCCGGTGGTAGACGGCGTCCTCGTGGAAGAGGGCCGCGAAGCCGGCGAAGTCGCCCTCGTCGATGCGGCGGTACAGGGCGTGGACGCGGTCCTCGGGTGACATGGGCGCCTCTTGGGCGGGCCGGGCCCGCCGCGCGCGGCGCGGAGCGGCCGCCGGGAAGCGGGTCATGGTCGTCGGGGTGGGGGCCCGGTTGGTCTCGTAGGCGCGCACGTCGTCCTCGTGGTGGAGCGTGGCGCCGATGGCGTCCTGGCCGCGCAGCAGCCGGATCTGGGTGTCGGCGTCGAGCGCGAAGGGCTGGACGATTCCCGCGACGGTGACGGTGAGGTCCGCCAGGTCCACGCGGACCTCGGTGGCCGGGTCGGCGTCGATAGCCCGCCAGACGGCGTCGACGAAGCTCTGCGGCACGGTGACGGCGTACAGCCCGTTGAACCAGGCGTTGGCGCGGAAGATGTCCCCGAACCTGGGTGAGAGGACCACGCGGATGCCGTGTTCGGCCAGCGCCCAGACGGCGGCCTCGCGCGAGGAGCCGGTGCCGAAGTTCTCGGCTGCGACGAGCACGCTGGCGCCGTGGTGGCGGGGGTCGTCGAGGACGAAGCCGGAGTCGTCGGCCCGCCGGTCGGCGAACAGGCCGTCGGCGAAGCCGGTCCGCTCGGTGTTGGTGCAGAAGCGTGCCGGGATGATCTGGTCAGTGTCCACGTCGCGTACGCGCAGCGGGACCGCGGTCCCCACGTGTACGCCGGCGGGCGGGAAGGCCGTGGGAGCGATGGCCGGGGGCGGGGCCGAAGTCGTCGGCGTCATCGCCGTCTCCTCTCCTCGTCGGTGGGGTCCTCGGGTGGGTCGTAGGCGTGGTGGCGCGTGCGGCGACCGGAGCGGTGTGCCAGCCGGCGCCACCGTGAGGTCACGCTCCAGGCAGGCGCCGCTCGTCCGTCACAGGTCGTCGGGGCTCGCGATCCGGCCGCGCACGGCGGTGGCCGCGGCGACCGCGGGCGAGACGAGGTGGGTGCGCGATCCCGTGCCCTGGCGGCCCTCGAAGTTGCGGTTGGTGGTGGAGGCGCAGCGGATCCCGGGGGCGAGCCTGTCCTCGCCCAGGCCGACGCACATGGAACAGCCCGGCGCGGCCCGGAAGTCGGCCCCGGCCCGGGCGAAGATCTCGTCCAGGCCCTCCGCGACCGCCTCGGCGCGCACCAGGGCCGAACCGGGCACCACCATGGTGTCCACCCTGACCCGGCGTCCCCGCAGCACGGCGGCGGCGGCCCGCAGGTCCTCGATCCGGCTGTTGGTGCAGGAGCCGATGAAGACGGTGTCGACGGCGATGTCGCGTACGGCGGTGCCGGGGGCCAGGGCCATGTAGTCCAGGGCACGGCGGGCGGCGGACGCGTCGGCCGCGTCGTCCAGTTCGCCCGGGTCGGGCACCCTGCCGTCCAACGGCACGCTCTGTGCCGGGTTGGTGCCCCACGAGACGCGGGGCAGTACAACAGCGCCGTCCAGGGTGACCTCACGGTCGAAGACCGCGTCGTCGTCCCCGACCGGCGCGAGGCCGTCGAAGCGCCCGGCGTCGCGGGGGGCGGCCCGGAGCAGGTAGTCCCGGGTGATCTCGTCAGGTGCCACGATCCCGGCCCGCGCGCCCATCTCGACGGCCATGTTGCACAGCGTCATCCGCCCTTCCATGGACAGCGCCCGCACGGCCTCGCCGCGGAACTCCACCGCGTGGCCCTGCGCGCCGGCCGAGCCGACCCGGTGGATCACCGCGAGGGCCAAGTCCTTGGCCGTGCTGCCCGCGGGCAGGGTGCCGGTCACCGTGACGGCCATGTCCTTCGGGCGGGCCAGGGCGAGAGTCTGGGTGGCCAGGACGTGCTCGACCTGGCTGGTGCCGATACCGAGAGCCAGCGCCCCGAACGCCCCCAGGGTCGTGGTGTGCGAGTCGCAGCAGACGACCGTCATCCCTGGCCGCACCAGGCCGAGTTCGGGTCCGATGACGTGCACGATGCCCTGCGAGGCACTGCCGAGCCGGTGCATGGGGATACGGAACTCCGCGCAGTTGCGGGCCATGGTCCGCCGCTGGAGCCGCCGTGCCGCATCCGGGTCGACGTGGTCGACGGAGCGCGTGGGGGTGCTGTGGTCCTCTGTGCCCAGGGTGAGGTCCGGACGGCGTACGGTGCGGCCGGCGTCGCGCAACCCGGTGAAGGCCTGGGGTGTGTTCACCTCGTGCAGCAGGTGGAGGTCGATGTAGAGCAGGTCGTTGCCGGCCTTGGTCCGGCGCACGACGTGCTCGCGCCACACCTTCGCCGCGAGTGTCCGGGGGGACACGTCCGCGGCCGTCGTCACGGATGACACGTCTGGGGCCGTTGCCTGGGGTGACACGGCAGGCACCTCCGCATTCCTGGTGATCGTCTCGTCCGGGGCCCTCGTGGTCCCCCGCCGGTCGTCCGGCGTGCCGACCCATCGAAACACCGGGGCCGGGAGCCGGGAATCGACAGCCGTGATGAACTCGCTCGCCCGAGGGTGGAGTTCGCTCGGCCGCCCGACCGATGCGTCGCCCGGATCGCGGGCGCAGCATGGCGGAATGGAACCGATTCACGTACTCACCCCGCACCAGCGCGACGAACTGACCGCCGTGCTCGGCGCCGTGCCAGGGAATCCGTACCGGGACCACCGGGAATTCGTCGCGGGTGTGGCGGAGGTCCACGCCCCGCGGTTCCTCGTGGAAGTCTGCGAGCGCGTCCGGCAGGACCGGCTGAACGGCCTCAGCGAGGCGCATGTGCTGCGCGACTGCCCCGTCGACCCGCACATCCCCGACCTCGACCTCGATGACCCGGTAGCCGACAAGTACCGCAAGAAGACGACCTTCGTCGGCGAGGCGTTCCTCGCC
The DNA here is from genome assembly GCF_004127445.1 of Streptomyces alfalfae. GTDB lineage: Bacteria > Actinomycetota > Actinomycetes > Streptomycetales > Streptomycetaceae > Streptomyces > Streptomyces alfalfae. The sequence continues at coordinate 46,686 of NZ_QEXM01000020.1, forward strand.
CTGATCGCCCGGCTCACCCGGACGCCGCTCATGGCGTACGGCAGCAGGAACAACGGGGACTTCTTCACCGACGTCATCGCGATCAACAAGTACAGCGGCATGCAGACCGGGTTCAGCGACAGCGAGCTGCCGTTCCACAACGACCGCACCGCGCACTGGGCGCGGGCCGACCACATCGCTCTGCTGGGCATGCGCTGCCCGCAGGACGAGGTCATCTACACGACGTTCGTCAGCGGGCGTGCCCTGCTGCGGTGTCTGTCGGACGAGGATCAGGAGATCCTGCGGCAGCCGTACTTCACGACCTCGTTCGACGTCTTCTCCCGGGCCACCAACAGCACTCAGCGGTCTTCGGGCGCGCACCCGATCCTGGAGGGCGACCACTCGATCCGCTACCTGGAGACGACGACGACCGTGCTGCCCGATGCCCCCGGCGAGGCCAAGGACGCGCTGCTGGCCTTGAAGAACGCCCTGGTCGTCGCCGAGAAGCAGCGTCATCGCCTGCGCGACGGGGACCTGTTGCTCTTCGCCAACCAGGACGGACTGCACAGCCGGGACCGCATCGAGATCCTGAACGCGGACCGGGCCGCCACACGCTGGCTGCTGAAGACGTACGCGTTCCGCGACCAGGCGAGGGCCGACTCGTTCACCGGCCGTTGGAAGGACGGGGTGCCGGGGCTCATAGACGACTGACACGCCGGCCCGCCCCGCCGCGGAACCCGGGCGGCTCGTCGCCGACGACGGGCCGCCCACGCACGTGCCCGCACCGAACCCGGCAGCCAGACCCAGCCCCCGTACGAGGACACACCAGGTCGAACGCAAGCTCACGGAGACGCGCGAAGGACGCTCCGAGCACGACGAGGGCGGTGAGAGCCGGACCGTGCAGTCCGTCTCCCACCGCCCTCGTGCGCGGCGTCGCGTCTCAGTGCGCCGCCCCGACGGTGAGCAGTTCGTCGGCGAGCCTGCGCCGCAGAACCGAGATGTCCTCGCAGTCGCCGCCGACGCGTTCGGTGATGTGCCGGCGGTAGAGCGCCTCCATCCGGTCGTCGTCGACGTCCACGCGCATGTTCTCCAGCAGGTGGCGCAGCACCGAGCGGCCGGAGTGGCGGGCGATGAGCAGGGAGCGCTCCCGGCCGAAGCGGTCGGGTTCCACGAACTCGTACGTGGCGGGGTCCCGCAGTATCCCCGCCTGGTGGATGCCGGCGGCACTGCCGAAGGCGTACGTCCCGAAGATCGCCTTGTTGCGCGGCTGGTCCAGCCCGATGATGTCGCGCAGCGCCTCGTACACGCCGTACATGGCCACGGTGTCGATGTCGGTGTACAGGCCCAGCGAGTCGCTCTTGTACGACAGGAGCGCGACGAGTTCCTCCAGCGCGGCGTTGCCCGCGCGCTCCCCGATGCCGCCGACCGTGGTCTGCACGCCGTCGGCCCCGGCCTGGAGGCCCGCGAGGGTGTTGGCCGTGGAGAGCCCGAAGTCCTCGTGGCAGTGAGTGAACACGCTGATGGACGGCGGGGCCCAGGAGCGGATCTTGCCCACGAGCTCGCCGTACTCGGCCGGTGTCATGCAGCCGGACGTGTCGGCCGCCACGACGCAGGTGACCCCGGCCTCCACGCCCGCCTCGGTCTGGGCGCGCAGCAGTTCGTCCGAGCCGCGCGAGGCGTCCTCCAGCGCGAGCGAGATGTAGGGCACGCCCATCCGGCGGGCGTGGGTGACGCACTCGACGATCTCGTCGATGGACTCCTTGCGGGAGATGCGGCGCTTGCGGTCGAGGTGCAGCTCGCTGGAGGTGGCGAGGATCTGCACCTCGTGGTTGCGGGTGCCGCCGGCGGCCACCGCGCAGTCGATGTCGGAGCGCACGGCACGGCAGAACGTGGTGAACCGGGCGCGGGTGAGGTGGCGGGAGATCAGCCGGGTGGCCTCCATCTCCGCGGGTGAGGAGGCGGGGAAGCCGGTCTCGACGACATCGACCCCGAGTGCCTCGATCCGCAGCGCGAGCTCCAGTTTTTCCTGCGGTTTCATGGAATTGCGCGGCGCCTGTTCGCCGTCCCGCAGAGTGGTGTCGAAAATAGAAACTCGACGTTTTTCCATCGGTAGCCCCTTTCGCGGCCTTCCAGATACCCTTATCGAGCCACGTGCATCGAGAGACGGTCAATCATTGTCAGGCCCAACTCTCTCCACCGTGGGCGGAGATGACCTCCTCTCCGAGTCCCGTTCCAATCGGTTTCGGGGAAACTTCCGACCGGAAGTTCCGGGCGGGTCCGCGCCGCGGGCTACGTTGGTGTCCACCCTTTACCACGGGATCTCACATTCCATTACGGGAGGCCCGCATGAGCGGCATGCTGCGCGCGCCAGGATTTCCGGAGGCCGCCGTGCGCCATCGCGCGCGCACGGGTGTCGAGGCGGCTTTTCCGCCGCTTGACGGCTATGGCGCGACGCTCTACGGCAGCGGCTGGTCCGGGCCAGGGCACGACGATCCGCTGGAGCGGCTGCGGCTGCTCCCCCCGGTGTTCATGGAGCAGCGTCTGGAGAAACTGATCGACCTCGGGCGCGAGCCGATGCCGTCGGACGTGTCCCTGGAGACCGTGATCGGCGGATTTCCGTCCCGGCTCCCCTTCTACGTCTCGGCGTTCGGGTCGACCGCCGCGGCCCGCGGCGACCTGGGCACCTCGCTCGGGCGGCAGGCGGCCCGGCTGGGCATCCCGCTGGTCGTCGGCGAGAACGTGGTGCCGGTCATCGGCTACGGCCGCCTCGGGGCACAGCCCGCCAGGGCGCTGCTGGCCCGGATCGAGGCGTACGGACAGGAGGGCGACGGCCGCCACGGCGGGATCGTGGTGCAGCAGAGCACTGAGGACGCCGACGCGGAGGTGTGGAACCTGGTCTACAGCGACCCGGCGGCCCAGCCGTTCCTCGAAGCGGGCCGGCTGGCCTTCGAGTTGAAGACCGGTCAGGGCGCGAAGCCGGGCCTGGGCGGGATGACGCTGATGGACGGCGAGGCCGCGGCGGCGGTGGCTGAGCAGTACGCGCTGCTGCCGATCCCCGGCGACGGCCGGACGCTGCGGGCCTCCAGCCCCGGTACGTACACGGAGGAGATCCTGCGCCAGCAGATCAACCTCATGCGCAACAACTACCCGCGGGCCCGGGTATGGGTGAAGCTCCACCCGGGCCGGGACGTCGGCGCGGCCGCCCGGGTGGCCTGGGCGGCCGGCGCGGACAGCGTCACGGTGGACGGCGCCGAGGGGGGCACGGGGTGGGCGCCGGGCGGTTTCCTCGACCACGTGGGACTGCCGCTCTTCGACTGCCTGCTGGCCGCCGGCGCCGGCCCGGGGTGCCTGCTCGCGGGGGGCCGGATCTGGGAAGGGACCCGGGCGGTGAAGTGCCTGGCGCTCGGGGCGCGGGGGGTGGGCCTGGGGCGGGCGGCGCTGGTCGCCGTCGACGAGGACCCCGAGGAGGGGCTGCTGAGGCTGGCGGCCTGCCTGGACCTGGAGGTGCGCATGCTGATCAGCGCCCTCGGCAAGTACGACACGACCGCGGTGAACAGGGACGACGTCGGCCCGCTGCCGACCGTGCGGAAGGAAGAGGTGCCCCATGGCGAATCCGTTCGAGGATGACTCGGCCCCCTATCTGGTGCTCGTCAACGACCAGGGGCGGCACTCGCTGTGGCCCGACGGCATCCGGGTGCCGGACGGCTGGCGGGTGGTGTGCACACGCCGGGACCGGGCTGCCTGCCTGGAGTACGTGGACCGCCACTTCACCGTGGTGGCGCCCCGGCCGGGCGAGCCGGCCCCCACCGGATCGGGGCCGGGACGGTGACCGCCCTCACGCTCCCCGCGCTCGTCGCCGCTCAGGCGGAGCGCACCCCGCACGCCATCGCCGTCGTCTCCGACCAGGTCACCCTGGACTACGCGGAGCTGTGGCGCCGGGTCCGTCAACTGGCCGGGATCCTGCGCCAGGACGGCATCGGCCCGGGCAGTGTGGTGGCGGTCCGCCTGGACCGCTCCCCCGACCTGGTGGTCGCCCTGCTCGGCGTGCTGACCGCCGGCGCGGCGTATCTGCCGCTGGAGAAGGACACCCCCGCGCAGCGTGCGGCGCTGATCCTGGAGGAGGCGGCGCCGGACCGGGTCCTGACCGCCCTCCCCGCGGGGGCGGCCCCGGGGGCCGAGGTGGTGCGCGCGCACCCCGATGACCCCGCCTACCTCATCTACACCTCCGGTTCCACCGGCCGCCCCAAGGGCGTCGTGGTGCGCCAGGAGGCCATCGCCCGGCATCTGCGGTGGATGCGGGCGGCCGTTCCGCTGACGGCCGACGACCGGGTGCTGGTGAAGACACCGGTGGGCTTCGACGTGTCCACGTACGAGTACTTCTGGCCGCTGATCTGCGGCGCCGCCCTGGTCGTCGCGCCACCGGGCCTGGAGCGCGAGCCGCACGGCCTCGCCGCGCTCATCGCGCACCGGGGCGTGACGACGACCCAGTTCGTCCCCTCGATGCTGCGCCTGTTCCTGGACGCGGACGTCGCGGTCCACTGCCGGGGGCTGCGGCGGATCATCTGCATCGGCGAGGCGCTGCCCGTGTCGCTGCGCGACCGCTGCCTGGCCCTGCTCGGCGCCGAGTTGCACAACCTGTACGGGCCGACCGAGGTGACGGTGGCGGCCACGGCGTGGCCCTGCCGCCCCGGGGCGGACCCGGACAGCGTGCCGATCGGTCTCCCGGTCGCGGACACCGGTGCGCACGTGCTCGACGAGCGGCTCGACCCGGTGCCCGTCGGAGTGACGGGCGAGCTGTACCTCTCGGGCGCGCAACTCGCCGAGGGGTATCTGGCGCGTCCGGGTCAGACGGCGGAGCGCTTCGTGGCCAATCCGCTGGGTCCGCCCGGCTCACGCCTCTACCGCACCGGCGATCTCGCGCGCCGGCGGGCCGACGGAGCACTGGAGTTCATCGGCCGGACGGACGGGCAGGTGAAGTTCCGGGGCCGACGCGTCGAGCTCGGCGAGATCGAGGCGGTGCTGTGCACCCACCCGGCCGTGACCCAGGCGGCGGTCGTCCTCGCCGGGCCGCAGGACGGCGACCGGTGGCTGGCCTGCTTCGTCGTACCCGCGCCGGGCGTGCCCGTACCCGAGCCGCGTGCCCTGGGCACGCACCTGCGGGACTCGCTCCCGGACGCGCTGGTGCCCACGGCTTGGGCGGTCCTGGCGCGGGTCCCCCTGACCGGCAACGGCAAGCTCGACCGGGCGGCGCTGCCGGAGCCGCCGCGCCCCGGCACGGCGCCCGCCACGCCGGCCACCGCCACCGCGGAAGCCGCCGACGAGGTGACGGCCTGGCTGTGCGGCGCGGCCGACGAGGTGCTGCGGCGCCCGGCGGGCGACGCGACGCCGGGGCACTCCTTCATCGGCCTGGGCGGCGACAGCATGGCGGCGATGCGGCTGGTGAACCGGGCCCGCGCGCGGGGCCTCGCGCTCACCGTGGCCGATGTCGTCGGATCGGCCACGCTGGCCGAAGTCGCCGCCTCGGTGGGCACCCCGGCACCGGCGGGCGGCACCGCCGCGGAGCCGGAGCTGCTGCCCGACCTGGATCCCGGCGAGTACGCCTCCCTGGCCGCGCAGCTCTCGCGCGGCTGACCACCGCTCGGCCCGGGGTCCCCCGCGCGGGCGGCCCCGGGCCGGGCCCTCTATCCGTCCCTGAGCGGAGGACAGATGTCAGCACCGGCCATCGACGAAATACTCCCCCTCACCCCTCTTCAGGAGGGCATCCTGTTCCACTCCCTGGCGGAGGACGGGGCGCGCGGGCTCTACGTCGCGCAGTACACCGTCCCGCTGGAGGGCCCACTGGACGAGGCACGGCTGCGCGACGCGGTACGGCGGACGCTGGTGCGCCACCCCAATCTGCGGGCCCGCATCCACCACCGGGCCAACGGACAGCCCGTACAGGTCGTCCCCCGTGACGTGGAGCCGCACTGGTCGGTGGCCGGCCCGGACGACGGTGACGCCGTGCTGCGCGCCGCGCGCACCGGCGGCGTCGGCGTCGAGGGCGGCCCGTTGATCCGTTTCGACCTGGTGCGCGACGGCGTCGACCGGTACCGCCTGGCGGTCACCGCGCACCACTGCGTGCTGGACGGGTGGAGCGCCTCCGTGCTGCTGCGCGAGGTCCTCGCCGGGTACGCCGGCGAGGACCTGGCGCCACCGGCGCCGTACCGCGGTTTCCTCGGCTGGCTCGCGGGGCGCGATCGGGCGGCCGCCGAGCGGGCCTGGCGGGAGGAACTGGCGGACGCGCCGCCGACGCTGCTCGCGCCGGAGTCAGGTGCGGCGGCCGCGCGCCGGGCGACGGTCGTGCGGGAGCTCTCACCCGCGCGAACCGCCGAGCTCGGCGGGAGGATGCGGAGCTTGAACACCACCCTCACGACGGCCGTCCAAGCCGCGTGGGCGCTGGTGCTGGCGCGCCACACCGACCGGGACGACGTCACGTTCGGCTCCGTCCTCAGCGGCCGCCCGGCCGAACTGAACGGCGTCGAGGACATGGTGGGCATGCTCGTCAACACGGTGCCCGTGCGGGTCCGGACGGGCGCCTCGGCGACCCTGGCCGACCTGCTCGCCGACGTACGGGCGCGACGGCTGGCGCTGGCCGCGCACGACCACGTGGGCCTGGGCGAGGCGGCCAGGGCCGCAGGCGTGGACGGGCCGCTGCTCGACACGACGGTGACCGTGGAGGCGGTGCCCGACGTACCGCCGTGGAGCCGTGACCTGGGCGGACTGCGGGTCGGCGAGATCGGCTGCGAGGAGACGGCGCACTACCCGGTGACGGTTGTGGTGACGCCCGGGGAGCGCCTCTCGGTGCGGGTGCACCACGACACGAGCCGCGTGCCCGCGGCTGTCGCGCGCGTCCTGGCCACTCAGCTGACACAGGTGCTCGGCGTGATCGCGGACGATCCCCGCGCGCACCCCGGTGACATCGAGCCGTGTGACGCGCGGGAGGCAGGGCGGATGCTGGACGCGGGCAGGGGCGAACGCCTCCCGCTCCCCCAGCATCCGTGCGTGCACACGGTGTTCGCCGAACAGGCCGCCCGCGAACCGGACGCGACCGCCCTTGTCTTCGAGGGCGAGCGCGTCTCCTACGGTGAACTGGACCAGCACGCGAACCGGTTGGCCCACCACCTGATCGGCCTCGGGATCGGCCGCGGCGACTGGGTGGGGGTGCGCCTGGAGCGCGGCCCACACCTGGTGACGGCCCTTCTCGCGGCCCTCAAGTCGGGTGCCGCCTATGTGCTGCTGGACCCGGACTTCCCCGGTGCGCGGGCCGCCGAGTGCGTACGGGCGACCGGCTGCCGGACCGTGGTGAGCGACCGCCCGCTGCCGGACGAGGTGGCGGAGCGGGACGGCCCGCGTCTCGTACGGATCGACGATCCGCGTCTCGACGAGGCGCCCCGGACCGATCCGGGGACACCGGTCGACGGCGAGGATCCCGCCTGCGTGCTGTTCACCTCGGGGTCGCAGGGGCGGCCCAAGGGCGTGGTGGCGCCGCATCGGGCGCTCGTCGGCAGCCTCCTGGGGCAGGCGTTCGCGCGGGTGACACCGTCGGACGTCGTGCTCCAGTGCTCGCCGATGTCCTGGGACGCCTTCGCCTTCGAGTTGCTGTCCGCGCTGTTCGCGGGCGCCACGTGTGTCCTGCAGCCGGGCGGGGCGCCCGAGCCGGAAGTGGCCGTGCGGCTCATGGGCGAACACCGCGTCACCGTGGCCCATTTCTCCTCCAGCCTCCTGAACTACCTGGTGGAGGCCCACCCTTCGGCGTTCGACACGGTCCGGCTCGTCCTGACCGGCGGCGAGGCCGCCTCCCCTGGGCACCTGGAGCGCCTGCTGCGCCGCCGCCCCGGGCTGACCCTGGTCAACGCCTACTCGCCACTGGAGTGCATGATGGTCACCGTCTACCGGCGGGTGACCCTGGAGGACTGCCTCGACGGCTCGGTCCCCCTCGGCGGACCGGTCGCCAACAAGCACTTCTACGTCCTCGACGACCACCTGCGGGTGCTGCCGCCCGGCATGGTGGGCGAGGTGTACCTCGGGGGCGTGGGCGAGGCGCACGGCTACCTGGGCGAGGCCCGGCTGACGGCCGAACGCTTCGTGGCCGACCCCTACGGGCCGCCCGGCTCGCGCATGTACCGCTCCGGGGACCTGGCCCGGTGGCGCGCCGACGGGGCCGTGGAGTACCTGGGCAGGCGCGACGACCAGGTGAAGCTGCGCGGCTTCCGGATCGAGCCCTCGGAGGTGGAGACGGCGCTGGCCCGGCACCCGGGGATCTCCGGCGCCCGGGTGCTGGTGCGCACCGAGGGGCCGGGTGACCAGCGGCTCGTCGCCTACGTGGTGCCGCATGGCGGTACGCCTGCGGAGCCGGAGGAGCTGCGCGCGCACGCGGCCGCCGCGCTGCCCGAGCACCTGCGGCCGGTGGCGTACGTGACGCTGGAGCGGTTCCCCACAACGCCCAACGGGAAGCTGGACCGCCGGGCCCTGCCCCCTCCGGAGTACGGCTCGGCGGCCGCGTCCTCGCCGGCTCCGGACGATCCCGTGCGGGCGCGGCTGTGCGTGCTGTTCGCCGAGGTGCTGGGCGTCGAACGGGTCGGTGCGGACGACGACTTCTTCCGTCTGGGCGGTCACTCGATCCTGGCCCTGCGCCTGCTGGGCCGGATCAAGGCGGAGTTCGGCCACGAGGTGCGGCTGCGCACGCTGCTGCGCCATCCGTCCGTGGCCGGCGTGGCCGGCGAACTGGCGGCGGCGCCGGGCTGACACGGGCACGGTGCCGCCCGGGCCTGGAGCGGACTGCGGGACCGCCGCGCGTCGGCGCGCGGCGGTCCCGCCGTGCGTCCCGCCCCCACCCCCACGCGCGCCCCGCCGGATGGGTCCCGGCGGGGCGCGCGTGGGGGTGGGTCCGGGGTGGGTGGTCCGGGTCAGGCGCCGGCCAGCGCGTCCTGCTCGGTCGCGATGACGATGCGCTCGGACGCCGTACGGGCCGTGCGTTCGGCGCCCCGGCCGTCCGGCCCGGTGGCGATCACGAAGCCGGAGCGCTCCCAGGAACTGCGGATCGGTTCGACGTGCGAGCCCACGGCGACGGAGACGGCGACGTCGCGCACGCCCGCCGTGGACCGGGCCTCGTCGATCCCGCTGACGGACGTGACGCGGCCGGGCCGGACACCCAAGAAGCGGATGGCTGCGCCTTGTGGCCGCCGTGGTGCCGCAGCGGGCTCCTGCCCGGCCGCGATGCGGAACCAGTTGCGCAACAGGTCCCAGTCGTAGGCGAGTTCGATGAGCCTGTGGATCTGGTCGCCGGGCAGCCTCGCGGCGCACTCCACCAGGTGCGGCATCCCGTCCTCGATGATCCACTCGCCGTGCATGACGCCGGTACGGAATCCGGACGCGCGGGCCAGGGCCAGCATGCTGGCGCTCAGCGATTCGCGTACGCCGCCCTCGGGCGGAGCCGGGACGACGTGTCCCATCTCCACCGGGTGGACGCCACCGAGCAGACGCTTGGCGGTCACGTTACAGAACAGCGCGGCGCCGTCGCGCAGCAGCAGCTCGACGCTGAACTCCTCGCCCAGGAGCCGTCGTTCGGCCAGGCACGGGGAGGGCGCCCCGTCCAGGCGCATGGTCCCCCCGATGACGTTGCGCGCGGTGGTGTGCCGCCAGGCCGCCGCCACGTCCGCGCCGGGTTCGAGGACAAGGACGCCTTCGCTGGACTGGAGGGTGGCAGGCTTGAGGACGAACCCGTCGGGGCACCCGGCGGCGAATTCCGCCGCTTCGGCCGCGTCGGACACCTCTCTCCAGGTGGGCTGGGGGATGCCCGCCTCGTCGGCGAGCCGTCGCTGACGGCGCTTGTCGCGAAAGGTCCGGGCGGCCTCGGCGCCGGGGCCGGGCAGACCCCAGGCGTCGGCGAGCACCGCTGCGGCCACGACGCCGTAGTCGTTTCCCGGCAGCACGGCACTGACACCGGGCGGCGGGGCGACGAGGGCGGGCAGCCGGTCCGCGTCGGTCTGCACCGGGGCGGGCAGGACGTCGGCGAAGCAGGCGATCTCGCCGGTGCGGTCACGGGCGCCTCGCACGGCGAGGACTTCCGGTTCGTCCATGACGAGGACGCTGTCCGGCGCCAGGAAGCCGTCGAGGACGCGCAGCAGGTCCGCGCTGTATCCCACCAGGAGGTATGCGGGCATGATCGGTCCCTTTCAGATCTCTCCGGGGCACAGTTCGCCGTGCTGGACGCCGCAGCCCAGAGCCGCCTGCATGAGCAGGACCGCTTCGAGTCGGTTGCGCACGCACAGCTTGGTCAGGGCGTGGGAGACGTGGCTCTTGATGGTGGCCGGGGAGACGACGAGGCAGTCGGACACCTCGCCGGTCGACATCCCCTCCGCGAGCAGGGTCAGCACCTCCCGTTCCCGTCGGGTCAGGCAGCGCAGCCGGACCGCGAGATCACGGCCGGCGTCCGCGGGCTGCATGGCCACGCAGAGTCCGACGAGATCAGGCGAGAGCACGATGTGCCCGGTCGCGGCGGCGGCAGCGGCTTGCGGCAGGTGGGACAGCGCCCAGTCCTTGCTCAGGCAGCCCGAGGTGCCCGAGGCCAGGGCGGCGTCCAGCCGGTGCTTGGACCAGTCGACGCCCACCAGGAGGGTCCTGCCGCCGCGGCGGTTGACGTCCTGGGCCTTGAGGACGTGGTTCTCCAACGGTCCGGAGACCAGGATCGTCAGGTCCGCCCGGTGCAGCGGCCACTCCGCGGCCGGGCGGCGGCTGTCGCCGGTGGCGACCAGGCTGACCTGGTCGTCCGCGTGCAGGGTGCCGCCGAAGACCTGGCGGGAGACCGGGTCCCCGTCGACCAGGAGGACACGGGGTGGTTCGGCGGAGGGCGGGGCGGCCGGCGCGAACACCTGCGCAGGTGCGGGCGCCGTGGCGAGCTCGGCGGTGGCGGGTCCTCCCGTGGTGGCCGCTTCGGCCGGCCCCACGGGGCCGGCCCCTTTTACGACGGGTCCGGCCGGGCGCGAGGGGAGGCGGGGAAGGTTGTCGAGGAGCGCGGCGGCGGGGAGCATTCCGCCCCACGCGCTCGCGCCGGTCTCGCGCGGGGGGTGGCTCGTGATACGGGTCATCGCGGCACCTCCGCGGTCAGGGCGAGACGACACCGGGAAGCTTCGGGAAGGCGGTGGTCTGCCACACGTAGTCGGCGCCCACCAGGTAGCGGGTGAAGCGCTGGACACCGAGCCCGAAGCCCGCGCTCGGCGGTATGCCCTTCTTCACCTCGTCCAGGTACCAGCCGTACTTGGCGGGGTTCTCCCCCGTCTCGCGCATCCGGGTGATCAGACGCCGGTAGTCCGACTCGCGTTCGCCGCCGCTGATGACCTCGCCGTAGCCCTCCGGCATCAGGAGGTCGAACGTCCGCAGCACGCCCGGCCGTTGACTGTCCTCTCGCTCCAGGAAGACGCGTGAGCCCTTGGGGTAGTCGGTCAGGAACACGGGGCGGCCGCTGCCCTCGGAGAGGAGGCGCTCGCCTTCCCAGTCGATCTCGGCCGCCGCGCTCTGGGCATGGCCGCCGTCGACGAGACGGGTGACGGCGTCCGTGTGAGCGAGCCGTTCGAACGGGGCCGCGAGCATCGCCCGCAGCGCGTCCACGTCGCGCCCCAGGTCGCGCAGCGCCGGTTCGCACTCGGCGACGACCGCTCGGGTAGCGGTGGCGATCAGCTCCTCGGCCAGGTCCATCACTTGTTCGCGGCTGGTGTGCGCCATCTCGATGTCCAGCTGATGGAACTCCGCGAGATGGCGCTGGGTGGAGCAGGTCTCCAGTGGCTCCATCCGTACGTTCGGAGCGACGTAGAAGATCTTGTCGTAGGCGAGCAAGGCCGCCTGCTTGTAGACGAAGGCGCTCGTCATGAGTTTGTAGCGGTGGCCGTAGAAGTCGACGTCGACCTGTTTGGCGCCGCGAATTCCGGGGTCGGTGACCGGGCCGATGACGGGAGGGAGGAGTTCCACGAATCCGGCTTCGTACAGGAATTCCCGGGCATGCCGCAGAAATAAGTTCTGCAGGCGGAGAATCCGGCGGGTGCTGTCGGAGCTGAGGTGTGCTCGTGGCCCGGGCGGGAGGTGCGCGCCAACCAAGACTGCGGGTGCTGACATTCTTCGTGCTCCCTCTTTCGCTAAAGGGTCAGGGAAGAACTTCGCCTGATCCACGCTAGGGGAGGGAAGTGACCGGTCCGGAATTTTCCGGCGGAATATAACCGGAACTCTGCCGACAGGACGACCGGCTCGCGGGCAGGTGGGCGCGCCCTGCGGACGTACCACTCGGGAGTGGGGTCTGCGCAGGGCGCGCGGGAGCGTCACGGCCGGGCGCCGGTGTATCGCCGGGGCGCGTCCGTGCACTCAGCGGGTGCGACGTTCCATGTATGCGGTGCCGCCGTCGACGGCGGCCAACCGCCAGCCGTCGCGGGCCACCTCCGTGAGAACACCGGTGGCACCGGGGCCGGACCCCTCGGGGAGCGGCACGGCCCTGTACTCGTAGGCGCAGGTGAGCGCGGGGCGCCGCACATCCGGTGCACCGGCTGGTTCCGCGTCCCTGTCGTCCCCGTCCGCGCCGGTTCCGGCAGCGGCCGGCCGGGCCGTCCCAGCGAGGGCTCCCGGGTCGGTATCGGGGCGCGTTCCCTTGGTGGAGGCGGGAGAGGTGAGCGGGATCGATCCCTGACCGAGCGAGGAACCGGACAACCGTGGTCCCTGTTCGGGGAGTCCATGAGCGTCGTGAAAGGGCTCCCCCGGGGCGGTGGGCCGTCCGAAGTCCGGCGGACCGACGCCGCCCGGACTTCCGTGCGGGCCTTCACGTTCCCCTTCCACGGCGAGTTTCAGCAACCGGTACCGAGTGGACCCGTCGATACGCAGAGCGTCGGCCAGCAGCTGGACGGTCTCTTTGCGCGGATGGCGCACATGACCTTTCTCCAGGTTTCTTATCGCGCGGGAACTGATGGTGGAGAGGTCGGCCAACTGCTGCTGGGTGATGCCTGAACGCAGTCTGGTGCGCATCAGCATTTCGGCGAACTGAAGGTTTTCCATGAGGTCACTCCGACATCTCGTGGACCATACTTCCCCGGATCCGGTACGCGGCCTCCGGCGTCGCCGCGCTCGGCGCATCCGGCGGCGCCGCTTCCCACCATAGGAAGCGCGCTGCCGGGCCTCCACGTCACGACCGTCACACGCCTACGCTTCGCGACAACCTTCCAGCGGCCGACGTCCCCTCCCCGTATGCACAGGTGGGACGCCGCTCCCCAGCCACGGATCCATTCGGCTGACCGAACGGGCAAGAGGCGCCCGAACGGCCCGCCCGCACCACGCGCCCGACCGGGCCCAGGCCGTCGCACCCTGTCTGAGCTGCGGGATGGGCGACCCGGCAGTGCGGCACCGGCGACAGACACCGAACGGCGCCCGCTCACCAATGCAAAATCTGCCAAATGGCCGATTACCTGTGCTAGTTGGTCATACATGGGAATGCGAGTGCCGAGCAGCACCCCTTCAGCCCGCCTCGACGCGTTTGCGTACGCCGCCGGCCGCCCTCCCCACCAGACATCGGCCTGTCTGCAGGTCAGACAGCCTTCGAACTGCTGACCCCTCACCCGGCCGCCCAGGTCGCGGCCCGGCCACCGCCCTACGCCGGCCCTCGCACCACCGAGGCCGTCAGCGGCTGCCCTTCGTACTGATCCGGGAATAGCACCACGAATATCAGGATGCGATGTTGTCCTGCGCGACATCCTCGACGAACGGGCCGACGACGGGCGACGGACCGACCGGCACGCCCGAGACCGCCACGGCCATGTCCGGTCACGATTCACGGGCGGCTCTGTCACCCGTTGACGCCACGCACTCCCGGAGCACCGGTTCCAGGCGCAGCTGGGTGTCCTCGCGGTCGAAGACTTGGAGGGTGCCGAGAAAGTCGACGATCAGCCGTGCCTCGTCCTCGTCATCGATCTTGAGCGCGACGGCGGTCGCCGCGCCTTCCAGGTCGAAGAGGCCGTCCTTGAACTCGTCGGGGAGGGCCCGGTATCCGGCGGCCGGCAGGGGATCCTCGCACACGCCGGTGGCCTCGGCGGATGCGCGGGCCTCGACCCGGTCCGCGCGGAGGTCGGCCAGACGACGCAGCACCTCGTCGGGGTCACTCCATTCCTCGCGCAGGCGGTGGGCTCGGTCCACCAGGAGCGGCCAGCCGCCGGTCAGTTCGTGGAGACGGTCCAGGCGGCCCTCCGCAGGGGACACGTTGACGCGCTGGGCCCAGCAGCGCAGGCTGCGGTGGTCACGCCTACGCAGCACTACCGGGGCGGCCGAGGTGGGCTCGGTTTCCGTCAGCAGGGAGCGCCATAGGGCGAGCTGAGCGGGGTCGGCGACGAGGACGACCCCGCGGGTGACCCCCGGAGTGGCGGGCAGTGGCGTCTCTGCCAGGTCGACGGCTTCGCGACAGGTCTCAGCACGGACCGGCTCCCGGTAGTTGATGAAGGCGCTGATGACGACCCGTCGTTCTCGGGCGCGTCCGCCAGAGCACACCCTGGGCTCCTGACCCCCGCAGCCGCCGCCCACGCACTGCCGGCAACCCGCATCCGCGCAGATCAGCGCACCCGTCCCCGGGGCTTCAGGGGCACAGACGGCAGTTCCGGAGCGGGCAGCGGGTCCCCGTCGTAGCCGTGGACCTCGCCGAAGCGGGCGCCGGCCGTCCAGTCCGCACGCGCCTGCACGATGTCCTCGTTCGACCGTCCGATGAAGTTCCACCACATGATGATCTCCTCGCCGAACGGCGTCCCGCCGATCAGGAGCACGCGCGCGGGCGTGTCCGACTCGTTGGTGAGTGTCAGGGTGGTGTGGCCCGTGCCGAGGTAGCCGAGCTCCGCCGGGCGCAGGGTGGCGCCGGCCATGACGATCTGGCCCTGGTCGACGAGGAGGCCGTGTTCGAAGGACGCGTCCACGGCGAGCGTGGTCGTCGCGCGCGGCTCGATGAGCAGTTCGGCGCCGAGCAGCGGCGAGAACGTCCGCACCGGCGATGTCGAGCCCGCCAGCGTGCCCAGGAAGACCCTGGCCTCGGCTCCGTCCACCCGTACCGGAGTGGGGACGTAGTGCTGGAAGTCCCGGTCGGCGTTCCGATGCCCGTCGGGCAGCGCCACCCAGAGCTGGACGCCGTGGAGCACGGTGGTGGCGGGCGTGGAGACCTCCGAGTGGGCGATGCCGTGGCCGCCCGTCATCAGGTTCAGCTCCCCGGGCCGGACGAAGGCGTGGCTGCCGAGGCTGTCCCTGTGCTCGATCTCCCCGCTGAACAGCCAACTCACGGTCTGCAGGCCGATGTGCGGGTGCGGTGCGACGTCCATGCCGCCGGATGCGGACACGTCGTCGGGTCCGTAGTGGTCGACGAAACACCAGGCTCCGATCAGCGTACGGGCGCGCTGGGGAAGGGTGCGCCGCACCGCCATGGCCCGCGGGCCGCCCAGCGGCACCTCGCGCGCGGAGAGGACCTCGGCCCGACGCGCGGTGCCACTGCCCTCGGCTCCGCAGCGCAGGGCGGCGGGATCACGCTCGGCATTGCTCATCGCTGCCTTCCCCCATCAAGATACTTTGGCTTTCAACCACTGTCTTCGATCATAAACCTTCACGAGTCCCAGAGGGAGCCCACATGGAGCGGCACGACCACCCGGAGCAGCGCGCCCACCAGCCGGAGCAGCACGCCCACCCGACCGTGCAGCGCGTCTACGTCGACAAGCAGAGCCCCAAGGCCTATCACGCGATGGTCGAGGCGTCGGCCGCCGTCAGGGCCACGGCGGCCGACGCCGGGCTCGACCGCATCCTCGTGGAGCTGGTCAACCTCCGCGTCTCCCAGCTCAACGGCTGCGCGTACTGCCTCGACGTGCACACCCGTACCGCCCTGCGCGAGGGCGAGACGACCCGACGCCTCGGCGTGCTGGCCGCCTGGCGGGACACCGAACTGTTCACGCCCCGGGAGCGGGCGGCG
The DNA here is from genome assembly GCF_004127445.1 of Streptomyces alfalfae. GTDB lineage: Bacteria > Actinomycetota > Actinomycetes > Streptomycetales > Streptomycetaceae > Streptomyces > Streptomyces alfalfae. The sequence continues at coordinate 62,665 of NZ_QEXM01000020.1, forward strand.
CTGGCCCTGGCGGAGGCCACCACGCACCCGGCGGACGCCGCCGCACAGGAGGCGGCGTACGCCGCCGCGCGTGAGCTGTTCTCCGACGCCGAGATATCGGCGGTGATCTGGGTGGCGATCACGATCAACGCGTTCAACCGCGTCTCCATCCTGAGCAAGCATCCGGTGCGGGGCGCCCAGGGGCGGTGAGCGGTCACAGCCGGTGCGCCGGGCGTCGACTCCCGCCGCCCGGCCGTCCCTGGCGTGGCGGACGACGGCCCCATGACGCGGCGTGCGCCACGAGTCGGCGTACGGCGAGTGCCTCCCCGGCGGTCACAGCCGCTCGGGCGTCGTGGGCGCCGCATGTGTCGGGTGCGCCGTATACGTGGGGTCTGCCGCCTGCGTCGGGTGAGCTGCGTGCCCTGCGCGAGCCAGGTGCGCCGCCACGTGAGCGGCAAAGGTGCGCGGCGCGCGGCCCGTGACGCGTTCCACGACGTCGCTGGTACGGTCCTCCGCTCCTCCGGCGATCGCCTCGTCCATGCCGGCGAGGAGATCGGCGAACGGTTCCGGCAGGCCCGTCGCGGTCAGCCGGTCCCGCATCGCCTCGCGGGAGACCGCGCGATGGCGGACCGTACGGCCCGTGACACGGGTGAGCGTGGCGGCGGCGTCGGCGTAACTGAGGGCCTCGGGGCCGGTGATGAGAGGGGCCGCGTTGTGCGGCCGTTCGTCCGTGAGGGCCCGTGCGGCGACCTCCGCGATGTCGTCGGCGTCGATGAACGCGACGCGGCCGTCCCCGGTGGCCGTCACGATCTCGCCGCGCTCGCGGATGCTTTGCGCGTGCACATGGTCACCGGTGAAGTTCTGCATGAACCAGGAAGGTCGGAGCACCGCCCACTGCGGGAACCTCTCACGGATGCCCCGGTACACCTCGCCCAGGCCCTCGTCCGTCTCCGCGATCGCCGATGACCCGAGCAGCACCACCCGCTCGACGCCCGCGCCGCGTGCCCGGTCCAGGAACGGGAGCATGGGCGCGGCCGGGTCCGGTGCGCCCACGGGCGCGACGAGGTAGACGCGGCGCACTCCGTCGAGCGCGGGGGCGTGGGTCGCCGGGTCGTTCCAGTCGAAGCGGGCCGTCTCCAGGCCGGCGGCCGGAGCGAGGCCAGCGGTCGTCCCGTGGGCAGCGGCCGGGTCGGGACCGGCAGCCGTGCCGTCATCGACCGCGGGGCCAGGATGGCGGCTCGCCACTCTGACCGCGTGCCCCGCCGCCACGAGGCGGGCCGTCACGCGACGGCCCGTCGTGCCGGTGCCGCCCGTCACCAGAACGCGCGTCGCCGTGCTCATCGGGCCGCTCCCACGAACGGCGCGTCGGCGCCGCCCGCGATCTCCAGGGCGGTCAGCGGGTTCCAGTAGTCGCGGTAGTGGGTGATCAGTCCCTCCTCGACGGTCACCACGGCCACGTACGACATCTCGAAAGGGTGCCCGGTGGCCACCGCGCGCCCTTCGGAGCGCATCTCGACGACCACCACGTCCGGGTCGCCGGTCCGGTGGACCTCGACGTACGGGATGGCGGTGAGGTCGATGTGGTCGGGATACGCGGTCATGTACGCGCTGACGGCGGCCTTGCCTTCCAGGCGGCACGGGGCGCCCGGCGGGGCGAAGGGGAACTCCATGACTCCGCCCTCGGCCCAGAGGTCGATCCACGCGTCGAACCGCTTGGCGAGGAGGAGGTCGATGCCCTGGCGGAAGACGCCCTCCGGTGTCGACGCCGGCGGGGCGTCCGTGCGGGTGCTGCTGCTGTCGTACGTCATGGCAGTGCGGTGCCTTTCGGCGTAGGGGTGAGGAGTGGCGGGCGGGGCCGCGAGGGCTCGGCCCAGCGCCACACCGCGCGGCGGGCTAATATACGGACCAGCGGTCCGCATCTAGCCCGACTATACGGACCGCTAGTCCGCTTTCGCAATCCCCGCTGCCCACTGCCCCGGAGGAACCCGTGCCCCCACCCCCTCGCAAGGAGCGGGCCGACGCCCAGCGCAACCGCGAGGCCGTACTGGCCGCCGCGGAGGAGTTGTTCGGCGCGCACGGTGACCCGGAGCGCGTGTCCATGGACGACATCGCGGTGGCCGCCGGGGTCGGCAAAGGCACGTTGTTCCGCCGGTTCGGCGACCGCCTCGGGCTCGTCAAGGCGCTCGTGGAGCGGCGCACCGAACAGCTTCGGGCCGACGTCGTCGCCGGTCCTCCGCCGCTGGGCCCCGGCGCGCCCGCCGACGCACGCGCCCTCGCCCTCCTGGACGCCCTGCTCACCCTGAAGCTCGACACGCGTCCTCTGATGCTCGCCCTGGAGAGCGCCGGCCGGGGCAGCCCGTACGACAACGACACCTACGAGCTGTGGCACGCCGAACTCACCGCGCTGCTCACCGAGGCCCGCGGCGAGCGCGACGCCGCCTTCCTGGCACACGCGCTGCTGGCCGCCGTGCGCAGCGACCTGATCGAACACCTCACCACGCATGGCACTTCCCCGGACCACATCCGCGCGGGGGTCACCGCCCTCACCCGCGCCACCCTGCGGCGGCCCTGATCCCGCCGCCTAGCCCGCACGGGCGGCTCGCACGCTGGTGGCTGGCGCCGCAGGGATCGAGTGGAGCGAGACGCGGTGCCGCGCGAACGGCTCTCTCCCGGCAGGACCGCTTGCTCGGCCACCGGGCGGCTCGCTGATGCCGCGCTCTACGAGGCCGTGGCCGGCGACGGCGACCGAACGGAACGGCCGGGCCGGGGAGGGCAACCGCACCCCTCCCCGGCCCGGCCGCCCCTCTACTGACCTGCCGACCCACCGACCACATGACCCTCCGGCCAAGCGGCCGATCGGTTCGGTTCGGCTCACCAGATCCGGACCCGATCCTCCGGGTCCAGCCACAGCCCGTCGCCCTTCACCGTGCCGAACGCCTCGTGGAACTCGTCGAGGTTGCGGACGATGTTGGCGCGGAACTCCGGCGGGGAGTGCGGGTCGATCGTGAGGTACTGCTGCTCCTGCTCCTTGCGGCGCTTGGTGCGCCAGCAGTACGACCAGTTCATGAAGAGTCGCTGGGAGCCGGTGGTGCCGTCCTCGTCGCGCGGCATCGGCGCTCCGTCGAGCGCGATGAGGTACGCCGTGTGCCCGATGGTCAGGCCGCCGAGGTCACCGATGTTCTCGCCGACCGTCAGTGAGCCGTTGACGTGCTCGCCGGGCAGGTTGCGGGGCGAGAAGGCGTCGTACTGCTCGATCAACGCCTTCGACTTCGCCTCGAACGCGGTCTTGTCGGCGGCGGTCCACCAGTCGTTGAGGTTGCCCGCGCCGTCGTACTGCGCGCCCTGGTCGTCGAAGCCGTGGCCGATCTCGTGGCCGATGACCGAGCCGATGCCGCCGTAGTTCTCCGCAGGGTCGGCGTCGGGCGAGAAGAACGGCTTCTGCAGGATGCCCGCGGGGAAGCAGATCTCGTTGGTGCCCGGGTTGTAGTACGCGTTCACCGTCTGCGGCAGCATGAACCACTCGTCGCGGTCGACCGGCGAGCCGATCTTCGCGAGCTCGCGGTCCGACTCGAAGGCGGCCGCCGCCTGCGCGTTGCCGAGCAGGTCGTCGGAGCTGACCCGGAGCGCGGAGTAGTCGCGGAAGGTGTCGGGGTAGCCGATCTTCGGCCGGAAGGTCGCGAGCTTCTCGTACGCCCGCTCCTTCGTCTCGTCCGTCATCCAGTCGAGGCGGGCGATGGACTGCCGGTAGGCCTCCAGGAGGTTGGCCACCAGGTCGTCCATCATCGCCTTGGAGGACGGCGGGAAGTGCCGTGCCACGTACTCCTTGCCGACGGCCTCGCCCATGGCGCCCTCGACGAAGGAGACGGCGCGCTTCCAGCGGGCGCGCAGCTCGGGCGTGCCGTTGAGGGTGCGTCCGTAGAACTCGAAGTTGACGCGCACGAACTCGTCCGGCAGGTACGGGGCGCAGGCGCGCAGGACCCGTGTCGTCGCCCAGTCCCGCCACCGCTCGATCGGCACCTCGGTGAGGACCGTGGAGAGGTGGGAGAGGTAGGACGGCTGGCGCACGCACGTCTCGGCGATGGTGGCGTCCGAGCCGCCCAGGCCGGTCACATAGCCGCGCCAGTCGAACTCGGGCGCGAGGGCGACCAGTTCGTCGTACGTCGTGAGGTTGTAGGTCTTCAGGACGTCACGCGTGGCCGCCCGCTCCCAGTGTCCGGAGGCGAGCCGGGTCTCCAGTGCGAGGACCGTCTTCGCGGCGGCCTCCGGCTCGGCGTGCTTGCCGAGAGTGAGCAGCTCGGTGAGGTGGGCGACGTACTTCTCGCGGATCTCGGCGAACTTCTCCTCGCGGTAGTACGACTCGTCGGGCAGGCCGAGGCCGCCCTGGAGGACGTTGAAGAGATAGCGGTCGGAGTCGCGGTCGTCGGAGTCGATGTACGAACCGAAGAGACCTGAGCCGCCGACGCGCTCGAAGCGGCCGAGGAACGCCGCGAGCTCGCGGACGTCCCGCAGCCCGGCGACCTCGTCGAGCAGCGGCTGCGCGGGGGCGAGGCCGCGGGCGGCGATGGTCTCCTCGTCCATGAAGGAGGCGTACAGCGCGGCGATCTTCTGGGCCTCCTCGGCGGAGGCGCCCTCGCCGGCCGGGGTGTCGGCCAGGTCCTGGATGATCTCCTTCACCTGCTGCTCGGCCGTGTCGGCGAGCTGCACGAAGGGGCCCCAGCTGGAGCGGTCCTCCGGGATCTTCTCCGTGTCGAGCCAGCGGCCGTTGACGTGTCCGAAGAGGTCGTCCTGCGGTCGGATGTCGGGGTTCATGCCCGGGCGGGCGTCATCCAGAATGCTCATCCTGGCAGCCTATGCGAGCGATCAGCCCGGCACGAAGGGCTTGTGCCCGGCAGAACACGGCGGATGGCCGCTCGCGGGGTTCCCACGGGCCCCGCACGAGGTCCGCGTGAGGTCCTCACGGGGTTCGCCCGGCCGCTGGCGGCATGGCTCACGATCGGGGTGCTCTGGCCCTCGCGGGCAGAGCGGCCCGGTGCTCGCGGCCGGAGTGGCTGGGTGCTCGCGGCCGGAGCGGCCCGGTGCTCGCGACAGTGACGCGCCCGCGAAATGCCCCAATCGGAGCGATAAAGTATCGCGTCAGCCTCGTCCCCCCACTGTCTCACCGGGAGCACTTCCGTGACCGTAGCCATGGCCCCGTCCGACGAATTCTGGTCGCCCGAGGAACCCGATGAAGCGGAGCCGGCCTCTCCCGAGGCAGCGGGGGCGCCTTCCCCGTCATCCGGCTCGTCCGGCTCGTCCGACTCGTCCGGGGAGGACAGGCAGTCCGCCGACGCCGCGCGTCTGATCTCCGAGGACGCCCGCGCCTTCGGGGCCTACGCGCGCACCGGCGGCTGGGCCTTCGCCCTGAAGGTCGCCCGCAGCGTCCGGCCGGGCGGGCAGGGCGCGGGCGAGACGCCGAAGATCTCCGCCAAGGAGTTCGCGGAGCTCGCGGAATGCTCGGCCGAGCGCGTCATGCGCTACTACAAGGCCTGGGACAAGGCCGCCGACGACGGCATGGTGCCGCACTTCGAGGCGCTCGCGCCGGGCATGGAGGTGGAACTGCCCGACGCCGACGTCTGGTCGACGTACTACGCCGCGCGCTCCAGCGCCCTGACCCCGCGCGGCAACGCGATCTCCGAGGCCGCCGAGGCCGAGGGCATCCGCCCCACCAAGGCCCTGGAGGTCGCCGAGAACCCGACCGCCCTGCGCGCCGCGATCCTCGCCGACCCGGGCACCGCGGAGGCGGCCCGCAAGGCGCTGATGGACCGCATCGACGAGGACCCGGCGCTCCGCACGGAGCTGGTCCGCGACATCGTCCGCACCGACGATCTCAAGAAGGCCGTCGCCGCCGAGTCCAAGGCGGGCGACCGCGTCGACTACGTCCGCCAGATCGTGGAGAAGGGCCAGGTCAAGACGCCTGCGGGCCAGATGATCGAGGCCCCGGCCGAGCTGCGCGAGGAGGCCGAACGGCACCTGTCCCTCATCGACGAACTCGACGAGGGCGAGGACTCCGGCGAGTGGGCGCGCGAGGCGTACGACACGGTGCGCGACCTCATCGCGGAGACCGTGCAGAGCAACCCGGAGCTGCGGGTGCAGGAGCGCCGCGCCAAGTTCTACAGCAGCCTGCAGAAGGCGACGAAGGTCTTCGAGGAGCTGACCTTCGACGACGTCGATGACATCGACGACATCTACGAGGACGACATGGTCGAGCGCCTGGAGGACCTGCGCCAGGCGATCGGCGCATGCATCGACGCCCTCCAGTCGGCGACCACGCAGGGGCAGACCCAGGCCCGGCCCCGGGCCTGGAGCGAGAGCGAGGCCCGGGGCGGCGAGGAGCGGACCCCGACCGTGCCCGCGCAGCAGAGTCCCGCCGACGCCTCGCAGGAGCACAGCCCTGCCTGATCTCCGGGACGGCGGGACGGCCCTGCGGGGAGTGGTTCGCCCCCGCCCCCCTCGTGCGTCGTGATCACATCACGTGGTCAACGATCCGCAGGGCCGCCGTCCGGTCTTCCGGGTGGACGGCGGCCGTCAGGGGGTGAGGGTGATGCGGATGCCGACCGTTCCGTCGAGACCGCGCCGCATCCTGCTCCCGAGCAGCGTGAGGAAACCGATGACCTTGTACTTGCGGGTGATGAGGGTGCGGTAGCGCGCGGTCACCTCGGGCGGGCATATCTCCGCGGTCGCGGGCGCCTGCGCCCCGGTGGGGTTGCCCCGCACGTCGCACGGTCCGACCAGGACGTCCGGGCGTCTGCGGATGCGCTTCACCTTCCAGGAGTCACTGACCGTCCAGATTCCGAGCGCGTCCCCGTCGCGGACGACCCAGACCGGGCTCGGCACCAGAGTGCCGTCCTTTCGGTAGCTGCTGACCAGCAGGTACTTTCCGCTGCCGAGCCGTGTGAGCTGTGCGTCCCGGTTGTCGGGAGCGTCGGGAGTGCCGGGGGCGTCGTCCATGGCGGGAGTCTAGGCCGCCCGCCCGGCCACGGCACCGTCCGTAACCGTTAACGTTGGTTACATGCCCTCATCCGCGTCCCCCGGCATCCTGATGCGCTCACACACCGGTGCCAGGTACCGCTTCGACCCGGGCGCGCTCTGCCTCGAACTGCTGACGACCGGCGGCATCGGCGAGTTCCGGCGGTATGAGGTGCTGCACGCCCCCGGCGATCTCGCCGCCTGGGCCGAGCGGTCGCGGCTCACGCCCACGCCCGACCTGCGGGTGTCCGAGGCGGAGGTGGCGGACGCCCGGCGGCTGCGCGACGCCCTGTGGCGCGCGATGACCGCCCGCGCCCTCGACGAGACGCCGGACCCGGCCGACATCGCCGCCGTCAACGAAGCCGCCGCCCGCCCGCCGCTCACCCCGGCGATCGCTTTGGACGGGGAGCGGGTCTGGACGGGGACCGCCGACGGGTCCGAGCTGCTCTCCACCGTCGCGCGCGACGCCGTGGACCTGCTGACCGGACCGTTCTCCCACCGCATCCGGATGTGCGCCTCCGACAACTGCTACCTCGTCTACGTCGACACCTCCCGCCCCGGCCGGCGCCGCTGGTGCTCGATGGAGCACTGCGGCAACCTCCACAAGGTCCGGACGCTGCGCGCACGCCGCTCCGAGGAGGACTGAACGCCCGCGCAGGGTCGTCAGGTGCGGCGGTCGCGTCATGCGCCGACGCCACGCGCCACATCAGGTTCGCCACGAGCCGTACGGAAGCGTGCGGCGTATGCGGACGGGGTCGTCCCCAGGTGCCGCGCGAAGGCCCTGCGGAGCGTTTCGTCGCTGCCCAGACCGCTGCGGTGCGCGGCGTCGGTGACGGAGACACCGCGTTCGAGCAGGATGCGGGCGGCCTCCACGCGCAGGAGCTCCACATGGGCGGCGGGTGTGCTGCCGACCTGCTGGACGAAGAGCCGGGAGACGTGCCGGCCGCTGAGACCGGCCCGCGCGGCCAGCGCACGCAGGCTGTGGTCGGCCGCCGGGTCGGCGGCGATGGCGTCGAGGAGCGGACGCAGCACCGGGTGGCGTGTCGTCGCGGTGCGGGACGCCGCCGAGAACTGGGACTGGCCGCCGGGGCGCTGGAGGAAGACGACCAGGTCGCGGGCGACCCGGCGGGCCTCGTCGGGGCCGTGGTCCTCTTCGACGAGCGCGAGGCACACGTCGATGCCCGCGGTGACGCCCGCCGAGGTCAGGACCGGGCCGTCCTGGACGTAGATGGCGTCCGGCGTGACGGTCACGTCGGGATGGGCGCGGGCCAGGTCGTCGGCGTACTCCCAGTGCGTGGTCGCCCTGCGGCCCCGCAGCAGTCCGGCCGCCGCGAGGGCGAACGCCCCGGTGCACACCGACGCCACCCGGCCCGCGCCGGGGGCGAGCCGGGCCACCAGTTCCACGAGTGCGGGGCGTTCGTCGAGGAGGCGCAGGTCGGCGGGGCCGGGGACGACGAGCGTGTCCGTCCGGCCGACGTCGGCGGCCGACACGTCCGCGGCGATGCGCAGCCCGGTGGAGGTCGTGACGTCACGTCCGTCCGGCGTACAGACCCGCACCCGGTAGGCGCCGGTGGTGCGGGCCGCCGTGTGGAAGACCTCCAGCGGGGCGGCCACGTCGAGGAGACGGACGCCGTCGAAGGCCAGGACGAGGACGTCGTGGGCGGGCTGGGGTCGGCGCATGGCCTCAGCGTAGGCGGCGGGCACCTCCGGATCCACGGTGTCCGGATCTGTGGGGTCCGGATCTGTGGGGTTCCTGTCCCTGGGGACATGGCGGGCGCGAGCCCCCTGCCCCAGGCTTGAGTGCAGCGGGCCTGGACGCGTCAGGCCTCACGCAGTCGCAGGTCCCACCCAGCAGCAGACCTCATCCAGCAGCAGGTCTCACGCAGCCGCAGGCCCGAGTGCCGCTCGGCCGATCGACAGGAGCCGCCCGATGAACGCCCAGCCACCCTCCGCTTCCTCCTCCCCCGCGCCCTTCTCCTCCCCCGCCTCCTCCGCGGCGGGAGTCTCCGTTCCTGACACCGAGCTGGCGGCCGAGGCGACCGAACTCGTCCGCGACGTCACGGACGACTTGATCTACCACCACTCCCGCCGCGTCTACTGGTTCGGCAGCCTCCAGGGCCGCAACCGCGGCCTCGACTTCGACCCCGAGCTGCTGTACATCGGCGCCATGTTCCACGACCTCGGCCTCGGCGAACGCTTCCGCTCCAGTGGGCGCCGCTTCGAGGTCGACGGCGCCGACGAGGCCCGCCGCTTCCTGGAGAGCAGGGGCGTGCCGGAGGACGGTGTGCGGCGCGTCTGGACGGCCATCGCGCTGCACACCACCCCCGGCGTCCCCGAGCACATGGAAGCGGAGGTGGCCCTGGTGACCGCCGGGGTCGAGTACGACGTGCTCGGCATCGGATTCCACGACGTCAGCGCGGACGACCGCGCCGAGATCACCGCGCTGCATCCGCGTCCCGACTTCAAGCGACGCATCCTGAAGGCGTTCACGGACGGGATCGCGCCGAAGCCGGAGACGACGTTCGGCAATGTGAAGGCCGATGTCCTGGAGCACTTCGTGCCCGGCTTCACTCGGGGCGACTTCGTACGGGTGATCCAGGACTCTCCCTGGGACGAGTAGCGCGGCGGCCCTGCGGTCCCGGCCCGGTGCCCGTCAGGGCTTCACGGTCTCCAGCGCTTCGGTGAGCGCGGCGCAGAAGCGGGCCTGTTGGCGGGCGCTGGGCGGCAGTTCGGGGTTCCAGGGCAGGGACCGGACGCCCGGCCCCAGGGCGTCGCCGAGTTCGGCCGCGTTGCCGCGCACGTCGGTGAGCACGAGATCGGGTTCGAGGGCGGCGGCCTCGGCCCATGTCGTCGTGGTCCAGTTGCCGCCCTGCCCCGACGCCGGGTCCACGAGCCCGACGCCGAGACCGGCGAGCGCGGCCAGGTCGGGCCAGGCGTCGGGCCTCGCCAGATGGACGGAGTCGGGACCCGCCGGGGAGAGGGCGAGCACACGCGGCCGTACCCGACCGGCCGCGGCCTCGCTCAGCCTGCCCTCCGCGACCGCGAGTTCCTGGTCCGCGTCGGGCTGTGCGGGAGCGCCCAGGCTGCGGGCGAGGGCCGTGACGCGCCCTCTGACACCGGCGAGGCTGCGGCCGCGGCCGACGTCGAGCACGACGAGCGGCACCCGCTCCTCCAGGTGTTTGGCGGCCTCCGGATCGATGCCGTAGACCTGACCGCCGCCGTAGGTGAGGGCGACGACCAGGTCGGGCTCCGCGCCGAGCAGCGCCTCGGTGTCCAGTGCGGGCCCGGCTCCGAAGTAGGGGACGTCCGCCAGGGGCAGGTCCCCCGATTTGGCGGGGTCCGGCGCCGCCGGGTCGTCGTGCGCGGAACCGAAGACGCCGAGCGGGCGTATGCCGTGGTCGTGCAGTGCCGCGCCGGTCGGCAAGTAGGCGACGAGGCGAGCGGGACGTCCGGGCGCCCTCACCAGATGGTCCCGGTCGTCGGTGAACTCCCATTCACGGGCGGTCTCGTGTGCCATGGTGCGACTCCTCCTGCTGCTCCCGTACCACGGCCCAGCCCTTCGCGCCCCTGCCCGGCCGCGAGGCCTCCACCGTGGCCGTACCGGAGCTACCTGCCCGGGCGCGCGGCGCGGTACACCGGGTCTCCGGGCACCTCGGAGCTCAGAGCCGGCGCTCCGCGGCCTCCACCGTGTCGGTGAGGCCGCTGTTGCACGCGAGGTCCGCCTGCGGGGCGTGACGGCGGGTCAGGTCGACGATCTGCTCGAAGAGCGGCAGCAGTTGTTCCGTCTCGCGGATGCCGACGCCGACGACCACCACGTCCCAGGGCCGCTCGCCTCAGCGAGGCCTCGAGCGCGGGCCCTGCCGTTCCGTCGGCGACGACCGTGGTCACCGCGGCGTCGATGCCCCGATCCGCGAACTTGCGCAGCTCCGCGTCGAGCGCCGCCTCGACGGCGTCGGCGTTGGGCATGGCGTGCGGGTCATAGCCGATGACGAGTACGGAGGGCATGCGGCCGATCGTGACAACGGGGAGCGGCGGTGGTGTTGGCCCGCCCGAGCCGCCCCCCTCCATCCGGGCCGCCGGGCGGACGCTCACCGTGAGGCCGCCAGGAACTGCGTCGCCGCCAGTTCTCCGTACAGCCGGTCGGACGCGACCAGTTCGGTGTGGGTGCCGACCGCCCGTACCTTCCCCGCGTCCATCACCACGATCCGGTCGGCCGTCGTCACCGTCGACAGGCGGTGGGCCACCACGAGGACCGTGACCTCGCGGGATATCTCCGTGATGACGTCCCGGAGGGCCAGTTCGTTGACCGCGTCCAGTTGCGAGGTGGCCTCGTCGAGGAGGAGCAGGCGGGGTTTCCTCAGCAGCGCCCTCGCGATCGCGACGCGCTGGCGTTCACCGCCGGACAGCTTGGAACCCCGGTGGCCGACCACCGTCTCCAGGCCCTCGGGCAGCCGCTCGACCAGGCCGTCGAGGCGTGCGCGTACGAGGACGTCGCGGACCTCGGCCTCGGTGGCGTCGGGCGCGGCGAACAGCAGGTTCTCCCGCAGGGTGCCCGCGAGGACGGGGGCGTCCTGCTCCACGTACCCGATGGCGGCCCGCAGTTCGGCCAGCGGCCACCGCCGTACGTCCTCGCCGTCGACGAGGACCCGCCCGCCCGTCGCCTCGTAGAACCGCTCGACGAGGCCGAACACGGTCGTCTTGCCCGCGCCCGAGGGGCCCACGAAGGCCGTCATGCCGGGTCCCGGCACCTCGAAGCTCACGCCGTGGTGGACGTGGGGCAGATCGTCGCGGTAGCGGAAGGTGACCTCGTCGAAGACCACCGAGGCCGGGCCCGCGGCGCCCCGGGCGGACTCCCGGGCCACGTCGGTCATCGGCTCGGCCGTCGGCTCGGTCTCCAGGCGCTCGGCCTGCACGATCCTCGCGACCGCCGCCGAACCCACCTGGTAGTGCGACGCCGCCTCGACCATGCGGGACACCGGGTCGATCAGATAGAAGAGGAAGAGCAGGAAGCCGACGAGCGTCGAGACGGAGATCGCGCCGGACGCGACGCGCGCGCCCCCGATGCCGAGGACGGCGAGGAACGACACCTGCACGGCGAGCCCGACCGAACTCCACGCCACCGACTGCCACTTCGCCGACCGCACGCCGTGCCGCCACGCCTCCCGCGCGGCCTCCTGCACCGCCGCCGCCTCGCGCCCCTCGGCGCCGGACGCCTTGAGGGTGCGGAACGCGCCCAGGGCGCGTTCGAGCGCCGTGGAGATCAGGCCCACCGCCTCCTGGGAGCGCCGCGTGGCCTGCGCGATCTTCGGCATGACCAGGGACACCGCGCCGCCGATGAGCACGATCACGCCGATGGTGACGCCGAGGAGCACCGGGTCCATCAGCCCCATCAGGACGATGGTCGCGGCGAAGGTGAGCGCGCCGGAGACCGCGGAGACCACGGACTGGGTGGTCACGACGCGCAGCAGCGTCGTGTCCGAGGTGACCCGTGACATCAGATCGCCCGGCTGCGTCCGCTCCACCTCGGTGAGGCGCAGCCGCAGCAGCCGTCCGATGAGGGTGCGCCGTGCCGCGAGCACCACCGACTCCGCGGTGCGCTCCAGGATGTACGCGCCCACGGACTCGATCGCCGTGCCGAGCACCACGAGCGCGGTCAGGAGCAGCAGGATCCCGGCTATGGACTCGTCGTCGCCGAGCCGGTCCACGAGGGTCATGGCGGCCAGCGGCTGGGCCACGCCGGTCGCCGCTCCGATCAGCGTGAACAGGGCTCCGAGGGCGACGGCGCCGCGGTGCGGACGGAAGTGCCGGTACAGGGCCTGCCAGGTCTCCCGGGCGGGCAGCCGCTCCGAGCTCTCCTCGGCCGGCGATCGCTCTGTGGCGGCCTCCTTGGTGGGCAGACTCTCCGTGGTCTCCTCCCGGTCGGGGGCGGGTCTCTGCTGGGCATGGGTGAAGGCGCCTTCGGTCACGTCCGGCAGGACGCGGCGGGGGCCGCTTCCACCTGACTGACCGATGACGCGCCGCGCCCGGCGGTGGGCGCTTCGTGGGCCGCCGCGTCACCGCGTGATGGCCCCCAACAGCGTCCTGGCGCACAGGTCCCGCACCTGTTCCCGGGTGAGTTCGGGTTCCTCCAGCCACTCCAGGCAGACCGCCACCATGAAGGCCAGCCAGCCCCGGACCGCCAGTCGCAGCGCCGGCGGGTCCTGGATGGTGTCCGTGGTGGCGGGGTCCGCCGCGAGGGCCGCGAGGATCTGCCGCTCCTGGGCCGCGAGGCCCTCCGCGTAGACCTCGCGGACCAGCGGGTCGCCCGTCGCCTCCGCCCGGTGGAAGGCCCGGAAGCCCTGCGCGTGGCTCTCCACGTAACCGAGGAAGGCGTCGAGCCCCGTGGTGATCTGCTCGCGCACCGGCAGGCCGGGCTCGGCCGCGGTCAGGCGCAGCATGCGCTCGCTCTCCCGCTGGACGACGGCGGCGAAGAAGTCCCGTTTGGTCGGGAAATAGTGGTAGAGGAGTCCGCGTGAGACGCCCGCGATCTCCGCGACCCGCTCGATCCACACGTCGTCGTACGGCTTCTGCGCGAACAGCCGTGATCCGACGGAGAGCAGCTGCTCACGCCGCTCCTCGCTGGTCAGTCTGCGACGCGTGCGCTCCTGCGGGGTGGCGGACATACGAAAAACCTTACTTGACGCGAATTCAATAGCGACCCCAGACTGGGGAGCCCTGTTGAATCCACGTACAACTGGCCCGACGGGCCGCTGTGACAAGGGGAGATGGCGCGCATGGCGCAGACGACGCGGGCCGCGGCGGGGCAGGACGGTCCGGCCGCTCCCCCGCCCAAGGGGTTCCGCAGCGCGGAGCTGGGCTGGCCCGGGCTGGAGCGCATACCGCATCCGCCGTACCGCCTCCCGCTGCTCGGTGACGTCGTGGGCGCGAGTGTGCGCACGCCGTTGCAGGACTCGATGCGGCTGGCCGAGCGGCTGGGGCCGATCTTCCGGCGCAGGGCGTTCGGCAAGGAGTTCGTGTTCGTGTGGGGCGCGGAGCTGGCCGCCGACCTGGCGGACGAGTCGCGGTTCGCCAAGCACGTGGGGCTGGGCGTGGCCAACCTCCGCCCGGTGGCGGGCGACGGGCTCTTCACCGCGTACAACCACGAGCCGAACTGGCAGCTGGCCCACGACATACTCGCGCCCGGGTTCAGCCGCGACGCGATGGCGGGCTACCACCCGCTGATGCTCGACGTCGCACGGCAGCTCACGGCCCGCTGGGACGAGCGGGAGTCGGCGGGGCGGGCGGTGGACGTGCCCGGCGACATGACGAAGCTGACGCTGGAGACGATCGCCCGCACCGGCTTCGGGCACGACTTCGGGTCCTTCGAGCGGGCGGCCCCGCACCCCTTCGTGACGGCGATGGTCGGCACGCTCTCCTTCGCCCAGCGCCGCAACGTCGTACCACCTCTGCTCTCCCCGCTGCTGCGCGGCGCGCACCGGCGCAATGACGCCGACATGGCCTACCTCAACCGCACCGTCGACGCCGTGGTGGCGGCCCGCCGCGCATCGGACGGCTCGGGCGCCCACGGTGATCTGCTCGACCGCATGCTCGACGTCGCCCACCCCGAGACGGGCGAGCGGCTGTCCGCGGAGAACATCCGCCGCCAGGTCATCACCTTCCTGGTCGCGGGGCACGAGACGACGTCCGGCGCCCTGTCGTTCGCCCTGCACTACCTCTCGCGGTCCCCGGACGTGCTGGCACGCGCGCGTGCCGAGGTCGACGAGGTCTGGGGCCGGGACGGCGAACCCGCGTACGAGCAGGTGGCCAAGGTGCGCTATCTGCGCCGGGTGCTCGACGAGTCGCTGCGGCTCTGGCCGACCGCTCCCGGGTTCGCCCGCGAGGCGCGTGCGGACACCGTGCTCGGAGGCGTGCACCCGATGCGCCGGGGCGCGTGGGCGCTGGTCCTCGCCACGATGCTGCACCGGGACCCGGCCGCGTGGGGCGAGCACCCGGAGAGGTTCGACCCCGACCGGTTCGCGCCTTCGGCGGTACGGGCCAGGCCCGCGCATGTCTTCAAGCCGTTCGGCACCGGGGCGCGGGCCTGCATCGGACGTCAGTTCGCGCTGCACGAGGCCACCTTGGTGCTCGGGCTGCTGCTGCGCCGCTACGACCTGCACGCCGACCCCGGGTACCGGCTGCGGGTCGCCGAGCGGCTGACCCTTATGCCGGATGGACTCACCTTGCGGCTCACGCGCCGCTCCCCGGCCGCGTAGGAGCGCCATTGTCAGACCCGTGCGCCACAGTGGAGGTGGGCATCGTCGCGATGCCGCCACGCCACCCAGCGCAGAGGAGTCGCTCGACATGACCGGCACGACGTCCGAGGAACTGCTCGCCGCCCAGGCCTGCTTGCGTCTGCTGCACACGGCGCGCGCCGCGCTGTCCGACGCCGCCGAGGTGCCGCCGGCCGCCGCGGCCACGCTGCTGGCCGGGCCGATCGCGGAAGCCGACGCCGCGCTGCGCCGCGCGGGCCTCACGGGCAACGAGGCGGCGCTCATCGACCGTATCTACGACCTGTCGCCCCACCCACCGGCCGCCCCGCCGGCCCCGCCCGCCCAGCGCTCACCGCAGGCCACGCCGGCCCGTTCCCGGGAGCGGGAGGGCAGCCAGTCATGAGCGCACAGGACGAGACGCCCGGGGCCGGCGCGGAAGGCAACGCCTCGTACGGCCACAAGGCATTCAAGCGCTCGAAGAGCCACTTCGCGGACCGGGTCACCGCCGACGGCAGGGACGGCTGGCCGGTGGAGGCCGGGCGGTATCGCCTGGTGGTGAGCCGGGCCTGCCCCTGGGCGAGCCGGGCCCTGGTCTCGCGGCGACTGCTCGGCCTGGAGGACGCCCTGTCCCTGGGCGTCACCGACCCCATCCAGGACGACCGGAGCTGGCGTTTCACGCTGGACCCCGACGACCGCGACCCCGTCCTCGGCATCCGCTATCTGAGCGAGGCGTACGACGCGCGGGAGAGCCGCTATCCGGGCGGCGTCAGTGTCCCCGCGCTCGTGGACGTGCCCAGCGGCGAACTGGTCACGAACGACTATCAGCAGCTCACCCTCGACTTCGCCACGCAGTGGACGGCGCTGCACCGCGAGGGGGCGCCCGACCTGTATCCCGAGCCGCTGCGCGACGAGATCGACGTAGTGATGGACGGCATCTACCGCGACGTCAACAACGGCGTGTACCGCGCGGGTTTCGCCCCGGACCAGAAGGCGTACGAGGCGGCGTACCACGACGTCTTCCACCGTCTGGAGGTGACGTCCGAGCGGCTGGCGACCCGGCGCTATCTGGTCGGCGACACCATCACGGAGGCGGACATCCGGTTCTTCACCACGCTGGTGCGGTTCGACGCGGTGTATCACGGCCACTTCAAGTGCAACCGCAGAAAGCTGACCGAGGACCCGGTCCTGTGGGCGTACGCACGGGATCTGTTCCAGACGCCGGGCTTCGGCGACACGGTCGACTTCGACCACATCAAGAGGCACTACTACCAGGTGCACTCGGGCATCAACCCGACCCGTGTCGTGCCGCTCGGCCCCGACCTCGGCGGCTGGCTCACACCGCATCGCCGCGAGGAGTTGGGCGGGCGTCCGTTCGGGGACGGCACGCCGCCCGGACCGGTCCCCGCGGGTGAGGAGGTGCCCGTGACCGGAAGGCCCTGAGATCCGCGCCGCGACCGGTCCGGCCGAGCCGTCGCTCCGGCTGTCCCGGCGGCCCGCTGGACCCGTCGGCCCCATGGACCGTCGGCCTAATGGACCCGCCAGGTGAACTTGTCGCCGCCCACCCACCGCACGGTGTCCGGGTCGTCCAGGTCGTGCACGGTGATGCCCGCCATGGCGGCCGCGTCCAGGACATCGGTGACGGTCTTGGCCTTGCCCACCACCTCACCGTCGATCTCCACGATGCGGAAAGGCGGGGTGCCGGCCTGGACGCCGAGCACGGTGATCCGGGGTTTCGCCATGTACAGGTACGCGCTTTCGGTCATGCCCGGAACTCTTCCACGGCAGCCCGGGAACCCGCCTCGGCGCTCGGCCGCTCGGGCTACGGGGGCCTGCGGTCACCCCCTTGCGGGGCGAGCGCCGGGCGCGGACTCAAGCCCTGGCGCGAGGCCGGGAGTTCGCAGCGGCGCTCATCGGGCCCACGCCGGTGTCCATGTGGCGCCGACCCGGTCACCGGGGTGAGCGGCGGCGAGGTGGTCGCGGAGGCGGCCCAGCGCGGGGTGCGGGTTGTCGGCGTGCAGGATCAGGGAGTGCGGATAGACCGGCATCGGGTCGCGCACCGGGATGCGCCGCAGGTCGTCCCCGGCGGGCCGGACGACGTGGGTCCACTCGCCGACCAGCGTGGCGATGCCGGGCGACTCGGCGATGGTGTCGAGGAGCGGCTCGGTGCCGAACTCGGGCCCGGTCGCCTCGATGCTGAGCCCGAAAGCGGCGGCGAAGTCGTCGTAGTAGGCGGCCCACTCGGTGCCCGCGACGAGGCCCGGCATCCAGATGCGGTGCCCCGCCAGTTGCTCCGGCGTGACCGCGCGGGCCCCGGCGAGGGCGTGCTCGGGGCCGGTGAGCAGATGGATGGGCTCGTCGTGCACCCGGACGGCCTCGATGCCGTCGGGGAGCCGGCTCGCGGGCACCGTCACCGCGCGGAAGGTGGCGTCGATCGTTCCGGAGCGCACGGCGGCGATGGCCGCGTCGGCGTCGAACAGCGTCACCATGTCCAGGGCCACGTCGGGGTGCGCCCGGTGGAAGCCGCGCAGCAGGTCCGCCGGTGCGAGCCGCCTGCCGATCACGTCGACGCGCAGCGCACGGCTGCCGGGCCGCACGGAGGCCGCCGCGCGCTCCTCGACCCTCAGCAGGTCCCGGGCGTACGGCAGGAAGACCTGCCCGTCGATGGTGGGCCGGGCGCCGCGCGGTGTGCGGTGCAGCAGCCGCACCCCGAGGTCGCTCTCCAGCACGGCGACCCGCTTGGACACGGCCTGCTGGGTGATTCCCAGGTCGGCGGCGGCCCCCTGGAATCGGCCCGCGTCGACGACGGCGACGAAGGCGCGCACGGCGTGGAGATCCATGCCGGGCAGCCTAATCCGACAACCGGCGGTTGTGGCCGACCCCTCCTGGCAGTTGTTTGATGTCCAGGCCGGTCACCCGCTTGGATGTTCGTCGGCAACGTGCGGTTGCCGGGACGGGAAGAGGACCAACGGAGTGGCGGGGTGAAGGGCAGGCGGTCGCTCGGGCGGCGCTTCGGGTGGCTCTGGGCGGCGTACGCGGTCAGCTCCTTCGGGACGCGGCTGGCGTTCGACGCGTTCTCGATGATCGCGATCCTGGCGCTGGGCGCGGGGGCGACGCGGGTCGCCCTCATTTCCGCCGTGGGCCTCGCGGTGGGTGCGGTGGCGGCGGTGCCGCTCGGCCCGTGGGTGGAGTTCCGCCGCAAGCGGCCCGTGATGATCGCGATGGATGTGGTGCGGTTCGGGGCGCTGGTCAGCGTTCCCGCCGCGTATGCGCTCGGTCTGCTCGGTTTCGCGCACCTGCTGCTCGTCTCGGCCGTCGTCGCCGCGGCCGACATCACGTTCACCGCGGCGAGCGGCGCCTTCCTCAAGGCCCTGGTGCCGCCCCGGGACCTGCTGGTCGCGAACGGCCGCTTCGAGTCGACCACCTGGACGGCCACCATGCTGGGGCCGCCGCTCGGCGGCGCCGCGGTGGGACTCTTCGGCCCCGTGCTGACCGTGCTCGCCGACGCGGTCAGCTATCTGCTGTCCGCCATCGGCATCAAGGCGATCGGCGGCGAGGAGCCGCTGCCGGAGCGCGGTGACACGTCACGGGGGATGCGGGCGGGCGATCTCCTCGACGGCTGGCGGTTCATCCTGGCGGACCCGGTGCTGCGCCCGCTGTTCCTCAACACCGTGCTGGTCAACGGCCTGATCATGGCGGCCACGCCACCGCTCGCCGTCCTGATGCTCGGCGACCTCGGCTTCGCGCCCTGGCAGTACGGCCTCGCGTTCGCGCTGCCGTGCCTCGGCGGCCTGGTCGGGGCGCGGCTCGGCCGGTTCCTCATCCCGAAGCACGGGCAGCGGGGAGTGCTGCTCGCGGCGGGAACGCTCCGGGCGTGCTGGCCCGTCGGTCTCGCCTTCATCGGGCACGGCGCCGCGGGACTCGTCCTGGTGATGGTCGTCGAGTTCGCCCTGATCACCTGTATCGGGGTGTACAACCCGGTGCTGTCCACCCTCCGGCTCGAACGCGCCCCGGCGGACCGCGTCACGCGCATCCTCTCCGCCTGGTCGGTCACCGGTAAGACCACCGTCGCGGGCATGACCGCCCTGTGGGGACTGCTGGCCGCTGTCACCGGCCCCCGCGCCGCGATCGCGGGCGCGGGGCTGATCATGCTGCTGGCCACGCCGCTGCTTCTGCCCTGGCACGACCGCGCACGACACAGGACGCCCGCCGGAACGGGCAGCGCCTAGGCCGGCGGCGCGACAGCCCCGCACGAACCGGCGGCCGTGACGAGGGCGCGTGTCATCGGTCGGCTCCGGGTACGGGGAGCGACACGGATTCGAACCGAAGCCCGCGCGACTCTCAACGTCATGTTTAGGGTGAGACTTCGTGTCGGATTCGCCCGCTCCCCGCTCCCCGGCGTTGACCCGGATCGCCGTACGGAGACGCCCGGCGAGCCCCTCCCGCCACAGGTCCGGCTGCGACACCAACCCGACAGGGCCCTTGCACGGTTTGTTAATGGCATTCATTTTCATATAGCGTGCGGTTCCGTCCCCGCACACAGCTCACCGAGGAGCCCCCCATGGCCGTGCCCAAGCGCAAGATGTCCCGCAGCAACACCCGTCACCGCCGCGCCCAGTGGAAGGCCGTCACGCCCCAGCTCGCCCCCGTCACGGTCGACGGCATGCGGCACATGGTCCCGCAGCGCCTGGTCAAGGCGTACGAGCGCGGGCTGCTGCGCCCCGAAGGCCAGTAGAACGGCACCCCGGGCCCACCCCGGCATGCCGTGCGCCGCCCCGGCTCAGGTCAGCAGGCGCAGCATGTGCGCGCAGGCCGAGGCCTCGTCCCCGTGCCGGGTCAGCGGATGGCGCGCTCCCCGCTCGTACGTCCCGACCTCCCACGTCCCGTCATCGGCGGCCCTGCGGAGGTAGACGAAGTCCGGGGGCGTGGGGGCGGGTTCGTGGACGCCCTCGATCCAGTAGTAGCCGTCGGCCACGCGGGCCGACCGGAGGGCGGACAGCAGCGCCGAGACGTCCACCGGGTCCCCCCTCTCCGGCCGGCCCACGCAGGCGTCTAGGCCTTCGCGGGCTCCAGGTAGCCGTGATCGAGCAGCCACTTCACATGGAGGCGCTGACCCTCGCCGGGGTCCAGGAAGGCCGGGTCGAGCTTGATCTGCTGTCCGCCGCCCGGCTGCTCGAACCAGGGGGCGATGCCGCCCTGCCACACGGAGAACGGCTTGCGCACCTCGTACACACGGTAGTCGCAGGCGTGCGCGGCCTCGCGGGTGTTGAGGTTCTGCGGCGGCAGCGCGCGCTCCGCGTAGGAGTCACCGGCCGGGGCCAGATAGGAGCCGAACTCCGATCCGAAGCGGTCGAGCCGCTCCCCCTTGTCCAGCCGCTCGCGGTGCTTGTCGACCTGTCCGTTGACGGTTTCGAAGCCGTCGTTGGGCGGATACTTCCAGCCACCGGTGGACGCGGGGCCGTCCCAGTACTTCTTCAGGAAGGCCTGCGGCGACAGCCCGCCCGTCCGCTTCCAGCCCTTCAGGAGCGGGCCGACCGGACGCTGCCACTTCTTGGGCAGCCAGCGGGGGCCGAGGCGGGAGTCACCCTGGAACTCCCCCGTGCACGGCTCGCGTGCCGCCGCGCCGACCGGGGGCTCCGGAGCGGCGGCGCTCGCGGTCGGCGCCGCGGCCATGACCCCGGCGACGCCGAGCGCGGCAAGGACGGTTCGGACGCGGGCCGGGTGGCTGCGGGTCAGGGGGCTGCCCGTCCGATGGCTGTGGGTCAACTCGGCGTCTCCTCATCAGGTGTCTGGCGTGCGTGCGACCAAGTGGCTCGCACACCGTATCCGAGCGGTAGCCCTGTGTGTCCGGTCACGCGCGAGCGGCACACCCGCGTCGGCCGAATCGGCGCGGTGGGCGCCGGGAGGCGGTCGAGGCGGTGCGCGTCCGGAGGAGGGCGAGGCGGTGCGCCTCTTGTCGGCGCCGACGGGGACCGGGCAGTGTGGCTGCCACACCCGTCACTCCCGACTCCCCACTCCCGACCCCGACATCAACCCCGCCCCCCGATCCCCGACCCCCAAGGTGCAGCCATGAACAGCGGAACAGGGCCGGACCGCGATCCCGTGAACCCCGCGAGCCCCGCGAGCCGCCCGGGGCGGCGGGCCGTCATCGGGGCCCTCTCGGGGATCGCCCTCGCGGCGGCCGGCGCGGCCTGCGGTTCGGCGGAGCCGCCCGCGCGGCGTGTGCGGCCGGAAGCCAGGCGTACCGAGGCGGCCTCGTCGGCCGCGCACCGGCCTCGCCGCGCGGGGCGGCTGTTCCTCGGGACGTACACCTCGCAGGAGGGCGGCGGCTCGGGCATCGGTCTGGCGACGTACGACGAGGCGACGGGGCGGATCACCGGCGCCGGCACGATCGGCGGGGTGTCCGACCCCTCCTATCTGGCCCTGCACCCCTCGGGCCGCACGCTCTACGCCGTCGACGAGCGTGAGGAGGGCGGCGTGACGGCCGTCGCGCTCTCCCCCGGCGGCGGGCACGAGATCCTCGGCACACGGGGGACCGGCGGCGCGGCGCCCTGCCACCTCTCGGTGCACCCGGGCGGCAAGTGGCTGCTCAGCGCGAACTACGGGTCGGGCAGCGTGGCCGTCCACCCCATCGACGCCTCGGGCGCGCTGGGCGAACGGACGGATCTCGTCAGGCATACGGCCCCGCCGCCGGGCCCCGGGCAGGACGGGCCGCACGCCCACCAGATCGTCACCTCCCCCGACGGCCGCCACGTCCTCGCCGTGGACCTGGGCGCCGACACGGTCTACACCTACCGTCTCGACACCAAGGCGGGCACCTTGCGCCAGGTGTCGTACGCGCGCCTGCGGCCCGGCGCGGGGCCGCGGCATCTGGCGTTCCACCCCTCGGGGCGGTTCGCGTACCTCGCCAACGAGCTGGACGACACGGTGGTCGTCTGCGCGTACGACCCGGGCAGCGGGCGGCTCACCCCCGGCGAACCGCAGCCGACGGGATCCGGCGGGGGCGCCAACTATCCGGCGCAGTTCGTGGTGACCCGAAAGGGGCGCTTCGCCTTCCTCGCCAACCGGGGGCACGGCAGCGTCGCGCGGTACGCCGTCGAGCGGGCGGGGGCCCGGCTGCGGCTGCTCGGCACGGTGGCCGTGGAGGGGGACTTCCCCCGGCATCTGGCGCTCTCGCCCTCGGAGCGGCTGCTGTTCACCGCCAACCAGAAGTCGGGCTCGGTGAGCGTCTTCCGGGTCGACGCCGGGACCGGCGCGTTGCGTCTCGCGGGCAAGCCGTTCGGAGCGCCGGTCGCGGTGTGCGCGCTGCCGCAGGGACCGCCCGTCGGCGACACGGGGCGCGGCAGTCGCTAACGTACGTACGTATGAGCACGGATATGGCCATTTTCCTCACCGTCGCGGCCGTTCTCGTCGCCGCGACGCTCGCCGTCGCCGTCATGCTGCTCGTACGCCTCGTGCGCACCCGCCGCCACCTGCGCAGAGCCGGGCTCCCCACCGACCGCCGCTGGGTCTTCTGGGGTGCCGTGGCCTATCTGCTGCTGCCCGCCGACCTGCTGCCCGATCCCATCTACCTCGATGACATCGGGGTGCTCCTGGTGGCGCTGCGCTCGATGCGGTCAGCCGCCGACGGGCCTGCCGCGCCAGGACGCTGAGAGGCGGGCCTTCATCAGCAGGGCGTGCATGCAGTCCGTCACCTGGGTGACGTCCTCGACGGGCTGGTGGAAGGGCAGGCGCACGTCGGCCTGGCCGCGGGCGCGTTCGAGCCGCAGGGAGATGCCGTGCATGTCCACGGCGAGCGGGCGGACGCGGACCACGCCGTGCAGGCTGTCGGGGCTGATGAGGCGGGTGAGCTGTTCGACGGCGTCCGGGTGGGCGTCGGCGAGGTGCGTGAGGAGGCGCGGCTCGGCCTCGGCCAGCGGATCGGGGGCGGTCAGGGCGAGTTCGTCGAGCTCGATGCCCTCGCGTTCGCCGTTCGCGTCGTGCAGCACCGCGCACGTCGGCTCGAAGAGCAGGTGCTCGCCCTCGTAGGCGAGGGTTCCCGAGAGCCAGAGGCGGGCGCGGATGCGCTCCCTCATGGGGACGGGCGCGACGTCGGCGAACTCGATCAGCGTGGACGGTTCGCCGCGCGGTGTGCAGATGAGGGCGGCGGCCAGCGCGCTGTCGTCGGGCGGGGAGAGCAGCAGCCTGCCGTCCTCGGTCACGCTGTGCGCGCCCACGAGTTCGTCCCTGCCGGTCTGCGTGGTCACCGCGCAGGACCACGCGGTGGCGAGCAGGGAACGCGCGCGTGCCGCCGCTGTGGGCACGATCGTGCTGCTGTGACGGACACCCATCCTGAACCTCCATTAGGTAAGCCTTGCCTAACTTATCGGAGATCGGGGAGTGTCGCCAGTACGCGAAAGGCCCGCACGGCGAACCGTGCGGGCCATCCCCGTGGAACCGGACCCGTCAGTGCCCCCGGGCGATCCACTCCTGGAGATGCGGCGCCTCCGCGCCGATCGTCGTGCTGTCGCCGTGCCCGGTGTGCACCACCGTGTCGGGCGGCAGCGTCAGCAGCCGCCGCTCGATGGACTCGACGATCGTCGGGAAGTCGCTGAAGGAGCGGCCCGTCGCCCCCGGCCCGCCCGCGAACAGCGTGTCGCCGGTGAAGACGGCGCCGAGGCCGGGGGCGTGCAGGCTGACGGCGCCGTGGCAGTGGCCCGGCGTGTGCAGCACCTTCAGGACGGTGCCCGCGACGGCGAGTTCCTGCCCGTCGGCGAGTTCGCCGTCGGGGGCCCGGTCGGGGTGGGTCTGCTCCCACAGCTCGGTGTCGGCCGGGTGCAGCAGGACCGGAGCGCCCGTACGCGCGGCGAGCGCCGGGGCCGCGTCGATGTGGTCGTCGTGGGCGTGGGTGCAGACGACGGCGACGAGGCGCCGCCCGCCCACGGCCTCGGCGATGGCGTCCGCGTCGTGCGCGGCGTCGATGACGACGCACTCGCTGTCGTCGCCCACGATCCATACGTTGTTGTCGACCTCCCAGGTGCCGCCGTCGAGGGAGAACGTCCCCGACGTGACGAGGTGGTCGATCCGCGCGCCCGGGGCGCCGTGCGGGCTCTCGGCGGTCATCAGAACACCACCACCGAACGCAGGACGTCGCCGTGGTGCATGCGCTCGAAGGCCTTCTCCACGTCCTCCAGGGCGATGGTCTCCGTGACGAACGCGTCCAGGTCCAGGCGGCCCTGCCGGTAGAGGTCGATGAGCATCGGGAAGTCGCGCGAGGGCAGGCAGTCGCCGTACCAGCTCGACTTGAGCGAGCCGCCGCGGCCGAAGACGTCGAGCAGCGGCAGCTCGATCTTCATCTCCGGGGTCGGCACGCCGACCAGGACGACCGTGCCCGCCAGGTCGCGGGCGTAGAAGGCCTGCTCATAGGTCTCGGGGCGGCCGACCGCCTCGATGACGACGTCCGCGCCGTTGCCGCCGGTCAGCTCGCGCACGGCCTCGACGGGGTCGGTCTCGCGGGAGTTGACGGTGTGGGTGGCGCCGAGGCTCCTGGCGGTCTCCAGCTTCTTGTCGTCGATGTCCACGGCGATGATCCGCGCGGCCCCGGCGAGCCGGGCGCCCACGACGGCCGCGTTGCCGACGCCTCCGCAGCCGATGATGGCGACCGAGTCGCCGCGGCCGACCTCGCCGGTGTTGATGGCCGCGCCGATGCCGGCCATCACGCCGCAGCCGAGCAGGCCCGCGGCGGCGGGCGAGGCGTCGGGGTCGACCTTGGTGCACTGCCCGGCGGCGACGAGGGTCTTCTCGGCGAAGGCGCCGATGCCGAGGGCCGGGGAGAGTTCCGTGCCGTCGGCGAGCGTCATCTTCTGCCGGGCGTTGTGCGTGGCGAAGCAGTACTGGGGGCGACCGCGCAGACAGGCACGGCACTGCCCGCACACGGCACGCCAGTTGAGGACCACGAAGTCACCGGGGTCGACCTCGGTGACGCCCTCGCCGACCGACTCGACGACGCCGGCGGCCTCGTGCCCGAGCAGGAAGGGGAACTCGTCGTTGATGCCGCCCTCGCGGTAGTGGAGGTCCGTGTGACAGACCCCGCACGCCTGGACCTTCACCACGGCCTCGCCCGGACCCGGGTCCGGCACCGTGATCGTCTCGATCCGCACCGGCTCGCCCTTCGCGCGTGCGACCACGCCTTGCACCTGCTGCGCCATGACTACAGCCCTTCTCTCTCTGCACGTCTTTCCCGCCCCATCGTTACAGGTCCGGCACCCGCTGTCCGCAGCGGCACGGGTACGCCGCCGGCGCGGGGCGGGGCAGCCACGGAGAACGCGGCGTCTGACGCCCTCTAGGGTGTCCGCGTGCGTGATCTCGCTGCTCAGGCCCTGCTCCCCGTCGACACGGCCCTCGCCGTGGCCCTGTTCGCGCTGCTGCTCGTCGCCACGGCGACGGCGGCCGTGTTCCGGCTCGCGCCCGACGGCTCACGG
This sequence comes from Streptomyces alfalfae, assembly GCF_004127445.1. Lineage (GTDB taxonomy): Bacteria > Actinomycetota > Actinomycetes > Streptomycetales > Streptomycetaceae > Streptomyces > Streptomyces alfalfae. The sequence continues at coordinate 88,355 of NZ_QEXM01000020.1, forward strand.
GGCCGGGCGCGCGAGATCCTGCTGGCCGGGGTCCGCGCCACCGTGCAGTTGGGCGCCGTCTCGCTGGTGATCGGCCGGGTGGCGCACCACACGGCGGCGCTCTACGCCTTCCTGCTGCTGATGTTCGGCGTGGCCGCCCGTACCGCGGGGCGCCGCATCACCCGGAACGGCACCTGGTGGTGGGCCGCCCTGCCCGTCGCGGGCCCCGTCATCCCCGTGGTGGCGGGACTGACGGCGGCGGGGCTGCTGCCCGTGCGGGGCATCGCCATGATCCCCGTGACGGGCATCCTCATCGGCGGCGCCCTGACCGCCACGGTGCTCTCGGGACGCCGCGCCCTGGACGAACTCCACACCCGCTACGGAGAGTTCGAGGCGGGCCTGGCCCTGGGCCTCGCCGACCACGACGCCCGCATGGAGGTCGTCCGCCCCGCCGCGTCGGACGCCCTGCTGCCGGGCCTCGACCAGACCCGCACGGTGGGCCTGGTCACCCTCCCCGGCGCCTTCGTCGGCATGCTCCTGGGCGGCGCGTCGCCGGTCCTCGCCGGAGCCGTGCAGCTCTTCGTCCTGATCGCCCTGCTCGCCGTCCAGGCCGTGGCCGTGGCCGTGACGGTCGAACTGATCGCCAGGGGGCGTCTCCACCGCGAAGGGACCGGCCTCGCGAAGACCCGGACGGGCCGGGCGTAAGCTCGACGACCATGTCCGTCTACGAAGAAGAAATCGGCGCCCTGCGGGGCGGTTCCGCCGACCTGCGCCAGTTCGAGGGCAAGACCGTCCTCGTCGTCAACGTGGCCTCAAAGTGCGGTCTCACCCCGCAGTACGCGGGCCTCGAGCGGCTGCACGAGCAGTACGCCCCGCGCGGCTTCAGCGTGCTCGGGGTGCCCTGCAACCAGTTCATGGGCCAGGAGCCCGGCACCTCGGAGGAGATCGCCGAGTTCTGCTCGGCGACGTACGGCGTGACCTTCCCGATGACGGAGAAGGTCGACGTCAACGGCGCGGACCGGCACCCGCTGTACGCGCGCCTCGTCGACACCCCCGACGCCGAGGGCCACACCGGTGACATCCGGTGGAACTTCGAGAAGTTCCTGGTCGACGGCGCCGGCGAGGTCGTCGCCCGGTTCGGGCCGCGCACCGAGCCGGACGCCCCCGAGGTCGTCGCCGCCGTCGAGAAGCACCTGCCGACCTGACACCACCGCCCGCAAGCGGGGCGCCTCCGGCCGGGTGAGGGCGGCCCGGCCGGGGGCGCGGGCCGCCGAGCGGGTGATACGTCCGGCCGGGCCAAGCCGATCTGCGGAGTGACGGCGGCGCTCATACGGTGACCGAATGGTCATCAGGTACCTTTCGCGCTCCTCCTCCGTCCGTACCGCGGCCCTCGCGCTCGGGGCCCTGGTCCTCCTGTCCACGCCCGTCTCCGCCGCCGAGCTTTTGGCGGAGCCCGCGCCGCCGCGCCCCGTCCCCGCGTACACCTCCGCCTACCTGGACCGTCCCGGCGTGCAGGTCAGGCCCGACGCCGACGCGCCGCCGCTGCCCTCTCACGTCTCCGCGCTCGCCTGGCTGGTGGCCGACGCCCACTCGGGCGAGGTGCTCGCCGCGCGGGACGCGCACCGCCCGCTGCCGCCCGCCTCGACGCTCAAGTCCCTCTTCGCCCTCGCGGTCCTGCCCCACCTGGACGTCGGCAGCCGGCACCTGGTCGCCCCGCGCGAACTCGACCTGGTCGGCGCCGGCAGCAGCCTGGTCGGTGTGGCGCCCGGCCGTGACTACCGCGTCGACGACCTGTGGCGCGGCGTCTTCCTCAGCTCCGGCAACGACGCCGTGCACGTCCTCGCGCGGCTCAACGGCGGCCTGGACAAGTCGGTGCGGCAGATGCGGGAGAAGGCCCGGGAGCTGGGCGCGCGCGACACACACGTGGTCTCGCCCGACGGGTACGACGCCGACGGGCAGGTCTCGTCCGCCTACGACCTGGCGGTGTTCGGCAGGGCCGGGCTCGCCGACCCGCAGTTCTCCCGCTACTGCTCCACGCGCGTCGCCCAGTTCCCCGCGGGCGGCTGGTCGTACCCCATCCAGAACACCAACCGCCTGCTGACCGGCGCGGACGGCGTCGCCCCCTACCCGGGGCTGCTCGGCATCAAGAACGGCTACACCAGCAACGCGGGCGCCACGCTGATCACCGCGGCCCAGCGCGACGGGCGCACGCTCGTCGTGACGGTGCTGAACCCGCAGGAGGGCGGCGGATACGCCGTCTACGAGGAGGCCAGGTCCCTGCTCGACTGGGGCTTCGCGGCGGCGGAGAAGGTGCGGCCCGTGGGTTCGCTGCTCCCGCCGCCCGCGAAGATCTCCCGCGCGCGCACGACCTCGGAGAGCGCCCTGCTGGAGCCCGACGACTCCGACTGGCCGGCGCTCATGATGGTCATGGCGGGCGGCGTCGCCGTCCTCGCGGGCCTGATCGTGGCGGTCAGGCGGCGGGCGGCTACGGTGTCCCGGCGCACGGAAGCGAAGAAGAAGATCGTCGAGTGAGGGCCCGCCGCCGCGCGGGCGCCGCGCGAGCGTGGGGAGACGCCGGATGAGCGGAGCGCTGGGGGTGGCCGTGCTCGGCGCGGGCCACATGGGGGCCGACCACATACGGCGCATCGGCGGGACGGTGGGCGGGGCCCGCGTCGTGGCCGTCGCCGACCCCGACACCGCGCGGGCCGAGGCCGCGGTGGCCGGACGCCCCGGTGTCCGGGTGCACGGAGACGCCCTCGCCGCGCTCGACGCCCCCGGCGTGGAGGCGGTCCTGGTGGCCTCGCCCGAGGCGGCGCACGAGGAGGCGCTGCTCGCGGCGTGCGCGCGGGGCCTGCCGGCGCTCTGCGAGAAGCCGCTGACGCCCGGCTCCGCCTCGGCGCTCCGGGTGGTGGAGGCCGAGGCACGGCTGGGCCGCAGGCTGATCCAGGTGGGGTTCATGCGGCGGTACGACGCGGAGTACGCGGCGCTGAAGTCCCTGCTCGACTCCGGGCGGCTCGGCCGCCCCCTCATGCTGCACTGCCGCCACCGCAACGTCTCCTCTCCCCCGCACTTCACCTCGTCGATGCTGATCAGCAGCTCCGTCTCGCACGAGATCGACGCGGCCCGCTGGCTGCTCGGCCAGGAGATCACCGCGGTGACGGTGCTGCGGCCCGCTCCCTCGTCCGGGGCCCCCGAGGGGCTGCTCGATCCGCAGCTCGTGCTGTTCGAGACGTCGGGGGGCGCGGTCGTCGACGTGGAGATCTTCGTCAACTGCGGTTTCGGTTACGAGGTGCGGTGTGAGGCGGTCTGCGAACACGGCAGCGCCCAGGTCGGTGACGCCCGGGCGATGGTCGTCCGCTCGGCGGGCGGCGCGCGCGAGGAGGTGCCGCAGGACTACCTGGTCCGCTTCGCCGACGCCTACGACCGCGAGGTGCGCGCCTGGGTCGCCGCCGCGCGCCGGGGCCGGGCCGAGGGCCCGAGCGCCTGGGACGGCTACGCGGCGGCCGTCGTCGCCGAGGCCGGGGGCGCGGCGCTGCGCGACGGCAGGCGCACGGAGGTCGCCCTGGAGCGGCGGCCCGCGCTGTACGGCTGAGGTCCTGCCCCTCACGGCTCCCGGGAGTCGGTGTCCAGGCGGCGTCTGTCCTGCTCGTCCCATGTGGCGGTGGAGCGTGGTTCGACGTAGGGCTCCTCGTCCGGCGGATGGCCTCCGGCGATGGCCCGCTGCCGCGAGGTCTCGGCGTCGAACTCCAGGCCGAGGAGGATCGCGAGGTTGGTGATCCACAGCCACACCAGGAAGACGATGATCCCGGCGAAGGTGCCGTACGTCTTGTTGTACGAGGCGAAGTTCGCCACGTACAGCGCGAAGGCGGCGGAGGCGATCAGCCAGATCAGCAGGGCGAGGAAGCTGCCGGGGGTGACCCAGCGGAAGCCGCGCACCTTGGCGTTGGGCGTCGCCCAGTACAGGATGGCGATCATCACGATGACCAGGAGCACGAGCACCGGCCACTTCGCGATCGACCAGACGGTCAGCGCGGTGTCGCCGATGCCGAAGGCGGTGCCGGCCTGGCGGGCCAGCGGCCCGGTGAAGACCACGATCAGCGCGCTGATCACGGCGAGAAGCATCAGGACGACGGTGACACCGACGCGGACCGGCAGCACCTTCCAGACCGGGCGGCCCTCGGGGATGTCGTAGACGGCGTTGGCCGAACGGATGAACGCCGCCACGTAGCCGGAGGCGGACCACACCGCGAGGACCAGGCCGACGAGGGCCATGACCGAGCCGACCCCGGCGTTGCCCTGGAGCTGCCGCACCGCGTTGGTGATCACTTCGCGCGCGGCGCCGGGCGTGAGCTCGGTGATGTTGTCGAGCACCTTGTCGGTCGTCGACCTGCCCGCGATGCCGAGCAGGGAGACCAGGACGAGCAGGGCCGGGAACAGCGCCAGGATGCCGTAGTACGTCAGGGCCGCCGCGCGGTCGGTCAGCTCGTCGCGCTTGAACTCGCCGAGGGTCCTGCGCAGCACGTCCCGCCACGACTTCTTGCCCAGGGCCGTGGGTGTGTCCGGCGCCCGCCGCTCCACCTCGGGCCCGGGCCCGTGCTCCGGGTCCCGTCCCTCATCCCCGCTTCGCCCCGGTTCATGTAGCCGTGTCATGTGTCCAGCAGTACCCGTGGTCCGGGCCGCTCGCATGCGGGCCGGGGCTCCGGACGGGTCAGACGCCGCCGAGCAGCCGCGAAAGGCCCTGGTCGAGATCGAGGCTGGTCTCCTCGTCACCGGCGGGGACGGCGGCATAGGTGCGCGACAGGAAGCGGCGCAGCACGGAGGTGTCGAACTGCACCACGGCCAGCCCCTGGTGCGAGTGGAACTCCAGCACGGTCCGCGCCCGGCCGGACGGCCATACGTGCACGTCACCGCCGCCCGCGGGGGCGGTGAGGCCGTCGTCGAGGAGCTGGCGGGCGAAGACCCAGGTGACCTCCATGCCGTCCAGCGAGGCCTCGGAGGGGAAGGTGATCTGGACGGCCAGGGGGTCCGCCGCCGAGTAGCGCAGGGCCACCGCCAGGGCGCGCTCGCGGCCGTCCGGGGTGACGAGGCGAGCACGTGCGGGCTGCTGGAGGGTGTCGGCCATGATCGAGCTCCACTTCGGTCGTTCCGGTTCTCGGGACCTCCGGCGGCGAGGCCCCATGCCCTTGGGACCCGGGACACGGGCCTCCATTACGGCGGCACGCCAAAAGATTCATATGACCTGCGTCACCCCCTCGCCGCTGAGGCTCCGTGGCCGCCCGTGGTCGGCCGCACCGCCGCGCGTTCCGAGTGCCCTGCACGACGGGTCGCACACGTCCCTCCGGTGAACAGCGGCCCCGGCTGCGTCCGGCACGCCTCCGGTGCAGGATGGCCCCATGCTGCTCGCCCGGCTCGCCCACGTGTCCAAGGAAGTGGCCGCCACTTCCGCCAGGTCCCGGAAGATCGCTCTGCTCGCCGAGCTGTTCCGCGCGGCGGAGCCGGAGGACGTGCCGGTCGTCATCCCGTATCTCGCGGGGCGGCTGCCCCAGGGACGCCTCGGCATCGGCTGGAGCACGCTGAAGGAGGCGGGGCCGCCCGCCGGGGAGGCGACGCTGACCGTGGCGGGGGTGGACGCGGCACTCACCGCGATCGGCGCGGTGTCCGGCGCCGGGTCCCAGGCCGAGCGCAGGCGCCTGGTGGGCGAGCTGCTGGGGGCCGCGACCGCCGACGAACAGAAGCTCCTGACCGGCCTGCTCACCGGCGAGCTGCGGCAGGGGGCCCTGGACGCGGTCGCCGTCGAGGGGCTCGCGGTGGCCACCGGGACCCCGGCGGACGCCGTGCGGCGCTCGGTGATGTTCGCCGGGGGTGTGGCCCCGGTCGCCGAGGCCCTGCTCGCACGCGGCGCCGAGGCGCTGGAGGAGTTCCGCCTGACGGTGGGCCGCCCGCTCCAGCCGATGCTCGCGCACGGCGCCCCGTCGGTCGCCGAGGCCGTCGACAAGCTCGGCGCGTGCGCGGTCGAGGAGAAGCTGGACGGCATCCGCGTCCAGGTGCACCGCAGCGGCGACACCGTACGGGTCTACACGCGCACCCTGGACGACATCACCGACCGGCTGCCGGAGCTGACCGCCGCCGCGCGGGAGCTCAGGGGGGACAGCTTCATCCTGGACGGTGAGGTCATCGCGCTGGACGCCGGCGGGCGTCCGCGGCCGTTCCAGGACATCGCGGGGCGTGTCGGCTCCCGCGTCGACGTGGCGGCCGCGGCGGCCGAGCTGCCCCTGTCCCCCGTCTTCTTCGACGCGCTGTCCGTGGCGGGCCGGGACCTGGTGGACCTGCCGCTGACCGAGCGGCACACGGAGCTGACCGCCCTGGTCCCCGAGCCGATGCGGGTCCGCCGCACCCTGGTCGAGGACCCGGCCGACGAGCGGCAGCGCGCCGGGGCCCAGGAGTTCTTCGAGGCGACGCTGGGGCGCGGCCACGAAGGCGTGGTGCTGAAGTCGCTCGACGCCGCCTACAACGCGGGCCGCAGGGGCGCCTCCTGGCTGAAGGTGAAGCCGGTCCACACCCTGGACCTGGTGGTCCTCGCCGCCGAGTGGGGCTCGGGCCGCCGCACCGGCAAGCTCTCCAACCTGCACCTGGGCGCGCGGCGGCCCGACGGGAGCTTCGCCATGCTCGGCAAGACCTTCAAGGGCATGACGGACGAGATGCTGGCCTGGCAGACCGAGCGCCTCCAAGAGCTGGCGGTCGGCGGGGACGGCTTCGTCGTGCGGGTCCGCCCCGAGCTGGTCGTCGAGATCGCCTACGACGGCCTGCAGCGCTCCTCCCGCTACCCGGCGGGCGTCACCCTGCGCTTCGCCCGCGTCGTGCGCTACCGCGAGGACAAGCCCGCCGACCAGGCGGACACCGTCGAGACGGTGCTGTCCCGGCGCGACGTGTGACGGTGCGCGGCGCTTCCGGCGTGATTTTGCCAATCCTTAACGCCCGATAGGGTGACAGCTTGGGGTTGATCGCTTATCACGCAAGGGGAGAGCTGTGCCCGCATCACGTCTCAGCCGTACGCCGCTTCCAGGCATCGGCATCCGGTACGACCTGACCACCCGAGAACAGCGCAGGCTCTCGGTGGTCGCGCACCGGGACGGTGCGCGGACGCTGAGCGCCTACCGCTCCGACGACCCGGACGAGTGCGCGCTGTCGCTGCGGCTCAGCTCGGGTGAGGCGGACGCGCTGATCGACGCCCTGATGCCCTCGCACCACAGCCCGAACCTGCTGCACACCACGGACCTCGGCCTCGTCGCCGAGCGGGTGCTGCTGTCGGCCACCTCGCACTGGAACGGGCGCCTCCTCGGCGAGACCCGGATGCGCACCGAGACCGGCGTCTCGATCGTCGCGGTCCTGCGGCGGGCCGATGCCATCCCCTCCCCCGCCCCCGACTTCCGGCTGGCGGGCGGCGACACCCTCATCGTGATCGGCACGCGCGAAGGCGTGGAGACCGCCGCGACGATACTCGGAAGGGAGTGACCGCGTGCACTCCGCTGTCTTCCTGATCGAGTTCGGCGCGATCATCCTGGCCCTCGGCCTGCTCGGCAGATTCGCCGGGCGCTTCCAGTTCTCGCCGATCCCGCTGTACCTGCTCGCGGGGCTCGCCTTCGGTCAGGGCGGGCTGCTGCCGCTCGGCGCGAGCGAGGAGTTCGTCGCCATCGGCGCCGAGATCGGCGTCATCCTGCTGCTGCTGATGCTCGGGCTCGAATACACCGCGAGCGACCTCGTCAGCAACCTCAAGACGCAGTATCCGGCCGGGCTCGTCGACATGACGCTCAACGCCGTGCCGGGCGCCGTCGCCGCGCTCCTCATGGGCTGGGGCCCGGTCGCCGCCGTGGTCCTCGCCGGTGTCACCTGGATCTCGTCGTCGGGCGTCATCGCCAAGGTCCTCGGGGACCTCGGGCGGCTCGGCAACCGCGAGACCCCGGTGATCCTCAGCATCCTGGTCCTCGAGGACCTGGCGATGGCCGTCTACCTGCCGATCATCACCGCGCTGCTCGCGGGCGTCGGCCTGGCCGCGGGCAGCCTCACGCTGGCCATCGCCCTCGGCGCGGCCGGCGTCGTGCTCTTCCTCGCGGTGCGCTACGGACGGCTCATCTCCCGCTTCGTCTCCAGCGACGACCCGGAGAAGCTGCTCCTCGTGGTGCTCGGCCTGACCATCCTGGTCGCCGGGCTCGCGCAGCAGCTCCAGGTGTCCGCCGCCGTCGGCGCGTTCCTGGTCGGCATCGCGCTCTCCGGTGAGGTCGCCGAGGGCGCCCACTCGCTGCTCGCGCCGCTGCGGGACCTCTTCGCCGCCGTCTTCTTCGTCTTCTTCGGCCTGCACACCGACCCGGCCAGCATCCCGCCGGTGCTGCTGCCCGCCCTGGCGCTCGCCGTCGTCACCGCGTGCACGAAGATCGCCACCGGCTACTGGGCGGCGCGCCGCGCGGGCGTCTCCGTACGGGGCCGCTGGCGCGCGGGCGGCGCTCTGGTGGCGCGCGGCGAGTTCTCCATCGTCATCGCCGGCCTCGCGGTCGCCGCGGGCATCGAACCCATGCTGGGGCCGCTGGCCACGGCGTACGTCCTGATCCTTGTCATCGTCGGCCCGCTGACCGCCCGTTACACGCAGCCCGTCGCGGATCACGTGAGCGGGGTCATCGCCCGCCGCCGCATGGCCGGGGACCCCGCTGCCGCGGTGGTGCCCGGACCGCGGGAGACCGTGGAGTCGCTGGACGGGCAGGACGCGGGCGAGCGGTCCTAGCCGGCGGCGCGCGCCCCGCCGGGCAGGGGGCGCGCCGCGGGGAACTCCAGGACCGCCGCCCGAGGCCCCCTTCCCGCCTGGCACGATGCTTCCCATGACGTCAGGGCCCGCGTTCCGCCTCGCACGAGCCGCCGTGTTCGCGGCCGTGTGCGTGGTGGCGACGGCCCTGGGTCACGCGCTCATGTCCGGTGCCCCGCTGCCCTGGTGGGCGGTGGGGTACGCGTTCGCCGCCACGTCGGCCGCCGCGTGGTGGCTGACCGGGTGTGAGCGCGGGGCCCTCGCGGTCACCGGCGCCACCGTCGCGTCGCAGCTGGGCCTGCACGAACTGTTCGGCCTGGCCCAGCGGGTGAGCGCGCCCGCCCCGGCCGCCGTGCCGGCCTCCGCGCCCGTGTCCACGGCCACGGGTGGCGGCATGGACCACACGGGCCACCCCATGCCGGTGCCCGTGCCGGCGTCACCGCACGCCGCCATGCCGGACGAGGGCGTCTCCCACTGGATCATGTCCGTCTTCGGGCACAGCGCCCTCGGCATGTTCCTCGCCCACCTCACCGCCGCACTGCTCTGCGCCCTGTGGCTGTGGCGCGGCGAGGCGGCCGTGTTCCGCACCGGGCGGGCCCTCGCCGCCGCCGTCTTCGTGCCGCTGCGGCTGGTCCTCACGGCCCTGGCCGTCTCCCTTCCCCCGGCCCCGCCGCACGTCGGCGCGCTCGCGCCCGTACCGCGGCTGCGCGGGGTCCTCCTGCAGCACGCCGTCTCCCGCAGAGGTCCGCCGGTCCTTCCGGCCAGTTCCTGACACCGCCCGCACCCCACGTGCCGGGCGGATCTTCGGCGTTCCCCGCCGAAGCACCGAACTCTCCTCACCGAAGGACCTCTTGCGATGCCTCATGCCCTCGTGCACCCCGGACACGGCACGGACGCGGCCCGGGACGAGCTGATAACGGAATGGGCCCTCGCCGCGCGCGACGGCGACGGCGACGCGTTCGAGCGGTTCGTGCGCGCCACCCGGCGTGACGTCCTGCGCTTCGTGGCCCACCTCAGCGGCGACCCGCACGCGGCCGACGACCTGACCCAGGAGACGTATCTGCGCGCCCTGACCTCGCTCCACGGCTACGCCGCCCGCTCCTGCGCCCGCGTCTGGCTGCTCGCCATCGCGCGGCGCACGGTCGCCGACCGCTTCCGCATGGCGGCGGCCCGGCCCCGGATCTCCGACACCGGCGACTGGCAGGCCAGCGCGGAGCGTGCCCAGCCGCGCGGTCTGCCCGGCTTCGAGGAGGGCGTGGCCCTGCTCGACCTGCTGGCGGCCCTGGACGCGCCGCGCCGCGAGGCGTTCGTGCTGACCCAGCTCGTCGGACTCCCGTACGCGGACGCCGCCGCCGCCGTCGGCTGCCCCGTGGGGACGGTGCGCTCCCGGGTGGCGCGCGCCAGGGAGCGGGTGAGCGCGCTGCTGCTCGCGGCGGACCGCGTCGCGTGACCCGCACCGGCTGACCACGACGGGCCCCGGCCGTCGGCCCCCGCACACCTCGCGGGGACCGGCGGCCGGCTCCAGGACCGGCCCTAGCCGGTGTTCTCGCGCACGAACAGCGTCACCGACACGCTCGCCTCGAAGCCGTTGGCGCGCATCAGGGCGGCCGACGCCGTGTTGCGGGACTCGACGTCCGTGACCACGGCGTCGGCCCCGGCCTCCGTGAGCGTCGCGCAGCACGCCTTGACCAGGCGGCTCGCGACGCCCTGGCCCTGGTACTCGGGGGCGCACGCGATCCACTCCAGGTTGCCCCAGTCGGAGCGCTGGTCGAAGCCCATCGAGCCGAGCACGAAACCGGCGAGTTGTTCCCCGTCGAGCGCCACCCAGCAGGCGGACGCCTCGCTGTCGAGGTGGCCCGCGATGGCCGAGAGGGACCACGACGTGTACGGCTTGACGGAGGTGTCGTAGACCCTCCGCCCCAGGGCGAGGACATCGGCCAGATGGGCGGGCGTCATCGGGGCGAGCGCGACGGCCCCGCGTTCCGGCGGCGCGGCGGGGGTGGACATACGGGCCTCCCAGGGGCGGGCGCGGCGCCGGGCCGCGCCTTCGTCACCTCACGCTATGAGGCGGACCGCGGTCGCGCACGCGGAGCGGACCCGGGCGGCGGCCGGGCCGCACATGCCGCCGGGAACCCCGCGCCCCACCTGTCACTGGGCCAACTGGGCTACGCCGGACGCCCTTTGCCACACCTCCCGGATCGGGGACACGTGCGTGACCCGCCCCCGCGAAGGCCTATCGTGGAGCGCATGTCCGCTCCTGAACTGATCCGCATCGTCTCCCGCTCCTCCCCCATGGCCCTGGCCCAGGTGGAGCGCGTCCGCACCGAGCTCGCCGCGCTGCACCCCGGTATCCGCACCGAGGTCGTGCCGGTCACGACCTCGGGCGACCGCTGGATGGGCGACCTGGCGCAGCTCGGCGGCAAGGGCGCCTTCACCAAGGAGGTCGACGCCGCGCTGCTCGCGGGCGAGGCGGATCTCGCCGTGCACTGCGTGAAGGACGTACCGGCGGACCGGCCGCTGCCCGCGGGCACGACGTTCGCCGCGTTCCTCAAGCGCGACGACATCAGGGACGCGCTGATCCACCCCGGCGGCCTCACCCTCGACGAGCTGCCGGCCGGCTCCCGCATCGGCACCTCCTCGGTGCGCCGCCGGGCGCAGCTCGCCGCCTCGCACCCCGAGCTGGAGTGCGTGCCCATGCGGGGCAACGCGGGGCGCCGCCTGGAGAAGCTCGCCGCGGGCGACGCCGACGCGCTGCTGCTCGCGCAGTCCGGCCTGGAGCGCATCGGCCGCCCCGACCTGGCGACCGACGTGCTGTCCGTCGAGACGATGTGTCCGCCGATCGGCGCCGGCATCCTCGCCCTGCAGTGCCGTGAGGACGACACCGCGACGATCGACGCGGTGTCGGCCCTCGGTGACCGGGACGCCTGGCGCGAGGCGACGGCCGAGCGCATGTTCCTGCACGTGCTGCAGGGCCACTGCAACTCCCCCATCGCCGGGTACGCGCGCTCCGAGCGGGGCGGCGACCTGTCGCTGCGCGCCTGCGTCTTCACCCCCGACGGCAAGACCGTGCTGAACGCCCACGAGTGGGCGGGCCCGCTCGACCCGGCGACGCTCGGCACGTCGGTGGCCGTCGCGCTCCTGCGCCAGGGGGCGCGGGAGCTGATCGACGGCATCGCGCACTGACGGGGGCGTCCTCAGCGCCGCTCGAAGACGGCGACCGTACGGGCGGGGACGGTGAAGGTACCGGACTTCCGCTCGTACGAGGACGCCTTGACGGTGGTGTCGGCGCCCTTGGCCTGTACGGGGTGCAGCCGGTACGCCGTGTCCTTCAGGCCCGCCACCCGCTGCTCCCGCGCGTCCGGGGTCGCGTTGAAGACGACGACGAGGTCACCGACCCGCATGGTGACGACGCCCGGCGTCTCCGCGTCGGTGCCGGAGAGCGGGAAGGAGAGCCGGGACTGGACCTCGGCGGCCGTGGTCAGGGAGAAGGCGGGCTCGCTCGCGCGCAGCTTCACCAGGTCCCGGTAGGCGGCCGACGCGCCGTCGATCTCCCGGCAGCCGGGGTTCAGGGCGGCGGAGGCCAGGAGGGGCTTGGCGAAGCTCCACTTGGCCTTGTTGTCCGCGGCCACCGGCAGCCCGCGCCCGAAGCCGTTGCCGTCGCGGCAGCTCCAGTGGATGGCGTTGAACCAGTCGCCGCTGTCGAAGGAGTTCCGGTCGAGGGACTTCGAGCGCAGCAGGTCGCTGCCGGCCTGGGAGAGCGAGGGGCCCTGGGCGAGGGTCGCGGTCGCCATGGCGAGCACCTGCATGCGGGCGCGGTCGGCGGGTGAGGTGTCCGCGGGGAGCTTGAAGGCGAGCGCGTCGTACAGCGACTCGTTGTCGTGCGCGTCGGCGTAGGAGAGGGCGTCGCCGGGGGCCGCCGCGTATCCGGCGGGGGAACCGTTGTAGTCGACCTGCGAGCCCTTGACCCTGCGGCCCGCGGAGTCGGTGAACGTGTACGAGGCCAGGTTGCCGGTCAGTCCCACCTTCAGCAGGTCCTGGTAGTGCAGGAGCCGGGCCTTCTGCTCGGCCTTCGTGCCGTTCGCCTTCGAGGCGTTGGGGTCGGTGTAGAGGCCGCTCGCGAAGCCCTGGACGCCGGGGTCCTCGTCGAAGGGGCTGCCGCCGCGCACGGCGTCACGGGCGCGGTCGGAGAAGGTGGCGACGCCGGTGCCCGCCATGTTCTTCTGGGTGGCCTGGACGAAGCGGGCGTCGTCGGCGACCTCGCCGAAGTTCCAGCCCTCTCCGTAGAGGATGACCTTCTTCCCGTCGACGCCGTCCTTCTTCGGCGTCAGCGCGTCCAGGGCCTTCCGCACGGCGACGATGTTGGCCTTGGGGTGGTGGCCCATCAGGTCGAAGCGGAAGCCGTCGACCTTGTACTCCTTGGCCCAGGTGACCACGGAGTCGACGACGAGCTTGCCCATCATGGCGTTCTCGGGCGCGGTGTTCGCGCAGCACGTCGAGTTGGCGACGCTTCCGTCGGCGAGGAGCCGGTGGTAGTAGCCGGGCACGATCTTGTCGAGGACGGACTCGTCGGCCTGGCCGCCGGCGACCGTGTGGTTGTAGACGACGTCCATGACGGCCCGCAGCCCGGAGCGGTTCAGGCCTTGGACCATCTGCCGGAACTCGACCGTGCGCCGGGTCCCGTCCGGGTCGCTCGCGTAACTGCCCTCCGGCACGGTGTAGTGCACGGGGTCGTAGCCCCAGTTGTAGCCGTCCTCGGCGGCGGCCTCGGAGACGCACGCCTGCTGCTCGTCGGAGTCGGGCGCGGACGCCGTCAGGTCGCAGTCGGGCTCGGCCTGGTCACCGCGGCGTTCGGGGACGATGCCGAAGTCGGAGACGGGCAGCAGGTGGACGTACGACGTGCCGGCCCTGGCGAGCTCGCGCAGGTGCTTCATGCCGTCGGACGCCTTGTCCGTGAAGGCGCGGTACTCACCGGGGTGGCGGGACGTGCGGTCCTCCACGGAGAAGTCGCGGACGTGCAGTTCCTGGATCTGCGCGTCCCGCAGCGGTGTCGCCCTCGGCTTCCGCAGCCGGTCCCAGCCGGCGGGGGCGAGCCGCGGGTCGTCGAGGTCGGCGGCGAGGCTGCGGGCGGAGTCGGCGGTGAGGGCGGTGGAGTAGGGGTCGGTGACCTTGTTGGTGACCACCTTCTGGACGCTGGGCGCCCACACCTTCACGACGTACCTGTACGGCTTGCCCTGCCAGGCCTTGGGGCCGCTGACGGACCACACGCCGCTGGTGTCGTCGCGCCGCATGGGCACGGTCCTGCCGTCCAGTTCGAGGGCGACGGACCGGGCGGTGGGCGCCCAGACGGCGAGCGAGGTGCGGCCGTGGCGGAACCTCGGGCCGAGTTCCGCCTTGGTGGCGGCGGCGCCGTAGAGGTCATCGAGGATGCCCTGCGTCTGGACGCCGGTGGCGTCGAGCAGCGTCCCGTCGGCGTCCTCGCGGACCGCGACGACCTGGCCGGTCAGGGCACGGCGGGCCTGCGCGCGGTCGCGCGGCTCGACGCTGAAGGCGGCATAGCCCTTGAGGTGCGGGAACTTCTGGCGCTGGGCCTCGGTCAGGCCGCCCTCGACCGGTGTCAGGCGTATGCGCCGCCCTTCCCCGACCAGCTTCCCGTCCCGCACGGTGAGCCGCCCGTCGGGGTCGTACACCAGCTCGTGCCGGGCGCCGGCGGCGCCGGGCAGGTCCCAGGCGAGGGTGTTCCGGTCGATCCACTGGGCTCTGGCCTTGGTCGGATCGAGCGCGTCGCCCGCGTCGGCGACGGCCGAGGCCCTGGGCGCCGCGCCGACGGAGGGGGCCAGGGGCACGACGACGGCGAGCAGGGCGAGGGAGGTGGCGAGGAGCGAACGACGGGGGGAGCCGGTCAAGGGGGTCTCCTTGAAGGGGGAGGGACGGAAGCGGGGCCCCTCGGGCGTGTGGCGGAGGAGGAACGGGACCAGGGGCGGAGCCCTGAAATCACTCCGGCGGAGGAGGAGCGACCCAGGGGCGACGCCCTGGGATTCAGCCCCTCCGGCGTTTGAGGAGCGGGGTCCGGGGCGGAGCCCTGGAATCCAGCACCCCGGCGTCAGGGGGCGGGACCAGGGGCCGAGCCCTGAGTCACTCCGGCGTGAGAGGGGCGGAGCCCGGGGCGGGGCGGGCCGCCCGGCAGCGGGAAGGCGGATGCCGGGCGGCCCAGAGGACGGGTTCAGCCGCGCCGCACGGCGCTCAGCACTTGCGGGCCCCCACGTGCAGCGCGAGCGCCGTGTCGGGCGCCACGGACGCCGTGAACTGCCCCGAGCCGTTGACGTTGACGGTCCTGCGGCCCTGGACGTCGCAGTACGTGCCGGCGGCCAGCGAGGTCTGGAAGGTCCGGTTGACGGCGTGACCCTCGTGGTTGATCACCACGTACGCCTTGTCGCCGCGGCCGAAGGCGATCGCGTCGTTGCCGTTGTCCCACCAGTTGGTCATGCCCTTGCCGTGCGCGGCGTTGCGGAACTTGACCATGCTCTTGATCTCGGGCCAGGCGTGCTGGCACTTCCAGCCGTCGTTGTAGCAGGCCTTCACATGACCGCCGTCGGGCGACCCCGCGTCGTTGTTGCTGAACTCGTAGCCGGAGTGCACGTCGGGCGAGCCGTAGGGCAGGGCGAGCATGAACACGTGCGCGAGGGTGTACTTCGCGCCGTCCTTGTAGTTGAGGCTCTGGCCGTGCCGTTCGGTGTCGTGGTTGGTGACGAAGACGGACGACTTGGAGCCGGGCATGTAGCCCCAGCCCTCGCCGTAGTTCTTGAGGTAGGCGAGCTTCTCGTCGTTGAAGACCCGCTTGAGGTCCCAGGCGTACCGGAACTCCTGCGCGTCGCCGACGGCGGTGTACTCGCTCGGCGAGACCGCCTCGTTCGCGCCGTACAGCGTCTCCTGCTTCCAGTAGACGTCCTGCTTGTTCAGCCGCGACTTGATGTTCTTGAGGTCGTCGACGGGGATGTGCTTGGCCGCGTCGACGCGGAAGCCGTCGACGCCGAGGGAGAGGAGGTCGTTGAGGTAGGTCGCGATCCTGCCCCGGACGTACTCCTCGCCGGTGTCGAGGTCGGCGAGGCCGCCCAGTTCGCAGTTCTGGGTGTTCCAGCGGTCCTGGTAGTTGCTGATGGACGCCTGGCAGTTGTCCATGTCGAAGCGGGAGTACGTGCCCGGGTAGTCGTATTTGGTGAAGCGGGAGCCCGCGGAGCCGGTGCCCGAGGCGTTCGTCATGTGGTTGATCACCGCGTCGGCGACGACCTTGACGCCCGCGGAGTGGCAGGTGTCCACCATGTTCTTGAACGCGGACCGGTCACCGAGCCGGGTGCCGATCTTGTAGCTCACGGGCTGGTACGCGGCCCACCACGCCTCGCCCTGGAGGCGCTCCTGTGGTGGTGACACCTGCACGGCGCCGTATCCGTCGGGGCCGAGCTGGTCCGTGCACGCCTTGGCCACCGAGGCGTACTCCCACTCGAAGAGCACGGCGGTGACGTCCTTGCCGCCGGGCGGGGCGGCCTGTGCCTGCGGGGCTCCGGCGACGAGGCCGCCGGCGACTCCGGCGGCGAGGGCGAGGGTGGCGGCGAGGGGTCTGCGGACCCCGGTCTTCCGGGCAGCCATGATGGTCTCCTGCGTCAGTGGGGATGGCCCTGTGCGGCAACGCGCCGTGCCCGTCAGGCCGTTGAAGGATGTTGCAGCAACATTTCAACGCCGATTTCGGACGAGACCGTACGACCCCGGGGAACCGGGGTCAACCCTTCACGCACAACTGGTCGCCACACTGCGGTTTCCGGGATTTCATACGCCGCAAGACCTTTCGCAAGAGATTGCGACGGTGTTACGTTCAACCACGACTCCGGTTCGAGCGGCCGGGGGCCCGGCACACCGGGCCCCACGCGCCCGGCCGTTCGGGCCGGGTCCCAGGAACGGGAAGGCCCCGGGGCCACATCGTCACCCCGCTGCCCCGACCGGGCCGGCTCCGGGGCCGTCCTTCCAGAGCCTGGCCCGTACGTCCGCTCTCAGCGCGGCGCCTGCGCCGTGGACCCCCGGACGACCAGCTCGGGCTGGAAGACGAACTCCGTGTGCTGCACGGGGTTGCCCTGGATCTCTTCGAGCAGCGCGCCCACCGCCGCGGTGGCCATGGCCTGCACCGGCTGACGCACCGTCGTCAGCGGCGGGTCGGTGAACGCGATCAGCGGCGAGTCGTCGAAGCCGACGACGGAGACGTCCCCCGGCACCGAGAGCCCGCGCTGACGCACCGCGCGCACGGCCCCGAGCGCCATCATGTCGCTGCCGCAGACCATCGCCGTGCACCCCTGGTCCAGGAGCGCGCTGGCCGCCGCGTGGCCGCCCTCGACGGTGAACAGGGTGCGCTGCACCAGCCGCTCGGCCTCCCCCTGTGCCAGGCCGAGCAGGCCGTGCAGCGCCGCGGTGAACCCCTCCGCCTTGCGCCGGGAGGGCACGTACCTGGTCGGGCCGATGGCCAGACCGATCCGCTCGTGCCCCAGATCGACCAGGTGGCGCACCGCCATCCGGGCCGCCGCTCGGTCGTCGGGCGAGACGAAGGACACCGGGATGTTCTCGTTGTAGCCGTTGATCAGGACGAACGGCGTGCCCCGCCCCGCCAGTTCGAGGTAGCGGGTGGGGTCCGCCGTGGTGTCCGCGTGGAGCCCGGAGAGGAACACGATGCCGCTGACGCGGCGCTCCTCCAGTTGCTCGACCAGTTCGTCCTCGGTCGCGCCGCCCGGCATCTGGGTGCACAGCATGGGCGTGTAGCCGTGCCCGGCGAGCACCTGCTCGACGACCTGCGCGAAGGCGGGGAAGATCGGGTTGCTCAGCTCGGGGACGACGAGCCCGACGAGACCGGCGCTGTGCCGCTTCAGGCGCAGCGGGCGCTCGTAGCCCAGGATGTCCAGGGCCGCGAGCACCCGTTGCCGCGTGCCCGTCGCCACCCCCGGTTTGCCGTTGAGCACCCGGCTCGCGGTGGCTTCGCTCACCCCGGCCTGGGCCGCGATGTCCGCGAGGCGCGGAGCACCGCGGTCGGCCCAGTCCGAGGCGCGCGGCGGGGAGGTGGTCACACCGCCCACCAGGCGGTGGTGTCCGCGGGCAGTTCGGTCGTGCCGTCCACGATCTCCACGGCGGTGTTGGCGAGCAGGACCCGGCCGGGGGCCGGCATCCGCACCGGGGCGCCCGTGGTGTTCGCGGTGCACACGAAGCCCTCGCGGCGGAAGGCGAGCACGCCCTCGGGGGCGTCGAGCCACTCCAGCGAGTCACCGGCGCCGAGGCCCGGCTGCGTCCGCCGTACGTGCAGCGCCCGCCGGTAGAGCTCCAGGGTCGAGTCGGGGTCACCGGTCTGGGCCTGGACGCTCAGCTCGCCCCAGCCGGCGGGCTGCGGCAGCCAGCTCCCGCCCGCGCCGAAGCCGTGGCTCGGCCCGTCGACGGTCCACGGGATGGGCACCCGGCAGCCGTCGCGGAAGCCGTCCTGGCCGCTGGCCCGGACGAACGAGGGGTCCTGACGCACCTCGTCGGGCAGGTCGGTGACGTCGGGCAGGCCGAGCTCCTCGCCCTGGTAGACGTAGGCGGAGCCGGGCAGCGCGAGCATCAGGAGGGTCGCGGCGCGGGCGCGGCGCAGGCCGAGCTCGCGGTCGCCGGGCGTGCACAGCTGGGTGCCGAGCCCCGGCGGGTTGGCGAACCGCGTGGCGTGGCGGGTGACGTCGTGGTTGGAGAGCACCCAGGTGGCGGGGGCCCCGACGGGCCGCATGGCGGCCAGCGACTCGTCGATGACCGCGCGCAGCTCGGCGGCGTCCCAGTAGGTGCCCAGGTAGTGGAAGTTGAAGGCCTGGTGCATCTCGTCGGGGCGCACGTAGGCGGCGGCGCGCTCGACGGTGGGCGTCCAGGCCTCGGCGACGAGGATGCGCGCGCCCGACCCCTGGCCCCGGCCCCCGGAGCCCGCGGGGCCGAGGTCGTTGCCCGCGTACTCGGCGAGGACGGCGCGCCAGCTGCGGTAGATCTCGTGCACACCGTCCTGGTCGAAGAACGGCATGGCGTCGTTGCCGAGCAGCTTGAGCTGGTCGTGGGTGCCGAGGTCGGGCAGGCCCTCGGCCTTGACCAGGCCGTGGGCGACGTCGACGCGGAAGCCGTCGACGCCCATGTCGAGCCAGAACCGCAGGATGGAGCGGAACTCGTCCCGGACGGCGGGGTGCTCCCAGTTGAAGTCGGGCTGCTCGGGGGCGAAGAGGTGGAGGTACCACTCGCCGTCCTCGACGCGCGTCCAGGCGGGGCCGCCGAAGATGGACTCCCAGTCGTTGGGCGGGAGTTCGCCGTCGGCGCCCTTGCCGGGGCGGAAGTGGTAGCGCTCGCGCAGCGGGGAGCCCGGGCCCTCGCGCAGGGCGCGCTGGAACCAGTCGTGCTGGTCGGACGAGTGGTTGGGCACCAGGTCGACGATGACGCGCAGGCCCAGCGCGTGGGCGTCGCGCAGGAGGGCGTCGGCGTCGTGCAGGTCGCCGAACATCGGGTCGATCGCGCGGTAGTCGGCGACGTCGTATCCGGCGTCGGCCTGCGGCGACGAGTAGAACGGACTGAGCCAGACGGCGTCGACGCCGAGGTCCCGGAGGTAGGGCAGCCTGGCGCGGATGCCCGCCAGGTCGCCCATGCCGTCACCGTTGCCGTCGGCGAAGCTGCGCGGATAGACCTGGTAGATCACCGCGTCGCGCCACCAGTCCGTGCGGGTGCCGGAGGCGGGGGCTGTGGGGGCAGCGAGATGCTGGGTCATGTCTTCCCTGGGATCGAGAGATCGAGAGTCAGGACTTGGTCGCGCCGGCCGTCAGTCCGCCGACGAGGTGGCGCTGGACGAAGCCGAAGATGATCGCGGCGGGCACCGCGACGATCACCGCGGCGGCCGTCAGCGAGCCCCAGTCGCTGGTGTACTGGTTGACGAAGGTCTGCAGGCCGCCGGCGAGGGTGAGGTTCTCCTCGCCGGTCATGAACGCGGACGCGTAGGCGACCTCGGCCCAGCCGGTGATGAAGCTGTAGAAGCCGGTGACGGCGAGCCCCGGCTTGGCCAGGGGCACGATGAGCCGCCAGAAGGTGCCGAACGGGTTGAGGCCGTCCACGCGCCCCGCCTCGTCGATCTCCACCGGGATGGTGTCGAAGTACCCCTTCATCATCCAGGCGCAGAACGGCACGGCGATCGTCAGGTAGGTGACGACGAGGCCGATGGGCTGGTTGAGCAGGCCCAGGCTCGCGAGGAGGTTGTACAGCGGCACGATGAGCACCGCGACGGGGAACATCTGGGTGATGAGCAGCAGCCACATCAGCGGCCGCATGCCGGGGAACCTGAAGCGGCTGACGGCGTAGCCGGTGGTCGCGGAGATGAAGACACCGATGACGGTGGTCAGGCCGACGACGAGCAGGGAGTTGCCGACCCAGCTCACGAACTCGGTGTCGTTGATGACGTGGTCGTAGTTGCCGAGGGTGAAGTCCTTCACCAGGGCGGTGGAGAACGCCTCGCTCTGCGGCTTGAACGACGTGATCAGCAGCCACAGCGGCGGCAGGACCGCGATGGCGGAGGCGATGAGCAGCGTCACGTGGAGGCCGACGGAGGCCAGGGGGCCGCGTTCGCCGCGCGCCCTGACCTTCCGCTTCGGCTCGCTCGGGCTCGTGGTCCCGGTCGGTCGGTTCGTCGCGGTGGTCACCAGACTTCTCCCTGCTTGCGGAGCGCGCGGCGGTAGAACACCGCGAAGAGCGAAAGGAGCAGCAGAATGATCACGCCCCAGGCCGCGGAGCCCGCGAAGTCGCGGGGGCTCACGACGAAGGAGAGCCGGTAGGCGTACGTCACCAGGATCTCGGTGGCGTCTCCCGGACCGCCCCGGGTGAGCAGGAAGATCACCGGGAACATGTTGAAGGTCCAGATGCTGCTGATGAGGATCACCGTGCTGCTGACGGACCGCAGGCCCGGCAGGGTGATGTGCCGGAAGCGCTGCCAGGCGTTGGCGCCGTCCATCTCGGCGGCCTCGTACAGCTCGCCCGGGATGGACTGGAGGCCGCCGAGCATGGCGACCAGCATGAACGGCACGCCGAGCCAGACGTTGACGGTGATCACCGAGAGCTTGGCCCAGGTGGGGTCGTTCAGCCACGGGATGGCGTCGATGCCGCCGCCGGCCAGGAGCTTGTTGAGGATGCCGTTCTTCTCGTTGAAGATCAGCCGCCAGGTGAACACGGAGACGAAGGCGGGCACCGCCCAGGGCAGGATCAGCGCCATCCGGTAGAAGGAGCGTCCCGCCAGCTTGCGGTTGAGCATGTTGGCCAGGGCCAGGCCGAGCGCGAAGGACAGCGCGACACAGGAGACGGTCCAGATGACGGTCCAGGTCAGCCGGTCCCAGAACACGCCGTCGGAGAGGACCGCGGTGTAGTTGTCGAGGCCGACCGACTCGTACGTCGCCGGGATGTGGTTGACGCCGATGGTGCGCTCGACGTTCGCCTCGTTGGCGTCGGTCGTCGACAGGTAGAGGCCGCGCACCAGCGGGTAGCCGATGATCACGCCGATCACGGTCACCACGGGGGCGACCATGGCCCAGGCGTACCAGTGGGTGGACAGCGCCCGGCGCAGGCGCCCGGGGTTCTTGCCGGACCGGTGGTTCTTCCCGGTGCGGTCGGTTTTGCCGGTCAGGTGGCCGCGGCCGCGGATGCCCGGGGCATCCGCGGCCTTCACCACCGACTGGCCGCTCTCGACAGCCATGAGGCGGTCAGCCCTCCTCTTCTTCCCGTTCCCGCTGCTTACTTGTAGTCCTTGAGGAGCTTGCGGTAGGCGTCACCGACGCCGTCCGCCGCGCCCTGCGGCGAGGCCTTGCCGCTGAGCACCTTGCCCATCTGCAGGCGGATCGGCTCGAAGAGGGAGTTGGCCTGCGGGATCCACGGGCGCTCCACGGACTTGTCCACGGCCGGCTTGAAGAACTGCACCATCTGGTTGTCCTTGACGGACTTCTCGTCGTAGACCGACGTGCGGGTGGGCAGCAGGCTGAGCTTCTCGGTGGTCTGCTGCTGCACCTTGGCGGAACTCATGTACTTGATGAACTCGTAGCTCGCGTCGAGGTTGCCGGAGCCCGCGTAGGCGGCGAGGTTCCAGCCGCCCTGCGGGGAGGCCTGACGGTCGCTGCCACCGGGGACGGGGGCGACGCCGAGGTTGCCCTTGTCCGCCTTGAACTCCTTGCCCTGCAGCGCGCCCTCGATGGACCAGGGGCCGTCGATCGCCATGGCGACCTCGCCGTCCTTGAAGGCGTTCAGCTGGTTGTTGTAGCCGTCGCTCGCGTCGGTGGTGGCGGCCTTGGAGTCGACCAGGTCCTTCATCACCTTGAACGCGGCGGCGCCCTCGGGGTCGTCGGCGGTGATCTTCTTGTTCTTGGTGTCGAGGAGGTCGCCGCCCTCGCCGTAGAGGTACGGGAGGTAGTAGTACGGGTCGTCGCCGCGCAGGTAGAGGCCGGTCTTGCCGGTCTTCGACTTGATCTTCTTCGCGGCGGACTTCACCTCGTCGAAGGTGGCGGGGACCGGGACGCCGGCCTTCTTGAGCATCTTCTTGTTGTAGAAGAGCGCCAGGGTGTCGATGGTCTGCGGGACCGCGTACGTCTTGCCCTTGAACTTGGTGCTCGCCGCCGCCTGCGGCAGGTAGTCGCCCGCGTCGTCCAGTGCGGCGGTGCCCTCCAGCGGGGCGAGGTAGCCGAGGTTGGCGAAATCGGCGACCCAGGCGACCTCGGTGCGCATCACGTCGGGGGCCCCGGAGTTGCCGCCCGCGGCGTTCTTGAACTTGGCGTTGGCCTCGCCGAACGCGACGCTCACGTAGTTGACCTTGACGTCGGGGTGGAGCTTCTCGAAGCCCTTGGCGAGCTTCTCGTAGGTCCCCTTCTCCGCGTCGTTCGAGGTGTCCCAGAAGGTGACCGTGCCGGAGAGCTTGCCCGAGCTCTTCTTGCCGCTGTCACCGTCGTCACCACCGCAGGCTGCCGCCGTCAGGGTGAGGGCCGCGACCAGCGCGGTGGCCCCTATGCCACGCCGCATGTGAACTCCTTCGACTGAACCCGAGGAACGAGGGGAGGCGTGACCTCGGGGGAGAGGCGCCTCCGGGTGAGCCGCACTGGACGCGGCGCCGGGTTGCCAGGGAACGTAACAGGATTGAAAAAGCTCCGAAAGACCTTGCGGGAAATTTCTGCAAGCGTTGGTCATTGTTACCGCTGCGTGTCCTTACGGTTGCCAACGATGCGCTTGACACCGCTCTGAGGTGGCCCTAATCCCCCGTGGCGGCCGCTTTCAGAGCTGCAAGTTTCTTGCATGAACGGAAGCTTGCAGCAAAGTTGCATGCCCTTGCCCATCTGGTGGGCAAGCGGGCCGGTGACAGGTACAGTCCAGTCCATGACCGCACGGCTCGTCGACATCGCAGCGCAGGCGGGGGTCAGCGAAGCGACCGTGAGCCGCGTCCTCAACGGCAAGCCCGGTGTCGCGGCGGCCACCCGGGAATCCGTCCTCGCGGCGCTCGACGTGCTCGGCTTCGACCGCCCCTCCCGCCTGCGCCAGCGCAGCAGCGCGGGCCTGGTCGGACTGATCACACCCGAGCTGGACAACCCCATCTTCCCCGCGCTCGCCCAGGTCATCGGACAGGCCCTGACCCGCCAGGGGTACACACCGGTGCTCGCCACCCAGACCCCGGGCGGCTCCACCGAGGACGAGCTGACCGAGATGCTGGTCGACCGCGGCGTCTCCGGCATCATCTTCGTCTCGGGCCTGCACGCGGACACCACCGCCGACATGGAGCGCTACGAGGTGCTGCGCGGCAAGGGCGTGCCCTACGTCCTCGTGAACGGCTTCTCCCCCAAGGTGCGGGCCCCCTTCGTCTCCACCGACGACCGGGCCGCGGCGCGGCTCGCCGTGACGCACCTGGCCGCGCTCGGCCACACCCGCGTCGGCCTCGCGGTGGGCCCCCGGCGGTTCGTGCCGGTCCTGCGCAAGATCGAGGGTTTCCAGCTCGGCCTGCGCGAGCGCCTCGGGATGACCGCCGAGGCCTCCGCCGAGCTGATCGAGCACTCGCTGTACTCGCTGGAGGGCGGCCAGGCCGCGGCGGACACACTGATCGGCCGGGGCTGCACCGCGATCGTGTGCGCCAGCGACATGATGGCGCTCGGCGCGGTCCGTGCCGCCCGCGAGCGGGGCCTCGACGTGCCCCGCGACATCTCCGTGGTGGGCTACGACGACTCCCCGCTCATCGCCTTCACCGATCCCCCGCTGACCACGATCCGCCAGCCGGTGCAGGCGATGGGCCAGGCCGCGGTCCGCACGCTCCTGGAGGAGATCGGCGGCACGCCCGCGCCGCACAGCGAGTTCGTCTTCCTGCCGGAGCTGGTCGTCCGCGACTCGACCGCGTCGGGCCGGCGGGACGACCGCCGCTCCGCCTAGGCCTCTTCACGGGCCCTCGCACGGACTCCGGGGGGCGCGGCTAGCAGCGGGCCGGCAGCAGGGGTTCCCACCAGGCGCGGTTCTCGCGGTACCAGTGGACCGTGCGGGCCAGGGCCTCGTCGAAGTCGGTCCGCGGGCGGTAGCCGAGCTCGGTGCTGATCTTGGTGTGGTCCACGGCGTATCGGCGGTCGTGGCCCTTGCGGTCGGTGACGTGGGCGATGCGCCCGCTGTCCGCGCCGCACAGCGCGAGCAGCCGGTGGGTCAGCTCCAGGTTGGTCAGGGAGGTGCCGCCGCCGATGTTGTAGACCTCGCCCGGCCGCCCTCCGGTGCGCACCAGCTCCAGGCCGCGCACATGGTCGTCGGTGTGCAGCCAGTCCCGGATCTGGAGCCCGTCGCCGTACAGCGGCACGCTGTCCCCGTCGAGCAGGGCGGCGAGGAAGCGCGGGATCAGCTTCTCCGGGTGCTGGTGGGCGCCGAAGTTGTTGGAGCAGCGGGTGACCCTGACGTCGAGGCCGTGGGTGCGGTGGTGGGCCAGGGCGATGAGGTCGGAGGCCGCCTTCGACGCCGCGTAGGGCGAGTTGGGCGCGAGTGGGGACTCCTCGGTGGCCGCGCCGTGCGGCAGCGAGCCGTACACCTCGTCGGTGGAGACGTGCAGGAAGGGGCTGACGCCGTGCCGGAGCGCGGCGTCGAGCAGCGTCTGGGTGCCGAGCACGTTGGTGCGGGTGAAGTCGGCGCCGCCCGCGATGGAGCGGTCGACGTGGGACTCCGCGGCGAAGTGCACGATCTGCCCGTGGTCCGCGACCAGCGCGTCGACCAGCTCGGCGTCGCAGACGCTGCCGTGCGCGAACGTGAACCGGGGGTCGTCGCGCACCTCCGCGAGCCGCGCGAGGCTGCCGGCGTAGGTGAGGCTGTCGAGGACGGTCACCGCACCGCCCGGGCCGTCGGGCCCGAGCAGTGCGCGGACGTGGGCGGAGCCGATGAACCCCGCGCCGCCGGTGACGAGGATGCGGGAGGCGCGGTCCGTGCCCGCGGTCCGGGGGCCGGCGGCGTGCGCCGGGGCGTTGTCGGTCATGAGGTGAGCTGCACTCTGCTGTGGTCTCCGATGACGAGCCGGTGGGCGCCGGGGAGGCGGGGCGCGGGGGACACCGCGGCGCCCCGTCCGATCAGGGAGCTCTCGATGCGGGAGGCCCCCTCGACCTGCGCGCCGCGCAGCAGTACGGAGTGCGCGATGGCGCTGTCCTCGATCCGGCAGTCCTCGGCGATGGCTGTGTAGGGGCCGATGCTGCTGTTGCTGACGACGGTACCCGCGCCGATCACCACGGGGCCGACCAGGCGTGAGCCGCGTACGACGGCGCCCTCGGCCACCCGGACGCGGCCGACGAGGGTGCTGTGCGGATCGACCTTGCCCTCGACGAGGCCCGTCATGCCGTCGAGCACCTGCCGGTTGACCTCCAGGAGGTCGTCGACGCTGCCCGTGTCGCGCCAGGGCCGCTCGGTGGTCTCCGCGGCCACGCGCTGACCCTGGTCGATCAGCCACTGCACGGCGTCGGTGATCTCCAGCTCGCCGCGGCCCGACGGGCTGATCGCCCGGACCGCCGGGTGGATCTGCGGGCCGAAGGCGTAGACGCCGATGAGGGCGAGGTCGCTGCGCGGCCGGTCCGGTTTCTCCTCCAGGCGTAGGACGTCGCCGTGCTCGTCGAGCTCGGCCACGCCGAAGGCCGTGGGGTCGGGCACCGGGGTGAGCAGCAGCCGGGCCGCGCTCCGGTCGGTCTCGGCCCGCCGGACGAATCCGGTGAGGCCCTCTTGCAGGTAGTTGTCGCCGAGGTAGAGCAGGAAGTCGTCCTCGGCGAGGAACTCCCGGGCGAGCAGCA
Organism: Streptomyces alfalfae; assembly: GCF_004127445.1. Classification (GTDB taxonomy): domain Bacteria; phylum Actinomycetota; class Actinomycetes; order Streptomycetales; family Streptomycetaceae; genus Streptomyces; species Streptomyces alfalfae. Next base: position 114,452 of record NZ_QEXM01000020.1, read on the forward strand.
CCGCGTGGGCGAGGCCCAGCGGGCTGTCCTGTTGCAGGTAGGTGACCCGGAGTCCGAAGCGGGCGCCGTCGCCCACGGCTTCGCGGATCTCGGTGCCGTGCCGGCCGACCACGATCGCGGTCTCGGTGATGCCGGCCGCGGCGATGGCCTCAAGGCCGTAGAAGAGCACGGGCTTGTTGGCGATGGGCAGCAGTTGCTTGGCACTGGTGAAGGTGAACGGCCGCAGTCGGCTGCCCGTTCCGCCCGCCAGGATCAGAGCCTTCAAGGAAGCCGCCCGCTCTGCGGGGCGGCAAGGGGGTGCGTCACCACGTTTCCCTCCTCGTACTCGAAGCGGCTCCATGACTCAAGCAGAGCCGACCCGACTGCCGCAAGGCCTGTCTGAAACTTTCTGAAAGCTCTTGCCAAAGGTGTCGGCGGCTTGTTTCACTCGATCCGCGCCCACCGGGCCCTGGCTCAACTTCCGGATCCCGGCGCGCACTTGACGCACGATCGGAACCACCGACTGGGGGCAGCAGTGACAGGTCACCGCCAGCGCGCACAGCTGGCCGGGGAGGCCGCCCACCTGGCGCCCGGCGCCTCGGAGGAGACCGCCCTCGGGCAGCGTGTCTTCGCACACGGCCGGGGCGCCGTCCTGACGGATCTGGACGGCGCCGACTACCTCGACTTCGCCGCGGGCACGCTCACGCAGTCGCTCGGCCACTGCCACCCCGAGGTCGTCGACGCGCTCACCGCGCAGGCCGCCCGGCTGTGGAACGTGCACGACAGCGCGACCGAGGGGCGGGACGTACTCCTCGACCTGCTCACCCGGTTGCTGCCCGAGCACCTGGACACGTACGCCTTCTTCTCCACCGGCGCCGAGGCCGTCGAGGCCGCGCTGCGCGTGGTGCAGGCGACCGCTCCCCCGGGCCGCAACCGGCTCGGCGCGCTCCGCCACGGCTTCCACGGCAAGACGATGGGCGCCCGGATGCTGGTGCACTGGGACATCGGCAACCAGGCCTTCGCGGGGAACAGCGTCCTCGGCTACTCGCCGTACTGCTACCGCTGCCCGCTCGACCTGGAGTACCCCTCGTGCGAAGTGCGTTGCGCCTCGCTGGTGCGCAAGCACATCGCCGAGAAACCGAACGTCTCCGCGCTCGTCTTCGAGCCCGTGCTCGGCGCGGCCGGCGTGATCGTCCCGCCACCCGGCTACTGGGAACAGATCGCCGAGGCCTGCCGCGCGAACGGCGTGCTGCTCGTCGCCGACGAGGTGCTGACCGGCGGCGGGCGCACCGGCTCCTTCCTCGCCAGCGAGGCCCTGGGCATCGAACCGGACCTGGTGGTCCTCTCCAAGGGCATGGCCAACGGCTTCCCCTTCGCGGTGCTCGCCGGCCGCGCCGAACTGCTGCGCTCACCCGAGGCCGCGCGGGCCGGTTCCTACGCCTCCACCTACGCGAGCAACCCCCTCGGCATCGCCGCCGCGCGCGCCACGCTCGGCATCATCGAACGCGACCGGCTCACCGAACGCGTGCGGGAACTCGGGGCGTTGCTCGACGAGCGGCTGAGCGCCCTGCGGGCACGGCATGAGCAGCTCGGTGACGTCCGCGCGGCCGGGCTGCTGTTCGGCCTGGAGTTCGTGACGGACGAGGACAGCCGTACGCCCGCGCCCGACATCGCCCGAAACGTCTACACGACCGCGCTCGACCTCGGCCTGCGCACCTCGGTCGGCGGGCACATCATCCGGCTCGCCCCGCCGTTCACCCTCACCGAGGCCCAACTCGACGAAGGCGTGGGCATGCTGGCCGAGGCCATCGAGCGGGTGACCGCCACGTGACCGGCTCCCCGCCCGTGATCGTCGCGGAGAACCTCACCAAGGAGTTCCGCGTCGCCGAACGCGGCCCCGGCCTGCTCGGCGCGCTCGCCACCCTCTTCACCCGCGAACACCGGATCGTGCGCGCGGTCGACGGGGTCTCCTTCGAGATCCCCGCCGGCTCGCGGACCGCGTACATCGGGGCCAACGGCGCGGGGAAGTCCACCACCATCAAGATGCTCACCGGCATCATGACGCCCACCTCCGGGCGCTGCCTGGTCGCAGGCATCGAGCCCTACCGCGAACGGCAGCGCAACGCCCGCTCCATCGGCGTCGTCTTCGGCCAGCGCAGCCAGCTGTGGTGGGACCTCTCGGTGCCCGACTCCTTCCGCATCCTGCGCCGGATCTACGACATCCCCGAGCCGGTCTACCGCCGCAACCTGCGGCTCTACCGCGAACTCCTCGACATCGACGCCTTGGGCACCACGCCGGTGCGGCAGTTGAGCCTCGGGCAGCGGATGCGCGCCGAGATCGCGGCGAGCCTGCTGCACGACCCGGCCGTCGTCTTCTGGGACGAGCCGACCATCGGCCTCGACATGGTCCTGAAGGAGGCCGTGCGGGTCCTGGTCAACCGCGCCAACCAGGAGCTCGGCACCACCGTGGTGCTCACCAGCCATGACATCGGCGACATCGCGGCGATCTGCGACAGCGCCCTGGTCGTCGACCGCGGCCGGGTCGTCCACCAGGGCACCATCCAGGACCTGCTGCGCACCGCCGACCGGCGCAGCGTCACCTTCGACCACCGCGACCCGCTGCCGCTGCCCGCCGCCTGCGAGGAGATCGAGCGGGGGCTGCCCGGTGTGCGGGCGAGCGAGGACGACGGCGGGCGCATCCGGGTGGACTATCCCGTCGCGGCCTTCACCTCGCGGCAGGTGCTCGCCTTCCTCCTCGACCGCTTCGACCTGGCCGACTGCTACGCCCCCGAACCCGACCTGGAGGACGTGCTGCGGCGCGTCTACGAACGCGACGCCACCGAGAGCGCGTCCCCCGACCAGCCGGCCGCACCCGTCGAGAGCGGGGCCGCATGAGTGCGGTGACCCGCGCCCGCCGCTATCTGCCCTTCGCCACCGGCGGACTGCAGTCGCTGCTCCAGTACCGCTCGATGTTCTTCGTCACCGGGGTCACCGCGGCGGCCGGCGCCGCCGTGACGGTCTTCCTGTGGCGCGCCGTGTACGCGGGCTCGCCCGGCGCCGGGCCCGGCGGTTTCACCGCGGCGGGCATCACCACGTACCTCCTGGTGGCGCAGGTGCTCCAGGTGCTGCACGCCAACCGCGTCGACGACGAGGTGGCCGCCGAGGTCTACCGGGGTGACGTGGCGGTGATGCTGGTGCGCCCCGTGAGCTATCCACTCGTGCGGTTCGCCGCCTGCCTGCCCGTGGTGGCGGCCAACGCGCTGCTCGTCGGCGTCCCCGTGCTGCTGCTGTTCTCCTTCCTCGTCCCGATGACGGCGCCGACCGCCGGGAACGCCGCGCTGTTCGCGCTGTCCACGCTCCTCTCGGTGCTCATCGCCTTCTGCGTGAACCTGCTGACCGGCATGACCGGCTTCCTCACCACCAACACCTGGGGCGTGCGCATGCTCAAGCAGAGCGTGGTCGCGTTCTTCGCGGGGCAGCTCGTCCCAATCGCGCTGATGCCGGGCCCGCTCGCGGCCGTCGCCATGGCGCTGCCGTTCAGGGGCATGGTCGACGGCCCGCTGACCCTGCTCCTCGGACGGTACGAGGGCGTCGCGGGAGCCCTTGGTGTGCTGGCCCAGCAGGCGGGCTGGGCCGTGGCGCTCGCCGCCCTGTCCGCGGTGCTGTGGCGCGCCGCCACCGGACGCCTGGAGGTGCTCGGCGGATGACGCGCACGGCTCTGCGGTACCTCCGGCTCTCCCTCTTCCTCGGCGGCGTCGGGCTGCACCGGCTCGCCGCCTACCGGCTCGACTTCGTGCTCGGCGCGGGGGCGTTCCTGGTGCGGGTCGGCATCCAGACGGCCGTGGTGGGCCTGGTCTTCCGCCAGGTGCCCGCCGTGGGCGGCTGGTCGTACCACGAGGTGCTCTTCCTGCTCGGCTTCTCCCTGCTGCCGCGCGGCCTCGACCACCTCTTCACCGACCAGCTCTGGGAACTGGGCCGCAAACTGGTGCAGCGCGGGGAGTTCTACCGCTATCTCATCCGGCCGGTGAACCCGCTGTTCTCCCTGCTCTCCGAGCGCTTCTTCCACCCCGACGGCCTGGGCGAGCTGATCGTCGGCGCGGTCCTCGTGTTCTGGGCGGGCAGTGAACTCGGCCTGGACCCGACCGCGGCGCAGTGGGCGCTCGCGCCGTTGCTCGTGCTCTGCGGCGCGCTGATCCACACCGCCGTGAAGCTGTTCTTCGCCTCGCTGTCCTTCTGGACCGTGACGAGCCTGCCCTCGATGTACGCCGCCACGCAGGTGTCGGAGTTCGCCGCCTACCCGCTGGACATCTACCACTCCTCGCTGCGCGCCCTGCTGACCTGGGTGCTGCCCTTCGCCTTCACCTCGTACGTGCCCTGCGTCTACCTCCTGACGGGCGACACGGGCCTCCTGGTCTGGCTCCCCGTGGTGACCGCGGGGGCGGTGCTCACGGCTCTGGCGGTGTGGCGGCGCGGCATCAACCGATTCGACATGACCGGGAGTTGAGACGCCGCATGATCCGCGACGCAGACCTCGCACCGCTGTTGCGCACCGCGCCCTGGATGTCCGAGGACGGCCGCACGGCCGACCGCTACGAACGCGTCGACCACGCGGTGCTCGGCGACGCCGCGCTCCTCCTCGTGGTCGCCGCCGTCGGCGGGCCCGCGGCCGGGCAGCGGTTCTTCCTGCCCGTACGCCCCGGCGGCACGAGAGGCATCGAGGAGGCGCACGGCAGCACGGAGTTCGACGCCGCCGCCGTCGCCAGGGCCTGCTACGGCGGTGAGCTGCTGACCGCGCGCGGCGGTACCATCCGCTTCCGCGGGGCGGGCGGTCCCGCGCCCGACGTGCGCAGGCTGCCCTTCGAGCAGGGCTGGTCCTCCAACGCCCTGTCGCTGGTGGACATCGCCGGCGTGCCGCACATCCACAAGACCTACCGCAGGCTCGACGAGGCCGTGCGCGAACCGGAGCTGCTGCGGCTGATGAGCGGCACCGGGCACACCCCCGAGTGGGCCGGCGACTACACCTACACCGACCCGGCCACGGGCGCCCGGCATCCGCTGGGCGTGATCTACCGCTACGCCCCCGGCGACGGCATCGACCTGCCGCTGCGGGAGAACCTGCGCTCGCTGTGGCCGCGCCTGACCGACGCCCGGCAGTCGCCCGCCGACGTGGTGCGGCCCCATCTGCTGCCGCTGGAGGACCGGCTCCGCGCGGCCGGCACGTTCCTGCACGCCTTCCACCGCGACCTGGCGGCGCGGCTCGGCGGGCCCGCGCCCACCGGGTATCCGGCGCGGGAGGTGCTCGCGCGGGCCGCCGAGCGGCGGACCGGACTCGCGGAGGCGCGGGTGGCGCTGCCCGAGCAGTCCTGGCACGCCGCCTTCGCCGCGCTCGAAGCCGAAGTGGTATCGCTGGGCGCGGCGTTCGAGGGCCGGGACGAGGTGCCCGGAGCCGGCCCGTGCCACGGCGACCTCCACCTGTCCCACCTGCTGTGCGGCCCCGGCGCCGTCACCGGTTGGCGGATGAGCGTGATCGACCTCTCCACGCCCGCGCTCGGCCCCGACGACCCGGGCTGGGCCGCGCAGTCGCCGCTCCAGGACCTCGTCGCCGTGGAGCGCGCCCTGGAGTACTTCGCGGCCGACGAGGCGGCGTTCGAGAGCGCCCGGCGCCTCGGCGTCGACTCCCTGGAGACGATGCGCGGCGCCCTGGACGGCGCCCCCGGCTGGGCGGAGGCGGACCGCGCCGTCCTCGACCAGGTGTTCCGCACGGCCGACCGGTGGCGGGAGCGCGTGCTGCGGCTGCTGCTCGGCCCGGCCGCCGACAGCCCGCTGCGGCGCCTGCTGTACCTGCGGCGGCTGCTGCACGAGCTGGCCTACAACTGCGCCCACGCCCGCCCCTACCACGCCGCGATCGACCTGCGCCACGCCCTGGCGCTGGGCGGCGCGCGCACCCCCGCCCTCCATCCCGCCTCCGCTTCGACCTCCGCGAGGACGTGACCGTGACCGAGCCGACCGACCCGCGCCTGCACATCATCGAGACGTACTTCGAGTGCTGCGGCTTCGACCACACCTTCCTGCAGGGCGGCACCTCGGTGTACCTGTGGAACCTCTCCCGGGCCTTCGCCGCGCGCGGCCACCGGGTCTCCATCGTCACCCCGGCCCACGGCAGGCTCGACGACCTCCGTGAGCGCTACGAGGTCGAGGACCTGCCCTACGAGGACGTCCACACGGTGCCGGTCGTCCTCGACCCGCAGGTGTGGCGGGGCTTTCCCGCCGAGGTCTCCCTGGAGCTGCGCACCACCGCGCACCGCATCCGCCTGGACGGGGTCGACCTGTACTTCCTGGCCGACGCGTACCTGGACCGGCTGCCGGAGACGTTCTACCCGCCCTACTCCGCCAAGGGCAACGACCTGGTCTTCTTCAAGCCGCTCGTCTTCCAGGTCGACAGCGTGCGGTTCCTGCGCACGTGGTTCGGCGACGAGAAGGCCCTCGTACACGCCCACGAGCCGTATTACCACTATCTGCTGCCCGCCGCGCTGCGCGACGACCCCTCGAAGCTGGTCGTCAGCAACGTGCAGAGCAACATGCCGATCACCAAGAAGGTCTACGGGCCCAAGGTGCGGCGGCTCCTCGACGAGCTGGGGGTGGACGTGCCCCTGCCCGCGCCGGACACCGCCGACGCGCTTCCGGCGGCGATCCGCCAGTACCAGCAGCTCACGCATCTGCACTACGACTACCCGGCCGACCACGTGGCGGTCTACGAACTGACCGCCGAGCACGCCGACCTGATCGACTTCCTCTCCGAGGGGCAGCTCGACTTCTACGCGTCCTTCAGGGACACGCCCTTCGAGCAGCTCTTCGCCCGGCTGCCGATCGCCGACGTGGTGCGGCGCAACGCGCACAAGATGTTCGTGGGCGGCTGCGCGATCTCCGACGAATGGCTCGCCTGGGACCCCGCCGACGTCGACCGGGAGAAGGTGCTCGGCGGCCTCGGCCTCGACCCGGCCCTGCCCACGTTCTTCCACAACGCGCGCTACGCGGTGCACCACAAGGGCCAGGTGGAGCTGTTGCGCGCGGTGGACCGCGTCCTGTCCGACGGGCTCGCCGCCAATTTCGTCGTGCGCTGCATCTCCGCCGACGGCATCGACGACCCGTTCTTCCACGAGATCGCCCGGCGGCACACCGGTCGGCTGCACCTGGAGTGGGAGCGCGTGGACGAGCGGAGCGTCTTCGCGTACGCGGCGTCCGCCGACTTCTGCCTCTTCCCGTCCAAGTTCGAGATGGACACGTTCCTGATCGCGCAGGGCGAGGCGATGACGGCCGGCGCGGTCCCCATCGCCACCGACCAGCGGGGCATGGCCCACTTCCGGCACGCGGACGGCCCCGGGACCGCCACCGGCTTCGCGGTGAACCGGTCGTTCGCCGAGGACGACGAACTGCTCACCGCCGCGCTGACCGCGCGCGTGAAGGAGGCGGTGGCCCTGTGGACCGACGACCCCGGCCACTACCGGGAGCTGGCCCGCCGCTCGGCGGCCGTCGCCCGCGCCTTCACCTGGGAGCACTGCGCCGACCTGCACCTGGCCGCCTTCACCCGGCTCTGGCGCGGCGAGCCCGCTCGGCTGCCCGCCGAACGCGCCCTGCGGCACGGCTGGACGGAGCTGCTGCCCGACGAGCTGCTGACCGTCGACGCGGCGGTCGAACACGGTGACCTCGCCGCGTACGAGCGCCTCGCCCCGCTGGACGACGGGGCCGCCCGGCGGTTCTTCGACGCCGCCTGGCTGCGCGCCGACTTCGCCACCTGCGAGCAGGCGATCCGGCGCCGTCCCGACGCGGTGCCCGCCGAGGACGTGACCCGGCTGCGCACCCGCCTCGCGCTGCTGCCCGACGGAGCGCTCCGCTACCGGCTCGCGCACGCCGACCGCGTCGAACTGGTCCTGCCCGCGCCGCCCGACGCCCAGGGCCGCGCACGGCCCGAGGTCCGGCCGCTGACCCGCACCGCCCCCGGCGAGTTCGCGGGCCCCGCGCCGGAGCGCCCCGGCGCATGGCTGCTGCTCACCCTCTCCTCCGGGCGCGTGACGTGGGACGAGGTGCGGCATGGCTGAGCCCGGCGCGGTACGGGCGGTGCTGCTCGCGGGCGGCGAGGGCAGGCGCATGGGCCCGCTCGGCACCGGCCGCCTCAAGCCCCTCGTGCCCTACGGCGGCGCCTGCCGCCTCATCGACTTCAGCCTGGCCAACGCGCGGGCGTCCGGGCTCGGCGAGGTCGTGCTGCTCTCCCAGTACGAGGAGCGGCAGCTCATGGACGACCTGCACCGGGTGTGGAACACCTCGCCCGGCTTCCGGGTGCACTTCGGCCCGTACGACCACGCCTACCGCACGGCCGGGGCCGGCCTGCCCCGTGAACTGCCCGAGCGGGCCTGGCCCTTGGAGCGCGGCACGGCCGACGCGCTGATCCGCAAGAGCGCGTACGTCTTCGGGGGCGACGCCGAGCAGGTCCTCGTCCTCCACGCCGACCACGTCTACCGCTTCGACTACGGGCCGCTCATCGAGGAGCACCGGGCGTCGGGGGCCGCGCTGACCGTCGCGTACCAGCGCATCGAACCGCGCTGGGTGCACCTGTTCGGCATGGTCGAGTTCGACGCGGCGGGGCATCTGACGGCGTTCGTCGAGAAGCCCGAGAACCCCACGAGCGACCTGGTCTTCGCCGCGTTCTGCGTCTTCGACGCGCGCGTGCTGCGCCGCCATCTGGAGCTGCTGGACGGCACGGACTGGCAGCACGACATCAGCCGCGACGTGATCCCCGCGATGCTCGCGGCCGGAGAGCACATCCGCGGCCACGAGGTCGCCGGGCACTGGCAGGACATCGGCACCGTCGAGCGCTACCACCGCGCCCACCTCGCCCTCGCCTCCCCGCAGCCCGACGCGCCCGCGCTGCCCGTCGAGCGGATGCCCTGGACCGTCGCGCCCGAGGTGGCGCGCCACCGGGTGGCCCGCGGCCCCGGCGTACGGGACTCCGTGGTCCCCGCCGACCTGGTCAACCACGGCCTGGTGGAGGACAGCGTGCTGTTCCCCGGCGTCCGTGTCGGCGCCGGGGCCCGGGTGCGGCGCAGCGTCGTCCTGCCCGGCGCCGCCGTGCCGTCGGGCGCCGACCTGGTCTCGGCGGTGGTCATGGAGGACGGCCGTGTGCAGCAGGTGGCGGACGGGGCGCGGCCGTGACCGGATCCATCGGCCGCCGCGCCGCACACATCGACCGGCAGGGACCGCGCGCCGCTGTGGCGCGCGCCGTCCCCGCACAGTGAGGGAGCGCTACTTCCGTGCACATCATCCATGTCTCCTTCGAGTGCGGCGGCTTCGACGGCCGCCTGATGCGCGGCGGTCTCTCACCGCTGGTGTGGAACCTGTCGCGCGCCTACGCGGCGCGCGGCCACCGCGTCTCCGTGATCACCCCGGCGCACGGTCTCCTCGACGCGCTGCGGGAGGACTACCCGATCGAGGAGACGCCCTACCGCCGCGAGCACTCCGTGCCGCTGGTCCTGGACCCCAAGGCGTGGCCGGACCACCCGGGTGAGGTCGCCCTCGACGTGACCACGCGCGCCCACCGGCTCCGGCTGGACGGCGTCGACGTGTACTTCCTGTCCAACACGCAGCTCGACCTGCTGCCCGACCGCCTCTACCCGCCGCCGGGCACGGCCGGGCGCGACCTCGCCCACTTCAAGCCGCTGGTCTTCCAGGTGGACGCGGCGCGCTTCCTGGCGGAGCTGACCGGCGACGAGCCCGCCGTGGTGCACGGCTTCGAGCCGTCCTACTCCTGGCTGCTGCCGCCCGTGCTCGGCGCGGCCCCGCGGCTGCGCACCGCCGTGACGGTCGCCGCCAACGCGCCCGTCACGCAGAAGCTCTACCGGCCGCAGGTGGAACGGCTCCTCGACCTGTTCGGCGTGCGCGACGCCGTGGCCCTGGACGGCCTGGACGCGCCGCCTCCCGCGGAGGACGCCGCCACGGCCGTGATGTCCCGCGCCCTGGCGGGCACCCGCATGCACGACGTGTACGGCCCCGACCACGTCGGGCTCTTCCCGCTGGTCACCGCGCACGCCGACCTCGTGGACTTCGTGTCGCCCGGACAGCGCGCCTACTACAGCACCTTCCGCGACACGCCGATGGAAGCGCTCTTCGAGACCCTGCCGCTCGCCCGGCAGGTGCGCGAGCAGGCCCACAAGCTGCTCGTGGGCGGCTGCGGCATCGCGGAGAGCTGGCTGGCCCGTGATCCGGCCGCCGTCGACCGCGCCGAGGTGCTGCGGTCGCTGGGGCTCGACCCGGCGCGCCCGGTCTTCTACCACGCGGCCCGCTACGCGGTGCACCACAAGGGCCAGTTGGAGCTGGTGCGGGCGATCGAGGAGGTGCTCGCCACCGACCCGGAGATCAGCTTCGTCATCCGCTGTTCGACCGGCCGGGGCGGCCAGAAGACCGCGGGCGCCGCCAACGCCTACTTCCAGCGCGTCGCCGACCGCCATCCCGGCCAGGTCCACCTCGACTGGCGGCTCGCCGACGAGGACACCCTCTTCACGCACGCGGCCTGCGCCGACTTCTGCGTCTACCCGTCCAAGTACGAGCTGGACGGCTTCCTCATCGCCCAGGCCGAGGCCATGGCGTGCGGTGCGGTGCCGATCGCCACGGCCCAGCAGGTCACCGCGCACTTCCGGCACGCGCTGCCGCTCACCGACCGCGCGGCGACCGGATTCGCCGTACGCGGCTCGTTCCACGACGACGACCCGGCGCTCGCCGGGGAGCTCGTCGCGCGCATCAGGGAGGCCGCCGCCGTGTTCCGCCACGACCCGGGCGCCTACGCCCGCCTGTCGGCCGGCGCCCGCCGCACGGCACGGGGCTTCACCTGGGAGCGGGCCGCCGACGCGCGGCTCGCGGCCTTCGACTCCCTGCTGCGCGGCGAGCCGCTGCGCTTCCCCGACGAGGAGGCCATCCGGTACGGCTGGTTCGACCGGCTCTCCGACGCGGCCTGGCGCGAGCACCGCGCCCTCATCGCGCGCGTCGCCGCCGAGCGCGGTGACCTCGCGGCCTACGGGCGCGTCGCGCCGCTGGACGCGGCGGCGTACGAGCGTCTCTTCGAAGCCGCGTACGCACGGGCCGACTTCGCCCGGAGCACGGAGGTGGCCCGCGCCGCGGACCGCCCGGACCTCGCGGACCAGCTCCGCGAGCGCTGCCGGGTGTCCCGCGCGCCGGGCGGCGCGCTGACGGTGACCTACCGCCACCCGCTCCTCGAACGGGTCCAGATCGTCACGCGGGCCGCCCCCGAGACCGCCGGCGCACGCGAGTCCGCCACCGAGGCGCTGGCCTCCGACGAGCCGGTGCCCACCGGCAGCGGGGCCGCGCTCACGGCGCTCGAACCGGTCGGCGACGGAGTCTTCAGGGGCCTCGTCGACGGGCCGCCGGCCGGCCGTGACCTGGTGCTGATGCTGACGCTGCGGTCGGGCCGTGTCGCCTGGGACACCGTGCCGGTGACCGACCCGCCCTACCGCGTCGTCGCCACCGACCTCGACGGCACCCTGCTCCGCAGCGACCTCACCGTCTCCGAGCGCACCCGGCGGGCGCTGGCCCTCGTCGCCGATGCCGGGGCGCACCACCTGGTCGTCACCGGGCGGCCCGCGACGGCCTGCAAGGACTTCCTCGCCGGGCTCGGCTACCGCGGCCTGGCCGTGTGCGGTCAGGGCGCCCAGCTCTACGACGCGGCCACCGACCGGCTCCTGGAGTCCGCCTCGCTCGACCTGGACCTCGCCCGCGACGTGGTGGAGCGCGCCGAGGCCGTGCTCGGGACCCTGGAACTCGGGGTCGTCACGGCGCCGCCCGAGAGCCGTTTCAAGGTCACCCCCCGCTTCGGGGAACGCGTCAGGCACGGCTGGGACGTCACCACCGACCGTTCGCTGCTGTGGGCCTCGCCCATCGACAAGCTCGTGCTGCACCACCCCGAGGTGCCCGAGGACGACGTCGCCGCCACCGTCGCGGAGCTGTGCGGCGACGCGGTCTCCGTGGTGCATTCGGTCAAGGGCATGGTGGAGGTGCTGCCACCCGGCGTCACCAAGGGCGCGGGCGTGGCGCGCGCGGCGGCGCTCCTGGGCTTCACGGGGGCCGACACCATCGCCTTCGGCGACATGCCCAACGACATTCCGCTGCTCGCCTGGGCGGGACACGGCGTGGCCGTCGCCAACGGGCACCCGGAGCTGCGGCGCATGGCCGACGAGACGGCGCCCGGCAACGACGAGGACGGGGTCGCGGCGGTCCTGGAACGCCTCTTCGCCCCCGCCACGCCGGCCGCCGCCCCCGTGCCCGTCCTGCGCGGGGAGGCCGCCCATGACTGAGGCGATCCTCGGACTCGCGCGCGCCCACGGCGTCGCGACCGAGTACACCACCGACCGGGGCCGGCGCGTCGCCGTCCCTGCCGACACCCTCGTCGCCGTCCTCGGCGCCTGCGGGGTCGACGCCACCACCCCCGCCGCGGCCCGTGAGGCCCTGGACCGCCACCGCGCGGAGCAGGCCGCACGGCTGCTGCCACCCTGTGTCGTCACGCGCGCCGGAGAGGGCGTGACGCTGCCCCGGAGCAGCGTGGGCGAGGTGGCGGTGGAGGGCGGCGGGACCCTGCCGGCGGACGCTCCGCTGCCGCCCGGCCACCACACCCTGCGGGTGCGTGCGGGCGAGCGCGAGGCACGGGCCCCACTGCTCGCCGTGCCCGACCGGCTCGCGGTGCCCGACCGCCGTGCCTGGGGCTTGATCGTCCAGCTCTACTCCGTGCTCTCCCGCCGCTCCTGGGGCATGGGCGACCTGGCGGACCTCGCCGAGCTCGCCACCTGGTCGGGGCGGGACCTCGGGGCCGGTTTCGTCCAGCTCGGCCCGCTGCACGCCGTGCCGCCGGGGCCGCTGCCGGACCCCTCCCCGTACCGTCCGAGTTCGCGCCGCTTCCCCGATCCGATGCACGTACGGGTGGAGGCGGTGCCGGAGTACGCGTACCTGGACCGGGCGGGGCGCGACGCCGCGCACGCGCTGGTCGACCAGGCCCGCGCCGTCAACGCCCGGGTGCTCGACGGCAGTTCGCTCATCGACCGGGAGACGGTCCGCTCCCTCAAGCACCGGGCGCTGCGCGCCGTGCACGCGGTGCCGCTCTCCCCCGGCCGCGCGGCGGCCTTCGCCGCGTTCACGGCACGCGAGGGCCAGGGGCTCACCGACTTCGCCACCTGGTGCGCGCTGGCCGATGAGCACGGCGCTGACTGGCGGTGCTGGCCCGTGGAGCTGCGCGACCCGCGCTCCCCCGCCGTGGCGCGGGCCCGCGACGACCTCGCGGAGAGCGTCGCGTTCCACCGCTGGCTGGCCTGGATCACCGACGAGCAGCTCGCCGCCGCGCAACGGGCGGCGAAGGACGCGGGCATGGCGATCGGCCTCGTGCACGACCTGGCCGTCGGGGTGGCGCCGGACGGCGCCGACGCCTGGGCGCTCCAGCACTGCCTGGCCGCCGGGATGAGCGTCGGCGCGCCACCGGACGACTTCAACCCGCTGGGCCAGGACTGGGGCCAGCCGCCCTGGCGCCCGGACGCGCTCGCCGCCGCGGGCTATCTGCCCTTCGCGGAGCTGCTGCGCTCCAACCTGCGGCACGCGGGAGCACTCCGCGTCGACCACGTGATGGGGCTGTTCCGGCTGTGGTGGGTGCCCGAGGGACGCCCGCCGTCGGAGGGCACGTACGTACGGTATGACGCCCACGCCATGCTGGGAGCGCTCACCCTGGAGGCCCACCGGGCGGGTGCGAGCGTCATCGGCGAGGACCTCGGCACGGTGGAGAAGGGCGTGCGCGAGGAGCTCGCCGGGCGCGGCATCCTCGGCACCTCCGTGCAGCGCTTCGAGTACGTGGGCGGCAGCGAGGGCCGGCACGGGCCGCTGCCGCCCGACCAGTGGCGCGCGAACTGCCTGGCCACGCTCACCACCCATGACCTGCCGACCACCGCGGCCTGGCTCAGCGGGGAGCACGTCGAACTGCGCGAGCGGCTCGGCCTGCTGACCCGCCCCGCCGAGGCGGAGAAGGCGGAGGCCGCGAGCGAGCGCGACGGCTGGCTCGCCGAGCTGACCCGGCTCGGCCTGCTGCCGTCACCGGACGGCGAGGTGGCCGCCCTGCACCGCTTCCTGCCGCTCACCCCGGCCCTGCTGCTCGGGGTCTGGTTGCCGGACGCGACGGGCGACCGCCGTCCGCAGAACCTGCCGGGCACCTCCACGGTGCACCCCAACTGGCGCCTGCCGGTGTCCGACGCGGAGGGCCGCCCCGTACCCCTGGAGGAACTGCCCGCGTCGCCCCTCGTGCGGACGGTCGCCGGCGTGTTCGCCGATCCGGGGCCGCGCCCCGCGCCGCCGTCACCGCACCACCCCGATCCCCGATCGACGACGCCGTCGACGACCTGAAGACCGAACGAAGACCGAGGAGAGAGATGGCAGGCCAGGTTCTTGCCGAGGCCGCGGGTGTCCGTGAGGACGCCGGGGGCTTCGACCTGCACGCACCGGACGGCACCGGCTACCGGGTCGACGTCACCGACGGGGTCTTCTCCCCGCACAACCCGCTGCTCGCCCACTACCTGGAGGGGCGGCGGGTGGTGGCCTTCGTCGGCCCCACCGTCGACCGCCTCTACGGACAGCAGTTGCGCGCCTACCTGGGCGCGCGCCTCGAACCGGACAGCTGGAGCGTCCACCCGATCGCGTCCGGGGAGCACAACAAGTCACTGACCTCGGCCGAGCAGGTGTGCGCGACCGCCAAGGCCGCCGGGCTCGACCGGCACGGCGTGATGCTGGCGGTGGGCGGCGGCATCGTCGCGGACATCGTCGGCTTCGCCGCCTCCATGTACTCGCGCGGCATCCGCTACATCAAGGTCAACACCACCCTGGTCGGTCAGGTCGACGTCGGTGTCGGCGTCAAGACGGGGGTCAACGGCCTGCACACGAAGAACATGTTCGGCGCCTACCACCCGGCGCACGCCTCGCTGAACGACCCCGCGCTCCTCGCCACCCTGCCGGACCGCGAGATCCGCTGCGGTCTCGCGGAGATCGTCAAGATGGCGGTGATCCTCGACGGCGACCTGTTCCAGGCCCTCGAGCGGCACCCGGACGTCTTCCGCCGCCCCGGCCACCCGGCCGACGCCGAGCTGGAGACCTACGTCATCCGCACCTCGATGAGGCTGATGATGGAGGAGCTGTGCCCCAACCTGCGCGAGCACGAACTCGCGCGCCTGGTCGACTTCGGCCACACCTTCAGCCCCGTCATCGAGACGGCGGGCGGCCACCGGCTCGAACACGGCGAGGCCGTCGCGGTCGACATGGCGCTGTCCGCCCACATCGCCCGGCTCCTCGGTCTCGCGGACGCGGAGACCTGCGAGCGGATCGTCGCGCTCCTGGAGCGGATCGGCCTGCCCGTCCACGACGCCGCGACCTGCACGGCCGACCAGATGACGCAGGCCCTGTGGGCCTCCTGGCAGCGCCGGGGCCGCAAGCTCCACCTGGTGGTGCCCACCGGGATCGGCAAGGCGGGCTTCGTCGACGAACTGGAAGACGTCCCGCAGGACGTCCTGCGCGAGGCCCTGGACGCGCTCGCCACCCGCGCCGCCCGCGCCCCGCGCACCTCGCCCGCCGCGAACTCCGCCGTGGACCCCGCCGTGGACGGAGGGGCACGATGACCGGCCGTGTGCCCAATCTGCGCGACCTCCTCACCGGCAAGGAGCACGACCACGGCGGGCTCGGCACGATCCTGGCGCACCGCGTCTTCACGCGCGGACCGGGCGGCCCCGGCGCCGAGTTCATTGACCTCGCCGTGCTGCCGCCCGGCACGTCCATCGGGCGCCACCGGCACGGGGCCGACCACGAGACGTACGTGATCCTCTCGGGGGAGGGCCTGATGTACCTGGACGGCGAGGAGTTCCGCGTGGGCCCCGGCGACGTCGTCGTCAACCGTCCCCACGGCGAGCACGGGCTCCTGAACGACCGCGACACCGACCTGCACCTGCTGGTCTTCGAGGAGGAACTCCGTGCCCACGGCCACCATCGCGGCTGACCCCGAGCACACCGTCGTCGACGTGGGAGGCACCACGCTGCGGGTGGGCGCCTACGCGCCCGCCGACGGGACGCTCTCCCGCGTGCGGCGGATGCCGGTCGACGGCATGGCCCGCGATCCGCACGCCCCCGTACCCGTGCTCCAGGAGCGGTTGGTGGAGCAGCTCGTGCGCGAGGTGACGCGGCACACGGCCGGGCGCGCGCCCGGTCCCGTCGGGGTCGCCTTCGCCGGGCCGATCAGCGCTGACGGCCTGGTCCTCGCGGCACCGACGGTGTGGGGCCGGCGCGGTGAGCCCCTGCCGCTCGGCGCCCTGCTCGCCGAACGGCTCGGCAGACCGGTCACCGTCGTCAACGACCTCACCGCGGCCGCCTGGCGGTACGCGGCCACGGAGCCGGAGCCCTTCTGCCTGCTGACCGTCAGCTCGGGCATCGGCAACAAGGTCTTCCGGGGCGGCGACGTCCTGCTGCACCCCGAGGGCCACGGCGGTGAACTCGGCCACTGGGCCTGCGATCCCTCACCCGACGCGCCGCTGTGCGACTGCGGGGGCCGCGGCCACCTCGGCGCCATCGCCTCGGGCCGGGGCGTGCTCGCCGCGGCCCGGCGCGCGGCGGCCGCCGACCCCGACGGGTTCGCCCGCTCCCGCCTCGCGGAGCTGTGCGAGGACCGCGTGGAGAACCCGGCCCTCGCCAAGGCGCTCACCGAGGGCGACCCCTTCGCCACCGGCGTGCTGCGCGCCGCCCTCGCGCACCTCGCGCGGGCGATCGGCGCCGTCTTCGCCTCGGTGGGAGTCTGCCGCTTCATCGTCGTGGGCGGCTTCGCGCTGGCCGTCGGCGAGCGCTACCGGCAGCTCCTCGTCGAGGAGCTGGACCGGCAGGGCTGCTTCGGGCTCTCCCGGGAGCGGATCGACGCCATGGTCGCGCTCGGCGCGCCCGACGACGACCACGGGCTGATCGGCGCGGGCCGCCTCCTGGCCGCCCGCCACCCGTCGGCACAGGGGCGGGTGGCACGGTGAGGCGCGTCAACTCGCTCGTCGTCGGCAGCGGCTTCGTCGGCACGGGCATCGCCCGCCGCCTGGTGGCCTCGGGTGACGCCGTCACCCTGGTGTCGCGCGGTCGCCCCGCCGCCGCGCCGGAGGAGTACGGGGCGCGCTGGTGCGCCCTGGACGCCACCGACGCGGAGGCCTGCGGCCGTCTGGTGTCGCGGCTGCGGCCCCGCCGGATCGTCCTGGTGCACGGCCCCTCGGACGTCACCTGGTGCGAGGCGCACCCCGAGGAGGCGGCCCGCGCGCACTCCGCGGTGGCGTCGGCCTTCGCGTCCCTCGGCGGGCGTTCGCGCATCGTCATGATCTCCACGGACAACGTCTTCGACGGCTCTTCGCCCGGCAGCACCGAGTCCACGCCCGTCTCCCCGGCGAACGCCTACGGACGGGCCAAGCGCCGGGCCGAGGAACTGCTGCTCGCCCACGCGGCCGACGCGGTCTCGCTGCGCGTGAGCCTCGTCTACGGCCATGAGCCCGCGGACGCCGGCAAGTGGCTCAACTACTTCGCCGCCTGCGCCCACCGGCTGCGCGCGGGAGAGCCCGTCGAGGCGCCCGACGACCAGTGGACGACGCCCGTGCACGTCGACGACGTGGCCGAGGTGGTGGCCGCGCTGCTCACCAGCCTGGCCCCGCTGCCGCCCGTGCTCCATCTGGGCGGGCCCGACCGGGTCAGCCGCGCCGAGTGGGCCGGTCTGATCGCCCGCGGCCTCGGGCTCCCTGCCCACCTGGTGGTCCCGGTGCCGAAGGCCCTGAGCCGCTACGCGTCCAGGCCGCGGAACGCCTGCCTGGCCAGCGACCTCCTGGCCGCGCTGCCCGCCACGCGCGGCATCGCGGTCCGCGGAGTGGCGGAAGGCGCCCGCGACCTGGCGGGCGCCTTCAGCTCGGCCTAGGGCTCCCGTACGCCCGCGGCGCCCAGGAGGGCGCCGTCCGCGGCGCGCTCGGTGGCGAGGAGCTGCCGGGCGCGCCGCGCGTCGTGGAGCCGGTCCCGGTCGCGCGGGTCGACGGTGAGGGCCACCTCCCCCTCCGCGAGCCCGTCCCGCCGCGCGGCCTGCGCTGCCTCGGGGCGCAGCCGCAGCCAGTGCCCCTCGTCGGAGAGGGCGCCGTCCCGGAGGGTGATGCCGCCTTCGGGCGCGTAGAGGAGCTGGCGCGAGGCCACTCCCGCTCCGCCTTCCGGCCAGGCGACGGTGTCCTCGTCGAGCCATCTGACCCGGGTCCGGCCGAGGTCCATGCCGAGCGACCCGCCGAGCGCCGGAGTCAGATACGCCGGCTCGCCCGCGACCCGCCACACCTCGTTCCCGTACAGGTTGATGTCCAGGGCCTCGTCGTCGGGCACGTCCTTGTCGTTGCCCTTGTGGAAGGTGTGACTGAGGCTGCGGGCACCGGGCTTCAGCTTCACCTCGAAGACGAGTCCGTAGCCGTCGGTGCGCACCGGCTGTACGGGGACGTCCCAGTCGGAGGGCTTGGCGGCCCCGTCCCAGACGTGCAGCCCCCAGCCCTCGTAGTCGCCGTCGGGGCGGTGGTAGTGCAGGACGGCCGTGGAGCCGTCCGACGGCGGATAGGCGCTCCGCGGGCGCTGTTCGCGCTGGCCGTCCTGTCCCTGCGTGATCCACACCTCGCCGGTGCGGGTGAGGTCGACGGAGCGCGCGGGCCCGTCGGTGGCGCCGTCCTTCTCGACGGTGTACGAGAGGGTCTGCGCGCCCTCGGCGAGCTTCACCCACGCGAAGGCGCCGTACGCGTCCCGCCCGGTGAAGGGGGCTTCCGCGCCGTCGGCGCCGGTCCGCAGCCGCCAGCCGTCGTAGTCGCCGCCGGGCCGCTGGTAGTGCACGACGGCGTAGCCGCGCCGGACGGTGGGCCCGGACTCCGGCGGGGTGCGGCCCGTGCTGCTGGCGGCGAGGTCGTGCGCGGTGCGGCCCCGGCTGTCGACGACCACCGCCTTGTAGCGCAGCTCGGCGCCCTCGGGCAGTGCGGCGTCGATCTGCTGGGTGACCTTGTAGGGGGCGTGGTCGGCGGAGCCGAGTACCCGCCAGGGGCCTTCGCCCTGCCGTGCGGCGAAGACGACCCGGTTCAGTTCGCCGCCGTCGACGTCGGCGGTGAGTTCGACCGTGCCGGTGGCGCCCTCCTTCGGCGGGGTCAGGGTGACGTGGGGCCGGGCGCCCGGACCCGGCAGCTTCTTGTCGGCCTTCAGGACCAGGGACGAGAGGGCGGGGACGGTGACGGTGATGTGCCGGTCGGCTCCGCTGCGGGCCGGGGTGTCCGTCGTGCCGTAGAGCGGGGTGTAGCGGCGGTGCGCGGCGCCGGTCGGTATCCGCGCGGTCTTCGCCTCGGAGGCGTTGTTGTGCGCCACGACGTACTCCACGCGCTGTCCGGCGTCCGTACGGGAGTAGGCGTACACGCCGGGTCCGTCGGCGGGCCCCGGGTACCGCTCGGTGAAGACGCCGTCGCGCAGCGCCGGGTGGCGTTCGGTGAGCCGGGAGAGGCGGGCGATGGCGCGGTAGAGCGGGTGCCGGGTGTCGTACGCGTCCCGCGCGTGGGTGCGGTCGGTGCCGATCTGGTCGTCGTCGCGGTAGGCCGGGGCGTCGGTGGCGAACAGCGGCTGGCGGGCGGCGTTGTCACCGCCCGAGCCGGTGAACCCCTGCTCGTCGCCCGCGTAGACGACGGGGTTGCCGCGGCCGAAGAACATCAGCTCGTGCGCGAGGCGGTCGCGGCGCAGCAGCTCCGCGTCGCTCGCGCCGGGGTTGTCCTGGGCGATCAGCCCGCCGATGCGGCCCATGTCGTGGCTGCCGAGGAAGGTCACCTGCTCGTAGGCGTTGGCCTTGCCGGTGGTGTAGCGGTAGTCCTGGGCGTAGAGGCGCGACAGGTCGCGGGGCGGGCCCTCGCGTGAGGCGGAGTTGCGGGCGATGGCCTGGAAGGGGAAGTCGAGGGTGGAGTCGAGGCCGCCCCGCGTGACGTAGGGGGCGGTGATGGCGGGGTCGGCGGAGAACGCCTCGGCGAAGATGAGGAAGTCCTTCTTGCCCCGGGTGGCCGCGTAGTCGTCGAGTGCGCGGGCCCACTGGGTCCAGAACTCCATGTTGACGTTCTTGGCGGTGTCGACGCGGAAGCCGTCGATGCCGAAGTCGTGCACCCAGCGCTCGTACACGCGCTTCATGCCGTCGACCACCTCGGGCCGTTCGGTCCACAGGTCGTCGTTGCCCATGAAGTCGCCGTTGAGGCCGCTCTCGCCGGCGAAGGTGGAGTCGCCGCGGTTGTGGTACATGGTGGGGTCGTTGAGCCAGGCCGGGGTCTTGGCGTGCCGGTCGGCGTCCGCGATCCGCGGGGTGTAGGGGAAGCCACCGTCGTCGACGGGGCGCATGCCCGCGCTGTCGTCGAAGGGGCGGCCCTCGGTGTCCAGGTAGGGGTGTGACCCCTTCGACCGGTAGCCGGACTCCTTCTCCGCGGGGTGGATGACGTCCGCGGTGTGGTTGGTCACGACGTCGAAGAAGACCTTCATGCCCTTGGCGTGCGCCCTGTCGACCAGGGCGGACAGATCCTCGTCGGTGCCGAAGTGCGGGTCGACGCGGGTGAAGTCGGTGATGGCGTAGCCGTGGTAGTTGGCGACGGGGCGTCCGTCGCGCTCTTGTACGGGCAGGTTCTCGAAGACGGGGGTCAACCAGATCGCGGTGGTGCCGAGGCCCTTGATGTAGTCGAGCTTCTTGGTGATGCCCTTGAGGTCGCCGCCGTTGAAGAAGGCCGGGTCGCTCGGGTCGTGGCCGGTGGTCTCGCGGCCTCCGGTGAGCCCGCCCTTGTCGTTGCGGCGGTCGCCGTTGGCGAAGCGGTCGGGCATCGCCAGGTAGAACTGCTCGCGGGTCAGGTCGTGCCGGGCGGGCTGCGCGGCGAGCACGGCGTCGGAGGGCGGCGGGGCGGGTGCGGCCGCCGCCGGCTGGTGGGCGGGCGGCAGGAGGGCGGCCAGGGGCGCGAGGGCCAGCAGGGCGGCCGATCTCAAACGGACGCGGGTCATGGGTGTGTTCTCCTCCGTGGCGGTCGGGACAACGCCGATTGCCCGGCGCGGGCGGCGTGGGCCGCGAGCGCCGGGCAACCGGGTTCGTCCGCACGGCTCTGTGGGACGGGGTCGTGGAGATGGGCCGGACCCGGGGCCGGTCGGATCAGGTCCGGTCGGACGGGTCGGGACGGGGTCGGGGTTGGGGTTGAGGTTGAGGTTGAGGTTGGGGTTGGGGTCGAGGTCCGGGGCGGGGTTGCGGTCGGGGTCGGGGCCTGGTCAGGCGCAGCTCCGCGCGTCCGCGTGGAGCGCGAGCGCGCTCTTCGCGGCGACGGTGGCCGTGAGCTTCCCGCCGTCGTCCACGGTGACGGGCTTGCCTGCCTGCACGTCGCAGTACTCGCCCGCGGGCAGCGAGGTCTGAAAGGTCCGCTCGAGTTCGCCGTCCCCTCCGTTGACGGCGACGAACCCCTTCGTGCCGCGGCCGAAGGCGATGGCGCTGCCTGAGTCGTCCCACCAGTCGGTGAGTTCGGCGTCGCCCACGGCGTTGCGGAAGCCGACCATGGCGGTGATCTCCTTCTGGGCGTGCTGGCACACCCAGGCGTCGCCGGAGCAGTCGGCCTTGCCGTCGGCGGGCGGGCCGTCGTCCTTGTTCGCGAAGGCGTAGCCGGAGTGGACGTCCGGGGAGCCGTAGGGGAAGGCGAGCATGAAGACGTGGGCCAGGGTGTAGGGGGCGCCCTGCTTGTAGGTGAGGACGTTGCCCTGGCGTTCGGTGTCGTGGTTGGCGACGAAGACCCCGGCGGACCCGGAGGGCAGCTTGCCGTCCGCGATGTTCTTCAGTCCGGCCAGGCCGCCGCTCTCGAAGGCCCCCTTGAGCGTGTAGGCGTAGGTGAACTCCTGGGCGAGCCCGGTGCCGAGGTACTCGCCGGGCTGGACCTGCTCGCCGGGGCCCGGCAGCGTCTCCTGCTTCCAGGGGACGTCCGGGTTCGTGAGCCGCGCCTTGATGGCCTTCAGGTCGTCTGCCGGGATGTGCTTGGCCGCGTCGACGCGGAAGCCGTCGACGCCGAGGCCGAGCAGGTCGTTGAGGTATCCGGCGATGGAGTCGCGGACGTGGTCCTCGCCGGTGTCGAGGTCGGCGAGGCCGCCGAGCTCGCAGTTCTGGCTCTCCTCGCGCTGGGTGTAGTCCTTGATGTCCCGCTGGCAGTTGTCCATGTCCCGGGCCCCGTAGACGCCCGGGTAGTCGTACTTGGTGAACTCCGTGCCGCCCGAGCCGGTGCCCTGGGCGTTGGTCATGTGGTTGATCACCGCGTCCGCGACGACCTTGACGCCCGCCTTGTGGCAGGTGTCCACCATGCTCTTGAACGCGTCCCGGTCGCCGAGGCGCGAGGCGATCTTGTAGCTGACCGGCTGGTAGGCGGTCCACCAGGACGGTCCCGTCAGACGCTCCTGTGGGGGCGAGGTCTGGACGTAGCCGTATCCCGCGGGGCCGAGCGTGTCCGTACAGGCCTGGGCGATCGAGTCGAATTTCCACTCGAACATCACCGCGGTGACGCCCTTGCCGCCGGCCTCCGTCTTCGCCTTCGCCTTCGCCGGAGCGGAAGCGGCAGCGTGGGCGGGAGCCGGGGTGGAGCCCGGGGCGGCCTGTGCCCGCGCGCCCGCGCCGAGACTTCCGGCAGCGGCCGCGACAAGGGCCGTGGCCAGGGCGGCACGCCTGCGGGATCGTGCTGTTCGGCCGTACATGGAGGGTCCTCCTCTGAGTGGGGGGAGAGGGCCGGCGCCGAACGCGGGGTGGGGGTGCTCCGCGGCCGTAACGGCGCCACACAGGGCGGCACATGCAACTTTTCTGCCGCCTTGCAGAAACATGTTGCGACGGACCCTAGGTGCCGCTCCTGGAGGGGTCAACCCCTCGCACACCGATGAACTCGGCCGTCACGAAGCCCACTTCGGGGCCCACCATCCCCCCATCCCCCACCGTTCAGGCGACTTTGACTGCAAGCCGCCTGAAAGATTGCACAAACTCTTCCATCGCGATCAGTCGCCGTGCTTGACTGCACTCCGGCCGGGCCCGACCAGCCCCACCGCGCCCCACCAGCCCCCGCCCAGGAGGATCTGTGCCCACTGACATCGACGTGCTCGTCCTGGGGGGTGCAGGGGTGGACACGATCGTCCACGTCCCCGAGCTGCCACTGCCGTTCGCCGACAGCCACATGGTCCCCGCCATCGAGACGCGGGCCGGGCAGACCGGCGACTTCGTGGCGATGGGCGTGCACGCGCTCGGCCTGCGGACGCACCACATCGACGTGATCGGCGACGACCACCCCGGCGAGCTGATCCGCGCCCTCCACCGCGACCGGGGCATCGCGCTCACCGAGGTCCCGCTGCCCGCGGGCACCAAGCGCGCGGTCAACCTCGTGTCCCCCGACGGCCGCCGCCTCTCGCTGTACGACAACACCCGCTTCGGCGAGGCCGACCGGCTGCCGCCCGCCACGGTGGCGGAACTCGCCGCGGCGAGCCGCCACGCCCATGTCTCCCTCACCCAGCCCTGCGCCCACGCCCTGCCCACCCTGCGGGAGTCCGGGGTGACCGTCTCGACCGACCTGCACGACTGGGACGGCCGGGAGCCCTACCACGAGGCGTTCGCGTACGAGGCCGACCTGGTGTTCCTGTCGGCGGCCGCCCTCACCGACCCGGAGGAGACCATGCGGCGCATCGCCGCGCGCGGTCGCGCCGAGGTGGTCGTCGCCACCGCGGGCGCCGAGGGCGCGTACCTCCTCGCCGACGGCGAGGTCACCCATGTGCCGGCCGTCGCTCCCCCGGCGCCGGTGGTGGACTCCAACGGCGCGGGCGACGCCTTCGCCGCGGGTTACCTCTTCGGCCTCCTGTCCGGCGAACCGCCGCTGCGCTGCGCCCTGTACGGCTCCTTCGCCGGCGCCCACGCCTGCACGGTGCCCGCCACCCGCACCGACGTCATCCGCCGGGATCAGCTTCTCGCCCGGGTCGCCGAGCACGGGGACCGGGCATGACGGACACGGCTCACGCGACGGGTCACGACGTCGTCGTCCTCGGCGGCGGTGTGGCGGGCTGCGTCCTCGCGGCCCGGCTGAGCGAGGACCCCGGCCGCTCCGTCTGCCTGGTGGAGGCGGGCCGCGACTACGGTCCACGACGGCAGGACTGGCCCGCGAAGCTGCTCGACGCCCGCGCCCTGCCCCGAGACCACGTGTGGGAGCGCCACACCGCCGCCCACCGCATCCGCGCCCGCGTCCTCGGCGGCTCGTCCTGCGTCAACGGCTGCTGGCACACCTGGGGTTCCGAGGCCGACCACGCCGAGTGGGCTCGGGCGGGTGGCCCCCGGTGGACGGCTGCCGCGATGGAGCCCTTCCGCGAGCGGGCGGCGGCGCGGATGGGGCTGCGTCCGGTGCCGGAGCACGAGCACTCGGCGTGGAGCGAGGCGGCCCTCGCGGCGGCCCGGTCCCTCGGCCACCCGGAGGTGGACATGGCCGCCCCCGGCGGCCCCGGATACGGGACCCCGCTGCTCAACGCCGTCGACGGGGTCCGCGCCAACGCCGCCTTCGCCTACCTGGAGCAGGCGCGGACCCGGCCGAACCTGACGATCCTCGACCGCGCCACCGTGGACCGGCTGACCGTCCGCGGCGGACGTGTGCACGGCGTCGACGTCGTCATGGACCAGGGGCGCACGACCCTGCGGGCCGACACCTATCTGCTGGCGTCGGGCACCTTCGGGTCACCCGCCGTGCTGCTCCGCAGCGGCATCGGGCCCGCCGACGACCTGGCGCGCAGCGGTGTGCGGCCCGTGCTCGACCTGCCCGGCGTCGGCGCCAACCTCACCGACCAGCCCGGCGTCTTCCTGCCGCTGCGCCCGACGCCCGGCCTGAACGCGCGCCTCGCCGAGAAGGAGGCCGCCGGTGATCTGTACGTCACCCGGACGCTGATCAGGGCGGCGAGCCCGTACTGCCCCGAGGGCGCCTGGGACCTGCACATCAACCCGGTCGCGGGCCCGCCCCTGTTCGGCGCCCTGCCGCCGGGGCAGTACGAGGCGGGCGTCGCCACCTTCCTGATGAAGCCCCGGTCACGCGGACAGGTCCGGCTGCGCTCCGCCGACCCCACCGCCGGCCTGGACCTGGACCCCGCCTTCCTCTCCGACGAGGACGGCCATGACCTGGCCGTCCTCCGCTCCGGCCTGCGCATGGCCGAGGAGCTGGCCGCCACCGTGCCGCTGAAGTCCCTGGCCGCCCCGGCCGAGGGCCCGTCCCCGCGGGAACTGCCGGATCAGGAGCTCCGCGGCAGGGTAGGCACGTACTGGCACCCCGTCGGCACCTGTGCCATGGGGGCGCCGGACGATCCGTACGCGGTGGTCGACGGGGAGGGGCGGGTGCGCGGCGTCTCGGGCCTGCGGGTCGTGGACGCCTCGATCCTGCCGACGGTCCCGGCGGCCAACACGCAGCTGCCGGTGCTCGCCACGGCCGAGATGCTGGCCGCCGCACTGACGGCGTGAACGACCGCCGTGAAGGAAGAGGAGAACGCATGACAGCGCGGACCGACGACGTGCGCACCACCCGACCGCTGTACGGGTGCATGGGGCTCGGCGGCACCTGGGACGACGAGCCGTACACCGCCGCGGACATCGCTCACGCGGAGGCCGCCGTCGAGGCGGCGCTCGACATCGGCATCACGGCGTTCGACCACGCCGACATCTACCGGCGCGGCAAGGCCGAGTCGGTCTTCGGCGAAGTGCTGGCCAGGGCGCCCGGGCTGCGGGAGCGCGTCGTCCTGCAGACCAAGTGCGGCATCCGGCAGGCCGACGGCGGCCTGCCCGGCATGTACGACCTACGGGCGAAGACCATCGTGCGGCGGGTCGAGGAGAGCCTGACCCGGCTGCGCACCGACGTCGTCGACGTCCTGCTCCTGCACCGGCCCGATCCGCTGACCGGACCCGAGGAGATCGCGCAGGCGCTGTCCTCCCTGCACGGGCAGGGCCTCGTGCGGAGCTTCGGGGTGTCGAACATGAGCGCGGCGCAGATCGAGGCGTTGCGGGCCCGACTCGACGTGCCGCTGGTCGCCGACCAGCTGGAGATGAGCCTGGCCCGCCGGGACTGGGTGGAGTCCGGCGTCCTCGTGAACACCGAGGCCGCCGCCGGCAACGGCTTCCCGCACGGGACGGTGGAGTACTGCCGGACCCATGGGATCCAGCTCCAGGCGTGGGGCGCCCTGGCGCAGGGCCGCTACACCGGCGGCCAGGACACGCCGACGGCCCGGCTCGTCGCCGCGCTCGCCGACCGCAAGGGCACGACACCGGAGACGATCCTGCTGTGGTGGCTCCAGCGCCACCCGGCCCGTATCGCCCCGGTCATCGGGACGAGCAGGCCCGAGCGCATCCGCGCCTGCCGCGACGCCGTGCGACACGCACCCGACCTCACCCACGAGGAGTGGTACGACCTGTGGATCACCGCCCGCGGCGGCCCGCTGCCGTAGGGGGTTTCCCCGGGAGCGCCCCGTACACCCGAATCCCCCGTCTGAGAACGGGCCCGCCGCGGTAGGCATCCTGCGTGCAGACCTTTCTCCCGTACCCCGACTTCACGCGATCCGCCACGGTCCTCGACCGGGCACGCCTCGGCAAGCAGCGGGTCGAGGCCCTTCAGGTGCTGCGCGGCCTGACCGTGCCCGGTTACGGCTGGCGCAACCATCCGGCGGTCCGCATGTGGACCGGCTACGAGGAGGCCCTGGTCCGCTACGGCCTCGACGTGTGTGCCGTGTGGGTGGCGGAGGGGCACGCCGACACGTGCGCGGCCACGCTGCTCGCCGACTTCGCCGCGCACCGCCCCGGCGCCGCCGTGCGCGACCAGGCGCGGCTCGCCGACGCCGGTGAGCTGCCGCCCTGGCTGGGGAACCACGCCCTGCACCACAGCCACCAGTCGGCGCTGGTGCGCAAGGCCCCGGAGATCTACGCGGAGCGCTTCCCGGACGTCCCCGACGACCTGCCCTACTTCTGGCCGGCCTCGGACCGGGACCCGGCCGCGTGACCGTGTCACCTCTTCTCCAGCGCCCTGCGGAAGGGCAGCGGGTCGCGCAGGGCACGCTCGATGCTCTCCAGGCTCCTGCCCTTGGTCTCCGGCACCTTCGCGGCCACGAAGACGACGCAGGCGACGTTCATCAGGGCGTAGAAGAGGAAGGTGCCGGAGCGGCCGATGGTGTTGATGGCCGTCAGGGCGGTCATGGCGATGAGGAGGTCGAAGCCCCACACCGACAGCGTGGCCAGGCTGGTGGCCGGGCCGCGCACGGACAGCGGCAGGACCTCCGGGCCGATCAGCCAGACGACCGCCTGCATCCCCACGCCGTTGAACAGGATGTACGCGAACAGCGAGATGATCACCGTCCAGCGTTGCGCGGCGGACTCCGCGGGCGTGGCGAAGGCGAGCGCGAGCACCGCCATGGCGAGCGCCGAGCCCGGCAGGAACCACAGCATCGTGCGGCGCCGCCCCGCCTTGTCGACCGCGATGGCCCCCACCACCCCGGCCACGACGAGCATCGCGCCGATGCCGATGCCGGTGAGCAGCGCCACCGAGTCGCCGAAGCCCGCGTCGTCCAGGATCGTCGGCGCGTAGTAGACGATGGCGTTGATCCCGGTGAGCTGGGAGAAGGCCGCGATGCCCACGGCGATGAGCAGAGCGGGGCGCAGCCACCGCTGCCGGAGCTGTCCCCAACTGCCGCCGTCTGCCGGGGCGTTCCGTGTCACGGCGGTGACCTCGGCGGCCTCCGCCGCCACGTCCGCTCCGGTGGGCCTGAGCCGCCGCAGGGTGCGCAGCGCGTCGTCGGCGCGGTGCTGCTCGATGAGCCAGCGCGGGCTCTCCGGCAGGAACAGCATGCCGACGGCCAGGGCCACGGCGGGGATGACGGCCAGGGCGAACATGACGCGCCAGCCGCCGCTGCCGGCCAGGGCCCAGCCGCAGAGGTAGGCGATGAGCTGCCCGATGGCGACCATGAGCTGGAAGAGCACCATGAGCCTGCCGCGCACGGCCGCGGGCGCGAGCTCCGCGATGTAGACGGGCACCATGTTGGAGGCTCCGCCCACCGCGAGGCCGAGCACGAAGCGCGCGGCGATCAGCGTCGCCACGTCGGGGGCGACCGCCGCCGCCACCGCGCCCACGGCGAAGATCACCGCGACCGCCACCACCACCTTGCGGCGGCCGTGCCGTACGGCGGTGCGCCCCGAGACCAGGGCGCCGGCCATGGCGCCGAGCAGGATGACGCTGACGACGACCTCCTGTTCTCGCGAGGAGAGGTCGAGGTCGTCGCGGAGGTGGAGGAGGGCGCCGGAGATGATGCCGGTGTCGTAGCCGAAGAGCAGGCCGCCGAGGGCCGAGACCGCGGCGACGGCGTAGACCAGCGCCGGGGGGCGCCCCGTTCCCGTGGGGTGGACCGGCGGGCGGTCGGCCACCCTGGTCGTCTCAGGCATCGCCCATGACCAGTCCCTCGATGGTGTGCTTCTGCGTGAGGGGCGTCAGCGCGTCGACGACCGGGCAGCGCAGGTGGTGGCGTACCCGTTCGGGCAGCGCCGCCCAGTAGCCGCGGGTGACGGCGGTGTCGTGGCGGGCGGCGTTGTCGGCCTCGGGTCCGTCGAGGCCGAGGACGAGGACGGGCCTCGCCCTGGCCGACTCGTTCTTCGTGCCGCGGTGGATGGTGAGGGCGGTACGGGCGGAGATGTCGCCGCGCTGCGGGTACTTGCGCACGGCGCGCTCCTGGTAGCGGCCGTAGGACGCGCGGGGCGGGAACATGCCGTGCCCGAAGTCCGGTCCGTCGTCCCACTGGGTGCCGGGCGCGATCTCGAAGGGGCCCATGTCCTCCGCGGTGTCGACGGCGGTGACGTTGAAGGCCAGGGAGGTCAGCCGGCGTTCGGTGCGCGTCTCTTCGGGGATGGGGAAGTCGCGGTGCCACGGCTGGTTCACCGCGCCTTCGAGCGGGACGTCGAAGCCGAGCTCGACGATGCGGTAGTCGGGGCCGAGGACGGCGGTGGCCACCGAGCGGACCCACGGGTGGTCGACGAGGTCGACGAAGCCGCGCAGCTGTTCGGGGTGGATCTCCACGTAGTAGCGGTGGGGGCCGCGTCCCACGGCGCCGCCGGGCCGGGCGCGCGCCTCCGCGAAAGCGGTCTCGATGTCCTCGCGCAGCCGGTCGGCCCACTCCTCGGAGAAGGCTCCCTTCCGCGCGGTGATGCCGTCCTCGTACAGGTTCGCCACGTCCTGCGCCACGTCGACGTCCAGGTCGGCGGCGCTCACTCCGGGAAAGACGTGCACACCGGGGCATTCGGACACAGTCATCCTTGCCTCCTTGCAAGCAGAGCTTCCGCCCACAGATTGCATCGTTGAATGCAACGTTGCAATACCCGGCGGGTCACCGATTCCGTGACGGACGTCGCATGAAAGGATGGCGCGGTGAGCAGTCGTCTGAAGGATGTGGCAGCCCGAGCGGGCGTCTCCGTGCGCACCGTGTCGAACGTCGTCAGCGGCTCCGCCTCCGTGGCGCCCGAGACCCGGCAGCGGGTCCAGGAGGCCATCGACGAGCTGGGCTACCGCCCCAACCTCGCCGCCCGCAGCCTGCGCGCCGGCCGTACCGGCATCATCGGCCTCGCCATCCCCGAACTGCACTCACCGTACTTCGGCGAACTCGCCGGGCTCCTGGTGGACGAGGCCCAGCGCCGCTCCTGGACCGTGGTCATCGACCAGACCCGGGGCGACGCCGACGCCGAGCGACGCCTGCTCGCCCAGGGCGGCGGGCGCGTGGTCGACGGCCTCATCATCAGCCCCTGGGCCCTGGACCCCGCCGAGCTGGCGGCGACGGCGCCGGCCGTCCCGCTCGTGCTGCTCGGCGAGCGCGGACCGCAGGGCGCGGCGGACCGCGTCGCCGTGGACAACGTCGCCGCCGCCGACGAGGCCACCACTCACCTCGTCGGCATCGGGCGCCGCCGCATCGCCGCCATCGGCCTCCAGCCCCAGCTGCGCAACGGCACCGCCCGGCTGCGTGCCGAGGGCTACCGCCGCGCCCTCGACCGCGCCGGGCTCCCCCACCCGTCCGCCGCCCAGCGCTCCGTCGCCGCACTGCACCGGGCGGACGGCGCGCGGGCCATGGCGGGGCTCCTCGACGGGCCCACCGAACCGGACGCCGTGTTCGCCTTCAGCGACGAACTCGCCCTGGGCGCCCTGCACGTGGCGCACGAGCGGGGCCTGCGCGTGCCCGAGGACATCGCGATCGTCGGCTTCGACGACATCGAGGACGGCCGCTACAGTCACCCGCCCCTGACCACCGTCTCCCCGGACAAGCCGCAGATCGCCGAGCGGTCCCTCCAGTGTCTGGCCGACCGCGTATACAGCCCCGGGAACGCCGTCCCGCCGCAGGAACTGGTCGTCCCGCACCGCCTGGTGCGGCGCGGGACGGCCTGAGACCGGGCGCGAGGCCCGGCCTCGGGAGCGCCCGGTCTCACCGCGTGTGCAGCGCCCACCTGCTCCCGTTGACCTGGGCCGTCCCCGGCAGCGCGATGAGTTCGGGCTTGAACAGCGGCGGCGCTCCCATCGCGGGCTCCCAGGTCGCCAGTTCCTCGTCCTGGGGGACCTCGATCCGCCGTCCCTCGGCGAGGTCGGCGACCACCCTGAGCAGCAGCCGCACACCGAGCGGCGCCAGGTGATCGCGCCACAGGCTCTGCGCGGTCGAGCCCGGGGGCACGAACAGGTGCTCCTGGGCGGCGAGCGGCCCCGCGTCGGTGCGCTCGGTGAGGTGGTAGACGCTGCCGCCCGTCACCTTGTCGCCGTCGCGGACCGTCCACCGGATCGCGTCCCTGCCACGGTGCAGCGGCAGCAGGCTGGGGTGGTAGCCGATGGTGGCGACGGCGGCCCTGGCTCGCGTGTGACGGCCGAGGAAGGCGTGCGAGTGGGCGGCGATGATGATGTCCACGCCGTCCGGCACGTGCATCGCGCGCAGCTCGGCCGAGTCCGTCCAGGCGATGTCCCTGGGGTAGGCCCAGGCCCGCAGGCGGTCCCAGGACATGGCGTCGCTCTCGTCGGTCCGTCCTTTGCGCAGCCGGGGCGCGGCCACACCGAGGATCTTGTGCCCCTCGTCGAGCAGCGCGTCCGCGACCTGCACCGCGAACGCTCCCTGCCCCGAGACGTAGATGTTCATCACTCGCCCTCCTTCAGTCCCGAGCGGTCGGGCAGGAACCGCACCGGCAGCGCCGAGAACCCGGTCAGGAAGTTGGACCGGATGCGCGGGGCCTCGCCGGTCCGCTCGAATCCGGTGGTGAAGTCCCGCAGCGCCATGAGCAGTTCGGCGATCTCGACCTTCGCGAGATAGGAGCCGACGCAGAAGTGCGGGCCGTAGCCGAAGGCCAGGTGCTTGTTGGGGGTGCGGCCGAGGTCGAACACTTCGGGCCGCTCGAAGACCCGCTCGTCGCGGTTGCCCGAGGCGTGCCAGAGCGTGACGATCTCGCCCGGTCGCAGCCGTACGCCGTGCAGTTCGGTCTCGCGGACGACGCTGCGTCCGAAGTGCATCGTGGGCGACGCCCAGCGCAGCACCTCGTCCACGGCGGTGTCGACCGACACCTCGCCCGCCTTGAGCCGCCTCCACTGCTCGGTCTCGGCGGCGAGCGTGTGGACGGCGTCGATCATCGTGAGGCGGCTGGTCTCGTCGCCCCCGATGATCAGGCTGTAGCAGTTGAGCACCACGTCCTCGTCGGAGAGCGGCACGCCGTCGATGGAGCTGGCGACGAGCATGCTGATCACGTCGTCGCCGGGCGCCTCGCGCCGCTCCTCCACGAGGTCCATGAAGTACATCAGGATCTCGTTGCGGGCCATCTCGGAGTCGACCTCGTCGACGTCCTCGTCATCGGTCGACAGGGCGGTCTTGGTCAGCCCGAGCAGGAACTCCCTGTCCTGTCCGGGCACTCCGAGCAGATTCGAGATCGTCGTCATCGGGATGCGGCTCGCGATCTCCTCGGCGAAGTCGCAGCCGCCGGTCTCGACCGCCTCCCGTATCCACTGCCGGGTGTTGACCCGTACCGTCCCCGCGACCTCGTCGAGCACCCGGGGCGAGAGCACCCGCTGCAGGATCTTGCGCAGCTCGTGGTGGCGGTGGCCGTCGGTGACGGCCAGCATGCGGCCGGCCCCGGCGTCGCCGCCCTCCAGGAGGGTGACCAGGACGTTGCCGCGCTCCGACGTGAAGTGCGTGTCGTCGCGGTAGGTGGTCATGATGTCGTCGTGGCGGGTGAGCACCCAGAACCCCTTGCGGCCGCCGGCGGGCGGGTTCCAGTGCACCGGGGCGGTGTCCCGCAGGGTGCGCCAGAACGCGTCGAGGCCGTGGCCGGTGAAGGTGTCGGGGTCGCCCAGGTCCCTGGTGTCCAGTGCCGGTGCGCTCATGGTCACCAGTCCGTGCGCCAGAACCGGCGCGGCTGGAAGGGATAGGTCGGCAGCGGCACGCGGTGGCTGTCCTCCCCCTGGTGCAGGGAGGCGAAGTCCACCTGCTGCCCCGTGACCCAGGCGGCGGCGACACCGGCCAGCGCGTCGGCGTCCGTGGCGGCGCACACGATCCCGTGGTCGTTGCGCGGGAAGGAGGAGGCGTCCGCGCGCGGCGCGGCGGCGGTCTCGGTGACCTGCCCGCCCGTGGCGTCCCCCGACAGGGCCGCGATCAGCTCCGCGCGGCTGCGGACGACGGCCGCCCAGCGGCGGGCCATCACCTTGCGGCCGAGGTTGAGGCTGAAGCAGACGTCGTCGAGCCGCAGGCCGGGGTCGGCGACCAGCCGGTCCTTCAGCCGCGCCCGCTGGCGTGCCAGGGCCTCGTCGTCCAGGGCGGAGAGGGTGGCGATGCGCGGCCTGCCCTCGGCCTCGGGTGCGCGCTCCGCGACCGCCGGGGCCTCTTCGAGGACGAGGTGGGCGTTGTAGCCACCGCCGCCGATCGAGGTGATGCCGGCGCGGCGGATGCCCGCTTCCGTCCCCCAGTCGGCCGTCTCGATCTGCGGCACGAAGGGGGTGCTGGGGAAGTCGAGGTCTTCGTTGACCTCCGTGAGGTTGATCGTCGCGGGCAGCGTCTTGTGGTGCAGGGCGAGCGCGGCCTTGATCGCGCCGAAGCCGCCGGAGACCACACCGCCGTGGCCGACGTTGCCCTTGACGCCGCCGATCGAGGTGGTGGCGGTCTGCTTGCCGAACGCCATGCTCGCCGCGTGCACCTCCAGTTCGTCGGTCATCGGCATGCCGAGCCCGTTGGCCTCGTACAGGGAGACCGTGTCCGGGGTGACTCCGCCGACCTCCATGGCGTTGGCGATGCACGCGCTCAGGCGCTCGGGCTGGGCGAGGCCGTAGGCCATCGCGCTGACGCCGTTGTTGTTGACGGCCGAGCCCTTGACCACGGCGTAGACGTGGTCGCGGTCGGCGACGGCCTGGGCGACCGGCTTGAGCAGCACCGTGACGACGCCGCTGGACAGGGCGGTGCCCGTGCCGTTGGCGTCGAACGGGCGGCAGTGGCCGTCCTTGGAGAGGACGCGGTTCTCCTCCCACAGGTGGCCGCGGGGGTGCGGGAGTCGGACCATGGAACCGCCGGCCACCGCCATGTCGGTCTGGCCGAGCAGCAGTGACTGGCAGGCCAGGTGCACCGCGTAGTGGAAGCCCGCGCAGACCGCGGCGACGGTGACGGCCTCGCCGGTCAGGCCCATGTAGTACAGCGCGTTGGACGTCATGGTGTCCGGCGACCACGCCAGGCTGGCCTCGATCGCCTCGGGGCCGACCGACACACGGTCGGGCGGGGAGCTGTAGAGCGCGGCGGTCTGCGGGTTGTTGGCGCCGTAGACGCCCACTTCGCAGCCGACCCGCTCGGGGTCGTAGCCGCCGTCCTCGAATGCCTCCCAGGCGCTCTCCAGGAAGAGCCGGTTCTCCGGGGTCATCGCGGCCGCCATCCGGTCGCTGATGCCGAACACCGACGGGTCGAACTTGTCGTACGTGTCGAGCACACCGCAGGCCCGCACATAGAAGGGACTGTGGATCAGGGTCTCGTCGACGTGGATGTCGTCCTTGGCGAGGAACGACACGGACTCCCTGCCGTGGACGAGGTTGTCCCAGAACTGCTCCTTGGTGCGGGCGCCGGGCGCTCGCAGGGACATGCCGATGACGGCGACGTCACCCGGGTCGTAGTCCTGCTCGGGGCTTTCGGTCATGGAAGGGCTCCTGCTTCGTCTCGGGTCGGGGGTGACTCAGCTGCCGTTCGAGGCGGCGCGGCCCCGCAGCGCGGCGCGGCGGGTGTTGGCGCGGCGGCGGGCGGAGGTGACCACCTCGGGGGTGGCCCCGCTCTCCTCGTCGAGCCAGCGGCCGAGGGAGGCGATGTCACGGAAGCTGAACAGGTCGGGCACGCGGACGCGGCGGCCGAACCGCCTGGTCATCAGTCGGGCGAGGCGGACGAGGAGCAGCGAGTCGCCGCCGAGGTCGTAGAAGGCGGCCTTGACGTCGATGCCCGCGGGTTCGAGGTCGAGGAGCTGGCCCCAGATCTCCGCGAGCGCCACCTCGGTCGGTGTGCTCGCGGCCGTCATGGGGGCGTCGGCGCCGGCGGCCGGCGGTTCGGGCAGCGCGGCGCGGTCGAGCTTCCCGCCGGGCGCGAGCGGAAGGGCGGGCAGGAACACGAGCGTCGCCGGCACCATGTAGTCGGGCAGTTCGGTGGCGAGCCTGCCGTTGACGGTGGACTGGAGAGCGGCGTCGAGCCGGACGTCGTCGCCGGCGTCGCCCTCCGGCACGACGTAGCCGATCAGCCGGTTGCCGCGGACGACGGCGGCGGCCTCCCTGACCTCGGGGCAGCCGGTCAGGCGGGCCTCGACCTCCTCCAGCTCGATGCGGTAGCCGCGCAGCTTGACCTGGTGGTCGGTGCGGCCGCCGAAGCGGAGTTCGCCGTCCTCGGTGAGCGTGACCACATCACCCGTGCGGTACATGCGCTCACCGTCCACGAACGGGTCGGGCAGGAACCGCTCGGCCGTGGTCTCCGGCCGGTTGACATAGCCGTGGGCCAGGCCGGCGCCGCCGATGTACAGCTCTCCGGGGACTCCGGCCGGCAGCCGCCGCCTGTCCTCGTCGAGCACGTAGGCGCGGGCGTGGGCCGACGGCAGGCCGAGCGTCGGCTCACCGGCGCCGTCCCTCGGGACGAGCCCGAACGAGCAGAAGACGGTTCCCTCGGTGGGCCCGTAGGCGTTGAAGACCCGGTCGGCGCCGGTCTCCGCGTACGCCCGGTCCACCAGTTTGCGCCGCAGGGGCTCGCCGCCGAACACGATCGTGCGGACGCGGGGCGGCAGGTATCCGGCGTCGAGCAGCCCGTTCATCACCGAGGGGACGGCGTTGAGGTGCGTGATCCTGTCGGCGTACGGGCTCTCCGGCAGGTGGACGGCGCTCTGCACGAGCACGACCGCCCCGCCGCGGCACAGCGCGCCGAAGATCTCCATCACGGACATGTCGAAGCAGACCGAACTCGCCGCCGAGACGCCGCTCAGGTCGCAGCCCTCGAAGACCCGGTCCAGCTCGGCCAGCATCGCGACGCAGCCCGGGTGGTGGATGGCGACGCCCTTCGGGCGGCCGGTGGAGCCGGAGGTGTAGATGATGTACGCGGTGTCCTCGGGCACGACCGGCACGGGCCGCTCGCCGGGTTCGGTCCGCACGCTCTCGTCGAGCACGACCACGGTCGGCCCGGCCGGACAGTTGGCCCGGGAGGCGGGTGTGGTCAGCAGCAGCCGGGTGCCGCTGTCCCGGACCATGAACGCCAGGCGTTCGGCGGGGTAGTCGGGGTCGAGGGGCACGTAGCAGGAGCCGGCGCGCAGCGTGGCGAGGAGGGCGACGAGCAGGTCGGGGGTGCGCTCCACGCAGATGCCGACGGGGACGCCGGGTCCCGCGCCGTCGGTGACGAGGCGTTCGGCGAGGGCGCGGGAGCGCTCGTCGAGTTCGCCGTAGGTCATGACGCCCGCGTCGGAGTAGACCGCGGGGGCGGCGGGGTTCTTGACGGCCTGCTCGATGAACTCGGAGTGCAGGGTGTCGGTCACTGGTCCGTCCCTTCGGGGCGGCCGGCCGGCGCGATGTCCTTCAGGGCCAGGTCGGGGTGGGCGATCGAGTCGAAGAGCACGGTGCGGTAGAGCGCGAGCAGGTCCGTCACGGTCTGCCTCTCCAGATAGCTCGGTTTGTACTGGATGTGGCCGGCCACCTCGCCGTCGATGTCGGCCATGGAGATCTCCAGGTCGAACTTGGCGAGGTGCCTGCGCACCTGGAGCGGTTCGAGCGGCAGGGCGCTCTGGGGCGTGATGGTGTCGCCGACGCCGTGGAAGAGCTTCACGGAGCGGGGGAAGGCGTCCGACGACAGCCAGTTGACCACCACGTCGAACCACGGGGAGCGGCCCTCTGCCCTCGGCGGTTTCAGGGAGGCCGCCAGCAGGTCGAGGGGGTAGTTCATGTGTTCGAGCAGGCCCAGCGAGAAGGCGTGGACCTCGCCGAGGAGATCGCGGAAGCAGCGGTCGCCCGCCGGTTTCGCCCGGACGAGCACGGTGTTCAGGTAGTAGCCGACGGCGGACTCCCAGCCCGGTTCGGCGCGCTGGGCGATGGCCGTGGCCAGTACGGAGTCCTCGGCTCCGGTCGCCCGGTTGAGCGTGGCGAAGAACCCGGCGAGCACGACCGTGCTGATCGACACGCCCTCGCGGACGGCGAACTCCCGGAGCAGCCGGCTCTCCTCGGCGCTCCAGCGGAACGTGAGGTCGCGGCCCTCGTATGTCACGCCCGGCGGACGCTCCTTGGCAGAGAGGTCCAGATGGGCGGGCGGATCGGCCAGCCGCCGCGTCCACCAGTCGAGCGCCGCGTCGGCCGCGGGGCCCGAGAGCCACTGCCGCTCCCACTCGACGAACTCGGTGTAGGGGGCGGGCGGCGTGCCGTCGGCGGGGTCGGCGCCCTCGTAGAACTCCTGGAGTTCGCGGATCATCACGTCCGCCGACGCCGCGTCCGACGCGATGTGGTGGACGAGCACCAGCAGGTAGTGGTCCTCGGGGCCGCGGTTCATCAGGACCACCCGCACGAGCGGGCCGTTGTCGATGTCGAGCGGCGCGTGGCCCAGTTCGGCCAGTTCCTCGCGGGCCTCCTCGTCGTCCAGCTCCGTGCTGTCGACGACCGCGAACTCGTACACCGGTTCCTCCAGGATGACCTGGTACGGGCGGCCGCCGGCCTCCACGAAGAGCGTGCGCAGCGCCGGGTGCCGCCGCATCACGGCCGCCACGGCGCGCTCCAGCGCCTTCTCGTCGACGGCGGCGCGGATGCGGGCGGCGACCATGAAGTTGTAGGGCACGGCGTCCGGCGAGACCATCTGCATGAACCACAGCGAGGCCTGGCCGTGCGAGGTCGGGGCCAGTTCGAGCCCCAGGCCGTCGGCGCGCAGCTGGTCGGCGGCCGGTGCGTCGGTGGGGTCGATCAGCCCGCGCGCGGCCAGTTCCTCCAGGAGTTCTTCGGCGTCCAGGTCGGAGAGGTCGTCGAGGAAGGGGTGGGTGGGCCTCCGCCCGGGCGCGGGTTCGGCCGCCGCTCGCGGTTCCCGTGCCGGGGCCGGGGCCTGCTGTGTCTGCGCGGTCGCGGGCGGTCCGCCGGTGAGTTCGACGAAGTGCCCGACGACCGCGGAGATGGTGCGGCCGTCCAGGAACACCACCGGTGACACCCGCTCCCCGAACAGCGCCTGCATCCGGTTGACCAGGCGGATCGCCAGCATCGAGTCCAGTCCGAACTCGCGCAGCGTCGCGTTCTCGTCGAACCTGCTCACCGGCACGCCGAGGCCGTCGGCGAGCTCGGCGAGGACGACGTCCCGCACCGACGTGGCCGCCGGGGCGGTCCGTGCGGGCTGCCGCTCCACCCGCTCGGCCACCGCCACCGGTTCGACGGCGGCCGGGGCGGGGGCCGCCGCGGTCTGGGGCCGGGGCTCGGTGTCGAGCCAGTAGCGGTCCTTCTGCCACTGCACGAGCGGGGTCTCCACCACCTCGACGTCGTCCCCGAACAGCGGGTCGAAGGTCAGCGGCAGGCCCCTGACGTACAGCGACGCGACGGCCCCCAGCAGGCAGCGGACGTCGCTCTCCTGGCGCCGCAGGGAGTTGACCGCGTGCACCTGGGCGCCGCGGGTCACCGCGATCTCCTCGACCGCGCCGCGCAGCGTCTCGTGCGGGCCGATCTCGATGAACGTGCCGATCCCCTCGTCGACCAGGCCCCCGATCGTCTCGGCGAACCGGACCTGGTTGCGCAGGTTGTGCACCCAGTACTCGACGTCGGCGACCGGGTCCACCGTGTCGGCCAGCGCCGTGGAACGGAACGGGATGGTGTTCGTCAGCGGGGTGATGCCCGCGATGCTCTCGCGCAGCGGCTGGAGCAGCGGGTCCATGCCGGGGCTGTGCACCGGCCGCTCGACACGGATGCGCCTGGTCGAGATCCCGTCCCGCAGCAGGTCGGCCTCCAGGGCGGCGACGGCTTTGGGGGAGCCCGAGACGGCCGCGCTGGTGGGGCTGTTGACCACGGCGACGGCCGCGTGCTCGGCGTACGGGGCGAGCCTCGGCAGCAGTTCCGCCTCCGGCAGGTCGACGGAGATCATGGCGCCGGCCGCCGCCTTCCTTTCGAGCAGGTGCGACCGGGCGACCACCACGCGGGCCGCGTCCCCGAGCGAGAGCGATCCGGCGACACAGGCCGCCGCGACCTCGCCGAGGCTGTGCCCGACGACGGCGACCGGCTCGACGCCGAGCCCGAGCCAGACCTTCGCCAGGGAGACCTGGAGGGCGAACAGGACGGGCTGCTGGAGGTCCATTTCCTCGTAGCGCGCCTCTTCGGCGGGGGCGGCGAGCCGGTCGAGCACCGAGCCGCCGCCCGCCGCGCGCACGGCGTCGTCGCAGGCGGTCATCCACGTGCGGAACCCGGCGTGGACGCGCAGCAGCTCCCGGCCCATGCCGACCCACTGCGTGCCGCCGCCGGAGAACACCAGCGCCACCCGCCGGTCGCCGTTGCCCGCGACGGCGCCGGTCATGACGTCGGGGTGCGGCCGGCCCGCGGCGACCCGGGCGAGTCCGTCGAGGACGTCCTGCCGGGTACGGGCGAACAGCGCCACCCGGTGGTTGTGGTGGGTGCGCCTGGTCGCGAGGGTGTAGGCGAGGTCGGAGACGCGCAGTCCCGCGTCGCGCTCGACGTGGTTGGACAGCTCACGGCAGGTGTCGGCCAGCGCGCCCGGTGTACGCGCCGAGACGGTCACGAGCTGCGTCCGCTCGTCGGCGGCGGCCTCGGCCCCGCTCGGGGCGGCGTGGCGTCCCCGGTCGCCCGCGAGGAAGGGGTGGGGTGCGACGGGGTGGCCCGCGGTGTACAGGGCGCCGAGCGAGCCGAGCAGGACCGCGGCCTCGTCGGCGCCGCGCCGCAGCGAGGGCAGGGTGGCCGCAGCGGGCAGGATCTCCGAGACCGACTTGAGCAGGACGGGGTGGGGGCTGACCTCGATCACCGCGTCGATGTCGTGGTCCCGCAGGGTGGTCAGGGCGTCGACCATCCGGATCTCCCGGCGCAGGTTGTCCGCCCAGTAGTCGGGGCCCAGCTCCGCGCCGTCGACGCGCTCGCCGGTGACCGTCGAGATCATCGGGATGCGCGTGGTGCGGGGCGCGATGTCCGCCAGTTCGGCCTTGAGCGGGGCGAGGACGTGGTCGACCAGGGGTGAGTGCGGGGCGTGGCCCATGCGCACCCGGTGGTGGGTGACGCCCTCGTCGGTCAGCCGCTGGACGAGGTCGTCGATCTCCTGCGGTGTGCCGGTCACCAGGGTGGAGTGCAGGCCGTTGCGGCCGGAGACGGTGAGCTGTCCTGTCAGGTGCCGCTCGGCCTCGTCCGCGCCGGTCATGACGACGATGCCCTCGCCGCGCCCCACGGCGAGCTGCTGGAGGAGCCGGCCGTGGTGGGCGGCGAGACGCGAGGCGTCGTCGAAGTCGAGGGCTCCCGCGATGTGGGACGCGGCGAACTCGCCGACGCTCTGCCCCACGACGACGTCCGGTTCGACCCCCAGCGCGCGCCAGGTGTCGGCCAGCGCCACCTGGAGGGAGAACAGCAGCGGCTGGAAGACGTCCATGTCGTCGATGCGCCCATCGGGCGCCAGCAGCTGCTCGACGAGCGAGAAGCCGAGCAGCTCCCGCATCCGCCGGTCGGAGCGCATCAGGGAGCGGCGGAACACGGGCATTCCGGCGAGCAGGCGCCGGCCCATGCCCGCCCACTGCGAGCCGTTGCCCGAGAACAGGAACGCCACCCGCGGCTTGCGCGCGCCCCGCTCCCCCACGCTCAGCCCGGCGGCGCTCGCACCGCTGCCGAACGCGTCGAGCTGCGCCCTGAGTTCGGTCATGCCGGACGCGGCGGCGGCGAGCCGGAACGCGCCGTCACCGGGCGAGCGGCGGCAGAGCGCCCGCAGGTCGCTCTCGTCACGCAGCGCCGCGGCCCGCTCGGCGAGCGCCTCGCGGGAGTCCGCGGCGAGGAGCAGCAGCGAGCTCTCGGGGCGCGGCAGCTCCTCGACGGCGACGTGGCAGATCGCGCCGC
This sequence comes from Streptomyces alfalfae, assembly GCF_004127445.1. Lineage (GTDB taxonomy): Bacteria > Actinomycetota > Actinomycetes > Streptomycetales > Streptomycetaceae > Streptomyces > Streptomyces alfalfae. The sequence continues at coordinate 155,092 of NZ_QEXM01000020.1, forward strand.
CGAAGCCGAAGGAGCTGACGCCGCCGCGGCGCGCGTCGGACCGGCGCGGCCACGGCGTCAGCCGGTCCTGGACGGTGAGGCGGTACTCGTCGAACATGATCTGCGGGTTCGGGGCGGTGTAGTGCAGGCTCGGCGGCAGCACGCCGTTGCGCATCGAGAGGGCGAGCTTGACCAGGCCGACGATGCCGGCCGCCGCCTCCAGGTGCCCGACGTTGGACTTGACGGAGCCGAGGCGCAGCGGTTCCGCGCGGTCGCCGCCGAGGACCGCCCCGATGGCGTTGGCCTCGATGGGGTCGCCGAGGGGGGTGGCGGAGCCGTGGCACTCGATGTAGTCCACCAGGTGCGGGTCGATGCCGGCCCGCTGGTAGGCGGTGCGCAGCATCTTCTCCTGCGCCTGGGGATTCGGCGCGGTCATGCCGTTGCTCAGGCCGTCGTTGTGGGAGGAGCTGCCCTTGATCAGGCAGTACACCGGCAGGTCGCGTTCGAGGGCGACACTCAGCGGGGCGAGCACGACGACGCCGGCGCCCTCACCGCGCACGTAGCCGTCGGCGCGGGCGTCGAAGGACTTGCAGCGGCCGTCGGGGGCGAGCGCGCCCATGGCGTCCATGGCGGTGTAGTAGTCGGAGACGAAGCTCAGATTGACGCCGCCGGCGAGGACCAGGTCGCTCTCGCCGAGCCAGATCGACTGGCACCCCACGTGTACGGAGACCAGTGATCCGGCGCAGGCGGCGTCGATGGCCATGCTCGGGCCCTGCAGTCCGAGGATGTAGGAGACGCGGTTGGCGATGATGCCGTCGTGCATCCCGGTGGCGGTGTGCGGGGTGATCTGGCTGTCCGGGCCGCGGTAGTGCGCGAGGGCGGCGTAGTCGCCCCAGCAGGAGGCCATGAACACGCCGGTGTCGCTGCCGACGAGGCTGTGCGGCGCGACCCCCGCGTCTTCGAGTGCCTCCCAGGCCAGTTCGAGGATCAGGCGCTGCTGCGGGTCCATCTGGACGGCCTCGCGCGGTGAGATGCCGAAGAAGAGCGGATCGAACTGGTCGATGCCGTCGATGAACCCGCCCCAGCGCACCCGGTCGTTCAGGAGCTCGCGGCGCACGGCGGGCACCGGTCCGACGGCGTCGCGTCCCTCGGACAGCAGCCGCCAGAACGCGGCGGGGTCGGGGCCGCCGGGGAAGCGGCAGCCGATGCCCACGACCGCCACGGGTTCGTGCGACGCCGTACGGCGGGGTCCGCTCGGGGCGGCGGCCTGCTCGGCCCGCGGGCCGTCGGCGAGCGCGCGGGCGAGCGCGTCGACGGTGGGGTACTGCCACATCCAGGTGACCGGAACTTTCCAGCCGAGGAATTCGGTCAACGAGGCGGCGAGAGTCGACAACTTCAGCGAATCCAGGCCATACCGCTGCATCGGTGTCGAGCGGTCCACGGCGTATCCGGACAGGTCCATCAAGTCGGCGACACGGGAAAGCAGGAACTCCGTTATGGCATGCGAATCTCGTACTGCGCGCGCTGGGGGCATTTCGGCTCCTCGGCAGGGCGGATCGAATGGGCCGGTGCGGTGCGTGGCCGGCTGCTTTATGGCTCGGGGAATCCGCCGCCCTGTTCGGGAGCGGCGGATCGGGTGAATGCGGCGCACCGGCGGCCGTGCTGGAGGCGTGCTGGCCGGGGCCGGTGACGGCAATGGGTACGGGCCGGCGCACAGGCGGCCGACGTTCGGAATGGCTCAGGACACGGAAGCTTCGCTTCTACGCGTCGAGTGCGGCGATGGCGATGGCCCGAGGGGCACCCCGGGTCAGAGGCGGAGGGACCCGTGACGTGCTGGGCGGAGCGTGCCGTCCCGGACGGGAAGGCATGTCTGAAGAGAAACTGGTACCCGCACCGCGGTCCGACCCCCGTTAAGTCGTCCTGGCTGAATCGGACACGCAATCCGATTCAGGATCACTCCCGGCGGTCCGGCCGCCGGCGTACATCGTGCGTTTTCCTGGGCGATTCACTGTGCCGGTCGGGAATTACGTGGTCCGACGTGGAACGTAGCACCGGGTACTCGCCCGACCGACGGACTGCACACTGCCACTCTGTGAATGGTGGAACAAGAGTGCCCCGTGGGCCGGATGATGCACTGGCGTGAAATGAACCCCCGGTGACCGGTTCGCCCTCTTGCCGCGCAATGGCTTTGATGCGGTATGGCCGTCATGGTGCGCAAGGGGCGGAAGGGCCCGTCTGGACAGCGGGTCGAACGGCGTTGCAAGCTCTCGCCATGAAAATCTTGAACCACGGTCAGGCGCCGGCCGAGGCCCGCACCGCTGGAGGAATGAGCACCCGATCAGGGCCCGGCCGAAGCGAGTTCACCGGGGGGCCCGCGTGACCGGTACCGAGGTGATGTCCCGGCAGCGGCCGGGCCTCGCGCTGGGGGTGCTCGCCGGGGCGCTCGCCCTGGACGTGAGCGGTCTCGCGGTGCTCAACGCCGCGCTGCCCTCCGTGGGCGACCGGTTCGACATGGCCGACTCCACGCTCCAGTGGGTCATGATCGCCTACGCCGTCACGTTCGCCGGCTTCCTGCTGGTGGGCGGCCGCCTGGCCGATGTGTTCGGCCGCCGCAGGGTGTTCGAGGCCGGTGTCGCGCTGTTCACGGTGGCCGCGCTGGCCGGGGCGCTGGCCCCGGACACCGGGGTGCTGCTCGGCGCGCGGGCGGTCCAGGGCATCGGCGCAGCCCTGTCGGGGCCTGCCGCGCTGGCGCTGCTGACCGAGGTGTTCCCGGCCGGTCCCGCGCGGAACCGGGCCCTGAGCGTGTACGCGGCGGTCGGCGCCGCGAGCTTCAGCGGCGGGGTGCTCCTCGGCGGTGTGCTGACCCAGTTCTTCGGCTGGCGCTCCGTGCTGTGGTTCTCGGTGCTCCTCGGCCTCGCCGTGCTGGCGGCGACGCGCGCCGGGCTGCCCGACGGGGCCGGGCGCGGCGGCGGGCTCGACCTGCCGGGCGCGATATCGGGCACCCTCGGCCTCACCCTGCTGGTCGTCGGCGCGAGCAGTCACGGGGCTCTGGCCTGGATCTCGCTCGCCGCCGCGGTGGCGTTCCTCCTGCTCTTCGTCGTACGCGAGCACCGCACCCCCGACCCGGTCCTCCCGCTCGGCCTCTTCCGCGTCTCCTCGGTGCGCTCCGCGAGCCTCGCGGCGTTCCTCCAGTACATGGGCTCGGTCGGGCAGCTCTTCTTCGCGCCGCTGTATCTGCAGGACATGCTGGACTACTCCCCGCTGGAGTCCGGCCTCGCCCTGGTGCCGATGTCGGCGGGCGTCTTCCTCACCGCCAACTTCGCCACCGGCCGCCTGCTGGCCAGGTACACGCCGCGCACGCTGATGGTCGTCGGGCTCGTCCTGATCGGCGCGGGCACGGCGCTGTGGATGAGCACACCGCACGACGGCGACTACCTGCTGCACGTGCTGCCCGGCCTGCTGATCAGCGGCATCGGCCAGGGTCTGAACTTCCCCTCGATGACGTCCGCCGCCCTCACCGGCGTCCCGCCGGAGGGCCACGCGGTCGCGGGCGCGGTGAACGTGGTGGCCCAGCAGATCGGCGCGAGCGTCGGCGTGGCGGTCATGGTCCTCGCCGCGGCGACCAGCGACGACACACTCGGCGGCTACCACATCGCGTATCTGGTGGGCGGCGCCGCGTGTCTGGTCGGAGCGGTGGTCATCGCCACGACGGGCCGCGGGAAGGAGCCCGCCGGGGAGGGCCCGCTCGGGCAGTAGAGCACGCTCGGCCGGGCACGGGGCGGCGTCCTGCCCGGCCGGCCCGAGCGCGGGTCGGCACACGCGCTCGACCGTCGAACACGCCCTGGAACCTGTCCGGGTACGGAACGGGACGGACCGGAGCGACGCAGACGAACCGATCCTTCCCGCTCTCCGGCACCAGGCGGGAACCCCGCATTCCGACCCGAAACACCTACGCGTTCTTCACCACAAATCCATGGACTTACGCCCCAGTAAGCACATACCCGCAGGACAAAGGCATATGCCGTAAGCATCACTGCATCGACTGTTGCCAAATCCCTTACAGGCCCCCACCCGCTGTGCCAAAGTCATGAGCGGTCCCTACCGCCGAGCCGGTTCGCGCCGCCTCTCCACCGGAGCACCCCATGCCGTCCCACGTCTTCGCGGATCACACCGCCGCCCAGCCGCCCGAGCGCGGCGCGGTCGACGCGCTGATCTCGCAGGCACGCCGCCTGCGCGGCGAGGTGGACGCCATGCGGCGCGAGACCGCGCCCGACGGGGGCGACCCGGCGGGACGCTGGCAGCGGGCGCTGTGCGACCTGGCGGTGCACCAGCTCAACGACCTCGACGCCCATCTCGCCCAGCTGCGGGACGGCCCGCCGTGCGTCGTGGGGGAACCCGCGGCGCCGGCCGGGACCGCGGAGCGGGACCCGCGGCGGGGCTCGCTCCTGAGCCGGGTCGGCAGCGCCGAGTGGGATCTCCTCACCGACGAGGCCACCTGGTCCGGCGAGCTCTACGAGATCCTGGGCCGCGACACGGCCGCCCCACCCCTCTCCCTGGACGAACTCCCCTCCCTCGTACACGCCGAGGACCAGCCCCGGCTCACCGCGATGGTCACGGACTGCCTCGTCGACGGAAAGCCGATCGACGGCGAGTTCCGCGTCCTGCGGCGGGGCGGCGGCGTCCGCCAGGTGCACATGATGGGCGAGCCGGTCCTCGCCCCCGACGGCTCCACCGCCTCCATGTGGGCGGTCCTGCGGGACGTGAGCGAGCTGCGCCGCAGCAGGGTCGCCGTCCACGAGAGCCAGGACTCGCTGCGGCGTCCGCGCCACGGCGCGGAGACCGATCCCCGCCTCGCGGCCGCCCTCCAGGAAGCGGTCCTGCCGCCCTGGCGCGACACCCTGCGCTTCACCGCCGGCGGCCTGGACCTGGCCGCCGACCACCTCCCCTCCTCCACCGGCGCACCGATCGGCGGCGACTGGCACGACGCCCTCCAACTGCCGAACGGCGACGCCCTGTTGAGCGTCGGCGACCTCACAGGGCCCGGCGTCACCGGCGCCTCCGGCATGGCGATGCTGCTCGGCGCCCTGCGCGGCACGGCGGTCACCGGAGCGGGCCCCGCCCACCTCCTCGGCTGGCTGAACCAGCTCATGGAGGCCACCGCGCGGCCCGCCACCGGCAGCGCCGTCTGCTGCCGCTACGACCCGGCGGCCCACCGCCTCACCTGGGCGCAGGCCGGGCACCCCGCCCCGCTGCTGTTCCGCGAAGGGGCGGGCCGCGCGCTGACGCCACCGGTCGGCGCACCCCTCGGGTCCCCCTCCGGAGCCTCGTACGCGCAGGCCGACGTACAACTGCGCCCGGGTGACCTCCTGTTGCTCCGCACCGACGGTCTGGTCCCCCGGTGCGACCGGGACGCGGCCACGACCGAACTTCTCTCGATGGCACCCCGCTTCACCGGGGCGCTCAGCGCGCAGGACTGCGTGCGCGCCGTCATGGAGGCGTTCGACGAGGTGCCGCGTGAGGCCGACGCCTGTCTGCTGATGGCACGGGTGTGACCCGCGCCTGACGACACGGTCCGGCCGGTCGCCCTCGGTTCGGTGGTGAGGACGGGCTCGGGCCGGTGTTCAGGACGGGCGCGTCACGCCCTCGCCGTCCTGCCCCCCGCCTTGACCCCCTTCGGCAGCGCGAGCTTGATCTCCTCGCGCAGGTCCTGGATCTTCGGGTAGTCGGAGTACTGCGCGGTCAGCCGGAACATCTCGCGCAGCCGGTCCCAGGTGCGGTGGGAGGAGTTGGAGTTTATCGACACCAGGGCCAGGCGTGCGTAGCGGTCGGCCTGCTCCGGGTCGTCGGCGATGAAGCAGGCGGAGGCCAGCGAGATGTAGTCGAAGATCTGCGAGCGGTCGCGGCCCTTGGCCCGCAGCTCGATGGCGAGTTTGGCGTGCCGCTGCGCGACGCTCGCCGCCGCCGGGTCGTGTTCGGCGAGCGTGCGGTAGGCCAGGGCCTGCATGCCGTGCAGGTCCGCCTCGTCGAACATCTGCATCCAGCTCGGCGGCTCCACGTCCCCCTTGTCGGAGACGAAGAGGTCCTCGGCGAGGCCGAGCGTGCGCCGCATGGCCTGGCCGCGCCCCATCGACGCCTGCGCCCAGGCCTCGATGGTGTACAGCATGGCCTTGGTGCGCGGCAGGGCCTCCTCACCGCCGCCGGACTTGGCCAGCTTCATCAGGTCCAGGGCGTCGTCCGGCTTGCCGAGGTGCACCATCTGGCGCGCGGCCCGCGACAGGGCCTCCCCGGCACGCGGCCGGTCCCCGCCCTCCCGCGCCGCGTGCGCCGCGATGACGAAGTACTTCTGCGCCGTGGGTTCGAGGCCGACGTCGTGCGACATCCAGCCGGCGAGGACGGCGAGGTTGGCGGCGACGCCCCACAGGCGTCGCTGGAGGTGGTCGGGGTGGCGGTAGGCGAGCATGCCGCCCACCTCGTTGAGCTGGCCCACCACGGCCTTGCGCTGGAGTCCGCCGCCGCGGGACGCGTCCCAGGCGCGGAACACCTCGACCGAGCGCTCCAGCTCCTCGATCTCCTGGGAGCCGATGGGAGCGGCCTCGTAGCGGTCGGCGGCTGCGGGGTCGACGTGCAGGGGGTCGTGGGTACGGGGGGCGTCGGCCGCGAGGGCCGGGTCGGCGTGCAGCCAGTCATGCATGGCGCTGCTGAGCGCGGAGCCTGCGGCAAGCGCAGCGCCCGCGCCCACCAAGCCGCGTCGGTTGAGCATGAGGTCCATTCCCGTGAATTCGGTGAGGACCGCGGCCGTCCGCTCGGGCGCCCACGGCACGCCGTCGGGGTGCTCCACACTCCCGTCGCCCTGCCGCTTCCCTGGGCGTCCCTGCCGGACCAGACCGAGATCCTCAGTGGTCACGACACGGCCGAGACGCTCGGTGAACAGGACCGCCAGCACCCGCGGCACCGGATCGCGGGGGATCTCCCCCGTGTCGATCCACCGCCGCACCCGCGAGGTGTCGGTGGCCAGCTGGGGATGGCCCATGGCCGCCGCCTGCCGGTTCACCAGCCTCGCGAGCTCACCCTTGGACCAGCCGGCCAGGGCGAACAGGTCCGAAAGGCGGGTGTTGGGTTGTCCGTTCACGTCAAGCCCCCAGGTTCTCGGCTGAGTTGACAGTAACCGCCTGTCAGTTGCTGAGCGACTATTCGCCAGGGTTCGCCAGGGTGCGCCAGATGGTGTGCCAGGGGGCCCCGGGTGTCAGGTAGGAGTGCGCCACCCCGACCCGGTCGCCGCAAGGCACTCCCCAGGGTGCACCCGAAAGCGGCCGGGCCGGGAGGTGCACGCAATGCAACAGGCACACGAAGGGATCTGTATCGCCCATGCACACAGCATCGTCCTCCGTGTCCGCCCCGCCCCGGCCGCCGCACCCGCGTCCTCCCGCCCAGCGGAGCCGCGAGATGCCCCCCTCACCGGGAAGCGGCCCTTATCTGGAGCCGGTGCGGTCCTCCGCCGCGCAGCTCGGCGTCGGCCGTGCGCACCGTCCGCCCGGGGCCGGCACACAACCGCTCAGCGGGAGACTCGACTTGTCCGGCCCCCACGGGGCGCAACTGCGCGGCGCGATCGCTTCGGTGCACCGCATCTGCCCGGAGTTCAACCCCGTACAGGTGCTCCGCCGCAACGGCCGCACCGCCCTGCTCATCGGCACCGTCGGGCGCGGCGCCGCCGTCGCCAAGTGCCTGCTCGACCACTCGCCCGCCTGGTCGGAGCGGCTGCGGCACGAAATAGCCGCTTACCGTTCCTTCGTCCGCCACCGCCCGCCGGTCAGGGCGCCGCGGCTCATCGCCGCGGACCCCGACGACTGCACGCTGGTCATCGAGCGGATGCCGGGACGTGTGGCGGCGTTGCAGCGGCATCCGATCGAAACCCCGCCGCGGGCGGACATCCGCGCGGCGCTCGGTTCCGTCGTCCGCCTCAACCGCTGGCAGCCGCCGATGGAGATGTTCGGCAGGCCGATGGACTACGGCAGGCGGATCGCCCGCTTCCACGAGCTGGGCCTGCTGACCGACCGGGACATGGGCGACCTGCAGAAACTGCTGCACGGGATCGCGCACTCGGCCGTCCACCAGGGCGGCGGGCCGTACGCGATGTGGCAGTTCTGCCACGGCGACGCCCTGCTCTCGAACATCCTGCTCTCGCCGCCGGGACCCGTCCTCGTCGACTGGGAGCACGCGGGCTGGTACCTGCCGGGATACGACCTGGCGACGCTGTGGGCGGTCCTCGGTGACGCCCCGGTGGCGCGGCGCGAGATCAGCCAGCTGGCGCAGTCGGCGGGTCCGGCGGCGCGCGACGCCTTCCTGGTGAACCTGATGCTGGTGCTGACCCGCGAGATCCGTACGTACGAGATGGCCGTGCAGCGCTCGATGCACGGTACGACCCCGGCGGCGCCGGGCGCGGCCCATCCCGGTGCTGTGCCGTCCGGCGAGGAACAGCGGCTGCTGCTGAGGCGGCTGCACGACGACTGCCAGCTGGCCCGCCGGGCCGTGCGAGCGGCGGTCGGCACTCGCTGACGGGGACGGAGGCCCGCGGCGCGCCAAGGGGGGCCCGGGCGCACCGCGGACCTTCGTATGCCCCTGGTCTGCGCCTGCGGCCATGCCGGCGGGAACCGCCCGGCGGCCTATGCCGCGATGGCCCGCCGCTCGGGTCGCGTGCGCGCGCCGCTCGGGTCGCGCCCGCTTTGGTCGCGTGCGCGCGCCGCTTTGGGCGTGAGGGCGGGAGTATCGGCCATGCTGTCACGTTCCCTCTACGGCTGCGGACTTGTGACCGTAGCGTCAGGGTATGTCCGTCACTGACGCAGAGCAGATCGACCGGGCCAACGCCTCCGGTCGCACCCCGGTCGTGTTCGTGCACGGCCTGTGGATGCTGGCAAGCAGCTGGGACCACTGGCTCCCGCACTTCGAGGCCGCCGGGTACGCGCCGGTCGCGCTGACCTGGCCCGGTGAACCGGCGACGGTGGCCGAGGCCCGCGAGCGCCCCGAGGCCATCGCGGGCAAGACCGTCAAGATCGTCGCCGACCACCTGGCGGGCCTGATCGGCACGCTGGAGCGCAGGCCCGCCGTCATCGGGCACTCCGTGGGCGGGCTGCTCACGCAGATCCTCGCGGGGCGCGGCCTGTCCGCGGTCTCCGTGGCGATCGACCCGGCGCCGTTCCGCGGCGTCCTGGCGCTGCCCCTGTCGACGATGCGCTCGCTGCGCCCCGTGATCGCCAACCCGGCCGACCGCAAGCGCGCCAAGCTCCTGACCTTCCCCCAGTTCCGCTACGCGTACGCCAACGCCGTCAGCGAGGAGGAGGCCAGGGCCATCTACGACCGCTACGCCGTGCCGGCGCCCTGCGTCGTGCCCGCGCAGGCGGCGATGGCCAACCTCAATCCGCGCACCGAGGCCAGGGCGGACTGCCGGACCGTGCGGCGCGGCCCGCTGCTGATCATCTCCGGGGGGAAGGACAACGCGGTGCCCTGGGCGATGGCGAACGGCGCGTACAAGCGGCAGAAGGGCAACGCCTCCGTCACGGAGATCGTCGAGCTGCACGGGCGGGACCACGCGCTGACCCTGGACAGCCGGTGGGGGGAGGTCGCCGACACCGCCCTCGCGTTCGTGCGCCGCTTCGTCTGAGCGGCACGCCGCCGCGTCCGGGCCGCCGACGCGGGCGTGCACGGCGGGCGCGCACAGGTGTCGTGCTCATCCGAACAGGTGGTCTTCACTCCGCTCATTGGTCCACGCCACTGACGCACCGCAGGCGGTATGGCCTCCCTGGCGAAAAACTCTCCCTGACCGGGCCGGACCAGCGCTGACTCGGGAAACCGCTTGTCCTGAGCATGATTGACGGATCGTCGGTCAGCCGGTACCACTGACGCACGCCCGGCCCGCACGTCCCGTCACGCTTCACCGGCCCAGACGTCCCAGGAGGCTGCATTGCGAGCATCCGCCCGCGCCCGTACGTCGTCCGCGCGCAGACGCACCATCAGGACGGCGGGCGCCCTCGCGTCGGCCGGGCTGCTGGTGCCGCTGCTCGGCGCGGCCCCGTCACCCGGCGCCGACCGACCGTCGTCCGACACCGACCTCCAGGGCGCCTTCGCCGCCGCGTCCGCGGAGTACCGCGTGCCGCAGAGCGTGCTGCTCGGCGTCTCCTACCTCCAGTCACGCTGGGACGCGCACGGTGGCGCGGCCAGCGTCACCGGCGGCTACGGCCCCATGCACCTGACCGACGCGCGCACCGCCCTGGCCGCCGCCTCGCACCACAGCGAGGGCACGGAGGACCCGCGCGGCGACACCTCGCGTCCCGCGAAGCCGCCGAAGGCGCACGTGCCCGCGGAGAGCGAGGTCCCCGCGCGGCTCATGACGCTGCCGCGCGCGGCGGAGCTGACCGGCCTGCCCGCCGAGAAGCTGCGTACCGACGTGGCCGCGAACGTGGAGGGCGGCGCGGCGCTGCTCGCAGCGGCCCAGAAGAAGCTCGGCAAGCCGCTGGGCGGTGATCCCGCCGACTGGTACGGCGCGGTCGCCCGCTTCTCCATGGCGGACGACGAGGCGACGGCGGCGACGTACGCCAATGACGTGTTCGCCGTCATCCGCGACGGCGAGCGGCGCACCACGGACGCGGGACAGCGCGTGACGCTCGCGCCGGTCCCGGGGCTCAGGCCCGACGCCGCGCAGGTCGAGCGCATGGGTCTGCGCAAGGCGCCGACGGGCGGCACGGAGTGCCCCAAGACCGTCGCGTGCGAGTGGATCCCCGCGCCGTACGAGGAGTTCAAGGACCCCAACGGAAACCCCGACTACGGCAACCACGACCTCGGGGACCGGCCCAAGAGTCAGAGCATCGACTCGATCGTCATCCATGACACCGAGGGCCGGTGGGAGGGTGTCCTGAAGATGGTGCAGGACCCGACCTACGTGTCGTGGCAGTACTCCCTGCGCTCCACCGACGGCCACATCGCCCAGCACGTGAAGGCCAAGGACGTCGCCTGGCACGCGGGCAACTGGTACGTGAACTCCACGTCGATCGGGCTGGAGCACGAGGGCTTCCTCGTCGCCCCCGACACCTGGTACACCGAGGCCATGTACCGGACGTCGGCCCGTCTGGTGAAGTACCTCGCCAAGCGGTACGACATCCCGCTGGACCGGCAGCACATCCTGGGCCACGACAACGTCCAGGGCACGACGAGCGCCGGCATCCCGGGCATGCACACCGACCCGGGCCCCTACTGGGACTGGCAGCACTACTTCACGCTGCTCGGCAAGCCGTTCAAGCGCACGGCGGGCGCGAAGGGCGGCGTGGTGACGGTGGCTCCGGAGTACGCCCGGAACAGGCCGGAGTACACGGGCTGCGAGAAGCCGGGCCAGAAGTGCGTGCCGCACGGTTCGGCGGCGGTGCGCGTGCACACCGAGCCGCGCGACGACGCCCCGCTGATCAAGGACATCGGCAAGCGGCCCGGCGGCCAGGACTCCACGATCGACGTGAACGACGTCGGCGCCCGGCTCTCGACCGGCCAGCAGTACGCGGTCGCCGAGCGCAGGGGCGACTGGACGGCCGTCTGGTACCTCGGCCAGAAGGCCTGGTTCAAGAACCCGAAGAAGCAGCCCACGGCGGTCGACGCCAAGGGCCTGGTGGTGACGCCGAAGGAGGGCGCCACGGAGGTGCCGGTCTACGGCCGGGCCTACCCGGAGAAGGAGGCCTACCCTGCGGGCGTGCCCGTCCAGGCCGTCTCGCCGCTGCCGTACAAGATCCTCGCGGGCCAGAAGTACGTGGTCGGCGACAAGGTCCCCGGTGAGTACTTCTACGCGCCGACGTTCGACACCGCGCCGCACAAGGTGGTGCGCGGCAAGGACATGTACTACGTGATCCAGTACGGGCACCGGATCGGGTACGTGCGGGCGGCCGATGTGCGGGTGGCTCCCTCGTCGAAGTGACGGTGGCACGACCGGCCGGGTCCGGGTCCGCGTGGGGGCGGGCCGGGGCCCGGCTTCCGTGCGTCTGCGTGGCTGTGCGGCTGTGTCGGCTGCGGGCGGCTCAGCCGAAGACGTGGCGCTGTCCGGCGCGGGCCCGGAAGGTCTTCGTCCCGCCTGGGAACAGGGTGGAGCGCAGGGTGAGTTCACGGGTGCGCGACGCCCTGACGGCGACGCGGGTGGCGCGGCCCGCCGCCCAGGTGAGGTCGAGCGTGGCGCCGCCGCGTGCGCGCAGGCCGCTGACCGAGCCGTCCGGCCAGCTCGCGGGCAGTGCGGGCAGGATGTCGAGCACGCCGTGCTGGCTCTGCAGCAGCATCTCCACGATGCCGGAGGTCGCCCCGAAGTTGCCGTCGATCTGGAACGGCGGGTGGGTGTCCCAGAGGTTGGGCAGCGTGGAGGACGTGAGCTGTTCGCCGAGCATCCTGTGGGCGTGGTCGCCGTCGCGCAGCCGCGCCCAGAAGTTGATCTTCCAGGCCTTGGACCAGCCGGTGCCGCCGTCGCCGCGCGCCATGAGCGAGACCTTCGCCGCGTCGGCGTACGCGCTGCCCGCCTCGATCTGCCGTCCGGGGTGCAGGGCGTAGAGGTGGGAGACGTGCCGGTGCTCGTCGGTCCTGTCGTCGAGGTCGGCCTTCCACTCCTGGAGCTGGCCCCACGAGCCGATCCGCAGCCCCGGGTCGAGGTCGGCCAGGGTCCGTTCGAGCTCGGTGCGGAACGCGCGTGAGTCACCGAGGACCCGGGCCGCCTGAAGGGTGTTGGTGAACAGGTCGTGGACGATCTGCTGGGCCATGGCGCCGCCCGCGGTGAAGTCCCCGTGCTCGGGCGAGTAGCTGGGCGTGACGACCAGCTTGCCGTCGCGCGGGTCGGTGCGCAGGTTGTCCAGCCAGAACTCCGCGGCCTCCTTCAGCACCGGGTAGGCCGTGGTGCGCAGGTAATCCGTGGAGCCGCTGAAGCGGTAGTGCTCGTAGAGCTGGGCGGTGAGCCAGGCCGCGGCTTCGGGGAACCAGAAGGCGGTCGACCAGTCGTGCGCTCCGGTGAACCCGTAGGGGTTGGTCTCGTTGTGCACGACCCAGCCGCGGCTTCCGAACATCTCCTCGGCGGTGCGGCGGCCCGGCGCGCGCAGCGCCTCGACGAAGCGGTCGTAGGGGGCGGCGGTCTCCGCGAGGTTGGCGGCCTCGGCGGGCCAGTAGTTCATCTGGAGGTTGATGTTGGTGTGGTGGTCCGCCGACCAGGGCGGGGTGGTGCTGTTGTTCCAGACGCCCTGGAGGTTGGCGGGCAGGGAGCCCGCGCGCGAGGAGGCGATGAGGAGGTAGCGCCCGTACTGGAAGAACAGCGCTTCGAGCGCGCGGTCGGCGGGGCTCGCGCCGCCCCCGTACTCCTTGAGCAGCCGGTCGGTGGGCACGTCCGCGGGCATGGCCTGCCCGATGTCGAGGGCGACGCGGCCGAACAGGGCGCGGTGGTCGCGCAGGTGCCGGGCGCGAAGTGCCGCGTGGCCCGCCGCGACGGCCTTGTCCACGGTCCGCGTGACGTCGGCGTGCGGGTCGTCGCCCCGGTAGCGGGGGTAGGTGTCGGCGTAGTCGGTGCCGGCGGCGAGGACGAACCAGACGCTGTCGGCGCCGGTGACCGTGACGCTGCCGTCGGCGTCGGCGACGCGGGTGCCGCCCCGGTGTCCGACGCGCAGCTGTGCCTCGAAGGCCAGGCCGTTGTCGGCGAGCGCGCCGCGCACCGTGATCCGGTCGCCGTCCGCCGTCGCGGTGGAGTCGGCGCGGGGCGAGGAGTACCGCAGGGTGCAGGTGACCTCGCCGGCACGGTCGGCGAAGAGCAGCCCGACGATCACCCCGTGCGGGTACGAGGCGAAGAACTCCCGCTGGTGGCGCACCTGTTGGTGCTCGTACGTGACGGTCGCGAGCCCTTGTGCGAGATCGAGCGCACGGCGGTAGCCGGCGCCGGGCTCGGCCGGGGCCCCGGGCACGTCGATGTGCAGGTCGCCGAAGGTCTGGTGGGCGCCGTAGCCGCGTCTGGCCTGGCCGAGCCGGTCCGCGACCGCGTCGGGGGCGAGCCGCCCCTCGGCGTCGAGTTCCGCGCGGACCCCGTCGAGGGCGCCGGGTCTCGGGGCGCGCCAGTTGCCGAAGTCGTAGCCGCCCTTCGATCCCGGGCCGCCGGTCCACAGTGTCTTCTCGTTGAACTGGAGCCGTTCGGAGGCGAGGGTTCCGAAGACCATGGCGCCGAGGGCGCCGTTGCCGATGGGCAGGGCCTCGCGCTCCCAGTCGGCGGCGGGAGTGGCGTACCAGAGCCGCAAGTCATCGGAGGTGTCACCCGCCGCCCCCTCGGCGGCCCCGGCGTCGGTGAGCGCTCCGCTCCCGGCCACCAGCATGGCGGCGGGGCCCAGCGCCGACGTCATCGTGGCTCTTCGCGTGATCCCCTGAGAGGTCCCCTGAGTCATGACCGGCCACGCTAAAGGTCCGATGACTGGGTGGCAAGACAGGAAACAGCCCCGCTCCATGGACAGAACGGGGCGGCACTTGGACGGATGTGGGTCCCCGTGGTCAGGGGGTGCAGGTCAGCCCTGCTGGAAGAGCTCCGCGGGCAGCGGCTTCAGGAGCGCGTACAGATCGTCGGTGATCGGGCGGTCCCAGGCGGCGATGGTCACCAGGACATGGTCGCTCCGGTCGAACTGCACGCACGAGATGCGGCTCTCCGAAAGCTTCAGACGGCGCACGATGAGGAGATTGTCCCCCTGCATCACCGGCATGTCCTCCGTGGAGACGACCGTGATGTCCTCGTCGTTCTCCAGGGCCAGGAGGAGCTGCGCCACCTCGAAGGGGATCTCGCCCTCCTCGGTCTCCCGCGCGGGCGAGCCTTCGGGCAGATTGCCGATGATCATCGCGGGGCCACGCCCGCCGAAGAGGTCGTAGCGCAGGAAGACGCCCTGGCAGCTGCCGTCGGGCGCGGGCAGCAGGCCCGCGCCGAGATTGCCGGGCCAGTCACCGGGATCCATGGCCAGGACGTCGAAGTCCGGGCCCGCGGGAGTGGCGGAGCTGCGGCGGCGGAGGAAGGACATGCGCCCATGGTACGTGGCCCGCGAGGTTTACCGGCGCGGGGGCAGGCGCCCCGTCGCGCCGTCCGCGCGCGCTTCGCCGGAACGCGTCCGCACGGCCCGAGGGCCCCGCCCGACCAGCGCTGAAGCTCGCGCGACGCCCACACGGGCGTACGCCGGCGATGAGGCCGTACGCCTGCCGGCGCGGGCCCGGCGTCGGCGGCCGTCACCCGCGGGGGAAGAATGACGCACCCGGAGAAGACGGAGGGACCCAAGGGCATGGACGACGCGAGCACCGTACTCGACTACTGGCACGGCGGCCTCGACGCGGTGCCGGACGAGGTCTGGCGCCACCCGCGTCTGGAGGTGCTGCTCCTGCCCGACAACGCGCTCACGCACCTGCCGCCCCGCATCGGCACGCTCACGGACCTGCACACCCTGGACCTCGGTCACAACAAGCTGCGCGCCGTCCCCGCCGAGCTCGGCGGCCTCACCCGGCTCAGCCGCTTCCTCTACCTCCACGACAACAAACTCACCGAGCTGCCCGCGTCCCTCGGCCGCCTCACCCGGCTCGCCTACCTGAACGTCGGCGAGAACCGCCTGACCGCACTGCCCGACACGCTCGGCGCGATGACCGGCCTGGTCGAACTGCGGGCCCAGAAGAACGAGTTGACCCGCCTGCCGGACACCATCGGGTCGCTCGCCGCGCTCCGCGAGCTGTGGCTGCGCGGCAACCGGCTCGGGGACCTGCCCACGTCCGTGCGCCGCCTGCGCGAGCTGCGCGAGGTGGAGCTGCGGGACAACGCCTTCACGGCCGTCCCGGAGGCCCTGCGCGGCCTGCCGCTGCTGCGCCGCCTGGACCTGCGCGGCAACGGCGTACGCCGACTCCCCGACTGGCTGGCGGAGTTGCCCGCCCTGGAGAAGCTGGACCTGCGCTGGAACGACGTCCGGATCCACGAGGGGCTGCTGCGCGCGCTCACGGAGAAGGGCTGCGTCGTGCTCCGCTAGGGCCCGCCCGCTACGTCAGGTCGAACTCGCCCTCGCGCGCCCCGTGGACGAACGCCCCCCACTCCGCCGGGGTGAAGATCAGCGACGGGCTCTCGGGACGGCCCGCGTTGCGCATCGCGATGAAGCCTTCGACGAAGGCGATCTGCACGTCGCCGCGCCCCTCGCTGCTCGATCGCCAGTCGGCCCCGCTGAGGTCGAGCTCCGGCTTGTCCCAGCCCGCGAGTGGATGCTGCTGAATGGTGCCTTCGGCCACGTCCGTGCTCCTCCCGAATGCGTCGGTCCGGCGTCAGCCTAGCTTTCACCCCGGGTGCCGGACAGGCCGCGGGAGAGGGCCGTGACCCGCCGCCGCGCGATGTCCGTCCCCGGGGGCGCTCAGGAGGCGGGCGGCTCCGCCCCGACGAGCCACATCGAGAAGAACTGCGAGCCGCCTCCGTAGGCGTGGCCGAGGGCCCTGCGGGCCCCTGCCACCTGGTGCTCGCCCGCCTGGCCGCGCACCTGGAGCGCGGCCTCGGCGAAGCGGATCATGCCGGAGGCGCCGATGGGGTTGGCGGACAGGACGCCGCCGGACATGTTCACCGGGAGATCGCCCTCCAGTTCCGTCACACCGGCCTCGGTGAGCTTCCAGCCCTCGCCCTCGCCCGCGAAGCCGAGGTTCTCCAGCCACATCGGCTCGTACCAGGAGAACGGCACGTACATCTCGACCGCGTCGATCTCCCGGCGCGGGTCCGTGACGCCCGCCTGCCGGTAGACGTCGGCCGCGCAGTCCTTGCCCGCCCGGGGCGAGACGAAGTCCTTGCCCGCGAAGAGCGTCGGCTCGCTGCGCATCGCGCCGCCGTGCATCCACGCCGGCGGTCGGGGCGAACGGGCCGCGCCCGCCCGGTCGGTGAGGACCATCGCGCAGGCGCCGTCGGAGGAGGGGCAGGTCTCCGAGTAGCGGATCGGGTCCCAGAGCATGGGCGAGGCCTGGACCTTCTCCAGGGTGATGTCGTGCTCGTGGAGGTGCGCGAAGGGGTTCTTCAGGGCGTTGCGGCGGTCCTTGTACGCGACGAGCGAGCCGACCGTGTCCGGGGCGCCGCTCCGCCGCATGTACGCGCGCACGTGCGGGGCGAAGAAGCCGCCCGCCCCGGCGAGCAGCGGCTGCTGGAAGGGGATGGGCAGCGAGAGGCCCCACATCGCGTTGGATTCCGACTGCTTTTCGAAGGCGAGGGTCAGCACCGTGCCGTGGACGCGGCCCGCGACGAGGTCCGCGGCCACCAGCGCCGTGGACCCGCCGACGGACCCGGCCGTGTGCACGCGCAGCAGGGGCTTGCCGACCGCGCCGAGGGCGTCGGCGAGGTACAGCTCCGGCATCATGACGCCCTCGAAGAAGTCGGGCGCCTTGCCGATGACCACGGCGTCGATGTCGGCCCAGGTCAGTTCGGCGTCGGCCAGGGCGCGCGCGGCGGCCTCCCGGACGAGCCCGGCGATCGACACGTCGCGCCGGGCGGCCACGTGCCGGGTCTGCCCGATCCCGACGACGGCGACGGGCTCCTTGCCCACCGAACGGCTCATCGCGCGTCTCCTTCCAGAAGGGCGACCAGGTTCTGCTGGAGGCAGGGCCCCGACGTGGCGTGCGCGACGGCCCGGTCCGACGCGCCCCGGTGGATGCGGGCGGCGGCCTCACCGAGCCGGATCAGCCCCGCGGCCATCATCGGGTTGGCGGCGAGCGCGCCCCCCGAGGGGTTGACCACGACGTCGTCGCCGAGCCGCAGGGCCTTGCGCAGGACGACCTCCTGAGAGGTGAAGGGAGCGTGCAACTCGGCCGTGTCCACCGGGTGTTCGAAGACGCCGGCGCGTTCGGCGGCCAGCCGGGTCGAGGGCGAGTCGGTGAGGTCGCGCACCCCGAGGCCGTGCGCCTCGATCCGGTGGTCGATGCCGCGGATCCACGCGGGCCGCCCGCACAGCTCACGGGCCCGCTCCCCCGCCGCGAGGATCACGGCGGCGGCCCCGTCGCCGACCGGCGGGCAGTCACCGGTACGCAGCGGGCGCACGACGTACTCCCCCTGCGCGACGTCCCCGCCGAGCTGCGCGTGCGGGTTGGCGGCGGCGTCGGCGCGGCTGCGCAGGGCCACCCCGGCGAGCGCGGGCTCATCGGTCTCCCCGGCGTCGATGAGCGCCTGCGCCTGGAGCGCGGCGAGGGCCACGGAGTCGGGCCAGAGGGGAGCGACGTAGTAGGGGTCGAGCTGCCGGGTCAGCACGTCGCGCAGGGAGCCCGGCGAGGACTTCCCGTAGGAGTAGACGAGGGCGGTGTCGGCCTCGCCGGTCTGCAGCTTCGTCCACGCCTCGTACAGCGCCCAGGCCCCGTCCATCTCCACGTGCGACTCGGAGATCGGCGGCCAGGCGCCGACGCCGTCGAGCGCCATGGTGAAGGAGAAGGCGCGCCCCGCGAGGTAGTCGGAGGACCCGGAGCAGGTGAACCCGATGTCGCTGGTCCGCAGCCCGGTCGCCGCGAGGACCTCGTGCAGCACCGGCATGAGCATCTCCACCTCGGACAGCTCGTCGGTGGAGCGCGCGGTGGCGGTCTGCCCGAAGGCGACGACGGCCACGTCACGGACGGGCCGCAGCACGGACGGCTCGCGGGACGCCATCTACACCAGCTCCTTGTACGTGTCGTAGTCGGCGTCGGGCTCGCCCGTGGGCCGGTAGTGGTCGGGGTGGCGCCCGCCCTCGGTCCACACCGGCTCGACCCGCAGCCCCATGCGGACCTGGTCGTACGGGATCCCGGCGATGCGCGCGTGCAGGGCGAGGTCCGCCCCGTCCAGCGCGATGTGCGCGTAGACGTAAGGGACCTCGATGTCGAGGTTCTTTGCCTTGATGTTGACGACGCAGTACGTGGTGACGGTGCCGCGCGGTCCGACCTCCACCCGCTCGGCCGTGGCGACGCCGCAGGTGGGGCAGGCGCCCCGGGGCGGGACGTACACCTTGCGGCAGGACGGGCAGCGCTCGCCCACGGTGCGGCGTTCGGACAGGGCGGTGATGTAGGCGGTCTGGGCGCGGCCCGGCGAGTAGGTGTAGTCGAGCCGCGCGGCGGCGACGATCCCGGTGACGGGCTCGTCGAAGACCCCGCTGTGCGGCACGGCGGCCCGCACCGGCGCGTCCCCGTCCGCCGGCTCGAAGCAGGCGATGTCGGTGATGGCGCCGACCCGTTCGCCGGCCCACCGCACCCGCACGCGCATCCCGGTCCGCACGGCGTCGGGCCCCGGCACGTCGAGCGCGTGCAGCAGCGCGGTGTCGGCCCCGTCGAGCCGCACAAGGACCCAGGCGAACGGGGCGCCGAGCGGCTGCCCGCGCCGGGGCTCGTGGTTCCACGCCCAGGTGGTGACGGTCCCGGTGGCGCCGACCTCGACGAGGTCGCGTATCTCCTCGGCGGTCACGGGGTCGTACTCGACGGGTGGCACGAGCACCCGCCCGTCCCCGGCCCGGACCCCGAGCAGGGTGCGCTCACGCAGCCCGGTGAGAAAGGCGCTCTGCACGGCCCCGAGCGACCGGGTGAAGGGAAACTCGACGACGAGAGGAGCCCGAAGCACTGCGGACGAACCGACACCTGACATGACACTCCGTTTCTCTGGACGGGCCCCTTCGGGGGCGCGGGGCTGTGACATGTGCGGCTCGGCCGCGGGGGCGCGACCAGCCGCGCCGGACCCGCGGCCGAAGAGAGACGCCCCGGCCCGCGGGGCCTAGGCCCGCCGAAACACAGGGGTTCGCTTCTCCTCGAAGGCTCGGGAGCCCTCCGCCGCGTCGGAGGTGTCGAAGATCGGCCACCCCCGCTTGAGCTCGGCCGCCAGCCCCTCCGCCTCGGAGAGCTCCGCGGCCTCGTACACGGAGGCCTTGACCGCCTCCACGGCCAGCGGCCCGCACGCGTTGATCTGCTCGGCGATGGCGAGGGCCTCGTCCAGCGCGGTCCCGTCGGGCACGACGTGCCCGACGAGCCCGATGGCCGCGGCCTCGGCGGCCGGGTAGGGCCGCCCGGTGAGCAGCATCTCCAGGGCGTGCGTACGCGGTATCTGCCGGGGCAGCCGCACGGTCGACCCACCGATGGGGAAGAGACCCCTGCGCACCTCGAAGAGCCCGAAGGTCGCCGACTCCCCCGCCACGCGGATGTCGGCGCCCTGGAGGATCTCCGTGCCGCCGGCCACGCAGTACCCCTCGACGGCGGCGATGACGGGCTTGCGGGGCCTGTGGTGTCTGAGCATCGCCTTCCAGTGCAGGTCGGGGTCGTCCCGCAGCCGGTCCCTGTAGTGGTCCCCGGCCATGCCCTTGCCCGCGAGGGCCTTGAGGTCCATGCCCGCGCAGAAGTCGCCGCCCGCCCCGGTGAGCACGATCGAGCGGATCTCGTCGTCCGCGTCGGCCGCCACCCACCGGTCGTACAGGCCGACGAGCATCGGCAGCGAGAGGGCGTTCTTCGCCTCGGGCCTGTTCAGCGTGAGTACCAGTGTGGCGCCCTCACGCCGCACGGAGAGGTGTTCCGTCCCGCCCATGTGCGGTGCTCCCTCCCTCGACGGCCCGCCGCGCGGCCGGCCTGTCGCTTCCGGACCTGGAACAGGTTGCAGGAGGCGGGTTGTCAGTTCAATACCTTTCTGACAGTCAGTCAGTTTTTCTCGCGGCGGCCCTTCCCCCTTACCGGCGCCTCTGCTCTGATGACGGCCGAGCGCGACGACGGAAGCGGACGCCGGGGTCAGGAGGAGCGTGGTGGAGTACAACCTTGCCGACCTGTTCGAATCGGTCGTCGACGTGGTCCCCGACCGCGAGGCCATCGTCTACGTCGACCACCCCGGCACGGGCGCGGAACGCCGCCTGACCTACGCCGAGCTGGACGCGGCCGCCAACCGCGTCGCGCACCACCTCATCGGCAGCGGCCTGCGCCACGGCGAACACCTGGGCCTGCACCTCTACAACGGCGTCGAGTACCTCCAGACGGTCCTCGCCTGCCTGAAGGCCCGCCTGGTGCCGGTCAACGTCAACTACCGCTACGTGGAGGAGGAACTGGTCTACCTCTACCGGGACGCGGACCTCGCGGCGCTCGTTTTCGACGCCGAGTTCACGGAGCGGGTCGCGGCGGCGCTGCCGCGCACGGAGAAGCTGCGGCACCTGATACGGGTGGGCACACCGGCCGCGGGCGCGCCCGGCCTGGACGCCACGGCGTTCACCGCGGCGGAGGCGTCGGGGTCACCGGAGCGCGGCTTCGGGCCGCGTTCGGCGGACGACCTGTTCATCATCTACACCGGCGGCACCACCGGCATGCCCAAGGGCGTCATGTGGCGCCAGGAGGACCTGTTCTTCGCCGGGCTCTTCGGCGGCGACCCCGCGGGCGAGCCGGTGAAGCGGCCGGAGGAACTGGCCGAGCGCGTCGCGGCGGGCGGCCCCGGCATCACCTTCTTCCCCACTCCCCCGCTGATGCACGGCACCTCCACGCTGACGTCGTTCATCGCGCTCAACTACGGCCAGCGGGTGGCCCTGCACCGCAGGTACGTGCCCGAGGAGGTGATCCGCACCATCGAGAAGGAGAAGGTCTCCAGCGTGTCGCTGGTGGGCGACGCGATGCTCAGGCCGCTCATCGACGCGCTGACCGGCCCCCTGAAGAACGCCGACCTCTCCTCCCTGTTCAGCGTCTCCTCCTCCGGGGCGATCATGTCGGAGACGGTGCGCGCCCAGTTCCAGCTGCTGGTGCCGAACGCGCTGCTCCTGAACAACTTCGGCTCGTCCGAGTCCGGCTCCAACGGCAGGGCCACGGACGACTCGGGCCCGGAGAAGGGCTTCCGCCTGGAGGTCAACGACCGCACCCGGGTGGTGGACCCGGCCACGCACGACCCCGTGCCGGTCGGCGAGATCGGCCGCATCGCCCAGCGCGGCCACGTGCCGCTCGGCTACTACAACGACCCGGCGAAGACCGCCGAGGTCTTCTTCCGCAGGGGCGAGGAGCGGTGGGTGCTGCTGGGCGACATGGCCACGGTCGGCGACGACGGCATCGTCACCGTCCTCGGCCGCGGCTCGCAGTGCATCAACACCGGCGGCGAGAAGGTGTACCCCGAAGAGGTCGAACAGGCCCTGAAGTCGCACCCGGACATCTACGACGCCCTGGTCGCCGGGGTCCCCGACGACCGCTGGGGCAACAGGGTCGCGGCGGTCGTCCAACTCCGCCGGTCGGCGGCCGGCTTGGACCTGGCAGCCGTGCAGACCCACTGCCGCGCCCTGCTGGCCGGCTACAAGATCCCCCGCTCGGTGGTCTTCACGGACCGCATCCAGCGCTCCCCCAGCGGCAAGGCGGACTACCGGTGGGCGAAGGCGGTGGCGGCGGGCGCCCCCGGCCCCTCAGCCCGAGCAGACTGACCGCAGCGCGCGCCCGAGCCCCACGCTGTGCAGGGCGTCGAGCCGCGCGCCGTGGCGGACCCGTACGGCCGCCACGGTCAGCGCGCCCCCGCAGCGCGGTGACGTCCGGGCGCGCTCGGAGGCCGCGATGCCCCGCACCAGTTCACCGTTGACCCGGTTGATCTCCTCGCGCGCCTCGGCGAGGTCGGGCCGCTCGTCCGGGGCCTGCCCCGGGTCGGCGTCCCAGCGGCGGAACAGCTCCCGCTGGACGAGCTTGCCGGCCTCGATCTGGTCCCGGAAGATCCGTACGGTCGCCGCGGGGTCGGCGCCTGCCTCCCGCGCCTGCCGGGCCGCCGTGTCCAGGACGACCTTCTCACGGGCGGGATCGTCGATCGGGCCGCCGGCGCCGTACTTGGCGGCGGCGACGAGATCGGCCGTGGCGAGCCGCTGGGCGGAGAGATCGGCGAGCGGGCGCAGGCGTTCGTGCGCTCCGGAGGGCCGGGCGGCGGCAGCGGACGCCGCGGCGGCCGGGCCCGCCCCCGTGAGCAGGGCGGCGGCGAGGACTCCGGCGGCCAGGAGGCGGCCGGCGGACGAAGCGGGGCGCATGACGGTTCCTCTGGGGTCGAAGGGCGGATGTCCGGGCGGCGGCCGGCCCCGACGCGTCAGTCCTGCGCCAGGAACCCCGCCACCCGCCGCACGAACCACTCCGGGTCGTCCAGCCACGGGAAGTGGCCGCCGCCCGGCTGCACTTGGCGGACGCCCGCGGGGAACAGCTCGGCGAGTTCGGCGGCGCGGGCCGGGGTGGGGCCGCCGTCGTAGGCGCCCGCCAGGACGAGGACGGGCGCCTTGAGGGACGCGAGGGCGGTGCGGGTGGCCGGGGGGTCGAAGGCGGCCTCGCCGTAGTAGGCCTCGGCGGCCCGCGCGTTCTTCTGGTCGGCGCTGCGGGCCCGGTGCTCCTGGGCCGCGGCGTCCCAACGCCCGTACGTCAGCGGGGCGATGGCGTCCCAGCCCGCGCTCGGCGCCCCGCTCTCGGCGATCTCCCGCAGCGCGGTCGCGGCCGCCGGGTACCAGGGCTCGTCCTTGCGCAGGGCTGCGGCCTCGGCGCGGTCCTCGACGGTCATGGCGCCGCCGACGGCCAGCGTGGCCGGGGTGACGAGCACGAGTGTGCGGATCCGCTTGGGGCAGCGGGCCGCGTACAGCGTCGCCAGGTCGCCGCCCGCCGAGTGGCCGAGCAGGTCGACCCGGTCGAGCCCCAGATGTTCCCGCAGCGCCTCGACGTCGTCGACGAGCCGGTCGCAGCGGTAGGTCGCCGGGTCCTCCGGCTCCGCGGAGTCACCCGTGCCGCGCAGGTCGAGCAGGATCAGCCGGCGGTGCGCGGTGAGACCGCCGAGGTCGCCCAGGTAGACGGAGGCGCGCATGGGGCCGCCCGGCAGGCAGAGCAGTGGCTCGCCCTCCCCCTTCTCGTGGTAGGCGAGCTCCGTCCCGTCGTACGCGCTGAAAGTCGGCATGAGGGGGATCATCACATCCCGCGTCGGGTCCGGGCAACGCCTGCCGGCCGGCGGGCCGGGCGACGCCTCGCAGCTCGAAGGCGTGGCGCGCCATCCCTTGACGCCCGGGGCCGGGGCTGGATTACTGACCTCGACGGAAGATCGACGACCGAATGATCGGTCGCCCGTTCGGGACGGGAGAACCACATGACGCGCAGGGCGCTTCAGCTGGACGCGGCGGAACGGCTCGGCCCCCGGGAGCTCCGGGCCCTGCAGCTGGAACGCCTCCAGGCCACCTTGCTGCACGCGTACGAGAACGTCCCGTTCTACCGGGCGGCGTTCGACAAGGCGGGGCTGCGCCCCGACGACTGCCGTTCGCCGGCCGACCTGGCGCGCTTCCCCTTCACGACCAAGGACGACCTGCGGGCCAACTACCCCTTCGGCATGTTCGCCGTCGAGCAGTCGGAGGTGCGGCGCCTGCACGCCTCCAGCGGGACGACGGGGCTGCCGACAGTCGTCGGGTACACCGAGCGGGATCTGTCCATGTGGGCGGACGTCGTGGCCCGCTCGATCCGCGCCGCGGGCGGCAGACCGGGCGACAAGGTGCATGTGGCGTACGGCTACGGCCTGTTCACCGGCGGTCTCGGCGCGCACTACGGAGCCGAGCGGCTCGGCTGTACGGTCATTCCCGCGTCCGGCGGCATGACCGCGCGCCAGGTGCGGCTGATCCAGGACTTCCGGCCCGAGATCATCATGGTGACGCCCTCGTACATGCTCACCCTCCTGGAGGAGTTCGAGCGGCAGGGCGTCGATCCCCGGACGACCTCCCTGCGGGTCGGCGTCTTCGGCGCGGAACCGTGGACCGAGGAGATGCGGCGCGAGATCGAGGAGCGCTTCGCCATCGACGCCGTCGACATATACGGCCTCTCCGAGGTGATCGGCCCCGGCGTCGCGCAGGAGTGCGTGGAGACCAAGGACGGCCTGCACATCTGGGAGGACCACTTCTACCCCGAGGTCGTCGACCCGGTCACGGGCGAGGTGCTGCCGGACGGCGAGCGCGGCGAGCTGGTCTTCACCTCCCTCACCAAGGAGGCCATGCCCGTCATCCGCTACCGCACGCGTGACCTGACGCGGCTGCTCCCCGGCACGGCACGCGTCTTCCGGCGGATGGAGAAGGTGACGGGGCGCTGCGACGACATGGTGATCCTGCGGGGGGTCAACCTCTTCCCCACGCAGATCGAGGAGATCGTGCTGCGCACGGCGGGCGTGGCCCCGCACTTCCAGCTCCGGCTGACCCGCGAGGGCCGCATGGACGCCCTGACCGTGCGCGCCGAGGCCCGCGCCGACACGACCCCCGAGCGGCGCGCGGCGGCGGCCCGCGAGATCGCCGCCGCGGTGAAGGACGGCATCGGCGTCTCGGTGGGCGTGGAGGTCGTCGACCCGGAGACGCTGGAACGGTCGGTGGGGAAGTTCAAGCGGATCGTCGATCTGCGCGGCGAGGGCTGACGGCCGGACCATGGCGCCGGCCTCCCGGGAGATGTGGACCGGGGCCGCCGGCCCCGCGGTGGCGCGGGGCCGAGCGGAGATCAGCCGTCGGACCGCACGGGCTCCAGCTTGATGCTGAAGTGGCGGAGGATCGGCGACTGGCCCACGATGCGGTAGCCCCGCACCGACTCGGGGTTCTTGGCTATGTCCGCCAGGGTGGCGGCGACGTGGTCGTAGTGGCTCCGGGTGTAGACCCGTCGGGGAAGCGCCAGCCGCACCAGCTCGAAAGGCGCGGTCTTGATGGAGTTGCCGTGCTCGTCCTCTTCCCCGAGGTACAGGCTGCCCAGCTCCGCCGAGCGGATGCCGCCGCGGCGGTAGAGCTCACAGACGAGCGCGGTGCCCGGGTACTGGTGCGGGGGGATGTGGGGCAGCAGCCGCCCGGCGTTGACGTAGAGGGCGTGCAGACCCGAGGGCTCCAGGATGTCCACCCCGGCCTCGCGGATGCGCGCCGCGAGGTAGGCGGCTATGTCGGCGCGTTCGGCGAGGTAGGCCGGTTCGGTGACTTCCAGGAGGCCGCGGGCCATCATCTCGAGGTCGCGGCCCGCCAGCCCGCCGTAGGTGGTGAAGCCCTCGGTGGCGATGAGCAGGCCTGCGCACTTCTCGGCGAGCTCGGGGTCCTTCAGACCGATGAAGCCGCCGATGTGGACGATGCCGTCCTTCTTCGCGCTCATGACGCAGCCGTCCGCGAGGCGGAAGGCCTCCTCGGCGACCTGGCGGGGCGTGCGGCCGGCGTAGCCAGGCTCGCGCTGGGTCACCAGCCAGGCGTTCTCCGCGAAGCGCGCGGCATCCAGGATCAGGGGCACGTTGTGCCGTCGGCACAGTTCGGCGGTCTGCCGCAGGTTCTCCATGCTGACCGGCTGACCGCCGCCACCGTTGTTGGTGATGGTCATCAGCACGGCCGCCACGGGCGCCTGGTGCGCGTTCTCCAGCGCCTGCTCCAGGGCGATCAGGTCGATGTTGCCCTTGAACGGGTAGTCGCTGTCGAGGTCCTTCGCCTCGGCGCAGGGCAGGTCGTAGGCCTGGCAGCCGGTCAGTTCGACGTTGGCGCGGGTGGTGTCGAAGTGGGTGTTGGACAGCACGCTCGTGCCCGGTTCGAGCAGCGCGGAGAACAGGATGCGCTCGGCGGCGCGGCCCTGGTGTGCCGGCAGGATGTGGGGGTAACCGGTGAGTTCGGAGACGACCTCGTGCCACCGGTAGTAGCTGCGGCTGCCGGCGTAGGACTCGTCGCCGTGCATGCCCGCGGCGAGCTGGTCCGCGGAGATCGCACCGGTCCCCGAGTCGCTCAGCAGGTCGATGGTGACCTCGTCGGCACGCAGATCGAAGGGGTTGTAGGCGACCCGCTCCAGCGCGGCCTCGCGCTCCGCCCGGGTGGTGAACGCGATCGGCTCTACAACTTTGATGCGGTACGGCTCCACGTGACTTCCTTCTGTGCGGTGTGCGGACTGGCGTGATCGGCGGCTTCGCGCCCGGGGTTCGAAGTGTTCTTGGTCCGTTGCGCGGGCAGCAGGCCGGCTTGCGCGTCCTGCTCCTGGGGCGGCCGGGTCAGGTAGGCCTCGGAGGACAGATAGGCGGTGATGCGGGGCTGCCGGTTCCGCTCGTACACGAGGGCGAGGTAGGCGATGAGCCCGACGCCGTCGCTGAGCCGTCGCCGCGTGAGCGCGCCCAGGCTCCGGCTCAGGGCCGTGGGGTCCATGCCGAACCGGGTCAGCAGGGCGGTCGCCCGGGCGAGGGCCTCCTCGTCGTCGCGCACGTAGTCACGGACGGGGATGTGGAGCGTGAAGCCGCTGGGCTCGCTGTCGCCCTCGGTGAAGGAATGGCAGGTGAGCGCGGACCGCCGCAGGAGCCTCCGCGTGCCGTCTGCCTCCCGCCCGGACGGCGCGAGGGAGCCGGCGGCCGTGTGGAAGAAGGAGCGGATGTCCGCCGCCGATGCCCCGGAGGAGTGGCTGAGCGCGCAGGCGTCGTCGGCCGACATGCCCGCGTGCTTCACGTAGACCTTGACGCGAGGTGACTTCCAGTCGCCCAGGTCCAGTGCGAGGAACGGATAGCCCGCCGCGGGCGGAAGCTGCGCGAAGGCCTTGTCGTAGCCGAGCCGACGCAAGGCTTCTCGCACGGTGCGTGCGGCGTGCTCGGGCCCGGCGGCGGAGGGGTTCAGATAGACCTTGACGCCGGGGACTCCTCCCGCGCGCAGGTCGAGCGCGTACCACAGGGAGAGCGGTCCCTCGGCCGCAGCGGGGAGGAACAGGTCCTCCAGGGCGTCGAGTTGCTCGGTGGAGAAGTCCCATCGGGCGGCCATCGCGCGGATGGCCTCAAGTCCGGCGCGCCCGCTGTCGCCCATGTCGCCGTGGGCCCATCCGGGCTCCACGAGCACCCGCAGGGCCGGGGCGGCGTTTGCCGTGGAGGCGAGGGAGAACTCGACGGGGGTGTGGTCGTCGGAGAGGAAGCTGGGCGACGCCGGGGGCAAGGACAGCGGCCGCCGGGCGGAGCCCGCGAGGGAGTCGAGCAGGACCTGCCCGTACAGCGCGGTGTCCGCCTCGCTCAGGCCCACCGTGGCGCCGAGCCGCCGCAGTTGGCCGAGCACGTGCTCGCCGAGTGTCGTCTCACCGGGTTCGGCCGCCGGTGTCGCGGCCTCGGGCAGGGAGCTCATCGCGTTCCTCGCACGTCGTGGCGCGGGAAGCGTGCGCACGGTGGTGCGCAGGTACGGCGGCGTGCTCCGCCGACGAGGGAGGAGACACGGGCCGATCCGCCGTGAGCGGCGGTTATTCGGCCCTGCGCCTTGTCGGGGTCGCCGCACCCGCACGGGTTCTTCCTGCTGGACGTGGTGCGCCGCTGGCCCGGTCGGTTGCCTGCAGAACGGGGCGCGGAGGTTGCGAGATCCACTGTCTCTCCTTCATCTCGTGTCACTCCAGACACTCCGCGCTGTCCTACCCCATAAATGATCTTTCCATGCAGGCTACAACAACTGCCTGTGTCGCCTGCGTCACAGGGGGTGCGCCGGTCACTGACCGGTCAGCCACCGCATGAAGCTGCTCCAGCGGCCCGGCTTGCCGGCGCCGGGGGCCTGCGGCGCCACGGGCGCGGGGGCGACGGGCGGGTGCGCCTGGTCGCGATGGCGCTCCGACGGCTCAGGGGCGGGCGCGGGGCGCGGGGTGACCGCGCCGAAGCGGACGGGCAGGCTGGCCAGGGCCCGGTTGAAGGGGCCGGGCCGCCAGGCGAGGCTGTTGGCGGGGACGGCGAGTTCCACGTCCGGCAGCGCGTTGAACAGAGCTTCGAGGCCGGTCAGGGCGATGAGCCTGGCCGGTTCCTTGGACGGGCAGGCGTGCGGTCCCGCGCTCCAGGCGAGGTGGCCGCGCGTGTCGGCCCCCTGGTCCGCGAGCGCCGTGTTGGCCGCGCCGAAGGACACCAGGAGCAGTTCACCGGCGCGGACCTTGTCGCCGGCCACGTCCGTGTCGGCGACCGGGTAGTGCGGCGCGTAGTTGGCCATGGGCGCGTTGCGCCACAGGGTGTCGTCGAGGGCCTTGTCGAACTGCCCGTTGCGCGCGTACTCCTCGACGGTCAGCATCGTGTAGAAGGCGTTGCCGATGAGGTTGCCCTCCGGCTCGCCGCCCGCGCCGAGGAGCAGCACCAGCGTGTGCGCCAGTTCCTCGTCGGTCAGCTGGGCCGGGTGCTGCATCAGGTAGGACGTGATGTCCTCCCCGGGGTGGGCGCGCTTGAGCGCCACCAGCTCGCCGACCGCCTCCAGCAGGACCTGGCTGGCCTGCTCGGCGTTGACGCCGTCGAACATGCCGGAGATGCCGAACAGGACGCGGTCGCCGATCTCCGCCGGGCAGCCGAAGAGTTCGTTGAAGACGTACAGGGGGAGCTGCTGGGCGTAGTCCCTGAGCAGGTCGGCGCTGCCGCGGGCGCTGAACTGGTTGATGAGGAACTGGGCGGCCTGGTTGACGATGCGGCTCAGCCGGCTGTTGCTGACGCGGGCCAGGCTCTCGGTGATGGCCTGCCGCAGCCGCACGTGCTCGGCGCCGTCGGTGAACATGCAGTTCGGCCGGTAGGACAGCAGCGGCAGGACCGGGCTGTCGGCGCGGATGAGGCCCTCGTTCAGCGCACGCCAGCGGCGTGAGTCCTTGCGGAAGGTCGTCGGGTCCTGCAACAGCTCCAGGGCCGCGCTGTAGTCGGTCACCAGGGTCGCCTCCACGCCGGGCGCGATCGTGACCGGCGCCGTGGGGCCGAGCTGGTGCATGTAGCGGTAGTACGCGTGCGGGTTGGCCGCGAACTCCGGGGTGTCGAGGGGTATGCGCTGCCCGCTGCCGTGTGCGGGGCAGCCGGGCGGAGGTACGGGAGGGGTTGTCATGCGTGCTCCAGGGCGGCGCGCTTCTGCAGATAGCGGACCATGGTGATCAGGGCGTTGACGGACGACGCTTTGTCGCGCGCGTCGATGGTGACGACCGGGGTGTCGGGCAGCAGGTCGAGCGCCTCCCGGACAGCCTCCGGGGTGTGCACCGTGCCGCCGTCGAACTGGTTGATGGCCACGGCGAAGTCGAGTCCGTAGCTCTCGACCAGGTCCATGACCTCGAAACTGTCGGCCAGCCGCTCGGGGTCCACCAGGACCAGCGCGCCCAGCGCCCCGCGGGCCATGTCGTCCCACAGGTTGACGAACCGCTGCTGGCCCGGTGATCCGAAGAGGTACAGCACGATGCGCTCGCTGAGGGTCAGGCGACCGAAGTCCAGGGCCACGGTGGTCGTGGTCTTCCCCTGTACTCCCTTGAGGTCGTCGACGTTCTCCGAGAGGCTCGTCATCTGCTCCTCGGTGGACAGCGGGGCGATCTCGGAGAGCGAGCCGATCAGCGTGGTCTTGCCGACGGCGAAGTGCCCGACGACCAGGATCTTCACCGCCGTCTGCTGTGCGCCGCTGCGCACGTAGGCGTCCTCAGACAGAGAGAGCCTTGAGGCCATCGAGCACCTCCTGAAGCAAGGTCTTGTTGGCGAGACGAGCCGAGGGCACCGGCGCACGGGTGACCAGATAGCCCCCCTCGGCGAGGGAACTGAGCAGCACCTTGACGACGCCCAGAGGCTGCTGGGTGTGGGCGGCGATCTCGGCGACCGAGAGATAGCCGCTGGAGCACATCTCCAGGATCTGCTGCTCCTCGGGCGAGAGCCGTTGGGGGCGCTGCTGCTCGTCGGTGGACGTCGTGACGAGGGTGATGAGGGCGAACGTGCCCTCATCGGGCAGGTCGCGCCCACGGGTGATGACGTAGGGACGGACTAACGCGCCGGCCTCTGACACGGGTTCCAGATCGGTACGGTCCGGGTCCGTCATGAGGTGACCGTGTCGGTGCGGCGGGCGCTCGACATGGCCTTGCCCAGTCGGCTGACCAGCTGCTGCATCCGATACGTGATGTCGCCCATGTCGACCTCGGCGGACGCCGCCACGGCGAGGTAGGAGCCGCCTCCCGCGGCGTTCAGGAACACCCAGCCGCCGTCGAACTCGATGAGCGTCTGGCGCCAGGACGTGCCGTCGTCGCCACAGAAGAACCCGACGGACCGGCTGAGCGACTGCAGTCCGCTCACGGCGGCGGCCACCTTGTCGGCGTCGTCCCGGCCGATCTCCGCCGTGCGGGACATCTGCAGGCCGTCGGCGGAGATCAGGACCGCGTGGAGGGCATGGGGGATCGCCAGCGCGTCCTCAAGCATCCAGGACAGGTCGTCGCTCACGGGGCATCGAATCCTTCGTGTGAATCGGCAGGAGTGTCGCGTTCGGCGGCCGGTACCCCCGCACTTCGGCCGCTGAGAGTGCCGCGCTGAAACGCGTCCATGGCCGCCACCCGTGCCTCCGCCGACCGGGCCGGCGGCGCGGTGGCTTCGTCGGGCTGGCTGTCCGGCACGAGTGCCATGGCGCGGCGCTTGTTCTGTCGCCGGGGCAGCCCCTCCACGGTCGTGGAGGGGGCCGAACCGCTGCCCCGCGAACCCGGGTCGGTTCCTCGTATCGCGGTCGGCCTCACGGGTTCCGGCATGTCCGTCAGCAGCTCCTTCGGCACCATCACCACCGCTCGGACGCCGCCGTAGGGAGAAGTGCTGTCGATGGTGACCGTGAATCCGAATCGCGCGCACAGCGCGCCGATCACCGCGAAACCGAACGCGGGAGGATTGCCGAGTTCGGAGACGCTCACCGCGGACCCGCCGGCCAGCAGCGCCGTGGCGGCCGTCTTCTCCTCCTCGCTCATCCCGACGCCCGCATCGTCGATCACGATGCAGATGCCCTTGGGGACCGTGCGCACTTCGACGTCCACCATGGAGGTCGGCGCCGAGTAGCTGGTGGCGTTGTCGAGCAGTTCGGCCACCGTCAGCGCGACCGGCTCGACGGCGCGGCTGGTCACCGCGATGTCCACCCGCGAGGCGATGTCGATGCGCTGGTAGTGCCGGATCCGGCCCTGGGCCCCGCGGATCACGTCGTAGATGGACGCCGCGTCCCGCTGCCGGCCGAGCCACCCGCCGCACAGCACGGCGATGGACTGGGCACGTCGGTTGAACTGCGAGTTCATGTGGTCGACGTCCAACAGGTCCCGCAGCACGGCCGAATCGCCGTACTTCTTCTGCAGCCCGGAGATGGCCCGCTGCTGCTCGGCCGCGAGACCCTGGAGGGTCTGCATCGCGGACTTCAGCACGGTGTTGGTCGCGTTCTCCGCCTCCTCCTTGGCCTGCCGGACCACCTCGTCATAGCCCCTGCGGAGCTCTTCGACGGTGGACTGGAGGACGGCGTGGCTGCCCTGCGCTTCGGTCAGGTCGTTCTCGACGCCCTGCTTCTGACGGCGCAACGACTTGATCGTTTTTCGCTGGCGAACGACAACCGTGGTGGCGACAGGGACGCCGGCAGCAAGCGCCCAGACTGTCGGATCCTGCAAAATTGTCATGTGACTCTCTTTGAGCGGCTGGAGTCCAGCTCTCGGATCTGTCCATGCGGACCCTCGGCGTGGGCAGTCTTCACCACCCCGGAGGGCCCCCTGGCTGTAGCCATGCCGAGGAGAAAGCCCACGTGGCATGTGCCCGAGATCGTAACACCGAACGATCATGAGGCTCTGTCAAGTACAACACGCCGTTGCAACGTTGGCGAGAAACCCATGTTCCGGCCAGTGGAGAAGATGTGGGAGCGGCGTGGAGGCTCTCGACATCTGTCCGCCCACTGAACCGATCGGCGGTGCGCCGACTGGATTTCCGCAGTCCACCGCCGCTCCCGCCCGGCAATTGACTGACCGTGAGAGAACGCGGACCGTCAAGGCGAGGCCCCGCCGGCAGGCGTGCGCCCGGCGCAAGATGGCTGATTCGAGCGCGCCCGTGACGGAGAACCGCCGCCCCCTCGTCAGCCGTCGTCGGCGGCGAAGCGGTCCCGCAGCTCCCGTTTGAGGATCTTTCCACTGGCGTTGCGCGGAAGTTCATCCACGAAGAGGATCCGCTTGGGCGCCTTGAAGGGGGCGAGCCTGTCGCGCGCGTGGGCGATGAGCTCCGCCTCCGTGGGCTCCTCGCCCTCGCCGGCGGAGTCCTTGCGCACGACGACCGCCGTGACCGCCTCGATCCAGCGCTCGTCCGGCAGCCCGATCACCGCCGCCTCCGCGACGCCCTCGTGCTCGTACAGCGCGTCCTCGACCTGGCGCGAGGCGACGAGGACGCCCCCGGAGTTGATGACGTCCTTGACGCGGTCGACGACGGTGAAATAGCCGTCGGCGTCGCGTACGGCGAGGTCGCCGGAGTGGAACCAGCCGTCGCGGAAGGCCTCCGCGGTCTCCTCGGGCTTCTCCCAGTAGCCCTCGCACAGTTGCGGTGAGCGGTAGACGACCTCGCCCGGTGTGCCGTCCGGCGCCTCCCGGCCCTCCTCGTCGACGACGCGCGCCTCGACGAACAGGACGGGCCGCCCGCAGGAGTCCATGCGCCCCTCGTGCTCGTCGGGGCCGAGGACGGTGGCGAGCGGGCCGATCTCGCTCTGCCCGAAGCAGTTGTAGAAGGCGAGCCCGGGAAGCCTGGACCGCAGCCGCTGAAGGACCGGCACCGGCATGATCGACGCGCCGTAGTAGGCCTTGCGCAGGGCGCCGAGGTCGCGGGTGGTGAAGCCGGGGTGGCGGGAGAGGCCGATCCACACCGTGGGCGGCGCGAAGAGGCTGTCGGCGCGGCCCGCCTCGACGAGGTCGAAGACGCGCTCGGGGTCGGGACCGTCCAGGACGGTGTTCTCGGCGCCGACCGCGAGGTAGGGCAGGAGGAACACGTGCATCTGCGCCGAGTGGTAGAGCGGGAGGGAGTGGACGGGCTTGTCGCCGGGCTTCAGGTCGAGGGCCGCGATGGCGCTGGCGTACTCGTGGACCAGTGCCCCGTGCGTGAGCATGGCGCCCTTCGGCAGGGCCGTCGTGCCCGAGGTGTAGAGGAGCTGCGCCAGGTCGTCGCCGCGGGGCCCCTCCCCCACGTACGCGGGTGACGCGGGGAGCCGTGCGAGCAGGGAGTCGTCCGTGTCGCGCAGGGCCAGCGTCCGCGTCCCGGCCGGGAGCCGCTCCGCCAGGTCCGGATCGACGAGGACGAGCGAGCTGCCCGACTGCTCCACGATGTACGCGAGGTCGTCGCCGGTCAGGTTCTGGTTGACCGGCACATGGATCAGGCCCGCCCGCGCGCAGGCGAGGAAGCCGATCAGATAGGCGTCGGAGTTGTGGGCGTACGCGCCGACCCGGTCGCCGTCGGCGAGGCCGAGCTCGCGCAGCACGTGGGCCGCGCGCGACACGGCCGCGTCGAGTTCCCCGTACGTCCAGGACCGCTCGCCGTAGTGGAGCGCCGGGCTCTGTGGCGCGCGGCGCGCGCTGCGGCTGAGGACTCCGTCGACCGTGTTGTCGCGTGCACCCGTCATGGCGCGATCCTGGGCGGCGCGCGCCGCCCCGGTCAAGGGAGGGCACAGATGACATACCGCTTGGTACGCTCAACCGCTC
The DNA here is from genome assembly GCF_004127445.1 of Streptomyces alfalfae. Lineage (GTDB taxonomy): Bacteria > Actinomycetota > Actinomycetes > Streptomycetales > Streptomycetaceae > Streptomyces > Streptomyces alfalfae. The sequence continues at coordinate 189,424 of NZ_QEXM01000020.1, forward strand.
CTTCCCTCAACGATGTTGGGAGGCACCATGAGCACCACGCGCACCACGGGCGGCGTACGCCCCCCACGCACCCGTACGAGACGTCTGTCCGCCGTCGGGGTCACCCTGCTGACCGCCGTGGCCCTGCTGCCGGCCGGTGCGGGGGCCGCGACCCGCGACGCGCGCCCCTCGGACGGCGGGCTGCACGCCACCATCCGCTACACGCAGTACGGCATACCGCACATCGTCGCCGATGACCACGCCGATCTCGGCTTCGGCACCGGCTGGGCGCAGGCCGCCGACCAGGTGTGCACGCTCGCCGACGGCTATGTGACCGTGCGCGGCGAGCGCTCGCGCCACTTCGGGCCCGGGGCCGCGCCCGGCTCCGCGCTGTCCTCGGCGTCCACCAACCTGAGCAGCGACCTGTTCTTCCGCGGCGTGCGCGAGAGCGGCACGGTCGAGAAGCTCCTGAAGCTGCCCGCGCCCGCGGGGGCGAGCCGCGACGCCAAGGACCTGATGCGCGGCTTCGCCGCGGGCTACAACGCCTGGCTGAAGCAGAACCGCGTCACCGACCCCGCCTGCGCGAAGGCGTCCTGGGTCAAGCCGATCACCACCCTGGACGTGGCGCGGCACGGCTTCGCCGTCCAGGTGCTCGGCGGCCAGGGCCGGGCCGTGGACGGGATCACGGGCGCCCGGCCGCCGGCCGCCGGCGCGCCCGACCCGGCGGCGCCCGATCCGCGGCGGGCCGCGGACGCCGCCCGCGAGCTGCTCGATCCGCAGGGCGCCGACATGGGCTCCAACGCCGTCGCCTTCAGCGGCCGCACCACCGCCGACGGGAAGGGGCTGCTGCTCGGCAACCCGCACTACCCCTGGCAGGGCGGGCGCCGCTTCTGGCAGTCGCAGCAGACCATCCCCGGCGAGTTCAACGTCTCCGGCGGTTCACTGCTCGGCACCAGCCAGGTCAACATCGGCTTCAACGCCGACGTGGCGTGGAGCCACACCGTCGCCACCGGCGTCCCCTTCAACGTGCACCAGCTCACGCTGGACCCGGCCGACCCGACCGTCTACCTCGTGGACGGCGAGCGGCACACAATGATGAAGCGGACGGTCACGGTCGCCGTCAAGGGCGGCGCCCCGGTCACCCGCACCCAGTGGTGGACCCGCTACGGCCCGGTGGTCACCGGGCTCGGCGCCCAGCTCCCGCTGCCCTGGACCTCGACCACCGCGTACGCGCTCAACGACCCGAACGCGGTCAACCTGCGCGGCGCCGACACCGGCCTCGGGTTCGCCGAGGCCCGTTCCACCGCGGGCATCCTGAAGTCCCTGCGCGAGACGCAGGGGCTGCCGTGGGTGAACACCGTCGCCGCCGACCGGCGGGGCCACTCGCTGCTCAGCCAGTCCCAGGTGCTCCCCCGGATCACCGACGACCTGGCGCGGCGGTGCGGCACGGCCCTCGGCAAGGTGACGTACCCGGCCGCGGGCGTCGCGGTGCTCGACGGCTCGCGGGGCGACTGCGCGCTCGGCTCCGACAAGGACGCCGTGCAGCCGGGCGTCTTCGGCCCCGCGAAAGCGCCGACCCTCAAGGACGCCCCGTACGCGGTGAACTCCAACGACAGCGCCTGGCTGACCAACGCCGACCGGCCTATCACCGGCTACGAACGGATCTTCGGCACCATCGGCACCCAGCGGTCGATGCGCACCCGTGGCGGCATCGAGGACGTGGCGGCGCTGGCGGAGAAGGGCGATCTGACGGTGCGGGACCTCCAGCGCCAGCAGTTCGCCAACCGTGTGCCCGCGGCCGATCTCGCCGCCGGCGACGCGGCGAAGGCGTGTGCGGCGCTGCCGGGCGGGACGGCGACCGGCAGTGACGGCAGCCGCGTCGACGTGGGCGAGGCCTGCCGGGTCCTCGGGCGCTGGGACCACCGGATGGACACCGGCAGCCGTGGCGCCCTGCTCTTCGACCGCTTCTGGCGCAAGCTGACGGCGGCCGTGCCGGGCGACCGGCTGTGGAAGGCGCCGTTCTCGGCGGCCGACCCGGTGCGCACCCCGCACACCCTGAACACCTCGGCGCCCGGCTTCGCCACCGCGCTCGCGGACACCGTGCGCGAGTTGGACACCGCGGGCATCGCCCTGGACGCGCCGCTGGGCGAGCACCAGTACGTCGTACGCGGCAAGCACCGCATCCCGGTCCACGGCGGCACGGAGTCGCTCGGCGTCTGGAACAAGATCGAGGCCGTCTGGGAAGCCGGGCGCGGCTACACCGAGGTCGCGCACGGTTCGAGCCACGTCCAGGCGGTCGGCTGGGACGACGGGCGCTGCCCGAAGGCCCGTACGCTCCTGACGTACTCCCAGTCGTCGAACCCGGACTCCCCGCACCACAGCGACCAGACGCGGCTGTACGCGAAGGAGCGCTGGGTGACGTCCCGCTTCTGCGAGAAGGACATCCTCGGCGATCCCGCGCTGAAGGTGGTGAAGGTGCGCGAGCGCCGCTGAGCATGAGGGGCGGGCCCGGGCTGCGGTCCGCCCCCGCCTCCTCACATCGTGCGCCGGCGGCCCTCCCAGTACGGCTCGCGCAGCCGCCGCTTGTACAGCTTGCCGTTGGGGTCGCGAGGCATGGCCGCGATGAAGTCGACGCTCTTGGGCCGCTTGTAGCCGGCCAGACGCCGTTCGCAGTGGGCGAGGATGTCGGCGGCGAGCGCGTCGCCCGCCTCCCTGCCCTCGGCGACCTCGACGACGGCCTTGACCTCCTCGCCCCAGTCGTCGTGCGGGATGCCGAAGGCGGCGGCGTCGGCGACGGCGGGGTGGGTGAGCAGCGCCGACTCGATCTCGGCGGGGTAGATGTTCACACCGCCCGAGATGATCATGTCGATCTTGCGGTCGCGCAGGAAGAGATAGCCGTCCTCGTCGAGGAGGCCGAGGTCGCCGACGGTGAAGAAGTCACCGATGCGGTTCTTCGCCGTCTTCGCCTCGTCCTTGTGGTAGGAGAATCCGCCGGTGGACATCTTCATGTAGACGGTGCCCAGTTCACCGGGCGGGAGGCGGTTCCCCTCGTCGTCGAAGACGGCCAGCTCGCTGATGGGCCAGGCCCTGCCGACCGTCCCCGGTCTCTTCAGCCACTCCTGGGCGGTGGCGAAGGCGCCGCCGCCCTCGCTGGCCGCGTAGTACTCCTCGACGCACTCGCCCCACCACTCGATCATCGCCCGCTTCACGTGGTCGGGGCAGGGCGCGGCGCCGTGGATGGCGTGCCGCATCGAGGACACGTCGTACGCCGCCTTCGTCGCGTCCGGCAGGGCGAGCAGGCGGTGGAACTGGGTCGGCACCATATGGGTGTGCGTGCAGCGGTGCGCGTCGATGAGGCGCAGCATCTCCTCGGGCGTCCACCGGTCCATCAGGACCAGCGGGTGGCCGATGTGCAGGGCCGCGCCCGCGAACTGGAGCACGGCGGTGTGGTAGAGCGGCGAGCAGACCAGGTGGACGTTGCCGTCGAAGGGCCTGATGCCGAAGATGCCGAGGAAGCCGCCGAGGTAGGACTCCTCGGGGGCCTTGCCGGGCAGCGGGCGGCGGATGCCGCGGGGGCGGCCCGTGGTGCCCGAGGTGTAGTTCATGACCCAGCCGAGGGTGCGGTCCGCGGGCGCCGAGTCGGGCTGCCCTTCGAGGAGTCGCGCGTAGGGGCGGAAGCCGGGGACGTCGCCGACGGCGTAGCGGTGGGTCGCGGGGAGCGCGGCCTCGTCGGCCGCCGCCGCAGCCGCGCCGGCGAACCGCTCGTGCGCGATGAGTGCCTTGGCGCCGGAGTCGGTGACGATCCAGGCGATCTCCGGGCCGACCAGGTGGTGGTTGACGGGGACGAGGTAGAACCCGGCCTGGGAGGCGGCGAGGTAGGCGGTGAGGAACTCGACTCCGTTGGGCAGGACCACGGCGAAGGCGTCGCCGCGCTGCAGGCCCGCCGCCCGCAGGCCGTGGACCAGCTGGTTGACGGCGGCGTGCAGACGGCCCGCCGTCCACTGCTCGCCGCCGGGGGTGACGAGGACGGGGCGTCCGGGGTCGGCGGCGGCCTGCGCCCAGAAGCCGTTGGGGGGTGTGTTGGAGGGCGGTGTGCTCATGCGTGACGTCCCCTTCCCGCGATGCGGTTGACGCGGTCCACGGCCCGTTCGAAGCCGCGGGTCAGGTCGTCGAAGACGTCCTGGACGGCCCGTTCGCTGGTCATCCGGCCGACGATCTGCCCCACGGGCGTGCCGAGCAGCTCCTGCACCTCGTACTTCTGGATGCGTGAGACGGCGTCGGCGACGAGCAGGCCCTGGAGCGGCATGGGCAGGGCGCCGGGGCCCTGCGGGTCGTCCCACGCCTCGGTCCACTCCGTGCGGAGCTGGCGGGCGGGTTTGCCGGTCAGGGCGCGGGAGCGGACCGTGTCGCCGGACCCCGCGGCGAGCAGCTTGCGGGTGAGGGCGGGCGAGTGCAGGTCGGCCTCGGTGGTGGTGAGCCAGAGGGAGCCGAGCCAGACTCCCTGGGCGCCGAGTGCGAGCGCGGCGGCGATCTGCCGCCCGCTGCCGATGCCGCCCGCGGCGAGGACGGGCAGGGGCGTGACCGCGTCGACGGCCTCGGGGGTGAGGACCATGGAGGCGATCTCGCCGGTGTGGCCGCCCGCCTCGTACCCCTGCGCGACCACGATGTCGATGCCCGCCTCGGCGTGCTTGCGGGCGTGCCGGGCGCTGCCCGCGAGGGCGGCGACGAGGACGTCCCGGTCGTGGGCGCGCCGGATCACATCGGCCGGGGGTGAGCCGAGGGCGTTGGCGAGGAGCTTGATCGGGTAGTCGAAGGCGACGTCGAGCTGGCTGCGGGCGACCTGCTCCATCCAGCCCGTGATCCGCCACCCCGACGCCTCGCCCTCGGCCGGCTCGGGGACGCCGTGCTTGGCGAGGACGTCCCTGACGAACTGCCGGTGGCCTTCGGGGATCATGGCCTCCACGTCGGCCTCGCTGACCCCCTCGACCTTCTTGGCGGGCATGACGACGTCGAGCCCGTACGGCCGGCCGTCGACGTGCTCCTGCATCCAGTCGAGGTCCCTGGCCAGTTCGTCGGGCGCCGAGTAGCGAACCGCGCCGAGCACCCCGAACCCACCCGCCCTGCTGATGGCGGCGGCCACGGCGGGGAACGGCGTGAACCCGAAGATGGCGTGCTCGATTCCCAGTCTCCTGCTCAACTCCGTCTGCATGGGCGCAGGATGCCGCAGGGCCCGTCAAGGGGGAAGGGGTTTACTGATGCAGCGTCAGATCCGGTTCAGGGGGCGGTGCCCGGCTTCTGGCCGCGCCCACGGCGGCCGTGGTCCGGGGCGTGCAGTGCCTGGACGGTCCAGGTGAGGGCGGGGGCCAGGTCGGTCGGGGGTGGCCAGTCGTTCAGGACCGCCAGGAGGCGGAGGTAGCGGTCCCTGCGGGGGTCGTTCATGGTCCGGAAGCGGGCGGCGAGGCGGACGCGGAGGGCTTCGTCGTCGGGGTGGCCGGTGATGCGGGCGTAGTGCGCCGTGAGCGCCGCGGCGATGCGGGCGGCCCGGGGCGTGTGCGGGCCGATGCCCTCGGCCAGCGCCGGTTCGGCCAGGGAGCGGACGGCTTCGGCGAGGACGCGGGGCAGGCCCATGGCGTCGTCGGGTGACCGGTCCTCGGCGAGGTCACGCGCCATGCCCTGCACGCTCGCGCGAAAGCCGGGGTCCTGGAGCAGCTCGGCCAGCTCCACCCACGCCGCGACCTGCTCCGCCGTGGGGTCGTCCGGGAGCTCCGGGGTCATGGAGCGGATGACCGCGCCGAACGCCGGGTGGCTGTGGAGGCCTTCGAAGACCATGCCGAGGAAGTCGTCGACCATGCGGCGGCGTTCGTCCTCGGACAGCTTCGCGAGACGGTGCATGAGGGCCAGCTCCTCGGGGTCGGCGCCGCGTTTGGCCACGGCGGTCAGGACGGCCCTGCGCAGGCGCAGCGTGCGGATCTGCACGTCCAGGGCCTCGGCGTGCGCCGCCGCCACGTCGGCCAGCGGGACCTCCCGGTCCACGACCTTGCGGATGGTCGGCAGGTCGAGCCCGATCTCGCGCAGGGTCCGCACGAGGTCGAGGCGGGCCACGGCGTCGACGCCGTAACGCCGGTAGCCCGCCGGGGTGCGCTCCGTCGGCGTGACGATCCCGGAGTCGGACCAGAACCGGATGGTCTTGACGGTGAGCCCGGTGCGGCGGGCGAGTTCGCCGATGGAGTAGAGGGGGGCGGCGGGCCCCGGAAGCGTTTCGGTGTCGCCGTTCATGGCTCCACCCTCACGTCTCCCCCTACGGGAGACGCAAGCGGGGCCCGCTCACCCTCGTCCCTCGCCGGTCACTCCCCCAGCGCGGCCATCGCGGCGTTGTGCCCCGGCACCCCGCTGACGCCGCCACCGCGCACCGCGCCGGCCCCGCAGAGGAACACATTCGCGTGCCGGGTCTCCGCGCCCCAACGCCCGGCGCCCTCCTGGGCGTAGGGGAAGGCGAGGTCTCCGTGGAAGATGTGGCCGCCGGGCAGCCGCAGGTCGCGCTCCAGGTCCAGCGGGGTCTTGGCCTCGACGCAGGGGCGTCCCTCGGCGTCGAGCGCGAGGCAGTCGGCGATCGGCTCGGCCAGGTGCGCGTCGAGCTGGGCGAGCGTCGACTCCAGCAGCTCGGCCCGTACGGCGTCGTTGTCCTCGGCGAAGAGCCGGGCGGGGGTGTGCAGGCCGAACAGGGTGAGGGTCTGGTAGCCGCGCTCGGCGAGGTCGGGGGCGAGGATCGTCGGGTCGGTGAGGGAGTGGCAGTAGATCTCGGAGGGCGGCGCGGTGGGCGGCGTGCCGGAGGCGGCCTGCGCGTAGGCGGTCGCCAGCTCCCCGTACCCCTCGGCGATGTGGAAGGTGCCCGCGAAGGCCTCGGCCGGGTCGACGGCGGTGTCGCGGAGCCTCGGCAGCCGCTTGAGCAGCATGTTGACCTTCAGCTGCGCGCCTTCGGCGGGCGCGGGCGGCTCGTCGCCGAGGAGCCCGGCGAGGGCCTGCGGGGAGGCGTTGACCAGGACGTGCCGGGCGGCGGCCGTGCGCTCGCCCTCGTCGCCCTGGCGGTACGTGACCTCGGCGCGCCGCCCGTCGGTGGCGATCCGCGTGGCCTCACAGCCCGTGCGCAGCGTGGCCCCCGCGTTGCGCGCGGAGTCGGCGAGGGCGTCGGTGAGGGCGCCCATGCCGCCGACGGGGACGTTCCAGTCGCCGGTCCCGCCGCCGATGACGTGGTAGAGGAAGCAGCGGTTCTGCTTCAGGGAGGGGTCGCCCGCGTCGGCGAACGTGCCGATCAGGGCGTCGGTGAGGACGACGCCGCGCACCAGGTCGTCGGAGAAGCGCTGCTCGATCGCCGTGCCGATGGGTTCCTCGAAGAGCGTGCGCCAGGCGGTGGCGTCGTCGATGCGGGTGCGCAGCTCCGCCCGGGTCGGCAGCGGTTCGGTGAGCGTGGGGAAGACGCGGGCCGCGAGGCGTCCGGTCATCGCGTGGAACTCCCGCCAGGCCTCGTACTCCCCGCTGTCACCGGTCAACCGGGTGAAGGCCCGCCGGGTACGGGCCTCGCCGCCGCCGACGAGCAGCCCGGCGGGGCGGCCGCCGCGCTCGGTGGGGGTGTAGGACGAGACGGTGCGCGTGCGCACCCGGAAGTCCAGGTCGAGGTCGCGCACGACCTTCTTCGGCAGGAGGCTGACGAGGTACGAGTAGCGCGAGAGCCGTGCGTCGACCCCGGGGAAGGGCCGACCGGAGACGGCCGCGCCCCCGGTGGCGCCGAGCCTTTCGAGGAGCAGCACGGAGCGTCCGGCGCGGGCGAGGTAGGCGGCGGCGACGAGACCGTTGTGGCCACCGCCGACGATGACGGCGTCGTACACATCGCGATCAGACATGGCTCTTCCTAACACGAAGGACCACCGCCGAGGACCCCGCGCGACCGCGCCCCGGCACACCGGTCCCGCATCGGGTCACCCGGGGACGTCTCGGAGCCCGCCCGCGGCGCTCCGCTGCCGCAGCGCCGCCACCCTGCGGTAGAGCTCCACGGCCTCGGCGCCGCGGCCGAGCTGTTCCAGGCAGTGCGCCTCGTCGTTGCGGCTGGCCAGGGCGTCGGGGTGGCCCGTGCCGAGGACCCGCTCCCTGGCGGCGGCCACCCCGCGGTATTCGGTGAGGGCGTCGGGCCAGCGCCCCAGCCAGCCGAGGCCGACCGCGACCTCGCGCCGGCTGACCAGCGTGTCCGGGTGGTCGGGGCCGAGGACCCGCTCCCGGATCGCGCACACGTCCCGCGCCTCGGCGAGGGCCTCCTCCCAGCGGCCGAGCCGTCCGAGGTTCACGCCGAGGCCGTGGCGGGCCCGGAGCGTCTCGGGATCGGCGGGGCCGTTGACGCGCGTCCGGTCCTCGACCAGGACGCGGTACAGGTCGAGCGCCTCACCGCTGCGGCCGAGTCTGCCGAGGCTGATGCCGACCTCGTAGCGGGCGGCGAGCGTGTCGGGGTGGTCGGGCCCGAGCGCCCGCACCCGCGCGTCGGCGACCTCGCGGTAGGTCTGCAGCGCCTCGGGCCAGCGCCCCAGCTGTCCGAGCGCGTACGCGACCTCGTACCGCGTGACGAGTGTGTCGGGGTGCGTGGCCCCCAGGACGCGCGCGCGGGCCTGTGCCACCTCGTCGGCCAGACGGTAGGAGTCCTCCAGGCGGCCGAGGCGGCTGAGGTTGTAGGCGAGGTTGTGGCGGCAGCGCAGCGTGTCCGGGTGGTCGGGCCCCGCCACCCGCTCCCGCACCGCGAGCACCGAGGTGTACGTCTGGTGGGCCTCGAAGTGCCGCCCGAGCTGCCCGAGCACGTAGGCCATCTCCTGGCGGGCGGCGAGCGTGTCCGGATGCTCGGCGCCGAGGGAGCGCTCCCGCCCCCGCGCCACGCGGGTGTACTCGCGCAGGGCGTCGGCGGCCCGCCCGGTGCGGCTGAGCGTGAAGCCGATCTCGTACCGGCTGGCGAGCGTGTCGGGGTGGTCGGGGCCGAGGGCGTGCTCACGCTCGGCGGCGACCGCGCGGTGCACCTCGCCCGCCTCCGCCCACCGCCCGAGCCGGCCCAGGCTGAGGCCCGCGTTGTGGCGTCCCGCCAGTGTGGCGAGCAGTTCCGGCGGCGGCGCGGGCCGCTCGGGTTCGCGGGGCGCGGCGGCGCGGCGGGCGTCGGGCCGCGGTATCCACTCGCCGGTCAGGCCCGCCGCCGTGTCGGGCGGGGTGGGTCGCGGCCCGGAGCCGCCGCCCGCCTTGACCCCGGTGGTCATGCCCCGCGTCCAGGAGGGCAGCCGCTCCTCGCGGACGGTCGCGGCGCCGTGCGGGTGGTGGTTGCGCGGGTGGGGCGTGACGACGGTCGGGACGTACGCGGGGGTGGCGCGGCCTTCGGCGATGCGGCGGCTCAGGTCGCGGGCGTCCTGCGGCCGGTCGGCCGCGTCCTTGGCGAGGAGGTCGAGGACGAGGTCGTCGAGGAACGCGGGCAGTTCGCCGCGGTGGCGGCGGGGCGGCGCGGGCGCCGTGTCGCGGTGCCCGACGAGCACGGCCCAGGCGTCCTCCAAGTCGAAGGGCGGGGCCCCGGTGGCGATCTCGTACAGCACGCACCCCAGGGAGTACAGGTCACTGCGCTGGTCGACCGGGTCGCCGCTGATCTGCTCGGGCGACATGTAGTGCGGGGTGCCCATCGCGATGCCCGTGCCGGTCAGGCGCGAGGTGAAGCCGATGTCGGCGCCGAGCCGCGCGATGCCGAAGTCGCAGATCTTCACCGTGCCGTCGGTGAGCAGCATGATGTTCGCGGGCTTCAGGTCGCGGTGCACGATGCCCTGGTCATGGGTGTACGCGAGGGCGGCGGAGACCTGGGCGGCGATCTCCACGACGTCGGCGACGGGCAGCGGGTGCTGCTTGTTGTCCTCCAGGATCTGGCTGAGGTTGCGCCCTTCGAGGAGCTCCATCACCAGATAGAGCACGCCCTCGTACTCGCCGAAGTCGTGGACGACGGTCACGCCGCGGTGCTGGAGCGCGGCGGCGACGCGGGCCTCGCGGCGGAAGCGCTCGCGCAGGACGCGGGTGAAGGCGTGGTCGTGCTGCGGCCCCATCGGCTTGAGGCACTTGACGGCGACCTGGCGGCCGAGCGACTCGTCGCGCGCCCGCCACACCTCGCCCATGCCGCCGCGCCCGATCAGATCCAGGAGTCGGTAGCGGCTCTGGATCAGCCTGGTGTCCGCCATCTCGCGCCGTCGCCCCCGTCGCCTCGCTGCGCCCTCCCCGGCCCGTCCAGTATGGCTTCTGGTCTGTGAAGTTTGTACGGGGCAGGGCGGCTGCCGGGGCCGAGCCTGGCCATGGCGCGCAGGATGTGCTTGGGCGGAAGTTGCCAGCGCAGACGGCTGGGGACGGTGCGCAGGACGGCGCCGGTGAGGACAAGGCGGCGCGTCACCACGGCGGGCGGCGGGGCGGCCCTGCCGTACAGCTCGTGCGCGTACGCGGGCAGCGAGGCGTACGCGAGGCGGGCCACCTGCCGCCACAGCAGGAAGCGCGCCGGGACCAGCAGGGGCGGCGTCGGCGGACACCGCAGGAAGTCGTCCACGGCGCGGGCGCCTGGACCGGCGGCCAACTCGCCCCGCACGTCACGGAAGTACGCCCGCAGCTCGGCCGTGGACCCCGGCACATCGGCCGGATCGAGCCCCACCAGCCGGGCGCTCTCGCGGTGCTCGCGCACATACCGGTCGGCGAGGGCGTCCGGCATCCGCAGCCCCGACCGGCGTGCGACGTGGAGGTAGGAGTCGATCTCCGCGCAGTGCACCCAGAGCAGCAGCTCCGGCTCGTCGACCCGGTACCGCTCCCCCGTCGCCGGGTCGGTGGCCGTGAGCGTCGCGTGGATCTTGCGCACCCGCGCGCCGGCGCGCTCGGCGGCCTCGGTGGTGCCGTAGGTGGTGGTCCCGACGAACCCGGCGGTGCGCATCAGCCGCCCCCAGGCGTCGGCGCGGAAGTCGCTGTTCTGCATGACGCCGCGCACCGCTCGGGGATGCAGGGCCTGAAGGTAGAGGGCGCGTATCCCCGCGACCCACATCATGGGGTCGGAGTGCACCTGCCAGGTCACCGAACCCGGCCCGAAGAGTCCGGGGTCGGGCGAGGGCGCGTGCGCGGGGTCGGTCACAGCGGGGTCGGTCACGGGGTCCACCTCCGGGGGCCGGTCATGTCCTCCAGTGTGACGCCGTCCCGTGACGGGTGTCCGGCGCCCGGGTCATCGCCGTACGCGCGGCATCCCCAGGCCGATCCAGGAGATGATCTCCCGCTGGATCTCGTTGTTGCCGCCGCCGAAGGTGAAGATGACCGCCGAGCGGTAGCCGCGTTCGAGATCGCCGCGCAGGACCGTGCCCGCCGAGCCCTCCTTGAGGGCGCCCGCCGCGCCGATGACCTCCATGAGCCAGGCGTACGCGTCGCGGCGCGCCTCGGAGCCGTAGACCTTGACGGCGGAGGCGTCCTGCGGGGTGAGGGTGCCCTCCTGGACGGCGTTGACCATCCGCCAGTTGAGGAGCTTCATCGCGTCGAGCCTGGTGTGGGTCATGGCCAGGCGCCGGCGGACCCAGCCGAGGTCGATGACCCGGCGGCCGTCGGCGAGCTTGGTGTCCATGGCCCAGCGCTGTACGTCGTGGAGGGCGCGGATGGCCATCGTGCCGTGGGCGGCGAGGGTGACGCGCTCGTGGTTGAGCTGGTTGGTGATGAGGCGCCAGCCCTTGTTCTCCTCGCCGACGCGGTGGGTGACGGGGACGCGGACGTTCTCGTAGTAGCCGGCCGTGGTGTCGTGCGAGGCGAGGGTGTTGATGAGGGTGCAGGAGTAGCCCGGGGCGGTCGTCGGGACCAGGAGCATGGTGATGCCCTTGTGGAGCGGGACGCCCTCCTCGGGCGCCGCCGTGCGCACGGCGAGCCAGACCCAGTCGGCGGTGTCGCCGTTGGTCGTCCAGATCTTCTGCCCGTTGACGACGTACTCGTCGCCGTCCCTCACCGCCTTCGTCCGCAGCGCCGCGAGGTCCGTGCCGGCGGCGGGCTCGCTGTAGCCGATGGCGAAGTCGAGTTCGCCGGAGAGGATCCTCGGCAGGAAGTAGCTCTTCTGCTCCTCGGTCCCGAACCGCATGAGCGTGGGGCCCACGGTGTTGAGTGCCATCAGCGGCAGCGGCACGCCCGCCTGTGCGGCCTCGTCGAAGAAGATGAACTGCTCCATGGGCGTGAGCCCGCGGCCGCCGTACTCCTCGGGCCACCCGACCCCCAGCCAGCCGTCCGCGCCCAGGCGGCGGATGGTCTCCCGGTAGAACCGCTTCCGGGCGGCGGGTTCGGCATGGCGGACGTGCACGTCGTCCGGCACGAGGCCGGCGAAGTACGCGCGCAGTTCGGTGCGCAACCGCTGCTGCTCCGGCGTGTATTCGAGGTGCACGGCCCCTCCAGGCTCTGGCTGGCTCACTCGCTCCCGGACCTGACGGCGCACACAGTAGAACGCGTTGCAGAAATAGGGAATGGCGGTGCGGGAGCGAGTGCCGCGGGGCCCGTCGCCTCGGCCCGGCGCCTTCACTAGGCCGTCGCGGGTCCCGTCAGCGCCTTCGTGAGGTCGTCGCAGGCCCGTTCGCAGCGGCGGCAGGCCTTCGCGCAGCCGGCCGACGCGGGGCACGTGGCGCAGAGGGCCGCGCACTGGCGGCGGACGGCGCGGCACCACTCGACCTGCACGCGTACGCGCTGCTCGTCCTCCTCGCCGTACGCGCCCCGCCCGGCGAGGACGCGGAAGGTCGCGTCGCAGACGTCGGCGCAGGCGGCGGTGAGACGGAGCGCATGGCTCGGCCCGTCGGCCGGGCGGCGCCGGGCGCAGACCCGGACGCACTCGTCACAGACCCGTGCGCAGGCGAAACGCGCTTCCAGCACCTGACGGGCTCCGGCCGGTCCCCCTGCTGCGGCTCCTCCGTCGGGACGGGCGCGGGTCGCACCGCCCGGGGGCCGGACGGCAAGGGTGTCGTGGCGGTCACGGGACCTCGCCCTTCGGCCGGGCACGGGTTTCCGCCCTGGTGAGGCTCAAACCTGGCGGAGGAGCGGCACGGGGACCTGCCGGAGGAGGGGCACGGCGTGCCGGGCGCGAAGGAGCCCCGCCGCGACGGGGGAGACACGGCGGGGCCCACCCATCGATTGCCCGCTCTGACGGGCCTCACACACCCGAGCCGCACTCGTTTTCGACGGGACCGCGACGGCCTGTACATCCCGGGCCCGTTGTCAGTGCCGCGCGCTACGGTCCGCACATGGCTTATATGATCGACCTGACCCTCGACTGCGCCGACGCCCAACTCCTCGGCGCCTTCTGGAAAACGGCCCTCGGCTATGTCGACGAGCCGCCGCCCGCGCCGTTCACCACCCGCGAGGAGTGGTTCGCGAGCTTCGGCCCGCCCGCGGACGAATCCGTGGACGACGGGGCCTGGCTCTGCGACCCCGAGGGGCGCGGTCCCCGCCTGTCGCTGCTCAAGGTGCCCGAGCCGAAGACCGCGAAGAACCGCCTTCACATCGACGTCCGCGTGCCGGGGCACGGCTCGGCGGGCGAGCGCTGGGCCAGGGTCAAGGCGGAGTCCGAGCGGCTCGTCGCGGCGGGCGGCGGCGTGCTCGCCGAGATCACCGGTCACCACATAGTGATGGCCGACCCGGAGGGCAACGAGTTCTGCGTCGCCGCGGGGCCGGCCCCGACCGCATCGTCCTAGCCCCGTCGGCGGGTCGGTGGGGTTCCAGGTCCTCGGCGGATCGGAGGGGTCACGTCGTCGGCGGATCGGAGGGTTCAGGCGTATGTGCGCCTCCCCCGCCGGTAGGCGAGCTCGCCCAGCGCGATGTCCACCGCGAGGAACGCCGCGAGCGGGATGCCGAGCAGCGGGACGAAGTAGCCGACGACGGCGACCGCCGCGAGCAGCGGGACGAGGACGTGGGCCGGGACGTTCTGCCACGCCCCGCGCGCCACGGGCCGGCCGAAGGCGGAGCCCCGGCCGCGCTGCCACCACATGCGGTAGCCCCAGACGATCAGGAGGATCAGGCAGAGGGCGAGCGCGATGAGGGCGAACTGGTTGACGAGGCCGAACAGCGAACCGGAGTGCGCGTCGATGCCCCAGCGCGTCAGCTTGGCGAGCACCGGGTAGTCGTCGAACCGCAGGACGTCGGTGACCTCGCCGTTCGCGGGGTCCACGGCGATGGAGTCCTGCTTCTCCGGCCAGCTTCGCTGGATCTGCCGGACCACGTACGCGGACGAGGCGTCGGCGGGCGGCACGATCTCCACGGGGTTGGAGAGCCCCTGGCCGCGGGCGGCCTTCAGGACGGCGTCGAGCCCGACGTCCGCGCGGGCCGCCCCCTCGCCGTCCGCGGCCCCGGAGCCGCCGCTCCCGCCGTGGCCGGAGTGCTCACCCGCGGGCTCCGCCGCCGGCTCCGCGCCGGGCGTGACGGTCGACGACACCGCGGGCGTGGTCTGGCCGATGGCCTCGCGGAGGTCGCTGACGCTCTGGCCCGCGTACGCCGACCAGGTCAGCCCCGTGGCCGACAGGAAGACCAGGCCGAGGGCCGCCCAGACGCCGACCGAGCCGTGCAGCGCCAGGGTGCGGCGGCGGCCCGTCGTGCCGCGCGCCTTCCGCTGCGACCTGCGGCGTCCCAGCCAGAGCACGAGGCCGCCGCCCGCGATCACCCACAGCCAGCTCGCCGCGAGTTCGCTGTAGAGGCGGCCGGCCTCCCCGAGGTGCAGATCGCGGTGGAGCTCGTCGATCCAGGTGCGCAGCGGGAGGGCCCCCGTCGAGCCGTACTGCTCCAGGTCGCCGCGCACCTCGGCCGTGTACGGGTCCACGAAGACGGCGAGGGTGTGGTCGGGGTCGACGCCCGGCACGCCGGACAGCAGGACGCGCGTGGTGGCCCCCTCCTCCGGCGAGGGCCTGACCGCGCTGATCGAGCCCTCGGGGTGTGCGGCGCGGGCGGCGGCCATCTGCCGCGTCAGGGGCAGTTCGCCCTTCCCCGGCGGCACCGGGACGCGCAGCTCGTCGGCGTACACGATCTTCTCGGCCTGGTACGAACACGCGTAGAGCAGGCCCGTCGTGGCGGCGACGAGCAGGAACGGCGCGATCAGCAGCCCGGCGTAGAAATGGAGCCGCAGCACGAGCGGCCGCAAGGTCGCCCAGCCGGACCGCTTGGGCGCGCCCTCGGCCCGCGTCTCGCGCGACGCCTCCGCGGGCTCGCCGGGTGGTCGCCCCTCGCCTTCGGCGACGACGGTGGATTCGGCGGGCATAGGGCGCTCCCTGGATAGACGGGCCATGGCCCGGCTGGGCCCGAGCCGATCCAGGAGTCGGGCCGGGGCATGGCCGAGTTCCCCCGCCCCGGCGTGACCTGCGCCACTGGCGGGTGGGCACACTGCCGCCACGCCCTTGCCACCACCACGCAAGAGGCTCAGCCGTCCGCCCCTGCCGCCGCCACGCCACGGGCTCAGCCGTCCGCCGTGGCCACCCGCGGCCCGAAGCCCGTCGGCGCACCCCGCAGCCGGATCAGGACAGCCCGCTCACGACCTCCCGCACCCGCTCCGCCAAGGACTCCGGCAGCGGCGCGTAGTGCAGCCGGGACAGCCGCTTCTGGCCCGCCTCGCTCGACGTGTGGGCCAGGAAGGACTTCAGGGCGGGCAGCGTCGCCTTCTGATTGCCCTTGTCGCACACGATCTCGTACGTGATCTGGACGATCGGATACGCGCCGGGCGCCGAGGAGTCGTGGCGGAACTTCAGCGTCAGGTCTTTGCCGTTCCCGGCGACCCGGGCCGCCGCGATCCCCGCCGACGCCGTCCTCGGTGTCGGCGCGACCGGCGCGGGCGCGCCCGTGTCGATGCTGACGGTCTTGATGTGGCGGGCCCGCGCGAAGGACAGCTCGAAGTAGCCGATCGCGCCGAAGCCGGACGTCACTTCGGAGGCGACACCGCTCGAACCGCTCGCCGACGCGCCGCCCTTGCCCTGCCAGGCCTTGCCCGGCGGGTGCCGCCAGACGTCGGGGGCGGCGCCCGCGAGATAGGCCTGGAAGTTCTGCGTGGTGCCCGAGTCGTCGGACCGGTGCACCGGGCGGACGGGGAGGGAGGGCAGCTCGACGCCGGGGTTGAGCCGCCGGATCTCCGGGTCGTCCCAGGCCGTGATCCGCCGGTCGAAGATCTTGGCGAGGGTCGTGGCGTCGAGCACCAGGTCCCGCACGCCCGGCAGGTCGTAGCCGATCGCGATGGGACCGCCCACCATGGGCAGGTCGATGGCGCGCCCGCCTTCGCAGACCCGCTTCGACAGCTCGACCTCGTCGGCGCGCAGGGGGCTGTCGGAGCCGCCGAACGCGGTCGCGCCGCGCAGGAACTGCGCTCCCCCGGCTCCCGATCCGAGCGGGTTGTAGGCGATCCGCACCCCGGGGCAGGCCGCTTCGTACTCCTTGATCCAGTGCTTCATGGCGTTCTGCTGGGCGCTCGAACCCGTCCCGGGGACCTTGCCCGACTTAGCGCAGTCGATGTCGGCGGCTTGGGACCCGACGGACGAAGCGCTTCCGTCGCCGTCCTCCGCCCCCTCCCCCAGGAGCCCGCAGCCCGCCAGGGCCAGCGACAGCACGACCGCCGCCGAGCCCGCCCCGAGTGTCCTGCCGCTGTGCTGTGTACGTCGTGGCCGTGGGCGCAGCAACGTCGTCCTTTCGAGAGGCCGGCCGGCACACCGCCGCCCGGTCACCGCTGTCGGGCCTCGCATCCTCGCCCACCCACGGCGACGGAAGATGACACCTGGGCGAACACAGGGCGACGCGTCGCCGTACGGAAGCACGGGGTTTGCATGACCATGCATCCTGATGCATACTCTTCCTATGTCCAAGGTCCTCACCTCCCTGCCCACCGGCGAGCGCGTCGGCATTGCCTTCTCCGGCGGTCTCGACACCTCGGTCGCCGTCGCCTGGATGCGCGACAAGGGCGCCGTGCCGTGCACGTACACCGCCGACATCGGCCAGTACGACGAGCCCGACATCGCCTCCGTGCCCGGCCGCGCCTCCGCGTACGGCGCCGAGATCACCCGTCTCGTCGACTGCCGTGCCGCGCTGGTCGAGGAAGGCCTCGCGGCGCTGGCCTGCGGCGCCTTCCACATCAGGTCGGGTGGCCGCCCCTACTTCAACACCACGCCGCTCGGCCGCGCCGTCACCGGCACGCTCCTGGTGCGGGCGATGCTGGAGGACGGGGTGCAGATCTGGGGCGACGGCTCCACGTTCAAGGGCAACGACATCGAGCGGTTCTACCGCTACGGCCTGCTCGCCAACCCGCACCTGCGGATCTACAAGCCCTGGCTGGACGCGGACTTCGTCACGGAGCTCGGCGGCCGCAAGGAGATGTCGGAGTGGCTGCTCGCCCACGAGCTGCCCTACCGGGACTCGACGGAGAAGGCGTACTCCACGGACGCCAACATCTGGGGCGCCACGCACGAGGCCAAGACCCTGGAGCACCTCGACACGGGCATCGAGACCGTCGACCCGATCATGGGCGTGCGGTTCTGGGACCCCTCCGTGGAGATCCCCACGGAGGACGTGACGGTCGGCTTCGAGCAGGGCCGCCCCGTGACGATCAACGGCAAGGAGTTCGCCACCCCCGTCGACCTCGTCATGGAGGCCAACGCGGTCGGCGGGCGGCACGGCCTCGGCATGTCCGACCAGATCGAGAACCGCATCATCGAGGCCAAGAGCCGCGGCATCTACGAGGCGCCCGGCATGGCCCTGCTGCACATCGCCTACGAACGCCTGGTCAACGCGATCCACAACGAGGACACCCTCGCCGCGTACCACAACGAGGGCCGGCGGCTCGGCCGGCTCATGTACGAGGGCCGCTGGCTGGACCCGCAGGCGCTGATGATCCGGGAGTCGCTGCAGCGCTGGGTCGGCGCCGCGGTCACCGGTGAGGTGACGCTGCGGCTGCGGCGCGGCGAGGACTACACGATCCTCGACACCACGGGCCCCGCCTTCAGCTACCACCCGGACAAGCTCTCCATGGAGCGGACCGAGGACTCGGCCTTCGGCCCGGTGGACCGCATCGGCCAGCTCACGATGCGCAACCTCGACATCGCGGACTCCCGTGCGCGCCTCGAGCAGTACGCGGGCATGGGCCTGGTCGGAACCGGCCACCCGGCGCCGATCGGCGCCGCGCAGGCGGCGTCGACCGGTCTGATCGGCGCCATGGACGCGGGCGGCGCGCAGGCGATCGCCTCGCGCGGCGAGGTGACGGACGAGGAGTCGGCGCTCGACCGCGCGGCGATGGAGTCCGGCACCGACTGACCCCGGCCCATCGGCCGTGCGCACTGAGGCCAGCGGGCCCCGGCGGTACTCCCCCCACCGCCGGGGCCCGCTTCCGCATGCCCCGGCGTCCGGCCCAGCGCCTCTCCGCGCTCATGTCCGGATGTGACAGGGAATCGTCATTGCGGTCGCCCCCGGCGGCCGTGAGGATGGCCGCATGCCCACCACACACCGCGTCGTCATCGCGGTCTTCCCCGACGTCGACCTGCTCGACGTCACAGGCCCCGCCGAGGTCTTCGCGCTGGCCGACCGGGAGACCGGGGGCCGCCCCGGCTACGAGGTCCTGCTCGCGGGGCCGGAGGCCGGTGCGGTGCGCACGTCGGCGGGCGTGCGGCTGCTCACGGACCTGGCGTTCGCCGACACCGGCCGGGTGGACACCCTGCTGGTGCCCGGCGCGGTCGACATGACCGGCCAGGGGCCCGTCGCCCGCATCGACGCCGAGGTCGTGGCGTGGCTGGCGGCGACCGCGCCGCAGGCCCGGCGGGTGGCCTCGGTGTGCGTGGGCGCCCACCTGCTCGCGGCGGCCGGGCTCCTGGACGGCCACACGGCGACGACGCACTGGTCGACCGCTGCCCAGCTGGCGGCCGACCACCCGGCCGTCACGGTCGACCCGGACCCGATCTTCGTACGGACGGACCGCGGACGGCTGTGGACCGGGGCCGGGATCAGCGCCTGCCTGGACCTGGCGCTCGCCCTGGTGGCCGAGGACCAGGGCGAGGAGGTCGCCCTCGCGGTGGCCCGGCAGCTCGTCATGTACCTCAAGCGGCAGGGCGGCCAGAGCCAGTTCTCCGTGCCGCTCAGCCGCCCGGCGTCGGCCCGCAGGGACATCGACGAGCTCCGGGCGTACATCGCCGACCACCTCACGGACGACCTGTCCGCGGCGGCGCTCGCGGCCCGGATGTGTCTCAGCGAGCGGCACTTCGCACGGGTCTTCAAA
>NZ_QEXM01000021.1 GCF_004127445.1 Streptomyces alfalfae
TCACAGCGGTTGCCAGTCGAGCCAGGTGCTGCCCGGCTGGTGCTGCCAGCGGTGGTGGACACCGCCGGGGTTGTTCGCGAAGATCTCCAGCCGGCCGTCCCGATTGCGCAGCCCCCGGATGAAATAGCCTCCGCCGCCGAAGTCCTGCCAGGTGCGCCACGCCCCCGACGCGTCCACCTGGTAGTTGTGCTGCAGGACGTCGTCATTCATGGCGAACACCTCGATCCGCTCGTCATGCGACTCCACCACCGCAAGCCGCGCACTCACCGGACCACCCAGCGGCTGCCAGTCGTGCCAGTCACCGGCCGGAACGTTCTGCCACCGGTGATGCACCCCCGAGTCATTGCTCGCGAAGACCTCCAACCGACCATCACGGTTCCTCGCCACCGCCAGATGCTCACCCCCCAGACCGAAGTCCACCCACTCCCGCCACGTCCCCACCAGATCCGTCTGACAGGTGTGACGGAAGATGTCATCGTTCATCGCGAACACCTCGATCCGCCCGTCCGACGCCGGAGCCGCCGCAAGCCGCGCACCCGCAGGACCACCCAACGGCCGCCAGTCATGCCACGTCCCACCCGGCGTGTCATGCCAACGGTGATGCACACCACCGCCGTTGGAAGCGAACACCTCAAGGCGACCGTCATGGTTCCTGGACACCGCCAGATGGTCCCCGCCCCCGCCGAACGCATACCAATCGGCCCACTCCCCCGACACCTTCGCCTGATACCGGTGCATGAACGTCCCACCGTTCATGGCGAACAACTCCAACCTGCCGTCCGGTGACGCCGCCAGCGCGACCGTCGCCGACGCCGGGCCGCCGAACGCCCGCCAACCCGACCACGCACCCCCCGGCTCATGCTGATACGTGTGATAGATCTGGTCGACCGCCGCATGGAACACCTCCACACGGCCGTCCACCGACATCCCCACCGCGAGCCGCTGCCGCCGGTCCGGTTCACCCGGACCGACCGCCTCCTTCGCTTCGTCGAGCAGCGCGCGAGCCTTGCCCTCGGCCTGGTCGTACCGGTCGGGGAACGCGGACCGCTGCACCCGCTGGGCCGTCTGCCCGGCCGTCAGGTTCGGGTGCTGCTCCTCGACGCGGATCGCCCGCGTGAAGAACTGCTCGGCGGCGTACGGCACGTGCATGATCTGTTGCGGTGTGCCCCAGCCCTGGCTCGGGCGCTGCTGGAAGACGCCCAGGGAGTCGCGGTCGCCGCAGTCGAGGTTGTTCATGTGGGACTCGACCCAGCCGGCTTCGAAGCCGGCCAGCATCACTTTGTCGGAGACACCGAGGTCGCGGCCGACGGTGTACACCGTCTTCGTGACGTCCAGGTCTCGGTTTGGGGGTACGCGGCAGGGTGCCATGGGAGTGCTCCTGTCTGTGCGAGGTCGACGGGGGTCGGGTGAGGGCGTCACAGCGGTTGCCAGTCGAGCCAGGTGCTGCCCGGCTGGTGCTGCCAGCGGTGGTGGACACCGCCGGGGTTGTTCGCGAAGATCTCCAGCCGGCCGTCCCGATTGCGCAGCCCCCGGATGAAATAGCCTCCGCCGCCGAAGTCCTGCCAGGTGCGCCACGCCCCCGACGCGTCCACCTGGTAGTTGTGCTGCAGGACGTCGTCATTCATGGCGAACACCTCGATCCGCTCGTCATGCGACTCCACCACCGCAAGCCGCGCACTCACCGGACCACCCAGCGGCTGCCAGTCGTGCCAGTCACCGGCCGGAACGTTCTGCCACCGGTGATGCACCCCCGAGTCATTGCTCGCGAAGACCTCCAACCGACCATCACGGTTCCTCGCCACCGCCAGATGCTCACCCCCCAGACCGAAGTCCACCCACTCCCGCCACGTCCCCACCAGATCCGTCTGACAGGTGTGACGGAAGATGTCATCGTTCATCGCGAACACCTCGATCCGCCCGTCCGACGCCGGAGCCGCCGCAAGCCGCGCACCCGCAGGACCACCCAACGGCCGCCAGTCATGCCACGTCCCACCCGGCGTGTCATGCCAACGGTGATGCACACCACCGCCGTTGGAAGCGAACACCTCAAGGCGACCGTCATGGTTCCTGGACACCGCCAGATGGTCCCCGCCCCCGCCGAACGCATACCAATCGGCCCACTCCCCCGACACCTTCGCCTGATACCGGTGCATGAACGTCCCACCGTTCATGGCGAACAACTCCAACCTGCCGTCCGGTGACGCCGCCAGCGCGACCGTCGCCGACGCCGGGCCGCCGAACGCCCGCCAACCCGACCACGCACCCCCCGGCTCATGCTGATACGTGTGATAGATCTGGTCGACCGCCGCATGGAACACCTCCACACGGCCGTCCACCGACATCCCCACCGCGAGCCGCTGCCGCCGGTCCGG
>NZ_QEXM01000022.1 GCF_004127445.1 Streptomyces alfalfae
TCACAGCGGTTGCCAGTCGAGCCAGGTGCTGCCCGGCTGGTGCTGCCAGCGGTGGTGGACACCGCCGGGGTTGTTCGCGAAGATCTCCAGCCGGCCGTCCCGATTGCGCAGCCCCCGGATGAAATAGCCTCCGCCGCCGAAGTCCTGCCAGGTGCGCCACGCCCCCGACGCGTCCACCTGGTAGTTGTGCTGCAGGACGTCGTCATTCATGGCGAACACCTCGATCCGCTCGTCATGCGACTCCACCACCGCAAGCCGCGCACTCACCGGACCACCCAGCGGCTGCCAGTCGTGCCAGTCACCGGCCGGAACGTTCTGCCACCGGTGATGCACCCCCGAGTCATTGCTCGCGAAGACCTCCAACCGACCATCACGGTTCCTCGCCACCGCCAGATGCTCACCCCCCAGACCGAAGTCCACCCACTCCCGCCACGTCCCCACCAGATCCGTCTGACAGGTGTGACGGAAGATGTCATCGTTCATCGCGAACACCTCGATCCGCCCGTCCGACGCCGGAGCCGCCGCAAGCCGCGCACCCGCAGGACCACCCAACGGCCGCCAGTCATGCCACGTCCCACCCGGCGTGTCATGCCAACGGTGATGCACACCACCGCCGTTGGAAGCGAACACCTCAAGGCGACCGTCATGGTTCCTGGACACCGCCAGATGGTCCCCGCCCCCGCCGAACGCATACCAATCGGCCCACTCCCCCGACACCTTCGCCTGATACCGGTGCATGAACGTCCCACCGTTCATGGCGAACAACTCCAACCTGCCGTCCGGTGACGCCGCCAGCGCGACCGTCGCCGACGCCGGGCCGCCGAACGCCCGCCAACCCGACCACGCACCCCCCGGCTCATGCTGATACGTGTGATAGATCTGGTCGACCGCCGCATGGAACACCTCCACACGGCCGTCCACCGACATCCCCACCGCGAGCCGCTGCCGCCGGTCCGGCGTTACGGGGCCCTTCCACCAGCTCGTCTCCTTGCGGGCGCCGGCCCACGAGAAGCTGAAGTGGATGTGGTTGGTGTGCGGGTTGGCGCCCCGGTACGGCTGCCAGCCGGCGTCGGGGCGGTTGGCCATCCAGATGCGCCGGTTCCAGATCATGTACATGATGCCGAAGCGGCGGGCGAGGGCGTGCGGGTTGCCGTGCCGGTCCGTGGCGTGCAGCCAGCCGATGAGGTCGTCGGCCAGGTGCTCCTGGCCCTGCACGTTCACGCCCCAGTCCCAGGCCCGCCCCTCCTTGTGCTCGCTCTGGCCTCCGCTGCCGCAGGCCCTGCTGATCCCCATGCTGGTCGTGCCGGGGTAGGCGGCGAGCACCAGGTCGCGGAAGCCGACCAGGCCGGGCTTGGCCTCGGGGTCGCAGCCGCGCTGCGGTTCGTAGGGCGCGTACGGGTCGATGTCGGGACCGAATTCGGGTGTGGTGGGCGCCATGTCCGGCTCCTCGGGTCTCGGTCCCCCGCCCGGTGCGGAGGATCGTCGTACCCGTGGGGCGCGTGATGGGATCGCGCGGCCGCCGGACGCGATCACGCGCCTGCCCCGTGGCAGTGGCGCGGGCCCGTCCGACCGGGCCCGTGCCCCGTTCAGGTCGTCCTCGGTGCGTCCGCGCGCCGGGACGGACGCCCACGAGGAAGGCTTCCCGTCGTGATCCCTCACAGAACTCCCCACCGGGCGGCCGTCGCGCTGGCGGCCACCGCCCTGACGTTCACCGCGCTGCTGTCCGCCCCGCTCACCTCCGCGGCGAAACCCGGCCCCGGCACCGGGGCGACGCCACACGCCGGCGACACCGTGCGCACCGACGCCGGTCTCGTCCGCGGCGTCCGGGCGGGCCCGCACCGTGTCTTCCGGGGCATCCCCTACGCGGCGGCCCCCAAGGGACGCCACCGCTGGGCGCCGCCCCGCCCCGTACGGCCGTGGAAGGGGGTCAGGGACGCCACGAAGCCCGGGCCGCTGTGCCCGCAGGCGCCCTCGGCGTACGCGCCCATCTCCAGCACCGAGGAGGACTGCCTGGTCCTGAACGTCACGACGCCGCCGGTCACGGACCGGCGTCCGCGGCGGGCCGCGCCCGTGCTCGTATGGGTCCACGGGGACGGCTCCGTGGGCGGGGGCGGCTTCTTCGACGGCCGCAGACTGGCCGGACGCGGCCTGGTGGTCGTCACCGTCAACTACCGGCTCGGCGTCTTCGGCGGTCTCGCCCTGCCCGGTCTGCGGGGGTCGGGCGCCTTCGGCCTCCAGGACCAGCGGGCCGCCCTCACCTGGGTACGCGACAACGCGCGGGCCTTCGGCGGCGACCCGGGCAATGTCACCGTGGCCGGTGTGTCGTTCGGCGCGTCCGCCGTGGCCGGGCACCTGACGTCACCCGCCTCCAAGGGCCTGTTCCACCGTGCCGTCATGGCGAGCGGTGAGGCCGTGATGGACATGCCGGCCGGGGCGATGGGCCCCGGCGTGCCGGGCTATCCGTGGTATGTGTGGCGCACGGGCCGGGAGATGGAGGACATCACCACCGAGATGACCTCGACCCTCGGCTGCCGGGACCACCGCCCGCGGCGCACGCTCGCCTGCCTGCGCGCCCTGCCCGTAGAGACGATCCTGAAGGTGCCGCACATCATGAACGCCTTCCAGGCGTTCGGATACGGCAACGCCACCCTGCCCGAACTGCCCCCGAAGGCCCTGCGCGCCGGACGTTTCCACCGGGTGCCCGTCCTGTCGGGCGCGACGCTCGACGAACACCGCACGTTCGTCGGGATGACGTACGACGCGGTGGGGAGGACGTTCACCGAGGCCGACTACGGGCGGGCGCTGCGCACCGCGTTCGGCAGGCGGTTCGCGAAGCGGGTGCGGGCCGAGTACCCCACGGCGGCGTTCCCCTCCCCCGCGCTGGCGTGGGCCACCGTGATCACCGACCGCATGTGGGCGCGGGGCACGTGGGACCAGCACGAGGCGCTGGCCCGGCACGTCCCGGTGTACGCCTACGAGTTCGCCGACCGCGACGCGCCCATGTTCCTGCCGCTGCCCGGCGACTTCGACTTCGGCGCCTTCCACGCGGGCGACATCCCGTACCTGTTCGAGGACGAGACGGCCGAGCCGCGGTTCACCCCGGCGCAGCGGCGCCTGTCGGCCACGATGAGCGGGTACTGGGCCGCGTTCGCCCGCACCGGCACGCCGGGTGCCGGTGCCCTGCCCGCCTGGCCGCCCTACCGGCCGGGCCCCGGCGCCGGCCGGCCGTACGCGACGCACACGCCGTACACGCAGTCGTTGGCGCCGCACCGGATCGGCCCCGTCGACTACCACCGGGAGCACAACCTCGCCTTCTGGCGCCGCGAGGGCTGACGCGGCCCCCACAGGGTGATCAGCGGGTCGGCGACGTGACCCGGCCCCGCTGCCACACCTCGGCGACCAGCGGCACCCCGGGGCGGTAGGCCAGGTGGACGTGGCTGGGGGCGTCGAGGAGGGCCAGGTCCGCGCGGGCGCCCTCGCGGACGACGCCGATGTCCGTGCGGCGCAGGGCCGCCGCGCCGCCCGCCGTGGCCGACCAGACCGCCTCGTCCGGGGTCATGCCCATGTCCCGTACGGCCAGCGCGATGCAGAACGGGACCGAGGACGTGAACGACGAGCCCGGGTTGCAGTCCGTGGACAGGGCGACCGTGGCGCCCGCGTCCAGGAGGCGGCGGGCGTCCGGCCACTCCGCCCGCGTGGAGAACTCCGCGCCGGGGAGCAGCGTCGCCACCGTGCCGCCCTGCGCCAGGGCGTCCACGTCGGCGTCCGTCAGGTGCGTGCAGTGGTCGGCGCTGGCCGCGTCCAGTTCCACGGCCAGTTGGACGCCGGGGCCGTACGAGAGCTGGTTCGCGTGGATGCGGGGGTGCAGGCCCTTCGCCTTGCCCGCCGTCAGGATGGCGCGGGCCTGGTCGCCGTCGAAGGCGCCCTTCTCGCAGAAGACGTCGATCCAGCGGGCGTGCGGGGCGCAGGCGTCCAGCATCTCGCCGGTGACCAGTTCCACGTACGCGGCGGGGTCGTCGGCGTGGTCGGGGGAGACGATGTGGGCGCCGAGGAACGTGACCTCGTCCGTGTGCCGCGCCGCGATGCGGAGGGCGCGGGCCTCGTCCTCCGTCGTCAGGCCGTAGCCCGACTTCGTCTCGAACGTGGTGGTGCCCTGGCGGAGGGCTTCGGCGAGGTAGTGCTCGACGTTCGCCTCCAGCTCGGCGTCCGTGGCCGCGCGGGTCGCCGTGACCGTGGTGCGGATGCCGCCCGCGGAGTACTGGCGGCCGGACATGCGGGCGTTGAACTCCTGGGTGCGGTCGCCCGCGAAGACCAGGTGCGAGTGGGAGTCCACGAAGCCGGGGATCGCGGCGCGGTTCCCCGCGTCGTGGACGGTGTCCGCCGCCGGGGCCTTGGCCGCCGGGCCGACCCAGGCGATCCGCTCGCCGTCGAGGACGACGGCGGCGTCCGTCAGGAGGCCCAGGGGGCTTCCGTCGCCCTGGGCGGGGTCGTTGGTGACGAGGCCGGCGATGTTCGTGATGAGGGTGGTCGTCATGGGTGCTCCGGGTGGGGGCGAAGGGGCGGGCGGCGCTGGGGGTGTCGTCAGTCTCGTAGCGCCGCGATCGCCTCCGTCAGGGCGCTCGCGACGTCCGGGACCAGGGTGTGGACGCCGTCCCGTACGATCCGGCGGCCGCCGGTGACGACGTGCCTGACGTCCGCCGCCGTCGCCGCGAACACCGCCGTCTCGGCCGCCAGGCGGGGGACGGGGCCCGCCGTGCGGACCGAGTCCAGGGCGATCGTGGTGAGGTCGGCCAGGGCGCCCGGTTCGATCGTCCCGGCGTCCGGCCAGCCCAGCGTCGCGTGGCCGTCCGCCGTCGCCGCGCGCAGCAGCGCCGCCGCCGTCCAGTGGCCCCGCGTGTGCGAGCGGAGGCGTTCGTTCAGCTCCATGGCCCGCGCCTCCTCCAGGAGGTCGATGACCGCGTGGCTGTCGCTGCCCAGGGAGAGCGGGCTGCCCTCGCGCTGGAGGGCGACGGCGGGGCCGATGCCGTCGGCCAGGTCGCGTTCCGTCGTCGGGCACATGCACGTGCCCGTCGTGGAGCCGCCGAGCAGGCCGATGTCCTCCGGCGTGAGGTGGGTGTTGTGGACGCCCGTCGTGCGCGGGCCGAGGACGCCGTGGTCGGCGAGCAGCTGGGTCGGGGTGCGGCCGTGCACCGCGAGGCACGCCTCGTTCTCGGCCTTCTGCTCCGAGAGGTGGACGTGCAGCGGGGCCCCGCGGTCCGCCGCCCACCGCGCCACCGTGGCCAGCTGGGCCGCGGGGACCGCGCGCACCGAGTGGACGGCCGCGCCGATCCGGGCGTGGTCGCGGTCCTTGAGCGCCGAGACCCGCTCCGCCCACACCTGTGTCGTGCCGTCGGAGAAGCGGAGCTGGTGGCGGTCGGGGGCCTTGCCGCGCTCCGCGCCGAGCAGGCCCGACGCCACGTACGCCGTGTCCAGGAGCGTGATGCGGACGCCCGCGTCCGCCGCGGCCTGGATCAGGGCCTCGCCCATCGCGTTCGGGTCGGCGTACGGGACGCCGCCGGGGGCGTGGTGGAGGTAGTGGAACTCGCCCACCGCCGTGATACCGGCCAGCGCCATCTCCGCGTACACCGCGCGGGCCAGCGCGTGGTAGGTCTCCGGGGTCAGGCGGTCCGCCACCCCGTACATGACCTCCCGCCAGGTCCAGAACGTGCCCGAACCGACCTGGACGGTGCCGCGCAGCGCGCGGTGGAACGCGTGGCTGTGGGCGTTGGCGAGGCCGGGGAGCGTCAGGCCGCGCAGGACCGTCGCACCGGGCGGGGGCGCGCCGGTGTCCCTGCGGACCGCCGTGATCCTGCCGTCCGCCACGTCCACCGCCACGCCCGGCTCCACATGGGCGCCGAGCCAGGCGTGTTCCAGCCAGTACGTGTCCGTCGTCACCTGCACGCCAGCCCTTCCAGTACGTCGGCGAGTGCGGTCACCCCGGCCACGCAGTCGTCCTCGGCGGCGAACTCCGCCGGGGAGTGCGAGACACCCGTGGGGTTCCGTACGAACAGCATGGCGGTGGGGATGGAGGCGGACAAAATACCCGCGTCGTGTCCCGCGCCCGTGCCGAGGACCGGGACCGGCCGGTCGGCTTCCCCGCGCAGGATGGCGCCCAGTTCGTCGCGCAGCGCGTGGCCGAACTCCACGACCGGCGTGAAGGACTCCCGTACGACGTCCAGGTCGACGCCGTGGCGGTCCGCGTACGCGCGGGCCGCCTTCTCGATGCCGGTGATCACCGCGTCCAGCGTCTCCTGGTCGGCCGCGCGGGAGTCCAGCCAGCCGCGCACGAGGGAGGGGATGGCGTTGACGCCGTTCGGCTCGACGGAGACCTTGCCGAAGGTGGCCACCGCGCCCGTCAGCTCGGCCTCGCGGCGGGCGGCGATGACCGTCTCCGCGTACGTCAGCATCGGGTCCCTGCGGTCGGCGATGCGGGTCGTGCCCGCGTGGTTGGCCTCGCCCCGGAAGTCGTAGCGCCAGCGGCCGTGCGGCCAGATGGCGGAGGCGATGCCGACCGGGTCGCCCGTCAGGTCCAGGGCCCTGCCCTGCTCGACGTGGAGTTCCACGAAGGCGCCGACGCGGGCCAGGCGCTCGGGGTCGGGGCCGATGCCGTACGGGTCGTAGCCCGCCGCCTCCATGGCCTGCGGGAGCGTGACGCCCTCGCCGTCGGTCAGCCTGTGCGCGGCCTCGATCGTGAGCTGTCCGGCCGTCAGCCGGGAGCCGACGCAGGCGAGGCCGAAGCGGGCGCCCTCCTCGTCGGCGAAGTTGACGATCGCGAGCGGTCTGCTGAACACCGCCTCGCGGGCCCGGAGTTCGTCCAGGGCCGCGAAGGAGGAGACGACGCCGAGGGGGCCGTCGTACGCGCCGCCGTCGGGGACGGAGTCCAGGTGGGAGCCGGTGACGACGGCGTCGCCCGCCGCCGGGTCGCCGAGCCAGGCCCACTGGTTGCCGTTGCGGTCCAGTTCGTACGTCAGGCCGCGGGAATCGGCCTGCTGCTTGAACCAGGCCCGGCAGTCGGCGTCGGCCCCCGTCCACGCGTAGCGGCGGTAGCCGCCGGAGGCGGTGTCCCGGCCCAGCGGGGCCAGGTCCCGCCACATCTCGTGGAACGTCACGCCTGCTCGCCCTCCCGCATGGGGACGCGGACGCCCCGCTCGTCCGCCACCGTCTCCGCGATGTCGTACCCCGCGTCGACGTGCCGGATCACGCCCATGCCGGGGTCGTTGGTCAGGACCCGGCGGATCTTCTCGCCCGCGAGCTCCGTGCCGTCGGCCACGGAGACCTGGCCCGCGTGGATCGAGCGGCCCATGCCGACGCCGCCGCCGTGGTGGAGGGAGACCCAGCTCGCGCCGGACGCGACGTTCACCATGGCGTTCAGGAGCGGCCAGTCGGCGATCGCGTCGGAGCCGTCGAGCATGGCCTCCGTCTCGCGGTACGGGGAGGCCACCGAGCCGCAGTCCAGGTGGTCGCGGCCGATCGCGAGGGGGGCCCGGAGCTCACCGGAGGCCACCATGTCGTTGAAGCGCTCGCCGGCGCGATCGCGCTCGCCGTAGCCGAGCCAGCAGATGCGGGCGGGCAGGCCCTGGAAGTGGACGCGCTCCCCCGCCATCTTGATCCAGCGGTGCAGGGACTCGTTCTCCGGGAAGAGGTCGAGGATCGCCTTGTCCGTCTTGTGGATGTCCGAGGCCTCGCCGGAGAGCGCCGCCCAGCGGAAGGGGCCCTTGCCCTCGCAGAAGAGCGGGCGGATGTACGCCGGGACGAAGCCGGGGAAGGCGAACGCGCGGTCGTAACCGGCGAGTCGGGCCTCGCCGCGGATCGAGTTGCCGTAGTCGAAGACCTCGGCGCCCGCGTCCATGAAGCCGACCATGGCCTCCACGTGCCGGGCCATGGACTCGCGGGCGCGGGTGGTGAAGCCCGCCGGGTCCTTCGCCGCGTACGCCGCCATGTCGTCGAAGTCGACGCCCGTCGGCAGGTACGCGAGGGGGTCGTGGGCGGAGGTCTGGTCCGTCACGATGTCGACCGGCGCGCCCTCGGCGAGCATCCGCGGGAGCAGATCCGCCGCGTTGCCGAGGAGGCCGATGGACAGGGGGCGGCGGGCGTCGCGGGCCTCGGTGGCGAGCTGGAGCGCGTGCTCCAGGGAGTCCGCCTTCACGTCCAGGTACTTGTGCTCGATGCGGCGCTCGATGGCGCGCGGGTCGCAGTCGACGCAGATCGCCACGCCGTCGTTCATGGTGACGGCCAGCGGCTGGGCGCCGCCCATGCCGCCGAGTCCCGCGGTGAGGGTGATCGTGCCGGCCAGGGTGCCGCCGAACTTCTTCGCGGCGACGGCGGCGAACGTCTCGTAGGTGCCCTGGAGGATGCCCTGCGTGCCGATGTAGATCCAGGAGCCCGCGGTCATCTGGCCGTACATCGTGAGGCCGAGCTGCTCCAGGCGGCGGAACTCCTCCCAGTTCGCCCAGTCGCCGACCAGGTTGGAGTTGGCGATCAGGACGCGCGGCGCCCACTCGTGGGTCTGCATGACGCCGACGGGGCGGCCCGACTGGACGAGCATCGTCTCGTCCTGCTTCAGGGTCCGCAGCGTGCGCGCCATCGCGTCGAAGGAGCGCCAGTCGCGGGCCGCCTTGCCGGTGCCTCCGTAGACGACGAGCTTGTCGGGGTGTTCGGCGACCTCGGGGTCGAGGTTGTTCTGCAGCATCCGGAGGGCGGCTTCCTGCTGCCATCCCAGGGCGCTCAGTTCCGTGCCGCGCGGTGCCCGTACGGGGCGGGGTCCTGACATGGGCGGTGCCTCCTCGCGTCGATGTCGCTGCAAGCTTGTTATTCACATCCTGGTGGCCTGAATAGAGCTAGTCAATAGCGAACGAATGCACGAGTACGCCAGCGGGGCCGCGGCCCGGGTGATTGGCTGGATCGCATGGATCACGTGGAGCAGCCGGAACGGGAGCACGCGGCGCGCGACGGACGGGGCCGGGCCGACGACGAGACGCGGGACCTCCGTTCGGGGGCCGCCGCCGCGGCCCGGCGCGACCTCGCCGTCCGCGCCGCCGTCGAGCAGGGCGTCGTCTCGCCCGCCGCCCCCGTCGCGGGGCTCCTCGACATCGCCGGCATCCGCGCGAGCGCCGCGGCCCTGCGGTCCGCCTTCGAGGCGGTCACCCCGCGGGGGACGCCCGTCCTGCACGCCTTCGCCGTCAAGGCCACGCCGCTCGTGCCGGTCCTGCGGCTGCTGCGCGCGGCGGGGATCGGCGCCGAGGTGGCGAGCCCCGGCGAACTGGCGCTCGCGCGGGCCGCGGGGATCGCGCCCGCCGACACCGTGCTCGACTCGCCCGCCAAGACCCCGGCCGAGCTGCGCCAGGCCCTCGCGCTCGGCATCGCCGTCAACGCGGACAGCCCCCAGGAGCTGGCCCGCGTCGACGCCCTGATCCAGTCGGCGCCCACCTCCTCCCCCCTCGGCCTGCGCGTCAACTCCCAGATCGGCGGCGGCTCGATCGGGGCCCTGTCGACGGCGACGGCCACCTCCAAGTTCGGTGTGCCGCTGCGGGACGAGGGCGTCAGGGAGTGGGTGGTCCAGGCGTATCTGGACCGCCCGTGGCTGACCCGGCTGCACGCCCACTCCGGCTCCCAGGGCATGCCGCTGGAGATGATGGTGCGCGGGGTCGCGGCCACGTACGAGCTGGCCGAGGAGATCAACGCGCGCGTCGGACGCCGGCAGGTCGACACCATCGACATCGGCGGCGGCCTCGCCGTCAACTTCGGCTCGGACGAGGAGACCCCGACCCACGCCCAGTACGCGCGCCGCCTCAAGGCCCGGGTGCCGGGACTGCTCGACGGGCGGTACGGACTGGTCACCGAGTTCGGCCGGTCGCTGCTCGCCAAGCACGGCACGCTCCTCGCCCGCGTCGAGTACACCAAGGAGGCGGGCGGCCGGCCCATCGCGGTGACGCACGCGGGCGTGCAGGTGGCGACGAGGACGGTGTACGCGCCCGCGTCCTGGCCGCTGCGGATCGCCGCGTACGACGGCGAGGGACGCCCCAAGCGGGGAACCACCGTCGGCCAGGACATCGCGGGCCCCGCCTGCTTCGCCGGCGACCTGCTCGCCGAGAACCGGCCGCTGCCGCCGCTCGCGCCGGGCGACCACGTCGCCGCCCTCGACACCGGCGCCTACTACTTCGCCCAGCACTACTCCTACAACAGCCTCACCAGGCCCGGCGTCCACGGCTTCACCGCGTACGACGGCGAGGTCCGCTTCGCCACCGCGCGCGAGCCGCAGACGCTCGACGCGATCGTGGCGGAGGCGGGCGGGGGGCCGGAGCGCGACGCCCTGCGGCGCCTCTGAACCGGGGCCGGGCGCCCGGCCGGCCGGGAAGGCTCAGGGCTTGCTCAACCCGTGCATAGTGACGTGCGTCACGGGCATCCCTCCCCCGACGTGTTCTCGGGCTCGGGGGAGGCTCCTGTGACGGCATCCGGCACACCCACCACCACACCTGCACCCGCCGACGGCGGTGCGCTGCACCGCGCCATCGGCCCCAAACTGCTGATCCTCTTCGTGATCGGCGACATCCTCGGCACCGGCATCTACGCCACCACGGGCAAGGTCGCGGGAAAGGTCGGCGGCGCGCTCTGGCTGCCGTTCGCGATCGGCTTCGTCGTGGCGATCCTGACGGCCGCCAGCTACGTGGAACTGGTCGGCAAGTACCCGAAGGCCGCCGGCGCCGCGCTCTACACCCAGAAGGCGTTCAAGACGCCGTTCCTCACCTTCATCATCGCCTTCATGGTGATGTGCTCGGGCCTGTCGTCGGCGAGCGCCGCGGCCCGCGCGTTCAGCGGTGACTACCTCGGCGAGCTGACGGGGGACGCGCTGCCGCCGACCCTCATCGCGA
The DNA here is from genome assembly GCF_004127445.1 of Streptomyces alfalfae. GTDB lineage: Bacteria > Actinomycetota > Actinomycetes > Streptomycetales > Streptomycetaceae > Streptomyces > Streptomyces alfalfae. Next base: position 10,908 of record NZ_QEXM01000022.1, read on the forward strand.
TCGTCTTCGTCGTCCTGCTCGCCGCGCTCAACATGCGGGGCGTCTCGGAGTCGGTGAAGACCAACGTGGTCCTCACGCTCGTCGAGCTCACCGGGCTCGCGATCATCCTCGCGATCGGCGCGTACGCGGTGCTCAGCGGGGACGGGGAGCCCTCGCGGCTCACCGAGTTCGAGTCCGGGGGCAGTGGATACGCGCTGATGACCGGCGTGCTCGGCGCGACCGCCCTCGGCTTCTTCGCCTTCGTCGGCTTCGAGGACTCGGTGAACATGGCCGAGGAGACCAAGGACCCCGTCCGCACCTTCCCGCGCGCGATCTTCATCGGCGTGGCCGTGACGGGCACGATCTATGTGCTCGTGGCGCTCGTGTCGTCCCTGCTGGTCGACTCAGAGACACTGGAGGGGTCGAGCGGGCCGCTGCTGGAGGTCGTCAAGGCGGGCGGCGTCGACTTCCCGCACAAACTCTTCGCGCTGATCGCGCTGTTCGCGGTCACCAACTCGGCGCTGATCAACATCATGATGGCCTCGCGGCTCTGCTACGGCATGGCCAACGAACGCATTCTGCCGCGCGCCATGGGCCGGGTCCTGGCGAAGCGCCGCACCCCCGTCGTCGGCATCGTCTTCGTGTCGCTGCTCGCCGTCGGCCTGGTGTCGACCGGGGAGATCGAGGGGCTCGGGGACACCACGGCGTTCCTGCTGCTCTGCGTCTTCGCGGTGGTCAACGTAGCCGTGCTCGTGCTGCGCAAGGACCGCGTCGAGCACCGGCACTTCCGCACGCCGACCGCCCTGCCGGTCCTGGGCGCGATCACCGCGCTGATCCTCGCGAGCCCGCTGGCGGACCGGCCCGCGGAGGTCTACCTCCGCGCCGGGGTGCTGATCGCCATCGGCGTCGCCCTGTGGGGCGTGAACAAGGCGGTGCTCAAGGCGCGCGGCGAGGACTGACCGGCGATCACGTTCGGCCCTGGACCGGTCAGTTGTGGGCGGTTCAGGGCCGTATGGCGTCCTTGAACCGTCAGGGGTCGGGCATGTTCCCCTGGAAAATGCCCATCAGCGGGGAGTCTCCACGATTCCCGCATACCTTCCTCACACCGGGCGGCTGTCGGCGTCCGGTCGGGTGGTCAGGGGCCGCCCGGTCCAACCCTGGGGAGGGGAAGCCGCGTGCCCGGAATCGACGAGTGTCTGTCCGAAGCGATGGCACTGCCCGGTGCGCGGGGCGCGGCGATCGTCGACTGGACCAGCGGGCTCGCCCTCGGTTCGGTCGGCGATTCCCCGAACGGCGACCATGAGGCGACCGCCGCGGAGACCGCGGAGGTGGCGCGGTCGGCCGCCGAGTACGGGGCGTTCGCCCCGGCGACGCCCGCCCCCGCACCGGCCGGGCCCGGCCCCGCGCCCCTCACGCCGGACTCCGCGGCCGTCGTGCCCGACCTGGCAGCGGTCCGCGGGGAGCTGCCCGTGGAGGACCTCATGGTCACCACGCGGGCAGGGTTCCACCTGATCCGCTTCGTCGAGACGACCTTCGACAGCAGCGTGTTCCTCTACCTCTGGCTCGACCGGCGCACCGGCAACCTCGCGCTCGCCCGCATGCGCCTGCGCGACCTCTCCGAGCGGCTGGTGCTGGTGTGAGTGCCCCGCGGACGGCCGAACCCGCCGCGTCGCCGCTGCTGCGGCGCCTGGCGGGCGAACGGGCGACCGGCGCGCTCCTGCGCGACCAGGGCAGCCTCTACCTCGCCGAGGGCCGTGTCGTGCACGCCGAGAGCCCGGCGGCGCCCGGCGTCGACGTCCTGCTCACCGCGGGCGGCACGCTGCCCCCGCAGGGCTGGCAGGAGGCCCTGTCGCTGGCGGACACCCGGCACGGGGTGGCGCGGCACCTGGTCGACAGCGGCCGGGTCACCGCGGGCGAGCTGGAGGTCTGCCACCTCGGCGCGCTGTTCGACGCGGCGTTCTTCGTGCTCGGCCCGGCGAGCGGACCCACCCGCTTCCGCTACGGGGTCGCGCACTGGCTCGGCCGGGTGCGCCCCGTGGCGGCCGAGGCCGTGGCGCGCGAGACGCGGCGGCGCCGGGCGCTCCTGGACAGCATCTGGCCCTGCCCCGGCCTCGACACCGCGCCCGTCGTACGCCGCCCGCCCGCGCCGGGGCAGCGGGTCACCGCCCGGCAGGGGGCCCTGCTGCGGCTCGCCGACGGCTCCCGCACGCCGACGGAGATCGCCTGGGCCCTCGGCCGCCCCTCGTTCCACACCCTGATAGAGGTCAGACGGCTCGCCGCGGCCGGTCTCGTGGAGTCACCGCGAGCGGGGCCCGCCGCCGCCCCGGACCCGGCCCCGGACCCCGCCCCGTTCCCCCTCGACCACCCCGAGCCGGACATCGCCCTGCTGCGCCGGGTCAGGGACGCGCTGGAGGCGAGCCTGTGAACCCCCCTGCCGCGCGACGGCCGCGGCATCCGCACCGATGAGGCTCTTCGCGCTGCGCAGGCGCGCCGGGAGGAGACAGCTGATGGCCGCCGAATCCGACGTACTCGGTGAACTGAGACGGCTGCGGACCCGCATCCCCCAGTTGAGGGGCGCCCTGACGGCGAGCGTCGACGGGCTGCTTCTGGCGCAGGACGCCGCGGACGTGGAGGCGGAGGGCGTCTGCGCCCTCACCGCGGCGGCGCTCGGCGTGGCGCTGCGGCTCTCCGACGCCACGCGCCAGGGCCGCTTCCGCGAACTGCTCATCCGCGGCGACCAGGGCTACGTGGCGACGTACGCGGCGGGTTCGTCGGCCGTGCTGACACTGCTCGCCGAGCCCCGGGTCAACGTGGGCCGGCTGCATCTGGAGGCCCGCCGCTCCAGCGTGCTCATCGGCGAGCTGGTCGACGCCGCCGTCGAACGAGCGGAGGAAACCTGACGTGTCCCCCACCCCGCCCACCCCGCCCCCCACACCGCGGACCTCCACCAGAAATCCCGCCCGACGGAAAGGAAGTGCGAAGCGCATGGCCAACACGGAGACGGCACTCAAGGAAGCGACCACCTCGATCGAGGGCGTCATCGGCGCGGCCCTCGTCGACTACACCAGCGGCATGGCCCTGGGCACGATCGGCGGCGGCAAGGACCTCGACCTCTCGGTGGCCGCCGCGGGGAACACGGACGTCGTGCGCGCCAAGCTGCGCGCGATGGAGCTCCTCAACCTCAAGGAGGAGATCGAGGACATACTGATCACGCTGGGCACCCAGTACCACCTGATCCGGCTGATCAGGGGCCGCAACAACAACGGCCTCTTCCTCTACCTGGCCCTCGACAAGGACCGCGCCAACCTGGCCATGGCCCGCCACCAGCTCCGGCGCATCGAGTCGGCCCTGGAGGTCTGAGCCCTGGCCCCGCCACCTCCGCTACTCCACGAAGAGACCCCGCTCCGCCGCCCGTACGTCGAACTCCTCCAGGCGGGCCTGGGCGTCCGGGAGGCCGTCGCACATGGCCTCCAGCAGGACGCGGCCGAGCAGCATCGGGGCGCAGGCCGTGTCGAAGGCGAGGCCGGTGCCGACCGCCGCGGGCAGCAGCAGGTCGGAGTGGGCGGCCACGGGGGCGAACGCCGAGTCGGCGACCGTCACCACGGTCAGGCCCGCCGCGCGCGCGTTGGCGAGGGTGTCGACGACCTCGCGGGGGTGGCGGGGCAGGGCGAAGCAGAGGAGGGCGGTGGCGCCCGCGCGGACCGCGGCGTCGACGCGGTCGGCGAGCATCGTGCCGCCCTCGTCGAGGAGGCGGACGTCGGGGTGGACCTTCGCGGCGAAGTACGAGAAGCCGTACGCCTGGGAGGCCGCCGCCCGCAGTCCGAGCACCGGCAGCGGCCGTGAGGCGGCGAGGAGCCGTCCCGCGCGCTCGACGGGGGCGGGGTCGGCGAGCAGCCCGGCGAGGTGCCGGAGGTTCTCGATCTCCGCCTCGACCGCCTGCTGGTACTCGTTCGCCAAAGCCTTGGCCGAGGACTCGGCGGGCGCCACGTCCCGCAGGTGCCGGCGCAGCGCCGGGTAGCCGTCGAAGCCGAGCGCCACGGCGAAACGGGTGACGGAGGGCTGGCTCACTCCCGCCAGCTCGGCCAGTTCGACGCTGGAGAGGAAGGGCGCGTCGGCGGCCCTGCGCACCATGCAGTGGGCGATGCGCCGCTGGGTCGGTGTGAGCCGGTGGCCCTCGAAGAGCACTTGCAGTCGCGCGGCAGGGCTGTCACTCATGCCGTCCCCCTCAGAATGTCTGTTCCCACACTCGTGCCGGCGCCGGACTCCGCCCAGAGCCGGGTGAAACGGCTCAGCAGCCCGGCCGCCGCCGTCACATCATCCGTCAGCGGCCGGTCGGCGAGTTCCGCCTCCAGTGCGGAGTCGGCGAGCGCGAAGGCCTCCGCGAGCGGCGTCTCGGGATCGGGCCGTATCCCGCGCTGCCTCAACGCCCGTACGGCGGCCACCAGTTCGCATCCCACGACCATGCGGTACGCCTCGCAGGCGCGCAGCGTCTGGCGTGCGGCGAGCGAGGCGAAGCTGGCCTGCTCCTCGACGCCGCGGGAGAGCACCGCGTGGCCGAGGGAGGCGGGGGCGGAGAAGGCGCGCAGGTCGCCGAGGGCGGCCCCGGCCGCGTATTCGAGGATCATCACGCCCGACGAGGCGGGCTCGCCGTCGGCGAGGAAGGGCCGCAGGCGGGTGAAGGCCGGTTCGTTGAGGGTGGAGAGGCGGGAGGTGGAGAGCCGGGCCGCCTGGGTCACCGCCAGCCGGAAGTGGTCGAGGGCCAGAGCGAGTTGGGCGAGGTAGAAGCCGCCGTGGTGGTAGGCCGCCATGTCCTCGGGTGAGATCAGCGGGTTCTCGGCCGCCGCGTTGATCTCGACGGTGAGGACGTCCTCCAGGGCGTTCGCCGCGTCGTGGGCGGGTCCGTGGATCTGCGGCACGCAGCGGAAGCCGTAGGGGTCCTGGATGCGGCCGAGCGGCGGGGTGGGGCGGTCGGCGGCGCCGAGGAGGCGGCGCATGCGCTCGGCGACCGCGGAGGAGCCGGGGTGGGGGCGCGCCTCGTGGACGGGGAGCGCGTACGCCTCGTGGGAGCCGTCGACGGCCATCAGGGAGAGCGCGGCGACCACCTGGGTGGCGCCGATCAGGCCCCGCAGTTCGTGCAGGGCGAGCGCTGACTGGCCGAGAGTGAGGGCGTTGCTGCTGATCAGGGCGAGGGCGTCGTTGTTGTCCAGGGGCTGCGGCTCGGGGGCGGCGCCCGGCCCTCGCCAGGGGTGTTCGCCGGCGAGGGCGAGGCCCATCTGCGCGAGGGCGGCGATGTCGCCGGTGCCGACCGAGCCGAACTCGTTCACCCTCGGGTACGCGCCCGTCTCCAGGGCCCGGCACAGCGCGGTGACGACGCTGGGGCGCAGGCCCGCGCCGCCGGCGAGGAGCTGGTTGGCGCGGACGGCGAGCATGGCGCGGACCTGCCGGGCGGGCAGCTCGGCGCCGATGGCCCCGGCGTGCGAGCGCAGCAGCCGCAGACCGTGGTCGGCGGCGGCGCCGGTGGGCACGTCCTCGTTCCGGTTGGCGCCGACGCCGGTGGAGCGGCCGTAGACGCGGCCCCAGGCGGCGATCTCGCGGGCGGCGTTCCAGGACTCCTCCGCGCGCTTCATGCCGTCGGTGGCCGGCACGGGGCGGGCGTCGGATTCGGCCAGGCGTACGACGTCTGCGACCATCATTCCCCGGCCGTCGAGGACGACGACCGCTCCCCTGTCGTCGCTCGCCGTGTCCGCGATACGAGACGACTTCACTCGCAATCCCTCCTCAATCGGACGCCCTGTCTTGCTCAGCGACCACGTGTTGCCAGCGATGTGCGCCGAACCCATTGACAACTTATTCAGACAGCGAGAACTCTGCATGACGATATACAGCCGGGCAAGGGACTCCTCATGATCCAGTTCGACACGGTCCACAAACGCTTCCCGAACGGCACGACAGCGGTCCACGACCTCACGCTCGACATGCCGGAAGGCGGCGTGACCGTCCTGGTCGGATCTTCCGGTTGCGGCAAGACGACGACCCTCCGCATGATCAACCGCATGGTCGAACCGACCTCGGGCGCCATCCGGGTCGGCGGCCGTGACGTCCTCGAACAGGACGCGGCCGACCTGCGCCGCTCCATCGGCTACGTCATCCAGCAGTCCGGGCTCTTCCCCCACCGCACCGTCCTCGACAACATCGCCACCGTGCCGCTGCTGCTCGGCTGGGGCCGCAGGAAGGCCAGGGCGCGGGCGGCGGAACTCCTGGAGACCGTCGGCCTCACCGCCGACGCCGGGAAGCGCTACCCGCACCAGCTCTCCGGCGGCCAGCAGCAGCGCGTCGGCGTGGCGCGGGCGCTGGCGGCGGACCCGCCGGTGCTGCTCATGGACGAGCCGTTCGGCGCGGTGGACCCCGTGGTCCGCACCCAGCTCCAGGACGAACTGCTCCGCCTCCAGCGCGAGCTGTCAAAGACCATCGTCTTCGTCACGCACGACATCGACGAGGCCGTCCGCCTCGGCGACCGCATAGCCGTCTTCCGCACCGGCGGCCACCTCGTGCAGTGCGCCGCGCCCGCCGAACTGCTCGCCCGCCCCGCGGACGACTTCGTCGCGGACTTCCTCGGCGCGGAGCGCGGTCTGAAGCTGCTCTCCCTGGTCCCCCTGGCCGGGGTCCCCCAGGGCCCGGCCCCGCAGGACGGCGACTGGGCGCTGCGGCTGGACGCTGCGGGGGCGCCGCTGGCCTGGCGGCACAAGGACGGTGACGCGGCGGACCTCCCCGTACGGCCGCTGCGGGACGGCGACTCGCTCCTCGCCGCCCTCGACGAGTCCCTGGCGTCCCCGACGGGGCTCGTGGCCCGCGTGGACGCGGAGGGGCGCCTGACGGGGGTGTCGTCGCGGGACGACATCCACGAGGGCGCGGCGCGCGAACGGGATCGCTGCGTCCGCGGGCCGGTGGGGGCCGACCACGCGGTTCCCCGCGCCCCCGCCGCGGCCGGCTCGACGCGGGACGACGTCGAGGGGCGGGCATGAGCGTCGACTGGTCGTGGACAGCCGACCACGCCGACGAGCTGGCCACCCTCACCCTCTCCCACCTCCAGGCCGCCCTCTCCGCCGTGCTGCTCGGCCTGGTGATCTCCCTGCCGCTGGCCGTCCTCGCGCACCGCGTACGCCCGCTGCGCGGACTGCTGCTCGGCCTGTCGAACGTCCTGTTCACCATCCCCTCCATCGCCGTCTTCGTGCTGCTCCTGCCGGTCAGCGGGCTCACCAGGACCACCACCGTCATCGGCCTGACGATCTACACCCTCGTCGTGCTGCTCGGGAACACCGTCGAGGGCCTGGACTCCGTCCCCGCGAGGACCAAGGAAGCCGCCGAGGCCATGGGCACGCGCCCCCTGCGGACGCTGCTCACCGTCGAGCTGCCGCTCGCCCTGCCGGTGATCATGGCGGGGGTGCGGATCGCGACGGTCATGTCGATCTCCCTGGTCTCCGTGGCGACGTACATCGGCGACGGCGGCCTCGGCCAGCTGTTCACCGACGGCTTCCAGCGCGACTTCCCCACCCCCGTGATCGTCGGCGTCGTCCTCACCCTGCTCCTGGCGCTCGTCGCGGACGCGCTGCTCGTCACCGTGCAGTACGTCCTGACGCCCTGGACCCGCCGCCAGAGGAGCGCGTGACATGTACGAACTCTTCAAGGACCTCGGCGCCTGGCTGGTCAGCGGCGAGCAGTGGACCGGGCCCGACGGCATCGGTCACCGCCTCGCCGAGCACCTCCAGTACTCGCTGCTCGCCACGCTCGTCGCGGCGGCCATCGCGCTGCCGCTCGGCCTGCTCATCGGCCACACGGGACGCGGCGCCTTCGTCGCGATCAACCTGGCCTCCTTCGGCCGGGCGCTGCCCACCGTCGGCCTCGTCGTGCTCGTCTTCCTGGTGAGCGGCCTGTCCATGTGGCCCGTCTACATCGCGCTCGTCGCGCTCGCCGTCCCCTCCATCGTCACCAACACCTACGCCGGCATGACCGCCGTCGACCGCGACGTGAAGGACGCCGCGCGCGGCCAGGGCATGCGGGCCCACCAGGTCCTCTTCCAGGTGGAGCTGCCGCTCGCGCTGCCGCTGATCATGACCGGGCTCCGGCTCGCCCTGATCCAGGTCGTCGCGACGGCGACCATCGCCGCGTACGTCTCCTTCGGCGGGCTCGGCCGGTACGTCTTCGACGGCCTCGCCCAGCGCGACCTGGTCCAGGTGCTCGGCGGCGCCGTGCTCGTGGCGGTCGTCGCCGTCGTACTCGACCTGGCGCTCTCCGCACTCCAGCGCGCCCTCTTCCGCCACCGTCCGGCCCAGCGGGCCTAGGAGCGATCACCATGAACCGCAGAACCCTCCTCGGCGGACTCCTCGCCACGGCCTCCGTCCCCGCACTCGCCGCGTGCGGCGGCGGCATCACCTCCCTGGACGGCGGCGGCGCCGGCGGCGGCGGCGGCTCCAGCAAGGGCGGCGTCACCATCGGCACCGCCAACTTCACCGAGAACCAGGTGCTCGGGTACCTCTACGCCGCCGCCCTGGAGGCCGAGGGCGTGAAGACGAGCGTGCGCCCCAACCTCGGCACCCGGGAGATCCTCATCCCCGCGCTCAAGGGCGGCGACATCGACCTGCTGCCCGAGTACCAGGGCGCCCTCCTGCACTACCTCGACCCGAAGGCGGAGGCCACCGAGGAGGGAGAGATGCAGAACGCCCTCGCCATGGCCCTGCCGCGCGGCCTGCAGATCCTCCCCTACGGGCGGGCGGAGGACTCCGACGCGTTCGTCGTCACGCGCGACACCGCGAAGGAGTACGGCCTGAAGTCCCTCGCCGACCTGGCGAAGCACGACGGCGAGCTGGTCATCGGCGCCGCCCCCGAGGTGAAGAAGCGCACGGTGGGCGCGGTCGGCCTCAAGGACGTGTACGGAGTGGAGTTCAAGGAGTTCAAGTCCCTGGACTCCTCCGGGCCGCTGGTGAAGGGCGCCCTGCGCAAGGGCGACGTCGACGTGGCGAACCTCTTCACCACCGACACCGACATCGCCGCCGAGCGCTGGGTCGTCCTCACCGACCCCAAGAACCTCATCCCCGGCCAGCACGTCGTGCCGCTCATCGCCGACCGCAAAGCCGACTCCACGGTGCGCAAGGCGCTCGCCCGGCTCGGCGCGCTCTTGACCACGCGGCAGCTCACCGAACTGAACCGCCTGGTGGACAAGGACAAGAAGGACCCGAAGGACGTCGCCGACGACTGGGCGGCGCGGCACGGGCTGACGAGGAAGTAGGCGCCCGGAGGCAGCGCCCAGAGGCAGTACCCGCGGGCGGACGGCCCGAAGAGGCAGCACGACAAGGGGAGTTGATCGGCATGGCAGCCGAAGAGCTGGTGGAGCGGCGCTCCATCGACGTCGTCCCCGACGACGAACGGCACGGCACCGCGTTCAGCCAGTTCACGCTCTGGCTCGGCGCCAACCTTCAGATCACCGCGGTCGTCACGGGCGCACTCGCCGTCGTCTTCGGCGGCGACGTGGTGTGGTCGCTGGTCGGCCTGGTGCTCGGCAACCTCCTGGGCGGCGCGGTCATGGCGCTGCACTCGGCGCAGGGGCCGAAGCTCGGCCTGCCGCAGATGATCCAGTCGCGGGCCCAGTTCGGGGTGAAGGGCGCGGTCGTCCCGCTGCTCCTCGTCATCCTGATGTACGTCGGGTTCTTCGCGTCCGGCAGCGTCCTCGCCGGACAGGCCACGGCGGAGCTGACGCACACCGGCGACACCACCGGCATCGTGCTCTTCGCCGCGGTCACGGCGGTCATGGCGGCGGTCGGCTACCGCGTCATCCACGCGCTCGGCCGGGTGGCGAGCGTGATCTGCGCGGTGGCCTTCGTCTATCTGGGGGTGCGCCTCCTGGACCGCGTGGACCTCCCCGCGCTGTTCGGCGACGCCCACTTCGACCTGCCGATGTTCCTGCTCGCGATGTCGCTCTCGGCGTCCTGGCAGCTCGCCTTCGGCCCCTACGTGGCGGACTACTCGCGCTATCTGCCGCGTACGACGTCGGGGAAGGCCACCTTCTGGTGGACGCTGTCGGGCTCGGCGATCGGCTCGCAGTGGTCGATGACGTTCGGGGTGCTCGTGGCGGCGAGCGCGGGTGACGCCTTCCTGGCCAACCAGGTCGGCTACGTCGTCGGCCTCGGCGGCACCGGCCTGATCGCCTCGTTCCTGTACTTCGTGATCGCGCTCGGCAAGCTGACCATCAACGTGCTCAACACCTACGGCGGCTTCATGTCGATGGTCACGAGCGTCAGCGGCTTCCGCGGCCAGAAGGTCCTGACCCGGCGCGGCAGGGCCGCGTACATCGCGCTGATCATGGTCGCGGGCACGGCGGTGGCGCTGCTCGGCAAGGACAGCTTCCTCGCGTCGTTCAAGGACTTCCTGCTGTTCCTGCTGACCTTCTTCACGCCGTGGTCGGCGATCAACCTGGTCGACTACTACCTGATCTCACGCGAGCGGTACGACATCCCCGCCCTCTTCGACCCGCGCGGCCGCTACGGCTCCTGGCGCCGGGACGCCCTCGCCGTCTACGGCGTCGGGGTCCTCGCCCAGCTGCCGTTCCTCGCCACGCACTTCTACACGGGCCCGCTCGTCGAGCCGCTGGGCGGCGCGGACGTCTCGTGGATCGTGGGCCTCGCGGTGCCCGCGGTGCTGTACTGGGCGCTGGCCCGGCGGAACCCGGCCGTCCCTGGGGGTGGGCCCCGGCCGGAGAGGGGGGTTAGCCCCACCGCGGGCACCGCCCCAGCGCCGTAACGTAAAGCGGTATGGAAGCCCGTGACGCCGAACTCAAGAAGGAACTCGACGCCACTCTGCACGCCCGCAGAGAGCTCGGCGAAGAGTACGACTCCGCTCTGGTGGACTCGTTCCTGGGGAAGGTCGAGCAGCGCCTGGACGGCACGATCGACCGCCGGCTCCGCCGTCACATGGCCGAGCAGCAGATGATCGTCGCCCGCGGGGCCCGCTCGCCGAGCCCGGTGACCGACTCCTGGGGCGACCGCTTCGGCTTCGGCGTGATCTCGCTGATCCTGGCGGTCCCGCTCTCCGCGATCGGCGTGGTCAACGCCGGGATGCCGGGCCTGCTCACCACGTGGGCCGGCATCGTCGGCGTCAACATCGCGCAGGCGGCCCGCGGGGCGGTCTTCGGCGAGCGCCGCAAGGAGCGGGGCTCGGAGTGGGACGACTGAGGACGTCGCGCCGCCCGGCCCCATGAGTGTGCCGCGCCGCCGCACCCGGTGAGGCGGGTGCGGCGGCGCGGGGTTCACCTGGCCGCCCCGGTGCGTTTGGGGACGCCTTCGTCCGTGGCCTGCGCGGGTACCGCCGCGGGGCCGTCGGCCGCGGGCGCGGCGGGGACCTCGTGGTGGAAGCCGTACTTCTGGTGGAAGCGGCGCAGCGGTCCCGGCGCCCACCAGTTGGCCCGGCCCGCGAGCCGCATGAACGCGGGCACGAGCAGACCGCGGATGATCAGCGCGTCCATGACGATCGCGAGCGCCGTGCCGAGGCCGAGGATCTTCACCGGCGTGAAACTGGTGAAGACGAGCGCGACGAAGAAGATCGCCATGAGCCCGGCCGCGGCGGTGATCAGCCGTCCCGTGCTCTGGATGCCGTGGGCCACCGCCAGGGTGTTGTCTCCCGTGCGGTCGTACTCCTCCTTGATCCGGGAGAGCAGGAAGACCTCGTAGTCCATCGAGAGCCCGAAGATCACGCAGAACATCAGGATCGGCATGGTGACGTCGATCTGCCCCGTCACCGTGAAGTCGCCCGCGAGGAACGTGAGATGGCCCTCCTGGAAGATGAAGACCATCGCGCCGAAGGTGGCGGTCAGGCTCAGCAGGTTCATGATGATCGCCTTCGCCGGCACGAGCAGGCTGCCGGTGAAGAGGAAGAGCAGCACGAAGGTGAGCACGGCGATGATCAGCACGGCGTAGGGCAGCGCGTCCCAGAGGCCGTCGAGGGTGTCGGTGTAGGCGGCGGCCATGCCGCCGACCTTGGACTCGGCGCCGTCCGGCGGGGAGACCCCGCGCACGTCGGCCACCATGTCCTGGCCGTCGTCGGAGTACGCCTCGGTGACGCTCTGCAGGGACAGCCAGGTCGCGTCGTCGGCGTCGAAGACGTCCGGGGCGCCGGGCGGGGCGTCGGCGACGCGCTCGCCGTCCTGGAAGACGCCGGCCGAGGAGTCGACCCGCTCGATTCCGTCGACCCGTGACACCTCGGTGGCGTACGCGGTCAGGTCACCGGACGACGGCTTGGCGCCGTCGAGCACGATCTGCAGCCCCTGCCCGGCCAGCGCGGGGAAGTCCTCGCGCAGGGCGTCGCCGACCTGCGCCGCCTCGGCGTCCTTGGAGAGCGAGCGGTCGTCGGGCAGCCCGTACGAGGCGCTGCCGAAGGGCGCCACGATGACGGCGAGGCCGATGAGCACCACGGTGAGCACCGGGACGGGCCTGCGCATCACGAAGGTGGCGAGCCGGTACCAGAAGCCGTCCGAGCGCGGTCCCTCCGGCCGCGGCCGGCCCCGGCGGAACACCGCGAGCAGGTCGTACTTGTCGATGCGGGGGCCGAGCAGGGACAGCAGCGCCGGCAGCACCACCAGCGAGCCGAGCATCGCGAAGATGACGACGCCGATGCCCGCGTAGGCGAACGAGGTCAGGTAGAAGAGCGGGAAGACGAGCAGCGCGCAGAGCGAGAGCAGCACCGTGAGCGAGGAGAAGAAGACGGTGCGGCCCGCGGTGTTCAGCGAGCGGCGCAGCGCCTCTTCCAGGTCGCAGCCCTTGGCGAGTTCCTCGCGGTAGCGGCTGACGATGAAGAGGGAGTAGTCGATGGCCAGGCCGAGGCCGAGCGCGGTGGTGAGGTTGGTGGCGAAGACCGACACCGAGGTGAACTGGGCGATCACCACCAGGGCGGCCAGCGAGCCCACGACCGACACCCCGGCGACCGCGAGCGGGAGCAGCGCGGCGGCCCCCGAGCGGAAGACCAGGATGAGCAGAAGCAAAGTGATCGGGACGGCGATCGACTCGGCGAGGAGGAGGTCCTTCTCGACCTTCTCGTTGGCCTGCCGGTTGAACTCCGCGTAGCCGCCGGACTTCACGGCGAGGCTGCCCTGGTCGCCCGTGACCTCGGGCACGATCTCCTCGGCCGTCTCCGCCTGCTTGTCGTCGTCGCCGACGAGCCGGGCGACGATCAGGGCCTGGTCGCCCTTCTCCGAGACCAGCTCCTCCGGGGGCTGGCCGCCCTGGCCGGCGAAGTAGGAGTCGACGGACTCGACACCGTCCTGAGCGGCGAGTTTCTTGGTGAGCCGCTCACCGTCCCGGCGGGTCTGCGGGTCGTCGAGCGCCTTGTCGGGCGTGACGAGGAGGATGAAGTTGGCGTCGCCCGCGTCGAAGCGGTCCTCAAGGATGTCGGAGGCGGCGGCGGACTCGGAATCCGGGTCGTCGAAACCGCCCGCGGACAGCGAGGTCATCACCGGCCCGGAGACGACGGCGATCAGCAGGAATCCCAGGGCGGACAGGGTGAGCACAAGACGGCGCCGGTGGACTGCCAGCGACGCCAGTCGCGAAAGCATAGGGAAACTCCGTTTGTTTGCGGGAGCGGGGCGGGGGCGAAGAGACGTCGATTCGCCGCGGAATGCCGTCGACAGGCACAGAGATGACGGAGATGGCCGTCCGGGAGCTGCATGTAATAGCCGACCGGAGGCGAGTGTCAAGGCGGTTCGGGGGAATTCACGGCGATTTCCCCGGTCAGAGCGGGGGAGAAAGTTTCGCCGCATTCGGTGGCGCCCCCGCGGACACCGGCCCTCGGCGGGCCGCGCGCGGCCCGGGGCGCCGACGGGCCCGGCAGCCGGGGCCGCCGCGGGCTCGACCGCCCCGACCTGGGGCGATGGGTGAAGGTGACAAACCGGCGACGTGACGATAGGTTGCTCACATGACTAATTTAGTCGATCGGCCAACTTCGCCGCGAGGGCAGCGTCGACGTGATCAGCTGGTCGACGCCGGCGTGGAACTGCTCGCGGAGAGCGGGTGGCCCGGTGTCACCACCCGGTCCGTCGCCGAGCGCGCCAACGCCAACCTCGGTCTGATCCACTACTACTGGGGCGGCCTGCCCAACCTGAAGATCGCCATCGCCCGCCGGGTCGGCGCGGAGGTCTTCGACCCGGTGACCCTGGCGCTCAGCAGCACCACGACGGTCGAACAGGCCCACGCCCGACTGATCGAGCTGCTCGCCGCCCCGCACGACAGCAGGACCGCCCGGCTCACCGTGGAGGTCATCGCGGGCGCGGCCCGCGAACCGCTGCTCGGCGAGGCGCTCCGCGAGGCGCTCACCGAGACCAGGGCCAAGCTGCGCGCCTGGATCAAGCGGGTGCACCCCTCCGCGCCCGACGGCAGCGAGACGGTGCTGATCGCCCTGCTCGACGGCATGCTGCTGCACCGGATGCTCGACCCGGACCTCGACAACGGCGAGGCGCTCTCGGCGCTCTCCCAGTTCCTGCCGGGCGGCCCGCCCTCCGGCGCCACGGGGGAAGCCTCCCCCTGACCGCGCAGTCTCGGCGGCCCGGACACCCCCGGCCGGGTCGCCGATCTCCTCCGTACGTTCCCCCTGCCCCGCCAGGAAGGATGCACAGTGGAAGCGGCCAAGACGAGTTGGGCCTTCGGCGCCGGAGCGACGCGCGCGGAGAAGGGACTCGCCTACGCGGTCTCGGTCTTCGGCATCGGCGCGCTGCTCGTCGGAGGCCACGGCCTCGGCTGGACCTGGTGGCAGTGGCTCATCGGCATCCTGCTCGTACACGACCTGGCCGGCGGTGTCGTCGCCAACGGCCTGGACACCGCCAAGTGCTTCTACCACTCCCCCCTCACCTACACCGACTCGGCGTTCGCCCACTTCGTCCACCACCCGGTGGGCTTCACCGCCGCCCACTTCCAGCCGGTGCTCATCGCCCTGGTGATACCGGGCGGCACCTGGTGGTGGGGGCTGCTCTGGTACGCGTGGGCGCTGGCCGGCGCGGTCGCCGTCGACCGGTCCGCCGAGCGCCTGAAGCGGCCGATCGCCCTCGGCGTCGTGGTCGCCGGGATCATGGTGGCGCCCTATGTCGAGGCGCCTCCCGGGCTCGACTGGCTGCCGGCCGTCCTGCTCCTGAAGCTGGTCCTCGCCCACGGCGTGCCGGAACGCCTCGGCCGGCCCGTCCAGTCCTACGACCGGGCCGGCGACAGGAGCGGCGACCGGGCCGACGAGTGAGAATACGGAATGCCATGTTCGGAAGCGGAAGTTCCTGTTTTTCAGGACCGAGACGCCGGGAACGTCCGGTCCGCGAGGGCCGGTCAATTGGCCGTGGATTGCCGGTGATCAGGGCTTCGACGATCGTTCATAAATCAACTTGAGCGACCGGAGTAATCCAGGCCCCTCGGGGCATATGGCCACTGGATTCAGCCATCAGTCCGTGTTTTAATACGAGTTCCAACCAATTCGCGAATGCGCGTGCGTGTTCCTCTCGGTAACACGCACGCGACCATTGTCGCGGGCACGCACAAGCGGCGTCCGTGTTCGCCGCACGGCGACCGGACGCTATACGAACATTCATTCACTTCACGGGGCAGCACCTGGTCAAAGCTTTTTCAACGGGGGCCGCCGACACCTGTTTCCTTCACCCCCAGACAGGCCGTCGGTCGGACGGGCGACCCCACAGAACGCCCAGCAGAGCACGGCAATTTCGAGCAGACGGGGAACGGAATGCTGATCGAAGTTTTGGGACCGATGCGCGTCACCCACGAGGGGACCGAGATAGAGATACCGGGCGCGAAGCCCAGAACCATCATCGCCAGTCTCGCCCTGCACCCGGGCGAGGTCATCTCCTCGGCCGATCTCCTCGACGAGCTGTGGGGCGACAATCCGCCGCGCTCGGCGGGCAACTCACTCCAGGGCCACGTCGCCAGGCTGCGCCGCTCCCTCGCGGAGCAGACCGGCAGCACCCGCGCCCGCGACCTGCTGCGCACCTCCGGTTCGGGCTATCTGCTCGACGTCGACGCCGACGACGTGGACGCGCTGCGGTTCACCCGGATCGTGCAGCAGGTGGGCAGCCACACCCTCCACGAGGACCCCGAGCGGGCGATCACCCTGCTCAACGACGCGCTGCGGCTGTGGCGCGGTCCCGCGCTCGCCGACACCGGCCAGGGCATCAGCTGCCAGACGGCCTGCGCGCATCTCAACGAGACCAAGCTGATGGCCAAGGACCTGCTGATCGAGGCGCAGCTCGCCCTCGGCCTGCACCGCGAAGTCGTCCCGCAGCTCAAGCAGTTGCTCACCCGCCACCCCCTGCGGGAACGCTTCTGCGAGCAGCTGATGCTGGCCCTCTACCGCTCCGGCCGGCAGGCGGACGCCATCAACGTCTACTACCGGGTCCGCGAGCACCTCAGCAACGACCTCGGTCTCGAACCGGGGCCCGGCATGCGCAGCAGACTCGCGGAGATCCTCAAACAGGAACCGAGCCTGATCCTCGCCGGGCGCTGACGCCTCGCGGGGGCTCCCCTGCCGCCGAACAGTCACCCTCCGCCCGGCAGCGCCGGTCCCGCGGCGCGCGCACCACCCCCGATCCCTCGGGCGTTCCCTCGGGTTAGTCACCTGACTAACCATAGTGGGGGCGTCCCTCTCTGTCACCCCTCGAAACCGGCCGTGACGCCTCATCCGGTGATATCCGGACAGGCGACGGCCGGTTATTCGGCGTGCGTTCCTCCCGGAAAAAAACCGCTTCAGTCAGGTTTCAGTGCATTCTCAGGAAGCCCTGGAAAGGTCTTGTACGCATCCCTTCCACAGACTCGACTCGCTCGATGTCCGCAGACGAAATGGAGTCAGTGTGGGCACTGGTCAGCTGTCCCGTTCGATCCCCCATCAGGACCTGCGCACTTACTACTCCTACGTGAACGGCGAGCGGAGAGAGAGCGGTGAGTGGGTCTACGTGGTGGACTCCAACGCCCTGCTCGACGACGTATTCGCCACTCTCCGCCTCAAGCGCCGCCTGGAGCAGGGGCGGCCGGAAGACACCCCCGGCGAGCTTCCGGACACGGTGGTGGGCCGGGTCGCCAAGGCCGACAGGGACACCGTCGAACTGGCGGTGAAGGCCGCCGCGTCGGCGGCGCCCGAGTGGGGCGCGGTGCCGCTCGACACGCGCGTCGACCGCTTCGCCGAGCTGCTGCACCGGCGGATCTCCGAGAACGCCGAGCAGATAGCCGCCGTCCTGGTCGCCGAGGGGCACCCGCTGCCACTGGCCCGCTGGCAGGTCTCCGGGATGCTGGAGATCTTCGGTCCGCGGTCCGCCGCGTTCTACCGCTCGCAGATGCTCCAGGAGTTCCGGCACGGCGAGCGCCGCCTCCAGGTGCGCCGCAGGCCGGACGGCGTGGTCTGCCTGAACCCGCCGCAGAACGCCCCGCTGTCCAGCGCGATGCTGGGCGCCACCTCGATCATGGCGGGCAACGCGCTCGTCGTCCGCGCGCCCCGCAGCGGCCCCCTCGGCGTCATGTACGTCCTCCAGGAGATCGTCGCGCCCGTCCTCGACGAACTCGGCGCCCCCGGCGGCGTGCTCAACGCCGTCTGCGGCGATCCGGCGCCGATGCTCTCCGTCTGGCTGGACAGCCCCGAGGTCGACGACATCATCTACTTCGGCAGCAGCGAGAACGGCGTCCGCTTCGAGCAGCGCTGCGTCGCCGCCGGCAAGAAGCCGATCCTGGAACTCGCCGGCAACGACGTCGTGACGGTCTGGAAGGACGCCGACGTCGAACTGGCCGCCGAGGCGCTGACCGAGAGCTTCTACGGCTCGGGCCAGCTCTGCATGATCCCCAACCAGGTCGTCGTCCACCCGGACGTCGCCGACCGCCTCACCGAGGAACTGGTGCGGCGCGTACGGGAGATCCGCCCCGGCCGGCCGCAGGACCCCGAGGTGCTGCTCACCCCCGTCCTGCGCAACGAGAAGTTCTTCACCTGCCTGGAGCAGGCGCTGGACAACGGCGCCGAACTCCTCACGGGCGGCCACGCGATGCAGCTCGACGGCACCCGCGACCCGCACGGCATCTTCCTGGAGCCGACGGTCCTGCTCGTCCGGGGCCTCGCGCACGCCAGGGAGCTCGACGCCGTGCGCCACGAGACGTTCTTCCCGCTCCTGCCGGTCGTCGTCGCCGAACCCGCCGACGACGAGACCCTGCTCGACCGCTTCGTCTCCTTCGTGGAGAGCAACGACTACGGGCTGCGGAACTCCCTGTGGGCGCGGGACGAACGGGTCGTCACCCACTTCACCGACCGCGTCACCGGGGGCGGCCTGCTCAAGGTCAACGACTCGCACATCGGCTTCCTGCCCTGCCTGCCCACCCACGGCGGCACCGGCCTGACCGGCGGCGTCTTCGGCGAGGCCAACTACCCGATCCTACGCACCTCGCACGTCCAGGGCGTCAGCTTCAGCGAAGGGTCACGGCCCCGCGAGGCGGTCTTCGGCGCCTGGCGTGAGCTGTTCGGCTGACGTGTCCGGCGGACACCTGCCCCAGCTGTTCGCCGCGACCCTCCAGACGGCCCTGCGGGACATCCGCCACAACCTGCCCTTCCGCGCGACCACCGAGGGAACCATGACCACAGTCGAAACACCGGGCGCGGCCGTCGAGGCCACCGACGCGGACACCCTGATCGAGCTCTACCGGACGCGGATGAACAAGGGCCGCGCCACGCTCGGCGAACTCTTCGGCCGTCACGTCGAGCTTGCGTCGGAGGGCGCCTGGGTCACCGGCGAGGACGACCGCCGGTTCCTCAACTGCGGCGGCTACGGCGTCTTCATCACCGGCGCCCGGCACCCGGCCGTCCTCGCCCGCGTCACCGAGCAGCTCGGCCGCCACCCCGTCGCCACCCGCCTCTTCCTCGAACCGCAGGCCGCCTACGCCGCGGACGCCCTCGTCGACTTCGCCCCGCCCGGCCTGGAACGGGTGCACTTCGCCAACAGCGGCGCCGAGGCCGTGGAAGCCGCGGTCAAGGTCGCCCGCACCCAGGGCCGCACCCGACTCGTGGCCACCGAGGGCGGCTACCACGGCAAGACCATGGGCGCGCTCAGCCTCACCGGCAAGGACACCTTCCAGGACCCCTTCCGGCCGCTCCTGCCGGGCGTCGACCACGTCCCCTACGGCGACGCCGCGGCGATCGAGCGGCTGCTGGCGACCATGCCGGGCGAGGCGTGCGTGGTGATCGAGCCGGTCCAGGGCGAGGCCGGGGTGATCATCCCGCCGGAGGGCTACCTGCGCGAGGTGCGCCGCGCCTGCGACGCCCATGGCGCGCTGCTCGTCCTCGACGAGATCCAGACCGGCCTCGGCCGCCTGGGCGCCTGGTGGGGCGCCGACCTGGCGGGCGTCGTCCCCGACATCCTGCTCACCGGCAAGGCGCTCGGCGGCGGCGTCATGCCCGTCTCCGCGCTGGTCGCCACGCCCGAGGTGTTCTCCGTCTTCGACAAGGACCCCTACCTGCACACCTCCACCTTCTCCGGCTCGCCGCTCGCCATGGCCGCGGTGCGCGGGGCGCTGGAGGCCATCGAGGACGACGGCCTGGTCGACCGGGCCCGGGTGCTCGGCGCCCAGCTCCTCACCGAGCTGCGCGCCATCGCCGAACGCCACTTCGGCGCCGCGGTGCGCGAGGTGCGCGGCCAGGGGCTGCTCATCGGCGTGGAGTTCACCGAACCCGGCCTCGCCGGCGAGCTGCTGATCGAACTGCTCGAACAGGGCGTCATCGCCAACCACTCGCTCAACTCGCACATGGTGCTGCGCTTCACTCCCCCGGCCGTGCTCACGCCCTCCGACGTCGCCTTCCTCTGCGAGGCGTTCGACCGGGCGTGCCGCGCGCAGGCGGCGCAGTACCTCCCTTCCACACCGACTCACTAGGCGGCAGAACCCATGCGTAGCGTGCAGCTTGTGATCGACCTGCCCGGCAGCGAACCCGGCGCCGTGTTCACCGCGGTCCGCGAGTTCGGCCGGTTCCCCGACCTGGCGCCCGCGGTGCGCTCGGTCGAGCCGCACGAGGGCGGCAGCGACTGGGAGGTCTACTTCCGCAACGGAATCCTCCGCTGGACGGAGACCGACCGGGCCGACGAGGAGGCCCGCACCATCGACTTCGCACAGACCGACGGGGACTTCGAGTCCTTCTCCGGCCGGTGGCACGTCCTGGCGAACGACGAGGGCGCCCGGCTCGACTTCACCACCGACTTCGACTTCGGCATCCCCAGCCTGACCGGCATCCTCGACCCGGTCGCCGAGCGGGTCATCAAGGAGACCATCGGCCTGATCGTCCTCGGCCTCTTCCCGGACGCCGAGGTCGTCGGCGACAGCCGGCTCGCCGGCCGGCTGGCCTCGCTCGCCGGGCCCGCGCCCGCGGGCGCGGCCTGACCGCGGGGACGGCGGCGATGGTTCGGACCTCGGTCGTCGCCGGTCTGGGCGCCTGGCTGCCCGCGGGGGTCGTCACCAACGACGACCTCGGCAGGGAGCTGGACACCACCGACGACTGGATACGCAGCAGGACCGGCATCGGACGGCGGCACATCGCCGAACCCGGTGTCGCCACCTCCGACATGGCCGTCGAGGCGGGCGGGCGGGCGCTGAAGTCCGCCGGTGTGGCACGGGCGGACGCGGTGGTGCTCGCCACCACCACCCCCGACCGGCTCTGCCCGGCCACCGCGCCCCTGGTCGCCGCCCGGCTCAGCCTCGGCCCCGTGCCCGCCTTCGACGTCTCCGCGGTGTGCACCGGTTTCCTGTACGCGCTGGCCACCGCCCGCGGTCTCATCGCGGCGGGCACGGCCGACCGCGTCCTGGTGATCGGGGCGGACACCTACTCCAGCATCCTCGACCCCGGCGACCGGTCGGCCCGCGCCATCTTCGGCGACGGGGCGGGCGCGGTGCTGCTGCGCCCCGGCGAGCCCGACGAGCCGGGCGCGCTCGGGCCCGTGCTGCTCGCCAGCGACGGCTCGGGCGAGGAGCTGATCTCGGTGCGCTCCGGCGGGTCGCGGGAGCCGTTCCGCCGGGAGACCGCCGCCGACGCCGACCCGTACTTCCGGATGAACGGCAAGGCCGTCTTCCGCGGCGCGGTGGAGCGGATGTCGCAGAGCTCCCGGCAGGTCGCCGAGGAGTCGGGGTGGACGGCCGACTCCATCGACCGGCTCGTCGCGCACCAGGCCAACCTCCGCATCCTCCACGCGGTCGCCGACCGGCTCGGGCTGCCGCGCGAGCGCTGCCCCGTCCACCTGGACCGGGTCGGCAACACGGCCGCCGCCTCCCTGCCGCTCGCGCTCGCCGACGCGGTGGCCGCGCGACGGCTGCTGCCCGGCCACCGGACCGTGCTGACCGCCTTCGGCGGCGGGCTCACCTGGGGCGCGACCGCCCTGACCTGGCCCGACGTACAACCTGCCTGACGCAAGAACCCACCCACCCTTACGGAGAACCCCATGAGTGACGTCTACGCACGCTTCGTCGACCTCTTGGTGACGGGCTTCGGCGCCGAGGCCGGCGAAGTCTCCGAGAGCACCACCTTCATGGACCTGGAGCTGGACTCCCTCGCCCTGGTCGAGCTGACGATGGCCGCCCAGCAGGAGTTCGGCGTGCCGATCGGCGACGACGAACTGCGTGCCGAGGACACGATGGCGCACGTCGCCAAGGTCATCGAGGCCAAGCTGGTGGAGGTCTGATGGCGGCCGGTGAGGGCCGCTTCGACGCCGCCATCACCGGCCTGGGGATGGTGACGCCCGCCGGCAACGGAGCCTCACCCACCTGGGAGCGGCTCTGTGCCGCCGAGGCCACCTGCGCCGGTCCCGTGGCCGCGCTGGAGGGCGGCGAGGTCGCGTTCGGCGCGCGGGTGCCGGACTTCGACCCGGTGGCGGCCATCGGGCGCCGCAAGGCGTGGCGGCTCGACCGGCACAACCAGCTCGCGCTGGCCGCCGCCGCGGAGGCGCTGGCCGACTCCGGGCTCGACCCCGCCACGTGGGACGGGGCGCGGGTCGGTGTGGTGCTCGGGGTCGGGCTCGGCGGCGCGGCCACCTGGGAGACCCAGCACCGCAAGCTCCTCGAACACGGCCCGGAGAGCATCTCGCCGATGCTGATCCCCATGCTGGTCTGCAACATGTCGGCGGGGCACATCGCCATGGAGTACGGGGCGATGGGCCCCAACCTCGTCACGGCGACGGCCTGTTCCTCGGGGACCACCGCCATCGGCACCGCCCGTGACCTGCTCCGCAGCGGGGCCTGCGACGTGGTGGTCACCGGCGGCACGGAGGCGTGCGTGGTGCCCTCCATCGCCGGCGGGTTCGCGAGGATGGGGGCGCTGTCCCGGCACTCCGCCGACCCGGCGGTCGCCTCCCGGCCGTTCGACGTCCACCGGGACGGCTTCGTCCTCGCCGAGGGCTCGGCCGTGCTCGTCCTGGAGCGCCCCGAGGACGCCCGGGCCCGCGGGGCCCGTGTGCGGGCCCTGGTGAGCGGTTACGGGGCGTCGGCCGACGCGCACAACCCGACGGCGCCCGACCCCGAGGGCAGGGGCGCGGAGCTCGCGGTGCGCGCGGCGCTGCGCGACGCCGGGGTGGCGCCGCAGGAGGTCGCCCACGTCAACGCCCACGGCACCTCCACGCCGCTGAACGACGCGGCGGAGGCCAGGCTGATCCGCCGGGTCTTCCCGCACCAGCCGCCGGTGACGTCGGTCAAGGGCGTGCTCGGGCACACGCTGGGCGCGGCCGGGGCGATCGAGGCGGCGGCGGCCGCGCTGTCCCTTGAGCACTCCTTCGTGCCGCCGACGGCGAACCTGGAGAGCCAGGACCCGGAGATCGACCTGGACGTCGTACGCAAGGAGGGCCGCGAGGGCCCGCTGTCCACCGTGGTCAGCAACTCCTTCGGGTTCGGCGGGCAGAACGCGGTGCTGCTCCTGAGCAAGGCCTGACGGCGGGGAGGGAACACGGAGGGGCCCCGGCCGCGATCTCGCGGCCGGGGCCCCTCCGTGCGGTGCGCCGGGACCTACCAGGAGGACCGCTGGGAGTAGCCGGAGCCGACGCGCGTCCCCGCGATCTCGTCGACGACGACGGCCATGGTGTCGAAGACCTCCTCCAGGCCGTGGAAGGCGTCCAGTTTCATGTCCCGCGCGAAGGCGTCGCGGTCGTGCACGCCGATGATCTCGAAGTAGTGGAAGGGCGCTTCGGGGTCGGTCGAGGCGCGCTGGACGCTGAACGTGACGACGCTCGGCAACACGGCGCAGGTGGCGTAGTCGACGTCGCGGACCCAGCTCTCGAAGCGCTGCGGGTCGACGCCGGGGCGGAGCTTGATGCGGTGCACGATGTACTCCACGGGTCCTCCGGATGCGGGCGGTACGGGTACGGACTGACGGGTGCGGGCGGCGGGGTCAGCGGGAGGCGCGCCGGCGGTGCGGCGCGCGGCCGAGGCCCATCGCGCGGGCGATGTTGTTCTTCTGGATCTCGTTGGTGCCGGAGAAGATCCGGGACGGCAGCGCGTCGCGCAGGAACGTCTCCGCCTCGCCGTCGACGATCCCGAGGCCGCCGCGCAGCTGCACGGCGTCGAGGCCGAGCTGCACGGCCGCCTCGCTCACGGCGAGCTTGGCGAGCGCGGGGCCCACCTCGTCGTGGCTGCCCTCGTCGAGGCCGACGGCGGCGCGGAAGAGCATCAGGCGCGCCGACTCGTAGCGCAGGGTCATGTCGACGATGCGGTGGCTGACCGCCTGGAACGAGCCGATGGGCGTCCCGAACTGCTCGCGCTCCTTGACGTAGGCCACGGTGGAGTCGAGGAGGCGCTTCATGGCGCCGAGGTAGGCGGCGAACAGGCAGGTGCGCTCCCAGCGCATCGAGGACGTGAAGACGGCCGCGCCACCGCCCTCGGCGCCGAGGACCTGGTCGGCCGGCACGAACACCCCGTCCAGGTGCACGTCGGCCATCGGTGAGCCGCGCAGCCCCACCTTGTCGTACGGGCGGCCGACGGTGAGGCCGGGCGTCCCCGCCTCCACCAGGAAGGACGTGACGCCGAAGTAGCCGCCGGCGGGGTCGGTGACCGCCTGGACGAGGAAGACGTCGGCGACCGGTGCGTTGGTGGTGAAGCACTTGGCGCCGGTGAGGACGTAGCCGTCGCCGTCGCGGACGGCCCGCGTGCGCAGGCTGAGCGCGTCGGAGCCGGCCTCCGGCTCGGTGATGCCGTGGGCGGCGATCCGCTCTCCGGAGGCGAGCGCGGGCAGCCACCGCTTCTTCTGCTCGGTCGTGCCGAACTCGACGACGGGCATCAGGCAGGCGTAGAGGTGGGCGGCGACGGAGAAGGCGAAGCCGGTGTCGCGGCAGCCCCTGCCGAGCGCCTCCATCAGCGCGGTGGCGGTGACCGCGTCGAGGCCCGAGCCGCCGAACTCGTCGGGCACGCAGGTGCCGGTCACGCCCTGCCGCCCGGCCAGCAGCCAGCGGCGGCGGAAGTCGGCGGCGTCGAACCGCTCCGGCGCCCCGAGCCGCTGCTCGGCGAAGTCCGTGAGCGTCGCGCACATCTCCTCGGTGTCCCGGTCGAAGGTGAAGCTGATCAGCGGGTTCATCGGGGGTGGTCCTCCTCGACCAGCAGGTGGTAGTTGATGCCGCCGGTGCCGAACGAGCTGACCGCCGCCCGGCGCGGGGCGCCGGGAGCGGCGGGCCACGGCCGCGGGCGGGTGCCGATCGCGGCGGGCAGGTCGTCGAGGCCGAGCGCCGGGTTGAGCCGGTCCAGATGGGTGTGGGGCGGCAGCGTCCGGGCGCGCAGGGCGAGCAGGGCGCGCAGCAGTCCCGCGCCGCCCGCGGCGGCGAACGTGTGGCCGACGAAGCCCTTGGCGGAGCCGATCTCCAGCGGCCTCGGGCGGGCGGCGCCGCCGTAGACCCGTCCGGTGGCGGTGATCTCCACGCGGTCGCCGACCTTGGTGCCGGTGCCGTGCGCCTCCAGGTAGTCCACGTCTGCCGGTCCGTGGGCGACCTGGGTGAACGCCTGGCGCATGGCCCTGACCTGGCCGTCGACGTCGGGGGCGATCAGTGACTTGGCATCGTTGGAGGCGCCGGAGCCGGTGAGCAGGGCGACGATCTCGTCGCCGTCCCGCACGGCGTCCGAGCGCCGCTTGAGCAGGAACAGCGCGCAGCCGTCGCCGGGCGTGAAGCCGTCGGCCCCGGCGTCGAAGGGCGTGATGCGGTTGTGCGAGAGCAGCCCGAGGGCGGAGCACAGCACCATGTCCCGCGCGGAGCAGGGCAGTTCGACGCCGCCTGCCAGGGCGTAGTCGACGGTGCCGGAGCGCAGCGCGGTCAGCGCCGTGTCCAGGGCGGCCAGCGAGGACGCGCAGGCCGCCTCCACCGCGAACGGCACGGCGTCGAGGCCGTACGCCCCGGCGATGAGCGCCGCCGTGCCGCTGGCCAGGGCTCCGTCCAGGGTGTCGGCGGTCGGCTCGGCCGGGGGCCCGTACGCCTGCCGGGCGGTGTCGATGAGCCCTTCGACCTCGGCCGTGGAGAGCCCCTTGAGCGCGGTCAGATCGCGTACGGCGTCCTCCAGTTCACCGAGGCTCCGGTCCACGTGGGCGCGGCGGTCGTTGGCCAGGCCGAGGTTCCCGGCGACGGCGAGCATCCCGCGGCCGGTGAGCGGACGCCCGCCGTACCGCCCGAGGACCTCGTCGGCGACGGCCAGGGCCATGCGCTGGGCGGCGTCGAGCGCGGCGTACCGCTCGGGTGGTATGTCCGCGCCGGGCGGCGGGGACTGCGGGACGTCGGCCCAGCCGCCGAGGTCGGTGTAGCTGCGGTTGAGGTTCAGGACGCCCGGGGCGTGGTGGAGTTCGCGGTCGAGGCGGTCGGCGGGGACGGGGCGCAGCCGGTCCTCGCCGCTCAGCATCAGCCGCCAGTAGGCGTCGGCGTCCTCGGCGTCGGCGAAGCGCCCCCCGTAGGCCACCACGGCGACGGGTTCGGGGAGCCGGGCGGCGCGCGGCACGGCCGCGGGCGCGGGCGCCGGGGCGGGCGCGGCCGTGGGCCGGTGCTCCTCCAGGACGAGGTGGCCGAGCGTGCCGGTGAGCGAGGTCCCGCTGACCGCGGCCCTGCGGGGCGTGCCGTCGGCGGGCGCCGCCCAGGGGGCCGCGGGGGCGGTGCCCGCCGCCGTGCGGTGCGCGGGCAGCGTGCGGTGGTGCAGCGCGAGCGCCGCCGTGGTGAGGGCGGCGATGCCCGCGTGGGCGAAGGTGTGCCCGGTCCGGTCGCGGGCGACGCCGATCACCGGTGGCTCGGCGTCGGCCGACTCGGCGGCGAGGGCCGCGAGTTCCGCGCTCTCGGCCTCGCCTGCGGTCCCGGTGCGCTCGACGTAGCGCACGCCGCCCGGCTGCGCGCCGACGGCGCGGTGGGCGGCGCGGAGGAGGTCGCGGTGGCGCTCGACGGAGGTCTCGTGGCGGAAGCGGCCCGGCACGCCGTGGTGCCGGACGCGGCAGTCGGCGATCGTGGCGTAGATCCGGTCGCCGTCCCGCTCGGCGGCGGCGAGCGGCTTGAGCAGCACCGCGCCGACGCCTTCGGCCAGTTCGCCCCGGTCCGCCGGTCCCGGCGGCGGCAGCAGGCCCTTGGCCCGCAGCAGCGAGGTCAGCACCTCGCTCTCGTGCAGCTGTCCGGTGAGGACGAGGGCGCGCTCGGCGAGTCCGGCGCGCAGCGAGCCGAGTGCCTGGGCGAGGGCGACGAACGCGGTGGCGTCGGCCGACTCGACGGCGAGCGTGCGCCCGCGCAGGCCGAAGGCCGAGGCGATCCGGGCCGGGATGGTGCTGGCCATCTCGCCGACCCGGTCGTGCGGGGACGCGCCGAGGGTGCGCTGGAGCAGGCCGCGCAGCTCCTCGGCGGCCTGGCCCGCGTTCTCCACGGCCTCGGGCAGGCCGGTGGCGAGGGCGGCCCGCTCCACCTCGCGGGCGTAGGCGCTGCCCGCGATCCGCAGGGCGTTGGCGTACTGCCGGTCGAGGCCGAAGCAGGTGCCCACGACGACGTCGGTGCGGTCGTCGGCGCCGCCGGACACCGCGCCCGCGTCCCGCAGACACTGCTCGGCGGCCTCCAGCATCAGCGGCTGCAGCCGGGCCATGGACCGCGCCTGCACCGGCGGGATGCCGAAGCGGGCCACGTCGACCGCCGGCTCGTCCGGCGCCCAGCGGGCCGGGGAGCGCGGTCCCCCGGATGCGTCCCTCACGTATTCCCAATAGGCATCTACCCCCATGACCCGAGGAGTGAGCGCGGCGATTCCGACGATCGCCGTACGCTCCTTTCCGATGTTCTCCCACTGATCGCAGGTTGCGTCTTCGGAGTGCATGACAGGCAACTCCACATTCCGTCGTAACGGCAGGATGGCGAAATTCCGTGGAAACTTACCACAGAATTACAAGCCTTTGGCCCTGGCATTGTTTCCAGCCTTCCCGGCCAGGCGGGCCCGGCGAGGAGTCTCCCCAAAGACCATGCTGACCAGCGACAACGCCTGCGCCAGCGGTTTCACATCCGGATCTCAGCAGGATGCAAGTCGCATCTGCGACAGTTGTCCCGGCTCGGCATTCTGCCGAATACAAGTCTAAGGCGGCCATGATTACTGAGCAGTCGATCATCGATTACATTGCGACGGCCTGGCTTGACGGTGACACCGAAGGGCTGGACAGCGAGACACCTCTCACCGAATTGAGCATCATCGACTCCGCCGGGATTTTCGACCTGGTGCATTTCCTGCAGAGCGAATTCCGTATCACGGTGCCGCTGCACGAGGTCGCGCCCGGGAACTTCCAGACGGTCGGCGCCATCGCCGCGCTGGTCGACCGCATCCAGAACGAGAAAGAGGGTGCCCGATGAACGAGCCGGCCCAGACGTCCAAGGACCCCTCGCTCATCCACCGCCAGGTCGTCGAGATCGTGGCGTCCCGCACGCTGTACGACACCGCGCGGCTGCGGCCGGAGAGCGACCTGGAGGGCGAGCTCGGCATCGACTCCGTCGTCCTCGAGTCGATCCTGGTGGCCCTGACCGAGCACTTCGGGCTCCCCCGCGAGCTGGACTCCGCGCCGGAGACCCTGCGCGACCTCGTCGCGGACGTGACGGCGGCGCTCGCCGCGGCCCACGGGCCCGCCGACGGCACGCCGGAACTGCTGGAGACCCTCGTCGGCACGGCCATGCGGCACACCCACTACCAGCGCCATCAGCTGGGCCTCGACGCCGACTTCGAGAGCGAGCTCGGCATCGACTCCGTCGTCCTGACGTCGATCATCGCGGACACCGCGGACGCCGTCGGCATCCCGCAGGACGCGACCGACGGCGTCCAGGCGACCACCCTGCGCAAGCTGCACGCCGAACTCGCGGCGCTCCAGCCGCTGGACGGCGGCGCCGACGGCGCGCCGGCCGCGGACCGGGCGGCGGCGGGCACGGGCGCCGACGACTGGGACAGCCGCTCCATGAAGGACTTCATGGAGGAGCGCGACACCGACCTGTTCGCCAAGGCCCGGTCCTTCCGCGCCTACCGCACCCGCCGCGAGCAGGACAGGCTCTACTGGTACGGGATGCCGCACCGCGCCAGGAGCGGCAGCCGCGCGGTCATGTACGACGACCTGGAGGGCCGGGAGCGCGAGTTCCTGATGTTCGCCTCCAACAACTACCTCGGTCTCGCCGAGCACCCGAAGGTCGTCGAGGCGGTCTGCGACGCCACCCGCGCCTTCGGCGCCACCCACACCGGCTCCCGCATCATCGGCGGCACCAACGAGCTCCACCGCGAGCTGGAGCGCCGCCTCGCCCGCCTCAAGGGCAGGGAGGCGTGCGCGGTCTTCCCCGGCGGCTACTCGGCCAACCTCGGCGTCATCTCCGGCCTGGTCAAGAGCTACGACGCGGCCATCGTCGACCGGCTCAACCACATGAGCATCGTCGACGGCTGCAAGCTCTCCGGCGCCGTCCGCAAGATCTACCGGCACAACGACATGGCCGACCTGGAGCGGGTGCTCCAGCGCTGCCGCGGCGAGGTGATGGGCAGACTCATCGTGGCCGACGGCGTGTTCAGCATGCACGGCGACATCTGCGACCTGCCCGAGATCGTCCGCCTCGCCCGGGAGTACGACGCCCGGGTGCTGATCGACGACGCGCACGCCACGGGCGTCCTCGGCGAGCACGGCACCGGCACCGCCGAGCACTTCGGGCTCAAGGGCCAGGTCGACCTGGAGCTGGGCACGATGAGCAAGGCCCTCGCCGGCATGGGCGGTTTCGTCGTCGGCGACCAGGACGTCATCGACTACCTGCGCTTCTACGCCAACTCCTATGTCTTCGCGGCGAACATCCCGCCCGGCACCGCGGCCGGACTGATCGCCTCCATCGACGTCATGGAGTCCGAGCCGCAGCGGCTCACCCGCCTCTGGGACAACATCCGCACCCTGCGGTCCGCGCTCCTCGACGCCGGTTTCGACCTGGAGCGGTCGGAGAGCGCCATCCTGCCGATCGTCATCGGCGACGAGCGCACCGCGATGGAGATGGGCCGCGCCGTGCGGGCCCGCGGCCTGTTCTGCCAGACCGTGGTCTTCCCCGGCGTGCCGCTGGGCGACGCCCGGCTGCGGATCAGCGTCACCAGCGAGCACACGCCGGCCGACCTCCAGGAGGCGGCCGGGATCTTCGCCGAGGCCGGCCGGGAGACCGGGGTGCTGCCCCGGTCCGAGCGGTGAGGGGGCGGCCGTGAGGAAGGGGGACATCTCCGTGATCCGGCTGCCGCGCGGCCTATCGGACGCCGAACTCGCCCGCACCGCGCTCACCGGCGACGACCCCGTCTCGTACGGGGAGCTGACCCGCCGCGTGGACGCCCTCGCCGGGCGGCTCGGCGAGGTGACCGCGGGGCCGGGCGAACGCGTCGCCGTCTGGCTCGGCAAGGGCACGCGCTATGTGACGGCCGTCCTCGCCGCCCTGGAGGCCGGGTGCGTGTACGTGCCGCTGGACGGCGCCCAGCCCGCGGGCCGGGTGACGACGATCCTCGGCGACTCCGGGCCGACCGTGCTGTTCACCGACCACGGGCGGCTGCGGCAGCTGGCCGGCGCGGAGCTGCCCGCCTCGCTGCGCGCCATCGTCCTGACCGGCCCGGCCGAGGACCCCGGTGAGCCCGTACGGACGCCGGCGACGGTGGCCGTGCACTCCTGGTCCGCGTTCACCGCCGACGCCCCGGACCGGCCCGCGGGCCGCGGCCGGACGCCGGACGACCTGGCCGCCCTGCTCTACACCTCGGGCTCCACCGGGACGCCCAAGGGCGTGAAGATCTCCCACCGCAACCTCGCCAACTTCGTGGGCTGGGCCCTGGAGGAGTTCGAGGTGGGCCCCGACGACGTCTTCGCCAACCACGCCTCGTTCAACTTCGACCTCAGCACCTTCGACCTCTTCGCCGCGCTCGCCGCGCGGGCCACGCTCTGGGTCGTCCCCGACGCCGCGGCCAAGGACGTCTCCGCGCTGGCCGCCGGCATCCGCGGCCACGGCGTCACGGTCTGGTACTCGGTGCCCTCGATCCTGCACCTGCTCACCGCGTCCGGGGCGCTGACCCCGGCGGAGACCCGCTCGCTGCGGTACGTGCTGTTCGCCGGGGAGGTCTTCCCCATCGGCCGATTGCGCGCGCTGCGCGGCGTACTGCCGCCGGACACCGCGCTGTACAACCTCTACGGGCCCACCGAGACCAACGTCTGTACCTACCACCGGGCCACCCCCGCCGACCTGGAGCGCGAGCACCCGCTGCCGATCGGCACCCCGATCAAGGGCGCCCACGTCCGCGTGGAGGACGAGCACGGCGAGGCCGTCGACGCCCCGGGCGACCCCGGCGAACTCGTCGTCAGCGGCGAGTGCGTGACCCCCGGCTACTGGGGCCGCGAGCACGAACCGGCCGCCGCCGACCACCGCTCGGGCCGCCACCGCACCGGCGACCTGGTGACGGTGGAGGAGGGGCGCCTGGTCTACCGGGGCCGCAAGGACCGCATGGTGAAGCTCTCCGGCTACCGCGTCGAGCTGGGCGAGATCGAGGCGGCCGTCCTGCGCCACCCGGCCGTCGCGGACGCCGCGGTGATCACCGCCGAGACCGGCGGCAGGACCGGGATCGCCGTGTACTACGTCCCGCGCGAGGGCGTGAAGCCGCCGAACCTGCTCCAGCTCAAGCAGCACTGCAAGGCGCTCCTGCCGCCGTACATGCTGCCGCACTCCGCGACCCGCCTCGCCCGGCTGCCGCGCAACGCCAACGGCAAGACCGACTACCGCGCGCTCACCGAGGGCGCGGCGGAACCGCCGTCCTGACCACCGCCGCCGGACCGCACACCCACCGAGGACGCCGTGCCACTCCCCGAACCGCCCCTTCGCACCCCACTGGACGCCCGTGCCGCAGGGCCCTGGTTCCCGCCCGGAACCGGCCCGGTCCCCGCCCCGGCGGCCCTGACGCTGGTGTGCTTCCCCTACGCGGGCGGCACGCCCTCCCTCCACCAGCGCTGGAGCGGCCGGCTCGGCGACGGCGTCCACGTGGCGCCGCTGCTGCTGCCCGGCCGGGGGCTGCGCCTGGCCGAGGAGCCGTTCACGGCGATGGGCCCGCTGGCCGACGCGGTCACCGACGCCCTGGCGGACCGGCCGGGCGGCGGGGCGTTCGCGTTCTTCGGCCACAGCATGGGCGCCCTGCTCGCCTACGAGGTGGCCTGCGCCCTGCGGGAACGCGGCCTGCCGGGACCGCTCGGACTCCTCCTCTCCGGCAGCAGGGCCCCGCACCAGTACGGCGACCGCGAGGACAGCACCCTGCCCGAGGAGGAACTGCTGGCGCTCCTCGGCGGCCTCGGCGGTCTCGGCGCCGGGCGCGCGGGGGTGCGCCGGGCGTTCTGGCGCCGCAGGCTGCCCGCGCTCCGCGCCGACCTGCGGGCCTGCGACGACTACCGGTGGCGGCCCAGGGAGCCGCTGCACGTGCCGCTGACCGTGCTGGCCGGACGCGACGACCCGCTGGCCCGCCCCGCGCAGACCGAGGCCTGGCGGACGTACACCACCGGCGGCTTCGTCCGCCGCGAGGCGCCCGGCGGCCACTTCTACCTGCTCGACGACCCGGCTCAGGAGCTTCTCCTGCGCGAGCTGCGCGACTGGTGCGCGCGGCTCACCCGCGCCCACGCCCGCACCGGCCCGGACCGCACACCACCGAGGGACTCATGACTTCGAACGGACACCGTCGCACCGCCTCGCCCCTGACGACCGCGGCGACCGTCGTGCGGCTGCTGCGCTCCCCGCAGATCAGGCTGCTCCTCTCGCTCTCCGGCAAGCTCGTCACCCCCGTCTACCGGGCCGCCTTCCTGACCGGCGCCGCGAGCAGCGGCGTCCTGCGCCGGCTCGCCGAAGGCCCCGCCGACGTGCACGCCCTGGCCGCCTCCCTCGGCGTCCAGGACGACACGCGCCGCCTCGCGCGCTGGCTCGACGCCGGGGTGACGCTCGGCCAGCTCCAGCGCAGGAACGGCACGTACACCCTGCGGAGCAGGCTGGCCAAGCAGCTCGCCCGGATCGAGAACGACGCCGCCGCGGGCGCGCTCGAAGAGGTCGTCCGCTTCCACCAGCCGGTGCTCATCGACGCCCCGCGGATGGTGCGCGAGGGCCGCTCGTTCGGCCTCGGCGACCAGGACGGCTCGGTGATCGCCCGCTCCTCGCTGGTGGTGCAGCCCTTCATCGAGGAGGCCGTCTCCCGCGTCCTCGACCGCGAGCGTCCCGTCCGGCTCCTGGAGATCGGCTGCGGCAGCGGCGTGTACGTGCGGCACGCCGCCGCCCTCAACCCGCGGCTCACCGCCCACGCCATCGACCTCCAGCCCGAGGTCGCCGAGGAGGCCGCGCGGAACATGGACCGCTGGGGCCTCACGGAGCGGGTCACCACCCGCCAGGGCGACCTGCGCACCCTCGCCTTCGACGAGCGCTACGACCTGGTGACCCTGCACAACAACATCTACTACTTCCCCGAGGCCGACCGGGTGGAGATCCTCGCCCGCGCCCGCGAGGCCCTGGCCCCCGGCGGCCGGCTGCTCCTGACCACCTCATGCCAGGGCGGCGGTCCGAGCCTCGAAGTCCTCGGCCTCTGGTTCGAGTTCGCCGACTTCGGCGGGCCGCTGCCGGTGGAGGACGAACTCGTGCAGCAACTGGTCAAGGCCGGGTTCACCGATGTGGAGGCGCACCGGATCGTCCCCGGCGAGCAGTTCCGCGCCTTCGTCGGCACCAACGCCTGACCACGCCACCCGTACCGGCCCCTTCAGGAGGACCCGTATGACCGCAACCGACGGCACACCGACCACGGAGAACCCCGGACGGGACGACCGCTACGTCGTCACCCTCGGCTCGGGCGCCCCGGTCGCCACCGAGCAGCTGGGCGGCAAGGCCGCGCGGCTCGGCGAGATGATCGACGCGGGCGTGCCGGTCCCGCCCGCCTTCTGCCTCACCACCGACCTCTTCCGGCGCTTCCTCGACGAGACCGGGCTCGCCGAGGACCTGCGCACCGGCGACACCCCGATACGCAAGGAGATCGTCGCCCGAGAGCTGCCGGAACCGATCGCCCGGCTGATCCTGGACGCCTACGCGGCACTCGGCAGGCCCCGGGTCGCCGTGCGGTCGTCGGCGAGCAAGGAGGACTCGGCGGCCCAGTCGTTCGCGGGCCAGCACGACACCGTCCTCGACGTCGGCGGCGACGAGGCGGTGCTGCACGCGGTGAAGGAGTGCTGGGCCTCCCTGTGGTCGGACCGCGCCACCGTCTACCGGGACGACCCCGCCGCCGTCGGCTCGATGGCCGTCGTCGTGCAGGAGATGGTCCACGCGGACGTCAGCGGCGTGCTGTTCACCATCGACCCGATGGGCGGCCGGCCGCACCGCATGGTCGTGGAGTCCTGCTGGGGCCTCGGCGAGGGCCTGGTCTCCGGCAAGGTCACCAGCGACCTGTTCGTGGTGGACGACCGCACCCTGGAGGTCGTCGAGAAGCGCGTGCGCTACAAGGTCACCCAGTGCGCCGCCGTGGAGCCCGGCCGGGTCGCCCTGGTCAAGGTGGACCCGGCCCGCCGCGACCGGGCCAGCCTGACCAGCGAGCAGCTCGGCGAACTCGCCCGCCTCGCCGTGCAGGTGCGCGACAGCTACGGGGCCGAGCAGGACATCGAGTGGGTGCTCAAGGACGGCCGCGTCTCGCTCCTCCAGACCCGGCCCATCACCACCAGGCCGCAGCCGGACGCCCGGCACAGCCCGTACATCAAGGACGTGCCCGACCACGTCAGGCAGAACACCATGTGGTCCCGCATGGACATCGGCGAGATCTTCGTCGGCGCGATGACACCGCTCGGGCTGAGCTTCGCCCGCTACTACCAGCAGCACATCCACGGCGGCTGCGTCCGGTCCATCGGCACCCGCGACCACGGGGACATGGACCTGCACATGGGCTACCTCCAGGGCCACGTGTACCTGAACGTCTCCTACACCGCGCACGTCCTCACCCAGAGCCCGCCGACCAAGGACGCCGCCGTCTTCACCGAGCGCTTCGCCAGCGAGGAGGTGGACATGCCCTCCTACCGGTCGCCGTTCGGGCAGTTCACCAGCGGCGCGCGGAGCGTGGCCGCCGCCGCGCACTGGGCCCGCAGCTTCGCCGGGGAGCTGGCCCGGATGCGCCGGCGCTCGGAGCGGATGGCCGCGTCCCGGCACCGCGCGTACGACCGGGCGCGCGCCATCGACCTGCGCACGCTCAGCCGCGCGGAACTGGGCACGGAGTTCCGCAAGTACCTGGCGTACTGCGAGGCGATGAACGTCGGCTACATGCCGTACTACATCAACGCGTTCGCCTTCTACAGCGCCTTCTCCGACCTGTGCGCCCAGTGGCTCGGCGACAAGGGCGCCAACCTGCAGAACCGCATCAAGACGGACATGTCCAACCTGCGGACCGTCGAGTCCGCCCGCGAGCTGTGGGAGCTGGCGCAGGCCGCGCGGCGCCGCCCCGAGGTGCTGCGGACCATCATGGAGACGCCGCCGGCGGAGATCGAGCCCGCGCTGCGCGCCACCGACGAGGGCCGCGCCTTCTGGGAGACCCACGTCGCGCGGTTCATGCGCGCCAACGGCACCCGCGGCCGCCAGGAGATGGAGCTGACCAACCCGCGCTGGGTGGACGACCCCTCGTACGTCTTCCAGATGGTCCGCCGCTACGCGCAGGACGAGCACTTCTCCATCGACGGCCTGCTGCGCGGCGACGACTCCGCCGCCCACGAGGCCGAGGCCGTGCTGCGCGAGCTGCCCGCCGTGAAGCGGGCCGTCCTGCGGAAGATCATGTCGCTCTTCGCCACCTGCAGCGAGCTGCGGGAGATCACCCGGATGGCGATGGTCACCTCGGTCTGGCTGGTGCGCACGGCCGTCTACGAGGTGGGCCGCAGGCTGGTCGACGAGGGCGTCCTGCGCTCCCTCGACGAGGTCGCCTACCTCGACTTCGAGGACATCCGCACCTACCTCGCGGGCGACCGCCCGGCCGCCGACGTCTTCCCGCAGGCCAAGCTGGCCGAGCGCAGGCGCACGCACGAGTACCACAACCGGCTGCCCGAGCCGCCGCTGACGTTCGTCGGCGAGTACGACGTGACGCAGGCGCTGCGCGCGCCGGACGACGGCGCCCGCCTCGAAGGGCTCGGCTCCAGCCCGGGACGGATCGTCGGACGGGCCAGGATCATCGAGGACCT
Organism: Streptomyces alfalfae; assembly: GCF_004127445.1. Classification (GTDB taxonomy): domain Bacteria; phylum Actinomycetota; class Actinomycetes; order Streptomycetales; family Streptomycetaceae; genus Streptomyces; species Streptomyces alfalfae. The sequence goes on from NZ_QEXM01000022.1 coordinate 46,581, forward strand.
GGCCTGGCAGGCCGACGAGTTCCAGCCCGGCGAGATCCTGGTGGCCCGCTTCACCGACGCGTCCTGGACACCGCTGTTCGCGATCGCGGGCGGCGTGGTCACCGACATCGGGTCCATGCTGTCGCACAGCTCGATCGTGTCCCGCGAGTTCGGGCTGCCGTCGGTGGTGAACTGCAAGCACGCCACCCAGCGCGTCAACACCGGCGACATGATCGTCGTCGACGGCGACGCCGGTCTCGTCGAGGTCGTCCGGCCCGCCGAGGCGTCCGGCGCGGCGCCGGACACGGAAGCCGGGAACTGAAGCGGTGCCCGCCCTGCCGACGGCCCCGCCGGGCCCCTCCCGGCCGGCCCCCCGGGCGCGCGCCGGCGGGGCGCGCCCGCCGGCCGTGCCCGGCGGGCGCCACGCGCTGCTCACCGGTCTGGAGCACCGGCTGCGCCTCACGCCCGAACGCCCCCTGCTGGTCCTCCGCACCCCGGGCCCGCTCACCTTCGCCGTGGTCTCCATCGCCTGGCTGCGGGGCCTCGGGGAAGCGGCGCGGGACCACCTCGCGGAGACCCGGCTGCACCCGGACGAGCGGGCCAGGCTGCGCGGGTTCGCCCTGCCGAAGCGGCGCACGGAGTGGCTCGCGGGGCGGCTCGCGGTGAAGCACGCGGTCAAGGGGCACCTGCTCGGCGGCGGGCCCGGCGCCCCGGGCGCGGGCGCCGGCGGGCCCGACCCGCGGGACATCGTCGTCCACGCGGTGCCCGAGGGCCCGCGCGCCGGGAAGCCCTACGTCCGCGAGCCCGTGCACATCGGGCTCTCCCACTCCCTCGACTTCGCGATCGCCGTCAGCGGCGCCCAGCCGCTCGGCATCGACCTGGAAGGACGCCCCGTCGGGCCGCACCTGGCCCGGCTGCTCGACGTGCCCGACACCGGCCGCGCCCCGGCCGGACTGCGCCGGGTGGCCGCGATGCCGCTGCCGCTGCGCTGGGCCTGCCGGGAGGCGGTGGTCAAGCACACCGGCGTCGCGGGACCGGGCGCGCTGCACCAGACCCGGATCACCGACTGGCACCCCGACGGCACCTTCCACTGGACCCCCGGCGCGGCGCTCCTCCGCCACACCCCCGGGGCCGACTCCCTGCCGGCCCACGGCTGGGCGCGGCAACTGGGCACCTACGCACTGGCCGTCACCTGGAGATAGGACTCCCCGTGGTCCCCGCAGAACCCATCCCGTCCCGCACCCTGGTCACCTGCAGCGACTTCGGCCGCGCCCTGCGGACCGCCGCCGGGACCGCCCGGCTCGCCCCGTCCTCGCACAACTGCCAGCCCTGGGCCCTGCTCAGGCTGAGCGGCGCGGACGCGCGCGCGAGCGCCGCCCGGCTGCTGCGGCAGCCCGGCGGCGGGCCCGCGCGCGCCGACAGCGAGTACGTCGCCGTCGTCCTCGACCGCGGCAGGCAGCTCGACTCGCTGGCCTCGCACGAGCTGGAGATGCAGCTGAGCTGCGGCGCCTTCACCCAGCTCCTGACCCGGACCCTGGCCTGCCAGGGGTGGTGGCTGGAACGCGCCGTGCTCACCGACGAGCCCGGCGGCTGGGCCTACCGCAGCGTCCCCGCCCCGGTGCGCGCCCTGCGCGACGCGGGCTGGCGCCCCGACTGGTCCCTCCTCGCCGTCCTGGAACTGCGCTACGCGGGCATGCCCGAGGGCAGCCTGACGGAGTACCAGGAGCTCACCGCGGCCCGCAGGACCAACCGCGGGCCCTACCAGGACCGCGCCGTGCCGGCCGACGTCCTCGAACAGCTGCTCAAGCCGGCGCCGGGGCTCGCCGCCGAGGCCGACCTCGACATCAGGCACCTCACCGCGCGGACCGACCTGGACCGCTTCGTCTCCTTCGTCGCGCGCTACGCGGGCCGGGACTTCAGCCACCCCGAGGCCTGGCGCGAGACGTACGCGTACATCCGCCCCACCCGCGCCGAGGCCGAGCGGCGCGGCGACGGCTTCGCCCTGAGCCAGCTGTTCGGGCCCCTGCACCCGCTGCGGGCCGCGGCCCTGCGCACCGCGCTGCGCCCCGCCACCATGCGGGTCCTGCGGCACGTGGGCTATCCGCGGGTCCTCGCCTCCCGGATGGCCGCGGCGATCCGGCCCACCCCGGCCGTGGTCGCCATGGGTCTGACGCCGGGCTCGCCGGGAGCGGCGGACGTCCTGCGCGCCGGCGCGCGGCTCGCGGACTACTGGCTGACGGCCACCCGGCACTCTCTCGCGCTGCATCCCATCAGCATCGTCCTCCAGCACGAGGACCTGCGCGAACGGCTCCAGTCCTGCCTGGGCCTGCCGGGGCGCACCGTCTTCGTCAGCCGCCTGGGGCACGCGGAGACCGGCTTCCCCCCGGCGCCGCGCAGGGGGGCGGACACCTTCACGCACACGCTGTAGGGCCGTCCGCGGGGACCGCCGCACCCCCGGGGCGAACCCAGGGGGCGGGACGACGGCGGTCCCCGCGGGGGGCGCGCACCGGGTCAGGCCAGGTCGCGCCCCGGCGTCCTCGGAGGTCCGGGAGCCGCTCCGGAGTTCCTGACGCCGACCTCCACCAATGTGCCGGAGCCGTGTTAAGCGGGTGCTGCGTCCACATGTCGTGCTCGTACCGCTTCCGCGAAGTCCGGCCCCCGGCCCGTGCCCGCTACTTCTGCTGCTCCGCGAGGAAGGCGAGCAGGTCCTGGCGGCTGACGACACCGGTCGGCTTGCCCTCGACCAGGACGATCGCCGCGTCCGCGCCGCCGAGCACCGACATCAGGTCGGCCACCGGCTCACCGGAGCCGACCTGCGGCAGCGGGTCCGACATGTGCTTCTCCAGCGGGTCGGAGAGCGAGGCGCGCTGCGCGAACAGGGCGTCGAGGAGCTCCCGCTCGACGACCGAGCCGATGACCTCCGCGGCCATCACGTCGGGGTGGCCGGCGCCCGGCTTCACGATCGGCATCTGGGAGACGCCGTACTCGCGCAGCACGTCGATGGCCTCGCCGACCGTCTCCTCGGGGTGCATGTGCACCAGCGACGGCAGCGCGCCGCCCTCCTTGCGGCGCAGCACGTCACCGACGCGGGGCGCGTCGCCGGCCTGCTCCAGGAAGCCGTAGTCGTTCATCCACTCGTCGCTGAAGATCTTGCTCATGTAGCCGCGGCCGGAGTCCGGCAGCAGCACGACCACGACGTCGTCGGGGCCGAGCCGCTCCGCGACGCGCAGCGCCGCCACGACCGCCATGCCGCAGGAGCCGCCGACGAGCAGCCCCTCCTCCTTGGCCAGGCGCCGCGTCATCTGGAAGGAGTCCTTGTCGGACACCGCGATGATCTCGTCGGTGACGTCGCGGTCGTACGCCGTCGGCCAGAAGTCCTCACCGACGCCCTCGACGAGATAGGGCCGCCCGGAGCCGCCGGAGTACACGGAGCCCTCGGGGTCGGCGCCCACGACGGTGACCGCGCCCCCGGAGACCTCCTTCAGGTAGCCGCCCGTGCCGGAGATGGTGCCGCCGGTGCCGATGCCCGTCACGAAGTGGGTGATCTTCCCGTCCGTCTGCTCCCACAGCTCGGGGCCGGTGGAGTGGTAGTGGGAGAGCGGGTTGTTCGGGTTGCTGTACTGGTCGGGCTTCCAGGCGCCGGGCGTCTCGCGCACGAGGCGGTCGGAGACGTTGTAGTACGAGTCCGGGTGCTCGGGGTCGACGGCGGTGGGGCAGACGACGACGTCGGCGCCGTACGCGCGCAGCACGTTGATCTTGTCGAGCGACACCTTGTCGGGGCAGACGAAGATGCACTTGTAGCCCTTCTGCTGGGCCACGATGGCGAGGCCGACGCCGGTGTTGCCGGACGTCGGCTCCACGATGGTGCCGCCGGGCTTCAGCTCCCCGCTCTGCTCGGCCGCCTCGATCATGCGCAGCGCGATGCGGTCCTTCACGGAACCGCCGGGGTTGAAGTACTCGACCTTGGCCAGGACGGTCGCCTGGATACCCGCGGTCACGTTGTTGAGCTTCACCAGCGGGGTGTTGCCGACGAGGCTGATCATCGAATCGTGGAATTGCACCGTTGTCTCCGGGCTGCGATGTAGTGCGACGAATTTGTGCCGTCAGCCTAGTAAGGGTCCGCCTCATCCGTTCACCTCCGCTCGCGATTGGCCGACCGTGCTTACGGGGCAATGACTGGGTGTACGGCGGATCGGCGACGAGGAGGTGGCTGCGGGGCATGTCGAGGGCGAGGGTGGCACGACGGATCGCGGCGGGCGCGGCCTACGGCGGCGGAGGCATCGGGCTGCTCGGCGCCGCGGCGGTGGGGGTGGTGCTCGCCGAGGTGCAGCTCGCGAAGCGGTATGTGGGCGGCGGGGCGCACGCCGACCCGCCGCGGGCGGACGGCCGCTACGGCCGGGCCTTCCCGGACGATCCGGAGCATCCGCCCGGCTCGGAGCCGCTGCGGTTCGCCATGCTCGGTGATTCCACGGCCGCGGGGCAGGGGGTGCACCGGGCCCGGCAGACCCCCGCGGCGCTGCTGGCCTCCGGGCTCGCCGCGGTCGCCGAGCGGCCCGTCGACCTGCGGAACGTGGCGCTGCCCGGCGCCCAGTCGGACGACCTGGACCGCCAGGTGACGCTGATCCTCTCGGACCCCTCCTGGGTGCCGGACGTCTGCGTGATCATGATCGGCGCCAATGACGTGACGCACCGGATGCCGGCCACTCGCTCCGTGCGGTACCTCGCCGCGGCCGTGCGGCGGCTGCGGACCGCGGGGGCGGAGGTCGTGGTGGGCACGTGCCCCGACCTCAGCACCGTCGAGAACGTCTACCAGCCCCTGCGCTGGCTGGCCCGCCGCGTCTCGCGGCAGCTGGCCGCGGCGCAGACGATCGGCGTGGTCGAGCAGGGCGGGCGGACGGTCTCCCTCGGCGACCTGCTCGGCCCCGAGTTCGCGGCGAACCCCCGGGAGCTGTTCGGTCCCGACAACTACCACCCCTCGGCCGAGGGGTACGCGACCGCGGCCATGGCGGTCCTTCCCACGCTCTGCGCGGCGCTCGGGGTGTGGCCGGAGGAGGAGCACCCGGACGTCTCGCGGGACGAGGGCTTCCTGCCGGTGGCCCGCGCGGCGGCGCAGGCCGCCGCGGAGGGCGGCACGGAGGTCACGGCGGCGATGCCTTCCGGCCCCCGGGGGCCGTGGGCCCTGCTCAAGCGCCGTCGCCGCCGCCGGATCCAGACCCCGGAGCCCTCACCGGCCCACTGACCCGAAGGCCACCCCAAGGGCCCGCGGGCGCCGGGCTCTTGGGGGTCATCGCGCGGGGGCGCGTTGTTCGCCACCGCCACATCTCCATGCTCTACGCGCGCTGCGGACCGAGCATCTACTGTGGTCTGGATCCAGTTGCGAGGGGGGCGCATGCAAGGTGAAGACAGGGCCGGGGCCGGTGGTGGCTCCGGCGGACCGTGGACGGGCAGCACGCCGCAGCAGGCGGGCTCCGGGGCGGCTCAGCACTGGCCCACGGCGCCGTCCCCCGGGGCCTCGTCCGCGCCCCCGCACGCGGTGATCGAGGGCCGCTACGAACTGGTGGAACCGATCGGCAGCGGCGGCATGGGCGAGGTGTGGAAGGCCCACGACCGGCGGCTGCGCCGGTTCGTCGCCGTCAAGGGCCTGCTCGACCGGCACGCCGTGGCCGCCGGTTCCCAGGCCTCGGCGATGCAGCGGGCACGCCGGGAAGCGGAGGCCATAGCCAAGATCGAGCACCCGAACGTGGTGACGGTGCACGACCAGATCGAGACCGACAACCAGGTCTGGATCGTGATGAAGCTGCTCGACGCCGGGTCGCTGGCGGATCTGCTGCACCAGCAGCGGGTGCTCGCCGTGCCGAGGGCGGCGGGCATCGGCCACCAGATCCTCCAGGGGCTGCGGGCGGTGCACGCGGCGTCGGTCCTGCACCGCGACGTGAAGCCCGGCAATGTGCTGGTCCGTGACGACGGTCAGGTGATCCTGGTGGACTTCGGGATCGCGACGTTCGAGGGGGCCACCCCGCTGACCCGGTCCGGCAGCGTCATCGGCACGCCCCCGTACCAGGCGCCCGAACTCTTCTTCAGCGGCCCCAGCCCCGCCTCGGACCTGTGGGCCCTCGGGGTCACGCTGTACGAGATGGTGGAGGGCCGCCTGCCGTTCGACGGCAGGGAGCCCTGGGAGGTCCAGGCGAGCATCGAGCAGTCGCCGCACCCGCCCCTGCGGTACGCGGGCCCCCTCGCCCCGGTGATCCAGGGGCTGCTGCGCACGGACCCCGCCGAGCGCCTGGACACGTCCACGGCGGACGCCATGCTGCGCGAGGTGCTGGGCGCCCCGTCGAACGCCGCCCCCGCCGGGACCGCGCCGCGGCCCCCGGAGCCCGCACCCGCTCCCGCTCCCGCGCCCGCACCGGAGCCCGTGCCCGCCCCGCGGCCCCCCGCCGCCCCGCCGAAGGCCCCGCGGCCCGGCTCCCGGAAGGGCACGAAGAGGGCGGTGGCGGCGGCCCTGGCCGTGGTGCTGCTGTCCGCCGCGGGCTGGCTCGTGTCCAACGAAGTCGGCTCGGGCGGGAAGGCCGAGGACAAGGCCGGCGGCGCCGTCGGCCCGGACGGCCGGGACGGCGAGGCCGGGACACAGGCGTGGCAGGACTGGAAGAAGGCCCACCCCCAGTTGAAGATCGGCGTCAAGGCCGACCAGCGCGGGCTGAGCCTGCGCAAGCGCAAGGACAGCGAGGGGAACCACACGTACGCGGGCCTCGACATCGACATGGCCCACAAGGTCGCCGGCGACCTGGGGTACGGGGCCGAGGACGTCGAGTTCGTCGAGGTCACGTCCGGGAACCGGGACAGCCACCTGAAGCGCAAGGCGGTGGACCTCGTCATCGCCTCGTACACCATGCGGAAGAGCGCCGAGATCGACTTCGTCGGCCCGTACTACGAGGCGGGCCGCGGGTTCCTGGTGCGCAAGGACTCGGTGCGGCACGGAGAGATCAAGGACTCCAGCTATCTGAAGTCCGAGAAGGTGGAGGTGTGCACCGCCAAGGGCTCCACCTACGCGAAGGATCTTCCCTCGCTCGGCTTCACCCTGATGGAGTCGCTGCCCGCCACCTACCAGTACTGCCTGGAGCAGCTGCTGAGCGGGAAGACGAACGTCTACGCGGTGGCCTCGGACGACGCCGTCCTCGCGGGCTACGCCCAGTCCGACGAGGTCAAGATGCTGGACCCCATCGAAGGCACGGAGCGATACGGCGTGGCGATGCGCGCCGGGACGCCGGCCCTGAAGAAGAAGGTGTGCTCGGCGGTGGCGGCGGTCCTCGACGACACGCGGGGGTGGAACGCCATGTACCAGAAGAACCTGGCCCCTCTGCTCAAGAAGCCGACGCTGGGCGTCCCCGACCTGGACCCGAAGGTGTGCCCGGACAGCTGAGCGGAGGGCGGGCGGCGGCCCGGGGCGGGGGCGCGGGGAACCGCGCGACCGGCCCGGGGCGGCCCGCGGAGGACCGTGGCCCCGAAGCCGCCGGGCAGCGGCGGCCCGCCCCCGCCACGGGGGAACCGGCCGGGCCCGGCGACCTGAGCGCCCGCTTAGAAATGCGTCCCGCATCACAGCCCCGCCCCCGTGACGGTCACCACTACGTGCAGGTAACTTCCCAGGGAGTCCAGCCGAAGCCCCACCGCCAGGGGCGTCCCGCCAGAGGAGAGCCCGAGATGCCCGAAGCCGTGATCGTCTCTGCCGCCCGCACCCCGATCGGCCGCGCCTTCAAGGGCTCGCTGAAGGACCTGCGCCCGGACGACCTGACCGCCACGATCATCGAGGCAGCCCTCGCCAAGGTCCCGGAGCTCGACCCGAAGGACATCGACGACCTGATGCTCGGCTGCGGCCTGCCCGGCGGCGAGCAGGGGCACAACCTCGGCCGCATCGTCGCCGTGCAGATGGGCATGGACCACCTGCCCGGCTGCACCGTCACCCGCTACTGCTCCTCCTCCCTCCAGACCAGCCGCATGGCCCTGCACGCCATCAAGGCGGGCGAGGGCGACGTCTTCATCTCCGCCGGTGTGGAGATGGTCTCCCGGAGCGTGAAGGGCACCAGCGACGGCCTGCCCGACACCCACAACCCGCTCTTCGCCGACGCCGAGGCCCGCACCGCGGCCGTCGCCCAGACCGAGGGCTCCACCTGGCACGACCCGCGCGAGGACGGCCTGATCCCGGACGCCTACATCGCGATGGGCCAGACCGCGGAGAACCTCGCCCGCAGCAAGGGCGTCACCCGCCAGGACATGGACGAGTTCGGCGTCCGCTCGCAGAACCTCGCCGAGGAAGCCCTCAAGAACGGCTTCTGGGAGCGCGAGATCACCCCGGTGACCACCCCCGACGGCACGGTCGTCAGCAAGGACGACGGCCCCCGCGCGGGCGTCACCATGGAGGGCGTCCAGGGCCTGAAGCCCGTCTTCCGCCCCGACGGCCTGGTCACCGCCGGCAACTGCTGCCCGCTGAACGACGGCGCCGCCGCCCTCGTGATCATGAGCGACACCAAGGCCCGCGAGCTCGGCCTGACCCCGCTCGCCCGCATCGTCTCCACCGGCGTCACCGGCCTCTCCCCCGAGATCATGGGTCTCGGCCCGGTCGAGGCCAGCAAGCAGGCGCTGCGGCGCGCCGGTCTCACCATCGGCGACATCGACCTGGTCGAGATCAACGAGGCCTTCGCCGCCCAGGTGATCCCTTCCTACCGCGACCTGGACATCCCGATCGAGAAGCTGAACGTCAACGGCGGCGCCATCGCCGTCGGCCACCCCTTCGGCATGACGGGCGCCCGCATCACCGGCACGCTCATCAACTCCCTCCAGTTCCACGACAAGCAGTTCGGCCTGGAGACGATGTGCGTCGGCGGCGGCCAGGGCATGGCGATGGTCATCGAGCGCCTCAGCTGACCCGGCCCCGCGCTTCGGCCTGCACGGTCGGAGGTCGAACAACCGGAGAACACACGTTTTCGCTGACGCAGAGTTCACGTGAAGGAGCGCTCCGTCTCTGCATCTTTTCGTGACCCAATCTCCCCCAGGATGTGATCTGCCTCCTGGGGGAGCTGCATATGACCAGCTCAGAGCCGTTCCGCGGGGAAACACCAGGCCCAAAGTCCTGTCCACTTCGTGACGTAATGCACTGACAGCGGGATCGTGCAGGCTTCAAGCTGATGTAGGAAGTCGGGGGTCGACTTGAAACCGGGAGTACGTCAGTGAGCGCCATGCCTCTTGCCCTGCTGCTCTCCGCGGCCGCTGCCACGGCCGTGGGCGCCGCCGCCCTGCACGCCGTGTACGGGCTCCGGAAGCAGCTCGCTGAAATCAGAGCCCTCCAGACCGAGCTGGCCCGCAGCCGTGCCGAGAGCGCCCCGCAGCCCTCGGTGCCGGCCGCCCGCAGCGCCCTGGACACGGACGAGATACGCGCGGCCGTGGCCGAGGCGCTCGCCGAGGAGCGGGAGCGCGAGCTCGCCGAGGCGCGCGCCTTCTGGGCCGCCCAGGAGACCCGCGACGGCACGGACGCGACGTCCTTCCTGCACGGCCTGCCCGGTCTGCCCGACGGCATCGCCGACGAGCTGTTCCTGCCGCGCCAGACGGACTTCGCGGGCCTGGAGGCGGACAGCCTGGAGCCGGTGACGGAGCCCTTCGCCGAGCCGGCGGGCGACGAGTTCGCCGGGGACTCCCCCGAGCTGGCGGCGGCCCGCCGCCGCCACCCCTCGCACCCGGACTTCGTGCCGGTGCAGACGCCCGCCGCCGACGGCTACGGCGACCACGAGCGCACGGTGGCCTGCCTGGAGGAGCTGGCCGACGCCCGCACCGCCCTCGCCGACGTCCGGCCGGGCCCGCTGGGCACCCTGGACGTGTACGTCTTCGCGGACGGCACGACGCTCTGCATGACGCCGGGCCACCGCGAGACCGCGGAGCTGCTCGCCCACGCCCTGCGCGAGGGCCGGGCGCCGGTGCTGCTCGGCGGCTCGGGGATCTCGGGCGCGTACGCCCTGACCTTCGAGTGCGGCTCCGAGAACGTCTACATCCTGGCCGACCGCGTCATCGCCTCGGTCTGAGAGCACCCGCAGGGCCGGGGCGCAGGGAGCCTTCGCGCTCCCTACACCCCGGCCTTCTTCTGCGCCCCCGCCACGAGTTCCAGCGCCCGCGCCAGCTCGTCGGGGTCCCTCAGCACGAGGGCCAGGTCGTGCCCCGCGACGGTGATCTGGTCGGCGGCGGCGAACATCCCCGCGTCCGGCATCTGTCGCGGCGGCGACCCCGGTTCCTCGATGGCCTGCGCGCGCACCGCCAGCTCCCTGGCCAGGGCGAGCGCCTCGGTCGCCGCCCCGCGCTGGAGGCGGCTCTGCGGCGCGGCCCGCAGCCGGTCGGCGAAATGGTCCACTGCGGCCGTCAAAGGCGTCGTATCGAGCACTGTGCGACCTTATGCGCCCCGGCGGGACTGTTGCCAACGCACCGACGCTCAGGCACGGTGTCGTGAAGGACGGAACACATCGCGACGCGTCCGGAGGCGCCGATGTCACAAGTCTTCTCCGAGGAGACCCACCGCAACATGCTCGCCCGCATCCCCCACTGCACCGGTCGAGAAGTCTCCGACTGGCTCCGCGCCGTGGACGAAGGACCCTCTCTCTTCCGCTTCGAGGAGAAGGTCAGCTGGCTCCGCGCCGAGCACGACCTCGCCTATGGCCACGCCAAGGCGATCATCCACGAGTACGACCTGCGGCGGGCCGCCCGCAACCTGCTCTGAACCTCCGACCCCTGCTCACACCGCTCACGCGAAGGGCCCGCGGACCGGATCGGTCCGCGGGCCCTTCGGCTGCCGGTCACCCGGCGATCATCCGTCAGTCGTTGCCCGAGAAGATCGCGATCAGGCGCAGGAACTCCATGTAGATCCAGACCAGCGTCATCGTCAGGCCGAACGCGGCCAGCCAGGCCTCTTCCTTCGGCGCGCCGTACGCGATGCCGTCCTCGACCTGCTTGAAGTCGAGGGCCAGGAAGCAGGCGCCGAGCAGGATGCCGACGATGCCGAAGACGATGCCGAGGCCGCCGCTGCGGAAGCCGAGGCCGTCACCGCCGCCGAAGACCATGAACAGCAGGTTCACGGCGGTCAGCAGGAGGAAGCCCATCGCCGCGGCCATCACGAAGCCGTAGAAGCGGCGGTTGACGCGGATCCAGCCCGCCTTGTACGCCACGAGGACGCCGATGAAGACGGCCATCGTGCCGAGGACGGCCTGCATGGCCGCGCCGCTCGCGATGCGGTTGTCGACGACGCTGGAGACGACGCCGAGGAAGACGCCCTCCAGGGCGGCGTACGTCAGGATCAGCGCGGGCGAGGCCTTGCGCTTGAAGGCCTGGACGAGGCCGAGGACCATCGCGATCAGACCGGCGCCGATGGCGATGCCGTACGACTTGCTGATGTTGGCGTCGTCCACCGGCAGGAGCGCCCAGGCGAGCGCGGCCGTGACGACGAGCGTGCCGAGCGTGGTCGCCGTACGCAGGACGACGTCGTCCATCGTCATGCGGCCGGCGGACGTCATCGGCGCGGGGGCACCGTGCTGGACGTCCTGCTGGGCATACGGGTTCGTGGCGTAGGGGTTGCCCGCGGGGGCCTGCTGGCCCGCGTACGGGTTGCCCTGCGCGTACGGGTTGCCCTGCTGGGCGGTCTGGGTCGCGGCTGCGGGTCCCCCGGCCTGCGGCTGCGCGCCGAAGCCGGCGTAGCCGTTGTCGCGGCTGAACCCCCGTCGCGAGAAGACCGGGTTACTGCTCCTCATTTCACTCCTCCATGGCCACCGAGTGTGGCTTTGCCTCAAGAGTAATGCGTAGGCAAAGGGATGACCCTAGTGCTTGGGGAGGATCTTTCCCTCTCTGAGACCGAGAACGCGCGGGACGGCCCGTACTGTTCCCGGATCGGAACCGTTGCCCCGAACGAGTGGCGGACGAGCAGGGCCGAGGGAGTGTCCGGGAGCGCCCGGGATCGTCACGAGGCGCTCACGGAGCGTGCGCGGGGGCCGGAGGGTGGCTCGCGCCCGGGGCGCGTGGCCGGTCGTCGCGGAGGTGCCCGGAGCCGGACTCGAACCGGCACGCCCCCGAGGGGCAGCGAGGTTTAAGCTCGCCGTGTCTGCATTCCACCATCCGGGCAGGCCGTAGGCCCCGCATCAAGGCTTCGACCCTATCGGGAGGCGTCCCCCGAACAGCGGAAGAAGAGCCCGATGTTGTCTTATTTTATTGACGTCTGAGGGTGCATCAGCCGCGGGCACGGCCCATCGGTACATGCCGGAGGCGTTTCCGCGGTCTCGGCCGGTCTCATGGGCCTCTGCACGGAATGACGGAATTTCACCCTCCTGCCGTTCCCGCTCCCGGCGGCGGACTCAGGGACCTCTCTCATCCCCAGGTATGACACGCCGCGCTCAAGTCCGACTGGAGAGGGTTCCCGGAACCGGAACAGCGGCTGACTACACGGCGCTGATCGGACAGGACGATGGAGTACGTCCCCACTCGTCGTCCCGACAGGAGCACCGCCCCGTGACCACCACCCCCTTCGCCGCCCGCGCCACCGCCGTGGCCGCGCGCGCCACGGATCTCTCCAAGGTGTACGGACAGGGTGAGACCCAGGTGGTCGCCCTGGACCACGTCTCCGTCGACTTCGGGCAGGGCGAGTTCACCGCGATCATGGGCCCCTCGGGCTCCGGCAAGTCCACCCTGATGCACTGCGTGGCGGGCCTGGACAGCTTCAGCTCCGGCTCGGTGCGGCTCGGCGAGACCGAGCTCTCCATGCTCAAGGACAAGCAGCTCACCAAGCTCCGCCGGGACAAGATCGGCTTCATCTTCCAGGCCTTCAACCTGCTGCCGACCCTGACGGCCCTGGAGAACATCACGCTCCCCATGGACATCGCGGGCCGCAAGCCCGACAAGCAGTGGCTGGAGCAGGTCATCGACATGGTCGGGCTCTCCGGCCGGCTCGGTCACCGGCCCACGGAGCTCTCCGGCGGTCAGCAGCAGCGGGTCGCCGTGGCGCGGGCCCTCGCCTCGCAGCCGGAGATCATCTTCGGTGACGAGCCGACCGGCAACCTCGACTCCCGCTCGGGCGCCGAGGTCCTCGGCTTCCTCCGCAACTCGGTGCGGGACCTCGGGCAGACCGTCGTCATGGTCACGCACGACCCCGTGGCGGCCTCCTACGCGGACCGCGTGATCTTCCTCGCGGACGGGCGGATCGTGGACGAGATGCTCAAGCCGACCGCCGACGGCGTGCTCGACCGGATGAAGCACTTCGACGCCAAGGGCCGCACGAGCTAGCGCCCCCTGGCCCCGCGCGGCCCTTCCCGGCCGCCGTCGCGTCCGGACCTCGCTCCGGGCCCCGGGCCCGCCGTGACTCGTCGCGCAGTTCCCCGCGCCCCTGAAGCTCCCCTCCGCGGGCGTCCTCGGGGCGCCCCTCCGCTCGCTCCGCCCCCCCCTCACCAGGACTGACTCCCATGTTCCGTACCGCCCTGCGCAATGTGCTCGCGCACAAGGCCAGGCTGCTGATGACCGTGCTCGCCGTCATGCTCGGCGTCGCCTTCGTCTCCGGCACCCTGGTCTTCACCGACACCTTCGGCAACGCCTACAAGAACAAGTCGGCGAAGAGCTTCGACCACGTCTCCGTCGCCGTCCAGGGCGAGGGCTCCTCCTCGTACGACGGCGGGGGCGACGACGGCGAGGCCAAGAGGCCGCCACGGCTGACCGACGCCTTCCTGGAGAAGGCGCGGGACCTGCCCGGCGCCGAGTCCGCCATCGGGTCCGTCTCCGGCTTCACCGCGGTCGCCGACAAGGACGGCAAGCTCGTCGGCGGCGAGTGGGGCACCACCGGGTCCAACTTCTACCCCGCCGAGAACGGCAAGGACCCCCGGTACGACTTCACCGAGGGCGCGGCCCCGAAGTCCGCGGCCGACATCGCGCTGGACTCCCGCACCGCCGACCGCACCGGCTACGAGGTCGGCGACACCGTCCGCTACTCCACCGACGGCCCCGTGCGGACCGCGAAGGTCAGCGGCGTCTTCGACACCGAGGACGGCAGCGTCCTCGCGGGCGGCAGCCTCGTGGTGTTCGACAACGACACCGCGCGGAAGGTCCTCGGCAAGACCGAGTACGACGAGATCGACCTGAAGGCCGCCGCGGGCACCTCCGAGACGGCGCTGAAGAGCGCGGTCGAGAAGATCCTGCCGAAGAGCACGGACGCCGTCACCGGCACCCAGCTCTCCGACGACCAGGCCGACATGATCGAGGAGTCGACCAGCTCGATGAGCCAGGTCCTGCTGATCTTCGCGGGCATCGCGCTCTTCGTCGGCATCTTCATCATCGCCAACACCTTCACCATGCTGGTCGCCCAGCGCACCAAGGAGCTGGCCCTCATGCGGGCCGTCGGCGCCTCGCGGCGCCAGGTGACGCGCTCGGTGCTCATCGAGGCGTTCCTGGTCGGCCTGGTGGCCGCCGTGACCGGCTTCGTGCTCGGCATCGGCGTGGCCGTGGGCCTGGAGTCCCTGATGAACTCCGCGGGCGCCTCCCTGCCCGACGGGCCCCTCGTCGTCGCCCCGACCACGATCGTCGTCGCCCTGCTGATCGGCGTGGTCGTGACCATGCTCGCCGCCTGGCTGCCGGGCCGCCGCGCCGCGAAGATCCCCCCGGTCGCCGCGATGAACAGCGTCCACGCGACGCCGACCACGCGTGGCCTCGTCGTGCGCAACACCATCGGTTCGATCATCGTCGCCCTCGGCGTGGTCCTGCTCCTCAACGACGACAACTACGTGATGGCCGGCGGCGCCGCGGTGATCCTCGTCGGCGTCATCATCCTCACGCCGCTGCTCTCGCGGCCGTTCATCGCCGCCTCGGCCCCGCTCCTGAAGCCGTTCGGCGTCACGGGCAAGCTGGCCCGCCTCAACTCGGTGCGCAACCCGCGCCGTACGGCATCCACCGCGGCGGCCCTGATGATCGGCCTGACCCTCATCACCGCGATGACCGTGGTCGCCACCTCCATGAGCGAGGCCATCAACAAGATGGCCGCGGGCTCCCTGAAGGCCGACTACACCGTCTCCATGGCCAACTACCAGCCGCTGGCCCCCGAGATCGGCGAGAAGCTCGACAAGCTCCCCGAGGTCGCGGCGAGCAGCCCGCTGCGCACCGCCTACGGCGAGGTCGACGGCTCGTACAGCCAGATCTCCGGCGTCGACGCGGAGGCCTTCGGCGAGCTGGTGAGCCTGGACTTCACCAGCGGCTCGCTGGCCGGTCTCCAGGGCGACTCCGTCCTCGTGGACCGCCACACCGCCGACGAGCAGCACCTGAAGACGGGCGACACCGTCGCGGTGCGGTTCGAGGAGGACGACAAGACGGCGAAGCTGCGGATCGCCGGCGTCTACGAGCAGAACGAGATGATCACCGGGCTGTTCACGCCGCTCTCCGTCGTGGACCCGCACCTGTCCAAGATCACCGACGAGCAGGTCCTGGTGAAGATGGAGGACGGCACCTCCGCCAAGGCCGAGGACGCCATCGTCAAGGCCCTCGGCGACAACCCGGCCATCAAGATCCAGGACAAGGACGCCATCAGCAACGAGATCGGCGGTGCGATCAACATGATGCTGAACATGCTCTACGGCCTCCTGGCGATGGCCATCCTGATCGCGGTGCTCGGCGTCGTCAACACCCTGGCCATGTCGGTCTTCGAGCGGAAGCACGAGATCGGCATGCTGCGGGCCATCGGCCTCGACCGCGCGAAGGTCAAGCAGATGGTGCGCCTGGAGTCGATCGTGATCTCCCTGTTCGGCGCGGTGCTCGGCGTCGGCCTCGGCGTCTTCATGGGCTGGGCCGTCGGCAACAGCGTCGCCGACTCGGTGGCCACGTACACGATGGAGGTCCCGGTCGGCCGGATCGCGCTCTTCCTGGCCATCGCGGCCCTGGTCGGCGTCCTCGCGGCCGTGTGGCCGGCCCGCAGCGCGGCCCGGCTCAACCCGCTGATGGCCATCAAGGCCGAGTAGCCGCGAGGGGGACGGCGGGACGAGAAAGGGGCCCCGGGCGGACGATCACGCGATCGCCGCCCGGGGCCCCTTCCGTGTACGCCCGCGCTACGCGCGCCAGTCGCGGGTCCGCAGCGGCGTCCCCGAGGCGCCGCTCGGCGGGGTCCGCACCGCGAGGACCTGGTTGACCCCGATGCGGTTGCGCTCGAAGGCGAGGGCGGAGGCCGCCATGTAGAGCCGCCAGACGCGGGCCCGCCCCGGCGAGGTCAGCCGCCGGCCCTCGGCCCACCTCGCCTCCAGGTTGCCGACCCAGGCGCGCAGGGTGAGGGCGTAGTGCTCGCGGATGGCCTCCACGTCGCGCACCTCGAACCCGGCGTCCTCCAGGAGCCCGACGGTGGTCCCGATGGGCGCCAGCTCCCCGCCGGGGAAGACGTAGGCGTCGATGAACTCGTCCACGGAGTACGCCGACTCGTCGGCCCGCGGGCGGCGCGCGATCTGGTGGTTGAGCAGCCGGCCGCCCGGTTCGAGCAGGGCGTGCAGGTTCCGCGCGTACTCCAGGTAGCGCACGGAGCCGACGTGTTCGGCCATGCCGATGGAGGAGATCGCGTCGTAGGGGCCGTCGCGCACGTCGCGGTAGTCCTGGACGCGGATCTCGACGCGGTCCATGAGGCCCTCCTCGGCGATCCGCTTCCTGGCGTACACGGCCTGCTCCTGGGAGAGCGTGACGCCGACGACGCTGACGCCGTGCTCGCGGGCCGCGTGGATCGCCATGGAGCCCCAGCCGCAGCCGACGTCGAGCAGGCGCATGCCGGGCTTCAGGCCGAGCTTGGCGCAGACGAGTTCCAGCTTGTCGCGCTGGGCGTCCTCCAGGGTGGACCGCGGCGACTCCCAGTAGGCGCACGAGTAGACCATCGAGGGGCCGAGGACCAGCTCGTAGAAGTCGTTGCCGACGTCGTAGTGGTGGCTGATGGCCTTCCGGTCGCTGCCCTTGGTGTGCAGGTGCAGCCTGCCGTGTCCGCGCATCTCCTCCGGGGGCGGCGCGGGCGGCAGGAAGGGCGCGGAGAGGGCGAACAGCGAGCGGACCGCGGACCGGACGGCGGGGTCGCGCAGGGACTGGCGCAGGTTCCTCGCGCCCTCGCCGCGCTCCCAGATGAACTCGGCCATCCGGTCAAGGACGGTGTAGAGGTCGCCGTCGACGTCGAGGTCACCGGCCACCCAGGCGCGGGCGAGGCCGAGTTCGCCCGGTTTCCACAGCAGGTGGCGCAGGGCGCGGCGGTTGCGCACGACGAGGACGGGGGCGCCCGGCGGGCCCGCCTCCGATCCGTCCCAGGCGCGGATACGCACCGGCAGCGGGGCTCCCATGAGCTGCTCGGCGAGGTTCTTCAGCCGCAGCGCGGCGTCCTGCATGGCGCACACCTCCGTGGAAAGGGCGTCCCTCGCGGGGACGTATCCCGGAACGGTCCAACACCACGTAAACACCGAAGGGCACGGTACGCAGTCCCGCGTTCGCGTCATGGAACGGCAAAAAAGATGCCCAGGGCACCTATCTTTCGGGGCGGGGCACGCCGAAGGGGGCCGCCCGCACCACGGATGGCGGACGGCCCCCTTCGGGGTGGATCAGTGACGCCGGGTCAGGACGCCTTGGCCTTCTCCTCGGCCTTGGCCGCCGGGGCGGGCTCGGCCGCGGCCTGCGGCTTCGGGGCCGGCTTGGCGGCCTCGTAGAACTCCTCGCGCGGGGCTTCCAGAGCACCGAGGGAGACGACCTCGCGCTTGAGGAACATACCGAGCGTCCAGTCCGCGAAGACGCGGATCTTGCGGTTGAACGTCGGCATCGCCATGCCGTGGTACGCGCGGTGCATGTACCAGGCGAGACGGCCCTTGAGCTTGATCTTCATCTTGCCCATGACGATCATCGCGACGCCCTTGTGCAGGCCGAGACCGGCGACCGCACCCTTGTTGGCGTGGCTGTACTCCTTCTGCGGGAAGCCCCGCATGCCGGAGATGACGTTGTCGCCGAGGACCTTCGCCTGACGCAGCGCGTGCTGGGCGTTGGGCGGGCACCAGGCGTTCTCGTTGCCCGCCTTGCGGCCGACCACGTCCGGGACCTGGGCGTTGTCGCCCGCGGCCCAGATGTAGTCGGTGCCCTGCACCTGGAGCGTGGTCTGGGTGTCCACGTGGCCGCGGGGGCCGAGCGGCAGACCGAAGCGGGTGAGCGCCGGGTTCGGCTTGACGCCGGCGGTCCACACGATGGTGCTGGAGTCGACCTCCAGGCCGTTCTTCAGGACCACGTGGCCGTCGACGCAGGAGTCCATGGACGTCGAGAGGTAGACCTCGACACCGCGGCTCTCCAGGTGCTCCTTGCCGTACTGGCCGAGCTTCGGGCCCACCTCGGGGAGGATCTTGTCGGCGGCGTCGACCAGCACGAAGCGCATGTCCTCGCGCTTCACGTTGTTGTAGTACTTGGCCGCGTCGCGGGCCATGTCCTCGACCTCGCCGATGGTCTCCGCGCCCGCGAAGCCACCGCCGACGAAGACGAAGGTCAGCGCCTTGCGGCGGACCTCCTCGTCGGTCGTGGAGTCAGCCTTGTCGAGCTGCTCGAGGACGTGGTTGCGCAGGCCGATGGCCTCCTCGATGCCCTTCATGCCGATGCCCTGCTCGGCGAGGCCGGGGATCGGGAAGGTGCGGGAGACCGCGCCCATCGCGATGACCAGGTAGTCGAAAGGCAGCTCGTACGCCTCGCCGACGAGCGGCGCGATCGTGGCGACCTTGCGGTCCTGGTCGATGGTGGTGACCCGGCCGGTGAGTACCTCGGCCTTGGGCAGCACGCGTCGCAGTGGGACGACGACGTGCCGCGGCGAGATGCTGCCGGCGGCGGCTTCGGGGAGGAAGGGCTGGTAGGTCATGTACGACCGGGGGTCGACGACCGTGACGGTCGCCTCTCCGTAGCGCATCTTCTTGAGGATGCGCCGAGCTGCGTACAGGCCTACGTACCCACCGCCTACTACGAGGATCCTGGGACGCTCCGTGGTGCTCATGCCATCGAGTATCCACCTGTCACAGGGGGGTCGCTCGTGCGCCCCTTCACAAGCATGGGGAGGGGCTCTGCTACACTTCGCCGCCCACGTGACCGAGGTCATGACGCCCGAAGGGAACCACGGCGCCACGCGAGTCGTTGCCCACCCCCCGTGAGCTGCCCATCCACCGCCGGGCCCGAGCCGGACCACCGAGCGGCGCGCCCTTCCGGGTGACCCTTCGACCCTCTGGACCGAAGGCCGTGAAGGCCTTTGATCGTCCCTTTCGGGGGCCCGGAGCCGAGAAACCTGGCCCATCGGCGCCCAATCTCTTGTGAAGAACTTCACGAAGTTTCCCGACGAACTGTCGTCGGACCCCCTCCGAACCCCTTCCCGCCCCGCTCAGACGCCATGCGACGCGCTCAGGCGATCGCCCGGCCGATGCCGTCGAGCGCCGCGGCCGTGGTTCCGATCCCGGACGTCGAAGATGCGCCTCGCTCGCCGCGTAGTGGGCGATGCCGTCGAGGATCGCGCACGAACGCGCTTCCCTCTACGGATGCACCGTGTACACGCCGATGCGTACACTGATTTCATGACTGGAAACACCGTGACCGTACGGGAAGCCCGCGCGCACCTCGCCGATCACATCAACCGGGCCGAGGAAGGTGTTCCGACCGTCATCACGCGCAACGGCGCGCCGGTGGCAGCCGTGGTCCCGATCTCGGACTTCGAAGCGTTGGAGGAAGCCGCCGACGTGATGTTGGCGCGCGACGCCGAAGCTGTGCTGGCCGAAGGCGGCACCACCGTGACGATGGCGGAACTGCTGGCGGATCTGTTCACCGAGCAGGACGGCGAAACGGCGTGAAGTACGCCTTCCGGTTCACCGCGGCGGCGCAGCGTCAGCTTCGAGCCATCAGCCGACCCGACGCCATGCGCATCCTGACCGCGTTGACCGCACTCGGTGACGACCCGTACCGGCAGGACGCCGACGTCAAGAAGCTCACCGGCCCGTCGGGCCTCTACCGGCTCAGGGTCGGTAGCTACCGGATCGCCTACCAGATCAACGACGGTGAACTCGTCGTCCTCGTGGTCAAGGTGGGTGACCGGCGGGACGTCTACCGCAACCCGTGACGCCCCGCCCGGCACCGGCACCGCCTCAGCGAGCCTCGGCGGCGCAGCTGTGGGCGATGCCGTCGAGGATGTCGTGCTCGCTCACCACGACCTCCTCCGCGCCGGTCCTTTCCATGATCGACAAAAGGACCAGGGCGCCCGAGGCGATCACGTCGACGCGACCCGGGTGCATCGCGGGGATCGCGGCGCGTTCGGCGTGGGTGGCCCTCGTCAGGCGGTGCGTGATGGCGCGCACCTGCTCGTGGGAGAGGCGCGCGTGGTGGATCGCCGCGCTGTCGTACTCGTCGAGGCCGAGCGCGATCGCGGCGACCGTCGTCACCGAGCCCGCGAGGCCGACCAGCGTGCGGGCCTCCTTGAGCGGCACCGTCCGCTCGGCGAGGTCGAGGGCCGCCTCGATGTCCGCGCGGACCGCGTCGAACTGCTCGGGGGACGGCGGGTCGGCGACCACCCCGTCGTGCACGAGGTGCCGCTCGGTCATGCGGACGCAGCCGACGTCGACCGAGCGGGCCGCGCGGACGGAGTCGGCGCCGACGACGAACTCCGTCGAACCGCCGCCGATGTCCACCACCAGGTAGGGCATGGCGAGGTCGGCGCGGCCCGCCAGCTCCTTGGTGGCGCCGGCGAAGGAGAACTCCGCCTCCTGGTCGCCGCTGATGACCTCGGGATCGACGCCGAGGATGTCCCGCACGCCCCGTACGAAGTCGTCGCGGTTCTCGGCGTCGCGGGACGCGGAGGTCGCCACGAAGCGGAGGCGTTCGACGCCGTGCTCCGCGATGACCGCGGCGTACTCGCGGCAGGCCGCGAAGGTGCGCTCCAGGGCCTCCGGCGCGAGGCGGCCGGTCCTGTCCACGCCCTGGCCGAGGCGGACGATGGTCATCCGGCGGTCCAGGTCGACCAGCCGCCCGGTGGCCGGGTCGGCGTCGGCGACGAGCAGCCGGATGGAGTTGGTGCCGCAGTCGATGGCGGCGACGCGGGTCACGCGGCGCCCCCGCCGGCGGCGTCCTCGGTGGCGCACGGCGTGACGCACGGGCCCTTGGCCCACCACTCGGGCAGCATCGCGAGCGCCTCGTCGCCCAGCGGGTTCACTCCCGGCCCTGCCGCGAGGGAGTGGCCGACCAGGACGTGCAGGCACTTCACGCGGTCCGGCATGCCGCCCGCGCTGGGGAAGCCCTCGAGGACCTCGATGGCGTCGCGGCGCGCGATGTAGTCCTCGTGCGCGGCGCGGTACGCGGCGGCGAGCTCGGGGTCCGTCTTGAGCCGCTCCGACATCTCCTTCATGACGCCGTTGGCCTCCAGCGTGCCGATCGCGGACGCGGCCCGCGGGCAGGTGAGGTAGTACGTCGTCGGGAACGGCGTGCCGTCCGGGAGGCGCGGCGCCGTCTCGA
Organism: Streptomyces alfalfae; assembly: GCF_004127445.1. Lineage (GTDB taxonomy): Bacteria > Actinomycetota > Actinomycetes > Streptomycetales > Streptomycetaceae > Streptomyces > Streptomyces alfalfae. The sequence goes on from NZ_QEXM01000022.1 coordinate 68,070, forward strand.
CGACGTCCGGCTGACCGCAGGGACAGCGGTGCGCGATGGCCCGCAGCCCGCGGGGCGGGCGGCCGAGCTGCTCCTTGAAGGCCTCGACGTCGGCGTCGGTGGGCTCGGTGCGCGGGGTGGTCGGCGGGGGCGTGTGCATGCCTGTCTTTCCATCAGTGGTTCGATCGGCGGCGCGATCGAGGGGTCGGTCGTCGGGGCGGTCGACGGGCGTCGGCGGCCGACGTCAGCCTTCGGGGCGGTCGGCCTTGTCGACGCCTTCCCAGACGTTGGAGTACCAGGGGCGGGCAGCCGCTCCCTGGTCCGCGCGCCGGCTCTTGGCCGCCGCCGGGTCGATCACCGTGAAGCCGGTCTCGCCCGGCATCACGTAGTGCAGGCGGTCCCGGATGCGCTGCTCGGCGTACGCGTCGTCCTCCCAGCGGGCCTTCTCGTCGCGGAGCTTCTCCACGTCGGCCCGCTGCTCGCTCTGCTGCCTGCGCAGGTCGTCGATCTCGGCGCGCTGCGAGACGTACTGCCTCATCGGGTACGCGAGCACCACGACCAGCGAGCAGAGGACCAGCGCGAGGAGCGCGGCCCGGCCGGTGAGCCGGGAGCGGCGGGCCTGGCGCCTGGTCTGGGAGCGGTAGACGCGCTCGGCGGTCTGCTCGCCGAGCAGCCGTAGCCGGGTAGCCGTGGAGAACCGGTCCTTGGTCCCGGCCTTGGCCATGGGTTCCGCCTCCCCGAAGCAGCGCGTGCACGTGACTACGTCCCCGCACACGGTACGGGACCGTGTGCGGGGACGTAGGTAACCGGGCTTCACGCCAGGTGCACGGGTCAGCCCTTGTAGCGCGGGAAGGCGCTGCGGCCCGCGTACACGGCGGCGTCGTCGAGGATCTCCTCGATACGCAGGAGCTGGTTGTACTTGGCGACGCGCTCGGAGCGGGCCGGGGCGCCGGTCTTGATCTGGCCGCAGTTGGTGGCGACGGCCAGGTCGGCGATGGTGACGTCCTCGGTCTCGCCGGAGCGGTGGGACATCATGCACTTGAAGCCGTTGCGCTGGGCCATCTCGACGGCGTCCAGGGTCTCGGTCAGCGAACCGATCTGGTTGACCTTGACGAGGAGGGCGTTGGCCGAGTTCTCCTCGATGCCGCGGGCCAGGCGCTCGGGGTTGGTGACGAACAGGTCGTCACCGACGAGCTGCACCTTGTCGCCGAGCTTCTCGGTGATGGTGGCCCAGCCGGCCCAGTCGTCCTCGAACAGCGGGTCCTCGATGGAGACCAGCGGGTAGGAGGCGACGAGCTCGGCGTAGTACTCGGTCATCTCGGCGGCCGAGCGGCTCTTGCCCTCGAACGCGTAGGAGCCGTCCTTGTAGAACTCCGACGCGGCGACGTCGAGGGCGAGCGCGATCTGCTCGCCGGGGACGTAGCCGGCCTCCTTGATGGCCTCCAGGATGAGGTCGAGGGCGGCGCGGTTGGAGTCGAGGTTCGGCGCGAAGCCGCCCTCGTCGCCGAGGCCGGTGGCCAGGCCCTTGCTCTTCAGGACCTTCTTGAGCGTGTGGTAGACCTCGGTGCCCCAGCGCAGCGCCTCGGAGAAGGACTCCGCGCCGATCGGGGCGATCATGAATTCCTGGATGTCGACGTTGGAGTCGGCGTGCGACCCGCCGTTCAGGATGTTCATCATCGGGACGGGCAGCAGGTGCGCGTTCGGACCGCCGAGGTAGCGGAACAGCGGCAGGTCGCTGGCCTCGGACGCGGCGTGCGCGACGGCGAGCGAGACGCCGAGGATGGCGTTGGCGCCGAGCGAGCCCTTGTTGTCGGTGGCGTCCAGGTCGAACATGGCCTGGTCGATCAGGCGCTGCTCGGTGGCGTCGTAGCCGACGAGCTCCGGGCCGATCTGCTCGATGACGGCGAGGACGGCCTTCTCCACGCCCTTGCCCTGGTAACGGTTGGGGTCACCGTCACGGAGTTCGATGGCCTCGAAGGCTCCGGTGGAGGCACCGGACGGGACGGCTGCACGACCCGTGCTGCCGTCGTCGAGGCCGACCTCGACCTCGACCGTGGGGTTGCCTCGGGAGTCCAGGATTTCCCGGGCTACGACGACGTCGATGGACGGCACGAGCATCTCCTTCTGGGATGTGACGCGTTTACGCGGGGCCGCTTCGGCCCTGCGTCTCCTGAGCCTAACCGGCCCGGGGCCTTCGGCCAGCCGACCGCCCGCCCCGTGGGACGTACAAGCGCCCAGATACCAGGGAAACGGGACGGAAGCCCGCGATTCTACTGACCGGTAGCTCGCTGAAGGCGAACACGGCGGTACGGACATGGCCCCGCCCCGGTGCGTACGGGGGATACGCGCACCGGGGCGGGGGGCCCGTGGGGACGGGGGGCGGCCGTGCTTCCGCCGAAGCACGGCCGTGCCGGCCGGGTCAGCTCAGGTGCAGCTGCTGGCCCGGGTAGATGAAGTCGGCGTTGTCGATGATGTCGCCGTTGAGCTTGTAGACCTTCTGCCAGCCGCCCTTGACGTCGTGCGACTGGGCGATCTTCGACAGGGTGTCGCCCGTCTTGACCTTGTACTCGCCGTCGCCCTTCTCGACCTTCTTGCCGGTCGGGGTCTCGACGGTCTTCTCGGTCTGGGTCCGCGGGGCCGGCTGCGGCTTGGGCGCGGCCTGCTGCTGCGGGGCGGCCTGCTGCTGCGTCTGCTGCGGCTGCGGCTTGCTCTGCTGCTGCGGCTTGCTCTGCTGCTGGGGTGCCTGCTGCTGCGGGGCCTGCTGCTGGGCGCCGCCGCCGTTGGAGGCGCTGGAGAGACCGACGCCACAGCTCGGCCAGGCGCCCTTGCCCTGGCCCGCGAGGACCTTCTCGGCGATCTCGATCTGCTGGGCCTTGGAGGCCTTGTCGGCGGTGGCCGCGTACTTCGTGCCGCCGTACGCCGCCCAGGTGGACGGCGAGAACTGCAGACCGCCCTGGTAGCCGTTGCCGGTGTTGATGGACCAGTTGCCGCCCGACTCGCACTGGGCGACGGCGTCCCACTCGGCGTTGGTGGCGGCCGAGGCCGAACCGGCGGCCATCAGCGGGGCGGCCACGGCGGCGCCGGTGACACCGGCGAGCGTGACGACACGGGTGGCCTTGGACGGACGGCGGTGCTTGCCCTTGCTGGAAAACAGCATGAGTTGATCCCCTCACCGACGCCTGCGAGGTGAGCTGTCGGGTTCGGGCCAGTGAAGTTGCCCGGCCGCACTCTCCCGAGTGCGGCTCCACCCCTAGCCGCGTGACGCGGCACTTACCTGGTTCCCCCGCTCCTGCCCACGGCGCTCGAAGCGACGACTGTTCCCGTCCGGCCGTTGGCAGGATTCGGCGTACCGACCGGCGGGGCCCACCAGTGGCGAGCGGTCACGACCGTAGGCAGGAGACCACCGGAATTTCAAAGACGATCAGGGCTTCTGAGACCCATCTCTCACTCGCGCCAAAAGGTGCATACAGCACGAACCGCCCTGTCGACGCATCGTCAACTATCCCTACTTTTCGCCCAAATCGAGGCTCTGACCGGGGAGAATGAGGTCCGGGTCGTCCCCGACGGTCTTCTTGTTCTCGGTGTAGAGCGTGGACCAACCGCCGTCGACGCCGTGGTCGTCGGCGATCGCCGAGAGGTTGTCCCCGGAGCGCACCGTGTACGTGCCGTCGGCCGGTTTGCCGGTCCGCTCGCCGCCGCGCGAGGCGTGCCGCCCCGAACGGTCGCCGGAGGCCTCGTCGGTGGCGCCCGCGGCGTCCTCGTCGGCGCTGTCGCCGCGGTGGCGGCCGGTGGAGCCCGCGGACTCCTCGTCGCGGCCCGCGGGCGAAGTCGCCTCGTCGTCGGCGGACTTGCCGGAGCCGTCCGACGTGCCCTTCCCGGACCCGTCGCCCTTCTCCGCCTCCGCGTCCTCCCCGGCCTTCTCGCCCTTCCCGTCCCGCTCGGCCTTCTCGGCCGCCCCGTCCTTCGCGCCGGACCCGTCGTCGCCCTTCTCCCGGCCGGCGTCGGACCCCGGCGTGCCGCTCGCGCCGTCGGAGGGCCTGTCGCTGTCCGACGCGTCGCCGGAGGACTTGTCCTTGCCCTCTGACGCCTCCTCGGACGGCTCGTCCTTCTTCCCGGAGCCTTCCGGCCCGGACTCGCCGGAGCCGGCCGGACCGGACCGCTCGGGGACGATCGGGTCGCCCGGGTCCACGTCGGCCGCGGGGGCGTCGTCGGTGAGGCCCGCGATCGGGGCGCAGCTCGGCCAGGCGTCGGGGCCCTGGGCTCCGAGGATGCGCTCGGCCACGGCTATCTGCTGGGACTTGGAGGCCTCGTCGGCGCTGGGCGCGTACGTGAGGCCGCCGTTGGCCTCCCAGGTCTCCTGGGAGAGCTGGAGACCTCCGTAGTAACCATTGCCGGGGTCGGCGCTCCACGCGCCGCCGCTCTCGCACTCGGCGAGCTTGTCCCACGTCGCCGTGGGGGCGGCGCTCGCGCTGGTCGCCCCGAGGAGCGGGATGGCGATGGCGGATCCGGTGACTCCTGCCGCGACGATGAGGGCCGGGGCCTGGCGGGGGCGTCGGTGACGACCATTGCCGGAGAGCATGCGGTTGCCTTTCAGGAGACTTGTGCGGCGACCGGGGCAGCGGGGTGCCCGAGTCGACGTGAACGTAGCCGCAGTCGAACGCTTGTCACAAGTCGATGCAGCGGAGATCACGCGAAAGTCACAATGCTGACCTCCCGTCAGTTCGGGTCGCGTCCTGTGCGGATGTGAACTCCACCGGCAGCGTCCGCAGACCGCGCATGATCAGCCCGCCACGCCACCGCAAATCCGCCGGATCGGCGGCCAGTCGCAGGTCCGGCAGGCGTCGGAGCAGCGTCGCGAGGGCCGTTCTGCCCTCCAGGCGGGCGAGCGGCGCGCCGAGGCAGTAGTGGATGCCGTGGCCGTAGCCGAGGTGCTGGTTGTCGCGGCGCGACAGGTCCAGGGTGTCGGGGTGCTCGAACCGCTCGGGGTCGCGGTCGGCCGCCGCGAGGACGACGAGGACGGGGTCGCCGGCGGCGATCCGCTGACCGCCGAGTGCCATCTCCTCGGTGGCGAACCGCCAGGTGGCGAGTTCCACGGGCCCGTCGAAGCGCAGGAGTTCCTCGACGCCGGTCTCCAGGAGCCCGGTGTCGCCCTGTGCCAGCGCCCTCTGCAGGCGTTCGCGCTGCTCGGGGTGGGTCAGCAGCGCGTACACGCCGTTGCCGATGAGGTTGACGGTCGTCTCGAAACCGGCGAACAGCAGGATGAAGGCCATGGCGGCGGCCTCGTTCTCCGTGAGGTGCTCGCCGTGGTCGGAGGCGCGGATCAGGCCGGAGATGAGGTCGTCGCCGGGGTCGAGGCGCTTGCGGTGGATCAGCTCGGCGAGATAGCCCCGCATCTTCTTCACCGACCGGGCCACGCCGCCGCGCGGACCGCCCCCGTGGCGGATCATCATGCCCGCCCAGTCACGGAAGTCGTCCTGGTCCTCGCGCGGGACGCCGAGCAGGTCGCAGATGGCGTAGATGGGCAGCGGGAAGGCGAAGTCGTGGATGAGGTCGGCGCTGCCCTGGTGGGCGAACCGGTCGATGAGCCGGTCCGTCAGCTCCTGCACCCGTGGCGCGAACTCCGCCACGCGGCGCGGCGTGAACACCTTCGCGACGAGCCTGCGCAGGCGGGTGTGGTCCGGCGGGTCGATGTTGAGCAGATGCGTCATCAGCTCGGCCTTGCGCTCGCCCGGAATGCCGGTCTTGCCCTTGGCGTGCGCGGGCTCGTCGTGATGGGCGGGGTTCTTGCTGAGCCGCTGGTCGGCGAGGGCCTGCCGGGCGTCGGCGTACCGCGTCACGAGCCATGCCTCGACCCCGCTGGGCAGCGTGGTCCTGTGCACGGGCGAGTTCTCCCGCAGCCAGGCGTAGGCGGGGTAGGGGTCGGTGGCGAACTCCCAGGTGAACAGCTCCGGCCCCCCGGAGCCCCGCGCGGTCTCCGCGGCGTCCGCCGCGCCGGGCCGGGTCACCGCTGCCCCTCGGCGGCGCGCACCGCGTCCCGGTAGGCGCGCGCCGCGGCCCGCAGCGCCGACTCCGGGTCCACGCCCTCGGCCTCCGCGCGCAGGGCCAGCGCGAGGAGTTCGTGGCCGATGCCCTCCTGACGGGGAACCTCGACCCGCAGCCCCGCCGTGCGCGCCCGCGCGGCCAGCTTCGCCACCAGGGACAGGCTCGGCTGGCCCAGCGGCACGCCCTCCGTGACCGACGTGCGCCGCTTTTCCTCGGCCTTGGTCCGCCGCCAGTGCTCCTTGACCTCTTCCGGGGTCCGCGCGGAGTCGTCGCCGAAGACGTGCGGGTGGCGGTGGATCAGCTTCTCCACGATGGCGCCCGCGACGTCGTCGACGGAGAAGGGGCTCTCCGGGTCCTCCTCGGCGATACGGGCGTGGAAGACCACCTGGAGCAGTACGTCGCCCAGCTCCTCGCGCAGTTCCTCCCTGTCGCCCTCCTCGATCGCCTCCACCAGTTCGTACGCCTCTTCGAGCGCGTACTTCACCAGGCCCTTGTGGGTCTGCCGCGACGACCAGGGGCACTCCTCGCGGATGCGGTCCATGACCTGCACCAGGTCGAGCAGGCGCGCGCCCGGCAGGTCGTACGAGGCGGGCAGCAGCTCCAGGTCCGGCATGGCGAAGCGGCCCGACCCGGCGAGGCGGGCCAGGCCGTCGGTGAGGGCGCGGTCGCCCTCGGCGGTGGCCACGACCAGGACCGTACGGCCGCCCGCGCAGGCCTCGACCAGCTCCTCGGCGGTCGGCGACGCCCGCGTGACGCTCACGCCCGCCTCCCGCAGATACGGGAGCTGCGGGTGCTCCGCGTCGGCGCACAGCACCGCGTCGGCGCCGTGCAGGGCCTGCCAGGCGGGCCAGGACAGCAGGCCGGGCGCGACGCGGTGGCTGGTGGTCAGGAGGACGACGCGGCCTGCGGAGGCGGCGTCCGCCGGGGGCGGGGTCTCGGTCTCGTTCACCCGTCGAACGTAACCCGCCCGCCCGGCGGGGCGGACGCCGCCGCCCTGCCGGGACCCGTGCTAGGCCTGCCGGTCGGCGCTTGCGGCGCTCGCGTCGGTCACCTGGCGCACCCACGGCGTCTTGGCGTCGGTGCGCTTGTTCTTCTCGACGTCCCACGTGCCGTACCGCGGGTTGAGGTCGATGTCGAGCTTCTTGGAGGCCGCGGTCAGCGACTTCCAGAACAGCTCCTGCCCCTCGGGCGCGTTCATGTCCGCGCCCAGCTCCCTCGCGAGCTTCTGCGCCTCGATCTCCGTGCGCAGGCTGTCGTCGAGGTGGGCCGGCGCCACGCTGTACTGCTGGAGCCAGCCCTCCTCCAGCGCCTTGCGGCCGCCGGCCTGCTCCTCCAGGCCCGCCCGCATGGTCTGGATGTCGCGGCGCGTGACGCTCACCCCGGCGTCGGCCGCCGCGCGGTGCAGCACCTTGCCGAGGACCATCGTGTGCAGCGTGGAGCGCGTCAGGCCGCCGGACTTGGCGATGGCCTGGGAGTACCGCGCGTCGTCGGGGATGGCGGCCCGCTGCGCGTCGCGCACCTCGTTCACCCGGCTCTCCAGCTGGGCGACCGTGATGCGGTCGCCTCCGACGACGGCGGCGGCGCCCGGGTGCGCCTCGTTGCCGCAGGCGGTCAGGAGGGGGGCCGCGGCGAGCGCGGCGGTGGAGAGGGCGAGCGCGGTGCGGCGGCTGTTGCGGCGGTGCAAGGTGGGCCTCCCTGCTGAGTGTTTGTGCGGAATCCAGTGGCGCGTTCGCGCCTCCGTCTGGGGTGGTGGCCGGGCGACGGGTGGGCGCACAAAGTCCGGCAGTGATCGATGGTAGGCAGTGGCCGTCGTCTCGGCCAGCCATTCGACCAACGATTCGCCGGGCGTCCGGGCACCCTGCCCGCTCCCCCGGCCGGTGCTAGCCGCGCACCTGTCCGAGCCACTGGAGCGTCCGCCGGATCTCCTGCGGGAAGGGGTGGCCGGGGCCGTGCAGCATCTCCGCGTCGTGCAGCAGCCGCGCCAGGGTGTCGTGGGCGGCGGGCCGGTCGCCGAGGGCGAGCAGCAGATGGCCGACCCGGCGGCGGATCTCCAGGGACTGGCGGCGGTCGTCGGTGGCGTACTGGTTCTCGTAGTAGGGGAGCAGCGCGCGGTACTCGGCGAGTGCGGCGGCCGGTTCGCCGAGCTGTTCGAGGCACTGGGCCGCCTCGTAGCGGAACTGCAGGGAGTGCGGGTCGGCCTGTCCCGACTCGGCGGCCCGCTCGTCGGCGAGGCGCCGCAGCTCGGGCAGGGCGCGGCGGTACTGGCCGTCGTCCATGAGCGTGGCCGCGTACTGCTTGCGCAGGGTGCGGACGACGGGAGAGTGCTCGCCGTGCTTCGCGGCTGCGGCGGGCAGGATCGCGCCGAGGATGTCCACGGCCTGGGTGATGCGGCCCTCGCCGAGGAGCCGCTTGACGTCCTCCACGGCGCGGGCGACGTCCTGCTGCGGCGGCGCCCCCGGCGGCCGCGCGGGCATGTCGGGCGTGGCGGCGGGTGTCGCGGCCCGGTCGGGCCACGGGGCGTGCGGGCGCAGGAAGGGCCGCGTCGGGTCGAGCGGCCGGCCCGAGGGGGTGCCGCGCGCGGGCAGCAGCGGTTCGAGGTCGGCGTAGACCTCCTGGGCGCTGGCGTGGCGGTGCTGGGGGTCCTTGGCGAGCAGGCGCAGGACGAGCGCCTCCAGGGCCTGCGGGACCTCGGGGCGCAGGCGGCGGACGGGCAGCGGCGGCTCGTAGAGGTGGCGGTGCAGCACGCCGAGGGCGGTGGCGCCGGAGAACGGCACGTCCCCGCTGAGCAGTTCGTGCAGCAGCACGCCGAGCGCGTACAGGTCGGTGTACGGGCCGACCGCGCCGCCCATCGCCTGTTCCGGCGCCATGTACGCGGGGCTGCCGATCGGTGAGCCGGTGTGGGTGAGGCGGGTGGTGTCGGTGTCCATCACCGAGGCGATGCCGAGGTCGAGGATGGAGACGGTGCCGTCCTGCTTGACCATCACATTCCGCGGCTTGAGGTCGCGGTGCACGATCGGCACGGCGTGCACCGCGGAGAGGACGGCGCAGAGCTGCGCGGCGACGGCGACGGCCCACTGCCAGGGGTAGGGGTCGTGCTCGGCGAGGTGGTCGCCGAGGTCCGCGCCGTCGACGTACTGCATGACGAGGAAGAGGGCCCCGTCCTCGGAGGGCTCGCTGCCCGCGTCGTGCACGGTGACCAGGCCGGGGTGGTCGACCTGCGCGGTGACGCGGCACTCGCGCACGAAGCGGCGGCGCAGCTCCTCGGCCTCGGCGCCCGCGACGCGGTCGGGGCGCAGCAGCTTGACGGCGACGCGGCGGTCGAGGCGGTTGTCGTACGCCGTCCAGACCTGGCCCATGCCGCCCTGGCCGATGAGGGTGGACAGTTCATAGCGCCCGGCGACCACGCGGCCGCCCGCCGCCGCGCCCGGCGGCGTCCCCGCTGCCACGGTCAGTTGCCGCCTTCCTGCTTGCGCAGATAGTCGCTGAGTTCGTCGAGTTCGGCCCTGACCTGGTTGATGCGGGCGGGCGCGGGGCGCGAGGGCGGCTGGACGGTCCCGTCCGGCTGCGGGTAGGCGGGCGGCGGTGTCGGCGTGGGGGCGGGCGTCGGCGTGTGGTGGTGCGTGGGCGCCGGGGCGGGCACGGGGGTGTGCGGGGCGGGGTAGCCGTAGGCGGGCTGCTGCGGCGCGTAGCCCGTGAACGGCGGCTGCCGGTGCCGGCCGACGTGGCGGATGTCCGCGAAGAGGTAGTAGGCGACGGCGGCCGTCATCGTGCAGAGCATCACCACCATGCCCGCGTTGCCGGGCCTTTGGAACTCGTCCTCGCCGGGGTCCACCCCGATCAGGATGAACGCCGTGACGTCGAGCACGGTCACCACGGCGAACAGCACCCAGTCGTGGGACTTGCGCGTCACGGTCGCGATCCGCAGCATCGGCGCCCACGCGAGCAGCCCGCAGGACATCACCGCGAGCACCACGAAGACCACGCGCAGCGTCACCGGGTTGCCGCCGGAGTGCGGCGGCTGGACTGGCGGCGCGAAGCCGGGGCCGTGCATGGCTGCTCCTGGTACCTCAAGGACGAACGGATGCGGATTCGAGCGTATAGGCCGACGCGGTGAACCGGTCCCGTGATGTACCGAACCGTTGTCGTACTGGTCACGCCGCCGCACCGCGGTCCGGTTCCGCCCCGTCGGCCCGCGCCGTTCCTCACTCCGGCAAAAGCGTGCCCTCCGTCAGTCCGTCGTGCATGCCGCGCACCAGCCGCTCGCCGAGCCCGGCCGCTTGGCGCAGGGCGTCCTCGAATGCGGCCAGTTCGCGGAACCGCTCGCTGTAGCCGCGCTGTCCCGCGAGGGGCAGCCGGGGCAGTTCGAGGCGCCGGACGTCGAGGCGCGCGGAGGTGGAGGCGTAGCTGCTGGCCCTGCGGTGGTTGGCGGTGCCGCGCAGGAAGCCCGCGAGGAACCACGGGTCGAGGGCGGCGGGGTCGGGGCGCAGCAGGGTGAGGCCGCGGCCGAGCGCCGCGCCCGCGGTGGCCTCGTCGATGACGCGGGCCGCCGCGCCGCCGCCGAAAACGGGGACGACGACGTCGCCGGGTTCGGTGCGGACGACGGTGCCGTCCGCCGCGGCCGCGTCGGGGGCCGTTCCGGAAGCGGCAGTTCCTGATGGGGACGTTCCGGAGAGGGCCGTCCCGGGCGGAGTGGTTCCGGAGGGGGCGGCGCCGGTCAGGACGTCGTGGTCGGTGAGGACGGGGACGCCGCCGCCCCCCGCGCCGGTGCCGTTGTGCAGGGTCAGGGCCCCCGCGCGGGCCAGTTCGCCGACGGTGGTCAGGGACGGGCACGGCGCCGGCGCCTGGGCCGGCGGCGGCAGGGCGGGGCTGAGGTCGGCGGCCCGGCGCAGCGCCTCGCCGAGGCCCTCGCGCACGGCCGCGAGATCGGGGGTGGCGCCGTCCGCCGCCGGGGGCGGGAGGCGGCGCGCGGGGGCCAGGTCGACCTCGTCGTCGAGGAGTTCGAGGACCGGTACGGAACGGGCGAGCCCCGGGCGTTCGGCCGTGCCGTGCTTGTCGAAGTGGCGCCAGACGTCGAGCACGGCGTCCTGCACGGCGGGCCAGTGCTGGTCGCGGCCCTCGGCGGCCAAGGCCCCGGCCGCCTCCACCAGCAGCAGTTCGGGCGCGGGCGGCACGGCGGGCCCCGGCCTGCGCAGCACCCAGACGTGCAGCGGCAGGTTGTACGGCGGCGCGGCGCCCGCGGGCAGGGCGATGACCGCGCGGAGCGCTCCCCGGCGCAGCAGATCGGCGCGGATGCGGCGGCCGGAGCGGCGGGACGCGGCGGCGGGCGGCATCAGGAGCACGGCCGCGCCGCCGTCGACGAGGCGGGCCAGGGCGTGCTGGACCCAGGCGAGTTCGGACTCGGCGCGGGCCGGGAAGCCGTACGTCCAGCGGGGGTCGTAGGCCAGTTCGTCGTGGCCCCAGTTGCGCTCGTTGAACGGCGGGTGGCAGAGCACGGCGTCGGCCCTGCGGTCGTCGTAGGCGTCGGCGCGCAGGGTGTCGGCGGCCATGGTGCGCACGGTCGCGTCCGAGTGCAGGGCCAGGCGGAGCGCGGTGAGGGCGGCCAGTTCGGGCGCGCTGTCCTGGCCGTACAGGTGCTGGTCGGGGCGGGCGGGGACGGCGCGCAGCAGGGCGCCGGTGCCGCAGGCGGGGTCGAGGACGGTGCGTGCGGGGCCCGCGAGGTGCGCCATCAGGGCGGCGGGGCCCTCGGGCGTGAGGGTGTACTGGCGGGGGTTGGCGTCGAGCTGCCTGCCGAGCAGGAACTCGTACGTCCGGTGGGCGCCGAGTTCCGCCGCGAGGTCGGCGGCGCCGCGCAACAGCGGGACCGAGGGCAGGAGTTCGGCGGGCGCGGGGACGCGGACGGCCCGGCTGCGGCGGACGCCGAACCGGGTGGTCACGACCGCGTCCAGCTCGCCGGGGAGCAGTGCGGCGAGCCGCTCGTCGGAGACCGCGCTCAGCGCGAGCCAGGCGGGGGGCCTGTCCCGGAGCAGCAGCAGGGCGAGGCCGGTGTGCGCGAGGGCGGTGGAGGGGCCCGCGGGGTGCCCGGCGAGCTGCTGCCAGACGCGTTCCCGCAGGGGCACCTCGACGAGTTTGCCCTGGGCGCGCAGCCACCGCTCGACCTCGGCGAGGGCGAAGGCGGGGCTGGTGTCGGTGCCGCCGACCGGTTTGGGGAAGTCACCGTGCCTGCGGCGCCAGTTGCTGACGGCGGCCCGCCCCACCCCGGCGAGCCGGGCGATACCGGCGGCGGTGACCTCGGTCGACTTGTCCGGCGGCGTCATGGTGGAGCTCCCCTCGTCGCGGCGTCGAGCATACCCAGCCGCCGTCCGCACGCGAGGTTTAACGACCGTGAACCTGCCGTTCACACACCACCGTGTTGACTCGGTTCACAGTCCTCTGCTGTGATGTCCCCACGAACGACATCTCTGGGGGGACTTTCCATGCGTCAGCACACCCGTCACACCCGCCTGCGCCGCACCGCCGTGTCCGCCGCCTGCCTCGCCGTCGCGGCGACCGTCGGACTCACCGCCTGCGGCGCCGACACCGGCGGGACCGGGTCGGCGAAGCGGGCAGCGGAGAAGAAGGGCCCCTTCGCCGGGATGTCCGGCGGCGAGATCGCCGACAAGGCGCTCAAGGCGACGTCCGGCGCCACGTCGCTCCGGATCAAGGGCGAGGTCATGGACGAGGACGCGGGCCTGATCTCGATGGACCTGGCCATGGACACCAACGGCGAGTGCGCGGGCTCGATCGGCCTCGGCGGCCAGGGGAAGATGGAGATGATCATCCCGGGCGGGACCGTCTACCTGAAGTACGACGAGAAGTTCCTGCGCGCGCAGAGCAAGGGCGAGCCCGCGGCGGACGTGCAGAGCGCGGTGGACATGCTCGCCGGCCGCTGGGCGAAGACGAAGGCGACGAGCGACGGCGCCAAGGAGACCGCCGCCTTCTGCGACCTCGACATGGTGCTCGCCGACTTCAAGGGCGTCCACTCCGCGGCCCGCAGGGGCGGCACGACCACGGTCGACGGCACCCCGGCGATCAGGCTCACCGAGAGCGACGGCAAGGAGAAGTACGAGCTGTACGTCGCCACGGAGGGCAAGCCGTACCTGCTGCGGGTCGACACGGTCGGCAAGGGCGGCACGTCGGAGCCCCTGACCTTCGGCGACTACGACAAGCCCGTGAAGACGACCCCGCCCACCGGCGACGTCCTGGACCTCGACAAGCTCACGGGCTGACCCGCACGCGGGAGAGCCGGCCCGCGTGCGGAAGGGCGCGGCCCGCTCACAGCGTGTGCCGCACCCACACGTTCGGCTCGACGTACACCGCGTAGCCCCGCAGCGCCTCGCAGTGCACCGGCACCAGCGCCCCCGGCACCTCGACGGGGCCGTCCGTGTCGAAGGGCAGCCCCGTCCACCGCCGCCACTGCGCGGTCGACCCGGACACCGTCATGGAGGCGTGCGCGACCTTCTCGATGACGCCGCCCGCGCGGACGTGCACCCGCAGCCACGGGTCCCGCGGCAGACCGTCCTCACGGGTGCGGTACGCGTACTCGTCGATCCGCGCGGCCGGTTCGAGGTGCTTGGCGTTGGGCCGCACCGGGGCGACGAGCTCGCCGAAGCCGCGCGCCCGCGCGTTCTCCCGCATCGCCGCGAGCAGCCGCCCGGAGACGCCCTTGCCCCGGGCCGTGCGGTCGACGGTTATCTCGATGGCGCTCACCGTGTCGGGGTCCTTGCCGTGCCGCAGGTCGGAGAAGGCCCACAGCATGACCTGGTCCCAGCCGCCGTCGGGCAGTCCGTCCTCGTCGCGGGCGCGCAGCGCGAGCGGCACGCTGAAGGCGCGGGCCACGACCTTGTCCTCGGCGTCGGCGTCGGTGGCGACCAGGACGTACTCGGGGAACTCCTTGACCAGGCGTCCGATCAGCGACCAGCCGACCGGGTCGTACAGGATGAACTCCGGCCAGTCCTCGGCCATGTTCCACAGAGGGCCGGCGAGCTCGGGCCGCTCGGCAAGCGTCGTGATCTTGAGGTCCATACGGCGCACGCTAACGGGCGGTCCCCGCACCGGCATCCCGTTTTCCGTCGCCGGCGCCCTCCCGCGTCACCGCGCGTGGAAGCGTCCGGGAGCGGTGGTCGGCGCGCCGCCCTCGGGCAGCTTCTCCTCGGGGCAGGCCGAGAGCACCTTCCGCATGGCGTCGCGCTCGGCGCCGGTCACCCACACCCCGTACTTCTTCTTCACCGCGACCTGCCCGGCCACGTACGCACAGCGGTAGCCCTTGTTCGGCGGCAGCCAGGTCGCGGTGTCGCCGTCGCCCTTGCCGCGGTTGGCCCCGGCGTCGACGGCGAGGAGGTTGAGCGCGTCGTTGGCGAAGGCGATCCGCTTGGCCGGCTCCCACCGGGCGGCGCCCTTCTGCCAGGCGTCGGAGAGGGCGACGAGATGGTCTATGTCGACCTGGCTGCGCCCGCGCCGGAACGTCACGTCCTTGCCGGTGTACGGGTCGGGGGCGAGCCTCCCGGCGGTGACCCGGCAGTCCCCGCCCCGGTAGGTGACGTCCTTCAGGTCCCGCTTGAGGATGTCATCCCTGGTCGGGCAGTGGTTGGAGTCCGTGTCGGCCCAGGCGGCGCCGAACCGGGCCCGGTCGTAACCGGTCTTCGGGGCGCGGCCCTTGACGGTGAGCGTGTCCACGGCGGCGAGCGCGGAGCCCGCCTTCGCGTCGCGCCCCGCGGCGCCGCCCTCCGCCGTGCCGCCGGTCTCACAGCCGGTCAGCAGCGCGGGCACGGCGACCAGCGCGAGCAGGGCCGACGTGGTGCGCCGGCTCATCGGACGGTCACCGTGTCGCCCAGAGCCACCGGGCCGGGCGTCACGACGTCCGTGTGGACGCCGACGCACATGCCGCGGGCGGCGGTCAGGGCCTTCAGGACGCGGTTGTCCACGGGCAGGCCCGGCTGGGCCTGCGTCACCATCACGCAGCGCACGACGCGCCGGGTGACCCGCAGCCGCAGCGGTTCCGCCTCCCCGCCGGCGCCGATGGTGATCTCGCGTCCCACCCAGTCCTCCTCGATCCACGGTTCGTCGGTCTCCACGACGATGTTCTTGCGCAGCCGCCGTACGTCGACGGGGTCGGCGTCACCGAGCAGGTCGCCGAGCGCGCGGAGCGAGGCCGTGCCGACGACCGAGACAGCCGAGACGTCCTTGTGGCTGTCCTCGCCCTCGCGGACCAGCTCGACGCCCTCACCGAAGCGTTCGGGGACCCGGGGGTCGCCGGGGCGCAGTGTCGCGCCGTCCGGGGCGGTGATGACGGGCGTCCCTTCCCCGTCGTAGGTCACGCGGTGCTCCAGCATGCCCGGGGTGCGGCGGAAACGCTGGTGGTTCTTGCCGCTGGCGAGCTTGCCGTCCGGGTGGCGCAGCGCCCACAGGCGGTCGCCGACGACACCGCGCGCGTCGCACTCCAGCCGGTCGTGCTCCTCGCCGAGCATCGACTTCACCGGAAACCGGCGCAGACCCACGACCTTGAGCGACACCGCGCTCTCCCTCCCCTGGGCGGACTCTCCCGCCCCACGGTAACGGCAGCCCGGCACATGACCTCCGGGGTAATCGACCACGCGGGCCCGCGTCGGCAGGATCGGTCACGTCAACGCGACGGAACCCACGCCGAGGAGAGCACGATGACCGCCCAGCGCCCCGCCCCCGAAGCCACCCGAGCCGTCGTGCAGGACTTCCTCCGGGCCCGGCTCGCCGGCGACACCGCGCGCATGGTGGAGCTGTTCGCCGACGAGGTCGACTGGCTGCTCGCCGACAACCCGGGCGTGCCCTGGATACGCCCGCGCTCCACCGGCGCCGAATGCGCCGCCCAGTCCGCGGAACTGGCCGCGCACACCGTCGCCGAGGACGCCCGCGCCACCCTCGACACCTTCCTCGTGGACGGCGCCGACGCGGTCCTGTTCGGCCACCTCGCGGGCACCGTCCGCGCCACCGGCAAGTCCTTCGAGGGGCCCTTCGCGCTGCGGCTCACCGTCGAGGAGGGGCGGATCACCCGCCACCACCTCTACGAGAACAGCCTGTCGATCGCCGAGGCGTGCGCGCCCTGACGGCCGGCCCGCGGCCCGGCCGCTACGACCCCAGGATCGACGTCAGGAACTCCCCGACCCAGCCCAGCAGTTCCCGCCCGACCAGCGGCTTGCCGCCGACCTTCGCGGTCTTGGGGCGCGGCACCAGGATCTGGTGGGCGTTGCCCTTGATGAGCGTTCCCGGGTAGAGGCGCTTGAGGCGCAGCTCCTGCGACTCCCGCAGCTCCACCGGGGCGAAGCGGATGTTGTTGCCCTGGAGGACGATCTCGCCGACCTCGCAGGCGCGCGCGAGCATCCGCAGGCCCGCGACCAGGAGCAGGTTCTCCACCGGCTCCGGCAGCTTGCCGTACCGGTCGGTCAGCTCCTCGCGCACCGCCCTGACGTCCTCCTCCGTGGTGGCGGAGGCGATGGCGCGGTACGCCTGGAGGCGCAGCCGCTCCCCGGGGGCGTAGTCGTGCGGGACGTGCGCGTCGACCGGCAGCTCGATCTTGACCTCAAGCGGCGGTTCCTCCTCGACGCCGCCCTCCAGCGAGGCGCGGTAGTCGGCCACCGCCTCGCCGACCATGCGGACGTACAGGTCGAATCCGACGCCCGCGATGTGGCCGGACTGCTCGCCGCCGAGGAGGTTGCCCGCGCCGCGGATCTCCAGGTCCTTCATCGCCACGTACATGCCGGCGCCCATCTCGGTGTGCTGGGCGATCGTCGCCAGGCGCTCGTGGGCGGTCTCCGTGAGCGGCTTCTCCGGCGGGTAGAGGAAGTAGGCGTAGCCGCGCTCGCGGCCACGGCCGACGCGGCCCCTGAGCTGGTGCAGCTGGGAGAGGCCGAAGTTGTCGCCGCGCTCGACGATGAGGGTGTTGGCGTTGGAGATGTCGATGCCGGACTCGACGATCGTCGTCGAGACGAGCACGTCGAACTTCTTCTCCCAGAAGTCGACGACCACCTGTTCCAGGGCCTGTTCCGACATCTGGCCGTGGGCCGTGGCGATCCGGGCCTCGGGCACGATGTCCCGCAGGCGGGCCGCCGCCCGGTCGATGGACTCCACCCGGTTGTGGATGTAGAAGACCTGGCCCTCGCGCAGCAGTTCGCGGCGGACCGCGGCGCCGATCTGCTTCTCCTCGTACGGCCCGACGAACGTCAGGACCGGGTGCCGCTCCTCGGGCGGGGTGGTGATCGTCGACATCTCGCGGATGCCAGTGACCGCCATTTCGAGCGTACGGGGAATGGGGGTGGCGGACATCGTCAGGACGTCGACGTTGGCGCGGAGCTTCTTCAGCTGCTCCTTGTGCTCGACGCCGAAGCGCTGCTCCTCGTCGACGATGACCAGGCCCAGGTCCTTGAACCTGGTCTCGGAGGAGAACAGGCGGTGCGTGCCGATGACGATGTCCACCGAACCGTCCCGCAGCCCTTCGAGGGTGGCCTTGGACTCGGTCTCCGTCTGGAAGCGGCTGAGCGCCCGCACGTTGACCGGGAACTGCGAGTACCGCTCGGAGAACGTGCCGAAGTGCTGCTGCACCAGGAGCGTCGTGGGCACGAGGACGGCGACCTGCTTGCCGTCCTGCACGGCCTTGAAGGCGGCGCGGACCGCGATCTCCGTCTTGCCGTAGCCGACGTCGCCGCAGATCAGGCGGTCCATCGGGACCGTCTTCTCCATGTCCTCCTTGACCTCGGCGATCGTGGTGAGCTGGTCGGGCGTCTCCACGTACGGGAAGGCGTCCTCCAGTTCGCGCTGCCAGGGCGTGTCGGGGCCGAAGGAGTGGCCGGGGGCGGCCATCCGGGCGGAGTACAGCTTGATGAGGTCGGCGGCGATCTCCTTGACCGCCTTCTTCGCGCGCGCCTTCGTCTTCGTCCAGTCGGCGCCGCCGAGCCGGTGCAGGGTGGGGGCCTCGCCGCCCACGTACTTGGTGATCTGCTCCAGCTGGTCGGTGGGGATGTACAGGCGGTCGCCGGGCTGGCCGCGCTTGGCGGGGGCGTACTCCACCACCAGGTACTCGCGGGTGGCGCCCTGGACGGTGCGCTGCACCATCTCGATGTACCGGCCGACGCCGTGCTGTTCGTGGACGATGTAGTCGCCGGACTCCAGGGTCAGCGGGTCGATCGTCTTGCGGCGGCGCGCGGGCATGCGCTGCCCGTCCTTGCCGGCCGCCTTCTGGCCCGAGATGTCGGTCTCGGTGAGGACGGCGAGCTTGAGGGCGGGGTCGACGAAGCCGTAGTCGATCGAGCCGCAGGAGACGTGCACGAGCGAGGGCGTCAGCTCGCCGAGGTCGCCGTCGAGGCGGGCCGCGATGCCCTCGCCGCCAAGGACCTCGACCGTGCGGGCGGCGGGGCCGTGGCCCTCGGTGACATACACCGTGCGCCAGCCGTCGGCCAGCCAGCCCTTGGTGTCCGCGAGCGCCCTCGCGGTGTCGCCCCGGTAGGTCTCGGGCGCGTGCATGCCGAGCTTCAGGGTGTCGCCCGCCGCGTCAGCGGCAGATGTCGCGGTCAGCTCCGCGTCCGCGGCGAAGGGGCTGACCGACCACCACATCATGCCCAGCTCGCGGGCGCGGTCGCGGACGTCCGCGATGCCCCACAGGGACGCCGCGTCCACGTCGATCGGGGCCTCGCCGCCGCCCGCCGTCGCCGCCCAGCTCGCCTGGAGGAACTCCTGCGAGGTCGCCACCAGGTCGGCCGCGCGCGAACGCACCCGCTCCGGGTCGCAGACCACCGCCATGGAGCCCTTCGGCATGACGTCGATCAGCAGCTCCATCTCGTCCACCAGGACGGGCGCCAGCGACTCCATGCCCTCGACCGCGATGCCCTCGGCGATCTTGCCGAGCAGTTCGGCCAGCTCCGGGTGCTGCTCGGCGAGGGCGGCCGCCTTCTCCCGCACCTCGTCGGTGAGCAGCAGCTCACGGCAGGGCGGCGCCCACAGACCGTGCTCGGCGACCTCCAGGGAGCGCTGGTCGGCGACCTTGAAGTAACGGATCTCCTCGACGTCGTCGCCCCAGAACTCCACCCGCAGCGGGTGCTCCTCGGTCGGCGGGAAGACGTCGAGGATGCCGCCGCGCACCGCGAACTCGCCGCGCTTCTCGACCAGCTCCACCCGGGCGTACGCGGCCGCCGCCAGCGCCTCGACGATCTCGTTCAGGTCCGTCGTCTGTCCGGCGCGCAGCGCCACCGGCTCCAGCTCACCGAGGCCCTTGACCTGCGGCTGGAGGACCGAGCGGACCGGCGCGACGATGACGGAGACCGGGCCCGTCTCGGGGTCGTCCGCCCGGGGGTGCGCGAGGCGGCGCAGCACGGCCAGGCGGCGGCCGACGGTGTCGGAGCGCGGCGAGAGCCGCTCGTGCGGCAGCGTCTCCCAGGACGGGAAGTCCACCACGCCGTCCGGCGGGAGGATCGTGCGCAGCGCCGCGGCCAGGTCCTCCGCCTCTCGGCCCGTGGCCGTCACGGCGAGGACGGGACGGCCGGCGTCCCTGGCGAGCGCCGCCACCGCGAACGGGCGGGCCGCGGGCGGGCCGACCAGGTCGACGTGCATGCGGTGGCCGTCGCCCGCGGCCTCGACCGCTTCGGCGAGTGCGGCGTCCTTGACGACGGCGTCGAGCAGACCGTGCAGGCTCATGTGGGCTTTTTCCGTCCAGATACCAGATACCGGAGTGAGCGGAGCTCAGGTGGGCAACGCGAACCGCCCGGCACGTCGCACGGGCCGGGGGGTCTCCAGCGTACGACCTGGGACCGGCACGCGCGGCTCGGATCGGCGCGCGCCGCACCGCTCCGGCCCGCGGCGCGGCGTGCCCGCCTCGGGCGCCGCCCGGTCCTTCCCGCACAATGTCCCGAATACGCCGGTACGAAAACCTGGCCGCCCCGCGAAGCCCGTCGCACCACCGCCGTCGATCAGAAAGCCACGTCATGCCCGGAGCACAGACCGACGCCCCCGCCCTGGAGCGTGCCGACGAGCTGATACCCGGGCGGGACCGGGCCGCCGCCCCCGCCGCGGGGGCCCGCGGGCTCTGGGACCGCGCGCCGCTCCTCCTCGCCGCCGGTCTCTTCCTCGCGTACGCCATGGTGTCGATCGGGCGGTACCGGCAGATGGAGAGCCGCTCCTGGGACCTCGGGATATTCGAGCAGGCCGTGCGGGCCTACGCGCACCTCCAGGTGCCCGTCGCCGACCTCAAGGGGCCCGGCGCGAACATCCTCGGCGACCACTTCAGCCCCGTCACCGCCCTGCTCGCGCCCGCCTACCGCCTCTTCCCCTCGCCCCTGACGCTCCTCGTGGCGCAGGCCCTGCTCTTCGCCGTGTCCGCGATCCCCGTGACGCGCGCCGCGACCCGCCTCCTCGGGCGCGGCTCCGGGCTCGCGGTCGGCGTCGCCTACGGGCTCTCCTGGGGCGTCCAGCGCGCCGCCGACTTCGACTTCCACGAGATCTGCTTCGCCGTACCGCTGATCGCGTTCTCCCTGGAGGCCCTGCTGCGGCTGCGGTGGCGGGCCGCGCTGTGCTGGGCGCTGCCGCTGGTCCTCGTCAAGGAGGACCTGGGGGTGACGCTCGCCGCCATCGCCGTCGTCGTGGCGATCCGCTGCCGCCGCACCGACCCCAAGGCCCTGCCCTGCGCGCTCGGCGTCGCCGCCTTCGGGGCCCTCGCCACCGCCGCCACGCTCACGCTGGTCATCCCGGCCTTCAACTCCGTCGGCGCCTACGACTACTGGGACAAGGTCGGCGACGGCGGCGGGCTCCCCGTCCTCTTCGACGGCTTCTGGACCAAGGTCCGCACCCTCGGCTGGCTCCTGATCCCCACCACCGGGCTGCTCGCCCTGCGCTCGCCGCTGGTCCTGATCACGCTGCCCACCATCGGCTGGCGCTTCCTGTCCGCCGACGACCACTACTGGGGCACCGACTGGCACTACAGCGCCGTCCTGATGCCGGTGCTCCTGCTCGCCTTCGCCGACGCCGTCGCCGACGCCCGCCGCAGCGAGCGGCCGTGGCTGCGCCGGTACGCCGAGCTGCTCCCGGCCTGCGCCGCCGCCGCGGCCCTCGCCCTGACGACGTCGCTGCCCGTCGCCACGCTCACCGAGGCCCGTACGTACGAGAAGAGCGGGCAGGTCATCGACGTGGAGCGGATGCTCGACCGCATCCCCGACGGGGCCACCGTGGAGGCGAACATCGGGCCCATCAGCCGGCTGACGTCGCGCGCCCGCGTCTTCTGGGTCGGCGCGGCCCGCCCGGTCGTCCCGCGGTACGTGGCCCTGGACAACCGCTCGGGCTGGGCCAAGGACCCGGTCGCGTACGCCCAGCAGCTGCACCCGGGCACCCGGTACGTCCACGAGGCCGAGGCCCACGGGTACGTCCTGGTCCGCCGGGCCGGGTGACGGCGGGCGGCCCCCGCCGGACGCGTGACGCGTCCGGCGGGGGCCGTCTCCCCCGTTCCCCCGTTCCCCCGTCGCGGTGGCTATTCGGTGGCGATGGCGTTCAGGACGTTCATCCGGCCCGCCCGGAAGGCGGGGACGAGCGCGGCGAACAGGCCCACGAACGCCGACCCGACGAAGACCGCGATGATCGTCGGCCACGGGATCTCCAGGACCTTCAGGCCTTCCAGGGCGAGGAGCTTCTGGGCCGTGGCGCCCCAGCCCATGCCGAGGCCGAGGCCGAGCAGCGCGCCGAAGAGGGCGATGACCACGGACTCCATGCGGATCATGCGGCGCAGCTGGCGGCGCGAGAGGCCGATCGCCCGCATCAGGCCGATCTCCCTGGTGCGCTCGACCACCGAGAGGGCCAGGGTGTTCACCACTCCCAGGATCGCGACGATGATCGCGAGGCCGAGCAGGCCGTAGACCATGTTGAGGAGCTGGCCGACCTGGTCCTTCAGGGTCTCCTTGAAGTCGGTCTGGTCCATCACCTTGTACTGCGGGTACGCGGCCAGGGCGTCCTTCAGGGACTGGTAGGCGGCCTCCTCCTGGCCCTTGGCGGCCGTGGCGAACATGATCTCGTTCTGCGTGATCCGGTCCGCGGGGACGTACTTCTCCAGCGTGGAGATGCTCAGGTACATCGCGCCGTTGTCGAGGGCGCCGTCGTCCTTGGTGACGGCGGCGATCCGCAGGTCGGCGGTCCTGCCGTGCGCGAAGGCGACCTTCAGCTCGTCGCCGACCCCCAGGCCGTGCTTCTCCGCGAACTTGTCGCCGACCGACATGGCGTTCTTCCCGTACGCGGCCGACAGCTCCCCGGCGACCGTCTCGCGGCGCAGGTCCTTGGCGTACGTCGGGTCGGCGGCGCTCAGGGAGACCTCGTCCACGGTCTTGCCGCCGGGCGTGGTCATGTCGGCCTCGACGCCCTTGAGGCGGGTGATGTGGCCGATGTGCTCGGCCTTCTTCAGCGACGCGGCGGCCTTGGCGGTGATCGGGGCGCCCTTGTCGGACTGGACGATGAAGTCGGCGCCCACCGACTTGTCGAGCTCGTCCGTGGCCGAGGCGACCATGGAGGAGCCGACCACGGAGAGGCAGGCGACCAGGGCGAGGCCGATCATCAGGGCGGCGCCGGTCGCTCCGGTGCGGCGCGGGTTGCGCAGGGCGTTGCGCTCGGCCATCCGCCCGACGGGGCCGAAGGCGCGCAGCAGGACGGCGCTGAAGACGCGCACCACGCCGGAGGCGAGGACGGGGCCGACGACGACGAAGCCGACGAGGGTGAGGACGACGCCGCCGCCCAGGAAGAGCGAGCCCTCCGATGCCTTGTCGGCCTGCGAGGCGGTGTAGAGGCCGAAGGCGCCCGCGCCGGTCAGGACCAGGCCGATGACGGCGCGCAGGGTGCTCGCGCGGCCGTCGGCGGGGGTTCCGGCGTCGCGCAGCGCGGCCATCGGGGAGACCTTGCCGGCCCGGCGTGCGGGGAGGTAGGCGGCGAGGACGGTGACGACGACGCCGAGCACCATGCCGACCACGGGGGTCGTCCAGTTGACGGTGAGGTCGCCGGTGGACAGTTCCATGCCCACGCCCGACATCAGCTTCATCAGGCCGACCGCGAGCCCGATGCCCGCGCCGACGCCGAGGACGGAGCCGACCACGCCGAGGAGCACGGCCTCGGTCAGTACGGAGCGGTTGACCTGCTTGCGGCTCGATCCGATGGCGCGCATCAGGCCGATCTCGCGGGTGCGCTGGGCGACCAGCATCGAGAAGGTGTTGATGATGAGGAAGATGCCGACGAGGAAGGCGATCCCGGCGAAGCCGAGCATCGCGTACTTCATGACGTCCAGGAAGCTGCCCACGGATTTCCGGTTGTCGTCCGCGGTCTCCTTCTGCGTCTTGATGTCGTACGCGCCCTTGTCCAGGGCCGACGCGACGTTCGCCTTCAGCGCGGTGTCGCTGACGCCCGCGGCGGCGGTGAGGCTGACGTGGGTGAACCGGCCGGTGGCGCCGAGCAGTTCGCGCTGGGCGGTCTCCGTGTCGAAGTAGACGATGGTGGCGCCGGGGTTGGTCACCTTGAAGGCGGCTATGCCGGAGATCTTCGCGGTGTGGTCGCCGGTGGCGGCGATGGTGCGCAGCTCGTCGCCGATCTTCAGGTCGTGCTTGTCGGCGGTGTCGGCGTCGATCATCGCCTCGGTGGGGCCGCGCGGCGCGTGGCCCGAGGTGATGTCCATCGAACGCAGGTCGTTGTGCGTCCAGTTGCCCGCGATGGTCGGGCCGCCGCTGGTGGGTCCGACGTCCTTGTTCTCGCTGTTGACGACGGTCACGCTCTCGCTGCTGACCGCGCCCTCGGCGGTCTTGACGCCCTCCGCCTTCCTCGCCCGGCTCACGACGGAGGCGGGCATCGACTCGGGCTTGCCGCTGCTCGGGGCCTGGCCCGCGCCCTCGGCGGACTTGGGGGAGACCGTGACGTCGGCGGAGGTCGCCGCGAACAGCTTGTCGAAGGTGGTGCTCATGGTGTCGGAGAAGACGAGCGTGCCGCACACGAACGCCACCGACAGGATCACGGCCACGGCGGAGAGCGCCATGCGGCCCTTGTGCGCGAGGAAGTTGCGCATCGACGTCTTGAGGACGGTCATGACGTGCGCCCCCGCGCGTCGAAGGACTTCATGCGGTCCAGGACCTGGTCGGCGGTCGGGTGGTGCATCTCGTCGACGATCCGGCCGTCGGCGAGGTACAGCACCCGGTCCGCGTACGAGGCGGCGACCGGGTCGTGCGTGACCATCACGATGGTCTGGCCGAGCTCGGTCACCGAGCGCCGCAGGAAGCCGAGGACCTCCGCCCCGGCCCGGGAGTCGAGGTTGCCGGTCGGCTCGTCACCGAAGATGATCTCGGGCCGCGAGGCGAGCGCCCGCGCCACGGCCACGCGCTGCTGCTGGCCGCCGGAGAGCTCGGTCGGGCGGTGCTTGAGGCGTCCGGCGAGGCCGACGGTCTCCACCACCTGGTCGAGCCAGCCGCGGTCCGGCTTGCGTCCCGCGATGTCCATCGGGAGCGTGATGTTCTCGATGGCGTTGAGCGTCGGGAGCAGGTTGAAGGCCTGGAAGATGAAGCCGATCCGGTCCCTGCGGAGCTGCGTGAGCTTCTTGTCCTTCAGACCGGTGATCTCGGTCTCGTCCAGGTGGATCTGCCCGCTGCTGACGGTGTCGAGGCCCGCGAGGCAGTGCATCAGGGTGGACTTGCCGGAGCCGGAGGGGCCCATGATCGCGGTGAACTGACCGCGGGCGATGTCGACGTCGATGTGGTCGAGCGCGACGACGCGGGTCTCCCCGGAGCCGTACGCCTTCACGACCTGGCGCGCCCGTGCCGCCACGGCCGTACGCCCTCCCGTGCCCCCGTGCCTGGGTGTGGTCACAGCCGTTGTCACGGTAAGTCTCCTATGTCGGTCATGCGGTGCGTCGGCGGATCCGTCGCGCGCTCAAGTCTGGTGGGACGACCGGCCCCGGCGCGCTGGTGCTCAGCGCAGTCTTTTCGGGGGGAAAACCCCACCCCCGGGGTGTGGTTCGGCGCCCCCGGTGGTGCGGTACGTCGTCAAGACAATCTAAGGAGCGGCCACGGGCCCGCTCATCCTCCGGCGGTACGAACCCTCCCCGGTCCGCAGTACGGAGGATCCCCTAGGGGAAGTCCACCCGGTGGTGGACACCGACTCAGGGTCGACCACACCCCCTGCCCTCCACCCCCGCCCCGGTGAGAAGGTGGCCCGCAGCAACTGGTGCAAGGAGAAAGGACCTTCGTGGACGGGCGGGGCGGGCGAGGCGGGCAGGGCGGACAGGACGCGACACGGGACCGGAACCGGGGCGCGGTCGTCGCCGCGCTCATGCTGTCCATGGCGCTCGCCGCCATCGACTCCACCATCGTCTCCACCGCCGTCCCCCAGATCGTGGGCTCGCTCGGCGGCTTCTCGATCTTCTCCTGGCTCTTCTCCGGCTATCTGCTCGCCGCCACCGTCACCCTCCCCGTCTACGGCAAGCTCTCCGACACCTTCGGCCGCAAACCCGTCCTCATCGCGGGCTGCGTGCTCTTCCTCCTCGGTTCCGCGCTCTGCGCCCTCGCCTGGGACATGGAGTCGCTCATCGCCTTCCGCGTCGTCCAGGGCCTGGGCGGCGGCGCCATCCAGGGCACCGTGCAGACCCTCGCCGCCGACCTCTACCCGCTGAAGGAACGCCCCAAGATCCAGGCCAGGCTGTCCACCGTGTGGGCCACCTCGTCCGTCGCCGGGCCCGCGCTCGGCGGCCTCATCACCTCGTACACGGACTGGCGCTGGATCTTCCTCATCAACCTGCCCGTCGGAGCGGTCGCCCTCTGGCTCATCGCACGCCACCTGCACGAGCCGGAACGCCTGAGCGCGCCGCGCGGACGCGTCGACTGGCCCGGCGCGCTCGCCGTCTTCGCCTGCGGCGGCGTCCTGCTGACCGCGCTCGTGCAGGGCGGCGTCGCCTGGGCGTGGTTCTCCGCGCCCTCCCTCACCCTGTTCGCCGCCGGCCTCGCCCTCGTCGCCGTCGTCGTGCTCGTCGAACGCCGCGCCGAGGAGCCCATCATCCCCGGCTGGGTCTGGCGGCGGCGCACCATCGCCGCCGTCAACCTCGCCCTCGGCGCCCTCGGCCTCCTGATGGTCGCCCCCACCGTCTTCCTGCCGACCTACGCCCAGTCCGTCCTCGGCCTCGCCCCCGTCGCCGCCGGGTTCGTGCTCTCGGTGATGACCCTGAGCTGGCCGGTCTCCGCCGCCCTCAGCCAGCACGTCTACCGCAGGATCGGCTTCCGGAAGACCGCCGTCGTCGGCATCTCCGCGGCCTGCCTCGTCCTGCTGGCCTTCCCCCTGCTCCCCTACCCGGGCGCGGCCTGGCAGCCCGCCCTGATCATGCTGCTCCTCGGCGCGGCCCTCGGCCTCTTCCAGCTGCCGCTGATCGTGGGCGTCCAGTCCACCGTCGGCTGGGCCGAACGCGGCACGGCCACCGCCTCCATCCTCTTCTGCCGCCAGATCGGCCAGACCCTGGGCGCCGCCCTCTTCGGCGCGGTGGCCAACGGCGTCCTGAGCGCACGCCTCGGCGGCTCCGGCTCCCTCGACTCGGTGGCCCGCGTCCTCGACGACCCCGGCTCCGTCGCCGACCCCGAACGGCTGCGCCGCGCGGTGGACGCGGCCGTCGACGCCGTCTACACCGGCGCCGCCGTCGCCGCGGCCCTCGCCCTGCTCACCCTGCTGTTCCTGGCCCCGCGCCGCTTCCCCGTCCTGCGCGACGAACAGCAGGGCCCGCAGCCCGACGACCGGCCCTCACACCAGACGGCGGACTGACGGCCCCGTCACGGCCACCGGCTCCTACGACTCCACCGACGCCCGGCCCGTCAGCGCGGCGAGGCTGCTCCTCACATGGTCCATGTGGCCCCGCACCTCGTCCCACTCCTCGCCGTGCTCCCGCAGCACCCGCTCCGTCTCACGGCCGATCCGCTCCTCCTGGAGCCGCGCCTCCGCCAGGATCTCCGCCGCACGGGCCGACGCGTCCTCCTGGCCGTGCCGCGCGGCCTCCTCCGCGTCGGCGAAGGTCCGCTTCGCCTCGGAGAGACGCGCCTCGGCCGCCGCGATCCGCTCGGCGTCCACGGCGTCCGACGCCGCCATACGCTCCGCGATCTCCCGCTCAAGGGCCTCCCGCCGCTCCTCCTGCTCCTTCTCCTGCCCGGCGAGCAGCCCCTCGCACCGCTGCCGCACCTCCCGCAGCGCGGCCAGCGCCTCGCCGCGCACCTCCTTCGCCTCGCGCCGGGCACGCACCCGCGCCTCGTCCGCCTCGGCGCCGTCGGCGCGCTCCCGCCGCCCGACCCACTCGTCGGCCTCCGCGCCGACCGAGTCCGCGTACGCGCGAGCGGCCTCCCCCGTCTCACGGGCCTCCTCCGCCGCCGCCTCGGCGACGGCCCGCGCGTGAGCCCGCCCCGCCTCCAGGACCGCCTCGGCCTCCGCCTCGGCGAGCGCCAGCAGACGCTGCGCCCGCTCGCCCAGCTCCGCGTACGTCTGCGGGGCGAGCCGCGCGACCACGTCCCGCAGCCGCTCGGCCTCCGCCTCCATCTCCCTGGCGAGGACGGTCAGCCGCGCGGCACGCTCCCACGCCTCGTCCCGCTCCCGGGAGATCCCGTCGGCGTACGCCTCGGCCTGCTCGGGACGGTAGCCGCGCCCGCGCACGGTGGTGAAGCCGTGCGACGACGGCACACCGCTGCTGCTCATCCTGGACCCCTCTCCGACGTACCGCGTACGTGGCGCGCGATTGGCGCACATCTTGATGGATCAAACCGAAGCGCCCATAACGCGACACTCCGCCCAGTCCACCCTGCCCAAGGATGCGCCAATTCGTGCCCGAAGCAGCAATCGGCATGTCGTTTTTCGATGCCGCAACGCATGATCGGGGCGTTCGGCCCGCCACGCGGGTCGAACGCCCCGATCTCACACGTCCGGGCCAGGCCCCGGCTCCGCCGCTACAGCAACCCGTCCCACATCTGTTCGAGCAGGACCGACCACCAGCTCTCCGGCGAGCCCAGCGCCGCCGGGTCGAGAGCGGCGAGCTGGTTCTGGAAGTCGACGGTCCAGCGGCCCGCCTGCTCCTGGTTCAGGCCGAAGCGCAGCCGCCACATGCGGCCGAGCAGGGCCATGCAGCGCGCGAACTCCGGCAGGCCCGTGTTCACGAACTGCGGCGGCACGGGAGCGCCGCCGGGACCGGCCTCCACCGGCACGGCCACGATGTTCGCCGTGCCGTACTGGACGCAGAGCGCCCGGCCGAAGTCGCTGCCCATGACCAGGTACGAGCCCGCGTCCGACGCCGGCTGCACACCCCGCTCCTGCGCCAGCTCCGCCAGCGTCGGCACCGGACGCCCCGGCTGGGCCTGCGCCCAGAAGAACGGCCCGAAGTCGACGGGCAGCCCCGCCACCACCAGGGTGTGCGCCACGATGTCCGGCACGCCCTGGCGCGACACCGCCCGCTGGTCGAAGCGGAAGACGCCCGGCCCGAAGGCCCCGGCCAGCTCCTGCGCGACGCCCTCCGGCGGGATCGGCGGGGCGGGCGGCAGCTGCTGCAACGGGGCACGCACCGGCGCCGGGCGGGCCGGGCCGTCCGCGACCTGGTGCAGCTCGCCCTGGTGCGCGAGGAGCTGCTGCATGCCCTGCTGCCGGGACGCGTGGTCCCTGCCGTACGGGGCGATCGACGTGATCCGCGCCTGCGGCCAGGTCTCGCGGATCATCCGGGCGCAGTAGGCGCCCGGCAGCTCGCAGGACTCCAGCTCGGTGTGGAGCTCCAGCACCTGCTGCGGGGGCACGTTCATGCCGCGCAGCTCGTGCAGGATCTGCCACTCCGGGTGCGGGGTGCCGGGCGCCGAGCGGCGGATGAGCTGCTACTCGGAACCGTCGGCCGCGCGGTAGCGCAGCACGGCCTGGTAGCCGGGGCCGACGGTGGGCCGGCCGGCGGGCGGCTGCGGATAGCCGTACGGCTGACCGGGCGGGCCCTGCGGCACCGGACCGGGCGGGCCCGGCTGCCCCGGCGGCATCGGCCGGCCCGGCGCGGCCGGGGGCGGGGGCGGCATGCCGGGACCGCCGACCGCGGGGCCCGCCAGCATCGTCGCGGCGTGGTGCACAGAGCCACCGGGCGGCTGCGGAGCGCCGGGAGGCTGGGGCGCACCCGGGGGCTGGGGCGCGCTCGGCGGCTTGAGCCCGCCGCCGAGGCTCGGGTCGGCCAGCATCGTCGCGGCATGGTGCACACCACCGGCAGGCGTGCCCCCCGGAGCGCCGGGCGGACCGGGCGGCTGCGGCGGCCCCGGAGTGCCGGGCGGTCCCGGGGGCTGCGGGGCGCCGGGCGCACCCGGCGGCTTGATCCCGCCGCTGAGACTCGGGTCGGCCAGCATCGTCGCGGCATGGTGCACACCACCGGGAGGCGTGCCCCCCGGAGCGCCGGGCGGACCGGGCGGCTGCGGCGCGCCAGGAGCCGCGGGCGGGCGCGGCCCCTCGGGGCCGAGCGAGGAGACGAGCTGGGTCGGCACATAGCCCCCGGCGGGCGTACCGGGAGCCCCGGGCCCGGAGGCCTGCGGCGCACCACCGGGCGCACCCGCCGGGCTCGGAGGCGGCGGCGTGGCACTGCCTCCCCGCGCCCCGTGCGACGGCCCCTGCGCGTCGCCGCTGGCGGCATCGGCACCCGGCGCACCGGGAGGCGGCGTCGCGGAACCGGCGGGCGGCTGCGGGGCGTTGGCCACCGAAGCACCGGCGGGCGGCTGCGGAACGCCGGGACCCTGCGGATAGCCGTACGCGGCGGCACCGGGCGGCGGCGTCGCCGAACCCGCGGGCGGCTGCGGGGCGTTGGCCACCGGAACACCGGCAGGCGGCTGCGGAACGCCGGGACCCTGCGGATAGCCGTACGCGGCGGCACCGGGCGGCGGCGTCGCCGAACCCGCGGGCGGCCGCGGGGCGTTCGGCACCGGAGCACCGGCAGGCGGCCGCGGGACGTCGGGGACCCCCGGCTGCGGGGAGCCGGGAGTGTTCGGGTCGTCCACGGCCGGGGCGATCGCCGTCGCGGGGAGTTGGCTGCCGCCGTGCATCAGGGCCGTCTTGGCCTCCGGGGCGACGCCGGGCGGCGGAGTGCCGCCGTCCAGACCGGCGAGCGGCGGTGAGAACACCGTGGCGGGCAGCGGGACCGAGTGGTCCTCGCCCGCGTCGGCGTTGGTGTCCGTACCGGCCCACGGGGTCGCGCCCGTCGGCACGCCCGGCGACGTCACGGGCAGGCTGTCGTCGCGCTCGGGCGCGTCGTCGGCGTCGGAGCCACCGGCCGCGGGCCACGGCGTGCCGCCCCCCGGCACGGACGCCGCGGGAGCCGGCGCGTCGGCCGGCTCCGCGTCCGCCGGGACACCCTCGTCCGAGGCCGGGCCGGCAGCCGGGCCGGAAGCCGCGTCCGCACCCGCATCCGCACCCGCATCGGAAGCCGAGGCCGCCGCCGAAGACGACCCCTCCGACCGCCGATCCGGAATGCCCAGCTTGTCCGCCGCCTCCTGGAGCCACTCCGGAGGGCTCAACAAGAAGGACGTCTGGTTGAGGTCGACCCGCTCCGGCGGCGGCGGAACCGCGTCCTGCGGCGCCGAGGCCGGCAGGCCGTACTCCTCCTCGTACCGGCGGATCACCTCGCCCACGGCGAGCCCCGGCCACAGCGTGGCCTCGCCGCTGTCCCTGGCGATGACGAGCCGCTGGTCGCCGCCGTCGGAGACCGGACCGTTCTCCCGGTCCTCGGCCCAGACCACGAACCCCAGGTCGAACTCCCGGACCCGCACCTCACGGTGCTGGTAGCCCGGCACGTCGCCGTTGATCCACTCCTCGGCGCGCTCCTGCGCCTGCGCGAAGGTCACCATGCTTACGTCACTCCCCAGCCGAGGACACGGGAACGGCGCGCGCGAAGCCGCCGTCCACCATCAGGTTCGCCACGGTCTCCAGTTCCGGCGGATTGCCCGCGAGCCGCGACAGGAAGGCGTCGAAGTCGTCGCCGCACGGCAGCAGCAGCCGCCGCACCCGCTCCGCGGGCGGCCACGCGTCCTGATCCCGCACGTCGTCGTACGCGCAGAACCACACCGAACCGACCCGGTCACCCCTGACCTTCACGGCGAGCAGACCGCCCTGCACGAAACCGACCCCCAGGTAGTCCTTGGTGAGATGGTCGCGCAGGCACTTGTTGACGTACACCAGGTCATTGACCGCGGCCTGGTCCCGCACCGTGAAGAACGGCTGGTCGACCAGGAGACCCAGCTCGGCGTCGAGCGCCGCGCCCACCGGCGCGCACCCGCCCGCCGCCTTCAGGAAGGAACGGTAGGCGCCCGGCAGGCGGTAGCCGAGATCCTCCTCCACGCCCTGCACCTGCTGCTCGGTCACCGCGACCGCGGCCTTCGGCAGCCCGAAGTGCGCGGGCCGCGTCTCCTGCAACGGCCGCGTCCCCCGCTTCTCCTGGTCCACGGCCGTCGTCGCGATCCCGCCGTGGTGCCGCAGCAACGCCTTCACCTCGACCGGCACCAGTTCGAGCCGCCGGCCGCCCGGCACGTGATGCCACGTCCAGCCGTGCGGCGTCGCCACCGCGGGAATCGTGTCCCACAGCTCGTGGCCGTCCGCGGCCAGCGCCGCGTTCGCCGACACGTAATCCGTCAGGCGCAGCTCATCGACACCGAAACCCTCCGGGGGCTCGGCGATCTCCGCCGCGGCACGCGCGTACGAGGAGAAATCCGGATAACCGTGCTCGTCCACCCGCACACCTCTGGGATGGCGGGCGGCGCGGACCGGGTCCGGGAAGTGCACGACCTGCCCGGCGTACGCCGCGTTCGGCGGCGCGGACTGCTGCCCCAGCCGACCTGTCGTCATGGCGATTGCCCCCTGCGGCACTGTGGAAGGTTCTGGTTCTGCTGCTGATTCTGCATGTCTTCTGCATGTCGTGATCTGCGCGTTCCGGTCCGCGAGCGTTCGCTTTCCGCGGTTCCGGCACGGCGGATGTCGACACAGCCTATGCGTTGGGACGACACCGGTCACCGGCCCTCCGGTTCCATGACCAGCAGCCACCGGACGGTCACCGTGCGACGAAACCCGGCGGAAAGCCAGGCGTGTCGCAGAGCCCCAGCTTCCGCACCACCCGCCCCATTTGGCAGGCTGTCCCCCGCAACGCGGGGGCGTGGCACCCGCGGTGACGGCCGCGGAGCAGGGGGAGGGAACACAGCACCATGCACACGGCACCAAGCGACATGACCGCCCACACGCTGTCCACGACGGCGCCCGCCAAGGCGTCCGCGGCAGTGGCCGGCACGGGCCCGACGGCAGGACTCACCGTGGCCACCACAGCCGGATCCACCACAACGAGCGACTCCGCCCCCGCCCCGGCGGCCGGACCCCTCGGCGACCCGCGCGTCGGCTGGAGCAGCACCGCCGCCCACGCGCCCGTCCTGCGCCAACGCCGCGACGGCATCCTGCCCACCGTCGCCGCCGCCCTCTCCGTACGCGGCCAGACCACCCTCACCTGCACCCCGGGCCGCGGCGAGGAACCCCCCGCGCTCCACCCGCTCGTCCAGGACTTCCTCGACGCCCTCACCAGCGGCCAGCGCGAACGCTTCACCGGACGCTGCGCCGAGGCCATCCTCGTCTCCCGGCACATCGCCGCCGCCGACGCGGGACGCTCCAAGCGCGCCCAGCGCAAACCCATGACCAACGGCGAAGCCCGCAAAGCGCTCAAACACGCCAAACTGACCACCCGTCGCATCCGCGAGGACGGCGACCCCCTGCACGGCTCCTTCGCCCCGCCGTGCCGCTCCTGCACCGCCCTCACCGCGCACTTCGGCGTACGCGTCGTCGACCCGACGACCACCGAAGCCTGACAGCCACCGGAGCACACACAGGACCCCGGCCGGACCCGCACCGCCGTCCGCCCGCCCGTCCACCCGACCGAACAAGGGCCAACCCCATGCACGCCGACCACCCCGCCACCGCCGCGGCCACCCAGAGCCCCCGCGCGGCCGGCACCCCCCTGCCCGTCCCCGTCGACGCCGCCCTGCGCGCCGCCGGCTGGCGACCCGGACGCTGGGACATCAAACAGGCCGAGATCTGGGCCGACGCCCTGCGCCGCCACACCTCACCCGCAGGGCACCGGCACCGCGTCTTCCCCGCCGCCGTCGAGGCCTGGGCCGAATTCGGCGGACTCCACATCACCCCACAGGGGACAGGACGGGAAATAGCGCCCGCCACCGTCCACCTCGATCCCATGTACGGACTCCACCTCGCCCGCACCCTCGGCGACCTCGGCCGCGCCCTCGACACCGAACTCAGCCCCATCGGCGAGGAGACCGAGACCCAGGCACTCCTCGCCATCGACACCCAGGGCCGCGTCTACAGCCTCGACCACAGCGGCGACTGGTTCCTCGGCGCCCACATCGAACACGCCCTGACGACCCTCTTCACCGGCGCCAACCCCACCCGCCTCACGGCCGGCTGACCCCCGTACCCCTGCGCGAAGGGACCCCGCACCCCGCACGAAAGGCCCCCCGACACCACGGCAGGCGGCGCTAACCCACCGCGGGAACCGCCGCCGGAAGCACCGCCGACACACGGAAACCGCCGCCATCCGTCGGACCCGACACGAACACACCACCCAGCCCCGTGACGCGCTCCTTCATCCCCACCAGACCATTGCCACCACTCGGCAACCGCGCGTCCGCCGTGGAACCCGCCTCCGGCGGCGGCTCGTTCTCCACCTGCATCGCGATCTCCGCCCCCCGATGCGCGAGCCGCACATACGTCTTCGCGCCCGCCGCATGCTTGTGGACGTTCGTCAACGCCTCCTGCACCACCCGGTACGCGGTCTGCTCCACATCCGCCGCGTAATCCCGCGGCTCACCCTCCACCGACAGATCCACGGCCATCCCCGCCGCACGCGACTGCCCCACCAGCTCATCCAGCTCCGCCAGAGAAGGCCCGTCCTCGTCCACCGCACGCGAGGCCGCCGCCGCCGCGGCATGCCCCACCGCCGCCAGCGGCACCGGCTCCACCGGCCGCGCACCCCCCGAACCCTTCGCCCCGTCGTCACCCGCCCGCAGCACCCCGAGCATCTCCCGCAGCTCCGTCAACGCCTGCCGGCCCATGTCACCCACCAGCGCCGCGTTCTTCACGGCCTTCTCCGGGTCCTTGCGCGCCACCGCCTGCAACGCCGCCGCGTGCACCACCATCAGACTCACCCGGTGCGCCACCACGTCGTGCATCTCACGCGCGATCCGCGTCCGCTCCTCGTTCCGCGCCCACTCCGCACGCTCCTCCGCGCGCTCGGCCAGCAACTGCAGCTCCCGCTCCAGATCGTCCGCACGCTCGCGCAACGACTCCATCAACCGCCGCCGCGCCCCCACGTACAGACCGAGCAGCACCGGCGGCGCCGTCACCCCGATCGACCCCGCCACCGCGAAGAACGGCAGGAACTCACTCCCGATCGGCGGGTGCGTGCCGTCCCCGCCGAGATCCTGGCTGGCCCGCACCAGCGCCACGATGAGCGTCCCCGCCATCGACATGCCCGCGAGCGCGCCCGTGATACGCCGGGGCAGCTCCGAGGCCGCCAGCGTGTACAGGCCGACGATCGTCAGGAGCACACCCATCTGGGCGGGCGTGATCGCGATCGCGATCAGCACCACCGCGACCGGCCAGCGCCGCCGGATCAGCAGCGCGGAACCCGCCAGCACCCCGAACCCGACGCCCACCGGCGCCGGCAGTCCCGCGTCGCGGGCGAACGTCACCCCCTCGGCGCCGCACTCCGCCGCGGACAGCACCGCGAGCCCCGCGTCCAGCGCCGCCCCGCGCCACCGCTCCCACCACCACGGCCCGGTCATGGCCGTGGTGCGGTCGTCCCCCGTCGTGGTCATGCCTTCCAGCGTACGGGCGTTCCGCCGCGGTTTTCCGGCGAGTTTCCGGCTCGGTGATCCAGCACACGCGGCGTTCGAGCGGAAGCGAAACGTGCCGGTATCCCTCGAACTGTTGATCCGAGGCGCATTCCTGGCCGGAGGCCCGCATTCCGGACGACGGTCTCCACATGACGGAGATCACGAACAGACACGAGAACTTCGAGACGCTGCGCGAGCGGGCGGTGGCTCTGCGGCGGGAGGGGCTGAGCCTTCGGCAGATCGCGCGGGAGTTGGGGGTACGCAACAAGGAAACCCTCAGCCGACTGGTTCAGGGCGAGCCGCCCCCGGAGTGGACCAAGCGTCCGAGGGCGAAGGACGACGTGCGCCGCCGAGCGCGTGAACTGCGGAGCCAAGGGTGGACGTACAGCGAGATCCAGACGGAGCTGTCCTGCTCGAAGAGTTCGGTCTCCCTGTGGGTGCGCGATCTGCCCGCACCGGAGCCCCGGCGCACCCCCGAGGAACGAAGGGCGCGCATGAACGCGGGCCTGGCCGAACTGCGCGCCGCCCAGGAGCGCGAGCGGGAGGCCCAGAAGGAGGCCGCGACTCGGGCGGTGGGCCGCTTGTCGGAGCGTGAGCTCTTCCTTGCCGGAGTGGTCCTCTATTGGGCCGAGGGCACCAAGAGCAAGACGTACCGCCGCAGCGAAGCCCTGCAGTTCATCAACAGCGATCCCGATGTGATCCGTTTCCACCTGCGATGGCTCGCGTCGCTGGGCGTCACGAAGGACCGGCTGACCCTGCGTCTGAGCATCCACGAGAGCGCCGACGTGCCCGCCGCCGAGACGTTCTGGGCCGACGTCGCCGGGGTCGAGACCACGGCGCTCAGGAGGGCGACGCTGAAGAAGCACAACCCTCGTACCGTGCGGAAGAACACCGGGGAGGCCTACCACGGCTGTCTGATCGTTTATGTTCGCCAGAGCGCCGATCTGTACCGTCGCGTGGAAGGCGCCTGGTACGGCATAGTGTTGGGTGCCACTCGGCAGGCGGGCTGAATGTCCGTTTCAGCCGATATATTCCCCTGTGGTGTAATTGGCAGCACTGTGGCTTTTGGTGCCATCTGTCCGGGTTCGAGTCCTGGCAGGGGAGCTGCACTGTCCGGGTCTCGACCTCCAAGGTCGGGACCCGCCCCCGTTTCCACCCCCTTACGCCCCGGTATCCTGCGGATGTCCTCCCCCCGGAGGAACCCCGACCCATCCGAAGCCGAAGGGCATCCTCCGTGAGCGCAACTTGCCCGGCCGCCGTCGTCGTCCTCGCTGCGGGTGAGGGAACCCGTATGAAGTCGGACCTCCCCAAGGTCCTGCACGAGATCTGTGGCCGCTCCCTCATCGGCCACGTCCTTGAGGCCGCCTACGCGCTCTCGCCCGAGCAGCTCGTCACCGTCGTCGGCTTCCAGAGCGAGCAGGTCCGCGAGCACCTGTCCGCCGTCGCCCCCCAGGTCCGCACCGCCTACCAGGCGGAGCAGAACGGCACAGGACACGCCGTCCGCATCGGCCTGGAGGAGCTCGGCGGCTCCGTCGACGGCACGGTCGTCGTGGTCTGCGGCGACACCCCGCTGCTCACCGGCGCGACGCTGCGCAAGCTGGCCGAGACCCACAGCGGTGACGGCAACGCCGTGACGGTGCTCACCGCCGAGGTGCCGGACGCCACGGGCTACGGCCGCATCGTGCGCGACAGCGCCAACGGCGCGGTCACCGCGATCGTCGAGCACAAGGACGCCTCCGAGTCGCAGCGCGCGATCCGTGAGATCAACTCCGGGGTGTTCGCGTTCGACGGGCGGCTCCTCGCGGACGCGCTCGGCAAGGTGCGCACGGACAACAGCCAGGGCGAGGAGTACCTGACGGACGTCCTCGGCATCCTGCGCGAGGCGGGTCACCGGGTGGGCGCGGCGGTGGCCGACGACCACGAGGAGATCGCCGGCATCAACAACCGTGTGCAGCTGGCGCAGGCCCGCAGGACGCTGAACGACCGGCTGCTGACGGAGGCCATGCTGGCCGGTGTCACGGTGGTCGATCCGGCTTCGACGTGGGTGGACGCGACGGTCTCCTTCGAGCGTGACGCGGTCGTGCACCCGGGGACGCAGCTCCATGGTGCGACGAGCCTGGGCAGGGGCGCCGAGGTGGGGCCGAACACGCGGCTGACGGACACGAAGGTGGGCGCCGGGGCGCGCGTGGACAACAGCGTGGCGAACGACGCCGAGGTGGGCGAGGGCGCGCTCGTCGGGCCGTTCGCGTATCTGCGGCCGGGCACGCGGCTCGGTGTGAAGGCCAAGGCGGGCACGTTCGTCGAGATGAAGAACGCGTCGATCGGTGAGGGCTCGAAGGTGCCGCATCTGTCGTACGTGGGTGACGCGACGATCGGTGAGCAGTCCAACATCGGCGCGGCGAGCGTGTTCGTGAACTACGACGGTCAGGCGAAGCACCACACGACGGTGGGGTCGCACGTCCGTACCGGTTCGGACAACATGTTTGTGGCCCCTGTCACGGTCGGGGACGGCGCCTACACCGCCGCGGGCTCGGTGATCACGAAGGATGTGCCGGCGGGTTCGCTGGCCGTGGCGCGGGGCCAGCAGCGGAATATCGAGGGTTGGGTGGCCCGTAAGCGGCCGGGGAGCGCGGCCGCGAAGGCTGCGGAGGCGGCGTCGCGGGAGACGGACGGCACAAGCTGACCGGAAACGGGTGCGTCTGACACGGCGTACCGTGATAGGTGCACATATTCGGCCGGCTCGACGCACCGGGACGCGTGGGTACGGCAGCGGGAAGAACTCTCTGAGGAGACAGTGCTGTGACCGGGATCAAGACGACCGGCGAGAAGAAGTTGATGCTCTTCTCCGGCCGCGCCCACCCCGAGTTGGCCGAGGAGGTCGCACACAAGCTGGGTGTCGGCATCGTGCCGACGAAGGCCTTCGATTTCGCCAATGGTGAGATCTACGTCCGCTACCAGGAGTCGGCGCGTGGCGCGGACTGCTTCTTGATCCAGAGCCACACCGCTCCGATCAACAAGTGGATCATGGAGCAGTTGATCATGATCGACGCGCTGAAGCGCGCGTCGGCCCGCTCCATCACCGTCATCGTGCCGTTCTACGGTTACGCGCGGCAGGACAAGAAGCACCGTGGCCGTGAACCGATCTCGGCGCGTCTGATCGCCGACATGATGAAGACCGCGGGTGCGGACCGCATCCTCACGGTCGATCTGCACACGGACCAGATCCAGGGCTTCTTCGACGGCCCGGTGGACCACCTCTTCGCGCTGCCGATCCTGGCGGACTACGTGGGGGCGAAGGTCGACCGTTCGAAGCTGACCGTCGTGTCGCCGGACGCGGGCCGTGTCCGGGTCGCCGACCGTTGGTGCGACCGGCTGGGCGCCCCGCTGGCGATCGTGCACAAGCGCCGTGACAAGGACGTCGCCAACCAGGTCACCGTGCACGAGGTGGTCGGTGAGGTGAAGGGCCGCGTCTGCGTCCTGGTGGACGACATGATCGACACGGGTGGCACGATCTGCGCCGCCGCCGACGCGCTGTTCGCGCACGGTGCGGAGGACGTCATCGTGACGGCGACGCACGGTGTGCTGTCGGGTCCGGCCGCGGACCGTCTGAAGAACTCCAAGGTGAGCGAGTTCGTGTTCACGGACACGCTGCCGACCCCGGGCGAGCTGGAGCTGGACAAGATCACGGTCCTCTCGATCGCCCCGACCATCGCCAACGCGGTGCGCGAGGTCTTCGAGGACGGTTCGGTGACGAGCCTCTTCGAGGAGCAGTAGGACCCCTCGGGGCCCTGGCTCCGTGATGATCCTTTTGGGTGTGGCCTCCCGGCCGAGTAGACTCCTGGAGTTGCTCGGCGAGGGAGGCCGCACTGTTCTGGTGCGGCGGTCCGTTATCGACGCGCTCTTCGTAGCAGGCCAGTCGTATGGCCGGGTAACCCCATCCGACACCTGTTGTACGAGGAGTGCACATGTCCGAGGTCAAGATCTCCGCGGAGACCCGTACCGAGTTCGGCAAGGGCGCCGCCCGCCGCATCCGCCGTGAGGACAAGGTTCCCGGCGTTCTCTACGGTCACGGCGCCGACCCGGTCCACCTGGCGCTGCCGGGCCACGAGCTGCTGCTCGCCCTGCGTACGCCGAACGTCCTGATCTCCCTGGACGTGGACGGCAAGACCCAGCTCGCCATCCCGAAGGCCGTCCAGCGTGACGTCCTGCGTCAGGGCATCCTGACCCACGTCGACCTGCTGCTCGTGAACCGCGGCGAGAAGGTCACGGTCGAGATCCCGGTCCAGACCGAGGGTGAGCTGGCCCCGGGCTCCAACCTGCTGGAGCACGTCCTGAACACGCTTCCGGTCGAGGCCGAGGCCACCCACATCCCGACCGAGGTCACGGTCTCCATCGCGGGTCTGGAGGCCGGTGCGTCGGTCCTCGCCAAGGACATCCCGCTGCCGTCGGGCTCCACGCTGGCGATCGACGGCGACGCCGTGGTCCTTCAGGTCCTGGCCGCGCAGGCCGAGGAGGCCCCGGCCGAGTCCGCCGAGGGCGACGCGTCCGCCGAGGGCTGATCCTCGCGGCGTACATCCGGCACGGCAGCCGCCGCTCCCTCGGGGGCGGCGGCTGCCGCGTATGAAGGAGACATGCAGGTGACGACCGATGCCAGCGCGCCGTGGCTGATCGCGGGTCTGGGCAATCCGGGGCCCGAGTACGCGATGAACCGGCACAACGTGGGTTTCATGGTGGCCGATCTGCTCGCGCAGCGCATGGGCGGCACGTTCAAGCGGGCCGCGAAGGCGCAGGCCCAGGTGGTGGAGGGCCGGATCGGGCCGCTCGGTCCCGCGAGCCGTCGCGTCATCCTGGTGAAGCCGATGTCGTACATGAACGTCTCCGGGGGTCCGGTGACGTCTCTGCGCGACTTCTACAAGGTGCCGACCGAGAACATCGTGGCGGTCCATGACGAGCTGGACATCGACTACGGCGCGCTGCGGCTGAAGCTGGGCGGCGGCGACAACGGGCACAACGGCCTGAAGTCGATGACGAAGGCGATGGGCCCGGACTACCACCGGGTGCGGTTCGGCATCGGGCGTCCGCCGGGCCGTATGCAGGTGGCGGACTTCGTCCTGAAGGACTTCGCGTCCGCCGAGCGCAAGGAGCTGGACTACTTCGTGGACCGGGCGGCCGACGCGGTGGAGGCCCTGGTCGCCGAGGGCCTTGAGCGGGCGCAGAGCACGTACAACTCCTGAACCGCGCTTGACCCATGCGTGAGGGGCCGCCCCGGTCGGGGGCGGCCTCTCATGTGTGGGCGGGGCCGGTCAGCCGGTGTTGCGCAGTCCGGCCGCGACTCCGTTGACGGTGAGGAGCAGGGCGCGCCCCAGCAGCGGGTCGGGCTCGGCGCCGGCCTCCGCGGCGTCGCGCTGCCGCTTGAGCAGGGCGACCTGGAGGTAGGAGATCGGGTCCAGGTAGGCGTCGCGGATGGCGAAGGTCTGCTGGAGGACCGGGTTGGAGTCGAGCAGTTCCTGGCCGCCGGTGATCCGGAGGATCTCCCGTACGGTCAGCTCGTGCTCGGCCTCGATGGCGGAGAAGACGTGCTTGAGCTCGTCGGGGACGAGGGTGTCGACGTAGTGCCTGGCGATCCGCAGGTCCGTCTTGGCCAGCGTCATCTCGACGTTGGAGAGGAAGTTGCGGAAGAAGTGCCAGTGCTCGTGCATCTCGTCGAGCACGGTGTCGAGTCCGGCCTCGCGCAGCGCCTTGAGGCCGGAGCCGACGCCGAACCAGCCGGGGACGATCTGCCGTGACTGGGTCCAGCCGAAGACCCACGGGATGGCGCGGAGGCCGTCGAGCGAGACGCCCGAGCCGGGGCGGCGGGAGGGCCGGGAGCCGAGGTGCAGGTCGGCGAGCTGGTCCACGGGCGTCGACGCGAGGAAGTACGCGGGCAGGTGCGGGTCCTCGACGAGCTTGCGGTAGGCGGTGTGGGCCGCGTCGCTCACCACGTCCATGGCGGCGTCCCAGCGGGCGAGGGCCTCGTCGGACTGGCGGGGGGCGGTGTGCAGGGCGGAGGCCTGGAGCGTCGCCGCGACGGTCAGCTCCAGGTTCTCGCGCGCGAGTGAGGGCACGAGGTACTTGTCGGAGATGACCTCGCCCTGCTCGGTCACCTTGATCTCGCCCTCCAGGGTGCCCCAGGGCTGGGCGAGGATGGCGTCGTGCGAGGGGCCGCCGCCGCGGCCGACGGTGCCGCCGCGGCCGTGGAAGAGGCGCAGGCGCACGCCGTACCGGTGGGCGACGTCGCGGAGCCTGCGCTGGGCGCGGTGGATCTCCCACTGGGAGGTGGTGATGCCACCGAACTTGGAGGAGTCGGAGTAGCCGAGCATGACCTCCTGCACGTCGCCGCGGAGTGCGACGAGCCTGCGGTAGGAGGGGTCGGCGAGCATCTCGTCGAGGATGACGTCGGCGGCGCGCAGCTCGTCGGTGGTCTCCAGGAGCGGCACGATGCCGATCTTGGCCCAGCCGGCGTGCAGGTCGATGAGGCCGGCCTCGCGGGCGAGGACGGCGGCGGCGAAGACGTCGTCGGCGCCCTGGCACATGGAGATGATGTACGACTCGACGACCTCGGGTCCGAAGACCTCCAGGGCGCGCTTCACGGTGTGGAAGACACCGAGGGTCTTCTCGCCGGCGGCGTCGAGCGGTGCGGGGGAGGGTGCGAGGGGGCGCCGGGAGCGCAGTTCCTTGGCGAGCAGCTTCTGGCGGTACTCGCGGGGCATGTCCGCGTAGCGCCAGGACTCCTCGCCGAGGCGGTCGAAGAGCTGGCCGAGGGCGTGGTGGTGGGCGTCGGCGTGTTCGCGTACGTCCATGGTGGCGAGCTGGAGGCCGAAGGCGGCGAGGGTGCGGATGGTGCGGTTCATCCGGCCCTCGGCGAAGAGGCCGCCCTTGTGCTCGCGCAGGGAGGTCTGGATGAGCGTGAGGTCGGCCAGCAGTTCGGCGGTGCCGAGGTAGTCGCGGCCGGGCTCGTGGGT
Organism: Streptomyces alfalfae; assembly: GCF_004127445.1. GTDB lineage: Bacteria > Actinomycetota > Actinomycetes > Streptomycetales > Streptomycetaceae > Streptomyces > Streptomyces alfalfae. The sequence continues at coordinate 110,002 of NZ_QEXM01000022.1, forward strand.
GGTGCCGTTGGCGAGGCGCTGCTTGGTGTTCTCCAGCTTCTGCCGGATGCAGGTCGCCTTGAGGCGGTAGGGCTCTTCGGCGTTGAGCCGCTTGTAGCGCGGGCTGATCTCGGGCAGGAGCTCCAGGTCGGCCTTGAGGGACGCCGTCAGCTCGTCGGTGGCTCCGGTGTAGCGGATGGAGTTGGAGAGGAAGCCGCGCAGCTCGTCGATCATGTCGAGCGCGTCGTTGATGCCGTGCTCGTGCTGGAGGATCAGGACGTCCCAGGTGACGGCGGGCGTCACGTTGGGGTTGCCGTCGCGGTCGCCGCCGATCCAGGTGCCGAAGCTGAGGGGCCGGGTGCCTTCGGGCAGTTCGACGCCGACGCGCTCCAGTTCGGAGGTGAGGTCTTCGAGGACGTCACCGACGGCGCCGGCGTGCAGTTCGTCGAGGTAGTAGATGGCGTTGCGGGCCTCGTCGGCGGGCTCGGGGCGGACGACGCGCAGTTCGTCGGTCTGCCAGACGAGGTCGATGTTCTCGGCCAGTCGGGTGTCGTGGCGGCGCCGGTCGGACTCGATGACGGGGGTTTCGAGGAGTTCGGCGACGCGGCGGAGCTTGTTGAGCACCGAGCGGCGGGCGGCCTCGGTGGGGTGTGCGGTGAAGACGGGCCGCACGTTGAGGTGGCGCACGGTCTGGCGCAGGTGCTCGGGGTCGGCGTCCTTGAGGCGGTCGGCGGTGCGGGCGAGGAGTCCGCCCTCGGCGGCGCGCCGGGCGCGCAGCTCGCGGCCGCGGTGGACCTGCTCGGTGACGTTCGCGAGGTGGAAGTAGGTGGAGAAGGCGCGGACCAGCTTGGCCGCGGTCTCCAGTTCGGTGCCGCCGAGGAGCTTGGCGGCGGCCTCGCCGTCCTCGCGCGTCAGACGGCGCACCTTCTCGACCAGTTCGAGGAGCTCGGGGCCCTCCTGGCGTACGAGGGTCTCGCCGAGCAGGTCGCCGAGGCGGCGGATGTCGGCGCGCAGCTCGGTGCTGGCTGTGCTGGTGGCCTGGCGGCCCTGGTCGTCGGCACTGCTCACAGGTGCGGCTCCTTGCAGTGTTGAAGCACGTCTGGGAGGGGACCCGGGTGTGGAGCCCGGGGATAAACAGAGCGGACCGCGCTGTCCGACCGTTTCTAAGGATAGGTGTCACTCCAGGGCACGGGCTCGCGGCCTCGTGCCGCGAGGCTCCGCGCTGCCATACTTACGTCGCCGTAGGTTACGGAACCGTAGGAAACGCAAGAACACAGCGGGAGTGTGCCGGACGGTGGCTCCCCGCGTACGGCGGAACCGTGCCCGAGCCCTCACTCCCACCTGAACCCTCGACCTCTCAGGGGACTGCCCATGACGACAACTTCCGATGCGCCCTCCGACTCCGATGTGATCGACGACGCTTCCGGGGCGGGGCGGGGCGGCGCCGCCGCGCCCTCCGCGACCCTGGGCGGCGAGCAGAAGCGTTCCCTCGAACAGATCACTCTGCTGCTGTTCATCGTCGTCCCGTTCCTGGCGCTGCTCGCGGCGGTGCCGCTGGTCTGGGGCTGGGGGGTGAGCTGGCTGGATCTCGGCCTGCTGGTGTTCATGTACTACCTGGGCTGCCACGGCATCACGATCGGTTTCCACCGGTACTTCACGCATGGCGCGTTCAAGGCGAAGCGGCCGTTGCGGATCGCGCTGGCGGTGGCGGGGTCGATGGCCGTGGAGGGGCCGCTGGTGCGCTGGGTGGCGGATCACCGCAAGCACCACAAGTTCTCCGACGCGGAGGGCGACCCGCATTCGCCGTGGCGCTTCGGCGAGTCGGTGCCGGCCCTGATGAAGGGCCTGTGGTGGGCGCACATCGGATGGATGTTCGACGAGGAGCAGACGTCGCAGGAGAAGTACGCGCCGGACCTGATCAAGGACCCGGCGATCCGTCGCGTCTCCCGGCAGTTCCTGCTCTGGACGATCGTCTCGCTCGGCATCCCGCCGCTGGTCGGCGGTCTGGTGACGATGTCGTGGTGGGGCGCGTTCACCGCCTTCTTCTGGGGTTCGCTGGTGCGCGTGGCGCTGCTGCACCACGTCACGTGGTCGATCAACTCCATCTGCCACGCGGTCGGCAAGCGCCCCTTCAAGTCCCGCGACCGTTCGGGCAACGTGTGGTGGCTCGCGGTGCTGTCCTGCGGTGAGTCCTGGCACAACCTGCACCATGCCGACCCGACGTCGGCGCGGCACGGCGTGATGCGCGGCCAGGTCGACTCCTCGGCGCGGATCATCCGCTGGTGCGAGCAGTTGGGCTGGGCGTACGACGTGCGGTGGCCGTCGAGGGCGCGCATCGAGGCCCGCCGTGCTCCGGCGGCGGCCGAGTCCCGCCGCGAGGCGCGCTCCGCCGACGCGGCATGATGGACGACGTGGCGACCGACTCCAGCAATGCAAGCCCTGCCGGCAAAGAGAAGCAGCCCCGGCGTACCCGGCGTACGCGGATGACGGGCGCCGAGCGCCGGGAGCAGTTGCTGGACATCGGCCGGACGCTGTTCGCGGCCAAGGGCTTCGAGGGCACCTCGGTGGAGGAGATCGCGGCGAAGGCCGGGGTCTCCAAGCCGGTGGTGTACGAGCACTTCGGCGGCAAGGAGGGGCTGTACGCGGTGGTGGTCGACCGCGAGATGCGCCAGCTCCTCGACATGGTGACGGGCGCGCTGACGGCCGGGCATCCGCGGGAGCTCCTGGAGCAGGCGGCGTTCGCCCTCCTGGACTACATCGAGACGTACACGGACGGCTTCCGCATCCTGGTCAGGGACTCCCCCGTGGCCCAGTCCACCGGCACCTTCGCCTCCCTGATCTCCGACATCGCCACGCAGGTCGAGGACATCCTCGGCCAGGAGTTCAAGGGCCGCGGCTTCGACCAGAAACTGGCCCCGCTGTACGCGCAGGCCCTGGTCGGCATGGTCGCCCTGACGGGTCAGTGGTGGCTGGACGTCCGCAAGCCGAAGAAGGCGGAGGTGGCCGCCCATCTGGTCAACCTGGCCTGGCACGGGCTGGACGGCCTGGAGCCGAAGCCGCGGCTGATAGGCCACAGGAAGAGCTGAGGGGTCAGGCCGGTTCGAGGAATTCGAGCCGGTTGCCGACCGGGTCGTGGACGTAGAAGCGCCGGTGGCCCGGCAGGCCGTCGTCCCAGGTGACGTCGGCGCCGTGGGAGGCCAGGCGTTCGGCGAAGGCCTGGATGCCGGTGACCCGCAGGCCGGGGTGGGCCTTGCGGGCGGGCCGGAAGCCGCTCTCGATGCCGAGGTGAAGGCGGACGCCGCCCGCCGCGAACCAGCAGCCGCCGCGCGCCGCGAGGGCCGGCGGCTTCGCCTCCTCCGTCATGCCGAGGACGTCGACGTAGTACGAGCGCAGGGCGGCCTCGCTGCCGGGCGGGGCGGCGAGCTGGACGTGGTCGATCGCCGTCAGCATCGGGCGCCGCCGTCCTTGCGGGCGACCGCGAAGACGCGGCGGAAGGGGAAGACGGTGCCGTGCTCCGTCGCGGGGTAGGCCTCGCGCAGCAGTTCCCCGTACTCCGCGAGGAAGCGCCCGGTCGCGTCCGCGTCGCCGGCCAGGGCCGTGAGAACGGGTCGCAGGCCGGTGCCCTTGACCCAGTCGAGGACGGGGTCGTCGCCGGTGAGGAGGTGCTGGTAGGTGGTCTCCCAGGCGTCGACGTCGCAGCCGAGCCCGGCGAGCCGCTCCAGGTACGCCCCCGGCGTCAGCACCGCGTCGGCGTGCCGCAGCCGCCCGCCGAGCCGGTCCCGCCAGCGGGGCGACTCGGCGAGTTCCCGCATCAGGACGTGGCTGGGGGCGTCGAAGTTGCCGGGCACCTGGAAGGCGAGCGTGCCGCCGGGGGTGAGCGCGTCGACCCAGACGGGGAAGGAGCCGGGGTGGCCGGGGACCCACTGGAGGGTGGCGTTGGAGAGGATCAGGTCGTACGTGCCGGGGGCGGGGGTCCAGTCCGCGGCGTCGGCGGCGGCGAAGTCGAGGCGCCCGCCCTCGCGCGTGGGGCCCGCGAACCGCTCGGCCTCGGCGAGCATCTGCGGGGAGTTGTCGTAGCCGGTGATGTGCGCGGCGGGCCACCGCTCGGCGAGGAGCCGGGTGACGGTGCCGGGGCCGCAGCCGAGGTCGGCGATGCGCGGGGCGGTCCGGGCGGGGAGGGTGGGCACGCGGGCGAGCAGGTCGGTGAAGGGCCTGGCCCGGTGGTCGGAGTGGCGCAGGTACTGGGACGGGTCCCAGGTGGCGGCGGTGGACACGGGGCCTCCTCGGCGTGCGGGGCGGGTCTGCCGACATGGTCGGACCCCGAGTATCTTGATGTCAAGAGACTTCATGTCGACAGACCCCCTACACTGATCGTCATGGAGGACGAGGTCGATCGGCTGGTCGCGGCGTGGCGCAGGGAGCGCCCGGACCTCGACGTGGAGCCGCTTGAGGTGCTAAGCCGCGTGAGCAGGCTCGCGCGGCACCTGGACCGCGCCCGCAGACTCGCCTTCTCCGAGCACAGCCTGGAGCCGTGGGAGTTCGACGTGCTCACCTCGCTGCGGCGCGCGGGCGCGCCCTACCAGCTCTCCCCCGGCCAGCTCCTCACGCAGACCCTCGTGACGTCCGGGACGATGACGAACCGCATCGACCGCCTGGCGAAGAAGGGCCTCGTCGAGCGCCTGCCCGACCCGAGCGACCGCCGCGGGGTCCTCGTGCGGCTCACCGCCGAGGGCCGGGACCGCGCGGACCAGGCCCTGGCCGGACTCCTGGAGCAGGAGCGGGCGATCCTCGCCGAGCTGTCGCGTGCCCAGCGCGGCGAACTGGCGGCGCTGCTACGCCAGTTGACCGCCCCGTTCGACAACATCCCCGGCTAGGTCGACCGGGCCCACGCCCGCGCGCCTGGCGAGCGCGACCGCCGCCAGCGTGGAGTGCACGCCCAGCTTTCCCAGCACGTTCTGCATGTGCGTGCGCACCGTGTGCGGGGAGAGGAACAGCCGCTCGGCCACCGCTTTCCTGCCGAGGCCCGCCACCATGCAGCGCAGGACCTCACGCTCGCGCGGGGTCAGCGACTCCACGAGGCGCTCGGACTCGGTGCGGTGCTTGCGGGCGGCGGTCAGCTCCCGCAGGACGCCGGTGAGCAGGGCGGGCGGCAGATGGGTCTCGTCGCGCAGGACGCCTCGTATGACGCTGAGCAGGCGCGACAGGGAGCAGTCCTTGGCGACCCAGCCGGAGGCCCCCGCCTGGAGGGCGAGGGCCGCGCGGCGCGGGTCGTCCTTTTCGGCGAGCACGACGGTGCGCACGGCGGGCTGCCCCGAGCGGACGCCCGCGACCAGGGAGATGCCGTCGACGAGGCCGTCGGCGCCGCCCTCCTGGACGGGGGCGGCGACGGGGGCGCCCCCCGCTCCGGCGAGGCCGAGAGGCTGGGGGAGGGCGCCCAGGGCGCCGGCGGTGGCGCCGAGGTCGGCGTCGACGAGCAGGACGTCGTATCTGCGTCCTTCGGTGACCGCCCGCTCCAGGCAGCGCAGCGCGGCGGGACCGCTGCCGGCCGCGGACACGTCGACGTCGGGCTCGGCCGCGAGCGCGGCGGCGAGTGACTCGGCGAAGATGCGGTGGTCGTCGACGACCAGTACTCGAATGCGAACCACTGAAACCCCCTTCCCCACGCTCCCGACAAGGAGCGGGGGATCCCATCGGGTAACGGCCGGTACGGGTACGACGCCGTGGCCCGGGGTCGCCACGGTCGCTCGGCCGCCGCCGCGCGATGAGTGCTTCCCCCGGGCCGGGCGCCGTACCCGACTGTCTCGTCCCCTGATCAGCGCCGGCCCCCACCGGCACTGTTCTTCAGAGTAGGCCCGGACGCCGGGAGGGGAAGGTGATTTGCAGAACTGATAGACCGACGCGTTTATGGTGGGCCGCATGTTTCGTATGGAGACAGGAGTCGACAAGGAACGGCTGACGGCGCTGCGGGCGCGGCTCAGCGAGACGAACACGGCGGCGTCGCCCGAGCTGCGCGCGCTGCGCGGCACGGCCGACGACCAGGAAGTGCCGCTGGCGGTCTGGGTGTTGGACGACGCGGGCGCCCTGGCGGGCGGGCTCGCCGCGCACACCTGGGGGCGCTGGCTCCATGTGGACCACCTCTGGGTCGACGACCCCCACCGCGGCACGGGCCTCGGCGCCCGCCTCCTGGCCGAGGCCGAACGCATAGCCCACGAGGAGCGCGCCTGCGTCAACTCCCGCGTGGAGACGTGGGACTTCCAGGCCCCCGGCTTCTACCGCAGCCACGGCTACGAACTGGTGAGCGTGATCCCGGACTACCCGGAGGGAGTCAAGGAGTTCACCCTGACGAAGCGCCTGCTGCCGCCGGCCTGAGAGGGCGCCCCTCACCCGGCGGCCGGGTCAGGCCGCCAGCCACAGGGCTGCGGCCACCGGGGCCGCGTAGACCAGGGGGAACGGGATGTGGGCGTACCAGCGGGCCCGCAGCACGAAGGTGACCGCGCCCGCGAAGTACAGGATCAGGGCGATGCCCGCGGCCGCCCCCACGTACGGGACGAACAGGCCCGCCACCAGGCCCGCCGCGCCCGCGGCCTTGGCGGCGCCGAGCCAGGGGAGCCAGGACATCGGGATGCCGTAGTCGGCCATGGGTCCGACGACCCACTGCGCGCGCCGGAAGACCGAGAAGGCCGAGAAGCCGACCATCGCGGCGGCCACGAGGGTGACGATGACGTGAGCGGTGGACATCAGAGGGGCTCCTTCTCGGGCGGGCGGCGCCGGGAACGTGGGGTCACGCCCCGGCAGGCGGTCCTTGGTGGCCGTTCACTGCCATGACGGACCCCGCCGGGAGAATGTGACCGCCCGAGGGAGATGTCCTTCCCGGAGGCTCAGGCCTCCCTGCGCGCCCCCGCCGACGCCACCGCAGGGAAGACGCGCGGCGTCGTGAAGCCCGCCGTCACGAAGGCGTCGAGGACCGACTTCGTGACGGCTTCCGCGTCCTCGGACTCCACCAGCACGATCGCGGAGCCGCCGAAGCCGCCGCCCGTCATACGCGCGCCGAGCGCGCCCGCCGCGTCGGCGGCGCTCACCACCAGGTCCAGCTCCGGGCAGGAGATCCGCAGGTCGTCGCGGAGCGAGGCGTGCCCCTCGGTCAGGACGGGGCCGATCGCGCGGACGTCGCCGGCGTCCAGGAGGCCGATGACCCGCTCGACGCGGTGGTCGTCGGAGACGACGTGGCGGACGTAACGCCGGGTCCGGTCGTCCGGCAGCTTCGCCAGCGCCGCCGGCAGGTCCTCGTACGGCACGTCGCGCAGGTGGCTGACGCCGAGGACGCGCGCGCCCTCCTCGCAGCCCGCGCGGCGCTCGGCGTAGGCGCCGTCGCCGAGGGCGTGCTTGACGCGGGTGTCGACCACCAGGAGCCGCAGGCCCTGGGCCGCCAGGTCGAAGGGGACCTGGCGTGTCGACAGGTCGCGGCAGTCCAGGTGCAGGGCGTGGCCGTCGGTGCAGCACGCCGACGCCATCTGGTCCATGACGCCGCAGGGGACGCCGACGAAGGCGTTCTCGGCGCGCTGGGCGACGACGGCGAGTCCGGGTCCGGTCAGTCCGAGTCCGCACAGCTCGTTCAGGGCGTACGCGGTGACGACCTCCAGGGCGGCCGAGGAGGACAGGCCCGCGCCCGTGGGGACCGTCGAGGCGAGGTGCAGGTCGGCGCCGGACACCTGGTGACCTGCTTCCCGCAGCGCCCACACGACTCCCGCGGGATACGCGGCCCAGCCGCCGTCCGACAGCGGCGTCAGCTCGTCGGCACGCAGTTCCACCAGCGGGGCGTCGATGTCCGCGGAGTGCAGCCGCAGGACGCCGTCGTCGCGCCGGGCGACGGCGGCGACGGCGGTGTGCGGCAGGGCGAGTGGCATCACGAAGCCCTCGTTGAAGTCCGTGTACTCGCCGATGAGGTTGACGCGGCCGGGGGCCGACCAGACCCCGTCGGGCGCGCGGCCGTACAACTCCTCGAACCGCCCGGCGACTTCGGATGCCGTACCCATGAGAACTACCCCTTTCGCTGGGCGAACGCCCAGGCGTCGGCGACGATGCCCGCGAGGTCCGCGCGGGACGGGCGCCAGCCGAGCTTCTCGCGCGCGGTGGCGGCGGAGGCGACGAGGACCGCCGGGTCGCCGTCGCGACGCGGGGCGCTCACCTCGGGGACGGGGTGCCCGGTGACCCGGCGGACGGTCTCGATGACCTGGCGCACGGAGAAGCCGTTGCCGTTGCCGAGGTTGCAGATCAGGTGCTCGCCGGGGGTGGCGGCGTCGACGGCGAGGAGGTGGGCCTCGGCGAGGTCGGCGACGTGGATGTAGTCGCGTACGCAGGTGCCGTCCTCGGTGGCGTAGTCGTCGCCGAAGACGCTGATGGCCTCGCGCCGGCCCTGGGCGACCTGGAGGACGAGCGGGATGAGGTGCGACTCGGGGTCGTGGCGCTCGCCGTGCTCGCCGTAGGCGCCCGCGACGTTGAAGTAGCGCAGCGAGACGGCGGCGAGGCCGTGGGCGGCGGCCTCACCGGTGATCATGTGGTCGACGGCGAGCTTCGAGGCGCCGTAGGGCGAGGTGGGCGCGGTGGGGTCGGTCTCCGTGATGGGGGTGCTGACCGGCTCGCCGTAGGTGGCGGCCGTCGAGGAGAAGACGAGCCTGCGCACGCCGGCGTCGCGCATCGCGGCGAGCAGCGCCATGGTGCCGCCGACGTTGTTGTCCCAGTACTTCTCGGGCTTGGCGACGGACTCGCCGACCTGCGAGAAGGCGGCGAAGTGCAGCACGGCGTCGTACGAGGGGTCCAGCCACTTGGCGGCGTCGCGGATGTCGCCCTCGATGAACGCGGCGCCGGCGGGGACGCCCTCGCGGAAGCCGGTGGAGAGGTTGTCGAGGACGGTCACCTCGTGCCCGGCCTCGATCAGGTGCTGCGCCACCACGCTCCCGACATAGCCCGCGCCGCCGGTGACCAGGTACTTACCGCTCATGAACTCGCTACCTCTCGCAGTCGCTCGGCCGCGGCTTCCGGCGGCACGTCGTTGATGAACACGCTCATGCCGGATTCGGAACCCGCGAGGAACTTCAGCTTGCCCGAAGTGCGGCGAATCGTGAAAAGTTCGAGGTGGAGGGCGAAGTCGTCGCGGGTGACGCCCTCGTGGCCCGTCGGCGCCCCGAAGGGCGCCTGGTGCCAGGCGGCGATGTAGGGCGTGGGGGACCGCGTGCCGGACGGCGCCTGCTCGTCGAAGATCCGGTCGAAGCGCCTCAAGAGTTCCAGGTAGACCTGTGGGAACTCTGTGCGCGCGGCCTCGTCGAGCGCGAGCAGGTCGGGCACGCGGCGCTTGGGGTAGAGGTGCACCTCGTAGGGCCAGTGCGCGGCGTACGGGACGAAGGCGACCCAGTGCTCGCCCTCCAGGACGACGCGTTCGCCCGCGCGCTCGTCGGCGAGGACGTCGTCGAAGAGGTTGCGCCCGCCGGTGCGCTCCTTGTGCCCGGCGAGCGAGCGGAGCATCAGGTCGGTGCGGGGCGTGACGAACGGATAGGCGTAGATCTGGCCGTGCGGGTGGCCGAGGGTCACGCCGATCTCGGCGCCCCGGTTCTCGAAGCAGAAGACCTGCCGCACGGCGGGCAGGTGGGAGAGCTCGGCGGTGCGGTCGGTCCAGGCCTCCAGGACGAGGCGGGCCTGCTCGGGGGTGAGGTCGGCGAAGGACGCGTCGTGGTCGGAGGTGAAGCAGACCACCTCGCAGCGGCCGGCGTCGCCCGCGAGGGAGGGGAAGCGGTTCTCGAAGACGACGACGTCGTACGAGGAGTCGGGGATCTCGCTGAGCCGGTCCCCCGAGGAGGGGCACAGGGGGCACTCGTCGGCCGGCGGGTGGTAGGTGCGGCCCTGGCGGTGGGAGGCGATGGCCACCGCGTCGCCGAGGAGGCGGTCCTCGCGGACCTCGGAGGTCGTGGCGACGGGGCCGAGCGGGCGGGCGTCGGCGGCCTCGCGGACCGCGTCGTCGCGCTCGTCGTAGTAGATGAGCTCACGACCGTCGGCGAGACGGGTCGAGGTCTTCTTCACGTCAGGGGCTCCTCACCACCTACCCAACAGAACCAAACATAACTAACCACAAGGCAACAGCATCGTCAATGCCCGAGATCTCGTCAGGCGTTTCCGGACGATACGGAGCTGAACCCGAGAGCTCGATCACAATCAAACAAAGAACACCAACAGAACTGTTCAGTTATTGAAGGTATGGGCGTAGGTTCCGTCTGATCCGTTCGCGCAACGAAGCGAGTTCACGCATGCAGTCCCCCACACAAACCCTGGCCGAGGGGCTTCGGCTGCCCACCAACGGCCTCGACTACGCGATCCTGGCGATCTACTTCGCCGTGGTCCTCGGCATCGGCTTCGCCGCCCGGCGCTCCGTCAGGACCAGCCTCGACTTCTTCCTCTCGGGCCGCTCCCTGCCCGCCTGGGTCACCGGTCTCGCCTTCGTCGCCGCGAACCTCGGCGCCACCGAGATCCTGGGCATGGCGGCCACCGGCGCCCAGTACGGCGTCGCGGTCGTCCACTGGTACTGGATCGGCGCCATCCCGGCCATGGTCTTCCTCGGCCTGGTCATGATGCCGTTCTACTACCGCAGCAAGGTCCGGTCCGTGCCGGAGTTCCTGCTCCAGCGCTTCGACAAGTCGGCGCACCTGCTCAGCTCGGCGCTCTTCGCCTTCGCGGCGATCCTGATCGCGGGCGTGAACCTCTACGCCCTGTCGATCGTCGTCGAGGCGCTGCTCGGCTGGCCGCAGTGGGTGGCGATCGTCGTCGCGGGCGTCTTCGTGCTCGCGTACATCACGATCGGCGGTCTCTCCTCGGCGATCTACAACGAGGTCCTGCAGTTCTTCGTGATCCTCGCCGCGCTCATCCCGATCTGCGTCATCGGCCTGAAGAAGGTCGGCGGCTGGGACGGCCTGACGGGCTCGATCGAGAAGCAGCACGGCGAGAACTTCATGACCGCCTGGGGCGGCACCGGCATAGGCGACGCCAACCCGCTCGGCGCCAACTGGCTGACCATCATCCTCGGCCTCGGCTTCGTGCTCTCCTTCGGCTACTGGACCACCAACTTCGCCGAGGTGCAGCGCGCGCTGTCCGCGAAGAACCTCAGCGCCGCCCAGCGCACCCCGCTGATCGCGGCCTTCCCGAAGATCTTCATCGTCTTCCTGGTGATGGTCCCGGGCCTGGTCGCGGCCGTCCTCGTCCCGAAGATCGGCACGCCCGGCTCCGACCTCACCTACAACGACGCGATCCCCTACCTGATGCAGGAACTGCTGCCCAACGGCGTCCTCGGCATCGCGGTCACCGGTCTGCTCGCCGCGTTCATGGCGGGCATGGCCGCCAACGTCTCCTCCTTCAACACCGTCTTCACCTACGACATCTGGGCGAAGTACGTGGTCAAGGACCGGGAGGACGGCTACTACCTGAACTTCGGCCGGCTCATCACCGCGCTCGGCGTGCTCGCCTCGATCGGCACCGCCTTCATCGCGTCGTCGTTCTCGAACATCATGGGCTACCTCCAGACGCTGTTCTCCTTCTTCAACGTCCCGATGTTCGTGGTCTTCATCATCGGCATGTTCTGGAAGCGGGCGTCCATGAAGTCCGGTGTGTGGGGCCTGGTCGCGGGCACCACCGCCGCGATGGTCAACTACTTCTGGATCTACAAGCAGGGCGTCATCGACATCCCGACCGACCAGGGCGCCAACTTCGTCTCGGCGATCGTCGGCTTCGTCGCCGGCGCCGTCGTGATGGTCGTCGTCACGCTCTTCACCGCGCCCAAGCCGGAGGCCGAACTCGCCGGTCTCGTCTACGGGACGGCCTCGCCCGGCCTCGAGGACGACGGGGTCGAGGAGGGCGACGACGCCTGGTACCGCAAGCCGGCCCTGCTCGGCTGGGGCGCCGTCGTCCTCGCCGCCGCCTGCTACCTGCCGTACTCGCTCTAGCCAGAACCGATCGGAGGACCGAAGACCATGTCTGAACTGCACAAAGAAGTCTCCGAGCTGGAGCGCAAGTCCGCGACGGCCGCCCGCCTCTTCGACATCCGGCGCATCATCGGCGGCCTGTTCGTCGTCTACGGGATCATCGTGACGATCGCCGGCGTCACGGCGTCCGACGCCGACCTTGCCAAGGCCGAGGACATCAACATCAACCTGTGGACCGGCCTCGGCATGCTCGCCCTCGGCCTGTTCTTCCTGGGCTGGCTGTGGCTGCGCCCCACCGTCGCCGCGCCCGCCCCGGAGTCCGCGGACGACTGACCGCCCCCGACGGGGCCCGGGTTCACCGCGGTGGCTCGGGCCCCGTCGCCGTGTCCGCGCCGCCGTCCGCGCCCCCGTCCTCGTACGCCGACGCCGGGCGCTCGGCCCGGTCGAGGAGCCCGGTGCGCGCGGCGAGGGCGGCGGCCTCCAGGCGCGAGCCGACGCCGAGCTTCATCAGGACGCGCTGCACGTGCGTGCGCGCCGTGCTGGGCGCTATCCCCATCCCGGCCGCGATGAGACGGGTGTCCTCGCCGTCCGCGACCCGCACCAGGACCTCCACCTCGCGGGGCGTGAGCATCTGGAGCAGGCGCTGCCCCTCGTCGTCGGGCTGCGCGACCGGATTGAGCAGTTCGCTGAAGGCGCCCTGCAACAATTGGGGCGCGACGGCGGCTTCCCCGGCGCGCGCCTTCATGATGGCGCGCTCCACTCCCTCGATGCGCTCGTCATGGCGTACGTAACCGGAGGCGCCCGCGGCGAACGCCGCCGCGATCCCGCGAGGGCTCGGCACCGGCCCCAGCACCACGACCGCCACCTGCGGGCGCTCCCGCTTGATCCGGATCACCGGGTCGAACATGCCCGGTTCCGCGGGTGTGGCCGTGCCGATGAGGCAGACCTCCGGCGCACGGCTGATCACCAGGTCGGCCGCCCCCGCGGCGGGCGCGGCGGCGGCGAGCACCCGGTGCCCGCGCAGCTTCAGCGCCGAGGCGAGTGCCTCGGCGAGCAGTCGGTGGTCGTCGACCACCATGAGCCGCACACCCATGGCAAACCCCCACTCCCCCCACTGATCCCCTGGTCCACCGGCCGCCTCGTGCCGCCGCTTCCCGCGGACCGCGGGCCCCCCGGCCCTCCATTCCCCCGGAAGCTACACGCTCGTTCGGCGTTGCGCGCCCCCTATCCGCCAGAAGCGGCCCGGAATGCCTGAATCCCTGCCCTGCGGGGTCGGCCGGGGGCGCGCGGTGGCACGGAACGGCGGCGGCCGCCCCCTCATGAGTCGAGGGGACGGCCGCCGCGGTGTCGGGGAGCCGTGGCTACTCGGCGCGGAAGCCGATGGCCACGTACTCCTTCTCGTCCTTGGAGTAGGGCTTGCTCAGGAGCTTCTTGCCCAGGAACAGGCGCCCGTCGGCGTACAGGAGCTCGTTCGACTTCGGGACCATGCCGCTGATCGCGTCGGTGACCGCCTCGGAGGAGGGGGTCTCCAGGAGCTTGGTCTCCTTCATCGTCTTGCCGTCCAGCGAGACGACCTGGGCGCCCTGCTGGTAGCCGTGGGCCTTGTAGGCGATGACGTTGGGGCCGTCCATGCGGATCGGGAAGATCTCGCCGTCCTCGCCCGCGATGGCGCGGTCACTGGTCGGCTTGCCGGTGGCCAGCGAGAAGGACACGATCTCGTTGGTCTGGCTGTAGCTCTCGCCGCTGCCGTCGTGCTGACGGGTCGGCACGTAGAGCCGGTCGTTGCCGACCGTGATCGCACGGCAGTCGTTGACCACGTTGACGCCGCAGTCGTGGTCGTACTTGCCCTCCTCCAGCGCGATCTTGGCGCGGAGCTTGCCGTTCGCGCCGATCGAGAAGACGTCCGTCACGCCGGTCGCGGTGATCTCGGTGGTGTCCTGGCCGAAGACGACCGGGTTCGTCGAGATGATCTTGGCGTTGTCGATGCCGTCGGCGAGCGGGTAGGTCCACTTGTCGTCGCCGGTCTTGGGGTCGAGGAGCTGGACCTTCAGCTTGTAGTCGCCGTAGCTGCCGCACCTGCGCACGGCCACCAGCTGGTCACCGCCGGCGTAGCCGACGTCCTCGCACTTGCCGACCTTCGGCTTCCACAGCGACTTGCCGGTCACGTCCCAGGCGGCGCCGCCGCTGGAGACACCCGCGCCGGCGGCGATCGTGGTGCCGGAGATGGTGACTTCCTTGAACGTCGCCTTCACGCCGTTGGTCTCGACGCCCTCGGTCCACAGCTTCTTCCCGGACTTCAGGTCGATCGCGGAGACCTTGGAGCAGGGCTCGTAATCGCCCTTCTTGCCCCGCTCGGTCTCCTCCGTGACGACGGCCACGATGCCGTCGTCGGTGACCTCGCGCGACATCGCGCACGTCATCCCGGGAAGCGGGATCGACCACTTCTCCTTGCCGGTGTCCGGGTCGTAGCCGTTCAGCTCGTTGACGCCGGCCTTGGCGTAGACGTCGTCGGTCAGCGCCGAGCCCGTGGCGTTCCAGATCTGGTCCTTGGGGATCTCCGGCTGCGGGAGCTGCATGAGCACCTTGGCCGAGGGGTCGCCCGGGGCCTTCTCCTCGGCCGGGCCCTGGCCGGGCGGGGAGTCGCCACCCTTCTCGCCCTTCTCGCCCCCCTTCCCCTTGCCGTCCGTGCCCTGGGCGGTCTTCTTGGAGTCGTCGTCCTTGGACGAGGCGTACCAGACGCCGCCGCCCACGATCAGCGCGATCGCGACGACCGCCGCGACGATGACCGCCATCTGGCCGCTGAACTTCCTGCCGCCGCCGGACCCTCCGGGCTGCGGCTGCATCGGCATGGTCGGGGGCTGCTGGTAGCCCTGCTGGTACGGCTGCTGGTAGCCCTGCTGGTACTGCGGCTGCGCCGGCTGCGTCGGGTAGCCGTAGCCCTGGGGCTGCTGCGGGGCCTGGGGGTAGCCGTAGTGCGGCTGGCCCGCCGGGGGCGCCGGCGGGGCGGCGGGTGGCGGGGTCTGCGGCGGCGGGAAGCCCGGGGGCTGCGCGGGCGGGGGCGTCTGCGGGGCGCCGGGGGCCTGCGGGTAGCCGTAGGACGGCTCCGGGGCCTTGCCGAAGCCTCCGGGCGGAGGGTCCTGCGGGGCGCCGAAACCACCGGCCGGGGGTTCCTGGGGCGCGCCGAAGCCGCCCTGCGGGGGCTCGTTCGGCGGCTGCTGGGGAGGCTGGGGCGGCTGGGTCATGACGTCGTCTATTCCTTGGGACGCTTGGGGAGCTCGGGGTGGCGCCGGAAGACGCCCGGGATCGAGAGGGTGCACCGGGTGCGGCGCGGGATCACTTGCCGTAGGCCAGCATCAGCTTGGACCGGCCGGACGTTCCCGTGATGCTGGTGGTGGAGATGTAGAAGCGCCCGTCCACGTAGTCGACGGCCTTCGAGTAGAAGCCGCTCTCGATCTTCGCCGTGCCCTTCGGGTGCTGGAGAAGGGTCTTCGGCGTGTGCGAACCCGACGTCGCGATGGACACGACCCGGCCGCCGGAGGCGTAGGACGGGGTGACGTAGGCGATCAGCTCACCGTCCTCGGCCTTCAGCGGGAGCATCGTTTCCTCCAGCGGCGACTTGACGCGCCAGGCCTCCTTGCCGGTGGACAGGCTGAACGCCACGACCTCGTTGGCGCCGCTCTTCTCGTCCGTCGGCAGGTAGAGGTACTTGTCGTCGTTCACCGCGCCGAGGCATCCGGTGAGGTCACGGCTGAGGATGGAGGACTCGCACTCGGGCGCGAAGCCGTCCTTGGTGACGAGTTCGGAGCGGGTCTCGTCGCTGTTGGGCTTCAGCACCGAGACGTTCCACTTGTTCTTGTCCTCGTTCTCCAGGTACACGACCGTCGGGCTGACCGAGTAGAGCTTCTTGACGCGCCAGCCCTTGGGGAACTTCTTGGTCCACAGGGCCCTGCCGGTGCGCGGGTCGAGCTGCTGGAGCTCGTCGTGCTCGTTGTCCGTGCTCGCCCCACAGGACAGCGCCCGTACGAGCTTCTTGCCCTCGGCCGCGAACCCGTTGGGGAAGCAGGTGCCCTCGTCCTTCTTCTCCGAGACGTAGAGCTTCTTGCCGTCGCTCATCCGCAGCGCGGTGCCGGACTGGTCGCGGCCGACCATCAGCACGTCGCCGACGAGGGTGAGGGTGCTCTGCGAGGCGAAGTCGAAGAGGCCCTCCTCCTTGACCGGCTTGCCCCAGCCCTTGTCACCGGTCTTCAGGTCGATGACCTGGAGCTGGTTGCACTTGGCGCTGCTCTTGGCGCTGTCCTTGAAGGCGACCACGATCTTGCCGTCGTCGGTGGCCTTCTCGGTGGC
The DNA here is from genome assembly GCF_004127445.1 of Streptomyces alfalfae. GTDB lineage: Bacteria > Actinomycetota > Actinomycetes > Streptomycetales > Streptomycetaceae > Streptomyces > Streptomyces alfalfae. Next base: position 126,285 of record NZ_QEXM01000022.1, read on the forward strand.
GGCGCAGATCTTCTGCGGGAACGTGATGGGGTCCCACGCGACGTCGCCCGAGCCCACCTCGTAGGCGAAGAGCTGCTTGTACGCGGCCTTGACGACCGTGTCGCCCTCGATCCACATGCCCGGGGCGTCGCCGCCGGAGCCGGGGACCTTGGGGGCCTCCTTGTACCAGAGGACCTTGGCCTCGCCGGGCTTGCGGCCCTCGTTGAGGTCCTCCTTGCCCTCGTTGCCGTCGCCGTCACCGGTGCCGGGATCGGCGGGCACGGAGGCGGAGGGCTTGGGGTCCTTGTTCTTCGACTCGGGTTTCTTCCCGCCGTCGTCACCGCCGACGACGGCGTACGTGACACCGCCCGCGACCAGCAGCGCGGCCACGGCCGCCGCGACGACCACCACGAGCTTCTTGCGCCCGCCCCTGCCGCCACCCCCTCCGGCGGGGAACTGCGGCTGGGTCGGGGGCTGCTGGGGGTAGCCGTACTGCGGCTGGTTGCCGTACGGGCCCGGCTGCTGCGGCTGCCCGTAGGGACCGGGCTGCTGGCCGTAGGGGCCCGGCTGCTGGTAGGAACCCGACTGCTGGGGCTGGGCCGGCTGGCCGTACGGGCCCGCGGGCGGCGGGGTCTGCGGGTAGCCGTATCCCGGCTGGGGCCGACCCGGCTGCGGGGCGGCGGGCGGCTGCTGCGCGGGCGGCTGCGGCGGCCCGCCCGGTGGCTGCTGCGCCCCTCCTTGCCGTGGATCCTGCGGAGCTCCGAAGCCGCCGGACGGCGGCTGGTTGGGCGGCTGAGTCATCAGCGCTTCCCCCTTCACTGATTTTCGGCACGCCAGAGGGTGCTTTCAGGTCAGCCTTTCTATCACCCTGAACCCGTACGAGACGGGGCCGGTCCTGCCCCTGTTCCCAAGGGAGGACCGGCCCGTGATGCGTCCGTTACGCGACTTCCACGAGAGCTCTACGCGTCTTCCGCGAGCTCCAGCCAGCGCATTTCCAACTCCTCGCGCTCACCCGTCAATTCACGCAACTCGGCGTCCAGTTTGGCCACCTTCTCGAAGTCCGTGGCGTTATCGGCGATTTGGGCGTGCAGCTTGCTCTCCTTCTCGGAGACCTTGTCCAGCTGCCGCTCGATCTTCTGGAGTTCCTTCTTGGCGGCGCGGGCGTCCGCGGCCGAAACGGTCTTCGCCGCGGCCGGCCGCTCCGACGCCGGTGCCTGCGCCGAGGCGGGGGCGGACTCGGTCATCCGCTGCCGCCGCTCCAGGTACTCGTCGATGCCGCGCGGCAGCATCCGCATGGTGGCGTCGCCCAGGAGCGCGTACACCTTGTCCGTGGTGCGCTCGACGAAGAACCGGTCGTGGGAGATCACGACCATGGAGCCGGGCCAGCCGTCGAGCACGTCCTCCAGCTGCGTCAGCGTCTCGATGTCGAGGTCGTTGGTCGGCTCGTCGAGGAAGAGGACGTTCGGCTCGTCCATGAGGAGCCGCAGGAGCTGGAGCCTGCGCCGCTCGCCGCCGGAGAGGTCGCCGACCGGCGTCCACTGCTTCTCCTTGCTGAACCCGAACGTCTCGCAGAGCTGGCCCGCGGTCATCTCGCGGCCCTTGCCGAGGTCGACGCGCTCGCGCACCTGCTGCACGGCCTCGAGGACCCGCAGCGTCGGCTTCAGCTCGGCGACCTCCTGCGAGAGGTAGGCCAGCTTCACCGTCTTGCCGACGGCGATCCGCCCGGCCACCGGCTGCACGTCGCCGTCGCTGCGGGCGGCGTCGGCCATCGCGCGCAGCAGCGAGGTCTTGCCCGCGCCGTTCACGCCGACCAGGCCGATGCGGTCGCCGGGGCCCAGCTGCCAGGTCAGGTGCTTGAGCAGCAGCTTCGGGCCGGCCTGCACGGAGACGTCCTCAAGGTCGAAGACGGTCTTGCCGAGCCGCGTGGTGGCGAACTTCATCAGCTCGCTGCGGTCGCGGGGCGGCGGGACGTCCGCGATCAGTTCGTTGGCGGCCTCGATGCGGAACTTCGGCTTGCTGGTGCGGGCCGGGGCGCCGCGGCGCAGCCAGGCCAGCTCCTTGCGCATGAGGTTCTGCCGCTTGGTCTCCTCGGTGGCCGCGATGCGCTCGCGCTCGGCGCGCGCGAAGACGTAGTCGGAGTAGCCGCCCTCGTACTCGAAGACCGAACCGCGCTGCACGTCCCACATGCGGGTGCAGACCTGGTCGAGGAACCACCGGTCGTGGGTGACGCACACGAGCGCCGAGCGGCGGGCGCGCAGGTGCCCGGCCAGCCAGGCGATGCCCTCGACGTCCAGGTGGTTGGTGGGCTCGTCGAGGACGATCAGGTCCTGCTCGGCGATGAGCAGCTTGGCGAGCGCGATGCGTCTGCGCTCGCCGCCGGAGAGCGGGCCGATGACGGTGTCGAGTCCCTGGGGGAAGCCCGGCAGGTCGAGCCCGCCGAAGAGACCGGTGAGCACGTCCCTGATCTTGGCGCTGCCCGCCCACTCGTGGTCGGCGAGGTCGCCGATGACCTCGTGCCTGACGGTGGCCTCGGGGTCGAGGGAGTCGTGCTGGGTCAGCACGCCGAGCCGCAGCCCGCCGTTGTGCGTGACCCGCCCGGTGTCGGCCTCCTCCAGCTTGGCGAGCATCCGGATCAGGGTGGTCTTCCCGTCGCCGTTGCGGCCCACGACCCCGATCCTGTCCCCCTCGGACACGCCGAGTGAGACGCCGTCGAGCAGGGCACGGGTGCCGTACACCTTGCTGACTGCCTCGACATTGACCAGATTGACGGCGGCCATTTCACTCCTGACAGGGGGGATCGATCGATCCTCAAGCGTAGTCGCCGACAGCGCCCCTCCCCACCCGCTCCACCAGCAGCCAGCCCGCGAGGGTCATGGCCACCGCCGCCGGGGCCGTGACGTGGACGGCTATGAGGAGCGCCGAGCGGCCTTCCAGGAGGCCGGCGAAGCCGACCATGGACAGACCGAGGACGCCGAAGAGGCAGAGCGTGACGCCGAGGGCCGCCGCGGGACCCGAGGCCGGGGCGGGCCGCCGGGGGGCGCTCGGGCGTTCGAAGCGCCGGAAGAGGGCGACGAAGGCGGCCGTCACGACCGCCGCGGCCGCCATGCGCGGCAGGACCTGCGCCCACCAGGGCGCCGAGGCCGGCTCGGGGAGGGGCACGTCCAGGGCGAGCTGCGCCCCGTACACCGCGAGCATGGCGGTCAGGTGCCAGAGGAACGCCGTCATGGAGATCCCGTTGGCCGCGACCACCCCGCGCCACACGCGCGGCCTCGCCAGCCACCTGCTCGCCGGGGCGCGCAGCAGTTCCACCGCGCCGACCAGCCACAGGCCGTGGCAGAGGAGGGCGAAGGTGGGCGGCGCCATGTTCGAGACGCGTTCGCCCGGCATGCCGACCATGGAGAGGGGATACGGGCCGAGGGCGACGAGCAGTGCGGCGACCGCGAGCCCCGTACCCGCCATGGCGTACGGCATCCGCAGGCGTCCGTCGGCGCGCAGGAAGCCGAGCTGGTGCACCGCGAGCCAGACGAAGGCGAAGTTCAGGAACTCGACGTACGGCACGCCGAACGCGAAGCGCGCCACGTCGACCGCGCCCGCCGCCGTCACGAGCGCGCCGAACGCGCCCCAGCCCCACCGCTCGTGCAGCCGCAGCAGCGGCGGGGTGAGGGCGACCATCGCCAGGTAGACGCCGATGAACCACAGCGGCTGCGCGACGAGCCGCAACGCCACGTCGAGCAGTCCGCCGCCCTGCCCGAGGAGTTGCAGCGCCAGCGCCGCCGCACCCCACACCCCGATGAAGACCATGGTGGGCCGCAGCAGCCGCTGGAGGCGTGCCCGGAGGAAGGCCGAGTAGACGGAAGGGCCCTCGGACCCGCGGCTGAGCGAGCGGTAGGACAGGGCGTGCGAGAAGCCGCCGACGAAGAAGAACACCGGCATGATCTGGAGTGCCCAGGTGAGGATCTGCAGACCGGGCACGACGGCGAGGAGGTTGCCGACCTCGGCACGGCCGTCGTCGCCGACGGCCACGGCCGCCATCAGCCAGTGCCCGACGACGACCGTGCCGAGCGAGGCCACGCGCAGCAGGTCGATGTACCGGTCGCGCCCGGGGGGCGTCTTCCCGGCCAGTTCACGAACGCTTGATCCCATGTACGTACGGTCGCGTGCCGCCGGGCCGGGCGTCAGCGCGCACGTACTCAGATGTGCGCCTGAGTACGCGGGCTCTCAGAGCAGGGTGGCCCCCGGGGCCGGGGAGTGCGCCACGCGTGCCGTGCGGCAGGTGCCGGAGGCGGTGAGGGCGTCGGCCACCGTGCGCGCGGACGCGGCGTCGGCCGTGAGGAACGCCGTCGTCGGCCCGGACCCCGAGACCAGCGCGGCCAGGGCGCCGGCCGCCGTGCCGGTGGCGAGGGTCTCAGAGAGCGAGGGGAACAGGGAGAGCGCCGCGGGCTGGAGGTCGTTGGTGACCGAGGCGGCGAGGGCCTCCACGTCGCCCTTGCGCAGGGCTTCGAGCAGCGCCGGGGACGCCTCGGGGGCGGGGGCGGCCGAGGTGAGCCGGTCGAACTCGCGGTACACGGCGGGCGTGGAGAGCCCCCCGTCGGCCACGGCGAACACCCAGTGGAAGCCGCCTCCGACCTCCAAGGGCTCCAGCTTCTCGCCCCGGCCGGTGCCGAGCGCGGCTCCGCCGACGAGGCTGAACGGCACATCGCTGCCCAACTCCGCGCAGATGCCGAGCAGTTCCTCACGCGTGGCCCCGGTGCCCCACAGCGCGTCGCACGCCGCGAGCGCGCCCGCGGCGTCCGCGCTGCCGCCCGCCATGCCGCCGGCGACGGGGATGTCCTTGGCGATGTGGATGTGCACGGCCCCGCTGATCCCGTGCCGCTCGGCGAGGAGGTCGGCGGCGCGGGCGGCGAGGTTCGTCCGGTCCAGCGGCACCTGGTCGGAGCCCGGGCCCTCGCAGGTGATCCGCGGCCGGTCGGCGGGGGCGACCGTGACCTCGTCGTAGAGCCCGACGGCGAGGAAGACGTTGGCGAGGTCGTGGAAGCCGTCGGGGCGGGCCGCGCCCACGGCGAGCTGGACGTTGACCTTGGCGGGGACCCGTGCCGTCACGCTCACGCGGCGGCCTCCTTGTGCTCGGCGATACGCGCGAACTCCTCCACCGTCAGGGCCTCGCCGCGCGCCTGCGGCGAGACGCCGGCGGCGACCAGGGCGGCCTCCGCCCGGGGGGCGGAACCGGCCCAGCCGGACAGGGCGGCCCGCAGCGTCTTCCTGCGCTGCGCGAAGGCGGCGTCGACGACGGCGAAGACCTCGCGCTTGGACGCGCTGGTCTTGACCGGCTCGGCGCGCCGCACCAGCGACACGAGGCCGGAGTCGACGTTCGGGGCGGGCCAGAACACGTTCCGCCCGATCGATCCGGCGCGCTTCACTTCGGCGTACCAGTTCGCCTTCACGGACGGCACCCCGTACACCCGCGAGCCGGGTCCCGCGGCGAGCCGGTCGGCGACCTCGGCCTGCACCATCACGAGGGTGCGCTCGATGCTCGGGAAGGTGTCGAGCATGTGCAGCAGCACGGGGACGGCGACGTTGTACGGGAGGTTGGCGACGAGCGCGGTCGGGGCGGGGCCCGGCAGCTCGCTCACCAGCATGGCGTCGCTGTGCACCAGGTCGAAGGCGCCGGCCTTCTGCGGGAGGCGGGCCCCGATGGTCGCGGGGAGCGCGCTCGCGAGTACGTCGTCGATCTCCACGGCGGTGACGTGGGAGGCGGTCTCCAGCAGGGCCAGCGTCAGGGAGCCGAGGCCCGGGCCGACCTCGACGACCGCGTCGTCCGGGCCGACGTCCGCGGTGCGGACGATGCGGCGGACGGTGTTGGCGTCGATGACGAAGTTCTGGCCGCGCTGCTTGGTCGGGCGTACGCCGAGGGCAGCGGCCAGTTCGCGGATGTCGGCGGGGCCGAGGAGGGCGCCGTGCTCAGTGCTCACGCCCCCAGGTTACGGGCCCTGGCCCCTGGGCCCCGCCTCACCTCCTCACCCCGCGGCCGTGCCCTCACCCCCGCTCCGCCCCACCCGAAACCCTCCTGCCCGCCTTGGCCCCACCGGTCCCCGGCCCCGCCGCCTCGGTCCCCGCCCGCTGTTCCCTGCCCCGCCGCCTCGGTCCCCGCCTGCTGTTCCCTGCCCCGCCGCCTCGGTCCCCGCCGGGTCTCCCCTGCCCCGCCGCCTCGGTCCCCGCCTGCTGTTCCCTGCCCCGCCGCTCCGCGGCGGACGTCTCCCACCCACCCGCCCGTTACCCCGCAGGGGCGCGCGGACGTAGGGGCCCGGAGGGGCCCCGCAGGGGCGCGTGGGCGTAGAAGCCCGGAGGGACTCCGCAGGGGCGCGTGGGCGTAGGGGACCGGGGGGGGGACTCCCAGGGCGCTTGGGTCTGTTGGCCCGCAAGGACGCGTGGGCCTGTTGGCCGGGGCGCGTCGGCCTGGAGGCGTGGGAGGGGGGCGTTGTGGTGCTGTGGGAGCAAGCCGTTGCGGGGCGCAGGCCGGATCGACACCGGAGGGGACGTGTCGGTATGTCCGCCCGGAGCACGGCACGCACGGCTCCGGAGTGCCGAAGCGGCCATTCGGTCACGCAGGCGATAGCGAGGACGGACATACCGGCGCGGCCCCGCCCCACAACGGCGAGGCACAGAACACCGACCCCACCCGCACCCGGACCCGGACCCGGCCTCCGGACCCGCACCCGCACCCGCACCCGCACCCGCACCCAAGCCGACCCCAAGCCGCCCCCACCAACCAGCGAGGCAGAGACCACACCAACCAGCGAGGCAGGAGACCACGTACCGGCGCGTCCCGAGCGCCCCGCCCCGAAGGGCCAGCGACCGGCACCGCCCCGGGCGTCAGCCGTGGAGGCGGCGCCCACAGTGGGGCCAGGCGCTTTCGCCTCGCTGCACGTACAGCTTCTTCGCGCGGTACGTCTGCTCCGAGGCCGGCGCGTCCTGCGGCCGGCCCGCCCCCCCGAGGGACCGCCACGTATGCGTGTCGAACTGGTACAGCCCCCCATACGTGCCGGACGCGTCCACCGCCCCCGGCCGCCCACCCGACTCGCACCGGGCCAGCGCCCCCCAGTTCAGCCCGTCCGCCCCGGCCACGGACTCCGGCCGCCGCTTCGTCCCCACCCTGACGATCCGCCGCTGCGGCTCCCTGACGACCTCGGAGCCGATCAGCCGCGGCCGCTGCCGGACCCCGTTCACCGTGCGCAGCGCGTACGTCACGCGCCGCGCCCCCGGCCGCCCCGGTTGCGCCACGACCTCCGTGCCGCGGAACAGCGTCGGGTCCTCGGTCCGCACCACGGCGAAGGGGATCACCTCCTCCCGGGTCTCCCTCGACCCGGTGATCCTCATGACGGTGACCGTCTGCCCGTCACGGGGAAAGCTGTCGGGCGCGACGGACGTCGTGTCCTGCCCCCGCAGCGTGACACCGGACTCCGCGACGGCCTCCCGCACGGTCGCCGCGTTCGTGCGGACGGTCCGCTCCCGCCCGTCCGCCATGATCGTGACGGTGCGTTCGGTGCGGACGGCGAGTTCGAGGCCCTGCCGGTCGATGCGCCGGCTGCGGGAGGCCGACAGGTGGGCCCCTTCCGCGCGCACCCCGAGCTGCCGCAGGGCTCCGTCCACCGTGCGGGCGGTGGTCCACACCTCGCGCCGCTCACCGTCGAGGGTGAGCCGCACGGGCCGGCCGTAGCGGACGGCGATCTCGTCACCGCTGGCCAGGGCCGTGGCCGAGGAGGGCGCGACGATGTCGTGGGCGCCCACGCCGACTCCCTCGTCGGCGAGGAGTTCCCCCACGTCGTCCGCGAAGGTGTGCAGGGTGCGCGACTCCCCGTCCACGCTGAGCCGCACGGCCTTGTCGTTGGCGACGAACGCGGAGGTGCCGCCCGCGAGAAAGGCGACCACGAGCGCCCGCGGCACGAGGCGCCGCAGCGTCTCGGCCCGTCCGCCGGGCGAGCCGCCGGGAGGGAGCCCGGAACCGGTGAGGCTCCCGACCCCCCAGGTCGTCTTCCGCCGCCGCGCCCGCCGGGCCTCGGCGCGCCCACCGCCCCGCCGCCCCACGGGGCCCGCGGTCCCCCCGGGCGCCGCCGCACCCTGCCGAGGAAGCACCGCCTCCGTGGGCGCGTCGTGCGACGTCACGCCGTAGGAATCTCCGTGACCGCCAGAACCCCCGTACCCCACTGAGCCCCCGCCACAAGACGCCCCGTACGCCCCGGACTCATACGCCCGAGGTCCATACGCCGAAGGCTCATGAGACCAAGACTCCTGGGACCAGGGCTCACGGAACACAGACTCCTGGGACCAAGACTCCTGAAACCAAGGCTCACGGGCCCAAGACTCCTGAAACCGGGGCTCACGGGACCAAGACTGCTGAGACCAAGGCTCACGGGACCAGGATTCTTGGGGCCAGGGCTCACGGGACCAGGGTTCACAAGGCGACGACGCACGAGCGCGAGGCGTCACGTCATACGGCGTCACGTCATACGTCTCGTACGGCGAATGGCTCACGATGGCGCTCCAGAGGTCCGGGCCGGGCGCACAGAACCTAGCGGAGCGACCGTGACTCTCCAAAGTCGCATCGGCACCCAGAGTCACGGAACGGCCGGGCCGGCCGCCGCGCGTCAGTAGCCGAAGGCGCGCGCCGTGTTCGCCGAGACGGCCGCGGCCATGGCGTCCTCGTCGATGCCCCGCGTCTTGGCCATCGCGCGCAGGGTGACCGGAACGAGATACGGCGCGTTGGGCCGTCCGCGGTACGGCGCGGGTGTCAGGAAGGGCGCGTCGGTCTCCACGAGGACGAGTTCCAGCGGGGCGACGGCCAGGGCGTCCCGCAGCCCCTGCGCGTTCTTGAACGTGACGTTGCCCGCGAAGGACATGAAGTAGCCGTGCTCGGCGCAGACCTGGGCCATCGCGGCGTCACCGGAGTAGCAGTGGAAGACGGTGCGCTCCGGGGCGCCCTCCTCCTTCAGGACCCGGAGGACGTCCTCGTGCGCCTCGCGGTCGTGGATGACGAGGGCCTTGCCGTGCCGCTTGGCGATCTCGATGTGCGCGCGGAAGGACCGCTCCTGTGCGGCCATGCCCTCGGGGCCGGTGCGGAAGTGGTCCAGGCCGGTCTCGCCGACGCCCTTGACGTGCGGCAGCGAGGCGAGCCGGTCGATCTCGGCGAGGGCCTCGTCGAGCGCGGCGTCACCGCCCGCCTCGCGCGCGCCCTGCCGGGACCAGCCGTCGGGGTCGCCGAGCACGATGCGGGGCGCCTCGTTGGGATGGAGGGCAACGGCGGCGTGCACGCTCTCGTGCTCGGCGGCGGTCCGCGCCGCCCACTGCGAGCCCCGTACGTCGCAGCCCACCTGGACGACCGTGGTGACCCCGACCGACGCGGCCTTGGCGAGGCCCTCCTCCACCGTGCCGGCCTGCATGTCGAGGTGGGTGTGGGAGTCGGCGACCGCCACCCGGAGCGGTGCGGGCAGAGGCGGCGGCACGTCGGCGTTCTTCGAAGGCATGCCTCGATCCTACGAAGCCGTCCCCCGCCCCGGAGCGGACGGCTTGCGGGCGGCCGACGAACCCCCGCCAGCGGGGCTCACGGACCGCTCACCGCCCCTTCCGGTGCGCGAAGGGATGCAGCAGTCCCGACACGTGCCACTGATGACGCTCCCGCCCCTCGGCGGCCGAGGCTCCGGCCGGCTCGACCGCGGAGGCCGATCCGGCCGCGGAGGCCCCACCCTCCCGCTGCCGCCGCATGCAGTCGAGCACCGAGGACACCTGCCCCGCCCGCATGATCCGTACGACATGGCCGCCGCAGTTCAGGCACGTCGGACGGGACAGCGGCGAGGGCACGTGCCGCCCGTCCGCCAGATACCTCACGAACTGCTGGCCCTTGCCGTCCACATGGTGCTCGATCTCGTACGACTGCTCCCAGCCGTGACCGCAGCGCATACAGGCGAAGGCGTATGACTCGTGCCCGACGTCGAGCGCCGTGGCGGGGTGGCCGGATTCTGCGATCTCACTCATGCCAGTGCTCCTCTTGCCCGTGGGACAAGCACTGCCGGGCGCGGGACCGGCCTGGGCCCGGCAGCCTGGGAACGGGTGCGTCCCTTCACCCAGTGGACGCTTTTCCCCGAACCGGCGCATCAGGCCTGTCGAGCATTGGAGCCGATTTAACTATTCCATGGCGGAAAAGGCCGGTGCGCGGCTCACGCTTTGCCTTTCACGATAGTCCTTTGCCCTCCGATGGGCCGCTCCGATCCGCGTTCTTTGCTGCCACGACGGCATCAAAGACCTCCCGCTTGGGAAGGCCCGCCTCGGCGGCGACGGCGGCGATCGCCTCCTTGCGCCGCTCCCCCGCCTCCTCGCGCACGCGCACCCTGCGCACCAGCTCGTCGGGGCCGAGTTCGGCGGCGCTCTTCTCCGGGGCGCCCTCGACGACGACGGTGATCTCGCCGCGCACTCCGTCGGCGGCCCACTCGGCGAGTTCCTTCAGCGGGCCCCGCTTGACCTCTTCGTACGTCTTGGTCAGCTCGCGGCAGACGGCGGCCCTGCGGTCCTCGCCGAACGCCTCGGCCATCGCGGCGAGCGTGTCGTCGATGCGGTGCGGGGCCTCGAAGTAGACCAGCGTCCTGCGGTCGTCGGCGACCTCCTTCAGGCGCGCGAGCCGTTCACCGGCCTTGCGCGGCAGGAAGCCCTCGAAGCAGAAGCGGTCGACCGGCAGGCCGGAGAGGGCGAGCGCGGTGAGCACCGCCGAGGGGCCAGGGACGGCCGTCACCCGGATGTCGCGCTCCACGGCCGCCGCGACCAGGCGGTAGCCGGGGTCGGAGACCGAGGGCATGCCGGCGTCCGTCACCAGGAGCACCCGCGCGCCGCCCGCGAGGGCCTCGACGAGTTCGGGCGTGCGCGCCGACTCGTTGCCCTCGAAGTACGACACGACGCGCCCGCCGACCTGCGCGCCGAGCGCCTGGGTGAGCCGGCGCAGCCGCCGGGTGTCCTCGGCGGCGACGACGTCGGCCGCCTCCAGTTCGGCGGCGAGGCGCGGCGGGGCGTCGGCGACGTCGCCGATGGGCGTGCCCGCCAGTACGAGGGTTCCGGGGGAATCTGCGCTTCCTGTCACGGATCCATCCTCGCAGGGCCTGCGAGCGGGACTCGCACAGTCGGGTTCCCTACGATGGCGCGGTGACCAGTACCGCGTCTTCCCCGGACACCCGCGAGGGCCAGCAGCCCGAGGAGCAGCAGCTCTCGTGGCAGCGGCGGCTGCGCCGATTCGGGCACGTGGCGCGGCCCCGCGAGGACGTCGGGGCGCGGCTCGTGCCCCCGTACACCGAGCCGGGCCCCCGGCTGTGGATGACGCTCGGGGTGTCCGAGGCCGGTGCGGACAAGCTGGTGCGCTGCTCGGCCTGGCTGGGGCCGCTGCTGGTCACGCTGGTGGCCGGGGTGATGCGGTTCTGGAACCTCGGCAGCCCGAAGGCCGTGATATTCGACGAGACGTACTACGCGAAGGACGCCTGGGCGCTCATCCACCGCGGCTTCGAGGTCAACTGGCCGGAGAAGATCAACGACGACGTGCTGCGGCAGGGCGGCGACCTCGCCATTCCGCACGACGCGGCGTACGTGGTGCATCCGCCGGTCGGCAAGTACGTGATCGGGGCCGGTGAGTGGCTGTTCGGCTTCGACCCGTTCGGCTGGCGGTTCATGACGGCGGTGCTCGGCACCCTGTCCGTGCTGATGCTGTGCCGGATCGGGCGGCGCCTGTTCCGCTCCACGTTCCTCGGGTGCCTCGCGGGCGCGCTGCTCGCGGTGGACGGCCTGCACTTCGTGATGTCGCGGACCGCGCTGCTCGACCAGGTCCTGATGTTCTTCGTGCTGGCCGCCTTCGGGTGCCTCCTGATCGACCGCGACCGGGCGAGGGCGCGGCTCGCCGCCGCGCTGCCGGTCGACGAGGACGGGACCGTGCGCCCGGACATGCACGTCGCGCAGACGCTGCGCCTCGGGTGGCGGCCGTGGCGGTGGGCGGCGGGACTCTGCCTGGGCCTGGCCTTCGGGACCAAGTGGAACGGCCTGTACGTGATGGTCTTCCTCTGCCTGATGACGGTCTTCTGGGACGTCGGGGCGCGCCGTGTCGCCGGGGCGGTGCGGCCCTACCGCGCGGTCCTGCGGCGGGACGTGCTCCCGGCGTTCGTGTCGACGGTGCCGGTGGCCCTCGCCACGTACGTCGTGTCGTGGCTCGGCTGGATCCTCTCGCCGACGGACGGCTCGGGCGGCTACTACCGCGACTGGGCGGCGACGGCGGGCCGGGGCGGGGACTGGACGTGGCTGCCGGACTGGGTGCGCAGCCTGTGGCACTACGAGCACGCGGTGTACGAGTTCCACGTGGGCCTCTCGTCGCCGCACACCTACCAGTCCAACCCCTGGAGCTGGATCGTCGACGGCAGGCCGGTCTCGTACTTCTACGAGTCGCCGGCGCCGGGCCGCGACGGCTGCCCGGCGGACACCGCGGAGAAGTGCGCCCGCGAGGTCCTGGCGCTCGGCACGCCGCTGCTGTGGTGGGCGGCGGCCTTCGCGCTGCTCTACGTCCTGTGGCGGTGGGCGTTCCGGCGCGACTGGCGGGCCGGCGCGATCCTGTGCGGGGTGCTGGCGGGCTATCTGCCCTGGTTCTTCTACCAGGAGCGGACGATCTTCTTCTTCTACGCGGTCGTCTTCGTGCCGTTCCTCTGCCTGGCGCTCGCGATGCTGATCGGCGCGGTCCTCGGCCCGCCGGGTTCGACCGAGCGGCGCCGGCTCGTGGGAGCCGCCGCCTCGGGCGTCCTCGTCCTGCTGATCTTCTGGAATTTCATCTATTTCTGGCCGATCTACACGGGTACCGCCATTCCCATCGACTCCTGGCGGTCGCGGATGTGGCTCGACACATGGGTCTGACCGCGCGACTCGAAACGGACACCTTCGGATAACGGCCGGCCCGTGTTTCTCCCCCGCCCCATAAGGTCGGGCGCGTATGACCTTTCCGAACACCTTTCGGAGAGGCTCCTGGGGAGGGGAGCGCATTCATGCGCAAAGGGGTCAGGATGGCGTTGGCCGGCGGTGTTTTCACCGTCATGGTGGGGGGTGCGGGGTACAGCGCCTTCCACCTCGTGAGCGGTTTCTCCGACGACGGCGGTTCCGCCGCGGGGGCGGGCGGTGCGGGCGGCGCGGAGGTGCGGACGGGGCCGCCGTCGGACGCCGAGGTCCGCGAGACGTCGCGGAAGTTCCTCGCCGCGTGGGCGGAGGGGGACGCGCGGCAGGCCGCCACGTACACGAACGACTCCGCGACGGCCGTGACCGCCCTGACCGGCTACCGCGAGGACGCGCACCTGACGAAGGTGCGGATCACCCCGAAGCGGGCGTCCGGCGCGCGGGTCCCGTTCGCCGTGTCGGCCACGGTGTCGCACAAGGGCGAGAGCAAGCGGTTCGGCTACGACTCCGAGCTGACCGTGGTGCGCGGGAAGAGCTCGGGGCGCGCCCTCGTCGACTGGCGGGCGTCGGTGGTGCACCCCTCCTTGGAGAAGGGTGACTCCCTGGTCACGGGTGAGGCGCCCGCCCCGCCCGTGACGGCGGTGGACCGCGCGGGCGTCGTCCTGCGCGAGAAGGACCACCCCTCGCTCGTCCCGCTCATCGACGAGCTGCGGCGACGGTATGGGGACACGGCGGGCGGCACCCCCGGCAGGGAGCTGTACGTGCGGCGCGAGGGCTCCGGAGGAGCCCCCCGCACGCTGCTCACGCTCTCCGAGGGCAAGCCGGGCAAGCTGCGCACGACGCTGAGCGCGGGCGTGCAGAAGGCGGCCGAGCGGGCGGTCCTGCGGTACGACGAGTCGTCCGTGGTGGCGGTGAAGCCGAGCACCGGTGAGGTGCTCGCGGTCGCCAACAACCGCAAGGACGCCTTCAACGCGGCGTTCGAGGCCAAGGTGATGCCCGGCTCGACGATGAAGATCGTCACGGCGGCGATGCTGATCGACAAGGGCGTCACCTCGGCGGGCGGCGCCGCGCCGTGCCCGACCAGCGCGACCTGGCAGAGCCAGACGATCAACAACCTCAAGGGGATGGCGCCGGACGAGTCCGCCACGTTCGCCGACGACTTCGCGCGCTCCTGCAACACCGCGTTCGTGAAGCTCATCGACGAGGACGGCGTCACGGACTCCTCCCTCACCGAGGAGGCGCAGGGCAAGTTCGGCCTCGGAAAGGGCGACTGGAAGGTCGGTCTGCCGTCCTTCGAGGGCTCCGTGCCGCCGTCGCCGGGCCCCGACCGCGCGGCCAACGCCATCGGCCAGGGCCAGGTCCAGATGAGCCCGCTGGCCCTGGCCTCGGTGACGGCGACGGTGCGGACCGGCACGTTCCGGCAGCCGGTGATCGTGCCGCGGTCGCTCGACGACCGCGAACTGGCCACCGCGGACGGGCTGGAGGCGTCCACGGCCGCCCAGCTGCGGCAGATGATGCGCCGCACGGCGGTGCGGGGCACCGGGGCGCGCGTCATGGCGTCGCTCGGCGGGGACACCGGCGCGAAGACGGGCTCGGCGGAGGTGGACGGCCGCCAGGAGTCCGACAGCTGGTTCACCGGCTACCGGGGCGATGTCGCCGCGGCGGCGATGACACAGCGCGGCGGCCACGGCGGGGACGCCGCGGGCCCGATCGTCGCGGACGTCCTGCGCGCAGGGTAGAGGGCCCGCCCGAAGGTCGTCCGGCCGGGCGGTGAAGTGGTCAAGGGCTTCCCCGTACGCCTCTAAGGTGGGCTTCGATCGAGGAGCCGGGGGTGGGGGCTCCGGGGAACAGCGGAGGGTTTGTGGGCAAGCGGAGGCGCGCCAGCGAGCGCAAGGGCGTCGGCGTCAAGAACGGCAGAGTGCACCCCGTCGTGCTGGGCGGGGCGGCGGCCGTCGTCGTGTGCGGGGTGGGGGCCGCGGCGTTCGCGCTCTCCGGCGGGGCGGACGGGTCGGGTGCCGACGGGAAGCAGGTGGCCACGGGGCCGCCGACAGCGGCGGAGGTCCGTACGACCGCCCGGGAGTTCCTCGCGGCGTGGGCCGAGGGGGACGTGGCCGGGGCGGCGGCGCTGACGGACGACCGGGCGGCGGCCGAGAAGGCCCTGACCTCGTTCCGCGAGGACGGGCACTTCGCGGACACCAGGCTGACCCCGGGCAAGCGGTCGGGCGCCGACGTGCCGTTCAAGGCGGCGGCCACCGTCGCGTACAAGGGCAGGAGCAAGCCCTTCGCCTACGAGTCCGAGCTGACGGTGGTCCGCAGGAAGAGCGACGGCAGGACGCTGGTCGGCTGGCGGCCCTCCGTGGTGCACCCCGCGCTGAAGGAGGGCGACCGCCTGGTCACGGGCGAGGCGGGCGACCCGCCGATCAAGGCCGTGGACCGGGAGGGCGGCGAGCTGACGGCGGCCGAGTACCCCTCGCTCGGCACGGTCCTCGACGGGCTGCGGGAGCGGTACGGCAAGGAGGCGGGCGGCAAGGCGGGCGTCGAGCTGCGGGTGGTGCGGGCGGACGAGAAGAAGTCCGCCGAGGCCGGTTCGGCGAAGGCGGGGGAGGACGACGCTGAGTCGACGCCCGACAAGACGCTCCTGACGCTCTCGCCCGGCACTCCCGGCACGCTGAAGACCACGTTCAGCCCCTCGCTCCAGGCCGCGGCCGAGCGGGAGACGGCCAAGCGGCAGCGGGCGTCGGTCGTGGTCGTCAAGCCGAGCACCGGCGAGATCCTGGCCGCCGCCAACTCCGACCCCGCGGGTTTCAACGTGGCGTTCCAGGGGTCGCTCGCGCCCGGCTCCACGATGAAGGTGGTCAGCGCGTCGATGCTCCTGGAGAAGAAGCTCGCGGGGGTCGACAAGAAGCACCCGTGCCCCAAGTACTCGACGTACGGGGGCTGGAAGTTCCAGAACGACGACAAGTTCCAGATAAAGAACGGCACGTTCAAGGCGAGCTTCGCGCGCTCCTGCAACACGGCGTTCATCAGCCGGGCCGAGAAGCTGGAGAACGACTCCCTGACCAGGCAGGCCCAGGACGTCTTCGGGCTCGGCCGTGACGACTGGTCGATCGGCGTGCCGACCTTCGACGGCGCGGTGCCGGTGCAGAGCGACGCCCAGATGGCCGCCTCGCTGATCGGGCAGGGCGGGGTGCGGATGAACCCGCTGAACATGGCGTCGGTGGCGGCGACGGTGAAGTCCGGCGCCTTCAAGCAGCCCTACCTGGTCTCGCCCGACGTCGACGACCGCGAGCTGGCGACGGCGCCGCGCAAGATGTCCGGCGCCACGCTCTCGGGGCTGCGGGAGCTCATGCACTACACGGCGGTGGCCGGCACGGCGGCCAAGCCGATGGCGGGCCTCGGCTCCGACACGGGCGCCAAGACCGGCTCGGCGGAGGTCGACGGCCAGAAGAAGCCCAACGGCTGGTTCACCGCGTACCGGGGCGACCTGGCGTCGGCGGCGGTCGTCCAGCAGGGCGGCCACGGCGGCGACTCGGCGGGGCCGCTGGTGCGGGCGATGCTGCTGGCCGGGAAGTGAGGGCGCGGACCGCCGCGTCCGCTCCGCGGATACGAGGTCGCGTGGCCCGTACACGTACGGCTAGCGTGCGGGGGCATGAGCACTACTGCCCCTGAACCGGCCGAGTCCTGCGGCCCCGTCGAGCCGTCCGCGCCCGCCGAGTCCGCGGCGCACCCCCGTTTCGCCGCCGCCCTGCGGGAACTGGGCCTGGCCGAACTGCTCGGCCGGGTCCGCCGCTTCCCCGAGCGGACGCGTACCGCCCAGGAGGCGGCGGCCGCCGTCGGCTGTGAGCTGAGCCAGATCTGCAAGTCCCTGATCTTCGCGGCGGACGGCATGCCGGTCCTGGTCCTGATGGACGGCGCGTCCCGCGTCGACCTGGAACTCGTCCGCGCGGAACTGGGCGCGGAGAAGGTCACGCGGGCCAAGGCGGACGTGGTCAAGGAGACGACGGGGTACACGATCGGCGGCGTGCCGCCCTTCGGCCACGTGAACCGCACACGGGTCCTCGCCGACCGCTCGCTCCTCGCCCACGACGAGGTGTGGGCGGCCGCCGGCACCCCGTACGCGGTCTTCCCCACCACCCCCGAGGCGCTGATCGCCCACGCGGGCGCCACGCTGGTGGACGTGCGCGAGACGTCCGAGTGACCCCCGTCGTGGCGTCGGCGGTGCTGCTGGCCGCCGTGACGCACGCGTGCTGGAACGCGATAGCCCACCACATCACCGACAAGCTCGTCGGCTTCACGCTGATCTCCGGCGGCGGTCTGCTGATCGGCGCCCTCCTCACCCCCTTCGTCCCGCTCCCGGCGGCCGGCGCCTGGCCGTACCTGCTCCTCTCGGCGGCCGTGCACGTCGGCTACTACGCCCTGCTGATGCGCTCGTTCAAGCTGGGCGACTTCGGCCAGGCGTACCCCATCGCGCGGGGCACGGCCCCGCTGGTCGTCACCGTCCTCGCGGCGGTCTTCGCGGGCGAGATCCCGGACGGCTGGCAGGCGGCGGGCGTGGCGGTCTCGTGCGCGGGCCTGACGGGCCTCGCGCTGTGGGGCATACGGGGTTCGGGGCGCCGCCCCGACTGGGCGGCGCTCACCGCGGCCCTGGCCACGGGCGTCTCGATCGCCGCGTACACGGTGGTGGACGGCCTCGGCGTCCGCGCCTCGGGTTCCTCGATGGGCTACATCGCGTGGCTGATGATCCTGGAGGGCCTGGCGATCCCGCTGTACGCGGCGTGGCGCTGGCGCGGCCAACTGCTCCCCCGCCTCCGCCCGTTCGCGGCGGTGGGCCTCCTGGGCGCGGCGCTCTCGGTGGCGGCCTACGGCCTGGTCCTCTGGGCCCAGACCAGAGCGGAACTGGCCCCGATCTCCGCCCTCCGGGAATCCTCGATCATCGTCGGCGCGGCGATAGGCGCGATCTTCTTCAAGGAACGCTTCGGGGCCCCGAGGCTGGTGGCGGCGGGCCTGATGGTGGCAGGCATCGGCTTGATGCTCCACGCGGGCTAGCCGCCGCCCGGCGCGGGGCAGGCCCGGCTTCGCTGCCCGGCGGGGCGGCGCCGCGCAGCCGCCCCGGGGTCAGCCGCGTACCGGCTTCGTGAGGTTCAGGCCGACGCAGCGGCGGCATGCCCGGGCCGAGGTCGCCACGATCGCGTGGGTGGCCGCGGACAGGATGCCCGCCGCCGCCAGGAGGGGCCAGTTCGTGGCGAGGGCCGCGGCGACCGTCAGGCACAGGGTCGCCACCGCCATGGCCGCGCTCGCCGTCGTGCCCGCCCAGGCCACCGCCAGCGGCAGGCGGTGCGGGGTGGGCAGGCGGCGGGCGAGGGTGCCCGTGGCCGCCAGGGTCGCCGCGGCGAGCATCGCCGCCGCCGTCGCGATCAGGGCCAGGTGCGCCGCCAGCGCCTGCCAGGGGGTGTCGCCCGCGCGGGACAGGTGCCAGCAGGCGAGCAGGAAGGGCGCGGTCAGCGCGACCGTGCGGGCGGTGTGCCGCGCCTGAGCGATGGTCAGTTCGTGCTGGCAGGCGGGGGCCAGGGCCTCGACCGTGCCGAACTCCCGTACCGCCAGGCGGGCCGCCTCCTCCTCGCTCGCACCGTCCTCGGCGTGCGCCGCCGCCGTGTCGAGCAGGCCGCCCCGCATCTCCTCCACCAGGCGGGACTTGGCCTTCGCCGGGCCGTGCAGCGCCGCCGTCAGCTCGCTCACGTACTCCTCGACCGGGTCGGGCCGCCGCGTCGCCGTGCTCATGTGGCGAGCCCCGGCCGCTGCGGGCCCGGGTTCAGTACCGCGCCGATCGCCGCCGTGAACTCCGTCCACGCCGCCCGCTCCCCGGCCAGCGTCGCCCGCCCCGCGTCGGTGAGTTCGTACGCCCGGCGCCGCCGCTCCCCCGCCGCCGACTCCCAGCTGCTGCTCAGCAGGCCCAGCCGCTCCAGGCGGTTCAACGCCGGATAGATCGTGCCCGTGCGCAGTTCGAGCGCGCCGCCGCTGCGGCGCTGCACCGCCGCGATGATCGCGTAGCCGTGCAGCGGGCCGGGTTCGAGCACCGCCAGCAACAGTCCGTCGAGGTGCCCTCGCACCGCATCCGCCTTCATGAGTAGGCAGCCTACACAACGCACCCGTAGGCAGTGTATGTATTGGTGGCCAACATATGCGGCGGCGCATCTCGTGCCTCCGCCATGCGCCCATGCGCACGTCCCGCCCGGAGGGCCCCGTGACCAAGCTGCTCCTGTCCGTCCACGTGCTCGTGGCGATCCTCGCCGTCGGGTCGATCACCGTGGCCGCGTCGATGTTCCCGCGCTACGCGCTCCAGGCGCTGGACGGCCGAAGCGACCGGGCCGCCGGGGTCGCCGCGCTGCTGCACCGCGTCTGCCGCGGCTACGCGACGGCCGGCATCGCCGTGCCCGTCTTCGGGATCGCCACCGCCGCCCAGCTGGGCGTGCTCGGCGACGCCTGGCTCATCACCTCGCTGATCCTGACCGCGCTCGCCGCGGGCCTGCTGGCCATGACGATCCTGCCCGGCCAGCGGCTCCTGCTCGACGCGGGCGTGGACACCGGCGCCGCCCGCGCGACGGCCTCCCGGCTGACCATGCTCACCGGGGTCTTCAACGTGCTGTGGGCGACCGTCACCGTGCTGATGATCGTCCGGCCCGGCTCCACGACGGGGGTGTGAGCACCATGCGTACGCTCCGCGCCGCCGCCGCCGTCGAGACCGCCTCGCTCGCCCTGTTGCTGCTCAACCTCGCGACCGTCCACGCGCCGGCCGCCTCCGCGGCCCTCGGCCCGCTGCACGGCACCGCCTATCTGGTCACCATCGCGGCCACCTGGACGCTCCGGGACGTCGCGCCGAACGCCCGGTGGCTCTCCCTCGTGCCGGGCGTGGGCGGGCTGCTCGTCCTGCGGCGGGTCAGGCCCGGCCCGCGGCGGTCCGCAGCGCCCGCACCAGCGCCTGGGCACGGGGATCGGCCGTGACCCCCTTGGCCATGCCGTTGGTGACGTAGCCGAAGGCGAGGCCCGACTCCGGGTCCGCGAAGCCGAGGGCGCCGCCGCTGCCGGGGTGGCCGAAGGACCCGGGGGCCAGGAGCGGGGAGGCGCCGCCGTGCAGCATGTAGCCGAGGCCGAAGCGGGTGGGGACGACCAGGACGCGGTCGGGGCCCGCGGACTCCTCGGCGCGGGCCAGTTCGACCGTCTCCGGCGTGAACAGCCGCCCGCGCCCGTCCACTTCACCGATCAGCGAGGCGTAGAAGCGGGCGAGCCCCTCCGCCGTGGCGATCCCGTTGGCACCCGGCAGGGCCGCCGCCCGGTAGGCCGGGTCGTTCTCGTCGGGGCGGGTCAGCTCCCCGCTCCCGGTGGCCGCGGTGACCGCCCCGTAGGCGCGGCGGGTCAGGGAGTCCGGGTCGGCGTACGCCTCCGCCACGTTCCGCCGCGGCCGTACCCGCAGGCCGCCCGCCGGGGCCGGCGGTTCGATGCCGCCCACCCGGCCGGCCCGCGCCGCCTCCGCGTCCGGCAGCCCGACCCACAGGTCGAGGCCGAGCGGCCGGGCGATCTCGGCCGCGATCCACTCCCCCACCGCCTGCCCGGTCACGCGCCGCACCGTCTCACCGATGAGCCAGCTGTAGGTCTGGGCGTGGTAGCCGTGGTCGGCGCCCGGCTCCCAGAACGGGGCCTGCGCCGCGACCACCGCCGCCGCGAGGTCCGGGTCCAATGCCTCGGCCGGGGTCAGCGGGTGGTCGAGGGCGGGCACTCCGGCGCGGTGCGCGAGCAGGTGCCGGACCAGGGCGCGGTCCTTGCCGCGCGCCTTGAACTCCGGCCAGTGGGCGGCGACCGGGGCGTCCAGGTCGAGTTCGCCGCGCTGGTGCAGCAGGAGCAGCGTGGCCGCCGCCACGCCCTTGGTCGCCGAGCGGATGATCTGCGCGGTGCCGCGCTCCCACGGGGCGTCCCCGGCCGCCGGGTCCCCGTCGACGTCCTTCGCGCCGCCCCACAGGTCGACGACCTTGCGCCCGTCGCGGTAGACCGTGACGGCGGCGCCGCGCTCCCCGCGGTCGGCGAAGTTGCGCACGAAGGCGTCCCTGACCGGTTCGAACCCGTCGCCCACCGTGCCGTGCACGCCCGCGCCCGGGGAGCTCACCGCCTCCGCGCCGCGCACCCGTTCCGTACCGCCCCTCATGTCATCCATGTCCAGGGCAACAGCCGCCCCGCACCACCGATTCCCTCCCCTTCCACCCCCGTCGTCTTCGGATCGAAGCCGTAGACGGCGATCGCGTCACTCTCGTCGAGGCGGTTCACCGTAAATATGGGACATTAGGTGAGGAAACAGAATAAAAAGCATGCCAGAGGAACGCCCCGTCGAGGAGCCCAGCGATGTCCGCAGTCGAGCAGTACACACGCGCCCATCTCGTCACGGACTCCTCCGAGGGCCATCGCGCCGTCCCCGTCCTGCTGCGGTACGACGCGGAGGCCGACCCGCACGCGGTGCGGATCGGCCTCCCCGGCGGCCACGAGTGGACCTTCGCCCGGCAGGTGCTCGAACAGGGCCTCCGGGCCCCCGTCACCGCCGGTGACGTGCACATCTGGCCCTGTGGCCGGGTCCAGACGGTCGTGGAACACCGCGCGGGCGACGGGGTGACGGTCGTCCAGTTCGACGCGTCGGCGCTCATCCGCTTCCTGCGCCGCACCTACGCGGCCGTCACCCCGGTCGCCCGCTGAGGGCCCGCGCCGGTCAGACGAGGGCCGCCTGCCGGTCGGCGTCCGGGTCCCGGTCGGCCGCCGTGCGCAGCCCCTCGCCCTCGACGTCGACGTTGGGCAGCGCCCGGTCCAGCCACCTCGGCAGCCACCACGCGCCCTTGCCGAGCAGCGCGAGGACGGCGGGCACGAGGGCCATGCGGACCACGAAGGCGTCGAAGAAGACCGCGATCGCGAGGCCGAAGCCGATCATCTTCACCATCTGCTCGCTGGAGCCGATGAAGCCCGCGAAGACCGCGATCATGATGACGGCCGCCGCCGAGACCACCCGGGCACCGTGCCGGAAGCCGGTCACGACCGCCTGGTCCGGCTGCTCCCCGTGGACGTACGCCTCGCGCATGCGGGTCACGAGGAACACCTCGTAGTCCATCGCGAGGCCGAAGACCACGCCCACCATGAAGATCGGCATCATCGACATGACGGGTCCGGTCTGCTCCACGCCGAAGAGCGAGCCGAGCCAGCCCCACTGGAAGACCGCGACGACGGCGCCGAGGGCCGCGAGCACCGAGAGCAGGAACCCGAGGGCCGCCTTGAGCGGCACCAGGATCGAGCGGAAGACGACGATCAGGAGCAGGAACGCGAGGCCCACGACCAGTGCCAGGTAGGGCACGAGGGCGTCGTTGAGCTTCTGCGACACGTCGATGTTCATGGCCGTGGTGCCGGTGACCATGATCTCCGCGCCGGTGTCCGCGGTGATCCCGGGGCCCGCGTCGCGGATGGCGTGGACGAGGTTCTCGGTCTCGATGCCGCTGGGCTTGGAGGACGGCACGACGCTGATGATCGCGGTGTCGCCCGCCTTGGTGAGCATCGGCGGCGCCACGGCCCGGACGTCGTCGAGGCCGGAGATCGTCTTGGTGATGCGCTGGGCGGCGGCCTTCGGGTCCTTGGCGTCCTTGAGGTCGCCGACCACCATCAGAGGGCCGTTGGAGCCGGGGCCGAAGCCCTCGGAGACCAGGTCGTACGCCTTGCGTTGCGTGGTGGACGTCGGCTGCGCGCCGTCGTCGGGGAGACCGAGCTCCAGCTGGGCGACCGGCACGGCGGCGGCGCCGAGGCCCACGATGCCGACGAGCAGCACGGCGATCGGACGGCGCACCACGAAGCGGGCCCAGCGGGTGCCCATGTTGGGCTTCGCCCCACCGGGAGCACCGGGAGTCCCCGGAGCCTCGCCGGCCGCGGCGCCCTTCTTCCTGCCGCCGCCGAACAGCCTGCTCTTCGCACCCGTCGGCATGACCCGCTTGCCCGCGTACCCGAGCAGCGCCGGTATCAGGGTCAGCGCGATGAGCACGGCGATGACGACCGTGCCGGCCGCGGCGAAGCCCATCTTGGTGAGCATCGGGATGTTGACCACGGCGAGGCCGACGAGCGCGATGACCACGGTGAGCCCGGCGAAGACGACGGCCGAGCCCGCGGTGCCCACCGCACGGCCCGCGGCCTCCTCGCGCTCCCGTCCCTCGGCGAGTTCGCCGCGGTAGCGGGAGACGATGAAGAGGGCGTAGTCGATGCCGACCGCGAGGCCGATCATCATGGCGAGCGTCGAGGTGGTGGTGCCCAGGTCGAGGGCGTCGGCGAGCGCGGTGATCGCGGAGACGCCGATGCCGACGCCGATCAGCGCGGTGAGCAGCGGCAGACCCGCCGCGATCAGCGAGCCGAAGGTGATGACGAGGACGACCGCGGCGACGGCGATGCCGATGATCTCGGTGGACCCGGTCTCCGGCATGGCCTGGAGCGCGTCACCGCCGACCTCGACCGTGAGCCCGCTCTCGCGCGCCTCGTCGGTGGTCTTCTCCAGCGCGTCGCGGTCCTCGTCGGTCAGCTCCATGGAGGTGACCTTGTACGAGACGGAGGCGTACGCCGTGGCGCCGTCCTTGCTGACCGTCTTGGCCACGAAGGGGCTGTCCGCGCGGGCGACCTGGTCGGAGCCGGACTTCAGGGCGGCGACGGTCTTGTCGATCTCGGCCTTGTTGGCCGGGTCGGTCACCTTCTCGCCGTCCGGAGCCTTGAAGACGACGCGGGCGCTCGCGCCGTCGGCGCTCGCTTCGGGGGCCCGCTTCTCGAGGAGGTCGAAGGCCTTCTGGGCCTCCGTGCCGGGTATGGAGAAGCTGCTGGACGTGGCGGTGGGCGCGGACGCCGCGCCGACACCGGCGAGGGCCAGCAGCGCCACCCAGATCAGGGCGACGAAGTGCCGCCGCCGGAAGGCGAGTTTGCCGAGTTTGTAGAGGAACGTTGCCACGGGGGCGTACTCCCGGTCAGGTCGTGGTGACTGCAGGGCAGGGGTGGTGAGCCCGACGACGTGTGGGACACCGCCCAGGTCTTGCGGGCGGTGGGGGAGGTGCGCGTCAGGAGGGGGTGGGGAGCGGGGTCAGACGCCGAGGGCGGGGAGGATCACGGCGTCGATGTACGAAGCGAGGAACGCGCGGTCCACCGGGCGGTCCTCGACGAGGTCACGGGCGACGAAACCGCCCACCATCATGTGGACGACGTAGTCGAGCGCGGGATTGTCCGCGGCGACCTCGCCGCGCTCCACCGCTCTGCGCAGCAGATCGCTCAGGCCGGTCAGCTCCGGCTCGATGAGCAGGTCACGCAGCGCCCGGTGGAGTTCGGGGTTGTCGTGGACGGCGTGGAACAGGCCCCGCATCAGCGCGGCGTCCCGCTCCATCTGGCAGTCGTCGGAACGGGCCACCATCTCGTTCAGGTCGCCGCGCAGCGACCCGGTGTCGATGTCCGCGAGGGACGCCGGCTTGCTGTGCCGCAGCGCCCTGGCGATCAGCTCCGGCTTGCTCCCCCACTGGCGGTAGAGGGTGGCCTTGCTGGAGCGGGTGCGGGTGGCGACGGCGTCCATCGTGAGCGCGTCGTACCCCACCTCGCGGAGCAGGTCGAGCACGGCCTCGTACAGCTCGGCCTCGCGCTCGGGCGTGATCCTGCTGCGCCGCGTCGTCGCCGCCTCAGCCATGGTCATCGCCTCCTGTTCCGAACGAAACGGTTTCGTACTCCAGCATCATATGCCCGGCACTATCGAAACGAAACGGTTTCGTACGTGGTCTGGGTCACGTCCGCCACGTCAGCGTGCCCCGGCTTCCGCACTCATACGTGTTCACGAGTTGCCGCGGGCCTACGGGCGGAAAAGCATGGTGAGGTGACCGACGAGCGCGACGATGCCCAGGCCGACCACTCCTACCTGCGATTTCCGCACCTCAGCGGCGACCGCCTCTGCTTCGCCGCCGAGGACGACCTCTGGGTGGCCCCCCTCACCTCCGGGGGCGCCCCGGCCGACCGGGCCTGGCGGGTCACGGTCGACCGGACCAAGGTGGGCCACCCCCGTTTCTCGCCCGACGGACGCCACATCGCGTACACGAGCTGGCGCAGCCTGGACCCGGAGATCCACCTGGCCCCCGTGGACGGCGGCCCCGCGCGCCGCCTGACCTACTGGGGCAGCACCGACACCCGGGTCTGCGGCTGGTCCCCCGACGGCGACATCCTCGCCGTCTCCTCGCACGCGCAGCCCTTCTCCCACCTCTGCTGGGCCTACAGCGTGCCCCTCGACGGCTCACCCGGCGGCAAGCTGCCCTGGGGCCCGGTCCACGACATCGCCGTCACCGACTCCCTCGCCGACGGCGACTGCGAGCGCAAGACGCTGCTGCTCACCGGCAAGCCGCCGCACGAGCCCGCCGCCTGGAAGCGGTACCGGGGCGGGGCCACCGGCCGCCTGTGGATGCACGGCGAGCGCATCCTCGAACACCTCGACGGACACCTCGACTCACCCATGTTCGTGGCCGGGCGCATCGCGTTCCTCTCCGACCACGAGGGCGTCGGCAACCTCTACTCCTGCCTGCCCGACGGCACCGGCCTCCGGCGCCACACCGACCACGACGCCTTCTACGCCCGCCACGCCGCCAGCGACGGCGCCCGCGTCGTCTACCAGTGCGCCGGGGACATCTGGCTGGTCGACGCGCTCACCGCCGACTCCACGCCGCGCCGACTCGACGTCCGGCTCGGCGGGCCGCGCCCCGGGCGGCGCGTCTACCAGGTGCCGGCCGCCAGCCACGTCGACGCGCTCTCCGTGGACGCGACCGGCCGGGCCAGCGCCGTCGTCGTCCGCGGCAGCCTGTACTGGCTGACCCACCGCGACGGCCCCGCCCGCACCATCGCCGACACCCCGGGCGTGCGGGTCCGCCTCCCCGAGATGCTCGGCACCGGCGGCCAGGTCGCCTACGTCACGGACGCCGAGGGCGAGGACTCCGTCGAGATCGCCTACCTGCCCCGCGCCACCGGCGTCCGGCCGCCGCGCAGACCGGTCAGCGGCGGCCTCGGCCGCGTCCTCGAAATGGTGGCCGACCCCGACGGGGAGCGGCTCGCCGTCGCCTCGGACGACGGCCGGCTGCTGCTCGTCACGCTGGCCGACGAGGCGGGCGCCGCCGACCTCAACCGCGGGCTCCGCGAGATCGACGAGGTCCGCGCGGGGCAGGCCGCCGAAGCCGCCCCGGACGAGGAGCCCGCCGAGGTCACCGAGCTGATCAGATCCGTCAACGGGCCCGTGCGCGACCTGGCGTTCTCCCCCGACGGGGCCTGGCTGACCTGGTCGCACCCCGGCGTGGGACGCTCCCTGCGCCAGATCAAGCTGGCCCGCGTCAAGGGCCCCGGCGCCCATACGGTCGTCGACGTCACCAACGGCCGCTTCGAGGACGAGAACCCGGTCTTCACCCGCGACGGGCGCTACCTCGCCTTCCTCTCCTGGCGCGGCTTCGACCCCGTCTACGACGTGCACACCGGCGACCTGTCCTTCCCCCTCGGCTGCCGCCCCTACCTCGTGCCGCTGTCGTCGGCGACGCCCTCGCCCTTCGCGCTGCTGCCCGACGGGAGACCCGTGGCGGGCGGCCTCGACCCGTCCGACGGCAGCTCCGGCGACGGCACGACGACCGTGGAGACCGAGGGCCTGGAGTCGCGGGTCACGCCCTTCCCCGTCGCCGCGTCGAAGTACTCCGCGCTCCAGCCCGTCAGCGGCGGCGGCCTGGTCTGGCTGCGCTGGCCGATCTCCGGGGCGCTCGGCGAGACCTTCGCGAACCCCGCCGACATGTCGGGCCGGCCGACCCTGGAGTACTTCAACATCACCAAGGCGAAGAAGTCGCAGCTCGTCGACCACCTCGACTGGTTCGCCCTCAGCGGCGACGGCTCCCGCCTGGTCGTCGTCGACGAGGGCGACCTGTCCGCCGTGCCCTCCACCGAGCCGGGCGACGGCGACACCACGGTCTGGATCGATCTGCGGCGCATCCTGCACGAGGTCGACCCGGCCGCCGAGTGGCGCCAGTCCTACGCCGAGGCGGGCCGGATCATCCGCTCCTACTTCTGGGACCCCGACATGTGCGGCATCGACTGGGACGCCGTGCTCGACCAGTACCGGCCGCTCGTCGAACGCGTGGCGTCCCCCGACGAGTTCGCCGACCTGCTGCGGGAGGTCCTGGGCGAGCTGGGCACCTCCCACGCCTACGTCTCCGCGGCCCGCCGCAACGAGGGCCCGCCCCACTACCAGCGCGCGATGGGCCTGCTCGGCGCCGACCTCGTCCGCAGGGACGGCGGCTGGATGGTCAAGCGCATCCTGCCCGGCGACTCCTCCGACTCCAAGGCGCGCTCACCGCTGGCCGGTTCGGGCATCCGCGAGGGCGCGGTCCTGACGCACGTCGACGGCCGCCCCGTCGACCCCGTGGCGGGCCCCTTCCCGCTGCTCACGGCGGCCGGCGGCACCACGGTCGAGCTGACGTTCCTCCCCGCGGAGGGCGAGGGCCGCGCGCGGCGGGTGGCCATCGTCCCCCTCGTCAACGAACGCCCCCTGCGCTACCAGGACTGGGTCGCCAAACGCCGCCAGGTCGTGCGGGAGTTGAGCGGCGGCAAGTGCGGCTACCTGCACATCCCCGACATGGGCGGCTCCGGCTGGGCCCAGTTCAACCGCGACCTGCGCCTTGAGGTCTCCCGGCCCGCGCTCATCGTGGACGTGCGGGGCAACGCGGGCGGCCACATCAGCGAACTGGTCGTGGAGAAGCTGACCAGGAAGATCCTCGGCTGGGACATCACGCGCAACGCCCAGCCCGTCTCGTACGCGTCCAACGCCCCGCGCGGCCCGATCGTCGCGCTCGCGGACGAGGCGACGTCGTCGGACGGCGACATGATCACCGCGGCCTTCAAGCTCCTCGGCCTCGGGCCTGTCGTCGGCCGGCGCACCTGGGGCGGGGTGGTCGGCATGACCGGCCGGCACACGCTCGGGGACGGCACGGTGATCACCGTGCCGATGAACGCGGGCTGGTTCCAGGCGTACGGCTGGGGTGTGGAGAACCACGGCGTGGCGCCGGACATCGAGGCCCTGCGCACGCCGCTGGACTGGGCGGAGGGCCGCTACGCCCAGCTCGACGACGCGGTACGGGTGGCGCTCGACCTGCTCGAACAGCACCCGGCCGCGGTCCCGCCCGGTTACGACGACGTCCCCGACCGGCGCAGGCCACCGCTGCCGCCCCGCTCCTGACTCCGCCGTGACACTGCGTACTTGATCGAAATGCGAGGTTCATCCCCCCGTGTAAATCTGGTCGGGACCTCACCGAGGCTCCAACCCCTCGCGAGGCACCGACCCCTCACTGACAACAGGAGTGAAGAACGCATGGGCATCAAGGACCAGTTCCAGGACAAGGCGCAGGACCTCGCCGACCGCGCCAACCGGGCCAAGGGCTCCGCGGGCGACAGGGACGAGACCCGCGAGCGCGCCTCGCGGGCCCGTGACGAGGCGAGGAACCGCGCCTCGCAGTCCCCGGACCAGGCCCGTGACGCGGCGCGGGAGCGGCAGGACCGGCTCGGCCGGGACCTCGACGAGGTCTGACGCCACGCCCCACTCGCGCACGGGAGGCC
Organism: Streptomyces alfalfae; assembly: GCF_004127445.1. GTDB lineage: Bacteria > Actinomycetota > Actinomycetes > Streptomycetales > Streptomycetaceae > Streptomyces > Streptomyces alfalfae. Next base: position 154,872 of record NZ_QEXM01000022.1, read on the forward strand.
CTCGGGACGCCGGGGGCCTCCCGTGCGTTCAGATGTCAGCTGTTTCAGCTGTCTCAGCTGTCTCAGCTGTCCGGCAGCGGGCGGTCGGGCGGCAGGCGCGGGTCAGCGCGTGGCGCGCGCCGTCTCGTCCGCGGAACCGCCCGCCCCGACCAGGCCCTTCGAGACGCCCTTGAGCCGCGGCTCGAAGCGCCGCATCTCGCGCTGCCCCACCGAGCCGATGACCGCGGGCAGGTAGCCGCGCACGCCCTGCATGCCCCGCAGCCACCACTGCGCGTACACATGGCTGGAGCGCCGCTCGATGCCGGCCACGATGCGGTCGACCGCGGGGCCGAGCGGATACGTCTTGTTGGACGGCCACGGCAGCCGCTGCCGCAGCTCCCGCATCACGTCGTCCTGGTCGGCGCCGCGCACCATGTCCGTGTCGGTCCAGGAGAGATAGCCGACGCCGACCCTGACGCCCTTGTGGCCGACCTCGGCCCGCAGCGCGTGCGCGTACGCCTCGACACCCGACTTCGACGCGCAGTACGCCGTCATCATCGGCGCCGGGGTGATCGCGGCGAGCGAGGCGATCTGGAGCAGATAACCGCGGCTCTCCATCAGGACGGGCAGGAAGGCGCGCCCCGTCACCGCGCTGCCGATGAGGTTGACCTCGATGACCCGCCGCCAGGCGTCCGGGTCGGAGTCGACGAAGGGGCCGCCGCCCGCGACGCCCGCGTTGGCGACGACGACGTCGACCTTGCCGAAGCGCTCCTTGACCTCCTGCGCGACCCGCGCCATCGCCGTGTGGTCGGTGACGTCCGCGTGCCAGTGGGCGGACTCGGTGTGCAGCCGCTCCGACACCCGCTTCAGCTCGTCCGGCTCCAGGCCGACGAGGGCGACCTTGGCGCCGCGTGCCGACAGCTTGCGCGCGAGCAGTTCACCGACCCCGCGCGCCGCGCCCGTGACGACCGCGACCTGCCCCTCAAGGCTGACCCTGCTCATGCGCCCTCCTTCATCTGTACGGACTCCTGCTGCACGGGCTTCTGCTGTGCGGACTGCTGCCGCACGGACCCCTTTTGCGCGGACTGTGCCGTTACGTACGCCGTGACGAGGTCTCTGATGCGCCCGTTGACCGCCTCGGGTACCTCCACGGGCGTCATGTGCCCGACCCCGGCCAGTTCCGTGAGGCCCACGCACTCCGGCAGCGCCTCCGCGAGCCGCCGTGCGTGCACCACGGGCGTGAGCCGGTCGGCGAGTCCGGCGACGACGGCGGTGGGGACCCGCAACGCCGCGACCTCGACGTCGAGTTGCAGGGTGGCGAGCACGTGGGACCAGCCGTGCCGCACGGCCCGCGGGCAGGCGTGCACGATCCGCGCGCACGCCTCGACCCTGTCCGGCGCCGCGCCGGGGCCCATCGTGCCGTACCGCAGGACGCGCTTGGCGAGCGGCGTGACGGGGCCGAGCGGCGCCCGAGAGCCCAGCACGGAACGGGTGATGCGGGTCCGCAGCCGCCCGGCCCGCAGCGGCACCACCCGCGACTCGTCGACCAGGCTCGAACTGCCGGTGCTGCACAGCAGAACGGCCGCCGCGTGCTCACGGAACCTCGGGCGGTCCCCCGCGGCCATGATCGTCATGCCGCCCATGGAGTGCCCGCCGAGCACCGCCTGCTCGCCCGGCGCGAGCGTCGCCGCGAGGACCGCTTCGAGGTCGTCGGCGAGCGCCCGCGTGCTGTAGCCGTCGGGGTCCAGGGGCGCCGCGCTGCGGCCGTGGCCGCGCTGGTCGTAGACGATGACCCGGTGGTCGGCGGCGAGTTCGCGTATCTGCGCGGCCCAGAAGAGCGTCGAGCAGGTCCAGCCGTGCGCGAGCACGACGGCGGGAGCGCCCTGCGGCCCGGAGACCTCGACGTGGAGACGTGCCCCGTCGGCGGAGACCGCGGTCACCTCGTGCCCGGCGGCGTGCGGCGAGTGCGGTGCGCGCGGCCCGCCCGGGTCGCGGGTCAGCCGGCTCACGCCGTGGCCTCCGCCCGTGCGCCACGGGCCCCGCCGGCCACCGCCGCCTGCGGCTTCGCGGGGCGCAGCACCTCGTACTCGGAGAGGTCCACGCGCCGTGTCGCCGCCCGGAACTCGGTGGTCGTCCCCGGCCACACCGTCGTGTTGACGCCGTTCTCGTCGAGGTACCAGCTGTTGCAGCCGCCGGTGTTCCACACCGTGCGCTTCATCCGCTCCTGCACCCGGTCGTTCCAGGCGCGCACGGCTTCCGGCCTGGCCGCGAGCGCGGCGCGCCCGCCGAGCACGTCGAGCTGCCGCAGGTAGTCCGCCATGTAGTTCAGCTGGGACTCGATCATGAGGATCATGGAGGAGTTCCCGAGGCCGGTGTTCGGGCCGATGATCGTCATCCAGTTGGGGAACCCGGCGGCCGTCGCGCCGCGCAGCGCGTTCATGCCGTCCTTCCAGGTCTCCATGAGGGTGAGCCCCTCGTCGCCCACGACCCGGTCGGCGATCGGCATGTCCGTCACGTGGAAGCCGGTGCCGAAGATGATCGCGTCGGCCTCGGTCTCCGTGCCGTCGGCGGCGACCAGGGTGTTCCCGCGCACCTCGGCGAGGCCGCTGGCGACGACGTCGACGTGGGGCCGCGCGAGCGCCGGGTAGTAGGTGTTCGACAGCAGGATGCGCTTGCAGCCGATGCGGTACGTGGGGGTCAGCTTGCGCCGCAGCGCCGGGTCCTTGATCGCCCGGCACATGTTCCGCTTGGCGAGCCGCTCGACCAGGCCCAGCTCGTCGGGCCGCTTGGTGAACGCCTGGACCTGGAGTTCCCTGATCCCCCACAGGATGCCGCGCCGCGCCTGGGTGGTGAACGGCAGCCGCCGGTGCAGCCAGCGCTCGGCCCCGGTGATGGCGCGGTCGGCGCGCGGCATCACCCAGGGCGGCGTGCGCTGGAAGAGGGTCAGCCTGCCGACCCGCTCCTGGATGGCGGGCACGATCTGGATGGCGGACGCGCCGGTGCCGATCATCGCCACGCGCTTGCCGGTCAGGTCGTAGTCGTGGTCCCAGCGGGCGGAGTGGAAGACCTTGCCGGGGAAGGTGCCGAGGCCGGGGATGTCCGGGGTCTTGGGGTCGGAGAGCGGCCCGGTGGCCGAAACGACGACGTCAGCGGTCAGCGACCCGCCGCCGCTGGTCCCGATCTCCCAGCGCAGCCGCTCGGCGTCCCAGCGCACCAGCTCCACCTCGGTGTCGAGGCGGATGTGCGGACGCAGCCCGAAGGTGTCGGCGACGCCCTCCAGGTACTCCTGGATGCGCTCCTGGCCGGAGAAGGTGCGCGGCCAGTCGGGGTTGGGGGCGAAGGAGAAGGAGTAGAGGTGCGAGGGCACGTCGCAGGCGCAGCCGGGGTAGCTGTTGTCCCGCCAGGTGCCGCCCACCGAGCCGGCCCGTTCCAGGACGACGAAGTCGGTGATGCCTTCCCGCCGCAGCCGCACGGCCGCCCCGAGCCCGCCGAAGCCGGACCCGATCACCGCCACCCGTACGTGCTCGCGCTCGCGCCCCTGCTCAGGGCCACGCTCGTGCTCGGCCATGCCGCCGCCTCCCGAAGTACCCGACTCCGCCAGTAATCACTGGCGCAATGGGGAGAGTAGAACACCGCCGTACTCATGGGTAGGGGTCGGGACGGGAAAGTTACCTGCGGTACGCCCTAGGCTTCCCTCGTGGCAGACGAACAAGAGAACGGATCAGGGGACGTACGCGAGTACCGCATGGCCGAGCTGGCCAAGGCGGCCGGCATCACCGTGCGCACCGTCCGCTTCTACCGCGAGCGCGGCCTGATCCCGCCACCCCGCCGCGAGGGCCGCATCGCCTGGTACGACGAGCACCACCTGGCCAGGCTCCGCACGATCGCCGCCCTCTTGGAGCGCGGCCACACCCTCCAAGGCATCGCCGAACTCTCCGACGCCTTCGACAAAGGCCGCGACGTCGGCGAACTCCTCGGCATCGGCCGCCCCACCGAGGAGCAGCCGGTCCGCCTCACCCCCGAGGAACTCGCCGACCACTTCGCGGGCGAGGTGACCCCGGAGAACCTCGTCACCGCCCTCGACCTCGGCTACCTCGGCACCGACGGCGACGAGCTGGTCCACATCAGCCGCCGTCTCCTCGACGCCTCCTCGACCCTGGTGCGCAAGGGCGTGCCCCTGGCCGCGGTCCTGGAGGCGGGGCAGCGCGTCCGCGAGCACGCCGACGCGCTCGCCGAACTGTTCATCACCGTGATGCGCGCCCACGTCCCCGACACCGCGGAGGTGGACATCGAGCAGCTCCGCCCGCTGGCCAAGAGCGTGGTGGAGGCGGAACTCTCGATGGCACTCGACCGCCGACTCCAGCAGCCATAGGGCCTCAGCGGGGCAGCCACCAGCGGGCCTTGTAGATCCCGCCGTCCACCAGCTCGAAGCGGCTCTCGGGCCGGTGGACACTCACCGTGGTCGTCCACCACGTCTCGCCCAGTCCGCTCTCGGGCGACGCGGTCACGACCTGCCCGGTGCGCGGGTCGTCGCCGACGCACTTCACCGACTTGCGGGAGATCAGCTCGGCCCCCGCGAAGTCCCGCAGGAAGACGCGGCGGGCGGTGTCGTACTGGAACACCGCCGCGTTCGTCGTCACCCAGAGCCGCCCGGGCCGCCGCGCCACGGGGAAGAGGTCGTGCCCGCCGGGCGTCCGGCCCGGCGTCCCCACCGGCAGCCCGATCGCCGAGGTCCGCCTCAGCGCGGGCCGCGCGGGGGTCCCGCCCACCTCGTACGCCACCAGCTCGTCGTCGCCGATCGCCCACAGCATCCGCCGGGAGCCGTCCCAGTGCAGCCCGTGCGCGCCCTTGAGCGCGGCCTCGGCGTACCGCGTGGCCCGCGGGCCCTGCGACGCCGCGTACAGCCGGACGATCGCGCCCGTGCTGCACGCGACGGCCACGTTGCCGTCGGGCAGGATCTCGGCGCTGTGCGGGTTGAAGAGGTCGTCGCCGGGTCCGATCGCCGTGCCCCAGTACCGCTCGCCCGAGGGGTGGGCGACGACGGCGACGAAGCCGAACGACGCCGTCGTCAGGACGTAGGTACGCCCACGGTGCCTCCGCGCCTTCGACTCGCTCGGATAGACCCAGCTCACGTCCGGCGCGAGGTCCGCGTAGTCCGGGTCCTTGAGCGGCGAGAACTGCCACCGCACGACGGAGGGGTCGGCGGCCGGGTCCCAGACGCGCCGCCGGGGGTCGAGGACGAGGAGCCGCCGCGTCGCCTGCTCGGTGAGGAGCACGGGCGGCGTGACGTCTGGCCCGCCCGCGCCGTACGCCTCCGCGGGGCCCAGCGCGGCCACCGCCCCCGCGCCCGCCGCGCCGAGCAGCAAGGCCCGCCGGGACGGCGCGAACTGCGGTGCGGCGGCAGCCGCTGTGGTGGTCTTCGACGACACGACGGACATGAAGTCCCCCCGAACCCGACGGCAGTTGGGCATGACGCGACCGCAATCTGCCATGCCCCAAGGGCCCGGGACAGCCCTCTGCCGGACTTTATGACCGCGCGCCGCTCCCAGCACGGGCGGCACGCGGCACAACGGCCCGCTACAGGTCGTAGACCACCGTCACGGGCGCATGGTCGCTCCACCGCTCGCCGTGCGTCGCGGCCCGCTCCACGAACGCCTTGACCGCGCGCCCGGCGAGGCCCTCCGTGGCGACGTGGTAGTCGATCCGCCATCCGGTCGCAACAGAGCCAACTACGCTGCCGAGCATGAACCAATTAAGGGCGCTCAGCGCCATTCGGCTCTCGGTCAGGACAGACGAGACGACGTCTCCGGGTCGTCAGCGTGCGGCCAACTCCAACGAAGCGGCACGCCGTGGCGCTGTCATCGTGGGTGAAGCTGAGGACCTGGACGTATCAGCCACGAAGACGACTCCGTTCAACCGGCCGGAGCTGGGTGCCTGGCTTGCTCGCCCAGACGACTTCGACATGATCATCTGGTGGCGCATGGACCGCGCGGTCCGATCCATGGCCGACATGGCGGAGCTGGGCCGCTGGGCGAAGGACCACGGGAAGCTCCTCGTGTTCGCCGAAGGCCCTGGCGGCGCTCCGCTGGAGCTGGACATGCGGACAGTGTCGCCCGTCTCGGAACTCATCATGATGATGTTGGCCTTCAGTGCGCAGATGGAGGCACTAGCCATCAAGGAGCGCGTAACCGGCGCCATGGCTGCTCTCCGCACGCAAGGCCGATACTCCGGCGGCCTCGTCCCGTACGGGTACGGGAAGGTGAAGAACCCTGATGGCGAGGGCTTCAAGCTGGCTCCCGACCCGGAGGCCGTGAAGGTCCTGTCCGGCATCATCCGAGACGTCTTGGACGGCCAGTCCCTCACCGCCGTGGCCATGGCCCTGAACGAGGCCGGGACCCTGGTCCCCCGCGACTACCAGGCCGTGAAGGCTGGCCGCGAGCCTGGCGGCATGCGCGCCGGTCGTCGTCACGACCGCTTCAAGTGGACGGCGGGAACCCTGTCCAAGGTGCTCCGGTCCCCCGCGCTGATGGGGCACCGCATCCACAACGGGAAGCCGGTCCGCGACCGCGACGGGAAAGAAGTCCTGATCGGTGAACCCGTTCTGACGCGGGAGGAGTTCAACATCCTCCAGGACCACATGGGCACGCTGACGCCCCAGAAGAACCGGACCCGCAAGGACACCCAGGCCATGCTCCTGGGCGTCGCGAAGTGCCGTGGCTGCGGCGGCAATCTGTACCTATCGAAGCGGGCCGGAGGCAGTGATTACAACTGTCGCGCAACGGCGCGGGGTGAACGCTGCCAGGCCCCCGCCGGCATCCGCGCTGACTGGCTGGAGAAGTACGTGGAGGAGGAGTTCCTGGTCCGGCTCGGCCACTTCCAGATGACGAAGGTCATCACGCACAAGGGATACGACCCGACCCCGGAGCTTCGGGAGGTACAGGAGGAGATGCGCGCCCTGCTCGCCGTCAAGGGCTCCCTTGGGGGTTCCCGCGCCGCCGAAGCCATCTGGACGGAGGAGGTGGCCGCGCTGGGACGCCGCTTGGATGCCCTGGAGTCGACGCCCCGCACAGAAGCCCGTACAGAAGTCGTAGAGACGGGCGAGACGTACGCCAGCTACTGGGCGCGGCATGACGCCGCTGGCCGCCGTCAACTCCTCCTGGACGCTGGAGCCCGCGCGACCGTGGCAAAGGGGCGTTCAGGCGGAGGGGCTGAGCGGCTGAAGGGCCCAGACCCGGAGCGGCTGGCGTTCACGATCGGGGCTCATCAGGACCCGGAAGCGGCGGCACTCGAAGCCGTGGAAGAGGAGGAGCGCCAAGCGCATCTCGACTGAGACGAGGACAGCGCTACAACACCATCAGGCGCCCGTCCGGCCGGATCTTGGCGGATGTAGACCGGACTGGCGTCCTCTCGCAAGAGGAGTCACCATCATGCCCTACGCAGCGATGACCAGAACCGCACCCAGCACCACGTCAGAGCACGGTTTCCGCGTCCACGTGCTTCCCGATACGCCGGCAGAGCACGTCCTTCGGGTTCAGGAACTCTTGGAACTTCAGCGCATGGCACGCAAGCTTTGGGACCTGATCTTGAGCGGTCAGGGAACCGACCGCATGCGCACACGTGTGGAGCGCCTGGAGGCAGCGCAAGCCGCGCTGATGGGTGCGCCGGAGTTGTTCGCACAGTGTGGCTCATGCGGCCACATGCCCGACGCGCCGCCAGAGGCGTTGCCTGTCGCCGCCTGATGAGGGCCACCGCGGGCGCCTGAGAGCAGCGGCGAGACAGACAGGGGTCGGCCCATCGGTCGGCCCCTCTGCCGTTCCTGGGGTCACGGGGAGCCGTAGACCGATGGGCCGTCACGTTTCGTCGCATCGTCGGCGGAGCGGCCGCGCCTCTGCTGACCTGGGAAAACAGCGGAAAGACTCTATTTTTGTTACGTAATCTGAAAAAAACTACTATCTAGTGTTCTTCCTCAGAGGCTGTCTCTCTTCGGCTTACCCCTCCACAGCCGAAGCTTCTCGGATTACGTAACTAGGGCCGATGCCAGCCGCCCCGCCGCTGCCTCCGCCCGCAGGCCCAGCGAGCCCCACACGGGCCCCTGACGGCCCCGGAACGCCTCCGCGGCAACACGGTTCCACCGTCAGGCTCCCTGCCCGTCCAGGGCGCGCACAGGCACTCCAGGGCGACGTTCTGTCCCGCCTTCGTGAACGCACGGCCCCGGCCAGGTTCTCCACCTAGCGCCTAGGTGACGCCGAGACCCAGGCCGAACAACTCGACCGGCTCCTGTCAGCGGGCACCGCGCCTAACGTCAGCGTGGGAGTAGTCCCTACTCGCCTTCGCCGGCCGCGCATGCCCGTAGAAGGGTTCTGGATCTTCGACACAGCACAGGTGAACGTGGAGCTGATTTCGGGTCACCTCACCATCACCCAACCCAGCGAAGTCAAGGCGTACGTTGACGCGTTCGCCACGCTCGACGATATGGCGGTGTACGGAGACAGGGCGCAAGCACTGATCACACGCGCCCGTGATGCATTGCTCTAATCCGCGTGCAATCCTGCGCAGTCGACTACGTGTCGACGTCTCTCCGTTCCTAGCTTGGTTGGCACCGGCCCACGTGAAGGGGATGAGGCCATGCAAGCGTCTGGTAGCGGCCTGCCGACGGAAACGGCGAAGACGCTGGAGCGGGTCAGGGAGCGAGGCGACACACGACTACTGCCCTGGAAGACCGAGTCAGGGAAGGAGTGTCTCCTCAGCACAGACGACCCCGCGGGGCCGCTGTCACGCATCGCGGACGCCCTGGAAGAGAAGCAGATTGAAGCGGCTGGGCATGTCCTGGAAGCGGCCATTTCGACACTGACCAACCCGCTGTCTCCTCGTTCTGAGATCGAATACATGAGCCGTCGCCTGGTGGAGGTTCTGGCCGACGTCATGCGCATCGCAGAGTCCCGCCGGCTGCGGCTTCCGGCCACTGCAAGTCAGCGGGCGGAGGACAAGTAATGGCTGTCCGCTCCCTGTACCGCTACGTCCGTCACCGGATCAGGCACATTCCCAGCGAAGGAGTCCAGTACCTGGGCATCTGCACACGCGATGGACGCGGACAGGACTCCGACCCGCAAAGGGAGGAGACCGCGGCCCAAGACTGGATGCTGAAGCATGCTGGGATGACTGGACACCAGCTTTTTCCTCCGCATGGTCGTGACCGACTACGCGCAAGTCTTCCGGGACTGACAGGCGCCCCAATACTGCCCCTGCCGTGTGTGGGACCCCCGAGGCGCACGGCAGGGGCTTTCATGTGTCCAAGGTCACATGACTCTCTCAGATATCGAACACCGCAGTCACGGGCGCATGGTCTGACCAGCGGTCTCCGTGCGAAGCGGGACGCTCGACGTACGCCTTCACAGCACGCTTGGCAAGTTCAGGCGTTGTGCAAACTAGGTCGATCCGCCAGCCCGTGTCGTTGTCGAAGGCGCGCCCGCGGTAGGACCACCAGGAGTAGGGGCCCTCGACGCCGGGGTGCTGCTCGCGGACCACGTCCACGTACTCCTCGAAGACCTCGTCCATCCAGGCCCGCTCCTCGGGCAGGAAGCCGGAGTTCTTCTTGTTGCCCTTCCAGTTCTTGAGGTCGGCCTCCCGGTGGGCGATGTTCCAGTCGCCGCAGACGACGACGTGGCGTCCCTCGGCGGCGGCCCGCGCCTTGAGCTCCTTCAGGTACACGAGGAACTCCGCCATGAACCGGACCTTCTCGTCCTGCCGCTCGGTGCCGACCTCGCCGGAGGGCAGATACAGGCTGGCGACGGTGACGCCCGGCAGGTCCGCCTCCACGTACCGCCCGCTGCCGTCGAACTCCGCCGAACCGAAGCCGACCCGCACCCGGTCCGGCTCGCGGCGCGTGTACAGGGAGACCCCGGCCCGCCCCTTCGCCGCGGCGGGCGCGTGCACGACGTGCCACCCCTCGGGCTCACGGACGCCGTCGGGCAGCTGCTGCGGCTCGGCGCGCACCTCTTGCAGGCACAGCACGTCGGCGGCGGTCTCGGCGAGCCACTCGACGAAGCCCTTCTTGGCCGCGGCACGCAGGCCGTTCACATTCACAGAGGTCACTGTCAGCACACCACTCGCCTACTCTCCTCGGCCTCTTCCCGTCCTGGGGCCAGAGGTCAGGCTGTCATACGGTGTCGCCGCACCAACGGGCACACTGGATGACCGATACCCCTTATTGCCGCATAGAAGTACGATACCTCGCATGACTATCCAAGACGCCCAGGGCGCGACGGCCCCCGCCGCACCCGCTGTCCACCTGCGCACGGTCACCTTCGCGCACCCCGACGCCGTCGCGCTCAACGACCGCGTCCAGCTCGAATATGCGGAGCGCTACGGCGACGAGGGCGACGTCACGTTCCTCGACCCGTCCATGTTCGAGCCGCCCCGCGGGCTGTACGTCATCGCGTACGACGAGAACGGCACCCCGCTGGCCACCGGCGGCTGGCGCTCGATGGACGCGGACGGCGAGGGCTACTCCGACGGCGACGCGGAGCTGAAGCGGATGTACGTCACCCCGGAGGCCCGCGGCCTCGGCCTCGCGCGCCGCATCCTGGCCGTCCTCGAACAGGACGCGAGGGACGCCGGCCGCACCCGCATGGTCCTGGAGACGGGCACGAAGCAGCCCGAGGCGATATCCCTCTACACCTCCACCGGCTACACCCCCGCCCCCAGCAAGTTCGGCCACTACCGCTTCGACGACCTGAGCCTCTGCTACGAGAAGCCGCTGTAACCCGAGAACGCGCGGGGGCAACGCAAAGATCCCGCCCGGTTCGATGAACCGGGCGGGATCTCATGTGCAGTGGGCCGTTCGCGGGTGGGTCTGACCTGGATCTACAGAAGCGTTGCGTAGACCCTCCCCATCACTTGGAAGATCATTTCCCGACTGTTTGCGTGATGCACACACAGGCACCTACCTGATTGACGGAACGGCCTCGCCCCGGATCCGAAGCGCCCGCGGATGCCCCCGAGACGCGAGCACCTCCACCACCTTGCCCACGGCCGCGTCGACGGCCTCGTGCTCCCAGAGCCGCAAGGGCACCCACCCCAATCGGACGAGATGGGCATCGGTGTCCGCGTCCCGCCGGACATTGCCCTCAAGCTTCTCCCGCCACCACTCCCGGTTGTGCACCGGCGCGTGCTGGTGTTGCGGGCAGGCGTGCCAGAAGCAGCCCTGGACGAACACCGCCGTCTGCCACTTCACGAACGTGACGTCCGCACGGCGTCGACGCATTATCGGAATCGGCAGGTCCACGTGATAGCGAAAGCCCAGTGCGTGTAGCGCTCGCCTCAGAGCCAGTTCAGGCACCGTACCCCTGCTGCGTTGCGCCAGCATCACCCGCTGAACACTGGAATCCCTCGGGACCGGCAGCTCCAAGGCAACTTCCGTTCGATCACATGGCGGCCACGTTTGCGTCACCATTAGTTACCGTGCCGACTTCACTCCTATAAAAATCAATGATGGGTGACCTCCGGGCAGTGTTTCGGCTTTACTCCCTGCAACTCGGAAAAGCGAGGCACCGGATCCAGAAGAATGTAGCTCGCCGCTTTTCTACTGAAGACCAGCCGCAAGCAACCCGCACTCTAAAGAGCAGCTCGCGTGGAGCCGCCATGACCGCCGACAAGTCTCAGGTTTCCGTGAGTGCGGTCTTAGTGGCCCCTCCATGCTGCGTAACCCGGGGACGACACTGGACCTTCACCGCTCCGCGGGTGAACGCCTCGTCGGTGGCCTTGCTGGACCAAACGAACGCATCACCCGGCCTCAGCCCCGCCATCTTCTCGGGAGTCAGATTGGCGAGTGCGGCATTCGCTTTTTGGAGGTGCTTGAGCCAGGCCGGCGAGATCATCTTGTGCAGCACCATGTGATTGGACAATTCGATCAACGAGATGGGCACCGAGGGCGGATCCTGACTTGCCACCAGGATGGACATTCCCTTGTGTCGCATCTCGCGGACGCTTGCCACCAGTCCGTCGACGAGATCCGGGCTGTGAATGTACTTGTGAGCTTCGTCGAAGACGACCAGTTTATTGAAGGACTGTCCGTCGTACGTCGCGTCCGCGAAGAGCTGCATGAGAACCACGAACAGCCCCAAAGCCTCGTCCTTGTCGATGTACTCGTCCCTCAGGTCCACGATGATGAGACGCCCGGGCCGGACCAAGTCCTGCAGTCGCACACTGTCGTCGATGTACTCGGCAGCCAGTTCCAGACGCTGGAAGGCGAGCTGCTTCAAGGCATCGGAGAGCGGTGAGTCCTCCACACCCTGACGAATAGCCTCCAGGGTGAGATTGCGGCGATGAGCCTTCATAATCCGCCCGAGCTGGCGGATATAGATCGACTGGTTCCCGATGGCCCCCATCAGAAATCGCCAGTGTGCCGCCTGTAGCTCCGACGATGCGAAGGCCAGTGGCCGGACATCCAGAGCCGGGTACTCCTCCCGCCGATCCTCCACCTTGTCGGCCGGTGCAAGCAGCACGACGTCGGACATTGCCGCGGGCTCGGCTCCGTAGCGGGCACGCAGTGCTGCTAGTTGTGCCTCGTCGCTGTTAGGGCGCGTCATGCTGGTGAACTCGGGCGCGTAGTCCTGGGTGTCGCTGTAGTGGAAGACGATGCTGGCCAACGGATGCGTCAGCTGATTGACACCGGGAGTGGGCAGGCTCGCCATCTCCAGGATCGAGCCGAGCGTGTAGCTCTTGCCGCCGCCCTGGACGCCAAACAGGCTGATGGTGTGGGTCTCGTTGAGGTCCAGCGCGATCGTCCGCCCGGCGGTTGTCCCCAGCAGGCCGTACTGCGGTGTCGGCTGGGACACGCCGAGGAAGACATTAGGGCTGAGCAGCACGTCTCCGTCCTGCGCTGGACCATTGGCATCCCGCGGCGAAGGCTCGTCCCACCGCGTGGCGGGGGCAGCGGACGAAAGCTCCGGTTCTGTCTCGGACGCCGGGGCGGACTGGACAATGGGAACGGTGAGAAGGAGCTCCTGAGGCTCGGTCGGGGTCCCACGGCCGACGGAAGCTTCCGCGCCCGTCGGTGCGTGTGCCGTATCAGCCTCTAGTTCACCGTCCTCCGCCTCCAATTCGCCGGGCGTCGACTCCGATTCGCTGTCCGCGGCCTCCAGTTCATTGTCCGCCGGCAAACGCAGCGGAGCGGGCTCGTCGGGCACGTCGCGCGTCCGCTGCCGGGGACGCAGGCTCTCGGTGGCCTCGCTCCGCTCAAGGCCGAGGGCGGCGACCGGGAGCTGCTGCGGCGTGCTGTGGACACGGCCGCCGAGGTACTCCGTCTCGATCATGTCCAACAGCTGACGTACCACGTCCTTTCCGATCCTGTGGAAGGTGACACCGCCGTCCGCCTCGGAGTCAGTCCCGCAATGCCCCAGGTCGAAGACCATGCCTGTACTGGCGAATTCGAGTGAGTAGCCGTGGTCCAGGTGCTCCAAAAGCCAGCGCGCCTCGGCATACGCCTTCTCGTCGAAGAGGCCGTACCTGTTCGCGCGAGCGAGATAATAGCCCAGCAACGAGCGAAGCATGAGGTTACGCAACGGGCGGTCGGCCCGCCTGACCTCGGGGTCGAATTGCTCGGCCAGGACCCGCCGGCTGCTCTCGACCTGCTGGATGATCTGCTTCTTCTTCGCCTCGTACGCCCCCAGGCCGCCGACCCCACTGAAGCACTTCACCTCGACGAGCCGGCATACGATGCTCCGGCGCTCCGCGTCCAGGTCGAGCAGTGCGAGGTCGGTGCGGTGCAGCCGCACCATCGCCTCACCGGACGCGAGTCGGCGCCTGTCCTCGCCGTACAGGTCGATGTGCGCGTCGAGAGGGATCAAGATCTGGTTCCTGAGGGCATCCGCGGAGCCCAAATACAGCCGGGCCAGCGCCAGACCGAGGACCTCACTGTGGCTGCTCTCGCTGAGGGCGGCGAGCTTGAAAGCGAAGCTGCCGGACAGTTCCCGCAACTGATCGAAGAAGGTCGCCACATGGCGTTCTTCGATGCCGAGTTTCCGGTCGGCGAGGACGGGACCGATCAGCGCGCGGAGTTCGTCGACCGAACGTGAGGAGACCACGATGTGGTGTCCCAGGCCGGTCTGTGAGGTGGCCGAGTAGTCGATGACGTACTCGGGCCGGTCGGCCCGGCCGTGGTCGAAGTACTCGACGCCGAGTGTGCGGTCGACCGTGATGACCCAGTCGCTGGCCTGGTGCACGTCGTGCAGCAGGGCCCGGTCGCCCGGCGTCAGGCGCAGGGTGATCTGTGGCAGATGTCCCGGGCGCGGCTCGCCGGAGGTGACGGTGACGACAGCGGCCGACAGCGCCTCGGGCAGGGCGGCGAGCAGGTCTCCCGTCTCCTCTGTGCCCAGGAGGGGGTCGGTTGCGCCGTGGCGTGGCTGGCGGCTCCATGCCACATACTCATCGTCTTCCGTGTAGACACTGGTCAGTTCCTGCACCAGGCCGTGCGCGGCCACCCGGCCGGTCGTGCGGACTCCTGGAGCGATGTCGTACTGCTCTCCACCGAAGGGATCGAACAGAATGCTGAGGTGTGCCGGGAACTCGTCTGCCCGATGACGCAGATCGGCCGCGTCGCGCACTACGATGGCGAGTTTGGGCCGGAGCGGATCACCGGGCGTGGCGAATGCCTCAGCGGCGACAGAACGCGTGCCCGAGGCGGGCGAGAACAGGCCGGTGAGCGCCTCGCCGACCCACGGTTCGGCCGGGTTGTCCGCGAACAGGCGGATGGTGTAGCGCAGATGAGCCAGGTGTTTGCGGCTCTGCAGCTCAGTGAGCATCGCGGTCAGCAGATCACCCCGGCCGGCACCCAGGGCGTTGATGACCAGACTGTCGGCGTACGGGTGGAGCCGTACGTAGCGTTCCACCCGGTCGGCGAGGTCGCTGCCGGTGACCAGCCCCGAGGCCGCCGCGTCGGAGGCCGCTCCGACTGCCGCCGCGAGCAGGGACACGGTGCCCCGGGGGTCGGCGGTCTCGCTCGGCAGACACACCTGCCAGAAGTCGGTGAGCTGTCCGCCTGCGAAGGTGAGCTCACCCGTGGTCAGTGGCACGACCAGGGGAAAGCCAAGTGGTACGAGTGAGGTGCTGAGGCTGTACAGGCGCTCTTGGACGGTGGTCCGGTTCTCGCTCACCAGCCGTTCCAGCCAGTGGTCGGCCAGCGCCGCTTGTCCACTCCACCACAGCATCCGCAGCGGATGTGTCGGGGCCACGATGATCACCCGACGTCGGCCGCCACGCGCGTCGGTCAGGTCTACCTGTAGCGTATCCGTGCGCAACAGCAGGGCCAGCTCGGCACGGTCCCGGTCCCCGGTGCTCCCTCGCGGGTTCTCCAACGCGCGGACGCAGCGGTTCACCGCTCTCAGGTACGCCTCCGCGTACGCGTCCGTTTCCTTGCGGACGGTACGCGGATCCGTCGCCTCCACCACGAGGGGTGCCGTACCCTCGGCGTCCCTGCGCACCGCGGCGAACAGCTCGGCACGGGCCTGGAGATAGGCGTCGAAGTCGCTGTCGGCTTCCGCCGTGACAGCCAGGGTCTCGTCGTCCCCCAGTACCGCGACTCCGGTGGCGTCGACCGTGAGACGGGGCCCCTCAAGGCTGTACGGCAGGGCCAGCATGCGTTGCTCGGCTTCGGCAAGCGGAATGGGCAAGTCGATGGTGACCGACCCGGCCACGCCGAACGAGGCCTTCAAAGGCCATGTCTTGGCGGTCTTGGCCGCCCAGCCGATGTCACGGCAGACGACCCGGGCGGGATCCCGTCCCTCGGCGAGGGCGGTGAAGCGCAGCTTGTTCACCGCCTGGGCCAGCCCGGGGGCGTGCTGGGACCGCCGCACCGGGGGATCCTCGAACTCCCCCTCGGGGACGACGTAAAAGCGGTCGCTCTCATCCGGCCGCTGCGTGCCGTCCACCCCCACGACCGGCATGGCGTCACCGTTGGAGTCCAGCGGGGTGACCCGTACGAAGTGCCAGCCTTCCTCCCAGTCGGCCTTGCTGCGGCCCCTTTTGAGTTTGATGTTCGCCTTGAAGCGTGTCCTGGCGGTCTTGGTGACCGAAGCCGTCGCGGTGAAGCCGGTGGGACTGGCGGTGGTGGTTCCGCTGTCGCCGTCGGTCTCGGACTCGGCGAAGATCTGGACGGCGAACCGGCTGAGTCCGGGGATGTGGCGGGCGTCAGGTTCGACCGTGAAGGTCACCGGCAGCGAGGTGAGCCCGCCGGGCAGGAGGTACTGTGCGCCGAAGAGCCGTTCCAGAGCGGGATGGTTGCGCAGATCGTCCTGATTCTGTCCGGCCTTGGGCAGCGAGGACAGCTCCTCTACTTCGATGCCCACCTTCTCGTCGCCGGGCTCGTTCTCCTGCGGCCAGTTGTGGAAGGCCAGCGGCCAGTTGTCCTGGTCGACCGCGATGGCACGGCACCAGCTGCCCGGTTCGTCCAGACCGCCGTCGGCCGCGAACTCGACCAGGCGGCGTACGAAAGCCTGGTGCGCCGGAGAGTTCTGCGGCAGGCCGAGGGCCAGCACCCGCTGGCGGTCGGTCGCGGCCGAGTCCGTCAGGCGCATTACCGTCTTGCGGTTGCGATCCGCCTTGCGCGTGATCACCGCCAGGTCCTGGAACAGTTCGAAGTCGGGAATGAGCCCGAGCAGGAAGACCGCCGCGCCGGCTACCTGCGGGTCGAATTCGTTCTCCCGCAGGGTCAGCAGATAACGGACCGCGGCCTGGTTGCTCGCCGCGGGCCAGTCTTCCGCCGAGAGCCGGTCCAGCAACTCGGTGACGGCCGACCGCAGCCCGTCGGGCACCTCGCGCAGGAGGGAAGCCTTCAAGTTGCGGTGGACGTCGCTCAGGGACAGCTGCTCGAAAGTGGCGATGCCGAAGGAGTCCTCGGCACTGGCGCGCGTTCCCGGCGGTACGAACACCAGCAGGGGAGGCCGCAGCCCGCCCCGTTCGTCGGGGTTGCGCAGCTCCACCAGCTTGGTGCTGCTCACCGCCACATCGGCGGGAAGATGCGGCGTGCCGTTGCCCAGGACGAACACCTGGGACTGGGGTACGGCCGTACGCAGGCCCCGCACCAGCCGGGTCGCGAGTTCGACGTCGAGGTCGCCGAGGCGCATGCAGTGCCCGGCTTCCCGGCCGCGCAGTACGGAGGCGAGCTTCGGCAGCAAAGCGTGCTCCAGGGCGTCGCGCCACTGGGCCTCGGTGATCTCGTTCAGTCCG
This sequence comes from Streptomyces alfalfae, assembly GCF_004127445.1. Taxonomy (GTDB): domain Bacteria; phylum Actinomycetota; class Actinomycetes; order Streptomycetales; family Streptomycetaceae; genus Streptomyces; species Streptomyces alfalfae. The sequence goes on from NZ_QEXM01000022.1 coordinate 172,074, forward strand.
TGTGCCATGCCGTCTGTCCTTCGCTACCTTCCGCCCGCCGTCACCGTGCCGTCTTCACCGATCACGAACCGCGGAGTGATCACCTGGGTGAGGTAGGCGTCGGACAGGTCGCTGTAGAAGCCGATCTCCCGCATCCGGGTCGTGAACGCCTCCGCGTTCGACCGCAGCACGGCTTGCTCCTCGAAGCCGATGGACGCGAATCCATCGTCCACCGGGAGTTGGTTCACGTGGAGGCCGTAGCGGCGGCGCAGGATGTCCATGAACTCGTCGAGGCGCAGGGACGCGGTGTGATGCAGGAAGCGGGATCGGGTGCCGCGGGCGTTGGGCCGGAGCAGCGCGATCTGCACCAGGACTTCCAGCAGCGCGCTGTCCAGGACGAAGCGGCGGCGGCCCCGGTAGGGCTGGGCGATGACCGCTCCCGGACGGTTCTTGAGCAGGAGGGAGTCGATGGAGTCGATGATGTAGTCGTTGTGGTATTTGCCCCGGTACGCCATGAGCACCTCGATGTACTGCTCGAAGGAGCTGAGGCCCATGCCCGCGCCGAGCAGCGGCCGTACGCCTTCGGGCTGCTCGGCGATGGGCGTGTCGTCCAGCAGCGTGTCCATCCTGGCGGCGAAGAACTGCTCACGCCGTTTCTGGTGGGGCTTGTCCGCGAACTGGAGCACTTCGGCGACCGTGAAGAATCCCCTGGACGGCTTGGTGATCTCGCCCAGGCTCATCAGGTGCTCGGCGAATTCGTCCAGTTTGCGGACCGTGTATCCGGCGCGGACGAAGCCCGGGATGCGCCGCAGCCAGACCTCGGCGCTCCGTTCGGCCAGCGCCGCGGCCGGTGTTCCGGGCGCTCCGGCCGCGTCGACGAACAGCCCGACACGGAACGGGCAGGCGGCGAAGTCGTCCTGGCCCTGGCCGGGGCCGGCGGGGCAGTTCTCCGGCCCGCAGGAGGGCTCGGCACCGAGCCGCTCGACCATGGACGTCAGCAGCTTCATCGTCTTCAGCTGTCCCAGGGCCAGGTGAAAGGCGAAGAGGATCTTCAGGTATTCGACCATGACGATGCGCGGCAGCAGGTCGCGCAGGGACAGCAGCCGCAGGACGTCGTCGGCCAGCAGATCGGACTGCCCGACGCACAGGGGCGGGGCGGAGTACCAGCCTTTGACGGTCTGCGGGGTGTCGTGCTTCACCTGGCTGTTGAGGTGGAGGACGGCCTGGGTCTCGACGTCGAGGCTGCTGCCGGGCAGAGGAGTGCCGAGTGCCGGGTCGAGGCCGTTGAAGAAGAACCCACGGATCGCCTCCAGGGCGAGCGTGCCCCGTCCGTCACGGGCGTGCCGCAGCATCTCGTACAGCTGGGCGTCGGCGCCGTAGGCCCGGGAGTGGTAGTAGTTGCGGAACTTGTAGGTCAGACCGTGCAGGGGCCGCAGTCCCGCGACGGCCTGGCTGGGCTTGCCCCGGTTGACCATGTCCAGGAGCTGGGTCTCGATCCAGCGGCGGGCCATGTCGGGGTGGTCGCTGAAGCCCTGGAACCGGTCGGCGTGCTGCTCGTCGAGGAATTCCTGTACGAAGCTGTCGCTCTCGTGCTTGTGCCGCTGGGTGAGCCTGCTCGGATGCCCGTTGTGGTTGACGCGCATGAGGAAACCGGTGAGTACCCGGTCCATCTCGACACGCTTGAAATCCAGGTACGACACCCCGAGATGCCGGAACTCGCTGTCCCGTTTCCGCAAGGCCATCAGTTGCTCCCCGTTCCCGTGCCGGGCGCGGACTCGACCGGCGCCAGCCTGAGCGCTCCGTCCGCCAGCCTGGTGATCTTGTGCGGCATGCTGCCGGGCGCGGTGAGCAGCACCTCCTGGTACGGCGTGGCGGACAGCGCGTTCTTGAACACCGACAGCGCCAGGTTCTGTCCCTGCCGATCCTCCACGCCCGGCTGGTAGCCGTCGTGGAGGCGGTTCAGCAACTCGTACAGATCCAACCGCACCACGAGTTCGGCGCGGTGCTGCCCGGCTCCTTCGGCTCCCTGGTAGCGGACCACCAACTCGCGCGGGCTGGTCTCAACGTAGGGCGAGTCGGGGGAGGTTCCGATTCGGAGGGTAAACCGGTCGGCGGGGAACAGCCGGTAGCTGCGTACGGTTCCGCCGGGAACCGACCGCACCTGCAGGGCGAGCGCTCGTCCCCCGTCGAGCGCGGCGCCCGGCAGGCCCTCGCCCCTGTTGACGGCCTCGATGATCCGGTCCAGCTCCGCAGGGCCTGGCTCGCTGCACGTGAGCAGATCCAGGAACCGGCCTCCGGAGTGATAGCTGAGCATGGTCTTCCAGCGCTCGTCGTCGAGGCTTTCGAAGAAGAAGCGGCGTCGGGCCGCGGCGAGATAGGCCCGGTGCCGGTCGGACGCACCTGCGTTCGCCGCAGGGGTGCGGGGCAGCGTGGCGAAGCGGTCCGCGAGCAGCGTGGCGTCATGGTCGCCGCGCTGGTCGACACTGACCAGACTGTGCCCTCCCGCGGGTCCCACATAGTCCAGTTTGCGGTCCAGTTGCGGGTCCGGGACGGTGGCGATGTCCAGTTCGCGCAACTGGGCGAGCAGCCGGTCGGGTTCTGACGAGCCGCCGGTGTGGATACCGGCCCAGCTGGTGAAGTAGAAGCTGTCCACGCGGTCCTGGATGCTGTCGGGACTGTTGTAGAGCTCGTGGATCTGGGCGCAGTCCCGCCCTGAGGTGAGCGTGTAGGCGAGGGCGGAGCGCAGGTCGCGCAGCGTGATGTGCAGCCGCCCGCGCAGATGGGTCATGCGGTACAACGCGGCCAGCCGCTCGGTCACCTGGGGCCCCGCGGCCGGATGGGCGAAGGTCTGCGCGTTGTGGCGGGCGTAGCAGCGCGGCGCCAGGTCGCAGGAGGAGCAGGCGGTCCAGTGCCTGGCATCGGTCATCACGCCGATCATGCGGTGCAGGATCGACTCACCGGTGCCTTCGGGATCGGCGACCACGTCGCGGACGTTGAGGTTCACCACCGCGATCCCGTGGGCGGGCTGTCCGGACCCCAGTCCCGCGCGGATGGCGTCGGCGAGCATCGGATACTACTCGCCGCGCTCAGTGATGAAGTCGACGAGCCTGCCTTCATTGATGGCGATCAGCCGTGTCTCGTCATCGGACCACGCACCCGGGTCCGCGCCCCGGTACGGAGCGAGGAACGCGTCCAGCACGGCGTTGTTGTCCTGCTCCCCCTCGTCCTGGCTGCCGTCATGGTTCGTGTGGAACGTACGGCCCTGGAAGACGAAGTCGTCCCCGTTGGCCCGCTTCTCACCGGGAACCGCGCCCCGCTTGACCGCCTCGGCGGCGAGCTGCTCCAGGAAGGCGGTCTTGCCGTCGCCCGCGTTGCCGGTGATCACCACCAGTCGGTGGTTCCCGGCCAGTACGTCCGCCCGCAGCCGGGTGTCCAGCGCGGTGGCCACGTAGAGCGGGAACTCCGCGGGGTCCAGCCCTCGAGTGCCGGCGTTGGTCCGGCTGCTCTGGCTGTACAGGGTCTGGAGGTGGCTGACGAAGGGGTTGGAGTTCTCCGCAACCGTCGCGGCGGGCGGCGGGGAGGGCAGGGTGTACGCCATCCCGTGCCGCGCGGCGGCGGGTCGCACCCGCACCTCGCCGACGGCCCGTACGGCGGCCAGGAACGCCTCGGCGTCGGGAAAACGGTCCGCCCGGCGGGGCGCGATCGAGCGCATCAGCAGGTCGGCGAAGGCCCGGCTCAGATCGCCCAGCCCCGCGATCTTTCGAGGGTCGAGTCCCGGCTCGCCGCGCGGCGGCTCCTGCTTGCGTGGCCAGGGGTACTCCCCCGTGAGCGCCATGTAGGCGGAGATGCCCAGGGCGTACAGGTCGAGGTCGGCGAGTTCCGCGCGGGTGGGGCGCTGTCCTCGGGCAGAGTCCGGCGGGTAGTACTTCGGGGAGCCCAGGGTGGGGGTCAGGGTGGAGTCGACCGAGACTGCGGCGTTGAAGTCCAGCAGCTTGGTGCCCTCGGGGGTCCACAGCAGGTTGCTGGGCTTGATGTCGCAGTGGTAGACGCCGTTGCCGTGCAGGTGATCGAGCCCGCGCAGACAGTCCTCCAGCAGCCGCTTCACGTCGGCCGCACCAAGCTTGCGCTCCCGACGGGACACCGCCTGAAGGTCGTGCCCTTCTGCGAACTCCATGCGCAGATAGGGGAATCCGCCCTTAGGCAGCCAGTCGGCGTCGATGAGCCGCACCAGGTTCGGGTGCGGCGGAAGCTGCCGCAGGATGCGGTATTCGTCCTTGAGCCGGACCTCGACGGACTCGCGGTCCTTGGTGATGATCTTCAGCACCTCGTCGGTGTCGTCCAGGGTGTTGAACACCTGGTAGACCACGCCGAAGCTGCCCCGGCCCAGTTCCTTGCGGACGTGGAACTTTTCCGTGAGCCGGAAGCCCGCTGGCAGACCGTAGTAGCGGTGCGGGTTCGACCAGTCGAAGGGTTCCTCGGGCTCCCCGGGCGGCGCATGGCCTCCCGCGCCGCGTCCGCCTCCCGCTCCGGCACCCGAGCCCGCCCGCAGCAGCGCCTCCAGTTCGGCGACGGCCGCCGCCGCGTCCGGCCGCTGTGCCGGATCTGCGGCCAGCAGTCGCCTGATCAGGTCCTTGATGCCGGGATCGAGTCCCGAGGCGTCGTCGAGGCTGTCGAGCAGCCGGCCCCCGCCGGTAACGATGGGCAGTTCGCCGGTGAAGAGCTCATGGAAGAGAACCCCGGCCGCGTACATGTCGGACGCCGTGGAGAATGAATGAGGCCCGGCCGCGCATTCCGGGGCCAGATAGGCGGCGTCATGGCGCTCGTACGCGTCCATCGCCACCGTGCCTGCGCGGGGCTGACCAGTGTGCGCGTAGTCGAAGCCGGTGATCATCGCCGTGCCGTTGCGGGCCACCAGCACCGTGTCCGGAGTGATGTGCCGGTGCACCACCCGGTATCCGTGCGCCACCGCCAGCCCCGACAGCACCCCGGACACCACCCGGCGCTTGGCGTCCGCTCCCAGCACGGGCTGGCCGCCGCCTGCGGACATGCGCACCCGCAGCGCCTCGGCCTGTACATCCTTCAGCACCACCGCGTAGCCGGTCTCGTCGTCCAGGGGGACTACATCGACGCACGGCACGATGTTGCGGCTCGGCGGCAGTTTGTTGAGCGCCTGGAGCGGGTTGCCGATCTTCTCGCGCGCCCGGGTGTGCTCCTCCTCGGGCACCAGCGGATCGACGGTGTGCACCTGCACGAGGTAGGTCCCCGAGTTCGGCTGGTCCGGCCGCACCGCCCGGTACACCGACACCCGGTCCGCGTCGTCCGTCGCCTCGGAATCGGCTTCGGCCAGGGTCTCGAAAGATTCGTAGACACCGAACCGGCGCGGCCCCGACGACGGCCGGGACACCGCGCCCAGGGCGCGGGCGATCTCTTCGTGCAGCCCGGTGATGTCCATCACCGGCGCACTGTTGGACGGCCGGTGCCGCCGCAGGAACGGCACGAGATCCTTCAGCAGGACGGTGTTCTTCTCGTCCTTGCCGTCCGGGTCGATCAGCCGCGAGTCCTCGTACGGGAGGATCACCAACTCCTCGCACCACACCGACCCCAGTTGGTGCGAGACGCTCGACTGCCGCAGCAGACTCGCGACCGTCTTGGCGTGCTCCCGGACCTTGCGCACCGGACTCGGAAACGGCTGCCGCCCGGCCGGGAACCACCTCGGGCCGTGCACCTCGATCCGGCCGTGGGTCCCCTTGGTGTCAGCGATGTAGCAGGCACGGTCGGTGAGGATCGCGAGGTCGACCTCGAAGGTCTGCCGGTGCCGGGTGATCTCGAAGTTGTGGATCACGGTCCATTCGGCGGGCGCGTTGTCCCGCAGATGCCGCAGAACGACCTTCTCGGCGTCGTTGACCGGTTCTCCAACCCGGATGATGCGCGCCATCGCCGGCTGTTCCCCCCCCCTGTACGGTCCCGTCACCCTCGCACGTTCCCCCGCGCCTTGCGCACGGGGGCAGTTGACGGATGTGAACCGCACGGCACCGCCGTGTGCTCGCATCACTCTAGTGTGGTCGGGTCCCCAGCGTGACCGGCTGTTGACAACTGGGCAGCTAGCCGCCGTGCTCAAGCCACAGCTTTCGAGAGTCGCCCACCGTCAGAGATCGTCGGGAAGCAGCCGGAAGGCGGGCTGACCGGCGAGCGGCCGCATCATGCGGAAGTGGCCGTCCGGCGTGAAGATGTCGGCCGTCCGGAAGGCCGCAGCCAGGGCCACGTTCATCGCATCCGTGGGCCCCACGCCCACCCCGCCATCCGCGTCGACGTAGCCTCGCATCACCGCCATGGCGGTCCTCAGATGCGGCGCCGCCCCTACGTGATCGCGTGCGAGCGGGACCGGGTAGGGCAGCGTCGGCGCCGGACAGCCCTCCTGCTCGCGGCTGACTTCGGCATCGACCTCGAACAGCACGTGGTCGGCGTGGAGAGGGCGGCGTGATGCGGCAAGAACTCAGGGCCGCCCCGTTCGGCACCGAACGAACCACGTCCGCCACGGACACCACCCGCTCGGCGGAATGCGCCCTCGGGCAGCAGTCCGCGTACGAGGGCCTGGACGCCGGTGCCGACAGACGAAGGATGCGCTGCGGCGGCACAGCATGGGCCTGCAGCTGATGACCCGCTGCGGCTGCCCCTGCCACCAGCAGAAGGAGGGCCTGCGATGAACGCCGGAACCTCGTCCGAGCCGGGCAAGTCCCGCATGACGATCAGCACGTACCGCCTTACCGGTGACGGGCGGCAGATCGGCAAGGCCGAGGAGCACACTACGACGGCGGCCCCCTGCCCAGCTGCCCGACTCGCTGACGTGGCCGCCCTGCCACTGCCCCGCTGCCACACACCTCGGTAACCGTCTCCGCGACGACTGCCAGGCCCCTTCTCAGGCCGGGGTGGGCAGTTCCGCAGGGGCCACGCCCGTATGCTCCGCGACTGCCTTGTCCAGCAGGTCCAGGGCCTGATCTTCCTTCGCGTCGGCCTCGTCCCGCTTGCGGTAGGCGGTCCGGATCGTTTCGGTGATTCGGTCTCGGTCAGCGGCGGTGAGCAGAGGCACGGGGACCTCGGCGCACAACCCGGTGTGAATGTCCTGCTGTTTACCCCCTGTGGACATTGAACGCAGAACCCGGAACATTGACTCAGAGCGAAGGAAAGCGAAAAGGTAAGCGCCGGTGAATGGCGAATCACCAGGGCGCACACGGAGGAAATGCTCCGAGAAGGCGTACGTCAGCCAGGAACCAGTAGCAAAGATCGGTCGGCCGAACACCTCGTTCTCTCCAAGAGTTCCTTGCGAGGCAATGAGAATTGTCTCGTCTGGTGCCAAAACTTCTGGTGAAGTGTTGGCCTTGCTGACCCAGCGCCCTTCCGGACGCAACCAGAACGCCTGTCGCTGACCCACCAATTTATAACTGTACTGCGTACCTTCGGCGCCCTCGACACGCGTAAAGCGCAAGCCTCGGCTCAGCTGCCCGCCTTTGCAGATATCTCCAAGCAAGACGTGATCCACTTCGCGAAGTTCGTTGATGATCCTGCGAGCCCTCGGCTGATAGTTAAGCGCTCGCAGCGTCGTCGGCGTGAGTCCCCGCTGAGTGAAGCCCAGGTCCCGGGGCTGCTCATGCCACCGCAGGTCGAGCAGCTTCTCCAGGCGCGCCGTGGTGAACAGATCCCTGGTCGCCTCCTCCAGGCCGCTCTGGAACTCCGCCCGGAGCGACGCCGCCTCCTCCACGAGGTCGTGGATGCGGTTCTCAACGTCCTCTCCAAAACGCGGCACCGGAAGATCCGCGATGTGGTGCGGCTCGATATGCTGGATGATCGCGCCGTAGGCATGGCTCGTGATAATAGGGACGCCAAAACGGCTCCGCAGGAAGGTGTTGAGGTACCCCGACTTCACCCGTGCTGGATTGGCTTGGACCTTCATCACATGCTGCGAGGACCAGATGCCCCGCATGTCAGGCCGCACATACGCCATTCGCCCGATGGTCCCCGAGCAAGAGATCAGCGTCATCCCGGGCTGGATCTCCAAGTACTGGAATTTGTTGGCGACCTCATGGCCGAGCAGCGGCAGATGCGTGAGATCGGCTTCCATCATGTCGGTGCTGCCAAGAAAAGGAACGCCCTGCTCAGGGTCATTGACGTAAACGCGGCTGAACTTGGGGCCGTTGAAAATGCCTCCATTGTGCCCGGCCGTGAGGTCCGACAGCGGGTCCTTGCGAACCGAAAGCCGCTTCAGCAACTGCTTCGCCGCGAACGCTCCCGACAGATAGGGCGCCGCGTCCAGACGAAGCCCCTGCTCCCGGAGCCAGCTGAGTCGGACCGGGTTTTCTGTGGACGCGGTCTTCACTGCTTGGACTCCGTCTGCTTGGTGTGATCAGTCCCATACTCCCCCGCCGCCGTCGCCCCCTGGGCGGGGAACCATTCGGCCAACGTGGCCATCAGCCGCTGGAACGACTCGTCCGTGCACCTTCGCACGGAGGGCAGGGCGAGGGCCAGCCGCTTGAAGATGCCGTTGTTCTGGTCGCCGGTGTAGCCCTCCTCGTAGAGGTACTCCACCGCCCGCTTCGGGTCACCGGGCTTGGCGGCCCCGTGCTGCCACAGGCCGGCCTCCTCCAGCACCTGCCTCGGCGTGCGGTCGCCGCCCTTCGGTGTCCACAGGAGAACCCGCTTGACCAGGCCCGGGTCGTCGACCCAGAACCAGTTCTCCAGCTCGGGATCAATAACGATGACCTCGAACTGCTCCCAGACGCCGTCCAATTGCGCGGCGATCCGGTCATGGATCTCGTCCGGGCCGGGGGAGCCCTCGTAGGCATTGTCCACGACCACGACCGCACGGCGGTACTCACGTCTGCGCCGGTTGAGGATCTTGCCCGCTTCCCTCTTCACCAGCCCGGGATCGTGTCCACCCGCCCTGACGATGTCAGTCTTGTGGTTGAAGTCGAAGCGGGCGCAGCCCAGTTTGTAATGGAAGTCCTGCCGCCCCAGGAAGGTACCGATCATGGCCTCCATGCCCTTGTCGGCGACCAGGAAGACCAGCTCCCGCTTCGCCCCCTCCTCCACCGGAGCCGACTGCTGGGGTACGGAGGAGGCCAAGGGCGTCGCGGAACCGGAACCGGAACGCCGCCCCTTCGCAGTCGCGCGGCTCACTCGAAGACTCCTGTGGCGAAGAGCGTGCCGAGATCGAGGTCGTCCAGACCGGCGCGCCAGTCGGCCATACGCGGGTGGTGGTCGCCGCGTACGACGGTGACCGCGCCCGTCTCGGGGTCCATGCGGGTGGCGAGGACGTCGGCGAGGTCGGCCTGGGCCAGGACCAGCGGCGACTGGGAGGCGACGAGGACCTGGCTGCCACGTACGGTCCGCAGCGCCTGCATGACGATCTCGATGGCCTGGGGGTAGATGCCGTTCTCCGGCTCCTCGGTGACCAGCAGAGCGGGGGTGCGGGTCAGGTACGGCAGAAGCGTGAAGGCGAGTACCCGCAGGGTGCCGTCGGACAGGCCCGAGGAGGTGACCTGGTAGCCACCGCCGTAGGTCACGCGGAAGTAGGCGTGGCGGTCCTCCTCGCGTTCGACGACCTCGACTGCTTCGACCTGCGGCAGAGCGAGTTGGACCAGGTCGACCCAGGCGCCGTACCGCGCGGGGTCGTCGCGCTGGAGCTGGCTAGCGAGCCAGGGGGCGTTGAGGCCCTGAGTGTCGAGTCTCGGTTCGCGGCCAGCGGGCGGGGCAGCCTGACGGAGCGCGGACCACTCGGGTGCGTAGAGGATGGCGCCGTTGCGGAGGAGGTCCTGGAACCACAGCGCGGCGGGGAACTGCGTGTCGTCGAAGGGGACGGTGGCCAGAGCCAGGTTGCTTTGCTGGCTCCGGAAATTGAGCTGTTGGCCCTGCCGTCCCGCCTCAGGGGTGAAGCGGACGACGGGACCGCGGGTACGAGCGATCACCGGGCGCCAGGACTCGTGCCACTGAGGGTTGATGCGCTGGTTGCGGCCCCGCCCGGTGACCGTGGCCTCATCCGGATCGCCGAGGGCTTTCACCTCGGGGATCGGCCGGACCGGGGTCTCCACATGGAAGAGCACCAGATACTCGCCGGCGATCTCCAGCCCCCGCCCGCCGTCCACAGGTTCGAGGTGGAGCTCGTACCTCAGATGCGTGGGCGCGGGGAACCGCGGATCGCGGCTGGACTCGGCGATCACGTCGGCGACCGGGCCGGGAAGCCGAGCTTCCATGGCGAAGCCGAAACCTCCGTCCCGGCCCCGGTGGGCGAGTTCCATGAGGGACAGAGCCCGAGGAGGCCGCCCGGTAGCCGGGGAGGGGTCCAGGAAGGCATCCTCGATCCGGCGGGAGGTCAGCAGCTCGCCGAGCAGGACGGGGATGTCCAGCAGGGTGCTCTTGCCCGACCCGTTCGCGCCGGCGAGTACGTGGAAGCGGGACAGGTCGACGGCCAGGTCCTCGAAGCAGCGGTAGTTGTAGGCCTCGATCCGGGTGATCACGTACGAGCCTTCCAGGGAAGCTCGTGGGCATACCGCGCTACGAACTCGTGGTACTTCTCCGCAATCTTAGGAAGGTCGTTGTCGGGGATGGGGCGCTCCCGCTTGAACGTGCGCCGCACCTCTACGCCGGCGATCCGGAGGACTTCCTCGTCCTCGTACTCCTCGGTGACGACATGGCCCTCCGGGGAACGGACGACGACGGGCTTCCCTCGGCGGTCAATACCAACCTTCTCGGCGACCGCCATGAACACGGGGTAGTCCTCCGAGCCGTGGAAGCGCTCGGCCTGCTTTTCCTCGTCCGTCTTGCGGACGAGGAAAAGCAGGGTGGTGAGGATGTTGACCCCGGCCTCGTAAATGAACGTCTCCACCGGTAGTTCGACGCTGGCCATGACCCAGCACTCCTGCAGGATGAACCGGCGTACCGCCTCGTCCGAGGGCCCGGGGTTGGACAGGATGCCGTTGGGCAGGACGATGCCGATGCGTCCTCCCGGCTTGACCCACTCGATGGCGCGCTGCACGAAGAGCTGCTCGGGGGAAACGGCCGTGGCCTCACCCGACTTCTTCAGCTCGCCGTTCTCGCGGGTGTAGTTCCAGGCGACACCCCAGTCGCCGCCGCGCTGACGCACCCGATCCCGATACCTGCCCAGCACCGCAGCCTCAGAGAAGGGGATGTCGGAGCCGAACGGGGGGTTCGTCATCAGGACGTCCACGGCGCCGAGCTGTATCTGCGGCACCCTCTTCGCCTCGTCGTTGCCCGGCAGGTGACCGTCGGGGAAGGCGATCGAGTCCATCTGGTAGACGTTGCCCGCGATGTCGGTGAGCATCATGACGCCCATGGCGGCGGCGCGGCGCAGGAAGGGGTCGAAGTCGGCGCCGAAGATGTGCCCACGCGCGTAGGCTGCGAGCTTCTTGCGCAGGGGGGGCAGGATCTCGGCGTACTCCTGGCTGGTGAAGGTGCCGTTCTTCGGCTTCCACTGCTCCTGGAGGTAGTTGAGGGTTTCCCGGAGGAAGCCGCCCGTTCCACAGCAGGGATCGAAAACGGTTTCGTGCTCCTTGGGGGCGAGGATATCCACCATCAGCCTCACCGCCCCGGTGGGGGTGAAGTACTGGCCACGGTCACCACGCAGGTTGTCACCCACGAGTTCCTGGTATGCCACGCCCTTGGCGTCGATGGGTGTGGCGTAGAGGCTGAAGGGGGCCAGCTCGCTGGTGATGAAGGTGAGCGCCGGGTCGGACAGGGTCAGCCGGTCACGGTCGTCGAACAACCCCTGGTCCGCGTAGTCGGTCTTGACCTCCTCGAAGAGCTCCCTTATCCGGGCAGCGACGGCCGGGCTCCCCGTGCGGCCCTCCTTGTCCAGGTCCTCGATGCCGACGCGGAAGCGCGGTGCCCGCCCCTTCTCACGCACCAGCCGTTCGTCATGGATCTTGGCGAAGAGAACGTAGAGGAACTGCCAGAAGGCGGCGTCCTTGGGCAGGCCCTCGTTGCCGTGGATGAAATTGTGGCAGCGCCGGAAAGCGAAGCGGAGCATGTACTCGTCCGCGTGCCGCAGCTCCGCCAGGGACGAGGCGTCGCGGGTGGCGTCGAACTCCTCGTCGTCGCCCCGCGGCCAGTTCGGCAGCGGATGGAAGCGCGGCTCGAAACGGGTGCTCTCGCGCTCGACGAAGTACAGGTCCTTGTCGTCGGTCCACATGCCCAAGGTGCAGGACGGCCCGGCGGCGGTCATCAGATCGCGGAGCTCCTGCAACTGGGCGTCCGCCTGGACGTAAGTGCGGATCTTGGTGACCGTACGGCCGTTCTTGGGACGGGCCTTGGTGACGACGATGCGCTTCAGGTTCTCCGGCGTCTTCGGCTTGTCGTGCTCGAAGATCGCGATGCTCGCCCGCTTGCGGCTCATCCGGCCGGTCTCTGTGTTGAGGACCTGAAGCGGGTAGTCGCGGACCATGTCCTCCGGGTTGATGCCGTACTGGTGCACCAGGACCTTGGCGATGCGCTGGCGGACGATCTCGGCGTCGGTCAGCTTGACGACATCCTTGTTGCTGATGTAGTCGATCGTCTCGTCGTCGCCGAGCTTTCGAGGTACGTCGGTCTGGCCGGACTGCTGCTCGGGCCGCCCGTTTTTCATCGGCTTCTCCGGCACGGGGATGCCCAGGTCCAGCTGCTCGTCGGCCATGTATACCTTCTACTCCATTCCGACTACCGTCGGTCCCGCAGACGGATACGTCTGTGTGCGCTGCGCACCCATACCTTAAGGCAGTACCGGATGTGACGATGGCGTCGCACTTACACCCAGGGACATCGGCCGATTCGATGCCAAGATCAGCGTACGACTGCGGGACGCCAGGGCAGCCCGCTGTCGAGTGGGCCACATAGCTCTCATGCGTGTAAGGACCGAGCGAGAAGCCCCTCAGCGAAGAGTCCACAGCACGGACCCGAGCAAAGCTCAGGCCATCTCACCCCATATCCCACCATATGGACCAAGCGGTGTGGCTACTTGCCTAGCCACACTTGATGGTTCACCCATGAACTTGCCCAATCCCACGCCTCGCCTCCTGTTGACGCTGGTTGTGATCGACAACGCGGAACGTGTAGCGCTCCTCCGGTCACCAAGAGCAGCCTCGCCATGGACGCTGCCTCGGTGCACGGTGCACCCACAGGAGAGCCAGATGGAAGCGGCTACCCGGCTAGCCAGAAACTGCTTTGCGGGCCACCTGTTGCGATGGGGTTCAGTCGTAGGGCATCGATTCACGCCGCCGTCTACGGACGGCTCACCCAGGGTACGGACGGGGGAGCAGGTGCTGATCGCTCGCACCAACCGGGTTCAGCACACTGCCTTTGACAGTGGTTTTCGGGCAGCCGCGTCTATGCAGTGGGTGCCGCGCATGAGACTGGATGATGTCCTACAGGAACCGCATGGTGACACCACTGCAACGTTGGTGGCTGGCTATCTCGAGGGCTGGCTACCGGACGGCCCGATCACCTTGTACTAGCCACAGCGCGCGGGTGAGGGTTGGTGGCACAGCTCGCGAGACCCCTACATGCAGGCAACATGCAGGAGCGTCCTTCCCGGTCGGGTGAAATAGGGCTGCTTTTGGGCCTAGCAGTACACCTGCCCCCTACAGTCTTGTTCGTCGCACTTATGCAGCGCAGCCCCGGCAATAGGGGGTATGCAAGCCAGTCGGGGACGGGAGTAGCAGTGGGGGGCGAGTCACTCTTCCAGCGTCTGGACGCAGAAGAAGGTACGGTCCGAGAGGCACTCGATCATCTGCGGAGTGAGGTGGCGTGCCTGGAAGAACGCCTGGCGCACCTAGCCATCACCCGACGGACGGTTCAGACGCTGCTCGCAGACCCGACTGACACGTCCCGGTTGCAGAAGCATCCAGTCACAGAGCAGTTGCCCGCTACAGAGGCGGATGAGGGGCCAGCGGAAGACGGCGAGGGCTGCGCAAGCTCCCCCTCTCGGAAGCCTGCCACGCCGAAGTCCGATCGGGTTCCCCCTCAAAGGCGCCAACGCCTGCACGACAGGCGTGAACTCGGCCCGGTAAGCCTGCGCATCGTGACGCTCGTATCAAGCGCGGATCGTCCACTTCGCCCCAAGGAGGTGGCAATCGCCTTGGGGCGCACCAACCCCAAGCGGACTCAGGTCGAGGGTATCCGCGCAGCACTGAAGCGGCTCGCCGACGGAGGTCACCTCCGCAAGGTCGGCCCGGGCCTCTTCACTGGCCCCTCTGACGAGACGGAGGAGGCTGCTTAAGGAGCACTCGAAGAAGCGACGTCACGCAGGCGACTGACGTGGCAGTCGGACAAATGAGTGGTGCCGCCGAGGTGGAAGCTCAGCGGCACCGGTGCACGTGAGACCTGCAATGGGCTCCAGCATGCCCTCGGAGGGTAACCCACCACTGGGCCACTCGGAGGGCGTGCTGGGCCGAATTCACCCTGCCCGCGTACAGCAGCGCGGGTGAGTGGGAGGTTCAGCAATGCCGAGACCCCGGTCCCGACGAACCCGGGTACAGACCGATTCCGAGCCCGTCCTCCAACCGGCTCAAAGTGGCCACGTCGGGCCAGCTGTTGCCGGCCAGCAAGTTCGCGATGGCCTGTCGATTCACCCCACTGAGTGCAGCGACGCGGCGGAGACCGAGACCCTCTTGGTCGACGTGCCTGGCCAGCGACCTCGCAATGGCTTGGACCACCCTAGCCTGGGGGTGGTCGGGGATCACCGCGTCGGGCCAGTTCTCCGGGTCCGCGGCCAGTTCCCGCGGCGCCACGCTGCGGCCCCGTCCTCCGGTCATGAGGATGCGCTCCTGACGGTCGAAGTGCACACTCACGACAAGGGTGGCTACTTGTGTAGCCACATCTCGTGGTGTGTTCCTTTGGAGAGGGATGTGAGCGGCGCGATCCTCGGCTACCGGCCGCTGGAGGAGCCGGCGGAATGGCCCCTGGTCGCCGACGGCGTCCGCATGGTGGCCGCTGCGACGTGCGACTCGGTCCCGTACGCGGTGCCGAAGCTGATGCTGGTGCTGTCCGGCCTCGCGACGTTCGCCGAGCGCGCCGGTCTCGCCCGCGATCCGCTCACCTGGCTCGCCCCCGAAACGATCACCCGGTACCTGGTCACGCGTCCCGGGCTCAGGGGCAGCACCCTGCAGACGTACCGCTGCATCCTCCTGCGGGTCCGGGAAGCGCTCCTGTGGCTCGAGACCGGTCAACAGCCCACCCCGAAGCTGCGTGCCTCCCGGCAACGCCCCGCTCCGTACACGCCCCCCGAGCTGGCTCGCTTCATGATGTGGGCGCGGGGCTTGCCACCACTCAGCACGCACGGCGGCAGCGCCCTCGCCCTCCTCGCGTTGGGCGCGGGCTGCGGTCTCTCGCGCCGGGAGGTCCTCGCCACCCGCGGGACCCACGTCACCGTGCTGCCTTCCGAGACCGTCGTGGTCGCCGTCCCCGGCAGTGACCGCCTCGTCGTCTGCCGCGCCATGTGGGAGCAGGTCCTCGCGGACCGTGCCCGTTCCGCGGGCGACGGTTACCTCTTCCTGCCACAGCGCCAGACGCCGGAGCCCAAGAACGGGATCACGAACTGGGTAAAGCGCACCCAGGACGGATCCACCGGTCTGCCCGAGCTGAAACTGGCCCGGCTCCGCAGCTCGTGGATCGTCGAGCTGCTGCGGCAACGCGTTCCGGAGGACGTGGTCGCCGCGGCGGCCGGCATGAACTCCACCGCAGGGCTCGCCCCGTACCGGAGCTGGGTGCCGAAGCTCACTGAGGAGGCCACCAGGCGCATGCTCCGGGGCTGGGCATGAGGACCCCGGCGGACGACCCCCGATCCAAGCGGGCAATGGACGTCCGAGACGCCCGTACCCGCATTCACCGGAACCTTCCAAGCTGGACGACGGGCGTGTGAGGAAGCTGCACCTCGTCCTGCGGCGCAGCGGCATCGTGGAGGAGGTGGAGGAGCGCTTCGCAGCCCTTCCCGGGCCTCGGGGGTACCCCGTGGGCCTGGTGCTGCTGGGGCTCGTCTGCGCCTGTTACGAGAAGGCGAGCACCAACCTCGACGACGCCTTCGAAACGATCACCTTCGGCATCAGCGACCGCCTGCGCACCGAACTGGGCGCGCCCACCTGCGACATCGAAGATCAGAACGCGGTCAACGCCTTGTACAACCGTTTCCACCGGGCGTGGAGCCGCCTGGTGAGGATCCTCGACCCGGTCCCGCACGAGCGGCGCAGCCGTCTGTCCCGGGCCGAGGGCCACAGGGTCGCCGCCGCCTGGAACGGCCCTGCGGGCGAGCCCGCACTGCGCCGTCTCGAAGAGCTCGCCAACAGGCTGGTCACCACACCGGTCCGCATCGCCTTCGCCAAGGGGCTGATGCGCCACTGGCACGGCGACATCGCCATCGACACGACGGCGGTGCCGAGTTGGGCCCGTCCCCACACGCGCAGGCGTTCCTCCCTCGAGGCGAGCGCCAACTGGCACTACAAGGGCGGCGGGGACAAGGAGTTCGGTTACAGCGCCACACTGGCCATCGCCGCCCACGCGGACCCCGCACGGGCCGGGCGCTACCCGCAGCTGACCCTCGGCATGGTCCTGCACACGCCGCAGAAGGACATGGGACGTCACGCCCACTACGTCAGCATGATCCTCTCCCGCTTGACCCATGTGCGCGGCTTCGCCGCAGCCGACCGTGCCTACACCAAGCTCTACCCCCAGGACTTCCACCAGCCCCTGCGCGCCCTCGGCTTCATGCCCGTGCTCGACCTCACCAAGGACCAGGTCGGCTTCGAAGGTCACCACCAGGGCGCCATTGCCAAAGCGGGGCGCCTCTTCTGTCCCCGGACGCCCCGTCCCCTGCTCGACCTCTACCAACGCATCCGGGACGCCAAGAACGAGCGGGAGCGCATCCCGCTGCGGGAGCAGCTCCGAGAGGTCGAGTCCTACGCGCTCGTCCGCAAGGCCACGGCGGACGAGCGGGGCAACGAGCGCTACTCCTGCCCTGCGGCGAAGCTCAACTGCGCCTGGGCCACGGAGCGGGAACAGCACAACTCGCGCAAGAACACACAGGTGCCGGCCGTCATCGACTTGGAGGATCCACGCAGTCGCAGGGCCCATCCCGCGGGTCGGCCGACGGTCACGGTGCCGAAAGTGCCCTTCGGTGAACGGCCCAAGTGCTGCGACCAGTCCTCCGTCACCGTGCAGGCACAGGTGATGCCCCGCATGCGGCAGGACCTGCCCTGGCAGAGCACGTCCTGGGCCCTGGCCTACCAGACGCTGCGGTCCCACATCGAAGGAGGGAACGGACGCCTCAAGTCGGTCGACGCGGCCCTGCACGCCCGTGAAAAGCGGCAACCTCGCGGGAGGGTCGCCCAGAGCCTCCTGGCGGCGATCACGGTGATGGTCGAGAACATCATCGAGTTGGAGCGCTTCCGCAGGGCCAGCAAGGAGAGCGCCCGCACGGTCCTCGACTTGGAGGCCGACGAAGTCCTCATCCCCTACCCGGCGGTTCCGGGCGCGTCCGAGCCCACTGGCGGCGTCATGGGTCGCAGCCCGTGACCGGCCACCCGGACCACATCTGAAGATCGACGAACCACGAGACCGCAGGCACACGGCCCCACGCCCGCGGTCCCCGCGGCATGCCCGCATCTCCACCGCCGATCCCGACCCGCCGCCCGGAGGGCGTCGCCCCAACGGGCAGGTGGGCAGACTTGCGTACTAACCACGCCTGAAACGGCGAAATCCCGACCCGACGGTGACCGTCTGATCGGGATCTCGCGAACCGTTCCCGGGCTAACCCGCGAACGGCCCTGCAGTGGACCTGTGGGGATTTGAACCCCAGACCCCCTCGATGCGAACGAGGTGCGCTACCAGACTGCGCCACAGGCCCTTGCAACGAGTGAAACTCTAGCACCCCGAACGGGGTGTTCAAAAATCCGCTCCTGGCTGGTCAGCCCGGGGGGACCGGACGACGCCTCACTCGTTGGCGGCACGGGGCCTGTCGCCGTCCTCGTACTGGTCGAAGAGCGGCGTGCGGCCACGCTCGCGGGCCCGCCGCGCGGACGCGGCCCTGCGCTTGTCGCTGCGCCCTCCGGTGGCCTCGGGCCCCTCGGCGCCTGCGGCGTCCCCGGCGCCGGACTCCCCGGCGTCGGCGGCCCGCCGCCGCGGCTCCTCTGCGGCCCGCTCGGCCGGACCGGACCGCGCCGAGCTCCACGTGTCGGGCGCGCCCAGGTCGACGCCGCCGGTGGCGCGCGGGGCGACCGGCGCGGTGACGTACGTGGGCAGCGGCACCGGGACCGGGTCCCAGCTCTCGCCGCGGCCGGGGCCGCGCTGCCGCTCGCGCTGCTGGTCGACCCACTCGGCGTGGTCGGTCTGCTCGACCAGGGCGCGGCGGTCGGCGGCGAGGGCGGACAGGCCGGTCCCGGTGCCGGGGCCCGCGCCCTCCTCCGCCTCGTCCACGACGTGCCCCGCGCCCGCGGACCCGCGGTGCGGCTGCCGCTCGCGCAGCCGCTGCGCCGCGGCCTCGGCCCGGCGGCGGTCCATGACGTAGGTGAAGCGCTTCCGCTCCTGGCCGCGCAGGTAGACGATGTAGGCGCTCAGGAGCAGGGCGGGCACTGCGGGGGCCCACAGGAAGGCCAGGCCGCCGACGGCCGCGACGACCGCGCCGGCCGTGAAGGCGAGGAAGAGCAGCACCGTCGTACGCCGGCGCCGGGCGAGGACCTTCGAGCGCCGGGCGCGCGCGGCGGCCTCGGCCGCTGCGGCGCGCCGCGCGGGCGAGGCCTTGGGGCGGCGGGGACGCTCGCGCTCCGGTTCGGGGTGCGGGGCAGGGACCTCGGACCGCGCCGCCTCGGGAGCGGGCTCCGGCTCGGGGGCCGAGCGGGCCGCGGGGATCTCGGGCCGACCGCTGTCGGGCTCCCCTCTCGGGGGCGCGGCAAAGGACCGGACGTCCACCGAGCCGGTGATCACGTCCGGTTCGCCACGGCTCTCTCCCTCTTCGGGCGAGCGGGCTTGCAGGTCCTTGGCGTATCGGCGCTCCATCCCCGCCCGTCCGGACAGCAGCCGGATGGCGGTGCTGAAGCGTTCCGTCGGACGGGCTTCGTTCAGCTCGTCCTGCCTACGGAGCCACATCGGCACCAAGTAGGCGGCCCAGGCCCCGACGATGACTGCGTAGATGAGGCCGCTGCTGCTCACGCTCACACGGTAGAGGGGTTTCGCTGGGGCCATCTGCCAATTGGGCCGGTGTGTCGCACGATCTGGCTGATATCTCGACCTTTTTTTGCGACTGATGTGATCAACAGATCACATCCGATCGGCGAATTAATGTCTCGGACCGCCTTGGACAAGACAATTTCGGACCACTCCCGCGCGGTCGCTTACACACGGTCGCCGATCAATTTCGAACATGTATTTCATTTTGTGTGGCGGGCGCGGCCGGCCGGCGTCGGCTAAGCGGTGTTCCGAGGTCGCGCGCGGTGCCAGCGGCGCAGCAGGCCTTCCGGGACCTCTTCGACGGTGAGCGCGAAGACCAGGTGATCGCGCCAGGCGCCGTCGATGTGCAGATAGCGCGGGCGCATGCCCTCTTCGCGGAATCCGAGTTTCTCCACGACCCGCCGGCTCGGCGCGTTCTCGGGGCGAATACAGACCTCGATACGGTGCAGACCCACCGAGCGGAAGCAGTGGTCGACGGCGAGCGCGACGGCGGTCGGCATGACACCGCGCCCCGCGACGGACTCGTCCACCCAGTAGCCGATGTGGCCCGAGCACATGGAGCCCCAGGTGATCCCGGCGACCGTGAGCTGGCCGACGAGGCGGCCCTGGTACTCGATGACGAAGGGCAGCATCCTGCCCGCGTTGGCCTCCGCCCGCAGATGGCGGACCATCTGCCGGTAGGTGGGCCGGTGCACGATCGGGCCGCTGGCCGTGGGCGGCGGGATCGTGGCCTCCCAGGGGCGCAGCCAGTCGCGGTTGCGCCGGTTGACGTCACGCCAGACACGCTGGTCCCGCATCTTTATCGGGCGCAGCGTGACCTCACCGTCCGTCAGCTCGACGGGCCAGGAAGGGCTGTTCAGCTCGCACCCCCTGCCGGGCCGGGGTGGTCGCCGCCGCGCAGCTGGTCCACGGCGTGCCTCAGGAGCGGTTCGAGGACGGCGAGCCCGTCGCGTACGCCTCCCGTGGAGCCCGGCAGGTTCACGATGAGCGTGCGGCCCGCCACCCCGGC
Organism: Streptomyces alfalfae; assembly: GCF_004127445.1. Taxonomy (GTDB): domain Bacteria; phylum Actinomycetota; class Actinomycetes; order Streptomycetales; family Streptomycetaceae; genus Streptomyces; species Streptomyces alfalfae. Next base: position 192,259 of record NZ_QEXM01000022.1, read on the forward strand.
GAGCCCCCGGGAGAGCACGGCCGTGGGGACCTTGTCCCTGCCGTACGCGCGGATGGCCTCCGCGATGCCGGGCACCTCGTGGTCGATGACGGCGCGGGTGGCCTCCGGGGTGCGGTCGGTGGGCGAGATGCCGGTGCCGCCGGTGGTGAGGACGACGTCGTATCCGGCCACGGCGGCGGCGCGCAGGGCCCGCTCGACGGGGTCGCCGTCGGGCACGACCTGGGGACCGTCCACGGCGAACCCCAGCGAGGCAAGCCCCTCGGCGAGGATCGGACCGCCCCGGTCGGCGTACACACCCGCGGCGGCACGGTTGGACGCGGTGACGACGAGCGCGCTGTACGCGGCGAGCAGCGCACCGCCGACCGGCGCGTCCTGGGGCTGCGGGTCCTGGGGACCCTGCGGGCCTTGCGGTGGCTGCGGGGCCTGCGGACCTTGCGGTGGCTGCGAGGCCTGCGGGCCTTGCGGTGGCTGCGGAGCCTGCGGTGGCTGCGGAGCCTGCGGACCTTGCGGTGGCTGCGGAGCCTGCGGTGGCTGCGGGGCCAGCGGGCCTTGCGGTGGCTGCGGAGCCTGCGGCGAGGTCCGACCCGGCTGCGGCTCCCGGACGGCTCCCGGCTCCTCGCCCGCCATCCGGCCCGGCTCCTCGCCCAGCGAGTCGATCAGCTCCCGGTCCCGCCGGGAGGCGTTCTCCGCGTCCGGCGCGCCGTCCGGAGCCGGCGCGGAATCGTGCTCCACGCGTGCGTGGCCCTCTCCCGCGCTCACGCCCCCGCCCCTTCGCGGTGCCACGTCCCCGACTTGCCGCCGGTCTTCTCCTCGACGCGTACGTCGGTGATGACGGCGCCCTTGTCCACGGCCTTCACCATGTCGACCACCGTGAGGGCGGCGACGCTCACCGCGGTGAGCGCCTCCATCTCGACGCCGGTGCGATCCGTCGTCTTCACCGTGGCCAGGATCTCGACGGCGTCGTCCGCCACGTGGAGGTCCAGCTTCACGCCGGACACGGCCAGCGGATGGCAGAGCGGGATCAGATCAGGGGTGCGCTTGGCACCCATGATCCCGGCGATCCGCGCGGTCGCGAGGGCGTCGCCCTTGGGGACGCCCTCACCGCGCAGCAACTCGATCACCCGCGGCGACACCAGGACGCGTCCGCTCGCACGAGCCGTCCGCGCCGTCACGTCCTTGGCCGACACGTCGACCATGCGGGCCGCGCCCGCCTCGTCGAGGTGCGTCAGCCGCTGCTGCTCAGAGGGTCCGGGGGTGTCCCCCCGGGAAATCGCGGTCATGTGCTGTGGCGCTCCCGGTCCGGGCCCCGCGCGATGCGGCGCGCGCGGGCCTGTTGTGCGCGACACGGTACCCCGCTGAGGGGCGTCTCAGCCGAGCAGGACCACCTCGACGTCCGCTCCCGGCTCCACCGACGTGGTGTCCTCGGGGATGACGATCAGCGCGTTCGCGTGGGCGAGCGCGGCGATCAGATGCGACCCCGGGCCGCCGACGGGCTCCACCCGGCCCGCCCCGGGGTCATGGCTCCCCCGGAGGAACTGCCTGCGGCCCGCGGGCGAGCCGAGCGCCTTGTCGCAGACCAGCTCCGCGCGCGCGGAGGTTCGCTTGACCTCGGGCAGCCCCATGAGCATGCGGATCGCGGGCCGCACGAAGACCTCGAAGGAGACGTACGACGAGACGGGGTTGCCCGGCAGCGCGAGCAGCGGGGTGTGATCGGGGCCGATGGTCCCGAAGCCCTGCGGCTTGCCGGGCTGCATGGCGAGCTTGCGGAACTCCATGCCGCCGCCCGCCCCGATGCCGCTCTCCTCGTCCGGGTCGCCGACGCCGGTCAGGGCCTCCTTGACGACGTCGTACGCCCCCACGCTGACGCCGCCGGTGGTGACGACGAGGTCGGCGCGGATGAGCTGGTCCTCGATGGTGGAGCGCAGCGTCTCGGCGTCGTCGCCGACCGCGCCCACGCGGTAGGCGATGGCTCCGGCGTCGCGGGCGGCCGCGGTGAGGGCGAAGCTGTTGGAGTCGTGGATCTGGCCCTCGGCGAGCGCCTCGCCGGGCTGGACCAGCTCGCTGCCGGTGGACATGACGACCACGCGGGGGCGCGGGCGCACCTTCACCGTGCCGCGCCCGATGGCGGCGAGCAGGGCGATCTGCGGCGGGCCGAGGACGGTCCCCGCGCTCAGGGCGCGGTCGCCGGCCCGGACGTCGCTGCCGCGCGCCCGCACGTGCGCGCGTGCCTCGGCGGGGCGGTGCACCTGGACCTCGCCGGAAGCGCCCTCGGGGGCGGCGCTGTGGGCGCGCATGCCGGTGACCGGGCCCTCGCCCAGGCCGCCGTCGGTCCACTCGACGGGCACGACGGCCTCGGCGCCGGGCGGCAGCGGGGCGCCGGTCATGATGCGGGCGGCCTGGCCCGCGCCGACGGTGACCCGCTCGCCCGAGCCCGCGGCGACGTCGCCGACCACGCGCAGCACGGCGGGGAACTCCTCGCTCGCGCCCTCGACATCGGCGACCCGTACCGCGTACCCGTCCATGGAGCTGTTGTCGAAGGGCGGCAGCGGCACGGGCACGGTCACGTCCTCGACGAGGACGCAGCCCTGGGCGTCGAGGAGTTGGAGCTCGATGGGTTCGAGCGGGCGGACGGTCGCGAGAATGTCGTCCAGGTGCTCCTCCACCGACCAGAGGCCGTCCTGCCCGGTGGTCGGTGTCGTCGTGCTGCTGCTCAAGTGCTACATCTCCTCGGTGACGTAACTGCGAAGCCAGGCCTTGAAGTCCGGCCCCAGATCTTCACGTTCGCACGCGAGTCTGACAATGGCACGCAGATAGTCGCCCCGGTCACCGGTGTCATAGCGGCGGCCCTCGAAGACCACGCCGTGCACGGGGCCGCCCACCTTCTCGTCGGCGGCGAGCTGCTGGAGGGCGTCGGTGAGCTGGATCTCGCCGCCGCGGCCCGGCTCGGTCTCGCGCAGGACGCCGAAGACGTGGGGGTCGAGGACGTAGCGGCCGATGATCGCGTAGGTGCTGGGGGCGTCGGCGACGTCGGGCTTCTCGACCAGGTCGGTGACCTTGACGACGTCGCCCTCCCCGGTGGCCTCGACGGCCGCGCAGCCGTAGAGGTGGATCTGCTCGGGGGCCACCTCCATGAGGGCGATGACGCTGCCGCCGTGCCGCTCCTGGATCTCCACCATGCGGGCCAGCAGGGGGTCGCGCGGGTCGATGAGGTCGTCGCCGAGGAGCACGGCGAACGCTTCGTCACCGACGTGCGGGGCGGCGCACAGGACCGCGTGACCGAGCCCCTTGGGGTCGCCCTGGCGCACATAGTGCATGGTCGCGAGGTCGCTGGACTCCTGGACCCGGGACAGCCTGTCCTCGTCGCCCTTCTTCAGCAGGGCGGACTCCAGTTCGTAGTTGCGGTCGAAGTGGTCCTCCAGGGGGCGCTTGTTGCGGCCCGTCACCATGAGGACGTCATCGAGGCCCGCGGACACGGCCTCCTCGACCACGTACTGGATCGCCGGCTTGTCGACGACCGGAAGCATCTCCTTGGGAGTCGCCTTGGTGGCGGGCAGGAAACGCGTGCCGAGACCGGC
>NZ_QEXM01000023.1 GCF_004127445.1 Streptomyces alfalfae
CCGGACCGGCGGCAGCGGCTCGCGGTGGGGATGTCGGTGGACGGCCGTGTGGAGGTGTTCCATGCGGCGGTCGACCAGATCTATCACACGTATCAGCATGAGCCGGGGGGTGCGTGGTCGGGTTGGCGGGCGTTCGGCGGCCCGGCGTCGGCGACGGTCGCGCTGGCGGCGTCACCGGACGGCAGGTTGGAGTTGTTCGCCATGAACGGTGGGACGTTCATGCACCGGTATCAGGCGAAGGTGTCGGGGGAGTGGGCCGATTGGTATGCGTTCGGCGGGGGCGGGGACCATCTGGCGGTGTCCAGGAACCATGACGGTCGCCTTGAGGTGTTCGCTTCCAACGGCGGTGGTGTGCATCACCGTTGGCATGACACGCCGGGTGGGACGTGGCATGACTGGCGGCCGTTGGGTGGTCCTGCGGGTGCGCGGCTTGCGGCGGCTCCGGCGTCGGACGGGCGGATCGAGGTGTTCGCGATGAACGATGACATCTTCCGTCACACCTGTCAGACGGATCTGGTGGGGACGTGGCGGGAGTGGGTGGACTTCGGTCTGGGGGGTGAGCATCTGGCGGTGGCGAGGAACCGTGATGGTCGGTTGGAGGTCTTCGCGAGCAATGACTCGGGGGTGCATCACCGGTGGCAGAACGTTCCGGCCGGTGACTGGCACGACTGGCAGCCGCTGGGTGGTCCGGTGAGTGCGCGGCTTGCGGTGGTGGAGTCGCATGACGAGCGGATCGAGGTGTTCGCCATGAATGACGACGTCCTGCAGCACAACTACCAGGTGGACGCGTCGGGGGCGTGGCGCACCTGGCAGGACTTCGGCGGCGGAGGCTATTTCATCCGGGGGCTGCGCAATCGGGACGGCCGGCTGGAGATCTTCGCGAACAACCCCGGCGGTGTCCACCACCGCTGGCAGCACCAGCCGGGCAGCACCTGGCTCGACTGGCAACCGCTGTGATCCTGCCTCCGCACGGCAGGCCGTCGCGGACACCGCACCGGTGTCCGCGACGGCCGGTCACAGTTTCCAGCGGAGGTCCCGGTCGGGGGTGTAACGGCACATCGTCCCGGTGGAGAGGGTGCGGCGCAGGTGGGCCGCGAGGCCGGGGTGCCGCTGGTCCAGCTTGCGCAAGGTGTCACGGATGCGGCCGGTGACGTTCTTGCGGGCGCGCTCGCGCGAGTCGCCCAGGCGGCGGGGGCGGCCTCCGAGGCCCGCGCAGCGGCGGAGCTCCTCCAGCAGGTCCGCGCGCTCCTGGTCGTAGGCGGCCGCGCGGCGCTCGTCGCCCTGCTCGACCGCCCGGTCGATCTCCTCGTCCAGCCGCTCCAGATGACGTCGGTAGCGGGTGCGGGCCTCGTCGTCGAGCACGTCGTCGGCCCCCATGCCGTGCACGGTGGCGACGGTGTCGTCGTCCGGGTTCAGCAGCCGGACCGCCGCGATGTCCCGGCCGGGCAGGCCCAGCAGGCAGTGCAGGTCGCGCAGGCCCTTCGCGTCGGGCATGTGGACGGTGCGGCCCTCGTACGTCAGCCGCCACACCTCGCCGACGCGCCGGAACTCGTACGCGGCGGGCGCGTCGTCCGGGGCGGGGTGACCGGCGTCCGCATGACCGGCGCCGGCCGCACGCCCGCCGACCAGGTGCTCGACGCGGGCGAGGAGATGCGTCATGCCGAGCTCGTGCGCCTGTGACTCCGCCTCGCCGAGCAGGCCCGCCACGTGCCGCTCGTCGTGAGCGCCCCGCGCCACGATCGCGGCCGCCAGTTCGAGGCGGGACCGCAGCGACCAGGGCAGGGCGTGCAAGCGCTCGGCCGACCGGCACGCCTCGGTGAGATGGCGTACGGCCGCGTCCCAGCGCTGCCGCGCGGCGTCGAGGATGCCCAGCCAGAGCGTGGCCGGACCGCTGATGTCCCACCCGAAGAGGGAGACCAGCCACTGGCCGGTGTGCGGGACGAGCGCGGCGTGGGCGTTGTCGCACCACGCCGGGTCGCCCGACGCGGCGGCCGCCTGCGCCTGGTAGCGCAGCCACAGCGGGGTGACGCTGCGGTGGAGCACCGTGTCACCGCCCGCCCCCGCGCCGGGGCGGGGGACGGGCACGCCCCGGCACTCGCCCGCTTCCAGTTCGGCGAGGGCCTCGACGAGGTCGACGTACGGATGCTGCTGGGCCCGCAGCGTGCCGAGGAGCTGCCGCGCCTCGGTGAACCTGCCGCGCAGGACGAGCAGGCTCCAGCGGTGGTGGGAGACGAAGTAGTGGTAGTAGTTGGCGCCCGGGGTGCTCATCGACTCCGAGGCTTCGAGGAGTTCGGCCGCCTCGGCGAACCTGCCGGTCAGGGCGTGGACGATGCTGTGGTCGATCACGGAGTGCAGCCGCAGGCGGGCCGAGCCGTCGGCGGCGCCCAGGGCCACCATGGCGTGGAAGTCCTCCATGAACCGCGGGTCTCCCGCCTCCAGCGCGGCGACCCAGCGCATGGACATCGCCACGTGCTCCGTCCACCGGTCGCCCCGGCGCCGGGACACCGCGACGAGCTCGTCCGCCAGGGCCCGCCGGTCGCCCACCGTCCTAGGACCCCACTCCGACTGCAGCCGTGCCCAGAGGCCGATGTGCAGCGTGTCGTCGTCGCCCGCCGCGCGGGCCCCGGCGATCACACCGGCTGCCACGTGCCGGGCCAGGGAGGACTGCGACAGGGTCGGTCCGCCGCCGTCCCCCGCCGGCGCCGGTTGCCCGGCAGCGGCGCGTTGCTGTTCGTGGGCCCACCGCAGGGCGCGCGGCTTCAGCAGGGCCGTGTCACCGCGCCCGTCGGATCCGTACAGGGTCAGCGCCGTCCACCCCATCAGCAGGGGATCGTCCAGACCCCGCGCCAGGGTGGCGGTGTCGGCGTACACCCGCCAGGAGCGCTCATGCTCCCCGAGCATCTGGAGCGCCGTCCCGAAGTGCAGGCCGAGCAGCACCCGGCGGGCGGGGGCCGCGTCCCCGAGGCGGTCGAGGGCGCGCTCGTAGTGCCCGGCCGCTTCCTCGTGCGCCATGCGGTTCTCCGCGTGCCGCGCGGCGGCCAGCAGGAGGTCCACGGCCTCGTCGCGGTCCAGCTCCTCGAAGGCGAGGTGGGCGTGGCGGGCCAGTTCCACCGGAAGGGTCACGTCCCGCGCGTCCGCGGTGCCGCGCAGCGCGCGCACGGCGGCCGCGTGCAGTCGGCGTACGCGCCGGGAGTCCAGACCGCCGTACAGGGTCTCGCGCACGAGGTCGTGCGCGAAGAGCACGCTCTGGGCGGACCCCTCCCCGGAGGTCTCGCCCACCACGAGCCGCGCGCCCGCGGCCCGGTCCAGCCACCGGCGCACCTCTTCGAGCGGGGCGCCCATGACGCTCGCCAGGGTGTCGACGCGGAACCGCCGCCCGAGCACGGACGCGGCCCCCAGACAGCCGGCGACGGCACCGTCCAGCAGACGCAACCGCCGCCGCAGCGAGGCGTGCAGGCCCGGTGACATCCCGCTCACCTCGTGACCGCCGGCCCACAGGCGCGCTGTCTCCTGTACGAAGAAGGGGTTGCCGCCCGTCCGGTGCAGCACGTCGGCGACGAGCTCGCCGTCCGGTGCGCCGCCCGCCGTACGGCGCATCAGTTCGGCGACGTCGTCGGCGCCGAGGCCGGTGAGCGTGAGGGTCGTCGACCGGGCCGTCAGGGACCGGAACCGGTCGCGCAGGCAGTGGTCGGGCCGCTCGACCTCGGCGAGCCGGCACGTGGCCACGATCAGCACCCGTTCCAGCGACACGTGCTGGGCCGCGAACTCCAGGAGGGCGACCGACGCCGGGTCGGCCCAGTGCACGTCCTCCAGGACCACCAGGACGGGGCGGTGCTGCGCCGCGGTGACCAGCATGGTCGTGACCGCGTCGAACAGCTCGAACCGCCCCGGCTCCTCCGCCCCGCCGCCCCCGCCGTCCAGCAGCACCTGCCACACCACACCGGCGGCCTCCGACGCGGCCTCCCACGCCTCTGCCCGCAGGGACCTGCGCAGACCGCGTATGACCTGCGTCCAGGGCCAGTACCCCGGAGTGCCGTCGGCCCCCCAGCACGACCCGAGCAGCACGGCCATGTCCGCACGCCGCGCCTCGTGCACCGCGCGACCGACGAGAGCCGTCTTGCCGATCCCCGCCTCACCGGTGACCAGCAGCAGCCCGCCACGCCCCCCGCGGGCCCGCTCCAACTCGGCACGCAGCCCCCGCAGGAACTCCCCCCGCCCGAGCAGCCCCTGCCCGTCCCCGTCCTCCCCCGGCGCCACGCCCATGACCGCCCCCGCCCCAGCCCTCGCAACGCCCCCATCCGGCGGCAGCCGTTGCCTCACCGAAAAGCGTAGGGCGTGTTCGAAAACCGGATCAATTCGGCCAAAGGGGTGACCGGTGGACGTGGGCGGCGGGCGTCACGGGCGTGGGCGACAGCCGCAGGGCCCGCCCGTGGTCAGTGGTCGATCACGGGCGGGCCCTGCGGAGCCGGGCGAGGGGGAGTGCGGACTACTCCTCCACCGTCAGGCCCTTGCGAAGCTTGACGAGCGTGCGCGAGAGCAGGCGCGAGACGTGCATCTGCGATATGCCCAGCTCCTCGCCGATCTCGGACTGCGTCATGTTGGCGACGAAGCGGAGGGAGAGGATCTTCCGCTCGCGCGGCGGCAGTTCGGCGATCAGCGGCTTCAGCGACTCGACGTACTCGATGCCTTCGAGGCCGTGGTCCTCGTAGCCGATGCGGTCCGTGAGCGCGCCCTCGGAGTCGTCCTCCTCGGGCTGGGCGTCCAGGGAGCTCGCCGTGTAGGCGTTGGACGCGGCCATGCCCTCGATGACCTCGTCGTTGGTGATGCCGAGGCGGGTGGCGAGTTCGCTCACCGTGGGGGCGCGGTCGAGCTGCTGGGCGAGCTCGTCGCCCGCCTTGGCCAGGTCGAGCCGGAGCTCCTGCAGGCGGCGCGGGACGCGTACCGACCAGCTGGTGTCGCGGAAGAAGCGCTTGACCTCACCGACGATCGTCGGCATCGCGAACGTGGGGAACTCCACACCACGGCTGAGCTCGAAGCGGTCGATGGCCTTGATGAGGCCGATCGTGCCGACCTGGATGATGTCCTCCATCGGCTCGCTGCGGGAGCGGAACCGGGAGGCCGCGAACTTCACCAGGGCGAGGTTGAGTTCGACCAGGGTGTTGCGGACGTAAGCGTGTTCGTGCGTGCCTTCCTCAAGCGTCTCCAGACGCTCGAAGAGGGTCTTGGACAGGGCCCTCGCGTCCAGCGGCGCCACTTCGTCGAACGGCGGGATCTCGGGGAGGTCGCGCAGACCTCCGAGGGCGTCCTGAGCCTGGGCGGACTCATGGGCGGGGCCCGGGATCACGGTGGCGGAGTGGTGCGGCAGGGTTGTCGACGTCGCTTGGTCAGTATGCGATTCGTCGAGCCGGGGTGACATGGTGTCCTCCATCGTTCTCGGCATATGGCTGCCGATGCCAATACGTGCACTGCGGTGTGCGGCGCCTCCAAAGCCGTCCGTGTCGATTGCTGTCTCTTCTACCCCTACCCGCTTCCACTCTCCGGTCGCAAGTGCGTTCTGAGGTGAAATGTCCGAATTCTGGAGGATGTTCGGGTACCCCAAAGCGCGGTGAGGGCGTAATGTTCGGGGACGTCATCAACCAGGTACGACGGGGCGGAAGAGAGTTTCGGATGGACCGCGGCACGGTCGGCAGTGCGCACATGGGCCGGCTTCTGGTCGAAGTGAAGAAGACGGGGGCGAGTGCCGTCGTGACTCCGGCGGGTGAGCTGGACCACCACACCGCCGACGTCCTGCGGGAGCCGCTGGAAAGCTGCCTCGACGACGGTGTCACCAAGCTCGTGGTGGACTGCTCGCGTCTTGAGTTCTGCGATTCCACGGGACTCAACGTGCTGCTCGGGGCCCGGCTCAAGGCCGAGGCCGCAGGGGGTGGAATCCACCTGGCCGGGATGCTGCCAGTGGTGGCGCGGGTCTTCGAGATCACCGGCGCGGAGGCCGTCTTCACGGTCCACGAAACGCTCGACGCGGCACTGGCGGACTGAGTCCGCAGCGGTCCCGCGTGAAAGTTACGCACCAGTTGCCCCCATGTGATCAACGCGTTATAGGTGTCACATGGACCGTCCGGAATAAGTGGGTGTTCTCACGGTCCGGCCGGGCAGGAGAGACCTGAATCCGTCATCTGTCAGAACGGCAAGCAGCCGATGTCCCTACTCGTCCAGAGTCCTCTGCGTGGCCAGAGTCCTCAGTCCTCTTGTCGGTGAGGTGAAGCGCTGATGAGCACCACCCGGCCTTACTCGCCGGGCGACCGTGGCCCGGAGTCCGAGGCCGCTGTCGCGGACGCTTCCGCGGACCGTGCCTCCGGGGAGCCCGGCGCTCGCCAGGTCCGCAGTTTGAGTCTGAACGGGGCGAGCGGCATCGTCCCGCTGGCCCGTGACTACACGCGCGAGGCGCTGCATGCCTGGGGCTGGCTGCCCGCGGAGAGCGCCGAGCGGCGCGCCGCCGCCGAGGACGTGCTCCTCGTCGTCTCCGAGTTGGTCACCAACGCCTGCCTGCACGCCGAGGGCCCCGACGAGCTCTGGCTCTCCACCGACGGCAAAGTGCTGCGCATCGAGGTCTCCGACCGCGGCGCGGGGCAGCCCGCGCCCCGCACCCCGCACCGGGCGGGGCGGCCCGGCGGGCACGGCATGTTCATCGTCCAGCGGCTCTGCCTCGACTGGGGCGTGGTCCGCACGCCCGGGGCCTCGGGCAAGAAGGTCTGGGCGGAGATGGGCGCCCCCGCCTGAACCGCGGGCCCGCGAGTGCCCGCCGTGCCGCCCGGGGCCACGGCTGTTACCCACGGTTCGTTCGCGCGCCGGATCACCTGGATCCGGCGTGTCCTTTGTCTTCCCTCGGCAAGGTCACCGGCGTACCTTGAGCGCCCAATCTGATGTGCCGTCAGTAATTCAGCGTCACTCCGCACCGCGGCACGCCACGACGACCGGCATGAGGGGTATTCGAGGTGTCGTACAAGAAAACGGCCGCGCTCGCGCTCGCCACCGCCCTGGCCGGCGGCTCAGCGGTGCTGATGGCCGCCCCCGCCGCGCAGGCCACCGTGAGGGACGTCGACTACCAGTGCAAGACGCCGATCGGCGACAAGAGCGCCGTGTCGCCGATCGACATCAAGAGCGTCAAGAGCGGCAGCGCCCACAAGCTCACGATGACCTTCCAGAAGGGCGTCTCCTCCAGCCCCGTCGAGTTGGGCAAGGGCGCGATGGAGCCGAGCGCGGTGATCAGGCTGGGCGGCGCGGAGAGCGGCACGGTGAAGGTGTCGGGGCCGACGAACACCGAGGCGATCCCCGCGAACACCCCGATCAAGATCAGTGACCTCTCGGGCACGTACACGCCGAAGAAGAGCGGCAAGGTCACCTTCACGGCCGGGGTCCTCACGATCAAGGCCCTCGGGACGACGACCACGTGCACGCCGTCCAACAGCCCGAAGCCGTCCCTCGAACTCACCGTCAAGGGCGGCGGCGGTTCCGACGGCGCGGACCCCGGCCCCGACCCGGGCTCCGACGCCGGCGCGAACGGCGGCGCCGACGCCTCCGGCGGCTCCGAGAGCGCCCCCTCCGGCGGCGGAGAGCTGCCGCAGACCGGACCCGCGGACTCCGCCGTCGCGCTCGGCACCCTCGGCGGCACCGTGCTGCTCGCGGGCGCGGCCGGCGCGCTCTGGCTGACCCGCAGGAACCAGGCGGCGCGCTCGCGCTAGCCCCGGCGCGCACCGCCGCAAGGACCTCGCGAGCAGACCAGGAGCCGCCGATGCCGCCGAAGCCGTCCACGCCGCCCCTCGCGCGGACCGCGCCACGCGCCGTCGCGGCCCTCGTCGTCCTCGCGCTGCTCGGCCTCGGCTGTGCGCTGCTGCCGGGCTCCGTCGCCTCGGCGGCCGACGGGCCGACCGTGCGGCTCTCGGCGGCGCAGGCGGGCCAGGGCGGCTCGGTCACCGTCAAGGGCGCCGGGTGGCGGCCCGGCGCCCTGCTGATGGTGCTGATCTGCGGGCGGTCGAAACCCGGCAGGGGGGTGGTCGGCGGCACCGACTCCTGCGCCAACGCCGAAGGGCGCGCCGTGACCACCGGCAAGGACGGGGCCTTCAGCAAGAAGCTCCCGGTGGCCGAGCCGCCCGTGCCCTGCCCCTGTGTCGTCCGCGTCGCCACGGTGACGGGCGCGAAGGAGCGGGCGGACGCCGCGTTCAGGGTCGCGGGCCACCCGGTGAAGCCGCTGCCGAAGGGAGCCACGGGCGGCCGGCTCGCGGTCCTCGGCGGCACCCGGCTCGAAGGCTCCAGTGGGCTGCTGACCTGGTTCGGCGCCCCGCCGCAGCGCAAGCTCGTCCTCACGGTCGGCAACACCGGCTCGGAGCCCGTCGAGGACCCGGTCTTCCGGATCGGTGCCTCCCACGGCGTCTTCGCCCCGGAGTGGGAGGAACAGCGCTGGCAGGGGACCGTGGCGCCGGGCGGGAAGGCGCGGATCGAGCTGCCGGTGGAGCTCACGGGGGGTGCGCACGGCGACTACCTGGTCTCCCTGCGCTTCGGCGGCGAGGTCCTCGCCGAGCAGCCGTGGGACGTGGGCCGGCCCTGGGGCGTCACCGTGTTCTGGCTGCTGCTGTGCGTGGTCGTGCCGGCGGCCCTGTTCCGGGTCGGCATGGTGATCGTCGACCGGCTCAGGCCGCCGCGCCGGGAGGCGTCGGCCCGGCGGCGGCGCAGGCCCCCGTCGGGGGTGAGCAGGGGCAGGCACGGCGCGGGCGGCAGGGGCCTGGGAGCCGCCCTGCCCTGGTTCACGCCCGACGCGGCCCCGCCGGCCCCCGCGGGCAGCCGCGCGCCGAGCCCCCACGACGCGCGGCGGACGCCCGACGAGAACTAGGCACGGCCGGGAACCGGGTACGGGAGCTAGGCCCGTCCCCGCAGCCATTCCAGGACGTTCTTGGCCACGCCCGGTGCCTTGAGCAGCCGCCCCCCGTGGGCGGAGCCCGGGACCGTGCGGGCCAGCACGTCCCGCTGCCCCGCCCTTCGCAGGGCCCCTGCCAGGTCGGTGGAGTGGGCCCGCGGCACGAAGTCCCCGGCCGAGTGGACCAGGAGCTGCGGCGCGTCGCCGCGCGAGGCGTGGGAGGCCGCCGTGAGGTCCGTCCAGCGAGCCCAGCAGCGGCGCGCGTCAGGGTCGGGACGGCAGCCCGCGAGGCGCTGTGCGGCCCCGCGGAGCGCCCGGCGGTCCGCGGGGGCCCCGGGGACGCCGCCGTCCCGCCACGCGCGGTAGGGGGAGGCCACGGGGGAGAGCGCGGCGACCGCGCGGACCCGTGAGCCGCCCGTCCCGTACGTGGCCGCCTGCACGGCCAGGTGGCCGCCCGCCGACGAGCCGAGCACGAGGGGGCGCTCGCCGCCCTCCCTGGCGCGGACCCACCGCAGGGCGGCGAGGACGTCCTGGCGCTGCGCGGGCCAGGCCGCGTCGGAGGTCAGCCGGTAGTCGGTGTCGTAGACGGCGAAGCCCCGGGCGGCGAACCACCGCGCCCAGCCGCTCCAGTCGGTGTCCCGCGCCCATGAGCCGCCGTGCAGGATCACCAGGGCGGGGCGCCGAGAGGGCTCGCCCCCGTACACGGTGATGGTCTGGCGGGCGTGCTGGCCGTACGAGAAGACGCGGCCGGAGGGCGGGGCGGGGGCAGGGCCCGGGGCCGCTTCGGCGGTGACGCCGGGCGACAGCAGGGCCGCGCAGAGGGCGACGACGGGCAGGGTGCGGCGCATGGGCCAGATGTTCCACCCGGGACGGCGGCCATGGGCAGGGAAACGCCTCCGCGTCACCGCCCTGGGTGAGCGGGTGGGCTGTTGTTCGTGCGAATGGACCTTCTGGAGGCCGACGGCGCGGCGCGGAGAGCGGGAGCGGGTATGGCAAGAGGGCCGCCGCACCCGGCGGTGCGGCGGCCCTCTCTCACTGTTCCCGCGGCGCTAGGAGGCCGCGGCGGACGAGGTCAGTTGACCGAGCCCATCAGTTCCTTGACCTTCTTGCGGGACGTCCAGATGCCGAAGCCCGCGATGACCGCGATGATCGCCTCGACGGCGACCGCGCCGCTGTTGTTGAGATCCACGTTGAGCTGCGGGGACGTCAGCAGACCCGTCACCGAGTCGCCCGCGGTGACCGCGAGGAACCAGACACCCATCATCTGGGCGCTGTACTTCTCCGGGGCCATCTTCGTGGTGAGCGACAGGCCGACCGGGGAGAGGCACAGCTCGCCGACGGTCTGGATGAAGTAGATCGCGACCAGCCACATCGGGCTGACCTTGCCGCCGTTGTTGGCGGTGTCGATCAGCGGGATGAGGAAGACGGCGAAGGAGATGCCGATCAGCGTGAGGCTGGAGGCGAACTTGACGGCCGTGCTCGGCTCCTTGCCCCGCTTGTTCAGCCACAGCCACGCCGAGGCGACCACGGGGGCGAGCGCCATGATGAAGATCGGGTTCAGCGACTGGTACCACGAGGTCGGGAAGTCGAACCCGAGCAGGTTGTTCGTCGTCGAGCCCTTGCCGAAGATCGACAGGGTGGAGCCGTTCTGGTCGTAGATCATCCAGAAGACGGCGGCGACCACGAAGAACCAGATGTAGCCCGACAGCTTCGACTGCTCCAGCGTCGAGAGCTCCTTGTCGCGCTTCATGCGGGCGAGGACCGCGACGGGGATGACCAGACCGGCGATGATCAGCGGCATCAGCGCCCAGTCGGCGAAGTTCCCGGTGACGCCCATCAGCGTGTAGAGCGCGGCGGCGACGATCAGCCAGATCAGACCGGTGCGCAGGGCCGAGCGGCGCTGCTCGTCCGTGGCGGGCTGGGAGATCACGCTGGACTGCTCGCTCAGGTGGCGCGAGCCGAGCAGGAACTGGGCGAGGCCCAGCGCCATGCCGACCGCGGCGAGCGCGAAGCCGAAGTGCCAGTTCACGTTCTCGCCGACGGTGCCGATGGTCAGCGGGGCGAGGAAGGCGCCGAGGTTGATGCCGATGTAGAAGAGCGTGAAGCCGCCGTCACGGCGCGGGTCCTGCGGGCCCTTGTAGAGGTGGCCGACCATCACGGAGATGTTGGCCTTCAGCAGACCCGAGCCGAGCGCGACGAGCGCGAGGCCGGCGAAGAAGGAGGCCGAGCTCGGCAGCGCGAGCGTGATGTGGCCGAGGATGACGACGGAGGCGCCGATGACGACCGTCTTGCGGGGACCCCAGAAGCGGTCCGCCATCCAGCCGCCGGGCATGGCGAGCAGGTAGACCATCGACATGTAGACGGAGTAGATCGCGGTCGCGGTGGTGGCACTCATGTCCATGCCGCCGGGCGCGATCAGGTACAGCGGGAGCAGTGCCTTCATGCCGTAGAAGCTGTAACGCTCCCACATCTCGGTCATGAAGAGTGTGGCCAGTCCGCGGGGGTGGCCGAAGAAGGTCTTCTCGGAGCCAGGGGTGCTGGCGGAGTCCTTCGTCAGGCTGGACGCCATGGGTCGATCCTCGTGGGTTCGGGACGCGCGACAGAGCGTGAGCGCGCCCGGTGGGGGGCGGTCGGCACCGGTTCCGCACACCCCGTCCCCACGCCCGGGGGAGGGTTCACCCCCATGCACGGGGGAGGGGATGGGCAGACTCCGGGATCCACACCCTGGCGCTTCGTCACGCGCAGGGCCCGACCACAGGTCATTCCTTTCGAGGCCGGCCAGAGCCGGCCCGCACACAAAAGGACCCAAGGCCGCACAGTGGGCCAAAGGTCCTTGAGTAGTGCATCAGGCGTTGAGTCACCTTACGACACGCCAGGGGTGCATATGGAAGGACTTGAGAGATGGATCACAGGTTTCACTGCAACCAACGGCACACATTCAAAGGTGATTCTCAGGATCGCGCCGCATAGCCGCAGGGTCCGATCCCCACTGTGCGATCACCACACAGCCGTTGTCCACCGCGGACTACCATCACCCCATGACCCGTGTACTGCTCGCCGAGGACGACGCGTCCATCTCGGAGCCGCTGGCCCGCGCCCTGCGCAGGGAGGGTTACGAGGTCGAAGTGCGCGAGGACGGCCCGACCGCCCTCGACGCCGGGCTCCAGGGAAGCGTCGATCTGGTCGTACTGGACCTGGGGCTGCCCGGCATGGATGGCCTGGAGGTCGCCCGCCGCCTGCGCGCCGACGGGCTCACGGTGCCGGTCCTCATCCTGACGGCGCGCGCCGACGAGGTGGACACCGTCGTCGGCCTCGACGCGGGCGCCGACGACTACGTGACCAAGCCCTTCCGCCTCGCCGAGCTGCTCGCCCGGGTCCGGGCCCTGCTCCGGCGCGGCGCGAGCGAGCTGAAGGAGACGCCGGCCACGCACGGCGTGCGCATCGACGTCGAGTCGCACCGCGCCTGGATGGGCGAGGACGAACTCCAGCTCACGGCGAAGGAGTTCGACCTGCTGCGGGTCCTCGTGCGCGACGCCGGGCGCGTCGTCACGCGGGACCAGCTGATGCGGGAGGTCTGGGACACGACGTGGTGGTCCTCCACGAAGACCCTGGACATGCACATCTCCTGGCTCCGCAAGAAGCTGGGCGACGACGCGGCGAACCCGCGGTACATCGCCACCGTGCGCGGTGTGGGCTTCCGCTTCGAGAAGAGCTGAGTCTCGCCGGGGGCGTCGGAACGTGCCCCCCGGGGCGCGGGGCTGCGCGAGCGGTCGGCGTGCGCCTGCGGGGCCGGTGGCGGCGACCCTGCGGCCCCGCGGCCCCGCAGGCGCGTCTGCCATCGACCCGCCGTTCGCGCCTGCGGGTCGGTTCGGGTTGTGCGCGCAGTTCCCCGCGCCCCTGGTGGGTTAGCCGTCGTCCGCGTCTGCGGGGCGTCTCGGGTTGTGCGCGTCGTTCCCCGCGCCCCTGTGGGGCTTCGATCCGGGACACTGGGGGGATGCGTCGCCGACTGATCAACAGCACCCTCGCCGTCGTCCTCGTGGTCATCGCGGTGTTCGGCGTCAGCCTGGTCATCGTGGAGACCCGCACGATCAGCAGCAGCGCCCAGGAGCGGGTCGACTCCGAGGCGCTCCGGCTGGCCGGGATCGTGGACAGCCGCCTCATCAGCGATGAGCGCATCACCGCCGCGATCCTCCGCGACCAGATCGCCACCGAGCGCTACGCCCGCATCGACATCCCCGGCCGCGAGCCGATCGAGATCGGCACCCGCCCCAAGGGCGACGTGATCAGTTCGAGCGCCCCCGGCGAGCAGGGCGAGAAGGTCACCGTCCAGGAGCCCCGCGCCGCCATCACCCGCGAGGTCGGCCGCACCCTGCTGATCATCGCCGCCGTGGCGCTGCTCGCCATCGTCGCGGCGGTGCTGCTCGCCGTGCGCCAGGCCAACCGCCTGGCCTCCCCGCTCACCGACCTCGCCGAGACCGCCGAGCGCCTCGGCTCCGGCGACTCCCGGCCGCGCCACAAGCGGTACGGCGTGCCCGAGCTGGACCGCGTGGCCGACGTGCTGGACTCCTCCGCCGAGCGGATCGGCCGGATGCTGACCGCCGAGCGGCGGCTGGCCGCCGACGCCTCGCACCAGCTGCGCACCCCGCTCACGGCGCTGTCCATGCGCCTGGAGGAGATCACCGTCACCGACGAGCTGGACACGGTCAAGGAGGAGGCGACGATCGCGCTGGCCCAGGTCGAGCGGCTCACCGACGTCGTGGAGCGGCTGCTCACCAACAGCCGCGACCCCCGCACCGGCTCCGCCGTCGCCTTCGACCTGGACGAGGTGATCAAGCAGCAGCTGGAGGAGTGGCGCCCGGCCTACCGCAGCGCGGGCCGCGCCATCGTCAGCTCCGGCAAGCGGCACCTGGAGGCCGTGGGCACGCCGGGCGCGGTCGCCCAGGTCCTCGCGGCGCTGATCGAGAACTCCCTGATGCACGGTGGCGGCACGGTCGCCCTGCGCACCCGCGTCACCGGCAACCAGGCGGTCATCGAGGTCACGGACGAGGGCCCCGGCGTGCCGCACGACCTCGGGGCGCGGATCTTCGAGCGGACCATCAGCGGCCGCAACTCGACGGGCATCGGCCTCGCCGTGGCCAGGGACCTGGCCGAGGCGGACGGGGGCCGCCTGGAGATGCTCCAGACGAAGCCGCCGGTGTTCGGCCTGTTCCTGTCGCGTACGCCGGCGTCGAGCAAGGAGGCGTCGGCCGACACCGTCAGGTGAGGGCCGGGGGCGGCCGCACGGCCGAGGGGGAAGGCCTCAGCTCGCGCGGCGCACCACGGGCCGTTCGTCCTGCCGCGGCTCCTCCAGGAACGATTCAGCGTGGGCCACGGGGTCGCGCACGGGCAGCGCCTTGAAGACCCAGGTGCGGTAGGACCAGAAGCGGAAGAGGGTCGCGATGCCCATGCCGAGGAACTTGAAGAAGTTGGCCTGGAGCCTGCCGTCCCAGCCGAACCAGTACGTCGCGGCGTAGAGCACGCCGTTCTCGATGACCAGGCCGACCGCGCTGAACAGCAGGAACAGCGTCATCTCCTTGGTGCGACCGGTCTTGTCACGGTCCCTGTACGTGAAGTAACGGAACCCCACGTAGTTGAAGACGATCGCGACGAGCGTGGCGATCACGCTCGCCCGGACCACGTGCAGGTCGGTGACGTGCCGCACGAGGTTGAAGACGCCGAAGTTGACCAGCGTGCCGACCGCTCCCACGGCCCCGAACTTGGCGATCTCGCGCGTGAGCCGGTCCACGCGCTCCCGCAGTATGCCCCGGTCCGTCATGGTCGTCGCCCCAGCCCCCGTCGGTCGTACCGCACGTTCCGTGCCGGTCTCGTACGCGCCGACGGATTGGTGTTTCGGTCGTGTCGACCCAGCCATGCTAACCAGCGCCCGATCCCGGCGCGCGGGGTGGCCGAGACCGGCCGATACCCTGGGGGTGTGACGTTCCCGGTAGTCGGCATGGTCGGCGGCGGTCAGCTCGCCCGCATGACCCACGAGGCGGGCATCCCCCTCGGCCTGAAATTCAAGCTCCTCAGTGACACCCCGCAGGATTCCGCGGCGCAGGTCGTCGGCGAAGTCGTCATCGGCGACTATCGCGACCTCGACACGCTGCGTGACTTCGCGCGGGGCTGCGACGTGATCACCTTCGATCACGAACACGTACCCACCGAGCATCTCCGGGCCCTGGAGGCGGACGGCATCCCCGTCCGCCCGGGGCCCGACGCGTTGGTGCACGCCCAGGACAAGGGCGTGATGCGCGAGCGGCTCACGGCGCTCGGCGTGCCGTGTCCGCGCCACCGGATCGTGGAGGACCCGGCCGACGTGGCCGCCTTCGCGGCCGAGGGCGCGACGGACGGCGGCGACGGGTTCCCCGTGATCCTCAAGACGGTGCGTGGCGGATACGACGGGAAGGGGGTGTGGTTCGTCCGCGGCGTCGAGGACGCCGAGGAGCCCTTCCGGGCCGGTGTCCCGGTGCTCGCCGAGGAGAAGGTCGACTTCGTGCGCGAACTGGCGGCGAACGTCGTCCGCTCCCCGCACGGCCAGGCCGTCGCCTACCCCGTCGTCGAGTCCCGGCAGGTCGACGGTGTGTGCGACACGGTGATCGCCCCGGCGCCCGGTCTCGGCGAGGATCTCGCGGGCCAGGCGCAGGAGTTGGCGCTGCGCGTCGCCAAGGAGCTGGGCGTGGTCGGCCACCTCGCGGTCGAGCTGTTCGAGACGCCGGACGGACGCATCCTCGTCAACGAACTGGCGATGCGTCCGCACAACTCCGGCCACTGGACGCAGGACGGCGCCATCACCTCGCAGTTCGCCAACCACGTACGCGCGGTGCTCGACCTGCCGCTCGGCGACCCGCGCCCGCGCGCCGAGTGGACCGTCATGGTCAACGTCCTCGGCGGGGACTACCCCGACATGTACTCCGCGTACCTGCACTGCATGGCCCGCGACCCGCAGCTCAAGATCCACATGTACGGCAAGGACGTGAAGCCCGGCCGCAAGGTCGGACACGTCAACACCTACGGCGACGACCTGGACGAGGTCCTCGACCGCGCCCGTCACGCAGCCGGCTACCTCAGAGGAACGATCACCGAATGAGCTCCCCTGTCATTGGCATCGTGATGGGCTCCGACTCGGACTGGCCCGTCATGGAGGCCGCTGCCAAGGCCCTCGACGAGTTCGAGATCCCCTACGAGGTCGACGTCGTCTCCGCCCACCGCATGCCGCACGAGATGATCGCGTACGGCGAGCAGGCGGCGGACCGCGGCCTGAAGGCGATCATCGCGGGCGCCGGCGGCGCCGCCCACCTGCCCGGCATGCTGGCGTCGGTGACCCCGCTGCCGGTGATCGGCGTGCCCGTGCCGCTGAAGTACCTCGACGGCATGGACAGCCTCCTGTCCATCGTGCAGATGCCGGCGGGCGTCCCCGTGGCGACCGTCTCGGTCGGCGGCGCGCGCAACGCGGGCCTGCTCGCGGCCCGCATGCTCGCCGCGCACGACTCCGAACTCCTCGGCCGCATGCGGGAGTTCCAGCAGGAGCTGAACGAACAGGCCACGGAGAAGGGCAAGCGGCTGCGGACCAAGGTCGAGGGCGCGGGCTCCGGCTTCGGCTTCGGTTCGGGTTCCGGCTCCGGTTCCGGCTTCGGCTCGGGGCGGTGAGCGCATGACCTCCCTCGACGAAGCGCGGGCGCTCCTCGCCGACCACCCCGTGGTCGACGGGCACAACGACCTGCCGTGGGCCCTGCGCGAGAAGGCGGGCTACGACATCGACCGCCTCGACATCGCCGCCGACCAGACGGGCGCCCTGCACACGGACATCGCCCGGCTGCGCGCGGGCGGCGTCGGCGCGCAGTTCTGGTCGGTGTACGTGCGCACCGACCTGACCGGCGACGCGGCGGTGAGCGCCACCCTCGAACAGATCGACTGCGTCGAGCGGCTGCTCACCCGCTACCCCGCCGACCTGGTCCGCGCGCTGACGGCGGCGGACATGGAGGAGGCCCGCTCCCAGGGCCGCATCGCCTCGCTGATGGGCGCCGAGGGCGGTCACTCCATCAACAACTCGCTGGCCACGCTGCGGGCGCTGCACACGCTCGGCGTGCGCTACATGACGCTCACGCACAACGACAACATCGCGTGGGCGGACTCGGCGACGGACGAGCCCGGCGTCGGTGGCCTCTCGCCCTTCGGCCACGAGGTCGTGCGGGAGATGAACCGCACCGGCATGCTGGTCGACCTCTCCCATGTGGCGGCCACGACGATGCGGGCGGCCCTGGACACGTCCGTGGCGCCGGTGATCTTCTCCCACTCGTCCTCGCGCGCGGTCTGCGACCACCCGCGCAACATCCCGGACGACGTCCTGGAGCGGCTGCCCGCCAACGGCGGCGTGGCGATGGCGACCTTCGTCCCGAAGTTCGTCCTCCAGGCGGCGGTCGACTGGACCGTGGCCGCCGACGAGAACATGCGCGCCCACGGCTTCCACCACCTCGACACCACCCCCGAGGCCATGAAGGTCCACGCGGCCTTCGAGGAGTCGCACCCCCGTCCGGTCGCCACGGCGGCCACGGTCGCCGACCACCTGGACCACATGCGCGAGGTGGCGGGCATCGACCACATCGGCATCGGCGGCGACTACGACGGCACGGCCTTCACCCCGGACGGCCTCGACGACGTGGCGGGCTACCCGAACCTGATCGCGGAACTCCTCGACCGCGGCTGGTCGAAGCCGGACCTCGCGAAGCTGACGTGGCGGAACGCGGTCCGCGTCCTGGGCGCGGCCGAGGACGTGGCCCGCGAGGAGCAGTCCCGCAGGGGCCCGTCGATCGCGACGCTGGAACAGCTCGACGGCTAGCCACCGCTCACACCGATGGGGCGCCGCCCGACCGGACGGCGCCCCATCGGCGTGTGGTCGGCTGCCGGCTGCGGCAGGTTCCGCGCCATGACGAGGCGCTGGACCGGTTCATGCCCTCGTAGATGTGCTGGGGTCTGCGTTGCTGGTCAACCCAGAGATGCCACCGCGTCCGCGATGAGGGAGCGCGCTGCCGCGCCTCGCGCCGCCCCCTGCGAGAGACGTTCAAAGGCGCGGGTGTACAGCTCGACCTGACTGGGTTGTGTGAGAGTGGACGCAGCGTCCAACGTGTCTGCGTGCACCCGGCTGTCATCGAAGATCGTGAAGGTGGGCATGGGCCACACGGCCCGTTGCTCCGAGAACGGGACGATGCCCACGGCGACGTTCTGAAGGTCCATGACCCCGAGCAGGTGGCCGAGCTGCGCCGCCATAGTTTCAGCTGTGCACAGTCGGTACCGCAGGACCGACTCCTCCAACACGAAGGAGAACCGGCGCCCGCCCATTTTCAGCACCTCGTTACGCCGTATCCGAGCGGCCACAGCCTCGGTCACGTCGTCCGGTGTTCCTCGGAAGTCCGCGATGGAGGACAGCAAGGCGGAGGCGTACCCCGGCGTCTGAAGGAAGCCAGGAATCACGTCGGATACGTACACACGGAACGTCTTAGTGTGGAGGTATAGGTGACCGGTGCTCTCTTGGAGCCGCCGGAGGCCGGTCCGCTGGAGTCGCTTCCACTCCACATGCGCTTCGGCAGACTGCCGGTTGGCCGCGATCAGGTCCTGTACCTGGTCCCCGGCAGCACAGGCCCGGCACCACGCCCGGATATCGGTATCGGACGGGGGCGTCTTGGCGTTCTCGATCCGGGACGACTTCGACTCGGACCAACCGCACCTGACGGCCAGCTCCCGCCCGCTGATCCCCGCGTCTTTCCGGATCTCGCGCAGTCGGCCGGCCAGGACTTCGCGGGCCTTCTGAACGCGTGAAGAGGGGTGCGGGGGCATGGAGCTGGCTTTCGTCAGATCTTGTACTGGTGGTGCGGGATCGCTCGCTCCCAGACCGCTTCGAAGGCGGCGGAGCACAGCTTCACTGCTTCCGGATGGGCCGTGATCTCGTCTTCCACCACCGCGCCGTCACCTGAGAAGTGGTGGACCCGGAGCAGCGCGTCATCGAACAACCAGAAGTCGTTGCCGGGCAGAGGGATGGTTGTGGCTTGTCGCCGGGGCAGCCAGCGGACTTGCTCCCCTGCCGAGACGTTGGCGTGGGTGACGTAGTGCTCCCAGCGGATGTACTCCGAAACCGGCTCGGAGACCACCCGCGCCCTTCGGATCACCACGCCCCTGTCTACGGTGTCAGCGATCAACTGGTCATAGGGATGCCACCAGGACTCGCGGTCCTCCCAGTCGATCCGCTCCCCGCGCTTCCACGCCTCGAACCGGTCCGTGGCGGCGTATGAGTCGCGCATCTCCAGATGGACGGCGGATCGCTCGCACTGGCCAAGCAGCTCAGCGAAGCTGGGCACGCTCGACGGCATCACATGCCTCCCTAATCATCGGGATCATCCGGGCCGGAATCCTGACGATGGCCTCGGTCTCGGGCACCGAACCGTTCGCGGGGCTGGTTCCCTCGCACTCCGCCTGAGTCTCGGGGGTCGGCTTCCACCCCTGCAACAAGATCTCCTGAGCGTCCGCGTCCGCCCACACGGTGGGGCAGTGGTCCCGGTCGGTGTTGGGGTCGATCCCAACGAACTCTACGGCCATGGCACGCTCCCTGGTCTAGGTACTTGCTCGGGCTTGCATCAGCATCTTTGAACTGGGAAGAGAGCGTCAACACCGCAACGGGCCAGGGAAATTGACGTGCAAGCTCATGCAAGTGTGTGGAGCCCGACCCTGCCCTCTTCCTACGGTCGCCACATCGACGCGGAATCGATCGGGAGGCCAGCATGGCGAGCGGGATGAAAACGGCAGAAGGAGCTGAGGAGTTCGCGACGTGCACGCTCGAAGGGGTGTCGGCATGAGTGAGCCGAGAACCTATCCGAACGGGCCGGTAGAGCTTCCGCTGACTGCGGACCTGGAGCCCACCCCCGTGCCGGGATGCGCTGGATGTGCAGAGCTGGCCAACGCGCGAGACCGCGCGAGGGTGGTGGGCGACATGACCACAGTGTCGGACTGCAACGTCTTCCTGCGGCGGCATCCGGAGGGCCACTGATGGTCACGGCCCGAGCATCGGGGTCCTGGTGGTCACGGATGGGTTGGGCAGGGTCGGAACTCTGCATGACGTGATCACGGACTTCGAGGACCCCGTCCGACCTGCCGGAGGACCGCCGGAAGCGCCCGCAGCATTTCTGTGGCCGAAGTCCGGCGGCGTGGAGTGGCTGGTCTCTCCGGATTCCGTGCAACGGGTTGAGAAGGCTCCGCTGCGTCCGTTGTCCCCGTGACGGACCACCGGGTCATCCCACCCCGGTAGCGGAAACCTTGGCTGGTCGAGCTACCGGGGTGGGCTGTGAATGCCATAACAGGGAGGAACGCACATGCACGATGTACGCGCATTACTCACCCCTGCCGCGTTCGGGGGTGTCGTCGCAACCGTCATCGACAACAACCCCGGCATGGAGCAGGTTACGGCCGAGCGGATCGTGGTGGAAGCGCTCAAGTTCATGGATGCCGCAGCGCAGTTCCCCACCGTCAAGATCACGCCCTCGAACGTGGTGGACGAGGGATGGCACGCACTGATCCTGCATACGAACCTGTACGAGAAGCTGTGCAGGCGTTTGGGACGGTTCGTGCATCACTGGCCCGAGCGCCCCGACGCCGAGCGGCACGACGAGCACGCGCTCACACGTACGGTGGCCATCATCGAGCAGGCCGGGCACACCGTGGACAACGAACTGTGGACGGGCCCGACCATAGCCCTGGTGGCGGTGGCGGCGAACTGCTCCCACACACCCAAGCCCGGCGGTTGCGGCCCGATCAATCCGGGCAAGTGCGCTTCGCACTGCTCGGGCGGTAGCGGTAGCTAGGCTGGCCGCGAGCAGAGGGAAGGCGGAAGCGTGGACGCTGAGCAAGCCCGGCAAGTTGAAACAGTGCTGGGGCGGTTGGACATCCCCGGTGTGGTCGCACCGGAGGATGCGGAGAACCCGGCGGGGCCCTGGCGCGTGTACGACACGGCCGACCCTGCCACGCGCCGGGACGTGACCGCTGATGTGCTCGCAACTGTGGCCGCCAGGTTTCCGGAGGAGGAACCGGGTTCAGGACCGATGCGAGGATTCGTCATTCCGCCCAAGGACGACTGAGCCTCTGCGACGTTGACCAACAAACGAACGCCCCTGCCGCGAAGGGCAGGGGCGTTCTTTGGTTTGTTCGAGCGGTTCAGAGCAGCGCGCGGAACGGGTTGGTGGCGAGCCGGTCGCTTCGGTTCGGGGGCGGGCGCAGAAGCCTGCGCGGGTGCCGGGCGGTAGGCGTCCATCTGTACGACCACGGCACGGTTCACGTGACGCTCCGCCGCAGCCGGCATCGGCTCCGTGACAGTTTCCCTCGGCTGTGCGTTTCCGGAATCGTCACCGCGGAGTGCGAAAACGGTGGCCGGACGGCCGGTCTTCCCCGACCGTTCGACGGGACCGTGATTTCCGGAAGTTCCCTGACCTCAGCGGCCGTCGCTCCGACGTACGGAAGCACCGGGGAGGACGTGGCCCGTCCTCCGTGCAGGTCGATCCGGGCCCGGACCTTGCCCGCGAGGCTGAGCGGCGAACCAGCGTGAAGGCGGCCGACAGGGCCTCTTCCGTGATCGTCTCGGAGCGCTCGGAAGCTGCCAGGCAGGCCGCTACGCGGATGGTCTGTTCCGCCGTTCGTTCGATGAACACCGCCTGTCCCTCGGGCAGGGTCTCACCCAGGATGCGGCGTATCGGCGCACGATCCGCCACAGCGGCCGAGCGTCCTCGGAGAGGGGGATCACGCGGGAACAGGCGGTGGCCCACCCGTAGGCTTCGGTTCCTCCGACATGTCCCGGTGGTCCCAGGCATGGCGCACGTGCATCGGGATTCGGCCCTTCTCCGAAATGATGGACTGGGCCGTCGTCAACGACATCATCGGGCGCAGCCCGTGCAAGAAGATCAAGCACGCCGGGAGCCGTGCCAAGGAAATGCGGGAGCTTCCAGATCGCGGAGGACGGCGCAACGGAATCCGGCAAGGACAGCGCGCTGCAGCGTCGGCACATCAAGGCCCGTGACGAGGAGGCGCCGGGGCGGGCCGTGCCCTGCCTCCCGATGTCGCGTGCGAGCTGCGGCGGCACGTCAAGAACCACGGTGTGTGGGGCCTGAGCGCCTGCTTGCTGTTCCCCGACGTGTGGCGCACGGGTACCTGTACGCCTCGTACTTATACCGGCAAATCTGGCTCGTGGCGCTGTCCAAGGAGGAGGTGGCGTACTGCAAGCCCCACTCCATGCGGCACTACTACGGATCGCGGCTCCTGTACGCAGGCGTTTCCGAGAACGACGTGGCCGACTGGATGGGCCACAGCAGTACGGACGTGCTGCGCGAGCACTACCACCACATCTTCGAGGGAGCCGAACAGCGGGGGCGGGCAGCCATCGCATCGATGGTGACGCCCGGCGCGGACGCCCCACCGAAGGGCAGACAGAAGCCACCTGACAGAGCCCATGCGAACGGCCCCCGGCAGAGTGCTGGGGGCCGTTGTGTTTGTGCAGGTGAGAGGCAGTTTCCCGCCCAGTGTCAGTCCAGGATTCCCCCAGCATGACGCCCATGGTCGACCCGAAACGGATCCGAACGGACCGGAAGCCGATCACAGCCCACGAGCCATCAGGCATGGCCGCTGAACTGCTAGAACCCGCTACGGCAGGTTCCGCGCCATGACGATGCGCTGGACCTGGTTCGTGCCCTCGTAGATCTGCGTGATCTTCGCGTCGCGCATCATCCGCTCGACGGGGTAGTCACGGGTGTAGCCGTAGCCGCCGAGGAGCTGGACGGCGTCCGTCGTGACCTCCATGGCGACGTCCGAGGCGAAGCACTTGGCGGCGGCGCCCTGGAAGGTGAGGTCCTTGTCGCCGCGCTCGGACTTGGCCGCGGCGGCGTACGTGAGCTGGCGCGCGGCCTCGATCTTCATCGCCATGTCGGCCAGCATGAACTGGATGCCCTGGAAGTCCGCGATCGGCTTCCCGAACTGCTTGCGCTCCTGGACGTACCCCTTGGCGTAGTCGAGCGCGCCCTGCGCGATGCCGAGGGCCTGCGCCGCGATGGTGATGCGGGTGTGGTCGAGCGTCTTCATGGCGGTCGCGAAGCCCGTGCCCTCCTCACCGATCATGCGGTCGGCGGGGATGCGGACGTTGTCGAGGTAGACCTCGCGCGTGGGGGAGCCCTTGATGCCGAGCTTCTTCTCCGGCGCGCCGAAGGAGACGCCCTCGTCGCCCTTCTCCACGACGAAGGCGGAGATGCCCTTCGAGCGCTTGGCCGGGTCGGTGACGGCCATGACCGTGTAGTACTCGGAGACGCCGGCGTTGGTGATCCAGCGCTTCACGCCGTTCAGGACGTAGCTGTCGCCGTCGCGGACCGCCTTGGTCTTCATGCCCGCGGCGTCCGAACCGGCGTCGGGCTCGGAGAGGCAGTACGAGAACATGCCCTCGCCCTTGGCGAGCGGCGTCATGTACTTCTTCTTCAGCTCCTCGGAGCCGGAGAGGATGACCGGCAGCGAGCCGAGCTTGTTCACGGCCGGGATGAGCGAGGAGCTGGCGCAGGCGCGCGCGACCTCCTCGATCACGATGACGGTGGCCAGCGCGTCGGCGCCCGCGCCGCCGTAGCTCTCCGGCACGTGCACCGCGTGGAGGTCGTTGGCGACCAGCGCGTCGAGGGCCTCCTGCGGGAAGCGGGCCTCCTCGTCCACGGCGGCGGCGAACGGCGCGATCTTCGCGTCGGCCAGCGAGCGGATCGCGTCGCGGAGCATGTCGTGCTCCTCGGACGGGCGGTACAGGTCGAAATCAGCCGATCCGGCCAAGGTCTCTCACGCTCCAAGGATGCTAATTACCGTTAAGTAACCCGAATTTTAGTGGCGAGCCCGCGCAACGGATACGTGAGCTTGGTGACAGCCGGAGACCCGCCTGGTGAAGCACCGGGAAACATGCCCCGTGAGGCGCCGGACCACGCGCGGATATGCTCGGTCGCGCACCGCAGCCCGCAGACCTCTGGAGCACCGCATGGCCCTCAAGATCACCGTGATCGGCACCGGCTATCTCGGCGCCACGCACGCCGCGGCCATGGCCGAACTGGGCTTCGAGGTGCTCGGTCTTGACGTCGTCCCCGACAAGATCGAGATGCTCCAGCGGGGCGAGGTCCCGATGTACGAGCCCGGCCTCGAGGAGCTGCTGCGCAAGCACGTCGCCGGGATCGAGGGCGCCAGCGGACGGCTGCGCTTCACGATGGACCCCGCGGAGGCCGCGGACTTCGGCGACGTCCACTTCATCTGCGTGAACACCCCGCAGAAGCACGGCGAGTACGCCTGCGACATGTCGTACGTGGACAGCGCCCTGGAGTCCCTCGCCAAGCACCTCACCCGGCCCGCGCTCGTCGTCGGCAAGTCCACCGTGCCGGTGGGCAGCGCCGACCGGCTCGCGGCGCGCCTGACGGAGCTGGCCCCGGCAGGCGACCAGGTCGAGCTGGCCTGGAACCCGGAGTTCCTGCGGGAGGGCTTCGCCGTCAAGGACACGCTGCACCCCGACCGCATCGTCGTCGGCGTGCGCAGCGAGCACGCCGAACGGGTCCTCCGCGAGGTGTACGCCACGCCGATCGCGGAGGGCTCGCCCTTCGTCGTCACGGACTTCCCGACCTCGGAGCTGGTGAAGACCTCGGCGAACTCCTTCCTCGCCACCAAGATCTCCTTCATCAACGCCATGGCCGAGGTCTGCGAGGCCGCGGGCGGCGACGTCGTGAAGCTGGCCGAGGCGCTCGGGCACGACGACCGGATCGGCAAGAAGTTCCTGCGGGCCGGCATCGGCTTCGGCGGCGGCTGTCTGCCCAAGGACATCCGGGCGTTCATGGCGCGCGCCGGTGAGCTGGGCGCCGACCAGGCGCTGACCTTCCTCCGCGAGATCGACTCCATCAACATGCGGCGGCGCGGCCAGATGGTCGAGATGGCGCGCGAGGCGCTCGGCGGCGGTCCGTTCCTCGGCAAGCGGGTCGCGGTGCTCGGCGCCACGTTCAAGCCCGACTCCGACGACGTCCGCGACTCCCCGGCGCTGAACGTCGCCGGGCAGATCCACCTCCAGGGCGGCCAGGTCACGGTCTACGACCCCAAGGGCATGGCCAACGCCCGCCGCATCTTCCCCACCCTGGGCTACGCGGACACGGCGATGGAGGCGGTACGCGGCGCCGACGTCGTCCTGCACCTCACGGAG
Organism: Streptomyces alfalfae; assembly: GCF_004127445.1. GTDB lineage: Bacteria > Actinomycetota > Actinomycetes > Streptomycetales > Streptomycetaceae > Streptomyces > Streptomyces alfalfae. The sequence goes on from NZ_QEXM01000023.1 coordinate 25,173, forward strand.
TGGCGCGAGTTCCGCGAGCTCGACCCGGCGGAGCTCGCCTCGGTGGCGACGACGCCGCTCATCCTGGACGGCCGCAACGCCCTGGACCCCGAGGCCTGGCGCGCCGCGGGCTGGACCTACCGGGCGATGGGCAGGCCGACGGCCTGACGCGGCCGACGCCGACGGCCTGACGCGGCCGAAGGCGGCTAGCCACCGCGCTTCGGCGCCGACTTCCTCGCCCGGTACGCCCGCATCTTCGCGCGGGAGCCGCAGACCCCCATGTCGCACCACCGGCCGCGGCCCCCGGGGCTGCGGTCGTAGTACGCCCAGAGGCAGTCCGTCGCCTCGCAGGCCTTGAGGCGCTGCCAGGCGCCGTCGGCGACGCCCTCGGCGATCGCCGCCGCCACCCGTGCCGTGAGCGCGGACGCGTCCGCCGGGGCGAGCGACGCGACGCCCGTCCCGTCCTCGACCCGCACGACCAGCGGCCCCGCCGCGAGGAGCGCGGTCAGGTCCCGCACCGGCCGGTGCGGCGGATGCCCGGCGTGGGCGAGGCAGGCCGCCCGCAGGGACTCCCGCAGCTCCCGCGCCGCCGCCACGTCGCCCGGGGCCAGTCCGAAGGCGCTCCGTCCCGCATCGGTGTCCAGCGAGTCCACGCCCGACTCCACGTCCAGCGTGTTGACCAGGTCCTGGACCAGCGCGAGCCCGCCCGGCGCGGGCGTTCTGGCATTCATGGTTGCGACGTTACCGCCACTGCGGGACCATTGAGTAACGGTTACCGGCTGATGCCGGGCAAGTGGTAATGCTCGACTGTTCTCCCTGGAGGAATCATGGCTCTCGCCAAGCTCGGCGCCGTCGTCCTGGACTGTCCGGACCCCCTGGCCCTCGCGGAGTTCTACGCGGCCGTCGTCGGCGGCGCCCCCAGCAAGGGCGACGAGGGCTGGTACGACCTCGAAGGCCACGGCGGCACGCCCCTGGCCTTCCAGGAGGCCCCCGACTTCGTACCGCCCGCGTGGCCCCGGCCCGACCGGTCCCAGCAGTTCCACCTGGACCTCACGGTGGACGACCTCGACGCCGCGGAGAAGGAGGTCCTCAAGCTCGGCGCCACGGTCCTCGAAGCCGACGACCGCGCCCGCACCTGGCGGGTGTACGCCGACCCGGCGGGCCACCCGTTCTGCCTCTGCGCCTGCTGAGGGGCCGCGCCCCGGGGGCGGATCTCAGCCGTCCAGCTGCTCCCTGCGCGCCGTCGACGCCGCCCTGCGCAGCCGCGTGGCACGTGCCGTGAAGTCCGCCTCGCGCAGGGCGCGTTGCATGTTGCCCCAGGTCAGCAGCGCGATATCGGCCTCGGGCCAGCCGCGTTCGAGCAGTTCGGCGATCAGCCGCGGATACCCTGCGGTGTCGGCGAGGCCCTCCGGGTGCGGATGCGGGGTGTCGTACGTGCCGGAGAGGCCCACGCACTGAGGGCCCGCCACGCGGCGCACATGGTCGAGGTGGTCCGCGACGTCACCGACCGAGCCGCCCGTCTGCTCGACCGCGAGCGGCACCAGGCACAGCCCCTTGGCGCCGCCCACCGCCGCGAGCAGGTCGTCCGGGAGGTTGACCGGGTGCTCGCGCACGGCTCGCGCGCCGGAGCGGGTGAAGAGCACCGGGGCCTTGGACACCGCGAGCGCCCGCCGCGCCGTCGCCTCGGAGGCGCCGGAGAGGTCCGCGAGCACCCCGAGCCGGTTCATCTCCCGTACGACCTCCTCGCCGAAGGCGGTGAGGCCGCCGGGCCCCGCCCACGACGTGCCGGAGAGCGTGAGCGCGCACAGGCCGAGGGTGCGCAGCGCGCGCAGCGTGCCGAGCGAGTCGCCGAGCGCGGCGGCGCGGGCCGGGCCGATCAGTGTCGCGACGCGCCCGCAGTTGCGCGCGTCGGCGGCCTCCGAGGCGTCGCGGGCGAGCCGCAGCCCCTCGGGATGGGCGCGCACGAGGCGCTGGACGAAGTCGATCTGCTCCAGGGTCTCCGCGACGGCCCGGTCGCCGCTGAGCACCTCGGGCACGTGCACCGACCAGAGCTGCGCGCCGACGCCGCCCGCGCGCAGCCGGGGGATGTCGCTCTCCAGGCCGCTGTCGCCCGTCTCGAAGTCGTGCCAGGGCAGCTCGCGCAGCGTCCACGGCAGCCCGCTGTAGCCGTCGGCGACGGGGTGCGCGTCGAGGAGGGCACGCGCGCGTGACTCCGGTGCGGAGGCGGGCGCCCCTTCGAGATGCGGCACGGGAAGCGGCTCGGGGATCTCGGGGAGGAGGCCGGCCGGGTCGGGGAGGAGGCCGGCCGGGTCGGGGAGCGGCTCGACCACTCCGGCCTCGGCGGTGGGGTCGAGGTCGTCCTGTAGATCCGCCATGACAGGGGCTCCGGAGATCGCGGTGGCAGGTCTGCACCACCGTGACACGCCGGAGCCGGGGGTTCTCGGCGGGCGGGGCGTTCGGGGTACACCGGCCCCCGGAGCGCCCGCAGTTGCCTCAGTCGCCCGAGACGGTCACCTTCTCGTCGTTGTTGAGCTGCTCGACGAGCTGCTTGACCTTCGCCTTGTCCCACAGGAGGTTGCCGCCGGCCGTGCCCGCGAGCGGCATGTTCATGGACTTGCCGTCGCCGCCGGTGACGCCCTTCATCGCCCAGAACATGGACGCCACGTCCATCAGGTCCATGTCCTTGTCGACGATCAGGGTGTCAAGGCCCGCGCTCATCGTCGGGTAGAGCTTGAACGGGTTCATGACCGTGCCGGGCGTCGCCGCCTGGTTGGCGAGGGCCGCGAGGAACTTCTGCTGGTTCTTGGTGCGGTCCAGGTCGCTGCCCTTGAGCGCGTACCGGGTGCGGACGAAGGCGAGCGCCTCCTCGCCGTTGAGCGTCTGCTTGCCCGCCTCGAAGTCGGCGCCGGACTTCTTGTCCTTGAAGCCCTCGGGGATGTCCATCTCGACGCCGCCGACCGCGTCCACGATCTCGGCGAAGCCGCCGAAGCCGATCTCGGCGTAGTGGTCGATCCGCAGGCCGGTGTTGTACTCCACGGTCCGCACCAGGAGTTCGGGGCCGTCCTCCGCGTACGCCGCGTTGAGCTTCGTCTGGCGGCCCTGGTTCGGGTAGAACTTGCCGGACTCGGCGCCCTTGAACGAGGGGATCGTGACGTTCGAGTCGCGGGGCAGCGAGATCATCGTGTTCCCGCCGTCGTCCGCGACGTGCAGGATCATCATCGAGTCCGTGCGCTTGCCGTCGGCCGAGCCCGTGTGGAGCTTCTTCTTCTCCTCGTCGGACATGCCCTCGCGGCTGTCGGAGCCCACGATCAGGTAGTTCGTGCCGTCGCCGCCGTCGGGCCGCTCGATGACCTTGGAGAGGTCGACCTCGCGCTTGAGCTTGCCGTCCGCCCAGAAGTACGTGGCGACCGTCGTCACGAGGAGCACCGAGACCACGGTGATGGAGCCGATCTTGATGCGGCGGCGCCAGTTCGGCGCGGGGCGCGGGGCGCGCGGCGGGCGTCCGCCACCGCCGCCCTGGCCGCCCTGCGCGCCGCCGTAGACCTGGCCGGTGTTGTAGCCGCTGTCGTAGCCCTGGCCGTACTCCCGCTGGTTCGGGGTGCGCGGCTCGAAGACGTCGTCGCGGGCGTCGCCGTACGGGCCGCCGGCGCCGTGCGACTCGTCGTATCCGGACTGCTGCGGGACTCCGCCCGGCGGCGGGCCCGCGGGCTGCGAGGGCCGGCCGCGCTGGACGTGCCGCATCACGCGGGCACCATCGGGCCGGGGGTTCCCGCTGCCGCGGCCGTACCCGCGGCCGCCCGCCTGATCGTCTGGCCAATCGCTCATGTGGCCCAGTGTGCAGTGCGCGACCGCGCGGCTCACAGGGCGGTCGGGATTTCGGGCCAGGGCTGTTGCAGAGCTGATGCAAAGCGGCCCCCGCGTGGGCCGCGGCGGGTCCGGCATAGGGTGGAGGGCATGACAGATCAGGCCACCGGTTCGGGAGCGTCCGTTCCGGGCGAAAACGCCCGGGACCCCGAGACGGTTCCCGGCAAGCCGACCTCGGCGTCCCGCACCACGCTCAGCCACATCATGACCCACAACGACACCAACCTCCTCGGCACGGTGCACGGCGGTGTGATCATGAAGCTGGTGGACGACGCGGCGGGAGCCGTCGCGGGACGGCACTCCGGCGGCCCCGCGGTCACCGCGTCCATGGACGAGATGGCCTTCCTCGAACCGGTCCGCGTCGGTGACCTGGTGCATGTGAAGGCGCAGGTCAACTGGACCGGACGCAGCTCCATGGAGGTCGGCGTCCGGGTGCTCGCCGAGCGCTGGAACGAGTCGACGCCCGCCCAGCAGGTCGGCTCCGCCTACCTCGTCTTCGCCGCCGTCGACGCGGACGGCAAGCCGCGCACGGTGCCTCCGGTCATCCCCGAGACCGACCGCGACCGCCGCCGCTACCAGGAGGCCCAGATCCGCCGGACGCACCGCCTCGCGCGCCGCCGGGCCATCAAGGAGCTGCGGGAGGCCCGCGCCGCCGAGGGCTTCGACGACTGAGGCGGGCCCCGGTCAGGGGCAGGTGACCTGATCCCCGGTGACCGCGCCGAACTCGCCCTGCAGCGTGTCCTCCGCCCGCACCGCACGCACCGCCTTGAAGTCCGCGCCCGCGATCACCTTCAGGACCGGGCCCTGGCCCGCGACCGTCCGCATCTCGCAGCCCGGCAGGGCCGTCGCGAGGGTCTTGGCCGAGCGGTCCCAGCGCGGGTCGAAGGCGACGACGGTCCGCGGGGCCGGAGCCGTGGCGGCGTTCGGCGCGTCGGCCGGCGTCCCCGTGGTCAGGAACCCGGTGTCCCGCAGCGCCTCGTCGACGCGCTTGCCGAGTCCGGGCTTCGCCGTCCCGTTCTCCACCTGCACCCGGATCTGCTGCGGCGAGACGCTGACCAGCGTGGCCTTGGCCTTCTTGTCGCGCGCGGCCAGCGGCCTGTCCTCACGCAGCGCGTCGAACAGCTTCTCGGCCTTCGCCGGGTCCCACTTCAGCGTCGAGCCGATGCCCGGCAGCGTCACCTCCTCGGGGGAGAGCGGCACGGTCGTGAACTCCGACGACGACGGCGAGAAGCCCCGCATCGCCCGCCCGAGGTCCAGCATCTCGCTCGTGCCGAAGCCCTTGTCCGCGCGGACCGAGCCCAGCAGGGTCCGCGTGACGTCGCGGAACTTGACCGGATTCAGCAGTACGCCGCTGCTGGTCGCCTTCGCGATGAGCGCTGCGAGGAACCTCTGCTGGCGCTGCATGCGGCCGAGGTCGGAGGCCCCGTCGACGTACCGCGACCGCACGTACTGAAGGGCCTGGCCGCCGTTCAGCGCGTGCGTGCCGACCGGCAGGTCGAGGCCCGTGTGGGAGTCCTTCAGGGGCTTGGCCGTGCAGATGTCCACCCCGCCGAGGACGTCCACGGTCTTCATGAAGCTGAGGAAGTCGACCTCCAGATAGTGGTCGATCTTCACTTTCGTCATGCTCTCGACGGTCCGCACCGTCAGGTTCGGCCCGCCCTCGGCGAACGCCGCGTTCAGCTTGTTGGGATGCGGCTCGTGCTGCTTGCCGGTGTTCCGGTCGGTGTGCGCGGGCAGTTCGGCGTACGAGTCCCTGGGCAGGCTGACGACGCTCGCGCGGTCCCTGTTCTCCGAGATGTGCACGATCATGACCGTGTCCGTGCAGTGGCAGGGCGCGCCCCCGAGGCGGTACTTCGCCTTCTCCTCTGCCGTGATCTTGTCGCGGCCGTCGGTGCCGACCAGCAGGACGTTCATGCCGTTGCCCGCCGGCGGCCGGTTCTTCATGTCCTTGAAGGCGTCGATCCGCTTGATCCCGGTGTCCAGCGTGGTGACCACGGAGTGCCCGATCCCCGCCGCGGCGAGCACGAGGACGGAACTCGTCACCGCCGCCCGCAGCCCCCACCGCGGCCGCTTCCGCCGCCCCGCGTGCTGCCGGGGGGCAGGCTGGCGCGCCTGCGGCTGCGCCTGCTGCCGCGGCCGGGGGCGGCGCGGCGGGAAGGCGGGGCGGCGGGGCGGTGCGGGCACGTGGGTGACACCTCCGCGGAGAACGGACCTGGGCCGGGAGTGGTCGACGGCCGGGGGACCCGAGAAACGTAATGCCATACGAAATGCGGCCCGCGGTAGCGACCCGGACGGCGCGCGCCCGTGTCCCCCATTCGCGGTAACGTGACGCGTGATGAACGCGAAGTCCGAGGCGCAGCCTCCAGCCGTATCCGTGATCATGCCCGTCCTCAACGAGGAACGGCACCTGCGCGAGGCAGTCCGCGCGATCCTGCGTCAGGAGTACGCGGGCGAGATGGAGGTCGTCGTCGCGCTCGGCCCCTCCACCGACCGCACGGACGAGATCGCCGCCGAGCTGGTCAGGGAAGACCCCCGGGTGCACACGGTGCCGAACCCGACGGGGCGCACCCCCGCGGCGCTGAACGCCGCCATCAAGGCCTCCCGGCACCCGGTCGTGGTGCGTGTGGACGGCCACGCCGCGCTCTCGCCGGGCTACATCACGACCGCCGTGCGTCTCCTCGATGAGACCGGCGCGATGAACGTCGGCGGCATCATGCACGCCGAGGGCCAGAACGACTGGGAGCACGCGGTCGCCGCCGCCATGACGTCGAAGATCGGCGTGGGCAACGCCGCCTTCCACACCGGCGGCGAGGCCCAGCGGGCCGAGACGGTCTACCTCGGCGTCTTCCGCCGCGAGGCCCTGGAGCAGCAGGGCGGATACAACGAGGAGTTCATCCGCGCCCAGGACTGGGAGCTGAACTTCCGCATCCGCGAGGCCGGCGGCCTCATCTGGTTCTCGCCCGAGCTGAAGGTCTCCTACCGCCCGCGGCCGAGCGTGAAGGCCCTCGCCAAGCAGTACAAGGACTACGGCCGCTGGCGCCACGTCGTCGCGCGCTACCACGAGGGCTCCATCAACCTGCGCTACCTCGCGCCGCCGACCGCCGTCTGCGCCATCGCGGCGGGCGTCGTCGTGGGCGCGGCCCTCACGCCGTGGGGCTTCGTGATCCCCGGCGGCTACCTCGCGGCGATCGTGGCGGGCTCGGTCCCCGCGGGCAAGGGGCTGCCGCTGAAGGCGCGCCTGCAGATCCCGGTGGCGCTCGCGACGATGCACATGTCGTGGGGCTGGGGCTTCCTCACCAGCCCGCGCGCGCTGGCCAGGAAGGTCATCGCCTCGCGCCGCCCGGCGGTCCTCGGCGGCCCGCAGGAGACGCAGCAGGCCTGAGCACCCGCGCCGTCGGCCGCGGCCCGGCTCCGCCCACGAGGGAGGAGCCGGGCCGCGGCCGACGGCGACTCGGGCCCTCACCAGGTGAAGTTCGGGTCCACCTTCATGCACGCCTTCTTGTCGGAGCCGCTGAGCGCGTCCGCCGACTCCGGCGTGGAGTCGTCCTTCTTCTTCGCCTTGGCCGGCGCCTTCCCCTCGCGCCAGTCGGCGCCGACGACCAGCGTGACACCGGAGACGTCCGTGGACTTCTTCGCCGAACTGAGCGGCAGGCCGAGGGACTTGGCGACCCGCTGGGCGTCGCCCTCCAGGTCGACGCTGGGGTAGCGCACGACGGTCCTCGCCTGGGTCAGGGCCGAGGCGGTGTCCGGCGTCGCCTTCGCGAAACCCTTGGCGGCGAGCAGTTGCGCCACCGTGGTCGCCCGGCCGCTGACCGCGGGCTCGGCCGCGGTCCCCGTGCCGTTCTGGACCTGGATCGCGATCCGGTCGTCCGCCGCCGCCGGGTCGTCCGACGGCTTCTCCTTGGTCTTCTTCCCGCCCTTGCCGTCCAGCGGGACGTCGTCGCGGACCAGCCGGAAGAGCTGCTCGGCGTCGCCCGGCTTGGGGATGACGCGCGCGCCGACGTACTCGTACGGCATGGTCGTCATCGTCGTGCGCTCCGGCGCGACCTTCTTCAGCTCGTTGCCGAGGTCGTAGAGCTTCTTGATGCTGCCGAGCCCGTCGTCGACCTTCAGCGCGCTCGTGGCCTCCTCGGCGAGCCTGCGGAGCTGGTTCGGGCTGGTCAGGCTGGTGTTCTCGCGGAGCTTGCGGACCAGGGCGTTCATGTACATGTGCTGCGCCTTGGCGCGGCCGATGTCGCTGCCGTCCTCGAAGCCGTAGCGGGTGCGCAGCCACTGGAGCGCCTGCTCGCCCTGGATCTCCGTGGTGCCCTTCTTCAGCTTCAGTCCCGAGCCGTGGCCCTGGTTGTCGCGCGAGTGGATGTTCTTGTCCACGCAGACCGGCACGCCGCCGATGGCGTCGGCCATGGAGACCACACCCGCGAAGTCGACCATCATGAAGTGGTTGATGTGGATGTTGGTGAGCTTCTCCCAGGTGGCGACGGTGCAGCCGGGGCCGCCGCGGCCGAGCGACTCGTTCGTCATGGTGCGCGGGCCGGTCTGCTCGTAGACCTTGCCGTCGTCGGGGTCCGTGCACTTGGGGATCTGGAGCAGGGTGTCGCGCGGCATGCTGACCACCGACATGTTGGTGCGGTCGGCCGAGAGGTGCAGCAGCATCTGGACGTCGGCGAGCGGCGGGGAGCCGAACGTGTCCTTCGCGCCGCCGAGCTTCTGGTTCTCCTTGGAGTCCCGGGCGTCGGAACCGATGAGCAGGATGTTCAGCGGCGTCTGGCCCGCGGCGTTGGGCGTGGGCTCGGGGGCCCGGTGCTCGCCGAGGTTCAGCGCGTCGGTCTCCAGGTTGCCGTTGAGGTGCTGGTAGTAGAGGTATCCGGCGCCCGCCGTGCCCAGTATCAGCACCGAGAGGACCGTCGCCGACCAGCGCAGCACACCGCGCTTGCGCCGCGTCGGCCGCTCGCCGCCGCCCCCGCCGCCGCGACGCCCGTCGCCGTCACCGGCCGGCGGCGCGCCACCGCTCTTCTTCGCACCGGCGCTCTGCTTCGCACCGGCGCTCTTCCGCGCGCCGCCGCCCCTCTTCGTGCCGCCGCCCGTCCGCGCGCCGCCGCGGCGGCCTTCCGGGGAACCGCCGGGACGCGCCTCGCCCTCGTGCGGTTCCCCGTCCCAGCCGTGATCACTGGCGTGCGGGGCGCGTTTCTCCGCCCCCTCCTTACGCACGCTGCTCTGCCTCATCCCCAGCCCCTCCCCGCCCCGTTCCCGAACTGCGTCCGCTCCGCGACGCCTTGGCTCATTGTTAGACGCAGAACGACGGCTTCAGGTCACTTGGCACACACAGTCTTGTCGGCTTCGACCTTCTGGATCCCCTCCGGCGCCTTCGACGGCGCGGAGATGGGCTCCCCCGCCTCCTTGAAGTCGCTGCCCAGCGTCAGCTTCATGGCGGGAAGCCCCTGTGCGTTCTTCTCGCTCTTGCCCGGCTTCAGGGCGGAGGCGGGCAGACCCATGATGTCGGCGAGCCGACGGGCCTGGTCCGCCTCGGCGGAGCCGTACTCGAGGGTCGTCTTCTTGATCACGGCGGAGGCGTTCCCCAACTGACTGGACTTCAGCACGCCCTCATTGTTCTGCAGCCACGTGAGAGTTTTCTGAGCGGCGCCGGTCTTGCCGCTGCCGTTGTAGATGTCCACGCGGACGTCGGAAGGATCGGCCTTGGGGCCCTTGAGGCGGGCGGCCACCTTGGCCTTCTCCTTCTTCTTCACCTCGGTCAGCGACTGGTCGGCGCGCATCATCGCGAAGAGCGGCTTGGCCTTGGCCTCGTTGAGCACGACCGTCGTGTGCACCTTCTCGGCCGGGTTGTCGACCACCGGCGTCGTGGCGAAGCTCAGGTTCTTCACGTCGAGCTTGCCGAGCTCCATGCCGAGGTCGCGGAGCTTCATGATGTCCGCGATCGTGGAGTCGACGGTGAGCGCCTTGGTGCCGGCCTCGGCGAGGCTGAACATCTTCTTCGGGTTGGTGAGCGTGTCGTTCGACTTCAGCTTGCGCATCAGCGAGCTGAGGAACTGCTGCTGGAGCTCGATCCGGCTCAGGTCGCCGCCGGTGCCCACCGAGTGACGGGTGCGGACGAACGCCAGCGCCTCCTCGCCCTCGATGGTGTGCTTGCCCGCCGACAGCTTGAGGTGCGAGTCGGGGTCGTCGATGTCCTTGGCGAGGCAGACGTCCACGCCGTCGACCGCGGACGAGAGCGTCTTGACCGCGTTGAAGTCGGCCACCATGAAGTGGTCGAGCTTGATCCCCGTGATCTTGGTGACCGTGCGCATGGTGCAGCTCGGCGTGCGGTTCTGCTGGCCGAGGCTCTCGTTGAACCGGACGTTCTTCGTGCCGGGGATGGTCTTCGTGCTGCCGTCCTCCTGCGTCGTCGGGCAGTCCGGGATGTCGGTGATCATGTCGCGGGGGATACTCAACGCCGTCGCGTTGGAGCGGTCCTTGGAGACATGCAGCAGGATCGTGGTGTCGGCGTGCCCGAGGCTGCCCGCGTCGCCGTAGCCCTCGTTGCCGTCACCGCTGCGCTTGTCGGTGCCCACCAGCAGGATGTTGATGGCCCGGTCCTTGCTGAAGCCACCGGTGCCCGCGCCGTCGTCGGCGAGCGAATTGATGTTGTCGTTGAGGTGCTGGTAGTAGAGATACCCGCCCACACACCCTGTGACCAGCAGGAACGCCAGTGAGCCGCCGGTCCACACCAGGACTTTCCTGCCCTTGGACTTCTTCGGCTTCTGCTTGCGTCTGCCGCCCGCGGTCTCCGGCTCCTTGACCCGGCGCCTGCGCTGCCCCGGCACCTCGCGGCGCTCCTCGCGCTCCCGCTCGCGCGGGCGGTCGCCGTTCGGCGCGGGACGGCCGCGGCGTCCCTGACGGGACGTCGATCTACGGGGTCCGGGAACGGTCGACTGCCCAGCGGAAGGGCTCAGTCGCAATTCGTAATCACCGGTTTCCGGGTTGAGCACCCACTGGTCCGCGGGGTCGATGTTCTCCGCCCGCCCGTCTCCCGTCGCCGCCCTTTCGGAGAAGTCGCTGCGCTCTCCCCTGCTGGGCCCACGGCCTTGCGCGTCCACGGTTGTCTGCGTCCTCCGTCGGGGCCACGCGGCGCCTTTTCCCCTCAAGAAGGCGCTCGGTCATTCGTCTCAGCGGTGCGCGGCCGACAGGCCCGGCGCACCGGATCGCTCACACTATCCGCCCAGTTCAGCGCCGGACGACGCCGGTGACAAATTCCACTCCCCTACAACTGGGCAATCCGCCCTATTTCTTTGTGCGGAGCGGCCTCACCTTGAAGATCGTTTTACTCACAGGCCGGCTCGGCGGCCGTGTTGCCCTGGAATGTCGGTGCGGGCGACGGCGCCGGTGTGGGGTCGTCGGGCCTGTCGTCGCCGACATTCGAGGCCGGCCGCTCGGTCTCCTTCGGGACCACCGCCACGGGGCCGTCGGTGCGGAGCCGGGTGAAGAGTTTCTCCGCGGCGGGCTCGACGAGCTCGTCGCGGTTCATGTCGTAGGTGTACGACTTCCTGGGAACGGTCAGGAACTGCACCCGTTCCGTGGGGATATCGCGCATGCCGCGGACGAGTTCGTACAGACCCCGCAGGCTGGCCAGCGCCGGGTCGGTCGTCAGGGAAGAAGTGGCCGCGTCGAGCACGGGATAGAGCTTCCCCGGATTCAGCAGGACGTCGTTGCTCCGGACCTTCTTGACGAGCGCCCCGAGGAACTCCTGCTGACGGTCCATCCGGTCGGTGTCGCTGCCGCCGCCGACGCTCTTGCGGGCCCGTACGAAACCGAGCGCCTGCTCCCCGTCGAGGGTCCGCAGGCCGGGGGCGAGGTTCACCTGGGCGTCGGGGTCGGTGATCGGCGCCGTGAGGCAGACCTCGACGCCGTCCACGGCGTCGACCATGTCCTTGAACCCCGCGAAGTCCACGACCATGTGGTGGTCGATGCGGATGCGCGTCAGCTTCTCGAGGGTACGGATCGTGCAGGCCGTCCCGCCGAACTCGTACGCCCAGTTGAACTGGGCGAACCGGGGCCGCGTCCGCGAGCCGTCCGGCGTGCGGCAGCCGGGGATGTCCACCATCAGGTCCCGCGGGATCGACACGGCGGTCGCGCTCCGCCGGTCGGCGGCCAGGTGCAGCAGGATCGTGGTGTCCGAGCGCTGGGTGCCGGGGTCCTTGCCGTACTTCCGGTTGCCCTCGCCCGCGCGCGTGTCGGAGCCGATCACCAGGATGTTCTGCGCGTCGTGCACCAGGGGCGTCGGGCGCTCCTTCTCGTACCGTTCGAGCTCGGCGGCGGCGTCGGTGTCCCTGGTGATGTTGCCGTCGAGCTTCCTGTACGCGGCCCAGCCCAGTCCGGCGGTGGCGAGCACCAGGACGGACACGCCGAGCGCCGCGGAGTGCAGCCAGCGGCGTCTGCGCCGCCCCAGGCCCACCCCGGTGGGGGTCGCGCCCGCGCCGGGACCCTGGGTCGCCCGCCGCTCCGGTGGGGCGCCCCGGTGGCCCGGCGCCCCCTCCGGCCCGGCGGGCGAGCCTGCGGTGTCGGTCACGTGTGCGTCCACCCCTCATGGCTGCGTCGGTGCGTGGTGCGTACCTACGACCATGACCCGACGCGGCACGGGGGGCCTCTGGGCCCGGGGCCCGCGTGGGCCGGACGGGGGACGGAGCGGGGTGTGCGCGGGGCCCGGGCCGGCGGGGGCCCGCCCCGCCGGCGCCGCGGGTCAGCTCGCGGTCGACGTCACGCGCTCGTCCTCGACCCGCTTCGCGAGGTTCTCCGGGGCGAGCCGGTCGAGGTGGCGGCAGAGCACCACGGAGCCGCCCGCCACGAGCGCCGCGTAGAGCCCGGCGCTCAGGCCGCGCCAGTCGGTGTACGGCAGGCCGGACAGGACGCGCGCCCCGGGGCCGAGCCCCTGCCCCGAGGCGTCGGCGCGGGCCCGCTCCACCACCTCGGCGCCGGTCAGCTCCTCCCCGGCGACCGCGAGGGCGGGCCCGGCCGGGTCGACGGGGGCGAAGGGCACGAACTGGTCGCCCTGCCCCGGCACCTCGACCGCGTAGTCGGCGAAGCCCTCGGGCGGCTGCGGGAAGCGCCCGCCGAGTGGCCGCAGCGCGAGCGCGACGCGCTCCCCCGAGCAGGCGCGCGCGACGTCCAGCGTGTCGGGGCCGCTGACGACGAGGTCCGCCGCGGCCGGGTCGCCGCCCACGTCCGCGACCACGCCCACCGATGAACAGGCGAGCAACCAGACGGCCGTCTGCCAGTGCGCGGGCAGCAGCAGCGCGACCCGGTCGCCGGGTTCGGCGGCGAGGTCGCCCTGGAGCAGATTGGCGGTCTTGGCCACCCAATTGGCGAAGGTGGCCACGGACAATTCCACGCGCTCGCCCGTGGCGTCGTCGTAGAAGGTGACCAGGGGGCGGCCCGGGTCCGCGGCGAGCGCGGATCGCAGCAGGTCGGCGGGGGTGCGGTCGTTGGCGTTCACGGGCGCAAGGGTACGCGGGCCCCTCGGCGTCGAGCGGTGTCGCGGGGGAGCGGGCAACACGCGGCGGCCACGTGTGGCCGATGCCCCGTCAAATCCCCAATGGACAGATATGTTCAGCTATGCCAAACATCACTTGTATGCGTGGATTCCTTGCTTCCTCAATCGGCGTCACCTGCGCGGCCGCCCTCGCCCTGCCCCTCACCCTGCCCACGTCCGGCGCCCGGGCCGCGACGTCCGGCGCCCAGCAGCCGCCCGCCGGGCCCGCCGCGGAGGCGGTACCCGGCACCACCCAGTCGCTTCCGCTCGGACCGCTGACCCACCGGCGCTCGGCAGGCCCGGCGGAGGCCGGCGAACAAGGCCTGAGCCGGCGCGACGTCCACCCGTACTCCCTGGTCGGCGTCGTCTGGGACGACCCGGACGACGAACTGCACGGGACCGTCCAGGTCCGGACCCGGCCGGTCGGCGGCTCCGCCTGGTCGGGCTGGCAGGACGTCGAGACGCACAACCACGAGCACGCGGCCGACCCGGACGCCGCCGAGCGTGCCGCGGGCCGGGTCCGCGGTTCGACGGCGCCGCTGTGGGTCGGTCACTCCGACGGCGTGGAGATCCGCGTCCGCCCGGAGCCGGCCGACGCGGACCGTGCCACGGCCGCCTACCTGCCCGAGGGCCTGCGTCTCGAACTGGTCGACCCAGGGGACGAGACGCCACCGGAAGGCTCCGCCCAGGGCGCCAAGCCCCAGGGCGCCACGACCCTCGGCACCGCGATCCAGGGCACCCTGCCGCTCAACGCCCTGTCCGAGGCGTCGCAGGCCGTCGGTCTGAGCGTCGAGGCCGCCGCCGCGTCGAGCGTGAACTCACAGCTCGTCCCCCTCGGCGCCACCGTCATCCCCGAACTGACGAAGCAGCAGACCGAGGCCGCCCTGACGGCCCAGGCCGACGAGCCGGAAGCGGGCAAGGCCAAGCCCTACATCGGCCCGCGTCCGCGCATCGTCACGCGCAAGGGCTGGGGCGCGGACGAGAAGCTGCGCGAGAAGAACTTCGCGTACACCAAGACCGTGAAGGCCGCGTTCCTCCACCACACGGCGACCGGCAACAACTACTCCTGCCGGCAGGCGCCGTCGGTGCTCCGCAGCATCTACCGCTACCACGTCAAGAGCAGCGGCTGGCGCGACCTCGGCTACAACTTCGCCATCGACAAGTGCGGAAACATCTACGAAGGCCGTGCCGGAGGTGTGGCCAAGGCGGTCCTCGGGGCCCACACTCTCGGTTTCAACACCGACACCACAGGGATCGCCGTCATCGGCTCGTACAGCACCGCCAACCCCCCGAAGGCGGCGGTGAGCGCCATCTCCCGTCTCGCGGCCTGGAAGCTCGGGCTGCACGGCCGCGACCCGAGTGGCACTACCACCCTCAAGTCGGGCGGTGGCAACCTGTACAAGAAGGGCGCGAACGTCCGGCTCCGCGTGATCTCGGGGCACCGGGACGGGTTCGCCACGGCATGTCCGGGGTCCCGTCTGTACAAGAAGCTCGGCACGACCCGGTCGGCCTCGGCCCGCCTCCAGGGCCGCTGAGACCGGCCGCACGGCACACATCGCACTATCTGCACGATCTGCACAGACGTCTGCATACACTGGCCGGCCGAAACTCAAAGTTCGGCCGGCCCCAGCAGGAAGCAGAGACGACAGGTGACAGAAGCGATCCTCCTGGTCGGCGGCAAGGGAACCCGGCTGCGACCCCTCACGGTCCACACCCCCAAGCCGATGGTTCCGGCGGCGGGCGTCCCGTTCCTCACCCACCAGCTCGCGCGGGCCCGCGCGGCGGGCGTGGAACACATCGTCCTCGCCACCTCCTACCTCGCCGAGGTCTTCGAGCCCCACTTCGGCGACGGCTCGGCACTCGGCCTCCACATCGAGTACGTGACGGAGACCGAACCGCTCGGCACGGGCGGCGCCATCCGCAACGTCGCGTCGCGGCTGCGCTCGGGGCCCGACGAACCGGTCCTGATCTTCAACGGCGACATCCTCACGGGCCTGGACATCCGCGCCCTCGTCGGCGCCCACGAGACGTCCGGCGCGGACGTCTCCCTCCACCTGACCCGGGTCGCGGACCCCAGGGCGTACGGCCTGGTCCCCACCGATCCGACCGGCAGGGTCACGGCGTTCCTGGAGAAGCCGCAGACCCCGGAGGAGATCGTCACCGACCAGATCAACGCCGGCGCGTACGTCTTCCGGCGCTCGGTCATCGACATGATCCCCGCGGGCCGCCCCGTCTCGGTCGAACGCGAGACCTTCCCCGACCTGCTCTCCTCCGGCGCCCACCTCCAGGGCATGGTCGACTCGACGTACTGGCTCGACCTGGGCACGCCCCAGGCGTTCGTGCGCGGCTCCGCCGACCTCGTCCTCGGCCGCGCCCCGTCCCCCGCGGTCCCCGGCCGCCACGGCGAGCACCTGGTCCTGCCCGGCGCCTCGGTCGCCGCCGACGCCAAGCTCACCGGCGGCACGGTGATCGGCGCGGACGCCCTGATCGGCGAGGGCGTGCGGATCGCGGGCAGCACGGTCCTGGCGGGCGCGGTCGTCGAACCGGGAGCCGTGATCACGGACTCCCTGATCGGCGCGGGCGCGCGGATCGGCGCCCGTTCGGTGCTCTCGGGAGCGGTCATCGGCGACGCGGCGGCCGTCGGCGCCGACAACGAACTCCGCGAGGGCGTCCGCGTCTGGTGCGACGCCAGGCTGCCGCAGGGGGCGGTCCGCTTCTCCTCGGACCAGTGAAAGAACGTATCCGCGCCCCCCGTGCCCGCCCCGTGAACGGCGGCCACCCCTTACCCTCGAAGGAATGTCGTCCCGTTTCGCCCCGCGCCCCCCTCGCACCCCGGTGCGCGGTGGCGGGACGGCCGTTCCCGGGGGCGTCCCGCGCCAGGCCATGCCGTCCCGCGTCCGCACCTGGCAGCCGCCCTTCCCGCTGGACCTCGGCCTGACCCTGGGCCCGCTGCGGCGGGGCCCCGGCGACCCCACGTTCCGCACGGCCCCCGACGGCTCGGTGTGGCGCGCGAGCCGCACGCCCGAGGGTCCGGGGACGCTGCGGGTGGCGATGCGCTCCGGCACGGTGGAGGCCGAGGCCTGGGGCGAGGGCGCCGACTGGCTCCTGGCCCAGCTGCCCACCCTCCTCGGCGAGGCGGACGACCCCGCGTCCTTCGCGCCCCGCCACCGCCTGGTCGCGGCCTCGGCCCGCCGCCGCCCCGGCCTGCGGCTCGTGCGCTCGGGCCTGGTCCTCGAATCCCTGATCCCGTCGGTCCTGGAGCAGAAGATCACGGTGGAGGAGGCCTACCGGGCCTGGCGCCTCCTGGTCCGCGGCCACGGGGAGCGCGCCCCCGGGCCCCACCCCGACCTGTACGTGATGCCGGACCCCCGCACCTGGGCGCTGATCCCCTCCTGGGAGTGGCACAGGGCGGGCGTGGACGACAAGCGGGCCTCGACGATCCTGCGTGCGGCACGGGTGGCGCGGCGGCTGGAGGAGGCGGCGCTGATGGAGCCGCCGCAGGCCCGCGCCCGTCTGGAGCTGATCCCGGGCATCGGCCCCTGGACCTCCTCGGAGACCGTCCAGCGCACCAACGGGGCCGCCGACGCGGTGACGGTCGGCGACCTCCACCTGCCGGGCATCATCGGCCACGCCCTGGCGGACGACCGCGACGCGGACGACGAGGAGATGCTCCGCCTCCTCGCCCCCTACGAGGGCCACCGCCACCGGGCGGCCCGCCTGATCCTCCTGACGGGCCGCACCCCCGCCCGCAGGAAGCCGAAGATGCCGCGGACGGACATCGCGCTGCTCTGACGGAGCGGGGTGACCGGGTCGCCTACCGGACGGTGATGAAGTCCTCCGGGTCCCGCGGCGCCCGTGCCGGGGGCGAGGCCGCCGGGTGTCCCACGGCCACCGCCCCCATCGGCTCCCAGGAGGCGGGCAGCCCGAGCACCTCCCGCACGACGTCCCGGCAGAACATCGTCGAGGAGACCCAGGCGGAGCCGAGCCGCTCGCCGGCCAGCGCGACCAGGAGGTTCTGCACGCCGGCCCCGGCCGAGACCACGAACATCTCCCGCTCGGCTGCGTCGCGCCGGGCGTCCCCGTACGCATGGGCGCCGTCCGTCACCATGCAGGGCACCACCAGACAGGGCGCCTTCCACAGCAGGTCGCCCCGCCGCACCCGCCGGGCGATGGCCTCCTCCGACTTGCCGTCCCCCCGCAGGTCCGCGACCCACGCGTCCCGCATCGCGTCGAGCAGCTCGACCCGGGCGGCGGCGGACTCCAGGAGCACGAACCGCCACGGCGTCGTGTGATGCGGCGCGGGCGCCGTGACCGCCGCGGCGACGGCACGCCGCACGGCCCCGGGATCGACCGGCTCGTCGGTGAACTCCCGCACGGTCCGCCGGAGCGCCACCGCCTCCCGCACCGCTTCGGACGTCCCGAGCCGGAACATGTCGTCCCGCGCGTCGCGCACCAGCGCCCGCGCCCCCGCCTCCGCGGGGTCGACGACATGCGGCAGGCCCCGTACGACCGCGACGGGCAGGCCCGCGGCCTTGCCCTTGACGAGGTCACCGGCGGCGGCCAGCTCGTCGGCCGTGGCGACGACGGTGGCGCTCAGCGGATTGCCGTGCGCGTCGGTCCCGCCCCGCAGGTCGTCCAGGACCCGCACCCCGGCCGCCCCGATGGCGACGTCGGTGAGCCCGGCGCGCCAGGGCCGCCCGAAGGTGTCGGTGACGACGACCCCGACGTCCACGCCGAGCGCGTCCCGCACCCCGTCCCGCACGGCGCGGGCCGAGGCGTCGGGGTCCGCCGGCAGCAGGAGTACCGTCCCCGACGGTGTGTTCGAGGCGTCGACCCCGGCGGCGGCCATCACGAGCCCCTGCCGGTTCTCCACGATCCGCAGGGGGCCGCGGCGTGCCACGACCCGTACGGTCTCCGCGTCGATGGCCGCCTCGCGGTCGTCCGCCTCGACGACGCGCCCCTCGGCCTTGCTGACGATCTTGGAGGTGACGAGGAGCACGTCCCCGTCGGCGAGGCCGGGCTCGGCGGCGACGATCATCTTGGCGAGGTCGTCGCCGTGCCGCACCTCGGGCAGTCCCGGCACGGCCCAGACGCGGTAGGACGGCGGTGTCACGCCCGCACCTCCGACGCGAGGGCGAGGGCCTGCCGGGCCATCTCCGCGGTGGCGTCGGCGTCGGTCATCATCAGCGGGATGGCGCGGCAGCGGATCCCGGCGCTCTCCACCCGCTCCACGACGCCCGCGTCCACGGTGTCGACGAGCCAGCCGTCGAGCAGCCCGCTGCCGTAGTGCTCGGCGACGGCGGCGGCGCTGGTCTCCACGCCGACGGCGGCGAGGACCTTGTCGGCCATGCCCCGCACGGGGGCGTCGCCGACGATGGGGGAGAGCCCGACGACTGGCACGCCCGCGTCGGCGATGGCCTCGCGGATGCCGGGCACGGCGAGGATCGTCCCGACGCTCACCACGGGGTTGGACGGCGGGAAGAGCACGACGTCGGCCTCGGCGATGGCCTCCAGGACGCCGGGCGCGGGCTTCGCCTGCTCGGCGCCGACGGGCACCACGGCGTGCGCGTCCACGGAGGCGCGCATCCGCACCCAGTACTCCTGGAAGTGCACGGCCTTCTGCTCACCGTCGACCGTGACGGCCACGTGCGTCTCGACCCGGTCGTCGGACATCGGGATGAGCCGCACGCCGGGCCGCCACCGCTCGCAGAGCGCCTGGGTGACGGCGCTGAGCGGATATCCGGCGCCCAGCATCTGCGTACGGACGATGTGGGTGGCGAAGTCGCGGTCGCCGAGCCCGAACCACTCGGGCCCGACGCCGTAGGCCGCGAGCTCTTCCTTGACCTTGAACGTCTCGTCCGTACGTCCCCAGCCCTGTTCTTCGTTGATGCCGCCGCCCAGCGTGTACATCACGGTGTCCAGGTCGGGGCAGACCTTCAGCCCGAACAGATGGATGTCGTCACCGGTGTTGCCGATGACCGTGATGTCCGCGTCGGGCGCGGCCTTCTTGAGCCCGCGGAGGAAACGGGCGCCGCCGATGCCGCCGGCCAGAACCACAATGCGCATGTGTCCAGCATGTCAGGCGGGTACGACAGTCCGTCAGGCGGTCACGGCCGTCGCGGTGGTGGTCCCGGCGGTGGCGGCGCACCGCGCGGCGTGCATCGGCATCTCGGTCAGGCCGGGGGAGTAGACGTGCAGGCTGACGGCCGGTTCGAGGGAGGCGTTGACGACCTCGTGGACATAGCCCGGCGCGAAGACGCGCTGCGCGCCTGCCGCGAGCTTCTTCGCGCCCCGCCGCGTGCGCTCGGTCAGTTCCCCGTCGAGGACGGTGAGCACTCCGGAGGAGCGTCCGTGGTCGTGCGGGCCGCTGCCCTGTCCGGGCACCCAGGAGAGCAGCCACACCTCGTAGCCGGGGCCGGTCCGCAGGCGGTGGTACCAGCGGGTGACGGCGTCGTACCGGACGAGATGCTCCCAGTCAGAGCGGTCGGCGGCGATGGCACGGGCCAGGCCGACGAACTCGGCCACGGTCTCGGGGTGCTCGCGGGCGGGCTGCAGGAGGTGGGGGACCTCAAGGAGGTCGCCGGCGATCTGGAGGTCGCTGTCGCTGTTCATCGTGCGGTGGTTCCTCAACGTGAGAGTGCTGGGGTGTCGCGGGGGATGGGTGGAGCGCGGGATCACGGGAAGCGGGTGAAGCGGCTCTGCGGGCGAAGGGCTCGCACGCCCCGCCGGTAGGGGGCTCCGCGCGGAAAGGCCCTATGGGGCCTGTGCGCGGAGGGCTCGACAGCTGGAAGGGATCAACAGCTGGAGCAGGAACAGCAACAGCGCGCGTGGGCAGCGTCGACGGAGCCGCTGGTGCGGTTCGTCGAAAGAGCCAGGCTCGCGAGCATGCCCACCAGAACAGCGGCTCACACCTCTGGTGTCAACTTCCTGTCCGTTATGTGAGACATGTTTCACCTCATCCGGTTCATCTGTCAGGTGAAAGGTTTGTGCACCCGACTCTCCGGACACATGGCGCAGCAACCGGCACTCAAACATCCACGTCTTCCCGGATGAGCGCGGCGGGTGTCGGCGGGTCCCTGACGGCTGTCATGGTTTATGCCGATTTGAACACTTTCCGCATAGCCTTGGTTCCGCAGAGTGAATAAGGGGCCCAATAGCAGATCTCGGCTTGACTGGCCCGGATCGGCACACTTGTAATTTCACTCGTGTCGTTCAGCCGGAATCGGTAGCGGCAGCACCACGGGGACGCACAGACAGACGAGGGGCGCACATGACCGAGCTGGTTCAGGAACTGCTGGTCGAGGACGCGGACGAGGAACTCGGCTGGCAGGAGCGCGCGCTGTGCGCCCAGACCGACCCCGAGTCCTTCTTCCCCGAGAAGGGCGGCTCCACGCGCGAGGCCAAGAAAGTCTGTCTCGCCTGCGAGGTCCGCTCCGAGTGCCTCGAATACGCGCTCGCCAACGACGAGCGCTTCGGTATCTGGGGCGGTCTCTCGGAGCGCGAACGCCGCCGCCTGAAGAAGGCCGCGGTCTGACGCGAACGTACACACACGACCGTGCCGCCGACCAATTCGGCACACATCACCGTCACACCGACCGCGACTAACGGCCCGTCACCCGTGGGTTATCCACAGGCGGCGGGCCGTCCTGGTGCCAGCCGTTAGTGTGGGGCCCCGTCCGAGACGCCCCGACGCCCCCGCAGGGCGCAGGCGTTTACCGCAGTCCATCGAACCGGGGCCCGTACCTCGATGTCCGTGCACAGCCATCCGGCAGCCCACCACGACGCTGCCGCCCCTGAGTTCCCGCGGCACGTCGTGACCGCCGTCCTGGTCTCCCACGACGGCGCGCGCTGGCTGCCCGACGCCCTGGCCGGGCTGCTCGGCCAGGAGCGGCCCGTGCAGCACGCCGTGGCCGCCGACACCGGCAGCGCGGACGACTCCGCCCGCCTCGTCGCCGAGGCCCTCGGCCCCGACCACGTGCTGCACCTCGCCCGGCGCTCCGGTTTCGGCACCGCCGTCGAGGAAGCCGTCCGCGCCGCCCGGGTGCCGACCCTCGAAGAGCTGCCGTATCTGAAGCGGCCGAGCGGCTGGGACCCCGCCACCAGGTCCTGGCGCGACGACGCCTACGACCTGCCCGAACTGCCGCACGGCGAGCCGGTGCAGTGGCTCTGGCTGCTGCACGACGACTGCGCGCCCGAGCCCGAGGCCCTCGCCGAACTGCTGCGCGCCGTGGAGAACGAACGCGAGCTGGGCAAGGACGTCGCCATCGTCGGCCCCAAACTCCGCGGCTGGTACGACCGCAGGCAGCTCCTGGAGGTCGGCGTCTCCATCGCCAACAGCGGCCGCCGCTGGACCGGCCTCGACCGCCGCGAGCAGGACCAGGGCCAGCACGACCACGTCCGGCCCGTCCTCTCCGTCTCCACCGCGGGCATGCTCATCCGCAGGGACGTGTACGAACAGCTCGGCGGCTTCGACCGCGGCCTGCCGCTGATGCGCGACGACGTCGACCTCTGCTGGCGCGCCCACGCCGCCGGCCACCGCGTCCTGGTCGCCCCGGACGCCGTCGTACGGCACGCCGAGGCCTCCTCGCGCGAGCGCCGCACCGTCGACTGCGTCGGCCGCACCGCCACCTCACCGCACCGCGTGGACAAGGCGGGCGCCGTCTACACCCTGCTCGTCAACGCCCGGTCGGCCGTGCTGCCCTGGGTGCTCGTCAGAATCGTCTTCGGCACGCTCCTGCGCACGTTCGTGTACCTCGTCGGCAAGGCCCCCGGGCAGGCCCTCGACGAGATCGCGGGCCTGCTGACCGCGGTCCTGCGGCCGGGACGGATCCTGGCCGCCCGCAAACAGCGCGGCAAGTCGGCCCTGGACGCCGGTGAGCTGCGGGCCCTGTTCCCGCCCCCGGGCGCGACCGTGCGGGCCACGGTCGAACAGACCGCGGGCAGCCTCTTCGGCAGCGCGGACGCCGAGGCCCCGGCGGGCGCCGGACGGCACGGCGCCGTCGAGTCGGGACCCGGCGGCGACGACGCCGACTTCCTGGAGATCGAGCAGTTCGCCCGCCTCAAGCGCGTCGCCCGCAAACCGGGCCCGGTGCTCTTCGTCGTCCTGCTCTTCGTCTCGCTCATCGCCTGCCGCGCCCTGCTCGGCGGCGGCGCCCTCGCCGGCGGCGCCCTGCTGCCCGCGCCCGCCGACTCCGCGGAGCTGTGGGCGCGCTATCTGGACGGCTGGCACCCCGTCGGCACGGGCGGCACCGCGTCCGCCCCGCCGTACGTGGCACTCGTCGCCGCCCTCTCCTCGCTGCTCTTCGGCTCCACCGGGCTCGCCGTCACCGTGCTGCTCGTCGCCTCCGTGCCGCTCGCGGGCTTCGCCGCGTACTTCGCCTCGCGCCCGCTCGTCACCTCGCGGCTGCTGCGCGCCTGGGCCTCCATCGCCTACGCCTTCCTGCCCGCCACCACGGGCGCGCTCGCGGGCGGGCGGATCGGCACCGCGGTCCTCGCCGTCCTGCTGCCGCTCATCGCGCGCGCGGGCATCGCGGCGAGCGGCCTCGCCGCGTCCGGCGACGCGCGCGGCACCTGGCGCGCCACCTGGGCGTACACCCTGCTCCTGACCCTGGCCACGGCCTTCACCCCGGTGGTCTGGCCGATCGCCCTGGTGCTCGGCCTCGCGCTCCTCGTGGTGCGCCGCCGCGACCTCACGGCCTACGGACCGCGCTTCCTCGCCGCACTCGGCACCCCGCTGCTCGTCCTCGCGCCCTGGTCGCTCACGCTGCTGCCCTTCGGCTTCTTCACCGAGGCCGGCCTGGAGTTCGGCGCCGGTTCCGCGAGCGCGCTCGACCTGCTCGGCGCCAGCCCCGGCGGCCCCGGCACCGTGCACGGACTGCTGCTCGTCGGCATCGTCCTCGCCGCGCTCGGCGCCCTGCTCCGCACCGAGCGGCAGCGCGCGGTCCGCACCGCCTGGTGCGCGGCCCTGGTCTCGCTGGTCTTCGCCGCCCTGTCGAACGGCTCGGCGTGGGCCGGACCCGCCACCCTGGCCTACGGCATCGCGCTCCTCGCCGCCGCCGCGCTCGGCGCCGACGGGGCACGCGCGCGTGTCGCGGAGCAGAGCTTCGGCTGGCGCCAGCCGGTGGCCGCGCTCATCGCGTTCGCCGCGGCGGCCGGGCCACTGCTCGTCGCCGCCGGGTGGATGATCCGCGGCGCCGAGGGACCGCTGGAGCGGCGCGACCCGGTGCAGGTGCCCGCGTTCGTCGCGGAGGAGAGCGGCACCCAGGACCAGGCCCGCACCCTCGTGCTCGACAGCGATTCGGCCGCCCAGGTCTCGTACACGCTGGCCCGCGGCTCGGGCGCCCGGCTCGGCGACGCCGAACTGGCCGAGGCGGCCGGCGCCGACGGCAGGCTCGACAGGATCGTCGCCCGCCTCGTCGCGGGGTCCGGCGCCGACCAGGCCGACCAGCTCGGCGGCTTCGCCGTGCGCTACGTCCTCGTACGCGAGGGCGCGCCCCGGCAGATGAGCCGCACCCTGGACGCGACGCCCGGCCTGACCCGGCTCAGCCAGGAGGACGGCAGCGCCCTGTGGCGCGTGGACCGGCAGGTGTCGCGCGCCGCCATCGTCCCGAAGGGGGGCGACCCCGAGCCGGTCGCCGCGGGCCCCGTCGAACTGCACACGAAGATCCCCTCGGGCGAGTCGGGCCGTGTGCTGCGGCTCGCCGACACGGCGGCCCCCGGCTGGACGGCGACCCTCGACGGCCGCCCGCTCCCCAGGACCACCCTGGACGGCTGGGCCCAGGGCTTCGAGCTGCCCACCGCGGGCGGTCGCCTCGACGTCACCTACGACGCGCCGATCGGCCGCACCGCCTGGCTGTGGGCGCAGGGCGCGCTCGCCGTCGTCCTCGTCGTCCTCGCCCTGCCGGGACGCCGCCGTGACGTCGACGACGACCTGCCCGAGGAGCCCGTCGTCGCGGACCGGGCGGCCGAGGGCGAGGGCCGCAGGGCGCGCAGGCTGCGGGCCCAGAGCGAGCAGGCGGCGCAGGAGGCGGACCAGGAGGCACCGCCCGCGCCCCCGGCCGCGGTCCCGCACCAGCAGACGCGGTCCTACGGAGAAGAGCCCTACGGGAGCGAGGCCCACGGAAACGAGGCCTATGAAGGCACGCCCCAGCAGGGCTGGGACGCGCCGGCCCCCGTGGGCGTCGACCAGGGAGCGCACGACGGCCACGACGGCGCGGGGCACTACCAGAGCGGCCCGTACCCGTCGGGGACGTACGAACAGCAGCCCTACCAGCCGGGCGCCTACCAGCCGGACGCGTACCAGGCGGATGCCTATCTGCCGGGCGCCCAGCAAGGCGGCCAAGGGGCCCACGAGAGCGGGCAGTACGACCCCTACGCCTCCTACGGCGGGGCGAGCGGCGCCTACGGAGGCGAGCAGCAGTACGGCGGCGCCTACGAGGACCCCTACGAGCGGCGGCGGCCCCCGATGCCGCCCCCGCCGCCGCAGCCGCCCCACGGCACCGACAGTGAGCGCCCCGACGGGAGCCAGCAGTGAACCGCACCACCCAGTCCCTCATCGCCGTGGTCGTCGCCCTCGGCGCCGTCACCGGGTACGCCGCGTCGACCGGCGGCGGCGTGGACGACGGCGAGGCGAAGGCCGCCGCGCGGCTGCCCGTCGAGCGCACCAGCCTGCTCTGCCCGGTGCCCAGCGGCTCCGACCTCGCGGAGACGACGTACACCGCGTACACCCCGAAGTCGAGCGGCGCCGAGGGCGAGGGCAAGGCGGAGATGGTGCCGGTCCACAAGCAGCTCACGGACGCCCCCGAGAAGCAGGGCAAGGACGCCAAGCCCTTCCTGACCCAGCGGAAGCAGGGCGAGGCGGTCGGCGGCGAGCAGTCGGGAGCCGAGGCGCCCGCGCTCATCGGCACCGCCGACGGCCCGCTCGCCCCCGGCTGGACCGTCCAGCAGACCACCACGTACGCCGCGGGCAGCGGACGCGGCGCCCAGGGCGTCAACTGCACCGCGCCCGACACCGACTTCTGGTTCCCCGGCGCCAGCTCCGCCAAGGAGCGCAGCGACTACATCCACCTGACGAACCCGGACGACTCCGCGGCCGTCGTCGACGTCGAGCTGTTCGGCCCGGACGGCGAGGTCACCTCCGAGGTCGGCGAGAACATCCAGGTCCAGCCGCACTCCAGCGTCCCCGTGCTGCTCTCCACGCTCGCCGACAAGGCGTACCCGAACCTCACGATGCACGTGACCGCGCGCACCGGCCGGGTCGCGGCGGCCGTGCAGTCCTCCGACGAGAAGCTGGGCGGCGACTGGCTGGCCGCCGCGGCGGACCCGGCGAGCAGCGCGGTCCTGCCCGGCATCCCGAAGGACGCCACCTCGGTGCGGCTCGTGGCCTTCGCGCCGGGTTCCGAGGACGCGGACCTGAAGATCCAGCTCGCCTCGCCGACCGGCGCGATCACCCCGGCGGGACATGAGTCCCTGCACGTCAAGGGCGGGATGACGGCCGCCGTCGACCTCGATGACCTCACCAAGGGAGAGGCCGGTTCGCTGCTGCTCTCGCCGACCGACAAGGCGGTGCCCGTGGTGGCCGCCCTGCGCGTCACCCGCGGGAAGGGCGGCAGTCAGGAGACGGCGTTCATCCCGGCGACCGCGCCGGTCGCCGCGCGGTCGACGGTCGCCGACAACCGCGCCAAGGGATCGACGCTCTCCCTCGTGGCGCCGGAGAAGTCGGCGGAGGTGAGGGTGACGGCCTCACCGGGCACCGAGGGCGGCTCGCCCGCCACGAAGACGTACACGGTCAAGGGCGGCACGACCCTGGCGGTCGACCCGCCGAAGCCGCAGGGCCTGAAGGGCACGTACGCCCTCACGGTGGAGACCGTCTCCGGCGGGCCGGTCCACGGCTCGCGGATGCTGGCCCTGCCCGAGGGAGGCATCCCGATGTTCACCGTCCAGACGCTGCCGGACGACCGGGGGACCGTCTCGGTGCCCGAGGCGGAGCGGGATCTGAGGGTGCTGCAGAAGTAGCCCGGTGCGGGGCGCGGCCGGCCGGGGCCTGCCGGGGGCGGGAGACGGGCTCTCAGTCCTCGTCGCCGTAGCGCGGGTCGACCGACTCGGGGGAGAGGCCGAGCAGGTCGGCCACCTGCTCGACGACGACCTCGTGCACCAGGGCCGCGCGTTCGTCGCGTCCCTTGGTGCGGATCTCCACCGGGCGGCGGTAGATCACCACGCGGGCGGGCTGCCCCTCGGCCGCCGTGATGGCGCCGCCGAGCGGCACCACCTCGTCGCGCCACTCCCCGTCCTGGCCGCCGGCGCCACCGAGGGGCGGCACCTCCAGGACGAGGAAGTCGATGTCCGCGAGCTGCGGCCAGCGCCGTTCGAGACGCTCCACGGAGTCGTGCACGAGGTCCGAGAAGACCTCGGCGCGGCTCGCCGAGAGCGGTACCTGCGGCGGCGCCACGGGGCCGCGCATGCCCCTGCCGTGGCGGTCGCGACGGCGGGGCCTCGGTTCTCCGGAGGGGGGCTTTACGGGGTCGTCCATCACTGACGCAGCGTAGTCCTCTAGATCGCCCTTTCCGTACGGAGCGCGGCATGTCGCTTCCTGACCGCTCATGCCCGGGTTGGACTCGATTACGTATCTCTCCGCGACCGTCCTGGCCGTGCGAAATGACTCGATTCGCGCCATGTGGTGACCGGATTCAACACCACCAGCCCCGGTAGTCACCGGCGTCACCGCAGGTCAACGAGGTGCGCCAGGGTCACTCCCGGCGCAGGGGCACGACGCGACACGGTGGGGTGACGTCGTCGAGAGTCGTCGCGGCCCGCTCAAGAGTGCGGTACCGTCCAACGCTGTGAGCCCTGTACGTCGCTGTTCGCGCACCGCTTGCGGCCGTCCCGCCGTCGCGACGCTGACGTACGTCTACGCCGACTCGACCGCGGTCCTCGGCCCCCTCGCCACCTACGCCGAACCCCATTGCTACGACCTGTGCGCCGAGCACTCCGAGCGCCTGACCGCGCCCCGCGGCTGGGAGGTCGTCAGGCTCGCCCACGCCTCCGGCCCGGCGCGCCCCTCCGGCGACGACCTCGAAGCGCTCGCCAACGCCGTGCGTGAGGCCGCGCGCCCGCAGGACCGGGCCGCCGAGGGCGGCGCGCCGCGCGCCGCGGACCCCATGGAGGTCGCCCGCAGGGGCCATCTCAGGGTGCTGCGATCACCGGACTCCTGACGCCTCGGGCATCTGACGTCCCGGACACCCTGACGCCTCGGG
Source organism: Streptomyces alfalfae (assembly GCF_004127445.1). Taxonomy (GTDB): domain Bacteria; phylum Actinomycetota; class Actinomycetes; order Streptomycetales; family Streptomycetaceae; genus Streptomyces; species Streptomyces alfalfae. The sequence goes on from NZ_QEXM01000023.1 coordinate 52,788, forward strand.
CTCCTGACGCCCCGCGTTCCTGACGCCGCCGAAGCTCCCTGCCAGGGGCGGCCTTCACGAGATCCACTCCGTCCCGCTCGTTGACGCCCGTTCACCGCCGCCACGACGATTTCGCCACCCACAGCCCGGGAGGCGTCCCTTGTTCGTGCAGCAACTGGAGCCCGTCGCCGACTCGCTCGGCCTGTCCGCCCTCGTCGCGACCCTGCCCCTCCTGACCGTCCTCGTCCTGCTCGGCGCCGTCCGCATGAAGGCCCACCGCGCGGGACTCATCGGGCTCGCGGTCGCCGTCCTCGTCGCCTGGCTCGGCTACGGGATGCCACTCGGCCAGACCGCCTCCAGCGCCGCCCAGGGCGTCCTCTTCGGCCTCTTCCCCATCCTGTGGATCGTGGTGAACGCCCTGTGGGTCCACCGCATGACGGTCCGCACCCGGCACTTCGACATCCTGCGCCGCTCCTTCGGCCGCCTCTCCGACGACCCCCGCGTCCAGGCGCTCGTCGTCGCCTTCTGCTTCGGGGCGCTCCTGGAGGCCCTCGCCGGCTTCGGGGCGCCCGTCGCGATCTGTGCCGTCATGCTCGTCGCCCTCGGCTTCGACCCGGTGCGCGCCGCCGTCGTCGCCCTCGTCGCGAACACCGCGCCCGTGGCCTTCGGCGCCATGGGCACCCCCGTGGTGACGCTGGCCCAGGTGACGGGCCTCCCGCTGGACACCGTCGCCACGGTCGTCGGCCGCCAGACCCCGCTGCTCGCCCTGGTCGTACCGCTGCTCCTGGTCTGGCTCGTGGACGGGCGGCGCGGGCTCCGCGAGACCTGGGTGCCCGCCCTGGCCTGCGGCTTCGCGTTCGCCGCCGCCCAGTTCGCCGCCTCCAACTACGTCTCCGCCCAGCTGGCCGACATCGGGGCGGCCCTGGTCGGCGCGGGCGCCCTGGTGGCCGTGCCGCATGCGCGCAGGCCCGCCGCCGAGCCGGTCCGCGCGACGGTCCTCACCGGCGTACGCAGCGAGGACCTCGACCACGACGACCCGCGCCCCGAGGTGCTGCGCGCCTACGCCCCGTACGCCCTCATCGTCGCCGTCTTCTCGCTCGCCCAGATCCCCGCCGTGAAGGACCTTCTCGCCAGGGCGACGCGGACCTTCGACTGGCCCTTCCTCGACGTCGCCGACCCCTCGGGCCACCCGGTCGGCGGCAACGTCTTCTCACTGCCCCTGGTGTCGACCGGCGGCACGCTCGTGCTGCTCGCGGGCGCGGCCACGGCGGCCGTGATCGGCGTCCACGCGCGCGTGGCGGCACGGGAGTGGGCGGCCACCGTCCACGAACTGCGCTTCGCGATCCTCACCGTGACATCCGTGCTCGCCCTCGCGTACGTCATGAACCTCTCGGGCCAGGCGGCCACGATCGGGCACTACGTGGCCGCCGCGGGCGCGGGCCTCGCCTTCCTCTCGCCGGTGCTCGGCTGGTTCGGCGTGGCCGTGACGGGCTCCGACACCTCCGCCAACGCCCTCTTCGGCGCGCTCCAGGTGACGGCGGCCAAGGAGGCGGGCCTCTCGCCGGAACTGCTCGCCGCCGCCAACAGCTCCGGCGGCGTCCTCGGCAAGATGATCTCCCCGCAGAACCTGACGATCGCCTGCGCCGCCGTCGGACTCGCGGGCAGGGAGGGCGACCTGCTCCGCAAGGTCCTGCCGTGGAGCCTCGGACTGCTCCTGGTGATGTGCCTGGTCGTGGTCGGCCAGAGCACGGCGGTGCTCGGCTGGACGCTGCCGTGAGTGGCGCCGTTCACCGTCGGCCGTTGCGGGTAGTTTGGAGTGCCCGACGTGGGGTGACCGACGTGGGGAAGGATTGACGCGACTCCCGGGGGCCGACGAGGGCCCGGGGACCACTGAGCTCACAGAATCTCCAGAGAGGGTTGGCCGTGACTGCTGATCTGTCCCAGATCGTGAAGGCGTACGACGTCCGCGGGGTGGTCCCGGATCAGTGGGACGAGTCGATGGCCGAGCTGTTCGGGGCGGCTTTCGCACAGGTCACGTCCGCCGACGCGATCGTGGTCGGCCACGACATGCGGCCCTCCTCGCCCGGCCTCTCGCGGGCCTTCGCGCGCGGCGCCGCGGCCCGCGGCGTGGACGTCACGGAGATCGGCCTCTGCTCCACCGACCAGCTCTACTACGCCTCGGGCGCGCTGAACCTGCCGGGCGCGATGTTCACGGCCTCGCACAACCCCGCCCGGTACAACGGCATCAAGATGTGCCGCGCGGGCGCCGCCCCGGTCGGCCAGGACACCGGCCTCGGCGAGATCCGCGCCCTGGTGGAGGGCTGGCTGGAGTCCGGCGCCCCCGAGGACGCGGCGGACGCGGGCACTCTCACGCGGCGCGAGACGTTGACGGACTACGCGGCGCACCTGCGCGGCCTCGTCGACCTGACCGCCATCCGCCCCCTGAAGGTCGTGGTCGACGCGGGCAACGGCATGGGCGGGCACACCGTCCCCACCGTCTTCGAGGGCCTGCCGCTCGACCTCGTCCCGATGTACTTCGAGCTGGACGGCACCTTCCCCAACCACGAGGCGAACCCCCTGGACCCGGCGAACATCGTGGACCTCCAGGAGCGTGTCCGCGCCGAGGGCGCCGACCTCGGCATCGCCTTCGACGGCGACGCGGACCGCTGCTTCGTGGTCGACGAGAACGGCGCCCCGGTCTCCCCTTCGGCCATCACCGCCCTGGTCGCCTCCCGCGAGCTGGCCCGCCACGGCGGCAAGGGCACGGTCATCCACAACCTGATCACCTCCTGGTCCGTCCCGGAGGTCGTCAAGGAGAGCGGCGGCACGCCCGTGCGCACGCGCGTGGGCCACTCCTTCATCAAGGAGGAGATGGCCAAGACCGGCGCGATCTTCGGCGGCGAGCACTCCGCGCACTACTACTTCAAGGACTTCTGGAACGCGGACACGGGCATGCTCGCCGCCCTCCACGTCCTCGCGGCCCTCGGCGGCCAGCAGGGCACGCTCTCCGCCCTCGTCCAGCAGTACGACCGGTACGCGGGCTCCGGGGAGATCAACTCCACGGTCGACGACCAGACCGCCCGCCTCGCCGCGATCAAGACGGCGTACGAGGGCCGGGACGGCGTCACCCTGGACGAGCTGGACGGCCTCACGGTGACCGCGGCCGACTGGTGGTTCAACGTCCGCGCCTCCAACACCGAGCCCCTGCTGCGGCTCAACGTCGAGGCCCGCGACGAGGCCACGATGGCGAAGGTCCGCGACGAGGCGCTGGCGATCATCCGCGGCTGAGCGGACAAGGGGCAGAGTGCCCGAGGGCGGGGGCTTCGGTCCCGTGGGGGCGGGCTTCGGTCCGTCCCCACGCCGCGCCCCGCACGGAGGTAGGCTGACCGGGCCGCGTCCTGCCCCGCACCACCGGTGCCGCGGGACCGCGGAAACCCACCACATCAGCTCGAAGGGACCCACCCCCATGGCGCTCGAAGCCGGCCTCCTGGAGATCCTCGCCTGCCCGGCCTGCCACGCTCCCCTCAACGAGACGGAGACCGAGCTGGTCTGCACGGCGGACGCCAAGGAGTGCGGCCTCGCCTACCCGGTCCGCGACGGCATCCCCGTCCTCCTGGTCGACGAGGCCCGCCGCCCCGCGTAACGGCACGGGAGCCCTGCCTCACGGCAGGGAACCCCTCTCGCGCACGGCACGACCCACGCACGGCGCGAGCGCCCCGCGCGGCGGCGCACGCCGGTCCGGGGAGCGCCCGCCCGAAGGGAACGGCGCACGTGCCGCGTGACACCGCACCGCGCAGGAAGCGCCGGCCGCTGGACGGACCGGCGATGCGCCCCGCACGACAACGCCGTGCAGGAAGCCGCGCACGGCGATCGGAGGCCTGACCCATGCTCGACGAGTCGCTGCTGGAAGACCCGGAGGCGCTGGCCCGCGCCGACCGCCGCGGACTGCTGCGCGGCGCCGCGGAGGCGGGCGCCCGCGTGCGCACCGCGATCCGCCACGCCACCGAGGCCGGGCTCACGGAACTCAAGCCGGACGGCCGCCCCCGCGCCATCCTGATCGCGGGCCCCGGCACCGCCGCCGCCTGCGTGGCCAACGTCCTCGACGGCCTGGTCAGCGCCGCCTGCCCCGTCATCCGCCTCGCCCCGACCGGCGTCGCCCCCGCCGCGGGCGCCCTGCGCTGGGCGCTGCCCGGCTGGGTCGGCCCGGTGGACCTGCTGCTCATCGCGACCCCGGACGGTTCCGAACCGGGCCTCTCGCTCCTCGCCGAGCAGGCCTACCGCCGCGGCTGCACGGTCGTCGCGGTCGCCCCCGCCCGCACCCCGATCGCCGAGAGCGTGGAGGGCAGCCACGGCCTCACCGTCCCCATGGCGGCCTCGCCCTACGGCTCCTACGAGGGCGGGCACGACGAGGCCGCGCGCGCCGCCGTCTCGTACGAGGCACGCCGCGTCGAGGACGAAGCCGCCCCCGGCGCCCCCGGCACCCTGTGGGCGCTCCTCGTCCCGCTCCTCGTGCTCATGGACCGCACCGGCCTCACCGCCGCCCCCGTCGACGCCCTGCAACGGCTCGCCGACCGCCTCGACCGCGTCGCCGAACGCTGCGGCCCCGCCGTCGCCACGTACAGCAACCCCGCCAAGACCCTCGCCGCCGAGCTGGCCGACGCCCTCCCGCTGATCTGGACCGAGGGCCCCACGGCCGACGTCGCGGGCCGCCGCTTCGCCGCCACCCTCGCCGAACTCGCCGGGCACGCCGCCCTCGCCGCCGAACTGCCCGAGGCCCTGCCCGCGCACGGCGCCCTCCTCGCGGGCAACCCCGCCGGCGGCGACGACACCGACGACTTCTTCCGCGACCGCGTCGACGACCCGGCGGCCCTGCGCGCCCGCGTGGTGCTGCTCCGCGACCGTCCGGTGGACGCCGGCGGCCTCACCGCGGCCCCCGCGGCGCGCGAACTGGCCCACGGCCACGACGTCGCGCTCAGCGAACTGGAACCGGAGGACGGCGAAGGACTCGACGCCCTCGCCGACCTGATCGGCATCACGGATTTCACCGCCGTTTACCTGTCGCTCGCCGGCAGCGACTGATCATGACCCCGCGGTCCAGCGCCGTGCCGCCACCGGTCGACCCCGCAGTCCAGCATTCGCGTACGTAAGGGAGGGCCCCTCCGTGGACCGCCTCACCAACACCATCCGCCCCTACGCCTGGGGTTCCACCACCGCCATCGCGGAGCTCACCGGCGCCGAGCCGAGCGGTGAACCGCAGGCCGAGATGTGGATGGGCGCCCACCCGGGCGCGCCCTCGCGCACCGGACGCGGCACGCTCGACGAGGTCATCGGCGCGGACCCGGAGCGCGAGCTCGGCCAGGCCGCGGCCGACAAGTTCGGCCCCCGCCTGCCCTTCCTGCTCAAGCTCCTCGCCGCGGGCGCCCCGCTCTCCCTCCAGGTCCACCCCGACCTCGCGCAGGCCAAGAAGGGCTACGAGGACGAGGAGCGCCGCGGCGTCCCGATCGACGCCCCGCACCGCAACTACAAGGACGCCAACCACAAGCCCGAACTGATCTGCGCCCTCACGCCGTTCGACGGCCTGTGCGGTTTCCGCGCCCCCGACGACACCGCGGACCTGTTCGAGGGCCTGGGCGTCGACTCCCTCAAGCCGTACGTCGACCTGCTGCGCGCCCACCCCGAGGACAGCGCCCTGCGCGAGGTCCTGACGGCCGTGCTGACCGCCGACCCCGAACAGATGGCCGAGACCGTCACCGAGGTCGCGGCCGCCGCCCGACGCCTCGGCGGCGCCTACGCCCCCTACGCCGGCATCGCCCACCACTACCCCGGCGACCCCGGCGTCATCGCCGCGATGCTCCTCAACCACGTACGGCTCCAACCGGGCGAGGCCCTGTTCCTGGGCGCCGGCGTCCCGCACGCCTACCTCGACGGACTCGGCGTCGAGATCATGGCCAACAGCGACAACGTCCTGCGCTGCGGCCTGACCCCCAAGCACGTCGACGTCCCCGAACTCCTGCGCATCGTCCGCTTCGAGCCCACCGACCCGGGAATCCTGCGCCCCGAGGCCTCGTCCGACGGCGAGGAGGTCTACGAAACCCCCATCGACGAGTTCCGCCTCTCCCGGTACGTCCTGCCCGAGGGCGCCGCCCCGCACGACCTCACCGCGGGCACCCCGCAGATCCTGCTCTGCACCGCGGGCACGGTCCGCGCGGGCGAACTGGCGCTGGGACCGGGCGAGTCCGCGTTCGTCCCCGCGGGCGAAAAGGCCGAAGTGTCCGGACCCGGCACGCTTTTCCGCGCCGCTGTGGTGGCCTGACGCGTCAGCACCCCCGCGTGCTGCAACAATGACCCACCGCAAAGGCCGGGCAAAGCACTGCCCGCCGACAACGGCCGAGAACGTACGGAAGCGAAGGGACCCCGGGCACTCATGAGCGCGTCAGGCGGAACAAAGGCGATTGTCGCGGCACTCGCCGCGAACCTCGCGATCGCGGTGGCGAAATTCGTCGCGTTCATCTTCAGCGGCTCCTCGTCGATGCTCGCCGAGAGCGTCCACTCCCTCGCCGACTCCGGCAACCAGGGACTGCTCCTCCTCGGCGGCAAGAAGGCACAGCGCGAGGCGACCCCGCAGCACCCGTTCGGCTACGGACGCGAGCGGTACATCTACGCCTTCCTCGTCTCCATCGTCCTCTTCTCGGTCGGCGGCATGTTCGCGATCTACGAGGGCTACGAGAAGATCAAGCACCCGCACGAGCTGGAGCACTGGTACTGGCCCGTCGGGGTCCTGGTGTTCGCGATCATCGCGGAGAGCTTCTCCTTCCGGACCGCCATCAAGGAGTCCAACGCGACGCGCGGCACGCTCACCTGGACGCAGTTCGTCCGCCGCGCCAAGGCCCCGGAGCTGCCCGTCGTCCTCCTGGAGGACCTCGGCGCGCTCGTCGGCCTGATCCTCGCCCTCGGCGGCGTCGGTCTCGCCCTGGCCACCGGCGACGGCGTCTGGGACGGCATCGGCACGCTCTGCATCGGTGTCCTGCTCATCGTGATCGCGATCGTCCTGGCCGCCGAGACGAAGTCGCTGCTGCTCGGCGAGTCCGCGGGCGCCGCGGAGGTCGAGAAGATCGAGAAGGCCCTGGTCGACGGCGACACCGTCACCCGCGTCATCCACATGCGCACGCTCCACCTCGGCCCCGAGGAACTCCTCGTCGCCGCGAAGATCGCCGTCCAGCACGACGACACCGCCGGCGAGGTCGCCGCCGCCATCAACGCGGCGGAGGAGCGCATCCGCGCCGCCGTCCCGATCGCCCGCGTGATCTACCTGGAGCCCGACATCTACAGCGAGAGCGCCGCCGCCGCGGGCCAGAACCCGGCGAAGGCCCCGGGCGGCCACTGACCCGGCTGACGCAGGACGCGAAGGGGAGGGGCCCCGCACCGCGCAGGGACGCCACGGGCGTCCGGGCCGGCGCGGGGCCCCTCCCGTGTCTCGTTCCGCCCGCCGACGGCCGCCCGCCCGAAGGCGGGCTGGGGCTCGCGGGGCCTCCCGGTGTAGCTTGGTGACCGAGCCAGACGTCGCTGCTGATGGCGGTCGGGCGGTCCTCGCACGGACCGGCCGAGGGAGAGAGGGCCTCCGACGGACTGCGCTGCGCGCGCCGGTGCACCCTTGTACCCGACGCCGCAGATCAGCCATGCCCACCCCTCGACCCATCCACGAGGAGCAGCTCACACCATGACCACTGCCACCAACGGCCAGGACTTCAAGGTCGCCGACCTCTCCCTCGCCGACTTCGGCCGCAAGGAGATCACGCTCGCCGAGCACGAGATGCCCGGCCTGATGTCGATCCGCAAGGAGTACGCCGAGGCGCAGCCCCTCGCCGGCGCCCGCGTCACCGGCTCCCTGCACATGACCGTGCAGACCGCCGTGCTCATCGAGACCCTGGTCGCCCTCGGCGCCGAGGTCCGCTGGGCCTCCTGCAACATCTTCTCCACCCAGGACCACGCCGCCGCCGCCATCGCGGTCGGCCCGAACGGCACCCCGGACAACCCCCAGGGCGTCCCGGTCTTCGCCTGGAAGGGCGAGACCCTCGAGGAGTACTGGTGGTGCACGGAGCAGGCGCTGACCTGGCCGAACACCCCCACCGGCGGCCCGAACATGATCCTGGACGACGGCGGCGACGCCACGCTCCTGGTCCACAAGGGCGTCGAGTACGAGAAGGACGGCAAGGTCCCGGCCGTCGAGACCGCCGAGAACGACGAGCACCGCGTCATCCTGCAGCTCCTCAACCGCACCATCAGCGAGGGCTCGCAGAAGTGGACCCAGCTCGCCTCGGAGATCCGCGGCGTGACCGAGGAGACCACGACCGGCGTCCACCGGCTCTACGAGATGCAGCGTGACGGCGTCCTCCTCTTCCCGGCGATCAACGTGAACGACGCCGTGACGAAGTCGAAGTTCGACAACAAGTACGGCTGCCGCCACTCCCTCATCGACGGCATCAACCGCGCCACCGACGTCCTGATCGGCGGCAAGACCGCCGTCGTCTGCGGCTACGGCGACGTGGGCAAGGGCTGCGCGGAGTCCCTGCGCGGCCAGGGCGCCCGCGTGATCATCACCGAGATCGACCCGATCTGCGCGCTCCAGGCGGCGATGGACGGCTACCAGGTCACGACGCTGGACGAGGTCGTCGACAAGGCCGACATCTTCGTCACCACGACGGGCAACAAGGACATCATCATGGCCTCGGACATGGCCAAGATGAAGCACCAGGCCATCGTCGGCAACATCGGCCACTTCGACAACGAGATCGACATGGCCGGCCTCGCCGCCATCCCGGGCATCGTCAAGGACGAGGTCAAGCCGCAGGTCCACACGTGGACCTTCCCCGACGGCAAGGTCCTGATCGTGCTGTCCGAGGGCCGCCTGCTCAACCTGGGCAACGCGACCGGTCACCCCTCCTTCGTGATGTCCAACTCGTTCGCGGACCAGACGCTGGCCCAGATCGAGCTCTTCACCAAGCAGGAGGAGTACCCGACCGACGTCTACGTCCTCCCCAAGCACCTGGACGAGAAGGTCGCCCGCCTCCACCTCGACTCGCTCGGCGTGAAGCTCACGACGCTCCGCCCCGAGCAGGCCTCGTACATCGGCGTCAAGGTCGAGGGCCCGTACAAGTCGGACCACTACCGCTACTGACGGGCGCCGCCGACGGCCCCGGGAGCCGTCGCCGGCCACGGCTGCCGACGGCCCACCCCGACCGCCGCGCCCAGCTCCGGCCGCCGCTGGTCGGCTGAGGCCGCCGACGGTCGGCCGCGGCTGGACGGCTGCGGCTGGTTCGGTCGTGGTGCCGCCGCGGCAGGTCCGGTTGTGGGCCCGGTGTCGTGCGTGGGCCCACGGCTGTCGCCGGTCCGGTGGTGAACTCGCCGCCGGGTCCGGTCTCACCGCACAGTCACCGGCCGTCGGTCGCCACCCCGCCGACCGGCTGCGGCGCGGCGCCGCAACCGCTTACCGACTGCGGCGCGGCACCGCTTACCGGTCGCGGCCACCGCACCGCTGACCGGCTGCGGCCCAGCGCCATTCACCGGCTGCGGCCACCGCATCGCTGACCAGCCGGCGGTCGGCCCGCGGTGGCCGGGCAGACGGGCAGTCCCCCTCAGCAGGCCCTCGCCACATGGCGGGGGCCTGCTCCATACCCTGGCCCGGACGATCAGGCCCGCGCGGATCCGCCCCGCGTGGACCCGCACGGATCAGACCCGCCCCACCTGACGCCACCTGACCGAGGACTCAAGCCCATGCCCCGCGGCCGATATTCGCTCCATGACGTGCACGATCACACCCCCCTCGGTGAAGAACACTTCCACTGCGCCCCCGGCCCCTCGGGCTGGCGCTACGTCGCCCAACGCACCACCCCCACGAACCCCCGGGCGGGCTCCGTCGACCTCGCGCTCGACGACCGAGGCCGCCCCATCCGTCTCGAACTCCACGCGGGCGACTGGCAGGTCCGCGCCGCCGCCCTCAACGGCGTCACCTGGGTCCGCACCGACCCCACCCACGCACACGCCACCGAGGACAACGCCCCCGCCCACGCCTTCACCGGCACATCCCCCGCCTTCCTCATCGCGACGGCCAGGCTGCTGCGCCTCGCCCCCGCTTCCCCCGCGACCCGCGTCCGCCTGGTCGCCTTCACGGACCCGGTCCTCGCCCCCCGCACCCTCGACCAGTCCTGGGCCCTGCTGAAGAGAGAAGCACACCCCACTGACAACGGCCCGCTGACCGTGGACGAATACCAGGTCACAGCCCTGGACACGGGCGAGCAGCACGCGATCCACATCGCCGGCGACGTGGTTGTCGCGGCCCCCGGCATCGAGCTCGAAGACCTCGAAACCCCGCCGTCCACCTTCGCCTGACGCCCACCCGCCGCGGCACCGGCCGACGCGGTCTAGGCGGGCGGCACGAACCCCGTGGCGGGAGCGGCCGGCGCCTCACCGCCGCCCGGCGGGCCCACCGGGCTCGCGGCAGCCGGCGAATGCGGCTGGGGCGCGCGACCAGGAGCGGGCCACGACGGCTGCCCACCACCGACGACACCGCCGCCGGCGACATCTCCACCGACGGCACCGCTGGCATCAGCAGCACCGGAAGCGCCGTCGGCACCAGTGGCACCGCTGGCACCCATGGCACCGGCAGCTCCGAAAGCCTCAGCCGCCCCGCCGAAGGCCCGCTGCGCGTCCCGCGTCTGCCGTTCGTGCACGACGGCCGCCAGATACGCGGCCGGCGGCACGTCCGGCGGCACCGAGGCCCCCGTACGCGCGGCAAGCTCGCCGGCCAACCGCCCCGCCACCGCCAGGCCCACCTGCGGGTCGAGCTGTCCCATGCGCGTCAGGTACTGCCGAATGGACAGCCACAGTTCCTCGGGGACAGCGGACAGATCAGCCCCGGCGAACCGACCGGCGAGCCAGGGCGGCGGCGGAGGAACGAAAGCCGCGCGCCCCGCGGGAACCCGCTCACGCACGACCAACGTGCCCGCGAAAACATCCCCGAGCCGCCGTCCGCGTGCGGAAACGAGCGACGCGATACAAGCGACCACTCCGAACGTCATGAGGATTTCGACGACCCCCATGGCCCCCCGCACCAGCGCGTGCCGGAACCGGATCGGTCCACCGTCGTCCCGCACCACCCGCAGCCCGCACGCCAGTTTCCCGAGCGACCGTCCATGGCTGAGCGTCTCCACGGCGATCGGAATGCCGACGAGGATGAGCAGGAAACTGGCGACCGCCACCGCGGCAGCCGCCGCGTCGTCCAGGGAAGCGGTGGAGGCCACGATCCCGATGGTCACGCCCAGATAGACCCCCCAGGCCACGGCCAGGTCGATCACCAGGGCCAACGCCCGGCTGGGCAGTTTCGCCGGACGCAGCTCCAGCGCCACCGCCTCACCTGTCACAAGCTCGCTCACGACCGCCGCCCTTCCCCGCCCTGCCGTAGGACTGACCAGTCTGCCAAGCTGAGCCATCACGCGCCGCAGTACGAGGAGCAGCCACCCGATGGACCTCGACGTCTTCGTGACCGCCCACCGAGCCGAGTGGGACCGCCTGGACACTCTGCTGCGCCACCGGCGCAAGCTCTCGGGGGCCGAGGTGGACGAACTCGTCGCCCTCTACCAGCGCACCGCCACCCACCTCTCCCTGATCCAGTCCACGGCACCTGATCCACAGCTCACCGGGCGTCTGACGAATCTGGTGGCACGCGCGCGTAGCGCGGTGACAGGCACCCGCCGTGCCTCGTGGCGGGACGTGACCCACTTCCTGACCCGGGGCTTTCCCGCGGCGGTCTACCGAGCCCGCCACTGGTGGGTCCCCACCGCCCTGCTCTCGACGGTCCTCGCGGCCGTCATCGGATGGTGGATCGGCACCCACCCCGAGGTGCAGTCGTCGATCGCGGCCCCCGACGAGCTGCGCGAGATGACGAGACCCGGCGGTGAGTACGAGACGTATTACTCCAGCCATCCCGCGGCCTCCTTCGCCGCACAGGTCTGGACGAACAACGCCCAGGCAGCGGCCATGTGCCTCGTCCTGGGCGCCTTCCTGTGCTTCCCGGTCCTGTGGATCCTCTTCCAGAACATGCTCAACCTCGGGGTGGGCGCCGGTCTGATGTCGTCGGCCGGCCGCCTCGACACGTTCCTCGGCCTGGTCCTGCCGCACGGCCTCCTGGAACTGACCGCGGTCTTCGTGGCCGCCGGCACGGGCCTCCGCCTGGGCTGGACATTCATCGACCCCGGTACGCGCAGCCGCCGCATCGCCCTCGCGGAGGAGGGCCGCGCAGCCTTGGGCATGGCCATCGGGCTGGCCCTCGTGCTGTTCGTGTCCGGCGCCATCGAAGGCTTCGTCACGCCCTCGGGCCTGCCGACCTGGGCCCGCATCACCATCGGGATCGCTGCCGAGCTGGCCTTCCTGGCGTACGTCTACGTCCTGGGCGGGCGCGCCACACGCACCGGTGAGACCGGCGACCTGGACATGACCGACCGCAGCGCGCAGGCCCCCAGCGCGGCCTGATGTGCGTCACGCCCCACAGAGCTGCTACTGTCCTCTTCGCCCCGGAAAAACCGTTGACACGGAGGACCTGGGGAGGTAGATTCGAACAGTTGCCTAGAGCTGGACAAGGTTCAGCGGCGGCAGCTAGGGTCTGTCTGCTTCTTGAATTTCATTGATCGAGAAGCCACCCCCGATCACTCGGAAATCTCAGCCGGTAAGACCGGCCGAAAACTTCTGATAAAGTCGGAGCCGCCGGAAAGGGAAACGCGAGAGCCGAAAGGCCGAGCGGGAACCGGAAAGGCACCGAGGAAATCGGACACGAAAGAGTCTGATAGAGTCGGAAACGCAAGAACAAAAGAAACACCGAAGGGAAGCGCCCGGAGGAAAGCCCGCAAGGGTGAGTACAAAGGAAGCGTCCGTTCCTTGAGAACTCAACAGCGTGCCAAAAGTCAACGCCAGATATGTTGATACCCCGACTCACTTCGGTGAGTTGAGGTTCCTTTGAAAAAGTCCTGTACGGCATGACCGTGCAGGCAGCACAGCGAGGACGCTGTGAACCGGGGGGATTATTCCTCTCCCTGGTTCCGCTCTCGTGGTGTTCATCCCGGTAACGGGAAAACATTCACGGAGAGTTTGATCCTGGCTCAGGACGAACGCTGGCGGCGTGCTTAACACATGCAAGTCGAACGATGAAGCCCTTCGGGGTGGATTAGTGGCGAACGGGTGAGTAACACGTGGGCAATCTGCCCTTCACTCTGGGACAAGCCCTGGAAACGGGGTCTAATACCGGATAACACTCTCTCTCGCATGGGAGAGGGTTGAAAGCTCCGGCGGTGAAGGATGAGCCCGCGGCCTATCAGCTAGTTGGTGAGGTAGAAGCTCACCAAGGCGACGACGGGTAGCCGGCCTGAGAGGGCGACCGGCCACACTGGGACTGAGACACGGCCCAGACTCCTACGGGAGGCAGCAGTGGGGAATATTGCACAATGGGCGAAAGCCTGATGCAGCGACGCCGCGTGAGGGATGACGGCCTTCGGGTTGTAAACCTCTTTCAGCAGGGAAGAAGCGAAAGTGACGGTACCTGCAGAAGAAGCGCCGGCTAACTACGTGCCAGCAGCCGCGGTAATACGTAGGGCGCAAGCGTTGTCCGGAATTATTGGGCGTAAAGAGCTCGTAGGCGGCTTGTCACGTCGGTTGTGAAAGCCCGGGGCTTAACCCCGGGTCTGCAGTCGATACGGGCAGGCTAGAGTTCGGTAGGGGAGATCGGAATTCCTGGTGTAGCGGTGAAATGCGCAGATATCAGGAGGAACACCGGTGGCGAAGGCGGATCTCTGGGCCGATACTGACGCTGAGGAGCGAAAGCGTGGGGAGCGAACAGGATTAGATACCCTGGTAGTCCACGCCGTAAACGGTGGGAACTAGGTGTGGGCGACATTCCACGTCGTCCGTGCCGCAGCTAACGCATTAAGTTCCCCGCCTGGGGAGTACGGCCGCAAGGCTAAAACTCAAAGGAATTGACGGGGGCCCGCACAAGCGGCGGAGCATGTGGCTTAATTCGACGCAACGCGAAGAACCTTACCAAGGCTTGACATACACCGGAAAGCATCAGAGATGGTGCCCCCCTTGTGGTCGGTGTACAGGTGGTGCATGGCTGTCGTCAGCTCGTGTCGTGAGATGTTGGGTTAAGTCCCGCAACGAGCGCAACCCTTGTCCCGTGTTGCCAGCAAGCCCCTTCGGGGGTGTTGGGGACTCACGGGAGACCGCCGGGGTCAACTCGGAGGAAGGTGGGGACGACGTCAAGTCATCATGCCCCTTATGTCTTGGGCTGCACACGTGCTACAATGGCCGGTACAATGAGCTGCGATACCGCGAGGTGGAGCGAATCTCAAAAAGCCGGTCTCAGTTCGGATTGGGGTCTGCAACTCGACCCCATGAAGTCGGAGTCGCTAGTAATCGCAGATCAGCATTGCTGCGGTGAATACGTTCCCGGGCCTTGTACACACCGCCCGTCACGTCACGAAAGTCGGTAACACCCGAAGCCGGTGGCCCAACCCCTTGTGGGAGGGAGCTGTCGAAGGTGGGACTGGCGATTGGGACGAAGTCGTAACAAGGTAGCCGTACCGGAAGGTGCGGCTGGATCACCTCCTTTCTAAGGAGCACTTCTAGGCTGCTTCGGCAGTCCAGGGGCCAGTTCATCAGCGAACGTCTGATGCTGGTTGCTCATGGGTGGAACGTTGACTACTCGGCCTGGTTTCCGGGTCGGAGGCTGCAAGTACTGCTCGTCAGAGCGTGGAAAGCA
>NZ_QEXM01000024.1 GCF_004127445.1 Streptomyces alfalfae
GGCTGGCTACGAGGGCAGCTCTCGGCGGGCCTCCTTGCGCCGTGCAGCCCGGTTGGCAGCTATGAGACAGATCCACATGAGGACCAGGCCGGCCCCCATCACGATGCGCACCGCGCTGTCACCATCGATCACCCGCCACACCAGCAGACCGATACTCAGGCACAGCATCGGCCAATACAGTCGCGGCCCCCAACGGTTACCTGGCCTCGTCCATGACGGCGGAACACGAGAATCCGGGCGTTGCCCCATATACGCCTCCCTTCCCCGAATGCCTTGCCGCCAACTACCGCAATAGACATGCCCTTTCGCCGGCTTCGAGGACGCCGAGGCGTGACGTCACGGGCCGCCGGGCTGCCTGCAAGGGGCAGGCAGCCCGATACGGGGTGGGCCACCTCGGCTGGTCCCGCTGGCCGGCGATCGTATGGCGGTGCGTCAGGCGTGCGCGCGTGGTGCAGTCGCCCTTCGTGATGCGGCGTGGTGCGCAGCGCCGGCCGAGCCTGCGGCCTGGAACGCTGTAGCCACAGGGAGGCCGTGAGCAGGAGGACGGTGAAGATGGCCGGTAGCAGGACGGATGCCCACATTTGCCGGCTCCCGGGAGACTGCCGGCTTGTCCAGGCGGTCGATACCGCCCACAGCAGGACGCCCACCGCGCCGAAGACGCGGACCTGGCGCAGTTGCCGCACGGCTCGCAGGGCCACGAGGTGATCAGCTTGTGGATGCGATGCGGGCTCGTGTACTCCAGGGCACGCTGCTCAGCGGCTGGGGTTCGCCACTGCCGTCTCGATTACTTTTGCTCGTGCTGCGCGGTGCGTCCTTCGAAGTCACGTCGTACCGCTGCGCCTTGGTCTTCGATCAGCCCCGCGTCATCGGGGAGGTCCAGGACGGCACCGCAGTGATTGCACAGTTTCCCGTCTTCGGCGGGCGTGCCGCACGCCTTGCAGAACCGGTTTCCCTCGTCGTCTTCAGTCTTGTGCGTCATGGCTCTCCAGGTCAGGGCGGACAGTGATGGATGTCGAGTACCCATGGCATCGGCGTAGACTCTCTAGAATGTCTGCTTCATTTTTTACTTGCGATAGACTCTGGATTCAGATGCCTCCCCGGTTGCGGGGTCTGTGTGCCGCTGCAAGGCAGTCGCCCATGTCCCGGCGCGGAGGGGTGAACGCGGTGTCGTGATGGTGGCGCCGAGGCCCATCGCATGGCGGTTACAGGCTGGTTGCTCGCTTTTGACGGGTGGAATCTCTCGTCCGACCCTGCAGAAAAGGGTAGATCGGAATGGCTGTGAAGGAACTCCGTCCTCACCAGCGAGAAGCCGTGGACGCGGTACTCCGCGCGCTCGAATTGCCTGCACGATCTACTGTGCCGGAACGGGGACTGCGGACTCAGGTGATCATGGCGACCGGAACCGGGAAGACCCTCGTCGCCACCCGCAGCGCGGAGGAACTCCGTGCAGGCCGTGTGCTCGTCCTCGTGCCCTCGCTGGACCTCCTCGCCCAGACCGAGGCCGCGTGGCGCGAAGGCGGCCGTCGCGGGCCCATGATCGGAGTCTCGTCCCTGCGGGGAGAGGATGTGTCCTTCCCGAACACCACGGACGCGGACGAGCTGGTCGCCTGGGTGCGGCCGTTCGACAAGGTCACCGTCTTCGCCACGTACGCCTCGCTCGGGCTGGGCACCCTGGAACGCGCGCACGCCTCCGGCCTTCCCGGGTGGTCGCTGATCATCGTGGACGAGGCGCACAGGGTCTCGGGCCGGATCGGCCGGCCGTGGGCAGTCGTCCACGACAACACCCGCATCCCCGCCCTGCGCCGCCTCTACATGACCGCCACACCGCGGCTGTGGCAGCTCGACGAGGACTCCCAGCAGGGCGCGCCAGGTGAACTGGTGGCCTCGATGGACGACGATCCGGACGGGCCGTTCGGCAGCAGGTGTTTCACCCTGACGCTCTCGGAGGCCATCGACCGGGGAATCTGCGCCCCCTACCAGGTGGTGTGCCTGGACATCACTGACACCCAGCTCCAGGCCGCCCAGCTCCTGGGCGAGGACGCGCGCTCCGAGCAGGTACGCGGGGCCCGGCTCGCGGCCCTGCAGACCGCTCTGGTGAAGGCGTCAGCCGAGGAAGGTTTCCGCCGCACCCTCGTCTTCCACCACATGGTGAAGGAGGCCGAAGCCTTCGCGGCCGGCCTCTCCGACGTCGCCGCGCAGCTGCACGACGCGGACCCGGAGCTGTACCCGAAGACGATCTGGGCCAACTGGCTGTGCGGCGACCACAAACCAGGCCACCGGCGACGCGTCCTGGACGAGTTCGCGGCCGGGGTCGCCACGGACGGCACAGTCGCGGAGAAGAGCTACCTGGGCTCGGTGAAGGTGCTGGGCGAGGGCGTCGACACCAAGAACTGCGACTCCGTCTACTTCGCCGACGTCCGCGGCTCCATGCCCGACCTCGTCCAAGCCGTCGGCCGCGCCCTGCGCACGCAGCCCGGCGAAGGCAAGACCGCCTCCCTCGTCGTACCCGTCCTGCTCGGGCCCGGGGAGACGGCCGACAACATGCTCACCAGCCGGGCGTACGGCGGCCTCGCGAAGCTGCTTGAAGCGCTCAGAGCGCACGACACCCGGGTCGTGGAGCAGCTCGTCGAGCAACAGGCACCAAGCCGTGTCAGGGGTGTTCAGAGCCGCAGCGGGGCGGAAGGCGAGGGAGCCGAGAGCGACCGCAGCGACCCGCTGTCGGTGCCAGCCCGGGAGCTGCTGAAGTTCTCCACACCTCGCGACCCGGCCGCCCTCGCCGCGTTCATCAACCTGCGGGTCCTCAACCCCGAGCACGAGCACTGGCGGCGCGGCGTGGAGGCGGCCGTCATCTACACCCGCGAGCACGGCGACTTGAAGGTGCCGTTCACGTTCCGCGTCCCGGCCGGGGATGAGGCCGACACCGAAGGCGAGGGGTGGCCAGCCTCGCTCGCCGGGTTCCCACTGGGGCAATGGATCGCCGACAACAGGCGCTTCTACGCCCGCGGCGACATGGACGAAGACCGCATCAAGCAGCTGGAGAAGCTGAGCATGGTCTGGTCGCACTTCGACGTCGCCTGGGAGGAAGGCCTGGCCGCCGCACGCGGGTGGGCGGCCGAGGCGGGCCACCTCTTGGCGCCACTGGACGCCACCTACCAGGGGTACCGGGTGGGCATCTGGCTGAAGAACGCGCGCGCCGCCGCCCGAAAGGCCGCCGAGATCGACCAGCGCCGTGCCAACGGCCTGCCCGTGCAGTCAGCGGCCGGGGCGCTGTCCCAGGAGCGGCGCGAGCAGCTCGAGGACATCGACCCGTCATGGTGCCCTGCCTGGCCGGTGGAGTGGCAGCGATGCTTCCACCTCGTCCGGCAACACCTGGAGCAGGGCGGTGTGCTGCCCGGCCCGGGTGTTGTCGTGCACCAGGGCGAAGACCTCGGACGATGGGTCAAAGCGCAGCGGTTCGGCTTCGACAAGCTGAGCACCGTGCAGCAGTGGATGTGTGAGCACATCCTCGGCATCCAACCCGCCACCGACGACGAGAAACCCAAGCCCCGGACCAGCCAGGCCAACAAATGGGCCATGAACCTGGCAGCAGCCCGCCAGTTCTACGAACGCGAGGGCCATCTGAACGTCTCCCGCCAGCACGTCGAGACCGTGGTCTCAGACAAGGGATCGGCACTGCCTTTTCGTCTGGGGGCGTGGGTCAGTAACCAGCGCTCGCGTGCGGCGACGCTCTCGGAGGACCGGCGCGAGCAACTGTCCGCCATCGGCATGCGATGGACATAGCCGCACGGACTGCGAGGCTAAGGAGCTGCCGGGCGTGATCGCCCAAATGTGCAGCAGCGGGCGGCCTCGTGCGAAGGCCCCCGGCCGGACGGTGGAGGAGTCGGGCGCATCCCACAGCAGGCCTCGGGGGCGGGGCGCCCCGACGGCACGGGCGGGCCTGGATCTGTGGCATGCGTTTCCCCGTTTGGCTTGTTATGCCCATTACCCGATGAGCTGATGAGCCGTTTGGCTCTGTGTGTTGCGGCGCGCGGAGTGGGGTGTGGAGGGGACCGGGCCGGCTGATGCCGGAGCGGTGGACGTGCGGTTTCTGGCTGCGGACGGGACGACGGAGTGTTCGCGGTGGTCGGAGGCGGCCGCCGAAGTGGTCTTCGAGGAGTGTCCGCCTCTGCGGCCGTTTTCATCCCGCAAGGGCAGGCGCACGGCGCCGGGATGGTGGTGGTCGGCGACCACCGGAGGGCTCGTGCACTACGGGTCTGGGGCAATGCGGCTGCATCTGATGCTGCTCGACCGCGATCCACGCGTCCAAGGTCTGGCCAGCCGACCGCTGGAATTGCGGTGGCGGGTGCCGGGCGCAGTACGTACGCATGCGCCGCAACTGATGCTCCGGCTCGCCGACGGCCAGGGGGTCTTGGCAGACTGCACCGCCGGACGGGAGCTTTCGCAGCGGCAACGGTCCCTCGCGGCGGCGGTCGGCGAGGTGTGTGTGGCGGTGAGGTGGCGGTACTGGGTGTTGGGGCCAGTCGATCCGGTGTACCGGCGCAACGTGACGTGGCTGGCCGGGTTCCGACATCCGCGGTACCGCGGATCGGAGCGGCTGGCTGCGGCGTTGCGGGAGTCGTTCGCCGGCCGTACGCCGCTGGGGGAAGGCGTGCGCCGGACCGGGGATCCGATGGTGGTCCTCCCCGCGCTGTTCCATGCTCTGTGGGCGGGGCGGCTGTCCGCGGATCTGGGTGCTCCCATGCATGAGCGGATGCCGGTGTGGGCGCCGGCGGCGTGATGGGGGCGAGGGGCCGGGGGTTCGGCGGGCCGGTGGTCGAGGTGGGGTCCCGGGTGCGGTTCGAGGGGCGGGCCTGGACGGTAGCGGCCCTCGCTGGCGGGCAGGTGCGGCTGATCGCCGAGAACGGCGAGATGGTGGCGCTGCTGCTGTCGCTGTTGTTCGCCGACGAGGGGTTCGAGGTTGTGGCTGCGCCCGCCGTCTGCCGGGTGCCGCCACTGGGCTTGCTGGAGTCGTTGCCCGCGCCGGTGCGGGAGCGGGCGCTTGTCTGGGAGCGGCACGTGCGGGAGGTGGAGACGGGGCACCCCGGCGGGTCCGGTGCGGCCGGCCCTGCGCGGGCTGAGTACGACCCGGAGGTGCGGACGCTGGCGCAGCGGGAGGAGGCGAAGGCGGCAGAGCTGTCGGCGGCGGGTATGCCGACCAGCGCGGTGACGGTGCGTCGGATGCGGGCCCGCTACCGCGACGGCGGGCTGTGGGGACTGGTGGATCAGCGGACCGCTAGGCCGTTTCTTTCGGATCATCTTGCTGACCAGATGAAGATGGCGGCGATGTGGAGTGCGGCGAGGTAGATGGTGGCGGTCTTGTCGTAGCGAGTGGCCAGGCCGCGCCACTGCTTGAGCTTGTTGATACACCGCTCGACCGTGTTGCGCTGCTTGTAAGCCTCGCGGTCGAAGGCCGGCGGACGGCCTCCGAGCCGGCCGCGGCGTCTGCGGTTCGCGGCCTGGTCGGCCGGCTGCGGAGTCACCGCCCGGATTCCACGCCGGCGCAGACGGGCCCGGATCGCCCGGGATGAATACGCCTTGTCCGCCAGCACCGTCTCCGGTGTGGTCCGGGGCCGACCGACCGGCCGCGGCACTCGTAAGCGGGCCATGACCGCGGGAAACGCAGGCGCGTCCCCAGCCTGCCCGGGCGTGAGGACGAACGCGAGCGGCCGACATCTGCTGTCCGCGGCGAGGTGGACCTTGGTCGTCAGCCCGCCGCGGGACCGGCCGAGGGCATGGTCGTCCGGCTCACCGGCCGGAGCCCCTTTTGACGGGCCCCGGCAGCGTGCTGATGAGCCCGGACGATCGTGGAGTCGACCGCGACGATCCAGTCGAGGTCGCCTTCGGTGTCGGCCTGGGCGAGCAGGGCGGTGAAGACCTTCTCCCAGGTGCCGTCGGCCGCCCACTTCCGAAGCCGGTTGTGGGCGCCCTTCCACGACCCGAAGTGCTCCGGCAGGCCCATCCACGGAGTGCCGGTGCGGTACTTGAACGCGATCGCCTCGATCACCTGCCGGTGATCACGCCACCGACCACCCCGCTTCGGCGCCCGGTCCGGCAACAACGGCTCGATCCTCGCCCACTGCCTGGACCGCACTGCGCAGGCTCTGGAGGAAGCCGACGCCGTCGGCGAGACGGATCGGACGCGCCTGCGCCAGGAGGCATCGTGGCAGACCCGCTTCGAGTCGCTCCTGGAGAACCTGGAGGACTCCGAGCAGCAGCAGGTCGCGGCCGAGCTTCAGGCGCTGGTGGCCGAGCAGCGGGAGTTCGCGGCCCGCCAGGGCGTGGTCGGCAACACCTTCAACGGCCCCTCCGCCCTGCAGGTCGGCAACCACAACCAGCAGGAGAACCGCTTTCACATCGCAAGCTACCTGCCCGCTCCCGTAGGCCCCCGGATCACTCTCCAGGTCTCCAATTCCATCCCTGTCTATGACCTGCCCGACGGAAGCCAGGACTTGGGCGATCATTTCGTCAGCGTGGAGGCAGTCAATACCGGTGACCAGCCGATTGCCATCACCAGCTGGGGTATCGAGCTCCCCGGTGACCGGCGCATGTTCGTCACGCGAGGCGAGAACTGGGCAACTCCGCTCCCCCACGTGCTCGCTCCCGGCGCCCCTCCCGCACGGTTCCTGATCCGAGCCGATGAGCTGCGGCGTGTGGAGCGAGAGCAGCGCATCCCGTACACGCAGATGCGGCCCTACATAGGGCTGGCTGACGGGACGGTCGTCCGCGCCGACCGCAGCGTGCCGTTGGCCTGACGCGTGGAAGTCGTGACGTGGGGCGGGCAGCCCGCCCCTTCGTCCTGACCAGCAGGTGGTCGGCGGCTACCGCCGGCGCGGGATGGTGACCTGGACCTCCGCCAGGACGACGCCGGTCGCCGGGGCGCGGTGCAAGCGTGAGCACTGAGCACCGCGAACCCGAATATCCAATGATCGCTGTCAGTGCCTGATCTTACGATGCGCAGAGGCACCTCAACTGAAGTAAGGACCCACTGATGCCGAAGCGCGTCTTCGTTAGTTTCGACTACGACTACGACAAAACCCTCAAGGACTTCTTGATCGGACAGGCCAAGAACCCTGACTCGCCCTTCGAGATCCATGACTGGTCGATCAAGGAGGCGTCTCCGGACTGGAAAGACAAGGCGCGCATGAGGATCAGGGCGTCGGACATTGTCATCGTCCTCTGCGGTGACCACACCGACAAGGCCGTTGGCGTGGCCATCGAGCTCAAGATCGCCCAGGAGGAGAACATCGACTACTTCCTCCTGAACGGGTACGCCGGCTCGACCGGCAAGAAGCCGACCTCAGCGAGGACCACGGACAAGGTTTACAAGTGGACGTGGGAGAACCTCAAGACCCTCGTCGGAGGCGGTCGGTGACGACTCCCCCTCATCCGAATGAGCGGGCGGAAACCCTCGAGCTCTACAAGCTCGCCGTCGAGATGGCCGACCGCATCTCCGCGCGCAGAGGAACTGCCAACGCCTTCTTCCTGTCCGTCCAGACCGCGTTCATCGGCCTCGTAGGCTTTGGATTCCCGAAACTCGCCGAGTCCCCCTGGTGGGCAGCAACAGCCGTGGCACTGGCAGGAGTGACACTGTCGGGTACCTGGTGGCTACAGCTCCGCAGCTACCGGGACCTCAACACGGCGAAGTTCCAGGGCATCAACAAGATTGAGGAACGCCTCCCGGTCAAGATCTTCGCGGACGAGTGGGAGGCCCTGCGTCGGGACCCAATCTCCGGCTGGCGCAAGCGCTACGCCGAGCTGGGTACGTCTGAACGCGTCGTGCCCCTGGTGTTCGTCGCGGCGCATCTACTCCTGCTTGTGGGCACACTGACGACGTGACCTACCTCGATCCTCTCGCCGACCTGATCCGCTCCTGTCTCCCTCCGGACGCTGAACCTCCCGAAGAATCGGCAGCCCTGTTCCGCATGTACGCAGTCCTTCTGAAGGCCAAGGGGGCGGAGGTGACCGACGAGGATGTCCACGACGCCTGGTCCGCGTGGATGCAGACAGTGAACAGCGCTCACGAAGCGCTGATCCCCTACGCCGACCTCGACCCGGCAACCCGCGCCTTTGATGCGCCGTACGCGGAGGCCATCCGCAGAGCAGCGCGCCAGATGAGCAGGTGAGTAGGCCGCGCGCTGATCTCAGTCCGAACTTCCGGGAGTGTTCCCGGACCAGTCCCACTGTGGACTACCTCAAGCGGACCGCTCCCCGCCGCAGCGAGATCCCTGGTCCGGCCCATAGGGCCCGGGGTCTCGTGTGTCACGGCGCAGCGCGGCGTGACGGAAGTCCGCTACGAGCGGCGCGGGGAGGTAACCCGGACCTCCGCCAGGACGCCGGTCACCGGGTCACGGCGCACCGTGACGTACAGGCCCCAGTCGGCGGCGTCACCGGCCGAGTCAGCCTCTGTCCTATGGGGCGGCGGTGGTCTCCAGCGCGCCCGGAGCGTGCCCCGATCCCCGGCCGCGTCCGGCACCGTAGCCACTTCAATACGGGCCCAGGGGCCTACAAGGAGGCTCCGGACAGCGAGCTCTTGAACGGCTGCGGGCAAGGAAACCTGTTGTGGCGGCTCCGCCAGCGTGAGTCGTTTTGCGCGCCCTAGTACTGCAACGGTGCTTGCCGTGACTGGTGGCCAGGTCAGGGGATGTGTCCGCGTTGTTTGTAGTGACTGGTGCGGGCCTGGTGCTGTCGTCGTCGGCGCCAGGTCGACCAGTGCAGGATGTGCTCGACGGGTGTGGGCCGGCGGTTGGTGAGGCGGGTGATCAGCCGTCGTACCTCGGCGAGGCTGAGGTGGATGAGCTGGGAGGATCCGTTTCTGCTTTCCCTGCGTCCAGCTCTCGGGCTCGCAGGACGGTCAGGCAGGCACGGGCGGCCATGGCGAGGGTGATGTGGCGGTGCCACCCGGGATAGCGGCGGACTTGGTAGTCATCCAGTCCGCATTCCTGCTTGGCGCTCTGGAAGCACTCCTCGATGGCCCACCGGCTGCCCGCGATGCGGATCAGGTCATCCAGCGTGGTTCCGGCGGGGCAGTAGGCGATGTAGTAGGAGATCTCCTGCGGTCGGGCGATGCTGCGGCGGGCGATCACCCAGTGGCGGCGGTCGGGCCGGTGCCACGGTCGCACCTCGACGCGTGCCCAGTCATAGATTCGCAGGCCGTGAGCCCCGTTGCCGCAGGAACGACGTTTCCATTTCTGCCGGGCAAGGCCGTTGAACAGGTCGTGGACGGGATGGTCGATGGCCCAGCGGGTGACCACGGTGTCGTGCCGGGTGGTCGCCATGACGTGGAAGACGTCCGCCCGCTCCAGCTCGGAGCGCCAACCTTTGCTGAACCCGTAGGCGGCATCCGCGGTCACCCACCGAAACGGGATCTTGTCCGCGATCGCGCGGCGGACCATCGCCTTGGCCATGGCCACCTTGGTCTCGAAGGCGACCTCGTCGCCGATGCCGGCCCCGTGGCATCTTTCGCGGTCGTCGGTCCAGGAGGTGGGCAGATACAGACGCCGGTCGATCAGCGTCCGCCCGCGGTCGGTGGCATAGGCGAGGAAGACGCCGACCTGGCAGTTCTCCGTTCGCCCGGCGGTTCCGGAGTACTGCCGCTGCACCCCTGCCGACTGCGTGCCCTTCTTCAGGAAGCCCGTGTCGTCCACGACCAGGACGGCGCCGGGGTCGCCGAGGTTGTCGACCACGTACTGACGCACATCGTCGAGCACCTCGTCAGCGTCCCAATCGATCCGGTTCAGCATCCGGTGGATGCGGTCCGGGCCTGCGTGGCCGGCTTCTTCCGCCAGCGTCCAGCCGTTTTTCCGCTGCAGCGGAGCGATCAGGCCCCGCATATAAGCCAGTGCGGACTCCCGCGGCTCCGACCTGCTGAAACGGTGCACGAACCGCCCATGCACAGCTTCCAGTTCGCCCGCCCACAACCTGACATCAGCAAGGTCCCCACCCATAACCACACCAACGACCAACCTGGCCACCAGTCACGGCAAGCACCGTTGCAGTACTAG
>NZ_QEXM01000025.1 GCF_004127445.1 Streptomyces alfalfae
CGGCGGCCACGGATCTTGACCTGGTGGTCGCGGCGCTCGATGAACTCCAGCTGTCCGTCGGGGCGCTGCACCACGCGGTCGCCCGTGCGGTACATCCGCTTGCCCGCCCCGGCGAACGGGTCCGCCATGAACGTGCCCGCTGTCCGCACGGGGTCGTCCAGATACCCGCGGCCGACGCCCGCGCCGCCCACGTACAGCTCGCCGGGGACGCCGACCGGCACCGGCCGCAGCTCGTCGCTGAGCACGTACAGCCGCGTGTTGCGCACCGCGCCGCCGATCGGGACACGCCCGCTCGGCTGACGGTCACCGGCACGGATCACCGCGTGGGTGACGTCGTCCGAGCACTCGGTGGGGCCGTAGGCGTTGATCAGCGGCACCCCCGGGAAACGCGCGAACCAGCGCTCGCACAGATCCACCGGCAGCGCCTCGCCCGTCACCATCAGCCGGCGCAGGGCAGGCAGTTCAGGGGCGACGCCCTCCAGGTCCCAGGCGTCGAGGGCCGCGCGGAGCAGCGAGGGCACGACTTCGAGCACCTCGACGCGCTCGTCCCGTACGGCGCCGAACAGCGCCGTCGGGTCGGCGGCCATCTCCACGCCGGAGACCCGCACCCGGCCGCCCACGATGAGCGGGGCGAGCATCTGCCAGACCGAGACGTCGAAGGTCAGCGGCGCGTTCTGCACCACCGCCTCACCGGCCTTGAGGTCCAGGTCGCCGACCTTCGCCCACAGGTGGTTGACCATGCCCGCGCGGTGCACCATCGCGCCCTTCGGGCGGCCCGTGGACCCGGACGTGAACATCACGTACGCCAGGTCGAGAGCGCCGCCGCGTGCGGGGAGTGCCCGGGTGTTCTGCGCGTCCTCGGGGGCGGCGAGCGGCAGCACGGGCACCTCGCCCGCGAAGGCGAGCGCCACGTCCTCGTGCTCCGCGCCCACGAGCAGCAGCCGCGCCCCGCTGTCCCGCAGCAGGCCGGCGTTGCGCGCGTGGGGGGCCGCCGGGTCGAGCGGCAGCCAGGCGCAGCCCGCGCCGAGCACGCCGAGGATGCCCGCGACGAACGGCGTCCCCGGATCGGCGAGCACCGCGACGACCGACCGCTCCGGGACCGCGGCGGCCCCGAGCCGTGCCGCGACGCCGCCCGCGCGCCGCACCAGCTCCGCGTACGTGACGGTCCCCGAGGGGTCCACGACGGCGGGCACGTCGGGGGTGCGGGCGGCCACGGCGCTCACCAGTTCGACGACACCTTCGTACGCGTCGTCCCGCGCGGGGCCGTGCAGCAGGCCCGCGGTCTCGCCGGGCGCGACGACGTCGACGCGGGCCAGCGGGGTCTCCGGGTCCATCGCGGCGAGCCTGCCGACGAAGGCCTCGAAGCGGTGCAGGTGGGCCGCGAGCTCGGCGTCCTCGTACAGCTCGGGGTTGCCGTCGAGGTGGATCTCCAGGGAGCCGTCGGCGCCGTTCAGGACGGTCATGATCAGGTCGTTGACGATGCCGGTGGACAGGTTGGTGACGACGCCGCGGCAGGCGGGTCCGAAGGCCAGCTCCGGGTCCTGGTTGAGGACGTTGATGAACGGGCCGAACGCCCGGCGGTCGTCGATGCGCAGGCCCATGTCGCGGCGGACGCGGTCGCCCCGGTAGCGCTGGTGCTTCAGCGCGCCCGCGACCTCCGTCCAGGCGGAGCGCAGCAGCTGGTTCCGGGTCATGCCGGGGCGCACCCGGACCGCCAGGGGCAGGTAGTTGGCGAGCATGCCGGGGATCTCGCGGCTGACGGCGCCGACGCGGGCGGTGACCGGCAGGGTGAGCAGCGGTTCGGCGACGCCGGTCACGCGCTGCACGTAGGCGGCCATGGCGGCGACCATCAGGACCGGCATGGTGACCTTGCCGTCGCTCGCCATGTCCCGCAGGGCCCTCGTGGCGTCCGGGGTCAGGCGTGCGGTGTGGCGCAGGGTGCCGCGGCCGGGGGCGGGCTCCCTGG
The DNA here is from genome assembly GCF_004127445.1 of Streptomyces alfalfae. Taxonomy (GTDB): domain Bacteria; phylum Actinomycetota; class Actinomycetes; order Streptomycetales; family Streptomycetaceae; genus Streptomyces; species Streptomyces alfalfae. The sequence goes on from NZ_QEXM01000025.1 coordinate 1,967, forward strand.
CGGAGAGGGAGACCAGCTCGGGCGAGGAGTCCGGGGCGTCGACGAGGCGGCCCGTCCAGTAGGCGCGGTCGCGCTCCACGTGCCGCGACGCGAGGTAGTCGCGCTCGGCGTCCACCAGCCGGTGGAAGGCCGGGATGGCGGCGGCGTCGAGGTCGCGCTCGTGCAGCCCGTCCGCGAGCTGGGCGTAGAGCGTGGCCAGCTTCGGGTACATCAGCGCGCGGCTGTAGCCGTCGGACAGGATGTGGTGCATGCACAGGTAGAGCAGGTGCTGCTCGGGGCCGAGCTTCAGCAGGGCGCTGCGGAAGAGCGGGAAGTCGGTGACCTTCAGCGGTTCGGCGAGGTCGGCCTCCATCCACCGGTCGGCGGCGGCGCGCGGCGCGGCCTCGGAGCTGAGGTCGATGACGGTGAGCGGCAGTTCGCCGAGCGGGCACACCACCTGCTGCGGGGTGCCGTCGTCGTCGGTGAAGCGCACCCGCAGGCCCTCGGCCTCCTCGCCGAGGCGGCGCAGGGCGCGGCCGAGCAGCGCCGCGTCGAGCGGGCCCGTCAGCTCGATGCAGTCCGCCATGTTGTAGGCCAGCGGCCCGGTGGCGAACTGCTCGTCGAACCAGATCTCGGCCTGCGCGGCCGTGAGCGGCAGCGCCACTCCCCCGGGTGTCTTCATCGCAATGCTCTCCTCAGACCTGAAATTCGACGGCGGGCTCAGCGGGAAACGGATTCGAGTCCCGCGGTGGCGGCGAAGTCCGCCGGATCACCGAAACCCGGCCCTCCCTGAATTCCGGCACCGCCCGAAAGGACGCCGGGTGCGAAGGAGTCGCGCACCCATTCGTCGTGGTAAATCGTCTCCATATAGCGCTCGCCGAGATCGGGCGAGATGGTGACGGCCGTCACCTGTTCGTCGCGGTAATTGCGGTGCAGCCAGTCGAGGGCGCCGTGCACGACCGTTCCGGTGGAGCCGCCGAAGAGGAACCCCTGCCGCATCAGCTCCCGGCAGGTCCGCACGGTGTCCGCCTCGGGGACGAGGACCACGTCGTCGACGTACGACTCGTCGAGCAGGGCGGGCCGCACGCTGGTGCCGAGCCCGGGGATGTGGCGGGCGCCGGCGGAGCCGCCGAAGGTGACGGAGCCGACGCTGTCGACGGCGACGACGCGGACGCCGGGACGCGTCTCGCGGAAGTAGCGGGCGCAGCCCATCAGGGTGCCCGTGGTGCCCGCGCCGACGATCAGCACGTTCAGGTCGGGGAACTGGGCGGCGATGGCCGGGGCGGTGGTGCGGTAGTGGGCCATCCAGTTGCCGGGGCTGCGGTACTGGTTGAGCCAGACCTTCTTCTCGTCGGCCGCGACCAGCGCCTCGACGTGCCGGATGCGGGCGCCGAGGAAACCCTCCGTCTCGTGCGGCTCCGTGATGACGTGCACCTCGGCGCCGAAGGCCTCCATCGTGCGCCGGGTCACCGCGTTGCACCGGGAGTCCGTCACGCACAGGAAGTGGAAACCGCGGCTCGCCGCGAGCACGGCGAGGGCGACGCCCATGTTGCCGGAGGAGGACTCCACCAGGGTCGTGCCGGGGCCGAGCACACCGGCCGCCTCGGCCTGCGCGACGATCTCGCGCGCGGCCTTCAGCTTGATGGAACCGGCGAAGTTGAAACCCTCGACCTTCAGAAAGAGACGGCGCCCGGAGAACGGCTGGAGATTGACGAAGAGGTCGCTGACATCGAATTCATGCGACGCGGATATCACTGGCAATGGAGTCTCCTGGCCGACGGCAGCAACGATTTGACCTCGTCGTAGAGACTTCCGGGTCCGGCTGACCATGCACTGACGGACTGCTGACACTGCTCTGACGGCATCCGCGGGCGCGTCGGCACTTGGTCAGTCCGTCGTCAGTTGACGGTCAGCGGGGCCGTCAATTCTGAATGGGCCCACCCCTGTCCGCACGTAGAGGAGCGCGGCTTGAAACGGCCAGCCACCATCAGCGACGTCCTTCCGCTGTCGCCCCTCCAGCAGGGTCTGCTGTTCCTCAGCGAGTACGACCGCGAAGGCCTCGACGTCTACACCATCCAGCTGGTGGCGGATCTGGACGGCCTCACGGCGGAGGGCCGGCGCTCCCTGCGGGCCGCGGCCACCGCGCTCCTGGTCCGGCACCCCCACCTCACGGCGTGCTTCCGGCACCGCAAGTCGGGCGACGCGATCCAGGTGGTCCCCACCCAGGTGGAGCTGCCCTGGCGGGAGGTGGAGGTCCCCGCCTCCGACGACACCGGCGCGGCGTTCGACCGGGTCGCCGAGGAGGACCGCGTACGCCGCTTCGACCTCGCCAAGCCGCCGCTGCACCGCTTCACGCTGGTGCGCGCGGCGGACGGCCGGTGCCGCCTGGTGTGGACGGTGCACCACATCGTGGTCGACGGCTGGTCGATGGCCGCGCTCAGCCGCGAGCTGGTCGAACTCGCTCGGCCCGGCGCCCCGGCGGCCGAACTGCCCGCGCCCGTCCCGTACCGCTCCTATCTGTCCTGGCTGGGGGCGCAGGACCGGGACGCGGCCCGCGCCGCCTGGCGCGCCGCGCTCGCCGGGGTGTCCGAGCCGACCCGCCTCGTGCCGCCCGCCCGGCGGCCGGCCGCGCCCGGGGCCGCGCTGCCCGAGGCGCTGCCGCTGCGGCTCTCCGCCGCCTCGTCGAAGGCCCTGGCCGCGTTCGCGAGGAACCGGGGCCTGACCGTCAACTCCGTGGTGCAGGGCTGCTGGGCGCTGCTCCTGTCCCGCCTCACCGGCCAGGACACGGTGGTGTTCGGCGCCGTGACCTCGGGCAGGCCCGCGCAGATACCCGACGTCGAGCGCATGGTGGGCCTCTTCGCCAACACGCTGCCCGTCCCGGTCACCGTCGACCCGGCCCGCACCCCCGCCGAACTCTTCGCCGACGTGCAGCGGCGCCAGGGCGGGCTGCTCCCGCACGAGCACCTGACCCTCGCGGACGTGCAGCAGCTCACGCACGTGCGGGGCGAGCTCTTCGACACCGCCCTGATGTTCCAGAACTACCCCGTGGGCAGGCTCCCGCTCGACGCCGGCGCGCACGCGGAGATCCGGTCGGCGACGCACTATCCGCTGACCCTCACCGTCTTCCCCGGCGACGAGCTCGGCCTGACCCTCAACCATGTGCCGGCCCGGCTGTCCCGCGCCGACGCCGAACGCCTCGGGGCCCGCTTCGTACGGCTCCTCGAAGCCGCCGTCGCCCGCCCCGACGAGCCCAGCGGGCGCCTCGACGTCCTCGACGAGGCCGAGCGCGCCCGGGTCCTGAGCGCGCGCGACGGCGTCGAACGGCCGCTGCCCACGCCCTGGCTGCCGCCGCTGCTCGCCCAGTGGGCCGCCCGCACCCCGGACGCGCCCGCCGTGCGCGACGGCGACCGGGTCCTGACGTACGCGGAACTGCACGGCAGGGCCGAACGGCTCGCCCTCGACCTGCGCGCCGCCGGAGCCGGGCCCGAGCGGGTGGTCGCCATCGCGCTCGACCGGTCCGTCGACCTGGTCGTCGCGGCGCTCGCCGTGCTGCGCTCCGGCGCCGCCTATCTGCCGCTCGACCCGGACTACCCCGCCGACCGGCTCCGCCACATGCTGGCCGACGCCGCCCCCGTGGTGACCCTGACCAGCGCCTCCGTCGCCGACCGCCTCGGCGCGGACGCCATGCCCGGCGGGGCCTGGCTGCTCGGCGACGACGGCGCCTGGCAGCGGGGGGAGGAGGTGACCGCCGCCGCGTCCGGCACGGGCCCCCCGCGGGTCCACCCCGACCACCCGGCGTACGTCATCTACACCTCGGGCTCCACCGGGCGTCCCAAGGGCGTCGTCGTGCCGCACGGCGCGCTCACCAACCTCGTCTGCGACATGCTGCGGCGCTTCGGCGTCACCCCCGAGGACCGCTTCCTCGCGGTGACGACGTTCGGCTTCGACATCGCCAACCTGGAGCTGTTCGTCCCCCTGGCCGCCGGCGCCGAGCTGATCGTCGCGCCGCGCGAGACCGTGCGCGACCCGAAGGCGCTCGCCGCCGCCATCGCCGCGACCGGCGCCACGCTGATGCAGGCCACCCCCGGGCTCTGGCAGGCGCTCGTCGCCGAGGACCCCGCCTGCGTGGCCGGGCTCACCGCGCTCGTCGGCGGCGAGGCCCTGCCCGAGGCGCTCGCCGGGACGCTGGCCGAGCGCTGCGCCTCGGTGACGAACCTGTACGGCCCGACCGAGACCACGATCTGGTCGACCTCCGCGCCGGTACGCCCCGGCGAGCCGCCGACCATCGGCCGCCCCGTCGACAACACCCAGGTGTACGTGCTCGACGCCGCCCTGCGGCCGGTGCCCGACGGCGCCTTCGGCGAGCTGTACATCGCGGGCGGCGGCGTGGCCCGCGGCTACCTGGGCCGCCCGGCCCTGACCGCCGGGCGCTTCGTCACCGACCCGTACGGGCCGCCCGGCACCCGCATGTACCGCACGGGCGACATCGCCCGCTGGGACCCGGCCTCCGGCTCCCTGGAGTACGCGGGCCGCACCGACCACCAGGTGAAGATCCGCGGCTACCGCATCGAACTCGGCGAGATCGAGTCCGTGCTCGCCGCCCAGCCGGGCGTGGACCAGGCCGTGGTCACCGCCCGCACCGGCCCGCGGGGCGACGCCCTGCTGGCCGCCTATGTCGTACCGGCAGGGGCCGACCGCGACCGGCTGCGGGAGCGCGCGTCAGCGGTGTTGCCCGAACACATGGTCCCTGCCGTGTACGTCCCTCTGGACGAGCTGCCGCTCACCCCGAACGGCAAGATCGACCGCAAGGCGCTGCCCGAACCGTCCCGCGAGCGCCCGGGAACGGGACGGGCCCCCGCGGGCGTCCACGAGGAACTGCTCTGCGCGGTCTTCGCGGAGGTGCTCGGCGTCGACCGGGTCGCTCCCGACGAGGACTTCTTCGCGCTCGGCGGCCACTCGCTCTCGGCGACGCGGGTGACGAACCGGCTCCGCGCGGAACTGGGCGACGACGTCCCCGTCCGGGCGCTCTTCGAGCACCGCACCGCCGCGTCCCTCGCCGCCTCGCTCACGGCGCCCGCCGCCTCCGCCGGGGAGGACGCGCCGGACCGCCCGCCCCTGCGCCCCTCCCCCGAGGGCGGCCCCGCGCCCCTCTCGCCCGCCCAGCGCCGGCTCTGGTTCCTGTCCCGCATGGAGCAGCAGAACCTCGACGAGACCGCCGACTCCGCCGCGGGCACGTACAACATCCCCCTGGCACTGCGCCTGACGGGACCGCTCGACGCCACCGCGATCGCCGCGGCCCTGGCGGACGTCGTGGCCCGCCACGCCGGTCTGCGCACCGTCTTCGCCGAGGCAGACGGGCTGCCCTCGCAGCTCGTCCTGACGCCCGCGGAGGCCGCGGAGGCCGGGGCGCGCCTGGAGCACGTGCCGCTGACCGAGGCGGAGCTGCCGGACGCGCTCGCCGCCGAAGCGGGCACGGTGTTCGACCTGGCGGCCGAGGTGCCGCTGCGGGCGCGGCTGTTCGCGCTCGGCGCCGACACCCACGTCCTCACGCTGACCCTGCACCACATCGCCGCCGACTGGTGGTCCCTCGACCCGCTGGCCCGCGACCTCTCCGCCGCCTACACGGCGAGGGCGGCAGGCCGGGCGCCCGAGTGGCGGCCGCTGCCCGTGCGGTACACCGACTACGCGCGCTGGCAGCGCAGCCTGCTCGGCGACAAGGAAGACCCGAGCAGCTTCGCCGCCCGCGAACTCGCCCACTGGCGCGCCGAACTGGCCGGACTCCCGGAGGAGCTCGACCTGCCGGCCGACTTCCCGCGCCCGGCCCGCGCCACCCGGCGCGGCTCCGACGTCACCCGCACCGTCCCCGCCGAGGTGCACGCGCGCCTCGCCGATCTGGCACGGCGGGACGGCGCCAGCCTCTTCATGACCGTCCAGGCGGGTCTCGCGGCGCTGCTCACCCGGCTCGGCGCCGGGGACGACATCCCGCTCGGCACGGCGGTCGCGGGCCGCACCGACGACCAGGTGCGCGACCTCGTGGGCTTCTTCGTGAACACCCTCGTCCTGCGCACCCGCACCGGCGGCGACCCGGCCTTCAGGGAGCTGCTCGCCCGGGTGCGGGAGACCGACCTGACGGCGTACGCCCACGCCGAGCTGCCCTTCGAGCACCTCGTGGAGGAGCTGAACCCGGCCCGTTCCCTGGGCCGCCAGCCGCTGTTCCAGGTGATCCTGGCCTTCCAGGCGGGCGCCGATCCGCTGCCGGGCCTGCCCGGGCTGACGGCGACGGTGCAGAAGGCGCCCACCACGACCGCCAAGTTCGACCTGTCCTTCCAGGTCACCGAGGTCCGTGCGGCGGACGGCTCGCCCGGCGGCCTGGAGGTCCTGCTCGAATACAGCGAGGACCTGTTCACCCGTGACACCGCGGACCGCCTCGCCCGGTGCCTGGTCACGCTGCTCACCTCGGCGGCCACCTCCCCCGACGCCCCGCTGAGCCGCCTCGATCTGCTGACCGGCGACGAGCGCGCCGCCCTGCTGCGCACCGGCACGGGGCCGCGCACGGAGGTGGCGCCGCTGACCCTGCCCGCCCTGTTCGAGGGCCACGTCCGCCGGGACCCCGGCCACCCGGCCCTGGTCGACCCCGCGCCCGAGGGGGCCGCGGGACCGCACACGCTGACGTACGCCGCGCTCGACGCCGAGGCCAACCGGCTCGCCAGGGACCTCGCGTCCCGTGGCGTGGGCCCCGGCTCCGTCGTCGCGCTCGCCCTGCCGCGCTCGCCGCTCACCGTCGTCGCGCTGCTCGGCGTCCTGAAGGCGGGGGCGGCCTATCTGCCGGTCGACCCCGACTACCCGGCCGACCGCGTGGCGTACATGCTCGGCGACGCCGCGCCCGCCGAGACCCTCACCACCGCGGCCGTCGCGGGCCGGCTGCCCGCCGGGGCGCGCCCCCCGCTCGTCCTGGACGCCCCGGACACCCGCGAGCGGCTCGGACGCCTGGCCGCCCACGCCCTGTCCGACGCCGAGCGGACCCGCCCGCTCTCCCCGCAGGACGCCGCGTACGTCATCTACACCTCCGGGTCCACGGGACGCCCCAAGGGCGTCGTCGTACCGCACGCGGGCGCGGTGAACCTCGCCGTGAGCCAGCGGGAACGGCTCGGGACGGGCCCCGACACGCGGGTCCTGCAATTCGCCTCGTTCAGCTTCGACGCGACCGTCTGGGAGCTGTGCGCCTCGCTGTACGCGGGCGGCGCCCTGGTGTTCGCCACCGCCGAGTCACGGCTCTCCGGCGAACTGCTGACCTCGCTCGCCGCCGAGCACCGGATCAACCACGCCGTCCTGCCGCCCACCGTGGTCGCCGCCATCCCGGAGGAGTGCACGCTCCCCGAGGGCCTGCTGCTGCTCGTCGGCGGCGAGGCCTGCCCGCCCGCGGTGGCGCGCCGCTGGTCGGCCACGCACGCCTTCCGCAACGCCTACGGCCCGACGGAGACCTCCGTCTGCGCCACCGTGAGCGACCCGCTCGACGGCGAGGGCAGGCCGTCGATCGGCCGTCCGCTCGCCAACTTCCGCACGTACGTGCTCGACGCGGCGCTCGCGCCCGTCCCGCCCGGCGTCACCGGGGAGCTGTACGTGTCCGGGGCGGGGCTCGCGCGCGGCTACCTCGGCAGGCCCGGCACCACCGCCGACCGCTTCGTCGCCGACCCGTTCGGGCCGCCGGGCGCCCGCATGTACCGCACGGGCGACCTCGTGCGGCTGCGCGAGGACGGCCTGCTCGACTACGTGGGGCGCGCCGACCACCAGGTGAAGCTGCGCGGCTACCGCATCGAGCCCGGCGAGATCGAGGCCGTCCTGACCCGCCACCCGGTGATCGAGCAGGCAGCGGTCCGCGTCACCCGGCAGGGCGATGAGGCCGCCCAGCTCACCGCGTACGTGGTGCCGCTCCCCGGAGTGGCACAGGTGGACGTCCCCGTCCTGCGGGCCCACGTCGCCGCGGCGCTGCCCCAGCACATGGTCCCCGCGGCCCTGGTCACCCTGCCCGCGCTGCCGCTCACGGCCAACGGCAAGCTGGACACCGCCGCGCTGCCCGCGCCCGGCAGCGCCGCCGCCCCGGTGGCCGCTGCCGGACGGACGCCCGCGACCGAGGCCGAAGCCGTCCTCGCGGAGGTGTTCAGCGAGGTCCTCGGCCGCGAGATCACCGACGCGGACGCCGACTTCTTCGCCAGCGGCGGGGACAGCCTGCGCTCGGTGCGGGTGGTGAGCCGGGCCGCCAAGGCGGGGCTGCGGATCTCCCTGGCGGACGTGTTCACGCACAAGACGGTGGCCGCCCTCGCGGCGGCGGCCACCGCGGCGGGTTCCGCTTCCGCCCCCGCTTCCGGCGCGTTCACGCCGGTCCTCGCCATCCGGCCCGCCGGGGACGCCGCCCCGCTGTTCTGCGTGCACGGCGGCGTGGGCTTCGGCCTGCCGTACGCGGGGCTCGCCCAGCACCTGGACGAGCGCCGCCCGGTCTACGCGCTCCAGTCGGAGGGCATCGCCCCGGACGCCGTCTGGGACCGGCCGCGGGACGTGCGCTCGCTCGCCGCCGCGTACGTGGCGCGCGTCAGGGAGGTGCAGCCGCACGGCCCGTACCACTTCCTCGGCTGGTCGTTCGGCGGCCTCGTGGCGCACGAGATGGCCGTGCAGCTCCAGGAGGCGGGGGAGCGCACGGCGTTCCTCGGCGCCCTGGACAGCTTCCCGGTGGCCGCGGGGGACGTGCCGCCCTCCGACGAGGAGATCCTGGCGAACTTCCTGGAACACGCCGGCCAGTTCGGGGACGCCGGGGCGTTCGGCGAGGACGACCTGCGGCGGCTGATGGACGTGATGCGGCACCACACCGACATCGCCTGGGAGTTCACCCCCGGCCGCTTCGAGGGAGGCCTCACCCTGTTCGCGGCCACCGGCGACCGCCCGTCCTGCGACCTGCCGGCCCGCTGGGCCGCGCACATCGGCGGGCCGCTCGACGTGCACGAAGTGCCGTGCGGCCACGAGCAGATGCTCGGCCCGGCGGCGGCAAGAATCGTCGGCGCGGCCACGGAGGCGGCGCTGCGCCGGGCATGACGAAGCGCCGGCGGCCCCTGGGGGCCGCCGGCGCGGTGCTGTCGGGAGCGCGCCGCTACTGGAGCGACGGGTCCTGCGTGAGGATCGCCTGATAGAGGTGAGCGAGGCGGCGGCTCGGCTTGAGGCCGAGGTCGCGGTCGAGCTGCTTGCGGGTGCGGTGGAAGATGTCGATCGCCTCGGACTGCCTGCCGCAGCGGTACAGCGCGAGCATCAGCTGCTCGCTGAACCGCTCGCGCTCCGGGTACTGGGCGAGGAGCTGCTTCAGCTCCGGGATGACGACCGCCGCCTCACCGCCCTGGAGCTGTGCGGAGATCAGGTCCTCACGGGCGGTCTTGCGCTGTTCGTCGAGGCGGAGCGCCACGGCGCGGCAGCGTGGTCCGTCGCTCGCGTCGAGGAGCGCGGGTCCGCGCCACATGCCGAGCGCCTCCCGCAGCAAGCCGACGGCCTCCTGGGGCCGGTCGTTGACGAGCCCCGCGCCGCGTTCGGCGGTGCGCAGGAAGCGGTACGCGTCGAGGGCGTCCTCGGTCTCGTTGAGCACGTAGCCGTTGTCGACGGTCCGGACGAGACCCTGGTCGGAGTCGTCGAGTCCGAGCTCCCCGAGCGACTTGCGCATGCGCTTCACGTTCGCCTGGAGCGCGTTCCTGGCGTTCTTGAGCGGGGCCTCTCCCCACATCTCGTCGATCAGTTCGTCGAAGGAGACGACCTGCCCCGGATTGAGCGCGAGCATGGCCACCATGACGCGGATCTTCTTCGCCCGCATGCCGACCGTTTTGTGGCCGTCCCCCACGAGTAGCGGACCCAGAATAGAAATCTGCACTAATCCCCCTGTTGTTACCGGACAGCGCGCCGACAGCCCCCTGCTCACGCCCGCGAGCCGGTCCCCGCTGCGGGGGTGGCCCGCGCGGTCCGGCTACGAAAGAGAAGGAAGGGATTCTGCGCGCGCCTCAATTCTCCGGCAAGGCATCAGAATGCGAAACTGTACCTTGGTACATGAGCTGGTAAACCTGGGCGACGAGGCCGACTTGCAGGCGTGACTCGACATCCAATTTCGCAAGGATGCCTGCTACATGCGCCTTCACCGTGCGTTCGGTGACGCGTAACCTGCTCGCGATGCCCCGGTTGGAATAGCCCGCACCGAGCAGCGAGAACACCTGTTTTTCCCGCTCGGACAGCAGACCCACCCGGTCCAGCTCCGGTCCCCAGCGCGCGGCGGCCGCGGTCACGTCGGCCGGCTCGGCCGCTGGTTCAGCCATGAGAACACCCCCGTGCGCCCTAGCACGGACCCCCGGATATCGGCCAATGGGCGCTCCGCGAGTGTACAACTTTCGCCACAGGGCACACACGTTTCACACCAGACCCATCATTCCCGACCACGCCGCCGATTGCGACAGGTCATCAGCGTCGCGTGCGAGGAACGCAGTTCAGGGGGGACCGAGCGGGCTCGGTCCCCCCTGAAGCCGGCCGGTCACCGGCGGTCGCGGATCACTTGGTTTCGGCCATCGCCCCCACCCGGGCCGCCGCCGGCACCCGCACCGGCCGCGTGTCGTCCTGGTGGGCGAGGCGCGAGGGCCACCAGGTCTTCCAGCCGAGCAGCGTCACCACCGAGGGCAGCACCACGATGCGGATCAGCGTCGCGTCCAGCAGCACCGCGCAGGCCATGCCCACGCCCATCTGCTTCATCTCGATGAAGTTCAGCGAGGCCAGGAGCGCGAACACCGACACCATCACCACGGCCGCGCTGGTCACCACGCCCGCGGTGCGGGTGATGCCCTGCTCGACGGCCTCGCGGACGCCGAGGCCGCCGCGGGCCGCCTCGCGGATACGGCTGACGACGAAGACGTGGTAGTCCATCGAGAGGCCGAGCAGGATGACGAAGAGCATCAGCGGCAGCCACGCCACCACCCGGCCCGTCGACTCGAAGTCGAGGATGCCCTCGGCCCAGGTCCGCTGGAAGATCAGCGCGAGCAGACCGAACGAGGCCACCGCGGACAGGACGTTGAGCACCACGGTGATCAGCGCCAGCATCACCGAGCGGAAGGCGATCGCCATGACGAGGAAGGTCAGCGCGAGGGCGATGCCGAGCACCCACGGCATCTTCTCGACGACATTCGCGCGGTAGTCCACGTCGTAGGCGACGTCGCTGCCGCCGACGGCGAACTCGGCGCCGGGGACCGCGCCGACCGTCTGGGGGGCGATGTCGTCGCGCAGCCTGGCGAGGGACTTCTGGGCGTCGGGCGAGCTGCTGTTGAAGCGGGTGCCGATGGCGACGGTGGCGATCGTGCCGTCCTTGGAGACCCGCACCTCCGGCTCGGGCGTCCTGGTGAACAGGCTGTCCTTGCCCGCCCGCTCGACGAGGCCGGCCATGGCCGCGGTGAGCCGGTCGCGCTCGCCCTCGGGGACCTTCACGGCGACGGTGTGCGTGTCGGCCTGGCTCGGGAAGGACTGCACGAGGCGGTCGTTGGCCTGCATCGCGGGGATGGAGCGCGGCAGGTCGTCGATGCCCGTGGCCTTCAGCTTCAGGTCGAGGGCGGGCAGCGCCAGGGCGAGCAGGGCCCCGACGGAGACGACCAGCGAGATCACCGGGTGGCGCAGCGAGGGCTTCAGCATCGCCGACCACAGGCGCGGCTTGCCGCTGCGGGCGGTCAGACGCCAGACCAGGGGCACGCGCGGCTTGTCGAGGAAGCGTCCGAACTTGGAGAGCAGCGCGGGCAGGGCGGTCAGCGAGGCGACCATCGCGATGGCCACGACGAGGACGGCTCCGGTGGCCATCGACTCGAAGGCGACGTGGCCCGCGAGGTAGAGGGCGCCCATGGACACCATCACGACCAGGCCCGACACCATCACGGCGTGTCCGGAGGTGGCGGCGGCGATCTCGATGGCGTCGACGTTGTTCGAGCCGAGCGCCCGTTCCTCGCGCTGCCGCTTCAGGTAGAAGAGCGAGTAGTCGACGCCGATGGCCATGCCCATCAGGACGATGATGTGGGTCACCGGGCCCGGGTCCGGCACGAGCTGGGAGGCGACGCCCCACAGGCCGAGCCCCGCGAGCACCGCCGAGAGGCCGAGCAGCACGGGCACGCCGGCCGCCACGATGGCGCCGAAGACGAAGACCATCACCAGGAGCGTGACCGGCAGGCTGAGCACGGTGGCCTTGCCCAGGTCCTCGTTGAGCATCTCGTTCAGACCGGCCTTGATGGAGCCGGCGCCGACCAGTTCGACGCGTACGTCGTCGTGCTCCTTCTGGGCGGCGGCGACGCCGTCGACCAGCGGCTGCACCCGGGTGTCCGCCGTCTCCGGGTCGCCCTTGAGGACCACGGGGACCACGAGCGCGGAGCCGTTCGGCGCGGGCACCGGGTCGCCGATCGAGGCGATGCCCTCGACGTCCCGCAGCTCGGCGACCGCGGCCTCGGCGGCGCGGCCCGCCGCCTCGCGGTCGAACTTCCGGCCCTCGTAGGGGGTGACGAGGATGTTCTCGACGGCGCGGTCCTCGAGACCGCCGCTCTTGGCGATCTCGGCGGCCCGTCCGGACTGCCCGATGGCGAGGTCCGCGTTGGTGGCGCGCTGCGTCCCCGTCGCACTGCCGGCCGCCAGTGCGCCGATCACGAATACCACCCACAGTGTGATCGCCCACCACGGATGTGTGGCGCTCCACCGCGCCATCCGCGTGATCAGGTTCTTGCTGCCCACGATTACCTTTCCCCTCCGGTGCTGTACTGCCGCGCACTTCCGATGTGCCCAAAACTAGTGACGGGCCGGTGATCACACACGGGTACAACTACCCCGAGGTGAGGGGGAGTTTCTTCTACTTGACATCCGCGCACAACCGCCATGACGAATTGGTGCCAGTTCTTTATGGAATTCCACCGGCATACTGATCCGTCTGCGCCGCGGCCCGCCAGACGCGCAATCGCGTGCGGAAGGGGCCTTCGCCGTCGAGTGCGACCGCCGCGCAGTATCCGGGGTCGGGCAGGACGAGATCGCGGAGCGTCCAGGGGCCGGGAAGCCCGGAATCCGGGCCGCGCACCGTCACCGGTTCCGTGCGCTCCTCCGCCTCGCGTCCCGTGCCGTGTCCCACGGGCACCGCGAAGCCCTGGGCGAGCCGGCCGCCGGCGGCCTTCACGCACGCCTCCTTGCGCGTCCAGAGCCGGGTGAAGACGCGGCCCGCGTCGCCGCCCGTGACGAGGTCGCGCTCGGCGGCGGGGAAGAACCGCCGCGCGAGCCGCAGCCCGTCGCCGTCCGGCCGCAGCGACTCCACGTCGACGCCGACGGCCCGCCCCGAGCCGGTCACCGCGAGCAGCGCGAGATCCCCCGAGTGCGTGAGGCTGACGCGCAGCCCGGGGGCGTCGGCGACCTCCGGCTTGCCCCAGGGCCCGCGCGAGAAACGCAGCGCGCCCGGCGCCGTGCCCAGCCTGCGGCCGAGTACGTGCCGGGTCGCTCCGTGCGCGATCACGAACCGCCGCCGCAGCTCCTCGCGGGCGGCGAGGGCGGCCCGCGAGCGCTCCTCCGCGTCCAGCACGCCGACGAGGTCCGCGAGGTCCGCCGGGGCGTCGTCCCCGCCCAGCGGGATGCGCCAGACCTCGACGACGTCCGGGGCCCCTGGGGCCGCCGCGCCGCCGGGGGTCAGGGTCTTCCCACCTTTCCGGAGTGCAGCCCCTGGAAGAGGTTCAGCTTCTGCACGGTGCCCGAGCCCTCCATGAACTCCACGCCCCTGGCGTCCCGCGCCAGCTTGTCGAGCAGCGGGTGTTCCAGGCGCGCGGCGGGCCCGAAGAAGGTCAGCGCCTCCAGCGTGACGTGCTCGGCCAGCTCGGCGGCGCGCGCCTTGGCCGCGGAGGCGAGGTGCCCCGCGGCCGGCTTGGCGTCCACGGCCATGGCGGCGCGGTAGGTCAGCACGCGTGCGGCGTCGATGCGCTGGCCGAGGGCGTCGAAGCGCTCCCGCTCGACGCCGCGCAGCGTGCCCCGCTCCTCGCCGACGTACTCGTGGGCGGCGCGGGCGATGCCGAGCGCGATGGCGGCGACGCTGGGGCGCAGCCGGTTGAAGACCTGCACGATGCTCCACATGCCGCGCCGCGTGGGCGAGAGATGGGCGCCGAGCACCCGGTCCGCGGGCACCCGCACGGCGTCGAGGGTGAGCGCGGAGAACCGCGCGCCGCGCAGGCCGAGCATGGGCAGCGGTTCCGCCCGGAAACCCGGGTCCGCGGTGTCGACGAGGACGGCGGTCACCCCGAGCCGTTCGGTGCCCGCGACCCGGGCGAAGACGGCGGCGATCCCGGCGCGGGTGGCGTTGCCGACGTACCGCTTGGTCCCGTGCAGGAGGTACGAGCCGTCCTCCTGCGGGGTGAGCGTGGCGCCCATCTCGCCGATGGCGGAGCCGCGTTCGGGCTCGGTCAGGGCGAAACAGGTCCAGGTGGGCCGCTCGGCGAGCCGCCCGTAGAACCAGGCGCGCTGCTCCGGCCCGCCGAGCACGTCGAGCAGCACGCCGCTCATGGACGGTCCGGGCGAGGCGAGCATGGTGCCCGCGTCGCCGCGCGCCAGCTCCTCTGCGACGACGACCCGCTCCAGGGTCTCGTGACCGGGCGCCGCGGGCTCGCCGTCGCCGAGCCCCGCGAGGAACCGCACGGCGGGCAGACCGAGCCGGTCGCGGATGGCCTCGGGGTCCCGGTCGACGTCGAGCGCGCCCGCGCGCAGCTCACCTGACCAGGCGGCCACCTGCGCGCGCAGAGCGGTCAGCGGTTCGGGCAGTGCGATCACGGGGTCTCCTCCCGGGCGTCCCCGGCGGTGGCGTAGACGTCGGCCAGCAGCTCCGAGACGTAGGCGTCCCTGCCGGGCCCGTCGCCCGTGAAGCCGTGCGCGCCGAGCAGGCGCAGGATGGTCCGGTCGGTGCGGGTGATCTGCTCCTGGAGCCGCCGGACCGCGTCGCCGCCGGGGCCCTCGCCGAGCGCGCCCTCGATCTCCAGGTGTTCGATGAGGACCTCGGCGAGCGTGCCCTTGACCATCTGCTTCATCAGCAGGGCGGTGCCCTCGGACTCCCGGCCCGCGAGATACGCCACGCAGGCGTCCCGCAGCGCCTCGGAGGCGCCGAGCCGCAGCCAGACGAGGCCGGTCCGCCACGCCTCGGGCAGCGGCGGCTCCTGCGCCCCGCCGGCCGGTGGCGCGAGCACCGCGAGGCCCGTCTCCTCGCCGAGCAGGGGCGCGGGCACGTGCGGCGCGGCCTCGGCCCGCTGTGCCGCGTTCTCCTCCAGGAGGGCCCGCGGCACCACGGCGTGGCCGCCGGGGCCCCTCGGCAGGGCGCCCGGGGACAGCGCCCGGCCGAGCAGGGTCAGCGCGGGGACGAGCCCGTCCTCGCGGGCGCTCTCCCTGCACTCCTGCCACTCAGCGCGTACCGGCATCGGCTCTCCACTCCCCCACGTCGACGGTGCAGTAGGCCGCCTGGCCCCGGCTCTCGTCGAGGTCGGCGAGCACGGCGGGGCCGCTCGCGGGCGTCCCGCTCAGCAGAGCGGCCCACACCCCGGTGCACGGCAGCCCCGGCAGCGGCCGGACCACCTCGCCCGGCGGCGGCGCGGTGCGGTCGGCGGGGCCGAGCCCGAAGCCGCCGAGCGACGCCTCCTGGCCGCCGTCCCAGGCCAGCAGGAGCGCCACCGCGGAGTCCTCGGCGACCGCGTCACGGCCGGACGACGGCATCTCGTACGGCTGCGAGCTCTGGTCGACGACCACGAGCAGGACGCGTCGCAGGCCTCCGCGCCGCGCGTACTCGACGCCCACGCGCAGCGCGGTGAACGGCGCGAGCACGCCCTGGTCGGACACGGCGAACGCCAGCGGCTCACCCGGCAGGTGGTGCTTGAGGTAGGCGGCGACCAGCTCGCCGTGCTCGAAGTCGGGCGTCGCGTAGGCGACCACGACGACCTCGGGCGCCTCGTCGCCGTCGAGCGGGCCGAGGCCGCGCAGCGCGGCGTCCGCCAGCTCCACCGACGTGCGGCGGCCCGACGCGGCGAACAGGTCGCGCCGGAACTCCACGCCGTACGGGTCCGCGGCCTCCTGGAGGAAGTCCTCGTGCACCTCCGCCGGGTCATAGGCCCGGCCGGGGCCCGAGGCGGTGCGCCACGCCGCCCGCACGAGGCGGGGCACGGCCGTGGCGGGGTCCGGCGCGTGGCCCGCGCCCCTGCGCCGCACCGGCGCCGTCGTGCGGAACATGCCTACGCGCCCGCTTCCGCCGACACGAAGGCGGCCAGCGAACCGACCGTCTCGAAGTGGGTCATCTCCAGCTCCTCCGCGTCGAACTGCACGCCGAGGATCTCCTCGATGGTGATGAGCAGTTCGAGCGCGCTGGAGGAGTCCAGGCCCAGCTCGTCGAAGAGGCGCACGCTCTCCGCGGCGTCGGACAGGTCCTTGTTCAGGACCTCGCCGAGGGCGCTGCGCACGGCGTCGAGGTGCTGGGCGCCGGGCGCGGCGACTGCGGTGTTCTCGGTCATGTCGTTCTCCTTGGTGTGCGGTTCGGGTCGGAGGGGTCAGGCGGGGGTGGAGGCCGCGTCGTGCGTGAACAGGCGCTGGCGGCCGAGCATCACCTCGACGTCGTCGCGCTCCCGGATCAGGTGCGCCCGCCCGCCGTCGACCAGCACCTCGGCGGGGTAGCCGTGGCTGAGGAAGTGCACGGGCGACGCGGTGGGCCCGTACGCGCCGGAGCGCAGGACGCCGACCAGCTCGCCGGGGCGCAGGTCGGGCAGCGGGGCCTTCTTGCCGACGACGTCGTTCGGCGTGCAGAGCGGACCCGTCACGTTCCACGGCCCGTCGGCGGGCTCGTCGAGCCGTTCCAGGGCGACGATGGGGAAGTTGCGCTTCACGTAGGAGCCGATGCCGACGGCGGCCATGTGGTGGTTGGTCCCGCCGTCGGTGACGGCGAACTTCTCGCCCATGGACGTCTTCGTGTAGCGCACGCGCGTCACGTAGGTGCCGGAGGCCGCCGTCAGGAAGCGCCCCAGCTCCATGATCATGCGGGTCTCGGGGTGCCGGGCGGCGAACTCCTGGATGAGCGGGTTGACCAGCCGGGCCAGCTCGGCGACGTCGAGGTCCTTCTCGTTGTCGAAGTAGGCGATGCCGAGGCCGCCGCCGATGTCGACCATCTCCAGGCCGAACTCCAGCGTGGAGCCGACCCGTTCGGCCAGCTCCAGGATGCGCCGGGTGTTCTCCGCGACGGTCTCCTCGCCGAGGATGCGGGTGCCCAGGTACACCTGTACGCCCATGAGGCGCACGCCGGGGAAGCGCGCCGCGAGGCCGTGCTCCTTCAGGAGCTGCTCCTCGTCCATGCCGAACTGGCGCGGCTTGCCGCCCATCGTCAGGCCCGAGCCCTTGACGGAGAAGCTGGGGTTGACGCGCAGCGCGACCGGCGCGGTGACGCCGCGCTCCCGCGCGACCTCGTCGATCAGCTCCAGCTCGCCGAGTGACTCGCAGACGATGGCGTAGATGCCCTCGTCGACGCAGGCCTCGATCTCCGAGCGGCTCTTGCCGGGCCCGAGGAAGATGATGTCCCGCGGCGCGACGCCCGCGCGCCGGGCGGTGACCAGCTCGGTGAGCGAGGACACCTCGGCGCGCGCCCCGCAGGTGTGCAGGAGCGAGCAGATGGAGACGTTCGGGTTGGCCTTGAGGGAGTAGAAGACCTCCAGGCGGTCGTGCAGCTCCGCGCGCAGGTTCGCGAACCGGCCGCGGATCTCCTCCCCGTCGTACAGGTACATCGGGGTTCCGAACTCCGCGGCGAGGTCGGTGATCCCGATCCCCTGCACCTCGAATGCGACGCTCACACCGAGCTCCGTTCTGTCAGGGCCGCCAGGCGGCGAGTGATGTCGGCGTCGAGCGCGTCGACGCGTTCGGCCGAGCTCTCCACGAGCACGCCGTACAGGCGTCCCTCGAAGCCCTGGGCCGGGGCGCCGCCCGCGGGCGCGGACGCCTGGTCCGCCGCCGCGTTGACGGTCGCGTAGTTGTTCACGAACAGGCCGGTGGGCCGCCCGTCGGTCAGGAGCAGCCCGTCGAGGACGGCCCGCATCTCGTCGAAGGGGAACCGCCGGTCGAGCCGCACGGTGTAGTGCCGGGCGACGGCCACGTCCGCCGGGCCGACCAGGGCGGTGGGCCCGTCGTGCACCACGGACTGGTACGTGGACATGTTGTTGCGGGCGTTGATCTCGATGACGGGGTACAGGCTCTCGTCGGGCGCCACCATGGCGTCCACGCCGACGACGCCGAAGTAGCCGTCGGCGGCGAGGCGTCCGCCGATCCTCGCGGCGGCCTCGGTCAGCTCCTGGACCTGCGCGTCGGAGAGCCGGGCGGGAATCCGGTGCCCCTTGTGCACGCCGTTCTCCGTCAGGAGCTCCTTGACGAAGTCGAAGTGGACGGAGCCGTCGCGCCCCACGGTGAACTGGTAGTTGAGGTCGCACCGCTTGGCGACCCACTCCTCGATGACGAGCGAGGTCCGCACGCCCGTGCCGTCGCCCGCGCCCTCTCCCTCGCCGTCGGCCTGCTTCTTCGCCTGGGTGACGGCCATCCGGTGCAGCCGCGCGAGCCGCTTCTCGCTGTCGAGCACGACGATGCCCTTGCCGGACACCCCGAAGGCGTCCTTGACCACGACCTTGCGCCCCGCCGCCAGCAGCTCGCCGGCCGCCTCCACGGCCGCCGCCAGCTCCTCCAGGGTGTCGCAGGCCCAGCCGCGCGCCTGCCGCAGCCCCAGCTCGTCGGCGGCACGGCGGCTGTAGATCTTGGAGTTGACCCGCTTGCACAGAGCCGCCGAGGGCCCCGCGACGGCGAGCCCGGTGGCCGCCGAGAGCCGCTCCTCGACCTCCGAGACGCCGTGCGCGGAGAGCCGCGCGCCCTCGGTGGCGAGCCCGGCCAGGTTCGCGATCAGCGCAGGATCGGCGAGGGCGTCCTCGGTGACGGTGCGGCGCGGATCGGCGTCCGCGACGACGTGCACGGTCGGCAGGGCCATGCCGAGGCCCTCCAGATAGCGGCGGTACCCCTCGTCGGGCGCGGCCTTGAGGACCACGTGGTCGTCCTTGCCGCCGAGCAGCAGCGCGAACTCGTCCATGCTGTTCACCACGGCGCTGCCGGCGTGCGAGGCGACGCGGGGCAGGGCGGGCTCGCCCTGCGCCCACTGGTTCTCGACCTCGAAGTTGCCGAGGAACACCAGCGGGGTGCCGGCGTCGCCGGTGACGGCACGCTTGAGTCGGCCGGTGAAGCCGGGTCCGGTGGGCGGTGTGGTCATGGTGGGGACCTCGTCAGTCGTCTCGGTACGCGGAGCTCGGGGTGCGGGGGTACGGGGGACCGGGGATACGGGGGCCGGGGGCGCGGGGGGCCGGGGGCCGGGGGCACGGGGCGCTGGACCGCCCGGGGCTCAGTGCTCGAAGACCATGGCCGAGAAGGTCGCCCCGAGCCCCACACTGGTCATCAGATAGCGGTCACCGGGACGCAGCCGCCCCAGCTCCTGGGCGTGCTGGAGGTTGAGGAACGGATCGGCGCAGAAGCAGTGCCCCGCCGCGCCCACGAGGTCGAGGAAGACCTTCTCCATGGGGATGCCGAGCTGCTTGCAGACGCCCATCCAGGAGAGCCGGTTCACGTTGTGCGGCAGCACGAGCGCCAGCTCGTCGAGGCCGCACCCCGCCTCGTCGAGGGCCGTGACGATGACCTCGCAGAGCCCGGGAAGGTACTGCGCCTGGAAGTCCTTGGCCGCGTCGCCGCCCAGGATGAAGTCGGAGTGGAACCGCGCGTGCGTACGGGCCGCGTACCCCAGCATCCGGTTGGGCCCCGCGTCCTCGCCGCTCACCAGCATGGCGACCGCGCCCTCGCCCATCACCGTCACGTCCGGGATGGACTGCGTGCGGTACGTGCAGGCCTTCTCGCCCGCGAGGACGAGGGCCAGCGCGTCCGGGTCGTCGTCGGCGGCGAGCAGCATCCCCGCCATGTCGACGGCGAGCAGCCCCGAGGCGCAGGCGTGGTGGGAGACGACGAAGCCCGCCGCGTGTCCGAGGCCCAGCTCCTCGCGCAGCGGCCCGACCGACGTCAGCGGGTACGGCAGCGGGGAGGGCATGGTGCGCGCCTGGAGCACGTACTTCACCCGCTGCTCCTGGCCGCGCAGCTCCGTCAGCTTGGCGGCTGCCCTGAGCAGCAGGTCGGTCTCGGTGCCGCCCTCGTCCCTGCACACGTCCGCGAGACCGTAGAACCGCTGGTACCGCCGGAGCTGCACGTCGCTCAGCCCGACCTGCTCCTGGAGCGAGGCGAGCGGCACGGTGTCGGGGAGGTAGCTGGAGACTGCCGCGATCGACGTCATCAGAGCCTTCCGGTCGTCCTGGCAGAGCCGATGGGTCGTGGTTCGGTGGGCACGGACGTGCCGCGCGGGGCCGGTGGGGCGCTGGGCACGGACGTGCCTCGCGACGCCCGGCGTGACCAGGGCACGGACGTGCCTCGCACGGCCTGACGACAAGATTCGTCGGGTGCGCTGACAACCAAGTGACGGTCTGCTGACCACACGGCCCCGCGGGGCCGTCGCCGCTTGTCCCACCGGGCCGGGGCCGCCCAGGATCGACGCCATGCGAACTTTCAACGACCTCGACGAACTGGCGAAGGCCACCGGTGAGACCTTCGGCCCGAGCCGCTGGTTCGACGTGACGCAGGACAACGTGAACCAGTACGCGCACTCCGTGGGCGACCTGCTGTGGATCCACACCGATCCCGAACGCGCCGCCAGGGAAAGCGAATTCGGCACCACCATCGCGCACGGCTATATGACGCTCGGCATGCTGCCGGAAATCATGCGCCCGTTCTTCGAGGTGAAGGGGATATCCCTCGCCATTCTGGTGGGCCTGGACAAGGTCCGCTTCAACCGCCCGATCAAGGTCGGCTCCCGCATCCGCGGCTCGGGGAAGCTGACCAACGTACGCATCCTGCCCAACGGCTGCATCTACGCGATGCGCGTGACCGTGGAGGTGGAGGGCGAGCCGGGCTCGGTGTGCACGGCGGACACCCTGTCGCGCCTCACGGCCTGACCCACGGGCCGGCCGGGGCGCGGGCCCGTGGGCCCGGAAGGGGCCCGGGTGCGCGGGGCGGGCCCGGGGGTGTAGGGCGGGCCCGGGGGTGTAGGGCGGGGCCCGGGGGTGCAGGGCGAGCCCGGGTGGCGCCCCGCGGCGGGCGCCGGAGGGGGAGTTTTGTCGGGGCCAAGAGGGGAGTTATTACCACCGACTTCCGGCCGCGCCCCCTTTCATAATGGTCGAGCGGAACCGCAGCAGCTCATCGCTCCACACCCCGCATGAGAAGCAGGCAGAAAGGCGTTGGCCAGATGGACAGCACGCGACAGTTCGCGGACACCAGGCCGCAGACCACCACCGGGAACGGCCCCGACCAGAGCCTTCCCCTCTCCCCAGGACCCGTCGGATTCCGTCGCTCGCTGGTGCTGTGGGGCCTGTCGTGCCGCGCGTTCTGGCTGTCCCTCTGGCTCTTCTTCGTCTATCTGACGCTGAGCGGGCCGCTGGGCGTCAAGCTGATGCCGAACGCGGTCTCCCGCGTCCGCCGCCTCGCCGACCGGCAGCGGGCGCTGGCCAAGGAGTACTCGGGCATCGAGATCCCCGCCCCGTACAAGGACGTTCCGGACCAGGACCGCGGCAAGGCCCTGCGCGCCCAGCTCCTCGCCAAGGACAACCAGGTCTACCGCGACTGGCGGTGGGCCACGAT
Organism: Streptomyces alfalfae; assembly: GCF_004127445.1. Lineage (GTDB taxonomy): Bacteria > Actinomycetota > Actinomycetes > Streptomycetales > Streptomycetaceae > Streptomyces > Streptomyces alfalfae. The sequence continues at coordinate 23,726 of NZ_QEXM01000025.1, forward strand.
CGACCCGATAGCGGGCGGCGCCATCTCCTTCGGCCCGCTCCTCCTGGTCCTCAGCGGCCTCTGGGGCCTGACGACCGCCGTCTTCGGCGCGCAGCTCTCCCAGGACTGGGACAGCATCTGGTACCTGTTCATCCCGGTCGACGGCTGGGGCACCGCGATCCTGGCGGGCGTGCTCGGCCTCGTCCAGTTCCCGCTGGCGTTCTTCTGGGCGGGCCCGCGCGCGGTCAACCAGCACTCGCGCTATCTGCGGGCGATGCTGTCCCCCGGTGAGGGCGAACTCCTCGCCCCGCGCATCGAGCACCTGACCACCACGCGGTCGGACGCCGTCGACACACAGATGGCCGAGATCCGCCGCATCGAGCGCGACCTGCACGACGGCGCCCAGGCCCGCCTGGTCGCGATGGGCATGACGCTGGACGCCGCCGAACACCTCCTGGAGTCCAACCCCGAGGCCGTCCGCGCCCTCCTGGTCGAGGCCCGCCAGTCCTCGAACAAGGCCCTTGAGGAGCTGCGCGACCTGGTCCGCGGCATCCACCCGCCGGTGCTCGCCGACCGCGGACTCGGCGATGCCGTACGCTCCTTGGCGATGATCAGCCCGTTGAAGACCGACGTCCAGGTGGACCTGCCGGCCCGCCCGGAGCCCCCGGTGGAGTCGGCGGCCTACTTCGCCGTCTCGGAGATCCTCACGAACGCCGCCAAGCACTCCGGCGCCGAGCGCTGCTGGGTCGACGTCCGGCACGACGCGGGGATGCTGCGCATCACCATCACGGACAACGGCCGCGGCGGCGCCGACATCAACGCCGGCACGGGGCTGCGGGGCATCGAGCGCCGCCTCGCCACCTTCGACGGCGTCCTCGCCGTGAGCAGCCCGCTCAACGGCCCGACCATGGTGACGATGGAGCTGCCGTGCGTGTTGTCCTCGCCGAAGACCACTTCCTGCTGAGGGACGGCCTGACCCGCCTCCTCCAGGCCTTCGGCCACGAAGTCGTGGCGGCCGTGGACAACGGCCCCGAGCTGCTCCGCAGCCTCACCGAGCAGGAGCCGGACGTCGCGATCGTCGACGTCCGGCTCCCGCCGGGTTTCAGCGACGAGGGCCTGCGGGCGGCGGTGGAGGCGCGGACACGCGTCCCGAACCTCCCGATCCTGCTCCTGTCCCAGTACGTGGAGCCCCTGTACGCGCACGAGCTGCTGTCGACGGGCTCGGAGGGCGTCGGTTACGTCCTCAAGGAACGGGTGTCCAACGGCGCCGAGTTCATATCGACCATCCAGCGCGTCGCGAACGGCGGCACCGCGATGGACCCCGAGGTCATCTCGAAGCTGCTGACCGGCAAGAAGCGCGACGAGCCGATGAGCACGCTGACCGACCGCGAACGCGAGGTCCTGGAGTGCCTGGCCCAGGGCCGCAGCAACGCGGGCATCGCGGAGGCCTTGTTCATCTCGGAGAAGGCGGTGGCGAAGCACATCAGCAACATCTTCCCGAAGCTGGGACTGCCGCAGTCCGACACGGACAATCGACGGGTGCTCGCGGTGTTGGCCTATTTGGATGCGGACGGGGTGTAGGGGGCTTCGCTCAGCGTGGCGGCTTCGCTGGGCGGCGGGCTCCGCAGGGCGGGGCGGTTTTGCTGGGCGGGGGCGGCTTGTTGGGCGGGGCGGCTTGTTGGGCGGGGCGGCTTCGCTGGGCGGGGGCGGCTTGTTGGGCGGGGCGGTGGCTTCACCCGGTGGGGTGGCGACGCCCGGCGAGGGCAGTGACGCCGGCGGGCACGCCAGCTCGGCGGGGGTGGTGACGCCCGGCGAGGGGGGAGCGGGCGGTGTCGCCCGGCGGGCAGCACCGCAGCGCTCGGCGGGGCGGCTTTGAAGGCCCCGCTTCACCACGTGGGCCGCGCCCCCACCCCTCCGTCGACCACCAGATCCGTCCCGCTGATCCAGGCCGCGGCCTCCGAGGCGAGGAACACGCAGGCGTTGCCGACGTCCTCCGGGCGGCCGAGCCGTCCCAGAGGTGCCGCCGCCCGCCACCGGGCCACCCCGTCCGGCCAGTCCTCGGCGAGGCCGGGCCGGTCGACGAGGCCGGGGGATACGGTGTTCACCCGTACCCCCCGCGGCCCGTACTCCAGGGCCGCCGAGCGGGCGAACATGATCAGCGCGGCCTTGGACGCGCTGTAGTGCGCATGGCCCGGCGCGGGACTCGTCCCCTCGATGGACGCGACGTGCGTGACGGACCCGCCGCCGTCCTGCCCGGCCATGACCTCCGCGGCGGCCTGCGTACAGCAGAACGCGCCCGTCAGATTCGCGTCGACCACACCCCTCCACTCCTGCGCCGTCATACCCGGCAGCTCCCGTACGGGCTGGATCCCGGCACTGTTCACCACGGAGTCCAGGCGTCCACGCCATGCACGCGCCTCTTCGACGAGGCGCCGGCACTCCGCCTCCCGCGTCAGATCCGCCGCTACGGCGATGGCCTCACCGCCACCCTGTTCGATCCGCTCGACCACGTCCCGGGCCCGTGCCGCGCCGCCCCGGTAGTGCACGACGACCGCCGCCCCGGCGGCCGCGAACCGCGCCGCGACCCCGGCGCCGATGCCACCGCTGCCCCCGGTGACGAGAGCGACGCGCCCGCTCAGTCCGGGCAGGGTCCCGTCACGCATCCGGACCACCGCCCAGGGGGCGGTCGGCGGGTGACGCGGGCCCCTCGAACGCCCCGTCCACGTCCTCGGGCATCGGCCCGGCCCCGTCGGCCCGGCACAGCTCCCGGATGAGCGCCGCCCGGCCCGGGTACCGCGCGCACAGCTCTTCCGCGTCCCCACCCTCGTAATCCCGGGGCACGAAACCGGGTGCCATGGTGGTCCCGAAGAGCGCCCACCCGTGCCGCCCGCCTCCGACGACCCGCGCCCCCATCCACGTCCCGGCGGGCACCACGTACTGCACCTCCCCGCCCTCCCCCAGCAGGACGAGGCGATCGGAACCGTCGGGGGCGAGGAGCAGCAGCTCCAGCGGGTCCCCGCGGTAGAAGTGCCAGACCTCGTCGACCGGCAGCCGGTGCAGGGCGGAGAAGTCCCCCGCGGCGGTGCTCAGCAGCACGATGATCGCGGACCCCGCGGGCCGCCCGTCCTCGCCCTCGGCCCCCGCCCAGGTCCGCCGGAACAACCCACCCTCGACCGGCAGAGGCCGCAGCCCATACCGCGCGGCCACTTCATCGGCAGTCTCACCCATCACACCCATGCGAGATCGCTCCCCGCTCCGACAACTCCCCAACCGCGCACGCAGGGCGTCAGAAAGAAGAGAGCCGAACCCGCACCCCGGCCGGCGTCCAGCGGATGATCGGCGAGGACCGGGCCCACCGCCTCGACGACCGCGTCCTGCACCGCGCGCTGCCCGCCAAAAGTTTTTGGGAGTCCGCGGCCTGGCGGCACCTCGCGGCACGTGTCAGGCGAGGTCATCGACGTACCGTCACACTGGGCCGCCCTCGCGGGCGCGCCCCAGGGCTACCACCCCCGCCCACCCGGGCCAACGACCGCGCCGCCCCGCTCCTCCACGGCAGGCAGCGCCATTCCCTGCACACCCTGCGCGCGGTCGTGGGCCCTGGCCACACTTGGTCCACGCGCACGAACCACACCCGCCGGCGCTCACGGAGCAGGGCGCGTATGCCCCCCCAGCGCCGGGCCCACCCCGCGGCTCACGAGGAGGGCGGCGGCCACCCCCGAAGCCGCGTGACGGCGACACGTTCTCCGCCGTACGCCCCGCTCGCCCCGCCCACGTCGCCCCCACCGGCCGAACCGCCGGAACCCCCTCGGTCTCCCGACCTCAGCAACTCCAGTATCTCCCGCTCCGACCAGCACCCAGCGGCCCCGGGACAGCCCGCGAGATAGGAAGCGACCATCTCGTATTCCCACGCCCCGGCGGCGAGCAGCCCCGCGCCCAGATGCCGAAGGTACGAGGCGGCGGGCGAGACCCCCGGAACCTCGCGCACGCCCCAGGGAGCCGTGAAGGTCACCACAGGCACGGAGTCGATCTCCCCGACGCACACCAGAGTCTCGTACCGCCCGTCTCCCAGCACGGCACGCCCCTGGGCCAGCACGTCCCGCAGCACGTCCCGCAGCACGGCCTCGCCCCCCGGCCCGCCCGGCTCCCGGTACATCTCCTGAGCCACGATGTCCCCGAACTGCTCACCGGTCACAAGATGCGCCCTGCCCAGCACACGCCCCGGCGCCCCAGGGTCGTAGAAGGCCCGCCCTCCGCCCCAGACGGCCGAAGTGGTCGCGAAGTACATGACCCCACGAAGCTCCACGGGAACGGACGCGACAGGCATGGTCCGATCCCGGCACCCGGGATACGCCCGCCCCCCACCAACGGGACACCCCCCACGGATATAGGCAGCCAGCCTCCCCACATGCATATTCGACCCATAAGCCGCATACCAAACGGATCCCGGCCTCATGTCACCACCCATCGCCATCGCCCACCATCGGCGGAGCACCCGCAGACACCCGTTGGGGACTTGGACACACAAGAACACCCCAGGCCATAAAACCGACCTGGGGTGTTCGATGGAGCCGCCTTCGGGATTCGAACCCGAGACCTACGCATTACGAGTGCGTTGCTCTGGCCATCTGAGCTAAGGCGGCGCGCCGTCCGCACCATGATGCGATCGGCAACGCGCCCAAGTCTACACAGTTTCCGGGGGTGCTCCGCACACCCCCTCGCGGGCGGCCCTCAGCGGCTATGAGCAGCGCTTTCCCTCGGCCGGGGGTGTGCCCTTCAGGAGGTAGGTGTTGATCGTGGAGTCGACGCACCGGCTGCCGCGGCCGTACGCCGTGTGGCCGTCGCCCTCGTAGGTGAGGAGGCGGCCCGAGGAGAGCTGTGAGGCCAGGGCCTTCGCCCAGCGGTAGGGGGTCGCCGGGTCGCGGACGGTGCCGACGACCACGATCGGCGCCGCGCCCTTCGCCTCGATGCGGTGCGGCTTGCCCGTGGCCTTGACCGGCCAGTGCGCGCAGTTCAGCGAGGACCAGGCCAGGCCCTCGCCGAAGACGGGGGAAGCCTTCTCGAAGTCGGGCACGGCCTTCCTCACCTGCTCCTGCGTGGTGAAGGCGGGCGGCAGGTCCAGACAGTTCACGGCGGCGTTGGCCGACATCAGGTTCGCGTACTCGCCGCTGCTGTCCCGCTCGTAATAGCTGTCGGACAGGGCCAGCAGGCCCGAACCGTCCTTGTTCCTGATCGCCGAGGTCAGCGCGTCCCTGAGCTGTGGCCAGGCCCCCTCGTCGTACATCGCCGCGATCACACCGGTCGTGGCCAGCGCCTCGGAGAGCCTGCGGCCCGAGGCGTCTCCGGTGCGCAGGGGCTCGCGGTCCACCGCCTCGAAGAACGACTTCAGGCGCTTCCCCGCGTCACGGGTGCCGCCCGTGCCGATCGGGCACTCCGCGCCGCGCCCCACGCAGTCCTTCGCGAACGACTGGAACGCCGTCTCGAAGCCCGCCGTCTGGTCGCGGTTCATGCGGCGCGCCGACAGCGACGGGTCCATCGCACCGTCCAGGACCAGCCGGCCCACCCGCTTGGGGTAGAGGCCCGCATACGTGGCGCCGAGGAACGTGCCGTACGACGCGCCCACGTACGACAGCTTCGCGTCGCCGAGCGCCGCCCGCAGCACGTCCATGTCCCGCGCCGCCTCCACCGTGGAGACATGCGGAAGGATCTTCTTCGAGTTCTTCTCGCAGCCGTCCGCGAACCGCTGGTACGAGGCCCGGAGCGCCACCGTCTCGCGCCGGTCGTCGGGGGTGACGTCCGTCTGCGTGTACGCGTCCATCTCCTTGCCGTCGAGGCAGGTGACGGGCTCGCTGCGGGCCACGCCGCGCGGATCCACGGCGACCATGTCATAGCGGGCGCGGACCTTTTCGGGGTAGCCCAGCGCCGCGTACGACTGGAGGTAGCCGACCGCCGAGCCGCCGGGGCCACCCGGGTTGACCAGGAGCGATCCCAGTTTCCCGCTCTTCTTCGTGGCCTGTTTGCGGGCCACCGCGAGCTTGATGTCGCCCTTCGCGGGCTTGGCGTAGTCGAGCGGCGCCTTCATCGAGGCGCATTCGAAACCCTCCACGCCGCACGCGCGCCAGCTCAGTCTCTGGTTGTAGTACGGGGCCAGCTCCGTGGGCGTCGACTCGGGAAGCGCGGCGACCAGGGACGCGTCCGCCGTCGAACCGCTCGACGAGCAGCCGGAGGCGAGCAGTCCCGCGGTCACGAGCAGGGTGCCGCACGTACGGAAGGTGAGGCGATGGCCGAGGGTGCGGCGACTGCGGTGACGGCTGGTGTCCATCAGGTGACATTAACTCTCCGCAAGGCGCGCATCACTCAACGTGCTCATACGTTACTCGTATGGGTGAGTCGTTCATCCACCCCCTCGTGTCGTCCGGATTTCACCCACCAGTGATTCCAGTGGTTCTCGCGGTTCCTGCGGTTCGTGGTTCCCGTGGATACACCGGTGCCCGCGAATCCACCGGTTCCGGTGGATCCATGGCCGCTTCAGCCCGCTCGCAGCGCCACCGTCATCGCTTCGACCGCCAGGAGCGGTGCCACGTTGCGGTCCAGGGCGGTGCGGCAGGCGCCGATCGCCTCTATCCGGCGCAGGGTGGACTCGGGCGAGGCGCCCAGGGCCATGCGCTCCAGCATGTCCTGCACCTCGGCGTTGGCGATGGCCACGCGGGAGCCGAGCTGCAGGGCGAGGACGTCGCGGTAGAGCGCGGTCAGGTCGATGAGCGCGAGGTCGAGGCTGTCGCGCTGCGTACGGGTCCTGCGGCGCTTCTGCTTGTCCTCCAGCTCCTTCATCACGCCCGCGGTGCCGCGCGGCATCCGGCCGCCCTGCGCCGCCCCGAGGGCCGCCTTCAGCTCCTCGGTCTCCTTGACGTCGACTTCCTCGGCCATCTGCTTGGCGTCCTCGGCGGCCGTGTCGATCAGCTCCTGAGCGGCCTTCAGGCAACCGCCGATCTCCTGCACCCGCAGCGGCAGCTTGAGCACGGCGGCCCTGCGCTCCCGCGCCCGCGGGTCGGTGGCGAGGCGCCGGGCACGGCCGATGTGGCCCTGCGTCGCGCGCGCGGCGACGGCCGCGACGTCCGGCTCGATGCCGTCCCTGCGTACGAGCACGTCGGCGACGGCGTCCACCGACGGCGTACGCAGTGTCAGGTGCCGGCAGCGGGAGCGGATGGTCGGCAGCACGTCCTCCAGGGAGGGCGCGCAGAGCAGCCACACCGTGCGGGGAGCGGGCTCCTCCACGGCCTTCAGCAGGACGTTCCCCGCGCCTTCGGTGAGGCGGTCCGCGTCCTCGAGGACGATGACCTGCCAGCGTCCCACCGCCGGCGACAGCTGGGCCCGCCGCACGAGCTCGCGGGTCTCCTTCACGCCGATGGAGAGCAGGTCGGTGCGGACCACCTCCACGTCGGCGTGCGTGCCGATCAGACTGGTGTGGCAGCCGTCGCAGAACCCGCAGCCGGGGGCGCCGCCCAGCGCGCGGTCCGGGCTCGTGCACTGCAGGGCCGCGGCGAAGGCCCGCGCGGCGGTGGACCGCCCGGAGCCGGGCGGCCCCGTGAACAGCCAGGCGTGCGTCATCTTCGACGAGTCCGGCAGCGGGGTGTCCGCGGCGACCGCCGTCACCTGCGCGTCGGCGTCCCGGGCGGCAGCCGCCAGCTGCTCGCCCACCCGCTCCTGCCCCACCAGGTCGTCCCACACGCTCATGGGGTCACCGCCTTACGCCGCTCACTGCTCTGTGCTGTTGCCGGACTGCCCATTGTGGGACACGGCACTGACAACGCGGGCCGCCGGACGCCGACGTGGGCCTTCCCGCAGTCAGGGCCACTCCGGGCAACGCCGGGCCCACGCCGGCCAGCCAAGCCGAAGCCGGGCCCCACGCCGGCCAGAGCCGAGCCGAAGCCGGGTGGCCCACGCCGACCAGAGCCGAAACCGAAGCCGGGCCCCACGCCGGCCAGAGCCGAGCCGGAGCCCGGTCAAAGCCGACCCGAGGCCACAGCCCGCCCGAGGCCCTGGGGCCAGACCCATCAGCCCCGTCGGCCGCCCCGGCGCCGCCGACCGCGCTTGTCGTCCTCGTCGGCCTCGTCGGCCTGGCCGCCGAGCAGTTCGTCCGCCAGCGTCGGCAGGTCGTCCAGCGGGGTCTCCTCGGCCCAGTCGGGCCTCCGCCGGGGCACGCCCTGCTCGTCGATCTGCGGAAGCTCCGCCGTGCGCTCGTTGGGACCGTCGGGCGAGGGCCGCTCGTCGCGGAAGTATCCCGGCGGAACCTGGTCCTCCCGGACGGCAGGCAGCACCGCCGTCTCGTCCGCCGCACCCGGAACCTGCGGCTGCGGCAGCACCTCGGTGTCCTCCGGGCCCGGCCCGTCGGGCCGCACCCGCGGCAGCACGGCCGTCTCGTCGGCGGGACCGACGGGACCGGCAGGCCCGGTGGGACCACTCTGACCCGTGGGGCCGCCGGACGGCTTCACCACGGGCGTGGGCACGGTCGTCTCATTGTCCGGGACGGACTGAGCACCGGACTGAGCACCGGACTGGCCACCGGACCGAGCACCGGCCGCACCGCCCCCGGAAGCCCGGCCGGCCGCGCCCTTCGAAGCAGCCGAAGCCGCCCCCGAAGCGGAGCCCGCAGCGGAGCCCGAAGCCTTGGTGAAGTCCGCCCGCTTCGGCGTCGCCGCCGCGGCCTCGGCCGCCCGAGCGGCAGCCGCGGCCCTGGCGGTCTCCGCCTCCGCGGCGGCCGCGGCCGCCGAAGCCGCCGCCATCCGCCGCGCCTCCTCGGCCCGGAGCAGTGCCTCCTCCGCCTTGCGCTGCTTCTCCAGGCGGCGCTCCTCCGCCTCGGCCCGCCGCCGCGCCTCTTCCTCGGCCTCCCGGCGGCGTCGTTCCTCCTCGGCCGCGCGGAGCTTCTCCTCCGCGAGCAGCCTGGCCTTCTCCTCCTCGGCCTTGCGGCGCGCCTCCTCGGCACGCTTCCTGGCCTCCTCGGCCTGCCGCTCGGCCTCGCGGCGCTGCGCCTCCTCCAGCTCGCGGCGCTTGCGCTCCTCCTCCTCGGCGCGGAGCTTGGCGAGCTGCGCCTGGCGCTCGCGCTCGAGCCGCTCCTCCTCGGCCTTGCGCGCGGCCTCTTCCTCGGCCTTGCGCCTGGCCTCCTCCTCGGCGGCCTTGCGGGCCTCCTCCTGGGCCTTGATCTCGGCCTCGGAGAGCGGCAGCACCATGTCGAGCCGGTGCCGGATCACGGTGGTGACCGCCTCCGGCTCCTGGGAGGCGTCGACGACGAGGTAGCGCCCCGGGTCGGCCGCGGCGAGGGTGAGGAAACCGGACCGCACGCGCGCGTGGAACTCGGCGGGCTCCGACTCGAGCCGGTCGGGCGCCTCCGTGAACCGCTCCCGCGCCGCCTCGGGCGACACGTCGAGCAGGCAGGTCAGATGCGGTACCAGGCCACCGGTCGCCCAGCGGTTGATACGGGCGACCTCGGTGGGCGAGAGGTCGCGTCCGGCGCCCTGGTAGGCGACGGAGGAGTCGATGTACCGGTCGGAGATCACCACGGCGCCGCGCTCCAGCGCGGGCCGCACGACGGTGTCGACGTGCTCCGCGCGGTCGGCGGCGTACAGCAGTGCCTCCGCGCGGTGCGAGAGGCCGGCCGAAGAGACGTCGAGCAGGATCGAGCGCAGCCGCTTGCCGACGGGCGTGGCGCCCGGCTCGCGCGTGACGACGACCTCGTGGCCCTTGGCGCGGATCCACTCGGCGAGCGCCTCGGCCTGGGTCGACTTGCCCGCGCCGTCGCCGCCCTCCAGGGCGATGAAGAAGCCGGTGGCGCAGGTGGCCTGCGCCGGGTCGTCGCCGCCGCGCAGGGCGTCGCGCAGGTCGTGCCGCAGCGGCACGCCCTGCCGGTCGTCGGTCTTGGCGAGCAGCAGCGCGGCCACCGGCAGGAGCAGCGCGCCGACCAGCATCAGCGTGAAGGCGGCGCCGCCGTGGTCGAAGACGAACTTGCCGTTGACCACGCGGTGCGGCCCGATCAGGGCGGCGACCACCGGGGCGAGGAGCGCGCCGAGCGCGACACAGAGGCGTACGACTGCCTGGAGGTGCTCCGCGATGCGGATCCTGCGGTAGTCCTCGACCTCCTGTTCGAGCAGCGCGTGCCCGGTGTTCGCGGCGACGCCCGCGGCGGCCCCGGCGAGGGCCAGGAGCAGCAGCACGGTGGTGACGTCGGGCACGAGGCCCGCCACGAGCAGCGCGACGCCGGTCAGCGCGAGGGCCAGCGCCAGCAGCCGGCGGCGGGAGAGCGAGGGCAGCAGGGACGGGGCGCCGGCGATGCCCGCGACGGTGCCGCCGGTCAGGGCGAGCACGAACAGGCCGTACGCGACGGGGCCTCCGCCGAGGTCCTTGGCGTGCAGCAGGGCCACGGCGACGGCCGCGGCGATGGCGGTGGCGACCGCCGCGCAGGCGACGACGAGCAGCGGGATGGTCCCCGTGCGCCCCTTGTCGGGGCCGGTGCCGGTGCGCGGCCTGCGCAGCCCTTCGAGCGGGCTACGCGCGCGTGGCGTCTGCCTGCCGGGCAGGACGAGGAGGTAGACGATGGAGAGCGACGCGGCGAAGAGTCCGGCCGCGACGAACGAGGCGAGCCCCGCCTGGTGCAGCTCGAACCATTCGAGACCGGCGCCGAGCACGTTGCCGACGAGCGTGATGGCCACGAGCACGACGGCCGCGATGGGCAGCGCCACGAATCCCGTACGCAGGGAGAGGCGCCGCAGCGCGTCCATGTGGTCCGGCAGCGGCCGCACCGTCGCGCCCTCCAGGGGCGGCGCGGGCAGCAGCGCGGGCGCGGCGCACTCCCTGGCGACCGTCCAGAACCGCTCGGCCACGCCGATCACGAAGGACGTCACCAGGATCACCGCGAGCGCGTTGTCCGGGGTCCAGTCGATCCACAGCGGCGCGACGACGAGCAGCGCGGCGCGTACGCCGTCGGCCCCGACCATCGTCCAGCGCCGGTCGAGCGGCCCGTCCGGCGACGTGAGGGAGGTCAGGGGGCCGAGCAGCACGGCCCCGAAGAGCAGCGTCGCGAGGACACGGGCCCCGAAGACGGCGGTGATGGCGAGGGCGACACCGCGGTATCCACCGCCGAAGGCGGCTTCGGAGATCGCCGACTGGAGCGCGAGGATCACCAGGACGAGCAGGGCGAGGGCGTCGCCGACACTGCCCACCAACTGTGCGCTCCACAGGCGCTTCAGCTGCGGTACGCGCAGCAAGGCGCGGACGGCACGCTCTCGGGAATCTGCGACCAGGGCGTCGTCGGGGGCCGGGATTCCGGCCGTTGGCTGCTCGGCACGCGTCATCCGTCCAGCCTATCCGGACGCCCGATGTCCATGCGTCCCCACCCGAACAAACGACCGCCCGGTGATCGGGGGCAACGCCGAAGCCGCCGGGCGCCCGGAAACGGGGCGCCCGGCGGTGGGGCGTCAGCTCTCGGAAGCGGCGCTCTTCGCGGAAGCGGCCGTCTTCTTGGCGGTGGTTTTCTTGGCGGCGGTCTTCTTGGCCGTGGCCGTCGTCTTCTTTGCCGCCGTCTTCTTGGCGGTCGTCTTCTTCGCGGCGGTCTTCTTGGCGGTCGCCTTCTTGGCGGGAGCCTTCTTCGCCGTCTTCTTGGCGGGGCCCTTGGCCCGCTTCTCCGCGAGCAGCTCGTAGCCCCGCTCCGGGGTGATCTCCTCCACGGAGTCCGCCGCGCGCAGGGTCGCGTTGGTCTCGCCGTCGGTCACGTACGCCCCGAAACGTCCGTCCTTGACGACGACCGGCTTCCCGCTGACCGGGTCCTCGCCGAGCTCCTTGAGCGGCGGCTTCGCCGCGGCCCGCCCGCGCTGCTTCGGCTTGGAGTAGATCTCCAGGGCCTCTTCCAGCGTGATCGTGAAGAGCTGCTCCTCGGAGTCGATGGACCGGGAGTCCGTGCCCTTCTTGAGGTACGGGCCGTACCGGCCGTTCTGCGCGGTGATCTCGACGCCCTCGGCGTCGGCGCCGACCACGCGCGGCAGCGACATCAGCTTGAGCGCGTCCTCCAGGGTGACCGTGTCGAGCGACATGCTCTTGAAGAGCGAGGCCGTGCGCGGCTTGACCGCGTTCTTGCCCGTCTTCGGGGTGCCCTCGGGGAGCACCTCGGTGACGTACGGGCCGTACCGCCCGTCCTTGGCGATGATCTGGTGGCCGCTCTGCGGGTCCGTGCCCAGCTCGAAGTCGCCGCTCGGCTTGGCGAGCAGTTCCTCCGCGTACTCCACGGTCAGCTCGTCGGGCGCCAGGTCCTCCGGCACGTCGGCGCGCTGGTGGTTCTCGGAGTCCCGCTCACCGCGCTCGATGTAGGGGCCGTAGCGGCCCACGCGGAGCACGATGCCGTCGCCGACGGGGAAGGAGGACACCTCGCGGGCGTCGATCGCCCCGAGGTCGGTGACGAGCTCCTTGAGGCCGCCGAGGTGGTCGCCGTCGCCGTTGCCCGCCTCGGCCGCGGAGCCGGAGCCCTCGCCCTCACCGAAGTAGAAGCGCCGCAGCCACGGCACCGCCTGCGCCTCGCCGCGCGCGATGCGGTCGAGGTCGTCCTCCATCTTGGCGGTGAAGTCGTAGTCGACGAGCCGCCCGAAGTGCTTCTCCAGGAGGTTGACGACGGCGAACGACAAGAACGAGGGGACGAGCGCCGTCCCCTTCTTGAAGACGTATCCGCGGTCGAGGATCGTGCCGAGGATCGACGCGTACGTCGACGGGCGGCCGATCTCGCGCTCTTCGAGCTCCTTGACCAGCGAGGCCTCGGTGTAGCGGGCCGGCGGCTTGGTCGCGTGGCCGTCGACGGAGATCTCGTCGGCGGAGAGCGCGTCGCCCTCGGCGACCTGCGGGAGCCTGCGCTCGCGGTCGTCCAGCTCGGCGTTCGGGTCGTCGGCGCCCTCGACGTAGGCCTTGAGGAAGCCGTGGAAGGTGATCGTCTTGCCGGACGCGCTGAATTCGGCGTCGCGGCCGTCGGAGGCACGGCCTCCGATCTTGACCGTGACGGAGTTGCCCGTCGCGTCCTTCATCTGGGAGGCGACGGTCCGCTTCCAGATCAGCTCGTAGAGCCGGAACTGGTCACCGGTCAGACCGGTCTCGGCAGGGGTGCGGAAACGATCGCCCGACGGGCGGATCGCCTCGTGCGCCTCCTGCGCGTTCTTGACCTTGCCCGCGTACGTGCGCGGCTTGTCCGGCAGGTAGTCGCTGCCGTAGAGCTGCGTGACCTGGGCACGGGCGGCGGTGACCGCCGTGTCCGACAGGGTCGTGGAGTCCGTACGCATGTACGTGATGAAGCCGTTCTCGTACAGCTTCTGGGCCACCTGCATGGTGGCCTTCGCGCCGAAGCCGAGCTTGCGCGAGGCCTCCTGCTGCATGGTCGTCGTACGGAACGGGGCGTACGGCGAGCGGCGGTAGGGCTTGGACTCGACCGACCGCACCGAGAAGGCGGTGTTCTCCAGGGCGGCGGCCAGCGCGCGGGCGTTGGCCTCGTCCAGGTGCAGGGTGCCCGCGCTGTTGGCCTTGAGCTGCCCGACGGAGGTGAAGTCGCGGCCCTGGGCGATGCGCTTGCCGTCGACCGTGGTGAGGCGGGCGACGAGCTGCGAGGGGTCGGAGGCGTCACCGGCGCGGCCGGTGCCGAAGGTGCCGGTCAGGTCCCAGTACTCGGCGGAGCGGAAGGCGATGCGCTCGCGCTCCCGCTCGACGACGAGGCGGGTGGCCACGGACTGGACACGGCCCGCCGACAGGCGCGGCATGACCTTCTTCCACAGGACCGGCGAGACCTCGTAGCCGTAGAGACGGTCGAGGATGCGGCGGGTCTCCTGGGCGTCGACCATGCGCTTGTTCAGCTCGCGCGGGTTGGCGACGGCGCTGCGGATCGCGTCCTTGGTGATCTCGTGGAAGACCATCCGGTGGACGGGGACCTTGGGCTTCAGGACCTCCAAGAGGTGCCACGCGATGGCTTCGCCCTCGCGGTCCTCATCGGTGGCGAGGAAGAGTTCGTCGGAGTCCTTCAGCAGGTCCTTGAGCTTCTTGACCTGTGCCTTCTTGTCGGCGTTGACGACATAGATGGGCTGGAAGTCGTGCTCGACGTCCACGCCGAGGCGGCGCACCTCGCCGGTGTACTTCTCGGGCACCTCCGCGGCGCCGTTGGGGAGGTCACGGATGTGCCCGACGCTCGCCTCGACTACGTAGCCGGGGCCGAGGTAGCTCTTGATCGTCTTCGCCTTGGCAGGCGACTCGACGATGACGAGTCGGCGGCCGCCCTGTGCGGTCTCGCTGGTCGGGGACAACTTCGCTCTTCTCTCCGGTCGACGCTCGGTGGCAGTGCGCGGTGGCACCACGTGGTCGCAGTGCTCGTGACAGTGCGGTGGCAGTGCTCGCATGGCTTGCGTTGCGCTGACGCTGCGGAGTGTGACGGTACATCCCGCCCCCGTGTCAAACGGGAAAAGCCCGCAACGGCCACTCGAACGGTAACCCGACTACCGCCATTCCTGCCGCCCGGAGGGTGGACCCGCCGTTTCGGCGCCCGGCCCGGGCAGCGGCCCCACGTCATCGGCGCGATCACCGGAGCGCGTCGCTCCGCCCCACCGGAAGAGGGCGGCCACGCGCTGAGTTCACAGCCGCGTGAAGCACCACGCCGCGAGGAGGAGCGCGGCCGAACCCGCGAGTGCGGCGAGCGTCGCCGATGCGACGGGACTCACACCCTGGGCGACGGGCGCGCGGTGCGCGACCCGCACCCCGGTCCACAGCAGCAGCCCGGCGCCGAACAGCGCGAACACCGTTCCGGCGAAGATCGCTGGTGCGCTCTCCATTGCCCTTGCCTCCCCGTACAGCTCTTCCTTCGCGGTCCCCGCTCGGAGGCTGACACGCGAGGGAATCGGGAGCGCGAAATCGGGGTGAACGGTCGGCGGCCCCTCGCCCCGCCCGACCGCTGCGCCGTGCCCGGCGGGCGTCCGGCGGCCGCCGTGCCCGGGTGGCTCCCGGGAGGCGGCCCGAAGGCTTCGCCCGGGGAACCCGAATTGCCGGATGTGTACGGCAGGTTGGCCGGTTCCGCCCGCTCCGGCCGGATCACCGCGCCTGCCCGCCCGGCGCTCCCGCCCGCACGGAGGCGGCCCCACGCCGGAGGTCCGGCGTCCCTACGCCGGAACCGAAGCCGCCCCCACTCCGGCGACGAGGGGGAGAGCGCGCTCCTACGCCTCGACCGGCAGCAGGAAGCCCTGCTCCACGAGGAGCCGGATCTGCGCGGGCGTCCGGTCGCGCAGCAACACCGGGTCCTCGCCGACCAGTTGCGCGATGGCGTCAAGGATGCGGCCCGCGCTCAGCGACCCGTCGCACACCCCGGCGAAACCGGCGCCCACCGTGTCCACCTTGGTGGCCCGCCGCATGCCGCGGTGCTGGCGCAGCACGACGTGCTCGGGGTCCTCGGCGCCCGGCAGCCCGACCTGCTCCTGGACGACCTCGTCGGCGAGCTTGAAGTGCCCGGCGAGCAGCGCCGCGTCGTCGTGCGCGCGCAGATAGTCCTGGCGCTCGAAGAACTCCCGCACCGTCTCGCCCAGCGGCTGCTCGACGGGGTGCGGCCACTCCTCGATCGTCACGACGGGCTCGGCGGCGCCGGTCTTGCGCAGCGTGATCCAGCCGAAGCCGACGGCCCGTGTCCCGCGTGCCTCGAACTCGTCGAGCCATGCCTCGTACCGCTCCGCGTACCGCGCGGGGTCCTCGCGGTGGTCCCCCGCGTCCCGCAGCCACAGCTCGGCATACTGCGTGATGTCCTGCACCTCGCGCTGCACGATCCAGGCGTCGCAGTCGCGCGGCACCCAGGAGCGCAGGCGGTCCTGCCACTCCTCGCCGTCCACGTGCTGCCAGTTGGCCAGGAAGTGCGCGTACCCCCCTTCGTTCAACCGCTCCCCCGCCTCCTGAACGAGCGAGCGGCACAGATCGTCCCCGCCCATCCCGCCGTCGCGGTAGGTGAGCCGCGCGCCGGGCGAGATCACGAAGGGCGGGTTGGACACGATCAGGTCGTACGTCTCGTCCGCGACGGGCTCGAAGAGGGAACCCTGCCGCAGGTCCGCCGCGGGGGCGCCGGACAGCGCCAGCGTGAGCCGCGTGAACTCCAGCGCCCGCGGATTGAGGTCGGTGGCCGTCACGCGCGTGGCGTGCTGCGCGGCGTGCAGCGCCTGGATGCCGGAGCCGGCGCCGAGGTCGAGGGCGCTGTCGACCGGCGTGCGCACGGTGAGCCCGGCGAGCGTCGTGGACGCCCCGCCGACCCCGAGGACGACGCCTTCGTCATGGCTGCCGATGCCGCCCGCGCCGCCGACCGCGCAGCCCAGGTCGGACACGATGAACCAGTCCTCGCCGCTCGGTCCGCCGTAGGGCCGCACGTCGACGGTGGCCCGCAGCTCACCGTCCCGCCCGGTCAGCCAGCCGCTCTCCAGGAGGGCGTCGACGGGCAGGACGCCGACCACGCGCGCGTGCGGGACGGATTCCTGGAGCAGGAAGAGGCGTACGAGCGCGGCGAGCGCGCCGTCGCCGCGCGTGGCGCGCAGCGCGGGCACGGTCTCGCTGCGGGCCAGCGCGGCGTACGCGGAGGCCCCGAGCAGTTCGAGCAGCCCATCGGCGGTGAAGGCCGCGTCGAGCAGGGCCTTGCGCAGGGAGGCGGCCACATCGGCGCGGTCGGACGAAGGCAGGGGGAGGCTGGCGTTACTCACCCCTCCATTGTGGCCCGCCGTCCCGCCAACGCCCCCAGCGCCGCACAGGCGCCGAGGGCGTGAGAAACGTACGGCCGAAAAGGGCCGGGGCGGGGGCGGGCGGGGGTGCGCTTGGGCCCGGGGCGGACGGGGGTGCGCCTGGGGCGGGCCCGGCGGGGTGCGCCTGGGCCGAGGCCGCGCCTGGGGCGGGCGCGGGTGCGCCTGACCCGGGGCCCGGCGGGGTGCGCCCGAGCCGAGGCCGCGCCTGGGCCCACAGCGTGCGGGCGCCGCCGTCTCCACCGGGGCCCGCGGCTCTGACGGCTTCCGCGGCTGCCGGGGCTCCCGGGGTCCTGGCGGCACCGCCGACTCCCGCGGATCCGGCGGCTCCGGCAACTCCGGCGGCTGCCGCAGCTCTGGCGGCTCCGGCAGCTCTGGCGGCTTCGACGGCTGCCGCGGCCCCGGCGGCCCTGGCGGCCTGGCGGCTCCGACGGCTCCGGCAGCCCCGGGCGGCTCCGCCACTCCGGCGCTGCCGCACGCGCCCCCCGTAAGGGCTAACCCTTGCCGGACGGCGTGGCGGACGCGCTCTTGCAGCTGTCCTGGCGGCCCATCGCCTTGCCGACCTCGCCCTCCTGCAGCTTCTCCAGCGCCCTGTTGCCGCTCTTGCTCAGCTTGTCCAGCTCGCCCGCGACGTCCTTGAGGCCGTCGGCGAAGTCCGCCTGGTTCTTCGTGTCCAGGCCGTCGACCTGCTTCTTCAGGTCTCCGTACGACTTGGAGATGGCGTTGAGCTCCTTGACGGCGTCGTCCGTCTTCTTCTTGCCGTCGTCGACCGGCGGGGCGCCCGCCTTCTTCACGGAGTCGCCCATCGCCTTGTAGGCGTCGGACATGTCCTGGAACGCCTTGGAGTCGGTCTTCTGGACATCGGTCGGCGAGCTGTTGTCCGAGGTCTCCTGCTGGATCGCGGCGTTGGCGTCCGCGATCTTCTTCGACTGCGGCTGAACGGAGTCACAGACCTTCTTGGCCCAGTCGTCCAGCTCCTTGTCGCCGTCGTCGCTGCTGCACCCTGACAGAGCGAGTACCAGTACCGCACCGCCGGACAGTGCGGCTGCAAGCTTCTTGTTCACCGGATTGGTCCCTTCCATGGCTCTCGGCCCCGGAACTTACACGCCAACTGGGCTACATCCGCATGCCGAGGGTCCGCTACTACCCCTATTGCAGCCATTTGCACCAAGCGGGAGAGGGCCTGGAGCGGGAGAGAAGCCTCACGGTTGCGCGTGCGCGTGACGGACCGTCGGGAGGGGCCACGCAGACGAGGGGCACAACCGCGCAGAGGCGGGGGCGGGACCATATAGACGTGTGGGCGGACGGCGCGTCAAGAAGCGCCGTCCGCCCACACGTTGAGCAGGCTTCCGGAAGGGTCAGGAGACGATCGCCGGATCGGCCGGCTTGGCGGCCCGCTCGGAGTTGCCCTCGTCGCCCACGGCGATGCCGCGCCGCTTGGAGACGTAGACCGCGCCGACGATGACCGCGATGGAGAGCACCGCGATCAGCACCCGCATGCCGACGCTGGCGTCCTCCCCGTAGCTGAACTTGATGACCGCGGGCGCGATGAGCAGCGCCACCAGGTTCATCACCTTCAGCAGGGGGTTGATCGCCGGGCCTGCGGTGTCCTTGAACGGGTCGCCCACGGTGTCGCCGATGACCACCGCGGCGTGGGCCTCGCTCCCCTTGCCGCCGTGATGGCCGTCCTCGACAAGCTTCTTCGCGTTGTCCCAGGCTCCGCCCGAGTTGGCGAGGAAGACCGCCATCAGCGTGCCCGTGCCGATCGCGCCCGCGAGGAACGAGCCGAGCGCGCCGACGCCGAGCGAGAAACCGACCGCGATCGGCGTGAGCACGGCGAGCAGACCCGGTGTGGCCAGCTCGCGCAGCGCGTCCTTGGTGCAGATGTCGACGACGCGCCCGTACTCGGGCTGCTCGCTGTAGTCCATGATCCCGGGCTTCTCGCGGAACTGCCGCCGCACCTCGTAGACCACGGCCCCGGCCGACCGCGACACCGCGTTGATCGCGAGCCCCGAGAAGAGGAAGACGACCGCGGCGCCGAGGATCAGGCCGACCAGGTTGTTGGGCTGCGAGATGTCCATGACCAGGTTCATCGGGGCGCCGTCGCCGAGCTTCTCGCCGACGTCCCTGGCCGCGGTCGCGATGGCGTCGCGATACGACCCGAAGAGCGCCGAGGCCGCGAGGACCGCGGTCGCGATGGCGATGCCCTTGGTGATGGCCTTGGTGGTGTTGCCGACGGCGTCCAGATCGGTGAGCACCTGCGCGCCCGCGCCCTCGACGTCACCGGACATCTCCGCGATGCCCTGCGCGTTGTCGGACACGGGACCGAAGGTGTCCATGGCGACGATGACGCCGACGGTCGTCAGCAGGCCCGTGCCGGCCAGGGCGACCGCGAAGAGGGCGAGCATGATCGACGTACCGCCGAGCAGGAACGCCCCGTACACGCCGAGCCCGATGAGCAGCGCGGTGTAGACGGCCGACTCCAGGCCGATCGAGATGCCGGCGAGGACGACCGTGGCGGGACCGGTCAGCGAGGTCTTGCCGATGTCCTTGACGGGACGCCGGGTGGTCTCGGTGAAATACCCGGTGAGCTGCTGGATCAGGGCGGCCATCACGATGCCGATGGCCACGGCGATCAGCGCGAGCAGCCGCGGATCACCGTCGTGGCCCTTGATCGCCGCGTCCGTGACACCGTCCAGCTGCGCGTACGAGGACGGCAGATAGACGAAGACGGCGACCGCCACGAGGACCAGCGAGATCACCGCGGAGATGAAGAAACCGCGGTTGATGGCGCTCATGCCGCTGCGGTCGGAGCGCCGGGGCGCCACCGCGAAGATGCCGATCATCGCCGTGACGACGCCGATGGCGGGGACGAGCAGGGGGAAGGCGAGCCCGGAGTCACCGAACGCCACCTTGCCGAGGATCAGCGCGGCGACCAGCGTCACGGCGTACGACTCGAAGAGGTCGGCGGCCATGCCCGCGCAGTCGCCGACGTTGTCGCCCACGTTGTCGGCGATGGTCGCGGCATTGCGCGGATCGTCCTCCGGAATGCCCTGCTCGACCTTGCCGACCAGGTCGGCGCCGACGTCGGCGGCCTTGGTGAAGATGCCGCCGCCGACACGCATGAACATCGCGATCAGCGCCGCACCGAGGCCGAAACCTTCCAGCACCTTCGGCGCGTCGGCGGCGTAGACGAGCACCACACAGGAGGCGCCCAGAAGACCGAGCCCCACCGTGAACATGCCGACGACACCGCCCGTACGGAAAGCGATCTTCATGGCTTTGTGCGAGACGGCGGTGAGATCCTTTTCCGGCTCGCCCGGTGCCGGAGTGGCTTCTCGGGCGGCGGCCGCCACACGCACATTGCTGCGTACGGCGAGCCACATACCGATATAGCCGGTGGTCGCCGAGAACGCCGCTCCGATCAAGAAGAAGATCGATCGTCCGGCGCGCTGATTCCAGTCGTCCGCGGGCAGCAGCATGAGCAGGAAGAACACCACGACGGCGAATACGCCGAGGGTGCGGAGCTGCCGGCCCAGATAGGCGTTCGCGCCTTCCTGGACCGCCGCCGCGATCTTCTTCATGCTGTCGGTTCCCTCGCCCGCCGCGAGGACCTGGCGTACCAGCACGCCCGCGACGACGAGCGCCGCGAGCGCGACGGCCGCGATCACCATGACGATGAGACGGTTGTCATCCGTCAGTACTGCGGCTGCGAAGGTTGTGGGTTGGTCAATCTGATGAGGGGTAGAAAGCCCCGCCATTCGTCCTCCTTGACGCTTGACCTGAGCTCAAGATGTGGACGGATTGTAGGGAGCGGAACCTGATCAAAACAGAGCGCCGCTAACGCAATTGACCGGAGATTGCCCCTGAGCAAATGATCCGGGTCACCAGATGACCCTGAAAGCGGTAATGCCTCAAAACCGTTGACGAGCGATTTCCGAAAGATCGTCGATCTAACCCGAAATAAGATCACCCGAAGAAAAGCCCCTGTTCATGACGGGGATGACGGGGGTGTGGGCTTATCGGATCGATGGGTTACGCCATGGCCGTCGTGGTCGGCCGCGTCCGTCATGGTCGGCCGTGCCAGCGGTGTCCGCCGTGACCGCCGTGATCGCCGTGATCATCCCGGGCAGAGGGGATGGCGGCGGCCAGCGGGGGGTGTGGCGCGGGGCAGAGGCGACGACGGCAGGCGGAGACGGCCCGGTCGCTGCGGCGCGCGGACAGGCCGCGGCTACGCCCCGGGCGCTGTCGCCGTGCTCAGGAAAGGAACGGCCGCCGTGCTCAGGAAACGAGCGGCGCGGGGGTCGTCGGCCAGGTCATGCGGATCAGGCCACCGGACTCACCCGCGGTGACCTCGACGTCGTCCACGAGACCGCTGATGACCGCGAGACCCATCTCGTCCTCGCCGTCGGCCTCCGGCTCCTCGCCCTGGCCCGCCGCGCCGGGAACCCGGTCGCCGGGGGCCGAACGGGGTGCCTCGTCGCCGACCTCGATGGAGAACTGCTTCTCGTCCTCGATGAGTGCGACCCGCACCGGCGCCGTGACGCCGCCGGCCTGATGCAGTCCGACGGCGCGCGTGCAGGCCTCGCCGACGGCGAGCCTGACCTCGTCGAGCACGGCCTCTTCCACACCCGCCCTGCGCGCGACCGCGGCCGCCACCAGACGGGCGGTCCTCACGTGCTCGGGCAGCGCGCTGAAGCGGAGCTCGACGGTGGCCATACGTCCCCCTCGGACTTTCACGCGTGCTGTCAGGGGACCGGGCCGAGGCCCAGCCCCCTGCTGTACTGCCACACGGGCCAACGGCCCGGACGCCCGGCTGGTGCGCCGGACCTCCGTCGTCCGGCGCTCAGCCGCACGCCAGTCAGTCGGTGGCCGCGACCGCTTCGTCGACCGAGGTGTGAATCGGGAACACCTTGGTCAGACCGGTGATACGGAAAATCTTGAGAATGCGCTCCTGGTTGCAGACCAGGCGCAGCGAGCCCTCATGGGCACGCACACGCTTCAGGCCGCCGACCAGCACGCCGAGTCCGGTGGAGTCGAGGAAGTCCACGCCCTCCATGTCGACGACCAGATGGAAACTGCCGTCGTTCACCAACTCGACCAACTGCTCGCGCAGCTTGGGCGCGGTATACACATCGATTTCGCCACCGACCTCGACGACCGTGCGATCGCCGACGGTACGGGTCGACAGGGACAGGTCCACGGAACCTCCAGCACCTTGCTATCGAGCGGTCATCCCTCGGGACACCTCGGCAGAGCCCCCAGGACGGATCGCCAGCCGCGATGGCATTCAATCACTTACCGGCGGGCGTGCACGACGCCTTACGACCATTGTCCATCCCACCAGTGACACACTCGATGCCGATGGCCAACAATTCTCCCCCCGGAGAACCCTCTGCGGGCGCCCGGGCACACGCCTCCCCACGGGTGGTCCTCGACCGACTCACCGCTGGGCCGAGCCGTGCTGCGCGCGTCACTCATACGGAGCACATGCCCCCACGTGAGGCCCGGTATGCAGTCTGGCCCGACCGCATCCGGCCGGAGGTCATATCCGCCGTCCGGGCCGCGGGCATCGAACATCCCTGGGCCCACCAGGCACTCGCCGCCGAGCACGCGCTCGACGGCCATTCGGTCGTCGTCGCCACCGGAACCGCCTCGGGCAAGTCGCTCGCCTATCTCACCCCCGTCCTCTCCGCCCTCATGGACGGCTCCGAGGCTTCGAACGGGCGTGGCGCCACCGCTCTGTACCTCGCCCCCACGAAGGCCCTCGCGGCCGATCAGCGCCGCGCCGTCCGCGAACTGGCCGCTCCCCTCGGCAGCGCCGTGCGTCCGGCCGTCTACGACGGCGACACCCCCTTCGAAGAGCGGGAGTGGGTGCGCCAGTACGCCAATTACGTGCTGACCAACCCCGACATGCTGCACCGCGGGATACTGCCGTCCCACCCGCGCTGGTCCTCCTTCCTGCGCGCCCTGCGCTACGTCGTCATCGACGAGTGCCACACCTACCGCGGCGTCTTCGGCTCCCACGTCGCGCAGGTCCTGCGCCGTCTGCGCCGCCTCTGCGCCCGCTACGGCTCCGAACCCGTCTTCCTCCTCGCATCCGCCACCTCCGCCGAGCCCGCCGTGTCGGCGGAGCGCCTCACCGGGCTGCCGGTGAAGGAGGTCGCCGACGACGCCTCGCCCCGCGGCGACCTCGTCTTCGCCCTGTGGGAGCCGCCGCTGACCGAACTCCACGGCGAGAAGGGCGCGCCCGTCCGCCGCACCGCCACCGCGGAGACGGCCGACCTCCTCACCGACCTCACCGTCCAGGGCGTCCGCTCGGTCGCCTTCGTACGGTCCCGGCGCGGCGCCGAGCTGATCTCGGTGATCGCCCAGGAACGCCTCGCCGAGGTCGACCGCTCCCTCACCCACCGCGTCGCCGCCTACCGCGGCGGCTACCTCCCGGAGGAACGCCGCGCCCTGGAACGCGCCCTGCACTCCGGCGAACTCCTCGGCCTCGCCGCCACCAGCGCCCTCGAACTCGGCATCGACGTGTCGGGCCTCGACGCCGTCGTCATCGCGGGTTATCCGGGCACCCGGGCCTCGCTCTGGCAGCAGGCCGGCCGCGCGGGGCGCTCCGGCCAGGGGGCGCTGGCCATCCTCGTCGCCCGGGACGATCCGCTGGACACCTATCTCGTCCACCATCCGGAGGCGCTGTTCCGTCGGCCCGTGGAGTCCACGGTCCTCGACCCCGACAACCCTTACGTGCTCGCGCCCCACCTCTGCGCGGCCGCCTCCGAGCTGCCGCTGGTCGAGGAGGACCTGGCGCTCTTCGGCCCGGCCGCCGAGGAACTGCTTCCGCAGCTGGAGGCCGCGAGGCTGCTGCGTCGCCGCACCAAGGCCTGGCACTGGACCCGCCGGGAGCGGGCCGCCGACCTCACGGACATCCGCGGCGAGGGCGGCGAGCCCGTCCAGATCGTCGAGGAGGGCACGGGACGGCTGCTCGGCACGGTCGACGCGTCCGCCGCCCACACCACCGTCCACGAGGGCGCGGTCCACCTCCACCAGGGCCGTACGTATCTCGTGCGCCACCTCGACCTCCAGGACTCCGTGGCCCTGGTCGAGGAGGCCGCGCCGCCGTACTCCACGACCGCGCGCGACACCACGGCCATCGCCATCCTGGAGACGGATGTCGAGGTCCCCTGGGGCCAGGGACGCCTCTGCTACGGCTCCGTCGAAGTGACCAACCAGGTCGTCTCCTTCCTGCGCCGGAGGGTCATCACGGGTGAGGTCCTCGGCGAGACCAAGCTGGACCTCCCTCCCCGCACACTGCGCACCCGGGCGGTCTGGTGGACCGTCACCGAGGACCAACTGGACGCGGCCCGCGTCAATCCCGAGATCCTCGGCGGCGCCCTGCACGCCGCCGAGCACGCCTCCATCGGCATGCTGCCGCTCTTCGCCACGTGCGACCGCTGGGACATCGGCGGGGTCTCCGTGCCGCTGCATCCGGACACGCTCCTCCCGACCGTTTTCGTGTATGACGGCCATCCCGGCGGGGCGGGCTTCGCCGAACGGGCCTTCCACACGGCCCGCGAATGGCTGACGGCCACCCGCCAGGCCATCGCCTCCTGCGAATGCGAGGCCGGCTGCCCGTCCTGCATCCAGTCCCCCAAGTGCGGCAACGGCAACGAACCGCTGCACAAGCGGGGGGCGGTGCGGTTGCTTTCCGTCCTGCTGCGGGACGCGGGGGCGGCTTCGCCCCCGGGGGCGGCAACGGCTTCCGGTCCGGTGGCAGGGTCGGGGACGGCTTCGCCTCCGGAGGCAGGGTCGGGGACGGCTTCGGGTCCGGAGGCAGGGTCGGGGACGGCTTCGGGTCCGGAGGCAGGGACGGCTTCCGGGGCAGGGCCGGCCTCAGAGGCGGGGGCTGCTTCGCCTTCCGGGGCGGGGACGGCTTCCGGTCCGGAGGCAGGGTCGGCTTCGCCTCCGGAAGCCCCGGCGACTCCGGAGACGGGGCTGGCCTCAGAGGCGGGGATGGCTTCGCCCCCGGAAGCAGGGACGGCTTCGGAGACCCCGGTGGCTTCGCCTCCAGGGGTGGCGGCCTCGGACCCCGGGACGGCTTCGCCTCCGGAAGCAGGGACGGCTTCGGAGACCCCGGTGGCTTCGCCTCCAGGGGTGGCGGCCTCGGGCCCCGGGGCGGCTTCGCCTCCGGAAGCAGGGACGGCTTCGGCTCCGCCCCAGTAGCCGACGGCCGAATGGCCGATCGGGCCGGACTCGGCTTCGGGTGCCGGCCCCCGCGGCCACGCGACCCCCGGTCCTTCGAACGGCGCCGCCGGTCGCGGCCCCGCGCGGGACCTGACCCGTGGCGAGAAGGGGCCCACGGAGGCCGAGGCCGTCACCTCGGAGATCTCCCCCCGCACGGCGCAGCGCACCAGCCGCGCTCCCTGCGCCTCGGCCACCCTGCGCGCCCCCTCGCACGCCTTCGCGCTCCCCGCCGCCCAACGGTCCGCCGCCGCCAGCGCCGCCAGGTCCGCGGCCCCGCCCGCCCGATGCCGGGCCACGACGGCCTGCCCCATCGCGAGCACCGCCCCGCAGATCACGCAGAGCACGGCCATCACCACGGCCACCCAAACGGTCGCCGCCCCTCGGTCCCTCGCCGCCCCGCGCCAAGGCCTGCCCGTCATGCGCCCACCCCCACGCTCTCCTCCGCCAGCGCCACCGCCTCCGACCGCAGCCGCAGGCCGAGGCCCAGGGCCTTGGGCCCCGGGGCGTCCGCCTGGACCTCGACGCGCACCAGGTCGCCCTCCCGCCGCACCGATACCCGCGCCCCACGTGGCGCCGCCTGCCGTGCCGCCGCGACGGCGACCGCCTCCGGGTCCTGCCGAGCCGCGGCGCGCGCGCCGGCCCTCGCCGCGTCCACGCACTGGACCTGCGCACACGCGGCAAGGAGCGTCCAGAGCAGCGCCATGGCGAACAGGACCAGCGTCGGCAGCACCACCGCAGCCTCCGCCGTCACGAACCCCGCGTCCCGACAGCGGCCCCCGCCCTGGCCCCGCACCCGGGCCCGCGCCCGAAGCCAGGCCTCAGAACTGCGCATGGAGAGCCTTCTCCACGATCGACTGCAGCGCCGCCCTGACCTGACCGCTCGTCACGACCTTGTAGAGCAACCCGGCGAACCCCACCGCCGCGATCAAGCCCATCGCGTACTCGGACGTCACCATCCCCGCATCCCTGCGCGCCGCTCGAACCCGCCGCACCAGCCATCGCGCACTACCGCTACACCCATGTCCGAACACTTCTGACCTCCACTGATCCGCTCACTTGGTCACTGACTCGGTCACTCACTTGCTTTGCTCACGCGGCCCGCTGGGGCCCGCTCAGCCCGGTGTGGGCCCGTTCGGCCCGCTGAGGCCCGTTCGGCCCGCTGGGGCCCGCTCGGTCCGCTCGGTCCGCCCGGGCCCCAGCGGCCGAAACGAACACCACGCCTGCGTTCACCCCGCGCTCAGCAGCCCTTGCGCCAGCCCGATCACCACCGGCAGCACGCCGATCGCCAGGAACGCCGGGAGGAAGCAGAGGCCCACGGGAGCCGTCATCAGGACCGCCGCCCGCCGCGCCCTGGCCGTGGCCGCCCGGCCTCGCTCGGCCCGGGCGTCCGCCGCGAGGCGTGCCACCGGTTCCGCGGCCGGCGCTCCGGACTCGTCGGCGCGCTCCAGAAGGCGGGCCAGCGGTATGGCTCCCGGGATCTCCCGCAAGTGCCGCCAGGCTTCGCCCGGTTCACCGCCGAGCCGCACTTCCGCGGCCCCCCGCGCCAGCCGCTCACCCACCGGTCCCCGCAGCGACTCGCCGACCGCTCGGGCGGCCTCGACGGGGCTCGCCCCCGCGGTCACACATGCCGCCAGGAGGTCGGCGGCAAGCGGCAGTTGAGCCGCGGCCTCCTCGCCCCGCTCCCCGCAAGCGGGAGGTGACGCCCGGCTCCGCGCCCAACGCCATGCGGTGTACCCCGCGGCCACCGCCAGCACCAGCCCCACGCCGCCGCCCACCAGGGCGTAGACCGCGCCCGCCGTGCCGGTCACCATGAGCCAGGCGCGCGCCCCGCCCCGTACAGCCGGACGCCGCTTCGAGCGCTCCGCTGCCGGCGCCCCCACGCCGAGGGCCATTCCGGTCCGGTGCCGCTCCGTCTTCTCGCGTCGCGCGGCCAGCAGCGTCGACACCACCCACAGCACGGCCGCGATTCCCCACACCGTTACCCCCAGGCTGTGGATATCGCTCATCGCCCCTCCGCTCCCCGCACGATCCGCAGCGCCCACCACAGGCCGACGCCTTCGAGCACCGCGCCCACCGCCAGGCATCCGAGACCCGCGCCCGTGTGCAGCAGCACCCGCAGCGGCTCGGCTCCCAGCGCGCTTCCCATCAGCAGCCCGAGCACCGGCAACCCCGCGAGCATCACCGCCGTCGAGCGCGCGCCGGCCAGTTGTGCGCGCAGCTCCGCCCGTTGATCGCGCTCGGAACGCAGCGCCGCCTCCAGCCTTTCGAGCCCCGCCGCGAGACCGGCGCCGCGGTCGACCGCCACCCGCCAGCACGCCGCCAGGCCGAGCAACCCCTCGGCCCCCGGCTCCCGCGCCGCCTCTCGCAGCGCGTCCGGCACCTCCCCGCCGAAGCGCGCCGCCGCGAGAGCCGCGCTCCGGGCGCCCTCGGAGATCCCCCGCGAAGCCGCCTCACCGAGGGACAGCCGCAGCGCGTCCCCGGGCTGCCGTCCCGCCCGCACCTCGCTCGCGAGCGCCCCGCAGAGCGCGGTGACCGCCGCGCCGCACCGCTCCCGCTCAGCGCGCGCGGCCCGGGCCCGCCGCACCCGCCCGGCCAGTGGCACCGCCGCCGCTCCGGCCACCAGCGGCAGCACGGACGCCCCCAGAAGCGCCACCAGCAGTCCCGCCGCCAGGCACCACCACTCGTGCCGCACCCGCCCGCGTCCGGCCGCGACGAGCCGCCGCCAGGACCAGCCGTCCGTCTCGGCGGGCGCCGGGGTCGCGAGCACCGCGTGGACCCTTCCGGCGTCCTTGTCCCGGCCGCCGAGCAGCCAGGCGGCGCTGCCCGCGCAGGCCGCCGCCGCCCACATCGACGTACTCATGTCGGGTCACCCCAAGCAGCGCCTTCCAGCAGCGTCTTGAGCCGCTGCCACCCCGGCCCCTCGCTGAAGGACCGCGCGCCCCACCGCAGCGCAGGCACCGTCACCACCAGGCCCGACGGGTCCCGCTCCAGCACGTGCACCTCCGCGATGCGACGCCTCCCCTGCCGGTCGCGCACCAGGTGGATCACCACCGACAGGGCCGCGGCCAGCTGGCTGTGCAGCGCCGTCCTGTCGAGCCCCGCGGCCGTCCCCAGGGCTTCGAGCCGGGCGGGCACGTCACCGGCGGCATTGGCGTGGACGGTGCCGGAACCGTCGTGCCCCGTATTGAGCGCGGCCAGCAGATGGACCACCTCCGCGCCCCGCACCTCGCCGACGACCAACCGGTCGGGCCGCATGCGGAGAGCCTGGCGGACCAGGTCGTCCAGGCCGACGTGGCCGGCGCCCTCCTGGTTCGCGGACCGGGATTCCAGACGGACCACGTGCGGGTGGTCGGGGCGCAGCTCCGCGGAGTCCTCGGCAAGCACGATCCGCTCCCCGGGCCCGACGAGGCCGAGCAGCGCGCTCAGCAGGGTCGTTTTGCCGCTGCCCGTCCCCCCGCTGATCAGGAACGACAGACGGGCGTGGAGCAGGGCCCGCAGCACGCGGTCGCCGCCGGGCGGCACCGTCCCCGCCTCGACCAGCTCGGCGAGGGTGAAGGCGCGGGGGCGCACGACCCTCAGCGAGAGACACGTGGAGTCCACGGCGACCGGCGGCAGGACCGCGTGCAACCGGGTGCCGTCCGGAAGGCGGGCGTCCACCCAGGGCCGCGCGTCGTCCAGGCGCCGCCCCGCGACGGCCGCGAGGCGCTGGGCGAGCCGCCGCACCGCGTCAGCGTCCTCGAACGTGACCCCGGTGAGTTCGAGCCCGCCGCCACGGTCCACCCAGACCCGGTCGGGCGCGGACACCAGCACATCGGTCACCGAGCGGTCCGCGAGCAAGGGTTCCAGTGGCCCCGCTCCGACCAGCTCCGAGCGCAACTGCGATGCGGCGCCGAGCACTTCCGTGGCCCCGAGGACCCTGCCCTGGGCCCGCAGCGCCTCGGCAACCCTGGCCGGGGTCGGCTCCTTGCCGCTCTCCGCGAGCCACTGGCGGACCCCGTCCAGCATCCGCGCCCCGACGACGGCGCTCATACGCCACCGCCCACGGCGTCGACCGGCACCCTGCCCCAGAAGGCGTCACAGAACCGGGCGAGCGGCCCGCGCGCGAGCCCGCCCGGCGGCACCCCCGCCGCCTGCGCCGCCGCGAGGCCCGGCTCCCAGGGCGCGTCACCGACCAGCGGCAGCCCGAGGAGGCGGGCGACCTCCTCGGAGTCGAGCCCGCCGCGGCCCGCCGGGGCGCCACGGCCCGCTCCGGCGCCGATCACCACCCGCAGGTCCCGCAGCACCAGCCCCGCGGCCGAGGCGACCCGCCGGGCCCCGGCGACCGCCCGCAGCTCGGGCGGCACCACCAGGAGCCCCAGGTCCACCTGGGCCAACGCCTCCGCGACCGGTTCGTCCACCCGGCGCGGCAGATCCACGACGACCACGCCGCCGCGCCTGCGGGCCGCCGACACCACGGCCCGCACCGCTTCGGGGGCGACCGCCACCGCCTCGCCCCGGTCCCAGCTCAGGACCCGCAGCGCGTGCAGCTCCGGCAGGGACTCCTCAAGCGCCTCCCCGCCGACCCTGCCCCGTGACGCGGCGAACGCCGGCCAGCGCAGGCCGTCGGCCGTCTCGCCGCCGAGGAGGACGTCCAGGCCGCCGCCCAGCGGATCGGCGTCGACGAGCATCGTGCGCCGGCCCGCCCGCGCCGCGGTGACCGCGAGGGCGCAGGCCAGGGTGGAGGCGCCCGCTCCGCCGCGCCCGCCGATGACCCCCACGGTCAGTGCGGGCCGCCCCACGCCCTCCGCCACATCGGCGATGCGGTCCACCAGCCACTGCTCTCCGTCGGGCAGGAGCAGCACATGGTCGGCGCCGATCTCCACCGCGCGCCGCCAGACACCGGAATCGTCCTGATCCCGCCCAACCAGCACGACGCCACGCCGTCGGGCGGCTCCGCGCACCCGGTCCGCCGCGTCGTCGCCGACGAGGACGAGCGGGGCCGAATCCCACCCCTCTCCGCACCCCGGCCCCCCGTGGTGCACCTCGGGCCGCGCACCCGCCGCGGCGCACAGCCGCAGCAGGTCGTCGAGGAGCTGCACATCCTCGGTCAGGATCAGCGGTCCGCGCTGTCGCCCGTCGGACGACGCGGACCCGTCCCGCGCAATGACTCCACCCACGATCTCCATCCCCCTTCACCGCAAGCACCCCTGAATGGCGCACTCCGCATCGGCGAAGAACCGGACAAAGCAATCCGGCCATGAACTTCGCAAGCGGAACGCGTGGAATCAGCGTGCGGCGTCACCGGAAATCGTGTGGATCTTGCTCAATAACTGTGGACGAGGCGATGCCTGTGAATATTTCCGTCACCCATACCGGTGACGGAACGTCGGCTTCCCGCCGACTTCCCACAGGTCCCGGGCCGGCTTCCGGCCGACTTCCCCGGGGCTTTCACAGCGCAGCCCATCGACTACACACAGTGACAGTCTTCGGCCGCGACAGAGGACCGCGCGGAGGGCGGGAAGGGGAGCGGCGGAGCCGAAAGATGATCCGCGGAGGGCTCAAAAACCCATCCGGACATGCGACGACCCCCGCCGGGGGGGAGAGCGGGGGTCGTCCCCACGGTCCGACTCGGGGGGGGAGGAGCCAGACCGGGTTAGCACGGTCGCGAACGATCCGTGACTTCCATGGTGTACCCGAGAGCCTTCTCAGGCAAACCCACACGCCTCAGCTTACGCCGAATGGTGGGCCCCTATGCTCAGCATCGTGGAAAACCACTCCTTGCCTCGCACCGCCGCCTTCTTTGACCTGGACAAGACGGTCATTGCGAAGTCGAGCACGCTCACGTTCAGCAAGTCGTTCTACCAAGGCGGCCTGATCAACCGCAGAGCGGTGCTGCGCACCGCGTACACGCAGTTCGTCTTCCTGGCGGGCGGCGCGGACCACGACCAGATGGAGCGGATGCGCGAGTACCTCTCGGCGCTGTGCCGCGGGTGGAACGTGCAGCAGGTCAAGGAGATCGTCGCCGAGACGCTGCACGACCTGATCGACCCGATCATCTACGACGAGGCCGCCTCCCTCATCGAGCAGCACCACTCGGCGGGGCGGGACGTCGTCATCGTCTCCACGTCGGGCGCGGAAGTGGTCGAGCCGATCGGCGAGATGCTCGGCGCGGACCGCGTAGTGGCCACCCGCATGGTCGTCGGGGACGACGGCTGCTTCACCGGCGAGGTGGAGTACTACGCGTACGGACCCACCAAGGCGCAGGCCATCAAGGAACTCGCCCTCTCGGAGGGGTACGACCTGGACCGCTGCTTCGCCTACAGCGACTCGGCGACCGATCTGCCGATGCTCGAAGCGGTCGGGCATCCGTTCGCCGTCAATCCGGACCGCGCGCTCCGCCGCGAGGCGCTCACGCGCGCGTGGCCGATCCTCGACTTCCACCGTCCGGTACGGCTGAAGCAGCGCCTGGCCGCTCCGCCGCGGCCCGCCCTGATCGCGGCGGCCGCGGTGGGCGCGGCGGCCGCCGCCGCGAGCCTCGTCTGGCTCGCCGGCCGCCGCCGGGCCCCCGTGGGCTGACCCACTCCTCCCCGCACCCTCCCCGCGCCCGATTCAGGCGTATTTGAGAGTAAAAGTAAAGAAGTGCGGCCAGGACTTCCGCTCACCCCAGGACAGGAGTACAAAGGAGTCAACGGCCCGCGAGACCAAGGACATCCGAGAGGATCCCCTTCAAACGCAGTAACGGCCCCACGGACCGAAGCATGAACACCGAGCACCCACGCGACGTCGACCCGTCGATTACGGGCCAGCCGCACCAGGTGACGGGCAAAGTCCCGACCTGATGGGCAACATATCGAGGACGCTTGGTAACACGGTGGACATGCCAGCGGCGGTACGGCTCTCCGTACCGCCGCAACCCTGTCCAGGGCCCTGCGCCGCCCCCGTGTCCAGGCCTGACGCCGCTCCGCCCCCGCACTCCCGTCCGAGGCCCTACGCCGCTCCCCGCTGCAGCGCCTCGCAGACCGCCGTGGACTCCCTGACGCCCAGTTCCACCGCCTTGCCGCAGTGGGCGATCCAGGCCGCCACGCCCTCCGGCGTGCCGGACGCGTAGCCCTCGAGGGCCGCCGCATAGGCCGCCCGCCCCAGCTCCGCGTGACCCGCCTCCGCCGGGCAGACCGCCTTCGGGTCGAGGCCGCTGCCCACCAGGACGATGCGCTCGGCGGCGCGCGCGACGAGGCCGTTGCACGAGGCGAAGGGCCGCAGGGTGATCAGCTCTCCGTGGACCACGGCCGCCGTCACCAGGGCCGGCGCCGAGCCGCCCTGGATGATCAGCCGCGAAAGGCCCTCCAGACGCCCCGCCACCTCGTCGGCGTCCGGCAGCGGAAGCTCGATCAGCGGCTCATCGACGGACTCGCCCGCGAGGCGCGGACGCCCCGCCGCCTCGTCGGCGTCGGCCGCGGCGACCAGATGCAGGCGCGCCAGGACCCGGAGCGGCGACTGCCGCCAGATGGAGAGCAGCTGGCCCGCCTCGGCGGTCAGCCGCAGGGCCCCGCCGACCGCGCGCGCCTCGCCGTCACCGCTGAAGTCACTGCGCCTGCGCACCTCCTCCAGGGCCCACTCCGCGCCCGAGAGCGCCGCGGACCCGCGGGCACCCCGCAGGGCCGCCTCTGAAGTGACCTCATTGCTGCGGCGCCGCATGATCCGGTGTCCGTAGACCCGGTCCACCGCCTTGCGCACGGAGTCCACGGAGTCGGCCACGCCGGGGATCGTCCCCAGGGCCGCGAGCGGATCGGGTGTCGTACTCATGAGTACGACCCTACGTACTGAACGGCCGCCCTCCACGAAGGAGTGGTCTTCTTCACCCGAGCCACGCACGCGTGGTGACCAATCAGCTACGCTTCGTGATTATGAAAATCGCTTTCGTGGGGAAGGGCGGCAGCGGCAAGACCACCCTGTCCTCGCTCTTCATCCGCCACCTCGCCGCCACCGGCGCACCCGTCATCGCGGTGGACGCCGACATCAACCAGCACCTGGGACCGGCCCTCGGCCTCGACGAGACGGACGCCGCCGAGCTGCCCGCCCTCGGCGCGCACCTGCCGCTGATCAAGGAGTACCTGCGGGGCTCCAACCCGCGGATCGCCTCCGCCGACACGATGATCAAGACGACACCGCCCGGTGAGGGCTCACGGCTCCTGCGGGTGCGCGAGAACAACCCGGTGTTCGACGCGTGCGCGCGGCCCGTGGAACTCGACGACGCCACCGTGCGTTTGATGGTCACCGGGCCGTTCACCGAAGCCGACCTCGGTGTCGCGTGCTACCACTCCAAGACGGGAGCGGTGGAGCTGTGTCTGAACCACCTGGTCGACGGCCGGGACGAGTACGCGGTCGTCGACATGACCGCGGGCTCGGACTCCTTCGCCTCCGGCATGTTCACCCGCTTCGACCTGACGTTCCTCGTGGCCGAGCCGACGAGGAAGGGCGTCTCGGTCTACCGGCAGTACAAGGAGTACGCACGCGACTTCGGCGTGGAGCTGAAGGTCGTGGGCAACAAGGTGCAGGGCCAGGACGACGTCGACTTCCTGCGTGAACAGGTCGGCGACGACCTCCTGGTGACCGTCGGGCACTCGGACTGGGTGCGCGCCATGGAGAAGGGCCGCCCGCCCCGCTTCGAGCTGCTCGAAGAGGACAACCGCCGCTCCCTGCGGACGCTCCAGGCCACCGTCGACGCCTCGTACGCGCGAAGGGACTGGGAGCGGTACACGCGCCAGATGGTGCACTTCCACCTGAAGAACGCGCAGAGCTGGGGCAACGAACGGACGGGCGCCGACCTGGCGGGCCAGGTCGACCCCGACTTCGTCCTGCGCGAGCAGATGGTGGCCACTGCCTGAACAGGGCCGCCGGGTTCAGGACTTGTGCGCCGGAGCGCCCGGCACACCCTTCGGGGCCGGTGCGGGCTGGGCGGAGAGGTATCTCGCCCAGCCCTCCTTCGGGGCCTGGCCGACCGGCAGCTTCACCAGCCGCGCGAGGACCTTCGGGTCCTGCGCGTCGAGCCAGTCCGCGAGCTGGCGGAAGGAGACGCAGCGCACCTCGGACTTGGTGCACACCTTCTCGATGGTCTCCTCGATGGCGCGCATGTAGGTGCCGCCGTTCCAGGACTCGAAGTGGTTGCCGATGATCAGCGGGGCGCGGTTGCCTTTGTAGGCCCGGTCGAAGCCCTGGAGCAGGCCGTCGCGCATCTGGTCACCCCAGTACTCGTGCATGGAGGGGTCGCCCTGTGAGGTCGTGCCGGACTGGTTGACCATGAAGTTGTAGTCCATGGTGAGCGTCTCGAACGTGCGCCCCGGGACGGGCACGAGCTGCATCGACAGATCCCAGAGCCCGTCCTTCTTCTTGGGCCAGAGCTGGTCGTTGACGCCGCTGGTGTCGTAGCGGAAGCCCAGTTCGCGCGCCGCCCGCATGAAGTTCTTCTGGCCCTCCAGGCAGGGGGTCCGGGCGCCCACCAGCTCCTTGTCGTAGTCAAAGGGCAGCGGCTTCGCCCCCTTCATGCCCGTGTTCGTCTTCCAGGACTTCACGAAGGACTTGGCCTGCTTGATCTCGCTCTTCCAGTCCTCGACGGACCACTCCCCGACACCGCGGCCCGCGCCGCAGAAGTGCCCGTTGAAGTGGGTGCCGATCTCGTTGCCCTCCAGCCAGGCGCCGCGGAGCTGCTCCACGGTGTCCGCGATTCCCCGGCGGTCGTTGAAGCCGATGTCCGAGCTGCCCGTGAGGTGCCGCGGCGGCTTGTAGAGCTCCCGCTTCTTCTCGGGAAGCATGTACACACCGCTGAGGAAGTACGTCATGGTGGCGTCGTTCCGCTTGGCCACCTTGCGGAAGTGGGAGAACAGCTTCTGGCTGTCCTCCCCCGCGCCGTCCCAGGAGAAGACCACGAACTGCGGTGGTTTCTGGCCGGGCTTGAGCCGTTCCGGCCTCGGCAGATGCGGCTGCTTCCCGGTGTAGGCGGTGGACCCGTCCCCGATCAGCCGGACGGGGCTCTTGAGCGGGGCGCCGGCTCCCTTCTTCGCGCCGTGCGCGCCCTCCTTCACGCCGTTGCCGCTCTCGGCGCAGCCGGCCAATGCTGCCGCGCAGGCCACGAGGGCGGTGAGGCTCGCGGTGACTCTCCGGTTGGCGGCCATCTTCCGCCCACCTTCTTTCGTGCAAGTCGGGACAGAACAGACAGCAGCCTCGCCCGCAGGCCTGAAATCTCCGGTCCGACAAGCCGATAAAAGTTTTTATTCGCTCATCCGAGTGACCGTCTGCCCCATTTGCCCCGAAAATCCATCCACGACCTTTACTCTGCATTACGATTCGTTTACCGAGCGTTGATAGCTCCCCGCCGCTTTACGCCGTGACCCACGGCCGCGATGCCGTCCTCCGCACACCGCCGGAGGGCCCCTATGTCCGCGACCGCGCTGCCCCGGAGGAGACGGGAAACATGACTGCCTACGCCCCCACCGACACGACCGAGTCGATCCACGAACCGCGCGCCCACAAGCCGCACGCCCCGCCGCCCGGGAAGAGGTTCCGCATCGCGGGAGCCGACATCTCGGCGTCGCTCGCCGTCTTCCTGATCGCCCTGCCGCTCTCGCTCGGCATCGCCCTCGCGACCGGAGCGCCCCTGCAGGCGGGCCTCGTCGCCGCCGCCGTCGGCGGCCTCGTCGCCGGACGGCTCGGCGGATCGGCTCTCCAGGTCAGCGGCCCGGCCGCCGGCCTCACGGTCGTGACGGCGGACATCATCCACCGCTATGGCTGGCAGACCACCTGCGCCATCACCATCCTCGTCGGGCTCGCCCAACTCGGCCTCGGCTGCCTGCGGGTGGCCCGCTCGGCGCTCGCCGTCAGCCCCGCCGTCGTGCACGGCATGCTGGCCGGCATCGGCGTCACCATCGCCATGGCCCAGCTGCACATCGTGCTCGGCGGCACCCCGCAGAGCGCGGTGCTCGACAACCTCCGCGCCCTGCCCGCCCAGTTGGCCACCCTGCACCCGGCCGCCCTGTCGATCAGTCTGCTCACCCTCGTCGTCCTGCTGCTCTGGCCCCGCATCCCCGGACGCGCCGGGCGCATGACCCGCGTCCTGCCCGCCGCGCTGGTCTCGGTGGCCGTCGCGACCTGCTTCGCCTCCGTCACCCGGCTCAGCCTCGACCGGGTCGACCTGCCCTCGTGGCGCAGCCACGCGCTCGCCGGGCTCCCCGAGGGCCCCGTGCTCGGCATCGTCGCCGCCGTGCTCACCACCACCCTGGTGTGCAGCGTGCAGTCGCTGCTCGGCGCCGTCGCCATCGACAAGCTGACCTCTCAGCGACCCGAGCTCGACACCAGCGTGCGGCGCTCCGACCTCGACCGGGAGCTGCTCGGCCAGGGCGGCGCCAACATCGTCTCCGGCGCGCTCGGCGGCCTCCCCGTCGCCGGGGTCGCGGTGCGCAGTGTGGCCAATGTGCGAGCGGGAGCCGTCAGCAGGAACTCCACGATGCTGCACGGCGTTTGGGTAGTGGTGGCCGCGCTGCTCCTGGTCCCCGCCCTGGAGCTGATCCCGCTCGCGGCCCTCGCCGCCCTCGTCATGGCCGTCGGCATCCAGATGGTCAGCCTGAACCACATCCGCACCATCACCCGTCACCGCGAGATCGTCGTGTACGCGACCACCACCCTCGGCGTGGTCGTCTTCGGCGTCCTGGAGGGCGTGGCGCTCGGCATCGCCGTGGCC
The DNA here is from genome assembly GCF_004127445.1 of Streptomyces alfalfae. Lineage (GTDB taxonomy): Bacteria > Actinomycetota > Actinomycetes > Streptomycetales > Streptomycetaceae > Streptomyces > Streptomyces alfalfae. The sequence continues at coordinate 60,419 of NZ_QEXM01000025.1, forward strand.
GTCGCCGTCGCGCTGCACCGCCTCGCCCGCACCCGCATCACCCACGAGAAGGTGGCCGGCGTCCACCATGTCCGCGTGCGCGGGCAGCTGACGTTCCTCGCCGTGCCCCGGCTCAGCAGGACCCTGCACCTCGTCCCGCAAGGGGAGGACGTCGTCGTGGAGTTGGACGGCTCCTTCATGGACCACGCCGCCTTCGAGTCGTTGCAGTGCTGGCAGGACGCGCACGCCGCGCACGGCGGCAGCGTCGAGGTCACCGGCCGCGCCGGGACCCGCATCGCCGAGCCCGCGAGCGCCGCGCACTCGTGCTGCCGGCCATGGACCCCGTGGCGCAACCACCACTGCGACCGCCCGCAGGAGGAGCAGGAGACGGGGCAGCCGCGCGGACACCAACTGGCCAGCGGCATCAGCGCCTTCCAGCGGAACACGGCGCCTCATGTCCGGGGCGAGCTGGCCAGGCTCGCCCGCGAGGGGCAGCAGCCCGCACAGCTCTTCCTGACGTGTGCCGACTCCCGGGTCGTCACCTCGATGATCACATCCAGCGGCCCCGGCGACCTCTTCGTCGTACGCAATGTCGGCAATCTGGTGCCGCCGCCGGGCACGGAGAGCGGTGACGACTCGGTGGGCGCCGCGATCGAGTACGCGGTCGACGTGCTGAAGGTGCGGTCGATCACGGTGTGCGGGCACTCCGGGTGCGGTGCGATGCAGGCCCTGCTCAGCATCCCGGAGGGCGACGCGCAGACCCCGCTGTGGCGGTGGCTGCGGCACGGCCGGCCGAGCCTGGAGCGGGTGGCCGCCCAGGGTGAGGACTGGGCGCGGCTCGCGGGACAGGCGCCGGCCGACCCGGTGGAGCAGCTGTGCCTCACCAACGTGATTCAGCAGCTGGAGCACCTGCGGGCGCACGAGTCGGTGGCGCGTCGACTTGCGGCCGGTGATCTTGAGCTGCACGGTATGTACTTCCACGTCGGAGAGGCGCAGTCCTATCTGCTGACGGATGGCTCCGGGTCGGGCAGGCCGCCCTACGAGGTCTTCGACCAGGTCTCGCCGACCCGTCCCGGGCCGACGCGGGCGGCGGCGCCACAGCTGTGAGACGGTTAAAGGTCTAAACCAATTTTCGGCAGACCCTTGTCACACCGGGTTGTGTCTGATGAGCTGTGGCTTCGGACACAACGGACACCCTGGGAAAGGGAGATGTCGTGAGCAACGAAAGCCTGGCCAACCTTCTGAAGGAGGAGCGTCGCTTCGCGCCGCCGGCGGAGCTGGCAGCCGCCGCGAACGTCACCGCGGAGGCGTACGAACAGGCCAAGGCTGACCGGCTCGGCTTCTGGGCCGAGCAGGCCCGCCGGCTGACCTGGGCCACGGAACCGACCGAGACGCTGGACTGGTCGAACCCGCCGTTCGCCAAGTGGTTCGCCGACGGAAAGCTCAACGTCGCGTACAACTGCGTCGACCGCCACGTCGAGGCGGGACACGGCGACCGTGTGGCGATCCACTTCGAGGGTGAGCCCGGCGACAGCCGGGCCATCACCTACGCCGAGCTGAAGGAAGAGGTCAGCCGGGCGGCGAACGCGCTGACCGAGCTCGGCGTCGAGAAGGGCGACCGCGTCGCGGTGTACCTGCCGATGATCCCCGAGGCGGTCGTCGCGATGCTGGCCTGCGCCCGCATCGGCGCCGCCCACTCGGTCGTCTTCGGCGGCTTCTCCGCCGACGCCATCGCCGCCCGCATCAAGGACGCCGACGCCAAGGTCGTCATCACCGCCGACGGCGGCTACCGCCGGGGCAAGCCCTCCGCGCTCAAGCCCGCCGTCGACGAGGCCGTCGGCCGCGCCGAGGGCGTGCGCCACGTCCTCGTGGTGCGCCGCACCGGCCAGGACGTGGCGTGGACCGAGGGCCGCGACGTGTGGTGGCACGAGGCCACCCAGAGGCAGTCCGCCGAGCACACCCCCGAGGCCTTCGACGCGGAGCACCCGCTCTTCGTCCTCTACACCTCGGGCACCACGGGCAAGCCGAAGGGCATCCTGCACACCTCCGGCGGCTATCTGACGCAGGCGGCCTACACCCATCACGCCGTCTTCGACCTCAAGCCGGAGTCCGACGTCTACTGGTGCACCGCCGACATCGGCTGGGTCACCGGCCACTCGTACATCACGTACGGTCCGCTGGCGAACGGCGCGACGCAGGTGATGTACGAGGGCACCCCCGACACCCCGCACCAGGGCCGCTTCTGGGAGATCATCCAGAAGTACGGGGTCACGATCCTCTACACCGCGCCGACGGCGATCCGGACGTTCATGAAGTGGGGCGACGACATCCCCGCGAAGTTCGACCTGAGCAGTCTGCGGGTGCTCGGATCGGTGGGCGAGCCGATCAACCCCGAGGCCTGGATGTGGTACCGGAAGAACATCGGCGGCGACAGGTGCCCCATCGTGGACACCTGGTGGCAGACCGAGACCGGCGCGATGATGATCTCGCCGCTGCCCGGCGTGACCGAGACCAAGCCCGGCTCCGCGCAGCGCGCCCTGCCCGGCATCTCGGCCACCGTGGTGGACGACGAGGCCAACGAAGTGCCCGACGGCGGCGGTGGCTACCTCGTCCTGACCGAGCCGTGGCCCTCGATGCTGCGCACCATCTGGGGCGACGACCAGCGGTTCATCGACACGTACTGGTCGCGCTTCGAAGGCAGGTACTTCGCGGGTGACGGCGCCAAGAAGGACGAGGACGGCGACATCTGGCTGCTCGGCCGGGTGGACGACGTGATGCTCGTCTCCGGGCACAACATCTCCACCACCGAGGTCGAGTCGGCGCTCGTCTCGCACCCGGCGGTCGCCGAGGCCGCCGTCGTCGGCGCCGCCGACGAGACGACCGGGCAGGCCATCGTCGCCTTCGTCATCCTGCGCGGCTCCGCCGACGCCGAGGCCGAGGGACTCGTCGCCGAGCTGCGCAACCACGTGGGCACCACGCTCGGCCCGATCGCCAAGCCCAAGCGCGTCCTGCCGGTGGCGGAGCTGCCGAAGACGCGCTCCGGGAAGATCATGCGGCGCCTGCTGCGGGACGTCGCGGAGAACCGCGAGCTGGGTGACGTCACCACGCTCACGGACTCCTCCGTGATGGACCTGATCCAGACGCGGCTCCCGGCCGCGCCCAGCGAGGACTGACCCCAGCGGGTCCGCGCGGACGACCGCGCCAGCGGTACGAGGAGGGCATCCGGCAGCGCGCCGGGTGCCCTCTTTCTCCGTAAAGTGAAGATCGCCGGATACGTCCCGGCGGCGCTTGGGTAGGCTGGACTCCGCGTCAAGACCGTGACAAGAGATCACGGCGGTCACGCGACACGTAGTACCCAGGTGCGCCGGGAAGTCTGGTCGGCATGTGCTCCGTCCTGCCCACCTGCCCGGAGGTCCATCCCCGTGACCGCGCCCGCCCCCCGCACCCGCCACAAGTTCCTCGGCCGCCTCTCCCTGCCCGAGCGGAACTTCGTCGCCGAAGCCCTGCGCACCGAGACCGTGGGCGGCGTCCTGCTGCTCGTGGCCGCGGTCGCCGCGCTGATCTGGGCCAACACGGCAGGCGGCTCGTACGAGGCGGTGCGCGGCTTCCACCTCGGACCCGGCTCGCTCGGACTCGACCTCTCCCTCCAGCACTGGGCGGCCGACGGACTGCTCGCCGTCTTCTTCTTCGTCGCGGGCATCGAACTCAAGCGCGAGATGGTCGCCGGTGATCTCCGCGACCCCAAGGCCGCCGCGCTGCCCGTGGTCGCGGCCCTCTGCGGCATGGCCGTACCCGCGCTCGTCTACGTCCTGACCAACGTCATGGGCGGCGGCTCGACGGCCGGCTGGGCCGTGCCCACCGCGACCGACATCGCCTTCGCGCTGGCGGTCCTCGCGGTCATCGGCACCTCCCTGCCGTCCGCGCTGCGCGCCTTCCTGCTCACACTGGCCGTCGTCGACGACCTCTTCGCCATCCTGATCATCGCGGTCTTCTTCACCAGCGACCTGAACTTCGCGGCGCTCGGCGGAGCCTTCCTCGGCCTCGCCCTCTTCTGGCTGCTGCTCAGGAAGCGGGTCCGCGGCTGGTACCTCTACGTGCCGCTCGGCCTGGTCATCTGGGGCCTGATGTACAACAGCGGCGTCCACGCCACCATCGCGGGCGTCGCCATGGGTCTCATGCTGCGCTGCCACCGCGAGGACGAGAGCGAGCCGCACTCCCCCGGCGAGCACATCGAACACCGGGTACGCCCTCTCTCCGCCGGTCTTGCCGTGCCGCTTTTCGCCCTGTTCAGCGCGGGTGTCTCCGTCTCGGGCGGCGCGATGGGCGACGTATTCACCCAGCCGGAGACGCTGGGCGTGGTGCTCGGGCTCGTCGTCGGCAAGGCGGTCGGCATCTTCGGCGGCACCTGGCTCGCGACGCGCTTCACCCGGGCCGAACTGAACGACGACCTGGCGTGGCCCGACGTGTTCGCGGTCGCCTCGCTCGCCGGCATCGGCTTCACCGTCTCCCTGCTGATCGGCGAGCTCGCCTTCACCGGTGATCCGCTGCTCACCGACGAGATCAAGGCCGCCGTCCTCGCGGGCTCCCTCATCGCGGCCGTCCTCTCCGGAATCCTGCTGAAGCTGCGGAACGCCAAGTACCGCAAGCTCTGGGAGGACGAGGAGCGCGACGAGGACCTGGACGGGATACCCGACGTCTACGAGCTCGGCAACCCGGACTACCACCTCCGAATGGCGGCCATCCACGAGAAGAAGGCCGCGGAACACCGCAGGCTTGCCGAAGTCGCGGGTGGGGAAAGCGAGGATGGCAACGGTCCGGCATGATCTGAGCAGACATATCTCAGAAGAGATCAGAAGAGAAAAAGGGGAGAACGCCATGAGCTCACCCGACGGCCCCGTCGGCGCCGAGCGCAGCCTCGGTCAGCTGGTCGCCACCGCGACCAGTGAGATGTCCGCGCTGGTGCACGACGAGATCGCGCTGGCCAAGGCCCAGCTGCGTCAGGACGTCAAGCGCGGGGCGATCGGCGGCGGCGCTTTCGGCGCGGCCGGCATGGTCCTCATCTTCTCGCTGCCGATGCTGAGCTTCGCGCTCGCGTACGGCATCCACACCTGGAGCGACTGGAACCTCGCCGTCTGCTTCCTGCTGTCCTTCGCCGCCAATGTGCTGGTCGCCGGGGCGCTCGCGCTGATCGGCGTCGTCTTCGCCAAGAAGGCCAAGAAGGGCAAGGGCCCGCAGAAGGTCGCCGCCTCGGCCAAGGAGACGGCCGCCGTCCTGGGGAACGTCAAGCCCCACGCGCGTTCCGTGAGCCCCGCGGGTGCGGTCGACGTCCGAGTCGGTGAGACGGGGGCCACTGTGGCACGCTCGTCCTCATGACGGACCCCGCCCCCCAGGACCAGGCCCTCGACGGCACCCCGCGGCACGGCGACGAACTGGCCCCCGCGCGGGACGTCGTCGCCCATTCGGCGCAACCCGCGCAGCCCTCGTCCGCCGTACGCGTCGACGGCCCCTGGACCCACCGGGACGTGGCCGCCAACGGGGCCCGCTTCCACATCGCCGAGATGGGCGAAGGACCGCTGGTCCTGCTGCTGCACGGCTTCCCGCAGTTCTGGTGGACCTGGCGGCACCAGCTGGTCGCGCTCGCCGACGCGGGCTTCCGGGCCGTGGCGATGGACCTGCGGGGCGTGGGCGGCAGCGACCGCACACCCCGCGGTTACGACCCGGCGAACCTCGCCCTGGACATCACCGGCGTCGTCCGCTCGCTCGGCGAACCGGACGCCGCGCTCGTCGGCCACGACCTCGGCGGATACCTCGCGTGGACAGCGGCCGTGATGCGGCCCAAGCTGGTGCGCCGCCTCGCCGTCTCCTCCATGCCGCACCCCCGGCGCTGGCGCTCGGCGATGCTCTCCGACCGCAGGCAGACCGCCGCGGGCTCGTACGTGTGGGGCTTCCAGCGGCCCTGGCTGCCGGAGCGTCAACTCGTCGCCGACGACGGCGCCCTGGTGGGGCGTCTGGTGCGGGACTGGTCGGGGCCCCGGCTACCCGAGGACGAGGCGGTGGAGATGTACCGCAGGGCCATGTGCATCCCCTCGACGGCCCACTGCTCGATCGAGCCCTACCGCTGGATGGTGCGGTCGATGGCGCGGCCCGACGGCATCCAGTTCAACCGCCGGATGAAGCGGCCCGTGCGCGTGCCGACGCTGCATCTGCACGGCTCCCTCGATCCCGTGATGCGTACGAGGAGTGCGGCGGGGTCCGGCGAGTACGTCGAAGCCCCCTACCGCTGGCGGCTGTTCGACGGCCTCGGGCACTTCCCGCACGAGGAGGACCCGGTGGCGTTCTCCACGGAGCTGGTGAACTGGCTGAAGGACCCCGAGCCGGACCGGTGAGGCCCCCGGGTCCCGGCTGTCGGGCCTCCGGGCCCCACTGTCAGGCCTCCGGAGCGTGGTCATCCGGATAACTTCTGGGAACACTTGTCCTACGAACGCCAATTGCCCGGCGCATAGGCCAATTGGGTCCCCTGAGCGCGGTTACCGACCATGGGGCCCGGGCACACGTCCGGGTATGGGCTGGACGCACGACTACAGTGACGTAGCACGCAATCGCCGCTCGGCCACAGCGCTGAACAGCCGCGAGAGGAGCGGGCAACAGGACAGGGGCCGACACGGACCCCCGCAGTCCATGGGCATCTCCCGCATCCTCCGCCGGAGGGCCCGCTGGGTCTCCGCGCGGCTCCGGCACACCCGCGACTGACCCCGCTCCCCCGGCGCCTCACCTCCGCGATCCAGGCAGAGCGCAGCCCTGCGCCTACAGGGCGCAGCCCTGGCTGTCGACCTCCTGGTTCGCGGTGCGGCCCCGCTCGATGTCCTCGCGCACCTCGTCCACCGTCAGGGCGTACCCCGTGTCGGGGTCGTCGAGCGACTTCGCGAAGATCACGCCGTAGACCTTGCCGTCGGGCGTGAGCAGCGGGCCGCCCGAGTTGCCCTGACGGACCGTCGCGTAGAGCGAGTAGACGTCGCGTCGCACCGTGCCGCGGTGGTAGATGTCCGGGCCCTTGGCCTGGATGCGGCCGCGCACGCGCGCGGGACGGACGTCGTAGGGACCGTCCTCGGGGAAGCCGGCGACGATGGCGCCCGCACCGCTCGACGCGTCCTCGGACGTGAACTTCAGGGCCGGCGCCTTCAGCGTGGGCACGTCCAGGACGGCGATGTCCCGCTCCCAGTCGTAGAGGACGACCTTGGCGTCGTACGTCTGGTTCGTGTCGCCTATCTGGACCGTCGGCTCGTCCACGCCGCCGACCACGTGCGCGTTCGTCATGACGCGGCGCTCGGCGAAGACGAAGCCGGTGCCTTCGAGGACCTTGCCGCAGCTGTGGGCCTCCCCGCGGACCTTCACGATGGAGCGCTTCGCGGTCGTGGCGACCTTGCTCTTGGCGAGCTTGGGGTCGGGGGGCCGGACCTCGGTGATCGGCTCGTTCGAGAACGGGCTGAAGACCTGCGGGAAGCCGTTCTGCGCGAGGACCGAGGAGAAGTCGTTGAACCACGTGTCGGCCTGGCCGGGCAGCGCCCGCGAGACGCCGAGCAGCACCTTGGAGTTGCGCACCTCCTTGCCGACCGTCGGCAGCGTCGTCCCCGCGAGGGCGGAGCCGATCAGCCAGGCGACCAGGAGCATGGCGACCACGTTCACCAGGGCGCCGCCCGTCGCGTCCAGGGCGCGGGCGGGCTGCCAGGTGATGTATCTGCGGAGCTTGTTGCCCAGATGGGTGGTGAAGGCCTGGCCGATCGAGGCGCAGACGATCACGATGACGACGGCGACGACCGCGGCCGTCGTGCTCACCCCGGCCGCGTCGTCGTCCTTGAGCGCGTCCCAGACGATCGGCAGCAGGTATACGGCGATGAGGCCGCCGCCCAGAAAGCCGATCACCGAGAGGATGCCGACCACGAAGCCCTGGCGGTAGCCCACGACCGCGAACCAGACCGCGGCGAGCAGCAACAGGACGTCCAGCACGTTCACCGATTCAATCCTCGCCTCGCATCGCGACCGCCACGTCCACGCAACCTTGTCATGCGCGCCAGTCGAGCGGGACCTGCCTACCGCGGTCCCAGGGTCGCTCCCAGCCCGCGAAGTGCAGAATTCTATCGATCACGCCCGCGGTGAAACCCCAGACCAGGGCTGACTCGACGAGGAACGCGGGTCCGTGGTGGCCGCTCGGGTGGACGGCCGTCGCGCGATTGGCCGGGTCCGTGAGATCGGACACGGGGACCGTGAAGACGCGGGCCGTCTCGTTCGGGTCGACGACGCCGACCGGGGTCGGCGTGTGCCACCAGCCGAGCACCGGGGTGACCACGAAGTCGCTCACGGGGATGAAGAGGCGCGGCAGCACGCCGAAGAGCTGGACGCCCCGGGGGTCGAGGCCCGTCTCCTCCTCCGCCTCGCGCAGGGCGGCGCGCAGCGGCCCCTCGGTCCGCGGGTCGCCGTCCTCGGGGTCGAGGGAGCCGCCGGGGAAGGAAGGCTGCCCCGCGTGGGAGCGGAGGGAGCCCGCGCGCTCCATCAGGAGCAGCTCGGGGCCCCGCTCGCCCTCCCCGAAGAGGACGAGGACCGCCGACTGGCGTCCCGTGCCGTTCTCCGGGGGCAGGAAGCGGCTGAGCTGGAGCGGCTCGACGGTCCGCGCGGCGTGCGCGACCGGGTCGAGCCAGGGCGGCAGCCCCTCGGCACGGACGACCGGGGCGTCGCCCTTGAGCGTGGCCTCACCGCTCCGGGGCGACGCCTGCCCGCTCCGGAGCGAGGCGTGGCCGCTCTGGCGCGAGGTGTGGCCGCTCTGGGATGAGGTGTGGCCGCTCCGGAGTGTGGTGTGGCCGCTCTGGTGGGTTGCCGCGCCGCTTCCGGGCATGGCTTCGCCGTCGGTGCGTGCGTCGTCCGTGTGGCTGCTGCTGTGGCTGTTCGTGGTGTCCGTCATCTCGCTCGCGTGCGTCATCGGCGCCCCCGTCCGTCTGGACAACGCTCTTCGTCTCCCCGTTCGTTCCGCCCCGCCGCGATGTCACCCCTCCGCGAGCGGGGGCGCCGGCTTTCCGGGGTAGTCGGCCGGGGGCTTGAGGCGCTGGCCGGGGAAGCCGCCCATCTCGTACTTCAGGAGCTTCTTCGCCTTCTCCGGGTCCGTCTCGCCCTCGCCGTACGACGGGCAGAGCGGGGCGATCGGGCAGGCGCCGCAGGCGGGCTTGCGGGAGTGGCAGATGCGGCGGCCATGGAAGATCACACGGTGCGAGAGCATCGTCCACTCGCTCTTCGGGAAGAGCGCGCCCACAGCCGCCTCGACCTTCTCCGGGTCCGTCTCCTCGGTCCACCTCCAGCGGCGGACGAGGCGTCCGAAGTGGGTGTCCACGGTGATGCCGGGCACTCCGAAGGCGTTGCCCAGGACCACGAAGGCCGTCTTGCGGCCCACACCGGGCAGCTTGACCAGGTCCTCCACGCGTCCCGGGACCTCGCCCCCGAAGTCCTCCGTCAGGGCCTTGGCCAGGCCCATGATCGACTTGGTCTTGGCGCGGAAGAACCCGGTCGGCCGGATCAGCTCCTCGACCTCCTCGGGCACCGCCGCGGCCAGGTCCTCCGGGGTCGGGTACCTGGCGAACAGCCGGGGCGTCGTCTGGTTCACCCGCAGGTCCGTGGTCTGCGCGGAGAGCACCGTCGCCACCAGCAGCTCGAACGGGTTCTCGAAGTCCAGCTCCGGGTGGGCGTACGAGTACACCTCCGCGAGCTCCCGGTTGATCCGCCGGGCGCGGCGGACGAGCGCCGTGCGGGACTCCTGGGGGAGCTTCGCGGCGGCGGGGGCCTTCTTGGAGGTGGCCGCGGCCTTCTTGGCGGCGGGCGTGGCCTTCTTCGCGGTGCTCGCCGCCTTCTTCGCGGCGCCCGCTGTCTTCTTGGCGGCGGGCGTGGCCTTCTTGGCGGTGGCCGCCGTCTTCTCGGCCGGGGCGGTCGTCTTCTTCGCCGGGGCGGGTTCCGGACCCGGGGGCGTCTGCTTCTTCACTGGAGGTGCCTTCTTCGGGGAGGCCGGCTGCTGCTCGGGGGTGGTCTGCCGTGCACGGACCGACCGCTCCGCGCGTGCGGCCCGCTTCGCCGGAGGCGTACCCTCCGGACGTGTCACTCCTGCCCGATTCGCCGGTTCGCCCGACGCACCGGACTCCTGTTCGCCCACAGCGGAATCAGGGGGTGCGGCCACCTTCCCAGCCCCCACGGCCTGTGCGTTCACCGGCTTTTTGGACACCCGGCCAGCCTAGGGCCCGGCACTGACATCCGCCCCTGACCTCATGGATCGGCCCCCAATTGGCCCCCTCCCGCACAGCACGCCACGCCGGTGCGGCAGACTTGTGACTGATCACACTGTTTGGACCGTCCGGCAAACTGGGGAACACGGTCCCCTGATGCAGGTCGACAAGGAGAGAACTCGTGGACGACGTTCTGCGGCGCGCCCCGCTCTTCGCGGCGCTCGATGACGAGCAGGCCGCGGAGCTTCGCGGCTCCATGAGTGAGGTGACGCTCGCGCGCGGAGACGCCCTTTTCCATGAGGGAGACCCCGGAGACCGCCTCTACGTGGTCACCGAGGGCAAGGTGAAGCTCCACCGCACCTCACCCGACGGCCGCGAGAACATGCTCGCGGTGCTCGGTCCCGGCGAGCTCATCGGTGAGCTGTCGCTCTTCGACCCGGGCCCCCGTACGGCCACCGCCTCCGCCCTCACCGAGGTCAAGCTCCTCGGCCTGGGCCACGGCGACCTCCAGCCCTGGCTGAACGCGCGCCCCGAGGTGGCGTCCGCGCTGCTGCGCGCCGTCGCCCGGCGGCTCCGCAAGACCAACGACCAGATGTCGGACCTGGTCTTCTCCGACGTGCCCGGCCGTGTGGCCCGCGCGCTGCTCGACCTGTCGCGCCGCTTCGGCGTGCAGTCCGAGGAGGGCATCCACGTGGTGCACGACCTCACCCAGGAGGAGCTGGCCCAGCTCGTCGGCGCCTCCCGCGAGACGGTCAACAAGGCACTGGCGGACTTCGCCGGACGCGGCTGGCTGCGCCTGGAGGCCCGCGCGGTGATCCTGCTCGACGTGGAGCGCCTCGCCAAGCGCTCGCGCTGACGCTCGTACGACGTACGGAGATGGGCCCCGCCTCACGTGAGGCGGGGCCCATCCGTGCTCGTGCCGGAGAGACGCCTGCTGATGCCGCGGAGACCCCTGCTCGTGCCGAGGCGGCCCCTGCTCGCGCCGAGGCTGCGCCTCAGATCAGGCCGTGCTCCTGGAGGTAGTCCAGCTGCGCCCTGACCGAGAGCTCGGCGGCCGGCCACAGCGAGCGGTCCACGTCCGCGTACACGTGCGCCACGACGTCCGCCGCGGAGGTGTGGCCGTTCTCCACGGCCGTCTCGACCTGGGCGAGGCGGTTGGCCCGGTGGGCGAGGTAGAACTCGACGGCCCCCTGGGCGTCCTCCAGGACCGGCCCGTGGCCCGGCAGGACCGTGTGGACGCCGTCGTCGACCGTCAGGGACCGCAGCCGGCGCAGGGAGTCGAGATAGTCCCCCAGGCGGCCGTCGGGGTGCGCCACGACCGTCGTCCCGCGGCCGAGGACCGTGTCGCCCGTCAGGACCGCCCGGTCGGCCGGGAGATGGAAGCAGAGCGAGTCCGCGGTGTGGCCGGGGGTGGGCACCACCCGCAGCTCCAGGCCACCCGTGGTGATCACGTCCCCCGCCCCGAGGCCCTCGTCCCCCAGGCGCAGGGCGGGGTCGAGGGCGCGTACGTGAGTTCCTGTCAGCTCGGCGAAGCGCGACGCGCCCTCCGCGTGGTCGGGGTGACCGTGGGTCAGCAGGGTGAGCGCCACGCGCTTGCCCATCTTCTCGGCCGTCTCCATGACGTGGCCCAGATGGCCGTCGTCGAGCGGCCCGGGGTCGACGACCACCGCGAGGGGGGAGTCGGGCTCCGAGACGATCCAGGTGTTGGTGCCGTCCAGGGTCATGGCGGAGGCGTTCGGCGCGAGGACGTTGACCGCGCGGGCGGTGGCAGGACCGCTGAGGACCCCGCCACGGGGCTGTCCGGGCAGGGCGGCGGCGTCGGTCATGCGGGGGTGGCTCCCGTCGGGGTGGGGGTGTGCGCGTCACGTGCGGCGGCCGGGGGCCGCGCGGGCCTCCGCGGGGTCACGCGACGCCCTCGGGGCCCGGCGCGACGCGCTTGGTGAACTCGTCGTGCCCCGGCCAGGTGAGGACCAGGGCGTCGCCCTCAAGGCGCGCCTCGGCGAGCACGGGTGCCATGTCCTGTTCCGCGGCGGCGGCGAGCGCCCCGGCGGGCGAGGCGTGGGCGGCCAGCGCCCGCAGCGTCGCGATCGTCGGCGGCATCATGAGCAGCTCGCCCTTGTCGTAGCGGGCGGCGGCGTCCGCCGGGCGGATCCAGACCGTACGGTCCGCCTCCGTGGAGGCGTTGCGGGTGCGCTGCCCCTCGGGGAGCGCCGCCACGAAGAAGAACGTGTCGTAGCGCCTGGGCTCGAACTCCGGGGTGATCCAGCGGGCCCAGGCGGCCAGGAGGTCGCTGCGCAGGCACAGGCCCCTGCGGTCGAGGAACTCCGCGAAGGACAGGTCACGGGCGACCAGGGCCTCGCGGTCCGCCTCCCAGTCCTCGCCCGTGGTGTCGCCCACGACCGTCTCCGGGGTGGGCCCGGCGAGCAGCACGCCCGCTTCCTCGTACGTCTCGCGGACCGCCGCGCAGACGATCGCCTGGGCCCCGGCCTCGTCGTCGACGCCCAGCCGGGCCGCCCACCACGCGCGCGTGGGGCCCGCCCAGCGCACCAGATGGTCGTCGTCGCGCGGGTCGACGCCGCCGCCCGGGTACGCGTACGCGCCTCCGGCGAAGGCCATGGAGGCGCGTCTGCGCAGCATGTGCACTTGTGGTGCGCCGGTCTCCGCGCCGTCCCTGAGCAGCATGACGGTCGCGGCGCGGCGCGGGGTCGCCGGAGTCAGCTCGCCGCTCGCGAGGGCGCGGATGCGGTCGGGCCACTCCGGGGGGTACCACTGCCCATTTGCCATGGGCGGAGGCTATCCCCTGGTGGGCTGATGTTCGAGAGGCAGCCATCGGGCTCTACAGAGGCCCTGCCTGCGCCGCGCCGGTCCCACGGAGTTCCCGCCCGAGCGCATCGGTCCCACGGAGGCCGTGCGGCCCGAGCACATCAGCCCTACGAAGCCTCTACGAGGTTGGCGAGGCCGGCGGGGCCGGGCCTCACGCCTCCGTCAGCTCCACCTGGATCTCGACCTCGACCGGAGCGTCCAGCGGGAGCACGGCGACGCCCACGGCGCTGCGGGCGTGCACGCCCTTCTCCCCGAGGACCTCGCCGAGCAGCTCGCTGGCGCCGTTGATGACGCCGGGCTGGCCGGTGAAGTCGGGGGCGGAGGCCACGAAGCCGACGACCTTCACGACCCGCGCGACGCGGTCCAGGTCACCGGCGACCGACTTCACCGCGGCCAGCGCGTTCAGCGCGCAGGTGCGGGCCAGGTCCTTGGCCTCCTCCGGCGTGACCTCGCCGCCGACCTTCCCGGTCACGGCGAGCTTGCCCTCCACCATCGGGAGCTGCCCCGCGGTGTAGACGTACACGCCGGACCGGACGGCGGGCTGGTACGAGGCGAGCGGCGGCACGACCTCCGGCAGGGTCAGGCCCAGCTCGGCGAGGCGGGCCTCCACGGCGCCGCTCATGCCTGCTTCTCGCGCTTCAGGTAGGCCACGAGCTGCTCGGGGTTGTTCGGTCCTGGCACGACCTGGACCAGCTCCCAGCCGTCCTCGCCCCAGGTGTCCAGAATCTGCTTCGTCGCGTGGACGAGCAGCGGCACGGTTGCGTATTCCCACTTGGTCATGTGGCCGACTGTAGTCGGTGTGAGGGGATGCTCACGGTGGGCTCCTGCGTAGCCCGGCCGACGACTGGTTAGGCTCGGAAGTGTGAGCAGGCTCCAGGTCGTCAGTGGCAAGGGCGGTACCGGCAAGACCACGGTGGCCGCGGCCCTCGCGCTCGCCCTCGCGACGGAGGGCAAGCGGACCCTCCTCGTCGAGGTCGAGGGCAGGCAGGGCATCGCGCAGCTCTTCGAGACGGAGGCGCTGCCTTATGAGGAGCGCAAGATCGCCGTCGCTCCCGGGGGCGGGGAGGTGTACGCCCTCGCCATCGACCCCGAGCTGGCGCTGCTGGACTACCTCCAGATGTTCTACAAACTGGGGGGCGCCGGCCGCGCCCTGAAGAAGCTCGGGGCCATCGACTTCGCGACGACCGTCGCGCCGGGTCTGCGGGACGTCCTGCTGACCGGCAAGGCGTGCGAGGCGGTGCGCAGGAAGGACAAGCAGGGGCGCTTCGCGTACGACTGCGTGGTGATGGACGCGCCGCCGACCGGCCGCATCACCCGCTTCCTGAACGTGAACGACGAGGTCGCCGGGCTCGCCAAGATCGGGCCCATACACAACCAGGCGCAGGCCGTGATGCGGGTCCTGAAGTCCCCCGAGACGGCCGTGCACCTGGTGACCCTCCTGGAGGAGATGCCCGTCCAGGAGACCGCGGACGGGATCGCGGAGCTGGGGGCCGCCCGGCTCCCCGTGGGCCGGATCATGGTGAACATGGTGCGCCCCGCCCCGCTCGACGAGACCGCGCTGCGGCTCGGCCTCGACCGGCCGCCCCGTAAGGCCATCGCGGAGTCGCTCTCGGCCGCGGGACTCGGCGACACCCGGCGCGGCGGCGGCGCCGAGCGCCTGGTCGAACCGCTCCTGGAGCAGGCCTCGGAGTACGCCGAGCGGTACTCCCTGGAGGAGGACCAGCGCGCCGTCCTCACGGAGTTCGGCCGGCCTCTGCACGAACTCCCGCTGCTGTCGGGCGGGATGGACCTCGCGGGCCTCTACGAGCTCGCCACGGCACTGCGGAAGCAAGGGATCGCATGACCCCGGAACCGGCACGGCCCCTGGACGACGCACGCACGCTGGACGACGCCACGCGCGCGTTGGACGTCGACGCGCTGATCGACGACGCCGAGACCCGCATCGTGGTGTGCTGCGGCTCCGGTGGCGTCGGCAAGACGACCACGGCGGCGGCCATCGGGCTGCGGGCCGCGGAGCGGGGCCGCAAGGTCGTCGTGCTCACCATCGACCCGGCGCGCAGGCTCGCCCAGTCGATGGGCATCGACTCGCTGGACAACGTCCCCCGGCGGGTCAAGGACGTGGACGGCGACGGCGAGCTGCACGCCATGATGCTCGACATGAAGCGCACCTTCGACGAGATCGTCGAGGCGCACGCCGACAAGGAGCGGGCCGAGGCCATCCTGGGCAACCCCTTCTACCAGTCGCTCTCGGCGGGCTTCGCGGGCACGCAGGAGTACATGGCGATGGAGAAGTTGGGGCAGCTCAGGTCGCGCGACGAGTGGGACCTCATCGTCGTGGACACGCCGCCCTCACGCTCGGCGCTCGACTTCCTCGACGCGCCCAAGCGCCTCGGCTCCTTCCTCGACGGGAAGTTGATCCGGCTGCTCATGGCGCCCGCCAAGGTGGGCGGCCGGGCGGGCATGAAGTTCCTGAACGTCGGCATGTCGATGATGACCGGGGCGCTCGGCAAGCTGCTCGGCGGGCCGCTGCTGCGGGACGTGCAGACGTTCGTGGCCGCCATGGACACCATGTTCGGCGGCTTCCGTACGCGCGCGGACGCCACGTACCGGCTGCTCCAGGCGCCCGGCACCGCGTTCCTCGTGGTGGCCTCGCCGGAGCGGGACGCGCTGCGCGAGGCCGCGTACTTCGTGGAGCGGCTCGCCGCGGACGACATGCCGCTGGCCGGGCTCGTGCTGAACCGTGTGCACGGCAGCGGTGCCGCGCAGCTCTCGGCCGAGCGGGCGCTCGCCGCCGCGGAAAATCTTGAAGATAATCGCATTGTGGATCAGGGGGATGGGAAGGAAGCAGTTCGTAGCTCCCCCGAGCACTCCGCGACCCCCGAGACCTCCGAAACCCCCACCGAGGCTCCCCGGCCCGGACAGACCACACCTGACCCACGTGACGCACCTGACGCACCCGCCGGATCTGCCGCACCGGAAGCGCACGAGACCCACACCGACGCCGACGCGTCCGAGGAACAGCTGACCGCGCAGCTGACCGCGGGCCTACTGCGGTTGCACGCGGAGCGCATGCGCCTGCTCGACCGTGAGCAGCGCACGCGTGATCGATTCACCTCGCTCCACCCCGAGGTGGCGGTGACGGAAGTCGCCGCGCTCCCGGGCGACGTGCACGACCTCGCGGGGCTCCGGGCCATCGGCGACCGGCTGGCAGGCTGACCGCCCCTCCGACGCCGGCCGACCCCGCCCACCGGGTCGGCTCGCTCCGGCCCCGCGCGGCGGTGCCGCACAGGGTCGTGCAGCCGGGCCCCGCACGACGGTGCCGTACGACGGTCCTCCGCGGCCCGGTGTCCGGCTCTTCCGGCGGGCCCGCGACCGGCCGACCCGCGGCGCGGCCGGCTACCCCACAGCCGCGTAGCTCTCGTACGTCTCCTCGTCCTCCAAGTCCACGGGCAGCAGGCCCGCACCACGCTCGTACTCGGAGCGCGCTGTCTCCAGGAGCCTGCGCCATGAGGTGACGGTGGGGCGCCTGCGCAGCAACGCGCGGCGTTCACGCTCCGTCATGCCACCCCAGACGCCGAACTCGACGCGGTTGTCCAGCGCGTCGGCCAGGCACTCGGTCCGCACCGGACATCCGGTGCACACCGCCTTGGCCCTGTTCTGCGCTGCTCCTTGTACGAACAGTTCATCCGGATCGGTAGTGCGGCAGGCCGCCTGCGCACTCCAGTCGGTTACCCAGCCCATACCGGCGCCGTCCTCTCCCGAATCGAGGCTCCCCCACGGCGGCAGCGGCATATGCACCGCCGCCAGTTGAGGACGTTACGGAAGGTGGGCACAGCGCAACACCCCCTTCGGGCCCAATCTTGAATGGTCCGAACGGACTATGCGTAAGCGGCAGATCACCCGACGGAGTGAGCTGGTGACATGCGTGAGGAACCCGGCATATCGGGGCAGTTCAGCTGGGTCACAACGGACGTCGGACGCCACTCAAGGCGAATTCGGACAGAAATCCGTCAGAATCGGGAGCGACAGAGGGCTTGTTGCCACACCGCAGTCCTGTGACAGTTGTGAGCAGCTTAGGCCAAGGCATTAAGGCGTGTCCGGCGAATCAGAACGTAGGCTGCCCCCATGGCAAAGAAGCGCTCGGGCGGTGGTCTGTCTCCCACTCAGCAAGCCGCGAAGTTCCTAGGGGTCAGCGTGCTCGCGGGTGCGGTACTGGCCGGGATCGCCCTGCCCGCGGCCGGAGCGCTGGGCCTGGCGGCCAAGGGCTCGGTCGAGGGGTTCGACGAGATCCCCGCCAATCTCAAGCAGCCGCCGCTGAGCCAGCGGACCTCCATCCTGGACAACAAGGGCGGCAACATCGCTACGGTCTACTCACGTGACCGCACGGTGGTGCCCCTCAAGGACATCTCCCCGTACATGCAGAAGGCGATCGTCGCGATCGAGGACGCCCGCTTCTACGAGCACGGCGCCGTCGACCTCAAGGGCATCCTGCGCGCGCTCAACCAGAACGCGCAGAGCGGCGGTGTCGCGCAGGGCGCGTCGACCCTCACGCAGCAGTACGTGAAGAACGTCTTCGTGGAGGAGGCCGGCGACGACCCGACGAAGGTCGCCCAGGCCACGCAGCAGACGCTCGGGCGCAAGATCCGCGAGCTGAAGTACGCGATTCAGGTCGAGGAGGAGCTGGGCAAGAAGCGCATCCTCAAGAACTACCTGAACATCACGTACTTCGGGCAGCAGGCCTACGGCATCGAGGCCGCTTCCCAGCGCTACTTCTCCAAGCCCGCCAAGGACCTGAAGCTCCAGGAGGCCGCGCTGCTGGCCGGCATCGTGCAGTCGCCGAGCCGGTACGACCCGGTGAACGACGCCACGGAGGCCACCCAGCGGCGCAACATCGTCCTCCAGCGCATGGCGGAGACGCACGACATCTCGCAGCAGGAGGCGGACGAGGCCAAGAAGACCGATCTCGGCCTGAAGGTGAGCCGCCCCAAGAACGGCTGCATCACCGCGGTCAGCGGCGCGGGCTTCTTCTGTGACTACGTGCGCGAGGTCTTCCTCAACGACCCGGTCTTCGGCAAGACCAAGGAAGAGCGCGCCAAGGTCTGGAACCGGGGCGGCCTGAAGATCCGCACGACCCTCGACCCGCAGACGCAGGAATCGGTCCAGGCCTCGATCAAGGACCACGTCAACAAGAGCGACGACGTGGCGACCGCCACGACCATCGTCGAGCCGGGCACGGGCAAGGTCCTCGGCATGGGCCAGTCACGTCCTTACGGCTTCCAGAAGGACGAGACCACGATCAACCTCTCGGTGGACAGCGACATGGGCGGCGGCGCGGGCTACCAGCCGGGGTCGACGTTCAAGCCGATCGTCGCGGCGGCCGCCCTGGAGGGCGGCAAGTCGGCGGGGCAGCGCTATTCGTCCCCGTACGAGATGCCGTATCCGGCCCGGGTCTCGACCTGTGGCGGCAAGAACTGGGTGAACAGCAACAACGAGAAGCTCACCAACGAGAACGAGACCGAAGTCGGCCCGTACGGCATGCGGGAGGCGACCGCCAAGTCGGTCAACACCTACTACGTGCAGCTCATCGGCGACATCGGCATCTGTCCGGTGACGCGGATGGCCGACAAGATGGGCGTCGAGCGCGCGGACGGCAAGGACATGGCGCAGGCCCCCTCGATCGCCCTCGGCACGCAGGAGACGTCGCCGCTGACGATGGCGAGCGCGTACGCGTCCTTCGCCTCGCGCGGCACGTACTGCACGCCGATCGCCATCGAGTCGATCAACACGCTCAGCGGCAAGTCGCTGCCGGTGCCGAAGTCCACGTGCTCGCGCGCGATGTCGCAGAAGACCGCGGACACGATCAACACGCTCCTCAAGGGTGTGGTCGAGGACGGCACGGGCAGGCAGGCAGGGCTCGGCTCCCGGGCGAGCGCGGGCAAGACGGGTACGACCGACTTCCGCTACGCCGCCTGGTTCGTGGGCTACACCCCGAACATGTCGGGCGCGGTCTGGGTCGGCGACCCGCAGCACAAGCGGCAGATGGTCGACATCACCATCGGCGGGGTCCCGTACTCCAAGGTCTTCGGCGGCGAGGTGCCGGGCCCGATCTGGCGCGACGCGATGAGCGGCGCCCTGGCGGGCAAGCCGGCGCCCGGTTTCAACACCGTGCACATCCCCGGCGGCGACAAGGACAAGAACCGCGACAGGGACCGGGACGGTGACGACGGCCAGGGCCGGGACCAGGACCAGGACGACGACAAGCCGGGCGCGGGCGGCGGCGACAACGGCGGCAATGGCGACAACGGCGGCCTCGGGGACGACTGGCCGGACGTCGAGATCCCGCCGGACGCCATCGGCGGCCTGGGCGACGGGGGCGGGAACGGCAATGGCGGTGGCAACGGCAATGGCGGTGACGGGGGGATCGGCGGCTGGCGGCCGTAGCTCCGCGTCCGCGTTCGCTTCGGCTTCGGTTTCGACGTCGGCTGCCGCTTCGGCGTCGGCTTCGGCTTCGGCGTGACCGCGGGCTTGCGTCACGTGACTGAGGGCGCCCCCTGATCTGGCTGTTCAGCCGGATCGGGGGGCGCCCTCAGTCGTGAGATCTGGTGGCTGTGGCGGCCGTCATGATCGTGGTGGCCGTAGTGGCCGGGGCGATCGTAGTGGCCGTAGTGGCCGGGGCGGGTCAGCCGCAGGGGGCGGGCCCCGCCTTCGTGCGAAACCGTCAGCCCGCGAGGAGCCTCTTGACGGTGGCGGCGACGCGGCCGCCCTCGGCGAGGCCCGCGACCTTCGGGTTCACGATCTTCATGACCTGGCCCATGGCGCGCGGTCCCTCGGCGCCGGCGGCCTTGGCCTCTTCCACGGCCTGGGCGACGATCGCGTGCAGCTCGTCGTCGGAGAGCTGCTTCGGGAGGTACTCGGCGAGGATCTCGCCCTCCGCCTTCTCACGCTCGGCCTGCTCGGCACGGCCGCCCTGCCCGAACGCCTCGGCGGCCTCGCGGCGCTTCTTGGCCTCGCGGGCGATCACCTTCTGCACCTCGTCGTCGGAGAGCTCGCGCGCGGTCTTGCCCGAGACCTCCTCCTTGGTGATGGCGGAGAGGGTCAGCCGGAGCGTCGAGGAGCGCAGCTCGTCACGCCCCCGGATCGCGGCGGTGAGGTCTTCCTGCAGCTTCGACTTGAGCGTGGTCATGGGTCGATTGTGGCAGGTGCGGAAGGTTCCCTGCGCCTCGATTTCGCCGAGGGGGCGGTGTGGGGCGGCTGTTGGGGTGGTGCCGGGGGCGGACGCCCGCGCCCCGTGGACGGTTGGCGGCGACCGCCCTCGGGATCGCGGACCTGCGGTGTCTGACACGATGGGGGGATGCGCGCGCGATACGCAGTACCCCTGGGCATCACGGCGACGGCTGCGGCCGGTCTCGCCTACTCGGTGGGCTTCGAAGCCCGTTCCTTCCGGCTGAGGCGGGTCACGGTGCCCGTGCTGCCGTCGGGGATGCGACCCCTGCGGGTCCTCCAGGTCTCCGACATCCACATGGTGTCCGGGCAGCGCAAGAAGCAGCGCTGGCTGCAGTCACTCGCGGGCCTGCGCCCCGACTTCGTGATCAACACGGGGGACAACCTCTCCGACCCCGAGGGCGTGCCGGAGACGCTGGACGCGCTGGGCCCGTTGATGGAGTTCCCCGGGGCGTACGTCTTCGGCTCGAACGACTACTACGGCCCGAAGCCCCGCAACCCCGCCCGCTACCTCCTGGAGAAGGTGCAGGGCAAGCACGGCCTGAACGGGAACCCGCCCGCAGTCGGCGTCATCCACAACCCGTGGGAGGACCTGCGCGACGGCTTCGACGCCGCGGGCTGGGCGAACCTCACGAACACGCGGGGCTCCCTGAAGATCGACGGCTACGAGATCGCCCTCACGGGCCTGGACGACCCGCACATCAAACGCGACCGCTACGCGCGCGTGGCGGGCGGTCCGGACTCCGGCGCCGACTTCTCGATGGGCATCGTGCACGCCCCGTACCTGCGCACCCTGGACGCCTTCACCGCGGACGGCTACCCGCTGATCCTGGCCGGCCACACCCACGGCGGCCAGGTCTGCATCCCCTTCTACGGGGCGCTGGTCACCAACTGCGACCTGGACACGGACCGCGTCAAGGGCCTCTCGACGCACGAGGCCGAGGGCCAGACGTCCTACCTCCACGTCTCTGCCGGCTGCGGAGCCAACCGCTACACCCCCATGCGCTTCGCCTGCCCCCCGGAGGCGACCCTGCTGACGCTGGCGCCTCGGGTCTGAGGAGTGGGCCCGGGGGCGGCCCCGCGCCCTTCCCCCGGCGGGTCGAAGCCTCCGGGGCTCCGGCCCCCGATAACCGGATTTCGTCTCCGGCCGCGGGTCCGCTAGAGTTATCGATGTCGCCACGGCCCACAGCAGTGCGGACAGTGGAGCAACGACATCGGGGTGTAGCGCAGCTTGGCAGCGCGCTTCGTTCGGGACGAAGAGGTCGTGGGTTCAAATCCCGCCACCCCGACAGTGAAGTACCAGGTCCGGGGCCTGACCCGCGGTGCGGGTCGGGCCCCTGAGTGGTTCCGGGGACCATTCGGGAGCCAGTTGGGAGCCAACTGCGGAATCCGGCTCCCAGCATCGTGCTCCCTTCGTTGTCAGTGCCTGCCGCTACCGTCGCTGAGAACAGTTCTCCCTCGACCGTGAGTGGTGAGCAAGACATGGCAGACCGAGTGGCCGAGGGCGGCGTAGACCCTCGAAAGGTGTTCGTGATCCACGGACGGAACGAGCTCGCGCGCAAGGGGCTCTTCGAATTCCTGCGCGCTATCGGCCTCGATCCAATCGAATGGTCCGAGGCCATCCAGAGGACTGGCGAGGGCTCCCCATACATCGGCGAGGTCCTGGACACCGCGTTCTCACAGGCACAGGCGGTGGTGGTGCTCCAGACCCCCGACGACGTCACCTACCTGCACGAGAGCCTCACGTACGCCGGAGACCCCGAGTGCAACCCGCAGATGCAACCCCGACCGAACGTGCTGTTCGAGGCAGGGATAGCCATGGGCCGGGACGAGAACCGCACCGTGATAGTCGAGCTCGGGCAGGTGAAGGTCTTCAGCGACATTCACGGCCGGCACGTGATCCGCCTTGAAGACTCCACGAGAAAGCGGCAGGATCTCGCGACTCGTCTGCAGACCGCGGGGTGCGCCGTGCGGCTGACCGGTACGGACTGGCATGACGCCGGCGACTTCACTCCGCCTGTCCCACCAGGTGGCGGGCTTCCGCTGGGACGGAAGCTTCCGTCGTCGCAAGCAGCCGGTACCCCTCGGCTCAGTGCCCGCTACGTCGACAACGGGTCGAGAAAGATGGGGACGGTCGTAATCACCAACCACGGTCCAGGAGACGTCTACGACCTGGATGTGGAAGCCGAAGAGGAGAACAGGCTTATCACCCACAGCGATGGTGAGTTCCCCGTCCCGAAGTTGCCCGCCGGTAAGTCGGTGCGGGTGATGAGTGCTCGCACCCTGGGGATGGGGGCAAGCTCGTACTTTAACGTCGTCCTGACGGGGAAGACCGCCGACGGGGTACCGATCAGGGTCGAAGAGTTCGTGGATGGGGCGTGACATGGAAATTCCGATGAGCCTGCCCTTGGACCACGACGGCTTCGTGCGTCGCGAGTGTCCCCACTGCATCAACCAGTTCAAGTGGCACCACGGACCGGCGAATGAAGAGGCCGAGCCCTACTACTGCCCTCTCTGTGGGCAGCCGGCGGGGCCAGACTCCTGGTGGACGCAGGAACAGGTCGACTACGCCAGGGGCCTGATCGCTCCCGCCGCAGCGCGAATGGTGGAGGACGAGCTTAAGAACGCGCTCAAGCCGATCCGTAGCAAGTACGTGAAGGTCGGCGTCAAGGGCAGCGTGGATACCCCAGAGGCGCCTTCGCCCCTCACTGAACCCGACGACATGGTCATCGTGACATCCCCCTGTCACTCGTACGAGCCGGTGAAAGTACCCGAAGACACGTCGGGCCCCTATCACTGCCTCGTATGCGGTCAAGCCTTTGCTGTCTGACCCGAGGCGGCCGAAGCGGCGGTCACGAACGCGTGTGCCGCCACGCGGTGATCGCGTGCCCCACCGAGATCGACTTCGACTCCCCCGAGGTGCAGGCCGCGGAACTCCCGGCCTCAAACGGCGTCGGCACTGCTCGCGGACTGGCGCGCATGTACGCAGCGCTGATCGGCGAGGTGGACGGCGTACGCCTGCTCACCCCGGAAACCCTGGCTTCGGCGACCAAGGAGCAGGCTGGCGGGAGGGACCAGGTGATGCTGATCTCGAGCAGATTCAGCTCCGGATACATGCTGCCCACTGAGACCAACCCCATGACCGGCCCGAACGCCTTCGGCCACACCGGCAGAGGCGGCTCACTCGGCTTCGCCGACCCCGAGCGCGGCGTCGCCTTCGGCTACGCAATGAACCACATCATCGGCGGGCCCGGCGATAAGCGTGCGACGTCGTTGGTGGACGCAGTGCGAAGGTCGCTGGCGTAACTGGTCGAGGTTGACGCTGAAGGTCCACGCCACCCAGCCACGAGGCCGGATCCCGTCGGCATGCGGTGCAGAATGATCAGCGCGTAGTGGTGGATGTCTGCTTCGCTGGCATGCTGACACGTCGCTTCTGTGGCGAATCACAAGCGTAGGCCATGTCTGGCGCTCAGCCTCCGGAAGCAGCGTTCGATTGCCTCCCGATGGCATAACCAAGGACACTCCTGTGTGTGAGGAGGCCCTCCATTTCTTTCGCGTGAGGCGGCAGTAAGGCAAGAGTCTGCAGGGTTCCAGCCATCTAGACTGGCCTTTCTCACTGGTCGCGTTCGCGGTCAGCTGTACATGCCCGTCTCGGTGGACGTGCTGGCTTGTTCCTGGGATGTTCGTACACAGAGACGGACTCGCTAGCGTGTTCGAGTCCAGTCTGCCGCAAGTGCAGCCAGGCATGCGGCGGGCGGTGCGCACGTATGGAGGATGAATGACGGATCTGCAGGCTGTCGAGATCTGCGCAGGTGCGGGCGGGCAGGCCCTCGGGCTGGAGCGCGCTGGGTTCGGGCACGCCCTGGCCGTGGAGCTCGACACGCACGCCGTCGCCACGCTGCGCAAAAATCGGCCGCACTGGGATGTGCGGCAAGGCGACGTGGCCGATCCGAAGGTGTGGGAGCCCGAGAAGTTCGGCGGAGTGGATCTGATCGCCGGCGGAGTGCCCTGCCCGCCGTTCACCATTGCTGGTAAGCAGCTGGGGGCCACAGACGAGCGCGATCTTTTCGCCTGGGCTGTGCACCTGGCTGAGAGGGTCAAGCCCAAGGCTCTTCTCCTGGAGAACGTCCGGGGGCTCAGCGCCAATCGCTTCACGGCCTATCGGCAAAACGTCCTCGACACCCTGCAGAGCGCTGGCTACATCGCCCAGTGGAAGCTTCTGCACGCAGCCGACTTCGGTGTTCCGCAGCTGCGTCCCCGCTTCGTGCTCGTTGCGCTCCTCCCTGAGTACGCTGAGTACTTCGCCTGGCCCGAGCCACTGGCAGGCAAGCGTCCAACGGTAGGCGAGGTCCTTCGCGATCTGATGGCCGCCAGGGGCTGGGAGGGCGCTAGCAGCTGGGCGGAGAAGGCAAACGACATCGGCCCCACCATCGTCGGAGGGTCAAAGAAGCACGGCGGTGCCGATCTGGGGCCCACGCGCGCCAAGGCAGCATGGGCGAAGCTGGGGGTGGACGCCCTCGGAATCAGCGATCATGCCCCAGAGCCTGGATGGAAGCCGGCTGAAGGCAAGCCCGGACCGAAATTGACTGTCGAGATGGTTGCCCGGATCCAGGGCTGGAAGCCGGAGGACAGCTGGGTGTTTGAAGGCCGGAAGACCAGCACGTACCGGCAGGTGGGCAACGCTTTCCCGCCGCCTGTCGCAGAGGCGGTAGGCCGGTCCATCGCCCGAGCCCTGCGCAAAGAGGGCTCCCGCACCGAGCTTGTGGAGACCACAGAGGTGGTCCACGACCCCGTCTACAAGCTGCTGCGGGCAATGGAGCGCCCCATCGGCGTCGACCAGATCATCAGTCGGTTGGAGAAGACCGGGCAGCGTATGTCCGAGCCGGAAGTAGAGCGGCACATCGCGCACCTGGAGCGGGACTTCGTCATCCAGAGGGTCAAGCGGTCCAGCGGCGCCCTCGGCTACAGGCTCGGCGAGTTCAGAGCATTCGTCGGCCAAGAAGGCCACCAGCGGCATGAGCTCTTCTCGCTGAACCAGGCGAAGATCAGCTGACGGCTGCCGCCAGCAACACGGCGGTCAGGAGATCTTCCTCGGATGCTTCGAGGCTTCGACCTCCTGCCGCCGGGCGGCCACTGCCTCAATGACAGTGGCGGCACACGCCTCTGGTTCGAGGTGCTCCCAGAAGCGGAGCACCAGCCAGCCTGCCTCCGCGAGGCGGTTGTCCGTGTCCCGGTCTCGCTGGACGTTCCGGCCGATCTTGTCTTCCCAGTACGGCCGGTTCGTCTTGGGCATCACGAAGTGCTCCGGGCAGCCGTGCCAGAAGCAGCCATCGATGAAGACGGCCACCTTCACAGGGCGGAAGACCATGTCGGCCGTGCGGCGCATCTTTGGAAGCGGCTTTGCAGCCACCCGGTAGCGCAGTCCAGCGGCGTGGACAAGCGAGCGGAGGAGCAGCTCGGGTGCGGTATCGCGATTCCGGTTGCCGAGCATGCTCCGCCGGTTCGCAGCCGACGACGCCCACGACCCCTCCGGCGGTGCCCACTGCACGGCCGGTGCTTCTGGTTGTCCTTGCTCGCTCATATCTCCGGCAGCTTAGGGACGGCTTCCTCCGGATCGTCCGGCCTGGCGAGGACCCATTCCTGTCCGTCCATCTCTATTCTCGGCGCTTCCCCATGATGGGGACGGGCAGCCGCAAGCCTCGCACTCACCGACTCGCCTGAGCACGGTACGGGCAACCCGAGCAATTCAGCGATCCGGCCGTGGCTGGAGTAGTGGCCCAAGATGACGATTCCGCGGGGTTGGAGCCTTGAGCGCGAGCCGCCGTTGTAGCGGACGCGCTTCATGTAGTCCTCCTGCATCGCCACTGTGGCGACGACAGTGCGGCTGACCCGTCGGCCCTGAGCTCGCACAAAGAGATCATCCACTCGGCGCTGGCCGCTCTTGTGGGAGAAAATCGACTTGATGTCGGCCTCGGAGAGCCGCAGCAGCATGTTCTCCTGGAGGGGCGCCCGGTGAAACA
This sequence comes from Streptomyces alfalfae, assembly GCF_004127445.1. Taxonomy (GTDB): domain Bacteria; phylum Actinomycetota; class Actinomycetes; order Streptomycetales; family Streptomycetaceae; genus Streptomyces; species Streptomyces alfalfae. The sequence goes on from NZ_QEXM01000025.1 coordinate 86,718, forward strand.
GCCACCGGACAGCGGACCGCCCTGCGGCGTTGAGTGTCTTCTTGGCGTCCCGGTTGCCGCCGCTGTTCAGCCTTGCTGGCAGTGCGCGTACGAGGCCAGCGGACCAGCGGGACTCATCATCGCTGGCCCAGACGACAAGCAGCAGGTGGCCGAGGGCCTCTGGCGGCACCATCCACCCGCCGAGCGTCTGCGAGTACTTGCAGTCGACGTCGGTGCCGGCAATGGAGTAATCCATGCTGATGCCGTCGTCGAAGCCGAACTCCCGCTGGACATTGATCTCGATCAGCGTGCCCAGGTGAGCCTTCTCTGTCTTGTACAGCTGGTCCCACCGGAAGCGGCCGGTGTGCTGGCCGTCCAGGAGCATGTCGATGCTCCGCCGGATCGCCCCTGCAAACCTCCCGCCGTGCGGGTCGGCAGCGAGGATCTGCTGCGCAACGGCATCCAGCTCTGGATCGCCCGGTTCGTCAACAGTCCATAGGGCCGCCTGCGTACTGATCGCTTCGCCGTCCACGGCGGGACTCTATCCGGGAGCCGGGCTGCGGGGCAGCCAAGCCCTCCCACGGAAGCTGGCAAACTTCGATTGTGATAAGCGAACCAGCAGAACTGCAGATTGATGACGAAGGCCGTGTGTCCCTGCTGCTGGGGCTCCTTGCGGAGGCCGACCTGGATGCAGGCGGCCGGATCCTGGCCTTCATGGGCGCATGGTGCTGCAGCGAGAAGCCGACGCCTTCGAGGCACTGCTGCAACGCGGGACTGTGAGTCGAGATCCCGCCCCCGCTAGGCCGCTCCCGCCCCCAGGTGTTCGAGAAGTGCTCGCACGTCGGCGGCGTCCATCCCTGCGGCCAACGGGAGCTCCTCCTCGGGGTCGCCCAGCTGCTGCACCTCCGGATCGTCAAGGATCCGCCCCATGAAGTCCAGCTTCTCCGCCAGTCGAAGGGCCACCACCTCGTCGATGCTTCCCTCGGCTGTGAGGACCGTGACCCGCGTCTCCGTGTCCGGGGCGAGGCCGAGACGGTGGATGCGGTCGAGGCTCTGCAGGAACCGGCCTGCCTGGAAATCACGGTCTACATAGACCGCGTCATGGCAGACCTGGTGGAGGCTGATGCCCTCGCCGAGGGTCGCCGGATTAGAAATCAGGACATTGCAGTCCGGATCTTCCCTGAAGCGGCGCAGCTCAGCTTCCCGATCGAGGGTTCCTCCGTGCACTGCCGCTGGCTGGAACGGCGCCAGCAGTGCTTGGAGCGAGGTGATGCTGCGCACGAAACTGGTCCACACCAGGGTCTTGCGTCCAGCCGCGGCATTGGCAGAGACGATGGAGAGAGCCTCCTGGTACTTGGGCGGCAGCTCGTAGTCGGGGAGGCGGCGGAGGAGCGTTGAGAGCGATTCCCCTTCAGCCACCTCCAATGGTGGGACGCGGAAGTGGAGCGGCTCGTGGCGTGTAGAACCCGCCACGATCAGGGACGGGCTCGTCGCCGCCATCAGCAGGCGCAGCGCCGTCTTGCCGAGGGCTTCGAAGTCAGTCCTGTCTGCGGCCGCCCTGGCTGAGAGCTTGCCCACCAGCGCGTCGTAGATCTCGCGATGCAGTGGCGGCATCGGGACTCGGCGCACTCGCGTCTCCACCGGGGGCAGCCCCAGTTCCTCCTTGGTCGTCCGCGTATAAAGGGGGCGCAGTACTCGGCTGGCATGGGCGAGGTCGCCACCGTCAACAGCTTGGGTGACCACGCGTCGGCCATGGCCGGGCCAGACGAAGGAAAGCAGGTTCTCCAGGTCCTTGGCGCCTTGGGGGGCTGGGGTGCCGGTGAGGATCATCCGGACTCGGCTGAGGGGGCCGAGCGCCATGCAGGCGGCACCATACACCCCTGCTCCCCCGAGCTTCATGCGGTGTGCCTCATCGAGGATGAGCATTGCCGGAGCCGCCTTCAACCACTGCGACAGCCCGGCGAGAGCCCGGTCCAAACGCTCGTAGTTCACCAGGAGGATGTCCGCAGACGCCGGCACTGACTTGCCCAGCACCTGCACATCGAGCCGGGTGGAGAAGCATCGCTTGGTCTCATCCTGCCATGCCTCGTAGGCGGACTTGGGACTCACCACGAGCATGCGCGCCACCGCTCCGCGCTGGCGGAGCGCAGAGAAGACAGCGAGGGAGACACGGGTCTTGCCAGCGCCGGGAACGCTGAAATTGGCTCCGTGGCCGACTGAGAGCAGTCGAGCTATGTCGCGGAGCTGGAATGGCGTGAGAGGGCCGGTCCAGTCGCCACTCAACAAGGCCGGGACCGATTCCGGCTCGACGGTGTTCTCGTCGGGCGAGCCGCTGAGGAGCCGTTCCGCCGTGTCCGCCGTGTCGAGCATCTCGGTGACTAGGAGGCGGAAGTCGTCCTCCCATACGACGCTGTCCGGCCGGGGCCAGGCACCGAGAGCGTTGAGGCTGGCGAGGAAGCTGTCGATAGGGACAGCCGCCGAGAGCCTGTCGGTCATCCGGCCGCTGGGGAAGCCGGCCACCATCTGCCCGAGCGCGCTGCGGCAGGCAGGCACTGTCCGCAGCGCAGCCTGCGTACGCGTGACGTCGAAGCCAATCGTCAGACTGGGCTCGTCAGCCACTTACTGCGCCTTCCCGAACGTCTCGAGGAGCCAGGTCACGCCGTCACCGGGCTGCTGCACAGTGCGCTTGGCCTCGATAGCAAGTTTTTCCAGCTTCTGCCGCAGGTCAGTGACGGCATCGTCGAACGACTCCTCATCCAGGCTTCGCTGCGCGCGGGACATGACCAGGTCGGTGACGCACTGCTCGATGTCGCGACCTGCGTCGGCAAGGCGAGCAGGTGCTGCCTGCTTGCGCTTCTTGATACGCGCGTCGCGGCCGGCATCGCCGAGGGCCTGATCCATCGCCTTACGCAGCCGATTGACGTCCCTTTGCGCTTCAGCCGCAGCCTCCGGCGAAGCCGCGCTGCCCGGTCGGCTGACAGCTCGCGCGTGCAGGACTGCGTCTGTCAGTGCCTTGGCTGCGCCAAGGGCGGCGGACGGGCCCTTCACGGCCCGCCCCAAACCAGGGATGGCCACCCCCGATGAGGGCTCGGTCGGGACTTCGCTGTCCGGCAGGATCTCGGAGAGGTAGCGGTCGCGGAAGTCGTGGTCGATGAACCGGACATCGGTCTTGGCGAAGCCAAGGAGCATGGCCGCCAACCGATTCTCCAGCAGCAGCTCAGCCTTCTCGGGGTTGACCGCGTACTGCTTGGCGTAGGCGCGGTGCAGTTCGCGGAACTTCTCAGCCTGGTCCTCGAACGCAACCAAGGACAGCTGCTCACCGGCCGTCTTACTTCGCTCGATAAGCGACTCGATGCGGGCGAGTACCCATTGGTCCTGCCGGCAGCGCTCCGCGGTCGTGCGGAAAGTAGCAGCGATGACAGCGAGGGGCGTGCCTTGGTCCACTAGCTCCTGAACCGCGAGCAGCCGGTTGATGTAGGAGTAGTCCCGCCGGTGCTCCTTGCGCAGCTGGAGCGACAGTTCGATCGCGGCGATGTCCTGCCAGTCGCAGGAGGGCGGCAGAACGGCAACACGCATGGCATGAGTGGGGCCGTAGAGCTGCATCAGAGCAGCGCGCCGGGTATTGCCGTTGACGAGGATGCCTTCGTGAGTGATCAACCCGGGATCGGTTAGCCCGTACTCCTTCAGACTCGCTGTCAGCTCGTCGAACTCAGGGTCAGTCCGGGCGGGGTCTGCCGGGAGCACTTGCAGGAGGCGGTCAAGGTATGCCTGGCTGTCGCTGGTCCAGGGGTCGTCCGCGAGCGCTGCCGCCTGCTTCGGGTCGTGGTCGGCCTGTGCGCGGATGCGGTGGGTTGCCGGGTTGTAGTAGAGGTTGCCCACCGGCATCTGGATGACTTCCAGATGCTCCGGACCACCCCGCCACTCGACAGTGAAGGTCTCCCGGGGGCCGCCGCCGGCCGCGATCTCCTCCAACCGGGACTGGACGAGGGCGCGGTTCTCCTCGGCACCCGGCGGCAGACCGTAGCCCTTGGCCATGTACTCGCTCCTGCTTTCGTTCGCGTTCTTACGAGGGTTGTTCCGTGCTGCCGGCGTGTGCTCAGCCGAGTCCCAGCTCCGCCCGGAGCTGCGCCCGTGACTCCTCAGGCAGAGAGCGGTAGTCGCTCCAGATCTGCTCCAGGCGGCTGAACTCCCGCCGGTCGGCCGCCACCCAACCGGACAGTACGCTGCGCTCGGCTGAGCCGAGCGCAGCGGCTGCCGTGAGCACCTTCTCCAGATCCGCTGTGAGCAACCTGCCTCCCACGCGGCATCGCTTGCACTCGGTGACCAGTTCCGTGGCCTTGGTACCGTCCGCCTTCACCACATCCCGGCGGGCGATGTCGAGCTGGGCTGCCTCATAAGTGCCGGCGTAGGTCTCGCCGGGGGTGATGCCGCAGGAGCGGCACATGTACCCGTCCCTAGCCAACACCTCGCGCCGACGCGCTGCGCCGATCGCCATCGTGCCTGACTTGCGGGTAGCGCGACCGGGCTCCCAGACGGGGTCGCCGGGCTTCACGAAGCGCTGCTCATGGGAGTCCAATCCCGCGTCTTCCCTGTTGGTATCGATGCGCCAACCGAAGTCCCGCAGATCTCGCATGCGGCGGTCGACTTGGGACACCCCAGGGAAGGCTGCCCGCAGCTCCTCCTTAGTGAAGGTGTTGCCTTCGCCGACTACGGAGACCAGCCACAGAGCCACTCGCTTCATTGTTCCGAGGCCGGCATCCTGCCAGGACGGCATGACATCTCCATTCGCGGGGGCCTCCCGGCGGGGAGGCACGGGGTGGAACTGGTGGGCAGCGGGCTGCGGGCTGCGGACATTCATTAGTAGCACGGCACCACACCTTCATTCCAGCGATGAGCGATCTTTACACAAACAAGGAAAGAGAAAGTGTCCGTAAAGATCCGTTTTGGCATTATTTGTCGGCATTAAAGGTGCCAAACTCTCCCACAAAAAAGTAGTCAGGGAAAAACATGGAACCGTGCACCACCGAGCCGGGGAGTGGCTAGGCTTCCGTTGATCACCGGTTCCCCATAGGCAAATTCGAGCGAGCGGAAGGTTTCGTTTGGCATGCCGTCACTTGGATCGATTAGCACCACCTGTGCACCCGAAGCCACGGAGGAGGTTCAGGCGTTCGCCAACGCCCTCAAGCTCCTCATCCACCACGTCCGCCCCGGCGACACGATGGCCCAGAAGGCGAAGGCGCTGCACATCTCGCCGCCGCTCCTCTCCCACTGGCTCAACGGGCGGCGGCTTCCGCACCCGGCAGTTATCGAGGAGATGTCCGGGCTGGCGGTCAAGGGGGTGGCAGGCGACGGGAATGCCGCCGCCCTGGCCCATGAGTTCGCGGCACTCGAGCCGCTCCTCCAGGCCGCACGGAAGTCGGCCTGCCGTCGATGCGCGGGCAAGTGCATCTGCGACGAGAAGGTAGCCCAAGGTGACCGGCGCAACGCGCATTCCAGCGCCGCCGACAAGGGGGACCGGCGCAACAGTTCCTGCGATGCCTCTGCCGACAAGGGGGACCGGCGCAACAGGACGGCACAGATGAACCCGGATCTACCCACGCATCTGGCGACGATGATCGACGTCGATCGCGTGGCTCATCTGCAGAGTCTGGGAGCTGCGCTGAGCGAAGGGGATATCGGCACATATGCCGACATCCTTGCACGTGCAGGGATGAAGACCGAAATGGAGGTTCTGATCCGTTCTGCGAAATCAGCAGGAAGGGACTCGACGGAAATCGCGATCACTCTCGGTGCACTCCGCTAGCATCATCTTGAATGATTAATCCTCCCCCGAGCCAGAAACAGGAAACACGCATGTTCAGAAATAGGCGCGAGGGGTCTTCCCGCCCCCTTAATGGCTACTGCCGCGCACCCCCGGCGGCGCAGGGAAGGCTCGGCCTGAAGGGTCGGCAAACCGCGACCGAGACCTCCCCTGCCGAAACGCCCGTTAGATCGATGACCAACTAGGAGTTCCATCTTGAATAGTAAGGCCCTCCTGGGCCGACTGACCAGGAAGATCAAGGCTGCCTGCCTGCGGCTCCGCGACGCCGACGGCCTGGGACGCGTCGGCCCCCTCTGGGAGAAGACGCGTCGCCGACTCCGCTTCCTCCGCTGGACGCTGGTGATCCAGCTCCTCAAGGGGGCCGCCTTCGCCGGCGGCGGCGTCATCATCCAGATCGTGGCCACTCGGTACCTCAACCACTGAGGTCTGCTCACCGCTCACGGCCCGCGGCTCCTCCTCCCCCAGGGAGCAGGCGATGACCGACCGGCCGCATTAACGACGGCGAGCTGAACGATCAAGCAGTGTGCGGCACCCGCGCATATCGGCGGGTGCGGCACACTGCCGGGCTGCTGACCTGCCCCCAGCAGACAGCCGGCACACGACACCATCGACCTCACAGGGCGCAGAGGCCAGCCCCCTTACCGCCATCTGCCTACCCTCGAACGCAGCATGCTGCGAGCACAGGTCGACGAGGACGAGTAGTGGCTGCGCCCCTGAGAGCCATCTGGGAGCCAACCCGCCCCCCCCCCCGAGCCCCTCCGAGACCACGACATCCCGACGCCCTGACCAGCGCAAACACCATCCACGCTGGCAAGATCGCCACCCGAACCCCATTCGGGACCAAGAGGTCGTGGGTTCAAATCCCGCCACCCCGACAGCTGAAACACCAGGTGAGGCATCTACGGATATCCGTAGGTGCCTCACCTGTTTCGCATGCGTGTCCATCCGCATGCCTACCACTCCGGCCCCCGCTCGAAGATGCCGTCCATGACCACCGCAACGGTCTGGATCATGGGCCGGATGTGCCTCCGGTAGACCTCCTCAGCGATGAGGTGTTCCCCGCCGTGACCCGTGACCCGGACCTGCGGTGATCAACCCATTGAGCGATTGTGGGCGTTGTGCCGGCGCTGTACGTTCCGTCTCACAGATCGACGTAGCTCAGGGGGCGGGAATGTCTGGATACGGCCGCGCGGACAGCGAATGGGACGAACTGGTACATGCCGGTCGGGGCTTTCTCGTCGAGCGAGCGAAGCTGGGCAGGCTCACCTCGTATACCGAGCTCAACGTGACTGTGGCCAGGCGGACAGGGTGCCGTCCCTTCGACTTCGAGCGTGCTGACGAGCGGGCCGCGATGGGGCATCTGCTCGGGCTCATCGTGGAGCGCGACCAGGAGATCGCCCCCTCGGACCCGCCTCTCATGCTCTCGGCCCTGGTGAACTACCTGGGGGCCAACGACGCCGGTTCCGGCTTCTACCAGCTGGCCAAGGAACTCCAGCTTCTCCCCATGAGCGCGTCGGCGGATGAGAAGTTCGGCTTCTGGGTCAAGCAGGTCAAGCGGCTCCACGAACGCCATTGAGCCGGCCGAGAGGCGGCCTGAGACCAGGCGGCCCGAGATCAGGCGGCCTGAGACCAGGCGGCCCGAGATCAGGCGGCCCGAGTGTCTGACCGCGTGACAACACCGGCCGGCAGCGGCGGACGCCTGCGAGATCTCCGCCGACCCGGCAGCTGAAACACCAGCGATCAGGCCCGGTTTCCAGACATGGAAGCCGGGCCTGGTCCGCTGTCTGCCCCCCGCCGAGCCCCTGCCTCGGGAAGGCTCGGTGCGGCGAGTGAGGGTGTCGGCCCCAGGCGGTCCCGTGACGGCCGGGCTCGGTCCTGGCCGCGTCGATCCGGTACCGGTCCCTCCCCTGTGGGGACCGGTACCGAATGACGCACTGCATCGATCCGCGTCATGTCGGCGTATCGGCGCGGATCGAGGAAAGGCGGATCCGCAGTCCACGCGACAACGGTCCGGAGGTGATCGGCGAAAACCAGCCGAGGGCGTGCAGCGTCGCGATTCACCTGGGCGAGTCACGTCGTGCTGGTGACCTGCCCTGACGCTGCGCGGTTGGCTCGCTACCGATTCCTGATCCTGCCAGTCGAGGCGCTGGAAGAGGAGGTTCCGTCGTTGCTCGGCCCCCGTAACCGCAGGTCAGGCGTATAAAGTGAGTTTTCCGGTCCGGATGTCCATGTGCGGGGGAAGTAAGGGGTGGAGGCCTTGAGTCCCGACTCAGGGGCACGCACAGCCTTCGCGGAGCGTCTCGCGCTGCTGTACAAGGAAGCCGGCAATCCTCCCCTCCAGCGCGTGGCCGAAGCCGTCGTCCGGCACCCGCGGGTCGACGAGCGCGGGCGGATCGTACGGGTATCGGCCCAGCGGATCAGCGACTGGCGCCGGGCCAAGAACGTGCCCGCCCAGTTCGCCGCTCTCTCGGCGGTGCTCCATGTGCTGATCCCGGAAGCACGTCGCGAGCGGCCCGTCCCGGTGTCCGCCGGCCTGTACGACATGGCCCAGTGGCAGCTCCTCTGGGAGCGCGCGGTGGCCGACCCCGCCAACGGCCGCTCCGCCCCCGCGTTCGCGGACGATCAGGAACGGCTCCAGGGCGACGCCCCGGCTGCCGTCCACAGTGTGTGCCCCTACCGAGGGCTGGCCTCGTATCGACAGCAGGACGCCCGGTGGTTCTTCGGCCGCAAGCGGAGTACAGACGCCCTTGTCGCCCAGCTGCGTGCCGCGGAGAAGACGGGCGGCCTGGTCATGCTCGTCGGCGCTTCAGGGGCGGGAAAGTCCTCCCTTCTGAACGCCGGCCTGGTGCCCGCACTGCAGAACGGCGTGCTGAGCGACGAGGGCGGCCGACCCGGCCCGGTGCTGCAGCTCGTACCGGGAGCCGACCCTCTCGCCGAGCTGACCCGCCGGATACCTGAGCTCGCTCATGCCGTTTCCGCCACCGAGGAGACGGGAGCGGCAACAGAAACGGCAGCGGCAGCCGCAGCCGCAGCAACGGTGCGGGAAGCTGGTACTCCGCTTTTCGCCGAGGCGGTGAAAGAAGCCGTCACGGCCTGGGCCCGACGCCAGACGTCCTCGACCGCTCGCCCCGTCCTCATCATCGATCAGTTCGAGGAGACGTTCACCCTCTCCTCCGACGAGGCGAGCAAGCGTGCCTTCATCCAGCTCCTCCAGGCGGCGAGCGCGCCGAGCGCCACCGGTGAGCCGGCTCCCGCGCTCGTGGTCCTGGGCATACGAGCCGACTTCTATGAGCAGTGCCTCAGATATCCCGAACTGGCCGACGCCCTGCAGCACCGGCACATGGTGCTCGGGCCACTGACCACGTCGGAGTTGCGCGAAGCCGTGACCGGACCGGCCAAAGCCGTGGGTCTCGAACTGGAACCAGGGCTCGCGGAACTGATCATCCGGGAAGTGAGCACCGACGGGCCCCGCGGGACGCACGACGCGGGAGTGCTTCCGCTCCTCTCCCATGCCCTGCTCGCCACGTGGCAGCGGCGGAAGACGGGCAGGCTGACGCTGGCCGGCTACCGCGCGGCGGGAGGGATACAGGGGGCGGTCGCGGCCAGCGCCGAGCGTGCCTGGTCCGACCTCGACCCGGCCGCGCGCACCGCCGCTCGCCTGCTCCTGCTCAGGCTGGTCCGGCTCGGCGAGGACACGCAGGCCACTCGCAGACGCGGCGCGCGGCGGCAACTGGCCGAGGAATCGACGGACCCCGGCAAGACCGAGGAATCGCTCGAAGCACTGGTACGCGCTCGGTTGGTGACCCTCGACGCCGAGACCGTGGAGATCACACACGAGGCGCTGCTCCACGCCTGGCCTCGTCTGCGTGACTGGATCGACGAGGACAGGAACGACAACCTGCTGCGCCAGCGCCTGGAGGAGGACGGCAGGGCCTGGGAGGACTCCGGCCGCGATACGTCGCTGCTCTACCGGGGCTCCCGTCTCGAGCAAGCCCGTGCCTGGAGGAAGACCGCCGGGGGCACGTTCCTGACCAAAGGCGCGGTGGAGTTCCTGGCCGCCTCGGCCCGACTCCGTAGGCGCACGGTCCTGATCATCCGGGGCGCGGTGGCGGTCCTGGTCGTCCTCGCCATGGTGGCCGTCGTCTCCGCGGTCGTCGCGTGGCGGCAACGAGACGACGCGGTGTTCGAGCAAGTGGTCGCCGAGGCCGATCGGGTCCAGGACACGGATCCGTCGCTGTCGGCTCAGCTCGACCTGGTGGCACATGATCTGCGGCCCGATGACGAGGACACGCAGAACCGGCTGCTCTCGATCGTGAACGCGCCGTTGGCCACGCAGCTCCTCGGCCACAAGGGGGCCGTCTACCTCACTACGTTCAGCCCGAACGGACGGTTCCTGGCCACCGCCAGCTACGACAGGACCGTACGGCTGTGGGACGTGTCGGACCGGTCCCGTCCCAAGCCCTTGGGCAAGCCCCTCACCGGCCACAAGAGCTGGGTGAGCAGTGCGGTCTTCAGTCCGGACGGCGACACCCTCGCGACCGCTTCGGACGACGGCACGGTCCGGCTGTGGGATGTGCGCGATCCCGGCCACCCGCGTCCGCTGGGTTCTCCCCTGACCGGTCACAAGGGCGCGATCTATCTGGTCGCCTTCACTCCCGACGGGCGCACGCTGGCCTCGGCCGGGGACGACCACACCGTACGTCTGTGGAACGTCCGCGACCCGAGCCGGCCGAAGCCGCTCCGCAGGCTGACCGGCCACACCGCCGCTGTGCGCTCCGTGGCCTTCAGCCCCGACGGCGGAACACTGGCGGCCGGTGGCGACAACGGCACGATCCGCCTGTGGAACGTGACCGATCCACATCATCCGAAGCCGGTCGACAAGGTGATGACCGGCCATACGGGAACCGTGCACTCCGTGGCCTTCAGCCCTGACGGACGCACTCTCGCAAGCGGCAGCAGAGACAACTCCGTCCGTCTCTGGAACGTGCGCGACCCCCGCCGTGCGAAACCCCTCGGCGCGCCGCTGACCGGCCACACCGGCGCGGTGTGGTCCGTGTCCTTCAACCCCGCCGGGACCATGCTCGCCGCCGCCAGCGCGGACAGCACGGCGAGCCTGTGGAACGTCCGTGACCCGGCACATCCGTCGCAGGTCGGCGAGCCTCTCGCGGGCAGCAGCGGGGAGATCTACGCCCTGGGCTTCAGCCCCGACGGGCGAACCCTCGCCACGGGGAGCGGCGACAACAAGGTCCGCCTGTGGTCGATACCGACGTCGGACGTGGTGGGCAGGATCGGGGCGTTCCGCCCTGACGGGAAGGTGCTCGCCACCGCCGCGCGCGACGAACGGCTCCGGCTGTGGAACGTGGAGCGCCCCAATCGCCCCGTGGCGTTGGGCAAACCGTTCACGCCCCGGGACGGCGAGGTCCGTGCGCCGGTGTTCTCCCCCGACGGCCACACCCTGGCGGTACTGACGGGAAACCGCGCAGTGCAGCTCTGGGACGTCTCCGATCCCACGCGGCCCGAGCCCGAGGGGCCGCCCGTGGCCCTGCGGACGCGGTTCGCGGCCGCGCTCGCCTTCAGCCCGGACGGGCGCACACTGGCGACCGCCGACACGGACCGCACCATCCAGTTGTGGGACGCCGGCGACCCGTCACGTCTCCGCAAGCTGGGCGCGCCGCTCACGGGCCACAAGGGCTACGTCAATTCCCTCGCCTTCGGGAGAGACGGACGGACCCTGGCCAGCGCCAGCGCGGACGGCACGATCCGCCTCTGGGGCGTCGCCGACCCCCGCCATGTCTCACGAATCGGCAAGCCCCTCCGGGGGCACCTGGGCCCCATCAACGAGCTCGACTACAGCCCGGACGGCCGTACGCTGGCCAGCGGCAGCGACGACGGCACGGTCCGCCTCTGGAACGTCGCCGATCCGCTCAAGGCGGCCCAGGCGGGCTCCGCACTCACAGGCCACACGGACGCGGTGGTGTCGCTGACGTTCAGCAGGGACGGTCACACTCTGGCGAGTGGCGGCGACGACAACACGGTCCGGCTCTGGGATGTCGCCCGCCCCTCTGACGCCTCCCCCATCGGCCAGTCCATGAGCCCCAACGCCAAGACGGGCAGCTTCCTGTCGTTCAGCCCCCGGGGCGAGATGATCGGAGTTTCGAGTGGCACGGATACCGTCCGGCTTTGGAACCTGGACACCGACGAGGCGATTCGCCGGATCTGCTCGGCCACTCTCGGTGTTCTCACCCGGGAGAAATGGCAGGAGTATCTGCCTCGCCTCTCCTACGCGCCGCCGTGCGACGAGTAGCGAATCTCTCCCCTGCAGACCAGGCCGCGTGATCCCGGTCACAACGCCCCACTTTGACGGAGCAGTTGCCTCCCCTTACCTCAACAGCCTTGTTACCGTTGGCCTTAGCCCGATCGCTGGTGCATCCCCCGTCGCCAGCGGTCGGGCACTTCCGTACCCTCGTCGCTCAGCGGCCGGTGTGGGGGCGCCCGTCCGCAAGGCGCCCAGTTCCCGATGCGTGGTAAAACGGCGGCCAGGTGGTCCACATTTTGACATCACCCGCTAACCACCCGCGAGCCCACTGAGTGGTTGGGCCACGCTTCGTGTCACAGGCCTCGCATAACGCGCACCTCAAGCCCGGCTAGATTTTTTATCGGGCCGGGCCTAGATGTTGGCTTGAAACCGCGGAGAATTCAGCTTTGGACGCCGACTGCCGGCCCGATCCGAGCAGCTCATCCGGCGCAGCGGCCGGCGAGCTCACGGAAATCGCAGCGCGTACGGCCAGGGGTGGGCCGCCGTGTCCGCGCGCCATCACTCTTCAAGAGGCGCAGCCTTGAGCCCGCTTGAGGAGTCGTACGCTGAAGCGTGCTTGAGCGACGGGACGGTGAGACGGTGAGCACGAAGGACCGGGGCCTCCGCGTCGGAAGAGCGTGTGACGGCCCGGCCTCCGGCGGTTCAGGAGGGCGGAGGGGGCGGGTCTGCCGCACGGAAACGCTGTTCACGACTCCCTCGGAAAGGTGGTGAGCCGTGAGCCGGCGCATCGTCATCGTCACGGCCGTCCATGCACCGTCGGCGCACTTCCTGGCTGACGCGTACAAGTCCATCCGCGAGCAGGAGCTGCCTGCCGGCTGGGAGTGGCACTGGCTGATCCAGGAGGACGGGAAGACGGATCAGGTCGCGCCCCATGTCCCCGACGACGGCCGGATCACGTTCCGGCAGGGGCGTCACGGAGGCCCCGGGCTTGCCCGCACCATCGCCCTGGCCCACGCGGACGGCGAGTACGTCAAGGTCCTGGACGCCGATGACCAACTGGCGCCGGGCGCGCTGGCCCGCGACCTCGCAGCCCTCGAAGCAGATCGGACCATCGGTTGGGCGACGTCGCGCGCGCTCGATCTCCTCCCCGACGGTTCCACCGTCGGCTTCCCCGGCGACCCGGAGCCCGGGCCGGTCGAGCGCCAGGAAGTGCTCGACCACTGGGCGTCTCACGACTACCGCGCACAGGTGCACCCGGCGACCCTCTTCGTGCGTCGCGACCTGCTCGTGGCCCTGGGCGGTTGGATGGCCCTGCCGGCCTCCGAGGACACGGGCCTTCTGCTCGCCCTGAACTCCACGTCACGCGGCTGGTTCTCGTCGGAGGTCGGCCTGTTCTACCGCAAGTGGGAGGGCCAGGTGACCGGCCAGGCAGCGCATGTCGACACGGCGGAGCGCGACGCGCGCATGGCCGTGGTCGAGGCCAGGGCGCGAGCACTCGGCCACTTCCAGTGGCGCTACCCCGTCGGCTCTTGATCGACCTGCGTCTCGTAGGCCGTCTCGCGGGAGGCCGCGGGCACGGCGACATCGACTGTCCCGCCCGCCCGGCCATCCGCCGGCAGCGTCAGCCGTCCCGGTCGGGTGTCCCGCCCGGGTGCCCGCCAGCAGCTTCAGCCCTCCCGGTCGGGTGTCCCCCGGCAGCGTCAACCGTCCCGGCCAGCCAGCCGCCGCCAGCGTCAACCGTCCCGCCCCGGTGCCCGCCGACAGCGTCAGCCCTCCCGGTCGGGTGTCCCTCGGCAGCGCCCACTTCCCCGCCCGGGCGCCCCCCCGGCAGCGTCAACTGCCCCGGCCAGCCGGCCGCCGCCAGCGTCAACCGTCCCGCCCGGATGGCCGCCGGCAGCGTCAGCTCCCCCGACCGGCCGTCCGCCAGCGGCTCAGCCTCCCGGCCTGCGCCTATATCTGCACGCTGCCGCCCCGGACCCCACCCGATCTTGCCGCGGCTTCCGCGCACTCGTACGGTCACAGCTATGCCTCCCGCCACCCCCCGCCCCGCGTCGGAGCTTCTCGCCACGCTCGGTCGCGGCTACGTGCGCAACGCACCCGGCTCGCTGCTCAAGGGCCTGCTCGCCGCCCGCTACCTCAACCCGTACCTCCGTGACCACCCGCGGCAGCGCGTGGTCGAGGCCCGCTTCGGGGCGCGCTTCGCGTGTGACTCCCGAGACCTCATCCAGCGGTTCATCAGCCTCTACGGGGTGTGGGAGCCCCACATGACGCGGTGGCTGCGGAGCCGGCTGAGCACCGGAGACACGTTCATCGACGTCGGCGCGAACATCGGATATTTCGCGGTCCTGGGATCACGACTCGTCGGCGGCGCGGGACAGGTCGTGGCCATCGAGGCGTCCCCCGCCTTCCACGAGCGCGTGCTGCGGCACATCCGTCTCAACGACTGCGGCAACGTGCGTGCCGTCAACGCGGCGGTCTCCGACAGCCACAAGACGCTGACCTTCGTCCTCGCCAGCTCGAACAACATGGGCGCGAACTCGATCGTCCCGTACGACGGTCCGGCCGAGTCCAGCTTCGAGATGGCGGCGCTCCCCTTGCCCGAGGTCCTGGACGAGGGCGAACTCGGCAGGGCCCGCGTGATCAAGATCGACGTGGAGGGCGCCGAGGGCGGCGTCATCAGGGGGCTGGCCCCCGCCCTCGCGGAGCTCCGCCCGGACGCGGAGATCGCCGTGGAGGTCACTCCGGACCGCATGGCCCAGCTCGGCGACTCCATCGACGAGTTGCTGGACACCATGGCTCGGCACGGCTTTCACACCTACCGGCTGCCGACCGACTACCGGCCGGAGAACTACCCCCGCGCCCTGCGCCGGCCGGAGCCTCCGGTCCGTTGGCGCGGCCCCATCGTCGGTGAGACCGAGCTGGTCTTCTCCCGTATCGACGCCGAGACGCTGCGCTGACCCGGTTCGGGCTCAGCCCCGCCGTCCGACCCCTTTCTGCCCGGTGGCGGGGCCGGGTCCCACCGGCTCACCACCCGTGGCCGCCCCTACAGGCCCCGGTCGAACGGCAGATCCAGCATCCGGATCGCGTTCCCACGGAGCAGCTTGTACGCCACGTCCTTGGGGAGGTGGCCGACGTGATCCTCGGCCACCGCCTTCGTGTGCGGCCACGTCGAGTCGACGTGCGGATAGTCGGTCTCGAAGGTGGCGTTGTCGACGCCCACCGTCTCGATCGAGGCGATACCGTGCTTGTCCCGGAAGAAGCAGCAGTAGATCTGCCGGTAGTAGTAGGACGACGGAGGCTCCGGGATGAGGTCCTTGACCCCGCCCCAGGCCCGGTGCTCCTCCCAGACGTCGTCGGCGCGCTCCAGGGCGTACGGGATCCATCCCATCTGCCCCTCGCTGTACGCGAGTGTGAGGCGCGGGAACTTCACCAGGACGCCGGAGAAGAGGAAGTCCATCATCGATGCCATGGCGTTGTTGAAGCTCAGGGACGCCTGAACGGCCGGGGGCGCGTCGGGTGACGCCGCCGGCATCTGCGACGACGAACCGATGTGCATGTTCACCACCGTCCCGGTCTCCTCGCACGCCGCGAAGAACGGGTCCCAGTGACCGGAGTGGATCGACGGCAGCCCGAGGTGCGTCGGGATCTCGCTGAAGGTCACCGCTCGCACCCCGCGGGCGGCGTTGCGCTTGATCTCGGCGACGGCGAGGTCCACGTCCCAGAGCGGGATGAGACACAGCGGGATCAGCCTGCCGCGGCTGTCACCGCACCACTCCTCCACCATCCAGTCGTTGTACGCCCGGACGCAGGCGAGCCCCACCTCCTTGTCCTTGGCCTCGGAGAAGGTCTGCCCGCAGAAGCGCGGGAACGTCGGGAAGCAGAGGGAGGCCTCGACATGGTTGACGTCCATGTCCGCCAGCCGGGCCTTCGGGTCCCAGCAGCCGCGGCGCATCTGCTCACGCGTGATGCCGTCGAGCGTCATCTCGTCCCGCGAGAAGCCCACAGCGGCGATGATCCGCTTGTACGGGAAGATCTCCCCCTCGTACTCCCACCAGTCGGTGACCTGCCCTTCCGGGTCCGTCGTGAACCTGTACTTGCCGCCGATGTACTCGAGCTCGCCGATACCTGCGGTGAAGGGCTTCGGGCCCCGGTCGCGGTACTTGCTCGGGAGCCACTTCTCGAAGAGGTGCGCGGGTTCGATCACGTGGTCGTCCACGCTGATGACGCGGGGGAGCTCTGTGGCTCCGACCTCGTTGTTCTCCACTGCCATGCCCCCTACTACCTGCCGATTGCCCCTGTCCGTATCTGACGATCCATCAGATTCAGGTTATGGGCTCACACCGATGACGGCAACGGCCCGCCGGAAACCGGACCCCTTGCGCGATCGGGCGGAACCCGCTGAACTGACGTACCGTCAGGTGCGGCCGAGGAGGACGACCGATGCGGACGATGTGGCTCAGCGGCGCCGAGTGGATCGCCGTGCTGAGGATCGGCCTCGGCCTGTGGTGGCTGGAGAGCTGGCGCCACAAGGACAAGAAGACGTGGTTCACCGGAGGCGGCATCGGCTGGGCGGTGGGCATCGCCGAGAAGCACCGCTGGCAGTTCGTCCGCTCCGGCTTCGACCTGGCGGTGAGACCCCGGCCACGGCTGATGGCCTACATCGTGGCCTACGCGGAGCTGGCGCTCGGCCTGGGTCTCGTCCTCGGCGCGCTCACACCGATCGCGCTCGTCGGCGGCCTGATGCTCAACCTGGTCTACTTCGTGCTGATGATCCACGACTGGGCCGAGCAGGGCCAGAACCTGATGATGGCTCTCATCTCCGTCGTCGTTCTCTTCGCGGTGGGCTGGCAGGTGTGGTCGTTGGACGACGTGTTCGGGCTGTTCCAGCCGGGAGCACGCCCGTGAGCGGCGACGATCGCGCTGCGGCGTGCACACCGGCTCTGGTCAGTTGCACGGCACCGTGCCACCCTGCCCGGCACATCCGCGGTCCACCGGTGTGGACGTCGTCGGACGAGGGCGGGGTGGCACGCTCCGTCGCTCCGCGCGGGCATGGAGGTGCCGGTGAACGAGCACGAGCACGGTGAGGGGGAGGCAGCCGCGGCTGCCCTGCGGCCGGGCCACGCGGCCCGGGCCGGGAGCGCGGCGGCGCTCAGCCGCTACGTCGAGCGGCGCGGGTCCGGGGAGCACGCCGACGCCGTCTGGAGATCCGCTCACGCGGCGCGTGTCGCGGCGCAGGCGCTTGCCGTCCTCTCGGAGAGCGCGCCCGACACGGCCGCGGATTCCCGCTGCGCACGGAACGCTGCGGCTTCGGCCGCGCGGGCCTCTCAGACGGCGCAGCTCGTCGACGACGCCGCGGGGACCGCAGTGGCCGCCTGCCAGGCAGTGCTCAAGGCCTCGCCGGCCGCCGGCGCGAAACACGTCGGCACCGACGAGCGCCTGAACGCGGAGGCCGACGCCGCGGAGAGGGCTGCCGTCGCAGCGGCCGAGCGTGCCGGATGGATCCGCCCCGGGGAAACCGTGCCGGCCGTCTCCACCGGCACCCGCAGCCCCGAGATGATGACGATGCTCCACCTCTGATGCCGGCACAGCGGTGCCCCGGGCCCCTCCCGCTGGGAGAGCGGGGCCAGGGCCGCGAGCAACGGTTGCGACGTCGACGAGGACGGCACCTGCTGCGACGAGGACGACTGACCGATCCGGTGGACGGCGTGACGGCCACGTCGCTGTCCGGGACGTCGGCTTCCACGCCGTCAGGTCCCTCGACGGCATCGACCGGATCGAAGCCGCCCTCGATGAGCGCCACGGCGCCGGCGCGCTGAAGTGGGCTCTCCCCGGAGAGCGCTCCGGGGACGCGGGCACCCACGGTCACTGCGCATGGCCGGCATCCGATCCTGTCGGGCAACCCGGCTGACCGCGGGCAGTATCGCCATAGTGCGGACGCCGAACACTAAGCGAGGCTATGTTGCACGGGCCCAGGCGTCACCAGCGACGAAAGGCCTGCCGCCATGTCTCGTCTCAACCTCGCCCACCTCACCCTCACCGCCGCCCAGAACATCCAGACGGCCGACAAAGTCCGTCGTGACCCGGTGGTCGTCAAGGCGGCCAAGCAGTTCGCGGAGGACGGCGTCCAGGCTCTCCGCTCCGGCGGTGTGCTGGCACGTGAGGCTCGGTCCTCCTGGCGTCGCCACAGTCCGCTGGCCAAGAGGACCGGAACCGGTGAGTGACTTCAGCGCAGAGGCGATGGGGCTCGTGATCCGCGAGCACCGGCTGGCGCGGACTCCCTCCATGTCCCAGGAGGAGTTGGCCGAGCGGGCCGCTTACGGGAAGGGCGGCGCGGTCTCGATCTCCCGGATCGAGCGTGGGCTCGTGAGCCCCGGGGAGCACCGTCTGGCCGCCATCGCCCTCGCGCTCCGGCTGACACCCGCGCAACTCACGCAGGAGGCGGAGGACCGGACCGGTTCCCTCGCCCGTCAGCGGGGCCGGCGGCCGGTGAAGTTGCGGGACCAGGTCGCGGAGACGAAGAGGCGTCACGCCGAGATCACCGAGAAGGCGGCCGAGCGGTCGAGGATCACCCAGGAGGACGGGGAAGCCTTCAACCGTGTCCATGATGCCGCCCGCGACGAGTTCTTCCTGCGATTCGTGGAGCTGGCCGAGAGCATCGGCGAGGCGCCCGAGCCGGAGATGCCGGGCGAGGAGGAGATCGAGACCGCGGGCGAGATCCCTACCGCGATACGTGTCGAGGCCATGGCCGTCGGGATCGCCAACGCGATCCGCGGTGCCGCCGCCGGAGGCGCGGCGGGTGCGGCGGTCGGCGGCGCCGCGGCCTACGGCGCGTTCACGGCCGCCGCGCTGTTCGGGACCGCCTCCACGGGAGCAGCCATCTCCACGCTGTCCGGGGTGGCCGCGACCAACGCGACTCTGGCCCTCCTGGGAGGGGGCACTTTGGCCGCCGGCGGTGCGGGGATGGCCGGTGGGACCCTCCTGCTCACCGGCATGGTCGCCGCCCCGGTGGCAGCGCTGGCCGCCGCAGGTTTCTACGTCGTGAGGCAGCGTCGGAACAAGAAGGAGGAGGAGCGTCTCCGAACCGAGGTCGAAGCCGCGGAGGCGGCTCTGGACCAGTCGCAGCGGGGCTTCGACGCGATGATCGACGTACTGCATCGCGCCACGGAGATCATGGAGTACGTCAGCGTCCACGGCACCCACGCCCTCGAGAAGTGGAGGGTGAATCTGCCGCCGGAGCCCCGGCACTGGGCATCGCTCGGGCATGAGGGGCAGGAGCGGTACCGGGAGTTCCTGACCGTGGCCGGTTGCCTCCTCGCTGTGAGCAGCATCAACGTCAGCGCCCTCCTGACGGCACGGCCCGACGCCGTGCGTGAGATGGGCAGGACCATCGACGAGACGCTGCGGTACGCGGACAGGACCATCAAGTCGATCGTCTGAGCCCGATGGGGCGTGGTCATCGGCCGCTCATCGGACACGACGCGTGGCGCGGCGAGGCAGCAGGGGCAGGCGGCGGCGCGGCCCGGCCCCGGTCGGACATGGCGAAGGCCCTCACCCGGTGGGTGAGGGCCTCTGCCGGGGGGCCGGTGGCCCTGGGCGCGGGTCAGTGGTTCGGGCCCTGCTTGCCCTCGCGCCAGGCGTCGGTGCCCTTCGTGCCCCGGCGGTCGCCCTTCATGCCGCGGCGGCGGCTGTCCTTCGTGCCGTCGTCGAACTCGATCTGCTCCTTGCGGACGGTGCCGGTGACCTCCTCGGTCTCCGTGACCCGCTCGGTCTCCAGGTGGACGCGCTCCACCGGCACGGACTCCTTGCTCACCACCGCGTGCTCGGCGTGGAGGGTCACCTCCGTCTCCGCCTCGCCGATGTTGGCGCGCGAGCGGTCGCCCTCGCGGATCGGCTCGCGGACGACGCGGACCTCCTCGTGCGTGACCGGCACGGACGTCGTGACGTCCTCGTTCACCACCGTCTTGCGGAGGTGGGCGTGGCCGACCTCTTCCTCCTCGGTGCCGACCCGCAGCCGCTCCTCGGAGCGGATCATGTCCTGCGCCCTGTCGTCGCGCTCCTTGCCGCGCATGGCGTACTCGCGGCCACCGGCGGCTCCGGCCATCGGGCGCTCGCCCGCGGCCATGCCGGTGCCCGTACCGGCGGCCGTACCGGCGGCGCCCATGCCCGTGCCCGTACCGGTGCCAGTGGTGCCCATGCCGGGGCGGGACAGGCCGTAGTGCGCGTACAGCTCGTGCTCCTGACCGGGCTCCAGGTGCTGGTCGGCGTCGACTCGCGGCGCCTCCTTCACGGCCTCCTTGGTGCACGAGACGTGCAGGGCGTCCTGCTGGAGGCGCGCCCCGGACAGCGGCACGAAGCTCTCCTTCATACCGAAGAGGCCCGTCTTGACGGTCACCCACTCGGGGCGGCCGCTGCGGTCGTCGAGGTAGACCCGTTCGATGCTGCCTATCTTCTCGCCGGTCCGGTCATAGGCTGTCAGGCCCTTGAGCGCGTCAGGGTTGGTGAAGGCCTCGCCCTGCGTCATGGGTGATCACTCCCTTTGAGCATGCGACGGGCGAAATCCGATCCGCCACGGAACGACGCACGCCTCTTAAGGTCCATCGCGCGCCGCCCCGGCCCGCCCCGCAAGGCGGGGAGTCACGGAGCGTGCGGGGAACGGCTCGCCCGCGTTCTCCGCCCCGGCAACCGAGGCGATCGAGCCGGTCACAGCGGTTTCGGCCCCGAGGGTCCGAACGGGTGAACACTTGGGGTTTGCATCCATGGGCCACCGGCCGTCGGGACTCCGCCCGTCAGGACTCCGGCCGCCGGCCCTGCAGCGCCCTGGCCACGCGGGGCCCCAGCCGCTGCTTCAGCCAGCGGAGGGAGTTGAGTCGGCCGACCGTCTGGTCCAGGTGGTAGTAGATCTGCGGCGGCACATAGGGCAGCAGCGGCGAGTGGCGCTGGCCGAGGAGCGCGAACATCCGCTCCGGGGGCATGCCGATGTAGCGGGGCAGGTTCTCGTACCACTGGGCGCTGTGCCGGGCCGCGCTCTGCACCGCGAGCAGGGCGTGCTTGCGGCGGCGCTCGTAGCGCGCGAGGGCGTCGGGCAGCTCCCTCGGGCCCACGCCCCTCAGCTCCCCCGCCAGGCACGCGGCGTCGCGGAGCGCCAGCGTGGTGCCCGCGCCGATGGAGTAGTGCGTGGTGTGGGCGGCGTCGCCGATCAGCGTCAGGTTGCCGTGGGACCAGGTGGCGTTGGTGACCGTCGGGAACGCCTGCCACTGCGCGTGGCCCTCGATGTCGTCGCGGCCGAGCAGCCCGTGGCCGTCCAGTGGCTCGGCGAACAGCTTCTCCAGCAGCCGCAGGGCGTCGGTGTGGGCGATCCGGTCGAAGCCCAGGCCGGTCCAGGTGGCCGCCGAGCACTCCACCACGCAGGTGCTGTGCCCGCCGCTGTACCCGTACGCGTAACACCAGATCCAGCCGTGTTCGGTCTCCACGAACGCGAAGGTGAAGGCCGTGAAGACGCGGGTCGTGCCGAGCCAGATGAAGCGGTTGGCGCCGGTGGTCACCCGGGTGCCGAAGTGCTCCGCGTGCGCCGTGCGGAGCCTGCTGTGCGCGCCGTCGCCCGCGACGACCAGGTCCGCGTCCGGCAGGTCGCCGCGACCGCCGATCTCGGTGCCGAACGCCAGGCGCACGCCGAGGGAGCGGGCCCGGTCCGCGAGGATCGTCCGCATCTCGTGGCGTCCGATGGCATGGCCCAGATCGCCGTCGTGCGCGGTGGTCCTGTCGCCGACGTGGGCGAAGCCGCCGCGCCAGCTCACGCACCGCTCGGCGATGACCGCGGCCGACTCGGGGTCGTGCGCCCGCAGCTCCTCCAGGAGGTCCGGCCAGAAGGTCACGCCCCAGCCGTGGCTTGCGCCCTCGGCGTGCCGCTCATGGACGGTGACCTCGTGGGCCGGGTCCTTGAGCTTCGCCAGGATGGCCAGATACAGGGATGCGGGGCCTCCGCCGACGCAATCGATCTTCACGGGGACTCCTGTCGCCGAGGGAAGCGGAACGGTGACATAAAGTAGCCGCCCGTGGCGTCTCCGCCGCCCAGGGCGCGGCAGTGTCGCCGCACGTCACCCCACCGCCGCTCACCGAAAGTGATCGGCATGCGATCTTGGGTGAGATGTGTGCACCATCACTCTGTCTCGGGTTACGTCGATCACGAGGAGACCGGACGTGTCGGCTCACCTCACCAGGCCGCTCCTGATCTTCGCGCTGGCCCTGGTCCCCCCGCTGGGGATCGTGTCCGCGGCGGCCACGCCGACGGGGCCCTCCCCGGCGGTGACCACCACCTCCGAGAGCAGCAAGTCCGCAAGGGACGCCTCCGTACGGGATGCCTCCGTCCACGACACCTCTGTGCGGGACGCCTCCGTCGGGAGTTCGCCCGCCTGCGACTGGCGGTACGGCAGCTCGTGCGTCGTCGGCGGGCGCATGTGACACCGCGCGGGGCGAGCGGCGCCGAACCACCACGCGACGTCCCTCTCCTCCACGCGACCACTCTGCGTGCCATCTCATCTGCGAAATGTCCTTGTTCATGGCGGTCGCGGCACTCCTTGCCGTGACTTCACGTTGACGCGGGGCGTTAACGAGGGTGCGGCTGCGCGTAGGCAGCCGCGCTCACCAAGTCAAAGGAGAACGTGATGTCTCGCATCGCGAAGGTCACCGCCGCCACCCTCGGTACCAGTGCCGTCGTACTCGGTGGCGCGGGCATGGCCATGGCGGACGCGGACGCGAAGGGCGCTGCCGTCGGTTCCCCCGGCGCCATCTCGGGCAACGTCGTGCAGGTTCCGGTCCACGCCCCGATCAACCTCTGCGGCAACACCGTCAACGTCGTCGGCCTGCTGAACCCCGCCTTCGGCAACGAGTGCACGAACGTCAGCAAGCACGAGCACGGCCACGGCGGCTACGGCCGCTGAGTGCCCCCGGGCCGCCCCGAGCGGCCCGCCGGCCCGCCGGCCCTCGGTGAGCGGTCCACCGGCCCCCGGTGAACGGCCCGCCGGGGGCTACCCCCCGTACCGGTAGTGCGCGCGGTGGTCGAGGAGGTCGTCCGGGCGCACGTCCCACGGCGGCATCCGCTCGTGGCGCGCGACGACGCGGCGGTACTGGGACGAGCCGGCGCCCGGCGGCTCCGCGGGCAGGTAGGGGGCCGAGCGGGGATGGCGGCGGCGCCAGCGGTCCCACAGCAGGTCGACGAAGGCGTGGTTCAGCCAGAAGACCGGGTCGTTGACGGAGGCCCCGCCGAGCATGTGCCCGCCGACCCAGCGGTGGACCCGGTTGTGGTTGCGCCACCGCGCGTCGCCCCGCGCCGACGTCCAGCCCTCCAGCCGGTTGCGGAAACCCGCGCGTGCCGTGGAGTCGTAGGGCGGGACGTCGTAGCGCGGGTCCGCCATCGCGTCGGCCACCTCCCGCGCGGTCGGCAGGGCGATGGGGGCGCGCGGACGCCCCAGGTCGCGAGTGAGGAAGTCCCCGTCGGTGACGCCCACCTTGATGACCCAGTGGCCGCTCCCCCGGGCGAACGGCCCCGTCGTGACCCGGCGGTCCGGCCCCCGTCCCGTGCCGCCCATCAGGTCGTCGCCCCACAGGGACGCCGCCGGGGTCCGGTCCTTCGTCCAGTCCCAGTACGGGACGGTCACGCCCGCGTCGATCCGCTGGAGCGCCCGCTCGAAGTCCAGCAGGAAGCGGCGGTGCCACGGGAAGAACGAGGGGGCCATGTGCGCGACCCGCAGGCGGCTCTCGCCGTCCGAGACGTAGAAGTCGAGGTGCGTGCGCACGAAGGCGTCGTACTCACCCCGGCGCTTCAGCTTCAGCACCGCGTCGACGAACCTGCGCCGCTCGGCCTTGGTCAGCCTGCTCTGGTTCTTGCGCGTGGGGGCCATGTCCGTCCGTTCCGCGTTCCGGGGTGGGCCGCCGGACTCAGTGGTGCCGGCCGCTCAGGGTTTGCAGGGGGCCGATCTCGTCCACGGCGCCTCGTGCGGCGGCCAGCGGGGTGTCGTACGACTGGTAGTGGTCGACCATGCTGAGGAAGCTGCCGTCGGCGCGGCGCATGAGGCCCAGCGGACGGCCGTCCACGGTGATCCGCCAGCTCTCCGGCGTACGTCCCTCGCGCACGGCCACCGGCTCCCCCTGGATGCGGCGGCCCCGGTACATCTCGTCGAAGCCGGCGGGCGGGCCGTCCGGCACCTCGGCCGGGGCCTGCGCCGGGGCCGGACTCTGTTCGCGCGTGACCCAGGGCGTCCGCATGATCTCGGCGGCGGCGAGCAGGGCCGAGGCCGCGACGCCGAGGAGGTGACGGCGCGTCACCCGGTCGACGAGCCGTTCCGGCTCACCGTGCGTGCCCCACGGCCGGCTCACCCCGCCGTTCCGCTCGTCCAGAAGTCCCACCAGCGCGTGAGGACGAGCATGCCGATGACGCTCATGTGCAGGGCGGGCGGGACCCAGGCGCATTCCGCGACGACGGTACGCAGCCCCCGGGGCGCGGGGAGGAATCCGCGCCGGACGTTGTGCGCCGTCACGGACCAGAACATGAGGATGGTCGCGGCCCAGGCCAGGCAGCACCACAGGCAGAGCGCGTTGACGCGGTAGAGCGACTGGAACTGGAGCCAGGTGCAGAAGGCGACGCCGAAGAGCATGCCCGCGTTGAGCGCCAGCCAGTACCAGCGGGGGAAGCGGGCGCCCGCCAGCACGCTCGCGCCCACGCCGGCCACGACGGCGTAGGCGACGAGGCCGAGGAGCGGGTTGGGGAACCCGAAGACCGCCGCCTGCTCGCTCCGCATGATGCTGCCGCAGGCCACGACCGGGTTGAGGCTGCACCCCGGCCGGAAGTCCGGGTCTTCGAGCAGCTTGAACTTGTCGAGCGTGATGGCCCACGCCGCGAGCAGCCCCGCCGCCCCGGTGACCACGAGCAGCACGCCGAACCACCGGCCGGGCCCCTCGGCGGGCGGCGCCGGGGCCGGGCCGCGCCCGCCCGCGGACTGCGCCGGCAGCCGGAGCGGCAGTTCCGTGGCGCTCATCGGCCGGGGCCGGGCGTCGGCGGCGGGCGGTGCGCGGCGTCGCGGGGGCCGCCGGAAGTCGTGGTCGTGGTCATGGGGGAGACCGTATAGACGCCCGGCGGCGCGACCGGCTCCGTTGTCACCCGGGTGGCGGAGCCGCGGGCAGCCATCACACGATGGGGTCACACCGGTGGGGCTCAGGACGGCTCCGGGTCGAACTGGTGGCCGTACGGGACGCCTTGACCGCCCGTGCGCACGCCGGAGGGCCGGCCCGTCGAAGGGAGCCGGCCCTCTGTGTTCCCGGGGGGGCTGCGCGAGGCGCGGCTACTTGCCGGCGGGGAGGCCGCCGATGAGCTTGCCGGGGCCTTCGGAGCTCAGGCCCCTGACGACGCCCTTGACCGTGTTGGCCACGGAGTCGCTGTTCTTGGGGTTGAGCATGTTCGTGCCCACCGGGGTGGCGGCCTCCAGGCCCTTGCTCGCGAGGTCGTCGAGGCCGCCGTTCGGGCCGGAGGGCGCCTGGGCGCCGGCGAACGCGGGCACGGCGGCGGAACCCGCGATGGCGAGGGAACCGGCAAGGACGGCGGCAGCCTTCATGGCCTTCATCTTGTTCCTTTCTCTGGCAACGCGTGTCGCCCGGTGGACGTGCCGCCCTGGCGTCGATCGCCCGGACGTGTCACTTCACCTGTCGTGTCACTTCGTAAGGAACCAACGAGCACGGGCCGGTACGGAAACCCCTGGACCGGGAACTTCCCGCGGACCCGCGCGCATGAAGGCCGCCCGCCGTCCGCCGCTCAGGTCGCGGGCGTCTGCTGCGGTCCGGCGGCCGGGGCCGCAGCGGGCGCCGGGGCCGGCTGGGCCGCGCCGCCGAGGCCGCCGAGCACGCCCTGGAGCAGCCCCGTGACGAGCGAGCGCCCCTCCCTGACGACGCCGGTGGCGTCACCGGTCGTGGTGGCCTTGAGCATGTTGTCGACCGTCTTCTGCAGGGCGGGGAGGCTGCCCGCCGGGGGCTCGGGGGCCCTGGCGGCCGGGGCGGCGGCCGGAGCGGCGGGCTGCCTGGCGGACACCTTCCGGGCCTCCGTCCGTACGGCCTGGGCGTGCTTCGCGGCCTCCGCGGCGGAGAGCCTGTACCCCTCGGCCTCCAGCACCGCCACCAGCAGGTCGGCGGCCGGGGTGATGACACCGCCGGCGTCCTGCAGCCGCTTCGCCTCGGCCAGCATGGCCTTCGGCGTCATGACGGGTGCGCGGGGCGCGGTCCTGGTCTCCTCGCGGGAAGCGGAGTCCGCGGAGGCGAGCGCGGGGCCGGCCGTGCCGAGGAGCAGCGTCGCGCACAGGGTGGTGGTCGCGATACGCCGTACGGGCAGAGCGCGCATAGGTCACAGCCTTTCGGTGATACGTCGGATCTTGCGATCACCGTGCGAGCGGTGCGGGCCCACCGCAACCGAGCGGTCCACCCGGCCCGGCGCTCCACCGGGCGTCCGGGAGCATCAGCGCAGGTGGGGACGAGATTTGACGGACGGTCGGATAATTTCCTGACGCCACTCCATTCGGGGCACGGGCCCCCGGCGACTGCTCCGAACGCGGGAACGGCCGCCCCCGCCTCCGCGGGGACGGCCGTTCTCCGGGCGGTGTGTCAGTGGTTGACGCACTTGTTGCCGAACGCGGGGTTCAGCAGGCCGACGATGTTCACGGTGTTGCCGCAGACGTTCACGGGGACGTTGACCGGCACCTGTACGACGTTGCCGGAGACCACGCCGGGTGAGTTGGAGGCGGTGCCCTTCGCGTCGGCGTCCGCGGAGGCGGCACCCGCCGATCCGGCCACAGCGGCGGCGGCGACGGCGGAGAAGGCGAGGACCTTGGTGGTACGGGACATGGGGTGCTGCTCCTTGGCAAAGGTGTGACGCACGGGCGGAATGCCCGTGTACGGGAAATCAACTGCCGATCCGGACGCCGAGTTGTGCACCCAGAAGAGTGATGTGTGCCGTGCGCCCCGCTGACGGCGAGGGCACCGGCCGACGCCGCGACCGGCGGCCCGCTGGGCGCACCGGATACGTGTGCCGTTCCCATCGACCCCGCCCCACCACGCATTTCACCGATCCGACACACGCGCCGGGATCGGCGGAGCTACTCCTCCACCGAGCTACAGTTGCGCATCGCATTGGGATATTTCAGTCATATACGTAAGATCCCGGCATTCCTTGCAGATGCCTTATCTCCGCTGTGGTTCAGAGCTCTTCACGTCGGAAGGCCAACGCCGTCATGCGTCACTCCCCGGGCCCGCGGATCCTGCACGTCAGCCGGCCCGTCGAGGGCGGTGTGGCCCAGGTGGTCACCGACCTGGCCCGCGCCCAGGCCGCGACGGGCGCCGACGTCCACGTGGCCTGCCCCGACGAGGGCATGCTGCCCCGGGTCTGGGACACCGCCGACGGCGGCGTACGCGGCCATCCGTGGACGGCGTCGCGCTCCCCCGGCCCACAACTCGCCGCAGAGGTACGGGACCTGGCCCGCGTCATCGCCCGCGTGCGGCCGGCGCTCGTGCACGCCCACAGCGCCAAGGCGGGCCTCGCCGCGCGCCTCGCCCTGCGCGGGCGCGTCCCGACCGTCTTCCAGCCGCACGCCTGGTCCTTCGAGGCGGTCGGCGGCGTCACCGCGCCCCTGACCCGCTGCTGGGAGCGGCGCGCCGCCCGCTGGACGGACCGCATCGTCTGCGTCAGCGAGGCCGAGTGGATCACCGGCCGCAGGGCGGGCGTCACGGGTGCGTACACGGTGATCCCCAACGGCGTCGATGTCGCCCGCTTCGCCCCCGGCCGCCGGTCCGAGGCCCGTCGCCGGCTGCTGCCCGACTCCTTCGCGCGGGCCCCCCTCGTGGTGTGCGTGGGCCGGCTGTGCCGGCAGAAGGGGCAGGACGTCCTGCTCCGCGCCTGGGCCGCCGTCGCCGAAGCGCTGCCCGGGGCCCGGCTCGTCCTCGTCGGCGACGGCCCCGACGCCGCCGGGCTGCGGGACCTGGCGGACACGACCGTGACGTTCGCGGGGGCGACGGACGACACCGCCTGCTGGTACCGGGCGGCCGACGTGGTCGTCCTGCCCTCCCGCTGGGAGGGCATGGCCCTGGCCCCGCTGGAGGCCATGGCCTGCGGCCGTCCCGTGGTGGTCACCGACGTGGACGGAGCCAGGGAGAGCCTTCCCCCGGCCGACCGCGCGCACGCCCTCGTACCGCCCAGCGACCCGGCGACGCTGGCACGGGCGCTGCTCGCCCTGCTGCGGGACGGCCCGCTGCGGGCCGAACTCGGGCGGCGGGGCCGCCGCCATGTCCTCGATCACCACGACGCCCGGCGGACCGCGTCGGCGATCGACGCGGTGTACCGGGAGCTGCTGGGCCCGGCGCCCACCACGTACCCGGCGACCGCCAAGTACAGGGAGTGCACGACCACGTGAGTGCCGAACGAACCGTCGCCTCCTCCGCGGGACAGCCGCGGCAGGACACGTACCCCCCGGCCGGACCCCTCGTCGTGGCGCCCCGCGGCGCCCTCTGCCCGCGCGCCGGCGCCCCGGCGAGGGGGCCCGCGCGGGGGCGGCGCACGGCCGCCGCCCTGGTCACCGTGGACGCCGCCGCCGCGCTGCTCGGCATGTTCCTGCTGGCCGATCCCCGCCGCATCGCCGTGCTCGCCCCCCTGCTCGTCGTCGGCGTCCTCGCCCTGAACGCCCGGGGCCGCCTGTACGCGTACACCGCCGTGCCCGCCACGCTGGACGAGGTGCCCTCGCTCTGCGGCCGGGTCGCGCTCGGCTGGGCCCTCGTCGCGGCGCTCGCGCCCGCCCTGCCCGCGCACATGCCGCAGCTCGCCCCACGCACGCTGCTCATGATGGCCGCCACGCAGTGCCTGATCGGCGTCTGCGGACGCGCCCTGGTCCACCGGTGGCTGCGGGCCCGCGCCCTGCGAAGACCACGGCCGGTCCTGGTGCTCGGCTCCGGCGGGCAGGCCCAGGCCGTGGCCGCGGCCCTGCTGCGGCGGCCCCGCTGCGGGCTGCGCCCCGTCGGCGTCGTGGACGAGGCGGCGGAGCAGCGGCCCGCCGACGAGGACGGCGCCGAGCCGTCCGCCGCGCCCGGACTGCCGGTGCTGCGCACGGAGGACGAACTGCACCGGGCCGTCATCCAGAACGACGTGCGCGCCGTCCTGCTGCTCGCGGGCCACGGCGGACCCGCCGACCGGCTGTCCGCCCTGCGCGGCCTCGGCTGCGACCTCTGGGAGATCGACCCGCGCGGCCCCGGCCTCGCCTCGCCCGGGGAGAGCGCCCGCGCCTACGTGGCGGGGTTCCGCTGCCGGCCGCTGCTGCCCGCCGGGGGCCGGGGGACCGGCCTCGGCAAGCGGCTCCTCGACTTCGCGGTCTCCGGCGTCCTGCTGCTCCTCGCCGCGCCCGCGCTGCTCGCCTGCGCGCTGATCCTGCGGACCACGGAGGGGCCCGGCGTCATCTTCCGGCAGGAACGCGTCGGCAAGGACGGACGCCTCTTCACCCTGCTGAAGTTCCGCACCCACCGGCCCGCCGACCCGCAGGAGGCGGCCACGCGGTGGAGCGTCGCGGACGAGCGCCGGATGAGCGCGTTCTGCCGCTTCCTGCGCAGCAGCTCCCTCGACGAGCTGCCGCAGCTGTGGAACGTGCTGCGCGGCGACATGAGCCTGGTCGGGCCGCGCCCCGAACGGCCCTTTTTCGTGGCGCAGTTCAGCCAGTCCTACCCGCACTACGCGCAGCGCCACCGGATGCCGACCGGCATCACCGGGCTCGCCCAGATCCACGGTCTGCGCGGGGACACCTCCATCGAGGACCGCTGCCGCTTCGACAACGCCTACATCGACAGCTGGTCCTTCTGGCAGGACCTCTGCATCCTGCTGCGCACCCTCGGCTGCCTCGTGCGCCGTACGGGGAGCTGAGGCCCGTGACGCACGCCCCCTCCCCCGCCCTCGCCCGCGCCCGGCCGGCCGACGCCGCCCTGCGCGCGCTGCGGCGCGACGCCCCGGTCCTGCCGGTGGTGCTGCTCGTCGCGCTGCTCGCGCTGCCGGCCCCCGCCGGCGGCGAGCCTGCCGGGGGCGGCGGCACGGGCACCCTCGCCGACGCCGTCTCCGCCCTGGTGGTCGGCGGCTGCGCCGTCCACCTCGCCCGCACCGGCAGGCGCCCGCTGACCAGGACCGCCGCGGTGCTCCTCGGGCTGCCGGTCATCGGTGTCACCGTCGCCGCCTTCGGCGCCTCCTCGGCCGCGACCGGCGTCGCGGGCGCCGCGCGCTACCTCCAGATCTTCGTCCTCGTACCCGCGGCCGTGCTCATGCTGGTCCGTGACGCCCGTCAGTTCCGGATCGTCGCCTGGGCGCTGGTGGCGCTCGCCCTCTGGCAGGGCGCGATCGGCGTGCGCCAGAACCTCACGGGCACCGGCGCCTCGTACGCGGGCGAGGACATCCGTGCCGTCGGGACCTTCGGCTCCACGGACGTCATGGGGATGGCCACGGTCGTCTCCTACGGGCTCGTCTGCGCCCTCGCGCTCGCCTTCCGCCCGCACGCGCCGCGCCAGCGGTCGGCGGCCGTGACCTGCGCCGTCCTGCTGACCGTGCCGCTCGCCCTGTCGTTCAGCCGCGGCGCGTGGATCGCCACGGCGGCGGCCTGCACCGCGGTGCTGTTCCTCGCCGGGGCGCGCCGCGCGGGCCGCGTCCTGCTCGCCGGGGGCGCGGCGGCCGTGGTCCTGGTGGCCGGGCTCGGCGTCGGCTCGGCGCTGCTCCAGGAGCGGCTCGGCAGCATCACCCAGGTCACCGGCGCGCCCGACCAGTCGGTCGTCGACCGGTACACGATGTGGGCGGCGTCGGCCGACATGTGGCGCGAGCACCCGGTGACCGGCGTGGGGCTCAAGGGCTTCCCCGACCACCGTGACGGCCACGCCTCGCTGGCCCTGTCCTCCGCGAGCGACACCGCGGGCGCGGGCAGCGGCTTCGTCCGCCAGCCGCTGCTCTCCCCGCACAACATGTACCTGCTCGTCCTCGCCGAACAGGGCCTGCTCGGCCTGGCCGCGCTCGCCGGGGGCTGGGCCGCGCTCCTGGTCCTCGGCCTGCGCGCGTGGCACGGCGAGCGCGCCGGACGCGGCGGCTCCCGCCCGGACTGCGCGCTGCTCGCCTGCGGCCTGCTGGTCTGGCAGCTCGTCGACTTCGTCTACGCGGACATCGGCGGCCCCTCCACCGTCCTCACGGCGGTCATGCTCGGGATGGTGGCGTGGTGGTCGGTGGGCCCGCGCGAAGAGGCGGCCAGGGGATGACGACCGCCCCGCGGGTGGCGGCGGAGCCGGCGGACGACGCGGCGCGCCCGGCCGGACCGGTGACGGCCCCGCCCGACGGCCGCTCCCCGAGGACCGGCGGCTCCTTCCTCGCCAGAGCCGCGCTGGTGACCGCCGCGCTGTCCGTGGCCGGTTCGCTGCTCGGGCTCGTGCGGGACCAGGCGCTCGCGCACTTCTTCGGCGCGGGTACGGACACCGACGCCTTCCTCGTGGCGTGGACCCTGCCCGAGCTGGCCGCGACGCTGCTCATCGAGGACGGGCTCGCCTTCTTCCTCGTGCCGGCGTTCAGCCTCGCGCTGGCCCGCCGCGCGGCGGAACCGGACGCCGACCCCGTACGCGATCTCGTGCGGGCGTCGCTGCCGCGGATGTCCCTGTGGTTCGCCGGCGCCGCGCTGCTGCTCGTCGCGGCGGCGCCCGTCGTGGTGGAGCTGCTCGCGCCGGGGCTGCCCGATCCCGGGCTCGCCGTGGACTGCACACGGCTCACCGCCACCTGCGCCTTCACCTTCGGGCTCACCGGCTACTGCAGCGCCGCCCTGCGCGCGCACCAGCGGTTCGTGGCCCCGGCGACGGTGTACGTCGCCTACAACACCGCCATCATCGCCGCCCTGTTCCTGCTGGCCGCCCCCTTCGGCGTACGGGCGGCGGCGACCGGGGTCGCGGTGGGCGGCGCGCTCATGGTGCTCGTCCAGGCGCCCTCGCTCTGGCGGCAGCTGCGGCGGCCCGCGGACCCGGCGAAGGGCCCGGCGCAGGCCGCGGAGACGACGCTCCAGACCGCGCTCATCTGGAGCGTCCTCTTCTTCGCGCTGTGCCGTCAGTCGCAGGTCCTCGTCGAGCGGTTCCTCGCCTCGTCGCTGCCCGCGGGCGCCATCTCGCACCTGAACTACGCGCAGAAGGTCGCGCAGATGCCGATGGCGCTGTCCCTCATGCTCTGCACCGTCACCTTCCCCGTCGTCGCCCGCGCGCTCGCGGCCGGGGAGACCGAGCGGGCCAGGGACCGCGTGGAGCGCGACCTCGTCCTCGCGGGCTGCATGGTGCTCCTGGGCGCGGCGGCGGTCATCGCGAGTGCACCCGCCCTCATCGACCTGCTCTTCCACCGCGGCCACTTCACCGCGCGGGACACCGGGATCACGGCCTCCGTGATGCGCGTCTACGCCCTCGGCCTCCTCGGCCACACCATGGTCGGCGCGCTCGCCAGGGCCCACTTCTCCGCCGCGAGGAAGACCTGGGTCCCGCTCTACGCGATGTTCGTCGGCCTGGTCACCACCGCGGGCCTCGGCTTCCTGACCGTCGGCGCCTGGGGCGTCCACGCCATCGCCGCGGCCAACGCCGCCGGGATCTGCGTCACCGCCCTGCTCCTGTTCCGCGGCCTCGGCCCGCACACCGTGCCCGTCAGGACGAAGGCGGTGCTCGCGCGCCTCGCCCGGCTCACCGCGGCCGCCGCCGGCGCGACGGTGCTCGGCGCCCTCACCGAGGGGGCCGTCGGGCGGCCCGCCCTCGCCGTCCTGGCGAGCGGCGTGGTGGTCACCGTCTCCTTCGCCCTCCTCGGCCTGCTGCTCAAGGCACAGCCCTGGCCGTCCGCACTCCACTCAGTGACCCGTTCAGTGACCCGCTCAGTGACAGGAGAGCCGCGTCATGTCCGTTGACCTCACCCCGCCCACCCCGTCGGACACGGAACCCTTCCTGCGGCTGCGGACCCCCCGCACCCCGGCATGGGTGGCGATGTACCACTCCGTGGCCGACCCCACCGACGACCCGTACGAGATCACCGTCTCTCCCGACCGCCTCGACGCCCAGCTGCGCTGGATGCGGCGCCAGGGCCTGCGCGGCGTCTCGATGCGGCAGCTCACGGAGGCGTGCGCCCGGGGGCGGCAGCACAACCTCGTCGGCCTCACCTTCGACGACGGCTACCGCGACTTCGTCGACCACGCGCTGCCGCTGCTGCGCCGCCACGCGTGCACGGCCACCGTGTTCGCGCTGCCCGGCCGCATCGCCGGGGAGAACGCCTGGGACCCGCTCGGCCCCCGCAAGCCGCTCCTGGACGCCGACGGCATCCGGCACGCCGCCGCCGAGGGCATGGAGGTCGCCTCGCACGGCCTGACCCACACCGACCTGACCGCCGCCGACGACGCGACGCTGCGCCGCGAGGTCGCCGGGAGCCGGGTGGCGCTCGCCGACGTGACGGGGGAGGAACCCGCCGGGTTCTGCTACCCGTACGGGCACGTGGACGAGCGGGTGCTCCTGGCCGTGCGCGACGCCGGCTACCGCTACGCCTGCGCCATCGCCCCCGGGCCGCTCGCCGGGCCCCTCGCGCTGCCCCGCGTGCACATCGGCCAGGGCGACACCGCCTGGCGGCTGCGCCTGAAGCTGCGCACGAACCGGCTCAGGCACCGTGCGCTCGCCGGATCGGCGGTGACGGCGTGAAGGCCCTGCACATCATCACCGGGCTCGGGGTGGGCGGCGCGGAACAGCAACTGCGGCTGCTGCTGCGCCATCTGCCGACGGAGTGCGACGTCGTCACGCTGACCAACGCGGGCGCCGTCGCGCGCGGCATCGTGGCCGACGGCGCCCGCGTCACCGACCTCGGCATGGCGGGCAACCGCGACGTCACGGTGCTGCCCCGGCTCAGCGGCCTCATCAAGGCGGGCGGCTACGACGTCGTCCACACCCACCTCTACCGCGCCTGCCTCTACGGACGCGTCGCCGCCCGCCTGGCCGGGGTGCGCGCGGTGGTCGCCACGGAACACTCCCTGGGCGACTCGCAGATGGAGGGCAGGCCGCTGACCCGAGGGGTCCGCGCGCTGTACCTCGCGGGGGAACGGCTCGGGCGGATGACCGTGGCGGTCTCCCCCGCCGTCGGGCAGCGCCTCAGCAGCTGGGGGGTGCCGCGCCAGCGCATCCAGGTGGTGCCGAACGGCATCGACGTGGAGCGCTTCCGCTTCGACCCGGCCGCCCGCGTCCTGGTCCGCAAGCGCTTCGGCCTCCCCGAGTCGGCGTTCGTCGTCGGGGGCGTGGGCCGGCTCTCCCCCGGCAAGCGGTTCGACGTGCTGCTGCGCGCGGTGGCCCAACTGCCGCCCGACGTGGCCGTCCTGCTGGTGGGCAGCGGGCCCGAGGAGCCGGAGCTGCGGCGCCTCGCCCAGCGGCTCGGCCTCACCGACCGGGTGCGGTTCGCCGGTGAGGCGGGCCACGAGGAGGGCACCGCCGCCGACGGCGTGCCCGACCTGCCCTCGCTGCTCGCCGCCATGGACGCGCTGGCCTCGCCGTCCCCCGAGGAGGCCTTCGGACTCGCGCTCGTGGAGGGCCTGGCCAGCGGTCTGCCCGTCCTGTACTCGTCGTGCCCCGCCGTCGACGGCCTCCCCGAGGGCGTCACGGCCGACGCCACCCGCTGCCCGAGCGATCCGGACGCCTACGCCGGGGCCCTGCACGGCCTGCGCGGCGGCGTCCGCGTCCCCGCGCGCCGCCGGGCGCCGGCCGCGGCGGAGCACTACAGCATCACCCGCAGCGCCGGACAACTGATGCGTGTCTACACGTCGGTCGTCTCCGGCCCGACCCTGGAGGTGACCCCTCGATGAGCGACCCCGTGACCAAGCGCCCGCGGCTCGACGCCCTGCGCGCCCGCCTCGACCCCCTGCGCGCCCGCGCCGCCCGGCTGCCCCGCTGGACCGCCCTGCCGGCCTGCGCCCTCGTCGGCCTCCTCGCGGGCACCGGGTACGGCGTGCTGAAGACACCGCGGTACACGGCCACGAGTTACGTGCTCGCCGTGCCGCAGGGCAAGTCCGACCCGGCCACGGCGCTGGGCTACGCCCAGGCGTACGGCCGGGTGGCGAAGCAGCTCGCCGTGATCGGTGACGCCCAGGTGGCGGCGGGCATGTCGCCGACGGGGCTGCGGGACAGCATCCAGGTGGCCACCTCGCCCGACGCGCCGATGATCGCGATCTCCGCGTCGGCGGCCAGGCCGTCGACCGCCGCGATCACGGCCAACGCGGTGGCCCGCGCCCTGTCCACGGGCGCCAACCACTCCAAGGACAGCACCCAGGTCAAGCTGCTGCCGTTCTCCCGCGCCCTCGACCCGGCCGAGCCCTCCTCGCTCTCCCCCGGGGTGACCGCCCTGGTCGGCGGCTGCGCGGGCGGCCTGCTCGGCGGCCTCGCCCTCCTCGTACGCCCGCGCGCCCGCACGGAACCGGCTCCCGGCGCCTCCGTGCCAGGCCCCGCGTCCGTCCTGGCGAGGAGCGCCCCGTGACGGCCGCGCGGCACCGCGCCCCGGCGGTCCGGGTGTGCGTGGACGAGGCGGAGTTCGAGGCGCTCGCGGGGGCCTGGCGGCGGCTGTACCTGTCCTGTGCGGCGGCCACCCCGTTCCAGAGCCACGCCTGGCTCTCCTCCTGGTGGCGGTCCTACGGGCGGCCGGGGCGGCTGCGGGTGGTGCTGGTCGGCGACGGTGACCGGCTGATCGCCGCGGCCCCGCTGACGCGGACGCGCGGCCCGGTCCTGAGACCGCTCGGCGGTGCGATCTCCGACTTCACGGACGTGCTCATCGACGACGCCGAGCGCGAGGAGGGGGCGCGGGCGCTGGTGGCGGGGCTGCGCCGGCTCGCCGGGACCGCGCTGATCGACTTCGGCGAAGTGCGGCCCGGCGCCTGCCTGGAGAGCGTCTACGGGCTCTGGGAGGGACCGAAGCGGGCGCTCGCCGACTCGCCCTGCCTCGAACTGCCCCCGCTGCCCATGGACGAGCTGCTCACGCGTCTGCCGACGCCGCGCGCACAGCGCACCCGGGCCAAGATCCGCAAGCTGTCCGCGCTCGGCGTGGAGAGCCGCGTCGTGCCCGCCGACGAGGTCGAGACCTCCCTGCACACCCTGCTGCACCTGCACAGACTCCAGTGGGAGGGCAGGAAGGTGACCTCCGAGCACCTCCAGCCGCGCTTCCGCGAGCACCTGCTGCGCTCGATGCGGCCGATGGTCGCGGCCGGCGAGGCGGTGGTGACCGAGTTCCGCCTGGACGGCGAGGTCCTCGCCGCCGATCTGACCCTGCTCTCCGGCACGCTGGCCGGCGGCTACCTCTACGGCGCCCACCCCAGGCTCAGGGAGCGCAAGGTCGACGTGGCCACGATGCTCCTGGACGCGGCCACCCGGCATACCGGCGGCGAGCAGCGCCGCGCGCTGAGCCTGCTGCGCGGCAACGAGCCGTACAAGCACCACTGGCGCCCCGACCCGGTCACCAACCAGCGCTTCCTGCTCGCCCGCCACCGGACGGCCCCGCTGCTGGCCGCCGCGGCCGGGTACACGGCGGCCCGCGAGTGGGCGAAGCCGAAGCTGCGGGAGCTGCGGGAGCGGCGCGGTCAGTAGCGGCCCGCCCCGTTCCCCGTGTCGAACCGGACGCAGAACCTGCCGCCGAGCCAGCGTCCGGCCCACTGGCCGGCGCGGGTCGGGGAACACGCGGGCGGCTTCGCCGCTCCGGCCGGCTCGGCGGCGCCCCCGATCCCCGCGGACAGCAGGTCCCGGTACACCGCCGAGGCACTGGGATTGGTGGTGCACTGCCATACGCCGTGGGGGCAGTAGTCGGTGAGGGTGTTGTACAACGGCTTCTTTTCCTTCATCCATTCCAGCATGCCGCGCATGTATTCTTCGTTGTCACCGTTGCGGAAAAGACCCCATTCGGGATACGAGATGGGCTTGTTGTGGGCCGCCGCGAAGTCGACGTGGTCCTGGAGCCCATAGGGTTCCTTGACCTGCTCGTCGAACGGCATTCCGCGCGGCTGGTCGTACGAATCCATGCCGATGATGTCGACAACCTCGTCGCCGGGATAGCACTGCGTCCACGGAATGGCGTCACGCCCCCTGTTGGGCGTGAAGTCGAACTGAAACTTCTGTCCATGCACCGACCGCATTGTGGTGACGATCCTGTTCCAGTACCTCTTCCAGGACTCCGGGTCCGGGCCGCACCGATGCGTGTAGGTCGTGCCGTTCATCTCCCAGCCGAGCACGATCACCGTCTCGGGCACGCCCAGGTCGACCAGGCGCTGGGCGAGCACCCGGAAGTGCTCGTCGAAGTGGCCGGCGGCGCCCCTGCGCAGCAGCGCCGCGACCTCGGCGTCCTCGACGCCCTCCTCGTTCCGCTCCAGCATGGGCACGTTGAGCACGAAGAGCCGGTCGTCCTGCTTCTTGCGCCAGTCGGCCCATCCTTCGAGGAACTTCGGCGCGCCCGCGATGTTGCTCCAGCGGTCGCCGGGCAGATACGTGTGCCCGACCCGCAGCTCCATGCCGCCGAGCCACTCGCTCAGTTCGTCCATGCGCGCGACCCCGGCCGTCCCGTAGTCGAGATAGGCGCCGAAGGCGGGCGCCTTGACCGGCCCGGGGGCCTCCTTCGGGGGCTCGGGGGCCTCCTTCGGCGGTTCGGGGAGGAACGGCGGGGCGGGGTCGGGGGCCGAGGGCGCCGCCGAGGCGTCCCCCGGCGACAGCGGGAGCGCGGGCACGGGTGCGGGCGAGGGTGACGCCGAGGCCGCGCCCGGCGAGGCCGAGGGGCCGGGCGGCGGTCCGCCGTCCCGCGGGACGCCCGCCGCGCAGGCCGGCGCGGCGGCGATGACCATCGACACGGCAATTCCTCCGGCAAGGGAGGAAAACCGTTCTCCGCGTCGCGTGCGCCGTGGGGCCATGACCGCTCCTTAATCTTTTCGCGCTCACGTACTGACGTTCCGTCATATGTATTTCTTTTGCGCCAATCGAGCTTCTAATCCTGGGTTACGCCACCTCGCCCACAAGGGCGACCGAGCAAGGAGGGCGAATTTGCCGTCCCTGGACACGAGGACCCCCGCGGTCCTGCTGCGGATCGACCGCAATCCTTTCCACCACGGGACGTTGGGCGCCGTACGTTCCCTGGGACGCGCGGGAGTGGAGGTCCATCTGGTGGCCGACGACCACGAAAGTCCCGTACGGCACTCGCGGCATCTGCACCGGATGCACCCGCCGCCCCCGCCCGGGGCGCCGCCCGCCGAGGTGGCGCGCGCCCTGCGGCGGGTCGCGCCGGACCTCTCCGGGCCCGCCGTGCTGATCCCCATGGACGACGCGGGCGCCCTCGCGGTCAGCGCGCTGCACGCGGAGCTGTGCGACGTCTATCTGCTGCCGCGCCCGGCGGGGAACACGGCCGAGCGCGTCGCGGACAAGGCCACCCTCGCCCAGGTGTGCGAACAGGCCGGTGTGGCGCACCCGCTCACCCTCGCCCCGGAGTCGGCCGCCGAGGCCGCCCGCGCCGTACGCCGCCTCGGGCTGCCCGCCGTGGCCAAGTGGAGCCGCCCCTGGCTTCTCCCCCAGGGGGCGGGCCTGCGCAGCACCACCGTGATCGGCTCCCCGCGGGAGGCCGCGGCCCTGTTCGAACGCCGCGACGAGGCCGGCAGCCCCCTGCTGCTCCAGGCGTTCGTGCCGGGAGCCGGAGACGCCGGAGGCGTTGACTGGTTCGTCCAGGGCTGCGCCGGGAGCGATGGCGTCGTACGCGGCGGCGGCACGGGCCGCAAGCACCGCTCCTGGCCGCGCTCGGCGGGGCTCACGGTCAACGGCGAGTGGACCGCGAACCCCGAACTGTGGTCCGCAGCCGCCCGGCTGGTCGCGGCCCTCGGCTACCGGGGGATCTTCGACCTGGACTTCCGCAGGGACGCCCGTACCGGCGACTTCCACCTCATCGACTTCAACCCGCGCCCCGGGGCCCAGTTCCGCCTCTTCGCCGACGGCGCCGGGACGGACGTGGTGCGCGCCCTGCACCTGGATCTCACCCACCGGCCGGCGCCCGCCCCGCGGCCCCTCGTCGGCCGCACCTTCCTGGTGGAGAACTACGCGCCGCTCAGCGCCCTGCGCGCCCTCCCCCTCCCGGGCCGGCGCGCCCCTTCGCCGCCGCGCGAACTGGCCTGGCACTGCGGCGACGACCCCGCCCCGGGGGCGGCCATGCGCCGGATGTGGTGCCGCCACGTGCTGCGGCGCCTCGTCCCGGGACCGCGCCGCGCGGCCCCGCCCCTCCCCGCGGCGCTTCCCGGCCCGGCCGCCCCCGCCGACCCCACGGACCTGTCCGGCACGACGAACAGAGAGCGAGCTGTCACCGATGCATGACGTGCATGACCTGCTGATTGTCGGAGCGGGCCCCTACGGCCTCTCGATCGCCGCGCACGCGGCCGAAGCCGGCCTCGACGTACGGATCTTCGGCAGGACCATGGCCTCGTGGCGGGAGCACATGCCGCGCGGCATGTTCCTCAAGTCCGAGCCCTGGGCCTGCGACCTCTCCGACCCGGCGGGGCGGTACGGCCTGGAGACGTACTGCGCCCGGCACGGCCTG
Source organism: Streptomyces alfalfae (assembly GCF_004127445.1). Lineage (GTDB taxonomy): Bacteria > Actinomycetota > Actinomycetes > Streptomycetales > Streptomycetaceae > Streptomyces > Streptomyces alfalfae. Next base: position 126,396 of record NZ_QEXM01000025.1, read on the forward strand.
CCCGCCGAGCACGGCCGCCCCCTGCCCGTCGAGCAGTTCGCCTCCTACGGCCTGTGGTTCGCCGAACGCGCGGCGCCGCCCGTCGACGAACGCCTCGTCACCTCCGTCGACACCACCGCCCACGGCTACGCGGTCCGCACCGAGGACGGCGAACTCCTGCACGCCAGGGCCGTGGCCCTCGCGGTCGGCGTGCTGCCCTTCGCCGAGATCCCCGACGTCCTGCGGGGCCTGGGCCCCGAGCACGCCTCGCACAGCAGCGACCACGCCGACCTCGGGCGCTTCCGCGGCAAAGACGTGACCGTGCTCGGCGCGGGCCAGGCGGCCCTGGAGACCGCGGCGCTCCTCGCCGAACAGGGCGCCCGGGTACGGGTCCTGGCCCGTGCGCCGCGCGTGGCCTGGAACGCGCCGCCACCGCCCCGGCAGCGGCCCTGGTGGGAGTCGCTGCGCGCGCCGCACACCGGCCTCGGCTGCGGGTGGCGCAACGTCTTCTACGCGCGCGCCCCTGGCCTGTTCCACCGCCTGCCGGAGGAGACCCGCACGCGGACCGCCGCCACCGCCCTCGGCCCGGCCGGCGCCTGGTGGGTCAGGGAGCGTGTCGCGGCCGGCGTCCGGCTGCGGGCGGGGGTCCGCGTGGAGGCCGCGGGGCGCGTGGGCCGCCGGGTGCGGCTGCGGACCCGCAACGGCGAGGGCGCCGCGGGTCTCGTCGTGACGGACCACGTCATCGCGGCCACCGGCTTCCGGGCGACGGCGGACAGGCTCGACGTCCTCGCCCCGGGCCTGCGCGCACGCCTGCTCCGCCTCGGGGACGGCTCGCCGTACGTCGGCGACCGCTTCGAGACGTCCTCCCCCGGCCTCTTCACGGCGGGCCTGACCACCGCGTCGAGCTTCGGCCCCGCCATGCGGTTCGTGTACGGGGCCTCGTTCACCGCGGCAACCCTGGTGCGGGGCGTCCGGCGCCACGTACGGCGCAGGCCGCTCGCCCTGCTGCCCGCGCAGAGCCGTGAGACGGCCCCGTACCGGGCCGAGGTGTCCGCGCGCTGATCGGATCGGGTGGCTCGCCGGGCGCGGCCGGGCGAGCCACGCGCGCGTGCCACGCCCCACCCCTAGTCTCTGGTCAGGTGACGCGGAGACGGCACCCGGCCCGGCTCCCGTGTTCGCGATGGTCCGCGGGGGCCGGGCCTCCAACGTGACGGAGCCCCGCTGCCCGGCCGGCAGCGGGGCTCACGCGGTTCCCGTGGGCGGTTCCCGGTGGCGCGGACGGAACTACTCGGCGGCGGAGGACACGGCGCGGCGCCGGTAGAGGACCGCTCCCCCGAGCAGCAGCGCGGCGCTCAGGGCCGAGACCCCGTAGAGCACCTCGTCCGCACCCGTCTCGGCCAGCTGCGCCCGCGTGTCGACCGGCTCGTCCTCGCGGGTCGTCTGCGGCGTGTGCTTCGGCGCCCACGGCGTGGGCGACGACACCTCGACGGGGCCGTCGGGCACGGTCTTGTGCCCGGTGCCGGGGCCGTGCGGCTCGGCCTCGTGCGGCTCGGGCTCGTGCGGCGACTCCCCCTCGTCCTCCCCGTACCCCTTGCCCGGCTCGGAGGCCGGGGCGTCGCAGCCGTTGCCGAAGACGGACGAGAGCAGGGAGACGATCCCCAGGTGGTTGCCGCAGGCCTGGATCGGGGCGTCGACCGGGGCCTTGGCGTTGTTGCCCGATGCGACGCCCGGCGAGCCGACCGCGTCGCCCTCGGCGATGACGGCACTGCTGTCCGAGGACCCCTCGTGGTGCGGGCGGGGCTCCTGGTGCGGACGCTGCGGAGCGTGCTGCTCGGGCTTCGCCTCGCGCTCCGCCTCGGGCTTCGCGTGGTGCTGCTGCTCCTCGTGGTGCCGCGGGGGCTTCCCCTCGCGCGAGGGCTTTCCGTGGTGCGGGCGGGACTCACGGTGGTCCGAGACGTTCTCGCACTCATTGCCGTAGGCGGGGTTGAGCCCCGCGATGACGTCGGCGGTGTTCCCGCAGACGTTCACCGGTACGTCCAGCGGCGCCTGGACGGCGTTGCCCGACACGACGCCGGGCGAGTCCTGGGCGTGTCCGTCCGCCTCGGAGTCGGCGAACGCGTGGGCGCCGGACAGGGACAGAATGCTCGTCACGGCCGCGGCGGAGAGCATGCCTTTGCTGAGGGCCTGTCGCAATCTATTGATCTTTCTCTGTGCGATGGAGGAGCCGGCCCCGAGCCGGATCGCTTCCGCGGCCGGCCGGGACACGGCGGGAACAGCTGGGCCGCGGACGTCAGTCATCCACGCGGGAGCTGACGGACGCCGGGTTCAGATCCACAGCCTTCCCCTTCTTACGGGCCACGCCGGTACGGCGGCAGGAGCCGGGCGAAAGAATCCCGTTCCCGCACCGCGACTGCCCAACGAGTGAAGAGGAAGAAGGAAACCGGAGCGTTGATACGGTCCACGGAAATTCACCCGAATGCGGCGCGGCGGCGGATCATACGGGTTTCCTATGAACGCGAACGGGCCGCCCGCTGGAGAGCGGACGGCCCGGTCGGGCATTTCGGTGCGGCAGACGAATGACCGAGTTATTGCTTCATCGAATCATCGTCCCGCCGTTCGGCGGACGGCACCGGGACATGCCTGGTGGCGCATGATGAAAGTCCCAGGAGGTGACGGGAGTTTTCACCACATGCATGCGTCGCTCCGGGTAGCCCCGGAGCGACACGAAACCGTTCTGGTTCGCCCGGCCGTGCACGGTGGCCGACGGGCGGCCAGGTCAGCGGTGGTGCGACTTCCGGGGGAGAATGACGGCCGCCTTGGAGCTGTCGTTGTCCTCGACGTGCACGATCTTGGTGTTCTCCTCCTCCTCCTCCTTCGAGTTCTTCGAGCAGTCCAGGTTGTTGTTGGCGGACGACAGGATCGGGATGTCGATGACCTCGACCACGTCGCAGCTGAGGACCTGGTTGTTGTTCTCGAACTTCGAGGTGTCGTCGTCTGCGGCCTGGGCGGCTCCGGCGCCGGCGCCGACAACGGCCATCGCAGCGGCGGTGATGATGAGGGCCTTGCTGAGCTTCACGATTTCTCCTATGAGGCGTGTGCTTTTGTTCGTCTTTCCGAACCTTGGCGGAAGCGGAAAGTCCCTACTACTGGGCTATCACACGTCTTCACCCAGTACTAACACCGGCGCCACCGGCGTACACCATTCAGTCATCAGAATGGCGGTCGGACCTCCGGCGTCACCAATCAGTCAACGAAGTGACTTCCCGGGAGGTTTTGCTCCATTCGGGGTCAGTGCTGGAGGCGCGTCTCACTCGACAGGCGCTCGTACGTACGGGAGTAGTCGTTCTTCGAGCAGTCGATATTATTGTTGGCCGAGGACGCGATCGGGATGTCCAGGACTTCGAGGGTCAGGCAGGACAGGATCTGCGTGTTGTTCTGGAACTTCGCCTCGTCGTCCGCGTGGGCGGTGCCCGCTCCTGCCATCAGGAGGGATGCGGCCGACAGGGTCAGAACGGCAGCTGCTTTGCGACGCAAGGTGGACCTCCACTGTTGGTGCATTCAGTCGAAACAGACGATTGATGCCGTGACCGGCTACGAATAGTCCGCCACAGATGTCAGCATCTGGAAAACGATGGAGAAGAACAGAAGCCACTCCGCCGGAAGGGTGGAGTTCACTCGGGAAGCCGTCGGACCGACACCGCTATTCGTCGCGGTTCCGGCTCCAGGGGTCACGCTCCACCAGCCGTCTCCACTCGGGATCGGGCCTGCCGGGAATGGTCCGCCCCTGGGCGTTCCAGCGCCTGCGCAGGGCGTCGTAGATGGGGTCGGTGCGGTTCTCCGCCGGCTGTCTGCTCGCCGGAATGCCGCCCAGCCGCTGCCATGGTGATGTGCGGTCAGCCATCGTGCCTCGTCGGGAGTGGGGGGGTCGGGTCTCCGTCTTCGTTCCTGCCGCGGCTAAGAACGAAACGGTGCCATTAGGGCAAAAGGGTTGCCGCCCGTGCCGGGTGCGCGGGCCGCCTCCCCCGCCGCCCCCTACTCCTCGCCGTTCCGCCCTGCCACCATGCGGAGTCCGGGCGCAGGGGGAGAGGCCCTCAGTGGGGCGGGGCGGGAGGACAGCATGGGCGAGGTGTTTCTGCGGCGGCTCAGCCGCTGGCAGGCCGAGCAGCAGCGCGAGGCGGTGGCCGATCTCCACGCGGAGGCCTACGGAACGCCGGCCGACGCCGGCGGCCTCGACCGGCAGGGCTTTCTGCGGCGCTTCGAACACGACGTCCAGCAGCCCGACTTCGACATGGTGGTCGCCGATGCCGGGGGCCTGGTCGGCTGCCTGTACGGCTACCGGGCGGCCCGCACCGGCGAGTGGTGGGAGGGTTTCCGCGGCATCCTGCCCGCCGGCATCCAGGAGCAGACCGCGTCGGGGCGTGTGTTCCTGCTCGGTGAGCTGATGGTGGGACCCGCCCGGCGCGGGTCGGGCATCGCGACACGGCTGCGGACGCTGCTGATGACCCGGCACACCGCCGATGTCGTCGTCACCGTCATCCGGCGCGGCGACGACCTGGGGCGGGAGGTGCTGCGGGCCTGGGACTGGACGAAGCTCGGCGAGTTCGACCCCGGCCGCGAGGGCTGGCTGCGCCCGCCGTCACCGCTGCCGTGACGCCTTCAGGGAGTACATGAGCGGGACGCGCGGCCGGTCCGCGGGGAACCGGTAGACGCCGTCCCGCCGTTCGAGTGTCCCGAAGCGCGCGAAGAGGGTCGTGTCGCGCTCGCGCAGGAAGTCGACGCGCAGACCGGCGGCGGCGAGCGCGGAGACCACGTCGCCGAGCGGGTGCTGCCACTCGACGCTGCGGTTGTGGACGGTCGGCGTGCCGTCGTCCGCGTATCCGCCGGGCCGCTCGTCCACCCAGGCGTCGCGCGCGAAGTAGTCGTGCTCCACGCGCGTGCCCGTGGCGTCGTCGAGGATGTCGGTGAGCGGATGGCACTCCGCGAGGTAGAGGAAGCCGCCGGGCGCGACCAGCGAGGCGGCCGTCTCGGCCCAGCGCCCGACGTCGGGCAGCCAGCCGAGCGCACCGACGCCGGTGTACACGATGTCGTACGAGGAGTCGGGCACCGCCTGCGCCGCGTCGTACACGTCGGCGGCGACGAACGCGGCCCGCTCCGCCGTGAACCCGAGCTCGGCGGCGAGCTCGCGGGCCGCCTCCACGGCCGGCTCGGAGAAGTCGAGACCGACGACGCGGGCCGCCCCGTGCCGCGCCCAGGACAGCGTGTCCAGGCCTATGTGGCACTGCAGGTGCAGCAGCGACTTCCCGCGGACGTCGCCGACCTCGGCGAGCTCGAAGTCGCGCAGGGTGTCCTCGCCCGCCCGGAAGGCGTCGAGGTCGTAGAAGTCGCCTGCCAGGTGGATGGGGACGCGCTCGTCCCAGCGCTTCCTGTTGGTGTCGCGCCAGTCGTGGGGCGGCGGGGAGTACATGCCGGAAAGTTATCCACAGGCTGGGGAACCTCGCCAGCGGATTGCGGGCGGCGCCAGGCAGTATGGGGGGCATGAGCGAGACGGGTGCCGAGAAGGCCACGGGGAAGCAAGCCATGCCGGACTGGGAGAAGCGGTTCAGGGCGCCGCGGGTGTCGCTGCCGGACTGGGCGGAGGACGCGCCGCGGCGCTCGCTGTTCGTGTCGAACGCGACGGGGACGTACGAGCTGTACGCGTGGGACAGGGAGACCGGCGCCCAGCGCCAGGTGACCGACCGGCCGAACGGCACGACGGACGGCGTGCTCTCGCCCGACGGCGAGTGGATCTGGTGGTTCGACGACAAGGACGGCGACGAGTTCGGCGTCTGGCGGCGCCAGCCCTTCGCCGGCGGCCCCGACGAGCCCGCTGTCCCCGGCCTCGACGCCTCGTACCCCGCGGGCCTCGCCCTCGGCAGGGACGGCGGGACCGTGGTCGTCGGCCGCTCCACGGACGAGGACGGGTCGACGATCCACGTCGTGCGCCCCGACGCGCCGGACGCGGGCCCGGCCGAGGTGTACCGCCACCGGGAGTCGGCGGGCGTGGGCGACCTCTCCCACGACGGCTCCCTGATCGCCGTCGAGCACACGGAGCACGGCGACGCGATGCACTCCGCGCTGCGCGTGATCAGGCTCGACGGCTCCACCGTCGCCGAGCTGGACGACACCGGGGGCGGCACGGTCGAGCTGGGCCTTGAGGTCCTCGGCTTCGCTCCGGTCGAGGGGGACACGCGGCTCCTCGTCGGGCACCAGCGGCGCGGCCGCTGGGAGCCGATGATCTGGGACATCGCCTCGGGTGAGGAGAGCGACCTCGTGCTCGGGCTGCCGGGCGACGTGAGCGCCGAGTGGTATCCCGACGGCTCCGCGCTGCTGATCGCGCACGGCTTCGAGGCACGCGGCGAGCTGTTCCGCTACGACCTCGCCTCGCGGGAGCTGACGCGCATCGACACGCCCCCGGGCTCGGTCTCGGGCGCCACGGCCCGGCCCGACGGCGCCGTGGAGTACATGTGGTCGTCGGCGGCCGAACCGCCGGTCGTGCGCTCGACCTCCGGCGACGTGGTCCTCGACCCGCCCGGCATGAAGGCCCCGGGGTCCGTGCCGGTGGAGGACGTGTGGGTGGAGGGGCCCGGCGGGCGCGTCCACGCCCTCGTCCAGCGGCCCGCGGGCGCCACGGGCCCCCTGCCGACCGTCTTCGAGGTGCACGGCGGGCCCACCTGGCACGACAGCGACTCCTTCGCGGCCGGCCCGGCGGCCTGGGTCGACCACGGGTACGCGGTGGTGCGGGTGAACTACCGCGGCTCGACGGGGTACGGCAGGGAGTGGACCGACGCCCTGAAGCACCGCGTGGGCCTCATCGAGCTGGAGGACATCGCGGCCGTCCGCGAGTGGGCCGTCACCTCCGGCCTCGCCGACCCGGACCGCCTGGTCCTCGCGGGCGGCTCCTGGGGCGGCTATCTCACGCTGCTCGGCCTCGGCACCCAGCCCGACGTCTGGGCCCTCGGCCTCGCCGCGGTCCCCGTCGCGGACTACGTGACGGCGTACCACGACGAGATGGAGGCTTTGAAGGCCATGGACCGCACGCTCCTCGGCGGCACCCCGGAAGAGGTCCCCGAGCGCTTCGCGGCCTCCTCACCGCTGACGTACGTGGACCAGGTCAAGGCCCCGGTGTACATCTCGGCGGGCGTCAACGACCCCCGCTGCCCGATCCGCCAGATCGACAACTACGTGGACCGGCTCGCCGCGCGGGGCGCGGTCCACGAGGTCTACCGGTACGACGCGGGCCACGGGTCGCTGGTCGTGGACGAGCGCATCAAGCAGGTCTCCCTGGAGCTGGACTTCGCCGCCCGTCACCTGCCGCCCGCGGCCGGCTGAGCGGTCCCCCGCGGGGGTGCGGGGAGCGACGGCCACCCCCACGGCCGAGGGCCCCGTGCGGCCCCGTACCGTGGGGGTGTGTACCGGTTTCTGCTGACGCCCCGCTGGTGGGGGATCAACGTCTTCGTCGTGCTGGCCATCCCCTTCTGCATCTTCATGGGCTCCTGGCAGCTCGGCCGCTTCGAGGACCGCGTACAGGACCACGAGTCCGCCGAGCGCCAAGCCGAGGCGCGGGAGAAGCCGGGCGCCGACGACCGGGCCCGCCCCCTCGACTCGCTGCTGCCCGTCGACAAGGACACCTCGGGCGAGCAGGCCACGGCCACCGGGCGGTACGGCGAGCAACTCCTCGTCCCCGACCGGGAGTTGAACGACAAGCGCGGGTTCTACGTGCTCACCCTGCTGCGCACGGACAGCGGGAAGTCGCTCCCCGTGGTCCGCGGCTGGCTCCCCGGCGACGCGAGCACCGCCAAGGCGCCCGCGGCCCCCAAGGGCGAGGTCACCGTGCGGGGCGCCCTCCAGGCTTCCGAGAGCCCCGGTTCCAACGGGGTCAGCGCCGCGGGCGGCCTGCCGCAGGGGCAGCTCGGCGCGATCAGCTCGGCCTCGCTCGTGAACCTCGTCCGCGACGACGTGTACGACGCGTGGGTCACCCTCGCCGACGCTGACCCCGGGATGAGGGCCGTGCCCGCGACCGCGCCGAACGACACCGGCCTGGACCTCAAGGCCTTCCAGAACCTGGGCTACACCGGCGAGTGGTTCGTCTTCGCGGGCTTCGTGCTCTTCATGTGGTTCCGGCTGTTCCGCCGCGAGGCGGAGGTCGCCCGCGACACCCGCCTCGGGCTCGCCGCCGAGGCCTAGGAAGCCCGGGAAGCCGAGAAGCCCGGGAAGCAGGGGCTCCGGGAGCCCGGGGCCCGGGGGCTCAGGACGCGGGGAGGATGCCGGTCCGGTAGACCGTGCCCGCGCACGCGTTGGCGACCGTCGTGCCCGCCGAGGGCGCGCCCGCCTCCGCGGTCAGGGAGACCACGACGCTGCCGTCCTTCACGCCGCCGTCCGAGCGGACCAGCTGGGGCTCCGTCCCCTCGGGCGTGCCGCTGTCCGGGCTGCCGGTGGCGCCGCCGCCGCCCTCGGAGGGCGTCGGGTCGGGCGTGGGCTCGCCGCCGCCCCCGTCGGTGGGGCACGAGTCCGAGGGCACCCAGGCGAACCGCACCTCGTACGCGGAGCCGGGCCGCAGCACGAGCGGGCTCGCCTCCGTGGACGGGTCGGGCAGCTCGCTCGCGGCGTCGCCGGCCGTGTGGTCGACGACGGTGACCCTGGCCGGGTCGGCCGCGCCCTGCGCCGTCACGGCGACCGCGCCCGCGGACTCGACCGTGCAGCTGCTGTCGGAGATGTTGGAGACCCGGAAGCTGCCGTACACCGGACTCTTGCCGTCGCCCGTGCCCGCGCCGCCGGTGGCGGCGAGCTGGGCGGCGGAGCAGGCGGGCGAGGTGGCGGCCTCGGAGGTGGCGGGGTCGGGCGAACCCGTGCCTCCGCCGCCCGAGCCGTCCTTGCCCTTGCCCTCCTTCTTGCCCTTCTTGTCCTTCTTGTCCTTGCTCTTGGACTTGTCGGGCCGCTTGCCCGGGTCCTTCGCGGCGCCTTCGGCGCCCTTGCTCTTGCCGGAGCCCCCCTGCGACTCCTGACTGCTGCCCGCGATGGCGGGGCGGTCGTCCGCCTCGCCCCGCGCGTTCGTGACGTGCACCAGCGCGGGGACGGCGGTGCCGATGAAGAGCGCGGCCGCCGCGAGGCCCACGACGGCCTGGCGCTTGCGGGCCCTGCGGGCCGGTACGGCCTGCCGCAGGTGGTCGAGGGAGCGCTCGCTCGGCTCGATCTCCTGGACTGCCTGCCGCATCATCCGCCGCAGGGCGAGCTCGTCGGCGCCGAAGTCCTCGTCCCGGGGCGCGGGGCCCGAACCGGCTCCCTGTGCGGCGATCAGCTTCTCCAGGGACCGGACCGGCCCGACGGGGCCGGTCTCCTGCTCGGGAGCGGCCTCCTCTGACCGAGCGTCCTCGGGGGCGGCCTCCTCGTCGGGCGCGGCCGGTGACCGCTCGGTCTCGGGCACGCCCCCGGAGGCGGTCCCGCCGGATGTCTCGTCGGGGCCGTGGTTCACGTTGCCGTTCCTGCCATGCCGCTCGGATCCGCCTTGCTCGTCCCGCTCGCACTCGCTCATGCCGGCGCCTCCATGGCGACCCTCAGCGCCGCGATGCCCCGCGAGCCGTACGCCTTCACCGAACCGAGCGATATGCCCAGGGTCTCGGCGACCTGCGCCTCGGTCATGTCGGCGAAGTAGCGCAGGACGAGGACCTCGCGCTGACGCCGCTGGAGGCCCCGCATCGCCTTGATCAGCTCGTCGCGCTCCAGCTGGTCGTACGCGCCCTCCTCGGCGCTCGCCATGTCCGGCATCGGCTTGGAGAGCAGCTTCAGCCCGAGGATGCGGCGCCGCAGCGCGGACCGCGAGAGGTTCACGACGGTCTGCCGCAGATAGGCGAGCGTCTTCTCGGGGTCCCGCACGCGCTTGCGTGCGGAGTGGACCCTGATGAACGCCTCCTGCACCACGTCCTCGCAGGACGCCGTGTCGTCCAGGAGCAGCGCGGCGAGGCCGAGCAGCGACCGGTAGTGGGCGCGGTAGGTCTCGGTGAGGTGGTCGACGGTGGTGCCCGCGGTCACGCGCAAGTCATCGCCCTCGCGCTGCGCCGGGATGCGGGCGGGCCGCGCTGCGGGCATGGGCGCGATCACCGGCATGCCGCCGGCCGCGCGGGCACGACGAGGGGGACGCAGCGCTGCCGCGCCTCTCGCCTGTACCGCTGTGAAGTCGAGTACCTCTGCCACGCTTGTTGGACACGCTTCCCCCAGTCAGGGTTGTACGCATCCGGCGTCGCGTTTGCGGCGAGTCGCGCGGGCATCGCTCGTGACGATGCATTGAATGCCCCCATGCGTACCAGCTCTTCCCCTATGCCCCATTTACCTGCGGCGTCCACGACACACCTCGAAGGCGATCGCTAAAGACGCCCCCCGCCCCGCTGCCGGTTGCAGTGATCGCACGCGAATCTTCGAACGCCGGGCCGATCCAGTTCAAGGCGCCGCGGCACCGAGTTGGACACAGAACTTACACAGATCCCACAAAGGTCCACGCGCTGGGGCACCCGCCCGGCCGGTCAGCCGGCCGGCCACCCGGTCAGGCCGTGAACTCCTTGGCCACCAGCTCCGCGATCTGGGCGGTGTTCAGGGCGGCGCCCTTGCGCAGGTTGTCCCCGCACACGAAGAGTTCGAGCGCCGTCGGGTCGTCCAGGGAGCGCCGCACTCGGCCGACCCAGGTCGGATCGGTCCCGACCACGTCGGCGGGCGTCGGGAACTCCCCCGCGGCCGGGTTGTCGAACAGGACGACGCCCGGCGCGGTGGCGAGGATCTCGCGCGCGCGGTCGACCGTGACCTCGTCCTCGAAACGGGCGTGGACGGTCAGGGAGTGCGTGGTGATCACGGGCACGCGGACACAGGTGGCGGCGACGCGGAGCCCGGGGAGCCCGAGGATCTTCCGCGACTCGTCCCGTACCTTCATCTCCTCCGACGACCAGCCGTCGTCCTTCAGGGACCCGGCCCACGGCACGACGTTCAGCGCCACCGGCTCGGGGAAAGGGCCCGTGTCGTCGCCGACGGCCCGGCGCACGTCCCCGGGGCTGGTGCCGAGCTCACTGCCCGCGACCAGCTGGATCTGCCGGCGCAGGGTGTCCACGCCGTCCCGCCCGGCCCCGCTCACGGCCTGGTACGAGGAGACGATCAGCTCGCGCAGGCCGAACTCGGCGTGCAGCGCGCCGACGGCCACGATCATCGAGAGCGTCGTGCAGTTGGGGTTGGCGACGATGCCGCGCGGCCGCACGCGCGCGGCGTGCGGGTTGACCTCGGGCACGACGAGCGGCACGTCCGGGTCCATCCGGAAGGCCGCGGAGTTGTCGACCACGACCACGCCCTTGGACGCGGCGACCGGAGCCCACTGGGCGGCCACCTCGTCGGGTACGTCGAACATGGCGACGTCGACCCCGTCGAAGACGTCCTCCGACAGGGCGTGGACCTCGACCTGCTCACCGCGCACGGCCAGCTTGCGGCCGGCCGAGCGCGGTGAGGCGACGAGGCGGATCTCGCCCCAGATGTCGGCGTGCTGCGACAGGATCTGGAGCATCACCGTGCCGACGGCCCCGGTCGCTCCGACGACCGCGAGCGTCGGCTTACGGCTCATCGGCCGGTGCCTCCATAGACCACGGCCTCGTCCGTGTCGGAGTCGAGTCCGAAGGCGGTGTGCACGGCGCGCACGGCTTCGTTCACGTCGTCGGCGCGGGTGACGACCGAGATGCGGATCTCGGAGGTCGAGATCAGCTCGATGTTCACGCCCGCGTCGCTGAGCGCCTCGAAGAAGGTCGCGGTGACGCCGGGGTTGGTCTTCATGCCGGCCCCGACGAGCGAGATCTTGGCGATCTGGTCGTCGTAGCGGAGAGAGTCGAAGCCGATGGCCGACCGCGTCTTCTCCAGGGCGTCGATGGCCTTGCGGCCCTCGGCCTTGGGCAGGGTGAAGGAGATGTCGGTCAGGCCCGTCGAGGCGGCCGACACGTTCTGCACGACCATGTCGATGTTGACCTCGGCGTCCGCGATGGCGCGGAAGATCGCGGCGGCCTCGCCCGGCTTGTCGGGCACGCCGACGACCGTGACCTTGGCCTCGGAGGTGTCGTGCGCGACACCGGAGATGATGGCCTGCTCCACCTTGGAATCCCCTTGCGATTCGTTGCTGACCCAGGTGCCCTGCAGTCCGCTGAAGGACGAGCGCACGTGGATCGGGATGTTGTAGCGGCGGGCGTACTCCACGCAGCGGTGGAGCAGCACCTTGGACCCGGAGCTCGCGAGCTCCAGCATGTCCTCGAACGAGATCCAGTCGATCTTCCGGGCCTTCTTCACCACACGCGGGTCGGCGGTGAAGACGCCGTCCACGTCCGTGTAGATCTCGCAGACCTCGGCGTCGAGTGCGGCGGCGAGGGCGACGGCCGTCGTGTCCGAACCACCGCGCCCGAGGGTGGTGATGTTCTTCCCCTCCTGGCTGACGCCCTGGAACCCGGCGACGATGGCGATGTTGCCCTCGTCGATCGAGGTCCTGATGCGCCCGGGGGTGACATCGATGATCCGCGCCTTGTTGTGGACGGAGTCGGTGATGACGCCGGCCTGGCTGCCCGTGAACGACTGGGCCTCGTGGCCCAGGTTTTTGATCGCCATGGCGAGCAGCGCCATGGAGATACGCTCCCCGGCGGTCAGCAGCATGTCGAATTCACGCCCGGCAGGGATCGGGGATACCTGCCCGGCAAGATCGATCAACTCATCCGTCGTGTCGCCCATCGCCGACACCACGACAACGACCTGATGGCCGTTCTTCTTGGCGTCGACGATCCTCTTGGCGACCCGCTTGATGCCCTCGGCATCGGCTACGGAGGAGCCTCCGTACTTCTGCACGACAAGGCCCACGTGCGCTCCTCGCTCAATCCGTTGTGCGGTCGGCTCAGTCTAACGAGCGGCCGAAATTCGCCTCGCCCATATCAGGAGGTGAGATGTCCCGCTCACGTCCTGATCAACCAGGCATACGTCCCGCTGGTCGGGTCGTACGTCCCGGCCGCTCGGCTGGGCTCATGCCCGCTTCGGGGCAGCGCACTCCGGAAAGTGGGGCGGGTCACAGCATCCGCCCCGGGGGCCCGGGGCACCCGGGGGGCGAGCTGTGCGCTACTTGACCGTACGCAGGCCCAGCGGCCCGGCGATCTCCTCCGCCATGACCCGGCCCGCGGCCTCTTCGAGGGTCTCCTCCGTGAGGTCCTCGTCCGTGTCCAGGCCGTCGAGGTCCTCCAGGGGCTGGTTCAGGCGGACGTGGGCCACCAGCGACTGGAGGGCCCGCAGGGCGCCCGAGGCCGTGGAGCCCCAGTTGGAGAAGTAGGAGAACTGCCACCACCACAGGGCCTCGGTGGTGCGGCCCGCGCGGTAGTGGGCCAGGCCGTGGGTGAGGTCGGCGACGACGTCCGCGAGGTCGTCCGAGATGCGGCAGGGCACCGGGGCCTTGCGGGGCTCGTACGGGTCGAAGACCTCGGAGTAGACGTCGATCGGGTCGAGCAGCGCGGCCAGGCGCTGGCGGAGGTCGTCGACGTCCTGCTCCGGGCCGAGATCCGGTTCGTACCGCTCCTCGGGGAGGATGTCCTCGTGCGCCCCGAGGCGGCCGCCGGCCAGGAGCAGCTGGGAGACCTCCAGGAGGAGGAAGGGGACCGCCGATTCCGGCTCGTCGCCCTTGGCGACCTCCCTGACCGAGACGATGAAGCTCTCGACCTGGTCGGAGATCTGCACCGCGAAGTCGTCGGGGCTGTCGGTCACTGTGTTCAGCGTGGCGTCAGACATCTAGGAGTCGTCTCCCCTCGAAAGCGCGGCCGAGGGTGACCTCGTCCGCGTATTCCAGATCTCCCCCGACAGGGAGGCCGCTGGCCAGGCGGGTGACCTTCAGGCCCATGGGCTTGATCATGCGCGCCAGATACGTCGCCGTCGCCTCGCCCTCCAGGTTCGGGTCCGTGGCGAGGATCAGCTCCGTGACCGTGCCGTCGGCCAGGCGCGCGAGGAGTTCCCGTATGCGCAGGTCGTCCGGGCCCACGCCCTCGATCGGGCTGATCGCGCCGCCCAGGACGTGGTACTTCCCCCGGAACTCGCGCGTACGCTCGATCGCCACCACGTCCTTCGGCTCCTCCACCACACAGATGACGGAGGGGTCGCGGCGCGGGTCGCGGCAGATGGCGCAGAGCTCTTCCTGCGCGACGTTCCCACAGGTCGCGCAGAAGCGGACCTTGTCCTTCACCTCAAGGAGGGCGTGCGCGAGCCGCCGGACGTCCGTGGGCTCCGCCTGAAGGATGTGGAAGGCGATCCGCTGCGCGCTCTTGGGACCGACGCCGGGCAGCCTGCCCAATTCGTCGATGAGGTCCTGGACCACGCCTTCGTACACGGAACGCCTCTCTGGGGGTGCTGCTGGGTCCTGCCTGATACGTACGGTAGTTGGCCGGGGGGATTCTTAGAAGGGAAGCCCCGGGATGCCGCCGCCGCCCAGGCCCTGCGCCAGCGGGCCCAGCTTCTCCTGCTGGAGCGCCTGCGCGTTCTCGTTGGCCGCCTGGACCGCCGCGACCACGAGGTCCGCCAGCGTCTCGGTGTCCTCCGGGTCGACCGCCTTGGGGTCGATCACCAGGCCGCGCAGCTCGCCGGAGCCGGTGACCGTCGCCTTGACGAGGCCGCCGCCCGCCTGGCCCTCGACCTCCGTGCGGCCGAGCTCCTCCTGCGCGGTCGCGAGGTCCTGCTGCATCTTCTGGGCCTGCTGGAGCAGCTGCTGCATGTTGGGCTGGCCACCACCGGGGATCACGATCGGCTCCTTGAGTTCTCGACGTTCGGTCAACGGGTCTCAGAGCGGGATTTTCCGCTGGGAACGAGCCTACGTGGTCGAAGGAGGCAACGCCCCAGCACTCTTTCGAGTGAGACGGAGCGTCTTCCTATACCTGACCAAGAGCCCCATCCGGGCGGAAAAGCCGGGAAAGCGTGCTGATGGCCACCCATTGGGCGGTAGTACTGATGCTCCGCGTCAGCCTGCGCCGCAGCACCGATCGTCACGCCGCGGCGAACAGGCAGGGATCTCGTAGAGGAGTGCCGGGTGAGCCAGCCGGAGATGCATCCCGAGGGGGTGCCCCCCGAAGGCCAGGGCGGGCAGGAGGCGGGCACGGGCGCCGGGGCCGGTGCCCGGCGCCTCGGGGATCTGACCGGCCGGGCGCTCCCCCTCGGCGACTGGGGCGAGCCCGCCGCGCGGCTCGACGAGCTGTACCGGTGGGTGGAGCGCGGCGCCCTCGACACCGCCGAGTGGTACCTCACCGACCGGGGGCGGAAGCGGCGCGGGGCCCGGCTGCTGCGGGGCGGGGCGGCGCTCGGCGCGGTGGGCGCGGGGGTGCTCCCGCTGCTCGACCTGGCCGGGGCGGTGACCGGGGTGGCCCCCTGGGGGTTCGTGGCGCTCCTCGGCGGGGCGGCCTGTGTGGGGTGCGACCGGTTCTTCGGGCTCACCTCCGGGTGGATGCGGGACGTCGCGACGGCGCAGGCCGTGCAGCGGCGCCTTCAGGCGCTGCAGTTCGACTGGGCGGCGGAGAGCGTGCGCGAGGTGCTCGGGCCCACGGAGGGGACCGCGGCCGAGGCCGCCGAGCGGTGTCTGCTAGTGCTGCGGAGGTTCTGCGAGGACGTGACCGAGCTGGTGCGCACGGAGACGTCCGACTGGATGGTGGAGTTCCGGGCGGGGCCCGTGCCGCTGGGCATGCAGGCCGTGATCCCCGGCCCGGCCCGGGAGGCCCCCGCCGCGCCGGGGCGCGTCCCGCTGCCGCCGGGGGCCCGGCCGAACATGCCCCGGCAGCGTCCGCCGGAGCCCAGGTAGGGCTCCGGCGCCGCGGCTCAGCTGTAGACGATCATCGAGCCCTGCGCCAGGCTCCGGGTCGTCGCCGCGTGCAGGCCCAGCCAGACGTGGCGCTCACGGGCGAAGGGGCTCTCGTCCAGCGGGGGCGGGGCCGCCGGTTCCTCCAGGGAGGTCGGGGCCGCGGGGGGCCTCGGGGCCGGCGGGGGGTTCGCGGGGTCGATGCCGATGGCCGGCGCCACGAACTCCAGCTCGCGCAGGAGTGCCTGGGAGGAGCCCAGCGGGCCGCCGCCCGCGAGCAGCTCGTCGTTGGAGAGCGGGGCGGGGAAGTCCACGGGGACGTACGCGCCCGCGTGGTCGTAATGCCAGACCAGGTGCGACTGCTGGGCCGTGGCGTCGAACATCTCCAGGAGCTGTTCGTAGTCGCCGCCCAGCTCGTCCACCGGCGTGACCTCCAGACCGCAGATCCGCAGCAGGTACGCGCGGCGCAGGAAGTGCAGCGCGTCGTAGTCGAACCCGGCGACCGGCGCCACGTCGCCGGAGAGGCCCGGCATGTACGAGAAGACGGGGACGGACGGGTGCCCGGCCCCGTTCAGCGCCTTGTCGTAGACGGCGAGCTCTTCCGCGAAGGGGTTGTCGGGGCTGTGGCACAACACGTCGACGAGCGGGACCAGCCACAGGTCGCAGGCCAAGTAGGTCTCCTCGGATCGAGAGTCGGGTCAGGGCGCGGTGCCTCGCGTGCGTGCGCAGGCGCGTGCGTGCGCAGGCGCGTTCGTGCGTGCAGGCAGCGTAGTCGGGCCCGGGTCCGCTAGCTGCCCTCGTGCAGATCCCATACCCAGGCTCCGCCGACCCACTTCCCCGGGCGGCCGACGAGCTTGTCCACGGTGGTGCGCAACTGCCCGTCGTGCTGCTGCGGGGCCAGGACGAGGACGCCCGCCTTCCAGAACCGCAGGTCCTCGCGGGCCGCCGCGCGCCAGGCCGGGGTGATCCGCGGGATGCGGCCCTTGTCGCGCACGTCGCGCAGGAGGTTGGAGGTGTTGCGGGGCGAAGGCCCGTAGATGCCGACGCGGTCCGGGCCCCAGGGCCCGTTGAAGTAGCCGCCGGGGAGGCGGAAGCCCAGGCCCGCGGTGGTCTGCCAGTGCAGGCCCTCGGCGTTGCCGGGGTCGGGCACCGGGATCGGCACGAGGGTCTCGTCCTCGCCCAGGTACGTCCGCCAGGTGCCGTCCGCGACGAACCGCGGCACGTCGATCCGGTCCACGGCGTCGAGCGGCGCCGGAACGATCGGCGCCAGCGCGAGGCCCACGGCGCCCACGCCCGCGAAGACGCGCCGGCCCGGCGACCCGGACAGGCGGGCGAGGGCCAGGGCGAGGAGCATGCCGAGGGCGGGGGCGCACACCATCGCCACGCGCGACTCGATGACGGACTCGAAGAGCGGGCGGTCCGCGAGCGCCGCCCAGGGGCCCGGCAGCACGATGTCCGTCAGCGGGATGCGGAACTTCGGCCCCAGCGACAGGAGCGCCGCCCCGGCCACCGTGCACGCCAGCGCCTTGACCACCGCGCGGTCCCACAGCCGTACGACGATCGCGAAGGCCAGCAGGAGCAGCGGCCAGCCGTAGAAGGCGTTGTGCTCGGTGGGGTTCATGGCCAGGCCGTCCACGCTCCGCTCGCTGCCCGCGAGGGAGCGCTCGGCGAAGGAGAGGAACGCCAGCGGGCTGTTGCCCGCGTTGTCGCCGTGCAGCACGCTCTTGTAGCTCTGCGGCCCGAAGAACTGCCAGTAGAGGGGGAAGGCGACCAGCGGGAGCGTGACCGCGAGGGCGATCCCGAGGCCGCGGGCGAGCGGGCGCCAGGCGGTCCGTGCCACGTCACGGCGGACGACCGCGTACGCGGCGGCGAAGATCAGCATGCCGAGCGCGGCGAGCAGCAGCGGCTCCTCGCCCAGGAAGATCTGGTACGCCGCGAAGAGCCCGAGGACGACCCCGTCCCGTACGACACGGGTGCCCTCGCAGAGCCGCAGCGCCCTGTCGATGATCGGCGGGATCATGAACAGGACGATGAAGTTCGGGTGGGCGTTGGCGTGGCTGATCATCGGGGGCGCGAACGCGGCGAGGGCCGCGCCGACGGTCGCGGCGCCCCGGTGCGCGACGAGCCGCTTCACGATGAGCCGGTACCAGGCGAACGCGGTGGCGGCCAGACCGCCCGTCATCGCCACGTTCAGGGCGACCGCGGGGCCGAGGAGCCAGGTCACGGGGGCCAGGGGGACGGAGAGGCCGAGCATGACCGTGTTGGCCATGAGGTTCACGCCGTCGGGGAAGTTCTGCAGGGTCGTGAAGAGCGGGTTGTGCAGGTGGCGGACGTTGTCGGCCGTCACCGCGAAGAACCACTCCCACTGGTTCTGGTCCTGGAGCGCGTCCGGGATGTAGCGGTGGCCGGGCGCCACCCAGCGCTCCGCGTACAGGACGACCGCGAAGACCAGGAAGAACAGGGCGGCGCGGACGTCCGCGCCGCGGATCGCACGGATCTTGAGTGCGGTCAGCTCGGCGAGGACCCGTACGTAGTCCAGCGGGCGGACCTTCGAGCCCTCCTGGTGGGACCAGCGCACCGGCACCTCGGCGACGGGCCAGCCCGCGCGGCGGAAGTACTCCAGTATCTCGACGTCTATGCCCCAGCCGCGCAGCCGTGACGCGGCGAAGGCCTCCCGGGCCCGGTCACCGTCGAAGAGCTTGAATCCGCACTGGGTGTCGCGGATGCCGGGGACGGCGACCGAGCGTATGAGGAAGTTGCCGCTGCGCCCGAGGAGCTCGCGCAGGCGGTGCTGGTGGGCGCCGATGGTGGCGCCGGGGCGTGCGCGGGAGCCGATCGCGGCCGTGTGGCCGTCGGCCAGCGCCTTGTCGAGGTGGTCGAGCTCCTCTATCGGCGCGGCGAGGTCGGCGTCGGTGACCAGGACGCGGCGGCCGTAGGAGGCGAGGACGCCCTCGCGCAGGGCGTGGCCCTTGCCGCGGTTGCGGTCACCGCTCAGGAGCTGGACGCGGGGGTCGGCCGCGGCGGCGTCGGCGGCGATCTCCGCGGTGCGGTCGGTGGAGCCGTCGTCGACGACGATCAGCTCCCACTCGCCGCGGTACGTCTTCTCCAGGTGGTCCCGGATCGCGTCCAGGGTGGGGCCGAGCCGTTGTTCCTCGTTGTACGCGGGGATCACGACCGTCAGGTCGACGCTCATGCGGTGGCCAGCCGCTCGATGAGGGAGAGGGAGTGCGCGTTGTACTCCGCGACGATCGCGTGGGCACCGCAGGGGTCGTGGCGGACCAGGGCGTCGACGAGCTCGGTGTGCCGCGACCAGAGGGCGCCGCGCAGGTCGCCGCCGTCGCTCTCGCTCCACCGGCGCAGGTGCGTGACGGCGCACGCCCAGGACTTCACGCGCATGCGGTGCAGGAACTCGGAGAGGTGGGCGTTGCCGAAGAGGGCGCTCAGCTCGCGCCAGAAGCGGAGGTCGTAGCCGATCAGGACGTTCAGGTCGCCGGCGCAGGCCGCGCGGGACGCCTCCTCGCCGCGGCGGCGCACGGAGACCAGGGCGTCGCGCATGTCCTCGCGGGGCGGGCCGTGCTCCGCGACCTCGCGGAAGATGCCGTCCGCGATGAGGCCGCGGGCCTCCAGCATGGACCGGTAGTCGGCGAGGGTGTGCTCGTGGACGCGGTAGCCGCGGTGCTGGTCGGCGTCCAGGAGGCCCTGGGCCGTGAGGTTCACCAGGGCCTCGCGGACGGGGGTCGCGGAGACGCCGTACTGCTCCGCGATCTCCTTGACCGTGAACTCCTGGCCCGGCTCCAGCCGGCCGCCGAGCACCTCGTCACGGAGGGCGTCGGCGATCTGCTGGCGCAGCGTGCTGCGGATGACGGCGGGGCCGTCGCTTCCGGGCATGGGTGGGAGCCTCCCCCTGGGCGTGGGCGCCTGGCCGGTCGTGCCGACGTGGTCGTTTTCTGGCGCGCTCGGACAGCTTCGGATTGCTTTCGAGCACGTCACCCTACGCGGTGGCTCGCCTGGGGGCGGTTTCGCGGTGCCGGGGGCCCGTGGGGGCGCCCCGGCTCCGCCTCGGGTCACGACACGTACGCGTCCGCTTCCGTCAGTGCCTCGTCCAGGGCCGCGAGGCCCTCCTTCGCCTCGGCGTCCGTGATGTTGCACGGCGGGACCACGTGCGTGCGGTTCATGTTGATGAAGGGCCACAGCCCGCGCTTCTTGGCCGCCGCGCCGAACGCGGCCATCGGGGCGTTCGCCTCACCCGTGGCGTTGTAGGGGACCAGCGGCTCCCTGGTCTCCTTGTTCCTGACCAGTTCCAGCGCCCAGAACATGCCCACGCCCCGCACCTCGCCCACGCTCGGGTGGCGCTCGGCCAGCTCGGCGAGGCCGGGGCCGATGACCTCCGCGCCGAGGCGGGCCGCCTGCTCGACGATGCCCTCCTCCTCCATCACCCGGATCGTGGCGACCGCCGCCCCGCAGGCCAGCGGGTGCCCCGAGTAGGTCAGACCGCCGGGGTAGGGCCGCCGGGCGAACGTCTCCGCCACGGCCGCGGAGATCGCGACGCCGCCCAGCGGCACGTAACCGGAGTTGACGCCCTTGGCGAAGGTCATCAGGTCCGGCACGACGCCCTCGAAGTGGTCCACGGCGAACCACTCGCCGGTCCGCCCGAAGCCCGCCATGACCTCGTCCAGGATGAAGACGATGCCGTGGCGGTCGCAGATCTCGCGGACCCCGGCGAGGTAGCCGGGCGGCGGGACCATGATGCCCGCGGTGCCGGGGATGGTCTCCAGGATGATCGCCGCCACGGTCTGCGGGCCCTCGAAGGCGATCGTGTCCTCCAGGTGCCGCAGGGCCCGCTCGCACTCCTGCCGCTCGTTCTCCGCGTAGAAGCGGGAGCGGTACAGGAACGGCGCCCAGAAGCGGACCACGCCCGCCGAGCCGCTGTCGGAGGCCCAGCGGCGCGGGTCGCCGGTGATGTTGACGGCCTGCTCGGTGCCGCCGTGGTACGAGCGGTACGCGGAGAGGACCTTGGGGCGGCCCGTGTGCAGCCGGGCCATGCGGACGGCGTGCTCGACGGCGTCGGCGCCGCCGTTGGTGAAGAAGATCTTGTCCAGGTCGCCGGGGGTCCGCTCGGCGATGAGGCGTGCGGCCTCCGAGCGGGCCTCGACGGCGTAGGCGGGCGCGAACGTCGTCATCGTCGCGGCCTGCTCCTGGATCGCGGCGACGACCTTCGGGTGCTGGTACCCGATGTTGGTGTAGACGAGGCCGCTGGTGAAGTCGAGGTAGCGGTTTCCTTCGTAGTCCCAGAAGCGGGAGCCCTCGGCGCCGGCGATGGCCGGCGGGTCTATGAGCTCCTGTGCGGACCAGGAGTGGAAGACGTGTGCGCGGTCCGCGGCCTTCACGGCGGCGCCGACCTGGGGATTCGGCTGAGGGGTCATGGGGCCGAGGGTAGAGGTCCGCATCGGGGACACGACATGGGCGTCCTGTCTGACGGAACGGGCGGAACCCGACACAGTGTCGTACGGCCCCCGCCCGGTCGCCGTGCCTCAGTCGTCGTCCGTGTCGGCCACCACCCGTGCCCGCGGGCCGTCCGCCGCGCAGCGGATCTCGTACCGCAGGTCGTCCTGTTCGTCGTCGTCGCCCGGCTCGGCCTCCAGGCGGGCCACCGCCGCCGGGCCGCGGGTCACGTCGTCGTCGATGTGGAAGCCGTCGGCCGGACTCCAGGAGACGAGGAAGACCGTGCCGCCGGTACGGCACTCCACCGTCGCCGTCCCGCCCGTGAAGCGGACGGTGGACCGCTCCGGGGCCTGCGTCCGCGCCGGCCTGGGCTCCGGGGCCGGCTCCGGTGACCGCGACGGCTTCCCCACCGGCTCCCGCGACGCCGTGCCGGACGGCCGCCGCGAGGGCGGTGTCCTCGTGCCGCCCGTGCCCCCCGCGCCCGACGGCGTGGCCGAGTCCGACGCCTTCGCCAGCGCCTCGCGCACCGCGGCCTCGTCCAGCGGTCTGCTGTGCGCGGCGCCGGCCCCGCCGTCCGCGCCGGCGAGCTGCCAGGCGCCCAGCGCGCCCGCCGCCGTGCCCACGGCCACCCACGCCGCCGTCGCCGCGGCGCTCCGCCACTTCCTCATGACGCCACTGTGCAGCATCGTTTCCTAACGCCCGGTTAAAACCCCGCCAAGGGGCGGGGCCCGCCCGACTACGGTGGTTGTATGGCACATCTTCTCGTCGTCGAGGACGACCCCCAGCTCCGCGGCGCGCTGGTACGGGCCCTGCGCGACAGGGGACACGCCGTGGCGACCGCGCCCAGCGGCATGGCGGGACTCGACGCGGCGGTGACCAGCGGGCCCGACCTGGTCGTCCTCGACCTGGGGCTGCCCGACGTGGACGGCGCGCAGGTGCTGCGGATGCTGCGGGCGGTCAGCGACGTGCCGGTGATCGTGGCGACGGCGCGCGACGACGAGCCGGAGATGGTCGCGGTCCTGGAGGACGGGGCGGACGACTACATCGTCAAGCCGTTCGGCGCCGCCCAGCTCGACGCCCGCGTCAAGGCGGTGCTGCGGCGGCTCGGCGCGACCGGGACCGAGGAGCCGCTGCGCGTGGGGGCGTTGACCGTCGACACGGCTTCCCGCGAGGTCACCCTGGACGGCGCCGCCGTCGACCTCACCCCCCGTGAGTTCGACCTGCTCGCCCATCTCGCCCGCAGGCCGGGGCAGGTCGTCTCCCGGCGCGAACTGCTCGCCGAGGTCTGGCAGCAGCCGCTGGGCGGCGCCGACAAGACCGTGGACGTCCACCTGTCGTGGCTCCGCCGCAAGCTGGGCGAGACGGCCCAGCGACCGCGCTATCTGCACACGGTGCGGACGGTCGGCGTCAAGCTGACCGCCCCGGACACCACGACCCCCCACCGGCCGGCTCCGGACACCACGACTCCGCACCCGACGCCTCCGGACACCACGGCGGCCGACGCCTCCGCCCCGGACACCACGACCCCGGAGCACGGCTGATGCGCCGCAGTCTCCTGCTGCTCACCGCCGCGACGACCGCCCTCGTCCTGACGGCCCTGCTCGTCCCCCTCACCCTGCTGACCCGCAGCCACGCCGCCGACCGCGCGACCGCCGAGGCGACCGCCCGCGCCCAGTGGGTCGCCCACGCCATCGGGCCCTCCCTGGCCACCGCCGACGAGCGGGAGACCGCCGAGCAGACCGTGGAGAGCGTCAACGGGGTCGACCTGCCCGCGACGTCCCTCGTGCTCGCGGACGGTTCGGTCATCGGCCCGCGCGACGCCGAGGACCCCGCGGCCACCGCCCCCGTCCGGCTCGCGCGGACCGGCCGCGCCTTCACCTACGAGCCCGCGTCCGGCGGGCGCCTGGTCCTGGTCCCCGTACAGGGCGCGAAGGACGGCACGGCGGTCGTGCAGGTCACCCTCAGCGAGCGGCAGTTGTACGCGGGCACGCTCGCCTCCTGGCTCGTCCTCGCGGGCATCGGCGTGGGCCTCGTGCTCCTCGGGCTGCTGCTCGCCGACCGGCTCGGCGCCCGGCTCGTCGGCGCGACCCGGCGCCTGGCCCGTACCGCCGACCGGCTGGCCGCGGGCGACCTGACCGCCCGCGCCACCCCGGAGGGCCCGCCCGAGCTGCGCCTGATCGCGGGCGAGCTGAACCGCCTCGCGGGCCGCATCGACGAACTGCTCACCGCGGAGCGCGAGAACGCCGCCGACCTCGCCCACCGCCTGCGCACCCCGGTGGCCGCCCTGCGCCTGGACGCCGAGACGCTCCGCGACACCGACGAGGCGCGGCGCATCGCGGCCGACGTCACCGCCCTGGAGCGCAGCGTCGACGACGTGATCCGCCGGGCCAGGCGGCCCCTGCGCGAGGCGCCGCGCGCGGACCTGGCGGCGGTGGCCCGCGAACGGGCCGCGTTCTGGGCGCCGTTGGCCGAGGATCAGGGCCGGGACTGCGAGGTCACCGCCCCGGAGCACGAGGTCCCCGTGCCCGTGCCCGCCGACGAGCTCGCGGCGGCGCTCGACGCCCTCATCGGCAATGTCCTCGACCACACTCCCCAGGGCACCGCCTTCCACGTCGCCGTGCGCGTCGCCCCCGGCGGCGAGGCGGTGCTGACCGTCCGCGACGAGGGCCCCGGCTTCCCCGGCCACGCCTCCCCCGGCCGGGGCGCCAGCGGAGCCGGTTCCACGGGCCTCGGCCTGGACATCGCCCGCCGCACCGCCGAGGAGGCGCACGGCCGCTTCGGGGCGGCGAGCACGGACGGCGGCGCCGAGGTCACCCTGGCGTTCCCGCCCGCGCCGGGCGCGGGAAGGCCGTCCGCACCGCCCGCGCCCACTTGTTGACGCCCAGCTCCGGACGGACCGCCGCGTACCCCCCGCAGTACTTGGTGAAGTCGGCCGCGCGCACCCCGAACCGGTGCAGCACCCGGTCGGCCTCCGTCAGATGCCCCTTGGTCTTCGTCTCGACGAGCACCAGGCCGGGGTCCGCCTCGGCGGTCCTGCCGGTCGCGGTGTCCCGCACGACGAGACCGGCGTCGCACGTGATGCGCCGGCCGTCGGCGACGAACGTCGCCCGCTGGTAGTCGGTGACCAGGGAGGGGGTGAGCCCGGCCGGCGCCTCGACGCCGTACGAACCGCGCAGCACCCCGGCGAGGAATCCCTGCCGGACCGCGTCCAGGGCGTGGTCGTCGCCTTCGAGCCGCCGGCGGTGCTTGACGGTCTCGCCGCGGCCGCTCTTGAGCTTGATCTCGAACTGCCGCTCCCCGCTGTCCCGGTAGACCCGCTCCCTGATGCGGTAGCGCAGGCGGCGGCCCTGGCGGTGATCGTGGAAGGTGAGCAGGTCCGGGGTGTCGTAGTACGTCGAGTGGTACCGGAACCAGCGCTTCCCGCCCATGCTGAGCGCTCGGTAGGGGCCGCCGGGCCGCCGGGGGTCGGTCAGCAGGGCCGCCAGGTCCTCGAAGACGTCGACGGGCACGAGGTAGCTGCGGTCGAAGCGGGCGAGCAGTTCCGCCCGCGCGTTCACCTCGTCGAGCGCGACGGGGCGGGCGGCGAGCGCGGCGCGGCCGATGGCGCGTACGGCGGGATTCACACGGTCTCCTTCGGGTGGCTGGGGGCGAGCGTGCGGGACCGGGTCGTGCGGCGTCGTGCTTCCTCGGGGGTGCGTCGGGAGGCCGTCCTCCTTGAGAACTCCTCTGCCCTCGCCGAAGGTTCCGGCTGCCGGTAGCGGACTTCCAGCACCATGAGATCGCGTACGTAGTCGACCTCCCGCACGGTCCAGCCGAGCGGTTCCCCGAGGCGCCGGGCCAGTTCGGCGCGGAGGGCGGTCTCCTCGCGGTACACGGCGTCCAGGGTGATGACGGTCCGCCGGTCGTGCGCGAAGAGGCGCGGGTGGTCGGCGCCGTACATGACCAGGAGCAGCACGGCCGCGAGACCGGAGGCCACGGGCAGGTCGAGGGCGGGCAGACCGCAGAGCAGGCCGAGCACCAGGGTGATGAAGTAGTACGCGACCTCCTGGTGCTGGAGGGCGTCGGAGCGCAGCCGCACGATCGAGAGCACCCCGAAGAGCCCGAAGCCGAGCGCGAGGCCGCCGTCGCCGCCGACGGTCCCGAGCCCCGCGACGACCGCGAACAGGGCGACGTTCAGCGCGAGATACGCCGGCACCAGCTCCCGCCTGCGGTGCCGTGGATAGAAGACGCCGAAGGTCAGCAGCGTGACGGCGGCCAGGTCGACGGCCAGGTGGGCGCTGAGGGTCAGTGTGCTGTCCATGTCCACGGACGCTAGGGAGGGTCGGGTTAAGGGCGCCCCTGGCGGACGTTAACGAAGCGCACGGCGGACGCCGCCGCACGAGGGGAAGTTATTGACAGCATGCTGTCAATACGACAGCATGCTCACGTACGACGTTCTGAGCCGCAGCGACATCCGCCTCACGGAGGGCCCCATGTCCCGCAAGCCCGTGCATCTGGCCGTCTACGACACCTTCGCCGACTGGGAGACCGGCCACACCACGGCGTGGCTGGCCCGCGTCGGGTACGAGATCCGCACGGTCGCCGCGACGGCCGCACCCGTCACCTCCATCGGGGGCCTGCGCGTACAGCCCGGCCTGTCGCTCGCCGAGCTGCGCCCCGAGGACAGCTCGCTGCTGATCCTGCCGGGCGCCGACCTCTGGGACACGGGCGACGACCTCGCGCCCTTCGCCCGCACCGCCCGCGCCTTCCTCGACGCCGGAGTGCCGGTGGCCGCGATCTGCGGGGCCACGGCGGGCATCGCCCGGGAGGGGCTGCTCGACGACCGGGCGCACACGAGCGCGGCGGCGATGTACCTGGCGGCGACCGGCTACCGGGGCGGCGAGCGGTACGTGGAGCGGGACGCGGTCACCGACGGCGACCTGGTCACGGCGGGCCCGACCGAGCCGGTCGCGTTCGCGCGGGAGGTCTTCGGACGGCTCGGCGACGTCTTCGAGGGCGAGAAGCTGGACGCCTGGTACCGCCTCTTCCACGACTCGGACCCGGCGGCCTACGAGACGCTCGACGCGTGAGCGGGGACCGGCGCATGACCGACGAGGCACAGCGCGCGCGGCAGGACCTGCTCAGCCGCGCCGCCCTCACCGTCTTCCGTCTCAACGGCCAGTTCCTCGCCCGCGCCGAGGAACTGGCCGAGCCGGCGGGGCTCACCGCCGCCTGGTGGCAGGTGCTCGGCGCCGTGCTGCGCGAGCCGCTGCCGGTGGCGGGCATCGCCCGCGCCATGGGCATCACCCGGCAGAGCGTGCAGCGCGTGGCGGATCTGCTGGTGCGCGAAGGCCTCGCGGAGTACCTGCCGAACCCGGCGCACCGCCGCGCCAAACTGCTCCGCCCGACGGACGCGGGCCGGGCCGCCGTGGCGAGGATCGACCCGGGCCACGCGGCCCTCGCGGGGCGGCTCTCGGTCGCCCTGGGAGAGCACGAACTCGCGGAAACGGTACGGGTGTTGGAGCGTCTTGCCGAGGCGCTGGACACGCTCTCCGGCCCGGATGCGGAACCCGTTACGGAACCGTAGAGGGTGAGGAGGTCCACCCAGTCGCACCCGCGCACTATCCTCACCCTGTTGCACACCAATGGGGGAGGTCGGTGCGGCGATGGAGAAGCTCGGTCCCGGAGATCCGCAGCGCATCGGGGCGTATCGGCTGCTGGCGCGGCTCGGCGCCGGCGGCATGGGGCAGGTGTACCTGGCACGGTCGGACAGGGGCCGCACGGTCGCGGTCAAACTGGTCCGCCAGGAGCTGGCCGAACAGGACGAGTTCAGGAACCGCTTCCGGCAGGAGGTGCAGGCCGCGCGGCAGGTCGGCGGGGCGTGGACGGCACCCGTCCTCGACGCCGACACCGAGGCGGCCATCCCCTGGGTGGCGACGGGCTATGTGGCGGGGCCCTCCTTGCAGAGCGTCGTCTCGCACGGCCACGGGCCGCTGCCCGAGCGGTCGGTGAGCATCCTCGCGGCCGGACTCGCCAACGCCCTCAAGGACATCCACGCGGCGGGCATCGTCCACCGTGACCTCAAGCCGTCCAACGTGCTCGTCACCATCGACGGCCCGCGCGTCATCGACTTCGGCATCGCGCGCGCCCTGGAGACGGTCACCGACGGCGGCCTGACCCGCACCGGGGCGCTCGTCGGCTCGCCCGGCTTCATGGCGCCCGAGCAGGTGCGCGGCGACCGGATCACCCCGGCGTGCGACGTCTTCTGCCTCGGCTCCGTCCTCGCGTACGCGGCGTCGGGCGCGCTGCCCTTCGGCACGGCCAACAGCGGTGTGCACGCGCTGATGTTCCGCATCGCGCAGGAGGAACCCGACCTGGCCGGGCTCCCCGAGAACCTCGCCGAGCTGATCGGCGACTGTCTGCGCAAGGAGCCCGCGTCCCGGCCGTCCCTCGACGACATCCTGGAGCGCACGGGCGCGCAGGACACGCTGAGCGAGGGCGGCCGCACCCTCGACCCATGGCTCCCGGGCGCCCTCGTCGCCCAACTGGGGCGGCACGCCGTGCAGTTGCTCGACACCGAGGACCCGGACGAGCCGGGGGCGGGGGTGGGCGGCGCGGGTGGCGCCGGCGGCACGAACGGTGCGCCGCAGGCGCCCGCGACTCCCCGGGGAGCGGTCGCCGGGGCCGCTGCGGGGGCCGCCTCGCGAAACGGCGCGGGCGGCAGCGCCCCCGAGGCGCCCGCCGCCGACGGGCACACGCCCCCGCCGCCCGGCACGCCCGGCGCCACGCCCCTCGACCACCTGCCCACCATGGTGTCGGGCCAGGCCCCGCCGCCCACACCGCCGCCCGGCGCCCCGGCGTACGGCTACCCGAACCAGCACCCGCAGCCCGGGTACGGCCATCCGCAGCAGCCGCAGCCGCAGCCGCAGCCGTACGGCTATCCCCAGCAGCCGCCGGGCCAGGGCTCGACGCCGCCCTACGGCCCCGGCCCGTACGTGCCCATCGGCCCGTCCGAGCCGCCGCGCCGCAGCGGCCGCTCGTCGGTGGCGCTGATCGCCGTGGCGCTGGTGGTGGCCATCGGGGCGGGCGGCACGGTGTACGCCGTGATGAACGGCGAGGGCTCCGGCACGAAGGACGACGGCGCCAAGGCCTCCGCGAGCAGCGCCCCGACGACACCGGGGCCCACCTCGCCCACCCCCGGCCCGAGCACTCCGGACCCCTCGCCCACCACCGAGGACGACGACGAGGGGACGGTGCCGGACAAGTACCTCGGCACCTGGGCCGGCGGCCTCGACAACGACTTCGGCCACCACACCCGCCGCCTCACCCTCCAGCAGGGCGAGCCCGGGGACACCACGCTGTCCCTGGTCGCGGAGGGCCCGATGAAGAACGGCAGCAGCTACCGCTGCGTCTTCCAGGGCAAGCTCCGGTCCGCCTCCGGCGAGCGGCTGCACTTCAGCGGCACCGAGATCACGGTCGGCGAGCCCATGTCGGCCTGCACCCCCGGCAAGCCGAGCGTGGTGACCCTCCTCGGCAACGGCAAACTCCGCCGCGCCAACACCGACGGCACGGGTGAGCTGACGTACGACAAGGACGGCTGACCGGACCCGGACGCGAAGACCGAGCGGGCCGCGCGTCGTGCGGCGGGGGAGCTGAACCGCAGGCGAACAGTCGCCGACGGGACGGCGAAGGCGGTCCGCGCGTGGCCGCCGGCCCCCTACGGTCACCGCTCATGGAGTGGTTGAGCACCGAGAACACCATCGCCGTCCTGACGGCGGTCCTCGGCCTGCTCGCCACCGTCGGGGCGCTCTGGTACGAGCGGCGGGTGCCCCGGCGCAAGCGCATCGGCTACCGGGTGCAGATGGACACCGCCATAGGCGACAACGTCCGCACCGGCGGCGCCAACGCGCGCCTCGGACTGTTCGACGAGACGCCCGAGATGTCCGACGCCACGCTCGTCCTGCTCCGCGTCGAGAACGACGGCTCGCAGTCCGTCTCCGACGCCGACTACACCGGCCGCGCGCTGCACGGCCTCACCGCCGTCTTCACCGGGCGCACCGTCCGGGGCCTCGCGGTGACCGCGCCGGCCGGCGCCGACCACCTCATGGAGCACTTCACGCAGGGCGCGGGCCTGCGCTACGAGGGCAGCACCCTGCACATCCCGCGCGTCCCGCTCAACCGGGGCCAGCACTACAAGCTCCTGGTCCTGCTCACCGGCGGCCCGGTAGGCGGCGAGGTCATCGTCTCCGGCGGTCTCCAGGCGGGCGAGGTGCAGCCCAACCGCTCCACCACCCTGGACGACAAACCGCCCGTCCTCTCCCGGCCCGCCCGCCTCCTGACCGTCCTGCTCACCCTCTCCGTCATCACGCTGGCCACGATCATCGTGCTGCGCGACGACGACCCGCCGCCGATCGAGTGCGCGACGGGGGAGCTGACGGTGCTCGGCTCGACGGCGTTCGCGCCGGTCGCCGAGGAGCTGGAGGAGAAGTACGAGGCCGACTGCCCCGGCTCCGCCATCACGGTCTCCGCCCACGGCAGCGCGGCGGGCGTACGCGAACTGGACGACGAGGGGAAACGATTCTCCGGCGGCGGTGACGACGACTCGGGCGAGGCGGGCCCCGGCGGCGACGGCGCCCGGGTCAAGGGCTCACCACCGCTGCTCACCTTCTCCGACGGGCCCAAGTCCGACGGCTTCCCGCACCTGGCGGAGACCCGCGTGGCGGTCTCCGTCTTCGCCCTGGTCGTCAACGACCGCGTACGCCTGACGAACCTGACGCTGCCGCAGGTCCGCCGCCTGTACCGGGGCGACGTCCGCAACTGGGAGGAGCTCGGCGGCCCCGACCTGCCGGTGGTCCTCGTCAGCCGCGGCTCCAGCTCGGGCACCCGCGACACCCTCCAGCGCCGCGTCCTCGACGGCGCCTTCGAGATCAAGGCCTCGTCCAACGACTGCCTGAGCAGGGACGACCGCTCGGTGCCGGTGACCCGCTGCGAGCTGGACTCCACGGAGCAGGTGCTGGACGCCGTCGCCCGCATCCCCGGCGCCATCGGCTACAGCGAACTCCGCTCGGCCGAGGGCCTCGACGGCCTGCACCGCCTGAACCTGGACGGCCACGCGCCCACCGCCGAGGACCTGGAGCGCAGCGGCTACCCGTACCGCGAGATCGAGTACGCGTACACCTACGGCCGCCCGCCCGCCGACTCGCTGGCGTCCAGCTTCCTCGCGTACGCCCGGGGCAACGGCCTGGACGTCATCCGCACCCACGGCCACCTCCCCTGCGCCACCCCCGAGGGCCTGCGCATCTGCGCCGACCCGGAGGGCTGAACGCGGGAAAGTCCCACCGCGTCCGCACGAGACCCCGAGGTCAGGGCCGAGTGCTGAGGGACGCTGTGGGACTTTCCCGCAATCCGCTGCCGCTACCGCTACACGAAGGAGTTGATCTCGATCGTCTCCGTGCGGCCCGGGCCCACGCCGATCGCGGAGATCGGGGCGCCGGACATCTCCTCCAGGGCCTTCACGTAGCCCTGCGCGTTCTTCGGCAGGTCGGAGAAGGTCTGGGCCTTGGTGATGTCCTCGGACCAGCCGGGGAGCATTTCGTAGATCGGCTTCGCGTGGTGGAAGTCGGTCTGGTTGTACGGCAGCTCCTCGACGCGCTTGCCGTCGATCTCGTACGCGACGCAGACCGGAATCTGCTCCCAGCCGGTCAGGACGTCCAGCTTGGTGAGGAAGAAGTCCGTCAGGCCGTTCACGCGGGTCGCGTAGCGGGCGATCGGGGCGTCGAACCAGCCGCAGCGGCGGTCACGGCCGGTGGTCACGCCGCGCTCGCCGCCGATGCGGCGCAGGTCCTCGCCGTCCTGGTCGAACAGCTCGGTCGGGAACGGGCCCGCGCCGACGCGCGTGGTGTACGCCTTGAGGATGCCGATGACGCGGGTGATCTTCGTCGGGCCCACGCCGGTGCCGGTGCAGGCGCCGCCGGCGGTCGGGTTCGACGAGGTGACGAACGGGTACGTGCCGTGGTCCACGTCCAGGAGCGTGCCCTGGCCGCCCTCGAAGAGGACGACCTTGTCCTCGTCGAGCGCGTTGTTGAGGATCAGGGTCGTGTCGGCGACGTACTGCTTGATGTTCTCGCCGTGCTCCAGGAGCTGCTCGACGATCTGCTCCGCCTCGATCGCGCGGCGGTTGTAGAGCTTGGTGAGGAGCTGGTTCTTGATCTCCAGCGCCGCTTCGACCTTCTGCTGCAGGATCGACTCGTCGTAGAGGTCCTGCACGCGGATGCCGGTGCGGTTGATCTTGTCGGCGTAGGTCGGGCCGATGCCGCGGCCCGTCGTGCCGATCTTGCGCTTGCCGAGGAACCGTTCCGTCACCTTGTCGACGGTCACGTTGTACGGCGTGATGATGTGAGCGTTTCCGCTGATCAGCAGCTTCGACGTGTCGACGCCGCGCTCGTTCAGACCGCTCAGCTCGGAGAGCAGGACCGACGGGTCGACGACGACACCATTGCCGATGACGGGCACACAGTCCGGGGAGAGGATCCCGGAAGGGAGGAGATGCAGCGCGTACTTCTGGTCGCCCACGACGACCGTGTGGCCGGCGTTGTTGCCGCCCTGGTAGCGCACTACATAGTCCACGGAGCCACCGAGCAGGTCAGTGGCCTTTCCCTTGCCTTCGTCACCCCACTGAGCACCGAGCAGCACAAGTGCGGGCACAGGCGTACACCCCTTCCGGGCGGGGCATGTCCAAGGTCTGGGGGCCGTAGCCGCCGTATGGGTGTGCCTTGGATGCTGCCCCGGAATAGACGAAGCCCCTGGCGCAATAGCGCAAGGGGCTCTTGCACAAAGATGCTACCCGAGGACTCAGAAAAGGGGCGCACGTTGTCGGCTCGCGACCACCTGCTAGTCGTCATCGACCCGGTCGCCCGCCGTACGGACGGTGAGTCGGTACGGATCGCGAAGGATGTGCTCGGCGCGGGCGCGTCGATCCGCACCTGCCTGCCCGAGGGGCCGGAGGACTTCACGAAAGC
This sequence comes from Streptomyces alfalfae, assembly GCF_004127445.1. Taxonomy (GTDB): domain Bacteria; phylum Actinomycetota; class Actinomycetes; order Streptomycetales; family Streptomycetaceae; genus Streptomyces; species Streptomyces alfalfae. The sequence continues at coordinate 158,667 of NZ_QEXM01000025.1, forward strand.
CCTGGCCAGACGGGGTACACGGCGGCTCGTGGTGATCGGTGACGACCGGACGCTGCTGCGGGCGGTGGGCGTCCTGCACCGGGAGCGGGGGCTCGGCGGCGCCGCGCTCTCGCTGGTGCCGGTCGGGGCCTCGCAGTCGCTGGCGCGGGTGTTCGGCGTGCCCGCGGGTGCGGTCGCAGCGGCCCGCGCCGTCCTCGAGGGGGCCGAGCGGCGGCTGGACCTGCTGGTGGACGAGAGCGACGGGGTCGTCCTGGGCGACCTGCGGATTCCTCCGGCGGGGGCGGTGGGCGCCGCGGCGCGGGGGCCCGCCGGAGCCGCGGCCGGCGCCGACGGCCACGCCTGGCTGCGGACCTGCCAGTCCTTCGTGCGCACCCTGGCCGCGCGGCCCTCCCGGGTGGCGGCGGCGCCGGGGCCGGGGCCCGCGCGGCTGCGGGTGGAGGCGGACGGCGTGACCCTGGTCGACCTGGACCAGCCGGTCGCGGACATCCGGGTCACCGCAGGGGGCGGCGGAGTCGCCGAGGTGGAGGTGCGGCCGTCCTCGGTGGGCGCGGAGGCGGCGCCGGTGCGGGTGCGCGCACGGACGGTGACGGTGTCGGGGAGCGACTTCCGCTACCGCGCGGACACGGTGCTGACGGGGCCCGTGCGCAGCCGCACGTGGACGGTCCGACCGGAGGCCTGGGGGCTGACGCTGCCTCGGTGAGACCGCCGGGGCGGGCGGTCACCCGGGATCACCGTCTGGGGCTGTCACTCCGGGGGCGGTCACCCCGGGTCCGTCACCTGCGGTGGTCACCCTGGGCCCGTCACCCGGGCGTCGGGCCGCCGGCCTTGCCGAAGAGCGTCTCGCGGTGGGCCCGCCAGCGGGCCATCATGCCCGCCAGCTCGCCGTCGATGAACTCGAAGAAGGCCAGCGTCTCGGCGAGGCGGCGACCCGCCGGGGTGTCGGGGCCGAGGTGGGTGACGCCGTCCCGCAGGGCGTTCTCCCAGCGCTTGAGCACCCCGTCGCGGTTGGCCAGCGCCTCGTACCACTGGTTGTCGTGCACCCGGAAGATGTCGCGCCGGGTGCCGGGCTCGCGTTCGCGCGTGACCATGTGCTGCTGGGTGAGGTAGCGCACGGCGCCCGACACGGCGGCGGGGCTCACCCGCAGCCGTGTCCCCAGCTCGGCCGAGGTGAGCGCGCCGGAGTGGGAGGCGAGCAGAGCGGCGAAGACACGGGCCGGCATCCGGGCCATCCCCGCCTCGACGAGCTGCGCGGCGAACTGCTCCACGAAGCGCGACACCACCTCCGCCTCCGGGCCCCGCACCTGCCCGTCCCGCGCCTCGGCCGGACTGCCGGCCTGGTTCTCCGTCCGCGTCCCGGACTGCGTCTCCGCCTGGTTTCCGGCGTCGTCCCTGGTCATGCGTCGATCATCTCCCGTGCTTCCCCGGCCGCCGCGCCCGCCCGCTGCCGCCGCGCACCACCACCGTCACCCTCACGCGTGAGTTTATATGCTTCCTTAACTTCACAAATTTGTGAATCCCGCGTACTTTCATCAACATGACGAAGGCAATCGAGGCCGTCGACGTAGCCGGTCTGCACAAGTCGTTCGGCCCCACCCACGCGCTCGACGGTCTCGACCTGCACGTCGGGTCCGGCGAGGTGCACGGCTTCCTCGGGCCCAACGGAGCCGGGAAGTCCACCGCCATCCGGGTCCTGCTCGGGCTGCTCCGCGCCGACTCCGGCACCGCGCGCCTGCTCGGCGGCGACCCGTGGGCCGACGCGGTGGCCCTGCACCGCCGCATCGCCTACGTCCCCGGCGACGTCACCCTGTGGCGCAACCTCTCCGGCGGCGAGGTCATCGACCTCTACGGAAGGCTGCGCGGCGGGCTCGACCGGGCCCGGCGCGACGAACTCGTCGAGCGGTTCGAACTCGACCCGACCAAGAAGGGCCGCACGTACTCCAAGGGCAACCGGCAGAAGGTGGCCCTCGTCGCCGCCTTCGCGTCCGACGTCGACCTGCTGATCCTCGACGAGCCGACCTCCGGGCTCGATCCGCTCATGGAAGAGGTCTTCCAGAGCTGTGTGACGGAGGCGCGCGGACGCGGGCGGACCATCCTGCTCTCCTCGCACATCCTCAGCGAGGTCGAGACGCTCTGCGACCGCGTCAGCATCATCAGGAAGGGGCGGACCGTGGAGAGCGGCTCCCTGGCCGAGCTGCGCCATCTGACGCGGACCAGCGTCACCGCCGAACTCACCGAACCGCCGGGCGACCTGTCGGCCCTGCCCGGCGTCCACGACCTCGCCGTCACCGACCTCGCCGTCGTCGATCCCGCCGTCGCCGAGCGGCGGGGCGAGGGCGGGCCCGGCCACCGGGTGAGGTTCCAGGTCGACACCGACAAGCTGGGCGCGGTGCTCACCTCGCTCGCGGGGGCGGGCATCCGGTCGCTGACCAGCACCCCGCCCACGCTGGAGGAGCTGTTCCTGCGGCACTACCAGGACGACGTGCGGGACGACGCCGGCGCGCGGGAGGGGGCGATGGCGCGATGACCGCCGCCGCGGGACTCGCCGCCGCCCCCGTGACCCGTGCCGCCGGAGCCCGCCAACTCGCCGGCACGGGCGCCCTGTTGCGGCTCGCCCTGCGGCGCGACCGGGTGATGGCGCCGGTCTGGATGCTGGTCGTCTCCGGGATCGTCCTCGCCATGCCGGGCTCCCTGGAGAGCGTGTACGCGACCGCCGCCGAGCGGTCCGACGCCATGGAGTCGATGAACGCCAACTCCTCGATGCGGGCCATGTACGGCCCCGTCTTCGGCGACTCGGTCGGCGCCCTGACCGCCTGGCGCATCGGCTGCTACGCCGGGGTGCTCGCCGCCGTCATGAGCCTCGTCATCGTCGTACGGCACACCCGTGACGAGGAGGAGACCGGGCGGCAGGAGATGCTCTCCGCGGCCGTGGTGGGGCGGCGGGCGCCGCTCAGCGCCGCGCTCCTCGCGGCGTTCGCGGCCGACGCGGGCGCCGGGCTGCTGATCGCCCTCGGCATGGCGGGGCGGGGCGCCGCGGGGGCGTTCGCCCTCGGCATCGGGGTCGCGGGCACCGGCATGCTGTTCGCCGGGGTGGCGGCCATCGCCGCGCAGCTCACCGAGAGCGCGCGGCTCGCCAAGGGGATCACGGCGGCCGTCCTCGGCACGGCGTTCGTCCTGCGGGCCGCGGGCGACGCGGGCACGGCGGACGGCTCCTCGCCGCTGACCTGGCTCTCGCCGCTCGGCTGGCAGGTGAACCTGCGGCCCTACGCGGGCGAACGCTGGTGGGTGTGCGCGCTCATCGGCGGCGCGATCGCGGCCCAGGGCCTTCTCGCGTACGCGCTCGCGGGGCGGCGTGACGTCGGCATGAGCTTCCTGCCGACGCGGCCGGGGCCCGCGCGGGGCCGGATCGCCACCGCGGGCGCCCTCGCCCTGCGTCTCCAGCGGGGCAGTGTGCTCGGCTGGACGGCCGGGTTCCTGCTGGCGGGGATCGTGTTCGGCGGGATGGCGTCGGGCGCGGCCGATCTCGTGGGGGAGAACCGGAACACCCGCGACATCATCGAGCGCATGGGCGGCTCCGGAGGGCTGACGGACGCCTTCCTCGCCACGGTGACCGGGCTCTTCGGCATGGTCGCCGCCCTCTACGTGGTGGCGTCCGTGCTGCGGCTGCACGGCGAGGAGACCTCGCAGCGCGCCGAGCCGGTGCTCGCGGGCGCGGTGGGGCGGCTGCGGTGGGCCGCCGGGCACCTGGTGATCGCCTTCGGCGGGACGGTGCTCCTGATGGCGGCCTGCGGCCTCGGCATGGCCGTCGGCCACGGCGAGGACACGGCGGCCGTGGTCGGCGCGAGCCTGTCGCGGCTCCCCGCGATCTGGGTGCTCGGCGGCCTCGCGGTCCTGCTCGTCGGGGCCTGCCCCAAGGGGGCCGTCGCCGCCTGGGCCGTCGTCGGGACCTGCCTGGCGATCGGCTGGGTCGGCCCGGCGCTCGACCTCCCCCAGGGGGTCATGGACCTCTCCCCCTTCGGGCATCTGCCGAAGCTGCCGGGGGCGGCGATGGACTGGTCCCCGCTGCTGCTCCTCACCCTGATCGCGGCGGCCCTCGTCGCCGCGGGGCTCGCGGGGCTGCGGCGGCGGGACATGACGACCGGTTAGGGCCCGCCCGTCACACCTCGACCAGGAGTTCCCGCAGCCCCCGGATCACGAAGTTCGGCCCGCGGCGGGGTTCCGCCGCGAGCCGCAGCTTCGGGGCCCTGCGGAGGAGCGCGCCCAGCGACGCCGCCAGTTCGATGCGGGCCAATGGCGCGCCGACGCAGTAGTGGATGCCCGCGCTGAAGGAGATGTGGGGGTTGTCGCGGCGGGCGACGTCCAGCTCGGCGGGACGGGTGAAGACCGCCGGGTCGTGGTTGGCGGACCCGAAGAGGAGCGCCAGTTCGGAGCCGCGCGGAATCGTCGTGCCGTCGATCTCGATGTCGTCGAGCACCCAGCGTTCGAAGAGCTGGAGCGGGGTGTCGAAGCGCATCAGCTCCTCCACCGCCGTGGGGATCAGGCGCCCGGGGTCCGCGCGCAGGGCGGCCAGCTGGTCCGGGTGGCGGAACAGCGCGTGCCAGCCGTTGACCGTGGCGTTCACGGTCGCCTCGTGCCCCGCGTTGAGCAGCAGCGCGCAGGTCGACACCATCTCCTGCTCGCTGAGCCGCTTCCCGCCGCCCTCGCCGGCCCCCTCCTCGGAATGGGCCGCGATCAGGCCCGACACCAGGTCGTCCCCCGGCTTCTCGCGGCGGGCCGCGATCACCGTGCGCAGATACGCGGAGAACTCCTCCGACGCCCGGACCGCGCGGGCCGCGGTGTCCTCGCCCGGGTTCAGCTCGTACATCCCGCAGATCGCCGCCGACCAGGGCCGGAGCAGAGGCCGGTCGGCCTCGGGGATCCCCAGCATCTCGGCGATCACGGCCACCGGGAGCGGTTCGGCGACCCGCGCGGCGAGGTCGCCGCCGCCGTCCGCCACCAGGTCGCGCACCAGGCCGTCCGCCAGCTCCTCGACGTAGGGCCGCAGCCGTTCGACCGTGCGCGGCGTGAACGCCTTGGTCACCAGGCGGCGGACACGGGTGTGCGCGGGCGCCTCCAGGTCGAGCATGCCGTGGTCGTTGAGCGTGTGGAACGGCTCGTGCTCGGGCGGCGGCGCCGCGCGGCCGAACTCCTCGTGCGTGAACCGGTGGAGATACGTCCGGCCGAGCCGCCGGTCCCGCAGCAGTGCCGCGACGTCCGCGTGGTGCGGGACCAGCCACTGGTCGGTGGGCGCGTAGTGGTGCACCCGCCCGGCCTCGCGCAGCCGGGCGTAGGCCGGATACGGGTCGGCGACGAACTCCGGCGACGAGGGGGCGAAGACCGCGGAGGCCTCGAAGGCTGCGTCCATGGCGCGACGCTAGCCGCGCCCGGGGCGGACGGCCAGGGGTCGGGCCGGCCGACCGCGGGCGCGAACGGCCGCGCCCCCACAAGGCCCGGGCCTCAGCCCGGCGTGACCAGCCGCGCCTCGTACGCGAACACCGCCGCCTGCGTGCGGTCCCGCAGCCCGAGCTTCACCAGGACGCGGCTGACGTGCGTCTTGATGGTGGACTCCGCGACCACCAGGCGGGAGGCGATCTCCGCGTTCGACAGGCCCTGCGCGATCAGCACGAGGACCTCCGTCTCGCGCTCGGTCAGTTCGCCGTACTGCTGGGCCTGGACCGAGGCGGAGAGCCGCGGCGTGTCCGCCAGCTTCGAGAACTCCGTGATGAGGCGGCGGGTCACCGTCGGCGCAAGCAGCGCCTCGCCGGACGCCACCACCCGCACCCCGTCGGCGAGCTGGCGGGCCGATGCGTCCTTGAGCAGGAATCCGGAGGCTCCCGCGCGCAGCGCCTGGTACACGTACTCGTCGAGGTCGAACGTGGTCAGGACCAGCACCTTCGACGTGCCCTCGGAGGCGACGACCTCGCGGGTCGCCTCGATGCCGTTCAGCTCGGGCATGCGGATGTCCATCAGGACCACGTCGGGGGCCAGCTCGCGGACCCGGTCGACCGCCTCCCGGCCGTTGACCGCCTCGCCGATGACCTCGATGTCGGGCATCGCGTTGAGGAGGACGGAGAACCCCTCACGCACCATCATCTGGTCGTCGGCGATGAGCACCTTGATCGTCACGCGTCCGCTCCCGCCGGGTCCGTACGGTCGGCGAGCGCGACCGGCAGGAAGACCGTGACCTCATAGCCACCGTCCGCCGTCACCTCGGCCGTCATCTCGCCGTCCAGCATCGTGACACGCTCCCGCATGCCGGTGAGACCGTGGCCCGCCCCGGGGGACGGCTTGACCAGGCCCTTCGCCGGGCCGTTGACGATGCGCAGGCCCAGGCCGCCCAGCACATAGCCGACCTCCACGCGCGCCGCGGCGCCGGGCGCGTGGCGCAGGCTGTTGCTCAGCGCCTCCTGCACGATCCGGTACGCCGACAGCTCGACGCCCTGCGGCAGCTCGCGCACCGCCCCGGTGACCACCTTGTCGACCTCCAGGCCCGCGTCCCTGACGTTGTCCAGGAGGCGGTCGAGGTCGGCGAGGGTGGGCTGCGGGGCGTCCGGGGCCTCGTAGTCCTCGGCGCGGACGACGCCGAGGACCCGGCGCAGTTCGGTCAGCGCCGACACCGCGTTCTCACGGATGGTCACGAACGCCTGCTCCAGCTCGGGCGGCGGGTTCTCCACGCGGTAGGGCGCGGCCTCGGCCTGGATGGCGACCACCGACATGTGGTGCGCGACCACGTCGTGCAGCTCGCGGGCGATGGTGGTGCGCTCCTCCAGGAGCGTGCGCTTGCCGCGCTCCAGGGCGGTGGCGGTGCGCTGCACCGTGACCTCGCGCTGCGCCTCCTTGCGCACGTGTATCACCGTGGTGATCAGCAGCGCGATGGCGGAGAAGAACAGCATCGGCACGGAGTTGGAGCTGTCCATGCCCAGGAGCACCTCGGCCCCCAGCGCGTACGCCGCCGTGGCGATCCACATCCACAGGGCGGTGCGCGGGCCGGTCCGCGCCGCCACCACGACCATCACCACGATGTGCGCGAACAGGGCGGGCGGCGTCCACGGCAGGCCGTCCCAGCTGTTGCCGAGCGCGCCCGTGAAGGGCGTGGAGACCAGCGACACCCAGAACGCGCCGACCGGCCTGACCAGGGTCATCAGCACGGCGGCCGCGGGGACGAGACCGCTGAGCAGGTACATCGCGCCGTTGCCGCCCAGACTCAGCTGGTAGGCGATGAACACGGTGATCGCCGCCGCGGCCCCCACCAGGGCGTGGCGGCTCCAGTACGCGTACGCGCGCATCCGCTCCGGCAGGCGGCTGCCCAGCAGGCCCAGCGTCTCCCTCTGCGGCAGCGGGCGGTAGTCGAAGGCATCGTGGATCAACGCCTGACGCATGCCGCCGACGGCCTCCATCACGAGGCGGAACTCGGGGCTGCGGCGGCCTCTGGCCTTGAGCGGATCAGTCATCTCGGTCACGTCTACGAAGGTACGGGGGCGGGGTCTCGGGGTCGTCCACAGCAAGAGGGGTTCCGCGGGGTCCGTCGCAGGTACTACGCGGGGACACCGCGGCGGGGCCGGTGCGCCGCTCAGCACCCCGGGGGTCTGACGGCACCCGACGCGTACGCGCACACCGCCGCCCGCGTGCGGTCCCGCGGGCCCAGCTTCACCGGGACGCGGCCGACGTGCGCCTGCACGGTCTGCTCGGCGACCACGAGGCGCCCGCTGTCTGTCGCGTTCGACAGGCCCTGCGCGATCAGTCGCCGGGGGACGCCGGGAGACGCTGGAAGACCGCGGGTCACCCGCGCTCGGAACGCTGCGCGCGCTCTCAGAACGCCAGTTGCGCGATCTCCTCCGCCACCACCGCGCACGCGTCCGCCGCCGGGTCGATCAGCGGGAAGTGCCCGACCTCCTCCAGCAGGGTCAGGCCCACGACCTCGCCCGCCTTGGCCGCCGCGTCGGCGTACGCCTCGGCCACCGTGTGCGGCACCGTGATGTCGGAGCGGCCCTGCACGATGGTGGTGGCGATGCCGGTCGGCAGCAGCGCCGCCGGATCGGCGTAGGGCAGGCGGGACGCGAACCTCGCCTCGCCGCCCAGGAGTTGGGCGGACGCGCCGCCGCAGACGCCCAGCTCCTCGGCCGCGCGGAAGTCCGCGATCGGGGCGAGCGCCACGACGCCGCGCAGCGGGGCGGGGCGGTCGGTGCGCCACCGCGCGTCGGCGGGCAGCACGTGCCGCGCGGCGGCCCAGAGCGCCAGGTGGCCGCCCGCGGAGTGCCCGGTGACGACCGTGCGGCGCGGGTCGGCCGACGGCAGCGCCTCGCGGACGAGCGCGGGCAGCGCGTCGAAGGCGGCGGCCACGTCGTCGAAGGTCTCCGGCCAGCGCCCGGCCACGGGCCCCGCGCCGCCCTGGGCGGGGATGGGGCTGCCCCTGCGGTACTCGACGTTGGCGACGGCGAAGCCCCGGCGCGCCAGGAAGTCCGCGAACGGCGTGAGGTGCCGGCGGTCGTAGGGCGAGCGCCAGGCGCCGCCGTGCAGGACGACGACGAGCGGTGCGGGGCGGGGCATGTCGCCCCTCGGCGCGTAGAAGTCGACGACCTGGTCCGGGTGTTCGCCGTACGCGGCGGTGGCGTCCGGCTCCACGGCGGGATGCGAGAAGGCGGCTTCGGTCTCGGCGGCATCGCGGGCCACGGCGGCGTCGTCCGGCATGGCGGCAACCTCTCCACAGCAGTACGTCTTGCGGGGGCGCCCCCGTCCCTCCGGGGTGCGGAGGAACGGGAGCAAGATCGGCCGGACGTTATCAGCCCGGCGCCCGCCCCGGTGTCATGAGCCCGGGTGTCACGCCCCCAGGGTCCGCGCGAGGACCCGGGCCGCCTGCTCGGCGTCGGCGAAGGAGACGTACAGCGGGGTGAAGCCGAAGCGCAGCACGTCCGGCGCGCGGAAGTCACCGACCACGCCCTGCTCGATCAGGCGCTTCATGACGTCCCCGGCGCCGTCGCAGCGCAGCGCGACCTGACTGCCGCGCTCGGCGTGCGCCTTTGGCGTGAGCGACTCCACGAGCCCTTCGGGCACGTACGCCTCGACGCACCGCAGGAAGAAGTCGGTCAGGGCCAGCGACTTGGCCCGCACCGCGTCGACCGACACGCCGTCCCAGACGTCGAGGGCCGCGTCGAGGGCGAGCATCGACAGGATGTCGGGGGTGCCGACGCGCCCGCGCGTCACCCCGTCCGCCGCCTCGAAGCCGGGCCGCATCCCGAAGGGCTCGGCGTGCGAGTTCCAGCCGGGCAGCGGCGAGTCGAAGCGTTCCTGGAGTTCCCGGCGCACGTAGAGGTACGCGGGCGAACCCGGGCCGCCGTTCAGGTACTTGTAGGTGCAGCCCACGGCGAGGTCCACGCCGTGCTCGTCGAGACCGACCGGCAGCGCGCCCGCCGTGTGGCACAGGTCCCAGACGGCGAGGGCGCCCGCCGCGTGCGCCGCCGCCGTGAGGCCGGGCAGGTCGTGCAGCCGCCCGGTGCGGTAGTCGGCGTGGTTGAGCAGCACGGCGGCGGTGCGCGGGCCGAGCGCCGCGGGCGCCTCCGCCGGAGCGAGCGGGATCACCCGGCAGCCGGTGAGGCGGGCCGCCGACTGCGCGATGTAGCCGTCGGTGGGGAACGTCGTGGCGTCGACGAGGATCTCGTCGCGCCGCTCGTCCGGCGCGCCCCCGTCCGTGTCGCGCGCCATGCGCACCGCGGCGACCAGCGCCTTGAAGACGTTCACGCTGGTGGAGTCGCCGACCACGATCTGTCCGGGGGCGGCGCCGACCAGCGGGGCGACGCGGTCGCCGATGCGCTCGGGCGCGCTCCACCAGCCGCTCTCGTCCCAGGAGCGGATGCGCAGCTCGCCCCACTGCCGCTCGATGACGTCGGCGACGCGGGCCGGGACGTGCGCGGGCAGGGCGCCCAGCGAGTTGCCGTCCAGGTAGACCGTGTCGTCAAGGACGAACGCCTTCCGCTTCTCGGCCAGCGGGTCCTCGGCGTCCAGGGCCCCGGCCCGGCTCCGCAGATCGGCCTGGCCGGGCAGATCGGTCGGGCCCGGGGACTGGTTCCGCGGTTCAGACATGGCTCCTCGCCGTCCACAGCTCGGGGAAAACGTTCTTCGTGGCGCGCTTCTCCAGCCAGGCCACGCCGGCGGAGCCGCCCGTGCCCGTCTTGGAGCCCATCGCGCGGCGGGTGGCGACCAGGTGGTCGTTGCGCCAGCGCCAGACCAGCTCCGCGACGTCCGTCAGCGTCTCGCCCAGCCGGGCGAGGTCACCGCTCTCGTCGCCGGAGTAGAGCTCGGTCCACACCGCCTCCACCTCGGGCGACGGCTCGTACTTCCTGGCGAGGTCCCGCTCGAGCACCGAGGCCGGGATCGCGTGGCCGCGGCGGGCGAGCAGCCTGAGCACCTCGTCGTACAGGCTCGGCTCGTGCAGGGCCTTCTCCAGCTCCGCGTGGACGCGCGGCGCGCCCCGGTGCGGCACCAGCATGGACGCCGACTTGTCGCCGAGCAGGAACTCCATGCGGCGGTACATCGCGGACTGGAAGCCCGAGCCCTCGCCGAGCGCGCCGCGGTAGGAGTTGAACTGCGCGGGGGTGAGCTGGGCGAGCGGGGTCCAGGAGTGGTTCAGGGCCTCCAGCTCGCGGATGCTGCGCTTCAGCGCGGCGACGGCGACCGGGATGTCGTCCCGGCGCAGCGCCTGCGCGGCGGTCTCCCACTCGTGGACGATCACGGTGAACCACAGCTCCATGACCTGGGTCGTGACCAGGAAGACCATCTCGCCGGGGTCGTCCGAGCGCAGGTGCTGGAGGTGGGTGAGGACGTCCGCCTGGACGTAGTCCTCGTACGGGGTGGTGCCCGCGAAGTCGAGATTCGGGCTCTCGTCCTCGTGCGCCCGCGCCGCTGCGGACACCTGCGTGCCGGTGCTCGCCCGTGTCTCGGTGGACGTCTCGGGCGTCTCGGCGGACGTCTCACGCGTCTCTACGGACGTCTCATGCGCCTCTGGGGACATCGCTGTCTCCTCGATACGTACTCCGGGTAGCGGTCCGCCCCTGCCGTTACCGGCACGGGGGCCCCGGTCCCCACCGGAATCCTCCGTAACTTTCCCGGAATCGGCAAGGGACGGCCAGACGGACAGCACCCACCGCACGACGCCGCTTTCACCGCATTCCGGGCTCACTCACGCCTGGACGCGGCGCCGCTCGCGGCAGGCGCGCAAGTGGGCGGCGTTGCCGCAGCCCCGGACCGAGTGCCAGACGCCGCTGTTGTTGCGGGAGCGGTCGTAGAACGCGGCGGAGCAGGGCTCGTTGCGGCAGATCTTCAGCCGGCGCCAGACGCCGGAGGCCTGGGCGAGCAGCCCCTCGGCGAGGACCGCGGAGGCCAGCCAGCGGGCGCCCGCGCCCTCCGGCTCCACGGTGAGGGTGCCGTCGCCCGCGAGCCCGACGACGACCGGCGCGGAGGTGAAGCGCACCGCGTCCCCGCCGCGGTCGCCCGCGGCGAGCGCGCGCCGCACCTGGTCCCGCAGGCACCGCAGCCGGGGCAGGTCGTCATCGGTCAGCGCGAGCCGCACGTCGGCCCTGCCCGTCTCCCTCGCCCAGTCGCGCACCGCCAGGTCGGCCCACTCCTGGGCGACGCCGAGCGAGCCGTCGGCCAGCAGGTCGGGCAGCTCGGCGGGGGTGGGGCGGCCTGCGGGCGCGGTGTTCAGGAGCTCCTGGACGAGGGCGAGGCCGCCGGGCGCGGGGGTCAGGCAGTAACGCTCGGACGCGGGCCGGTTCATGCCCTTCACGGTACCCGCCTTCGCATCAACATGACCAAACGCGTTACGGTGCTGTCAGCGGGCTCACGAAGACGCTGTCGGAGGACCCGCGAAGACCTTCGTACCGAGAGCCCTGGAGGGCCGCATGGAAGCCATGGAAGCGACCACGGAAGCGACGACCGGAACCGGCGAGCGGGCCGCCCGCGTGCTCGGCCGCCCCTTCGACATCAACGGCCTCACCCTGCGCAACCGCATCGCCATGGCGCCCATGACCCGCGAGTTCTCGCCGGACGGCGTGCCCGGCGAGGACGTCGCCCAGTACTACGCCCGCCGCGCGGCCGGCGGCGTCGGCCTGATCGTCACCGAGGGCACGTACGTCGACCACGCGTCGGCCGGCAGCAGCCACCGCGTCCCGCACTTCTACGGCGACGCGGCGCTCGCGGGCTGGCAGAAGGTCGCCGAAGCCGTGCACGCGGCCGGCGGCCGGATCGTCCCGCAGCTCTGGCACGTGGGCGCCACCCGCGACGCGGGCCAGGGCCCCGTCCCCTCCGCGCCCCCGGCGGGCCCCTCCGGCCTCGGCCTCGACGGCGAGGCCAAGGGCCACGCGATGACGGGCGACGACCTCGACGCGGTGATCGGCGCCTTCGCCGACAGCGCGGCGGCCGCCGAGCGCATCGGCTTCGACGGCGTCGAACTGCACGGCGCCCACGGCTACCTGATCGACCAGTTCCTCTGGGGCGTCACCAACCGCCGCACCGACGGCTATGGCGGCGACCTCGCCTCCCGCACCCGTTTCGCCCGGGAGATCGTCGAGGCGGTGCGCGCGGCGGTCTCACCGGCGTTCCCGGTGATCTTCCGGCTCTCCCAGTGGAAGGCGAACGACTTCGACGCGAAGCTGGCGGAGGACCCGGCCCAGCTCGACGCCCTGCTCGCCCCGCTGGCCGCCGCGGGCGTCGACGCCTTCCACGCGTCCACGCGCCGCTACTGGCTCCCCGAGTTCCCCGGCGACGACCTCAACCTCGCCGGCTGGGTCAAGAAGCTCACCGGCAAGGCCACGCTCTCCGTCGGCTCAGTCGGCCTCGACAAGGAGTTCGTGGGCCCGCAGGGCTTCTCCAAGGAGTCCGCGTCCACCGGCATCGACCTGCTCCTCGACCGCATGGAGCGGGAGGAGTTCGACGTCATCGCGGTGGGCCGCGCGTTGATCGCCGACCCCGAGTGGGCCGACAAGGCGGTCTCCGGCCGCCTGGCCGACGCGGCGCCCTACGACGCGGGGCTGCTCGGCTCTCTGCGCTGAGCACCGGCGTCGCGAAAGCCCCCGCGCCCTCTCCGGGACGCGGGGGCTTTCGACTACTCAGCCCAGCGTCTCCGCCGCGGTCTCCGAGGAGTCCCGCAGGAAGCCCGCGCAGCGCTCGTACTCCTCCTGCTCGCCGATCGACCGCGCGGCCCGCGCGAGGGCGTGCAGGGCCCGCAGGAAGCCGCGGTTGGGCTCGTGCTCCCACGGCACGGGGCCGTGGCCCTTCCAGCCGCTGCGGCGCAGGGCGTCGAGGCCGCGGTGGTAGCCCGTACGGGCGTACGCGTACGACTCGACGACACTGCCGCGTTCGAACGCCGCGTCGGCGAGCTGCGCCCAGGCGAGCGAGGACGTCGGGTACTTCGCGGCGACGTCGGAGGGGTCCGCGCCGTTCGCGAGGAGCTCGCGCGGCTCGGGGTCGTCGGGCAGATGGGTCGGGGGCGGTCCCCCGAGCAGATCCTGGTGAATGGCCATGGGACCAAGTCTGCGGCATCCCGGCACGACGAAGGCCCCGGGTCGGTGATCCGGGGCCTTCGCACGCGGGACGAGAGGGGCTACTTCAGCTTCGTGCCCGTGGAGCGCAGGTTCGCGCAGGCCTCGGTGACGCGCTTGGCCATGCCGGCCTCGGCCAGCTTGCCCCAGGTGCGCGGGTCGTACGTCTTCTTCGAGCCGACCTCGCCGTCGACCTTCAGGACGCCGTCGTAGTTGCGGAACATGTGGTCCGCGACGGGCCGCGTGAAGGCGTACTGGGTGTCGGTGTCGAGGTTCATCTTGACGACGCCGTTCTCGAGCGCGGTCGAGATCTCCTCGGCGGTCGAGCCCGAGCCGCCGTGGAAGACGAAGTCGAACGGCGACTGCTTGCCGTACTTCGAGCCGACGCCCTCCTGGAGGTCCTTCAGGAGCTCGGGGCGCAGGACGACGTTGCCCGGCTTGTAGACGCCGTGCACGTTGCCGAAGGAGGCGGCCAGGAGGTAGCGGCCCTTCTCGCCCAGGCCCAGGGCCTCGGCGGTGCGGATCGCGTCGTCGACGGTGGTGTACAGCTCGTCGTTGATCTCGTGGGTGACGCCGTCCTCCTCGCCGCCGGTCGGCGTGATCTCCACCTCAAGGATGATCTTCGCGGCGGCGGCCTTGGCGAGCAGCTCCTGGCCGATGGCCAGGTTGTCGGCCAGGGTCTCGGCGGAGCCGTCCCACATGTGCGACTGGAAGAGCGGGTCGCGGCCCTGCGCGACGCGCTCGGCGGAGACGTCGATCAGCGGACGGACGTAGGTGTCCAGCTTGTCCTTGGGGCAGTGGTCGGTGTGCAGCGCGACCGTCACGTCGTACTTCGCGGCGACGATGTGCGCGAACTCGGCGAGCGCGACCGCGCCGGTCACCATGTCCTTGCTGTGCTGGCCGCCCAGGAACTCCGCACCACCCGTGGAGATCTGGATGATGCCGTCGCTCTCGGCCTCCGCGAACCCGCGCAGCGCGGCGTGCAGGGTCTGCGAGGACGTCACGTTGATGGCCGGGTAGGCGAACTTGCCTGCCTTCGCCCGGTCGAGCATCTCGTTGTAGACCTCGGGAGTTGCGATGGGCATGTGTCCGCTCCTTGTGATGTGCGGGTGGGTGCTGTGCTGCTTGACCCTGACCTGGGGGCGACGACATTGTCGCCCCCATCCTTCCAGACGCGACGGTCCTCGCGGACGCGACCGTCAGTCCAGGCCGAGGTCGTCCTTGGAGTACGCGAAGAGGTACGGCACGCCCGCGCCCTCGGTGATCTTCTCGCCGGCGCCCGTGGCGCGGTCCACGATGGTGGCGACGCCGACGACCTCGGCACCCGCCTCGCGGACGGCCTCGACGGCGGTCAGCGGCGAGCCGCCGGTGGTGGAGGTGTCCTCGACGACCAGGACGCGGCGGCCCTTGATGTCGGGGCCCTCGACGCGGCGCTGCATGCCGTGCGCCTTGGCGGCCTTGCGGACCACGAAGGCGTCCAGGCGCTTGCCGCGCGCGGCGGACGCGTGCAGCATCGCGCCCGCGACGGGGTCGGCGCCCATGGTCAGACCGCCCACGGCGTCGAAGTCGAGGTCCGCGGTGAGGTCCAGCAGGACCTGTCCGACCAGCGGGGCGGCTTCACCGTCGAGGGTGATCCGGCGGAGGTCGATGTAGTAGTCGGCCTCCAGGCCGGAGGAGAGCGTCACCTTGCCGTGCACGACGGCCTTGTCCTTGATCTGCTGCAGCAGCTCGCCGCGTACGTCAGTCATGCACAGAAGCTTAAAGCCGACGCCAGCTCCAGGTCGTCGACGTCTCCAGGGGCTCGATGGGGGTGACGAGGCGCGGATCGGTGTTGAGTCCGTCGGGCGGCCCGGTCTGCGGCTCCACGCACACCGCGGCCTCCTGCTCGTCGTAGACGACGACCCACCGCTCACGGCTCGTGACGTCGACCTCGAACCGCCCGGGCCAGGTCAGCGTGACGTCGACGCCGTCGGGCATGCCGAAGCAGTCGTCCCACGGTCCGGGCCTCGGGTCGATCCGGCGGCCGGTCGGCAGGTGGTCCTCGCCGCGCTCCTCCTGCCAGGCCGGGGTGAAGTCGACGCGCACGGGGTCGCCGCCGCCCTCCAGGGAGCGGTTGAACCACGGGTGCCAGCCCGCCTGGGCGGGGAAGGAGGCGCCGTACGTCTCGATGCCCAGGCGCAGCGTCAGCGTGTCCTCGGTCAGCTCCACGATCTGTGTGACGCGCCCGGGGTAGGGCCAGGGGTCGGCGAGGTCGTAGGTGAAGACGGCCTCGGTGTCCGAGGTGCGGGCCGTACGCCATTCGGCGTTCCGCGCGAAGCCGTGGATGGCGTGCGGCGGGGAGTTCAGCGGCATCTGGTGGACCGCGGCGCCGTCGCGGAACCGGCCGTCCCTGATCCGGCCGCACCAGGGCGCCATGGGGAAGCAGCCGTACTTCTGCCCCTGCCGCAGCAGCTCGACGCCGCCGACGCGCAGACTTCCGATGCGGCAGCCGTTGCCCGGCTGCACCGTCACTTCCGCGTCGCCCGCGGTGAGGATCACGTCTTCGTTGCTCACGGATCCGACCCTACGGCGTCCAAGGTCAGCGGCGGCGGCGCAGGGCCCTGCCGACCACGATGGCCGAGGCCACCGCGAGGGCCGCCGCGGGCGCGGCCCAGCGCAGCGTGGCGCCGGCGACGAGGGCCTCGGGGGCGGGGGCGGGGGCGTACCGGCCGCGGGGCGGGGCGTGGTCGACCTCCTCGGCGCTGCGGCCGATCATGGTGCGGCGGGCGTGCGCGGCCTCGGCGGGCGGCGCGTCGATGTCCTCGACGTCGTCCATCTCGTCGAGCCGCTCGGGCCCGTCCGCGTCGTCGAGCTCCGTCAGCTCGTCCAGCTCGTCCAGCTCGCCCAGTTCATCGAGGTCGTCGAGGTCGAGCGCGTCGCCGAGGCCGTCGCCGTCCACGCCGTCGTCCGCGTCCTCGCCCGCGTCGGCCCCGGCTGCCGTGGTGTCCTCCGCAGGGCCGGAGTCCGCGGGCGCCGCCGCCGCGAGCCCCTCGGCGAACCGGTCCAGGAGCCGCAGCACCGCCGACTCGACCGCCTGGGGGGTGTTCTCCTCGGTGATGCGCCCGTCCGCGGTGGCCGTCCCGCCGAAGACGAGGCTCGCCCCCGCCGCGGCCGGCTCGATCCGCACGGTCAGCGAGAACCGGACGGAGCCGGAGCCGCGCGCCTCGCTCCCCTCGCCCTCGATGGCGTACGTCCCGTCGCCGCGGGCGTCGGCCGCGGCGGACCCGCGGTACGTGATCGAGTGCCCGCCGACGCGCACCTTCAGGCGCCCGGCGAGCGGACCCGCCGTCGCCTCCGCGTCACGCTGCAGGCCCGGCACCGCCCCTGCGACCCTCTCGGGGTCCGCGAGGGCCTGCCTCAGCCGCGCCGCCGGAACCGGAACGAACACCTCATGCTCCATGACGATCGAGCCTACCCATGCGCCCGCCGCCATGTGCGGCGGTTCGGCGGAGCGTGTACGTCGGTTCGCGTAACGCGGACGCGCCGGGGTGGACGCCGCGAGCCCCGACGCATGCGTCCGAAGCGCCGCCCTCGGCGCCCGCGTGGCCGCCGAGGGAGTGCCGCTCACCGGTGGTGAGGGCGGGCTCCGGCACGCCCGTGTCGTCGACGAGGACGGCGGCGGTTCGAGCGGGGTGAGGACGAGGACGCCGCCCGCCGCGGCGCAGGCGCGGACTCACCGGTCTCAGAGCATGGCGGGCAGCGGCATCCGGACGCCCACCCGGGTCCGCGTGGCCACCAGCTGGCCCTCCTGCGGATACGCGTGCCAGGTCCGCCACATCACGGACCCCTCCTGCCGCTGCGCGAGCAGGGCGGTGAAGGCGTGCGGGCTGCCGGGGAACACTCCGGCGAGGCCGTGCGGGTGCTCGGCGACGAGGGCCAGCAACTCCTGGGCGCGGCCCGCGAACTGGCCGCGCGAGAGCTGCTCGACGCGCGCGGCGAACTCGTACTCCCACTCGCCCACGCGCTTGGAGACGCCCAGCGGCAGCGGGGTGCTGCTGCCGGGGATGCAGGCCACGGTCTCGGAGCAACTGCCGTGCTCCTGTTCCAGGAGGACCTGGTGCGAGGCGCCGAGGAGCCTTAACTCCACCTGGGCGTCCGCCAGTTCGAGTGCGAGGGTGGCGAGCGCGGGCAAGGGCTCGCGGCCGAGAGCCCATGCGAGGTCCTCGGCGCGCGTGTCGGAATAGACAGTCTTCAAGGTCGTGAGCATGGGTCGGCTCCGCTGACACGCAAGGGAAGTGGGACCGGCGCACCGGATCGGACCCGGGACACCGAAATACCGGCTCGTGCCCACGAGCACGTCACCTACGGGTGTCCCGGGTGCGGACCCTGAAACGTGTGACGGACCTCTGAGGGCGGTGCTGGACGAGGGAATCATGGTCGACGACACTGCCACAGCACTTTTACCCAACTTCGTGGCCTTTCCATCCCATGGGGGACCACGCAGTTCATCTGTTCAATGCCCCTCGTTCCCCACGGGACCTCGAACGCGCCCCGCCGGGCCGGTACGGCACCGCGGCCACCGCCCCGGCGCCCGCCACCCCGGTCATCGAAGCGCCCGGCGGAAGTTGACGTCCCCGCCGGGCACTCCTCGGGATCGGTGGACCAGCTGCCCCGTGTCAGCTGCCTCCGCCGCACCCTCCCCCGCCACCCCCGCACGAGGACCCGCCCCCGCACGAGGATCCGCCGCCGCACGAGGAACCCACGGAGTGCCCGGCGCTGGTGTCGCCGGCCCACCAGCTGCCCCCCGCCGCACCGCTCGACGCACCGCCCGCGCGCGCGCCCGCGCGCTTCCCGCCGCCGCCCCTCCGGCGCCCGGCCACCACGGCCAGCGCCGCGATGAGCACCCCGATGAAGAGGAAGGTCCCGGTCATGGCCACCACGCTCCTTCTCGCCCCCGCGAAGCTGGTCCCCCCGTGGGCCTCGCTCCTCGCGTGACAGGGGGATGCCCGGGCCGGTCGGCCCCCAAAGCAGAGTTGAGCAAGTCCAGAGGTTCGGAGCAGGATGGCGGCCATGACCTCCACTTCCGGGAGCGGGCGCCCGTTGCTCAACCGCCGCCTGACCGAGTTCGGTACGACGATCTTCGCCGAGATGTCCGCCCTCGCGGTGTCCACGGGCGCGATCAACCTGGGCCAGGGCTTTCCGGACACCGACGGCCCCGAGGCCGTCCGGGAGGCGGCGGTGCGGGCGCTGCGCGACGGCCGCGGCAACCAGTACCCGCCGGGCCCCGGCGTCCCCGAGCTGCGCACGGCCATCACCGGGCACCAGCTGTCCCGGTACTCCCTGACGTACGACCCCGACCGCGAGGTCCTCGTGACGGCGGGCGCGACCGAGGCCATCGCGGCGTCCCTGCTGGCCCTGGTCGAGCCGGGCGACGAGGTCATCGCCCTGGAGCCCTACTACGACTCGTACGCCGCGTCCATCGCGCTCGCGGGCGGCACGCGTGTGCCCGTCACCCTGCGGCCCCGCGAAGGCCGCTTCCGCCTCGACCTGGACGAGCTGCGCGACGCCGTCACGCCGCGCACCCGGCTGCTGCTGCTCAACACCCCGCACAACCCGACCGGCACGGTCCTCACCCGGGCCGAGCTGGCGGAGATCGCGCGGCTCGCCGTCGAGCGCGACCTGCTCGTCGTCACCGACGAGGTCTACGAGCACCTCGTCTTCGACGACGCCGAGCACATCCCGCTCGCCTCCTTCCCCGGCATGCGCGAGCGCACGGTCACCATCGGGTCCGCGGGCAAGACGTTCTCGTTCACCGGCTGGAAGGTGGGCTGGGTGACGTCGTCGCCGGAGCTCGTCGCGGCGGTCCGCTCGGCGAAGCAGTTCCTCACCTACGTGGCTTCGGGGCCCTTCCAGTACGCGGTCGCCGAGGCGCTCGCGCTGCCCGGCTCCTTCTTCGAGGACTTCCGTGCGGACATGCGGGCCAAGCGGGACCTGCTCAGCGAGGGCCTGGCGGCCGCGGGCTTCGAGGTCTACCGCCCGGCGGGCACGTACTTCGTGACGACCGACATCCGCCCGCTGGGCGAGAGCGACGGCTTCGCCTTCTGCCGCGCCCTGCCGGAGCGCGCCGGCGTCGTGGCCATCCCGAACGCCGTCTTCTACGACCACCGCGAGGAGGGCGCCCCCTTCGTCCGCTTCGCCTTCTGCAAGCGGACCTCCGTCCTCCAGGAGGCGGTCTCCCGCCTCAAGGCGCTCGCGGCCTGAGACGGCACGGCCACGGCACGACGAGAGCCCGGCCCGGGGCGGTGTGACCGCCCCGGGCCGGGCTCTCGCGCATTACGGGCCCTAGGCCTCGTCGTCGCCCGGCTTCTCGCCCTCGGCGGAGTCCACCTCGGACTCCAGGCCGAGCTGCTCGACGAGCCAGCGGTCGAACTCGATCGCGGCACGCACCCAGCTGACCGTCGAGGACACGAAGTGCTCCAGGGAGACTCCGGTGCCGATCAGCATCTGGGCCTCGCCGATCAGGCGGACCGTGCCGTCGTCGTGCGTGTGGCTGTAGACCTTCGGCCACAGCGTCCGGCGGTTCCAGTCGTCGATCGACTCCAGGAGCTGCTGCTTCTGCTCGATCTGGTGGGGCCGGTCGTAGAACGTCCGCACCGAGAAGACCTGCTGGTCGTCCTCGCCGCGGAACATGAAGTACGTGCGGAACTCCTCCCACGGCGCCGCGAGGTCACCCTCGTCGTCGACGACGTGCTTGAGCTCCATCTGGTCCAGGAGCTGCTTGACCAGGTCCTGGTCGGGGACGACGGGGCCCGCCGGTCCTGCTCCCTGCTGCGGTTCGGGCTGGCCCCCGAAATTCGGAATCGAGGACGGGTCGATGCTCACGTGCTGTGTCCCTTCGTATGGATGGGGCCCATCCTCTCCCAGGATGGGCCCCCGGGGGCAAGCCCGACTCCCGTGTTACAGGGACTTGCCCGTGGGTGAACCAGTCACCGTAGGTGAACCGGACGCCGGGCCCACGATCAGCCCGTCCTCGAACCTGTCCACCCGCACGGTGTCGCCGTCCCTGACCTCGCCCGCGAGGATCTCCTTCGCGAGGCGGTCGCCGATCGACGTCTGGATGAGGCGGCGCAGCGGGCGCGCCCCGTACGCCGGGTCGTTGCCCTCGTCCGCGAGCCAGGCCAGCGCCTCGGGGGTGACCTCCAGGGTGAGGCGCCGCTCGGCGAGGCGCCTGGCGAGGCGGTCGATCTGGAGCCGGGCGATGTGCGCCAGCTCGTCCTTGCTGAGCGCCGAGAAGACCACCAGGTCGTCGAGCCGGTTGAGGAACTCCGGCTTGAAGGAGGCCCGCACCACTTCGAGCACCTGCTGGCGCTTCTCCTCCTCCGAGGACAGCGGCTCCATCAGGTACTGGCTGCCCAGGTTGGACGTCAGGACCAGGATGGTGTTCCGGAAGTCCACCGTCCGCCCCTGCCCGTCGGTGAGGCGCCCGTCGTCGAGCACCTGGAGCAGCACGTCGAAGACCTCGGGGTGCGCCTTCTCCACCTCGTCGAGCAGCACGACGCTGTACGGACGCCGCCGCACCGCCTCGGTGAGCTGGCCGCCCTCCTCGTAGCCGACGTAGCCGGGGGGCGCGCCGACCAGCCTGGCCACGCTGTGCTTCTCGCCGTACTCGCTCATGTCGATGCGGACCATGGCCCGCTCGTCGTCGAAGAGGAAGTCCGCGAGGGCCTTGGCCAGCTCCGTCTTGCCGACGCCGGTCGGGCCGAGGAAGAGGAAGGAGCCGGTGGGCCTGTCGGGGTCGGCGATGCCCGCGCGGGTGCGCCGCACCGCGTCGGAGACGGCCCGCACGGCCTCGGTCTGCCCGATGAGCCGCTTGCCGAGCTCGTCCTCCATGCGCAGGAGCTTCTGCGTCTCCCCTTCGAGGAGGCGTCCTGCGGGGATGCCGGTCCAGGCGCCCACCACGTCGGCGATGTCGTCGGGGCCGACCTCCTCCTTGACCATGGTGTCCTTGGCCTGCGCGGCCTCCTCCTCGGCCTCCGAGGCGGCTTCGAGGTCGCGCTCCAGGGCCGGGATCTCTCCGTAGAGCAGCTTGGAGGCGGTGTCGAAGTCGCCGTCGCGCTGGGCGCGCTCGGCCTGGCCGCGCAGCTCGTCCAGCTTCTCCTTCAGGGCGCCGACGCGGTTGAGGGACTGCTTCTCCTTCTCCCAGCGTGCGGTGAGGCCGCGCAGCTCCTCTTCCTTGTCGGCGAGGTCGCGCCGCAGCTTCTCCAGGCGCTGCTTGCTCGCCGGGTCGGTCTCCTTGCTGAGCGCCAGCTCCTCCATGCGCAGCCGGTCGACGGCGCGCTGGAGCTCGTCGATCTCCACCGGGGAGGAGTCGATCTCCATGCGCAGGCGGGACGCGGCCTCGTCGACGAGGTCGATGGCCTTGTCGGGCAGGAAGCGGGAGGTGATGTACCGGTCGGAGAGCGTCGCCGCGGCCACCAGGGCGCTGTCGGCGATCTGCACCTTGTGGTGCGCCTCGTACCGCCCCTTGAGCCCGCGCAGGATGGCGATGGAGTCCTCGACGGACGGCTCGGCCACGAGCACCTGCTGGAAGCGGCGCTCCAGGGCGGGGTCCTTCTCGATCCGCTCGCGGTACTCGTCGAGCGTCGTGGCGCCGACCATGCGCAGCTCGCCGCGGGCCAGCATGGGCTTGAGCATGTTGCCCGCGTCCATCGCGGAGTCGCCGCCCGCGCCCGCGCCGACGACGGTGTGCAGCTCGTCGATGAACGTGATGATCTGCCCGTCGCTCTCCTTGATCTCGGAGAGGACGGTCTTGAGCCGCTCCTCGAACTCGCCGCGGTACTTGGCGCCCGCGACCATCGCGCCCAGGTCGAGGGAGACGAGCCGCTTGTTCTTCAGCGACTCCGGGACGTCCCCCTTCACGATCCGCTGGGCGAGGCCCTCGACGACGGCGGTCTTGCCGACACCGGGCTCGCCGATGAGCACGGGGTTGTTCTTCGTACGGCGGGACAGCACCTGGACCACCCGCCGGATCTCCTGGTCCCGCCCGATGACCGGGTCGAGCCGGCCCTCGCGGGCCGCGGCGGTGAAATCGGCGCCGAACTTCTCCAAGGCCTTGTACTGGCCCTCGGGGTCGGGTGTGGTCACCCGGCGCCCTCCCCTTGTCGTCTCGAACGCGTCCAGCAGCTTCTTGTCGGTGGCCCCGTGCTTCGCCAGCACCTCACCGGCCTGTCCGCCCTTGGCGGCGATGCCGATCAGCAGGTGCTCGGTCGAGAGGTACTCGTCCCCGAGCTCCTTGGCGCGCCGCGAGGCGTCGGCGATGACGGCGAGGAGTTCCCGGTTGGGCTGCGGCGGGGCCACGGTGGACCCGGTCACGCTGGGCAGCGCGGCGAGGATCCGCTCGGTCTCGGCGCGCACGGCCGCCTGGTCGGCTTCGACCGCCGCGAGCAGGTCGGTGATGTTCTCGTTGTCTCGGCGGTCTCGCCCTTCCAGCAGCGCCAGCAGCAGGTGCGCGGGCGTCAGGTCCGCGTGCCCGTCGTGCACGGCGCGGTCACCGGCCGCGTTGATCGCTTCCCGGCTCCTGTTGGTCAGCTCTGCGTCCACGTGCGCCTCTCCTCCTTACGTCCGGCCACTCACCCGGGCCTACGAGTACCCCGTACCGCCCGTCCACACTGACTACGTCAACGTGCATAAAGTTGAGTCTATTCCACTCAAGGCAGGACGGGTAAGGCCGGGCGGCTATGTTCCGGACCATGAGCCCGAACCCACCGAGCAGACAGGTCGACCCGCGCGACCCGCCCGAGCCCTACCTCAGCTTCTGGCGCGAACGCCACCTGTGCACCTTGACGACCCCGCGCCCGGACGGCTCCCCGCACGTGGTGCCCGTCGGCGTCACGTACGACCCGGCGGAGGGCGTGGCACGGGTGCTCGCGCGCAGGACGAGCCGGAAGGTCGCGCACGTCCTCGCGGCGGCGGACAACGGGGCCGGCCCCGGGGCGCGGGTGGCGGTGTGCCAGTTCGAGGGGCGTCGCTGGGCCACGCTGGAGGGCGTCGCGACGGTCAGGACGGAGCCCGCGCTGATCGAGGCGGCGGAGCTGCGCTACGAGGAGCGGTACGGGCGCAGGCCGTCCCCGAACCCCGAGCGCGTCCTGATCGAGATCCGGGTGACGCGGGCCATGGGCAAGGCCTGAGACGACCCGGTGACGCCGGCGCGAAGGAGCGCACACACCACAGCGGCGCCACCGTGTTCAGGTCCACGGTGGCGCCGCTGCTGGGGGAAGTGCCTGCGCGATTTACAACGACGGGGGAATCGCGTCAGGCACTGCGGGGGGTGGCTGTGATGCTGTCGGACACGTCGATCTCCTCCGGGCCCTGACCGCCGACGATCCGGTGGTCGCGCCGGTCGAGATTGACGAAGACCATGCCGTACCTGATGGCACACCGCACGGGCTGGGGCGCCCCGCGCGGCCGCCGGAGGCAGCGGTAGGCGCGGATCTCCTCCTCGTCGTCACGGGTGACGACGATCGGTTCACCGAGCAGGGTCACCATCAACGAGTCACCGCGGTGGGGGATCGCGGTCACCAGGTCGATGAAGTGCCAACCGGAGCGGTAGGCCGTGGCCATCTCGCGGCGGAAGGTGCGGTCGTCGGGGGGAGTGCTCACGCCCGGCCGCCCTTCGGGAGCACATTCCACGACAGATCCGACTTCGGCACGGCCACTGTCGCCACATCCGCCGGCTGGCTGTTCCAGGAGAGATCGAGAATGGTTACCCCGCCCAAGGCCAGCCCTGCGGAGAAGGTGGTGACAAGCACCGAGCGAAGCATGCGCTTAAACATGATCGGCTTCGTCCTCACTTGGTAGGTTCCTCTCCCCCGGCACAAGAAGACGATGTCTCAATTGAGCACGTCAAAGCCACAGGGTCGATGCATCATGTTCCTGCACGTTCAGGACCCTGGGGGGTGGAGATTTGATTACAACAAGCACTAAACCGGCACATCCCCACCCCTCGACCCCGCTCTGCGGTGAGGGTGCGAAGCTTTACGCCAGCGCGTTGAGCAGTGGCCGCCTGGCGCGGCGGGAGGCCGAGAACGCGCCCTGCCTGCTCGAATCCAACCTGCTGCACCCGGATCCGGACGACGGCGACTGGTTGCGCCCCATCCCCGCGTCGGCGGCCCTCGCACAACGCCTCAATCCGATCGAACGGGAAATACAGGACCGCCGACGGCTCGCCGTACAGCTGACCGATCTGTTCGAGCCATTCATGGCCATCACCGCGCGCACGGAACCGACAGGTCACTCGATAACCGTGCTGGAGAACGACGGGCACATCGACGCCGCCATCGAACGGGCCACGGCCGAATGCCGCTACGAGATCCTCACGGCCCAGCCCGGCGGCGGCCGCAGCGAGGACTCGCTCACGGTGGCGCTGCAACGCGGCCAGACCGTGCTCGACCGGGGCATCACCATGCGCACCCTCTACCAGCACACGGTCAGGCACAGCCAGGGCACCCTGGCGTACGCGGCGCGCATGGCCAGCGGCAACGTCCACATCAGGACCCTGGAAGAGCTGATCGACCGGCTGATGATCTTCGACCGCACGGTGGCGCTCATCCCCGCCCGCGAGGACCGCCAGGTCGCCCTGGAACTGCGCCACCCCGGCCTCGTCGAGTACCTGGCCAAGGTGTTCGAACACCAGTGGAGCAAGGCGACGCCGCTGCTCGACGAGGTGCCGTACGCCCCCTCCACCGACGGGATCACCGGCGTCCAGCGCTCCATCGCCAAGCTCCTCATCGAGGGCCACGTCGACGAGGCCATCGCGCGCAGGCTCGGCATGAACGTCCGCACCTGCCGCGCCCACATAGCCAAGATCGCCGCGGCCCTCGGCAGCGGCAGCAGGGCCCAGCTCGGCTACCTCATCGCGCAGTCGGGCATCCTCGACCAGGGCCGCCCCAGGTGACGGGCCCTCAGCCCGTCACCCACTCCGTGAGCAGCGCCTCACGCTCGGCCGTGCGCGGGGTTCCGCCCTCGTGGCGGCGGCCCCACTCCGACATCGCCGCCAGCGTCGTGTGCAGGGTGGCCGCGCCCTCCGTCAGGCGGGCCAGGAGCGCGCGGGAGAGGTCGTACTCCCGCTGGGAGTAGCCGATCGCCGCCGCGGTGTACGCCGTCAGCTCCGTCTCACCGCCGGGCCCGCCGACCCGCAGCGTCATCAGCGGCGCCTCGTCGTGGCCGCCGAGGCCCAGCGTCAGGACCATGTCGACCGCCGCGCCGACATGGCGCTTCAGCGTCTTGACGGGGACGTCGTCGACGGTCAGCGACCGCACGTCCTCCCAGAGCAGCAGCCCGGACTGCTCCTCTCCGAGGGCGAGCACCCCGTCCGTCGTCAGCCGCACCCCGTCGGCGAGGCCCGACGGCTTCGCGCCCACGTACACGTCGCCCTCGGCGATCCAGAACAGTCCCACCATGGCCATGACGCTCCACCCCCGCTTCCCCCGGCGCCGCTTCCCCCGGCGCCAATGATCACTTCAGGTCGACAGTACGCAACGCGCGCCGGGGCCGGGAGGTTCCCACCTCCCGGCCCCGGCGCGTCCGCGGAACTACCCGCCCGCCTCAGTCCGTCGCCCGCTTGGGCCGCCAGACCACCAGCGCGCTCGCCTGCTGCACGTCCTGGTACGGGACGAGGTCGCGGCGGTACGACGCGTGCACCGCCGCCTCGCGCTGCTGCATGGCGGCGGCCGCCCCCTCCACGGCCGCGGACAGCTCCGCGACACGTGACTGGAGCGCGGCGACCTGGTTCTCCAGCTCGATGATCCGCTTGATGCCGGCGAGGTTGATGCCCTCCTCCTGCGACAGCTGCTGCACCGTGCGGAGCAGCTCGATGTCACGGGCGGAGTACCGCCGGCCGCGGCCCGCCGTGCGGTCCGGGGAGACCAGACCCAGGCGGTCGTACTGGCGCAGGGTCTGCGGGTGGAGGCCGCTGAGCTGGGCGGCCACCGAGATGACGTACACCGGCGTCTCGTCGGTGAGTTGATACGCGCTACTGAATCCGGACTGTCGACGACGGCCGTCCATCTCATGCTCCCTTCGCGGCCTTGAACAGGTCTGCCCGCGGGTCGTCGCCCGCGGTCGCCTCGCGGTAGGACTCCAGGGCTTCCTTCGCGGAGTCGGACAGGTCGGTCGGGACCGACACCTCCACCGTCACGAGCAGATCGCCCCGGGTGCCGTCCTTGCGGACCGCGCCCTTGCCGCGGGCCCGCATCGTACGTCCGTTGGGCGTGCCGGACGGCAGCTTCAGCGTGACCGGCGGACCGCCGAGCGTCGGCACCTTCACCTCGCCGCCGAGGGCCGCCTCCGGGTACGTCACCGGCACCGTGACCGTCAGGTTGTCGCCCTTGCGGCCGAAGACCGGGTGACTGTCGACGTGGACCACGACATACAGGTCACCGGCGGGGCCACCGCGCTCACCCGGAGCACCCTTGCCGCGCAGCCTGATCCGCTGGCCGTCGGAGACGCCCGCGGGGATGCGCACCTGCATGGTGCGGGACGACTTGGCGCGTCCCGAGCCGCCGCAGACGTCGCAGGGGTCCTGGGCGATCAGGCCCCGGCCCTTGCAGTCCACGCACGGGTCGGTCAGCGAGAAACCGCCGCCGCCGCCCCGCGACACCTGGCCCGTGCCGACGCAGGTCGGGCACACGCGGGGCGTGCCGTTCTTGTCGCCGGTGCCGGAACAGGCCTTGCAGGCCGCCTGGGAGGACATGCGGAGCGGCACCGTCGCGCCGTCCACCGCCTCCGTGAAACTCAGCGTGACCTCGGACTCGATGTCCTGGCCGCGCCTCGGCTGCGTACGCGTGCCGGCTCCGGCACCCGCGCCGCCGCGGTTGAACAGGCCCCCGAAGACGTCACCGAGGCCGCCCCCGAAGCCGCCGGCCGCACCGCCGCCTCCTCCGCCCGGGGCGCCGCCTCCGAAGAGGTCGCCCAGGTCGAAGTTGAACGATCCGCCGCCGGCCCCGGGGCCCTGCCGGAACCCGCCGTTGCCGAAGAGAGCACGCGCGTCGTCGTACTCCTTGCGCTTCTTGGGGTCACCGAGGACGTCGTTCGCCTCGGAGATCTCCTTGAAGCGCTCCTCCGCCTTGACGTTTCCCTTGTTGGCGTCCGGGTGGTTCTCGCGTGCGAGCTTCCGGTACGCCTTCTTGATCTCGGCCTCGGTGGCGTCCTTGGGGACGCCGAGGACCTTGTAGTAGTCCTTCTCGATGAAGTCCTTGGTGCTCATCCCCGACGTCCCTCCTCACTCATGTCGTGACCGTCAGCCCTCGTCCGGGCCACCGGTCTCCTTCTCGTCCGCCTTCTCCGCGGCCGCGGAACCCTCGGACTCCTCGCCCTTGACGGTCTGCGCGCCGGGCTGCGGCTCGGCGACGGCCACCCGCGCGGGGCGGATGGTGCGCTCGCCGATGCGATACCCCGGCTGCAGGATCGCGACGCACGTCGTCTCCGTGACGTCCGGTGCGTAGCTGTGCATCAGGGCCTCGTGGATCGTCGGGTCGAAGGGCTCGCCCTCCTTGCCGAACTGCTGGAGGCCCAGCTTGGCGACGACCGTTTCGAGCGACTCGGCGACCGACTTGAAGCCGCCGACCAGCTCGCCGTGCTCACGGGCGCGGCCGATGTCGTCGAGGGTCGGCAGCAGCTCGGACAGGAGGTTCGCCGAGGCGATCTCCTTCACCGCCACCTTGTCGCGCTCCACCCGACGGCGGTAGTTCTGGTACTCGGCCTGCAGCCGCTGGAGGTCCGCGGTGCGCTCGTTGAGCGCGGTGCGCACCTGGTCCAGCTGGGCGGTCAGGCCGGTCACGCCCGAGTCCTGCGCGGACGTCTTGCTCTCCGTGTCCCCGGCCGGGGCCGCCGGGCCCTCCTCGCTGGAGGGCTCGGCGGCCTTCGGCGCCGCGTCGTCAGAGGTGGCGCCGGAGGGGACGTCAGACTTGTCGGCGTTCTCGCCGAAGCCCGGGGTCTCCTCGGTCATCAGGCGGCGCCACCCTTCTGGTCCTTCTCGTCGTCGACGATCTCGGCGTCGACGACGCCGTCATCGTCCTTGGCCTGCTCGCCGCCGGGGGCCGCGCCCTCGGCGCCACCCGCGGCCTGCGCTCCCTGGGCGTCGGCGTACATCGCCTGGCCCAGCTTCTGCGAGACGGCGGCGACCTTCTCCGTGGCGGTGCGGATCTCGGCCGTGTCCTCGCCCTTGAGCTTCTCCTTCAGCTCGCCGACGGCTTCCTCGACCTCGGTCTTGACCTCGGCGGGAACCTTGTCCGCGTTGTCCGTGAGGAACTTCTCCGTCTGGTAGACGAGCTGCTCGCCCTGGTTGCGCGACTCGGCGGCCTCGCGGCGGGCGTGGTCCTCGTCCGCGTACTTCTCGGCCTCCTGGCGCATGCGGTCGACCTCGTCCTTCGGCAGCGAGGAGCCACCGGTGACGGTCATCTTCTGCTCCTTGCCCGTGCCCAGGTCCTTCGCGGTCACGTGCATGATGCCGTTGGCGTCGATGTCGAAGGAGACCTCGATCTGCGGGACGCCGCGCGGGGCCGGCGGAAGGCCGGTCAGCTCGAACATGCCGAGCTTCTTGTTGTACGCCGCGATCTCGCGCTCGCCCTGGTAGACCTGGATCTGGACGGACGGCTGGTTGTCCTCGGCCGTCGTGAAGATCTCGGAGCGCTTCGTCGGAATCGTGGTGTTCCGCTCGATGAGCTTGGTCATGATGCCGCCCTTGGTCTCGATGCCGAGGGACAGCGGGGTCACGTCGAGGAGCAGGACGTCCTTGACCTCGCCCTTGAGGACACCGGCCTGGAGCGAGGCGCCGATGGCGACGACCTCGTCCGGGTTCACACCCTTGTTGGCGTCCTTGCCGCCGGTGAGCTCCTTGACGAGCTCGGCGACGGCGGGCATGCGGGTGGAGCCGCCGACGAGAACGACGTGGTCGATCTCGGAGAGCTGGATGCCCGCGTCCTTGATGACGTTGTGGAACGGCGTCTTGCAGCGCTCCAGGAGGTCGGACGTGAGCTGCTGGAACTGGGCGCGCGTGAGCTTCTCGTCCAGGTGCAGCGGGCCCTCGGCGGACGCCGTGATGTAGGGCAGGTTGATCGTGGTCTCCGTGGAGGAGGACAGCTCGATCTTGGCCTTCTCGGCCGCCTCGCGCAGGCGCTGGAGCGCCATCTTGTCCTTGGAGAGGTCCACGCCGTGGCCGTTGTTGAACTGCTTGACCAGGTAGTCGACGACGCGCTGGTCCCAGTCGTCACCACCGAGGTGGTTGTCGCCGTTCGTGGCCTTCACCTCGACGACGCCGTCGCCGATCTCGAGGAGCGAGACGTCGAAGGTGCCGCCACCGAGGTCGAAGACCAGAATGGTCTGGTCGTCCTTGTCGAGGCCGTAGGCAAGAGCGGCGGCGGTCGGCTCGTTGACGATGCGCAGGACGTTCAGGCCCGCGATCTCACCGGCCTCCTTGGTGGCCTGGCGCTCCGAGTCGTTGAAGTACGCCGGGACGGTGATGACCGCGTCGGCGACCTTCTCGCCCAGGTACGCCTCGGCGTCGCGCTTCAGCTTCTGCAGGATGAACGCCGAGATCTGCTGGGGGTTGAACCCCTTGTCGTCGATGTCCACCTTCCAGTCGGTGCCCATGTGGCGCTTGACCGACCGGATGGTCCTGTCGACGTTGGTGACCGCCTGGCGCTTGGCCACCTCGCCGACCAGCACCTCGCCGTTCTTCGCGAAGGCGACGACGGACGGCGTGGTCCTGGCGCCCTCGGCGTTGGTGATGACGGTGGGCTCGCCGCCTTCCAGAACGCTGACGACGGAGTTAGTCGTGCCCAGGTCGATGCCGACCGCACGTGCCATTTCGGTTCCTCCAGATGTACTTCTTGAGTGGATCTGACTCAAGCATGCATGGTCGCCGCGCCCGCGTCAACAGAAGTGAGTCTTGGAGGCTCAACTCTTATCCCTTGCTTACGCGCAACCTGGGCCCCCTTCCGGGGCCCGCATCGGGCTGCGGGCGCGTCGCGGCTGGTAGCGCGGTCCCCCGCGACCCCGACGGGGCGCACCTCGGCCCTGGGCGCGACGCGGCAAGGGTGGCCTGAGCGACGCAGATCACCGCGTTGCCGGGTGCGGCGGGGCCGCTTAAATGGGTAGTCTCAGACGGACTGCATAAGTTACCGCTTAGTAATAGTCCGCGTAATAGTTCGCCTCGCAGGCCCGAGGAGCCCCCAAATGCAACTCGCCGCGATCATCGTGTCGCTGGTCCTAATCGCGGTCGGCGTCGCGCTGTTCGGCCGTGCCATCGTGCAGATCTACCGGTTCGTGCGGCTCGGCCAGCCCGTGCCGGCCGGGCTGCGGACCGACAATCCCTGGCAGCGCACCGTCACCGTGGTCAAGGAGTTCCTCGGCCATACGCGTATGAACAAGTGGGGCATCGTCGGCTTCGCGCACTGGTTCGTGGCGGTGGGCTTCTTCTCGCTGCTGCTGACGATCGTGAACGCCTTCGGCCAGCTCTTCCAGGCCGACTGGATCCTGCCGGTCATCGGCGACTGGGCGCCGTACAACGTCTTCGTCGAGTTCATCGGCACGATGACCGTGCTCGGCATCCTCACGCTGATCGTCATCCGGCAGCTGAACCGCCCCGACAAGCCGGGGCGCAAGTCGCGCTTCGCGGGCTCCAAGACCGGCCAGGCGTACTTCGTCGAGACCGTCATCCTCATCGTCGGCGTCTGCATCTTCACGCTGCACGCCCTGGAGGGCGCCCAGCACCACGTGGACTCCTACGAGGCGTCGTTCTTCATCTCGTACCCGGTGGTCTCCTGGTTCGAGGGCATGGACACCGCCACCCTCCAGAACCTCACGTACTTCTTCGCCGGCCTGAAGATCGCGACCTCCTTCACCTGGATGATCGTCGTCGCCCTGAACACCAACATGGGCGTGGCCTGGCACCGCTTCCTGGCCTTCCCGAACATCTGGTTCAAGCGCGAGGCGAACGGCGGGACCGCCCTCGGCGAGCTCCAGCCGATGACGTCCGGCGGCAAGCCGATCGACTGGGAGGACCCGGCCGAGGACGCCGTCTTCGGCGTCTCCCAGGTCGAGCAGTTCTCCTGGAAGGGCCTGCTGGACTTCTCCACCTGCACCGAGTGCGGCCGCTGCCAGTCGCAGTGCCCCGCCTGGAACACGGGCAAGCCCCTCTCCCCCAAGCTCCTGATCATGTCGCTGCGCGACCACGCGCACGCCAAGGCCCCGTACCTGCTCGCGGGCGGCGGCAAGACGATGGAGGGCGACGAGAAGGCCACGGCCGAGCAGCTGGCCGATGTGCCCGCCGCGGCCCTGGCCGAGGCCGAGCGCCCGCTGATCGGCACCGTCGAGGAGAACGGCGTCATCGACCCGGACGTCCTGTGGTCCTGCACCACGTGCGGCGCCTGCGTCGAGCAGTGCCCGGTCGACATCGAGCACATCGACCACATCGTCGACATGCGCCGCTACCAGGTGATGATCGAGAGCGCGTTCCCGTCCGAGGCGGGCACGATGCTCAAGAACCTGGAGAAGAAGGGCAACCCCTGGGGCCTCGCCAAGAAGCAGCGCCTTGAATGGCTCAAGGAGCTGGACTTCGAGGTCCCGGTCGTCGGCAAGGACATCGAGGACCTCACCGAGGTCGAGTACCTGTACTGGGTCGGCTGCGCGGGAGCCCTCGAAGACCGCGCCAAGAAGACGACGAAGGCCTTCGCGGAGCTGCTGAACATCGCGGGCGTCAAGTTCGCGATCATGGGCGGCGACGAGAAGTGCACCGGTGACTCCGCCCGCCGCCTGGGCAACGAGCCGCTGTTCCAGCAGCTCGGCCAGGAGAACGTCATGGCGCTGAACATGGCGTTCGGCGAGGAGCTGGACGACGACGGCAAGGTGACGCCGGAGACGGCGAAGCCGAAGTCGGCGAAGAAGATCGTCGCGACCTGCCCGCACTGCCTCAACACGATCGGCAACGAGTACCCGCAGCTCGGCGGCGACTACGAGGTCATCCACCACACGCAGCTCCTCCAGCACCTGGTGGACGAGGGCAGGCTGGTCCCGGTGACCCCGGTCGAGGGCATCATCACGTACCACGACCCGTGCTACCTGGGCCGTCACAACAAGATCTACACGCCGCCGCGCGAGATCATCGGCAAGGTCCCCGGGCTGCGCAACGAAGAGATGCACCGCCACAAGGAGCGCGGCTTCTGCTGCGGCGCCGGTGGCGCCCGGATGTGGATGGAAGAGCGCATCGGCAAGCGCGTCAACACCGAGCGGGTCGACGAGGCGCTGTCGCTGAACCCCGACATCGTGTCGACCGCCTGCCCGTTCTGCCTGGTCATGCTGACCGACTCGGTCAACGGCAAGAAGAACGACGGCAAGGCCAAGGAGTCCGTCCAGGTGGTGGACGTCGCACAGCTCCTGCTCGACTCGGTGAAGACGCCGCTCGACCCGGCGGGCGACGAGGAGGCGACGGACGCACCGGAGCCGGAGCCGGTGAAGTGACGCCGTAGCGCCGCCGTTCGGCCGTGACGGGCCGGTCCCCCCCCTCTCGGGTGGGACCGGCCCGTCGTGCTTCGTCGGGCCACGCCCGCCGCCGGCTCCGTCAGCGCGCGAGGACGCCGAACTCGGTGGCCGTGCCGACCCCGGAGCCGGCCGGCGGTCGCACGACGCGCGTGGGGGAGGAACCGGCGAGCCTGCCGGACTTCGTGCCGACCGACCAGACCTGCGGGGAGGCCGCCCGGACCGGGACGGCGATCTCGGGCTGCTTGTCGTTGTTCAGGTCGGTGGCCTTGAGCTGCGTGGGGACGCGGTAGGCGCCGGCCGGGGTCGGCAGGCCGCGCGCGTCGTGGGCGTAGAACGCGGAACCGGTGCCGGTCAGGCCCCTGGACGAGCCCTTCAGGACGTACAGGCCCCCGCCGGTGTTCCGGCACTCCTCGCAGTCGGGCCTGCCCTCACCGGGGGCGCCGACGACCAGGTCGGCGTAACCGTCCCGGTCCAGGTCGGCCGCGGTGACGGACTGGCCGAAGCGGTCACCCCGCCGCACGCCGCCCTGGATGCCGGGGCTGTCCTGGGTGAACATCCGCATGCCGCGGTTCGCGTCCACGCCCGTGGCCGAGCCGTAGTTGACCCGGACCACGCCCGCGTCCTTCTCCGTGTCGAGCACGGACTCCCCGTCGCCCACCGCGATGTCGCCGTAGCCGTCCTTGTCGAGGTCCGCGACGGCCACGCTGGTCCCGCCGCGCACGGTGACCGGGGTGAAGCGCAGGCCGGAGGCCCCGCCGAGGAGGACCCTGCCCCGCGTGTGCCTCTCGCCGAGGACGACGAGGTCGTCGATGGACCCCTTGTTGACGCGGCCCACGGCGATCTTGTCCTGTGCCGCCTCGTCGTAGACGGGGTAGTTGCGGCCGATATCGATCTTCCGCATCGCGGCGGGCGTGCCGTCCGCCGTGAAGGGGCCCTTGAAGAGGCGCAGCGAGGTGGAGTAGCCGACGACCAGGTCGGTCTTCCCGTCGCCGGTGAAGTCACCGGCCTTCAGGACCGAGCCGAAGCCGGGCCGGTTCAGGGGGTCGGCCATCCGCGTGCCGTCCTTGAGGCCGGTGGCGCTGCCCCAGAGCAGGCCGACCTGTTCGTCCCCCGTGCCCACGGCGAGGTCCGCGTAGCCGTCGGCGTTGAAGTCGCCGCTGGTGAGGACCTGCCCGAACCGCGCGTTCCCGGTCGGGTCGCCCGGCACGCCGGGGCTGTCCTGCGTGATGGCGCGCAGGCCGGTCTTCTGCGCGCCGTTCCTGCCGCCGTACGAGACGGTGACGTACCCCGCGGCCCCCACCTTCGTGGTGGACCCGTCCGTGCCGGTGACGTCCACCGCGGCGTCCGGAGCGCCGAGGGCCAGGTCGTGGTAGCCGTCGCCGTCGAAGTCGTCGGAGTACCGGGTGGCCGCGGGGCCCGCGGGGGCGGCCTCAGCCCGGGTGCCGGTGGCGGCCAGCAGGCCTCCGGCGAGCGTGGTGGCCGCCGCGGCGACCGCGATGGCGTGACGGATGTGGCGTCGCACGTCCGGTTTCCCCCTAGGAAGTCGATCAGAGATACGCCTTCAAGACCTTCGGTGCGCTGGAACGGTTGTGCGGATCTTCCCGCCCGCGACCACGCCCGCCTTCCTGCCCGCGAGCACGCCCGCCTCCCTGCCCGCGACCACGCCCTTGCCCGCGCCATCGCCGGGCCGTCGGGCCGCCGGGCCGTCGGGTCGTGGGGTCGCGGGGGTCGCCGGGCCGTCGGGTCGTGGGGGCCGCCAGGCCGTGGGGATCGCCGGGCCGTCGGATCATGGGGTCGCCGGGTCACGGGAGTCGCCGGGCCGTCGGGTCGTGGGGTCACGGGGTGCCCGGCCGTCGGCGGCGACGTGACGCAGAAAGCACCCCGCGGCCCTTATCCCGCACGCGGAGCGAGAGCATCATGGGCGGGTTGTTGTCCGCCGAGGCTTTCGGGGTTGGTGAGGGGCATGCGCGGTGCCGGGGTACGAGGGGCGAGACACGGCGGTGTGGGACGCCGCGCGAGACGCCGTACGGTCGCGGGGGCGGCCGCCGCCCTGAGCTGTGTCCTGCTGCTCACCGGCTGCGGCGGCGGCCACGACGACGACGGCGACAAGGGCTCCGGCGACCGGGCCCTCGGTCTGGCGGCGGGCAAGGGCACCCCGCGGCAGCCGGTCCCGCGCGGTGACGGCAGCAAGGTTGACGACGACTTCAACGGTGACGGCGCCCGTGACCTCGTACTCGACGACCTCGTCCACCGCGACCACGGCGACGACGCGGGCATCGGCATCGTCTACGGCGGCGAGGACGGCCTCGTGCCGGGCGCCCGGCAACTGCTCAGCGCGCACGCCAACGGGGCCCGGACCAGCGGCGAACTGCCGGCCGCCTTCGAGTCGGAGGCCTCCTGCGACCTGGACGGGGACGGCTTCAGCGATCTCCTCGTGTCCACCGACCCGCCCTACGACGGGCAGGGCCGCCCGCCCGTGCCGCTGCAGATCCTCTTCGGCTCGCCCAAGGGCCTGGCCGGCAAGGCCGTGAAGCTGCGGGTCCCGGACCGGGCGCGCTTCGGCAACGACTGGCCCGACCAGCCGGTCTGCGGCGACTTCGACGGCGACGGCGCGAACGACCTCGTGCTGCACGCCAGCGGGGCCCGGATCTCCTTCCTGCGCGGTCCGTTCAAGCGGACGGGCGCACCGCGCGCGGCGGACGCCCCGACCACCGCGCCCGGCAACAACCTCGTGTCCGGCCGCGCCACGGACGTCGACGGCGACGGCTACGACGACGTGCTCGTCCGCAAGGCCGCGGGCCCGTCGGGCGCCGCCGCCAGTGCCGTCGTACTCGGCGGCGCCGAAGGACCCGGCGAGACCGGGGTGCTCCTTCCTGCGGGCACCGACGTCACGTTCGGCCGCTTCGGCAGGGGCAAGGGCATGGACGCGGCCATCGCCACGCCGAAGGGGGTCGCCCTGCGGTATGAGGTGCCGGGCGCTCTGCGGGGGTCGCTGGAGGCCAAGGACGTGGCCGTGGACGCGGGTGACCTCGACGGGGACGGGATCGCCGAACTGGTGATGAGCGGGGCCGGCAGCGGGTCCGGGGGCGGGGCCGGGGACGTACGGGTCTTCCGTGGCCGTGCGGGCGGGATCGCGTCCAACGCCACCGCCCTCGTCGGGCCGCGCGGCAAGGGCACGACCCAGGTGCTCCAGGTCGCCGACTTCGACGGTGACAAGCGCGCCGACCTGGTTCTGCGGACCTACCGGGGGGACAGCGAGGACACCGTGGGCGTCTATCCGGGCCGAGCGGGGGGCGACCTCGTCGCGCGCGAGCCGTCCGTCAGCTTCTCCACCGAGGAGTTCCTGACCATGGGGTGACGGGGGCCGATGGGGCGCGAGGTCCGCGGGGGGCTGCGGGGGCCGGTGGCGTGCAAGGCCCACAGGAAGCCACGAGGACCGGCGGCATGCAAGGGCCGCGAGACCCGCAGGGAGCCACGAGGACCGGTGGCATGCGAGACCCGCAGGGGACCGCGAGGACCGGTGGCGTGCAAGGCCCGCGGGAGTGCCGGGCCAAGGAGGCTCCTTCACCGGGGCGTTGCCGTCGCACAACCCTTCGTACACCTCGCCCGTCACACAAGCGGAAGCCCGCCCCATCGTCCACTTCCGGGAGTTCCCCGTGCGCGTACGAAACCTGGCCGTCACCGCCTCCGTCGCCGTCCTCGCGGCAGCGGGGCTCACGCTGCCGCTCGCCGGTGTCGCGAGCGCGGCCACGGCCCTGAAGGACGACTTCAACGGGGACGGGTACCGGGACCTCGCGGTCGGGTCGCCCCACAGCAACTCCGTGACCGTGACCTTCGGTTCGGCGGGCGGGGTCTCCGAGGGACGCGCGGTCACCGTCACGCAGGACACCGCGGGGGTGCCCGGGGTCACGGAGGCCGAGGACGAGTTCGGGGAGAACGTCAGCAGTGGCGACGTCGACCACGACGGCTACGCCGACCTCATCGTCGGCGCCCCCGGTGAGCGGGTCGGCGGCAAGCCCTCCGGTTCCGTCACCGTCGTCAAGGGCGGCAAGAACGGCTTCACGTCCGGCGGTCACGTCCTGAACGCCCCGGCCGACACCGGGGGCCGCTTCGGC
Organism: Streptomyces alfalfae; assembly: GCF_004127445.1. GTDB lineage: Bacteria > Actinomycetota > Actinomycetes > Streptomycetales > Streptomycetaceae > Streptomyces > Streptomyces alfalfae. Next base: position 195,865 of record NZ_QEXM01000025.1, read on the forward strand.
GAGGCCACCGCCTGGACCGACCTCGACGACGACGGCTCCGCGCAGCTCGCCGTGGTCAGCGGCGACAACTGGTGGTACTACTCCGGAGCCGGCGAGGACGGGCGCGCCCACGGCCTGGAGGTCGACTTCATCCCCGAGGGCATCCGCCTGGAGGGCATGGTCGCGGGCAACTTCAAGGTCGAGGACGGGGTCGGCTTCGTCCTGTACGGCGAGCGCGCCGACGGCGGCGCCTGGACCGCGCACATGAACGGCGGCGTCGGCGACTACGGCTACCTGGCCGAAGTGCTCGGCGAGGGCGACGACCCGACCGCCACCCGCGACGCGGCCACCGCCGGTGACGTGAACGGCGACGGCCGCGCCGACCTGATCACCGGCAACTCCCGCAACGGACGGGGCGGCAAGGGCGGCTCGGTCACCGTGCGGTTCGGCGGCGAGGGGAAGTTCGGCGCCCCCGTCACGTACAGCCAGGCGAGTGCGGGGGTGCCCGGCGCCGACGAGGCGGACGACGCCTTCGGCTCGGCCGTCTCCGCGGGCGACGTCACCGGTGACGGCCTCGCCGACCTCGCGGTGGGCGTGCCCGGCGAGACCGTCGACACGGTCGGGGGCGCCGGCAGCGTCGTCCTCCTGACGTCCGGCGGCGGCGCTTTCACCTCGGGCAAGGCCTGGCACCAGGAGACCGCGGGTGTGCCCGGCGTCGCGGAGGCGGGTGACCACTTCGGCACCTCCGTACGGCTCAAGGACATCAACAAGAACGGCAGGGCCGACCTGTCCACGGGCGCCACGGGCGAGGACATCGGCGCCACCCAGGAGGTCGGCGCCGTCTGGGTCCTGCGCGGCACGGCGAACGGCCTGACCTCGTCCTCCGTCGCCTCCTTCAACGGCACGGACTTCGGCGTCGGCGGGGTCGGCGCGGGCTTCGGCCACACCGTTCGCTGACATCGGCCCACTGCTCGCGGCCCCCGCCCCCTCACCGCCCCGGCACGTGAACACCCGCGCGGGGGCGGTTGGTTGGCGTTTGTCCGGGCCTTCACTTCCCTCCCAGAAGTTCTCCGCATTCCCCTACAACCCTCGGCCCCCATCAGAGGTCTTTCTTGCGCCGACCACGGCGCGAGATCACGGAGAACTCCCGGTGAACGCGCCCGGCAGCGCACGTCCGCCGACCACACCCGCCGCGGATGCCCGCCAGGCATCCCCGCACGCCGCAGGAGACCCGCATGGCCCAGCACCAGCGCACCGCCACCACCCGCAGACGCATGCGCCTCGCCGCCGCGACGGCCGCCGCGGCGGCGCTGACCGGCGGGCTGCTCACTGTCACGGCGACCACCGCGTCGGCCGCGGAGCCGCCCACCGCCACCCGGCCCGACGCCGACTTCAACGGAGACGGCGACGCCGACCTCGCCACCTCCGCCTCCCACGCCCACGTCAACGGCAAGGACAGCGCGGGCCAGGTCGTCGTGACGTACGGCGGCACACAGCGCCGCCACGTCACGTACAGCCAGAACAGCTCCGGTGTGCCCGGCAGCGCGGAGAAGGGCGACTTCTTCGGCGCCGACACCGCGTACGGCGACTTCGACCGCGACGGGTACGACGACCTCGCGGTGGCCGCGATCGGCGAGGACGTCGGTTCCGACGTCGACGGCGGCACCGTGCAGATCCTGTGGGGCTCGAAGAACGGCCTGTCCGGCGGCACCACGCTGAAGGACCCGCGCCCCACCAAGCACGACTTCTTCGGCGGACCCATCCAGGCCGGCGACTTCAACGGCGACGGCAAGGACGACCTCGCCATCGGCTCGTCCTCGGGCGCCGCCACCATCGACGTCTACAAGGGCGGCTTCACCCGCGGCGGCGGCACCGGCGGCCGGTACACCGTCCTGCCGCCCATCATCAGCGGCGAGGACGCGGGCCCCATCAACCTGCACTCCGGTGACATCGACGGCGACGGCAGGGACGACCTCATCGTCGACGGCTTCTCCACCGGCGACGGCTACAACGCCAACCTCTGGCTGCCCGGCAGCGCGAGCGGCGTCACGACCGACGGCGTCCAGCGGCTCCCCGGCGGCCACATCACCGACGTGGGTGACACGGACAGCGACGGCTACGGCGACATCATCATCGGTCTCACCTGGGACGAAGGCATCTCGGGCGCCCGCAAGGGCGGCAGCGTGCACGTGGTGAAGGGCAATGCCAACGGCCCGTACGGCGGCAGCGACGTCATCACGCAGGACAGCTCCGGCGTGCCGGGCAGCGGGGAGAACGGCGACTCCTTCGGCGCCGAACTCGACCTCGGCGACATCAACGGCGACGGCCACCTCGACCTGGTCGTCGGCTCCCCCGGCGAGAACCTGGACGGCGTCACCGACGCGGGCTCGATCACCGTCATCTACGGCGCGGCGGACGGCTCCGGCCTCTCCACGGCGGGCTCGAAGCTGTACAGCCAGAACTCCCCCGGCGTCCCGAACACCAACGAGAAGCACGACTTCTTCGGCCTGGACGTCCACGTCGACGACCTGAACGGCGACGGCCGCGGCGACGTCGCCGTCGGCGCCTCCGGCGAGAACAGCGGCAACGGCGCGCTGTACGTCCTGGACGCCAAGCAGAGCGGCTCGCTCTCCGGCACCAGCGGCGTCTACCCCTCCACGCTGGGCATGTCCGACGCGGGCTCGCCGAGCCTCGGCGCGAACTTCGCCGACTGACGGCGACGCCGCCCCACTCCAGTCCCCGGGCCCGCGCCCCCAGCGCGGGCCCGGTCCCTTCGGGGGCGCTCCCGGCGAGGGGGCGGTGCTTCGGGCGCCCCTGCGAGGGGGGGCGCTTGAGGGCACTCCCGGCGAGGGAGGGGGACGGGGCGGCGAAGCCGCGCACAACCCTGCGCCAACCCCAGGTGTCTCAGAGGTGAAGCAACTCCCCACCCCCTCTCCAGAGTTGGAGCCACCTGTGCGCGCACGCACACTCGCCCTCGTCGCGGCCACCGCGCTGGCCGCCGGCGGACTCACCCTGCCCCCCGCCGCCGCGGCGACCGCCGCCCCCGACAAACCCGTGCGGAGCGACTTCGACGGTGACGGCTACGCCGACCTCGCCGTCGGCGTGCCCAGCGGCACCGTCGACGGCAAGGCCAAGGCCGGCTACGTGAGCGTCGTCTTCGGCGGCCCCGGCGGCCCCGGGCCGAACGGCGTGCGCCGCATCACCCAGGCCACCGTCGAGGTGCCCGGCACCCCGGAGCCGGGCGACCGCTTCGGCGGGGCGCTGACCACGGCGTACGTGGACGACGACCCGTACGCCGACCTCATCGTCGGCGCCCCGGGGGAGGACATCGACGCCAAGACGGACGCCGGGTCCGTCACCGTCCTGTACGGCACCGGCGACGGCTTCGCCGTGGCCAACACCGCGGCCCGCGGCACGAAGACCGGCGACGCGTACGGCAACGCGCTGGCCGCCGCCGACTTCACCGGTGACGGCGACGTGGACCTGGCGGTCGGCGGCAAGGACAGGGTCGTCGCCAACCTCAACCCCCTCACCGCCCGCACGGAGCCCCTCATGGGCGACCGCATGGGCGGCCGGGCCCCCGTCATGGCCACCGGCGACTTCGACTCCGACGGCCGCGACGACCTGGCCGTCGCCTTCCACACGCGGAACCAGCCCTACACGCAGTCCCACGTGCAGGTCCGCTCCTACGACAAGGCCGAGGGCGCCTTCCACCTGACCTGGAGCAGCTCCAACGGCGCCGCGAACGCCCTCGCCGCCGGCGACTTCAACGGCGACGGCCGCGACGACCTCGCCCTCGGCAACTGCCGTGAGATCGCCGACGAGAACATCGACGACCCGTGCGGCCCCGAGGAGCTGGCCGAGGGTGGTGGCGTCCACCTCCACTACGGCGGCGCCGACGGCCTGATCTGGGAGGGCCAGACCCTCAACCAGGACACCCCGGGCGTCCCCGGCGTCGCCGAGACGGGCGACGACTTCGGCAACGCCCTGACCGCCGCCGACCTCGACGGCGACGGCAAGGACGACCTGATCGCGGGTGCCCCCGGCGAGGCGATCGGCAGCGCGGCGGGCGCGGGCGCCGTCACCGTCCTCAAGGGCGGCGAGAACGGCGTCCTCGACACCTCGGGCGCGGCGGACGCGGTCGCGTACCAGCAGGACTCCGCCGGTGTCCCGGGCACGGCCGAGAAGGGCGACGCCTTCGGCACGACCCTCGCCACCACGGACTACGACGGCGACGGCCGCCCCGACGTCTCCGTGGCGGCCCCCGGCGAGAACGCCTCCGCGGGCGGCGTCTGGAACCTGCCCGGCGGCGCGTCCACCGGCGGCACGAACGTCACGCCCAAGTCGATCGGGCTGCCCGCGTCTTCGCACCCGTACGCGTATGGAGCGGTGATCGGCCGCTAGGCCCTCGGCCCGCGGACTCCCGGGGCGGATGGGGCTGGACCTGTGGCAAACCCTTCAGGGTTCCCCTAGGGGTTGTCACAGGTCGGCCGCAAACCCCGTCTCCTCCCGAGGAGGGGCGACCCCGCCCGCCAAGACCAGGTACGTTCGATTCGTGGCTGGATTCAGGATCGGACGCGGCCGGGACGACCGCGCCCCGCAATCGCGACCGCAACAACAACCGCGGCAGCAGCCGTACGGACAGCAGGCCCCCCAGGGCCGGCAGCCGTACGGCTACCCACCCGTGCCGCCGAACCCGCAGCAGGGCGGTGGCCCCAGGTACGGGGGCGGCCCGCAGTACGGCGGGGGCGGCCCGCAGTACGGCGGGGGCGGTCCGCAGTACGGCGGGGGCCAGCAGTGGCCCCAGGCCGACGGCGGCCACGGCGAGCCCGAGTACTTCGGCGGCGACCAGGGCCACGGCCCCCAGGGCGGCTTCGACCCGTACGCGGCCAACAACCCGGGTCACACCCAGGCCTTCTCCATCGGCGAGGACCCCTACACCCAGGGCGACACCTACCGCGCCGGTCAAGCCGCCGCGGCGCCCATGGGGCCGCGCCTGCACTGGAAGGACCTGCTGCGCGGCATCGTGCTGCGCCCGTCGCCGACGTTCCTGCAGATGCGGGACTACGCGATGTGGGGCCCGGCGGCCGTCGTCACGTTCCTCTACGGTCTGCTGGCGATCTTCGGATTCGACGACGCCCGCTCGGACGCGATCAACGCCACGCTGTCGGCGGTGGTGCCGTACGTCCTGACCACCGGCATCGCGATCACCATCAGCGCGTTCGTCCTCGGCGTGGTGACGCACACCCTGGCCCGCCAGCTCGGCGGCGACGGCGCCTGGCAGCCGACGGTCGGCCTCTCCATGCTGATCATGTCCCTCACGGACGCGCCCCGCGTGATCGTGGCCCTGTTCCTCGGCGGCGGCCAGACGTTCGTCCAGCTCCTCGGCTGGGCGACCTGGATAGCGGCGGGCGCACTGCTCACCCTGATGGTGAGCAAGTCCCACGACCTCCCGTGGCCGAAGGCCCTGGGAGCTGCCTCGATCCAGCTCCTGGCGATCCTGTCGATCATCAAGCTGGGCACGTTCTAGCGGACGTGGGGGCGGCGTACCGCCCGTGAACGAGCAGTGAGAAGGGCCCGGCGGACAAAGTCCCCCGGGCCCTTCTCACACCCGCGTACCGCTACTGCTACCGCTCTTGCCGTTCGGCGCTGCCACTGCTCAGGCGTCGAGGACCTGACCGGCGCGCTTGACGACGGGCGGCTCGACGCTTCAGGCTGACTTGACTATATGACGGTAGTAGCCTGACCCTGCTTCGGAAGGCAGGGGAGGCCCGATCTTGGCACGCAGCGTGGGGATCTACTCCCGCATCTCGCGGGACGACGAAGGTGACGCTCTCGGCGTCGCCCGGCAGCAACAGGACTGCGAGCGCCTGGCGGACCTGCGCTCGTGGCAGGCCGTGAAGGTCTACGAGGACAACGACGTGTCGGCGTTCAAGCGCAACGTCGTGCGCGACGAGTTCGAGCTGATGCTGAAGGACCTCCGCGCCGGCCTGATCGACGGCATCGTGGCCTACGACCTCGACCGGCTCGCCCGACAGCCGAGGGACCTGGAACGCCTCATCGAGATCTACGACGAGCGCCCGCGGCTCGAGTTCGCCACCGTCACGGATGACATCAACATCGGGACGCCGGACGGGCGCACCATGGCACGCATCATGGTCGCCTTCGCCAACAAGTCTTCGCACGACGCATCGCGCCGCATCAAGAGGAAGCACCTGGAGCTGGCCCAGCAGGGTAAGGACAGCGGCGGACCGGCGCCCTACGGATGGCGGAAGGATGACCGGACCAAGGTCGACCCGGATGCGGCGAAGGCGATTCACGAGGCACAGCGCGAGATCCTGGCCGGCGTCCGCATCGGCACCATCCGCACGAGGTGGCAGGAACAGGGCTTGGGCAACCCCCGCGAGGGCACCAAGCGCATGGCCCACCACCACGTCGAGCACATCCTGACCACTCCCAGGTTGGTCGGCTACCGGACCTACCACGGTGAAATCCTTCACGGGGAGGACGGCCAGCCGATCATCGGCGAATGGGAACCGATCAACACGCTCGAAGAATGGGAAGCCGTGCGCGCAGCGGTCGAAGAGCGGAAGCAGAAGCGTCCCGGAGCGTCGTTCGCCCGTAAGTACCTGCTGTCAGGGATTGCCCGCTGCGGACTGTGCAAGACCAAGATCCGAGGGCAGATCAACCAGCGCTGGACACCGGAGTCAAAGGCCACCAGGTTCACGTACCAGTGCTCTGTGGTGAACGGCGGCTGCGGCAAGGTCAGCCGTACCGGAGAACCTGTCGACCGGCTGATAGCTCAACTCGTGTTGGAGGAGCAGCGCGCGCGAGCCTCGGTGACGGTCGTGCCAATCGACCAGCGTTGGCCGAAGGAGGACGAGTTGGAGCAGATCACCCAGGACATTGCCCAACTGGTCGAGGCCGAGCGGACCAAACAGATCACCGTGGCCACGCTCTTGCAGCTCCTGCCGTCGAAGGAGCGAGCGCGGGACGAGCTGAAGTTGGAGAGAGCCCGCTTCTACAAGGAGCAGAAGCAGGCCGAGGCCAAGGGCCAGACTACGAACCTGACGGTTGAGGAGTTCTTCGGACTACCGATCGAGCGCCAGCAGGAGATCGTGCTGCACTGCCTCTCGGCTGTGCTCATCCACCCGGCCGGCCGGGGGCGTCGCAAGTTCGATCCCAGCTTGATCGAGCCGGTCTGGCACTGACGATCAAACTCGCCCCTGCAACACGAGTGCCCGGCGCACCCACTCCTCGTCCCGCTCAGGTGCCCGGCGGAGGTGCATCTGTATCCACTCCTCCGTCGTCATGACCTTTCCCTCCGTGGCGTCCTTCTGGGGCCGCCGCTCCTTAACGTTCGTACTCATCAAGCCCCCACTGCGCTCCGCTCCGCCGGGCGCGCTTCCCGGCTCCGCTCCGGGCGACGCTCCCGCCTTCGGCTCGCTCCGCCCGCCCGCGCTGCGCCGACGCGCGCCCACATGTGGATAGGGCCGGAAGCCATGAGTCGATCACCGCATAGAGCGGCCCGCAGTTAAAAGCGATGCCTCCGGCGGGGGATCGGCCGGCACCGGAGTGGAGGGGGCACCGTCGTCGCCGACCGCGGACCCGTAGGTGGCGTGCGTGGAGGTGCTCCCATCCCGTCCACCGTCGACCCAGTCAGAGCCGAGCAGACGCGGCCGATGGCGTCCAGGTCGTTCGTGCAGTGGCGCGCTCCACCTGGACACCCTGAACCACGCCCGCTCCACGTTGTGTGGGTCGACGGCGGACGGGATGGGAGCTGGGGAGAGTGGTGGGCTGAGGAGAGAGGGTCGGTCAGAGCCGGTAGGCAATTCTCTCGTCCCGGAGCGCCTTGAGGATCACCTGAAGCTCCTGCTTGCGCATTATGGAGCAATCGGCGCTATTGATCTCCGCCTCAATAGTCGCAATAGCCTTGGTATTTTGATTACGGATCTCGCGCTGCTCGAGCTTCGCAAGCTAAAGGGCACCGTACCTGGCAATCATCTTGCCACCTGGGAGGTCAACCTGCCCACCGTCCGACAGACTTTCAGTGGGACTGTGCGGTTCCACGGGTGCTGAACATCAACCTCCGCAGACGAAGCGGCCAGCGTCGGCTTCGATCATCACTGGCCAGTAGAACTGCTCACCAGCGCCTGCTCGCCGTCATGAGGATGGGTCGTTCTCCACGTAGTGACGCGCAGACACGACCCGGCACTCCCCTTATCGGCCAGTTAGAGGGCTTCCTTGTTCTCCTTGGCTGCCTCACCAGACTTATGTACTGGAGGCAAGACACTCCAGGGGAAATTGATCCACTCGTCGGTCCGCTTCCACACGTACTCGCACTTCACGAGCGAGTGCGACTTCTCATAGATCACGGCGGACCGCACCTCGGCGACGTGGTCGAGGCAGAAGTCGTGGACGAGCTTCAGCGTCTTCCCGGTGTCGGCGACATCGTCGGCGATGAGCACCTTCTTGTCGGTGAAGTCGATGGCGTTGGGCACGGGCGCGAGCATGACGGGCATCTCGAGGGTGGTGCCGACGCCCGTGTAGAACTCCACGTTCACCAGGTGGATGTTCTTGCAGTCGAGCGCGTAGGCGAGGCCGCCCGCGACGAAGACACCGCCCCGGGCGATGGAGAGGACGACGTCGGGCTGGTACCCGTCGTCGGCGATGGTCTGCGCCAGCTCACGCACCGCGCTGCCGAACTTCTCGTACGTAAGGTTCTCGCGCACGTCACTCATACCGCTGCTCACACCTGTGTCCGATGGAAATTGAGGAAGGACCGCGAGGCGGTCGGCCCGCGCTGCCCCTGGTAACGCGACCCGTACCGCTCCGAGCCGTACGGCGCCTCGGCGGGCGAGGTCAGCCGGAACATGCAGAGCTGGCCGATCTTCATGCCTGGCCAGAGCTTGATCGGCAGCGTGGCGAGATTGGAGAGCTCCAGGGTCACGTGGCCGGAGAAGCCGGGGTCGATGAACCCGGCGGTGGAGTGGGTGACGAGCCCGAGCCGCCCGAGGCTGGACTTCCCTTCGAGCCGGCTCGCGAGGTCGTCGGGGAGGCTGATGACCTCGTACGTCGACGCGAGCACGAACTCGCCCGGGTGCAGGATGAACGGCTCGTCGCCCTCGGGCTCCACGAGCCGCGTCAGGTCGGCCTGCTCGACGGAGGGGTCGATGTGGGGGTAGCGGTGATTCTCGAACACCCGGAAGTAGCGGTCCAGCCGCACGTCGATGCTCGAGGGCTGCACCATGGATTCGTCGTACGGCTCGATCCGCACGCGTCCGGAGTCGATCTCGGCCCGGATGTCCTTGTCTGAGAGAAGCACGCACCGAGGATACGCAGAGCGCGCGGGCCGACCACAATCACGCCCGCCGAGCCGCACGCTCCGCCCTTACCGCTCGGCTCCCACCACCGCTCCCGACGGCTCCCACCGCTTCTGGCCGGCTACGTCTCTCCGGCACCGCTTCCGGCTCCCGCCTCTGGACCACCGATTCTGGCGGCCGCCTCTCGGGTCACCGCTTCCGGGGGCTACGGCCCTCGGGTCACCGCTTCCGGCGGCTGCGTCTCTCGGGTCACCGCTTTCGGCGGCTACGGCCCTCCGGGGGGATACCGCCTCTCGCCGCTACCGCTTCTGGCCGGTGATCGGCACGGAGTGCCGGAGGCGGGCGCAGCGCGGACATCGGATGAGCCGGCCGGGACCGAGCCGGCCCGCCTGCTGCATCGGGAACGACGCGGTGCTGAACACGTGCCCTTCGGCACATCGGACGACGGTGCGCTCCATCAAGTCCTCGAGTCCCTTCCCCAAAACCGTATTCGGACCCGTACCGCTGCTGCTTCTCACGCGGTACTCATGCGTCTCGGACCCGTTCCCGGGCCGGCGCCGAAACCCCACATTACGGTACGAAAGGTGCACCTCTCCAGGCGCCACGACCACCGCTCACGCTACGCCCCAACTCCCCCGCCCCGCACGGCGCATCCACCGTCCGGACAGCACACGGACCCCACGGCGAGAGCGCCCGGGGCCCGGTATGGGGTACACTGTGCGACGTTGCGACACCGCTTCGAGCGGCGTCTTTCGCGGGTGTAGTTTAGTGGTAGAACATCAGCTTCCCAAGCTGAGAGTGCGAGTTCGATTCTCGTCACCCGCTCCGCACTAAAGCCCCAGGTCGGAGACCTGGGGCTTTTTCGGTGTCGGGAAAAGCTCGCGGCCCGCCGCGATCGCGTCGCCCGCTTCAGCCGCTGGACCACGGTGGAGCCGGGGGAGCCGTACGCGGTCAGATCAGCGCGCGGGCCCTGCGCTCCCAGTCCGCAACCCGGGTCATCACGCCGCTCACCTGCTCGACCGTGGCCGTGAGGTCCCGGCCGGGGACTCGCAGCTCCCGGCTCATCTTCACCAGCCACCGCATGCCGACCTCGACCTCACCGAGCACACCGACGACCTCGTGGGTGGACTCGGCAGTACTGCCCGGCAACACGGGTGCAGGCATCCCGGAGACCGGAGGCCGGCTCTCTCACGCGTCAAGGTGGAGCCGGTCACCGAACAGGCGGCGAAAGCAGCAGCGGAACTCCTCAAGGGCGCCGGGCTGCACGGGCACACGTACGCCATTGACGCCACGGTCGCCGAAGTCGCCCTGCGTCAGCCGAAACCTGTCGCCCTTCTGACCTCCGACAGCGACGAGATGACCAAACTCTGCGGAGACCAGGTTCGCATCATCCCTCTCTGACGCGCCGCCCCACTCCGACCCCGAGCACACCTCCTGGCAAGGCCCGCCGCCCCGCTAGCCTCGTGCCCCATCCGTGCCCAGCGGAGCGGACAACAGCGGTCAGGTACAGCTTCCAGAGACCATGGCAATCCAAGTTTCCTCGCGGGAAAGCGCAGATCAGACTCGCGACCAGGCGCACTGATGGTTATCTCGTACCTCAAGCCGATGCATGGCCCGAACGCTTCGCGAGCCATGGTGCGGCGCGTCGAGGGCTCCACGTCCGGGTCCGATCCCGAGCCACGTCGCCGCAGGCGTGACGGGTCTCAGACAGGCCGGCCAAGTAGTCGCCATGTTATCTCCCAAGTCTTTCAGAAATTGAATCGGACACTATTCGACAGGGAAATGCCACCCTGGCGAACCCGGGGCAGGCGGCCACTTGACCAACCTCAAAGCCAAGCCATTCCGTGATGCACATCGGGAAGAGCAAAGCTACCATGAGAGGAGGCAGGAAAGCCCTGCGAAAGGGCTGCGGCGTCAACACGGTGGGTGAACAAATGTCTCAGCAAGCGACGCAGGAATCGCCGACACCAGAGCAAATCAAAGAGCTCAGCGCGAGACTCGCCGAAGTGGCATCGCACCCTGAGTTCACGCAAATGCTCAGGGAAATCGAAGAATCTCCCGACTCTGAGCGTCTCGCCACGGCCACCCGCCTTGCCAGCGTGGATGAACTGACCGCGAGAGGGATACCGGTTCCCGAAGGATTCCGTCTCACTACGCGGTACTTCGAGAATCCCGCATCGGTGACTCGCGGTGACGTGGCGACCTCGCTGCCGGAACCACCTGAAGAGGATCTGGCCAGGGCCACTGTTTGCGCCTCCGTGGGATACATCGTGTGTGCCTCCGTGGGCGGAGAGGTGCAGATTTGACTACCCAAGAAGTTCTCGCGAAAGAAATCGAGGCTGCCCTGTCCGAGGTGACGTCCTTTGTCTGTTCTCCGGCAATGCAGGACGTCATGCAGGAGTTCTTCAGCCTTCCAGAAGAACAGCGACCTCAATACGTTCTTGACGTTCTCCTGAACCCAGGCGAGCTCGAAAGGCGTAAGGTCGACGTTCCCAGCGGAGTCATCATTCAGCGGTCGGCCTTCCGGGACAACCGGCCGACTCTCTTCTGCGTCACAAAATACTTGCCTCCCGGATTGGGATGGAAGAAAGTGACTGTGACGATCGATAACTCCAGGGGAGAGCCAGCGCTCTCGTTCTCGAACTTCGAGGATGTTGCGGCGTAAGCGGCGTAACACGCCTCGCACAAGCGTGGCCCACCCCAACCGCCCACGCCAACCGGGACTGGCTGAGCGAAGTAGTCCCACCATCCAAGGGCAGCCAACAGGACGAGTAAGTCCACGGGATAGCAAACCGGAGTGTGAGCGCCCTCCCGGGCCGTCGTCGGACCGCGGAAGGGCGCTCAGTGAACTATCGAACTCAGTGAACTATCGCCAGAGACCGCGGCTCCCATGCCTGCTACAGCTCGTACGCCGCGTTGACGTCAGAGAGGGCCCTCAGCCTGCGGTGGTGTGCCCCGGGGCTTCTGCGGGTGTGTGGTCGGGGAAGTCGTGGTCCGGGAAGTCGTTGTCGGGGAAGTCGTTCCCTCTGGGACGCCTCTGTCCGCCCTTGCGGCTTACCCTGATGCGTCGAGCAGCGGAGGCCGGTCGCGGGGTGAGAGGCGGGGGCAGGGATGTCGTACCGGGGGGCGAACGCCGAGGATCTGGAGCAGTTGGCGAAGCTCGTGGACGGGCGCGGTGGTCTGGAGGAACGCCTCGGTGAGGCCTTCACCCGGGCCGCGCAGCTCGGGGTGGCCGGCCATCTCTCGCCGCTGAAACCGCTGCGGACCTGGAGCCAGAGTCAGGGCGCTGATCTGCGTAAACGCGCCGCCCTCCTGCGCCTTGAGAACGGTGATCCGCTGGCGGGGCTGCTGTGGGCGGGGTTCACGGCCAAGGACCTGGAGCAGTACGACGGCAAGGGGATCAAGCCGGAGACGCTGCTGCTGGCCAATTCGGTGGCGGCGAGCGACGATCCCAACGCCCAGGACCTGTCGCGGCGGCCCGGGGAGAAGCTCGGTGACTACGTCGCACGGCTCGAAGCGCATGCGCTCGCGAAGATCCCCGGTCTGGAGCCGCACGAGCAGTCCCTCACGGAGATGATCAAGTTCGGCTCCGACGCGTTCAACGTCGCCGCCGCCACCCAGGTCGTGGCGGCGAGCGGTCTCTCGGGGACCAAGGTGCTGCTGGGCAATGCGGTGAAGACCGGAAAGCTCGGGCCGCTGAAGGACGCCCTCGCGACACGGTGGACCGCGCCCGGCAGCAGCCCCGTCCTCCGTTGGGCGGGTACGAAGCTCGGCAACTACAACCCGCCGATCCGTTCGCTGGCGGCCCCCGGCAGCTGGTTCCCCGGGCAGCTCGGCAACATGGCCTCCCGGAGCCCGTCCTACCAGCGCGTCGCCAACGTGCCCTTGAGTTCCGGGTTCCTGGGTGACCGATGGGGCGGCGGCTGGGACAGGCTCCGTGCGCGCGGCTTCATGAACGCCAAGGTGCTCGGCTTCACCCCCAATCAGGCCATCAACTTCTTCGCCGGGTCGGACGACATGGCCCGCGCCTATGGCGGGCTGACCCATTCCGGGCAGGCCGTCACGCGCGCCGGGCACGCCAACCTCCTGACGGTCGGCAAGGCCGGCGGGTTCGGTGCGGCGGCGAAGACCGCGGGCCTGTGGCGGGGAGCGGGCATCGTCGGTTCGGCGGGCGCCACGGCGTTCTCCGTGGCGAACATCGCCACCATGGACCACGGCAAGGAGTGGAAGAAGAACAAGGCCGGCTACCTGGCCAACTACGCGGAGGTCGGCTTCAACGCCTCCCTGACCGCGGCGATGGTCGCGCCCACTCCGTTCACCGTCGGCGCCGCCGTGGGAACCGGCATCGTCTACGGAGGGCTGAAGGTCGTCGAGCACTGGGACGACATCGAGAAGGGCGCCGGTGAGGCGGCCGACTGGGTCGGTGACAAGGCGGGCGACCTCGCGGGCGGCGCCAAGAAGCTGGGCGGCGCCCTCAACCCGTTCGACTAGCGGCAAGAATGGGAAGCGCGAAGAGCGACGTACGCGATGAAGGAGCCGCCGACGCCATGGAGACGAGCAGCGCATCCCTGGAGTTCGAGCTGATTCCGTTCAGCTCCGGCTCCGGCACCGAGAGCTCCCGTGCTGAATGCTCCCGTACTGAAAGCTCGCGTGCCGAAAACTCCCGTACCAAGGGCCCCGCTGCCAAGGGTTCCGGGACCAAGAGCTCCGGGACCGAGGGCTCCCCCGCCAAGAACGAGCTTCCCACGGCGGGGCTCACCGGCGACGTGGGGCGTTTCGGGAGCGTCACCGTGGAGCGGTGTCCGCTCTACCGGCCGACCGAGAAGGGCATGGACACCGTTCGGTTGAGCGGTCCCGGCTTCCCGGAGACGACGTTCCGCGGGAAGCGCAGGTCGGGGCAGCCCTCACTGTCCAAGGCCGAGCTCACCCTCGCCGGCCGGGCCGCGGAGCTGCGGTTCAACGCCCGTGCCCTGCGGAAGGAGGACCGGGCGCTGCGCATCTCGTACGACGGCCGGGAGTACGTCTACTCCGCCGAGGGACTGGGCAAGGCGAAGGTCCTCACCCGTGCGGACGTCCGGGTCACGATGGAGCCCGGTCAGTATGTTCCCGCGGGGGCGGGGACGAAGAGGACGGGCACGGCCACCGGGCCCGTCGACGCCGTGGATCTCGCGGTCGCCATCGTGCTCGAAGCGGTGGACACCGATGTCCTGACCCTGAGCGGCACCGCGTTGTCGTCCCCGTTCGCCCTGCTGCACCACTTCTCGGATCGCGCCGAGTGACACGGGGTCACCGACCGCAGGGGTGACCAAGGCCGGGGTCGAGGCGGACCTGCGGGCGTGCCAGCGTGCGGCCTCCGGTCGCCGCTGTGCGGTGGCCGGAGGCCGGGCGTCGCGTCTGATGCCGTCGGCGGTGCCGTCTCACCTGGCGAGGGACGGCTCCGCCGGGGCCGTGCGGCGGGGTGCGGGGGTGTCCAGGTGGACCGCCACCGTGGCGTAGAACTTGTGCACGGCGTCGTCCACGCTGCGGATGAAGCCGGTCTCGGCGTTGCCCCGGCCGTTGCCCATGCCCTTGAACAGGGACAGCCGGAACCCCGTGATCCGCGCGCCGTTCTTCGGCAGGAGGTCCGCCGGCTCCGGGCGCAGCCGCTCCAAGGTGCCCCGCGGGCCGCCCGACCCGTCCTCCACCAGGGTCTCGATGTGCAGGTCGGCGGGCGCGTCGGTGAGGCGTTTGACGAGCCGTTTGGCCCAGGTCAGCGGGTAGCCCTGGGCTGGGGCGGGAATCTCGACGGATGTACGGAGGCGGCCCGTGCGCAGGTCCGCGGTGACCGCGAGGACGCCGGGCGTGCCCTCGATGCGCAGCTCGGAGCGCAGCCTTCCCTCGGAGCACAGGTCGTCCGCCAGGAGCGAGCGCCGGGCCGCCGGGTCGACGCCCCGCTTGGAGCGCTGGACGGGCAGGACCTTCTGGCCGAGTTCGCCGCCGAGCCGGAGACAGACCTGGCGGATGAGCCGTTCCCAGCTCTCCACCACCTCCACGGCGCGCGGGTCCCCCTGGCACAGGGTCTCGTCGTCGATGCCGTTGCGCACGGGCACCCAGGCCGAGCCCATGTTCTGGAAGCCGTGGCAGCCGGAGTTCTCGTGCTGGACGTAGTGCAGCAGTTCCTGGAGGAGCCAGGCGTGCGCCATGGTGCCCACGCCCTCGTGGCGGAGCAGCATCTGGGCCTGGTGCGCGACCTCGGCCCAGGACAGGTGCCACAGGGCCACCTTGTGCTTGCGCCTGCCGTCGGTCTTGACGTCCACCAGGGGGCTGCCCTCCAGCGCGACGTCGTTCGACAGCGTGATCACGGCCTCGTAGCCACGGCGGGCGGCGATGTCCATGTACGCCTGCACCTGTTCGGCCTTCAGCCCGTTCCCGTTGGTCTTGGTCTCGACCAGCGCCGTCCAGAGCTTGCCCGCCCGCTCCACCCGGATCACTCCGTCGGGCCGCCGCGGGGTGTCCCCGTGCGGGAGGGAGACCTCGGTGAACGTCTCCATACGGCCCGCGGGTGCTCCGAAGGCCGCGGTGAGCCTCCTGCCGAACTCCGGGATGTTCGCCATCACCGACAGGAGCACCGAGGTGGCCCGCATCTCGCGGTCCCGGTCGCTCTTGAGCGAGGACACCGGGAAGAGCCTCGCCTCTTTCCACGACTCGTTCTCCGCCAGCGATTTCCTGGCCACCTTGGGCAGGGTGACCTTCTTCTTCGCCGTCCGGGGGCGCGACGACGACTTCACCGGCGCCGCCTGCTCATCGGCCCGCCGCGGCGCCGGGACGGTGGCCGGTGACGTCGGCCCCGCCGCCGGTGCCGGCACCGGCGGCGGCGACGGCTCGGGGTCGGCGGGCGCCGCGGCGGGCTCGGCGGCCGCGTCGTCGTCGATGTCCACGCCGAAGTCCTTGGCCAGGCCCGCAAGGCCGGTGTCGTAGCCCTGTCCGACGGCCCGGATCTTCCACCGCCCGGCGCGGCGGTAGATCTCCCCGAAGATGAACGCGCTCACCGAGTCGGCCTCGTCGATCGCGAACCGCAGCAGGTCCTCGCCCGTGCCGTCGGCGACGGTCAGCCGCAGGTCGTCCAGCTCCCCGAAGTGCCCTCCGTCGTAACGGCTCGCCGCCACCACGATCCGGTCCACGGGGTCCGGGACCGCCGTCAGGTCGAAGCTGATCCGGTCCTTGCTGCCGCTCCCGGTGGGCGTCTTGCCCAGGAGCCGCACGCTGCCGTCGGCGGCGACCGGGTTGTTGTAGAAGTAGAAGTCCGCGTCGCTGCGGACCTTTCCGTCGGCGTCGAGCAGCAGGACGGAGACGTCGGCGTCGCCCTCACCCGTCGGGCTCGTCCAGTCCAGACTCACGATCACGGAGTCGATGCCGTCGGCGTTCCCGGCGCCCTCGGTGCCCTCGACGTCCCCGGCGTTCTCGCTCAAGGCCGCCAGGCTCACGTTGGCGCCCTTGCTCAACTCGTACATAGCCCCCACCCCCTGGCGCACACCTCAAACGTGCGATGGCCGTCCCCTCACGGTGGCGCCGGTCGAACCGTTGTGACGTGCACCACATGCAGTGCACACCGGCACCTTAGTACTCGGGCGGGCAGCCCGCTCCCGTCTGCCCCAACTCTTGGAAAAGCGGCGTCACTCCCCCGTCCCCCGCTTCAGGCCCCGGCTCAGCGCCCGGCCGCACCACCTGATGATCGCGGCGTTGGTCAGGGCGCCGATGAGGATCGCGGCGACGAAGTAGGCCGGGCCCTCCGGCAGGGCCAGGAACAGCAGGCTCGTGGGGGCCGTGGCCAGGAGGGGGATCACGCCCGCCATCGACTCGTCCGTGGAGTCCATGGCGGTCACCACCACGGCCCAGATCAGCAGGGCCACGCAGAGCACCGCGTAGGCCAGGGCGGTGAGGTCGGCGGGGGAGAAGCGGCGGCCGGGGCCGGTGGTCACAGGGGGCTCCTTGCTGGGGGCGGTGGGGGGCGTCATGGGTGCGGGCCCGGTGGGTTCGGGTGGGTCAGGCCCAGGTCGTAGGCGAGGATCGTGGCCTGGACCCGGTCCCGTAGGCCCAGCTTTCGCAGGAGCGCGTTCACGTGGGACTTCACCGTCCCCACCGTGATGCGCGACTCCTCGGCGATCTCCGCGTTGTTCAGGCCCTGCGCGACCAGGGCCAGTACGTGGCGTTCGCGGGCCGTCAGGGCCTTGAGGACGTCGCCGGAGGGTGTGCCCGCGGTGGGTCCGGCGGGCGCCGACGCGTAGTGGGTGATCAGGCGCCTCGTCGCGGACGGGGAGAGGACGCTCTCGCCCGTCGCCACCACCCGGATGCCGTCCAGGAGTTCGGGGACCCGTACGTCCTTGAGGAGGAAGCCGGAGGCTCCGGCGCGCAGGGCGTCGAACACGTACGCGTCCAGGTCGAAGGTGGTCAGGACCAGGACGCGCGGCGCGTCCGGGCGGCCGGTGATGACGCGGGTGGCGGCGATGCCGTCCGGTTCGGGCATCCGGACGTCCATGACGACCACGTCCGGCGCCAGCTCCTCGGCGAGGCGCACCGCCGTGGCGCCGTCCGCCGCCTGCCCCACGACCGTCATGTCCGCCTCGGCGTCGATCACGACCACGAACCCCGCGCGGACCACTCCCTGGTCGTCGGCCACCAGCACCTTGAGGGTCATCGCTCCTCCACCGTCTCGTCGGCGGCGTCGTCCGTGCCCGGCCGGCGCAGGGGCAGGCTGAGCAGGACCGTGCCCTGCGGGTCCGTCGTCACCGTGCCGCCCAGCGCCTCGACCCGCGCCGACAGGCGTTCGCGCACCGCTGCGGAGCGGGCCGCCCGTGCCACCCCCGTGGCGGAGAGCAGCAAGTCGGTCCCCGAGGCGTCCAGGCGGAGCCGCGCCGGGGTCTCGTCCTCCGGGGCGAGCAGGGTCTCGGCAGCGCTGTACGCGGCCAGGTCCACGGCGGCGGGCAGGCGTTCCGGCACGCGGTCGGTCAGGTGGATCTCCACGTCACGCCCCGTCGCCCCGCACTGCTGGGCCAGCAGGTCGAGGGCCTGGAGCGTCGGCTGCGGGCGCAGGCGCGGCTCCGCCTCGCCCTCCCTGACGGTGTCGAGCAGGGCACGCATCGCGGCCAGGGCCTCGCGGGCGCGCTCCGCCGTGGCTTCGAGCCTGCCCGCCTCCGCCTCCGCGACCACGTCGGCGGTACGGGCGAGCACGGTGGTCTCCAGGCCTGCCGCGATCCGGCGCCGCTCGGCCCACGCGTCCCGTACCGCCTCCTCCGTCCAGGCGGCGACGCGCTGCTCCCGCTCACCCCGGTCGGCCTTCTCCCGCCTGCCGCGCAAGGCCCCGCACCACCCGGCCGCGCCGACCGCGGCGGCCGCCCCCGCGACGGCGCAGGCGGCCACCGCCCAGGCGGGAGCCGCCGTGCCCCGGCCGAGGACGGCGGCGGTGGCGGCCCCCGCGTGCGCCGCCACCGCCGCGAGGCAGAAGGCGAGCGGCAGCCGTGCGGGGGTGTGCGCGGCGGCGGCAGCCGCGCACGTGGCCATCAGGCTGAGCGCGGGCGGCAGGGCCGCGGGGCCCGTGTAGTCGCCCGCGGCCATCGCCACCGGCCAGAGCAGGGCGAGGCCGAGCAGCGCGCCCCGCGCGGCGAGCGGCGAGCGGCGCAGCCAGAGCAGCGCCACGGCCTGGGCCGCCGCGAGGAGCGCGAACAGCACGCCCGCCGAGACGTCCGTGCCGCTCGACGTGGCGTCCGCCCGGATGATCAGGGCGGGCAGCAGCGGCTGGAGGACCAGACCGGCGGCGGCCACCAGCTGCGCCGCGCGGTAGCCGCGCGTCTCGGGCCCCTCGGCCGCGGACGCCGTCCTGCCGGGCAGGACCGCGCGCACCTCCCAGCCGCCCGCCTGTGTGGGACCGCTGGACAGCGTGCCGCCCGCCTCCCGCGCCCGGGAGCGCAGGAAGCCCGTGCCGCGCCCGCCGCCGAGACCGGTGCCGTGCGCCGCCGCGCCGGCGGGTGGCGCGGCGCTGGTCACGACGATGTCGGTACGGGTGTCCGCGTGCCGGCACACCACCCGCGTACGGGCGCCGGGAGCGTGCCGCGCCACATTGGTCAGCGCCTCGCGCACGATGCCGTACGCCGCGTCCGCGAGCGTGCCCTCCGGCAGCGGATCGATCTCGCAGTCCACCTCCTGGCCGAGGCGGCGGAAGCCCGCGACCAGGTCGAGCAGCCGCTCGTCGGGGGACGGCCGGCCCTCCCGCGAGGGCGCGGGGCCCCGTACCGCGCCGAGCGCCCGGGTGACCTCGCGGCCGGTCTCCGCCGCGAATGCCAGCGCCTCGTCGGCCATCTCCGGGCGGCGCTCGCGCAGCCCGAGCGCCGCGCCCGCCGTCACCACCACGGCCGTCAGGTGGTGGGCGCTGACGTCGTGCAGCTCCCGCTCCATGCGGCGGCGTTCGGCGGCCGGCAGCCGGTGGCGTTCGGCCTCGGCACGCCGCAGCCGCCGCTCGGCCGCCCGGCGCGTGGCGCGGGCCCGCCGCACGCGGATGCCGGCGCCGCACGCGGCGGCGTACAGCAGGGCGGTGAGGACGAGGTCGAGGCCGTCGCGGTCGCTGAGCCCGTGCAGGCTGATGTCCTGCAACAGCTGCCAGCCGGCGAGCGCCGCGCCGCAGAGCACGGTGGTGAACGTGTCCCGCGCGACCGCCACGGCGAAGAGGGCGAGCGCGACGCCCGCCGTGCCGAGGACCGCCATCGCCCCCGCGGGCAGGGGGCCCGCGCCGAGCGCGCAGGCGGCGGCGGTCACGACCAGGGCGAGCACCGGCCGGGTCCTGCGCAGCGCGAGGGCGGCCGTCACCACGCCCGCGACCAGCGCCCAGACGAGGAGGGACACCCCGGACGGCACGGTCCCGCGCACGAGCCACGCCCCCGGCCACACCAGGGCCTGGGCGCAGATCAGCAGGACCGGGAGCAGCCGGTCGTCGGTTCGCGTCATGTCCTGACCAGGCTATGGGCGGCGCCGGGCCGTCCGTCTCCGGCCCAGGGGGGATTCGCCTCTCTTACCTGGGGTGCAGACGCGCCGCCCGCCGGGCCGGGGGTGGAGAGGGCCGGACGCTTCTCCACCTCCGGTTGGACGGGCCGGTCATCCGGCCGCCCGAGGTGTTCCGGGGCGGGGCGGCCATAGATTCGAGGCACCATTCCGTTTCCGTTCCGGAGGTCCGTTTCCGTTCCGGAGGCGGGCTTGCCTGTTCAGCCGAACTCTGGGGGTCTCCCATGGCCGAGCGTATGACCGAGCACGTGACCGACCGTCCGACCGACCGCCTGCCCGACCGCACGCCCCAGAGCGGCCTTGGACGCGGCCGTGGGCGCGTGTCCCGGCGCGTTCTCCTGTCGTCCTTCGTCGGCGTCGCCGCCCTCGGCTCCCTGACCGCGGGCGGCCTCGCCATGGCCGCCGGGAGCGACGGCGGCGAGCCGTCCCTGGCCCACGCCTCGGCCCGACACACCGCGCCGTCCGGGCACGGCGCCGGCTCGCTCACGTTCACCGTCGACGTCCAGGACGACTCGGGGGTCCGGGGCGTACGCGTCCTGCCCTGGCCCGCGAGCTCGAAGCTGGACCCGACGGAGGCGGAGCTGCGGCACGCGGAGCGCGCCACGTGCCGCGGCACGGCTGAGGGCACGTCCCGTTGCACGTACACGCTGAAGGTCACGGAGAAGGACGCGGCGCAGTCGGCGCCGGGCCGGTGGTACGTCGCGGTGCGCGCGGAGGCCCAGGACGGCGGCAGCGTCCACGTCCCCCGTGCCGCGGCCTTCGACGTCACCCGCTGAACCCCTGGCCGGGGCGCTCCTCGGCCTGCCCGCCGTGACCGGCGGGGGCTCCGACGGACGGCGGAGGCCTACCGTGCGCCGGCGGAACGCGAGAGACCGCCGCGCGCGTCGCGTCCGTCAGCCGACGCTCTTCCAGAACGCGTACCGGTGGTCGCGCGCGAAGTCCGCGCGGTCCCAGCGCTCCGCCGACAGCGACTGCACGTGCCGGTCGCCCTCGCGGAACCTCGGCCAGTCCGTGCGGCCCGATCCGGCGAAACCGACCCAGGTGCGCAGCAGCCGGTCGCGGAACGGCTCCTGCTCCGGCCGCACGTCCTCGAAGAGCGCCAGGTCGAAGAAGTAGGCCAGCTCCGCCATGTGTTGGGCGCGCGGGGCGAAGCTGGGCCCGGGGTAGCCGTTGAACCAGGGCGTGTCGTCCTCGGCGAACTCGTACATCCGCGTCGGCGTCCACCTCGCCAGGAGCCGCGCGGTGTCCAGCGTCGGCGTCGCCCACTCGGCGTCGGTCAGGGCCGCCGCCAGGGCCTCGCCCGCCGAGCCGTGGGCGCTCAGGGGGTAGCGCTCCAGCACGGCGTCGGCGTCGGGGCCGAACTCCGCGCGTACGGCGGGTTCGTACTCCTCGGGCCTCATCGGCGCGCCCCCGGGCGCCAGTTCGCGGCCGAGGACCCTGCCGCGCTCCTCGTCGCGGTTGACCCCGATGAGCACCGGCACGCGGTTGAACCGCCCGGTGCGCAGGGCCTCGGCGGGCGCGAGCGGCATCAGGTCGGTGCCGGCGACAGGCCGGGGCTCGTTGAACGCCCCGTACGCGTCGAGGAGTTCGGCCACCGGCTTGCGACGCAGGCAGACCGCGGTGTGCCGCTCGCAACCGACCTTCTCCGTGACCCGCTCCGCCTCCGCCCGTGCCTCGGCCCTGGTGCGGGAGCCGCCCGTGGCGCAGGGCGCGCTCTGCAGGACGGCGCGGTCGAAGAGGCCCGCGGACCCCGGTGAGGCGAGGTGGCCGCAGACGCTGTATCCGCCGCCCGACTGGCCCATGAGCGTCACGTTGCCCGCGTCGCCGCCGAAGGAGGCGGCGTTCGCGCGGACCCAGCGCAGGGCCGCCTGCTGGTCCTCCAGGCCAAGGCCCTCCGCGCCCTCGACGGCGGGCGAGCCCTGGAAGCCCATGATGCCGAGCCGGTAGTTCATCGACACGACGACCGCTCCCTCGGCGGCCAGCCGCCGCGGTCCGTACATGTCGCCGGTGCCGTACATCAGGCTGCCGCCGTGGATCCAGACGATCACCGGGCGCTCGCCGTCGGACGCGGCGGGCGCGGTGACGTTGAGGTAGAGGCAGTCCTCGCTCTCGCTCGGCACGCCGATCGGCAGGCCCTTCGGCTGGGCGCAGGGCGCGCCGGGCCGGGTCGCGTCGCGCACCCCCGGCCAGCGCGCGGCGGGCTTCGGCGGCGCCCAGCGGCGCTTTCCGACGGGTGGGGCCGCGTACGGGATGCCCTGGAAGGCGCGCACGCCCGCCTCGGCGGCGCCCCGCACGGCGCCGCCGGTGGTGGTGACGACCGTGCCGCCGCCGGCGGGCCGTTCGTGCGCCGCCGTGGCGGACGCGGGAGGGGCCGAGGACGGTGCGGCGGCCGTGCCGAACGCCAGGGCGGCCAGCGCGAGGGCGGTGACGGACCACCGGGAAACGCTCCGTGTGTGTCTCATGGCGAGGACCGTAGGCCACGGTTGGGCGTTCGCGCAATACATATGTATAGATCGGACGCCTCATACAGTCGTCCACGCACTTGGTACGCTGCCGGGCATGGGGAACCGTGAAGCCCTCCTCGACGCCGCGAAGACGTGCCTGCGCGAGAACGGGTACGACCGCACCAGCGTCCGGGACATCGCCACCGCGGCCGGCGTGAGCATGGCCGCCATCGGCTACCACTACGGCTCCAGGGAAGCGCTGCTCAACAAAGCCCTGTTCGAACTCCTCGACGCCTGGGGCGACTCGGTGGGCCGGGCGCTCCGGCCCGATGCGGACGGCTCGTCGAAGCGCCACTTCGAGGCGATGTGGGAGAGCCTGATCGCGGAGTTCACCGCCCACCCCGACCTGTGGCTCGCGTCGATGGAGCTGTTCATGCAGGCCCGCCGCAACCCCGAACTGCGGGACGCGCTCGCCGGCGGCACGGCCGAGGGCCGGCGCGGCATGGCGGCGATGCTGGCGGGCGTCCCCGAGGACGAGGTGCCCGAGGCCACCCTGCGCTCGGTCGGCAGCGTGCAGCTCGCCCTGATGTCGGGCGTGATGATCCAGCACCTGAGCGACCCGGCCGCGGCGCCCACGGCGGCCGAAGTCCTGGAGGGGCTGCGGGGTTTGGCGGACCTGGCGCGCTGAGGGGCCCCGCGGGCGGCAGCCGGACGTGAGCGGGGAGGCAGCGGTACGTGAGCGGGGAGCGGAAGACTCGGGGGTGTCAGCGGGACGCCGCGGCGCGGCCGGCACGTGACCGGGCCGTCGCGCGCCACCTCACCTCTCCGTCCTCCGCTGCCTCTTCGGCCCACGTCTCTCCGGCCTCACGGCCCGCCACTCCCGGGGGAACTCCCATGCCCACGTCCCGCAGCCGCGCCACCGTCCTCGCCGCCGCGGGCGCCGCCGCGCTCGCCCTGTCCCTGACCGCCTGCGGCGGGAACGGCTCCGGCCCGAAGGCGGCCGCACCCGCGGAGGCGACCGTCGCGGTGGACCCCGCCAAGAACGAGGCCGGGGAGAAGAACGCCGACGCCGAGGCGGCCACCGTCTCCCGCGCCGGGCGTGCCGAGCGCGCCGAGACCGCACGGTCGGCCAAGTCCCCCGGGGCCACCGTCGCCGCCGCGCCCGTCTGCACCACCGAGGACCTGAAGATCAGCGCCGCGCGGCACGGCGGCCCGCCCCACACGCACATCGTCCTCACCGCGAAGAACACCTCGGGCCACTCCTGCCGGATGACCGGCCACCCGGAGATCCAGTTCCTGGAGAGCCACCGCGGACACGTCCCGCCGGTCGCCAAGAGCAGGCCCGCCGCGCCCGTCGTCCTCAAGGCCGGCGCGCCCGCGTACGCCATGGTCCGCCTCTCGGACGGCGGCGTGGACGAGCCCACCGAGCCGGTCAGCGGTTTCTCCGTCACCCTCAAGGGCGGCGGCGGCACGGCGGCCGTGACGGCTCCGGGCCGGGGCGGCATCGCCGTGGACCCGGCGGCCTGGCGGACCGGCTACTGGACGTACGAGCTGCGCAACGGCGCCGACGACTTCTGAACGGCGAGGCGGGCCAGGCGGGCGCAGGCGTTCGACGCCCCCGTCCCCTCGGCCACGCCGGGCGCCTGACGGACGGGGCCCGGACGGTGCGGGCCGTCGGCGCCCACGACGGTGCGGCGGGCGACGGGCTGCGGGCCGCGGCGGATGGACGACAACCGGCAGCGGTGGCTCAGGCGTTCGCGTCCCCGGCGTCGGCGGCGTTCGAGCCGCTGCCCCTGCGGCCGCTCGGCTTCGCGGCCGACGCGGCGATCTCGGCGGCGGCCGTGGTGGCCTTGGCCACGCCCCTGACCCAGCGCGGGCCGCCCCGTGCCGCCCATATGACGGCGCCCAGGCCCGCAGCAGCGATCAGCACCGCGATGCTGAGCAGCAGCACCATCATCGTCATCCCACCCCACTGGTACAGGGCCCTTGAGGGCCCTTCGTACGGGCCCCCGATTCTTGCAGACCCATGGGCAGGGCTTCACGCGTCGTGCGGGCGCCCGCTGCCGCCGCGACGCCCGCCGCACGGTCCGGTCGGACGCCCGTCCGGCTAGGGTCGTACGACTTACGCGACACCGTCGTCCCAGGGGGACCCGCATGGCACTCTTCGGCAACGCCCACACCATCAACCCCGCCGGCGCCCAGCAGGAGTACGCGAGGCTGCTCGGACACGGCGAGCAGGTGCACGCCGCGTACCTGCTGATACGCGACACGATGCTCTTCACCGACCGGCGGCTCATCATGGTCGACAAGCAGGGCATCACCGGCAAGAAGGTCGAGTACCACTCCGTCCCCTACCGCAGCATCACGCACTTCTCGGTGGAGACGGCCGGGCACTTCGACCTCGACGCCGAGCTGAAGATCTGGATCTCCGGCAACGCGACGCCGCTCCAGAAGACCTTCACCAAGGGCGTCGACATCTATGAGGTGCAGGCGATCCTGACCCAGTTCGTCGCCCGCTAGGCCTGTCGGCCGGGAGCCTGTCGACCGGGAGCCTGTCGACCTCGGGCGCGCCCTTCGGCCATTCGGCCACGGCCGGCGTCTCTGGCAGGCGCATGCCTTCCGCCGTCCGCGTCCCTGTGCTTGCCTTGGGGCCGTTTCGGCGGACTGGGGCGGGAGTTGCCGCATGCGGAAGCTGTGGAGCGCGGGGGCGCTGGTCGGTGCGCTGTTGCTGGCGGGGTGCGGGGACCCGGGGTCGGGGAGCGGCGCCCCGCCGCCTCGCGCCCCGGACGCTCCGGTCGCCGACACCCCGATGGCCGCCCCCACGCCACGCCCCGAGGCCTCGCGCCCGGCCCCGTCGGCCGCGAAGCGGCAGCGGCACGCGCGGAAGGCCGGGACACGGGCCCCGAAGGTGCTCTACCTCGGGGACTCCCTCGCGATGGAGAACCAGGACGACCTGGGCGACCGGCTCAAGAGCCGCCTCGGGGCCCGCTACCGCAGCGCGCCCTACTCCGGCACCACCCTGTGCGACTACCTCGAAGGCGCCGGCGAGGACTCCCTGGTGCCGGAGAAGCACAAGGCCGCGGCGCTGGTGCGCGCGGAGCGGCCGGACTTCGTGGTGCTCCAGTTCTGGGGCAACGCGTGGGGCTACACGCCGTGCATGGACGGCATCACGTACGACGAGCGGCGCACGGAGTACCTCGCCCGCTACCGCGCCGACGCGGCGAGGCTGGCCGCGCAGATCGAGGGGGCCGCCGGAAGCGGCCGTACGCGCGTGGTGTGGGTCCTCCAGGGCCCCGACCCCATGACCCCGGACCGCGTCCGCCGCGTCAACGGCGTCTACGAGGCCAGGGCGCGCGCCTCGGACGACCTCACCGCCGACGCCGGCCGGGCGGTCGCCCCCGCGTCGGCCCGCTACACCTGGGCCGAGAAACTGCCGTGCACGCCGCACGAGAAGCGGAACCCGGAGTTCTGCACGGACCGGGGGCAGGGCCGCACCGCGCTCCACCGCGGTGACGACCCGCTGCACTTCTGCCTGGCCCCGACCACGGCCAAGTCCCGCCCCTGCCCGGTGCGTTCGCCGGGGATACGGCGCATCACCATGGCGGTCGCCGACGCGCTGGCGAAGGCGTCCTGACACCGCCTCCGTCCCCCAGGCCGGGTCTCGGGACGGGTCAAGGACGGGTCGAGGCCGGGTCCAGGACGGGTCTCAGGAGCGGGGCGTGAAGCCCGCCCTCGCCGTCGGCCACCGCCGCCACCCGCGTCCGTTCCTCGCCCTCCCGGCAGAGCACCAGGGCACTGGCCGCCGCCGTGTCGGTGAGAAGGCCCCGGGCGGCCCCGAGCAGCAGGGCGCGCGCCCACCACGGCACGCCGCCGGACCGACCGCCCGTCCGCCCCGACCGCCACGGGAACGCGGCGGCCACCGCGAGCACCACGGCTCCGCCGGCGTAGGGACGCGTGGCCCTGCGGTCGTTGTCCGAGCATCGCCATCCCCCCGTGGGGAGGAAGCGCGAACCCCGGGTTCCGGCCCGGAGCGGCGGTGGTCGTCCTCCCTCACCCGTTCGGACCAGGTCCGCTCGCCGCACCCCGTACGGCCGTCACACGCTGTGAACCCCCGACAGAGAGCGAGGACCGGCCATGAGCAGCGCCACGGCACACGAGGGCGAGCCGGGCCACGGCCACGCGCACCGGCACGACCACGGGAGCGACCCCAGTGCCTGGGCCGGGGGCGGCACCCTGTTCGCCGGGGTCCTGATGCTGGTGAACGGCCTGCTCGGCGTGTTCGCGGGCATCGCGGGCATCGCCAAGGACGACGTCTACGAACGCGTCGGCGACTACGTCTACAAGTTCGACCTCGCCACCTGGGGCTGGATCCATCTGATCCTCGGCCTGGTCATCGCCGCCACCGGCTGGGGCATCCTCAAGGGCGCGGGCTGGGCGAAGGCGGTCGGCGTCGCGCTGGCCGCGCTCGGCATCGTGACGCAGTTCCTGTGGCTGCCGTACACGCCGGTCTGGGCGGTCATCTCCGTCGCGATCGGCCTCTTCGTCATCTGGGCGCTCTGCACGGACACCTCGGAGCAGCGCACCGGCCCCTGACGGCGCACCGGCCCCTGACGGCGCTCCGGGCCCTGACGGCGCTCCGGCGGCCATCCGACGGTCCGACGGCACGGCGGCCATCCGGCGGTCACAGCGGCCCGGCGGCCATCCGACGGCCCGACGGCCCGGCGGCCCGGCGGCCCGGCGGCCCGGCGGCCGTCCGGCGGTCCGGTGGTCCGGTGCGTGCGTCAGAACGCCGCCGGTCCCCCGTTCGCCTCCACCGCGTCGCGGACGGCCGCCGCGAACGCCTCCGTCCGGGCGTTCGCGCCCGCCGTGCGCCAGACCAGGGCCACGTCGGCGGACGCCACGTCCCGCAGCGGCACGAACGTGACGTCGGGGCGGGCGTAGTAGTGCTCCACCGAGGCCACCACCGGAGAGACCCCCTGGCCCGCCGCGACCAGCGTCATCAGTTCCTGGAAGCTCGCCACCGCCTGCCCGCGGCGGATCACCCGGCCGCTCGGCGTGCGCGGCGGCACGTGGAAGTCCCACCAGTACGCGGGGGCGCCGTTCACCACGCCGAAGAACGTCTCGCCCGCCAGCTCCTCCAAGGAGACCGACGCCCGCCCGGCGAGGGGGTGGCCCACCGGCAGGGCGAGCAGGCGGGGTTCGTTGATGACGACGGGCCCGACCGTCAGGTCCGGCTCCTCGACCGGCAGGCACGTGAAGAGCACGTCGACCTCGCCGCCGCGCAGGGCCCCCAGCGGGTCCTGGAACTGCGTCTCGCGCATCCGCACCTCGCAGCCGGGGCGCCGCTCGCGGAAGGCCGAGAGGACCGCCCCGGTCAGCGACCCCGCGCCCGAGCCGAGAAAGCCGACGGACAGCTCCCCCTCGACGCCCCGCGCGGCGTCCTTGGCGCGGGCCACCACCGCCTCCATCTCCTTGTGCAGCGGCGCGATGTCCTCGTACAGCCGCCGCCCCAGCGGTGAGAGGCGGACGACCCGGCTGGTGCGTTCGAAGAGCGGGGCGCCGATCTTGCGCTCCAGTTTCTTCACGGTCTGGCTGACCCGTGCCTGGGAGAGCAGGAGCCGCTCCGCCGTACGGCCGAAATGCAGCTCCTCGGCCAGCGTCAAGAAGGTCTCCAGCTCCTGGCGTTCCACCACGTACCCCCCGTGACCTGCGTCGATAAGCGTGAGTGCGTCGATCGTTGCATGGTTCGCCCTTGATGCTCCCGCACGGCGGGCGGATCTTGGGATCACCGGCCGGACGGCAGCCGCCGCACCAGCCTCCCTCCTCCCAACTCCCCGGAGCCCACGATGCTTTCCCGTGCCCGCACCACCGTCCTCGCCGCCGCCTCCGCCCTCGCCCTGACCGCCGGGCTCGCCCTCACCGGCGCCCACGCCGCCCCCGACCGCGCGGGCAAGGGTCCCGCCTGGACCGCCGCCTGGGCCGCGTCGCCGCAGCGGCCGAGCACCGGGTTCGAGCCCAACTGGTCGGAGGACGGTTTCAGCGGCCAGACTCTGCGCCAGGTCATACGCGTCACGGAGGGCGGTGACAGAGCCCGCATCCGCCTCTCCAACGCCTACGGGTCCTCGCCGCTCAGGATCGAGGGCGCCACCGTCGCCCGTACGGAGAAGGGGGCGTCGGTGCAGAAGGGCTCGGTCCGGCGGCTCACCTTCGGCGGCAAGCGGTCGGTGAGCGTCCCGGCGCACGAGCAGCTCTCCAGCGACGAGGCCGGGCTGCGGCTCGCCCCCTTCGAGTCGGTCACGGTCACCCTGCACCTGGCGGGGACGACCGGGCCCGCCACCTTCCACGCCCAGTCCTTCGCCACCAGCTACCGGGCGGACGGCGAGCACACCGCCGACACCGGCGCCGAGGCCTTCGGCGAGTCCACGGAGTCCTGGTACTACCTCTCCGGTGTCGACGTCAGCGGTTCGAGGCCGGCCAAGCGGGACGGCGTCGTCCTCTTCGGGGACTCCACGACCGACGGCTTCGCCTCCACCGCCGACCGTGACCGCCGCTGGTCCGACGCGCTCGCCGAACGCCTCGCGGCGGCGGGCACCGCGCGGCCCGTGCTCAACGCCGGCATCGGCGGCAACCTGGTCCTCAACGACTCCGCCTGGTACGGGGAGCGGAGCGCCAACCGGTTCGCGCGGGACGCGCTCGACCTGCCCGGCGTCGGCACGGTCGTCGTCCTCCAGGGCGTCAACGACATCGGTTTCAGCGAGAGCGACACTCCGACCTACAAGCCCGCCCCCGTGGTGTCCGCCCGTGACCTCATCGAAGGCCACCGGGAGTTGATCCGCCAGGCCCGCGCCAAGGGCGTCAGGATCGTCGGGGCCACGCTGCTGCCGTTCGGCGGCTCCGACCACGACGGGAAGCGCGCGGCGGCCGTCAGCGACGCGTTCAACGACTGGGTCCGCACCTCGGGCGAGTACGACGCCTACGTCGACTTCGACAAGGCCCTCGCCGACCCCGACGACCCGCAGCGGCTCGCCCCGGAGTACGACAGCGGCGACCACCTGCACCCGAACGACGCCGGGTACCGGGCGATGGCCCACGCGGTCGCGCCGAACGCGCTGTGAGCACGCTCGGCGCGGCCGTCGGCGGCCCGGCTCAGGTTCTGGCCGTGCAGTAGTGGTAGTAGGTCATCACGAACGTCCCGGCCGCGACCGCGAGCGACACCACGGCGCAGGCCAGCACGCTCCTGCCGCTCTGGTTGTACAGGAAGCCCAGCGCCGTCCCCGTGAGCACCGCCCACGACAGGGCGCGCGGCCCCGGGGGGAGTTTCCCGCCCACCCGGTGCAGGGCGGTGACCAGGGCGGTCAGCACGAGGCCCGACAGGACGCCGAGCAGCACCTTCCCGGCGGTGACCGGCCCGCCGTGGATGGCGTTGGTCGCGACCCAGAAGCCGTAGGCGAGGCCGAGGAGCAGCGGCAGGGCCCGGGCCGCGGTCGAACCGGACCGCGAGGCGGGCGCGTGACGGAGGGGGGCGGCATGTGCCATGACGGTTCCCTTCTCGGCCTCGCCGACGCGAAGCGGACGGGGCCTCAGCGGTTGCCGGGGGTGGTTCCGGTTGCTGCCGGGTCAGCGGTCGTCCCCGGGGGACCGGTCGCTGCCGGGTCAGCGGGTGCCCCGGGAATGGTGGTTCCGGTTGCTGCCGGGGTCAGCGGCTGCCCCGGGGCTGCTGGTCCCGGGGCAGCTGGGTCAGCGGTCGTGCCCCGGGGGGGCCGGTGGTCCCGGTCGCTGCCGGGCCATTGGTCACCCCGGAGGTGGTGACTCCGGTCGCTGCCGGGCCGGCGAGCGCCCGGGGGCGGGGTTCCGGGTGCTGCCGGGCCAATGGCCGCCCGGGAGCCGGGGGTTCCGGTTGCCGGGGGTCAGCGCCTGCTGTAGGCGCACGGTTCGTGGCAGTCCCGGTCCTTCGATTCCTTCCACTTCGGGCACGGGTCCTCCTCGGCGCAGCTCGGCACGTGCCACCCGTGGGTGTCGATGTACGCCGCGCTCACCCAGCCGCCGACGCCGGTCAGCCAGTACCAGACGGAGTTCCCGTGGACGGCGGTGCCGCGCGTGGCGCAGTCGACGCGGTCCTCACTGCCCTTCGGCAGCTTCGCGACGATGCCGCCCGCGGTGCTCGGCTGGTCCCTGACCTTCAGGTCCGGGGTGGAGACGACGGTGCCCCAGATGACGCCGTCGTCGCCGTGCGCGGGACTCGCGGCGGTGGCGGAGGCGGCGGAACCCACGGTCAGCAGGGCCGTGACGCCCGCCGCCCCCAGAGTCGATGCGATGCTCATGATCGGCCTCCTCGTCCCCTCATCCAGGTAACACCCGTTCGGCCGAGCCCTCCACCGGAAGCCGCTTCGGCCCGTCCCCGCCCCGGCGGTCGGCCCCCCGCACGCGCCCCTCGCTTGCCCCATATGCAGTCGCCCCGCTCGCGCCGCCCGTGAGCTGGGCCTTGCCTGGATGCGTGCCCCGCAGCGTCCGCAGCAGCCTGTCCGCAGTCCTCCTCGTCGTGGCCTGCCTCCTCGTGCCGCTCGGTGCGCTCTCGGCCTGGGCGAGGTACGAGATCGGGGACGAGGACAGCTACGTGGCGGCCATGGCGCCGCTCTCCGCCGACCCGGCGGTGCGCACGGCCGTGGGGGACGCGGTCACCGACGCGGTGATGAAGGAGATCGACGTGGGCCCGCTCCAGGGCACGGTCAAGGCCTTCGTACGCGACGCGGTGGCTTCGTTCACCGGTACGGCGGCGTACGAGACCGCCTGGAAGGCGGCGAACCGCGCGGCGCACGCCGCCGTGGAGCGGGCCCTCGACGACGACTCGGGCGGCGAGGTCTCCATCGACCTCGCGCCCATCGTCCAGCGGGTCAAGCAGCAACTGTCCGACGACGGCGTGCCCTTCGCCTCGAAGATCCCGGTCCGGCACACCGAGGTCACGGTCCTCGACTCCGGGGACCTGGGCCCGCTACGGAAGGGCTTCCACGTGCTCCAGACGGCCGGCCCCTGGCTCCCGGTGGCGGCGGTGGTCCTCGCGGCGGCGGGCATCTTCCTGTCCCTCCGCCGCCGCAGGGCGGTCATCGCCACGTCCGTGGGCGCGGCTCTGGCGGCGGCGGCCCTGGCCGCGGCGGTCGCCCTCACCCGCACGCTCACGCTGCGGGACCTCCCCCCGGACGTCTCCCACGACGCGGCGGCCGCGGTCTACGACGCCCTGACGGAATCCCTCCGGGCAGCCGCGTGGATCATCATGGCGGCGGGCGCGGCGGTGGCCCTGACGACGTGGCTGACAACCCGCCGCCCCCGCGAGAAGCGCCGAAACGAGACCCCCCGCTAGGACCACGGGGAACGGCACGCCAACCCCCCACCGCCCCGCGGACGACGAACACGACCAGCCCCCCAGGGGGCGCGAGGAACTGCGCGCCAAGCCACGACCCACCCGCAAACGACAAACGAGACCAGCCCCGCAAGGGGCGCGAGGACTGCGCGACAAGCCCCCACCAACCCGCAGACAACGACCCACCCGAGAAGAAACGCCGCCCCCGAGGAAGGAACCGCCCCCCGGCGAGCAACCGTTACGGGGAGAGGACCCCGGCAGCACCAGCCAACCGAAAGGCCGGCCTTGAACAGCGAGACCGTCACCCGCGACACCCAGCGGGACGAGGCCGACGAACCGGGCCGGAGGCCAAGGGGCAGAGGCAGAGGCAAGGCCGCCCTCGCCGCCCTGCTGCTGACCGCGGTCACCGCGATCCTCGCCTTCCGCGCGGCGGACTCCGACGGCTTCACCCCGGTCACCCAGGCCCTCGCCTTCCTGCCCTGGCTGCTGGTCCCCGCGGCCACGGCCCTGCTCCTGACGGTCCTCGCGAGATGGCGGACCGGCATGGTGTGGGCGGTGGCGGCGCTCGGCGGAGTCGCCTGGTACCTGGAGCCGTACGGCAACACGGACGCCCCCGAGGGCCCCGCCGTGGCCGAACTGCGCGTCATGACGTCGAACGTGGAGTTCGGCAGGGGCGCCCAGGGCCTGGTGGAGGCGGTCCGCGAAGAGGACCCCGACCTCCTCTTCGTGGAGGAGTGCGACCCGGCCTGCTCGGCCCTGCTCCGCAAGGAGCTGCCCCGCGGCGACTACCCCTACCGTGAGGCGGTGGAGGCGTACGGCGCGGAGGGTTCCGCCATCCTCGCCAAGGTCCCGCTGAAACCGGCGAAGGGCATATCCGGCACCCTCGGCATGCCGGGGGCCGTGGCCGAGGTGAAGGGCCATGAGATACGGGTCCAGCTCGTCCACCCGATGCCACCGCTGCCCGACGGTGTGGGCCTGTGGCGCGAGGAGCTGGGCAGAATCAGGGACTACGCAGCCGCGGGCGAGGGCCGCCCCACCATCGTGGCGGGCGACTTCAACGCCACCCAGGACCACGCCGCCTTCCGCTCCGTCCTGGACGCCGGGCTGCGCGACGCCGCCCGCCTCGACGGGACCTCACGCGCCCCGAGCTGGCCCGCCGCCGCGCCCGCGCCGCTGGGCGCCCAGATCGACCACGTCCTGGCGACCCCGGACTTCTCGGCCCGTGACGCCCGCTTCCTGGAGATCGGCGACACGGACCACCGGGCCCTGGCCGTGACCCTGACCCTGCATCGCGCGGAGCCCGCGGACTGACCGGAAAGCCCCGCATACCGGCAATACTGGACGCATGCCTCGTGAGACCCCTCCCACCCCTCCGGAATCCCGCGAGTCACGCGCATCACGCGGCCCCCAGCGCCCCCTCGCCCCGCCCGCCTGGCTGGTCAGGTCGCTCAAGCCGCAGTCCGCGCCCATCCCCTGGGCGGCCGTTGCCCGCGCCTCCGTGGCGATGGCGCTGCCGCTGGCCATCGGCATCCTCGCGGGGCACCCCACGTACGGGGCGCTCGCCTCCATGGGCGCGCTCTCGGGCGTCATCGGCGACACCGCCGACGCCTACCGCATGCGCATCCTCAACATCGCCGTGCCGCAGCTGTTCGGCGCCATCGGCGTCACCCTCGGCTCGCTCGCCTTCGGCCACGGCTGG
The DNA here is from genome assembly GCF_004127445.1 of Streptomyces alfalfae. Taxonomy (GTDB): domain Bacteria; phylum Actinomycetota; class Actinomycetes; order Streptomycetales; family Streptomycetaceae; genus Streptomyces; species Streptomyces alfalfae. The sequence goes on from NZ_QEXM01000025.1 coordinate 229,693, forward strand.
GTGGCCGTCGGCGCCGTCACCCTCGTCGCGCTCGTCTCCGGGATGATGTCGACGATCGGCGCCGTCGCCTCCGTGTCCGGGCTGCTCCTGCTCCTCAACTGCGTGGTCGGCGCCGGTCTCCCGATGCCGGGCCAGTGGTGGCTCGCCCCGGCCCTGATGACCGGCGGCGGCCTCCTCGTGCTGGCCCTCGCCCTGCTCGCCTGGCCGCTGCGGTCCGGCGTCCCCGAGCGCGCCGCCGTCGCCGACTCCTACCTCTCCGTGGCCGCGCTCCTCGAAGCCGCGGGCACCGACGCCTACGACGACGCCCGCGGCGCCGTCACCGTCTCCCTCAACCAGAGCTACGACCTCGTTCTCGCCCGCCGCGCCCTCGACCACGGCCGCAACGCGGAACTGGTGCGGCTCGTCGCCCAGTTGAACGCCCTCACCCCGATCGTCGAAGCCGCCCCCGCCGCCCACCAGTGGGCCCGCCACGCCCGCGTACGCCTGCCCGCCGAGGTCCCCGCGGCCGTCCGCGCCCTCGCCCAGGCGGTGTGGCGCGGCGGCGAGGGGCCGGACAGGGGCGGCGCGCCCGCCCTGCCGGAGCTGGCCGAGCCGCGGGACCACGCGTCCCGGGCCATCGACCACGCCGTGCGGCACGCGGCGGAGACGCTCGGCGACCCCGACCCCCTCGGCGTCATCGAGACCGACGACCGCCTCGGCCGGCCCGCCGCGCTGCGGGTCCGCGCCCGCCGCGCCGCCCGCAACGTCATCCTCTCCGGAGCGTCCTGGCGCTACGGACTGCGGCTCGCGCTCTGCATCGGCATCGCGCAGTCCCTGGTGTCGTTGATCGACGTGCCCAGGTCGTACTGGGTGGCGCTCACCGTCACGTTCGTCCTCAAGCCCGACTTCGGCTCGGTGTTCTCGCGCGCGGTCCTGCGGGCCCTCGGCACGGCGGCGGGCCTGGTCGTCGCCGCCGTCGTGCTCAGCGAGGTGCCGCACGGCTGGTGGGACGTGCCCGTGATGATGCTGCTCGCCCCGCTCATCCCGGCCCTGACCACCCGCGGCTACGGCCACCAGACGGCGGCCATCACCCCCGTCATCCTGCTGCTCTCCGACATCCTCAACCACCAGGGCCTCGGGCTCGTGGCGCCGCGGCTCGTCGACAGCCTGCTCGGCTGCGCCATCGCGCTCGTCGCGGGCTATCTGCTGTGGCCGGAGAGCTGGGGGACCCGGATCGGCGACCGGCTCGCGGACACCGTCGCCGACACCGCCCGGTACGTGGAGTGCGTCTTCGGCGCCCACGAGGACCCGGCGGCCAGGGCCCGGATGCGCCGCCGCCTCTACCGCGACCTGTCCGCCATCCGCTCCGAGTTCCAGCGCGCCCTGACCGAGCCGCCGCCCACCGGTTCGCGGGCCGCAGCCTGGTGGCCGCTGGTCGTCGCGGTGGAACGCGTCCTGGACGCCACGACCGCCGCGCGCGTCCGCATCCGGCACGGCGCCGAGGAGCCCGCGCCGGAGGAGATCGCCGAGGTCGTCGCGGAGCTGCGGGGGCTCGCGGCCGGTCTGCGCGCCTCGTCGCATCTCAGGGAGGTGCGGGCCGATTTCACCGTGGGCCCCAAGGACAGCGTCCTCGAACCCCTGCGGCAAGAGGTGGGGGCCGCGCGGGCCATCGCGTCGCCGAAGACGACGTGACGGTGGCGGCCCGCGCGGCCCCCGTGGGCCCGCGTCAGGGACGTGGGCCCCTCCGACCGGTCACTCAGCGGTCGGCGTCGACCTTCTGCAGCGCCTTGGCGAACCCGTTCGCCCAGAGCTGGTCGACCTTCGCGCGCTCGGTGGCGTCCGGCTGCGCGTTGGTGCAGGACGGGCCGGGGCCGCCGCCCGACATCAGCTGGCTGCACGGGCCGTCGTAGGTGTCGGGCAGGCCGAGCACGTGGCCGGTCTCGTGGGTGGTGACGCGCGTCGAGTCGTACTCCTCGTTCTGCGCGTAGTCGAGGAAGACGTAGCCGTTGCCGTGGCCGTCGCTGCTCGCGTACGAGCCGCGCGGGTCGTTGCCCTCGCGGTACTCGAAGCTGGCTCCGGAGGTGCCCGCCTGGAGCTTGACGTTGGAGACGGAGCTGTTCCAGATCGACGTGCTGCTGGCTATCTGCGAGGCGAAGGTGGGCGCTCCGGAGGCGTCGTAGACGACGGTCACGGACTTCGCGCCGGGGTTGGCCGCGCGCTTCTCGGCGACCGCCTTCACCACGGCCTCGAAGAATGCCTTGTTGTTCTTGGCCTCCGCCTTCGAGCCCTCGTAGGCGGCCCAGGAGGAGGTGGCGGAGTGCGCGGAGGCCGTGGGGGCGGCGGTCGCGGCGGTCGCCGAGGTCGCGCCGAGACCGGCGACGGCGAGACCGATGGCGGCGGCGACGGAGAGGTAACGCTTGCTCATGTGTGGGGGGCTCCCTATTCGTTCCACGACCGTGGGGGGTCGATGAAAGGTGAACGGATCGGTAGGGGTGAGTCTCGGGGAGCATGTGACGCCCGGGGATGATGGCAACACCCGATAGCCCGGAGCTATCACCCCGCGCACACCTGTCCGGAACGGATCGTTCTCATGGGGTTTGGGTATCTGGTGCGGCGGCCGTAGCGGCTCTACGCTCATCGACCATGGAGCTCGAGGTCCGGCACCTCCGTGCGCTGTGCGCCATCGCCGACAGCGGCAGCCTGCACAAGGCCGCCCGCCAGCTCGGGATGAGCCAGCCGTCGTTGACGACCCAGTTGCGCCGCATCGAGCACGCGCTCGGCGGCCAGCTCTTCGCCCGCGAGCGCACCGGCTGTCGCCCGACGCCGCTCGGCCGCGTGGTCCTCAGCCGCGCCCGCCCCCTGGTCACGGAGATGAGGGCGCTGGTCACGGAGACCATGGCCGCCGCCGCACGGGCCACCGAAGGGCCGCGGCTGCGCGTCGGTTCCACGGCGAGCCGCGCCATACCGGGCTGGCTGCGCAGGCTGCGCGTGCGGCTGCCGGGCACGGAGATCTCGCTCCAGATGGACGTCTCGGCCAACGCCCTGCTGCGCATGGTCGCCGACGGCCAGCTCGACGTCGCCTTCGTGCACGAGGTGGAGGGCAGCCCGCTGCGGCTGCCGGAGACGCTCCGAAGACGCGTGCTCCTCGACCGCGAGCCGCAGTTCGTCTCCCTCGCCGCGGACCACCCGGCGGCGGAGCACCCGGTCGTCAGCCTCCGTGACCTCGCGGCCGACCGCTGGATGGTGGACCCCACGGTGGACGGCGAGTGGGACGGCCTGCGCCGCGTCCTGACCTCGGCCGGCCTGAACCCCCCTGTGCTGCACGGCGACTACCTCACCGCCGCCTCCCTCGTCGCCTCCGGCGAGGTCGTCACCCTGTGCCAGCCCACCTCACGGGGCCGCGCCGACATGGCCGTACGCCCCCTCGACGGCGACCCCCTGGGCGTCCGCCTCCTGGCGGCGGCGCGCACCGACGACGAGCTGGACGCGGTCTACGGCGAGCTGGAGGCCGCGTACTGGGAGGCCGCCCAGCAGTCCCCCGCCTACGCCGAGTGGCTGCTGCGCGCCGGCGAGACGCGCGCGGCGGCCACCGGGACGCTGGTTCCCGCGTCCCGGTAGCCGCCGAAGCGGCTGGATGCTCCCGCGCGGGGTCAGACGCCGATGTCGCGGCCGTCCTCGCGCCAGACGGAGACGACCGACGGACGGACGATCTTGCCGGGTCCGTCGGGCCAGGCGCTCGCGGGCTTCTCGACGGACGCCCCGTCGACCTCGCCCGGATGCTGCACGGAGACGAGCACGCGCCGGTCCTGGACGATCGGCCCGCAGGTCTCCGCGCCGTTCGGCATGGTCAGGAACTGCTTGAGCTCACCGCGCCGGCTGCCGCGCGTCGCGACGCCGAAGAGGCCGTCGTGGGAGCCGAGGTTGTTGCCGTCGGTGGAGATCCACAGGTTGCCGTGCGGGTCGAAGGTGACGTTGTCCGGGCAGGAGATCGGGGAGACCCGCTCCTTGGGGTAGCCCGCGAAGTACGTCGCGGGGTCCTCCGGGTCACCGGCGACGAGGAACAGCGACCAGCCGAAGGTCAGCGCGTCCGCGCGGTTGTGGCGCTCGGTCAGCTCCAGGATCTGGCCGTGCTTGTTCAGGTTGCGCGGGTTGGCCTCGTCGGCGCCGGCCTTGCCCGGCTTGCCGCGGTCGGAGTTGTTCGTGAGCGCCACGTAGACCTTGCCGGTGTGCGGCGACGGCTCGATGTCCTCGGGGCGGTCCATCTTCGTCGCCCCGACCTTGTCGCCGGCCTGGCGCGTGAAGAGGTACACCTCGTCGGCCGTCATGCCCTTGACGTGGCTGACGGCCTTGCCGCCGGGGCCCGCGGTGGCCAGCGGGATCCACCTGCCGCCGCCGTCGAACTCGCCGTCCTCGGGCAGGGCGCCCTTCCCGTCGATCTCGTCGGCGGGCGAGTCACCGGTCAGCTTGGCGACGTACAGCGTGCCCTCGTCGAGCAGGCTGAGGTTGTGCTCGTGGGCGGCGCGCGAGGTGCCCTTGGCGACCCGCTTGCTGCTGACGAACTTGTAGAAGTAGTCGAACTTCTCGTCGTCGCCCATGTAGACGACCGGGCGGCCGTCGTGGGTGAGCCGCGGCTGCGCGGCCTCGTGCTTGAAGCGGCCGAGCGCGGTGCGCTTGCGCGGGGTCGAGTCCGGGTCGTACGGGTCGAGCTCGACGACCCAGCCGAAGCGGTTGGCCTCGTTGGGCTCCTTGGCGAGGTCGAAGCGGTCGTCGAACCGCTCCCACTTGCGCTCGGAGGCGCCGCCGACGACGCCGTAGCGCTTGAGGCGCGCGGCGGTGGTCGGGTCGGTGACCTTCTCCGCGTTGGCGAAGTACTGGTTGAAGTTCTCCTCGCCGTGCAGCGTGGTGCCCCACGGGGTGGTGCCGCCGGCGCAGTTGTTCAGGGTGCCGAGCACGGTGGTGCCGCGCGGGTCGGCCTTGGTGCGCACGAGCGGGCTGCCGGCGACGGGCCCGGTGAGCCGGAACCGGCTGGTGGCGGTGAGCCGCCGGTTGAGGTGGTGGCGCGGAACGGCGGTCAGCCTGCCCTTGCGCCGCTCGCCCTCGACCACGACGACGGAGAGGCCGTGGGCCGCCCAGGCGATCTCGACCTGCTCACGGGTGGGGTTCTCGGGGTCGTACCCCTTGAACATCAGCACCTCGTCCGTGTACTCGTGGTTGGCCACGAGGAGCTGGCGGTTGTGCTCACGGCGCAGCGGCAGCAGGCTCAGGAAGTCGTTGTTGTAGCCGAACTGCCCGGCCTGCGCCTTGGCGCTCTGCCGGTCGGGGTCGAAGGCCGGGGCGCCGCGCAGGATCGGCTCGCCCCAGCGGATGACGACGTTCTGCTCGTAGCCGCCGGGGACGGTGACGGTGTCGGCGGTGTTCGGCGCGACGGGCGTGAAGCGGAGGCCGCGCGCCGCCTTGGACCTGCTGCTGCCCTTGCGACCCTCCGGCACGGCCGCGGCGGCCTCGCTCGCGGCCGGGTCGGCTATGACCGCGCCGCCCGCCGCGGCGGCGACCGTCACGACGGCGGCGGCGCGCATCATCGAACGGCGGCTGAGGGCACCGGCGATGACATCGCCGACGTACTCGTTGTCGCTGGTGTTGGGCACCTCTTGGAAGCAGGCGTCACCGCAGCGGAAACGACAGGTCAGGGCGGAACGGCCGCCGCTCCCCTGATGCGAGGTGACGATCGGCAGCAGCTTCGGCACGGGTCCTCCGTCGTGGTGTTACTCAAGTCTTTGGCTTGTTTCCGCCGTGACGGTATGGGCGGAGATCGGCAAGGCGGCGGCCTGCGGGTGAACGGCGGGTGAATCCGTGACGCACGAGGAGGAGTTGGCACGGGGGTGTCGCGGGGCGGCACGGGCGGGCGGGAACGGGGGCCGACCCTGCCCAAGATCGCCACGGGCGGCGGCTAACCTTACGTGTCCGCCCTGGCCAGGGATTACGGGAATCAACTCACGCGAAGGGTTGCGCACATGGGCATTCTGAACCGCCTGCGGAACGCGTTCGGTCGGTCACGCAAGATGGAACCGGTGTCCGAGGGCGCGTCGGAGCCCACGCAGCCCGCGGAGGCCCCGCAGCAGCCGGCGAGCATCCCTTCACCGTCCCCGGAGCCGTCCCCGGCCGCCAAGGCCTCGGTCCCCGCGCCGAGCCCGGAGCCGGCCCCGGCCGCGTCCGCCGCGGACGACCTGGTGGCAGCGGCCTTCGACAACGTGACGGTCCCCCCGGCCCGCCGCGCGGACACCACCCCACCTTCCGCGGAGCCGAAGCCTTCCGCGGAGCCGGAGACCGAGGTGACCCCGGCGGCGGAGCCGGAGCCCGAGCCGAAGCCTTCCGCGGAGCCGGAGACCGAGGTGACCCCGGCGGCGGAAGCGGAGCCCGAGCCGAAGCCCACCCCGGAGGCCGCACCGGAGCCCGCCCCGGCGGCGGAAGCGGAGCCCGAGCCAGAGCCCGCGCCGGACGTTGCGCCCACCCGTCCCGCCGTGCGGGACGCCTGCCCACAACAGGAGCGGACCGAGCCCGGAGCCGAGCCTGCGGGTGGGCCCGAGCCCACAGCCGAGACCGCGGGTGAGCCCGAGGCAGAAGGCAAGCCCGAAGCCGAGACCGAGGCCGAGCAGACCGCCCCCGACACCGCCGCCGCTGTGGGCAATCGTCCCGCAGGGCGGGACGGGTGGGCACAGCCCGAAGCCGCGGCGAGCGAAGCAGCGACGTCCACCCCGGCCGAGCCGGAAGCGGCGGCACAGCCGGAGATCCCCGCCGAACCGGAAGCCGCTGAGCCCGAAGCCGCGAAGCCCGAAGCGGCGGCCGAGCCGGAAGCCACCAGCACCCCGGCGGAGCCGGAAGCGGCGGCACAGCCCGAGGCCCCGGCGGAGCCCGAAGCGGCCGAGCCGGAAGCCACCAGCACCCCGGCGGAGCCGGAAGCGGCGGCACAGCCCGAGGCCCCGGCGGAGCCGGAAGCCACCGGTGTCCCCGAGGCGAAGCCCGCCCTCTCCGCGGCCAAGGTGCGCGCCAAGGCCCCGGCCCTGTCGGCCCCGTACAAGGCAGCCGGCGCCACGCTGCGAAAGCGCGGCCTCACCGGAGTCCGAGCCCCCGTGTACCTCGTCCTGGACCGCAGCGGCAGCATGCGCCCGTACTACAAGGACGGCTCCGCCCAGAGCCTCGGCGAGCAGGTCCTCGCCCTGGCCGCCCACACGGACCCCGAGGCCACCGTCCACGTCGTCTTCTTCTCGACGGACATCGACGGCACCGGCGAGCTCACCCTCACCGACCACGAGAACCGCGTCGACGAGATGCACGCGGCGGCGGGCCGCATGGGCCGCACGAGCTACCACCGCGCCATCGAAGAGGTCGTGACCCACTACGAGAAGTCCGACCACGCCCGCAACAACACGCCCGCCCTCGTGGTCTTCCAGACGGACGGCGCCCCCGACACCAGGGGCCCGGCCACCCAGGCGCTGGCGGACGCCGCGAAGCACCCGCTGTTCTTCCAGTTCGTCGCCTTCGGCGAGCACGACGCGAAGGCCTTCGACTACCTCCGCAAGCTCACCGCGGACAACGCCGGCTTCTTCCACGCGGGCCCGGCCCCGCGCGAGCTCACGGACAAGGAACTGTACGAGGGCCTGCTGGCGAACTGGCGCCCGTAGGACGCGCCCCGCGCCGCCCGACCCCACCACCAGACGGACACCGAGACCGGGGGCCACGTGCCGGAGGCGTACCGGCATACCGGAAGCCCCCGGTCCACCCCCGGGAATCGAGGTGAGTGGATCTTCACGGGGCCGTTAGGATTTCGACCATGGCGGCCACTGGATCCGAGAAGCAGGGGAAGAGCGCGGACAGCGCGGACGCGAAGGCGTACTACGTCTCGACCCCCATCTACTACGTAAACGACGCTCCTCACCTGGGCCACGCCTACACGACCGTTGCAGGGGACGTGCTCACGCGCTGGCACCGTCAGCGCGGCGAGAAGGTGTGGTACCTCACCGGCACGGACGAGCACGGTCAGAAGATCATGCGCACGGCCGAGGCGAACGACGTCACCCCCCAGGAGTGGTGCGACAAGCTCGTCACCGAGGCCTGGAAGCCCCTCTGGGAGCACCTGGACATCGCGAACGACGACTTCATCCGTACGACGGAGAAGCGTCACACCGACCGTGTGCAGGAGTTCGTCCAGGATCTCCACGACAAGGGCGAGATCTACAAGGGCGGCTATGAGGGCCCGTACTGCGTGGGCTGCGAGGAGTACAAGCTCCCCGGCGACCTCATCGAGGCCGAGGACGGCACGAAGCTGTGCCCGATCCACAAGAAGCCGGTGGAGCTCCTCAAGGAGGAGAACTACTTCTTCAAGCTCAGCGAGTACGGCGACAAGCTCCTCGCCCACTACGAGGCGAACCCCGGCTTCATCCAGCCGGAGTCGGCCCGCAACGAGGTCGTGAACTTCGTCAAGCAGGGTCTTCAGGACCTCTCCATCTCCCGCTCGACGTTCGACTGGGGCGTCAAGGTCCCCTGGGACGACAAGCACGTCATCTACGTGTGGATCGACGCCCTCCTGAACTACGCGACGGCCGTGGGCTACGGCGCGGACGAGGAGAAGTTCGCCTCGACCTTCCCGGCCGACGTCCACCTGGTGGGCAAGGACATCCTCCGCTTCCACGCGGTGATCTGGCCCGCGATGCTGCTGGCCCAGGGCCTGCCGCTGCCCGGCAAGATCGCGGCCAACGGCTGGCTGATGGTCGGCGGCGAGAAGATGTCGAAGTCGAACCTGACCGGCATCAAGCCGCAGGACCTGACCTCGCACTTCGGCGTGGACGCGTACCGCTGGTACTTCCTGCGCGCGATCGCCTTCGGCAGCGACGGCTCGTTCTCGTGGGAGGACTTCTCCGCCCGCTACACGTCCGAGCTGGCCAACGACTACGGCAACCTCGCCTCGCGCGTGGCCGCCATGGTCGGCAAGTACTTCGGCGGCGCGCTCCCCGAGGCGACGGCCCCCGGCGACGCCGAGCGGGCGGTGCGGGACGGCCTGACGAAGGCGGTCGCCGAGGCCGACCGGAAGATCGGCGAGGAGCTGGACTTCCAGGGCGGCATCCTGGCGATCTTCGACTTCGTGAAGCAGGTCAACGGCTACATCACGGAGCAGGAGCCGTGGAAGGTGGCCAAGGACGACTCGCCCGAGGGCAAGGCCCGCCTGGCGACGATCCTGTACACGGCCGCCGAGTCGCTGCGCGCCATGGCGGTCCTCCTGAACCCGCTCATGCCGGAGACGTCGCAGAAGCTCTGGGACTCCCTGGGCGCGGAGCCCGCCCTCGGCCCCCTGGCCGACCAGCGGGTCCAGACGGCGTCGACGTGGGGCCGGCTGCCCGCGGGGACGACGATCACCAAGGGCGCGGTCCTCTTCCCCCGCCTGGAGGAGAAGCCGACCGCGTGACGTGCCGGCCGGCACGCGTACGCGGTACGCCGCACGCGCCGGTACGACGACGGGAAGCGCAGGGAAGTCCCGGCGGCACGCCAAGCAGCACGGCGTGTCGCCGGGGCTTTCCCGTATCCGACGACACACCCGGCCGGGTGCGGGCCCGCCTCACCGCCCGTACGACGCCACCAGGCGGGCCAGCTGCCGGCCCGCCGCCCGCAGCGGCTCCTCGCTCCGGGCCACCTGGGCGGTCACCTCGGCGCCCTCCAGGGTGCTGATCACCGTGGTCGCCACCTCACGCGCGTCCCCGGCGTCGAAGCCGGCGCCCAGCAGCCGCTCCTCGACGATCCGCTCCCAGCCGCGCAGCGCATCCGCGCACACCCGCTGGATCGCCGAATCCGAGCCGAGGGTCTCCAGGGCCGCCGCCGTGACCGGACAGCCGTCGGTCCAGCCGGACTCCCGCAGCGCCACGGCGAGTTCGTCGGCGCAGTGCGCGATCGCCGCCGCCGGGTCGTCCGCCCCGGCCGGGCCGAGGAGTTCGCGCAGCATGTCCGCGAACTCCTCGGCGCTGTACGTGAGCGCGGCCACCGCGACGGCTTCCTTGCCGCCGGGGAAGAAGTGGTAGACGGAGCCGAGGGTGGCTTCCGCCTCTGTGGCGATCTGTTTGATGCCGGTGCCCACGTAGCCCTGCCGCTGGATCAGGCGGGCGGAGACGGCGACGATCCGGTCGCGGGTGCTGGGGGCCGCGGCGGGGGCCGCGCTGTTCTGGGCCATGGCCCCAGCCTATCTCCCATTGAGTAGAGCGTTCGTTCTAGAGACGTGCTACGTTTTCTCCGAGCACTGGATAGAGCGATCGTTCTAGCCATCACGTCACGGAGTGGAGTCACGCATGTCTTCCGCATCGCAGTCCGTCACCGTCATCGGCCTCGGCCCCATGGGCCAGGCCATGGCCGCCGCCTACCTCGACCGCGGCTACCGCGTCACCCTCTGGAACCGCACCCCGTCCCGTGCCGACGCCCTGGTCGAGCGCGGCGCGACCCTGGCGGCCACCGCCGAGGAGGCGCTGCGGGCGAACGAGTTGGTGGTCCTCAGCCTCACCGGCTACGACGCGATGTACGCGATCCTGGAGCCGGCCAAGGCCGCCGTCGCCGGCCGCACCCTGGTGAACCTCAGCTCCGACACCCCGGAGAAGGCGCGGGCCGGCGCCGGCTGGGTGACGGAGCTCGGCGGCACACACCTGACCGGCGGCGTCCTCTGCCCGCCGCCGCTGATCGGCACCGCCGACGCGTCGACGTTCTACAGCGGACCGCGCGAGGCGTACGACGAGCACCGGGCGGCGCTCGAAGTGATCACCGGCAGGACGGACTACCGGGGGGAGGACCCGGGGCTGGCCGCGCTGATGTACCAGCTGAACATGGCGATCTTCTGGCCGGCGATCACCGCGTACTGGCACACCGTGGCCCTCGCCGCCGCCCACGGCATCAAGGCCACGGAGATCGCCCCGTACGCGTCCGAGAACTTCGCGGGCATGGGCCACTTCATCGACTTCTACGCGACCCGCATCGACGCGGGCAACCACGCGGGCGACGTGGACCGCACGTCGATGGGGCTGGCCAGCATGGAACACGTCGTCCACACGACGGCTGACGCGGGCGTCGACACGGCGTTCCCCGAGGCGGTCCACGACATCTTCCGCCGCCTCGCGGAGGCGGGCCACGGCGCGGACAGCTACAGCCGCGCGGTGGAACTGATGCGCTCCTGACACGCCTGGGGACCGGACCTCCGGCGAATGGAGTGAAGAGGAGTGGCCACGGGGGCTCCAGTGGCGCAGGAACGTTTCAGCCAAACACGCGACCGCTGGTTCGACCGTGTCCGCGCCGCCAGTTCCGCGCAAAGGCCGTCCGCCGACGAGGGCCGCCGGGCCACGGCGCCCCGGTCCGGGGGCCGTTGGGATGGTGTGTCGTGGGTCACGGTGAGCTAACTCATGTTCGAAGTCGGCTTATTCTGACGCCGTCTTCACACCTCCCTACGTAAGCTTCACCGCATGGCCACGACTCCCTCCCCCGACCGGCGACGCAGCGCCGACGAGGTCAACCAGGAGATCCGTGCGCTGTGGCTGAGCGCGGGAGGCCGGCTCCGGCCCGACGAGCGCCTCGTGTACGAGCAGCTCGTGACCGAGTGGGCGGAGGCCGAAGCAGAGGCCGAGCGCGACACCAAGGCCGCGGCCGACTCCTCCTCGCCGACCCACGCCGCCTGACCGATGAAGCGCCCCCTCCTCGCGGGGGCGCGAGGAACCGCGCGATCAGCCGCACCGCACCCGAAGACGACGAGAGAAAAACCGAAGGCCCCCGGAACCACTGGTTCCGGGGGCCTTTCGCATGGCCGGGGCCACGGCAGCGCCGTGGCGACCGCTACTGCGCCGCGGGCTTGCGGAGCGAGATGTTCAGTTCCCGCAGCCGCGCCTCGTCGAGGACCGTCGGGGCGCCCATCATCAGGTCCTGCGCGTTGCCGTTCAGCGGGAAGGCGATGGTCTCGCGGATGTTCGGCTCGTCCGCGAGGAGCATGACCATGCGGTCGACGCCCGGCGCGATGCCGCCGTGCGGCGGGGCGCCGAGGCGGAACGCGCGCAGCATGCCCGCGAACTCGTGCTCGACGGTCTCCGCGTCGTAACCCGCGATCTCGAAGGCCTTGAGCATGACCTCGGGCTCGTGGTTCCGGATGGCGCCGGAGGACAGCTCGATGCCGTTGCAGACGATGTCGTACTGCCAGGCGAGGATGTCGAGCGGGTCCTTCTCCTCCAGGTCCTTCATGCCGCCCTGCGGCATCGAGAAGGGGTTGTGGGAGAAGTCGATCTTCCCCGTCTCCTCGTCCTTCTCGTACATCGGGAAGTCGACGATCCAGCAGAAGCGGAAGACGCCCTCCTCGAAGTGGCCGGCGCGCTTGGCGGCCTCGACGCGGACGGCGGACATGATCTTCGAGACCTCGTCGAACTCGCCCGCGCCGAAGAAGACCGCGTGGCCCGCCTCAAGGCCGAGGCGCTTCGTGAGCTCCTCGACGTCCGCCTCGGTGAGGAACTTGGCGATCGGGCCCGTCAGCGAGCCGTCCTCGGCGACGCGCACCCAGGCCAGGCCCTTGGCGCCCTGCTCGACGGCGTAGTCACCGAGGCCGTCGAAGAACTTGCGGGACTGCGAGGCCGTGTCGGGGACGGGGAGGGCCCGGACGTGCTTGCCGGCGAACGCCTTGAACCCGGAGTCCGCGAAGATGTCCGTGATGTCGTGCAGTTCGAGCTTCGCGCGCAGGTCGGGCTTGTCGTTGCCGTACTTCAGCATCGACTCGCGGAACGGGATGCGCGGGAACGGCGACGTGACCTCGCGGCCGTTGCCGAACTCCGTGAAGATCTCCGTCATCAGCTTCTCGATGGGGCGGAAGACGTCTTCCTGCTCCACGAAGCTCATCTCGACGTCGAGCTGGTAGAACTCGCCCGGCGAGCGGTCCGCGCGCGCGTCCTCGTCGCGGAAGCAGGGCGCGATCTGGAAGTAGCGGTCGAAGCCCGAGATCATCAGGAGCTGCTTGAACTGCTGCGGGGCCTGCGGCAGGGCGTAGAACTTGCCGGGGTTCAGGCGGGAGGGGACGACGAAGTCGCGCGCGCCCTCGGGGGAGGTCGCCGTGAGGATCGGCGTCGCCATCTCGTTGAAGCCGAGCGCGACCATCTTGGAGCGGATGGAGGCGATGACGGCCGAGCGCAGCATGATGTTCCGGTGCATGCGCTCGCGGCGCAGGTCCAGGAAGCGGTACTCCAGGCGGCGCTCCTCGTTCACGCCGTCCTCGGCGTTGATCGTGAAGGGGAGGGGGGCGGCGGCGCCCAGCACCTCGACCTCGCTCGCCTCGATCTCGACCTCGCCGGTCGGCAGCTCCGGGTTGACGTTGTCCGTGCCGCGCGAGACGACCTTGCCGTCGACGCGGACGACCGTCTCCTTGGACAGCTTGTCCAGGACCTCGGCGGCCTTGGTGCCGGGGCGGGCCACGAGCTGCGTGATGCCGTAGTGATCGCGGAGATCGATGAAGAGAATGCCGCCCAGGTCTCGGCGATTGTGCAGCCAGCCGCTCAGCCGGACGTCGGTGCCGACGTCAGAGGCGCGGAGCTCGCCGCAGGTGTGGGACCTGTACCGATGCATCGTCGTTCATCCAGTCTTCGCGAATAGGGGAGAGAGCAGACGCTCCCCAGGCTACCGTCCGGGCGAAGATCGCTTTCCGGATATTCGCCGCCGGGCCACTCCGACGAGCGTCACAGGGGCCCCGAGGGCCACTTCCGTGCCCCTCGCGGGCAGAGGTTCGGTGGCGGTGGGCCCCTACCTATTCCTAAAGTGGGTCAATGCGCACCGACGATCCCCTCGCGCAGGTGGGGGACGAATCCCTGCCTCCCGTGCGGGACGTCCTCGCCGCGATCGCCACCGGGCTGTGGCGCTGGGACAACGCCTCGGGGACCGTCACCCTCGACGCCGAGGCCGCCAGGCTCCTCGGGCTGCCCGAGCGCGCCCAGACGCTCTCGGAGGCGGGCGTGCGCTCCCGTTTCCACCCGGTCGACTGGAACGAGATCTACGGGATCGTCCAGCTCGCCGTCGCCGAGGGCACCCTCGCCGAGGCCCGGCTGCGGATCATGGACGAGACGGGGCGGCGGGTCCTGCGCACCGTGCGCAGCCGCTCCAAGCCGGTGACGCACGACTCCACCGAGGCGTACGAGCTGATCGGCACCCTCCAGGAGGTCACGGAGCCCCCGCCGGGCACGGCCGCCCGCACCCCGGTCACCGGCGACTGGCGCCGCTCCCGCGAGGCGTTCCTGCTGGACGCGGGCCGCGCGCTCGCCGAGGCGCGCTCCACGGAGGAGGTCCTGCGGGTCGCCGCGGGGCTCTCCATGCCGGGTTTCTCGCCGGACGGGCTCGCGGTCTTCGGCGTGGCGGGCGACCGGCTGACGATCATCGGGCACCACGGCCACGAGCCGGGCGACGAAGGCCCCTTCTCGGCGATGCAGCTGGACACCGACTACCCGGCGGCCGAGGTGGTCCGCACCGGCCGCGCCGTCTATCTCTCGTCGCCGGACGACTACCGCCGCCGCTACCCGGCGGCCTGGCCGCTGGCGCGGCGCTTCGAGCGGCAGTCGTGGGCGTTCCTGCCGCTGACGGTGGCGGGCCGCACGATGGGCGCGTGGATGGCGGCCTTCACGTATCCCGTGACGTTCACGCCCGACGAGCGCTCGGTCCTGACGACGGTCGCGCGGATGCTGGCGCAGGCGCTCTCGCGGGCCGGGGTCACGGACTCCGAGCGGGAGCTGACGGACGGCCTGCAGCGCTCGATGCTGCCGATGCTCGGCCCGAAGATCGACGGGATGAGCGTGGCCGCCCGCTATGTGCCGACCGGCGGCGGCCTCCAGGTCGGCGGCGACTGGTACGACATGATCCCGCTGCCCAGCGGCCGCATCGCCTTCGCCATCGGCGACGTCCAGGGGCACGACGTGCGCGCGGCGGGCCTGATGGGGCAGCTCCGCATCGCCCTGCGGGCGTACGCGTCCGAGGGGCACCGCCCCGACGCGGTGCTCTCACGCGCGACCCGCTTCCTCTCGGGGATCACGGAGTCCGCCACCTACGGGTCGAGCGGCTCGGGCACCGACGAGGCGACCGAGTACGACCCGCGCTTCGCGACGTGTCTGTACGTCGAGGCCGACCCGGCGACGGGCGTCCTGGAGATCGCCCGCGCGGGGCATCCGGAGCCGGCGATACGGATGGCCGACGGAACGGTGCTCCAGCGGCCCGTCGCGGGCGGTCTGCCCCTGGGCATCGACCCGGACGCGGACTACCCCACCACCCGTCTGGTCCTCGAACCCGGCCAGACCATGCTGATCTGCACCGACGGGCTCATCGAGACCGGCGGCCACGACCTGGAGACCGGCTGGTCGCGGATCAGGGCGGCCCTGGAGGAGTACCTGGGTGACGACGACGAGCAGGACAACCTCGAACTCCTCGCCGACCGGCTCGTGCAGGCCGTGCACGGCCCCTCCTCGCACCACACGACGGGACCGCTCGCGGACCGCCGCGAGGACGACATAGCGGTACTGCTCCTGAGCCGTACGAGCCGCCCCGAGCAGCACGTGGACGCCCGGCGCACCGTCCTGACCATCGCGCAGGCCGAGCCGGAGCGCATCGGCGGCGCCCGCCGCCATCTGCGGGAGCTGCTGCACGACTGGGCGGACGACGACCAGGTCGACTCGGCGGTCCTGATGGTCTCCGAGATGCTCACGAACGTCCTGGTGCACACCGACGGCGACGCCCTCCTGGTCGCGCAGGTCAGCGGCGAGCCCGGCAGGCGCAGGCTGCGGGCCGAGGTGGCGGACGGGAGCGACGACCTGCCGCACAAGCGGCGTCCCGGGGAGCTGGCCTCCTCCGGGCGCGGCCTGGTCCTGATGGAGCTGCTGGCCGGGGCGTGGGGCGTGGACCCCCGCGGCGACGGCAAGAGCATCTGGTTCGAGCTCTACGAGGACGCGGGCTCCCCGGAGCCGGACGGACCGGGCGAGGCGCCGGGCGGTCCGGGTGAGGAACCGGAGGGCCCCGTCGTCCCCTCGGAGTAGCGGGCGCGCAGCTCGGCCAGGACGCCGAAGGCCGCCGCGGTCAGCGGCACCGCGAGCAGCATCCCGATGATGCCCGCGACGGACGCCCCCGCGGTGATCGCCAGCATGACCACCGCCGGGTGCATCTGCACCGTGCGGCTCTGGATGACCGGCTGGAGGATGTGGCCCTCCAGGAGCTGCACGGCGAGGACCACGCCGAGCACCCACAGGGCGATGACGAAGCCGCGGTCGGCGAGGGCGACGAGGACGGCGATGGCGCCGGACAGGAAGGCGCCGAGGTACGGGATGTAGGCGCCCACGAAGACGAGCGCGCCGAGGCCGACCGCCCCGGGCACCTGGAGGATCAGCAGCCCGACGGTGATGCAGAGGGCGTCGATGAACGCGATGATCGTCGTGCCCCGCATGAAGCCCTCGATGGCCCCGAAGGCCCGCCGCGCCATGGCCTCGACGGCGTCGGCGGAGCCGCCGGGCGAGAAGGAGCGCATGGCGGCCATCGCGCGGCCGGAGTCGCGCAGGAAGAAGAAGACGAGCAGCAGGGCGAGCACGGCCATGGCGGCCACCTCGCCGACGACGCTCAGCCCGCTGAGCACGCCCGACGCCGCGGTGCCGCCGAACTTGCCGAGCAGTTCCTTGGCGTTGGACGCCATGTCGTCGAGTGAGGTGCCCGCGGCCCCGAAGTGCTTCGAGAGGTCGGTCGCCGCGGTCTTCAGGGACGCGATGATCTGGTCGCCCGTGTCGATCAGGGCGGTGACCACGATGTACGTGACGCCGCCGACGACGGCGACGACGGCCGCGCAGGTGAGGCCGGCGGCGAGCGAGCGCTGCACCTTCATCGCGAGCAGGCGGCGGTAGAGCGGCCCGAGCAGGGCGGTGCCGAGGAGCGCGAGCAGGACCGGTGTCACGGCGGTCCGCAGGTGGACGCAGAGCCAGACGCCGACGGCGGCCACGCCGACGACGAGCAGGACGACCACGCACCACGCGGCGAGTCGGCGGGCGGGCTCGGGGAGAAGGGTGTGCACCCTCCCACCCGAGCACGCTCCCCCGGGCCGCGCACGTTATGTACGCCTGCCCGCAGCGCGCCGTGGCGGCGCCTACATGCCGTGCACCGCGGGCACGGTGCCGAGCAGGCCCTTCTGGAAGTCCTCGAAGGCCTGCTGGAGCTCGGCGCGGCTGTTCATCACGAACGGGCCGTAGTGCGCCATGGGCTCCCTGATCGGCTGTCCGCCGAGCAGCACGACCTCCAGGTCGGGGGCGTTGCCGTCCTGCTTCTCGTCCGCGCGGACGGTCAGCGAGGACCCGGCGCCGAAGACCGCGGTCTGCCCCAGGCGCACGGGGCGGCGCTCGGCCCCGACGGCGCCGTGCCCGGCGAGCACGTACGCCAGGCCGTTGAAGTCCTCGCGCCAGGGCAGCGTGACCTCGGCGCCGGGGCGCACGGTCGCGTGGATCATCGTGATCGGCGTGTGCGTGATGCCGGGGCCCTGGTGGCCGTCGAGCTCACCGGCGATGACGCGGAGCAGCGCGCCGCCGTCGGGGGTGGAGAGGAGCTGGACCTGGCCGCCGCGGATGTCCTGGTAGCGGGGGTTCATCATCTTGTCCTTGGCGGGGAGGTTCACCCACAGCTGGAGGCCGTGGAAGAGGCCGCCGGACATGACGAGGGACTCCGGCGGCGCCTCGATGTGCAGCAGGCCGGAGCCCGCCGTCATCCACTGCGTGTCGCCGTCCTGGATCGTCCCGCCGCCGCCGTTGGAGTCCTGGTGGATGAAGCTGCCGTCGATCAGGTACGTGACCGTCTCGAAGCCGCGGTGGGGGTGCCAGGGCGTGCCTTTCGGCTCGCCGGCCTCGTACTCCACCTCTCCCATCTGGTCCATCATGATGAACGGGTCGAGGTGCTTGTAGTTGATTCCCGCGAAGGCCCGGCGCACCGGGAACCCCTCGCCCTCGAAGCCGCTCGGAGCGGTCGTCACGGCGAGCACGGGCCGCGCCTTCGCCTCGGCGGGCGCCACCACTCGGGGCAGGGTCAGCGGGTTCTCGACGGTCACTGCAGGCATGGTCGGTACCTCCTCGTGATCACACTTTAGTTGAACGTAGAACTTTCTGCCACTCAGAACGAACGGAGCCCGGAGGGAATTCCCTCCGGGCTCCGGGGCGGCTGGAAACGATCTACGACACGAGGAGCGCCCCGCCAGGGGCGCGGGGTCCCGCGCGACGAACCACGGCGAACCCGCGGCCGAGGCGGACCCTCAGCCGTACATACGGCGCATCGCGAAGTCGACCATCTGCTCCACGGCCTTCGCGTCGAAGACCATGCGGTGCTCCCCCTCCATGTCGAGGACGAAGCCGTACCCCGTCGGCAGCAGGTCGATGACCTCCGCGCCGGTGATCACGAAGTACTTGGAGTCCTTGCCCGCGTACCTCCGCAGCTCCTTGAGGGAGGTGAACATCGGGATGACCGGCTGCTGGGTGTTGTGCAGCGCGAGGAAGCCGGGGTTGTCACCGCGCGGGCAGTAGACCTTCGACGTGGCGAAGGCCTGCTGGAAGTCCTCGGCGGACATCGAGCCCGTGGTGAAGGCGCGCACCGCGTCCGCGAGGGAGGGCGGCGAGGGCTCGGGGTAGAGCGGAGGCTGCTGGCCGTAGCCACCGCCGGGCATGCCCTGCTGCTGCGGCGGCGGCTGCGCGCCCGGCGGGGCGTACTGCTGCTGGGCGCCGGGATTCTGGTCGTAGCCGTACATGCGCGTAAGCGTACTGAGTCACAGATGGACCGTGAGGGGTTGATTCTTATTACCGACGGGTAGCATCATCGTAGCTACTTACTGGTATTCATCCCTTTCCTGCTTACGGAGCCTTCGCCATGGGCCACTACAAGTCGAATCTCCGCGACATCGAGTTCAACCTCTTCGAGGTGCTCGGCCGCGACCAGCTGTACGGCGCCGGCCCGTTCGCGGAGATGGACGTCGACACCGCCAAGAGCATCCTCGACGAGCTGCGCCGCCTCGCCGAGAACGAGCTGGCCGAGTCCTTCACCGACGCCGACCGCAACCCGCCGGTCTTCGACCCGGAGACCAACACCGCGCCCGTCCCGGCCTCCTTCAAGAAGAGCTACCAGGCCTTCATGGACTCCGAGTACTGGCGCCTCGGCCTGCCCGAGGAGATCGGCGGCACCACCTCGCCCCGCTCCCTCATCTGGGCCTACGCGGAGCTGCTGCTCGGCGCCAACCCGGCCGTGTGGATGTACTCCTCGGGCCCCGCCTTCGCCGGCATCCTCTTCGAGGAGGGCAACGAGGCGCAGAAGAAGGTCGCCTCCATCGCCGTCGAGAAGCAGTGGGGCTCGACGATGGTCCTCACCGAGCCCGACGCGGGCTCGGACGTGGGCGCGGGCCGCACGAAGGCCGTGCAGCAGGAGGACGGCTCCTGGCACATCGAGGGCGTGAAGCGCTTCATCACGTCCGGTGAGCACGACATGTCGGAGAACATCCTCCACTACGTCCTCGCCCGCCCCGAGGGCCACGGCCCCGGCACCAAGGGCCTCTCGCTCTTCCTCGTGCCGAAGTACGAGTTCGACTGGGAGACCGGCGAGCTGGGCGAGCGCAACGGCGTGTACGCCACCAACGTCGAGCACAAGATGGGCCTGAAGGCCTCCAACACCTGCGAGATGACGTTCGGCGACCGCCACCCCGCCAAGGGCTGGCTGATCGGCGACAAGCACGACGGCATCCGCCAGATGTTCCGCATCATCGAGTTCGCCCGGATGATGGTCGGCACGAAGGCCATCGCGACGCTCTCCACGGGCTACCTCAACGCCCTGGAGTACGCCAAGGAGCGCGTGCAGGGCCCCGACCTCGCGCAGTTCATGGACAAGACCGCGCCCAAGGTGACGATCACGCACCACCCGGACGTGCGCCGCGCCCTCATGACGCAGAAGGCGTACGCGGAGGGCATGCGCGCCCTGGTGCTGCACACCGCGGCCGTCCAGGACGAGATCCAGGTCAAGGAGGCCGCGGGCGAGGACGCCTCCGCGCTGCACGCCCTGAACGACCTGCTCCTGCCGATCGTCAAGGGCTACGGCTCGGAGAAGTCCTACGAGCAGCTGGCGCAGTCGCTCCAGACGTTCGGCGGCTCCGGGTACCTCCAGGAGTACCCGATCGAGCAGTACATCCGGGACGCCAAGATCGACACCCTCTACGAGGGCACCACCGCGATCCAGGGCCAGGACTTCTTCTTCCGGAAGATCGTCCGCAACCAGGGCGCGGCGCTCAACGGCCTGGCCGAGGAGATCAAGAAGTTCCTCGCGGTCGGCACCGGCGGCGAGACGCTGGCCGGCGCCCGCGAGGAGCTGGCCAAGGCCGCCGTCGAGCTGGAGGCCATCGTCGGCGTCATGCTGACCGACCTCGCGGCCACCGAGCAGGACGTGAAGTCCATCTACAAGGTGGGCCTGAACACCACGCGCCTGCTGATGGCCTCGGGCGACGTCGTCGTCGGCTACCTGCTGCTGCGCGGCGCCGCCGTCGCGGCCGAGAAGCTGGAGACGGCCTCCGCGAAGGACAAGCCCTTCTACGAGGGCAAGATCGCCGCGGCCAAGTTCTTCGCCGCGAACGTCCTGCCGGGCGTCACTGCCGAGCGGAAGCTCGCCGAGAACGTGGAGCTGGGCCTCATGGAGCTGGACGAGGCGGCGTTCTAGTTCGACCTGGTTCGACCGGATTCCTCTCGCACGTCAGCACGATGCCGTCATCTGATCATTTCGGGTGGCGGCATCGTCGTACGCGCTGGGTAGGCTGAACCAACGGCCGAGAATCCCGTCCATGGGAGGAACCATGACCGCCGAAGCCCGCACCGAAGCGCTGCACGCACTCCAGCCCGACGGCTCGGCGTGGCCGATGCCGCCCCAGGACGGCTACACGACGGACGAATTCTTCAGCCTCGACCTCCCGCCGCACACAGAGCTGATCGACGGGAGCCTGATCTTCGTGAGTCCGCAGCGCAAGTTCCACACGCTCGCCATGTACCTCTTCGAACAGGGGCTGCGCACCACCGTCCCCGAGCACCTGCGGGTCCGCCGCGAGATGGCCGTCGTCCTCGGCCGCAGGCAGGCGCCCGAGCCGGATCTCGTGGTCGTGACCGCGGAGGCCGACGCCGACCAGACACAGACGCGATACCGCGCGGAGGACGTCCTGCTCGCCGTGGAGGTCGTCTCGCCCGACTCCGAGGAGCGCGACCAGGACACCAAGCCCCGCAAGTACGCGGCCGCC
This sequence comes from Streptomyces alfalfae, assembly GCF_004127445.1. GTDB lineage: Bacteria > Actinomycetota > Actinomycetes > Streptomycetales > Streptomycetaceae > Streptomyces > Streptomyces alfalfae. The sequence continues at coordinate 250,973 of NZ_QEXM01000025.1, forward strand.
GGAATCCGGCACTACTGGCTGGTCAGGATGGACGAGAACAAGCGGCCCGCCGTCCACACCTTCGAACTCGACCCGCACACCGGCGGCTACGCGCCCACGGGCATCCACCACGACCGGCTGAAGCTCGCGGTGCCGTTCACCATCGACATCGACCTCACCGAGATCGACCGCCTCTGAGCTCCACGTCGTACGGGCGGTGCCCCCATTAGGCTGACAGCCATGCGTACACCCTCCGGCCCCTTCGACCGCGGCCACACCGAAGACCTCATGACCTTCCTCGCCGCGAGCCCCACGCCGTACCACGCGGTGGCGAGCGCCGCCGAGCGCCTGGAGAAGGCCGGTTTCCGGCAGGTCGAGGAGACCGAGGCCTGGGACGGTACGACCGGCGGCAAGTACGTGCTCCGCGGCGGCGCCATCGTCGCCTGGTACGTCCCCGAGGGCGTCGCGGCCCACACGCCCTTCCGCATCGTCGGCGCCCACACCGACTCCCCCAACCTCCGCGTGAAGCCGCGGCCCGACGCGGGCGGCCACGGCTGGCGCCAGGTCGCCGTGGAGATCTACGGCGGGCCGCTGCTCAACTCCTGGCTGGACCGGGACCTCGGCCTCGCCGGCCGCCTCTCGCTGCGCGACGGAACCACCCGGCTCGTGAACATCGACCGGCCGTTGCTCCGCGTGCCGCAGCTCGCCATCCACATGGACCGCTCCGTCCACACCGACGGCCTCAAGCTCGACAAGCAGCGGCACATGCAGCCCGTCTGGGGCCTCGGCGACGACGTCCACGAGGGCGACCTCATCCGCTTCCTGGAGGACGAGAGCGGCCTCGGCGAGGGCGACGTCACGGGCTGGGACCTCATGACGTACTCCGTCGAGCCACCCGCCTTCCTCGGCCGTGACCGCGAGCTCGTCGCCGGCCCCCGCATGGACAACCTCCTGTCCGTGCACGCCGCGACGGCCGCCCTCGCCGCCGCCGCGAGCGCCGAGACCCTGCCGTACATCCCCGTGCTCGCCGCCTTCGACCACGAGGAGAACGGCTCGCAGTCCGACACCGGCGCCGACGGCCCGCTCCTCGGATCGGTCCTCGAACGGTCGGTGTTCGCGCGCGGCGGCACCTACGAGGACCGGGCGCGGGCCTTCGCCGGGACCGTCTGCCTCTCCTCCGACACCGGTCACGCCGTCCACCCCAACTACGCCGAGCGGCACGACCCCACGCACCACCCGCGCGCCAACGGCGGCCCCATCCTCAAGGTGAACGTCAACAACCGCTACGCCACGGACGGCGCGGGGCGCTCGGTGTTCGCCGCCGCGTGCGAGAAGGCGGGCGTGCCGTTCCAGTCGTTCGTCTCGAACAACGCGATGCCCTGCGGCACGACGATCGGCCCCATCACGGCGGCCCGGCACGGCATCAAGACCGTCGACATCGGTGTGGCGATCCTGTCCATGCACAGCGTGCGCGAGCTGTGCGGCGCGGACGACCCGTACCTGCTCGCCAACGCGCTCGTGGCGTTCCTGGAGGGCTGACACGGGCCGGCGCGGACCCTGACGCGTCGTCTGTTCGCGGCGGAGCCCCGGCCGTTGCCCGACGGCGGGGGCTCCGCTTTCCGTGTGGGGTCGGCTCAGCCGGGTACACGGTCGGCGCAGCCACGACACAGGGAGGCGGTCCATATGGGCCTGGGCGGATGCATCATTCTCATCGCCGTGGGCGCCATTCTCACGTTCGCGACCGACTGGAAGATGGAAGGCTTCAACGTCACCGTCGCCGGTCTCGTCATGATGGCGGTCGGGATCATCGGCGTCGCCGCGTTCACCAGCATCGCGCGGCGCAGGCGCGCGGTCGTGCCACCGGTCGCGCAGACCACGGTCGTCGACCCCGACCAGGAGCGCAGGGGCTACTGACCCGCGACGGCGGGGCGGCTCAGCGGCGGGGCGCCGGTGAGCCGAGGACGCGGTCCTTCAACGCGGGGAACTGCTCCCGGGTGGCGGCGACCCTGGCGGGGTCCAGGTCCACGGTCAGGACCTCCTCGCCGTCGCCCGCCTCCGCGAGCACCTCACCCCACGGGTCCACCACGACGCTGTGCCCGGCCTGGTCCACGCCCGCGTGCGTGCCGCCGGTGCCGCACGCCAGGACGTACACCTGGTCCTCGACCGCCCGCGCCCTGGCCAGCAGCGTCCAGTGCTCGCGCCGCCGCGCGGGCCAGCCGGCCGGGACGACGAACATCTCGGCCCCGGCGTCGACGAGCCCCCGGAACAGCTCGGGGAAGCGCAGGTCGTAGCAGGTGGCGAGGCCGAGCGTCGCGCCCGGCGTCCGTACCGTCACCAGCTCCGAGCCCGCGCCCATCAGCACCGCCTCGCCCTTGTCGAAGCCGAAGCGGTGGATCTTCCGGTACGCGGCGGCCGGCTCACCGGTGGGGGAGAACACCAGGGACGTGTTGTAGAGGGGCCCCTTTGGGTCACGCTCGGGGATGGACCCGGCGTGCAGCCACACGCCCGCATCGCTCGCCGCCTTCGCCATCGCTTCGTACGTGGGCCCTTCCAGGGGCTCGGCCTCGGCCGCGAAGGCTTCGTAGGCGAAGGCGCCGGTGGTCCACAGCTCGGGGAGCACCACGAGATCCGGACGCTCCCTCGCCGCGACCTCGCGCACCAGTGAAGAGACCCGCGCGCGGCGGGAATTGACCGGTTCGCCCTCGTCTACGGCGATCTGGATGAGAGAGGCGCGCACAGTACCACCGTCCTGCCGTTCGGGATCCGTCATCACCGTCAAGCACAGCCTACGATCGTCACACGAAAGCACTGCCGGGGTGCCTGTGGGCAGCGTACTGTGAATTTCCGGGGGAACCCCCGGACCCCCACGACGCCACCCAGACACCCACCGCCCGCGTACGACCGCCGAGGGGTCCCGTGAGTCTCCATCCCAGCCTGCAAAACTACGCCGAAGCCTGGACCCACTCCGTGGAAGCGATATCCCAGCTGGTGTCGCCGCTCGCCGAGGGGGAGTGGAACTGGGCCACGCCCTGCCCCGGCTGGTCCGTGCGGGACATCGTCTCCCACGTCATAGGCCTCGACTGCGAGATGCTGGGCGACCCGCGCCCCATCCACACCCTCCCCCGCGACCTGTACCACGTGCAGACCGAGGGCCAGCGGTACATGGAGATGCAGGTCGACGTGCGGCGTCACCACACCGCGCCGGAGATGACCTCCGAGCTGGAGTACACGATCATCCGCCGCTCGCGTCAGCTGCGGAACGAGTCCCGGGACCCCTCGACGAAGATCCGCGGCCCCCTCGGCTCCGAGCAGACCCTCGAACTGGCCATGCGGATGCGGGCGTTCGACGTGTGGGTGCACGAGCAGGACCTGCGGACGACGCTGCGCCAGCCGGGCAACCTCGACTCCCCCGGCGCCTACGTCGCCCGGGACCTCCTCCTCCAGGGCCTCCCGAAGGTCGTCGCCAAGCTGGCGGGCGCGCCCGCGAACTCGGCGGTGGTCTTCGACGTGAGCGGCCCCGTCGAGTTCCTGCGCACGGTCCGCGTGGACGCCGACGGCAAGGGCGCGGTGGACAGCTCGCCCTCCCTCGGCCCGCTCGTCACCATCGGTCTCGACTGGGAGACCTACTTCAGACTCGCCTGCGGACGCGTGACGTACGCGGCCGTGGCCGACCAGGTCAAGGCCGAGGGCGACCAGGAGCTCGCGGAGGCGATCCTGCGCAACTTCGCGGTGACCCCGTAGCCCCGTCGCCCCCGCGGCCCCGCCGCTCCACGGCCCCGGCGCCTCACGCCGGTACGTGCACGGCCTCCACGCGGCTGGCCACCAGCTGCTCCCGCTCCCGGCGCACCGCCCGTCGCCGGAGCCGCAGGATCTGGCTCAGCCCCACCGCCTCGAGGACGAACACCGCGGAGAACGCCACGCGATAGTCGTCCCCGGTGGCGTCGAGCAGCACGCCGATCGCGAGCAGCGTCGTCATGGAGGCGATGAAGCCGCCCATGTTCGTGATGCCGGAGGCCGTGCCCTGCCGCTCCGGGGGATTCGCGGGCCGCGCGAAGTCGAAGCCGATCATCGAGGCGGGCCCGCAGGCGCCGAGCACGGCGCACAGCACGATCAGGAGCCACATCGGGGCGTGGTCCCCGGGGTAGGCCAGCGTGGCCGCCCAGACCGTCGCCGTGGCCCCGATGGTGCCGAGCGCCAGCACGAGCCGCGCCGCGTGGTTCCGGGCGACGATCTGCCCGTAGACGAGGCCGATGACCATGTTGGACAGGACGACGAGGGTCAGCAGCTCGCCGGCGGTCGCCCGGGAGAGGCCCTGCGCCTCGACGAGGAACGGCAGGCCCCAGAGCAGCAGGAAGACCATCGCGGGGAACTGCGTGGTGAAGTGCACCCAGAGGCCGAGCCGGGTGCCGGGCTCGCGCCAGGACAGGGCTATCTGGCGGCGGACGTAGGCGCCCCCGGTGTGGGACACCGGCTCCGGCGCGTGGCCCTCGGGGTGGTCCTTGAGGAACAGCACGGTCAGGACGAGGACGACGACGCCGCAGAGCGCGCTGCCCGCGAAGGCCGTGGTCCAGCCGAGGGAGTGCAGCATCCGGGCGAGGACCAGCGTGGAGACCAGGTTGCCCGCCATGCCGACGAGGCCCGCGAGCTGGGCGACGAGCGGCCCGCGCCGGGCGGGGAACCAGCGGGTGCCGAGCCGCAGCACGCTGATGAAGGTCAGCGCGTCACCGCAGCCGAGCAGGGCGCGCGAGGCCAGCGCCATCCCGTACGAGGGCGAGAACGCGAAGCCGAGCTGCCCCACCGTGAACAGGACCACGCCGATGGTCAGCACCTTCTTGGTGCCGAGCCGGTCGACCATCAGGCCGACGGGTATCTGCATGCCCGCGTAGACCAGGAGCTGGAGGATGGAGAAGGTCGACAGGGCCGAGGCGTTGACGTGGAAGCGGTCGGCGGCGTCGAGTCCGGCGACGCCGAGCGAGGTCCGGAAGATGACGGCGACGAAGTAGACGGCGACGCCGATCGACCAGACGAGGACGGCCTTCCCGCCGCCCAAGGGGTCCTTCCCGGCCCCTTCGGAGCCGGGGGAAGGATCGCCGGGCGCGGGGGCGGGGGTCGCGCTCATCGGACCTCGCCCCGCGCCAGGTCCCGGAACCAGCCGACGTGCCGCGTGACGACCGCGACCGCCGCGTCGGCGTCGCCCGCCACCAGGGCGGCGAGGATCTCCTCGTGCTCCGCCAGCGTCTTGGCGATCCGGTCGGGGTGGGAGTGCATCACGGCGACGCCCATCCTGAGCTGCCGGTCGCGCAGCTGGTCGTAGAGCCGGGAGAGGATCTCGTTGCCGCCGCTGCGCACGATCTCCGCGTGGAAGCAGCGGTCGGTGACGGCCGCGGCGGCGAAGTCCCCTGCGGCGGCCTGCACCCGCTGCTGGTCGAGGAGTTCCCGCAGTCGGGCGAGGAGAGCGGCGGGCGCGGGCACGGCCTTGCGCACCGAGTGCCTCTCCACCAGCAGCCGGGTCTCGACGACGTCCGCGATCTCCTGGGCGGAGACGGGCAGGACGAGGGCGCCCTTCTTCGGGTAGAGCCGCAGCAGCCCCTCGACCTCCAGCTTCAGCAGCGCCTCGCGCACCGGGGTGCGGGAGACGCCCACGGCCTCGGCGAGCTCGCCCTCGGTGAGGAGCGTGCCGCCCTCGTAGCGGCGGTCCAGCACGGCCCGCTTGACGTGGGCGTAGACGCGTTCCGCGGCGGGCGGCTGCTTGGCGGGGTGCGCGCCGGCGCCGGCGGGGCCTCCGGTGCTGATGGTGGTGCTGGTGGCGGGGGGCGTCATGGCTCTGGCTGGCATGCGCACAGCATAGATACAACACGTATACGCGAGGAGTCCCGGTCCATATGCCGGAATCCGGGAGGCCCGGTGACCGGAATCCGGGAGCGCGGAAGCACCGGCAACTGGCGGCGATTTCCGTACATCCATTCCGCCCTCTCACTCGTCTTAGAGGTGAGCGGCCCCCTCATGTGGCCGTAATCCAGGGGCATTTGGAGCGAAGATCTTGAAAACCGGCATCAAGGGCGTACGTCGCGTATCGGCCGTTACCATCACCGCGAGCGCGATGCTGGCCGGCGGCGCCCTCACCGTCCCGGCCCACGCGGCCGCACCCCCGAAGCCGTCGATCGTCGCCAAGGGCGGCTATGTGATGAACAGCGGCAACGGCAAGACGCTCTTCACCAAGACCGCCGACACCCGCCGTTCCACCGGCTCCACGACGAAGATCATGACGGCGCGCGTGGTGCTCGGCCAGCGGAACCTCAACCTGGATTCCAAGGTCAAGGTGGAGAAGGCGTACGGCGACTACATCGTCGACAACAACTACGCCTCCTCGGCCCGCCTGATCGTCGGCGACAAGGTCACGGTCCGCCAGCTCCTCTACGGGCTGATGCTGCCCTCGGGCTGTGACGCCGCGTACGCGCTCGCCGACAAGTTCGGCAAGGGCTCGACGCGCAAGGCCCGCGTGAAGAACTTCATCGGCCAGATGAACACCACGGCCAAGAACCTGGACCTGAAGAACACGCACTTCGACTCGTTCGACGGCATCGGCCACGGCAAGAACTACTCGACGCCGCGCGACCTGACGAAGCTCGCGCGCAGCGCGATGAAGTACTCCACGTTCCGCACGATCGTGAAGACCAAGTCGACGAAGCAGAAGGTCACCACGAAGTCCGGCGGCTACCGCTACATGTCGTGGAAGAACACCAACAACCTCCTCGGCTCCTACCGCGGCGCCATCGGCGTGAAGACGGGCTCCGGCCCGGAGGCGAAGTACTGCCTCGTCTTCGCCGCGACCCGCAACGGCAAGACGGTCATCGGCACGGTCCTGACCTCTTCCTCATCGAGCGCCCGCATCTCGGACGCGAAGAAGCTGCTCGACTACGGCTTCAAGGTGGCGTGACGCTCGCGTAGAGCGCCCACAGCGCAGAGGGCCCCGCCGCGGACGACGCGGCGGGGCCCTCTGCTTCTCTCGCGCCTACGACCAGGTCATGAGCCGCTTCGGCTGCTCCAGGATGGCCGCCACGTCGGCGAGCACCTTGGAACCGAGCTCCCCGTCCACCAGGCGGTGGTCGAAGGAGAGCGCCAGGGTGGTCACCTGGCGCGGCTTGACCTTGCCCTTGTGCACCCACGGCTGGAGCTTGATCGAGCCGACCGCGAGGATCGCGGACTCGCCCGGGTTCAGGATCGGGGTGCCCGTGTCGACGCCGAAGACGCCGACGTTCGTGATCGTGACCGTGCCGCCCTGCATGGCGCCGGGCGAGGTCTTGCCCGCGCGGGCCGTGGTGACCAGCTCACCCAGGGACTCGGCGAGCTCCGGCAGGGTCTTGGCGTGCGCGTCCTTGATGTTCGGCACGATCAGACCGCGCGGGGTGGCCGCGGCGATGCCCAGGTTCACGTAGTGCTTCTGGACGATCTCCTGGTTGGCCTCGTCCCATGTGGCGTTCACCGCCGGGTTCCGCTTGATCGCGACCAGCAGGGCCTTGGAGATCAGCAGCAGCGGATTGACCCGCAGGCCCTCGAACCCGTGCTCGGCGGGGTCCCGCTTGATCTCCTCGATCAGCTTCATCGTCCGCGTCACGTCGACCGTCACGAACTCCGTGACGTGCGGGGCGCTGAACGCCGAGTCGACCATCGCCTGCGCGGTGGCCTTGCGCACGCCCTTGACCGGGATACGGGTCTCCCGGGCGTCCGTGGCCACCGCCGTGCCCGTCGCCGGGGCCGGTTCCCGGGCCGGGGCGGCCTGCGCGGGTGCGGCAGGGGCGGCGGGTGCGGCCTGCGGGGCCGGGGCCTCGGGCCGCGCCGGGGCGACCGCCGCGTGGACGTCCTCCCGGGTGATGATCCCGTCGGGACCGGACGGCGTGACCGTCGCGAGGTCGACGCCGAGGTCCTTGGCGAGCTTGCGCACCGGGGGCTTGGCGAGCGGACGCGGGGCGTGGCCGTTCAGGTCGGGCCGAGCCGCCGGTGACGGCGCGGGGGCGGGCTCCGCCGCGGGGGCGGCGGGCGCGGCCTCGGCCGTGCCGTTCACCCCGGTCGCGTCGGTCTTGCGGGCGCGCCGCTTGGTCGAGGACGCGGCCACCCCGTACCCCACGAGGACGGGCTGCCGTCCCTCGGGGGCGGCCTCCTCCGCGGGCGCGGTGGCCTGGGCGGGGGCGCTCGCCTCGGCCGGGGCGGCGGTCTCCGGGGCGGGCGCCGCGGCGGGGGCCGGAGCGGTCACCCCGCCCGACACGTCCACCGCGATGATCACCTGGCCGACGTCGACCGTCGTGCCCTCGGGGAAGCGCAGCTCACGCACCACGCCGTTGAACGGGATGGGCAGCTCGACGGCCGCCTTCGCCGTCTCGACCTCGCACACGACCTGGCCGTCGGTGACGGTGTCACCGGGTGCCACGTACCACTTGAGGATCTCCGCCTCGGTGAGCCCCTCGCCCACGTCCGGCATCTTGAACTCTGCAAGAGCGGTGTCTGTCATCGTCGTCACGACCCTCTCCCTCAGTACGCCAGCGAGCGGTCGACGGCGTCGAGCACCCGGTCGAGACCCGGCAGGTACTCCTCTTCGAGGCGCGCCGGCGGGTACGGGGCGTGATAGCCGCCGACCCGGAGCACCGGGGCCTCCAAGTGGTAGAAACACCGCTCCGTGATCCGCGCCGCGATCTCCGCGCCCGTGCCGAGGAAGACCGGCGCCTCGTGGACGACGACGAGCCGGCCCGTCTTCTCCACCGAGGCCTGCACGGCGTCGAAGTCGATCGGCGACATGGAGCGCAGGTCGAGGACCTCCAGGGACTTGCCCTCCTCCTCGGCCGCCGCTGCCGCCTCCAGGCACACCTTCACCATCGGGCCGTACGCCACGAGCGTGAGATCGCTGCCCTCGCGGGCGACGGCGGCCTTGTGCAAGAGGGCCGATCGGGATCTCCCCTGCTCGAGCGAAGCCGAGAGCTCGGGGAACGCTTCCTTGTCGACCTCGCCCTTGTCCCAGTACCGCCTCTTCGGCTCGAAGAAGATCACCGGGTCGTCGCTCTGGATGGCCTGCTGCATCATCCAGTAGGCGTCCGCGGAGTTCGAGGGGGAGACCACCTTCAGGCCCGCGACGTGCGCGAACAGCGCCTCGGGCGACTCGCTGTGGTGCTCGACGGCGCCGATGCCGCCGCCGTAGGGAATGCGGACGACGACCGGCATCTTGATCTTGCCGAGCGCGCGGGCGTGCATCTTCGCGAGCTGGGTGACGATCTGGTCGTACGCCGGGAAGACGAAGCCGTCGAACTGGATCTCCACCACCGGGCGGTACCCCCGCAGGGCCAGGCCGATGGCGGTGCCGACGATGCCGGACTCGGCGAGCGGGGTGTCGATGACCCGGTCCTCGCCGAAGTCCTTCTGCAGCCCGTCCGTCACGCGGAAGACGCCGCCGAGCTTGCCGACGTCCTCGCCCATGATGAGGACCTTGGGGTCGTTCTCCAGCGCCGTGCGGAGCGATTCGTTGATCGCGCGGGCGATGGGCAGTTTCTGGACAGCCATGGTTACTTGACCTCCCCGGCCGCGGGGGCGTCCGCGAACGACGCCTGGTAGGCGGCGAACTGGGCGCGCTCCTCGTCGACGAGGGCGTGCCCGTCGGCGTACGCGTTCTCGAAGATCGCCATCAGGTCAGGGTCCGGCATCGCCCGCACCACCTCTCGCACTCGCTTGCCCAACGCTTCGCTCTCGTCGTCGAGTTCCGAGAAGAACGACTCGTTCGCGTGACCTTCGGACTCCAGGTACGCCCGCAGCCGCAGGATCGGGTCCTTGGCCTCCCAGGCGACCCGCTCGTCGTCGCTGCGGTACTTGCTCGGGTCGTCGGAGGTCGTGTGCGCGCCCATGCGGTACGTGAACGCCTCGATCAGCGCCGGGCCCTCGCCGTCGCGGGCCCGCTCAAGGGCCCACTTCGTCACCGCGAGGACGGCGAGGACGTCGTTGCCGTCGACCCGCACGCCGGGGAAGCCGTAGCCCTGCGCGCGCTGGTAGAGCGGCACGCGGGTCTGCTTCTCGGTGGGCTCGGAGATCGCCCACTGGTTGTTCTGGCAGAAGAACACGACCGGCGCGTTGTAGACCGCGGAGAAGGTGAACGATTCGGCGACGTCACCCTGGCTGGAGGCGCCGTCGCCGAAGTACGCGATCACGGCCGAGTCGGCGCCGTCCTTGGCGACGCCCATGGCGTAGCCCGTGGCGTGCAGCGTCTGCGAGCCGATGACGATCGTGTACAGGTGGAAGTTGTTGGAGTTCGGGTCCCAGCCGCCGTTGTTCACGCCGCGGAACATGCCGAGCAGGTTCGTCGGGTCGACCCCGCGGCACCAGGCGACGCCGTGCTCGCGGTACGTGGGGAACACGTAGTCGTCGTCGCGGGTGGCCCGGCCCGAGCCGATCTGGGCGGCCTCCTGGCCGAGCAGCGACGCCCACAGGCCCAGCTCGCCCTGGCGCTGCAGGGCGGTGGCCTCGGCGTCGAAGCGGCGGGTGAGGACCATGTCGCGGTACAGGCCGCGCAGCTCCTCGGCGGTGATGTCGGCGACGTAGGCCTCGTACTCGGCCGTCTTCGCGCTCTTGACCCGCTTGCCCTCGGGGGTCAGCAGCTGTACGAGCTCGGGTTCCGTGCTCTTCTGCGGCGCGGCCTTCTTCGCGCCGGCGCGCTTGCTGCCGCCTGTGCTGCTGCGGCGCGGTTTGCGCGCGGCGGTGCTCTCCACGGTCACGTGTGCTCCTCCGTCGGTCCGGCCCCCGGGGGTTACCGGGTAGGCCAGTGGGGCTCGCCTGCTCCGTGCCCGCGCACGGGGTGGGTGCGACTCGGCCGGGAACAGGCGTGACAGGTGCCCCGGCGAGCGCCCTGCACAATGCACGTTACCCAGTGCTCACCAATTCTGTGAAACCCCATCTGACCTGCGAATTTGCTTGGATTTCCAAGTAAATGACCACCGGCCGACTGCTTGGATTTCCGAGTAAACGCAGAGAATGGGGAACACTGCCTGGTCACAGCACTGATCACAGCCTGGCAGGGGGCCGGAACACCGGCACGTTATCCCGCCCACCCCGGGAACGGGAAGGGTTGGGCCCGGGCACCGAAAGAGATCGTGTGTGAGACTGGGCCCGTGCGCGAAGACGGAAAAATTACGGTTTTTCTCCTCGACGACCATGAAGTGGTGCGCCGTGGAGTCCATGAGCTGCTCTCCGTGGAAGCCGACATCGAGGTCGTCGGCGAGGCGGGCACCGCGGCGGACGCCCTGGTCAGGATCCCCGCGACCCGCCCTGACGTGGCCGTTCTCGATGTGCGCCTGCCGGACGGCAGCGGTGTCGAGGTGTGCCGCGAGATCCGCTCGCGGGACGAGGACATCAAGTGCCTCATGCTCACGTCGTTCGCCGACGACGAGGCCCTCTTCGACGCGATCATGGCCGGTGCGTCCGGCTATGTCCTCAAGGCGATCCGCGGCAACGAACTCCTGACCGCCGTACGCGACGTCGCCGCGGGGAAGTCCCTCCTGGACCCCGTCGCCACCGCCCGCGTCCTGGAGCGGCTGCGCGACGGCAACCGCACGAAGGGCGACGACCGCCTCGCGAGCCTCACCGACCAGGAGCGGAAGATCCTCGACCTGATCGGCGAGGGCCTGACCAACCGCGTCATCGGCGAGCGGCTGCACCTCGCCGAGAAGACCATCAAGAACTACGTCTCCAGCCTGCTGTCGAAGCTGGGCATGGAGCGGCGCTCCCAGGCGGCGGCGTACGTGGCCCGCCTGCAGGCGGAGCGGCGCTGACGGGACCTACGTCCCTTCGTCAGAGGGCCGGAGCCCCTTTTGAGGCCGCCTTCGCGTGCGTGAAGGTGGTGCCATGCCCACCGACGAACAGCTCGCCCTCGACCTGCTCGGCCGCACCGACTACGGCCGGGTGGCGACCAGCATGCGCGCGCTGCCCTTCATGGCGGCGGCCCGGCACGTCGTCGCCGACGGCAGGCTGCTCCTTCGGATGCACCGCGGACACGGCTATCACCAGGCGTGCGCCGGCAGCGTCGTCGCGTACGGCGCCGACAACCTGAACGCCGCCCCCGCGCGCGACGGCCGGTGGACCGTCCAGCTCATCGGCCTGTGCACGGCGGTCGAGCCGGCCGACGCCGCCCTGGAGCTCTTCGGCCCTCCGCCCGGCTGCGCCGACGGCGACCTCTTCGACCCGGTGTACCTGCGGATAGAGCCGCAGGTGACCAAGATCCACAGATTCGGCCCCACCCGGACCCGTCCCCTCCAACACCTCCGCTGACACCTCCGCGGGGCCCTGCCCCGTGGTGGGCAGCGTGCCGCGCCTAGGCCCCCGCTGTGGGCATTCGTGCCGCTGGGGCGGCACGGGTGGGCACAGCGGCATACCGCCGGGTGCCGCCTCCGCCCCTACGTCAGCGCGGACGCCGGGTCACGGCCGAAGGCCGAAAGGCACCGAAGCCGGGCCAGGGGTCACTCCTGGGGCTCGCCCCCGCCACCGCCGACGGGGTCCTCGCCCCCGCCGCCCGTGGGGTCGGAGGTGTCCGGCGGATCATCCGTCGGCTCGGTGGTCGGATCATCGGTCGGATCGGTGGCGGTCGGCTCCTGAGTCGGCTGAGTCGGCTGCGTCGGATTCACCGTGGGCCGCGACGGCCCCGTCGGCTGATTCGTCCGCGGCGGATAGTCCGTCTGCTCCCCGGACCCCTCCTCCGGCTCCGTCTCCTCGTCCGTCGTCTCGTCGTCCGCGCTCTTGCTGGGCTTCTTCTCCTGCGACTGCTTGGTCGTGGGAGTGGTCGGCGTGTCCTTCCCGCCCTTGTCGTCGGCCGCGCTCAGCGCGAACGCGACACCCACGGCGATCGCGATGACCGCGAGGGCGACGACGATCCAGACCTTGCCGCGGCCACCGCCCCTGCCCCCGTGGTGCGAGCCGTCGAAGCCGCCGTCGTCGCCGCCCGGCGGACGCAGCATGGGGCCGGGGATCTGGGCGGTTCCCGAGTCGGGGTGCGCCATGGCGCCCGCCCCGGCGACACCCATCGCCGGAGTGCTGCCGCGCTCGTGCATGTCGACGGGCCCGGTGTTCCAGGTGCCCGTGTGGCTGCCCTGCTCGTGCAGCATCTGGAGCGCGTACTGGACGAGGCCGCGCATCTCCTCGGCCGTCTGGAACCGGTCGTCCGGGTCCTTGGCCAGGGAGCGCATGACGAGCCCGTCCAGCTCCGGCGGCGCCGCGTCCGAGACCTCGGAGGGCGGGACCGCCTGGTCCTGGACGTGCTGGTAGACCACCGAGAGCGGCGTCTCACCGGTGAACGGCGGCCGCAGGGCCAGCAGTTCGTAGAGCAGACAGCCGGTCGCGTACAGGTCGGACCGGTGGTCGACGGCCTTGCCGAGCGCCTGCTCGGGCGAGAGGTACTGGGGCGTGCCCATGACCATGCCGGTCTGCGTCATCGTCGACTGCGCGCCGTGCAGGGCGCGCGCGATGCCGAAGTCCATCACCTTCACCGCGCCGGTGTGCGTGATGATGACGTTCGCCGGCTTGATGTCGCGGTGCACGATGCCGTGCTGGTGCGAGTAGGCGAGCGCTTCGAGCACGCCCGACACGATGATCAGGGCCTGCTCGGGGCCCGGCGCCTCCGCGTTGATCAGCAGGTCGCGGATCGTCCGGCCCTCGACGATCTCCATGACGATGTACGGGACGACGCTCGGCCCGACGACGTCTTCACCGGAGTCGTACACGGCGACCACGGCGTGGTGGTTGAGACCGGCGACGGACTGCGCCTCACGCGTGAACCGGGCCTTGGAGACCGGGTCCTCGGCGAGGTCGGAGCGGAGCAGTTTGACCGCGACCGTACGTCCCAGACGTACGTCCTCGGCCGCGAACACCTCCGCCATGCCGCCCCGGCCGAGGCGGTGCGTCAGCCGGTACCGGCCGTCGCCGACGAGCCCGCCATTGCCCCACAACTCGGGCGCGTCAGACATACCGCCGCCAGTCGCCTCGGGGTCGGACGGGCCCTGAGCGCGCTGCGTCTGTGCCATCAGTCCTCGCCGTCGTTTCTGGTCGTGGTACTAGGTACCGGGTACATCGCGATACGGGGTACTCCGTCGGCCACGCTACAGCCTTCTCACCACCCCCTGGTTCGAGGTGGACCGGACATCAAAGCCTTCCCGGGGGCGCATGCGCAAACTTGTAACGCTTCCGAGACGCTTCTTGCGCGTACGGTCACGGAACGGGCACCGAGCTTGACGTGGCATCCCCCTCGGGCAGACTTGGCCTGGAATAGCGGTAATCGATCACCAGCCGCGGAGCCGTCCGGGCGCCCGCGACGATGGGGGACGCACGAGATGAGCAGCCAGGACGGCGCACAGGGGCGGTACGCGGGGCGTTCGCTGGCCGGTGGCCGCTACCAACTGCGCGATCTGCTCGGCGAGGGCGGCATGGCCTCGGTGCACCTGGCGTACGACGCGGTCCTCGATCGCCAAGTCGCGATCAAGACACTTCACACCGAACTCGGCCGCGAACAGTCCTTCCGTGAGCGCTTCCGCCGCGAGGCCCAGTCGGTGGCGAAGCTCACTCACACGAACATCGTGTCGGTCTTCGACACCGGCGAGGACGAGCTGGACGGCGCGACGATGCCGTACATCGTCATGGAGTACGTCGAGGGCCAGCCGCTCGGCTCCGTGCTCGACGCGGCGGTGCGCCGGCAGGGCGCGATGCCGACCGACCAGGCGCTGAAGATCACCGCCGACGTGCTCGCCGCGCTGGAGATCAGCCACGAGATGGGCCTGGTCCACCGCGACATCAAGCCCGGCAACGTCATGATGACCAAGCGCAATGTCGTCAAGGTCATGGACTTCGGCATCGCCCGCGCCATGCAGTCCGGCGTCACGTCGATGACGCAGACCGGCATGGTCGTCGGCACCCCGCAGTACCTCTCGCCCGAGCAGGCGCTCGGCCGCGGTGTCGACGCGCGCTCCGACCTCTACTCGGTCGGCATCATGCTCTTCCAACTGGTCACCGGGCGGCTGCCGTTCGAGGCGGACTCGCCGCTGGCCATAGCGTACGCGCACGTCCAGGAGGAGCCGGTCGCTCCCTCCTCGATCAACCGTTCGCTGCCGCCGGCCGTCGACGCCGTCGTCGCCCGCGCGCTGAAGAAGAACCCGAACGAGCGCTTCCCGACCGCCGAGGCCATGCGCGACGAGTGCCTGCGGGTCGCCCAGTCCTTCCAGGCGGCGGCTCCCAGCATCGTGCCCGGCGCGCCGACGGCGAGCGGCGCGGGCGTCGGCTCCGCGGTCTTCCCGCCGGTCGACTCCTCGCTCCCGCAGCAGCCCGGCTCGGTCCAGACGCCGTACCAGCCGAACCCGTACGGCCCCTCCACCCCCGCTCCGGCGCCCACGCCGGGCTACGGCTACCCGCAGCAGAGCGGCTACCAGACCCCGGCGCAGGCCAACGCGTACGCCCCTCAGCACGGCGCGCACACCCCGCCGCCGTACAACCTCTCCCCCCAGCCGGCGACGGCCGCGTCCCCCTCGGGCGGCGCGTCCGGCCCGTCCGGCTCGGGCAAGAAGAACATGCCGGTGGTCATCGGCTCGATCGTCGTCGCCCTCCTGGCGATCGGCGGCCTGATCACGGCGATCTCCCTGAACGGCGGCGACGACGGAAAAGAAGCCTCCGACGACAAGTCGAAGCAGCCGGTGGCGGGCTACAAGGGCCCCGACCGCAACAACACCATCGAGAAGGAAAAGTGCACCGAGCCCGAGGTGGGCTACAACGACGAGAACAAGATCAAGGTCCCTGACTTCACCTTCAAGGACTGGAAGTCGGTCCTGTCCTGCCTGCAGGTCGCCGGGTGGAGCTACGACAAGCGCGAAATCGACGAGAACGCCTACGGCAAGGACACCGTGATGCGGCAGACCCCGAAGGAAGGCACGGAGGTCGACCCCAAGGGTCTGGACATCCAGTTCGACGTCTCCACGGGCAACCCGGCCTAGGGCGTCCGACGTCACAGGGGCCCGGCACGCGCGACGCGTGCCGGGCCCCTCCACGTGCCCACGGCCTACAGGTAGGGCCCGCCCGTGCGGCCCGCGAGGCCGCCCTCGTCGTCGTCATCGCCGCCGCCCACGCCGGGCGGCAGCGCCCGCCGCATCGACTCCAGCTGGGCCCGCGCGGCCATCTGCTGGGCGAACAGCGTCGTCTGGATTCCGTGGAAGAGGCCCTCCAGCCAGCCGACCAGCTGGGCCTGCGCGATGCGCAGCTCCGCGTCGCTCGGCGTCGAGTCGTCGGTGAAGGGCAGCGAGAGCCGCTCCAGCTCCTCGACGAGCTCGGGGGCGAGGCCGTCCTCCAGCTCCTTCACCGAGCTGGCGTGGATCTCCTTCAGGCGGACCCTGCTCGCCTCGTCGAGAGGAGCCGCCCGCACCTCCTCGAGAAGCTGCTTGATCATGCTTCCGATGCGCATGACCTTGGCCGGCTGTTCGACCATCTCTGTCACCGGAACCTCGCGGGATTCGTCGTCTCCGCCGCCACCGAGCGCCATCCCGTCCTGGCCCACGACCAGGACCTGGGGGCTCTCCGACGACCGTTCGCTCCTCGGCATCTCCATGCCGCCATTCTCTCGTACCCGTCCCTCACTTACCGGTGGTGCCCCCAACCGGAGGTGATCCACCCTCAGCCGCGCCGCAGCCGCAGCCCGAGGAAGCCGAGGCCTAGGCCGATGAGCAGCAGGCCGCCGCCGAGCGGCAGGACGCGGAGACCGGGCAGTACGGGCCCCGCGGGCTCCCGTTCCGCGCCGGGGACGGCGTCCCGGTGCGCCGCGGCGGCCGGCGGCATCTCGTGCGCCGGCACGTACGGGGACGGCTCGGGGGGTGGTGGCGGTGGGTCCGGGAGCCGCGGGTTCACGCCGCCCGGCCGTTCGCGGCCCTCACCGGCGCGGCTGCCCGCGCGGGCCGTCTCGTCGTCGAAGGTGAGCGGGCCGATCGGCGTGGGCGCGACCGCGTGCGCGACCGGAGGCGGCGGCGCGGCGGAGACGAGGACGGCGAGCAGCACGGCTGCCGTCGCGGACGATCCCCTGACGTGGCACATCGGGCCGACCCCCTCCCGCCGGCAGATCGCATGGCCGACAACCGCACCGAACACCTGTATCTCGACCAAACGTCACATGCCGGGACAAACCCGGCATCTCGATGCGTCCATACGGGGCCGGGCGGGAGGGGGAGTGGGCGTGCGTCGGGCCCTAGTGCTGGAGCAGCACCTTGCCGATATGGCTGCTCTCCTCCAGGATCCGGTGCGCCGCCGCCGCGTCGCGCATCGGCACCGTACGGTCGACGATCGGCCGCACGTGCCCCTCGGCGATCAGCGGCCAGACGTGTTCCCGCACCGCCGAGATGATCGACGCCTTCTCGGCGGTGGGGCGGGCGCGCAGGGACGTGGCGGTGACGGCGGCGCGCTTGCCGAGCAGCGCGCCGATGTCCAGCTCGCCCTTGGCGCCGCCCTGCATGCCGATGATGGCGAGGCGGCCGTTGACGGCGAGGGCCTGCACGTTGCGGTCCAGGTACTTGGCGCCCATGTTGTCGAGGATGACGTCCGCGCCCGCCCCGTCCGTGGCCCGCTCGATCTCCCCGACGAAGTCCTGCTCGCGGTAGTTGATCAGGACGTCGGCGCCCAGTTCCCCGCAGAAGTCCAGCTTCTCCTTGCTGCCCGCCGTGACGGCGACCTTCGCGCCGACGGCCTTGGCGAGCTGGATCGCCATGGTGCCGATGCCGCTGGAGCCGCCGTGCGCGAGCAGCGTCTCGCCGGGCCGCAGGTGGGAAATCATGAAGACGTTGGACCATACGGTCGACGTGACCTCGGGCAGCGCGGCCGCCGTCACGAGATCGACACCCTCGGGCACCGGCAGCAACTGGCCCGCCGGCACGGCGACCCGCTCGGCGTAGCCGCCGCCGGAGAGCAGCGCGCACACCTCGTCGCCCACCGCCCAGCCGGAGACACCGGGGCCGAGCGCGGTGATCCGGCCGGAGCATTCGAGGCCGGGGTAGGGGGACGCGCCGGGTGGCGGGTTGTAGAAACCCTGCCTCTGCAGCAGGTCGGCGCGGTTCACGGCGCCGGCCACCACCTCGACCAGCACCTCGCCCTCACCGGGCACGGGATCGGGCACCTCCGCCCACACCAGCGCTTCGGGCCCACCGGGTTCCGGAATCGTGATCGCATACATGACTCCGAGGCTACTCCGGCGCCCCCGGCCGGACGGTGTCGAGAAACGGCCCCCGAAGCCGCCGGCGAGGGTGCGCGGAACCGCACACCGGGCCAGGGCTCCGGGCGACCCTCTGGAGGGACGGCCCCGGGCCGCCGCCCGGACACGGCCGAGCCCTGCCGCGCCGGAGCCGGACGTCCCTCAGTCTCTCCGCAGGGGCTTCACGTCGGGCGCGACCACGGCTGTGGGCGTCGCCCGGACGATCGTGATCAGCCGATCGGTCAACTGCAGCTTCCCGACGGCCGGATCGTCGTACCCCAGTACGCGATGCCCTCGCACCACACTCACCACGAGGTCGTCCGTCTCCCGGACCCCCCGGCCGACCTCGGCCTTTATGACCGGCCGCTCGACGAGGTCGAGCCCCGTGCCCTGCTGGATCAGGTCCTCCATGACCATGCCCGCACTGGGGCTGAGCACGGAGAGCCCGAGCAGTCGCCCGGCCGCACTCGCACTGGTGATGACGGCGTCGGCCCCGCTCTGCCGGAGAAGCGGCGCGTTCTCCTCCTCGCGCACCGCCGCCACGATCTTCGCCCCGCGGTTCAACTGCCGCGCGGTCAGCGCGACGAGCACCGCCGTGTCATCGCGCTGCGTCGCGATGATGATCTGCCGGGCCCGCTGCACCTCGGCCCGGAGCAGCACATCGCTGCGCGTCGCGTCGCCGACGACCCCGGCGAATCCCTCCGCCGTGGCCGCGTCGATGACCTTCGCGCTGGGGTCGACCACCACGATCTGCTCCGGCTTCAGGCCGGTCGCGCGGACCGTCTGGATCGCCGACCGGCCCTTCGTGCCGAAGCCGACGACGACAGTGTGTTCACGCAAGTTGGACCTCCAGCGGGACAGACGCCATTCCTCACGCGTCCGTTCCGTCAGCACTTCGAGGGTGGTGCCGACCAAGATGATCAGGAAGAGCACGCGCAGTGGCGTGATCAGCAGGATGTTGGTGAGCCGCGCGCTGTCGCTGTACGGGACGATGTCGCCGTATCCCGTGGTCGAGAGCGTGACCGTCGCGTAGTACGTCGCGTCGAGGAAGTCGACACGGCTGTCCGAGTTGTCGTGGTACCCGCTGCGGTCGACCCACACGATGAACGTCGTCAGGGCGAGCACCAGCAAAGCCATCGCCAGACGCCGCGTGACCTGCCGCAACGGTCGCTCGACCACCCGCTGCGGCAGCTTGATCCGATGCGTTGTGTGGTGCTCCGCGGGGTCGCGGGCGATGGCGTCGTGTCCGGGAAGTTTCACGTGAAACACTCCCCGCCGAGATCCCCGGACACCGCCCACGGCAGATCCAGGATCTCCAGCTCCTGCCCCTGCCGCGCCCCGCCGGAGGGGACGACCGCGAGCCCGTCGGCCGCCGCGATGCCGCGCAGCATGGCGGGACCGTGGAAACGCAGCGGTACGGCGACCTCGCCCCGCAGCGTGACGGGCACGAGCCGGGTGTCGTACGGGTGCCCGTGCACGGCTTCACACACCGGCGCGGTGTACAT
This sequence comes from Streptomyces alfalfae, assembly GCF_004127445.1. Taxonomy (GTDB): domain Bacteria; phylum Actinomycetota; class Actinomycetes; order Streptomycetales; family Streptomycetaceae; genus Streptomyces; species Streptomyces alfalfae. The sequence goes on from NZ_QEXM01000025.1 coordinate 270,686, forward strand.
CGGGGGCCCGCCCTGTCCCGACGCGCGCCCGGAGAGCGTACGCAACAGGGGTTCGGCCAGGGTGAGCAGGCCGGAGACCGCGGCGAGCGGATTGCCCGGCAGCCCGACGAGGTGCTGGTCCTCCTTGACCCGGGCGAGCAGCATGGGGTGCCCGGGGCGTACCGCGACACCGTCCACGAGCAGCTCGGCACCGATCCGGCTCAGCGTGGGGTGGACGTGGTCGACGGGTCCCGACGCGGTGCCGCCCGTCGTGACGATGACGTCGGCCGAGGACTTCCTGATCGCCTCGCGCAACGCCTTGGCGTCATCGCCGAGCCGCCGCACCTTCGTGACCTCGGCGCCGAGCGCACGCAGCCACGACGGCAGCATCGGTCCGAGCGCGTCACGGATGAGTCCCTCGCGCGGCAGCCCCTCGGTCAGCAACTCGTCTCCGAGTACGAGTACGTCGACGCGGGGCCTGCGGACGGTGGCGAGCGTGTCGTACCCGGCGGCCGCCGCCAGGCCGAGCACGGCGGGCGTGACCAGGGAACCGGCCGGCAGCAGATGGTCGCCGGTACGGCACTCCTGGCCGCGCGGGCGGACGTCCTGGCCCTGCACCAGGTCGCGCAGCGCGTACAGCCTGCCCTTGTCGTCCGTGCGGCCGTGCTCGCTGCGCAGGACCGCGGTGGCGTCCCTCGGGATACCGGCACCCGTCGCGATGCGCACCGCCTCGCCGTCCCCGAGCGGCGCGGGCTCACCGTCCCCGGCGAGCACCCCTTCGGCCCGTACGTCCCAGGGGCCCGGGCCCGCGACGGCCCAGCCGTCCATGGCGGAGGTGTCGAAGGAGGGCAGATCGGTGAGGGCGGTGAGCGGGGCCGCGAGGACCTTCCCGAGCGCCTGGGCGAGCGGCACGGAGGCAGTCGCCCCCTCGGGCGTCCGCGCGGCTCGCGTGGCCCGCGCGCGGGCCACGTCCCAGGGGGTGCTGTCCCTGTGCCTCTTCTCGCCGGGGGCGTTGGGCCCGGCTCCCTGCGGGGCCGACAGGGGCCCTGCCGCGTGACCTGCCGTGGGCCCTGTCGCGGGGCTGGTCGTGGGACCCGCCGCCGTCCCGGCCATCCACCCGGCCGCCGTTCCGGCCGCCGCCGTGGCGTGCGGAATGCTCCCGCGTCCCTTCCGCCCCTCGTTCACCAGGGCGAGGGCTTCATCGACCTCGGCATCGGATGCCGACGGGCCGGTCATCGGGGATCCGAAGGGGTTCGGGGGGACTGGGGGCTCCGGGGAGCTTGGTGGGTGGCCCGCGGTGCCTGGGAAGGCTGGGGGGCCGGTGGTGCTTCAGGGTCCCGCGGCGCTCGGGTGCTCTGTGGCGCCTCGGCGCCCTGCGACGCTTGGGGGCTCCGTGGCGATTGAGGGTCCCGCTGTGCCAGGGGGGCCTGGGGCGTCTGCGGGGCCTGCGGCTGAGGGTCTCGGGGAGTCTGCGGCGTGGCGGAGCCCGGCGTCGCGTCCTGCCGGTCCTCGTCCGCCCAGCGGGCCGCGAGCGCCGCGGCCTTGCGCGCCGCCTCGGCCACGGCTTCGGGACCGGCGGCGGGCCCGCCCCGCGTGGCCGCCTGCGCCGCCGCGTAGCCGACGAGGAAGGTGGTCAGCGGTGCCGCGGGCCGGGCCACGCCGTGCGCGGCGTCGCGAGCGAGGTCGAGGAGGGTGCCGGTATCGACGTCGAGATCGATGCCCAGTTCGTCCTTGACTGCGGAAATCCATTCATCCAACACGTGCCCATGCTCCCTGATGCGCGCCCGAGCGGCGGCGATGTCGTCCCAGGTGTCGCAGTCGAAGCCCGCGACGGGGTCCGCGACCCTGGCCAGGTCCAGCCGCGCGGTGAGCGACCGAAGCGGCAGCCCGAAGAGGCCACGCCCCTCGCCTCCACCTGCCACAACGGCACCACGGGACCCATGACCCGCCCCGCCGGGCCCACCAGGCCCACCAGGCCCACCAGGCCCACCAGGCCCACCAGGCCCAGGATTCGTCCCGCCAGGACCGCGCCCGGCCCCACCGTCGCCGGCGCCCTCGTCCGCGAGCGCCGCGATCTCCCGGCGCAGCACCCCGCTTCGATACGCCGCCACCAGCGGCTGCTCGCGCCCCTCGGCGTCGACGAGCACGGCTCCGTCCGTGGCGCTCTGCCGCAGGGCAGCCAGCAGTTGACGCACCGTCCGCTCTCCGAGGAACGGCAGGTCGGCGGAGAGCACCACCACGTGCTCCGCCGCCGTACACCGCAGCCCCGCGTCCAGCGCGGCCAGCGGCCCGCCTCCCGGCGGGTCCTCGCGGGCCCACACCACGGGCCGCGCGGTCGGTCTCGGTTCGGCCACCACGACCGTGGTCCCGGCGCCGGAACAGGCGGCGAGGACCCGGTCGAGCAGCGCGCGCCCGCCCACGCGCACGCCGGGCTTGTCGGCGCCGCCGAGTCGCGCGGCACCGCCCCCGGCGAGCACGACGACGTCGTACGCGGCACCCTCGTTCGCGGTCACCCCCCGAGTATGGGCGTACTCGGGATCATTGCCACCCCGCGGAGGGTCCTTCGCACCAGGGACTTACGTCACGGGTCGACTCTTCACACCGATCGCAGGAGCACCGCCGGCTGTTCGACGCAGTCCGCCACGTGGCGCAGGAAGCCGCCCGCCGTGCCGCCGTCGCAGACCCGGTGGTCGAAGGTGAGCGACAGCTGGACCACGTGCCGCACCGCCAACTCGCCCTGGTGCACCCATGGCTTGGGCACGATCCGGCCCACGCCGAGCATGGCGGCCTCGGGGTGGTTGATGATCGGCGTGGAGCCGTCGACCCCGAACACCCCGTAGTTGTTCAGCGTGAAGGTGCCCCCGGTCAGCTCGCCGGGCGTGAGCGTCCCGGCGCGCGCCTGTTCCGTGAGCCGTATCAGCTCGGCGTTGATCGAGGCGGTCGTCCGCGCCTGCACGTGCCGCACCACGGGCACGACGAGCCCCCGGTCGGTCTGCGCGGCGAACCCGATGTGGATGTCGGCGAAGCGCCGCACCTCCCGCTTCTCCATGTCCACGCTGGAGTTCAGCTCGGGGAACCGTGCGAGGGCCGCCGCCGTGATGCGGGCGAACAGCGCGAGCAGCGACACCTTCTGGCCGTCGCGCTCCGTCGTCGCCGCGTTCATGGCGGTGCGCGCCGCGAGCAGTTCGGTGGCGTCGGCGTCGACCCAGCAGGTGGCCTCGGGTATCTCGCGCCTGCTGCGGGACATCTTGTCCGCGACGAGGCCCCGGATACCGGTCAGCGAATGCCGGGACTCGATGCCCGCACGCGTCGGCTCCTGACCGGCCGCCACCTGGCGGCGCGCCTCGGCCGCCCCCAGGCGGATCAGCTCGTCGTCCTCGCGGGCCGCCGCACCGAGCGGCGCGGCGCCGAGCGGAGACGCCCCACGCGTCTCGGCCGCCGCATCGCTCGTCCGGCGCGGCGCGGCGCCCATCTCGTGTGTGACCGGACCGCTCCCCGCCACGGGTGCCGGCCCCGCCGCGATGGCGGACTCCACGTCGGCCCGCGTGATCAGCCCGTCCGGCCCGGAGCCCACAAGTCCGCGCAGCTCCACGCCGTGCTCCCGCGCCAGCTTGCGCACCAGCGGGGAGATCACCGGAACCGGTCCGTCCGCGCGGGCCGGGGCGGCGGCCTCGCGGACGTGGCCGGTCGCCCGTGCCATGTCGGCGGAGGATGCGGACGCCGGGGGAGTCGGCTGCTGCCCCTGAACGGCGGCCCGGGTGGGCCGCAGCCTCCTGCGGCGGGCCGGGGCGGCTGCCGTGCCGTACCCGACCAGGACGTTGCCGGAGGATTCCTCCGCCGCCGTCCGCAGCGCGCGCTCGGCGGGCTCCTGCGGGGCAGGCGCCTCGGCGGGCGCGCCCACGGTCGCGGGAGCGCCCACGGCGACGGTCAGCAGCGGGGCCCCGACGGGCATCTCGCTGCCCTCCTCGCCGAACCGGGCGGTCACCACGCCCCCGTACGGGCAGGGCACCTCGACCATCGCCTTGGCCGTCTCGACCTCGACGACCGGCTGGTCCACCGCCACGACGTCCCCGACCCGGACGAGCCAGCGGACGATCTCGGCCTCGGTCAGCCCCTCACCGAGGTCGGGCAGCTTGAACTCAAGGACCTGCGCCATCAGCTCTCCGCCTCCCACTGCAACCGCGCCACCGCGTCGAGGATCCGGTCGACGCCCGGCAGGTGGTGCTTTTCCAGCATCGGCGGCGGATACGGGATGTCGAAGCCCGCGACCCGCAGCACCGGCGCCTCCAGATGGTGGAAGCACCGCTCGGTGACCCGTGCGGCGATCTCTCCCCCGGGACCGCCGAAGCCGTTCGACTCGTGCACGACCACCGCCCGGCCCGTGCGGCGGACGGACGCGGCGACCGTCTCGTCGTCGAAAGGCACCAGGGAGCGCAGGTCGACCACTTCGAGGTCCCAGCCCTCGGCACGCGCCGCCTCGGCGGCTTCGAGGCAGACGGGCACGGAGGGGCCGTACGTGATGAGCGTGGCGCTGCGTCCCGGGCGCCGCACCACGGCGCGTCCTATCGGTTCAACGGGCGAGGGCGCTTCGGGGTTCCAGTCGGCCTTGGACCAGTACAGCCGCTTCGGTTCGAGGAAGACGACCGGGTCGTCGGAGGCGATGGACGCGCGCAGCAGGCCGTAGGCGTCGGCGACCGTGGCCGGTGTGACGACGTGCAGTCCCGGGGTCGCCATGTAGTACGCCTCGGAGGAGTCGCTGTGGTGCTCGACGCCGCCGATCCCGCCGCCGTAGGGCACGCGGACGGTGATGGGCAACGGCATGGTGCCGCGGGTGCGGTTGCGCATCTTCGCCACGTGCGAGAGCAGTTGCTCGAAGGCCGGGTAGGCGAACGCGTCGAACTGCATCTCGACGACGGGCCGCAGACCGTACATCGCCATGCCCACGGCCGTCCCGAGGATGCCCGCCTCGGCCAGCGGCGTGTCCGTACAGCGGTCCTCGCCGAACTCCGCCGTGAGTCCGTCGGTGACGCGGAAGACCCCGCCGAGCGCGCCGACGTCCTCTCCCAGGACGTGGACGGAGGGGTCCTCGGCCATGGAGTCGCGCAGGGCGCGTCCCAGCGCCTGGGCCATGGTGGCCGGTTTGGTGGCCGGCTTCGCCGCGACCGTGGTCATCGGGCTTCCTCCCCGGCCTCTTCGGAGGCCGCTTCCAGCTCGGCCCGCAACTGCGCCGCCTGCTCGCGCAGTTGCGTGGTCTGCTCGGCGTACACGTGCGAGAAGAGGTCCATGGGGTCGAGCACCGGGTCCTGGTTCATGCGGGTGCGCAGGTCGGCGGCCATGGCCTCCGCGTCCTCGCCCACCCGCCTCTTCTCGTCGTCGTCCAGGAGCCCCCGCTCCGCCATCTCCCGCTCCAGGAGCAGGATCGGGTCGTGGTCGCGCCAGGCGTCGACCTCCGCGTCGTGGCGGTAGCGCGTGGCGTCGTCGGCGTTCGTGTGCGCCTCCATGCGGTAGGTGACCGCCTCGACGAGGGTCGGGCCGCCGCCACGCCGCGCGCGGGACACCGCTTCGCTCAGCACCTCGTGCATCGCCGCCGCGTCGTTCCCGTCCACGAGGCGTCCCGGCATGCCGTAGCCGACGGCCTTGTGGGCCAGGGACGGGGCCGCGGTCTGCTTGGCGAGCGGCACGGAGATCGCGAAGCCGTTGTTCTGCACGAGGAAGACCACGGGCGCCTGCCACACGGCGGCGAAATTCAGCGCCTCGTGGAAGTCGCCCTCGCTGGTGCCGCCGTCGCCGACCATGGCCAGCGCCACCACGCCGTCGCCCTTGAGGCGCGCGGCGTGCGCGAGGCCCACGGCGTGCGGGAGCTGGGTCGCGAGAGGCGTGCTCAGCGGCGCTATGCGGTGTTCCCGCGGGTCGTAGCCGGTGTGCCAGTCGCCTCGGAGCAGCGTCAGGGCGTGCGCCGGGTCCAGGCCGCGGGCGACCACGGCGAGCGTGTCCCGGTAGCTGGGAAAGAGCCAGTCCCGCTCCTCAAGGGCCAGCGCGGCGGCCACCTCGCAGGCCTCCTGACCGGTGCTGGAGGGGTAGACCGCGAGCCTGCCCTGCTTCGTCAGGGCCGTGGCCTGAGTGTTGTACCGACGGCCGCGCACCAGTTCCGCGTACAGCCGGCGCAGCAGCCCGGGATCGGCCTTCGCGGCGGCCTCGGTGCCCAGGACGCGGTACGGCTCCGGGTCCGGCAGCAGCGGCGCGGGGTCGGTCCTGTGCTGCCAGGCTGGGGGCGGGGTCGGCCGGTAGGCGCCCCGCTGCTCCATGACCGTCATGACGGCACCTCCTGAAGGGAAGCGGTCTCCTCGTGGGAGCGGCAAGGAGGCGCAGAGCTGTGACGCGCCTCACCTACCGATTGTTCGGTCGCCAGCACATTTTGGCTACAGGCACCTCCAGGCTGTGGACAAACGGTTCTCCACAGCCTGGGATGAACGCAGTACGTCCATGGTAGGGAGGCGGGGGGACATGGCATCTGAACGAATGGCCGACCGGCCCGAGAGTGATCGTCCGGAGCCCCAGCCGCCCGAACCCCGCCCCCTGGACGCCATCGACCGGGACATCCTTCAGATCCTGCACACGGACGGTCGCGCGTCGATACGTTCCGTGGCCGAGCGCGTCCACGTCTCCCGCGCCAACGCCTACGCGCGCATCAACCGCCTCATCGACGACGGCGTCATCAGGGGTTTCGGGGCGCGCATCAACCACGAACGCGCCGGGCAGGGGGCGTCCGCCTACATCACGCTCAAGATCGTCCAGAACACCTGGCGCACGGTCCGCGAACAGTTGCGCGCGCTCCCCGGCGCGTCACACATCGCACTGGTCAGCGGCGATTTCGACGTACTGCTCCTGGTGCACACGCCGGACAACCGCGCGCTGCGGGAGCTGGTGCTCACCCGGCTGCAGTCCATCCCCGAAGTCCTCAGCACGCGTACGTTGCTGGTCTTCGAGGAGGACGACCTGGAGCCGGAGAGCTGACGGACGGCCCAGGGCCGGAGAGCCGACGGCCGACCCGAATCCGGAAGGCACGGGCAGCCGGCGAGCTGACGCCGGCGAGCGGCCCGTGTGGTCGGCGCGTGGTCAGCGCGTGGTGCGCAGGCCCGCGAAGGCCAGCTGCACTACGACGTCGGCGATCTGCTCGCCGTTCGCCGCGCCCCGGCTCTCCGGCCGGTACCACTCCACGATGGAGTTGATCATCCCGAAGAGCAGCCTGGTGGCCAGGCGCAGCTCGACGTCGGACCGCAGGTCCCCGTCCGCGACGGCCTCCTTCAGCAGCTCGGCCACCTGCTGGTCGAACTCCCGACGCCGCTCCAGGGCCCACCGCTCGGTGTCGGTGTTGCCGCGCACCCGCAGCAGCAGCGTCACGTACGGCAGTTCGGCGACCAGGACCTCCACCGTGCGGCGCGTGACGTACTCCAGGCGCTCGACCGCACTGCCCACGCGCGCGTGCTCCTCGGCGAGGATGCCGAAGAGGCCGTCGATCGCCCGGCTCACCGCGCGGCGCAGCAGCTCCTCCTTGCCCGTCACGTGGTGGTAGATGGAGGACTTGGAGATACCGGCCGCCTTGGAGAGGTGCTCCATGGAGGTGCCGTCGTAGCCCCGCTCGTTGAAGACCCGGACGGCCACGCTCAGCAGCGTCTCCGGGGTGTAGGTGTCCCGCCGGGCGGTGGTCATGAGTGTTCCTCTCGCACGGCCTGGCGCCGCAGGGCCTGGGACGGGGCGTAGCGCCCCGTGGGGTACTCCTCGTGCAGCGTCTCCAGCGACTCGGCCACGCGGTACGCGGTCAGCCTGCGGCCCCATTCGACCGGGCCGAGCGGGTAGTTCACGCCGAGGCGCATGGCGGTGTCGACGTCCTCGGCGTCCGCCACCCCGCGCCCGACGGCGTCCAGGGCGAAGTCCACGAGCATCCATACGGTGCGCGCCACGATCATCCCCGGGGCGGACCCGATGACGCTGACCTTCTTGCCGAGCGCCTGGAACAGGCCGATCGCCTCCCGCAGGCCCTTCTCATCCACCCTGCTCGACGGGGAGAGCGCGATACGGGTCGCTGCTCCGTAGTCGAGCGCGAGGTCGAAGTGGATGGTCGGCTCCACCGCCGCCGCCATGCCCGAACCGTCGGTCAGGGCCAGCCACGCGCCACTGGGCAGCTCGATGCCGCCGGGGTGGCTGGGCGCGCCCTGCGCGTGCCGGATCTCGATATCCGCCTTCTGGATGAGGCCGACCAGCGCCTCGGCGGGGAAGAGGTCGCCGTGCAGGGTGACAGAGCGCGGGGCGTCGGCGGGCTCCGCGGTGTGCGGCTGCGGGCGCGGGACGTCGTCCCCGTAGGCGTACCAGCCCCGGCCCGACTTGCGTCCCAGGCGTTGTGACTCGACCAGCCGCCGCTGGGCGAGGGAGGGGGTGAACTTGGGGTCCTGGAAGAACGACTCCCACACCGACCGCGTGACGGCTTCGTTGACGTCCTGGCCGATGAGGTCGGTGAGCTCGAAGGGGCCCATCGTGAAGCCGCCGCACTCGCGCAGGACCGCGTCGATCGTGGCGGGGTCCGCGACCCGCTCCTCGTACAGGCGCAGGGCCTCGGCGTAGAAGGGCCTGGCGACGCGGTTCACGATGAAGCCGGGGGTGTCCGCGCTGCGCACCGGTGTCTTGCCCCAGGCCTTCGCCGTCGCGTACGCGCGCGTGGCCGACCGCTCCTCGGTCGCGAAGCCGCTGACGACCTCGACGAGGGGCAGCAGGGGCGCCGGGTTGAAGAAGTGCAGTCCCACGAAGCGGCCCGGCTCCCGCAGGGCGCCCGCGATGGCGGTCACGGAGAGGGAGGAGGTGTTGGTGGCCAGCAGGCAGTCCTCGGCGACGATGTCTTCGAGCTGCCGGAACAGCTGCTGCTTGACGTCCAGTCGCTCCAGTACCGCCTCGATGACCAAGCCGCAGCCGGCGAGCTCCGAGAGGTCGTCGGCCGGGGTGAGCCGGGCGCCCGCGGCGGCGCGGTCCCCGGCCGTGAGCCTGCCCTTCTCCACGAGGCGGTCGAGGCGGGCCCCGATCGCGTCGGCGGCGGCCCGGGCGCGGCCGGGCGCGGCGTCGTACAGCCGCACGGGGTGGCCCGCCACCAGGGCGACCTGTGCGATGCCCTGCCCCATGGTTCCGGTGCCGACCACGGCAACGGCGCTGCTGAGCCTGAGTGCTGTCATGCTCGCGATCCTCCCGCACGGTCCGCCGGCCGGCGGTCCTGGGGTGGCGTGAAGAAGTTGTCCACAGGTTCGACGGACCCTCTTGTCCCGACCGATCGTTCGGTTACTCTAGCTGTGTCAGACAGTCCCTGCCCACTGTTCCTGCCCAGCTCGCCAGCTCGATGGAGAGCTGACCGACGAGGAGTTGGTCCTGCCATGGCCGCCGAAGTCACCGCGCAACAGCTGATCGCGAAGCACCGGCCCACGCTCGATCAGGCGCTTCAGACCATCCGCACGCGCGCGTACTGGTCCCCGCACCCCGAGCACCCCAAGGCCTATGGCGAGGACGGCAGCCTGAGCCTGCCCGAGGGCAAGGCCGCCTTCGACGCCCTCCAGGGCACGCGCTTCGAGCTCGACCAGCCCGGCACCGACGACTGGGTGGGCGGCGAAGTCTCGCCGTACGGACCGGAGCTGGGCATCACCTATCCCCACCCGGACATCGACACCCTGCTGCCGGCGATGCGCGCCGGAATGCGCGCCTGGCGGGACGCGGGCGCGGAGACGCGCGCGGTGGTCTGCCTGGAGATCCTGGCCCGGATCAGCGCCCGCACCCACGAGTTCGCGCACGCGGTCATGCACACCAGCGGCCAGGCCTTCATGATGGCCTTCCAGGCGGGCGGCCCGCACGCCCAGGACCGAGGCCTCGAAGCGGTCGCGTACGCGTTCGCGGAGCAGACCCGCACACCCGACACCGCCGACTGGAACAAGCCGCAGGGCAAGCGGGACCCCCTCGCCATGACCAAGCGGTTCACGCCCGTGGGGCGTGGCGTCTCGCTCCTGATCGGCTGCAACACCTTCCCGACGTGGAACGGCTATCCGGGCCTCTTCGCCTCGCTCGCGACCGGCAACCCCGTCCTGGTGAAGCCGCACCCGCGCGCGGTGCTGCCGCTCGCCCTGACGGTGCGGATCGCCCGCGACGTCCTCACCGAGGCCGGTTTCGACGCGAACCTCGTGTGCCTGGCCGCCGAGCGGCGGGACGAGGGCATCGCCAAGACGCTCGCCACCCGCCCCGAGATCAAGATCATCGACTACACCGGATCGTCGGAGTTCGGCGACTGGCTGGAGGCCAACGCCCGCCAGGCGCAGGTCTACACCGAGAAGGCCGGGGTCAACACGGTCGTCGTCGAGTCGACCGACGACTACAAGGGAATGCTGGCGAACCTCGCCTTCTCCCTGTCGCTCTACAGCGGCCAGATGTGCACCACCCCGCAGAACCTCCTGATCCCGCGCGACGGCATCCGGACCGACGCGGGGGCCAAGTCCTACGACGAGGTGGTCTCCGACCTGGCGGCCTCCGTCAGCGGCCTGCTGGGCGACGACGCCCGGGCGAACGGCATCCTGGGCGCCCTGGTCAACCCGGACGTGAAGGCCCGCCTCGATGCGGCCTCCGGACTCGGCGAGGTGGCCCTCTCCTCCAAGGAGATCACCAACCCCGACTTCCCGGACGCCGTGGTCCGCACCCCGGTGATCGTCAAGCTGGACGGCGCGAAGCCCGACGCCGAGGCGGCCTATCTCAGCGAGTGCTTCGGCCCGGTCTCCTTCGCGGTCGCCGTCGACTCGGCGGCGGACGCGGTGCGGCTGCTCGGCCGGACGGTGCGCGCCAAGGGAGCGATGACCGTGGGCGCGTACACCACGTCGGAGGAGGTCGCCGCGGCCGTCGAGGAGACCTGCCTGGAGGAGTGCGCCCAGCTGTCGCTGAACCTCACGGGCGGCGTCTATGTGAACCAGACAGCGGCGTTCTCGGACTTCCACGGCTCGGGCGGCAACCCGGCGGCGAACGCCGCGCTGTGCGACGGCGCGTTCGTGGCCAACCGCTTCCGTGTGGTGGAGATCCGCAAGGACGCGTGACGCCGGCGGGGTCCGGGCCTCCTTGAGGGGCCCCGGACTCCGTGAGGCCCGGTGGCGGGCGGGTTCAGGCCTGTGGGCCGGGAGGCCCGCCAGCGCCGGGAGGGCTGCCCGCCGACCAGTGGAACAGCGTCATGCCCACGCTCGTCGCCAGGTTGTAGCTGGAGACCTGCGGACGCATCGGCAGCGACACCAGGTGGTCCGCGCGCTCGCGCAGCGCCGCCGACAGGCCGCTGCGTTCGGATCCGAAGGCGAGCACGGCGTCGTCGGGGAGCTTCAGCCCCCGGATGTCCTCGCCCTCGGCGTCCAGCGCGAACACCGGCCCCGGCGGCAGCGCGGCGACCTCCATCCGCTCCACGGCCGTCGCGAAGTGCAGGCCCGCGCCACCGCGCACGACGGTCGGGTGCCAGGGGTCCAGCGTGCCGGTGGTGACGACACCGGTCGCCCCGAACCCGGCGGCCAGCCGGATCACGGCGCCCGCGTTGCCGAGGTTACGGGGGTCGTCGAGCACGATGACCGGCGCGGCCCGCGGCAGGCGCCCCAGGGCCTCCAGATTGCCGTCGCGCGACGGACGCTCGGCGAGCGCGGCGACCGCCGTGGGGTGCAGACGCGGCACCAAAGCCCGCAGCCGCTCGTCGTCGACCGGCGCCAGCAGGGCCTCCAGCGCTTGGCGCACATCCGGAGCCAGCTCGTCCGCGAGGGCCAGCACACCGGCCCTGTCGCTGGTCAGCGCGGCCGGGACGCGCGCGCCGAAGCGCAGGGCGTGCTTGATCGCGTGGAAGCCGTCGAGCAGCACACAGGTGTCCGCGAGGCCGCGCCAGACACGCACGGCGTCGGCCGGGTCCGCCCCGGAAGTGCTGTTCATGGAGTGAAGCCTACGCGCGCGTGCTCAGCGGCCTCCGCGTCCTGCGACCGGCTCCCGACCCGCTGCTCGGGCAGGGTCTCACGGCGGGAAAGGCGGGACAGGACACGGGCCCGTGCCCCGTCACGCGCGCGTGCCGCCCAGCCGCCCAGACGCCGCAGGAACGACGTCGGCAGGAACACCGCGTCGGCGGTGATCATCGCGAGCGAGAAGAACGGCAGTCCGAGGACGACCGCGATGACGGCGTGTTCGCACATCATCGCCGCGAGCAGGACGTTCTTGACCCGGCGGTTGAAGAGGGTGAAGGGGAAGGCCACCTGCATGACGACCGTCCCGTACGTGACGGCGAGCAGCACCAGGCCATGGGAGGCCAGCAGCTCGGAGAGGGCGGGCCAGGGGGAGAAGTAGTCGAGGTTCAGCGGATAGTAGACGGCCGTGCCGTCCTGCCAGCGGCTGCCCTGGACCTTGTACCAGCCGGCCGTCGCGTAGATGAGGCAGGCCTCGACCATGATGATGAGCAGCCCCGCGTTGTGGACGAGGTTGGCGACGACGTCGAGGAGTTTGCGGAGCTCGCTGTGCGGGGCGCGCCGCCCCACGGCCCACCACAGGCCGTGCACCGCGAGGAGCCCCCAGAAGATCACCAGCCAGCCGCGGTTCAGCTCCCCCGTGAACGTCACGGCCGCCAGCGTCAGGCCGAGCACCCACCACAGGACGGGCCCCACCCGGTCGACCGGCTCTCCGGCGTCCGGCCGCAGAGCCCCGGCTTCGCCGACCGCCTCGTCCCGGACGCCTCCACGCGCGCGTGCCCGGCGTCGGGCATCCAGTGACCAGACCTGCCCGCACCTGGTCAGCACCAGGTAGGTGGACATGAGGTGGATGACGTTGTCGCCGCCGTCGCCGATGAAGATGCTGCGGTTCTGCAGCGACAGCACACCGATCATGAAGAGCACGGACATGGCGCGCGTGTGCCAGCCGAGCATCAGCAGCGCGCTGCTCAGCACCGCGAGGGTGTAGACGATCTCGAACCAGACGTGCCCGTCCGACCACATCAGCGCGGTGAAGGCGCCGTTGCCCGCGATGAGCTGCTGCGCCATGTCCCAGTTCCAGGGGCTGTCGGGCCCGTACATCTCATGGCGGTGGGGGAGTTCGCGCAGCAGGAAGAAGAGCCAGGTGGCGGCGAAGCCGATGCGGATGATCGCCGTCTGGTACGGGCCGAGGGCGAAGCCGGTGACCTTGCCCAGTCCGCGCGTGAGGGGGCGTTCGACACGGATCACCGGCCGGCTCCCTTCGCGCCCGCGCGCCCGCCGTCGGCAGCGTCGTCGCCGGCTGCGCCTCCGGTGAGCGGCAGGTCGTCCGGCGTCACCGTCCACCACGGGAGCTGCCGGTAGACCGGCTTGGTGGAGACCTTCTCCTCGCTCCACTTCGGAGGCCGCACGTTCGTCGTCCTGGAGCGCACCTGTATGCGCACGATCTCGTCCCCCTCGCCGCCCGGACTCTCCCGGTCGAGCCGCATGTACGCGATACGGCGGACGTAGTTCTCCGAGAGCTGCCCGCGCAGGCCTATGGGACGGTTCTTGTTGTCGTGCGAGCCGACGTAGAAGTCCCAGGCGCGGCGCAGCTCGTTCTGCTGCGTGTGGCTGGGCAGCGGGTTGCCGTCGATGCGGGCGCCGTCCTGCGCGGACAGGTCGTACCAGTCGGTGGTCCGCACCGTCCCCTGCGCCGTGTCGAGCTCCGCCCTGGCCTGCACGCCGACGTTCTGCTGGAGCGGGTTGGGGGCGAACAGCTTCCAGTTCTGCTCGAACTCCGGATAGATCCACTCGTCGATCACGTCGCCGTGCTGCTTCGTCGCCGTGTTCGAGGGGGCTACGTGGAAGAAGAGCATCGCCACGTGGGCGCACGCGGCCACGGCGATCACGGCGAGGGCGCAGGCCGCGGCGATCTGGTGACCGAGCTTCAGGCCGGCGATGCCGATGGGCGGCGGGGCATGCTCCGGCGCCCGCGTCGGAACGGGCCCGTCAGGCCCGGCTGACCCACCGCCGGAATCCTTGTCGTACCCGCTCATTCCGCCCCGTTCCCCGAATCCGCTCCACACCCTGCCGCCGGAACGGTACTCAGGCCTGCCCACCGCACGCAGCGTCCGTGAAGTTATCCACAGGGTTGACACCTTATGGCGACGCGCCGCACCATTGAATCCAACGAACCGAACGATCGGTCGGGCGGTTCGCTCAGGTCGAGGGGGACCGAGATGGCCACAGCAGCCGCACAGAAGGCGGCGGAGACGGAGCCCGGCGGCGCCGGGTCGACAGCCGCGCGCGCGGCGGAGCAGCAAGCCGCCTTCGACGAGGCGGTCGCCGCCGACGAGCGCATCGAGCCGCGCGACTGGATGCCCGATGCCTATCGCACGTCCCTGATCAGGCAGATCGCGCAGCACGCGCACTCGGAGATCATCGGCATGCAGCCCGAGGCGAACTGGATCACGCGCGCCCCCTCCCTGCGGCGCAAGGCGATCCTCATGGCCAAGGCGCAGGACGAGGCCGGACACGGCCTGTATCTCTACAGCGCGGCCGAGACCCTCGGCGTCAGCCGCGACGAGCTGCTCGACAAACTGCACTCGGGCCGCCAGAAGTACTCCTCGATCTTCAACTACCCGACGCTGACCTGGGCGGACGTGGGCGCGATCGGCTGGCTCGTGGACGGCGCCGCGATCACCAACCAGGTCCCCCTGTGCCGCTGCTCGTACGGCCCCTACGCACGCGCGATGATCCGCGTCTGCAAGGAGGAGTCCTTCCACCAGCGCCAGGGCTACGAATCGCTGCTCGCCCTCAGCCGGGGCACCCAGGCCCAGCACGAGATGGCGCAGGACGCGGTGAACCGCTGGTGGTGGCCCTCGCTGATGATGTTCGGCCCGCCCGACGAGGAGTCGTCGCACTCCGAGCAGTCGATGACGTGGAAGATCAAGCGCCATTCGAACGACGAGTTGCGCCAGCGCTTCGTGGACATCTGCGTCCCCCAGGCCGAGTCGCTCGGCCTGACCCTCCCCGACCCGGACCTGAAGTGGAACGAAGCGCGGGGCCACCACGACTTCGGCCCCATCGACTGGACCGAGTTCTGGGACGTCCTCAAGGGCAACGGCCCCTGCAACGACCAGCGCATCACCCAGCGCAGGCGGGCCCACGAAGAGGGCGCCTGGGTCAGGGAGGCCGCGGCGGCGTACGCCACCAAGCAAGCCGGCGCCCCGCGAGCTGACACCGCGGCCACCGCACACGGAGAGGCGACAGCATGAGCAGCTCGACCGAATGGCCGCTGTGGGAGATCTTCGTCCGCTCCCGCCGCGGGCTCTCCCACACCCACGCGGGCAGCCTGCACGCGCCGGACGCCGAGATGGCCCTCCGCAACGCGCGGGACCTGTACACACGCAGGAGCGAAGGCGTCTCGCTGTGGGTCGTGCCGGCCGCCGCGATCACCGCCTCCTCGCCCGACGAGAAGGACTCCTTCTTCGAGCCGGCGGGCGACAAGCCCTACCGCCACCCGACGTTCTACGACATCCCGGAGGGAGTGAAGCACCTGTGACCACCACATCGACTCCGCCGGACAGCCGGACCGAGGCCGCCCTCGCCCTCGGCGACGACGCCCTGGTGCTCTCCCACCGCCTGGGGGAGTGGGCGGGGCACGCCCCCGTCCTCGAAGAAGAGGTCGCCCTGGCGAACATCGCCCTGGACCTCCTGGGCCAGGCCCGTGTCCTGCTCTCCTCGGTCGGCGACGAGGACGAACTGGCCTACCTCCGCGAGGAGCGCGCCTTCCGCAACCTCCAGCTCGTCGAGCAGCCGAACGGCGACTTCGCCCACACCATCGCCCGCCAGCTCTACTTCTCCACCTACCAGACCCTGCTGTACGGGCAGTTGGCAGCCGCGGACGGCGAGCTGGCCCCCCTGGCCGCGAAGGCCGTCAAGGAGGTCGCCTACCACCAGGACCACGCCGAGCAGTGGACCCTGCGCCTCGGCGACGGCACCGCCGAGAGTCACGCACGGATACAGCGCGGCCTCGACGCCCTGTGGCGCTTCACGGGGGAGATGTTCCAGCCCGTGGTCGGCCTGGACATCGACCGTACGGCGCTCCGGGAGAGCTGGACGGCCTCGGTGACGGCGGTCATCGAGCGCGCCACGCTCACCGTGCCCTCCGGACCGCAGAGCGGAGCATGGACGGCCGGCGCCGGACGCCAGGGCCTGCACACCGAACCGTTCGGGCGGATGCTCGCCGAGATGCAGCATCTGCACCGCAGCCACCCGGGGGCGTCATGGTGACGACCGCGCCCACCGCCCTGGAGACGGAACTCCTGGCCCTCGCCGGATCAGTACCGGACCCGGAGCTGCCCGTGCTGTCCCTCGCCGACCTCGGCGTGGTCCGCGGAGTACGCGTCCTCGCGCCCGGCAAGGTCGACGTCGAACTGACCCCCACGTACACCGGTTGCCCGGCCATAGAAGCCATGACCGCCGACATCGAGCAGGTGCTGCACGAACACGGCGTGGCCGAGGTCTCCGTGCGCACCGTGCTCTCCCCCGCCTGGTCGACGGACGACATCAGCGCCGAAGGCCGCCGCAAACTCACCGAGTTCGGCATAGCGCCCCCTCGCGCCCACGCGGTGGACGGACCCGTGCCGCTCAGTCTGTCGATCCGCTGCCCGCACTGCGGCTCCACCGACACCGAGCTGCTCAGCCGCTTCTCCTCCACCGCCTGCAAGGCGCTGCGCCGCTGCGCGTCCTGCCGCGAACCCTTCGACCACTTCAAGGAGCTGTGATGGCCCGCTTCCACCCGCTGCGGGTAGCGGCCGTCGACCGGCTCACCGACGACTCCGTGACGCTGACCTTCGACGTACCGCCGCCGCTGCGCGAGGAGTTCCGCTTCACCCCCGGCCAGCACCTCGCGCTGCGCCGCTTCGCCGACGGCGCCGAGATCCGGCGCACGTACTCGATCTGCTCCCCCGCGCCCCACGCCGACGCCCCCGGCGGCCCCGAGACGCTCAGGGTGGGGGTGCGGCTCGTCGAGGACGGCGCCTTCTCCACGTACGCCTTCAAGGAGCTCTGCGTCGGCGACGAGCTGGAGGTGATGACCCCCGCGGGCCGCTTCACCCTCGACCCGGCACCCGGCCGGTACGCGGCGATCGTCGGCGGCAGCGGCATCACACCGGTGCTCTCCATCGTCACGACGCTCCTGGAGCGCGAGCCGCAGGCCCAGTTCTGCCTCCTACGCAGCGACCGCACCACCGCGTCGACGATGTTCCTGGAAGAGGTGGCCGACCTCAAGGACCGCTGGCCGGGACGGTTCCAGCTGGTGACCGTGCTCTCCCGGGAGGAACAGCAGGCGGGCCTCGATTCCGGCCGGCTCGACGAGCAGCGCCTCGCACGGCTGCTGCCGGCGCTGCTGCCCGTGGCAGAGGTCGACGGCTGGTTCCTGTGCGGGCCGTTCGGCCTGGTGCAGGGCGCGGAGCGTGCCCTGCGTGACCTCGGTGTGGCCCGTCGGCGCATCCACGAGGAGATATTCCACGTGGACGGCGCTGTGGACACCACGCCCCCCGCCACGTCGTCGGTGCCCGCACCCGCGCACAGCACGGTGACCGTGACCCTCGACGGACGCTCGGGCACCTGGCCCGTCCAGGGCAGCGAGACCCTGCTGGAGACGGTGCTGCGCAACCGCGCCGACGCGCCCTACGCCTGCAAGGGCGGAGTCTGTGGAACCTGTCGCGCCTTCCGGGTCTCGGGCGAGGTCAGGATGGACCACAACTACGCGCTGGAACCGGAGGAGACGGAGGCGGGGTATGTCCTGGCCTGCCAGTCCCGACCGACCACGGACACCGTGGAGCTGGACTTCGACCGCTGAACGTCCGGCGGCGGCGCCGGTTTCCGTTCGCTTTCCCGCTCTCTCCCCTGTTCCCTTCTTGTTCCCTTCTCCTAGAACCTGTTCTATCTTGACGGGCCGTCAGATGACGCGTCGGATGACCCGCCGGGCAACGGTCGGCGTACCGGAGGACAGGCTGTGGACTTCACCTTCACCGAGGAACAGCAGGCCGTGGTCGAAGCGGCCGAAGCGATCTTCGCCGACGTCGCGCCGGACGGGGTGCCCAGCCCGGCACTCACCCCCGGCGCCGTCGCCGAGGACTTCGACCGCGCCCTGTGGTCCAAACTCGCCGACGCCGACCTGCTCGGCCTGCTCATCGGCTCGGAGCACGGCGGCGTGGGCCTCGACGCCATCGCTCTGTGCCTGGTTCTGCGCGAGTCGGCGAAGGTACTGGCACGGCTTCCGCTCCTGGAGAGCAGCGCCGCCGCGGCGGCCATACAGACACACGGCGGCGCCGAACTGCGGCAGCGGACACTGCCGCGGGCGGCCCGCGGAGAAACCGTCCTGACCGTCGCGGCCAACGGCAGGACCGGCCACGATCCGGCCGAACTCGCCGTCACCGCACAGCGCGACGGCGACGACTGGATCCTGGACGGAGTGCAGACAGGCGTCCCCTGGGCGCACAACGCAGACCTCGTCCTCGTCCCGGCCCACACACCCGACGGCCGCACCGTCATCGCCGTCGCCCCCCGCGGGACCGAGGGCCTCACCCTCGGCGAACAGATCTCCACCAGCGGCGAGCGCCTCGCTGAGCTCCGTCTGGAGGCGGTGCGCCTCACCCCGGACGACGTCATCGAGGCGCAAGGCGCCTGGGACCGGCTCCGCGACCTCCTCGCCACCGGCACCTGCGCGCTCGCCCTGGGCCTCGGCGAAGGCGTGCTCGGCATGACCAGCGCCTACACCAGCAAGCGCGAACAGTTCGGCCACCCCATCGCCACGTTCCAGGCCGTAGCGGTACAGACCGCCGACCGCTACATCGACCTACGCGCCATGGAAGCCACCCTCTGGCAGGCCGCCTGGCGCATCAGCACAGCGGCGGACAGCGCCCTGCCCACCGCCGGGGACGTGGCGGTCGCCAAGATCTGGGCCTCGGAGGGCGTACGAAGGGTCGTGCAGACGGCGCAGCACCTGCACGGAGGCTTCGGCGCCGACACCGACTACCCCCTGCACCGCTACCACGCCTGGGCCAAACAGCTGGAGCTGTCCCTCGGCCCCGCAGCGGCCCACGAGGAGGCCCTGGGCGACCTGCTCGCCGCCCACGCACTCAGCTGAGGGCGGGGGAGCCGGACAGGGCGTGCCCGGAGGACGGTGCCGAATCAGATGACCGCGCCCGGCTCGCCCTTTGCGTCGACGACCGGACGGCCCGCGGCGGCCCAGGCCTCCATGCCGCCCGCGACGTTCGCGGCGTCGATGCCCTGCTGCGCGAGGTACATCGTGACCTGGGCGGAGCGGCCACCGGAACGGCAGATCACGTTGACCCGGCCATCCTGCGGCGCGGCCTCCGTCAGCTCGCCGTAACGGGACACGAACTCGCTCATCGGAATGTGCAGCGCGCCCTCGGCGTGGCCCGCACGCCATTCGTCGTCCTCACGGACGTCCAGCAGAAAGTCGCCGCTCGCGAGGTCGTCGACACCGACCGTGGGCACATGTGATCCGAAAGCCATGCCCCGACGCTACCCGACCGACGCCGGGCATCGGACAGCGCTGGCCGAACGCACACACGGGAGCACAGGGGCACAGGGGGCCCACACGGGCACCACGCGCTACGCGGTCAGCCGCTCCAGCTCGGCCTCGCGCTCGGCGACCTGGGCGAGCAGCTGTTCGGCGATCTCGTCGAGCAGCGCGTCCGGGTCGTCCGGAGCCAGCCGCAACATCCCGCCGATCGCGCTCTCCTCCAGCTCCTTGGCGAGCACCGTGAGCAGTTCCTTGCGCTGGGCGAGCCATTCGAGGCGCGCGTACAGCTCCTCGCTGCGCGTGAGCCGCAGCTCCTCCGGAACGGGCCCCGCCGCCCATTCCTCGGACAGCTCCCGCAGCAACGCCTCGTCACCTCGGGCGTACGCGGCGTTGACCCGGGTGATGAACTCCTCGCGCCGCTGCCGCTCGCTCTCCTCCTGCGCCAGGTCGGGATGCGCCTTGCGGGCCAGCTCGCGGTAGAGCTTGCGGGCCTCCTCGCCGGGGCGCACGCGCTGCGGCGGCCGCACTGACTGGTCGGTGAGCATCGCGGCGGCCTCGGGGTAGAGCCCCTCGCTGTCCATCCAGCCGTGGAAGAGCTCCTCGACGCCCGGCATGGGCATCACCCGCGCCCGGGCCTCCTCCGCCTTGCGCACGTCCTCGGGATCGCCGGTGCGCTCGGCGGTCGCCTCGGCGATCCGTGCGTCCAGCTCGTCGAGACGGGCGTACATCGGGCCGAGCTTCTGGTGGTGCAGACGAGAGAAGTTCTCGACCTCCACCCGGAAGGTCTCCAACGCGATCTCATACTCGATCAACGCCTGCTCAGCGGCGTGCACAGCCCGCTCAAGCCGCGCCTCGGGCCGCTCGACCGGCTCCTGCGCAGTCTCACCGGTCTGCTCCCCGCGCTCCTGGGACCGTGCCCTGAGCCGTTCCTTGAGCTGGTCCTTGAGCCGCCCGTCGGCACCCAGCTGCCGCGCGCCCCCAGCGGGGGTCTCGGGCGTCTCGGGCTGCGTGGGCTCGGCTTCCGGCGTCGTCACCCGTCCAGCCTAGGCCACGCGGCGACCCGGCCCCTCACACCCTCAGACCCCCGTCTCGGCCGCCACCCGCCCCTCCTTGATCGCCCGCACGAGCAGCGTGTGGTCCTGCTCCGTGCGGTCCGCGTAGGCCTTCGCGAAGCGGGTCATCGCCTCGTCGAGCTCGTCGTTCTTGCCGCAGTAGCCGGCGATGAGCCGGGGGTCCGCGCTGTGCGCGTGCGCGCGGGCCAGCAGGGCGCCTGTCATGCGGCCGTAGTCGTCCAGTTGGTCGGCGGACAGGGCCACCGGATCCACGCTGCCCTTGCGGTTCCTGAACTGCCGCACCTGGTAAGGCAGTCCGTCCACCGTCGTCCAGCCGAGCAAGAAGTCACTGACGACCTGCATCCGCTTCTGGCCGAGCACCACGCGATGCCCCTCGTGTGCCACCTCGGGCACCTTGAAGCCGGCCTCGGGCAGATGCGGGGCCAGCGCGGAACTCCTCGCCTCCTTGACCTGGAGCACCAGCGGCTCGCCCCGGTGGTCGAGCAGCAGCACCACATAGGACCGCAGGCCGACGCTGCCGGTGCCCACGACGCGGAACGCCACGTCCTGTATCGCGTACCGCGCGAGCAGCGGAAGCCGGTCCTCCGTCAGCGTGCGCAGATACTCCCCCAGCGAGCCCGCCACGGCGGCGGCCTCCGCGTCCGGTATGCGCCGCAGCACCGGCGGGGCGTCGAGGAAACGCCGCCCCTCGGAGCCGTCGGCGCCGTCGACCCGCTCGGTCGCTTTGGCGGCGAAGCGGGCGCTCGTGTTCTGCCGGGCCTTCTCGGCGACCTTCTCCAGGGTGCCGAGGAGGTCGCGAGCGTCGGTGTGCGAGACCAACTCCTCGTCGGCGATGGCGTTCCACGCGTCCAGGGCCGGCAGCTTGGCCAGCAGGCGCATGGTGCGGCGGTAGGCGCCGACGGCGTCCCGTGCGGCTGCCTCGCAGACGTCGTCGCTCACCCCGGCCTCCCGGCCCGCCAGCACCAGGGAGGCGGCGAGGCGCTTGACGTCCCATTCCCAGGGGCCGTGGGCCGTCTCGTCGAAGTCGTTCAGGTCGATGATGAGGCCGCCGCGCGCGTCTCCGTAGAGCCCGAAGTTCCCGGCGTGAGCGTCGCCGCAAATCTGCGCGCCTATGCCGGTGACCGGCCCGGCCGCCAGGTCGTACGCCATGAGTCCGGCCGAGCCGCGCAGGAAGGCGAACGGAGAAGCCGCCATCCTGCCCGTCCTGATCGGCGTGAGCTCCGGAAGCCTGCCGTGGTTCGTCTTCCGCACGGCGGTCACCGGGTCGGGCCGCCCGTCGCGCACGGTGAACTCCGCGTGCGCGCCGCGAGGCACCCGGCCTCGTATCGCCTTGCCCTCGCCCTTGGGCGACCGGGCTCCGGGCGCCGACCGCACGGGCCACTCCGCGAACCCCGGCACGCTCGGCAACCGCCCCACCCGCCGGCCCCGCTGACCCCGCTGACCCCGCTGACCAGGGATCGCCTTCCCCGGAGCGTTCGCAACCGCCGCGCTCCCGCTCGCCCCGGGCCTGCCCGACCCGGGGTCCGACTCGGGCCCGCCCACCTCGGGGCCCGACTCCGGCCTGCCCGACTCGCCCCTACTCGTCGTCTCGGCCCTGCCCTCGGACCCGCCCTGCTTCGCCATGCCAACCGCCCCCGCCGATCGTCCGTCGACCTGGCTCGAAGGTACCGCCGAGCGCGGAAGGCCGTCAGAGCCTGTGGATAACTCGGGTGACATACATCACGGCACCGTAGAGGGGGCAGCGCGGAAGGCAGTCGAATGCCACCTGCGGGCACAAAAAGAAGCGGCCCCCTTCCGGATCTTCATCCGGAGGAGGGCCGCTTCCTCATGGTGCGCGAGGGGGGAGTTGAACCCCCACGCCCTTTCGGGCACTGGAACCTGAATCCAGCGCGTCTGCCTATTCCGCCACCCGCGCATGGGTGCTGTCTTTGGGTCTCTCGCCGTTTGCTGCGAGCGCCTGCCGACATCCAGAAGATTAGCACGCTGATCCGGGTGGATTCACATCCGTTCCGGGCGGGCACCCGCGGCAAGGATCAGGCCGGCACGCAGCGGAGATCCGGCTCGCACCACGCCCGGCGGCACGCGCCGTCCTCGCCACGCCCGCCGAAAGATCAGCGTGAGATCCGCCCGCCCGACCACGACCACGACCACGCCCCAGCCACAGCCACAGCCACAGCCACAGCCACAGCAGCACCCTCTCCCTCTGCCTGCCCCCTGCCCCCCCTGGGCCTTCCCGCTCCCGCCCCTCATCTACACACGCACCGCCCCCGCCCTCCCCACTCCGCTCCCCGCCCCCAAGCCCTCCGGAAACCCGCAAGCGGAGGCCCGCGGAAGGGCGCGGGACCTGCTCCGCGGCCAGGTGCGGGACACTGACTCTGAGCCCCCTCTACGATCCCGGGTAAGAGAAAGCTCGAGCAGGCGTACCGAGCAGCTGCCCGGAAGGGTTCCGGGGCCGAAGATCAGGGTTTCGTCAGGGTCCTGGGAGGATCTTCCGGGCAGGTGCTGGGAGTTCTTGTGAGAGGCGACACTCGCCGACCGTGCGGACAGGGGGAACCAGCCGATTTCCCGGCGCGTGGATACGATCAGTAAGCAGTACCAGGATGACTACGACGGAGGAGGTGCCCCATGGGAGTCCTGAAGAAGTTCGAACAGCGACTTGAAGGTCTGGTCAACGGCACCTTCGCCAAGGTGTTCAAGTCCGAGGTCCAGCCTGTCGAGATCGCCGGCGCCCTCCAGCGGGAGTGCGACAACAACGCCACGATCTGGAACCGCGAGCGGACCGTCGTCCCGAATGATTTCATCGTGGAGCTCAGCGCACCCGACTTCGAGCGTCTCAGCCCCTACTCCGGGCAGCTCGGCGACGAGCTCTCCGGCATGGTGCGCGACTACGCCAAGCAGCAGCGCTACAGCTTCATGGGCCCCATCAAGGTCCACCTGGAGAAGGCCGAGGACCTCGACACCGGTCTGTACCGCGTGCGGAGCCGGACGCTCGCCTCCAGCACCTCCCAGGGTCCCGAGAGCCCCGCGGGCCCGGTGCCCGGCGGCCCCGCGGCCCCCGGTCGCGGTGCCGGCGGTGGCGCGGGCGGCGGTTATGGCTATCCGCAGCCGGCCTCCGGCGCTCCTGGTTCTCCCGGCGCCGGTGCTCCTCCGATGCCGGCGGCGCCGCCGCCCGGCGGGGGCCGCCCCGGCGGCCAGCCCCCGGTTCCGAGCAGGCCCGCGGGCCCCGGAGCCGGACCACTCCCGGGCGCCCAGGTGCGGCGCTGGATCGAGATCAACGGCAATCGCCATCAGATCTCCCGCCCGACGCTGGTGCTGGGACGCAGCACCGACGCCGATGTGCGGATCGACGACCCCGGCGTATCGCGCCGGCACTGTGAGATCCGGACCGGAACGCCCTCGACGATCCAGGATCTCGGGTCTACCAACGGCATCGTGGTAGACGGGCAGCACACCACCCGCGCTACGCTCCGCGACGGCTCGCGGATCGTCGTGGGCCAAACCACCATCGTTTACCGGCAAGCCGAAGGGTGAAGCGGGGGCAATGTCAGAGCTGACCCTGACGGTCATGCGGCTAGGTTTCCTGGCCGTTCTGTGGCTGTTCGTGATCGTGGCCGTCCAGGTCATCCGCAGCGACCTGTTCGGAACGCGCGTCACGCAGCGCGGTTCGCGCCGCGAGCGGCCGCAGCAGGCCGCCCGCCAACAACAGCAGGCGGCACCACCGCCGCAGCGCCAGCAGCAGGGCGGTGGCGGACGTCAGCGCCGCGGCGCCCCCAGCAAGCTCGTCGTCTCCGAGGGCATCCTCGCCGGGACGACGGTCGCACTGCAGGGCCAGACCATCACGCTGGGCCGTGCGCACGATTCCACGATCGTGCTGGACGACGACTACGCCTCCAGCAGGCATGCCAGGATCTACCCGGACCGTGACGGCCAGTGGATCGTCGAGGATCTCGGGTCCACCAACGGCACGTATCTGGACCGGACCCGACTCACCACCCCGACGCCCGTTCCGCTGGGCGCGCCGATCCGCATCGGCAAGACCGTCATCGAGCTGCGGAAGTAGTACGACAATGAGCGAGCGGAGCGAGCGAGCCGAAGCGGCTGTCCAGGCACTGGACGCCGGCGCGCTCCCGACCGGAGGGTGGGCACCGTGCGGATGTACCCGGAGCCGACGGGCGAGGTGCGCATGAGTCTGTCTTTGCGCTTCGCCGCCGGATCGCACAAAGGCATGATCCGGGAGGGGAACGAGGACTCCGGTTACGCCGGTCCGCGCCTCCTCGCCATCGCCGACGGCATGGGGGGCCAGGCCGCGGGTGAGGTGGCGAGCTCCGAGGTCATCTCGACGCTCGTCACGCTCGACGACGACGTGCCGGGCTCGGACATCCTGACGTCCCTCGGCACCGCGGTGCAGCGGGCCAACGACCAGCTGCGGCTGATGGTCGAGGAGGACCCCCAGCTGGAGGGCATGGGGACGACCCTGACCGCCCTCCTGTGGACGGGGCAGCGCCTGGGCCTCGTACACGTCGGTGACTCGCGGGCGTACCTGCTGCGGGACGGGGTGCTCACGCAGATCACCCAGGACCACACCTGGGTGCAGCGGCTCGTCGACGAGGGCCGCATCACCGAGGAAGAGGCCACGACCCATCCGCAGCGCTCCCTGCTGATGCGCGCGCTGGGCAGTGGTGATCACGTCGAGCCCGATCTGTCGATCCGCGAAGTCCGCGCCGGTGACCGCTATTTGATCTGTTCGGACGGCCTCTCCGGGGTCGTCTCGCACCAGACCATGGAAGACACCCTCGCGTCCTACCAGGGCCCGCAGGAGACCGTGCAGGAGCTGATCCAGCTCGCGCTGCGCGGTGGCGGCCCCGACAACATCACGGTGATCGTCGCCGACGTCCTGGACATCGACAGCGGCGACACCCTCGCGGGCCAGCTCTCCGACACCCCGGTGGTGGTCGGCGCGGTCGCCGAGAACCAGCTCCAGTCGCAGGACGACGGCGCCATGCAGACGCCCGCCGGCCGTGCGTCGGGGCTCGGCCGCCCGGTGCCGCCGCAGCCTTCCGGCGGGGGCGGCTTCGGGCCTCCCGGCAGCGGCGACTCCGTGGGCTATGTGCCCGAGGGCAGCTTCGGCCCGTATGACGACGACGACTTCGAGAAGCCGCGCGGCGGCCGCAAGTGGCTCAAGAGATCGTTCTATGTGGTGCTCGCCCTCGCCGTCATCGGCGGTGGTCTCTACGGCGGCTATCGCTGGACGCAGACGCAGTACTACGTGGGGACGAAGGGCGAGCACATCGCGCTCTACCGGGGCATCGACCAGGACCTGGCCTGGGTCAGTCTGTCGAAGGTCGAGAAGGACCACCCCGAGATCGAACTCAAGTACCTGCCGCCCTACCAGCGCAAGCAGGTCGAGGCCACCATCCCCGGGGGCGACCGGGGCGAGGCCCAGGGCAAGATCGACGAGCTGGGCCTGCAGGCGTCCGCGTGCAAGAAGGACGCCGAGCGCCGCGAGGTCGAGCGCGAGAACAACGCCAAGACCGGCGAGGGAGAGGCGGGCGGCTCGACCGGGCTGCGCACGGCGCCGACCCCGGACCCGACCGACCCGTCCGGCACCACCGAGGACGGCAAGAACAGCACGACCGACAAGAACAAGTCCAAGACCGCACCGACTCCCACACCCGGCCCCAGCCTCTCCGAGGATGAGCAGAAGCTGGTCCCGCTGTGCGGTAAGCAGTAAGCAGCCGTTGGGGGCCTCTGCACGCCATGAGCAGTACTACACACACGTCGACGATCGGCGCGATCGGAGCGCCGAGTCGGCGCAACACCGAGCTCGCGCTGCTCGCGTTCGCGGTCGTCATCCCGCTGTTCGCCTACATGAACGTGGGTCTCGCCCTCACCGGTGAGGTACCCACCGGCATGCTCGGGTACGGGATGGGGCTCGGCCTGCTCGCAGGCGTCGGCCACATCGTCGTACGCAAGTTCGCCGCGTATGCGGACCCGTTGCTGCTGCCGTTGGCCACCGTGCTCAACGGTCTCGGCCTCGTGGTGATCTGGCGGCTCGACCAGTCGGAGAAGCTGCAGGCCCGCGCAGAAGCACAGTTCGGCGCCTTCAGCCCATCCGCGCCGAACCAGCTCATGTACTCGGCGATCGGCATCGCGCTGTTCGTGGGCGTGCTGATCTTCCTGAAGGACCACCGCGTCCTTCAGCGCTACACGTACATCTCCATGGTCGGCGCGATCGTCCTGCTGCTGCTGCCGCTCGTGCCGGGCCTCGGCGAGAACATCTTCGGCGCGAAGATCTGGATCCGGGTCGGCGGGTTCACCATCCAGCCCGGTGAGTTCGCGAAGATCGTCATCGCGATCTTCTTCGCCGGATACCTGATGGTGAAACGCGACGCGCTCGCTCTCGCCAGCCGCCGTTTCATGGGCCTGTACCTGCCACGCGGCCGCGACCTCGGCCCGATCATCGTCGTCTGGGCGACCTCGATCCTCATCCTGGTGTTCGAGACCGACCTCGGTACGTCGCTGCTGTTCTTCGGCATGTTCGTCGTGATGCTGTACGTCGCCACGGAGCGCACGAGCTGGATCGTCTTCGGTCTGCTGATGTCCGCCGTCGGCGCCGTCGGCGTGGCCTCGTTCGAGCCCCACGTACAGCAGCGCGTGGACGCCTGGCTGAACCCGTTCTCCGACGCGACCCTCCAGCAGACGGACCAGATCGCCCAGTCCCTCATGGCCTTCGGCTCCGGCGGTGTCCTCGGCACCGGCCTCGGCCAGGGCAACTCCGACCTCATCGGCTTCGCCGCCAACTCCGACTTCATCCTCGCCACCTTCGGCGAGGAGATGGGTCTGGCCGGCGTCATGGCGATCCTGCTGATCTACGGGCTGATCGTCGAGCGCGGTGTCCGCACGGCGCTCGCCGCCCGCGACCCGTTCGGCAAGCTTCTCGCGATCGGCCTCTCCGGAGCCTTCGCCATCCAGGTCTTCGTCGTCTCCGGCGGCGTCATGGGCCTCATCCCGCTGACCGGTATGACCATGCCCTTCCTGGCGTACGGCGGTTCCTCCGTGATCGCCAACTGGGCCCTGATCGGCATCCTGATCCGGATCAGCGACACCGCGCGCCGTCCCGCCCCGTCCCCCGCCCCGAACCCCGATGCTGAGATGACCCAGGTGGTCCGACCGTGAACAAGCCCCTGCGCCGGATCGCGATCTTCTGCGGGCTGCTCGTCTTCGCCCTGCTCGCCCGGGACAACTGGCTCCAGTACGTCCAGGCCGACAGCCTGGCCAAGCACGAGAAGAACCGCCGCGTCACCATCGAGCGCTACTCCCAGCCGCGCGGCGACATCATCGTCGACGGCAAGCCCATCACCGGCTCCAAGGCCACCCCGGGCAGCGACCTGAAGTACAAGCGCACCTGGAAGAACGGGCCCATGTGGGCCCCCGTCACCGGGTACTCCTCGCAGCGCATCGGCGCCAACCAGCTGGAGTACATCGACGACGGCATCCTCACCGGCAACGACGACCGGCTGTTCTTCCGTCGCACCCTCGACATGCTGACCGGCGAGAAGAAGGAGGGCGGCAATGTCGTCACCACTCTCAACGGCGCCGCGCAGAAGGCCGCGTACGAGGGTCTGAAGGGCCGCGGCAAGGGTGCCGTCGCCGCGATCGACCCGTCCACGGGCGCGATCCTGGCGCTGGCCTCCACGCCCTCGTACGACCCGGGGGACTTCGCCGGCAAC
This sequence comes from Streptomyces alfalfae, assembly GCF_004127445.1. Classification (GTDB taxonomy): domain Bacteria; phylum Actinomycetota; class Actinomycetes; order Streptomycetales; family Streptomycetaceae; genus Streptomyces; species Streptomyces alfalfae. The sequence continues at coordinate 298,998 of NZ_QEXM01000025.1, forward strand.
ACCAATGACGAGGCGCAGAAGTTCCTCGACCTCGACAAGGACAAGGACAAGCCGCTGGTCAACCGCGCGCTGCGCGAGACCTACCCGCCCGGCTCCACCTTCAAGGTGGTAACGGCGGCGGCCGCCCTGGAGAACGGTCTGTACGACGACATCGACGGCAAGACGGACTCGCCGCTGCCCTGGACGATGCCGAACACCACGACCCCGCTGAAGAACGAGGGCGACATCCCCTGCAAGAACGCCTCGCTGCGTGAGGCGCTGCGGGTGTCCTGCAACACCGTCTTCGGCAAGATCGGTTCCGATCTCGGCAAGGACAAGATGCTGGAGACGGCGAAGAAGTTCGGGTTCAACTCCGAGCAGTTCGTGCCGGTCCGCTCCAACGCGTCGAACTTCCCCGAGGACATGGACAAGCCGCAGACGGCGCTGTCCTCCATCGGCCAGTTCGAGACGGCCGCGACGCCGCTGCAGATGGCCATGGTCGCCTCCGCGATCGCCAACGACGGCACGCTCATGGAGCCGTACATGGTCGACGAGCTGCAGGCTCGGAACCTGGACACCGTCGAGAAGCACTCGCCCAAGGAGATGAGCGAGCCGCTGTCGAAGGAGAACGCCCAGAAGCTCCAGGAGATGATGGAGACGGTCGTCGAAGAGGGCACGGGAACCAACGCCAAGATCCCCGGCGTCACTGTCGGAGGCAAGACCGGTACGGCGCAGCACGGCGTCGCCAACAGCAAGAACCCCTACGCCTGGTTCATCTCGTACGCCAAGACGGATTCCGGTTCGCCGGTCGCCGTCGCCGTAGTGGTCGAGGACAGCAAGGCCAGCCGTGACGACATCTCCGGTGGTGGCCTCGCCGCGCCCATCGCCAGAGACGTGATGAAGGCAGTCATCAACAGCAAGAAGTGACCCCTGTCACGGCGACTCCCCATCGGTGCACGTTGCGGTACCGGTCCGGTATCGGCTGACGGTGGTGTCCGGGTCACGTAAGTCGAGCCGGGTACCGTATGCCCGGACAGCACACCGCCGGACCACACAACGGTGCGGTCGGGACCGACGGAGAGGGCTGGATTAGCTATGGAAGAGCCGCGTCGCCTCGGCGGCCGGTACGAGCTGGGCCAGGTGCTCGGCCGTGGTGGGATGGCGGAGGTCTACCTCGCGCACGACACCCGCCTCGGTCGCACCGTGGCGGTGAAGACGCTGCGAGTCGACCTCGCCCGCGACCCGTCGTTCCAGGCCCGGTTCCGCCGTGAGGCCCAGTCTGCCGCCTCACTCAACCACCCGGCCATCGTCGCGGTCTACGACACCGGCGAGGACTACGTGGACGGGGTCTCCATCCCGTACATCGTGATGGAGTACGTCGACGGCTCGACCCTGCGTGAGCTGCTGCACTCCGGTCGCAAGCTGCTGCCCGAGCGGGCCATGGAGATGACGATCGGCATCCTCCAGGCCCTGGAGTACTCCCACCGCAGCGGCATCGTCCACCGTGACATCAAGCCGGCGAACGTCATGCTGACGCGCAACGGCCAGGTCAAGGTCATGGACTTCGGCATCGCCCGCGCCATGGGCGAGTCCGGCATGACCATGACGCAGACGGCGGCGGTCATCGGCACGGCGCAGTACCTCTCGCCCGAGCAGGCCAAGGGCGAGCAGGTCGACGCCCGCTCCGACCTCTACTCCACGGGCTGCCTGCTCTACGAACTGCTCACCGTCCGGCCGCCGTTCGTCGGGGACTCCCCGGTCGCGGTCGCCTACCAGCACGTGCGTGAGGAGCCCCAGGCTCCCAGCGTCTTCGACGGAGAGATCACTCCGGAGATGGACGCCATCGTGCTGAAGGCCCTCACCAAGGACCCCGACTACCGCTACCAGTCGGCCGACGAGATGCGCGCCGACATCGAGGCCTGCCTCGACGGCCAGCCGGTCGCGGCCACCGCCGCCATGGGCGCGGTCGGCTACGGCGGGGCCGACGGCTATGGGGCCGACCAGCAGACGGCGATGCTGCGCCCGCAGGGCGGCGGCGCCCCGACGTCCATGCTGCCGCCGGTCAACCCGGACGACGGAGGTTACGGCTACGACGAGAACGGCCGTGGCCGCCGCCAGAAGAAATCCAACATGTCGACGTGGCTGCTGATCATCGCGGGCATCCTCGTCCTGGTCGGCGCGATCCTGATCGGCAAGTGGGCGTTCACGGGGAACGGCGGGGGTGACGATTCGCTGGAGGCCCCCAACTTCGTCGGTGAGACGGTGAAGGAAGCCCGGGAGTCGGCGAACAACGTCGGTCTGGAGATCGAGGTCGGCAAGCGCGAGCCCTGCGAGAAGTACCCGAAGGGCGAGATCTGCGAGCAGGACCCGGGAGCGGACGCGAAGGTCGAGAAGGGCGACACCGTCACGGTGACGGTGTCGACCGGTGCGCCCAAGGTGGCGGTGCCGAACGTGATCGGCCTGGACATCGAGGAGGCCACGGAGAAGCTGGAGGCCGACAAGTACCAGCTCGTCGTCAAGCCCAAGCCCGTGGAGTCCACTGTCACGCCGAACCAGGTCCTCGACCAGGACCCGGCGTCCGGCTCCGAGGTGCAGAAGGGCAGCACGATCACCCTGGAGATCGCCAAGAAGAAGCAGCAGTCCGTCGTTCCCAGTGTCAACGGCAAGACGTGGGAAGAGGCCAAGCAGCAGATCGAGGCGAACGACCTGGTGGCCAGCCGCCAGGACGTGGCCAGCGGCGACGTCGAGGAGGGCAAGGTCATCCAGACCACGCCCGCGGCCGGCACGTCCGTCGACCCCGACTCCACCGTGACCGTCCAGGTCGCGAAGAAGCCGGAGGAGACCACTGTCCCCTCCCTCGCCGGGCAGAAGCTCAAGGACGCCCGGAAGGCCATCGAGGACGCCGGTCTGACCGTCGGCAACATCACCGGGCCGCAGGATGACGACGCCATCGTGGTCCTGCCGCAGCCCAACGCGGGCGAGAAGGTCGAGCCGGGCACCGCGGTCAACCTGACCACCGCGGGCGGCAGCGGCGGCGACAACGGCGACAACGGCGGCGGTGGAGACGACGGAGGCGGCGGCTTCATCGGCGGCATGTCGCACCGCGACAACCGCGACGGGCACGGCTGGGACGACGACTGACCGAGCCCCGTGAGCACGACGGAGCCCCGGTGACCATGGAACGGTCACCGGGGCTCCGTCGTACGCGGGGCCTGTCGTACGCGAGGGTCTGTCGTACGCGAGGGTCTGTCGTACGCGAGGGTCTGTCGTACGCGAGGTCGGTCGTACGCTAGGTCGGTCGTACCGGCCTGTCGCACGCGAGGCTCGGCCGGTCGGTCACCGCAGCTCCGCCGGCGGCGTGCGCTTGTTGTCGACCTTCTCGATCCGCTCCAGCTCGCCCCAGACGACGTAGCGGTAGTTGGAGGTGTAGACCGGCGTGCACGTCGTCAGCGTGATGTAGCGGCCCGGCTTCTTCGCGCCCGATTCCTTCGGGATGGGCTTGAGGACCTTCACGTTGTACTTCGAGGTCTCGGGCAGCGTCGCGTACACCTTGTACACGTACCACTTGTCACGCGACTCGTAGATGATCGCGTCGCCCTTCTTGATCTTGTCGATCTTGTGGAACTTCGCGCCGTGCCCGTCGCGGTGCGCGGCCAGCGTGAAGTTTCCTTCCTTGTCCTCGGGGAGGGCCGACTTGATCGGGTCCTTGTAGTAGCCCGCGACGCCGTCGTTGAGCACCTTGTGGCTGGTGCCCTCCTTGACCAGCACCTCGCCGCCGCCCATCGCGGGCACGTGGAGGAAGCCGATGCCGTCCTTGGTGTCGATGTTCCCCGGCCCGCCCGCCCAGCGGTCGCGGACGCGGTCGCCCTGCTTGTTCGCCTCGCGGTCGGCGATGACGTTGGTCCACCACAGGGAGTAGACGACGAAGAGACCGAGGACGAGGCCCGCGGTGATGAGGAGTTCACCGAAGACGCTGACCGCCATGGCGACGGGCCCACGGCCCCGACGCCGCGGCGCGGGGGCCGGCGCGGAATCCGGAGCGGGCCCCGTCGTGGAATCCGTCCCGGAAGCCGTCGAGGAATCCGGGGTGGGATCGGGCGTGGAGTCCGTTGCGGGCGCCTCGGCCTGCTGCTCGTCGTCGTCGGTCGTGGCTGCCACTGGTTCTGCCCCGTTCTCACACTTCTAGTTGACGAGCGCGCTCGGCTTGCCCTTGCTGCGCGGCCGTTCCTCGGCCATCTTGCCCCAGACGATCATCCGGTACTTACTCGTGAACTCCGGGGTGCAAGTGGTCAGTGTGATGTAGCGGCCGGGTTTCGTGAAGCCCGAACCGGGCGGCACGGGACCGATCACACTCGTGTTGCTCGGATTCGTCTGCGGCAGGATGTTCGCCATCTTGTAGACGAAGTACGTGTCCTGCGTCTCGACGACGATGGGGTCGCCCGGTTCGAGACGGTTGATGTAGCGGAACGGTTCGCCATGGGTGTTGCGGTGGCCCGCCACCGCGAAGTTGCCCGGATCGGCGTCCGGCATCGCCGTCTTCGTGACGCCCTCGTTGTAGTGGCCGACCATGCCGCGGTCGAGGACCTTGTGCTTGTCGATGCCCTCGGCCACCGGCACGACGACGTCCAGCTTCGGGATGTGCAGCAGGGCGAAGCCCTGGCCCGGTTCGAACGTGCCCGGTTTGCCCTTGCCCTTGGCCCACTCGCTCTGCAGGTCGTGCGCGGCGCCGTCGGCCTGCTGCTGGGCCCTGATGTTCGTCCACCACAGCTGGTACGTGACGAAGAGCAGCATCAGCACGCCCAGGGTGATGAAGACCTCGCCGAGCCCCCTGCTGATCACCGTGCCCGCCGACGGCCTGCGGGCCCGCTCGGCGCGGCGGGCCTCCACCCGGGACAGAGGGGCGCCGAGGGCCGGACTCGCCTGTACGGGGCGTCTGCCGCCCTTCTTGGCGGCCTTGCGCCGCGCCGCCCGGCCTTCCGCGGGACGGACGGGCTCGGGGGGACGGACGGGCTCCGTGGAACGGACGGGCTTGAGGGGGCGGGTGGTCTCCGTGAGGCCGTGGCTCTCCGGCCCGGCCGCCGCCCGGCGCGTGTCGACGGTGCGCAGACCGACCGTCTCGTCGTCCCGGCGTATCGGTTCGTACGGCGGCGTCGCGGACCTGGGCGAGGGCGGGGTGGCGGCAGCGGCCGCCTGCTGCGGGGAGTAGGCGCCGTAGAGCTGCTCATACGTGGGTTCGGGCGTGGCCTGCGGTTCCCGGGAGGCCCGGGGCACCCGCGGGCGCTGCCCCTGATGAGGCTCGGACGGGGGCTCGGGCCGGGACTCGGTCCGGATCTCGGGCCGGGGCTTCGGCTGGGGCTCCGAGGCCGGGCCGCTGCGGAACCACGGCGAGGGGTGCTGGCCCGGCAGCGGGTCCGTCAGCGGATCGGTGAGGTCGTCGACGGCGGCTTCGAGCTCCGCGTCGCCCCGCGCGACGTCCCCGGCGCCGTCGACACCCCCGGCACCCCCAGCACTCTCGACGCCCCCGGCACTCTCGGCGCTCCCGGCGCCCCCGCGCGCACCCCCGGCGTCCCCGTACGCGGCGTTCGCGTCGTGCGGGGCTCCGGAAGGGTCGCGCCCGGGGCGCAGGGCGGTCACGCCGTGGCCCTGCCCACCACCGGGGCGAGCCCGCTCGAACGTCCGACGGCGCCGGTGTCGCCGCACTCCACGAGCCAGTTGGCCAGCATGAGGTGGCCGTGCTCGGTCAGCACGGACTCCGGGTGGAACTGCACGCCCTCGACGGGGAGTTCCCGGTGGCGCACGCCCATGATGATGCCGTCCTCGGTGCGGGCCGTGACCTCCAGCTCGGCCGGGACGGTGGCGGGCTCGGCGGCGAGCGAGTGGTAGCGGGTCGCGGTGAACGGCGACGGCAGGCCCGCGAAGACGCCCTTGCCCTCGTGGCGTACGAGCGAGGTCTTGCCGTGCAGCAGCTCGGGGGCGCGGCCGACGACGCCGCCGTATGCCACGGCCATCGACTGCATGCCGAGGCAGACGCCGAAGACGGGCACGCCGGTGGCGGCGCAGTGCCGCACCATCTCCACGCAGACACCCGCCTGCTCCGGGGTGCCGGGGCCGGGCGAGAGCAGGACGCCGTCGAAGCCGTCCTGCGCGTGCTCCGGCACGACCTCGTCGTTGCGGCGGACCTCGCACTCGGCGCCGAGCTGGTACAGATACTGGACGAGGTTGAAGACGAAGCTGTCGTAGTTGTCGACGACCAGGACGCGGCTGCGGTCGCCGCCGGCGGCGCTCACTGGCCGTCCACGGTGACGTCGTTGAAGGGCAGCAGCGGCTCGGCCCACGGGAAGACGTACTGGAACAGCACATAGACCACGGCCAAGACGAGCACCAGTGAAATCACTGCCCTCACCCATGCGTTTCCCGGCAGATGCCGCCAGATCCAGCCGTACATGCCGTCCCTTCCGTCGCGTACGGCGCCGGTCCTCCCCTGCCGTACGGCACCAGACTAGCGGCGCAGTGCCGCCGGTTTCCCGGCCTCCACGGGCTGGGTGGCGTCCAGCCGCGCCCAGACGATCAGCCGGTGGCTGTGGCCCCACTCCGGTTCGCAGGTCGTGAGGGTCAGGTAGCGGCCCGGGCCGTCGAAGCCCGATCCGCGCGGCACGGGATCGATGACCCCGACGTCGTCGGGGAGCGTCCTGTAGGGCCTCCTGTCGACGCGGTACGTGAACCACGTCGTGCCGTCGGTGAGGATGACGGGGTCGTTCGGCCGCAGCTCAGGGACGTCCTTGAAGGGGTCGCCGTAGGTGCGGCGGTGGCCGGCCACGGCGAAGTTGCCCTTCTGCCCGAGCCGGGCGGTGGAAGCGTAGTGGCCGAGGCCCTTCTTGAGCACGTCGGTGCCGGTGCCCTGGAGCACGGGCTTGTTCCACGTGAAACCGAACCGCGGGATGTACATGACGGCGAAGGCCTTGCCGTCCTTGTAGGGGAGCGGTTCATCGGGCGGGCCATCGGTGGTCGGGGCGTCGTCCACGGAGTCCCGCGCCCAGCGGTCCCGCAGCTCGTCGAGCTGGCCGTCCATGGCGCTGTCGGCCCGCACGCCGGTCCAGTAGAGGACGTAGACCACGAAGAGCACGATGAGGGCGCCGACGGTGATGCACAGTTCGCTGAACGTCCTGACCAGCACGCGCACGGACACGGGCTCCCCCAGGGGCGGCTACTCCACGGGCTTCGCGTAGTGGAGATCCACTGTGCCCGAGTAGCCGGGAAGAGTCACCGCCGCGTCGTCGTCGACTTTCCAGCCGAGCCCGTAGGCGTTGACGTACAGCATGTAGTTCTGGATCTCGGGGGAGGCGGTGAGGGCGCTCTTGAGCTTGTCGGGGTCGCCCACCGCGGTCACCTTGTAGGGCGGGGAGTAGACGCGGCCCTGGAGGATCAGCGTGTTGCCCACGCAGCGCACGGCGCTCGTGGAGATCAGCCGCTGGTCCATGACCTTGATGCCCTTGGCGCCGCCCTGCCACAGGGCGTTGACCACGGCTTGCAGGTCCTGCTGGTGGATGACCAGGTCGTTCGGCTGGGGCTCGGGGTAGCCGGGCAGTTTCGGGCCTGCGTCGGGCGGGGCGTCGGCGAGGGTGACGGTGACCGCCGGGCCGCTGAGCTTCTTGGTGCCCGCGTTCTCCTCCAGGGCCTTGAGCCGGGCGTCGTCGGCCTTGGTGCCGCCGTTGTCGCGCTGGGCCAGGGCCTCGACGTCGTCGCGCAGGGAGGCGTTGGACTCGTCGAGGGCGCCGTTCTTGTGGCTGCGCTCCTGGATGAGGTCGGAGAGTTTCAGCAGGGAGGCGTCGGTACGGATGTTGGTGCCCTTGGCCGTGTTGAAACTGGTGAAGAAGATCAGCCCGGCGAGGGCGAAAACAGCACCCGTAAGCACCCGAACCGGGCGCCACCGAGGGCGACGACCGGCACCGTCATGGGGGTCGGCAGAATTGCTCAACGTACCCTTATCTCCTTCAGCGCCGCGGAAGCACTACGCTAACGGACGCCTGGGGGAGGCCTCAGCTCCCCGTGGAGCCCCGCCCCGGCGCCACATGACAGTTACCTGCGCGGCCACGCAGCGCATCGACAGGAGAGACCCTCGTGCCGAAGTCACGTATCCGCAAGAAGGCAGACGACTACACGCCGCCGCCGGCGAAGCAGGCGACGAACATCAAGCTGACGAATCGCAGCTGGGTGGCTCCGGTGATGCTGGCGCTGTTCCTCATCGGCCTCGCCTGGATCGTCGTTTTCTATGTCACGGACGGCAAGCTGCCGATCGATCCGCTCGGCAACTGGAACATCGTGGTCGGCTTCGGCTTCATCGCCGCGGGATTCGGCGTCTCCACGCAGTGGAAGTAGGCCGCCGGGTGTGAGGCACGTCGGTGCCTCACACACAAGGCATGGCCTTAGTTATCCACAGCGCTATCCACATGGGGAAAAGGTCTGAAGATCTGTGGATAACTCTCGGCCGGTTGACGCCGGTGTGACTGGCCCACCGGCTCCCCTCCCCGCCGCACGCCCCTTGTCCTTGCTGGGGAAACCCAGGTCAGCGACAAGGGGCACTGTTGTTCCCCACAGCTTGCACAGGATCCACCACCCGCTGTGGACAACGGGGTCACTTCAGGTGAGCTGACCGGTCCGGACGAGGACCATGACCACAGCCACGACCAGCACCAGCGCACAGCTCCCGTACTGCACGAGGTTCCGGCGCCCGCGCGGCGCGTGCACCATCGCGTAGCCGACGATCAGGCCGCCGACGAGTCCGCCCACGTGCGCCTGCCAGGCGATGTTCGGCCAGAAGGCCGTGATGAGCAGGTTGATCGCCAGCAGGACGAGGACCGGCCGCATGTCGTAGTTCAGCCGCCGCATCAGGATGGCGGTGGCACCGAACAGACCGAAGATGGCGCCGGACGCCCCGAGTGAGGGCTGGTTCTGCGCGGCGAGCAGATAGGTCAGCGCGCTGCCCGCGAGGCCCGACGCCAGGTACAGCGCCACAAAGCGGACCCGGCCGAGCGCCGCTTCGAGCGGGCCGCCGATCCACCACAGGCTCAGCATGTTGAAGGCGATGTGCATGACGCTGCTGTGCAGGAACATCGAGGTGACCAGGCGGTACCACTGCCCCTCGGCCACGCCCTCGATCGAGCCGAGATCCGGTACGTAGGCCAGCCCGATCAGGTCGTACCGATCGGTGAAGCGGTCCCCGACCGTCGTCTGCACCAGGAACAGCGCGAGGTTGAGACCGACCAGGATCTTGGTGATCAGCCGGGGGTCGGCGGCGATCGTGCCGCCCGCGACCGTACGCGGCTGGTTGGCCTGCGGCGCGTGGCCCGTGCCCGAGCCGCCGCGGACGCAGTCCGGGCACTGGAAGCCGACCGAGGCACTGATCATGCACTCGGGGCAGATGGGCCGCTCGCAGCGAGTGCAGGTTATGCCGGTCTCGCGATCGGGATGCCGGTAGCAGCCGGGGAGGCCCGACGCCCCCTGCGGCTCCTGCGGGCTGCCTGGCGCCTGGTCCATGGGTTCCCTCATTCTCCGTACGAAGGCACTGTGACGGCACACGTGGCAACGCACCGCCCCGCCCTTCCTTTACGGATGGGCGGGGCGGTTCGGTTCCCTCGCGGACCTGCGCGCGGGACGCGCGTGAACGCGTCGGTCAGGCGTCGCGGGTCTCGATGACCACGGACTCGATGACCACGTCGTTGACCGGGCGGTCGGTGCGCGGGTTGGTCTGAGTGGCCGCGATGGCGTCCACGACCTTCTTGCTGGCCTCGTCGGTGACCTCGCCGAAGATCGTGTGCTTGCGGGTCAGCCACGCGGTCGGCGACACAGTCACGAAGAACTGCGAGCCGTTGGTGCCCGGGCCGGCGTTGGCCATGGCCAGGAGGTAGGGCTTGTCGAAGGCGAGGTCCGGGTGGAACTCGTCCTCGAACTCGTAGCCCGGACCGCCCGTGCCGTTGCCCAGCGGGTCGCCGCCCTGGATCATGAAGCCGCTGATGACGCGGTGGAAGACCGTGCCGTCGTACAGACGGTCCTTGGTCTTCTGACCGGTCTGCGGGTGGGTCCACTCACGCTCGCCCTGGGCGAGCTCCACAAAGTTCTTGACCGTCTTCGGCGCGTGATTCGGCAGCAGCCGCACCTCGATGTCGCCGTTGTTGGTCTTCAGGGTGGCGTAAAGCTGCTCAGCCACGATCTGCCTTCCGTTGTCTTCTGTGACACCCCGATCCTGCCACGGACCGGATTGGGACGAGTAGCCGCCGAGTGGGCGCGCGTCGCAGCGATCCGTGGCATTGTCGGCGAAGAGCTCTTCTTGCACCGAATCACGCAGCATTCGAGCGAATTGATCACAGCTGACCCGGGAAAACCGATTGGCCGGAGTCAGTGATGACCCGGATGCCCGCCCTCTCATGCCCGATGCCGTTCCAGAAGGCATGATCCTTGAAAGGGTGGAAAGGTGACATACGTATACGCCACCGAGGAGGAGGATCACGTGACCCGCATCGAGAGCGTGCGCGCCGCGACCGGCTCGGCCAAGGACAGCGTGCGGCACGCCGCGGACGCGGTGGCGCCATACGCCGACACGGCCAAGGACCGAGCCGCGCAGTACGCCCATGAGGCACGCGTACGGCTCGCACCCAAGGTGTCACAAGCGGCCGAGCAGGCCCGTGTCCAGTACGGCGCCCACGTCGCCCCCCGCGTCGAACAGGCGCGCACGCACGTGCCGCCGAAGGTCGACCAGGCCGCCCAGGAGGCCGCCGCCCGCACCCGCAAGGCCGCGCGCCAGGCCGCGGACTATTCGAAGCCCCGCATCGAGCACGCGGTGGCCGTCGCCCAGCCCGTACGGGAAGAGGCCGCCGCCCGGAGCAGTGCGGCCCTGGCCGCGCTGCGCGGACAGGTCTCGCCCAAGGAGGTCCAGCGACTCATCCGCAAGCACGAGCGCCGGGCCAGGAACGGACGCGTCGCCAAGAAGCTCGTCCTGTTCGGCCTGCTCGCGGGCGGTGCCGTCGCCGCCTGGAAGTGGTGGGACAAGCAGGCCAACCCCGACTGGCTCGTCGAGCCGCCGGAGGCCACCGAGGTCCCCGCCACCACCACACCGCTGACCTCGGTCGACGGCAGCGCACAGACCGCCCTCGACCCCGAGGTCCAGGCCAAGCAGGCGGAAGCCGAGGCCGAGGCGGCGGACCGCGACAAGCGGGGCTGACGGTTTCGGCTCTCGGTTTCACGTGAAACATCGCGGCCCGGCCCGCGCGCCGACGTGAGAGCACAGACAGACGTGCCGCTGTGAGGGCGCCCTGTAAGGGCACGCTGTAAGGGCACAGACAACGAAAAAGCCCCTCTGGACTGCGTTTCCGCAGTTCAGAGGGGCTTTGCGCTGTGGAGCCTAGGGGAGTCGAACCCCTGACATCTGCCATGCAAAGACAGCGCTCTACCAACTGAGCTAAGGCCCCGCTGACGGCACGGCCGCCGGAAGAACCACTTCCCGGCGTGCACCGGGGACCAGAGTACCGGGTCTCCCCCCTGATCCCGCAAAAGGATTGGGGCTCCCGGTCGACGACCACGCTCCGTAAGATGCACGACGTGGTTCGCGGCAGCGAAGCACGGTCTTAGGGGAAGCGATGGGGAGACGCAATGGACGCCGCACAGCAGGACACCACCGCGAGAGCACGGGAGCTCCAGCGGAACTGGTACGGGGAGCCGCTGGGGGCGCTCTTCCGTCGCCTCATCGATGATCTGGGCCTCAACCAGGCGCGTCTCGCCGGAGTACTCGGACTCTCCGCACCCATGCTGTCGCAGCTGATGAGCGGTCAGCGGGCGAAGATCGGCAACCCCGCGGTCGTCCAGCGCGTGCAGCTGCTCCAGGAGCTGGCGGGCCAGGTCGCGGACGGCAGTGTGAGCGCCGCCGAGGCCACCGACCGCATGGACGAGATCAAGAAGTCCCAGGGCGGTTCCGTGCTGACCAACACCTCGCAGACCGCGACCAGTTCGGGCGCGCCCACGGTGAAGCGGGTGGTGCGCGAGATCCAGTCACTGCTGCGCTCGGTGTCCGCCGCCGGCGACATCATCGATGCCGCCGATTCCCTCGCCCCCACCCACCCGGAGCTGGCAGAGTTCCTCCGGGTGTACGGCGCCGGGCGCACCGCGGACGCGGTCGCCCACTACGAGGCGCACCAGAGCTGATCCGTCGGCCGGGCCGTCGCACGGCCCGGAAGGGGAGCGGAACGCGACCATGGGTGAGGTCTTCGCCGGCCGGTACGAACTGGTCGATCCGATCGGGCACGGGGGAGTCGGAGCGGTCTGGCGTGCCTGGGACCACCGGCGCCACCGCTATGTGGCCGCCAAGGTGCTCCGGCAGAGCGACGCGCACTCCCTGTTGCGGTTCGTCCGGGAGCAGGCCCTGCGGATCGACCATCCGCATGTGCTCGCCCCCGCCAGTTGGGCCGCCGACGACGACCAGGTCCTGTTCACCATGGACCTGGTCGCCGGCGGTTCGCTGGCGCACGTCATCGGCGACTACGGCCCGCTGCCGCTCCGCTTCGCCTGCACGCTGCTCGACCAGCTCCTCTCGGGGCTCGCGGCCGTCCACGCCGAGGGGGTCGTGCACCGCGACATCAAGCCGGCCAACATCCTGCTCGAAGCCACCGGCACCGGGCGTCCTCATCTGCGCCTGTCGGACTTCGGCATATCCATGCGCAAGGGTGAGCCCCGGCTGACCGAGACCGATTACGTCGTGGGGACGCCCGGCTACTTCGCCCCCGAGCAAATGCTGGGCGCCGAGCCGGACTTCACGGCGGACCTCTTCGCCGTGGGCCTCGTCGCCCTGTACCTCCTGGAGGGGGCCAAGCCCGACGCCAAGACGCTCATCGAACGCTTTGCCGAGCAAGGCACTCCGAGTGCCCCGCAAGGCGTTCCTGAGCCGCTCTGGCAGGTTCTCGCCACGCTGCTCCAGCCGGACCCGCAGGCGCGCTTCCGCACCGCCACCGGGGCCCGCAAGGCCTTGGCATCGGCCGCCGAGATGCTGCCGGAGCCCGGCCCGGACGACGAACTGGTGGAGATCTTCGATCAGCTCGGACCGCTGCCCACGGGGTTCGGCCCTGACGGGCCGCTCGCTCCTCCGCCACGGGGCGACATCACGGCCGCCGATCAGGGGCGTGGTCCCGGCTCCGAGACAGGCAGCTTTCGGCTGCCTCCGCCGCTCCAACGCCCTCCGCAGGCCCCGCAGCAGCAGCCACCCCGGCCCGCCACTCCGCCGACCCCGCTGCCCCTGCCTCTCCCGGCACCCGCGCCGGCGCCCCTGCCAGTGCCGGCGCCCGGAGCCGCGTACGGACGCGAACCCACTCACGATCCCGGCCCCGCGTACGGCTCAGGTCCCGCGTACGGCTCAGGCCCCACATACACGCCCCGAGCTTCAGACCAATTCGAACACGTATACGCCCCCGGAGCCGCCCCCCACCTCCCGGTCCCCCGCGCGAGCGCGCCCCTCGCCCCCGTCACGACCCAACACCGACCGGGGCCGCCGGCGAAGGTCGCCGTCCCGATGCTGCTCGTCGCGCTGGTGTGCCTCACCGTCGGTGTCTGGGCCCTGACGCGGCTCTGACGGGCGCGTCCGACGTGGGGGCCGACGCCGCGGCCGACGCCCCCGCGGCCCTGCGGCGGGCCGTCAGCGTCCACACGCCGAGTATGCCGAGCAGCAACACGCCCGTCCCGATCCCTCCGACCGCGACGGCCGCGAGCACCGGATCGTCGTCCGAGCCCCCCTCACCCCGCGCGGCCGACTCCCCCCGCCGCGCGGCCTCCGCGTCCCGCTCCGTGACGCCGAACTCCTCGGCGGGCCGCGGCGAACCGGCGTAGGAAGGGCCCGGCAGCGGGTCTCCGTCGACGTCCACACGCAGCATGAGCTCCAGCGGGGCCTCGCCGAACTTCTCGGCCACCTCGGGATTGAGGTGGACCGACACGTAGTACCAGCCGGCGAACCGCATCGCGGACACCGCGTCCGCCGTGGCGAACCGGTTCTCGTAGGCGACCGGCGGCAGCGGCTCGAGGGCGGCCGACTTCTGCTCGCCGTTGTACGCCGTGTCCGCGTCCTCGACCTCGGCGCGCACCGGGTTGGCCAGCGTCATGACCAGGCCCGGCGAGACGTACCCCGTACCGCGCGTGGCGGGGTCCGCCGTGCCCCGTCGGAGGCCGTCCGACGTGCCCAGCTCCGCGCTGACGGCGAGCTGCTGCCCCCAGTCGACCGGCACGCGGTAGTAGCGGGTCTCACCCGGAGTAACGCTGTCTCCCCACACTCCGTTCCCCAGCGCACGCGCCGTGTGGTAACTCGTGCCGCCCGCGCGCCGCTTCCGCTCGCCGGTCGGCGGTGCGGGGGTCGCGGAGTCCCAGGTCCGCGGCGGCTCCGTCGCGCCCGTCATCCGCACCGCGGGTTCCGACGCGACCCGCAGCTCCAGGGCCCACGCCCCCCGGGACGACTCCGGATCGCTGGTCCGCTCGACGAGCACGTAGTACGTGCCGGCGCCCGCGCAGCTCGGCTCGGCGGGTCCTGTCCGGCGCGCCGCGGTGGCCGTGATGGGCCGCGGGCTCTCCGAGGCCCCGAAACGCGCCTCCTGCGCCTCCATGGGGCTGCAGTTGTTGCCGTCGGCGTCCTGTACGGACACTTCTAGGCCATCGGCGTACGAGACGCGGGTGCCGAGCCGTGGCACCGCGGTCGCCGAGACGTACGCGCTCTCCTTGGCCTTGAGGTCCAGGCGGTAGTAGAGCCGTCCCCCGCGCGGGAGGGAGCTTTTATAGGTCTCGCCCGGAATCAACCGGTGCCCCTCGACGTTGCTCCTCGCGCCGTCGACCGTCTCCGCCCCCTCCGCGAAGGCGTAGGGACCTGGCTCCCCCGTGGCCACGGCCTGTCCCGGGCATATCGCCCCCGTACCCACCAAGGCGGCCGCGGCCATGGCTGACGCCGCCCGCCGCCGAGGCCGTCCCGCCACTCCCCGTGCCCCGCCCGGCCCTCGGCCCCGCCCCATCACGCGTCACCCCTCGTCGCGAGAACAGCCGTCCCGTCCGTCCCGTCCTGCCCGTCCGACCGGGCGCGGACACCCCCGCGGGCCCTTCGGCACCGCGGCTGCGCCATCCGTGCGGCGTCCGGCGCCATCCGGTCATTCGCTCAAGCAACCGCACTGTTCGCATCGGTGAACGCACCGCACAGCGATCCGAATACCGCACGAGTTCCGGAGTCGCAAGACGGCCATGGGCAACACAAAACCCCGGCCGCGGCAGCGACCGGGGTTTGTGAAGTAACGGTTGTTGCTGACTCAAGAACCCGTGGGCACGGAGTCAGTCGCCTCCGTCCACAGATCCTGCTCGGCGCGATCCGCCTGGATCTGGCGGTACACGAGGAGCCCGCCGATGGCGGCCAGTGCGACCAGGAGAAGCTTCTTCACCGCGCGACCTCGTCTTTCCTTGACGTAGGGGACTTCTGCCGCCCGACTATACACACCGATCGATATCGATCGGTGACCTGGATCCGCCCCCAACTTCCGCATCGCGGGCAGCGATCCAAGTGGACCTCCGGGCTCCGCACAGGGCCCACACGTCGCGACCTTCGCCGCCCTTGGCCCCTTTTCGGGCCCTTTGGGGCCATACGGGTGGTGTTCATCGGAACATCCACGCGCCACGAGCGTCGGTCCACCGTTGTCGACCCCACATACACATCATGAGGAAAGTACGCAAATCGCCCAACCCGAAATGAGGGGCCATGACCGGAAACAAGGCCATGAAGCTGTGGACCACGATCGTCACCGCCTTCCTCGCGCTCTTCGCCGCGCTGGGGCTCGGCACGACGGCCACGGCCGCGACGCCGGCACAGGAGACCACGAACGAGCGCAACGCGACGGTGTGTGCGCCCACTCCGGCGATGGCCGCCATCTGGAAGGCGGCGTACGAACGGTCACTGCCCCCGACGATGAAGCAGCGCATCCGCGCCGAGGCGCACGGCGCGTCCCCCAGCTGCCGGCACCTGCCCGCCACGGACACGGAAGCCGAGGCTGACTCCACCGCACACGAGCCACGACTGGCCTCGGAGCCGTAATCACGCGGCAAGCGGCACCACAAGACTCCAGAAGGCCCCCAGCCACCGGCTGGGGGCCTTCTGCGGCTCCCGTGCGGCATCCACGCCCGCCCTGCGGCCTACGGCGGCAGTCCCCGCAGGCCCAGGAAGCCGCCACCTCTACTCACCGAACCCGCGGGCCCCCATCCCCGTACCCACCCGAGCCGATCCCCCGAGCCGACCGAGCGGACGCGCAACGCGAGAACCCCCGGCCTCGAAAGGCCGGGGGTTCTCGTTCTGTGGGGCTAACAGGATTTGAACCTGTGGCCTCATCCTTATCAGGGATGCGCTCTAACCAACTGAGCTATAGCCCCGCCGCGCCTGCGGTGTGTGTCCCGCGCGCTGACCTCTGAAGATTAGCGCACGTCCGGGCCAGTCCCAAAATCGATACCCGCGCGGGGGCGCCGCCGGGGGCCCGGACAGACGGAAAGGCCGTGCGCGGGGTGGTCGCCACCGCCGCGCACGGCCTTTCCGGAGCCTCTGTCACGTGACGAGTCCTCTGCGGCTCGTCGACGCGTCGGCCCCGCGCTACTCGTCCTCGGCCAGCGTCAGTTCGACGCCGCCGACAAAGCCCGCGGAGAGGTTGTAGATGAACGCGCCGAGCGTCGCCAGGGCCGTCGCGAGGATGACGTCGATGACGGCGATGATCGAGGTGAACATCAGGACGCGCGGCAGCGACAGGAAGGACTGCAGGTCGAAGCCGTTGGACTCGTTCGAGCCCGTCGCCTCGGAGATCGTGCCGCCCACCGTCGAGAAGACGCCCATCGCGTCCATGACCATCCACAGGACGGCCGCAGCGACGATCGTGCAGATGCCGAGCGCGATGGAGAGCAGGAAGCTGACCTTCATCACCGACCAAGGGTCGGCCTTGGCCACCCGCAGCCGCGCCTTGCGGGTGCGGGGCACCGTCCGCGCCCCCGTCCGCGGCTTGCGCACCGCGCCGGCCTTGGCGTCCTGCTGGTACGCCTGCGGCGGGTGGTACGGCTGGGAGGCCTGCTGCGGCTGGCGTTCCCCGGGCAGCGTTCCCCCGCCGCCCTTCACGCCCTTGGCAGAGCCTCGGGTATCCGTCACAGTTCCCCCCTGGGATCCATGAGACTCATGGGAGCCTTGTGCATCTGTGGCGGAGCCACGGGCACCCTTTGTGCCGGCTTTGCCGGTTCTCTTCGCCCCGGCGCCCGTGGCTCCACTCACGATGACTCACTCCTCGCGCTACTCGGCCGAGGAATCCGTGCCCTCGTCCGTACCGGCAACCGGCTCGCCGCCGTCCGATTCGTCGACGACGATGTCCCCGTCGACTTCCTCGGCCTCGCGCCCGGCCTCGGCGTTACGAGCGATGCCGACCACGGCATCGCGCTTGCCCAGGTTGATCAGTTGGACGCCCATGGTGTCACGGCCCGTCTCCCTGACCTCGTTGACTCGCGTACGAATCACACCGCCGCCCAGCGTGATGGCGAGGATCTCGTCCGTTTCCTCGACCACCAGGGCGCCCACGAGCTCTCCGCGGTCCTCCACGATCTTGGCGGCCTTGATACCGAGGCCACCGCGACCCTGGACGCGGTACTCGTCGACGTTGGTCCGCTTCGCGTACCCGCCGTCGGTGGCGGTGAAGACGAACGTACCTGGACGAACGACATTCATCGAGAGCAGTTCGTCCCCGTCGCGGAAACTCATGCCCTTGACGCCCGAAGTGGCGCGGCCCATCGGGCGGAGCGCGTCGTCCGTTGCGGTGAACCTGATCGACTGCGCCTTCTTGCTGATGAGCAAAATGTCGTCCTCGGAGGAGACCAGCTCGGCGCCGATCAGCTCGTCGTCCGAACCGTCCGCCGTCTCCCGGAGGTTGATGGCGATGACGCCGCCCGAGCGGGGCGAGTCGTAGTCCTTGAGCGGCGTCTTCTTAACGAGGCCGCCCTTGGTGGCGAGCACCAGGTAGGGCACCGCCTCGTAGTCACGGATCGCGAGGATCTCGGCGATCTGCTCGTCCGGCTGGAAGGCGAGGAGGTTGGCCACGTGCTGGCCGCGCGCGTCGCGGCCGGCGTCGGGCAGTTCGTACGCCTTGGCGCGGTAAACGCGGCCCTTGTTGGTGAAGAACAGCAGCCAGTTGTGCGTCGTCGACACGAAGAAGTGGTCGACGATGTCGTCCTGCTTCAGCTTCGTGCCGCGCACGCCCTTGCCGCCGCGCTTCTGCGAGCGGTAGTCCTCGGTCTTGGTGCGCTTGATGTAGCCGCCGCGCGTGATGGTGACGACGATGTCCTCTTCGGCGATCAGGTCCTCCATGGACATGTCGCCGTCGAAGGGCACCAGCGCCGAGCGCCGGTCCTCGCCGAACTTGTCGACGATCGCCGCGAGCTCCTCGCTGATGATCCGGCGCTGCTTCTCGGGCGACGCCAGGATCGAGTTGTACTCGTTGATCTTCGCCTGGAGCTCGTCGTGCTCGGCGACGATCTTCTGGCGCTCCAGGGCGGCGAGCCGGCGCAGCTGCATCTCGAGGATGGCGTTGGCCTGGATCTCGTCGATCGAGAGCAGGCCCATCAGGCCCTCGCGCGCGATGTCGACGGTCTGGCTGCCGCGGATGAGCGCGATGACCTCGTCGATGGCGTCCAGGGCCTTGAGGAGGCCGCGCAGGATGTGCGCCCGCTCCTCGGCCTTGCGCAGCCGGTACTTCGTGCGCCGGACGATGACCTCGACCTGGTGCGTGACCCAGTGCCGGATGAACGCGTCCAGCGACAGGGTGCGCGGCACGCCGTCGACCAGGGCCAGCATGTTGGCGCTGAAGTTCGACTGGAGGTCGGTGTGCTTGTAGAGGTTGTTCAGGACGACCTTGGCGACCGCGTCACGCTTCAGGACGATGACGAGGCGCTGGCCGGTGCGCGAGGACGACTCGTCGCGGACGTCGGCGATGCCGCCGACCTTGCCGTCCTTGACCAGGTCGGCGATCTTCTGCGCGAGGTTGTCCGGGTTGGTCTGGTACGGCAGTTCGGTGACGACCAGGCACTGGCGGTTCTGGATCTCCTCGACCGCGACGACCGCGCGCATCGTGATGGAGCCGCGGCCCGTGCGGTAGGCCTCCTCGATGCCCTTGCGGCCCACGACCAGGGCGCCGGTCGGGAAATCGGGGCCCTTGATGCGCTCGATCAGGGCGTCGAGCAGCTCCTCGTGCGAGGCCTCGGGGTGCTCAAGGGCCCACTGGGCGCCCGCCGCGACCTCGCGGAGGTTGTGCGGCGGGATGTTGGTGGCCATGCCGACCGCGATGCCCGCCGAGCCGTTGATCAGCAGGTTCGGGAAGCGCGCCGGCAGGACCGTCGGCTCCTGGTTGCGGCCGTCGTAGTTGTCGGTGAAATCGACGGTCTCCTCGTCGATGTCACGGACCATCTCCATGGCCAGCGGCGCCATCTTGCACTCGGTGTACCGCATGGCCGCCGCCGGGTCGTTGCCCGGGGAGCCGAAGTTGCCGTTGGAGTCCACCAGCGGCATCCGCATCGACCACGGCTGGGCGAGGCGCACCAGGGCGTCGTAGATGGAGGAGTCGCCGTGCGGGTGGTAGGTGCCCATGACGTCGCCGACGACGCGGGCGCACTTGTAGAAGCCCTTCTCGGGGCGGTAGCCGCCGTCGTACATCGCGTACAGGACGCGTCGGTGCACGGGCTTCAGGCCGTCCCGCACGTCGGGCAGCGCGCGCGACACGATGACGGACATCGCGTAGTCGAGGTAGGAACGCTGCATCTCCGTCTCGAGCCCGACGGGCTCGACGCGCATGCCCACACCGGGCACGGCGGGTTCCTCTTCGGGCGTCACAGGGGTGTTCTCGTCGGCCATTACTGGTCAAAGTCCTTTCGAGGTGCGGCTCGTACGGGCCGACTCAGATGTCGAGGAAGCGGACGTCCTTGGCGTTGCGCTGGATGAACGAGCGCCGTGCCTCGACGTCCTCTCCCATCAGCACCGAGAAGAGGTCGTCGGCCTGTGCCGCGTCGTCCAGGGTGACCTGGCCGAGCACGCGGTGTTCCTGGTCCATCGTCGTGATGCGGAGCTCCTCGGCGTTCATCTCGCCGAGGCCCTTGAACCGCTGGACCGAGTCGTCCTTGATGCGCTTGCCGGCCTGGCGGCCGATCTCCACCAGGGCGTCGCGCTCGCGGTCGGAGTACGCGTACTGGAAGTCGTCCCGCGACCACTTGATCTTGTACAGCGGCGGGCGCGAGAGGTAGACGTGGCCGGCCTCGACGAGGGGACGCATGAAGCGGAAGAGGAACGTCAGGAGCAGCGTGTTGATGTGCTGACCGTCGACGTCGGCGTCCGCCATCAGGATGATCTTGTGATAGCGGAGCTTCTCGATGTCGAAGTCCTCGTGCACACCGGTGCCGAACGCCGAGATCAGCGCCTGGACCTCCTGGTTGTGCAGGATCTTGTCGACGCGCGCCTTCTCGACGTTCAGGATCTTGCCTCGGATGGGCAGGATCGCCTGGTACATCGGGTCGCGGCCGGACTTCGCCGAACCACCGGCGGAGTCACCCTCGACGATGAAGATCTCGCACTTCGTCGGGTCGTTCGACTGGCAGTCGCTCAGCTTGCCCGGCAGGGACGCCGTCTCCAGGAGGCCCTTGCGGCGGGTCAGGTCGCGCGCCTTGCGGGCGGCGACGCGGGCAGTGGCGGCCTGGATGCCCTTGCGGATGATGTCCGCGGCCTCGTTCGGATTGCGGTCGAACCAGTCCGTGAGGTGCTCGTGGACGACCTTCTGGACGAAGGTCTTCGCCTCGGTGTTGCCCAGCTTGGTCTTCGTCTGGCCCTCGAACTGGGGCTCGCCCAGCTTCACCGAGATGATCGCTGTCAGACCCTCGCGGATGTCCTCGCCCGTGAGGTTGTCGTCCTTCTCGCGGAGCAGCTTCTTCTCGCGCGCGTAGCGGTTGACCAGGCCCGTCAGCGCGGCCCTGAAGCCCTCCTCGTGCGTGCCGCCCTCATGCGTGTGGATGGTGTTCGCGAAGGAGTAGACGCCCTCGGTGTACTGGGAGTTCCACTGCATGGCGATCTCGGCCGAGAGCAGGCGCTCCGGGTCCTCGGCCTCGACGTCGATGACGGTGGGGTGGACGACCTCGCCCTTGCGGGAGTTGAGGTACTTCACGAAGTCGACGATGCCGCCTTCGTAGTGGTACGTCACCGTGCGGGCCTCGGCGGCCTCGTCGTCGGTCGCCTCCGCCGAGTCGGCGCCCGCCGTGGCCTTGGCGGACTCGCGCTCGTCGGTGAGCTTGATCGTCAGGCCCTTGTTGAGGAAGGCCATCTCCTGGAAGCGCCGCGCGAGCGTCTCGAAGGAGTACTCCGTCGTCTCGAAGACGTCCGGGTCGGCCCAGAAGGTGACCGTGGTGCCGGTCTCGTCGGTGGCCTCGTGCCGCTCCAGGGGCGCGGTCGGGGCACCCGTCTTGTAGTCCTGCGTCCAGCGGTAGCCGTCCGTCTTGATGTCCACGGAGAGCCTGGTGGACAGCGCGTTCACGACGGAGACACCGACGCCGTGCAGACCACCGGAGACGGCGTACCCGCCGCCGCCGAACTTGCCGCCCGCGTGCAGCACGGTGAGCACGACCTCGACGGCCGGCTTCTTCTCGACGGGGTGGATGCCCACCGGGATGCCACGGCCGTTGTCGATCACGCGGACGCCGCCGTCGGCGAGAATCGTCACGTCGATCGTGTCCGCGTGACCGGCCAGCGCCTCGTCCACGGAGTTGTCGACGACTTCCTGCACGAGGTGGTGCAGACCGCGCTCACCGGTCGAGCCGATGTACATGCCGGGTCGCTTGCGGACCGCGTCCAGACCCTCGAGGACGGTGATCGCGCTGGCGTCGTACGAGGGTGGGGCCTCGACGGTCTCGCCGGCGGCGGTGGACGGGATGTTCTCGTTGGGGTTGCCGGAATCGGCCACGAAGCGCCCTTTCTGGCACAGCACAAGCCAAGCTCCCGGCGGTGGCCGGAGCGGCTGCGTCGTTCAGCGATAGTCAGCGTTGCTCGGTGCGTCCCACAAGTGGGGCGGGATTAGCTCCCAGTCTACCGGTAGCGCTGACAGTGATGGGGGTTTGCCGGTACCTGAGTCCGCATGTGCCGTCCTGAACGGGACTCGGCCGACTCCCCATATGCGGAACGGGGCTCCAAAGGGCTCACAGCGGCACTCAGCGCTTTGAGCCGTCAACCCCCAGCTATCGCCCCCGGCGGCCTCAGCCGTAGGTGTCCCCGGGGCCCGTGCTTCCCGGTGCGCGCAAGGGTCCGAAGCGGGTGGTGGGGCCCTGGGGACCGAGCACCTTGATGAGGCGTACGGTGCCGTGGCCCAGGTCTTCGTTCAGGCGCGCGACGAGCTGCGGGGCCATGAGGCGGAGCTGCGTCGCCCAGGCCGTCGAGTCGCACTGCACGGTCAGGACGCGCTCGTCCTCGTCGTACTTCTGGGGCACGCAGTGCTTGGCCAGGTCGTCGCCGACGATCTGCGGCCAGCGGCCCATGACCCCGCCGACAGCGGCCGGGGTCTCCCAGCCGCGCTCGGTGATCAGCCGGTTGATGGCGGAGCCGAGCGGCAGCGGGTCACGTCCGTCGGAGCGCGCCCCGGAGCGCAGCCCGCCGCGGCGCGCCTGCTTCTTCTGCTGGGCGGCGTCCCCACGCGCGCGCGCCTGTTCCTTCGCCGCCCGCAGGGCGACCCGGGCGAGGTCGACGCCGGAGGGCTCGGGCGGCTTGGGCGCCCCCGGGTTCGCGGGGTCGCCCTTGGCCGGCTCTTCGGTGCTCATACGCGGTCCACCGCGCCGTCCGACACCGCGTACCGCGTGCCGGTGAGGACGCCGGGGACGTCGTCGTCCACGGCGGCGGTGACCAGGACCTGCTCGCCCGGCGCCACCAGCTCGGCGAGCCGCTCCCTGCGGCGGGAGTCCAGCTCCGCGAAGACGTCGTCGAGGACGAGCACCGGTTCGTTGCCCTCGGCCCTGAGCAGGTCGTACGAGGCCAGGCGCAGCGCCAGGGCGTACGACCAGGACTCGCCGTGGCTCGCGTATCCCTTGGCGGGGAGCTGGCCCAGTTTGAGCAGGAGGTCGTCGCGGTGCGGGCCCGCCAGGGTCACGCCGCGCTCGATCTCCTGCTTGCGGACCTCTTCGAAGGCGGCGATGAGCTGCTCGTACAGCGCCTCGCGGGTGAGGCCGTCACCGGGCGCGGACGGCTTGTACTCCAGGGAGACGGGGCCGCCGCCGGGCGCGAGCTGCTCGTACGCCTTGTCGGCGAGGGGCTGGAGCGTGGAGATGAGGTCGAGCCGCTGGGCGAGCAGCTCGGCGCCCGCGCGTGCGAGGTGCTGGTCCCAGACGTCGAGCGTGGACAGGTCCATGGACCGCCCGCCGTGGCGTCGCGCGAGGGCGGCCGACTTCAGGAGGGTGTTGCGCTGCTTGAGCACCCGGTCGTAGTCGGAGCGGACGCCGGCCATGCGCGGGGAGCGCGCGGTGATCAGCTCGTCCAGGAAGCGCCGCCGCTCACCGGGGTCGCCCTTGATCAGCGCGAGGTCCTCGGGCGCGAACAGCACCGTACGGACGATCCCCAGCACGTCCCGCGGTCTGACCTGCGAGGAACGGTTGACGCGGGCGCGGTTGGCCTTGCCCGGGTTCAGTTCGAGCTCGATCAGCTGCTGCCGCTCGCCCTGGCGGACGTTGGCCCTGATGACGGCCCGCTCCGCGCCCATGCGGACCAGGGGGGCGTCCGAGGAGACGCGATGGCTGCCGAGGGTGGCGAGATAGCCGACGGCCTCGACGAGGTTGGTCTTGCCCTGGCCGTTGGGCCCCACGAACGCGGTGACGCCCGGATCGAGAGGGACCTCGACCCGGGCGTACGAGCGGAAGTCGGCCAGCGAGAGATGCGTGACGTGCATGGTGTTCGCCGACCTCCCCCGGCCTTGCTTCGCTTGCTTCGAGGCCTGTGGGAAACCGCGGGGGTTCCCCACAGGCTGTGGATCAGTTCTCGCTCTTGGACTCCACCGCGTGGCCGCCGAACTGGTTGCGCAGCGCGGCGATCATCTTCATCTGCGGGGAGTCGTCCTGGCGCGAGGCGAAACGGGCGAAGAGCGAGGCCGTGATCGCGGGCAGCGGCACGGCGTTGTCGATCGCGGCCTCGACCGTCCACCGGCCCTCACCGGAGTCCTGCGCGAAGCCGCGCAGCTTCTCCAGGTGCTCGTCGTCGTCCAGGGCGTTGACCGCGAGGTCGAGCAGCCAGGAACGGATGACCGTGCCCTCCTGCCAGGAGCGGAAGACCTCGCGCACGTCCGTGACGGAGTCGACCTTCTCCAGCAGCTCCCAGCCCTCGGCGTAGGCCTGCATCATGGCGTACTCGATGCCGTTGTGGACCATCTTCGAGAAGTGGCCCGCGCCGACCTTGCCGGCATGCACGGAGCCGAAGTCGCCCTCGGGCTTGAGGGCGTCGAAGATCGGCTGGACCTTCGTGATGTCCTCGGTGTCACCGCCGTACATCAGCGCGTAGCCGTTCTGCAGGCCCCAGACGCCGCCGGAGACGCCGCAGTCGACGAAGCCGATGCCCTTGGCCTTCAGCTCCTCGGCGTGCTTCTCGTCATCCGTCCAGCGGCTGTTGCCGCCGTCCACGACGACGTCTCCGGGCTGCAGGAGCTCGGCGAGCTCGTCGATGGTGGCCTGGGTCGCGGCCCCGGCCGGGACCATCACCCACACCACTCGGGGGCCCTTCAGTTCGCCCACAAGCTCTTCCAGGCTGTGGACATCCGCGAGATCCGGATTGCGGTCGTATCCGATGACGGTGTGACCTGCGCGGCGGATGCGCTCGCGCATGTTGCCGCCCATCTTGCCAAGGCCGACGAGACCGAGCTCCATCAGAGGTTCCTTCACTAGCGACGTGGCGTTCCGGGCACTTTCGTACCCGCGTCCGAGCCTACGCCCGGACGCACGCTCACACCTGTGGGCTCAGCCGCTCAGACGTACGGGCATGATCAGGTACTTGTAGGCGTCGTCCGCCTCGGCGTCCACGGCCGGCCTGCCGCTGAGCAGCGCGGGCTTCGTGGAGGTCGTGAAGGACAGCTGGGCGACCGGGGAGTCGATCGCGCTCAGGCCGTCGAGCAGGAACGTCGGGTTGAACGCGATGGAGATGTCGTCGCCGTCGAGCTGGGCGTCGACCCTTTCCACAGCCTGTGCGTCGTCGCTGGAACCCGCCTCCAGGATCAGCACGCCCTGCTCGAAGCTGAGCCGCACCGGGGTGTTCCGCTCGGCGACCAGGGCCACGCGCTTGACGGCCTCCACGAAGGGGGCGGTCTCGATCACGGCCACGGAGTTGAACTCGGTGGGGAACAGCGTGCGGTACTTCGGCAGATCGCCTTCGAGCAGACGCGTCGTCGTACGCCGACCCGCGCCCTCGAAGCCGATCAGGCCCTCGCCCGCGCCGGACCCGGAGAGCGCCAGGGTGACCGTGTCACCGCTCGTGAGGGCCTTGGCGGTGTCCAGGAGCGTCTTGGCGGGCACGAGCGCCACAGCGGACGCCTCGGGGTTCTCCGGCTTCCACAGGAACTCGCGGACCGCGAAGCGGTAGCGGTCGGTGGAGGCCAGGGTGACCGTGTCGCCCTCGATCTCGATGCGTACGCCGGTCAGCACCGGAAGCGTGTCGTCGCGGCCCGCGGCGATGGCCACCTGCGCGGCGGCGGAGGCGAAGACCTCACCGGGGACGGTGCCCGTGGCGGTCGGCATCTGCGGCAGCGCGGGGTACTCCTCCACAGGAAGCGTGTGGAGTGTGAATCGCGAGGAGCCGCAGACCACCGTCGCCCGCACGCCGTCCGTGGAGATCTCCACTGGGCGGTTGGGGAGCGCGCGGCAGATATCCGCGAGCAGCCGGCCGGAGACGAGAACGGTGCCCTCCTCGTCGATCTCCGCGTCCACCGAGACGCGCGCCGAGACCTCGTAGTCGAAGCTCGACAGGCTCAGTGCGCCTTCCTCGGCCTTCAGCAGCAGGCCCGCGAGGACAGGCGCTGGCGGCCGGGCCGGGAGGCTGCGTGCCGCCCAGGCCACCGCCTCCGCGAGTACGTCGCGTTCAACCCGGATCTTCACCGTTAGCCGCCCTCCTGCTGTTGCTGGCTGCTCTCGCCCGCTGGGCCTGTGGCCCTCGTCGTCTGACTCGGTGTCTCTCAGCCATGCCGTGGGAAGGACACCGGGGAACAGTCTGACGCACCGCACTGACAGTCGGTGCCTGTCGGGGTCAAGTCGTACCGAGCGGCGTCGGGGCCCCGAAGCGCGAGTTGTGCACAGGCCCCCCTTCCAAACGATTTCCCCGGACTCTCTAGTCGGGAGTAGTAGTAGGGGCTGTGGAAACCGTGGATAACCGCGAAATCGCTGGTCAGACCCGGTTTTTTATCCACCGCGCCTGTGGGCGGCACCCGTGGACAACCGGGTGTTTCTGTGGACGGGCGAAAGTTCTGCACACCCCGTGCACAGGGAAGGGCCACTTCTCCCCAGCGTCGTCCCCAGCTTTACCCCGCTTCCCCACAGGCCAACCCGGCACCTTGGTGTGACGCCTTTCACTCGACCCGGTGAGGAGGCGCGTCGCGTTGCCGAACAGTGGACAGCCGTGTGGAGAAGCCGGGTAAAGCTGGGGACAACCGGCCAGAACCTGTGGGCCGCCGGTGGACAACGTCGTGCACACCCTGTGGAGGAAAAGTTCATCCACAGCCTGTGGAGATCTTTTGTCCACGAATCCCCAACCACTTGACCTGGTCTGATGATCTCTCAGCCGTGCTGCCTGTGGACAGCGTCTGGACAACTTTTCAGTCCCCAGGGTGTGGAAGCGAGAAAGTTCGCACATCTGTGGAGAACCCGGCCCTGAGCTGGGGAAATCGAACAGCGAGAGCGGTCCGTGCGAGGGCGCTGTGCGGTCGGAAGCGCTCCGGAACGGCTCCGCAACGTCTCCGGAGCGGCGTCGGATGGCTCCCGGAGGGGTACCGGAGGGATGCCGCAGGGGAGCGTCGGGGGCTCCTGAGAGAACTCCTGAGAGAACTCGGCCCGCGGGAAGAACGGGCTCCACGCGTGCGTGGGCAACGAAAAGCGCCCCGGGAGCCGTTGTCCCGGGGCGCTGCTCCGCGGCCTGCCGCCGCGTGCGTCAGCCGTTCTTGATGCGGTTGGTCAGCTCGGTGACCTGGTTGTAGATCGAGCGCCGCTCGGCCATCAGCGCGCGGATCTTGCGGTCCGCGTGCATGACCGTCGTGTGGTCGCGGCCGCCGAACTGTGCGCCAATCTTCGGCAGGGACAGGTCGGTCAGCTCCCGGCACAGGTACATGGCGATCTGGCGTGCCGTCACCAGGACGCGGCTGCGCGAGGAGCCGCACAGATCGTCCACCGTCAGCCCGAAGTAGTCGGCGGTCGCCGCCATGATGGCCGTCGCCGTGATCTCCGGGGCCGCGTCCTCGCCGCCGGGGATCAGGTCCTTGAGGACGATCTCGGTGAGCCCCAGGTCCACCGGCTGGCGGTTGAGCGAGGCGAACGCCGTGACGCGGATCAGCGCGCCCTCCAGCTCACGGATGTTCCGCGAGATCCGGGACGCGATGAACTCGAGCACCTCCGGGGGCGCGTTGAGCTGCTCCTGCACCGCCTTCTTGCGGAGGATCGCGATACGCGTCTCCAGCTCGGGCGGCTGGACGTCGGTGATCAGACCCCACTCGAAGCGGTTGCGCAGCCGGTCCTCCAGGGTGACCAGCTGCTTGGGCGGCCGGTCGCTGGAGAGCACGATCTGCTTGTTCGCGTTGTGGAGCGTGTTGAACGTGTGGAAGAACTCCTCCTGCGTCGACTCCTTGTCCGCGAGGAACTGGATGTCGTCGACGAGCAGGATGTCCATCTCGCGGTAGCGCTTGCGGAAGCTGTCGCCCTTGCCGTCGCGGATGGAGTTGATGAACTCGTTGGTGAACTCCTCCGAGCTCACGTAGCGCACGCGCGTGCCGGGGTAGAGGCTGCGGGCGTAGTGCCCGATGGCGTGCAGCAGGTGCGTCTTGCCGAGCCCTGACTCCCCGTAGATGAAGAGGGGGTTGTAGGCCTTGGCGGGCGCCTCGGCGACGGCCACCGCGGCGGCGTGCGCGAAACGGTTCGACGCCCCGATGACGAAGGTGTCGAAGAGGTACTTGGGGTTCAGCCGCGCGGTCGGCTCGCCGGGGCCCGTCGCGGGCGCCGGCTGCGCGGCCAGCGGGCCGGGAGCGCCGCTGGAGGAGGTGGGGCCGACGGGGCCGCCCCTGTGCACGCCGTGGCCGCCGTGCCCGCCGCCGCGGTGGTCGCCGGACGGATCGGACATGTCGTGGCGCTCACGCCGGTCCTGCGGCTCGCGCTGCTGGTCGTAGGGGGAGCGCTCGTGCGACGGCTGGCCGCGGTAGTCGCGCTGCGGCTGCTGCACCGGGTTCGCGTACGGATCGCGCTCGGGGAAGCCGAGGCGGGGCTGCTGCCAGCCGTAGTCGTTCTGCTGCTGGTGCTGCGGCCACGCTCCGGGGGCCGGACGCTGGTAGTCCGGGTAGGCGGGGCGGGCGGTCGGCATCTGCTGGTCGGAGCGGGAACCGTTCTGGTGCTCGTCCGAGGACCGGCGCCCGTAGCCGTCGTACGCGTCGCGGCCCTGGCCGGAGGACGGGAGCTCGGGCTCCTCGTAATGCTGCTGGTGGTGGTGGTGCGGCTGCTGGTGCTGGCCGGGCTGCTGCATCGGGGGCGCCGAGGGGCCCGCCGGTTCGCCGACCGAGTCGTCGACAGTGATCGCGATGCGGATCGGACGGCCGCACTCGCGGGTCAGGGTCTCGCTGACCACGGGCGCGAGCCGGCCTTCGAGTACGCCCTTGGCGAATTCGTTCGGGACGGCCAGGAGGGCGGTGTCGGCGACCAGGGCCAGCGGCTGGCAGCTGCGCAACCACCGCTCGTCCTTCGCCTCGACGCCCTGCCCGCGGCCCTCACCCAGCAGATGTTCCAGAACTCGTGGCCACACTGCGGCAAGATCGGCAGGTACGTCAGCCACAGGGCACGCTCTCTCACGGGTCCCACGAAGGTGTGGTTCCTGGGACGGAAATCGGGATGGGGAGGGGGAAGGGAACGAATCGGAGTTCAGCCAAGGTAGTCAGGGCGACGGCTGCGGTTCAAGTTGTTGTCCACAGGCTGTGCACAGTGTCTCCCCCTGGAGGCCGGTTTGACCGGATGGCGTAGCCCCGCGTACCGTGACCAGGTCGAGTTGTCGATGGCTGCTGCCGCCTGCCTCCGATGGGCAAAGATCACGATCTGTGATTGTGAAGCGGTGCACTCGGTGCGTATTCGCGAGCTTCTCGTGGGCGCACGGTGACAGCCAGGCGATGTCCCGCCACCACACGATCATTTCTGGAGCCCCCGAGTGAGCAAGCGCACCTTCCAGCCGAACAACCGTCGTCGCGCCAAGACCCACGGCTTCCGCCTGCGGATGCGCACCCGTGCCGGCCGCGCGATTCTCGCGAACCGTCGTGGCAAGGGTCGCGCCAGCCTTTCCGCCTGATCTCAGTCAGGTCATGACGTCGTGCTGCCTACCGAGCATCGGCTGAGGCGGCGCGAAGACTTCGCGACCGCGGTACGCCGAGGACGCCGGGCCGGACGCCCGCTTCTCGTCGTCCATCTAAGTAGCGGCGCAACGGACCCGCACGTGCCTGGGGAGACCCTTCCCCCGACGCGTGCGGGTTTCGTCGTCAGCAAGGCCGTGGGCAACGCGGTCGTACGGAACACGGTGAAGCGCAGGCTTCGCCATCTCATGCGCGACCGGCTGGCCTCCGTGCCCCCCGGTAGCCTGGTAGTCGTACGAGCGCTGCCCGGAGCGGGCGACGCCGACCATGCACAGCTGGCCCGAGACCTGGACACCGCCTTGCGGCGGCTGGGAGGGGGCGCGCGATGAAGTACCCGCTGCTGGCCCTGATCAAGCTGTACCAGTGGACGATCAGTCCTCTTCTCGGCCCGGTGTGCAAGTACTACCCGTCGTGTTCCCGCTACGGCTACCTGGCCATCGACCGGCACGGTGCGATCAAGGGATCGGCGCTCACCGCCTGGCGCATCCTGCGGTGCAACCCGTGGTCGCTCGGTGGTGTCGACCATGTGCCGCCGCGCAAGCGCCCGCGGTGGCACGAGATGCTCCGCGCCTCCTGGCGCGGGCGCAAGGGCGGGACCTCCGCCGCAGGCGCGCCGACCGGGGAGATCCCCCCGGGGACGGCCGCCGAGACCGAGACCCCGTCCCATGCTCAAGGAGCCTGATTAGTGGACACGATTGCCAGTCTCTTCAGCTTTATCACGACACCAGTTTCGTGGGTCATCGTCCAGTTCCACTCGGTGTACGGGAAGATCTTCGGTCCCGACACGGGCTGGGCCTGGGGCCTGTCCATCGTGTCCCTGGTGATCCTGATCCGCATCTGTCTGATCCCGCTCTTCGTGAAGCAGATCAAGGCGACCCGGGCGATGCAGACGCTGCAGCCCGAGATGAAGAAGATCCAGGAGCGCTACAAGAGCGACAAGCAGCGCCAGTCCGAAGAGATGATGAAGCTGTACAAGGAGTCGGGCACCAACCCGCTCTCCTCGTGCCTTCCCATCCTGGCGCAGTCGCCGTTCTTCTTCGCCCTGTACCACGTGCTCAACGGCATCGCGACGGGCAAGGAGATCGGCGTCATCGACGGCGATCTCCTGGAGAGCGCGCGTAAGGCGCACATCTTCGGCGCTCCGCTGGCCGCGAAGTTCATGGACAGCGCCGACAAGGTCGCCTCGCTCGGCGCCTCGCTGACCGACGTCCGCGTGATCACCGCCCTCATGATCATCCTGATGTCGGCCTCGCAGTTCTTCACCCAGCGCCAGCTGATGACGAAGAACGTCGACACCACGGTCAAGACGCCGTTCATGCAGCAGCAGAAGATGCTGATGTACGTCTTCCCGATCATGTTCGCCATCTTCGGCATCAACTTCCCCGTCGGTGTCCTCGTCTACTGGCTGACCACCAACGTGTGGACCATGGGCCAGCAGATGTTCGTCATCCGCAGGAACCCCACCCCGGGCTCCAAGGCCCAGGCCGCCTTCCTGGAGCGCCTGCAGAAGCAGGTCACGCACAACAAGAAGGTGCGCGGGCGCGGCAACACGAACGTCATCAAGGCGATCGTCGCCAAGGGCCGGGACCGCAATGAGTTCGAGCGGAAGTTCATCAACGGTCTGACCAAGGCGGGCCTCGCGGCCCAGGCCGACGGCACCGTGGTGGAGAGCGAGAACACGGTCGTCGCCGACGGCGAGGAAGGCACCCCCGCGGGAGCCCCCAAGCGCCAGCAGCCCAAGCGCCAGAGCAAGGCCAAGCGCCAGTCCGCGGTGACGCAGGGGGCCGCCAAGGTGGACGACGAGGCCGAAGCCAAGACGTCGCTGGAGAAGGCTCAGGACCAGCCCGAGGACGCCGCCCCGAAGGCGAAGCCCGCGGGCAGTAGCACGACGGGCGACAAGCCCGGCTCCGGTACCCGCAGCAAAGCCAAGTCGGGACAGCAGCGCAAGGGCCAGCAGCGGCCCAAGCACCCGTCCTCCAAGAAGTAGAAGGAGCCCCTCCCGTGACGGAAGGCACCACCACCTCCACCGAAGTCGAGGCCGGCGACACCCTCACCCGCCTCGAGCAGGAGGGGGAGATCGCGGCGGACTACCTCGAGGGTCTGCTCGACATCGCCGACCTGGACGGCGACATCGACATGGACGTCGAGGCCGACCGGGCCGCTGTCTCGATCATCAGCGACACCGCCAGCCGCGACCTGCAGAAGCTGGTCGGCCGGGATGGCGAGGTCCTGGAGGCGCTCCAGGAGCTCACGCGGCTCGCCGTGCACCGCGAGACCGGTGACCGCAGCCGCCTCATGCTGGACATCGCGGGATACCGCGCCAAGAAGCGTGAGGAGCTCTCCGGGCTCGGTGCCCAGGCCGCCGCCGAGGTGAAGAGCTCCGGTGAGTCGGTCAAGCTCAAGCCCATGACGCCGTTCGAGCGCAAGGTCGTGCATGACGCGGTCAAGGCCGCCGGCCTGCGCAGCGAGTCCGAGGGCGAGGAGCCGCAGCGCTTCGTCGTCGTGCTCCCCGCCTGAGCGGCACCGCGTACCCTCCGGCCCCGTCTGTTCGCAGGCGGGGCCGGTCTTTGTCAGCCTGATAGTCAGCCACCCCAGTGCGGTACGGAAGGATGGTTCCCCGTGACGGAGGCAGCGGAGCTCCCCCCGGCGCCTGAAGAGGCCCGGACGGTATTCGGCGATCGCTTCTCGGACGCGGTCCGGTATGCGGAGCTGCTCGCCGAAGCGGGGGTGCAGCGTGGCCTGATCGGCCCTCGCGAGGTTCCCCGGCTCTGGGAGCGGCACCTGCTCAACTGCGCCGTGCTGTCGGAGGTCGTGCCCGAGGGGGTGACCGTGTGCGACGTGGGCTCCGGTGCCGGACTGCCCGGCATCCCGCTCGCCCTCGTCCGCCCGGACCTGAAGATCACGCTCCTTGAGCCCCTGCTGCGGCGCACGAACTTCCTCACCGAGGTCGTCGAGCTGCTCGGCCTGGACCACGTCACGGTCGTGCGGGGCCGCGCCGAGGAAGTCCTCGGCAAGCTGCCTCCGGTGCATGTAGTGACGGCCCGGGCCGTGGCTCCCCTGGACCGCCTCGCGGCCTGGGGCGTGCCCCTGCTGCGCCCCTACGGCGAGATGTTGCTCCTCAAGGGCGACACCGCCGAGGAGGAGGTCAAGGCGGCAGGGGCCGCCCTGAGCAAGCTCGGGGCCGTGGACACCTCGGTCCTCCACGTCGGCGACGGCGTGGTGGACCCCCGGTCCACCGTCGTGCGCGTCGAGGTCGGGGAAAGCCCGGGTGGTGTGCGTTTCGCCGCGAAGCGCGCCAAGGCGGCCAGGGCGGGCCGCGCACGGCGACGCCGCTGACGGCATCGGTCGGCGCCGCGGCGCTGATCCGTCCTGACGACGAGCCATACGCCACACAAGCTGCCATACGTACACATACCGGGGTGTCGCACCAGCGGCACCCCGGCTGCCGTGCATCGTGTTTCACGTGAAACGTCGCTCACTGCTGCATGGCATCATCAATCGCGGCCGCGCCGCGGAACCTCGCGACCGTCGGCCACTCGGTTCCCTCGATAGGGGAACGGAGTTGTCCACAGAGGTGGATTCGTCCACAGAAGACCGGGCCTCGCTGGTTCATGCCCCTGAAAGCATGGGAGGCTCTGTTCATTGCGAGCCTGATGTCGAGGAGAGTGAATCCTTGCGGTCCGACGCCAACATCGCGGGACCGATGACCGATCCGGTCCCCGGCCCCCGTACCGAATCGGCGGGGGAGGATGTTTCACGTGAAACACCGACCCCGATGGACGACACACCCATCGGTCGTGCTGCCCAACTGGCGGTAGAAGCGCTCGGCCGCGCGGGCGAGGGCCTGCCGCGTCCCGAGCAGACCCGCATCATGGTGGTCGCCAACCAGAAGGGCGGGGTGGGCAAGACCACCACGACCGTCAATCTCGCCGCCTCGCTCGCCCTGCACGGCGCGCGCGTCCTGGTCGTGGACCTCGACCCACAGGGCAACGCCTCCACGGCTCTCGGCATCGATCACCACGCCGAGGTGCCTTCCATCTACGACGTGCTCGTCGAGAGCAAGCCGCTCTCCGATATCGTCCAGCCGGTGCTGGACGTCGAAGGGCTCTTCTGCGCCCCGGCCACCATCGATCTCGCCGGTGCGGAGATCGAGCTGGTGTCGCTGGTGGCCCGCGAGAGCCGGCTTCAGCGGGCGATCCAGGCGTATGAGCAGCCGCTGGACTACATCCTCATCGACTGTCCGCCGTCCCTGGGGCTCCTGACCGTCAACGCTCTGGTGGCGGGCGCGGAAGTCCTCATCCCCATCCAGTGCGAGTATTACGCGCTGGAGGGCCTCGGCCAGCTCCTGCGCAACGTCGACCTGGTGCGCGGACACCTCAACCCGAATCTGCATGTGTCGACGATCCTGCTGACCATGTACGACGGCAGGACCCGCCTCGCCTCACAGGTGGCCGAGGAGGTCCGGAGCCACTTCGGCGAAGAGGTTCTGAGGACGAGCATTCCGCGGTCGGTCCGTATCTCCGAGGCGCCGAGCTACGGCCAAACGGTGCTCACCTACGATCCGGGATCGAGTGGCGCCCTCTCCTACTTCGAAGCGGCACGCGAGATCGCACTGCGCGGAGTCGGGGTTCGCTACGAGGTCCAGCACGCCCCGCAGATGGGCGCTCAGAACGACCAGCACAGCATGACGGAGGGGATGCAGTGAGCGATCGACGGAGAGGACTGGGTCGGGGCCTGGGGGCCCTGATCCCCGCAGCCCCTACGGAGAAGCAGGTACCGCAGAGCACGACGGGGGCCTCGGCCTCACCCACGGCCGTTCCGGTGCTCACCGCCGAGCGCGGTGTGGCGGCCGCGAAGGTGACCGCGCTCCCGCAGAGTCCTGTTTCACGTGAAACACCGGAGCAGCACCAGCAGGTGCCGGAGCCCGCACCGGAGACGCAGCCCGTCGCCGGCGCGTACTTCGCCGAGCTGCCGCTCGACTTGATCTCGCCGAACCCCCGCCAGCCGCGCGAGGTCTTCGACGAGGACGCGCTCGCCGAGCTCGTCACCTCCATCAAGGAGGTCGGGCTCCTCCAGCCGGTCGTCGTGCGCCAGCTCGGCGCCGGGCGCTACGAGCTGATCATGGGCGAGCGGCGCTGGCGGGCCTGCCGCGAGGCGGGTCTGGAGCGCATCCCGGCGATCGTGCGCGCCACGGACGATGAGAAGCTCCTTCTCGACGCGCTCCTGGAGAACCTGCACCGGGCGCAGCTCAATCCGCTGGAAGAGGCCGCTGCGTACGACCAGCTGCTCAAGGACTTCAACTGCACGCATGATCAGCTGGCGGACCGCATCGGCCGGTCCCGCCCGCAGGTGTCCAACACGCTGCGGCTGCTGAAGCTCTCGCCGGCGGTGCAGCGCAGGGTGGCGGCCGGTGTTCTCTCCGCGGGCCACGCCAGGGCGCTGCTCTCGGTGGAGGACTCGGAGGAACAGGACCGCCTCGCCCACCGCATCGTGGCCGAGGGGCTCTCGGTCCGTGCCGTGGAGGAGATCGTGACCCTCATGGGTTCACGGCCGCAGAGCGCTCCGAAGGCCAAGGGGCCGCGGGCCGGCGCCCGCGTCTCGCCCGCCCTCAGCAAGCTGGCAGACCGCCTCTCCGACCGCTTCGAGACGCGGGTGCGCGTGGACCTGGGCCAGAAGAAGGGCAAGATCGTCGTCGATTTCGCCTCTCTCGAGGATCTGGAGCGCATCCTGAGCACGCTGGCCCCGGGCGAGGGCCCCGTCCTGCAGAACGGGTCGGACGACGACTCGGAGGAGCAGTCCGAGGACGACAAGGACTGAGCCAGCAGGGTAGTCACCGCGAGAGCGGGCGGTGTCCGGTCTGTACCGGAACACCGCCCGCTCTTTGCTTTCTTACGGTATAGATGCAATCTCATCGTGGATACGATGCGTACAGGTATGGCACATCCACCTGACGGCACCTCTTTGGGGAGGCGGGGGCCATGCGATCGGTGAGCCGCACCGGACTGATGACCGCGGGCCTTGGGCTGGGAGCAGTTGGCGGGTTCGTCGGCAGCCTGCTCAGGGAACGCGGTGCTCTGACAGCCGCCCGCGGCGCAGCGGGCGAGGAAAGTGAGGATTCGCCTTCATGGGGCGTCGGCTCGTACCGCTCACGCTGGACAACCTCCCGGACCTCCCCCAGCGCTGCCGCACCTGCGTCTTCTGGGAGCTCGACCCGGTCAGCGGGCAGGCCGCGGTAAAGGCCGGGACCGCGGAGCTGGAGAAGGAGTCCTGGATCTCCGCCGTCCTGTTGGAGTGGGGCTCCTGCGGCCGCATCGTCTACGTCGATGACGTCCCGGTGGGGTTCGTGCTCTACGCACCTCCCGCGTACGTCCCGCGCTCGACCGCGTTTCCCACGAGCCCCGTCTCCCCGGATGCCGTGCAGTTGATAACGGCCTGGATCATGCCCGGTTACCAGGGCCAGGGGCTCGGTCGGGTGATCGTCCAGACGGTGGCGAAGGATCTGCTGCGCCGGGGGTTCAAGGCCATCGAGGCCTTCGGGGACGCGCGGTGGGAGGGGCCGGCCTGCATGCTGCCCGCGGACCATCTGCTGGCGGTGGGGTTCAAGACGGTCCGCCCGCACCCCAGCCATCCGCGGCTGCGGCTGGAGCTGCGGACGACACTGTCGTGGAAAGAGGACGTCGAGCTGGCGCTGGACCGGCTGTTGGGCGCGGTACAGAAGGAACCCGCGCTCCGGCCGCTCTGAACGACGAATGGACCAGCCCCCGGGGGACTGGTCCATTCGTGTTTCACGTGAAACATCGCCACCGATGGCGCGGTGACTAAGCCCTTGAGTTACTCCGCGATGAAGGCTTCGAGGTCACGCACGATCGCGGCCTTCGGCTTGGCGCCGACGATGGTCTTGGCGACCTCGCCATCCTGGTACACGTTCAGCGTCGGGATGGACATGACGCCGTACTTGGCAGCGGTACCGGGGTTCTCGTCGATGTTGAGCTTCACGATCTCGATCTTATCGCCGTGCTCGGCCGCGATCGCCTCGAGCGACGGGGCGATCTGGCGGCACGGACCGCACCAGGCGGCCCAGAAGTCCACCAGTACGGGCTTGTCGCTCTTGAGGACGTCCTCTTCGAAGGAGGCGTCGGTCACGTTCTTGAGGGTGCCGGCCACGGCAGTCTCCTTAACTTGTTGCGGGGGAAAGAGGGGGTCAGACGGTGGCGGCCGTGGCCGACTCGCTGTCGGCGAGGGCAGCGAGGTAGCGCTCGGCGTCCAGGGCGGCGGAGCAGCCGGTGCCGGCGGCCGTGATCGCCTGGCGGTAGGTGTGGTCGACGACGTCACCGGCGCCGAAGACACCGGTGAGGTTCGTCCGGGTCGAGGGGGCCGCGACCCGGAGGTAGCCCTCGTCGTCCAGGTCGAGCTGGCCCTTGAAGAGCTCGGTGCGCGGGTCGTGGCCGATGGCGATGAAGAGGCCGGTCACCGGCAGCTCGGCCGTCTCGCCGGTCTTGAGGTTGCGGAGCGTCAGACCGGAGAGCTTCTGCTCGCCCTTGATCTCGGCGACCTCGCTGTCCCAGATGAACTTGATCTTTGGGTCGGCGAAGGCACGCTCCTGCATCGCCTTGGAGGCGCGCAGGCTGTCGCGACGGTGCACGATCGTGACGGACTTGGCGAAGCGGGAGAGGAAGGTGGCCTCCTCCATCGCGGTGTCACCGCCGCCGATCACGGCGATGTCCTGGTCCTTGAAGAAGAAGCCGTCGCAGGTCGCGCACCAGGAGACGCCGCGTCCGGAGAGCGCGTCCTCGTTCGGCAGGCCGAGCTTGCGGTGCTGGGAGCCGGTCGTGACGATGACGGCCTTGGCGCGGTGCACGGTGCCCGCGGTGTCCGTCACGGTCTTGATCTCACCGCTGAGGTCGACGGCGACGACGTCGTCGGGGATGAGCTCGGCGCCGAAGCGCTCGGCCTGGGCGCGCATATTGTCCATGAGCTCAGGACCCATGACCCCGTCCTGGAAGCCGGGGAAGTTCTCCACCTCGGTGGTGTTCATCAGCGCACCGCCGGCGGTGACGGCGCCCTCGAACACCAGCGGCTTCAGCGACGCGCGCGCGGTGTAGAGCGCCGCCGTGTAGCCGGCGGGCCCGGAGCCGATGATGATCACGTTACGGACGTCGGTCACGGCTTGATTCCTCGTCTCTGGGGACTGCTGCGTACTGCTGGTGGGGGCCTGTCTCAGGGCTCTCACCCCACCCAACGGATCCTACGGGGCGTGCATTCCCGGTCGGGTCCGCGTGTACGGAAGCATGTCGGGGCCGGAGAGTGCGGTCGGCCACAACACCCCTGGCAGCGGACGCGAGTACCCATGAAGAGAAGGTGTGAAAAGACGTCGGTCCGTCAGCCCTGGGGGTAGGAGTGCGTCAGCAGGACCTTGCCGGCCCGGGGCGAGGACTTGCCCACGCAGGCGGCGTCGACGACGTACGCGGACACCTGGGCGGCATCGGAGTCGTGCGGCACCACGACGAGATAGGCGCGCTTGCCTTCGTACGACCCCTCTTCGGCGGCGAGGGGGGTGCGGTCACCGATGCCGCGCTGGATGCACTCCGGCACTTGGGCCGCGGTCGCGCGCATCGGGGCGTCTTCCGGGGACTCAGGGCTGGAGCGCGGGCCGAAGGACTGCTTCCCGCCCTCGGACTTCTCATGGCCCGACTCCTTGCCGGCGTTCTCGGTGAGGAGATCGGCGACCCGTCCCTTGAGCCTCTCCCCGGAGAAGGACTCCGCCGAGTCATGCCGCCCGGCGCTGGGGGTCGTGCCTTCGTCGTCGCCGACCGCCTGGATGAGCAGGGAACCGAGGCCGATGGCGGCCGCGGTGAAGACGGCTCCGAGCACGGCCGTACGACGGCGCGGGCGCCGGGACGGCTTTGCGCGTCCGGGGCCGGTGGCGGCGCGCGGACGCCCGGCGGGGCGGTCGGCGGGTATGCCCGGGGTGGAGGGCGTCGATGTTTCACGTGAAACATCGACGGCCGAGGGCGCTCCGGAGGCGTCCGAGGCGTGTTCGAGGGTCCCTGTGTCCGGACTGCTCAGCGCATGGCCGTCGGGTGCGAGGGAGTCCAGCAGTGCCTCGGCGGCCAGCGCCGCGTCGATGCGGCCCGCGATGTCGGCGGGCATGCGGGGCGGCTCCGGCAGCGTGCCG
The DNA here is from genome assembly GCF_004127445.1 of Streptomyces alfalfae. Lineage (GTDB taxonomy): Bacteria > Actinomycetota > Actinomycetes > Streptomycetales > Streptomycetaceae > Streptomyces > Streptomyces alfalfae. The sequence continues at coordinate 337,806 of NZ_QEXM01000025.1, forward strand.
AGGGTGTCGCGGATCTCTTCGAGCGAGGCATAGACGTCGGCGCAGAGCTCACAGCCGTCCAGATGCCGCCGCACGGCGCTGGTGCGCGACGGGGAGAGGAGACCCTCGGTCAGGTCGGAGATCTCGGTGACCTCCGGGTGCCCGGCCGAGTCGGTCGTGGCTGTCACGCTCGCCCACCTCCGCCCTTCACGGCAGCTGAATCGCTTGGTCCTGCGTCTCGTGGTCCCGCTGCCGGTGGGACGGATGCCCCCTGCGTCCGGTTCCTTTCCGGGGCAGACTTCTCGCTCCCCCCGGCGTCGCCGCTCTTGGTCCCCCGCGCACTCGTGCCCGTACGCAGGTGGGTGAGGAGCGGCAGAAGTCTGGCTCTGCCCCGGGCGCAGCGGCTCTTGACGGTGCCGCTCGGCACGTCGAGCACCCGTGCCGCCTCCGCCACCGGATAACCCTGCATGTCGACCAGGACGAGAGCGGCGCGTTGATCGTGCGGGAGGGTGCCCAGGGCCTCCACCAGCTCGCGGTGGAGGTCGCCGCGCTCGACCGGCTCGGCCGCGGACTCCTCGGGCTCCAGGAGCTGGTCGAGGCGCTCGGTGTCGTCGATCGGCGATGTCTTGCGCGAGGCGGCCTTGCGGGCGCGGTCGAGGCAGGCGTTCACGGTGATGCGGTGCAGCCACGTCGTCACGGCGGACTGGCCCCGGAAGGTGTGGGCGGCGCGGTAGGCGGAGACGAGGGCGTCCTGCACCGCGTCGGCCGCCTCCTCGCGGTCCCCGAGGGTCCGCAGGGCCACGGCCCACAGCCGGTCGCGGTGGCGCCGGACGATCTCACCGAAGGCGTCCTTGTCGCCGGCGACGTGGCGGGCGAGGAGGTCCTTGTCGCTGATGTCGCCGCGCGCGGTGTCGTCCACCGTCGAACCCCCTCCCCCCCAGTGAGCCTCGGCGAGCCGATTCCTCAGCCCTTGAACCGCACGTCCGTGATGGCCTGCTTGTAACCGGCCCGGTAGTAGCCGTCGGGACCGGAGTTCGGCAGAGCCGTCAGCCAGAGGAGCACGTACCGCGACTTCACCGGCTTCTTGGCCGAGATCTTCGCGGTGGTGTCCGAGGTGGTGACGCCGCCGATCTTCTTCATCGAATCGATCCCTGTCGAGGGCGTCAAGGAGTCCGCGACATACAGGGTGGCCGTGGTGTGAGAACCGCCGTATTTGAGCGCTATCGACGCGTCCGAGACGTCCTGTGCCGATCCGAGGTCGTAGACGATACCGACGCCGGGCTTGTACGGGGCGATCTCAGGGCCGTCGTTGAACGTCTTGGTGCGCCACAGCGAGGAGCTGTCCTTGTCGTAGGTGTTCCCCACGCTCTCCGGGGACTGGGCGGGGCCCTTGACGACGTACTCCCGCGCGTCCTCGATGCTGATCGGCTTCTTGGGCCTGGGCTGGTTCTTGTCGCCGCCGCCATTGGTCTGCGTCGTGCCGTCGGAGTCCCCGGAATTCTCGCGGTCCATCAGGGCATCCGCGAGCTGCCAGCTGCCGAGGCCGAGCGCGGCGATGAGCAGCGCGGACACGGCCCACTTGAGGGCCCTGCCCGTACGGCTCTGCAGCGGGGGCGGCGGGGGCACGACGGGCTGGGTGGCGCCGAGGTGGGCCGCGGGGCGGTTGTACGCGCCCTGCTGGTACGAGGTGCGCTGGTACTCGGGGGGCGCGGTGAAGGCGGGCTCCGGCGGACGGATGCGGGGCATCTCGCCGATCGCCTTGACCAGCTCCTCGGGCGTCGTGCACGGCGGGTCCTGGCGGGAGGCCGTCGCCCCGTCGTTGACGAGCGCCCGCATGGCCAGCTCGGAGAGGCCGCGGTGGACTCCGGCGCGTACCTGGTCGGGGGCGATGAGGCCCACGTCCTTGGGCAGGCCCGAGAGGCCGTAGGCGTCGTCCTCGTAGGGCCAGCGCTGGGTCAGGGCCGCGTACAGGAGGGCGCCGATCGCCTCGGTGTCCGTGCGCTGCGGGGTATCGGACTCGATGCCGCGCAGCGCGGCGTTCACCGCGAGACCGCGGATGCGGTACTGACCGGTGGAGGTGCGCAGGACGGCCCCCGGGGTCAGCCGCAGGTGGGCGAGGCCCTCCCGGTGCGCGGCGGCCATGGCCTGGGACACCTGGCTGACGAGTTGATACGCCTCGTGTGCCTCCAGCGGGCCCGCGGCGAGGACCGCGGTCAGTTCCGTGGCGTCCGGAAGCCACTCGTGGACGACGTAGACGAGGTCGTTCTCCTCGACGGCGTCCAGGACCTGCACGAAACGCGGGTCTCCCAGAAGGGCCGAGGAACGCGCCGCGGCCAGCACCGAGCGGGCCCGCGGATGGTCCGCGGGCAGCAGGTGCACGCCGACGGCACGGCGGAGTTTCTCGTCCACCGCGCGCCAACTGCTGAAGCCGTCCAGACGGGTGACGCACTCTTCGAGGCGGTAGCGTCTGGCGAGCTTGTGACCGCTGTGCAGCTCTGGGGGTGAGGTCGTCCCTCGGCTCTCGGGCTTGTCGGTCTCCGCCCCGTCTTCGTCAGCTGCCGTGTCCCGCTCCCGGGTCTGGGCCGCCCCGTCGGCCGTGGCCTTCTCCGCCTTGGCGGTCAGCGGCTCGTCACCACTGTTGTCTGCCACGTCGACGGCAGCCGTGCTCCGTTCCGCCACCGTCGTTCCTGCCTCCCCATCCGTTGCGCTTCGTCAGACGCCAAAGCCAATTGTGCCCACAGTCCGGTGCTATGCACGACACGCGGTAGCGAACGATGGTTGTGCGGTAGCGCTCATCTCAGCGTCCGAGACGGCCGCGGACCATGCCGACCATCGAATTGAGCTCCGCGATCCGCATTTTTCGGGCGGCCACGAAGAACACGGCGATGAGCGCGACGCCACCCGCGACCAGCGCGACCAGAGAGGGCAGCGCCCCCGTGCCCAGGGCCCGCAGGATGGCGAAGCCGACGGCGCCGCCCACCAGGGCCGCCGGGATCGACGCCCCGAAGAGCCGGGTGTACGTACGTGCCACCTGTGCGCCGTCCAGATCGCCGCCCAGCCGCGTGCGCAGGCGCCGCCAGGCCACACCCACTCCGACCGCGTACGCGAGGCCGTAGGAGGCTCCCATGCCGACGACGGCCCACCGGGCGGGCAGGACGAAGAAGCAGAGCGCCGAGGCCGCCGCGTTGACCGCGGCCACGATGAGGGTGTTGTAGAACGGCGTGCGCGTGTCCTCGTAGGCGTAGAACCCGCGCAGGACGACGTACTGGACCGAGTACGGGATCAGGCCGAGCCCGAAGGCCATCAGGATGTAGCCGATGTTCTGCGCGCCCGAGCCGGAGCCCGCGTACAGCAGCGTCGCCATCGGGACGCCGAGGGCGAGGAAGGCGAAGGCGCACGGCACGATCGCCACCGCCGAGGTGCGCAGACCGTACGAGATGTCGTCACGGACGGCGGCGGGGTCGTCGTCGTTCGCGGACCGGGAGATGCGCGGCAGGACCGCGGTCATCACGGAGACCGTGATGATGGCCTGCGGCATCTGCCACAGGAGCAGCGCGTAGTTGTACGCGGTGATGCCCGTGCCGGAGTGGCCCTGGCCGGAGGCCGTCGTACCGGCGCTGGTGGCCAGCTGGGTGACGACGACCATGCCGAGCTGGTTGGCGAGGACGAAGAAGAAGGTCCACTTCGCCAGCCGCGCGGCCTTGCCGAGACCGTGTCCGCGCCAGTCGAAGCGGAGGCGGATCTTGAACCCGGCCTCGCGCAGGTACGGAAGCATGGCCAGCGACTGCACGACGAGGCCGAGCAGCGTGCCGAGGCCGAGCAGGCGTACGCCGTCCGGCGTGATGTTGGCGGGGGCGACACCGGAGTCGGTGAAGCTTCCGAAGGCCCAGATGAAGGCGCCGAAGGTGGCGATGACCACGATGTTGTTGAGGACCGGGGTCCACATCATCGCGCCGAAACGGCCGCGGGCGTTGAGGATCTGCCCGAGCACGACGTGCACGCCCATGAAGAACATGGTCGGGATGCAGAAGCGCGCGAAGGTGACGGTGACCTCCATGCGGACGGGGTCGCTCGCGATCGTCGGCGACATCAGCCGCACGAACATCGGAGCCGCCACCACGCAGATCACGGTGACGCCCGCGAGCAGCACCATGACCAGGGTGAGGAGCCGGTTGGCGTAGCCCTCGCCGCCGTCCTCGTCCTTCTTCATGGCGCGCACGAGCTGCGGGATGAACACCGCGTTCAGGGCGCCGCCGCCGACCAGGACGTAGATCATCGTCGGCAGGGTGTTCGCGACCTGGTACGAGTCGTTGAGCGTGGCGACGCCGATCGCGGCCGCCATGACGAGCGTGCGCAGGAAGCCGGTGAGGCGGGAGACGATCGTGCCCGCCGCCATCAGGGCGCTCGACTTCAGCAGGCTGGAGGCGCGGCCGCCCGACTTCGCCGCGGGCGCCGGCGCGGAGGCGGGCGCCGGAGCCGGTTCGGGGGCCGGGGCCGGGACGATCGGCTGGTCGGCGGGTGCGTAGCCGCCGTCGACGGGCTGCTGGTAGCCGTTGCCCTCGGGGTAGCCCTGGCCCTGGTAGCCGCCGCCCTGCGGGTAACCGCTCCCCTGGGGGGAGCCCTGGCCCTGGTTCTGCGGGTGCCCGTGGCCCTGCGGGTAGCCGCCGCCCTGCTGATAACCGCCTTGCTGGTAGCCGTCCTGTTGATAACCGCCCTGCTGAACGCCCTGCTGGTACTCGGCCTGCCGGCCGCCGTATCCGCCGGCCTGCTGGTCGCGGTAGAGATGCGCGAAGGCGTCCGGCTCGTGGTACTCCTCGCCGGCCTGGGTCACCAGGTCGTCGACGCCCACGAACTGCGTCGTACGGGCGTCGTCGCCGTACGGCAGGTGCCGCGAGGGGCCCTCCGGCTCCGGGGCCGGGGGCTGCGCCCAGACGCGGGGGTCCGGCGCGTGCTCCGAGACGGGCGGCCGGCCGTAGAGCGGCTGCTGGGGGTAGGTGCCGGGCGGCGGCGGGGGGTGCGCCGCGCGGTCGTAGAGCGCTTCGGCGACCGGGTCCTGGGCGGAGAGGTCCTGTCCGCGGTAGGGGTCCTGGTCGTAGGCGTCCTGGAGGTACACGTCGGGCGCGGGCTGCGGTGGGACCTGCTGCCCGTGGTCGCCGGGGCCCGGAGGGGGGCCGCCGGCCGGGCCAGGGCCACCCGAGCCCTCGCCACGGTCACCGTCGTACGGCGCGTTCATGGATTACCCCACCTCATCGTCCCCGGGCCCACCGGCCACGACATCGCTCAACGGTCCACTCTCTCACCCGTGTCCGACGGGTCGGTGCTTTCGGGAGCGGTGTCCGGTGTCGGGTCACTCGGCTGCTCGGGGTCGCCGGCCTCGGCAGCGGCCCCGTTCTCGTCCTCGGGGCCCTCGTCCGGGCCCTCTTCGGCCCGCTTGCGCGCCGCGCGCTTGCGCTGCGTGTACATCCGGAATCCGGCGAGCACCAGGAGCAGCAGGCCACCGGCGATGACGAGCATCACGGCGAGGGTGAACTCGGTGACGTTGACCTCGAAGTGCACGGGGTCCCCGTAGGGCTGCCCGTCCTCCGTGAAGAGCTGGGCGTACACCGGGACCGGGCCGTTGGCCTTGGCCGTGGTGGTGAACTTCACCGACTGGGAGTGCCCGCCGGCGATCTTTACCTGCTTCTCCTCGTACTCACCGTCGCCGATCTTCAGACGGCTCGGCTTCCTGGAGTACAGCCGCAGCGTCAGGTTCTCCACGCCCTGCACCAGGTTGTTCTGCACCGACACCGGGATGGTGGCGCTGCGCCCGGAGAGCTTGGCGTCGGACCTCTTGATCAGCGAGACCTGCTTGGTGAGGCTGTTCAGGTAGTTCTGCACGCCGTCGCGGTAGGTGGTCGCCTCGGCCGGACGGCCGCGCCAGGACGTGGACATCCCGCGGTCTATGGCCCGCCTGAACGGGGTGACCACGCGGTCCCTCTTGGTGAGGATGACCTGGAAGCGCTCCAGGGCGCTCTGTGTGTCACGGAAGGTCATGAAGGCCGACTGCGGCAGCTCCCGCTTGCGCAGCGCGGCCGGGTACGCCCCGGCGGACGGCACCCGCGTCGTGGCCTGCGGGTCCGGCTTCGCCTTCGCCGCCGCGGTCAGCCCCTGGAACTGCGTCCAGGTGCCTTCCTGCAGAGCCGTGAGGCCCTTGGCCATCGCCTGGGCCTGGCTGACCGTGGGCATGCGCTGCGGGGCGATCACGATGCTGCGCTGCTTGCCGGGGACCTGCTGGTTGAGCATCAGGCTCTGGGCGGTGAACTCCTGCACGGCGAGCGTGGCGTCCTCGCTCACCGTCATGTCACCGCGGAAGGCGGTGGACAGGCGCGCGTCGGCCACCACAGCCGTCGTGCCGCCGCCGATGGGCCTGGCCGCGGTCGGCGAGTACGGAAGGGCCTGGCTTTCCCGGAGGCTGTCGCTGCGGGCGATCACCGTGTGGGCGCCCGCCGAGGTGGAGACGTCCACGATCGACGGGTCGATGGCCCCTTCGGCGGGCCACGCGAAGTCGGTGCTGGGCTCGGTGTGCAGGATCGCCTTCACCGCGCTGACCCCGGCCTCAGTGGCCTCCTTGAGGTGACTGAGGGAGCCGGTGACGCCCTTGCCGGTGTGCGCGAGTGACGCCAGGTCGGGGTCGGCGAAGGGAAGGGCGACGACCTTCTCGTCCTTGACGGCGGCCTCGAGGTCGTTGAGCCACTGCTTGGCAACGGCCTGGTGCTTGCCCGCCCTGGTGGTCTTCCCGTCGTCGTTGCGGATCCGGTAGCCCTCGGTCATCGCCTCGACCGAGGCCAGCGTGTCCGGATCGATCACCCAGGTGACGTCGAGGTCGCTGCCCAGCGCGAGGAGCTGCTGCAGGCGACCGCCGGCGGCCAGCTCGTCGGCGAGGTCATCGTTCTTGAAGACGGGCGTCTGCTGCTCGTCGGACCCCGTCTCCGCGGTGAGATGCGTCTCGGAGATGAGCGGCCACAGATACGTCGTCTTCGTCTTGGTCTCGGCGCCGTCGGGCTGCCACGGCAGGAAGGTCCGCTCGATGCCGAGCACCTGGGGGTAGGGCTGGGCGGCGCTCTGCCCGGTGAGAGTCACGCCGAGCTGGTAGACGCCGTCCTCGCCCAGGTCGAGCGCCTTCACCGGGACGGAGATGCTGAAGTCCGTGGGCACGCCGGGGACGAGCTTGGCGATCTTGTCGACGTGCTTGCCGCCCACCTCGGCGCCGTCGGCGCCCGGCTGGAAGTCCTTGCGCCTGGCCGCGCTGTCGAGGGCGCTGCGACCGCTGAGGGGCGCTCCCAGGCGCAGCCCGACCTCCGCGTCGGTCACCGTCTGCTTGCGTGTGTTGGTCACGGTGCCGGAGACGGTGACCGTGTCGCCCTCACGGGGGACGGCGGGGGTGAGCTCGTCCAGCGAGACCTCGACGGGCCCCTTGTCCGTGGCGGCGGCGACCGGTGCCTCGGGAACCGCGGCGTCCGCGGCCGGGCTCGCCGGGACCTGCAGGAGTCCGGCCAGCAAAGGGGTACCCACCAGCAGTGCTGCGGTGCGCCGCAGCCACCGGCGGGCAGGTGTGGGGCGTGTCCCCGGGAAGTCTGCCGCCTCGGCCACGCGTTCGCCTATCCCTCGTCGTCAGTGGTCGTCGGTTGTGCGTCCACGCATGGTAACGAGGTGCGCTGTGGCGAAGTGCCGCGGACTGCTCCACGCCATCGGAACAGGCGGCCGTGTCCGCCGGAGCGCGCCGTGCGCGCCCGGCGGGAATCGGGTCGGCTCCGGTGGCCCGGTGCACGTACCCTTTTCTGTTGTGCCGAACGCCAATGAAGACAATCCCAGCGCACTGAGCCAGGTGCAGCGCCGCGCGGTCAGCGAACTGCTGCGGGTGTCCCCTGTCGCGGACGAGCTCGCCCGCCGATTCCAGGAGGCCGGGTTCTCTCTCGCCCTGGTCGGCGGCTCGGTCAGGGACGCCCTCCTGGGCCGGCTCGGCAACGACCTGGACTTCACGACGGATGCCCGCCCCGAGAACGTGCTGAAGATCGTGCGGCCCTGGGCGGACGCCGTGTGGGAGGTCGGGATCGCCTTCGGCACGGTCGGCTGCCAGAAGGACGCCCGTGTCGCGGACGCCGACCAGAGCTTCCAGATCGAGGTCACGACCTACCGGTCGGAGGCGTACGACAGGACCTCCCGCAAGCCAGAGGTGTCCTACGGCGACTCCATCGAGCAGGACCTCGTCCGTCGCGACTTCACCGTCAACGCGATGGCTGTGGCGCTGCCCGAAAAGGAGTTCATCGACCCGCACGGCGGGCTCGACGATCTCGCGGAGCGCGTCCTGCGCACCCCCGGAACCCCCGAGGAGTCCTTCTCGGACGACCCGCTGCGGATGATGCGGGCCGCGCGCTTCGCCGCGCAGCTCGACTTCGAGGTGGACCCCGAGGTCGTCGCCGCGATGCGGGCCATGGCCGAGCGCATCGACATCGTCTCCGCGGAGCGCGTGCGGGACGAGCTGAACAAGCTGCTCCTGTCCCGGCACCCGCGCCAGGGCCTCGCCCTGCTGGTCGACACCGGCCTCGCGGAGCGGGTTCTGCCCGAGCTGCCCGCCCTGCGTCTGGAACGGGACGAGCACCACCGTCACAAGGACGTCTACGACCACTCGCTGATCGTCCTGGAGCAGGCGATCGAGCTGGAGGAGGACGGTCCCGACCTCACGCTGCGGCTCGCCGCGCTGCTGCACGACATCGGCAAGCCGAAGACGCGGCGCTTCGAGGACGACGGCCGGGTCTCCTTCCACCACCACGAGGTGGTCGGCGCCAAGATGGTCAAGAAGCGCATGACGGCCCTCAAGTACTCCAACGAACTCGTCAAGGACGTCTCGCGCCTGGTCGAGCTGCACCTGCGCTTCCACGGCTATGGCACGGGCGAGTGGACGGACTCGGCCGTCCGCCGCTACGTACGCGACGCGGGCCCCCTTCTGGAGCGTCTGCACAAGCTCACCCGCTCGGACTGCACAACGCGCAACAAGCGCAAGGCGAGCGCGCTGTCGCGTGCGTACGACGGCCTGGAGGAGCGCATCGCCCGCCTCCAGGAGCAGGAAGAGCTGGACGCCATCCGCCCCGACCTCGACGGCAACGAGATCATGGAGGTCCTGGACGTGCGTCCCGGGCCGGTGATCGGCCAGGCCTACAAGTTCCTGCTGGAGCTGAGGCTGGAGAACGGGCCGATGGAGCGGGAAGCGGCCGTGGCGGCGCTCAAGGAGTGGTGGGCCGCGCAGAGCTGAACGGCTCGGACGGGGTGTTTCACGTGAAACACCCCAACCGGGCCCATAGAGACCGAGGGGCACTGTTTCACGTGAAACAGTGCCCCTCGGTGTACCGCCGTCGACGTGCAGGCTCGCGCCTGCGTCAGATCAGGCGCCCTTCGTGCAGAGCAGGAACTCGTCGCCCTTGCCGGTCTCCGCATAGAAGCCGGTGGCGCCTTCCACCTTGCGGCACTCGGTCTCCGCGCTGAACTGGGTGAAGTGGCCGTCGATCTTCTTGATGACCTTGGACTCCGCCTCGGAGGACGAGCAGTCCACGACCTCCATGCGTTGCGAGGAGGACGAGGCCGACTTCAGGCAGTCACCGACCTTGGCGGTATCCGCGTCGTCCTGGCTGGCGAAGTAGCCGATCGCGATCATGATGACGACCACCACCGCACCCGCGATCCGCAGGTAGAACTTGAGGGGTCGGCGCTGCGGCTGCGGCGGGGGCACGGGTCCGCCCTGGTTGAAGGCCGGATATGGCTGCTGCGGGACGCCGGGCTGGCCCTGCTGCGGAGGGTAGGGGGCACCCCCCTGCGGCTGACCGTAGGGGTTCTGCCCCTGCGGCTGGCCATAGGGATTCTGGCCCTGGGGCGGGTAAGGAGCCTGGCCCTGGGGCGGCGGAGTGGTCACTTGGGGGTCCCCCTCGAACGAAAGCGCGATGGCGCGAATACGACGCCCGTAAGTTACCGAGGTGGGACCGCCACTCTGAAGCTGAGAGAGGCTCTGTGGCACTGATGTGACACTTACTGCAAGTCAAACCGGGCCATAGACGCAGCAACCGCCGCGTAGAGCAGCGCCACCCCCGCGACCAGGGAGACCGACCGTCCGTCCGGCGGCAGGACCAGCGCCGCCACCGCCGCCGCTCCCACGAAGGCGACGTTGAAGAGGACGTCGTAGAGGGAGAAGACGCGGCCGCGGAAGCCGTCGTCCACGGCGGACTGGACCACCGTGTCCGTGGCGATCTTCGCGCCCTGCGTCGTCACGCCGAGGGCGAAGGCGGCGACCAGGAGCGGAGCGGGCGCGAAGGAGAGGGCGAGCGCCGGCACCAGGACCGCTGCCGCGCCCGCGCAGACGATGATCCAGCCCCCGGCCCCGAAGCGTCCCACCGCGACAGGTGTGACCACGGCCGCCACGAAGAAGCCCGCTCCGGAGACGCCGAGGGCGAGCCCGAGCAGCGCGAGCCCCTCGGACTCCGACGACGACCAGGCGTACCGGCACAGCATCAGGACCATGACCGTCAGGGCGCCGTAGCAGAACCGCATCACCGTCATGGCCGTGAGAGCGCGCAGCGCTGCCGGGCGTCGCCGCAGGTGTCGCAGCCCCGCGGCCAGCCCGCGGGCCGTGCCGGCGAGCGCGGCCGCGAGCCGTGGCGGGACCAGGCCCGGATCGGGGCCGAGCAATTCGCGGGCCATGCGCAGCGAGGCGAGCGCGGCGCACAGGTACAGGGCGGCTCCGAGGAGGACCACCGCAGCGTCGGAGTCCGACGCCACCAGGCGCACGAGGAAGGCGAGGCCGCCGCCCGCGGTCGCGGCGAGCGTGCCCGCGGTCGGCGAGAGCGAGTTGGCGATGACCAGGCGGTCCGCGTCGACCACGCGGGGAAGGGCGGCGGAGAGGCCGGCCAGGACGAAGCGGTTGACGGCCGTGACGCAGAGCGCGGAGGCGTAGAAGAGCCAGTCGGGTACGCCGCTGAGCATCAGCACGGCGGTCAGCGCGGCGAGCGCGGCCCGCAGGAGGTTGCCGTACAGGAAGACCTGGCGGCGCTGCCAGCGGTCGAGCAGGACGCCGGCGAAGGGCCCGACCAGCGAGTACGGCAGGAGCAGCACGGCCATGGCCGAGGCGATCGCCCCTGGTGAGGCCTGCTTCTCCGGGGAGAAGACGACGTAGGTGGCCAGCGCGACCTGGTAGACCCCGTCCGCGCTCTGGGAGACCAGCCGTACGGCGAGCAGGCGTCGGAAGTCCCGCAGGCGCAGCAGAACACGCAGGTCACCGACGACAGCCATGGGCCTCACCCTCGTATGGACTCAACAGCGAGGAGGGCCCCCGAGCGCAATGCCCGGGGACCCTCGACGCGCGGCGGGAAGCGGGCGCTTAGCGCTCGACCTCGCCCTTGATGAACTTCTCGACGTTGTCGTAGGCCTCGTCGTCGAAGTACTGGACCGGCGGCGACTTCATGAAGTACGACGACGCGGAGAGGATCGGGCCGCCGACACCGCGGTCCTTGGCGATCTTCGCGGCGCGCAGGGCGTCGATGATGACACCCGCGGAGTTCGGGGAGTCCCAGACCTCGAGCTTGTACTCCAGGTTCAGCGGGACGTCACCGAAGGCACGGCCCTCAAGGCGGACGTAGGCCCACTTGCGGTCGTCGAGCCACGCCACGTAGTCGGACGGGCCGATGTGGACGTTCTTCTCGCCCAGCTCGCGGTCGGGGATCTGCGAGGTGACGGCCTGCGTCTTCGAGATCTTCTTCGACTCCAGGCGGTCACGCTCCAACATGTTCTTGAAGTCCATGTTGCCGCCGACGTTCAGCTGCATGGTGCGCTCGAGGCGGACACCGCGGTCCTCGAACAGCTTCGCCATCACTCGGTGCGTGATGGTGGCGCCGACCTGGGACTTGATGTCGTCGCCGACGATCGGGACACCGGCCTCGGTGAACTTGTCCGCCCACTCCTTGGTACCGGCGATGAAGACCGGCAGCGCGTTGACGAACGCGACCTTGGCGTCGATGGCGCACTGCGCGTAGAACTTCGCCGCGTCCTCGGAGCCGACGGGCAGGTAGCAGACGAGGACGTCGACCTCGCGGTCCTTGAGGATCTGGACGACGTCGACCGGGGCCTCGTCGGACTCCTCGATGGTCTGGCGGTAGTACTTGCCCAGGCCATCGAGGGTGTGGCCGCGCTGGACGGTGACGCCCTTGCTCGGCACGTCGCAGATCTTGATGGTGTTGTTCTCGCTGGCGCCGATGGCGTCCGAGAGGTCGAGGCCGACCTTCTTCGCGTCGACGTCGAAGGCGGCGACGAACTCGACGTCACCGACGTGGTACTCGCCGAACTGGACGTGCATCAGTCCCGGGACCTTGGTGTCCGGGTCGGCGTCCTTGTAGTACTCGACGCCCTGGACCAGCGAGGCGGCGCAGTTGCCCACGCCGACGATGGCTACGCGAACCGAACCCATTCCGGTTGCTCCCTGTGTGATCTCGGTATTCCGGATGAGACCCGGCGGAATGCTGGGTCTCACTTGGTGGGGTCATCGGACGGATCCGGCGGCGGGTCGTTCTCCCGCCGCCGGGGCAGGCCCGCCGACTCCCCGGATGTGCTGTCCTGCTGAGCGGAACCCCGGGAGGCGGACCGGTGCTGGTCCCGCCCCGCGCGCTCGCTCTCGATGAGCTCGTTCAGCCAGCGCACTTCGCGCTCCACGGACTCCATGCCGTGCCGCTGCAGCTCAAGCGTGTAGTCGTCCAGGCGCTCCCGGGTACGGGCCAGGGAGGCGCGCATCTTCTCCAGGCGTTCCTCGAGGCGGCTGCGGCGGCCCTCCAGCACCCGCATGCGCACGTCCCGCGAGGTCTGGCCGAAGAAGGCGAAGCGGGCGGCGAAGTGCTCGTCCTCGTACGCGTCGGGGCCGGTCTGCGAGAGCAGGTCCTCGAAGTGTTCCTTACCTTCCGCCGTCAACCGATAGACGATCTTGGCGCGACGCCCCGCGAGCGGAGCGGCGAGGGCTTCCTCGGAGGTGCTGCCCGTCTCCTCGATCAACCAGCCGTTGGCGACCAGCGTCTTGAGGCAGGGGTAGAGCGTCCCGTAGCTGAAGGCGCGGAACACGCCCAATGATGTATTGAGGCGTTTCCGCAGCTCATAGCCGTGCATGGGGGACTCGCGGAGCAGTCCGAGCACGGCGAATTCCAGGATGCCGGAGCGCCTGCTCATCTTCGCCTCCCGTCTGCCGCGGTCCTTCAGTACGGCCTTTATGCCGAGCTGATGTATCGACTCGATACATCGAGACGATAGAACGGTGACCGGGTTGAGACAAGAGGGGCCACGGTGAACGGCGTCACATCACCGATTCGTAGGAAGGAACTTGCCTGATTTGGGGTGAACTTCGGCTCTAGAGGGTTTTGACGGTGCGTAGTCTGTGCGCCATGTATGCCACCGGGAACCATGTGACGCCAGGGAGCGTCGTCGTCCCTGGTGTAGTGCGGGTGAGGGTCGGAACCGGCTCGTCCGCACTTCGGGGGGACCGGAAACCAGCCGCCGTTTCCAGGCGCGGACAACTGCGCCTGCCCGAGGAGTAATCGTTCGATGAGCGAGCACCGTCGCAAGCCGCCGCAGCCGCAGGGCGGCGGACGCGCCGCGGCCAGGCGTGGCGCCCCAGGAGCGCCGTCGGGCCGCCGCGCGGCACCGCGAGATGCCACCGGATCGTCTTCTTCCTCCCACGAGCCGCACGGGTCCGGGCCCGGAGAGGGTGGGGGCCGTACCTACGGCGGTCGGGCCGAGGCCCGGCGCGCCGCCCAGCGCAGCGGTTCCGTCGGCGCCACGGGCGGCCGCCGCCGGGCCGCCGACGGCGCCGGTGGTGGCGGCGGCGGTGGCCGTCGTGGCGGTGGAGCCGGGGGGACCGGCGGCGCAGGGCGCGGCAGGGGCCGTGGCCCGCAGCCGTCCGGGAAGAAGCGGTTCATCGACTACCCGCGCGCGGGCAGGCAGGGCGCACGGCGCTGGGTGCCGTCGTGGCGCCTGGTGTCCGGCGTGTTCATCGGCTTCCTCGGCAGCCTGATGGCGGTCGCCGGCATCTCGTACGCCCTGGTGGAGGTGCCGGAGGTCGCCAAGGCGGCCACGGCCCAGAACAACGTCTACTTCTGGGACGACGGCAAGCAGATGGTCGCGACGGGCGGTGAGCGCAACCGGCAGATCATCGACTACGACGACATCCCCGAAGAGATGCGCTACGCCGTCATGTCGGCGGAGAACAAGACGTTCGAGGACGACAAGGGCGTCGACCCCATGGGCATCGCGCGTGCCCTGGTCAACATGGCCAAGGGCGGGCAGACCCAGGGTGGCTCCACGATCACCCAGCAGTACGTGAAGAACGCGCGCCTGGGCGACCAGTCGCAGACGTTCAGCCGTAAGTTCAAAGAGCTCTTCATCTCCATAAAGGTCGGCCGGACCGTATCCAAGGAAAACATCATGGCCGGCTACCTCAACACGGCCTACTACGGACGTGGGGCGTACGGCATCCAGGCGGCGGCCAGGGCGTACTTCGACAAGGAGGCCAAGGCGCTGAACCCGAGCGAGTGCGCGCTGCTCGCGACGGTGCTCAAGGGAGCCACGTACTACGACCCCGCCGGCGCCCCCGAGATCGACCCCGCGGCCAGCCGGGAGGACAACACCGCCCGCGCCAAGAAGCGGTGGAAGTGGATCCTCGACGAGGAGGTCAAGGACGGCTGGCTGTCGGAGGAGCGGCGGAACAAGTACCGGACGTTCCCCAAGCTCCAGAACCCGCGGTCCAACGTCGACCTGGCCGGTCAGACCGGTTACCTCGTGGACCTCGCCAAGGCGTACGTCATCCGGAACTCCGACATCACCGCCGAAGAGCTCCGGCAGGGCGGCTACGAGATCCACACGACCTTCAACAGGGCCAAGGTCAAGGCGCTGGAGAAGTCGGTGAACAAGGTCCGCAAGGCGAAGATCAAGCCGAAGCTGCGTCCGGACAAGGACACGCACGTCCAGTTCGGCGGTGCCTCCGTGGACCCGGCGGACGGCGCGATCAAGGCCATCTACGGCGGTGAGGACGCGACGAAGCACTTCACCAACAACGCCGACCAGACCGGTGCGCAGGTCGGTTCGACGTACAAGCCGTTCGTGCTGGCCGCGGCCTTCAAGCACGGTGTGCGCGACCCCGACGGTCCGCCGGAGCAGGGTGACGGCCAGCGCACGATCGTCAATCCGAAGAGCCTGTACAGCGGCAAGAACGAGCTGAAGATCCAGAACTACGACGGGACCGTCTGGACGGACCGCGACGGCAAGCAGTGGAACCAGAAGAACGACGGTGACCAGTCGTACAACCGGCCGTCCTTCCAGATCGACCTGCGCGAGGCGATGAGGGAGTCGGTCAACTCGGCATACGTCCAGCTCGGCATGGACGTCGGCCTGGACAAGGTCAAGCAGACGGCCATGGAGGCCGGTCTCAAGGACGACACCTCCATGGCCGGCGCGGACTACCCGTCCTTCTCGCTCGGCACCTCGTCGCCGAGCGCGATCCGCATGGCCGGGGCGTACTCCACGTTCGCGGCCAGCGGCAAGCAGAACGAGCCCTACTCGGTCAGCAAGGTCGAGCACGGGGGCAACGAGGTCTACAAGCATTCGAAGGAGACCAAGCTGGCCTTCTCCCCGGAGGTGGCCGACAACGTCACGGACGTTCTGCGGACCGTGGTGGAGAAGGGCACGGGCACCTCGGCCAAGCTCCCCGATCGGCAGGTCGCCGGCAAGACCGGTACGACCGACGGCAACAAGTCCGCCTGGTTCGTCGGGTACACGCCCCAGCTGTCGACGGCGGTCAGCATGTACCGGCTCGACGACGACGAGTCCAACAAGAAGCGCCAGTTCCTGGAGATGTTCGGCACGGGTGGCGAGGCGAAGATCCACGGTGCCTCATTCCCCGCGCAGATCTGGCAGAACTACATGGCGGAGGCGCTCAAGAACACGCCTCCCAAGGCGTTCCCCGTGCCGGAACCGATCGGTTCCATCGTCGGTGAGACGTCGCCCCCGCCGCCCTCCCCGACGGTGACCGAGAAGGAGACGGAGGAGCCTTCGTCGCCGACGCCCTCGGAGACCGAGACGACGAAACCGCCCACGAAGTCGCCCGACCCCACCGAGTCCTGCGACCAGTTCGACTGGGAATGCAACCACAGCGGTGGTGCGGACGGCGGAGGCGAGGACGGCGGCCCGGGCGGCGGTCCCGGCGGCGGTCCCGGCGGCGAGTCGCCGTCGGCCACGGAGGAGCCACCGGGCCAGGAGGACCACGGAGGGATCTTCGGCTGACCGCGGGGCCGAGCCCGCCCCGCCGATGTTTCACGTGAAACGAGGACCGTCGCACCGACCGGTGCGGCGGTCCTCTCCGCGTTCCCAGCCGCTTACGGCAGGATGGCGGGCATGCCCAGTGCAGACCCCAGCGCCGGCCGCGGCGCAGAGACACCGAGCACGAGTGCGTACGAGCCCGTGCGGCCGCATGAGCCGGAGCCGGTACGGCCCACGAAGGAGGACGAGGTCGCCCGGGCCGGCAGCGAGCTGATCGGTGGCCCCCTCGGCCGGAGAATGCTCTACGCGGCCACCTGGTGGTCCCCCGTGCGCATCATCGCGCTGATCGCCATCGGCATGTTCGCGCTCGGGATGGTCCAGAAGATGCCGTGCTACAACGGCGCGTGGTTCTTCGGCACCAGCTCCCAGTACACGCACGCGTGCTACTCCGACATCCCGCACCTCTACCAGGGACGCGGATTCGCCGACGGCCTCGTGCCGTACTTCGACAAGCTGCCCGGCGACATGGAGTACCTCGAATACCCGGTGCTGACCGGCGCGTTCATGGAAGTGGCCTCCTGGGTGACGCCCGGCAGCGGCTCCATGCCGCATCAGGAGAAGGCCTACTGGATGGTCAACTCCGCGATACTGATGGTCTGCGTGGCGGTCGTCGCCGTCTGCGTGGCGCGTACGCACCGGCGGCGCCCGTGGGACGCGCTCCTCGTCGCCCTCTCCCCGGCACTGGCGCTGACGGCCACCATCAACTGGGACCTGCTCGCCGTCGCCTTCACCTCCGCGGCGATGCTGATGTGGTCGCGCTCGCGCGCCCTGGCCTTCGGTGTGCTGCTCGGCCTCGCGACGGCCGCCAAGCTGTATCCCTTCCTGCTGCTCGGGCCCCTGCTGATCCTCTGCTGGCGTGCGGGGCGGTGGCGGGAGTTCGGGGCCGCGCTGCTCGGCACGGCGGGGATCTGGCTGGTGGTCAACCTGCCGGTGATGCTGTTGGCGAATGACGGCTGGTCGAAGTTCTACTCCTTCAGCAAGGAGCGCCCCGTCGACTTCGGCTCCTTCTGGCTGATCCTGTCCCAGCGCATGGACTCGCCGCTGAGCACCGAGACGGTCAACGTGCTCGCCATGGCGCTGATGCTCCTCGCCTGCCTGGGCGTCGCCGCACTCGGCCTGACCGCGCCGCGCCGGCCGCGCTTCGCACAGCTCGCCTTCCTGCTGGTGGCCGCCTTCGTCCTCACCAACAAGGTCTACTCACCGCAGTACGTCCTGTGGCTCATCCCCCTCGCCGTGCTCGCGAGGCCCCGCTGGCGCGACTTCCTGATCTGGCAGGCGTGTGAGGTCGCGTACTTCCTCGGGATCTGGATGTACCTGGCGTACACGACGAGCGGAGACGCCCACAAGGGGCTGCCCACCGAGGGCTACCAGGTGGTGATCGCCGTCCATCTGCTGGGAACGCTGTACCTCTGCGCCGTGGTCGTACGCGACATCTGGATGCCGGAGCGGGACCCGGTCCGGCGCGGCGGGGACGACGACCCCTCGGGAGGTGTCCTGGACTCCGCCGAGGACGTCTTCGTGCTCGGGGCCGCGGCGTATCCGGCGCGGACCGTGGCGCACTCCACCGCGGGGCCCGCGGTGAAATGGGGATCGGCGGTCGAGCTGCCCCGCTGAGCCGGCGCCGGGCCGCCCCACTGAGGCGGCTCACGGCCGAAGGGGCCGGACACAACTCATGTCGTGTCCGGCCCCTTCGGCGTACCGGGCTGTCAGAGCCTTCGGGCTCAGCGATCCACCATCCGGTCGAACTGGGTGGTGGTGTGCCGCAGGTGGGCCACCAGCTCCTCGCCGACCTTCGGCTCCGGGGCGTCGGAGGGCACGAAGAGGATCGACACCTGCATGTGCGGCGGCTCCGCGAACCAGCGCTGCTTCCCCGCCCAGACGAACGGCGAGAGGTTGCGGTTGACGGTCGCGAGGCCGGCGCGGGCCACGCCCTTGGCGCGCGGCATCATGCCGTGCAGGGCCTTCGGGGCCTCCAGCCCCACACCGTGGGAGGTACCGCCCGCGACGACGACGAGCCAGCCGTCGGAGGCCACCTTCTGCTGGCGGTAGCCGAAGCGGTCCCCCTTCGCGACGGCGGTGACGTCGAGGACGGCGCCGCGGTACTCGGTGGCCTCGTGGTCGCCCAGCCAGAGGTTGGTGCCGATGCGCGCCCGGAAGCGGGTCTGCGGGAACTGCTGCTGGAGGCGGACCAGCTCATCGGCCTTGAGGTGGCTGACGAACATGGTGTGCAGCGGAAGACGGGCCGCGCGCAGTCGGTCCATCCAGCCAATGACCTCCTCGACAGCGTCCGAGCCGTCGGTGCGGTCCAGCGGCAGGTGGAGCGCGAAGCCCTCGAGACGTACGTCCTCGATGGCGGCATGCAGCTGCGGAAGGTCCTGCTCGCTGACGCCGTGGCGCTTCATCGAGGACATGACCTCGATGACCACACGGGCGCCCACGAGGCCGTGCACGCCGTCCAGGGAGGAGACGGAGCGGACGACGCGGTCGGGCAGCGGCACGGGCTCCTCGCCCCGCCGGAACGGCGTCAGGACCAGCAGGTCCCCGCTGAACCAGTCCTTGATCCGGGCCGCTTCGTAGGTGGTGCCCACGGCGAGGATGTCGGAGCCGAAGCGCGTGGCTTCCTCGGCCAGGCGCTCGTGCCCGAAGCCGTAGCCGTTGCCCTTGCAGACCGGGACGATGCCCGGAAACCGCTCCAGCACGTGCTTGTGGTGTGCCCGCCAGCGCGCGGTGTCGACATAGAGCGTGAGCGCCATGGCTGGATCCCGGAACCTTTCTCGTGTCTGCGGTATGTCAGAGGGGTGGAAGGAATTGTGCGGGATCAGCGGCGCGACATGTAGATGTCGAGGGCCTTGTGCAGCAGCTTGTTGAGCGGGAAGTCCCACTCGCCGATGTACTCGGCGGCCTCACCGCCGGTGCCCACCTTGAACTGGATCAGGCCGAACAGGTGGTCCGTCTCGTCCAGGGAGTCGGAGATGCCGCGCAGGTCGTAGACCGTCGCGCCCATGGCGTACGCGTCGCGCAGCATGCGCCACTGCATCGCGTTCGAGGGCCTGACCTCACGCCCGATGTTGTCCGAGGCGCCGTAGGAGTACCAGACGTGCCCGCCGACGACGAGCATCGTGGCGGCCGAGAGGTTCACGCCGTTGTGCCGCGCGAAGTACAGCCGCATGCGGTTGGGGTCCTCGGAGTTGAGGGCCTGCCACATCTGCTGGAAGTAGCCGAGGGGGCGCGGACGGAACTTGTCGCGCACGGCCGTGATCTCGTAGAGGCGCTGCCATTCGGCGAGGTCCTGGTAGCCGCCCTGGACGACCTCGACGCCGGCCTTCTCGGCCTTCTTGATGTTCCGTCGCCAGAGCTGGTTGAAGCCCTTCTGTACCTCGTCAAGGGAGCGGTTGGCCAGCGGCACCTGGAAGACGAAGCGGGGCTGTACGTCACCGAAGCCGGCGCCGCCGTCCTCGCCCTGCTGCCAGCCCATGCGGCGCAGCCGGTCGGAGACCTCGAAGGCACGCGGCTCGACGTACGTGGCCTCGGTGTCCCGCAGCCGCTTCACGTCCGGGTTCTGGATGCCCGCCTTGATCGCCGGAGCGTCCCAGCGGCGGATCACGACGGGCGGGCCCATCTTCACGGAGAAGGCGCCCTGCTGCTTGAGGTGCGCCAGCATCGGCTGGAGCCACTCGTCCAGGTTCGGGGCGTACCAGTTGATGACCGGGCCCTCGGGAAGGTAGGCGAGGTAGCGCTTCAGCTTGGGCAGCTGCCGGTAGAGCACCAGGCCCACACCGACCAGGTGGCCGGTCCTGTCGTCGAACCAGCCCAGGTTCTCCGAGCGCCATTCGCTCTTCACGTCAGCCCATGCCGGGACCTGGCAATGACTCGCCGACGGCAGTGTCTGGATATACGCCAGATGCTGCTCACGACTGATGGTCCTCAGGGTCAGACTCATTCGGGGCGCTCCTCGGGCTGGTGTGTCCCCATGGGTTCAGGGGCTCCGGCTCTCGCGCCGAAGCCTACTGCGCCCCGCGAGCGCCCTGTCTGGCCGTACACGACCTCGACCCCCGGCCCGCCCGGGCCGGGGGTGCCGCGAGGCCCGTCAGGCGCCGAGGATTCCGCCGAAGAGTCCGCCGTGCGCCATGCCGAGGAAGAAGCCGATCGCCGAGGCGCCGAGGCCCAGGATCAGGCCGAAGCGCTCGCGGGTCGTCACGGAGATGTACTGGCCGTACAGACCCGTGGCGATACCGATCAGGCCCGTCCACGAGCTGAGCAGGTGCAGGTGGTGGAACATCGCCGTCACGAAGGCGATCGCTCCGAGCACCAGGGTCACGGCGAGGAGCGTGTCCTGCAGCGGATGGGGCTTGCCGTCCGTGGAGAAGAGGGAAGACGCGGCGTGGGGTCGCATTGCCTGTGCCATGGGAGGCACCTCCTGCGGAAAAGACGGCGCATCGTAGCGCCGTAGACACCCGATGTGTACAGATTCTCCCCTTCCACCGCTGGATTTCAACCGGAAGCCTCAGTGCGGGTAGTCTGTACCGTCTGCACCGGTGTCTGCCCTGTCCACAGCACGAGCTCCCGTCCGCGGGAGCCGATTGTCAGTGGCGGCCGATACCGTTGCGTACGCATCACGACCCTCCTGCCACGGAACGACCGTGGCCGCTGAGTCCAAAGGAGGTGGGTTCCACATGCGTCACTACGAAGTGATGGTCATCCTCGACCCCGATCTCGAGGAGCGCGCTGTCTCCCCGCTGATCGAGAACTTCCTCTCCGTCGTCCGTGAGGGCAACGGAAAGGTCGAGAAGGTCGACACCTGGGGCCGTCGTCGTCTGTCCTACGAGATCAAGAAGAAGCCCGAGGGCATCTACTCGGTCATCGACCTGCAGGCCGAGCCCGCGGTCGTCAAGGAGCTCGACCGGCAGATGAACCTGAACGAGTCGGTCCTCCGGACCAAGGTCCTCCGTCCCGAGATGCACTGAGCTTCCTAGCTCAGCGGCACCCGGGAATCGAGTAGCAGCAACAAGCAGCCAGCAGCAAACCCGCCGAGAGGTTCCCCCATGGCAGGCGAGACCGTCATCACGGTCGTCGGCAATCTTGTCGACGACCCCGAGCTGCGCTTCACCCCCTCCGGTGCGGCGGTCGCGAAGTTCCGTGTCGCGTCCACCCCCCGCACCTTCGACCGCCAGACGAACGAGTGGAAGGACGGCGAGAGCCTCTTCCTCACCTGCTCGGTCTGGCGTCAGGCGGCGGAGAACGTCGCGGAGTCGCTCCAGCGAGGCATGCGCGTCGTCGTGCAGGGCCGGCTGAAGCAGCGGTCCTACGAGGACCGTGAGGGCATCAAGCGCACGGTCTACGAGCTGGACGTCGAGGAAGTCGGCGCCAGCCTGAAGAACGCCACGGCCAAGGTCACCAAGACCACCGGCCGAGGTGGCCAGGGCGGTTACGGCGGCGGTGGCGGCGGCCAGCAGGGCGGCGGCTGGGGCGGTGGCTCCGGCGGCGGTCAGCAGCAGGGTGGCGGTGGCGGTGCTCCCGCCGATGACCCCTGGGCGACCGGTGCGCCGGCCGGCGGCGGCCAGCAGCAGGGCGGCGGCGGTGGCGGCTGGGGCGGAAGCTCCGGCGGCTCCGGTGGCGGCTACTCGGACGAGCCCCCCTTCTAAGCCTCGGGGCCTTCGGGCCGCGGGCCGAGGGTGGGCCGTAACCCCACTTCTTGATCACACAGGAGATACACCATGGCGAAGCCGCCTGTGCGCAAGCCGAAGAAGAAGGTCTGCGCTTTCTGCAAGGACAAGGTCACGTACGTGGACTACAAGGACACGAACATGCTGCGGAAGTTCATTTCCGACCGCGGCAAGATCCGTGCCCGCCGCGTGACCGGCAACTGCACGCAGCACCAGCGTGACGTCGCCACGGCCGTGAAGAACAGCCGTGAGATGGCGCTGCTGCCCTACACGTCCACCGCGCGATAAGGGAAGGGTGACCGACTAATGAAGATCATCCTCACCCACGAGGTCTCCGGCCTCGGCACCGCCGGCGAGGTCGTAGACGTCAAGGACGGCTACGCCCGCAACTACCTGATCCCGCGGAACTTCGCGATCCGCTGGACCAAGGGCGGCGAGAAGGACGTCGAGCAGATCCGTCGTGCTCGCAAGATCCACGAGATCGCGACCATCGAGCAGGCCAACGAGGTCAAGGCCCAGCTCGAGGGCGTCAAGGTCCGTCTGGCTGTCCGCTCCGGCGACGCCGGTCGTCTCTTCGGTTCCGTCACCCCGGCCGACGTCGCTTCGGCGATCGAGGCTGCCGGTGGCCCGAAGATCGACAAGCGTCGTGTCGAGCTGGGCTCGCCGATCAAGACGCTGGGCGCCCACGCGACGTCCGTGCGTCTGCACCCCGAGGTTGCCGCGAAGGTCAACATCGAGGTCGTTTCCGCCTAAGCGTTGCGCTTGGCTGAACTGAGGGGAGGGGCCGCACCCATGGGGTGCGGCCCCTTCCTCGTGCGCCGCCTCTCCGATGCCGGTCGGCCGTTGCCGCGGCGGCTGACCGTTTCACGTGAAACGGTCAGCGGGCGGGTCTCGTGGGCGGCTACCGGGTCGCCCCGGTGACCAGCCAGCGGCCGGAGCGGGAGCGGGACCACAGGGTCACCATGCGCACCGCCATCATCAGGGTCATCGCCGCCCACACCGCGGTGAGGCCACCGCCGAAGGTGGGCACCAGCAGGGCCACGGGCGTGAAGACCGCGAGGGTGATGAGCATGGCCCACGCGAGATACGGTCCGTCGCCCGCGCCCATCAGGACACCGTCGAGCACGAAGACGATGCCGCAGATCGGCTGTGCGAGAGCCACCACCACCAGGGCGGGCAGTGCCGCGTCCTGGACGGCGGCGTCACCGGTGAAGAGCGGGATGAACAGCGGTCGTGCGAGAACGATCAGCAGGCCGAGGACGGTGCCCGCGGCGATGCCCCACTGCACCATGCGGCGGCAGACGGCGCGCGCGCCGGCCGGGTCGTCGGCGCCGAGATAGCGCCCGATGATCGCCTGCCCGGCGATGGCGATGGCGTCCAGGGCGAAGGCCATCAGACTCCACAGGGACAGAATGATCTGGTGGGCGGCCACATCGGCGTCCCCGAGACGGGCTGCCACGGCGGTCGCGATCATCAGGATGGCCCGCAGGGAGAGCGTGCGGACCAGGAGCGGTGCTCCGGCCTGTGCGCACGCCCGGATTCCGGCGGCGTCGGGGCGCAGCGAGGCTCCATGGCGCCGGGCGCCGCGTACGACGACGACGAGGTACACGGCGGCCATGGCGCACTGGGCGATGACGGTGCCCCAGGCCGAACCGGCGATGCCGAGGTCCGCTCCGTAGACCAGGCCGAGGTTCAGGGCGCCGTTGGCGACGAAGCCGCCGATCGCGACGTACAACGGCGTCTTGGTGTCCTGTAGACCGCGCAGGACGCCGGTGGCGGCGAGCACCACGAGCATGGCGGGGATGCCGAGCGAGGAGATCCGTAGATATGTGACGGCGTACGGCGCCGCGGTGTCCGAGGCGCCGAAGAGGTCGACGAGTGCGGGTGCGGTGGGCAGCACGACGGCGATGACCGCCGCGCCGAGCAGCAGGGCGAGCCAGATGCCGTCCATGCCCTGGCGGATGGCGGCCTGGAGGTCTCCGGCGCCCACGCGCCGGGCGACGGCGGCGGTGGTGGCGTAGGCGAGGAAGACGAAGATGCTCACGGCGGTCGTGAGGAGGGCGGAGGCGACGCCGAGTCCGGCCAGTTGGGCGGTGCCGAGGTGGCCGACGATGGCGCTGTCGGCGAGCACGAAGAGGGGTTCGGCGACCAGCGCGCCGAAGGCGGGTACGGCGAGCGCGATGATCTCTCGGTCGTGCCTGCGTCGGTCGGCCTTGGGCGCGGCGGAAGCCTGTGTCATGGGCACCAATGTAATCTTCCACAGGTAAGAGATGCAATGGAAGTTAGCCCCTTACTTTGACCGCGGGTGAACACTCCGTGGCACGCCGTTCGCGACGAACTTGGCCCGACCGGGAAAGTTTTTCTTCTGCACAGCCGGTGGACGGCAAAGACGCAGGTGGGACGCAGTTCGGGGAGATGGCTGAGTGCTTGTTCACAGGGCTGTCCACCGAGCCGTGCACAGGTTTCGACAAGTTCTCCACAGCAATGGGCCCGTCATCCACAGTGCCTGTGGATAACCAGATTGGCTGACGGTGCCCGCGGGCCTACCGTGGTCCGGCGCCCGCCTCGTCAGACGACCTCGGAATCCCCGCAAAACCGACGCGTTCAGAACCGGAGTCGGGCCCGTTATTTGTCAGTGTCGTGCCTTAGAAAGAGGGGCACGGCGAGGTCCGCTCGGCGGACGGGAGGAGGTGGCCCGGTGAGTATCTCCGAGCCTTTGGACGACCCCTGGGCCGACAGCGGTCCCAGTGACCGTCTGCCCGTCTCCCGCCAGCGCCGCGACGGAGGCCGAAGCCGCGACGAGCAGCACGAGCGGGGCCGCGAGAGCGGCTGGGACGGCGGTTCGTCCTTCGAGCGCGTCCCCCCGCAGGACCTCGACGCCGAGCAGTCCGTGCTCGGCGGCATGCTCCTGTCCAAGGACGCCATTGCCGACGTCGTCGAGGTCCTCAAGGGGCACGACTTCTACCGCCCGGCGCACGAGACGATCTACGCCTCGATCCTCGATCTGTACGCGAAGGGCGAGCCGGCCGACCCCATCACGGTCGCGGCCGAGCTCACCAAGCGGGGCGAGATCACCAAGGTCGGCGGCGCATCGTATCTGCACACCCTGGTGCAGACGGTGCCGACCGCGGCCAACGCCGAGTACTACGCGGAGATCGTCCACGAGCGCGCCGTGCTGCGCCGCCTCGTGGAGGCCGGCACGCGCATCACACAGATGGGATACGCGGCCGACGGCGACGTCGACGAGATCGTCAACAGCGCCCAGGCGGAGATCTACGCGGTCACCGAGCAGCGCACCACCGAGGACTATCTGCCGCTCGGCGACATCATGGAGGGCGCCCTCGACGAGATCGAGGCGATCGGTTCGCGGTCCGGGGAGATGACCGGTGTGCCGACCGGCTTCACCGACCTCGACCAGCTCACCAACGGCCTGCACCCGGGCCAGATGATCATCATCGCCGCGCGTCCCGCCATGGGTAAGTCGACGCTGGCACTGGACTTCGCACGGGCCTGCTCGATCAAGCACAACATGCCGAGTGTGATCTTCTCGCTCGAGATGGGGCGCAACGAGATCGCGATGCGCCTGCTGTCCGCCGAGGCCAGGGTGGCGCTGCACCACATGCGGTCCGGCACGATGACGGATGAGGACTGGACCCGGCTGGCCCGCCGTATGCCGGACGTCTCGGCCGCCCCGCTCTACATCGACGACTCCCCGAACTTGTCGATGATGGAGATCCGTGCGAAGTGCCGCCGGCTCAAGCAACGCAACGACCTGAAGCTCGTCGTCATCGACTACCTCCAGCTGATGCAGTCCGGTGGTTCCAAGCGGGCCGAGAGCCGGCAGCAGGAAGTCTCGGACATGTCGCGAAACCTCAAGCTTCTCGCGAAGGAGCTGGAGCTTCCGGTGATCGCGCTCTCCCAGCTGAACCGTGGCCCCGAGCAGCGCACGGACAAGAAGCCCATGGTCTCCGACCTGCGTGAGTCCGGATCGATCGAGCAGGACGCGGACATGGTGATCCTCCTGCACCGGGAGGACGCGTACGAGAAGGAGTCCCCGCGCGCCGGTGAGGCCGACATCATCGTCGGCAAGCACCGTAACGGTCCGACGGCGACGATCACGGTCGCCTTCCAGGGCCATTACTCCCGCTTCGTGGACATGGCGCAGACCTGATCCGTCGTCCGAATCAGCTCGACGTGGAAGCGGCTCCCAGGTGGACTGGTCCCATGACGAAGCTCTCTGAAGAACTCCTCCCCGCCACCCGCCGGGCCCTGCTGCACCGCGTCGCGACCGAACAGGCGCGCGGGCGGGCCCCCTCACTGGTCGCCTCGGTCGCCCGGGACGGCGAGCTGGTGTGGAGCGCCGGCCGCAGCATGGTGGACGGGCACGCGCCGGATGAGAACGTCCAGTACCGCGTCGGCTCGATCACCAAGACCTTCACCGCCGTACTGGTGATGCGGCTGCGGGACGAGGGCCTGCTGAGCCTGGTGGACCCCCTGGAGAAGCATCTGCCCGGTACCGGCGCGGGGGAGGCCACGATCGCCGAGCTGCTCGCGCACACCGCGGGGCTGGCGGCGGAGACCCCGGGGGCGTGGTGGGAGCGCACGCCGGGCTCGACGCGCCCGGCCCTCTCCGACGTCCTCGGCGAGCAGCCCTTCAAGCACCCCGTGGGCCGGCTCCACCACTACTCCAACCCCGGCTATACGCTGCTGGGCTCTCTGGTGGAGGAGGTGCGGGGCGCGCCCTGGGCCGAGGTGCTGCGGCGTGAGGTCCTGGTGCCGCTGGGCCTGAACCGGACGAGCGTGCGGGCCGAGGCGCCGCACGCCGGGGGCTGGGCCGTGCACCCGTGGGCCGACGTGATGATGCCGGAGCCGGTCGAGGACCTCGGGCTGATGGCCCCGGCCGGGCAGCTGTGGTCCACGACGGCCGACCTGGTGCGCTTCGCCGACTTCCTGGTGAAGGGCGACGACCGGGTCCTGAGCGCCGAGTCCGTGCGCGAGATGCGCACCCCTTCGGCGCCGCCGCAGCCGGAGAGCCGGGAGAGGGCCTATGGCCTCGGCCTCGACCTGCTGACGTACGACGGGATCGACCTGGCGGGCCACACGGGCTCGCTGCCGGGGTTCCTGGCAGGGCTCTGGGTGAGCGAGCGGGACGGAGTGGCCGCGGTCGCGCTCGCCAACTGCACCTCCGGGCCGCTGGTGGCCGCGCTCGCGGCCGACCTGGTGAAGATCGTGGCCGAGGCCGAGCCGCGTATCCCGGAGCCCTGGCGCCCTCTCCCCGAGGTGGACGAGAAGGTCCTGGAGCTGACCGGGCCCTGGTACTGGGGTACTCAGGTCCTCGCGCTCCGTCTCACGGCCGACGGCGGCGTGGAGCTGGGCCCGCTGTCCGGGGCGGGGCGTCAGGCGCGGTTCCGCGCCAACGGTGACGGCACCTGGACGGGGCTCAACGGCTACTACGCGGGGGAGCTGTTGCGGGCGGTGCGCACGGCGGACGGCGCCGTGAGCCATCTCGACCTCGGGTCGTTCGTGTTGACCCGAGAGCCGTACGACGCGGGAGCGCCGATCCCCGGTGGCGTGGACCCGCAGGGGTGGCGCGGCTTCTGACCATGCGGGCCGACCGGTGCGCCGGTTGGCCCCGGGTGGCCGAGGTCGGCTCCGAGCGGTTCCGGACGGCGTCGGCCGGCTTCGTGCGGTGGAGCGGTTTCACGTGAAACGACGTCCCCGTTTCACGTGAAACCGCTCCTCAACGGCTCTCCCCTGGAGAGCGGCACCTGCGAGGCGGGTCGGCTCAGAGCTGGAGCTTGAAACCCAGGTGCGACGCGGTGAACCCGAGCCGCTCGTAGAAGCGGTGGGCGTCGGTGCGCGTGGCGTCGGAAGTCAGCTGGACCAATTGGCAGCCCTGCCGACGCGATTCGTCGACGGCCCACTCGATGAAGCGGGTGCCGAGCCCGCTGCCCCGCTCATCGGCATGGACGCGTACGCCTTCGATGATCGACCGCGTCGCCCCCGTGCGGGAGAGTCCCGGCACGATGGTGAGCTGCAGTGTGCCGACCACCCGGCCCTCGCGCACGGCGACGACCAGATGCTGATTCGGGTCGACGTCCAGGCGCTCGAACGCGGTGACGTACGGGGTGAGGTCGTCCGGTGTTTCTCGCGCCGCGCCCAGGGCGTCGTCGGCGAGCATGGCCACGATGGCCGGCAGGTCGTCGACGACGGCTGGGCGTATCTCAAGATCTCCCATAGGCGCAGCCTATGCGGAAGGGAGGCCGCCGAGGGGGAGTTCACCAGGGCGGCCGGTCCGTCCCTCTAGGCCGGTACGCGGAGGGTCTCCACCTAGGCCGGTACGCGGAGGGTCTCCACGGCCCTGACCAGCGGGGCGAGCTCCGGATTCTGCGCGGCCTCGTCGAGCGCCTCGCGCAGGGCCGCGTCGTTGGTCGGGCGCGCCTCGGCGAGCAGCGCCGCGCCCGCCTCACTGACGTCCGTGTAGATGCCTCGACGGTCGGTGGGGCACAGATAGCGGGCCAGGAGCCCACGGTCCTCAAGGCGCGTGACCAGACGGGTGGTGGCGCTCTGGCTGAGCACCACGGCATCCGCGACCTGCTTCATCTGCAGGTGCCCGCCCTCGCCGTCGTGCTGGCGGCTGAGGACGTCGAGCAGGGAGTACTCGCGCACGCTCAGTCCGTGCTCGGCCTGGAGGGCGCGCTCGATGTGGCTCTCGATCTGCCCATGGAGCAGGGAGAGCGCGCACCAGCCCTGAGCGAGGGCGGTGAGTGCGGGGTCGGTCGCTGTCATGGCTCTTCGTTCCTCCGTCCCGGAGCGGCTACGAACCAGGGTAGTCCACGGATGCAATATACGGCGCTTGCGCTTAGCCCGCGTGTGCAACTATTGTGGACGCACGTTAAGCGCACCTGCAATCTTCTGGAAGGTAGAGCCATGCCTCTCGCGCTACTGGCCCTCGCGATCGGGGCCTTTGGGATCGGGACCACGGAGTTCGTGATCATGGGGCTCCTGCCCGAGGTCGCGGGCGACTTCGGCGTCTCCATCCCGACCGCCGGCTTCCTCGTGACCGGCTACGCCCTGGGTGTGGTCCTCGGCGCCCCGCTGATGACCGTGCTCGGCACCAAGATCTCGCGCAAGCGGATGCTGATGCTGCTCATGGGCCTGTTCGTCGTCGGCAACGTGCTCTCCGCCGTAGCACCCGCCTTCGGCGTGATGCTGGCGGGCCGCGTCGTGGCCTCCCTCGCCCACGGTGCCTTCTTCGGCATCGGCTCCGTCGTCGCGGCCGAGCTGGTCGCCCCGGAGAAGAAGGCCGGCGCCATCGCCATGATGTTCACCGGTCTGACCGTGGCCAACGTCGTCGGTGTGCCGCTCGGCACCCTCGTCGGGCAGACGCTCGGATGGCGCATGACGTTCGCGATCGTCGCCGCGCTCGGCGTCGTCGGGCTCGCGGGCATCGCCAAGCTCATCCCGGACCTGCCCAAGCCCCAAGGCGTACGGCTCCGCCATGAACTGGCGGCCTTCCGCAACGTACAGGTGCTCCTGGCCATGGCGATGACCGTCCTCGGCTTCGGCGGGGTCTTCGCGGCCGTCACCTACCTGGCGCCGATGATGACGGACGTCGCCGGTTACGCGGACTCCTCCGTGACCTGGCTGCTCGTCCTCTTCGGGCTCGGCATGGTCGCAGGCAACCTGATCGGCGGGAAGTTCGCCGACCGTGCGCTGATGCCCCTGCTCTTCATCTCCCTGGGCGCCCTGGCCGTCGTCCTGGCCCTCTTCACGTTCACCGCGCACAACAAGATCGCCGCCGCCGTGACGATCGCGCTGATCGGCGCACTGGGCTTCGCGACCGTACCGCCGCTCCAGAAACGCGTCCTCGACCAGGCGTCCGGTGCCCCCACCCTCGCCTCGGCGGTCAACATCGGCGCCTTCAACCTCGGCAACGCCCTCTCGGCCTGGCTCGGCGGCATCGTCATCGCCGCAGGCCTCGGCTACACCGCCCCCAACTGGGTGGGAGCCGCACTCGCCGGCTCCGCCCTGGTCCTCGCCATCCTCTCGGCCGCGCTGGAGCGCCGCTCCGCCGCCGTCCCGAGCCTGGTCGTGACCGGCACGGCGCCCGCCGAACAGCCGACGCCCGTCCACCACTGACCACCCCGTCCCCTCAAGCACCACCCCTGAAGGAGAAACCCATGAGCACCACCGCTGTCACCCCGCTGACCATCGAGAACGCGGAGACGCTCGTCGACGCGGCCCGTCGAGCGGCCGAAGCGGCCGGCGTCACCGTCAGCGTCACCGTCCTCGACGCGGGCGGTCACCTCCTCGCCTTCCGGCGGGACGACCGGGCTGTGCTGATCTCCGGCGAGACCAGCACCCGCAAGGCCTACACCGCCCTCCAGCTGGACTCCCCGACCGCCGACCTGGTCGACGCGGTCCAGCCCGGCGGCCTCTTCCACACCCTGCCCACCGCCCTGGACCGGCCGCTCCTGTTCATCGCGGGCGGCGTACCGGTCCACCGCGACGGCCGTCTGGTCGGCGCGATCGGCGTCGGCGGCGGTGCGCCCGAGCAGGACCACGGCTTCGCGACGGCGGCCGTGGAGGCACTCGCGTAACTCCGCGCACCCCCCGCGAGCAGGCAGGCCCGCCCTCACACCGATGTCGTTCGGCGTACGAGGGCGGGCCTTTGCCGTGTCGCGCGGGCCGCGTCAGCCGGCCGCCACCGTCAGCGGCGCGAAGCGGCGCGTCCAGTCGCCGGGCAGTTCCGGGGTGCCGTGGGCCATCACCGCGTTGAAGGCGATGGGTTCGAGGCCGCTCTCCTTGACCCACGCCAGGAGCTCTTCGTGCCGTACGTCGATGTCGGTGCGCAGCGGGCGGTCGCTGTGGGCCGCGAGCGAGGCGATGAGCGCCTTCGCGGTCTCCGTGTCACGGGCGATGAGCGGACCGACGACGTGGGTCTCCATGTTCGGCCAGGCCCCCGCGTACCCGATGATCTCGCCGTCGGACTCCGCGACCCGCAACTGGTCGGTGAAGGCGGGCAGGCGGGTGATCACGTGCGTGCGGTCATGGCCGAAGACCTCGGTGTCGAGCCGCAGGATGGTGCTCAGATCCTCCGCGGTGGCCGCACGTGTGGCCACGGCGGGAAGCGGGCCCGCGGGGGTGAGATGACCGCGGACCATCTCGGCACGCCCGATCATCTTGAAGCCGAGCTGCTCATAGAGGGGTTGTCCGGCCGGTGTCGCGTGCAGGGTCAGCGGCGTGGTGGCCTCCGCCTCGATGGCGTGCCGCATCAGACGGCGGCCGATACCCCGGCGGGCGTACCGCTCGGCGACGAGGACCATGCCGATCGCCGCGAGGTCGGGCCGCTCCGGCGAACCGTACCGGGTCACGACGAAGGCGCCGATGAGGCCGTTGCCGTCGGGGTCGTCGATGCCGTAGCCCGTTCCGGCCGACAACAGGAAGCCCCACTTGTGTTCTTCGCGAGGCCAGCCCCGGTCCTCGGAGAGGGCGGCGCAGGACATCACATCGCGGGGGGAGAGCCGGCGGATGGGCAGAGCGGAGAGGGAAGGTGTCGACACCGGCTCAGGCTGTCTGACGTACGTCCCCGGCGTCCACCCGTTTGTGGGCAGAAGCACGTTGTTTACGGCCGCGCCGGGTCAGTCCCCACGGCTTGAGCACCGAAAGGACCGTCATGAACACATAGGCCCCGAGTGAGACGAGTGGTCCGGCCACGAGATCGGCCGCGTCGGTGATCGGCTCCCCGGCGGCCACGGTCCCGGCCGCCTCGTTGATGCCGGGACGCAGCGCGAAGGCGGAGGCGGCAGTGGTGATCAGGGTCAGCCAGAACTTCGTGTAGACCCAGCGGTGCCTGGCGAGCCCCCAGGGCGTGCCGAGGGCGAGCAACAGCCCGCTCAGCAGTGTGAGCAGAGCGAGCGGCAGCACGAGCCAGTCGGTGAAGACCTTCATGGAGCGGACGGCGGCCTCAGTGGCGGCGGAGGACTCCGTCGAGAGGGCGGCGAGGGCGAGGGCGACCAGCCCGAGCGAGAGCCCGAGCCAGCCGGCTGCGCCGACTACGTGGACGACCAGGGTGGCCCGACGAACGGGGCGGCTTGGTTTCACGTGAAACACAGTGCCGACCGAGGAGGCCCCAGGCGTCTGACCGCGGGAGTAACCGCGGGTACTAGCCTCGGCGTACATGGCACGCCTTCACCTCTTCGACCTGGACGGAACGCTGCTGCACGGCACGGCCGCCCCCGTACTGATCTCGCGGCAGCTCGGCCTGGACACGGAGATCGCCGCACTGGAGCGTGAGTTCGTCGCGGGGCGGATCGACTCGCCGGAGTACGCGGTGCGGGTGCACGCCCTGTGGGCGGAGCTCACGGATACGCAGGTGACGGCCGCCTTCGAGGGCGCGCCCTGGCTTTCCGGTATCCGGGAGACCTGGGCCGAGATCCGGGAGGGCGGAGACTACTGCGCGGTGGTCTCCCTCTCCCCGTCCTTCTTCGTCGAGCGGCTCACCGGTTGGGGAGCGCATGCCGCGCACGGCTCACGCTTCCCCGCCGTGCCGTTCACCGAGCCCGTGGAGCCGACGGGCATCCTCAACGCGGCGACCAAGGTGGAGATCGCGAACCGCCTCTGCGCGGAGTTCGGCGTCAGCGTCGACGACTGTGTCGCGTACGGCGACTCGCTCTCCGACCTGGACCTGTTCGCCGCCGTGCCCGTCTCGGTCGCCGTCAACGCCGATCCACGGCTGGTGAGCCTGGCAACCCACAGCTATGTGGGACGAGACCTCCGTGAGGCGTACGACCTGGTGAGACACGACGCTGTCTGACGCGAAGCCGGCGGGTCCCTTCCCCGAGTGCGGGTGTCAGCCCAGGTCAGGGGCGTGCATCGCGCGTACCCCCTCGATGTTGCCGTCCAGGTAGTGCCGCAGCGACAGCGGTACGAGGTGGACCGAGGCGATGCCGATCCGGGTGAAGGGCACATGCACGACCTCGTACTCGCCGCACGGCTCCTCGATCTCCGGGCCGTGCCGGCGACCGAGGTCCATGGACTCAAGGCGGCAGACGAAGAAGTGCTGCACCTTCACGCCGGTCGACCCGCTGTCCTCACCGATGTGCTCCACGGTGTCGACGAAGCAAGGGACCACGTCGGTGACCTTGGCCCCGAGTTCCTCGTCCAGCTCGCGGTGCAGGGCATCGACGACAGTCTCGTCCTCCGGCTCCACGCCACCACCGGGGGTGAGCCAGTAGGGATCGACGCCGGGTTTGGTGCGCTTGATCAGGATCAGGTCGTCGCCGTCCAGCAGGACGGCGCGTGCGGTGCGCTTGACCACAGGTCGGACGGTCATGGGGGGAATGTGGCCCGGACTGTTCCACGTGAAACATCACGGCCCGGCCGTGGCGGCCATCAAGCCCAGTGAACCGCCCGCAGGCGCCTGGCCCGGTCGGCCCCAGCCATCCGGTGCGGCCGGCCCTCGCCGTCGGTCAGGTCGTGTGCGGCATCAGGCCCAGTCGGCCGCCACCCGCAGCAGCCACTCATGCGCCCGCGCTATGTGCGGCATGGCCAGCGTGCCCGTGCGCACCGCCAGGAAGTACGTGCGCAGCGGCGGCACCGCGGGGTCGAGCAGCGCGACGACGTCCCCGCGCTTCAGGGCCTCGGTGCACAGATAGCGGGGCAGCACGGCCAGACCGGCGCCCGAGGCCGCGCAGGCGAGGACCGCACGTAGGTCCGGCACGATGACGGCGCCGGAGGCCGCGGGGCGGGCGTCGAAGACGGCGGCCCAGTAGCGCGAGACGAACGGCAGTGACTCGTGCACCTCGACCACCGGCAGGTTCTCCAACGGCAGCGCCCCCTTGCGGCGCAGTTTGCCGGGCCCGATGCGGGCGGCCCAGCGCTCCCCCGCGACCAGGACGTGCTCCTCGTCGCAGAGCGGCGTGGCGGTGAGCAGCCCGCCGCGCGGCTGAGCGGTGCTGATGGCCAGCTCGTGGTGCCCGGCGGCCAGCCCCTCCAGGGTTTCCTCGGCGGTGCCGAACGACGCGCGCAGGGCGTAGCTGTGGCCGTCCTGGCCGGTCAGCGCGGTGAGCGCGGGCAGCGCGCGCTCCGCGGTGAACTCCGGGGGCCCCGC
Organism: Streptomyces alfalfae; assembly: GCF_004127445.1. Lineage (GTDB taxonomy): Bacteria > Actinomycetota > Actinomycetes > Streptomycetales > Streptomycetaceae > Streptomyces > Streptomyces alfalfae. Next base: position 371,934 of record NZ_QEXM01000025.1, read on the forward strand.
GAGGTGGAGCGTGCGCACCGAGGAGTCCTCGTCGAGCCCTGTCTCGGCTATCTCCACGAGGGCGTCCAGATGAGGGGCGGCCTTGTGGGCGAGCTCGTCCCCGATGGTCGTAGGGGTCACCCCGCGGGCCTGGCGCAGGAAGAGGGGGCGGCCCAACTGGCGTTCCAGCGTCCTGATCTGCGAGGTGACGGCCGGCTGGGAGAGCCCGAGGAGGGCCGCCGCACGAGTGAAGGAACCGGCCCGGTGCACCGTCACGAAGGTGCGCAGCAGGGCCAGATCCATGACGGCGTTCCTTCCCTCCACATCCTCAAGGCGTGCCCAACTATAAATATGTCGATAGGTCTCTGTCGCTACCGTGATTGGACACTGACACACAGTCAACTAGCCTTGTCGACGCGGTTCTTCGCGCGGGGAACGCGAGGAATCAGAGCGGTCCGAGCCACGAGGGGGGAGGCTCGGACCGTTTGATGTGCGCGGCCTCGGAGCCCCGAAGCCCAGCCCCCGAAGCCCAGCCCTCGAAGCGTTGACGCAGCCCAAGCGGGTCCAGTGCGCGCGGTGGTGCTCAGTCGGTCGACTCGTCCAGCGCGCGGAGCACGTCGGCCACCAGGTCGGCGGGGTCCTCCGCGCCCGCCGAGAAGCGGATGAAGCCCTCCGGGACGGCGTCTCCGCCCCATCGCCGACGCCGCTCCGCCGTCGAGCGCACGCCCCCGAAGCTGGTCGCGTCGTCCACCAGCCGCAGCGAGTCGAGGAAGCGCTCGGCACGCGCGCGTGTGGGCAGCGTGAACGAGACCACACACCCGAAGCGACGCATCTGCCGCGAGGCGACCTTGTGCGAAGGGTCTTCGGGCAAGCCGGGGTAGCGCAGCCCGGAGACCTCGGGGCGCTCGCGCAGGGCCTCGGCGAGAGCCAGGGCGTTCGCGTTCTGCCGGTCGGCGCGCAGCTGGAGCGTGGCCAGCGAACGGTGTGCGAGCCAGGCCTCCATCGGCCCCGGAATGGCTCCGACGATCTTGCGCCAGCGCCGCACGGAAGCGGTGAGCTCCGCGTCGCGGCAGGAGACGTACCCCAGAAGGAGGTCCCCGTGGCCGGTGAGCATCTTCGTGCCGCTGGCCACCGCGAAGTCGGCGCCCAGTTCGAGCGGGCGCTGGCCGAGTGGCGTGGCCAGCGTGTTGTCGACGGCCACGAGGGTGCCACGCGCGTGTGCCGCGTCGGCGAGCCTGCGCACGTCACACACGTCGAGGCCGGGATTGGACGGTGTCTCGATCCACAGCAGCTTCGCGCCGTCGAGCACGTCGAGCACGTCGAGCTGGGCGTCACCGCCGGTCGGCGCGGTCCGCACCTCGATCCCGTACGCCATGAGCTGTTCACGGACCAGGGGGAGCACTTGGTAGCCGTCGTCCGGCAGGACCACCGCGTCACCGGCTCGCAACTGTGAGAACAGCACCGCCGAGATCGCGGCCATGCCGGAGGCGAAGGCGAGCGTCTCGACGTCCTCGGCGTCCGGGGCCTCCAGCTCGCCGATGGCGCGCTCCAGATGCGTCCAGGTGGGGTTCTCGTCGCGCGCGTAGGCATACCCGCCCGTGGGGTCACCGGGCAGATGGAAGTGAGCGGCGAACACCGGTCCCGGCAGCGTCGGCTCGTACTTCACCGGCTCGGGCATTCCGGCCCGCACCGCCCGTGTGCCGTCGCCCACGCCCGCGGGGCCATCGCCCCTGGCTGCCGAATCCGTCATGCCGCCTGCCTTCCACCGCTCGCCGTACGGCGTCGGGCAGGTCTTCGCCCGACGCCGCCACCATTCTCGGGCACCGGCAGGTCGGAAGGGGCGTGGGGTCGCTGGGGCGCGGCGTCGGGGGAGACGGCCCGCCCGACGGGACAACCCATCCGGCGATACGGCCCCGGCGATACGGCCCCCGGCGACACCGCCCCCGGCGAGACGGCGGCCGTCAGTCCTTGTCGTCGGGGAGCACGACATTCATGGCCCAGGACACGATGGAGATGATCAAGCCGCCCAGGACGGCGGTCCCGAAGCCGTCCACATGGAAACTGACGTCCAGTTTGTCGGAGAGCCACGAGGTGAGCAGCAGCATCAGGGCGTTGACCACCAGGGTGATCAGGCCGAGGGTCAGGATGAACAACGGGAAGGTGAGGACCTTCACCACCGGCTTGACCAGGAAGTTCACCAGGCCGAAGAGCAGGGCCACGACAATGAGCGTGCCGATCTTCTTGCCCGTGCTGTCTCCGGTCAGAGTGATCTTGTCCAGCAGCCACACGGCGACGGCCAGAGCCGCGGCGTTGGCGATCGTCTTGACTACGAAATTCTTCATGTGTCTGATCGTGGCAGACGGGGATCACGAGAGGGTCGGCTCACGGGCGGCGGACAGGTCCGCGCAAGAGTGCCCGCAGGCCAACACCAGCAAGGGGCGTACGACGGCGATGAAGGCATTCCGACTGGACGAGCTGGAGGCGGAGCGCGCGGCGAACGACGGCGCGTATCTGCAGTTTCTGCGGGAGCGGAACATGTCGGTCGGTCTCTACGCGCTCGATGCGGGAGACACCGATCCGCAGCAGCCGCACGGGCAGGACGAGGTGTACATGGTCGTCAGCGGCCGCGCCTCGATCACGGTGGGCATGGAGACCACGTCGGTGGCGCGCGGCAGCGTCGTCTACGTCCCGGCCGGAGTGGCCCACAAGTTCCACCACATCAGCGAGGACCTGCGGGTCCTCGTCGTCTTCTCTCCGCCCGAAGGCTGACGGGATCCGCCCGAAGGGTGACGGGATCAGGGCTCCGGCCTCGGGGTTCCCTAGGGGACGGATCAGGGGCAGACAAGGGCTCCGAGGCCCCCACGGAGCCCTTCGGCGGCCTAGCATCGAAGGCAAGAAGTCGGGGACCTGCGGAGCTTCAGGGACCTGCACCGATGCGAAGCGTGCGGAGAGAGGTAAGGACGATGGCGGCGAAGGAGATCTTTGCGGGATTGCCGTGGTGGGTGAAGTGGGTGGCGGTGCCCGTCATCGCGCTGGTCGTGTTCGGCAGCGTGATAGTCAGCGTCGTCGGCTTCGTGATCAGCCTGCTCTTCAAGGCGCTGCTCTTCGTCGCCCTGGTCGGCGGACTCATCTATGTCGTACGGAAGTTCATATCCGGCTCGTCCTCGGCGCGCTCGGACTGGTGACCGCGCCGCCCTCCCACCGGCGAACCCACGTCGGGATTCCCTCGGCCGGGGGATGTTTCCGCAACAGGCGGCCGTAGGGCGGGGGCCAACGGCTAGAGTCCGAGTCCGCCGTCGGGTCGGCCTCGCGTACGGGCGCACTGCCCGCCCCGTGAGCATCCGGCTACGGGCGGCCCCCCTCGCGCTTCGGGAGTGAACCTTGGCCGCGGCCGCTGCCGGCACCTCACCGGGTGGAGCCACTCCACCGGGCGGAGCCACGCCACCGGACCAGGCCGCGACCGCACCGACCCTCATCGGCTCCGTGCAGCGGGCGATGCGGTTGCTGGAAGCCGCCGCCTCGCACCCGGGCGGGGCCCCTGCCAAGCAGTTGGCCCGGGAGGCCGGGCTCGCGCTGCCCACGGCGTATCACCTGTTGCGCACGCTGACCTACGAGGGCTATCTGAGACGGAGGAAGGGGCTGCTCGTGCTCGGCGAGGCGGCCGAGCGGCTGGGCGCCGGCGGGGCGCGGCAGAAGCAGCGCGGCACGCTCGACGACACCCTTGCGCACTGGCACGAGGCCATCGGGGCGCCCATCTACTTCGCCGTCTACCGCGAGGGCGAGATCGAGCTCGTGACCGTCGCGGACAGTCCCGGCAACCCGGCCGTCGAGGAGTGGGCCGATTTCCGGGAGACGGGCCACGCCCATGCGATCGGCCAGTGCCTGCTGAGTCAACTCGACGCCGAGGCGAGGAGGGACCACCTGGAGCGCTATCCCGTGCAGTCGATCACGCGCTACTCGGTGCGGGACGACCGCACGTTCCTCCGCAGACTCGACGCGGTGGGCCGGATGCGCCCGGTCGTGGAGCATCAGGAGTATGCCCTGGGGACCGTGTGCGCCGCCGTACCGATCACGGTGGGTGACATCGCGGCAACGATGGCCATTTCTGTCCCTTCTCATCAAGCCGACCGGCTGCTACCAGCGGTGCAGGCCCTGCAACGCGAAATCGGAAAGCTACTAGGGACACTCGGCTTCTCTATCAGCATCTGAAAACTCACTCCTTGTGACGTGGTATGCACTTTGAGCAAGATGCCCAGAGCGTCAGGGAGTAGGTTCCTGGCCACTCCGAGGGCTGAGGGACGGGGTATTGCGCGATGGGCGACTCGGTACAGGCAGAGGTCATGATGAACTTCCTCGTTTCCGAGGATCTGTCGTTCCGTATTCCGGTGGAGCTGAGGTACGAGAGCGTTGATCCGTACGCCGTGCGGCTGACGTTCCACCTGCCCGGTGACGCGCCGGTGACCTGGGCTTTCGGGCGGGAGCTGCTGATCGACGGGGTGGGCCGGCCGTGCGGGGTGGGGGACGTGCGCATCGAGCCCACCGATCCCGATCTGCTCGACGAGGCGCTGATCAAGCTTCAGGTGGGTCCGGAGCAGGCGCTGTTCCGTGTGGGCATCCCGCCGCTCCTGGCCTTCCTCGACCGGACGGACCGGCTGGTGCCGCTCGGGCAGGAGCGGGCGCTCGCCGACTTCGACGCACACCTCGACGAGACGCTCGACCGGATCCTCGCCGAGGAGCAGAACGCCGGCTGACCCCGGCCCCAAAGGGCCAGGGGTCATGGCAGATTGCTGCATTTCGCGGCGGGGCAGGAAGGCGCTCACGCCTTCCTGCGGCGTCCCTTGCCTCCACGGGAGGAGCGGGGGGCGGGAGTGCCCGCCGTCGCGGGGACCGGACCTGACGTGCGGTCGGCTGAGACCACCAGGGCGGCCAGCGCGGTCGTCACGGGGACCGAGGCGACCAGACCGATCGAGCCGATCAGGGTGCGCACGATCTCCTCGGCGACCAGCTCGCTGTTGGCGACCGTGCCCACGCTGGACTGGGCGATGGAGAAGAGCAGCAGCAGGGGCAGCGCGGCGCCCGCGTAGGCGAGGACGAGGGTGTTGACGACCGAGGCGATGTGATCGCGGCCGATGCGGATGCCGGCACGGTAGAGGCCGCGCCAGCCCATCGTCGGGTTGGCCTGGTGCAGTTCCCAGACCGCCGACGTCTGGGTGACCGTCACGTCGTCCAGGACGCCGAGCGAGCCGATGATGACGCCCGCGAGCAGCAGGCCGCTCATGTCGATGGACGGATACAGGCCATGGATGAGGCCGGTGTTGTCGTCCGTGTTGCCGGTCAGCGCGGCCCAGCCGATGAAGAGCGAACCGAGCAGGCCGATCAGGAGGAGGGAGATGAGCGTGCCGAGTACGGCGACGGAGGTGCGGGCCGTGAGCCCATGGCAGAGATAGAGCGCGATCAGCATGATGGCGCTCGCCCCGATCACCGCCACGACCAGGGGATTGGAGCCCTGGAGGATGGCGGGCAGGATGAAGAAGGTGAGCACCAGGAAGCTGATGGCGAGCGCGACCAGGGCCATGACGCCCCGCAGCCGACCCACCACGACGACCGCCAGCGCGAAGATGCCGGCGAGCAGGGCCATCGGAATCCTGCGGTTCACGTCGGCGACCGAGTACTGCAGGCCCTCGGGGGCCTTGGGTTCGTAGGCGACCACCACCTCTTGGCCCTGCTTCAGCTGGCGGGGCGAGTCCGGCTGGATGACCTCGGTGAACGTGCGGCCCTTGTGCTCGCCGCTGCTGACCTCGATCGTCGCCTTCTTGCAGGTGCCGCTGGCCCGTGACTGGGCGGACTGGCCCTCGGCCGTGGAGGTGTCGCCGTTCGGCGGGGTCTGCGAGGGGTTGAGGTCCTTGCAGGGGAGCTCCCGCACCTTCGTGACCGACGCCGACTGCGTCTGCCGGTCGAAGCCGACGCCGGTGCGCTCGTGCGAGGGGGTGCCTCCGGGCCAGTAGACCAGGAGCCCCACGACGACCGCGGCGGCAAACGGGATCAGCACGGCGGCGATGACCTTGCGCAGATGCTGGGATACGGGCGCGGCCGGACCATGGCTGTGTGAGTGTCCATGACTGTGCGCGTGGCCGTCCCCACGGCCGTTGTCACCCGGGGGCGGGCCGGGGAGGGGCGGCTGTGAGGGCGGCGGCGGGGGCGGCGGCTCTGTGGTGGTCACGGCCCGATCATCGCAAGAACGGAGGGGGCCCTCTGTTCAGCGCGCCCGATAGGACGCTAGCGTGGAGCCACCTTTGCACACGCGGGAGCTCGGAGCACCGGGCTGAGAGGGCGCTGACCTCCGTACGAAGTGGCACGAACGTGCACGAGCCGTACGGAATTCGCTGCGTCGACCGCCGAACCTGTTACCGGGTAATGCCGGCGTAGGGAGTAGGTCTCATGACCACATCGGACGCACGCACGCCTGCCTCGACGCACGCCCAGGGCCAGGACCAGGCCTGGAACGAGCGCGACGAGGCCGGGAAGTCCATCGGCTGGCACAAGGCGTATGTCGAGGGTTCACGCCCCGACCTGCGCGTGCCGGTCCGTCAGGTGCACCTGACCAACGGCAAGGCCGTCACCCTGTACGACACGTCGGGTCCGTACACCGACCCGTCGGCCGAGACCGACGTCCGTCGCGGCCTTCCGCCGCTGCGGGAGAACTGGATCATCGCCCGCGGCGACACCGAGGAGTACACGGGCCGCCCGCCCCGCCCCGAGGACGACGGCATCAAGCACACCTCGCCGCGCGGAGGTCTGAAGAACCTCGACGCGGTCTTTCCCGGCCGGCCCCGGCTGCCGCGCCGCGGCCGGCAGGGCCAGGCGGTGACGCAGCTCGCGTACGCGCGGCGCGGTGAGATCACGCCCGAGATGGAGTTCATCGGGATCCGCGAGAACCTCGACCCCGAGATCGTCCGCGAGGAGGTCGCGGCGGGCCGCGCGGTGATCCCGGCCAACGTCAACCACCCGGAGATCGAGCCGATGATCATCGGCAAGAAGTTCCTGGTGAAGGTGAACGCCAACATCGGCAACTCCGCGGTGACCTCTTCCATCGAGGAGGAGGTGGACAAGATGACCTGGGCCACCAAGTGGGGCGCCGACACGGTCATGGACCTCTCCACCGGCCGCAACATCCACACCACGCGCGAGTGGGTCCTGCGCAACTCCCCCGTGCCGATCGGCACCGTCCCCCTCTACCAGGCGCTGGAGAAGGTCGACGGCAAGGCCGAGGAGCTGACCTGGGAGATCTACAAGGACACCGTCATCGAGCAGGCCGAGCAGGGCGTGGACTACATGACGGTGCACGCGGGTGTGCGGCTGCCGTACGTGCCGCTCACCGCGCGCCGCAAGACCGGCATCGTCTCGCGCGGCGGCTCGATCATGGCCGCCTGGTGCCTCGCGCACCACAAGGAGAGCTTCCTCTACGAGAACTTCGAGGAGCTCTGCGAGATCCTCGCGGCGTACGACGTGACGTACTCCCTCGGCGACGGCCTGCGGCCCGGGTCGATCGCGGACGCCAACGACGAGGCGCAGTTCGCGGAGTTGCGGACCCTCGGGGAACTCAACACGATCGCCAAACGTCACCACGTACAGACGATGATCGAGGGCCCCGGTCACGTCCCGATGCACAAGATCAAGGAGAACATCGACCTCCAGCAGGAGATCTGCGAGGAGGCGCCGTTCTACACCCTCGGCCCGCTGACCACCGACATCGCTCCCGCCTACGACCACATCACCTCCGGCATCGGCGCCGCGATGATCGGCTGGTGGGGCACGGCCATGCTCTGCTACGTCACGCCCAAGGAGCACCTGGGCCTGCCCAACCGCGACGACGTGAAGACCGGCGTCATCACGTACAAGATCGCGGCGCACGCGGCGGACCTCGCCAAGGGGCACCCGGGCGCGCAGGACTGGGACGACGCGCTCTCGGACGCGCGCTTCGAGTTCCGCTGGGAGGACCAGTTCAACCTGGCGCTCGACCCGGTCACGGCGCGGGAGTTCCACGACGAGACGTTGCCCGCGGAGCCCGCGAAGACGGCGCACTTCTGCTCGATGTGCGGGCCGAAGTTCTGCTCCATGAAGATTTCGCAGGACATCCGGCGCAAGCACGGCGGCGACGGTGGGACCGGCCAGGACGAGATCCAGGCCGGCATGGACCAGAAGTCCAAGGAGTTCGCCGCGGCGGGTAACCGGGTCTATCTGCCGATCGCCGACTGAGCACGGCCGGGCACACCGGCGTGCCCGGTGGGTCCGGCGCTCCTCATGGCCTCGTGGTCTCGCCGCCCCTCGTCAGCGGCGGGACCACGAAGCGGTGGGGTGGCCTGAAGTAATGCTGTGGCCTGATGCGGTGCGGTGGCCCTAAGTGGTGCGTGCTGTGCGTCGGGCCGGCTACTCCGGCTTGTGGTCGGGCCCGCCGAAGTCCGGGCTGGAGAAGTCGGGGCTCGAGTAGCTCGGACGTGAACCGGCGGTCGAGCCGCCGTCCGGGCTGCTGAACCCCGGCCTGTGATAGCCGAGTTGCGGCATGCGGCTGCTCGTCCCGGACCTCCGCGAAGGAGTCCGGGGCGTGGGGCCGGGGCCCGCTTCCGCGAGGGCCTCCCGGAGGAACGGCACGATGCCCCGCTCCAGGAGCGCCCGCCCCCACACCTCCCTGGCCCGGGTGACCTCCAGATGCTGCTCGCCGTGGAGGTCCGCCTGGAGAGAGGTGGAGCCATTGCGCAGGGCGGTCAGGAGCAGCCCCCCGGCGGCCACCAGGATGCCTCCCGCGGTGAGCGCGCCGAACAGCCAGCCCGCCGTGAGCAGGGTGTCCGCGAAGGCGGGTTCCGGTTCGAGCATCTTCAGGACGTAGCCCACGAGCAGGAAGATCGCGGCTGCCGCGCCCGCGAGCACGGGTGCGAGGACCGCGACGACGGCGACCGCCCCGGCTCCCACTGCCGCCGGTTCGGCGATCTCGCCCATCGTGGTGGCGAGCCCGACGCCGCCGGAGCCCGACTCCGCGGCGCTGTGTCCACTCCCTTCGCGGATCGATGAGGAAGACGGTCGAGGTTCGCGCAACTCCTCGCGAACCTTCACGTAGTGCGCGTACTCCGTGGCGGCCGCGGCGGTGATCAGAACGGTCGCGTTCAGGGCCATGGTGCGCAGTTGTTCGGTGTTGAGCCGCTGGCCCACTGCGGCGAGTTCCGGACGGTCCGGTGCGGTGCGCAGCGCCTCGTCGAGGATCCGCTCGTACTCGGGGCGGTCCTCGTTGAGCAGGTGTGGAGCGCTGTTCATGTGCATCCCCCGATGCTCCGTAGGGCTGAGACTCGCATGGCTGCGAGCCGTTGGGCAGAAACGGAGGGGAGCCTGCTACGGATAAGCCGATGGTAGAGCCGTGACGGCGCGCGGTGACAGGGGGTTTCCAGAAATTGCCCCCCTGCCGGGCACAATCCTGTAGAGGGGGGCGCGCTCGCGAACCGCCTATGCGGCCAGCGGCAGTTGGCAGACCAGCAGCTTTCCTGCCATGGTCACTCCGCCGTCCATGGCGATGGCCAGACCGTCGGCGTAGACATGGGGGCCCTCGATGACGGGCCCGCCGCCGTCCGACTCGTCCTCGGAGCCGACGTCGCCCAGGAGGTACGGGATGGGGCTGTGACCATGGACGACGCGCGTGCCGCCGTACATGTCGAGCAGTTCCCGCACGGCGGAGGGGCCCGATTCGTCGCGGAAGGCGAAGCGCTTGGTGAACTTCCGGAAAAGGTCCCAGCACTCGTCGGCGTCGTTGCGCGTCAGGGTCTCGCGGACCGTGTCGTTGACCGCCTCGATCGAGTCGCCGTAATCCAGGTAGGCGGTCGTGTCGGAGTGCATGAGGAGATGTCCGTCGGCCTCCTCCATCGCGTCCAGGCGGGCCATCCACTGCAGATGGTGGTCCTCCAGACGCTCCATGTCCGTCTTCTGGCCCCCGTTGAGCAGCCATGCGGCCTGGAACGTGGCGGTGCCCGCGCCGGAGTTGACCGGGGTGTCGCCGAAGCGCTTGGCGCCGAGCAGGAGCAGCTCGTGGTTGCCGAGGAGCGCCTTGCAGTAGCCGCCAGCGGCGGCGGCCTCCGCGGAGAGGCGCATCACGAGGTCGATGACCCCGATGCCGTCGGGCCCGCGGTCGGTGAAGTCGCCGAGGAACCACAGGCGCGCGTTGCCCGCGGACCAGTTCCCCTCGGCGTCGACGAGGCCCTGCTCGTGGAGCGCGGCCATCAGCTCGCCGAGATACCCGTGCACGTCGCCCACCACGAACAGCGGGCCGTGCTCCTCGCTCGCCCGCGGCTGCGGGGGTTCCGGCATGACCTGCACCTGCACGGTGTCCCCGCGGTTGATGACGGGCAGGTCGCGCTGTGTCGGCGTGTACCCGTCGGCCCCCGGATCACCGGGTGCTCCGGGGCCCGCCTCGGCGGGTCCGGTCGTCTCATGGACGTACGCCGGTACGCGGAAGTCGCGCAGCGTCGCCGTCCGCACATCGGGTCCCTGACCGGCCCCCTGAGTCATCGACCCCTCCACCACCATTGCGCCGCATCTGCACCGAGATCGGACTGCCTGGTCGCAGCTGCCCGCGGTGTCGTCCGCCCATCATAGGAATGCGGCTCCCGCTGTGTGGTGCACCAGGGGTGGTGAATCGGTCCTTGGCCCCGGTTCACCGTGGTTTTCTCCCGAATTGGGCAGAGGTTTCCGTGTTGGTGGCCGACTGCTCACCCGCCCCTGCCCAGTGGATCTTCGGTGTCAGTGGATCTTCGGTGTCAGCCCGGGCCGGGCGAGCGCGGCGGGCTGACCGTCGTGCGCGGCGGACGCCGCTCGGACGAGGTGCGCACGATCAGCTCGGTCGGTATGACCCGCTCGACCGGTCCGCCCGTGTCCAGTCCCTCGATGGCGTCGATGAGGAGCTGCACGACGGCCGTGCCGATGCGCCGGGGCTTGAGCGAGAGCGTGGTGATCGGCGGCTCGGTGGTCGCGTACACCGTGGACTCGCTGCAGCAGACGAGCAGCAGGTCGTCGGGGACCCGCAGGCCGTACCGCCGGGCGGCGGCGAGGAGGTCGGTGCCGTTGGGGTCGAAGAGGCCGTAGACAGCGTCGGGCCGGTCGGGCCTGGCGAGCAGCCGGTCGGCGGCGACCGCTCCCGCGCAGGGGTCATGGGCGGGGTAGGACTCGTAGACGGGGTCCTGGCCGACGCGTTCGCACCAGTTCAGATAGGCGGTCGTGGACAGGTGTGTGTAGGTGTCCGTGGTGGTGCCCGTGAGCAGGCCGATCCGGCGGGCGCCGGCGGCCGCGAGGTGGTCGAGGATCTCCAGGACCGCCGTCTCGTGGTCGTTGTCGACCCAGGCGGTGACCGGCAGGGAGCCGGCCGGGCGGCCGTCGGAGACCACCGGGAGGCCCTGGCGGACCAGCTCGCTGACCACCGGGTCGTGGTCGGAGGGGTCGACGACGACCGTCCCGTCGAGCGCGACGTTCGACCACACGTCGACCGGGCTGCGGCGGGAGGTGGCGGGCAGGATGACCAGGGCGTAGCCCCGGGCGAGGGCGGCGGAGGTGGCGGCTCTGGCCATCTCCGCGAAGTAGGCGAACTCGGTGAAGGTGAAAGGTTCATCCCCGTACGTGGTCACGGTCAGGCCGATGAGGCCCGACTTGCCGGTGCGGAGGGTTCGGGCCGCGGCGGAGGGGCGGTAGCCCAGCCGTTCGGCGACCTCGCGGACGTGGCGTCGGGTGGCGTCCGGCAGACGGCCCTTACCGTTGAGGGCATCGGAGACAGTCGTGATGGAGACACCGGCGGCGGCGGCGACATCTCTGATGCCCGCGCGGCTCTGCCGGTTCCCCCGGCGGGTAGTCTCCGCTCGGCTCACCTGGTGTTTACCTGCTGCTGTCATGGCGAGCCGATAGTAGGGCTCATCGGCTTGGATAGCGCGGGTGCATATGCAGCCGTTGACAGGCACGTTTCTGCAAGGCCGTGGATGCACAATGACCTTGGAAACCAATGGAGTTGAGGTCTGAGACAGTGGCCTTCACTGATCGTCTCGATGGGCCCTGATTGATGTGCCAGGTCTCGGGGAGGTCTCAACTCACCTTCACGGGGGACGCGCGCCACGGTGCAAGCCACGGCGCACGGGGGAGCACGGGCGCTCCCTCTGTCCCGGGGCGCCGCACGGGAGACGGCGCCGTGGTCGCTCGTCCGCGGATCTCGGCAGGCCATTCGCAGCGGCGGCGAATCCTCATAAGGTAAGCAGTATTCGAACTGTGTTGGCACTGGCACGAGGAGGACTGCGGTGAGCGAGACGAGCCCGAGGCTGCGCGCCGAGCTGGAGGGTATTCCCACCTACAAGCCGGGCAAGCCCGCCGCGACGGACGGTCCCGCGGCCTACAAGCTGTCCTCCAACGAGAACCCCTACCCGCCGCTGCCGGGCGTCATGGAGAGCACGCTCGCCGCCGCCGCGTCCTTCAACCGCTACCCCGACATGGCCTGCACGGCCCTGATGAGCGAGCTGGCCGACCGCTTCGGGGTGCCGGCGTCGCACATCGCGACCGGCACCGGCTCCGTCGGCGTCGCCCAGCAGCTGCTCCAGGCGACCGCGGGCCCGGGTGACGAGGTCATCTACGCCTGGCGGTCCTTCGAGGCGTACCCGATCATCACGCAGGTCAGCGGGGCGACGTCGGTGCGGGTGCCGCTGACGGAGGGCGAGGTGCACGACCTGGACGCGATGGCCGCCGCCATCACGGACCGCACCCGCCTCATCTTTGTCTGCAACCCCAACAACCCCACCGGCACCGTGGTCCGCAGGGCCGAGCTCGAACGGTTCCTCGACCGGGTGCCGAGCGACGTCCTCGTGGTGCTCGACGAGGCGTACCGCGAGTTCATCCGTGACCCCGAGGTCCCGGACGGCGTCGAGATCTACCGCGACCGTCCCAACGTCTGCGTCCTGCGGACGTTCTCCAAGGCGTACGGCCTCGCGGGGCTGCGCGTCGGCTTCGCGGTCGCCCACGAGCCGGTGGCCGCCGCGCTGCGCAAGACGGCGGTGCCCTTCGGTGTGAGCCAGCTCGCGCAGGACGCGGCCGTGGCGTCGCTGCGGGCCGAGGACGAGCTGATGGGCCGCGTCGGCGCGCTGGTCGCCGAGCGGACGCGGGTGGTCGACGCGCTGCGGGGCCAGGGCTGGACGGTGCCCGAGACGCAGGCGAACTTCGTCTGGCTGCGGCTCGGCGACCGTACGACCGACTTCGCCGCCGCCTGTGAGAAGGCGGGCGTCGTGGTGCGGCCGTTCGCGGGCGAGGGGATGCGGGCCACGATCGGCGAGACCGAGGCCAACGACATCTTCCTGCGGGCGGCCGAGGAGTTCCGCAAGGAGCTCTGACCCCCGGCCGGCGCGGAGCTTCGCCTCGCGCGCCTCTTCCCGCGCCCTTGATCACGGCAAGGCCCCGGACTCGCGAGAGCCGGGGCCTTCTCGCGTGCGGTCGGCGGGCCCCGGCCCGGGCCTCGGTGGCCGTACCCGCCCCAAGGCTCCCGGCCGGGCATCGGTGGCGTAGCCGTGCCCGCCCCTGGCCGTGTTCGGGCCCCGGAAGCCATACCCGTGTTCGCACTTGTGTTCGTATCCCTCCACGCCCGAGGGGGCGCTGTGACGAGCAAGACAGGGACCCCCCTTGGGATGCGTGAATCCGGTACGACATAATGCTTGTGAATGTGAACGCGTTCACAAGCGTGCCCGGTTCCTCCGGAGATCAACGGGACAGGCGGGTACAAACTGCCGCTTTGACCACGGCGAGTAAGGAGATGACGCAGTGGACCTGGCTCTGGCGCCGGAGACATTGGCGCGATGGCAGTTCGGCATCACGACCGTCTACCACTTCCTGTTCGTTCCCCTGACGATCTCCCTCGCCGCCCTGACGGCGATCCTCGAGACCGCCTGGGTCCGCACGGGCAAGGAGCACTACCTCAGAGCGACCAAGTTCTGGGGCAAGCTGTTCCTGATCAACATCGCGATGGGGGTCGTCACCGGCATCGTGCAGGAGTTCCAGTTCGGCATGAACTGGTCCGACTACTCGCGCTTCGTCGGGGACGTCTTCGGGGCGCCGCTGGCCTTCGAGGCGCTGATCGCCTTCTTCTTCGAGTCGACCTTCATCGGCCTGTGGATCTTCGGCTGGGACAAGCTCCCCAAGAAGCTGCACTGCGCCACGATCTGGATCGTCTCGATCGGCACGATCCTCTCGGCGTACTTCATCATCGCCGCCAACGCCTTTATGCAGCACCCGGTCGGCTACAAGATCGTGGAGCGGGACGGCGTCAAGCGCGCGGAGCTCACCGACTTCGCGAAGGTGCTCTTCCAGGAGACGGCGCTGGTCAACTTCTTCCACGTCATCTCGGCGGCCATCCTGGTCGGCGGCGCCTTCATGACCGGCATCGCCATCGTCCACCTGCGCAAGAAGCGGCACATCCGCACCATGCGCACCTCGCTGCGGCTCGGCCTGGTCACCGCCTTCGTGGGCACGCTGCTCACCGTGGTCAGCGCCGACACCCTCGGCAAGGTCATGTACGAGCAGCAGCCGATGAAGATGTCGGCGGCCGAGGCGCTGTGGGAGTCGGAGAAGCCGGCGCCGTTCTCGATCTTCGCCTACGGGGACGTCTCCGAGGGACACAACAAGGTGGCCATCGAGGTCCCCGGCGTCCTGTCCTTCCTGGCCAAGAACAACTTCCACGCCGAGATCCCCGGCATCAACGACCTCAACAAGGAGGCGCGGGAGAAGTTCGGGCCCGGCGACTACCGGCCCAACATCCCCACCGCCTACTGGTCCTACCGCTGGATGATCGGCTTCGGCGGGGTCTCGATGGCCCTGTGCACGGCGGGCCTCTGGCTGACGCGGAAAAAGTTCTGGCTGGCGCCCGAGCACCGCACGGGGGCGGACGAGATCCCCAAGCTCATGCTCACCAAGAACCGGGAGCTCGCTCCCAGGATCGGCTCGTGGTGGTGGCGGCTCTCGCAGTGGACGCTGATCTTCCCCCTCATCGGCACGGCCTGGGGCTGGATCTTCACCGAGACGGGCCGGCAGCCCTGGGTGGTCTACGGCGTGCTGCGCACCGAGGACGCGGTCTCCCCCGGCGTCTCCCAGGGCGAAGTGCTCACCTCGCTGATCGGCTTCACGCTGATCTACGCGGTCCTCGCCGTGATCGAGGTGAGGCTGCTGCTCAAGTACGTCAGGCAGGGGCCGCCCGAGCTCACGGAGGCGGACCTGAACCCACCGACCAAGATCGGGGGCCCCGGCTCGGGCAAGGGCTCGGACAGCGATTCCGACGCCGACGCCGACCGGCCCATGGCCTTCTCGTACTGAAGGAAGGAGCGACCAGGCCATGCAACTTCACGACATATGGTTCGTACTGATCGCCGTCCTGTGGATCGGCTACTTCTTCCTGGAGGGCTTCGACTTCGGCATCGGGGTCCTGACCAAGCTGCTCGCCCGGAACCGGGTGGAGAAGCGGGTCCTCATCAACACCATCGGCCCCGTCTGGGACGGCAACGAGGTGTGGCTGCTCACGGCGGGCGGCGCGACCTTCGCCGCCTTCCCCGAGTGGTACGCGACGCTGTTCTCCGGCTTCTACCTGCCGCTGCTGCTCATCCTGGTCTGCCTGATCGTGCGGGGCGTGGCCTTCGAGTACCGGGCGAAGCGGCCGGAGGAGCGGTGGCAGACCAACTGGGAGCACGCGATCTTCTGGACGTCGCTGATCCCCGCGGTCATGTGGGGCGTCGCCTTCGGGAACATCGTGCGCGGCGTGGAGATCGACGCCCACAAGGAGTACGTGGGTTCCTTCTTCGACCTGCTCAACCCGTACGCGATCCTGGGCGGTCTCGTCACGCTGACGCTGTTCACCTTCCACGGAGCGGTGTTCGCCTCGCTCAAGACGGTGGGCGACATCCGGGTACGGGCCCGCAAGGCGGCACTGGGCCTCGGGCTCGTCACGGCGGTGCTCGCGCTCGGGTTCCTGCTCTGGACGCAGGCCGACAAGGGTGACGGCAAGAGCCTGATCGCGATGGTGGTGGCGGTCCTGGCGCTGCTCGGAGCCATCGTGGCCATCAAGGCGGGGCGCGAGGGCTGGTCGTTCGCGCTGTCGGGCGTCACGATCGCGGCGGCCGTCGCGATGCTCTTCCTGACGCTCTTCCCGAACGTCATGCCGTCGTCGCTGAACGAGGAGTGGAGCCTCACGGTCACCAACGCCTCGTCGAGCCCGTACACGCTGCGGATCATGACCTGGTGCGCGGTCATCGCGACGCCCGTCGTCCTGCTCTACCAGGGGTGGACGTACTGGGTGTTCCGCAAGCGGATCGGGACGCAGCACATCGCCGACGCCGCGCACTGACTCGCCCCGGAGGGTGTGTTTCACGTGAAACCAATCGACCCGCGTCTGCTGCGGTACGCCCGCGCCACGCGCCTCTTCCTCGTCGCCGTCGTGGCCCTGGGCCTGGTCGGGGCGGGGCTGGTCATCGGTCAGGCGATGCTCATCGCCGAGATCGTGGTGGGCGCCTTCCAGCAGGACCTCTCCGTCGCCGACCTGGGCACGCCGCTGCTGCTGCTCGCCCTGGTCGCGGCGGGCCGGGGACTCGTCTCCTGGCTGACCGAGCTCGCGGCGCACCGGGCGAGCGCGGCCGTCAAGTCCGAGCTGCGCGGGCGGCTCCTGGAGAGGGCCGCCGCGCTCGGCCCCGGCTGGCTGAGCGGGCAGCGCACCGGCTCCCTGGTCTCGCTCGCGACACGGGGCGTGGACGCCCTGGACGACTACTTCTCCCGCTATCTGCCGCAGCTCGGGCTCGCCGTGGTCGTGCCGGTGGCGGTGCTCGCCCGCGTCGTGACCGAGGACTGGGTGTCGGCGGCGATCATCGTCGTGACGCTCCCGCTCATCCCGGTCTTCATGATCCTCATCGGCTGGGCGACCCAGAACCGGATGGACCGCCAGTGGCGGCTGCTCTCACGGCTCTCCGGCCACTTCCTGGACGTCGTGGCGGGCCTGCCCACCCTCAAGGTGTTCGGCCGCGCCAAGGCCCAGGCCGAGTCGATCAGGAAGATCACCGGCGAGTACCGCCGGGCGACCATGCGGACGCTGCGGATCGCCTTCCTCTCCTCGTTCGCCCTGGAACTCCTCGCCACGATCTCGGTCGCGCTGGTCGCGGTCACCATCGGCATGCGGCTCGTCCACGGCGAGATGGACTTGTACGTGGGTCTGGTCATCCTCGTCCTGGCGCCCGAGGCCTATCTGCCGCTCCGCCAGGTCGGGGCGCAGTACCACGCGGCGGCTGAGGGCCTGGCAGCCGCCGAGGAGATCTTCGAGGTGCTCGAGGCGCCCGTTCCGGCCGCCGGGAGCGGGCCTGTGCCCTCGGGCGCGCTGAGCGTGGAGAACGTGTCGGTGCGGTATCCGGGCCGGGGCGCCGACGCGGTCCGCGGGGTCTCCTTCGAGGTGGGGCACGGGGAGACGGTGGCCCTCGTCGGGCCGAGCGGGGCGGGCAAGTCGACCCTCCTGAACGTGGTGCTCGGGTTCGTCGGGCCCACCGGCGGGCGGGTCCGCGTCGGGGGCGTCGACCTGGCGGAGGTGTCCCCCGAGCTCTGGCGGGAGCGGATCGCGTGGGTGCCGCAGCGGCCGCACCTCTTCGCCGGGTCCATCGCGGAGAACGTACGGCTGGCCAAGCCGTCGGCGGACCCGGAGCAGGTGCGGGACGCCCTGCGGGCCGCCGGTGCGCTGTCCTTCGTGGACGCGCTGCCCCAGGGGACGGAGACGGTCCTCGGGGAGGACGGGGGCGGGCTCTCGGCCGGGCAGCGGCAGCGGCTCGCGTTGGCACGCGCGTTCCTCGCCGACCGCCCCGTGGTCCTGCTCGACGAGCCCACGGCCGCGCTCGACGGCGGGACCGAGGCGGAGGTCGTGGAGGCGGTGCGACGCCTGGCCGTGGGCCGGACCGTGCTGCTGGTCGTGCACAGGCCCGCGCTGCTCGCCGTCGCGGACCGGGTGGTGCGGCTGCCCGCCGCCGAGACGCGGACGGGCACGACTCCGCTCTCCGGCACGGCGGAGCGCCCCGGCGGGACGCGCGAGGCCCCGGGCCGGCCCGAGGCCGTCGGTGACGACGCACCCGTGGACGGCCCCCGGAGCCAGAGCCCGGCGCAGCCGCGCGGCGTGCTCGCCCGCGTACGGGAGGCCGCTCGGGCGCGGCGGGCGCAGCTCGGGCTCGCGCTGCTGCTCGGAAGCCTCGCGCTCGGCAGCGCCGTGGGGCTCATGGCCACCTCGGGGTGGCTGATCTCGCGGGCCTCGGAGCAGCCGCCGGTGATGTACCTGATGATCGCCGTGACGGCGACCCGTGCCTTCGGCATCGGCCGCGCCGTCTTCCGCTACGCCGAGCGGCTCGTCTCGCACGACGCGGTGCTCCGCATGCTCGCCGACACCCGCGTCGCGGTCTACCGGCGCCTCGAACGCCTCGCCCCCGCAGGTCTGCGCACCGCCCGCCGGGGGGATCTCCTCTCCCGCCTGGTCGCCGACGTCGACGCCTTGCAGGACTACTGGCTGCGCTGGCTGCTGCCCGCGTCCGCCGCCGCGTTCGTGGGCGCCGGGGCCGTCGGGTTCACCGCCTGGCTGCTGCCCGAGGCGGGCGCCGTGCTCGCCGCCGGGCTGCTCGTCGCGGGCGTCGGGGCGCCGCTGCTGAGCGGTGCCGTGGCGCGGCGCGCCGAGCGGAGGCTGGCCCCCGCACGCGGGGCGCTCGCCACCCGCGTCACCGATCTGCTGACCGGGACCGCCGAGCTGACCGTCGCCGGTGCGCTGGGCCGTCGTACGGCCAAGGCCAGGGAGGCCGACGCCGAGCTGACGCGGATCGCCTCCCGGCAGGCCGGAGCCACCGCGCTCGGCAACGGACTCGGCGCGCTCGCCACCGGGCTCACGGTGGCCGCCGCCGCGCTCGTCGGGGTCCAGGCCGTGCGGGACGGGCGGCTCGACGGACTCGCCCTGGCCGTCGTGGTGCTCACCCCGCTCGCCGCCTTCGAAGCGGTCATCGGCCTGCCCCTCGCCGTCCAGTACCGGCAGCGGGTCATCAGGAGCGCGGAGCGCGTGTACGAGGTCCTGGACGCCGCCGAGCCGGTTCCGGAGCCCGCTGTTCCCGCCGAGGCGCCGGCCACGCCCTTCCCGCTCCGGGTCGAGGCACTGCACGCCCGCCACGCGGGCCAGTCGCCCGACGCCCCCGCGCTCGCGGGCGTGAGCCTGACGCTGGAGCCGGGCCGGCGGATCGCCGTCGTGGGCCCCTCGGGCTCGGGCAAGACGACGCTCGCCCAGGTGCTCCTGCGGTTCCTCGGCGCGTCCGAGGGGACGTACTCGCTGGGCGGCACGGACGCGGCGACGCTCGACGGCGACACCGTGCGCCGCATGGTCGGGCTCTGCGCCCAGGACGCGCACATCTTCGACAGCTCGGTCCGCGAGAACCTGCTGCTCGCCAAGAAGGACGCCACGGACGCCGAGCTGCGGGCCGCCCTCGCGCGGGCACGGCTCGACGGCTGGGCCGACTCGCTGCCACAGGGGCTCGACACACTGGTCGGCGAGCACGGCGCCCGGCTCTCCGGGGGCCAGCGGCAGCGGCTCGCGCTGGCTCGCGCGCTGCTCGCGGACTTCCCCGTACTCGTCCTCGACGAGCCGGCCGAGCACCTCGACCTGCCGACCGCGGACGCCCTCACCGCCGACCTGATGGCCGCGACGGAGGGGCGGACGACGCTGCTCATCACCCACCGGCTCGCCGGGCTCGACGCGGTGGACGAGGTGATCGTCCTCGACGGGGGCCGGGTGGCGCAGCGCGGCACCTACGCGGAGCTCGCGGCGGTGGAGGGTCCGCTGCGGCGGATGCTGGACGTGGAGCGGACGGCGGATCTGCTGGCGGTGGGGTGAGGGCGGCCCCGCCTGACCGAGGCCGCCGCCCCCGGCGGCTTTCCGGGGCCCGGCACGGCTCCGACTTTCCCCCGTAAATAGGACTTACTAGGCTCAAAGCCATGTCCCTGCCTCCGGCCTCCGCCGATTCACCGCTCCCCGACGGCACGTCCCGCCCGGGGCAGGCGGCGGCGCGCGGCCTCCAGGGACTCACGCCCGAGCTGGCCAAGCGGGTGCCGCAGCTCCTCGAAGCCATGCGGTCGGTGGGCACCGGGCTGGAACTCCACGTCACCCTGGACCGCATCTGCGAGACCGCCGCCGAACTCGCGGACGCCCGCTACGCGGCGATCGGCGTCGTCGCCGAGGACGGCGAAGGGCTCTCCGACTTCGTCCACCACGGCATCGGCGAGGAGACTGCCGACCGCATCGGACGGCTGCCCGACGGGCACAGAGGCCTGCTCGGCGCGCTGATCCACCAGCCGAGGACGCTGCGCCTCTCCGATCTCTCCACCGACCCCCGCTCCTGCGGCTTCCCGGCCCACCACCCGCCGATGCGGACCTTCCTCGGGGTGCCCATCCGCGTACAGGGCGAGATCTTCGGCAACCTCTACCTGACGGAGAAGCGGGACGGGGCCGAGTTCAACGACGACGACGTTCACATGGTGCGCGTCCTCGCCGCGGAGGCCGGCATCGCCATCGGCAACGCGCGTCTGTACGAGGCCGCCAAGCAGCGCGAACGCTGGATCGACGGCTCGGTCGCGGTCACCACGGCCCTGCTCTCCGGCAGCGACGCGGAGGACGCCCTCGCCGTCGTGGCCGAACAGGCCAGGCGCCTCGCGGAATCGGCCGCGGGGATCGTGCTGGTGCCCGACGACGAGGGCGGCATGGAGGTCGTCGCGGTCTCCTCGGCCGAGCCCCTCGGGGCGCTCGGCATGACCGTCCCCCCGGAGAGCCGCATCGTCTCCCAGCTCCTCGCGGGAGAGCCCGTCTTCATCGACGACGCGGCGGATGACCCCCGGGTCATGACGGAACTGGCCGACCGCTACGGCCCCGTCATGCTCCTGCCACTGCAGAGCGACGGACGTGTCCTGGGGACGCTCGCCACGCCACGCGCGCGTGGGGCACGCCCCTTCACCGGGGCCGAGCGGACGCTCGCCATCCAGTTCGCCTCGCAGGCCGCGCTCGCGCTGATGATGGCCGACGCCCAGCGGGACCGTGAGCGCCTCGCGGTCTACGAGGACCGCGACCGGATCGCCAGGGACCTGCACGACCTCGTCATCCAGCGGCTGTTCGCCACCGGCATGATGCTGGAGAGCGCCCAGCGGCGGTCGGTCGTGCCGGAGGTGCAGGTCGGCGTGGGCAAGGCCGTCGACGAGCTGGACGTGACCATCCAGGAGATCCGCACGGCGATCTTCGCGCTGCAGCAGGGCCCGGCCGAGGCGCCGTCGGGGCTGCGCACGCGGGTGCTCCGGGAGATCAACATGGCCGCCGTCCCGCTCGGCTTCCAGCCCTCGCACCGCTTCGTGGGCCCCGTCGACACCGTGGTCGGCGAACTGACCGGCAAGAACCTCATCGCGGCCCTGCGGGAGGCCCTCTCCAACGCGTTCCGCCATGCGCGGGCCGACCGTATCGACGTGGTCGTCGACGCGACGGTGACGCTGCCGGACGGGAGCCAGGGCGTACGGCTGACCGTCGCCGACGACGGCGTGGGCATCGCCGAGGGCGGCCGGCGCAGCGGCCTGAAGAACCTCAAGCGGCGGGCCGAGTCCCTGGGCGGCGACAGCTGGTACGGGCCGGGCACCGGCGAGGACGGCGGCGGCACGACGGTGGTCTGGCAGGCTCCGTATTAGCCCGGCCCGGCATGGGCGCGGGCCCTAGGCCGGGGGCCGCTGGGCCTCGTGGTGGTGGTCGGCCAGGATCTGTTCGATCACCACGGCCACGCCGTCGTCGTTGTTGGCGACCGTGCGGCCGGAGGCGGCGGCGATGACGTCGGGGTGGGCGTTGCCCATCGCGTACGACGTGCCCGCCCAGCTCAGCATCTCTATGTCGTTGGGCATGTCCCCGAAGGCGACGACCTCGGCGGGCGTGATGCCGCGCTCGGCGCAGCACAGCTCCAGCGTGCTGGCCTTGGAGACGCCGGGGCCGCTGATCTCCAGGAGCGCGCTGGGGCTGGAACGGGTGACCGTCGCCCGGTCCCCGACGGCCGCCCGCGCCACCACCAGGAAGTCGTCGGGCGCGAGCTCCGGGTGGAAGGCGAGGATCTTGAGCACGGGCTGCTCGGCCACCGCGGGGTCCGCGGGGATCTCCGCGAGGAGCTTCTCGGCGGGCGCGACGCTCTCGCCGGGCTCCATGTGCAGCGGCGGATACGTCTCCTC
The DNA here is from genome assembly GCF_004127445.1 of Streptomyces alfalfae. GTDB lineage: Bacteria > Actinomycetota > Actinomycetes > Streptomycetales > Streptomycetaceae > Streptomyces > Streptomyces alfalfae. Next base: position 394,197 of record NZ_QEXM01000025.1, read on the forward strand.
GTGGTGCAGGCCCCCGGTCCGCTCGACCGCGAAGGACGTGCCCGGTGAGGCGGCACGGACCCTGCGGACGACGTCGAGGGCGCACTCCCGCTCCAGCTCGCGGACCTTGACGAAGCTGTGGGCGCCGGGGCCGCCGTGCAGATCGACCACCGCCGCGCCGTTTCCGCAGATGGCGAGGCCGTGACCGTGGACGTGGGCGCTGACGACGTCCATCCAGCGGGCCGGGCGGCCGGTCACGAAGAAGACCTCGATCCCGGCGGCCTCGGCGGCGGCGAGCGCGGCGATCGTGCGGTCGGAGACCGTCTTGTCGTCGCGCAGCAGCGTGCCGTCCAGGTCCGTGGCGATCAGCCGCGGACGCGGCCCGGGCCGGTCGACCTGGCCGGTCCGGGCGATCCGGCCGGTCCGGTCGGTCGTGGCCGGGGCGTTCGGGGCGGGGGTCTGGGGCCCTGGGGTAGCTGAGGTCACGCCACCGATTGTCCCGCACCGACGTGCACGGGCGTGCGGTGGGGCGCACATCTGAGAGCCATCAGGACTTGATCCCGTCCGTGTTCAACTGGCCCGACGCCTCCAGGGCGATCCGCTCGAAGATCTTCTCGTCCGCCGCGAAGCAGGTGCCGGGCAGCGGCCAGTGCAGCACGATCTCGTCGAAGCCCAGGTCCGCGTGGTGACCGGCGAAGTCGACGAAGGCGTCGAAGGAGTCCAGGGGCCGGTCGGGCGTGAAACCGGTCAGCAGGATCTTGTCGACGTCGGCGACGTCCCGGCCGATCTCGTCACAGGCGGCCGTGAGCTTCTCGACCTGTCCGCGGATGGCTTGAAGTGACTGCTCCGGGGTGCCGGTCTCGAAGAGCTTCGGGTCGCCCGTGGTGACCCAGGCCTGCCCGTGGCGCGCGGCGAGCCGCAGCCCGCGCGGCCCGGTCGCGGCCACGGCGAAGGGCAGCCGCGGGCGCTGCACGCAGCCGGGGATGTTCCGCACCTCGGTGGCGGAGTAGTGCGTTCCGTCGTACGAGACGACGTCCTCGGTGAGGAGCCGGTCGAGCAGGGGCAGGAACTCGCCGAAGTGGTCGGCCCGCTCACGCGGCGTCCAGGGCTCCTCGCCGCTCGCCCGCAGCGCCGTCGCGTCGAACCCGTTGCCGCCCGCGCCGATGCCGAGGGTGATCCGGCCGTTCGACACGTCGTCGAGAGTGATCAACTCCTTGGCGAGGGTCACTGGGTGCCGGAAGTTGGGCGAGGTCACGAGGGTGCCGAGGCGAATCCGCTCGGTGGCCGCGGCGGCGGCGGTCAGCGTGGGCACCGCCCCGAACCAGGGCCCGTCACGGAAACTCCGCCAGGAGAGGTGGTCATAGGTGTACGCGGTGTGGAAACCGAGCTCTTCCGCACGCTGCCAGCGCTCCCTGCCACCCTCGTGCCAGCGGCGGACAGGCAGGATCACGGTGCTCAGACGCAGGTTCATGGCCCCGAGCGTATGTCCGCCCGAAGCCCGGCCGCTCAGCGGACCCGGGAGCAGTGGCCGGCGACTCAGCGGACCGGGAGCAGTGGCCGGCCGCTCGGAGGGATCTGAGGCAGCGGCCGGCCGCTCAGCGGACCTGGGAGCTGAGCCACGGCGTGAGCAGCACCATCGGGATGTACTCCTTGAACGTCTTGTCACCGGGCAGCGGCACGACCAGGCGGTAGCCGGGCGGGAAGCGCTTGGCCTTGACGTGGGCGAGGCCGCCGAAGACCGAGCGGACGAAGGCGGGTACCTGGTCGCGCTGGATGTCGTGGCACTCGACGTCCTCGACGGTGATCAGGGCGTCGGCGTCACCGTCGTCCTCGGGGAAGAGCCGCACCATGAGCCGGGGCGAGCCGCCGAACTCCACGAGTGCCTCGTGGGGCAGCGAACCGTCCGGGTCCGTCGTCACGCCGACCCCCGCGGCGGAGCGGCGCGACGTCTGGTCGGCGCCGATGTCGTGCGAGACCTCGATCTCCCGGTTGTACTCGCGGGCGACCTCGCGCAGGGCTTCGATGGCGGCCTCGTTGCTGTGCAGATGCTCCATGGAGATGATCATGCCCGGCCGGAGCGGCGGGCGTGGCTCAGGTGCCCCTGTGCCCCTGTGCCCGGGGGCCCGTGGCTCAGGGCCCAGGTGGCGTGCCCTGCCGCCGACGTGCCGGCTGCTCAGCGAGGCCCGGGGAAGCGGAGGTATCGCGGCGGGACGGCCGCGGTGAGCCAGACCCCGTTGGCGCTGACGTGGAAGACGTGGCCGTCACGGTGCATCGCCCCGGCGTCGACGGAGAGGACGACGGGCCGCCCGCGCCGGGCACCGACCCGCCCGGCGGTCTCGCGGTCCGCCGAGAGGTGCACGGCGTGCCGGTTCATCGGCCGCAGCCCCTCGGCCCGGATGGCGGCCAGACGAGCCGGCACGGTGCCGTGGAACAGGTGGCCGGGCGGCGCCGCAGGGGGCAGGTCGAGGTCCACGGCGACGGAGTGGCCCTGGCTGGCGCGGATACGGCCGTCCTCCACGGCGAAGCGCTGCTTGTCGTTGACAGCCACCACGTGCTCCAGCTCGGCACGGCTGAACGGGAAGCGGTGCGCGGCAGCGGCGGCGATGAGCGTGTCGATCCCCACCCAGCCGTGCTCGTCGAGGGTGATCCCGATCCGGCCCGGCTCGTGGCGCAGGTGCTTCGACAGGTACTTGGACACTTTCACGGTGCGTCGGTCGTCCGGCACAGGAGGTGACGCGGCGAGCGACGTGGCGGGTGGTGCGGCGGGCGGCACGGGTGGCGACGCCGGAGGCCGGTTCGCTCGCGGGTACGTGCTCTCGTCCGGCGAGGTCATTCCTTCTTTCATCTCCTCAGCGTCACGGCGAACCGTTTCCCGCGCACTCGATTTTCGTCCACCGACTTTTCATCCATCACTGCCGCCTCCCAGGTTTGATCCACAACCAAGTGCGGTTATCCACAGGCCTATTGACAATTCTGTGGATAACTGCCGTGCCATTTAAGGCTTTTGTGTAACTCCCGCAGTTGCCCTGTGCATTGCCGTCATGGAGTCCAAGCTCCGTGCCCGGACCTCCCGTTCAGCGGCGGCAGCCACGAACTCGGCCGCCCGCTCGGCACCAACCAGGCCCTCCACCGCGCGCATTGTTCCGACCGGCAGACTGACGGAAACCGTCCCGCCGACGCTTTGGGCGGGCCTCCCCGGAGCCAGCTGCTGGCGGAGGTGCCGCGCGGCGAACAGCCGCATCGCCCGTGCCAGTTCCGCGTCGACCGACTGCTGGGCGAGCGGCCGCAGACGCCGTACGAGATCAGCGGCCTCGGCGGCTCCCGCCTCGGTCGGCGGGTGACTGCCGAGATAACGCGCGAAGACGTGCTCCGTGGTGAACTCCAGGAAACGGGCGGCTATATGCTCGACCTGCCCCCGCAACTCCCGTAAATGGGCGGATATCGCCGACAACGGAACGCCAGCCGCGTGCAACTCGACGGCCACAGCCAGCTCTTGTGGACTGGGTACCAGGAACTCGTCCTCACGCCCTGCTATCGGCTCCAGCACGCCCAGGGCGACCGCGTCCGCGACAGCGGCCTCGTCCGGTGCGCCACCGAAGGCCGCGTCCAGCTCGGCACGGGATATCCGGTCGGCCTTCTCGTCCGTCCAGGGCCCGTCCACCTCCACGGCCAGGCCGAGCACCCCGCCGAGGCCCCGGCCCGCGTCCCAGGCCTCCAGGAGCTCCTTGATGGACGCCAGGGTGTACCCGCGGTCCAGCAGATCGGCTATCTGCCGCAGCCGTGCCAGGTGGGCCTCGCCGTAGACGTTGGCCCTGCCGCGGCGCTCCGGGCGGGGGAGCAGGCCGCGGTCCTGGTAGGCCCGGATCGTGCGGACCGTCGCACCGCTGTGGTGGGCCAGGTCCTCGATGCGGTACTCGGCCCGGTGCTCGGCGGACCCGCCGCGCTCCTCATCCCCGTGCTCCGCGGGCTCACCGCGCTTCTCGTCCCTGCGCTCCGTGGTCCCGCCGTGCTTCTCGTCCCTGTGCTCCGCGGGCCCGCCGCGCTCATCGCTCCCATGTTCGGCAGGTCCACCGCACCCCTCGTCCCCGTGCCGCTGCTGCTCCTCGTGCACTTGCTCGGCCTCGGGCCGGCCATCCCTCTCCGTGTTCACAGCGGTGGCTCCAACCGGGCGATGGCGCGCAGGGCCTTGGGGGCGAAGCGGGACAGGAGCCGGGCGCCCCGGGCCTCCGGGGTGACCGGCACCACCGCCCGGTTCTCGGCGACGGCGCGCAGGACCGCGTCGGCCACCTTCTCCGGCGGGTAGTTGCGCAGGCCGTAGAGCCGGGAGCTCCGCTTCCGGCGGCGCTTCTCCTCCTCGGCGTCGACACCGGTGAAGCGGGCGGTCGAGGTGATGCCGGTGTTGACGATCCCGGGGCAGATCGCGGAGACCCCGATGTCCTGGCCCGCCAGCTCCGCGCGCAGGCACTCGCTGAGCATGAGGACCGCGGCCTTCGACGTGCCGTACGCGGGCAGCGCCCTGGAGGGCTGGAACGCCGCCGCCGACGCCATGTTCACGATGTGGCCGCCCTGGCCCCGCTCGGCCATCTGCCTGCCGAACAACCGGCAGCCGTGGATGACACCCCACAGGTTGACGTCGAGGACTTCCTTCCAGTCCGCCGTGCTGCTGTCGAGGAAGGGGCCGGAGAGACCGATGCCCGCGTTGTTCACCAGGACGTCGACGACGCCGTACTCCCTGGTGACCTTCTCGGCCAGTTTCTCCATGGCCTGCTCGTCGGAGACGTCGACCGTCTCGCCCCAGGCGTCGGGCGCACCGATCAGCCGTGCCAGCTCCGCCGTACGGGCCGCGCCCTCCGCATCCCGGTCGACGGCCACCACGCGCGCCCCGGCCTCGGCGAACGCGAAGGCCGTGGCCCGCCCGATGCCGCCGGCCGCGCCCGTGACCAGGACGAGCTGACCCCCGAACCGGTCGGCGTACTTCCCCGTGGCCATGTGCTCCCGCGGAGCGGCGCCGCCCTCGTTGGCCGTCACGAACTCGGACACCCAGGCCGCCACTTGGTCGGGCCGGGTGCGGGGCACCCAGTGCCTGGCCGGCAAGGTGCGCCGGACCAGCCGCGGGACCCAGAGGCCGAGATCGTCGTAGAGACGCTCGGAGAGGAAGACGTCCCCCGAGGCCATGATGAGCTGCACGGGCGCGTGGGCGTAGGCATCGGCGCGTGGCCTGCGCAGCCTCGCGCGGACGTTGTCGCGGTAGAGCCACGCTCCGTGCGCCGCGTCCCGGGGCAGCGAGGACGTCGGGTAGTCGCCCGCCGGGACCCTTTCCACGCGCTCCAGGATCTTGGGCCACCGCTTGCCGAGAGGGCCGCGCCAGGCCAGCTCCGGCAGGGCCGGTGTGTGCAGCAGGTACACGTACCAGGACTTCGCGCCCTGGCCGAGCAGTTGACCCACTCGGCGCGGAGTCGGCCGGGCCACGCGTTTTTTGATCCAGTGCCCGAAGTGGTCGAGCGAGGGGCCCGATATCGACGTGAACGAGGCAATGCGGCCCTCGGTGCGCTGCACCGTGACGAACTCCCAGGACTGCACCGACCCCCAGTCGTGTCCGACCACGTGCACCGGCCCGTCCGGGCTCACCGCGTCGATCACCGCCACGAAGTCGTCGGTCAGCTTCTCCAGGGTGAAGCCCCCGCGCAACGGCTTCGGCGCGGTCGACCCGCCGTGACCACGCACGTCATACAGCACCACGTGAAAGTCACCGTCGTCCACGAGGCGCCGGGCGACCTCGGTCCAGACCTCCTTGGAGTCCGGATAGCCGTGGACGAGCACGACCGTGGGCCGCGACGGATCGCCCAGCTCGGCGACGCACAGCTCCACGCCGCCCGTACGCACCCGGTGCTCGCGCGCGCCCTTCAGTCCGTCGGTGTCCCGACTCCCCGCTCCGGTCGTCATGCGGCGGTCCTCTCCTCAGCCCAGCGCCGCACATGCGGCAGGTCGTCGTCCAGCCAGAACGCGCTCTCCTCGGGATCCTTCGAGTCGGTGACGACCAGGATCTCCTCGAACTTCGCGCCCGTACCCCGGAACCCGAGGTGTGGTTCGACCGCCCAGAGCCCCTGCCGGGGAGGGTGGTCAAAGAACTTGTGGGGGGACCACAGGGGCGACCATCCGTCCCGGTGGCCATGGAGCACGTCGCTCGCGAGCCCCTTCAGCGACCGCGCGCCGAACCCGAGGAAGTGCGGCGACAGACGGCGCTCCTTGACCCGGTCGACCTTGTGTGCGACGACCCCGAAGGGATACGCGCGATGACGGTTGGCATAACCCTGGCGGACCATGAGGCGGTCCACGTCCTCGTATATCTCGCGCAGCGGGCGGCGCTCGCGCACCTCGCGCAGGATCAGCTCGCGGTGCGCCTCCAGGTCGGCGAGGAGCTTGTCGTGCACGGGGTTGAGCCCCAGACAGCCCGAGTAGCCGATGTCGGCCGTGAAACCCCGGTGGACCGGGGCCATGTCGAGGATGAAGGGCATCCCCGGCTCCAGCGCGCGGTTCGTGGGGAAGAACTGCAGCGGCACCCGGAAGTCCACGAACGCCGTGCGATCCCCGAACCAGGCGAAGGGCAGGTGGAACCAGTCCCGCACACCCCGCTCCCGCAGCCACAGGCGCTGCATCCGGGCGGCCTCGCGCTCCGTCACTCCCGGCCTGAGCTGGGCCGCGACCGTCTCCGCGCATGCGTACGCGAGAGCCTGCACGTCCCTGAACCCCCGCAGCCCGGCGGGGAGTTCCGTTGTGCCTCGTGCGGTCATGTCACCGTCCGTCCCGTGTCCGGCCCGTGCGTTCCCGGCCCGTGCGGCCATCGCCGTACGCGCTCGTAACGTGACACTGATGAATGTGACAATGCTCGACGGCCGCGTCAACCGTTCCGCCGGATCATCCGGGACAGGTCCGGAAGTTCCCCCAGGGGTCGACCTCCGGATGACCCTTACGGGCCCGTAATACTCCAGAGTGAGAGCAGCGCAAGACCGTGGTCTGACGACGGATGTGGCCCGCGCCACTACCGTCGAATCGTGACTGTGATCGCGACCGAAAGCCTGAGCAAGCGGTTCCCGAGGGTGACCGCGCTTGACCGGCTCTCCATGGATATCGGGCCCGGTGTGACCGGACTCGTCGGGGCCAACGGAGCCGGCAAGTCCACACTGATCAAGATCCTGCTGGGTCTGTCCCCCGCCACGGAGGGCCGCGCCGCCGTGCTCGGCCTGGACGTCGCCACGAACGGCGGCCAGATCCGCGAGCGCGTCGGATACATGCCGGAGCACGACTGCCTGCCGCCCGACGTCTCGGCCACCGAGTTCGTCGTCCACATGGCGCGGATGTCGGGGCTCCCGCCCACCGCGGCCCGCGAGCGCACCGCGGACACCCTGCGGCACGTCGGGCTCTACGAGGAGAGGTACCGCCCGATCGGCGGCTATTCGACGGGCATGAAACAGCGCGTCAAGCTCGCCCAGGCCCTGGTGCACGACCCCCAGCTGGTCTTCCTCGACGAGCCGACGAACGGCCTCGACCCGGTCGGGCGCGACGAGATGCTCGGCCTGATCCGCCGCGTCCACACCGACTTCGGCATCTCGGTCCTCGTCACCTCGCACCTCCTCGGCGAGCTGGAGCGCACCTGCGACCACGTCGTCGTCATCGACGGCGGCAAGCTCCTGCGCTCCAGCTCCACCACCGACTTCACCCAGATCACCACGACGCTGGCCGTCGAGGTCACCGATTCCGACGAATGCCCCGACGGCACACGGGCGTTGCGCGAGGCCCTGCGCGAGCGCGGCATGGAGACGGAGACCGGCGGCGAGCTGCCCGGCGCCGGCCACACGGTCCTGCTCACCGCCGAGGGCGAGGAGACGTACGACCTCGTGCGGGACCTCGTCGCCGACCTCGGCCTCGGCCTGATCCGGATGGAGCAGCGCAGGCACCACATCGCGGAGGTCTTCAAGGACAAGGACGCGGCGGACGCGGCACGGCCGGAGTCCGCCTCCGCCCCCGTGGCGGTCCCCGCGCCGACCGCGGCCGCACAGCAGACAGGAGGCGGGCGCGATGAGCGTTGAGTCCACCCAGATCCACAACATCGGCTACCGCGACTACGAAGGACCGCGGCTCGGCCGTGCCTATGCCCGCCGCTCGCTCTTCTCCCAGAGCCTGCGCGGCGCATACGGACTCGGGCGCTCCGCCAAGTCCAAGGTCCTGCCCATGATCCTTTTCGCGGTGATGTGCCTGCCGGCGGCGATCATGGTGGCCGTCGCCGTGGCGACGAAAACCAAGGACCTCCCCGTCGACTACACGCGCTACGCGATCGTCATGCAGGCCCTCATCAGCCTTTTCCTCGCCGCCCAGGCGCCGCAGACCGTCTCCCGCGACCTGCGCTTCAAGACCGTGCCCCTCTACTTCTCCCGGCCCATAGAGCGGGGGGACTACGTCCTCGCGAAGTTCGCCGCCATGACCTCCGCCCTCTTCGTCCTCACCGCCGCGCCGCTGCTCGTGCTCTACGTAGGGGCACTGCTGGCCAAGCTCGACTTCCTGGACCAGACGGAGGGCTTCGGCCAGGGCCTGGTCTCCGTGGCGCTGCTCTCCCTCCTCTTCTCCGGCATCGCCCTCGTCATCTCGGCGATCACACCCCGCCGCGGCTTCGGCATAGCGGCCGTCATCGCCGTGCTGACCATCACCTACGGAGCGGTCTCCACGGTCCAGGCCATCGCCTACGAACAGGGCAGCACGGACGCCATCGCCTGGCTCGGACTCTTCTCGCCCATCACGCTCATCGACGGTGTGCAGACGGCGTTCCTCGGCGCGACCTCGGCCTTCCCCGGCGGGGACGGACCTTCGTCCGGCGTCGGCGTGGTGTACGTGCTCGTCGTCCTCGGCCTCATCGCCGGCTGCTATGGCGCGCTGATGCGCCGCTACCGAAAGGTCGGCCTCTCATGACCACCATCAGCATCGACCACACGTCCCGCTGGTTCGGCAACGTGGTGGCGGTCAACGACATCACCATGAACATCGGCCCCGGTGTCACCGGCCTCCTCGGCCCGAACGGCGCCGGCAAGTCGACCCTCATCAATATGATGGGCGGCTTCCTCGCCCCTTCCACGGGCAGCGTCACCCTCGACGCCAGGCCGATCTGGCGCAACGAGGAGATCTACAAGGACATCGGCATCGTCCCCGAGCGCGAGGCGATGTACGACTTCCTCACCGGCCGCGAGTTCGTCGTGGCCAACGCCGAACTGCACGGCCTGGACGAGCGGGCCGCCAAGAAGGCCCTGGCGACCGTCGACATGGAGTACGCGCAGGACCGGAAGATCTCCACGTACAGCAAGGGCATGCGCCAACGCGTGAAGATGGCGTCCGCCCTGGTGCACGACCCCGCGGTCCTGCTGCTCGACGAGCCGTTCAACGGCATGGACCCCCGTCAGCGCATGCAGCTGATGGAGCTCCTGCGGTCCATGGGCGACCAGGGCCGCACCGTCCTGTTCTCCTCGCACATCCTCGAAGAGGTCGAGCAACTGGCCTCGCACATCGAGGTGATCGTCGCCGGACGGCACGCGGCGAGCGGTGACTTCCGCAAGATCCGCCGCCTGATGACCGACCGGCCCCACCGCTATCTGATCCGTTCCAGCGACGACCGCGCCCTGGCCGCCGCGCTCATAGCCGATCCGTCGACGGCCGGGATCGAAGTCGATCTCAAGGAGGGCGCGTTGCGCATCCAGGCGGTCGACTTCGGCCGATTCACCACGCTGCTGCCCCGGGTCGCCCGCGAGCACGGCATCCGGCTCCTCACGGTCTCGCCGTCGGACGAGTCCCTCGAGTCGGTCTTCTCCTACCTCGTCGCGGCCTGAAGGGAGCCTTCATGTACGACCCCACTGTCGCCCGGCTCACCTACCGGGCCCTGCTCGGCCGCCGCCGGGCACTGATCCTCTTCGCCCTGCCCGTCCTGCTGATCGTCATCGCCGCCGCGGTGCGCGGCTTCAGCGGCGCCGACGACCAGGTGGCCGTCGACGTTTTGGGCGGCTTCGCCCTCGCCACCATGGTGCCGATCATCGGCGTCATCGCGGGCACCGGCGCCATCGGCCCCGAGATCGACGACGGCTCCGTCGTCTATCTGCTCTCCAAGCCGGTCAAGCGGCCCACGATCATCTCCACCAAGCTGATCGTCGCCATCGCCGTGACCATGGCCTTCTCCGCGATACCCACCTTCATCGCCGGCATGATCCTGAACGGCAACGGCCAGCAGATCGCCGTGGCCCACACGATCGCGGCGCTGGTCGCCTCCATCACGTACGCCGCGATCTTCCTGCTCCTCGGCACGGTCACCCGGCACGCCGTGGTCTTCGGCCTGGTCTACGCACTGGTCTGGGAGGCGCTGTTCGGGTCGCTGGTGGCCGGTGCGCGCACGCTCAGCGTGCAGCAGTGGTCCCTCGCGGTGGCCCAGAAGATAGGCGAGGGCGACCTGATCACGTCCGACGTCGGCCTGCCGACGGCGACGGTTCTCCTGGTGATCGTCACCGTCGCGGCCACCTGGTACGCGGGCCAGAAGCTCAGGTCGCTGACGCTGGCCGGGGAGGAGTAGAAGGAAGGCCGGGGCCGGCCGGACCGGCCCCGGTGCTAGCGGCCGAGCAGCCGTTCGAGGACGACTGCGATGCCGTCCTTCTCGTTCGACGTCGTCACCTCGTCGGCCACTGCCTTGAGTTCCTCGTGGGCGTTGGCCATGGCCACGCCGTGGGCCGCCCAGGCGAACATGGGGATGTCGTTCGGCATGTCGCCGAAGGCGATCGTGTCCACGGCCTTCGCGCCCAGGCGGCGGGCCGCGAGGGAGAGGCCGGTGGCCTTGGTGAGGCCGAGCGGCAGCAGTTCGACTATGCCCTCACCGGCCATCGTCACACCGACGAGGTCCCCGGCCACCTGGTGCGCCACGGCCGCGAGGGCGTCGTCGCCGAGGCCGGGATGCTGGACGTACACCTTGTTCAGCGGGGCCGACCACAGGTCGGAAGGGTCCGTCATGGAGATGACGGGGAGCGGGCCGTCCTGGACCGCGTACCCCGGGCCGACCAGGACCTCGCCGTCGATGCCGTCGCGGCTCGCGGCGAGAGCCAACGGGCCGATCTCCGCCTCGATCTTCGCCAGGGCCAGGCCCGCGAGCTGCCGGTCGAGCGTCACGGAGGTGAGCAGCCGGTGCTCACCCGCGTGATAGACCTGCGCGCCCTGCCCGCACACCGCTATGCCGTCGTAACCGAGGTCGTCGAGGATGTGCCGCGTCCACGGCACCGCGCGACCGGTGACGACGATGTGCGCCGCGCCCGCCGCGGTGGCCGCGGCGAGGGCGTCGCGCGTGCGGTCCGACACCGTGTCGTCGGAGCGCAGCAGCGTCCCGTCGAGGTCGGTCGCGACCAGCTTGTACGGGAAGGACGGCGTGACCGGAGCTGGCTGGCTCACTTGGCGACGGGCTCCAGGATCTCTCGGCCCCCGAGGTACGGACGCAGGACCTCGGGCACCCATACGGAGCCGTCGGCCTGCTGGTGGTTCTCCAGGAGCGCCACGATCGTGCGCGGGACGGCGCAGAGCGTGCCGTTCAGGGTCGAGAGCGGCTGGACCTTCTTGCCGTCGCGGTAGCGGATGGAGAGGCGGCGGGCCTGGAAGCCGTCGCAGTTCGACGCGGAGGTCAGCTCGCGGTACTTGCCCTGGGTGGGGATCCACGCCTCGCAGTCGAACTTGCGCGAGGCCGAGGCGCCGAGGTCACCCGTCGCCACGTCGATCACCTGGAAGGGCAGTCCGAGACCGCTCAGCCACTGCTTCTCCCACTCCAGGAGACGCTGGTGCTCGTTCTCGGCGTCGGCCGGGTCGACGTACGAGAACATCTCGACCTTGTCGAACTGGTGGACGCGGAAGATGCCGCGGGTGTCCTTGCCGTAGGTGCCCGCCTCGCGGCGGTAGCAGGGCGAGAAGCCCGCGTACCGCAGGGGGAGCTTGTCGGCGTCGATGATCTCGTCCATGTGGTACGCCGCGAGGGGGACCTCGGAGGTGCCGACCAGGTAGTAGTCGTCCTTCTCCAGGTGGTAGACGTTCTCCGCGGCCTGGCCGAGGAAGCCCGTGCCCTCCATGGCGCGCGGGCGGACCAGCGAGGGCGTCAGCATCGGGATGAACCCGGCCTCCGTCGCCTGCGCGATCGCCGCGTTGACCAGGGCGAGCTCCAGGAGCGCGCCGACGCCGGTCAGGTAGTAGAAGCGCGATCCCGAGACCTTCGCGCCGCGCTCGACGTCGATGGCGCCGAGCGCCTCGCCGAGCTCCAGGTGGTCCTTCGGCTCGAAGCCCTCGGCCGCGAAGTCGCGCGGGGTGCCGATCGTGTCGAGGACGACGAAGTCCTCCTCGCCGCCGACCGGGACGTCCTCGTGGACGATGTTGCCGAGCCGCTGAAGGAGCTTCTTGGTCTCCTCGTCGGCCTCGTCCTGCGCGGCGTCGGCGGCCTTGACGGCGGCGGAGAGTTCGCCCGCCTTCTTCAGGAGCTCCTGCTTCTCCTCGGGCGAGGCCTTGGGGATCAGCTTGCCGAGCGCCTTCTGCTCGGAGCGCAGCTCGTCGAAGCGGACGCCGGACGACCTGCGCCGCTCGTCGGCGGAGAGCAGGGCGTCGACGAGCGCGACGTCCTCTCCACGGGCGCGCTGGGAGGCGCGAACACGGTCGGGGTCCTCACGGAGCAGGCGAAGGTCAATCACCCCTCAAGGCTACCGTCGCGTGGTTCGGGCCCACGACTCCATATCCCCGCCCGCGCGTTATGACCGTTTTGCCGGATGTGAATGCCAAGATCGAAGAGGCTGGGGCCGATCCGAAAGCCGGTCAAGGGGCGGGAAGAGGAGGCCGAAAAGCTTCCTCCCGCGAGGTCGTGCGCGCATTGCCCGGGCGGGGTCAATAAAAGGGGCGCCCTCCCTGAAATGGGGCAGAACGCTTGCGCCGCCTTGACTCGAACCCCGTGCCAGAAGCGGGACTTGGGGCCTCCGTCCGTTCTGGTTGTCCACAGGAATGGGTGACTCGCAAGAGTTATCCACAGGCTGTGCGAAAGATCTGTGGATGCCGGAAGAGGTCATTCCGAAAGCCGCAAGTGCGACGAAGGAATCCCTTCCCAAACCACCCCCTCACCCACTTTCGAGTGGAAAAGGTTCGCCCCAAAGAGGTGATCAAGGGAAAAGGGTGGACGAGGGGTGACCTGCGGGGCCGGGGACGGACTTGAGGCCTGTGGGCCGATTTGTCGACCATGTCGCACCTCGTTGTCGACTTGTCCCCAGGTCGAGATGCGCGCCTGTGGATAACTTTTGTGGACAACGTAAATCTGCAGGTAGGAATGGCGTCAGGGACGCTGCGCAAGCCGCCGACGGGGCGACGGCGGCCAGCGGTGGCCGGACGGATGGCCGGGCCGTGGCTAGAAACGGCCGTCCTGGCAGCGCGTCAACCAGTCGGACGCCGCCACGAACTCGGCGTCCGATGTCCCGGGCCGCAGTTGCCGTACGTCCGCCGACGTCATCCCGGCCCGCGGATACGAACCGAGGAAGCGCACCTGGGGGCAGATGCGCTTGAGGCCCATCAGCGCCTCGCCGACGCGGCGGTCGGTGATGTGGCCCTCGGCGTCCACCGAGAAGCAGTAGTTGCCGATGCCCTGACCCGTCGGACGGGACTCGATCCGCATCAGGTTGACGCCCCGTACGGCGAACTCCTGGAGCAGTTCGAGCAGGGCGCCGGGGTGGTCGTCGCCCAGCCAGATGACCACCGAGGTCTTGTCCGCGCCCGTCGGCGCGGCCGGACGGGCGGGGCGGCCCGCGAGGACGAAGCGGGTGGCGGCGTTCGCCGCGTCGTGGATCTCGCTGACCAGCGGTTCGAGGCCGTACGTCGCCGCGGCGAACTTCCCGGCGAAGGCGGCGTCGAAGCGGCCCTCCTGGACCAGGCGCGCACCGTCCGCGTTCGAGGCCGCGGACTCCCACAGGGCGTCCGGCAGATGGGCGGCGAGCCAGTTGCGCACCTGGGGCTGGGCCACCGGGTGGCCGGTCACCGTCTTGATGTCCGTCAGCTGGGTGCCGGGGCGCACCAGCAGCGCGAAGGTGATCGGCAGGACCACCTCGCGGTAGATCATCAACGGTTCGCCCTTGGCGAGTTCGTCGACGGTGGTCGTGACGCCGCCCTCGACCGAGTTCTCGATGGGCACGAGCGCCGCCGCCGCCTCACCGCTGCGGACCGCGTCCAACGCGGCGGGCACGGACACCATCGGGACGAGTTCCCGGGTGGCCGCCTCCGGCAGCGTACGGAGAGCGGCCTCGGTGAAGGTGCCTTCGGGGCCGAGATAGGTGTAGCGCATCGCCGACATGCCGTCACCCTAATGCGCCGTACGTGGCACGGCTCACGCGTCTCACGGACCGGCCCCCCGGCCCTCGTGTGACCAGGCCGCACGGCCGGACCGCGCGGCGTACCGTGCGGCCGTACCGTGCGTGCGGCCGGACCGCACGGCCGTACCGTCCGTCCGCACATCGGGATTCTGTCCGGCCCGCACATCGGGACCGTCCGGCTGCGCCCCCCGAAGGCGCCGGGGTCACGCCTCCAGCAGTCGCTGTCCCACGTACTCGCCCTCGGCCGCGCCGCCCGGCACCGCGTAGAGGCCGCTCGCCTCGTGGCGGATGAACTCCGAGAGCGCGTCGCCCCGGTCGAGCTTGCGCTGCACCGGGACGAAACCGCGCAGGGGGTCCGCCTGCCAGCAGACGAAGAGCAGCCCCGCGTCCGGCTCGCCGTGGGAGTCGAAGCCGTCGTGGTAGGAGAACGGGCGGCGGAGCATCGCGGCGCCGCCGTTCTGATCCGGCCGGGTGATGCGGGCGTGCGCGTTGACGGGAATGACCACTTTGCCGTCGGGACCCGTCTTCTCCAGCTGCGGCTCGGTCGTCTCCGTGCCGCCGGTCAGCGGTGAACCGTCCGACTTCTTCCGCCCGATGACCGCCTCCTGTGCCTTCAGGCCGAGCTTCTCCCAGTCGTCGAGCAGCATCCGGATACGGCGTACGACGACGTAGGAGCCACCCGCCATCCAGGCGGGGTCACCGTCGGCGGGCACGAAGATCCGCTCGTCGAAGTCCTTCTCGGAGGGCTTCGGGTTGTTCGTGCCGTCGACCTGGCCCATGAGGTTGCGGGTCGTCATCGGGTGCGCGGTGGCTCCCGGCGAACGGTTGAAGCCGTTCATCTGCCAGCGCACGCGCGCCACACCGGTGGCCTCCCGCTGGAGCGCACGCAGCGCGTTGAACGCCACCAGCGGGTCGTTCGCGCCGATCTGCACCCACAGGTCGCCGTTGCTGCGCGCCTTGTCGAGGTGGTCCGAGGAGAAGTCGGGCAGCGGTTCCAGGGCGGCCGGGCGTTGCTTCTCCAGACCCGTACGGGCGAAGAAGGAGGCGCCGAAGCCGAAGGTGACCGAGAGCGAGGACGGGCCCGCGTCCCGTGCCACCGCCGTGTCGTCGTCGACCGGCTCGCCGGCCATCAGCCGCTCGGCCGTCTGCGACCAGCGGCGCAGCAGCGCCGCCGCCTCCTTGCGGCCCGCGCCTGCCTTCAGGTCGAAGGCGACGAGGTGGCCGCGGGACTGCATGGGCGTGGTGATGCCGGGCTGATGTTTCCCGTGAAACATCACCCGGTCCGCGCCGAGCGAGACCAGTTCGGCGCCCGATCCCGCCGGGGCGGAGGACGCCCCGGAGGAGGGCGCCGCCGCGTAGCCGACGATGCCGCCGCCCGCCGCGCCGAGCGCGAGACCGGTCGCGCCGGCCGTGCCGAGCAGCCGCCGCCTGGAGAACCGGCCGGGGCCGGCGGCCTCGCCGGTGGCTGCGGCCCCGCCGGTAGCCGTGGCCTTCCCGGCCCCCCGGGACCCGCCGGTGCCCGCAGCCCCACTGGTGCCCTTGGCCCCACTAGTGCCTTTGGCCGCGCTCGTGCCCGTAACCCCCGTCGTCCCCGTCGTCCTGTTCGTCCCCGTCGTCCCGCTCGTACCCGTATCCGATGTGGACCCGTTGTCCGCCATGGTGTTTCCGTTCAGCCGATCTGCGCGTTCTTGTCGACCGTGACCTGGTCGATGTCGGAGGTCCGTACCGTCACCTTGATCTCCCAGTCGCCCGCCATCGGGATCTGCACGCCGCTCGCGGTCCAGTGTCCGGTGGCGATGCGGTCCGGGGCCACGGGCAGCGGGCCCACGTCCTTCGCCTTGAGGGTGAAGGAGACCTTCACCTCGGGGACGTCGAAGGCGCTGCCGTTGGGCCGCTTCACATAGACGTGGAGGTCGTTGCCGCCGGTGCGGCCCGGGTCGAGGTCGAGCCGCACGGTGCCCTTGCCGTCCTTGGCGCCCGTGTCGAACGGCACCTTGATGACGAGTGGGCCCGAGCGCTGTGCCGCCGCCGCGGAGGTGGCCTTGGCGGCCTCTTCCTCGGTACGGCCCGGCTCGGTGGTCGTCAGGACGGTCGTGACGGCCAGCAGGGCGACGGCGACGCCCGCCTCGGTGAGCACCGATCGGCGCAGGCCGGTGCGGTGCGGATCGGCGTCGCGCACGCGCTTCTCGCGAGCGGTGGCCATGGCGGCCCGCTGCCGCGCGAGCTGGGCGGCGCGCTCGCCGGAGCCGTCCGTCCCCTCGGAGCCCGCAGAACCAGCGGAGCCCCCCGGGTCCCCGGAGCCGCCCGAGCCCTCGGAGCCGCCCGAGCCCTCGGAGCCCGCAGCCCCAGAGGCACCCGCAGCCCCAGAGGCACCCGGACCCCCCGAACCTGAACCCCCCGGACCCGCAGCTCCAGAACCAGCGGCCCCAGAAGCACCCGCAGCAACCGTGACAGCCGACCGAGAGCCCCCCGAACCCGCCGAACCCGCCGCCCCGTCACCGGCCGCCTCGGCGACGACGCGCCCCGTCCAGCGCCGCGAGATCGCCGCGACGCCCACCAGGACGACGACCAGGCCGACCTTGACGAGGAGGAGCTGCCCGTACCGCGTGCCGGTCAGCGCCGACCACGAGCCGACCTGACGCCACGACTGGTAGAGCCCGGTCGCGGCGAGCACGACGACGCTCGTGAACGCCACGCGCGAGAACCGCCGCACGGCCGAGGCCTCCACCGAAGAGGTGCGGTACAACGCCACGACCAGGGCCGCGAGCCCGCCGAGCCAGGCGGCGACGGCCAGCAGGTGCAGGACGTCGACGGGCATCGCGACGCCCGCCTGGATGCCGGTCGAGGCGTGCTCCGCCATGGCCCAGGTCGCCGCGATCCCGATGGCGACGACCGTGCCGCCGATGGCGAGCCCGAAGGTGAGGTCCTTCTTCTCGGCAGCGTCCTCGGGCCCCTCACGCTTCACGTACGCCCCGAAGAGCACCGCGATGAACAGCGCGGCGGCGGCGAGCAGCAGCAGCCGGGAGACCAGGGCCGCGCCGGTCTTGGTGTTCAGGACGTCACCGAGAGCGCCCATGTCGAAGATGTCGGCGAGCTTTCCCGAACCGGTGTACGGGGCGCGCAGCAGGAGCAGCGCGAGCGTGGAGGCGGTGAGCGTGACCCAGCCGTACGTCACGAGCCGCTGCACGGGACGCACGCCGGCGCCGCGCGGCCAGCAGCCGAGCACGAAGGCGGCGCCGCCGACGACCAGGATGAACCCGGCGTAGGAGAAGTAGCGCGCGATGTCGTAGAGCACGCCGACGAGGCCGCCGCCCGCCTCCTGGTCGGGCAGGGTCGCCTTGGTGTCCGACGGCGCGCCGATGGAGAACGTGAAGGCGCCGGCGACGGGATGGCTGTCGGCGGACACCACTTGGTAGGCGACGGTGAAGGTGCCGTCGGGCAGCCCCGGGCGCAGCTTCACGCCGTAGGTGTTGGCGCCCAGGTCGGTGGTCTTCTCGGTGTCGACGCGCTTGCCGGCCGGGTCGAGCACCCGTACCGAGCCGTCCGACATGGCCACCTTCTCGGAGAAGGTCAGCTTCACCTGGGCGGGGGCCTTGTCGACCACCGCTCCCTGCTTCGGGTCGCTGCCGGTCAGCGCGGCGTGCGCGGCGACCGGCGCGGCACCGGCGAGGAAGGCGCCGGTCGCGGCGATGAGCACGAGCACGAGCCGCCAGAGGGCGGCGTTGCCCCTGGAGCGGGGAGCGATGGTCTCCATCAACAGTCCGTCCGTCCCTCAGTGCGACTTGTGCGACATGTGCGGCGTGTTCGACGTGCCGGGGGTGCCCGGGGTGATCGACGCGCCCGGGGCGTGCGACGCGTGCGACATGTGGGTGTCGTGCGAGGCGTCGGCGCCGCCGTCCTCACCGGGGCTGTACGTGGCTTCCTTGACCGGCACCTCGATCGTGATCGGGTCCGACGTCCGGAAGTGCAGCGTCATGGCCACCTTCTCGCCCCGCTTCGGCTTGCGCTTCAGCTTTTCGAGCATCAGGTGGTTGCCGCCGCTCACGAACCTCAGTTCGCCGCCGGCCGGTACGCCGAAGGACTTCTCCTCCTTCATGGCACCGCCCTTGGTGCTGTGCAGCGTGACGGAGCCCGCGACGTCGCTGGTGGCGGAGGTGAGGGTGTCGGCGGCGCCGCCCTTGTTGGTGACCGTGAGGAACCCGGCCGCCATGTCGTCCATGGTCGGCTCGGGGATGTAGGCCCCGGTGACCTTGAGGTCCGGCTTCTTCGCGGCCTCGTCGGCGCCGGGTCCCGAGCCCTCGCAGCCCGCGAGGGCGAGCGTGGCGGCCAGCGCCAGGGCGCCGCCCGCGAGCGCGCGGCCGCGGCCGGTGGTGCGGTGGCTCACGGGGTCTCTCCCTTGAGGAGCTTCGGGAGGTCCTTGGTGTAGTCGGCGGCGGTGGCCGACTCGCTGTAGAGGACGTAGCCCCCGTCGGTCTTCGGCGAGAAGGCGATGACCTGCGTGCCGTGCATCGAGACGATCTTGCCGTTCTTGTCCTTCTTGGACGGCTCGATGCTGATGCCGAGCTGGCGGGCGCCCGCCTGGATGGTGGCGAAGTCGCCGGTCAGACCGGTGAAGTCGGCGTCCACGCCCTTCAGCCACTTGCCGAGCTCGGCGGAGGTGTCCCGCTCGGGGTCGGTGGTGACGAAGACGACCTTGAGCTTGTCCTGGTCGGCCTTGGGCAGGGCCTTCTTGGCGACCGCGATGTTGTTCATCGTCAGCGGGCACACGTCGGGGCAGTGGGTGTAGCCGAAGTAGACCAGCGTGGGCCTGCCCTTGGTCTCCTCGCGCAGGTCGTACTTCTTGCCGTGCGTGTCCTTCAGGACCAGGTCCGGCTTCTCGAACGGCTTGTCGAGCACGGTCGCCGCCTTGCCCGAGTCGGCCTCGGTGGAGACCTCGGCCACCGGTTCCTTGCCGCCGTCGTCACCGCTGCCGCAGGCGGTCAGCGTGAACGCGGCCGCGGCCAGCAGGGCGGCCGCGGCGAGCGTCTTCCTCGAAGTCTTCAAACTCTTGGTGCGCATACGAAAATGTCCCAGATGTGAGGGGGCCGGGGTGTGCCGGGGGCGGCGTGGCGCCGCCCCCGGCACACCCCGAGGGGTGGCTCGACCGATGGCTCAGCCGTTGACGCGGCGGCGGCCCGCGAGGACGCCGAACGCGACGCCCGCGGCGCCGACGACGATGCCGACGATGCCGAGGACGCGGGCGGTGGTGTCGCTGCTGTCCGAGGACTCCGCGTCCGCGGCGGCGTTCTCGTTCTTGCCGTCCTCGGCGTCCGCCTCGGTGTCGTCGGCCGCGCCGCCGTGGTGGTCGTCGGAGGCGGCGGTCAGCGGCAGGACGGGAGCGGGGTGCTCCGGCTCCTCCTGGCCCTTCTGCTGCGGCTCGATCCAGCGGACGACTTCCTTGTTGTCGTACGTCTGGACGGCCTTGAAGACCAGTTCGTCGGCGTCCTCGGGCAGCTGGCCCATGGAGACGGGGAACTTCTGGAAGGTGCCGGGCTCGATCCCGCCCTTGCCGTCGGCGGTCCAGGTGACCTTGGTGACGGCCTCGTCGATCTTCTCGCCGTGGATCTCCAGCGGCTTGTCGAGCTTGGACTTGGTGACCTTCGCGGTCCAGCCGGCGACGGGCTGCGTCATCACGGAGGCGAGCGGGTGGTCGGCCGGGAAGGAGACCTCGAGCTTGTTGGTCGAGGCGTCGTCCATCTCGTTCGGCACCTTGAAGTTCACGGTCGCGTAGCCGCCCTTGGCGGCGGTGCCCTCCGGCGAGACGCTCACGTGCGCGAACGCGGGCGCGGACAGGACGAGAACGGCGGAGGCGGCGACGGTGCCTGCGGCGGCGATGCGGGACATCTTCATGAGGAACACTCCACTTTCGTGAGCGGTGACCGGTACGCGCTCATCCGTACGTGGCGAGCGGCGTCCGGCACTCGGTACGAGTCACTACGGGTCGTACGAGTCGGTACGGGGGAATGCGCGCGGCCACGTGATCTGCACGCGCGCGTGCGTGCCGCCGGGGCGGCCCCTCCGCACCGATGAGTGGGAACCCATGGGTGGAGTGCGTCGCGTCAGGCGGCGAGTTCGACGTCGAGGGCGCGGGCCGGCGGGCCGCGCCTGATCACGGCGTCCTTCAGCGCGACCGTGCGCGGCTTCCGCGGTGACCGCAGGGCGGTCCGCGGCACCGGCGGCCCGGCTGTCTCGGCGGCTCCGGGCAGCCCGGCCCGCAGCGCGCGTACGAGGGTCAGGGCCGAGCGCAGGGAACGTACGAGCGCCCCTTCCGCGACCCCCTGGGCCCCGTGCGCGAGCCGCACGAGCCGGAGCAGGGCGAGGTCGCCGCGCCGCAGCAGCCAGCCGGCGGCGAGGGCGGCGAGGAGGTGGGCGACGAGCATGGGCAACGACGGCAGGAGCGCCTCGGCGCCCATCGATCCCGCCGGCATGGAGTCCAGCGCGGTGTCCGCGGCCGAGGCGGCCGACTGCCCGTGCTGATGCGTGGCGGAGTGCCCCGCTCCGCCGCCGTCGGGGCCGAGCCCCGCCGTGGTGAGGATGCGGTGGGCCTGCGCGGGAGTGATCGTCGCCGCGCCCGCCCCACAGACCAGGCGCGCGGCCCGCTCCACCAGGGAGGCGTCACCGTTCTGGACGCCGGCCGTGCCGTGCTGACCGAGCCCGAACAGGGCGTGCAGCCCGAGCTGTCCCACCGCGAGCAGCGCGGCGATGCCGGGCAGCGAGCGCGCCCGCCCGGCGAGCGGCAGCGCCACGGCGAGGACGGCGGCGAAGCCCGCGCCGAGCGTCCACAGCGGGACGGCGATGCAGGAAGCGAGCACATGGCCCCCGGCGGACAGAACGACGCAGACCGCGGCGAACATCGCGGCCCTGAGCAGCCGGAGATCGACTCCGTCACGCGGCTGGTGCTGGTGGGGGGCAGTCATGGCGGGGCCATCATCGCACTGGGCCCACTCCGCGCACACGGCAGGTCCGGAAGGTCCGGTTCCGTCCAGCTAACAGGAAAGGGCCCGTGCGCGCGTCCGCCGTATGGGCGGCATCACGTGCACACGGTGCTTATTCGTGTTCACTCGCGGCAATACGTATCGGTATGTCGAGCCGCAGCCAGGAGGCTGGAGCATGAGCATCTGGTGGTCTCTCCATTTGCGGCGCGAGGCTGCGAGCGTTCCGCTCGCCCGCCGCCTGTTGATCGGCACGATGGAGACCGCGGGCGTGGACCCGGACGTCTCCTTCGACCTGTCGCTCGCCCTCACCGAGGCGTGCGCCAACGCCGTGGAGCACGGGGGCGCCGCCGCGCCCGGGAGCACGGCGGGCGCGTACCGCGTCACGGCCTATCTGGACGGCGAGAAGTGCCGCATCGAGGTGGCCGACTCCGGCCCCGGCTTCCCGAAGGCGTCGCGGGGCAGGACGGCGGCCACGCCGGCACGGCAGACGGCCGCGCACACCGATGAGCACGGCCGGGGGCTGTGCCTGATCAGGGAACTGGCCGACCACGTCCACTGCGGCAACAGACCCGGCAGGGGAGCGGTGATCAGCTTCGACAAGATCCTCAAGTGGCGTGAGGACACGCCCCTGGTGACGGCCTGACCCCACCCCGCCCCTTCCCTACGGCCCCGGCGGCAACGCCCGTACCAGCGCGTCGACCGCTGCCCCGTACGCGTGTTCGGCGGGCGTCGAGTACCCCACCACCAGGCCGTCGGCCGCCGCCATCGTGGCCCGCGGATGGCGGAACTCCGCGAGGCCCTCGACCGCGACGCCCTGCCAGGCCGCCGCCTTGGCCGCGGAGGCCTCCGTCCCCGGCGGCAGCCGCAGCACCGCGTGCAGCCCGGCCGCGACCCCGGTGGCGGTGATGTGCGGGGCCCGTTCGGCGAGGGCGGAGACGAGCAGGTCACGGCGGCGCCGGTAGCGCTGCCGCATCCGGCGGATGTGCCGGTCGTACTGCCCGGAGGCGATGAACTCGGCGAGCGTGAGCTGGTCGAGGACGCTCGCCCACGCCTCCCGCTCCCCCTTGGAGGCGACCACGCCCTCGACGAGCCGCTCCGGGAGCACCATCCAGCCGAGGCGCACGGCGGGCGACAGGCTCTTGCTCACCGAGCCGAGGTAGACCACCTGTTCGGGGTCGAGACCCTGCACGGCGCCGACGGGTTCGCGGTCGTAGCGGAACTCCCCGTCGTAGTCGTCCTCCAGGAGCAGTCCGCCGCCCGCGCGGGCCCAGTCCACGACCGCGGCCCGCCTCGACGGGTGCAGCGGGCCGCCGGTGGGGAACTGGTGCGCGGGGGTGAGCAGCGCCCCGCGGACCCGTCCGCCACGCCCCGCGACCGGCAACTCCTCCACCCGGGCGCCCTGTTCGTCGAGGCCCAGCGGAACCGTCCGCACGCCCGCGCCCCGCAGGATCTCCCGGTGGAAGCCGAGCCCGTACGACTCCACGGCGAGGGGGCCGCGCAGCACCGCGCCGCCCGCGCCGTCCGTGCCCGCGAACAGCAACCGCAGCGCGTGCGCGAAGCCGGAGCAGACCACGACGCGCCCCGGGTCGGCGCGCACCCCGCGTGCCCTGGCCAGATAGCCGGCGAGCGCCCGCCGCAGCTCGATCCGGCCGCGGGGGTCGCCGGGGCCGAAGGCCTCGTTGGGGGCGGCGGCGAGGGCCCGCCGCGCGGCGGTGAGCCAGGCCGTGCGCGGGAAGGACCCGGGGTCGGGGCGGCCCTGGCGCAGATCGTGCGCGGGGGCCGCGGGCCTCGCGGGGGCGGGCTTCGGCACCCGGGTGCGCCGGGGCGGCGCCGCCCGTTCGGCCACGCGGGTCCCCGAGCCCTGGCGCGCGGTCAGCCAGCCCTCGGCGACCAGTTCAGCGTAGGCGTCGGCGACCGTGTTCCTGGCGAGGCCGAGATCGGCGGCGAGCGAGCGGTAGGGCGGCAGCCGGGTCCCGGGGGCCAGCCTGCCCTCGCGCACGGCGTCCCGCAGCGCCCGGATCAGCACGGCCCGGCGGCTGCCGGCTCCGGACAGCTCCAGGTGCAGGTCACTGCCGATGCGCTCCGCCAGATTGACCCATGATTCCCCCATGGGAATGCACCCTATCCAAGGTCTTTCCGGCGCCTAGATTCATGGGCATGACGAACAACACGACCGCCGCCGACGGCCGGACCGCCGCCCCTCGCCTCGACTTCGCCAAGGCCGCCCCCAAGGCGTTCAAGGCCCTCATCGGCTTCGACGCCGCCGCCAGGGACGGCCTCGACCCGGCCCTGGTCGAACTGGTCCAGATCCGCGCCTCGCTCCTCAACGGCTGCGCCTACTGCCTCCACATGCACACCTCCGACGCCCGCAAGGCCGGCGAGGACGAGGCGCGGCTGCACATGATCGGCGTATGGCGCGAGGCGCGGACCTTCTTCACGGAGAAGGAGCAGGCGGCGCTCGCGCTGACCGAGGCGGTCACGCTGGTCGCCCGTGACGGCGTCCCCGACGACGTCTACGCGCGGGCCGCCCGGCACTTCGACGAGGCGGAGCTGGCCCGCCTCATCGCCCTGATCCTCACCATCAACACCTGGAACCGCATCGCCCTGAGCACCGCCAAGACCGCGGGCGAGGACGAGCGCACGGCCGCCCACTGAGACCAGCGCCTACGAAGACGTCCGCGCCTGCGACGGCGTCCGCGCCTGCGACGACGTCCGCGCCTGCGACGACGTCCGCGCCTGCGACGGCGTCCGTGCCCACGACGACGGCCGGGCCCCCGCGGAAACCGCGGGAGCCCGGCCGTCACTGCCTCAGAGGACCACGCGGACCGCTCAGCCCTTGAGCCGTGCCATCCACGCCTCGACCTCGTCCGAGCGGCGCGGCAGCGCCTCCGAGAGGTTCCGGTTGCCGTCCTCGGTCACGAGGATGTCGTCCTCGATCCGGACGCCGATGCCGCGGTACTCCTCCGGCACGGTCAGGTCGTCGGCCTGGAAGTACAGGCCCGGCTCGACGGTCAGGCACATGCCCGGCTCCAGCGTGCCGTCGACGTAGGCCTCCTGGCGCGCGGCGGCGCAGTCGTGGACGTCCATGCCGAGCATGTGGCCGGTGCCGTGCAGGGTCCAGCGGCGCTGGAGGCCCAGCTCAAGGACGCGCTCGACCGGGCCCTCGACGAGGCCCCACTCCACCAGCTTCTCGGCGAGCACGCGCTGCGAGGCGTCGTGGAAGTCGCGGAACTTGCCGCCCGGCTTCACCGCCGCGATGCCGGCCTCCTGGGCCTCGTACACCGCGTCGTAGATCTTCTTCTGGAGCTCGTCGAAGCGGCCGTTGATCGGCAGCGTGCGGGTGACGTCCGCGGTGTAGTACGTGTGCGTCTCGACGCCGGCGTCGAGCAGGAGCAGCTCGCCGGAGCGGACGGCGCCGTCGTTGCGCACCCAGTGCAGGGTGGTGGCGTGCGGGCCCGCGGCGCAGATCGAGCCGTAGCCGATGTCGTTGCCCTCGACGCGGGCGCGCAGGAAGAACGTGCCCTCGATGTAGCGCTCGCTCGTCGCCTCGGCCTTGTCGAGGACCTTCACGACGTCCTCGAAGCCGCGGACGGTGGAGTCGACGGCCTTCTGCAGCTCGGCGATCTCGAAGTCGTCCTTGACGAGGCGGGCCTCGGAGAGGAAGACGCGCAGCTCCTCGTCGCGCTCGGCGGTGACCTTGTCGGTCAGCGCGGCCTCGATGCCGGCGTCGTGACCGCGGACGACGCGGACGGGGCCGGTGGCCTCGCGCAGCGCGCCGGCCAGCTCGCGGACGTCGGAGGCGGGGATGCCGTACAGCTTCTCGGCCTCGGTGAGGGAGTGGCGGCGGCCGACCCACAGCTCGCCCTGGCCGCTCAGCCAGAACTCGCCGTTCTCGCGGTCGGAGCGCGGCAGCAGGTACAGCGTCGCGTCGTGGCCCGCGGCGGTCGGCTCCATGACCAGGACGCCGTCCTCGGTCTGGTTGCCGGTGAGGTAGGCGTACTCGACGGAGGCGCGGAAGGCGTACTCGGTGTCGTTCGAGCGGGTCTTGAGGTTGCCCGCGGGGATGACCAGACGCTCGCCGGGGAAGCGCGCGGAGAGCGCGGCACGGCGGGCCGCGGTGTTGTCGGCCTGGGCGATCGGCCGCAGGTCGTACAGCTCGGTGTCGGCCCAGCCGGACTTCATGTTCTCGGCGAGCTCGTCGGAGACGCCCGGGTACAAGCCGTTCTTGCGCTGCTTGATCGGCTCTTCCTCGGTCTCCTCCGGGTTCTCCGGGTTCTCCGCGTTGAGAGCGTCCGACACGATCTGCCTCCTATGTGCGACACTGGACCACCCTCCATCGTACGGCTGTACGGAAGGGGGCCCAGGGCCGTAGGGCCTCTTACCGTGCGTGCTCGACGCGGCACGCCAAACCGCCCCCCACGTGCGCGTGCCCGAAACCGCCCCCCACGTGCGCGTGCCCGAAACCGCGCCCCACGCGCGCGTGCCCGGAAACGCGGTCCGCGCGTGCGTGCCCCACGGGCGGCCTCAGTCGAAGCGGGCCGCGAGGAGCACCACGTCCTCCTCGCTGTCGCCGGCGCCGGGTCCTGCGGGCAGCATGGCCCGCAGGACGTGGTCGGCGATGGCGCCGGGGTCCTCCCGAATGCCCCGGGGCACGCAGGCCGCCGCCGCGTGCAGCCGCGCGAAGGCCCGGTCCACCGCCTCTCCGGTGCGGCGCAGCAGCCCGTCGGTGTACAGCAGCACCGTTTCTCCTGGCTCCGGAGAGAACTCCACGCTGGGCGCCTCCCAGCAGGCGAGCATGCCGAGGGGGGCGGAGAGGGAGGTCTCCACGAATTCCGTGCGCCGCTCCCCGACGACCAGCGGCGGGCTGTGTCCGGCGCCGGCGAACACGATCTTGCGCAGGGCGGGTTCGCAGTACGCGAAGAGGGCCGTGGCCGACCGCGCGGGCTCGGTCAGCCGGAGCAGCAGCTCCAGATCGGAGAGTACGGCGACGGGGTCCTCGCCCTCCATCACGGCGTACGCCCGCAGAGCGGCCCGCAGCCGCCCCATCGCCGCGACGGCGCCGGGCCCCGACCCGGTGACCGACCCCACGGAGAGACCGAGCGCGGCATCGGGCAGCGGCAGCGCGTCGTGCCAGTCACCGCCACCGCGCGGCCCGGTGCGGTGCCGTGCGGCGAGCCGTACTCCGGCGACCGGGGGCAGCCGCGAGGGCATCAGCTCCTCGCGCAGCGTCGCGGCGGCCGTGCGGGCGCGGTCCAGTTCGACCAGGCGTGCGAGGTGGTCGGAGGCGTAGCGCGTGTAGAGCTTGGCCAGGTGGCGGCGGGACCCCGCCGGTTCGGCGGGCTCGTCGTACAGCCAGACGGCGGCGCCGAGCGCCCCCGCGGCCTCGGTGGTGAGCGGCAGGGCGTAGCTCGCCGCGTATCCGAGGCGGATGGCGACGGCGCGGTGCTGGGGGTCGAGGCCCTCCTCGGCGAGGAGGTCGGATCTGACGAGCTCGCTCTCGCGGCCGGGCACGCCGGTCAGGGGGTCCTCCAGGAGGCGGCCGTGGCTCGTCGCGGCGCGCGGGACCGTCTCGATGTGGCCGAGGTCCGCGTGGCTCAGGCCGAGGCCGGCCGTGGTGTCGGGACCGAGCCCGTCGGCCGGTTCGAGGGCGACGAGGCCGCGCCGGGCGCCGAGCAGGGCGGCGCCGGCGCGCAGCACCTCGCGCAGGGCGCCGTCGAGGGTGTCCGTACGGGCCAGCCGCCCGGTGAGTTCGTGCAGCGTGGTGAGGTCGGAGACCCAGCCGGCGAGGCGGTCCTGGAGGGCGGCGCCGGGGGCGCCCGGGGCGGGGGCGTCCGGGGGTACGGATGTGCTCCGCGCGGTCGGCGCGACAGTGTGGGCGGGTGACGGAACTGTGGGATCGATTCCGGCCACTTTCGGAACATGCGGGGCGTTCATGGCTGTCGGCTTTCCGGCCGGTGCGTATTGCTCAATAGCATCGCAAACCCCCATGTCGTTATGCGCCGCTAGCAATGTCTCCAGATGTACACGCACTGGTGAGGAGATGTCCAGCATTGTCCTGCTGGGACTCCTGGTGTCCGTGGGAATTCTGGGACCAGGAATTGATCTTGAAAACTTGGCCGAAAACAGCGTCGGGTAGGGCATATTACGATCGACTGAGGGAGTTCGGTAGAGCGTTGCATCGGTCGGGCTGGGTACGTACTCAGTGATGGCAAGGGGCAGTTGGAGACCTTCCGGAACCTCGTGAAGGACCCGGACGTCATAACTCACGACGACCGTGCCCCATCCTCCCGTGGGGGAGGCGGCCAGCAATATCGCGTGACGGCTAATCGCCAGGCGCCGCCACCCCACGCCACGTCAACGCTCGGTTCAGAGTGGTCCCCCATGCCGCAGGCTGGGGTCAGATGTGCCAGCTCGTGCGTTCAGCTCGTGTTCAGCGAAGTGATCCACCCATGGTGCGATGTGGCCCGCAGTCCTTCCGGCTCACACCGGCGTGCAACGGAAAGGAACGAGCGCTCATGCGCGAGATCCTCGGTAGGCGACGCAGGCTTCTGTCCTGGCGAATCGGAACAAGGTCCGGCCGCGGCGCCGGACAGCTCGGCGCGGCCCTGACCTTCGCCACCGCCTGGCGGTGGCCCGTCCTGCCCGGAGTCGGTCTCGACCGGCGCGGCGGCGGCCGGTGCGCCTGCCCCGACCCCGAATGCGTGGTGCCGGGCGCGCACCCCCTCGACCCCGGCCTCCTCGCCGCGAGCACCGACGAGCGCATGGTGCGGTGGTGGTGGACGAACCGCCCGGCCGCGCCCGTCGTGCTCGCCACCGGAGGCCGCGCCCCGTGCGCCGTGAGCCTCCCCGCGGACGCGGGCGAGCGCGCCCTCGCCGCGCTGGACGAGGCGGGCATCAGGCTCGGTCCGGTGGTCGCCACCGAGAGCCGCGTCTTCATCCTGGTCGCTCCCTACTCCCTGGCCCAGCTGGGCGAGCTGCTCCACGCCCAGGACCATGTGCCGGGCTCCCTCCGCTTCCACGGCGAGGGCGGTTATCTCGCGCTGCCGCCGTCCGGGACGGGCCAGGGCACGGTCCGCTGGGAGCGCGCCCCGCTGCCCGGCTCGGCCGCCCCCTGGGTGCCCGACGTCGAGGCCGTCGTGGACGCCGTCGTCGACGCCCTCACTCGTACGGGTGTGAGCGCGCCCGAGATGTAGGGGAAATGGGCGCGCGGCGGTCGGGCCGTGCACCGGCCGTCGTTATCTTCGGCCCATGCAACCCCGCCTGATCGTGCTCCTGGGCGCCGTGGCCGCCGTGGCTCTCCTGCCTCTCGCCGGCGCCGCGGCGGGACCGGTCGGCGACGGTGACGCGAAGCCGCCCCCGCCCTCCCCCGCCGGGGCGCCCGCCCGAGAACCGGCCGAGGAACCCGCCGAGGCGTCGGCCGAAGGACCGGCCGCAGCGTCGGCCGAAGAACCCGCCGACGACCCGGCCCGCGCCTCCCGGTGCGGCCCCGAACTCTCCTCCCCCGACGGCGTCGAGGCGCAGACCTGCGTCCTCACCGAGGGCGCCGAGACCTGGGCCCGCACCTACTACCGCAATGTCACGGGCGGGGACCTCGCCGCCGTGCTGACGATGATGGGCCCCGGCGCGCGCACCGTGCTGACGCACTGCGCGGTCGGCGCGGGGGACGAGCCGGGAGTGTGCGAGACGCCGCGGGAGCGCTCGGCGGGCGCGATGACCGCGTACTCGGCGGTGGCGGAGTTCGCCGCGGGGGAGGCGGGAGCGCTGCTGTTGCGCTCGGGCAGCAACTCCGCGGGACCTCGGGGGAGTTGAGCGCCGCGACCGAGCCCCGGACATGGAAGGGCCCGGTTGCTGGCGACGGGGGATGCACCAGCAACCGGGCTACCTGAACGGTAACAAGAGATCTGCTCCTGGCAAATTCGATCTCAGTTATCCGGACAGGGATTTACCTGCGGGAACGGGGAGTTGTGACAGGAGTCACGCATTCCGTGCGGACTGAGCCAGAAGTCAGCTCAGGGTGACCTGGCGGTTGGTGAGGCCGCCGCGGGCGCGGCGCTCCTCCGGGGTCAGCGGGGCGTCGGAGTCGAGCACCGCCGCCAGCCGCTCGGCGAACTCCGCGGCGGGCTTCTCCACGTCATCGGCGCCGACACCGCTCGGCAGGTCCCACACCGGCACGGTCAGACCGTGCGCGCGGAAGGAGCCGACGAGGCGGGTGCCCTCGCCGAGGCTCGACGTGCCGGCCGCGTGCAGCCGGGCCAGCGCGTCGAGGAGCCGCTCCTCGGCGTGCGGCATGACCCAGCGCAGGTGGTTCTTCTCCGGCGTCTCGCACCAGTACGCGGAGTCCACGCCGGTGAGCCGCACGGTCGGGATGGCGGCGGCGTTCGCCCGCTCCAGGGAGGCGGAGACCTCCGGCGTCGCGTTCTCCGCGTCCGGCACCCAGAACTCGAAGCCGGTGTGCACGACCGGCTCGAAGGGGCCCTCGGGGTCGAGCAGGTCCTGCAGCCGCGGGCCGTCCGCGGGAGCCCTGCGGGCCCGCACCGGCGTACCCGGTTCGGCGTCGAGGGCGCGGAGCAGCGTGTCGGCCAGGTCGCGGCTGATGTCACCGGAGGCGGTCTCGTTCTGCAGGCCGAGCAGGACCGAACCGTCCTCGCGGCGCAGCGCGGGCCACGCCATCGGCAGGACGGTGGCGAGGGTGACCGAGGGGACGCCCTCGGGCAGCCCGTCCTTGAGCGTCAGCGCGACGGTGGCCGCGGGCACCAGCTCGCGCAGCGCGACCCAGTCGCACTCGCCGGGCAGGCCCTCGAAGGGGTGCCGCACCAGTTCCGTCACCGCGTGGGACGCCGCGCGGCCGTGACAGGCCTTGTAGCGGCGGCCCGAACCGCAGGGGCAGGGCTCGCGGGCGCCGACCACGGGGATCTCGCCCTCTGTGAGCTGCGGCTGCTGCTTGCCCTTGGTCTGCGGGCGCTTCTTGGCCATCTGGGTGTCTCCCGGCTGCGGCTCTCGTGCTCTTTCACGTACGGGCGCGAGCCTAGCCGCTGGGACCCCTCAGTCCATGTCGTCGAACGGGTCCGCGAAGGCCAGCTCCGAGAGCGCGGCCGCCGACGGGGCGGTGACGCGCGTCGCGAAGTCCTCGTGGCGGTGCCCCGCGTGGACGACGGCCCAGACCGTGACCTCGCCGTGCACGTCGTCGCGCACGCCCCAGGTGTCGGCCAGCGCCGTGATGATGTTGAGCCCGCGGCCACCGTGCGCCGTGACCGAGGGTGTGGCCGGGGCCGGGCGGGTCGGGCCGCCGCCGTCCGTCACCTCGACCGTGAGCCGGCCCGTCTTGTCGACGTGCCAGGCCGCCCGCACGTCACCGTCGCCGACCATCCCGCGCCCCAGCGGCCTGCCGTGCCGGCAGGCGTTGCTGAGCAACTCCGACAGGATCAGTACGGCGTCGTCGATGACCGATTCGGACACCCCGCCGACGCGCAGTTGATCACGCATCCGGTGCCTTGCTTCCCCCACGCCCGCAGGGCCATGGGGAACGGCCATGCTCGACGACGTGGGCACCTCCCGTGCCACCACCAACGCCACCCCCGAGACCTCCTTCGCCCCACGCCACGGTGTGAATGCCCCAATGGCCTGGACCGGAAACCGGCCGGATCGTGTGCGGTGACGCACTCATGACGATCGAATACGGACCGAACGCGCCGGTGCACTCCCTGTCAGGGGGATCACCGCAGTCCGAGTCGGTCCAGCTGGGTCAGTACCTGCTTGGGGCGGTTGGTGATGATCGCGTCCACCCCCAGCTCGGCGCAGAGCTCGACGTCGCCGGGTTCGTTCACGGTCCATACGTGCACCTGGTGACCCGCCCGCTTCAGCTTCGCCACGTATCCGGGGTGGCTCCGCAGGATGCGCAGGGAGGGGCCCGCGATCCGTACGCCGTCGGGGAGGCGTCCGTCGCGGTGGCGCGGCGAGATGAACTGCATCAGGTAGACCGTCGGCAGCGCGGGGGCGGCGGCGCGCACGCGCAGCAGCGAACGCGCCGAGAAGCTCATCACCCGTACCGGCGACAGCTCGTCCGAGGGCGGCGCGTCGAGGCCGAAGCGCTTGAGGAGCACCAGCAGGCGCTCCTCCACCTGGCCCGCCCAGCGCGTGGGGTGCTTGGTCTCGATGGCGAGGCGCACCCGGCGGCCCGAGGCGTTGCTCTCGGCCACGAGTTCGAGGAGGCGCTCCAGGGTCAGGACGGAGGTGTCCTCCGTGCGGCGGCCCTCCAGGGCGGAGCCCTCCCAGTCGGGGCCCTCGCCCTCCACGGCCTCGTCGTGGTTCCGCTTCCAGGAGCCGAAGTCGAGGGCGGCCAGGTCGGCGAGCTCCAGGGCGGAGACGGCTCCCCGGCCGTTCGAGGTGCGGTTCACGCGGCGGTCGTGTACGCAGACGAGGTGGCCGTCCGCGGTCAGCCGCACATCGCATTCGAGGGCGTCCGCCCCGTCCTCGACCGCCTTCTTGTACGCGGCGAGCGTGTGCTCGGGAGCGTCCTCGGAGGCTCCGCGGTGGGCGACGACCTGGATCTGGTGCTGTCGTGCGAGGGTCACCGCGTCATGGTGCCATCACGGGGTACCCGAAGGCTCGCCGGAGGGCGGCGGCCCGGAGCGCCGGACACACAGGCTCGGCTTATGGTGCCCTGACGGCCCATGGGAAAAGCTGACAGCAGACAGGTGCACAGTTGGCACAGCCAGGCCGTGACCGAATGCCGAGCCACGACAGCATGGACCGAGGAGTAGAGCTGTGAACACCGAGAACGAGGGCAACGCGGTACCCCAGGCCCCGTCCGCACCTCCCGTGCCGGTGGACGCTCCCGCTGTTTCCGCCGACTCCCGCGACGCGGCCGCCGCCGGCGCGGCCGCGCCTGGCGCCGGGGCTTCCGGTGGGGCCGCTTCCGGTGGGGCCGCTCCGGGCGGGGCTGCCTCCGGCGCCGGGGACGGTGCCGGGTCCGGTGCGGCTGCTCCCGGTGCCGGTGCTGGCGCGGGCGCCGGCGCGGGCGCCGGTGGTGCGGGCGTGCCCGGGGCGGAGGCGTGGCCGCCTCCGCAGCCGCCGGGCACGCCCTCGTACGGCAGCGGCGGAGGTTCCGGTTCCGGCTGGGGCGCCTCGTACCAGCCGCAGGAGCCGAAGCCCGGCCGGCGGCGCGGAGGGCTGGTCGCGGGCGTACTGGCGGCCGCGCTGGTCGCGGGCGGCGTCGGCGGCGGCGTGGGGTACTGGGCCGCCGAGCAGAACGACAACGACACCGGCTCGACGACGGTCTCCGCCGCGGACACCCCGGCGGACCTCAAGCGCGACCCCGGCTCGGTCGCCCGGATCGCGAACGACGCGCTGCCCAGCGTCGTCACCATCGAGGCGCAGAGCGGCAGCGGCGAGGGCGGCACGGGCACCGGCTTCGTCTACGACAAGCAGGGCCACATCCTCACCAACAACCACGTGGTGGCGTCGGCCGCCGAGGGCGGCAAGCTCCAGGCGACGTTCTCGAACGGCAAGAAGTACGCCGCCGAGGTCATCGGCCGCGCCGAGGGGTACGACGTGGCGGTCATCAAGCTCAAGAACCGCCCCGACAACCTGAAGCCGCTGCCGCTCGGCAACTCCGACCGCGTGGCCGTCGGCGACTCGACGATCGCGATCGGCGCCCCCTTCGGCCTCTCCAACACCGTCACGACGGGCATCATCAGCGCCAAGAACCGCCCGGTGACCTCCAGCGACGGCGGGCAGAGCGGCAAGAGCTCGTACATGAGCGCCCTGCAGACCGACGCCTCGATCAACCCCGGCAACTCCGGCGGCCCGCTCCTCGACGGCCGCGGCGCGGTCATCGGCATCAACTCCGCGATCAAGCCCGCCGACAGCGGCGGCCTCGGCGGCACCGGCCAGTCCGGCTCCATCGGCCTCGGCTTCGCGATCCCGGTCAACCAGGCGAAGAACGTCGCCCAGCAGCTCATCAAGACCGGCCAGCCGGTCTACCCGGTGATCGGCGCCTCGGTCTCGCTCCAGCAGGAGGGCGCCAACGGCGCCACCATCTCCCAGGAGGGCGCGAGCGGTTCGGAGGCGGTCACCCCGAACGGCCCGGCCGACAAGGCGGGCCTGAAGCCCGGCGACGTCATCACGAAGCTGGACGGCACGGTCATCGACAGCGGGCCGACCCTGATCGGCCAGATCTGGACCCACAAGCCGGGCGACACGGTCAAGATCACGTATGAGCGCGACGGCAAGGAGCACACGGTCGACGTCACCCTGGGCCAGCGCAAGGGCGACAGCTGAGCCGCTGCCTCCCCGGGCCCCCGACAGGCTAGTCTTGTCCCCGCGCCGCCCGGCCTCCGGTGAACGGCGCGGGGTGGGTTGCCCGAGCGGCCTAAGGGAACGGTCTTGAAAACCGTCGTGGCGCGAGTCACCGTGGGTTCAAATCCCACACCCACCGCGGTGTTCGACGGCCCCTGACCAGGTCATATGGTCAGGGGCCGTTGTGCTGCGCGCTGCCCGCTCGTCACCGTGCTTCCCCGCAGTCTTCCGCTCTATCGTGCACGGAAGGAGCACGCCGGGGGCACTGCGATAAGCGCCTGGGACCTGCCCCTCAGTCGCCCGCGAACCATACGTAGCTGCCCGGGGTGGCCACGCACTGTTCCAGTACCGCCGCGAGATCATCCAGTGCCGCGCGTTGTCGCTCGTCGGCACACTGCTCGCTCAGGCCCGGCAACTCGCTGAGTGCTGCTGCCGCTTCCTGCTCGTTCATCACCGTGTCCCCGTAGGGATCAACGGCGGGAAGCCGACCGCGGACGCCGAGATAGTGAAGCGAGCCAAGTGCGTCGGCCAACGCGCCGCCGTGGCCGTAGCACCCTCGCAGGAATGTCCGGCGCGCCTTATTCCAGTTGCGCGCCGGCCGAGCCGAGTGCAGTTCCACATCGATCCCCACGCACGTCATGATGCCTGTTGCAGCGAGTTCCGTGTGGGGCGAACGATCAGCGATTGGTCGGGATCTCGTAGACGATCTCGCAGTGAGCCGCGGGCACCACGATGTCTGCCGTCTCCACGGGCCGGCCTTCGTCGCTGTAGTACGTCCGTCTTCCAGCAGTGCCAGGTCGACCTTGAGCAGGCCAAAGCTGCACGCCACCCCGATCCAGCTGCGCTAGCGCGTGTCTCTTTGATGGGTTGGTCAGTTGATCGGATGTGTCTGTCCGATTAGTGATCAGTGATGCGATGTGGGGCCGCATCGAGCCGCTGATGCCGGCCGATCCAGTGCGCGGACGGCGGTGGGCTGACCACCGCCGCACGCTCGAGGCCATTGCGTGGAAGTACCGCACCAATTCGCCCTGGCGGGACCTTCCCGACGAGCTCGGCTCCTTCCAGACCGCTCACAAGCGGCTAATCAGATGGGCCGTCGACGGCACTTGCATGAGCCTCCAGGCCACCTACCAGGACAAGCCTGGCGACGCCCTCGCACTCGTCACGGCCGCCCAGGACCAAGCCCGCGCGGCCGCGGGGACGACGCCGCGCGTGCTGGCCATGCTCGCGATGCGCGA
Organism: Streptomyces alfalfae; assembly: GCF_004127445.1. Classification (GTDB taxonomy): domain Bacteria; phylum Actinomycetota; class Actinomycetes; order Streptomycetales; family Streptomycetaceae; genus Streptomyces; species Streptomyces alfalfae. The sequence goes on from NZ_QEXM01000025.1 coordinate 429,078, forward strand.
AGCCTTCGCCCACGCCACCCTCGGCAACCACGGCGCGACCCACACCGCGATCTCGGAAGCCCACACCCACTTCGGACGGATCAGCACCGGTGATCCGGACCCGGCCTGGGTCGCCTACTTCGACGAGCCGAAGCTGATCGTGGACACCGGCATCGCACACGGCCGCCTCGGTGCAGCCGACCTCGCCGAACCCCTCATCGCGGGCGCGCTACGCCGCGAGTACGCGTCGAACCACCGAAGCCGGGCCTTCCACGCCTTCTGGCTCGCCCGCACCCAGCTCCAACGCGGCAAACTCGACGAGGCGTGCCACACGGCCATGGACGCCCTGGCCCCAGCGGCAGCCGTCAGCTCGCAACGAGTCGCCGACCACCTGCGGGAGTTCTACGAGCAGCTGGAACCCTTCCGCCGGGAACCGGCCGCGGTGGCGTTCGAGTCCCGGCTCCGGGAAGTGCTGCCCCGGCGGGTCAGCGCATCGCCTCGTCCATGAGCACGTAGAGCAGTCCGACGAGGGAGCCGCTGCTGACGATCTCTCGCCGGTCGATCATGTCCCGTATGTCGGCCAGCGGGATCCACTCGATCCGATCCGACTCGTTCTTCTCGGTCGGGGGACCCTCGTACGTTGCTCCATCAGCCCGGAAGACGTGGTGTTGGGAGTCGGTGATGCCGTTGGCCGGCTCGGCATAGATCAGCGACTTGATCGGGCCGGGCCGCCAACCGGTCTCCTCCAGCACCTCACGGGCCGCCGCTTCAGCCGGGCTCTCGCCTTCCTCGACCAAGCCCATGGGAAGTTCCCACGCCCAGGCGTTGGTGATGAAGCGGTGCCGCCACATCATCAGCACCTCGCGTCGCTCGTTGACGACGGCAGCCACGGCCAAGTGCCGGAGCCTTACGACGTGGTGCTCCCACCGGTTTCCGTCCGGCGTCTCGACGTCGGTGAGCCACAGGTTCACCCAACTGTTCTCGTAGATCGGACGTTCCCCGCGGATCTTCCACTGCATCGCTGCGGCCCCTCTCGATCGGCCTCCAGCATCGCAGAGCTACAGCCACAGACTGCCGGGTTCAATCCAATTCACGTCATAGTGACGAATATGGGGGTGGCGGATAGGTGGTCGACCTGAGCAGTCGGGGATGGTGGTGATTGACCCTCGCTCAAGACCGTGAGCGGAGGCCCATCTGTTGTCAGCCCCATACGGAGCCGGGGCTGGCTGTTGTCGCCTTTCTGACGACCGCGGCGACGCCACTGTGTGAGTGCACTCTGGCCCGCCAGCACACCGATGGTTGCGACAGGCACCCACGCCGTGGCCGTCGCGCCGAGTTGAAGGCCCCCGGCCAAGGCGTTCGGTCGGGGGCCGGTGGGGCAGGGGGCGGGCGTTCGGGTCAGAGGCGGTCGGTGGTGTGTGCGCCGCCCGTGCCGCGGTGGCCCGTGTCACGCGTCTTGTTCCGGCGCGGCATGAGGCCGAGCAGACCCAGGAGACCCGCCAGGCCCCAGAGGCCCCAGCCGCCGCCGCTGTCGTCATCGTCCTTGTCGTCGCCCTGCGCCTGCGGCACGGCGGCCTGCACGGCGGCTGTCTCGGCCACGGCCGGCGTCTGCGCTTCCGCGGTGGCCGCGGCGGGCCCCGCGAGGAGAACGGCGGTCAGGAGAGCACCGATAGTCGTGCGCTGCATGGTTCCTCCTTGCATGACCCACGGACGGGGTCCTGCACCCCATGGCGCGTGACGCCCGATGGCCCCGCAACTCCGGCGGGTGCGGGAGGCCGCTCCGAAGTGCGGCTGAGCCGCTGTGCCGGGGCCACGGGGCCATCGGGACCGTTAGGGCAAACGGGTGAACGGAGCGTGCCGTTCACCCGTGTGGGCGCGGTGACCGCCCGGCTACTTCAGGTCGTCGAAGCAGGCCTTCTTGATGCTCTTCACGCCGAACAGCGTGGTGAAGCCGCTGCCGAGGGCGGAGGCCGCGCCCCGCTTGGAGTTGACGCCCGAGAGGACGGCGAGCAGCTTCTTGACGCCGCCCGCGGCCTTGATCGCCTTGTAGCTCGCGGTGCCCGGGTGGAAGGCCGCGGCCAGGGCGCCGCCGCACTTCATGGAGTTCCAGGTGTCGCTGACCATCCCGCCCGTGATCTCCTTGGTCTTGTCCCACCACTTGGGGTCGGCGACGACGGGGTAGGCGGTCGACGCGTCGGTGTGGACGCTCTGGACGAGTTCGCCGCCTTCGATCCGGTACGACGTGGGGACCGGCTTGCCGGTGGCGTCCTTGGCCCACGGCGCCTGGAAGGTGCCGACCAGTTCGCCCGAGCCGTCGAGCACCAGGACGCCGCCGTCCTCGTCCAGGAGGGCCCGCGCGCCGCTCGGCAGGTCGAGCGCGAAGCGGTACTCCTTCGGCGCCGCCGCGTCCTTCATCGTGATGAGGGCGCTCGCGCTGCCGTCCTCGCCCACCTGGGCGGCGACGTCCACGGAGTCGGCGGGCCGGGAGTAGACGACGGTGCCGTTCGGCGTGACCCGCGCGGTCGCCGCCGAGGAGCCGGGCAGGCCCACGCGGAGCCGCTTGCCGGTCGAGTCGGTCACCGTGAACGCGCCGGAGCCCATCGCGGGGAGTTCCACCCGCGATCCCCCCGCTTCGGCGATCAGCGTGCCATCGGCGCGGGTGCGCGGGACGGCGAGGCTGTCGGTGCCGGTGGCCTTCTCGACGGCGAGCGTGTCCGCCGTGTTCGTGTCCGCGGCGGTGGCGTCCGTGGCCGCGAGGGCCGGGACGGTGCAGGCGAGCAGCGCGGCGGCGGTCAGGCCGGCGACGCGTGCGGACGGTGCCTTGGTCAGGGCGGAAGTGGTCACGAAGTTCCCCTCCTCGTGAAGCGTTGATCACCGCCTGGCCTGGTCAGGGCCGGTGGTGACATGATCGAAAAGATCATGACATCGGGCCGTGGCCGTCCCTGTCGTGAGGAGGGGCGAGGAGGGGAGAGAAAGGTAACTGGAACCTTATGCTTCCTTTATTCGTCGCCTTCTCGGTCCGGGTTCCTGTCGGCTTCTCGGTCCGGGTTCCTGTCGGCTTCCCGCCGGCCTCCCCTTGGGCTCGCACCGGCACCCCGCCGGTCTCCCGCCGGCCTGCTCTCGTGGGCTCGCACCGGCCTCCCATCGGCTTCCCGCCGGTCTCTCCTCCCCGGCCAGCACTGGCTTCCCGCTCGGTCTCCTGCTGAACTCCCATCGGCCGCCCCTTCCGGGCTCGCACCGGCTCCCCGCCGGTCTCCCACCGGCCTGCTCTCCTGGGCTCGCACCGGCTTCCCGCCCGGCCTCCCGCAGGTCTCCCACCGGCCTCCCATCGACCTCCCCCGGGGGCTCGCACCGTCCCCCGTCGCGGAGGCTCGCCTACCGGCTCCCCCGCCGCAGCGCCCCGGCCCCCGCCGCAACCCCGCCCCGTCACCGCTACGCCTCCCCCGTCAACCGTGCCGCCGACGCGATCGTCGCGTGGGCCTCACGTTCCGTGAGGCCCACGCGGAGGGCGGCGGCCACCAGGCGGGGCGCCAGGGTCTCGCCGATGCCGTTCTCGTAGGCGCGGCACGCGGCCCAGAAGAGGCGGGTGTTGCGCTGGCCCTCGTGCGCCGAGAGGACGAACTGGACGAGCCCCAGGCCCTGCCGCGCGCCGCCGGTCCCGTTCGCGCGCGGCTGCGCGGGGTGCGGTGGGCGCGGCGGCGGGGTGAGCAGGCGCAGCAGGGCCGGCGGGCAGGGCGCGGGCGCCAGGTGGGCCGTGCCGGGGACGGTGCCGTAGACGCCGTGTTCGGTGTGGGAGCCGGGGCCCACGAGGTAGCCGCCGGCGCCCCGGACGTCGATGCCGGGGGCCAGCCGCCCCGCCGAGTTGGGCACCACGGTGCCCGGCGGCCCGGCCAGCCAGATGTGGCGGCCGCCGCTCGGCGTGGTGACGACGACGGTCTCGGGGATGGTGAAGAGGTGCCGCAGCGCGAGTTCCCGCAGGGCGGCGGAGGCGTCGGTGCCGGACTTGGTGTCCAGGTCGACGCCGATCAGATGGTGCGGGGGCAGCCCGCAGGCGATGCCGTACCCGGTGGCCTTGGGGGCGGCGGCGAAGAGCTCGCGGATGCGCTGCGGGTCGGTCGTCGCGTCGTACACCCCGTGTCCCGGACGGCCGCATTCCCCGTGACAGGGGCGGGAGCCGGGCACGGCGTCGGGTGCGGGCCCGGCCATGCGCTCGGACCGGTCCGGGGCGGGGGCCCGGTCAGGGGCGGTGGCCCGGTGCGGGACGTGCGGCGAGCGCACCGCCGGCAGTTTCGTGCGGGAGAGCGGGATCACCGCGAGCCCGCGCTCGGCGGCCGACAGGGCGTGCGCGAGCGCGAGGGCGGCGGCATGGCGGTCGGTGAGGGCCATGGAATGAGTTTCGTACATATGTTCGAAGAAGGGAAGAGGGCGCAGGCCGGGTGGTCCGTGAGAGCGCACGCCACGCGCCATATCAGGCCCCTCCGCCGCAGGGGTGCGGTAACGCTTCACCCCTTGGGGCACCCGGCGCAGGGGTGCATGACGCCCGCGCGTGAGCGGGGGTTTCGGGCCAGGTTCGCGCCCCGAAGGGCGCATTCGGCGTTTATCGACAAGCCATCACGCGTGCGGGGGATTCCATGATTCCGGGGTGGTCCGCCGCGACGCGGTGGGCAACTCTGATGCCGCGACGTCGTGCAGCAGCAGTTCCAGGCGGTCGGCCGGCCGCCGCGCAGCACCTCGAAGCGGTCGGTTGACCGCTTCGGCCAAGCCGTACTTCCCGGTGCCACCGGTCTCGCCGGTGCGCACCGCCTGTTCCGGAGGATCAAGACATGGCAAGCATCCGTACCGCCCGCGTCATCGCCGCCGCAGCGGCCCTTCCCCTGGCCGCCGCCCTCTTCACGGGCGTCGCGACGGCCGACAACGGCGCCATCGCGGGCAACGGGTCCAACGCCGGTGTGGCGACCGTCGTCGGCAGCGGCGTCGCGGGCAGCAACCACGGCAACTCGTCCACCACGCAGCAGCAGGCCGTCGGCAACGGCGCCTCGAACCAGAACAACACCGCCCAGGTGGACGGCTCGGCATGGACCCCGATCTACCAGACGAACGACAACGTCACCGTCAACTTCGCCGAGCTCTGGTGAACCGGGCCCCCACGGAGCCGCTCGGGACGGCTCCGCGGGGCCGGTGAGACCGGCATTCAGGGGTGATGGGACAAGGGTCCTGTGCGGCGGCGCCTCGGCGTCGCCGCACAGTTGTGTGCGGCAGGGGGGGGCGGGAGGCGCCGGCGGCCACGACGTCTTGACACCGGCATAAGAGCTGACGGACAGTCAGAAACCGGCGGAGGGACGGAAGCCGGAGCCGCGCGGTACTCGGTGAGCGGCGGGACTCGGAGGGGGATGCGTGGGCGGCGCGGAGCGGGTGGCGGAGGGCGCGGGGGGCGCGGACGCGGGGGCCGAGGAGATTCCGTACGTGGAGCTGAAGGCGTTCGAGGGGCGGGCCGCCGCGGTGGCGGGGCGCGGCAAGGACCCGGTCAACGGGCCGATGATCAGGCACTGGTGCGAGGCCATGGGCGACGCCAACCCGGCGTACGCGGGCCCGGACCAGGTGGCGCCGCCGACGATGCTCCAGGCGTGGACGATGGGCGGGCTCTCCGGACACGAGGGATTCTCCGGACACGAGGGGCGCGAGGGGTGCGAGGGGCATGAGGAGCACGAGGGGCAGGAGGGGCAGGAGGGGCATGAGGGGCACAAGGGGCGTTCGGACGCGTACGACGCGCTGTTCGCCCTGCTCGACGGGGCGGGCTACACCTCGGTCGTCGCCACCGACTGCGAGCAGGAGTACGTACGGGCGCTGCGGCCCGGCGACCTGATCACCTTCGACGCGGTGATCGAGTCGGTGTCCGAGCGCAAGACGACCAGGCTCGGCACGGGCCACTTCGTCACCACGCGGATGGATGTCAGGGCGGACGGCGCACTCGCGGGAACGCACCGCTTCCGCATCCTCAAGTACGCCCCCGCCGCGCGCCGCGAGCCCGTGGCCAGGCGTCCCCGGCCGGTGGTCAACCGCGACAACGCGGGGTTCTGGGAGGGGGTCGCCGCCCACCGGCTGCTGATCCAGCGCTGCTGCGGCTGCGGCGCCCCGCGTTTCCCCTGGCTGCCGGGGTGCAACGCGTGCGGCTCCGCCGAGTGGGACACCGTCGAGGCGAGCGGCGAGGGCACGGTCCACTCGTACGTCGTGATGCACCATCCGCCCTTCCCCGCCTTCGATCCCCCCTACGCCGTGGGCCTCGTCGAGCTGGCCGAGGGCGTGCGGATCGTCAGCAACGTCGTCGGGGTGCCCTGCGACGAGGTGCGCATCGGGATGCCGGTGCGGTTGGAGTTCCAGCGGGTGGACGAGGAACTCGAACTGCCCGTGTTCCGGGCCTCGGCGGACGGAGGACCCCATGAGGCCAGGTGAGGAGCTGCCGCCCCTTGAGGTGCCGATCACCCGCACCCTGATCGTCGCCGGGGCCATCGCCTCCCGCGACTACCAGGACGTGCACCACGACGCGGAGCTGGCGCGGGCGAAGGGCTCGCCCGACATCTTCATGAACATCCTGACGACCAACGGCCTCGTCGGCCGCTACATCACCGACCACTTCGGCCCCACGGCGATCCTGCGCAAGGTGGCGATACGGCTCGGCGCGCCCAACCACCCGGGCGACACCATGGTCCTGACCGGCACCGTTGAGCGGGTCGAGGCGACGCCCGAGGGGGACACCGCCACGGTCGGCGTCGTCGGGGCCAACGGCGTCGGCAGGCACGTCACCGGAACCGTGACCGTGACCGTCCCGGCGGGAGGCGCCGCATGAGCGTCCGTACGCGCGACAGCCTCGGCGGCAGGGCGGCGATCGCCGGCATCGGGGCGACGGAGTTCTCCAAGGACTCCGGGCGCAGTGAGCTGAAGCTCGCGGTGGAGGCGGTGCGGGCGGCGCTCGACGACGCGGGGCTCGCCCCCGCCGACGTCGACGGCATGGTCACCTTCACCATGGACACGAGCCCGGAGATCACGGTGGCCCAGGCGGCGGGCGTCGGCGAACTGTCCTTCTTCTCCCGCGTCCACTACGGCGGCGGCGCGGCCTGCGCCACCGTGCAGCAGGCGGCGCTCGCGGTGGCGACGGGCGTGGCCGAAGTCGTGGTCTGCTACCGGGCGTTCAACGAGCGCTCGGGGCGGCGGTTCGGCTCCGGGGTGCAGCGGCGCGAACCCTCGGCGGAGGGCGTCGCACTCGGCTGGATGCTGCCGTTCGGCCTGCTGACCCCCGCCTCCTGGGTCGCGATGGCCGCCCAGCGCTACCTCCACGCGTACGGGCTCACGCCGGACGCCTTCGGCCCCGTGGCGGTGACGGACCGGAAGTACGCGGCGACGAACCCGGCGGCGTACTTCCACGGCAAGCCGATCACCCTTGCCGACCACGCCGCCTCCCGCTGGATCGTCGAACCGCTGCGGCTCCTCGACTGCTGCCAGGAGACGGACGGCGGCCAGGCGGTCGTCGTGACCAGTGTCGAGCGGGCCCGCGACCTGCCGCACCCCCCTGCCGTGATCACGGCGGCTGCCCAGGGCGCGGGCCGGGCGCAGGAGCAGATGACCGGCTTCTCCCGCGACGACCTGACCGGGCTGCCGGAGATGGGCGTCGTGGCGGACCAGCTGTGGCGCACGTCGGGGCTCGGCCCGGCCGATATCGACGTCGGCATCCTCTACGACCACTTCACGCCGTTCGTGCTGACGCAGCTGGAGGAGTTCGGGTTCTGCGGCCGGGGGGAGGCGGCGGGGTTCGTCGCCGAGGAGCGGCTGCCGATCAACACCCACGGCGGGCAGCTCGGCGAGGCGTACCTGCACGGGATGAACGGCATCGCCGAGGCTGTCCGGCAGGTGCGCGGCACATCCGTGAACCAGATTCAAGGTGCCGCGCGCACGCTGGTCACGGCGGGCACGGGTGTCCCCACATCGGGGCTGATATTGGGGTCGGACGGCTGAACGCGCGCGTGTCCTCGGGCCGCGGCAGGGCCCGCGCCGTTCACTCGGCGTATGCGTCTCCGAAAAATGATCATTGGACTTGTCCTGGTCCTGGCCGCACTCTCCCTCGACATGACCACCTCCCCGCCGGGCGCGACGGCCGCCCCCGCCCGCGGCGACGCTCCGGAGCCGGAGTCCGGCGCCGCCGCGCCCGTGTCCGTCTTCCGCGGCTACGCGTTCGACACCTGCGTCGCCCCGACCGCCGACACCATGCGGCGCTGGAAGAGCTCCAAGTACCGCGCCATCGGGGTCTATTACGCGGGCCGGGGACGGGCCTGCAAGAACCAGCCGAACCTGAGCCGGAGCTGGATGAACACGGTGCGTGCCGACGGCTGGCGGATCCTGCCGGTGTACGTGGGCTCGCAGTCGCCCTGCGTCGGCGCGAAGAACAAGAAGGGGGTGCCCATCGGCCGGTACCCGACGAGCCAGGGGAAGAAGGAGGGCCGCGACGCGGTCACCCGTGCCAAGGCCTACGGCATGCGGGCGGGCAGCCCGCTCTACCTGGACATGGAGGCGTACGCGTACAAGAAGGCGGCGTGCGCCCGCACCACGCTCGCCTTCATCCAGTCCTGGAACCGCACGGTGCGCGCCAGTGGCTACGTGCCCGGCTTCTACAGCAGCGCCGACTCCGGCGTGCGGCACATGGACGTGGCCCGGCGCGCGGGCGAGAAGGACCTCCCCTCGGTGATGTGGTTCGCGCGCTGGCGCACCGCGCCGCGCCTGTACGGGGAGCCGGCGCTCGGGGACAGCGCGTGGCGGCCCGCGCGCCGCATCCACCAGTACGCGGGGAACGTCAAGGAGCGGCACGGCGGACGCACGCTGGTGATCGACCGCAACCTGATGCACGCCCCCGTGGCGCGCTTCTAGCCGCTCGCGCCTGTTCCCGCGCCCGTGCGCCGGGGCGGCTCTCCGGGACGAACCCCCAAGGGGTCTGCTCCGCCTCCTCCACCTGTAGGAGGTGGGGCAGGCACCCCTCGTACAACCTGAGGCGGACACCGCTTCGGGACCTGGGGCCGATCCGCTGAGTAGGGGGCGCTTCTAGCGTGGAGCCATGACCGCATCCATGGTGTCCGTGTGCACCAGCGCATCGAAGGCCGCGACGCGGGGCACGGGTCCGGCACGGGCCGGCGGGCCCTTCACCTACCCGTCGTTCGCGTCCTATGTACGGGCACGCCAGCCCGTGCTGCTGCGCACCGCCCGCTCGCTCACCGCGAACCCGAGCGATGCCGAGGACCTGCTGCAGACGGCGCTGACCAAGACGTATGTGGCGTGGGACCGGATCGAGGACCACCGCGCGCTCGACGGCTATGTGCGCCGCGCCCTGCTGAACACGCGCACGTCGCAGTGGCGCAAGCGCAAGGTCGACGAGTTCGCCTGCGACGAGCTTCCGGAGCCCGACGCGGCGCCCGCCGGGGACCCGGCCGAGCAGCAGGTGCTCCGCGACGCGATGTGGCGCGCGATCACGAAGCTGCCGACGCGGCAGCGGGCGATGGTCGTACTGAGGTATTACGAGGATCTGAGCGAGGCCCAGACCGCCGAGGTGCTCGGCGTCTCCATCGGCACGGTGAAGAGCGCGGTGTCGCGCGCCCTCGGCAAGCTCCGCGACGACCCGGAACTCACGCCGGTCCGCTGAACCGGTCCTTCCGCCCGGCCCACGTCCCGGCCCACGTCCCGCCCCGCGGCCCCGCTCCGGACGCCCCCGGCCCGATCCGATGATCGATCATCCCCTGGCCTAGTGACATACCGAGCGGTATGCGCGCAGAATCGGCCCAGCCCCTACTGCCGCGTAGGCGATGTCGCCCCAGGAGGACGCCGTGCTGAGCACGATGCAGGACGTACCGCTGACCGTCACCCGCATCCTTCGTCACGGTTCGACCGTGCACGGGACGTCCCAGGTCATCACCTGGACCGGCGACGGCGCCCCGCAGCGCCGCAGCTTCCGCGAGATCGGCGAACGCACGGCCCAGCTCGCCCACGCCCTGCGCGACGACCTCGGCGTCACCGGCGACGAGTGTGTGGCCACTTTCATGTGGAACAACGCCGAGCACGTCGAGGCCTACTACGCGGTGCCCTGCATGGGCGCCGTCCTGCACACCCTGAACCTGCGGCTGCCCGCCGACCAGCTCACCTGGATCGTCGCCCACGCCGCGGACCGCGTCATCATCGTCAACGGCTCCCTCCTCGGCCTCCTTGCGCCGCTGCTCCCCCGGATGCCCGGCGTCGAGCACATCGTGGTCTCCGGGCCCGGCGACCGCTCCCTCCTCGCGGACGCGCACGTGCGGGTCCACGAGTACGAGGAACTGCTCGCCGGCAAGCCCACCGCCTACGACTGGCCCGAGCTGGACGAGCGCTCCGCCGCCGCCATGTGCTACACCTCCGGCACCACCGGCGACCCCAAGGGCGTCGTGTACTCCCACCGCTCCATCTACCTGCACTCCATGCAGGTCAACATGGCCCAGTCGATGGGCCTCTCCGACGCGGACACCTCCCTGGTCGTGGTCCCGCAGTTCCACGTGAACGCCTGGGGCCTGCCGCACGCCACCCTGATGACCGGCGTCAACATGCTGATGCCCGACCGCTTCCTGCAGCCCGCCCCGCTGGCCGAGATGATCGAGACCGTGCGGCCCACCCACGCGGCGGCCGTCCCCACCATCTGGCAGGGCCTGCTCGCCGAGCTGACCGCGAAGCCGCGCGACGTCAGCTCCCTCGGCCAGGTCACCATCGGCGGCTCGGCCTGCCCGGCGTCCCTGATGGAGGCCTTCGACCGCCTCGGCATGCGGGTCTGCCACGCCTGGGGCATGACGGAGACGTCACCGCTCGGCACGATCGCCCGGCCGCCGGCCCACGCCGTCGGCACCGACGAGGAGTTCGGCTACCGGCTCACCCAGGGCCGCTTCCCCGCCTCCGTCGAGGCCCGCCTGGTCGGTCCCGGCGGCGAACACCTCCCCTGGGACGGCGAGTCGGCCGGTGAGCTGGAGGTGCGCGGTCCCTGGATCGCGGGCTCCTACTACGGCGGCGCGGGCGGCGAGAACCACCGGCCGGCCGACAAGTTCAGCGAGGACGGCTGGCTGAAGACCGGTGACGTCGGCGTGATCAGCCCCGACGGCTTCCTCACCCTCACCGACCGCGCGAAGGACGTCATCAAGTCGGGCGGCGAGTGGATCTCCTCGGTCGAGCTGGAGAACGCCCTGATGGCCCACCCCGACGTCGCGGAGGCCGCCGTGGTGGCCGTCCCCGACGACCGGTGGGGGGAACGCCCGCTCGCCACGGTCGTCCTGAAGGAGGACGCCACCGCCGACTACGCCGCGCTGCGGGACTTCCTCGCCGGCAGCGTCGCCAAGTGGCAGCTCCCCGAGCGCTGGGCCATCATCCCCGCCGTCCCCAAGACCAGCGTCGGCAAGTTCGACAAGAAGGTACTGCGCCGGCAGTACGCCGACGGGGACCTGGACGTCACGCGGCTGTGACCCCACGGGGCGCGCGGGCCGCACGGCGGATGGCCACCTGACCCAGACCGCGCGGTCCGGGAGCCCGGCGGCTCCCGGACCGGTGGCTCAGTTCGTGCCGATCTTCGCCAGCAGGTCCACGATGCGGTCCTGCACCTCGGAGCTCGTCGAACGCTCCGCGAGGAAGAGCACCGTCTCACCGGCGGCGAGCCGCGGCAGCTCCGTCTCGTCGACGGCGGCGGTGTAGACGACCAGCGGCGTGCGGTTCAGCCGCCCGTTCGCCCGCAGCCAGTCGATGATCCCCGCCCTGCGGCGGCGCACCTGGTGCAGGTCCATCACCACGAGGTTCGGCCGCATCTGGGCCGCCAGCGTGACCGCGTCCGCGTCGCTCTGGGCCCGCGCCACCTGCATGCCGCGCCGCTCCAGCGTGGCGGTCAGGGCGAGCGCGATCTCCTCATGTTCCTCGATGAGCAGGACCCGCGGCGGATGCTGCTCGCTGTCGCGCGGCGCGAGCGCCTTCAGGAGGACGGCGGGGTCGGCGCCGTACGCCGCCTCCCGCGTCGCCTGGCCGAGACCCGCCGTCACGAGCACCGGCACCTCGGCCGCGACCGCGGCCTGGCGCAGCGACTGGAGCGCCGTCCGCGTGATCGGGCCGGTCAGCGGGTCCACGAACAGGGCCGCGGGGAACGCCGCGATCTGCGCGTCGACCTCCTCGCGCGAGTGCACGATCACGGGACGGTAGCCCCGGTCGCTGAGCGCCTGCTGGGTGGTCACGTCGGGCGCGGGCCACACCAGGAGGCGGCGCGGGTTGTCCAGCGGCTCGGGCGGCAGCTCGTCGTCCATCGGCTGCGGCTGGGGCCGGTTGGAGATCTCGACCGCGCCACCGGGGCCGTCCAGCGGCTCAGGCCCCTCGTCGGCGTCCTCGTCGGGAGCGCCGATCGCGTACGAACGTCCGGCGCCCTCCGTCACGGCGGCGATACGGGACTGGGGCAGCCCGGGGCCGGAGGCGTGGGCCTGCGGGTGCGGGCGCGCCGAAGCCTCGGCGCGCTCCTCGGCCGCCGGGTCCGGAGGCGTGCCCAGCCTGCGGCGACGCCCCGAACCACTCGGAGCCTGCGGCGGCGCGGGGGCCGCCTCGGGGGGCAGCGGAGCCTGCGGGACACGCGGGCCCTGTGTCGAGCGGCGCTCCTGGGCGGGCGCCGCCTCGTCCTGCGGCCCGCGCTGCTGCTCGGTGATCCGCTGGCCGAACGGCACGCCCTGCCCGAGCGTGCGCACGCTGAACGCGCGCCCCTGCGTCGAGTCGGGGTCGACCGGCGCGGCCTCCGCGGGCAGCGGCTGGGCGGCGCGCGCCTGGGCGCCGCGCTCCGGCGGGAGCTGGGCGCTGCCGGACGCCGGAACGCCCTGCGCCGGTGTGCCCGTGGAGTGCGGGTCGCCCTGCGCCGGAACACCGGCCGCCGGGGTGCCGCCTTCGGGCCACGGCTGCGGCTGCGGCGGCTGCTGCGGCTCCGGGAGCGGGCCGGGGACGGCTGCGGCTGGCGGGACGCCCGGGGCCTGCGGGGTTCCTGGGGCCTGCGGGGCTCCTGGGCCCTGCGGGGTGCCCGGGGCTGCCGGGACGCTCGGGGCAGAGGTGGTCTGCGGGGCGCCGGGGGCCGACGGTGCCGAAGGGCCGCTCGTGGCCGCGGGATTGCCCGGGGCCGCAGGGCCGGCCGGGCCGCCGGGGGCCGCCACGGGCCGGGCATTCGCCTGCCGCGGAGGAACCACTCCACCCGGAGCGCTGCCCGGGGCGCCGCCCTGAGCCGCCCCCGGGACCATCCCCTGAGCCGGAGGCGCCTGCCGGGAGCGGCGGCGCCCCGTGGGAGCCTGCGCGGGGTGCGGCTGCGGCGGGGTGTGGTCGTCGCCGGGGGCGTGCGCCGCCGCGGCGTGCTGTCCGGTGCCGTCACCCGGCACGCCCGGATACCCCGGGGCGCCCGGCGTCACGGGGACCGTGAACCCGCCGGGCAGCGGAGCCTCGCCGACCGCGGCACGGCCGGCCGCCGCCTGATTCAGCACGGCGTGGCCGGGAGCGCCCGCGGGCGCACCGCTAGGGCCGACGCCCCGCCGGTCGGCGCCGCCCGGTGTACCGGCACCCTGGACGCCGGCGCCTGGTGTGCCGGTGCCCTGCGGTCCGGTGCCCTGCGGTCCGGTGCGCTGCGGTCCCGTGCCCTGCGGTCCTGTGCCCTGCGGTCCCGTGCCCGGCTGGAGAGCGCCCTGGCTCACGGCGACAGCGCCTTGGTTCACCACGGCATGGCCCACGCCAGGCCGAGGGGCTCCGGGCCCGCCGACGCCCGCGTCTCCCGGCCCGCTCAGCTCCTGGCCGCCGAGCTCCTGGCCCGGCGCGCGGTCGGCCGTGGCGGGCGGCAGGGCGAAGACGCGCCCGCTGTTCGCCTCCTCGGCCGCGGCACGCTCCTTGGCGGCGGCCAGCGCACGCCGCGCCCGACGTCCCGTGGGACGCGCGGCATCGCCGTGCCCGGCCTCCACCGAGGCGATTTCGTTGCCGGGGGCGCCGGACGCCTCCGAGGGGCCGGAGGCGAGCGCGGGCAGCGCGTGCTGCTCGCCGCCCCGCCGCGCGCGACGCCCCGTACCGCCCGCGGGCACGGGCACGCCCTGCGGCGGCACCGTCTGCCCCAGCGCGGCGGACCCGGCGGCATGCTCGGCCGCGGTCACCACGGACCCGACGGACCCGGCTGAACCAGGGGCCCCCGAGGCCTCCGCGGCCTCCACCGGGCCCTGCGTCCCCTCGGCGGCACTCGGCCGCCCGCGCCGCCGCCCGGTCCCGCCCGAAGCGCCACCCATCACCCCGGCGGCCCCGCCGGACGTCTCAGGGGACTGCGCCTGCGCGCCGATTCCGGCCGGGCCGACGCCCGGAGCGGTCGTCACCGAACCGCCGAGCGTGTCCGGAGCGGCCTCCGCGGCACGCCGCCCCCTGCGCCGCCCCGTGCCGGTCGGCGCGGCGGGCGCCCCGGCCTCGGGACCACCGGGAGCCGCCTCCGGGACACCGCTCTCCAGGAAGGAGTCCACGGAGGGACGCCGGGCCCGCCGACGCCCGCCGCCCGTGGACTGCTCGGGCACGGCGACCGCGCCGCCGGGCGTCCCCGTCCCGGGGACCGGCGTCTTCGCGGAGCCGCCCTCCGGAGCACCGCTCTTCGCGGGGGCCGACCCGGGGGCAGCGCTCTCCGCGGAGCCCGCGCCGATCGGGACTTCGAGCACGTACGCGCTGCCGCTCATGCCCGGCGCCTCGTGCGTCTGGAGCACACCGCCGTGCGCCCGCACGACGCCCCGCACGATCGGCTCGTGCACCGGGTCGCCACCCGCGTACGGCCCCCGCACCTCGATGCGGACGACCTCGCCCCGCTGCGCCGCGGCCACGACGACGGTCGAGTCGGCGTAACCGCCGCCGGCCGTGCCCGCGCCGAGGTCCGCGCGCGTGTTGCCGGTGGCGTCGATCCCCGCCACGTCCGCGACGAGGTGCGCCACGGCCGTGGCGAGCCGCCCCGCGTCGACCGAGACCTCGATCGGCGGCGCGTGCACCGCGAACTGCGCGCGGCCGGGCCCGATCAGCTCGACCGCGCCCTCCACGCCGGCGGCGACGACCGCGTCGAGCATGGCCGGCGTACGGGACAGCCGCTCGTCCCCCGCGTCCAGGCGCTGGAAGCCGAGGACGTTGTCGACGAGCGTGGTCATCCGGGCGTACCCGGCGGACAGGTGGTGCAGGACCTGGTTGGCCTCGGGCCAGAGCTGACCCGCGTCGTCGGAGGCGAGGGCGGCCAGCTCCCTGCGCAGCTCGTCCAAGGGGCCGCGCAGCGAGGAGCCGAGGACCGCGAGCAGCTGCTCGTGCCGCGCGGCGAGCGCTTCATAGCGCGTCTTCTCGCGCTCGGCCAGCTCCTCGAAGCGGTCCTTCTCGCGCTCGGCGAGCGCCGCGTACCGCTCCTGTTCGGCGGCCAGCGCCTCGGCCCGCTGCTCCTCGGCGGCCTTGATCTCGGCGGCGCGCTCCTCGGCGGCGGCGGCGAGCTCCTCCGCGTGCCGCGCGAGGGCGGCCTCGTACTTCTCGTTCAGCTCGTCGTAGGGCCTGCGGTCGGTGAACGTCATCACCGCGCCGACCAGTTGGTCCCCGTCCCGCACGGGCGACGTCGTGAGGTCGACGGGCACCTTGGCGCCGCTCTTGGACCACAGGACCTGCCCGCGCACCCGGTGCTTGCGCCCGGAGCGGAGCGTGTCGGCGAGCGGGGACTCGTCGTAGGGGAAGGGTTCGCCGTCGGCGCGCGAGTGCAGGACCAGCGGGTGCAGTTCCCGCCCGCCGAGGTCGCTCGCCCGGAAGCCGAGGATCTGGGCGGCGGCCGGATTGACCAGGACGACGCGTCCCTCGGTGTCCGTGCCGACGACGCCCTCGGCCGCGGCCCGCAGGATCATCTCGGTCTGCCGCTGCGAACGCGCCAGCTCGGCCTCGGTGTCCACGGTGCCCGAAAGGTCCCGCACGACGAGCATCAGCAGCTCGTCGCCCGTGTAGCCGTACTGGTCGTAGGCGGCCCTGCCGTCCTCCAGCGGGGAGCTGGTCACCTCGACGGGGAACTCGGCGCCGTCCGTGCGGCGCGCGGTCATCCGGGTGGGCTTGGTCCTGCCGCGGTCGTCGATGGTGTCGGGGCGCCGCATGGACCCGGGGATGAGCCGGGAGTCGAACTCCGGCAGCAGATCGAGCAGTCCGCGCCCCACCAGGGCCGTGCCCGGCGCCTCGAACGCCTCGAGGGCGATGGCGTTGGCGTTCACCACGGTGCCGTTGGCGTTGACGAGCACCAGGGCGTCCGGGAGCGCGTCGAGTATGGCTGCGAGGCGAGCAGCGCCTCGGGATGGCCTGCTGCTCACGACGACGCTTCCTCCCTGGTTACCGCTGCTTGCCGACCCGCTCAGGCCATCTTGCCCCTCGGCCCGTGGCGTGTCACGGGAGGGAGTCTACGGGGAGAGGTTGCGGGCGCGACGCCGGATGAGAGGGAGGTCGCACGCAGAACGTGTGAGTTTTCCGTACCTCCAGGTCACGGCCGGGGCGCCCGCCGCCCTCGTACGCGGGTCGGCGGCCGCCCTCGTGCGACGGGCGGCCGACGCGCCGGCACGCCCGCCGGGTCACGTCCGCGCGGAGGTGTCGGGGAGCACGGGGACGAGGTGGTTCCAGCGGGAGATCTCGCAGCCGTCGCTGCGGTCGTACGTCGCGTTGACGGGCCGCCCCTGCCAGGTGCCCGTCACACGGGCGGTGGCCGGCCCGCCGTACTGCATGGTGCACATCGCGCCGGGCGGCGTCTTGGCGAACGGGTCCTTTCCGTAGACCGTGACCGCGTCGAGGCGCTCACACGCCTTCGCCGCCTGCGGATGGGTGCCGCCCGTGCGGTGGCAGTCCAGTACGTACGTGCCGTCGGCGCCCTCCGTGCCGGCGACGGTGATGGTCAGCCGGTCGGCCGGGGCCACGGGGCCCGGGGCCGCCTGCGCGGCGGAGGGCAGGGCGGACAGCGCGGCGGCGGAGGCGGCGGCGGTGAGGAGGAGACGGCGCAGCATGGGGGCTCCCAGGGGGTCGGCGGAACGTAGACGGATGGCTCTACCGCCTCTAACGCCGTGCGCCACCGGACGTTGCGGGCGGGGCGAAGTGCTTTGCTCTGCGGGGCGCGCTCCTTGTACCGTGGAGGCCGCGATTGGTGACACGCCGCCTGGCTGTGTCATCATCTGCACGCACCCCCGCGCTCGTGGTGGTGTGCAAGCTGGAGGCGTCGCCTAGTCCGGTCTATGGCGCCGCACTGCTAATGCGGTTTGGGCCTTAAAGCCCATCGAGGGTTCAAATCCCTCCGCCTCCGCAGCTCGATCCGAAGCCCCGGTCCTCTTGGACCGGGGCTTCGGTGCGTCATGGGCCCTGCGGAGCTCGCTGGACGGTGTTTCCGCAGCTCACAAGGGGTCCGCCCAATGGATTTCACATGGCGGCGGCAGTCATGTAATGTTCTTCCTGTCGCCGGGAACGGGCCGAAGCGCCGGGAAGCGGAGACGAGAACAAAAGAAAAATCAAGCACTCGTAGCTTAACGGATAGAGCATCTGACTACGGATCAGAAGGTTGCAGGTTCGAATCCTGCCGAGTGCACAGCAGACCAGAGGCCCCGTGGAGGAATCCACGGGGCCTCTGGCTTTTGCGTGTCCGGGGCCGGAGGGCGGGGCGTCCGGTCGGTGGAAGGAGTGCGGCGTTGGAGTGGCGTTGTGCGGGGCTCGGGTGGCCGGAGGGGCGGCCCGTGCTGCGGTGGGCGGGGGGCCGGGTCAGTTCCCTCGCGTATGGGCAGGCGGTCGGGTTCCGGGCCGTCGGTGAGCGGCGGTGCGTGGGGGCGCGGGGGAACGCCTGTCCGCTGCGGGCCGTGGTGCCGGGACGGGCCACGCAGGCGCGGTGCCCGGAGTGCGCACGGCTGGACCGGGCGTTCTCCGTGGCGGCGGACGGGGTGCCCGATGATCCGCGGACGTATCGGGTCTACCTGGCGTGGTTCGGGCCAGGGATGGTCAAGGTCGGCATCACCGCGGAGGAACGAGGTTCCGTGCGGTTGCTCGAACAGGGTGCCGTGGCGTTCTGCTGGCTCGGGCGCGGACCGCTGATGGCGGCCCGGCGCACGGAGGAATTGCTGCGCGCGGCGCTGGGGGTGCCGGACCGGGTGCCGTACGCGCGCAAGCGGGCGGTACGGGCCGCCCTGCCCGAGTGGGGCGAGCGGGCGCGGGAGTTGGAGGAGCTGTACGGGCGGGCCGTGGCGCTGGAGGGCTGGGCCGAGTCGCTGGAGCGCCTCGACTTCGCCGCGGTCGACCACGCCCCGGCCTTCGGCCTCGCGGCACTGGGAGGCGAAACCGCGGGAGTGGTGCGGGAGCTGGTCGTCGGCGGGAGCGTCGGGGGACGGCTCGTGGCCGCCGCCGGGCCGGACCTCCACCTGGCGGTGCCGGGCGGGGCGGGTGCGTACTCACTCCTGGTGGTCGATACGCGGGTGCTCGTGGGGTGGGAGCTGGTGAAGGCGGACGTCACGGACGGCGTGACCGTGCCGGTGGCGGCCGCCGGGGGTGACGGGGGCGGGGCCGCGGGCGGCGCGGAGCAGGTGGGGCTGTTCTGACGTGGGGCGTTCCCGGCCACCTGGCGGGGGCCTGGAGCGTTCCTCCGCCCGGCGGCAGACAGGGCTGTGCCGTGGAGCGAGCGGGAAAGCCCCTGCGGCATGCCGCGTCCCACGGAGTGTCGGCGGGACTTTCCCGCCACCGGCGGATGCCGCCCCCCGGGGCCACAGCCCCCGCCCGCCTTTCTCAGGGAATTCACAGGTTCACGCAAGAGTGCTCTCACGGGCGGCTCCCAAGGTGTGGGGTATGACCACGATCTCTCCCCAGGCGCACGCGCACTCCGCACTGCTCAGGCCGGACGGGAGCCCCGTCCGCGTACTCGTGGTGGACGACGAGGTGTCGCTCACCGAGCTGTTGTCCATGGCCCTGCGCTACGAGGGCTGGCAGATCCGCAGCGCGGGCGACGGGGCGGGCGCGGTTCGGGCCGCGCGCTCCTTCCGGCCCGACGCCGTGGTGCTCGACATGATGCTGCCCGACATGGACGGCCTCTCCCTCCTCGGCCGGCTGCGCCGCGAGCTGCCGGACGTGCCCGTGCTGTTCCTGACCGCGAAGGACGCGGTGGAGGACCGTATCGCCGGGCTCACGGCGGGCGGCGACGACTACGTCACCAAGCCCTTCAGCCTGGAGGAGGTCGTGGCGCGGCTGCGCGGGCTCATCCGGCGGGCCGGGGCCGCGGACAAGCGCAGTGACTCCACGCTGGTCGTGGGCGACCTGACCCTCGACGAGGACAGCCACGAGGTGACGCGGGGCGGCGACTCCATCCACCTCACCGCCACCGAGTTCGAGCTGCTGCGCTACCTCATGCGCAACCCGCGGCGCGTCCTCAGCAAGGCGCAGATCCTGGACCGGGTGTGGAACTACGACTTCGGGGGCCAGGCCAACGTCGTCGAGCTCTACATCTCGTATCTGCGCAGGAAGATCGACGCGGGCCGGGAGCCGATGATCCACACGCGGCGCGGCGCCGGGTACCTGATCAAGTCCGCCGTGCCCGTGCCTTCGTGAGACGGGAACGCACACGGACACGGGTACGGACAGCGGCACGGACACCGCCTCGGCGGCGCACCCTGCGGACGCGCCTCGTGCTCTCCGCCGTCGCGTTGATCGCCGTCGTCTGCGCGGTGATCGGGACCGTCACCACCATCGCCCTGAAGTCACATCTGTACGAGCAGCTCGACGACGCCCTGGGGCAGGTCGCCGAGCGGGCCGCCGGGCCGGCCGGGGCGCCCGACGGCGTCGCCCTGCCGGGGCGCCGTGGCGACGGGCCCCCGGCGTCACGTGACCCGCTGGAGTTCGTCTCGCGGGGGCCGCAGGAGATCGGCACGATCGGCGCCGAGGTGGCCGCGGGGTCCATCGAGCGCGCGCTGGTCAGCACCGAGGCGGAGAGCGTCGGCGACCCGCCCGAGGCGACGCGCCTCGACACCGGCCAGGTCGACGCGCTCGCCGCGGCGCCGAGGGACGGCGACGAGCACACCGTCGACGTTCCGGGGCTCGGCGAGTACCGCGTCACATACGCGACCGGCGTCAACGGCGACTTCGTCGTCGGCGTGCCGACCGCCGAGGTGGCCAACACCCTCGGCACGCTGATCGTCGTCGAGGTCAGCGTCACCGCCGCGGGCCTCGCCGCCGCCTCGCTCGCGGGCGCCGCCATGGTCGGCGTGGCGCTCCGCCCGCTGCGCAGGATCGCCGGCACCGCGACCCGCGTCTCCGAACTGCCGTTGCACAGCGGCGAGGTGGACCTGCGCGAGCGGGTCCCGTACGCCGATCCGCACACGGAGGTCGGACAGGTGGGCGCCGCGCTCAACCGCATGCTCGACCACGTCCACTCCGCCCTCGACGCACGTCAGCGCAGCGAGACGCGGGTGCGGCAGTTCGTCGCGGACGCCAGCCACGAGCTGCGCACGCCGCTCGCCTCCATCCGCGGCTACGCCGAACTGACCCGTCGCGGCCGGGAGTCCGCCGGGCCCGACACCCGGCACGCCCTCGGGCGGATCGAGTCCGAGGCCGAGCGGATGACCGGGCTCGTCGAGGACCTGCTGCTGCTCGCGCGGCTCGACGCCGAGCGGCAGGAGGGCACGGGGCTCACGGGCGGCGGGGGCGTGCGCCCGTCGGCGTACCGGACCGGTGACCTCGCGCCGCTGGTCGTCGACGCCGTCAGTGACGCCCGTGCCGCCGGGCCCGGCCACCGCTGGCGGCTCGAACTGCCCGGCCCCGACGAACCCGCCCTGGTCCGCGTCGACACCGACCGGCTGCACCAGGCCGTGGCCAACCTCCTCGCCAACGCCCGCACCCACACCCCGCCGGGCACGGAGGTCACCGTCCGGGTGCGCGCGGCCGGGGGCCGCGTCCGTCTTGAGGTGCGGGACGACGGGCCCGGCATCCCCGCCGAGCTGCTGCCCTCCGTCTTCGAACGGTTCGCGCGCGGTGACGCGTCCCGCTCCCGGCGGGCCGGTTCGACGGGCCTCGGGCTGGCCCTCGTACGCGCCATCGTGACCGCGCACGGCGGCGCCGTGACCGTCGAGAGCGTGCCGGGGCGGACCGTCTTCGCCGTCGAGCTGCCCGCCGCCACCAGCCGCAGGCAGGCTCCCGAGCCCACCTCACAGCACGGCCACAGCCTCACCACACGCCCCTGACAGACCACTTGGCGACCGTCGGTGGCATGCGAACCGATCCCTCACCGGCCGCGTCCGCCCCCGCGGCCACGCGAGCCGTCCCCGCCCGGACGCGGGGCGTCCTGCCGGCCCGGGAGCACCTTCCCGCCGCCTGGCGCGAGGTCCCCGTCCTGGACGTCGTGATCCCCGTCCACAACGAGGAGAAGGACCTCGGGCCGTGCGTCGCGCGGCTCCGCGACCACCTCGTGCGGACCTTCCCCTACCCCTTCCGCATCACGGTCGCCGACAACGCCTCCACGGACCGCACCCCGGCGGTCGCCGCCGGGCTCGCGGACTCCGTGGCGGAGGTGCGGCACGTCAGGCTCGACCGGAAGGGGCGCGGCCGGGCGCTGCGGGCGGTCTGGTCCGCCTCCGACGCGCCGGTCCTCGCGTACATGGACGTGGACCTCTCCACCGACCTCAACGCGCTGCTCCCGCTGGTCGCCCCGCTGATCTCGGGCCACTCGGACCTGGCGATCGGCTCGCGCCTCACGCGTAGCTCACGGGTGGTGCGCGGCCCGAAGCGCGAGTTCATCTCACGGGCCTACAACCTCATCCTGCGGGGGTCCCTGCACGCCCGGTTCTCCGACGCGCAGTGCGGGTTCAAGGCGATCCGCGGCGACGTGGCGCGGGTGCTGCTGCCGCTGGTCGAGGACACCGGGTGGTTCTTCGACACCGAGATGCTGGTGCTGGCCGAGCGCGCCGGGCTGCGCATCCACGAGGTGCCGGTCGACTGGGTCGACGACCCGGACTCCACGGTGCATCTGGTGCGGACGGCCGCGGACGACCTCAAGGGCGTGTGGCGGGTGGGCCGTGCGCTCGCCGTCGGCGCGCTGCCGCTCGACCGGCTGGCCCGCCCCTTCGGCGACGACCCGAGGGACCGCGAGCTGACCGGCGTCCCGCGCGGCCTTGCCCGCCAGCTCGTCGGCTTCTGCGTGGTCGGCGTCCTCTCGACGCTGTTCTATCTGCTGCTCTACAGCGGCTTCCGTACGTTCACGGAGGCGCAGGCGGCCAACGCGTTCGCCCTGCTGGTGTCGGCCGTGGCCAACACCGCGGCCAACCGGAGGCTCACCTTCGGGGTACGCGGCGGGGACCGCGCGGTCCGCCACCAGGCGCAGGGCCTCGTCGTCTTCGCGATCGGCCTGGCCCTGACCAGCGGCTCGCTCGCGGCGCTCGGCGCGGCGTCCGGCGACCCGGCGCACTCCACGGAACTGGCGGTCCTCGTCGCGGCGAACCTCGCGGCGACGGTCCTGCGGTTCCTGCTGCTGCGGGCGTGGGTCTTCCCGGACCGGCACGACACCCCCGTACCCCCGCACGGAACGGCCCGCGCCGACGACCCGAGGAACGCACGATGACGACGGCCCCCTCCGTCGGCGCCCGCCTCTGGCGCGGCCGGCCCGACGACCCCCGCTGGGCGCGCCCCGCGCTGCTCGGCCTGCTCCTCGCCACGGCGGCCCTCTATCTCGTCGACCTCAGTGCGTCCGGTTACGCCAACTCCTTCTACTCGGCGGCCGTCCAGGCGGGCAGCCAGAGCTGGAAGGCCCTGTTCTTCGGCTCGCTCGACGCGGGCAACGCGATCACCGTCGACAAGCCCCCGGCCGCGCTCTGGCCGATGGCGCTCTCCGTACGGATCTTCGGGCTCGGCTCCTGGGCCGTGCTCGTCCCGCAGGCGCTGATGGGCGTCGCGACGGTCGGCGTGCTGTACGCCGCCGTGCGGCGGCGGTTCAGCCCGGCGGCCGGTCTGATCGCGGGCGCGGTGCTCGCGCTGACTCCGGTGGCCGCGCTGATGTTCCGCTTCAACAACCCGGACGCGCTGCTCGCCCTCCTGATGACCGTCACCGTCTACTGCGTGCTGCGCGCCCTGGAGCACGGCCGCACCGCGTGGCTGGTGTGGGCGGGCGTCGCGGTGGGCCTCGCCTTCCTGACGAAGACGCTCCAGGCGTTCCTGATCCTGCCGCCGCTGGCCGTCCTGTACGCGGTGTGCGCGCCGGCACGGCCGCGCAGGCGCTTCGGCCAGCTCGCCCTCTCCGGGCTCGCGACGGTCGTGGCCGGTGGCTGGTGGGTCGCGGTCGTGGAGCTGTGGCCCGCGTCCTCGCGCCCGTACATCGGCGGCTCCCAGAACAACTCCTTCCTGGAGCTGACCTTCGGCTACAACGGGCTCGGCCGCATCAACGGCGAGGAGACCGGCAGCGTCGGCGGGGGCGGCGGCCCCGGTGGCGGCCAGTGGGGCGAGACCGGCATCGGCCGGATGTTCGACGCCGAGGTCGGGAGCCAGATCTCCTGGCTGCTGCCCGCCGCGCTGATCCTCCTGGCGGCCGGACTCGTGCTCACGCGCAGGGCGCGCCGCACGGACACCGCGCGGGCGGCGTTCGTGGCGTGGGGCGGTGCGCTCCTGATGACCGCGGCCGTCTTCAGCTTCATGGCGGGGATCTTCCACCAGTACTACACGGTGGCGCTCGCGCCCTACCTCGCGGCGCTGATCGGCATGGGCGCCACGGTCCTGTGGGAGGAGCGGGCCTCGCGGTGGGCGTGCGCGGCGCTCGGCGCGGCGGTCGCGGCCACGGCGGTCTGGGCGTACGTCCTGCTCGGCCGGGTCCCCGACCACCTGCCGTGGCTGCGCTGGGCGGTGCTGTGCGCCGGCCTCGTGGGCGCGGCGGGGCTGCTGCTCGCCGGGCGGTTCGGCCGCCGTCTCGCGCTCACCACGGTGGGCGTGAGCCTCGCGGCGTCCCTGGCGGGCCCGGTGGCGTACACCCTCTCGACGGTGGACAGCGCGCACACCGGTTCCATCGTGACGGCGGGCCCGGCGTCCGCGGGGCGGACGGGACCCGGTGGCGGCGGCCCCGGCCGGGGCGGCCAGGGCATGGGTCGGCCCCCGGCGGGCGGCGGCCAGGGCGGCGGCCAGGGCGGTCCGGGTGGTTCGAAGGACGCCGGTACGGGACAGGCGCCGACCGGCGGCCCCGGCGGCAACGGGCAGGCGCGGCAGGGCCGGCAGGGCGGATTCCCCGGCGGCTCGCGCGAGGGCGGCAGGGGCGGCGGCATGGGCGGCCTGCTCGACGGCGCCCAGGTCTCCGCCAAGGCGAAGGAGCTCCTGGAGAAGGACGCCGGGGAGTTCACCTGGGCCGCGGCGGCCGTCGGCTCGCAGAACGCGGCGAGTCACCAACTCGCGACCGGCGAGCCGGTGATGGCGATCGGCGGCTTCAACGGCAGCGACCCCTCCCCGACGCTGCGGCAGATCAAGCGGTACGTGGCGGACGGCGAGATCCACTACTTCGTCGCGGGCGGCGGCATGGGCGGGGGCGGCATGGGCGGCGAGGGCGCGTCGTCCGCGGTCACCTCCTGGGTGGAGTCGACGTTCACCGAGGTCACGGTGGGCGACGCGACCTTCTATGACCTGACGCGGCCGAAGAAGTAGCGCCCGGGCCCGGAAAGCGCGGGAGCAAGGGAGCGCGGGGGCGGCGACGATAACGCCTTGTACGGCGTATGGGATGTGCTCTACGGTGTACGGGACAGTTCTCGTACACCGTAGAGCAGTCGTTCCCCCGGTCCCCGAAGGAGCCCACCCATGACGGCGACGACCGCCGACACATCGGCCACCACCACCCGGCATCCGCAGCGCTGGCTGATCCTCGGCGTCATCTGCCTCGCCCAGCTCACCGTGCTGCTCGACAACACCGTCCTCAGCGTCGCCATCCCCTCCCTCACCGAGGAGCTGGACGCGTCCACGTCGGACATCCAGTGGATGATCAACGCCTACTCGCTCGTGCAGTCCGGCCTGCTGCTCACCGCGGGCAGCTCCGCCGACCGCTACGGCCGCAAGAAGATGCTCATGGCGGGCCTCGCGCTCTTCGGCGCGGGCTCGCTGGTCGCGGCGTTCGCGCAGACGTCGGCGCAGCTCATCGCCGCCCGCGCCGGCATGGGCGTCGGCGGGGCGCTCCTGATGACCACGACGCTCGCGGTCGTCATGCAGATCTTCGACGACTCCGAGCGCGTGAAGGCGATCGGCGTCTGGTCGACCGTCAGCTCCCTCGGCTTCGCGGCCGGACCACTGCTCGGCGGCTTCATGCTGAACCACTTCTGGTGGGGCTCGATCTTCCTGATCAACCTCCCCGTGGCGCTGCTCGGCCTCGTCGCGGTCGCCAAGCTGGTGCCCGAGTCGAAGAACCCCCAGGGCGACCGCCCCGACCTGCTCGGCGCGCTGCTCTCCACGATCGGCATGGCCTCCGTGGTCTACGCGATCATCTCGGGCCCCGAGCACGGCTGGACGTCGGCGCAGGTCGGCGTGGCGGCGGCCGTCGGTGTGCTGGTCCTCGGCGCCTTCGCGCTCTGGGAGCTGCGCATCCCGTACCCGATGCTGGACATGCACTTCTTCCGCAACCAGCGCTTCGTCGGGGCGGTGGCGGGCGCGATCCTCGTCGCCTTCGGGCTCAGCGGTTCGCTGTTCCTGCTCACCCAGCACCTGCAGTTCGTCCTCGGATACGAGCCGCTGGAGGCCGGGCTGCGGACGGCGCCGCTCGCGGTGACCATCGTGGCCCTGAACCTGTCGGGCCTCGGCGCCAAGCTGCACGCGAAGCTCGGCACGCCCGTGACCATCCTGACCGGCATGAGCGGCCTCGCGGCCGGGCTCGCGGTGATCGCCCTGCTCGGCGGCGACGACTACAACGGCATGCTCGCCGGGCTCGTCGTCATGGGCGCGGGCATCGCGATCGCCATGCCGGCCATGGCCAACGCCATCATGAGCGCCATCCCCGTGGAGAAGGCGGGCGTGGGCGCGGGCGTCAACGGCACGCTCGCGGAGTTCGGCAACGGGCTCGGCGTCGCCGTGCTCGGCGCGGTCCTCAACTCCCGCTTCGCCTCGCTCGTGGCGGTCTCCGCGACGTCCTTCCCGGCGGCCATGGCCGCGGCGGACTCCGACGGGGAGCGGGCGCGGATCGCCGACGCGTTCTCCTCGGGCCTGGAGACGAGCCAGCTCGTGGGGGCCGCCGCGGTGTTCCTCGGGGGTGTCCTCGCCGCGGCGCTGCTGCGCAGGGCGGAGAGGGCGGACTCCGTGGGGACGAAGGCGGCATAGCATCCTGGTGGGGTGGGCAGCCGGGTTCCGGAGCGCCGGGTTCCGGGGCTGTCGGAAGCCGGGCCGCCCTGCGGGGGCCCGAACCGTCGGAAGCCGGAGCCGCCGCCCCGGGTTCGAGAAGCGATCAGGAAGGTGCGCCATGGTCAAGGCAGCCGGCCGCACGAAGAACACGGCGCGGACGAGCGTCTGGCTGCAGGGCAAGGCCTCCCGCGGCGGCACCCGCAAGGGCGACCAGCCGAGCGGCCTCGACCGGGAGCGGATCACCGGGGCCACGGTGCGGCTCCTGGACGCCGAGGGCCTCGCGAAGTTCTCCATGCGCAGGCTGGCGACCGAGCTGAACGTCACCGCGATGTCCGTCTACTGGTACGTGGACACCAAGGACGACCTGCTCGAACTCGCCCTGGACGCGGTGTGCGGCGAGATGCGCATCCCCGAACCGCAGTCGGACCCCGACGCCTGGCGGGACCAGCTGCGGGCCCTCGCGGAGGAGTACCGCGGGCTGCTGATCCGCCACGCGTGGGTGTCGCCGCTGGTCGGCCGCTATCTCAACATCGGCCCGAACTGGCTGGCCTTCGCCGTCGCGATCCAGCACACCGTACGCAACACCGGACTTCCCGCGTACGCGCAGAACGGCGCGATCTCGGCGGTCTTCCAGTTCGTGTACGGCTTCGGGACCATTGAAGGCCACTACATCGCGCGGTGCGCGGAGGCCGGGGTCTCCCAGGACGAGTACTACCGCGAGGCGATCGGCACCGTCCACCACGAACTGGCCGCGCACGAGGTGCTGGAGAGCGCGGACGAGCTGATCCGGGCCCGGGGCGAGGACACGGTCGAGGAGATGTGGCACCGGGACTTCACGATCGCCCTCGACCTCATGATCGCCGGGATCGAGGCGCTGGTCTCCCGGGAGTGACGAGGCGGCGGGGTGGCGCGATGCCGCCCCGCCCCCGCGACGGGCGGTGTGTCAGACCTGCGGGAGGGCGTCGCCCTGCACCGCCTGGATGTCCAGCTCCACCCGCAGCGTCGTGCCGATGGCGGAGATGCCCGCCTGGACGACCTGGTTGTAGTTCATCGCGAAGTCCTCGCGGCGCAGCTCCGCCGTGGCGCGGAACGCGGCGCGCGTGCCGCCCCACGGGTCCGCCCCGGTGCCGAGGTAGCTCAGCTCCAGGTCGACGGGGCGTACGACGCCGTGCATGCCCAGCTCACCGTGGACCGTCCAGCGGTCCTGGCCCGCGGGCGTCAGGCCGCTGGACCGGTAGGTGATCTCCGGGTACTGCTCGACGTCCAGGAAGTCGGCCGACTTCAGGTGCCCGTCGCGCATCGCGTTGCCCGTGTCGATCGAGGCCGAGCGGATGACCGCCTCGACGCGCGACTTCTCCACGTCCTCGGCGATCTCGACGCGCCCGCCGAACTCCAGGAACCGCCCGTGCACGCTGGTGATCCCGAGGTGCTGCGCGACGGCGGCGACCGTCGAGTGCGCGGGGTCGATCGTCCAGGGTCCGGGCGGCGGCAGCTCGGTGCCGCCCTGCCGGGCGAGGACGACGTTGCCCACGTCGGCCCGCCCGCTGGCGGTGACCAGCGCGGTCGAGGCGATGGGCGCGTAGCCGACGGCGGTGACGATGACGGTGTACGGGCCCGCCGGCAGGGCCGTGGCGTCCCGTACGAGTCCCTCCTCGTCCGCCGCGGCCCGCAGCACCTGCGCCCCGGTCATGTCGGTCACCGTCACGACGGCGTGGGGCACGGCCCAACCGTCACGCGTCCGGATCCGAGCGTTGAGTCCCATCCGTTCACTCCTTGCCGGGCCTCCGTCAGCGAAGGCCATAAAAGATCAAGAAAGATCAAGAAAGATCGAGTCTGGCGGGGCGGCCGCGGGGCCGTGCGGCCCTCGCAGAGGGCCCCCGGGCCGGTGGTGGCCGGCCGTCCCCTGCCGTGAATGCCACCATCGGCCCGGGGGCCCTTTTCCGCGACCGGCCCGTGGCCACGCCTCCGCTCGGGGCGCGGCCACGGGCCGGGGCCGTCACTCGCCCGGGTGGGCGAGTTCGATGTCGTGGCCGTCGACGCCGCTGCCGGTCACCGTCAGGCCGGTGGCCACCGGCGGGTAACCGGTCGCGATGACCGTGTACTCACCGCTGTCCAGGTCGGTGAAGCCGTAGGCTCCGTCCGCCCCGGTGGTCGCGGTGGCGACGACGTTGCCCGCCGCGTCCACCAGGGTGACCCGGGCGTCGTTCAGCGCCGCGCCGCCCGCACGCACGGTGCCGAGCACCTGCGCGCCGGAGTTCAGCTCGACCTCGACCCGGGTGACACCGGCGCCGCCGATCTCGACGGGCAGGGCCATCGGCCGGTGACCCGCGGCGTTCACCGCGATGGTCACGGTGCCGGGCACCAGCTCGGCGAAGGTGAACTCGCCCTGCTCGCCGGAGAGCCCGGTGGCCAGGACGTCACCGCGCACGTCGGTCACGATGACCATGGCGCCGGAGACGGGCAGCTTGCTGTCCGCGTCCCGCACCAGACCGCTGAGCCCGCTGGTGCCGCTGAGCAGGATGTCGTACGCGAGGGCTTCCTCGCCCACGACGACCGTCGAGGCCTGCGGCTGGAACCCGTCGGCGGAGGCGATCAGCACGTACGAACCGGCGCCCGGGGCGTCGACGGCGTAGGAACCGTCGCCCTGCGCGACCGACCGGCCGAGCTGCCGTCCCCCGAGGGAGATCAGCGTGACGGCGGCCTGCGGCACGGGCGCGCTCTCGGCGCCGCGGACGTAACCGCGGACCGGGACGCCGCCGGTGATCGGGGGGAGCTCACCGGAGCCCGCCTCGGCGGCGGACGCCACGGCGGCGAGCCGCTGCGTGCCCTCGGGCCCCGCCTCGGCGCGCGAGGTGACGGAGGCGAGCACGGGCTGCTCGGCGGTGGCCGCGGCGGCCGGGGTGGGCGAGGCGACCGGAGCCGCCGCGTCCGTGGTCTCACCGGCGGCCTGGGCGAGGCCGCCCGAGGTCCGCAGCGGGACCTCCTTGATGAAGATGGTGATCAGGAAGGCGATCAGCGCGAGCGGCGCGGCGATCAGGAAGACGTCCGCGATGCCGTGCCCGTACGCGCTCTCCATCACCGTGCGGAACGGCTCGGGGATCTTGTCCAGGTCCGGGATGCCGCCGCCACCGGTGCCGCCGTGGCCGAACTGGGCCGCGGCCTTCGGGCCGAGGTCGTTGACGCCGTCCTTGACGTAGTCGCTGATCCGCGTGGCCATGATCGCGCCGAGCGCCGAGACACCGATCGCACCGCCCAGGGAGCGGAAGAAGGTGACGGTGGAGCTGGCGGACCCGAGGTCCTCGGGGGCGACCTGGTTCTGCGTGCAGAGGACCAGGTTCTGCATCATCATGCCGATGCCGAGACCCATCAGGGCCATGAAGATCGCGATGTGCCAGTACGCGGTGTCGTACCGGATGGTGCCGAGTAGACCGAGGCCCGCCGTCACCAGGAAGCCACCGCTGACCAGCCAGGCCTTCCACTTGCCGGTCTTGGTGATGATCTGGCCCGACACGGTGGAGGAGACGAACAGACCACCGATCATCGGGATCGTCAGCACACCGGACATGGTCGGGGACTCGCCCCGCGCCAGCTGGAAGTACTGGCTGAAGTAGACCGTGCCCGCGAACATCGCGACACCCACGAAGAGCGAGGCGAGCGAGGCGAGCGTGATGGTGCGGTTGCGGAAGAGACGCAGCGGGATGATCGGCTCGGCGGCCTTCGACTCGACGAGCACGAAGAGCAGTCCGAGGACGATCGAGCCGCCGACCATGGCGCCGGTCTGCCAGGACATCCAGTCGTACTTGTCGCCGGCGAAGGTGACCCAGACGAGCAGCAGGCAGACGGCGGCGCTGATGAAGAAGGCGCCGGCCCAGTCGACCTTCACGTCGCGCTTGACGACGGGGAGCTTCAGGGTCTTCTGCAGCACGATCAGCGCGATGATCGCGAAGGGCACGCCGACGTAGAAGCACCAGCGCCAGCCGAGCCACGAGGTGTCGGTGATGACACCGCCGAGCAGCGGGCCGCCGACGGTGGCGACGGCGAAGGTGGCGCCGAGGTAGCCGGAGTAGCGCCCGCGCTCACGCGGGGAGATCATCGCGGCCATGACGATCTGCGCCAGGGCGGAGAGACCGCCGACGCCGATGCCCTGGACGACACGACAGGCGATCAGCATGCCGGCGCTCTGCGAGAGACCGGCGACGATGGAACCGCCGACGTAGATGATCAGGGCTATCTGGACCAGGGCCTTCTTGCTGAAGAGGTCCGAGAGCTTGCCCCACAGGGGGGTGGTCGCCGTCATCGCGAGCAGCGAGGCGGTGACGACCCAGGTGTAGGCGGACTGGCCGCCTCCGAGGTCACCGATGATTTCGGGCAGTGCGTTGGAGACGATCGTCGACGACAGGATCGCGACGAACATGCCGAGCAGCAGCCCGGACAGTGCTTCCATGATCTGCCGGTGCGTCATCGGAGCGACCTCACCGGGGTGACCGTGAGGTGCTCCGTGCTTGGCATGGCTGCCCCGCACACCGGCTGGTGTGGTTGTTGCCATGGACTTCCTTTTCTTACGCGGGTGTACGGGTGGTCTCTGACGTGGTCCGCACGTCATGGGTCTGCACGTCGTGGGGGAGCCGGGCCGAAGCCGCGCGGCAGTCCCCGAAGCTGTCGCGCAGTCGCGCGAGCAACGTGCTGAGCTGGACGACCTCGTCGTCGGTCCAGTCGTGCAAGTAGTGGGTGAGCGTCCGGATGGAGTGCTCGGAGAGCTCGTCGACCTTGGCCTTGCCCTCGGGCGTGAGCCGCAGGATCCGGGAGCGCTTGTCCGCGGGGTCGGGGTCCCGGAGGATCCACTCCTTCTCCGCGACATGGGCGACGTGCCGGCTGGTCACCGACGTGTCGACGGCGAGCAGCTCGGCGAGCCTGCTCATCCGCATCGCACCGTGGCGGTCGAGCAGGATGAGCACGGCCGCGGATCCGCCCGGACAGTCGTGGGGCAGGCCCCGTCCGAGACCACGCTTCACGGCGCCGATGGCGCTGAGCTGTCGGGCCAGCTCCTCGTACTGACGCTGCGCGGCCACGGCACCTCCTTTTTTGTTGCTTAGGGCAACGATAGAAGCAGTTGGTTGCCGCAGGCAAACTAAAACGGGCGCAATGGCTTAAAGTCTCGGCAAAGGCCTGGAGGCTGAAACGTAAAGTCCCTGGCGGGCGGGGGTTGGGCCCGGGGCCGTGCATTCGCTAGGGTCCTGCCTCATGGCACACAACCCCCAGGGTCACCAGGGCAACCCCGATCCCGCCGGCAGCACGCAGATGTTCCGGGCGTTCGTCGACGAGGCTCCGCAAGGTTCCCGGCAGCAGGCCGCCGCCTCTTCCGGGCCGCGGGTCGGGCTCATCCTCGGCGTGGTCCTCGCGGTCGCCGTGATCGCCGGCGTGGCGTGGCTGGCCCTGGCGTAGCGGACACGCGGCCCGGCCGCGTCAGCGGCGACGGCCGGCCCCGGCAGGGGCGCGGATAACCGCGCCACCGGCCGGGCGCGGGCGCGCCGCCGGAGCACTTCGACCGCCCGCCCGGGGCCACGTCTGCGGGCGGGCGTTTGTGCCGCCGGGTGACTTCCCCTCCGAGTCACCGCCGGCGGCGGCTTTGGGGCCGGGGCCCTCGGGGGCGCCATCCGGCCGTTCTCCGCGGGACGTCCGACGCGCCGCGTGGCACGGTCGCCGTCCGGGGCCGACCGCCCGTCCGGGGCCAGCTCTCCGTCCAGGGTCAAGCTGCCCGTCGGGATCGAGCTGCCCGCTGGGGTCAAGCTGCCCGTCCGGGGCCGACCGCCCTTCCGGGATCGGCTGCCCTTCCGGGGCCAGCTCTCCGTCCGGGGTCAAGCTGCCCGTCCGGGATCGGCTGCCTGCCCGTGGTCAGCCGTCCCTCCGGGGTCAGTTGGCCGCCGGGACCAAGCGGCCCGCCCGGTCAAGCTGTCCGCAGGGATCAAGCCGCCTGCCCCGGACCAGCCCCCGTCCGGGTCCAGCTACCCCTCCGGGACCAAGTGCCCGTCCGGGTCCAGCTCCCCTTCCGGGATCAAGCCGCCTGCTCGGGGGTCAGCCGCCGCCCCCGGGGCCAACTGCCCTTCCGGGATCAAGCCGCCTGCCCGGGGGCCAACCGCCCCCCCCCGGGACCAAGTGCCCGTCCGGGTCCAGCTCCCCTTCCGGGATCAAGCCGCCTGCTCGGGGGTCAGCCGCCCCCCCCCGGGGTCCAGCTACCCCTCCGGGATCAAGCCGCCTGCCCGGGGGCCAACCGCCTCCCCCGGGACCCCACCGCCCGCCCAGGTCCAGCCGCCCCTCCGGGATCAAGCCGCCCGCCCGAAGCGAGCTGCCCCTCTGGGAGCAGTCACCCGTCGCCGACCGGGCCCACGGCCTTGCCGGAGTCCCATGGCCTTGCCGGGGTCCCACCGCCTTGCCGGGGCTCCACCCCGGAGCGGTGCCGGCCGCCCCGGTGGCCACGTGACCGTCACCGCTACCGACGCCGCGCGCCGCAGAGCTTCCTCCGGCCGGACCGAGGCCGAGCCGGGAAGCCGGGCCGGGGCCACGCCTGCGTCAGTCCGAGATCAGGCCGTCGCGCAGCTGGGCCAGCGTCCTCGTGAGGAGCCGCGAGACGTGCATCTGGGAGATGCCGACCTCCTCGCCGATCTGCGACTGCGTCATGTTGGCGAAGAAGCGCAGCATGATGATCCGGCGCTCGCGCGGCGGCAGCTTGGCGAGCAGCGGCTTGAGGGACTCGCGGTACTCCACGCCCTCCAGGGCCGAGTCCTCGTACCCCAGGCGGTCCGCGAGGGAGCCCTCGCCGCCGTCGTCCTCGGGGGCCGGGGAGTCGAGCGAGGAGGCGGTGTAGGCGTTGCCCACCGCGAGCCCGTCGACCACGTCCTCCTCGGACACCCCGAGCGCGAGGGCGAGTTCGGGCACGGTCGGCGAGCGGTCGAGCCGCTGGGCCAGCTCGTCGCTGGTCTTGGTGAGCGCGAGCCGCAGCTCCTGGAGGCGGCGCGGGACGCGCACCGACCAACTGGTGTCCCGGAAGAAGCGCTTGATCTCCCCGACGACCGTCGGCATCGCGAACGTCGGGAACTCCACGCCGCGTTCGCAGTCGAAACGGTCGATCGCCTTGATCAGGCCGATCGTTCCGACCTGGACGATGTCCTCCATCGGTTCGTTGCGGC
This sequence comes from Streptomyces alfalfae, assembly GCF_004127445.1. GTDB lineage: Bacteria > Actinomycetota > Actinomycetes > Streptomycetales > Streptomycetaceae > Streptomyces > Streptomyces alfalfae. Next base: position 462,605 of record NZ_QEXM01000025.1, read on the forward strand.
TGCGGAAGCGCGCCGCCGCGTACCGCACGAGCGGGAGGTTGAGCTCGATGAGCGTGTCGCGTACGTAGACGCGCTCCGGGCTGTCCTGGTCGAGCGCGGCGAGCCGCAGGAACAGGGAGCGGGACAGGGTCCGGGTGTCGATGGCCTCCGAGGCCGGTGAGCCGTGAAGCGCGTCGGGCGCGGATTCGCTCGGGCTCTCGGCGAGCGTGAGCGTGAGCACCTTCGAGCTGCCCTGGTCTGCGGACATGCCACCCCCTTGAGGTCGCGGACGGTCGCGGTGGGCGCTCCCGTCGGAGGAACGCAGCCTCCACCTGAATACCGGAGGTGGGGCTACGGCAAACGCGGTTCCAGCAGAATGTCACATGTCGGCAACGCGCTGTAGTTACTTGTCGACAAACAAGGGTGACATCCGTGCAGGAAAGAGGGGGTCTGAGGCTTTTTGTCGGAGAGTGCCGTCGGAAAGATCCCCGACCGCACTCCACCCGATACGGTTACGCCTCGATCCGATTTGCGGACCGAAGCCGCGCGAAGCTCCGGGCCAGGAGCCGGGACACGTGCATCTGGGAAACGCCCAGTTCGGCGCTGATCTGGGACTGCGTCAGATTGCTGTAGTAGCGCAGCAGCAGGATGCGCTGCTCGCGCTCGGGCAACTGGACGAGGAGATGGCGTACGAGGTCGCGGTGTTCGACGCCGTCGAGCGCGGGGTCCTCGTAGCCGAGCCGGTCGAGCAGCCCCGGCAGCCCGTCGCCCTCCTGGGCGGCCTCCAGCGACGTCGCGTGGTACGAGCGTCCGGCCTCGATGCAGGCGAGCACCTCGTCCTCGGTGATGCGCAGCCGCTCGGCGATCTCCGCGGTCGTCGGGGAGCGCCCGAAGGCCGTGGTGAGGTCCTCGGTCGCCCCCGTGACCTGCACCCACAGCTCGTGCAGCCGGCGCGGGACGTGGACCGTGCGGACGTTGTCGCGGAAGTACCGCTTGATCTCGCCGACGACGGTGGGCATCGCGAAGGTGGGGAACTGCACCCCGCGCTCGGGGTCGAACCGGTCGATGGCGTTGATCAGCCCGATGGTCCCGACCTGGACGACGTCCTCCATCGGCTCGTTGCGGCTGCGGAAGCGCGCGGCGGCGTACCGCACGAGGGGCAGGTTGGCCTCGATGAGCGCGCCGCGCACGCGGCCGTGCTCCGGGGTGCCCGGTTCGAGGTCCTTGAGCCGGCCGAAGAGGACCTGGGTGAGGGCCCGGGTGTCCGCGCCTCGGGAGCTCCCGGTGCTCGGTGTGGTCCTGGCGGGCGGAGCTTCAGGCGCAGTACTGGCCGGCACGGTCAACGCCACCCCTTCTCGGTCGAGCCCAGTCAGGACCAGTCGGCCTTGGTCGGTACATCGATCGACCTCGGTCAACTCATCCGTCAAAAGCGGTCATAGCATCACAAGACATGTGCACCGTGTGCAAGCACCCGATAACCACGTGTTGACCGCGGAACGGCCCCGCACCGGTGCGGGATGCCATGGGGCATCCCGGCGAGGTGCGGGGCCGTTCGGGAAGGTGCGGGGAGGGCGGCTCAGAACTCGTAGTCGGCGATCACCCAGGTGGCGAACTCGCGCCAGAGCGCCACGCCCGCCTGGTGGGCCGGGTGCTCGATGTACCGCTTCAGGGCGTCGGTGTCCTCGACCGCGGAGTTGATCGCGAAGTCGTAGGCGATGGGGCGGTCGGTGATGTTCCAGTCGCACTCCCAGAACGTCAGTTCCGGGATCTGCTCGCCGAGCGCGCGGAAGGCCTCGACGCCCTCGACCACGCGCGGCTCGTCGCGCCGCACGCCGTCATTGAGCTTGAAGAGGACCAGGTGGCGGATCACGGGCACTCCTTGGAAGGGGCTACGGGCCTGACGGCCTCAGTGGCCGCTCAGTCCTTGCCTCCGTTGGCCACCCACGTCATGAAGTCGCCGATGCTCTGAGCGGCGCTCGAGACACCTTCGAAGCCTATCTGCACGTAGTCCGCGGCCTTGGCGGGGTCGGTGATGATCACGTAGAGCACGAAGACGACCACGACGAAGAGACCGAGCTTCTTCCACTGCACTGCCACGACCTGGCCTCCCCTTACCGCGCTCCGTCGGCCCGTGCTCCCTGCGACCCCTGTGACGGCGGTGAGTCTAACCCGGACCTTGTGCGCGGGGTCCTGGAGGACCAACGGCCCCTCGGCCCAGGCCCTTTGCTGCGCCTCGCGGGGCGGCGGACACACGACGAAGGGCCCGTCCGATCCGGACGGGCCCTTCGTGTCGAGAGCGGTAGCGGTGGGATTTGAACCCACGGTGACTTGCGCCACACTCGCTTTCGAGGCGAGCTCCTTCGGCCGCTCGGACACGCTACCGAGAGGAACTCTAGCCCACGATGGGCCGTGGTCAGAAATCGGTTCCGCGTGACGCCCTGAAGAAGCCGGTGAGCAGCGCGGCGGCCTCATCGGCGAGCACGCCGTGGACGACCTCGGGGCGGTGGTTGAGCCTGCGGTCGCGCACGACGTCCCACAGCGAGCCGGCCGCGCCCGCCTTGTCGTCCCGCGCTCCGTAGACGACCCGGTCGACGCGGGACTGCACGATCGCGCCCGCGCACATCGTGCAGGGCTCCAGGGTCACGACGAGCGTGCAGCCGGTGAGACGCCACTCGCCGAGCTTCGCGGCGGCCCGCCGGACGGCGAGCACCTCCGCGTGCGCGGTGGGGTCGCCGGTCGCCTCGCGTTCGTTGTGGCCCGTGGCGAGCACCGTCGTGCCGTCCGGGGACAGCACGACGGCGCCCACGGGGACGTCGCCGCCCCCGACGGCCAGTTCGGCCTCGGCCAGCGCGAGCCGCATGGGCGCCCGCCAGCGGTCGCGTACGGGATCGCCGCCGGTGGTGCGGTGTTCGGTCGGATCGTTCACACGGGGAACCTAGCGGACGGTTTCGAGCACCTCCGCCGCCCCGAGGATCTCGGCGATGTCGTTGAGGGCGTCACCCGGTTCGAGGCCGAGCAGATCCTTCTCCGGCACGCCGAGGTCCATGAGGATCTCCGTGTCGCCGAGCGGGCCCGCGGGCACGGCTTCACCGGCGTCGGCGGGTCCCGCGTCCTCGTCGTCGGCGGCGGAGTCCTCCGGCTCGCCGTCCTCCGTGCCGTCCAGGTCGAGGACGTCCAGGTCGTCGGACGCGTCCGGATCGCGGCCGAGCACCTCGTCGGTGAGCAGGATCTCCCCGTACGAGCTCCGGGCGGCCGCGGCGGCGTCCGAGACGTAGATACGAGGGTCCTCCTCGCCGTCGACGCGGACGACGCCGAACCACGCGTCTTCCTGTTCGATGAAGACGAGCACTGTGTCGTCGTCGTGGTCGGCCGTGGCTTCACGGGCCAGATCGGCCAGATCCGCCAGGGTCTCCACGTCGTCGAGCTCCGTGTCGCTCGCTTCCCACCCGTCTTCGGTGCGCGCGAGCAGTGCGGCGAAGTACACCGTGACTCTCCCACTGGTCATAAGCGGTGCCGGTTGGCGGTTTGGGGTCCCCCCGGCGAGGTCGGGGGGCGGGGGTCGCGGTGCCGAGCCCCGCCCATTCGGAATCGTGGCAGAAACAGCGCCGTCAGGAGAGGTCTTCGGCCCGCTGTGTCCGCGTCGGGTTTTTTCCCGGCCCCTTCACACGCCGTCGCGGAGCGGGGCCGTCACCAGCGGAAGGTGCGCATGCGCATCTGCTGACGCATCCGTGCCGCCCGGGCGCGGCGCGGCTTCACGCGCTCGCGGAGCCCGATGGCCTCGTCGCGTTCACGGAGGAACTGGGCTCGGCGCCTGCGGCGCTCGGCATCGGTCTCGTCTTCGGGCTTGCTGTCCGCCATCGCCACACCGCCTCGGGTCGTACGTCCCCACCTTCCCCCGGTCGGCGGAATTGATGCCGGCACGGGTCGAGGGCGGGCCCCGGTTACTGTTGATGCCATGCGGATCCACGTCGTCGACCACCCGCTGGTGGCGCACAAACTCACCACGCTGCGCGACAAGCGCACCGACTCCCCGACCTTCCGGCGCCTTGCCGACGAGCTGGTCACCCTGCTCGCGTACGAGGCCACCAGGGATGTGCGCACCGAGCAGGTCGACATCGACACCCCCGTGACGCGGACGACGGGCGTCAAGCTGTCGCACCCGCGCCCGCTGGTGGTGCCGATCCTGCGCGCAGGGCTCGGCATGCTCGACGGCATGGTCAGGCTGCTGCCGACCGCCGAGGTCGGCTTCTTGGGCATGATTCGCAACGAGGAGACCCTGGAGGCCTCCACGTACGCGACGCGCATGCCGGAGGACCTCTCCGGACGCCAGGTGTACGTGCTGGACCCGATGCTTGCCACGGGCGGCACGCTGGTCGCGGCGATCCAGGAGCTCATCAAGCGCGGCGCCGACGACGTGACCGCCGTGGTGCTGCTCGCCGCCCCCGAGGGCGTCGAGGTCATGGAGCGCGAGCTGGCCGGCACGCCGGTGACGGTCGTGACGGCCTCGGTCGACGAGCGGCTCAACGAGCAGGGCTACATCGTGCCGGGCCTCGGTGACGCCGGGGACCGCATGTACGGGACGGCGGAGTAGCGACCAAAGGCCGGCGGCTCGGCCGCCGGCGGTCCTGCCGCGTCAGCGGTTGCTGCCGTCAGCATGTTTTCCCGTCAGCAGTTCTTGCCCGACGGTTCGGGCGCCGGCTCGGGTTTGGCGAGTGCCGCCAAGGCCTTGTCGGCGTCCTCTTTCTTGGCGAGGTCCTTGAACCGCGTGCCGATGATCAGGTCGACCTCGCCGTTCTTGCGGGCGTCCGTCTGGTGCTCGGCGCCCGGGAGCTGCGTGCCGAGGACGGGGAGAGTGGTGTCCGTCGCCGCCGGGGCGCCGAGCAGCAGCCCGATGCCCTTGACCTTCTTGTCGTGGGCCTTCGTGGCGTTGCCGACCTCGCCGATGGCGAAGCCGCGCTTCTTCAGCTCGTCGGCGGTCTTCTTGGCGAGGCCGCCGCGGGGTGTGGCGTTGAGGATGTTGACCTTGATCTGGCCGGGCTTCGGCAGCGGCTTCGCCTTCCTCGCCGCGGCGGCCCGCTCCGCCTTGCGGTCGCAGTCGGCGGCACCGCCCGCGGCCGAGGCCTTGGCGCCGCCGGAGAAGACGTGGATGAGCTGCAGTGTGCCCCAGCTGACCAGGGCGAGGGCCGCGGCGGAGGCGACGACCGCGAGCACGATCCTGCGGCGCCCGCCGGTGCGGCGCATTCGAGGATATTTGTCCCCCGTGATGCGGTATTCGCCGCCCATACCGGGGGGAGTCAGCATGCTCATGGCCGCAGCGTAGTGCGGCCCGGCGGCGATGCCTACTAAACGATCATCCAACCGGTGCGAGTGCAACCCGAAAGGGTCAATGCCGGGTGGGCGGGGGCCGCTTCGGCCGGGTGTCAGCCCAGTTCGAGTACGCGGGCGTGGAGCACCTGGCGCTGCTGGAGCGCGGCGCGGACCGCGCGGTGCAGCCCGTCCTCCAGATAGAGGTCGCCCTGCCACTTCACGACGTGCGCGAAGAGGTCGCCGTAGAACGTGGAGTCCTCGGCCAGCAGCGTTTCGAGGTCGAGCTGCCCCTTGGTCGTCACGAGCTGATCGAGGCGGACCGGGCGCGGCGCGACGTCCGCCCACTGCCGGGTGCTTTCCCGGCCGTGGTCGGGGTACGGCCGGCCGTTTCCGATGCGCTTGAAGATCACACGGAAAGCCTACCGGGCAAGGCTCTCCGGGCGCAGCCATGGTGACCGAGTGCGAGCCCGGGAAATGGCGCCGGATATCAGGGCAAACCGGGAACACTCAAGCCGGAAGCGGCGGCTCACATGGCCGAGAACCGGGCGGATACGTCCACATCGGGGCGTCGGAATCGCCCGAACGTGTCTGTGGCGGCGTGAGGGCGACGCATGGAACGGCGGGTTCCGGTCCGTGGCCCGGCGCGAGCGCCCCGCAGGGCGCGCCGCGCCGGGCTCTCCTCAGCGGATCTCGGGAGCGGGCGTCCCGCTCCTCGGCCGCCGCCCGTCCTCACGCGGGGCACGGGCTTCGGGCGCTTCCGTCCGTCTCCCCTCGGGGGCCCGTGTGGCTTCGGGGGGCGTGGTGCGTACGGCCTCTGCGCGCAGGAGGGCGTGCAGGGCCGCGTAGGGGTCCCTGGGCATGACTGTGTTCCTTCTGGTCCTCTGCTGGTCCTCGCTCGGCCGTCTGGTCGGGCCTGGTCGGGCAGGACCGGGCCGGGCGGGTCTTGGCCACGGGGGTGCGCGCACCCCTGTCAGCAGCGCAGGACCACCGAGCGGCGGGCCGGAACCCGCGGGACGAGGCGGGGCGGCGGCAGTGCGCGCGCCACGGAGGTCCGCGGCGGCCCCGGCCGCGCGACCGTCGGCAGCCGGGTCCCCTGCCGGGCCGGCGGCCTCGGAGCCGTCTCGGCGCCGTCGTGCTGGCTCTCGCCACCGGACTCCGCGGCGAGCGCGGCGGGCGGCGGCACGGCCGCCGAGGCCGAGGCCATGGGCAGGGCGGTGGCGAACACCGCGACCAGGACGAGCGGCACCCTGAACCATGCCCGAAGCCGCGCCGGGAGGCGCGGCACGGACGGAACGGGGCGGCTCATTCAGGGCATTTCCCCGGCTGGGGCGAGTTGTAGGGGCCCGGGAGGCGAAATGGGTCCGGTCGGGCTAGCGGTGCCGGTACCGGCGGGCCTGTGCTTCGATGCTCCGATGAGACGAGACCGTGCCGCCGACGCGGCCGATGGCCACCCTGTCCTGTGCGTGCGGGAGCTGGGCGGTGAGCGGGACGTGGAGGCGTGCGTCGACGTGCTCGCCCAGGTGCACAAGGCCGATGGATACCCCGTCAACTGGCCCGCCGACCCCGGCGCGTGGCTCACCGGGACCGCCTCGTTCGGAGCCTGGGCGGCCGAGTTCGACGGGCGGATCGTGGGGCACGTGTCGCTGGCCCCTCATGCGGTGGGGGACGTGGCGCCCGGCCTGTGGAGCGCGCGTGCGGGCGTGGATGTGCGGACGACGGCCGTGGTGGGCCGTCTCTTCGTCGCGCCGGACGCGCGCGGCCACGGGATCGGGGCGCTCCTGATGGGGCGGGCGACCAGGGAGGCGCGGGCGCGCGAGCTGCATCCGGTCCTGGACGTCGTCTCCTCCGACGCCTCGGCCGCCGCGCTCTACGAACGCCTCGGCTGGCAGCTCCTCGACGTCGTCGAGCAGGAATGGCAGCCGGGCCAGCGGGTCACCCTGCGCTGCTACGCGGCGCCTCCGGCGGACTGACGTCACGGGGCGGGGCCTCCGGGTGCTCGGCCCCGGGAGCCGGCGGGGCCTCGCCCAGCGCCTGGGCGGTCGCCGTCCGCAGGGCGTCCAGGAGGCCTCGTAGGGCGGGCCGCACCGGCGTGCCGCCGCGGATCGCCGCGTGGATCGACCTGACCGGCCGCGGGCCGGTGACCTCCCGTACGACCACGTCGGGGCGGTGGCCGCCCGCGAGGCCGAGTTCGGGGATCAGGGTGACGCCGAGACCGGCGGCGACCAGGCCCTGTGCCGTGGCGTAGTCGCCGCTCTCCACCACGAAGTCGGGGGTGAAGCCGGCCGCCGCGCAGGCGTCGAGCACCGGGTCGAGGCACGGGCCCGGCGTCTCGCCCGCGACCCAGGGCTCCTCGGCCAGCTCGGCGAGGTCGAGCACGGGGCGCGCGGCGAGGCGGTGGCCGGCCGGGAGCACCGCGCGGTAGTGGTCCTCCAGAAGGTGCACGAAGCGGACGCCGTCCACCGCCGCCGCGTCCCGGCCCCTGACCACCAGCGCCAGGTCGGCGCGCCGCGCCGCGACCTCCGGCACCGGGTCGGCGGGTTCGAACAGCTTCAGCTCCACCTGTACGCCGGGCTGGGCGCGCCGCAGCGCGGCGAGCGCCGGGGCGACCAGGGGCGCGCCCGCGGTGGCGAAGTACCGCATCGAGACGCGGCCCGTGCGCCCCGCCCGCAGCTCGGCCAGGGCCGTCTCCGCCTCGGCGGCGTGGCGGCCGATGGCCGTCGCGTACTCGGTCAGCGTCCGGCCCGCCTCCGTGGGGCGCACCCCGCGTCCCGTCCGTTCGAGGAGGGCGATGCCCGCCTCCTTCTCCAGGGCCGCCATCTGCTGGCTGACGGCGGAGGGGGTGTAGCCGAGGTTGCGGGCCGCCGCGGTGACCGAGCCACTGGCGACCACCGCCCGCAGGATCTGCATGCGCCGCATGTCGAGCATGCGACCAGTATGGCGACGGGAGCGCGGGCGGACGGGGCGGCGGCGTGACCGACGCAGATGTAGCAGACCTTAATTCTGAGTGCATTTCTTTTCGCTTGTCTTACGGGTCGGGGCGGAGGACCGTTTCCAGGGACCCCACACCCGCCGCTCCCGACGGAGGCGAGCCATGTTCAGCGGCCCCCGCGCCCCTCTCGTCCGCATCGCCGTCCTCGCCCTGCTCTGGGGCTCCGGCTTCCTCTGGATCAAGCTCGCCCTCGACGGCGGCTTCGCCCCGCTGCACCTCACGATCATTCGGTGTGCGCTCGGCGCCGCCGTGCTGCTCGTCCTCGCCCGCTCGGCCGGGCAGCGCATGCCGCGGGACCGCGGGGTCTGGGGCCATCTCGTCGTGGCCGCCCTCCTCTGCAACGCCCTGCCGTTCTTCCTCTTCGGCCTCGGCGAGCAGACCGTCGACTCGGGCGTGGCGGGCGTCCTGAACGCGACGACGCCCCTGTGGTCCCTGGCCATCGGCCTGATGCTGCGCACCGAACGCCGCCTGGGACCGCTCCGCCTCGCCGGACTGCTCCTCGGCTTCGCGGGAACGCTGCTGATCTTCGCGCCCTGGCAGCAGACGGGGCTCGCGAGCCGGGGCGCGCTGGCCCTGCTCGCCGCCGCCGTCAGCTACGCCGTCGCCTTCGCCTACATGGCCCGCCACCTCGTCGCCCGCGACTCCGCGCCGCTCGCGCTCTCCGCCGCGCAGCTCCTGACCGCGACGGGGCTCACCACACTCGCCCTGCCCGCCGCCCCCGGGGGCGGTTTCTCGCCGACGCCGACCGGGATCGTCGCGGTCGGCGTCCTCGGCACGCTGGGCACGGGCGTCACCTTCCACCTCAACTCCCGGCTGATCGCCGACGAGGGGCCCACCGCCGCCGCCACCGTCGGCTATCTGCTGCCGGTCGTCTCCGTCGCGCTCGGCGCGCTCGTCCTGGGCGAGGACATCGGGCCGCGGGTCGTCGTCGGCATGGCGGTGGTGCTCGCCGGGGTGGGGCTGAGCCGTGGCGGCGAGGGGCGGCGCGAGCCGGCGGCCCGGACGCTCAGCCGCCCGCGCCCCGGCCCAGCAGCGAGCGCACCGCCGAGCGGTCGACGTTCGTGAGGCCGCGCACCAGCTTCGGGGTGAGGAGGACGACGACGGCGCCGATGAGCGCCACGGCCGCGATCTGGGCGGGCGAGGTGATGTGGTACTGGTGCCGCTCACCGCCGGACGTGAAGTCGTAGACGCGGTAGCCGGGCCAGCCGACGTAGCGGTGGAAGACCCAGGAGTACGTGGGGAAGAGCGCGAGCGCCCAGCCGGTCGCGAAGACCGTCACCGTCAGGACGAAGCTGACCACCCGCCAGGGGAACATCACGGCCTGGAACAGCAGCGCCTTCCACCCCGCCGTGTCCGCGAGGCGCGCCCGTGTCCAGGCCCACCGGCCGCGGCCCCGCGGCAGGTCGAGCGCGGCGGGTCCCTTGACGGCAAGACCGAGCGCCCTGCGCGCCCGGCCGCGCTCGGCGGCCCCGAGCCCCCGCGCCCCCGCGAGGAGCACGGCGAGCACGGGCAGCCCGAGCACGGTGACGAGCAGCCCCGCCCCCAGCGCGAACCCGGTGACGGCGAACACGAACCCGGCGATCGCCACGGGCAGCGAGACCAGCACGTGGCCGATCTCCCGGAACGTGCCGGCGGCGAACGGCGCCCGCCAGAACCCGGCGGACGCCTCACCACCGAAGGCGGCGGCCCTCCGCGGCGGGGCGTCGGGGCACGGCCCGGCGTCCGGGTGACCGGCGTACGGGCGGGTGGTGTGCGGCAGGGTCTCGGTGCTCATGGCAGGCCTCGGATCGTCGCGGTTGGGGAGCGGGGGACGTGCTTTTCCGGCACGCCCCACGCTCGTCGATCCGCGCCCCCGGCGACATACGGCGACCAGGTGTCCCGGGGGTGGTGTCAGGCCCCCTGCCCGACCTCGCCGGCCGGGTCAGCCCTGCAGCACGTCGCCGAAGTAGGACAGGCCCGAGGGGCCGCCGACCGCACCGGCGCCGAACGACGTCGAGCCCGTCGCCGTGATCCCCGAGGCGGTGGACTTGAAGAGCCAGACGGCGCCGGCGCCGTCGTTCTCGTGCGCGGCCCCGGCCACCAGCTCGGCGCGGCCGTTGCCGTCCACGTCCGTGAGCTGGACGGCGCCGCCGAAGTTGTCCATCCGCTCGGCCGTGCCGGGGACGCCCGAGGTGCTCTGCGAGAAGGCCTTGGCGCCGGTGCCGGTGAGACCGCGCGCCGAGCCGCGCAGCACGACGACGGAGCCCGCCTTGGCCGCGGAGCCGACGGTCTCGGACTCCGCGCCGACCGCGATGTCGGTGTACCCGTCGCCGTTGGTGTCGCCCGCGGAGAGGCTCCAGCCGAAGGCGTCGCCCTTCTCGGCGGCGCCGGGCACGCCCGAGGTGGCCTGGGTGACGCGCACCGGGGTGCGGGTGCTCAGACCGGCCGCGGCGCCGTACGTCACGGTGACCGCGCCGCCCTTGCCGCCGTTCGGCTCGTCGGTCGACTTCTCCATGAAGTTGCCGGTGACGAGGTCCCCGTAGCCGTCCTTGTCCACGTCGGCGATCGTCGCGGCGTAACCGCCCGCGACCTTGCCCGCGGGCTCCGGCGTCGTGCCGCCCGTGTAGAGGACGCTGCGGGTGCGGTAGCCCTCGCCGTGCTCCTCCTGGCCCATGATCAGCAGATCGGTGGCGGCGTCGCCGTTCACGTCACCGGCGACGATCCGGTCGGTGTTGATGCCGGTCGCCCCGTAGGTGTCGATGCCCGTGCGCTTCACGGCCTTCCCGGTGCGCGAGATCGGGCCCTTGAAGAGGTTCAGCTCGGGGGAGGCGAGGTTGGCGGCGGCGAGGTCGGTCCTGCCGTCGCCGTCGAAGTCCCCGGTGGCCACCGACCAGCCCAGTTCGTGACGGTTGGCGGGCAGGGGCGAGGTGATGTCCGTGGCCTTCTTGAGACCGCTCGCGCCGCCCCAGATCACGGTGAGCGCGCCGGAGTCGTCGGTGCTGCCGATGCGCTCGGCGTGCACGCCGACGACCAGGTCGGTGTAGCCGTCGTCGTCGAGGTCGCCGGAGGTCAGCCGGTCACCGAAGTACTCGCTGCTCTCGGGAGTGCCCGGGATGCCGGAGGTCGCCTGGCTGATCAGCGTGTGCTTGGTGGTGTCGAGGCCGCGCGCGGTGCCGTAGACGACGGCGACGTAACCGGCGCCGGACTTCCCCGAGATCCTGGCGGTCGGGGCCGCTATGGCGAGGTCGCCGTAGCCGTCGCCGTTGAAGTCGGCGCGTATCCGGTCCTCACCGGGCGCGGGCGCGGCGCCGGCCGGCGAGGAGCCCGCGGCGAGCAGGGAACCGGTCAGGGCGGCCGTGGCGGCACAGGCCAGGGCCATACGGAACTTCTGGGGCATGCGGGGTCTCTCCTGCGGCGGCATGCGGAGCCCTGGAGGCGGGCGTTCCGCTACGAAGGGTGCCCACGCGCGTGTGCGTCCCGCCGCCCGCTTCATGCGGGGCCGTGGACGCGCACGCGCGCGTGGGCGATGCGCTGGGCGATCAAGAGACCTTCGACGGGGCGTGAGGGTTGTACAGCGGTCCGCCCCGCGACGCCGGGCATATCCCAACGACAGGCCCTAGGTGGGCGGGTCGATGACCTCTTGGGCGATCTCGGGCAGCGGGCGCCCGGTCACGAAGGCGGAGGCCCGCAGATGGGCGAGCGCCTCCTCCGGGGTGATGTGCAGGCGGTCGGCGAGCTTGCCGGTGGCCTGGTGCGTGGTGCCCCAGTGGGTGTCGATCTGCTCGGCGGGCTCCCAGAGGGGCAGCTCCCCGTGGGCCAGCAACTGCCAGAAGGCGGGCAGCATGACCTTGGCGATGGTGTCCGCGGCCGTCTCGGCCTGCTCGGCGGTCCCCTCGTCGAGGACCAGCGGCTCGTGCCGGAGGAGCTCCACCGAGCCGAACACCTTGTCGTCGAAGGAGAGCGGAAAGGCGTACACGGCTCCGACCTGCCTCAGCTCGCTCTGCATCGCGGCCTCGAACAGCGGCCAGCGCGGCAGCGGACGCCTGAAGTCGCTGACCAGTACGGGCTCACCGCTGGTCACGGCCGTCACGCAGGGCCCCTCGGCCGCGAGGAACTGCAGCTCCTCCAGGCGGAGCGACAGCGTGTTCGAGGCGCACAGCAACTGGCGGTAGGGGGTGTCGGTCAGGAAGGACAGACTGGCCCCGTCGACCGGCAACCCCTCGCACAGCGCCTCGCACAGGCGCCGCGGCAGATCCTCGGCGTCGTCGGCCGCGGCGGACAGAACCAGGTCCGCCGCCGTGAACCGCTCCGTCATGGCGCTCCCATTCCGCGCTCAACAGCGCCTCGTCCCGCGCTTTCCGGCTCTGGCAGGGCTTTGTCCGGCGCTCCGCGGCGCCTCGTCCCGCGCTCTCCGGCTCCCGGTAGTGCTGCGTCCGGCGCTTGGCAGCGCCTCGTCCTGCGAACAGGTGGCACCCGGGTACCCCTGGTTCCGTACCGCACTCGCCGGGGACATGGGGGATATGTCCGGAGGTGACGCGTGGGCGTCCGGACAGCCGCCCCGTCGCGGCCGAATCGCGCTCTGGCGCGGGCGGGTGAACTGAGCTGTACTGCGGGGGAAGGCGGCACCGGGTGAACGGGGTTCACCTGTCCCGGGCCGCCTGCTGCCGCGCCCCGCGCCCGCCGCGGGGGTCCGCGCGCACGCCGAGCCCCCTGACCCCGGGCCCACCGCACCGACCCGCGCCCCGTCCTCCGGCCCGCGCACGGCCGGGACGTGCTCCCGCTCGTCCCGGACGGACCGACGAGGACGTCAGATGCGAGGGCGGCCCGGAGGGGAGCCGCACCGTCCTCGTCGATGGCCGCCGCCAGGACCGTGAGCCCGACGGCGGCCATCCCCTCCCCGCGCTCACGGCTCTCCGAGCCGCCCGCTCCGGGGGGCCTACGCGTCCGGCCCCTGCCGCCCGTCCCCCGTCCTACTCGTCCTGCTCGTCCTGCTCGGGGCGCTCGTCGTGCTCGGGTCGCCGGCCCTGCTCGGGTCGCTGGTTCTCTCGTGTCCGCGCCTGGTGGCGGCGGGCCTTGAGCCGGTTCCCGCAGGTCTTCATCGAGCACCACCGCGCGGCGTTGGCGCGGCTGCGGTCCAGGAGGAAGAGGCGGCACTCGGGGTTCCCGCAGGGCCGCAGGCGGCCGGGCATGCGCTCCTTGACGTCCGCCCAGGCGAGTACGAGTTCCACGGCGAGCCTGCGCTCGGGCGGCACCTCCAAGCGCCACGCGACGCCCGCCGGGCCGGGTTCGGGGACGCGGCGGACGCCCGCGAGGACCTGCCGCAGCCGGTGCGGGCCGGACTCCGTCGAGGCGCCCGTCTCGACGGCCTGGAGCGCGTCACGGGCGGTGCGCAGCCATCGGCGCTCCTCGTCGCCGCCGATGCCGCCGTGCTCCAGCGCCCACCGCTCCAGTTCGTGGTCGTCACGCCACAGGTCGTGAGGCCGGCCGTCCACGACGGGGGTGCTGTTCAGCGCCCGCATCAGGGCCTGGTCGTCGAGCATCGACCTCACCTCATCCTCCACTAACTTCATCAAGGCGTTTGACAGGTTACTCCAGCGGCGGTCTACTGGTCGCCCGGCAGTAACCACCAAGATGCCTCGAAGAGGTTAGTAATGGCTGAGGTCCGCCACCAGTACGCGTCCGTGCGGGGACACCGCGTCTTCTACCGCGAGGCGGGAGCCCCCGACGCGCCCACGCTCGTCCTGCTGCACGGCTTCCCGTCCAGCTCGCGCATGTTCCGCCAGCTCATCCCGGCGCTGGCCGACCGGTTCCACGTCATCGCCCCCGACCACCTCGGCTTCGGCAACTCCGACGTCCCGCCCGTGGACGAGTTCACGTACAGCTTCGACTCCCTGACGGACATCACCGAAGCCCTCCTGGCCCAGCTCGGCATCGCCCGCTACGCCGTGTACGTCCAGGACTACGGCGCCCCCATCGGCTGGCGGCTGGCCCTGCGCACCCCGGACGCGATCACCGCGGTGATCACACAGAGCGGCAACGCCTACGAGGACGGCTTCGTACCGGACTTCTGGGCGCCGGTCTGGGCGTACGGCGAGAACCCGGGCCCCCTGACCGAGCCCGCCGCCCGCACCGCCCTCTCGCTCGACGCCATCCGCTGGCAGTACCTGCACGGAGTGGCGCGGCCCGAGCTGGTCGACCCCGACACCTGGGCCGCCGACCACCGCGAGGTCAACCGCCCCGGCCAGGACCTCGTACAGCTCACCCTGTTCCGCGACTACCGCAGCAACCGGCCGCTCTACCCCGAGCTGCACGCCTACTTCCGGGAGAGCCGGGTCCCCCTCCTCGCCGTCTGGGGCGAGGGCGACGAGATCTTCGGCCCGGACGGCGCGCGCGCCTTCGCGAGGGATCTGCCGGACGCGGAGATCCACGTGATCCCCGGGGGCGGCCACTTCCTGCTCGAAAGCCATCTGGACACCGTGGCGGGGTACATACGGGGGTTCCTGACCACGGCCACGGCCACGTCGGCGGCGGCGAAGCCGCTGGGTTCCTAGGCCTGGTTCGTGGCGGCGGGGCGCGGGCTGCCGTGGAAGACCTGGCGGGTGTGCCAGGCGCGGTGGGCGGCCGCGACGGGGCGGGCGCCGGGCTGGGGCCCTATGAGGGGACGCCCGGCGAGCGCGACGACATGCTCGCGGGCGGCGGCGCTGCGTCCGACGAAGCTCTGCGAGACGAGGATGCGGTGGCTCGTGCCTGATCCCGCGCGTGGGTCCGTGCCTGATCCCGCGCGTGGGTCCGTGCCTGAGCCCGGGCCCGTGTCCGTGTCCGTGCGGGTGCTTGATCCTGTGCCCGAGCTTGAGCCTGAGCTCGTGCCCGGCTCATCGGCCGTGCTTTCGCCGAGGCCGAGCACGCCTTTGTCGAACAGCTTGTGGTGCAGCGAGCACAGGCACAGCCCGTTCTCGACGACGTCCGGTCCGTCGAACGCCCACCAGCGCACGTGGGCGGCCTCCAGCCCGACCGGCGCCGCGCCGATCCTGCCGTCGTAGCCGCAGAAGGCGCACTGGTACTCGTACGCCGTCAGGACCATCTCCCGCATCCGCCGGTCCCGCTGTCTGCGCGCCACCGAGAGGAGTCCGGTCTCGGCCTCCTCCGGCTCCAGGCCGACGGCTTCGCAGAGTTCGCCGTGGAGGGAGGGCGGGAAGTTCAGATCGAGCAGCACCCGGGCCATCCGGCCGAGCAGGGACGGCTCCCGCCGCAGCGCCGCCCGCAGCTCCGGCGCGAGCCGCCCGGCGGCGCCGGTCGCGCGCAGCTCCCTGACCCCGGGTCCCGGGCTGCCCGGCCCGCGCTCGGTGCGTACCTCCCACACACCGTCGGTCACCAGGTGGTGGAAGGGGTAGGCGGGGGTCGTCCGGTTGCCGGGGCCGTACTCGGCGAGCAGCCCTCGCAGGTCCTCCTCCACGGCGCTGTACCGCAGCTCGTCGTCGGCGCCCTGCTGGAACCGGCTGAGCGCGTACAGGAGCAGCAACGGCTTGTGCGGAGCCCGCGTCCCGCCTCTCGTCCACTGCCTCAACTGCGCGGCGCGCTCGACCCAGTCCATGGTCGGCGATCGTAGTGAGTGAGGGGTGAGGGGTGAGGGGTGAGGGGTGAGGGGTGAGGGGCAAGAGTTGCGAGGGGGCAGTGGCAAGGGGAGCGGGGGCGGGGTGAGCGGCCGGCTCGACCGTACGATGGGCCCCATGACCTCCGCCGCGCAGCCGTCGCGCCGTCGCCCCGCCGGGCGCGGCCTCCTGCTGCTGGTGCTCGCCGTGCTGGCCGGTGTGCTGGCGATGCACGGCCTGGGGTCAGGGCCGGCCCCCCGGCCGGCGCACACCAGCGCTGCGGAGGGGCACGGGGCGGCGATGGCCGGAGCGGCCGCGCACCAGGCGGCCGGGGACTGCGCGCACACCGACGGCGGAGCGGGTCACATCGACCACGCGGACGCGACCTGCGCGGCGACCGGAATCAGCACGCCCTACGAGCCTCCGACGCCGGCCGTGGCCCTGCGAGGCGCACCTTCGGCGGCCGTGCTGCCCGCTGCCGCGGCGGGGTCGGCCGAGAGCGAGCGGGCACCGCCCGACCTGGCCGAACTGCAACTCCTACGGATATAGAGCGGCCCGCGCGTCGCCCCTTCCCGTCCTGCCGTCGGGCCGGTCGGTGACGGGCGCGTGCTCGGGAACGCCCTCGATCCGTACTGACGCATGCCCCGCGAGGCTGCGTGGCAAGGAGTAGCACCACCATGAGCAGGACCGCTCTGACCAAGATCACCGCGAGCGGGAACCGTTCCCGCCTCCGCCGTGCCACCACCGCCGTCGCGAGCGCGGGAGTGGCCGCGCTCGTCCTGGCCGCCTGCGGTGGTTCGGACGGCGACAGCTCCCCCGGGCACGACGGCCACGGCTCGAAGTCGCCGGCCGCATCGGCACCGGCGGAGAAGGGCGGGCACAACGCCGCCGATGTCACCTTCGCGAAGGGGATGATTCCGCACCACCGGCAGGCCGTGGAGATGGCCGACCTCGCTCCTTCCCGGGCCGGGTCGACCGAGGTGAAGAAGCTCGCCGAGGAGATCAAGAAGGCTCAGGACCCGGAGATCAAGACCCTGTCCGGGTGGCTGACGTCCTGGGGCGAGGAGGTGCCCGCGAAGGGCGCCATGGACCACTCGGCGCATGGCATGGGCGGAATGATGACGCCCGAGGAGATGGACGAGCTGAAGAAGGCGTCCGGCAAGGCGTTCGACACCGCCTTCATGAAGATGATGATCAAGCATCACGAGGGCGCGGTGACGATGGCGAAGACGGAGAAGGCCAAGGGTGCCTTTCCTGGCGCCAAGAAGATGGCCGACGCCATCATCAAGTCACAGACCGCCGAGATCGCCAGGATGAACGGCCTGCTCGGCAAGGACTGACCCCCGATCGACGGCAGAGGGAGGGGAGGGCTCGCCGAGCCCTCCCCTCCCTCTGCGTGCCCCAGCACGCCCGACGGCAGCTGACGAGACCGGAAGGCGAATTATCGCGGGGAATACCCCATGGGGGTATATGGTTCCCGTCGTGAGCAGCGAGAGCGCCCACACCGGACGGACCACGGCCACGGACGACCACAGACACGGACCACAGACCACGGACCACGGACCACGGAACATGGAACACGGGATGGGGGATGAGCGGGTCATGGACCACAGCGCACATCACACGGGCACCGGGCAGGGAGACCACGCCGCACACCACGGGAGCGGAGTCCACGGCGGGCATGGCGACCATGGAGGTCGCGGCGGGCATGGCGGGCATGGAGGTCACGGCGGGCACGCGCGGGAAGGCGTGTCCTGGGCGATGGCGGCGAAGGCGACGCTGCACTGCCTGACCGGGTGCGCCATCGGCGAGATCCTCGGCATGGTCATCGGCACCGCCCTGATGTGGGGAAACGTGCCCACCATGGCCCTGGCGGTCACCCTGGCGTTCCTCTTCGGCTACTCCTTCACCCTGTTCGCCGTTCTCCGGTCCGGCCTGGACTTCAGGAGCGCCGTCAAGGTGGCCCTGGCCGCGGACACCGTTTCGATCGCCGTGATGGAACTGGTCGACAACGGCATTGTCGCCCTGACGCCGGGCGCGATGGACGCACACCTGTCGGACGGCCTGTTCTGGTCGGCGCTCCTCGGCGGCTTCGCGGTCGCCTTCCTGATCACGACCCCGGTCAACAAGTGGATGATCGGACGCGGCAAGGGCCACGCGGTCGTCCACGCCCACCACTGACGACGTCCGTCAGGGGCAGGCGCAGGCTCGCTCCACTGTCAGCCGAGGTCCGCGCCGGCCGTCGGGGCGGCCCGCGCGGGGGTGCTGTCGGCGGAGCCGTGGCGCTCGGCGAGCAGCCGCTTGCGGTGGCTTCTCCGGCGCAAGGCGGTGACGAGGGCGATGGCGGTGCCGACGCCGATACCGAGCATCGGGACAAGGATGGCCACGATCAGCCAGCCTCCGAACGCTACGAGGCCGCCGGGATCCCCGATGGCGTACCGGGAGGGTCCTTGGGGTGTGCAGGTGACTTTGTACTCGCCCGCCCGTGAGACGTCGATGTCGTAGAGCGGGTTCCAGGTCTCGTCGCGGGTGAGGAACACATCGATCCCCGGACCGGTGAGCCGGGGATCGCCCGGCCCGGTGATGTCGCACGCCTCACCGGACGACGACCCGAACACGTCGTCCCGCATCCAGATCGCCTTCTCGTGCTCCGGATCGAGCCGCACAGTGACGGTGTCGCCGTTCGCGAACTGGTTGTCCGCGTCCACCGCGTTGATGGCGTCCTTGAACCGATGGACGCCGATGGCCGCACCCAGCATGATCAGCCCGCCGGCGATCACGGCCGCAGTCACGTACCAGTGCCGACCGGGCCGGATTTCGCCGGCGGATATGGGCGACGACGGGGAAGGCTGCATCGGCACAAAATAGATCACCGGCGCCCCCGGGCACTCGCGAGCGGTCCCCTCGGCACGCGGCCCGTAGGGGCAAAAGCCGGTCATTCGGCGAAGCGCGGGACGACCAGGCCGGACTCGTAGGCGATCACCACCGCGTGGGTCCTGTTCTGCGCGCCGAGCTTGGTCAGCACGTTTCCGACGTGGGTCTTGATCGTCTCCACGCTCACCGTGAGGGATTCCGCGATCTCCGGATTGGAGAGCCCGACCGCCATCAGGCGCAGGACCTCCTCCTCCCGGCAGGTCAGGGCGGCTTGCGGCAAAGCCTCTGCGGAGCCCATCGGGCGGGCGGCGACCATGCGGCCCAGTGCGGCCGGGAAGAGAACCGCTTCGCCCGCCGCCACCACCCGAACCGCCTCGGCGATCCGGCGGACCGGGAGGCGTTTGAGGACGAAGCCGCTGGCGCCCGCGCTGAGGGCGGCGGTGACGTAGCCGTCGTTCTCGAAGGTGGTGATCACTACTACCTTCGGCGGGTCGGCCGCTCCGGCCAGCAGTCGGCGGGTGGCGTCGATCCCGTTGAGACGGGGCATCCTGACGTCCATGAGGACCACGTTCGGCCGCAGGCTCCGCGCCCGGTCGACCGCCTCGACGCCGTCGGCGGCCTCGCCGACCACCGTGATCCCCGGCTGTGCGCCGAGCAGCATGCCGAGGCCGCTGCGGGTCACCTCGTCGTCGTCCGCGATCAGGAGGGTGGCGGCGGGGTCGGCTTCTGCGGGGAGGGCCGCGTCCCCGTTTGCGCCGGGTCCACTCACGCCGACGCCCGTACCGGCAGCCGGACAGCAAGCCGCCAGTGCCCCGTCCCGTCCGGGCCGGACCGGAACTCACCGTTCAGCAGCCTGACGCGCTCGGCCAGTCCGGGCAGGCCGTGGCCGGACGTCGAGAAAGGGCCCGGGTCCGGCCCCGACCGTGCTCCGGTCCGGTTGACCACCACGAGATCCAGGCCGTCAGGTCTCGCCGCCGCCCGGACCTGGACAGGGCCGCCCGCCCCGTGACGCAGCGCGTTCGTCAGTCCCTCCTGGAGGATCCTGTACGCGGCCCGGGAGAGCGTCCCCTGCACCTGCGCCAGTTCACCCGACAGCTCCGGTTCCACCACCGCCCCCGTGTGCCGCAGGCGTTCCAGTAGCTCGGGAAGGTCGGCGAGGGTGCGGGTCGGCGCCGCTCCCGACTGTTCCTCGCGCAGTACTCCGAGCGCGTAGTCCAAATCCTCCAGCGCCGCCCTCGTCGAGTCCTCGATGCTGCGCATGGCGGCCCGCGCCGCAGCGGGGTCGGCGGAGAGCATCTCTCCGGCCACCGCCGCCTGGATGGTGGCCGCCGTCAGCGTGTGCCCGATCGAGTCGTGCAACTCGTGGGCGATCCGGTTGCGTTCGGCCAGCAGCAGTTCCCGCTCCGCGGCCAGCGCGAGCCGTTCGGCCGCCGACGGCCCCAGCAGCCGTGGCGCCGACCACCGCAGAGCCTTCGTCACCAGTACGCAGACGGCGACCGCCAGGAGCAGGCACACCGCGGCCGCCACCCAGCTCCACCCGCCCGAAAGCCGGACCGACGTGCCGAAAAGGCCCGCCCGCACCTCGCCGCCGAGCCAGTTCGACGGCAGGGAGAGGCCCATGACGAACAGCACTCCGCTCGCCAGCGCCCCCGTCCACCCGACGGCCACGTGCAGGACCAGCCAGAGCGGGGTCCGCCAGCGGTCGAGGCCGAGCGAACCGGAGGCACGGCGGCCGGCCACCGGATTCGGCAGCGGCACCCGCAGCAGCCGGCGGGCGGACACGACCAGTGCTCGCCGTACGGGGCGCGCCAGTCCGACCACGCCGACCAGCACCGCCCAGACCAGCAGGACTAGGACGACCTGCGCGCTCTCGGGGGCGGATCGCCACGACAGCACCGGCAGCAGGGCGAAAGGCAGCAGCGGAAGGCTCGCCAAGGCGCCGCAATAGGCGAACAGCACACCTGAGTACGTGGAGCCACGCAGCAACGGCCGAAATCCCCTGATCATGGTCGTCAGTATCGCCGGGCGGTTCACCGGCGGCCTCCCCCGATCGGGGGAGCGATTTCTCCTGCCTTCCCGCGATGTGGTCGCAAGGTCCCGCGAGCCAGGATTCGTGTCCCGACCACACGATCTTCCGGGAGATGACTCATGCGTGCTCAGACACGGCAGGGCCTTCGCTTCTCGATCCGGCGACAGGGCGGCCGACGGCGACGGGCCGTGGCGGCCGCGGCCGCAGTCGCCATCGGCGTCATGACAGCGGGCACCCTCGCTCCGTCCTCCGCCTCCGCCTCTTCCGCCTCCGCCGCCAGGCCGGACGCCGTGCAGCGGGCCCTGAACACACTGGTGCGCGACGACGCGATGCCCGCCGCACTGGCGAGCGTCAAGGACCGCGACGGCCGTAACCGCACCTACACCGCCGGAGTCGGCGACCTGGCCACCGGGTCGAAGGTGCCCAGGGACGGTGAGGTGAGAATCGGCAGCAACACCAAGTCGTTCACCGCGGTCGTGGTGCTGCAGCTCGCCGCCGAGGGAAAGGTCGACCTCGACGCCTTCGTCGACACCTACCTGCCGGGCCTCATCCGCGGAGAGGGCCTCGACGGGCGCCACATAAAGATCCGCCATCTCCTCCAGCACACCAGCGGACTACCGGAGTACGGCATCCACCTCGACGACGCCGAGATCCGGAACCGGTACTTCGAGCCCCGCGAACTGCTCGACCTCGCCCTGGAGCACAAGGCCGACGCGGAACCGGGAAAGACATGGGGGTACAGCAACACCAACTACGTCCTGGCCGGCCTGATCGTCCAGAAGGTCACCGGCCGCCCGCTCGCCGAGGAGATGGACCGGCGCGTCATCAAGCGCCTCGGGCTGCGCCACACGTACTTCCCCGCTCCGGGCGAGATGACCATCCGCGAGCGGCACCCGCACGGCTACCACCGCAGCCCGGCGGACGGACCGCTGCGCGACTTCACGGAGATGGACCCCTCCGCGGGCTGGGCCGCGGGCCAGCTGATCTCCACCAACTCCGATCTCAACCGCTTCTTCACCGCGCTCCTCGCCGGCCGCCTCCTCCCGGCGGAACAGCTCGCCGAGATGCGCACGACGATCCCCGCCGGGACCTCCGGCCTCCGCTACGGGCTGGGGCTCACCAGCAGGCCGCTGTCCTGCGGCGGCGTCTACTGGGGCCACGGCGGTGACATCGCGGGATACGAGACGCGGGGCGGTGCCACCGACGACGGCCGCGCCGCCAACATCGCGGTCACCAGCATCCCGGAGGACAAGGCGGCCACACAGCACGTGAACGACGCCGTGGACAGGGCCCTGTGCGGCTGAGTCGAGCAACCGCCGGCCCGAACGACGATCCAATGATCCCCAGGAGTCGACCCATGCGTGGACAGAATCGGCGAGAGCCCCGCTCGAAGAGCCGGCGGCACGGCACACGGCGACCGGTCCTGTCCGCCGTGGTGGCGGCGACGATCGGCGCGATGACGCTGGGGGCCCTGGCCCTGCCCGCCGCCTCGGCCGCCAGGCCGGACGCCGTCCAGCGGAGCCTGAACGCCCTGGTGCGCGACAGCGGGACGCCCGGCGCGCTGGCGAGCGTCAGGGGCCGTGAGGGCCGTGACCTGACCTACACCGCAGGGATCGGTGACCTCGCCACCGGCGCACCGGTACCCGTCGACGGACAGGTGCGGATCGGCAGCAACACCAAGAGCTTCGTCGCGGTCGTCGTTCTCCAGCTCGTCGCGGAGCGGAGGGTGAGCCTTGAGGACTCGGTCGACACCCACCTGCCCGGCCTCGTCCGCGGAGAGGGCATCGACGGGCGCCACATAAAGATCCGCCACCTTCTCCAGCACACCAGCGGACTTCCGGAGTACAGCAGCCATCTCGGGGACGACGTACGGTACTACGCCCCCCGTGAACTGCTCGCCACAGCGCTCCGGCACCCGGCCGAATTCGCCCCTGGGAAGAGCTGGAAGTACAGCAACACCAACTACGTGCTCGCCGGCCTGATCGTCCAGAAGATCACCGCTCACCCACTCGCCGACGAGATCGACCGGCGCGTCATCAAGCGCCTCGGGCTGCGCCACACCTACTTCCCCGCGCCCGGCGACGCGAGCGTCAAAGGGCCTCACCCTCACGGCTACTACCGGGAATCGGCAAAGACGCCGCTGCGCGACGTCACGGAGATCGACCCGTCCTGGGGCTGGGCGGCAGGCCAGTTGATCTCCACCAACTCGGATCTCAACCGCTTCTTCACCGCGCTCCTCGCCGGCCGCCTCCTGCCCTCGACCCAGCTCGCCCAGATGCGCGCCACCGTCCCGGCCGAAGCGACCTTCGGCCCGGGCGCCCGCTACGGTCTGGGACTCGTCAGCAGGCCGCTGCGGTGCGGCGGCCTCTCCTGGGGCCACGGCGGCAGTTTCCCCGGCTACGAGACGCGGGGCGGTGTCACCGACGACGGACGCGCCGCCAACATCGCGGTCACCACGCAGCTCACCGGCGCGGCCCCCCGGAGGAGCCTCGAACGCGCGGTGGATGCCGCCCTGTGCCGCTGAAGCCTGCCGAGGATCTGACCGGCCGGCTCGGGAAGCCACGCGCGGCTCGTCGGCGGCGTCCCACCACCGGTTCTCGATCTCCTGCCGGGCCACTTGCCCGACAGGCGATGGAACGACGAAGGTCCCGACCGGTGAACCGGTCGGGACCTTCGTCTGCCCTTGCGGGCGGGTGCGGAGGATACGAGATTCGAACTCGTGAGGGGTTGCCCCCAACACGCTTTCCAAGCGTGCGCCCTAGGCCACTAGGCGAATCCTCCGCCGCAAACAATACAAGACGTTGAGGGGTGCTCGCGAACATGATCCCGTCGGGGGCTCCCGGAGCCGGGGCGAAGGGGGTCGGAGCCGCCTCGATGTCGGGGTGGAGTCGGGGTGCAGCCGGGGCGAAGTCGATCCGGGGCCGGGCGGGAGTGGGGTTGCAGGCGGGGCGAGGGGCGGGGTGAGGGCGGTGTGGGGCGGCGGTGCGGGGCCCGGCGTCGCTTCCCGGTGCCGGGATCCGCTAGGGTGGGCGTCAGCCCCTCACGTGGCGCTATCTGACTGAACTCCCCCAGGGCCGGAAGGCAGCAAGGGTAGGTCGGCTCTGGCGGGTGCGTGGGGGGCGCTTTGCGTTGGGGCGGTCCGGGTTGTCAGTGGTCGCCATTAACCTCGTATGTGTGTCGTCCCTTGCGCTGTACCGCCGTTATCGCCCGGAGTCGTTCGCCGAGGTCATCGGGCAGGAGCATGTAACCGACCCGCTGCAGCAGGCGCTGCGCAACAACCGGGTCAATCATGCGTACCTGTTCAGTGGCCCCCGCGGCTGCGGCAAGACGACGAGCGCGCGCATCCTGGCCCGCTGTCTGAACTGTGAGCAAGGTCCCACCCCCACGCCCTGCGGCGAGTGCCAGTCCTGCCGCGACCTGGCGAGGAACGGCCCGGGCTCGATCGACGTCATCGAGATCGACGCCGCGTCGCACGGTGGCGTGGACGACGCCCGTGACCTGCGGGAAAAGGCCTTCTTCGGCCCGGCGTCGAGTCGGTACAAGATCTACATCATCGACGAGGCCCACATGGTCACCTCGGCGGGCTTCAACGCCCTCCTGAAGGTGGTCGAGGAGCCGCCGGAGCACCTCAAGTTCATCTTCGCGACGACCGAGCCCGAGAAGGTCATCGGCACGATCCGCTCGCGCACGCACCACTACCCCTTCCGCCTCGTGCCCCCCGGCACCCTCCGCGACTATCTGGCGGAGGTCTGCGGCCGGGAGGACATGCCCGTCGAGGAGGGTGTGCTGCCGCTGGTCGTGCGGGCCGGAGCCGGTTCCGTGCGTGACTCCATGTCCGTCATGGACCAGCTCCTCGCCAGCGCCGCCGACGACGGTGTGACGTATGCCATGGCGACGTCCCTGCTCGGTTACACGGACGGTTCGCTGCTCGACTCCGTCGTCGAGGCCTTCGCCTCCGGTGACGGGGCGGCGGCCTTCGAGGTCGTGGACCGCGTCATCGAGGGGGGCAACGACCCCCGGCGCTTCGTCGCCGACCTGCTGGAGCGGCTGCGCGACCTCGTCATCCTCGCCGCCGTGCCCGACGCCGCCGAGAAGGGGCTCATCGACGCCCCGAGCGACGTGGTGGAGCGGATGCAGGCGCAGGCCGGCGTCTTCGGCGCAGCCGAGCTGAGCCGCGCCGCCGACCTGGTGAACGACGGCCTGACCGAGATGCGCGGCGCCACCTCGCCGCGCCTCCAGCTGGAGCTGATCTGCGCGCGCGTGCTGCTTCCCGCGGCGTACGACGACGAGCGCTCCGTGATGGCCCGCCTCGACCGCCTGGAGCGCGGGGGGAACTTCGTCCCCGCGGGCCAGGGCCCCGGCCCCGCCATGGCGTACGCCCCCGGTCCGGAGGCCCACGCGGCCGTGCGGCAGCCGGGCGTGGCCATGCCTCCCGCCGGACCTCCGCAGGTTCCGCAGGGCCCGCCCGTGCCGCCGGGAGGCGGTCCCGCCGCCGCCCGCGCTGCCGTACGAGGGCCCGGCGCACCGCAGGGCGACGCCGCCCCGGAGGCCCCCGCTCCGCAGGCGGCGCCCCCCGCGGCCCCGACCCCGCCACCGGCCGCCACTCCTGCCGCCCCCGCCCCCGCCGCCCCGTCCGGTGAGCGGCGCCCCGGCGGCTGGCCCACGGCCTCCGCCCCGGGCAGCGGCCCCGCGGCCCCGGTCGCTCCTGCCGCCCCCGCCGAGACGGCCGCGCCCCAGCGTCCCGGCGGCTGGCCCACGGCTGCCCCCTCCGGCGGAGCCCCGCAGGCCCCCGCCCCGCAGACACCCGCACCGCAGCCGTCCGCGCCCGCCCCGATGGCCGTCCAGGCCCCGGCGGGCGGCGGCCCCGACCCCCGCACCCTGTGGCCGAACATCCTGGAGGCGGTGAAGAACCGCCGCCGCTTCACCTGGATCCTGCTCAGCCAGAACGCCCAGGTGGCGGGCTTCGACGGCACGACCCTGCAGATCGGCTTCGTCAACGCGGGCGCGAGGGACAACTTCGCCAGCAGCGGCAGCGAGGACGTGCTGCGCCAGGCGCTGTCGGAGCAGTTCGGCGTGCAGTGGAAGGTCGAGGCGATCGTCGACCCCTCGGGCGGCTCCGCGCCCCCGCCCGCCGCAGGGAACTTCGGCGGCGGTGGCGGCGGCGCCTCGGGCGGCTTCGGTGGCGGCAGCCCTGGCGGCCGCTTCGGCGGCGCCCCCGCGGCCCCGCGCCCCCAGACCGCCCCCCAGTCCGCCCCGGCCCGCACGCCGGCCCCGGCCCCCGCCCCTGCTCCGGAACCGGCGGCCCCGCCCCGCTCGGCCCCCGCACCGGCCCCGGAGCATGTGTCGCCCGAGGACGACATGCCCGCGGACGACGATCCCGACCTGGTCGACTCGGCCCTCTCGGGCCACGACCTGATCATGCGGGAACTGGGCGCGACGGTGGTGGACGAGTACCCCAACGTGTGACCGCGGGCCCGTGAGCGACCGCCCCAGCCTCGCGGCCCGTGAGCGACCCGCCCCAGCCCTGCGGCACGTAGGCGGCCGCAGGGCGCGGGGTGCAGGGCACGGCGGGCCCCTGCGCGCCCGAGGCACCCGAAGAAACGGGCGGGGGGTGGAAGAGGTCGGTCGCGGAGCGACGGGGCGGGTGGGGGCCGGGCCGCGGACGAAGGGTGGGGGAGCCCACTCCAGAGCGCCGGTCAAGGCCAAGAGCCACCGGTCGGGCAGGGCCGTGGGGAGCGGCCGGGCCGCCCAGGGCTGGACGATCGTACGAAAGGCTCCGCAGCCGGACCTCGGGGAGGCATACGAAGCCACCCGCTAGGCTGACCACCGTGAAGGTCCTCGTCATCGGCAGTGGTGCCCGCGAACACGCCCTGTGCCGCTCTCTGTCCCTCGACCCCGACGTCTCCGAGCTGCACTGCGCCCCCGGCAACGCCGGCATCGCAGAGGTGGCCGAGACCCACCAGGTCGACGCCCTCGACGGCACCGCCGTGACCGCCCTCGCCGAGCGGCTCGGCGCGGGCCTGGTGATCGTGGGCCCGGAGGCCCCGCTCGTCGCCGGTGTCGCCGACGCCGTGCGCGCCGCCGGCATCCCCTGCTTCGGCCCGTCCAAGGAGGCCGCGGAGCTCGAGGGTTCCAAGGCGTTCGCCAAGGACGTGATGGCGGGCGCGAGCGTGCCGACGGCGCGGTCCTACGTCTGCACCACGCCCGAGCAGGTCGACAAGGCCCTCGACGCCTTCGGCGCGCCGTACGTCGTCAAGGACGACGGGCTCGCCGCCGGCAAGGGCGTCGTCGTGACGGACGACGTCGAGGCGGCCCGCGCGCACGCCAACGCCTGCGACCGCGTGGTCATCGAGGAGTTCCTCGACGGCCCCGAGGTCTCCCTCTTCGCGGTCACCGACGGCGAGACGGTCGTCCCGCTCCAGCCCGCCCAGGACTTCAAGCGCGCGCTCGACGGCGACGAGGGCCCCAACACGGGCGGGATGGGCGCGTACTCGCCGCTGCCGTGGGCCGACCCGAAGCTAGTCGACGAGGTCATGCGGACCGTGCTCCAGCCGACGGTCGACGAGCTGCGCCGCCGGGGCACGCCATTCGCTGGGCTGCTGTACGCGGGCCTGGCGATCACGAGCCGCGGCGTACGGGTCATCGAGTTCAACGCCCGTTTCGGCGACCCCGAGACCCAGGTGGTCCTCGCCCGGCTGAAGACGCCGCTCGGCGGGCTCCTGATGGCCGCGGCCACCGGCAACCTCGCCGACCTGCCCCCGCTGCGCTGGAGCGACGACGCCGCGGTGACCGTGGTCGTCGCCTCGCACAACTACCCCGGCACGCCTCGCAAGGGCGACCCCATCGAGGGGCTCGACGAGGTGGCGGCGCAGGACGCCCCCGACGCGTACGTCCTGCACGCCGGCACCCGGCGCGAGGGTGACGCCGTGGTCAGCGCCGGTGGCCGCGTGCTGTCCGTGACGGCGACGGGCAGCGGCCTCACCGAGGCCCGGGAGCGCGCGTACGCCGCGCTGTCCCGCATCCGCCTCGACGGTTCGCAGCACCGTACGGACATCGCGGCGAAGGCGGCGGCCGAGGCGTGAGGCCCGGCTCCGCCGGGTGAGCCGCCGGGGCGCGGGTCCCGGATCTCGAAGCCGCAGGCCGCCGCAGCGCCGCCGCAGCGGCAGTACGGAACCCGCCGCTGTGAGGGAACGGCACCCGCCCGTCGGAGCCGCGCCCGCCCGCCGCAGCGGCAGCACGGAACCCGCCGCCGTGAGGGAACGGCACCCGCCCGCCCGCCGGAGCCGCGCCCGCCCGCCGGAGCCGCGCCCGCCCGCTGGAGCCGCGCCCATTCGCCGGGTCGGCACTCGCCCGCGGGGGCGGCACTCGCCGTACACGCCTTTCGGCCAAGTTCAGGCCCTGGATCCAGCCTCGGATCCAGGGCCTGTCTCCTGTCCGCCTCGGGTTCGCGTGACGCCCGTTCGGGCTCGCGCGGTGCCCGTTCGGCGCTCGCCCGGTGCTTGCTCGACGGCCACCTTTAGCCAAAGCCATTCCATCGAGTGACCGCTGCCCTATCCGGCTGACGACGTCCGGCACCCCAACTAGGGTGCGGCGGAAGCCTTCCGGGCGCCCAGAGCCAAACAGACCACCGGCATTGCGGTGTCGGCGGCGGGTGCAACAGTGGGGGAATGAGCAACGCCAACGCCATTGACGTGTGCCACCGGCCCCGGCCGGTGGCCGAGCAGTAGGCAGCAGGGGGTGCCATCGGTCGTGTCAGGTCCGGGTGTGGAGGTGGGCGCGCAGGCCGCGCGTTCACGGGCTCTCGCCGTGCTGCGGCTGCGCAGCAGGGCGCTGGCCGTCGCCCTGCTGCCCGCGGCCGTCGCCGTCGTGCTCGTCGCCGGTGGTGTCATGGGCCATATGGAGGGCCCGGGCTGGGACGTCGCGCGCTGGGCCGTCGCGGTCCTCGCCCTGCTCGTCCTGCTCGCCGCGGGAGCCGTCGCCCTGGTCGTGGCCAGGGCGAGGCCCGCCCTGAGCCCCACGGTGCCGGTGCCCGAGGAGTCCGCCCCCGATCTGTACCGCCTGGTCCGTGACCTCGCCGACCGGCTCGACGTGCCTGCGCCCTCGGCGATAGCGCTCACCCCCGACTGCGACAGCTGGCTGGAGGACCGCACCCACCCCGCGCACGGCACGCCCGCCGACGCGGCCCCCGCCGAGGACGCCCGCGCCACGCACCGCCCGTCCTTCACCGCGCCCGTGCTCGTCATCGGCTCCCCGTTCCTGTGGTGGATGCGGGTCGGCGAGCTGCGCGCGGTCCTCGCCCCCGTCGTGGCGGGTACGGGCCCCTCCGCGCACCCCGACATAGCCGCCGCCCGGCGCTTCGTGCGCGGGCTCGACGCCGCGGTGGCCGACGCCTCGGCCCCCGGCCGCGCCCCCCTGCTCCGCCCACTGCTCGCGGGTGTCGGCTGGGTGGCCCGGCTGCTGCTGCGCAACTGCCGGGTGCACGCCGCCGAGATGGAGCGCGGCGTCGCCGCGGCCGCCGCCGAGCGCGCCCAGGCCGTGGACTACGGCGTGCGGATCGTCGCCCAGGAGCAGGTCGGCCTCGCGTACGCGGGGTGGGACCGGCTGCTCACCCGGGTCGCGCTGCCCGCCTGGCGGATGGGCCGCTGGCCGTCCCGGCTCGACGCGGGCGTGGTCGCCGCGCTGACCGAGCTCTCCCGCAGGGACCGCCTCGCGGAGGGCTTCGCCTCGCGCCTGGGCGAGCGCCCCGCCTGTGACCTGCTGGAGGAGCCCGGCATGGTGGACGAGGCCGCCTCGCTCCTCGCCGCGCGCCTCTTCCACGGCGGTCCGGCCGAGCCGGGCCCGGACTGGGCCCCGGTGGCGTGGCAGGAGTATCCGGACGAGGTCGTGGACCGCAAGTGGCGTACGGACGCGGCGCGGCTGCACCGCGTCCTCGACTCCCTCGGCGTCGACCACCTCGCGGACCCGGCCGCCGCCGGACCGGAGGGGCCGACCCTCGGCCGCGTCCTCGCCCACCTCACTGCGCCCGACGCCA
This sequence comes from Streptomyces alfalfae, assembly GCF_004127445.1. Taxonomy (GTDB): domain Bacteria; phylum Actinomycetota; class Actinomycetes; order Streptomycetales; family Streptomycetaceae; genus Streptomyces; species Streptomyces alfalfae. The sequence goes on from NZ_QEXM01000025.1 coordinate 492,382, forward strand.
CGGGCGGGCCCGACGCCGTCGCGACGGCCGACCCGGCCCGCCTCGAAGCCTCCGCGGCGAGCATCGCCCCTGACGACGCCCCCGATGTCGCCCCTGACGACACCTCCGACGACACCTCCGACGACGCCCCCGATGAGGGCCCCCGCGGCATGCTCGCCGCCTCGCTCACGGCCGAGCTGGCCCGTGAGGAGGCCACGGCCCCGCCTCGCCCGGCCCCCGCCGGGCAGGGACCTGACGAGGCGCTCTGGGTGGACGGGGCACTGCCCCTCTTCCCGCTCCAGCCGCCCCGCACCGGACGCGAGCTCCTCGCCGACCACGTGACCGCGATGGTCTGCTGCGCCGCCGTGGACACCGCGGGAGCCGCCCCCGGCCTCGACTGGCTCGACGGCCCCGCCCTACTGATCGGCGGCGAGCGCGCGGCCGACCTCGCGCCGAGCGTGCGGAGCCTCGTGGAGCGGGGCGACCCCGCACCGCTGCGCGACTGGCTCACCCGCCTCGGCGTCCGCCCGGAGAAGCCGGTCCGCCTGGCCTGAGCGAGCCGCAGCCGCCCAGCCGCCCAGCCGCCCGTCCCCGGGCACCCGCGCCGAGCCGCAGCCGCAGCCGCAGCCGCCCCGAGCCGCACGCCCCAGCCGCCCGCCCCGGAGCAGCCGCACTCCAAGCGCTCCCGAGCCACGTGGACCGAGCGCCCAGGCCACACGCACCCACCCGAGCCGCACCTACCCGAGCCGCACCTACCCGAGCCGCACCTGCCCGAGCCGCACCCACCCGAGCCACACGCGCCCAAGGCGCCGGAGCACAGATATCCGGAAGACAACGTTCCGATCTCGTCAATTCACGACGAACGGTGACGGCCTGCGTGCGTAATGTGATGTGCTGGGCGTGGCCCCGGTCGTACGTACAGACCGGATACGCCGGCTCGGGGGAGCGAGGGAGGGAAGGGCACATGGGGCAGGAGCCGATCCGCCGCTGGGAATCGGGGGCGCTCGCGCACGCCGTGTCGGACCCCTTCGGACAGGGCCCACTGCCCTGGCTCCGCGGCTCCGAGCACTACTTCGACGACACGGGCCAGGTCGTGCCCTGGTACGTCGAGCACGCCTCGCCCCCGGGGGCCGACATCCCGGCGGCCCGCACCGGAGGCCCGCTGAACGCCGACGACGTGCGCCGCCAGATCAAGGGCTTCACCTCCACCGGAGCCGCCGCTCCCGGCGAGGCCATCGACTTCCACGTCACGGTCGACCCGCCCCAGCAGTTCAGCGTCGACATCTACCGCATCGGGCACTACGGCGGCGACGGCGCGTCGAAGATCACCACGAGTCCCCGCCTGTCCGGCATCGTCCAGCCCGCCCCCCTCACCGCGGACCGCACCGTCTCCTGCCACCACTGGTGGCTCTCCTGGCGGCTGCAGATCCCGAGCTACTGGAACGTCGGGGCGTATGTGGCGGTGCTGACCACCGCCGACGGGTACCGCTCGCACGTCCCCTTCACGGTCCGCGACGACCACCCCGCCGACCTCCTGCTGCTCCTGCCGGACGTCACCTGGCAGGCGTACAACCTCTATCCCGAGGACGGCCGCACGGGCGCGAGTCTCTACCACGCCTGGGACGAGCAGGGACGTCTCCTCGGCGAGGGCGAGGCCGCCGTCACGGTCTCCTTCGACCGGCCGTTCGCCGGGGCCGGCCTGCCGCTCCACGTGGGCCACGCCTACGACTTCATCCGCTGGGCCGAGCGGTACGGATACGACCTCGCGTACGCGGACGCCCGCGACCTGCACGCGGGCCGCATCGACCCCGGGCGCTACCGCGGCCTGGTCTTCCCCGGCCACGACGAGTACTGGTCACCCGCCATGCGCCGCACCGCCGAGCTGGCCCGCGACGGCGGCACCTCCCTGGTCTTCCTCTCCGCCAACACCATGTACTGGCAGGTGGAGCTGGCCCCCTCCCCGTCCGGCGTCCCCGACCGCCTGCTGACCTGCCGCAAGCGCCGCGGCCCCGGCCGCCCTGCCCTCTGGCGCGAGCGCGACGGCGACAAGACCGCCGAGCAGCAGCTGATCGGCATCCAGTACGCGGGCCGGGTCCCCGAGCCGCACCCCCTGGTCGTGCGCAACGCCGACCACTGGCTCTGGGAGGCGACGGGGGCGCACGAGGGCGACGAGCTGGACGGCCTCGTCGCGGGCGAGGCCGACCGCTACTTCCCGCGGACGCCGCTCCCCGAGCACCAGGGCCGCATCCTGCTCGCCCACTCCCCGTACACGGACACCGAGGGCGCCAAGCGCCACCAGGAGACCTCGCTCTACCGCGCCCCCTCGGGCGCCCTGGTCTTCGCCTCCGGCACCTTCGCCTGGTCCCCCGCGCTCGACCGTCCGGGCCATGTGGACACGCGCGTGCAGCGCGCCACGGCCAATCTCCTCGACCGCATCTGCAAGCGGGACTGACCGCCGCGCACATTCCCGCCCGCCCCCTGGCCGAGAGCACGCCCCCGATACGGGAGAATCGACAGCACTTGGCCAGAACCACCGGGAGGAACCGTGTCCGGATTCGTAGAAAAGCCCGAGCCTCTCGATGTGCCGGGTCTGGTGCACCTCCACACCGGCAAGGTGCGCGAGCTGTACCAGAACGAGGCGGGCGACCTCGTCATGGTCGCCAGCGACCGGCTCTCCGCCTACGACTGGGTGCTCCCCACGGAGATCCCCGACAAGGGCCGGGTGCTCACCCAGCTCTCCCTGTGGTGGTTCGACCAGCTCGCCGACCTGGTCCCCAACCACGTCGTCTCCACGGACCTGCCCGAAGGCGCCCCCGCCGACTGGGCGGGCCGCACCCTGGTCTGCAAGTCCCTCCAGATGATCCCGGTCGAGTGCGTGGCCCGCGGTTACCTCACCGGGTCGGGGCTCGTGGAGTACAACGCCTCCCGCACGGTCTGCGGCCTCGCGCTGCCCGAGGGCCTCACCGACGGCTCCGAGCTGCCCGCCCCGATCTTCACGCCCGCCGCGAAGGCCGCCGTCGGCGAGCACGATGAGAACGTGAGCTATGAGGAGGTCGCCCGCCAGGTCGGCGCCGACACGGCGGCCAAGCTGCGCCAGACGACCCTCGCCGTCTACAGCAGGGCGCGGGACACCGCCCGTGAGCGCGGTCTGATCCTCGCCGACACGAAGTTCGAGTTCGGCTTCGACGGCGAGGCCCTGATCCTCGGCGACGAGGTCCTGACGCCGGACTCGTCGCGCTTCTGGCCCGCCGGCCAGTGGGAGCCGGGCCACGCCCAGCCCAGCTACGACAAGCAGTTCGTCCGCGACTGGCTGACCTCGCCGGCCTCCGGCTGGGACCGCGGGAGCGAGCAGCCGCCGCCCGCGCTGCCGCAGGACGTGGTGGACGCCACACGCGCCAAGTACATCGAGGCGTACGAGCGGCTGACCGGCACCACCTGGTAGCCGGACCTGCTGGGCCCGCCGAGCCGGGTGGACCCGCCAGCCCGCCGAGCCGGGTGGACCTGCCAGCCCTGCCGGACCTGCCGGACCCGCCGGACCCGTCGGTCTTCCCGGCCCGGCGGGTCCACCCGGGCCGGAACACGAAGAAGGCCCCGCTCCGAGGAGCGGGGCCTTCTTCCTATCTCTGAGCGGACGACCAGGTTCGAACTGGCGACCTCAACCTTGGCAAGGTTGCGCTCTACCAACTGAGCTACGTCCGCGTTGCGCCGTGGCGCGAGAACAACTATACCCAACCGCGCTCGCGTGCGAGACGCACCGCCGCATGACGGTTCTCCGCCCCGATCTTGATGGCCGCGGAGGAGAGGTAGTTGCGGACGGTGCCCTGGGAGAGCGAGGCGCGTTCGGCGATCTCCGCGACGGGGGCGCCGTCGGCGGCGAGTTCTAGCACCTCGGCCTCGCGCTCGGTCAGCGGGGAGTCCCCGGCGGAGATCGCGTCGGCGGCCAATTCCGGGTCCACGTAGCGGTTTCCCGCGTGCACGGAGCGGATGAGCTCGGCGAGCCGCTGGGCGCTCACGGTCTTCGGCACGAAGGCGCGCACCCCCATGGCGAGGGCCCGCTTGAGATGCCCCGGCCTGCCGTGGCTCGTCACGATCATGACGCGGCACCCCGGCAGTTCGTCCCGCAGGGATGTGGCCACACTCACACCGTCGGCGCCCGGCATCTGGAGGTCGAGCACGGCCACGTCGGGCCGGTGGGCGAGCGCCATGGCGAGCGCCTCGGGCCCGGTCGCCGCCTCGGCGACGACGACGAGGTCGTCCTCCAGGGCGAGCAGCGCGGCGAGCGCGCCTCGGATGAGGTGCTCGTCATCGGCGAGCAGCACACGCAGACTCACAGCAGGACTTCTTCCTGTTCCTCGATGGGGCTCGGACTCGGTCGCTGACCAGGGCTCGGACTCGGGCTCGGGTCCGGGGCCGGGCCCGAGCTCTGATCCCGGTCCGGGCCGGGGTCCAGGGACGGGTTCGGGGACGGGTCCGGGCTCCGGCTCGGGTCCGGGCTCCGGCCCTCGGCCCCGGCGGGCGCCGACGGCACCCGGGCGGTGAGGCGGAACCGCCCTGCCTCGCAGGCGGAGTCCAGCGTTCCGCCCACCTCGGCGAGCCGCTCCCGCAGCCCGGCGAGCCCGGAGCCCCCGGTGGGCGCGGGGCCCGGCTCCGCTCCGGCGGGCGCACCGTCGTTCTCCACGGTCAGCGTCGTATGTTCCGGAGTCACCGCCAAGGTGATGTCGCACCGCTTGGCGTCGCCGTGCCGCAGCACGTTGGTGGCCGCCTCGCGCACGACCCAGCCGAGCGCGGACTGCACGGGGGCCGGGAGGCCCGTCGCGGACCCGGTCGCCCGGCAGGTGATCCCGGCGGCTTCGAGCACCCCCCGGGCGCCGATCAGCTCGACGCCGAGGTCGACCTCGCGGTAGCCGCGGACGACCTCGCGCACCTCGCGCTGCGACTCCCGCGCGATGCGCTGCACCTCGGCCATCTGCTCCACGGCTTCGGGGCGTCCGCGGCGCGCGAGCTGTACGGCGAGTTCGCTCTTGAGGGCGATGACGGCGAGGTTGCGGCCCATCACGTCGTGCAGGTCACGCCCGAAGCGCAGCCGCTCCTCGGCGACCGCGAGCCGCGCCTCGACCTCCCGGGCGTGGTCGGCCTCCCACATCACGGAGAGCGTCCAGGCCCCGCAGCGCGCGGTCAGCAGGGTCAGCAGACCGCCGACGGCGATGAGCACGGCGACGGCGACCAGCCGTCCGTCCCGTGCCCCGGCGGCGGCGAACGCGGCCACGAGCACGGCGGCGAGGACAGCGAGACGGGCCAGGAAGGTGCGGACCGGGACGGCGAAGGCCAGGGCCTGGCTGTACGGCACCATCAGGTACATGACGGTGAGGCCGATCAGGCCGTCCTCGACCCCGTCCAGGGCCTCCAGGACGACCGTCAGCGCGTAGGCGGCGCCCATCAGGGCGGCGGCCACCACGAGGTCGCCGCGCGGCAGCTCCCGCCGCTGCAGGAAGTGGTCGAGCGACCGCCGCAGCGAGCGGTTGGCGTGCGCGCACTGCGCGGCCCCCACCAGGATCAGCGCCCAGCCGGTGAACCGCGCCGCCGGTTCGGCGCGCAGGCTCAGGCCGAGCGGCAGCGAGCACCAGCTCAGATAGAAGATCCACGGCATGGCGTGCCACATGGCGACGCTCTGGAACTCGACCTTCTCGATCTTGCTCCGCGCGTGCCAGCCCCGCTGCCAGTCCCGTATCCGGCCCACCACCCTGACCGCCCCTCTCAGTGCCTCGGCTCCCAGCGGAACCACCGTCGCACAGCGGACACCGAGAGGAGTGTCCAGACCACCGCGGTGACGGCCGCGTCGAAGGCCTCCCCCGTCGAGAGGCCGCCGGTCCAGCCGCCGCGCACGAGCTGGATGACCGGGGAGAGCGGCAGGCGTTCGCAGACCGAGGCGAGGCCGTCGGGCATGACCTCGAACGGTATGACGAGCCCGGAGCCGAGCATCGACAGGAAGATCAGCGGCATGCTCATGACCTGCGCGGTCTCGGAGGTCCTGCTGAAGCTGGCCGTGACGGCGGCGAGCGCGCCGAACATCACGATGCCGAGGAGCACCCCGAGGACGGCGTAGTGGAGCGCGCCGGGCGTCCCCGCGTCCAGGAATGCCACGCAGCCCACGGAGATCACCAGGGTCTGCGCGAGCCCGATGGCGACGGCCGGCAGCGAGGCGCCGAGCAGGATCTCGTGGTCCCGCAGCTCGCCGGTGCGCAGCCGCTTGAGCACGAGCTCCTCGCGCCGGGCGACGAAGACGCCGATCAGCGAGCCGTAGACGGCGAAGATCAGCGAGAAGCCGACCGCGGAGGGCAGCAGCATGGTGCCGACGGAGAGCCCGGCCTCCTTCAGGTCGGCCTCGTCCACCGCCGAGGCGACGCTGAACGGCAGGACCATCGGCACGAACAGCGCCGCGAACAGCGTCCCCTTGCTCCGGGCGAGCAGCGTCATCTCGGCGCGGGCCAGGGACGTCATGCGCCCCGCGGGAGTCGTCGTCAGGGTGCTCATGCCGCCATCTCCTTCCGTCCCGGCCGCCCGGAGGCGTCGTCGGCGGTCCCGGCCTCCCGCGCTATGCGCAGGAAGGCCTCCTCCAGCGAGGCGGCCCGCACGTCGAGCGAACCGAGGGTGATCCGCGCGTCCCTGGCCCACACGAGCAGTTCGGTGGCCGTCCGCTGGAGTTCGTTCGTCCGCAGCCGCACCAGGCGCCCCACGGTCTCGTGGCCCGTCACACCGATTCCGGCGAGCGGCGGCAGATCGCCGACGAAGTACCCCTCGGGCAGCTCGAAGGAGACGTGCGAGGGCTGCGCGGCGACCACGTCGGCGACGCTGCCCTCGGCGGCGATGCGGCCCTCGTGCAGGATCGCGAGGCGGTCGGCCAGCTCCTCGGCCTCCTCCAGATAGTGCGTGGTGAGCAGCACGGTCGTGCCGCCGTCCCGCAGTTCCTGGACCAGCTCCCAGGTCTCGCGGCGCCCCTCGGCGTCGAGTCCCGTGGTGGGTTCGTCGAGGAAGAGCACCTCGGGCCGCCCGATGAGCGCCATGGCCAGGTCGAGCCGCCGCTTCTCGCCGCCGGAGAGCTGCTTCACGCGCACGCCGGCCCGCTTGGTGAGGCCGACGACGTCGAGGGCCTCCGCGACGGGCCTGGCCCCGCTGGTGCACCCGGCCCACATCCGCACGGTCTCCGTGACCGTCAACTCGGCGGGGAAGCCGCCCTCTTGCAGCATGACGCCGATGCGGGGACGCACCGCGGCCCGCTCGGTGTACGGGTCGTGCCCGAGCACCCGTACGCGCCCGGCGGCGGGCGCGGCGAGGCCTTCGAGGAGTTCGACGGTGGACGTCTTGCCCGCGCCGTTGGTGCCGAGCAGCGCGAACAGCTCGCCGCGGCCCACCTCGAAGGAGATCCCCCGCACCGCCTCGAAACCGCCCCCGTACACGCGCCGGAGGTCGGTCACGTCGATCACTTGGTCAGTCATGGTCCGAGCCTCCCCCAGGAGGGGCGGCGGCGGCAGTGCGCGCTGTCACCTGCCCTTATGACAAATGTCAGAAGCGGACGAACGGGGCGATGGGGGGCCGGACACGGAGAAGGCCCCGGTCGCATCGACCGGGGCCTTCTTCTCTGGAGCGAACGACGAGGTTCGAACTCGCGACCTCAACCTTGGCAAGGTTGCGCTCTACCAACTGAGCTACGTTCGCATTGCCTCCGACCAGCTCTCACTGATCGGCGCGTGCATCAGCTTACCGCAACCAGCTGACTGGTCCGTAGGCGATGCGGAGCGGGTGACAGGAATTGCACACTGCGCCTTCCCCCTGGAAGGGGGATGTTCTACTACTGAACTACACCCGCACAGACTCCTTGGGACCCGGCTTTTCGGCCTTGCCCCTCGGCGTGCTCCAGACTCTAGCTGACCAGCGGGGGTGCTGCGCAAGTCGGTTGCCGCGAGGGGCTCGGGGACCGTCGGGGGCCCGGGGCCTCCGGCTCCGCGACGAGGCCGTCAGTCGGCCGCCTCGAACGCCTCGAACGCCTCGTAGACCTTCTTCGGGATGCGGCCGCGCGGCGGCAGGTCCATCTGCCGCGAGCGGGCCCAGGCCCTGACCGCGGAGGGGTCGGGGGAGACCGCCGTGTGCCGGAACGCCTTCCCGGACTTCGACTGCTTGCGCGCCACCTCCAGGTACGGGGCAAGTGCCGTGCGCAGTTTCTTGGCATTCGTTTGGCTGAGGTCGATCTCGTACGAGTTCCCGTCAAGACCGAAGGCGACCGTTTCCGCCGCTTCCCCGCCGTCCATGTCGTCAAAGAGAGTGACTACGACACGCTGCGCCACGAATATCGGTCCCTTCGTGCGGCAGCACCGCGTTGACGTGCGGTGACACCGACTGTCCGGCTGTTTTGGAGCGAGTATCGGCTATTGCCATTTCCTTTGTACAGTGCCTGGCAATGCATTGTGAAGTCCGTCCGAATAGCTCCGCGTGTCCGGCCGTAATGCCGAACCGTGATCTTTTCCTGGATTCTCCGTGAAGGTGTCCCGTTCGAAACCTGTTTGAGCAGGTGAACGTGACCGTCATCACGTAGGTTTCTACGAGTCTACGCGAGTAGAAATTTTGTGCCGGTAGTCTGAAGGAACCTGCTTCAGCACCAGGCGAGCAGCACACGCCAGCACCACACACCGGGAGTGCCAGTGGCACGCGTCGTAGTCGACGTCATGCTCAAGCCGGAGATCCTCGACCCCCAGGGCCAGGCGGTGCAGCGTGCACTGCCGCGCCTCGGTTTCGAGGGCATCTCCGACGTACGTCAGGGAAAGCGCTTCGAACTGGAGGTGGAGGGACCGGTCGACGAGGCCGCCCTCGCCCGTATCCACGAGATGGCGGAAACCTTCCTCGCCAACACCGTGATCGAGGACTTCGTCGTAAAGGTGGAGGACGAGAAGTGACCGCTCGAATTGGAGTCGTCACTTTCCCCGGAACGCTCGACGACCGCGACACCCAGCGCGCCGTCCGCGTGGCGGGCGCCGAGGCCGTGCCGCTCTGGCACAAGGACAAGGACCTCAAGCAGGTCGACGCCGTGGTCCTGCCCGGCGGGTTCTCCTACGGCGACTATCTGCGGGCCGGCGCCATCTCGCGTTTCTCGCCGGTGATGGAGTCCGTCATCGAGCAGGCGAAGGCCGGAATGCCGGTGCTCGGCATCTGCAACGGCTTCCAGGTGCTCACCGAGACCCACCTCCTGCCGGGCGCGATGCTGCGCAACAACCACCTGCACTTCATCTGCCGCGAGCAGACGCTGCGCGTGGAGAACGCGGAGACCGCCTGGACCGCCGACTACACGGCAGGACAGGAGATCCGCGTCCCGCTCAAGAACATCGACGGGCAGTACACCGCCGACGAGCGGACCCTGGACATGCTGGAGGCCGAGGGCCGCGTCGCCTTCCGGTACCTGGAGGGCAACCCCAACGGCTCGCTCCGCGACATCGCCGGCATCACGAACGAGGCGGGCAACGTCGTCGGTCTGATGCCGCACCCCGAGCACGCGGTGGAGCCGCTGGTCGGGACCGGCCGCACCGACGGCCTCGGATTCTTCACCTCGATCCTGAAGAAGCTGGTCAACGCATGACTCTGGACACCGTCAAGCACGCGGCCGAGACGCCCGACGTCAAGCTGCCCTGGGCCGAACTGGGCCTGAAGGAAGACGAGTACGAGCGCGTCAGGGAGATCCTGGGCCGCCGTCCCACCGGCGCCGAGCTCGCCATGTACTCGGTGATGTGGTCCGAGCACTGCTCGTACAAGAGCAGCAAGGTCCACCTGCGCCAGTTCGGCGAGAAGGCCCCCGCCAACGACGCCATGCTCGTCGGCATCGGGGAGAACGCCGGCGTGGTCGACGTCGGCCAGGGCTACGCGGTCACCTTCAAGGTCGAGTCGCACAACCACCCCTCGTACGTGGAGCCCTACCAGGGCGCGGCCACGGGCGTGGGCGGCATCGTGCGCGACATCATCGCGATGGGCGCCCGCCCGGTCGCGGTCGTGGACCCGCTGCGGATGGGCGACGCCCAGCACCCCGACACCAAGCGCGTGCTCCCCGGCGTCGTCGCGGGCATCGGCGGATACGGCAACTGCCTGGGCCTGCCCAACATCGGCGGCGAGCTGGTCTTCGACGCCTGCTACCAGGGCAACCCGCTGGTCAACGCCGGTGCCATCGGCGTGATGCGGCACGAGGACATCCACCTCGCGAAGGCCTCGGGCCCCGGCAACAAGGTCATCCTGTACGGCGCCCGCACCGGCGGCGACGGCATCGGCGGCGCCTCGATCCTGGCCTCCGAGACCTTCGACGACAGCAAGCCGAGCAAGCGCCCGGCCGTGCAGGTCGGCGACCCCTTCCAGGAGAAGCTCCTCATCGAGTGCACCCTGGAGGCCTTCGCCGAGAAGCTCGTCGTCGGCATCCAGGACCTGGGCGCGGCCGGACTCTCCTGCGCGACCTCCGAGCTGGCGTCCAACGGCTCCGGCGGCATGCGGGTCGAGCTGGACGACGTGCCGCTGCGCGACTCCACGCTCACTCCCGAGGAGATCCTCATGAGTGAGTCGCAGGAGCGCATGTGCGCGGTCGTCGAGCCCGACAAGGTCGCCCGGTTCCTGGAGATCTGCGACAAGTGGGACGTCATCGCCACCGTCGTCGGCGAGGTGACCGACGGCGACCGCCTGGAGATCTTCTGGCACGGCGAGAAGATCGTCGACGTCGACCCGCGCACGGTCGCGCACGACGGCCCGGTCTACGAGCGCCCCTACGCGCGCCCGTCCTGGCAGGACGCCCTCCAGGCCGACGACGCGAACAAGCTGGCCCGCCCGGCGAACGCGGACGAGCTGCGCGAGCAGGTCCTCAAGCTGGTCGCCGCCCCGAACCAGGCGGCCAAGTCCTGGGTCACCGACCAGTACGACCGCTTCGTGCAGGGCAACACGGTCCTCGCCCAGCCCGAGGACTCCGGGATGATCCGGATCAACGAGGAGACGGGCCTCGGCGTCGCCATCGCCACCGACGGCAACGGCCGCTTCGCCAAGCTCGACCCGTACAAGGGCGCGCAGCTCGCCCTCGCGGAGTCCTACCGCAACGTGGCGGCCTCCGGCGCGAAGCCCCTCGCCGTCTCGGACTGCCTCAACTTCGGCTCGCCCGAGGACCCGGACGTCATGTGGCAGTTCGCCGAGGCCATCCGCGGCCTCGCGGACGGCTGCCTGGAGCTGGGCACCCCGGTGACCGGCGGCAACGTCTCGCTGTACAACCAGACGGGCGAGGCGGCCATCCACCCGACGCCGGTCGTCGCCGTGCTCGGCGTGATCGACGACGTGGCCCGCCGCACGCCGATGGCGTTCAAGGAGGAGGGCCAGCTCCTCTACCTCCTCGGCGAGACCCGCGAGGAGTTCGGCGGCTCCGCCTGGTCGCAGGTGATCCACGGCCACCTCGGCGGGCTGCCGCCCGAGGTCGACCTGGCCCGCGAGAGGCTGCTCGGCGAGATCCTGATCTCCGCCTCGCGCGACGGCATGATCGACGCCGCGCACGACCTGTCCGACGGCGGTCTCGTGCAAGCGGTCGCCGAGTCCTGCCTGCGCGGCGGTCGCGGCGCCCGGCTCGTCGTGCCGGACGGCCTGGACGCGTTCACGTTCCTCTTCTCGGAGTCGGCGGGGCGCGCGGTCGTCTCCGTGCCGCGCAGCGAGGAACTGCGGTTCACCGACATGTGCGGGGCGCGGGGCCTGCCCGTGACCCGCATCGGTGTCGTCGACGGTGACGCCGTGGACGTCCAGGGCGAGTTCACGCTGCCGCTCAGCGAGCTGCGCGAGGCCCACGAGGCGACCCTGCCGGGTCTCTTCGCCTGACGGCCCCTGCCGCGAGCCCCCGTGCGGACCTGATCCGGGCGGGGGCTCCGTCGTGCGTCAGGCGTGCGTCAGGTGTGCGGCAGGCGTGCGTCCTGCCGGGGGTAGCGTCGAGGTGGCCGCCGGCCGCCGGCCGCCGTGTCCGGCGTGATGCGGACCACGATGTCGCACTCCTCTCCGGGCGACGGCCAGTGTTGGCCTCCGACCAGCAGCACCAGGGGTGTTCGGCGATCGTTCACCCGTACGAGGGGGAAGTGCCGTGTCCATACGTCAGCGCAAGCTCGCCGCCCTGGCCCAGCGCCTGCTGTGGCTGATCTTCTTCGCCCAGGTGACCGCCGGGTTCTTCGTGGACCTGCCGTACGACTACTGGCTGGGCTGGCTGCCCGCGCTCGGCGCGATCGCCGTCGGCCTGCTGCTCTCCCGCTCGGCCCGGCGGCGGACCGAGGCGGAGCCCCCGGCCCCCATCGAGGTCGAGGCCCCGGTCACCGGCCGCTGGTCCGCCCTCAACAGCCCGGCGGACAAGGTGCCGAGCCACGGCACGCACGGCCTCGGGCAGACGTACGCGATCGACATCACCGCCGAGCCGGAGGAAGGCGCACGCCCCGCCCCCGTCTGGTTCTGGCCCGTCGCCCGGCCCGGCGCGGCCTACCCCGCCTTCGGGGCGCCGCTGCTCGCGGTGGCCGACGCCACCGTCGTGCACGCCGAGGACGGCCAGCGCGACCACCTCAGCCGCAGCTCCCTCCTCGGGGTCCTGTACTTCTGGCTGGTCGAGGGTGTCGGCCGCAGCATCGGCGGCACCCGCCGCATCGTGGGCAACCACGTCGTCCTCGACCTCGGAGAGGGCGCGTACGCCATGTACGCCCATGTCCAGCGGGGCTCGCTGGCCGTCAGGGCGGGGGACCGCGTCGTCGCAGGGCAGCGGCTCGGCGGCTGCGGCAACTCGGGCAACTCCACCGAGCCGCACGTGCACTTCCAGCTCATGGACGGCCCCGACCTGGACACCGCGCGAGGAGTGCCGTTCAGCTGGCGCGGGATCGGGGTGCCGGCGAACGGCGAGGAGTTCACGGCGGCGGCGGAAACCACCGGGTAAAGATTGTTACCGGGTCAAATATTCATCCTGGTAAGTTGCCGCCATGGCTGAGGAATCCCTGGGGCTGCGCGAGCGCAAGAAGCGGCAGACCGCGCACCGGATCTGGCGGACCGCGCTCGACCTCTTCGTGGAGCGCGGCTTCGACAAGGTCTCCGTCGCGGAGATCGCCGCCGCCGCCGACGTCTCGAAGATGACGGTCTTCAACTACTTCGGCACCAAGGAGGACGTGCTCCTCGCCCCGCTGGAGGCGCACGTCGCCGACGCCGCCGACGCGGTGCGCGACCGCGAGCCGGGCGAGTCCGCGGTCGCCGCGCTCCGCAGGCAGTTCCTGGCCAAGGTCGACGGGCGCGACCCCTCCATCGGCCTCAGCGACGACGTGGGCGTGGTGCAACTGCTCCGGCTCATCAGCGATACGCCCGCGCTGGCCCGCCGCGTCATGCTCTTCCAGATGCGCGGCATCGCCCTCCTCACCGACGTGCTCGCCGAGGAGACCGGCGACCGGCTGACCGCGGGCATCGCCGCCCACCAGCTCGTCTCCGCCCGTGACGCGGTGGTCGTCGAGAACCACCGCAGGCTGCTCGCGGGCGACCGCGCCGACGCCATGGCCGCCGACTGCGCGGCACTCGCCGAGCGCGCCTTCGACCTGGTCGAAAAGGGACTTCAGGGCTACCCGGCGAGCGCTTAGGGTCGGCACCATGCCACCGGCCAAGAAGCGCACGCGTACGTACGACTCCGCCAAGATCCGCAAAGCCGTGCTCGCCCAGTCCGGCGCCGTACGGGACGCGGTGGGCGCCCTCACCCCCGACCAGCTCGCCCGGCCGACCCGCCTCGGCGAATGGACCGTCCACGAACTCGCCGCGCACATCGCCCTGGTGCTCGGCACCGTCCACCGCTACCTCGGCATGCCGGAACCGGAACGGCACGAAGTGGCCCTCATGGACTGGCCCTTCGCCACGGTGGGCAAGGCCGCCCAGGTCGACGAGGACACCCGCGCCATCGCGGAGGCGGCGGGCACCGGCGAAGGCCTCGGCGCACTGTTCGCGCGCACCCTCGCCGGCATCGAGGAGTCCCTGGCCGCGGCCCCGGACGCGCGCCTCGTGCCCTCCCGCGTCGGCGTCATGACCCTCGGCGACTTCCTGGTGACCCGCACGGTGGAACTGACCGTCCACACGGACGACCTCAACGACGCCGTGCCCGGCCTCGACGTCCCCCACGACCGCCAGGCCCTCGCCGCCTGCGCCCGGCTGCTCGCCGACGCCCTCGCGGTGAAGGCCCCCGGCGCCTCGACCGAGGTCCGCGTCCCGCCGTACGCGGTGGTGCAGTGCGTGCAGGGACCCCGGCACACCCGCGGCACGCCGCCGAACGTCGTCGAGACCGACCCGCTGACCTGGATCAGGCTCGCCACGGGCCGCACCGACTGGAAGACGGCGCTCGACGCGGCGAAGGTCAGCGCGAGCGGCGAACGGGCGGACCTCTCGGAACTGCTGCCCATCATGGGTTAGGCCGGAGCCGCCGGCCACGGGGCCCGCGCTGGGAGCGGGAACCGGGCAGGGACCGCCGCGTGAGCCGGATGGAACCGACTCCCCCACTTGTCCCGTCACATCGGCATGCACACGCAGCGTCTGACCCTGACCCTGACCGCGCTGGCCTCCGCCGGGCTGCTGCTCACCGCATGCGGCACCGAGACCGGGGCCGGCTCCGACGGCGGCGCCGCCGACCGGTCCGCGGGGAGCGCCCCGGCCATCACCGGCATCCGGTGGAACGTCGACAGCGTGACCGTCGGCGGCAAGAAGTACGAGGCGCCGGACGGCGCCCACCTAGAGATCGGCGAGGACGGGCGGGCCGGCGGCAGCTTCGGCTGCAACCACGTCGGCGCCGACGTGAGGATCGACGGCGACCAGCTGGCCTTCTCCGAGACGCGGATGACCGACATGGCCTGCACGGACGGTGACCGCATGGCGTTCGAGAAGAGCCTCGCGGACACCCTGGGCAAGCAGAAGCTGACGGCGGAGGTCGACGGCGACCGGATGACCCTCACCTCCGCCAAGGGAGACCACGTGGACCTCACCTCGCGCGCCGACGAGCCCGACGCCCCGCTGACCGGCACCACGTGGACCGTGCGCGGCGTCGGCGACGACCGCACGTCCGCGTCCCTGCCCGAGGAGTTGGCCGACAAGGTCCACCTCACCTTCGGCAAGGACGGCAAGGTCCGCGGCAACCTCGGCTGCAACGACGTCTCCGCCACCGCCGAGGCCAAGGACGGCCGCATCACCTTCGGCGCCCCGCGCACCACGCGCAAGATGTGCCCCGGCGAAGCGATGCGGACCGAGCGCGAGCTGCTGAAGATCTTCGACGGCACGGCGCGCTACGAGGTGAGCCAGGACACCCTGAAACTCACCGCGGCCGACGGCACGGTCGTCGACGCGAGCGCCGGGAACGCGGCGAAGCCCGACAAGGACCGGTCCGACGAGGACCGGCCCGGCGAGAAGTGACCCCGCCGCTCGTGATTACGGTCCGTGCAGGGGTCGTATCCCCAATTCGGACCAGTGGTCGATCTCGCCTACACTCGATGATGTGCCACGTGGTGACGGTCGACTCAATCACGATCTGCTCCCCGGCGAGAAAGGCCCCCAGGACGCTTGCGGCGTCTTCGGTGTCTGGGCTCCGGGTGAAGAGGTCGCCAAGCTCACTTACTTCGGGCTGTACGCCCTCCAGCATCGAGGCCAGGAGTCCGCGGGAATCGCGGTCAGCAACGGCTCCCAGATCCTTGTCTTCAAGGACATGGGGCTCGTCTCCCAGGTCTTCGACGAAACGTCTCTCAGTTCGCTCCAGGGTCATATCGCGGTCGGTCACGCCCGCTACTCGACCACCGGGGCCTCCGTATGGGAGAACGCCCAGCCGACGTTCCGTGCCACCGCGCACGGCTCCATCGCGCTCGGGCACAACGGCAACCTCGTCAACACGGCCCAGCTCGCCGAGCTGGTGGCCGCACTTCCCAAGGAGAACGGCCGTGCGACCCAGGTCGCCGCGACCAACGACACCGACCTGGTGACGGCTCTCCTCGCGGGCCAGGTGGACGACGACGGCAAGCCGCTGACGATCGAGGAAGCCGCCGCCAAGGTCCTCCCGGACGTGCAGGGCGCCTTCTCCCTCGTCTTCATGAACGAGCACACGCTGTACGCGGCCCGCGACCCGCAGGGCATCCGCCCGCTGGTCCTCGGCCGCCTGGAGCGCGGCTGGGTCGTCGCGTCGGAGTCCGCCGCGCTCGACATCTGCGGCGCCAGCTTCGTCCGCGAGATCGAGCCCGGCGAGTTCGTCGCGATCGATGAGAACGGTCTGCGCACCTCCCGATTCGCGGAAGCGAAGCCCAAGGGCTGCGTCTTCGAGTACGTCTACCTGGCGCGTCCCGACACGGACATCGCCGGCCGGAACGTCTACCTCTCGCGCGTCGAGATGGGCCGCAAACTCGCCGCGGAATCCCCCGTCGAGGCCGACCTGGTCATAGCGACCCCCGAATCCGGCACCCCCGCCGCGATCGGTTACGCGGAGGCCTCCGGCATCCCGTTCGGCGCGGGCCTGGTCAAGAACGCCTACGTCGGCCGGACCTTCATCCAGCCCTCGCAGACGATCCGCCAGCTCGGCATCCGCCTCAAGCTGAACCCCCTCAAGGAAGTCATCAAGGGCAAGCGCCTCGTGGTCGTCGACGACTCGATCGTCCGCGGCAACACCCAGCGCGCCCTGGTCAAGATGCTCCGCGAGGCCGGCGCCGCCGAGATCCACATCCGCATCTCCTCTCCGCCCGTGAAGTGGCCCTGCTTCTTCGGCATCGACTTCGCGACCCGCGCCGAGCTGATCGCCAACGGCATGACGATCGACGAGATCGCCACCTCCATGGGTGCCGACTCCCTCTCGTACATCTCCATCGACGGCATGATCGAGGCCACGACCATCGACAAGCCGAACCTCTGCCGCGCCTGCTTCGACGGCGAGTACCCGATGGACCTGCCCGATCCCGAACTGCTCGGCAAGCAGCTCCTGGAGACGGAACTGGCCGCGGGCCCGGCGAGCACTGCCGCCGCCGACGCGATCCGCCGCCCGTAAGTCCCCACGCAGTACGACACGAAAGTTCTCACCGTCATGTCTGAGACCACTGGTGCCAGCTACGCAAGCGCGGGCGTCGACATCGAGGCGGGCGACCGCGCCGTCGAGCTGATGAAGGAGTGGGTCAAGAAGACCCAGCGGCCCGAGGTCGCGGGCCTCGGCGGCCTCGGCGGCTTCGCCGGGCTCTTCGACGCCTCCGCCCTCAAGCGCTTCGAGCGCCCCCTCCTGGCCTCCGCCACCGACGGCGTCGGGACCAAGGTCGACATCGCCCGCCAGATGGGCGTGTACGACACGATCGGCCACGACCTCGTCGCGATGGTCATGGACGACATCGTCGTCTGCGGTGCCGAGCCGCTCTTCATGACCGACTACATCTGCGTCGGCAAGGTCCACCCCGAGCGTGTCGCCGCCATCGTCAAGGGCATCGCCGAGGGCTGCGTCCTCGCGGGCTGTTCGCTGGTCGGCGGCGAGACGGCGGAGCACCCGGGCCTGCTCGGCCCGGACGACTTCGACGTCGCGGGCGCCGGCACCGGCGCGGTCGAGGCGGACCGCCTGCTCGGCGCGGACCGCATCCGCAAGGGTGACGCGGTCATCGCCATGGCGGCGTCCGGCCTTCACTCGAACGGGTACTCGCTCGTCCGGCACGTGGTCTTCGACCGCGCGGGATGGACCCTGGACCGCCAGGTCGAGGAGTTCGGCCGCACGCTCGGCGAGGAGCTCCTGGAGCCCACCAAGATCTACTCCCTGGACTGCCTGGCGCTCACCCGCACCACGGACGTCCACGCCTTCAGCCACATCACGGGCGGCGGCCTCGCGGCGAACCTCGCCCGGGTCGTCCCGGACGGCCTGCACGCGGTCGTGGACCGTGGGACGTGGACGCCCGGCGCGATCTTCGACGTGGTCGGCAAGGCCGGGCAGGTCGAGCGCCTGGAGCTGGAGAAGACGCTGAACATGGGCGTCGGCATGATCGCGGTCGTCCCCGAGGAGTCGGCGGACGCGGCGCTCACCACGCTCGCCGACCGCGGCCTGGACGCCTGGGTCGCCGGTGAGATCACCGAGCGCGGCGAGCACACCACGGGCGCGGCCCTGATCGGTGACTACGCGAAGTGAGCCGGTGGGGCGGCCCGGCCGGGCCGCCCCGAGGCAGCACAAAACCCGGTCCGGTGTGGTGACCACCCCGGACCGGGTGAAGCGCGGACGGCACGGAGGCCGACCGCGGATACCGCTCTGTGCGACTACCGCTTGTGCAACGAGGTCAAGCGCCGCGGCGCTGCGACGACGGACCGGACTCTTCGTCCTCGTCCTCGTCGTCGTTATACAGATCCGCGTACTGGGCGTACGGGTCGTCTTCCTCGTCGTCGTCTTCGAACGGCTCGCCATTCGGCGGCTGTTGCGAAGTCGAAGCGCCCAGCTCATTGGCCAGACGCGACAGGTCTGTCCCGCCGCTGCTGTACTTCAGCTGGCGGGCGACCTTCGTCTGCTTGGCCTTTGCCCGGCCGCGCCCCATGGCTCGACCCCCTCGGATACGGGGCTCGACGGCCCCAGAGTCTTGACACGCGTTCATGATCTAGAACGGTCTCTCCTCGGAGAGACCGGTCCGTAGGGCTTCCACGGTACCTGCTCCTGCGGCCATACGGTACGTCGCCCGCAGGACGCGCCTCGGCGCACAACCCTCGAGGAGCCCCGTCCTCGCTGGTCAACTGCGATTTTAACCTCTTCTTGCCGGGCGACCCGCCGACGGGGGTGAGTCTTGTCTCCCGTTCCCGTCGGCGGAGCCCTCGCGCGGCCTCACGCGGTGGCGGAATGCCGCATTCCAGACGGCCTCAGCGGGCGTCGGCCATCCGCTGCTCGGCGATCCTGTCGGCCGCCGCGGCCGGCGGAATGCCGTCTTGCTTCGCACGAGCGAATATGGCAAGCGTGGTGTCGAAGATCTTCGACGCCTTCGACTTGCACCGGTCGAAGTCGAACCCGTGCAGCTCGTCGGCGACCTGGATCACCCCGCCCGCGTTGACCACGTAGTCCGGCGCGTACAGGATCGCCCGGTCGGCGAGGTCCTTCTCCACGCCCGGGTGGGCGAGCTGGTTGTTGGCCGCGCCGCACACCACCTTCGCGGTCAGAACGGCCACGGACTCGTCGTTCAGGGCGCCGCCGAGCGCGCAGGGCGCGTAGATGTCGAGGCCCTCGGTGCGGATCAGCGCGTCCGTGTCGGCCACCGCCGTCACCGACGGGTGCTTGTGGACGATCCGGTTCACCGACTCCTCGCGCACGTCCGTGACGACGACCTCGGCGCCGTCCGCCAGGAGGTGCTCGACGAGGTGGTGCCCGACCTTGCCGACGCCCGCGACGCCGACCTTGCGGCCGCGCAGGGTCGGATCGCCCCACAGGTGCTGGGCCGAGGCGCGCATGCCCTGGAAGACGCCGAAGGCGGTGAGCACCGAGGAGTCGCCGGCGCCGCCGTTCTCCGGGGAGCGTCCGGTGGTCCAGCGGCACTCCCGGGCGACGACGTCCATGTCGGCGACGTAGGTGCCGACGTCGCAGGCCGTCACGTACCGGCCGCCGAGCGAGGCGACGAAGCGGCCGTAGGCCAGGAGCAGGGCCTCGCTCTTGATCTGCTCGGGGTCACCGATGATCACGGCCTTGCCGCCGCCGTGGTCGAGCCCGGCCATGGCGTTCTTGTACGACATGCCGCGCGCGAGGTTCAGGGCGTCGGCGAAGGCCTCCTCCTCGCTCGCGTACGGGTAGAAGCGGGTGCCGCCGAGGGCGGGGCCCAGGGCGGTGGAGTGGAGGGCGATGACGGCCTTGAGGCCACTCGCGCGGTCCTGGCAGAGCACTACTTGCTCATGGCCGCCCTGGTCCGAGTGGAACAGGGTGCGCAGGACGCCGTTGTCTGCATCGGTCACTGTGGTGACTCCCGGTCGAATAGCGGCGGTGGGCGGGCTCCCGTACGGGTGGCGGGGCCCGTTGGGCACGAGACTAGAGCCTGATCGGCCATGGCACGATCACCCGTGTTTTCCAACCTGTACGTGGGGGAGAGAGCAGCCGTGCCCAAGGTGTCATCGGTGACGGTCCCGTACGCGTCCTACTTGCGTGTCTACGAGCCCCTGGCCGCCTTCCCCGAACCGGAACGCGATCACTGGGCCCGCTATGCGCGCCGCTCCGACCGTCCCTCCTACCAGGACGAACTCCGCCGTTCGCTGGCGGACCTCGTGTCCACGCCGCCCGTGCCCGTGCCGGTGCACGAGAGCGGCGACGCGTTCGTCGTCGAGACCGAGGGGGTGGTCCGCGTCTGTCCGTGGCGCACCCGGCTGCGCGGCTGGCAGGCGATGGGGGAGCTGCCCGAACAGCTGCCCGCCCCGGTCCTGGACGCGGTGCTGCCCCCGGTGCTGCGCCGCCAGACGGCCGCGGACTACGAGCGGTGGCGGGTCCGCAACCCCGACGCCCGGCCCTGGATCCGCACCTCCACGTGGCAGGTGCCGCTGCACTGGTTCGTCCTCGTCTCGGACGAGGAGCGGGTCTACGAGCCGTGCGCGGGGCCGGGACGCCCGCCGGTGTTCCGCTACCGCACCAAGATGGTGGAGGCCAGGCGCCGGGTCGCGCGGGGCCTGCGGGCCCTGCGGGACGCGCTGGACGACGCCCCGCTCGTCGAGGGGCTCGTGGACGTGGGCCGGTGGCTGGAGGAGTTCCACCCGCGCTCCCTGGTCGAGGTGGACTACGGAGGGCTCGTGCATGCCGTGCCCGCCGACGAGCTGGACGAGGACCACTCGGCGGCCGATGTCGCCGAGGGGATCGAGGCGCTGCGCGAGGGCGACGGCGAGGCGGCCGGCGAGGCCTATGCGAGGCTCGTGGAGCGGTGGCGGGCGATCCGGCACCTGCAGTTCGCGAACTGAGCGCCGGCGGTCGTGAGGGCCGCCGGGACGTAGGTCCCGATCCGGGCCTATGCCCCTGAAGCGTGATGGACCGCACTAACGGGGCCCTTGCGCCCATCACCCCTCCTCGTGCCAAAATAGGACAAGGAGTCCGGGGAGGGCTCCTTCCGCCCAACTATGGGCGGATTGCTCTGCATTGCACGCTATGGGGGGTCCTGTTGACTCCTGATCGCTCTGTGACTGATCGTCACGGTGGCGTGACTGTCCGCTATGGCATGGTCCATCGGCTTCCGTCGGTGATGAACACCTGGGAGGGCAATTCCATCGGTTTGGCCGACGCGGCTGGACGGATGGTGTAGTTGTAGTGCCGAGGACAAGCCGTTCGTCCTATAACCGACTCGACTCGCGTCCGCCATTTCGGGCAACGCGGGTCAAGGTGCAGAATTTAGAGGAATGAACCGAGAAGGTTCGGTTCTCCCGAGGAGGCCGCTCATGACCGCTCGCACCCCTGATGCCGAGCCGCTGCTGACCCCGGCTGAGGTCGCCACGATGTTCCGCGTCGACCCGAAGACGGTGACGCGCTGGGCAAAGGCTGGCAAGCTCACGTCGATTCGCACACTCGGCGGACACCGCCGGTACCGCGAGGCTGAGGTCCGTGCACTGCTCGCGGGTATTCCGCAGCAGCGCAGCGAGGCCTGAACCACAGCTCAACCAGCAGTAACTCGTACAACTCGGGCGAAGAGCACCACTACTGCCGGGTCCCCCAACCTGGTCGTACGTCCGACATATGGCTGCACGCGACGCGGGTCCCGCCCCAACGGGAGCCACGCCTGAACCACTTGGGTGAGTCGTTCGATCGCGCTGGACTCCGCCGGGTCCAGCGCGATCTTTTTTGTGCGCCCAGGGGTCCGATCGGGCGTGGCCGTGAGCGCCCTTGTCGGTCTCTGGGGGACCCGGTGCGAGTCTCCGCCGGTCACGGGGGAGTTGCCCGGAGGGTCCCTGGGGAGGGAGGAGAGGGGCTGGCCAACGGGTGGTGCAATGGCACATATTAAATTGACTCGTTGTAGGAAGGGTGTAAGTTCGGGTGTTCGTCAAACGAGTTCGGTGACACCCGTCACACGCCGCGTGTCTTGTTGCGCGAGATGCCGCTGCGCTAAAGGGACTTCGGCGGTCCGGCGCTCTCGTCCTCGGGCGGCTCGTCGCCCCGCGGTTCGCCCTCTCGCTCCCCGCGCCGCCCGCCGTGCTCGGCGTCGTGGCCTTCGCCGCGCCGCCCGTCGTGCTCCTCGTCCACGGCGTTCTGGCGGACGAAGCCGGCCTGCGGCGCCTCATGCTCGTCGGAGCCGGTCTGGGAGGGCTCCAGGGCCAGTCTCAGGAGCCGGTGGCAGATGGGGCAGTGCCGCGTCAGATGGCGGTAGCCGGTGGCTGCCGCGAGGTGGGCGCGCAGCAGGGCGCGCGTCTCATGGCGAGCGGACGCAGAAGAAGCGGACATGCGTCACCTCCGTGGGAGCCTCCCGCCGGCCCCTAGCTGTCTGGGTACCGGTGGAATGTGACGGAGTCAAGGCTCCGGCGGCCGTGCACACGAAAGAGGGCCGCACCCGATGGGTGCGGCCCTCTTGCTCTTCTGCGGTCCTGACGGGATTTGAACCCGCGGCCTCCACCTTGACAGGGTGGCGAGCACTCCAAACTGCTCCACAGGACCTTGCTCCGCAGTGCTTGTCGTGCGTTGCGCTGCGAGACAGGACTCTACAGCAGTGCAGGCTCGGTGGTCGAACTCACCCCATGTGCCCGCACCGTCACGGTGCGGCGGCGTCGATGGCCTTCACGATCCGCTTGTCCGAGACCGGGTACGCCGTGCCGAGCGCGTGCGCGAAGTAGCTGACGCGAAGCTCCTCGATCATCCAGCGGATGTCCAGGACCTCCCTGGGCACGGGCCTGCCCTGCGGCAGTTGTTCCAGGAGCCACAGATACTCGTCCCGCATCTCGCGGACCTTCTCCATGCGCGTGGTGTCCCGCTGGACGTTGGTCGGCATCTGCTGGAGCCGCCGGTCCGCGGCCACCATGTACCGCACCAGGTCCGGCAGGCGCCGCAGCCCCGTCTCCGTCACGAAACCCGGCTTGACGAGGGAGCCGAGCTGCTCCCGCACGTCCGCGAGGTTGGGCAGCAGCGCCGGGCTCCTGGTCGACTTCAGGCGCCGCTCGCACGCCTGCCAGGCGGCGAGGACCTGCTGGACCTGGCCGACCGCCCGTACGGTCGTGTCGACGATGTCGGCGCGCACCTTGTCGAACAGCTTGCGGTAGGACTCCTCGTCCCACACGGGCCCTCCGAAGTCCGCGATCAGCCGGTCCGCCGCCGCCATCGCGCAGTCGTCGAAGAGCGCCTGCATGGAGCCGTGCGGATTGGCGGACAGGGCCAGCTTCTGCTGGTTCGTCAGCTTGTCCGAGGCGAACTTGCCCGGGTTCACCGGGATGTTGCGCAGGATGAGACGGCGCGTGCCCTTCCACATCGCCACCTGCTGCTCCGCCTCGGTGTCGAAGAGGCGTACGGAGACGGTGTCGCCGTCGTCCACGAGCGCGGGATACGCCTTGACCGGCTGGCCGGCGCGCCGGGTCTCGAAGACGCGCGAGAGGGAGCCGATGCTCCAGTCCGTGAGCCCGGAGCGCTCCACCGCCGCGCCGCCCGAGCGCTCCGCCGTCGCGGCGGCCGCCTGGGAGAGGGCCTTGCGGGCCTTCGGCTTCAGCCGGAGCTTGAGCGCCTGGAGGTCCTTGTCCTCGGCGAGCTTCCTGCGCCGCTCGTCGGTGATCCGGAACGTCACCTTCAAGTGGTCGGGCACGCGCGTCAGATCGAAGTCCTCGGGCGCGACCGGCACGCCCACCATCCGCTGGAGCTCCCGGGCGAGCGTGACGTGCAGCGGCTCCTGCAGCGGCACGGCACGGTCCAGGAACGCCTTGGCGAAGTTCGGCGCCGGCACGTAGTTGCGGCGGATCGGCTTCGGCAGGGAGCGGATCAGCTCGATGACCACGGCCTCGCGCAGACCGGGGATCTGCCAGTCGAAGCCGTCCTCCGTCACCTGGTTCAGGACCTGGAGGGGGATGTGGACGGTCACGCCGTCCGCGTCCGCGCCCGGCTCGAACTGGTAGGTCACCCGGAACTTGAGCGGCCCCTGCCGCCAGGAGTCGGGGTAGTCGTCCTTGGAGACGTCCCCCGCCTTCTCGTTGATGAGCATCGACCGCTCGAAATCGAGCAGTTCGGGCTCCTCGCGCTGCTTCTTCTTCCACCAGGAGTCGAAGTGCGCCCCGGAGACGACATCGGCGGGCACCCGCTGGTCGTAGAAGTCGAAGAGCGTCTCGTCGTCCACGAGGATGTCGCGACGCCGGGCGCGGTGCTCCAGCTCCTCGACCTCGGTCAGGAGCCTGCGGTTCGCGGCGAAGAACTTGTGGTGCGTGCGCCAGTCGCCCTCGACCAGGGCGTTGCGGATGAACAGGTCGCGGGAGACCTCGGGGTCGATGCGGCCGTAGTTCACCTTGCGGTCGGTGACGATCGGGACGCCGT
Source organism: Streptomyces alfalfae (assembly GCF_004127445.1). Classification (GTDB taxonomy): domain Bacteria; phylum Actinomycetota; class Actinomycetes; order Streptomycetales; family Streptomycetaceae; genus Streptomyces; species Streptomyces alfalfae. Next base: position 516,833 of record NZ_QEXM01000025.1, read on the forward strand.
ACAGCGTCACCTTCTCGACCGCCATGACCGCCGCCTGGTCCTTCTCCCAGTGCGGCTCGCTGTACGTGCGTTTCACCAGGTGCTGGGCGAGCGGCTCGACCCACTCCGGCTCGATGCGCGCGTTGACCCGCGCCCACAGGCGGGAGGTCTCCACGAGCTCGGCGGACATGATGAAGCGCGGGGGCTTCTTGAACAGCGCCGAACCGGGGAAGACCGCGAACTTCGCGTTGCGCGCGCCGATGTACTCGTTGCGTCCGCCGCGCTGCCTGGCGTCGCCGTCCTTGGCGGGCTTGCTCTCCTTGGACTCCTTCACGTCCTTCATCCCGATGTGGGACAGCAGGCCGGCCAGGAGGGAGATGTGCACGTGCTGCTCGGGGGCGTCCTCCTCGTTGAGGTGGATGCCCATCTGCTTGGCGACCGTGCGCAGCTGCGAGTAGATGTCCTGCCATTCGCGGATGCGCAGGTAGTTCAGGTACTCCGCCTTGCACATCCGGCGGAAGGACGACGAGCCGCGCTCCTTCTGCTGCTCGCGCACATAGCGCCACAGGTTGAGGAAGGCGAGGAAGTCGCTCGTCTCGTCCTTGAAGCGGGCGTGCTGCTGGTCGGCCTGCGCCTGCTTCTCCGCCGGGCGTTCGCGCGGGTCCTGGATGGAGAGCGCCGCGGCGATCACCATGACCTCGCGCACGCAGCCGTTCTTGTCGGCCTCGAGGACCATGCGGGCGAGGCGCGGGTCGACGGGGAGCTGGCTGAGCTTGCGCCCCTGCTCCGTGAGCCGCTTCTTGGGGTCCTTCTGGGTGGGGTCCAGCGCACCCAGCTCCTGGAGGAGCTGGACGCCGTCGCGGATGTTGCGGTGGTCCGGCGGGTCGATGAAGGGGAACTTCTCGATGTCGCCGAGGCCGGCCGCGGTCATCTGGAGGATGACGGAGGCGAGGTTCGTGCGCAGGATCTCCGCGTCCGTGAACTCCGGGCGCGAGAGGAAGTCGTCCTCGCTGTAGAGGCGGATGCAGATGCCGTCCGACGTGCGACCGCAGCGGCCCTTGCGCTGGTTGGCGCTGGCCTGGCTGATCGCCTCGATGGGCAGCCGCTGGACCTTGGTGCGGTGGCTGTAGCGGGAGATGCGGGCCGTGCCCGGATCGATCACGTACTTGATGCCGGGGACGGTCAGGGACGTCTCGGCGACGTTCGTCGCGAGGACGATGCGTCTGCCGGTGTGCTGCTGGAAGACGCGGTGCTGCTCGGCGTGCGACAGCCGGGCGTACAGGGGGAGGACTTCCGTGAACCGGTAGTTCTTCTTGTTCAGCGCGTCCGCCGTGTCGCGGATCTCGCGCTCACCGGAGAGGAAGACGAGGATGTCGCCCTTGCCCTCGGCCTGGAGCTCCTCGACGGCGTCCGTGATCGCGGTGATCTGATCGCGGTCGGAGTCGTCGGAGTCCTCCTCCAGCAGGGGGCGGTACCGGACCTCCACCGGATACGTGCGCCCGCTGACCTCGACGATCGGGGCGTCCCCGAAGTGCCGCGAGAAGCGCTCGGGGTCGATGGTCGCCGAGGTGATGACGACCTTCAGGTCGGGACGCCTCGGCAGCAGCTGCGCCAGATAGCCGAGCAGGAAGTCGATGTTGAGCGACCGCTCGTGGGCCTCGTCGATGATGATCGTGTCGTACGCCCGCAGCTCGCGGTCCGTCTGGATCTCGGCCAGCAGGATGCCGTCCGTCATCAGCTTGATGAACGTCCCGTCCGGGTTCACCTGGTCGGTGAAGCGGACCTTCCAGCCGACGGCCTCGCCCAGCGGCGTGTCCATCTCCTCGGCCACGCGCTCGGCGACCGTGCGGGCGGCGATGCGGCGCGGCTGGGTGTGGCCGATCATGCCGCGCACGCCGCGGCCGAGCTCCAGGCAGATCTTGGGGATCTGCGTGGTCTTGCCCGAGCCGGTCTCACCCGCGACGATCACGACCTGGTGGTCGCGTATCGCGTCGGCGATCTCGTCCTTCTTCTGGCTGACCGGGAGCTGCTCGGGATAGCTGACCGCGGGCACGCGGGAGCCGCGTTCGGCCATCCGGGCCTCGCCCTTCGCCACGTCCGCCGCGATCTCGGCGAGGACGGCGGCGCGGGCCTCGGGCTTGCGGATCCGGCGCGCGCCCTCCAGCCGCCGGCCGATCCGGTGCTCGTCGCGCAGCGACAGCTCGGACAGACGGGGGGCGAGGGCGTCGAGGGTGAGGGCGGGCTGCGTAGACATACGGGTCCCAGGATCTCACCCGCCGCTCGGCGGTGGCGAACCGATTTCCCGCGGGGCGCGGCCCGGCCGTTACGATTCCGGGCATGCCGACCCGCGTACGCACGCTCCGGAGCCCCCTCGTGGCGCTGCTCCTGGCCGTGCTCGGGCTCGGCATGTTCTGCGCGCCCGCGGTGGCGGCGCGGACCGCGCCGTCGGCCGCCGACCCGGTGCCCGCCGCTGAATCCGTCTCCGTCTCCGTCTCCGCTCCCGGCCACGACCGGCCGGGCTGCGGGCGGGGGGAGCGGCGGGACGGCCTCGACGACCCCGCGCAGTCGCCGCGCCCCAGCACCTCGCACGAACTGCTGCCCGCCCTCGCCGAGGCGCACGGCGGCGGTGGCTCCTGGGCCGGTGACCCGGCGTTCCTCGATCTGACGCCGGTGCGGGGGCCGCCGGAGCCGCTGGCGCCCTCCCCGTTCGCCCTCTCGGTCCTGCGCGTGTAGGAGGCCCCTGACTCCAGGGGCCCTCATCGACGTACACGTACACACACGGACACGAGAGAACACACCCATGCCCAAGAACGACAGCAACAAGAGCGCCGTCAACAAGAGCGTCGGCAACACGAACGGCAGCGGCGGGAACGGCGGCGGGAAGGGACGCAACATCGCCATCGGCGCGGGCGTCGCCGTCGCCGCCGCGCTGCTCGGGATCGCCTCCTACACGGCGACCAAGCCCGACGACTCCTCCGGCGCCACCGTGACCGAGGAGGCCGCCGGCGACCGGCCGGCCACGTCCACCGAGGCGGAAGGGCAGGCCGGCGCCTACCCCGAGCTGGAGAAGCTCGCCCGGCGCGACGCGAAGGACCCGCTCGCCCAGGGGGACGCCGACGCGCCCGTGGTGATGGTGGAGTACGCCGACTTCAAGTGCGGCTACTGCGGCAAGTTCGCCCGCGACACCGAGCCCGGACTCGTCGAGAAGTACGTCGAGAAGGGCACCCTGCGCATCGAATGGCGCAACTTCCCCATCTTCGGCGCGGACTCCGAGCGCGCCGCGCGCGGCGCGTGGGCCGCCGGGCGCCAGGGCCGCTTCTGGCGGTTCCACGAGGCCGCGTACGCCGACGGGAGCAAGGAGAAGGGCTTCGGCGGCGAGCGCCTGAAGGAGCTCGCCGAGGAGGCGGGCGTCAAGGACGTCGGCCGCTTCGTGAAGGACGCCGGCAGCGACGAGGCGCGGGCGGCCGTCAAGAGGGACCAGGAAGAGGCGTACGGCCTCGGGGCCACTTCCACGCCGTCGTTCCTGGTCAACGGCAGGCCCATCTCGGGCGCCCAGCCCGACCAGGTCTTCGACCAGGCGATCGAGGCCGCCGCGAAGGCCGCCGAGGGCGCGAAGAAGTCCGTCGGCAAGAGCGCGGACGGCTCGCGGTGACCGCCGACCTCGGGTACTTCGCCGCGTTCCTCGGCGGTCTGCTCGCCCTCATCAGCCCGTGCAGCGCCCTGCTGCTGCCCGCCTTCTTCGCGTACTCGATCGACTCCACGTCCCGCCTCGTCGCGCGGACCGGCATCTTCTACGCGGGGCTCGCGACGACCCTGGTGCCGCTCGGCGCGGCCGGATCGGTCGCGGGGCGATTCTTCTTCGGCCACCGCGACCAGCTCGTGCTCACCGCCGGCTGGCTGATCATCGGGCTCGGCGTCCTCCAGATCCTCGGCATGGGCTTCGCCTCGCGGAAGATGGCGGAGCTCTCGGGGCGGATCAGGCCGACCACGGCGTTCTCGGTGTACGCGCTCGGGGCGGTCTACGGCCTCGCCGGCTTCTGCGCCGGACCCATCCTCGGCAGCGTCCTGACGGTGGCCGCGGTCAGCGGCAGCCCCGTCTACGGAGGGCTGCTGCTCGCGGTCTACGCGCTCGGCATGGCCGTGCCGCTCTTCTTGCTCGCCCTGCTCTGGGACCGCTTCGACCTGGGGCGGCGCGGCTGGCTGCGGGGGCGGACCTTCCGGCTCGGGCGGTTCGAGCTGCACACGACCTCGCTGCTGTCCGGCCTCTTCTTCATCGGCCTCGGCGCGCTCTTCCTCGCCTACGACGGGACGACCGCCCTGCCCGGTCTCCTCGACGTGGACGACTCCTTCGCGGTGGAGCGGTGGGCGGGGGACCTCGGCAGGGCCGTGCCGGACTCGGTGCTGCTCATCGGGGTGGTGGCCCTGGTGGGGGCGGTGCTCGCGGTGCGGTCGTGGCGGGGGCGTTCCCGCACCGGCTCCGAGGCCGGCTCCAGGACCGGCGCCGGCTCCGCCGGGGCCGAGGCCGAGCAGGGGTGAGTACCTTTTAGGTGGTTTAGCGTGGTTCGTATGTCTCACCCGGCACCTGAATCACCTGAATCACCGCAATCGCTGGAGCCCCAGCAGCCCCAGCAGCCTCAGTCGCCCCACGAGGCGAACCAGCACGGCGCGCACGGCCGGGTCCCCACCCTCGGCGAGCGGTGGACCTCGTTCAAGGAGTCACCGTTCCTTCCGGCGCTCGTGCTGGTGTTCATCCTGGCGGCCGCCGCCGGGCTCTTCGCGGGCTCGTACACGTACTCCATGGCCAAGCCGACGCCCCACCACGTACCGGTGGCGGTCGTCGGCGACCAGGGCTCCGAACAGGGCAAGGCCTTCCTCGGCGGCATGGAGAAGGCCCTGAACGCCTCGTTGGAGGTGAAGGAGTACGCCACCTTCGACGAGGCCCGGCGGGACGTGGACGAGCAGCGGGTCTTCGCGATCGTGGACGTCAGGCGCGGCGACGACCGGGTGACGCTGAACGTCTCGGGGGCCTCGGGCGCCTCGGTCGCCCAGGTGCTCGCCGAGGCCGCGCCGAAGGTGGCGGAGGCGACCGGCGTCCCGGTCACGGTCACGGACATCAAGCCGCTCCAGGAGGGCGACCCGCGGGGCCTCGCGATCTTCTACATCTCGCTGGCCGCGGTGATCATCGGCTTCGTGGGCGCGATCCAGCTCAGCGTCCACGCCAGGGGCCTGAACCCGGCGGAACGGATCGGCTTCACGGTGCTCTACGCGCTCCTCGGCGCGTTCGTCATCGCGGCGGTCGTGGACTGGTGGCTGGGCGCGCTGGATCTGCCGTTCGTGGAGTCGTGGCTGATCCTGGCGCTGACGATGTTCGCCTCGGGGATGGTCTTCACCATGTTCAACACCCTCTTCGGGCGGTGGGCGATGCTCCCGACCTGGGGCCTCATGGTGCTGCTCGGCAACCCCTCGTCCGGCGGCGCCGTGTCATGGCCGCTGCTCCCCTCGGTGCTCGGACACATCGGCCAGTGGCTGCCGCCGGGGGCCTCGGTCAACGCGCAGCACACGGCCGTCTACTTCGGCGGGCACCAGCACGCGTTCCCGTTCCTGGTCCTCGCGGGCTGGGCGCTGCTCGCCTCCGCCATCTTCTGGGTGTGGCGGCACCGCCATCCGGGTGGCAGGAACGGCGGACGCGCGCACACCCCGGCGCACGCGGCGGGAGCGGGCGCGGGCGCCACGATGGCCTGATCCCTCCGCCACGGGCACGGACGACCGCCGGAGGCGGATACGACGAAGGCCCCGTCCGATGGACGGGGCCTTCGTCGCAAGTGGCTGGGGCCGGGATCGAACCGGCGACCTATCGCTTTTCAGGCGATCGCTCGTACCAACTGAGCTACCCAGCCACGCGATCCGCGTGGAATCGCAAGCGGTCCTGACGGGATTTGAACCCGCGGCCTCCACCTTGACAGGGTGGCGAGCACTCCAAACTGCTCCACAGGACCAAGCTTTGTGCGAGCACTAGTCTCGCACAAGGTATTGCGTGCCCCCAACGGGATTCGAACCCGTGCTACCGCCTTGAAAGGGCGGCGTCCTGGGCCACTAGACGATGAGGGCTAAGAGGCCCGCCTGGGCGCTTTGCAGCGCGTCGGGGACGTGAGAAGCATATGGGATGCGGGGAGCTATCGCCAAAACGGTTTACCCGGAGGGGCTCGGAGCGGTCGGCGAAGGGGTGGCGCCGGGCTGGTTCTCCTTGGGCAGATGGCGGCTGACCTCCGCCTTCGTCAGGCCGAGGCCGCCGAGCCTGATCTCGTCCCAGGCCTGCAGCCGCTTGGTCGTACGGTCCAGATAGAGCACGGAGGCCTCGACCGGGTCGGGGTACTTGCCCTCGACCGCGCGCAGCCCGCTGCCGCCCGTCGACCCCTCGACGCGCAGCCGCGTGCCGCCCTCCATGACCTCCATCTCCTGGTGGTGCACATGGCCGGCGAGGACCAGCGGGACCTCGCCGTCCGTCTCGCGGGCCGCCGTGGGGTCGTGCGCGACCGCCACGTCCACCGGGGTGCCCGCCGCCCGCTCGGCGCGCAGGGCCGAGGCCAGCCGGACGCCCGCCAGGTGGTGGACCGAGCCCGACCGCTTCGCCGAGCGGTCGGGGGTGTACTGCGGGTCCCCGATCCCGGCGAACCGCAACCCCGCCACGGTCTCGGCCCGGCCGTCGTCGAGCACGTGGACGTTCTCGAAGCGCTCCAGGTAGCGCTGGGTGGTGCGCGAGTCGTGGTTGCCGCGCACCCAGACGTAGGGCGCGTCCAGGTCCTCGATCGGGTCGAGGAAGGCGTTCTCGGCGGCCGAGCCGTGGTCCATGGTGTCGCCGGAGTCGACGATGACGTCGATGTCGTACTGCTCCACGAGCGAGGCGATGATCTTCCAGCTCGCCGGGTTCAGGTGGATGTCGGAGACGTGCAGGACCCGCATCGTGGTCGGGTCGGGCTGGTAGGCGGGGAGCGTGGACGTCACGTCGTAGAGCTTGGTCACGTTGGTGACCAGGCGCGCCAACTCCTGCTGGTAGACGTCGAACTCGCTGACGATGCTGCGGGCGTCGCCCACCACCGAGGGGGCGCTGCTGAGCAGCCCGGAGAACTTGGGCTCAAGGACCGATTTGGGGTTCCAGGTGGCGTATGCGGCCGCGCCCGACGCCGCGAGGAGCGCCAGCGCGAGGCCGCCGGCGGCGAGCGCGCGGCGCGGGCGGCGGTAGACGGCCAGGCCGAGCGCGGTGGCCCCCGAGACGACGGCGGCGCAGGAGCGCGCCGCCAGGTCGAGCGTGCCGTGGCCGACGTCGCGTACGACCTCGTCCTGGAGGCCGGCGAGCCGCTCCGGGTGGTCGACCAGGGCCTGGGAGCGGACCGGGTCGAGCTGGTCCACGTCCACGTCGAGCCGGATCGGCGCGGTGTGCGAGCGCAGTTCCAGGGCGCCGAGCGGCGAGACGTTGATCTTCGTGCCGCCGGACAGGGAGGGCCGCAGCGTCATGCGGGTGTCCATCGGGCCCACGGGCGTGCGCACGCTGCCGACGATCAGCAGGCCGAGCCAGGCGCCGAAGACGACGACCGCGATCAGGCCGGCCGCGGCTCGCACGGGGTGGCGCGGAGAGCCTTCGAGCGGGGCCGTGACGGCCGCGGAGCCGTCGCGTCCGAGGGTGCGGCGAGCGCGGATGCGGCCCACGAGGGCGCCGCCCACCCGTGGTACGCCCTGGAGAACGACTCCGAAGTCGCGGGCCATTGGTCCCGTATGCCCAGTTGGGGCATCGGGTATGCCGGGACGGGAGCGGTGGCGTGGCCGACAATGGGGGCGTGCTGGAGATGACGCGCGAGGAGTTCGAGGAACTGGTCGGCGAGGCTCTCGACCGGATTCCACCGGAGCTGACACGGCTGATGGACAACGTGGCCGTCTTCGTCGAGGACGAGCCGCCCTCCGACGATCCCGAACTTCTCGGGCTCTACGAGGGGACGCCGCTGACCGACCGCGGCGAGTGGTACGCCGGGGTGCTGCCGGACCGCATCACGATCTACCGGGGGCCGACCCTGCGGATGTGCGGGTCGCGCGAGGAGGTGGTCGAGGAGACGGAGATCACCGTGGTGCACGAGGTGGCCCACCACTTCGGCATCGACGACGCCCGGCTGCACGCGCTCGGGTACGGGTGACGCCGGGTCCCGCCGCATCCGTGTCCTCTTGCGGGTGACGGGAGTTGGGCAGGGCGTCCCGTTGTCAGCGCCTCGGAGGTGCTCGGCCGTGCGCCATTTGTACGTTCCCGTCCGTTGGGCCGCGGTCGCGGTGGCCGTCGCGGCGACCGCGGGCTGCGTGAGCGTCGGTGACGACGGGCGCACCCCGCGCCCCGGGCACTCGGCGGGAGGCCGCGGCGGCGCGGCGGCCCCCGACGGCGCTCCCGTGGTCAGCGGCGACGGCGCCATGTCCGGCGGCGAGCGGGGCCGGGCCGAGGACCGGGCGAAGGGCAAGGGCAAGGGGAAGGGCGGCAAGGACGGCAAGGGCGGCAAGGGCGGGGACGCCGCCCGGGAGGACGGCGAGGGCGACGCCGACCGCGGCAAGCACCCGGGGGACTCCGTCACGCTCCCCGAGAGGCCGCCGCCGGGCGGTCAGGGCGACCCGGAGCCGCCGAAGCCGACCCCGACGCGTACGACCGAGCGGCCGGAGCCGCCGAAGCCCGAGCCGACCCCGACGCCGGACCCGACGACTCCGGAGCCGTCCCCGTCGGAGCACGAGGGGTCCGGGCCGGCGTAGTGCGGCGAGCATCGGGTGAGGTAGTCCGTCGGTGTGCGCCTCCGGGGAGGGATGTGCGTATGTGCAGGTCGGAGGGGGTGCGACGGGGGTGGTTTGCCTTGCAGGGGGGTAGGTGCGTATGGTGGTAGATCGTTTGATCCCATTTGCCCGGCGCCGACACAGAAGAGCGCCGCGTGGCGCGTACTCTCCCTTGCCGTGGCTGACCGCATAGAGGCGGTCCATTGCGAAATCACGGAGTTGACGGGCGCGTGCCGAGACTCCGGAAGGTTTCGCATTTCGCATGTCCATTTTCAGTTCTGACCACGCCGTCCTGCCCGAGAACGAGACCGTCGTGACCGACGAGGCCGTAGTGGCCGCCGCCGAGATCGTCGAGTCCGCCGAGGCCCAGGGCGTCACCGAGGTCACCCCCGACGCCGACACGACCGCTGCCGACGCCACCTCCGCCGAGGCGGACGCGAGCGCCGCCGACGCGACTGCCTCCGACGAGGCCGACGCCTCCGACGCCGAGCCCGAGCTCACCTTCGGCGACCTCGGTCTGCCCGAGGGCATCGTCCGCAAGCTGGCGCAGAACGGCGTCACCGCCCCCTTCCCGATCCAGGCCGCGACCATCCCGGACGCCCTGGCCGGCAAGGACATCCTCGGCCGTGGCCGCACCGGCTCCGGCAAGACCCTCTCCTTCGGTCTGCCGATGCTGGCGACGCTCGCCGCCGACGGCCGCACCGAGAAGAAGAAGCCCCGCGGCGTCATCCTCACCCCGACCCGTGAGCTCGCGATGCAGGTCGCGGATGCCCTCCAGCCCTACGGCGACGTGCTCGGCCTGAAGATGAAGGTCGTCTGCGGCGGTACGTCGATGGGCAACCAGATCTACGCCCTGGAGCGCGGCGTCGACATCCTCGTCGCCACCCCGGGCCGCCTGCGCGACATCATCAACCGCGGCGCCTGCTCGCTGGAGAACACCCAGATCGCCGTCCTCGACGAGGCCGACCAGATGTCGGACCTGGGCTTCCTGCCCGAGGTCACCGAGCTGCTCGACCAGGTGCCGTCCGGCGGCCAGCGCATGCTGTTCTCGGCCACGATGGAGAACGAGATCTCCACGCTGGTCAAGCGCTACCTGAACAACCCGGTGACGCACGAGGTCGACAGCGCCCAGGGCAACGTCACGACCATGACGCACCACATCCTCATCGTGAAGCCCCGCGACAAGGCGCCCGTCACGGCCGCCATCGCCGCGCGCAAGGGCCGCACGATCATCTTCGTCCGCACCCAGCTGGGCGCCGACCGCATCGCCGAGCAGCTCTGCGACGCCGGTGTGAAGGCCGACGCCCTGCACGGCGGCATGACGCAGGGCGCCCGCACCCGCGTCCTCGAGGACTTCAAGAAGGGCTACGTCAACGCCCTCGTCGCCACGGACGTCGCCGCGCGCGGCATCCACGTCGACGGCATCGACCTGGTCCTGAACGTGGACCCGGCCGGCGACCACAAGGACTACCTGCACCGCTCGGGCCGCACCGCGCGTGCCGGCCGCTCCGGCACGGTCGTCTCCCTGTCGCTGCCGCACCAGCGCCGCCAGATCTTCCGCCTGATGGAGGACGCGGGCGTCGACGCCACGCGCCACATCATCAACGGCGGCGGCACCTTCGACCCGGAGGTCGCCGAGATCACCGGCGCCCGCTCCATGACCGAGGTGCAGGCCGACTCCGCGGGCAACGCCGCGACCCAGGCCGAGCGCGAGGTCAAGGACCTCACCAAGGAGCTGGAGCGCGCGACGCGCCGCGCCGCCGAGCTGCGCGAGGAGGCCGACCGCCTCACCGCGCGTGCCGCCCGTGAGCGCGGCGAGGACCCGGAGACCGCGGTCGCCGAGGCCGCTGCCGCCGCCCAGGCGGTCGTCGAGGCCGCCGTGTCGGTGCCCGAGCAGGCCGCCGACGAGCGCCCGGTCCGCGAGGAGCGCTCCTCCTCGTACGACAACCGCCGTCCGCAGCGTGACGAGCGCGGCAACTACGAGCGGGACCGCCGCGGCGACCGTGGCGGCTTCAACCGCGACGACCGCGGTGACCGCGGTGGCTTCAACCGCGACCGCCGCGAGGGTGGCTTCCGCCGGGACGACAACCGCGGTGGCGACCGTCCGTTCAACCGTGACCGCCGTGACGACCGCGGTGGCGACCGTGGCGGCCGTTCCTTCGAGCGCCGTGACGACAACCGCGGTGGCGGCTTCAACCGTGACCGCCGTGACGACCGCGGCGGTGACCGTGGCGGCCGTTCCTTCGAGCGCCGTGACGACAACCGCGGCGGTGGCTTCAACCGCGACCGCCGCGAGGGTGGCTTCCGCCGGGACGACAACCGCGGTGGCGACCGTCCGTTCAACCGCGACCGCCGTGACGACACCCGCGGTGGCGGCTTCCGCCGCGACGACCGCCCCTCCGGCGGCCACCGTGGCAGCGACCGTCCCTTCAACCGTGACCGCCGCGACGACCGCCCCTCGGGCGGCTTCCGCTCCGGCGGCCACGACCGCCCGGCGCACAACCGCCGCGACGACCGCTCCGGCTCGGCCACGGGTTCGTTCGGCCGCCGCGACGACAAGCCGCGCTGGAAGCGCAACGGCTGATCGGTAGCAGTCTCCGCCTGACCGAAGGGCCCGTACGACACTCCTGTCGTGCGGGCCCTTCGGCGTGCTCGGAGCGTGGTGATCGCGCTTCGCGTACCGATGTCAGCACGCACTGTTGCCTTCGAGGCCGTTGGGATCGAGTGTCCGGTGGGGAGCCGGGCCGCGGCACGGTGGCGGCGCGGGCGCCGTACCCCCACGCGTGGCGGGCCACGGGCGGCCTCCAGGCCGGCCGCGCCCAGTCGGCGGACGGCTGGGGCGAGCACCTGCGCGGGGCCGTGGACGACGTGCACGCCTTCACGGGTGCGCTGACCGAGCAAGAGGTGGCCCTGTTGCGCGCGGCCGTCTGACGCGGTGGCGGCGGCCGTGCCGTGCCCCCCACGAGCATCCGGAATCTCTTACTCCGTAACTGATTCGGCTTCCGGCGGTGATACCCGATCGGATGGCGGCGCCCGTCCCGCTATGCTCGGGGGTGCACCGACGCGGACCGTTAGCTCAATTGGCAGAGCAGTGGACTTTTAATCCATTGGTTGTGGGTTCGAGTCCCACACGGTCTACCGCTCGGCCCCTGGTCAGACATCGTCTGGCCGGGGGCCGTCTGCTTTTTCGGGGGGTTGGAGGACGAGGTACGGGCGGCCACCCAAGGGGGGTGGCCGCCCGTACCTCGTCCTCCACGTCCTCTCCGGGCCGGGGGACATGCCCGGCCGGGGGCCTGGCCTTCCGCCCGTCCCCGGAGCATCGGGGTACGGGGCGCCGCGGAAGGGGTGGGCGGCCCGCGGTGCGTTCCGGGGCACGGGCAGTCACGCTCACGGCTGGCGAGGAGCTGCACGCCGTCGACCGTGATCACGGTGGTGAGGTCGCAGTCGTGCCGCTCCGCGGTGTCGCCGTCCAGGAGGGCGTTCAGGCATGGCGGGCACGGCACCGTTGAGGGCATCTGCGGGCAGCGGGGTGAGTGCGCCATCCCGGGGCCCTGCTGGTTGACGGTCTCGCCGTCGCGGAGGGTCTGGCTGCATCCGTCGCACCAGGCCGGGAACCCGAAGGCGCGGGCCACGTAGGAGAAGGTCATGGCCGCATCTGTCCGATCACGGGCTCGGGCGGGCGCAGCAGCGTCTGCACCGCCCGGAAGGCCCGGCGGATGCGTGCGCCCTCCTCGCAGTCTCTGGCCGGGCAGTCGGGACAGGTGAGGAGATGCCCGCGGAGGCGACTGGCGAGCTGGGCCGAGCACTCCTCGCCGGTGAACGGCATCACTGCTCGACCTCCGTACTGGCGTGCCATCCGGCGAGGACCAGGGCTGTGAGGGGCACCAGCGGGCACAGGGTGCCGTCGGCCTGTGGCGGCACCACCCAGTGTGTTCCTGGGGGTTGTGTCCGCTCCGGCCGCGGTACCCCCAGGTAGGTGCCCGCTCCCAGCCAAGCCGCCTTGTCGGCGTGTGGCCAGCGGCATGCCGCGCGGGGCCGGGCCAGGGCGTAGTAGACGCCGCCCATGGTCCGGCCGTCGTGGATGACCGGGCCCCTGAGTCGGCGGGCGAGATATTCGGCGACCTCCCTGGGGGCGGCTGTGCCGAGGGCGGCGTGGACGATCGCCTCGGGGATGCGGACGGCGTCGAAGCGGGCGCCGAGGGGGAGCACCGCCACACCGCGGGCGCGCCACTCGCCCCAGGCGTGACCCGGCTCGTCCTGCGCGTGCGCCAGCCACTCCGCTACCGCCGTACTCGTCTGGGTGCTCATGGCGCCTCCGTCCGCACGTGCGGCGTCGGCTTTCGCCCGGCGGGGGTGAGCCGACGCCGCGTCATGCAGATCACGCTATGGAGCCGCGCGACCAGTGCCCAGTGACGGGCCGTCCCAGTCTTGGGATCAGGTAGGACACAGTGCCCTACCGCAGCAGGCCGAGCCTGTCTGCCAGGGCGTTCACGGGCGCATCACGCCGAGCGGCCCGGCCTCGCAGTTCCTCGACCAAGCGGCGTGAGGTCGAGTGGTAGCGCATCCATTCCGGAGCGTCCTCCTCGGCCGTGAGCAGAGCACCGACGGCCTGACTGTCCTTCTCCATGTCGTTGAAGGCCAGTGCGCGATCGACATGGAAACGGGCGCGCCAGGTTGGCGGCAACGAGGTGAGATGGCGGACGCTCCGCGCGGCTCGGACGGCGTCGTCGGAGTGCTCCATCTCGACCAGGAAGTTCACGCGCGCTACGCCCGTGTTGGTCGGACCGAACGGTGTTGCGTGCAGCAGAAGATCCTGATCCATCGTCTCGGCGGCACCCTTCGCCATCCGCAGCAAGTCGAGCACCTGGGCGTGCTTTTTCTGCCGCACGGCAGCAGTGGCCGCGCGCAGCAGCAGGATTCCCCAGAGGGCCAATTCCTGTGGAGTGCTGTTGAATCCCGGTTCGATTGCCGCGGCCCGCGTCATCGCCACGCGCTCCGCGTCGGCGAGGCGGCCCTGCTTGGTCAGGACGTAGGAGAGGGTGGAGGCCGCCATCGTCTCCAGGCCAGGGTCATCACAGCCCTGGACGGCGAGCATCGAGCGCTCCATCGCGGTGAACGCCGCATCCTCCTTGCCCAGGCCGGTCAGTGTGACTGACGCCACCTGATAGGCGAGGGCGAGTACCGAATTGGCGGCTGCCTTCTCGCTGCCGGTGGAGGAATGCACGACGGCGCGGGCGTCCTGGATCAGTGGCGGCAGCAGTACGCCGATCTCGGCCATGCGCCCCTCTCGGCGGATCACCTCTGTGGACCGGAGCGATTCCTGGAGCTCATGGATGCTGGGCGGGTCCTCTGGATCGGGTTCCCCGCCCAATAGATCAGCCACCGGCGAGATCGCCTGTCGGAGAGCGAGGACCGAGGGGGATTCATCCTCGGAACCGTCGTGGATCTCGTACGTGCCGGGCTGCCCGAGGAGGTAGCTGGGTTCGGTATCCAGCGCGCGGGCGATGGCGTTGATGGTGGTTAGTCGGGCGGTCTTTCTGCGCCCTTGCTCCAGCTTGCGGACGACGTCCACGGAGATCTCCGCGCACTCTGCAAGCTCCTCTTGCGTAAGGCTTCGCCTGTACCTCAGTGTCGCGATGCGCTCGCCCATGCCTGAACCCATAGGTGTGTTCATTGCTACCCCCGCCAGAAGGTGTTCCTTTCACGCTACTCCTGACGGATGGACCCCCGACATGGGAAAGCGCCCCCTTGCACCCGAAGGCGGAAGGGGTCCGTGTCAGTACTGGCGTCGCGTGGGATCGAGGGCGGCCTGCGGTGTGGGCTCGCCGCCAGGCTCAGGCTGTGGCGCTCCGTCCCGGCGGCGGGCCAGGGCGTCCGGGGCGCCGAGTGGCGGTTGGAGCGAGTAGCCGTCCGGGCAGACCTGACCGTCCTTCCCGTCCGCGCCGGCAGGGCCTGGCTCGCCGAGCGGGGCCGAGCTGCTGGATGTCCTCGCGGACGTCGGCGAAGCGGTCCTCGGACCTGCGGTCCACCTCACCGAGGGTCGGCTCGTCGGTCACCGCTCGACTCCTGCTGGTAGATGCTCGTCGGGCACCGTGGCGTGTCTGGTGGGCGGCGGTCTCGATGAGGCCGGGACCGGCCGGGCCGCTGCTGGTGACGATCGCGGTGAGCACGGCGGTGAGCACGGCGGCGACCAGGCCCGGGTCAGGATGGTTCCGACCGGGGCCTGTGGTGGGTCGGCGTGGTGCGGCGCGCGCCGGGGCGGGGCAAGTGGTTCGACGCACCCCTTCGGATGGCGTAGAGTTGTGTTTACCGACGCGGGGTGGAGCAGCTCGGTAGCTCGCTGGGCTCATAACCCAGAGGTCGCAGGTTCAAATCCTGTCCCCGCTACTGAAGGCTCAGGGCCGGGAAGCATCAGCTTCCCGGCCCTGAGTGTTTTCCGGGGCCCGCCCGCTCGCCCGGCCCGCGTCCGGCCGGCCGTCGACCCGCCCTCGCATGGGGCGATCACGTGACCCGTTCGGCCCACACGGGTCGCATCCGC
The DNA here is from genome assembly GCF_004127445.1 of Streptomyces alfalfae. Classification (GTDB taxonomy): domain Bacteria; phylum Actinomycetota; class Actinomycetes; order Streptomycetales; family Streptomycetaceae; genus Streptomyces; species Streptomyces alfalfae. The sequence goes on from NZ_QEXM01000025.1 coordinate 532,146, forward strand.
ACCGAGCTGCGGGAAGCCTGGGCAGGTGCAGCGCGGTGATGGGCGCGGATTCGGCGGGAGACGAGCGGTGGGGCAGCGAGGAGGGGCCGACGGGCCCGGCCGTGGGGGCCGTCGGCCCGGCCCGCGGCTGAACGGCAGCAGGGCCACCCTCCGCGAGTGGGCCTTCGTCCGCACCCTGCCCTTCCTGCTGCTCATCGTCGGCATCGTGTACGACGTCTCGACCCCCTCGGAGTTCACCGCGGCCCCCCTCTACACCGCGGCCCCCCTGATCGCCGCCCCCTTCTACTCGCTGCTCAACACCGTCCTGACCGGCGCCGCCGCCTCCGCCGCCGTCCTCCTGCTGCACTACCGCCACTCCTCGACCGGCCACGTCGAATCCGTGACCGAGCTGCTCACCGTGGTGACCGTCGCCGTCTTCGCCGTCGTCATCAACCGCGTCGTGCGCCGCGGCAACGACCGGCTCGCGACCGCCCGCTCCATCGCCGAGGCCGCCCAGCGCGCGGTCCTGCCGGAGCCGGACGCCCGCATCGGCGGGCTCGACATCGCGGCGCGGTACGAGGCGGCGCAGGCGGACGCGTTCATCGGCGGCGACCTCTACGCCGTGCAGGACACCCCGCACGGCGTGCGGCTTATCGTGGGAGACGTGCGCGGCAAGGGCATGGGCGCCGTCGCGGCCGTCGCCGTCGTCATCGGGGCGTTCCGCGAGGCCGCCGAGCAGGAGACCACCCTGGAGGCGGTGGCGCAGCGCCTGGAGCGGGCGCTCGCCCGGGAGGGGACCCGGCGGGACGGGCTCGACGCCTTCGAAGGGTTCACCACGGCGGTCCTCGCGGAGATCGGGCACGGCGACGGCCGCGTGCGCCTGATCAACCGGGGCCACCCGGAGCCGCTGCTGCTGCGCGGGGACGGGCGGTTGTGCGTGCTGTCCCCGACCGAGCCGGCGCTGCCGCTCGGCATGGGCTCCCTGGGGGCCTGGCCGGACCGGGCGGACGAGACGGAGTTCCCGCCGGGCGCGATGCTGCTCCTCTACACGGATGGCCTCTCGGAGGCGCGGAACGAGGCCGGGGAGTTCTACGACCCCGCCACCCGGCTCGGCGGGCGGATCTTCCCGGGCCGCAGGGGGCCGCAGGCGCTGCTCGCCACGCTCACGCAGGAGGTGCGGTGGCACACCGGGGGCGGTGCGACGGACGACCTGGCCATGCTCGCGGTGCGACGGCCCGCGGCGGGAGACCCCGACACGGGTCCGGGGACCGCCGCGGAGATCTACCCGGAGACCGGGCGCGACCGTCACGCCGAGTGACGGAACTGCGCCCCTCCGCATAACGACTGACGTACTGTCAAGTGGAGGCGGGGCCCCCGTGTGCGCCGCCTGCCGGTCAACTCGCCCCGTATGCTGCCCCCGTGTCCCCATACGTGCGGCCGGTCCATACCCCGGGAGCCTTAAGAATCACCAGGAACAGCTTGGAATACGGGCCCGCTGTCTATTAACGTTCGATAACGCAGCGCGGTCGTCCCAGCCGTCACTAGAGGCGGCTCCGTGCGCACACGCCTAATCCCGCAAGGGAGCCGGGGAACCACCAACTTGGGGTGAATCGGGCATCTGTGCATCCGTGCCAGGTGTTCGTAGGAGACCTTCCTGCTCCGAACCCGTCAGCTAACCCGGTAGGCGAGAAGGAAGGAAAGGAGTGCGCCCCAGTGGCGTCCAACCGGCCTGCCCCAGAAGCCGCGTACATTCCGAACGACCCTGATTTCGGCGGGTACGACGAGCAGACCTGGGAGGAGTGGAATCCCACCGAGGAGTCCGTCCGTCCCGTCCGCGGCAGGCACCGTGTGCACAAGAAGGGCGGCGGCGGCCTCGCCCGCAGCTCCACCGTCCTGGGCGTCGGCGTCATCGCCGCCGTCGGCGCGGGCGGCATCGCCACCGCGCAGGACGGCAAGCCGCCGGTCTCCATATCGATGCCCGACCTGGGCGCCGTCGCCGACTCGCTGCCGGAGGCCGAGTCCCTCCCCGGCGTCGGCTCGCTGATCTCCGACGACTCCGCCGGCTCCGGCGCCGGGACGGACGCCGTCACCGCCGCGGCCCCGCTCACGGCCGCCGGCGTCAGCTCCGCCGACGCCCGGCAGGGCACCACCGACGCGGGTGAGGCGCTGCGCAGCCGCATCATGCAGCAGGCCGAGAACCAGCAGAGCCAGGCCGACGACGCGGTGCGGACCGCGGCCGAGGAGGCCGCCGCCAAGAAGGCCGCCGAGGAAGCCGCCGCCCAGCAGAGGGAAGCCGAGCGCGAGGCCGACGCCAAGGCCGCAGCGAAGAAGAAGAAGGAGGAGGAGGCCCGCAAGGCCAAGGCCGAGGCCGAGCGCCGGGCCAAGCTCGCCAAGAGCTTCGCGATCCCCACCTCCTCGTACACCCTGACCTCGCACTTCGGTGACGCCGGTTCCATGTGGTCCTCCGGGCACCACACCGGCCTCGACTTCGCCGCGCCGACGGGGACCCCGCTCAAGGCCGTGCACACCGGCACCGTCAAGGAGGCCGGCTGGGCCGGGGCCTACGGCTACCGCACGGTCCTGGAGCTCGAAGACGGCACCGAGGTCTGGTACTGCCACCAGTCCTCGATGAGCGTCAGCGCCGGGCAGAAGGTCAGCACGGGCGACGTCATCGGCCGCGTCGGCGCCACGGGCAACGTGACCGGACCGCACCTCCACATGGAGGTCCACACCGCGGGCGGCGCCAACATCGACCCGCTCGCCTGGCTGCAGGGCAAGGGCCTCAACCCCTGAGAGGCCGCGCCGACGCCCGGGTGACACCCCGGGTGCACGGAACTCCGGCGGTCCTGGCGCCAACCCCCCGACGTCAGGGCCGCCGGTCCGTCGCCGCCGGCTGAGGGCTGCCGGGTCAGGTGCGGTACGGGTTGTACGCCTGTGCCGCCGGGTACGGCTGTGTCACCGGATATGCCTGGGGCTGCTGTCCGTACGGGACGGCCGCGTACGTGGGCTGGGCGTGGCCGGGGCCAGGACCGGGGCCGGGGCCGTAAGGCGTCGGGGCCTGGTAGCCGTACGGCGGGCGTCCGTACATCGTGTACGGGAGGGCCGGCGGGACCGGCGCCGTCGCGCGCGCCGCGTAGGCGAGCGCGGGGCGGGCGGGTTCGCGGCGCTCCCAGAGCCGGTGGAGCAGTTCCCGCTCGCGGGCGACGAAGTCGGCGCCCGCCCGGCCCTTGCGGCCCCGGTGGCGCAGGAACGCCAGGGACGTCGCGTGCGTCTCGTACTCCGCGACCGTGCGGGCCGCGGCCTTGCCCCAGGTGTACGAGGCGTAGTCGCGGGCCAGCGCGCGGGCGCGCATCGAGCCGAGCGCGTACGGCTCGGGCGGGGTGAGCCAGCCCGCCGCCGCGTAGACGGGCAGTTCCGCGCTGATCATGCGCAGTTCGCGCTGCCGGGTCCAGATGGCCAGCCAGGTCAGCAGGCCGAAGCAGGGCAGCATGAAGAGCGCGTACACGGTGAAGAAGCCGTACTGGCCGAAGACCGCCGAGCCGTTCCACAGCGCGTGCACGCCCATCGCGAGCAGCAGCCCGGTGAGCGGGAGCAGGACGCGGCGCACGCGCAGGCGCGGCGCGGAGTACGCCGCGATGCCGAAGCCGATGCCGGTCAGGACCGTGAACAGGGGGTGCGCGAAGGGTGACATCACCACGCGGACGAAGAAGGTCGCCGCCGTCACGGACGCCAGGCCGCTGTCCTGGCTGAGCTGGTCGGTGACGAAGGCGTTGCCGAGGTAGAGGATGTTCTCGGTGAACGCGAAGCCGGTCGCGGTCACCCCGGCTGTCACCACGCCGTCGACGACGCCGGTGAAGTCGCGTCTGCGGAACAGGAAGACGAGCAGGACCGCCGCGGCCTTCGCCGACTCCTCGACGACCGGTGCGATGACGGTCGCGCCGAGGGTGTCCGCGCTGGTGGGGTCGGCGGTGGCGGTGGCTATCCAGCGGATCGCGAAGCTGTTGGCGACGATCGCGATGAGCGCGGCGGCGCAGGCACCCCAGGCGAAGGAGAACAGCAGGTTCCGCCAGGGGGCGGGGGCCACCCGGTCCAGCCAGCGGAACGCGGCGACGAGCAGCGGCACGGGCACGGTCGCCAGGCCGAGCCCCACGAGGAAGCCCTCCGTGCCGGTCTGCTCCCTGACCAGGGCCAGGATCACCAGCCCCGAGAGGGCGAGCAGGATGACGAGCCCGGCGGCGCGTATCGCCCGCCGCTGCCACCAGCGGACGCGGCGGAGCTCCCCCGGGGCGGGCGCCTCGGGGGGTATCGGATACGCAGAGGTGGTGGCCACTCGTTGACCCTAACGAGGGACAACGGGTGGCCGCGACGGTGCATCGGGTTCCGGCGCGTGCGGAAGGCGGGGTCAGGCCTCCGGGGCGGTGGCTCCGGAGTGGGCGTCGGTGGCTCCGGGGCGGGTGACCCGGCGGAACAGCAGGTCGTGCACGACGTGGCCCTTCCGCAGTCCCTGGCCCTCGAAGCGGGTGTGGGGGCGGAAGTCGGGGCGGGGGGCGTAGCCGCCGTCGGGCTGTGTGTTCTCGAAGTCGGGGTGCGCGGTGAGCACCTCCAGCATCTGCTCCGCGTACGGCTCCCAGTCGGTCGCGCAGTGCAGGATCGCGCCCGGCTTGAGCGAGGGCGCGGCCAGCGTGAGGAAATCCGGCTGGATCAGGCGCCGCTTGTGGTGGCGGGGCTTGGGCCAGGGGTCGGGGAAGTAGACGCGGAGCCCGTCGAGGGAGGAGGGCGGCAGCATCTCGCGGAGCAGGATGATCGCGTCGCCGTTGGCCACGCGGACGTTGGTCAGGCCGTTGCGCTCGGCGAGCCCGAGGAGGTTGCCCTGGCCGGGGGTGTGCACGTCCACGGCGAGGATGCCGGTGTCCGGGTCGGCGGCGGCCATCCGCGCGGTGGCTTCGCCCATGCCGAAGCCGATCTCCAGGACGACGGGCTTGTCGGACCGCTTCTGCCCGTCCCCGAACAGCTCGCCGAGGTCGAGCGTGCGCAGCCCGTCGATGTCCAGGCCCCAGACGGGCCAGAGCCGCCGCAGGGCGTCGCCCTGGCTGGTGGTCACCCGGCTGCGACGCGGCTGGAAGCTACGGATCCGCCGCTCGTGGTGCGACCCCGCGGGGTCGGGCGACGGCCCGCCGGGGAAGCGGGGGGCCGCTTGCGGCCTGGACGCCCGCGGACCGCCCGCGGCCCGGCCGGACTCGGCGGCTTCGCTCGACCGGGCAGCCTCGGCGGCCCGGTCCGGCTCGGCGGCTGCTCGGGCGCCGGCGGCCTCAAAGGCGCGGGCGGCTTCGGCCGGCTCGGCGGCCCGGGAGGCTTCGCGGAGGCCGGTGGCTTCGGGGGTGTGGGGTGACTCAGACACAGTGCGTCAATTTTACGGGGATGCCGGACCCGGCAGTGCGGTCAGCGCGACGAGGCCCCACCACCCCGGCAGCCGTGCGGCCCACCCGCACTCCACACCGGCAGCGCAACGCCACCCGCGCCCGGTGCCCGAAGGCCGCGCCGCCCGGCGGTGACACGTCGGCCGGAAGCTCCAGCGGTCGGGGCCTCGGCGCCCGTGCCGCTCAGGCGTCCCCGTCCCGCAGCGCGGCCAGCGCCCGGTGGGCGACCTCGCGGCCGATGGGGAGGGAAGCCGTGGCGGCGGGGGAGGGAGCGTTCAGGACGTGGACCGTGCGGGCGGCCTCCCGTATCAGGAAGTCGTCGACCAGCGTGCCGTCCCGCAGGACCGCCTGGGCGCGGACCCCGGCCGGGGCGGGCGCCAGGTCCTCGGGCCTGACGGCGGGCAGCAGCCTGCGGACCGCTTCGGTGAAGGCCGCCTTGGAGGCGGAGCGGCGCAGCTCACCCGCTCCGTACCGCCAGTGGCGGCGGGCTATGTGCCAGGAACCCGGCCAGCCGAGGGTGCCGGCGAGCTCACGGGGACGGACGACCGACCAGTCATAGCCCTCGCGGGCCAGCGCGGGCACCGCGTTGGGACCGACGTGGACGCCGCCGTCGATGCCCCGGGTGAGGTGGACGCCGAGGAAGGGGAAGGCCGGGTCGGGCACGGGATAGACGAGGCCGCGCACCAGCTCGGGGCGGGCCAGTTCGAAGTACTCCCCGCGGAAGGGCACGATCCGCATGTCCGGGTCGTCGCCCGTGAGCCGCGCGATCTCGTCGCAGTGCAGCCCCGCGCAGTTCACCAGGACCTTGCCGCGCACCACGGCTCCGTCCGCCGTGCGCACGGCGACGCCGAGGTCGGGGCGGCGGTCGACGCGCACGACGTCCCCGGCCGCTCCATAGCGGATCTCGGCGCCCGAGGTCTTCGCCAGGTGCTCCGCCACCGCGCCGTAGTCACAGACGCCGGTCGTGCCGACGTGGATGGCGGCGAGTCCGCGGACCTCCGGCTCGTACTCCGTGATCTGGGCGGGGCCCAGCTCGCGCACCGGAATGCCGTTCTCCCTGCCGCGCTGGACCAGGGCGTGCAGGCGGGGCAGCTCGGCGCGCTCCGTGGCGACGATCAGCTTGCCGGTGACGTCGTGCGGGATGCCGTACTCCGCGCAGAACTTGATCATCTCGGTGGCGCCGCGGACGGCGTACCTCGCCTTGAGCGAGCCGGGGCGGTAGTAGATGCCGCTGTGGATGACGCCGCTGTTGCGGCCCGTCTGGTGGCGGGCCGGGCCCTCTTCCTTCTCCAGGACCGTGACGCCGACGCCGGGGGACGAGCGCGTGAGGGCGTACGCCGTCGCCAGGCCGACGATCCCGCCGCCGATCACCAGCACGTCGCAGTCGTACGCGAGCTTCTTCACCGCGTCTCACCTCCCACCACAGATACTGCCCTGCGCCACTGACATCGCCCCCAAACCTGCGGGGCCGTAATCCTCCATCACAGCTCGGCCTCGCTCGGGTCTCCCCGCGGTGGAGCGGTGTGCGGTGCGGGGCCGTCGACGCTGCCGGGTGAACGGGTGGGTGGGAGGGTTCGCCGTGAAGCGGCGGGGAGGGCACGCGGCCCCCCAGGCGTGAGGCGGCGGCCACCCCCACGCCCGAGGCAACGCGAACAGCACCGACCCACCGGCCGGCCGACCACACTCCGAGGACCACCCCGCACCCCCGCTCAAAGCGCCCCGCCAGGCTACGCCGGGGCCACCAGCAGGGGGCGGGCCCGTTCGCGGAGCTCGACGACGCGGGGCTCGTCGCCGTACGGCTCGAGGCGGTGCAGGAGGTCCTTCACGTACTCCGTGGTCCGCGCGGAGGAGATGCGTCCGGCCACCTCCAACGCGCGCGTGCCCTGCTCGCACGCCGCGTCGAGGTTGCCGGACTCCAGTTCGGCGACCGCCGAGACGACGAGGCGCAGGCCGTGGGAGCGCACGAACTCCTCCGTGGGGCGGGACAGCGCCTGCTCGGTGAAGCGGCGGACCTGCCGGGGCGCCTTCAGGTCGCGGTAGCACTCGGCGGCGTCCGCGGCGAAGCGGTCGTAGGAGTAGAAGCCGAGCCAGGACGGGTCGTTGTCACCGTCGCGGGCCCGTTCGAGCCAGCCCTCGGCGGCCCGCAGCGCCGCCCCCGCGGCCTGCGCGTCGTTGGCACGCGCGTGTGCCCGCGCCTCGACGAGGCGGAAGAAGCTCATGGTGCGGGCCGTGGCGAGCCCGCGGTTGCGCTCCAGGGCGGCCTGCGCGAGGTCGACGCCCTCGTCGCCGAAGCCGCGGTAGGTCGCCTGGAGGGACATGGAGGCCAGCACGTACCCCCCGAGGGGGACGTCGGCGGCGGCGCGGGCGAGCCGCAGCGCCTGGATGTAGTAGCGCTGGGCGGCCTCCTGCTGGCCCGTGTCGAAGGCCATCCACCCGGCGAGGCGGGTCAGCTCGGCGGAGGCTCCGAAGAGGGCTCGCCCGACCTCGTCGGAGTACGACCCGAGGAGGAGGGGCGCGGCCTCGACGCGCAGGCACTCCGGCACCATGGAGGAGCGCCAGTCGCCGCCGCCGTACTTGGAGTCCCAGCGGCGCGCGTCCTCCGCCGCCTCCCGCAGTTTCAGGACATCGCTGTGGCCGACCTTCATCGGCGCGCCGCTGTCGTCGGCCTGTGCCGCGTCGCGCGGCACGTCCTCCGTGGCGTCGCGCGCGACAGAGCTGTCGGCCGGGGTTATGAGCCAGCGGGACGCGGGCGTCGCGTACGCGCTCACGGCGAAGGAGCCGGCCAGGGACTGCCAGATGCCGCCGGCGCCCGCGCGCCGCCCCGCCAGGTCCAGGCGGTACAGCTCGGTGGCGGACTTGACCGCCGCTCCCACGTCACGCGGGAAGGCGAGGCCCACCTCGGGCGCGGGGTCGGCGTCCGCGAGGCCGATCTCGTGCAGCGGCACGGGACGGCCGAGCTTCTGGCCGATGGCCGCCGCGATGAGGTGGGGGGCGGCGCCCTGGGGCACCATGCCCTTGGACACCCAGCGGGCCACCGACGTCTTGTCGTAACGGAGCGTCAACCCGCGTTGAGCCCCTAAGTCGTTCACCCTGCGGGCGAGACCCGCGTTGCTGATTCCCGCGAGGGCGAGAACGGTGCCGAGCTTTTCGTTCGGCCCGCGTTGCTCCCTGGACATGGCCACCCCTCGACACAGACGGCTGCCGGGCGGTGGCTGGACCGCACGGCATTCGTGCTGCGTTCCGGCGGGGGCACGGCACCCGTGGCCGCGACCGCCGTGCGTCGGACATCGGGCCTGGTGGCCCGAGCTCCGGGGGTCGTGGCCGGATCATCGGCCGCATGAGCGTTTGGCCGATCCTCCAGGTATATGCCTCCGCGAAAACATCAGCACACACAGCGTAGTTCGCCGCCTCCCAAGCGTTAAGAGGCCCAGTTCCGGATGGCGGGATTGTTGTACGTGCGAGGGCGCGCGGCCGTTGGGGCGTGCCCCCGGTGTGTGGCCGTGCGCCTGCGTGTGCGCTCTTCTCCGGCCATGGCGGGGACGCTTCGATTGGCGATGCGTGGGTCGGCCCGCTGCGCTGGAGTCAGCGGGCTGGGGGACACCGCCGCCTCCATCCCCGCGGGCGGCGGACCGGTCCGGGAGGTGAACACCGCCTCCCGGGCTGTGTGTTGTCCGCGGGTGGTTCCCCGCTGCGCCCAACCCTGGCCGATTTGGCCGAAAAGCACCCCCAGGACGGATCGGGCATTCCGTCCGTGCGGCAGCCGAGCGCCCGATGTGCCGGACCCCTGGGATAAGAGGATCGAAGCCCAGCGCTGCAACCACCGCCCTCCTGGGGTGCGTTCACCGCCGCACTAGCGGCCCCGCGGGCCCTCTCGCGCGCCCCCTTCGTGGCAGCATGGGACTCCAGTTCTTCGGTGCATTGGCCGGCCGTGCCCCACGGCACGCCGCCGGCAGCCCCGTCCACAGCCTGTGGAGGCAGCGATGCGGTGGTTGGTGGGGTGGAGCAGTACCGCCGCGAGGCCCTCGGTCGTGGGATCGGCCGGAGCCACCGGCGACGACGGTGAGGCTGTGCGCCCCGTCGGCTCCCAGCTCCTGTGGGGCGACCCCGACCCGCTCTGGGCGGTGGGCGACTGGCGGGCCGACGAAGTACGGACGGTGACGGCCGACGAGCAGACCCGCATCGCGGTGCTCGGCACCTGCGGGGCCTCCGACGACGAACTGCGGGCCGGCCTCCTCTCCGCGCGCGGGGGCGCCCTGCGCCACCTGACCGCCTGGTCCGGCAGCTACACGGCGGTCGTCCAGGTCGGCCGCCGCCTCATGGTCGCCGGAGATCTCGCGGGCGCGCGCCCCGTCTTCCACGCCCCCTGGGCCGGCGGCACGGCCTACGCCACCGCCGCGCTCCCCCTGGCCGACCTCATCGAGGCCCACCTGGACATCGGCCACCTCGCGGCGCTGCTCGCCGCCCCCGACGTCCCCGAGGCGCTGCACGACTCGACGCCCTACCAGGGCGTGCGGCGCGTGCCCCCGGGGCATGCGCTCATCCTGCGCGCCGGCGCACGGGAGATCGCCGGGTACGACCCGGTGGCCTCGCTCGCCGTGGCCGCCCCCGCGGCCGACGCGGACAGCGCCGTCGACGGAGTGCGTGACGCCCTGGTGGAAGCGGTGCGCGCCCGCCTCACCGCCCCGCGCCACGTGCCGGGAACGGACATCGACCCGGGCCCGGTGCCCGGCATGGGCCCCGCCGAGCGGCGCGCCGCGCGCGGCATGCCGGTGCCCGGCATCGGGGCCGACCTCTCCGGAGGCCCCGCGTCGGGCACCCTCGCCCTCCTGGCCGCCGGCCTGCCCGGCATGCCCGGAACCGTCCTCGGACACGGCACCGGGGCCGGGGAACGGCTCCTCGCCGTCACCTTCAACGACCTCGCCGTCACCGGCCGCGAGGCCGAGCTCGAACGGGCCGGGGCCATCGCGGCCAACCCGCGCCTGCACCACGTCGTCGTCGCCGCGGGCGAGGACACGCTGCCCTACGCCGACCTGAACGGGCCCCTGACGGACGAACCGAGCGCCACCCTGGTGACGGCCCAGCGGCACCGCGCGCGGCTCTCGTCGGGCAGCGCCGACCACTTCACGGGCTACGGAGCGCGGCAGGTGCTCGACGCCCACCCGGCCCGCCTCGCCGACCTCCTGATGGACCGCAAGCGCCGCCACCTGGTCCGCCCGGTGGCCGCCCTGACCAAGGCCGACGGCTCGGTCCTCGTCCCCGCGCGCGTGTACGGCGCTGCCCGCAAGCTGGCCCGCACACCGCACCGCGCGGGCATCGACTCCCTCGCCGACCGGCTCCTGCACCGGCGCTTCGACGAGCCCGGCGGGGCCGTGGGCGCCTCGCTCGCCGCCCTCACCTGGGCCAGACCCGGCCCCGCCGCGCGCTGGCTGACCGGCGAGGCCCTCGCTGAAGTATCGGTTCGTCTGAACGACACGACCCTGCGCGCGGGCGGCCCGGGCCAGCGCCCCGGCGACTTCCGCGCGCGGGCCGCCCTCGCCCGGCACGCCGCGGAGTTCCGCATCCTCGAACAGGCCGCCGAGGTCCGCTTCCAGCGGCTGCACGCGCCGTTCCTGGACAATCAGGTCGTACGCGCGTGCCGGGCGCTCCCCGAGGCGTTGCGGGTCCAGCCGGGGGCGCGGGCCGCGATCCTGCGCACGGTCCTGGAGGGCGCGGGCGTCGCCGACCTGCCGCCGGGCTGGGGAGCCCCGTCCCACGCCCCGAGCGCGCAAGCCGCCCGCACCGGTCTGCGCGCCGCCGTGGACGACCTGATCGCCCTCTTCGACACCCCGCTGCTCGCCCAGGCGGGCCTGGTCGAGGCCCGCGTCGTCCGCAAGGCCCTGCGCGAGGCCGCCGAGGGGCAGCCGCTCCCGCTGGACGGCCTGGCCGAGCTGGTCTCCACCGAACTCTGGCTGCGGAGGCTCCTGTCGCGGAGAGGGACGTGCTGGACGGGAACTCCGGCACGCCAGCGGGCCGTTCCGACGGGGAGCGTGGTTCCGCGGAGAGGGGCGCTGGGGGCCGGACGGTAGTGGGGCGTGGGGCGGCGGCCCCGGGGCAGCGGCTGCCGGGCGAGGGGCGGAGCCGCCGGGTGGTCGGGTGGTGGCCGTCGGGCGTGGGGCGGAGCCGCCCGGGGGCTTTTGGGGCCGCGGGGCGGCCGGCGCCCCGCTCGCCCGCCGCCGCGCCGGGAAACTCCCGCGCCCCGTGGCGGCCGTGCGGGGAGAATGACCCGGTGCGGTACGGAATCCTGGGCGCCACCGAGGCGTACGACGAGCAAGGCGTCCCCCTGAGCGTGGGGGGCCGGCGGCTGCGCGCCCTGCTCGCCGTCCTCGCGCTGCACGCGGGCCGCGCGGTCCCCGTCGGCTCCCTCATCGACGAGGTCTGGGCGGACGATCCGCCGGCCGACGCCCCCGCCGCGCTCCAGGCCCTCGTCGGCCGCCTGCGCCGCGCCATCGGCAGGGACGCCATCGCCTCGGGCCCGGGTGGCTACCGCCTCGCGGTCGCCCCCGACGAGGTCGACCTGCACCGCTTCGAACGGCTCGCGCGCGAGGGCAGGGCCGCACTGGACCGCGCCGACCCGGAGTCGGCCGCCCGCACCCTGCGCGACGCGCTCGCCCTCTGGCGCGGCCCCGCCCTCGCCGACCTGCCCGACCGCGGCGGGGCGGCGCGCCCCGACGCCCTGCGCGGCGAGGCCGTCCGCGCGCGCATCGAGGCGGACCTGCTGCTCGGCAGGGCCTCCGACGTCGTGCCGGAGCTACGGCAGCTCACCGCCGACCGCCCGTACGACGAGCCGCTGCACGCCCTTCTGATCCGCGCCCTGCGGGCCGCCGGGCGCGGCGCCGACGCCCTCGCCGCCTACGCCGACACCCGCCGCGCCCTGGCCGAGGGCCTCGGGACTGATCCCGGCCCCGAGCTGCGGTCCCTGCATGAGCGGCTGCTTCGTGAGGGGGCTGGGGCCGACGGGGCCGGACAGCCCACCGGCCCCGCGGGATCGGCGGGCTCGGCGGGATCGGCCGAAGCCGCCGGGAGCGGGGAAGCGGCCGGGCCCACTCGACCGGCCGGGCCCGCCGAAGCCGCAACGGCCGGCGAAGCCACAGCGCCCGCCGGAGCCGCCGCGTCCGCCGAGCCCTCCTCACGGCGCCCCGCCGACCTCGCGAGGTCCGACGCCGCGAGGTCCGACCGTCTCGCTCGACCCGAGCGGAAGGGGAACATCCGTAACCGTTTGACCTCTTTCGTCGGGCGGGAACCCGAGCTCGGGGCCATCCGTTCGGACATACACAGAGCACGCCTCGTCACCCTCACCGGTCCCGGCGGCTCCGGCAAGACCCGCCTCGCCGAGGAAGCCGCCGCCGGGCATCCGCAGGCCTGGCTGGTCGAGTTGGCCCCGCTCGACCGGCCGGAGGCGGTGCCGGGCGCTGTCGTCAGCGCGCTCGGTCTGCGCGAGACCGTGCTGATGACCAGCGAGCTGACCGCCCCGCAGGACGACCCCCTCGCCCTGCTCGTCGAGTACTGCGCGTCCCGCGCCCTGCTCCTGGTCCTTGACAATTGTGAACATGTGATCGACGCGGCCGCCGAGCTGGCCGAGACCCTCCTCACGCACTGCCCCGACCTCACCGTCCTGGCCACCAGCCGGGAGCCGCTGGGGGTGCCGGGGGAGTCCGTGCGCCCGGTCGAGCCGCTTCCGCCCGACCCCGCGCACCGCCTCTTCGCCGAGCGGGCCACGTCGGTGCGGCCCGGGTTCGACGCGGAGGAGTCGGCCGGGGCCGTCGCGGAGATCTGCCGGCGCCTCGACGGCCTCCCCCTGGCGATCGAGCTGGCCGCCGCCCGCCTGCGGCTGCTCACCCCCCGGCAGATCGCCGACCGCCTCGACGACCGCTTCCGGCTCCTGACCAGCGGCGCCCGCACGGTCCTGCCCCGCCAGCAGACGCTGCGGGCGGTCGTCGACTGGTCCTGGGAACTGCTCGACGACGCAGAGCGGACCGTTCTGCGCGAGGTGTCCGTCTTCGCCGGGAGCTGGGACCTGCCCGCCGCCGAGGCGGTCTGCACGGGAGAGGCCACCGATCTCATCGGCGCCCTCGTCGACAAGTCCCTGATCGTGACCGTCGCGGACGGGCAGGGCGGCGGCATGCGGTACCGCCTCCTGGAGACCATCCACGAGTACGCGAGCGAGCGCGCCGCCGAGACCCCCGACCTGCTCGCGGACGCGGGGCGGCGCCACAGCGCGTACTTCCGCGCGCTGGTCGAGCGGGCCGAGCCCCTGCTCCGCTCCGCCGAGCAGCTGCCCTGGATCGGCCGCCTGGAGACCGAGCTCGACAACATCCGCGCGGCCATCCACCACTCGATCCAGACCCGCGACCTGCCGGCGGCCATCACGCTCGCCCTGAACACGGGCTGGTTCTGGTGGCTGCGCAACTTCCGCAGGGAGGGCCTTCAGTGGATGGAGCGCGTCCTGTCCCTGGCGCCGATCCCGCTGTCGGCGGGCGCGGCGGCGCTGCCGGACGAGGACGATCCGCTCTACTGGCCGTGGATGAAGCTCCGGCTCCTCCACCTCTTCCTGCTGGCCGAGTCCCGGCCCGCGGACGCGGGCCAGCAGGACGACACCCGGACCGCGTACGTCGAGGGGGTGCGGGACGCCTTCCGGCGGTCGGGCCCCCAGGCGGCCACGTTCCCGGGTCTGATCTGGGCGTTCACGGACCATTTCACCGGCGGCACGCTGGAGGACACCCGCCCCGCCGTCGACGTGACGGTCGAGAACTGCCGTCGGTACGGAGGGGACTGGGAGCTCTGCGTCATCCTGATGTTCCGCGTGCACATGGCCATCGACATGAGCGGCAACTTCTCGGGCGTCGACGAGGACCTGGCCGAGCTGGCGACGCTGAGCGGCCGGGTGGGCGACCGGTGGATGCACGCCCAGGTCAGCAGCGCCGTGGGCGAGGCCTCGATGGCCCGCAGCGACCACGCGGTGGCCCGCGCGGCTTACGAGGACGCGCTGCGCCTGGCCCACGAGGTCGGGGCGTACGCGGAGACGTCCTTCCTCCTGGCCCGGCTCGCCGAGATCTCCTACCGCGAGGGCGACAGGGACGGGGCCCTCAAGACGCTCGACGAGGCGAGCACCGAGGCCGAGCGGCACGGCGTGACGGAGGCACGGGCCTTCGTGTGGCTGCTGCGCTCGCTGATGGCCGCCGACGACGGTGAGGTGGCCAGGGCGCGCGAGATGTGCGCCAAGGTGCGGGACGAGCTGCGGTACGGGACGCCGCCGGTGCAGTTCAGGGCGGCTCTGCGCGGTGTGGAGGCACGGCTCCTCGCCGCCGACGCGGGTCCCGCAGCCGGCCTCGCGGAGCTGGCGGAAGCGCTGCGCGAGGCCGTGGAGGGGCAGTGCTCCGAGATGATCGTCGCCTCGCTGGTGGACTGGGGCGCCGCACTCGTGGGTGAACTGGGCGACCATGTGCGCGCGGTGCGCCTGCTCGCGGTCGGCACCCGGCTGCGGGGCGGACGCCCGCGACCGCGCCCCGACTCGACGGCGGCCGAGAGCGTCGTGTCCGCCGCCTCGGCCGCACTGGACGCCGGGCGGTACGAGGCGGCGACCGCCGCGGGCAGCGTCCTGACGACGGACGACGTGTACGAGGAGCTGCGAGCCGCGGCACACCGGCCCGGGGGCTGAACGCCACCCGAGCCCAGGCACGGCTTCGCCGCGCCCCCCAGCCACGACCGGCTCCGCCGCGACCGACACCGCCGCGACAGCTCAGCCACGACCGACTCCGCCGCGACAGCTCAGCCACGGCAGCTCAGGCGTGACTGGGCCCAGTCGGCGAGGGCGACCGTGTCGAAGGACGTGTGGGGTTCGACGACCAGCCGGATCGCCTCGCGCCCGGTGATGTCCACATGTGCGGGCGTCGCCGGGTCACCGCCGCTGATCAGCGGCGACCGCCACAGGCGCACCCCGTCCCCGTACACGGAGAAGCGGAGTCGGCCGATCCCCAGTGTCATGTCGTCGACGCCGACCAGCGCGTCGTACGTCGAGCAGCTGCGGTTCAGGTCGATCGTCACGGAGGACTCGCCGTGCACGGTGACGCCGTGCGCGTACCGCGTGTCGGCGACCGAGAGGCCCTGGCGCTGCCACACCCAGCTGCTGTCGGCGAGGCGCATCTCGGGCCCGGTGCCGTCGCCGGCGACGTCGTACCGCAGCGAGCTCCACTGGTAGACCACCGGGGCCGAAGGAGGGGACGGCGTGGGCGTCGGCCTCGGTTTCGGGGGTATGGGCTCGGGCTCGGGGGACGGCGGGGGCGGCTTCGGCCCGGATGTCTCCTCTGCCGGCGGCTCCGGTTCGGGCGCCGGAGCGGGCGGCGCGGGCGTGCGGGACGGTTTCGGCGGCGCCGACGGCGGGGCGGGCTCCGGCTTCGGCGCGGAGGACGGCGGCTTCTGCGGCACGATCGACTCGGAGGCCGCGGGCCCGTCGGCCCTGCGCGGCGGGTCGTCCTTCGGCTTGCCGCCCCCGCCGGTGAGGGCGATCGCCGCCGCGACCGCTGCCGCCACCACCACGCCGACCGCGATGCCGGCCTTCGCCGGGGCGCCGAGCCCCTCGGCCGCTGCGGCCCCGCCCGCGGCGGAGCCGCCGGAGGAACCGCCCACGGCGGCGCTCGCCGCGCCGGCCCCGGCGCTCGCCGCGGCGCCGCCGCCGACGAGCGCGACCACCTTCGCGTACCCGGCGGCGCCGAACCAGCCGATGACCGCGATCGGCACGACCGCGGGGATGCCGCCGGCGATGTCCTTGATCTGCCCCGCGGCCACGCGGCACTCGGCGCACTCCTCCAGGTGCTTGCGCAGGCCCCGCTCGGCGCGGGCGCGCAGGCCGCCGCGGGCGAAGGCGCCGAGCCGGTCGGCGTGGCGGGCGCACTCCTCGCTCCTGGTGAGCGTGGCGCTGACGTGCGCCTGGAGGTAGGCCCGTTTCAGTCCCTCGCGGGCGCGGCTGGCGAGCACCCGTGTGCCGTTCGCGTCGAGGCCGAAGAGTGTCGCGACGTCGCTCGGCGACTCGTCCTCGACCTCCGTGTGCCAGAGCACGGCCTGCCAGCGCTCGGGCAGGCTCAGGAAGGCCTGCATCGCCATGGACTGCTCGGCCTCGTGCATCGCGAGGACGTCGGCGCCCAGGTCCAGGGTGTCGTCGTCGGAGATCTCCTGGCCCCGCGCGGCCTGCGCCGCGAAGACCGCGAAGTCCTCGACGAGCTGTTCCCGTCTGGCCGACTTCGTCCATCCGGCGGCGACGCGTCTGACGGTGGTCAGGAGATAGGCGCGCACGGCGTGCTCGGGCCCGCTGCCGCCGCGTACGGCCTGGAGCATGCGGGCGAAGACCTCCGCGGTGAGGTCGTCCGCGGTGTGCGCGTCACGGCAGCAGGTGCGGGCGTAGCGCCGGACCGCCTCGGCGTGCCTGCGGTACAGCGTCTCGTACGCGGAGTCGTCGCCCGCCCGCATCCGCGTGATGAGGTCGGCGTCGGCCCGGGAGGCTTCCCCGGCGGCGGACAAGCGGGTGCCCGCGCCGCCCGCGCGCTGCGTGGGCACGCTGGGACCGGGCGGTGCTTTTGCCGGGGGCGCGGGAGGTCCGGCGGAGGCAGCCGTGCTGCCGGGCCCGCTCAGGGACGGCGTCTGCTCCGGCGGCGGGCCGCCGGTATCCGTGTCGCCGCTCGCCGGGACCGCCTCCCCGGCGGAGCCGTCGGACGGCTCGTCCCGACCGTCAGCACTCATCGCGGAACGCCCCCGTCCGCACGCTCTGTCCCGACCATCGGGAAACAGTGGCATACGGCCGTGCCCATGTCGGTGGCGTCGACAGGCAACCACCCGTCCGGGGTGAGTTCCCGCAATGGAGCACTACTCGTCACTCGTTCGGGGAAGGCTCAACACTTGGTGTCCACCGAGCGGTTGAGCCCTCCACCGAACCGAGCGCGTCGCGGCCGGCCGTCACACGGGGCGCGACCTGAGCCCTTCGAGCAGGATGTCGAGCAGTCGCGACGAGGCGGCGGCCTGCTGGGCGGCGTCCGGCAGCGAGGGCGCCGCGGTGGCTATCACCAGCAGGACGTCCGAGACCGTGACGTCCGGACGCAGCTCACCCGCCTCACGGGCCCGCTCGACGAGACGGCCGACGACGTCGAGGAGCGTCGCCGCCCCGGCGTCGTCGCCCGCGCCCAGGGAGGCGGACTCCTCAGCGGGCGCCTGGCGCTGTTCCACGAGGCGCAGTTCGGGGGAGCCCGGGGACGACTGCCGCTGCTGCGGCACCCGTGCCCCGTCCTCGGGGGCGGCGTCCTCGACGCCCACCCGCAGCACCTGGGGCGGCAGCAGCCGCCCCGCCCCCGAGGCCACGGACGTCCGAAGGAAGCGCGAGAGCGCCGACCACGGTTCGTCCTCCTGCCCGAGCGCCGCACGCGCCTGGTCCGTCAGCCGGGAGGTCTCCTCCTCGGCTATGCGCCGGACCAGGACGTCCTTGCTCGGAAAGCGCCGGTAGACGGTGCCGACACCGACCCGCGCGCGGCGCGCCACGTCCTCCATCGGCGCGCCGTAACCCAGCTCGCCGAAGACCTCGCGTGCCGCACGAAGCACGTGTTCGAGATTGCGCTGTGCGTCGACACGCAGCGGTGTCGTGCGCGCTCCTTCCCCCATGTCGCGTCCGCTTCCGCCCGGGCCGACGGCTGAGGCCGACGCGGCAGCGGAAGTCCAGTGAGTCTCCTGAATGTGCATACACGTTCCCCCGGTAATGACGTCTCCCCCCGGAGACACTCCCCGCCATTGACAACCGGCGTGTGAGGAGTGAACCCTGCCGCGGGCCCGAAACTCGGCCCGACGAGCGCATCCCCCGACACCCCGACGTCCCACGAACATAGTTGAGCCGGAGTCAATTCAGAAGGGGTGGGTTCCGCACGGTGCGCCCCCCGATCGGAGTACGCACCGTTTCAGGCCTTATCGCACCCTGGGCCCCTCCCCTCTCCACCCGGGATGACCTGCGTGTCTTCCGTCCGTCCCGGCCGACTCCCGCACACCTGCCGCGCGCCGCCTCCGGTCACACAATTCGCCGGGCCTGTGGACAAACTCCGGGCCCGGGTGCGTCATGGGATGGTGAAGGCTGCGATCTCCCGGGGGACGACCCCCGGCACCCCGGACCGTGTGCGCGTCCTCGTCGTCGGCGGGGGCTACGTCGGCATGTACACCGCACTCCGCCTCCAGCAGAAACTGAAGGCGGAGCTCAGGCGGGGTGCGGCCGAGATCGTGGTGATCACGCCCGATCCGTACATGACCTATCAGCCGTTCCTGCCCGAGGCGGCGGCCGGCTCCATCTCACCGAGACACGTCGTCGTCCCGCTGCGCCGCGTCCTCGACAAGTGCCGCATCGTCATCGGCGAGGTCGAGTCCGTGAACCACGCCAAGCGCACCGCGACCTTCACGACGCTCGCCACCGAGGAGGAGGGCACGGGCCCCGTCGACATCCCGTACGACGAACTGGTCATGGCGCCCGGCTCCATCGCGCGCACCCTGCCGATCCCCGGGCTCGCCGAGTACGCCATCGGCTTCAAGACCGTCGAAGAGGCCATCGGGCTGCGCAACCACGTCATCGAACAGATGGACATCGCCTCCTCCACCCGCGACCCCGCCATCCGCGACGCGGCCCTGACCTTCGTGTTCGTGGGCGGCGGCTACGCGGGCGTCGAAGCGCTCGGCGAGCTGGAGGACATGGCGCGCTACGCCTCGCGGCACTACCACAACATCAAGCCCCATGACATGAAGTGGATCCTCGTCGAGGCCATGGGGCGCATCCTGCCCGAGGTCGGCGAGGAGATGGGCAAGTACACCGTCGGCGAGCTGCGGCGACGCAATATCGACGTACGCCTGGAGACACGGCTCGAATCGTGCGAGGACCGGGTCGCCGTCCTGAGTGACGGCTCGCGCTTCCCCACCCGCACCGTCGTGTGGACCGCGGGCGTCAAACCGCATCCCGTGCTCGCCGCCTCCGACCTGCCATTGAACGAACGCGGCCGGCTGAAGTGCACCCCGGAGCTGACCGTCGAGGGGACCACGCACGCGTGGGGCGCGGGAGACGCGGCCGCCGTCCCCGACGTCACCGCCGACGAGACCGGCAAGGAGTGCGCCCCCAACGCCCAGCACGCCGTACGCCAGGCCAAGGTCCTCGGCGACAACATCGTGGCGTCCCTGCGCGAGCGGCCGCTCCAGCGGTACACGCACGCGTACGTCGGCTCGGTGGCCTCCCTGGGACTGCACAAAGGTGTCGCGCACGTCTACGGACGCAAGCTGAAGGGCTACCCTGCCTGGTTCATGCACCGCGTCTACCACCTGAGCAGAGTGCCGACCGTCAACCGCAAGTCCCGGGTGCTCGCCGAATGGACCCTGTCCGGACTGTTCAAGCGAGAGATCGTCTCCCTGGGATCGCTCGAACATCCCCGTGCGGAGTTCGAACTGGCGGCCGGTCACAAGCCCCCGAAGGAGTCCTCCTGACCGGAGTCAGGAACTCCCGACCCGGGCCCGGCGTCTGACGGGTACCGGCCGGGTCCGGCGAATGCCGGACCGGCGGGTCAGACTGTGCGTGTGACCATGGCCCGGCCGCGAGGCCGGCCCTGGGACACCCGCCCTCGACACGCTGTGTTTTCGATCCCGAAGCCGATCCAGAAGCGACACCACGAGGCCTAACGCAGTGAACTTCACGCGCTGGAGCGCCCGGCTCCCCGGAACGCAGCGCCGCGCGGCGGCGCGGACCGAGCAGACGGTCCCCGCGGCACCGCGCGGGGACGGCTCCGTCCCCGCCGCCCGCGCCGAGCGGCTCTCCGACAAAGCCCGCACCACCACCCCGGTCGACGGCGTCGACGCCCTGCCGGTCCGCGAGGTGCTCGACCGCGTCCCGGCCCTCGTCGCCCTCGTGTACGGCGCGGACCACCGCGTCGCCTACGTCAACGACTCCTATGTGACCGCCTTCGGGCCCCGCCCCCTCGGCGAGCCCGCGCGCGAGGCACTGCCGGAACTGGCCGAGCTGGGCCTCTTCCCCCTGCTCGACCAGGTCCTGCGCAGCGCGAAGCCGCGGACCGTCAAGTCCCGCAAGGCGGCGAGCGGCCGTTCGTACACGTTCACGTGCACCCCGGCGACGCCGCCCTTCGGCGGCCCCGCCGCGCACGCCGGGCAGGGCGGCGGCGTCCTGGTCTTCGCCGCCGACGTCACCGACCACGCCGAGGCCGCCGAGCGCCTGCGCGCCAGTGAGCGCGCCCAGCGCGAGACGGCCGTCACCCTGCAGAAGTCACTCCTGCCCCAGGAGCTGGAGCAGCCCGACGACCTGCGCATCGCCGCCACGTACCAGCCGGGCGGCACCGAGGCCGCGGTCGGCGGCGACTGGTACGACGTGATCACCCTCGGCGGCGGACGCACCGCCCTGGTCATCGGCGACGTCATGGGCCGCGGGGTGCGCGCGGCGGCCGTCATGGGCCAGCTCCGCACCGCCGTCCGCGCCTACGCCCGCCTCGACCTGCCCCCGCACGAGGTCCTGCAGCTCCTGGACGGCCTCGCCTCCGAGATCGACGCCATGCAGATCGCCACCTGTGTCTACGCGGTGCACGACCCGAACGAAGGCAGCCTCTCCTACGCCTCCGCGGGGCACCTCCCCATCCTCGTACGCGACGAGAGCGGCGTGATCCACCGCGCCGAGGAGCCCACGGGCCCGCCGCTCGGCACCGGCGGCTGGCAGCACACGTCGGGGTCCGTGCCGCTCGGGCCCGGTTCGACCGCTGTCCTCTACACCGACGGCCTGGTGGAGCGGCGCAGCGAGGACATCGACGAGGGAGTGGCGTCCCTGGAGCGCGCCCTGGCCGGCGCCACCGGCACGCCCCAGGTGGTGTGCGACCGCCTGATCCGCGCCCTCGGGGTGACCGCCGACCACGACGACGACGTGGCCGTCCTGGTCCTCCAGCACCCCGCGCGCACCGGCTCCGACGCGGAACTCTTCCGCAACGCCACCCTGGAGCTCCTCGGCGGGATCGAGGCGGCGCCACGCGCGCGTGCCTTCGCCACCGGGGTCCTCGCGAGCTGGCGCTTCGCCCCCGACCTGCACGACCTCGGGGTCCTCGCGGCCAGCGAACTGGTCGCCAACTCCCTCCAGCACGGCACGCCGCCGATGCGCCTGCGGCTGCGCCGCACCGACCGCAGGCTGATCATCGAGGTGACCGACGGCGACGAGCACATGCCGCGCCGCCGCCACGCCGAGCCCGCCGACGAGGCGGGACGCGGCATCGCCATCGTCGCCACGATCGCGTCGAACTGGGGCTCGCGCCGCACCCCGGGCGGCGGCAAGGCCGTCTGGTGCGAGTTCGCACTGCCCGAGTAGCGCGCTCTAGGCGTTGGCCGCAGCGGCGGGCTCGGTGGCCGGACCGCCCTGCGCCACCACCGGGCTCTTGGCCAGCGAGGGCTGGTTCTGCACCGGCGTGAGCCGCCGCCCCAGACGCACCGCGAGCACCGTGATGCCCAGCGAGAACAGCACGAACGTCACGATGTACGGGACGTGCAGCGCGGCGCCCATCGGGCCGCCCACGGCCGGGCCGACCGCGAGGGCCAGCTGCTTCACCAGCGCGAACGCCGAGTTGTACTGCCCGACCATGCCGGCCGGCGCCAGATCGGCGACCAGCGGCGCGACGGTCGGCGACAGCATCGCCTCACCGAGCCCGAACAGCGCGTACGTGGAGATGAACGCGGCCGTGGCCATCGCCTGGCTGCCGTGGCCGACGCCCGCGTACCCCGCGAGGAGCCAGGCGAAGGCCCAGATCAGGCCCACGGCGGCGATCACCCGGGACCGCTTGCGCCGCTCGACGAACTTCAGGACGGCGAACTGCGCGATGACGATCATCGCCGTGTTGGCGGCCAGCGCGATGCCCAGCGTCGAGGCCGAGATGCCGGCGGCCTCCACGCCGTACGCCGAGAGGCCCGACTCGAACTGCCCGTAACAGGCGAAGAAGATCACGAAGCCGAGCACGCAGAGCTGCACCATGGCCTTGTGCCCCAGGAGCGCGCGCATGCCGCCCCGCGGCGCGGACGCGTCCTTGGGCATGGCCTCCTGGAGGTTCGGCGCGTGCGGGAGACGCACGGTCAGCGCGATCGCCGCGAGCACCAGGAACATCACGGACTCGATGGAGAACAGCAGCAGGAAGCTGTCGGGGCGGCTCTCGTCGACGATCTGGCCGCCGATCAGACCACCGATGCCGAGACCGAGGTTCTGCAGGAAGAACTGCATCGCGAAGGAACGCGTACGTGTGGCGGGCGTCGACGACCAGACGATCATCGTCGCCAGCGCCGGCTGCATGACCGCCGTGCCCGCGCCGAGCAGGGCCGCGGCGAGGATCGCCGTCGGCTCGCTGTTCGCCAGGCCCAGCGCGACCGCGCCCACGGACGCCACGACCGCCGCGCCCACGAGCACCGGTAGGGGGCCGCGACGGTCGATGACGCGGCCGGTGACGGGCAGGACGATCAGAGCGGCCATGGCGAACGCGGCGAGCACGATGCCCGCCGTACTGGCTCCCAGTTCCCGCACCTGCGCCACGTAGACGTAGAGGAACGGGACCGTGAAACCGATGCCGAACGCGCTCAGCGCGCTGCCTGCCTGGATTCGACGCATCGCTGCGCCCATCGCCCTGGTCACTTTCACCTGCCTTGGGAGTGTGGTGAAGCCTTAGAGATGAAGACTTCGAAGCTAAAGTTCAGAGCTAAACTGTACACACCGAAGCACTTCAACGCCAAGTGGGCCCGTGCCATACTCGGCCCATGGGTGACACCCCCGGCCCAAGTGAGCCGACACTTGAAGAACAGATCGCCGCGTACCAACGGGAGTTCCAGGACCTAGACCCCCAGGTCGAGGAGATCGTCTCGGCCCTCGGCCGCCTGAACCGCCGTATGAACGTCGCCTACGGCCGCCAGACCGCGACCCTCGGAATAAGCAACGCCGAGTGGGAGGTCCTCAAGGCCCTCGTCCTGTCCGGCGCCCCGTACCAAATGGGTCCGGGCGAGCTGGCCAAGCGGCTCGGGCTCACGCCGGCCGCCATGACGCACCGCATCGACCGCATGGTGGCGGAGGGGCTGGTCACCAGGGACCGCGACGAGAGCAACCGCGTCCGCGTGATCGTGGAGCTCACCGCGGAGGGCCGCGAGAAGTGGCTGGAGGCGATGCGCCTCGCCACGGTCTTCGAGGAGGACCTCCTCCAGGACCTCTCCCAGGAGGAGCGCGGAGCCCTGGGCGAGGTGCTGACCCGGCTCCTGCGCCGTGTGGAGGACGCCCAGCCGGACGCCGGCGGACGCCTCAACGACCTGGACTGACCGGCCGTTTGACGCCCCGCCTGCCGGGCAAGGGGGTGGGTTGACAGCAACCCGCTCGATCCGTAGAGTTCTTCGGGTTGCCACGGGGCCGTAACGGTTCTGCGACAGCAACTCCCCGCCGCGGGTAGCGGCAAAACAAACTCTGCACGACCTCCCAACGGAACGCATTCGGCATGCCCGAATTCAATTCCACGGCTCGATTATGAGTCGCCGGGAAAACCCGCTAGAGTTTGAGACGTCGGAACGGCCCAACAGCCGCGAGGACAACCCCCGCTGACTGGGAATCAGGCCCGAAAGGATCTGATAGAGTCGGAACGCCGGAAAGGGAAGCGCGAGAGCCGAAAGGCCGAGCGGGAACCGGAAAGGCACCGAGGAAATCGGACACGAAAGAGTCTGATAGAGTCGGAAACGCAAGAACAAAAGAAACACCGAAGGGAAGCGCCCGGAGGAAAGCCCGCAAGGGTGAGTACAAAGGAAGCGTCCGTTCCTTGAGAACTCAACAGCGTGCCAAAAGTCAACGCCAGATATGTTGATACCCCGACTCACTTCGGTGAGTTGAGGTTCCTTTGAAAAAGTCCTGTACGGCATGACCGTGCAGGCAGCACAGCGAGGACGCTGTGAACCGGGGGGATTATTCCTCTCCCTGGTTCCGCTCTCGTGGTGTTCATCCCGGTAACGGGAAAACATTCACGGAGAGTTTGATCCTGGCTCAGGACGAACGCTGGCGGCGTGCTTAACACATGCAAGTCGAACGATGAAGCCCTTCGGGGTGGATTAGTGGCGAACGGGTGAGTAACACGTGGGCAATCTGCCCTTCACTCTGGGACAAGCCCTGGAAACGGGGTCTAATACCGGATAACACTCTCTCTCGCATGGGAGAGGGTTGAAAGCTCCGGCGGTGAAGGATGAGCCCGCGGCCTATCAGCTAGTTGGTGAGGTAGAAGCTCACCAAGGCGACGACGGGTAGCCGGCCTGAGAGGGCGACCGGCCACACTGGGACTGAGACACGGCCCAGACTCCTACGGGAGGCAGCAGTGGGGAATATTGCACAATGGGCGAAAGCCTGATGCAGCGACGCCGCGTGAGGGATGACGGCCTTCGGGTTGTAAACCTCTTTCAGCAGGGAAGAAGCGAAAGTGACGGTACCTGCAGAAGAAGCGCCGGCTAACTACGTGCCAGCAGCCGCGGTAATACGTAGGGCGCAAGCGTTGTCCGGAATTATTGGGCGTAAAGAGCTCGTAGGCGGCTTGTCACGTCGGTTGTGAAAGCCCGGGGCTTAACCCCGGGTCTGCAGTCGATACGGGCAGGCTAGAGTTCGGTAGGGGAGATCGGAATTCCTGGTGTAGCGGTGAAATGCGCAGATATCAGGAGGAACACCGGTGGCGAAGGCGGATCTCTGGGCCGATACTGACGCTGAGGAGCGAAAGCGTGGGGAGCGAACAGGATTAGATACCCTGGTAGTCCACGCCGTAAACGGTGGGAACTAGGTGTGGGCGACATTCCACGTCGTCCGTGCCGCAGCTAACGCATTAAGTTCCCCGCCTGGGGAGTACGGCCGCAAGGCTAAAACTCAAAGGAATTGACGGGGGCCCGCACAAGCGGCGGAGCATGTGGCTTAATTCGACGCAACGCGAAGAACCTTACCAAGGCTTGACATACACCGGAAAGCATCAGAGATGGTGCCCCCCTTGTGGTCGGTGTACAGGTGGTGCATGGCTGTCGTCAGCTCGTGTCGTGAGATGTTGGGTTAAGTCCCGCAACGAGCGCAACCCTTGTCCCGTGTTGCCAGCAAGCCCCTTCGGGGGTGTTGGGGACTCACGGGAGACCGCCGGGGTCAACTCGGAGGAAGGTGGGGACGACGTCAAGTCATCATGCCCCTTATGTCTTGGGCTGCACACGTGCTACAATGGCCGGTACAATGAGCTGCGATACCGCGAGGTGGAGCGAATCTCAAAAAGCCGGTCTCAGTTCGGATTGGGGTCTGCAACTCGACCCCATGAAGTCGGAGTCGCTAGTAATCGCAGATCAGCATTGCTGCGGTGAATACGTTCCCGGGCCTTGTACACACCGCCCGTCACGTCACGAAAGTCGGTAACACCCGAAGCCGGTGGCCCAACCCCTTGTGGGAGGGAGCTGTCGAAGGTGGGACTGGCGATTGGGACGAAGTCGTAACAAGGTAGCCGTACCGGAAGGTGCGGCTGGATCACCTCCTTTCTAAGGAGCACTTCTAGGCTGCTTCGGCAGTCCAGGGGCCAGTTCATCAGCGAACGTCTGATGCTGGTTGCTCATGGGTGGAACGTTGACTACTCGGCCTGGTTTCCGGGTCGGAGGCTGCAAGTACTGCTCGTCAGAGCGTGGAAAGCA
>NZ_QEXM01000026.1 GCF_004127445.1 Streptomyces alfalfae
GGCGGCCGGGTGCGGGTCTCCGGCGTGGAGATGGCCGCCGACCCGACGGCGCTGTTCGGCGCCGTACGGGACGAGCGCGTCGAGGTGCTCGAAGTCGTGCCCTCGCTGCTCCGCGCGGCCCTCGACGCCTGGGACCTGGAGGGCGTCGCCCCTGAACTGCCTGCCCTGCGCCGGCTGATGGTGACGGGCGAGGCGCTGCCGGTGGATCTGTGCGAGCGCTGGTTCGCGCGTTTCCCGGGGGTGCCGCTGATCAACGCCTACGGCCCCACCGAGTGCTCGGACGACGTCACCCACGCGGTGATCCGTGCCGGTGACCGTCAGCCGAGCGGGCGTGTCCCGATCGGCGGCGCGGTGCGCAACACGCGGCTGTACGTGCTCAGCGACGAGCTGCGGCCGGTGCCGGTCGGCGTCCCCGGCGAGCTGTACGTGGGCGGCGCGGGCGTCGGCCGCGGGTATCTGGACGACCCCGTGCGGACAGCGGGCACGTTCATGGCGGACCCGTTCGCCGGGGCGGGCAAGCGGATGTACCGCACGGGCGACCGCGTGGTGCAGCGCCCCGACGGACAGCTGGAGTTCATCGAGCGCCGCGACCACCAGGTCAAGATCCGTGGCCGCCGCGTGGAGCTCGGCGAGATCGAGGCCGTGCTGCGCGCCCTGGACGCGGTGGCCGACGCGGCCGTGGCCGTGCTGCCCGACGCCTCCGGCAACAGCCGCCTCGTCGGCTACCTCACCGGGGACGGGCTCACCGGACCGGACGACGCGGAGCCGGTGCGCGCCCGCGCCGCCGCCCTGCTGCCCGAGTACATGGTCCCGTCGACCTGGGTGGTGCTCGACGCGCTGCCGCTGACGGCCAACGGCAAGCTGGACCGCAAGGCCCTGCCCGAGCCCGCCGAGACCGACCAGGCGAGCGCCCGGCGCGGCCCGCGTGACGAGCGCGAACGGCTCCTGGCCGGCATCTTCGCTGACGTGCTGGGCATCGCGGACCTCGGCGTCGACGAGGACTTCTTCGTCCTCGGCGGCGACAGCATCCGCTCCATCCAGGTCGTCAGCCGCGCCCGCAGGGCCGGACTCGCCCTCACCACCCGCGACGTGTTCGCGCACAAGACCGTCGCCGCGCTCGCGGCGGTGGCCGCCGACGCGGAGGACGTGGTGGAGACGGCCGTGCCGGAGGTCCCCGAGGGCGGGCTCGTCACGCTCGACGACGACGAGCTGGCCGACCTCGAACTCGAACTGAGCGAGGAGCTGTCGTGACCGGACACATGACGCCGG
Organism: Streptomyces alfalfae; assembly: GCF_004127445.1. Classification (GTDB taxonomy): domain Bacteria; phylum Actinomycetota; class Actinomycetes; order Streptomycetales; family Streptomycetaceae; genus Streptomyces; species Streptomyces alfalfae. The sequence goes on from NZ_QEXM01000026.1 coordinate 1,270, forward strand.
CCAAGGGCCGGGCGCGGATCAGCGAGGTACTGCCGCTGTCCCCGCTCCAGGAGGGGCTGCTGTTCCTCTCCTCGACCGGGCAGGCGACCGGGCGGGCCCCGGGGGCCGACCTGTACACGCTCCAGTTCACCGCCGACATCGAGAGCGAGGACGTCGAGGGCGGCGAAGGTGTCGCGGGCGTCGCGGGGAGGGACGTCGCGGGGCGGCTGCGCGCCGCCGCGACCGCGCTCCTCTCGCGCCACCCGAACCTGCGGGCCTGCTTCCGGGGCCGCAAGAACGGCGAGCCCGTCCAGCTCGTCCTGCACGCCGACGACGTGCCGCTGCCGTGGACCGAGCGGGACCTGACGCACCTGACCGGCGACGCCCTCGCAGCGGAGGCCGGGCGCATCGCCGCCGAGGACCGGCTGCGCGGCTTCGACCCCGCCAAGCCGCCGCTGATGCGCTTCACGCTGCTGCGGCTCGGCGGCGGGAAGCACCGCCTGCTCTGGTCCGTGCACCACATCCTCATGGACGGCTGGTCGCTGCCGCTCGCGGTGCGCGAACTCCTCGAACTCGCCGCCGGCGGCGACGCGGACCGCCTCCCCGCGCCCGCGCCCTACCGCTCCTTCCTCGGCTGGCTCGGCGGCAGGGACCGCGAGGCGGCCCGCCGCGCCTGGGCGCGGACACTGAGCGGCGTCGAGGACCCCGTACACCTGGCGCCGCCGAGCCCGGCCGGCGCCGCCCGCGCGCTCCCGCTGGACCTGCGCCGCACCCTCGACGCGGACCGCACCGCCGCGCTCACCGCCTGGTGCCGCACCGCCGGCGTCACCCTCAGCTCCGTGGTGCAGGGCTGCTGGGCCGTGCTCCTCGGCCGCCTCACCGGACGCCAGGACGTGGTGTTCGGCGCGGTCACCTCCGGGCGGCCCGCCGAGGTGCCCGGCGTCGAGTCCATGATCGGGCTCTTCGCCAACACCGTGCCGGTCCGCGCGGACGTGCGGCCGGGGCTGCGCGCGTCGCAGCTGTTCCACGCCCTCGCCGGCCAGCGTCTGGAGATGATGCCGCACGAGCACCTGCCGCTCGCCGAGGCCCAGGCCGCCTGCGGGGTGCGGGGCGAGCTGTTCGACACCGTCCTGGCCTTCCAGAACTATCCGCTGGACGAGGAGGACCTGCTCCGGAGCGGCGCGACCGGCGTGAGCGGGGCCCGGGTGCACACGGCCACGCACTATCCGCTCAGCCTGACGGTGCACCCCGGCGACGTCATCGACGTACGGCTGTCGTACGCGCCGGACCGGCTGGCGGGCGACCGGGCCGCCGGCATCCTCGACCGGCTCATCGAGGTCCTCACCCGGGTCGCCGACGACCCCGAGGCGTTGCTCGCGCGGCTCGGCGGCATCGCGGAGGCCGAGCGCCGCCGCATCCTGGACGAGTGGAGCGGCGGCGGCGCGGAGCCCGGCGCGGACGCGACCATCCCCGAGCTGTTCGCGGCGCAGGTTGCCCGTACGCCCGACGCGACGGCCCTCACCGTCCCCGCCGACGCCGCGACCGGCGCGCGCGTCGACCTGAGCTACCGCGAGCTGGACGCCCGCGCCAACCGGCTCGCGCACCACATCGCCGCGCTCGGCGCGGGACCCGAGACGTTCGTGGCGCTCGCCCTGCCGCGCGGCGCCGACCTCGTCGTCGCCGTGCTCGCCGTCCTCAAGGCGGGCGCCGCCTATCTGCCGGTCGACCCGTCCTACCCGGCCGACCGCATCGCCCACACCCTCGCCGACGCGCGGCCCCCGCTCGTCCTGACCACCGCAGACGCCGGACTGCCGGAGGCGCCGGGCGCCACGGCGGTGCACCTGGACTCCGCCGCCGTGCGCGACGCGGTCGCCGCCCGCCCCGCCACGGCTCCCCGCACGCGGGTGCGGCCCGAGCACCCCGCGTACGTCATCTACACGTCCGGCTCGACGGGCCGCCCCAAGGGTGTCGTCGTGCCGCACGCCAACGTGGCGCGGCTGCTCGGCGCCACCGACGGCTGGTTCGGGTTCGGCGGCGACGACGTGTGGACGCTGTTCCACTCCATCGCCTTCGACTTCACGGTCTGGGAGCTGTGGGGCGCGCTGCTGTACGGCGGCCGGCTCGTCGTCGTGCCGTACGACGTGTCGCGCTCGCCCGACGCCTTCCTCGGCCTGCTCGCCCGCGAACGCGTCACCGTGCTCAACCAGACCCCGTCAGCCTTCTACCAGCTCATGCGCGCCGACGCCGAGCACGGCCCCGAACTCTCCCTGCGGCACGTGGTGTTCGGCGGCGAGGCGCTCGACATCGGCAGGCTCGCCGGCTGGTACGAGCGGCACGCGGACGACGCGCCGCGCCTGGTCAACATGTACGGCATCACCGAGACCACGGTGCACGTCTCGTACCAGGAACTCGACGCCGCCCGCGCGGCGTCCGGCGAGGGCAGCGTCATCGGGCGCGGCATCCCCGACCTGCGGGTGTACCTCCTGGACGGGGCGCTCCAGCCGGTGCCCGCCGGGGTGCGCGGCGAGCTGTACGTCGCCGGGCCCGGCCTGGCGCGCGGCTACCTGGACCGGCCCGCGCTGACCTCCGGACGGTTCGTGGCCTGCCCGTTCGGCGAGCCCGGCGCCCGCATGTACCGCACGGGCGACCTCGGGCGGTGGCGCGCCGACGGCACCCTGGAGTACCTCGGCCGCGCCGACCAGCAGGTCCAGCTCCGCGGCTTCCGCGTGGAGCTCGGCGAGATCGGCGCCGTCCTCGAACAGCACCCGGCGGTCGCCCAGGCCGCCGTCGTCGTCCGCGAGGTCCGCGAGGGCGACCAGCGGCTCGTCGCCTACGTGGTCCCCGCCGGGCGGGGCGCCGACGCCGAGACGCTGCGGACCTTCGCCGGTGAGCGGCTGCCCGCCCACATGGTCCCGTCCGCCGTCGTGCCGCTGGACGCGCTGCCGCTGACCGCCAACGGCAAACTGGACCGGGCCGCACTGCCCGCGCCCTCGTACACCACCACCGACCGGGCCCCGCGCACCGCCGACGAGCGGCTGCTGTGCGCGGTCTTCGCGGAGGTGCTCGGCCTCGAACGCGTCGGCGTCGACGACGACTTCTTCGCGCTCGGCGGCCACTCGCTGCTCGCCACGCGGATCGTGAACCGGGCGCGCGCCGAGCTCGGCGTCGACCTGGGCGTGCGCGACCTGTTCGAGGCGCCGTCGGTGGCACGGCTCGCCGCCCGCCTCGCCGAGCCGCGCGCCGAGGACGAGCCGCGCGCCGAGGGCGGACGTCGCACCGGGGGCGAGCGGCGTGCCGGCGGTGGCCGCGCCCGGCCCGAACTGGTCCCCGCCGTACGCCCCGACGTCATCCCGCTGTCCTACGCGCAGCAGCGACTGTGGTTCATCGAGCGGCTCGGAGCGCCCGCCGGGCTCTACAACATCCCCCTCGCCGTGCGGCTCACCGGCCGCCTCGACGCCGGGGCGCTGGGTGCGGCGCTGCGTGACGTCGTCGCCCGGCACGAGGCGCTGCGCACCGTCTTCCCGGTCACCGCCGGGACCACCGAGACCTCCGGCGGCGGGTTCACCCCCGGGCCCGCCTCCGGAGCCGAGGAAGGCGCCCCCCCAGGCGCCGCCTCGCGGGGCGTCGGCCGGGCCGGGCAGCAGGTGCTCGCCCCCGCCGACGCCCCCGTACACCTGCCCGTCACCGAGACCGCCGAGGCCGCGCTCGACGCCGCGCTCGCCGCCGAGGCCGCCCGCGGCTTCGACCTGGAGAGCCAGGCGCCGCTGCGGGCCCGCCTGTTCGCCACCGGGCCCGACGAGCACGTCCTGCTCCTCGTGGTGCACCACATCGCCGCCGACGGCTGGTCCCTCGCCCCACTCGCCCGCGACCTCACCGAGGCCTACGCGGCCCGCCGCGCCGGAGCCGCGCCCGCGTGGGCGCCGCTGCCGGTGCAGTACGCCGACTACACGCTCTGGCAGCGGCGGCTCCTCGGCGACGAGAGCGACCCGGACAGCGAGCTGTCCCGGCAGCTCGCCCACTGGCGGACCGCGCTCGCCGGGCTCCCCGACGAGCTGGACCTGCCCTTCGACGCCCCGCGCGGCGCCCGCGCCGACCACCGGGGCGGCACGGTGCGCGTGCCCGTGCCCGACGCGGTGGCCGCGGGGCTGCGGGCGGCGGCGCGGGAGTGGGGCGTCAGCGTCTTCATGCTGCTCCAGGCGGGCCTCGCGGCGACGCTGACGCGGCTCGGCGCGGGCACCGACATCCCGCTCGGCAGCCCCGTCGCGGGCCGCTCCGACGACCGCCTCGCCGATCTCGTCGGTGTCTTCGTCAACACCCTCGTGCTGCGCACCGACACCGGCGGCGACCCCGCCTTCCGCGACCTCGTGGAGCGGGTCAAGGCGTACGACCTCGCCGCCTACCAGCACCAGGACGTGCCGTTCGAGAAGCTCGTCGAGGCCCTCAACCCCGAGCGGTCCCGGGCCCGCCACCCGCTGTTCCAGGTCATGCTCGGCCTGCGGAACGCGGACCGCTCCGCCGCGGTGACCGTCGACCCCGAACTGTCCATGGAGGTCGTCCCGGTGGCCGGGGCCACGGCCAAGTGGGACCTGTTCTTCCAGCTCACCGAGCACGCCGACGACACGGGCCGGATCGACCTCGCCGTCGAGTACAGCGCGAGCCTCTTCGAGGAGAGCACCGCACGCCGTATCGCCGACGCCTATCTGCGGCTGCTCGCCGGGGCGCTGGCCGACCCCGCGCGCCCGCTGTCCGGCCTCGACATCCTGCCCGCCCGGGAGCGCGCCGCCCTGCTCGCGCTCGGCGCCAACGACGCGCCCGCGCCCGCCGGCGCCGTCACCGCGCACTTCGCGCGCCAGGCGGCGGCCACGCCGGACGCGGTGGCCCTGCTGCACGGCGAAGGGGGCGCGCTGACCCTCACGTACGGCGACCTCGACGCCCGCGCCAACCGCCTCGCCCAGCACCTGATCGCCGAGCACGGCGTGCGCCGCGGTGACGTCGTCGCCCTGCGCCTGGAGCGCGGCCCGCTGACCGTCGTCACCCTCCTCGCCATCGCCAGGACCGGCGCCGCCTACCTGCCGCTCGACCCGCGGCACCCGGCCGCCCGCGTGCGCGCCATGCTGGCGGACAGCGGCGCCCGGCTGCTCCTGACCGAGGAGTCGGCGGGGGAGAGCCCGTACGACGGCGTGAGGTCGGCGGGGGAGGCCGAGAGCGACGGCGCGACGACAGCCCGGGAGGCCGGGAACGACGGCGTGCGGACCGTCGTCCTCGACGCGCCCGCCACCCTGGCCGCCGTCGCGGCGGCCCCCGCCACGGCCCCGGACGTGCGCAACGCCCCCGACGACCTGCTCTACGTCACCTACACCTCCGGCTCCACCGGCCGGCCCAAGGGCGTCGCCGTGTCGCACCGGGCCGCGCTGCGCCTCGTGCACGGCCTCAGCCACCTCGGGGTGGGCCGCGACGACACCTTCGTGTACTTCGCGCCCGTCGCCTTCGACGCCTCGACCTTCGAGATCTGGGCGCCGCTGCTGCACGGCGCCCGGCTCGCCGTGACCCCCGCAGGCCCCGCGGAGCCCACCGCGATCGGCGCGTTCCTGCGGGCCACGGGGGTGAGCGTCGCGTTCTTCACCACGCAGCTCGTCAACGTCTTCGCCGACACCGCGCCCGAGGCCCTCGCCCCGCTGCGGCTGCTGCTCACCGGCGGCGAGGCGCACTCCGTCGACCACATCGCCCGGCTGCGGGCCGCGCTGCCCGGCCTCACCCTCGTCAACATCTACGGGCCGACCGAGGTGACCACGTTCGCGCTCTCGCACACCGTGGCCGAGGACCCCTCCGGCGCCTCGAACGTCCCCATCGGCCTGCCCATCGGCGGCACCCGCGGCTACGTCCTCGACGCCGCCCTGCGGCCCGTGCCGCGCGGCGTGGTCGGCGAGCTGTACCTGGCGGGGGCCGGGCTCGCGCGCGGCTACCTCGGCAGGCCGGGACAGACCGCCGAGCGCTTCGTGGCCGACCCCTACGGGCCCGCGGGCACGCGGATGTACCGCACGGGCGACCTGGTGCGCTGGAACACCGCGGGGCTCATCGAGTACGTCGGCCGCGACGACCACCAGGTCAAGGTCCGCGGCCACCGCATCGAACTGACCGAGATCGAACGCGTCCTGACCGCGCACCCCGCCGTCGCCCGCGCCGCCGTCCTCGCCCCGCGCACCGCCACCGGACGCGATCTCGTCGCGTACGTCGTGCCCGCCGCCCCGGACGCCCGCCCCGAGGCCGAGCGGCTGCGCGCCCACCTGGCGCGGACCCTGCCCGGCTACATGATCCCGGCCGCCTACGCCTTCCTCGGGGAGCTGCCGCTCACCGTCAACGGCAAGCTCGACACCCGCGCCCTGCCCGCCCCGGAGACCGTCGACCGACCGGCGGACCGGACGGCGCGCGCACCCCGTGACGCGGCCGAACGCGCCCTGGCGGAAGCCGTGCGCGAGGTCCTCGGGACCGCCGACGTCAGCCTCGACGACGGCTTCTTCGCCCTCGGCGGCGACAGCCTCAAGGCCATCCGCCTGGTGAACGCCGCCGCCCGCCGCGGGCTCCGGCTGGGCCTCGGCGACGTCTTCGAGCACCGCACCGTCGAGGCCCTCGCCGCGGCGGGCGGCGCCGCCGACGACGGCCTCGACATGCTCGCCCCCCTGCTGCCGATCCGGACGGGCGGCACCCTGCCGCCGCTGTTCTGCGTGCACGGCGGCCTCGGGTTCTCCATCCCGTTCGCCGCGCTCGCCGAACACCTCGACCCGCGCCGCCCCGTCCTCGGCCTCCAGGCGCGCGGCATCACGGGCGCCGGACCCCTGCCGTCCGACCTCACCGAGGTCGCCGACGACTACGTGCGCGAGATCCGCGCCGTCCAGCCGCACGGCCCCTACCACCTGCTCGGCTGGTCCTACGGCGGCGTCGTCGCCCACGAGATGGCGGTACGGCTGCGCGAGGCCGGCGAGGACGTCGCGTATCTCGCGAACCTCGACGCCTACCCCGACGACGCGCGCGGCGCCCGGCCCGACGACGCGGAGTTCCTCGCGGAGTTCCTCGACCAGGCGGGCGTCGACGCCGGCGCGCTCACCGAACTGACCACGGAGACGGTCACCGCGCTGCTGCGCTCCGCCCCGGACAGTCCGCTCGCCGCCTTCGACCTCGCCACCCTGGAGCGCCTGCTGAAGGTGATGCGCAACAACCTCCGCCTCTTCCAGCGCTTCACACCGGGGGCCTTCGACGGCCCGATGACGCTGTTCGTCGCCGCCGAAGGGCTCGACGCCGACGAGCGCGCCCTGAAGGCCAAGAGCTGGGAGCCGCACCTGACCGGCGCGGCGGGGCGGCTCCGCACCCACGACGTGCCCTGCGGACACCAGGACATGATGCGGCCCGCCCCGGCGGCCCACATCGGGCGCCGCGTCGAGGAGGCCCTCGCGGCCCTCGACCGCGCCAGGACCACCACGCACACCCACTGACATCGGGAGATCAGTCATGGCCAACCCCTTCGACGCCGAGGACGGCACGTTCCTCGTCCTGGTCAACGACGAGGGCCAGCACTCGCTGTGGCCCTCCTTCGCCGAGGTGCCCGCGGGCTGGACCGTGGCGCTCGACGCGAGCGAGCGGTCGGCGGCCGTCGCGTACGTGGAGGAGAACTGGACCGACATGCGGCCGCTCAGCCTGCAGAAGCAGGGCTGATCCGGTGACAGCGGACACAGCGATCCTCGCCGAGGGGCTCGGCAAGCAGTACAAGTCGCACACCGCCCTGCACGGCATCGACCTCTCGGTGCCCGCCGGGTCGGTCCTCGGCGTGCTCGGACCCAACGGGGCCGGCAAGACGACCACCGTCCGCATCCTCGCCACGCTCATCACGCCGACGGCGGGACGCGCCAGCGTCGCCGGGTACGACGTGGTGGGCCAGAGCAAGGAGGTGCGCCGCCGCATCGGCCTCGCCGGGCAGTACGCGGCCGTCGACGAACTGCTCACCGGGCGCGAGAACATGATCCTGCTCGGCCGCCTGCTGCGGTTCGGGCGGCGCGGCGCCGCCCGGCGGGCCGTGGAACTCCTCGACCGGTTCGGCCTCACCGAGGCCGCGGACCGCCCCGTCGGCACGTACTCCGGAGGTATGCGGCGCCGGCTCGACCTGGCCACCTGCGTGATCGGCGAGCCCGAGGTCCTCTTCCTCGACGAGCCCACCACGGGGCTCGACCCGACGAGCCGTGCCGTGCTGTGGGACGTCGTGCGCGGCCTGGTCGCCGACGGCGTCACGATCCTGCTCACCACGCAGTACCTGGAGGAGGCGGACGAGCTGGCCGACCGCATCGCCGTCATCGACGCCGGCCGCGTCATCGCCGAGGGCACCCCGGACGCCCTCAAGCGCAAGGTCGGCAGCGAGCGCCTCGAAGTGACCGTGGCGCGGCCGGAGATGCTGGCCGACGCCGTGGCCGCGCTCGCGATGATCGGAGGCGGCCAGGAGCCCGTCGCCGACGAGGCGGCCTTCCGGGTCTCCGTCCAGCTCACCCACGGCCTCGACGACGTGGCGAGGGCCGCCGCCGCGCTGCGCGACAAGGGCGTGGCGACCACCGACTTCGAGCTGCGCAAGCCGTCGCTCGACGACGTCTTCTTCGACCTGACGGGCGGCGCGGAGACCAGGACGGCCGCCGCCGCGGGAGCACACCAGGGGGACAAGGGATGACGACCGCCACGGCCACCACCACGGCGAAGACCGCCGCGCCGCGGGACGGGGGCGGCGCCCTGCCGGGCTACGTCTCGGACACCCTCGCCCTCGCCGGGCGCCACCTCGTGCACCTGCGCCGCTCGCCGGGGCGCCTCGTGCTCGTCACGATGAACCCGCTGGTGATGCTGATCGCCATCGGCTACCTCTTCCGCGAGTCGATGAACATCCCGGGCAACGTGGCCTACGAGGACTTCATCATGGCCGGCATCGCGATCCAGGTCGGTCTGACCAGCGTGGGTCCGACGGCGATCGGTGTCGCCATGGACCTCCGCAACGGCCTGGTGGACCGCTTCCGCTCGCTGCCGATCGCGTCGAGCACCGTACTGATCGGGCGGACCCTCTCCGATCTCTTCGTCGGCGCGGTCAGCCTGACGGCGGTCTCCCTGGTGGGTCTCGGCGTCGGCTGGCGGCCGCACAACGGCTTCCTGCAGACCCTCGCCGGATTCGGCGTCCTGCTCGCGTTCATCTACACCATGCTGTGGCTCGGCATTCTGCTCGGCACCGCCATGAAAAACGTCGAGGCAATTGACGGCTCGGGCGCGCTCGTCCTGGTGATCCTGTCCTTCCTTTCCAATGCGTACGTGGGTGTGGGCGGCCTTCCCGGATGGCTCCAGCCGATCGCGGAATGGAATCCCGTCACCTCCGTCATCACGACCACCCGACGGCTGTGGGGCAACGACCCCGTGGGCGCCACCGGAACCGGCTTCCCGTCCGAGCACCCAGGTCTCGTCACGGCCATCATGCTGACGACGCTGCTGGTCGTCTCGGTCTTCGGCAGCCTGCGTGGCTTCCGCAAGGCCGTCGGCAACTGACCACCGGCCCTCAAGCGGAACCGTCAGTCAGTAGTCAGTTGAACGTCACTGGCGCTGGCTAAATTCTTGAACCAAGAGCCGCGAGTTCTCACATTCTGTTCTTTTTCCCCTTCGGCTTCTCGTACGCCGCACTTTCTCTGAGGAGAGAAATGACCACCGTCGCGCCCGACCGTCTGGCCCGTATCAAGGAAATCGTCGCGGAGAACATCGACGTGGAGGCGGAGGACCTCAGCGACACCGCGCTGTTCATCGACGAGCTGGGCGCGGACTCGCTCAAGCTCATCGACATCCTCGGCGCCATCGAGATGGAGTACTCCATCGTCATCGACATGGACGAGCTCCCCAAGATGGTCAACGTGGAGGCCACGTACCAGGTGGCCGCGGCCGCCGCCGGCTGGTGACGGAGCCCTCCCACCCTGGGCCCTCCCTCACGGAGCCCTCCCGCTCAGGGCCCTCCCTCACCGGGCCCGAGCACCCCCGCACACACGGGAACCCCGACACCCCCGCCACCACAGGCAGCGAACTGCGTCAAAGGAGTCCGTCCATGTCCACCGCACAGTCGCCAGCGGCCGGGGACCGCCGGAGGGTGGTCCTCACCGGCCTCGGCGCCATCACCAGCATCGGCACCGGCCTGGAGGAGTTCACGGCGGGGCTGCGGGCCGGCCGCTCGGGCGCCGCGCCCATCACCCGCTTCGACACCACCGGCTTCGAGCAGACGTACGCCTGCGAGGTCAAGGACTTCGACGCCGAGCGGTGGATCCGCAACGTGCCGCTCGACCACGTCGGCCAGGCCGGGCAGTTCGCCGTCGCCGCCGCCCGCATGGCCGTCGAGGACGCCGGGCTCACCGAGGCCGAACTCGGCGACACCCGGGCCGTCATCAGCATCGGCACCACCGACGGCGAGTCCCACGACCTCGACCGGCTCGTGGCCATGGACGTCGAGGCGGGCGACCCCGAGGTGATGGACCCGGTGCTCGCCGGGCGCGTCAACGCGGGCCGACTCTCCACGGCCGTCGCCCGCGAGTTGCGCATGGCCAACGTCGAGGCCACCACGGTCACCACGGCCTGCGCGGCGGGCAACTACTCCATCGGCTACGGCCTGGACACCATCCGCTCCGGCGAGGCCGACCTCGCGATCTGCGGTGGCGCGGACGCCGTGTGCCGCAAGGCGTTCGTGAGCTTCTACCGGCTCGGGGCGCTCACCTCCGAGGACCGCGTACGCCCCTTCGACGTCAACCGCAAGGGCATCCTGACCGGCGAGGGCGCCGGCATGCTCGTCCTGGAGAGCCTGGACTCCGCGCTCGCCCGCGGCGCCCGCATCTACGCCGAAGTGCTCGGATACGGCCTCTCCTGCGACGCCAGCCACCCGACCGCGCCGAACCGCGAGGGCATCGCCCGCGGCATCGAGCTCGCGCTCGACGACGCCGGGGTGAAGAAGGACGAGGTCGACTTCATCTCCGCGCACGGCACCGGCACCAAGGCCAACGACAAGACGGAGTCGGGGGCCATCGTCGACGTGTACGGCAGCGCGCCGCCGCGGACCGTCGCCCTGAAGTCCATGCTCGGCCACTCCATGGGCGCGGCCAGCGCGCTCGGCGCCATCGCCTGCGCGCTCTCCATCGAGCACGGCTTCATCCCGCCGACCATCAACCACGTGGAGACCGACCCGGAGTGCCCGGTCGACTGCGTCCCCAACGAGTCGGTCGAGGCGGACGTCCGCATCGTGCAGAACAACTCCAGTGCCTTCGCGGGCAACAACGCCATCCTGATTCTCGGCAAGTACGGGGAGCGAGTCTGATCATGAGTACCGCAGTGTCCGAAGCGGTTCGGGAAACCGCGGAGTTGGCGGCGGACCAACTCGTCATCACCGGCTGGACGGCCGTCTCCCCGTTCGGCGTCGACCGTGCCGCCTTCACCGCCGGGCTGCGCGCCCGTGAGGCCACCGCCGCCCCCGCGGACGGCGTGGCGGGCGCTCTGCCGTCGCCCGAGGCCTGCCTCGTGCCGGGCTTCGACATCCGCGAGCTGCTGGGCAAGAAGGGCACGGCCAAGCTCGACCGGCTCTCCGCGCTCGTCATGGTCGCCTCCGACCAGCTCCTGCGCGACGCCGACGGCGAGCGCGCGGTGGAGACCGACGACAGGACCGGCGTCGTCGTCGGCATCTCCATGGGCAGCCTGGAGACCATCACCGACGGCATGCGCCAGTCGCTGACCAACGCCAGGCCCTTCTACGTCGACGCCGGCAAGATCCCGGTGGGGACGCTCAACCACGCGGCGGGGGCCGCCGCCATCCGCCACGACCTCAAGGGCCCCAACACCACCCTGGGCGGCGGCCGGGTCAGCGGGCTGCTCGCCCTCAACTACGCCCGCAAGCTCATCGGGCAGGGCCGCGCCACGAAGTACCTGTGCGGCAGCGCCGAGGAGTTCAGCGCCGCGCACGCCTGGCTCGAACACGTCTCGGTGGAACAGGGCGAAACGACGCCGCTGCTCGGTGAGGGCTGCGGCCTGCTCCTGGTCGAGCCCGCGGGCAGCGCGCAGGGCGAGCCCGTCGCGGCCGTCCTCGCCGTGGAGTCGCGCATCGACATCGACGACGACCCGGCGGCCGCCGTCACCGCCTGCGTCGAGCAGGCCCTCGACCGCGCCGGGGTGCGCGCCGACGACGTCTGGGCGGCGTGCCCGTCGGCCGCGCCGGGCAGGGCGGGCCGCGCCGAGAGCGCCGCCGTCGCCTCCCTCGTGCCGGCCGCGGCCCTCGACCGGGTGCCGTCCATGGCGCTGCTCGGCGACACCTCGGCCGCAGCCGCCTCGCTCCAGATCGCCGCGGTGCTCGCCGTGGCGGAGGGCGACGCGGAGTCGGCGGGGCGCGTCGCGCTCGTCACCGCGGTGGACCGGGACGGCGCGGTCGCCTGCGCCGTGCTGCGGCTCCTCGGCGCCACGGACCAGGGCGGCGCCGCGTGATCGCGCTCGTCAGCGGGGGCTCCCGCGGCATCGGCAAGGCCGTCGTCCAGCGCCTCGCCGAGGACGGCCACGACGTCGCCTTCTGCTACCACTCCAACCAGGACGCCGCCGAGCAGCTGGCCAAGGAGGCCGCCGAGCACGGCACGCGGATCATCGCCACGCGGTGCGACGTCGCCGACGGCGAGGCCGTGCGCTCCTGGTACACGGCGACCGAGCGCGAACTCGGCCCCGTCGACGTGGTGGTCACCTCCGCGGGCATCACCCGCGACCGGCCGCTCGTGCTCATGCGGGACGAGGACTGGCACGCGGTGCTCCGCACCAACCTCGACGGCGTCTACAACGTGTGCCGCGCCGCCGCGTTCTCCATGAGCAAGCGCAGGTCGGGCGCCATCGTCAACCTGTCGTCGGTGACGGGCATCTCCGGCAACGTCGGCCAGGCCAACTACGCCGCCACCAAGGCCGGGATCATCGGCTTCACCAAGACGCTGGCCAAGGAGCTCGGCCCGCGCGGGGTGCGGGCCAACGCGGTCGCGCCGGGCCTCATCGACACCGACATGGTCGGCGGCATGCAGGAAGCGGCCGTCACGCGGCTATTGAAGAACGTGCCGCTCGGCCGGTTCGGCCGCCCCGAGGAGGTGGCCGACCTGGTGGCCTTCCTCGCCTCGGAGCGCGCCGCGTACATCACGGGTTCCGTCTTCGAGATCCACGGCGGCATCACCGTCTGACACGGCGGGTCACCGTCTGAGAGGGACGCGCACCTGATGGGGGTTTCAGTGGGAACAAGCCGCACGGCCGGGGCGTCGGCGGGCGGTCCGGCCGGCCGGGGCCACGACTACGACGCCATCGTCGTCGGCAGCGGGATCGGCGGCCTCGTCAGCGGCGGCTATCTCGCCGCCGACGGGCGCCGCGTCCTCGTCCTCGAACAGCACGACATCGCGGGCGGCAACGCACACGTCTTCCGCAGGCGCCGCAAGTACGAGTTCGACGTCGGCACGCACTACCTGGGCGACTGCGGCCCCGACGGCCTCATCCCCGCGGTCCTCTCCGGCCTCGGCATCCGCGACCGGGTGACGTTCCGGCCGATGGACAACGAGGGCGGCTTCGACCGGGTCGTCACGCCCACCACCACGGTGGACGTGCCCGCGGGGTGGGACAACTACCGCGAACGGCTCAAGCAGGCGCTGCCCGACGAGGCGGCGGGCATCGACGAGTTCATCGACCTCGCCAAGGGCGTCACGGCGATGAGCAGGGCCGGCCTGCTCGGCGAGCCCATGGTGCACCTGTTCCGCAGGTCGCCGCAGACGATGCGCTGGAGCCGCCGCACCCTCGGCCAGGCCCTCGACCACTGCGGGCTCTCCCGCAGGGCCCGCACGGTCCTCGCCGCGCAGTCCGGCAACTACGGCGCGATGCCGGACGAGATCGGCTTCGCCGAGCACGTCAACATCATGGACCACTACCTGCGGGGCGCGTACTACCCCGAGGGCGGCGGCCAGGCCCTCGTCGCCGCCTTCGTGGAGGCACTGGAGGCGTACGGCGGGGAGCTGCGCACGCGCTGCGAGGTGCGGCGCATCCTCATCGAGGACGGCCGGGCCCGCGGCGTCGAACTCGGCACCGGCGAGCGGATCATGGCGCCGCTGGTCATCTCCAACGCCGACTACCGGCGCACCGTGCTCGACCTGTGCGGGGGCACGGACGCCTTCCCGGAGGAGCTGGTCACCCAGACCCGCGAGGCGACGATGCGGGGCGCGGTCGTCGCCGTGTACGTGGCGCTCGACACCGAGCTGCCGGGACTGCCCAACGCCAACATCTGGTGGCACGACAGCGACGACATGGAGGGCTCGCACGCGGCGATGAAGCGCGGCGAGTTCGAGAGGATCTCCCAGCTCGCCTTCTCCTTCGCCTCCCTGAAGGACGCGGGGGCCCCCAACGTCTGCCCGCCGGGCCACAGCAACTTCCAGCTCATGACGGGCTGCCCGCCCGGCTATGAGTTCTGGGGCGCAGAGAAGAGCCCCGTGGACGGCGAGCGCTACCGGCGCAACCCCGGCTACCTCGCGCGCAAGCAGCAGATGCAGGAGATGATCCTGGACGCCGCGGAGAAGGTCATCGGCCCCTTCCGTGACCGCATCACCCACGTGGAGACGGCGACCCCGCTCACCAACGAGCGCTACATCCGCGCGAGTGGCGGCACCCCGTACGGCATGTGCCGCTGGGGCGCGGTCGGCCAGCGCCCCGACGTGCGCACCGGCGTGGAGGGCCTGTACGTCGTCGGGCAGTCCGTCCGCTACGGCAGCGGAGTCGGCGGCGTCGCCACCGGCGGCATCGCCTGCGCCTCGCACATCCTCGGCCGCGGCCTGCTGGCGGAGGTGTTCGACGGGACGGTCCTCGGCGACGCCGGGCTGCTGCCCGAGCGGGCGGACGGCTGGGACCCGCTGATGGTGTCGCGCGGCAGGTCACGGCAGCGGGCCAAGGGCCTCGCCCGCATCGGCTGACGTAACCCTCAAGAACCTCAAGGAGCAGCGTGTCCATGAACAAAACGGTGCCGCCGTTCTCGGTGATCTCCGGCGCACAGGTGCAGCAGGCGCTCGGCGGACGCGAGAACGAGGTGATCGACGCCGTCGCGGCCGCCTACCGGCTGCACGGGCGGGGCGAGACGGTCAACCCCGACTCGTACTTCCTGCGCTTCCCCGACCGTCCGTCGTCGCGCATCATCGCGCTGCCCGCGTCGGTCAAGGGCGACGTCGGCGTGCACGGCATCAAGTGGATCTCCAGCTTCCCGGAGAACGTGGCGGCCGGCATCCCGCGCGCCTCGGCCGTCCTCATCCTCAACGACGCCGAGACCGGGTACCCCTTCGCGTGCCTGGAGAGCTCCATCATCAGCGCCGCCCGCACGGCGGCGTCGGCGGCCCTCGCGGCGCGCACGTTCAGCGAGCAGCGCGGCACGCGCCCGCGCCGCGTCGGTTTCTTCGGCGTCGGCCTCATCGCCCGCTATCTGCACACCTACCTGGCGCGCGGCGGTTTCGCGTTCGACGAGATCGGCGTGCACGACCTGTCGGCGGAGCACGCGGACGGCTTCAAGGGCTACCTGGAGCGCAGCCAGGAGGAGGCGGGCGGCCCCGCGTCCCGTGTCACCGTGTACGACAAGGCCGAGGAGCTGATCACCTCCAGCGACCTGGTCGTCTTCGCCACGGTGGCCGGTGAGCCGCACGTCACCGACCCGGCGTGGTTCGCGCACAACCCGCTGGTGTTGCACGTCTCGCTGCGCGACCTCTCCCCGGAGATCGTCCTGGACTCCTGGAACGCGGTCGACGACATCGAGCACTGCATGAAGGCGAACACCTCGCCGCACCTGGCGGAACAGCGGGTGGGCCACCGCGACTTCGTGGCGGGCACGCTGTTCGACGCCCTGGAGGGACGGATCTCGGCGCCCGCCGACCGGCCGGTGGTCTTCTCGCCGTTCGGCCTCGGGGTGCTCGACATGGCGGTCGCCAAGTACGTGTACGACCAGGTGGCCGAGGCCGACCAGCTGCACACCGTCCCGGACTTCTTCCACGAGCTGAAGCGGTACGGCTGAGCGGTGACTGCCGGGCGGCCCGCGGACGCCCGGCAGTTGTGAGGATCGTGTCAGGGCGGCGGCCCCGAGCGGCCTCGCCGCCCGGCCCGCCGCGGTCCGTGCCTATCCTCGACCCCATGTGCGCTGCTGTCCTGGTCGCGGAGGACGACGAGAAACAGGCCGAGCTGGTCCGCCGCTACCTGGAGCGCGAGGGCCACTCGGTCGCCGTCGTCCATGACGGGATCGCCGCCCTGCGTGCGGTGCGGAACCAGCCGCCGGACCTGCTGATCCTCGATGTGATGATGCCGGGCACGGACGGGCTGACCGTCACGCGGACGCTGCGGAACGGCGACGGGCCGCCGGAGCTGACACAGCTGCCGATCCTGATGCTGACCGCCCGCTCCACGGAGGACGACCTCCTGACCGGCCTTGACCTCGGCGCCGACGACTACCTCACCAAGCCGTACAGCCCCCGCGAGCTGATGGCCCGCGTGCGGACGCTGCTGCGCCGCGCGTGCGGCATCCACCCGCAGCCCGGCCCCGCCCCGCAGGTGCTGCGGGCGGGGGACCTGGTGGTCGACCCGCTGCGCCACGAGGTGACGGTCGAGGGCCGGCCGGTCGACTGCACGCCGGGGGAGTTCGACCTCCTGACCGCCATGGCGGGCGACCCGGACCGCGTCTTCACCCGCCCCCAGCTCCTGGACCGCATCCACGGCTCGTCGGGGTACATATCGGCCCGCACGGTCGACGTGCACGTCCTCAACCTCCGCAAGAAGATCGAACGGGACCCGCGCCACCCGACCCGGCTGCTCACGATCTTCGGGGTGGGCTACAAGCTGACGTCGGCGTCGTCCGCGGCGTCCACGGAGGCGGCCCCTCCGGCCGGGGACCCGGTACACCGTGGCGCGTGACATCCCCCTGCGGCGCAGCCTGCTCGCCCGGCTGCTCGCCGTCTCCGTGCTCGTGTCCGTGGGGTCCATCGCCGCCACCACCTGGCTCGCCGCGCAGACCACGTCCGGCGCGCTCCGGCAGGAGCAGGGCCAGGTGCTCGCCGACGACGCCCGCATCTACGACCGGCTCCTCGGCGTCGGGGCCGACGCCCCCGAGTGGCGCGGGGCCGACGAGGCCGTGCGCGAGCTGTCCCGGCGCACCGGGCGCCGCATCGCCCTCACCACGCAGGACCGCAAGGTCATCACGGACTCCGCGGCTCCCGCGAAGCACACCCCGCTGCCCCCGAACGCCTCCGCCGTCCTCGACCCGCTCGCCGTGGACACCACGCTGACCCCGGGCCGTTCGGGCGAGGACACCGCCGCCGACCGCATCGACCCGCGCGCGGTCGGCCCCTACCGCCTCACCCGGGCCGAGCGCGCCGGCCTGAAGGCCGCGGCCGAACGCAGCGCGGCCTGCCTGAGAGAGATCGGGATGAGCCCCGAGGTCGTCACCGCCCCCGGCGGCCGCCCCTCCGTCCGCATCGGCGACGACCCCACGGCGGTCACCCGGATGCGCTGCGGCGACCCGCTGCTCGACATGCCCACCGAGACCGAACGCAAGGCCCTCAAGAAGCTCGACGCCGTCGCGGGGGCCTGCATGGAGCGCGGCGGCCTCCAGCACATCCCCGTCGGCCTCGACCTGAGCGGACGGTCGGGCCCGAAGCCGGTCGGGGCGGTGCCCACGTACGCCTCGTACGTGCTCCCGGTGGACCCGGTCCCGGGGGACCCGGCGACCGCGGACACCCCCACGACGCCCGAGGCCTCCGAGTCCCCGGAGACCTCCGGGTCCGGCGAGGCCTCCGAGGCGGAGCGCCGGGGCCCCGAGCCCTCCACGACCCCCGACCCCTTCGCCTCTCGCACCGCCGACGACGCCGCCCGCGAGGCCTGTGTCGACAGCGCCCGGCGCGAACAGCTCGGTCCCTACGTCTCCTCGCCCGCCCTGCTCTTCATCACCAGCCCGGACGGCTCCCGCGGCGAACCGGGGTTCAGCCTCTCCCGGGACAACACCGCCCGCCTCGCCGGGCTCGCCGCGGCCGTCCTCGCCGTCACGGTCGCCGTCACCGCGTTCGCCGCGACCCGGCTGACCCGGCCGCTGCGCGCGCTGACCACCGCGACGCGGCGCATGAAGGCGGGCGAACCCGACCCCGTCCCCACCACGGCCACCCGCTCGGCCGGCGAGATCAGCCAACTGGCGGCCGCCTTCAACGACATGGCGGCCCACCGCAAGGCCCTGGAGGAGCAGCGCAAGGCCATGGTGAGCGACGTCGCGCACGAGCTGCGCACCCCGCTCTCCAACATCAGGGGCTGGCTGGAGGCCGCCGAGGACGGCGTCGTCGAGACCGACCCCGAACTGGTCACCTCCCTCCTCGAAGAGGCCCTGCTGCTCCAGCACATCGTCGACGACCTCCAGGACCTCGCGGCGGCCGACGCGGGCACCCTGCGGCTGCACAAGGAGCCCGTGCGGGCCGCCGACATCGCCGAGCAGGTCGCGGCGGCGCACCAGGCCCGCGCGGACGCGGCGGGGGTGCGGCTCAGGGCCACCGCGCTCGGCGACCCGCGGCTGACGGCCGACCCGCTGCGGCTGCGGCAGGCGGTCGGCAACCTCGTCTCCAACGCGGTCCGCCACACTCCCGAGGGCGGCAGCGTCCGCATCACCTGCCGGGCCACGTCCGACGCCGTCCTGATCGAGGTCGCCGACACCGGCACCGGCATCGACCCCGCCGATCTGCCGCACGTCTTCGACCGCTTCTGGCGCGCGGACAAGTCCCGCACCCGCGCTACGGGCGGCAGCGGACTCGGCCTGTCGATCGTGCGGAAACTGGTGGAGGCGCACGACGGCACGGTGACGGCGGACAGCGTGCCGGGCAAGGGCTCGCAGTTCACGGTACGGCTGCCGGCGGGGTAGGCCCCGACCCGGCGGGGCGTGCGGGCAGGACAAGGGCCCCGGTCGTTCACCTCCGCCGACCGGGGCTCTTACCGCCCCCGGACCCGACCGCGGCGGCGACACTCCCCGAGCTACGCGCCGTGCGCGATACCGGCGGGTCAGGTCCGATGCGGCGATCGGATCGGGCCGCGCCGGCAGATCGCCGACACGTGGCCGGGCCGAGGCCCGCGACGAAGCGGCGTACGAGCAGTGGACGGCGGCGCTGCGCGCCCTGGACGGCACGGACAGCGCGGTCCGACGAACTGAGGGCCCTGTTCTCCCACCCCGCCTGGCCGCACCCCACCCGGCCCGCGACGCCGGTCACTTCGCGTCCGCGTAGCACTCCACCACCGCCGTGGTGAAAGGGAACCGGACCGGCGTCTCGCCGAAGGTTATGCGCCCCGCCAGGTCGCCCGCCTCCCGCACCGCCGCCGCGACGGCCGCCGCCTCCTCGGCCGGGCAGTGCACGATGACCTCGTCGTGCTGGAAGAAGACCAGCTCGGCCCGCATCCCGCCCTCGGACATCGCCCGCCGCAGCGCGGCCAGCATCAGCAGGGCCCAGTCCGCCGCACTGCCCTGCACGACGAAGTTCCGCGTGAACCGGCCCCGCGCGCGGGCGTTGGTGGAGGCATACCCCGGGGTGAACTCCCCGTCGCCGGACGCCGATCCGTCCGGTTCCTCCTGGGGGATGCCCGCCTCGTCGTCCTCCCCGGCCCCCGCCGCGGGCGGACTCGTCCGGCCGAGCCAGGTCCTCACGAGCCGCCCCTCCTCGCCCGCCTTCGCGGCGTCGTCGACATACGCCACGGCGGCCGGGAAGCGGCGGCGCAGCGCGGCGAGGTTCTTCAGGCCGTCCCCCGAGGTCTGCCCGTACACCGCGCCGAGCAGCGCGATCTTCGCGTGCTCGCGGTCGCCGGAGAAGGCGCGGTCGGAGAGCCGGGCGTACAGGTCGTCCGCGCTGCCCGCCACCTCCATCAGGCCCCGGTCACGGGAGATCGCGGCGAGGACCCTGGGCTCCATCTGGTCGGCGTCGGCGACCACGAGCCGCCAGCCGGGGTCGGCGACGACGGCCCTGCGGATCACCTTGGGGATCTGGAGGGCGCCGCCGCCGTTGGTCGTCCAGCGTCCGCTGACCGAGCCGCCCGGCGTGAACCCGGGCCGGAAGCGGCCTTCGTGCACCCAGGCCTGGAGCCAGCTCCAGCCGTGGGCCGTCCAGATGCGGTACAGCTTCTTGTACTCGATGAGGGGCTTCACCGCCGGGTGGTCGACCTTCTCCAGCTCCCAGCGCCGCGTCGACCGCACCCTCACCCCGGCCCGCGCGAACGCCTTCACCACGTCCGCGGCGAGGTCGGGGCGGACGCGGTGGCCGAAGGCGGCCGACACCTCGTCGGCCAGCTCGGCGAGGCGGCGCGGCTCGCCACCGCCCGCGTACCGCTCGCCGAGCAGGTCGTGCAGCAGGTCGCGGTGGACGTCGGCGCGCCAGGGCAGCCCCGAGGCGTTCATCTCGGCGGCCACGAGCATGCCGGCCGACTCCGAGGCGGTGAGCAGGCGCATGCGCCCCGGCCGGTCGGTGGCGCCGTGTCGTCGCTGCTGATCGGCGTACACCTCGACCAGCTCGGTGAGGGACACGTCGGCGCCGCCGGGGCGTGGCTCGAAGAGGGAGTCCTGCGTGCCGGGCTCGGCGGCGCGCGGCGGCGGATCGGGCGGCACGGGGGCGTCGCGCAGCCGGGCGAGGGCCGCCGCGGCGGACCGGGGCTCGCCGAGCCGTCCCGCGTGGCCGAGGAGCAGCAGCTCGGCGGCCTCCACGTCATAGCACCGCTCGACGCGGACCCCGGCGGCCAGCAGCCGCGGATACAGCGCGGGCGTGGACCGCCACACCCACCGCTCCACATCGGGCCGCCGCCGCACGGCTTCGACGAGGTCGCTCTCGCGCCGCGCCTCTCCCGCGGGCAGCCCGTCGGCCCCCAGCGGGACCAGCTCGGCCCCACCCCCCTCACCAGCGACGATCCCCCATCGGCCACTCATGCTCCCGAGTCTCGCACCCGGCACTGACAACACGGCCTACGCGCGGCGCCGCGCAAGGGCCGCCCCCACGGCCACCACCGCACAGCCCCCCACGCAGACCCCCACCTCGGCCCACGGCACCGCCACCCCCACGGGCGCCGACAGGGACGCCAGTCCCGCCGCGAGGCCCGCGAGGCCGACGGCCGTCACCGCGAGGCCGAGCAGCGCGCCCGCGGCCACCGCCACCAGCGCCTCGCCGGCGAGGACGAGCCGGACCTGCCGCCGCGTGGCTCCGGCGAGCCGCAGGGAACGCAGCTCCGCGTCCCGCACGGAACCGGCCATCAGCAGCGTGCTCGCCAGCGAGATCGCCGTGTAGAGGAGCGAGATGCCCAGGAGCATCAGCAGGCCGAGCCGGGTCCGGGCCTCGATGTGGGGATGGTTCTCCGCGAGCCACCGCTCCGCCGTGCGCACCTCGCCGCCCGCTCGGGCGAGGGCCGCGGCGGCGCGCGGGGCGTCCGCGCCCGCCGCCAGCCGCACGTCGACCCGGTCCACCCCGGCCGCGGGGGCGTTCGCCGAGGTCACATAGGCCCCGTTGTCGCCGGTGCCGCGCGCGAGGACCGCCGCGACGCGGAGCCTGGCGCGCCGCCCGTCGCCCAGCCAGACGTCGACGTGCTCGCCGACCCGCCGCTTCTCCCACTCCTCGTTGACGACGATCGACCGGTCGTCGAGGTTGCGCACGTCGCCCGCCACGACCGGCAGCCGTGACGTCGCCGCGAGCGCCGCGGGGTCGCGCACCGCCCGCGCGTCGGACCGGACGAGCGCCGACCCCTCCTCGCGTACGAACACGGCGGTCGCGGCGGACGCGGAGACGGCCGCCGCGCCGGGCACCTCGCGGCGGTCGAGCGGACGCAGGCCGTCCCCGGCGGCGACGAGGTCGAAGGCCACCTGCTCCCGCGCCTCGGCGGCCTTCGCCCCGCTCACGGTCTGCGCCGAGCCGAGCAGGCTGCCCGCGAGGGCGACGGTCACCAGGACGGGCGCGGCGACGGCGGCGGTGCGGCGCACGGACGCGGCGGAGTTCTCGCGGACCAGGAGCCCGACGGCGCCCGGCAGCCGGAAGGCGCGGACGACGGGGCGCACGAGGAGCGGCGCGAACGCGGCGGCGGCGGTGACCAGGAGCATCGGCTGGGTCGTGTACGTCTTGCGTTTGAGCAGCGCGGACGGATCGGTGGCCAGCGTGTGGAGGAGCAGCCCGAGCCCGCAGGCGAGCAGGGCGGCCCCGACGATCCGCCGGCTCCACGGCATGACGCCGCTGTCCACGGAGGCGTCGCGCATCGCCTCGGCCGCCGGGACGCGCCCGGCGCGGCGCGCGGCGGCCCAGGCTCCGGCGAGGGCCACGAGGAGCCCCGTCCAGAAGGCGAGCTGGAAGGGCCAGGTGAGCCAGGCGCCGGACGTGAGGGCGGCCGAGGCTCCGGTGACCGCGAACCAGGGCGGCGCCACCTCGGCGCCGACCAGTGCGTCGGCGAGCAGCGACCCGCCCCGCGCCCCGAGGGCGCACCCGGCCGCGGAGGCGGCGACGCCCACCGTGAGCGCCTCGCCGATGAGCTGCCTGCGCACCTGCCCCGGTGTGGCGCCCGCCATCCGCAGCAGCCCGAACTCCCGCCGCCGCAGCGCCACGACGAACGCGAACGTCGACGCCGTGACGAACACCGACACGAACGCGGCCACTCCGCCCGCCGTGCCGAGGAAGGCGTTGACGGCGACCAGCGCCTCGGCGTCGCGCGCCGCGCCGGGGTCGGCGAGCCGCCGGTCGGCGCCGGTCAGGACGCGCGCCCGCCCGTCGACGACGGCACGGACGTCACGCGCCGGGGCGTCGACGCCGACGGCGTCCCGCTCCCGCCCGTCGAACCGCAGAGGCCCGAGGCGCCGCAGTTCGCGCAGGAGTCCGGTGTCCACAGGGTGTGGATGAGCGAGCGGCTTGGAGACGTGGCCGACACCGGAGCCGCGCCGGACGGGCACGGTCAGCGTGTCGCGCCCCATGACGACGACGTCCGACGCCGCGAACCGCTCGGGTTCGCGTACGGGAGCGCGCAGGCTCGCGTCGAGCCCGAGCCCCATGGAGGCGATGAGGCCCACGCCGAGCGCGACGGCGACGAAGGCGCCGAGCAGGCTGGTCCAGCGGGCGCGCAGGGAGGCGAGGAAGATCATCACGCGGTCACCTCGGCGTTGGCAGCGGTGCGGGTGGCGATGCCGGCGCCGGCAGCGGTGCCGGAGTCGGTGGTGTCGGCGGCCCGCGCCCCCGCGCCCCCGCGCAACGCCCCGCTCTCCAGCTCCGCCATCCGCTCGGCCACCGCCCCCGCCCCCGGCGCGTGCAGCTCGCTCGCCACCAGGCCGTCCACCAGGAACACCACGCGGTCCGCGTACGAGGCGGCCACCGGGTCGTGCGTGACCATCACCGTCGTCTGCCCCTCCCCGTCCACCAGACCCCGAAGCAGCGCGAGGACCTGCCGGCTCGTGCCCGTGTCCAGCGCCCCGGTCGGCTCGTCGCCGAAGAGGACCGCGGGGTGGCTGACCAGGGCCCGCGCGAGGGCCACCCGCTGCTGCTGGCCGCCCGACAGTTCGCCGGGGCGGTGCCGGGCCCGGTCGGCGAGCCCCACCCGGGCGAGCGCGTCGCGGACCTCCGTGCGCGAGGGGCGGCGGCCCGCGAGCCGCAGCGGCAGCGCGACGTTCTGGGCGGCGGTCAGGGAGGGGATGAGGTTGAAGGCCTGGAAGACGAAGCCGATGAGGTCCCTGCGCAGCAGCGTGAGCCGCCGCTCGCTCAGCCCCGTCAGCTCGGTCCCGCCCACCTCGACGGAGCCGGACGTCGGCCGGTCGAGCCCGGCGGCGCACTGCAGGAGCGTGGACTTCCCCGACCCCGAGGGGCCCATGACCGCGACGAAGGTCCCGGCGCGCACGGCGAGGTCGACACCCGCGAGGGCGGCCACCTCCTGACGTGCGGCGTCGCGGTAGAGGCGGCGGACGGCGGTGAGCCGCACGGCGGTCGGGGATGCGCCCGGGGCGCGGGTCTTGTCCATGCCTGGAGTCAACCGCCGCCCGCGCCCCCGCACACGACCACTGGTGGGCGTCATGGGGGTAGGGCCGGCCCTACCCTTGACCCATGGATTCGGTGATCGACAAGGCGTTCGCGGCGGCGCTGTACGGCGACGGCGACGACGGCCTCGACACCGGAGCCTCCTTCCTCGCGGCGGCCCCCGAGGCCGACGCCGAGCTGCGCCGCAGGGGCGAGGAGTACCTGACGCGCGCCTGGCGGCACGGCTGGCAGCCCGCCGACGTCCTGCGCCTCGTACGCCGCGACCTCGACGAACCGCACGCGGGCCTGGCCGCCGCGCTGATCCGCACCGAGACCCGGCGCTACGCCCATCTGCCGCCCCGCTGGGCCGCGCAGCTCGCCGACCTCGCGCCCGCCGAGGACGCCCCGTCCCGCGACCGCTTCTCCCGCGCCACCACCCACCTGGAGCTCTACCGCCTGCTCCTGCGGCTGCCGCCGGTCGAACCGGTCGGGCCGCCGCCGGGCGAGACCGTGCCGGGCCCGGCCGAGGGCGAGCCGCGCACGCTGACCCGTGTCCGCGCCCTGCTCGCCAAGGCCGAGGCGACCGGCTACCCGCAGGAGGCGGAGGCGCTCACCGCCAAGGCGCAGGAGCTGATGGCGCGCCACTCCCTCGACGAGGCCCTGCTCGCCGCCCGCACCCACGCCAGGGACACCCCGGGGGCCTGCCGGATCGGCGTGGACGCCCCGTACGAGACGGCCAAGGCGATCCTGCTGGACGCCGTGGCGTCGGCCAACCACTGCCGCGCGGTGTGGAACGAGGCGTACGGCTTCTCCACGGTCGTCGGCTTCGAGGCGGACCTGGAGGCGGTGGAGCTCCTGCACACCTCCCTCCTGGTCCAGGGCACGGCGGCGATGACCAAGGCGGAGGCGGCCCAGCGCGCCGGAGGCCGCAAGCGCACCAGGACCTTCCGGCAGACCTTCCTCCTCGCCTTCGCCCACCGCATGGGCGACCGCCTGGCCGAGGCGGGCGACCACGCGGTCACCGAGGCGGTGGAGACCACCGCGGAGACACGGAACTCACTGCTCCCGGCCCTCGCCGCCCGGGACGTGGCCGTCACGGACCGCGCGCAGCGCATGTTCCCCGAGACGACCGCGACCCGGGTGCGGGGCGCGACGGACGCCGAGGGCTGGACCCACGGCACGGCGGCGGCCGACCGGGCACGCGTAGGGGGCGGGGAACGGCCCCGCCTCCCGTGACGCCCCGAGGGCGGCCCCACCCGGCGACCCTCTGCCCGGTATGCCCCGTATGATCACAGAGTGACCTGGCTGAGCGCGCTGAAGGAGACAGCCCGCACGGGCCTGACGGTGGAGCGCAAGCGCCTGGAACCCCTCGTGGCCGCGCGGGGCGCCGCGGGCCTGGCCCTGGTCATCGGCCTGAGCCTCACCCTCTTCGGCCCCGCGGTGGCCGCAAGCTCCGCCTTCGGCGCGTTCCAGGCGGCCATCGCCACGTTCCAGCGGAGCTGGCGCCCCCGCCCGGAACTGGCCCTGGCCTCCGGCACGAGCCTCGCGGTGTCCACCTTCCTCGGCTACCTCACCGGCTCCCACCTGCTCCTCTTCCTCGCCCTGCTCAGCCTGTGGACCTTCCTGTCGGGCCTGAGCTGGGCCGCGGGCCCGACGGTCGGCATCATCGCGTCGTCCAACGTCGCGATCATGCTGGTGACGGTCACCCTGCCGACCTCCGTGGCGGAGGCCGCGGGCCACGCGGCGATGATGATCGTCGGCGGCTGCGTGCAGGCGGCGCTGGTGGTCCTCTTCCCCGTACGCAGATGGGGCGCCCACCGCGACGCCCTCGCCGACGCCCTGGCGGCCGAGGCGGACTACGCCCGCAGGCTCCGCCACGACCCCGTGGCCCCCTTCGACCCCGAGCCCCTGATGGCGGCGCGCGACGCGGCGAGGATCACCCCGCGCCAGGCCCGCAGCCGCCCGGCGGAACTGCGGGGCTCGCGGGGCGTGGCCGAGCGCATCCGCCCCGTCCTCGCCAGCCTGGCGGACCCCGCGGTGGGCGTCCCGGACGAGGGCAGGGAGCGCGACCGCGTACGGGAGATCCTCGCGGCGGCCGGCACGGTCCTCGACGCGGCGGCCCGCGCGATCCGCCACGGCGAACCGGTCCGCGTCGCCCCCGCGGCCCTGGCCGCCCTGAAGACCCCCGACACCGGCGCGATCCTCACCGGCCCCGCCCACCGCGCCTCCGCCCGCCTGGCGGCGCTGCTGCGCGACGTGCTGGAGACGGCGGGCGGCGCGCGGACGGAGGAGGCCCGGCTGACGGGCGGGCCTGCCGACCCCCTGCTGCGCCCCACCTTCCCCGCCCTGGTCCCCTCGGGCCTGCGCGCCATGCGGGCCGCCCTGCGCCACGAGTCGCCCATCGCCCGGCACGCCATCCGCGTCACGGCGGTGGCCGCCGCGGGTTACCTCCTCGGCACCTGGCTCCCCTTCGGCCACGGCTACTGGGCGCCCATGGCCGCGGTCATGGTGCTGCGCCCCGACTTCTCCCAGACGTACTCCCGCGCGGTGGCCCGCTTCGGCGGCACCCTGGTCGGCGTGGCGCTCGCCACGGGCCTGGTCCAGCTCGCCCACCCCGGCACGGCCCTGTCCGCGGCGGTGGCGGTGGTCTGCGCCGGGTTGATGTACCTGCTGATGCGGACGGGACAGGTGGCGGCGCAGGCCTGCGTGTCCGCGTACGTCGTGTTCCTCCTGGGCATGGGCGGCCAGCAGTGGACCCAGACGGTGCCCGAGCGGGTGATCCTGACCCTGCTCGGCGGCGTCCTCGCGATGATCGCGTACGCGCTGTACCCGGCCTGGGAAACCCCGCGGCTGCGCACCCGCCTCGCGGACTGGCTGATCGAGGACGGTCGCTACGCGGCGGCGGTCGTCGACCACTACGCGGACCCCGGGGGCGGCGAGAGCCCCGACGTCCGCGAGGCGCTGCTCGCCGCCAGGGACGCGCGCGTCGCCTGGCAGGAGGCGTCGGACCGGGCGAAGAACGAGCCGGTGCGCCACCGCGGCCTGTCGCGCGCCACGGCGGCGGACGCGGAGGAGTGCCTGGCGCAGCTGGGCCGAGTGGCCATGCTGATGGAGGCCCACCTGCCGGACCGCGACGCGACCCCCGTGCCGGCGGCGGCCCGCCTGGCCGACGCGCTGCGCAAGGCGACGGAGCAGGGCGCGAAGGCGGTACGCGAACGCCGCGTGCCCGAGTGGGACGCGGTCCGCACGGCCCTCGCGGAGTGGGACGGCGAGGGGGTCCCCGACCGCGTGGTCCGCAGGGGCGCGGGCCTGCTGCTCGAAGCCCTGGAGGACCTCTCCGAGGCCCTGGACACGACACCGCCCCCGATGCTGGTGGACGGCACCTCGGCCCGCACCGGACCGGACGGACGGCCGGAGGACCCGAAGGACCCGAAGGACCCCCCGCCGACCGGACCCGGCGCCGACCGGAGCTAGGGCCTGGCGTCGGGGTCTGCCCGGCGTCGCGGGGTCCGGCACGCACTCCTCCACGCCTGAACGGCGCGGGGGGACCGCCATCGGCGTTGTCGTCGGGTGCCGACTCCCCCGAGTTCTCGGCTCCGCTCGAACAGGGCGCCCCCAACGCGTCGCCGCCCTCCTCCGCCTCGCGGCCGCACGCACCGGACCCCGCTCGGACCCGGCCGAAAAGGCGCCGCCCCTCCAGCCGACCTGATCCGAACGACAGGCTCTAGCCCTGCGAAGGCATCCCGGACGGCACGCCCGTCGGCAGCCCCTCGGGCAACTTCCCGCCTTCCGTCTTCAGGAACTCGTCCGTGCCGGCGCCGCTCCAGGAGACCTTCAGCGTCCTGGCGTCGACGGACACGACCCGCCCCTTCGTACGGCCGGAATCGCCCTTCGGGCACGACAGGTCGATCGTGCGGGGGCCCGCGGCGCCGTCGCACAGCACGTTCTCGCCGACCAGCGTCGCCGACCTCTCGTGGATGACGAGGGCGAGCGGCTTGCCGTCGGCGGTCGTGACCCACGAGCCCTCGACGCTCCCGCCCTTGGCGCCCGACCCGGAGCCGGAGCCGGAGCCCGAGCCCGATCCGGAGCCGCCCGTGGACCCGTCGTCCCCGGAGGAGCCGGACCCGTCGGACCCGCCGGAGGACGACGAGCCGCGGTGCTTCTTGCCGCCCCCGCCCCCGTCACCGCCGCACCCGGCCACGGCGAGCACCGCGACCAGGCCGGCCACAGCCGCTCCGAACCGAACTCCACGGACACGCGTGCGCACGTGAGGTCCCCCTGGTATCACGCCGTCGGACGCCGGGCCCCGCCCGGCGAAATCGCGCGCCAAGCTACCAGGAGGACTTCCGCACCCCGGGCAGGAATCCGGCGTGCGCCTGCCGGCGCAGCGAGATCCTGGACAGGCCGAAGGCCCCCACGTAGCCGCGCGGACGGCCGTCGACGCTGTCCCGGTTCCGCACCCGCGTGGCGCTGGCGTCACGCGGCTGGCGCGTCAACTCCCGCCGCGCTGCCTCCCGTTCGGCGTCCGGGGTGCCGGGCCGGCGGATGATCTCCTTCAGCTCGGCGCGCCGCGCGGCGTACCGCGCCACGATCTCGCGGCGTCGCTCGTTCTTCGCGATCTTGCTCTTCTTGGCCATCGTTTCCTCTCCCGGTCCTTCTCGGAGTCCTTCTCAGACCTTCACGCCGCGGGCACGGATCCTGGCGACCGCGGCCTCGACGCCGATGCGGTCGACCGTCTTGATCCCCTTCGCGGCGAGCCGCAGCCGCACGTAGCGGCCCTCGCTCGGCAGCCAGTACCGCTTGCGC
Source organism: Streptomyces alfalfae (assembly GCF_004127445.1). GTDB lineage: Bacteria > Actinomycetota > Actinomycetes > Streptomycetales > Streptomycetaceae > Streptomyces > Streptomyces alfalfae. Next base: position 30,096 of record NZ_QEXM01000026.1, read on the forward strand.
TGGACGTTCGGGTCGAAGCGGCGGGGGGAGCGCCGGTGGGAGTGGGAGATCCGGTTGCCGAAGCCGGGTTCGGTCCCGGTGAGCTGACAGTGGGCGGACATGGTGACGCACCTCTCGGTCGTGGCGGTGGCCCCGCTATTGAAAACGGGAGTCGTTTTCATATACTACCCACATGCCCCGCAACGAACTCCGCCCCGTCATCAAGCTCCGGTCCACGGCCGGAACGGGCTACACGTATGTGACCCGCAAGAACCGCCGCAACGACCCCGACCGCCTCACGCTGCGCAAGTACGACCCGAGGGCCGGACGCCACGTCGACTTCCGAGAGGAGCGCTGACCGCCATGCGCAAGGACATCCACCCGCCCTACGGCCCCGTCGTCTTCCGCGACAAGGCCGCGGGCTACGCCTTCCTCACCCGCTCCACCGCGACCAGCGCCAAGACGGTCGAGTGGGAGGACGGGCGCACCTACCCCGTCATCGACGTCGAGGTCTCGTCCGCGAGCCACCCCTTCTACACGGGCAACGCCCGCGTGATGGACACCGCGGGCCGCGTCGAGCGCTTCGAGCGGCGCTTCGGCAAGCGCTGATGGGCCACATGAACGTCGTGATCGTCGGCGGCCTCCACGCGGACGCCCGCAAGGAGGCCGTCGGCCGCCTCCTCGCCGCCGCGCGGGGCGGGGTGGCCCTGCACCACGACCTCTCGACCGCCGTGCGGGGCACCGTCGTGCGCACCGTGCGCGACGCAACGGGCGTGCTCTCCACCGGCGAGACCCCGCTCGTCGACGACTGCGCCTGCTGCGCGCTGCGCGAGGACCTGGTGCCCGAGCTGCGGCGCCTCGCGGACGCCGGGCTGACCCGCCTCGCCGTCGTCGAGCTGTGGGACTCGGTCGAGCCCAAGGCCATGGCCGAGGTGATCGCCGCGCACGCCGGTGACGGCATCGTGCTCAGCGGCGTGCTCACCGCCGTGGACCCGGCGCTGCTCCTGCCCTGCCTGGGCAACGGCGACGACCTCCTGGACGCCGGGCTCGCCGCCGCCCCCGACGACCGGCGCACGGTCGCCGACACCTGGGCGCGCCAGCTCGAATACGCGCCCGTGCTCGCGGTCGCCGACTCCGCCGAGGCCGACGACGAGGACCGCGCGCTGCTCGCCCAGCTCCACCCGACCGCCCGGCAGGTCGTCATCGGAAAGGGCGACCTCCTCGCCGCCGCGCTCGCGGGCTTCGACGTGGAGGCCGCCGCCGCGGCACAGCACCCCGCCTGCGCGCTGCTGCCGGCGGAGGCCGACGCGTGCGGGGTCTCCACCCTCGTATGGCACAGGGAGCGGCCGTTCCACCCGGAGCGGCTGTATCAGGCCCTGGAGGACCTGACGTGCGCGGCGGCCCGCAGCCGGGGGCGGTTCTGGCTGGCCGACCGGCCGGACGCCCTGCTCGGCTGGGACGCCGCCGGCGGCGCGCTCTGCGTCGAGAGCGCGGGGCCGTGGCTGGCCTCGCTGCCGGACGCCGCGTGGGAGCTCGTCCCGCCGGTGCGCCGCGCCGCCGCCGCGCTCGACTGGCACCCGGAGCACGGCGACTGCTGCAACCACCTGGTCTTCACCTCGCCCGGTCTGGACCGCGAGGGGCTGGAAGAGGTCCTGGAGGCATGCCTGCTGACCGATGAGGAGTACGCCGCCGGGCGCGACGCCTGGAAAAACCTGCCGCCCGCCTTCGACTCCCTCCTGGAGGTCTGACCGTGCCGCCCCGCAAGTCCGCCGCCCGCCCGCAGAAGCCGCGCCCCAATCCGCTGGACGCCGCGGGCATCACGTATATCGACTACAAGGACACCGATCTGCTCAGGAAGTTCATCTCCGACCGGGGGAAGATCCGCTCCCGCCGGGTCACAAGGGTGACCGTGCGGCAGCAGCGGCAGATCGCCGCGGCCGTCAAGAACGCACGGGAGATGGCCCTTCTCCCCTACGGCACCACCCGCTGACCGCAATAACGCCTCTTGCGCGCACCGCGCCGTTGTTTTCCGTCTCTCATGCGGAACACAAACGGCGCGGTGCGCGTCTTTTCATAGAGGCCCACGCCGGCGCGTGGCCTGTAACCAAGGCAACACCCCGCGTGCACGTGCATCTGCCCATGCATCTGCATGTGAACACAGCTATGATCCGGGACAGTTGACTACTGCATCTAGAGGCCATACAGCCACAGCACCACCGGGGAGCGATCTGTGCACCACGCATTCAATGGCATGGCGGCCACGGAGCTTCACGGGGTGGTCTGGCAGAAGAGCAGGCACAGCAACTCACAGGGCTCCTGCGTGGAGTTCGCGAAGCTGCCCGGCGGTGATGTCGCCGTGCGGAACTCGCGCTTCCCCGACGGCCCCGCGCTCGTCTACACGCGCGCCGAGATAGAGGCGATGCTGCTCGGCATGAAGGACGGGGAGTTCGACCACCTGGTCGGCGGTTGAGCCTCTGAACGGCGGCCCGGACCGGCGAACGACGCCCGGACCGCCCGGTCGCCCCGGCCCGGGGGAAACCCCGGCGGCCTCAGCCCAGGCGGAAGAGGGCCCAGACCACCTTGCCGCGCGTCGCGCCGGCCAGCGGGTGCCAGCCCCAGCCGTCGCTGAAGGAGTCCACGAGGAACAGGCCCCGCCCGGACTCCGCCGAGAAGTCGTCGTCGGCGTCGCGCGCGACCGGGCTCTCGTCGCTGGGGTCGCGCACCGCGCACACCAGACGTGACGCCCAGCGCATCAGGTGCAGCCGCACGGAGGGGTCCTGGCGCTCGCGCGGGGCGTCGGCCGGCAGCGCGTGCCGCAGCGCGTTGGTGACGAGTTCGGAGACGACGAGTGCCACGTCGTCGAAGCGGTCCTCCAGATCCCACTGCCCGAGCGTCGTACGGGTGAACTTCCGTGCGCTGCCCACCGCTTCGTAGCGGGCGGGGAGGGCGACGGAGGCCGTATCGGAGACCGCCGAGGGGTCGAGTGGGGGAAGCCCCTGCCTTAACGGCTCGAGCATGGTCGATCCATTCGTCCCCATGCGAGGCACTCCCCGGTTTCGCGGTCATAGCGATGGAGCGGTGGCGCGGTCGGTCGCCGATGGTGCGGTCGGTACAGCGGTGGCGCGCGGACCATGGTTCCGAATGCGCAGGGCAGATGCAAGGGCAGATGCACGTGCACGCGCCGGACTTGATGGGTCCCGTGCCCCTTCGGCCCATTTCTCCTGTCGACTTCTTGTGGAGACTTTCCCGCGCTTTCCGTTTCTGTAATCGAACGTGTACGGCGTGGTGCGTTTAATGGCAGACTGCAGGCTTCCAGTCGATGGGGAGGATTGAGCGAAGTGACCGCAGGGGAGTCGAGCGGCTCGGTGGTACGGCGCATCCTGCTGGGCTCACAGCTGAGGCGTCTGAGGGAGTCCCGAGGCATCACCCGCGAAGCGGCCGGCTACTCGATCCGCGCCTCCGAATCGAAGATCAGCCGCATGGAGTTGGGACGGGTGAGCTTCAAGTCCAGGGACGTCGAAGATCTGCTGACGCTGTACGGCGTCACCGACGAGACCGAGCGCGGCGCACTCCTCTCGCTCGCCAAGGAGGCCAACCTCACCGGCTGGTGGCACAGCTACTCCGACGTCCTGCCCGGCTGGTTCCAGACGTACATCGGCCTGGAGGGCGCCGCCTCGCTCATCCGCGTCTACGAGGTCCAGTTCGTCAACGGCCTGCTGCAGACCGAGGCCTACGCGCACGCGGTCGTCAAACGCGGCATGAAGGGCGCGGGCAAGGCGGAGATCGACCGCCGCGTGGCCCTGCGCCTGGAACGCCAGAAGCTGCTGGCCTCCGAGCGCGCGCCGCACTTCCACTGCGTCCTCGACGAGGCGGCCCTGCGCCGTCCGTACGGCGACCGGGAGGTGATGCGCGGCCAGATCCAGCACCTCATCGAGGTCTCCGAGCGGCCCAACGTCACGCTCCAGGTGATGCCGTTCAGCTTCGGCGGCCACGCGGGCGAGAGCGGCGCGTTCACCATGCTGAGCTTCCCGGAGTCCGACCTCTCCGACGTCGTGTACGTGGAGCAGCTCACCGGCGCGCTCTACCTCGACAAGGCCGAGGAGGTCGCCCAGTACGAGCGGGTGGCCGCGCAGCTCCACAAGGACAGCCCCGGACCGGCGGACAGCCGCGACCTTCTGCGCGGACTTCTCCAACTCACCTGACGCGCAACTGCCATGACGTAATCTCAGGGGTCAGGTTTCGTCTGCTTTCCGTCTGCTGCCGCGGCAAGGGGTCCCTCTCATGTCCTTCTTCTCTGACCTGGCTCACCAGTACATCGACGGTGAGTGGAAGACCGGCTCGGGGTCCTGGGACATCATCGACTTCAATCCGTACGACGGGGAGAAGCTGGCGTCCATCACCGTCGCCACCGCCGACGAGGTCGACCAGGCCTACCGCGCGGCCGAGCGCGCCCAGCACGCCTGGGCGGAGACCAACCCGTACGCCAGGCGCGGCGTCTTCGAGCGCGCCCTGCGGATCGTCGAGGAGCGCGAGGAGGAGATCACCGGGGCGATCGTCGCCGAGCTGGGCGGCACCCGCCTCAAGGCGGCCTTCGAGCTCCACCTCACCAAGGAGTTCCTGCGCGAGGCCGTGCACCTCTGCCTGCGCCCCGAGGGCCGCATCCTGCCCTCGCCCGAGGACGGCAAGGAGAACCGCCTCTACCGCACGCCCGTGGGCGTCGTGGGCGTGATCAGCCCCTTCAACTTCCCGCTGTTCCTGTCGGTCAAGACGGTCGCCCCCGCGCTCGCCCTCGGCAACGCCGTGGTGCTCAAGCCGCACCAGAGCGCCCCGGTGACCGGCGGCAGCCTGGTCGCCAGGATATTCGAGGACGCGGGGCTGCCCGCCGGGCTGCTCAACGTCGTGATCACGGACATAGCCGAGATCGGCGACGCCCTCATCGAGCACCCCGTGCCAAGCGTCATATCCTTCACCGGCTCCGACCGGGTGGGCCGTCACGTCGCCACGGTCTGCGCCTCGCACTTCAAGCGCTCGGTCCTGGAGCTGGGCGGCAACAGCGCCCTGATCGTCCTGGACGACGCCGACGTCGACTACGCCGTGGACGCGGCCGTCTTCAGCCGCTTCGTCCACCAGGGCCAGGTCTGCATGGCCGCCAACCGCATCCTCGTGGACCGGTCGGTGCAGGCGGAGTTCACCGGGAAGTTCGTCGCCAAGGTCGCCTCGCTGAAGGTCGGCGACCCGGCCGACCCCGCCACGCACATCGGCCCGCTCATCAACGCCTCGCAGGCGGAGGCCGTCTCCTCCGTCGTCGAGCAGGCCGTCGCCGCGGGAGCCGAGGCCCTGCTGCACGGAGCCACCGACGGCAACCTGATAGCCCCCTCCGTGCTGACGGGGCTGCCGGCCGACTCCCCGGTCCTGCGGCAGGAGATCTTCGGTCCCGTGGCCCTGCTCGTCCCCTTCGACGGCGAGGACGAGGCGGTGCGGATCGCCAACGACACCCCGTACGGACTGAGCGGCGCGGTGCACACCGCCGACGTCGAGCGCGGCGTGCGGATCGCCAAGCGGGTCAGGACCGGCATGATCCACGTCAACGACGGCACGGTGCACGACGAGCCGGTCGTGCCGTTCGGCGGCGAGAAGAACTCCGGTGTGGGCCGGCTGAACGGCGAGGCGACGGTGGACGCCTTCACCACCCAGAAGTGGATCTCCGTGCAGCACGGACGTTCGCGCTTCCCCTTCTAGGGCCCCGGCAGGCGGCGCCCGCCCCGGCCGTGCTCGTGACCGAGCCCCCTCAGCCGCCGACGGGCAGCTGCAGGGCGAAGCGGCGGACGGCGTCGGTGAAGGCGTCCGGGGCGTCGAAGTTCGCGAGATGTCCCGCCCGCGGGATCAACTCGACGCGGGCGTGGGGATGCGCGCGGGCGAAGTCCGGCTCGCCGGACCGGAAGACGGTGTCCTTCTCGCCGTTCAAGAGGAGCACGGGAGCCGCCACATGACGCATCGCACCCGCGTCGAAGCGGCCCAGCACCTCGCCCCAGGCGGCCGGCAGGGTGTGGAAGGCGTAGCCGGAGCGGATGGTCGCCTCCACCACCTCGGGCGGATAGAGCCGCCGCAGCAACCGGTCGTTCCACCGGGCCAGCCGGTTTGCCGGTATGCGCGGGACGAGCCCGGCGACCCACCGATACGGCGTTGCCCACGGGCCACGAGTCGAGGCACTGGCCCCGGCGAGGACCAGCCCCCGCAGTCGCTCGGGGCAGCGCCGCGCGAACTCCAGTGAGGCGTATCCGCCGAGCGAGTGCCCGACGACCAGAGCCGGTCCGCGCTCGAACCCGTCCACCGCGGAGGCGATGATCTCCGTCGCCGCGTCCAGGCTCCACGGCTGAGCGGAGCGGACGCCGTGGCCCGGCAGGTCGACAGCGGCTACGGGGAAGTCCTCTCGGAGCGCGGCGAGCTGCGGGCTCCACTGCCCCGCGCTGAACCGCGTCCCGTGTACGAAGACGATGGGCGGTGCACCCGCTGCCGTCATGAGTCCCCCAGATCAGCGCTCTCCTCGGACCGACTCTACCGGCGGGCCGTCACGGAGCTTGAGCACGGAGTTGCCGGCCGGCGAGGACGCTCAATCCCCGTGTGTGGCGCGCAGTGTGGGAGGGCACGGGTCCGCCACTCCGTCCACCCCCCAGGGCAGGAGCGGTCGGGGCCTGCCCCTTGCGGACAGAACCTGACCGCAAGGGTCCGTAGCTTGTGAGGTGTCGGAAGGCCCCCAGGGGCGGCCCGCGTGAGCGGGCAGGAGAGAGGCGGAAATCCCATGGTCACCCACGTCAGTTCGGAAGCGCGCGGCGACGAGCGCGGCGCTCTGATCGCTTTCGTCGAGGCCCAGCGCGGCGGCATCCGCCGGTCGGTGCTCGGGCTCACCGACGAGCAGGCGGCCCAGCGGCCGAGCGCGAGCGGACTCAGCCTCTCGGGCCTGGTCAAGCACGTGGCCGAGACGGAGCTGAACTGGCTGCGCATGGCCCAGCGCAAGCCCAACGAGCGGCAGCGCACCCAGGAGACCTGGGCGGACAGCTTCCGCCTCGTGGAGGGCGAGACGCTCGCCGAGACCCTGGCCTTCTGGGACCGGGTCGCCGCCGAGACGGAGGAGTTCATCCGCGCGACGCCGAGTCTGGACGACACCTTCCCGCTGCCCGAGGCGCCGTGGTTCCCGAAGGACGGCGTGGTGTCGATGCGCTGGCTGATGCTGCACCTCGTGGAGGAGATCGGCCGGCACGCGGGCCACGCCGACATCGTCCGCGAGTCCCTGGACGGCAAGACCGCCTTCGAACTGGTGGCCCTGGAGCGCGGCGAATCCTGGGGGTGAGACCGGTACGCCGTACTCCCGCGGAACGGAATGACCCGTACCCTAGTCAAAGTTGAAGACTGCGGTACGAGCGGAAGGGTGCGGTGCATGTCAGCGATCCGGCTACTGGTTCTCGGGGCCGTGCGCCAGCACGGCCGCGCCCACGGCTACCAGGTCCGCAACGACCTGGAGTACTGGGGCGCCCACGAGTGGTCCAACGCCAAGCCCGGCTCGATCTACCACGCGCTGAAGCAGCTCGCCAAGCAGGGCATGCTGCGCGCCCACGAGATCGCCCCCTCCACGGCGGGCGGGCCGCCGCGGACCGAGTACGAGATGACGGAGCAGGGCACCGAGGAGTACCTCTCCCTGCTCCGTTCCGCCCTGACCACGTACGACCAGCGGCCGGACGTCCTCACCTCCGGGCTCGGCCTCATGGTGGACCTGCCGCGGGACGAGGTCGTGGCGCTGCTCAAGGAGCGGGTGCGGCGCATGGAGGAGTGGCGGGCCTCCGTGACGGGCTACTACACGCCCGAGGAGGGCCCCGAACAGCTCGGCCACATCGGCGAGATCATGAACTACTGGGTGCACTCGGCGGACACCGGCGAGGCGTGGACCAGGGGCCTGATCGCCCGTATCGAGGGCGGCGCGTACACCTTCGCCGGGGAGGGCGACCCGTTCGTCGGGGTGCTCGCCGACGGGCAGGAGAACCCGTACGCGACGGGGGAGCGGCGCGCGGACGGAACCGGTGACGACGGCGGGTAGCCGGGTCCGCGGGCGCGCGGGCTTGCACCTCACGCGACGTGAGGACGCAGGCTGGGGCGCGTAACGAGAAGAGAGGCGGAGGCCATGGGCCACTCCGTGGGACAGGTCGCCGGTTTCGCCGGGGTGACGGTGCGCACGCTGCACCACTACGACGAGATCGGCCTGCTCACGCCCGGCGGGCGCAGCCACGCGGGTCACCGGCGCTACAGCGACGACGACCTGGACCGGCTGCAGCAGATCCTGTTCTACCGGGAGCTCGGCTTCCCCCTTGACCAGGTGGCGGTTCTCCTGGACGACCCGGACGCGGACCCGCGCGCGCATCTGCGCCGCCAGCACGAGCTGCTGACCGCCCGGATCGCGCGGCTCCAGGAGATGGCCGCCGCCGTCGAGACCGCCATGGAGGCGAAGAAGATGGGCATCGACCTCACACCGGAGGAGAGGTTCGAGGTCTTCGGGGACTTCGACCCCGAGCAGCACGCGGACGAGGCGGAGCGGCGCTGGGGCGACACGGAGGCGTACCGGGAGTCGCGGCGCAGGACGGCCTCGTACACCAAGGACGACTGGAAGCGGATCAACGACGAGTTCGCCGCGCTCCATGCACGCGTGGGCGATCTGCTGGCCCAGGGGTTCGCGCCGGACTCCCCGGAGGCGATGGACGCCGCCGAGGAGCACCGCCGCTTCATCTCCGGCCACCACTACGCGTGCTCGTACGAGATGCACGCCGGCCTCGGCGAGATGTACGTGGGCGACGAGCGGTTCACGGCCTTCTACGAGTCCATCCGGCCCGGGCTCGCGGGGTATCTGCGGGACGCGATCCTCGCGAACGCGGCGCGCAACGGCTGAGGAGGGCGCGACGGCGGAGGTGAGGCGGGCGGGTTTGCCCGGGTTGTCCACCGGCCGGGGCCGGAAAGGGACGGTGGAACCTGGCCGGGCCGCCCGGCGTTGATAACTTTGGGCGGCTGCACCCGCCGCCGCACCGCCGGACGGCCGCAGCACGCCGCCGCACAACCCCCTCACCCACAGGAGCCCGGAACCGTGACGACGCTTGCGCTCGGACCAAGCTGGCTGGATCCGGATTATCTCCTGAACCAGTTCGGCCTCTGGGGTCTCCTGCTGATCGTCTTCGCCGAGTCGGGGCTGCTCATCGGCTTCTTCCTGCCGGGCGACTCGCTGCTGTTCACCACGGGCCTGCTGATCACCACGCACAAGCTGGACACCCCGCTGTGGCTGGCCTGTGTGCTGATCTGCCTCGCCGCGATCCTGGGCGACCAGGCGGGCTATCTCTTCGGCAAGAAGGTCGGCCCCGCGCTCTTCAACCGCCCTGACTCCAAGCTCTTCAAGCAGGAGAACGTGGTCAAGGCGCACGACTTCTTCGAGAAGTACGGTCCCAAGTCCCTGGTCCTCGCCCGCTTCGTGCCGATCGTGCGGACGTTCACGCCGATCATCGCCGGCGTCTCCGGCATGCGGTACCGCTCATTCATCACGTTCAACATCATCGGCGGCATCCTGTGGGGCGCGGGCGTCACCCTGCTCGGCGCCTGGCTCGGCAACATCGAGTTCGTGCACAAGAACATCGAGGCGATCCTGATCCTGATCGTCCTCATCTCGGTGGTCCCGATCGCCATCGAGTTCCTGCGGGCCCGCAGCAAGTCCAAGAAGTCCGCACCGACGGAGCCCAGCCAACGGGGCCGCCACGCGAAGCGGTAGTGCGCGCGAGCCGGGACGTCGTGACTCCGGCCGGGGCATCGCGACCCTGCCCGGGGCATCGTGGGCCCGGCTGGGGATCGTGACTCCGGTCGGGACACCGTGACTCCGGCGGGGACACCGTGACTCCGGTCGGGACACCGTGACTCCGGCGGGGACACCCTGACTCCGGCGGGCACACCCTGACCCCGGCCGGGACACCATGGGACCGGCCGGAGAAACTGTGCCCGGCCCGGGGAAATGAAGCCCGTACCGGGAAGGTTGAGCCGGATCGGGAAGATCGAGCCGGCTCGGGAAGTTTGAGCCGGTTCGGTAAAACTTAGCCGGCCCGGGAAAATCGAGCCGGCCCGGGAAAATTTGAGCCCGTCCGGCGATTGAGGACCGGGGGCCCGGGGGG
>NZ_QEXM01000028.1 GCF_004127445.1 Streptomyces alfalfae
GGCGGCCGGGTGCGGGTCTCCGGCGTGGAGATGGCCGCCGACCCGACGGCGCTGTTCGGCGCCGTACGGGACGAGCGCGTCGAGGTGCTCGAAGTCGTGCCCTCGCTGCTCCGCGCGGCCCTCGACGCCTGGGACCTGGAGGGCGTCGCCCCTGAACTGCCTGCCCTGCGCCGGCTGATGGTGACGGGCGAGGCGCTGCCGGTGGATCTGTGCGAGCGCTGGTTCGCGCGTTTCCCGGGGGTGCCGCTGATCAACGCCTACGGCCCCACCGAGTGCTCGGACGACGTCACCCACGCGGTGATCCGTGCCGGTGACCGTCAGCCGAGCGGGCGTGTCCCGATCGGCGGCGCGGTGCGCAACACGCGGCTGTACGTGCTCAGCGACGAGCTGCGGCCGGTGCCGGTCGGCGTCCCCGGCGAGCTGTACGTGGGCGGCGCGGGCGTCGGCCGCGGGTATCTGGACGACCCCGTGCGGACAGCGGGCACGTTCATGGCGGACCCGTTCGCCGGGGCGGGCAAGCGGATGTACCGCACGGGCGACCGCGTGGTGCAGCGCCCCGACGGACAGCTGGAGTTCATCGAGCGCCGCGACCACCAGGTCAAGATCCGTGGCCGCCGTGTCGAGACCGGCGAGATCGAGACCGTCGTCCGCTCGCTCGACTCCGTGGCCGACGCCGCCGTGGCCGTGCTCCCCGACGCCTCCGGCAACCCGCGCCTGGTCGCCTACCTCACCGGCGAGCACGTCGACGCCTCCCGCGTCCGCACCGAACTCGCGGGCCTGCTCCCCGAGTACATGGTCCCCTCGACCTGGCTGGTCCTGGACGCGATGCCGCTGACGGCCAACGGCAAGCTGGACCGCAAGGCCCTGCCCCTGCCCGCCGAGACCGACCAGGCGAGCACCCGGCGCGGCCCGCGTGACGAGCGTGAGCGCCTCCTGACCGGCATCTTCAGCGACGTGCTGGGCATCGCCGACGTCGGCGTCGACGAGGACTTCTTCGTCCTCGGCGGCGACAGCATCCGCTCCATCCAGGTCGTCAGCCGCGCCCGCAAGGCCGGACTCGCCCTCACCACCCGCGACGTCTTCACCCGCAAGACCGTCGCCGCGCTCGCCGCCGTCGCCACCGAGGCGGACACTGCCGCGCGGACCACGCGGGACGACGGCACCGGCGTCGTCGACCTCACGCCGATCGCCGCCCAGCTCCACGAGGACACCCGCACCCTCAGCGGCCCCGTGGTCAAGTACAGCCAGCACGTCGTCGTCCGCGTCCCCGCGGGCCTGGACGCCGCCCGGCTCGACGCCGCGCTGCACACCCTCGTCGACCACCACGACGCCCTGCGCCTGCGCGCCCACGAGCCGGCGCCCGGCCTCTGGCAGCTCGACGTACTGCCGAAGGGGTCCGTCGCGGACGCCGAGCTGGTCACCGAGGCCGACGCGTCGGCCGTCAAGGATCTGCCCGGCTTCGCCGAACGCCAGGCCGCCGCCGCCCGCGCCCGGCTCGACCCCGCCGCCGGCGTCATGATCCAGGCGGTGCTGCTGCGCACCGGGACCGCCGACGACACCGACCGCCTCGTCATCGCCGCCCACCACCTCGTCGTCGACGGCGTCTCCTGGCGCATCCTGCTGCCCGACCTCGCCGACGCCTGCGCGGGCCGCACCCCCGAACCCGTCGGCACCTCCTACCGCGCCTGGTCCCGGCTGCTCACCGAGCAGGCGCGCACCGAGGTGCGCGGCCCCGAACTCGCCCTGTGGCAGCGCACCCTCACCGGCCCCGACCCACTGGTCGGCACCCGCAGGCTCGACCCGGCAAAGGACGTGTACGGCACCCTGCGCACCCTGCGCCTGGAACTGCCGCCGCACATCACGGCCCCGCTCCTCACCGACGTGCCCGCGGCCTTCCGCGCCGAGGTCAACGACGTGCTGCTGACCGGCCTCGCGCTCGCCGTCGCCGACTGGCGCAGGCGCCACGGCCACGCCCACTACGAACAGACCCTCATCGAGCTGGAGGGCCACGGCCGCGAGCAGCTCGCCGACGACCTGGACCTGTCCCGCACCGTCGGCTGGTTCACCAGCGCCTTCCCCGTGCGGCTCGACCCCGGCACGCTCGACTGGGACGAGGTGTGGGCCGGCGGCCCCGCCCTCGCGACCGCCCTCAAGCGCGTCAAGGAGTGCCTGCGCGAACTGCCCGACCGGGGCCTCGGCTTCGGCCTGCTCCGCTACCTCAACCCGCACGCCGCCCGCACCCTGGCCGCGTACGACAGGCCGCAGATCGGCTTCAACTACATGGGCCGCTTCGACACGCGGAACGCGGCCCTGTGGGAGCCCGCCGGCGGTGACGGCGTCGTCGGCACCGGCGCGCACCCCGGCATGCCGCTGCCCCACCTCCTCGACGTCACCCCGGCGACCGAGGACCGCGCCGACGGGCCGCACCTGATCGCCAACTGGACGTGGGCGGGCGAGTCGGTCTCCGCCGAGGACGCCGCCGACGTGGCGCACACCTGGTTCCGGGCCCTTGAGGTCCTCGCCGCGCACGCCACGGACGCCGGCGGCCTGACGCCCTCGGACCTGCCGCTGGTCGCGGTGGAGCAGCCGGAGATCGAGACGTACGAGCGTGAGCTCGCGGAGCTGTCACCGGCCGCCCGCCTCACCGACGTGCTGCCCCTGACCCCGCTCCAGCAGGGCATGCTCTTCCACGCCGAACTGGCGGAAGCGGCCGGGGCAGCGGAGGACGCCGACGCCGTCGACGTGTACACCCTCCAGATCGTCACCGACCTCGAAGGCGACGTCGACCCCGGGGCCCTGCGCGCCGCCGGCACGGAGCTCCTGCGCCGCCACCCGAACCTGCGCGCCTGCTTCCGGGCCAGGGAGTCGGGCGAGCCCGTGCAGCTCGTCCCCGACACCGTCGACCTGCCCTGGTGCGAGGCCGACCTGACCACGCTGCCGGAGGCCGGGCGCGCCGCCGCCCTCGCGCGGCTCACCGAGGAGGAGCGCACCCGCCGCTTCGACCTGACGAGCCCCCCGCTGCTGCGGTTCACCCTGGTCAAGATGGCCGAGGGGGAGTACCGCTTCATCTGGACGAGCCACCACGTCCTCGTCGACGGCTGGTCGATGCCGCTGCTCGTCCGCGAGCTGTTCACGCTCTGCGCGGACGGCGCGAGCGCCGCCCTCCCGGACGTCGCCCCCTACCGCGACCACCTCGCCTGGCTCGCGGGCCAGGACCGCGACGCCGCCCGCGCCGCCTGGCGCGGCGCGCTCGCCGGGGTCGAGGAGCCCACGCTCCTGACCGCCGCCGACCCGCACCGCGTCCCCGCCCTGCCGGACTCCGTGCACCTGGAGGTCCCGCGCGCCCTCACCGCGGAACTGGCCGCCTGGGCGCGCGGCCGGGGCCTCACCCTGAACACCGTCGTGCAGGGCTGCTGGGCCGTGCTCCTCGGCCGGCTCACCGGACGCCGGGACGTGGTGTTCGGGGCGGTCACCTCCGGGCGGCCCGCCGAGGTGCCCGGCGTCGAGTCGATGGTCGGCATGTTCCTGAACACCGTGCCCGTGCGGGCCCGCCTGGCCCCGGACGCGACACTGGCGCAGCTCCTCACCGCCCTCCAGGAGCAGCAGACCGAGCTGCTGGCGCACGAGCACCTCGGCCTCGCCGAGATCCTGAAGGCGGCCGGGCTCGGCGGCGAGGTCTTCGACACCGTCCTGCTCTTCGAGAACTTCCCGCTGGACGCCGACGGCATGGACAGCGGCGCCTCCGGCGTGCGGGTCGTGCGCGCCGAGGCCAAGGACGCCAGGCACCACCCGCTGTCCATGGCCGTGTACCCGGGCGACAGCCTGAGCCTGCGCCTGGACTACGCCCCCGACCTGTTCGGCCGCGCCGACGTGGAACAGCTCGCCGCCCGGTTCATCCAGCTCCTGCGCACGGTCGCCGACACCCCCGAACTGCCGCTGGCCCGCGTCGACGTGGTCCTTCCCGACGCGCGGGACGGGCTGCTCGGCGAGTGGGACCCGGCGCTGGTGGAGGAGAGCGTCGGCGTCGTGGAGCGGGTGCGGTCCGTCGCCGCGCGCATTCCGGACGAGACCGCGGTCACCGACCCGGAGGGGTCCGTCGCCTACGGGCGGCTCGTGGCGCTCGCCGGAGGCCTCAGCACCGCCCTGACCGGGGCCGGGGCCGAGACGGGCACGGTCGCGGCGATGCTCTGCGACCCCGGTGCGCCCTTCGTCGGCGGCATCCTCGGCGTGCTCGGCGCGGGCGCGGCCTGGCTGCCGCTCGACCCGGCGGCCCCCGACGCGCGCAACGCGGGCCTGCTGCGGGACAGCGGGGCCCGGTTCCTCCTCGCGGGCCCCGGCCACGAGGCCCGCGCCCGGGAGCTGGCGGCCGGCACGCCCGTCACCGTGCTGTCCCTCGCGGAGGCGCTCACGCCCGCCGACACCCTGCCGCCCTGCCGGGGCGGCGGTCTCGACCTGGCGTACGTGATGTACACGTCCGGGTCCACGGGCCGCCCGAAGGGCGCGATGGTGCACCGGGCCGGGATGCTCAACCACCTGTGGGCGAAGGTCGGCGACCTGGACCTCAAGGCGGGGGAGACGGTGGTGCAGAACGCGCCGCTGACCTTCGACGTCTCGGTCTGGCAGATGCTGGCCCCGCTGGTGGTCGGCGGCCGGGTGCGGGTCTCCGGCGTGGAGATGGCCGCCGACCCGACGGCGCTGTTCGGCGCCGTACGGGACGAGCGCGTCGAGGTGCTCGAAGTCGTGCCCTCGCTGCTCCGCGCGGCCCTCGACGCCTGGGACCTGGAGGGCGTCGCCCCTGAACTGCCTGCCCTGCGCCGGCTGATGGTGACGGGCGAGGCGCTGCCGGTGGATCTGTGCGAGCGCTGGTTCGCGCGTTTCCCGGGGGTGCCGCTGATCAACGCCTACGGCCCCACCGAGTGCTCGGACGACGTCACCCACGCGGTGATCCGTGCCGGTGACCGTCAGCCGAGCGGGCGTGTCCCGATCGGCGGCGCGGTGCGCAACACGCGGCTGTACGTGCTCAGCGACGAGCTGCGGCCGGTGCCGGTCGGCGTCCCCGGCGAGCTGTACGTGGGCGGCGCGGGCGTCGGCCGCGGGTATCTGGACGACCCCGTGCGGACAGCGGGCACGTTCATGGCGGACCCGTTCGCCGGGGCGGGCAAGCGGATGTACCGCACGGGCGACCGCGTGGTGCAGCGCCCCGACGGACAGCTGGAGTTCATCGAGCGCCGCGACCACCAGGTCAAGATCCGTGGCCGCCG
>NZ_QEXM01000029.1 GCF_004127445.1 Streptomyces alfalfae
TCCTTCCAGGACAGCAACGGCGACGGCATCGGGGACCTGAAGGGCATCACCGCCAAGCTCGACTACCTCCAGTGGCTCGGCGTGGACTGCCTCTGGCTGCCGCCCTTCTTCAAGTCCCCCTTACGCGACGGCGGTTACGACGTCTCCGACTACACGGCGGTGCTGCCGGAGTTCGGTGACCTGGCGGACTTCGTGGAGTTCGTCGACAGCGCCCACCAGCGCGGGATGCGCGTCATCATCGACTTCGTCATGAACCACACCAGCGATCAGCACCCGTGGTTCCAGGCCTCGCGCACCGACCCCGAAGGACCCTACGGCGACTACTACGTCTGGGCCGACGACGACAAGCAGTACGGCGACGCCCGCATCATCTTCGTCGACACCGAGGCCTCCAACTGGACCTTCGACCCGGTCCGCAAGCAGTACTACTGGCACCGCTTCTTCTCCCACCAGCCCGACCTCAACTACGAGAACCCGGCCGTCCAGGAAGAGATCATCTCCGCCCTGCGCTTCTGGCTCGACCTCGGCATCGACGGCTTCCGACTCGACGCCGTCCCCTACCTCTACGCCGAAGAGGGCACCAACTGCGAGAACCTCCCCCGCACCCACGACCTCCTCAAGCGGGTGCGCGCGGAGATCGACGCCCACTACCCCGACACCGTCCTGCTCGCCGAGGCCAACCAGTGGCCCGAGGACGTGGTCGACTACTTCGGGGACTACGAGAAGGGCGGGGACGAGTGCCACATGGCGTTCCACTTCCCCGTCATGCCGCGCATCTTCATGGCGGTGCGGCGTGAGTCCCGCTACCCCGTCTCCGAGATCCTGGCGAAGACGCCGGCGATCCCGGCGGGCTGCCAGTGGGGCATCTTCCTGCGCAACCACGACGAGCTGACCCTGGAGATGGTCACCGACGAGGAGCGCGACTACATGTACGCGGAGTACGCCAAGGACCCGCGCATGCGCGCCAACATCGGCATCCGCCGCCGCCTCGCCACCCTCCTGGACAACGACCGCAACCAGATCGAACTCTTCACCGCCCTGCTGCTGTCCCTGCCGGGCTCGCCGATCCTCTACTACGGCGACGAGATCGGCATGGGCGACAACATCTGGCTCGGCGACCGCGACGCGGTCCGCACCCCGATGCAGTGGACCCCCGACCGCAACGCGGGCTTCTCCTCCTGCGACCCCGGCCGCCTCTACCTCCCCACGATCATGGACCCGGTCTACGGCTACCAGGTCACCAACGTCGAGGCCTCCATGTCCTCGCCCTCCTCGCTCCTGCACTGGACCCGCAGGATGATCGAGATCCGCAAACAGAACCCCGCCTTCGGCCTGGGCACCTACACCGAACTCCCCTCCTCCAACCCCGCCGTCCTCGCCTTTCTCAGGGAAGCGCCGCCGACGGAGGAGGAAGGGGACGACCTCGTGCTGTGCGTGCACAACTTCTCGCGGTTCGCCCAGCCCACCGAACTGGATCTCCAAGCCTTCAACGGACGCCATCCCGTCGAGCTGATCGGCGGGGTGCGCTTCCCGGCCATCGGCGACCTGCCGTACCTCCTGACCCTCGCGGGGCACGGCTTCTACTGGTTCCGGCTGCGCCAGGAACCGGCGTAGGCTCCGGCCGCGCGAGGCCCGCGCGGGGGCGGTTTCCCCCGCCCCGCCCCGGGCACCCAACGCAGACCGGCACCCCCGCACACTGACCTGTCCGCCACGCGGAAGGACGCGACGTCATGTCGGAAGCCGCCACCCGCCCCAACGCCCACGCCACCGCGCTGCTCGCCTCGCTCGACCCGCTCCTGCGCGAGTGGCTGCCGCGGCAGCGCTGGTTCGCCGGGAAGGGCCGCCCCATCAGCGGCTTCGAGCCGGTGGCGGTGACGGAACTCCTCCCGCGCAGTTCCCCGACGGGCCTGCTGCACCTGCTCCTGCGGGTCCACCAGCCGCCCGGCTCCGGGCAGGACCCCGGCCCCGAGGGCGCGTCGGCCGGGGGGCCCGGCGACTGCTACCAGTTGCTCATCGGCGTACGCCGCCCCCTGCCGCCCCAGCTCGCCGGCGCCTTCATCGGCCACGTCACCGAGGGACCGCTCGCCGGACACACGGTGTACGAGGCGCTGCACGACCCCCGGCTCGCGGCGCTGCTCCTCGAACGGCTGCGGATGCCGGGGCGGCACGGACCGCTCCGCTTCGAGCGCGACATGGACGTGGAGATACCCAGCGGCCTCGCGCCCCGCCCGCTCAGGGCCGAGCAGTCCAACTCCTCGGTGATATACGGAGATACGTTTATCCTGAAGCTGTACCGCCGTGTCGTGCCCGGCACCAACCCCGACCTGGAGCTCCCGCTCCACCTCGCCCGGCAGGGCTGCGCGCGGGTGCCCGCGCCCGCCGCCTGGTTCTTCGCCGACCTCGGCGCCGGCCCCGGCACGGCGGACGAGGAGTGCGGGCTCGGTGTGCTCCAGCCCTATCTCGCCGCCGCCGAGGACGGCTGGGAGCTGGCCCTGCGCATGCTCGCCAAGGGTGAGTCCTTCACCGACGAGGCACGGGCGCTCGGCCGCGCCACCGCCGAGGTGCACGCGGCACTCGCCGCCGCGCTGCCCACCGTCACCCTGGGCCGGGCCCAGGTGGAACAGCTGGCCGACGCCATGGCGGACCGCCTCGACGCCACCGCCCGGGCGGTGCCCGCGCTGCGGCCGTATGCCCCGGGGCTGCTCACCGCCTTCGAGGCGCTGGCCGACCTGGGTGGCGAGGGCCAGTCGTGGACCGCCCAGCGTGTCCACGGCGACCTGCACCTGGGGCAGTGCCTGCGCTCCCCCGAAGGCGGCTGGTCGCTCATAGACTTCGAGGGCGAGCCCGCACGCCCGCTCGCCGAGCGCAGGCTCCCGCAGCCCACGGCCCGTGACATCGCGGGCATGCTGCGCTCCTTCGACTACGCGGCCTGCTCCACCGAACCCTGGGCCCCCGCGTGGGCCACCGACTGCCGGGCCGCGTTCTGCGTGGGCTACGCCGACGTCTCGGGCCGCGACCCGCGCACCGACCCCGTGCTCCTGCGGGCCCACGAGACCGACAAGGCGGTCTACGAAGTTCTCTACGAGGCCCGCCACCGCCCCGGCTGGCTCCGGGTCCCGCTGGCCGCCGCCCGCCGCCTCGCCGGGACCGGTTCCGCCGACGACGCCCTTTGACCGCTCCTTCCCAGGAGGCTCCTCCAGTGACCCGCCGTCCCCGCAAACCGTCCGACGAGACCGCCGCGCGGCCGTCCGGCCCCAGGCCCCCCGAAGAACCGCAGGCCCACGAGGGCGCACCGGCGCCGGGCGGGGCGAGCCCCGATGCGGCGGGCGCGAGGGCCGCCGAGCCCGCGGACGCCCCCGAGCCCGGGAAGCGCGCGAAGGCCACCCCGGCCGCCGGGGCCGCCAAGGCCGTCGGGGCCGCCGCCAAGAAGGCGACGCCCGCCAAGGCCGTGCGGAGCGCCGAGCCGGCGAAGCCCCCGAAGGCCGCCAAGCCCGTGAAGAAGGCCGCGGCCGGGCGGCCCGCGAAGCCGGTGCCCGCCGCCCGCACGGAGAGCGTGCCCCCGGCCCGGACGCGCTCCGTGCCCGCCGCCAGGGCCGAGTCCGTCCCCGTCGCGGGTCCCGCGCCCGTCGCCGCCTCGCCCGTCCCGCACGAGGACCGCGTACGCCTGCTCGACGGCACCCACCACGATCCGCACGGCGTGCTCGGCGCGCACCCCGTCGCCGGTGGCATCGCCTTCCGCGCCCTGCGGCCCTACGCCAAGGCCGTCCGGGTGGTCGCCGACGATCTCAGGGCCGAGCTGCGCGACGACGGCGAGGGGTTCTTCTCCGCGGTGCTCCCGCTGCCTGCCGCGCCCGACGACTACCGGCTGCACATCACCTACGAGGACGCCGAGCACGTCACCCACGACGCGTACCGCTTCCTGCCCTCGCTCGGCGAGTTCGACCTGCATCTGATCGGCGAGGGACGGCACGAACGGCTGTGGGACGCGCTCGGGGCGCGCCCGATGGTGCACCAGGGCGCGGCCGGCACCCGCTTCACCGTGTGGGCGCCGAACGCCTGCGGGGTGCGGGTCGTCGGCGGCTTCAACTACTGGGACGGCACCGGTTTCCCGATGCGGTCGCTCGGCGGCAGCGGGGTCTGGGAGCTGTTCGCGCCGTCCGTCGGCGAGGGCGAGCTGTACAAGTTCGAGATCACCCGTCCCGACGGCTCCAAGACGCTGCGCGCCGACCCGCTGGCCCGCCGCACGGAGACGCCGCCCGCGAACTCCTCGGTCGTGTACGAGTCGCACCACGAGTGGCACGACCAGGACTGGCTGGCGCGCCGCGCCGAACGGCCGGCCCACGAGGCGCCGTTCTCCGTCTACGAGGTGCACCTCGCCTCCTGGCGGCCCGGCCTCACCTACCGGCAGCTCGCCGAGCAGCTCCCCGCCTACGTGTCCGACCTGGGGTTCACGCACGTCGAGCTGATGCCCGTCGCCGAGCACCCCTTCGGCGGCTCCTGGGGCTACCAGGTCACCGGGTTCTACGCGCCCACGGCCCGCCTCGGCACCCCCGACGACTTCAAGCACCTCGTCGACGCGCTGCACCGCGCCGGGATCGGCGTCCTGATGGACTGGGTGCCCGCGCACTTCCCGCGCGACGACTGGGCCCTCGCCGAGTTCGACGGGCGGCCCCTGTACGAGCACGAGGACCCGGCGCGGGCGGCGCACCCCGACTGGGGCACCCTGGAGTTCGACTACGGCCGCAACGAGGTGCGCAACTTCCTCGTGGCGAACGCGAGTTACTGGTGCGAGGAGTTCCACATCGACGGCCTGCGCGTCGACGCGGTCGCCTCGATGCTCTACCTCGACTACTCCCGCGAGGAAGGGCAGTGGACCCCCAACGAGCACGGCGGCCGGGAGAACCTCGACGCGGTCGCCTTCCTCCAGGAGATGAACGCCACCGTCTACCGCCGCTGCCCCGGCGTCGTCACGATCGCCGAGGAGTCCACCGCCTGGGACGGCGTGACCCGGGCCACCCACCACCTGGGTCCCGGCGCCCCGAACAGTCCGGCACGCGGCGGGCTCGGTTTCGGCCTGAAGTGGAACATGGGGTGGATGCACGACTCCCTCGGCTACATGGCGAAGGAGCCGGTGCACCGCAAGTACCACCACAACGAGATGACGTTCTCGATGGTGTACGCCTACAGCGAGAACTACGTCCTGCCGATCTCGCACGACGAGGTCGTGCACGGCAAGCGGTCACTGGTCTCCAAGATGCCGGGCGACTGGTGGCAGCAGCGCGCGGGCCACCGCGCCTACCTCGGCTACATGTGGGCCCACCCCGGCAAGCAGCTCCTGTTCATGGGCCAGGAGTTCGCCCAGGGCGCGGAGTGGTCGGAGAACCACGGCCCCGACTGGTGGCTGCTCGACCCGGCGTACGGCGCCGAGCCCGACCACCGGGGCGTACGGGACCTCGTACGCGATCTGAACACGGTGTACCGGCGTGAGGGCGCCCTGTGGCAGCGCGACACGGACCCCGGCGGCTTCGCCTGGGTGGAGGGCGACGCCGCCGAGGACAACGTCCTCGCCTTCCTCCGCTACGACGAGGCGGACGAGCCGCTGCTCGCCGTCTCCCACTTCGCCCCGGTGGTGCGGCACGCCTACCGGCTCGGGGTGCCGGACGGGTTCGGGGCCTGGCAGGAGGTCCTGAACACCGACGAGGCCCGCTACGGCGGCGGCGACGTCACCAGCCCCGACCCGCTGAAGCCGGAGCCGGTGGCGTCGCACGGCCGTCCCGCGTCCCTGCGCCTGACCCTGCCGCCGCTGGCCACGGTGTGGCTCAGGCCGGTCTGAGAGCGCGGGCTCCGGGCTACGCGAGCCGCTTGAGCGCGACCGGCAGCTCCTCGGCGTACAGCACGCCGAGGCGCTGCGTGGCCCGGGTCAGGGCCACGTAGAGGTCGCTCGTGCCGTAGCGGGCGGGCTCGACGACCAGGACCGTGTCGAACTCCAGGCCCTTCGCCTGACGCGGATCGATCAGCACGACCGGCCGCGTCAGGTCCAAGGCCTCCCCGGCCGTCACTCCGGGGAGCTGTGCGGCGAGCTCCGGGTGGAGCTCGCGGGGCGCGATCACCGCGAGGCGGCCCTCGTCCGCCGCCTCGGCGGCCACCGCTTCGGCCACGGCGGCGGCGAGGTCGTCCGCGCGGCGCGCCCAGGGGCGTATCCCCGTGGACCGCACGGAGCTGGGCGGCCGGAAGTCCGGCCGCGCCACACGCGGCACCTCCGCCGCCACGTCCATGATCTCCACGGGCGTGCGGTAGTTGACGCCGAGCCGGGTGTACTCCCAGCGGTCCTCGACGTACGGCGCGAGGATCGTCTCCCAGGAGCCGCAGCCGCCGGCCTCCGCGGTCTGCGCCGGGTCGCCGACCAGCGTCATCGAACGGGTCGGGCTGCGCCGCATGAGCAGTCGCCACGCCATGGCGGAGAGCTCCTGCGCCTCGTCGACGATGATGTGGCCGAACGCCCAGGTGCGGTCGGCCGCCGCGCGCTCGGCGGCGCTGCGGTGGTCGGCCTCCTCCTGCCGCTCGGCCATCCGCTCGGCGTCGATGATGTTGTGCGCGAGGAGGACCTCGGCGTCGTCCTCGTCCTTGTCCTCGAACTCGTACGTCCGCGAGGCCCGGGAGACGTCGAGGACGCCCTGCGCGTACGCGATCTGTTCCGCCCGGTGGGCCTCGGCGAGCGCCCGCTCGGCGCTGTCGTCGTGCCCGAGCAGCTCGGCGGCCTCGTCGAGCAGCGGGACGTCGGCGGGCGTCCAGGCCGCGCCGCGCGGGCGTCGGATCGCCGCCGCGTCGGCCTCGCCGAGGCCCGTCGGCTCCTCCAGGTAGTCGGTGACGAAGCCCTGCGGGGTCAGCGTCGGCCACAGCTCCTCGATCGCCGCGCGGACCTCCCCGCTGGCCGCGACGCCCTTGCCGAGCTGGGCGATGTCGTCGGGGCCGAGGAAGTTGGGGCCGCCGTAGGGGTCGGCGCCGATGCGGTCGGCGAGCTGAGCGGTGAGCGCGTCGATGACGTGGAAGGCGAAGTAGGGGCGGCCGAGGTTGTGCGGGACGTCGGCCGCGCGGGCCGCCTCGCGCGCCGCGTCGGCGATCGTCCAGTCCAGGATCAGGTCGCCGTCGTCGTGCTCGATGACCCTCGGTTCGCCCGGTTCGGGGGTCCGCTGCCGGTCGCGGACCGCCGCGGCGAGGACGTCCGCCATCTCCGCGCGGCCCTTCACCTCGGCCGCCGCCGGGCTGTCGGCGCCGGTCGCCGTGACGCCGGGGAACAGCTCGCCGACCGTGGAGAGCAGCACCCCGGTCTCGCCGAGCGCGGGCAGCACCTCGCTGATGTAGCTGAGGAAGGCGGGGTTCGGGCCGACGATCAGGACCGCGCGCTTGGCGAGGAGCTCGCGGTGCGCGTAGAGCAGGTAGGCGGCGCGGTGCAGCGCCACGACGGTCTTGCCGGTGCCGGGGCCGCCCTCGACGACCATGACGCCGCGGTGCGGGGCGCGGATGACGCGGTCCTGCTCGGCCTGGATGGTCTGCACGATGTCGTGCATACGGCCGGTGCGCGCCGAGTCGAGCGCGGCGAGCAGCACCTCGTCGGCGTCGGCGCCCTCGTGTCCGGTGCGGCGGGTGTCGCCGAGATCCAGGATCTCGTCGTGCAGGGCGGTGACCTCGCGGCCCTCGGTGGTGATGTGCCTGCGTCTGCGCAGGCCCATCGGCGTATGGCCGGTCGCGAGATAGAAGGGGCGCGCGACATCGGCGCGCCAGTCGATCACCAGCGGGGTGCGCTCGGTGTCCGACGCGCGAATTCCGATACGCCCGATGTGGTGGTCGCGGCCGTCGCGGAATTCGAGTCTGCCGAAGCAGAGCCCGTTCTCCCCCGAGTCGAAGGCGGCGAGCAGCCCGGACTGCTCCGCCACCGAGACGTCCCGCTCAAGGCGCGCCTGGTATCCGGTTCCGACCTGCGCCAACGACGTCCGCACCGCGGCCTCGGCCTCCTCGCGCAGCGCGTCCAGGCGCGCGTAAAGACCGGAGACGAATTGCTGCTCTTCCCGCAATTCCTCGCTTGACAATTCAGCCCCTTGCCCGTTACAGTGCTCTTATAGATATTCCGCTGAGGTCGCCACGCCTGAATCGACAGTTCATCGATCGGGCAAATAGGCAGAGCTTCGCGAAAGAATCCACTATACGCAGGGAAACACCCCGGACGTCAATTCGTCCGGGGTGTTCTCGCGTTTCCCGTGTGCTGCCGCGCGTCGTGCGCTGTCCCGCCTCCCCGTGCACGGCGGTGGTTCTCAGAGCACGTCGGCCAGGTCGGCGAGCAGCTTCCGCTTGGCCCGCGCGCCCACCATCTGCTTCACGGGCTCACCCTTCCGGAACACGATCATGGTCGGCGCCGAGAGCACCCGGTAGGCGATCGCGGCCTCCGGGCTCCGGTCCACGTCCAGCTGGAGGATCTTGATCCGGTCCGCCTCCTCGCGCGCCAGCTCACTGAGCACCGGCGCCAGCTGCCGGCACGGCCCGCACCAGTCCGCCGTGAACTCCACCAGCACCGGGCGGTCTGCCTCCCGCAGCACCTCCGCCTCGAAATCCGCGTCCGTCACCTCGGCCACGCCTGCTGCCCTCACTGCCGCCACTCTCCTCATCCCGTCAGTTCACACCGCGGCTCGGGGCCGCCTTCGAGCGCCGCCTCGGCGCGCACGAGCTGCGCCCCCACCTGCTCCCGCACCGCGTTCAACTCACCGATCAGCGCGTCCAGTTCGGTGAGCTTGCGGCGGTACACGGCGAGCGAAGCGGGGCAGGAGTCGCCCTCCGGGTGACCGGAGCGCAGACACTCCACGAAGGGCCGCGTCTCCTCCAGATCGAACCCGAAGTCCTGCAGGGTCCTGATCTGTTCGAGGAGCCGCACGTCGTCCTCGTCGTACGTGCGGTAGCCGTTGCCGGTGCGCCGGGCGGGCAGCAGCCCGCGGGACTCGTAGTAGCGCAGCGTCCGCGTGGTCGTCCCCGCGCGCGCCGCGAGCTCGCCGATTCGCATGGCCCGACGGTAGTCCTTGACGTCGGCGTCAAGGCCAGCCCTCCGCTACACCGCGGCTTTGAGGGCCGCCCGCAGCCAGTCGTCGGCCGCGCCCGGCGTCGGCTCCGGCGGCCCGGTCCGGGGGCGGGTGACCTCGGCGGTGAGCTGCCAGTAGCGGTCGAGACGCGGCTCGGCGGCGAGCATGCGGTGCAGGCCGCGGCGGAAGTCGGCGCTGTCGCGGGCGTTCAGGGCGGCGGCGTGGACGGCGACGAAGCAGTCGAGCGCCTCGCCGCCGTGGGGCGAGCGCCCCGCCCTGAGCTGCGCCGCCGCGAGTTCGAAGGCCTCGGGCAGGCCTTCGTAGAGCACGGCGGGCCGGTACCCCTTGCCCGGCAGGTGCACCTCGGGCTGATCACGGCCGCGCTCCGGGTGTCCGAGGCCGGGGCAGGGCCCCGAGACGAACGCGTGCAGCCGCGCGAAGGCGAGCACCTGGGCCGGGCTCGGGTCGTCGGGGAGCCGCGGGACCGCCTGTTCGACGACGGTGGAGACCACGCGGGCCGGCATCCGCGCGGGCAGCCAGCGCCGCCAGAACCGGGCGAGCGCGGCCGTGCTCGGCGGCGTGCCGAGGGCGCCGACCAGGCGCAGCCGTTCGGCGCGCTCCTCGGGGGCGCAGTCGTGCAGCAGCCGGAGCGCGGCCTCGCGCCAGCGCAGCGCGGTCAGCCGGGTGCCGACCTCGCGCAACTGCCCCTCGACGACGTCCTCCAGCGCGTCCCGCCCGTCGAGGACCCGCCCCACCTCCGCCACCGGCAGGTCCAGGGCGCGCAGGGACCGGATGAGGCGCAGCCGGTCGAGCGCGTCGGGCCCGTAGCGGCGGTGGCCGCCGCCGCTGCGTGCGGCCTCGGGCAGCAGTCCCTGGTCGGAGTAGAAGCGGACGGTCTTCACGGTGACGCCCGCCTCCTCGGCGAGCCGGCCGATGCTCCACAGGCCGTCGGGACCGAAGCCCGCGCCGCTGTCCTCCGCCCTCATGCCTTGAACCTCCCTCAGAGGGAGTTCTTAGCGTACGGGCGCAAGCGGCGGTCCGGAGGGCCGGGCCGCGCGGAGGAGGGGTTCGGGTCTGGGCTCGCGTACGGGCTCACGTCCGGGCTCACACAGGAGGAGGAATCATGACGGCGTTCGTGCTGGTGTCGGGTGGTTACACGGGGGGCTGGCTCTGGCGTGACGTGGCCGAACGGCTGCGCGGGTCGGGGGCGGAGGCGCAAGCGGTGACGTTGACGGGCCTCGGCGACCGGCGCCACTTGGCGGGGCCCGGGGTGGACCTGGAGACGCACATCGAGGACGTCGTCCAGACGATCGACCACGTCGAGGCGGACGAGGTCGTCCTCGTCGGCTACTGCTACGGCATCTATCCGTCCGCGGGCGCCGCCGACCGGCGGCCCGACCGCATCGCCCGGCTCGTCCACCTGGACTCGCCGCTGCCACAGGACGGCTACTCCATGCTCGACCAGGTGCGCGAGCTGATGCCGCCCTCGCCGGCCCGCGAGCGGACGCTCGGCATGCCGGAGCGGGCCGAGGACGGCTGGCGCATCCCCGCGCCGACCCGCGCGGAGTGGCTGGAGAACGGGAACCTCGCGGGCGTCTCCCCCGAAGCCCTCGACCGGCTGGCGCGCCTGTCCTCGCCGATGCCGCTGGGCCCGTGCACGCAGAAGCTGCGGATCTCGGAGAAGGTCGCCGCGCTGGCGACGACGGGGATCTTCTGCACCACCGGCGGCACGGCGGACATCGCCGCGCTCGAAGCACTGGTGGCGTCGGGCCTGCCGATGGTGCAGCACCTCACGGACCCACGGGCGACCTTCTTCGAACTGGCCACCGGGCACTGGCCGATGCTGTCCGTGCCCGATGAGCTGTCCGGCGTCCTGCTGAGCGCGGCGGCGGGCGAGGGCCGCCGGCTCGGCACGGCTTGATGGGGAGTGCCGGGGCGCGGGGGCTCGGGGGTGTGCTGGGGTGCGGGTGATGGGCCGGTGTGCTGGACGGGCTGATTGTGCCGGCGTGCGTCAGCTCTGCTTGTCGTAGGTGAGGAAGATCGTGCCGCTGTCGAGGAGTACGACGTCCGTGCGCTCGTAGCGCACCGGCTCGAAGGGCGTCTTCTGTGAGAACAGGGGTGTGCCCGAACCCAGCGTCAGCGGCCCGACCTTGACGACGAGACGGTCGATCTCGTCCCGCAGCACCCCGGCCAGCTCGCCGCCGCCGCAGAGCCAGATGTCCTTGCCGTCCTCGCGCTTGAGCTCCCGCACCTTCTCGACCGGGTCGGAGGCGACGAGTTCGACGCCGGGGTCGGGGCTCTCGGTCAGGGTGCGGCTGAAGACGAGGTGCCGCAGGTGGGGGTAGGCGTTGGGCAGCCCGGCGTCCACGCCGATCATGTACGTCCTGCGTCCCTCCAGGACCGTGTCGAAGTGCGTCCCCTCGGCGGTGACGCCGAGGGCCTCCCTGGCCGGGGCCGGCAGGGTCTCCGGGTACGTCTCCGCGAGGTGCTTGACGTAGTCCTGGCCGACCGGCCAGAAGCCGTCGGGGCCGGTCGGGTCGGAACCGTCCGGCCCGGCGATGAACCCGTCGACACTGACGGCGATGAAGTAGACGAGCTTTCGCATGGGGGCTCCCTCGTAACACTCCGATTGAAGTGGTGTGACCGTAGTACTTCACTTGGAGTGGTGTCAACAGGCTTCTGGCACGGCGGCCTGCGTCGCCCCCCCCCGGGGGGCAGGCCGTCGGTACGGCGGCGCTGCGCCGACCGGGCAGGCTGTCGGCTCGCGGCGCGCTGGGCCGCCGGAAGGGGTGTCGGCCGGAGGGCACCGCGTCGTCCGGCAGGCTGTCGGCACGCCGGCCACCGCTCCGGCCGGGCGGGCTGTCGGGACGTCAGGCACCGCGCCGCCGGACAGGTATTCGGCCCGCCGACCGCTGCGCCACTGCGCCACTGCGCCACTGCGCCGCTGGGCCACTGGGCCACTGGGCCACTGGGCCACTGGGCCACTGGGCCAGGCTTTCGGCATGACGGCCACCGCACCACCGGCCATCCGTGCCGCCCCGCTTGCCGCTCGGGCTACGCCCGCGAGCCGAGCGTCCACCGCTTTCGCTGCGACCCGCGAGATCCAGTCGCCAGCCGCAAGCGACGCCGCCGCCCTGAGTGGAGCCGTGCGCGACCAAGAGCCCCACGGCTCCTCACTTCTCCTGCGGCCGTCGACCGGGGTCGGCGCCCGTGACGCATGTCGTCCGGGGCGAGAACACGTGACGGCGCGCAGCGCGGGGCGATGCGGGGCTGCTACCGCCGCCCCCCGGGACATCAGCAGCGGACCATGCCCGGCCCTGCCGTGACAGCGGCACCGGAACCGTCCTCGCGCCGAGGGCCACGCACCGACAAGACTCGTGAGCGCCACCGCACTCGCCCGCCGCGCAATGCCTCGCGGTGCTTCGGTGGGCCGGGGGCGGGGACGGCCTCGCTGGGCCGGTGGCCCCACGGCCCGCTACGTGTCCGCGCGGTACAGCTTGATCTCGCGGTTCACGAAGAGGTGCACATAGCCGCACCGCCAGCAGATCAGCCCGGTCGCCGTCTCGTCGGCCCAGGCCAGCTTCATGAACTCCATGCCGAAGCTGTTCAGCTTCACGTCCCGTTCGCGGAACCTCTCCGAGCCGCAGACCTGGCAGTTGATCCACATCTCCCCGATGGCGGCCTTCACCGGCTTGGCGGCCATGGCTCTCCCCGTCCCTCGGCTGTCCCCGTCACCGACGGCGCTGGTCATACGCCGACGCCCCGAGGCTACCCGGGGCGTCGGTCATGATCCTGCGGTGGTGTCAGCTCTGCGGCTGCGGCTCGGCCGCCTTCCGGGGCGCGGGCTCGTCCGAGGTCTCCGGAGCCGTCTCGTCCCGCCCCTTCCGGGGCAGCAGCACCGCGACGAGCACCGTGCCGACGCCGAGGATCGCCGCGCCGACCAGGCTGGTGTGGGAGACGGCGTCGGAGAACGCCGAGCCGACCGCGTCGGCCATCTTGTGGGCGCCCTGCGCCAGTTGCTCGGCCTGGCCCTTCAGTTGGGCCGCCTGCTGCTGCGAGCCGGCGTGGGCCGCCTTCTCGGCCGTCGCGCGGGCCTGGTCGCCGATGCCCTGGGCCACCGCGTAACCGGCGCCCACCGAGTCCTGCGCGGTGTCCAGCGTGCCGTCGGGCAGCTTGGCGCCGGAGGCCTTCGCCGCGTCCGCGAGGTTCGAGGAGTACGAACTGGCCAGCACCGAGCCGAGGATGGCGATGCCGAGCGAGCCGCCGAGTTCGAGGGACGTGTCGTTGACCGCGCCGCCGACGCCGAGTTCCGACTCGGGGAACGCGCCCATGATCGCGTCGGTGCAGGGCGAGAGCGCCAGGCCGATGGCGAGGCCGAGAACGATCAGCGGGGCCACGAAGTCCCCGTACGTGGACCCGGCGTCCACCTGCGTGAGCAGCGCGAGCGCCACCGTGCCCGCGACCATGCCCGCCGACACGGTGATCTTCATGCCGATGCGCGGGGTGAGGAAGCCGGTCAGCGCCGAGCCGACGAAGACCGCGCCCGCGAGCGGCAGCATGCGCGTGCCGGTCTCCAGCGGGTTGTAGCCGAGGACGAACTGCAGGTGCTGCGTGAGGTAGTAGAACGCGCCGAAGACCGCGAGGAAGAACAGCGCCACCGCCAGGTTCGAACCCGCGAAGCGGCGGTCGAGGAAGCGGCGGACGTTCAGGATCGGGTGCGGGTGGCGCAGCTCCCAGCCGACGAAGGCCAGCAGGCCGACGCCCGCGACGACCGCCGCCGAGATCGCCTTGGCGTCCCAGCCGAAGTGCGGGCCCTGGATGATCATGTAGATCAGCGCGCCGGTCCAGACGACGGAGAGCAGGCCGCCGACGTAGTCGATCCGGTTGGAGTGCCCGGCCTTGGACGGCGGGATGAGCACGAAGGCGCCGAGGATGGCGAGGACGGCCACCGGCACGTTGATCAGGAAGGTCGACGCCCAGCCGTGGTCCTCCAGGAGCGCGCCCGCGACCAGCGGGCCCGCCGCGATCGCGAGGCCGGCGGTGGCGGTCCACAGAACGATGGCCTTGGCCCGCTCCGCGCGCGGGAACGTCGCCGCGAGCAGGGACAGCGTGGCGGGCATGATCATCGCCGCGCCGAAGCCCATCACGGCGCGGGCCGCGATGACCCCCGTGGAGCTGTCGACGAGGGAGCCCGCGACCGATCCGGCGCCGAAGACGACGAGGCCGAGGACGAGCGCGCCGCGACGGCTGTACTTGTCGCCGATCGCGCCGAGCAGCAGCATCAGCGCCGCGTACGGGACGGTGTAGCCGTCGATGACCCACTGGAGGTCGGAGCTGGAGAGGCCGAGGTCCTTGGTCATGTCGGGCGCCGCCACGGTCAGCGCCGTGTTCGCCATGACGATGATCAGCAGACTCAGGCAGAGCACCCCCAGCGCCCACCAGCGGCGCCCGTACGGCTGCTCCATCTTCTCGACCGGTTGCTTCATGACGAGCGCCACCGAAGCCTCACCCTTTCGACCCTGTTCCCTGCGGATGTTTCGTCTGTCGCGCGCCTGCGCAGCCGTCGCGCGGCCGTTCCGCCATCGCGTTCTCGCACAGCCGGCGCGCGCTTGCACAGCGCTGTGCAAATACACACCATTGTGCAAGTTACGCCATTGCACACCAGTGTGCAAAATCGGTACGGGACGGGCCGCCCCGAGCCGCGTGCAGAATGGAGGCCATGAGCCGAGCCGACGCCAACCGCCGCCGCATCCTGGAGGTCGCCCTCGCCGAGCTCCTCCGCGATCCGGAGGCGTCGATGGACCAGATCGCGCGGGCCGCGGGCGTCGTGCGCAGGACCGTGTACGGCCACTTCCCCAGCAGGGAGGCGCTGATCGGCGCGCTCATCGACGGCGCCGTGGAGGACGTCGCCGCGGCCCACGCCTCGGGGCGGTCGCGGTCGGACGACCCGGCCGAGTCGCTCGCGCACTCCATGGTCGCCGTCTGGGAGATCGCCGACGGCTACCGCCTGCTCGTCGCCCTCGCGCAGCGCAGCGTCGCGATGGAGGGCATCCGGCAGCGCCTCGCCCCGGTGCGCGAGCAGTGCGTGAACGTGCTGCGGCAGGGCCTCGACGACGGGTCGTTCACCTCGTCGCTGCCGCCCGCCGCCCTCGCGTACGTCCATGAGCAGCAGCTCTTCGGCCTGATGGAGGCCGTCAACGACGGTCTCCTTCCCCCCGCGGACGCGGGCCGGGCCGCCGCGTCGACCGCCCTGTTCTCGGCGGGCGTCCCCGCGGCGCGGGTGCGGGAGATCATCACGGCGCTGACCTAGCCCGCCCCCGGCCACCCGAAGCCCGACACTCGGACCCCGGACACACGAAGCCCCCACACGCGAAGCCCGGACACACCGAAAGCGGGGCGCCGCCCGCGACACGGCAGCACATCGGCTGCTGCGTCGCGGGCGGCGCCCCGCGGGGGATGCGGGGCCGGCTACACCTTCGCCGGCTCCTTGCCGCCCTCGCCCCGCGGCTCCGGCGCGGCGGCGGGCCGCTGCGCGGCCACCGGCTCGGGGCCGTGTCCGTCGTCGATCAGCGTCCGCTCGTCGAAGGGCAGCTCGCCCGCGAGGACCGCCGCGACCCGCTCCTTGTCGACCTCCTTGGTCCAGGTGCCGATCAGCAGCGTGGCCACCGCGTTGCCCGCGAAGTTGGTGAGGGCGCGGGCCTCGCTCATGAAGCGGTCGACGCCGATGATCAGGCCGACACCGTCGACGAGGGCGGGCTTGTGGGACTGCAGGCCGCTCGCGAGGACCGCGATGCCCGAGCCGGAGACGCCCGCCGCGCCCTTGGACGCGATCATCATGAAGAGCAGCAGCGAGATCTGCTCGCCGATGCCGAGCGGCTGACCCATGGCGTCGGCGATGAAGAGCGAGGCCATGGTCAGGTAGATCATGGTGCCGTCGAGGTTGAACGAGTAGCCGGTCGGGACGGTGATGCCGACGACCGGACGGCTGACCCCGAGGTGCTCCATCTTCGCGATGAGCCGCGGCAGCGCGGACTCCGACGAGGAGGTGGACAGGATCAGCAGGAACTCACGGCCCAGGTACTTGAGCAGCTTCAAGAGGTTGACCCCGGTGATGACCCTGACCAGCGTGCCGAGCACGACCAGGATGAACAGCGCGCAGGTGACGTAGAACCCGATCATGATCGTGGCGAGCGCCTTCAGGGCGTCCACGCCGGTCTCGCCGATGACGGCGGCCATCGCGCCGAACGCGCCGATCGGGGCGGCCCACATGATCATGCCGAGTACGCGGAAGACCAGCTTCTGGATGTGCTCGATGCCGCGCAGGACGGGCTCGCCGGAGCGGCCCATGGCCTGGAGGGCGAAGCCCACGAGCAGGGCCACGAGGAGCGTCTGGAGCACCTCGCCCTCGGTGAAGGCGGAGACGAGCGTCTTCGGGATGATGCCGAGCGCGAAGTCGACGAGGCCCTCGTTCGCCTCGTCGGCGGCCGTGTGGCCCGCGCCCTTCACCGACTCGGTGAGGTCCATGCCCGAACCCGGGTGCAGGATGTTGCCGACGAGCAGGCCGATGGCGAGCGCGACGACGGACATCGCCATGAAGTAGGCGAGCGCGAGCCCGCCGACCTTGCCGACCTTGGCGGCCTTGCGGACCGAACCGACGCCGAGCACGATCGTGCAGAAGATGATCGGCGAGATCATCATCTTGATCAGGTTCACGAAGCCGGTGCCGACCGGCTTGAGCTCCTTGGCGAAGTCCGGCCAGATGAAGCCGACGGCGATGCCGAGCAGCACGGCGCCGATGACGGCGATGTAGAGGTAATGCGTGCGGTCCCGCTTGACGGCGGGTGCCTTCTGCGGGTCGGCCGTGCTGGTCACGGGGGCCCTCCTTGAACGACGACGTCGGCGTTGGTGGTGCCTGGTGGCGCCTGCGGTGCGTGCGGCTCACGTCCTGGGGCGGTGTACCTCGGCGATGCCCTCACCGATGTCTCATCGGTGTCCCGGGGATCCCGGCGACTATCTCCCGGCCTGTGTGTCCGGTCACGCTTGCGTTCATTTAGTTCGCACTTATACGACCCTCGGTTCACTGATGCACCGCCGGCCCCTCGGGCCCGGGCGTACGCCGGCCGCACCGGAGAGCCGGCCGCGCGGGGCCGCCGCGCCGATACGATCACTTGTACGAAGAGGCAGACTTGCACCATGTCCCGCACCCGTCCGACCGGCCGCAGCCGCCTTCCGCGCAGCCTGGCGGGCCAGCTCTTCGCCATGCAGATCGTGCTGGTGACCGCCGTGGTCGCGGGGTGCGCGCTCTTCACGTATCTGAGCGACAAGCACCAGGCCGAGGAGGGCGCGCGCAACCAGGCCACCGCGGCGGCCCGCGCGGTCGCGGACTCCCCCTCGGTACGGGAGGCCATCGCCGGCGACGACCCGTCGGCGCGGCTCCAGCCGTACGCGGCCCGGGTGCAGCGGCACACCGGCGTCGACTTCGTCACGATCATGGACCCGCGGGGCATCCGCTGGACCCACCCCGACGAGCGGCGCATCGGCGAGCGCTTCCTCGGCCACACGGCGGACGCGCTGCGCGGGAAGACGTTCTCGGAGACGTACACCGGCACGCTCGGCCCGTCCGTGCGGGTGGTCACGCCGATCAGGGCGGGCGACACCGATGAGGGGCGGATCGTCGGGCTCGTCAGCGCCGGCATCACCATCGAGGAGATCACCGCCAAGGCGCGCGGCCAGCTCCTGGCGCTGCTCGGCGTCGCGGCGGCGGCGCTCGTCATCGGCGGCATCGGCACGTACGTCATCAACGCCCGGCTGCGGCGCAGCACCCACGGCATGAACGCCACCGAGCTGAGCCGCATGCACGACTACCACGAGGCGGTGCTGCACGCGGTGCGCGAGGGACTGCTGATGCTGGACGGGCAGCGGCGGGTCGCCCTCATCAACGACGGCGGCCGGGAGCTGCTCGGCGTCCGAGGCGACCCCGTCGGGCGCAACGTCGCCGAGCTGGGGCTGCCCGTGCCGCTCACGGGGGCGCTCCTGGCCTCCGAGCCGCGGGTGGACGAGCTGCATCTGACCGCCGACCGCCTGGTCGTCGTCAACACCTCCCCCGTGACGGGCGGCGAACGCCGGGGCACGGTGGTCACCCTCCGTGACCACACGGAGCTCCAGGCCCTGGCGGGCGAGCTGGACTCGGAGCGGGGCTTCACCCGGGCGCTGCGCTCGCAGGCCCACGAGGCCGCCAACCGGCTGCACACGGTGGTGTCCCTGATCGAGCTGGGCCGCGCCGACGAGGCCGTCGACTTCGCCACCGCCGAACTGGAACTGGCGCAGGCGCTGACCGACCAGGTGGTGGCCGCGGTGAGCGAACCGGTCCTCGCGGCGCTGCTCCTCGGCAAGGCCGCGCAGGCCAACGAGCGCGGGGTCGAACTCGTCGTCTCCGACGACAGCAGCATCGACGACGGCATGCTCCCGGCGGGCCTCTCCGCCCGCGACCTGGTCACCGTCCTCGGCAACCTCATCGACAACGCGGTGGACGCGGCCCAGGGCTCACCGTCGGCCCGCGTCACGGTGACGGCCCGCGCCGACGGCCGCGGCCTCCTCCTGCGCGTCGGCGACACGGGCCCCGGGGTGCGCCCCGCCGAACGGGAGTCGGTCTTCGAACGCGGCTGGTCCACCAAGGCGGCGACGGGCCGGGGCCTTGGCCTGGCCCTGGTCCGCCAGACGGTGGCGAGGAACGGCGGCGACCTGGCGGTGCGGGAGTCGCCCGAGGGAGGAGCCGAGTTCGAGGTGACCCTGCGGACACCCGCCGGGCCCACCCCCGCCCGGCACCGCCCGGCCGCCGGGCCCCGGGACGA
This sequence comes from Streptomyces alfalfae, assembly GCF_004127445.1. GTDB lineage: Bacteria > Actinomycetota > Actinomycetes > Streptomycetales > Streptomycetaceae > Streptomyces > Streptomyces alfalfae. Next base: position 18,917 of record NZ_QEXM01000029.1, read on the forward strand.
CGCGGCGGAAGCCGCGGAGACCGACGGAGAGCCGTACGGAGAACGGTGCGGAGACCGGGAGGGAGACGGAGCGATGGGAGCACGCGACGGCGACGGGGAGAGATCCGGGCCGGAGCCCGGAGCCCACCGGCCCGGAGGCCGGGCCGGCACGGAGGCCGCCGCGAAGCCCGGCGGCAGCGGCGCCCGCGGAGGTGCGCGGTGATCCGCGTGCTCGTCGTCGAGGACGACCCCGTGGCCGCCGACGCGCACGTCCTCTACGTCAACCGTGTGCCCGGCTTCGAGGCCATCGAGCGGCCCGCCCACTCCGCGGCCGAGGCCCGCCGCACCCTCGAACGCACCCAGGTGGACCTGATCCTCCTCGACCTGCACCTCCCCGACGGGCACGGGCTCCAGCTCGCCCGTTCGCTGCGCGCCACCGGGCACCCCACGGATGTCATCGCGGTGACGTCGGCCCGCGACCTCGCCGTGGTCCGCGAGGGCGTGTCGCTCGGCGTCGTCCAGTACGTCCTGAAGCCCTTCACCTTCGCCACTCTCCGCGACCGCCTCACCCGGTACGCGGAGTTCCGCACGGCCGCCGCCGAGGGCGAGGCCACCGGCCAGGACGAGGTGGACCGCGCCCTCGCCACGCTGCGCGCGCCCGGCCCCGCCGCCCTGCCGAAAGGGCTCAGCGGGCCCACCCTGGAGCGCGTCGTCCGCACCCTGCGCGACGCTCCCGAGGGCCTGACGGCCACCGCTGCGGCCGAGACGGCGGGGCTCTCCCGCATCACCGCCCGCCGCTACCTGGAGCACCTGGTCGACACCGCGCGCGCCGCCCGGAGCCCCCAGTACGGCCATGTCGGACGCCCCGAACTGGTGTACCGCTGGCTGCCCTCGGGGGAGTGAACCGGCGCGCCTCCAAGCGGCGGCACAGGCATTGACCTTGCTCGGAGCACGCCCTTACGTTCACCGGGCAGAGTCCCGCGCGGCGACCCGGCCGCGTCGGCCCGTAGGAGGTCGTGCCCGTGCGCCCCACCCACCGCCCACTGCTCCTCGCCGCCGCCACCCTGCTCACCGCCGGCGCCCTCTCCGCGTGCGGCGGTGGCTCCGGCGACGACCCCGACACCGTGAAGATCTCGTACAAACAGTCCACGGACAACGAGATCAGGGTCATGGACACCTATCTCGCGGACATCAAGAAGCAGTTCGAGAAGGCCAACCCCGGCAAGAAGGTCAAACTGGTGCCGATCAAGGCGCCGGACGCGGAGTACTACACCAAGCTCCAGCAGATGCTGCGCTCCCCCAAGACCGCCCCGGACCTGGTCTACGAGGACACGTTCCTCATCAACTCGGACATCACCAGCGGCTACCTGAAACCGCTCGACCCCTACCTCGCCAAGTGGAAGGACTGGGATCAGTTCATCGACACGGCCAAGACGGCGGCGAAGGCCGCGGACGGGAAGACGTACGGGGTGCCCGACGGCACCGACACGCGCGGCCTGTGGTTCAGCAGGTCCATCTTCGAGAAGGCGGGGCTCCCCGCGGACTGGCAGCCGAAGAACTGGGACGAGATCCTCGACGCGGCCCGCACCATCAAGAAGAAGGTCCCCGGAGTCACCCCCCTCAACGTCTACACCGGCAAGCCCGTCGGCGAGGCCGCGTCCATGCAGGGCTTCGAGATGCTGGCGTACGGCACCGGCGAGGACCCGCTGTACGACCCGGAGGCGAAGAAGTGGGTCACGGGCAGCAAGGGCTTCAAGGACTCCCTCGCCTTCGTGGAGACCGTCTTCAAGGAGAAGCTCGGCCCCGACGTCTCCGACGCCCTCGACCCCAACTTCCCCACCCGCGTCCGCGGTGAACTGCTGCCCGAGGACAAGCTCGGCATCAATCTCGACGGCTCCTGGCTGCCGCAGGACTGGGGCGAGGGCGCGGGCCACGAGTGGCCCGAGTGGTCGAAGAAGCTGGGCCTCGCGCACATGCCGACGCAAGCCGGCCAGGCCCCCGGCAAGGTGAGCATGTCCGGCGGCTGGACCTGGGCGATCCCCTCCAAGGCGGACAACCCCGACCTGGCCTTCACGTTCATCGAGACGATGCAGACGAAGGCCAACGCCAAGAAGTGGTACGTGGCCAACTCCGGCATCGCGGTCCGCGAGGACGTCGCGGCCGACCCCTCGTACGTGAAGGCGCAGCCCGGCATCGAGTTCTTCACCGACCTGGTCGCCTCGACCCACTACCGGCCGGCGTATCCCGCGTACCCGAAGGTCTCCACCGCCATCCAGGAGGCGATGGAGTCGGTGACGACCGGCGACGCCTCGGTGGCGGACGCGGCGCGCGGCTACGACGAGGAGGTCGAGTCGGCGACGGACGGCGAGGTCATCGAGAAGTAGCACCCCGCCCGGCCCGCAGCGCGCCGCCCGGTGGGCGCGCCCCCATGCCGATGAGTGCCGGTACCAGAGAGCGAGTGCCCGTACGTGACCACCGCACCCCCCGCGGGCCCGGGTGGCGTCGTCAAGACGCCACGGGGCCCCGACCTCCCGCCGCCCGCCCGCCGCTCGGCTCCCCGCGCCCGGCGGGGCCTGCTCAGGGCCCTGCCGGTCTCTCCCGCCGTCGTCCTCCTGGCGCTGTTCATGGCCGGGCCGATCGGCTACTGCGCGTACATCGCCTTCACCGACCTCCAGTTGACCGGCCAGGCCGAGTCCAGCTTCATCGGATTCGACAACTTCCGTGAGGCGTTCGGCGACGAGCGGTTCCTCAACGCCGTCTGGCTCACCCTCGTCTTCACCGTCCTGTCCTCGCTGATCGGCCAGAACACCCTCGGTCTCGCCCTCGCCTCGCTCATGCGGCGCGCGTCGAAGCCGGTGCGCACGGTGACGGGGGCCGTCGTCATCACGGCGTGGGTCCTGCCGGAGGTGGTCGCGGGCTTCCTCCTGTACGCGTTCTTCCGCCGCGAGGGCACGTTGAACGCGGTCCTGGACTTCCTCCACCTGCCGTCCCAGAACTGGATGTTCACGCTGCCGATCCTGGCGGTCTCGTTCGCCAACGTCTGGCGGGGCACGGCCTTCTCGATGCTGGTCTACTCCGCGGCCCTCAACGAGATCCCCAAGGAGATCACCGAGGCCGCGGAGGTCGACGGCGCGGGCGGCTGGCGCCGCATGTGGCACATCACGCTGCCGATGATCCGCCGCTCGATCGGCACGAACCTCATGCTCAACACCCTCCAGACGCTCTCCGTCTTCGGCCTGATCTGGGTGATGACGCGCGGCGGCCCCGGCAACCGCAGCCAGACGCTGCCGCTGTTCATGTACGAGCAGGCCTTCCAGAAGAGCATGATCGGCTACGGCACCGCCGTGGCCCTGCTCCTCCTCGTGGTCGGCTCGCTGTTCTCCCTCGTCTACATGCGCCTGCTGCGTACGGAGGTCTGAGTGCCCGTCACCAAGAGCGCCGGCGGCGCCAGGGCTCCGCGCACCCCGCGCTCGCGCCGCAGGAAGCACCGCCTCGCGGCCGACGCGGGCCTCCTCGTCGTGGCGGCCGCGTTCGTGCTGCCCCTCGCCTGGGTCGTCCTGTCCTCCGTCGACCCGAAGGCGGACCTGCGGGTACGGCTCCCGGACAGCCTGACCCTGGACAACTACGACAAGGTCCTCACCCCGGAGATCACCTTCACCCCGCTCCTGAACAGCTTCCTGCTGTGCGGCGGCGGCACCCTGCTCACGGTGGTCTGCTCGGCCCTCGCCGCCTACCCCCTCTCCCGCTACCGGTCCCGCCTCAACCGCCCCTTCATGCTGACGATCCTCTTCGCGACGAGCCTGCCGATCACGGCGATCATGGTGCCGGTGTACGCCCTGTTCGTGCAGGTCGACCTGATCGACACCATGCAGGGCACGATCTTCTTCTTCGCCGCGTCCCAGCTCCCCTTCGCCATCTGGCTGATGAAGAACTTCATGGACGGCGTGCCGAAGGAGCTGGAGGAGGCGGCGTGGACGGACGGCGCGTCGTCCTTCCAGTCCCTGCTGCGGATCGTCCTGCCGCTGATGGGCCCCGGAGTGGCGGTGGTGACCGTCTTCTCCTTCGTCATGATGTGGGGCAACTTCTTCGTCCCCTTCATGCTCCTGCTCACCCCGGAGCAGATGCCGGCGTCGGTCAGCATCAACGACTTCTTCGGCAACAAGGGCACCGTGGTCTACGGCCAGCTCGCCGCGTTCTCCCTCCTCTACTCGACGCCGGTGATCCTCCTGTACGTCCTGATCTCGCGCCGTCTGGGCGGCGGCTTCGCACTCGGCGGCGCGGTGAAGGGCTGAGGCCCGCCGTTAGGATCACTGGCGTCGAAGGGGGAACGCCGTGCGGGGGCGATTGCTGAGCGGGCGCTATGAGTTGCTCGCGCCGATCGGCGCGGGCGGCATGGGCCAGGTGTGGCGGGCCAGGGACCGGAGCCTCGGCCGCGAGGTGGCCGTGAAGGTCTTCGTCCCGTCGGACGCGGCGGACGAGGACGAGCAGCGGCAGCTCCTGGCCCGCTTCCGGCAGGAGGCGCGCGCCGCGGCCTCGCTCGACAGCCCCTACATCGTCGCCGTCCACGACCACGGTGAGGACGGCGGCACCCCGTACCTGGTGATGGCCCTGGTGCCGGGCCGCTCGCTCGACCGCGTCCTGCGCGAGGACGTGCGCGTGCCGGTGGCGGACGCGCTGCGCTGGGCGGCGGACGTCTGCCGCGCCCTGCGGGCAGCGCACTCGGCGGGCATCGTGCACCGCGACATCAAGCCGGGCAACGTGATGATCGCGCCGGACGGCACGGCGAAGGTCGTGGACTTCGGCATCGCGGTGTTCCTGGAGGGCGTGGCGGACGGCTCGCGGCTCACGCGGACGGGGCAGCTGCCGTTCGGCAGCGTGCCGTACCTCGCGCCGGAGCGGTTCCGCCAGGAGCCGGGCGACGGCCGCACCGACCTGTACGCGCTCGGCTGCGTGCTGTACGAACTCCTCGTCGGCCGACCGCCGTTCACGGGCTCCGCGGCAGGCGTGATGTACCACCACGTCCACGACGCGCCCCTGCGCCCGAGCGCGGCCCGCCCCGAGGTGACGCGGCCGGTGGAGCGCCTGGTCCTCGACCTGCTGGCCAAGGACCCCGCGGACCGTCCGGCGGACGCGGCGGCGGTCCTGGAGCGGATCGAGGCGGCGACCGCGGGACATGACCCGGCGCCGGACGCGGGGCACGGCCCGGCGCCGCTCGACGAGACCCCGGAGCCTTCCGACGCCGTCCCGCCGGCCTCCCCCGCCACGCCCGCGGACGCCGTTCCGTCCGGCGCCCGCCCGGCGGCGGTGCGCGTGGAAGACGTGCCCGGCCTCCCGGCGGCGGCCCCTGTCGCGAAGGCGGACACCCGCCCGGCAGCCGGGCCCCGGCGCGGCCCCAGGCGTCTGCTGCTGCCCGCGGCCCTGATCCTCGCCGTCGGCGTCCCCGCGGGCCTCGGCATACGCGCCCTGGCCGCGCCGGACGGCGCGTCGGACTCCCCGGCCGGGGCCACGCGGGCGAAGGCCGTCCACGAGATCGGCGTCGCCCACAGCTACCGCCACGTGGGCGGCGGTGAGGGCGACGGCACGTACGAGCGGTCGGAGCGCGCGCAGTTCACGACGCAGCAGCGCCGCACCGTCGAGTCCGCGTTCAAGGAGACGCTGGGCGCCGGCGCCGGGGACCGCTTCCGCCTCGTCCCGGTGTCGGCCGACCCGGACGTCAGCTCCCGCGAACTGCTGGCCGAGCACCCGGACATGCTGGCGGTCATCGGCGACACGGCCGACTTCTCCTGGGTGCACGACACGGACGAGGCGTTCCTGCCGGAGATCAGCACGTGCGCGGAGTACGCCCACGCCGACGGCGCGTTCGCGATCCCGGCGGACGAGGCGCGCCAGGGCGAGGCGATGGCCCGCTACCTCCGCTCGGAGACCGGGGCGCGCCGGGTGCTCGTCGTCGAGGACAGACTCTGGGCGGACCGGCCGGACGGCATCGCGACGGGTCTGCGCGAGGGCGGCGTCACCGCGCGGGCGCTGGACGGCGAGCCGCACGAGGTCACGGCGGCGCGGATGCCCGCGCTGGTCGAGGCGGCGCGGGCCGACGCGCTGGTGGTGCCGTTCGGCGAGCCGGCGCGGAAGTGGACGGAGAAGCTGCGGGCGGACGGCTTCGACGGCCCTGTGCTCACCCGGAGCGACCCGGAGGGCCCCTGCGCCGACTCCGCGGAGCGCGCGAGGGACGCGGCACGGGACAAGGGCCTCCCGGCCGGCGTCCTGCGTACGCGCAACTACTCCGGCGGGCCCGACGACAACCTCCCCGCCCGCGGCAACCAGGAGCTCTACGACGGCGCGGCGGCCCTGGCGACCGCCCTCGGGAAGCTCCCCGACGGCGCGTCGGCCGCGTCGCTGCGGCACATCCTGGACCGCGAGATCCAGAAGGTCTCCGTGAACGGCGCCCTCCACCAGGTCTCCTTCGAGAAGAGGCGTTCGGCGCGGGACTGGCCCGTGTGGTTCGACCGCCGCGAGAAGGGGACCTGGACCGAGATCGGGAAGGTGGAGAAGGGGTTCGAGCGGTAGCCGAGGGGCCCGTACCTTCGCACCAATCCGCAACCTCGTAGGAACGCACCGTAGTCGCCGGCCCTCCCGCCGCTTACCGTGTGCCCGTGCAATCGAGCCGACCGCCGCAGCCGCCCACTCCGCCCTTCGACTTCCCGGCCGCCCGCCGTCTGCGCGAGGCGCTGGGCATGGCCCACGGGCACGTCGCCTACGGACTGCGGGCGGGGTACGGACTCACCTACGTCACCGCCGACACCGTCGCCTCCTGGGAGCGCGGGCTGCTGGCGCCCAGCGCGGCCGAGCTGACGGCGCTGGCGGCCACGCTCTGGTGCTCCCCCGGCGACCTCATGAGCGCCGCGAGCACCCTGCGGGAGCACCGGGTCGCGCGCGGGCTCGCCCCGGACGACGTCGCCCGGCAGGCAGGGGTCGAACTCCAGGCGTATCTGCGGATGGAGGAGACCAACACCTGGCGCGGCAACGAACGGCAGTCCCAGGCCCTGGCCCGCGCCCTGCGGCTGGCCGCACCCGACTTCGTCGAGGTCACCGGGCGGGCCGCGCCGCTGGCCGAACTGCTGCGCAGCGCCGTCACCACCCGCTGGCAGGGGTACGTGCGTCCCGTGACCAAGCTGTTGCCCGTGGAGAAGCGGCAGGTGGAGAAGGCGCTGCGGCAGATGCACGAGGACTACCAGGCGCGCATGGCACGGACCCTGAACTGGGGCTCGGGGCCGGGTCCCGACGCCTCCGGCGAGGCCGGGCGGGACTATCTGGAGCGCGTCCTCGAACACTTCTGGGGTCTCGTCCCGACGGACGGGACAGACTCCCGGAAGGACGGGGCGCAGTCCTGGTAGGCGGACGGGACGCGGCCCCGGAGGGCGGACGGAACAGGGGGACGGACGGGCCTGGGGCTAGAAGACCGACTCCGCCTCGTCCATCCGGTTCTTCGGCACCCGCTTCAGCTCCGTGACCGCCTCCGCGAGCGGCACCATCGTGATGTCCGTGCCGCGCAGCGCCGTCATCTTGCCGTACTCCCCGCGGTGCACGGCCTCCACCGCGTGCCAGCCGAAGCGCGTCGCGAGGACCCGGTCGTACGCGGTGGGGGTGCCGCCGCGCTGGACGTGGCCGAGGATGACCGGCTTGGCCTCCTTGCCGAGGCGGCTCTCCAGCTCGTAGGCGAGGGCGGTGCCGATGCCCTGGAACCGCTCGTGGCCGAACTGGTCGATCGCGCCCACGCCGTAGTTCATGGTGCCCTCCTGGGGGTGCGCGCCCTCGGCCACGCAGATCACCGCGAACTTCTTGCCGCGCGAGAACCGCTCCTCGACCAGCTTGACCAGGTCGGCGGGGTCGAAGGGCCGCTCGGGCAGGCAGATGCCGTGGGCGCCGCCCGCCATGCCGGACTCCAGGGCGATCCAGCCGGCGTGCCGGCCCATGACCTCGACGACCATCACGCGCTGGTGGGACTCGGCGGTGGTCTTGAGGCGGTCCATGGCCTCCGTGGCGACGCCGACGGCCGTGTCGAAGCCGAAGGTGCGGTCCGTGGAGGAGATGTCGTTGTCGATGGTCTTCGGGACGCCGACCACCGGCACGCCCGCGTCGGAGAGCATGCGCGCCGCGGTGAGCGTGCCCTCTCCGCCGATCGGGATGAGCGCGTCGAAGCCGCTGCGCTCGATGAGGTCCTTGGCGTTGTCGCAGGCCGCGCGGAACCGGCCGCGCTCCAGGCGCGACGAGCCGAGGATCGTGCCGCCCCGGGCGAGGATGCCGCTGACCGCGTTCAGGTCGAGGGCGCGGTAGCGTCCGTCGAGCAGGCCCGCGTAGCCGTCCTCGAAGCCGATGACCTCGTCGCCGTAGTTCGTGACGGCGCGGTGCACGACCGACCGGATCACTGCGTTGAGGCCGGGGCAGTCGCCGCCCGCGGTGAGAATTCCGATACGCATCGCGCTGTGTCTCCTGCTCGCTGCTGGTACTTGTGAGCCGGTCCGATTGTTCCACGGCCGGAGGGGGGACGCCGCTCACATGTGTGTGAGGGATGTTCGTGCGACAGGGATGGAGCCCTTCCGCCAGGGCACCCGTCCGTCAGGCGGCCTAGTCAGCCGCAGAGGTATTGTCAAGAGGGCACAGCCGCGATATCGGGTAATTTGTCCAGCTCGCTCGGTGGTCCGCACCGGGCGCCCCGCGGGCGGGCCGGGCACCTCCAGAGGGCAGCGAAGAAGGGGAGAGCACGCGTGACGCGCAGCGTGTACGTGACGGGGATCGACCGCGGCGACGGCCGCCAGGTCGTCGAACTGGGAGTCATGGAGCTCCTGACGCGCCAGGTCGACCGGGTCGGCGTCTTCCGCCCCCTCGTCCACGACGGCCCCGACCGCCTCTTCGAGCTGCTGCGGGCCCGCTACCGGCTCTCGCAGGACGCCGCGTCGGTGTACGGCATGGACTACCACGAGGCGTCCGCGCTCCAGGCCGAGCAGGGCACCGACGAACTCGTCTCCCGGCTCGTCGACCGCTTCCACGCGGTGGCCGGGGAGTACGAGGTGGTGCTCGTCCTCGGCACCGACTTCGCCGACACCCAGCTGCCCGACGAGCTCGCGCTCAACGCCCGGCTCGCGAACGAGTTCGGCGCCTCGGTGATCCCCGTGGTCGGCGGCAGGAAGCAGACCGTGGAGTCGGTGCGCGCCGAGACGCGCAACGCCCACCGCGCGTACGAGAGCCTCGGCTGCGACATCATCGCGATGATCACCAACCGGGTCGCCCCCGCCGACCGCGACGAGATCCGCGACCTGCTCGCCGCCGACCTGCCCGTGCCCAGCCACGTCCTTCCCGACGAGGCCGCGCTCTCGGCGCCGACGGTCGCGCAGATCGCCCACGCGCTCGGCGGCCGCGTCCTGCTCGGCGACGACTCCGGGCTCGCCCGTGACGCCCTCGACTTCGTCTTCGGCGGCGCCATGCTGCCGACGTTCCTGAAGGCCCTGACCCCCGGCTGCCTCGTCGTCACCCCCGGCGACCGCGCCGACCTCGTGGTGGGCTCGCTCGCCGCGCACAGCGCCGGCACGCCGCCCATCGCGGGCGTCCTGCTGACCCTGGACGAACAGCCGGGCCGGGAGATCCTCACCCTCGCCGACCGCCTCGCGCCCGGCACCCCGGTCATCGCCGTCTCCGGCGGCTCCTTCCCCACGGCGGGCGAGCTGTTCGCCCTCGAGGGCAAGCTGAACGCGGCGACGCCCCGCAAGGCGGAGACCGCCCTCGGCCTCTTCGAGCGCCACGTCGACACCGCGGACCTGCTGAAGCGGGTCTCGGCGCCCAGCAGCGACCGCCTCACGCCGATGATGTTCGAGCACAAGCTCCTGGAGCGGGCCCGCTCCGACCGCCGTCGCGTCGTGCTGCCCGAGGGCGGCGAGGAGCGGGTGCTGCGCGCCGCCGACGTCCTGCTGCGCCGGGGCGTCTGCGACCTGACGCTGCTCGGCCCGGTCGAGCAGATCCGCAAGAAGGCCGCCGACCTCGGCGTGGACCTCGCCGACTCCGAGCTGATCGACCCGCAGACCTCCGAGCTGCGGGATCGTTTCGCCGCGAAGTACGCCGAGCTGCGCGCCCACAAGGGCGTCACCGTCGAGCTGGCCCACGACGTGGTGGCCGACGTGAACTACTTCGGCACGCTGATGGTCGAGGAGGGCCTCGCCGACGGCATGGTCTCCGGCTCGGTGCACTCCACGGCCGCGACGATCCGGCCCGCCTTCGAGATCATCAAGACCAAGCCTGGGGGCACCTCCCGGGGCGGAGCCCCAGGGGGAGCCTCGATCGTCTCGTCCGTCTTCTTCATGTGCCTGTCCGACAAGGTGCTCGTGTACGGGGACTGCGCCGTGAACCCCGACCCGAACGCGGAGCAGCTGGCCGACATCGCCGTGCAGGCCGCGGCCACTGCCGAGCAGTTCGGTGTGGACCCGCGGATCGCGATGCTCTCGTACTCGACGGGCACGTCGGGTTCGGGCGCGGACGTCGACAAGGTGCGCCGGGCCACCGAGCTGGTGCGCGCGGGCCGCGGTGACCTGAAGGTGGAGGGGCCGATCCAGTACGACGCCGCCGTGGAGCCCTCGGTCGCCGCCACGAAGCTGCCGGGTTCCGACGTCGCGGGCCAGGCCAGCGTGCTGATCTTCCCCGACCTGAACACCGGCAACAACACCTACAAGGCCGTGCAGCGCTCGGCCGGCGCCATCGCCGTCGGCCCGGTCCTCCAGGGCCTGCGCAAGCCGGTGAACGACCTGTCCCGGGGCGCGCTCGTCCAGGACATCGTCAACACCGTCGCCATCACGGCGATCCAGGCCCAGGCCCAGGCCCGGACCCAGCTCCCGGCCACCGGCTGACCCCGACCCCGACCTCGACAGAAAGCGCGCATCAGTGACCGCGACCCGTGTACTCGTCCTCAACTCCGGCTCCTCGTCGGTGAAGTACCAGCTGCTCGACATGCGCGACCGCTCGCGGCTCGCCGTCGGTCTGGTCGAGCGGATCGGCGAGGCGGGCTCACGGCTCAAGCACACGCCGCTGACCGGTGGCGGCACGGAGGCCCGTGAGCGCGAGGAGCCGATGGCCGACCACGACGCCGCGCTGCGGGCCGTCGCCGAGGAGCTGTCCGCCGACGGCCTTGGCCTGGACTCCCCCGAGCTGGCCGCGATCGGCCACCGGGTGGTGCACGGGGGCCTGAAGTTCACCGAGCCGACCGTGGTGACGGACGAGGTGCTGAAGGAGATCCAGCGCCTGGTGCCGGTCGCCCCGCTGCACAACCCGGCGAACATCACCGGCATCCGCACCGCCCAGGCGCTCCGCCCGGACCTGCCGCAGGTCGCCGTCTTCGACACCGCCTTCCACACGACGATGCCGGAGTCCGCCGCGCGCTACGCGATGGACGTGGCCACCGCCGACCAGCACCGCGTGCGCCGCTACGGCTTCCACGGCACCTCCCACGCCTACGTCTCGCGCGCCACCGCCGAGCTGCTCGGCAAGGCCCCCGAGGACGTCAACGTGATCGTGCTGCACCTGGGCAACGGCGCCTCCGCGTCGGCCGTGCGGGGCGGTCGTTGCGTGGACACCTCCATGGGGCTCACCCCGCTCGAAGGGCTCGTGATGGGCACCCGTTCCGGCGACATGGACCCGGCGGTCATCTTCCACCTGGTCCGGGTGGGCGAAATGGGCATCGACGAGATCGACGACCTGCTGAACAAGAAGAGCGGCCTCGTCGGGCTCTGCGGCGACAACGACATGCGGGAAATCCGGCGGCGGATCGACGAGGGCGACGAGCGGGCCGCGCTCGCCTTCGACATCTACATCCACCGCCTGAAGAAGTACATCGGCGCCTATTACGCCGTGCTCGGCCGGGTGGACGCCGTCGTGTTCACCGCGGGCGTCGGCGAGAACGCGGCGCCGGTGCGCGAGGCGGCCGTGGCGGGCCTGGAGGAGCTGGGTCTCGCGGTGGACGGTGAACTCAATTCCGTACGATCCGACGAAGCCCGGCTGATATCGCCGGAATACGCGCGCGTGGCCGTCGCCGTCGTCCCCACGGACGAGGAACTGGAGATCGCGAACCAGACTTACGCCCTGGTCAGTGACCCGGCATAAGCGTGAATCGGGAAATCGGCCGGGACCGCAACGACTGAGCGCACTTCCGCCCATTTGTAGATTCCACCAGACGGAATATTCCGTAGCGAAACAAACCGATAGGATCGCCCCATGCGCCGTTCCAAAATCGTCTGCACGCTGGGCCCAGCCGTCGACTCCGAAGATCAGCTCGTCTCGCTGATCGAGGCCGGCATGAACGTGGCCCGCTTCAACTTCAGCCACGGCACGCACGCCGAGCACCAGGGGCGGTACGACCGCGTCCGCTCGGCCGCCGCGAAGACCGGCCGTGCCGTCGGCGTCCTCGCCGACCTGCAGGGCCCGAAGATCCGCCTGGAGACCTTCGCCGAGGGCCCCGTCGAGCTGGTGCGGGGTGACGAGTTCACCATCACCACCGAGGACGTGCCCGGTGACAAGTCGATCTGCGGCACCACCTACAAGGGCCTGCCCGGCGACGTCTCCAAGGGCGACCAGGTCCTGATCAACGACGGCAACGTCGAGCTGCGCGTCGTCGAGGTCGACGGACCGCGCGTGAAGACGATCGTCGTCGAGGGCGGCGTCATCTCCGACCACAAGGGCATCAACCTGCCCGGCGCGGCCGTGAACGTGCCCGCGCTGTCCGAGAAGGACATCGAGGATCTCCGCTTCGCCCTGAAGATGGGCTGCGACATGGTCGCCCTGTCCTTCGTGCGCGACGCGGGCGACATCAAGGACGTCCACAAGGTGATGGACGAGGAGGGCCGCCGGGTCCCCGTCATCGCCAAGGTGGAGAAGCCGCAGGCCGTCGCCAACATGGAGGGCGTCGTCGCGGCGTTCGACGCCGTGATGGTGGCCCGCGGCGACCTCGCCGTCGAGTACCCGCTCGAAAAGGTCCCGATGGTGCAGAAGCGCCTCGTGGAGATGTGCCGCCGCAACGCCAAGCCGGTGATCGTCGCGACCCAGATGATGGAGTCGATGATCACCAACTCGCGCCCCACGCGCGCCGAGGCCTCCGACGTCGCCAACGCGATCCTGGACGGCGCGGACGCGGTCATGCTGTCGGCCGAGTCCAGTGTCGGCGTCTACCCGATCGAGACCGTCAAGACGATGTCGAAGATCGTCGCGGCGGCCGAGGAGGAGCTGCTCTCCAAGGGCCTGCAGCCGCTCGTGCCCGGCAAGAAGCCGCGGACGCAGGGCGGTTCCGTGGCCCGTGCCGCCGCCGAGATCGCCGACTTCCTGGGCGGCAAGGCCCTGGTCGCCTTCACCAAGTCCGGTGACACGGCCCGCCGCCTGTCCCGCTACCGCGCGGCCCAGCAGATCCTGGCCTTCACCACCGACGAGTCGACCCGCAACCAGCTCACGCTGAGCTGGGGTGTGGACACCTACGTCGTGCCGCACGTCGACAACACCGACGCCATGGTCGAACTGGTCGACGCCGAGCTGATCAAGCTCAACCGCTTCAACGACGGCGACACGGTCGTCATCACCGCGGGCTCGCCCCCCGGCGTCCCCGGCACCACGAACATGGTGCGGGTGCACCACCTGGGCGGCAACGGCAACGCCTGATCCGCCGACACCGCCGTGCGAACGCCGAGGGCGCCCCTGTCCCAGGGGCGCCCTCGGCGCTTTTCGCGGCTCCCGGTGGCCGGGGGGTCAGTCGGTGACCGACTGGTGCAGGCCGGGGATCGTGAGGTTCCCCCCGAACTGGCCCGCCTGCTGCACCTTGACGTCCGTGAAGTAGATCAGCGGAATGTTGAGCGGCGGCGGGTGCTCGGGGTCGAAGGTGATCGGGATGAGCCCGAACAGCTTGCCCGAGATCCGCTCGGTGTACATCGTGGTCTCCCCGCCCCTGATGGTGGACGTGGAGCCCTTGGCCGCCTCGACGTGGTACTTCTTGCCGCCCGGCCCCTCGACGATCTGGTGCAGGTCGCCGATGTCGGTGTTCTGCACGACGTACTTCAGGGCCTGCTTGGTCCTGCCGTCGGGCATCGTCAGGTTCACGACGCCCTGGTAGTCGGCGCCCTTGAGCGTCAGCGAGCTGGCTTCCAGGTGCCACGGCTGGTTCGGGATCGGGACGGGCGTCTGCTCGCCCTTGCCCTCGACCTTCTTCTCGACCACGCACGGGAAGGGCTTCTTGCCGTTCGCATCCGGCGCCATCGGGTCCTCGGCCCCGTCCTCGGCCCCGGTCCCGTCCTCGTCCGCGGTCCCGTCCTGCTCCCCGGCCGCGTCCGTGTCCTTCTCCGGCCCGTCCCCGGCCTTGCCGATCGCGTCGTCGAGCGGATCGGTGACCTTGTCCCCGGTCCCGTCGGACCCGGCCCCGTCGGCCTTGTCCTCGGGCTCGTCCTCGGGTGACGTGGTCTTCCCGGAGCCGGAGTCGGCATCGGAGTCCGAATCGGGGTCCGCGTCGGAAGGCGTGGGCGCCTGCTTCTCCGACTCCTTCCGCTCCTCCTCCTGCTTCTCCTTCTCCTTCTCGTCGGGCGTGAAGGCGTCCTTCAGGGCATCGCCGAGGCCCAGCGGGTCCCAGGGGTTCTTGGTCTCCGCGGGCTCGGGCTCGTCGGCCCCGTCCTTCGCGTCCGCCCCGCCGGCGGACGGTCCGGCGGCCGACTCGTCATCGTCCTCGCCCTCGTCGGCCTGGCCCCCGGCCGAATCCCCGGCGGAGGGCGAAGCGGTCGCGGAGGGCGTCCCCTCGCCCGGCGCGTCGTCACCCCGCGCGTCCTCGTCCCCATCGGACGCCTTGTCCCCCGCGTCCTGCCCGGCGGCGTCCCGAGCCTCCTTCTGAGAGGCCTTGTCCTGGGCCTCGCCGGCGTCCTGGGCCGCCTCGTCCTCCGCGTCCTTGTCGGGCGCGGTGACGCAGGGACCGTCCTGGAAGGGGTTCTCGGGGACCCCGGGCTTCGCCTGCGCGAGCGTCGGGGTCAGGCCCATGCCCATCAGGACCGCGGTCGGCATGGCCGCGATGGCTATCGCCTTGCCCGCGGGCACCTGAAGGCGGGTCAGCAGCGGCTTCTTGGGCGCCGCGTGGCGCGGCCCGGTTCTCGCACGAGGCTCCCCCGCGGAGCTCTCGTGGTGCACCTCGTCAGCCGGCACGGTGCCTCCCGTTCGTCCCGTTCGTCGGGCTCGTTCCTGACAGATCGTCCTGCGCGCCGCTCACCCCACCCGCGGCCGCCGCGGCGGGGGCCCCGGGCGCCCCGTCGTCCACGGGGTCGCCGGACCCCTGGGTCTCGCGTCCCTTCGCGGGTTCACCGGCAGGCCTCGCGGGCGCCCAGGAGACGCCGAGGGCGCCGCCGATCAGGGCGAGCAGGAAGCCGATGACGAAGCCGCCGAAGTTGGACACCACGAGGGACACCAGGGCGAGCAGGATCGCCGCGACGCCCGCGAAGACCCGGGAGTGCGGCTGGAACCACATGGTCAGGCCGAGCACGACCAACAGCACACCGATGATCAGCGACCCGGCGCCGGCGGTGGTCGCCATCCGGATCGTCATCGTGCCGAGCGTGAGGTTCGCGTACGGGAAATACATGATGGGGATGCCGCCGAGCAGCGTCAGCAGACCACCCCAGAACGGGCGCTGACCGCGCCACCCTCGGAACGATCGGCGCATCCGGCCGAGCTTGTCGCCCAGTCCCACTTGCGCTTCGGCGCTCATGTCGTACAGCTCCTCGGGAATGGCGTTGGTTCTGTGTGTCGTGCGGATTCGGGCACGGGGACGGCTGTCGTCAAGTGCCGTCGCGCCCCCGCGCCCGGCCGTTCATCGCAGCGAGTGCGTACCGAACTGCGTACGACCTACCGGGCGGCTATCGCCCTAGTAGCACTCGTGCTTGCCCTTCTTGACCGACATCGCGAGGCCGGACAGCTTGAAGGTGCCGGCGGTGGTCGCCCACGCGCGCTGCTTCACATCGGTGAAGTTCACCGACTCGGCCTGCTGTGCGAACGAGTCCGGCACGTACTTGTCGTTCGCGGCCGGACCCGGTCCCTTGGTGGTCCTGTCGATCGAGACGCCGATGTCCACCTTGTTGAAGGTGGCGTTGGCCTTCAGGTCGTCGGCGTCGATGTAGAGCTTCTTGGCCTCTACCTTCGGGCTGCCCTTGCCGCCGGCCTTGAGGGTCATCGACACATCGCCGAAGACCGGGACCGGCACGACCACGGACTGGCAGAGGTTGGTGATCGTGGCCTCTTCGAGACCGACGACGGCCACCGGGTGGTTACCCGACTTGCCGCTGTCCATCGCTCCGTACTGGACGAATCCCGTACCGTCGAGCTCCTTGGCAGTCACCTTGAACTGCTGACCGGACACACTGAACGATGCCGCGAGCGCACCCTGGGACAGGGCGACGCCTATCGCGGCTGTCGCCGCGACGCTCGGCACCATGACCACGGCGAACCGCTTCCATCTGGTTCCGCCACGAGCCACGGACTCCATGACTTTCCTCCTTCTCGGACGTACATCTCCGGCCCTGACTGCTCCCGTTCGGGCGGCTCAGCCGGGCAGGGATGGGAGAAGTGCTACGTCCTCGGGAAGGAGAGCGCCTGTTTCGAGGCGCTTACCGCACCACACATCACCGGCGATCACCCCCGAGCGACAACCACTGGTCGCGCCTGACGCATCACGCACAACCTCACGGACAGGCCCTGCCGGGGCGGCAGAGACCCCCCTGTCCAGACCGGCGACGGCGTCACCGGTCTGCTCGGTGGGGACCCTCGGAGCCCGCTCCCCGAGTGGCTGTCGAGGCTGCGGGTCACAGGACCGAGCGTCGCCGATCGTGGTGCATTCTCGGCTGCCGCACAAGGGGGTTCGTTACTCGCTGGTAACGGCCGGATAACCGGCCCGCGACCGCGCGGTATCGGTCGGCCACGGACGGTGTCTCACGTGGTGGGAGCGAAACGGGACAGGCGTGGGTGAAAGCGCCCAGAAGGAAGTTCACGCCTTACTCGGAGTAACAGTGGCCGTGTTTACCAAGTTTTGGTAAAGCACGGCCACTGTGTCGCCCTGCGGGCGACGTCTTCACTCCGGTGTCACATGCCCCGGCGTTTAGCGACTGGTCAGCCGAGAGCCGGGACCGAGGGGGCCGGCGCACGTCCGTGGCCGGTCACCCGCGGGGGTCAGAACAGGACGCGGGCGAGGGCCGTGCGCGAGGCGATCACGCGCGGGTCGTCACCGCCGACCACCTCGAAGAGTTCGAGCAGGCGCACCCGGGCCTTGTCGCGGTCGTCGCCCGCCGTGCGGCGCACCGTGTCGATGAGCCGCCCGAAGGCGTCCTCGACGTGACCGCCCACCAGGTCCAGGTCGGCGGCGGCGATCTGCGCCGACACGTCGGCCGGCTTGTCGGCGGCTTCCTTGCGGACCTGCTGCGGGTCGAGGTTCTGGACGCGCTCCAGCAGTTCGGCCTGGGCGAGGCCGAGCTTGGCCTCGGTGTTGGCCGGGTCGTCGCTGAGCACGTTCTTGTACGCCTGGACGGCGCCGGCGAGGTCGCCCGCGTCGAGCGCCTGGACGGCCGCTTCGAGCAGCGCGTCGTACGGACCCGGCGGCGCCTCCGGCGCCGCGGCGGACTCCTGGCCCTCGGCCGCGGGGTCGACGGTGAGGCCCGTCAGGCCGAAGCGCTCCTCGCCCACCTGGATGAGCTGGTCGAGGGTCTGGCGGATCTGCGCCTCGGGCGCCGCACCCTGGAAGAGGGGGAGGGCCTGCCCCGCGACCACCGCGAAGACGGCCGGAATCCCCTGGATCCCGAACTGCTGCATCAGCATCTGGTTCGCGTCGACGTCGACCTTGGCGAGGAGGAAACGGCCGTTGTACTCCTGCGCGAGCCGCTCCAGGAGGGGGCCCAGCTGCTTGCACGGCTCGCACCACTCGGCCCAGAAGTCGATGACGACCGGGACCTCGGTGGACCGCTGCAGGACCTCTCGCTCGAAGCCCGCCTCGTCGACGTCGATGACCAGGCTCGACGGGGAGACGGCGGCGCCCGCCGCGCCCCCGCCCTGCCGGGCCGCTTCGGCGCGCGCCTGCTCCGCCTTCGCCTTGGCCTCCTGGGCCGCCTTCACCGCGGCGAGGTCGACGACTCCGCTCATGGACATGTTCCGTGGCTGCATGAGTACATCCTCCCCCAAGCCGTGGGCGAACCGTGCCCGTCCGTGACTCCCCGCCGGATTACGGGGGCCAAGGGGGCACGGCTTCGAGGTCCCGAGGAGGACCGGTGGTCGGCCCGGGGTCCCCACCCCGTGCCTTGGGTCGTGCGTGATCGTGTGTGGTCGCGCTCTGTTTTCCGTGTGTGGTCGCGCTCCGTGCTCACCGGCGGCTTCCGCCGCCGGACAGCTTTCGCTACGGGTCGTAGCGTAACTGGCGCGCCGCGGACCTGGGAAGACGCTCTCGGTGATCTCCCTCACTCGGCTCCCCGAAGCCGTGCGTACTGGCCGGTATGGTCGCGGGCATGCAGAGTCCCCCCACGCCTGCCCACCGCCCCGGCGGCCGTCCGCGGAGCGCTGCGGCCGATGCCGCGATCCTGGAGGCGACCCGGCAGGTCCTCGTCGAGATCGGCTGGTCGAAGCTGACGCTCGGCGCCGTCGCCACCCGGGCGGGGGTCGCCAAGACGACGCTGTACCGGCGCTGGGCGGGCAAGAGCGAGCTGGTCGTGGACGCGGTGGCGGAGCTCTTCGACGAGCTGGAGCTGCCGGACAGGGGCAGCCTGGCCGCGGACATCGAGGGCGTGGTCCTGCAGTTCGCGCTGCTGCTCGGGCGGCCCGAGACGAAGACGGCCCTCATGGCGGTCGTCGCCGAGTCCACGACGGACGAGCCGCTGCGGCACCGCATCCGGGCGTCCATCGTGGACCGTCAGAAGCGGCTGGTCCTCGCGGGGCGCGAGCGGGCCCAGGCGCGGGGCGAACTCCCCGCGGAGCCGGACGGCGTCGCGGCGGCGCGCACGGCCGACCTCATCTTCGACGTGATCGCCGGAGCGGTGGTCCACCGGGCCCTGGTCAGCGCGGAGCCCGTCGACGAGGAGTGGGCCCGCCGCTTCACGCTGCTGCTGCTCGACGGCCTGGCGGCGGCCGCCGCGACGCAGTGACCGGCCGGGGGCGCCGCCGCCCCCGGCCGGTCACTTCACCGCTGGGCTACGCCCGCCCGGTCACTTCTCCGCCCAGGCGCAGCTGCCGAGCGTGGCACGGCCCTTGTCGAGGAGGCGGTCCGCCTCCTGGGCGACGAGCACGCGCGTGCGCCCGCCCTTGCCCTTGCCGCCGTCCTTGCAGACGACCGTGCGGTCGTCGTGCCCCGCCATGTCGACCAGGATCTGGTCCCAGTGCCGGTACTGCACGTCGTGGCCGGAGTCGGCGTACGTCCGCACCTTGCGCGCCTCGGGCAGCTCGCGCTGCCAGGCCTTCAGGGTCTCGGGCGGGACGGTGGTGTCCTTCTCGCCGCCGTAGAGGTAGACGGGGGCATCCAGCCCGGAGAGGTCGGGGCCCGGGCGCTCGCAGTACAGCCGCTGCTCGTGGACCTGGGGCGCCGGGTCGGACTGCTGGCCGCGCTGGTTGTAGGTCCGCGCGCCCTCCTCGTACGCGGTGTCGGCGAAGCCCGGTATCGACTTCACGGGGCTGTCGTCGGGGAAGGCCCACCACTTGCGCGGGTCCTTGATCTGGTCCCGCACGGCGTCGGCGAGCGCCTCGTCGCCCATGGCGCAGAACGCGGGCTCGGCGCCGTAGGGCGGCAGGGCCGCGGCGAGGTGCAGCGCCGAGACGCGGTCGGGGGCCCTGGCGGCGAGTTCGGCGGCGTACGGGCCGCCCCCGGAGATGGCGACCACGGTGAAGTCCTCGACCTTCAGGCGGTCCATGACGGCCAGGGCGTCCTCGGCGTAGTCGCTCTTGTCGAGGCCGGCGTCGAACTCGGTGTCGCCGAAGCCGTTGCGCTCCACGGAGATCAGGCGGAGGCCCAGGTCCTCGCGGGTGGTGCGGAAGAAGTCCGTCATGTGCGAGGCGCGGGCGCTGGTGCCGGTGCCGCCGATGTAGAGGACGGGGCGGCCGTCCTCGTTGCCGGTGTCCGAATAGTGCGCCGTCCGTCCACCGGCGAGTCTCGCCGCCCGCACCTCGGGGCCGAGCGAGTCGAAGCCGTCCTGCACCTTCGGCTCGGGCGGCGGGCTCGCGCTGACCTCGCCCGAGCCGCCCACCAGGAGCGCGCCGAGGACGGTGAGGGTGGCGGCTCCTATGGCGACGGCGGCGGTACGGGCGTGGCCGGTCGAGGTCACGGTTACTCCAGGGTCGGGGGCGGTTGACCGGCCGAGCGCCTGCCCTGGACCGGGGGCCTTAAACCTGCCTTTTCGCGCCGCGGCCCTTGGGGGCCGCGACGCCCGTCCCTGTGTCCCTCTTTCACCGCGGGCCGTGGGGGCTGAGCGCGCAGTTCCCCGCGCCCCTTCGGGCGCGGCCCTCGGTGCCGGTGGTGGCAGCGGCTCCCGGGGGCGCGGGGAATTGGGCGACAAGCCCCCACGGCCCGCAGGAGACCCGAGCCCTTAGAACCCCGGCGGCTCCACATACACGCCCCACTCCTCGCGGAGCACCCCGCAGATCTCGCCGAGGCTCGCCTCCGCGCGGACCGCCTCCAGCATGGGGGCGATCATGTTGGAGCCGTCCCGCGCCGCCGCGAGCATCGCGTCGAGCGAGGCACGCACGCGTGCGTCGTCCCGCCCGGCCTTGCGCGCCGTGAGGTCCTTGACCTGCTCCCGCTCCACCTCGTGGCTGACCCGCAGGATCTCCAGGTCACCGGTGACGGAGCCCTCGTGGCAGTTGACGCCGACGACGCGCTTGTCGCCCTTCTCCAGGGACTGCTGGTACCGGAAGGCGGACTCGGCGATCTCGCCGGTGAACCAGCCGTCCTCGATGCCGCGCAGGATGCCGGAGGTGATCGGACCGATCGGGTGCTGCCCGTCGGGGCGGGCCCGCCGTCCCCGCTCCTTGATCTGCTCGAAGATCTTCTCCGCGTCGGCCTCGATGCGGTCGGTGAGCTGCTCGATGTACCAGGAGCCGCCCAGCGGGTCCGCGACGTTCGCGACGCCGGTCTCCTCCATCAGCACCTGCTGCGTGCGCAGCGCGATCTCGGCGGCCTGCTCGCTGGGCAGGGCGAGGGTCTCGTCGAGGGCGTTGGTGTGCAGGGAGTTCGTGCCGCCGAGGACGGCCGCGAGGGCTTCGACGGCCGTCCGCACGACGTTGTTGTACGGCTGCTGGGCCGTGAGCGAGACGCCGGCGGTCTGCGTGTGGAAGCGCAGCCACTGGGCCTTGTCGGTCCGCGCCCCGTACTCGTCGCGCAGCCAGCGGGCCCAGATGCGGCGGGCCGCGCGGAACTTCGCGATCTCCTCGAAGAAGTCGACGTGCGCGTCGAAGAAGAAGGAGAGACCGGGGGCGAAGACGTCCACGTCGAGGCCGCGGCTGAGCCCCAGCTCCACGTATCCGAAGCCGTCCGCGAGGGTGTAGGCCAGCTCCTGAGCGGCCGTCGCGCCCGCCTCACGGATGTGGTACCCGGAGACGGAGAGCGGCTTGTACGCGGGGATGTCGCGCGCGCAGTGCTCCATCAGGTCGCCGATGAGGCGCAGGTGCGGCTCGGGCTGGAAGAGCCACTCCTTCTGCGCGATGTACTCCTTGAAGATGTCCGTCTGGAGCGTGCCGTTGAGGACGCCGGGGTCGACGCCCTGGCGCTCGGCTGCGACCAGGTACATGCAGAAGACGGGCACGGCGGGCCCGCTGATCGTCATGGAGGTCGTGACGTCGCCGAGCGGGATGTCCTTGAAGAGGACCTCCATGTCGGCGGCGGAGTCGATGGCGACGCCGCAGTGGCCGACCTCGCCGAGCGAGCGCGGGTCGTCGGAGTCGCGGCCCATGAGGGTCGGCATGTCGAAGGCGACCGAGAGGCCGCCGCCGCCGTTGGCCAGGATCATCTTGTAGCGCTCGTTCGTCTGCTCGGCGTTGCCGAAGCCCGCGAACTGGCGGATGGTCCAGGTCCGGCCGCGGTACCCGGTGGGGTAGAGCCCGCGCGTGAAGGGGTACTCCCCCGGCCAGCCGATCCGCTCGAACCCTTCGTACGTGTCGCCGGGCCGCGGCCCGTAGACCGGGTCGACCGGGTCGCCGGAGAGCGTGGTGAAGTCCGCGTCACGCTTGCGGGCCTTGTCGTAACGGGCCTGCCAGCGGCGGCGGCCTTCCTCGATCGCGTCAGCGTCCATACCCCTGAATTTACTAGGACGTCCTAGTAAAAGTCGATGGCTGACCGCCACGGGTTGCCCGTGGCGGTGTCATCCGGGGCGGTTACGCCCTGGCGGCGACCGGCGAGCCGTCGGTGATCAGGGGCTGCACCTCGCGCGCGACCTTGCGCTCGACGAAGAACGCGGCGGTCGGGATGGTGCCGGAGACGAGCAGCCACAGCAGCTTGCCGAACGGCCACTTCGCCTTGGAGCCCAGGTCGAAGGCGAAGATCAGATAGATGATGTACAGGACACCGTGGACCTGGGAGACGACCAGGGTCAGGCCCTCACCCGTGCCGAAGCCGTACTTGGCCACCATGCAGGCGCACAGGATGAGGAGCATGACGGCGGTGACATAGGCCATCACCCGGTAGCGGGTCAGCACGCTGGATTTCATGCGTACGAGCGTAACGGCCCGTCTCGCGCGATCTTCGCCGCCCCCGGCGGAACGGAGCGGACGGCTCTACTTCTCCTCGAAGTCCCGCGCGGCGATCCGCAGCGGGCGCAGCATCGCGAAGATCTCCCCGCACTCCTCGGCGTCGTACGCCCCGAGCCCGAAGTCCATCGCCATCAGCTCGCGCGTGGCGGCCTCGACGACCTCGCGGCCCTTCCCGGTGATGGAGGCGAGGGTGCCGCGGCCGTCGTTCGGGTTCGGCCGCTTGTCGACGAGGCCGGACTTCACGAGGCGGTCGACGGTGTTGGTGACGGAGGTGGGGTGCACCATGAGCCGCTCGCCGATCTTCGACATCGGCAGCTCGCCGGCCTGCGAGAAGGTGAGGAGCACCAGCGCCTCGTAGCGCGCGAAGGTCAGTCCGTACGGCTTGACGACGGCGTCGACCTCGGCGAGCAGGATCTGGTGCGCGCGCATGATGGAGGTGATCGCGCCCATGGCCGGCACCGATCCCCAGCGCTGCTTCCAGAGCTCGTCGGCGCGGGCGATCGGATCGAAGGGAAGGCTGAGCGGCTTCGGCACGCCAAAGACCTTACCCGCCGGTCATATGGTGGTCAGCCCCGTCTCGCGATTCGGAAGGCCCGCCCGGAGCCCGGCCCCGGCGCGCACGAGCGGACCCACCCCGGCATCGAGCGCACCGCCGGTGTGGCACAAGGTCAGAAATGTCCCGCTGTGCAACGATTGCCGGGCTGACTGCCCGTCACGCCGACTGCCCGTCCCGTCGGCCGCCACCGCCCGTTCGTCGCCCGCTCTCGCGTCGCCCGCCCACGCCGCCCGTCACGTCGCCCAAGGGGTCTGGATGCACCGGCTGCTCCCCACGTTCACGGCACTCACGGCTCTCACCGCCCTCGCCCTCACGACGGGCTGCTCGTCGGGGCCCGGGGCCGAGGCCGGTGCCGCGCGGCCCGAGGGCGCCGCCGCCACGAGCCCGGCCGCCGAGGGGTCGAAGGCGCCGCCGAGCACGTTCTGGGTCGACCCCGACAGCCCCGCGGCCCGCCAGGTCGAGGAGTGGCGGCGCGAGGGGCGCGAGCGGGACGCGGAGGCGCTGAGGCGGATCTCCGAGCGGCCCATGGCCATCTGGCCCGCGGGGGACGACCCGGCGTCCGACGTCAGGGCGGCCACCGAGGGCGCGGCGAAGGAGGGCCGCACGGCCGTGCTCGTCGCGTACAACATCCCGCACCGCGACTGCGGCCAGCACTCCGCGGGCGGCGCGGGCAGCGCCGAGGCCTACCGGGGCTGGGTGGACAGCTTCGCCGAGGCCATCGGCGACGCCCCGGCGCTGGTCATCCTCGAACCCGACGCGATCCCGCACATCGTGGACGGCTGCACCCCGCAGGAGTACCACGCCGACCGCTACCAGCTGCTCTCCGAGGCGATCCAGCGGTTCAAGCGGCAGCCGGACGTGAAGGTGTACCTCGACGCGGGCAACCCCGGCTGGATCACCGACCCGCACAAGCTCTCCGAGCCGCTCCGGCAGGCGGGCGTCGCCCAGGCCGACGGCTTCTCGCTGAACGTCTCCAACTTCCAGAGCGACCGGACCACCAAGGCGTACGGACACACGCTGTCGGCGGCGGTCGGCGGCAAGCACTTCGTCATGGACACCAGCCGCAACGGCAGGGGCCCGCTCGCCGGCGACCGGCAGGACGCCTGGTGCAACCCGCCGGGACGCGGCCTCGGCACCCCGCCGACCGACCGCACGGACGACCCGCTGCTCGACGCCGTCCTGTGGATCAAGCGCCCCGGCGACTCCGACGGCCCCTGCCGGGGCGGCCCGGAGGCGGGCCAGTGGTGGCCGGACTACGCGCTGGGCCTCGCCCGCAACGCCAAGGAGGCGTGAGGCCGCCCGGCGGCGTCGCCGGCGAGACCCGCCGCCGGGTCACTTCTTCGGTCCCACGTGGATCCACTTGGCCTCGGACGACGTCCCGTCCTTGTCCGTGACGAACAGCATGTACCAGCCGGGCGGCACCAGCGCCGCGTCCTCGCGCGGCACGTCGACCGTCACCTCGCCCTTGCCGCGGGTGAGCCGCAGGGCGATGGACCGCTGCTCGACGTCCGTCGTGTGCGTCACGGCGCTCGGGCGCATCAGACGGGCCGACGCGATGTCCCCGGGGCGCTCGGTGCGGAACGTCGCGCGCCCGTCCGCCGCGAGCTGCTCGGGTCCGGCGCCGAGCACCGGGCGGTTCTTGCCGCCCTTGTGCAGCGACGGCGGCGTGAAGACCTCCATGCGCTGCTCGAAGTGGCCGAGCTTGGTGTTCTGCTCGTTGTCGTACAGCGGGTCCGAGCCGAAGGTGACCACGCGGCCGTCGGGCAGCAGCAGCGCCTCGGAGTGGTAGTTGCGGCCCACCTTGGGTGACGCCGCCGCGCGGAAGGAGTTGGTCCTCGGGTCGTAGAACTGCGCCTTCAGGATGTTGCTGGCGCCGCGCCCGCGGTAGTCCGACGACCCGTTGGAGGTGAACACCGAGTCGTCCGGCATGATCACGCTGTTCAGGTAGCGCGTGCCCTGCGGCAGATCGGGCCCCGTCTTGAAGGACGGGTTCTCCTCCTTGAGGTCGATCACGGCGGTGCGCCCCGTCGACTTCTCCGACTCGCCCACTCCCCCGCCGCCCAGGATCATCACCTTCTGGTCCTGCGCGGGCGGCAGCAGCACGGAGGCCGACGTCTCGGTCTGGTCCGTGTCGGTCAGCCCGGGGACCTTCGTGAACGTGTTGGTCTCCAGGTCCCACAGGCCCGGCTCGCGACCCTTGTCGGCGGGGCCGTAGCCCGCGTTGGAGGCCGGGTAGAACAGCTTGCCGCCCTTGGTGAGGAAGAGGGCGGGGTAGGTCGGGAAGTACCGCTTGGGGCCGTCCGTCCACTTCTTGGTCTTCGGGTCGTAGATCTCGTTGTCCCCGGGGTCGATCATGCCCACGTCGTCGAGCCCGGAGACCGCGAGCACCTTGCCGTCCTCCAGGCCGACGAGCGTGGGGTACCAGCGGGCCTTCTTCATCGGCTCCACCGGGACGTACCTCTCGGCCCGCGGGTCGAACTCGTACGCCGCCTTGATCCCCTGGAAGTCCTGCTTCTCCATGTCGATCTTCTCGGCGATGCCGTACGTGTTGTCGGCCTCGTCCCCGGTCAGGCCCTCGATCTCGTACTGGGCCGACTTGTCGTTGACCGACTCCTCGCCCGGCTCCAGCGCCTCGACGAAGACCCGCGCCTCGCTCGCCTTGATCTTCGTCTTCCAGGGCTTCATGGCGCCGGACTCGGAGTACTTGATCTCGAAGTCCCGGGTGGCCTTGGGGACGTGCACGTCGAACTTGCTGACGTAACTGATGCCCGAGGGCGAGCGGAACCGCGTGCCCTTCTTGAGGACGACGGCCTTGTCGGGGTTCTCGTTCTTGACCCGCATGCCGCCGCCCGCCCGCTCCACCTCGCCGTCGAGCAGTTCGTAGCGCGCGGTGCCGCCCGCCACGAGGAGGCGGCCGTCGGGGAGCTGGGCGTGCCCGGAGCAGAAGAAGTCCTCGGGCGTCGGGATCTTCTTGAAGGTGTTGTTCTTCGGGTCCCACAGGACGGTGTCGAAGGAGCCCGCGTCGAACTTCTTCTGCTCGTTGCCGGAGCCCGCGACGATCAGCACCTTGCCGGTGTGCAGCAGCGCGGCGTGGATGGCGTTGGTGCGGAACTCCTCGGGGATGTCGACCTGCTTCCAGGAGCCGTACCTCGCCTTGTAACCGGGCTGGGCGATCTTGTACTCGTGGTACTGCTCCTCGGCGAAGGAGAGCGCGGCGGGGGCGTTCAGCCCGACGAGCAGGGTGCCCGCGCCGACTCCGATGAGCGTCTTCCTGGTGCGCCGCGAGGGCCGGTAGGCCATGGCTCAGTTCCCTCCTGTGGTGGTGCCGGTGGCGAACGCCGGCTCCGGTTCTCCGTCCGTCTTCGCGGCCGTCCGCGCGGAGGCCTCCCGCAGCTCCTGCTGGGCCCGCCGGTCCGCCCTGCCCTCCGTGAACCGGGTGCAGAGCCAGACGGAGACCGGCGCCAGGGAGATGGCGAGGGCGAGGGCGGCCCAGGTGCGCATGGCGGCGTGGGTGTGGCCGAGGGCGAAGGAGGCGGCGAGCGAGACGGTGAGCACCGCAGCCCAGAAGAGGTGGATGCGGAAGGTCAGCAGCCGGTCGGGGCTCGCGTCGCCGCCCTTGGGGGTGACGACGAAGCGGCTCGGGCGGCGCACGACGGCCGCGCCGAGGGACTTGGCGTAGACGGGCGCGGAGAGCGCCGACATGGCCATGCCGGCGAGGCCCCCGGAGCCCTCGGGCTCGTGCGGGGAGACGTTGTGCCTGCGGTTCCAGAGGTAGAGGCAGATCTGGAGGGCGGCGGCGTCGCTGTAGAGCATGAGCCACACGGAGGCCGCCACCTGCGTGCCCGACGCGCCGAACCAGAGGAACAGGACGCAGCTGAGCACGCCGAGCAGCCAGTTCACCGCCGTCATCGGGTAGTAGACGAGCATCAGGGTGTACGAGAGGAGCCGCCCCGGCGGCATCGAGAAGGGCGCCCGCCAGTACTGCTTGAACAGCGTCTCGTAGGTGCCGCGCGACCAGCGCATCTGCTGGGTGAAGAAGTCCGTCCAGGAGGCCGGGCCCTCGCCCACGGCGAGGACGTCGGGGGTGTAGACGGAGCGCCAGTGCCTGCGCGTGAGCGGGTTGCGGCGGCGGTGCAGCTCGAAGCCGGTCGCCATGTCCTCGGTGATGGAGTCGTACAGGCCGCCCACCTGGGTGAGCGCCGTGATGCGTACGACGTTGTTGGTGCCGACGAACATGGGCGCGCGGTAGCGGTTGCCCGCGCGCTGGATGAGCGCGTGGAAGAGGAACTGCTGGGACTCGGCGGCCTTGGTGACGGGCGTCTCGTAGTTGCCGTAGACCTGCGGCCCGACGACGAACGCCACGTCGGGGTCGCGGAAGTAGCCCATCATCCGCTCCAGGAAGTTGGGGAGCGGTACGTGGTCGGTGTCGACGGAGGCGAAGAAGTCGTACTCCGCGTGGTGCATCGCCAGCCAGGCGTTGTAGTTGCCGTGCTTGGTGCGCTTCTTGTGGGGGCCCTTGTCGCGGTTCCACTCCGGCACGCCGAGGCGCGTGAAGTGCTTGACGCCCAGTTCCGCGCAGAGGGCCCTGGCGCCGGGGTCGTCGCCCTCGTCCAGGAGCCAGACGTCGAGGGGGCCGGTGTGGTGGACCCGCACCGCGCCTTCCAGGGTCGCCCGGACCATGGAGAGGGGTTCCTTGCCGGGGACGTACGTGGTGAGGAACGCGACGCGGGTGCCCTTCTCGGGGAACACCGGGACGGGGTCCCGCGCGACCATCGTGGCGTGGGCGATCGACACGACGTTGACCAGCATGAACAGCTCGATCAGGCCGATCGCCACGAGCATCGTGACGTCCAGGCCGACGAGCCATCTCTCGCCGCCCTCGCGTTCGGTCCAGTGGGTGGGCCAGACGAGGTAGACGAGCAGGAGGCCGGTGAGCACCGGGGCCAGCGTCATCAGGAGCACGGCCCGTATCCGGTGCGGTTCGCCCGCGAGCAGCTTGCGGTACTGGACCTGGTAGGCGCCTGCGCCGTCCCCCTTGCCCTTGCCCGTGCCGCGGCCCGGCTCGGTGAGCGCGCCCGCGAGCATGCTGTGGGTCTCGTAGTCGTAGCCCTCCGGCTGCCGCACAGCGCCCTCCAGGTTGCGTCGTCGAACGTCGATTCAGAACGATCCGATAACCACACAGAAGTGGAGTTTGACCGGCGTGTCGAACCGGGCGCGTCCGTGTGAGGGGTTTTAGGTTGGGCCGTTTTGGTGCGGTTGCGAGGGGCTCAGGCTTCTGCTCGTTCCCGCGGGGCGCGCCCGCCGGGCACGCGAAAGCCCCCGCCGTGAGACGGGGGCTTGGCCGGGGGGCGGGGGTGCTACGCGGAGAGGTGGCGCTCCACGGTCGCGACCTTGGCGGAGAGGCCGTCGGTCACGCCGGGGCGGATGTCCGCCTTCATGACGACGGAGACGCGGGGCGCCCGCGCCTCGACCGCCGCCACGGCGCGCTTGACGACGTCCATGACCTCGTCCCACTCGCCCTCGACGGAGGTGAACATCGCGTCGGTCCGGTTCGGCAGCCCCGACTCGCGGACGACGCGCACCGCGTCGGCCACGTACTCCCCGACGTCCTCGCCGACGCCGAGGGGCGTCACGGAGAAAGCGACGATCATGCGTTCACGACCCCCTCGCGGCGGGCGCGCGAGGCGATGACCGCGGCCTCGGCCTCACGCTTCAGCTTGCGCTCGGCGAAGATGCCGCCGAAGGGCGGGATCGCGAGCAGGAAGTACACCGCGGCGGTCTTCCACGGCCACTTCGTGCGGTTCCAGGCGTCGAGCAGGAAGACGACGTAGGCGAGGAAGAGGATCGCGTGGATCCATCCCATCACCGGGACCCCGTTGAAGTCGGTGGTCCGCTTGAGCACCGAGCAGACCAGCAGGATCGGGAACGAGATGGCTTCCGGGATCGAGACGAGTCGGAGTCGGTGCAGGGCAGCGGCAGTCTTGATGTCCACGGGTCACCTTCGGTGAGGGGCGGCGGAAGAGGGCGGGGGCTCGGCGACCTGATCTTGTGAACGGACGCACAAGCGACCCCCATTGTGACATCGGGGTCTTCTCGGGGTGCGCTCAGGGCCCTTCACCCTGTTCCGCGTGGGCACGCGGCGGCTACCGTCGATTCGTGGCTACGTTCCGGCTCCAAGGGAGCAGAGTGCTCGCCGTCGACATGACCGGCGACGCCGTGAAGGCGAAGAACGGCTCGATGATCGCCTATGACGGTCAGATGGCCTTCAAGAAGATGACCGGCGGCGGCGAGGGCATCCGCGGCATGGTCACGCGCCGCGTCACCGGCGAGCAGATGACGGTGATGGAGGTGAAGGGGCACGGCACCTGCTGGTTCGCCGACCGGGCCACCGAGATCAACCTCGTGCGGCTCCAGGGCGACAAGCTGTACGTGGAGGCGGGCAATCTGCTGTGCGCCGACGCCGGCCTGCGTACGGGCACGAGCTTCACGGGGCTGCGCGGCGCCTCGCAGGGCAACGGCCTGTTCACCACGACCGTCGAGGGCACCGGCCAGGCGGCGATCGTCTCCGACGGTCCGGCGGTGGTGCTGCGGGTCTCGCGGCAGTATCCGCTGACGGTGGACCCCGGCGCCTATATCGCCCACCAAGGGGAGGTGCGCCAGAGCTTCCAGTCCGGCGTGACCTTCCGCACCTTCATGGGCGAGGGCGGCGGCGAGGCCTTCCAGATCCGCTTCGAGGGCGAGGGCCTCGTCTATGTCCAGCCCAGTGAGCGCACCACGATCGCGGGGGACGTCTGACATGCCCTTCCGAGAGATCAACTCCAAGATGGTCGAGGCCACCGTCCAGCCGGGCGCCAAGATCTTCAGCCAGCGCGGCGCCATGCTCGCCTACAAGGGCGACGTCTCCTTCACCCCGAACATCCAGGGCGGACAGGGCGGCCTGATGTCCATGATCGGCCGCAGGGCCGCGGGCGAGGCGACGCCCCTGATGACCGTGGACGGCGCGGGCACGGTCCTCTTCGGGCACGGCGGCCACCACATCCAGGTGATCACCCTGGCCGGGGACACCCTCTATGTGGAGGCCGACCGGCTGCTGGCCTTCGACGGCACGCTCCAGCAGGGCACGATGTTCATGGGCTCCCAGGGCGGCGTCATGGGCATGGTGCGCGGCCAGGTCAGCGGCCAGGGCCTGTTCACCACGACCCTGAAGGGGCACGGCGCGGTGGCCGTCATGGCGCACGGCGGAGTCGTCGAGGTGCCGATCACCCCCCAGCGCCCGGTCCACGTCGACCCGCAGGCGTATGTGGCGCACCACGGCGACATCCGCAACCGGCTGTCCACGGCGCTCGGCTGGCGCGACATGGTGGGGCGCGGCTCCGGCGAGGCGTTCCAGCTGGAGCTGTCGGGCGCCGGCTCGGTGTATGTGCAGGCCTCGGAGGAGAAGCTGTGAACCCGAACGTCTCGACCCCCGCGGGCGCCCCGGCCGTCTTCGACCCGATGACGCTGCCGAGCGACGACAACGTGAACGCGTACACCTTCTGCGTGGAGCTCAAGGGGAGCCAGTGGTTCCTGCAGAAGGGGAAGATGATCGCCTACTACGGGCGGATGGAGTTCAACGGCATCGGGCACGGCCGTCTGGACCGGCTGGTCCGGACCAGTTTTCATTCGCCGCTGCACGCGAGTGACTGGGTGGTGGCGGAGGGCCAGGGCAAGATGCTCCTCGCCGACCGGGCCTTCGACGTGAATTCGTACGACCTCGATGAGGGCAACCTGACCATTCGCTCGGGCAACCTCCTCGCTTTTCAGCCAACTCTCGCGCTGAAGCAATCGATCGTGCCCGGCTTCCTGACGCTCATCGGGACGGGCAAGTTCGTGGCCGCGTCGAACGGTCCCGTGGTGTTCATGGAACCGCCGATCCGGGTCGACCCCCAGGCCCTGGTGGGCTGGGCCGACTGCCCCTCGCCCTGCCATCACTACGACCACGGTTACCTGACGGGCGTGATCGGCGGCGTGCGGGCACTGACCGGCATCGGGGGGACGTCCGGGGAGGAGCACCAATTCGAGTTCGTCGGCGCGGGCACCGTGCTGCTGCAGTCCACCGAGGCGCTGCTGCCCGAGCAGGCGTCCGGGGAGGTACCGCGGCAGGCGGGCGTGCCGGGCGCGGGGAGCGCGCCGGGCGGAGCGGGACAGCAAAGCGGCGCACCGCGTCTTCCCGGACAACTGGGGGACCTCCAGCGTCGCTTCGGGCTGTGAGCGGTAGTCTGCGGAGTGTGACGGCGAACGCCTGTGCGCCTCAGTGCCGACTGGGGTGCGAGCCGTGTCACATTTCCCCGTTCGTTCACCTTTCAACTTCTTAGGTAGAATCGATTCCATGGAGACCGAGACGGCCCCGCAGTGGCTGACCGACGAGGAACAGTGCGCTTGGCGCACCCACGTAGAGGTCAACAGGATGCTGACGTATCAGCTCGAAAAAGACCTCCAGCCGTTCAACCTGACCATGAACGACTACGACATTCTCGTGCACCTCTCCGAATCGGACGAGCTGCGGATGCGGATGAGCGATCTCGCCGCCGCCACCCTCCAGTCCAAGAGCCGGCTGTCCCACCAGATCACCCGCATGGAGAACGCGGGCCTGGTGCGCCGCGAGAACTGCGAGTCCGACCGGCGCGGCCTCTACACCGTCCTCACCGAGGACGGCATGGAGACCATGCGGAGGGTGGCCCCGCACCACGTCGCCTCCGTCCGGCGGCACTTCGTCGACCTCGTCTCGCCCGAGGCGCTCAGCGAGCTGCACAAGGCCCTGACGCCGATCGCGGAGCATCTGCGGTCCCAGCGCGGCAAGCCCTGACCACCCGGCAGGACCGCCGCGCCCGCCTCCACCCGCCCCGGTTCACCGACGGGTGACGGCCGGTCCCGGCAGCCGGAGTTCGAAGAGCGCACCACCGGACGGCGCCTCCCTGACCATGAGCGTGCCGCCGTGCCGTGCCGCCACGTCCCGGGCGATCGCGAGACCGAGGCCGGCCCCGCCCTCGTCACGGGTGCGGGCATCGTCCAGGCGCACGAACCGTTCGAAGATCCGCTCCCGTTCGTCCGGCGGCACGCCCTCGCCGTCGTCGGACACCGCGAGGACCGCCCACGCGCCATCGGCCCTGGTGGCGACCGTGACCTGGGAGCGGGCGTGCCGCTGGGCGTTGTTCAGCAGGTTGCCGAGCACGCGGGCGAGCTGGCTCCGGGACCCCGAGACCTCCACGCTCCGCAGTTCCGTGCGCACCTCCACGCGGTCCCGTGTCCGCTGCGACAGCTCCTCGCCGACGAGGGCCGCCAGGTCCACGCGCGCCTCGCCGGGCTTCTCCCCCGCGTCGAGGCGGGCGAGGAGCAGCAGGTCGGCGGCGAGTTCCTGGAGCCGCACGGTGTCCTCGACCGCCCCCTCGACGTCGAGCAGCGCGGGGTGCGCCGCGCCCACCTCCAGCTGGGTGCGGAGCGAGGCGATGGGGCTGCGCAGTTCGTGCGAGGCGTCCGCCACGAAGCGCCGCTGCCGCTCCACCGAGGTCTGCAGGGCGGTGAGCGTCTCGTTCGTCGTACGGGCCAGGCGGGCGATCTCGTCGTGCGTGTCCGGTTCGGGCACCCGGCGCGCCAGGTCCTCGGAGGCGGTGATCGCGGACATCTCCGCGGTGATGGCCGCCACCGGCCGCAGCGCGCGGCGCGTCACCAGCCAGGTGACGCCCGCGACGACCGCGAGCAGCAGCGGGAAGCCGATCAGCATCGACGTCAGGGCCGTGGACACCGCGCTCTGTTCGTCGGCGAGCGAGCCGCCCGCGTAGACGGTGAGGTCGCCGCGGTCCTCCGTGCTCACCTCGACCGCGGCGAAGCGGTAGTCGGCGCGGTCGCCGTCGACGGTGGCCGAGCCGGAGCTGTACTCGACGTCGTCATCGATCTCACCGGGCTCGGACGCCTCGTCCGCGTCCCCGTGGCCCGTGCCGTCGGCCTGTCCGTCGCGCGTGCCGTCGGCCTGTCCGTCGCGCGTGCCGTCGCCGCCGGAGCCCGCCACTGGCTTGACCGCCGCCGTCCCGGCGCCGCTGATCCGCTCCAGGTCCTCGCTCGCGGCGAGCAGCCTGCGCCGGTCGTCGACCACCTGTACGGGGTTCTCGTCCTCTTCCGGCAGGTCGAGTTCCGCGTACGGCCGGCCCGCCAGGAGCTGCGTGGCGACCTCGCGGGCCGCGGAGTCGGCACGGCCCTCCGCCTGCGCCGTCAGATTGGCGCGCAGCGCGAGCAGCACGGCGGCGCCCGCGGCGACCAGGGCGAGGGCGACGACCAGGCTCGCGCCGAGCGTGGCCCTGGCCCGGACGGAGGCGAACGCCCGCCTCATCGCGGGACCTCCAGGCGGTAGCCGGCGCCGCGCACCGTCTTGATGAGGGCCGCGCCCAGCTTGCGGCGCAGGGTGCTCACGTACACCTCGACGATGTTGGGGTCCCCCTCGTAGGCGAAGTCCCAGACGTGCTCCAGGATGTCGCCCTTGGAGACGACCTCCCCGGCCCGCAGCACGAGCTGTTCGAGGACCGCGAACTCCTTGGCGGTGAGGGCGATCTCGTCCTCGCCCCGCATGACCCGGCGCGCCGCCGTGTCGACGCTGAGGTCGCCCAGGGTGTGGACCGGGGACGGGCCCGTGGTGCCGCGGCGGCGCAGCAGCGCCTTCACGCGGGCCACGAGCACCACGTACGAGAACGGCTTGGTCAGGTAGTCGTCGGCCCCCGTGTCCAGGCCCTCCGCCTCGTCGTACTCGCCGTCCTTCGCCGTGAGCATCAGGATCGGCACGTCGTTCCCGGCCGCGCGCAGCGCGGCGCAGACCCGGTAGCCGTTCATGCCGGGGAGCATGATGTCGAGGACGACCAGGTCGTACGTGCCCTCGCTCGCGCGGTGCAGCCCGTCGAGGCCGTCGTGGACGACGTCCACGGCGAAGCCCTCGGCGGTCAGGCCCTTGGCGAGCGACAGGGCGAGCCGCTTCTCGTCCTCCACGATCAAGAGTCGATAGGTGTGGCGCGTGGCGCCTCCGGCAGGGTGGTGGTGGGAGGCGGGTGGGCGCATGGCCCCAGGGTGTCAGAGCCAACCTGAAGAGTCCTTCAGGCGGCTTCAGCTCCGGTTCAGGGTCGGTCCGCCAGATTGGTCCATGTCGAAAGCGAACGGCAGCGGCCCCGGCCGCCGCCCGTACCGCCCACTTTCTCGGGAGGACCCTCATGAAGCGCAACCTCGTCATCGCCACCGTCGCCGCCGCGGCCCTGATCGGCGGCGGCACCGCCACCGCCTTCGCGACCGGCGGTGACGACGACGGCGCTGCGGCCAAGTCGAGCGTCCAGCTGAAGAACGACGACCGCAAGGACGACGACGGCAAGGACGACGACCGCGACGACCGCAAGGACGACCGCGACGACGCCGCCGAGAACACCGCCGAGGCCAAGGCCGCCAAGGTGACGGCCGCGGACGCGATCAAGGCGGCCCTCGCCGACACCTCCGGCACCGCGGTCTCCGCCGAGCTCGACGACGAGGACGGCGGCCTGGTCTGGGACGTCGACGTACTGAAGGGCGGCGCCTGGCACAACGTCGAGGTCGACCCCGGCACCGGCAAGGTCCTCGGGTCCTGGGTGGACAAGGACGACGACGGTGACGACGCCGCGGACGCCGCCCGGGTGAACTCCGCGCTCAAGGGCGCGTCCACCAGCGCCGCCGACGCCGCGCGGGCCGCCGCCGACAAGGGCACGGTGACCTCCGTGGACCTGGACGACGACGGCAAGGCCGGTGTCTGGGACGTGGAGACGACCGGCGCCAAGGGCGCCGAGGCCGACTGGCACGTCGGCCTGACGAACGGCAAGGTCACCGCCGACCGCTCCGACAGCCACGACGACCGTGACGGCCAGGACCACGACGGCTCGGACGACGACGGCTCGGACGACTGACGTTCCGGGACCCAGGACCCCCCTGGCCGGCCGCGCGGGGCTCACAGGCCCCCGCAGCCCCCCGCACCACCCCCGAGGGGCGGCGTCACTGACGCCGCCCCTCGGTCCATGTCCAGGCCCATGTCCCGGCCCGTGGCGTCAGCCCGCGGTGACGCCCTCGACCAGTTCGTCCGCCGCCGCGTACGGGTCGAGCTCCCCGGCCACGATCCGCTCCGCGAGCGCGGAGAGCCTGCGGTCGCCGTGCAGCGAGCCGATCCGCTCCCGCAGCGCGGTGACCGCGATGGTCTCCACCTCGCGCGCGGCCCGCGCGGTCCGCCGCTCGGTGAGGACGCCCCGCTCCTCCATCCAGGCCCGGTGCTTCTCCAGCGCCTCGACGACCTCGTCGATGCCCTCGCCGCGGGCCGCGACCGTCTTCACGATGGGCGGCCGCCAGTCGCCCGCGCCCCGGGACTCGCCGAGGCCGAGCATGTGGTTCAGCTCGCGGGCGGTGGCGTCGGCGCCGTCGCGGTCCGCCTTGTTGACGACGTACACGTCGCCGATCTCCAGGATTCCGGCCTTGGCCGCCTGGATGCCGTCGCCCATGCCGGGCGCGAGCAGGACCACGGAGGTGTCCGCCTGCGAGGCGATGTCCACCTCGGACTGGCCGACGCCGACGGTCTCCACCAGCACCACGTCGCAGCCCGCCGCGTCCAGGACGCGGATCGCCTGCGGGGCCGCCCAGGCGAGCCCGCCGAGGTGGCCGCGCGTGGCCATGGAGCGGATGTAGACGCCGGGGTCGGAGGCGTGTTCCGACATCCGCACCCGGTCGCCGAGCAGCGCGCCGCCGGAGAACGGCGACGAGGGGTCCACGGCGAGCACGCCGACCCGCTTCCCCGCCCGCCGGTAGGCGCTGACCAGCGCGGACGTCGACGTGGACTTGCCGACGCCGGGCGATCCCGTCAGGCCCACCACATAGGCGTTGCCCGCCAGCGGGGCCAGCGCCGCCATCACCTCCCTGAGCTGCGGCGACGCCCCTTCGACCAGGGAGATCAGCCGGGCCACGGCCCGTGGCCCGCCCTCGCGGGCCCGCGCCACCAGGGAGGGGACGTCCTGCATGTGACAGCTCCGTTCACTTCACTGCGTACGAGACGGCGGGAGGGTGGCTCAGCTCTTGCCCACCTTGATGATCAGGGCGTCGCCCTGGCCGCCGCCGCCGCACAGCGCCGCCGCGCCCACGCCGCCGCCGCGCCGCTTCAGTTCGAGGGCGAGGTGCAGCACGACGCGGGCGCCGGACATCCCGATCGGGTGGCCCAGGGCGATGGCGCCGCCGTTGACATTCACCTTTTCCGGGGAAACCCCGAGGTCCTTCATTGACTGCACCGCGACCGCGGCGAAGGCCTCGTTGATCTCGATGAGGTCCAGGTCCTCGACCGCCAGGCCCTCCTTCTTCAGGGCGTGCTTGATGGCGTTGGACGGCTGGGACTGCAGGGAGCTGTCCGGGCCCGCCACGTTGCCGTGGGCGCCGATCTCGGCGATCCAGTCCAGGCCCAGCTCCTCGGCCTTGGCCTTGGACATGACGACCACGGCGGCGGCGCCGTCGGAGATCTGCGAGGAGGTGCCCGCGGTGATCGTGCCGTCCTTGGCGAAGGCGGGGCGCAGCTTGCCGAGCGACTCGGCGGTGGTCTCGGGGCGGATGCCCTCGTCCTTGGCGAAGAGCACCGGGTCGCCCTTGCGCTGCGGGATCTCCACCGGGGTGATCTCGGCCTCGAACAGGCCGTTCTTCTCGGCGGCGGCGGCGCGCTGGTGCGAGAGCGCGGCCACCTCGTCCTGCTCGGGGCGGCGGATGCCGAGGCGGGTGTTGTGCTTCTCGGTCGACTCGCCCATCGCGACGCCGTCGAAGGAGTCGGTCAGGCCGTCGTACGCCATGGAGTCGAGCATCTCGATCGCGCCGTACTTGTGGCCCTCGCGGGACTTGGGCAGCAGGTGCGGGGCGTTGGTCATCGACTCCTGGCCGCCGGCGACGACGACGTCGAATTCGCCCGCGCGAATGAGCTGGTCGGCGAGGGCGATGGCGTCGAGGCCCGAGAGGCACACCTTGTTGACGGTGAGTGCCGGGACGTTCATGGGGATGCCGGCCTTGACCGCCGCCTGGCGCGCCGGGATCTGCCCCGCCCCGGCCGTCAGCACCTGGCCCATGATCACGTACTGGACCTGGTCGCCGCCGATGCCGGCGCGGTCCAGCGCGGCCTTGATCGCGAAGCCGCCCAGATCGGCGCCGGAGAAGGACTTCAGGGAGCCGAGCAGGCGGCCCATGGGCGTGCGCGCGCCCGCGACGATCACTGAGGTGGTACCGGTCGTTCCAGACATGTGCCACGGCCCCTTGGGAGGAGAAGTTAACGAGGGTTTATCTGAATGTACTGAGCGGTACCCCGCCCGTCACCGGCCGACGAGTGTGATCGCGCGCACGTTGCGTAATCACCGTGCGAGGCGCTGCACTTGAAACATGCTGACGCGAATCGATCACATCGGGATCGCCTGTTTCGACCTCGACAAGACCGTCGAGTTCTACCGGGAGACGTACGGGTTCACCGTCTTCCACACCGAAGTCAACGAGGAGCAGGGCGTGCGGGAGGCCATGCTCAAGATTAACGAGACGAGTGACGGAGGCGCTTCCTACCTGCAACTGCTCGAACCGACCCGCGACGACTCCGCGGTCGGCAAATGGCTGGCCAAGAACGGCGAGGGCGTGCACCACATCGCCTTCGGCACCGCGGACGTGGACGGCGACGCCGCCGCGATCAAGGACAAGGGCGTACGGGTCCTCTACGACGAGCCGCGGACCGGCTCCATGGGGTCGCGGATCACGTTTCTCCACCCCAAGGACTGCCACGGTGTCCTCACCGAACTCGTCACTTCGGCGCCCTCCGAGTCCCAGGAGCACTGACCTCCGTATATCCGGGCCGGTAGGGTTAGCGCCTGGCCGTCCGAAGTCGGGGCGGCAGGCCGTCCGAAGGCTGGGCGGCCGCGTGCCGGGGTCCGGGTTTCGGGGGACGAGCGTCGGGGCAGCAACCCATGCTCCGCCGTTGATCTGACACCATTCCCCCGGGGGCCTCGTTCGGCGGATGAACGAGGCTCGTTGGAGACTTCGACCAGGGGACGGATGGGACCGCGCAGTGCGGGGCTACGAACGCCAAGAGAGCTCGCGGGCTGAGACCGACAGTCTTTCGCGGTTCGAGGCCGAGATGGACCGGCTGAAGACTGATCGGGAGAAGGCCGTTCAGCACGCCGAGGACCTCGGCTACCAGGTCGAGGTGTTGCGCGCCAAGCTGCACGAGGCGCGCCGCAACCTCGCGTCCCGCCCTGCCTACGACAGCGCGGACATCGGCTATCAGGCCGAGCAGATGCTCCGTAACGCCCAGGTCCAGGCCGACCAGCTGCGCGCGGACGCCGAGCGGGAGCTGCGCGAGGCCCGTGCGCAGACCCAGCGCATCCTCCAGGAGCACGCCGAGCAGCAGGCCAGGCTCCAGTCCGAGCTGCACGCCGAGGCCGTGTCGCGACGTCAGCAGCTCGACCAGGAGCTGGCCGAGCGCCGCCAGACCGTCGAGTCGCACGTCAACGAGAACGTGGCGTGGGCCGAGCAGCTGCGGGCCCGCACCGAGCAGCAGGCCCGCCGGCTCCTGGACGAGTCGCGCGCCGAGGCCGAGCAGGCCCTGGCCGCCGCCCGCGCCGAGGCCGAGCGCGTCGCCGAGCAGGCCCGCCGCAGGCTCGCGAGCGACGCCGAGGCCGCGCGCGCCGAGGCCGAGGCACTGCTCCGCAGGGCCCGCACCGACGCCGAGCGCCTCCTGAACGCCGCCTCCACCCAGGCCCAGGAGGCCACCGACCACGCCGAACAGCTCCGCTCCACCACCGCCGAGGAGTCCGAGCAGGCCCGCCGCAGGGCCGCGGAGGCCGGCCGGGTCGCCGAGCAGCGCATGGCCGAGGCCGACACGGCGCTGCGCGAGGCGCGGGCGGAGGCCGAGAAGGTCCTCGCCGAGGCCAAGGACGCCGCCGCCAAGCAGATCGCGGCGGCGGAGACCGCCGGTGAGCAGCGCACGCGTACGGCCAAGGAGCAGGTCGCGCGGCTCGTCAGCGAGGCCACTAAGGACGCGGAGTCCGCGAAGTCGGAGGCCGAGCAGCTCATCGCCGACGCCCGCGCGGAGGCCGAGAAGCTGATCGCGGAGGCCGCCGAGAAGGCGCGCACGATCACCGCCGAGGAGACCGCGGGCCAGCTCGCCAAGGCGGCGCGGACCGCCGAGGAGGTCCTGGACAAGGCCTCCAAGAACGCCAAGGAGACGACGAAGGCCGCCACCGAGGAAGCCGAGCGGATCCGTACGGAGGCGGAGACCGAGGCGGACCGGCTGCGGGCCGAGGCGCACGACATCGCCGAGGAGCTCAAGGGCGCGGCGAAGGACGACACCAAGGAGTACCGCGCCAAGACCGTCGAGCTGCAGGAGGAGGCGCGCAGGCTGCGCGGCGAGGCCGAGCAGCTGCGCGCGGACGCGGTCTCCGAGGGCGAGCGCATCCGCGGCGAGGCGCGGCGCGAGGCGGTCAAGGAGATCGAGGAGGCGGCCAAGTCCGCCGAGGAGCTGCTCGCCAAGGCGAAGGCCGACGCCGAGGAGCTGCGGACGGCGGCGACCACCGAGAGCGACCGGGTCCGCGCCGAGGCCGTCGAGCGCGCCACGTCCCTGCGCAAGCAGGCCGAGGAGACCCTGGAGCGCACCCGCGCGGAGGCCGAGCGGCACCGCGAGGAGGCCGCCGAGCAGGCCGAGGCGACGCGGACCGAGGCCGAGGAGGCCGCGCGGGCGCTGCACGAGGAGACCGAGCGGGCCATAGCGGCACGGCAGGCCGAGGCCGCCGAGGAGCTGACACGGCTGCACACGGAGGCCGAGGAGCGGCTGAGCGCGGCCGAGCAGGCCCTCACCGACGCCCGTGAGCAGGCCGAGCGCCTGCGCAAGGAGGCCACGGAGGAGACCGACCGGCTGCGTGCGGAGTCCGCCGAGCGCGTCCGCACGCTCCAGGCGCAGGCCGAGACCGAGGCCGAGCGGCTGCGCACGGAGGCCGCCGCGGACGCCTCGCAGTCGCGCGCGGAGGGCGAGGCGCTCGCCGTGCGGCTGCGTTCGGAGGCCGCCGCCGAGGCCGAGCGGCTGAAGACCGAGGCGCAGGAGTCCGCCGACCGGGTCCGCGCGGAGGCCGCTTCGGCCGCCGAGCGCGTGGGCGCGGAGGCCGCCGAGGCCCTGTCCGCCGCCCAGGAGGAGGCCGCGCGGCGCCGCCGCGAGGCCGAGGAGACGCTGGGCTCGGCGCGCGCGGAGGCCGACCAGGAGCGTGAGCGGGCCCGCGAGCAGAGCGAGGAGCTGCTGGCCTCGGCCCGTAAGCGGGTCGAGGAGGCGCAGGCCGAGGCGGTGCGGCTGGTCGAGGAGGCCGACCGCAGGGCGACCGAGCTGGTCTCGGCCGCCGAGCAGACCGCCCAGTCCGTACGGGACTCCGTGGCGGGTCTGCACGAGGCGGCGCAGGAAGAGGTCGCGGGCCTGCGCTCGGCCGCCGAGCACGCCGCCGAGCGCACGCGGACGGAGGCGCAGGAGGAGGCCGACCGCGTCCGCTCCGACGCCTACGCCGAGCGGGAGCGCGCCGGTGAGGACGCCCTCCGCACCCGGCAGGAGGCGACGGAGGCCGCGGAGGCCGCCAAGGAGCTGGCCGAGCGCACGGTGGCCGAGGCGATCGCGGAGTCCGAGCGGCTGCGTTCGGACGCCTCGGAGTACGTCCAGCGGGTGCGCACGGAGGCCTCCGACACCAAGGCGTCGGCGGAACACGACGCGGCCCGTACGCGTGCCGACGCCCGTGAGGACGCCAACCGCATCCGCGGCGACGCCGCCGCCCAGGCCGACACGTTGATCGGCGAGGCGCGCAGCGAGGCCGAGCGGCTGCAGAACGAGACGAACGCGGAGGCCGAGCGCGTCCGCACGGAGGCCGTCGAGCAGGCCGAGCGGCTGCGGACGGAGTCCACGGCGGAGGCCGAGCAGCTGCGGGCCGACTCGACGGCGGAGGCCGAGCGGGTCCGCGCGGAGGCCGTCGCCGAGGCGGAGCGGCTGAAGGCCGAGACGACCGCGGAGGCCGAGCGGGTCCGCGCGGAGTCCGTGGCCAAGGCCGAGAAGCTCATCTCGGACGCGACGGGCGACGCCGAGCGGCTGCGCGCCGAGGCCGCGGAGACGGTGAACTCCGCGCAGCAGCACGCCGAGCGGATCCGCGGCGAGTCCGAGCGCGTCAAGGCGGACGCGG
The DNA here is from genome assembly GCF_004127445.1 of Streptomyces alfalfae. Classification (GTDB taxonomy): domain Bacteria; phylum Actinomycetota; class Actinomycetes; order Streptomycetales; family Streptomycetaceae; genus Streptomyces; species Streptomyces alfalfae. The sequence goes on from NZ_QEXM01000029.1 coordinate 60,443, forward strand.
CGAAGGAGGCCGAGCGGCTCACCGCCGAGGCGCGCCAGGAGGCCGAGCGCACCCTGGACGAGGCCCGCAAGGAGGCCAACAAGCGTCGCCAGGAGGCCGCCGAGCAGGTCGACACGCTCATCACGGAGGCCGCCGCCGAGGCGGAGAAGCTGACGGCGGACGCCCAGGAGAAGGCGCTCAAGGCGACCACGGACGCCGAGGCGCAGGCCGACACGATGGTCGGCGCGGCCCGCAAGGAGGCCGACCGCCTGATCGCGGAGGCGACCATCGAGGGCAACTCCCGGGTGGAGAAGGCGCGTACGGACGCGGACGAGCTGCTGGTCGGCGCCCGCCGCGACGCGACCGCCATAAGGGAGCGCTCCGAGGAGCAGCGCGACCGGATCACCGCCGAGATCGAGGAGCTGCACGAGCGTGCGCGCCGCGAGTCCGCCGAGGCGATGAAGTCCGCGGGCGAGCGCTGCGACGCGCTGGTGAAGGCCGCGGAGGAGCAGCTCGCCGAGGCCCAGGCGAAGGCCAAGGAGATGGTCTCCGACGCGACGTCCGAGGCGAGCAAGGTCCGGATCGCCGCCGTGAAGAAGGCCGAGGGGCTGCTCAAGGAGGCCGAGACGAAGAAGGCCTCGCTGGTCGGCGAGGCCGAGCGGATCAAGGCGGAGGCCGAGGCCGAGGCCACCCGCGTGGTCGAGGAGGGCAAGCGCGAGCTCGAAATCCTGGTGCGGCGCCGCGACGACATCAACGCGGAGATCTCCCGGGTCCAGGACGTCCTTGAGGCGCTGGGGTCCCTTGAGGCTCCGTCAGGCGGCGGGAAGTCCGCGTCCGGTGGCGGTTCGGCGTCGGGCGGCGTCAAGGCGGGAGCCGCGGCGGGCTCGACCCGTTCGGGTGGCAAGCAGTCAGAAAGCTAGCCAAAGCGCGACAAGCATGCTTGTGAGGACCTTCGGCCCTGTCGCTGGCAAGGGCTCTGCCGGTTAGCCACTCAAAAGGGGTGTCATTCTCCAGATCAAACGGGCATCTGCTCGATGACACGCCGCCTTGACCCCTAGGATTCCCTTATCACCTCACCGGTCTCATTCGACAGGAACCCCATGAGCGACACTTCCCCCTACGGCTTCGAGCTTGTGCGGCGTGGGTACGACCGCGCTCAGGTGGACGAACGTATCTCCAAGCTCGTCTCCGACCGTGACAGCGCCCTCGCCCGCATCACCGCCCTGGAGAAGCGCATCGAGGAGCTGCACCTCGAGACGCAGAACGCCCAGGCCCAGGTGAGCGACGCGGAGCCGTCGTACGCCGGTCTCGGCGCCCGCGTCGAGAAGATCCTCCGCCTCGCCGAGGAGGAGGCGAAGGACCTGCGCGAGGAGGCCCGCCGCGCGGCCGAACAGCACCGCGAGCTCGCCGAGTCCGCCGCCCAGCAGGTGCGCAACGACGCCGAGTCCTTCGCCGCCGAGCGCAAGGCCAAGGCCGAGGACGAGGGCGTCCGGATCGTCGAGAAGGCCAAGGGCGAGGCGAGCGCGCTGCGTTCCGAGGCCCAGAAGGACGCGCAGTCCAAGCGCGAGGAGGCCGACGCCCTCTTCGAGGAGACCCGCGCCAAGGCCGCCCAGGCCGCCGCGGACTTCGAGACGAACCTCGCCAAGCGCCGCGACCAGTCCGAGCGCGACCTGGCGTCGCGTCAGGCCAAGGCGGAGAAGCGCCTCGCGGAGATCGAGCACCGCGCCGAGCAGCTGCGCCTGGAGGCGGAGAAGCTGCGCACCGACGCGGAGCGGCGCGCCCGCCAGACGGTGGAGACCGCGCAGCGCCAGGCCGAGGACATCGTGGCCGACGCGAACGCCAAGGCGGACCGCATCCGCAGCGAGTCCGAGCGGGAGCTCGCGGCGCTCACCAACCGCCGCGACAGCATCAACGCCCAGCTCACCAACGTGCGCGAGATGCTGGCCACGCTCACGGGCGCGGCGGTGGCCGCCGCCGGGACGCCCGCCGAGGACGAGCCGGCCTCTCGTGGGGTGCCGGCGCAGCAGACGCGCTGAGCGACGCGCACGGCCCAGAGCCCGGCCCCCTGCCGCTCCGGTGGCGGGGGGCTTTGTCGCGTTCTAGCGTGGCCGCATGATCACGCTCGACGGGCTGACCAAGCGCTACGGCGAGAAGGTGGCCGTCAACGACCTGACCTTCGCCGTCCGGCCCGGTGTCGTCACCGGCTTCCTCGGGCCCAACGGCGCGGGCAAGTCCACGACGATGCGGATGATCCTCGGGCTCGACAACCCCTCGGGCGGCGCCGTCCGCATCGAGGGCAAGCACTACTCCCAGCTCAAGGACCCGCTCAGACGCGTCGGCGCGCTGCTCGACGCCAAGGCCATGCACGGCGGGCGCAGCGCCTTCAACCATCTGCTCTGCCTGGCGCAGAGCAACGGCATCCCGCGCGCCCGCGTCAGCGAGGTGCTCGACACGGTGGGGCTGACCGCGGTCGCCAAGAAGAAGGCCAAGGGGTTCTCGCTCGGCATGGGCCAGCGCCTCGGCATCGCGGGGGCGCTGCTCGGCGACCCCGAGATCCTGATGTTCGACGAGCCGGTCAACGGCCTCGACCCCGAGGGCATCCACTGGATCAGGAACCTGATGAAGTCCCTCGCCGCCGAGGGGCGCACGGTCTTCGTCTCCTCGCACCTGATGAGCGAGATGGCGCTGACCGCCGACCACCTCGTCGTCATCGGCCAGGGCCGGCTCCTCGCGGACACCTCCATGTCCGACTTCATCCGGCAGAACTCGCGTTCGTACGTACGGCTGCGCTCCCCGCAGCGCGAGCGTCTCCTCGACGTCCTGCACGAGGCGGGCGTCGGCGCCGTCGAGGCGCGCGACGGCGCCCTGGAGGTGGACGGCACACCGCCCGAGCGGCTCGGTGAGCTGGCCGCGAGCCGGCAGGTCGTCCTCCATGAGCTGAGCCCCCAGCAGGCGTCCCTGGAGGAGGCCTTCATGCGGCTCACCGCCGAGTCGGTCGAGTACCACGCGCACTCCGACCGGCCGGGCGGAGCGGTCCCCGCGGGCGAGCCGCCCGCCTGGGGCGAGGGCTGGCAGCGGCGGAAGGGGGCCTGAGCGATGGCCGCGGCACAGGTACTGAGGTCGGAGTGGACCAAGATCCGCTCGGTCTCCTCGACCGTCTGGACGCTCGGGCTCGCCGGGGTCGTCACGATCGCGCTCGGCATGCTGATCAGCATCCTGTCCAGGAACGACTACGACAGCCTGAACGCCAAGGACCGGCTGACCTTCGACCCGACCTACATCAGCTTCGCCGGGATGTCGCTCGGCCAGCTCGCGATGATCGTGTTCGGCGTGCTCGTCGTCTCCAACGAGTACAGCACCGGCATGATCCGCACCTCGCTCGCGGCCGTGCCGCAGCGCGGCACGCTCCTCTTCGGCAAGGTGTTCGTGGCCACGCTGCTCGCCCTCGCCGTGGGCCTGGCCACCAGCTTCGTCACGTTCTTCGCGGGCCAGGCGGTGCTCGGCCCGTACCGGGCGGGGCTCGGCGACCCCGGGGTGCTGCGCGCGGTCATCGGCGGCGGGCTCTACATGACCCTCATCGCGATGTTCTCGATGGGCGTCGCGGCGATGCTGCGCAGCCCCATGCTCTCCCTCGGCATCCTGATGCCGTTCTTCTTCCTGATCTCCAGCATCCTCGGCGGGGTGTCCGCGACCAAGAAGATCGGCCGCTTCCTGCCCGACCAGGCCGGCAGCAGGATCATGCAGGTCAAGACGCCGTTCGACGACGACACCCCGTACGGGCCCTGGGGCGGGCTCGCGATCATGGTGGCGTGGGTGGTCCTCGCGCTGCTCGGCGGCTACGCGCTCCTGAAGAAGCGGGACGCCTGACCGAAGCCTTCACATTTTTACCCGCTCTTGGCCGGAACCGTCAGCCCGCCGATATCCTCCTAACCCTTACGGGGGCGTGTGCCCCGACGTCCTGAACCATTCGATGGGTGCGGAGAATGATCGAGGCAGTCGGCCTGACGAAGCGCTACGGCGCCAAGACAGCCGTGTACAACCTTTCCTTCCAGGTGCGGCCCGGTACCGTCACCGGCTTCCTCGGGCCCAACGGCTCGGGCAAGTCGACGACGATGCGCATGATCCTCGGGCTCGACGCGCCCACCACGGGGCAGGTGACGATCGGCGGCTACCCCTACCGCAAACTCCCGAACGCCCCGCGCCAGGTCGGCGCGCTGCTCGACGCCAAGGCGGTGCACGGCGGCCGGCACGCCCGCAACCACCTGCTGTGCCTCGCGCAGCTCTCCGGCATCCCGGCCCGCCGCGTGGACGAGGTGCTCGGCGTCGTGGGCCTCCAGGACGTGGCGAAGAAGCGCTCCAAGGGCTTCTCGCTCGGCATGGGCCAGCGCCTCGGCATCGCCGCGGCCCTCCTCGGCGACCCGCAGGTGCTGCTCTTCGACGAGCCGGTCAACGGCCTCGACCCCGAGGGCATCCTCTGGGTGCGCAACCTGATGAAGGCGCTCGCCGCCGAGGGCCGCACGGTCTTCGTGTCGTCCCACCTCATGAGCGAGATGGCGCTCACCGCCGAGCACCTGATCGTGATCGGCCGCGGCCAGCTGCTCGCCGACATGAGCGTCAGGGACTTCATCTCGGCGAACTCCGCCGACTTCGCCCGGGTGCGCACGCCCGACAGCGAGCCGCAGCACCGCGAGAAGCTGACGGCCGCGCTGACCGAGGCGGGCGGCCAGGTGATGCCGGAGCAGGACGGCGCGCTGCGCGTCACGGGCCTGCCGCTCCCCCGCATCAGCGACCTCGCGCACGGCGCCGACGTACGCCTGTGGGAGCTCTCCCCGCACCAGGCCTCGCTGGAGGAGGCGTACATGCGGATGACGCAGGGCGCCGTCGACTACCGCTCCACGATCGACCAGCGCGCGGGCCTCCAGGAACAGCTGCCGCCCGGCGCCGTGCCGCAGGGCCAGATGCCGGTGGCCGGCCAGGGCCAGCCCGGCTGGTACGCGCCGCCGCCGCCCCAGCAGGGCGGTCAGCCCTTCGCGATGCCGCAGCCGCAGATGCCGCAGCCGCCGCAGGACCCGGCCGGAACGCCGAACCCGTACGCCGGCGCGCCGCAGCCGCCCGCCGCCCCCGTTCCCGCCGCCGCACCCGCTCCCGCGCCCGACCTGACCAAGGGCGCCACCGACAACGAGGACGCCGCCCGATGACCACGCCTCCGACTCCGCAGCAGCAGCCGCAGGCGCAGCAGGCCCCGCAGCAGCCCCAGCAGTTCCCCCCGCAGGCGTTCGCGCCGGCCGGCGCCCCCGCGGTCGCTCCCCCGCCGCCGCCCGCGCCCGCCGCCCCCGCGCCGCCCTCGGCGTGGCAGCAGGCGATGAACAACGCGTACTCCTCGCCGATCCCGGTCAGGAAGACCCACCTCGGCAACGCCCTCGCCTCCGAGTGGACGAAGATCAAGTCGGTCCGCTCGACGGTGTGGACCCTGGGCATCTTCCTCGCCCTGGTCATCGGCATCGGCCTGCTCGCCGCCGCGAACACGACGTCGAGCGACTACAACGACGTGCCGTTCACCATCCCGGCCTTCTTCGGCCTGATGCTCGGCCAGATCTGCCTGATCACCCTCGGCGTCCTCGTGACCTCATCCGAGTACGGCACGGGCATGATCCGTACGACGTTCACGGCCTCGCCGCAGCGCCACCGCGTCCTGCTGGCGAAGATCCTGGTCTTCTTCGCCGTCGCGTTCGTCGTCTCCGCGGGCTCCATCCTGCTCGTGGGCCTCGCGACCTCCGCGATGAACAGCGGCCCCGAGGCGGGCGACGTCCCGTGGGCCGGCACGGTCCTCAAGGGCGGCCTGTACGTGTCGCTGCTCGGCGTGCTCGCGCTGGCCGTCGGCTCCATGCTGCGGCACTCCGCCGGCGCCATCACCGCGATGCTCGGCGTGGTCCTCGTACCCGCGATCCTGCCGGCGTTCCTGCTGATCTGGGAGAGCACGCGGACGCTCGCCGAGAAGATGTCGGACTACAACGCCATCAACTCGCTCGCCATGATCTTCGGCGCCGACGGCGTGGACAGCGCCGGCGGCACGTCCCAGCTCGTCGTGCTGATCGTCGTGACGGCGCTCGCCGTCGGCGGCGCGTTCGCCCTGCTGGAGAAGCGCGACGTCTAGCGGAAGCTAGTACCTCGGCGCGTTACGGGACCGCTGCACCCGCGTGGTGCGGCGGTCCTTCGCGTTCCAGCACGCCTTGTGCCAGTGCCTGCGCTCGTCGACCCCCGAGTACTCGGGCCAGGCCACCACGTGCGGCACGCTCGCGGGGATCTCCTGGTCGCAGCCGGGGCAGCGGTACCGCTTGCCCGTCGCGCTCGCGCCCGCGACGTGCCGCACGCTCCACTCCTCGCCCTGCCAGCTCTCCGAGCTCTGGAAGCCGCCGTAGCGGCCCGACGGCTCCGCGGCCGCGGACGCCCTCGGCTCTCCGGCGCCCTTGGGGCGATTGCGACGCGGGGACAAGGAACACCTCACGGCTGTACGGCGATCAGGGGTGCCCCAAGCCTACGCGCCGGGCCCGTGGGTACCCGCCCGGAACCGGTGCGCGGGCCGCCGCGCACCGCACGGACACAGCTGCACGGACAATCCAACAATCTTCCCGTCAAGCCGTGCCTTTGGCACGTGTCACGCGTTGTTGCCCGTAGGGGGAGTGCCTGCGTCGGCGTCAAGGAGGCAGGAGTTCGATGCGTGTAGGTAGTTTTGTTCTGGCCGCCCAGTTCCCCGGACAGGGGCAGGGGGAGGCGCTGCACCGGGCGGTGCGGTCCGCCGAGGTGGCCGAGGAGGCGGGGCTCGACTCGGTCTGGCTCGCCGAGCACCATTTCGTGCCGTACGGCACCTGCCCGTCGGCGACGACCCTGGCGGCCCTGCTGCTCGGGCGTACGCGGCGGCTCCGCATCGGCACCGCCGTCAGCGTGCTGCCGACCGTACACCCGGTGGCACTCGGCGAACAGGCCGCGCTGCTGCACGTCACGTCCGGCGGCAGGTTCTCGCTCGGCGTCGGCCGCGGCGGGCCGTGGGTGGACCTGGAGGTCTTCGGAGCGGGCCTCGCGGCGTACGAGGAGGGGTTCCCCGACTCGCTCGACCTGCTGCTGCGGTGGCTGCGCGAGCCCCGGGTCGGGAGCGCCGACGAGCGGTTCCCCTTCCGCGAGGTCGACGTCGTGCCGCGGCCCCAGGAGGCACTCGGCGGAGGGGGAGAGAGCGGCCCCGAAGTGATCGTCGCCTGCACCTCGCCGTCCAGCGTGCGGCTCGCCGCGCAGCGCGGCCTTCCGATGCTGCTGGGCATGCACGTGGGCGACGACGAGAAGGCCGAAATGGTGGCCTTGTGGAATCGGCACGCACGTGCCGCGGGGCATGTGCCGGACGGGTTCGCCACGCCGGGTCATGTGTCGGCGGGTGTCGTGCAGATCGCGGACCACCGCCCGGAGGCCGCGGAGACGTTACAGAAAGCCATGCCTGGCTGGCTCAGGCAGGGTTTGGAGGCCCATGTGACGGTCGACGGCCGCAAGCGCGCCATGCGCGATCCGCAGGCCTACACCGAGATGCTCTGCGGGCTGCACCCCGTGGGCACGCCGCAGGTGTGCGCCGACCGGATCGCCGCCACCTCGGAGCGCACGGGCATCACCCGCTTCGCGCTGCTCGTCGAGGGCTCGGGCGACCTCGCGACCACGGAGGAGAACGTGCGAAGGCTGGGCGCCGAGGTACTGCCCCAGCTCTGTTGAGACGGAGCTGCCGCTCCGGACCGTCACACCTCCCGCGTACGGAGCGGCAGCGACTACCGTCAGCAGTCCCGGAGTTCGGGCGACTGGTTGAGCAGCTGCCCCCGGATCGAGGTGAAACGGGCGAGCCGGTCGTCGACCGCCGGGTCCAGTGGGAACACCGCCACACGGTGGCAGTTCTGGAACGCCAGGCGCACGCCGAAGTGCCGCTGCAGTGCGCCGCGAATGGCATCACTCGCGAGCGCGCGCAGCAGCTGCCCACGTGCCTGCTCGTCCGGCGGCGGCGTCTGGTTGTCGGCGAACTCTCCGCCGTCGACCTTCAGCTGAGCCACCAGGGAGCTGATCATCTCCCATGCGTAAGGCAGGGAGGTCCGGACGCAGTCGACGAATGCTGCTTCGTCGACCTCGCCTCGCTCGGCCTGTTCCAACAGTGCCGGTGAGACGTCGAGCGACATGGGTTCTCCTCTCGCACCCCCGGGGAGCGGGGGCCTACGGACAGGGATGGAGTCCGCATACGCAGCGTGCACGGATGACGACCTCCCGCTTCTACGGTAGGCACCGGCCGGGCGCCGCACCAGGAGATTGGACGCATAACCGGCCAGGATCGAACAGGTTCATCGACGGACAAGTCGTGCGGTCCAGGCGGTCGTCCCGGGCGTCGAACGGGCGAATCGCGTGCACCGCCCCGAGTCGAGTAGCGTTGCGCCCCATGCGTCTCGTCATTGCCCGATGCTCCGTGGACTACGCGGGCCGGCTCACCGCCCATCTCCCTTCGGCCCCCCGCCTGATCCTCGTGAAGGCGGACGGAAGCGTCTCGATCCACGCGGACGACAGGGCCTACAAGCCCCTCAACTGGATGTCGCCGCCCTGCACGCTGAAGGAGGGATCAGGGGACGACGCCGGTGTGTGGACCGTCGTGAACAAGGCGGGCGAGAAGCTCATCATCACGATGGAGGAGATCCTCCACGACTCCTCGCACGAACTCGGCGTGGACCCCGGCCTCATCAAGGACGGCGTGGAAGCGCACCTTCAGGAGCTGCTCGCGGACCGGATCGAGACACTGGGCGACGGTTTCACGCTCATCCGCCGCGAGTACATGACGGCGATCGGCCCCGTCGACATCCTCTGCCGCGACGCCGACGGGCAGACCGTCGCCGTCGAGATCAAGCGCCGCGGCGAGATCGACGGCGTCGAGCAGCTGACCCGCTATCTGGAGCTGCTCAACCGCGACCCGCACCTCGCGCCGGTCCGGGGCATCTTCGCCGCCCAGGAGATCAAGCCGCAGGCCCGCGTCCTCGCCACGGACCGCGGCATCGGCTGCGCCGTCCTCGACTACAACGCGCTGCGTGGCATCGAGGACGACAAGCTGCGCCTCTTCTGAGGCCCCGCGCCGTTCAGTGCGCCGTCGACCCGCTGGTGGGGTCGGCGGCGCTTCGCGTCTCCGGTGAGCTCGCCGGGCGGCTCATGGAGCCGGAGTTGTCCGGCGAGGACGGCGGGGCGTCGCTCGTGGGCGGCTGCGAGGTCGGCGGCTGGGACGTGGGCGGCTTCGACGTCGGGGGCCTCGACGTGGGCGGCCTGGACGTCGGCGGCTTCGACGTCGGGGGCCTCGACGTGGGCGGCCTGGACGTCGGCTTGTCGCTCGGCTCGTCGCTGGGCCCGTCCGAGGGCCCGCCGCTGGTGCTCGGGGCGTCCGACGGCTCGCCACTGGTGCTCGGGGCCGGATCGTCGGCCGTGCCGGGGACGCCGTCCTCGCCGGTGCCTCCGGGGCGGCTGGTGGAGTCCTGCCGCGGCTTGTCGGCGGTCAGGCCGTCGTCGCCCGGGTCCTCCGTGGCGGACTGCTCCGTCGTGACGCGCTCGCCGGGGCCGTCGCCGCCGGACGTGGCGCCCAGCGTGACGACCGTGCCGAGGACCGCGACGAGCAGGGCTCCCGCGCCCGCGGCGACGAGGTTGCGCCGGGTGCCGTTGAGGATGGAGCGGCGGGTCGGCGCCTTGGCGGGCACGACGACCGGCGTGACCCTGCTGCTGACCAGGGTCGCGGGCTGCTCCGAGGCCGGTTTCGGCGGCGCGAGGGCCGCGGGGACGCCGCCGGGCGGCGACGCCGACTCCTCGTGGCGCGCGCCGGGCACCTCTTCCCCGGCGGCGGTGCGACCGCCGGGCAGCGCGCCGCCCGAGCGGTCGGCGACCAGGGCGAGGGCGCGGCGCCCGGAGATCATGCCGCGCTTGTCGGCGAGGGCGCCGCGCAGCCCGATGGAGGCCTCCAGCTCGGCGCGCGCCCGGTCGAGCCGCCCGCCGCAGAGCGCGAGGACGCCCAGCTCGTGGTGGAAGTACGCCTCCTCGGCGACCTCTCCCGCGTTGCGTGCCGCCTCCTGGCCCGACCGCAGGGCGCGCTCCCAGGCGCCCCAGGCGAGGCCTCCCGCGAAGGCGGGCGCGGCGGTGCGGGCGAGCAGCACGGCGGCGCCGCTCTCCACGGTGACCAGCGCGGCGAGCGCGGCGAGGACCGCGTCCGCCTCGGCGGCGACCCGCTCGGGGGCGACCGAGGGGTGCCCGGCCCACCAGGCGTAGTGCTGGGCGGCGGCGCGGGCGCGCTCGGTGCTGTCGTCGGCGTACCCGGCGCTCTCCAGCTGGGTGCGGACGCCGGCGGCGAGGCGGTAGCGCGCGCCCACCGCGGTGACCAGGGCGCAGCCCACCAGTTCGGCGAGGGCGGCGTCGGCGTGGGTGTCGCCGACCAGGGCGGGCAGGTGGGTCTGGTGCGGCAGTTCCCCGCCGAGGGCGACGGCGAACTCCAGGGCGGCGCGGGCCGACGGGCTCAGCCGCGAGGCGAGCAGGGCCGCGGGCGCGGCGCCGTCGGCGAGGGAGGGCAGCGGCACGTCGGCCGCCTCGTCGGCGTCGAAGGGCGCGTCGACCGGGGTGTCGGCGAAGAAGCCGTTCTCCTCGAAGGCGTGCGGGTCGGCGCGGAGCTGGTCGCGCTGGCGGAGCAGGGCGCCGGCCTGGACGAAGCGCAGCGGCAGGCCCTCGGACTCGAACCACAGGTCGCCCGCCCAGTTGGCCTCCTCGTCGTCGAGGACCCGGCCGACGACGCGCTCCAGCAGTTCGAGGCTGCCGCCGCGGCCGAGGCCGCCGAGGAAGACCTCTTCGAGGTGGGAGTCGGGGGACGGGGCGGCGACGTCGGGCGTCGTGGAGATGAGGAAGGCGCACTCGGGTGTCGCGTCGAGCACCTCGTCGAGGCCCGCGCCACCGAACTCCAGGTCGTCGAGGACGACGACGGCGCCGATGTCGTTGACGAGTTCGAGCAGCAACGCGGTGTCGGGCCGGTGCAGGGGCGCGTCGTAGACGGCCGTGAAGAGGTCCTGGAGGAGCTCGCCGGGCGTCCTGCGGTACCCGGAGAGCCGGACCACGCCGTCGGGCGCGAGGTCGGCGCAGTCCTCGGCGACGGCGTTGAGCAGCGCCGTGCGGCCGGAGCCCGCAGGTCCGGTGAGGCGTACCGAGCGGCCGCGTGCGAGCAGCCGTACGAGGCGCTCACGCTCTTCCTGGCGCTCGAGGAGCGGCAGCCCGGGCAGGGCGGGGCCGGGCGGCACGGGCGGCAGGGCGGCGCGGCGCAGCTCGGCGCGGTCGCCGGCGGCGCGCTTGGCGGGCCTGTCGGGCCGCTCCCCGGGCGGGCAGGGTTCGATCTCACTGCCGTCGACGGGGTTGACGGTGAGCAGGAAGTCGCCGGACACCAGCTGCACGGTGCGCGCCAGGGCGGGCGCCTGCTGGCCGAAGTCCGGCGTCAGCGGATCGCGCGGGCGCTGCGGTCGCGCCGGGCCGCCGGACGCGTCGCCGGCCTGCTCGTGGCCGTACTCCTCGGGTTCCCGGTTCATCGGCTCCATGGTCCTAGCCCCCCAGATGCGTGGTGTGCAGAGCCCCCTCCGGCCTTCGTGCACACTGCGCTGTCGCTTCTGGTCCGGTGCCCCCGCGCGGGTTCGTATATCGGTGGGCGACCGAACCCTAGACGTTCGCCCAGTATCTACGAGGAAGCGGGGTACCGCCCCGTCCGAGACGTCACAGTCTCGTGAGGATTGCGTGCTTCAGGCCCTGTGGAGCGATTCGACGCCGATGCCGCCCTCGATCGCGAGGATGCGGTGGAGCCGTGTCGCGACGAGCAGGCGCTGCATCTGCGGCGGCACGTGGCGCAGGACGAGCCTGCGTCCGCACCGCCCGGCGCGGCGGTGCGCGCCCATGATGACGCCGAGTCCCGTGGCGTCCCACGAGTCGAGTTCGGACAGGTCGAGCACCAGGTCGCCGGCGCCGTCGTCGACGGCCGAGTGCAGGACCGTACGGGCGTCCGCCGCGCTGCGTACGTCGAGGCGTCCCCCGACGACCAGCTGGGCCTGGTCGCCCCTGATGTGCATATGCGCTCCCCGAGAGTGCTGTGTGCAGAGTGTCGTGTCTGCTGTGACGGATGGTCCGTAAGGCGTCTGCTGATCCTTGAGGCGATCTGCGTTATGTCACAGCAACTGACTGCCGCTTGGGCAAGGAAGTTGCCGTCTGTAAGCGAACCGATACCGAATTCACTCCGAGGGGTGACCCGGGAGCCGCCGAAAGGTCAGACGAGGCGTCAGGCGGCGTACGTCAGTACTGGTTCAGTGCTTGTAGAAGCCCTGCCCGCTCTTGCGGCCGATGTCACCGGCGTCAACCATCCGGCGCATCAGCTCCGGCGGGGCGAACTTCTCGTCCTGGGACTCCGTGTAGATGTTGCTCGTGGCGTGCAGCAGGATGTCGACGCCGGTGAGGTCGGCGGTCGCGAGCGGGCCCATGGCGTGGCCGAAGCCGAGCTTGCAGGCGATGTCGATGTCCTCGGCGGTGGCGACGCCCGACTCGTGCAGCTTGGCGGCCTCGACGACGAGCGCGGAGATCAGACGGGTCGTCACGAAGCCGGCGACGTCGCGGTTGACGACGATGCAGGTCTTGCCGACGGACTCGGCGAACTCACGGGTGCGGGCGAGGGTTTCGTCGCTGGTCTTGTAGCCGCGCACGAGTTCGCACAGCTGCATCATCGGGACCGGCGAGAAGAAGTGGGCTCCGACGACGCGCTCGGGGCGGTCCGTCACGGCCGCGATCTTGGTGATCGGGATGGCGGAAGTGTTGGAGGCGAGCACGGCGTCGTCGCGCACGAGGTTGTCGAGGGCGCGGAAGATCTCGTGCTTGACCTCCAGCTTCTCGAACACGGCCTCGACGACGATGTCCGCGTCGGCGACGGCGTCCAGGTCGGTGGTGGTCGTGATGCGCCCGAGCGCGGCCTCGGCGTCCTCGGCGGCGAGCTTGCCCTTGCTCACGAACTTGTCGTACGAGGCCTTGATCCCGTCGGTGCCACGGGTCAGGGCCTCGCCGGTGACGTCGCGCAGGACGACGTCCCAGCCCGCCTGGGCGGAGACCTGAGCGATACCGGACCCCATGAGTCCGGCTCCGATGACGGCGAGCTTCCGTGCCACTGTTCCGACTCCCCTACCGCTGATCGCGCTTGGCTTACACACTGTTTACGTATGCCTCTGCGGCGGACATTAGCGGTCGGGGGCGCGCCTGTGGCCGTGAAGAGATGCGCGTCACGTCTCAAATGACGGACATCACACCGGTACGGGCCCGCGTGTGCGGCGGGTCACGCGGGAGGGGGTGTCATCCGGCGGGCCGCGTCGCGTAGTTGAGGACCTTCTCGCCGAGGAGGTCCTCCATCTCGTCGAGCAGGACGAGGGCCTCGCGCGAGACCTCGGCGACGTCGCGGCGTTTGACCATCTCGTCGCCGATCCACGCCATCAGGGTGCTGTGGAGCCAGGAGAGCTGACCGGCGATCAGGCCGGGCAGGGGGTCGCCTTCGGCGGCCCCGGTCTCCTCGGCGAGCGTCCTGGTGAGCTCGGCCAGCGCCTCCTGCTGGATCTCCCAGAGCCGGGAGCGCAGCGGGTGCGCGTCGATGATGACCTTCATGAAGTCGGCCCAGCCCGCGAAGAGGCCGACGGTGGGCGAGACGCTCTCCACGTCCGCGCGCAGCCGGCGCAGGACGGCGGCGGCCGCCGACTCCCCGGCCCTGCGGCCCCGCACATAGCCCGGCAGCCGGTCGACGACGTCCTCGCCGCGGTCGAGGAAGAGGTCCTCCTTGGCGGGGAAGTAGTTGTACACCGTGTTGACGGAGACGTCCGCCGCGTCCGCGATCTCCGCGACGGTCACCGCGCCGAAGCCGCGCTCCAGGAAGAGCCCCGTGGCGATGTCGGAGATCCGCTGCCTGGTCTGCCGCTTCTTGCGCTCCCTGAGCCCTTCGGTCATGCGCCCATCGTAGGCGTCGTTGGGTGGCATGGAAATTTGCGCGACCTATAAAATTGGTGGCGTTGCAAAATTCTAGTGACTCTGTTTTCGTGGGGGCATGGCCATCATCAGCACGTCCGGGCTCAGCCGGACCTTCCAAACCAAGGGCGGGCCCGTCGAAGCCGTCCGCGGCATCGACCTGACCGTGCCGGCGGGCGAGATCCTGGGCTTCCTCGGGCCCAACGGCGCGGGCAAGACCACCACGCTGCGCATGCTGACCACACTGCTCCCGCCCACCGGCGGCAGCGCCACCGTGGCCGGGTGCGACCTGGCCGACGACCCGGCGGGCGTGCGCGGCCGGATCGGTTACGTCGCCCAGTCCGGCGGCGTGGACCTCAGCGTCTCCGTACGCGAGGAACTGATCACCCAGGGGCGCCTGTACCGCCTGCCGAAGGCCCGCGCCGAGGCGCGCGCCGAGGAACTGGCCCACGACCTCGGCCTGACCGAGCTGATGGAGCGGCCCTGCGCGGCGCTCTCCGGCGGCCAGCGCCGGCGCCTGGACATCGCCATGGGGCTCACGCACCGGCCCGAGGTGCTCTTCCTCGACGAGCCGACCACCGGGCTCGACCCGGGCAGCCGGGCCGACCTGTGGGCGCTGGTGCGGCGGCTGCGCGACACGTACGGCACGACCGTCTTCCTCACCACGCACTACCTCGACGAGGCCGACGCGCTCTCCGACCGCCTCGTCGTCGTGGACAAGGGCGTCGTCGTCGCCGACGGCACACCGGGCGCCCTCAAGCTGCGCCACGGCGGCTCGATCGACGCCACGCTCCAGGACACCTTCCTCGCCATCACCGGCCGCGAACCCGCCCCCGAGGAGCGGGCCCCCGTCGCCGTATGACCCGCACACCCGCCCGCCCACAGCTTCGAGGGACCCATGCCCGCCCTGCTCTCCGACACCGCGCTCATCTTCGGGCGGTACGCCCGGCAGACCCTGCGCTCCAAGTTCCAGATCCTCTTCGGCGTCCTGACGCCCCTGCTCTACCTGCTCTTCTTCGGCCCCCTGCTCACCGATCTGCCGCTCGGCCCCGACGGCGACTCCTGGCAGATCCTCGTCCCGGGGCTGCTGCTGCAACTGGGCCTCTTCGGGGCGACCTTCAGCGGCTTCGCGCTCATCATCGAGAAGCAGTTCGGCGTGGTGGAGCGGATGCGGGTGACGCCAATCAGCCGCCTCGCGCTGCTGCTCGGGCGGATCCTGCGCGACGCCGCGCTCTTCGTCTTCCAGGCGGTGCTGCTCGTGCTCGCCGCGCTGGTCATGGGGCTCAGGGCGCCCCTCGCCGGCATCCTCGTCGGGTTCGCCTTCGTGGCGCTCCTGACGGCGGGGCTCGCCTCGCTCTCGTACGCGCTCGCCATGAAGGTCGGCAAACCGCAGGAGTTCGGCCCCGCCGTGAACGCGGTGAGCATGCCCGCGATGCTGCTCTCCGGCCTGATGCTGCCGATGACGCTCGCGCCGACCTGGCTGGACGTCCTGTCGCACCTCATGCCGTTCCGCTACCTGGTCGACGCGGTGCGGGCGGCGTACGTGGGCGACTACGCGACCGCCGCCATGCTGTACGGGGTCCTCACGGCCATCGCCTTCGCGCTGTTCTCCGTGGCGGTCGGCACGCGCGTCTTCAAGCGGGCGGGGGCCTGACTACGCTGGCCGCATGGTCAATCTGACGCGCATCTACACCAGGACCGGCGACCAGGGCACGACCGCCCTAGGCGACATGAGCCGGACCGCCAAGACCGATCTGCGGATCGCCGCCTACGCCGACGCCAACGAGGCCAACGCGGCCATCGGCACGGCGATCGCGCTCGGACAGCTCGACGCGGAGGTCGTCAAGGTCCTCGGACGGGTGCAGAACGACCTGTTCGACGTGGGCGCCGACCTGTCCACGCCGGTCGTCGAGGACCCGAAGTACCCGCCGCTGCGCGTCGAGCAGTCCTACGTCGACAAGCTGGAGGAGGACTGCGACCGCTTCCTGGAGGACCTGGAGAAGCTGCGCAGCTTCATCCTCCCGGGCGGCACGCCGGGCGCGGCCCTGCTGCACCAGGCGTGCACGGTGGTGCGGCGGGCCGAGCGCTCGACGTGGGCGGCCTTCGAGGTCCACGGCGAGACCATGAACCCGCTGACGGCCACCTACCTCAACCGCCTCTCCGACCTCTTGTTCATCCTGGCGCGCACGGCCAACAAGGCGGTCGGCGACGTGCTGTGGGTGCCGGGCGGCGACCGCTAGGCCCGAGCCCGCTAGAGCCTGCTCGGGGTGTCCTCGCGCTCCTTGCCCGCGGCGGCGGCCGGCGCCTTCTTCGGAAAGAGGGTGTACGTGGCGGCGATGGCGACGTTGATGCCGATCAGCCACAGCATCCGCTGCTGCCACATCCGCAGCGACGCGGTCTCGCCGTCACCGCCGACGTACCAGGCGGCGCCTTGGAGCAGCGCCATGGCGATCAGCGCGGCGAGCACCCAGCGCGCGGCGAGCTTCCACTCGTGGACGGCGCGGGCGGCCCCGTATTTCGGCGTCGTCGGGGCGGGGCCGCCGGCGAAGCGGTGGGCGACGCGGACGTCGACCCACTTGATCGTGTAGTGCCCGAGCGCGACGGAGTAGCCGATGTAGACGGCGGCGAGGCCGTGCTTCCAGTCCGGCTCCGCCCCGTTCTTCAGGTCGATCGCCGTGACGACCAGCAGCAGCACCTCCAGGAGCGGCTCGCACAGCAGCACGGCGACGCTCGCACGGGGCATCTTCGCCCAGTAGCGCAGCGCGAGACCCGCGGCGAGCAGCACCCAGAAGCCCACCTCGCAGATGATGATCAGTGTGACGATCACGGCTCGCTCCTCGGCGTCGATTCCAGTTCCTCCCTTCGAGACTGCCGCCGCGCGGGCCGCCGATCATCGTCGTCAGTGACGAAACCGGGCTGCATCCTTCGATGTAGCGGTGGGGAGCGGCGCTGGCCCGCGGCGTCCGCAACCAGCGCCGTACCCAGTTCGATGTAGTCGCCACCGGCCGGGCTCCTCCCCCAGGACCAGGCAAGGGCAGGGCCCCACCGTGTTGGATGGGGGCATGGCCCTGTCCCTCGCCCGCCCGCACCGCGTCGACATCACGATCGCCGCGGTCAGCCTGCTCAGCGGGCTCGCGCTGTGGGCGCTCGGTCTGCACACGCAGCCCGGCAGGGACCTCGGCGGCACCTGGGCGCTCATCCCGCTGGCCGTCCTCGCCTGCCTCGAACTGGTGCGCAGGACGGCCCCGCAGGCCGCGCTCACCGTCGGCACGCTCGCGCTGGTCGCCGACCAGTTCACCGAGGGCAACCTCGCCTCGATCATGATGTTCACGGACATCGTGTACGCGGCCGTCGTGTACGGCACGCCCGCCGCCGCCCGCCGCATCCCGGTGACCACGGGGCTGATCACCGTGGCGGTGACCGTCGGCTTCCTCGCCTGGTTCCGGGAGCCGGAGGCCATCCTCATCGGCGTCATCACCGGGGTGATCTCCTTCGGGCCCGCCACCACGGGCGTCCTGGTGCGCAACCACCGCGAGGCCGCGGACGCGGCGAGGCTGCGGGCCGAGCAGACCGCGCTGCTCGCCGAGATGGACCGCGTCCAGGCCGTCACCGCCGAGCGCGCGCGGATGGCCCGCGAACTGCACGACATGGTCGCCAACCACCTCTCGGCGATCGCCATCCACTCCACCGCCGCGCTCTCCCTGGACGACCCGAGGACCAGCGCCGACGCGCTCGCCGTCATCCGCGAGAACAGCGTGGAGGGCCTGGCCGAGATGCGCCGCCTCATCGGCATCCTGCGCGACGACAGCGGCGACCTGGAACCGGCCGCCGCGCCCACTCTCGACGGACTCGCCGCCCTGGTGGCGGGCGCCCGTGCCAACGGGCTCGACGTCACGCTCGACGACTCCCGCCCCCCGCAGGGGCCGAAGCTGCCCGCGCCGGTGGAGCTGGCGGCCTACCGCATCGTCCAGGAGTCCCTGACCAACGCGCTCAAGCACGCCTCTCCCGGCCGGGTCGCCGTGACCCTCACCCAGGAGCCCCGGGCCCTGACGGTCCGCGTGAGCAGCCCGTACGGCGATCCGTCCGGGCCCCGCGCCCCCGGCTCCGGAGCCGGCCTCGTCGGCATGCGCGAGCGCACCGAACTGCTCGGCGGCGCCTTCGAGGCGGGCCCCGAGAACAGCCCCGACGGCACGGTCTGGAGCGTCTTCGCGACCCTGCCCGTCGACCCCGCGGACGAAGGAGCCAAGGAATGATCAGGGTGCTAGTCGCCGAGGACCAGTCGGCCGTACGGGCGGGACTCGTCCTGATCCTGCGCAGCGCGCCCGACATCGAGGTGGCCGGCGAGGCGGCGGACGGCGAACAGGCCGTCGCCCTCGCCCGCGAGCTCCGCCCCGACCTGGTCCTGATGGACATACAGATGCCACGCCTCGACGGGGTCGCGGCGACGCGGCAGGTCGTCGCCGAAGGGCTCGCGGACGTCCTCGTCCTGACCACCTTCGACCTCGACGAGTACGTCTTCGGGGCGCTGCGCGCGGGCGCCTCCGGGTTCCTGCTGAAGAACACCGAGGCGAAGGACCTCATCGAGGGCGTCCGCACGGTGGCGCGCGGCGAGGGCCTGATCGCCCCGGCCGTCACGCGCCGGCTGATCGCCGAGTTCGCCGCCCCGGCCAAGGCGGTGCGCGGCGAGAACGCACCGGACCCCGCGGTCCTCGACAGCCTCACGCGCCGCGAGCGCGAGGTCCTCGCCTGCATCGGCGAGGGCCTGTCGAACGCGGAGATCGCGGGCCGCCTCGCCATGGCGGAGGCCACGGTGAAGACCCACGTCAGCCGGATGCTGGGCAAGCTCGGCCTGCGCAGCAGGGTGCAGGCGGCCGTGCTCGCGCAGGAGTTGGGGGTCTGACCGTCCCGGTCGGGGAAGCCGGATCGTGACGGAGCGGTGCGATCCGGCCATTGGTTCAGACCTCTTGACCGCTGGTCCAGACCTTTCTATTCTCGCCGCACTGCGGTGAGCACTCCCCCACGTGTTCCACGTGCTCACGGGCGGCGCAGGGATCTACCCCTCGTACCCCCGGAACTCACCCGAGGAGCACCTCGTGCGCTTCACACAGACCGACGCACGCCCGAGACTCAGACTCAGACACAAAGCCGTGGCCGGAATGACCACGCTGCTGCTCCCGCTCGCCACCCTCGTCGCCCTCGGCGGCTCCGCGGAGGCAGCCCCCGAGGCGGCCCCCGCAGCCGCCGCCGAGGCCACCGCCACGTACGCCAAGACCCAGGACTGGGGCAACGGCTTCGAGGGCAAGTGGACCATCAAGAACACCGGCACCACCACGCTCAGCTCCTGGAACGTCCAATGGGACTTCCCCGCGGACACCAAGGTGACCTCCGCCTGGGACGCCACCGTCACCAACTCCGGCACCCGCTGGACGGGCAAGAACCTCGGCTGGAACGGAACGCTCGCCCCCGGCGCCTCCGTCTCCTTCGGGTTCAACGGCACCGGCTCGGGCTCCCCCGAGAAGTGCACCCTCAACGGCAACAGCTGTGACGGCGGCAGCGTCCCCGGCGACAAGCCGCCCTCCGCGCCCGGCGCCCCGAAGGCCTCCGGCATCACCGACACCTCGGTGAAGCTCGACTGGAGCGCCGCCACCGACGACAAGGGCGTCAAGAACTACGACGTCCTGCGGGACGGCGCCACGGTCGCCACGGTGACCGAGACCGCGTACACCGACAAGGACCTGACCGCGGGCACCGACTACTCCTACAGCGTGCAGGCCCGCGACACCGCCGGCCAGACGGGACCGGCGAGCGACGCCGTCAAGGTCCGCACCACGGGCGGCGGCGGCCCCGAACCCGAGCCCGGCGACAAGGTCAAGCTCGGCTACTTCACCGAGTGGGGCGTCTACCAGCGCAACTACCACGCGAAGAACATCGCGACCTCCGGCTCGGCCGGGAAGATCACGCACATCAACTACAGCTTCGGCAACGTCCAGGGCGGCAAGTGCACCATGGGCGACGCCTACGCGGCGACCGACAAGGCCTACACCGCCGACCAGAGCGTCGACGGCGTCGCCGACACCTGGGACCAGCCCCTGCGCGGCAACTTCAACCAGCTCCGCAAGCTGAAGGCCAAGTACCCGAACATCAAGATCCTCTGGTCCTTCGGCGGCTGGACCTGGTCCGGCGGCTTCACCGACGCCATGAAGAACCCGGCGGCCTTCGCCAAGTCCTGCCACGACCTCGTCGAGGACCCGCGCTGGGCCGACGTCTTCGACGGCATCGACCTGGACTGGGAGTACCCCAACGCCTGCGGTCTGACCTGTGACACCTCGGGCCCGGCCGTCTTCAAGAACATGATGCAGGCCTTCCGCAACGAGTTCGGCTCCAAGAACCTGGTCACGGCCGCCATCACCGCGGACGGCTCCAACGGCGGCAAGATCGACTCCGCCGACTACGGCGGCGCCGCGCAGTACGCCGACTGGTACAACGTCATGACGTACGACTTCTTCGGCGCTTGGGCGGCCAAGGGCCCGACGGCCCCGCACTCCCCGCTCACGTCCTACCCGGGCATCCCGCAGGACGGCTTCGACTCCGCCGCGGCGATCTCCAAGCTCAAGGCCAAGGGCGTGCCGTCCGCCAAGCTGCTGCTCGGCATCGGCTTCTACGGCCGCGGCTGGACCGGCGTCACCCAGAAGGAGCCGGGCGGCACCGCCACCGGCGCGGCGCCCGGGACGTACGAGGCGGGGATCGAGGACTACAAGGTCCTCAAGAACTCCTGCCCCTCGAACGGCACGATCGCCGGCACCGCGTACGCACACTGCGGCACGAACTGGTGGTCCTACGACACCCCGGCGACCGTCAAGTCCAAGATGGCCTGGGCCAAGGACCAGAAGCTCGGCGGCGCGTTCTTCTGGGAGTTCAGCGGTGACACCAGCAATGGTGAGCTGGTGTCCGCCATCAATGACGGTCTGAAGTAACCGTCCCCGAAACGAAGCCGGGGAGACAGGAACGCCCCCTGTCTCCCCGGCTTCTCGCTGTCCGCGGTGCTACGCCACGTTGACCCGCTGCCCCGGAGGCGCCGCCTCCAGCCAGGCCAGGAAACCCGTCAGGGCGTCCTCGCTCATCGCCAGCTCCAGGCGGACGCCGCGGTGGAGGCAGCCGAGGACGATGGCGTCGGAGAGCAGGGCCAGCTCCTCCTCGCCGTCCGGGGCTCGGCGGTCGACGACCTCGATGGCCGAGCGTTCCAGGACGCGGCGGGGCCGGGGGGCGTAGGAGAAGACGCGGTACCACTCGACGCGGTCACCGTTGTACCGGGCGACGCCGTAGCCCCAGCCCTTGCCGGAGGTGTCGCCCTTCTCGGGCGCCTCCCAGCGCAGGGAGCAGTCGAAGGTGCCGCCGGAGCGCTGGATCAGCCGGCGCCTCAGCCCGAAGACGAAGAGCCCCACCAAAACCAGCGCGATCACAGCAAGTCCGCACACGAGCAGAGTGAGGATCATCGGCACCGACCTCCTCGCCTCTTCGAAAACGGACCGACATTGCACCCGCATTGCCTCAGCCGCGACCCGGTCCGGAGTGTTCCCGGACCTGGCCGCGGCTGAGTCACGTTACGCCGCGCGCTGGGGTCAGCGCGCCGCCACCGCACGCAGTCGGACGTCGGCGCGCCGCTCGGCGGAGGCGTCGGCCTCCGACTTCGCGCGCTCCAGCGCCCGCTCCGCACGCTGGACGTCGATCTCGTCGGACAGCTCCGCGATCTCGGCCAGCAGCGACAGCTTGTCGTCCGCGAAGGAGATGAACCCTCCGTGGACGGCGGCGACGACCGTGGAGCCGTCGCTCGTACGAATGGTCACCGGGCCCGACTCCAGCACACCGAGCAGCGGCTGGTGACCGGGCATGACGCCGATGTCGCCGGACGTGGTACGCGCGACGACCAGGGTGGCCTCACCGGACCAGACACTGCGGTCCGCTGCGACCAGCTCGACATGCAGCTCAGCAGCCAAGAGTGGCTCCTCGGGTCACCACCCGGCGGCTTCGCCGGGTGTTGGGTCAAATTCTAGTGGGCGTGAGGAGAGGGGCGGGACACTGCCCCTGTGCGGGGTGCCCCCGCCCCTCTCCGTCAGAGCTGCTCGGCTCAGGAGACGCCGAGCTCCTTGGCGTTCTTCTTCAGGTCCTCGAGACCACCACACATGAAGAACGCCTGCTCCGGGAAGTGGTCGTACTCGCCGTCGCAGATCGCGTTGAAGGCCGCGATCGACTCCTCCAGCGACACGTCCGAACCGTCCACACCGGTGAACTGCTTGGCGGCGTGGGTGTTCTGCGACAGGAAGCGCTCCACACGACGGGCACGGGCCACGACGAGCTTGTCTTCTTCGCTGAGCTCGTCGATGCCGAGGATCGCGATGATGTCCTGGAGGTCCTTGTACTTCTGCAGGATTCCCTTGACGCGCATGGCGCAGTCGTAGTGGTCCTGCGCGATGTAGCGCGGGTCCAGGATGCGGGACGTGGAGTCCAGCGGGTCCACGGCCGGGTAGATGCCCTTCTCGGAGATCGGACGGGAGAGCACCGTCGTCGCGTCGAGGTGGGCGAACGTGGTCGCCGGGGCCGGGTCGGTCAGGTCGTCCGCGGGGACGTAGATCGCCTGCATCGAGGTGATCGAGTGACCGCGGGTCGAGGTGATGCGCTCCTGGAGGAGACCCATCTCGTCGGCCAGGTTCGGCTGGTAACCCACCGCGGAGGGCATACGGCCGAGCAGGGTCGAGACCTCGGAGCCGGCCTGCGTGAAGCGGAAGATGTTGTCGATGAAGAACAGCACGTCCTGCTTCTGCACATCGCGGAAGTACTCCGCCATGGTCAGACCGGCCAGGGCGACGCGCAGACGCGTGCCCGGCGGCTCGTCCATCTGGCCGAAGACCAGCGCGGTCTTGTCCAGAACGCCGGCTTCCTCCATCTCGACCATGAGGTCGTTGCCCTCACGGGTGCGCTCGCCGACACCGGCGAAGACGGAGACACCGTCGTGCAGCTTGGCCACACGGACGATCATTTCCTGGATCAGAACGGTCTTGCCGACACCGGCGCCACCGAACAGACCGATCTTTCCACCCTTGACGTACGGGGTGAGAAGGTCGACGACCTTCAGGCCGGTCTCGAACATCTCGGTCTTCGACTCGAGCTGGTCGAACGCCGGGGCCTTGCGGTGGATCGTCCAGCGCTCGGCGTCGGCGACCGTGGACGGGTCGTCGTTCAGGACCTCGCCGAGCGTGTTGAACACACGGCCCTTGGTCACGTCGCCGACCGGCACCGAGATGCCCTTGCCGGTGTCGGTGACGGGCGCCTGGCGGACCAGGCCGTCGGTGGGCTGCATCGAGATCGCGCGGACCACGCCGTCACCCAGGTGCTGGGCGACCTCAAGGGTCAGCGTCTTGCGCGCACCCTCGGTCGACGGGTCGTCGACCTCGGCGTGCAGGGCGTTGTAGATCTCCGGCATCGCGTCGACGGGGAACTCCACGTCGACGACCGGGCCGATCACCCGGGCGACGCGGCCCGTGGCAACGGCCGTCTCAACTGTGGTCGTCATTACTTGTCACTCCCCGCGGTCGCGTCGGCCAGCGCTGCTGTGCCGCCGACGATCTCGCTGATTTCCTGGGTGATTTCGGCCTGGCGGGCCGCGTTGGCAAGCCGGGAGAGGCTGTTGATCAGATCCCCGGCGTTGTCGGTCGCCGACTTCATCGCGCGGCGCGTGGCGGCGTGCTTGGAGGCAGCCGACTGGAGCATCGCGTTGTAGATACGGCTCTCGACGTAGCGCGGCAGCAGGGCGTCGAGGACGTCCTCCGCCGACGGCTCGAAGTCGAACAGCGGAAGGATCTCGTCCTTGCCGGACTTCGACTCCTCCGCCACCTCTTCGAGGCTGAGCGGCAGCAGGCGGCTGTCGATGGCCGTCTGCGTCATCATCGAGATGAACTCGGTGTAGACGATGTGGAGCTCGTCCACGCCGCCCTCCGCCGTCTCCTTCTCGATCGCCTCGATCAGCGGCGCCGCGACCTTCTTGGCGTCCGCGTACGTGGGCTCATCGGTGAAGCCCGACCACGATTCCACGACCTTGCGCTCGCGGAAGTTGTAGTGGGCCAGACCGCGGCGGCCGACGACGTACGTGTCGACCTCCTTGCCCTCCGCCTCCAGGCGCGCGGTCAGCTGCTCCGCGGCCTTGATGGCGTTCGAGTTGAAGGCGCCGGCCAGACCACGGTCGCTCGTGAGGAGCAGAACCGCGGTACGGGTCGCCGTCTCCGCCTCGGTCGTCAGCGGGTGCTTGGTGTTCGAGCCAGTGCCGACCGCCGTGACCGCGCGGGTGAGCTCGGTCGCGTACGGCGTGGAGGCCGCCACCTTGCGCTGCGCCTTGACGACACGCGAGGCGGCGATCATCTCCATCGCCTTGGTGATCTTCTTGGTCGCGGTGACGGATCGGATGCGACGCTTGTAGACCCGGAGCTGGGCTCCCATGAGTCAGGTCCCTTCCTTACGTCACTTGGCCGTGGCCGGAGCGTCCTCGCCGAGAAGCTTCCCGTCCGAGGTCTCGAACTGCTTCTTGAACTCCGCGATGGCGTCGCCGACGGCCTGCAGGGTGTCGTCCGACATCTTGCCGCCCTCCTTGATGGAGGTCATGAGGCCCTGCTCCTTGCGGTGCAGGTACTCGAGGAGCTCGCGCTCGAAGCGGCGGATGTCGTTGACCGGCACGTCGTCCATGCGACCGGTGGTACCGGCCCACACGGAGACGACCTGGTCCTCGGTCGCCATCGGCTCGTACTGCGGCTGCTTGAGCAGCTCGACCATGCGCTGGCCGCGCTCGAGCTGGGCCTTGGACGCGGCGTCCAGGTCGGAACCGAAGGCGGCGAACGCCTCCAGCTCACGGAACTGGGCGAGGTCCACGCGCAGACGTCCGGAGACCTGCTTCATCGCCTTGTGCTGCGCGGAACCACCGACTCGGGAGACGGAGATACCGACGTTCAGCGCGGGGCGCTGACCGGCGTTGAAGAGGTCCGACTCCAGGAAGCACTGGCCGTCGGTGATGGAGATGACGTTGGTCGGGATGAACGCCGAGACGTCGTTCGCCTTGGTCTCGACGATCGGCAGACCGGTCATCGAGCCCTTGCCCAGCTCGTCCGAGAGCTTCGCGCAGCGCTCGAGCAGACGCGAGTGCAGGTAGAAGACGTCACCGGGGTAGGCCTCGCGCCCCGGCGGACGGCGGAGCAGCAGGGACACGGCGCGGTAGGCGTCGGCCTGCTTCGAGAGGTCGTCGAAGATGATGAGGACGTGCTTGCCCTCGTACATCCACTGCTGGCCGATGGCCGAGCCGGTGTAGGGCGCGAGGTACTTGAAGCCCGCCGGGTCGGACGCCGGGGCGGCGACGATGGTCGTGTACTCCAGGGCGCCGGCCTCTTCGAGGGCACCGCGCACGGAGGCGATGGTGGAGCCCTTCTGACCGATGGCGACGTAGATGCAGCGCACCTGCTTGTTCACGTCGCCCGAGCGCCAGTTGTCGCGCTGGTTGATGATCGTGTCGACGGCCAGGGCGGTCTTGCCCGTCTGGCGGTCACCGATGATCAGCTGACGCTGGCCACGGCCGATCGGGGTCATCGCGTCGACGGCCTTGTAGCCGGTCTCCATCGGCTCGTGCACCGACTTGCGCTGCATGACCGTGGGGGCCTGCAGCTCAAGGGCGCGACGTCCGCTGGTCTCGATCTCGCCGAGGCCGTCGATCGGGGTGCCGAGCGGGTCGACGACGCGGCCGAGGTAACCCTCGCCCACGGCGACGGAGAGCACCTCACCGGTGCGCTGCACCGGCTGGCCCTCCTCGATACCGCTGAACTCGCCGAGGACGACGGCGCCGATCTCGCGCTCTTCCAGGTTCAGCGCGAGGCCGAGGGTGCCGTCCTCGAACTTGAGCAGCTCGTTCGCCATCGCCGAGGGCAGTCCCTCGACCTTGGCAATACCGTCGCCGGCGACGGTGACCGTACCGACCTCCTCGCGCGAGGCCGCGTCCGGCTTGTACGCCTGGACAAAGTTCTCCAGCGCGTCCCGGATCTCCTCCGGCCGGATCGTGAGCTCCGCCATCTGGGTTCCCTGCTCTCCTTGTTGGGCCCGAAGTTTTCTTGGGGGGTCTGGGGTCAGCCCCCAGGAATCCTCTGCACGGCCCAACTAGGGCCGTAGGTCATGCTCTTCTTTGGATTACTTGCCGGCCACGCGGCGGCCGGCTTCCTCGATGCGGTCCGCGATGCTGCCGTTGATGACCTCGTCGCCCACCTGCACCGTGATCCCTCCGAGGACCCCGGGGTCCACGTCGAGGTTCAGGTGCATCGGGCGTCCGTACACCTTGGCCAGGACGGCGCCGAGGCGCTGCTTCTGCTGGTCCGAGAGCGGAACAGCGGAAGTGACGACGGCGACCATGCGGTTGCGGCGGTCCGCGGCCAGCTTGGAGAGGGACTCGAGTCCCTCCTCCAGGCTACGTCCACGCGGCGCGGTCACCAGGCGCTCGACGAGCCGCTCCGTCACGGACTCGGCGCGACCGCCGAGCAGGCTGCGCAGCAGCTCGCTCTTGGCCGTGCCGGAGGCCGCGCGGTCCGTCAGCGCCGACCGCAGCTCGGTGCTCGACGCCACGATCCGGCTGAACCGGAAGAGCTCGTCCTCGACGTCGTCCAGCACGCCGGCCTTCTGCGCGCCGGTCAGGTCGGCGAGGTTCGCGAGCACTTCGGTGGCGTCCACCAGGTCACGCGACCGCGACCAGCGCGAGCGGACCATGCCGGCCACCAGGTCGGCGGTCTCGCCGCTCACCTGGCCGCCGAGCAGGCGCCCCGCGAGGTCGGCCTTGGCCTCACCGGACTGCGCCGGGTCGGTCAGGACCCGACGCAGCGAGACCTCACGGCCGAGCAGCGCGGTCACCGCGGCGAGCTCGTCCGCGAGACGCTTGGCGTCGACCGCGGTGTTGTCCGTCAGCGCGTCGAGGCGCTCGCGCGCGGCGGCCAGGGCCTCGCGGCTAGCTCCGTGCGCTGTCATCGAGCCGCCTCGGCCTTCTCCTCGAGCTCGTCGAGGAAGCGGTCGATGGTGCGGCTCTGGCGGGCGTGGTCCTCGAGGGACTCGCCGACGAGCTTGCCGGCCAGGTCGGTGGCCAGCTGGCCCACGTCCTGACGCAGCGACTGCGCGGCGGCCTTGCGGTCGGCCTCGATCTGCGCGTGACCGGCGGCGACGATCTCCTCGCGCTGACGCTGGCCCTCGGCCCGCATCTCGGCGATGAGCTGGGCGCCCTGCTCCTGCGCCTCCTGGCGCAGACGCGCGGCCTCGTGCCGGGCCTCGGCGAGCTGAGCCTTGTACTGCTCAAGAACGCTCTGGGCCTCGGTCTGAGCGGCCTCGGCCTTCTCAATACCGCCTTCGATCGCCTCCCGGCGCTCTTCCAGAACCTTGTTGATGTTCGGGAGGAGCTTCTTCCAGAAGAAGAAGAAGACGATGGCGAAGGCGATGGCGCCGACGAGCAGCTCGGGACCCGGCGGGATGAGCGGGTTCTGCTCCTCCGCGTGCTCGGCCGCCAGCTGTACCAGGTTGGCGATCACATCATTGCCTTTCGTCGAACGGGGCTAATCGTCTCGGGCGATCAGGAGCCGTAGACGAACGGCATGACGATGCCGATGAGGGCGAGCGCCTCACAGAAGGCGAAACCGAGGATCTGGTTGGCACGGATCAGGCCGGCAGCTTCGGGCTGACGGGCGAGAGCCTCGGTGCCCTTACCGAAGACGATGCCAACACCGATGCCGGGGCCGATGGCCGCGAGGCCGTAGCCGATGGAGCCGAGGGCCTTGATGTCACCCTGGAGGGCGGCGAGCTCGAGAGTCGCGGACATGCCGTTACTTCCTTCTCTTTCATGGACCGGTGGGGGTTGGCCACCGGGCGCTTAGGGGTATCTGAGGGGCTCAGTGGTGCTTGGCCAGAGCGCCCTGGATGTACGAGCAGGCGAGGAGCACGAAGACGTACGCCTGGACGGCCTGCACGAAAAGCTCGAAGAGGATCATGCCGATGGTCATCACGAAGGAGACACCGGCCGCCGGGATCAGCCAGCTGTTCAGCAGGTACCAGGAGGCGACGGTGAACATCACCAGCATCAGGTGACCGGCGAACATGTTGGCGAAGAGTCGCACCGCGTGCGTGAAGGGGCGCACCAGGAGGTTCGAGAAGAACTCGATGAACGACACCAGCCACTTGATCGGGCCGAGGGAGTTGTCGTAACCCGTGACGTTCTTCCAGCCGCCCACGAAGCCGTGCTTCTTGAAGGTGAGCGGGACCCAGACCAGGTAGACGATGGCCGCGAGGACCGCCGGGTAGGCGATGATCGAGGAGACCGGGAACTGGGTGAGCGGGATCACGGACCAGATGTTCATGATCCAGATGAAGAAGAACAGCGAGACCATGAGCGGGACGTACTTCTCGCCGTCCTTCTTGCCGAGGGTCTCGTAGACGATGCCGCGGCGTACGAAGTCGTAGCCCGCCTCGCCCATCATCTGGAGCTTGCCCGGGATCACCTTCGCCTTGCCGAAGGCGAGGTAGAAGAAGGTGATGACGACGAGCGTGGTCAACAGGGCGAGCATCATCACCTTGTTGAACTCGAACCCGCCGACGGTGAACATCGGCTTGAAGAGGAACGAGTGCAGGCCCGGAGCCGGGAAGCCACAGCCGTTGTCGGACATGATCCGACAGCTCCAGTCAAAGGCGAGCTCAGTTTGGTCAGCACTCACCGCGGGCTCCTTCGGCGTGACGCATAGGTACGGCAACCTCGTTGTCGTGTCGGCGCGGCGCGCAGCCGCGTTTCGGCACCGGACTGGTGTTTCGGAAGTGTGAGCGGCATTCAGGCATCGAGCCTCGCGATCGTGCAGGCGTCAGCTCAGATGCCCGCGCCGGCAGTGCCGCAGTTGGCACCGGACGATAGCAGGATCTCGAACGGCTATTTATCCCGGCCCTACCCTTCACGTCGAGGACCCCGACTTCTCCGGCTTGTCCTTCTTCGAGGAGTCGCTTTCGGAGTCGGGTTCGACGTAAAGGATCTTGGCCTTCATGTGTGCGCGGGCCTGAGCGGCCATCCACGTGATCGTCGCCACCACCAGGGCGGCGGCGAAGGCCTTCGGGTTGAAGAGCGTGGTGTCCTTGAACAGGCCCATGAAGATGAGAAGCAGCAACAGCTGGGCGACATAGAGCATCATGCCCATCGCCTGGAACAACTGCGGAAGCGATTTCGCCGTCCGCTGCAGGACGTACAGACCCAGCCCCATGAAGGCAATCACGACCACCGTGCCGACGACAGCCCCGAGGGCCCCCTTGCCGCCCGCGACCACACCGCTGACGATGGCGACGATCGCGCCGACGGCAGCTGTGGGCACAGCGGACTGAAGGAGATTTCGGGTGTCTTGAGACGGCATGGCGGCAGCTCCGCTTACTGATGGGGGCAGGGTGTCGTCATGGACGAGCGTAGACCCGGATCGAGAAGACCCTCGGGCCGGATGGACCGTCGCACTACGGTCCTTCGGCTCTATCCCGGGCTTTCGTGAACGGTATCACAAACTATTTGATGAGGTCTTTACCTGCCTGGTGTGCTCGCCGTCACACATGAGAGGTAATCCGCGCGCTTGTGCGCGCGGCGGGGTGGGATGTCTGGTAATGCGGCGGTTTGGCGTCGCGCGTCAACGCGAGGAAGGTGCTTCTCCCCGTTCCTGGAGACGCGAGCGGGCGCCTGCGGCGGTCGCTCCGTTGACGCCGGCGCCGACCGGAGATTTCACCTCTGCGTCACTTCCGCTCTGTTCTGCCTCACCCGCCTCG
Organism: Streptomyces alfalfae; assembly: GCF_004127445.1. GTDB lineage: Bacteria > Actinomycetota > Actinomycetes > Streptomycetales > Streptomycetaceae > Streptomyces > Streptomyces alfalfae. The sequence continues at coordinate 90,317 of NZ_QEXM01000029.1, forward strand.
TACGTCACATCCGTGGCGTCCTGTGCGGCGGCCCCGCGACGACGGCGGTAACGGGGCGGCACGAACGCCTCGGCCCACCGCGGGGTGCGCGGCGTGAAGCGCGGCAGCAGGAGCAGCACCAGGCCCAGCGCGCTCAGCGCGACGATGACGAAGAGGATCCACACGCTCGTCGAGTGCACCGAGTACGCCACGGTGCCGAAGGCGATGAGCGCCGACCAGAAGTACATGATCAGGACGGCGCGGCTGTGCGAGTGCCCGATCTCCAGGAGCCGGTGGTGCAGGTGGCCCCGGTCGGCGGCGAACGGCGACTTGCCGTTCCAGGTGCGCCGGACGATGGCGAGGACCAGGTCGGCGAAGGGGATCGCGATGATCGTCAGCGGCATCAGGAGCGGGATGAAGACCGGCAGCATCGCGTGGGTGGCGTCGCGGCCCGTGCCGAAGTTCAGCTTCATCGCCGCCGGGTCCACCTGACCTGTGACGGAGATCGCGCCGGCCGCGAGGATCAGGCCGATCAGCATCGACCCGGAGTCGCCCATGAAGATCCGGGCGGGGTGCATGTTGTGCGGCAGGAAGCCCAGGCACATGCCCATGAGGATGGCGGCGAAGAGCGTGGCGGGCGCCGCGGCCTCGATGCCGTAGCCGTACCAGATCCGGTAGGCGTACATGAAGGACGCCGCCGAGGCGATGCAGACCATGCCCGCGGCGAGACCGTCGAGGCCGTCGACGAAGTTGACGGCGTTGATGGTGATGACGACGAGGGCCACCGTCAGGAGGGTGCCCTGGCCCGAGGTGAGCGAGACCGTGCCGACGCCGGGCACCGGGATCCACAGGATCGTCAGGCCCTGCATGACCATGACGCCGGCGGCGATCATCTGGCCGCCGAGCTTGATCAGGGCGTCGATCTCGAACTTGTCGTCCAGGACGCCGATCAGCCAGATCAGCGCCGCCCCGGAGAGCAGCGCGCGCGGTTCGTTGGAGTTCTCGAAGACGGCGTTGAGGTTCGGCAGGTGGTCCGCGACCAGGAGTCCGGCGCAGAGGCCGAAGAACATCGCGATGCCGCCGAGCCGGGGCGTGGGCTCCCTGTGCACGTCGCGGGCGCGGATCTCCGGCATGGCGCCGGCCACGATCGCGAACTTCCGCACCGGCCCGGTCAGCAGGTAGGTCACCGCGGCCGTGATGCAGAGCGTCAGGAGATATTCACGCACGGGCTTCCCCACAGGTATCGCTGGCCATCTCAGCCCCACACCCTAGCTTTGCGCGCATACGGTTGGGGACTTACGGGTAGCGACGATGGTTGCACGAGTGCGCCCACGTCCCCGACGCGCCCACCCCGTCCTACGCCGGATACGGCGGAAAACGTCCCACCAGTTCACGCACCTCTTCCCGTACTCCGGGCCGCTCGCGCACCGCCGACGCCAGCAGGTCCGCGAGCCGCGCCATCTCCGGTCCCGCCATCCCCTGCGTGGTGACCGCGGCGGTGCCGAGCCGCAGGCCGCGGGTGTCGCCGTCCGGCAGCACGCAGGTGTCCAGGATGATCCCGGCCGCGGCCAGTCTGCCGCGGGCCTCCCGCGCGCCCGCTCCCAGCGGCGAGGGGTCGGCGAGGACGAGGTGGGTGTCCGTGCCGCCGGTGGCGATCCCGAACCCGGCGGCTGCGAGGCCGCCGGCCAGCGCCCGGGCGTTGGCGACGACCTGGTGCGCGTACGCGGTGAAGACCGGTGTCGACGCCTCCCCGAACGCGACGGCCTTGGCGGCGATCGTGTGCATCTGGGCGCCGCCCTGCGTGAACGGGAAGACCGCCCGGTCGATCCGCTCCGCCAGGTGCGCCCCGCACAGCAGGAGGCCGCCTCTGGGGCCGCGCAGGACCTTGTGGGTGGTCGCGCAGACCACGTCCGCGTACGGGACGGGGCTGGGGGCCGCTCCCCCGGCGATCAGGCCCATGGGGTGCGCCGCGTCGGCGATGAGGTACGCGCCGACGTCGTCGGCGATCTCGCGGAAGGCCGCGTAGTCCAGGTGGCGCGGGTAGGAGATGGAACCGCAGACGATCGCCTTCGGGCGGTGCGCGCGGGCCAGCGCGCGCACCTCCTCGTGGTCGATGAGGCCGCTCTCGGCGTCGACGCCGTATCCGACGAAGTCGAACCACCGCCCGGAGAAGTTCGCGGGCGAGCCGTGCGTGAGGTGGCCGCCGTACGGCAGTCCCATCGCGAGGACGGTGTCGCCGGGGCGCAGCAGCGCGGCGTACGCGGCGAGGACGGCGGAGGAGCCCGAGTGGGCCTGCACATTGGCGTGCTCGGCCCCGAAGAGGGCCTTGGCGCGGTCGACGGCGAGCCGCTCGGCGACGTCCACCAGCTCGCAGCCGCCGTGGTGGCGGGCGCCGGGGTAGCCCTCGGCGTACTTGTTGGCGAGCGGTGAGCCGAGGGCGGTGAGGACGGCGGGCGAGGTGAAGTTCTCGGCGGCGACGAGCTGGATCGCGTCGGCCTGCCGGGCGGCCTCCGCCACCAGGATCTCGGCCAGCTCGGGGTCCTGGCGGCGCAGCGCTTCGAGATCGGTGTACGACGTCCCGGCGGTGGCGGGTGCGGTGCTGACCGTGGTGAGCGACATCGTGGGCTCCGGGGCCTGGCAGGGGTGACCTCAGATCCAATGTAGGCCGCTATGTGTGCGCGGGCACCCCGGTCAGCGCCGTCACCACGGGGTCGAGGGCCTGGTTGATCTCGTCGCCCACCGAACGGAAGAACGGCAGGGGCGCTCCGTAGGGGTCGTACACCTCGTCGGCCTCGACACTCGGCGCGAGCAGCCAGCCGCGCAGCGCGGCGGCGGCCCGCACCAGGGCGCGCGCACGCTCCACCACGCCGTTGCCGTCGGGCTCCGGCAGCGTCGTGGGGTCTATGGCCCGCACGAGCCGTGTGAACTCCTTCAGCGTGAAGGTGCGCAGGCCCGCCGAATGGCCCATGGAGATGACCTGCGCCCGGTGGTCGCGGGTGGCGGTCAGGACCAGGTCGGCGCGGATGACGTGGTCGTCGAGGAGCTCGCGCCCCATGAAGCCGCTGGCGTCCGCGCCGAAGTCGGCGAGGACCGTCTCGGCGTTGGTCTCCATGGGGGCGCCCTCGTGGCCCCAGGTGCCCGCGCTCTCCACGATCAGGCCGCCGGTGAGCGGATCGCCGAGGCGGTCGGCCAGGGCATGCCTGGTCAGCCGCTCGGTGATCGGCGAACGGCAGACGTTGCCTGTGCTGACGTGGAGGATGCGGAAGGCGCCCGCAGAGCCCGGGAAGCCCGCTATGCCACGCCCCGTCTCAGGGGCTGTCAATTCGCCACCTCGAGGTCGGGTACCACCTTGCGCAGCTCGTCCGCGTCGAGGGCGCCCGCACGGAGCAGCACGGGCACGCGGCCCGTGACGTCGACGATGGACGAGGGGACGATGCCGGGGGTCGGGCCGCCGTCCAGGTACACCGAGACGGAGTCGCCCAGCATGTCCTGCGCGGCGTCGCAGGTCTCGGGGGCGGGGTGCCCGGTGAGGTTCGCGGAGGAGACGGCCATGGGGCCGAACTCGGTGAGCAGCTCGATGGCCACGGGGTGCAGCGGCATGCGGATGGCGACGGTGCCGCGGGTGTCGCCGAGGTCCCACTGCAGGGACGGCTGCTGCTTGGCGACGAGGGTCAGCGCACCGGGCCAGAAGGCGTCGACGAGTTCCCAGGCCATCTCGGAGAAGTCGGTGACCAGGCCGTGCAGGGTGTTCGGCGAGCCGATGAGGACAGGGGTCGGCATGTTGCGGCCGCGGCCCTTGGCGTCGAGCAGGTCGCCGCACGCCTCGGGGCTGAAGGCGTCGGCGCCGATGCCGTAGACGGTGTCGGTGGGGAGCACGACCAGCTCGCCACGGCGGACGGCGGACGCGGCCTCGCGCAGACCCGTCGTGCGGTCGGTCGCGTCGTTGGTGTCGTATCGCCGTGCCATCTAGCGGGCCTCCTCGTACACGTACTGCTTCTTGGTCGTCACGGTCGCCGCGGTCGTCACGGCATCGCCTTGCGGGCGGTCGCGAAGCGCGGCCTGTTGTTGAGGTCGGGGTGGTCGGCCGCGTCGGCCCAGCCCCGCGCCTCGGTGAAGATCCACGGGACCTGGCCGCCCTGGGTGTCGGCGTGCTCGATGACGACGACGCCGCCGGGGCGGAGCAGCCGGTGCGCGGTGCGCTCGATGCCGCGGATCAGGTCGAGGCCGTCCTCGCCGGAGAACAGGGCGAGGTCCGGGTCGTAGTCGCGGGCCTCCGGGGCGACGTACTCCCACTCGGTGAGCGGGATGTACGGCGGGTTGGAGATCACCAGGTCGACCTGGCCGTCCAGCTCGGGGAACGCGTCGCGGGCGTCGCCCTGGGCGAGCTTGACCCGGGAGCCCTCGACGTTCTTCCGCGTCCACTTCAGGGCGTCCTCGGACAGCTCCACGGCGTGCACGCGCGAGCGCGGCACCTCCTGGGCGAGGGCGAGCGCGATGGCGCCGGAGCCGGTGCACAGGTCGACGATGAGCGGTTCGACGACGTCCATGGCGCGGACCGCGTCTATCGCCCAGCCCACGACCGACTCGGTCTCCGGGCGGGGCACGAAGACGCCGGGGCCGACCTGGAGCTCCAGGTACCGGAAGTAGGCGCGTCCGGTGATGTGCTGGAGCGGCTCACGGGCCTCACGGCGCGCGATCGTCTCCCAGTAGCGGGCGTCGAAGTCCGCGTCCTTGACGGAGTGCAGCTCGCCCCGCTTCACGCCGTGCACGAACGCGGCGAGCTCCTCGGCGTCGTTGCGCGGCGAGGGCACGCCGGCGTCGGCCAGCCGCTGGGTGGCCTGGGCCACTTCCGCGAGCAGCAGGTTCACGCTGGTCCTCCGGGGCTGCGGGAGATCGGGGGCGTCGTACGGGCGAGGGGGGCGGGCGGTCAGGCTGCCGCGAGCTTGGCCGCGGAGTCCGCGTCCACGCAGGCCTGGATGACCGCGTCGAGGTCGCCGTCGAGCACCTGGTCCAAGTTGTACGCCTTGAAGCCCACGCGGTGGTCCGAGATCCGGTTCTCCGGGAAGTTGTACGTCCGGATCTTCTCGGAGCGGTCGACCGTGCGGACCTGGCTGCGGCGCGCGTCGGCGGCCTTGCTCTCCGCCTCCTCCTGCGCGGCGGCCAGCAGGCGGGAGCGCAGGATGCGCATGGCCTGCTCCTTGTTCTGGAGCTGGCTCTTCTCGTTCTGGCAGGAGGCGACGACGCCGGTGGGGATGTGCGTGATGCGCACCGCGGAGTCGGTGGTGTTGACGGACTGGCCGCCGGGTCCCGAGGAGCGGTAGACGTCGATGCGCAGGTCGTTGGCGTGGATCTCGACGTCGATCTCCTCGGCCTCGGGCGTCACCAGGACACCGGCCGCGGAGGTGTGGATGCGCCCCTGGGACTCGGTGGACGGCACACGCTGCACGCGGTGCACGCCGCCCTCGTACTTCAGACGCGCCCAGACGCCCTGTCCGGGCTCCGTGGCGCCCTGGCCGCCCTTGGTCTTCACGGCGACCTGGACGTCCTTGTAGCCGCCCAGCTCGGACTCGGTGGCGTCGATGATCTCGGTCTTCCAGCCGACGCGCTCGGCGTACCGCAGGTACATGCGCAGCAGGTCGCCGGCGAACAGGGCCGACTCGTCGCCGCCCGCGCCCGCCTTGACCTCCAGGATGACGTCCTTGTCGTCGGACGGGTCCCGGGGCACGAGCAGCAGCCGCAGCTTCTCGGTGATCTCCTCGCGCTGCCGCTCCAGGTCCTTGACCTCGGCGGCGAAGTCCGGGTCGTCGGCGCCCAGCTCGCGGGCCGTCTCGATGTCCTCGCCGGTCTGCTTCCAGGAGCGGTACGTCGCGACGATCGGCGTCAGCTCGGCGTAGCGCTTGTTGAGCTTGCGCGCGTTGGCCTGGTCCGCGTGGACCGACGGGTCGGCGAGCTTCTTCTCGAGATCGGCGTGTTCACCGATCAGTTCCTCGACCGCCTCGAACATCGGGGGCTCCTGGTTTTCTCCGCGGGGTTTCACGCGAGTTGGCTGCGACTTGGCTGCGGGACGGCAAAAGCGCCGGTCCCGGCCACCCCCTCGCGGGAGCGGCCGATGACCGGCGCAGTGGCTCGCTACTTCTTGGCGGAGCCGGCAGCCTTGCCGAAGCGGGCCTCGAAGCGGGCCACACGGCCACCGGTGTCGAGGATCTTCTGCTTGCCCGTGTAGAACGGGTGGCACTCGGAGCAGACCTCGGCGCGGACGGTGCCGCTGGAAATCGTGCTGCGGGTGGTGAACGACGCGCCACAGGTGCAGCTGACCTGCGTCTCGACGTACTCGGGGTGGATGTCGCGCTTCAAGGTGTCTCCTAGTTTCGGGAGGGCGCCGGGTCGTACGCGCGGATTGCTCGTACGTGAACCGGGGCCGACGTACCAGTCTGCCAGGACAGGCCGTATCTCCCAAAACGGGGGTGGGGGCCGATCTATTCCTGGGGCCGCCGGGACCGCCCGGCTACTCGCTGCTGACCACGTCGCCCACGTCGCCCTTGTCGCCCGCGGACTTCTCCGTGGCGGACCTCGGGATGGCCTTGTCGGCCTTGAGGGCGTCCCAGACCTGCTGGTCGGCCTCTTCGAGGGGCAGGACGCGGTTGGGGTCGGCCGGGTCGTACTGGATGGGCATCGTGACCATCTTCATGTCGTCCGCGCCGATGCCCTTGAGGCCGCCCGCGAAGCCCGCGAGGCTCTTGACGTCGTTCAGGTCGGAGTCGGTGGTGATGGCGCTGGTCGCGTCGTCCGCCAGGTCGAACAGCTTCTTGGGGTTGCCGAACACCCCCACGTCCTTGACCTGGTCGAGCAGGGCCTTGATGAACGCCTGCTGGAGCTGGATGCGGCCGAGGTCGCTGCCGTCGCCGACGCCGTGCCGGGTGCGGACCAGGCCGAGCGCCTGCTCGCCGGTGAGCCGGTGCGTGCCGGCGTCCAGGTCGAGGTGGCTGTCCTTGTCGCGTATCGCCTTCTTGGTGGTGATGTCGACGCCGCCGAGCGTGTCGATGAGCTTCTTGAAACCCGAGAAGTCGACCTCGATGTAGTGGTCCATCCTGATGCCGGACATCTTCTCGACCGTCTTGACGGCGCAGGCGGGGCCGCCCACCTCGTAGGCGGAGTTGAACATCTGCCGCTCGGCGCCCGGGGCGTCCTCGCCGTCCTCGGCGGTGCAGTCCGGCCGGGATATCAGGGTGTCGCGGGGGATCGAGACGATGCTGGCCTTCTTGTGGCCCTTGTAGACGTGCACGATCATCGCGGTGTCCGAGCGGGCCGCGCCCTCGTCCTTGCCGTACTTGGCGTTGTCGCCCGAGCGCGAGTCGGAGCCGAGCACGAGGATGTCCTGGGAGCCGTTGTCGACGTCCGCCGGCCGGTCGGCGCCGAGCGCGGCGTTGATGTCGACGCCCTGGATGTTGCCGTTGAGCTTGAAGTACACGAAGCCGAGGCCGGTGCCCCCGAGGACGACCACGCCCGCCGCGGTCCACGCCGTGACGACGAGCGCCTTCTTGCGCTTGCTGGGCGGCTTGCGGCGGCGTCCGCGCTTGCCGCGCCTCGGCGCGTCGGGAGTCCTGCTCTCGTCGGTCATGCGCCCCTCAGTCCTCGTCGGTCGGTCACCCCCTGCTTTCAGGGTTCAGGCGTGGCTTTCCGTCACTTGTCAGACGGGAAAGCCGGAGAAAGGGTTGCACGCCACCCTGTGTGCGCCCCGCCGCTCGACCACTACACAGAGTGCCGACCGGCCCCCGCTTCACGCCGCTCACCTGCGTTTTCATGGGGAGCGGCGCTACTGCCCGTGACCGGCAGAAATGCCTCGCCGTGTGGCCAAGGTCATGGCAAACGGAAGGGGCCGGTCCCGTCGGATGACGGGACCGGCCCCTTCCGGTCGCCTCTGCTCAGGCGGCCACGCCGGGTCAGTCGTTGCCGTTGCCCGGCGCCGGCGTGGTCTTCTGGATCTGGAGCAGGAACTCGGCGTTCGACTTCGTCTGCTTCATCTTGTCCAGGAGCAGCTCGATCGCCTGCTGCTGGTCGAGCGCGTGCAGCACGCGGCGCAGCTTCCAGGTGATCGCCAGCTCGTCGGAGCCGAGCAGGATCTCCTCCTTGCGGGTGCCGGACGCGTCGACGTCCACCGCGGGGAAGATGCGCTTGTCGGCGAGCTTGCGGTCGAGCTTGAGCTCCGCGTTGCCGGTGCCCTTGAACTCCTCGAAGATGACCTCGTCCATGCGGGACCCGGTGTCGACGAGCGCGGTCGCGAGGATGGTCAGCGAGCCGCCGTCCTCGATGTTGCGCGCCGCACCGAAGAAGCGCTTCGGCGGGTAGAGGGCCGTCGAGTCGACACCACCGGACAGGATGCGCCCGGAGGCCGGGGCCGCGAGGTTGTACGCGCGGCCGAGGCGGGTGATCGAGTCGAGCAGCACGACGACGTCGTGGCCCAGCTCCACCAGGCGCTTGGCACGCTCGATGGCGAGCTCGGCGACCGTGGTGTGGTCCTCCGCGGGACGGTCGAAGGTCGAGGAGATGACCTCGCCCTTCACCGACCGCTGCATGTCGGTGACCTCTTCCGGACGCTCGTCGACCAGGACGACCATCAGGTGGCACTCGGGGTTGTTGTGCGTGATCGCGTTGGCGATCGCCTGCATGATCATGGTCTTGCCGGTCTTCGGCGGGGCCACGATCAGACCGCGCTGCCCCTTACCGATGGGCGCGACGAGGTCGATGATGCGGGTGGTGAGCACGCCCGGGTCGGTCTCCAGGCGGAGCCGGTCCTGCGGGTAGAGCGGCGTCAGCTTGTTGAACTCCGGCCGCCCGCGCCCGGATTCGGGCGCCATGCCGTTGACCGAGTCCAGGCGTACGAGCGCGTTGAACTTCTCGCGGCGCTCGCCGTCCTTGGGCTGGCGGACCGCACCGGTGACGTGGTCACCCTTGCGCAGGCCGTTCTTGCGGACCTGGGCCAGCGAGACGTAGACGTCGTTGGGTCCCGGGAGGTAGCCCGACGTGCGGATGAACGCGTAGTTGTCGAGGATGTCCAGGATGCCCGCGACGGGGATCAGGACGTCGTCCTCGGAGACCTGCGGCTCGTTGCCGAAGCCCTGCTCGTCGCGGCCACGACGGCCACGGCGGTCGCGGTAACGGCCCCGGCGGCCGCGGCGGCCGCCCTCGAAGTCGTCGTCGTCCTGCGGACCGTTGTCCCGCTGGCGGTCCTGGCGGTCCTGGCGCCCGCCGCCCTGCTGCTGGCGGTCCTGGCGGTCCTGGCGGTCCTGACGGCCGCCGCCCTGCTGGTCGTCGCCCTTGTTGCCGCGGCGGTCGCGGTCACGGCCGCGGCCCTGGCGGTCACGGCGCTCGCGGCGGCCCTCGGCGCCGTCGCCGTCGCCGCCCTTGTCGTTCCTGGCCTCGGCGGCGTCGCCCTTGGACTCGGTCCTGGCCTCGGCCTTCGCCTCGGCGGTGACGGTCTCGGGGCTGCCCGCGTCGGCCGTGGCCCGGCGCCTGCGGCGCTCACCGGCGGGCTGGTCGTCTCCCCCGCGCTCGGTCTCGCTCGCGCGAGCGGGGCCGCCGGCCGGCTGACCGGGGATGTCGATCTGCTGCTGGGCGGCGGCCTTCTCGGCCTTGCCGTCGTCCGCCTTGTCCGGCTTGCCGGCCTTGGCGGCGCCCTCCGCGGCGTCCTCGCCCGTACGGGCCTTCGATGTGGCGCGGCGCTTGGGCTTGGTCTCGGTGGCGGCGTCCGCGGCGGGCGCGGCGCTCTTCGCCGGGGCTCCGCCCCCGGCCTGCGCCTCCTTGATGACCTCGATCAGCTGGCTCTTGCGCATGCGCCCGGTGCCCTTGATCCCAAGGCCCGATGCGACCTGCTGCAGTTCCGCCAGCACCATGCCCTCGAGGCCGGTGCCGCGGCGCCGCCGGGACCCGGCCGAAGCACCGGTGGCAGGCGCCGCGGAGGCGTCCGTGGCGGGCGTGTCGGCAGTCACGCCCATCAGATCGGTGGTGTCGCTCACGAAGGGTCCTTCCCTGGAGCGGGCGTCGGCCTGTCTGGCTCGGCGACCGGTTGTGCTGTCCGGCGGTCGGTCCTCGCTGTGTGCTGTGGACCGTGCCGGGGCGGTTGTCCGCCTGAGCGGCGGAAGAATTCATTGGTGATGGCGAGTCCCGGTGCGGTGTCACTGAAGTGCGGTGTCACCCGGCTCGGTCACGCCGGTTCCGGAGCGTGCTCAGGACCGCTCAGTGCGGGGCACGAAGCAGTTTGGGAGGCTCCCGGAAGAATGGTTGTCCCGGACGGGGACACAAAGCACCTCGCCATGGTGAGGTCGGGTGCAGACTTGAGATTAACACTACCGGATCCAACAAACATTCCCCCTCTCGGAATCGGGACACCCCGAAACCCCTGTGTTCACCGCGTCACGGCATTCACCGCGTCACGGCGCAAGCGGCAGCACACTCGCTCCGGCGGCGTCGAGCGTCAGGCGGTTGGCCGCCCAGCCCTCCCCCGCCAGACGCGCGACCTTGTCGGCCGCACTCTCTTCGGCCAGCGCGAGGACCGTGGGGCCCGCGCCGGAGATCACCGCGGGCACGCCGTCGGCGCGCAGCCGCTCCACCAGGGCGGTGCTCTCCGGCATGGCCGGAGCGCGGTACTCCTGGTGCAGTCGGTCCTCGGTGGCGGGGAGCAGCAGCTCGGGGCGCCTGGTCAGGGCCTCGACGAGCAGGGCCGCCCGGCCCGCGTTGGTCGCCGCGTCGAGGTGCGGGACGGTGCGCGGCAGCAGTCCGCGCGCCGTCTCGGTCAGGACGGGCTTTCCCGGTACGAAAACCACCGGAACGATGGAAGCGGCCGGTTCCATCCTGATCGCGCGGGCCGCTCCCCCGTCCATCCAGGACAGGGTGAAGCCGCCGAGCAGGCAGGCGGCGACGTTGTCGGGGTGGCCCTCGATCTCCGTGGCGAGTTCGAGCAGGGCCGTGTCGTCCAGCCTGGCCTCGCCGCCTATCGTCACGGCGCGCGCGGCGACGATGCCGGCGCAGATGGCGGCCGACGAGGAGCCGAGGCCGCGGCCGTGCGGGATGCGGTTGGCGCAGACGATCTCAAGGCCGCGCGGCTGGCCGCCCAGCAGGTCGAAGGCGGTGCGCAGGGATCGTACGAGCAGGTGGGACTCGTCGCGCGGAAGGGTGTCGCTGCCCTCCCCCGCGATGTCGATGTTCAGGCCGGAGTCGGCCACCCGGACGACCACGTCGTCGTAGAGACCCAGCGACAGGCCCAGGGCGTCGAAGCCCGGACCGAGGTTGGCGCTGGTGGCGGGGACGCGCACCCGGACGGCGGCGGCGCGGAACGCTGGACCGGCCATCGCTCGATGACTCTCCTTGAGCTGCGTGTTGTTGAGGCTGCGTAGGTTCTTACGCGCCACATGTACGGAACACCCGGAGGCCGCGCGCAACGGCGGCGCCCCGACCCGCACGACGGCGGCGCCGCGGCATATGCGGCGGGGTGGGTTGGGTACAGCCTATCGAAGGAAGGTTCTGTGGCGACATAGGGCGCACAGGAGGCGCACGATGCGTGTCGTGTGCCTCCTGTGCCACCCCCGTGCCGGTTACGCCAGGCCGAGGCGCTCGGCGGCGGCGGCCGAGTCGACGGGGACGGTGACCGGCTGCGGAGCGCCGGCGACGGCCCAGTCGGGGTCCTTGAGGCCGTTGCCCGTGACCGTGCAGACGATCTTCTGCCCCTTGTCGACCTTGCCCTGCTCGGCGGCCTTCAGCAGACCGGCGACCGAGGCGGCCGACGCGGGCTCCACGAAGACGCCCTCCTGGGAGGCCAACAGCTTGTAGGCGCGCAGGATCTCACGGTCCGTCACCTCGTCGATGAAGCCGCCGGACTCCTCGCGCGCGTCGAGGGCGTGCTGCCAGGACGCGGGGTTGCCGATGCGAATCGCGGTGGCGATCGTCGAGGGGTCCTTGACGACCTCGCCGCGCACGATGGGCGCGGAACCGGAGGCCTGGAAGCCCCACATCCGGGGGGTACGCGTCGACACCGCGTCGGCGGCGTACTCCTTGTAGCCCTTCCAGTAGGCGGTGATGTTGCCGGCGTTGCCGACGGGAAGGACGTGGATGTCGGGGGCGTCGCCGAGGGCGTCCACGATCTCGAACGAGGCGGTCTTCTGGCCCTCGATGCGGAACGGGTTGACCGAATTGACCAGCGCCACCGGGTAGTTCTCGGAGAGGGCGCGGGCCAGGTTCAGGCAGTCGTCGAAGTTGCCGTCGACCTGGAGGATCTTCGAGCCGTAGACCAGTGCCTGGCCCATCTTGCCGAGGGCGATCTTGCCCTGCGGCACCAGCACGGCGCAGACCATTCCGGCGCGTACGGCGTAGGCCGCGGCGGAGGCCGACGTGTTGCCGGTGGAGGCGCAGATGACCGCCTTCGCGCCCTCCTCCTTGGCCTTGGTGATGGCCATGGTCATGCCGCGGTCCTTGAAGGAACCGGTGGGGTTGGCGCCCTCGACCTTGAGGTGGACCTCGCAGCCGGTGCGCTCGGAGAGCACTTGCGCGGGTACGAGCGGCGTACCGCCCTCGCCGAGCGTCACGACCGGCGTGGTGTCCGAGACCGGAAGCCGGTCCCGGTACTCCTCGATGATTCCGCGCCACTGGTGGGTCATTGCTGCTTACTCCCCTTCAACCCGCATGATGCTGGCGACACCACGCACGGTGTCGAGACTGCGCAGTGCGTCGACGGTGCCGGTGAGGGCGGCGTCGGGCGCACGATGGGTGACGACGACGAGCGATGCCTCGCCGTCCTTGCCGGTCTGGCGGACGGTGTCGATGGAGACCCCGTGCTCGGCGAAGACCGTCGCGACCTGGGCGAGCACACCCGGCTTGTCGGCCACGTCGAGGCTGATGTGATAGCGCGTGACGACCTCGCCCATGGACCCCACGGGCAGCTGCGTGTACGCGGAGTCGCCGGGGCCCGTGGACTCGGCGAGCTTGTTGCGGCAGACGGCGACGAGGTCGCCGAGGACGGCCGAAGCGGTGGGCGAGCCGCCGGCGCCGGGCCCGTAGAACATGAGCTGTCCGGCGGCCTCGGCCTCGACGAAGACGGCGTTGTAGGCCTCGCGCACCGATGCCAGCGGGTGGCTGAGCGGAATCATCGCGGGGTGCACGCGCGCGGTGACGGAACCGCCGTCGGCGGCCCGTTCGCAGATGGCAAGCAGTTTGATGGTGCAGCCCATCCGTTTCGCGGACGCGAAGTCGGCGGCGGTCACCTCGGTCATGCCCTCGCGGTAGACGTCGTCGAGGCGCACGCGGGTGTGGAAGGCGATCCCGGCGAGGATGGCGGCCTTGGCAGCGGCGTCGAATCCTTCGACGTCGGCGGTCGGGTCGGCCTCGGCGTACCCCAGCGCGGTGGCCTCGTCGAGGGCTTCCTGGTAGCCCGCCCCCGTCGTGTCCATGGCGTCGAGGATGAAGTTGGTGGTCCCGTTCACGATCCCCAGGACGCGGTTGACCTTGTCCCCCGCCAGGGACTCGCGCAGCGGCCGGATCAGCGGGATGGCTCCGGCGACGGCGGCCTCGTAGTAGAGGTCACGGCCGTGCTCGACGGCGGCGGCGTGCAGCGCGGCGCCGTCCTGCGCGATGAGCGCCTTGTTGGCGGAGACCACGGAGGCCCCGTGCTCGAAGGCGGTGGTGATGAGCGCGCGGGCGGGCTCGATGCCCCCGATGACCTCGACCACGACGTCGATGTCACCCCGCTTGACGAGGGCGGTGGCGTCGGTGGTGACCAGTGAAGGATCGATTCCCTCACGCACCTTCGACGGGCGCCGGACGGCGACCCCGGCGAGCTCCACCGGGGCGCCGATCCTGGCTGTGAGGTCGTCGGCGTGCGTCGTCATGATGCGCGCCACCTCTGAGCCGACGACCCCACAGCCCAGCAGCGCCACCTTCAGTGGACGCGTACGCATCATCCGACCTCACTTCTCATACAGCTACGTTGGGACCAGTCTCACCCACCGGAATGGAGTTTCCGTCCATTGTCCGAATCATGAGACATGTATTTCATTATCCGATGCCACTTCGGCATTGGCGCCGGTATCGCGGTGACGGGCGCGTGTCGGTCGTCACCCGACGTCGAGACGGAGGAGGTCCTCCTCCGTCTCACGGCGCACGATCACCCGCGCCGCGCCGTCGTCCACGGCGACGACCGGCGGGCGCAGCGCGTGGTTGTAGTTGCTCGCCATCGAGCGGCAGTACGCACCGGTGGCGGGCACGGCGATCAGATCGCCCGGCGCGAGATCCGCCGGGAGAAACGCGTCGCGTACGACGATGTCACCACTTTCGCAGTGCTTGCCGACCACCCGCACCAGCATGGGCTCGGCGTCGGAGGAGCGGGAGACCAGGGCGACGGTGTACTCCGCGTCGTAGAGCGCGGTACGGATGTTGTCGGACATGCCGCCGTCGACCGAGACGTAGGTGCGCAGCCCTTCGAGGGGCTTCACGGTCCCGACCTCGTACAGCGTGAAGGCGGTGGGTCCGACGATGGCGCGGCCGGGCTCGACGGAGATCCGCGGCTTGCGGAGGCCGGCGGCCGCGCACTCCCGCGCGACGATCTCGTTCAGCGCCTCGGCGATCTCGTGCGGCTCGCGGGGGTCGTCGTCCGAGGTGTACGCGATGCCGAGGCCGCCGCCGAGGTCGATCTCGGGCAGTTCGACGCCGTGCTCGTCACGCACCTCGGCGAGCAGCTGCACGACACGCCGGGCGGACACCTCGAACCCGGCCATGTCGAAGATCTGCGACCCGATGTGCGAGTGGATGCCGATCAGTTCGAGCCCGTCGAGCTTCAAGGCCCGCCGCACGGCCTCGGCGGCCTGCCCGCCGGCGAGCGCGATCCCGAACTTCTGGTCCTCGTGCGCGGTGGCGATGAACTCGTGGGTGTGCGCCTCGACGCCCACGGTCACGCGGATCTGCACGCGCTGGCGCCTGCCGAGCCGCTCGGCGATGTGCGCGACGCGCGCGATCTCCTGGAAGGAGTCGAGCACGATGCGCCCGACGCCGGCCTCGACGGCACGCTCGATCTCGGCCGGGGTCTTGTTGTTCCCGTGGAAGGCGATGTTCTCGGCGGGCATACCGGCGGCGAGGGCGGTGGCCAGCTCCCCGCCACTGCACACGTCGAGGTTCAGCCCCTCCTCGTGCAGCCACCGCACGACGGCCCGCGACAGGAAGGCCTTGCCGGCGTAGAAGACGTCGGCCTCGCTGCCGAACGCCTCGCGCCAGGCCCGGCAGCGGGCGCGGAAGTCGGCCTCGTCGACGAAGTAGGCGGGGGTGCCGAACTCCTCGGCCAGCCGCGTCACCTCGATGCCGCCCACGCTGACGACACCCTCGGGCGTACGGGTGACGGTGCGGGCCCAGACCTTGGGGTCGAGGGCGTTGAGGTCGGCGGGCGGCGCGCTGTAGTGCCCCTCGGGCAGCACGTCGGCGTGGCGGGGTCCGGCGGGGTGTGCGGAACGGCTCATGACTCGCGTGTCTCGTCTCTCACGGGGTGACACCCGCCTCTCGGGGCCGGGGCGTCACAGGTGTTCGGGTGCGCTGATGCCGAGCAGGGACAGGCCACCGGCGAGCACCGTCCCGGCGGCTTCGGCGAGCGCGAGCCGGGCACGGTGGGCGGCCGAGGGTTTCTCCTCACCACGCGGCAGGACGGCATGCTGATACGCGAGCAGCCCGTCGGCGACCACGACGAGGTGCCGGGCGACCCGGTCGGGCGCACGGTGCCGCGCGGCGAGGGTGAGGACGGTGGGGTAGTCCGCCAGGGCGTCCAGCAGGGGGTGGGGCGTGTCCCCGGGGACGGCGGTGAAGCCGAGGTCGGCGGCGTTGCGGGTGAGGGCGCGGCAGCGGGCGTGGGCGTACTGGACGCGGAAGAGGGGGTTGCTCTCACGCTGCTCCACGTACAGGTCGCCGCCCTGCTCGGGGGTGACGCGGGCACGGTCGTGGGCGGCGGGGTGGAGCAGGGCCCAACGGGCGGCGTCACGTCCCAGACGGAGGGGGTCGCCGGGGGCGGG
>NZ_QEXM01000030.1 GCF_004127445.1 Streptomyces alfalfae
AGGCGAGGACGGCGGGGTTGGAGGAGGGGAGTTCGGTGTAGGTGCCCAGGCCGAAGGCGGGGTTCTGTTTGCGGATCTCGATCATCCTGCGGGTCCAGTGCAGGAGCGAGGAGGGCGAGGACATGGAGGCCTCGACGTTGGTGACCTGGTAGCCGTAGACCGGGTCCATGATCGTGGGGAGGTAGAGGCGGCCGGGGTCGCAGGAGGAGAAGCCCGCGTTGCGGTCGGGGGTCCACTGCATCGGGGTGCGGACCGCGTCGCGGTCGCCGAGCCAGATGTTGTCGCCCATGCCGATCTCGTCGCCGTAGTAGAGGATCGGCGAGCCCGGCAGGGACAGCAGCAGGGCGGTGAAGAGTTCGATCTGGTTGCGGTCGTTGTCCAGGAGGGTGGCGAGGCGGCGGCGGATGCCGATGTTGGCGCGCATGCGCGGGTCCTTGGCGTACTCCGCGTACATGTAGTCGCGCTCCTCGTCGGTGACCATCTCCAGGGTCAGCTCGTCGTGGTTGCGCAGGAAGATGCCCCACTGGCAGCCCGCCGGGATCGCCGGCGTCTTCGCCAGGATCTCGGAGACGGGGTAGCGGGACTCACGCCGCACCGCCATGAAGATGCGCGGCATGACGGGGAAGTGGAACGCCATGTGGCACTCGTCCCCGCCCTTCTCGTAGTCCCCGAAGTAGTCGACCACGTCCTCGGGCCACTGGTTGGCCTCGGCGAGCAGGACGGTGTCGGGGTAGTGGGCGTCGATCTCCGCGCGCACCCGCTTGAGGAGGTCGTGGGTGCGGGGGAGGTTCTCGCAGTTGGTGCCCTCTTCGGCGTAGAGGTAGGGGACGGCGTCGAGTCGGAAGCCGTCGATGCCGAGGTCGAGCCAGAAGCGCAGGGCGGAGATGATCTCTTCCTGGACGGCCGGGTTCTCGTAGTTGAGGTCGGGCTGGTGGGAGAAGAAGCGGTGCCAGTAGTACTGCTTGCGGACCGGGTCGAAGGTCCAGTTGGAGGCCTCGGTGTCGACGAAGATGATGCGGGCGTCGCCGTACTGCTTGTCGTCGTCGGCCCAGACGTAGTAGTCGCCGTAGGGTCCTTCGGGGTCGGTGCGCGAGGCCTGGAACCACGGGTGCTGATCGCTGGTGTGGTTCATGACGAAGTCGATGATGACGCGCATCCCGCGCTGGTGGGCGCTGTCGACGAACTCCACGAAGTCCGCCAGGTCACCGAACTCCGGCAGCACCGCCGTGTAGTCGGAGACGTCGTAACCGCCGTCGCGTAAGGGGGACTTGAAGAAGGGCGGCAGCCAGAGGCAGTCCACGCCGAGCCACTGGAGGTAGTCGAGCTTGGCGGTGATGCCCTTCAGGTCCCCGATGCCGTCGCCGTTGCTGTCCTGGAAGGAGCGGACGAGGACCTCGTAGAACACCGCGCGTTTGAACCAGTCGGGATCGCGGTCCTTGCTCGGGGTGTCCTCGAACGTGTCCTGGACGGGCTCATTGAAGATCATGGTGTGGGTGACCCTCCGATCAACGGTGAGGACGGTCGCAGGACGCTCAGGATGTGCGCGGGCGCGCGGCCCGGTTCCAGGCGCACATAGTTGGTCCTGCCCCAGTGGTAGGTCTCACCGGTGAGCTCGTCGCGCACCGGCACGGTCTCGTGCCAGTCGAGGCCGAGTTCCGGCATGTCCAACGAGACCGTCGCCTCCTGGGTGTGGTGGGGGTCGAGGTTGGCGACCACCAGAACCGTGTTCGAACCGTGCGTGTCGGCGGCGGACTTCGAGTAGGCGATCACCGCTTCCTTGTCGGTGGAGTGGAAGTGCAGGTCGCGCAGTTGCCGCAGGGCGGGATTGGCGCGGCGTATCCGGTTGAGAACGGTGATGAGGGGGGCGATGGTGTCGCCTCTTTCGGCGGCCCCCGCCCAGTCCCTCGGGCGCAGCTCGTACTTCTCGGAGTTCTCGTACTCCTCGCTGCCGGGCCGCACGGCCCTGTTCTCGCACAGCTCGAATCCGCTGTAGATCCCCCAGGTCGGCGAGAGCGTCGCGGCGAGCACGGCGCGTGTCTCGAAGGCGGGGCGCCCGCCTTCCTGGAGGTAGGCGTGGAGGATGTCGGGGGTGTTCACGAAGAAGTTCGGGCGCAGGAAGTGCGCGGTGTCGCGGGACAGTTCGGTGAGGTATTCGGTGAGTTCGGCCTTGGAATTGCGCCAGGTGAAATAGGTGTACGACTGCTGGAATCCGATGGCGGCGAGGGTCTGGAGCATCGCGGGGCGGGTGAAGGCCTCGGCGAGGAAGATGACGTCCGGATCGGTGCCGTTGATCCGGGCGATCACCTCCTCCCAGAACACCACCGGCTTGGTGTGCGGGTTGTCGACGCGGAAGATCCGCACGCCGTGCCCCATCCAGAACCGCAGCAGCCGCTCGGTCTCCGCGATCAGCCCCGGCATGTCCTCGCCGAAGGCGATCGGGTAGATGTCCTGGTACTTCTTCGGCGGGTTCTCGGCGTACGCGATGGAGCCGTCCGCCCTGCGGCGGAACCACTCCGGATGCTTGTCCACCCACGGGTGGTCCGGCGAGCACTGGAGGGCGAAGTCCAGGGCGACCTCCAGGCCGAGGCCCTCGGCCCTGCGCACGAAGGCGTCGAAGTCGTCGAGCGTGCCCAGGTCGGGGTGGACGGCGTCGTGGCCGCCCGCCGGGGAGCCGATCGCCCACGGCACACCGACGTC
>NZ_QEXM01000031.1 GCF_004127445.1 Streptomyces alfalfae
GACCTGGCGGAGGCCGGACTTGTCGCCATCCACCAGCCCGGCGGCGACGAGTCCGCCGGCGGCCAGCCAGACGTGACACTGCTCGAAAGGGTGCTCAGTGGACTTCGCAAGCTCTAGCGGCGGAGCAACAGCCCGCTCCACCACCAGCGCGAAAATCGTGGTGGCGGGCGGCTTCGGCGTGGGCAAGACCACGTTCGTCGGGGCGGTCTCTGAGATCAACCCGCTGCGCACCGAGGCCGTCATGACGTCCGCGTCCGCGGGCATCGACGACCTCACCCACACCGGGGACAAGACCACCACGACGGTGGCCATGGACTTCGGCCGCATCACCCTGGACCAGGACCTGATCCTGTACCTCTTCGGCACGCCGGGCCAGGACCGCTTCTGGTTCATGTGGGACGACCTGGTCCGCGGCGCGATCGGCGCGGTCGTCCTCGTCGACACCCGCCGCCTCGCCGACTGCTTCCCCGCGGTCGACTACTTCGAGAATTCGGGCCTCCCCTTCGTGATCGCCCTCAACGGCTTCGACGGCCACCAGCCGTATACCCCCGACGAGGTCCGCGAAGCACTCCAGATCGGCCCGGACACTCCCATCATCACCACGGACGCCCGCCACCGCGCGGACGCCAAGAGCGCGCTGATCACCTTGGTCGAGCACGCGCTGATGGCGCGGCTGCGGTAACGCGCCGCTCTCTTTCCCGTACGCGGACTAGGGCCCGCACGCCTCGGCGTGCGGGCTCCCGTCAGTTTTGGCGGTAGTACGCGAACTGGGTCACGCCCTGGTAGCCGTAGCTTTCGGGGTGCAGCTCGTGCAGGGCGACACCGCCCCGGGCCGGCGGCCCGACGAGGTCCGCCAGCAGCTCGGCGGCCCCGGCGATGAAGGCGGCCTTCTCCTCGGCACTGTTCGTGCCCGCGGTGACGCTGACCTCGACATGCGCGTCGCGGACGCCGTCGGCGAGAGGTGTGCCGTCCACGAAGTAGCAGTCGGCCGACGGCAGATCGAGATGGACGGTGGTCCGCGCGCCCGACTTGCCGAGGGCCGAGACCGCGAGGCGGGTCAGACCCTGGGCGAGGGTGCGGCGGACAGGGGCGGGGAGGCTGGGTCCGGTGACGGTGACCCTGATGTGCGGCATGGCTCTCCTCGGTGTGGTCGGTTCTCTCCGGGGCAAGAGCCTCGCCGTGAGCGACGCCGCGGTGCCAACGCATCGTGTTCAACGAGGTATGAGGCAGCCGCATGACCGTGAACCTTCCGCAGCTCAGGGCGTTCCTCGCGGTCGTCGACACCGGTGGCTTCGGGGCGGCCGCCGATGAGCTCGGGATGAGCCAGTCCGCGGTGTCGCACGCCGTCGCCTCGCTCGAACGCGAACTGGCCGCCCCGCTCCTGATCCGCTCCAGCCCCGCGCGCGCCACGGCGCTGGGCGAACGTCTCGTGCCGTACGCGCGCACCGCGCTCTCGGCGGTGCGCTCCCTGGAGGCCGTCGCCGCCGAAGCCGCGGGAGCCCTCGCGGGGACCGTGCGGCTCGCGGCGACCCCGACGGTCTGCCGGGGGCTGGTTCCCGGGCTGCTGCGGCACTGGCGCGCGGGGCAGCCGAACGTCACCGTCCGGGTCTTCGAGGGCGACAGCGCCGAGATCGCGGCCTGGCTGGAGGACGGGACGGCCGACGCCGCCGTCCTGGTCGACCCGCCGCCGGGCACCGGCGTGCCGCTCGTCGAGGACCGCTACCGGGCGCTGCTCCCCCGTGACCATCCGCTGGCGGGCGAGGCGGCCGTTGATGTGCGTGACCTGGAGGACGACCCGTTCCTGGTCTCGCCGGGCGGCTGCGAGACGCGGCTGCGCGAGCTCCACCGCCTCGCGGGGGCCCGCGTCACTCCCACGCACCGGGTGCGTGACCTGGCCACCCTGATCAGCATGGTGCAAGCCGGCCTCGGCGTCACTGTCCTGACGGAGGCGTCCCGCCCGCTGGTGCCGCCCGACCTCGTCCTGCTGCCGGTCACTCCCCCGGCGTCACGGCGACTGGCCCTGAGCGGCCCGCGAGACCGCCCCTGGCTCCCCGCGGTGCGGGTCCTCGCGGAGTCGGCCGCCGCGCGGCAGTGGGCGACGGAGCCGTAGACGACGAACGCCGGACGGGCTCCGAGAGGAGCCGTCCGGCGTTCGGCGGTGCGGGGGGTCAGCCCTGCCAGCTGTGCGGGGCGCGGAAGCCCGGGGTGCGCTCCAGGCGGCGCCAGCCGGCCTTGTCGCGGCCTCGGCGGGGAGCCGGGGCGGTGGGCTGCGCGGCGGCGCGGGCCAGCAGGATCGCGGTGATGGCGGCGACCTCTTCGGGCTCGGCGTGGCCCTTTTCCACTCGGATGTCGGGGGGAGTCATCTGCAGCGTTCTCCTTGTGGGTACTGCGGCGCAGGATTACTGCGGCGGGTTGCCGTGCTTGCGCGAGGGCAGGTCGGCGTGCTTGTTGCGGAGCATGGCCAGGGAGTTGATCAGGACCTCGCGGGTCTCCGCCGGGTCGATGACGTCGTCCACCAGGCCGCGTTCGGCGGCGTAGTAGGGGTGCATCAGCTCGGCCTTGTACTCCTTGACCATGCGGGCGCGCATGGCTTCGGGGTCTTCCGCCGCGGCGATCTGGCGGCGGAAGATGACGTTGGCCGCGCCTTCCGCGCCCATGACGGCGATCTCGTTGGTGGGCCAGGCGTAGGTGAGGTCGGCGCCGATGGACTGGCTGTCCATGACGATGTACGCGCCGCCGTACGCCTTGCGCAGGATCAGGGAGATACGGGGGACCGTGGCGTTGCAGTAGGCGTAGAGGAGCTTCGCGCCGTGGCGGATGATGCCGCCGTGTTCCTGGTCGACGCCCGGCAGGAAGCCGGGGACGTCCAGGAGCGTCACGATCGGGATGTTGAACGCGTCGCACATCTGGACGAAGCGGGCCGCCTTCTCGGAGGCCTCGATGTCCAGGACGCCGGCCAGGGCCTGCGGCTGGTTCGCCACGATGCCGACGACCTTGCCGTCCAGCCGGGCCAGCGCGCAGATGATGTTCCGCGCCCAGCGCTCGTGGACCTCCAGGTAGTCACCGTCGTCGACGATCTCCTCGATCACCT
>NZ_QEXM01000032.1 GCF_004127445.1 Streptomyces alfalfae
GACCTGGCGGAGGCCGGACTTGTCGCCATCCACCAGCCCGGCGGCGACGAGTCCGCCGGCGGCCAGCCAGACGTGACACTGCTCGAAAGGGTGCTCAGTGGACTTCGCAAGCTCTAGCGGCGGAGCAACAGCCCGCTCCACCACCAGCGCGAAAATCGTGGTGGCGGGCGGCTTCGGCGTGGGCAAGACCACGTTCGTCGGGGCGGTCTCTGAGATCAACCCGCTGCGCACCGAGGCCGTCATGACGTCCGCGTCCGCGGGCATCGACGACCTCACCCACACCGGGGACAAGACCACCACGACGGTGGCCATGGACTTCGGCCGCATCACCCTGGACCAGGACCTGATCCTGTACCTCTTCGGCACGCCGGGCCAGGACCGCTTCTGGTTCATGTGGGACGACCTGGTCCGCGGCGCGATCGGCGCGGTCGTCCTCGTCGACACCCGCCGCCTCGCCGACTGCTTCCCCGCCGTCGACTACTTCGAGAACAGCGGGCTGCCGTTCGTCATCGCCCTCAACGGCTTCGACGGCCACCAGCCGTACACCCCCGAAGAGGTGCGCGAGGCTCTGCAGATCGGTCCGGGCACGCCCATCATCACGACGGACGCCCGACACCGTGCAGACGCAAAGAGCGGCCTGATCACGCTGGTCGAACACGCACTTATGGCACGACTCAAGTAGGTTGGTCTTATACGGTAGTTGCCGTAGACAACACGGAGGCGCCTGTGTCCTTTGACACGAGTGCACGCCGTGTTCATAACGTTTCGACAGAGAATTGCCAGGTGGCCGCAACGCGACGCGGTCACCTGGTTTCGCTGCGCGCACAAGAGCCCCGCCTTTTGGCGGGGCTCGCTCTTTATGACCGATTTATCTGAGGCTTACACCACTCGGGGGTTCCGCTTCCCGGTGTTTGGTCCAGCAGCGTCTGACGTGCTGGAATGCGCTGAACTGCCCAGTAGCACGGGCCTTGGAGACGACAGCGGCACGACGCGAGTGGTGCCGCCGCCGAGAGGTTGTTGGTCGAGTGAGGCGAAGCAAGACGAGCCCCGCGGCACCCCCCACGGGAACACCGGGGGACGCGCGGGGCAACTTCACCCCGCCGCCGCGCACAGCGGCGTCCCCTGTTGACGTGACCGCCACATCCGGCAACGAGCCCGCGGCTCCCTCCGGTGGGCGGATGTCCCCGCGCAACTGGCGTGTGCCCACCAGACTGAACGCGATCCTGCTCATACCCGTGCTCGTCGGCCTGGTCATGGGCGGTTTCCAGGTGAAGGGCTCGATCGACACCTGGAACGAGGCCCAGGACGCCGAGAACACCGCCCGCCTGGTGCGGGCCTCCCTCGACTACGGCAACCGACTGATCGAGGAGCGCGACCTCACCGCGGCCCCGCTGCTGAACGGCAAGCGGAACGACCCGGCCGTCGTCAAGGCCCGCAAGGCCACCGACGCGGCCGCCGCCGCGTTCAAGGAGGCCACCGAGAAGATGCCGGACAAGGAGGGGCTGAACCGCCGCCTCGCCGGCTTCCGCAAGGTCGAGCCCCACCTGGCCCCGCTCCGGCAGAACGCGTACACCACCAAGCTCAGCGGCGTGAAGACCGAAGAGGGCTACGTCGCCATCCAGCACCCCCTGATGGAGTTCGCCAACGAACTCGGTCTGGGCACCGGCAACATCACCAGCTACGGCCGCACCGTCTACGCGATCTCGCTCTCCAAGGCCGCGCTCTCGCTGCAGCGGTCCATCGGCACGCACCTGCTGGTCAAGCCCGGCCCCGGCACGGGCTCGCTGGCCCTCCAGCGCACCTCTCTCGCTTCGTACGCCTACCTCGAGCGCATCGCCATCGAGGAGTACACCGGCGGCGGCACCCCCGAGGACGTCGCCAAGCTGGAGCAGATGGAGAAGGACCTGACGGCCGCGGGCGAGAAGCAGGCCAAGGAGTCCGCCGCCGACGCCAAGTCCCAGGGCGAGACCTTCGTCCCGCCGCCCTCGCAGGAGAAGATGGTCTCGGCCATCGCGGGCCTGGAGAGCACGCAGCCGAGCGCGCGCGCCACGCTGGCCGGCAAGGGCGTCACCCGCGAGGCCTGGTGGGCCACCACCACCGCCAAGTTCGACGCCTACCGCACCATCGAGTCGGACCTCGCCGACAAGGCCGTGGACGAGGCGTCCGACATCGCCGCCGACGCCCAGCGCAACGCCTACATCACCGGCGCCATCGTGGTCCTCGCGCTGCTCGCCGCCTTCCTCCTGGCCGGGCTCATGGCCCGCCAGATGTCCACGGCGATGCGCCGCCTGCGCACCGCGGCCTTCGGCATCGCCGAGCAGCGCCTGCCGATGCTGGTCGACCAGCTCTCGCGCACCGACCCGGGCCGCGTCGACACCCGGGTCGAGCCCATCCCGATCAACTCCACGGACGAGATCGGCGAGGTCGCCCGCGCCTTCGACCAGGTGCACCGCGAGGCCGTGCGGCTCGCCGCCGAGCAGGCACTGCTCCGGGGCAACATCAACGCGATCTTCACCAACCTCTCGCGCCGCAACCAGTCGCTGATCGAGGGCCAGCTGACCCTCATCACCGACCTGGAGAACAACGAGGCCGACCCGGACCAGCTGGAGTCTCTCTTCCGCCTGGACCACCTGGCGACCCGTATGCGCCGCAACGGCGAGAACCTCCTGGTCCTCTCCGGCGAGGAGCCGGGCCGCCGCTGGGACCAGCCGGTCCCGCTGGTCGACGTCCTGCGCGCCGCCTCCTCCGAGGTGGAGCAGTACGAGCGCATCGAGCTCTCCGGGGTTCCGGAGGCCGAGATCCACGGCCTCGCCGTGACCGACCTCGTGCACCTGCTCGCCGAGCTCCTGGAGAACGCCACCACGTTCTCCTCGCCGCAGACCAAGGTCCGGGTGACCGCGACCCGGCTGCCCGACGGCCGCATCATGGTCGAGATCCACGACAAGGGCATCGGCCTCACCGCCGAGGACTTCGCGGACATCAACCACAAGCTGGCCAACCCGCCGACCGTGGACGCCGCGATCTCGCAGCGCATGGGCCTGTTCGTGGTCGGGCGGCTCGCCGACCGGCACGGCATCCGCGTCCAGCTCCGCCCCTCGGGCGAGCAGGCGGGCACGACGTCCCTCGTCATGCTCCCCGACCCGATCACGCACGGTGGCGGTGGCGAGCAGCAGGGCCAGGACGAGTTCACCGTCTCGCAGATCATCCCTGAGCAGCAGACCCTTGAGGCCGAGCCGATACGCACGGCCGCCGAGCTGGGCTTCGACGACAGCCGGTACCACGGCGGCCAGGAGGCCCAGCCTCAGCTCGACCCCGTCGGCCGCTCCCTGATGCGCGAGGAGCGCCGGGCCGCCCTGGAGGCACAGGCCCAGCAGCCGGGCGACGACCGCCCGCTCTTCCGCGACGAGGTCGAGCCGCGCCCCCAGCAGGGCGGCTACGACCAGCAGCCCGGGTTCGACCAGCAGGGCCAGTACGAGCAGCAGCCTTCGTACGACCAGCAGCAGGCCGGGTACGACCAGCAGCAGCCCGCGTACGACCAGCAGGGCGGGTACGACCAGACCGCTCCCGCGTACGAGGGGCAGAACGCCGGCTTCGACCAGCAGGCGCCCGCCTACGACCAGCAGCAGCCCGCCTACGACCAGCAGGGCGGCTTCGGCCAGGGCCAGGACCAGCAGGGTTACGGGAACGCGCAGTACTTCCCCGGTCAGGACGGCTACCAGAGCGGCCACCAGGACGTCCCGGTCAGCTATCCGGAGCGGTCCCAGCAGGACGACTGGCCCACCGGCGACGGCCACCAGGGCGCATACCACAACGAGTACGCCCAGGAACCGGAATCTGTCCGGGCCGACCACACCGACGAGACGGACCGCGTAGGCTTCGAGCGTCCCGGTCCGGTCCCCTCCACCGTCCACGAAATGACCGACGCGGGCCTCCCGCGCCGCGGTTCGTCCGGCTCGAACGGCAACGGAAGCGCCCCCGCCGGTCCCCCGCAGACCTCCGGCAACGAGAGCGGCTCCGGCAGCGAGACCTGGCGTTCGTCCAACGACGAGCGCTGGCAGCGGGCCGAGCGCCTCAAGGAGCCGAAGGCGGGCGGGGTCACCTCGTCCGGGCTCCCGCGGCGGGTTCCCAAGGCCAATCTGGTCGAGGGCACCGCCGAGCAGACCCCGCAGGGCGGCCCCCAGGTCTCCCGCGACCCCGAGGACGTGCGGGGCCGGCTGAGCAATCTTCGCCGGGGCGTCCAGCGCGGACGCACCGTGAGCAATGACACGAACGGCCAGGGCTTCAGCCCTGATAGCACCTACAACCAGGAGCGTTAGTGTGAGCCCGATGAGCCAGGCGGCGCAGAACCTGAACTGGTTGATCACCAACTTCGTGGACAACACCCCCGGGGTGTCCCACACGGTGGTGGTCTCCGCCGACGGACTCCTTCTGGCGATGTCCGAAGGCTTCCCCCGCGACCGTGCCGATCAGCTCGCGGCCGTCGCGTCGGGTCTCACCTCCCTCACGGCCGGGGCCTCCCGGATCTTCGAGGGCGGTGCGGTGACACAGACCGTTGTGGAGATGGAGCGAGGATTTCTCTTCATCATGTCCATTTCCGACGGTTCTTCCCTCGCAGTTCTCGCCCACCCCGATGCGGACATCGGTCTCGTCGGGTACGAAATGGCACTTCTTGTCGATCGTGCGGGCACTGTTCTCACACCGGACCTGCGCGCGGAACTCCAGGGGAGCCTTCTCAACTAACAGACAAGCGGTGCGTTTTCGCGTCCCGTGCCCGTAAGGTTTCGGGACGCGGCTCCACAGTGATGGTGCCCGGCACAGTCGGAGGAGGAAGCAACGTGGCAACACCCCCAGACGGTCCGTCATCGGCGAACTGGTCCCCTGGTCATGGTCAGGGCGGCCAGTACGACGGCGGGGCCCACCGGTACGACTTCCCCTCCGCGCCGAGCCACCGCCGACAGCCGTACGCGCAGCCCCAGCAGCCGGGGCCGCGCCCGTACGACCAGGGCGCGCCGGGTCGCGCGCCCCGCATCCAGCCGGTACAGCAGCAGCGGCGCGCCCCCGCACCGGCGCCCGCGGGTTCGGCGAACAACCCCCTGGTGCGCCCGTACGCCATGACGGGCGGCCGCACCAGGCCCCGCTACCAGCTCGCCATCGAGGCGCTGGTGCACACCACCGCGCAACCGCATCAGCTCCAGGGCCAGTTGCCCGAGCACCAGCGGATCTGCAACCTGTGCCATGAGATCAAGTCGGTTGCCGAGATCTCGGCACTGCTCACCATTCCCCTCGGCGTCGCCCGGATCCTCGTAGCCGACCTGGCGGAGGCCGGACTTGTCGCCATCCACCAGCCCGGCGGCGACGAGTCCGCCGGCGGCCAGCCAGACGTGACACTGCTCGAAAGGGTGCTCAGTGGACTTCGCAAGCTCTAGCGGCGGAGCAACAGCCCGCTCCACCACCAGCGCGAAAATCGTGGTGGCGGGCGGCTTCGGCGTGGGCAAGACCACGTTCGTCGGGGCGGTCTCTGAGATCAACCCGCTGCGCACCGAGGCCGTCATGACGTCCGCGTCCGCGGGCATCGACGACCTCACCCACACCGGGGACAAGACCACCACGACGGTGGCCATGGACTTCGGCCGCATCACCCTGGACCAGGACCTGATCCTGTACCTCTTCGGCACGCCGGGCCAGGACCGCTTCTGGTTCATGTGGGACGACCTGGTCCGCGGCGCGATCGGCGCGGTCGTCCTCGTCGACACCCGCCGCCTCGCCGACTGCTTCCCCGC
>NZ_QEXM01000033.1 GCF_004127445.1 Streptomyces alfalfae
ACCACCGGCTTGGTGTGCGGGTTGTCGACGCGGAAGATCCGCACGCCGTGCCCCATCCAGAACCGCAGCAGCCGCTCGGTCTCCGCGATCAGCCCCGGCATGTCCTCGCCGAAGGCGATCGGGTAGATGTCCTGGTACTTCTTCGGCGGGTTCTCGGCGTACGCGATGGAGCCGTCCGCCCTGCGGCGGAACCACTCCGGATGCTTGTCCACCCACGGGTGGTCCGGCGAGCACTGGAGGGCGAAGTCCAGGGCGACCTCCAGGCCGAGGCCCTCGGCCCTGCGCACGAAGGCGTCGAAGTCGTCGAGCGTGCCCAGGTCGGGGTGGACGGCGTCGTGGCCGCCCGCCGGGGAGCCGATCGCCCACGGCACACCGACGTCCCGCGGGCCGGCCACGAGGGAGTTGTTCGGACCCTTGCGGTGCGTGCCGCCGATCGGGTGGATCGGCGGCAGGTACACCACGTCGAAGCCCATCCCCGCGATGGCGGGCAACCGCTCGGCGGCCGTGCGGAACGTCCCCGGGACCGGCGCGGCCCCCGGTCGGATCACCGCGCCCTCCGAGCGCGGGAAGAACTCGTACCAGGAGCCGAACAGCGCCCGGCTCCGCTCCACGAGCAGGGGCAGGGCGGCCGAACGGGTGACCCGCTCCCGCAGCGGGTGGCGGGCGAGCACCGCTTCCACCCGTGGGGTGAGGGCCGCCGCCAGACGGGCCACGGGCGGGCGCAGTTCGTCCCGCAGCGCATCGACGGCGTCGAGCAGGGCCCGGCGGTCCGCGCCCTCGGGCACCCCGCGCGCGGCACGCTCGTACAGCAGCGCGCCCTCTTCGAGGGTGACTCCGGCGTCGATCCCGGCCGGGACCTTCACCTCGGCGGCGCGGAGCCAGCCCGTCACCGGGTCCGCCCACGCCTCCACGGCGTACGTCCAGCGGCCCTCGGCGTCGGGCGTCACGTCGGCGCCCCAGCGGTCGGCGCCGGGGGCCAGTTCGCGCATCGGGGTCCAGGGTCCCGGGCGGCCGTCGGGGCCGAGCAGCACGACGTTGGCGGCGACCGCCTCGTGGCCCTCCCCGAAGACCGTGGCCGTGACCTGGAAGGTCTCCCCCGGCACCGCCTTGGCGGGGCGGCGCCCGCCCTCGACCACCGGCCGCACGTCACGGATGGGGACGTCGAAGGTGACCGGGCGCTCCACCGGCGCCGGCGGCGTCGCCCGCGCGGCGGAGCGCTTCCGCCCGGACGCCTTCGCGGCCGGGGTCTTCGCGGCGGAGGTCTTCGGCGCAGGTGTCTTCGGCGCGGAGGTCTTCGGCGCGGGCGCTTCGGTGGTGGGCGCCTGCGCGGCGGAGGCCTTCGGCGCGGGCGTCCTGGCGCGGGCCGCGCCCCGCTCGGACGCCGGGGCGGGCGGCTTCGGCCGGGTGGCGCCGCGTTCCGGGACGGCGGGCGCCGGCCGGGTGGCACTCGTACTCCGTTCCGCGGCAGAGGTCGTCGGCCGGACGGCGCTCGTCTGCGGAGCCTGGGTCATCGATCTCTCCTCTGCCGGGATCCGGCGTTCGGGGCGCGGACTGCCGCCATACGGGGTGGACGGCCACCGGCCGCCGGTCGCTCGCCGACGGCGCGAAGGCCGCAGGCCCAGGGAGAACTCGGCCGCGTCCGCCGCCACCCGGGCCGTGCCCTCACCCATCAGCACACACAGCGTGTACGCCGTGCTCTCGAAGCGCATCCGCACGCCTCGGTCGGCGGGGTCGGCGAGGAGCCGCCGTTCCCATGCCCGGTACGTGTCCAGGTGCCGCGCGACCTCGGCCTCGGCAGGCAACAGCATCCGTTGCTCACCTTCTGAAGGGACCGGCGTGATCGCCGACCAGAGCGTGTGGACCCATAGTGCACGGGCCACCACGAGGCGTCCTGTTGGAACTTCCCCGACTACGGGAGTGGCTCGTGTTGCACGAATGGAGCAGTGTGCCCACTCTGATAATGACTCAGAAGCGATCTACGCTCACGCTTCGTGCTCGGGGCGCGGCTCGCAGAGCCGTTTCGGTACCGGAAGCTTCGCTGAAGGGAGCCAAGAGCGATGACAAGGTCAACCCCCTGCTACTACCACCTAGAGGTGGAGATCACCCCGGAGAGGATCGAGCAGGTCAGGCGCATCCTGGCCGCCCATCTCCGGCACTGGGGGCTGGGAACACTCGTCGAACCCGTGAGCCACTGCGCCGGCGTCCTGCTGCGTGCGGTGGTGGAGCACGGGACGGACAGGAACACCGCCGTGGAGCTGTGGTGGAACAAGCAGCACCTCATCACCGCCGTGTCGGACAACGAGCCCCACCTGCCGGACCCGCACTACGGGCCGCAGGGCTGTCTGGCGCAGATCGCCGCGCTGAGCGACGGGTGGGGGAACTACCCGGCGACCGACGGAAAGATCATCTGGTTCTCGCACCGCGCCCGTGCGGCCGAACGGGCCCCCCTGACGCCCTTCATGCCCACACCGGGACTGCTCACGGCCCTGGGCGTCCCCCGGGAGGTCCCCGTCGCCGGACTCGCCGCTCCGGAGCCGACGGAACCGCTGGTCGCCGCCGCCCTGCCGGGCGGCCACGTCCGGCGGTCCGACGGATCGTGCCCCACGATGGTGGGACGTTCCTCAGCGCCGGAGCCGAGGCCACGCACCGCGCCCGCCATGTGAACCCCACGTTCACGCGGCAGCGCACCGGGCCGCGGCGCCCCGCCGGGGAAGCCGCGGCCTTTCGGCGTCCCGACGCCGGGCACGCGATCAGACTCGGACCACGCTCATCCGTACGGAGGCAGCGCGTGCGCACCTGGACCGGACGCCCCTTTCCACTCGGCGCGACCTACGACGGCGAGGGCACCAACTTCGCCCTCTTCAGCGAGGCCGCCGACCGCGTCGACCTCATCCTCATCGACGAGGACGGCGTCCACCGGCCCGTCACCCTCACCGAGGTCGACGGCTTCATCTGGCACGGCTACCTGCCGGGCATCGGCCCCGGTCAGCGCTACGGCTACCGGGTGCACGGCCCCTGGGACCCGGCCGCCGGGCACCGCTGCAACCCCGCGAAGCTGCTTCTCGACCCCTACGCGCGGGCCTTCGAGGGGCAGATCGACAACCACCCCTCCCTCTACGAACTCGCCGGGGACGGCCCCGACCCGGCCGACAGCGCCGCGCACACCCTGCTCTCGGTGGTCACCGACGACGCCTTCGACTGGGAGGGTGACGTGCCGCCCAGACGGCGGTACGCCGACAGCGTGATCTACGAAGCGCACGTGCGCGGCCTGACGCGCAGGCACCCGGGGGTCCCGGCGAAGCTGCGGGGCACCTACGCGGGGTTCGCGACCGAGCCGGTCATCGACCACCTGCTCTCCCTCGGGGTGACCGCCGTCGAGCTGATGCCCGTGCACCAGTTCGCGCAGGACGGCTTCCTGCGCGACCGGGGCCTCTCCAACTACTGGGGGTATACCTCCATCGGCTTCTTCGCCCCGCACAACGCCTACGCGGCCGACGGCTCGCGCGGCGAACAGGTCACCGAGTTCAAGTCGATGGTCAAGAAGCTGCACGCCGCCGGGCTCGAAGTGATCCTCGACGTGGTCTACAACCACACCGCGGAGGGCAACGAGAACGGCCCGACGCTCGCCTTCCGCGGCATCGACAACGCCTCGTACTACCGGCTCGCGGAGGACGACCCGGCGCACTACTTCGACACCACCGGCACGGGCAACAGCCTGCTGATGCGCCACCCCAACGTCCTGCAGCTCGTCATGGACTCGCTGCGGTACTGGGTCACCGAGATGCACGTCGACGGCTTCCGCTTCGACCTGGCCGCCACGCTCGCACGCCAGTTCCACGACGTGGACCGGCTCTCGGCCTTCTTCGACATGGTCCAGCAGGACCCGGTGGTCGGCCGCGTCAAACTCATCGCCGAACCGTGGGACGTCGGCGAGGGCGGCTACCAGGTCGGCAACTTCCCGCCGCTGTGGTCGGAGTGGAACGGCAAGTACCGCGACTCGGTGCGCGACTTCTGGCGGAGCCAGGAGCACACGCTGCCCGAGTTCGCCTCCCGCCTCACCGGCTCCGCCGACCTCTACCAGCGCGACCGCCGCAGACCGCGCGCCAGCGTCAACTTCGTGACCGCCCACGACGGCTTCACGCTGCGGGACCTGGTCTCGTACAACGACAAGCACAACGAGGCCAACGGCGAGGGCAACGAGGACGGCGAGAGCCACAACCGCTCCTGGAACTGCGGCGTCGAGGGGCCCACCGACGACGAGGCGGTGCTCGCGCTGCGGGCCAGGCAGCAGCGGAACTTCCTGGCCACCCTGCTGCTCTCGCAGGGCATCCCGATGATCGCCCACGGCGACGAGCTGGGCCGCACGCAGCGGGGCAACAACAACGCCTACTGCCAGGACGGCGAGCTGTCCTGGGTCAACTGGGACCTCGACCTCGAACAGCGCGACCTGGTCGCCTTCACCCGGCGCTGCATCTCCCTGCGCGCGGCCCACCCGGTGCTGCGAAGACGCCGCTTCTTCCGCGGCGACACGGTGACGCACGAGGGCCAGCCGCTGGCGGACCTGGTGTGGCTGCGGCCCGACGCGCGGGAGATGACGGAGGACGACTGGCAGCGGGCGGACGCGCACTCCGTCGGGGTCTTCCTCAACGGCGACGCGATCGCGGAGCCGGACCCCCAGGGCATGCCCGTCGTGGACGACTCCTTTCTGCTGTTGTTGAACAGCTTCCGGGAGCCGGTCCTCTTCCGGCTGCCCGACCCCGCGTACGGTGAGCGGTGGATGACACGGATCGACACCTCGGACCCCCAGGGCCTCTCGGACGAGGCCGAACACAAGGCGGGCAGCGAGGTCGCCGTCGAGGCACACGGTCTGCTCCTGCTCTCCCGGCCCTCCATGACCGCGAGCGGCACCGCGCGAGACCACCGCCCGGACGGCGACGCCCCATGAGGCTCTCGGTACGCCATCCGTGGGAGAACCCGGGCCCGGCGGGCCCTCAAGCACAGGTGCCGGAGTAATTCTCGAGGGTGCCTCGAATTCCAGGACGGGTTGCACATGCACCACGACGACAGGAATCCACCGAGCCGGGAGAGCACGGCCGTCGCGGGCGAGGGCGCCGGCTCCGCCAGGCGGACCGGGTCCGTGCTGAGCGAGTCGGCGGTCGGGGCTCCCTGCTGGGTCAGCCTGACGGCACGAGACCTCACCACCGCACAAAGGTTCTACGGGGCGGTGATGGACTGGCGGTTCCGGCCCGCCAAACTCGGCGAACAGTTCTCGGTCGCCACCGCCGAGGGCGACCCCGTGGCCGGGGTCGGCGCCGTCGCCACCTCCCTGCAGATCGCGGCGGCCTGGACCCCGTACTTCGCGGTGCTGAGCGCCGACGAGACGGCGGGCCGCGTCCGGGAGCGCGGCGGGACGGTCGCGGTGGGGCCGATCCCCTTCCCCAACGGGCGCGCGGCCCTGCTGTCCGACCGCGACGGGGCCGTGTTCGGCGTCTGGGAGGGCGAGATCCTCACGAGCTGGCGCAGCGCGTCGCACGCCGCGCCCGCCTGGCTGCGGCTGCGCACCCGCGACGCCTTCGACGCCGCGATCTTCTACGGCGAGGTGCTCGACTGGGCGTGCGGCAGGCCGGAGTGCTGCGAGGTGCGCTACCAGGAGGAAGAGGTGGTCCTCTTCAGCGGCGGACGCCCGGCGGCGCGGCTCAGCTCCGGCGCCGTCGAGGCCTCCCCCGACCCGGCCGTCCGGCCGCACTGGCAGGTCCACTTCACCGTGAAGGACGTCGAGGCGTGCGTGCGCGCGGCGGCCGAGAACGGCGGCCACGTGATCGAGCAGGACCTCTCGGGGCGGCCCCCGACGGCGACCCTGCGCGACCCGGACGGCGCGCAGTTCAGGGTCATCGCCCGGGAGGCGGGACCGCCCCCTGCCTGAGCCCCGGCGAGGCCGCCCGCCGCCCGCCCCGCCAAGGGGCGGGCCCGAGGGAGCCGGGCCGGACTAGACGGCGCCCGGCTTCCGGCCCGTCCTGCCGCGGCTGCCGAGCGCGCGCTGCGCGGTGGAGAAGATCCCGGAGCCGTAGCGACGCCGCAGGGCGGCGCGTGCGGCGTTGGCGCCCGGGGCCCCGTGGACACCGCCGCCGGGGTGCGCCGAGGCGGAGGCGAGGTAGAGGTGCGGCACCGGGGTCTCCGGGCGGCCCGCGCCAGGCACCGGCCGGAAGATGAGCTGCTGGTGCATGTTGGTCGTGCCGGAGTTGATCGCGCCGCCCCGCAGGTTGGCGTTCAGCTGCTCCAGCGTGGGCGGCGCCAGGACGCGCCGGTTGATGATCTTTTCGCGGAAGCCGGGCGCCAGGCGCTCGATCTGCTCCTCCACCCGGTCGGCCATGGTCTCGTTCTCGCGCTTGTCCCAGCGGCCCGTCAGGCCGTCGCCGCCCGCGTCGTCACGGACGCGGTGGGGCACGTGCGTGTACGCCCACGCCGATTCGGTGCCCGCGGGGGAGCGTGTGGCGTCGGCCGTGGTCATCTGGCCGACCAGCGAGAAGGGCCTGTCCGGCACGAGGCTCATCGCGATCTGCGCGGCGAACCGCGTCAACTCGTCCACCCCGTCGGCCACATGCACGGTGCCCGCGCCCCTGGCGCCCTCCGCCGTCCAGGGGATCGGCCCCGAGAGGGCCCAGTCCACCTTGAACGTGGCGAAGTCCCACTGGAAGCGGCGCAGATCCTGGAGCAGGCGGTGCGGCAGATGCGCGGGGCCGACCAGCTTTCCGTACAGATCGGGGGCGGCCACGTCGGCGAGGACGGCCTTGCGCGCCACCACGCCCTCGCCCGCCGCGGTGCGCACGCCGACCGCGCGCCCGCCGCGTACGACCACCTCGGTGACGCGCTCGCCGCAGCGGACCGTGCCGCCCTTGCGCTCAAGGCGGCTGACCAGGGCCGAGGTCAGGGCTCCCGCCCCGCCGACGGGGACGGGGAAGCCGTACGTCTGGCCGAGCATGGACATCAGCCAGCCGAAGCCGCCGCTGCCGGCCGCCTCGGGGGCGAGATCCGCGTGCAGGGCGTTGCCGGCGAGCAGCAGCCTGCCGCCCTCGCCCGCGAACTCCTCCTCGCCCAGCCTGCGCACGGGCAGCACCAGTGACCGCGCCACCCGCAGACCGCCGCCCGCCCGCAGCCGCGCGGCCAGGGTCAGCCCCGAGCGCACCGGCGGGAACGGCGTGAACAGGGCGTCGATCAGCGGTTCGCGGAGGCGGTCCCAGATCGCGTGCAGGTTCTCCCAGCCGCGCGCGTCGCCCGCGGCGAAGGAGTCGACGGACGCGGACGTGACGCCGCGGTCACGGCTCAGGACCGCGCAGCGGCCGTCCGTCAGCGGGTGGGCGAGGACGTGTTCGGCGTGGGCCCAGCGCAGCCCCTCGCGCTCCAGGCCGAGCCCGTCGATGATCGGCGACGCCACCGCCAGCGGGTAGAAGGCGCTGAACATGTCGCTGATGAAGTCGGGGTGCACCCCGCGGTCGCTGCGGACGGCGCCGCCCGGCTCGTCCTGGGCCTCCAGGACCTCGACGCTCCATCCGGCGTCGGCCAGCAGGTTCGCCGCCACGAGACCGTTGGGTCCCGCGCCGATCACCACTGCGTCCGGCATGGGTACTCCCCCGTCTCAGGTCGTCGTGTGCTGGGCCGCGCGGTCGTGGGGCCTGCCCCGCTCGACCAGCGCCGCCAGGCGGCTGAGCATGCTGCGGTGCCGGATCTGGATCAGGGCGTCGACGGCGGCGTTGTGCAGGGCGCCGCCGAGGCCCTGCAGCGGGTGTTCGTCGACGCGCACCAGGGTGTGCTCGCCCCAGGGCTGTACCTCGATGGCGATCCGGGCCGTGCCGAGGGCACCGCTGTAGGCCTCCAGTTCGAGCCGGTCGGGCCGTTCCAGGCGGCGCACCACGGTGTGCCCCGAGAACTCCCGGGGGCCGAGCCGGACGGTGTACTCGATACGGGAGCCGACCTCCGGCCAGTGCCCGTCGATCGGCCGGGAGTCGTGCGTGCCGACCACCCAGTCGGCGTACCGGTGCCCGTCGTCGAGCACCTCCCAGACCGCCGAGGGGGGCTTCTTGATCAGGTGGTGGCGTACGGCCACGTCATGCCCTTTCGTCCGGCGCGAGCCCGTCCGGGCCGGCGCGTCCGTACTTTCCGTGCTGTCGGTGCTGTCCGTGCTGTCCGTGCTTTTGGTGCGGTCGTGCTTTTGGTGCGGTCGTGCTTCTCGTGCGGTCCGCGCTTTCCGTCCACGGCGGAGGCGGCGTCACGGCAGCGGAGTGCCGCCGGTGGCGTTCACGATCTCGGCGGTGATGAAGCTCGCGTGCTCCGACGCGAGGAACACATAGGCGGGCGCCATCTCGGCGGGCTGAGCGGGCCGGCCCATCGGCGCCTGCTTGCCGAACTCCGCGGTGTCCGGCAGCGTCGCGGGGATCAGCGGGGTCCACACCGGCCCCGGGGCCACGGCGTTGACGCGGATGCCGTCCTCGACCAGCATCTGCGCGAGCCCCTGGGTGAAGGTGACGATGGCGCCCTTGGTCATCGCGTAGTCCAGCAGGTGCGGGCTCGGCTTGTAGGCCTGCACCGACGTGGTGTTGATGATGGAGCCGCCCGCCGGGATGTGCGGCACCGCCATCTTGCTGAGCCAGAACATGCCGTACAGGTTCGTGTGCATCACACGGTCGAACTGCTCGGTGGAGATGTCACCGATCCCGCCGGGCTGCGACATCTGGTAGGCGGCGTTGTTGATGAGGACGTCGATCCGGCCGAACTCCTCCACCGCCCGTGCGACGAGCCTGCGGCACTGTTCCTCCTCGCGGATGTCGCAGGGCACGGCGACCGCCTTGCGCCCGGCCTCCTCGACGAGGCGTGCCGTCTCCCGGGCCTCGCCCGCCTCTTCGGGCAGATGGGTGAAGAGGACGTCCGCGCCCTCCCTCGCGAAGGCGATCGCGACGGCCCTGCCGATGCCCGAGTCGCCGCCGGTCAGCAGCACCTTGCGCTCCTTGAGGAGGCCGCTGCCCCGGTACGACTCCTCGCCGTGGTCCGGCGGCGGATCCATGGGCCCCGTCCAGCCGGGCGTCTCCTGGTTCTGCTGGGCGAAGTCCGGCTGGGGGTGGCGCGTCGTCGGGTCCTGCTGGCCCGGGGCGCCGTTGGCGTCGTTCATCAGTGGTGGCCTTCCTGCTCGTTCCTTCCACCCTCGGTGCGACGGGCGTCCGCCGCACGCGGGGAGATGCCCCGGGTGCCCCCGCGACCGGCGGCGAAACGGACGCGTCGGCGAACGGAATCGGCTCTGACCTCCGCACCGATCTCCGCGTGAAGCCTTGACCAACGGTTGATCGCTGGACTAGTTCCCAGGTCAGGGGTGTTTTTTACTCATTCTTTGGCAGAATTTTCCTCTGTCATCGGAGGTTAATGCGATGGCAAAGTGGAGGACACGACGGCCCAGCAGGCTGTCCCCCGGGGCCATCCGGAGCCGTCATCCCGGCTCTGCGCGCCGCCCCTCCGTCACCCTCGACCCGACCACACCGCGTCCCGGCCCCCGGCCGTGCGGACGCAGGAGGCAGGCCACCATGAAGTCACTGATCGACAACGCCCGATCCTTCGCCGCGACCCATGTCGCGGACCCGCGGAACACCGAGGCCTTCCGGGCCCTGGGAGCGGGGCAGTCCCCCGAAGCCCTGTTCATCACGTGTTCCGACTCGCGCGTCGTCCCCTCCCTGATCACCGGAGCGCGCCCCGGCGAGCTCTTCGAACTCCGCACCGCCGGCAACGTCATACCCCCCTACCCCTCGGCGGGCCGCGCGGAGCGCGACGGCCACCCGATGAGCGAGGCGGCCACCATCGAGTACGCCGTGTGCGTCCTCGGGGTCAGCTCCATCGTCGTCTGCGGACACTCGCACTGCGGCGCGGTCGGCGCACTGGTGCGGGGCGAGGACCTGTCGGCCGTGCCGGCCGTCCGCGACTGGCTCGACCACTCCGTGGCCCCCGACGACGCCCTGCGCTCCCTCACGGCCCCGGCCTCGGCGGACGTCGCGGAGGCCGTGCAGGAGCATGTGCTCGCCCAAGTGGCGCGCGTGCGCGCCTACCCGTGCGTCCAGGAGCGCGTCGACGACGGTTCGCTGACGCTGCACGCCTGGTACTACGAGGTGCACACCGGCGCCGTCCTCGTCCACCGCCCCTCCTCCGGCGGTCGCCCCACGTCCGGCGACCGCCCGGCGTTCGGTCCCCTGTGAAGCCCGCCGCGCCCCCGAGCCCGGCCCGCTCCCACGACAGGACCCGCCACTCTGATGTCCTCCTTCTTCTCCCCCTACCACAAGCTGCGTGAGCCCGGCGTCCTGCGCCAGGACCTCCTCGCCTCCCTCGTCGTCTTCCTCGTCGCCCTGCCGCTCTGCGTGGGCGTGGCCGTCGCCTCCGGCGTCCCCGCCGAACTCGGCCTGGTCACCGGCATCGTCGGCGGTCTCGTCGTCGGCTTCCTGCCGGGCAGCGCCCTCCAGGTCAGCGGCCCCGCCGCCGGTCTCACCGTGCTCGTCTTCGAGGCGGTGCGCGAGTTCGGGCTCGGCATGCTCGGCGCCATCGTGCTGCTCACCGGCGCGCTTCAGGTCACCCTCGGCCTGCTGCGCTGCGGCCGGTGGTTCCGCGCGATCTCCGTCTCCGTCGTCCAGGGCATGCTGGCCGGCATCGGTCTCGTCCTGATCCTGGGCCAGCTCTACACCATGGCGGGCGCGGAGCAGCCGCGTTCCGGCATCGACAAGATCGCGGGGCTGCCCCGCCTCATCGGTGACGTCATCACCGACACCGCGTCACTGACCGCCGCGGCCGTCGGCGTCGGCACCATCGCCGTGCTCGTCCTATGGCCGAAGCTGCCCGCCGCCGCGCGCGTGGTGCCCGCCCCGCTGGCGGCGGTCGCCCTGGCCACCGCCGCGGTAGCCGGTCTCCGCCTGGACGTGGCGAACGTGGAGGTGCGCGGCCTCGTCGACGCCGTCCAGCCGCCCGGCCTCGGCGACCTGGCCGACCTCGGCAGCGTGGCGGTGCTCGGCACGGTCCTCGCGTTCACGCTGATCGCGTCCGCGGAGTCCCTGTTCAGCGCGGCGGCGGTGGACCGCATGCACGACGGTCCTCGCACGCACTACGACAAGGAACTCGTCGCTCAGGGCGTCGGCAACACGGTGTGCGGCGTGCTGGGCGCGCTGCCCATGACCGCGGTCATCGTCCGCAGCTCGGCCAATGTGCGGGCGGGCGCGCGTACGCCGCTCTCCCGCATCGCGCACGGCGCCTGGCTGCTGCTCTTCGCCGTGCTGCTGCCGTCCGCGCTCGGCATCATCCCGCTGGCCGCGCTCGCCGGTGTCCTCGTGCACGCCGGCTGCAAACTGATCCCCGTCAAGGAGATCGTCCCGCTCGCCCGTGCCCACCGGGGGGAGGCCGTCGTCCTCTCCGCCACCGCGATCGCCATCGTGGTGACCAACATGTTCGAGGGCGTGGTGCTCGGCCTGGTCCTCGCGGTGGTCAAGTCCGCCTGGGACACCTCGCACGTGCAGGTGGACGTACGCGAACTCACCGACGGCCGCATGGTGGTGACGCTCACGGGCAACGCCACGTTCCTGCGCCTGCCGCGCATCCTGGAGACGCTGGAGGCCATGCCCAAGGACCGGCCCATCGAGCTGGACCTGACCGTGGTGCGCCATCTCGACCACGCCTGCCGCACGACGCTGGACAACTGGGCCCTGCGGCACAACGACAGCGGCACGGAGGCCGTCCGGATGCGGACGCGCCCGCCGTCCGGCCCCGGGTCCACGGCGCCCGGGGAGGTCGGGGAGCCCGCCGAAATTCCCGCGCAGGCGTCTGCCCACCACTGACCGGGCCGACGCGCCGCCACCACTGACCGAGACCGGCGAACCGCCCGCCCCGAGACCACGCACATGGCTCGTCGCGCGGCGGTTCGGCGTGCTCGCGCACGGAGGCCAGAGGTATCCCCACCCCCCTCTTGACACTCCTTTGACCTTCTCTTTACCTTCGAACGGCGATGGGACAGATCACCGAAAACCATCGCTTACGGCTCATATCTATGGAGGTTTCACCATGGAGCAGCTCATCAAGCGCATGACCGAAGAGTCCGTGTGGCAGAAGTGGGTCGCCGCCAACTCCGCGCAGGGCGGCGCCGGTTCGGCCAAGGACGGCTGTATCAGCGCGACGCCGAAGACCGGATGCATCAGCGCCACCGGCAAGACCGGCTGCATCTCCTGACGCGTTGAGCCACTGAGCGTCGCGCGGGGCCGCCGCCGCAGCCTTCGGCACGGGCGGCGGCCCCGCCCTCACCCCCCGGCCCCTTCGTCCTCCGGAGCCCCCGTGAACCGCCTGCCGAGCGCCGACGTCCTGGACCGGGTCCGGGACATCCCCCTCTACCGCGCGTCCGTCGAGCGCGGCGACTTCCCGATCCTGGAGAAGCCCGCGATCGCCGAGGGCTTCCCCGACAACTGGATGACCCCCGAGCTCGCCCGCGCCCTAAAGGCGGGCGAGGCGGAGTTCGTGCTCTCCACCGGCACCAACCACGCCCGCATGCAGCTCATCCGCCCGCCCTACTTCCTGCTCCGGTCCTACTACCGCCTCTGGAGCGAACACCCCGAGCTGGGCGCGTCCTGGCACGACGGGGCCAAGCGGGTCTCCCTGACCACCGTCCTCGCCACCGAGCACGTCGCCCGCGTCAACTCCCGCAAGTCGGGCGCCACCCCGGGCGAGCGCTGGCTGGACGACCGCACCCTGTACCTCAACCGCCGCCTGGACCCGGCCGACTGGGACCGCGCCGAGGTCGAGCGGATGCTCACCGAGATCCGGGGGGTCGCCGCCGCGCACCCCCGGAGCTCGTACCTCCTGGACTGCTCCGGCCACCACCTGGCCCACCTCGTCGCCAAGGTCACCGAGTGGGACCTGTGGGACGCCTTTCCGCCGCCGACGGGCATCGTCCACGCCTACGAGTACACGCCCCTGAACGTCCGCGCCCTCCTGCGCGCCCGCTTCGGCTGCCCCGTCGTGGACCTCTTCGGCAGCACGGAACTCGGCTACCTCTTCTACAGCGAGGCCGACGGCTCGTACCGGCCCTATCTGGACGGCATGAGCGTGGAGCTGATCCCGGTAAAGCCCGGCAGCGGCATCCACAGCCTCATCGTCACCAGCGTCCGCAACCCCTACATGCCGCTGGTCCGCTACCGCTCGGGCGACTGCGTCCGCACCTTCGACGGCAGCGCCGACCCCATGCGGATCGCCTCCTTCTGCGGGCGCGAGAAGGAGCTGCTCGCCACGCCCGCGGGCCCCGTCGCCCAGGCCGACCTGGACGCGCGCGTCGCCGGCGTCGCCCCCCGGGTCTTCCTCCAGCAACTGCGGCTGACCGGTGGGGCCGAGTGCCGGCTGTGGTGCACGACCTTCGACGGCACCCCTCTCACTCCCGAGGGGAGCCGCGAACTCGCCTCTGCCGTCACCGAATTGACCGGTCGCGCCTGCCAGGTGGAGCACCGCGCCCGCATACCCGTCGGACGCTCCGGCAAGTACGCCTGGCTGATCCCGTAGCGCCCGCCCCCTTCGACCGAACCCCGAGCCCCGAGCCCCGAGCCCCGAGCCCCGACAGGAGCCAGCCCCCATGCCCGTGAAGACGGCGCCCACCGCCGAGGAACTGCTCGGCGGCGACCTGCACGCGGAAGTGGTCCGGCACTTCGCCGCGCGGCCCGGCGCGCCGGACACCGCCTTCGTCAGGGACCAGGTCCGCGAGTGCCTCCGCTATCTCTACCTGGTCTCGCGCCACCCCGACCGGCTCGGCGGCCTCTTCCTGCCCGTGGAGCAGGACATCGACGAGATCTGGCACTACCTCATCCTCCAGACCCGCGAGTACCGCGAACTGTGCGAACAGCGGCTCCCCGGCGGCCACTTCATCCACCACCGCAGCATCTCCTACGACGCCTACCAGGCGGCCCCCGGGCGCGAGACGGCCGCCGAGGAGGCGCTGCGGTGGCTCCCCCTCTACACCGCCGCGTTCGGCCCGTTCGACGAGGCGGCGCTGCCGCACTGGACGGTCGTGCGGTTCCTGCACGACGAACTCGGCCTGTCCCTCGCAGAGATCGCGGCCGCGGCGGGCGAGGCCAAGGCGCCGTCACGAGGAGCGGCGTGACCGCGACCGCCCCGCGGGCCGGGGAAGCGGCGACGCCCCGCGTCCTGCGGCGCACCCTGACCGTGCTCGTCGTCTCGCAGGCGCTCGGCGGTGCGGGCATGGCCGCGGGCATCACGGTCGGCGCGCTGCTCGCCGAGGACCTGCTCGGCTCCACGGGCCTCGCCGGGCTGCCCGCCGCGCTGTTCACCGCCGGGGCGGCCCTCGGCGCGGCGGTGATCGGGCGCGTCTCGCAGCGGCGGGGGCGACGCCCCGGCCTCGCGCTCGGCCACGGGGCCGCCGCGCTCGGCAGCGCCGGGGTGGTCGCCGGGGCGGCCTGGCAGTGGGCGTGGCTGCTGCTGGCCTCGCTCTTCGTGTACGGGGCGGGCACGGCGACGGGCCTGCTCGCGCGGTACGCGGGCGCCGACCTCGCCCCGCCGGAGCGGCGCGGCCGGGCCACCGGCACCGTGCTGCTCGCCACGACGCTGGGCGCGGTCGCGGGCCCCAACCTCGTAGGCCCCACCGGAACCCTCGCCCACGCCTGGGGCGTCCCGCGGCTCGCGGGCCCCTTCCTGCTCGCCTCGGCCGCCTACGCCGCCGCCGCCCTGGTCCTGCTGCTGTGGCTGCGGCCCGACCCGCTGCTCCTGTCCCGCGCCGCGCCGCCGCAGGAGCCGGTGGCCGCCGCCGCACCGGGGTCCGGCCGCTTCACCCCCGGTGTCGTCACGGGCGCCACCGTGATGATCACCGCCCAGCTGGTGATGATCGCCGTGATGACGATGACGCCGGTCCACATGGCGGCGCACGGCCACGGCGCCCAGGCCGTGGGGCTCGTCATCGCCCTGCACGTGGGCGCGATGTTCCTGCCCTCGCCGCTGAGCGGCCTGCTCGCCGACCGCTTCGGCCGGCTCCCCGTGGCGGCGGCGTCCGGCGCCGTCCTGCTCGGCGCGGGCCTGCTCGCCGGTCTCGCCCCGCCGGGCGGCGTGCTCTGGCCGGCCTGCGCGCTCGTCGTACTCGGCGTCGGCTGGAACCTCGCCCTGGTCAGCGGCACCGCGCTGGTCACCGACGCCGCCCCGGCCAAGAGCCGCGCGTCCGTGCAGGGCCTGGTCGACGTGGGGATGTCCCTGGCGGGCGCGACGGGCGGCATGGCCTCGGGCCTCGTGGTGGCGGGCGGCGGTTATCCGCTCCTCGCCGTGGCGGCGGGGACCCTCGCGCTCGCGGTGATCCCGGCGGTGGCCGCGCGGGGGCGCGGGGCTGGTTCAGGGGGTGACGCAGGGGCTGGTTCAGGCGTTGGTTCGAACACCGCCTGACATGGTCTATGATTGATCTTGAGCTCGCCGCCGAACTTCCGGTGGCAGGCCAGGCGTTGGTGGTCCAAGGAAAGGCGCCCCGCTTCCTGCGGGGAGATGTAGGTGCAAGGCCTGCCCAGCGCTCGACAAGACCCCGGTCTCCGGTATGGAGACCGGGGTCTTTTGTGTGCCGGGGCGCGGATCCGAGGCATGGAAAAGCCCGTCGGCATGGACGGTGACGCCCCGTCAGCCGAGCATGAGCACGCCACGTTGTTC
Organism: Streptomyces alfalfae; assembly: GCF_004127445.1. Classification (GTDB taxonomy): domain Bacteria; phylum Actinomycetota; class Actinomycetes; order Streptomycetales; family Streptomycetaceae; genus Streptomyces; species Streptomyces alfalfae. The sequence continues at coordinate 15,688 of NZ_QEXM01000033.1, forward strand.
ACCGTCGCTTCACCTCGCCACGCATTACCCATCGGTAATCCTTCATACGGAGATCACAGACTCTGCCCGTCCGGTACCCGGTCCACCTTCCCGAAGGGATCCTTACGTGGTCACCCCCCGCACTCCCCGGTCGGCGGCTCTCGCCCTCGCCACCGCCGTCGTCTCCCTCGCCGCGCTCGCCGTGCCCTACCAGGCCCTGGCCGCTCCGGCCGGTGCGACGAAGGCCGCCCTGCCCGCCGTCACGCCGCGCGCCGAGACCCCGGCCCTGCACGACGACGAGGCGGGCGGCGACGCCGACGCCGACGACCCGGCGATCTGGCGCGACGACGCGGACCCGGACCGCAGCCTGGTGATCGCCACCGGCAAGCAGGGCGGACTGCGCGTCTACGACCTGGCGGCCCGTGAGGTGCAGTCCCTGCCCGCGCCCGCCGCGCCGGGCCCCGACCACGCCCCCGGCCGCTACAACAACGTCGACCTCGTGCACGGGCTGCGCCTGTCGTCCGGCCCGGCCGACCTCGCCGTGACCAGCGACCGCGGCACCGACCGGCTCCGCTTCTACCGCATCGACAACAGCCGCCCCGGCGGCCCGCTCACCGACGTCACGGACCCCTCGGCCCCGCCGATCTTCTCCGCCGACCAGGCGGAGATCGACGACCAGCGCACCGCGTACGGGCTCGCCACCTGGACCGACAAGGCCACGGGCCGCTCCTACGCCCTGGTCAGCCAGCGGGAGCGGACGAGCATCGCCCTGCTCGAACTCACCCCGGCCGCCGACGGCAAGGTCAGCTACCGCAAGGTCCGCACCATCGACCTGCCCGCCGACTTCCGCCTCCCGAACGGCACTTCGTGGACGCCCTGCGGCGAGCCCGGCGAACTGCCGCAGGTCGAGGGCATGGTGGTCGACCCGGCCGACGGCACGCTGTACGCGGGCCAGGAGGACGTCGGCATCTGGCGGCTCCGCGCCGACCTGACGGGCAAGCCGAAGCTGATCGACAAGGTCCGCGAGTACGGCGTCCCCGGCGCCTATGACGAGGAGACCGAGGAGTGCACGCCGGGCGCCGACCCCGGCTACGGCGGCAAGCGCGTCACGGCCGACGTCGAGGGGCTGACGCTCCTCACGGAGAAGGACGGCGACGGCTACCTCCTGGCGTCCAGCCAGGGTGACAACACCTTCGCCGCCTACGACCGCGAGGTGTCCGACGCCAACGAGTACGAGGGCGGCTTCCGCGTGACGGCGGCCTCCGCCACCCTCGACGGCTCGGAGGAGTGCGACGGCGCCGCGGTGCTCAACGAGTCGCTGGGGTCCAGGTTCCCCAACGGTCTGCTCGTCGTGCAGGACGGCCATGACGCGCCCGGTGACAGCGAGCGCCCCTCCACCAACTTCAAGTTCGTGGACCTCGGCAAGGTCATGGACGCCCTGGACGACTGAGGCTCCGCACGGGCCGTCAGCGCAGCAGGCCCGGACGTCTCGACCGTGCGGTGGAGACGAGTTCGGCCACCGTCGCCAGCTTGACCCGGGGGCGGCCCGCGGCCTCGCCGCGGGCCGTCTCCGCGCGTTCGATCGCGGCCAGACCGCGGGCGTCTACCACCTGGCGGTTGCGGCGGCGGGCCAGGCGGTGGAAGGCGCGTACCGGCTGCCGCGGGGCGGGCAGCGTGCCCGCGACCGCGTCGGCCAGGAGCGTCGACACCGTCTCGGCGGCGCAGGTGCGGTTGGCGCCGATGCCGCCGGTGGGGCCGCGCTTGATCCACCCCACGACGTAGGCGCCGGGGCGCCCGGCGACCCGGCCGCCCTCGTGCGGCACGGTGCCCGTCGTCTCGTCGAAGGGCAGGTCCGCCACCGGCACACCGCGGTAGCCGATCGCGCGCAGGACCAGGCCCGCCCGCAGGACGCGCTCCCCCGCCCCCGACGCGACGCGCACCGCCTCGGCCCGGCCCTCGCCCTGGATCTCCACGGGCTCGCTGTGAAAGCGCAGGACGATGCGCCTGCCCGGCCCCGGCTGCCGCCCCAGGTCCACGGGAGCGCGGGTGACGTCGCGCAGGACGGCGGCCTTGTCCTTCGGGCCCGCCGCGTCGATGGCGGCGGCGATCCTCGGGTCGTGGTCGTCGACGACGAGGTCGACGCCCGGAAGGTGCTTCAGGGCGAGGAGTTCGGACCGGGTGCAGGCCGCGTGCTCGGGGCCGCGCCGTGCGAGGAGCACCACCTCGCGCACCTTGCCGGACCGCAGCGCGCTCAGGGCGTGGTCGGCGATGTCGGTGCGGGCCAGCGCGTCGGGGTCGGCGAGCAGGATGCGTGCCACGTCCAGGGCGACGTTGCCGTTGCCGACGACGACCACGCGCTCCGCCGACAGGTCGACGGTATCCGCCGCCGCGTCCGGGTGGGCGTTGTACCAGGCGACGAAGGCGCGGGCGGAGAGGGACCCCGGCAGGTCCTCGCCGGGTATGCCGAGACGCCGGTCGGCGGAGGCGCCCACCGCGTAGATCACCGCGTCGTGGTGGTCGGCGATCTCCTCGGCGGTGACGTCGGCTCCCACGTCGAGCCCCAGGTGCATCCGTACCCTCGGGTGGGCGTGGAAGCGGGCGAAGGTGTCGCCGACCCGCTTGGTGGCGGGGTGGTCCGGCGCCACGCCGTAGCGCACGAGGCCCCCCGCCACCGGGAGTCGGTCGATGAGGGTGATCTCGGCGCCGGTGTGCAGGAGCAGGTCCTGCGCCGCGTACATCCCGGCGGGGCCCGTGCCGACGACGGCGACCTTCAGCGGCGCGAAGTCGGCGGGCAGGACGCGCGGGAAGGACGGTTCGCCCCAGGGGTGGAAGTTGGGCCCCTCGGGCTCCGGCGCGGGGCCGCCGGCCGCCCCGCCCTCGTCGAAGTAGCCCGCGTTGACGTCGGCGTACTCCCGCTGGGCGGCCGGCAGCTTGTCCACCGGGAAGATCGCGTCGACCGGGCAGGCGTCGGCGCAGGCGCCGCAGGCGATGCAGGTCGCGGGGTCGATGTGCAGCATCTCCGTGCTGCCGAACGCCCGCTCCTCCGGTGTGGGGTGGATGCAGTTGACCGGGCAGACGGCGACGCAGGTGGCGTCGCTGCAGCAGGTCTGGGTGATGACGTAGGTCATGTTCGTGGACTCGGCTCGGCTCGGATCCGTCGGCTCGGATCGGTCGGATCGGCTCAGATGAGGTGGGCGCGCTTGTAGAACACCAGGGCCGGTTTGGTGAGCAGCCCGCACGAGGCCAGGAACTCCATCAGCCCGGCGCAGCTGGAGCGCAGCATCGACTTGTGGTGCTCGTTGGCCTTCGCCTCGGCGAGGGCGCGCTTCTCGTCGAGCCCGGCGTTCGCGTACACCTCGCGGTTCACCATGCTGGTGACGATGACGTACGAGGCGATGGCGATGACCAGGGCGTTGAACCGGCGGCGCACGCGGCCCGCGCCCGCGAGGTGCTTGCGCGTCTGCTCGCGGGCGAACTTCATGTGCCGCGACTCCTCGACCACATGGATGTTGTTGATGGTGCGCACGAAGGGCACCACCCGCTCGTCGCGCATCCAGTCGCGCTGCATGACGTCGAGCACCTCCTCGGCCACGAGGATCGCGGCGTACGCGGCCTCACCGAAGGCGACCGACTTGAACACCCTGCCCATCTCGGTCGCGAACCGGTGCGGGCGGTACGGCGGGGCGCCGAGCTTCTCGGCGCCGCGGGCGAACATGATCGAGTGGCGGCACTCCTCGGCTATCTCCGTGAGCGCCCACTGGACCTCGGCGCTGGTCGGGTCCTTGGCGTACACGTCGCGCAGCACCATCTGCTGGAGGATCATCTCGAACCAGATGCCGGTGCTGGCCACCGAGGCGGCTTCCTGCCGCGTCAGTTCCTTGCGCTGCTCCTCGGTCATCTCGCGCCAGTAGGCGGTTCCGTAGAGCGTGCTCCACTCGGGGCTCGCGCCGTGGTAACCGCGGTCCAGCGGGGTCTCCCAGTCGACCTCGGTGGCCGGGTCGTACGCCAGCACGGCGGCCGAGTGCAGCAGCCGCCGGGCGATGTCGCCCTCCGGTGGGTCGTCCTGTGCGCTCGGCCGAACAGTGCTGCTTGCCATCGCTGCGGCTCCTTGACTCGGACGTCAGGGCAGAGGGGTCCGCGACGCCGCCGGGCACGGCACGCCACGACCCCGTTGTTAGACAGAAGGTATAACAACGGGGTCTGTGTGCCTACCCTCCAGTAAGCACGAGTGGCGGCCGGATACGCACGCGCCGGGAGCGGTCAGGTGTGACTCAACTGCTCCGCGGCGCCGCTCGGCTGCCCCGCGGGCGTCCACCGGATCCTGGTGCTGCACGCGGCGACGACGAGCGCCGAGGCGGCGACGGCGGCGAAGCCCCAGACCAGGCTGCTCGCGTGGGCGATGAAGCCGATGAGCGGCGGCCCGGCGAGCAGCCCCGTCGTGCCCATGGCCGCGACCAGCGTCAGCGAGTCCGAGCCCTGCCCCGCCGCCGCCACGTACACGCACGGGGTGACGGCCGCGATGCCGAGGCCGACGCAGGCGAAGCCGATCAGGGCCGGGACCAGGCCGCCGCTGACCAGGGCGAGGAGCAGTCCGACGCCCGCCAGGGCGCTGCCGAGCAGGACCACGCGGCCGTCTCCGAAGCGGCTGCGCCAGCCGTCGGCGAAGAGGCGGGCCACGACCATCATCCCGGAGACGACGGCGATGCCGAGGGGCGCGAGGCCCTCCGACGCGTCGGCGACCTCCTCCAGGTAGAGCGCCGACCAGTCGTTCATGGCGCCCTCGGTCACGGTGCCGAACGCCATCGCGACGCACATCCACAGCGTCAGGGCGGACGGCACGGCCCACTTCCGCGCCCGCTTCTTCCCGGCCTCCCGGGATGCCTCCGCCTCCTCCGTCTCCTCCGCCTTCTCGGGCTTCCCCGCGGCCGGTTCGTCCGCCAGGAGGCCGGTGCGCGCCACCACCACGAGGAGGAGCAGGAGCGCCGCGGCGGCGCCGAAGTGCGCGGCGACCGCGGAGGTGACCGCGTTCATGCCGGACGCGAGCAGCGCGGCGAGCAGCGAGCCGGCGCTGAACGTCGCGTGCAGCCGGGCCATGGCGTTGCGCTCGTACCGGCCCTCCAGAGCCGCGCCCTGCGCGTTCATCGCCACGTTCAGACAGCCCACGAGCACACCGTCGACGCACATGACGAGCAGGGCGACGGGGTAGTTCGGCGCCGCGGCGAGCGCGAGGAGGACCAGGGCCAGGGCGAGGGCGGACAGCAGCGCGAGACGCTGCGAGCCCAACCGCCGCATCAGGGCCGCGACCAGGGGGAACGACACGGCCGCGCCGACGCCCGCGGCCATGAGCAGGACCCCGACCTCGGCCGCCGTCAGACCGAGGTCGGACTTGAGGGCGGGGATGCGCGCGGCCCACGTGGCGTACTGGAAGCCGAGGGCGCAGAACAGGGCGGCGATCGCCAGCTGTCCGCGGTGGAAAGGATCACGTACGCGGAGCACCCGCATCAGCCCACTTCTCCGTCGCGCGGCGCCGGACCCACCGGCACCGCCCTGGACATGTACACGGCCGTCGGGCCGTACCCGGCCGGGAGACCGGCCGCCTCGTCGGCGGTGTATCCGTGCCGCGCCCAGTACCGGTCACTGCCGCCCACGGCCACCAGGGAGATCCGCTCGTACCCGTGCGCACGGGCCGTGGCGGTGAGCGCGTCGACCAGATGGCGGGCGAGCCCCCGTTGCCGCAGGTCCTCGGCGACGACGATGTCGTGCAGGTGGAGATTGCGCGACGTGCGCGGGGCGGCCTCGGGCCGCCCTTCGGGGCTGTGCAGATCCGGGTACCGCTCCTCCGGGTAGGGCAGGGCCAGCAGATAGCCCGCGAGCCGGGGCCCGAGGTCGAGCGCGAAGCAGGTGTCCGGCGAGGCGAGCGTCCGGGACCTGAGCGCGTCCCTGCCCTCGGAGAGGCCGAGCCGTGTGTAGGCGCGGGCTTCGAGCTCCACGATGCCGTCCCAGTCGGCCTCGTCGATACGGCGCACCCGTACCGCCTGGTCGGCGGGCACATCGAGCACATGGGTGCGGCTCACGCTTCCCCGCCCTCCGTCCAGGTGTACGCCAGCGGGCCGAAGCCGTTGAAGCCCTGCGTCATGTAGCTGGTCGCGTAGGCGCCGCTGGACAGGACCCACACCGGGTCGCCCGAGGCCAGCGCCTCGGGTACCGCTACGAGGCCGTGCTCGTGCGAGAAGGCGTCGTCGCTGTCGCAGGTGGGGCCCGCCACGACGGCCGGCACGGGATCGGCGTCGTGGTGCGTGGGGAAGACCAGGCGGTACTGCAACTGGTCCATCTCGTACAGGCCGTTGAACTTGCCGCAGCTCAGGTAGAGCCAGTACTGCCGCTCGCCGTCGGGGCGACGCCGTGCGGCGAGCCGGGAGACATGGGCGCGGATGGCGCCGTGGTCGGCGATGAGATGGCGGCCGGGCTCGATGACGAAGCCGAGCCGGTGGCCCGGGATCGCGGCGAGCCGCGCCATGCCCTCACGGATGACCGCGAAGATCTTGTCCATCGGGGGGGCGAGCGGTGTGCCGTGCTGGTCGCGGTAGCCGAGCGCGGGCAGTCCGCCGCCGAGGTTGACGTGGTCGAGGGAGATGCCGCGCCGGGCCAGGGCGGTGAGCACGTCGGCGATGAGGTCGCAGGCGTCGCTCCAGGCGTCCGCCGTCATCTGCTGGGAGCCGACGTGCACGGAGAGCCCGGCGGGGGTGAGGCCGAGCTCGCGTGCCCGCTCCAGGATGGCGACGGCGTCGGCGGGTGAACAGCCGTACTTGTTGCTGAGCCCCCAGAGCGCCCCCTCCCCCGTGGTCGCGAGCCGGCAGAACACCCGGGCGCCGGGCGCGTGCCGCGCGATGGCGGTCACGTCCTCCAGGCTGTCGGTGGCGAAGTCCGTGATGCCGAGGCGGTGCGCGTCGGCGATGTCGCGGTCGGACTTCACGGTGTTGCCGTAGTGCGTCCTGCCGATCGGCACCCCGGCGCGCAGCGCCTGCTCGACCTCGTGGGGGCTGGCCGCGTCGACGCCGCAGCCCCGCGCGGCCAGCCGGGCGAGCACCTCGTCGACCGGGCAGGCCTTCATGGCGAAGCGGACGGCGACGCCGGGCAGTTCGCGGAGCAGCGCCTCGTACGCTCCCTCGATCCCCGCCAGGTCGAAGACGATCCGGTCGTCGTCGGCGGCCGCCAGGGCGGCCAGGAGCCGGGGTGCGGCCCCCGGGCCCGTCGCGGGGAGCGGCGCGGTGTCGCACGTCATCGTCGCGCTCACGCCGGCCGCCTCGCCGTCAGATGCGCACCGGCGTCCCCGGCCGCCCGTATCAGGGACCCCCAGGCCTCGGTGAGCAGCGCGAAGTCCTCGATGTCGCCGCGCGCCTCGTCCAGGAACCGCTCGCGGCGCTCCGCGAGGAGGTCGGCGAAGTGCGCGTAGCGCCCGCCGAGCCGGCGGTAGGCGGCGTCGACGCGGTCGAGGCGCCGCACGTTCCCCGCCTGGTCGAGCGCGGTGCTCTGCCGGGCGAACTCGCTGATCGCGGACGCGCGGACCCGGCCGTCGGCGTCGAGCAGGGCCTCCCCGGCCTCGGCCATCCGCTCGTAGATGAAGTTGAAGTAGAGCATCGACAGGAAGAACTTCACGAAGCGCGTCTGGTAGGCGATGAAGCCGGCGTCGGTCCTGCGTTCCGCGGTGTAGTAGTTGACGATGTCGCGGTTGTGCAGGACGCCGGGCAGCGCCGCGTCGTGGACGAGGTGGATGAGGAAGTAGTCGCTGCCGATGGTGTCGGTCGCGGGTGGCAGCGGCACGCGTTCGTGCACTCCGTGGAAGGCGATGTTGCACATGTCGACGCGCATCGGGTCGACCAGTGTCAGCGTCGCCCGGTCGTCCGTGAAGGTCTCGGAGCCAGCGCCCCGGAAGGATTCGTCGACCAGCTCCCGCTTCTGCTCGTCGGTCCAGTCGTCCGGCGCCCAGAGGCTGACCACATCGTGGTAGGCCCCGGGGTCGAGGGCGCGTATCTCACCGATGTCGACGGAGAGTTCACCCACGAAGGAGCCGCCGACCATCGATACCCGCTTGTGCAGGTGGCGCGGCGCGAGGGCGGTCTCGACGGCGCCGTGCGCCGCGTCGACCGCGCTCTTGCCGAGGGACGCCAGCTCGTGGTGGACGGGGAAGACGGGCTCGCCGTCGAGGAGCTGGTAGCGGCTGTCGGAGTCCCTGCGGTGCACGGACTCGCAGCCGAGCGCGGCGGCGAAGAGGAACGCGCGGTTGGTGCAGGCGCCGTAGGAGACCGCCGCGGGGAGCATCAGCTCCAGCATCAGCTCGGGCTTGGCGACGTCCGCGCGGGCGATCACCCGGCTGAGGAAGGCGCGCTGCTCCGGCTCGCCCAGGTGGTGGACGCTGACCCGCGGGTCCTCGGGCAGCGCGTGGACGGCCGCCGCGTGGGCGGCGAACGTGGCGGGGTCCGAGGAGTCGAGGATCAGCAGGTGCACCTCGACGTCGAAGTGGGCGGTGGCGTAGGCCGCCTCCTGCCCGATCGCCGCGATGGTGTCCGGGCAGGCCCGGTTGGTGGGCAGGGTCAGGCAGATGCGTCGCATGCGGCTTCCCCGATCGGCTGGTCGAGGTCCGTGCCGTGCCACGACTTCAGGCCGAGCAGCTTGGCGCCGAGGTCGTTCAGGGCGGCGGTGCCGTACCGCAGGGCCTCGGGCTTGTCGGCGTCGCCGAGCAGGGTGGCGTTCCACTCCGGCGTGCTGAGGTTGCTCCAGGAGTCGACCCGTGAGCGGCGCAGCTCCTCGTGGCCCTCCAGGGCGGGCATCATCGACAGGTACTGCACGGCCCGTACACCGTTCTCTGAGGTGTTGGGGGCGACGCCGTGTGCCAGCAGGCCGTTCCAGATCAGCAGGTCACCGGCCTCCAGCTCGGGTCGGACGACCGGCATGTCGTCCTGGTCGATCGCGGGGCGGATCGGGTCGCGGTCGTCGGGCTGGAGCGCCTTCCACCGGTCGAAGCGGCGGAACAGTTCGGGGCAGCACTGGAAGCCGCCGTGCTCGTGCCGGGTGTCGTCGAGGGCGATGATGCCCTGGACCCGCTGGGGCAGGATGCCGAGGCTGGTGTCGATGTCCCAGTGGAGGTTGATGTCGAAGCCGCGCTCGGTGGGCGCGATCAGCGAGCGGGAGCGGTTCTTGACGTTGGGCGGGTTGAGGTTGAGCCGGTCCAGGGTGACCCAGAGCTCTGCGCAGTCCCATACGTCGGTGAAGGCGTCGTAGACCCGCTGGGTCTGCCGGCTGTCCCAGATGAGCTGGTGGTGGTACGCCTCGACGAATCCGTAGATGTGCAGCTCGCGGTCGAGGTCCGAGCGGAACTCGCGCTCCTCGTACCAGGTCTCGGGGCGGCCCCGGTCGAGGCCCTGGAACTCCCAGGCGAAGTCGAGGAGGTTCTTGGCCGACTCGGCGGGGATCGCCTGCTTCACGACGACGTAGCCGTACGTCTGCCAGAAGGCGAAGTCCTCCTCGGAGAGCACCTTCAGCGGCCGTGTCTTGGTCAGGTCCCGCAGCTGGGTCTGGGCCAGGTAGGTGTCCCCGTCGGCGCTGAAGTAGGGGACGTCGGAGGCGGCTCGGTGGAGGTAGCGGTCGGGCGCTGGCATGTGGTGCTCCAAGGTTCGGTTCTCGCCGGACCTCTTCGGGTCCGCCGGGGCAGCGCGTGTCCCAGCCGCCCCTCGTCGAACTTGCGTACCACCAAAATGGACTAGACCAACTCCCGCTGTCAACAATTGACTTGGGTGCCTTGTGGAACAAAACGACGATATTCGCCCCTCATCCACACGGCCGCCGCGTGCGGATAAGGCGAACATTCGGCGCCCAAACCCCCGATGACCAGCGGCAGTTGGTGCAGACCAGCCTCTCAGAGGTCTATTCCAGCGGAAGACCCGCTTCCGTGGGCGCCGCGCCCGTCATGCGGAGCGCGGCGTGTCGGTGCGGTGGGAGTGACCGAGTTCGGGGCCGAGGCCGAAGTAGTGGCGGAAGTTGTAGATCAGCGGGCTCCAGGCCGCGGGGTCGATGTGCTGGGTGCCGGGGACGACCACCGCCGGGTCGGCGTGCACCCTGAGCACCTCGGCCTCGACGGTGACGTACCAGTCCGCCACGCCCTGGCTCACCCGCGCGGCGCGGGCCTCGAACTGCAGGGGGCAGCCCGCCACGCGCGAGGGGCGCACCAGCTCCGAACGCTGCGGGGCGAGTCCCGCGACGCCGAACTTGTCCGCCTCATACCGGCACCCGGCCGGTTTGCCCGGCGGCACGGGGAACCGGCCCGTCAGGGGCGCGAGCCGTTCGACGTGTTCCCACATGTCCGGTGACGGCAGGCTGATCACCAGGTCGCTCCGCTCACGGAGGTTGCGCGCGGTCTGCCCCTCCGCCCCGAGGCCGAGGACGACGATCTGCCCCAGGGCCCAGACGGAGGAGATCGGGGCGAGGTTGTCCGTGCCGTCCTCGTTCTCGGTGGTCAGGAGGGCGACGGGGGTGCCGACGTACAGGATGCTCGGGGTGATGGTCCGGTGGCCGGTGGCCGTGGGGGGCGTGGGGTGCTGCGCGATGTCCATGATCGAACCCTAGGAACGGGTCGTTTCGGTCCCCGCCGAAGCGTGAAACTGGCATCCGCGTGCATTGACGCCGCACGGTGCCCGGTTCAGGGTGTTGCGCACCCTGGGTACATCCACGCTCGCGAGGAGAGGCTCCTGTGATGCGAAGACGCGCCTTTGTCCGTGGAATCACCGCCGTCGGCGCGGGGGCGGCCCTGCCGCTGCCCCTGGCCGCCACCGCCGCCGCCCGTCCCGCGAACGCCCGGCGGGCCGCCTCCTGGCGGGAGGCGCCCGCACCGGCCGGGCAGCCCGCCGCCCACCTCACCGCGCTGGCCGCCGCGGGGCCCGACCTCGCCTGGGCCGTGGGCGAGCAGGGCCGCTCCGGCGGCACCCTCGGCACCCCCATGGCCCTGAGCTGGAACGGCGCCGACTGGTCGGCCACCGACCTCTCCCACCTGGCGTACACCGGCGGCCTGCGCTCGGTCGCCGTCAATCCCTCGGGCACCACGGCCCTGGCCCTCGGCACCGACACCGCGGGGCGCGACCAGCTCCTCGCGTGGGACGGCACGACCTGGCGCGAGAGGGCGTTCCCCGGTCGCGGCGCCGCGGGGACGAAGCTGACGGCCGTCGCCGCCGGGCCCGACGGCGGCTTCTGGGTGGCGGGGCGCCACGAGGGCCGGGCCGGACTGCTGCGCGGCGCCGGCGGGAAGTGGCGCTGGTGCAGGCCGCTGCCGGACGAGGCCGCGCCCACGCCGTACGGGGTGCGGGTCACGCGCGGCGGCGAGGTGTGGGTCTTCGGCGACGTCATCGCCCGCTGGGACGGCGCCTGGACGGTGATCCCGCGCAACGTCGGCATCCGCGCCTCGGTGTCAGGGCTGCTGCCGGTGGCGCACGACGACATCTGGCTGACCGGCTTCTCGTACGGGGTGGGCGGGCCGCCCGGCAAGCCGCCCTCGGTCGTGCTCCAGCACTACGACGGCACTCAGTGGACCCAGGTCGCGGCGCCCTTCGGCGTCGGCCTGCTGAGCGGCATCACGGAGGACGCCGCGGGCCGGCCCGACCGGATCTCCGGCTGGGACTTCTGGGACCAGAAGCGCGCGCACTACCTGCGCTGGGACGGCACGGCCTGGGTCAGCGAGCGGGGCCCCGAAGTGCCGGCCACGTACATGCCGGAGGCGATCACCGCGATCCCGGGGACGGACGGCGGCCACTGGTCGGCCGGCACGACGTCCTCCTCGCCCTTCCCGCCCGCCCAGATCCGCGTCGAGCGCCTGGGCTGAGGCCGGGGCCGTCCGGCCGGTGGTCCGGCCGGACGGCCCGTCAGCCCCCGCTCACTCGTCGATCGCCGCGCCGAACGCCGCGCCCGTGGCCGGTGCGCCCAGCGTCGCCGCGCCGAAGGACCAGGTGCCGGACGCCGTCACACCGCCCGAGTCGGCCGAAAGGGTCCAGACGAAGCCGTCCCCGGCGTTCTCGCCGGGCGCGGCGGCCAGCAGACCGGAGCGGCCGTCGCGGTTCGGGTCCGTGAGCCGCACCTGCGCGCCCCACTTGTCGCCCTTCTCGGGCACTCCCGGGATGTCCGCGGTGTCCTGGTCGAAGGACTTGGCGCCGGTCGCCGTCATCCCGTTCTCCGAACCGCGCAGCACCCACACCGCGCCCGCGTCGGCGACGGCGCCGATGTCCTCGCCGGGCGCGCCGATGGCGACGTCCGCGTAGCCGTCGCCGTTCGTGTCCGCGACGGACAGGTCGGCGCCCCAGCCGTCTCCGCGCTCGGCGACCCCGGGCACGCCCGCGGCGTCCTGCGTCCACCACTTGGCCTCGTCGAGCAGCCCGTCAGCGGTGCCGTAGCGCACGCCGACCAGACCGCCGGTCATCGTCTCGCCGCCGTCGTCCGGGGAGGCGGGCTCGCCGGTCACGAGATCGTCGTAGCCGTCGTTGTTGATGTCGCCCGAGGCCGCGGCGGGACCGCCGCGCAACTCGTTCTTGTACGCGAGCCCGTCGGCGCCGCCCGCGTACTGCACGGACCAGCCGTGGCCCGGCTCCTCGTCGCCCAGGGTCACCCCGGAGACGACGAGATCCGCGTACCCGTTGTCGTCGTAGTCGCCCGTGGTCAGCGACTTGGGCTGGATGTGGCGCTCCCCGGCCGCCTTCGCGAGCCGCTCGACGGCCTGGCGGCGCAGCGGCGCCTCGCCCCTGGCCTGCGGCGCGGCGTCGTAGGCGAAGAGCTCCACGCCGTAGCGGCCCATGACGGCGAGCAGGTCGCCCGGCGTCTCGGCGGTGAAGCGCGCGGCGGCGAGGCCCGCGCCGAACTGCTCGCCCTTGGTGGGCTCCTGGGTCTGGAGCCAGTCGCTCGCCGCACCCTTGAGGCCCTCCTTGGAGCCCCAGAGGATCGCGACGCCGCCGGCGTCCGCCGTGTCGCCGAGGTCCTCGCCGGGGATGCCGATGACCGCGTCGTCGTAGCCGTCGCCGTCGAGGTCGCCCGTGGCGACGGCCTTGCCGAAGCCGTCGCCCGCCTCCGCCGCGCCCGACACGCCGGACGTCGACTGGCTGAAGCGGGCCACGTTGGTCGTGCCGATGCCTCTGGTGGAGCCGTACTGGACCGTGACGAGGCCTGCTCCCTTGGCCCCGCTCACGGTGGCGCCGGGAGCGCCGACCAGGACGTCCTCGTATCCGTCGCCGTTGAAGTCGCTGTTGCGGTCGTCGGCGTGCGTGCCGCCGGGGGTGCCGGCGTAGGCGGTGGGGGCGGCGGCGATACCGGCCCCGGTCAGCAGGAGGAACGATGCCGCGGCGAGGGCGGCCGAACGGTTCTTGCGCACGAGCGGCTCCTGTGAAGGGATGTGGCCGGGCAGGCGCGGGGGTGTCCGGAAAGGGCCCGTTCCTTGTCCGGCGCCCTGTTCGACACGGGATGGTGCACAAGGGTTGTACGGGACTTCACCCTCCGTTCCGGAAAGACGGCGGCGGTGGGGCCGGTCCGCCGTCACTTCCACCCGTACGCGTAGGCCGTCACCCAGGTGATCTCCAGTTGGGCGCTGCTGCCGGGCGCCGCTCCCGGGCCTTCGAGCGCGCTCTCGTTCTGCAGGACCCAGGACAGCGGCTGGTCCGGCACTCCCCGCGTGTCGTGTCCCGTCTGCCGTCCGTCCACGAAGAACCGGACGTGCCCCGGCGTCCACTCGGTCGACACGGTGTGCCAGGAGGTCCAGTCGTCCGCGCCCTTGAAGGAGCCCTGCTCGCCGCCTCCGCAGGGGTGGTGGAAGGCGCTGAGGGGACCGGTCCACTCGCCCTCGGGGTGGTCCATCTCGCAGCCTCCGCCGTAGTGCAGCCAGGCCGACTTGTACCCGGGAGCCTGCTTGGTCACTTTGATGCGGGCGCTGTACTTGCCGTACTTCATCTGCATGACGGCACGTGGTACGACCGCCGACGCGTGGACGGGGCCTTTGTCGGCGGGCCGCCACATCCGGATGCGCATACGGCCGTCGCCGTCCTGCGCGGGTCCCACGCTCACGGTGTCCTCGGGATGGTAGACGCCCACGACGTCGCGGTCGCGGTCGTGCGCGGTGTCGGGCCAGCCGGTGGGGTACGCCCACCAGTTGTCGCGGTAGGAACCCGTGAGTCCGGCGCAGTACGCGGCGGACGTGTCGGCGTGGTGGTCGCAGTCGCTGAACGCGCCGAGCGGCACCCGGTCGCCGTCGAAGTCCTCGGCGAGGACCTGCCAGAACGGCCCGCAGTCGCCGACCGGCATCGCGGCGCCCCCGGTGCGGCAGGCATCGGCGGACACGGGCGCGCCGCCCGCGCTCGGGACGCTCAGCAGTGCCGCGAGCAGCGCCACGCCGAGCGAGCCGAACACCAGTGGCCTGCGCCTGCGCCGCCCCGCCGTCGCCGCGTGTGATCCCATCGCGCTGCCTCCGCTCCACGGACGCCCCACAGGAAAGGGGCCATCCTCGCGCAGCGCGCGGCGCGCCGCCACCGGGTCCGCGCGGTGACGCGGCCCGGCGCTCCCCCGATCGGCCCACGCCGCCGGGGGCCGCAACCCCGTTGCAACGTGGCGTGCGGAAGGGTCCTCCCATGGACCGTCAGGAGAGCAAGGACGAGGTGCCCCGGGTCGAGCTGACCCCCGAAGCCGCCCGGCTCGTCCGCCGGTTGCGCGAGGCGCATGGGCCGCTGATGTTCCATCAGTCCGGCGGCTGCTGCGACGGCAGCGCCCCCATGTGCTACCCCGAGGGTGAGTTCCGTACCGGCGAATCGGACGTGCGGCTCGCGTCGCTTGCCGTGGACGGCGTCGCGGAACCCGTAACGTTCTGGATGTCGAAGAGCCAGTACGCGGTGTGGAGCCACACCCGGCTGATCGTGGACGTGGTGCCAGGACGGGGCAGCGGCTTCTCGCTGGAGGCCCCGGAGGGCGTGCGTTTCCTGATCCGTTCCCGGCTGGTCGGAACATAGCCACCGCTCCCGTCTGGTGAACCACTAGGTCTGCTGGGACAGTTGGGGCCCGGCCGACACCAGGGGGGATCTGTGACCCGGCAGACACACCGCAGTGGGCGGTTCAGAACGACGTGCGCCCTCATCACCACGCTCGGCTCGCTGGCCGGTGCGGCTCTCACGGGAGCGGCGCCGGCCAGCGGCGCTCCCGTGACCGCCGCGCGGCCCGCGGCCACCGAGATCGCGCCCGGCGTGGAGTACCGGTACTTCGACGTGCCGGGCTCGGGCGGCACGGCCCGCGCGCACGTGCTCGACATCGACCTGCGCGACCCGCGCACCAGCGTCGGGCTGCTCTATCCCGGCAAGGTCGCCGCGCGCTCACCCGTCTCCGCGCTCGCGGACGGCTCCGGCGCGGTCGGCGGCATCAACGGCGACTTCTTCAACATCAGCGAGACCCAGCATCCGGGCGTCGAGGCGACCGGCGCGCCCGTCGGTCCCGCGATCGCCGCGGGGCGCGCGCTGAAGGGCGCGGTCCCCGACGGCCAGCGCTTCGGGCCCGCCATGCCTCCCGGTGTGAGCACCAAGGCGGTCATCGGGGTCGGATTCGACCGCAGGGCGCGCCTGGACGACCTCGCCCTGACCGGGCGGGTGCGCACGCCGGACGCCCGCCTGCCGCTGGGCGGGCTCAACCAGTACGCCCTGCCGGTGGGTTCCGTCGGGGCGTTCACCAGCGACTGGGGCTCCGTCTCCCGGGTGCGCTCGACCTGCGGCACGGACACGAGCCGCGGCGCGCCGTGCAGCACGGACACCCATGAGGTGACGGTCCGCCACGGGCGTGTCGTGGCCACCGCCGACACGCCGGGGAGCGGTCCCGTCGCGCGCGGCGCCACGGTGCTCGTCGGCCGTGAGGCGGGCGCGCAGGAGCTGCGGAAGCTGTCGGTGGGCGACCCGGTGAGCGTCCGGCACCGCCTCGTGGCCGCCAGGTCGCACATCCCGTTCCGCTTCGCGCTCGGCGGCTACCCCGTGCTGCGGAACGGCACGCCGCTGCCCGGCCTCGACGCGCGGACCTCGGCGGTGCGGACCGCCGCGGGGATCTCCGACAACGGCAGGCGCCTGCTGCTGCTGGCGCTCGACGGCTCACCGGAGTTCCGTACGGGGCTGACGATCGCCGAGGTCGCCGACACCCTGCGCGGTCTCGGCGCCACCGAGGGCTTCAGCCTGGACGGCGGCGGTTCGTCGGCTCTGGTCTCGGCCACGGCCACGCTGGTCGCGCGGGCCCCGGGCGCCGACGCGGTGACGGTGCGCAACAACCCGAGCGGCGGGGCGGAGCGCCCGGTGCCGAACGGGATCGGCGTGTTCTCTCGGACGTAGCCGCAGCGCGCCGGCCCGGTCAGGGCTGGAGGGCGCTGACCATGTCGGCGGTGGCCGTGAGGCCGTCGTGGATCGTCGGCGCCATGCTGGAACCGGCCAGGTAGAAGCCGAGCAGCGCGCAGACCAGGGCGTGTGAGATCTTCAGGGCGCCGTTGCGCAGGAAGACCACCGCCAGGATCAGCAGCAACAGCACCACAGAGATCGAGACAGCCATCCCAAGAACCTCCTCCGCCACGCGACACCGCGGCTCCCGGCCGTCAGTGTCGCGTAGCGGAGGGTGAGTCCGGGCCTTAGACCTGTGCTCCGAACGGGTGTTACTGGGAAGGGCGCCGACCGGCCCCGGTCACCGGCGGCGTGCGTCGAGGAAGGCTTCGAGCCCCGCGAGGTCGTCGGTGTTGAGGTGGTCGACACCGGCGGCGAGCAGTTCGCCCCAGACCGCGTCGCGCCGGGGCCCCGGCAGATCGGGCGTGGCCCAGAAGCGGACGCGCTGCCCGCGCGCGTGCGCGGCGGAGACGATGCCGCGCAGCTTCTCGCGCTCGGCAGCAGGGATCGGCCCGACGCCCTGCCAGCCGAAGTTGAGCGACCAGTTGTCGCTGATCAGCGGGATGAGGGAGGCGGGCGCCGACGTCCCGAGGTCGGCGAGGCGACCGTCGTAGAAGGCGTAGCGCACCTTCTGCGCCGCCATCGGGCCACGCGCCGCGCGGTCACCGGAGACGACGGCCGTGACCGCGGCGCGGCGCACCTTGCCGTGCGAGTACGAGGTGAACAGCCGCCGGTAGGGCAGCAGGTGGCGGTGGAGCTCGGCGTAGGTCGCGGCGCCCTCGGTCTTGATGTCGACGAGGAGCTGGAAGGGGGTGTGGTGGTGCCCTCGGTACACCGACCCGTGGTTCGCGCGGACACGGGCCGCGAGCGGCTTCAGATAGAGGGATTCGAGGGTGCGGCGGGGGTCGAGGTCCACGGGGTCGTGGGCGACGAGGAGTTGTCCGTCGACGAGGTGGATGTCGGCCTCGACGCTGGTGAACCGGTGGTCGAGGGCGTCCAGGAGGGGCCGGGGGTGCTCGTAGTCGTTGTGCGCGTGGGCGTGGCGGAGCGGCCGGGGCCGCGGGTGGCGCGGTCCGCGTTCGCCCGCCTGCGCGTGGGCGGGCAGCGCGATGCCGCCGGCGAGGGCGGCTCCGAGGGTGGCGAGGGCTCTGCGACGGGTGGTGAGGGCCATGTCTGTCTGCCTCCCGGGGCGAGGGACGGGCGGGGCGCGGGGCGCGCCGCGGGGTGCGTGGCACCGCACGGTGCGGTGGTGTGCGGAGCCTCGGAGAGTATGGGGCCGCACACCTGTCCTGCGGGTGACGAACGTCTGAATCGGGCCCTTCGAACTCCCGGCACGGGACCGTTCCTTGCCCGGGCGGCCCTGGGCGGCGTCTCCCGGGGCGCGTGCCGTCGACGCCGCTCGCCGGGCCGGTCAGAGGCCGCCGGTGAGGTCGTCCCAGTGCGTCGTCCCGTCGCACCAGCGCTCCAGGAGCACGCGGTCGTGGCCGACGGCCAGGAGGCCCGCCCCGTGCTCCGCCCGGTACTCCTCCACCACGTGGACCAGCGACGCGGTCGTCGAGGCATCGAGCATGGCCGTCATCTCGTCGCAGATGAGCCAGCGGGGTCGGAGGACCAGGGCGCGGGCCAGGCAGGCGCGTTGGAGCTGGCCGTCGCTGACCTCGTGGGGGCGGCGGCCGATGAGGTCCTTGCCGAGGCCGACGCGGGCGGCGAGTGCGGGGACCACGGCGGCGGCCTCCGGGGCCCGGCCCACCGCGCGCAGCGGTTCCGCGATGAGGTCAGTGAGGGTCAGGCGGGGGTCGGCCGAGAGCCGCGGCTGCTGGAAGACGACGCCGAAGGCGGTGCGCTGCTCGCGGGGCGCCCGGTGGCGCCAGCCGCGCGCGGGCTGGCCGTCGATGACGACCTGCCCGGCGTCGGGGCGGTGCAGCAGCGCCGCGACGCGGGCCAGCGTGGACTTGCCGCAGCCGCTGGGGCCGAGGAGCCCGACGGACGCCCCGGCGGCGATCGTGAGGTCCACGCCCCGCATGACGGGGGCCGCGCGGTCGTAGCCGGCCGTGACGGAGCGCAGTTCAAGCACGGGGGGACTCCAGCACGTTCACATGGGGGTGGTGGCAGGCGGCGCCGGCGACGAGGCCCGGCAGGGCGGCGCACGCCTCGTCGGCGCGGTCGCAGCGGGCCGCGAACGCACACCCGGCGGGCAGCGCGGTCAGCTCGGGCGGCATGCCAGGGATGGGCGTGAACTCCCGCTCGGGCAGGGCGTCGAGGAGTCCTCGGGCATAGGGGTGGCGGGGGCCGGGCGCGCCGAAGAAGGCCGGCGCGTCGGTCAGTTCCACCACCCGGCTCGCGTACATCACCGCCACGCGGTCGGCGATCCGTTCGGCCGCCGCCAGGTCGTGGGTGATCAGGAGCAGCGCGCGGTCGTCGCCGACATGCCGGCGCAGCTCGTCGACCGTGCGGTCCACGAGGTCGCGGTCGAGCCCGGTGGTGGGTTCGTCGGCGAGCAGCAGCGGGGCGTCGCCGATGAGGGCGAGCGCGGTGGCGGCGCGCTGGGCGAGGCCGCCGGAGAGTTCGTGGGGGTAGCGGTCGAGGTGGCCGGCGGGGAACGCGGCCCGTTCGGCGGCTTGCTCCGCGGCGGCCCGCAGCGCAGGCTTCCGTACGCCCGCGAGTTCCCGCAGGCTCTCCTCCAGCTGGGAGCGCACGGTCCGCACCGGGGTCAGGTGCGCGGCCGGGCTCTGCGGGACGAGGCCGACGCGCCGTCCCCGTACGGAGCGGGCGAGGGTGCGCTCGTCGGCGGTCAGGAGGTCGAGGCCGCCGAGGAGCGCGGACCCGGCGGTCTCCGCGTTCTCCGGGAGGAGCCCGAGCAGCGCGGAGGCGAGCACCGACTTGCCGCAGCCGCTCTCGCCGACCAGGGCGAGGCACTCCCCCGCCGCGAGGTCGAAGGAGACGTCGGTGACGGCGGAGACGTGGCTGCCGCCGCGCATCCGGAATCGTACGGAGAGTCCCTGGACGGAAAGGACGGGCTTCACAGCATCAGCTCCGATCGGCGCCGGGGGTTGATCCGCTCCCGCCAGGCGCCCGCGAGGCCCGCGATGGCCAGGGTGGGGACGATGATGAACACGCCGGGGAAGAGCGTCGGCCACCAGTCGCCCGCGAGGAGCGAGCCGCGCGCGCTCTGCACGAGGGTGCCGAGGCTCGCCTGGTGGGTGGGCAGGCCGAGGCCGAGGAAGGACAGCGCGGACTCGTGCCAGATGGCGTGCGGGACCATCAGGACGGCGGCGAGACCGGCCTGCGGCAGGACGCCGGGCAGCAGGTGCCGTACCGCGACGCGCAGCCGTGAGGCGCCGCCGGAGATGGCGGCGTCGACGTAGGGCCGTGAGCGCAGGGACAGGACCTCGGCGCGCACGATGCGGGCGGTGGACAGCCAGTGGGTGAGCGCCACCGAGACGACGACCGGCCATACGCCGGGCCGGAACATCGCCACGATGAAGATGCCGAGCAGCAGGTGCGGCACCGAGGAGAAGACGTCGACGAGCCGCATCACGATCCGGTCGACCCAGCCTCCGGAGGCCGCGGCGAGCGCGCCCACTGCGGTGCCGATGACGGTGGCGACGACCGCCGCCACGACGCCTACGAGGAGGGAGACCCGCAGCCCGTAGACGCAGCGGAGGAGCAGGTCGCGGCCGACGTCGTCGGTGCCGAAGGGGTGGGAGAGGGACGGCGGGTGGAGCTTCATGCCGAGGTCGACGGCCTGCTCGTCGAGGTTGACGAGCGGCGGGACGACGAGGACGGCGAGGACGACCGCGGCGACGAGGACGGCGGAGGTGCGTACCCGCCACGCGCGCGTGGAGCGGCGTACGCCGCCCTTGGCGCGCCACACGAGGTCCTTGGTGTCAGCCATCGAAACCCACCCTCGGGTCGGCGAGGCCGTACAGGAGGTCGGCCACGAGGTTGCCGAGCAGGACCGCGGCCGTGGCGAGGGCGGTCAGCGCGGCGAGCAGCGAGAAGTCCACGGCGGTCGCGGCCTGCACGGTGGCCGCCGCGATGCCGGGCCAGCTGAAGACGGTCTCCACGAGCAGCGCCCCGGTGATGAGTTCGGGCACGCGGGAGCCGATGAGCGTGAGCACGGGCAGCATGCCGGAGCGCAGGGCGTGGCCCAGGAGCACGGTGCGTTCGGCGAGGCCGCGGGCGCGTGCGCCGCGCACGGGGTCGTCGCCGAGCGCGTCGCCGACGCCTTGGCGCACGTAGAGGACGAACCAGGGCAGCTGGGAGACGGCGAGCACGCCCGCGGGCAGCACGAGGTGGCTCGCGACCTGCCCCGCCGTCACGGTGGAGCTGGCCGTGTCCGTCAGGCCGCCCGAGGGCAGCACGCCCAGCTTCAGCGCGAACAGCCAGACGGCGAGCAGGCCGAGCCAGAACGGCGGCGCCGCTTCGAGCGTGTACGCGAGCGAGGTCACCGCGCGGTCGAGCCAGCCGCCGGGGCGGCGGGCGGCGAGGACGCCGAGCGTGGTGCCGAGCAGGATCGCGACGAGGAAGGCGGTCGCGGCGAGGAGCACGGACCAGCCCACCCGCTCGCCGATGACGTCGGCGACGGGCTGGCGCAGGACGCTGGAGTCACCGAGGTCGCCGGTGAGGGCCGAGGTGAGCCAGTCCCACCAGCGGGCGGCGAGCGGCTTGTCGACGCCGAGGTTGGCGCGGAGCTGGTCGAGGTTCTCCTGCGAGGCGGTGAGCCCCGCCGTGCCCGCGTACGCCTTGACGGGGTCGAAGGGCGAGGCGGCGGCGATGGCGAAGACGCCGAAGGTGACGACGAGCAGGACGGGGACGGCGAACAGCGCGCGCCGTCCCGCGAGGCGCGCCATCGGCCCCCAGGGAAGGCGGCGCCGTGCCGCCTTCCCCGGTGCCTGCGCTATCGCGGAGGTCACTTCTTCGGCTGCCAGTCCTCGACGTTCCACCAGGGGCCCGACGCGAGGCCGTGGTCGTGCGGCTCGGTCTGGGTGGTGAGGTCGCCGAAGCGCTTGTCGACGACGTAGAGGTGGTCGATGTGCGTGAGGAAGGTGTAGCCGGGGTCCTTGGCCAGCTCGCGCTGGATCGTGTCGTAGGCGGCCTTGCGCTCGGCGTGGTCGCCGCTCCTGCGCGCGTCCTCCAGTGCCTCGTCGACCTTCTTGTTGTCGTAGTGCGCCATGTTGTTGAAGCCGTCGCCGGCGAGCGAGGACTTCAGGAGGGTGTACTGGTCGAAGTCGGGGTCGGCCGGGGAGCCGCCGCCGGCGAGGACGGCATCCTTGGGCATGCGCGGCTGGATGACCTCCCACGTGCCGGACTGCACCTCCACCTTGATGCCGATCTTTTTGGCGTCGGAGGCGTAGGCGAGGGCGTGTTCCTGGCGGAGCTTGTCGCCGGAGAGGTACCAGAGCGGGAACGCGGCCCGGACGCCGTCCTTCTCGCGGACGCCGTCCTTGCCGGGCTTCCAGCCGGCGTCGTCGAGGATCTTCTCGGCCTTGGCGGCGTCGAACTTCCGCTCGGTGCCCCGGGTGAACCAGGGGCTGTCGGTCGGGACGGGCCCGTAGGCCTCCTTGCCGGCGCCGTCCAGGATCGAGTCGACCATGGCCTCGCGGTCCACGCCGACGTCGAGGGCGCGGCGGACGGCGGTGTCGCCCGTGACCTTGTTGCCGGTGGGGAGCGTCACCACGCGGTAGTCGAAGGTCTTGGCGGTGTAGGTCTTCTTGTCGCCGTCGTTCTTGTACTTCTTGGCGAGGTTGGGCGGCAGGATCGCCCCGTCGAGCTCTCCGGCGTCGAGCCGGGTCGCGCGGATGTCGTCGTCCTTGATGATCGCCATGGTGAAGTTCTTCACCTTGGGCGCGCCGCCCCAGTAGTCGGGGTTGGCCTTGAAGGACAGCTTCTCGCCCTTGGACCACTTGACCAGCTCGTACGGTCCGGTGCCGATCGGCTTGGTGGTGAAGGAGCCGTTGTTGACGTCCTGCTTGCCCGCGACGTGCTCGGGGGCGATGGGCAGGACGGTGCGCTCGGCGAAGGGAGCGTAGGGGTACTTGAGCCGGAAGACGACGGTGTCGTCGCCCTTCGCCTCGACGCTCTTGACGGCGTCCAGCTCGGTCTTGGAGGCGTTGTTGGTCTTCTTGTCGAGGATCGTCTCGTACGTGAAGACGACGTCCTTGGCGGTGAACGGCTTGCCGTCGCTGAACTTGACGCCCTGGCGCAGCTTGTACGTGTAGGTCTTGCCGTCGTCGGTGACCTCGGGCAGCTCCGCGGCGAGGGCGGGCTTGAGCTTCATGTCGGCGTCGTGCGTGAGCAGACCGTCGAAGATCTTGGAGTTGCCGTCCTTGCCGTAGCCGAGGAGCGGGCTGAGCGTGTCGGGCTCGTAGGCGATGCCGACCACCGCGGAGTCCTTGGCGCCGCCCGAGCCGCCGCCGTCACCCGGCGCCGAGCAGGCGGAGGCCGCGACCGCCAGCGCGACGGCCGCCGCCGCGCCGCCCGCAGCTCGTATCGATCGGGCCCTCATGCTCCACACCCCTACTGAAGATCAACGGTTATTGCGAACAGCTCGCAATTATGCCTCACGTAAGGAGTCGATAAAACGAGCAGCCCACACGTGGTACGTGTGGGCTGCATGTGATTGGCTCGGTGGGGTTCAGGGCGCCTGGAGATCCACCAGTTCCGCGAGGGCCGCACGGTGCCGGCCCGCCGTGCCGTACGCGATCGCGTCGGCCTTGGCGCGCTTGAGGTACAGGTGGACGGGGTGCTCCCACGTCATGCCGATACCGCCGTGCAGTTGCAGCGCCTCCTCGGCGGCCCGCACGGCGGCCGGCGCCGCGTAGGCCTGGGCGAGGGCCGCCGCGAGGCCGGACTCGACGTCGCCCGTCGCCAGCGCGTCGGCGGCGTTGCGCGCCGCGGCGCGGGTGTTGACCACCTCCAGCCAGAGCTGCGCGAGCCGGTGCTTGAGGGCCTGGAAGGAGCCGACGGGCCGGTTGAACTGGTGCCGCTCCTTGACGTACCCGACCGTCTCGGTCAGGCACCACTCGGCGACGCCCAGTTGCTCGGAGGCCAAAAGCCCGGCCCCGGCCCGCAGCCCGCGGGCGACCGCGGGGCCCGCCTCCGGGGCCAGCGCGCGCGTGTGTGCCCCGTCGAAGGCGACGGCGGCGAGGGGGCGCGTCAGGTCGAGGGAGGCCGCGGGTTCGACGGTGACCCCGTCCCGCGCGGCGTCGACCGCGAAGAGCCCGGTGGCCGTGGGCACCAGGAACACGTCCGCCGTCGCCGCGTCGGCCACCGCGGTCACGCGGCCGTGCAGGACCCCGTCCCGCTCCCGCACGCCGGCGTGGTCGTCGCCGGGGGCGCCGGACAGCGGCACCGCGAGCACGCCCACCGTGCGGCCCGACGCGAGGGCGACGAGCAGTTCGCGCGCCGCCTCGCCCTCGCACGCGAGCAGCGCCTCGGTGGCGACGACCGCGCTGGTCAGATACGGGACGGGCGCCACGGCCCGGCCCAGCTCCTCCAGGACCACCGCGGCCTCGCGGTGGGTGGCGCCCTGGCCGCCCAGCTCCTCGGGGACGAGGAGGCCCGCGAGGCCCATCCCGTCGGTGAGGGCCTTCCACAGCTCGCGGTCGTGCGGCTCGGCCGTCTCGACGCGGGCGAGCACGGCCGCGGCGTCGCAGTGGTCGGTGAGCAGGTCGCGCACCGCGGAGCGCAGCGCTTCTTCCTCTTCGGAGTACAGCAGGTCGCTCATCGCGCGAGGTCCTTCCAGGCGACGTCCTTGTCGGTGCGCGGCTCGGAGGGCAGGCCGAGGACGCGCTCGGCGACGATGTTCAGCAGGACCTCGCTGGTCCCGCCCTCAATGCTGTTGCCCTTGGACCGCAGATAGCGGTAGCCCGCCTCGCGGCCCGTGAAGTCCACCAGCTCGGGCCGACGCATCGTCCAGTCGTCGTACAACAGCCCCTCCTCGCCGAGGAGTTCCACTTCCAGGCCGCTGATCTCCTGGTTCAGGCGGGCGAAGCCGAGCTTCATGCCGGAGCCCTCGGGGCCCGGCTGGCCCGCGACGAGCTGCTGGCGCAGGCGCTCGCCGGTGAGCCGCGCCACCTCGGCGTCGACCCAGAGCTTCAGCAGGCGCTGGTGCAGGTCGTGGGTGCGCAGTTCGGGGCGCTCGCGCCAGGTCCTGGCGACCGGGCCGATCATGCCGCCCTCGCGGGGGATGCGCATGCCTCCGATCGAGACCCGCTCGTTCATCAGGGTGGTCTGGGCGACCTTCCAGCCCTCGCCGACCCCGCCGAGGCGGTGCGCGTCGGGGATGCGCACGTCGGTCAGGAACACCTCGTTGAACTCGGCCTCGCCGGTGATCTGCCGCAGCGGGCGCACATCGACGCCGGGGTCGGTCATGTCGCACACGAAGTACGTGATGCCGCGGTGCTTGGGCTGCTCGGGGTCGGTGCGGGCGATGAGGATGGCCCAGCGGGCGCTGTGCGCGCTGGACGTCCACACCTTCTGGCCGTTGACGATCCAGTCGCCGCTCGCCTCGTCGCGGACGGCGCGGGTGCCGAGCGCCGCGAGGTCGGAACCGGCGCCCGGCTCGCTGAAGAGCTGGCACCACACCTCCTCGCCGGTCCACAGGGGACGCAGGAAGCGGCGCTTCTGCTCGTCGGTGCCGAAGCCGAGGACGGTCGGGGCGGCCATGCCGAGGCCGATGCCGATGCGCCGCGGGTCGTTGTCGGGCGCGCCCGCGGCCTCCAGTTCGGTGTCCACGACGGCTTGCAGGGAGCGCGGCGCGCCGAGACCGCCGAGACCCTCGGGGTAGTGCACCCAGGCGAGTCCGGCGTCGAAGCGTGCCCGCAGGAAGTCGCCGCGCCCGGTGCTCGCGGGCGGGTGCGCGGCGAGGAACTCCCGGGTCAGTTCGCGCAGTCGGTTCGCGTCGGTCATGCGGCACCCCCGTGCGGAAGGACGATCACGCGTCCGGTGGTGAGGCCGTCGGCGACGCGCTGCACCGCCGCGGCGGCGCCGCCCATCGGCACGCGCTCGCTCACCAGCGGCTTGATGGCACCCTTGGCGGCCAGCTCGGTCAGCGCCTCGTGGCAGCGCGCGACCGACGCGGGGTCCTTGGTGTTGTACAGGCCCCAGTGCAGCCCCATGATCGAGTAGTTCTTCACCAGGGCGTGGTTCAGCGTCGGCGAGGGGATGGACCCGCTCGCGAAGCCAACCACGACGATGCGGCCCTCGAAGGCCACGCACTTGGCCGACTTGGCGTAGGCGTCGCCGCCCACGGGGTCGTAGACCACGTCCGCGCCCCGGCCGCCGGTGGCCTCCTTGACCGCGCCGACGATGTCGTCCGCGCGCCGGTCGATGACCAGGTCGCAGCCGAGCTCGCGCGCGACCCGCGCCTTCTCGGCGCCGCCGACGACACCGATGACCCTGGCGCCCGCCGCCTTGCCGAGCTGTACGGCCGCGCTGCCGACGCCGCCCGCCGCCGCGTGCACCAGGAGCGTCTCGCCCTCCTGGAGGTGCGCGCGGCGGTGCAGGCCGAACCAGCCCGTCTGGTAGCCGATGTGCAGCGCGGCGGCCTCGGCGTCGTCCAGGGCGTCGGGCGCGGGCAGCAGCGCCCGCGCGTCCGCGACGGCGTACTCGGCGAGGCCGCCGTGCGGCAGGACCGGGGTGGCGAGCACGCGCCGCCCGTCCCCGGTCTCGCCGCAGATCTCGACGCCGGGCGTGAAGGGCAGCTCGGGCCTGACCTGGTACTGGCCCCGGCAGAGCAGCGCGTCCGGGAAGTTGACGCCGGCGGCGCGGACCTTCAGGAGCACCTGCCCCTCACCGGGCCGCGGGCGGTCCGCCTCCACGAGGCGCATCACCTCGCCCGGCTCACCGTTCTCGTGCACTTGCCATGCCTGCATGCGGGGCCTCCACGGGGCTGTCGTCGACCGTGCTCCTGCGCATACTAAGCGGTCGCTTGCCCCAGGGGAACCGTCAGCGCCCCTTCTCCTGCCGCGAGGGCCGCGCCCGTACGTGCATGCGCTCACCCTGCGGTCCGAAGAGGCTGAGGAACTCGGCTCCCCCCTCGCCCGTCGCCCCGAACCAGTGCGGGACCCGCGTGTCGAACTCCGCCGCCTCACCGGGACCGAGCAGCACGTCGTGGTCGCCGAGGATCAGCCGGAGCTTTCCGGAGAGGACGTAGAGCCATTCGTAGCCCTCGTGGGTCTGCGGCTCGGGGGCGGGCGTGGTGCGGGCGGGCTCGACCACCTTGTACGCCTGGAGTCCGCCGGGCTGACGGGTGAGCGGCAGCATCGTGCGGCCGTGCCGGACGATCGGCTTGGCCCGCACCCGGGGGTCGCCCACGGGCGGGGCGCCGACCAGTTCGTCCAGGGGGACCTGGTGGGCGCGGGCGATGGGCAGCAGCAGTTCGAGGCTGGGCTTGCGGTGGCCCGACTCCAGGCGGGACAGGGTGCTGACCGAGATGCCGGTGGCCTCGGAGAGCCCGGCGAGGGTGGCGCCGCGCTCCTTGCGGATGCGGCGCAGGCGCGGGCCCACCTCGGTGAGGACCTCGTCCATCTCCTCCGACTCGACCGCCGGCTTCCCCGTGGAGCGTTCCGTGTTGTCACTCATGCCGCCATCATGGCGCACGTCTTGCCGAAACAGCAAAGGAGGTTGTCAATTTCGCAGCACGGGAGCGATGGTCTCCGTGGAGGTGGTCACCATGACCCGGAGCAACCAGAGCAACCAGAACAACCAGAGCGAGTCGTACCGCGGGGAAAGCGGTCAGCAGGCCTACGACGTCGTGGTCGTCGGCGGGGGCGCGGCGGGTCTGAGCGCGGCGCTCGTGCTCGGCCGTTCCCGCCGCCGGGTGCTCGTCGTCGACGCGGGCGAACCGCGCAACGCGCCCGCCGCCCACATGCAGGGCTTTCTGTCGCGGGACGGGATGCCGCCCGCCGAGCTCCTCGCCGAGGGGCGCAGGGAGATCCAGCGGTACGGCGTCGAGACCGTGCGGGACCGGGTGAGCGCGGTGACCCCGGACGGCCGCGGGGAGTTCGGGCTCTCCCTCGCCGGGGGCGGGACCGTGCACGCGCGCCGGGTGGTCATCGCCACCGGGCTCGTGGACGAACTGCCGGACGTGCCCGGCCTCGCCGAGCGCTGGGGGCGCGACGTGCTGCACTGCCCGTACTGCCACGGCTACGAAGTGCGGGACCAGGCCTTCGGCGTACTCGCCTCGGAGCCGTTCAACAGCCACCAGGCGCTCCTCGTCACCCAGTGGTCCAAGGACGTGACCCTCTTCCTCGACAAGGTGCGGGAGCTGCCGGACGCGGAGTGGGAGCGCCTCGCGGCCGCCGGGGTCTCGGTGGTCGAGGGCGAGGTCGCGGGTCCGGTGGTCGAGGACGACCGCCTCACCGGGGTGCGGCTCACCGACGGGCGGGTCTTCCCCCGCTCGGTGCTCTTCGTCGCCGCGAAGCCGGTGCCCCGCTCCGGCCTTCTCGACGCGCTCGGCGCGGAGACGAAGGACACCCCCTTCGGTCCCTACCCCGCGCTCGACGAGATGGGCAGGACCAGCGTCCCCGGCGTCTGGGCGGTGGGCAACGCGGCGTCGGCCATGGAACAGGTGATCAACGCGGCGAGCGCCGGCTACCGGGCCGGCGTCGTGATCAACGCCGAGCTCGTCATGGCCGACATCGACGCGGAGGCGGCCCGCCGCAGGGCGGGCGTCTTCTCTCCCGAGGGCGAGGCTGCGGTGACCCGGGCCCTGGCGGACGCCGGGGCACACGGACTCACCGACGCCGCGAGCCCCCTCCCCCGGTGAGGGGCCCGTCGAAGCGATCCGTGGAGGGGACTCGCGGAAGGGATTCGCCGCAGGCGTCCGCCTCAGCGGGCGAAGACCTCGAAGGCCACCGCGGGCCGCCCGCCGAAGCGCGACGCGAGCGCCTGGGCGTTGCCCATGAGGAACGTGCGGCAGTACTTCTCGGGGTCCTCGTCCGTCAACGCCTCGATGTACGTGCGGTGTTCGAGGAGGGAGGCCACGGACCGGTCGAGTCCGGCCGTGGCGTCCACCGCGTGCGTCGGTGTCGACGAACCCGCGACGGCCACCCAGCGCACCCCGTCCCAGGGTTCCAGGCCCCGCTCCTCGATCAGCTCGGGGAAGATCCAGCGGTTGCCCGCGTCCGCCGCGGCGTCGAGCGTGGCCCTGCCCACCGCCACGTGGTCGGGGGTGTTCCAGGCGACGCCGCCCCAGGTGTCGCGGTGGTTGAGGGTGATGACCAGCTCGGGCCGGTGTCTGCGGATGGTGGCGGCGATGTCCCTGCGCAGCGCCGTGCCGTACTCGATCACACCGTCCCTGTGGTCGAGGAATTCCACCGTCCCGACGCCGACGACGGCCGCGCTCGCCCGCTGCTCCCGCTCGCGCAGCGGTGCGCAGGTCGCCGGGTCGAGC
The DNA here is from genome assembly GCF_004127445.1 of Streptomyces alfalfae. Lineage (GTDB taxonomy): Bacteria > Actinomycetota > Actinomycetes > Streptomycetales > Streptomycetaceae > Streptomyces > Streptomyces alfalfae. The sequence continues at coordinate 44,479 of NZ_QEXM01000033.1, forward strand.
GTGTCGATGCCCGCCTCGCCGCGCGTCGCGAGGACGTACGCGACCTCGCGCCCGCCGTCCGTCCAGCCGGCGATCGCGGCGGCGCAGCCGTACTCCAGGTCGTCGGGGTGGGCGACGACGGCCAGCGCCCGCCGCCAGTCCTCGGGCATGGGGGCGAGCTGGGCAGGCGCTGCGGCCTCGGCCGCGGTCTGTGACTCCGTCATGTCGGCAGCCTAATCAAGGGGTACGGCGACGGCCCGGCGTCCGGCGGTCAGACCTCCCCGCGGACCATCCCGATCAGTCGGCCAAGGACCTTCGGGCCGCCGACGCGCAGCCCGTCGTGCTCGAACTCGCTGGTGACCCAGGTGCGCAGGCCCCTGATCGCCTCGGCGGTGCGCAGCGAGTGCTCCGTGTCGACGTACATGTCGTCGAAGTAGACCGCCGCGGCGGCCGGGACCTCGTTCGCCGCGAGCCGCGGGAGGTCGTACAGGCGCGGCCAGTCGGTGCGCGCGGCGAGCAGCTCGGCCGTCTCGCGCAGCGGGCGCAGCGCGGGGTCGGTGTCGAACATCCAGCGCTGCACGGCCTCCCCGGTGAACCGCAGGGGCTCGTCGCCCGCCAGGGTCTTCTCCGCGTCGAACTCGGGGAACTCGGCGCGCACCCGCTCGGCGGCCCAGGCGGTGGGCCGCCCGCCCTGCCCGTAGATCGCCTCGTGCAGGACGGCGAAGAGCGGGTTGCCCGCGTACGAGAGGACGGCCCGCACGTTCTCCTGGAACGCGTCGGAGAGCACGGTGCCCGAGGGCGTGCGCACGAAGGCGTCCTCGATGAGGTAGTGCAGACGGTGGCTGCCGTCGCTCATGCCGAGCAGCATGCCGAGGGACTGGAAGGCCTCGACGGTGAGCCGGTAGCCGCCGTTCAGGACCGGCTCGTGCTCGGCGACGTACGCGGCGATGCGCCGGGCGCGCTCCACGTCCTGCGGGTAGCGGGCGTAGTGCGCGGCGGTCTTGCGGGCCATGCGGGGGTAGGCGGCGCGGTAGACGTCGTCCGCGTGGCCGTCGAGCGTGGGCAGACCGCCGGTGATCAGCGCTGCCGTGAGGCCTTCGGGGGCCGCCGAGAGGTAGTGCGTGGCGCAGAACCCGCCGAAGCTCTGTCCGAGGACGGTCCAGGGGGCGCCGCCCGTCACCTGGGAGCGGATCGCCTCGCAGTCGCGGACGATGGAGTCGGCGCGGAAGTGGGCGAGGTAGCCGGCCTGCTCGGCGGGGCCGCCGCGCAGCGGGAGCGTCTGGCGGGTGGCGGGCGTGGAGCTGCCGGTGCCGCGCTGGTCGAGGAGGAGGACGCGGAAGTCCTCCAGGGCGCGGCCGAGCCAGGACTCCCTGCCGTGGAAGCGGGTGGCCCCGAAGCCGGGGCCGCCCTGGAGGTAGACGAGCCAGGGCAGGTCGTCGGCGCCGGGGGTCGTGGGGACGACCTCGCGGGCGAAGAGTTCGATCCGCTCCCCCGCCGGATCGTCGTGGTCCAGCGGCACGCCGAAGCGGCGGTCGGTGAGGACGACTCCTGGCTGGCGGTAGCTGACGGTCACAACTGCTCCTGAGCGGGTGGGACGGGGTGACGGCCGCCCGGGGCGGCGTCACGGGGCCGCGCATCCGCGGCGACGTCACGGCGGCCGCGGATCCGCCGCCCCAGTCCAGCACACCCGCCGCGGCGCGGGACCGCCGGGCGGGGCCTTGGGGGGCGGCGGCCCGCCAGCGCGGCGCCAGCCTGGACCGTCGTACGACCGGGGGCATCGCCGAGAAGGCGTGGGAGCACCTGCCTGCCGCCGAGCTGTACGCCGCGACGGGGCGCCAGCACGCGCCCTGCACCGCCCTGCTTCAGTTCGTCGCCGCCCGGGAGGCGGGACAACTCGGCTTCGCCGAGCGGGCGTCGCTCATCCCGGACCTGCTCACGTACCGGCTGACCGATGAGCTCGGCGGCGCGGCGACTGCGGCGCGGGGACGGCGCCGGTGCGCGTCCACGCCTCCCGTGGCGCACCACGCCCGCGTACGCTGCGTCCATCCGATGATCGACGAGAGGAACCAGCGATGCGTGTCGCCCTGTTCCTGACATGTGTCAACGACACGCTCTATCCGGACACGGGCCGAGCCGTGGTGAAACTGCTGACCAGGCTGGGCGTCGAGGTCGACTTCCCGGCGGCGCAGACCTGCTGCGGGCAGGCGCACTACAACACCGGTTACCGCCACCAGGCGGAGCCGCTGGCCCGGCACTTCTCCGATGTCTTCGGGACCGACGCCTACGACGCGATCGTGACGCCGTCCGGTTCGTGTGGGGCGATGGTGCGCGAGCTGTATCCGCGTATGGGCGAGCGGGCGCGGGCCGAGGGCCGCGGTGACGGCCTCGCGCGGAGGCTGGCGCCGGTGGTTGCCAAGACGTATGAGCTGACCGAGTTCCTGGTGGACGTCCTCGGGGTCACGGACGTCGGCGCGTACTACCCGCACAAGGTCACCTACCACCCCACCTGCCACGGCCTGCGCTCCCTCGGTCTCGGCGAGCGGCCCCTGCGGCTGCTGCGGGCGGTGAAGGGGCTCGAACTCGTTTCGCTGCCCGGCGCCGAGGAGTGCTGCGGCTTCGGCGGCACCTTCGCCGTGAAGAACTCCGACGTCTCGGCGGCCATGGGCGCGGACAAGGTCCGGCACGCCGAGTCGACCGGGGCCGACGTGCTCTGCGCGGCGGACAACTCCTGCCTGATGCACATCGGCGGCACGATGACCCGGCTGCGCACGGCCGTACGCCCGGTCCACCTGGCGGAGATCCTGGCGAGCACGGAAGAGGAGCCGCTGTCATGAGCGGAGGCGCCTTCGTCGGCATGCCCGCGTTCCCGCCGTTCCCGCGGGCCGCGCACGAGGCCGTGAGGAACACGACGCTGCGGGCCAACCTCCGGCACGCCACCCACACCATCCGGGACAAGCGCGCCCGCGCCGTCGCCGAGCTGGACGACTGGGCGGAGCTGCGCGAGGCGGGAAAGCGCATCAAGGACGAGACACTGCGCCATCTCGACCGGTATCTGGAGCAGCTGGAGGAGTCGGTCGTACGGGCGGGCGGCACCGTGCACTGGGCGGCCGACGCCGCGGAGGCGAACCGCATCGTCACGGAACTGGTCAGGGCGACCGGTGAGACGGAGGTCGTCAAGGTCAAGTCCATGGCCACCCAGGAGATCGGCCTCAACGAAGCGCTGGAGGCCGAGGGCATCCACGCCTACGAGACCGACCTCGCCGAGCTGATCGTGCAGCTCGGCAAGGACCGGCCCTCGCACATCCTCGTCCCCGCCATCCACCGCAACCGCGGCGAGATCCGCGACATCTTCCGCGAGGAGATGGGCGCGTGGGGCCGCCCCGCCCCCGACGGGCTCACCGACACCCCGGCGGAGCTGGCCGACGCGGCGCGGCTGCATCTGCGCGAGAAGTTCCTGCGGGCCAAGGTCGGTGTCTCCGGGGCGAACTTCATGGTGGCGGAGACCGGGACCCTGGTCGTCGTGGAGTCGGAGGGCAACGGCCGCATGTGCCTCACGCTGCCCGAGACGCTGATCTCCGTCGTGGGCATCGAGAAGGTGGTCCCGACCTGGCGTGACCTGGAGGTGTTCCTCCAGACCCTGCCCCGCTCCTCGACGGCCGAGCGGATGAACCCGTACACGTCCATGTGGACGGGCACGTCCGACGCCCAGACGGCGGACGGCCCCCGCGCCTTCCACCTGGTCCTGCTCGACAACGGCCGCACCGACACCCTCGCCGACGAGGTGGGCCGCCAGGCCCTGCGCTGCATCCGCTGCTCGGCGTGTCTCAACGTCTGCCCGGTGTACGAGCGGGCGGGCGGGCACGCGTACGGCTCGGTGTATCCGGGGCCGATCGGCGCGATCCTCAGCCCGCAGCTGCGGGGCACGGGGAGCGAGATCGACGCCTCCCTGCCGTACGCGTCCTCACTGTGCGGCGCCTGTTATGAGGTGTGTCCGGTGGCCATCGACATCCCCGAGGTCCTGGTGCACCTGCGGGAGCGGGTGGTGCAGGGCGGCGAGGTCACCCGGCGGGGCGTGAAGGTGACGCTGAAGCCCGCCAGGGGGCATGCGGCGGAGCGCGCGGCGATGCGGGCGGCGGGGTTCGTCTTCGCCCGCCCCGGAGCGTTGCGCCTGGGCCAGCGCCTGGCGTCGCGCACCCGGCGGTTCCATCCGCGGACGCTCCCCGGCCCCGGCCGGGCGTGGAGTGCGGCCCGGGACCTGCCGAAGGTCCCCGCGGAGCCGTTCCGCGACTGGTGGGAGCGGACGCGGGGCGGGGCGGCGCAGGGCAGCGGCCGGCAGGAGGTGAGCGGGAAGTGAGCAGCAGGGACCTGATCCTGGGCCGGGTGCGCCGGGCCCTCGCGGACGTGCCGGACGCGGCGGAGGGGCCGGCGGGCGACGGCTCCGCGTACGAGGCCGCGGTGGACCGTGGATACGCGCGCGAGCACGGCGGGCGCACGCCGGAGGAGACCGTCGACCTGCTCGCGGAGAACCTGGCGGACTACCGGGCGATCGTGCACCACTGCGCGGCCGAGGAGCTGCCGGAGCTGTTGGCGCGGCTGCTCGCGGCGCGCGGCGCGCGGACCGTGCTGGCGCCGCCGGGGCTGCCCCCGCACTGGTTGCAGGCGGTCGACGCGACGCGGGTCCGGGACCGCGCCGCGAGCACCCCGCACGAACTGGACCGGGTGGACAGCGTCGTCACCGGCTGCGCGGTCGCCGTCGCCGAGACCGGCACGCTGGTCCTCGACGGTTCGGCGGACCAGGGCCGCCGCCGGATCACGCTGGTGCCGGACCATCACGTCTGTGTCGTGCGGGTGCCGGACCAGGTCGTGTCGTCCGTGCCGCTGGCACTCGGGCGGCTCGATCCGACGCGACCGCTGACCTGGATCTCGGGACCCTCCGCGACCAGTGACATCGAGTTGGACCGGGTCGAGGGAGTGCACGGGCCGCGCACTCTGGAGGTGGTGCTGATGAGCGGTGAGTGAGCGGCGCGGCTAGCGTGTGGTCATGATCCGGTTCGAGCAGGTGAGCAAGCGCTACCCGGACGGCACGACGGCCGTGGACGGTCTCTCCTTCGAGGTGGCCGAGGGCGAACTGGTCACCCTCGTGGGCCCTTCCGGCTGCGGCAAGACCACCACCATGATGATGGTCAACCGGCTCATCGAGCCCACGTCGGGCCGCATCTTCGTGGCCGGCGAGGACATCGCGGGCGTGGACCCGGTGCGCCTGCGCCGCCGGATCGGTTACGTCATCCAGCAGGTGGGGCTCTTCCCCCACCGTACGGTCCTGGACAACACGGCGACCGTGCCCGCGCTCATCGGCTGGAAGAAGGCCAGGGCCAGAGCCAGGGCGGCGGAGCTGCTCGACCTGGTGGGACTCGACCCGAAGACGTTCGGCTCCCGCTATCCCGAGCAGCTCTCCGGTGGTCAGCGCCAGCGGGTCGGGGTCGCCCGCGCGCTCGCCGCGGACCCGCCGGTCCTCCTGATGGACGAGCCGTTCGGGGCGGTGGATCCGGTGGTGCGCGAGCAGTTGCAGGACGAGTTCCTGCGGATGCAGTCGGCGGTGCGCAAGACGGTCCTGCTGGTCACACACGACATCGAGGAGGCGGTCCGGCTGGGTGACCGCATCGCCGTCTACGGACAGGGTCGCATCGAGCAGTTCGACACGCCGGGGGCGGTGCTCGGGGCGCCCGCCACCCCGTATGTCGCCGAGTTCGTCGGCGCCGACCGCGGGCTCAAGCGCCTCTCGGTGACGGAGATCCAGTCGGCCGACCTGGAGCAGCCGCCGATCGCCCGCCTCGACGAGTCCGCGGAGCAGGCCGCGGCCCGGTTGCGCGAGGAGGAGGCGCGCTGGGCCGTCGTCCTGGACGCGGACGGCGATCTGCACGGCTGGGTCGGCGTCGACGAGGTGGGCCTCGCCGGCTCCGGCGGCGCGGTCGGCGACCTGGCGCACCGCATGAACTCCTGGGTCCCGGTGGGCGCCCCGCTGAAGCAGGCGTTCGGCGTGATGCTCCAGCACGACGCGGGCTGGGTCGCGGTGCTCGACGGGGCGCGTTTCCTGGGTGTCCTGACCCCGGCGAAGCTGCACGAGGCGCTGCGCCGGTCGGTGGACGCGGACGCGCAGGGGCTCGCGCGGAGCCAGGTCGAGTTCGACTCGGTCGCGGACGCGTGAGCGATCCGCCCGGGCGGGCGGTCCTCCCGGCCCGCGGGGGCCGTCGTGATCGCGCGCACCTGGCGGGGCGCTTCTGGCGCTACAGGAGGTTCTTGCGCTCCAGGTACGTTCTCGCCACGTCCTGCGGCAGGCGGCGCCAGCTGTCGACCTGTTCGTTCAGCAAGGCGAGGTCCCGCGTGGTGAGGACGGGCGCCAGGCGGTCGAGCGCCGCGGCGACGCCCTTGCCGCCCGCGCTGGAGCGGTTGACGACGGGGACGATGTGGTCCGCGTTCTGGAGGTGCTTGTCGTCCTCCAGGAGCACCAGGCCGAAGTCGTCGAGGGTCGCGTCCGTGGAGGTGGTGAGGACCATCTGGTCCTGCCCGCTCTGGACCGCCTTCTTGGCCTGCGTCGTGCCGACGCCCTTGGGGTCGATGCCGGTGAGCCGGATGCCGTAGACCTTCTTCAGGCCCGGCGCGCAGTAGGGACGACGCACACACTCGTCGCCTGCGGCGAGCCGCACCTCCAGGCCTGATCTGCCCAGGTCGGTGAGGGTCTTCAGGCGGTGCTGCCGGGCGTGGGCGGCGGTGACGGCGAAGGCGTTCTGGTCGACCGCCTTGCCGGGGTCGAGGACGGTGAGGCCGCGGGGCGCCGCGAGGCGGCGCAGGGCCTCGATGGTCTCGTCCAGGTCCGGGGAGCCGACGGGCTCCGCGTCGGCGCCGTTCCGCTTGGCGTTCAGCCAGTCCGCGAAGGTCGCCGCGTACTCGGGGACGACGTCGATCTGGCCGGACTCCAGGGCGGGCTCGTACAGTTCGCGGTTGGCCACGGAGAGGATCTCGGTGCCGTACCCGGCCTTGTTCAGGAGCAGCGCGTACATCTGGGCGAGCAGGTCGGACTCCGTGAAGCCCGCGGAACCGACCGTGAGGTTCCTGCTGTCGCCGGGCGGCCCGGTGACCTCGCCCCGGTTCTCCAGGGACGGCCCCGAGGCGCAGCCCGCGAGGACGGCGAGCGACGCCACCGCCGCCACCGCCGCGCGGCCCCTCACCCGGCCCCGTACTCCGCCCTTCACCCGGCCCTCCTGCGCGTCCCCCGCGTCCACCCCGGCGCCAGCCGCTCGGCGGCCTCGAAGATCCCCTCGACGATCAGCGCGAACCCGGCCACGAGCACGGCGCCCGCCACGACCTGCGGCGTGCTCGCCAGGTTGAACCCCGCCGTGATGATCCGGCCGAGCCCTCCGCCGCCCGCGAGCGCGGCGATGGTGGCGGTGGCGACGAGCTGGACGGCGGCGATGCGCACACCGCTGAGCACCAGGGGCAGGGCGAGCGGGAGCTCGACCTTCCACAGCATCTGCCGCCCGGTCATGCCCATGCCCCGGGCCGCCCGCACGATGCTGCGGTCGACGCCGCGCATGCCGACGTAGGCGTTGGTGAGCAGCGGCGGCACGGCGAAGAGGACGAGGGCGACGACGGTCGGCCCGTCCCCCCAGGTGCCGATGGGGGTGAGGAGGAGCAGGACGAGCACGGCGAAGGTGGGCACCGCGCGCCCGACGTTGGAGATGTTCACGGCGAGCGCGCCGCCCCTGCCGAGGTGGCCGAGGACGAGCGCGACGGGCAGGGCGATCAGGCAGCTGATCAGCAGGCAGACGACGGTGAGGACGAGGTGCTGGGTGAGCCGGTGCCAGACGCCGTCGTCGCCGGCCCAGTGCGCCGGGTCGCCGAGCCAGGCCCAGGCGTCGCCGAGGGTCTTCACGCGCGCACCGCCCTCGTCCATGGCGTCAGGGCCCGCTGCACACCGAGCAGGAGCAGGTCGGCGGCGACGGCGATGACGACGCAGAGCGCCGAGGCGGTGAGCACCTGCGCCTTGAAGTAGGTGTTCATGCCGGAGTAGATGAGGTTGCCGAGGCCTCCGAAGCCGACGATGGCTCCGACGGTGACGAGGGAGACGGCGGAGACCATGGCGATGCGGACTCCGGCCATGGCGGCGGGCAGGGCCAGCGGCAGCTCGACGGTGAGCAGGAGCCGGATCGGGCCGTACCCCAGGCCGCGCGCGGCCTGCCGGGTCTCCTCGGGGACGGCGCGCAGCCCGGCGAGGATGTTCCGTACGAGCAGGGTGAGGGAGTAGAGGACGAGCCCGGCGACGACGAGCGGCGCGGAGAGCCCGTACACCGGGAGCAGCAGCGAGAACATCGCGAGCGAGGGGATCGTGTAGAGCACCGTGGTGAGCGCGAGGACGGGGCCCGCGGCCCAGCCGAAGCGGCGGGCGAGGACGGCGAGGGGCAGGGCGACGGCGAGCGCGATCAGCACGGAGACGGACGTGAGCTGCAGATGCTGCACGACCGCGTCGACGAGGATCTGGCGGCGGGTGCTCAGATAGTCGCCGCAGATCCACTCGTTGCGCGCGAGGCAGTCGTCGGGTGGCCCGGTCATCCGGCTCATCCGGCCATTCAAGGCCGGAGCGGCGGGTGGCGGCGCGCTGGAGTGACCCGTACGGGTTCACCTGTGGCCGCTCGCCCCGGCCGCGCCGGTGTGGCCTCAGCCCTGCGAGCGGAGCCCCATCACCAGGCTGCCGGGGGCCCGGACGTCGGCGTCCGCGTTCGTGTAGTAGTCCAGGACCGCCCGCTGCCACTCCTCCACCGTGATCCGGCCGTCCCCGTCGCGGTCCAGGGCTTCGAACGCCTCGCCGGCCATGGCCGTGGACATCCCGGACGCCACCTGGGCGCGGATGAAGTCGTCCAGGGCCACCGTGCCGGAGCCGTCGCTGTCGGCCAGCTGGACGTGCGCCTCCACGGACGGGGCGACGAGGCCGGCGATCGCGCCGATCTGCACCGCTTCCTCCAGCGTCTGGACGTAGACGTCCTCCGTCAGCTCGCCGTCGTCGTCGATCCCGGCGAGCTCGGCCAGCCGCTGCCAGTACGCCTCGGCTCCCGCCAGGACCGCGGCGGCCCGCGGGGAGCCGACCGGCTCGCCCATGCCGTCGATCAGCCGCTCGGCGCGCAGGAGGATGTCGGACCGGTCGACGACACCGTTCGCGTCGGCGTCCTCCACATGGAATCGGTGGATGTACTTGGCCCGCAGCCCGGTGTCCCGCATCAGGCGTCAACTCCCCTTTTACGACGTCAAGTGGCGTTCACCGTAATGCGCCCGGCCCGCCGCGGGGCCGGGCGACGCGGGCTCCCCCGGGTGAACCGGCCCGCTCCGCCCTCCCCCACCCGAATGGGCGACACCTGGCCGGGGCCCGGCCGCCCGACCAGCCTGGCGTGCCGACCCCGGACGAGGTCCGCGTTCTCGCCGACGGCGTCTACCGCATGACCGAACAACATGACCGCACAAGTCGAAGGCAAGACGCGAGAGCCGGTACCTCTCAAGCATCGGAAGCTCGGAGAGTTCCGCGAGGCCTCGATGCCATCGCCCGCCCGAGACGGGTCACGCCGACCCCGGACCGAGCGAGGACGGTCCGTCCAGAGTGGCCGGCGCCGGCCATCCGGTGTTCGGGCCTCCGGCTCGTGGGGAGCACCCGCCATCTCACGGAGGGGCATGTCACGCATGGCGCCGCACGGGCGGCGCCCGCCGCACGAGTATCTGCGCGAGGTCTTCGCCCTGGCGCGACTCATGCACCTGTGGCGCGCCCTCGCCGACCAGACAGAGACCTGGGCGGAACAGCGTCTGCACGCTGACGGCAGGCGATTCGCCGCAGCGGCCGAGCCCCTCACCGAGTCCCCCGTCCTCACGGCGTCCGGGCAATCAGTTCTCGACTCGTGCGTACGGTTGGCGGAGCGGGCCTGATCGAAGTTCCTCGCACGTCAACGCGAGGTCGAGGACGGCGCAGCGATTACGCCCGAACGGTGGGTTTGCCGACAGGATCCCCGCGGCGGCAGGGCGGATTGCCTGCGGCACATGCAAGCCTCGTGCCGAGGTCGTTCCCGCAATACCGAACGAAACCACCGCAGTTGGCGGCGGGACCGCCGCGGATCACGGGAATTCCTCATCAATACGTCGGGGTGCGCCGCGAGCCTGCTTGCCTTGGTTCTCCAGCCTGAACTCGGTTCCTGAGCTGGTTCTCTTCTGCCGGTGGCCGTTGCGGGTCTTCGGCAGGCATGCGATCACCATCCGTTCCGACGGCTGGTGCGATCCGTCATCGGGCCGTTCCGCCCGTGACCGGGGTGAGGTCACCCCCAGAGGCGACAAGGGGAATCAATGACGTCTTACGACGATGCAGACACGGTGATCTTCCCAGCCGGCGCCGCGACGCAGACCAGCGCCGCGGAGGCCGCGAGAGGCGAGTGGGACGCCGTTGTCGTCGGCGGCGGCATGGCGGGTTCCATCGTCGCCGACCAGCTGAGCCAGGCAGGCTACGAGGTGCTGATCCTCGAAGCCGGCCCCGGCAAGGACCTGGACCTCGCCGAGTACGAGTCGTACCTTTCGCGCTTCTACGGCGCGGTCGTCAAGGACAACCAGTCACCGTACCCGTTCAACCCCAATGCCCGGATGCCCAGGAGCACCGACACCATGCCGGTGCGTCCGGACACGCCCCGGGACGACTTCTACCTCGTGCAAGAGGACAAGTACTGCACGGACACCACCTTCACTCGGGTCCTCGGCGGCACTTCCATGCATTGGGAGGGGAAGGCGCTGCGCATGCTTCCCGAGGACTTCAACCTGAAGACCAAGTACGGCCAGGGTCTGAACTGGCCGCTCAGCTATGACGACCTGGAACCCTACTACCGGCAGGCCGAGGCCGAACTGGGCGTAGCCGCCGAAGTCGAGGACCAGGCATATCTGGGGATGCATTTCCCGCAGGGGTACGTGTTCCCGATGCACCGCATGCCGCCGTCCTATCTCGACCAGACGGTCGCCCGGGGGGTGGACGGCATGCGGGTCAACCTGGCGGACGACGATTACACCCTCCAGGTGCGCAGCTTTCCGCAGGCCCGCAACGGCGTGCCGAACGCCGCGTACGACGGCGGCAAGGGCTTCGTCCCGGTCGGCGCGGTGAGCACGAGCCAGGTGGAAGAGGGCGAGCGCTGTCAGGGCAACACCAACTGCGTCCCGATCTGCCCCGTGCAGGCCAAGTACCACGCGGGAAAGACGCTGGCCAAGGCGCTCCGCAAGGGCAACGTCAAGATCGTGACGCAGGCCGTCGCGTCCAAGGTCGAGATCGACGAGCAGGACCGACGGGTGACCGGGATCACCGTCAAGAACTACCAGTCGCTCGCATCCGACAGTTACGAGACGTACACGGTGAAGGGGACCGTCTACATTCTCTGCGCGCACGCCATCGAGAACGCCCGGCTCATGCTGGCCTCCGACATGCAGCGCATGAGCCGCAGCAAGCTGATCGGCCGCAACCTGATGGACCATGCGTACCTGCTGTCCTGGGGCCTGCTGCCCGAGCCGGCCGGCACGATGCGAGGCACGTCCTGCACGAGCGGGATCACCGACCTGCGCGGCGGGCGATTCCGCGGGACCCAGGCCGGGTTCGGCGTGGACATCCACAACGACGGCTGGGGGTGGGCGACCGGCTCGCCCTACACGGACCTGGTCGAGCTCGTCGACGAACGGGGCCTGCGCGGAACGGAGTTGCGCAGGACGCTCGGGAACCAGATCTCCCGGCAGCTTCTGCTGGCCTTCATGATCGACCTGCTGCCCGACAGGAGCAACACGGTCACCGTGGACGACCGGTACAAGGATGCCATCGGCAACGTGAAGCCGGTCGTGTCGCTCAAGATCCCGCCCTACACCATGCGGGGCGCAGCGTTCGCCCGCAAGCTCGCGACCGACATCTTCGACAAGCTCGGCGCGGAGGATCGGACCACGTACGACAAGGACCGCTACAGCGCCGTCGAGCACGACGGCCAGTGGTACAACATCGTGGGCGGCAACCACCTCGCGGGCACCCACATCATGGGTACCGACCCGGTGAACTCGGTGGTCGACCACACCCAGCAGTCGTGGGACCACGACAACCTCTACCTCGTCGGACCCGGCAGCCTGCCTTCGATCGGGACGTCCAACATCAGCCTGACCATGGCGGCGCTCGCCTTCCGCAGTTCGACCCACATCGTCAGGCACCTGCGTGCCGCGAAGGCGCCGGCCACCATCCGCAGCTAGCCGGCCAACACATCGGCGGGGCGGACTCGACACCGGTCACCGCCACCGCCATCGTCCACGATTGGGGGAACATGTCCGTTCCAGCATCGGAGCCGTCCCAGGGCTCCAGGATTCAGACCATCGATGAGCTACACGAGTACCTCTACAAGGGACTCCAGCTGGAGCATGCGACGCTCCCGCCCTACCTGACCGCCCTCTACTCGCTGCAGCCGGGAAAGAACGCGGATGCCTGGCACGTCATCAGGGTCGTGGCCGTCGAGGAGATGCTGCACCTCACCCTGGTCGCGAACGTCATGAACGCCGTGGGCGGGACACCGGACCTGACCAAGCCCGACTTCGTGCCGAACTATCCGACGCACCTGCCGTGTGGCCCCGATTACTTCAAGGTGCATCTCCGGCCCTTCTCGCGCGAGGCTCTCGACACGTTCCTGAAGATCGAGAAGCCCGCACAGGCGGCCGGCGAGGAAGACAGGTTCGTACCGATGGACTGGGCGGCCGTGGGACTGACGGCCGACGGCGCGGCGCCGACCCAGGAGAAGCTGGCGGAACTCACGGAGTCGGCAAGCGTCCTCGGCCTCGTTCCAGGAGAGCCCACCCAGCGTTTCCTGAGCATCGGTGAGTTCTACGAGGAGATCATCCGCGGCGTCAACCACTTGGAGGACCAGGCCCGTAGGGCAGGGACGACCATCTTCACCGGCGATCCCGCTCGCCAGGTGACCCCGGAGTACTTCTACTCCGGTGGCGGCGACGTGATCAAGGTGACCGGACGCGACACCGCAGTCGCGGCGCTCACCCTCGTCGCGGAACAGGGCGAAGGACTGTACGGCGGCATCTTCGACAGCCAGGATGAGATCGCCCACTACTACAGGTTCCAGCAACTGGAGAAGGGGCGGTACTACCAGAAGGGCGATGATCCGGGCGAGCCTTCCGGCCCGGATCTGCACGTCGACTGGGGTGCCGTCTATCCGGTGAAGCCGGACATCAAGCTGGCGGACCTCGCGGGAGACCCGCACATCCTGGCGGCGGCCAAAGAATTCAACCGGTCCTACGCCACCTTCCTGACCAGTCTCAATCTGGCCTACAACGGTCAGCCCGCCCTGCTGCTCAAGGCGGTCTGGGAGATGTTCCGCATCCGCGACAGCATGAACCGGCTCATCCGCAACCCGCTCACAGGGCATCCGGGGGCGAACGCCGGCCCGACATTCGAGCTCTAGACCGTCGAAGGAGGCGGCATCGTGACGCAAGGAACGACCACAGAAGAGAAGCTACGCGAATTCGTGACGTTCTCTGCCACCGTGACCGGGTTCAGCGAGTTCGACCTATGGGGAACCGGTCAGGCGGAGGCGTACTACGAAACGGTCGTACACCAAGAAGGGCCGGACGCGATTCAGCGAGTGATCTCTTCCGATCCCGCTGTAACCCCCGCCGATCCCGTCGTCAAAAGCATCATCAAGCTCTGGTACGTCGGTGTCTGGTACGGCCCGGAACTGGCGGGACGCGTGGATGTGGCGGCCTGGACTGCACCCGGACGGAGCGGAGCGAAGCCCGCTGTCCCGGATGACAGCCAGCCCGGGCCGAGCCTGGCCAGGCGGGCCGTGTCCGGGTCGCACCAGGCTGGAGCAGGCGGCGCGCACGGCGGAGGCGGACGCACACCCCCGTTCGTCGTCTCCCCCGAGGCCTACACCGAGGGACTGCTGTGGCGGGCGATCGGCGCCCACCCGGCCGGCTCGAAGGCGCCGGGCTACGGATCGTGGGCCAATCCGCCCGCGTCCGAGGACTGCTGACCGTTTCTGACACAACTGCTGATCACGACGCCGTCGGCCTCCCTGCTCGTAGGTCCGGGTACTCGTATGCCTCGGAGGCCTGGGTACTCGTACGTCTGGGTAGGGGAGACCGTCGGCCGCGGCCGTGGATCGCGCCGGGTGAACTGTGTCCGGCTTCGGTCCGGGCATGCCCTGACGGCGACGCCCTGGCAGCCTGGAACGAAGTCGGCGTCCGGGGCCGGCTCCACCTGCCGCTGCCGGACGAGCCGCGGTCGGAGAACCGGCTGGACCGGACCCGGGCGGTGGTCGACTCCTCGCACGTGCGGGCCGCCCGACGGGACAAGCGTTCCTCGGCCTCGCCGGCCCTTTGATCACCCACCGCCCCGTCCAACACCGCTGCCGGGGGCCGCTGCGCCGCCGATGCCCGCCGTCATGAGCGGCAAGGCCCGGGCCGGCCACCAGCGCACGGCCCCGTCCCCGCCGACTCGCGTATCACGCCTGATCCGAGTGTCTCCTCACAGCGCCTCGCGCCGACGCGCGACGCTCCACGGCACCGGTGCGCGATCACCACCGCACGCTTCCCGGCGGACCGGGGCGCACCCATGCCGTTCTCGCGCGTGACCTTCGCTGCCGCAAGGCCGATACTGCCGACAGCAGGGGTCCCGGCCCAGCCGCATCCCACCGCCCGAACGCCCTGACGAGGCGACACCGAAGTCAGCATTGAGTCAGCATCAGTACCGCCGGGACCCGCTCCAAGCCGTCACGGTCCGTCGAGACCGGAAACGGCATCCACCCCTCTGTCCAGCAAAAGCGCAGGTCAGTGACTGGCCTGCCAGGGTTCCCGGGAGGTACCCGTGAAGATGCTGATCAACGTCGCCGAGACCGTGGTCGCCGATGCCCTGCGCGGTATGGCCGCCGCGCATCCGGAGCTGACGGTGGACGTCGAGAACCGTGTGATCGTACGGGCCGACGCCCCCGTGGCGGGGAAGGTCGCCCTCGTCTCGGGAGGCGGCTCGGGGCACGAGCCGCTGCACGGCGGCTTCGTGGGGCCCGGAATGCTCTCCGCCGCCTGTCCGGGCGAGGTCTTCACCTCTCCGGTGCCGGACCAGATGGTGCGGGCCGCCGCCGCCGTGGACAGCGGCGCGGGAGTGCTGTTCATCGTGAAGAACTACACCGGGGACGTGCTCAACTTCGACATGGCCGCGGAGCTCGCCGAGGACGAGGGCGTCCAGGTGGCCAAGGTCCTCGTCGACGACGACGTGGCGGTCACCGACAGCCTCTACACCGCGGGACGGCGCGGCACCGGCGCCACCCTCTTCGTGGAGAAGCTGGCCGGGGCCGCCGCCGACGCGGGGATGCCGTTGGAGCGGGTCGAGGCCGTCGCCCGGCGGGTCAACGCCGGGGCCCGCAGCTTCGGCGTCGCGCTCACCGCCTGCACCACTCCCGCGAAGGGCAGCCCCACCTTCGACCTGCCCGCCGGTGAGCTGGAGCTCGGCGTCGGCATCCACGGCGAGCCGGGGCGCGAGCGGCGTCCGATGATGACCTCGCGCGAGATCGCCGACTTCGCCGTGAACGCCGTGCTGGAGGACCTGAATCCGCGCGACCCCGTGCTCCTGCTCGTCAACGGCATGGGCGGCACCCCGCTCCTGGAGCTCTACGGCTTCAACGCCGAGGTGCAGCGCCTGCTCGTGGAGCGCGGCGTGCCCGTGGCCCGCACCCTCGTCGGCAACTATGTGACCTCCCTCGACATGGCGGGCGCCTCGGTGACGCTCTGCCAGGTCGACGAGGAACTGCTGCGCCTGTGGGACGCTCCGGTGCGGACGCCCGCCCTGCGCTGGGGCGTCTGAACCCCGCACCCGGCTCCGGCCCGCGCACCCTCGCCCGTCCGCAGCCGCCCTCCCGGCGGCTCCCGACCGATCCCGCCCCCTCCCACCACCGACCACGCAAGGAGACCCATGCTCGACGCCGACTTCTTCCGCCGCTGGCTGACCAACGCCGCGGACGCCGTCGACCGTTCGGCGGCCCTGCTCACGGAGTTGGACTCCCCCATCGGCGACGCCGACCACGGCAGCAACCTCCAGCGCGGTTTCACCGCCGTCGTGGTCACCTTGGAGAAGGAGGCGCCCGAGACCCCGGGAGCCGTTCTCACGCTGGCGGGGCGGCAGTTGATCTCCACGGTGGGCGGCGCCTCTGGCCCGCTCTACGGCACACTGCTCCGCCGTACCGGCAAGGCGCTCGGTGACGCCGCCGAGGTCGACGAGGCGACGTTCACCGAAGCGCTGCGCACCGGCATCGACGCGGTGGCCGCGCTCGGCGGCGCCGCGCCCGGCGACAAGACGATGCTGGACGCGCTGATGCCCGGCGTGGACGCGCTCGGCACGTCGTTCGGCGCGGCACGGGACGCCGCGAGGGAGGGCGCGCTCGCCACGACGCCGCTCCTCGCGCGCAAGGGCCGCGCCAGCTACCTGGGCGAGCGCAGCATCGGCCACCAGGACCCCGGCGCCACCTCGGCGGCACTCCTCTTCGACGCGCTCGCCGAAACGGCCGAGAACCCGCCGGCCCCGGGGGCGGACCATGGATGACGAGAAGCTGGTCGGCGTCGTGCTCGTGTCGCACAGCGCCGCCGTCGCGGAGGCGGTCGCCGCCCTCGCCACGGGGCTCACCGGGAGCGGCGCCACCGCGCCCGTGGCCCCGGCGGGCGGCACCGGGGACGGCGGGCTCGGCACGAGCGCCGAACTGATCGCGGCGGCGGCCGCGCGGGTCGACCGGGGCGCGGGCGTCGCCGTCCTGACCGACCTGGGCAGCGCCGTCCTCACCGTGAAGACGCTGCTCGCGGAGGGCGACGAACTCCCGCCGGACACCGCGCTGGTGGACGCCCCCTTCGTGGAGGGCGCGGTGGCGGCCGTGGTCGCCGCGTCGGCGGGCGCCGCCCTCGCCGAGGTCCGGGCGGCGGCCACGGAGGCGTACGACTACCGCAAGGTCTGACCTCACACCGCCAACCGCACACCACCCACCGCCCACCACACACCAGCAACCGCAGGACCCGGCCCCGGCGCCCGGTCCTTGGACCGCCCGGTCCTCCCGGTCTGTCCGCAGTCGTCCCCCCGTCCGCCCACCCGGCCGCGCACGGCGCATGCCCCGCCTCTTGATGTGCCCCCGTCACCTGTGTCAAATAGGTCCGGACCAATGCCGTCGAGTGGAAGGCCGCACCGTGCGACGGATACCCCGTTCGTCCCTCCCCTTTGCCCTGCTGACCGCCCTCGCCGTGACCGCCGTCGGCGGCTGCGACTGGGGTGGCGGGGGCGGGGGCCGGGACACCACGGCGCCCGCCGCGCCGCGCGGCCTCACGGTGGAGGCGGGCAGCGCCACCACCGTCCACGTCATGTGGAACCAGGCCACCGACGACACCGGGGTCACCGGTTACGAGGTGTACCGGGACGCCGAGAAGGTCAAGGCGGTGCCCGGCCGCAAGCACATGGTGGACATCGTCGGCCTGCGGCCCTCCACCACGTACGCCTTCACCGTGCGCGCCCGCGACGCCGGGGGCAACGTCAGCCCCGACAGCAGGAAGCTGACCGTCAGGACGCCCGAGGCCGCCACTGCCGACCGCGAGGCGCCCACCCGGCCCGCACGGCTGCGGGGCGAGGCGGCGGGGAGCCGGTCGGCGATGCTGACCTGGGGCAGGTCGACGGACGACCGGCGCGTGGCCTCGTACGAGATCTACCAGGGCGGTTCGAAGGTCCACAGCGTGGGCGGCGGGCAGACGGCGACGCTGGTCACCGGGTTGCGGCCCGGCGCCGAGTACACCTTCTCCGTCAAGGCGCGCGACGCCGCGGACAACTTCTCCCCCGCCAGCCGGGAGGTCCGCCTCACGACCGCCGCGGGCAAGGACTCGGGGCGCGGCACGGCGCCGACCGGCTTCCGTGCCGCGACGCACCGCGCCGACGGGGCGTACTACATCGACCTGACCTGGGCGCCGCCGCGCACGGGCGGGGCCGTGGCGGAGTATCAGATCCAGCTCGACGGCCGCACGGCCACGTCGCTGGTCTTCGGCGGGACGGCGCCGCGGGACAAGGCCGAGCACAGCTTCTACATCGGCAAGAAGTCCGGGGAACGGCACCGGGTGCGGATTCGCCCGAAGCTGCCGGACGGCACGTGGGGCGGCTACTCGCCCACGCGGACGGTCACCACGGGCTGACGATCTCCCCGGGCTCCTTCATGCCGCTGGGCGGCGGCCCGCACACGCTGCCCGCCGAGGCCGCGGCGAAGGCGTCCGGCGGGCGGTGTCACCTGCCCGGCGGCTCTCCGCGTGCAAAGGCGCGCGACGGCGCGTTGGCTCGTCGTCAGGCGGTGCGGGCGTTCCCCGACTCCCGGCGGCGCATGGGTTGTACCGCCTCCCGTGCCGCCGGAGGAATGACTCATGCGTATCACTCAGATAGGTGTCCGGGCCGGCCTGGTCGTCGCCGCCGCAGCGCTGCCGTCGGCGCTCGGCACGACAGCGGCGGTCGCGGCCGGCGAACTCACTGTGGCCGCGGCCGGTTCCGCCGGGCGCGTCACCACCGCCGCGTGCCCGGACGGCGGCACGGCTGCGCTGACGGACCGAGGCCGCGCGATCCGCGCCGGGGCCCGTCAGGCGGAGCCGACGCGGGGCAGCGGCCCCTGGCAGGACGTCGCCGCAGGCACCCGTGCGGCGCCGGTCGCCGACGCGGACGGCACACGGGCCGAGCCCCCCGGCGTCCCGGCCGGCGGCATCACGCCCACCTCGGCGCCGACGACCTCGTCGACGACCATGCCCACCTCGGCGCCTACCGCCACGATGCCCACCACCTCCCCGGCGACGGCGCCCGCGCGCGGAGTCCGGGGCGGTGTCGGGGGCGGTTCCGAGGACCGGGGCACGCTCGCGCTGGCCGCCGGGGGCGTCCTGGTGGCGGTGGCCGCGGGCGCCGGTCTGTGGCAGCTGCGTCGCCGAGGAGCCCGCGGGCGCACCTGACACCCCGGGGTGCGCCACCGGCCGCCGTCCACCCCACGCGGGTGGGCGGCGGCCTCGCGTCGCGCCCGACGCGCCCTTGCCGGGCCGGTCGAGAGCGACTTACCGTCCTCCCAGGCGACAGGGAGGGCGCGTTCATGACACGACCGCTCAGCGTTCAGCTCTACACCGTGCGCGATCAGCTCACCGCCGACCGCGAGGGGACCCTCCGCAGGCTCGCCGCCATCGGATACGGCGCCGTGGAACCGTACGACGTGCTCACTGACCCCGAGGGGCTGCGGCGGATCGTCGACGAGCTGGGGCTCACCGTGTCGGCGACGCACGCCGTGCAGCTCCTCGGTCCCCGGCCGGAGGCCGTGCTCGACGCGATCGGCACGCTCGGCACGGATCTCGCGATCGTCCCGGCGGGCATCGAACCCGGCGAGTTCACCACCCGCGACGGCCTCGCGCGAGCCGCCGAGCGCCTCAACTCCCTGGTGCCCCTGGCCGAACGGCACGGCATACGCGTCGGCTACCACAACCACTGGTGGGAGACGGAGCCCCGCTTCGGCGAACGCCACGCCATCGAGGTTTTCGCCGAGCTGCTCGATCCCACCGTCTTCCTGGAGGTGGACACCTACTGGGCGGCAGTCGGCGGCGCCGAGGCGCCGGGGCTGCTGCGCCGCCTCGGCGACCGCGTCCTGGCGCTGCACCTGAAGGATGGTCCCGGCACCCGACAGGACCCGAACGTGGCGGTCGGCGGGGGCGCCATGCCGGTGCCGGAGATCCTCGCCGCGGCTCCGGACGCGTGGCGCGTCGTGGAGTTCGACGCCTGCGCGGGCTCCACGGACACCCTCTTCGACGCACTCGCCGCCAGCCGCACCTACCTGACCTCCCTGGAGGCGGCGTGAGCGCGGCCGGCGCCCGTGGGGGACCCGTCGGTGTCGCCCTGGTCGGCGCGGGCGTCATCAGCGCCCAGTACCTGAAGACACTGAGCGGCTTCCCGGACATACGGGTCCTGGCCGTCGCCGACCTCGACGAGCGGCGGGCGGCCGACGTGGCGCGCGCCCACGGCGTCCCCGTCGCGGGCGGTCCCGCGACGGTGCTCGCCCTGCCCGAGGTCGAACTGGTCGTCAACCTCACCGTGCCCGCCGCGCACGCCGAGGTGGCGACCGCCGCCGTCCGCGCGGGCAAGCACGTGTACGGCGAGAAGCCCATCGCCCTCGCCCCCGCCGAGGCGGAGAAGGTGCTCGCCGAGGCCTCGGAGCGGGGCCTGCTGGTGGGCAACGCCCCGGACACGTTCCTCGGCGCGGGTCTGCAGTCGGCGCTGCGCGCGGTCGCCGCCGGGGACATCGGCGCGCCCGTGGCCGCCTCGACGGTGGTGCAGGGGCTCGGCCCGGAGGCCTGGCACCCGGACCCGGCGTTCTTCTACCAGCGGGGCGGCGGACCGCTGTTCGACCTCGGCCCCTACTATCTGACCTCGCTCGTGGCGCTGTTCGGCGGGGTGTCGCGGGTGGCGGCGGTGGCGGCGCGGGCGCGCACGGAACGCGCCGTCGGATCGGGCCCGAAGGCGGGGCAGACCTTCCCCGTCGACGTGCCGACGCATGTGTCGGCGCTCATCGAGTTCGCCTCCGGTGTCCGGGCCGACGCGGTGTTCAGCTTCGACTCCGCGCCGCGCCGCACCCGCTTCGAGATCACCGGAACCGAGGGCACCCTGGCCGTGCCCGACCCGAACACCTTCGGCGGCCCGCTGGAACTGCTGCCCAACGGCGCCGACGAGTGGCGTGAACTGCCCGTGCGGGGGCGGACCGACGGCCGCGGCCTCGGGGTGCTCGACATGGCGCGCGCCCTGCGCGGCGGTGCGGCCCACCGGGCGTCCGGGGCGCTCGCCCTGCACGTCCTCCAGGTCATGACGGCGATCACGCGGTCGGCGGACCGCTCGGAGTTCACGCGGCCGGAGACGCAGCCGGTGCCGCCGGAGCCGCTGCCGGCGGACTGGGACCCCGCGGAGGCGACGCTCATCCAGCCCCGGCCGTCTCCCCCAGCTCCTCGATGGCGCGGGTGAGCCACCGCGTCCAGAAGGTCTCCAGGTCGATGCCGGCGCGGAGCACCACATGGCGCAGCCGGTCCTCGACGGCGTCCTTCTCCGGCGGGAAGTCGCGTCGCTCGATCTCCTCGTACTCCGCCAACTGCCGTCGATGGAGGTCGAGATGGCGGCGCAGCTCCTCCTGGATGCCCTCGGCGCCGACCACCGCGGCGGCCCGCAGGCGCAGCAGGAGGGTGTCGCGCAGGGGCTTGGGGTCCTGGGGCTCGGCGGTCCAGCGGGCCAGTTCGGCGCGGCCCGCCGGCAGCACCTCGTACTCCTTCTTCTGGCCGCGTGTCGCGCCCTGGCTCGGCAGGGCGCGGATGGCTCCCTCGCGCTCCAGTCTGCCCAGCTCGCGGTAGATCTGCTGGTGCGTGGCCGACCAGAAGTAGCCGATCGACTTGTCGAACCTGCGGGTCAGTTCGAGGCCCGACGACGGCTTCTCCAGGAGGGCCGTCAGGATCGCGTGCGGGAGGGACATGGGCCCAATCCTAGGGACGGGCCCAATGCCGCCGCCGTCACAGCGCGGCGGCCAGCTCGGTGCCCTGCTTGATGGCCCGCTTGGCGTCCAGCTCGGCCGCCACGTCGGCGCCGCCGATGAGGTGCGCCCTGCGCCCGGCGGCGAGCAGCTCCTCGTAGAGGCCGCGGCGCGGTTCCTGGCCGGCGCACAGGACGACGGTGTCGACCGGGAGGACGGAGGAGACGCCGTCGACGGTGATGTGCAGTCCCGCGTCGTCGATGAGGTCGTAGCTCACCCCGGCCACCATCGCGACGCCCCGGTGGCGCAGCTCGGTGCGGTGGATCCAGCCGGTGGTCTTGCCGAGGCCTTTGCCGACCTTGGAGGTCTTGCGCTGGAGCAGGTGGACGGTGCGCGGCGGGGCGGGCCGCTCGGGCTCGGTCAGGCCGCCGCGCTCCCGGTAGTCCATGTCCACGCCCCACTGGCGGAAGTACGTCGCGGGGTCCAGGCTCGCCTTCTCGCCGCCGTCGGTGAGGTATTCGGCGACGTCGAAGCCGATGCCGCCCGCGCCGACGATCGCGACCCGCTCCCCCACGGACGTCCCGTCGCGCAGCACGTCGAGGTAGCTGACGACGCTGGGGTGGTCGATGCCGGGGATCTCCGGGACGCGGGGGGTGACGCCCGTGGCGACGACCACCTCGTCGTACGGGGCCGCAGCCAGCTCGTCGGCGGTGACGACGGTGTTCAGCCGGACGTCGACGCCCCGCAGGTCGAGCTGGGTGCGGAAGTAGCGGAGTGTCTCGTCGAACTCCTCCTTGCCGGGGACCCTGCGGGCGACGTTGAGCTGGCCGCCGATCTCGGGGGCCGCGTCGTAGAGCGTGACGTCGTGGCCGCGCTCGGCGGCGGAGACGGCGAAGGCGAGCCCCGCGGGCCCGGCGCCGACGACCGCGACGCTCTTCTTGGTGCGGGTCGGGGCGAGCACCAGCTCGGTCTCGTGGCAGGCACGCGGGTTGACCAGGCAGGAGGTGATCTGGAGGTTGAAGGTGTGGTCCAGGCAGGCCTGGTTGCAGCCGATGCAGGTGTTGATGGCGTCGGGCTGCTCGGCCTTCGCCTTGGCGACGAAGTCGGGGTCGGCGAGGAGCGGGCGGGCCAGCGAGACCATGTCGGCGGCGCCGTCGGCGAGCAGCCGCTCGGCGATCTCGGGGGTGTTGATGCGGTTGGTGGTGACGAGCGGCACGGAGACCTCGCCCATGACCTTCTTGGTGACGAAGGTGTAGGCGCCGCGCGGCACGGAGGTGGCGATGGTGGGGATGCGGGCCTCGTGCCAGCCGATGCCGGTGTTGATGATCGTGGCGCCTGCGGCCTCGATCTCCTTGGCGAGGTGGACGACCTCGTCGAGGGTGGAGCCGCCGGGCACGAGGTCCAGCATGGAGAGGCGGTAGATGATGATGAAGTCGGCGCCGACGCGCTCGCGGACGCGGCGGACGATCTCGACGGGGAACCGGACGCGGTTCTCGTAGGCGCCGCCCCAGCGGTCGGTGCGCCGGTTGGTGGGGGCCGCGATGAACTCGTTGATCAGATAGCCCTCGGAGCCCATGACCTCGACTCCGTCGTATCCGGCGAGCTTGGCCAGCTCGGCGGCGCGCACGAAGTCCTCGATGGTCTCCTCGACCTCGGCGTCGGTCAGTTCGCGGGGCACGAAGGGGCTGATGGGGGCCTGGAGGGCGCTGGGGGCGACGAGGTCCTTGTGGTAGGCGTAGCGCCCGAAGTGCAGGATCTGCATCGCGATCTTCCCGCCCGCGGCGTGCACGGCCGCGGTGATGCCGGCGTGCTGCCCGGCCTCCGCCTCGGTGGTCATCTTGGCGCCGCCCTCGTAGGGGCGTCCCGCGTCGTTCGGCGCGATGCCGCCGGTGACGATGAGGCCGACGCCGCCGCGCGCGCGGGCCGCGTAGAACTCCGCCATCCGCTCGAAGCCGTTCGGCGCCTCTTCGAGGCCCACGTGCATGGAGCCCATGAGGACCCGGTTGGGCAGCCTGGTGAAGCCCAGGTCGAGCGGGTTCAGCAGGTTCGGGTAACGGCTCATGCGGGCCCTCCGTACGCGGTGTCTACGGGTTCAGTTGTAGACGACGGCGGAAGCACTGTGCAACTAGTTGCATAAAGCGTGAGCGGTATCTCACCGGCAGCGTCGCGGGCGTCAGCGCCCTGTCCGAATCCCGCCAGCCGCGGCCTCGCGCGAGCCGCAGACTGGAGTACGAGCCACAGAACACCGAGGAGAGACCGATGACCCTCTGCACGACGATCGACAGCCCGCTGGGCGAGCTGCTGCTGGTGGGCGAGGAGTCGGCCACGGCCGAGGGCGGCACCGCGCTGACCTCGCTCTCCCTGCCGGGACAGCAGGGCGCGGCCGTCGTCGAGGAGGGCTGGGTCCACGCCCCGGAGGCGTTCGCCGCGATCACCGGGCAACTGCGCGCGTACTTCGCCGGGAGCCTCACCCACTTCGAGATCGAGTACGCGGCCGGGGAGGGCACCGAGTTCCGGCGCAGGGTCTGGGACGCCCTGGAGACGATCCCCTACGGCACGACGACGACCTACGGCGCCCTCGCCGAGCGGCTCGGCCTGTCCCGCATGGCGGTCCGCGCCCTGGGCGCCGCCGTCGGCCGCAACCCGCTGCTCGTCGTGCGCCCCTGCCACCGCGTGATCGGCGCCGACGGGACCCTGACCGGGTACGCGGGCGGCCTTGCGGCGAAGCGGCTCCTGCTCGACCTGGAGGCGGCGTGAGCCGGCCGCCAGGTCGAGCAGGTGCCGCCGGGGCCGAGGGTCAGCCGGTGGCGTGCGGCCAGGTCCAGTCGGCCACCTCGGGCAGGTCGGTGCCGTGCTCGCGGATCCAGTCGTGGTGGCGCGAGCGGGCGTCCGCCATCTTCTGCCGTACGGCCGTGGCGCGGACGGCGAGGCCGGGCACCCGGTCGATGACGTCCATGACGAGCCGGTACCGGTCGAGGTCGTTGCGGACGACCATGTCGAACGGCGTGGTCGTCGTGCCGGCCTCCTTGTAGCCGCGCACGTGCAGGTTGGCGTGGCCGGTGCGGCGGTAGGCCAGGCGGTGGATCAGCCACGGGTAGCCGTGGTAGGCGAAGATCACCGGCCGGTCGGGGGTGAACAGCGCGTCGAACTCCGGGTCCGCCATGCCGTGCGGATGCTCGCCGCGGGGCATGAGGCGGGCGATGTCGACGACGTTGACGACGCGGACCGCGAGATCGGGCAGCAGCTCCCGCAGCAGGCCCGCCGCGGCCAGGATCTCCTGGGTGGGCACGTCACCCGCGCAGGCCAGGACCACGTCCGGGTCACGCGTGCCGTCGTCCGTGCCCGCCCACTCCCACACGCCCGCGCCGCGCGCGCAGTGCGCCCGCGCGTCCTCCAGGGAGAGCCAGTCGAAGCAGGGCTGCTTGCCCGCGACGACGACGTTGACGTAGTCGTGGCTGGCCAGGACGTGTTCGGTCACGGACAGCAGGGTGTTGGCGTCCGGCGGCAGATAGACGCGGACGACGTCGGGGCTCTTGTTGAGCACATGGTCGACGAACCCGGGGTCCTGGTGCGAGAAGCCGTTGTGGTCCTGGCGCCACACGTGCGAGGTCAGCAGGTAGTTCAGGGAGGGCACGGGCGCGCGCCACGGCAGCGAGCGCGAGGTCTTCAGCCACTTGATGTGCTGGTTGACCATCGAGTCGACGATGTGGACGAACGCCTCGTAGCAGGAGAACAGGCCGTGCCGCCCGGTGAGCGTGTAGCCCTCCAGCCAGCCCTGGCACAGGTGCTCGGACAGCACCTCCATGACCCGGCCGTCGCGCGCCAGGTGCTCGTCGGTGTCCAGGGTCCGGTCCTGCCAGGCCTTGCCGGTCGCCTCGTAGAGCGCGCCGAGGCGGTTGGACTCGGTCTCGTCGGGGCCCACCACCCGGAAGTCGCGGCGCCGCGCGGTGTCGGCCATGACCTGGGCGAGCAGTTCGCCCGCGACCCGGGTCGGCTCGTGCAAGGTGGCGCCGGGCCCGTCGACGGGGACGGCGAACCGCTCCAGCGGCGGCAGCGGCAGCGGACGGCTGAGCACACCGCCGTTGGCGTGCCGGGTGGCGCCGAGGCGGCGCTCCCCCTCGGGCACGCAGGCGAGGACGTCCGCGGTGGGCGCGCCGTCGGCGTCGAACAGCTCCTCGGGGCGGTAGGAGCGCAGCCACTCCTCCAGCTGCCGCAGATGCTCGGGGTTGTCCCTGACCCCGGAGAGCGGCACCTGGTGCGCCCGCCAGGTGTTCTCCACGGGCTTGCCGTCCACGAAGCCGGGCCCCGTCCAGCCCTTGGGCGTGCGCAGGACGATGACGGGCCAGCGGTGGCGGCTGTGCGTGCCGCCGCCGCGGGCGGCCCGCTGCACCGAGGCGATCCGGTCGAGGGCCTCGTCCATCACCTCGGCCATCGCCTGGTGGACGGAGAGCGGGTCGTCGCCCGCGACGTACAGCGGCTCGTGGCCGTAGCCCTTGAGGAGGGAGTCGAGCTCGGCGTCGGGGAGCCGGGAGAGCACCGTCGGGTTGGCGATCTTGTAGCCGTTGAGGTGGAGGATCGGCAGGACCGCGCCGTCGTGCACGGGGTCGAGGAACTTGTTGGAGTGCCAGGACCCGGCGAGCGGCCCGGTCTCCGCCTCGCCGTCGCCGATCACACAGGCCACCAGGAGGTCCGGGTTGTCGAAGGCGGCTCCGTAGGCGTGCGCCAGGGAGTAGCCCAGCTCGCCGCCCTCGTGGATCGAGCCCGGCGTCTCGGGCGCCACATGGCTGGGCACACCGCCGGGGAAGGAGAACTGGCGGAACAGCCGCTCCATGCCCTCCGCGTCGCGGCTCACGGCCGGATAGGTCTGCGTGTAGCTGCCCTCGATCCAGGAGTTGGCCAGGACCGCGGGCCCGCCGTGTCCTGGGCCCCATACGCACAGGGCGGCCAGGTCGCGCTCCCTGATGACGCGGTTGAGGTGGGTGTGGACGAGGTTGAGCCCGGGTGAGGTGCCCCAGTGGCCCAGAAGGCGCGGCTTGATGTGCTCGGGCCGCAGCGGCTCGGACAGCAGAGGGTTGCTCATCAGGTAGATCTGACCGACGGACAGGTAGTTGGCGGCACGCCAGTGCGCGTCGAGTGCCGCCAGGTTCTCCTTGGCCAAGGGCCCCATGGGGGTCTCCTCCCGGAGGTCGGGGGTGTGCGGCGGATCAGGGAGTACGTGATCGGTACCGGGTTCCACGGCAGCGCCGGGTCAGTCGTGCCGGGCGGCGGTCGCCCGAGCGGCCGTGTGCGGCACGCCGGTGCGGCCGTGCGGAACGGCGGACGCCACCGCACGCGGGTCGTCCGGCCGCTCCTCCCCCGACGCTGCCACCGCACGGGCCGCGGCGCGAGTGCTGAACAGCCCTATCGGCAGCCCTTGACGGCCCTGAGAACCACGAACTTCGGGTCGCTGGCGACGACCTCCGCGTTGCCGAAGAGCTTGCGGAGCCTGATGTGGTACCCGAGGTGACGGTTGCCGATGACCCACAGCTCACCGCCGGGCCGCAGGGCCGCACGGGCCCCGCCGAACATCCGCCGGGCGGTCGCGTCGGTCGTGGCCTGGTGGCTGTGGAAGGGCGGGTTGTTCAGGACGAGGTCCACCGACTCGGCCGGTACCGCCGCGAGGGCGTCGCCCGCCACGAACTCCGCCGTGGCGCCCTCGGCCGCGTTCGCCCGGAAAGTGGCCTCGGCGGAGGCCACGGCCTGGAACGACTCGTCGACGAAGGTGACCGCCGCGTCGGGCTCGGCGACGGAGGCGGCGGTGCCGAGCACGCCGTTGCCGCAGCCCAGGTCCACCACGTGGGCGCCGGCGCGGGCGCGCGGCAGGTGCTTGAGGAGGAACCGGGTGCCGATGTCGAGGCGGTCGGCGCAGAAGATCCCGGCGTGGTTGACGGCGGTCAGGCCCGCGCCCGCCCCCGAGTCGGCGTCCAGGACGTGACGACGCGGCCAGGGGCTCGGCCCCGGCGCGCGGGACGGGTCGGGCGTGCTGAAGATGAGCCGCGCCTTCTGCCGGGCCAGTGACGTCCTGGTCGGCCCGACGATCCGCTCGAAGAGGTCGAGGGTCGAGGTGTGGATCTCGGTGACCATGCCGGCGCCGACGACGACCGTGCCCTCGTGCAGGGCGGGCGCGAGCCGGTGGAGCTGGTCCTCCAGGAGGGCGAGGCTCTTGGGCACACGTACCAGGAGCACGTCGACGCGCGGGGGCGGGGCGTCGCGGGTCGTCAGGAGTTGCGCCGCGTCCTCGGCGAGACCCGCCCGCGCCAGGTTGGCGCGGGTCGCCCGCTGGGCCAGGAAGGAGTCGGTGATCTGCACCACCGCGCGCGCGTGCCCCGCGAGCACGGTGGTCAGCGCCCCCCAGCGGTCGCCGACGACGGCCACGGCGCCATCGAGGCCGACGGCCGCCGCCTCCTCCTCCCCGGCCAGATGCCGCAGGAGGTAGGCGTCGGCGGCCGACCAGGCGCGCAACTGGTCCCGGGGGTCCTCCGGGAAGCGGGTGAGGTCGTACGCGCCCCATGACGTGCTCAAACGGTTCATCGTGCTCTCAGGCTAACGGAGGGCCGAGCCGGTGCTGAGCGCCTCGTCGCTCGGGGGTTCGAACCAGGTCGGTCCGTCCCCCAGCGCCTGCTTGATGCGGGAGTGCGAGAACTCGTGCAGCGCGGGCAGCGCGTCCACGTCGAACCAGGCGACCTCAAGGGACTCGTCGTCGTTCACGCGGGCCTCGCCGCCGACGGCGCGGCAGCGCAGGGTGATGTCCATGTACTGGCAGGTGTCGCCGTTGGGGTAGGTGACCGGTTCGAGCGCCTGCACGAGCACCACCCGCTCGGGCACGCAGTGCACCGCCGTCTCCTCGTACACCTCGCGCACCGCGCACTCGGCCGGCTGCTCGCCGGGCTCCGGGATGCCGCCGATCACGGACCACTTGCCGTTGTCCGAGCGCCGGCCCAGCAGCACTCTGCCCTCGTCGTCGAAGACGATGGCGGTGACGCCGGGGAGCCACAGGAGCTGCTGGCCGGCGTCGGCCCGGATGGCGCGGATGAAGTCAGGAGTAGCCATGGCTCAGACCCTAACGGCGTACGGGCGCCGCTCATGCCGCTCCCGTACATCACCGCCGCGCGGCACGCCTCGACCGGGCGGCGGAGGTCACGGCGCAGCCGAGGCCGCCCGCGGCGATCAGCACGAGGACGCCCTCGGGGAGCACGCCGAAGCGGGTGGCCGGGGTGCGGGACGAGCGCAGCGGGACCTCCTCGACGAGTGAGTCGGCGGTGTACCAGGTCGTCCTCGCCTTGACGGCGCCGTCCGGCATGATGACGGCGCTGACGCCGCTGGTAACGGGGACGGCCACGGCGCGGCTGTGCTCGACGGCGCGGACGCGGCTCATGGCGAGCTGCTGGTAGGTCATCTCGCTGCGGTCGAACGTGGCGTTGTTGCTGGGCACCGAGATGAGCTGGGCGCCGTGCGTCACGGTGTCGCGCACCGCCCAGTCGAAGGCGGCCTCGTAGCAGGTCGCGAGGCCCACCTCGGCGCCGGCCATGGTGAACACGCCGGGCTCGTCGCCCCGGCTGAAGTCCTGGCGGACCCGGTCGACGTCGCTGCTGAACACCCGGATGAGGCCGCGCAGCGGGATGTACTCGCCGAAGGGCCGGATCTGCCGCTTGTCGTAGGTGTCCGTGGGGCCCTTCTGCGGGTCCCAGAGGATCTGCTCGTTGTAGAGCTTGCCGCCCTTGGTCTCGACGACGCCGCCCACGGAGACCGGCGCCCCGATGGCCTCGACGGCGTCCTCGATCTCGTGGCGCGCGTCGGGGTTGGTGAAGGGGTCGATGTCGGAGGAGTTCTCCGGCCACAGCACGAGGTCGGGCTGCTCGGCCTTGCCCGCCTTGACCGCGGCGGCCAGGCGTTCCGTCTCGCGTACGTGGTGGTCGAGGACGGCGCGGCGCTGCGCGTTGAAGCCGAGGCCCGCGCGCGGGACGTTGCCCTGGATCGCGGCGATGGTGGTGGTGCCGTCCTCCGCGTCATTGCTGACCAGCGGACGCGCGGCGAACGCGCCGCCGACGGGGACGAGCACGCTGAGCAGGGCGGCGACCGCGGCGCCGCGCCGGACCTCGCCGGAGCAGCGGGCCGCGCGGACCTGCCGGACGGTCTCGTACAGCCCGTAGCCGCACAGGACGACCGCGAAGCCGAGCACGGGTGTGCCGCCGAGCGCGGCCAGCGGCAGGAAGACGCCGTCCGCCTGGCCGAAGGCGATCTTGCCCCAGGGGAAGCCGCTGAAGGGCACGCGCGCGCGTGCCGCCTCTCCCGCGATCCACAGGGCCGCCGCCCAGAGCGGGTATCCCGGCAGCCGCGAGAGCAGGGCCGTGCCCGCGCCGACCAGGGCCACGAAGACGGCCTCGACGGCGGCGAGCGCCAGCCACGGGCCCGGACCGACCTCGACGCCGGTCCAGACGAGGAGGGGCAGCAGGAAGCCGAGGCCGAAGAGGTAGCCGAGGCCGAGGCCCGCCTTCCACGTACGGCCGTGCAGACACCCGGCGAGGACCGCGAAGGCCGGGAGCGCCAGCCACCAGAGCGTGCGGGGCGGGAAGCTGACGTAGAGCAGGACTCCGGCGAGGGCTGCCGCGGCGGCGGGCGCGAGCCGGCGCAGGACGCGCAGGGCACGGGGGCCCTGGGCGGGCTGCGGAGCGAGCTGGTCGGGCTCGTCCACGGGAGCGGTGGTGGCGGTCACTCCGGGAGTGTACGGCGCGTCACCGGGGCGTCGACAGCGCGGTCCGCGGGGGTGGCGACGCCCCCCTCCCGGCGCCAGAGGGGGGCGGAGGGTCAGAGGATCGTGCCCCGGCGCCGCAGCCGCTGTCTGATGACACGCACCGCCGACTCGGCGTCGTCCACGGTCACCGTGAACGTGTGGCCGTCGCCCAGCCTGAGCACCAGTGCCTCGCCGCGCCGGACGACGACGGCCGTGCCCTTCTCGGGCAGCCAGCGGTAGCCCCAGCCGCCCCACTGCCGTGGCGTGACGGCGGGCGCGAAGTCGGCGCCGACGACATGGGAGAGCGGGATGTGGCGGCGCGGCAGGCCCAGATGACCGCAGCGCACCTCCAGGCAGTCGTCGTCGACCTTCACGGCGACATGCACGAAGGCGAGCGTCCCGAAGAGGATCAGGAGCCCGGCGGCGATGCAGCCGACCACCGACATGACCAGGGCGGCGATGCCGGAGGTCCACATCGATTCAACCGCGATGACGATGCCGAGCGCCAGGCAGGCGGCGCCTCCGCACGCGAGCAGCCACTGCACGCGGTTGGTCGCGCGGCCGGTCCACACCGCGGGCGAGCTGCCGGAGCCGGCTCGCTCGTCGCGCTCCTCTTCGGCTGGGTCCTTCATGTCTTCGAGACTACTCAGATTCCCCCGCGACACCACCGCGTCACCGAGAGTGAGCGCCGGACCGCTCTCGGAGGCCGGGAGCCCACCGCTTGCGGAGGCGTCTCAGAGGGCGGGGCTGACCGTCGCGAGCAGGCGTCCCTCGGCGTACGCGAGCGCCGCCGCGGGCAGCCGTTCCTCGCGCCCGCTGAGCAGGACGGTGAGCGTGGGCGCCGCCTCGGCGGGGTCGCTCCCCGGGAGCTCGCCGATCCTGCGCAGGGCCTGGGCGGCGACCGCGCCGGCGGAGCCGTGCAGGACGAGGGGCGGCCGGCCGGGCCGCTGGACGGCGCCGCGGATGCGCTCCGCGACCAGTTCGTAATGGGTGCAGCCCAGGACGACGGCCCTGACGCCGGGCGGGGTGAGGGCGGCGGCGGCGGCGATCGTCTCGTCGATGGCCTGCTCGTCCGCGTACTGCACGGCGTCGGCGAGACCCGGGCAGGGCACCTCGGTGACGTCGGCGTCCCGCGCGAACCGCTCGATGAGGTCGCGCTGGTACGGGCTGCCGGTGGTGGCGGGCGTGGCCCAGATGGCGACCCGGCCGCCCCCCGCGGCGGCGGGCTTGATCGCCGGGACCGTGCCGATCACCGGGATGCCCGGCTCCAGGCGGGCCCGCAGCGCGGGCAGCGCGTGCACGGACGCGGTGTTGCAGGCCACGATCAGCGCGTCGGGACGGTGCGCGGCCGCGGCGTCGGCGACCGCGAGGGCGTGCCCGGTGAGGTCCTGCGGGGTGCGCGGTCCCCACGGCATGCCGTCGGGGTCCGAGGAGAGCACGAGATCGGCGTCGGGCCGCAGGCGCCGCACCGCGGCCGCCGCGGCGAGCAGTCCGATTCCGGAGTCCATGAGCGCGATCTTCACCCGGTCACCATAGTCGATGGCCCTCCCAGGGCCCCTTCCGTGGGGCAGACTTCGACGGATGAGCGCCCTCGCGTGGATCGCCGCCGGATCGCTTGCCGCATGGCTGTGGCTGCTGTTGGGCCAGGGCTTCTTCTGGCGGACGGACGTGCGTCTGCCGCCCCGGCGGGAGCCCGCAGCGTGGCCGTCGGTCTGCGTCGTCGTGCCCGCGCGCGACGAGGCGGACGTCCTGCCCGAGAGCCTGCCGTCGCTGCTCGCGCAGGACTATCCCGGACGGGCGGAGGTCGTCCTCGTCGACGACGGCAGCACCGACGGCACGGGCGGCCTGGCCAGGGACCTGGCCGGGCGGCACGGCGGTCTGCCGCTGACCGTCGCCTCCCCCGGCGAGCCGCCCGCCGGGTGGACCGGCAAGCTCTGGGCCGTACGCCACGGCATCGCCCTGGCCCGCGCCCGCGATCCGGAGTACCTGCTCCTGACGGACGCGGACATCGCGCACGGCCCGGATTCCCTGCGGGAGCTGGTGGCCGCCGCGCACGGGGGCGGTTTCGACCTGGTCTCGCTCATGGCGCGGCTGCGGGTGGCCTGCGCCTGGGAGCGCCTGGTGGTCCCGGCGTTCGTCTACTTCTTCGCGCAGCTCTACCCCTTCCGCCGGATCGGCCGCAGGGGGGCGCGCACGTCCGCGGCGGCGGGCGGCTGCGTCCTGCTGCGCGCGGACGCCGCCGAGCGGGCGGGGGTTCCCGACGCCATCCGGCACGCGGTGATCGACGACGTGGCGCTCGCGCGGGCGGTGCGCCGCTCGGGGGGCCACATCTGGCTGGGGCTCGCCGACCGCGTCGACAGCGTGCGCCCCTACCCCCGCCTCGCCGATCTGTGGCGCATGGTGTCGCGGAGCGCGTACGCGCAACTGCGGCACAGTCCGCCGCTGCTCCTCGGCACCGTGGCGGGCCTGGCCCTGGTCTACCTCGCGCCGCCGCTCGCCCTGGTCATGGGCCTGGCCGCCGGGGACGTGCCGTGCGCGGTGGCCGGCGGCCCGGCGTGGCTGGTGATGACCGTGACCTATCTGCCGATGCTCCGCTACTACCGGCAGCCGCCGTGGCTCGCCCTGACGCTGCCCCTGACCGCCTTCCTGTACCTGCTGATGACCGTGGACTCGGCGGTGCTGCACTACCGGGGGCGCGGCGCGGCCTGGAAGGGCCGTACGTACGCGCGCCCCGAACCCGCTCCCGAGCAGCGCTGAGCGGCCGGGGCCTTGTGGCGGGCGCTCACTTCCTGCCCGGCGTCCAGTTCATGCCCCAGCCGTAGGCGCGGTCGATGGTGCGCTGCGGGCTCACGCCGCGCTCGGGCACGAGGTACTGGGCCTCGCGCTGGACGACGAGGTCGCCGCCGGTGTTGGTGAGCAGGGCGAGGGCGCACACCGTCGAGGGCACCGTGCACTCGTCGAGGGAGAAGTCCACCGGGGCCCCGTGCTGCGGCTGGAGGGTGACCGTGGCGTTGAGGTCGGCGAAGCTGCGCGCGCCCTCGTAGATGGTCACGAAGATGACGATGCGGCGGAAGTCCTTGATGTGGTCGAGGTTGATGGTGAGGTTCTCGCCCGACGCGACGGCCCCGGTGCGGTCGTCGCCGTCGAGGAGCATGTACGGGGGCTGGTGCAGCGCCCCGAAGGCGTTGCCGAGCGCCTGGACGACGCCCTTGCGGCCGTCGGCGAGTTCGTAGAGCGCGCAGAGGTCCAGGTCCAGGTCGGCGTGCATGGCGATGGCCCGGCCGAGCTTCGCGCCCCATCCCTTGAACTGCTTGTGCACCTGCCAGTTGAGGTTCACGCGCATGGCGCCGGACGTGCCGCCCTGCTTCGTCAGGGAGACCGACGGGGCGTCCTTGGTCAGCGTCACCTTGGTGAGGCGGACGGGGGCGGCGGGCGGCGGGGTCTGCGCGGCGGCGGGGGCGGGCGTGGCTGCCGGCGGCGCGGCCGGTGCGGCGGCGGGAGCGGGCGACGGGGGCGCGGGAGGGGTCTGCGCGGCGGGCACGGCCTGCTGGGGCTCATCCACCGTGATGCCGTAGTCCTCGGCGAGGCCTTCGAGTCCGCTGCCGTACCCCTGGCCCACGGCACGGAACTTCCACGCGCCCTGGCGCCGGTAGAGCTCGCCGAGGACGAAGGCCGTCTCCACGGTGGCGTCCGCGCTGTCGTAGCGGGCGATCTCCGCGCCGTCCGCCGCGTCGACGACCCGGACGTACAGGCCGGGCACCTGCCCGAACGTGCCGCCGTCGGCCGAGGCGGCGAGCACCACCCGCTCCACGGCGGGCTCCACGCGCGCGAGGTCGACGCTCAGGACATCGGTCACGCCCGTGCCGGAGCGCTGCTTGCCCTCGTGCCGCACGGCTCCGGAGGAGTGGCCGGGCTGGTTGTAGAAGACGAAGTCGGCGTCGGAGCGCACCTTGCCGGAGGACGCCAGCAGCAGCGCGGACGCGTCGGCGTCGGGCACCCCGGCGCCGGAACCCCACCCCATTTCGATCCGCACGGCCGGCGCCGGCACGGGAACGTTCGATCCTTTAGGCATGGTCATGTCCGCCCCCATCGCAAGTTGGCCGCGTCCGGCAGGGCCGCCGGTTCCGTTCCCGGCCAACCTATTACCCGGAGCCCGGCAGGCC
The DNA here is from genome assembly GCF_004127445.1 of Streptomyces alfalfae. Taxonomy (GTDB): domain Bacteria; phylum Actinomycetota; class Actinomycetes; order Streptomycetales; family Streptomycetaceae; genus Streptomyces; species Streptomyces alfalfae. The sequence goes on from NZ_QEXM01000033.1 coordinate 78,969, forward strand.
CACGACCGCGTCACGCGCCACTTCCGCCCCCGCGGGACCGACCGCGGGTAACCCGTCGAGAGCTCGGCTTTTACATGATCACTACGTCATCTGGCGACCGATTTTGCCAAGTTCGCTCGTATTGGGGGTCCGTCGCCACTGCCGACACGGAAAACAACCCTCTTATCGGTCTCCCCAACCAGCACATCAAGGGCTTAACTTATGAAGCATGACCTCCCCCCGCTCCACCTATGGCGGCGGTTACTACTCCGCGCCGTCCTTCCCGGACACTCCGATCTACGACTCCCTCGTCGCAGAGCGGGGCACTCCTCAGATCGCCCCGATCCGGGTCCCCTCCGCGTACGACACGGGCAGCCACAGCCATCTGCCCGCGCTCCCGGCCGCGTTGCCCGCCCTCCCGGCGGCCCCTTCCCACCACCAGAACACCGGGTACGGCTACCCGCAGGCCCAGCAGCCCGCACCGCTGCAACAGGCCCCGGCGCCGTACATCCCGCAGCAGGCCGCCGCCCCGCGCGGCTATCCGGGCGCCCAGCAGCAGCGCCCCGCCCCCGGCACGGGGTACGAGGCGATGCGCCCCGCGGCGCCCCGCCCCGCCCCCGCTCCGTACGAGGATCCGTACAACCGCCCCTATCGGGGGTACTGAGCGACCGCGGACATCGCTGTCAGTGGCTGCTGGCAGGATGTCCGCATGTCGAATCCAGCCTTGCGGTCGATCCACGTCCACCCGCTGAAGGCGGCCCAGGGGCACGCGCAGCGTGAGGCCGTCGTGGAGCCCTGGGGGCTCGCGGGGGACCACCGCTGGATGCTGGTCGACGGTGACGGGCGGTTCGTGTCCCAGCGGCCGTATCCGCGCATGGCGCTGGTCGCCGCCGAGCCTCTGCCCGGCGGCGGTGTCCGCGTGTCCGCGCCCGGCCGCAGGACGCTGACGGCGGCGGCGCCCGAGCCGCACGTGACGGTGCGGGTGGAGATCGGGCGGGACGAGGTCGACGCGGTGCCCGCCGACGCCGCGGCGCACGCCTGGTTCAGCGCCCACCTCGGCATGGACGTGCGGCTCGTCCACCTCGACGCCCCCGCCACGCGCCGCCCGATCGACCCGGCGTACGGCGGGGACGGCGAGACGGTCAGCTTCGCGGACGGCTTCCCGCTGCTGCTCACCGCGGCCTCCTCGCTCGACGCCCTCAATTCGCTGATCGCCCAGGGGGATCACGCCGACGAGGGCCCCCTGCCGATGAACCGCTTCCGGCCCAACGTCGTCGTGGACGGCACCCCGCCCTGGGCCGAGGACGACTGGAAGCGCGTCGCGATCGGCGGTGTCGTCTTCCGTGTCGTGAAGAAGTGCGGGCGGTGCGTCGTGACGACCACCGACCAGAACACCGGGGAACGCGGCAAGGAACCGCTGCGCACGCTCGCCCATCACCGCCGTTTCGGCGACCAGCTCGTCTTCGGGCAGAATCTGGTGCCGGAATCGACGGGGCGCATCCGCGTCGGGGACCGGTTCGACATCCTCGAATGACCGTGGCCCGGCGGGGAACCCGCCGACCGGGCACGGATGTGGGAGCAGGTGGCCGCGGAGCCGGAGAGCAGCCGCGCGGAGGCCGTGGACGTGAAGGGACGACCTTCGCGGGTCGGCTTCGCGGAGGTGATGCCGCTCTCTTTTCTCGCGCCGGCCGCGCGTGGGCCGTGCCGTCACTGGTAAGGACGGACGCGTGAGGGGGTGCGGGGCTGTGCGAGCGATCGTCGGGCTCTGGCGTTGGCGGCACAATCCGCTGCGCCGCGGGACCGACCTCCTGGAGTCCTGGGTGGCCCTGGCCGCCCTGGCGCTGATCCTGGTCGCCGCCCCCGTCGTCGGCGTCGTCACCACGGAGCTGACGCGGGACGCCCTCCTCGCCTCGGTGCGCGAGCAGCACGAGGCCCGCCACCCCGTCGTCGGCACGGTCGTGCGCAAACTCTCCGCTCCCCCGCTCGACCCCGACCCCGAGACCTCATCGGCCCGCGACGCCCACAGCCGCGTCCTCGCGCGCTGGACGGGCCCTGACGGCGCCGAACGCTCGGGCGTCGTCGCATCCGACCTCGACGCCCCGGCCCCCGGCGCTCACTTCAGGCTCTGGACCGACGAGCGCGGCCGGGTGGTCGGACGCCCGCTGGACACCGCGACCGCGAACACCCACGCGGTGCTCGCGGGCTTCGGCGCGGCCTCGGCTAGCGTCGGGCTCATAGAGGGCACCCGCAGATTCGTCCTGTGGCGCATCGCGCAGGGGCGTTATGCCCGTTGGGACCAGGCATGGGGCAGGGCGGGACCCGACTGGGGCAGGACCGGCGCCGGCTCCTGAACGGCCACGCGGGCGGCCCGCGCAGGTGAGAGCCTGCCGTTCGGGTCAACTGCCCCTGCCCACGCGCGCTACGGTGGACCGGCCGATCCCTTCGGCTCCTTGCGCATCGAGACGGCACATCGGCACGGCACATCGACGCAGGATCCCGCGTACGACGAGGTGGGGGCAGAGCAACTCCATGGCACAGGGCACGGTCCAGGTGACGCACACCGGCACGTCGCGGTGGCGGCGCCGCACCGGCGAATACGCCTCGCTCGCCGCTGCCTTGGAGGCCGCGGGCGACGGGGACATACTGACCGTCGCCGCGGGCACCTACCGCGAGAACCTCGTGGTCCAGCGCGCGGTGACCCTGCGCGGCCCGGAGAGCACGCCCGGTTCCGTGCGCATCGCGCCGCCCGACGGAGTGCCGCTCACGGTCCGGGCCTCCGCGACCGTGCAGGACCTGCACATCGAGGGGCAGGACTCCTCCGCGCCCGCGCTGCTCGTCGAGGACGGCGCTCCCGAGCTGACCGGCATCCGCGTCGTGACCCGCTCCGCCGCCGGCATCGAGGTGCGCGGCGGCGCCCGCCCGACGGTGCGCCGCTGCACGGTCGACAATCCCGGCGGCATCGGCATCGCCGTGCTCGACGACGGCGGCGGTGTCTTCGAGGAGTGCGAGATCGTCGCGGCGGGCCAGTCCGGCGTGGCGGTGCGCGGCGGCGGGCACCCGCGCCTGGAGCGCTGCCGGGTGCACCACGCCTCGGGCGCCGGGCTCTCGGTGACGGGCGAGAACAGCGGCCTTGAGGCGATCGGCTGCGAGGTGTACGAGGTCAAGGGCTCGGGCGTGCAGGTCACCGCGCGGGCCGCCGCGCATCTGACCGACTGCGACGTGCACCGCACCACGTCCGACGGCGTCACGCTCGACACGGACGCCGTGCTGACCCTCGCCGACTGCCGCATCCACGACATCCCGGAGAACGCGATCGATCTGCGCTCGCGCTCCGTGCTGACGCTGACCCGCTCCACGGTGAGCCGGTTCGGGCGCAACGGTCTTTCGGTGTGGGACCCCGGCACGCGCGTGGACGCCAACCAGTGCGAGATCCACGACAGCACGGGCGACTATCCGGCGGTCTGGGTCAGCGACGGCGCGACCGCCGTCCTGGAGTCCTGCCGGGTGCACGACGTGCCGGACGCGCTGTTCGTCCTGGACCGCGGCTCCCGCGCGGACGTCGTCGACAGCGACATCAGCCAGGTGCGCAACACGGCGGTGTCGGTGAGCGACGGCGCGACCGCGGAGCTGGACGACTGCCGTATCCGCGAGGCCGCCACGGGAGCGTGGTTCCGCGACCACGGCAGCGGCGGCACGCTGGCGAACTGCACGGTCGACGGCGTCCAGACCGGCGTGATCATCACCAAGGGGGCCGACCCCACCGTGGAGCGCTGCACGGTCACCGCCCCCGCGGAGGCCGGTTTCTATGTGTCGGCGGGCGGCCGGGGCACCCTCCAGGGCTGCCGGGTCAGCGGCAGCGGGGGCTACGGCTTCCACGTCATCGACGGCTGCCGTGCGACGCTGCGCAAGTGCCGTACGGAGCGGTGCGCGCGCGGCGGCTTCGAGTTCTCCGAGGAGGGCCCGCTCGTCGAGGACTGCGCGAGCGATGAGAGCGGGGGGCTGCGCACGCCCACCGCCACGTCTCCGGCGCCGGAGACGCCCGCCGTGCAGACGGCCACGCAGACGGTGGGACTGCTCGGCTCCGTCCCCGTCCAGCAGGCGGCGCCTCCCGCGGCGTCCGAGCAGACCGTCCGCGCCTCGAAGGAGGTGCTCGGCGAACTGGACGCCCTGGTCGGCCTCGACAGCGTCAAGCGCGAGGTGCGGGCGCTCACCGACATGATCGAGGTGGGCCGCCGCAGGCAGCTGGCCGGGCTGAAGGCCGCGTCCGTCCGCCGCCACCTGGTCTTCACCGGCTCCCCCGGCACGGGCAAGACGACCGTCGCCCGGCTCTACGGCGAGATCCTCGCCTCGCTCGGCGTCCTGGAGAGCGGCCACCTCGTCGAGGTCTCCCGCGTCGACCTGGTCGGCGAGCACATCGGTTCGACGGCGATCCGCACCCAGGAGGCCTTCGAGCGGGCGCGCGGCGGTGTGCTGTTCATCGACGAGGCGTACGCGCTCTCCCCCGAGGACTCCGGGCGCGACTTCGGCCGCGAGGCCATCGACACGCTCGTGAAGCTGATGGAGGACCACCGCGAGGCCGTCGTCGTGATCGTCGCCGGTTACACCGCGGAGATGCGGCGCTTCCTCACCGTCAACCCCGGTGTCGCGTCCCGTTTCTCCCGCACCATCACCTTCGGCGACTACGCGCCCGAGGAGCTGCTCCGGATCGTGGAGCAGCAGGCGGAGGAGCACGAGTACCGGCTGGGCGCGGGCACCGCCGAAGCACTCCTGAAGTACTTCACGGCGCTGCCGAAGGGTCCCGCGTTCGGCAACGGCCGCACCGCGCGGCAGACCTTCGAGGCGATGGTGGAGCGGCACGCGGGCCGCGTCGCCCAGCTGCCCGATCCGAGCACCGACGAGCTCACCCTGCTGTATCCGGAGGATCTGCCGGAGCTGGTGTGACCGCTTCGCCGGCCGCGGGCCGCGGCGAGGGCACGGCCGCCTTCAGGCGCGCGAGGAGCCGTGCGCGCTCCTCGGCGAAGGCGGGGTCGTTCTGGTAGCCGCCGTGGCCGAGGATCGGCGCCGGGAGCGGGTGGGCCTCCGTGCGACCGTAGGCCAGGGGGTCCTTGAGGGCCGCGCGGTCGACCTGGGGGCCGCAGTCGCCGTGCAGGCCGATGGGGCCGCCGATCGGGTCGGTGGCGCGGTGCAGGTTGCGCCAGCAGTCGACCTCGCGGTGCAGGGACGACAGGGCCGCCGGGCCGAAGTGGGCGGGGAACCAGCGGCCGTAGAGGCGCTCCAGGGGTGAGCCGTAGGTCAGCAGGGCGACGCGCTTGCGCACGGAGGGCCGCAGCTGCCAGGCGGCCGCCGCGGCGAGGACGCTGCCCTGTGAGTGCCCGGAGATGACGAGGCGGCCGCCCGTGGCGCTGGTCGCGCGCGTCCAGGCCGCCATGCGCCAGGTCAGGTCGGGGACCGCGCGCTCGGCGTAGCAGGGCGGGGCGAAGGGGTGGGCGGCCCGGGGCCAGAAGGTGCCGACGTCCCAGAGGATGCCGATGGTGCGGCGGGCGGACGGGTCCTTGTAGGCGCGGCGGCCCCAGGTGACGAACAGTATGAAGCCGAAGCCGATCAGCCAGGACCCGAGCGCCTGCGCGGTCTCCGCCGCGCCCTCCACGACGTCGGGCGTCCCTTGGGCGGCCCTGGCGGGCACTTTTCCGGTCAGCCAGGCGCCGACGAGGGCGCCCGCGCCGAGCAGCAGGGTCACGGCGGAGACGGTGCCGACGATGCGCGGCGCGCGGTCGGTGAGGGAGGCACGGGCGCGTGTCGCGGCGATGCGGCGCGTGCGCTCGGGGTCCCTGGGCTCGCCGGGGTAGTCGAGCGGGACCTGTGCCCGCTCGCGGCGCTTGATGCGGACGGTGCGCGCGCCGAGCCAGGCGCAGAGCAGCGCGACGACGACGAGCAGCGGCGGGATCACGGACGCCTGCCAGGTGAGCAGGACGGGCGGTCCCGCTATCGAGCCGTGGGCGCCGTCGAGCCAGTCGGCCACGCGCTGGGCGCCGCCGCCGGACATCACCCCGCCGAGCGCGCAGGACAGCATGGCGACCGCGGGTCCCGCCAGGCCGCGCAGGGCGGTGCGGGGGGCCGGCGACGAGCGGTACAGGGCGTGTGCGACCGCCGCGAGGCCGATGACGAGGAGCCCCTGGACGAGCGCGATCCCGCCGAAGGTGGCGTCGCCCGGCAGCCTGCCCGCGGACTGCCAGCCGGGGCGCGAGACGCCCGCGTAGAGCAGGGTGAGGACGAGCACGGCGAGCGCGGCCTGCGGAAGGCGCCGGACCAGGGCCTTGTCGAGCCTGCGGTCGAGGCGGTTCTCGCTGCGCCCCCTGCGGCACACCACCCACACGATGACGACGCCGCCCGCGGCGAGCGCGGCCTCCAGGGTCCAGCCGAGGGCGTCGAGCAGGGCGGGGCCGCCGGGGCGGCGGTCGTGCCGCGCGGCCGCGGCGCCGACGGCGGCGGCGACGGTGAGCAGCCCGGCGGCGGTGTGGGCGGCGCGGAGGCGGGCGACGAGGCGGCGGCCGTACCAGAAGCCGGGCCTGGCGAGCGCGGAGCGGTGCGTCTCCTCCTCCGGGTCGGGATGGTGGGGCAGCGGCTGCTGGGACTCGTAGGCGCTCCAGGTGCGGCGGGAGAGGTACCAGAGCAGGCCGGTGAGCGCGGCGGGCGCCAGGGCGGCGAGGCCGAGCCTGCGGCCGGGCTGCGACCACCAGCCGCCGTTCCCCGCCTCGTCCGTCGCGAGGAAGCCGAGCCAGGCGCGGTCGGCGGAGCAGTCGGGGGTGCCCGCGCACTGCCAGGCGGTGAGGTCGAGGGCGACCTCGCAGGCGGCGGCGGTCAGGAGCACGGTGAGGGTGAGGCCGATCAGCCGCACCAGGAGGCCGTAGGCGCGCACGAGCCGCCGGCGGCGGCGTGAGGTGGGCCGCATCCAGTGGGCGAGGTTGACCACCATGAAGGGCAGCAGCAGGAGCCACAGGGCGCGGGAGCCGTTGCCGGAGGTGAGGTTGCACCACACGTACGCCTCGGGCACCGGTTTGCCGCGGTAGTCGTCGGGGCGCCGCTCGGCGTCCGCGTCCTCGGCGCGCCGGAAGACGGCCGCCGTGTCGTCGCCGGTGATCCGCACGGTGCGCGGATCGCCGAGCATGTCCTCCGGTGTGGTGCCGCCGACCCCGTGCACCAGGAGTTCCAGGGCGGTCTCGTCCTTCGTCGCACGTTCCACTGTTCCGTGTCCCCCGAGAAGTGCGTGGTGAGGGGGCAAGGATCTCGGCTCAGGGGCCGGTGCGCACCCTCCGTCACTGAATCTCCCCCGAACGGGCGGCGGGGAACCACGTGGCCCGGCTGTCCGAGGGGCGTGCGAGGATGAGGCGCAGCGCGCCGCGGGGGCGCGGCGGGTGTGATGATGCAGAAGGGCCGGGGCCTGGCGTGAGTGAGAACCAGAACCTCCTCGCCGAGCAGCGCCGTGCCCTGATCCTCGACGAGGTGCGCCGCAGGGGCGGTGTCCGCGTCAATGAACTGACCCGCAAGCTCGGCGTCTCGGACATGACGGTCCGCCGCGACCTGGACGCGCTGTCCCGGCAGGGCGTCCTGGAGAAGGTCCACGGCGGCGCGGTGCCGGTCGTCGAGGCGAGCACGCACGAGCCGGGGTTCGAGGCGAAGTCGGGTCTGGAGCTGAGCGCCAAGGAGGACATCGCGCGGACGGCGGCGTCCCTGGTGGCGCCCGGTTCGGCGATCGCGCTGTCCGGCGGCACGACGACGTACGCGCTGGCGCACCACCTCCTCGACGTGCCCGATCTGACCGTGGTGACCAACTCCGTGCGGGTCGCGGATGTCTTCCACTCCGCCCAGCGCAGCTCGGGGCAGCGGCAGGGCGCGGCCACGGTGGTGCTGACCGGCGGGGTGCGCACGCCCTCGGACTCGCTGGTCGGTCCGGTCGCGGACCAGGCGATCGGGGCGCTCCACTTCGACGTGCTCTTCCTCGGGGTGCACGGCATATCGGCGGAGGCGGGCCTGTCGACGCCGAACCTGGCGGAGGCGGAGACCAACCGGCGCCTCGTGCGGTCCGCGCGGCGGGTGATCGTGGTGGCGGACCACACCAAGTGGGGGACGGTGGGGCTCAGTTCGTTCGCCGCGCTCTCGCAGGTCGACACGTTGGTGACGGACGCGGGGCTGTCGGCGGAGGCGCGCGCGGAGGTCTCCGAGCACCTTCGCAGGCTCGTGGTCACGGGTGAGCCCGAGGCGGCGGACGAGCCCGCAGACAACTGACGGCCCGCCGGATATGGTTGATCGTGCCCGGTCAACCGCCCGTTTCCCTGGGGGCCGTGTTCGATGGCACGCCGACTGCAGCCCGTGACGCTCGACTTCACCGCATCCGCACCGCTGCGCCTGGTCTTCACGCGCGAGATGGCCGCGGCGCCGGAGGCGGTCTACCGTGCGCTCGCCGAGGAGACCACCGGCTGGCCGAGGTGGTTCACCGCGGTCGCCTCGTGCCGCCCGGCCGGCGACGGCAGGGGCCGTGAGGTGCGGCTCAGGGGCGGCACCCGCTTCCGGGAGACGGTCCTCGCGGCCGAGGCCCCGCACCGCTACGCCTACCGCGTCGACGAGACGAACGCGCCGGGCCCCCGCGCCCTCCTGGAGGAGTGGCGGCTCAGCCCCGCGGGGACCGGCACGCGCGTGCGGTGGACCGTCGCGGCGGACGGCCCCGTCCCGTTCCGCCTGCTGCTGCGGGTGGGCCGCGCGGGCGTCGGCCGCGCCTTCCGCGACGCCGTGACGCGCCTCGACCGGCGGCTCACCGCCGTGGAACGGGACCCCGGCTAGGGAAGGGCTACCGCCACTCCCCCGTGGCCAGCAGCGTCTCGATCGCCGCCGTGTACGGAGCGATGTCCAGGCCCTGTTCGGCCAGCCAGGCGTCGGAGTAGTACTTGTCCAGGTAGCGGTCGCCCGGGTCGCAGATCAGCGTCACCACACTGCCCTGGCGGCCCACGTCGACCATCTCGGCGACGATCTTCAGGGCGCTCCACAGGCCGGTGCCGGTCGAGCCGCCCGCCTTGCGGCCGATGGCGCGCTCCAGGGCGCGCACCGCCGCGACGGACGCCGCGTCCGGGACCTTCATCATGCGGTCGATCGCGCCGGGCACGAAGCTGGGCTCCATGCGGGGCCGTCCGATGCCCTCGATGCGGGAGCCGCAGTCGCTCGTCGCGTCGGGGTCGTTCTTCGTCCAGCCGTCGAAGAAGCAGGAGTTCTCCGGGTCGGCGACGCAGATGCGGGTGTCGTGCTGCATGTAGTGGACGTAGCGCGCCAGCGTCGCCGAGGTGCCGCCGGTGCCCGCCGTGGCGACGATCCAGGCGGGCTCCGGGTAGCGTTCGAGGCGGAGCTGCTGGTAGATCGATTCGGCGATGTTGTTGTTGCCGCGCCAGTCGGTGGCGCGTTCCGCGTAGGTGAACTGGTCCATGTAGTGGCCGCCGGTCTCGACGGCGAGGGCCGCCGACTCGGCGTACATCGTGCGCGGGTCGTCGACGAAGTGACACCGGCCGCCGTGGAACTCGATCAGGCGGCACTTCTCGGCACTGGTCGTGCGCGGCATCACGGCGATGAAGGGCACCCCGACGAGCTTCGCGAAGTACGCCTCGGAGACGGCTGTCGAGCCGCTGGACGCCTCGATGACCGGGCGGCCGGGCCTGATCCAGCCGTTGCAGAGGCCATAGAGGAAGAGCGAGCGCGCCAGGCGGTGCTTGAGGCTGCCGGTCGGGTGCGTGGATTCGTCCTTGAGGTACAGGTCGATGCCCCACCGCTCGGGCAGCGGGAAGCGCAGCAGGTGGGTGTCGGCCGAGCGGTTGGCGTCCGCCTGGACCTTTCGGACGGCTTCTTTCAGCCAGGCGCGGTACTCCGCGTCGCTGTGGTCGACGTCGAGCGTCGGCATCGGCCCGTCGGCTCGAATGGGCTGTGGGGTGTCCACCGCGGGGCTCCTTCGCGTCGTGCCGGACGCGATTCGACGCGGCCGTACCCCTCGATCTTAAACACCCCTCGCACGCTTCTCACCTGCATAAACACACCTTTGACCACCTCAAAGGCACTGCTGGCGCAGTCGGCCGCGGCGGGCCCGACGGGCGGCGGGGACACCCGGTCGGCGGCACTTCCCGACGTCTCCCATGAGCACTGGTGCTCGACGCCCACGAGGGGCAGACTGCACGTCACGGGACATGGTCCACTACGGAGCACGGGACGCCGTCCCGGGCCGAGCGATGTCACCGAAGCGCACAAGGGGGCGGAAGTCATGGCGGAGCCGGAGTTCACGGCGACGGGTGTGCGGATCGGCCGGCGCCTGCGCTCCCTCACCCGCGCCGGACAGGTCCGGATCGCCGACGGCAGGCTGGAGTTGCTCACCAGTTACGGCACGGAGATCGACAGCGCTCCGGTGCAGGCCGTGCGCGCGGGCAAACCCTGGTTCGCCCCGGAGGACCACGCCCTGGCCGAGGTGAACGGCACGCGCTACCGGCTCACGCTCGGCGAGCGCGAACCGGCTCCCGGGCAGGCCGGGCCCCCCACCGTGCGCAGGTTCATCGAGGCGGTGCGGGGCGCCGCGGGGCGTCGCGCACGGGACTGAACGGGCCGCCGCCGGGCCGAGCGGGGCCATCCGCGCCACGCGAGTTGCACGCCCGTTCCCCCTGGGCCACTCTGGTCTCACATCACTCTGGGTTTACCGGCGATGACGCTGCGAACCAGCCCGCCGCCGGCACGCAGTAGGCGGCAGACCAAGCGGCCACCTGCTGGATCCGAACGACGCCTTCTTCCGGACCTCAATTCGGGGAGTCGCAGCCGTGATCAGCAAACCAAGCAGGCATTGCACGGTGGAGCTTCAGGCCCTGCCGTCGCGGATCCGCCAGGTCCGCAGAATCATCTCCGCGCAGTTGCGGTACTGGCGTCTCGACCCCTTGATAGACCAGGCCGCACTCGGCGTCACCGAGCTGCTGACCAACGTCCATCGGCACGCCGAACCGGACAAGGGGTGCACCGTGGAGATCGAGCTGCTCCTCGAACGGCTCACCGTCTCCGTCCACGACCACGACCCCCGGCTGCCCGTGATCCACGAGGCGGAGCCGACGGAGACCAGTGGCCGGGGCCTCGCGCTGGTGGCGGCCGTGAGCGAGAGCTGGGGCGTGCGCCCCCACGGGGATTCGGGAAAAGTCGTGTGGTTCACGCTCCCCGCCCCCGAGCCCTCGGTGACCGTCCCCTTGCGTCCCGTGTTCGGGATGCCCGAGAAGACCCCCGCCCGGTCGGCCGTCGCCGGCTGACCGGGCGGTGATCGTCCCCCGCTCGCGTCCCGCGCCGAGCGTGCGCCGTCGCGCGTACGCCGGTGGGGTCACTCGGTGGCGATGGCGCGCAGCACGTCCATGCGCGCCGCGCCCCGCGCCGGGCGCGGCCCCGCCGAGGCTCCCGCCGCCGGGCCCGCCGTCCCAGTGCGCCCGGGTCCGCAGGGGAAGTCAGCTCCTCGGTGGGCATCTCGGATGACTCGTCGAGACTCACCCCGCACGGCATGCCGCGTCGTCGCACGGCCGGCGGCACCGCGCGTGCCACCGAGGGAGTACGCGGGGGCGGCGCGACTGCTCCCCACGCCCCATGGATTCTGTACCTACTAGTATGTACAGTGTCCCCATGAGCACTCCCGAGCGTCTGATCGAGTCCACCCGCGAACTCCTGTGGGAGCGCGGTTACGTGGGGACCAGCCCCAAGGCGATCCAGCAGCACGCGGGCGCCGGCCAGGGCAGCATGTACCACCACTTCGCCGGCAAGCCCGACCTGGCGCTCGCCGCGATCCGCCGCACCGCCGAGGAGCTGCGCCGCACGGTCGACGACGTGCTGGGCGGCGACGGACCCGCGTACGCGCGCGTCGAGGCGTATCTGCTGCGCGAGCGCGACGTGCTGCGGGGCTGCCCGGTCGGGCGGCTCACGATGGACCCGGACGTCATCGCCGACGACACGCTGCGCGCACCCGTGACCGAGACGCTCGACTGGCTGCGCGACCGGCTCGCCGGGATCGTGCGGGAGGGGCGCGAGCGCGGCGAGTTCGCGGCGTCGCTCGACCCGCACCGGACCGCGTCGCTGATCGTGGCCACGGTCCAGGGCGGCTATGTCCTGGCGCGCGCCTCCGGCTCACCGGCCGCGTTCGAGGCGGGAGTGCGCGGCCTGCTCGCCCTCCTCGCGTCGGCCGGGCCCGACGACACCACCACGCAGTGAGGACTTCCGCGTTGCACATCACCCGAAGCAGGCCCGCGAGCGTGCGGGGCCCCGCCGAGCAGTTCACCGGCGCCGTCTGGCTCGACGAGATCGCCGCACCCGAAGCCCCGTCACGGCTGCGTGTCTTCAGCGTCCACTTCGCGCCCGGCGCCCGTACGGCCTGGCACACCCATCCGCACGGCCAGGTCCTGCACGTCACCGAGGGAGAGGGCCGCGTCCAGCGCGCGGGCGGTCCCGTCGAGCACATCCGGGCGGGCGACACCGTCTGGATCGAACCCGGTGAGAGCCACTGGCACGGCGCCGGGCCGCACACCTTCATGACCCACCTGGCCACGGTGGAGGCGGCGGCGGACGGGACGGTCGCCGACTGGGGCGCCCTGGTCGGCGACGTCCCCGCCACCGCCGAGTGATCCGGCGAACGACGGAGTACACGATGCACGCCATGCAGTACGACATCACCCTGCCCGCCGACTACGACATGGACGTCATCCGGCGCCGCGTCGCGACGAAGGGCCATCTGCTCGACGCGTTCTCCGGACTCGGCTTCAAGGCGTACCTGATGCGCGAGCGCGGCAGGGACGGCTCACCCGTCAACCAGTACGCGCCGTTCTACCTCTGGAACACCGCCCACGGCATGAACTCCTTCCTCTGCGGCCCCGGCTTCCAGGGCCTCGCCGACGACTTCGGGCGGCCCGTGGTGCGGCACTGGACGACTCTCGCGTACGAGGAGTCGCCCGGCGCGGTGACCGGCGCGGCCCCGCCGAGGGCGGCGCTGCGCCGTCGCGAACCGGTCCCCGCGGAAACGCCGCTGCCGGTGCTCGCGGAGGAACTCGCCCGCGAGGCCGCGCGGTCGACCCGCGAGGAGGGCGCGGTGTGCGCCCTCGCGGCCGTCGACCCGCGGACCTGGGAGGCCGTGCGCTTCTCCCTCTGGGAGCACGAGCCGCCGCAAGGCCCCGGGGACGTCTTCGAGGTGCTGCACGTCTCGGCCCCGGAGCGGGAGGGGCTGCCGAGGGGACGGCAGTGGTGACGCCGCCCGGCAGGGCCGCCGCCGGCTCGGCCACGGTCCGCACCGTCCTCGGTGACATACCCCCGGCGGACCTCGGGGTCTGTGACGCCCACGACCATCTGTTCCTGCGCAGCCCCCGGCTGCCGGGGCAGGAGCTGGACTCCCCCGCGTCGGCCGCCGGTGAACTGGCGGCATTCCACGCGGCCGGCGGCCGGAGCGTCGTCCAGTGGACACCGCACGGCATGGGGCGGCGGGCGGAACGGCTGCCCGGACTGGCCCGGGCCGCCGGGGTGCACGTGGTGGCCGCGACGGGCCTGCACCAGGCCGTCCACTACCCCCCGAAGACGCTGGACCGGCTCCGGACGCACGGGCTCGCGGAGCTGTTCGTCCGTGAACTCACCGAAGGGGTGGGGACGTCGGGCGTACGCGCCGGGCTGATCAAGGTCGCGGGCGGCTACCACGGGCTCGACGCCCACGCCCGCTGGACCATGACGGCGGCGGCCGAGGCGCACCACGCGACGGGCGCCCCGATCGCCGTGCACCTGGAACTGGGCACGGCCCCGCTCGACGTACTCGACCTGCTCTGCGCCGACTCGGCGGTGCCGCCGCACAAGGTGATCCTGGGTCACCTCAACCGCCACCCCGACCTGACCGTCCACCGCCAGGCCGCCGAAGCGGGCGCCTACCTCGCCTTCGACGGCCCCTCCCGTGCCCACCACGCCACGGACTGGCGCATGCCGGACGCGGTGAGCGCCCTGGTCGACGCGGGCTTCGGCGACCGCCTCCTCCTCGGCGGTGACACGACGACGGCGGAGGCCCGTTCGGTCGACGGCGGCCCCGGCATGCCGCATCTGCTGCGCCGGGTTAGCCCCCTGCTCCGGATCGCGGTGGGCGAGGAGCCGGTGCGGCAGATCCTCACGGTCAGCCCCGGGCGGGCCTTCGGGGCGGAGTGGCCGTGCTGACCGTCAGCGGCACACGGCCCGTTGACGGCAGGCAAGGCGCCGAACGTATTGCACTGAACGTTCCAGAACCGGTACGGTTCCCGCATGGCCCGACCGAGGACTTTTGACGAGGAACGGGCTCTGGACGCGGCGATGCGCGCGTTCTGGGTGAAGGGCTACGAGGCCACGTCGACCCAGGACCTCTGCGACGCCACGGGCCTGGGCCGCAGCAGCATCTACAACACCTTCAGCAGCAAGCACGACCTCTTCCGGCGCGCCCTCGCCCGCTACATGGACGCCATGAACGCCCGCCAGTTCGACATCCTGGACGACACGGAGCGGCCGGCCATCGAGCGGCTGCGGGCACTGTTCACCCGGGTGATCGACGGGGAGTTCGAGCAGCGCGAGGACGGGCACAGCATCGGCTGCCTCACCGTCAACACCACCGTCGAACTCGCCGCGCGCGACCCCGAGGCCGCCGCCATGCTGGAGCGCGACCTCGCGAGGCGACTCGCGTCGCTGGGGGCCGCCATCCGGGCCGGGCAGCGGGACGGCGACATCACGTCGGGGCGGGACGCCGACACCCTCGCGCGGTACCTCAACGCCGTCATCGGCGGCATGCGCGTCTCCGCACAGGGCGGCGCCGACCGGGCCGCCCTGCACGCCATCGCCGCCACCGCGCTCGACGCGCTGACGGTGCGCTGACCGGCCCCGCGCCCTTTCCTCACCCACCGGCACAGCCGCCCGCGGCCACCGTGTCACGCCCCGCCGCGGGCGGCCCGCCCACGCCCTGGTTTTGTACTGACCCATCCAAAACTTGTCCCTCAGCACCCGACAGGAGCACGACGCCATGCCCCGCGCCGTATACGTTCTGGCCCTCGGCATCTTCACCATGGTGACCAGCGAGTTCGTGGTCGCCGGCCTCATGCCGCAGATGGCCGACGGCCTCGACGCCACGATCCCCGAGATCGGCTACCTCATCACCGCCTTCGCCGCCGCGATGGCGCTCGGCGGCCCGTTCCTCACGGTCGCCCTCCTGCGGATGCGTCAGAAGAGCGCGCTGATGCTGCTGTTCGGCGTCTTCCTCGCGGGCAACGTGCTCGCCGCCCTCGCGCCCGACTACCGCACCATGCTGGTGGCCCGCGTGCTCACCGGCATCGCGTCACAGGCCTTCTTCGGCGTCTCGCTCTCGCTGGTCTTCCGCGTCACCGGTCCCGCCGTGCGGGGCCGCGCCGTCGCCGTGGCCCTCAACGGGCTGATGCTCGGCACACTCCTCGGCCTGCCGATCTCCACCGTCATCGGTGAGCACCTGGGCTGGCGCGCGGCGTTCTGGGCCATCACGGCGCTGACCGTGCTCGCCGCCCTGGCCACGCTCACCGGAGTGCCGGCGGTCGAGGGTGACGCCGACGAGAACGGCGGTCTCCGGCGGGAACTCGGCGCCTTCCGCAGCCCGCGGCTCTGGTTCACCCTCACCACCAGCACCTTCGTCATCGGCGCCACCTTCTCCGCCTTCAGCTACCTCAACCCGATCCTCACCGGCATCACCGGCTTCTCCACGGGAGCCGTGCCGCTGCTCCTCATCGGATACGGGGCGGCCACCGTCGTCGGCAACACGGTCGTGGGGCGGTTCGCCGACCGCCGCACGCTCCCCGTGCTGCTGATCGGTCTCGCACTGAACCTGGCCTTCCTCGTCGGGTTCGCGCTCTTCGCCCACCTGCCCGTCGCCGCCGTGCCGCTGATGACGGGCATCGGTCTGGTGGGGGTGACGATGAACCCCGCCCTCGTGACCCGCGTCCAGCGCGTCGGCAACGCACGGCCGCTGGTCAACACCGTGCACTCCTCGTTCATCACGCTCGGCATCATCATCGCGACGTCCGTCGGCGGCCCCGCCATCGACACCTTCGGCCTGCGCGCACCGCTGTGGGTCGGGGCGGGCCTCGCGCTGCTCGGGCTCGGCACACTGCTGCCGGACGTGCTGCGCCGTGGGGCCGAAGGCGGGACCGCCGAGCCGGAGACGGTCCCGGCCGCCGGGCGGAAGACCGCGCCGGACCTCGCGGGCGCCGCCTGACGGCCCGGCGTGCGGCCGGGGCCGCGTCAGCCGAGCGCGCCCAGGGGGTCGTCGAGCACCGGCTGCCAGGCCAGTTCGGCGGCCCCGACCAGACTGTTGTGGTCCAGCGTGCAGGCCAGGATCGGTACGCCGCCGCTGCGTCCCCACAGGCTCCGGTCGGCGACGACGGCGCGCAGCCGCTCGGGGTCCGCCTCCAGGAGGGCGCGGTGCAGGCCGCCCAGGATGATGCGGTCCGGGTTGAGGATGTTGACCAGGCCCGCGAGCCCGAGGCCGAGCCGGTCGATCAGCGCCTCGGCCGCGGCGCGCACGGAAGGATCGCCGTACGCGTCGCGCAGCAGTGCGCGCGCCTGCACGAGCAGCCCCTCGGGGCCGGGCTCGCGGCCCGCCTCCGTCAGGAAGGCCAGCGGGTCGGTCTCGACGTCGAGACAGCCGCGGCTGCCGCAGTGGCAGGGCCGCCCCTCGGGGTTCACCGTGAGGTGGCCGACCTCCAGGGCGAGGCCCGAACTGCCGGTGTGCAGACGCCCGTCGAGGACCAGCGCGCCGCCGACGCCGCGGTGCCCGGTCGCCACACAGAGCAGGTCCCGCGCGCCGCGGCCCGCGCCGTGGCGGTGCTCGGCGAGCGCGGCGAGGTTCACGTCGTTGGCGGCGAACGCGGGGCCCTCGATCTTCGCCTCGCGTACGCAGTCGGTGAAGATCTGCCGGACCTGGGCCCCCGCGGGCCACGCCAGGTGCAGCGGGTTCAGCGCGGTGCCCTCCGGCTCCGCGACGGCGGACGGCGCGGCGAGGCCCGCCCCCACGCAGCGCCTGCCGGTGTCCCGCAGCAGCCGCGCGCCCGCCTCGACGACGGAGCCGAGGACCTGGGCGGGGTCGGCGTCGACGGTCTCGCAGCCGGGGGCGGTCGCCACGATGCGTCCGCCGAGGCCGACCAGGGCGGCCCGGAAGCCGTCCGCGTGCACCTGCGCGGCGAGGACCACGGGCCCGTCCTCCGCGACGGAGAGGCGGTGCGACGGCCTGCCCTGCGACCCCGCCGCCGCGCTCGGCTTCGCGTCGATCCGGATCAGCCCGAGCGCTTCGAGCTCGGCGGCCACGGCACCCGCGGTCGCGCGCGTGACGCCCAGCTCCGCGGTGAGCACGGCGCGGGTCGGGGCGCGCCCGGTGTGCACCAGTTCGAGCGCGGGTCCCAGCGCGCCGCGGCCCCGCTCCAGGCGGGTGCGGGTGGTCACTTCCCCCTCGGCACGGGGGTCAGCCTTGCCGTTCATGAAGGGGAGTGTCCCATGCTCCGTACACGGCCAGGCCGTTCGAACGTCATCCGCTCGTTCCTTCCGGGAACCGTCTCGATCCGCCGTCCGTGCGCCGTGATCCGCCGTCCGGGCGCTGCGATCCGTCACCTGGACACCACGCATCCCGTCACGCGCGCGTCTTGATCCGCTGCCCGTGGGCACTTTACCCTGACTTTGTGCCGCTACTAAACAAACCCGGGACCGCAGCGTCGCGGCCCGTCGCCCCCCACCTCCGCCGGCTGCGGATCGTGCTCACCGTCTTCTTCGCGCTCGACGGCTTCATCTTCGCCGGGTGGGTCGTCCGCATCCCCGCCATCAAGGAACAGACGGGCGCGTCGACCGGCACGCTCGGACTCGCGCTGCTCGGCGTCTCGGCCGGGGCGGTGATCACGATGATGCTGACCGGACGGCTCTGCCGCCGCTTCGGCAGCCACCGGGTCACCGTGGCCTGCGGCGTGCTCCTCTCCCTGAGCGTCGCCCTGCCGCCGCTGACCCACTCCGCGGCGGCACTGGCCGCCGTGCTCCTGGTCTTCGGCGCCGCGTACGGCGGCATCAACGTCGCGTTCAACAGCGCCGCCGTCGACCTCGTGGCCGCGCTGCGCCGGCCGATCATGCCCAGCTTCCACGCGGCGTTCAGTCTCGGCGGCATGGTCGGCGCGGGCGTCGGCGGGCTCCTCGCGGGCTCCCTCTCCCCCACGCGCCACCTCCTCGGCCTCACCGTGATCGGCCTGGTCGTCACCGCCGTCGCGGGGCGCGCGCTGCTGCGGATCGAGCCCCCGGCGGCGCCCGTCCGCCCCGAGGCCGACGCCCCGCGCCGCCCGGCCTCCCGCACCCGCGGCCCCGTCCTCGTCTTCGGGCTCATCGCCCTGTGCACCGCGTACGGCGAGGGGGCGCTCGCCGACTGGGGCGCGCTCCACCTGGAGGAGGACCTGGCCGCCCACCCAGGGATCGCCGCCGCGGGCTACTCCTGTTTCGCCCTGGCCATGACGGTGGGCCGGCTCAGCGGAACGGTCCTGCTCGAACGGCTCGGCCAGACCCGCGTCATCGTGGTCGGCGGCGCCATGGCCGCCGCCGGCATGCTGCTCGGCGCGCTCGCCCCCGCCGTGTGGTTGGCCCTCATCGGCTTCGCGGTCACGGGGCTCGGGCTCGCCAACCTCTTCCCCGTGGCCGTCGAGCGGGCGGGCGCGCTGGCCGGGCCGAGCGGCGTGGCCACCGCGTCCACACTCGGCTACGGCGGCATGCTGCTCGGCCCGCCGGCCATCGGCTTCATGGCGGACTGGTCCACCCTGCCGACGGCGCTCACGAGCGTGGCCGGCCTGGCAGGGCTCGCCGCCGCCATCGGCTACGGCACGCGCCGCCGCTGACGGTTGACGCGCAGCGGTTCTCCACCTGCTCCCCACGACGGAGCGACTGCCGACGCGATCGCCGGCCGAGCAGGGGCCGGCGCCGCTGGGCCGTCAGCCGAACTGGCCGGGCCGGTAGTCGCCGGCCGGCTGCTGGACAACGGCGTTCATCCGGTTGAAGGCGTTGATGACGGCGATGACGGAGACCAGCGCGGCGAGCTGGTCCGCGTCGTAGTGCTTGGCGGCCTCGGCCCACGCCTCGTCGGAGACGCCCGACGAGTCGGCGATACGGGTGGCCTGCTCGGTCAGTTCCAGGGCTGCCCGCTCGGCCTCGGTGTAGACCTTCGCCTCGCGCCAGGTCGCGACCAGGTTGATCCGCACCTGGCTCTCGCCCGCCTCCGCCGCCTCCTTGGTGTGCATGTCGAGGCAGAAGCCGCAGCCGTTGATCTGGCTGGCGCGCATCCGCACCAACTCCTGTGTCGCGACCGGCAGGGGCGAGTCCAGGAGGGACCTGCCGGCGGCGACGAGGTGCTTCAGGTAGTTCACCGTGACCGGGTTGTCGTAGTAGTCCATACGGGGTTCCACGTCGTTCTCCCTTGGTGCGTCTGGTGCGTCCGCTGGTACACCTCACCGACGAAGCGGCCCGGAGAAATGTGAGGCCGCCGCCGACGCGGCCCCGCACCCGGCCCGGTCTCACATTCCGGGGCGCTCGATCGTCGTATGGAGGAAGGCAGCAGCGACCGAGGGAGCCGGCCCAGTCATGACCACGCGATCCACTCCGCCCGAGCCCGCGCACGGCCGACGCGGGCGCGGCCGACGCGAGCAGAGCCGTCACGAGCACGGTCGGCACGAGACCGGGCGGCGCGAGACCGACGGCGCCCCGGACCCGGGCCTCGCCGCGATCATGGCCGAGCGGCGGCAACTGCTCGGTCTCTCCTATCGGCTGCTCGGCTCACTGGCGGACGCGGAGGACGTCGTGCAGGAGACGTACGCGCGCTGGTACGCGATGTCCCCGCAGCGGCAGGCGGCCATCGACAACCCCGGAGCCTGGCTGACGAGGGTTTCCGGGCGCATCTGCCTCGACCTGCTCGGCTCGGCGCGGGCCAGGCGGGAGAGCTACGTGGGCGAGTGGATCCCCGAGCCGCTGCCCGACCGTACGGAGTGGATCGGCGGCCGGCCGGGCGGCGCGGCCGCCGACCCGGCCGACCGGGTCACCCTCGACGAGTCGATCACCATGGCCTTCCTCGTCGTGCTGGAAGCGATGACCCCGGCCGAGCGCGTCGCGTTCGTCCTGCACGACGTCTTCCGCTATCCCTTCGCCGAAGTGGCCGAGGTCGTGGGCCGGTCGCCGGCGGCCTGCCGACAACTGGCCTCATCCGCCCGCCGCCGCGTCCGGGCGTCGCGGGGCCCCGCGACGCCGGCGGTCCAACAGGCCGACGTCGTGCGGAACTTCAAGCAGGCCTGGGAGGCCAAGGACGTCGACGCCCTCATCGGCCTCCTCGACCCCGACGCCACGGCGACCGGCGACGGCGGCGGGCTCGTCAACGCGGCCCTGCGCCCGGTCGCGGGCGGCGAGCGGATCGCGCGCGGCCTGATCGAGGTCATCGACCGGCCGGTGTCCCCCGTGACGCTCCTGGAGCGTACGGTCAACGGCCGGCCGGGCCTGGTGGCGCGGCAGGACGGAGTCACCGTCTCGGTGTTCGCCTTCGGGGTCGCGGCCGGCCGGATCACCGACATCTGGGCCGTGCGGAACCCGGAGAAGCTGCGGCCCTGGAGGGCGGCGTGAGGCCCCGCCGTCCGACACAATCGCCGCATGGACGTTTCCCGGCACATACAAGTAGTCAGCGACGAGGGCCTTTTGCTGGTGCGGGCGGCCGAGGCCGCCGGGCTCGGGGCCAAGGTGCCCACCTGCCCGGACTGGGAGGTGCGGGACCTGGTGCGGCACACCGGGATGGTGCACCGCTGGGCCACCGCGTTCATGGCCGAGCGGCGCACCGAGTTCCGGCTCGGCGGAGGGCTGCCGGAGCTGGACGGCGCGGAGCTGCTCGACTGGTTCCGCGAGGGCCACGCCGCGCTGGTCGACACGCTCACCGGCACGCCGCCCGACGCCGAGTGCTGGACCTTCCTGCCCGCCCCCTCGCCCCTCGCCTTCTGGGCCCGGCGGCAGGCGCACGAGACGACGGTGCACCGCACGGACGCCGAGTCGGCGTGCGGCGACACGGTGTCGCCGATCGACGCGGAGTTCGCCGTGGACGGGATCGAGGAACTGCTGCTCGGCATGCACAGCCGCGAGAAGAGCCGGGTCCGCGCCGAGGAACCACGCGTGCTGCGGGTGCGGGCCACGGACGCGCCCGCCGAGCGGACCTGGACCGTGCGGCTCTCCGAGGGGCCCCCCGTGACGGAGCGCGGGGCGACGGCCGCGGCGGACTGCGAGGTGTCGGGTCAGGCGGCGAGGCTCTACCTCGCCCTGTGGAATCGGCTGCCGTTCCCCGAGGTGTCCGGCGACCCCGCGCTCGCCGCGCTGTGGCGGGAGAGGTCGGCGATCGTGATGCGCTGAGCCCGAGGGGTCTCAGGCCGTCGCGGTGCCAGGGGTGAGCATGCGCTTCAGGACGGCCCGCTGCAACGGCCGCACCTCGTGGTGGAGGTCGCGCCCCTTGCCGGTGAGGGAGACCCGTACGCCCCGGCGGTCCTCGCTGCACATGCCGCGCTCCACGAGGCCGTCCTTCTCCAGGCGTCCGATGAGGCGGGAGAGCGCGCTCTGGCTCAGGTGCACCTGCGCGGCGATCTCCTGCACACGGAACGTGCAGCCGCCGTCGTCCGACGATCCCTCCGCCAGCACGTCGAGCACCTCGAAGTCGCTCGCGCCGAGGCCGTGCGGATGCAGCTCACGGTCCAGCTCACACAGGGTGCGCGCATGCACCGCGAGGATGTCGCGCCACTGGTCCACGAGCCCCTGCTCGGCCGTTTTCGCCGCCATGACATCGCACGTTAGCAGAGAAGACGCCGTTCATTGCATCGTAATCAAATGCACATGCAATACATGCGCACGCATAGACAATCCGGCTCGGCCCAGCCACCCCGACCGGACGAGCCCCGACTCGTAGGCGAGGACGACGAGCTGGGCGCGGTCCCGGGCACCCAGCTTCACGGCCATGCGCAGCCGCTCCTCGTCCGCACGCCGCTCAGCGGCCCGCGCCCGCTCGGCACGCTCCTCGGCCCACCGTTCACGGCGTACCCGTACGAGTCCGGAGACGGCGACGATCGCGACGACCCAGACGGCGACCACGAGCTCCCCGCCCCAGGGGCGCTCCCCGTCACCGCCGGGCGGCAGCCGCTCGTAGAGCCAGTGGGAGAGGAGCAGATGCCCGGCCCAGAGCGCGCCGACGGCTCCCCACGCCGCACGCCGGCGCCCCGCGACGACCGCCGCGAAGCAGGCCACGGCGGCGGCGAGGAGCACGGGCCCGTACGGGAACCCGGCGCCGAGGTAGACCAGCGTGAGCCCGGCGGTGGCGGACACGACGGCGGCCGGGTGGCGGTGACGGAAGAGCAGCACGGCTGTGGCGAGGAGCAGCAGCACCCTGGCCAGGGCGGTCAGCGGCTCCCGGTCGGGCTGGGCGTGCACGGCGAAGCCGGAGCCGATCTGGACGAACGCGGTGAGCGCCAGCGTCGTCAGCCAGGGCAGCCCGCGGCCGACGCCGTCCCGCGGCCCGTGGATCCACCGGGGCGGGCCCTGCCGCCCTGGTCCGCCCCGGG
This sequence comes from Streptomyces alfalfae, assembly GCF_004127445.1. Lineage (GTDB taxonomy): Bacteria > Actinomycetota > Actinomycetes > Streptomycetales > Streptomycetaceae > Streptomyces > Streptomyces alfalfae. The sequence goes on from NZ_QEXM01000033.1 coordinate 101,591, forward strand.
CGGGGAGCGGACCGCCGGGCCCGCGTTCGCGCTGCTCGTCCATGGCGTCACGCTGGACCGCGGGGCGCGCCGGCGGCGTCCGCCGGACGAGGTGGTCAGGCGTACTCCCGCGGGAGTAGCGCCCGCGGGGAGTCGTGGCCGGGGCCTAGCGGTCCAGCGCGTTCAGCGCGCGGCCCGCCAGCGGATGCGTCCGCACCAGCTCGCCCAGGGTCGTCGAGCCGCGCGTGATCCTCGCGAAGGCGTTCCACGCGGGGCGGAAGCCGGTGATCGCCGTGTGCAGGACGCCGGGGCGGCGCTCGAAGACCTTGAGCATGCGGCGCCCGACGCTCATCTCCACGCCGAGTCCGGCCTTGATGGCGAAGGCGTAGTTCAGCGCCTGGCGGCGGGCGTCCACCGCGTCGTGCGCCTCGGCGATGCGGACCGCCCACTCGCCCGCGAGGCGGCCGGAGCGCAGCGCGAAGGAGATGCCCTCGCGGGTCCACGGTTCGAGGAGTCCGGCCGCGTCGCCGCAGACCAGGACCCGGCCGCGCGAGAGCGGCGAGTCGTCGCTGCGGCAGCGGGTGAGGTGTCCGGAGGAGATGCTGGGCTCGAATCCGGCGAGGCCGAGCCGGGCGATGAAGTCCTCCAGATACCGCTTGGTGGCGGCGCCTTCGCCCCGCGCGGAGATCACGCCGACGGTGAGCGTGTCGCCCTTGGGGAACACCCAGCCGTAACTGCCCGGCATCGGGCCCCAGTCGATGAGCACGCGGCCCGCCCAGTCCTCCGCGACGGTCGCGGGCACCGGGATCTCCGCCTCCAGGCCGAGGTCGACCTGGTCCAGCTTGACGCCGACATGGGCGCCTATGCGGCTCGCGCTGCCGTCGGCGCCGACCACGGCACGGGCCAGGATCGTCTCCCCGCCCTGCAGCACGACGGCGGCGGTGCGCCGGTCGGGCACGTCGGGTCCGTGCTGCTCCACGCGCGTGACGGTGACCCCGGTGCGCAGCTCGGCGCCCGCCTTCTGCGCGTGCTCGACGAGCTGCTGGTCGAACTCGGGGCGGTTGACGAGCCCGAAGAGCATCTGCCGGGAGCGGCGGGTGCGCGTGAACTTGCCGTCGAGGGAGAACGTCACCGCGTGCACCCGGTCGCGGAAGGGCAGGTCGAAGCCGGGCGGCAGGGAGTCGCGCGAGGGGCCGATGATGCCGCCGCCACATGTCTTGTACCGCGGCAGGTCGGCCTTCTCCAGGAGCAGCACGCTGCGTCCCGCGACGGCTGCCGCGTAGGCCGCCGAGGCTCCGGCGGGGCCGGCTCCGACCACGACGACGTCCCACACGTGCCGGCCGTCGTCCGCTGAGTTCTCGCTGCTCACGTTGGTCTACCGCTCCTGATCCCGCTGTTGGCCGCGCTTTCCCGAGGCATCCTACGGCGGAGCCTCCCCAATCCCTCTTGTGGGAGGATCACATATACCCACACGTACAACGTCGCACCTACGAGGAGCGTGCCCATGTCGCGGGATCCGATCGCCGAGACCATCGCCTCACTCATGCCGAAGGCGAAGGCGGAGCTCACCGAACTGGTGGCCTTCAAGTCGGTGGCGGACTTCGGCCAGTTCCCGAGGAGCGAGAGCGAGGCCGCCGCGAACTGGGTGGCCGACGCGCTGCGCGCCGAGGGATTCCAGGACGTCGCGCTGCTCGACACCCCGGACGGCACCCAGTCGGTGTACGGTTTCCTGCCGGGCCCCGAGGGCGCCCCGACGGTCCTGCTCTACGCGCACTACGACGTGCAGCCGCCGCTGGACGAGGCCGCGTGGGTCACCCCGCCGTTCGAGCTGACCGAGCGGGACGGCCGCTGGTACGGCCGCGGCAGCGCCGACTGCAAGGGCGGCGTCATCATGCACCTGCTCGCGCTGCGGGCCCTGAAGGCGAACGGCGGCGTCCCGGTCAACGTGAAGGTGATCGCCGAGGGCTCCGAGGAGCAGGGCACCGGCGGTCTGGAGCGGTACGCGGAGGAGCACCCCGAGCTGCTCACCGCCGACACCATCGTCATCGGCGACGCGGGCAACTTCCGGGTCGGCCTGCCGACGGCCACGTCGACCCTGCGCGGCATGACCCTCGTGCGCGTCACGGTCGACACCCTTGAGGGCAATCTGCACTCGGGGCAGTTCGGCGGCGCCGCGCCCGACGCGCTCGCGGCGCTGGTGCGGGCCCTGGACTCGCTGCGCGCCGAGGACGGCTCGACGACGGTCGACGGCCTCACGGGCGACGCCGTCTGGGACGGCCTTCAGTACGAAGAGGACGACTTCCGCAAGGACGCCAAGGTGCTCGCCGGTGTCGAGCTGATCGGTGGCGGCACCGTCGCCGACCGGATCTGGGCGCGCCCCGCCGTCACCGTCCTCGGCATCGACTGCCCGCCGGTGGTCGGCGCGACGCCCTCCGTGCAGGCGGGCGCGCGGGCGCTGATCAGCCTGCGGGTGCCGCCGGGCGTCGACGCCGCCGAGGCGACGAAGCTGCTCCAGGCGCACATCGAGTCGCACACGCCGTGGGGCGCGCGCGTGCGCACGGAGCAGATCGGGCAGGGCCAGCCGTTCCGCGCCGACACGACGAGCCCGGCGTACGCGGCGATGGCCGAGGCGATGAGCGAGGCCTACCCGGGCCAGGAGATGCAGTACGCGGGACAGGGCGGCTCCATCCCGCTGTGCAACACCCTCTCCGCGCTCTACCCGCGGGCGGAGATCCTGCTGATCGGCCTGAGCGAGCCGGAGGCGCAGATCCACGCGGCGAACGAGAGCGTGTCCCCCGAGGAGCTGGAGCGCCTCTCGGTGGCCGAGGCGCTGTTCCTCCGGAAGTACGCGGCGCGCTGACCGTCCGGGGCCGCCGCTCGCGGACGGCGGCCCCGTGCACCGTCAGCCGAGGGGGACACCCGCCTCCAAGTAGAGGACCGCGCCGCGTTCCCGTGCCCGCAGGGCCCAGCGGAGCCGTTCGTAGCGGACCGGGGGCAGCAGGTCGGCGGCCTCCCGCTCGGTGACGAAGCGGCAGTCGCGCAGCTCGGGTCCCGGGAGCAGGACGCGGTGGACGTCGGCGCCGTCGAGTCTGCCGCCGTCGAAGAGGAACCTCATGCCCCCGTAGCCGGGCGGTCGCGGCGGCTCCCAGTCGGCGACGAGCAGGCGGGGCAGCCCGTCCAGCCGTATGCCGGTCTCCTCGGCCACTTCGCGTACGCCCGCGCGCGCGGGCGCCTCGCCGGGTTCGACGACGCCGCCGGGGAACTCCCAGCCCGCCTTGTACGTCGGGTCGACCAGCAGCACCCTGTCCCGCTCGTCGAAGAGCAGCACGCCGGCGGCGAGGGTCTCGGCGGTGGGCTCCGGTGTCTGCACGATGTCGCTGACGGAGGCGACCCCGGTCCGCACGGCTTCGGCGAGGCGGACGGCGGTCTCCCGCGGCGTGAGCGAGCTGGTGTCGACGCGGTGGGCGTCCGCGCCCAGCCACCCCGCCAGGGCGGCCCGGTAGGGCTCGATGTGGTCGAACGACCACTGCCGTACGCGCACGTCGCCGTCGGGCAGGTCGGGCGGCACCTCGCGGCCCGATATCCGCGCCCGCAGGATCGTTTCCTCCGGGGCGAGCACAATATGGCGCACGGGAATTCTGCGGGCGGCGAGACCGCCGAAGATCTCGTCGCGGTACTCCTGGCGCAGCAGTGTCATCGGCACCACCAGGACACCGCCCACTTCGGCGTGGATCGCGGCCGCCGTGTCGACGACGAGGCGACGCCAGATCGGCAGGTCCTGCCAGTCGTCGACTTCCGCGAGGTGTTTCGCGGGCAGCAGGTGCGGCAGCGCGCCGCCGATGATCTCGGGGTCGAAGAGCGTGCTGTTCGGGATCAGCTCGATCAGTTCCCGTGCGGTACTGGTCTTTCCCGCACCGAACGCGCCGTTGATCCAGACGATCACGGTTCCCCCTCTTCCGTCGGCCCCCTGTGGCTTGCCCGCAACACCCTGCCATGGAAACCAAGGCCTGACAGGGGGGAACTGCCAGGGCGGGAACCGTGTCAAGCGATTGCAGCCAAGTTCACCCCAAGGCGTGCTAACTGGCTTTCGTGAATCGTTCCCGCACTCCAGAAGGCTCAAGTCACCGCTAGCGTCGTCGTGTGTCAGGTGCCCCGGCCCCCGGTGACCTGAAGAGGCATTCCCGTCCGTCCGCCCTCTCCGAGGGCGGACCGGCGCCGGCGTTGGGGGGTTTTGGATGCGGCAGGGCGAGCTGAGTGATGACAGGCGCGCCGAGGCGGTTCGGCCGCCTCGCGTGTACGGAATCGACCACGCCATCGTCGTCGAACTGCACGGGGAGATCGACCTCGTGGCGTATCAGCGGACGTTCCCGTTGCTCGACGCCGTGGCCGCCGGACCCGAAGCGGTCGTCATCATCGACCTCAGCGAGGTCGACTTCTTCGACTGCTCCGGGGTCTCGCTGCTGATGCGGGTGCACCGCCGCGTGGCGGAGAGGGGCGGCGCGATGCGCATCGTCTGCGCCGACGCCCTGACCCTGCGCATCCTGCGTCTGACGCACCTCACCGAGGTCCTCTCCGCCGCCCCGACACTGGGCGCGGCGCTGCTGGTGCCGGAGGAGGAGTAGCGAACGGCCGGTTGCCACCGGCCGCCGTCACGCAGCGTGACCGTTGAACGCGCGCGCGGTGACCCGCCGTCTTACGTTGGCCACGTAACACCCAGCACGATCAGAGGAGTAGTCATGGGTGACAGTGGCGGCATGGACAAGCTCAAGGGCAAGGCCAAGGAGATGACCGGCAAGGCCACCGGCAACGACCGGCGCGCGGCCGAGGGCAAGGCGGACCGCGCCAAGGGCGAGGCCAGGGACGCCATGGGCTCCGCCCGTGACAAGGCCAAAGGCGTGGGCGACTCGATGAAGCGCGACCGCTCCTGACGCTGCTGCCCGCGGGCCCCGGCTCTGCGGGGTCCTACGGCTCCTTCGTGCCCCTCCGCCGTGTGCCGGAGGGGCACGGCTGTTGTACGGGGCCGCTCCGCGGCGGGCGGGGCGCGGCCGTGTCGGCTGCCCCGGAGGAGGGGTGAGTGGACCGGCAGGCAGACGGGCAGGCGGGGCCACGTCGGGCGAACCGGGTCTGGAGCCCTTGCCCTTCCGTGTCGCCGGCCTGGGCGCGGACGAGATGCCCGGGCAGGACTCGGGGACGGCCCGAGGGGTTGCGGACGACATGCGTGCGACGGGCGCGGGAGCGTGAGCCGCCGTCGCCCGGCGCGAAGAGCGGGAACGTGAACCGCCGTCGCCCGGCGAGGTCGGCCGATTTCTTCTGCAGGGCGCTGTATCCGGAGGTGTCGGCGCGGTCGTTGACCGCGACGTTGTTGGGGTCGCCCTTCAGGTAGATCTCCTCGGCTTCAGGGGTTCCCAGCCATTTCAGGAGGCCCTTGCCCGCGTCGACGTTCTTGGCCTTCTTCGCGATGAGGAATCCGTCGATCGGCGCCTCCACCGCGTCCTGTCCGTACGCGGAGTCGATCTCGGGGAAGGCGAAGAAGTCGATGTCGTCGCGCTCGTCGGCGGGGAACTGCTGGCCCGGGTGCGGCATTCCGAAGACGGCCATGCCCGTCTTGCGCCGCTGGAGGCCCTGGCCCGCCTCCTCCCACGTACGGCCGAGTGCGCCCTTCTGGTAGTACGGCATGAGTTCCCGCCACAGGTCGAAGACCTTCTTGACCTTGTTGTCGGTCCAGGACTCCTCGCCCGCCATCAGGGCCTTGTGGAAGTCGTAGCCGTTCAGGCGCAGGTTGATGTAGTCGAAGGTGCCCATGGCGGGCCAGCCGTCCTTGTCGCAGAACGCGACGGGAATGCCGTCCTTGTGCATCGTCCTCGCCAGAGCGATGAAATCGCCCCAGTTCTCGGCCTGTTCGTACCCGTGCTTCTCGAAGAAGCTCTTGCGGTGGAAGACGGCCCACGGATAGTAGTAGTACGGAACGAAATACTGCTTGCCCGCATGGGTCGACTGGCCCTTGAGGGCCTGGGAGAAGCCGCTGAAACCCTTCCAGACGTCTCTGTTGTCGACGAGGAGACCCTTCTCCGCGAAGTACTGCATGCGGTAGCCGGCGAACCACATGAAGACGTCGTCCGGAGTGGCGCGAAGACAACGCGTGATGTTCTGCTGGAATTCGTTGTGCTCCGTCGTATGGACCTGGACCGTCTTGCCCGTCTTCTTCTCGTACGCGTCGAAGGCGTCCTGGAAGGCCTTCTTCGGCACGGCATCCGAGGAGTTGGACCCCATGGTGGCTTCGTTCTTCTTGCCGCCGGGCTTTTCGCCGCAGGCGGCCAGCAGCGCGGGAAGCGTGACGGCGCCGGCGCCGGCGGCCGTTCCACGCAGGAGACTTCGCCGGGACATCCGATGTCCCCGCGCGCCTTCCGGCTCGACGGGGCCGCTGAACGATGACGGTGCCATGTCCCCCTCCTCGGGGTGCAACCGAACACAACCGAACGCGAGAGTGGGATCTCACTCCCACGCGGCAGACGCGTCAAGGGTTTTCGCGCGGAGCACCCGAACCGTTACGACCCCTCTTCCAACACAGACCAACACGGCCTACCGTAAGCGCGCACTGCATGACACGTACATGCAAATCCCCTCTTGAGCGCGTACGGAGGAACGTAACGATGCGTCATCTCCCGTCCCGTACCACCGGCCGAAGAGTGGTCGGGTCACTGGTCACGGCGCTGTTGTGCGTGGGCGGGCTCGCCGCCCCCACCGCCGCGCGTGACGGCGCCGAGCGCCCCGCGACCGACGGTGCCGCCGCGGAGCAGACCGCCGCCGACCCCGCCGTGAAGCTTCCCGACGGCCTGGCGGCGACCCCGCCCATGGGCTTCAACAACTGGAACTCCACGCACTGCAGGGCCGAGTTCGACGAGGCCATGGTCAAGGGGATCGCGGACATCTTCGTCGAGAAGGGCCTGAAGGACGCGGGCTACGAGTACGTCAACCTCGACGACTGCTGGGCCCTGCCCGAGCGCGACGTGAACGGCAAGCTCGTCCCCGACCCCAAGCGCTTCCCGCAGGGGATCAAGGCCGTCGCCGACTACGTCCACAGCAAGGGCCTCAAGATCGGCATCTACACCAGCGCGGGCACCAAGACCTGCAACTCCGCGGGCTTCCCCGGCGCCCTCGGCCATGAGCGCAGCGACGCCCAGCAGTTCGCGGAGTGGGGCATCGACTACCTCAAGTACGACAACTGCAACAACCAGGGCGTCGACGCCAAGCAGCGCTACACCACGATGCGCGACGCGCTGAAGGCCGCGTCCGAGACCACCGGGCGGCCCATCGTCTACAGCATCTGCGAGTGGGGCGAGAACAAACCCTGGGAGTGGGCGGCCGACGTCGGGCACCTGTGGCGCACCACCGGTGACATCAGCGACACCTGGGGCTCCATGCTGTCGATCATGAAGCAGAACCTCCCGCTCGCGAAGCACGCGGGCCCCGGGCACTGGAACGACCCGGACATGCTGGAGGTCGGCAACGGCGGCATGACCGACACCGAGTACCGCACCCACTTCTCGATGTGGTCGATCATGGCCGCGCCCCTGCTCATCGGCTCCGACCTGCGCAAGGCATCCCCCGAGACCTTCGAGATCCTCGGCAACGAAGAGGTCATCGCCGTCGACCAGGACCCGCTGGGCAAACAGGGCGAGGTGCTCTCGTCGGAGGCGGGGCGCTGGGTCGTCGCCAAGGAGATGAAGGACGGCAGCCGCGCCGTCGCCCTCTTCAACGAGACCGGCACCGCCCAGTCCGTCTCCACGACCGCGAAGGCGGTCGGCCTGCCGGACGCCGCCGGGTACACGCTGCGCGATCTGTGGCGGCACAAGAGCTACAACACCGCCGGCCGCATCTCGGCCACGGTGCCCGCGCACGGCACCGTCCTGCTGCGCGTCGCGGCCGACGGCGCCTGGGCGAAGCAGCCGCCGGCCGTCGAACTCGGCGCCGAGGGCGCGGCGCTGGTGGAGGCCGGAAAGCGGACGGGGCTCACCTCCGAGGTCACCAACCTCGGCCGTACCTCCGCGCACCGGGTCGCCGTCACGCTGAGCGGCCCCTCCGGCTGGCGCCTGAAGCCCGCCACGTCCACCACCGCGCGCTCCCTGCGTACGGGGAAGAAGCTCACCACGGCCTGGTCGGTCACCGCGCCGTCGGGCACGACCTCGGGGACGTACGACCTGACCCTGAAGACCACATACCGCTCACCGCAGGGCACCCGGGCCGACAGCGTGCTGCCGCTGACGGCGACCGTGGTCGTCGCACCCCCCGCGGGCGACTCGGTGCTCGGCGACCTGCCATGGGTCTCGGCGACCAACGGCTGGGGCCCGGTCGAACGCAACACCAGCAACGGCGAGAACGCCGCGGGCGACGGCAACCCGCTCACCATCGGCGGCAAGACCTACGCCAAGGGCCTCGGCGTCCACGCGCCGAGCAGCGTCGAGTACTACGCCGGCGCGGCCTGCGAGAAGGTCACCGCGTCCGTCGGCGTCGACGACGAGAAGCTGACGCGGGGCACGGTCGCCTTCGAGATCTGGGCGGACACGAAGAAGGTCGCCTCCACCGGCGTCCTCACCAACGCCATGCCGGCACAAGAACTCTCGGCCGACGTGACGGGCGCGCGGGTCGTCCGCCTCACCGTGACGGACGGCGGCGACGGCATCGACTCGGACCACGCGGACTGGGCGGAGGCGGTGTTGAGCTGTTGAACTTTGAGGTGAAGGGTGTGGGTGTGTGAGCCCGGGGGGGCGTGTGGGGCTGGAGCTCACGTGCGGGCTGGGGCTCACGTGTGGGCTGGGGAGGTGTGTGAGGCTGGTGCCCGCATGTGGCCTGGGCAGGTGTGGGGCTGAGGCTCACGTGTGACCTGGGCAGATGTCTGGGGCTGGGGCCCATACGTTACCGAGGCACATATGTGACTGGGCCTCACGCGTGACCCCGGGGCGGGTGAGGCTGAGGCTCACATGTGACCGAGCCACAGATGTGACTGGGTCGCAAATGCGGCCGAGGCGCGTGTGTGACCGAGGCTCAGACGTGACCGAAGACCACACGTGACCCAGGCTCACACGTGACCGAGTCTCACCCGCAACCCAGGCACGCATATGACTGGACCTCACACGCACCCGAGGCACAAGCGAGACCCAGTCACAAAGATGACCTAGGCACATACCTAACCGAGGCACACACCTGACCAAGCCTCACTACACCCCCAGGCACAACCGCGCCCCCTCACCGCACCCCCACCGCCCCATTCACCCCAGCAGTCACAGCACCACCCACCGCACCACCCACCGCACCGCTGGCCTCACCGCTGGCCCCGCCCCGCGCCCCACCGCTGAGCGCCGCCGCAGCCGCCCCCACGAGCCCCGCGTCCGTACCCATGAGCGCGGGCGCCACCGTGAGGTCACGTACGAAGGACAGCGTGGCGTACTCGCGCAAGCACCGGCGCAGCGGTGTGAACAGGACGTCGCCCGCCTTGCCCACTCCCCCGCCGATCACCGCGATGTCGATCTCGACGAGCGTGGCCGTGGCGGCGATGCCGGCGGCGAGGGCCTTGGCCGCGCGTTCGAAGGAGGCGATGGCCAGCGGGTCACCCGCGCGGGCGGCGTCGGCCACCGCCGCCGCCGAGGTGTCGCCGTCGGGGCCGGGGAGCCAGCCGCTCTCCACGGCGCGGCGGGCGATGTTCGGACCGCTGGCGATGCGTTCGACGCAGCCGCGCGCACCGCACGGGCAGGGATCGCCGTCGAGGTCGACGCTGATGTGACCGATGTGACCGGCGTTGCCCGTGGGGCCGGGGTGGAGCTTGCCGCCGAGCACGAGGCCGCCGCCGACGCCGGTGGAGACGACGAGGCAGAGCGCGTTGTCGTGGCCCCGGGCGGCGCCCTGCCAGTGTTCGGCAGCGGTCATGGCCACGCCGTCGCCGACCAGTTCGACGGGGAGGCCGCCGGTCACCGCGCGGACGCGTTCGACGAGGGGGTAGCCGCGCCAGCCGGGGACGTTGACGGGGCTGACCGTGCCGGCCGACGCGTCCACCGGGCCCGCGCTGCCGATGCCGACGGCGGACGCTCTGCCCCACAGCCCGCTGGAGGTCAGTTCGCCGAGGACCTCCTCGGCCGCCCGCATCACCGTGTCGCCGTCCTCGTGCGCGGGCGTCGGCCGCTGGGCGCGCAGCAGTATGCGCCCCTCCCGGTCCACCAGGGCGCCGGCGATCTTGGTGCCGCCGATGTCGAGTGCGGCGACGAGGTCCATGTGCATCTGTGTCGGGTCTCCTGTGTCTGAGCAGGCCGGAGAGTGCGAAGGTCAGTCTCTCTTGCATCTGACAACGTTGTCCAGGCCCTATGCTCGACGCCACACGCTCGTGGACCACCACATTGGACCACCACGTGGGTCACCGCTCGGACCACCCCACGGACCACCACGTGGGTCACCGCACGGACCACCGCAGGGACGGCCTCGCGGACGATCCCATGGATGGACCGGTGGCCCAGGACGACCCGGACGACCCAGTGGACGACAGGACAGGACAGCGCACCGTGGCAGAGACCGCCGCCCGACGACCCGCCAGCCGCTACGGCAACCGTCCGACCATGAAGGACGTCGCCGCACGTGCGGGAGTCGGCCTGAAGACGGTCTCCCGCGTCGTGAACGGCGAACCGGGCGTCACCCCCGACACCGAGCGCCGCGTGCAGGAGGCCATCGAGGCCCTCGGCTTCCGGCGCAACGACAGCGCGCGCGTGCTGCGCAAGGGCCGCACCGCCAGCATCGGGCTCGTCCTCGAAGACCTGGCCGACCCCTTCTACGGCCCGCTGAGCCGTGCCGTGGAGGAGGTCGCACGGGCGCACGGGGCGTTGCTCATCAACGGGTCGAGCGCCGAGGACCCGGACCGCGAGCAGGAACTGGTGCTCGCGCTCTGCGCGCGCCGGGTCGACGGCCTCGTGATCATCCCGGCCGCCGACGACCACCGCTACCTTGAGCCGGAGATCGCCGCCGGTGTCGCGACCGTCTTCGTCGACCGTCCCGCGGGGAAGATCGACGCCGACGCGGTGCTCTCCGACAGCTTCGGCGGGGCGCGGGACGGCGTGGCGCACCTCATCGCGCACGGCCACCGCCGCATCGGCTTCATCGGCGACCAGCCGCGCATCCACACCGCGATAGAGCGGCTGCGCGGCTACCGCGCCGCGATGGAGGACGCGGAGATCCCCGTCGACGAGGCATGGGTCTCGCTGGGCCTGACCGATCCGGAGCGGGTCCGGGCCGCGGCCGAGGAGATGCTGGCGGGACCCGACCCCGTGACGGCGATCTTCGCGGGCAACAACCGCGTGACCGTGACCGTCGTACGGGTCCTGGCCGCACTCGACCGCCCGGTCGCCCTGGTCGGCTTCGACGACATCGAGCTGGCGGATCTGCTCGACCCGGGCGTGACCGTCGTCGCGCAGGACGCGGCGCAGCTCGGCAGGACGGCGGCGGAGCGGCTGTTCCGGCAGCTCGACGGCGCGTCCGGGGCTCCGGAGCGGGTCGAGCTGCCGACGCGGCTCATCCAGCGCGGCTCGGGCGAGCTGCCGCCGGCGGGCTGACGGGCCCGGGGGCGGTCAGCAGGTGGGCAGGCCGGGCAGCGGCTCGTCGTTGTCGCCGCCCTTGATGTAGACGTCGCTGACGAAGACGCCGGTGTTGCCGCTGTCGTCGTCGGTCTTGGCCCACCAGACGTTCGTCCACTCGCCGTACGTCTCGCGGCGGCCCAGGTTCTGCTGGCAGTAGAAGTAGTTGGTGCCGGCCTTCAGCGTGCCCGCCGCGGCCCCCGCCGCGGTGTACGACGTCGCGGTGCGCCACACCGCGCAGTGGTACTTGCCGCCGCCCACCGGATGGCAGACAGGGGCCGCGCCGCCGCCGGACCCGTCCTTGTCGTCCCTGTCGTCGGGCCCTGCGGTGGAGCCGTCCTGGCGCGACGCGGGCCCATCCTCGCCCGACCCCTTCTCGCCGCCGCGTTCCTCGCCCTCGCCCGCCGCCTTGTCCCCGTCCTTGCCCTTGTCGCGTCCTGTCACCTCGTCGCCACCGCCGTCGGGGTGCTTCGCGTCCGGTTCGCGCGACTCCTCCTTGTCCCGCTTCGACGCCTCGGTGTCCCTCGCACCGCCGCCCAGCGGACCCCTGCTCCCGTCGTCGGCCACGCCGGAACCGTCCGCGGCCGTGTCCTGCCGCCCCTGGCCGCCGTCGTCCCTGCCGCCCAGGTACGCCGCGGTCGCCCCGGTCGCCGCGAGGACCACCGCGACAGCGGCGGCGGCGAGCAGGGCCCGGCCTCCGCGCGGGCGTCGCGCGCTCCGGGTCTCCGCCCGGCCCGAGGAGGCCGAGGTCACGACGGAAGGCGGTGGCCCGAACCCCTGCGGGGGGCCGTCGGGAATGCTGCGCCGCGTGCTCTCGTACGCCCGCGGCACGGCTTCGCGCTGCCCCTGCGGCCCGCTCCCGGGAGCGCCGCCCGCCGCCACGTCGGCGAGGAGCCGCCCCGCCGCCCCGGCGTCGGGGCGCGCCTGCGGCTCCTTGTGCAGGAGCTGCTTGAGGACGGGCGCCAGCGGGCCCGAGCGCTGCGGCTCGGGCAGCGGGTCGGCGACGATCGCGGTGAGCGTCGACCACGTCGACGTACGGCGGAAGGGCGAGGAGCCCTCGACCGCGGCGTACAGCGTGGCGCCGAGTGCCCAGACGTCGGACGCGGGGCCCGGGTCGTGGCCCTGGGCGCGCTCGGGCGCGAGGTAGTCCAGGGAGCCGACCAGTTCGCCGCTGCGGGTCAGCCGGGTGGCCGAGCCGTCGTTCGGGTCCTCCATCGTGGCGATGCCGAAGTCGGTGAGGACGACGCGTCCGACCGGGACCTCTCCCGCCCCGGCAGAACCGTGGGCCCGAGGCGTCTCCAGGAGGATGTTGCCCGGCTTGACGTCGCGGTGCAGGACGCCGACGCGGTGGGCGGCGGACAGGGCCTCCATGACCTTGGCGCCGATGGCCGCGGCCTCCCGGGGTGTGAGGGCGCCGCGCTCGCGCAGCACATCGTCCAGGGACGGCCCGTCCACCAGCTCCATGACGATGAGGGGCCGCCCCTCGACCTCCGCGACGTCGTGCACGGCGACGACGCCGGGGTGGCGGACCCGGGCCGCCGCGCGCGCCTCGCGCTGCATGCGCAGGCGCAGGTCGTCCAGCTCGGGCCCCGCCGCGTCCGTGTACGTGCGCAGTTCCTTGACCGCGACTTCGCGGTGCAGCACCTCGTCGACGGCGCGCCATACGACGCCCATCCCGCCGCGCCCGAGCTGCGCGGTCACGCGATAGCGCCCCGCGAGGAGTCTGCCCGCGCCGCCCGTATGTCCCTGATCCCCCGACAACACCGCTGCCCCGTCCCTGCGACACCACGCTCTGTGGCGTACAGACTACGGGGCGGCGGTGACAGGAGAGGTCGGCCGTCACCTGTACGGGTCGGCGTGCCTACTTGCCCGTCAGGTCCCCGCGGCGCGGGCCCGCGAAGCCCTGGAGCCGGGCCAGGGTCAGGCCGGTGAGCCGGGTGACCTCGCCCGCGTCGAGGGCGCCGCAGTCCAGGCCGCGCAGCAGGTATCCGGCGAGGGCCTTGGCGGTGGCGGGCTCGTCGGCGACGGCGCCGCCCGCGTGGTGGCCCGCGTAGGCGGCAAGGCGCGCGGCGGCTGCCTCGAAGCCTTCGCGGTAGAAGGCGAACACGGCGGCGTAGCGCGTGGGGATGTGGCCGGGGTGCATGTCCCAGCCCTGGTAGTAGGCGCGGGCCAGGGCGCGCCGGGTGAGGCCGTAGTGCAGCCGCATGGCGTCGTGGACCTGCTCGGTGGTGCCGACGGGCAGGACGTTGGTGGAGCCGTCGGACACGCGCACCCCGGTGCCCGCGGCGGCGACCTGCATGACGGCCTTGGCGTGGTCGGCGGCCGGGTGGTCGCTCGCCTGGTAGGCGGCGCTGACGCCGAGGCAGGCGCTGTAGTCGAAGGTGCCGTAGTGCAGTCCCGTGGCGCGGCCGTCGGCGGCCTGGATCATGCGGGCGACGGCGGCGGTGCCGTCGGTGGCGAGGATGGACTGGCTGGTCTCGATCTGTATCTCGAAGCCGATGCGGCCCTGTTCGAGGCCGCGGGCCTTCTCGAACTCCTCCAGCAGGCGCACCATCGCGGTGACCTGCTCGGGGTAGGTCACCTTGGGCAGCGTGAGGACGAGGCCGTCGGGGAGGCCGCCCGCCTCCATGAGGCCGGAGAGGAAGACGTCGAGCGTGCGGATGGCGCGGTCGCGTACGGCCGCCTCCATGCACTTCATGCGGATGCCCATGTACGGGGCGGCCGTGCCGTTCCGGTAGGCCTCGGCCACCAGGCGGGCCGCGCGGGCGGCGTCCTGGTCCTCGTCGGCGCCCTTGTAGCCGTCCTCGAAGTCGATGCGCAGGTCCTCGACCGGCTCGCGCTCCAGCTTGGCGCGCACGCGCGTGTGGACGGCGTCGGCGAGGTCGTCGTCCAGGCCGAGCACCGAGGCGAAGGCGGCGGCGTCCGGGGCGTGTTCGTCGAGCATGGCGAGGGCCTTCTCGCCCCAGGAGCGGATGGTCCCCGCGGTGAACTGCTCACCGGGGACGTAGACGGTGTGGACGGGCTGGCGGGTGCCGGGGTCTCCGGGGTAGCGGCGGTCGAGCTCCGCGTCCACGGGGGCGAGGGAAGCGCTGATGCCCTCGCTGACCGCGCCGGCGAGGCTCGTCGCGACCTGCTCTTGCTGACCCATTGCTGCATCCTCCACACAGTCGACGCCGCGCCCGGCGTTTCCGCTTCACGGAATCAGTAATCCGTATAGCGAAGTTATCCGTGACCTTCACGCTGGTCAACACCCTTCCGTGTCCTGCATCCGTAGCGGACCACGGCGGTTCACGCGTGTCCCGGGCCGTGCGGGCGGCCCTCTTGGTCAGTGTGGGCCCATCCCCGCGCGCCCACGCCCCGGACCGCGCGGCCCCGACCGAAGGAGACCGTGTGCCGATCGACTCCCGCTTCTCGCGCCGTACCGGCCTGCGCGCCGCGCTCGCCGCGACGGCGGCGCTGCCCGTGTTCGGCGGGGCCCTGTCCGGCGGTCCGGCGTACGCGGCGCCGGCACGGCCCGGCGCCCGGGCGCCGGAGGCCCGCCTGGAGGTCATGACGTTCAACCTCCGCTTCGCGAGCGACAAGCCGCCGCACACCTGGGCCCAGCGCCGCCCGGTGACCAAGGAGCTGCTGCTCCGCGCCAAGCCGCACGTCATCGGCACCCAGGAGGGCCTGTACTCGCAGCTGCGGGACATCGAGTCCGACCTCGGCGCGGACTACGACTGGATCGGCACGGGCAGCGGAGGCGGCAGCCGCGACGAGTTCATGGCCGTCTTCTACGACACCAAGCGGCTCGCCCCGCTGGAGTACGACCACTTCTGGCTCTCGGACACCCCGGACGTCATCGCGTCCAACACCTGGGGCGCCCGCTCGATCCGCATGGCCACCTGGGTCCGCTTCAAGGACCTGGACACCGGCGGCGAGCTGTACGTCCTCGACACGCACCTGGACCACATCAGCCAGAACGCGCGGGCCCGCTCGGCGACGCTGATCGCCGAGCGCGTCGGCCGCCTCGACAAGGCCAAGCCGCTCGTCGTCACGGGCGACTTCAACGCCACCGCCCACAAGAACGTCGTCTACGACACGCTCCTGGGCGCCGGTCTCGTCGACACCTGGGACGCGGCGGAGCGGCGCGGCAAGGCGTACGCCACGTACCACGGGTACAAGCCGCTCACGCCGGACGGCAACCGCATCGACTGGATCCTGACGCGGCCCACGGCGCGGGTCCACGCGGCCTCGATGAACACGTTCTCGCTCGGCGGCCAGTACCCGAGCGATCACCTGCCGGTGCAGGCGACCCTGACGCTGTGACGCACGAAGGCCCCCGTACCGCCACACGGGCGGCACGGGGGCCTCGTACGCACGACGGGGTCAGCCCTTGCGGGCCTTGACCTCTTCGGTGAGCGCGGGGACGACCTCGAAGAGGTCGCCGACCACGCCGTAGTCGACCAGGTCGAAGATCGGGGCCTCGGCGTCCTTGTTGATGGCCACGATGGTCTTCGACGTCTGCATGCCCGCGCGGTGCTGGATCGCGCCGGAGATGCCGGAGGCGATGTAGAGCTGCGGGGAGACCGACTTGCCGGTCTGGCCCACCTGGTTGGAGTGCGGGTACCAGCCGGCGTCGACGGCGGCGCGGGAGGCGCCGACGGCGGCGCCGAGCGAGTCGGCGAGGTTCTCGATGATCGAGAAGTTCTCGGCGCCGTTGACGCCGCGGCCGCCGGAGACCACGATCGCGGCCTCGGTCAGCTCCGGGCGGCCCGTCGACTCGCGCGGCGTGCGCGAGACGACCTTGGTGCCGGTGGCCTTCTCGGAGAACGAGACGCTGAGCGCCTCGACGGCGCCCGCGGCGGGGGCGGCCTCCACGGCGGCCGAGTTCGGCTTGACCGTGATGACCGGGGTGCCCTGCGAGATGCGGGACTTGGTGGTGTACGAGGCGGCGAACACGGACTGCGTGGCCACCGGGCCCTCGTCGCCGGCCTCGATGTCGACGGCGTCGGTGATGATGCCGGACTTGATGCGGACCGCGAGGCGGGCCGCGATCTCCTTGGCCTCGGCCGAGGAGGGCACGAGCACGGCGACCGGGGAGACGGCCTCGTACGCGGCCTGGAGCGCGTCCACCTTCGGCACGACGAGGTAGTCGGCGAACTCGGGGGCGTCGGCAGTGAGGACCTTGACCGCGCCGTGCTCGGCGAGCGTGGCGGCGGTGGCCTCGGCGCCGGCGCCCAGGGCGACGGCGACGGGCTCGCCGACGCGGCGGGCCAGGGTCAGCAGCTCAAGGGTGGGCTTGCGGACGGCGCCGTCCACGTGGTCGACGTAGACGAGAACTTCAGCCATGGGACTTCAATCTCCTGCGAGTGCGAAGAATCTGGGAGGCGGTTGCGGGGCTCTTCGAGCCTCTGGGCGGCCCCGGGACGCTCCCCCGGGCCCGCCGGTGGGGCTAGATGAACTTCTGGCCCGCGAGGTACTCGGCGAGCTGCTTGCCGCCCTCGCCCTCGTCCTTGACGATCGTGCCGGCCGTGCGGGCCGGACGCTCGGTGGCGGACTCGACCTTGGTCCAGGCGCCCTCGAGGCCGACCTCTTCGGCCTCGATGTCCAGGTCGCCGAGGTCCAGCGACTCCACCGGCTTCTTCTTGGCGGCCATGATGCCCTTGAAGGACGGGTAGCGGGCCTCGCCCGACTGGTCCGTCACGGACACGACGGCCGGCAAGGACGCCTCCAGCTGCTCGGAGGCGGCGTCGCCGTCCCGGCGGCCCTTCACGACGCCGTCCTCGACGGAGACCTCGGAGAGCAGGGTGACCTGCGGGACGCCCAGGCGCTCGGCGAGGATCGCCGGCAGCACGCCCATGGTGCCGTCGGTCGAGGCCATACCGGTGATGACCAGGTCGTAACCGGTCTTCTCGATCGCCTTGGCGAGCACCAGCGAGGTGCCCATGACGTCGGTGCCGTGCAGGTCGTCGTCCTCGACGTGGACGGCCTTGTCGGCGCCCATGGAGAGCGCCTTGCGCAGCGCGTCCTTGGCGTCCTCCGGGCCGACGGTCAGCACGGTGATCTCCGCGTCGTCCGCCTCGTCGGCGATCTGCAGCGCCTGCTCGACGGCGTACTCGTCCAGCTCCGACAGCAGGCCGTCGACGTCGTCGCGGTCGACGGTCAGGTCATCGGCGAAGTGCCGGTCGCCGGTGGCGTCGGGCACGTACTTCACACAGACAACGATCCTCAAGCTCACGCCGGCTCTCCTACTGCATCGTCTTTACTGGGCTGCTGCCTTGGCTTCGGCCACTGCCTTCTTGCAGGCAGCATAGGCGCCTGAAGCGGTGGACCCCGGTCGGGGATGCCCCCGCTCCGATCGAAATATTACTCATGAGTACACCCAGTTCATTCCCCCTGAGCAAGCGCTTTGAACTGTGACCTTCCCAACGCTGTGTGATCGGCCCGCCAGGCCCTTCACCGGGAACTCTCAGTCGCGCAGCGCGTTGAAGCGTCCGCCCTGGTAGAGCAGCGGCCGCCCCTCGCCGCCCGGGTCCCCCGCGACGGCCTCCGCGAGGACGAGCCGGTGGTCGCCCGCGGGCACCCGCGCCACGATCCGGCAGACCATCCAGGCGAGCGTGCCGTCCAGCACGGGCACCCCTTCGGGCCCCTCGTGCCACGCGGTCGGCGCGCCGAAGCGGTCGGCGCCGCTGCGCGCGAACGTGGCGGCCAGCTCCCGCTGGTGCTCGCCGAGTATGTGGACGCCGACATGGCCGGTCTCACGGATGGCGGGCCAGCTCGACGCTCCGGCGCCGATACCGAAGGAGACCATCGGGGGTTCGGCGGAGACCGAGGTGAGCGAGGTGGCGGTGAAGCCGACGGGGCGGCCGCCCCGGGCCGCGGTGATCACGGCGACCCCCGCCGCGTGGCGCCGGAAGACCGAGCGCAGCAGGTCGGGGCCGGCGGTGCGGGCGCCGATGGCGGGCGTGGCCGTCACTGAGTCGTCCTTGGGGAAGGGGATCCGGGGGCATGCGGGGAGAGGGGTCCCGGGGCATGTGAGCAGGCTCGCGACAGTTGGCCCATACAGTCAAGCCGAACCCCGCGGATGAAAGAAGCGTCACTGTCCGGCGACACGCCGTAGGGACGGGGGAGGATCACACGGCCTCCCCGAGCGCGGCGATCACATCGGCCCTGCGGGGTTGTCCGGCGGCGCGGCGCACCACGCGCCCCGACGCGTCGAGGACCAGCACGGTGGGCGTCTTCTCGACCCGCAGTTCCCGTACGAGCGCGAGGTGCTCCTCGGCGTCGATCTCCACGTGGGCCACGCCGGGAACCATCCCGGCCACGTCCGCGAGGATGCGGCGGGTCGCCCGGCAGGGCTGGCAGAACGCGCTGGAGAACTGCACGAGCGTGGCCCGCTCCCCCAGTCCCTCCCCGATGTCCGCCGCGCCGAGCCGCCGCCCGGTGTCGCGTCCTGACACGTACTGCCTCCCACCCGCGCGAAATCCTTGATCCGGTTCCTTCCCAGTTCAGCACTTGTGCGGCCGTCAGAATTCCGACGTGATGAGAATCTCCCGGTTCGAGGGCACCAAGACTGGTCACTCGTCCGTTCTTGGGGCACGATCTGCGCAACGCCGAAAAACCTACGGCTGCGTAACCTCCCGCCGGGAGCCCCCTCCCCAGGCAGACACGAAGGGCCCTCCCCACCCATGGCAGAGCTTGTCTACCGTCCGGTCATCGGTGCCGCCAAAACGCTGTTCAAGGCATGGGACCTGAAGATCGACTGCAAGGGCTCGGAGAACATCCCACGCACCGGCGGCGCGGTCCTCGTCAGCAACCACATCAGCTATCTCGACTTCATCTTCGACGGCCTCGCCGCCCTGCCGCAGAAGCGTCTCGTGCGCTTCATGGCCAAGGAGTCGGTGTTCCGGCACAAGATCTCCGGACCGCTGATGCGCGGCATGAAGCACATCCCCGTGGACCGCAAGCAGGGCGAGACGGCGTACGCGCAGGCGCTCGAATCGCTGCGCTCCGGGGAGATCATCGGCGTCTTCCCCGAGGCGACGATCTCGCAGTCCTTCACCCTGAAGTCCTTCAAGTCGGGTGCCGCGCGCATGGCCCAGGAGGCGGGCGTCCCGCTCATCCCCATGGCGCTGTGGGGCACCCAGCGGCTGTGGACCAAGGGCCATCCGCGCAACTTCAAGCGCAGCCACACGCCGATCACGATCCGGGTGGGCGAGCCCCTCGAAGCGCCCAAGGACCAGTACGCGGGCGCGATCACGCGGCGGCTGCGCGAGCGCTGCCAGGAGCTGCTCGAAGCCGCCCAGCGCGCCTACCCCGTGCGCCCCAAGGGCCCCGACGACACATGGTGGATGCCGGCGCACCTCGGCGGCACGGCGCCGACCCCCGCCGAGGTGAAGGCCCTCGAAGCCGGCTGAGTCACCGGGCCGCCCGGAGCGTGTCGGGCAGGTCCTCCCACAGGCGTGACCTGTCGGGGGCGTTCCGCATGACCTCGACGATGCCCGGGTCCGGTGCGGCGTACAGACCCGGCAGGTCCGCCTCGCCCGCGCCGGCGTCCGGCGCCCAGGCCAGCCGCTCCCCCTCCAGGGAGAACCGCGCGTCGACGCCCGGCTTGTTGCCCCGGCAGTCCTGGCGGTGCCAGGCGCCCCGGAAGCGCACGGCGACCAGGCCGTGCAGGCAGTGTCCGGCGCCGGTGTCGTGGGCCAGCCGCTGGTAGCAGAGCGCGGTCGGGATGTCCTCGGCCCGCAGCAGCGCGGCCAGGGCGTGCGCCTTGGCGTGGCAGATGCCGGTGCGCTGTTCGAGGACGTCCGAGGCCCGCCAGGTCACCCGCGGATCTCCGCTGTCCGCGGAGTGCGGCACGGTGTCGCGCACGTGGAGGTAGGCGGCGCGGGCGTACGCGTAGGAGTCCGCGGCCTCGTGCGCGAGACGCGCGGCGGTCTCGCGCACGACGGGGTGATGGTGGTCGATGACCTCGTCGGCGGCCACGTACGCGGACAGGTCCGGGTCCTGCTGGATGAGCTGCATGGCACGCGAGCATAGGAACACGACCCACCGCCGGTCAATGGAATTACGGTGGGTCGTATATCTATGCAGCGCGGGAGACGGGCCGCGCGGCCGCGGTCAGCGCGCCAGCTCCTCCTTGAGCGCGGCGAGGAACCCGTCGACGTCCTCCTCACGGGTGTCGAAGGCGCACATCCAGCGCACGTCCCCGGCCGCCTCGTCCCAGAAGTAGAAGCGGTAACGCTTCTGCAGCCGCTCGCTCACGTCGTGCGGCAGCCGGGCGAAGACGGCGTTCGCCTGCACGGGGTAGAGGATCTCCACGCCGTGCAGCGATCGGACGCCCTCGGCGAGGCGCTGCGCCATCTCGTTGGCGTGCCGGGCGTTGCGCAGCCACAGGTCCTTGGCGAGCAGCGCCTCCAGCTGCACGGAGACGAAGCGCATCTTCGAGGCGAGCTGCATCGACATCTTGCGCAGGTGCTTCATGTGGCGCACCGCGTCCTGGTTGATGACGACGACGGCCTCACCGAACAGCGCGCCGTTCTTCGTGCCGCCGAGCGAGAGGATGTCGACGCCGACCGCGTTCGTGAACGTCCGCATGGGGACGTCGAGGGCCGCCGCGGCGTTGGCTATCCGGGAGCCGTCGAGGTGCACCTTCATGCCGAGCCGGTGCGCGTGGTCGCAGATCGCGCGGATCTCGTCCGGGGTGTAGAGCGTGCCCAGCTCGGTGTTCTGCGCGATCGAGACGACCTGCGGCATGGCCCGGTGCTCGTCGTCCCAGCCGAACGCCTGCTTGTCGATCAGCTCGGGCGTGAGCTTGCCGTCCGGCGTCGGCACGGTGAGCAGCTTGAGCCCCGCCATGCGCTCGGGGGCGCCGCCCTCGTCCACGTTGATGTGCGCGGACTCGGCGCAGATCACCGCGCCCCAGCGGTCGGCGACCGCCTGGAGCGCCACGACGTTGGCCCCCGTGCCGTTGAACACCGGGAACGCCTCGGCCGTGGGACCGAAGTGACCACGGATCACCTGCTGGAGGTGGGCCGTGTAGTCGTCCTCGCCGTACGCGATCTGGTGGCCGCCGTTGGCCAGCGCCAGGGCGGCCATGACCTCGGGGTGCGCGCCCGCGTAGTTGTCGCTCGCGAAGCCCCGCACGCCGGCGTCGTGGTGACGCCGGGCGTCGGTCTTCGGAGGATTCACGGCTTCCCTCGTGGTGGCTCGGTCGCGTTCGGTCACGGCTTCTCTGTCAGCCACAGGCGGTTTCCGTTCACTTCACCGGCGGGCCGCTCCCAGACGTCGGCGATGGCATCGGCCAGCTCCGTGACGTCCGTGAAGCCCGCGAACTTCGCGTGGGGCCGCTCCGCGCGCATCGCGTCGTGCACCAGCGCCTTGACCACCAGGATGGCAGCCGCCGCGCGCGGTCCCTCCTCGCCCCCCGCCTTGCGGAAGGCGTCGCCAAGGGCGAGCGTCCAGGCCTCGGCCGCCGCCTTGGAGGCCGCGTACGCCGCGTTGCCCGCGGTCGGCTTGGACGCGCCGGCCGCGCTGATGAGCAGGTAGCGCCCGCGGTCGCTGCGGCGCAGCCCGTCCTCGAAGGCGAGGGTGGTGTGCTGGACCGTGCGGATCAGGAGCTTCTCCAGGAAGTCCCAGTCGGCGAGGTCGGTCTCCGCGAAGCTCTTGCTGCCGCGCCAGCCGCCGACGAGGTGGACCAGGCCGTCGATCCGCCCGAACTCCTTCTCCGTGCGCGTGGCCCACTCCCGGGTCGCGTCCAGGTCGAGGAGGTCGACCGTGTCTCCGATGACGGTGGCTCCGCCGTGCGCGTACCGGGCGGCGTCGACCGCCTCGGCGAGGCGCACGGGATCGGCGTCGGAGGCCACCACCGTGGCCCCCGCCTCCGCGAGCCTCAACAGGGCGACCCGTCCCGCGGGCCCCGCGGCTCCGGCGACCGCGACCACGGCTCCATCAAGTGCGGACATGTTCCTCGCCTCCCTCTGGCGGCCGCTCACGCGGCGGCCTTCTCGGCGTTCGAGGAAGCGGTGATCCCCTTGGTGGAGGCGATCACGTGCTTCAGCTTCTTGGAGAGCGCCTCATAGAACATGCTGAGCGGAAACTCGTCCGGAAGCACCTCGTCGACCAGTTTGCGCGGCGGCAGCGAGGTGTCCAGGGCGTCCGGGCCCTTGGCCCAGCGCGATCCCGGGTGCGGGGCGAGGTAGGTCGAGACCAGGTCGTACGCGGCGAACCAGTGGACCAGCTTCGGGCGGTCGATGCCGGCGCGGTAGAGGTCCTCGATCTCCTTGCACAGCTGGTTGGTGACCTGCGGCGCGCGCTCCCAGTCGATCGTGAGCTTGTTGTCGGTCCAGCGGACCACGTCGTGCTTGTGGAGGTACGCGAAGAGGAGCTGGCCGCCGAGCCCGTCGTAGTTGCGTACGCGCTCGCCGGTGACCGGGAAGCGGAACATCCGGTCGAAGAGCACCGCGTACTGCACGTCGCGGCCCTGCCGGACGCCGTCGCCCTCCAGCTTCACGGCCTCCTTGAAGGCGGTGAGGTCGCAGCGCAGCTCTTCGAGGCCGTACATCCAGAACGGCTGGCGCTGCTTGATCATGAAGGGGTCGAAGGGCAGGTCGCCGTGGCTGTGGGTGCGGTCGTGGACCATGTCCCACAGGACGAACGCCTGCTGGCAGCGGTCCTGGTCGCCGACCATCGCGCGGATGTCCTCGGGCAGTTCCAGGCCGAGCAGGTCCACGGCGGCCTCGGTGACGCGGCGGAAGCGGGCCGCCTCGCGGTCACAGAAGATGCCGCCCCAGGAGAAGCGCTCGGGCGCCTCGCGGACCGCGATGGTCTCGGGGAAGAGGACGGCCGAGTTCGTGTCGTACCCGGCGGTGAAGTCCTCGAAGGTGATGCCGCAGAACAGCGGGTTGTCGTAGCGCGTGCGCTCCAGCTCGGCCAGCCACTCGGGCCAGACCATGCGCAGCACGACCGCTTCGAGATTGCGGTCGGGGTTGCCGTTCTGCGTGTACATCGGGAAGACCACGAGGTGCTGGAGGCCGTCTTCGCGGTGCGCCGCGGGCTGGAAGGCCAGCAGCGAGTCGAGGAAGTCCGGCACCTGGAATCCGCCGTCCGCCCAGCGGCGCAGATCGGCCACGAGGGCCTCGTGGTACGCGGCGTCGTGCGGCAGCAGCGGAGCGAGCTGCTCGACCGCGGCGACGACGCGGTCCACCGCCAGCTCGGCGGCGTCCTTCGCCGGGGCGCCCTCCGCGCCGAAGTCGATGGAGCCGTCCTGCGACTGCCAGGGCCTGATCTCTTCCACGGCGTCCTTGAGCACCGGCCACGCCGGGTGGTCCACCACCCGCCCCTCAGCGGAAGGAACCGCACCCTCCGTACCCGCCTGCACAAGAATTTCCGTCATGACCCACCTTCCACGGGAGAACCTCGCGTATGGACACCGTATGCGTCCACGGTTCTCCGGGACAAGAGGGTTCCGGGAAAGTATCCTGTGCGACCCCCTGGTGGACCGCTGTTTTTCCTGTAATGGCGGGCTGGGGCGCGTGCTTCTGCGGGAGCGGGGGGCGGCCGGCCGGTCAGGGCCGACAGAGTTGCGCCGCTAGCGCGGCAGGTGTGCCCGCACCGTCTTCCCTTGGGGCCCCGCGGTCACCGACACCGCCTTGGCCAGGCCGCGGACCATGGGCCAGCCGAAGCCGCCCGTGCCGCCCGCCAGGTCCGGGGTGCGTTCTCGCGGGGGGCGTGGGTCCGCGTCGGTGACCGCCACCGTCACCGTCTTCCGGCGGGCCGTGAGCCGCAGGGAGCACGAGGTGCCGTGGGCGTGCCGCACCGAGTTCGTGACCAGTTCGGACACGGTGAGCTCCACGCTCGCCGCCGCCTGCTCCTCCAGGGCCGGACTGAGCCCGTCGAGGAAGTGCCGGGTGAAGTCCCGCGCCTCGGCCACGACTTCCGGCCGGTTGTCGAAGACCATGCGGTCGAATGGCTTGGCGCTGTCCTGTGTATGGTCCGTCCGCATACGCCCCTCCTAAGTTCAGGGGTGGACTGTACGAATGGCTCTCTTGCCCGCGATACCGGGTCTTATACGCGTACGCCGGCCCGCCCGCGCCCCGCCGCGCACGCCGTCCGCGCCACCCGACGGGCCGCACGCCCCCTCTGGATGTGGCCCGCATCACGTACATCATTTCCCCTGACGGGGACATGAAGCGCGGAAGGCGGGGTAACCGGGGGCCACCAGCCCGTAGGAGAGGACGCCGGCTGGCGAACTGGGAGGTTGACATGACGATGACCATCGGAACACAGGCGGACACGGGCGTCGGGGAGGCGTCGCAGGTCACGGGCGTGCCGGAGGTCGCGGAGCTGCCGGAGATCGCGGACCCGCAGGCGGTGTCGCCGAAGGACGCCCGCGCCCTGTCCCAGTTGTTCTTCGACCAGCTCGCCGTGCTGGAGGAGGGGACGCACGAGTACCAGTACGTGCGCAACACGCTCATCGAACTGAACATGTCCCTGGTCCGTTACGCCGCCGGGCGGTTCCGCAACCGCAGCGACGAGATGGAGGACGTGGTCCAGGTCGGCATGATCGGCCTCATCAAGGCCATCGACCGTTTCGAGCTCTCCCGCGAGGTCCAGTTCGCCACGTTCGCGGTCCCCTACATCGTCGGTGAGATCAAGCGCTTCTTCCGTGACACGTCCTGGGCCGTGCACGTGCCCCGCCGCCTCCAGGAGGCCCGGGTCGAACTCGCCAAGGCCACCGAGGAGCTGAGCAGCCGCCTCGGCCGCTCCCCCACGGTCGACGAGCTGGCCGCCCTGATGAACCTGACGCCCGAAGAGGTCATCGAGGCGCGCCTGGCCTCCAACGGGTACAACTCCGCCTCCCTCGACGCGGCCCTGAGCGGCGACTCCACCGACGAGACGCCGCTGGCCGACTTCATCGGCGCGGTCGACCCCTCCCTGGAGCTCGTGGAGGACTTCCACGCGCTCGCGCCCCTCATCGCGGAGCTGCCCGAGCGTGACCGGGAGATCCTGCGTCTGCGCTTCGCGGAGGAGTTGACGCAGTCCCAGATCGGCGAGCGCCTCGGCGTCTCCCAGATGCAGGTGTCCCGGCTGCTCTCCCGGACCCTGGGGAGCCTGCGCGAGGGCATGCTCACCACCACCGACTGAGGGCGGTCGGCCAAAGGGCCGTTCACGGCCTTCCGTGCCAGTCCAGGCAGACGATCATGGCGTCGTCATCGGCGTCGATGGCGCCCCGGTGCCCCGCGAGTTCGTGCAGCACGGCCCGCGGCACCTGTGAGGGCGGCAGCAGCCGCGTACTGGTGATCGCCCGGGTGAGCGCTCGTTCGCTGTAGCGCTCACCCGCGGGCGAGGCCACGTCGTAGACGCCGTCGCTGATGAAGAGCAGCCGGTCCGCCGGCTCCACCCGGAAGTGCTGCACGGTGTAGAGCGTGTCCTCGAACATGCCGAGCGGCAGCTGCGCGTCGAGTTCCACGGCCTCGGGTCTGCCGTGCCGCACCCGCCACATCTTCGGCGAGCCGGCGTCGATGACCTCCGCCTCCCCGGTCGCCAGGTCGAAGCGGAGCAGCAGCATGGAGAGGTGGACGGCGCCGCGGTAGTGGCCGTAGACGGCCTGGTCGGCAAGGCACGCCTGGTCCGCGAGGGAGAGACCGGCCCGGCGCGCGTTGCGCAGCGCGTTGATCGCGAGGTTGGTCAGGAGCGCGGCCTCGATGCCCTCTCCCATGCCGTTGGTCACGGTGAGCGTGAGGTGGCTCGCCGACGTCGTCCAGTCGAAGTTGTCGCCGTAGATCGCGTACGCGGGTTCGAGCTGGGCCCCGAGGTCGTACTCGGGACGGGAGCAGGAGCGGCCCGGCAGCAGCTGCCACTGCATCTCGGCGGCCAGGGTCAGCCGGTCGGCGCGGCGGGCCTGGAGGTAGAGGTCGGTGTCGCGTTCGGCGACGACTATCTCGTGCCCGAGGATCTCCGCGATCTCCTGGAGTTCGACGGCGGTGTCCTCGTCGTAGGCCTCCACGGGGAGGCGGACGCTCAGGACGCCGATCCGGTCGCCGCGGACGCTGACCGGGAGGTGCACGACGACGGGGTCTGCTCCCTGGCCCCGCTCCACGTGGGGCTGCTGGGCGCCGAAGGCGCGGCCGGGGGCGCTGGCGTGGACGGACACCGGGTCGGCGGTACAGGGCAGCGCGTGGACCGGCTGCAGTATGGTCATCGCGTAGTCGGCCATCAGCAGATCGACCGAAACGGCGGCGTAGTGGGCGACCAGCGCCCCCTGCACCGCTTCGACGAGAGCGTGCGGTGCGGCCTTGCGCAGGGCGCGTTCGACGACCCTGAATCTGTCCACCTGTCGTTTACCGCCTATCTGGAATGACATGACAAGAAGGAGCGAGCGGCCCTGATGTCCCAGCGACTGACAAGGCCATTGCGAAGTGTCACAGTTGAGGGCATGAATCCCGACCTCTCCGGCAATGGCGGCCAGGACGCCACCGCCCCGACGGTCAGGGATGTCATCGAACTGCTCGAGGTGCTGTGGAACAAAGGCCGCGACATCACGTCGCCGGCCCCCGTCTCCTCCTCACAACTGCGGGTGCTGTACGTCCTGGACGGCGCCCAGGGGATCAACCTCCGCACCCTGGGCGAGGTGCTCGGGTCGGCCCCGTCGTCGGTCAGTCGTATGTGTGACCGTCTTCACGCGTTGGGGTTCATCGAGCGCTCCCTGAGTTCAACCAGCCGCCGCGAGCTTGAGCTGCGCCTGTCGAGCCAGGGAGAAAGCTACCTCAAAGAATTGCGGACACGTCGTGAAAGTGCCCTGTCCGATGTCATCTCCGGCATGACGGGGACAGATCGGGCAGCCCTCGTGCGGGGCCTGCACGGGTTCCGCGCCGCCGTCGAGCCCTCCGACGGGTCCTCCGCCGAGCTTTCCGCCGGGGCCTCCGTCCGGCCCGCCATCGGCTCCGCCGACGGGACGGCACGCGAGAGCGGCCGTCGGGACGACGCGGCAGAGAGCGCCTGACCTCCGGCTCCACCCCTCTCGCCGTCCGTCGGCGAGGTCACCCATCAGCGGGGTTTCGCCGCGGAACACCCTCGTCTAACGTTTGCCGTACGGCAACAGTTGCTAAGGTGGATCTAATGAACTCCAGTGAACCAGAGGCCCGGCTCAGCGTGGCGACCGCCCTCCGCGAGCAGGGAGAGAAGGTGGCCGACCGCTGGGTGCAGCTTCAGCTGGAGCGCGCCGTCCTCGGCAGCGGCATCAGCGAGGCGGAGCTCCGCGAGGAGGCCGACGCCTTTGTGAGTGCCTTGCGGGCGGCACTTGAAACCGACCGGCCGGTGGAAAGTCTCGCCACCTCCTGCCCCGAGCTGCGTCAGGCGGTCACCGAACTGTCCCTGCGCAGGGCCCGCGGCGGCGCCTCCCCCACGGCCACCTCGCTCGCCGTCCTCGCCCTGAAGGAGGCGCTGCTCGAAGCGGTGCGGGAGCAGGCGGGCGACACCCCCGCCCTCTACCACTCGGCCGTCTGCGTCAACCGGCTCCTCGACACCGCGGGCGCCCTGTCCTTCGCCACCTACGTGGAGGGGCGCGAGGAGATCATCCGCCGCCAGAGCAGGCAGCTCCTCGAAGTCTCCACGCCGGTGGTCCGCCTCTGGGACAAGGTCCTCGCCGTCCCGCTGATCGGCACGCTCGACACCACCCGCACGCAGGTGGTCATGGAGAACCTGCTCCAGTCCATCGAACGCCACGAGGCGGAGGTGGCGATCATCGACATCACGGGCGTGCCCACCGTGGACACGGCCGTCGCGCACCACCTGATGCAGACGGTCAACGCCGTACGGCTCATGGGCGCCGACTGCGTCATCAGCGGCATCCGCCCGCCGATCGCGCAGATCATCGCCCAGCTCGGCATCGATCTCTCGGCCATCCTGACCCGCGCCACCCTGGCCGACGCCCTTGCCGCCGCGATCCGGCTCACCGACCGGGCGACGCCTCCGGCCGACCCCATGAGCGTGCGATGAACGGCGGCACGCGCGGCGGTGTGCCGATCCTGCGCCTCGGCGACGTACTCGTCACCGGGCTGCTCAACGAGCTCGACGACAAGGGCGCCCTCGCGTTCACCGAGGAGCTGACCGAACGCATCGTCGCCGACCGAGCCCGCGGGGTCGTCATCGACATCTCGCGCCTGGAGATCATCGACTCCTTCGTCGCGCGCACGCTGATGGAGCTGACCACGACCTCCCGGCTCCTGGGCTCCCGGGTCATCGTGGCGGGCATGCGGCCCGCCGTGGCCATCACCCTCGTGGAGCTGGGGCTGCGGCTCTCGGGCGTGGAGACCACGCTCAACGCCGAGCAGGGGCTGCGGGCCCTGGGCTGGGAGCAGACGCTCGTCCCGCCCGCCGAGAGGGGCGCGCGTTGACCGTGTACGGCGACATCGACGAAGTCCCCACACGCCCGGCGGGCGACGGCACCCGCCTCACCCACGAGATCCGCGCCGAGGAGGATCTGCTCTCCGCTCGCCACACGGTCCGCGAGGCCACCCTGCGCGCCGGGTTCGGCCTGGTGGACCAGACCCGCATCGTCACCGCGGCCAGCGAACTGGCCCGCAACGCCTATGTGCACGGCGGTGGCGGCATCCTCGTCATCGAACCAGTCCAGCGCGACGGCCGGCACGGGCTGCGGCTGCGGGTCAGCGACGACGGCCCCGGCATCGCCGACCTCGACGCGGCGTTCACCGACGGCTACACCACCGGGGCCGGCCTCGGGCACGGGCTCGGCGGGGCGCGCCGCCTCATGGACGAGTTCGAGGTGCGCAGCGCCCCCGGCCAGGGGACGACGGTGACCGCCATCCGCTGGAACGGGCCCCGATGAGCGCTTGGGCCGCCCCCGAGACGCTGCACGTGCCCATCGACCACCACAGCGCCGTCCAGACCGCGGCCGACCGCGCCCGCGAACTGGCGCGGGCCTGCCGGATGTCCGGCGCCCTGCCGGACCGGGCCGCCGTACTCGCCAGCGAACTCGCCAGCAACATCAGCAAGCACGCCCGCAACGGCGCGCTCTTCCTCCAGCAGTCGCCCGGGGGCACGGCGTTCTCGGAGGTCGCGCTCGACATCGTGGCGGTGGACAACGGTCCGGGCATCCCGGACATCGGCCTCTCCCTCACCGACGGCTTCAGCACCACCAGGACCATGGGCGCCGGGCTCGGCGCGGTGCGGCGCATCGCCTCCGACCTCACCCTGCGCTCCGCCGCGGGACGCGGGACGCTCGCGCACGCCAGGCTCGCGGCCCCCGGCGGCGCCAGGCCGCTCGCGGACATCGGCGCGCTCTGCCTGCCCGCCGACGGCCAGCAGACGTGCGGCGACGCGTACGCGGTCGTCGAGGACGACGAGGGCCTGACCGGCCTCGTGGTCGACGGGCTCGGCCACGGCCCGGACGCGGCGGCTGCCAGCCGGCGGGCGGTGCGCACCTTCCTGGCCCGCCCGGACGCCCCGCTCCCCGAGGTGTTCGACGCCCTGCACAGCGCGCTGCGGCACACCCGCGGCGCCGCGGCCGCCGCGGTGCGGATCGGCGCGGGCCGCGCCGAGTACTGCGGGGTCGGCAACATCCGCGCGGCGGCCCTGTCCCCGCACGGCATCACCCAGCAGTTCACCGGGCAGGCCGGCATCGTCGGCTACAACCTGCCCGCGCCACGGAGCCGGTGCCTCGACATGTCCGACCACACCGGTCTGGTCCTCTACACCGACGGCATCGACCACCGGTGGACACGCGACCCGGACCCGGCCGAACTGAGCCTGCCGCCGACCCTGCTGGCGGCCTCCCTGGCCCACACCCACCGCCGGCGCCGCGACGACGCCACCGTCCTCGCCGTCGGCAGTCCTCTGGGGATCGGATGACCAGCACCACCTTCCGCACGCCCGCCGCACTGCGGCGCACCGTCCGCGGCATCGCGCTGAACTACCGGCTCTCCGCCGAGGACAGGGCCCGCATCGTGCTGTCCCTGAGCGAGACGGCCGCCACCGCGCTGAACGCCGGACGCCCCGTCACCCTGACGGCCACCGACGAGGCGGGCGAGGACGGGGCCGCCCGGCTGACCCTCGCCCTCGGCCTGCCCCGCCAGGACCGCCCCGCGGCGACGGACGGCCTGCCGCTGCCCGGCGAGGCCGGCGCCGACGGCACGGTGGTGTGGCGGGTGCCGCTGCCCCCGCCCCGCGCCCCGCTCACCACCGTGTTCCCGCAGGCCACGCGGGCGGCGTCGGCCACGCCTCGTACCGGTGAGGCCGACATCGCCCTCCTGGAGGAGGAGTTGCGGGCCGCGCTCGCCAGGGCCGACCACCTCGCCGACGAACACCGCAAGCTCAAGCACGAACTGGCCGAGACCAACAGCGGAGTCCTCGCGCTGTACGTGCAGTTGGAGAAGCGGGACGAGGAGCTGCGCACGGCGCACGGCCGTACCCTGCGCGCCCTGGAGGACGCGCTGCGCCCGCGCCCGCTGCACGTGGACGGCCTCGACCTGGCCGTCCACTACGCCCCGGCCAGTGACGAGACGCCCACGGGCGGGGACCTGTACGACTGGTTCGTCCTGCCGGACGGCACCGTCCACATCACCATCGTCGACGCGCTCGGCCACGGCATCACCAGCACGCGCACCGCCCTGACCGTCACGCACGCCGTCCGTACGCTGGCGCTGGAGGGCCACCCCCTGGAGTCCATCGTGGCCCGCACGGACCAGATCCTCTCCCCCTTCGACCAGAGCGTGATGGCCACGCTGCTCCTGGTGCGCCTGGACCCGGCGACCGGCCGCCTCTCCCTGGCCAACGGCAGCCACCCGCCCGCCCTGCGTCTGCGGGCCGACGGGACGGCCACGTATCTGGAGGTGCGGGGCCGTGGCATCGGCTTCCCGCTGCCCGGCAGCGAGCGAGTCCTGACCACCACGCTCGGCCCCGAGGACCTGCTGCTCCTGTACACCGACGGCCTCACCGAGAGCCGCAGGGACCCCCGGGAGGGTGAACAGCGCCTGGTGTCGGTCGCGCGCGCCCACCGGTCCCGGCCCACTGTGGACCTGCCGGGCGCGATCGCCAGGGACATGCTCGCGGAGGCGCTCCACGAGGACGACACCCTCGCCCTGGCCATACGGTTCCGGGCCTCCGAGTAGGCCCTCCCGGTCCGCCCGCCGCCCGGGAAGCGGGGGCGCCTTGTCCGGCATAGGGTGCTTTCATCGCCGCCCCCGTTCCGGAAGGCCGCCATGCACCCCTGTCTCACCCCGGACACGCTCGCCGGTCTGCGCAGGCCGCGCCCCTACCCGGCTGTCACGGTGCTGCTGCCCACCCACCGCACGGGGCCGGAGGCCGCGCAGGACGCCGTGCGGCTGCGCGGCCTGGTGGCCGAGGCCGAGCAGCGGCTCCGGGCCGACCCCGCCGTCACCGGTGAGCGCCGCGCCGAGGTCATGGCGGCCCTGGACCGGGCGGTGGCGGAGGTCGACCCGGCGCGCGCCGAGGACGGCCTCGCGCTCTTCGCCGCGCCGGGCGAGCACCAGGTGTGGACGCTGGCCCGGCCGGTGCCCGCGCGCGTGGTGCTCTCCGACACCTTCGTGACCCGCAACCTCGTCGCGGCCCACGCCGCCGAGCACCCCTACTGGCTCCTCGCGGTCGCCGCCGACCGCGTCACGCTGTGGGACGGCAGGGCGGCGGACGTCACCGAACACACGGCGGACGACTTCCCGCTGACCCGTGACCTCGACGACCCCGACGTCGAGCGCAAGGAGCGGATCGGCGATGTGCCGAGCACTTTCCGCTCCGAGCGCACCCGCGGTTTCCTGCGCGAGGCGGCGCGGGCGATGAGCGGCATCCTCGCCGTCCACCCCCGGCCCGTGTATGTCGCCGGGGAGGCCGCCGCCCTCTCCCTCCTCGACGAACTCGGCATGTTCACCGAAGGGGCCACGCCGGTCCCGCACGGCGGGCTCGCCGGGGGCACGGCGGCGCGGGTGCGGCAGGCGATGGTCCCCCTGCTCGCCGCGCGCGAGGAGGCGCAGCTCGACACCACGCTCCGCGACCTGGACGACGCCCGCGGCCACCAGCGGTTCGCCGCGGGGCTCGACGAGGTCTGGCGGCACGCCGTGGAGGGACGGGTGCGGCTGCTGGCCGTGGAGGACACCTACCGGGCGACCGTACGGGAGGCGGGCGGGCATCTCGTACCGGCGGCGGCGGACGATCTCGACGCGCACGAGGACATCGTCGACGAAGTGGTGGAGCACGCCCTGGAGACGGGCGCGGGGGTCCGCTTCGTGCCGCCGGACGCCCTCGCCGGCCACGGCCGGATCGCCGCCGCGCTGCGGTACTGACCGCGGCGTGCGCCCGC
The DNA here is from genome assembly GCF_004127445.1 of Streptomyces alfalfae. Classification (GTDB taxonomy): domain Bacteria; phylum Actinomycetota; class Actinomycetes; order Streptomycetales; family Streptomycetaceae; genus Streptomyces; species Streptomyces alfalfae. The sequence continues at coordinate 134,492 of NZ_QEXM01000033.1, forward strand.
GCCGCGGGGAGCGGTCAGGGCTTGGCCCCGCCGCGGACCAGCCGTGCCGCCAGATGGTGGCGCAGCGGCACCCCGACCGCCGCGAGGTCGTGCGCGAAGGTGAGCGTGCCGGGCCCGGCCAGGGTGTAGCGGCGGCGCGTGGCGTCCACCTGTTTGGCCGTGGGGGTGAGGGCCACCTCGTGGGTGGCGAGGTCGACCGTGCCGTCCGCCGCGTGGCCGACCGCGATCTCCGCGATGCCGGTGGGCTGCGTGATCAGCGCCTCCACCCGGCCGTCGGGCTGCAGCCGCCACCAGCCGCTCTCCCGGGCCGACGGCCGCAGCGGGCGTCCCTCGGCGTCGGTCAGCCAGGCCCGGGACTCGTACCGCAGGAAGGGCCGCCCGTCGTGGCTGAAGGTGACCTTCTGCTCGTAGGCGAAGTCCTCGTCGAGGGTCGGGTACTCGCCGCGGCCCGTGCCGCGCCAGGTGCCGATGAGGCCGAGCACGGGTGCCAGCAGGGCGTGCGGGGCGGGTGTCCCGTCCGCGTCGTGGCCGTCGGGATAGGGGTGCCCGGATGCGGGGTCGAACACGGTGCGCTCCTGAATTCGGGGTAGTCGGGGGCAGGACAGGAAGCCTAGGGCCGCGTTGGGGGTACCCATCGCTCGGAGCACCACCGCGCCAGGCGCGTCATCGCACCACCGCACAGACCGAAGGAGCACAGCCATGGCGAAGAAGGCCGAGTCGGGCGACGTCGTTGAACTGATCCTGCGCGACCACCGGCGGATGGAGGACCTCTTCCGTCTCATGCGCAGCGTGGAGGCGGACCGGGCGGCGGCGCTGCGCGAGTTCGCCGACCTGCTCATCGCGCACGCGCTCGCCGAGGAGGCCGAGGTCTACCCCGCGCTGAAGCGGTACCGGGACATCGAGAACGATGAGGTCGAGCACGGCGTGGAGGAGCACGAGGAGGGCAACGAGGCGCTGCTCGCCCTCCTGGAGGTCGACGAGGTGGGCTCCGACGAGTGGGACGAGAAGCTGGAGAAGCTCGTCGAGGCGGTGACCCACCACGCCGACGAGGAGGAGCGGACGATCCTCAACGGCGCGCGCGAGAACGTCGCGACGGAGCGCCGCGAGGAGCTGGGCGCCGCCTTCTCCCGGGAGCGCGCCAAGCAGCTCGAACAGAACTGCGGTCGCGTCGAGAACGTCCGCAGTGTCGTGAAGTCCTGAGCACGCCCGAAGCCTGTGGCTCCCTGGTCCTGTGCCGCTCAGGCCAGGGAGCGCAGCACGTCCTCCGTACGCGCCTTGAGCCAGGCCGTCATGCTGCCCAGTTCGCCGGAGCGTTCCATGCGGACCGAGAAGGCCACGGCCGCGTGGAGCGCCCCGAAGGAGACGGGCACCGCGGCGGACGCGTAGCCGACGGCCAGCTCCTGCAGCTCCACCACCGGGGAGAACGGCGGGATACGGGCCAGCTTGCGCAGGGCCGTCTCGGTGTCGGGCGCCGTGTGGGGCGTGAGCGGCTCCACCGGGTGGCGCGCCAGGTGCGCCCGCTGCTCCTCCTCCCCCAGGCGGGCCAGCAGGCTCTGTCCGGCGGCGTGCGCGTAGGCGGTGGCGGAGAGGCGTTCCGGGTCGGCGGGTAAGCCGCAGAGCGGATGCCAGGAGACGGCGGTGATCTCGACGTCGCCGGCCCGGTACACCGCGAGGTAGGTGACGGTGTGCAGGTCCCTGCCGATGCTGTCCAGCCAGGTCTGCGTGAACTCCCTGCGCGGGGCGGACGTGACCACCGGAGGGGGCAGGAGGTAGTGCCCGTATTCGTTGAACACGGCTCCCTCGTGCTGCAGCGTGCGCAGCAGGTGGTACGCGGTGGCCAGCGGCAGCCGGGTGTCGCGGGCCAGCTGTTTGGCCGTGGCCCGGCCCCCGTGGTGCTCCAGCGCCGAGAGCAGCCGCAGGGCGCGCTGGACCGAACCGATGAGCGTGGGTCCGTTGGTGGACTTCCGCGTCGAGTCCTGCAAGATCTCTCCTCACGGTTGTCCCGGGGCGGCGCCCGGTGAGGATCTTGGAAGTGCTCCGCCGGGGGACCGGAAGGCCTAGCGCAGCGTGGTGAGCTTCGCCCGTAGCCTCGCGAGCGTACGGGTCAGGATGCGGGAGACGTGCATCTGGGAGATGCCCAGCTCCTCGCCGATGGCGCTCTGGGTCATCTCCGCCGAGTACCGCATCGCGAGGATGTGCCGGTCGCGGGCGGGGAGTTCGGCGATGAGCGGTTTGAGCGCGTGCAGGTCCTCGACCTTCTCCAGGCCGGCGTCCGGGCGTCCGATGTGGTCGGAGAAGGCGCTCTCGGCGTCGGCCGGCTGGTCCAGGGATGAGCTGGCGTAGCCGTTGGCGGCGAGCAGGCCCTCGGCCACCGTGTCCCCGTCGACGTCCAGGTACCGGGCGATCTCGGCGGAGGTCGGCGCCCTGCCGTGCTCCTGTTCGAGCTGAGCGGTGGCCCTGGCCAGGTCGGAGCGCAGCTCCTGGAGGCGGCGCGGGACGTGGACGGCCCAGGTCGTGTCGCGGAAGTACCTCTTGATCTCGCCCATGACCGTCGGCATGGCGAAGGTGGGGAACTCGATGCCGCGCCCCGGGTCGAACCGGTTGATCGCCTTGATGAGCCCGATGGTGCCGACCTGCACGACGTCCTCGTACGACTCCCCGCGCACGCCCACGCGGCGGACGGCGTGGCGCACGAGGGCGAGGTTGAGCTCCACCAGGGAGTTGCGCACGTAGGAGTACTCGGGTGAGCCCTCCCGCAAGGCGTCGAGCCGTGCGAAGAGGACCCTGGAGAGCTCCTTGGCGTCGGCGGCGTCCACGGACGCGAACGCGGGGAGTTCCGGCAGCCGCGCCGCGCCGCCCGCGCGCGGGCCCGCCGTCTCCGGCTCGGCGCAGACCGCGCCGCCGGGACCCGCACCGGTCGTTGTCGTCATCGTCGCTCCTGATGCGCTCAAGGACACTTCCCTGGCAAGGAAGCGCGTGGTGGACTGCCAGGTACCCCCGATCGTCCGTCACATTCACTCGATTTCACGCTAGGTGACACGCCGATCACGCTTCGCACGCCGGTGTGGCGGGCGGCCAGACCGGGCGGTGCGACTCCGGCAGCTCGCCCAGGGCGAGGCCGACGGTCCGGTGACTGGGGATCAGCTCGGCGCTGCCGGTCCGGGCGAGGAGCTCGGTCAGCCGCCGGCCCGCGCCCGCGAGCAGCAGCTTGCCGCCGCGGCGCTGGAGCAGCCACCGCATGGCGAGCAGGCAGTTGAGGCCCCGCGAGTCGCAGAACGACAGGGCCGTGGCGTCCAGGACCAGATGCCGGTGGCCCGCGTCGACGCAGGCGCCCAGTGTGCCCATGAACAGTTCCTCGCCGCCCCGGTCGAGTTCGCCGGTGATCCGCAGGACAGCGCAGTCGTCGCAGCTCGCGAGCTGCGTGATGCTCAGGCGGTGCGCCTGCGTGGACATCGGCGCCTCCCTGCTCCCCGCGGGCGCCACACCGCTCGCGGAGTCCGGTGACGGTCACACTCCTACGACTCCTACGGGGAATTGTGCCCCGCATCGCGCCGGACAGCGGAGCGATTGCGGTTTCTCGCGCCCGTCCCGCCCCCGGCGGTCCGCCCCGCCACCCACGGCGCGTCCTGCCCGCGGCGCCCGCCCTCCCCAACCGCGTTGAACGATCACGCCGTTCGAATCGTCCGGCGGCTCCCGCGGCTACGCTTGTCCCGGCTACGGCCCGTGGACGGCGCGGAGTTCGGGGGCGAAGCGGCGAAAGGGGACCGCGTGGACGGCGGCACGGTAGGGCTGCGCATCGCTTCGGCAGTGATCGCCCCACTGCTCAAACGGCTGCTGCTGCCGCCCGCGAAGGCGCCGGGCGCGGAGTTCGGCGAACGGCCCGTCCCCGTCCGGCGCCTCATGGCCTTCTCCCGCGAGCACCGCACCCTCACCGAGGACGATCTGCACCGCATCGCGCGCGAGCTGGTGCGCAGGGCGGTGCGGTCGGCCGGTCCGCACGACCCGCCGGTCGGCGCCGACGAGAAGGACGCCGTCGGCCTCGCGCTGGCGCGTACGCTGCACGCCCTCGGCGACCTCGACATGAGCGACGTGCAGGCTTTCGCGCTCGGGCCCGAGAAGCTGGCCGAGGAGCTGTCGCGGCGGGCCGGCCCGGAGACCCGCAGGCTCCTCAGCGACGACGCGGCCCTCTTCCACGACCGGCTCCTGGAGACGGCCTGCGCGCACGTGGTGCGGTTCTTCAGCGAACAGCCCGGGTTCGCGGCGCGCACCCAGGTCGAGCAGAGCAGGGAGATCCGCGAGCAGAGCGAACGGCTCCGGCGGATCCAGGAGCGCCTGCCCGAGATCGCGCTCCAGGACAGCCGCTTCGAGGAGGAGTACGCGCGCTACGTGGTCCAGAGCCACGGCAGGCTGACCATCCACGGCGTCGACCTGCATGAACCCGAGGGCCAGGAGTGGCCGCTGGAGAGCGCCTACCTCAGCCTGGAGGCCGTGCCGTACCGCGGCCCCGGCGAGGGAGCCGCGACGGCCGACGGCGAACCGGGCGCCGACCGCGAGTCCCCCGAGCGCGCGGCCGTTCCGGTGGAGGCCGCCCTCGCCACGCACGACCGGGTCCTGCTGCGCGGCGTGGCGGGGACCGGCAAGACGACGCTCGTCCAGTGGCTCGCCCTCACCACCGCCCGGCAGGACCGGGTGCCCGGCGGCCTGTCCCAGCTCGTGGGGCGCGTGCCGTTCGTGATGCCGCTGCGCGCCCTGACCCGCAAGGGCTCCGAACTGCCGGTGCCGCAGGACTTCCTGCGCTGGATCGACTGCCCGCTGCTCGGCACCGAACCGGACGGCTGGGCCGCGCGCGTCCTGCGGCACGGCCGCGCGGTGATGCTCATCGACGGGGCGGACGAGATCCCCAAGGGCGAGCGCAACCGGGTCAAGGCCTGGCTGAAGAAGCTCCTCGCGGTCTTCCCCGGCAACCTGTGGCTGCTGACCTCGCGCCCCTCCGCCCTCGAACAGGGCTGGCTGGAGCGCGAGGGCTTCCGGGAGTTCACGCTGAGCGAGATGCGCCCCGCCGACATGCGGCGCTTCATCGAGCGCTGGCACGCGGCGGCCGGGGCGCCCGCCCGGCTCGGCGCATCGCTGACGCTCGCCCTGCGCAGCAGGCCCGAGCTGAGCCGCCTGGCGACGAACCCGCTGATGTGCGGGCTGATCTGCGCCCTGCACCGGGAGCGCCGGGGCTTCCTGCCCCGCGGCCGCGCCTCGCTCTACGAAGCCGCCCTCGCCATGCTCCTGGAGCGGCGGGACGTCGAGCGCGAGGTCTACGGCACCAGCGGCGACACCCCGCAGCTGGACCAGAAGTCCGCCACGGAACCGCTGCGGCGCCTCGCCTACTGGCTGATCCGCAACGAGCGGACCCAGCTCGACCGGGCGGACGCCGTGGACGTCGTACGCCGCCTGATGCCCTCGGTCGAACGGCTGACGGAACTGGGCGAGGCGGAGGACGTCCTCCAGTTGCTGCTCGAACGCTCGGGCCTGCTCCGCGAACCGAGCCCGGGGGCCGTCGACTTCATCCACCGCACCTTCCAGGACTTCCTGGGCGCCCAGGCCGTGCTCGAAGAGCGCGACATGGGGATGCTGGTGAACAACGCGCACCTGGAGCAGTGGGAGGACGTCGTGCAGATGGTCGTCGCCCAGGCCCGCCACCACGAGCGCGGCGAACTGCTCACCCGGCTGCGCGAGCGGGGCGAGCGGGAGAAGGACCCGGCCGTCCGGGCGCGGCTGCGGCTGCTCGCGCTCGCCTCGCTGGAGCAGGCCACCAGCGTCGCGCCCGCCGTGCGCGAGGCCATCGAGAGCCAGGCCGCGCGGCTGGTGCCGCCCCGCAGTCTGCGCGAGGCCAGGGCCCTGGCCGGGACGGGGCCGCTGCTATTCGGTCTGCTGCCGGACGCGGACGCCGTGACGGGCGACGAGGAGCTGGCCACCGTGCACGCGATCTGCCAGATCGGCGGGGACGCCGCCATCCCCCGCCTGCGGCAGTTCCTGCGCACGGGCCAGCCCGCCGTGCGCGCGCAACTGCTCGGCCACTGGGACCGGTTCGACACCGCGACGTACGCGGAGGAGGTCGTCGGGCCGCTCCTGGAGATCGCGCCGGACGACCGGGTCACCGTGCGTTCGCACGAGCAGCTCCAGGCGCTGCGGTCGATGCGGACCTGTCGCCGCGTCAGCCTTCAGGGTGACTTCTCCGCGGCCGACATCCGTTCCGCGCTCGACCCCGGGCGGCTGCGGGAGCTGCTGCTGCGCGACTCCCTCTCCCTGGACTCCCTCGACGCCCTCGACGGCTTCACCGAGCTGGAGTCGCTGGGGCTGCGCGGCTGCCGCAACGTCCAGGACCCCCTGCCGCTCACCCGGCTGCCTGGCCTGCTCCGCCTCGAACTGCGGGACCTGCCCCGCTTCGAGCCACTGCACGCGCTGGCCGGGTGCCCGCGGCTCGACACGCTGGTCGTCGGCGCCGACGTGCCGTGGCGCGGCCTCGCCGACCTGCCGTGTCCCGACCGGCTGCGGGTGCTCTCGCTGCCGCCGACCGCGACGCGCCTCGCGGACATCGTGGCCTGCCGCGACCTGCGGGAACTGCGCCTCCAGGAAGCCAGCGAGCGCCTCGCGCCCGACTCCTGGGGAGCCCTGCTCGGCGAGCTGGCCGAGCTGCGCACGATCGCGCTGACCGCCGCCCAGCTCAGCGCCCTGCTGTTCGCGCCGCGCACGCGGCTGCCGCAGGTGACCCGCCTGAACGTGCACGCGGGGCCCGGAACGGCCGTGCCGCTGCGCAAGATCGCCCTGCGTCTGCCCGGCCTGGAGGAGGTCCATATCGCGGAGGCCGCCGACGTCGACCTCGCCTCGCTCGCCCCGCTCCCCCAGCTGCGGAAGGTCCGCCTGACGTACCCGAGCGAGGTGCGGGGCGCCGAGGCACTGCCGGGCCACGTCGAGCTCTCCCGGTATCCACAGGCCTGATCAACGAACTGGAAACGGTCCGTCGCTCACGGTAAGTTCGTTGCTCCCATGCGAGGTTGACAACAGGAGCGGCACCACGAGGCGGGAACCAGGCGGATGAGCAGAGCGGAAGAGACCCCGCTGTACGGCAGGGACCCTCTCCTGCGCGCGCTCGTCCCCCGGCTCACCGGTCTGAAGTACGACGAGCGCGCCCGTGCGGCCAGGGAGTTCCAGCACGACCTGCCCGTCGTGCTCGTGACGGGACGTCACGGCATGGGGCGCACCGCGGTCCTGCGGGCACTGGCGGCGCGCTACCGCAACCGGCTCCCCCTCGCCCACGTCCGGGTCGAACCGCCCGGGCTCCCGGCGTTCCCACCGACCGCGCCGGACGCGGACGCCGCCGTCGCCGCCGACCTGGTCGGTGTCCTGACCGAGCTGGCACGGCAGCTCGCGCCCTCCTACCGGCGTCCCTTTCCCGTCCTCCTGCCCGGCCTGTTCGCCGTGTCGAGCTGGGAGCCGGGCGACGACTCCACGCGGGACGCCGTGTGCCTGCGCCTCGCCCGGCTGCTCATCGCCTGCCGGCTGGCCGAGGGGCCCGAGCAGGAGCTGCGGCAGACGTGGGCCGGCGCGGCAGAGGCGCGGATCGGCTCCCGAGCGGCGGGAGCGGTGGCCGTCTCGCGGGCCCTGCACGACGCCTACGCCGACCAGTACCGGGCCGGTCCCGAGCGCGACTGGTACCGCGGGCGCTTCCCGCGGTTCGACGACGGCACCGACCCGCTGGAGCTGCTCGGCGAGTGGTACCACCAGGGCGGGGACTACCGCCGCGCGGTCGAGCAGACGCTGATGGCGGCGCTGCGGCACGACGTCGCGGGTTCGTACGGCCGGCTCCAGCGGTGGAACCGCGAGCCCTGGCCGCTGGTGCTCCTCGACGACGTGCACCTGCCCGCGGGGCGGCGCTTCCTCGACCTGCTCCTGGAACACCGCGCGCACAGCGAGTCCCCCGAGCGCGAGGAGCTGGTCGTGGTGGCCACCCGGCTCGGCGAGGCGCCCCGCAGCGACCCCGGCCCCGTCCGGCGCGAACTGGCGGACCTGACCGCCGCCTCCGGCTGGGAGCGCGCCGGCACCTCGCCGTCGGCGGGGCTGCTCACCGTCCCACTGACGCCCCTGACCCGCGACGACGTGCTGCCGCTGCTCGCCGCCGGATCGGCGGGCGCCCCGCTGCACCCCTATCTCGCCTCGGCCCTGCACACCCTGACCGGCGGCCACCCCGCCGCCACGACCACACTGTGCTCCGCGGTCCGTGCCGCCACCCGCGAGGGCCGCGCGGTCGCCCCGCGGGACCTCCTCGAACTGCTCACCGAGGACGGCCGCCCGGTCGGCGAGGCGCTGCTCGAACGGCTGCTGCCCGACCGCCGGCAGCGCGACCGGCTCACCCTGCTCTCCCTCGCCAGGGACAGCACGGCCGCCGAGGCCCTGGCGAGCCGGCTGCGGCTGGAGGGGCCCGAGCAACTGCCCGCGAACGCCGTCACCGACTACCTGGAACAGCAGCACTGGCAGCGCCTGACGCCTCCCGAGAGCCCGCTGGTGACCGATCCCCTGCTGCGGACGCTCCTCGTGCACGAGGCGCGCAGGCTCTCGCCGGGGCCCGACGACAGCCGCGGCTGGCAGGAGATCCACCGCTTCCTGCAGAACCACCACGCCCAGCGCGGCGAGGACGGAGAGGCCGACGCCCTGCGGCACATGCTCGCCGCCGGAGGCGTGGAGACGGTGGTGGCCTCGCTCGCGGAGGAGTTCCAGTCCGAGCAGGACGAGCGGGGCGCCGGACACTGGCTGCTGTGTCTGCGGTATGCCGCGACCGCGCCGACGCCGCCCGCCCGCGACTGGCAGGACGACCGCCTGCGAACGGCGCTCGGCGCGCTCGACGGCCGTTACGCCCACCTCGACGACGTGGAGCGCTGCGTCAACCGCCTGCTGCACGCCCTGTGGTATCTCTCGGAGCCGCACACCGAACCGGACCCCGACACGTGCGCGGCCATCGAACACGAGTTGGCCTACCTCTCGCTGCGTCACCCTTCCTGGCGCGTCGCGCTCGGCCAGGCGGCCCGAAGATGGCCCGCCGCCGCGCGCGACAAGCGCCCCCTCCCGATACCAGGACAGTGAGGAAGCATGCTGTTCCGTCGCCATCCCCGCGAGTGGGGACCGATCGAGTGGGCCGCCGTTCTCGGCCTTGCCGTGGTGGCCGGAGTGGTGACCGTCCTTCTCGCCCTGGGGGCGCGGGGACCGGGCAGGTGCGGGGACGACCTGGCCGAGATCGGCGGGGACTGCGTCGGGGTCACCGAGCACGCCTTCGACGTCGATCCGCGCCTGGGGAGCCTGGTCGAGGCGATCGAGGACGAGAACAGGGAGGTGCGCGAGCAAGCCGACTCCCCCTCCGACAACGGCGCCAGGATCCCGTACGTGCGTATCGCGCTGATGATGCCCTTCTCCGCGGACGAGTCCAGCGCGATGACGACGGACATGATCCGCAGGGCGCTCGCCGGGGCGCTCGCGGCGCAGCAGGAGGCCAACAACGCCGGCGGGCCGCACTACCAGCTGCTGCTCGCCCCCGACGGGCGCAACCTCGACCAGTGGGAGCCGGTCGTCGAGCGGCTCGGTGAGCTGGCCGCCGACAAGAAGGCCCCGCTGGTGGGGGTCACCGGCATCCCCAGCAGCACGCCCGAGACGCGGCAGGCCATAAAGGCGCTCAGCAGGGCGGGGATCCCGACCGTCGGGCCCGTCATCACCGCGGCGGACATGAACGCCGAGCAGTTCTTCAAGACCTCACCGAACAACGAGCAGTTCGCCGGCGCCCTGAAGCAGTACCTGCGGGAGAAGCCGCAGGCCGAGAAGGGGTTCCTGGTCTGGGACAACCGCAGTGAGGACGTCTACTCGCAGAACCTGCGCAAGGTCTTCGAGAAGCACTTCGACGAGGAGTACGACTTCAAGGGCCGCAACTCCAACTTCACCGGCTCCTCCGGTACGGACAAGGGGATTCCCCGGCGGTTCACCGACGCCGCGCAGAAGATCTGCGCGGCCCGGTCGGACACCGTCTTCTTCGCCGGGCGCGACCAGGACCTCCCCGCTTTCGTCAAACGCCTCGCGCAGGAGGGCGACTGCGGGCGGAGCGGACGGCTGCGGCTGCTCAAGGTGGGCATCGGGCTCGAACCGACCCTCACCACGCCCGAGACCGACCGCTGGCTCAAGGAGGCGCGGGCGACGATCGTCGCCGCGTCGTCGGTCGACCCCGCCTGGTGGAAGGGCGAGCACGACCCGCCGCGCGCGCTCGGCCGCTTCATGGGCGTCTACGAGAAGCTGAAGGCGGAGCACGGCTTCGACGAGGAGTTCCTGGACGACGGTTACGCGGTGATGTACCACGACGCGTTCACGCTCCTCGCCGACGCCGTCGACCGCACGTACACCGAGCTGAACGAGGGCCGGGGCGGCTCCGGCGACAATGACGGCAAGGGCGGCGGGGCTCCGCTGAAGCTGACGAAGAACGACGTCTACAACACGCTGATCATGCCGAGCATCACCGCGACCGGTTGCAGCGACTGCCTGCGGGGAGCGGCGGGTGCGTACGGCTTCGAGGGGCCGGACGTGAACGACCAGTGGGCGGTGTGCAAGCCGGTGCCGGTCGTCGAACACCCGGCTGTCGAAGACGACCGCCGCTCGCCGGTGTACCGGACGTTCCGCGGCGCGGGGAAGGACGATTGCCCGGCCTGAGAGCCCGCCGCGGCGCTCAGCGGCGCGGTGCGGGGCGCTTCCCGAGGCGCTTCTCGAACCAGTGGTGGGCGTAGGGCTCGTCGTTGAAGGCGGGGACCTCGCGGTAGCCGTGGGAGCGGTACAGGGCGATCGCCGCGGTGAGCGCCTTGTTGGTGTCCAGGCGCAGGACGTCACGGCCGTGTCCGGCCGCCCGCTCCTCCAGCTCGGTCAGGAGGCGGCGGGCGAGGCCGAGGCCGCGGGCCCGGGGCGCGATCCACATGCGCTTGATCTCGGCCGGGGCGTCGGCCGGCAGCTTCAGGCCCGCGCAGCCGACGGGCTCGCCCCGCTGCCGGGCGACGAGGAACAGGCCGAACGGCGGACGGAGTTCTCCCGGGTCGGGCAGCAGGCTGCGCGCGGGGTCGAAGCCGGTGTCGAAGGCGGCCCGCAGTTCGGTGGCGTAGGCGCGCAGGCAGCTCTGGGCGTCGGGGTGGCCGGGGTCGACGACGTCCAGCGTGACGGTCGCGGCGGTCAGCAGCCGGCCGACCTCGTCCATGGCGTCGACGAGCCGGGCGCGCTGCCCTTCGTCGAGCGGCGCGAGGAGGGACCCGGCGAGGTCGTCGCTGCGGGCGTCGAGCAGCGCCCGCTCCGCGCGGCCCGCCTCGGTGAGCCTGACGGTGCGCACCCGCCGGTCCTCCGGCAGCGGTTCCACCGTCACCAGGCCGTCGGCCTCCAGGGCGCGGAGCAGGCGGCTGACGTAGCCGGAGTCGAGGCCGAGGCGCTCGCGCAGCCGGCGGACGTCCTGGCCCGCTTCGCCGATCTGCCAGAGCAGCCGGGCCTCGCCGACGGGCCGGTCGCCGCCGAGGTAGTGGTCGTGGAGCACGCCCACGCGTTCGGTGACGGTGCGGTTGAACCGCCGTACCCGCTCGATCTGCGCCTCGTCCATTCCCTGACTTTAGTCAGAGAATGGACGGGGCGGCGGCCAGTCTTTCGCTCAGGGCAGGGTGATGTGGCCCGGGGCGGGCAGCCGGGGGGCCGTGGCGGGCTCGTGGATGTCGGCCAGGGCCATGAACAGCAGGGCCACGGCGAGCGCGCCGGGGTCGGGGACGCCGAGGGCGTGGTCGCCCACGTAGCTGGCCCGGCCGCGCCGGGGCCGCAGGGACGCGGTGGCCAGCGCGCCGCGGATGGCGGCCTGGGCCGCTTCCGTGAGCGGGGCCTCGGCTCCGGCGTCCCCGGCGGACGCGGTCAGCGACTCGGCGGCGGGCGCGAGGGCGTCGACCAGCGTGCAGTCGCCGGGGTTCGCGCCGCCGACCCGGTGGATCGCGGCGAAGCCCGCCTCCGCGGCCTCGGCGAGGGCCCCGACCCCCGGCGCCCCGCCGTCCGCGGGCACGGCGGAGGCCAGGTGCTGGAAGAGCAGGCCGAAGAGGGGGCCGCTGGTGCCGCCGACGTCGTCGAGGAAGGCCTCGGCGAGGGCCGTCGTGCCGTCGAGGCCGCGCTCGTCGGCGAGCTTCACCGCGCGCCGCACTCCGCCGGTCAGGTTGTCGCCGAAGTCCCCGTCGCCGACGAGCTGGTCGAGCTTGGTGAGGTTGTCGCGCACCTGGGTGACGGTGGCCGCGTAGCGGTCGAGGAGGGCGCGGTCGCCCGCGGCCCCCTCGGCGGGGGCCGTCCGCGCGGCCTCGGCGGGGACGCCGACGGTGGCCTCGCCGGCGGTCTCGCCGCCGTTCAGCGGGCGGGGCAGGACGAGCGGGGTGCGGGTGGACGCCGTCCAGAGGTCGGCCCAGCCGTCCTCCAGGCGCGTCAGGGTGAGGGAGAAGCCCGCCATGTCGAGGGCGGCGGTGAAGGTGCCGGGGACGACGAAGACCGGGGTGAGGCCGCGGCCGGTCAGCTCATCGCGGAGCAGGACGCCGATGGCGTTCAGTTCCAGTTCCGTGGTGGCGCCGAGGCCGTTGACCAGGGCGAGCACCTCGCCGGGGCCCTCGGGCAGGGCGTCGAGGAGGTCGTCGGTCATCCGCCGGACGAGGTCGCCGACGGCGGGGCGGGCGATGGTGCGGATGCCCCGCTCGCCGTGGATGCCCACGCCGTAGTCCAGGGTCCCCTCATCCAGGGTGAACGCCGGGCTCACCGTCGTGGGCGAGGTCTGGGCGCGGGCGGCCACCGCGATGCTGCGCGACCGGGCCACGACGCGCCGTCCGAGCTCGGCCAGCTCCTCCAGGGAGGCGCCCCGGTCGGCCGCCGCGCCGAGCAGCTTCTCGACGACGACGGTGGCGGCGGTCCCCCTGCGGCCGGTCGCGCTGTCGGCGCTGTCGGTGGCCAGGTCGTCCTCGACCAGGACGGTGGCCACGGGGACGCCGTCGTGCCGCAGCCGCTCGGCGGCGATCTGGAAGTTGATGACGTCGCCGGTGTAGTTCTTGACGATGTGCAGGACACCGCCGCTCCTTGCCGCGGCGGCGCTGGCCTCGTAGATCTGCCGGTTGTGCGGCGAGGCGAAGATCTCGCCGGGGCAGACGGCGTCCAGGCCGCCGCGCCCGAGCAGCCCGGTGTGCAGGGGCTCGTGTCCGGAGCCGCCGCCGGAGACCAGCGCGACCGTGCGGTCGGGGTGCGGATCGCGGGCGCGCAGGTACAGCGGTGCGCCGTTCACCTCGATCATGCCGGGGTGGGCGAGCGTCAGGCCGCGGGCTGCGGTCAGCACGGGGGCGTTCTCCGGGAGGAAGTAGCTCATGCGCGTTCTCCGTGGTGTGCGGGGCTGCGGGTGTCGCGGGGTGCGGGGCCGCGGGTGTCGCGGGGTGCGGGCCCGCGTCGCCGGCCTGGGGCGCGCCGACCGGCTCACCCTGGCTCCCGGGCGGCCCCGAAGAACGGCACGCACGCGTACCGGCACTCCGCGGTTCCGGTCCTCGCGGCCGTGTGCGACGCTGTCAACCTGCACCCGCCCGGCCGCCGTAACGCGCAGGGCACGCGGCAGCCACCGGCAGGACACCCCATCTTTGCGAGGTCTTTACCCGTGCCCGACCCGCGTCGCGAGGACCTCGGCCGGATGCTGCGCGCCTGGCGGATGGCGCGCGACCCCCGTGACCTGCCGGGACCCGTGCCGTTCCGGGGCCACCGCAGCTACGTCACCCAGCTCGACATGGCGCTGCTGCTCGGCGTCTCCGAGCGCTGGTACCGCGCCCTGGAGCGCGGCGAGGACCGCGCCCACGCGCCCGAGCTGATCGCCGGTGTCGTCCGCGTCCTCGCCCTCGGGCCGGCCGAGGCGGACGCCCTGTACCGCGGCGCCGGGCTCCGGTCGCCGGCGCGCCCCGCCGGTTCGGCGCCGCCGCCCGACGCGGCCATGCTCGACCTGCTGCACCAGCAGCGGCGGGTGAGCTGGATCTGCGATCAGGCCTGGGACGTGGTCGCCGCCAACACTGTGGCCGCGCGCCACTGCCCCTGGCTGATGCACCCCGGCGCCAACGTCATGACCTGGGCGTTCTCACCCGAGGCCCGCTATCAGCTCCGGCAGTGGGAGACCCGGTGGGCAGGGCCGCTGCTCGGCCTGCTGCGCCTCGCCTGGCAGCGCTGGCCGGAGAACGAGCGCCTGACCGAGGTGGTGGCCGCCGTGCGCGCGGAGCCCGGCGTCGCCGCGCTGTGGGACACCGCCACCGACCTCACGCCGCTCGAAGCCGAACCCCGGCCGATGTACTTCCCGCTGGTCGCGCCCGACCCGGTGGACGTCCACGTCATGGCCTACGGGCGCTTCGACGACACGGCGCACCGCTGGCTCGTCCTGTCGCCCGCCGACCCGGCGGTCACCTTCCCCTAGCCGCACATGGCCGCGGAGGTCAGTCGGCCGTCGGGCGGTACACGGTGAGCGCCTCGGGGAGCTTGTCGATCAGGAGCGCGGGCGGAGCGGGCGTGACCTCGCCGTCGTACGCCATGTGGGTGCCTTCCGGCAGTCCGGAGATGACCAGGCGCTGCGGCTTGGCGGCGGCGTAGACGCGGGTGCGGGTGAGCTGGCCCGCGAGGGCCGCGGCGAGCAGCCGGCTGCGGGCGAAGCGGCCCGCGTGGGCGATGCGGACGTCGAGCAGCCCGTCGGCCAGGTCGTGCCGGCGCACCGGGGCGATGCCGACGCTGCGGTAAGCGCCGTTGCCCGCGAAGAGGAGCCACATGGAGCGGCGGCGGCCGTTCACCACGGCGCGCAGCGGACGGCCCGTGCGCAGGATCTGCAGGACACCGAGGAGCGTGGCGGGCGGGCCGCCGATCTTCGGGGACCAGTGTTCCCTGCTGCGGACCAGCTCGGGGTAGCTGCCGAGGCTGAAGGTGTTGAGGAAGTGGGCCTCCTCGGCGTGGACCCTGCCGCCGGGGCCGAGGCCGGACAGCGGCTTGATCCGCCCCACGTCGGCGCGGACCGCGCTGCCCCGGCCCACCGCGACGCAGGCGTCCGCGATCGTGTCGACGCCCAGGTCGGCGGCGAAGTGATTGAACGTGCCGCCGGGCAGCACCATCAGCGGCACGTCGAACCGCAGGGCGGGCGCGACGGCGGCGTTGACCGTGCCGTCGCCCCCGCACACCCCGAGGACGCCGCCGCGCCGGGCCGCTTCCCTGGCCGCCTCTTCGAGGACCTTGGGCAGGGCGCCCGCCTCCTCCTCGTAGAGGACCACCTCGGCGCGCGGCAGCGCGGTCTTGATCTGCCGTACGGGGTCGGCGAGTTGCGGCTGCGCGCCCGACGAGGGGTTGACGACCACGATCAGGCCGTCGCCCTCCGGCAGCGCGGGCGCGTCGACGCGCGGCCGTGCGGGCGGCGGGAGCTGGGCGCGGGTGGGCACCATGCCGCGCACCGCGTAGGCGGCGCCCACGCCGAGGGCCGCGCCCACCAGGACGTCCCGGGGGTCGCGCGCGCCGCCGTGGATCCGGGAGTACGCCACCGAGGCCGCGACCGGGGCCAGGGCCGCTCCCCAGCCGGGCGCCTCCAGGGCCGCGCCCGCCGCGAAGGCCGCCGCCGAGGCGGTGTGGCCCGAGGGGTAGGGGCCGGTGAGCGGCTTGCGGGGCAGGTGCCGCAGAAGGGGGGCGGCCTCGTGGACCGGGCGTGAACGGCTCACCGCGCTCCTGCTCAGGGTGTTGACGGTGGCCGACGCGAGGCCCATGGACGTGAGGCCGCGCACCGCGGCGCGCCGCCCCCGCACTCCGCCGAACACCCACATGCCGGCGGCGACCCCGCAGAACAGCAGCCGGTGATCGACGCCGAGCAGCCGCCGGGCGCGATGCCTCAAGAGATCCTTCATGCTCCCCGCCTACCCCGGAAGCCGCGCGGAAGGCCGGCCGGGGCGAAGCAGTGCGCGAGATCACTCGGGGAGGCGGTGGTTCAGGCGGGCAGGGCGGCGAGCCAGTCCGTCAGGAGCCGGTTCACCTCGGCGGGCCGCTCCTGCTGGACCCAGTGGCCGCAGCCGTCGAGGAGGTGCGTGCCGCTCAGGCCCGGCAGGGTGTCGGGGAACGCCTTGATCGCATCCGCCAGCCAGGTCGTGGAGGCGTCGAGGGCTCCGCCGATGAACAGGCTCGGCACGGTGAGCGGCGCCCCGGCGAAGCGGGCCAGGTCCTCCCAGTCGCGGTCCATGTTCCGGTAGCGGTTGAGCGCTCCGGTCAGGCCGGTCCGCTCGAACTCCCCCGCGTAGACGTCGAGTCCGGCCTCGTCGAGCCAGCCGGGCAGGGCTCCGGCGGGGAACCGCTCGCGCAGGGTGCCGCCGGGGCCCGTGAAGTGCGGGCCGGGGTCGCCGGGGCCGGGCATGGCGTCGGCGGAGAGCGCGGCGTAGAAGCCCGCGAGCCAGCCGCGCACGTCCGGCTCGATCTCGGCCTCGGCACGGCCGGGCTCCTGGAAGTACGAGACGTAGAACTCGTCCCTCCCCTCACCGCCCATGCCCGCGAACACCTCGCTGGGGCGCGGGCCGCCGGGCGGGGTGTACGGGACGCCCAGCAGGGCGGCGGCGCGGAAGACGTCCGGCCTGACGAGCGCGGAGTGGGCGGCGATGGTCGCGCCCCAGTCGTGCCCGACGACCACCGCGCTCTCCTCGCCGAGGGCGCGGACCACGGCGGCGTTGTCCTCGACGAGGTCGAGCATCCGGTACGCCGCCACGTCGGCGGGCCGGCTGGAGCGCCCGTAGCCGCGGACGTCGACGGCGACGGCCCGGTACCCGGCCGCGGCCAGCGCGGGCAACTGGTGCCGCCAGGAGTACCAGGACTCGGGAAAGCCGTGCACCAGCAGGACCAGGGGCCCCGTGCCCTGCTCCACCAGGTGGACGCGGCCCGCGGGCGAGGGGACGAGGCGGTGCGTGCGCTGGGCGGCGGTCGTGGACTGCGGCATGGGCCCTCCAGGGGCGCTCGACGGACCGGTGACGTGCGCACGAGCATGCGACGGACGCCACGCGGCGGACGAGATGTGTTGCCGGTCCGGCAAAGTCTCCGCCCCCGGTGGGTTCACCCCGACCGCAGCACGTCGGCCAGGACCCGCACATGGCCGTGCGGCAGGTCCTTGGTCGCCGTGAGCAGGGTCAGCCGGTCCGAGCGCGCGAGGCCGCGCAGCCGGTCGAGGTCCGCCGCGCGGTCGGCGTCGTCGAGTTCCCGCCGGTAGCGCTCGGCGAACGCGTCGAACTTGGCCGGGTCGTGGCCGTACCACTGGCGCAGTTCGGTGGAGGGCGCGAGCTCCTTCTCCCAGGCGTCGAGCGCGGCGCGGTCCTTGGAGATGCCGCGCGGCCACAGCCGGTCGACGAGGACGCGGGAGCCGTCGTCCGGTTCCGCGGCGTCATGGACCCGCTTGACCTGGATGTCGAGAGAGCGTCCTGTCGTCATATCGGCATTCTCCCCGGTGTGGTGGGGTCGGCATTCCGGGTCCGGCGGCGGTCTCGTCCGCGCTTGACCCGTTCGGGCGAGCAGCGCGGGCCCCGTTCCGCCTGCCCTGTTGCAGTGAGGCCATGACGGGACGCATCGGCAGGACCGACCGACGGTGGTTCGCACGGGTGGCCGCGGCGAGGCCGACCGGCGCCGACCGGGTGCTGCCGCCGCTGAGCACCGCCGCGAACCACGGCCGGCTGTGGCTCGGCTCGGCCGCCGCGCTGGCCCTCGCCGGCGGCCCCGTGGCCGGGCGTGCCGCGCTCCGGGGCGTGGGCGCGCTCGCCCTGGCGTCGCTGACCGCCAACGCGGCCGCCAAGCACGCCGTGCGCCGCGGCCGCCCCGGGCTCGACGCGGTCCCGCTGGTGCGGCGGCCGGCGAAGACGCCGTGGACGTCGTCGTTCCCCTCGGGGCACGCGGCCTCGGCGGCGGCCTTCGCGACGGGCCTCGCCCTGGAGTCGTCGCGGTACGGCCTCATGGCCGCGCCGGTCGCGGCGGCCGTGGCGTTCTCCCGGGTCTACGTGGGGGTCCACTACCCCTCGGACGTGCTCGCGGGCTGTGCGCTCGGCGTGGCCGCCGCCGCGGTGACCTGCTACTGGTGGCCGCCGCGGCCGAGCACGGAGCCGGACGGGCGGACCCGCGTGGCGGCGCCCGCGCTGCCCGGGGGCGAGGGCCTGGTGGTCGTCCTCAACTCGGGGTCGGGCAGCGACATGCCGGGCCGGACGCCCGCCCGGCAGCGTCTGGAGCAGTTGCTGCCGAGGGCCGAGATCCTCGCGTGCGGCCCTGGCGGCGATCTGGACGAGCTCTTGGACGAGGGGGCCGCGCTCGCCGCCGGGAGGGGCGGGGTGCTCGGCGTCTGCGGCGGCGACGGCACGGTCAACGCCGCCGCGCGCCGGGCCGCGGCGGCGGGGCTCGCCCTCGCGGTCTTTCCCGGCGGCACCCTGAACCACTTCGCCCAGGACGTGGGGGCGGCCACCTTCGAGGACACGGCGGGCGCCGTGGAGCGCGGCGAGGCCGTGCGGGTGGACCTGGCCAGGGTGCACGACGGGGACGGCACGGTCGTCGCGGGGTTCGTGAACACCTTCAGCATCGGCCTCTACCCCGAACTGGTGCGCAGGCGCGAGAAGCTGGAGGGCCGCATCGGCAAGTGGCCCGCGGCGGCCGTGTCCCTCCTCGCCGTGCTCCGTGACGCGACGCCGCTGCGGGTCGGGATCGACGGCCACGACCGCGTCCTGTGGCTGCTCTTCGCGGGCAACGGCCGCTACGTCCCCGACGGCCTCGCCCCCTCGCACCGGCCCCGCCCCGACGACGGGCTCCTGGACGTCCGCACGGTCGACGCCGAGGCGCCGCTGGCCCGTACCCGGCTGGCCCTGTCCTCCCTCGGCGGGGCGTTGCGGCGCTCGCGGGTCTTCACCGCCGAGCGGGTCGAGCGGCTGCGGATCAGCGGCCTGGAGGACGTCCGCGACCTCGCGTACGACGGTGAGATCGCGTCGGCCCCGGCGACCCTGTTCCTGGACAAGCAGCGGGGCGCGCTGACGGTCTACGCCCCGCCGGGCGCCACCGCGGGGTGAACGGCGCGCTCGCGCGAGGGGCGTCACACCCGGAGGTCAACCTCTGGAGGACGCGCCCACCTGCGGGTGAAGCGGCTCGCGGCGACGGGCGCCCGAGCGGTAGGACGAGCGGGGTCAGCCGTCCCCGCCACAGGGAGCAGCGCACCCGTGAGCACCCGTGCAGTCCTTGTCGCAGCCCTCGTCACCGGCCTCGTCCTCGGCATCGTGGGCACCAGGGCGGACGCCGTCACCCACCCCCGTAAGACTGGTTCCCTCGCCGAGACGGGCCGTTAGGCTGCGACATTGCCGCGCCGTTGCCGTGCGGCCACCAGCCGCCGTCGACGGAAGCGAGCGAACCTTGAACTTCCTCA
Organism: Streptomyces alfalfae; assembly: GCF_004127445.1. Lineage (GTDB taxonomy): Bacteria > Actinomycetota > Actinomycetes > Streptomycetales > Streptomycetaceae > Streptomyces > Streptomyces alfalfae. The sequence continues at coordinate 153,972 of NZ_QEXM01000033.1, forward strand.
CCATCGGTCATCGCGGGGTCATGGGTGTCGAACCCGAGAACACCCTTCGCTCCTTCATCGCCGCCCAAGCCGCGGGCCTCGACCTCATCGAGCTGGATCTGCACCTGAGCAAGGACGGCGCCCTCGTCGTCATGCACGACGCCGACGTCGCCCGGACGACCGACGGCAAGGGGCCGATCGCCGAGAAGACGCTCGCCGAGCTGCGCGAGCTCGACGCGGGCCGCGGTGAGCGCGTCCCCGTCTTCGAAGAAGTGCTCGACGCGGTGCGCGCGCCGCTCCAGGCCGAGATCAAGGACGTGGCCGCCGCGCGCGCCCTCGCCGAGGTCATGCACCGCCGCGACCTGGTCTCCCGGGTGGAGGTCATCTCCTTCCACGACGAGGCGATCGCGGAGATCGCGCGCCTGGTGCCGGGGGTGCGCACCGCGCTCGTCGCCAGCCGCTACGGCGCCGACGTCGTGGAGCGCGCCACGGCCGTCGGCGCCACCACCCTCGTGCTCAACATCCGGCGCCTCACCCTGGAGATCGTCGAGCACGCCAGGAAGGCCGATCTGCGGATCATCGGCTGGGTCGTGAACACGCAGGACGACCTGCGCCTGGTGCGCGCCCTCCAGCTCGACGGCGCGACCACGGACTACCCCGAGATCAAGCGCACCGGCCGCTTCACGGCCTAGCCGCGCCCCGGTCCGGCCGTTGTGTCGACGAGGTCCTTGACGAGCAGCTCGAACCGCAGGTCGTCGCGTTGCGGGATGCCGAAGCGCTCGTCGCCGTACGGGAAGGGCGTCATCTCTCCCGTACGGCGGTAGCCGCGCCGCTCGTACCAGGCGATGAGGTCCTCGCGTACGGAGATCACCGTCATGTGCATCTCGCGGGCGCCCCACTCCTCGCGGGCCACGCGCTCCGCCTCGGCGATGATGACCTTGCCGAGGCCCGCGCCCTGCTGGGCGGGGCTCACCGCGAACATCCCGAAGTAGGCGTGCCCGCCGCGGTGTTCGAGCTGGCAGCAGGCGACCAGTTCGCCGTCCCGCTCGACCGTCATCAAGCGGCTGCCCGGCGCGTCGATGACCTCGGCGACGCCCTGGGGGTCGGTGCGCTGCCCCTGGAGGATGTCCGCCTCGGTGGTCCACCCGGCGCGGCTGGAATCGCCGCGGTACGCCGACTCGATGAGCGTCACGAGCGCGTCGACGTCGGCGGGTTCCGCGTCGCGGAAGGCCAGTTCTCCGGTACGCGGACGCGGGGCGGTGTCCATCGGTTCTTCTCCGATTCTCGGCGCGGCACAGTGCACCGCCGAGCCTAACCCGCGGCTAGGGTGCGGCCGCATGGTGCATGTACTGAGCAGCAGGACCCTCCTCCACCCCGGCGATCCCGAGCGTTCGCGCGCTTTCTACGGCGAGGCGCTGGGCCTCGCCGTGTACCGCGAGTTCGGCACGGGCCCCGAGCGCGGCACGGTCTACTTCCTCGGCGGCGGCTTCCTCGAACTCTCCGGGCGCTCAAAGACGCCGCCCCCGCCCGAGCTGCGGCTCTGGCTCCAGGTCCCCGACGTCCACGCGGCGCACGAGGAGCTGGCCGAGCGCGGCGTCGAGGTGGTCAGGCCGCCGGTGAAGGAGCCGTGGGGGCTGATCGAGATGTGGATCGAGGACCCCGACGGGCTCAGGATCGTCCTCGTGGAGGTCCCGCACGACCACCCGATCCGCTACCGCCCCGGGATCTGAGCGCGCGGCGCTCCGGTCATCCGTTCCGCACGTGGGTGGCGAGGTCCACCGTCTCCGCCACCCACGTGAGCCACGTCACACGACTAATCCATCCGGGATGCAGGGGTACACGGCCACAGGTACGGTCCAGAAGATCCATGACGACTCCTGACGGCCCCCCACGGCCCTGAAGACGATCTCCCACTCCCTTGGAGAGACATCACATGGCAGCTCCCCGGATCCTCATCGTCGGCGGCGGATTCGCCGGCATGGAGTGCGCTCACAAGCTGGAGAAGACGCTCGCCCCCCACGAGGCCGAGCTGCGGCTGATCAGCCCCATGGATCACCAGCTCTACCTCCCCCTCCTCCCCCACGTCGCCGCCGGCGTGCTCACCCCGCAGTCGGTCGCGGTGCCGCTGCGCCGGATGCTGCGCCGCACGGCCATCGTGCCGGGCGGCGCCATCGGCATCGACACGAAGACCAAGACCGTGTTCGTGCGGAAGATCAACGGCGAGGAGGTCGTGGAGCGCTACGACTATCTCGTCCTGACGCCCGGCAGCGTCACACGGCAGTTCGACATCCCCGGCGTCGACAAGTACGCGGTGGGCGTCAAGACGCTCGCCGAGGCCGCCTGGATCCGTGACCACGTCATCTCCCAGCTGGACCTGGCCTCGGCAAGCTCCTCCCGCGAGGAGCGCGAGCAGCGCCTGCAGTTCGTCGTGGTCGGCGGCGGCTACGCGGGCACCGAGACCGCCGCCTACCTCCAGCGCCTGACGTGCGCCGCGGTCAAGCGCTACCCGCGCCTGGACGTCTCGCAGATCAAGTGGCACCTGGTCGACATCGCGCCGAAGCTCATGCCCGAGCTGGGCGGACCGCTCGGCGACAAGGCCATGGAGATCATGCGGCGCCGGGGCGTGAACGTCTCGCTCGGCGTGTCCGTCGCCAAGGTGACCGAGGACACCGTCACGCTCACCGACGACCGGGTCCTGCCGTGCCGCACGCTGATCTGGACCGCGGGGGTGGCCCCGAGCCCGCTCATCGCGACGCTCGGCGCCGACACCAACCGCGGCCGGCTCGTCGTCAGGCCGGACCTGACGGTGCCCGACCTCGACGGGGTCTTCGCGCTCGGCGACGCGGCGGCCGTGCCGGACGTCGTCAAGGGCGGCGACGCGATCTGCCCGCCGACCGCGCAGCACGCCATGCGCCAGGGCTGGACCGCCGCGAAGAACGTCCTCGCCTCGCTGCGCGGCACCCCGCTCACCGACTACCGGCACAAGGACCTGGGTCTGGTGGTGGACCTCGGCGGCATCCAGGCGGTGTCGAAGCCGCTGGGCGTGCAGCTCTCGGGGCTGCCCGCGCAGGTCGTGGCGCGCGGGTACCACCTGGGCGCGCTGCGCACCGTCACGGCCCGCTTCCGCACGGCCGCCAACTGGGGCCTCAACGCGATCGCCGGCGACGACTACGTCCGCACCGGATTCCAGGCCCAGCGCCCGGCCACCCTCAAGGACTTCGAGATGACGGACGCCTACCTGTCGCCGGAGGAGATCGAGCAGCGCGTGGCGGCGGCGTGACCGGCCGGACGCGGGCGGCTCAGCCCCTGCCCGGCCCGAGCCGCCCTTCGAGCCGCGCGAGCAGGCCGCCCAGAAGATCGCTCAGCCGCTCCTGGTCCCCGCCGTCGAGCACGGACAGCACGACCGTCTCGTAGGAGAGCTGCTCCGGCAGGATCGTGTCGACGAGGCCGCGCCCCGCGTCGGTGAGCCGCACGTGCGCGACCCGGCGGTCCCGCGCGTCGGCCCTGCGCTCGACGAGCGCGCGCTCCTGGAGCTGCTTGAGCCGCTTGGTGACCGCGGCCCCCGAGGAGAACGTCTCGCGGGCCAGCTCCCCGGGCGTCAGCTCGTGCCCGGTGCGGCGCAACGCGCCGAGCAGGTCGAACTCCGCCCGCGTCAGGCCCGCCCGGCGCAGCGGCGCGTCCTCGGCCTGCTGGAGGAGGGCCGCGCAGCGGTTGATGCGGCCGATCACCTCCATCGGCCCGGTGTCGATGTCGGGGCGCACCGCCTGCCACTGCCGCACCACCGCGGCCACGGTGTCGCCGCCGGCCTCCGCCGCCGGGCCGTTCTCTGCTCTCATGCTGGTGCGCCCTCCCAGGCGTCGGCGGCCCCTTCGCGGACCCGCGTGGCCGGTCCGTTCTCGCGGCTCCTTCGTACCGTCGCCGCGAGCGTACGGTGTCCGGCGCGCTCGGCGGCGACCACCCGCTGTTCGGGCAGCGCGCGCTGCCACCATTCGCCCGCCGCGGCGTCGGCCGCGGCGCGCAGTTCGACCAGGGCCGCGGTGAGCCGGCGCCGCGCGGGCTCGACCGGTCCCGAGCCGGCCGCGAGGCCCGCCTCGGCCCGCTCCGTCGCCCGCTCGGCGGCGGCGAGTGCCCGCTCGATGTGGTCGGTGGCGCGCCGGTTGGTGACGAGGATCGCGGCGGCGACGCCGAGCACGGCCCCGACGAGGGTGTCCACGACGCGGTCGAGGATCAGTTCCCCCGGCCGCTGGAACCGCGCGAACTCGGTGACGAGCAGCGCCATGGGCGTCACGCAGACGCTGCCCATCCAGTAGTTCCGGCTGATCAGCGCCTCCGCGCCGAAGGCGAGCGCGAGGCAGCTCACGATGAGTTCCGCGTGGCCGAGGTGGGCGAAGGGCGCGATGGCGGCGAAGGCGAGCACCCCGACGAGGTTGCCGACCACGCGCTGCACGCCGCGGTTCCAGGTGAGGGTGAGGTTCGCCTGGTAGAGGGAGGCGGCGGTGACCAGGGCCCAGTAGGGGCGGCCGACGCCGAGGGCGAGTGAGGCGTAGCCGGCGAGGGCGCAGCCGACCGCGGTGCGCAGCGTGATGGGCAGCAGCGGGGAACCGGGCCCGAGCCTGCGCCACAGCGGCACGGCGGGGCCCGCGAGTTCGGCCTCGACGCCGAGCAGCTCGTCCCGCTCACCGGGGCGTACGTCGGCGGGGCGCGGCACGGCGCCCGTGCCGCGCAGCTTCGCCGCCCAGGCGCGCAGCGCGCCGGGGTCCGCGGCGTCGGGCGCGGCGAGGGCCTCTTCGGCGCGGACGACGAGGCAGCCCAGGGCGCGGCGGGCCGCGGTGCGGCTGCCGGTGGCGAGCAGGGCCTGCCAGGCGGCGTGCACGGCTCCCGCGGCGGCGGAGCGGGCGCGCTCGGCGGCGGCCCCCTCGCCCCCGGCCCGCGCGGCGTCCGCGTACGCGGCGGCGGCACGCAGGGCGCGGGCGGTGGCCCGGCGCTCGGGGCCGTGCGGGCGCAGGAGCGCGGGCGCCATGCCGACGAGCCACGCCACGGCGCCCCCGGCGAGGGTGAGCGCGAGGTGCGCGGGGACCTGGCCGAGGGTGCTGGGCGCGAAGAGCGTCGCCGAGCTGATGAAGGTGAAGATCAGGTGCCCCGGCGGCCCGATGCGGGTCGCGTCGCACAGCGTCTTCTGCAGGGCGGCGAGCACCGCGCCGACGGCGACGAGGACCGCGGCGGAGCCGGTCAGCGAGGCGGTGACGAGGGCGGCGGCCACGCTCGCCGTCATTCCGGCGACGACCCAGGCCAGGGCGCGCGCCCTGGCGGCGTACGGGAGGTGGTGCGTGTACAGGGCGCAGAACGACCCGGCCATCGTGTACATCACCAGGTCGAGCCGGCCGAGGGCCAGCAGCGTGAGGTCGGGGATCGCGGTGGCGACGACGACGCTGCAGGCCGGCTTGAACCAGGTGTCGGACGGCTTGTTGGGGCGGAGCACCCCGGCGAGCGGCAGCCGCCGGACGCGGGCGGGGCGGTGGGGCGCGGCGGATGTGGGCGGGGTGGACGACGACGGACTGCTCATACCTAAAACCTTAGCAAGTGTTTTACCTGCAAAATATCGACCCTCGCGGTGGCCCTCCCGCACCCCCGAGGGCGCCCCACCCTGAGCGGGCCACACCCCCCGTGCGCTCCCGGTGCACCCCCTTGCGCCCGCATACGGCCCGGCGGACCCGGGCATCGACCCGACGACACCGTCGACAGGGGGAGGTGCGCGGTGCACGGACCGGTGCAGGCCGCCTGGCTGCTCGTGGCACTGTGCGCGGCGACCGGGGCCTACTGCCTGCTGCGGATGCGCAGCCGTATCGAGGAACAGCGCCGCACTGCGGGCGGTGAGGCGCTCATGGGCTTCGGTATGGCGGTGATGGCCGCGCCCGCGGCGGTCGTCGCCCTGCCGCGCTGGACCTGGGCCGTCAGCGCGGCGGTGTTCGCCGCCGCGACGCTGCACGGGCTGTGGCTCTCCCTGGGCCCCGCGCGCTCGGACCGCCACCACGTCCACCATCTGATCGGCGCCCTGGCCATGGTGTACATGTCGGTGGCGATGATCGCGGCGCCGGGCGGTCACGCGGGCCACGGCGGCACGGGCCTCCCGCCGCTGACCGGGGCCCTGCTGCTCTACTTCGCCGGATACGTCTTGTGGTCCGGGGCACGGCTCGCCCCCGCCAGGACGGTCGCGGCGGGGGAAGGCGCCGTCGGCGGAGCGCCGGTGCTCGGGTGGGGGGACAGACCCGAGCTGGCGCTCGCGTGCAGGCTCTCGATGGGCATGGGAATGCTGGCGATGCTGCTCACGCTCTGACCGCGGCGGCCCTCTGGGAGATCATCGCGGCGAGCACGGTGAGACTGTCGAGCTGGCAGTCCGCCGCCTCGGCGACGGCCGGGTCGTTCGCCCACAGGTGCCCCCACGGGCCCCGGCGCAGATGGGCGGTGCGGAGGCCGGCCTGCCGGGCGGGGAAGATGTCGTGGGCCGGGTGGTCCCCCACGTAGAGCGTCTCGGCGGGCCCCGCCTGGGAGACTTCGAGCACCTTCGCGAAGAACGCGGGGTCCGGCTTCGCCACGCCCCACTCCCCCGAGGTGGCGACCGCGTCGGCGGGCAGATCGAGGTCGCGCAACAGCTCGGCGGCGCGCGCGGTCCCGTTGCCCGCGATGACGACACGGATGCCGAGCTTGTGCAGGGCGCCGAGGGCGGGCCGCACGTCCGGATAGAGATCGGCCTCGCCGATGTGCTCGCCCCGGCCCGCGCCCTCGCGCGCACGCTCCGCCGACTCGACGTCCATGTCGGGACTGACGAGCTTGAGGGCGTCCTTGCCGTCCCTGCCCTGGGCGACGACGGCGCCCACGAGCACGGAGAGGGTATGGCTCGGGACCTTCAGCCAGTTCGCCCATGAGGTCCAGTAGCGGTCGTCTTTGGTGAGGGTCTCCCCCACGTCGAACACAATGGTCTCGATCATCGTCCGGACGCTACGGTGCCCCACGGCCACCGGCGCGTACGCCACTCGACGCCGCGCGACCGCGACCCGATCGGGGAATCGGCGCTACTGCTTTCGGACCTGCCGGCCCGACCCGTGCCCGGGACCGCTGTCATGGCGCCGCCCACCGTGGCGTGCGTCACTTGCCGAGGCAGGCCATACCCTCCGGTGGCCCCGCCCTCATAGGCTGGGCGGCATGATGGTCCCCGTCGCGTTGTTGCTGCTGGGCGCCCTGACCGCCGTCGTCGCACCGCGCATGCTCGCGCGGGCCGACTGGCCGGAGCGCGAACCCGTGGTCGCGCTGTGGGCCTGGCAGTGCGTCGTCGCGGCCGTCCTGCTCTGCTGCGCGCTCTCGATGATCCTGAGCGCCGCCGCCGCGTGGCAGGCCGTGCGCGGCCACGTCTTCGCCCCCGCCCCGCACGCCGTCGTCGAGGCCTACGCCCTCCAGGCCCCCGGCCCCTGGGCCGCGGCCACCGCCGTCCTGCTCGCCTGCGGCGGGGTGTGGAGCGCCGCGATGCTGACCCGTGAGATCACCCTCGCGCGGCTCCGGCGCACGGCGCGCCGCACCGAACTGCGCGACCGCGCCCCGCTGTTGCCCGGCGAGGAGCCGGGCGCGGACCGCCTCGTCGTCCTGGAGGGCGAGCGCCCCGACGCCTGGTGGCTGCCGGGCCAGGCCCCGCAGCTCGTCGTCACCACGGCCGCCCTGCGCCGGCTGAAGGGCCGTCAGCTCGATGCCGTGCTCGCCCATGAGCAGGGCCACGCGCAGGCCCGGCACGACTGGCTGCTGCACTGCTCGGGCGCGCTGGCCGCCGGGTTCCCGCAGGTGGGGGTGTTCGCGGCGTTCCGTGACGAGATGCACCGCCTCGTGGAGCTCGCCGCCGACGACGTGGCCTCGCGCCGCTTCGGCCGGCTGACCATCGCGCTCGCCCTGGTCGAGCTGAACGAGGACCGCGGGGTGTTCGGCCCCTGCCCCACCCCGCACGCCCATGTCCCGCAGCGCGTCCACCGGCTGCTCTCCGCCCGCCCGCGCCTGACCGCGGGGCGCCGGCTGCGGCTGACGGCGACCGCGGCGCTCGTCCCGGTGATCCCGGTCCTCGTGGCCTTCGGCCCGGGGCTGCGGGCCCTGGGCTAGGCCGGACCGCCCGCGGCATCACGCCCCGGCCGCCCGCGGTCGCGGCCCCCGAACCGCCCCGCGCCCTCACCGGGAGGGAATACGCCCCGCCTCGTCGGCAAGGATCACTGCATGCACCCCGCGTCGACCGACTCCCCGCCCCGCCCGCCCTGCCGCCGGGCCACGCTCGTCGCCGCGCTGTTCGGCGTCCCCGGACTCCTGCTGCTGCTCCTGGTGGAGCTGGAGTGGGGTCCGCTGACCGCCCTGGACAAGGACATCGCGCGCACGACGCACCGCTGGGCGGTGGCCGATCCCGACGCCACCCAGGCGAGCCGCATCCTCACCGACTGGGTCTGGGACCCCTGGACGATGCGCGCCCTGTGCGCGGCGGCGGTGCTCTGGCTGGTGGCGCGCGGCGCCCGGCGGCTCGCGCTCTGGGTCGCGGGCTCCTGCCTGGTGGCCTCGGTGGTGCAGCAGGCGCTGAAGGCGGCGGTCGACCGCCCGCGCCCGGTGTGGTCCGACCCGGTGGACTCCGCGCACTACGCGGCGTTCCCCTCCGGCCACGCGATGACGGCGGCCGTCGTCTGCGGCCTCCTCCTGTGGCTGCTGCGCCTGCACGGCGCGGGCCCCGCCCTGTGGCGCACGGCCCTCGCCCTGGCCGTGCTCTCCGTCGCCGGAGTGGGCCTGACCCGCGTCTGGCTCGGTGTCCACTGGCCGACGGACGTCCTCGGCGGCTGGCTGTTCGGCGCTCTCGTGGTGGTCCTCACCGTCACGACGTACGCACGCGGGACCGCGCGCCGGGACGTGGCCGGCACCTGACCGGTGGCCCGGGGGACGCTCTTGACCGCCGGCCGGCCGCTGCCCGAGCACGCGGCTCATGACGATCAAGGGCGTGCTCTTCGACTTCTCCGGGACCCTCTTCCGCGTCGAGTCCACCGAGGATTGGCTGCGCGCCGGGCTCGACGGCCTCGGACTGGCCTGGTCCGGGGCCGAGGTGACGCGGACCGCCGCGGCCCTCGAACGGGCGGGCGCGCTGCCGGGCGGGGCGTCTCCGGCCGAGGTGCCGGGCCACCTGGCCACGGCGTGGGCGGTGCGCGACCACAGCGCCGAGCGGCACAGGGCCGCGTACACGGGGCTCGCACGTGAGGTGCCGCTGCCGGACCCGCGCCTGTACGACGCGCTGTACGCCCGGCACATGCACCCGCGGGCCTGGCGTCCGTACGCCGACGCCGCCGAGGTGCTCGCCGGGCTCCGCGAGCGGGGCGTCGGCGTCGCGGTGGTCAGCAACATCGGGTGGGACCTGCGGCCCGTCTTCCGCGCCCACGGCCTCGACCGCCACATCGACGCGTACGTCCTGTCGTACGAGCACGGCATCCAGAAACCCGACCCGCGGCTCTTCGCGGTGGCCTGCGAGGCGTTGGGGGCCGACCCGCGCGAGGTGCTCATGGTCGGCGACGACCGGCGGGCCGACGGCGGGGCCGCGGACCTGGGGTGCGCGGTGCGCTTCGTCGACCATCTGCCGGCGGACGAGCGGCCCGACGCGCTGCGCGCCGTGCTCGGCCTCGTCGGCGCCGACGACGGCCGCGCGGCCGTGGAACCGCCTGTGAGCAGGCAACACTCCCCCGCGGTGTTGCCTGCCCCAGGCCGGTCCGGACCGTACGGAACCCCAACGGGCCCCGCGACCGGCATGCGCTGAGTATATTGGCTCGGAGCCAGTCAACGCAGGAGTTACAGAATGTCCCCGCGGAGCCCCTCGGTCAATGAAGAGCTCCGCAGGCGTTCGCGCGAGCGGTTGCTGCAGGCGACGGTGGAGCTGGTGGCCGAGCGGGGGTACGAGGCGACGACGCTCGGGGCCATCGCCGACCGCGCGGGCGCCGCCCGCGGCCTGGTGTCCTACTACTTCCCCGGCAAGCGCCAGCTCCTCCAGTCGGCCGTGCACCGCCTGATGCACCGCACGCTGGAAGCCGCCCTCGAACGCACGCCAGGCGCGCCCGACGGTCGGGAGCGCCTGGCCCGCGCGGTCGACGCGATCCTCGGCCTGGCGCGCGACGAGCCGCTCCTCATGCGCACGCACATGGCGGGCATCCTCCAGGCGGAGGGCTTCGTGCAGTGCGCCGAGCAGCAGCGCCTCGCGGAGCTGCTGCGCGACACCGTCGAGCGCTACGGCTCGCGCGACGTCGACCGCGACTATCCCTTGCTGCGCGCCCTGCTGATGGGCGCGGTCTTCGCCCTGCTCATCCCGGGCGCCCCGATGCCGCTCGCGACGCTGCGGGCCGAGCTCTTCCAGCGGTACGGCCTGGAGTGGGAGCTCGGCGTCCCGCCGGGCGGGCGGCCGCCCGGCGGGACACCTCCTCAGTTGTCGTTCCGTCCCCAGCGGCCCGCGGGGCCTCAGTCGAAGTAGTCGGGCTGCGTCTGGACGTTGAGCTCACCGAGCCGGACGCGTTCCGCGGCCTTGACCCGCTTGTCGTCGATCTTCAGGACGTCGAGTCCCATCGCCATGTCGTTCGAGTAGACCCGGCCGTTGTAGTAGTACGCCGACCAGGAGCCGGCGGTCGTGATCTTGTCGGTGGCGTGCGGACCGCGCTCGAAGTAGCCGATCTCCCTGGGCCTGCTGGAGTCGGTGAAGTCCCAGACGGAGACGCCGCCCTGGTACCAGGCCTGGACCATGAGGTCCTTGCCCTTGACGGGGATCAGCGAGCCGTTGTGCGCCACGCAGTTCTCCGTGGCGGCCTGGTGGCGCGGGATCTTGAAGTAGCTCCGGAAGACGAGCTTGCGCTTGTCGCCCTTGCCCTGGACGTCGTAGATGCCGTTGGCGCCGCGCTTCGGTCCGGTGGCCTCGTCACAGGTGGCGCCGGAGCCGCCGCCGAGCTCGTCGGTGAAGACGATCTTGTCCGCCTTCTGGTTGAAGGTCGCCGAGTGCCAGAACGCGAAGTTCTCGTTGTCCTGCACCTGGTCGATGATCTTCGGGTTCTCCGGGTCCTTGATGGAGAACAGCAGGCCGTCGCCCATGCAGGCGCCCGCCGCGAGGTCCTTCGATGGCAGCACCGTGATGTCGTGGCAGCCGGTGGTCTTGGAGACGCCCGGGTGGGTGGGCCCGCCCGGGTTGCCGCCGCCGTCGGGTCCCTCACCGGGGAAAAGCACGGGGAAGTTCACGACCGCGGCCTTCTGCGGGGCCTTGCGCGGCACCTTGATGACGGAGATCCCGTCGTGCGGCGGTCGGCAGTCCGGGAAGGCGGCGTTCGGTGAGTACGAGGAGACGTACACGTAGACGTCGCGCTTCTTCGGCACCAGCGTGTGCGTGTGGGAGCCGCAGGCGGTCTCGACGGCCGCGACGTACCGCGGGTTCTTCTTGTCGCTGATGTCGAAGACCTTCATGCCCTCCCAGGAGGACTTCTCCGTCGCGGGCTGGGAGGTGCTGTTGCAGGAGTTGTCGCTGCGCGAGGAGTCGGTGGACAGGAAGAGCAGGTTCCCCGAGACGGAGACGTCGTTCTGCCCGCCGGGGCAGAGCACTTGGGAGACCGTTTTCGGTGAATCCGGGTCGCTGATGTCGAAGATGCGGAAGCCGTCGTAGTTGCCGGCGAACGCGTACCTGCCCTGGAAGGCGATGTCGGTGTTCAAGCCCGGCAGGGCGTCCTTCGGGACGTTGGCGAGGTGCTCGATGTTGGCCGAGTGGACGACCTCGCCCGGCCCGGGTATCTCACCGCGCTCGACGGCCTCGCGCGCCGCTGCGGCGTCGCTCTTGGAGACGCTCCTCGGGGCCGCCGCGTCGGGGTCACCGGGATCGGGGGTCGCGCCGGCGGGCGCCACGGTGAGCAGCGTGGCGAGGAGACCGGCCGCCACGGCTCCGACTCCCAGGCGTCTGCGCCGCGTTCGAGGGCTGTTCAACAGGGTCACTGCGTCCTCCCTTGTCGCCGTTCGGAGGTGAACGGTTCACGGACACCCGCAGTATCTGCCTCATCATGCACAGATCAAAAGAGAGGAAACATACTCGTCATGGAAGTTGCCGATCACTGGTGCTCCTCACCGTGCTAGGGCAGACTCCGACTCGTCTCCTCGCCACCGGAGGTCGCCGTGCACCCCGACTGCCGTCGTACGTACGCCCTCGCCACGCTCGTGACCGCCGTTCTCGTCCTGGGGGGCTGCGACTCCGGCCCGGACGCGGACGCCGGCGGCGAGGCGTCGCCGGGGCCGTCGGTGATAGCCCCGGGCAAGCCCGGCGAGAGCGCCGCCACGCTGTCGGCAAAGGACGCGGCGGAGCGGCGGGCCGACGACGACACCCCCAACTCGGCCGACTTCGCGTACACGCAGATGATGATCGAGCACCACGGCCAGGCGTTGACGATGACCGGACTCGCCCCGGAGCGGGCCTCGTCGGCCGAGGTGAAGCGGCTGGCGTCCCGCATCGGCGCCGCCCAGAAACCGGAGATCGGCGCGATGAAGCGCTGGCTGAAGAGCCACGGCGGGCCGCGCGAGCAGCACGGGCACGACCACGCGACGATGCCGGGCATGGCCAGTGAGGCGCAGCTGAGGCAGTTGCGCGCCGCGCGGGGCGAGACGTTCGACCAGCTCTTCCTGAAGCTGATGATCACGCACCACAGCGGGGCGGTCACGATGGCGGCCGACGCGCTCTCCGAGGGCAACAACATCCAGGTCGAGGAGATGGCGAACGACGTGATCGCCCAGCAGACGAGCGAGATCGGCCGGATGCGGAAGATGGGCTGACCGCGTGCCCGCCGGACCCACGCCGCGCCGCGCACACTCCTGACAGGGCGCACCCCGGGTGCGATCCTGAAACCGTCCCGGGGTCGCCTCGCGGAGGGAGCACCGCCGTGCTGCAGGTCGCCGTCGTCGGATCGGGCCCCAGCGGGGTGTACGCCGCGCAGTCGCTCGTCCAGCAGGACCGGGTGCCGGACGTGCGGGTCGATGTGCTGGACCGGCTGCCCTGCCCGTACGGCCTGGTGCGCTACGGGGTCGCGCCCGACCACGAGAAGATCAAGTCCCTGCAGAACAACCTGCGCGCGGTCCTCGAACACGAGCGCGTCCGCTTCCTCGGCGGCGTCGAGATCGGGCCGGAGACCCTGCCCCCGGCCCGGCTCCTGGGTCTCTACCACGCGGTGGTGTACTGCGTCGGCGCGGCGGCGGACCGCAGGCTGGGGGTGCCGGGCGAGGAGCTGCCGGGCAGTCACTCCGCGACGGAGTTCGTCTCCTGGTACAGCGCGCACCCCGATGCCCTGCCGGCCGGTTTCGCCCCGGACGGCTTCATCAGGGGCGTGGAGTCGGCCCTGGTCATCGGCGTGGGGAACGTCGCGGTGGACGTCGCCCGCATCCTCGCCCGCGGCGTCGCCGAGCTGCTGCCCACCGACATGCCGGACGCGGCCCTCGGCGTCCTCGCGGGCAGCCGGGTCCGGGAGGTGCACATGGTGGGCAGGCGCGGGCCCTCGCAGGCCAGGTTCACCACCAAGGAGCTGCGGGAGCTGGGCTCGCTGCCAGAGACCGAGGTCGTCGTGGACCCGGCGGAGCTGGCGCTCGACCCCGCGTACCTCGACCCCTCGGGGCTTCCCGCGGCGAGCCGTCGCAACGTGGAGGTGCTGCGCGGCTGGGCGGAGCGACCGCCGAGCGGCCTCGCGCGCCGGATCAGGCTGCGGTTCTTCCTGCGCCCGGTCGCCCTGACCGCCGGGGTATCCGGACGGGTCGCCGGGGCGCGGTTCGAGCGCACGCTGCCGGACGGCCGGGGCGGGGTCACGGGGGCGGGGCGGTACGAGGACATCCCCGCCCAGCTGGTCCTGCGCTCGGTGGGCTATCGGGGGGTGCCGCTCGCGGGGCTGCCGTTCGACCCGGATCGGGGCACGGTGCCGCACGCGGCCGGGCGGGTGCTGCGCGAGGGGGCGCCGTCGGCGGGTGAGTACGTCGCGGGGTGGATCAAGCGCGGGCCCACCGGTGTCATCGGCGCCAACCGCCCCTGCGCCAAGGAGACGGTCGCCTCCCTGCTCGACGACGCCCCCGGGCTCCTGCGCAGGGAGCTGCCGGGCGACCCGCTCGCGGGGCTGCGGGCGGCGGGCCTGCGGCCGGTGGAGTGGCCGGGGTGGCTGGCCATCGAGCGCGCCGAGGCCGAGCTGGGGCGTTCGCTCGGCAGGGGCGTGGTGAAGATCCCGGACTGGGAGGGGCTGCGCGGCGCGGCGGCGCGGGCCACGCCGGGCTGAGGCAGGGGCCCGCGCCGGGCGCGGGTCAGCTTCCGGCGGCCGTCCGCCGCTCGGCCTGGCGGGCCGCCGCCGCGAGGACCGTGTCCAGGAGGCCGGGGAAGAGCGCGTCCAGGTCGTCGCGGCGCAGCACGCTGAGCTTGGCGGTGCCGCGGTAGATCTGCCGGATCACGCCGTTCTCGCGCAGCACCCGGAAGTGATGGGTGCTGGTGGACTTGCTGACCGGCAGCGCGAAGTAGGAGCAGGAGAGCTCCGCGCCCTCCTCGCGCGCGAGGTCCCGGACCACCCGCATGCGCATGGGGTCGGCGAAGGCGTGCAGCACGCCTTCGAGCGTGATCTCCCCGAGGCCGGGGTGGGCGAGCGTCCTGCTGCCCGCGGCGGTCGTCATAGCGGCTCCCCTTCGTCCGGATCTCCCCTGTGCATTGTACGAGAACCTTCGTAGTTTGACATCCACCGTACTACGAGGTCTATCGTACGAAGCACACACCAGCCCTGACGAAGGAGGCCGCCGTGAGCGCGCTGTTCGAGCCCTACACCCTGCGATCCCTGACCATCCCCAACCGGGTGTGGATGCCTCCGATGTGCCAGTACTCGGCGCTGCCGCAGGGACCCGAGACGGGCGCGCCCCAGGACTGGCACTTCGCGCACTACGCGGCGCGGGCCGCGGGCGGCACCGGCCTGATCATCGTCGAGGCCACCGCGGTCAGTCCCGAGGGCCGCATCAGCCCCTACGACCTCGGCATCTGGAACGAGACGCAGGTCGCCGCCTTCCGCCGGATCACCGACTTCCTCAAGGGCCAGAACACCGTTCCCGGCATCCAGATCGGGCACGCCGGACGCAAGGCCTCCACCGACCGCCCCTGGGTCGGCGGCGCCCCGGTGGGCCCCGACGCGCACGGCTGGCAGCCGGCGGGCCCGAGCCCCGTCGCCTTCGACGAGCACCACCCGGTGCCGACGGAGCTCACCGTCGCGGAGATCAAGGAGATCGTGGCGCAGTTCGCCGACGCCGCCCGCCGCTCGCTGGACGCCGGCTTCGAGGTCGCCGAACTGCACGGCGCACACGGCTACCTCATCGGCGAGTTCCTCTCCCCGCACAGCAACAAGCGCGCCGACGAGTACGGCGGCTCGTACGAGAACCGCACCCGCTTCGCGCTGGAGGTCGTCGACGCCGTACGCGCGGTGTGGCCCGAGGACAAGCCGCTGTTCTTCCGCATCTCCGCCACCGACTGGCTGGAGGAGGCGGGCTGGACCGCGGACGACACCGTCCGCTTCGCCACGGAGCTCAAGGAGCACGGCATAGACCTGCTCGACGTCTCCACCGGCGGCAACGCCGCGGGCGTGCGCATCCCCGTCGGCCCCGGCTACCAGGTGCCGTTCGCCGCGCGCGTGAAGGCCGAGACCGAGCTGGCCGTCGCCGCGGTCGGCCTGATCACCGAGGTGGAGCAGGCCGAGAAGATCCTCGCCAACGGCGAGGCCGACGCCGTGCTGCTCGGCCGCGAGCTGCTCCGCGACCCCTCGTGGGCGCGGCGCGCGGCGCGCGAGCTCGGCGCCGACGTCCACGTGCCCGACCAGTACCACCGCTCGGTCTGAGCCGGCCGGCCCCCGCGCGCTACTCCGGGATCGCCGCCAGGGTGAAGGAGTGGCCCGCGGGGTCGGAGTAGGTGCGCGAGTCCCGTGGCCCGTGGTTGTTCTTGGTGTCCACGGGCCGCGCGCCCAGGCCGATCGCCTCGCGCTCGGCCTCGTCCATGTCCTGGCGGGCGACCATGATGCGCAGGTGCGCCTGCTGCGAGTCCTCGGGGCGTGGCCAGCTCGGCGGGATGTAGTCCCGCTCGCGGTGGACGGCGAGGCAGACCCCGTTGTCGACGGCGACCTCCACGTAGTCGGGGTCCTTGCTCAGCCGCACCTCCGCACCGAGCAGTCCCGCGTAGAATTCGGCGAGCGCCTCGGGCTCCGAACAGTCAAGTACCAGCACGGTGTTCTTCTGCACGGTCATGGTGTCCGGATCCCCCCGCGGCCCCGCCCCAAACCGGGCCGTGCGCTCGGGCCGCCTACTTCATCCACTCCGCCTCGTACGTCGCGTACGTGCCGTCGTGCACGGCGAGGTGCACGAACTGGTCGACGTACTCCCTGAAGTCCGCGTCGCCGCGCGGCGTCGCGTAGGCCTTCTCCGAGAAGGTGAACGGCTTCTCCGGGTGCAGGGCGCAGAGTTCGGGGTGGATCGTCGACTGGTAGAGCGTCTCGCTCGCGTCGGTCATCATCACGTCCGCCCTGCCGGCCACGATCTCCTCGAAGATCGTGGTGTTCTCCGGGTGGAGTCTGATCGTCGCCCGCTCGATGTTCGCCCGGGTGAACTCCTCGTTCGTGCCGCCGGGGTTGACGATCACGGTCGTGCCCGGCCGGTCGATGTCGGCGAGGGTTCCCTCCCCGAACTCGTCCTTGTCCGCACACCGCACGATCGGCGTCTTGCCGTCCTCACGCGTGGGCTCGCTGAAGGAGACCTGCCGGGCGCGCGGCAGGGTGATCGACACCCCGCCGACGCCGATGTCGCAGCGGCGCGCGGCGACGTCCCCGGTGAGTCTCGCCCATGTCGTGGCGGTGAACTCCGGCTTGGCGTCGAGGCTTCTGGCCAGGTCGCGCGCCATGGAGACGTCGACGCCGCGATACGTGCCGTCCTTCGGGTCCCGCTGGGTGAAGGGGGCGTAGTCACCGGTCGTGCAGACCTTGAGGACGCCCTTCTTCGGCACGGTGTCCAGGAGGCTGCCGTGCGGGCGGTCGGGTCGCCGCCCCGCGTCGGGCGAGGCGGGCGCGGCGGCCGTGACGGCCAGCAGGCAGACCAGGACGGACAGGGTGGCGGCACGCTTCACGGGGACTCCTCGGCGCTCGGGCGGCTCGGAGGGATCACCTTCGCAGACGCCTTCACGCGGGTGAACCCCCATCTCGCCGGGCGACCCGCGTCACGCGAGCGGCGCCAGGGTGACCGGGGTCAGGTCCGGTCCGGGCCCCGTGTCGAAGGCGTCCTCGTCGAAGGGGTACAGCGGACGCTCGACGCGGTGGTGGCCGAGCCGCGGCAGATCCTGGTCGACGCCGCCCGGGGTGAGGGCGAGCAGCCAGTCGGCCGCCATGTCGTACAGCTCGGGCTCCAGGTAGCCGATCTTCACGGCCACGATGTCGTACGTCCGCGGGTCGACGCCCAGGCCTCCGTCGGCCGGGCCCATGAAGTCGGCCAGGGTGTGGAACGGCTTGCGGCGTTCGACGAGGACGACGGTGAGGCCACCGCTGCGCACGGCCGCCATGTCGACCCCGCGGTCGTACGCGCCGCCCTCCGCGCGGTCCTTCTGGTCCATGGCGCGCTGCAACGCGACGACCGTGCCGGTGAGTTCGCACGGGCCGCCGTGGCCCCGGTCGACCTTGCCGCCGACGCTCAGCGTGACCTCGGCGCCCACCCCCGCCTCGAAGCAGCGGGCCACGGCCACGGGGTCGGTGATGCCGGGGTGCAGCGCGGTGACCTCGCCGGAGCGGATCGCGTCGTGCGCGAGCAGCTTCTCCAGCATGTACGCGAGGTCGCCCGCGCCGCCCGCGGTGGGGTTGTCGCCCGAGTCGCTGATCAGGAAGGGCCGCTTCGCCGACGCCACGGCCCGCTCCACGCACTCCTCGGCCGTGCCCGTCGGCCCGACGAAGACGAACTCCTTGCGGGCGTCCCAGTAGCGTCGGGCGAGCTTCTCCGCCTCGGCCGCGGCGAGTTCGGCGTCGTCGCCGGTCACGACGATGGCCGCCCGGCAGCGCGGCTCGTCGGCCCAGGCGTAGCCCACACACATCGCGGCGTCGAGGATGCCGGGCAGCTGCTCGATCCCGGCGAGCGAGGCGTACAGGGACTTCGCGGGCTCCAGGCGGGTGCTGGTCTTCTCACCGGGGAGCAGCACGGGCACCTGCACCCAGGCCCGGTGCGGCCGGACGCCGTCCCGCAGGCACGTCACCAGGTTGCGGGCGGCGCGCTCGCGGGTCTCCCAGGCGTCCTCGTGCGGGGCCAGGCGGTGGGCGGTGAGCAGGTCGACGGGCTCGGCGAAGCGGCGTGAGACGTTGCCGTGCAGGTCCATGGCGGTGGAGATCATCGGGCGGCCGGCGCCGTCCGGGGCGCCGACCGAGTCGAGGGCGGCGCGCACGGCCTCGGTGAGGTCGGCCTCGGCGTCGCTCAGGCCCATGACGCTCATCGCGCCGTGGATGTCGTACACCAGGCCGTCCAGGGGGCCCGCCCGCCGTATGCGCGTGACCAGTTCGTCCTTGAGGGTCAGGTACGACTCGGCCTCCACGGGGCCGCCGGGCAGCGCGGTGGCGTGCAGCAGCGGCACCCATTCGACGGCGGTGGCGAGGTCGGAGTCGGGGCGCGTCCATGTGTAGCGGTCGAGGAGGTCCTGGCCGCGGGTCCGGCGGAAGTCGTCCGTGGTGGAGCGGTGCGGGCAGAACGTGGAGGACTCGATGCCGATGCCGCCGATGCCGATGCGCAGGCGACGGGGTGCGGAGGGGGTCATGCGGACGCGCTCTCTTCCTTGGGTGCGGGGACTGCGGGGGCCGGGGTGTTCGCGGCGGTCGGCAGGTGGTGGCGGAGGGCGGTGAGGCCGGCGCCGAGAAGGCCCGCGTCGACTCCGGTGACGGTGGTGGTGATCTCCAGGTCGGCCGTGGCGAGCGGCAGGCAGCGTTCGTAGAGCACCCCGCGCACGGCGGCGACCAGGGGTTCCGCCGTGGCGAGGACGCCGCCGAGCGCCACGGCCTGGGGGTTGAAGAAGTTGACGACGACGGAGAGGACCGTGCCGATGTGCCGGCCCGCGGTGCGGACCAGGGTGGTGGCCTGCGGGTCGCCGTCCGCGACCAGGCGCAGCAGGTCGCCGGTGTCCCGCACCTCCACGCCCCGCGCGGCGAGTTCGCGGATGAGGGCGGCGCCGCTGGCCACGGTCTCCAGGCAGCCGATGTTGCCGCAGCTGCACGGCCGGTCGCCGGCGGCGTCGACGCGGACGTGGCTGATGTCGCCCGCGCTGCCGTTGGCCCCGTCGTGCGGGCGTCCCGCGGAGACGATGCCGCTGCCGATGCCGCGCCCGGCCTTGACGACCACGAGGTGCTCCAGCTCGGGCCGGGCCACGCGGTGCTCGCCCACGGCCATCATCGTGGCGTCGTTGTCGACGGTGACGGGGATGCCGAGGCGCTCGGCGAGGACGTCCCGCAGCGGGTAGCGGTGCCAGCCCGGCATGCGGGACGGGCTGAGGACGCGTCCGGTGGCGGGCTGCACGGGGCCGGGGAAGGCGACGCCGAGCGCCCGCACGGTGCGGCCCTCTGCCTGCTGGCGCGCGACCAGGGTGTCGACCTGACCGCAGAGCCAGTCCACCGCGGACTCGGGGCCCGCGGTGATGTCGTGCGGCAGGTCGACGGCGTCGCTGACCGTGCCGCCGAGGTCGACGACGCCGAGCCGCGCGTGGTGGCTGCCGAGGTCCGCGGCGAGCGCCACGCCTCCTCGCGCCGCCACCCGCAGCAGCCGCGGCCTGCGCCCGCCGCGCGAGGCGCCCTCGCCGGACTCGCTGAGCAGCCCGGCGTCGACCAGTTCCTGCACGCGCAGGGAGACCGTCGAGGGGGCGAGGCCCAACTCGCGTACGAGGTCGGCGCGGGAGGACGCCACCCCCGATGAGACCAGGTGCACGATGTGCTGCGCCGATCCCGGTTCGCCGAGTGGTGTACCGGTCATGCCGTCCCCCGTCGCTCGCCCGCGGCTCCCGGGCCGACGCCCCGAGCCGCTCGGCCGCCCCCGTTCATTCGCGAAGTTCATTCGATGCCGGACAGAACATTAGGCCTGATCGAACCAAGCTGGCTAGGCCTGGCTGTTTCAAAGTTCTTGCCGAATGAAGCTATTGACTTGTTTTTCTTCCGGGGCCTACCTTTCGGGCGCCGCCCCCTCGTTCTCCGGTACGGGCGGCCCCGTAGCCCCTTGGAGGCCCATCGCCATGCGTTCACTCCGCTCCGCGGCGGCAGCGCTGCTCGTCCTCGTGGCGGCCCTCACCGGCTGCACCCGTGAGGGCGGCAGCATCGACATGGGCCCCACCGGAGGCACTCCCGTCGAGGGCGGCACCGCGACCATGGCGCTGCCGCCGGCCGCGACGCCCAACTGGATCTTCCCCATCGGCGCGCCCGGTTACGGGGCCTCCTACAACTACGCGATCTACTCGCTGATGTTCACGCCGGTCTACGACGCCGTGCAGGACCGGGCGAAGGGCGAGCTGACCACGCACGGCCCCGGCACGCTGGGCCTGGAACCGACGTACGCCGACGGCAACAGGACCGTCACCGTGCCGCTGCGCGAGGGCGTCGAGTGGTCCGACGGCACCCCGGTCACCGCCCGCGACATCGAGTTCTGGTTCCGCCTGGTCAAGGCCAACAAGGCGGACTGGGGCAGCTATTCGGTCGGCACCATGCCGGACAACGTCAAGCGGTTCGAGACCGTCGACGACCACACCGTGCGGCTGCACCTGACGCGCGCGTACAACCCCGACTGGTTCACCGCCAACCAGCTCTCCCTGCTGCGGGCGCTGCCCCAGCACGCCTGGGACGCCAAGACCGACGGCGGGAGGATCGGTGACTGGGACCGCACGACCGCGGGCGCCAAGGCCGTCTTCGCCCGCCTCACCAGGCACGCCAAGAGCCTCGGCTCCTACGCCACCGATCCGCTCTGGAAGACGGTCAACGGCCCGTGGAAGCTGGCCGGATGGCGCGACAGCGGCCAGGTCACCATCGTGCCGAACGAGAAGTACACCGGCCCGAAGTCGGAGCGTCCGCACCTGGACAAGGTGGTCTTCAAACCGTTCACCACGGCCGACTCCGAGTACAACGTGCTGCGTTCGGGCGGCGTCGACTACGGCTACATCCCGCCGTCGGTGATGGCGCAGAAGGAGAGGTTCGAGGACAAGGGCTATCGCGTCGACCCCTGGGAGGGCTGGGCGGCGACGTACATCGTCTACAACTTCAACTCCACGCACGGCGGCGCGCTGATGGACCAGCTCTACATCCGCCGGGCCATGCAGCACCTCGTCGACCAGAAGGCGATGAG
Organism: Streptomyces alfalfae; assembly: GCF_004127445.1. Taxonomy (GTDB): domain Bacteria; phylum Actinomycetota; class Actinomycetes; order Streptomycetales; family Streptomycetaceae; genus Streptomyces; species Streptomyces alfalfae. The sequence continues at coordinate 175,347 of NZ_QEXM01000033.1, forward strand.
CGACGTCATCTGGCAGGGCAGCGCCACGCCGACGCTCGGCCCCGTGCCCGTCACCCCCAAGAGCCAGTACCTCTCCGAGGCCATGGAGCAGAACCGCTACCCCTTCTCCGTCGCCAAGGCCCGGCGGCTCCTCGAGGACCACGGCTGGCGCACCGAGGACGGCACCGCGCGCTGCGTGCGCCCAGGAACCGGCGACGACCGGTGCGGCAAGGGCATCGACAGGGGCGACCCGCTGGAGCTGACCCTGCTCTCCCAGGCCGGCTCGACCGAGACGACGAACATGATGCAGGAGCTCAAGTCCTCACTGTCCAGAGCGGGCATCGACCTGACCGTCCGCCAGCAGCCGCTCAACTCCGTCCTCGGCAACTCCGTGCCCTGCACGGCGAAGGGCCCCGGCTGCGACTGGGACATGTCCTTCTTCGGCACGGCGGGCAGCTGGTACTACCCGCTCAACCCCAGCGGCGAGCAGCTGTTCTCCACCGGGGCCTCCGCCAACTTCGGCAACTACAGCGACAAGAAGGCCGACCGCGTCATCCGGGGCGTGCAGTACTCCCCCGACATGACGGCCGTGCACGAGTACGGCGAGTACCTCGCCGAACAGCTCCCGGTGATGTGGATGCCCAACCCCGCCTACCAGGTCTCGGTGATCCGCAACGACCTGCGCGGGATCGAGCAGAACCCGACCGTCACCTTCTCGCCCCAGCACTGGTACTACGTCAAGGAGAAGGGGGCCGCGAAGTGACCGGCTTCACCGGCTTTCTCGTCAAGCGCATCCTCCAGGCGGTCGTCGTCCTCTTCCTCGTCTCGATCATCGTCTTCGTGCTCCTGCACCTGCTGCCGGGCGGCCCCGCGCGCGCGATCCTGGGTCCGAAGGGCACCCCGCAGCAGATCGAGCACTTCAACCACCAGCAGGGCTACGACCGGTCGCTGCCGACGCAGTACCTGATGTACCTGAAGCGTCTCCTCACCGGCGACCTCGGGGAGTCCTTCAAGCTCAACTCGCCCGTCCTCGACCTGCTGAGGCAGCGGCTGCCCAAGACGCTCCTGCTGACCGTCCTGTCGACCGTCCTCGCGGTGGTCATCGCCGTGCCCCTCGGCCTGCTCCAGGCCGTCCGCCGCGGCAAGGCGTCCGACTACGCGCTGACCGGGCTCACCTTCCTGCTGTACGCGACGCCCGTCTTCTTCCTCGGCCTCATCATGATCATCCTATTCGCGCAGGTCATGCCCATCCTCCCGGCCGAGGCGCCCCAGGGCGAGACCATCGCCGACCTGCTCGGCGACGTCACCGGGCTGATCCTGCCGGTCGTCACCATGGCCTTCGGCATCATCGCCATGTTCAGCCGCTACATGCGCTCCGCCGTGCTCGACAACCTCACCGAGGAGTACGTCCGCACCGCCATGGCCAAGGGCCAGTCGAGCCGCCGCATCATGGGCAGGCACGTCCTGCGCAACGCCCTGATCCCCCTCGCGACACTGCTCGGCCTCTATCTGCCGACCCTCTTCAGCGGCGCGCTCGTCGTCGAGTCGATGTTCAACTACCCCGGCATGGGGCTGCTGTTCTGGAACGCGGCGCAGGGCTCCGACTTCCCCGTCCTGCTCGGCGTGACCCTCGTCGTCGGTGTCGCCACCGTCGTCGGCTCCCTGCTCACCGACATCCTGTACGCCGTCCTCGACCCCCGGATCCGGAGCGTGGCATGAGAAGCACCGCCGTCCCTGTCACCTCCCCCGGGGACCCCGGGGCCACTCCCGGGAACGAGGAAGCGGCGCGGGCCACGCCCTCGCTCGCCCGCCGCACCCTGCGGGTCTTCACCGGCAACAAGCTCGCCCTGACCGGCGTGGTCGTCCTGCTCCTGCTCCTTGCCTTCAGCTACCTCGGGCCGCTGGTCCACGACACCGAGCAGGTCCACACCGACCTCTCCCGCGCCAATCTGCCGCCGGGCAGCTCCGGCCACCTCCTGGGCACCACCGACCTCGGTTACGACATGGTCGGCCGCCTGATGGTGGCCGGGCAGACCTCGCTGGAGATCGGCCTCGCGGCGGGACTCCTCGCCACCCTCTTCGGCACGGTCTACGGCGCCGTCTCCGGGTACTTCGGCGGCTGGATCGACGCCGCCATGATGCGCGTCACCGACGCGGCGCTCGCCATCCCCGCCATGTTCCTGCTCGTCGTGGTCGCCGCCATCATCACGCCCGGCGAGGGCGTCCTGATCGTGATCATCGCGGCCGTCGCCTGGCTCTCCCCCGCCCGCCTCGTGCGCGGCGAGGCGCTGTCCCTGCGTGACCGCGAGTACGTCCAGGCCATGCGGATGATGGGCGGCGGCGGAGCGCGGGCCGTCTTCAAGCACATCGTCCCGAACGCCATCGGCACCGTCATCGTCAACTGCACCTTCCAGATAGCCGACGCGATCCTCTACGTCAGCTACCTCGCCTTCCTCGGGCTGAGCATCCCGCCGCCCTCCGCCGACTGGGGCTCCATGCTCTCCGCCGGCATCACCTACACCCAGAACGGCTACTGGTGGCTGATCTTCCCGCCGGGCATCGCGATCGTGCTGGTCGTCGCCGCGTTCAACTTCATCGGCGACGGACTGCGGGACGCCTTCGAAGTGCGGCTGCGGAAGTAGAGGGAGAACCACAGAGATGACCGCGGACAACACCACGGACAAGACCGGGCCCCACGGTGAGGGCCCCCTGCTCACCATCGAGGACCTGCGCGTCGACATCGCCTCGCGCGAGCGCACCGTCCACGCCCTGGACGGCGTCTCCCTCTCGCTCGCCCCCGGCGAGGCCCTCGGCATCGTCGGCGAGTCGGGCAGCGGCAAGACGATGACCGCCCTCAGCGTCCTCGGTCTGCTCCCGCCCGGCGGGGAGATCACCGGCGGCCGGGTCCTCTTCGACGGCCGCGACCTCGCGGCGGCCCCCGCACCCGTCCTCCAGGACGTACGCGGCGACACCATCGGCATGGTCTTCCAGGACCCCCTGACCTCCCTCAACCCGACCATGACCATCGGCGCCCAGGTCGCCGAGCCGCTCCTGCTGCACCGGCCCGGCATCGGCAGGAAGGAGGCGTGGAGCCGCGCCGAGGAGATGCTGCGCCTGGTCGGCATGCCGCAGCCCGCCGAGCGCATGAAGGTCTACCCGCACCAGCTCTCCGGCGGCATGCGGCAGCGCGTCGCGATCGCCATGGCCCTGGTCTGCGAGCCGAAGCTGCTCATCGCGGACGAGCCGACCACCGCCCTCGACGTGACGACACAGCACCAGATCCTCGAACTCGTCGACGACCTGCGCTCCCGCCTCGGCATGGCGCTGATCCTCGTCACCCACGACCTCGGGGTCATCGCCCACCGCGTCGACCGCGTCGCCGTGATGTACGCGGGCAAGGTCGCCGAGCAGGCGAGCGTGCGCGACCTCTTCGAACGCCCGCGCCACCGCTACACCGAGGCCCTCTTCTCCGCCCTGCCCGAGCGGGCCGCCGCCGGCGCCGAGCTGCACACCATCCCCGGACTGCCGCCCGGCCTCGTCACACGGCCGACCGGCTGCCGCTTCGCGCCGCGCTGCGCCTTCGCCACCGACGAGTGCCGCGCCGGGGAACCGCCGCTCACGGACGCCGGGGAACCGAGCGCGGAGCACCGCTTCGCGTGCTTCCACCCGGTCCCCGACGAGGCCGCGTCGGACGAGGACGTCGTGCGCCCCGCGCCCGCGCTCCCGGCCGCCGCGCCGGGTGACGTACTCCTCGAACTCGACGCGCTGGTCAAGGAGTTCCCGCTCAAGGGTGGCGCGTTCGCGCGCAGCCGGGGCACCGTCAGCGCGGTCGGCGGGGTGTCGCTCACCATCCGCAGGGGCGAGACGTTCGGCATGGTCGGCGAGTCGGGCTGTGGGAAGACCACGCTCGGCCGGATCGTCGCGGGCCTGGAGGAGCCCACCGCCGGAGCGGTGCGCTTCGAGGGCGCCGACCCGTCCCGGATGTCACGGGCCGAGCGGCGTGCCCACCGGCGCCGCGTCCAGCTGATGTTCCAGGACTCCACCGCCGCGATGGACCCGAGGATGCGGGTCGGCGAGATCCTGCGCGAGCCCCTGGTCATCCAGGGCGTCGGAGACCGGACCGAGCAGGAGGAGCGGGTCGCCGGGCTGCTCGACGCGGTCGGCCTGCCGCGCGGCGCCGTGCACCGCTACCCGCACGAGTTCTCCGGCGGACAGCGCCAACGCCTGGGCTTGGCGCGTGCGTTGACGCTCTCGCCCGATCTGGTGGTCGCCGACGAGCCGGTCTCCGCGCTCGACGTCTCCGTGCAGGCGCAGATCCTCAACCTGATGCGGGAGCTCCAGCGCGAGCGCGGCCTCACCTATCTGTTCATCTCCCACGACCTGGCCGTCGTACGGCACCTGGCGGACACCGTCGGCGTGATGTACCTCGGCAGACTCGTGGAGGCCGGACCCGCCGAGCAGGTGTACGCGCGGCCGTTGCACCCCTATACGCGAGGCCTGCTCGACACGGTCAACCTGCCGGTGGTCGCGGCCGAGGGCACGGCGAAGCCCGGTCCGTCCCCGCTCAAGGGCGAGACCCCCTCCGCGGCCAGGCCGCCCTCCGGCTGCCGTTTCCGCACCCGCTGCCCCCTCGCCCAGGACGTCTGCGCCACCACCGAACCGGAGGTGAGCACGCCGAACGGCGGCGCCCACCAGGTGGCGTGTCACTTCCCGTCGGCCTCGCCTCGGCTAGCGTCGTCGGTGTGAGACTCGCCGACGCCCTTCACCAGCGCCCCGTCGTGCTCGACGGCGGCCTCTCCAACCAGCTGGAGGCCGCCGGGCACGACCTGGGCGACACCCTGTGGTCGGCACGGCTGCTCGCCGACGAGCCCGAGGCGGTCGAGGCCGCCCACCGCGCCTACTACGAGGCGGGTGCCGAGGTGGCGATCACCGCGAGTTACCAGGCGACCTACGAGGGGTTCGCGCGGCACGGCATCGACGCCCGCCGCACCGCCGGACTGCTCCGGCTCAGCGTGGAGCTGGCGCGGCGGGCCGGCGCGGGCCTTGGTCGCGAGGCGTGGGTGGCCGCCTCGGCGGGGCCCTACGGCGCGATGCTCGCGGACGGCTCCGAGTACCGGGGCCGGTACGGGCTCACCGTGGCCGACCTGGAGCGCTTCCACCGGCCGCGCCTGGAGACCCTCGCCGCGGCCGGGCCCGACGTGCTGGCCCTGGAGACGGTGCCCGACACCGACGAGGCGCGGGCCCTGCTGCGGGCGGTGCGCGGCCTCGGGGTGCCCGCCTGGCTGTCGTACAGCGTGGCGGGCGGGCGCACGCGCGCGGGGCAGCCGCTCGACGAGGCGTTCGCCCTGGCCGCGGAGGCGGACGAGGTGATCGCGGTGGGGGTGAACTGCTGCGATCCGCGGGACGTCGAGGCGGCGGTCGCCGTGGCCCGGCGCGTCACCGGGCTTCCGGTGGTCGTGTACCCCAACAGCGGGGAGGCCTGGGACGCCGGGGCGCGGGCCTGGCGCGGCCCGGCGCGGTTCGCGCCCGGCATGGCGGCGCGGTGGCGGGCGGCGGGGGCGCGGCTGATCGGCGGGTGCTGCCGCGTGGGGCCCGCCGCGATCGCGGGGCTGGCGGCCGAGCTGTCGCCGCCGCACCACGCGGCCTGAGCGAGGACACGGCGCCTGACCTGCGGGGGAAGCCGGTCGAAGGGAGACTGTCAGTGGTGGGGTGCAGACTGACGGATACCTGAGACAACGACGTCCCGAGGAGGCCGCCATGGCCGAAGTCCTTCTGTCCGTAGGCACCCGCAAGGGTCTGTTCATCGGCCGCAGGCGCAGTGGCGCCTGGGAGTTCGACGACAGCCCGTACTTCAACGCGCAGGCGGTGTACTCCGTCGCGATCGACACCCGGGGCCCGCGCCCCAGGCTGCTCGTGGGGGGTGACAGCGCGCACTGGGGCCCTTCCGTCTTCCACTCCGACGATCTGGGCCGCACGTGGACGGAGCCGGCGAAGCCCGCGGTGAAGTTCCCGAAGGACACGGGCGCTTCCCTTGAGCGGGTGTGGCAGCTCCACCCCTCGACGGCCGAGCCCGACGTGGTGTACGCGGGCACCGAACCCGCCGCGCTGTACCGGTCGGAGGACCGGGGCGAGAGCTTCGCGTTGGTGCGCCCGCTGTGGGAGCACCCGACCCGCTCCCAGTGGGTGCCCGGCGGCGGTGGCGAGGGCCTGCACACCATCCTGACCGACCCCCGCGACGCCCGCTCGGTGACCGTCGCGGTCTCCACGGCGGGGGTGTTCCGCACCGGGGACGGCGGCGCGAGCTGGGCCCCGTCGAACCAGGGCGTGTCCGCGGTGTTCCTGCCGGAGAAGGACCCGGAGTTCGGGCAGTGCGTGCACAAGGTGGCGCGGGACGCGGCCGACCCGGACCGGCTGTATCTGCAGAACCACTGGGGGGTGTACCGCAGCGACGACGCGGGCGCGCACTGGACGGACATCGGCGGTGGTCTGCCCTCGGACTTCGGCTTCGCGGCGGTCGCCCACCCGCACCGCGGCGGGACGGCGTACGTGTTCCCGATCAACGCGGACATCGACCGGGTGCCCGCCGACCGCCGCTGCCGGGTGTACCGCACGGCGGACGGGGGCGGCAGCTGGGAGCCGCTGAGCGCGGGCCTGCCCCAGGGCGACCATTACGGCACGGTGCTGCGGGACGCGATGTGCGCCGACGGCAACGACCCGGCGGGGATCTACTTCGGCAATCGCAACGGCGAGGTGTTCGCCTCGGTCGACGACGGCGACAGCTGGCAGTTGGTCGCCTCGCACCTGCCGGACGTGCTCTGTGTGCGGGCCGCGGCCATCGGTTGATGGGCGGTGGTGCGACGGCAGTAGGGTGACGGCGTGGCACCACGACCCTTGCATGAGATCGTCGAACCAGGCTGGGCCAAGGCCCTGGAGCCGGTGGCCGAACGGATCGCCGGGATGGGGGACTTCCTGCGCGCGGAGATCGCCGCGGGACGCACCTACCTCCCGGCGGGACCGAACGTGCTGCGCGCCTTCCAGCAGCCCTTCGACGACGTCCGCGTCCTGATCGTCGGACAGGACCCCTACCCCACGCCCGGTCACGCGGTGGGCCTGTCGTTCTCGGTCGCGCCCGAGGTGCGTCCGCTGCCCGGCAGTCTCATCAACATCTACCGCGAGCTGGGCGACGACCTGGGGCTGCCGCCGCCGGCCAGCGGCGACCTCACGCCGTGGACGCGGCAGGGCGTGCTGCTGCTCAACAGGGCGCTGACCACTGCCCCGCGCAAGCCGGCCGCGCACCGCGGCAAGGGCTGGGAAGAGGTGACCGAGCAGGCGATCCGCGCGCTCGCCGCGCGCGGCAAGCCGCTGGTGTCGGTGCTGTGGGGGCGTGACGCGCGCAATCTGCGGCCGCTGCTCGGGCCGTTGCCGTCGGTGGAGTCCTCGCACCCCTCGCCGATGTCGGCGGACCGGGGCTTCTTCGGCTCGCGCCCGTTCAGCCGGGTCAACGACCTCCTCGTCCGGCAGGGCGCGCAGCCGGTGGACTGGCGGCTGTCGTGACCGGAGCCGCGTGCGTCCTGGGCGTCGACTCGGGGGGCTCCGGTCTGCGGGCCGCTCTCGGGAGCCCGGAAGGAGCGCCGTGCGCGGGGCCGGTGCGCTCGGCGGAGCCGGTGCGCACGGGGCCGCGCGGCATCGACGCCGGGCACTTCATGGACCTGCTGCTGCCCCTGGCGCGGGACCTCCTGGCCGCGTCGGGCGGCGGGCGGATCGCGGCGGTCGCGGTGGGGGCCGCGGGGATGGCGACGCTCGGCGAAGGCCTGCGGGCGGAGCTGCCGGGAGCGCTCGGCCGGGAGCTGGGTGCGGAGCGGGTGGCGCTGGCCGCCGACGCCGTGACCGCGTACGCGGGTGCGCTGGGTGAGCGGCCCGGCGCGGTGGTGGCCGCGGGCACCGGGCTGATCGCGGTCGGCACGGACCTCGCCGCGTGGCGTCGCGCCGACGGCTGGGGTCATCTCCTGGGCGACTGCGGGAGCGGGGCCTGGATCGGGCGCGCGGGACTCGAAGCGGCGATGCGGGCGCACGACGGCAGGCGGGGCGGTTCGCCGGCGCTGCGGGACCGCGCGGAGAAGGTGTTCGGTCCGGCGGCCGGGCTGCCGGGTCAGCTCTATCCGCGGGCGGACCGGCCCGCGGTCCTCGCCTCGTTCGCGCCCGAGGTCGCGGCCTGCGCGGCGGGGGACGCGGTGGCGGGCGGCATCCTCCGGGACGCCGCCCGGCATGTCGCCGAGGCCGCCGCGGCCGTCTGCCCCCGGGACGCGGCGAGCGAGGTGGCGCTCACCGGCGGTCTGATCAAGCTGGGCGAGCCGTTGCTCGGCCCGCTCCGCGACGATCTGGCGGAGCTGCTGCCGCACGCCCGGCAGGTTCCCGCCGCCGGCGATCCGCTGGACGGCGCCCTGCGCATCGCGGGGGGCCTGGCGGCGGACCGGCTGCTGCTGCCGCGCGACGCGCGCATGCTCTCCGTCCACCGGTCGGAAGGCCCGTCGACCTCTGCGTAATTCCTCAGACAAAAACGGACTTATACCGCCCACCCGCACCCTCCCCGAACAGCGTATGGCCGCAAGCCAGTAGCATGCGGGCGCATGAGCTCCCCCACTGGGCCCGCATCCGGCCTGCCCGTACGAATGCCGCGCCCCCGTCAGCCGGGCCGGCACCGCCGTCCGGAGCCCGTCGCGGCTCCCGAGGGCGCGCCCGCACTGGTCCTCGCCGTGCCGGGCGCCCCCAGCACCACCACACGCCAGCTCGCCGAAGAGGTCGTGAGCATCGCCCGCTCCGAGCTGCCCGGACTCGACGCCAGGATCGGTTACGTCGACGGTGAGGAGGACGCCACCGTCACGTCTTTCCCCGAGTTCCCCTCGCTGGAGTCCGTGCTCGCGCACGCGGCGGCCGAGCGCACCGCCCGCTTCGAGCGCGCGCGCGAGGCCGGCGCCGACGCCGCCGAGCCGGAAGGCGCCGTCGCGGTCGTCGTGCCGCTGCTCGCGGGCCCCGACAGCACGCTGACGCTGCGCATCCGGGAGGCCGTCGCGGCCAGTGGCGCCCCCGCCGAGCTGACCGATGTGCTCGGCCCCCACCCGCTGCTCGCCGAGGCGCTGCACGTGCGTCTGTCGGAGGCGGGCCTCGCCCGCGCCGACCGCGCCCGGCTGTTCACGGTGGCCACCGCCGCCGACGGCATCATTCTGGCGACGGTCGGCGGCGAGGAGGCCGTGCAGGCCGCCGGGATCACCGGCATGCTGCTCGCCGCGCGCCTCGCGGTGCCGGTGATGGCGGCCGCGCTCGACCAGGAGGGCTCCATCGCGGCGATCGCGGAGCAGCTGCGCGGTTCGGGCTCGGCCCAGCTCGCCCTGGCCCCGTACCTGATCGGACCCGAGCTCGACGAGGGACTGCTCGACGCGGCGGCGAAGGAAGCGGGCTGCTCGGCCGCCGAACCGCTCGGCCCCTACCCGGCGATCGGCAAGCTGGCCCTGTCGAAGTACACGACGGCGCTGGGCATCGCGCCGCAGCAGCCCTCGGGCGCGCCGGTGCACTGAGTGCTCCTCGTACGCCGGTGCATGGGCCCGCCCCGATGTGGGGGCGGGCCCATGCGCGTATACGGGCGGGGTCAGCCGAAGACGACGCAGGAGGCGGCGGGGGCGTCGATCGAGCCCGCCCTGCGGGGGATGCCGGTGCCCGGGTCGACCGTGAACCAGGTGACGTCTCCCGAGCGCTCGTTGGCCGCGTACAGGTGCCGGCCGGAGGGGTGCAGGGCCAGGTCACGCGGCCAGTGCCCGCCGCACGGCACCGTGGCGGCGAGCCGGGGCGCCTCGTCGGGCGCGCCGATGGCGAGGACGGAGATGACGTCCGTGCCGCGCGTGGCGGTCCACACGAACCGCCCGTCGGGGGCGACGACGACCTCGGAGGGGTAGACGTCGCCCTCGGGGGTGTCGACGAGGACGGAGACCTCGCTGAGCGGCTTGAGCGCGCCCGTCTCGGCGTCCCAGGAGCAGGTGGTCAGGGTGGGCGTCAGTTCGTTGAGGAGGTAGGCGCGGTCGCCGTCGGGGTGGAAGGCCAGGTGCCGCGGGCCCGAGCCGGGGCGCACGGCGACCTCGCGGTGCAGGGTCAGGCCGTCGTCGCCGAACGCGCAGACGCGCACGGAGTCCGTGCCGAGGTCGACGCTGACCGCCCAGCGGCCGCTGGGGTCGGCGAGGACCTGGTGGGCGTGCGGGCCCTGCTGGCGCTGCGGGTGCGGGCCCGAGCCGGTGTGCCGCAGTTCGCTGGTCGGGGTGGCGGCGAGGCCGCCGTCCTCGCGCAGCGGCACGGCGGTGACGCTGCCGGAGCGGTAGTTGGCGGTGAGGACGTGGCCGTCGTACAGGCCGAGGTGGGTGGGGGCCGAACCGACCGGCACGGGCCTGCCCCTGAGCTCCGGCTTGTCCCCGTCGAGGTGGTAGGCGGCGACGGCGCCGTCCGCGGTCTCGCTGACCGCGTAGAGGGTGGTGCCGGTGGGCGAGAGCGCGAGGTAGGACGGGTCGGGGACGGCGTCGGTGGTGCTGAGGACGGTCAGCGCGCCGGTGTCCGCGTCGACGGCCGCGGTGAGGACGCCGAGGCCCCCGGCGGCGGTGAACGATCCGATGTAGGCCCGTCCGGCCTGTCTGCCCACGACCACTGCTGTCCCCTATCGACCCGGGCGCCACGTGCCGGGCGCCGCTCGTGCGGCCGACGCTAGCAGTGGGTCCAGCGGGGGCGGGCGCGCCCATGGAGGCCACCGCGTGTGTCGCAGCTCACTCCCCCGCGCGGGCCGGGGGCGGAACCTCCAGCGCTCCTTCACCGTTCATCCATATGTGGCCTCGCGGAGAGGCGCCCGCCCTCCGTCCGCCACCCCTCTGCCGCCCCGGCTGGTCCCCCCCGTCCAGCCGGGGCTCTCTTTTTGTCGCTGCCGGTGCGGCTTCGGGTCAGCGTCGCTTCTGGGAGTGCAGGTACCAGGCTGCGGCGAGAGCGATGAGCACCACGACGATGAGTATCTTCATGACTCCCTGCTGCCCCGGCCGGCTCGTCTGAAGCGCACCGTTCCCGCGCGGCGGCGGCCGATGTGCGTTCAGGCCCCGATCAGCGGTGTCCGCGGCGGGCTGTGCAGGGGGTCGGCGAGTTCCGCGAGGGCCTTCTCCAGACCGTGCAGATGGGCGAGGGCCGGTTCGACGACGGAGCCGTGCGGCACCTCGGCGGGGCCCAGGGACGCGCGTCCGCGCTCGGCGGGGCCGGTCAGCGCCTCCACCGCGGCCTCCACACGCCAGCAGGCGGCGGCGAGCCGGTCGTCGTGGGACGCCTCGGGGTCGGCGGCGATCGAGGCCAGGCCGCGCACCTCGTCGGCGCAGGCGTCGAGCAGGGCGATGACCTGCCGGGCGCGTTCCTTGCGGGCCCGCAGCGGGCTCATCGGGTGGACGAGCGGGGCGAGGGAGAGGCGCACCTTGCCGAGGAGCTGCTCCAGCTCGGCGACGCGGGGCGCGGGGTCGGCCGTGCCCGAACCGGCGAGCCGGGCCGCGGCCTCGGCGGTGCAGGCGTGCACGCAGCGCAGGGCGCGCTCGATCCAGGCGTGGGTGGTGGCGTGCGTCGTCACGGGCAGGATGAGCAGCACCGCGAGGGCGGCGCCGAGGGCTCCCACCCCGGTCTCGGCGATCCGCAGGGCGAGCAGGGCCGGGTCGAGCACCCCGAGCAGGCCGTAGAGCACACCGGCCATGACGGTGACCGCGAGCATCATCCAGGTGTAGGAGACGGCGGCCGTGTAGAAGATGCCGAAGACGCTGACGGCGACGATGAGCGCCGAGGGGACGGGCGCGCCGTTCAGCGGCACGGCGACGACGAGGCCGAGTGCGACGCCGATGACCGTGCCGAGGACCCGGCGGAAGCTGCGGACCAGGGTCTCCCCGCTGGACGCGGTGTTGACGAAGACCCACCAGGTGGCGCCGACGGCCCAGTACCAGCGCTGATCGGAGAGCACCTGGCCCGCGGCGAGCGCGAAGGCGCCGCCCGCGACGGCCTGGACGGCCTGCCGTGTCGTCGTACGGGCGAGCCCGGCGCCGGGGTGGGGCGGCGGGACGGCGGCCGGGGGCAGCCGGCGTTCGTAGCACCAGGCGCCGAAGCGGACGGCCGCCGCGGCGCAGAGCGAGAGCAGGACGGCGGCGTACAGCTCGGGGAGCTGGCGGGGGACCGTGTGCAGGAACTGCGTCGCGAAGAACATCATGAACGCGAACACGCCGAGGGAGTGCCCGCGCGGCCCCCAGCGTCGCGCGTACACGCCGGCTCCCATGACGGCGAGGAAGGCGGCGTCGCGCGCCACGGGCACGTCGTGCAGCAGGGCGGCGACGGCGAGTACGGGAAATCCGACGGCGGGCAGCAGGGCCGTGGTGATGGCCTGCCCCCTGACCGTGGCGTCGCCGACGGTGAAGAGGGCGAGCAGCGCGGCGAGTCCGCCCGTGATCGCCGCCACGAGCGAATGTCCGGCCAGGCCGCACACGGCGACCGCCCCGGCGATGCCGAGGACGGCCCTGGAGGCGAAGCGCAGCCGCGTCCGTCCCGGATCGGGCGCCACGAACATCCTCTTGAGCACTGCTTTCCCGCCCCTCTCGCGCCTCTCGCGTCCGGTCCGTGGGGTTCGTCCGAGGAACCCGCATGAAAAAGGCGCCGCGGAATCCCGCAGCGCCATCGACGGCACCATCACACCATCTGATTGCCCCCTGGCTCAACCGCAGCCGGACACACTGGGCCATTGGCACATCCCAGGGCGGTTCGACTGGACCGCGGCCGGGCCATCGGATCACGCGGGCCCGGGGGTGTGGCGGTCTGGGCCCGCCA
>NZ_QEXM01000035.1 GCF_004127445.1 Streptomyces alfalfae
GACGTCGGTGTGCCGTGGGCGATCGGCTCCCCGGCGGGCGGCCACGACGCCGTCCACCCCGACCTGGGCACGCTCGACGACTTCGACGCCTTCGTGCGCAGGGCCGAGGGCCTCGGCCTGGAGGTCGCCCTGGACTTCGCCCTCCAGTGCTCGCCGGACCACCCGTGGGTGGACAAGCATCCGGAGTGGTTCCGCCGCAGGGCGGACGGCTCCATCGCGTACGCCGAGAACCCGCCGAAGAAGTACCAGGACATCTACCCGATCGCCTTCGGCGAGGACATGCCGGGGCTGATCGCGGAGACCGAGCGGCTGCTGCGGTTCTGGATGGGGCACGGCGTGCGGATCTTCCGCGTCGACAACCCGCACACCAAGCCGGTGGTCTTCTGGGAGCAGGTGATCGCCCGGATCAACGCCACCGACCCCGACGTCATCTTCCTCGCCGAGGCCTTCACCCGTCCGGCGGTCATGCGGGCCCTGGCCGCGGCCGGGTTCCAGCAGTCGTACACGTACTTCACCTGGCGCAACACCAAGGCCGAACTCACCGAGTGCCTGACCGACCTCAGCGTGGAGAGCGCCGCCTATCTGCGCCCCAACCTCTTCGCCAACACCCCCGACATCCTGCCGGGCTACCTCCAGGAGGGCGGCCGTGCCGCCTTCGAGGCCCGCGCGGTGCTCGCCGCGACGCTCTCGCCGACCTGGGGCATCTACGCAGGGTTCGAGCTGTGCGAGAACACTCCGGTGCGGGCGGGCAGCGAGGAGTACCTGAACTCCGAGAAGTACGAGCTGCGCCCGCGCGACTGGGCGGCGGCCGAGCGCGAGGGTTATTCCATCGCCCCCCTCATCACCACGCTCAACGGGATAAGGCGTCACCACCGGGCGCTGCAACTGCTCAGGAACCTCCGATTCCACCGGGCGGACAACGACCGGCTGATCATCTACAGCAAGCGCGCGGGCGAGGACGTCATCGTGGTGGCCGTCAACCTCGACCCCCACCACACCCAGGAGACGACGGTCTCGCTGGACATGCCGGAACTCGGTCTCGACTGGGACGAGACCGTGCCGGTGCGCGACGAGCTCACCGGCGAGATCTACCACTGGGGCAGGGACAACTACGTGCGCCTCGGACCGGGCGGCGCGCACGTGCTGACCGTGCAGCGGCGCGAGGCACTGGACGGACCGGGTGAGCCGGCCGACCGCCCGACGATCGGAGGGTCATCCACACCATGATGGTCAATGAGCCCGTCCAGGACACGTTCGAGGACACCCCGAGCAAGGACCGGGACCCCGACTGGTTCAAACGCGCGGTGTTCTACGAGGTCCTCGTCCGTTCCTTCCAGGACAGCAACGGCGACGGCATCGGGGACCTGAAGGGCATCACCGCCAAGCTCGACTACCTCCAGTGGCTCGGCGTGGACTGCCTCTGGCTGCCGCCCTTCTTCAAGTCCCCCTTACGCGACGGCGGTTACGACGTCTCCGACTACACGGCGGTGCTGCCGGAGTTCGGTGACCTGGCGGACTTCGTGGAGTTCGTCGACAGCGCCCACCAGCGCGGGATGCGCGTCATCATCGACTTCGTCATGAACCACACCAGCGATCAGCACCCGTGGTTCCAGGCCTCGCGCACCGACCCCGAAGGACCCTACGGCGACTACTACGTCTGGGCCGACGACGACAAGCAGTACGGCGACGCCCGCATCATCTTCGTCGACACCGAGGCCTCCAACTGGACCTTCGACCCGGTCCGCAAGCAGTACTACTGGCACCGCTTCTTCTCCCACCAGCCCGACCTCAACTACGAGAACCCGGCCGTCCAGGAAGAGATCATCTCCGCCCTGCGCTTCTGGCTCGACCTCGGCATCGACGGCTTCCGACTCGACGCCGTCCCCTACCTCTACGCCGAAGAGGGCACCAACTGCGAGAACCTCCCCCGCACCCACGACCTCCTCAAGCGGGTGCGCGCGGAGATCGACGCCCACTACCCCGACACCGTCCTGCTCGCCGAGGCCAACCAGTGGCCCGAGGACGTGGTCGACTACTTCGGGGACTACGAGAAGGGCGGGGACGAGTGCCACATGGCGTTCCACTTCCCCGTCATGCCGCGCATCTTCATGGCGGTGCGGCGTGAGTCCCGCTACCCCGTCTCCGAGATCCTGGCGAAGACGCCGGCGATCCCGGCGGGCTGCCAGTGGGGCATCTTCCTGCGCAACCACGACGAGCTGACCCTGGAGATGGTCACCGACGAGGAGCGCGACTACATGTACGCGGAGTACGCCAAGGACCCGCGCATGCGCGCCAACATCGGCATCCGCCGCCGCCTCGCCACCCTCCTGGACAACGACCGCAACCAGATCGAACTCTTCACCGCCCTGCTGCTGTCCCTGCCGGGCTCGCCGATCCTCTACTACGGCGACGAGATCGGCATGGGCGACAACATCTGGCTCGGCGACCGCGACGCGGTCCGCACCCCGATGCAGTGGACCCCCGACCGCAACGCGGGCTTCTCCTCCTGCGACCCCGGCCGCCTCTACCTCCCCACGATCATGGACCCGGTCTACGGCTACCAGGTCACCAACGTCGAGGCCTCCATGTCCTCGCCCTCCTCGCTCCTGCACTGGACCCGCAGGATGATCGAGATCCGCAAACAGAACCCCGCCTTCGGCCTGGGCACCTACACCGAACTCCCCTCCTCCAACCCCGCCGTCCTCGCCT
>NZ_QEXM01000027.1:0-72500 GCF_004127445.1 Streptomyces alfalfae
GCCCGGGGGCAGAGCCCCCGAACCACTCCCGAACCGGCGGCCAGAAGCGGTCAGAAACCCCGCAGGGAGGCCCGGCAAGGGCCCCCTGCAGGGGAAGCCCAATAGGGAAGCCCCCCGCAGGGGAACGCGCCCCCGGGGCTAGAAGCCCCTGGTCCGCTTCGCCGCACGGCGATTCGCCGCCGAGGCCGCGCCGGGAACCTTGAGGATCAGCCGGGACACCTCGCTCCCGAGGTTCACGCCGATCGCGATCGCCAGCGCCGTGGCGACGGCCTTGGTGAGCGAGTTGATCCCGGTGTTGAGGTCGTTCTGGGCCAGGGCGAGCAGCCCGAAGTACGTGGCGCTACCGGGCAGCAGCGGCCCGATCGCCGCCGTGACGTACGGCAGTGACGACGCGAACCGGTACCGCGAGAAGAGCTGCCCGAACAGCCCCACCAGCCCGGCGGCGACAGCCGTGGCCGCCACGGGCGACAGCGCGAGGGGCGTCTGCGCGAGCGCGCCGAACATCACCCAGGCGATGCCGCCGTTGAGCGTCACGATCAGCACCGTGTTCCGCTCCTGCTGCAACAGGATCGCGAAGGCGAGGCTCAGCGCCATCGACGCCAGGATCTGGATGACCGGACGCGACGACGAGACGCCGAACTTCGTCTCGGGCGTCAGGTTCGTCGCGTCCAGCATCACGCCGAGCGACAGCACGAGCAGCACGCCGCAGACGATGCCGACGATCAGGTACATGACCTCAAGGAGGCGTGCGGCGGCGGTGATGTAGTAGCCGGTGAGACCGTCCTGCACGCCCGCCACCAGGGCCCGCCCCGGGATCAGCGCGAAGAGCCCACCGGTGATGACGGCGGACGCCATCGTCGCCTCGGTGTGCGCGAAGCTCAGCGCGACGCCCAGCGCGGCGGGCGGCATCGCCGCGCCCACGAACTGGTAGAACTCCGGCAGCCCGCGCCCCGCGCAGAGCCAGGCGAGCCGGTCGCCGAGCATCGCGCCGACGGCCGCCACGAGGAACACCAGCGCGCCACCGCCGACGAGCACGGACGCGGAGCCCGCGAGGAGCCCGCTGGCCGCCGTGAGCGCCCACCCGGGGTAGGGGTGACGGTTACGCCGAATGCCCGCGAGCCGGCGGTAGGCCTCCTCCAGGGAGACCTCGATCTCCGGATCGCTGATGTCGTCCACCAGGTGGAAGACCGCCGCGAGCCGGGTGTAGTCGGTGCCGCGCCGCCGTACCGTCCTCGACGCAGTGACGGGGTCCTCGACGAGCGAGGGCTGGTGGGAGATCGACAGGAGCGTGAACGTCACGTTCGGCTCGCAGCGGTCGAGCCCGTAGGAGCGGCAGACGGCGAACATGGCCGCCTCGACGTCCTCGGCGCCCTCACCGCCCGCGAGCAGCAGCTCGCCGATACGGAGCGTCAGGTCGAGGACGCGCGGGACGGCGGGCCCCGACTCGTCCTCCTGCTTCTGCGCCGGCTCCGGAGCGGGCCGCTCCGCCACCGGCATCCGCAGC
Source organism: Streptomyces alfalfae (assembly GCF_004127445.1). Lineage (GTDB taxonomy): Bacteria > Actinomycetota > Actinomycetes > Streptomycetales > Streptomycetaceae > Streptomyces > Streptomyces alfalfae. Next base: position 1,505 of record NZ_QEXM01000027.1, read on the forward strand.
ATCGTGCGCATCTGGTCCTGCCAGGGCACTTCCTTGGTGAGCTTCACCAGGGGGATGCCGTGCGCGGGCGTGAAGGCCGGCGGGGCGTTGCGGGAGCTGTAGGTGTTCGGCGTCGTGAACGCAGACTTCTCGGTCTCCTGCGTCGTGGTCGACGGCGTCGCCAGACCGGTCGGGACGGCGAACTCGGACGTCGTCTGAGACTCGTCCTCGGCAGCCTCCTGCGCGAGCACCCCGCTCGGCGGGACGAACGCGCTACGGGCTTCGTCCGACTGAGGCTTACGGTCCTCGGCCTCATGCTCGGCCACTGATGCCCTCACTTCTCCTACGACTCGTACGCACCTCCGTATGGCCAGTATGGGCACAGATACACGAACGGGCCGCGCGGCCCGGTGATCGGTCCGCGCGGCCCGTACGAGGCCGGAGGCTCAGTGGCCGCCCTGCGCCTCGAAGCGCTTGTACGACTTCTCGATCTCGGCCTCGGCGTCGGCGCGGCCGACCCAGTCGGCCCCCTCGACGGACTTGCCGGGCTCCAGGTCCTTGTACACCTCGAAGAAGTGCTGGATCTCCAGACGGTCGAACTCGGAGACGTGGTGGATGTCGCGCAGGTGCTCCACGCGCGGGTCCGAGGCCGGGACGCAGAGCAGCTTGTCGTCGCCGCCCGCCTCGTCGGTCATCCGGAACATGCCGATCGCGCGGCACTTGATGAGGCAGCCGGGGAAGGTCGGCTCGTCCAGGATGACCAGGGCGTCCAGCGGGTCACCGTCCTCGCCGAGGGTGTTCTCGACGAAGCCGTAGTCCGCGGGGTAGCTGGTCGACGTGAAGAGGCGACGGTCCAGACGGATCCGGCCGGTCTCGTGGTCCACCTCGTACTTGTTCCGCGAACCCTTCGGAATCTCGATGGTGACGTCGAACTCCACGGGTGGCTCCTCCATGATCAGCACATACTTCGGGTGGTTAAGTGTCCCTCACGCAGATGTGTGATCGCGAAAGGGGCTGGTCGTCGTGCCGGAGCTCAAGCCTTGGCGTCGGCCTCGACAGCTGCTGAGACAGCTGGCCGAGCCTTCCGCCCGCAAGCTCCCCCGGATCTCGGGAAAGCTCACGAACTGGCAGCTCACGGCGGGTGCCGCCACCCTCGGCCTGGTGATCGCGGCCGGAGCGGTGGCCGCGGCCGGCCCCTGGGACTCCTCCGGTCAGCGTACGGCGGAGCGCGTCCGGGCGGCTGCCCGGGATGCCGGGGGTGGCGCAGATCACGGTGGTCCGGGCGCTGACCGGGTGCCGGAGACCGCCCCGAGCGCCCGTACGGTGCTCGCCGGCATCGGCGCGCCCGCGGGAACGGCGCCCGTGCCGACGGAGCGCGCCCTGGCGGACGTACTCGATCCGCTGCTGCGGGACCGGGCGCTCGGCCCGGAGCGCGCGGCCGTGGTCGTCGACGCGGCCACCGGCAAGCGCGTCTACGGCAAGGACGCGGGCCGGGGCCTGACGCCCGCGTCGACCGTCAAGATCGCCACGGCGGTCGCGGCGCTGTCCGCGCTCGGCCCCGACCACCGCATCGCCACCAGGGCGGTGCTCGAACCCGGCGGGTCCGGGGACACGCGGGACGTCGTCCTGGTCGGCGGCGGCGACCCCACGCTCACCGCCCGCAAGGACGGCCGGTACACCGACACGGCCGCGAGCCTGCGCCGCCTCGCGGCGGACACCGCCCGCGCGCTTGAGGCCCGGCACGTGGACGAGGTGAAGCTGTCCTACGACACGTCCCTGTACGCGGGGCCCGCGCAGCACCCGATCGGCCCCAACGAGAACATCACCCCCGTCAGCGCCCTCATGATCGACGAGGGGCGCCTCGACGACTCCTCCAGCGGCCCCGCGCCGCGCTCGGGGGACCCGGCGGGCGACGCGACGGAGAAGTTCGCGGAGTTCCTGCGGGACCACGGCATCAAGACGGAGCGGACGGAGGGGACCAGGGCCTCCGGACGGGCGGAGTCCCTCGCCGAGGTCGAGTCACCGCCCCTGTCGGCCCTGGTCGAGCGGATGCTGACGCACAGCGACAACGACATCGCCGAGGCCCTGGCCCGCCAGACCGCCGTGGCGGCCAAGGAGCGGCCGAGCTTCGAGGGAGCCGACAAGGCGGTGCACGCACAGCTCGCGAAGCTGGGGCTGCCGCTCTCGGGGGCGAGGTTCGCCGACGGCAGCGGCCTCGACCGGGCCGACCGCGTCTCCGCGGAACTCCTCGGCGCGCTCCTGCACAAGGCCGCCGACCCGGCCCGCCCCGAGCTGCGCTCGGCGGTGACGGGCCTGCCCGTCGCGGGCTTCACCGGCACCCTCGTCGACCGCTACCCCAAGGACTCCGCGGGCACGGGCGTGGTCCGCGCCAAGACCGGCACCCTCACGGGTGTGAACACCCTGGCGGGCACGGTCGTCGACGCGGACGGCCGCCTCCTGGTCTTCGCGTTCATGACCACCGGCACGTCGGACCCCCAGGCGGCCCAGAAAACCCTGGACAAAATGGCCACGACTCTGGCCAACTGCGGCTGCCGCTGAAACAGCCCCGAAGCGGGCCGGCCCGTGAGCACCAAGGCGAGGCCAGCCCACAGCCAGGGGCGCGGGGAACGGCGCGCCGAGCCACGACGAACCCGCGGACGCAAGAGGCGACGCACGCGAGGCCGGTGCCCGCAGGCACGGGCCGACGCCCGGGCGAAGACGGGACACAGCCCCACCGAGGGTGCGAAAGGGCCCCTAGGGGCGAGCCCAGGGGCAAGTGAGGGGTGCAAGCCCCTCCACCAGAGGGAGCAACCACGTACCGTTGACGCATGACGAGCATCGGTGGTGCGGAGATGGTCGACTGGAATCTCGCGGTGGCGACCGCGACCCGACTCGTGAGGCCGGGCCCAGAAGTGAGCCGCGACGAGGCACGCGCCGTCGTCGCAGAGCTCCGTCGGCATGCCAAGTCCTCGGAGGAGCACGTCCGTTCCTTCACCGGCATGGGCACGGAGGAGACCCACGACACCCCGGTCCTCGTCGTCGACAGAGCAGGCTGGGTCCGGGCGAACGTGGAGGGCTTCAGGGAGCTCCTCAAGCCCCTGTTGGACAAGATGCAGGACAAGCGCTCCGGCACCCCCGGCGGAGCCGTGCTCGGCGCGGTCGGCGGCAAGGTGACGGGCGTCGAGCTGGGCATGCTGCTCTCGTTCCTCGCCTCCCGTGTCCTCGGGCAGTACGAGACCTTCGCCCCGGCCACCCGCGACCTCCCCGCGGGGGCGAACGGCGGCGGCAGGCTCCTCCTGGTCGCACCGAACATCGTGCACGTCGAGCGGGAGCTGGACGTGGACCCCCACGACTTCCGGCTCTGGGTCTGCCTCCACGAGGAGACGCACCGCACGCAGTTCACCGCGGTGCCCTGGCTGCGCGACCACCTGGAGGGCGAGATCCAGGGCTTCCTCGGCGAGACCGAGGTCGACCCGATGACCGTCCTGGAGCGTGTGAGGGAGGCCGCTCAGGCCTTCGCCACCGGCCGCGGCGACGCCGAGGAGGACGCGGCGTCCGACGGCGGTCGCTCCCTCGTGGAGCTGGTGCAGACCCCCGCCCAGCGCGAGATCCTCGGCCGCCTCACCGCCGTGATGTCCCTCCTGGAGGGCCACGCCGACTTCGTCATGGACGGCGTGGGCCCCGACGTGGTGCCGTCCGTCGCCGAGATCCGGGAGAAGTTCAAGGAGCGCAGGGCGCGCGGCGCGAGCCGCCTCGACCAGGTGCTGCGCAAGCTCCTGGGCCTCGACGCGAAGCTGCGCCAGTATCGCGACGGCGAGCGCTTCGTGCGGGCGGTCGTGGAGGAGGTCGGCATGGAGGGCTTCAACCGCGTATGGACGTCACCGAACACGCTGCCCACCAAGGCGGAGATCGCGAAACCCGCGGAGTGGGTCGCGCGGGTGCACCGTAAGGCGGATTGAGGGACCGATCCCGGCCGATGACAGGAGAACGCCCTCGCAATCACCCGTCCGAGGGACCGTGAACGGTGGGTAGGCGTGCAATGCTCGGGGAACGGCTCGGCTCTGTCACCATCGACACACTCTGAGTGACCGAATGCTCGGGACTCCGCGGTCTGAACGCCAGATCCGGTCTCCGGAGTGGGTCCTTGAGCGATTGGTCCGAGGCACACCCCCCGAACTTCACGAAGGGAACCGGACATGGGTCCCCATCCTGCGGTCGCGGCGATACGCCTGGCGGTCCGCCGCGTACTCCACGACGTACTGACCGACGTACAGCGCAGCTCCGAAACCGACCCCCCACCCCCCGCACACGCCCCCCACGGGCACGCCGCTCACGGCGACGCTCCCCACGGGCAGGCCCCCCGGCCGCTCGTGCTCGTCGCCTGCTCCGGCGGCGCCGACTCGATGGCGCTCGCCTCCGCCCTCGCCTTCGAGGCCCCCAAGCTCGGCGTCCGCGCCGGTGGCGTCACCGTCGACCACGGCCTGCAGCCCGGCTCCGACCTGCGCGCCGCCGAGGTCGTCGCACGTCTGACCGCCCTCGGCCTGACCCCGGTCGAATCCGTCGCCGTGGAGGTCGGCCGCGCGGGCGGTCCCGAAGCCGCCGCCCGGGACGCGCGCTACGCCGCCCTGGACGCCGCCGCCGAGCGGCACTCGGCCGCCGCCGTCCTGCTCGGCCACACCCGCGACGACCAGGCCGAGACGGTCCTGCTCGGCCTCGCCCGCGGCTCCGGCATCCGCTCCCTGTCCGGAATGGCCGCGACCTCGGGGGCCGCCGGCCGTTACCGCCGCCCGTTCCTGCACATCGACCGCCAGACGGCCCGCAAGGCGTGCATGGTCCAGTCGCTGCCCGTCTGGGACGACCCGCACAACGCCGACCCCGCCTACACCCGCTCCCGGCTGCGCCACGAGGGCCTGCCCGCCCTGGAGAAGGCGCTCGGCAAGGGCGTCGTCGAAGCGCTCGCCCGTACGGCCCAGCTCTCCCGCGACGACGCCGACGCCCTCGACGCCTGGGCCGCCCAGGCCGAGGCGTCGGTGCGCGACGCCGCCGGCCTCCTGGAGTGCGCCAAACTGTTCGCCCTGCCCCCCGCCGTGCGCCGCCGCATCGTGCGCCGGGCCGCGATCGAGGCCGGTGCGCCGGCCGGTTCGCTGTTCGCCCGGCACATCGAGGAGGTCGACCGCCTCATCACCGGCTGGCGCGGCCAGGGGGCCATCAATCTCCCGGGCAAAGTCGTGGCTCAGCGCCAGGGTGGCAGACTGGTGATCCGGCAAGGCTGACGAGGACCGTGCGCACTGCGGGACCGCGTCGGCCGGTGTGACGACCGAAAGTGATGCGGGTGGACGCGAAAGACATGGGCACCGACCTCAAGTCGGTGCTCATCACCAAGGAAGAGATCGACGCGAAGCTGGCGGAGCTCGCCGCGAAGGTCGACGCGGAGTACGCGGGCAAGGACCTGCTGATCGTCGGTGTCCTCAAGGGCGCCGTGATGGTCATGGCGGACCTGGCGCGCGCGCTGTCCACCCCGGTCACGATGGACTGGATGGCCGTCTCGTCGTACGGCGCGGGCACGCAGTCCTCCGGCGTCGTCCGGATCCTCAAGGACCTGGACACCGACATCAAGGGCAGGCACGTGCTGATCGTCGAGGACATCATCGACTCCGGTCTGACGCTGTCCTGGCTGCTCTCCAACCTCGGCTCCCGCGAGCCCGCCTCCCTGGAGGTGTGCACGCTGCTGCGCAAGCCCGAGGCGGCGAAGGTCGCGATCGACGTGAAGTGGATCGGTTTCGACATCCCGAACGAGTTCGTGGTGGGCTATGGCCTGGACTTCGCGGAGAAGTACCGGAACCTTCCCTTCGTCGGAACGCTCGCCCCGCACGTCTACGGCGGCTGACCGCCGAGGGACCGGGGGGCGGCGGCGGGAACCCTCACCGGTTTCCCGCCGTTGGACATGCGAAGGCAGTATTGCCAGCCCGCCCGTGCGGCTTCGGGTCACAATGCTGGGGTACCGTCCGAAGAACAGTCTTTATCAAACTCACTATGGCAGGAGGGACGGGGCGTCATCGCTCCGTATGGATGGACGTGAAGCGATACTTCCGTGGGCCAGTCATGTGGATCGTGCTGGCCGTCCTTGCCGTGGTCGTGTTGATGCAGGTCGTCGGCTCGTCCGGTGGCTACAAGACGGTTGACACCGGTCAGGTCGTCCAGGCGATCAACGACAACAAGGTCAAGTCGGCCAAGCTCACCACCGGTGACGAGCAGATCATCAAGGCCGAGCTCATCGACGGTGAGAAGGTCAAGGGCAGCAGCAAGATCCAGGCGAGCTACATCGGCGACCAGGGCGTCGACCTCGCCAAGTCTCTGCAGGCCAAGTTCGAGGACAAGCAGATCAAGGACGGTTACACCGTCTCCCCGTCGAAGCAGAATCCCTTCGTCGGCATCCTGCTCTCCCTCCTCCCCTTCGTCCTGATCGTCGTCGTCTTCCTGTTCCTGATGAATCAGATGCAGGGCGGCGGTTCCCGGGTCATGAACTTCGGGAAGTCCAAGGCCAAGCTGATCACCAAGGACACCCCGAAGACGACCTTCTCCGACGTCGCGGGTTCGGACGAAGCCGTCGAGGAGCTCCACGAGATCAAGGAGTTCCTCCAGGAGCCGGCGAAGTTCCAGGCCGTCGGCGCCAAGATCCCCAAGGGCGTGCTGCTCTACGGCCCGCCCGGCACGGGCAAGACGCTCCTCGCGCGCGCCGTCGCCGGTGAGGCCGGGGTGCCGTTCTACTCGATCTCCGGTTCCGACTTCGTCGAGATGTTCGTCGGTGTCGGCGCCTCCCGTGTCCGCGACCTCTTCGAGCAGGCCAAGGCGAACGCCCCGGCGATCGTCTTCGTCGACGAGATCGACGCGGTCGGCCGCCACCGCGGCGCCGGCCTCGGCGGTGGCCACGACGAGCGCGAGCAGACGCTGAACCAGCTGCTCGTCGAGATGGACGGCTTCGACGTGAAGGGCGGCGTCATCCTGATCGCCGCCACGAACCGGCCCGACATCCTCGACCCGGCGCTCCTGCGCCCCGGCCGCTTCGACCGGCAGATCGCCGTCGACCGCCCGGACATGCAGGGCCGTCTGGAGATCCTCAAGGTCCACCAGAAGGGCAAGCCGGTCGCCCCGGACGTCGACCTGGGCGCGGTCGCCCGCCGCACGCCGGGCTTCACGGGTGCCGACCTGTCGAACGTGCTGAACGAAGCGGCGCTCCTCACGGCGCGCAGCGACAAGAAGCTGATCGACAACCACTCGCTGGACGAGGCGATCGACCGTGTGGTCGCGGGCCCGCAGAAGCGGACCCGGATCATGTCCGACAAGGAGAAGAAGATCACCGCGTACCACGAGGGCGGACACGCCCTGGTCGCGGCGGCCTCCCCGAACTCGGACCCGGTCCACAAGATCACCATCCTGTCCCGTGGCCGGGCCCTGGGTTACACCATGGTCCTGCCCGAAGAGGACAAGTACTCCACCACGCGCAACGAGATGCTCGACCAGCTCGCGTACATGCTGGGCGGGCGCGCGGCCGAGGAGCTCGTCTTCCACGACCCGACGACGGGCGCGGCGAACGACATCGAGAAGGCCACGGCCACCGCACGCGCGATGGTCACGCAGTACGGCATGACCGAGCGTCTCGGCGCGATCAAGTTCGGCGGGGACAACACCGAGCCGTTCCTCGGGCGCGAGATGGCGCACCAGCGGGACTACTCGGAAGAGGTCGCCGCGCTGGTCGACGAAGAGGTCAAGAAGCTCATCGAGACCGCGCACAACGAAGCGTGGGAGATCCTCGTCGAGAATCGCGACATCCTCGACAACCTGGTGCTCCAGCTGCTGGAGAAGGAGACCCTGGGCAAGGAGCAGATCGCCGAGGTCTTCTCCGGCATCGTGAAGCGCCCGGCCCGCCCGGCGTGGACCGGCTCCTCCAGGCGCACGCCCTCGACCCGCCCGCCGGTGCTCTCCCCCAAGGAGCTGTCGCTGACGAACGGTGCGAACGGCGCCACCCCCGCGATCTCCGCGGGCGGCACGGAGCAGCCCCTTGAGGTGGCCCCGGAGGACCGCCCCGAGAGCTGATCCGTACGTCCCGGCAGGCCCGGAATGAATGCCGCGCCCCCCAGGTTTTAGCCTGGGGGGCGCGGCATTTCCGCAGCCCCGCGCAGGACGCACAGGAACGAGGCACATCATGACCGACCCGGTGACGCTGGACAGCGAGGGCTCGATCGGCGAGTTCGACGAGAAGCGTGCCGAGAACGCCGTGCGCGAGCTCCTGATCGCCGTGGGCGAGGACCCCGACCGCGAGGGCCTCCTGGAGACCCCGGCCCGGGTGGCGCGGGCCTACCGGGAGATATTCGCGGGCCTCTGGCAGCAGCCGGAGGACGTCCTGACCACGACGTTCGATCTCGGCCACGACGAGATGGTCCTGGTGAAGGACATCGAGGTCATGAGCTCCTGCGAACACCACCTGGTGCCGTTCGTCGGCGTCGCCCACGTCGGGTACATCCCGTCCACGGACGGCAAGATCACCGGTCTGTCCAAGCTCGCCCGCCTCGTCGACGTGTACGCGCGCCGGCCGCAGGTGCAGGAGCGGCTGACCACGCAGATCGCTGACTCCCTGATGAAGATCCTGGAGCCGCGCGGGGTGATCGTGGTCGTCGAGTGCGAGCACATGTGCATGACGATGCGCGGGGTCCGCAAGCCGGGCGCCAAGACGATAACGTCCGCGGTCCGCGGCCAGCTCCGGGATCCCGCCACGCGCAACGAGGCGATGAGCCTGATCATGGCCCGCTGAGCCGTCCGGGACCGGCCGCGCGCCGACCCGGCGGAGGGCGGGCCCTAGGCGGCCGCGGCCGTCTGGCCGTCCTCGTCGTCGTCCTCGGGCAGCTTGCAGACCCGCTCGAGGAAGAAGGCGGCGGCGATCACGGCGATGCCCATGACGACCGAGAGCCCGGCGTAGACCGCCTGGTCGCGGCGGGCGGGGATGTCGAGGAACTCCAGCAGGAACGCGCCCGTGCCGCCGTACATCCCCGCGACGAGCGCCGCGACCAGGGCGCTCGCCTGGCCGAAGACGACGGCGCGGGCGGCCATCAGCGGCTCGACGCCCTTGGCGCCGGGGCGGCGCTCGCGCTGGGCACGCAGGCGCGAGCGCAGCGAGAGCGCCGTCGCGAGCAGCACGACGGCGATCACCGCGAGCACGATGGGCGCGGCCAGCGGGACCTTCGGCAGGGAGCCGACGGAGTCCCACAGCCGGGCGCCCGACCAGGACAGCACTCCGGCCGCGAGAAAGAGGCCGACCAGCGTCCTGATGCGCAGTTGCTTCACGAATGACCCTTCATACCCGCGTCTGACCCTTCATACCCGCGTCGGCGTCCCGATCTTCGTCCATGTCTCGTGCGGATCGGTCCACGGACCGATCGGTCGCGGACCCCTCGGGCCGCAGACCCGTCGATCCGCAGACCCTAACGACTACTCCGGCAGTCGGAGTTCCAGGTCGGCGCGGGGTTCGACGCCCTCACGGGTGAGCGCGTCGAGCAGCTCCGCGACGGAGCCGCGGCCGGTCAGGCTGGCCTCGGGGTCGACGTCGTGCCACGGGGCGAGGACGAAGGCACGCTCGTGCGCCCGCGGGTGCGGCAGCGTGAGCGCCGGGTCGTCGGAGACCACGTCGGCGTACGCCACGATGTCGACGTCGATCGTGCGCGGGCCCCAGCGCTCGTCGCGGACGCGGTGGAAGGCCTCCTCGACGGCCTGCGCGCGCTCCAGGAGCGAGGCGGGCGGAAGGGTGGTCTTCACCAGGACCACCGCGTTGAAGTACGCGGGCTGGGAGCCGGGCTCCACGCCCCACGGCTCCGTCTCGTACACCGGGGAGACCGCCTTGACCCGCAGGCCGGGCGTGTCCTCCAGGGCGTCGACGGCGCCCTGCAGCGTCTCCAGGCGGTTGCCGAGGTTGCTGCCGAGGGAGATCACGGCGCGGTGGGGGTTGGACAGGGTGTGGTCGGCCGCGTCCACCTGCTCGACGACGGAGGTGGGCACCGGCTGGACGGTCGGGTCGCTCTGACCTGCTGTGAAGGGCACAGTCATACTCGGCTCCGGGTGATGGTGACGGTCACGTCGTCGAAGGGCACGGTGATCGGGGCGTCCGGCTTGTGGACGCACACCTCGACCTCCAGGACGCCGTCGTGCTTCAGGCACGCCTGGGCGATGCGCTCGGCGAGCGTCTCGATGAGGTCGACGGGATCGCCCTCCACGACGGCCACGACCTCCTCGGCCACGATCCCGTAGTGCACGGTCTTCGCCAGGTCGTCGTCGGCCGCGGCCGCTCGCGTGTCCAGGCCGAGAACCAGGTCCACGATGAAGGTCTGGCCCTCTTCGCGCTCCCGCGGATAGACACCGTGGTGCCCGCGGGCCTTGAGGCCACGCAGCGCGACACGATCCACGCGAATCACTCCTGCAATCGTCGGTATCGGCAGGCCTGCCCCGAGTGCGGTCGGCGCTCCAGCCTCGATCGAATCTACCTGCGAGCACTGACATGGCCTGCCCGCGGGGCCCGTGGGACCGGCCACACCTGTGCCCCTACCCACTACGAGGGCGTCTCGTCGTTCTCGTCGTCGTCGGTTTCGGCGAGTACGGGAGAGGCGTGGTGCGACCAGAGTTTCCAGCCGTCCGGAGTGCGGCGGAACACGTTGGTGGCGACCACGAGCTGGCCCACGAGAGGCCCCAGCTCGCCGCCGGCCTCCGGGGGCGGACCGCCGCTGAGGATGTTCTCGGTACACGTCACCAGGGCGGTGTCACCGGCCACCCCGACCTTCACGTCGGTCAGGAAGAACTGGATGTACTCGGTGTTCGCCATGATCAGCGCGTACGACCGCAAGACCTCGCCGCGGCCGGTGAGGACCGGCCAGCCGGGGTGCACGCAGGAGATCGCGGAGCCGTCGTCGGCCACCTCGTCGTCGTCCGCCGGGTCGCCGTCCGCCCCGCCGTCCGCGGCGTCCTCGTCCGTCGCGCGCCCGGCCGCCGGGTCGTCGGTGGCCGGGTCCAGCCACAGGTCGGAGACCTCGTCGAAGTCGCCGCGTTCGAGTGCTTCGTAGAAGGCGGTGTTGGCGCTCTCGACCTGCTCGACGTCGGTACGGGCCCCGGTCACCGGCTCTCGCCCGCGTCCGTCACGGCCTGGGCGACGCGCACGGCGTCGGCGGTGGCCCGTACCTCGTGCACACGGACCGCCCAGGCGCCCTGGTGGGCGGCGATGGCGGAGACGGCGGCGGTGGCGGCGTCACGCTCGCGTGCGGGCGGCGGGGCGCCCTGCGGGCCCGCGAGGACCCGGCCGAGGAAACGCTTGCGGGAGGCGGCCACCAGGATCGGGTGGCCGAGATCGCGCAGCCGGTCGAGGCGGGCCAGGAGGGCCAGGTCGTGCTCGGCCTTCTTGGAGAAGCCGAGGCCCGGGTCGACGACGATGCGCTCGGGGGCGATGCCGCCCTCGACGGCCGCGGCCACGCGTGCGTGGAGCTCGTCGACGACTTCGGAGACCACGTCCTCGTAGGCGGGCTCGGCGTGGATGTCGGTGAGGAAGCCGCGCCAGTGCATGACGACGAAGGGCGCTCCGGCGGCGGCGACCGCGGGGACCATGCGGGGGTCGGCGAGGCCGCCGCTGACGTCATTGACGAGGACGGCGCCCGCGGCGAGCGCCCGCTCGGCGACGGTGGCGCGCATGGTGTCCACGGAGACCGTGACGCCCTCGGCGGCCAGGCCGCGCACCACGGGGACGACGCGCCTGAGCTCCTCGTCCTCGTCCACGCGGGTCGCGCCGGGGCGCGTGGACTCACCGCCGACGTCGACCAGGTCGGCGCCCCGCGCCACGAGGTCGACGCCGTGCTTGACGGCGGCCGTCGTGTCGAACCAGCGGCCCCCGTCGGAGAAGGAGTCCGGCGTCACGTTCACGACGCCCATGACCGCACAGCGGCCCCACTCCGGCAGCCCCTGGACCGATCCGCGCCCGCGCAACGTACTCATGACTCCAGCCTAGGCCCGGTCGGCGGACGGTTACGCCGCCTGGACCTCACGCTCCGTGGTCCCGTGCGGGCAGGGGCGGGGCTGCGCGGCGGAGCGGCGCAGGAACCGGGGGAGCGAGAGGGTCACGAAGCCCTCGGCCTGCATGGCGGCGAAGCCGATGCGGGGCAGGTCCTTGCTGGAGCGGTAGACGACGAAGCGGGGCTCCCAGCGGGGGCGGAACTTCGCGTTGAACTTGTACAGGGACTCGATCTGGAACCAGCGCGAGAGGAACACCAGCAGGCCGCGCCAGGCCCGCAGGACCGGGCCCGCGCCGATCTTCTCGCCGCGGGCGAGGGCCGCGCGGAACATGGCGAAGTTGAGGGACACGCGCGCGATGCCGAGCTTGGGGGCGGCCTGGAGGGCGGCCACGATGAGCAGCTCGTTCATGCCGGGATCGGCCGCGCGGTCGCGGCGCATGAGGTCCAGGGAGACGCCGTCCTTTCCCCACGGGACGAAGTGGAGGACGGCCTTCAGGTCGCCGTAGGGACCCGGCTCCGCGTCGGCCTTGTGGGCGGTGGCGATCAGGCAGTCGCCGTCCCCGGGATCGCCGATGCGGCCGAGCGCCATCGAGAAGCCGCGCTCGGTGTCGGTGCCGCGCCAGTCCTCGGCGGCCTGCTGGATCCTGGCGAGCTCCCGCTCCCCGAGGTCACGGATGCGCCGTACGCGCGTCTCGTAGCCATTGCGCTCGATCCGCTTGACCATCTGGCGTACGTTGCGCATCGCACGCCCGGACAGGGAGAAATCCGCGACGTCCACCACCGCCTCGTCGCCCAGTTCGAGGGCGTCGAGGCCGGTCTCGCGGGTCCAGACCTCGCCGCCGGTCTCGGAGCAGCCCATGACGGCGGGCGTCCAGGAGTGGGCCTTGGCCTCGTCCATGAAGCGCTCGATGGCGCCGGGCCAGGCCTCGACGTCGCCGATCGGGTCGCCGCTGGCGAGCATCACTCCGGAGACGACGCGGTAGGTGACGGCGGCCTTGCCGCTGGGGGAGAAGACGACCCCCTTGTCGCGGCGGAGCGCGAAGTGGCCGAGGGAGTCGCGGCCGCCGTGCTTGTCGAGCAGCGCGCGCAGCCTCGTCTCGTCGTCCTCGGTGAGGCGTGCGGCCGGGTGCTCGGGGCGGAAGGCCAGGTAGATGGTGGTCAGGGCGGTGAGCATGCCGAGGGCGCCGAGGGAGAAGCCGACGGTCCAGGACGTGTTCCCGGAGTAGGCGACCGGGCCCTCGTGGCCGAAGAGGCCGTACAGGACGTGCTGCAGGCGTTCCGTGATGCCGGGGTCGCCGACGACCTTGCCGGGGTGGGCGCTGACGATCACCAGGCCGAGCAGGATCGAACCGGTTCCGAGCAGGATGAAGTTGGCCAGGGCCCGCCAGCGGCTGCGTGGATCGGGCAGTGCCGTGAATTCACTACGATGACGGAGCAGCAGCGCGAGCAGGGCGACGGAGATCAGGACGCCGATCACCGAGTGCCGGTACGCGAACTGGGCGACGGCCCCCGCGGGCAGCAGCACCACGGCGGCCCGCCAGGCCCGCCGCTTGTGGCGCCGCAGGCCGTGGGCGAGCAGGAGCAGCAGGATGCCGGAGCTGAGGGCGAGGGCGGCGGCGAAGGGGCCGAGCGCGCCGGGCAGGACCTCGGCGATGGCGTGCACACGGCTGTGGCGGAAGCGCGGGAACACACCCGCGGCGACGTTCAGCACGCCCACGAGCGTGCAGGCCCGGGCGACGAGGGCCGGCACCGCCTCCGGGCGCGGACCGCGCGTCAGCCGGCGGAACCGGCTGTCGCCGTGCCGTTCCTGACTGCCCGGAACCTCGCCCGACATTTCCCCATCTATCCTGACAGACATCGCATCCCGTAGTTCTGCGAGAGAGCTTTAATCCGGTGCCAAAGCGGCATCCGGCACCATTGCCCCCTCTAGGACGGTCCCTCGGGGAAACGGGTTCATTCCCGACCGGAAACCACTGGAAAAGTTCGGCAGGTCCCCGGCGAGCCGCCGTGCGTTCCTGGCCGGTTCCGGTCATGCCGCGACGATCTCGGGGCACAGGCAGAAAGCGCAGGCAGGAAACCCCCATGGGACTCACGAGCAACAAGGTCCTCGCCCTTGCGGTCGTGCTGGCCGCACTGCTCTTCTTCGGCACCATCTGGCTCTGGCCGCGGCTCGCCCGCCGCACCTGGAAGGCCGTCACGGGACGCGTCGGGCTGCTCCTCGCCGCCCAGCTCGCCATCTTCGGATCGGTGGGCCTGGCCGCCAACCAGGCGTTCGGCTTCTACGCCACGTGGGCGGACCTGTTCGGCCAGGAGACGAGCCCCGGCCTCGTCGTGGACCACGACCCGGCCAAGGGGGAGGGGCCCGTCAGGGTGCTCGACACCCGCGCCGTGGACGTCCCCGGGGGCAACAGGCCGACCACCGGAGGCCAGATCCAGAAGATCGACATCGGCGGCAAGGTGTCGCGGATCGCCAGCCCCGCCTACGTCTACCTGCCGCCCGAGTACTTCCAGCCGCAGTACAGGGACCGCAAGTTCCGCACGGCCGTGGTCCTCACCGGCTACCCGGGGACCGCCGAGGCGCTCATCAAGGGGCTGCACTACCCCCAGACCGCCCACCGGCTGTCCGCCGAGGGCAAGATGCAGCCGATGGTCCTGATCATGATGCGGCCGACCGTCGCGCCGCCGCGCGACACCGAGTGCGTGGACGTCCCCGGCGGCCCGCAGGCCGAGACCTTCTTCACCAAGGACCTGCCCCGCGCCATCTCCGGGCACTACCGGGTGGGCGCCGACAGCCGCAGCTGGGGCGTCGTCGGCGACTCCACGGGCGGCTACTGCGCCCTGAAGTTCGCCGTCCACCACCCCGAGCGGTACGGCGCCGCGGCGGGCCTCTCCGCGTACTACAAGGCGCCCATCGACGTCACCACCGGTGACCTCTTCCAGGGCGACGAGGAGTTGGAGCGCCGCGCGGACCTGATGTGGTACCTCGCCCACGAGCCGCGGCCCAAGACGTCCCTCCTGGTGACCACCAGCAAGAAGGGCGAGGACAACTACCAGGCCACACAGGACTTCATCCACGCGGTGAAGCCGCCCACGCGCGTGTCGTCGATCACGCTGGAGAGCGGCGGGCACAACTTCAACACCTGGCGCAGGGAGATCCCCGCCACGCTCCAGTGGATGAGCAGCCGGCTGCGCGACGGTTGAGCCGCCGGGGCACGTCGTGCCCCACGCCCTGGTTCACGCCGTGCCCCACGCCCTGATGCATGCCGCGCCGCTCGCCGTGGCTGACGTCTCGCTTCACGCCTTGCCGGCGATGGCGGCCACCGTCTCCAGCTCGACGTCCGCGCGGGCGACCGCCCGGGCGTCCGCCGCCGTCGAGCGGCGCAGCGCCTCGTGCAGCCGGGCGGGGGTCAGCACGCCGAGGAAACGGCCCTCGCTGTCCTTGTCGATGACCGCGATCCAGCCCGCGTCGTGCTGGAGCATCGTCGCGAAGGCCTGCTTCAGGCTCGCGCCCACCGGCAGCCAGGCCTCCATGCGGCGGGCGTGCTCGCGGACCGTGCCGTGCTCCACGCGCGCGTGCTCGGCGGAGATCCAGCCGTGCAGGTTGTTCTCGCCGTCCAGGACCACGGCCCAGCGGGCGTCGAGATGCTTCGGCAGCGGGTCGTCGAGGTGCACCACGGGGGGCTGTTCCAGGTCGCCCTCCTCGATCGGTGTCACGGAGAGCCGCTTGAGCCCCCGGTCCGCGCCGACGAAGTCGGCCACGTACTCCGTCGCGGGGGCGCCGAGGACCGTCGAGGGAGTGTCGAACTGCTCGATGCGGCCCTGGCCGTAGACGGCGATGCGGTCGCCGAGGCGGACCGCCTCCTCGATGTCGTGCGTGACGAAGAGGACGGTCTTGCGCACGGACTGCTGGAGGCGCAGGAACTCGTTCTGCAGGTGCTCGCGGACCACCGGGTCGACCGCGCCGAACGGCTCGTCCATCAGCAGCACCGGCGGATCGGCCGCCAGGGCACGGGCCACGCCGACCCGCTGGCGCTGGCCGCCGGAGAGCTGTTCGGGGTAGCGGTCGCCGAAGACGGCGGGGTCGAGGCCGACCAGGGCGAGGAGTTCGGCGGCGCGCTCGCGGGCCTTGCCGCGCTTGACGCCGAGCAGGTGTGGGACGGTCGCCGTGTTCTCCAGGACCGTCTTGTGCGGGAAGAGGCCGACCTGCTGGATGACGTAGCCGATGCGGCGCCGCAGTTGGACCGGGTCGATGCCCGATATGTCGTCGCCGTCGACGTATATGCGTCCCTCGCTCGGCTCGACCAGCCGGTTCACCATCTTCATCGTGGTCGTCTTGCCGCAGCCCGACGGGCCGACGAGCGTGACCAGTTCGCCCTCCGCGACCTCGAAGGACAGATCGTCGACGGCCGTGGTGCCGTCCGCGTAGCGCTTGGTGACGTGCTCGAACCGGATCATGCTTCCCCATTGTGGCGGGCGGCGAGGGGCTTTGTGTGTCCGCGGGATTGCGGCCGTACAACGACTCTCGGCGATTGTCGGTGGCGCGCGTTAGGGTCGCCAGACACGGGGGGACGTGTGTACGGCATACGTCCGGGAATTCGGGGGAGGTGCCACGCGTGGCCGAGCGGAACTGTCTGGTGACCAACGACTGGATCTGCGGGGAGTATGTCCGCTCCCGCAGCCAGGAGCTGACCGACGCGACCCTTCAGCACATCGGCATCACGCTCGCCTCGGTGGCGATCGGACTCGCCGTCTCCCTCCCGCTCGCGCTGCTGGCGCGCCGGTGGCGCTTCCTCTCGGGGCCCGTCCTCGGCGTGACGACCGTGCTGTACTCGGTCCCCTCGCTCGCGATGTTCTCGCTGCTCCTGCCCTTCTTCGGGCTCTCCGTCTCACTGGTCGTCACGGGCCTCGTCCTGTACTCGTTGACGGTCCTCGTGCGGAACATCCTGGCCGGGCTCCAAGCGGTCCCCGACGAGGCCAGGGAGGCCGCG
The DNA here is from genome assembly GCF_004127445.1 of Streptomyces alfalfae. Classification (GTDB taxonomy): domain Bacteria; phylum Actinomycetota; class Actinomycetes; order Streptomycetales; family Streptomycetaceae; genus Streptomyces; species Streptomyces alfalfae. The sequence continues at coordinate 18,510 of NZ_QEXM01000027.1, forward strand.
AAGGGCATGGGGTACGGCCCGCTCAGGCTGCTGTGGGAGGTGGAACTGCCGCTGGCGCTGCCCGCGTTGCTGGCCGGCGTCCGCATCACGACGGTCTCCACGGTGGCCCTGACGACCGTCGGCGCCATCGTGGACTACGGCGGCCTCGGCACCCTGATCCTCGACGGCCTCGACACGACCTTCAAGGCCCAGGTGCTCACGGCGTCCGCGCTGTGCGTGCTCCTCGCCGTCGTCGCCGACCTGCTCCTGCTCGGCCTCCAGCGCCTGCTGACGCCCTGGACGAGGGTCCACCGAATACGGACGAACCGAGCCGACCGCGGGCCGGCCGTGGCCAAGGTGGCTGAACCTGCATGAACGCGATCACCGGTGCGTACGACTGGCTGACCACGGGCGCCAACTGGCGGGGCGAGCAGGGGGTGTGGCACCGCCTGGCCGAGCACCTGTACTTCAGCGGCGTCTGCCTCGCCGTGGCCTGCCTGATCGCGCTGCCCCTCGCCCTCTGGCTCGGTCACATCGGCAAGGGCGGCGCCCTCGCGGTCAACATCTCGAACGTCGGCCGCGCGGTGCCCACCCTCGCCCTGCTGATCCTGCTCACGCTCACCCCGCTCGGTGAGCACGGCGACGCCCCGACGCTGATCGCGCTGGTCCTCTTCGCCGTGCCGCCGCTGCTGACCAACGCCTACCTCGGGATGCGCGAGGTGGACCGGGCGGTGGTGGAGGCGGCGCGGGGGATGGGCATGAGCGGCGGCCAGCTGTTCGCCCGGGTCGAGCTGCCGCTGGCCTACCCGCTCGTCATGACGGGCGTCCGGTCGGCCGGCGTGCAGGTCGTCGCGACGGCCACGCTCGCCGCCATGGCGGGGGAGGGCGGCCTCGGCCGGATCATCACCGCCGGGTTCAACCTGCAGAACACCCCGCAAGTCGTCGCGGGCGCGGTCCTCGTGGCGCTGCTCGCACTGCTCGTGGAGGGCGTCCTGGTGCTGGCCGGACGCCTCTTCGACCCGATGCGACGGTCGGGCGGAGCAGCCCGCTGAGTGTCGCGCCGAGTCCTGCTCACCCAGCCCCGCCCACCGGGTCCTGCTCGCCCGGTCATTCCGAATCCCCTTGGAGATGGTGATCCACCGATGAACAGCACAACGCGTCGCGCGCGACGGATGGCAGGGGCGGCCGCGGCCGTCATGGCGCTGACCGCGGGGCTCGCCGCGTGCGGCGGTGACAGCCTGGAGGACGACGGCAAGGGGTCGGACAAGGGGGGCGGTGGCAAGAAGGGCTCGATCGTGGTCGGTTCGGCCCGGTTCACCGAGCAGAAGGTGCTCGCCGAGCTCTACGCGGGCGTTCTCGCGGACGCCGGATATGACACCCAGGTCAAGACGGTGCAGAACCGCGAGATCTACAAGCCGGAACTGAAGAAGGGCACGATCGACGTCGCTCCGGAATACGCCGCGACCCTCGCGGAATTCCTGAACCTGCAGAAGAACGGCCCGAAGGCCGAGCCCGTCGCCTCCAGCGATCTCGACGCCACGGTGAGCGCCCTGGAGAAGCTCGCGGAGCCCGAGGGACTCAAGGCACTCCCCGCGGGCGAGGCGGTCGACCAGAACGCGTTCGCGGTCTCCGCGGAATTTGCGAAGGAGCACAAGCTCAAGACGCTCTCGGACCTCGGCAGGTCGGGCGAGAAGGTGAAGATCGCGGCGGGCGACGAATGCGAGTCCCGGCCGTTCTGCGCCCCCGGCCTCAAGAAGAAGTACGGCATCGACGTCGCCGGAATCGATCCCAAGGGCGTCGGCACCACGCAGTCCAAACAGGCCGTCAAGAACGGCACGGACCAGCTGGTGCTGACCACGACGACCGACGCGACGCTGAAGAACTACGACCTCGTCATTCTCGAGGACGACAAGAAGCTCCAGAACGCGGACAACATCCTTCCTGTCGTGAACGCCGAGGAAGCGGGCTCCAAGGAGATAGCCGACGCGCTCGCGAAGATCACCAAGACGCTCACCACGGACGATCTCATCGAGCTCAACCGGAAGGTCGACGAGGAGCGGCAGAAGGAAGCCGATGTGGCCAAGGAGTACCTGGAGTCGAAGGGCCTGATCTGAGACAGGTCGGATGGTCTGATCCGAGGCGAGTCGGATGGCCTGATCCGGGACGAGTCGGAGGCCTGGTGTGAGGCCGGCCGGCGGGAACGCCGGCCGCCCGGCTAGTTGATCAAGAAAAGGGTGGGGGAGTTATGACGAGTTGTGGCCGACGACTTCTGCTTTTTGGCGGGCCGGACACATGACTTCGCCTACGCGCGGTAAGTTTCTGGCCATGCCACGTGGACGTCACCGCCATTCCCCACCCCTGCACAGGCTGCTTCCGCCTTCGGCGGTCGCCGGCGTCTCTGTTCTCAGCGCCGGCGGCGCCTGGATGTTCGCGGAACCGCTCGTGCTCCGCGGACTCGCCGCGGTCGCGGCGGCCGCCGCCGTCGTCGGCTCGGTCGTCATGCGCCGCTGGGACCAGGCGGCCGGGAAACAGATCGCCGAGCTCGGCCGGGCCCGCGCGAGCGACGAGTGGCGCCACGAGGAGCGGATCGCCGAGGCCGAGGCCGATCTGGAGGAGTCGCGCGAGCTGCGGGGCAGGCTGGAGACCAAGCTGCGCGCCAAGCGGGCCGAGCTGGCCGCCCTGCGCAACGAACACGCCGACCTGCTGCGCCGCTACGCCACCGCCGAGACCGAGCGGGCCAGTGCACTCGAAGGCAGGCGCCTGCTCGCCATAGAGGCCTCGGCCCCGGCCCCCGCGCTGTCGAAGGCGGGCGCCGACGACCTGGTGCCGGGCGCGGTGGACCTCGTACCCGCGGTGCGGGCGGGGGCGCCGGTGCCCGCCGCGCGCACGGCGGACCGCCCCGCGCGGCCGGCGAAGGCCGCCCCGGCGGCCGTCACCGGCACCCGGGAGGGCGCCGCCCCGACGCCGTCGCTCTTCCAGCGGGCCAACGCCGCGCTCGACCGCATGACCTCGCGACCGGAGCCGGCGCCTGCCGCGCCGCCGGTGGCGGAGGCCGGGGCGGAGGACGACGGGGAGCGGGGGCAGGAAGGGGCGGCCGACGGGTACGGCGGGCATGAGCGCGCGGTCGCCGTCGCGCCGCCCGTGCAGGCACGCCGCCCGGCGCCCCAGGGCGGGTTCGACTTCTTCGGCAACGAGGGCGGCGCGACCCCCGCTTCGCTGGAAGCCGTGCAGGACGCGGACCTGGCCGACGTGGTCGGCGAGGAGGCCCTGGCGGTGCACAAGGCGGAGGCCGAGGCCGAGGCGGACCGTCCCGAGGCCGCACCCGAAAGCGCGCCCGAGGCCGGGCCCGAGGCGGACGCCGAGCGAGGCGTGGGCCAGGTGATCGACCTGACGGCCCACGACGAGACGGAGCAGCTGGACATGGCGGACCTCCGCACGGCACTGCGGGCATAAGCCCCGGCCTCGGTTCGGCCCCGCTTCGAGGGCTGATTGCGGGAAAGTCCCGGCGACACGCCGTATCACACGGCGTGTCGCCGGGACTTTCGTGCAAGGTCTCCCGGGGCCGAAGCCGGGGCCGGGGCCGGGGCCCCTACGCCATCCACCGGTCCGGCCGGGCCTCGCGGCGGCCCGTGCGGGAGCGGTCCGCCTGGGACTGGAGCAGCGCCGCCGCCTCCGCGGCCGGGCGGAGCCGTGCGGTCACCGTCTTGTTGGCGCCGGTGTGGACCCGTACGTCGGCCACGTCCTTGTGGCGCTCCCACGGGCCTTGCGCCAGCTGGACGCTCTGCACCTTGGCGTGCGGCACCAGCGAGAGGCGGCGCTTGAGCAGGCCGTGCCGGGCCGCGAAGACCGCGTCGGTGACCGCGATGCCGTACCCCTTCCACCACAGCGGGACGCACCACGCCGCGCGGGCGGGCGGCCGCACCAGAGCGTCGGCCTCCGGGACGCGGACGCCGGGCAGCACGCGCCCGATCAGCGCCTCGGCCTCCGCACGCGGCGCCACCGGCACCAGGACGCCGTTGGACGAGCCCGCCACGTCCAGCTCGACGCGCACCCAGCCGTACCGCCGCCACAGCAGTGGCTGCACGACGTGCACGGTCTGCACGCGGCCCGGCGGCACCGTCTCGTGGGCCTTGTCGAGCAGCCCGTGGTCGATGCGGAGGCCGTCGGGGGACTCGCCGACCGTCCAGTCGTACTCCGTGATGAAGCGTCCGCCGCTGCTCGCGAACGCGCCGCCCAGCATCGGCAGGGACGTGGCGAGGACGGTCCAGACGCTGTGCGTGACGAACCAGAGGAAGGCCGGCACGACCACCGCCGCCGCCAGCATCACCCAGGGCGCGCCGGTCAGCAGGAGGGAGACGGCGAGCATGCGCGGCTGCACGTGCAGGAGGGCGCGGACCGGGGCCTCGCCGACCTCGCGGGCCTGCTCGGGGGCGAAACCGGCCGCCCGGGCGAGCAGTTCGGCCCGCAGCTCGGCCGCCTCCCGCTCGCCGAGGAAGGCCAGCTCGTCCTTCTTGTCGGCGCCGACGACGTCCAGCTTCAGCTTGGCGACGCCCACGACGCGGGCGAGCAGCGGGCGCGTCACGTCGACGGCCTGGAGGCGGTCGAGGCGGATGTGGGCGGTGCGCCGGAAGAACAGGCCGGTGCGGATGCGCAGCTCGGTGTCGGTGACCGCGAAGTGGGTGAACCACCAGCTCATCAGGCCGTACGCGGCTCCGCCGAGCACCACGGCCGCGCTGCCGGCCAGCAGGGTGGTGGCGGTCAGCTCGGACAGGCGCTGCTGTGTGCCGTTCGGGTCGTGGAGCGCCCAGCCCACCAGGAGAGCGAACGGAGCCCACGCGCGGCGCAGCGGCGTGACCGGGTGCAGCCGCCGCTCCTGGACCGCGTCCCCGCCGGGCGGGGAGCCCTCGCGGCCCGCCTCGCCCGTGGCGCCGTCCGTCGTGGGCGCCCCGTCCGGCGCGCCCGCCTCGCCGTTCACAGCCCCGCCGATCGGGCCTCGCCGAGCTCGGTCAGCCGGTCGCGCAGCCGCTCGGCCTCCTCGGGGACCAGCCCCGGGATGCGCGCGTCGGTGGCCGCGGCGGCGGTGTGCAGCTGGACGCCCGCGAGCCCGAAGTGCCGCTCCACGGGGCCCGAGGTCACCTCGACGAGCTGCATCCGCCCGTACGGCACGACAGTCTCCTGGCGCCACAGCACGCCCCGGCTGATCAGCAGGTCGTCGACGCGCTCCGCGTACCGCCACGAGCGCCAGTTGCGCTCCAGCATCCCCCAGCCCCAGGCGGCCACGGCGAGCGGCAGCACGGCGAAGGCGGCCCAGGCCGGGCCCGCGAACAGGCCGAGGAGCACGCCGGCGGCCGCGGCGAGCGGCACCAGCCAGACCACGAGCAGCAGCCGCCGCATCGTCAGCACGCCGCGCGGCAGCCCCGTCCAGACCGGTCCCTCGTGCGCCCCCGCCGGTCCCGCGGGCCCTGCCGTCCCCGTGTCCATGCACCCAGCGTACGTACGACCTCCGTCACCCGGGGACGCGTGCGAGAGACTGTGCGCATGAGTCCCACGACGGAGACCACCACGGAGACCACGCTCGGCATCGGCGGCGCCGCCGAGAGCACCGACATGGTGCTCAACATCGGCCCCCAGCACCCGTCCACGCACGGCGTGCTCCGCCTGCGCCTCGTCCTGGACGGCGAGCGCGTCCAGCACGCGGAGCCGGTCATCGGCTATATGCACCGCGGCGCGGAGAAGCTCTTCGAGGCCCGGGACTACCGGCAGATCGTGATGCTGGCCAACCGCCACGACTGGCTGTCGGCCTTCTCGAACGAGCTGGGTGTCGTGATGGCCGTCGAGCGGATGCTCGGCATGGAGGTCCCCGAGCGCGCGGTGTGGACGCGCACCCTGCTCGCGGAGCTGAACCGCGTCCTCAACCACCTGATGTTCCTCGGCTCCTACCCGCTCGAACTGGGCGGGATCACCCCGGTGTTCCACGCGTTCCGCGAGCGCGAGGAGCTGCAGAACGTCATGGAGGAGATTTCCGGCGGTCGCATGCACTACATGTTCAACCGCGTGGGCGGCCTCAAGGAGGACATGCCCGCCGGCTGGACCGCACGCGCGCGTGCGGCCGTCGCGTCGGTGCGCTCCCGCATGGACGTGTACGACCGCCTGGTGCTCGGCAACGAGATCTTCCGGGGCCGTACGCGCGGCGTCGGCGTCCTCACGGCGGACGCGGCCCACGCCTACGGAGTGAGCGGCCCCATCGCCCGCGCCTCCGGCGTCGACTTCGACCTGCGCCGCGACGAGCCCTACCTCGCGTACGGGGAACTCCAGGACACCCTGAAGGTCGTCACGCGCGAGGAGGGCGACTGCCTGGCCCGCTTCGAGTGCCTCCTGGAGCAGACCCACAACGCCCTCGACCTCGCCGACGCCTGCCTGGACCGGCTGGCGGAGCTGCCGCAGGGGCCGGTCAACCAGCGCCTGCCGAAGGTCCTCAAGGCCCCGGAGGGCCACACGTACGCGTGGACCGAGAATCCCCTCGGCATCAACGGCTACTACCTCGTCTCCAAGGGCGAGAAGACGCCGTACCGCCTGAAGCTGCGCTCGGCCTCGTTCAACAACATCCAGGCGCTGACCGAACTGCTCCCCGGCCAGTTGGTCGCGGACATGGTGGCCATCCTGGGGTCGCTCTTCTTCGTGGTCGGCGACATCGACAAGTGAGGGCCCCCGCGCGGACCGCGGGCTCTCAGGGTGCGAGCGGCGGCTCGGGGACGCCGACCGGCTGGAGCAGCCACCGGAAGTCCCCGAGCCCGCCGGGCGCCGTCAGCTCGGCGGCCTCCCCGGCGCGGGCCAGCGCGCGTACGTAGGCCGCGGGGTCACTGGAGGCCAGGGCCAGCGGCGGGCGGCCACCGCTCACCCCGAGCGCGCCGAGCGCCGCCCGCTGGGTGAGCAGCACCGCTCCCTCGGCGGCGCAGGCGTCCAGCGCCACGTGCGCGGTGATGTCGCAGCTCCCGTCCGGCACGGGAGCCGTCTCCCGGCCCGCCCTGAAGCCCGTGAGCGTCCCGTAGGGCGGCCGGGCCCCCTTGAGGTGCGCGTAGTCCACGGCGACCGCCAGACCGCGTTCCAGGGCCGCCACGGCCGCCGCCCACGCCTCGTCGCGGGGATGCCCGATCTCGGCCCGCAGGCCCGGTTCGTCGCCCAGCGGCCACCAGCGGGCGAGCCAGCGGGCGTCCCGCCCGTCGACGGGGCCGCCCAGCGACTCGGCGCCGTCCCCGCGCACGAGGACGCGGCGTGCCGTGCCGTCGGCGGCGACCTCGGCGACGTCCAGGGGGACGTTGTCCAGCCATTCGTTGGCGAAGAGCAGCCCCGTGACGCCGGCCGGGGGCGCGGCCCGCCACTCCACGCGCGGGTCGAGCCCGGCGGGCCGCTCCGCGCGCTCCACCGCGTACGCACGCACGCGTGCCGCCACGTCCGCGGGCAGCGCGGCCAGGACCCCGGACGTCAGCTCTCCGCGGCCCGCCCCCATGTCGACGAAGGCGAGCTCGCCGGGGCGCCCGAGCACGTCGTCCAGGCGGCACAGGAGCCGCGCCACGGCGTCCGCGTACAGGGGCGAGGCGTGCACGGAGGTGCGGAAGTGCCCCGCGGGTCCTTCCGGGCGGAGGTAGAAGCCGCCGGGTCCGTACAGAGCGGTCTTTGTGGCCTCGCGCCAGCCGCGCGGGGCGGAGGCCGGGCTCGCCTGCTCGTCGTTCGTCACGACCGCAGGCTAAGCGGGCCTCCACCTTGGGGAGTACACGCATGCGATACGGATCGCACCTCCGGTTGACCCCGGGGCGCTGTGGGCCTGCCTACTCTGGGTTACGTGCAGCGCCTCTATGACTTCCTCCGACGACACCCGACCTGGGTGGACGGCTCCTGGGCCGCCCTCCTGCTCGGTATCTCCGGGTTCACTCTGGTGTCCCTGTGGGAGCCCGGAAAGGAACCGGGTGTCATGGCCGTTCCGGTCGTCGTCGGGCTCTCCCTGGTGGTGGCGCTGCGCCGGCGGAAGCCGGAGTGGATGCTGGTGCTCGCCGCGGTCATCGGCTTCCTCCAGCTCGTCTTCGACGTGGAGGAGCTGCCCGCCAACTTCGCGATGTTGGTGATCATCTACACGGCGGCAGCCGACGGGGCGCGGTGGGCCTCGCGGTTCGCGCTGATCGGCGGCCTGTGCGCGGCCCCGCTCGCGATGATGCGCTGGCACACGGGCGAGATGGGTCTCCCCGGCAGCGTCCTCGTCGCGGCGTTCCAGATAGTGCCCTTCGCGCTCGCCTGGGTCCTCGGCGACTCCATCCGCACCCGCCGCGCCTACCTCGCCGAGCTGGAGGAGCGCGCCGACCGTCTGGAGAGGGAGCGCGAGGCGCAGTCCAAGGTCGCGGTGGCGGCCGAGCGGGCGCGCATCGCGCGCGAGCTCCACGACGTGGTCGCGCACAACGTCTCGGTGATGGTGGTCCAGGCCGACGGCGCCGCGTACGTCCTCGACGCCGCGCCCGACCAGGCCAAGAAGGCCCTGGAGACGATCTCGGGCACCGGCCGCCAGGCCCTCGCGGAGATGCGCCGGCTGCTCGGCGTGCTGCGGACCGGGGAGCCCGAGGAGGGCTCCGAGTACGTCCCGCAGCCCGACGTCGAGCAGCTCGACGAGCTGATCGAGCAGGTACGCACGTCCGGTCTCCCCGTGGATTACAAGGTCGAGGGAACGCCGCGCCCGCTGCCCAGCGGCGTCGAGCTCACCGCGTACCGCATCGTCCAGGAGGCGCTGACGAACACGCGCAAGCACGGTGGCGAGAACGCCGGGGCGAGCGTGCGCCTCGTCTACTTCGACGACGGCCTCGGGCTGCTCGTCGAGGACGACGGCAAGGGCGCCCCGCACGAGCTGTACGAGGACGGCGGCGCGGACGGAAGGGGCCACGGCCTGATCGGCATGCGGGAGCGCGTCGGTATGGTCGGCGGGACGCTGGACGCGGGTCCGCGGCCCGGCGGCGGCTTCCGGATCAGCGCCCTGCTGCCCCTGAAGTCCGCACATTGACGTCCACCGATGACACCTGTCAACGACTCGCCCCCCGAAGGGATTCCTTGATGTCGATCCGCGTGATGCTCGTCGACGACCAGGTGCTGCTGCGCACCGGGTTCCGGATGGTGCTCGCCGCCCAGCCGGACATGGAGGTCGTCGCGGAGGCGGGCGACGGGGTCGAGGCCCTCGAAGCGCTGCGGTCGACCGCGGTCGACGTCGTCCTGATGGACGTGCGCATGCCGAAGCTGGACGGCGTGGAGGCGACCCGGCGCATCTGCCAGGGCGACAACCCGCCGAAGGTGCTGATCCTGACCACCTTCGACCTCGACGAGTACGCCTTCTCGGGGCTGAAGGCGGGCGCGTCCGGCTTCATGCTCAAGGACGTGCCCCCGGGGGAGCTGCTGACCGCCATCCGCTCGGTGCACAGCGGTGACGCGGTGGTCGCGCCGTCCACCACGCGGCGCCTGCTCGACCGTTTCGCGCCGATGCTGCCGAACGCCGGCGGGCAGCCGCAGCACAAGGAGCTCGAACGCCTGACGGACCGCGAGCGCGAGGTCATGATCCTCGTCGCGCAGGGCCTGTCGAACGGCGAGATCGCGGCGCGGCTCGTCCTCTCGGAGGCGACCGTGAAGACCCATGTCGGCCGCATCCTGACCAAGCTGGGCCTGCGGGACCGGGTCCAGGTCGTCGTGCTCGCCTACGAGACGGGCCTCGTGCGGGCCGGGGGCGGCGGCTGAGGTCGACGGCTTCGGGGGAGCGCCCGGACCGCTCCGGGTCCGGCGGGGCCTAGCGCAGGACGCCCTCGATGAAGTCGCTGCCGAGGCGGGAGACCACGCTGATGTCGAGCTGGTGCTGCACATAGCGCCCGCGGCGGCGCGTGGTGATCAGCTCGGCCTTCTTCAGGACCGTCAGGTGCCGGGATATCTCCGGGGCGGTCATGCCGTGCGCGTCGGCCAGCTCGCCCGTGGTGTACGACCCGCGCGCCAGGTGGCGGCAGAGCCGCATCCGCACCGGGTGCGCGAGCGCGGCCATGCGGCGGGTCAGCTGCTCCACGGTGGGCGGGGCCGCGAGGCCGGGCGCGCTCACGGGATACGTGATCAACGCCTGCCAGCCCTTGCGGTGCAGCACCATGAGGTGCGGCCAGCCGAGGCTGGTCGGCATCAGCACCAGGCCGCCGTGGCCGGTGGCCGTGTGTCCGTCGGTGATCTTGTCGATGGTGATGCGCCGGACGCTCTCGTCCAGGGAGACCACTCCGGAGATCGACTTCAGCGCCTCGCCGAGGCCCTTGCGCCGCAGCAGCTCGGTCTTGTGCCGGGCGTCCGCGGCGAGCTGATGGCTCAGGCGGGCCCAGGTGTCGGCGAAGAACGCCTCGTCGCAGTCCTGGAGCAGCCCGCGCAGCCAGGTGCGGACGGCGGGCGGGTCGTCGAGCAGCCGCCGGGTGAACCGCACTTGGTGGGGGCCGCGGGCGGCAGCCAGGTCGAGCGCGCGCTGCTGCACGGCGGGGTCGGCCAGGATGTTGCGGTCCGGCTCCCCGTTCGTCGACTGGCAGGTGAACTCCAGGGCGGCGTCCACGAACTGCTCGTCGGTCAGCCGGTCGAGCTGGTCCAGTTCCTCGGCGAGCGTTTCGCCGGGCAGGGCGTTCCGTCCGGGGAGTCCGGCGAAAGGCGCGAACACGTCGGAGAACGTCGAGCGCCACAGGAAGTCGGCCTCGCACATGCGGTCCGCCAGGCACGGGTCCAGGCGCGCGGAGACGGCCGTGGCCCACCCCTGGAGCCCCGGGTGATGGCCCGGTTCGGACAGCGCGTGCAGCGCCATGCCGAGCTCGTTCAGGGGTGAGGGCACGACGTGGATCCGGTCCGGGGTCAGCCCGGTGATGTCGATGCGCACGCTCATGGCCCCATGGTGCACCGCGCCACTGACAGCGCCGCCGTCGATTGACGAGCGTCGTCAATCGACGCGACGGAGATGGCGCCGCGGGAGCAGTGTGGAGTCATCGAAAGGCACGGCAGCGCCGCCGTAGCCGAATGACCGGCACCGCGTCCGGTCCCCTTCTTCCCCCCACCGACCGGCACGGCACTTCCGCCCTGCCGGCCCTCCCTGACCGTGTGCGGCCCTCCCCGGACCTCCTCAGCCCGCCGATGCCCGTTAAGTACCCTTTGCCATGAGAGGTAGTACGTCATGAGCGTCATCCAGCAGCACCTGCTCGACACCTACCGCGCCGCCCAGCACGGCGGGCCGAGGCCGCCCGCGCCGGGGCGGCACGACTGGCAGGTCGTCCGCGAGATCCGCGACCACGGCCGCTTCCGGGCCGTCATCGAGGAACGTCCCGCCCGCGGTCGCGTCCGCTCCGCGCTGAGCGGGCTCATCCGCGGCGCGTTCCGTCGGCGGGGATCCGTCGCACGAACTCCGTGACCGCTTCCTTGACGTCGTCGGCCGTCCACGCCAGGCCCTCCTCGGTCACGGTGACCTCCGTGACCGAGAGGCCGGGCGGCCCGTCGGGGAACCACCGCCCGAAGAGGTGGGTCTTCGTCTCCTCGGCCTGTTCGAGGGAGGCCTCGCTCAGGACGCCGGGCTCGTACGGCAGCCAGACCTGGAACTGGTGCGTGTGCGGGCGCTCGGGGTGCACGCGCGCCCACGGCACCCCGGCGGCGGCGAACCCCTCGCGCAGCGCGTCGGCCACCACGCGCGCGTGGGCGACGTAGCCGGGCAGCCGAGGCAGCACGCGCCGCAGGCCGAGCAGGGCCGAGACGGCGGCGGGGAACTGCTGGAAGAGCTGGCCTCCGTAGCGGTGGCGCCAGACCTTCGCCTCCTCGATCAGCGTGCGCGGCCCCACGAGCGCGGCTCCGCTCAGCCCTTCGAGGGACTTGTAGAACGACACGTACACGGTGTCCGCGAGGTCCGCGATCTCCGCAAGGGGCCGCCCGAAGTGGGTGGGGCACTCCCACAGGCGGGCGCCGTCGAAGTGGACGACCGCGTCCCGCTCGCGCGCCGCCGCCACCACCGCTTCCAGCTCCTCCCACGCCGGGAGCACGAAACCGGCGTCCCTGAGCGGCAGTTCCAGCATCAGCGTCCCGAAGGGCTCGGGAAAGTCCCGTACCTCGTCGGCCGTGGGCAGGCGCCGCTCGGTCGTCGGCCACACGGTGCGCAGACCGCTGACCGCACCCAGGGCGCCCCCCTCGTGGAGCTCGGGATGCGCCAGGGGGTGCAGTGCCACGGTCGCGTTCCCCGTACGGCCCGCCCAGCAGCGCAGGGCGACCTGCTGGGCCATGGTGCCCGTCGGGAAGAAGGCGGCGGCCTCCTTGCCGAGCAGGCGCGCGACCTCGTCCTCCAGGGTGGCGACGACGCCGTTCCCGTAGAGGTCCACCGGTTCCCGCGGGCCGACGGCTTCGGGGGCTGCGGCGGCGAGCGCGGAGAAGCGTTCCAGGAGCGGGACGTGCAGGGGGGAGCGGTCCAGCGTGCGGGTGGCGCCCCGGGCCGCCGCCATGCGCCTCGCCTGCGCGTCCGGCTCGCCACCGGTGGCGTCCGGCGCGTCTCCGACGGCCTCCGGTTCGTCGCCGGTGGCGGAGGGGCCGGCGGGGGACTGGAGGGACGCTTCTGTCGCGCCGTGCGAAGTCATGCCCAGAGCATGACCTGCCCGGCCGGTACCGGTCACACTAATAACCACAGCCTGTGGACAGCGGGAAGACGTGGCACCGGCCAATCGCGTTAGCATGACGAGAAATCGTCCGGTACCCCGAGCGGACTGGAACGGAAGGCGTCATCGCGTGAACGCATCGCATCAGCCGGACCCGCGGGACCGCCCCGCGAGGCTCACCGTCGGAGTCGTGGGAGCGGGCCGCGTCGGCCCCGCGCTCGCCGCGTCGCTGCAGCTTGCCGGGCACCGCCCGGTCGCCGCCTCCGGGGTGTCCGACGCCTCGGTGCGGCGGGCCGCCGCCCTGCTGCCCGACGTCCCCCTCGTCCCGCCCGCCGAGGTCCTCGACCGCGCCGACCTGGTGCTCCTGACCGTCCCCGACGACACCCTGCCCGGCCTGGTCGAGGGGCTCGCCGAGACCGGGGCGATCCGCCAGGGCCAGCTCCTCGTCCACACGTCGGGGCGGTACGGCACGAAGGTCCTCGAACCGGCGCTGCGGGCCGGCGCACTGCCGCTGGCCCTGCACCCCGCCATGACGTTCACGGGGACCCCCGTCGACGTGCAGCGCCTGGCCGGCTGCTCTTTCGGCGTGACCGCGCCCGAGGAGCTGCGGCTGGCCGCCGAGGCGCTGGTCATCGAGATGGGCGGCGAGCCCGAGTGGATCGCCGAGGAGAGCCGCCCGCTCTACCACGCGGCGCTCGCTCTCGGCGCGAACCACCTGGTCACGCTGGTGGCCGAGGCCATGGACCTGCTGCGCGACGCCGGCGTCACGGCCCCCGACCGCATGCTCGGCCCCCTGCTCGGCGCCGCCCTGGACAACGCGCTGCGGTCGGGCGACGCCGCGCTCACCGGACCCGTCGCGCGCGGCGACGCGGGCACGGTCGCCGCCCATGTCGCCGAGTTGCGCAGGCACGCCCCGCAGACCGTCGCCGGGTACATCGCGATGGCCCGCGCCACCGCCGACCGCGCCCTCGCCCACGGCCTGCTCAAGCCGGAGCTCGCCGAGGACCTCCTCGGAGTGCTCGCCGACGGCGCCGGCACGACGGGCGGCGCCGGAGGGGAAGCGCGATGACCACCACCCTGGCGCACACCGCCGAGCCGCTGCGCACACGCGCGCGTGCGGGCCGCAGAGCCGTCGTCATGACGATGGGCGCCCTGCACGAAGGCCACGCCTCGCTGATCCGCGCCGCCCGCCGCCTCGCGGGGCCCGACGGCGAGGTCGTCGTCACCGTCTTCGTGAACCCCCTGCAGTTCGGCGCGGGCGAGGACCTGGACCGCTATCCGCGCACCCTGGACGCCGACGTGAAGATCGCCGAACAGGCGGGCGCGGACACCGTGTTCGCCCCCGGCGTCGACGAGGTCTACCCGGGCGGCGAGCCGCAGGTCCGGGTGAGCGCGGGCCCCATGGGCACCGTCCTCGAAGGGGCCGCGCGCCCCGGCCACTTCGACGGCATGCTCACCGTCGTCGCCAAGCTGCTGCACCTCACCCGGCCCGACGTGGCGCTGTTCGGCCAGAAGGACGCCCAGCAGCTCGCCCTCATCCGCCGCATGGCACGCGACCTGAACTTCGACGTGGAGATCGTCGGCGTCCCCACCGTGCGCGAGGACGACGGCCTGGCCCTCTCCAGCCGCAACCGCTACCTCGCGCCGGACGAGCGGCGCACCGCCCTCGCCCTCTCCCGGGCCCTCTTCGCGGGCCGCGACCGGCACGCCGCCCAGGAGGCCCTGCGCGCGCGTGCCGCGAGCGCCCCCGCCTCGCGCGCGCGTGCCGACGCGCTGAACGCCATGGGCGAGTCCCGCGCGGCGGCCGACGCCCACGCCGTTGCGGAGTCCGCCGCCCCCTCGGCCTCCGGCGGCCCCGCGGCCGTCGTCGCGGCGGCCCGCCTCGTCCTGGACGACGCCGCGCGCCTGCGGCCCCCGCTGGAGCTGGACTACGTGGCGCTGGTCGACCCCGCCGACTTCGGCGAGGTCCGTCCGGGCCACACCGGCGAGGCCATCCTCGCCGTCGCCGCCAAGGTCGGCACGGTGCGGCTGATCGACAACATCCCGCTCACCTTCGGAGACGCCGTATGACTGCCACCGGAATACGGCTGCACGCGCCCGCCCCCGGCTGGTCCCTCGACGCCGACATCGTGGTCGTCGGCTCCGGCGTGGCCGGCCTCACCGCCGCCCTGCGGTGCGAGGCGGCGGGCCTGAAGACCGTCGTGGTCACCAAGGCCCGCCTCGACGACGGCTCCACCCGCTGGGCCCAGGGCGGCATCGCCGCGGCCCTCGGCGAGGGCGACACCCCCGAGCAGCACCTGGACGACACCCTCGTCGCCGGAGTGGGCCTCTGCGACGAGGAGGCCGTCCGGATCCTCGTCACCGAGGGCCCGGACGCCGTACGCAGGCTGATCGAGACCGGCGCCCACTTCGACACGGGCCCCGAGGGCGTCATCGAGCTGACCCGCGAGGGCGGCCACCACCGCCGCCGCATCGCGCACGCGGGCGGCGACGCCACCGGCGCGGAGATCTCCCGGGCCCTGGTCGAGGCCGTCCGCGCGCGGGGCATACCCACCGTGGAGAACGCCCTGGTCCTCGACCTGCTCACGGACGCCGACGGCCGCACGGCGGGCGTCTCCCTGCACGTCATGGGGGAGGGCCAGCACGACGGCGTGGGCGCCGTCCACGCCCCCGCCGTGGTCCTCGCGACCGGCGGCATGGGCCAGGTCTTCTCGGCGACCACCAACCCCTCGGTGTCCACCGGCGACGGCGTCGCGCTCGCCCTGCGCGCGGGCGCCGAGGTCTCCGACCTGGAGTTCGTGCAGTTCCACCCCACGGTGCTCTTCCTCGGCGTCGACGCGGAGGGCCAGCAGCCGCTGGTGTCCGAGGCGGTCAGGGGCGAGGGCGCGCACCTGGTGGACGCCGACGGCGTGCGCTTCATGGTCGGCCGGCACGAGCTGGCCGAGCTGGCGCCCCGCGACATCGTCGCCAAGGGCATCACGCGCCGTATGCAGGAGCACGGCGCCGACCACATGTACCTCGACGGCAGGCACTTCGGCGCCGACATGTGGGAGAACCGCTTCCCGACGATCCTCGCCGCCTGCCGCGCCCACGGCATCGACCCGGTCACCGAGCCCATCCCGGTCGCCCCCGCCGCGCACTACGCCTCCGGCGGCGTCCGCACGGACCCGCACGGCCGCACCACCGTCCCCGGGCTCTACGCCTGCGGCGAGGTCGCCTGCACCGGCGTGCACGGCGCCAACCGCCTGGCCTCGAACTCCCTGCTCGAAGGCCTGGTCTACGCCGAGCGCATCGCCGCCGACATCACGGCGCGGCACGCGGCGGGCGACCTCCACGCGGGCGTGCCCGCACCCGTGGCGCAGCCGGAGACCCCGACGCACCCCCTGCTGCCGCCCGAGGCCCGCTTCGCCATCCAGCGCGTCATGACCGAGGGCGCCGGAGTGCTGCGTTCCGCCGACTCCCTCAGCGAGGCCGCCGCCCGCCTGGCGCGCATCCACGCCGAGGCCGCGGGAGCCCTCGCCGACGACGGCAAGACCGCCGAGCCCGGCGTCGACACCTGGGAGACGACCAACCTCCTGTGCGTGGCCCGCGTCCTGGTCGCCGCCGCCCTGCGCCGCGAGGAGACCCGCGGCTGCCACTGGCGCGAGGACCACGCCGACCGCGACGACGCCGCCTGGCGGCGCCACATCGTCGTACGCCTGAATCCGGACCGCACCCTGGCCGCCCACACCACGCAGACGTACGACTTCCCTCCGACGACCCGCCCCACTCCCCAGGAGCAGTGACCGTGAGCACCCCCGACGACCTCCCCCTCGCCCCGACCGGCGGCGGCTGCGGCGATGCCTGCGGCTGCGGCGGGGACGACGCGTTCGACCCCCTGGAGTGCGGCCTCGACCCCGCTCTCGCACGGCTCCTCGCCGAGGCGGGCCTCGACCCGCTCCAGGTCGAGGACATCGCGCACATGGCCATCGAGGAGGACCTGGCGGGCGGCGTGGACGTCACCACGGTCGCCACCATCCCCGAGGACGCCGTCGCCACCGCGGACTTCGTCGCCCGCGAGGCGGGAACCGTGGCCGGCCTGCGGGTCGCCGAGGCGGTCGTCTCCGTCGTCTGCGAGGACGAGTTCGAGGTGGAGCGCCACGTGGAGGACGGCGACAGGGTGGAGGCGGGCGACAAGCTCCTGTCGGTCACCACCCGCACCCGCGACCTGCTCACCGCCGAGCGCAGCGCGCTGAACATCCTGTGCCGCCTCTCCGGCATCGCGTCCGCCACGCGCGCGTGGGCGGACGCCCTGGACGGCACGAAGGCGAAGGTCCGCGACACCCGCAAGACGACGCCCGGCTACCGCGCCCTGGAGAAGTACGCGGTCCGCATGGGCGGCGGCGTCAACCACCGCATGTCGCTCTCCGACGCGGCCCTGGTCAAGGACAACCACGTGGTCGCGGCGGGCGGCGTCGCGGAGGCCTTCAAGGCCGTGCGCGAGCAGTTCCCCGAGGTGCCGATCGAGGTCGAGGTCGACACGCTCCACCAGCTGCGCGAGGTCGTCGACGCGGGCGCCGACCTGATCCTCCTGGACAACTTCACGCCGGGCGAGACGGCGGAGGCCGTCGCGATCGTGGCCGGCCGCGCCTTCCTCGAATCCTCGGGCCGCCTCACCCTGGAGAACGCCCGCGCGTACGCCGAGACGGGCGTCGACCACCTCGCGGTGGGGGCCCTCACCCACTCCTCCCCGATCCTGGACATCGGCCTCGACCTGCGGGAAGCGGTGCGCGACTGATGCTGCTCACGATCGACGTCGGCAACACCCACACCGTCCTCGGCCTCTTCGACGGCGAGGACATCGTCGAGCACTGGCGCATCTCCACGGACGCGCGGCGCACGGCGGACGAACTGGCGGTGCTGCTCCACGGCCTGATGGGCATGCACCCGCTGCTCGGCGACGAGCTGGGCGACGGCATCGACGGCATCGCCATCTGCTCCACCGTCCCCTCGGTCCTGCACGAGCTGCGCGAGGTCACCCGCCGGTACTACGGAGACGTCCCCGCCGTCCTCGTCGAACCCGGCATCAAGACCGGCGTCCCGATCCTCATGGACAACCCCAAGGAGGTCGGCGCCGACCGCATCATCAACGCGGTCGCGGCGGTCGAGCTCTACGGAGGCCCCGCGATCGTCGTCGACTTCGGCACCGCGACGACCTTCGACGCGGTGTCCGCACGCGGGGAGTACGCGGGTGGCGTCATCGCCCCCGGCATCGAGATCTCCGTGGAGGCGCTCGGCGTACGGGGCGCGCAGCTCCGCAAGATCGAGCTGGCCCGCCCCCGCAGCGTCATCGGCAAGAACACGGTGGAGGCCATGCAGGCGGGCATCCTGTACGGCTTCGCCGGCCAGGTCGACGGCGTCGTCAACCGCATGGCACGCGAGCTCGTCGGCGCGGGCGGCGACCCCGACGACGTCACGGTGATCGCCACGGGTGGCCTCGCCCCCATGGTGCTCGGCGAGGCCTCGGTCATCGACGAACACGAGCCCTGGCTCACGCTGATCGGCCTCCGCCTGGTCTACGCCCGAAACACCCCCCACCTATAACTGGCCCCTGGGCCTCCGCGTCCCCACCGGCGGTTCCCTCCCTCGCCCCTGCTCCGCGCTCGCACCAACCAAAGCCGCCGCTCCGCGGCGGATCTCTCTCCCCCGCCCACTTGTTCCTCCGCGGCGGACGAGGCGAGGTAGGGGCCCGGCCTCCCCCCCGGTATCCGCGGACGCGCTCCGGCCGGAGGGGACGTGGGGGTGTGTGCGAGCACAGCACAGGGATTCCGCGTGACCCCGCCCATTCGGCCGAACGCCCGGGCAAAGATGGCGAGCACGCACATACCCCCGCGGCCCCGCCCCACAACGAACAAGCCGGCAAGGGCCCGAGAAGGGCCCGAAAAGGCGTCCCAAACGCCCCCGTCACCCCCCGCCGCGCCGCTGAAATGGCGTTAAGCCGATTTTGTCCGACTTGCGCTTATCGTCAACTCATGCCCACGCCCTACGGTTCCCGCGGCGGTATGGCCTTCAGCGCGGAGGAGCTGCGTGTGCTCCGTCGTGCCCTGGCTCTCGCCCTGCATCCACGCCCCGCCTCCGACGAGGACATCCAGGACTGCCTCCGCCTCGCCGAATCGGTCGACGAGGCCCTGAGCGAGGGCGCCAGACTGCGCGCCTTCCTGGTGGCGGACCTCGCCCGCTACCGGGCGGGACTACCCGGCACCGCCTCCGGCTACCTGGCGCTCCTCGCCGACGTCCTCGGCACCGGCTACCGGCCGGGCCCCGACGACCTCGCCGCGCTCCGCGCCCTGCGCGGCAACGCCACGGCCGCCGCCCTGCTCGACCGCTGCCGCACCCTCACCGAGGAAGCCGTACGCGCCCGCCTCGCGGGCCGGACCGTACCGGCGGCGCCGGAGCGCCCCGTCGTCCCCGCGTCCCGCTCCCACCTGCTCGCCCTGCCCGGCGGCCGCACCGCGGCGGACGACGGGGCCGCGCCCGCCCCCGCGCCGGCCGGACGCCCGCAGGCCCCCGCCCCGGAGCCGGCCCGCCCGGTCCCGACCCCCGCGGAGGTCTTCCCGCCGAAGCGACGCCCGGCGGCGCCCGGGACGCCCACGACACCCGCGGCACCCGCGGGCCCCCCGCACCAGCGCGTCGCGGGCTAGCTACTCTGGAGGGCATGGACTACGTTTCCGCGCTCGTGCCCCCCGTAGTGATGGCCGTGTTCTTCGGCGGTCTCATCGTGACGATCGTGAAGACCCAGGGCGGCGCCAACAAGGCCAAGGAAGACGCGGCCGCGGACGCGCTCAGCCACGCGGAGGCGGCCCGCCGCGCCCCGGAGGCCGGCGGCGCCTGAGCGGGGCCGGGGCCCCACGACCGGACCCCGCCACAGCCTCATCGCGACCCCGCCACCCCAAGAGCGCGCCCCCGCCACCCCGAGAGCGGGACCTCGCCACACCAAGAGGGCGTACGACTCGACACCTTTCGAGCCGTACGCCCTTTTTGTCACGTAAATACGCTTCGCGCCGATAGTGCCGATAGTGACGTCTCCCACTATTGTTCTACTGTGCCTCGTCCCTTGGGAGAACTCGAAGACGCCGTCATGACACGGGTGTGGAAGTGGAACCGCCCCGTGACCGTTCGAGAAGTCCTGGAAGACCTTCAGCAGGAACGGTCCATCGCGTACACGACCGTCATGACCGTTTTGGACAATCTCCATCAGAAGGGCTGGGTGCGCCGCGAAGCGGAAGGCCGCGCCTATCGATATGAGGCGGTCTCCACACGCGCCGCCTATGCCGCCGCACTGATGAACGAAGCCTGGTCGCGGAGCGACAACCCGGCCGCCGCGCTCGTCGCCTTCTTCGGCATGATGTCGGCGGAACAGCGCGAAGCGCTCAGCGACGCGATGCGTATCGTGCAAGGACCGGTCACCCAAGGACAGCCCGCCCAAGGACCGGAGAACCTCACCGGACCGGCGAACCCCGGCAGGTCTGAGAACCTCACCCCACCGGAGAACCCCGCCAGGTCTGAGAACCCCGGGGGACCGGAGAACTCCGGCGGCCCTGAGAACCCCCGCGGCCCCGAGAACCCCGGCGACGCCGAGCACCGCGCAGAACGATAGCGTCCGCTCATGGCAGCAGAGGGACCCGAACTCAGCGAACGCAAGTCAAAAGCGGTCTCCGTCCGCAGGGCGCGAACCTCCGATGTGCCGGCCGTGCGCGGGCTCCTCGACTCGTACGTCCGCGAGCGCATCCTCCTGGACAAAGCGACCGTGACGCTTTACGAGGACATCCAGGAGTTCTGGGTGGCGGAACGCGACGACAACGCCGAGTTGGTCGGCTGCGGCGCACTGCACGTGATGTGGGAAGACCTCGCGGAAGTCCGTACGCTCGCGGTGAATCCCGAGGTCAGGGGCTCCGGAGTAGGGCACCAGCTGTTGGGGAAGTTGCTGCAGACCGCCCGTTGGCTCGGCGTGCGCAAGGTTTTCTGTCTCACCTTCGAAGTCGACTTCTTCGGCAAGCACGGCTTCGTGGAGATCGGCGAGACTCCGGTCGACGGAGATGTCTACAGCGAGCTCCTGCGTTCCTATGACGAGGGCGTCGCGGAGTTCCTCGGTCTCGAACGAGTGAAACCGAACACCTTGGGCAACAGCCGGATGCTTCTGCATCTGTGATCGTCTCGGTCGTATTCCGTGACCGCCTCCTGCCCCGGTGGCCTATGTCCGAAACGCGCATGTTTCCGGGCTTCTCGGGGCTGCGGATCTCTCCCAGGGGTTTGTGTTTTTCCGGCAAAAGCGGTTTGCTTTCCGACGTACTGCAGTACTGCATATAACAGGGGCCGCGAATCGGCGGCGCACGTCGTGCGGTCCGGCCTTGAAGTTATCGATGAAAGGAAATCCGGTGGCACAGAAGGTTCAGGTCCTTCTTGTCGATGACCTCGACGGCGGCGAGGCGGACGAGACCGTGACGTTCGCGCTGGACGGCAAGTCCTACGAGATCGACCTCACCACGGCGAACGCGGACAAGCTCCGTGGCGCCCTCGAGGACTTCGTCAAGGCCGGCCGGCGTACCGGCGGCCGCGGCTCCGGCGGGCGCGGCAAGACGCGCGCGGCGGCGTCGAGCGGCGGCCAGGACACCGCGGCGATCCGCGCCTGGGCGAAGGAGAACGGTTTCGAGGTCAACGACCGCGGCCGCGTTCCCGCGTCCATCCGCGAGGCTTACGAGAAGGCCAACGGCTGACGGCTGCGACGCCGCAGCCGGACGCGGTGGCACTGGGTCGCCGCCGTGTCCACGAGTCGTACGAGATCGGAGCCCGCGGCGGGGTCGCTGTGGTGCACCGTCCCACCCCTCCCCGCGGCGGGCAGGGACAGCGGCGCCGGCAGCGTCGGCTCCACCTCGCACCCGGGCTCCGGGGGCCGCAGCCAGACAGCGGCCCCCCGCGGACCGGGCCACCCCGGAGGCGTGGGCGCCTCGATCAGGCCGCCCGCCCCGACAGCGGTGAGGCCGAGGGGGATGTCCCCCCACTCCAGCCAGTCGAGCAGTCCCGGCAGCTCGTCGGCGCCACCCGCGCCGATCAGCAGCAGCATCGTTTCTCCGCGCAGCGCCACCGGAGCCCTCGGCCCGAGATGGCGCAGCGCCGCGAACCCCGCCTCGGCGGGCAGTTCCAGTACGTCGAAGCGCAGACCCGTCACCAGACGCGCCTGACCGGGTCCGGGGCCGGGGGCGGTCGCCCAGCCGAGCTCGTTCTCGTACCACTGCCGCACCGGGTCGCTCTCGACCGTCCTGCGGGGCTGAGGAACTGTGGGGGCCATGTCCCGGCAACAGCCGAAACGGTTCCGGGGTTACGCACGGTGGCCGATTGGGTGCGGCATGTGTCCGAAAATGGGGCGCGCGGGCGTGTTCGGCAGCGCAAGGCTGTTCGCCCGTAGCTGAGGGAACCGGGGCGCGCCGCATGGACTGTCAGTCGTAACGGGTAAGACATCCCTAGTGGGGAGGGGCGACACGCGGCTCCGGCGGTTCTCCGTTCGCCATCGGCGTAGTGATGGTGGGGGTAACTGTCTGGCCTGCGGGAACATCGTCTCGCACCATCGGGTTGGAGCAGATGTCGGCGTTCGGGGTCAGGAGAACCTCCGAGATGGGGTCCGGGTGTCGGCAGATGGAATGAGCGGTCCCCGCTTGCGGGACTAAGCTGCGGAAGGACAGGGAGGGGACCGACCCCTTACTGCCTGACCGCTCTGAGGAGCGATTAACGATGTTCGAGAGGTTCACCGACCGCGCGCGGCGGGTTGTCGTCCTGGCTCAGGAAGAAGCCCGGATGCTCAACCACAACTACATCGGCACCGAGCACATCCTCCTGGGCTTGATCCACGAGGGCGAGGGTGTCGCCGCTAAGGCCCTGGAGAGCCTCGGGATTTCGCTCGAGGCGGTCCGCCAGCAGGTGGAGGAGATCATCGGACAGGGCCAGCAGGCTCCGTCCGGGCACATCCCCTTCACCCCCCGTGCCAAGAAGGTCCTGGAGCTCTCGCTCCGCGAGGCCCTTCAGCTGGGCCACAACTACATCGGCACGGAGCACATCCTGCTCGGCCTGATCCGCGAGGGCGAGGGCGTCGCCGCCCAGGTCCTGGTCAAGCTGGGCGCCGATCTCAACCGGGTGCGGCAGCAGGTCATCCAGCTGCTCTCCGGCTACCAGGGCAAGGAGACCGCCACCGCCGGCGGTCCTGCCGAGGGCACGCCCTCCACGTCCCTGGTGCTCGACCAGTTCGGCCGGAACCTCACCCAGGCCGCCCGTGAGTCCAAGCTCGACCCGGTCATCGGGCGCGAGAAGGAGATCGAGCGGGTCATGCAGGTGCTGTCCCGCCGCACCAAGAACAACCCGGTGCTCATCGGCGAGCCCGGCGTCGGCAAGACCGCCGTCGTCGAGGGCCTGGCCCAGGCCATCGTCAAGGGCGAGGTGCCCGAGACCCTCAAGGACAAGCACCTCTACACCCTCGACCTGGGCGCGCTGGTCGCCGGCTCCCGGTACCGCGGTGACTTCGAGGAGCGCCTGAAGAAGGTCCTCAAGGAGATCCGCACCCGCGGCGACATCATCCTGTTCATCGACGAGCTGCACACGCTCGTGGGTGCGGGCGCCGCCGAGGGCGCCATCGACGCCGCTTCGATCCTGAAGCCGATGCTGGCCCGCGGTGAGCTGCAGACCATCGGTGCGACCACGCTCGACGAGTACCGCAAGCACCTGGAGAAGGACGCGGCCCTGGAGCGCCGCTTCCAGCCCATCCAGGTCGCGGAGCCGTCGCTGCCGCACACCATCGAGATCCTCAAGGGTCTGCGCGACCGCTATGAGGCCCACCACCGCGTCTCCATCACCGACGAGGCCCTCGTCCAGGCGGCGACGCTGGCGGACCGCTACATCTCGGACCGCTTCCTCCCCGACAAGGCGATCGACCTGATCGACGAGGCGGGCTCCCGGATGCGCATCCGCCGGATGACCGCGCCGCCGGACCTCCGCGAGTTCGACGAGAAGATCGCGGGCGTGCGCCGCGACAAGGAGTCGGCCATCGACTCCCAGGACTTCGAGAAGGCGGCCTCTCTCCGCGACAAGGAGAAGCAGCTGCTGGCGGCGAAGGCCAAGCGCGAGAAGGAGTGGAAGGCCGGCGACATGGACGTCGTCGCCGAGGTCGACGGCGAGCTGATCGCCGAGGTCCTCGCGACCGCCACCGGCATTCCGGTCTTCAAGCTGACGGAGGAGGAGTCCTCCCGTCTGCTGCGCATGGAGGACGAGCTCCACAAGCGCGTCATCGGCCAGAAGGACGCCGTCAAGGCGCTCTCGAAGGCGATCCGGCGTACGCGTGCGGGTCTGAAGGACCCGAAGCGTCCGGGTGGTTCGTTCATCTTCGCGGGCCCGTCCGGTGTCGGTAAGACCGAGCTGTCCAAGGCGCTCGCCGAATTCCTGTTCGGTGACGAGGACGCGCTGATCTCCCTCGACATGTCGGAGTTCAGCGAGAAGCACACGGTCTCGCGTCTGTTCGGTTCGCCCCCCGGTTACGTGGGTTACGAAGAGGGCGGCCAGCTGACCGAGAAGGTCCGCCGCAAGCCGTTCTCGGTCGTCCTTTTCGACGAGGTCGAGAAGGCCCACCCGGACATCTTCAATTCGCTCCTGCAGATCCTGGAGGACGGTCGTCTGACCGACTCCCAGGGCCGGGTCGTCGACTTCAAGAACACGGTCATCATCATGACGACCAACCTCGGCACCCGTGACATCTCGAAGGGCTTCAACCTCGGCTTCGCGGCCCAGGGCGACACGAAGTCCAACTACGAGCGGATGAAGAACAAGGTCAGCGACGAGCTGAAGCAGCACTTCCGCCCGGAGTTCCTGAACCGCGTGGACGACGTCGTCGTCTTCCCGCAGCTCAGCCAGGACGACATCCTCCAGATCGTCGACCTGATGATCACCAAGGTGGACGAGCGCCTGAAGGACCGGGACATGGGCCTGGAGCTCTCCCAGTCCGCGAAGGAACTGCTCGCGAAGAAGGGCTACGACCCGGTGCTCGGCGCGCGTCCGCTGCGGCGCACGATCCAGCGCGAGGTCGAGGACACCCTCTCCGAGAAGATCCTCTTCGGCGAGCTGCGTCCCGGCCACATCGTGGTCGTCGACACGGAGGGCGAGGGCGAGACCAAGACCTTCACCTTCCGCGGCGAGGAGAAGGCGGCACTGCCCGACGTGCCGCCGATCGAGTCCGCCGCCGGTGGCGGCGCGGGCCCGAACCTGAGCAAGGAGGCGTAGCCACCGGTGGGCCCCGCCCTTCGGGCAGGCCCGCCTCCGGCACGCCGCACAGGGGCTGCCCCGGACCGTTCCCACGGTCCGGGGCAGAGCCCCTCTTTCGCGCCCTCACGGCCTTTCCGCGCGCCCGCGAGCAGGTCCACGAGGGCCCGAGGCAGTAGCGGGCGTCACAATCCCGGCCGGGTGGATCTTGCCGTCCGGTGACATGACGCACAGGGGTTTTGTCCGTTACTACGCGGAATAGTGGGTACGGCGCGGGTGGCGTCCGGGACCTTCGGCCCGCAACCTCCAGGCCCTTCGGCGCGTCCGGCGGGACGCCGCGCCGGACGCCCCGCACGGGCCCCCGGCCCCCCTCCGACGTGCAAGGGAACCCGACGACGCCGGAAAAGCACCGGAAAGCTGACGTGGGGGAATTGTCTGGATTTGAGGGCGTCAAGAGGTTGAAATGATGACGGCCTGCTACGGCTTTCGGTAGTAGATGGGCCCTTTGTGCGGTGGTCGGAGCACGGGTTACCAAGGGATGGCCGACACGGCGATGCGTGAAACGCGGGACTCACCCGCTCCCGCGTTTCCGGGTCGCATGCCCCCTCAGTCAAAGCTCCGGAGGACATCCCTATGTCACAGCGCACCAAGTCCCACCAGGCCCGCCCGTCGATGCTCCGTACGAAGGTGGCCGTCATCGCCGCGGGCGTCGGGGCCTCGGCGGTCCTGGGGGCCGGGGTCTCGGTCGCTGCGGACAGCGCCAAGGCCGGCGGCGCCCTGCCCGGCGTCTCGGCGAACCCGCTCCGCGCCCAGGCCGACGCCCAGGCCAAGGCCGCCGACAAGGCGCAGAAGGACGCGGCCAAGAAGGCCGCGGACGCCAAGAAGGCCGCCGCCTCCTGGGTCCACCCGGTCGAGCGCTATACGCTCTCCGCCACCTTCGGACTCGGCGGCAACATGTGGTCCCACAAGCACTCGGGCCAGGACTTCGCCGTCCCGGTCGGCACCAACGTGGGCGCCGCGCACGCCGGCACCGTCGTCAAGGCGGGCCCGAACGGCGGCGGCGACGGTCCCGCGTACGGCAACGCCGTCGTGATCAAGCACGACGACGGCACGTACTCGCAGTACGCGCACCTCTCGCGGATCGACGTCCGCGTGGGCCAGAACGTCAACACCGGCCAGCACATCGCCCTCTCGGGCAACACCGGCAACTCCAGCGGTCCTCACCTGCACTTCGAGATCCGCAAGACGGCGAACTACGGCTCGGCGATCGACCCGGTCGCGTTCCTCGGCTCGGTGGGCCTGAAGCTCTGACGTGAGGCTCTGACCCCCGGCTCCGGGCCTCGGGCCCGGGCGCTCAGCCGCCCGAGCCCGAGCCCGGTTCCGAAGCCGGTCCCGCGCCCGTGTGGGCCTGCGTGATCAGATCGACGGCGACCTCCAGGATGGCCTCGCGCTTCTCCTCGGGGTCGCCTTCGACGTCCTTGAGCGCGAACATCCCGCCGTGCATGGTGAACAGCGCGCTGAAGCAGCGCACCTGGTCGCGCATGGCGGCCCCGGGGTCCTTGAGGATCTCGAAGAGCCCGATCATGCGGCTCTTGAAGGACTCGCCGATCTGCAGGTCGCGCACCGTGGCCTGGTTCTCCTGCATGAAGCGGAAGAGCGGCGACGCCTCGACGAGGATCTCGCTGTAGCGGCTCAGGACCTCCTTCCTGGTCTCCAGGGAGGGCGGCTGCGGCTGCCGGCGGCCCCACTCGATCAGCTCGTCGATGGGCCTGGTGCGGTCCTCGAAGAGGCTGTTGAGGATGTCCTCCTTGGTCTTGAAGTGGTAGTAGAGCGCCGCCTTCGTGACCTCGAGACGCTCCGAGATCTCCCGCAGCGACGTCTTCTCGTACCCCTGCTCGGCGAAGAGTTCGAGGGCGACGTCCTGGATGCGCTCGCGGGTGTTCCCGCGGCGTCGCTGCCTGCCTGTACCCGTGTCCGTGCCCATCGGGATGCTCCTCGACTCTGCTGAACTTACTTGACGCCCGGCTAGTTAGGGGTCTAGCTTCCCCAGTGTAATCAACTAGCCGGGCGGCAAGTAAGGCGTCCGGCCCCGGGCGGCGTTCCCGGGGGACCGCGGGGAGTGGGGAGACATGGCGGACACGATCACGGCGAAAGCCGTACCGGACGAGAAGGGGGCCGAGCCGGAGCCGCGCAGCGTGCGCGTCGTGCTGCTGGCCCTGATGATCACGATGCTGCTCGCGATGCTCGACAACATGATCGTGAGCCCGGCGATGCCGACCATCGTCGGCGACCTCGGCGGCCTCGCCCACCTGTCGTGGGTCGTGACCGCCTACACCCTGGCCACCGCCGCCTCCACGCCCATCTGGGGCAAGCTCGGCGACATGTACGGACGCAAGGGCGTCTTCCTCACCGCGATAGTGATCTTCCTGCTGGGCTCCGTGCTCAGCGGCATGGCGCAGGACATGAACCAGCTCATCGCGTTCCGCGCGATCCAGGGCCTCGGCGCGGGCGGCCTGATGGTCGGCGTCATGGCGATCATCGGCGACCTGGTGCCGCCGCGGGACCGCGGCAAGTACATGGGCATGATGAGCGGCGTCATGGCGGTCGCGATGATCGGCGGCCCGCTGGCCGGCGGCACCATCACCGACCACCTCGGCTGGCGCTGGGCCTTCTACATCAACCTGCCGCTCGGCGCGGTCGCCCTCGCCATGGTGACCGCCGTCCTGCACCTGCCGAAGAAGAAGGCGCAGGGACGCATTGACTACCTGGGCGCGGCCCTGCTGACCGTCGGCATCAGCGCGCTCGTGCTCGTCACCACCTGGGGCGGCTCCGAGTACGCCTGGGGCTCGGCCATGATCATGGAGCTCGTCGCGATCGGCGTCGTGGCCCTGATCGGCTTCGTCCTCGTGCAGAAGAAGGCCGCCGAGCCGATCATGCCGCTGCACATCTTCCGCAGCCGCAACTTCTCGCTGATGGCCGTGGTCGGTTTCATCACCGGCTTCGTGATGTTCGGCGCGATGCTCTTCCTGCCGCTCTACCAGCAGTCGGTGCAGGGCGCTTCGGCGACCAACTCGGGGCTGCTGCTCCTGCCGATGCTGCTGTCGATGATGGTCGTCTCGATGGTCGCGGGCCGGTACACCACGGCCACCGGCAAGTACAGGATCCTCCCGGTCGTCGGCACCGTCCTGCTGGTCGGCGGCTTCTTCCTGCTGGCCCAGATGGACACGGAGACGTCCCGCCTCACGTCGGGCCTCTACATGGCCGTGGTCGGCGCGGGCATGGGCTTCCTGATGCAGACCACGATGCTGGTCGCGCAGAACAGCGTGGACATGAGGGACATGGGCGTCGCCTCGTCCTCGGCCACGCTCTTCCGCACGCTCGGCTCGTCGTTCGGCGTGGCGATCATGGGCGCGCTCTTCAACGGCCGGGTCCAGGACGTGATGGCCGAGCGCGCCGGGTCGGTCGGCGGCGAGGTCACCGAGCAGTCGGCGCAGTTGACCGCGGACAGTCTGGCGAAGCTGCCGGAGCCGGTGCGCGACGCGTACCAGTACGCGGTCTCCTCGGGCACGCACTCCGCGTTCCTCCTGGGCGCGGCGATCGGTCTGGCGGCGCTGCTGGCGGCCCTCTTCGTCAAGGACGTCCCGCTGCGCGGCTCGACGCCGCCGGTGGCTGAGTAAGGGCGCGTCGCAGAAAAGTCCCGCCGGAATCCCCGCAAAGGGGGCGTTCCGGCGGGACTTTTCCGCACTCGGCGATACGCCCCAGCGGCTACTTGATGTCCGCGAGGTTCAGCATCGGATAGCTGCCCGTGTTCGTCGGGGCGTGTTCCGGGAGCCAGAGGACCGCTACCGCGCCTTCCGCCGGTTCGTCGGGGGGCGCGCCCGCCGGGCGTACGTTGCGGAACGTGAGGCGGGCGCCCAGGACGCGCGCCTGGCCCGCGGCGATCGTCAGGCCCAGGCCGTGGCCGTGGCCCGCGCGGTCGGTGCTGCCGGTGCGGAAGCGGCTCGGGCCCTCGGCCAGCAGGGCTTCGGGGAAGCCGGGGCCGTGGTCGCGCACCCGGATCACGCGGCCCTCGACGCTCACCTCGATCGGCGGCTTGCCGTGCTTGGCCGCGTTGGCGACGAGGTTGCCGAGGATGCGCTCCAGGCGGCGCGGGTCGGTGGTCACCTCGGACTCGTGCACCACCGTCACCGACACGTCCGTGGTCAGCGCCGCCATGCGCCGGCTCACGAACTCGCCGAGGGTGATGTCCTGCAGTTCGGCGCGTTCCGCCGCCGAGTCGAGGCGGGCCACTTCGAGGACGTCCTCGACCAGCGTGCGCATGGCCTGCGCACGGTCCTTGACCAGCTCGCTCGGCCGGCCGGGGGGCAGCAGTTCGGCCGCGGTGAGCAGGCCGGTCACCGGGGTGCGCAGCTCGTGCGCGATGTCCGCGGTCACCCGGCGCTCGGCCTCCAGGCGCTGCTTGAGGGCGTCGGCCATGGCGTCGACCGCGCTCGCCAGGTCGTCGGTCTCGTCCCGCACCACGCCGCCGATGGCGTCACGGACGCTGACGTCCGTCTGGCCCTGGGCGACGTCGCTCGCCGCCGTCGCCGCCTTGCGCAGGCGTCGCGAGAGCTGCCCGCCGATCAGCACGCCGAGCGCGCAGCCGCCGAAGACGACCGTGATCGAGCCGATGAGCAGGGCCTGGTCGAGGTCCTTCATGACCGTGGCGCTGCGGTCGGTGAAGCGCGAGTGCAGCGAAAGGACGTGCCCGTCGGCCAGCGGCACGGCGGCCCAGATGTCCGGCACGCCGCCCGGCTTGTCCTCGACGAACGTGGCGCGGCGGCCCGTGAGGACCTTCTGCCGCAGTTCGGCGGGGAGCGCGGGGTCGTCGACCTTCGTGCCGAACTGGAGGGTCTGCCGCTGGGAGGCGGAGTAGAGGCGCAGGGCGAACTGGATGCGCTCGTCCTGCACGTCGCGCGCGTTGTCGAGCATCGAGACGCGCGCCGCGTTGTGCACGACGAGGCTGAGGACCACCGCGACCAGCGCGCCGACCAGCGCGATGGCCGCGCTGATCTTCCAGCGCACGCCGGTGCGCAGGCCGGCGGGCAGCGCCGTGCGGAACCGCCGGCCCGCCCCGGGCGCCCCGTTCATATGTGTCCCCCGAGTCCGCGTCCCGCGTCGGTCCGCCGTGCGTCGTCGATCACGCGGCCGCTCACGCCTTGAGCTTGTAGCCGAAGCCGCGCACCGTCTCGATGCGGTCCTGGCCGACCTTGGTACGCAGCCGCTGCACGTGGACGTCGACGACGCGGGTGTCGCCGCCCCAGCCGTAGTCCCAGACCCGTTCGAGGAGCTTGTCGCGGGAGAGGACCGTGCCGGGCGCGGAGGAGAATTCCAGGAGGAGGCGCATCTCGGTCGGCGTGAGGCCGACGGGGGCGCCGGCCCTGCGCACCTCCATGCCCTCCGTGTCGATCTCCAGGTCGCCGAAGTGCAGCACGCCCCCGTCGGCCGCCGAGCCCGCGTCGGCCGCGCCGCCCGAGGAGCCGGAGCCGCTCGCGTGGCCGAAGCGGCGCAGGACCGCGCGGATACGGGCGACCAGGACGGCCCCGTCGAACGGCTTGGTCACGTAGTCGTCGGCGCCCGCTTCCAGGCCCAGCACGACGTCGATCGAGTCGGCGCGCGCCGACAGCATGATCACCGGGACGGTCGACTCGTCGCGGATGCGGCGGCAGAGCGAGACGCCGTCGAGGCCCGGCACCATCACGTCGAGCAGCGCGATGTCAGGACGGTCGGCGCGGAACGCCTCGAGGCCCGAGAGGCCGTCGGGCATGGCGGTCACCGCGAAGCCGTCGCGCTCCAGGGCGAGCTGGGTGGCCTCGCGGATGACGTCGTCGTCCTCGACGAACAGGACATGGGTCTGCTCTGCCATCGGATGCTCTCAGTCCTTCTCGGTGCGTGTCATGCGTCTCGTACGTAGTGTCGACCCGGGTCGGTCAGTCGGCGGACGGTGGGGTCGGCTCGGCGCCCACCGCGCCGCTGAAGTCGCTGCGCGTGCGCTCCGACTCGCTGAAGTGGTTCGACGCCCAGCGGTACGTGATCACTTCCTCGCCGGAGGGGTAGGCCACCGCGTCACCCTTTTCGTAGAGCTGCTTCGTCACGACGAGGTCGCCCCGGTCGATCTCGGCGTAGACGGACGCGGGCTCCTCGGCCTTGAACACGTTCTCGTACCCGCCGCCTTGCGCGCGGTACACGTAACTGCCGATACCGACGGCATCCGCGCAGGTCAGGACGTTCACGACGACATCGGAGGCCGAACCTCCGGTCAGATTCCCGTACGAGACGTCGACCGGGTAGGTCTCCCCCGCGCACGGCTTGAGGTCCCGTTTGACGGCCGGGCTGACCTTTGGGTCGTCCTTGACGAGCCGCACCGCGTCGATCTTCTTCTTCGGCAGGCCGGTCGAGGCGGAGGGGGTCGGCGACGACGACACCACGGGATCGCTGTGGGCCGGGCCCTCGTCCCGTGCGCCGGAGCCGCCCGTCGAGCAGGCGGCGAGGGAAAAAAGGCCGACGGCGGCGAGCACGGTCACCGCCGTGCTCGCCGCCTTCACACTTCTCTTGGCCCCAGGGCCTAGGCCGCGCAACGCTCCCGCTCCCCACGTTCGAGCGCGCGGGCGTCCAGGTCGCGGCTCTCCAGCTCCTGACGGAGCCGCGCCAGCGCCCGGTGCAGCGTGCTCTTGACCGTTCCGGCCGACATGCCGAGTGCGGCAGCCGTCTCTTCTGTGGACATCTGCTCCCAGTGTCGCAGCACGACCACGCTGCGCTGCTTGGGAGCCAGCACCTTCATGATGTCCATCAGCAGCGCGCGGTCCGCGTGCTGGTCGGTCGAGTCTTCCACGCTCGCGTCGGGCAGCTGCTCGGTGGGCACCTCTTCGAGCTTGCGCGCCCGCCACCACTCCGTACGCGTATTGATCATGACGCGGCGCAGATAGGCGTCCGCGAGCCGCTTGTCGGCTATGCCCTCCCAGCGGCCGTACGTCCGTACGAGCGCGGTCTGGAGGAGGTCCTGGGCGTCCACGGGGTCCGGGACCAGGCGCCGGGCACTGCGCAGCAGGGCATCCTGCCGAGTGCGGACGTACTCTTCGAACTCGAGCACCTCGCCGTGCGCCATCTCAAACCGCCTCCGTTCCGTTCCCATGGACGACCGCTGTCCTTGCTTCGCGGTACGGATATGAAGGTACGGAGGCGTTGTCACGAGGTTGTGCGGACGAGCCAGCGGCGGACGCACGGCTGTGCGTAGGTTGTGTAACAGACGTAGGAGCGGCGTAAGGACCTGCGTTTCCGAGGGCGGCGGCGTCCGCCACCCCCAGGTTCAGAACTCAGGTCAGCGGCAGCCGGTACAGGCCGCCCCGCAGCGGCTCGACGAGGCCGTCGGCGACCAGGCCGTCCAGCGCGCGGGCCCGCTGCACCGGCTCGTCCCATACCCGGTCGAGCGTGGCCTGCGGCACGGGCGCCACGGCCTCGCGGAGCACGGCGAGCAGCTTGCCCCGCACCTGGCGGTCCGTCCCCGCGTACGTCTGGCCGCGGCGGGCCGGGCCCTCGTGCGCGGGCTTGCCCGCCGCGAGCCACGCGCACTGCGCGGCGATCGGGCAGCGCTCACAGGCCTCGTTCCGCGCGGTGCAGACCAGGGCGCCGAGCTCCATCGAGGCGGCGGCCCAGCGGGAGGCGGTGTGCTCCTCCTCGGGCAGCAGGGCGCGGGCGAGCTTGCGCTCGGCGGCCGTGGTGGCGTTCGGCGGGTACTGCACGCCGGTCACGGCGCGCGCGAAGACGCGGCGCACGTTCGTGTCGAGCACGGCGTGCCGCTGCCCGTACGCGAACGAGGCCACGGCGGCGGCCGTGTACTCCCCGATGCCGGGCAGGGCCAGCAACTGGGCGTGCTCCGTGGGGACGTCGCCGCCGTGCCGCTCCGTTATGGCGACGGCCGCGCCGTGCAGCCGCAGGGCGCGGCGCGGGTAGCCGAGCCGCCCCCAGGCGCGGACGGCCTCGCCCGGCGCCTCCTTGGCGAGGTCGGCGGGGCGGGGCCAGCGGGCGAGCCACTGCTCGTACACCGGCAGGACCCGGCTGACCGGCGTCTGCTGGAGCATGAACTCGCTGACCATCACGCCCCAGGGGCCGGCGTCCTCGCGCCGCCACGGCAGATCACGGGCGTGCGCGTCGAACCATGCGATGACGGGACGGTGCAGGGCGTCGCCCGCGGACCCGGGGGCGTCCCCGGGGCTCGGGCTGTGCGGCAAGGGCTTCGCGGGAGCAGTCATGGCACCAACGATCCTGCCACGGCGCCGGCGGTTTTCGTCTTATCCGGGTGTCGTGCTGCGGGGCGGGCGTATGGGCGTACGGGTGTGCGGGCGGATGTGCGGGCGGCCCCGGCGGGAATCCGCGCGGCGGTGACCGAGGACCTGACGATCGGCAGGGGCGGCGGCGCGGCGACGCCGAGTAGCGTCGGGGCCGTGGAGAGACGCACCAGGAGCGCACTGCTGTGGGTGGCGCTGGCCGCACCCGTGGTGACGGTGGACCGACTCGGCATGAACGAACCGGCCGACGCGCGGCAACAGCTCACCGCGCTCGCCGTCCTCGCCGGAGCCGTCGCCGTCCGCCGGGCGAGCCCTCTCCTCGCGTTCCTCCTCGCCGCGGCCCTCGGCCTGGCCACCGCCCCCTCCCTCTTCACCCTCTCCCACGGCCCCGCCCTGACGGTGTTCGCGCTGCTGATGGGCCGCGGGGCCGGCCGCCCCCGGCGCGCTGCGCTCGGCTTCGGGGCGGTCGCCCTGATCGGCACGGCCAAGATCGCCGTACGGGACGTCGACCCCGTGGTCGAGTGGCTCGTCCTCATCGGCACGCTGCTCTTCGGCGCGGTCTTCCCCTGGCTCGCGGGCCGCTACTGGCGCCAGAACCGCGAACTGGCCGCCGCCGGCTGGGCACGCGCCGAGCAGCTGGAGCGCGAGCAGCGCATCGTCGCCGACCGGGCCAGGCTGCGCGAACGGGCCCGTATCGCCCAGGACATGCACGACGACCTCGGCCACGAGCTGAGCCTGATCGCCGTCCGCGCGGGCGCGCTCCAAGTCGCCCCGGACCTGCCCGCACCGCATCGCGAGGCCGCCGCGGAGCTCCGCGCCGCCGCCTCGCACGCCACGGACCGCCTGCACGCCGTCATCGGGCTGCTCCGCGAGGAGGGCGACGAGCGGGCCCCGCTCGCCCCGGCCGGGGAGAGCGTCGCCGACCTCGTGGCCCGCGCCGCCGAGTCCGGCCTGGAGATCAGCTACACGGACGACGGACCGCCGGATGACGGGGACGGGAACGGAGACGGGGACGGGGGCGGCGAGTGGACGCCGGGCAGCACGTCCCCCCGGGGCGCCGCCCAGGGCGCACCCCAGGACCCGTCGCCAGACGCCGCCCGAGACGCCCCCCAAGACGCCCTCCAAGACGCACCGCAGGACACGACCGCCCGCGCCCTCCACCGCGTCGTCCAGGAAGCCCTGACCAACGCCGCCCGCCACGCCCCCGGCGCCCCCGTCGCCGTGGAGGTGACCCGCGACGCCTCGGCGACGACCGTGACGGTCACCAACGGCCGCCCCGCCGCCCCCGCCCCGCCGTCCCGCGGCGGCTCGGGACTGCGCGGCCTGCGGGACCGCGTCACGGACCTGGGCGGCACCTTCGAGGCGGGGCCGTACGGACAGGGCCACCGGGTCACCGCCCGGTTGCCGGTCAAGGGAGCCGCACCCGGGCCCTCGCGCTCCGGCGCCCACCTCGCGCACGCACGCCGCCGCACCGTCGTCGCCTTCGGGGCCGCGCTCACCACCGGGGTACTGCTCGTCGGCGGGGCCTTCGCCTGGTACGCGTACTCACGGACGCACTCCGTCCTCGACCCCGCCGACTTCGCACGCCTGCGCATCGGCGAGGCGCGCGCGGACGCCGAGCGCGTCCTGCCGTCCCGGACCGCCGCGGACCCGCCCGCGGAACGCGCCCCGCGCCCGGCCCCCGCGGACGCCGACTGCGTCTACTACCGGGCCGAGGCCAGACTGTTCTCCACCGTCCCCTACTTCCGGCTCTGCTTCGGCAGGGCGGGGGACGCCGCGGACCGCCTCGTGGACAAGACCGTGATCCCGGTGCGGGACGGGAGAAGCCGTGAGAACTGACGAAGGGAAGCCGTGAACGAGCCCATCCGGGTCCTGCTGGCCGACGACGAGGCGATGATCCGCGCGGGCGTCCGCGCCATCCTCGCCGCGGGCAAGGGCATCGAGGTCGTCGCGGAGGCCGCCGACGGACGCGAGGCGGTCACCCTGACCCAGGCCCACCGGCCCGACGTGGCGCTGCTCGACATCCGTATGCCGCGCCTCGACGGCCTCGCCGCGGGCGAGGAGATCGCGCGTACGGCGCCGGGCACCGCGGTCGCCATGCTGACGACGTTCTCCGAGGACGCGTACGTCTCCCGGGCGCTCGGCGGCGGAGCCACCGGCTTCCTGCTGAAGTCGGGCGACCCGCGCGAACTCATCGCGGGCGTACGGGCCGTGGCCGAGGGCGCCGCCTTCCTCTCGCCCAAGGTCGCCCGGCACGTCATCGAGGGCTTCGGGGCCCACCGCATGGGCCGGGGGGCCGCCGCGCGCTCCCGCGTCGAGTCCCTCACCCCGCGCGAGCGCGAGGTCCTCGGCCTGGTCGGGGCGGGCCTGTCCAACCCGGAGATCGCCGCCCGGCTCCATCTGGTGGAGGGCACGGTCAAGGCGTACGTGAGCGCGGTCCTGGAACGCCTCGGCGTCAGGAACCGCGTTCTGGCGGCGATCGTCGCGTACGAAGCCGACCTCGTCCCCCGGGACTGAGGCCCCGGGGGACACCGCGGTCAGCGGCGCTGCGAACCGGGGGCCTGCGGCTCGTGACCGTGCGGACCGTCACCGTGGGAGCCGTAGCCGTAGGAGCCGCGGCCGTAGGGGTCCTGGCCGTGCGAACCGTGTGCCTGCGGATCCTGTCCGTACGGGTCCTGTCCGTACGGGTCCTGGCTGCGCGGGTCTTGGTTGCGCGGGTCTTGGTTGCGCGGGTCCTGTCCGTACGGACCGTGCGCCTGCGGGTCCTGGCCGTACGAGTCCTGTGCCCGCGGGTCCTGGCCGTGCCGGCCCCGCTGCTGCGGGGCCCGGCCGTACGCGCTCCGGTCGGGCCGGCTCTGCTGACCGGGCCGGCCGTGGCCGTACGGCTCCTGGCCCCGCGCCTCGTGGCGGCGGAACGTCATCGTCGGGTTGTCGTACGCCGCCGGGTCGGCGGCGGGGGACGGGGCGAGCGCCGGGCCGGGGCCCGCGAACCACTGCACGACCGACGTGGACGACCCCCGCATCGACTGCGCGACCCGCGCCACCGGACGCGTGGTGAGCCGTACGACCGCGTACGTGACCACCGCGCCGAAGACGAGGCCGACCGCCACGTCATGCGGGTAGTGGACGCCGACGAACACCCGCGAGGCGGCCATGAGCACCGCCATCGGGACCGTCAGGGCCGCGATGCGCGGCCAGGCGAGCACGAGGCCGATGGCGGCGGCGCCCGCGATCGTCGAGTGGTTGCTGGGGAACGACCAGTCGCCGTAGGCGGGGCACTCGACCAGCGGCTTCATCGCGCCGGACACCGCCCGGCAGGGCCGCTCCTCGTCGATCACGGACTTGAGCGCCTCACTGCACACGTACGCCACCGCGGTCGCGAGGGGGGCGAGCACGGCTATCGCCAGAGCGCGGGGGTCACCCCGCCGGGCCCGCCACCACGCGACGATGAAGAGCACGCCGAAGAGCAGCAGCCCGAGCTCCGTCCACACCTCCGCCAGGTGCTGGAACCACGACGGCGTGTCGTGGGCGAAGTCGAGTGTGTCGCGGTAGAGGTCGTCGTCCATGGTCTCCATGATGATGGACGCTACGGAGGGGCTCCGACCGCCCGCATCCGGCGATCGACCCGTGCCCACCCCCGACGGTCGACAGGGTCCAGGGGGGTTCGGACGGATTGCGACAGGTACCACGTCCCGGAACCGGCACCGCGTCCCGAAAACGGCACCTCGTCGCCGGAAACGGCACTCCATACCGGAACCAGAATGATGATCCAACAAACTTTGTCGCTCCGGACGGCGGGTGGGGCGGGAGAAGGGCCGGTTCTCTCGTAAGGTTTGGGCGTGGGATCTCTGCGCAATCCGGTCGGGCCGCTTCCCTCCACCATCTACTGGCGTCGGAGGGCCGTTCTGCTGTCCGTAATCGGCCTATTGGTGCTACTTGTCGTCTGGATCGTCACCATGGGTGGCGGCGGCGGGAAGAACGGCGCCAACGGGCCCGGCGAGAACGGACCCGCCACGTCCATCACTCCGGGCCCCTCGCAGTCCGGGCCGGCGATCAGCCAACACCCGGGCGGGCGCGACGAGTCGGGCGACGGCCCGGGCGGCGGCTCCGGTTCCGGTTCGGGCGGGTCGGGCGGTTCCGGCGGCTCCGGAGGGTCGGACGCGGGCGGATCGGCGGGCTCCGGCATCGGCTCGGGGGACGACGCCAAGGGCGGCGGCGGCTCGGGCGACCGGCTCCCCGCGGGCACGCGGCTGCCCAACTGCGTCAAGGGCGACGTCAAGTTGAAGGTCCGCAGCGTCCGCAACACGTACGAGATCGACGAGAAGCCCACGTTCGAGCTGATCGCGGAGAACGACGGCGGCAAGGCCTGCAAGGTCGATCTCGGCGGCAAGGGCACGGTCCTGACGATCGCTCAGGCCGAGGGTGACGACACGTTCTGGTCCTCGGACGACTGCCCCGCGGGCAGCGGCAGCCTGCTGCTCCGGGTGCCGGCCGACGGCCGCGTCACGCACACCGTGGAGTGGGACCGCAGGGCCAGCACCGAGAAGTGCGCCACGTCCCCGGCGAAGAAGGCCGCGCCCGGCACCTACCTGGTCGAGGCCAAGGCCCCCGGACTGGGCACGGCACAGGCGTCGTTCGTCCTGGAGAAGGACTGACGGCAGCGGTGGCGGCGGCGGGCGCGCGGGCCCGCCCGCTCACCCGCCCGGAAGGCCGGGCGCGCCGTCCCGGAGGCCGGACGCGCCGCCCTGACGGGGCTAGACGTACCGCTCCAGGATGGAGGACTCCGCCAGGCGCGAGAGGCCCTCGCGGACGCTGCGGGCGCGGGCCTCGCCGACGCCGTCCACGGTCTGGAGGTCGTCCACGCTGGCGGCGAGCAGCTTCTGCAGGCCGCCGAAGTGCTCGACCAGGCGGTCGATGATGGCTCCGGGGAGCCGCGGGACCTTGGCAAGCAGGCGGAAGCCGCGCGGGGAGACCGCGGAGTCCAGGGTCTCGGGGGAGCCCGTGTACCCCAGGGCGCGGGCCACGGTGGAGAGTTCGAGCAGCTCCGCGTGGGACAGCGAGTCCAGCTCCGAGAGGGCCTCGTCCACCGTGCGGGAGCGTTTGGCGGTGGGCTCGGGCACATAGTCCCTGACGACCAGCTCGCGCTCGGGCTCCACGCCCGCGATCAACTCGTCGAGCTGGAGGGCGAGGAGGCGGCCGTCCGTGCCCAGCTCGACCACGTACTCGGCGATCTCGGTGGCGATGCGGCGCACCATCTCCAGGCGCTGCGCGACCGCCGTGACGTCCCGCACGGTCACCAGGTCCTCGATCTCCAGGGCGGAGAGCGTGCCCGCGACCTCGTCGAGCCGGAGCTTGTACCGCTCCAGGGTCGCCAGGGCCTGGTTGGCGCGGGAGAGGATCGCCGCGGAGTCCTCGAGGACGCGGCGCTGGCCGTCCACGTACAGCGCGATCAGGCGCATGGACTGCGAGACCGAGACGACGGGGAAGCCGACCTGCTTGGAGACGCGGTCCGCCGTGCGGTGCCGGGTGCCCGTCTCCTCGGTGGGGATGGTCGGGTCGGGCACGAGCTGCACGCCGGCCCGCAGGATCTTGGTGATGTCCTTGTCGAGGACGATGCCGCCGTCGAGCTTGCACAGCTCACGCAGGCGCGTCGCGGTGAACTCGACGTCCAGGATGAATCCGCCGGTGCACATCGACTCCACGGTCTTGTCCCAGCCCAGGACGATCAGACCGCCGGTGTTGCCGCGCAGGATGCGTTCGAGGCCGTCACGCAGGGCCGTGCCGGGGGCGACGGCGCTCAGGGAGGCGCGCATCAGCCCATCGGCAGCGGAGCTTCCGCCGGGCTTGCCGGGACTCGTTGCCCGGTCGTTGGCTGCCACTGCACTCCCTCGGTCGCAGGTTGTCCAAGCCTCTTCCGTACACCTGACTTCGTACGGGTGGGCGAGACCAGGGCAAAGTCTACCGGCGCTCTTCCTCCTCCCGTGGGGCCTCTCGGCGACGCGACCTCGGCAGGACCCGCAGCGCGTCCCCCATGTCGGCGACTTCGATGACCTTCATACCGGGCGGGACCCGCCCCGGATCGGCGGGCACGAGCGCGTGCGTGAAGCCCAGGCGGTGCGCCTCCGACAGTCTGCGCTGCACCCCCGTTACCCGTCTGACCTCGCCCGCCAGGCCCACCTCGCCGATCGCGACGAGGTTCTTCGGCAGCGGGGTGTCACTCGCGGCGCTGGCCAGGGCCAGGGCCACGGCGAGGTCGGCGGCGGGCTCGGAGAGCTTCACGCCGCCGACCGTCGCGCTGTAGATGTCGCGCTTGCCGAGGGCGGTGATCCGGCCGCGCTGCTCCAGGACGGCCAGCATCATCGAGACACGGGAGGTCTCCAGGCCGGAGGTGGTGCGCCGGGGGCTCGGGATCTGCGAGTCGACGGTGAGCGCCTGGACCTCGGCGACCAGGGGGCGGCGGCCCTCCAGGGTGACGGTGAGGCAGGTGCCCGGGACGGGCTCGGCGCGGCGGGTGAGGAAGAGCCCGCTGGGGTCGGCGAGGCCGGTGATGCCCTCGTCGTGCAGCTCGAAGCAGCCGACCTCGTCCGTCGTGCCGTACCGGTTCTTGACGCCGCGGACCAGGCGGAGGCGTGCGTGCCGGTCGCCCTCGAACTGCAGGACCACGTCGACGAGGTGCTCCAGGAGGCGGGGCCCCGCGATCGCGCCGTCCTTGGTGACGTGGCCGACCAGGAGGGTGGACATGCCGCGCTCCTTGGAGGCGCGGATCAGGGCGCCCGCGACCTCGCGGACCTGCGCCATGCCGCCCGGCGCCCCGTCGATCTCGGGGGAGGCGACGGTCTGCACCGAGTCGAGGACGAGCAGCGAGGGCTTGACGGCGTCCAAGTGGCCGAGGACGGCGGCGAGATCCGTCTCCGCCGCCAGGAAGAGGTGGTCGTCGATGGCGCCGATGCGGTCGGCCCGCAGCCGCACCTGGCTCGCCGACTCCTCGCCCGTCACATAGAGCGTGCGGTGGGCGTCGCTCGCCGCCTTCGCCGCGACGTCGAGGAGCAGCGTGGACTTGCCGACGCCCGGCTCGCCCGCGAGCAGCACCACGGCGCCGGGGACCAGGCCGCCGCCGAGCACGCGGTCCAGCTCGGGCACGCCGGTCGAGCGCGCGGTGGCCTGGCGGCCGTCCACCTCGCCGATCGGGACGGCGGACGAGGTGACGCGGCCGGGGGCGGTGGTGCGGACGGCGGGCGCGCCGTACTCCTCGACCGTGCCCCAGGCCTGGCATTCGGGGCAGCGGCCGAGCCACTTGGCCGTCTGCCAGCCGCACTCGGTGCAGCGGTAGGACGGACGGTCCTTGGTGGATTTCGTACGGGCAGCCATGGTCGGAACCGTAGCGGAGCCCACTGACAACGCCGCTTCCGAGGACCGTCGCCCCTCCACGGCCGGTGCCCCGTCCGCGGAATGAGGGGTTCCTGTCCCCTTTCGAGGGATTGGTTCACCCGTAAGGGTTGAATACGCTCAAGAGGGCGGAAGGGGCCTGCATCATCCGCCTACCTTCGCACGGTGACGAGCAGCAGGCCGGAATCCCCAGTGAAGACAACCGGCGCGCATCGGGCGCACCGCGACGCGCGCAAGCGGGGGGCGCCCCGCCAGGCGCCCCGGACCACCCCGCACGGGCGCTATGAACCCTGCCTGGACGGCCTGTTCACCTACTGCCTGTCCGTCCTGTGCGACCACGACGCGGCGACCGCGGCCCTGAGCGACGTCCTCCACATCGCCGAGCGCAGGGGTTCGCGCGGACCGGCGTCCGACGGCGAGCTGAAGGCCTGGCTCTACGCGCTGGCGCGCTGGGTCTGCCTGCGCAGGCTCGCCGAGGCCCGGCGCAGCCGCCACGCCGCCCACGCCTCGGGCGGCGCCCGCGCCCCGAAGGACGCGCCGCGGCCCGCGGGCCCCACCCCCGAGTCGGCCGACCCCTCCGCGAAGACGGCGAAGACCGCGAAACCCGCGAAGTCGGCGGACCCCGCAAAGCCCGCCGAGGCGGCCGACCCCGCCACGTCCGAGGAGACCGAGCGCGAGCGCCGCGGCGAACTGGCCAGGCTCGCGTGGCCGGAGGCCGCCGGCACCACCCCCGAGCAGCGCGAGGCCCTGGAGCTGGCCGTGCGCCACCAGCTCACCCCCGCCGAGGTCGCCGCCGTGCTCGGCATGGACCCCGCGAAGGCCCGCGAGCTGCTGGCCTCCGCCGCCTGCGAGGTGGAGCGCACCCGCGCCGCCCTCGCCGTGGTGGAGACCGGCAGCTGCCCCATCGTGGCCCGCCTCACCGGCGACAACCAGCTCCTGCTCGGCACGGCCCTGCGCCGCGAACTGGTCCGGCACGTCGACGACTGCCCCCGCTGCCGCCGCACCGCCGAGCGCGCCGGAGCGGGCACCTGGCCGGGCACGACGGTGAGCCCCGCCACGCTCCCGCTGGCCAAGGCCCCGAGAGCCGCCCTGCGCCACGCGATGGCGCACGGCCCCCGCAGCGCCCACCCCCGCTATGACCGGCGCGGTTTCCCGATGGACCCCAAGGACCACGCGGCCCGCAGGGACCGGCTCCGCGCGCGTGCCGTCACCACGACCGTCGTCGCCACGGTGGTGGCCGCCCCCGTGCTGGCGCTCTGGGCGGCCTACCGCGGCCCGCTCACCGGCGAGGGCCACGACGGGGGTTCGGTCACCGCGAGCGAGGACGACGGCGCCGGAGGCCTCGGCAGCGACCACGCGGGCGACGGCTATGAGAACGCGGGCAACGCCCGCAACGGCCCGGGGCCGCGCTTCACCGCGGGCGGCAGGTCGCCCGACGTCTCCGTGGAGGTCATCAGCGACGGCGGCGCGTCGACGGGCCCGGGGCGTCTCACCGTGGCGGCCGGGACGAGCGGCGACGTCACCCTGATCACGCTGACGGCGTCGGGGAGCGCCCCGGTCGACTGGTCGGCGGGCGTGAACGCCTCGTGGCTCTATCTGAACCGCTCGTCGGGCACGCTGTCCCCAGGCGAATCGATCACTCTGCGGGTGTACGTGGACCATCGCCGCGAGCCGTCGGGCCCCTGGCGCGCACAGGTCTCCGTCGCCCCCTCCGGCGCGGTCGTCTCGATCGACGGGCACGGCCGGGGGCGTCCGCCGCAGACCCCGGGCCCGGGACCGGACCCCACCGGCCCGCGCCCGACCGACCCCGGGCCCTCGGCCCCGGACCCCGACCCGACCCCGAGGCCCACCGGCCCCGGCCCGTCGGACCCCGCCCCCACGCCGACGCCCACGGAACCGTCGTCCACACCGTCGTACCCCGGCCCTTCGACGCCCACGGACGGCGGGACGAGCCCGGGCTGACCGGCCAGGCGCCGGGGGGCGGGTGTTACGCGGGGTCGGCGGGGTGCGGGGCGAGGAGCGGCAGCCGGGAGGCGAGGCGCTCCTCGCAGAGCTCCACGAGCCGGTCGTAGCCCTCCTTGCCCATCAGCTCGATCAGCTCGGGCCGGTAGGTGACGTACACCGGGTCGCCCGCGCCGTGCGCCGACGTCGCCGAGGTGCACCACCAGTGCAGGTCGTGGCCGCCGGGGCCCCAGCCGCGCCGGTCGTACTCCCCGATCGACACCTGGAGGACGCGGGTGTCGTCGGGCCGGTCGATCCACTCGTACGTCCTGCGCACCGGCAGCTGCCAGCAGACGTCCGGTTTGGTCTCCAGGGGCTCGCGGCCCTCGCGCAGCGCCAGGATGTGCAGCGAGCAGCC
Organism: Streptomyces alfalfae; assembly: GCF_004127445.1. GTDB lineage: Bacteria > Actinomycetota > Actinomycetes > Streptomycetales > Streptomycetaceae > Streptomyces > Streptomyces alfalfae. The sequence goes on from NZ_QEXM01000027.1 coordinate 61,490, forward strand.
GGCGCCGCCCGCGAAGCCGGGGCGGTTCTGGAAGATGCAGGAGCCGTTGTACGGGCGGGTCTGGCGGTCGCCGTCCTCGTCCGTGGAGACCCAGCCGGTCTCCCTGCCGATGTCGTGGTGCTGCCAGATGTCGGGGGTGAGCCGCTCGACGTGACCGGCGACGCGCTTCTCGTCGTCATCGTCCGAGAAATGGGCACCCAGCGTGCAGCAGCCGTCGTCGGCACGGCCTTCCTTGATGCCCTGGCAGCCGCTGCCGAAGATGCAGTTCCAGCGAGAGGTCAGCCATGTCAGATCGCAGCGGAAGACCTGCTCGTCGTCCGCGGGATCAGGGAACTCCACCCAGGAGCGGGCGAAGTCCAGGCCCTTCTCGTCGGGTTCCGCCTTCCCGGTCCTCGCCGGCTTCCCGGACTTTCCCACCTTCTCGGTCTTCTCCGGCCTTCCCACCACCTTCTCCCGCTTCCCCTTCTTCAACGCCTCATGGGCCTCGGGCGACGACTTCGCCGGCTTCGATTTGTCGGCCTTCGTCTTTTTCGTCTTTGGCACGTCTCCAGGGTATGCGTGCGGTGGGCCGCCCGGAGCCAGGCGGGCGGCCCACTCGGCGTAGCGTTCCGTACATGAGACTCGGTGTCCTCGACGTGGGGTCGAACACGGTGCATCTGCTCGTGGTCGACGCCCACCCCGGCGCGCGCCCGCTGCCCGCGCACTCGCACAAGGCCGATCTGCGCCTGGCCCAACTCCTCGATCCCTCCGGGGCGATCGGGCCCGAGGGGGTGGACCGTCTGACGGCCATCGTGCGCGAGGCGGTGGAGGCCGCCGAGGACAAGGGCGTGGAAGAGGTGCTGCCGTTCGCCACCTCCGCGGTGCGCGAGGCCACCAACGCCGACGAGGTCCTCGCCCGGGTCAGGGACGAGACCGGCGTCGACCTCACGGTGCTGTCCGGCGAGGAGGAGGCCAAGCTCACCTTCCTGGCCGCCCGCCGCTGGTTCGGCTGGTCCGCGGGCAAGCTCCTGGTCCTCGACATCGGCGGCGGCTCCCTGGAGATCGCGTACGGCATCGACGAGGAGCCGGACGCCGCGGTCAGCCTGCCCCTGGGCGCCGGGCGCCTCACCGCGGGCTGGCTGCCCGCCGACCCGCCGGACCCGGCGGACGTGAAGGCGCTGCGCCGGCACGTACGCGCCTCGATCGCCCGCACGGTGGGCGAGTTCGCCCGCTTCGGGGCCCCCGACCACATCGTGGCCACCTCGAAGACGTTCAAGCAGCTCGCCAGGCTCGCGGGCGCCGCCCGCTCCGCCGAGGGTCTCTACATACAGCGCGAGCTGAAGCGGAAGTCCCTGGAGGACTGGGTTCCGCGGCTCGCCGCGATGACCACGCGGGAGCGCGCGGAGCTGCCCGGCGTCTCCGAGGGGCGGGCCAACCAGCTCCTCGCCGGAGCGCTCGTCGCGGAGGGCGCCATGGACCTCTTCGGGGTCGAGAACGTGGAGATCTGCCCCTGGGCGCTGCGCGAGGGCGTGATCCTGCGCAGGCTCGACCACCTCCCGCCGTCCTGAACGGGCGGGCGGGGTGAGCGCCGTGCGGCGCGGGACGGGGCCCTCGCGCGGAGCGGCGTGAGGCCACCTCCCCGGCTCCCCGGCACGGCCCGTACCCTGTCTTGCGTGGCAGAACCAGTGGTGCGCGTCCCGGATGCGAAGGTCGCCCTGTCGACGGCCTCGGTCTATCCGGAGTCGACGGCGACGGCCTTCGAGATCGCCGCGCGCCTCGGCTACGACGGCGTCGAGGTCATGGTCTGGACCGACCCCGTCAGCCAGGACATCGAGGCCCTGCGCCGGCTGAGCGACTACCACCGGATCCCGATCCTCGCCGTCCACGCGCCCTGCCTGCTGATCACCCAGCGCGTCTGGTCCACCGACCCCTGGGTCAAGCTCCAGCGCGCGAAGGCCGCCGCGGAGAAGCTCGACGCCTCCACGGTCGTCGTGCACCCGCCCTTCCGCTGGCAGCGGCAGTACGCGCGCGACTTCGTCGACGGAATCTGGCGGATGGCCGACGAGACCGACGTGCGCTTCGCCGTCGAGAACATGTACCCGTGGCGCTACCGGGACCGCGAGATGCTGGCGTACGCCCCCGACTGGGACGTCACCAAGGACGACTACCGCCACTTCACGGTCGACCTCTCGCACACCGCCACCGCCCGCACCGACGCCCTGGACATGGTCGACCGCATGGGCGACCGGCTCGGTCACGTCCACCTCGCCGACGGCAGGGGCTCGGCCAAGGACGAGCACCTGGTGCCGGGCCGCGGCACGCAGCCGTGCGCCGAACTGCTCGAACGCCTGGCCACCACCGGCTTCGACGGGCACGTCGTCATCGAGGTCAACACCCGCCGCGCGATGTCGGGCGCCGAGCGCGAGGCCGACCTCGCCGAGGCGCTCGCCTTCACGCGGCTGCACCTCGCCTCCGCGGTCGGCGCGAAGCGCCCCTGACCCGGGGCGCCGCCCCGCGCCGCCAGGGGCCCTCCCCGGACGCGACGCCCGTGGCGCCTCCGCCCACCGAGACGGCCGTCCCGGCATCCGGACAGCTTGTCCGGATCGTGGAGGCGCGGCGTACGCTCGACAGCAGTCCCGTCTCTCCGTAGACCGCCGATTTCCTGAAGGAGCGAGCGACGATGCCCGAACTCAGGTCCCGCACTGTCACCCACGGCCGCAACATGGCGGGCGCCCGCGCCCTTATGCGCGCCTCCGGTGTACCCGGGGCCGACATCGGGCGGAAGCCGATCATCGCCGTGGCCAACTCCTTCACGGAGTTCGTGCCCGGCCACACCCACCTGCAGCCGGTCGGCCGCATCGTCTCCGAGGCGATCAGCGCGGCGGGCGGCATCCCGCGCGAGTTCAACACGATCGCCGTCGACGACGGCATCGCCATGGGCCACGGCGGCATGCTGTACTCCCTGCCCTCGCGCGACCTGATCGCGGACTCGGTGGAGTACATGGTGGAGGCCCACTGCGCCGACGCCCTGATCTGCATCTCCAACTGCGACAAGATCACCCCCGGCATGCTGATGGCCGCCCTGCGCCTCAACATCCCGACGGTCTTCGTCTCCGGCGGCCCGATGGAGGCCGGCAAGGCCACGCTCGTCGACGGCACGGTCCGCAAGCTCGACCTGGTCAACGCGATCAGCGACGCGGTGAACGAGAACATCTCGGACGAGGACATCCTCCGCATCGAGGAGAACGCCTGCCCGACCTGCGGCTCCTGTTCCGGCATGTTCACCGCCAACTCGATGAACTGCCTGACCGAGGCCATCGGCCTGTCCCTGCCGGGCAACGGCTCGGTCCTCGCCACGCACACCGCCCGCAAGGAGCTGTACGAGCGCGCGGGCGCCACGGTCGTGGACATCACCAAGCGGTACTACGACGGCGACGACGCCTCCGTCCTGCCGCGCAGCATCGCCACCCACGCCGCCTTCGAGAACGCCATGGCCCTCGACATCGCCATGGGCGGCTCCACCAACACGATCCTGCACCTGCTCGCCGCCGCCCGCGAGGCCGAGGTCGACTACGACCTGTCCGACATCGACGCCGTCTCGCGCCGCGTCCCGTGCCTGGCCAAGGTCGCCCCCAACGCCGCGCCCACCACCACGTACTACATGGAGGACGTGCACCGCGCGGGCGGCATCCCCGCGCTCCTCGGCGAGCTGTACCGCGGCGGCCTCCTCAACGAGGACGTGCACACCGTCCACTCGCCCTCCATCAAGGAGTGGCTGGACACCTGGGACATCCGCTCGGGCTCCGCCTCCGACGAGGCCCTTGAGCTGTGGCACGCGGCCCCCGGCTGCAAGCGCTCCGCCGAGGCCTTCTCGCAGTCCGAGCGCTGGGACACCCTCGACACCGACGCCGCGGGCGGCTGCATCCGCGACGTCGCGCACGCCTACTCCAAGGACGGCGGACTCGGCGTCCTCAAGGGCAACATCGCCGTGGACGGCTGCGTCGTGAAGACCGCCGGCGTCGACGAGTCGATCTGGACCTTCGAGGGCCCCGCGGTCGTCTGCGACTCGCAGGAGGAGGCCGTCGAGAAGATCCTGAACAAGGCCGTCAAGGACGGCGACGTGGTGGTCATCCGCTACGAGGGCCCCAAGGGCGGCCCCGGCATGCAGGAGATGCTCTACCCCACGTCCTTCCTGAAGGGCCGCGGCCTCGGCAAGACCTGCGCCCTGGTCACCGACGGCCGCTTCTCCGGCGGCACCTCGGGCCTCTCGATCGGCCACGCCTCCCCCGAGGCGGCGGCCGGCGGCACGATCGCGCTGGTCGAGGACGGCGACCGCATCCGCATCGACATCCCGGCCCGCTCGATCGAACTCCTCGTCACCGACGAGGAACTGGCCGCCCGCCGCGAGGCCCTGAACGGCGTGTACGCGCCCAAGGACCGCGAGCGCAAGGTCTCCGCCGCCCTGCGCGCGTACGCCGCGATGGCCACGAGCGCGGACAAGGGCGCGGTCAGGGACGTGTCGAAGCTCGGCTGACACGGGCTCCGGACGGGTCCGACGACCTCCGGAACGTTTCGGGGCGCGGGTGCGTCCTTGGTGTGAGGAAGACACCAGGGGCGGCCCGCGCCGCCGTTTACGGGGGAGAGCACTGTGAGCGAGAACGTCATCACGCCAGAGGTTCCCGAGGACGTCGGGGCGACCGCCGAGGCCGTGGCCACCGCCGCCAGGACCTACGCGGTCATCGCGTCGGTCAACGTCCGCTCGGGCCCCGGCACGTCGTACGCCAAGGTGGGCCGGCTCAGCGCGGGCGCACGCGTCACCATCCAGTGCCAGAAGGCGGGCGAGACCATCACCGGGCCCGGCGGCACCTCGAAGCTCTGGGACCGGATCGGCAGCGGCCGCTGGGTCTCGGACACGTACGTGCGCACGGGCAGCACGGGGTACGTGGCGCCCCACTGCTGAGCGGTTCCCGCGCGGAAGCCGCCGTGGAAGGACCCTCAGCCGGTCCGCGGCGGCTTCGTCGCGTCGAAGGCGAACACCGTGTTCCTGGCGGCGGCCACGACGACCACGCGCCCCATGACGGTCACCCGCGGCGCGGCGTTCACTTCCCCGGCCAGACCGTCCGCCCGGGGGTCCGTGGTGAACAGCGGCTTGCCCGTACGGGCGGCGAGCGCGGCGACCCGGCCGCTGGCCGAGCTGAAGTACAGCGTCCCCGCACCGTCCGGCGCCGGCCCCGAGGCCCCCTCGACCGCCGTCTGACGTGACCACTTCTTCTTGCCGGTCACCGGGTCGAGCGCGGTGACCAGACCGGTGGGCGCGGTGAGGTAGAGGGTGCCGCCCGCCATCCCGGCCGTCCCGTCGAAGGTCCGGGGCAGCCGCGCGTACGAGACCTCGCGCGAGGCCGGGTCCACCCGCGCCACTCCGTCGTAGCCGAGCAGGGCGGGCCCCTCACGGCGCTCGCGCAGCAGGACGAGGCCGCCGTCCGCGGTACCGGCCGGCACGGCGGGCCCCTTGACGGCGACGGCCTCGCCCAGGCGCCCCGAAGCCAAACCGGCCTCGCGCAGCACGGGGTGGCGGACCTCGGTCGACGCCACCTCGGAGGCCGGCGCGCACATCGCGTACAGCCGCTTGCCCGCGGGGACCGGGGCGCACTTCGAGCCCGCCGGGAACGGCGTGCGCCACAGCACCCGGCCGCTGCGCGCCTGCCGCGCCTCGAAGCGGGAGTTCGCCGCGTCGACCGTCACGACCGTGGAACCGAGGACGACGGCGTCCCGCGTACGCCCGGTCACGCTCGTCGACTGGGCGCCGGACGGGGCCGACCAGAGCTCCCGGCCCTTGTCCGCGTCCAGGGCGACCACCTCGGTGGCGGAACTGTCCGGCTGCTCCTCGGTGCCGATGCGGTAGCCGAGCACGGTGTCACCGCTCACGCCCACCAGGTGCACGCCCTGCGCCGGGACGCCCGGACTCTTCTCCGTCCAGACCCGGGAACCGTCGGCGGCCCTGATCCGGGTGGCGACGACCCCGCCGCCCCCGCAGAAGAGCGCGTCACCCCGGGCCACGCAGCGCAGCTCGTCCGGGATGTCCGCACGGCCGCCCGCCACCGACTCGCGCCACGGCCGGAACCCCTCGGGCAGCGGGGCCTTGTTCGCCGCCGCCACGGTGCGCCCGCCCTCGTCCGCGCCGGAGTCCCCGGTCCGCATCAGCGCGGCCCCGCCCCCGATCACGGCGACGGCGACGACCGCGGCGAGCACGGAACGCAGACGGCGGCGCGGGCGGCGCGGGGCGTGTTCGGAGGCCTCGTCGGCGGCGGGGGAGGCGAGGGGAGCGGGCACGGGGGTGTCGTCCGTGACCAGGTGGTGCTGGGTGTCCGTCTCGCGGGTGCACCGCGCGTCCGCACCCACCGCCGAGACGCCCCCGAGGTCGGTGGGCAGGTCCCGCAGCCGCACGAGGAGGTCGTCCGCGGAGGGGCGCTCGTCGGGGTCCTTGGCGAGGCACGGCTCGACCACCCGCCGCAGCGCGTCCGGCACCGCGCCGAGGGACGGGGCCTCGTGCACCACCTGATACGCCGTCATGTACGGACTGTCGGCGTCGAAAGGCCCCTGCCCGGTCGCCGCGTACACGAGCAGCGTGCCGAGCGAGAACACGTCGGAGCGCGGACCCACGCCGCGCGGAGCCTGCAACTGCTCCGGCGACATGAAGGGCGGCGTACCGATCACCCGCCCCGTCATCGTCAGCGTCTGCTGGTCCGCCGCACGGGAGATGCCGAAGTCGATGACGCGGGGACCCTCGGGCGAGAGGACCACGTTGGACGGCTTGAGGTCCCGGTGCACGACACCGGCCCGGTGGATGTCGCGCAGGGCCTCGGTGAGCCCGATGGCCAGCCTGCGCAGCTCGGCGCCGCCGATCGGGCCCTGCTCGGCGATGCGCTGGGCGAGCGTGGGGCCCTCGATGAACGTGGTGGCCATCCACGGGTGCGCCGCCTCGGGATCGGCGTCGATCACGGCCGCGGTGAAGGCGCCGCTGACCCGCCGGGCCGCGGCCACCTCCTGCCGGAAGCGGATGCGGAACTCGTCGTCGTCCGCGAACTGCTGGTGGATCAGCTTGATCGCCACGGGCCGCCCGGAGGCCGAACGGCCCAGGAAGACGGTGCCCATGCCGCCCGAACCGAGCCGCGCCTCCAGCGGATACCCGCCGATCTCCTCCGGGTCTCCTCCACGGAGCGACATGTCCAGACCTCCCCCGTGCTTCCCCGCTGCGTCTCACTGGCTCGATTACCTGGCCCAAACTAGTCGCCGGAGGGTACGGGAGGACAAGGAGGGGGACGAATAGGGCGCGTATCCCCTGGCGCGGCGCACCGCCACCGCCCCCGCGGCACCCGCGCGCCCCCACCCCCGTGTCACCGGCTGTCCCACCCTCGCGCCACCGGCCGCGAGTGCCCGGGGCCCGGCGGCGACATCGCCCGCGCCGACCGGGCGATAATCAAACGGTGAGCGAAGAACCCGGAACCCCTGGCACCCCTGGCAGCCCCGGCCCCTCGGGCCGCCCCGGCACGTCACGCCCCGCCACCGCCGCCACGGACGGCGCCGGCGCCGCGCCCGGCCCGCAGCCGGAGCCGATCCGCTTCTTCGGGACGACCTGGCTCACCCACGACGGCGGCTACGGCCTGCGCCGCGCGGGCCTCGCCGCCGGGTCCCTGCTCGCGGCGGCCGCGGGCTGCTTCGTGCTGCGCTTCGCGTACGAGGGGCTGACCATCACCGCCGTGGGCTCGTTCGTGAACCTGCTCGTCGTCGTGATGTTCGCGATCTGCAGCGCCATCGCCTTCCGCCGCACGTGGGAGGGGTTCACCAAGCGCCACGACCCGGCGTCCCAGGCCTCCATGCGCGGCCTGCTCACGATCGGCTTCGTCGGCGCCCTGCTCGCCTACTTCTTCCGCTCCCTGACCGAGGCCCCGGGCGAGGGCCTGCACCGCGAGGAGTACGAGGAGGCGCGCGAGCGGTACGCGAAGCGCACGCAGCGCCGTACGGGCAACCCGTCCCGCAAGAAGCGCAAGCGCTGAACGGGCGGGCCGGGTCCGCCCACCGGACACCTTCCCCTTCCCCTACGCCCCCGGTGCGAGGATGACCCCCGGACGACGCAACCCCGGGAGGCCCCGCCCATGAGCACGACGAGCCAGCCGAGCCCGCAGAACCGGCACCGGAACCAGAAGGTCGCGGTCCTCGGCACCGGAAAGATCGGCGAAGCCCTGCTCAGCGGCATGATCCGCGGCGGCTGGGCCGCCGCCGACCTCCTCGTCACCACCCGGCGGCAGGAACGCGCCGACGAGCTCCGCACCCGCTACGGCGTCACCGTCGTCAGCAACGCCGACGCCGCCGAGCAGGCCGACACCCTCATCCTCGCCTGCAAGCCGCAGGACATGGCGAAGCTGCTCGACGAGCTCGCCCCGCACGTCACCGCGGACCGCCTCGTCATCAGCGCCGCGGCCGGCATCACCACCGCGTTCATCGAGGAGCGCCTCGCCGAGAACACCCCGGTCGTCCGCGTCATGCCGAACACCCCGGTGCTCGTCGACGAGGGCATGTCCGTCATCTCGGCCGGCAGCCACGCCACCGCCGACGCCCTGTCCCACGCCGAGGCCATCTTCGGCGCCGTCGGCAAGACGCTCCGCGTGCCCGAGACCCAGCAGGACGCCTGCACGGCCCTGTCCGGCTCGGGCCCCGCGTACTTCTACTTCCTGGTGGAGGCCATGACCGACGCGGGCATCCTCCTCGGCCTGCCCCGCGACAAGGCCCACGACCTCATCGTCCAGGCCGCGATCGGCGCCTCCGTGATGCTCCGCGACAGCGGCGAACACCCGGTCAAGCTCCGCGAGAACGTCACGTCCCCCGCGGGCACGACCATCAACGCCATCCGCGAACTGGAGAACCACGGCGTACGAGCAGCCCTCATCGCCGCCCTGGAAGCGGCGAGGGACCGCAGCCGGGAACTGGCCTCGGGCAACAACTGACCGCGGAGGTCTTCGCCGCCGGCCCGCGCGCCTACCGCGCCTCGTGCGCCGGCGGCAGCAGCCCGATCGCCCGATAGGCGCCGTCCACCGTGGGCCTGGCCATCTCCCTGGCCCGCTCGGCGCCCCGACGCAACACCTCCTCCACGTACGCGGGATCGGCGACCAGCTCCTTGTGCCGCTCCCGCACGGGCCTGAGCAGCTCCACCACGGCGTCGGCGGTGTCCTTCTTCAACGCGCCGTACGACGCGTAGCCACCGCTCACCGCCTCGGGGTCGCCGCCCTCGCAGGCGGCCAGGATCTCCAGCAGGTTCGAGATCCCCGGCTGCGCCTCCCGGTCGTACCGGACCTCGCTGCCGCTGTCCGTGACCGCCCGCAGGACCTTCTTCCGTACGGCCTCGGGCTCGTCCAGCAGATAGACGATGCCGGCGCCGGACTCATGGGACTTGCCCATCTTCGACGCCGGGTCCTGGAGGTCCATGACCCGCGCCGCCACCTTGGGCGGCGTGGCGCGCGGCACCACGAAGGTCTGCCCGTACCGCTGGTTGAACCGCTCCGCCAGGTCCCGCGTCAGCTCGACGTGCTGCGTCTGGTCGTCACCGACCGGCACCTCGTCGGCCCCGTACGCGAGGATGTCCGCCGCCATGAGCACGGGATAGGTGAGCAGCGACAGCCGAACGCTGCCGCCGCGGGCGCGTTCGAGGACGGACTTCTCCTTGTACTGGATCATCCGCCGCATCTCGCCGTCCGTGGCGACGCACTCCAGGAGGTAGGAGAGCCGGGCGTGCTCGTCCACGTGACTCTGCACGAAGACCACGGCCCGCTCCGGATCGATCCCCGACGCGAGCAGCAGCGTCGCGGCCTGCCTGCTGAGCCGCCGCACGCGGCCGGGATCGTGGTCCACCGTCAGCGCGTGCAGATCGACGACGCTGAAGAGCGACTCCGCCCGGTACTGGTCGACCTCGGCCCACTGCCGTACGGCGCCCAGGTAGTTCCCCAGGGTCAGGTGCCCCGTCGGCTTGACCCCGCTGAAGATCCTCGTCATCTCTCCGCCTCCTGATGCAGGACCGCCGACCTGGGCGGGCCGGGCTCCGGGTCCTCCGGTAGGAGAAACGAAAACGGCCGCCGAGGTGGCGGCCGTTGGGTACATGCGTGTGTACGGCCGCCGTCAGGCGGCCCACCACAGCTGGGTGCACGCATGCGTTGTCATGGCTGTCAGCGTAGCCCCATCGAGCCCCCGTGGCAGGAGGTTGACACTCCCCGGGGCGGATACGTAGTGTTCTCCGAGTTGCCCGACGTGAGCTCCGACTCCTGGTCGGTCCCCGGGCGGCCATTCCGCAAGAACCATTCAAGCGATCGACGTCGCGTTCCCTTCCAGGGATCCGCCTTCGGCTCGTTTTCCTGCGTATTTGCGAAATGAGGAATCGGCGTTCGAGAGGACGCCCCCGATTAGGTCGGGAGCCGAGATTCCGCTAAAGTCTCACTCGTCGGAACGGCCCAACAGCCGCGAGGACAACCCCCGCTGACTGGGAATCAGGCCCGAAAGGATCTGATAGAGTCGGAGCCGCCGGAAAGGGAAACGCGAGAGCCGAAAGGCTGAGCGGGAACCGGAAAGGCACCGAGGAAATCGGACACGAAAGAGTCTGATAGAGTCGGAAACGCAAGAACAAAAGAAACACCGAAGGGAAGCGCCCGGAGGAAAGCCCGCAAGGGTGAGTACAAAGGAAGCGTCCGTTCCTTGAGAACTCAACAGCGTGCCAAAAGTCAACGCCAGATATGTTGATACCCCGACTCACTTCGGTGAGTTGAGGTTCCTTTGAAAAAGTCCTGTACGGCATGACCGTGCAGGCAGCACAGCGAGGACGCTGTGAACCGGGGGGATTATTCCTCTCCCTGGTTCCGCTCTCGTGGTGTTCATCCCGGTAACGGGAAAACATTCACGGAGAGTTTGATCCTGGCTCAGGACGAACGCTGGCGGCGTGCTTAACACATGCAAGTCGAACGATGAAGCCCTTCGGGGTGGATTAGTGGCG